>OX638322.1:3352500-5178102 GCA_951812575.1 Candidatus Binatia bacterium | reverse complement strand
CAGCAGGGCGTCCGTGACACGTCGGAGCGCCAAAAAGGTGACAACCAGGATGGCGAGAAACGCATACCAGGCCGCCTCAATATAGCCGTTCTGCATCGCCCCAATAGATTCGTAGCCAATAATCG
This sequence comes from Candidatus Binatia bacterium, assembly GCA_951812575.1. GTDB lineage: Bacteria > Desulfobacterota > Binatia > Bin18 > Bin18 > Bin18. Next base: position 5,177,977 of record OX638322.1, on the reverse strand, counting down.
GGGAACCGGTAACGTCGGGATCAACCGTACGTAACTGCCGAATGAACTCCGTCAGTGGCTCGCGCTCCCAGATATTTTCCTTGGGATAGATCTGTAAAAGAAACCGCTGGCCGTCCCGGCTGACAAAGCGGCTGCGCAACTGAGGCGGGACATCCGCAAAGGTAATCGGGCCGGCCGGAGACAGGTTATTACTGAGCAGGGACCATTTATCCTGAAAGTCGAGAAATAGCGCGTCCTGAAAAAGGGCCAGACGCTGTTGGACGTTCTGTTCGGGCAGCGTTCGGATCGCTTCAAAAACGGCCAGGAGGTGTTGGCGCGCCTCGTGCAGGAGCGTTGCACTGCCGTTTTCCTGATCGCGAATTTTGAGGCGGAGCTTATCCAGGGTCTGGTCGAGTTGCTCGACCTCCACCTCCTGGGGATCAGTGCGAAGCGGCGGGAGTTCATTCAGCAGCGGACGGATGATCGTAAGAATATGGAGGCGCTCCGGCTGTCCGTCCGGAATCAGGGACGCCACGCTCTCAACGGTCTCCACGCTGGACAGCGCCGCGAACGCTTGAGCCTTTTGGCGCGCCGCTTCTGGCGTCGGCGCGGTTGCCAAGGCGTTCCAGGACGAACGTTCGGAGTTTGCAATAATACGCTTTTCCCATTCCACCGACTCTGTGCCGTGTGCCTGGAGGTTCAGCAGATTATAGTCAAAAGAGACCCACGGCAGAGCCAGGAGTCCGGCCACCGTTCCAAGTCCGGCGATTCCGAAAAGGAGACTTCTCTTCCGTTCGACATATTTGCCCAACCCGGAAAACGTGGTCTGCAAGACCGTCTGCCGTCCCACGGGAACACGCCAGGGCCAGAACGCATCCATCCCGACGATCAAGGCCGGCAGGAAAGTCAGGATCGCGAGAACAGACAGCAGGATTCCTCCGCCCGAAATGATGCCGAGTTCCTGAACCCCGCGAAAGTCCGCCAGTATGACCGCAAAAAAGGCGAGCGAGGTGGTCAACGCCCCCGCAATAATACTGGGGACGGTCTGCTCGAACACGATGGTAATGGCTTCGGCTTGGTTCTTCCCCTTGCCACGCTCTTCCTCATAGCGGGTCATGAAGTGGACGCCGAAGTCGTCGGCCAAGCCGAGCAGCATAGGCGCGATAAAGACGGTAATAATCGTCAGATGACCAACTGAGAGCGTGACGAAACCCAGCGTCCAACTCAGGCCGATCATGAGCGCTGAGACAATGAAGAGCGGATGCCGAATGCGTCGGAAAAAGAGCAGGTAGAGGAGCGCAATACCCGACAGGGCCACTACCGTTGCCACGGCCGTATCGTGCTGAGCGCTGAGCATTTCGTCATTGCCCAGCGCCTTCGTGCCGGTGACTCCAGCCTCCAGACCCGGAAACTCCTCTTTCAACTCGGCAATCGCCTGCCGAATAGTCGCCATCGATTCCTGAAGGTCGTTGAAACCGGCAGTGGTGTCTTCTTTCGCCTCGACCATGAGGAACATGTATTTGCGGTTCTCGGCAATGAGGAAGCCGTCGTCATCGAGCTGGGCCGTCCCACTAAAAAACTCAGCCCAGGGAGAACGGTAGCGGGGGTCTTGTCCATGTAACTCCCGCGCGATCTCTTGTAATAAGGCGGTGAGGAAGGACAACTGGGCGTCGGAGAACTCGCCGGAGTCTTCATCCAGTGGGGCTCCCAGCCCGAGGAAGTCGTCAACCAGATGCGAAACAACGGCACTGCTGACTTGAGTGTTAATCGCCTCGAACAGTGTATTCAGGCCGGGGTTCGTCAGCAGCTCATGAATAATCTCTTGCGAATCTTCAAGACTCCGCCGTAAATCGCGCAAATCCTCAGCCGGCAGGTAGAGCAGCTTCTTGCCCTCTAAGGAGGGAAACGTCCACTCGGTAAAAAATTTCGGCAATATGCTCCTGCTCCTGGGCGAGGCGTTCACCCAGGCGCGTCACAAAGGCTTTGCCCTGCGGGATGTCTTGCGGCTCAACAACCACGGCCACTTGGTCCACGCCGACAAACTCTTCGGAATACTCCTCATCGAGTTGCAGGTAACGTTTTTCGGTCGAGATCAGATCATTGCGGCCGGGTGACGAGTTCGAGATGCCGTGCGGTGTAGACCGAGGCCGCAACCGAAAGCAGGAGACACAGCGCCAGGGCCGTCTTGGCGTAGGCAACGATTCCCCGCGCGCAAGCCCGCAGCGCCCGCTTTTCCAGGGCAACGAGGCGGTGTTTAAAAGACGACGGGATGGCCTGCACGGGTAGAGTCTCCACTCACAAAGCACGCTGAAACGGACAGGCCAGAGAACGTCGGTCGGCGAGGGGGAGGGGCCACGCTAGCTGCCAACGCCACGGCCCCCCAGACCCGACACGGGTTCTGCCCGTCCTCTTGTGAGCCGAGCAGCCTATCTGAGCTAGGACGCTTACTCAAGCGGAGGAGAGGGTCTGAAAGGTCCGTGCTTATCCGGCCCCGTCGGTGTCGGCGTTCGTAATTTTCTGCTGCATCCGCTTCACCAACTCCTCGTAGGACTGTTTGGACATAAGCGATTGCACTTGTTTGCGCAGGTTACTCGCCATACTGACCCCGTCGAGCCGGACGTCCCAAATCTTCCACACGCCCTCCGACTGGTTGAGCCGAAAACCGATGGCCACCCGCCCTTCATCCGGATTCACGACCGAAACCTCGGTCAGGGCCTCATTCCCTTGCAGGTGCGTGTCGCCGTATTCGAACTGCGTGTCAGCCAGAAATTCCGACGCTCTGGGATAGGCCAGCTCGCGCAGCAGGCGGGTGAGGAGGCTGATGAAATCAGCCTGCTTCTCTTGGCCGAGGGTGTCCCAGTGGGGTCCCATCAGCCAGCGCGAAAGCTGAACGATAGCCAGGTTTTTTTCGATCTCTTCGCTGGTGCACTGCGGGGGAGCGGAGGGAGAACCAAATTCCTGACCACACGACTGCATAGTCGAGATCAGCCGTTTGGTCACCTCCGCCGGAGAATCCGCCCAGCCGAGCTGAGGAAAAAGAAGACCGATCATCAAAAGGAGAGTTCTGCCCACGCTCAAGCTCCTCGACGCTCCAGGCGCCGTCTTGCCGATGTTTCCGAGAGGCCGGAGGCTTATTCTGCGATCAGCCTCTCTCGATTTTGCAGGTAGAAGTCTTGCACCGCGCTGTACATATCCAGAGAAAAGCGATCCACACTCTCGAAGAGTTCAAGATTGAGGGAGCGTTCGTTGACCGCACTGGTGAGCACCGTGCCCGCATCCGTTGTCGTGACTTCGACCGTGGACAAAAAATAGGTCTTCGGGTCCATGGCTCCGTCCGCGACCCGGCCAATGGCGTCACGCACCGTGGAAGGTCCGATAAAGGGCAACACCAGATACGGGCCCGATCCTATGCCATAAGTCCCGAGGGTTTGGCCAAAGTCCTCTTGACTCCTTTCGAGCCCAAACTTGTTTCTGGCTACATCGAAAAAGCCGAGACCGCCAATCGTCGTGTTGATCATAAAGCGTCCGGCTTCCCGCGCCGCGCCGTCCAGCTTGAGCTGAAAGAGGCTATTCGCAAAGCGCGGCACAACCCCGATATTGTCGAAAAAACGGCGGACGCTGAGCCGCGCCGGCTCCGGCACAGCTCCGGCATAGGAGCGGGCAACCGGTCGGAGGATATGTTCATCCATCCAGATGTTCAAGGAGAACATCTTCTCATTAAAGGGTTCAAAAACGGACGGTTCGTACACCGGGGTGGGGCTGTCAAGCATGTCCAGCGAGTCGTCCAGCCCCTGCTGCGTTGCTCCATTCTGAGCAAAAGCTGTTGGCATGTACGGGCCAAGTCCGAGCATGCTGACCAAACAGAAAACCATCACACAGCCAAGTCGTCGTTTTTGCATTGTTCTACTCTCTGAATACTGTCCTCTAGGAGTTTCTGGTTGGCAACACAACGGTCGCCGTGCCAATGACCCAGCGTTCTCCATCAGCGTTCTCCATCCAGATATCGCACTCCGCCGTATGCTGCTCTGCATCCTTTTGCGTGACAAAGCCCAGCAGGTGAATATGACAGTCAGGCAGGACCGGACTGCGAAACGTCGTGCCGATCCGGGTAATCTGCGCCGCTTGGTTCCACTCGCCGATCAGTCGGGCCAGTAGCCCCATACTTAAAACCCCAGGCGCGATCATGCCCGGCAGACCCTCCTGGCGTGCCCCTTCGTCGTCCGTGAAGCGTGGGAAATCCATACCGGCCGTCTTGGCGTACGTGCGGACAAAGTCTTTGGTCAGAAGCAGGTCGATAGGCGGCAACTCGTCGCCCTCTTCGATCTCTTCAAAATAGAGTGTTTTCATCGCTGCATAATCCTATGGTCAACAGTGGCAATCTTCTGGCCGTCCTGGTTTGTGATCTCATTCCGCAGGACGATGAAATACATGGAGCCACTGCGCCCGGTTTTCTCGTAAATATCGTGTATGGTGCTGACCATTTTTAGCCGGTCGCCGGGCCGGACCGGGGCGAAAATTTCAACGTCACGCCCGCCGTCAAAGCCGATCTTGCCAAAGCGTGGCATATGCTCGGGCGTCATTTTTTTGGGGCGGAGCCGGGTGACATAGGTCGGGGCTGCAACAAGGCCGCTATACGGTCCCTTCGCCGCTACTGCTTCATCGGTGTAGAGCGGGTTGGTCTCTCCCAGCGCGTCCGCAAAGTGTAAGAGGTCCGCTTTCTCAACCGGCGGAAAGTCCGTCTCGTCAAACACCTGGCCTAAGATGGACCGATCAAATTCAAGCGCCATCCGTATCTCCTCTAGGCACCACTGGCTGCCGGCTGGGCCGGGGCGCGCCGGACACGAAAATCAACCGGACGGTAACCGCCCGTTCGCAGCGCCTCAACCAACTCTTCGGTATTCGTAATCTCTTTCTCAAACTCGGTGGCACAAATCCCGACAAAACTCACCAGATGGGCATCACTCCCCCCAAACGCATGGTAGCCATACGTATCGATCAGTGCGGCAACGCGCTCATTCTCGCCTTTTTTGCTTCCGCCGTTCAGGGCCTCGACGCCAACCACCCCCTCAAGCGGAGGACGGTTTTCATAGTGCTCGATCAATCCAATAGTGGGCCGACCCGGATGACACGGCATGGCCACACCGCCCATGCGCGCCACCTCGTCAATAACCTCCTGGGCTCGCAGCCGGACGTTGGAGAAGTCGAAGCGTTGCAGCATTGCGTCATTGACCCCATACACCAAGACGTGACCGTACTCGGTCTCGACTTCAGAGGCTTTGAGGATCAGCATGCCGTACTTATCTTCGAGGTCTCGGTAATCACTCCGGGTGTCGAACTGGCGGTGTTCGGTCAGCACGATACCATCCAGCGGCCGTTCGTCGCGCTTACGGGCCAGCCATTTGAGATAGGCCTCAACCGGCGCGCGGCTGTCGTCCGAGGCTTCAGAATGAAGGTGGAGGTCAATTACTCGTGCCATGGGATATCTGAGAACCGGAGCGCGAAGCCGGCTTTTTCATCTCCTTTTGTCGAAGCAGTTTTTTCTGGTTGTGAGCCATCTATAGTGCCAGAAGCGAACGATTTGAGTCAATTGGGTCAGACTCAAAGGACTCAATAGACCCAAAGGACCCAACAGACTATGAAGCGGGTTTGAACAGCGGCACCGAGACTTCCGGCGTCACGTCCTCGAAGGTGACTTCGACCGGCATGCCGATGGTGACGCTCTCCGGGTCACAGCCCACGATATTGGTCAGCATCCGCACCCCTTCTTCCAACTCGACATAGGCCATGACATAGGGCACTTTGTTACGAAAGCCTGCACTTTGATTCTGTCGGGTAATCGTAAAGGTGTAGACGGTCCCCCTGCCGCTACAGCGCAGCCACTCAAAGTCCTGCGACAGGTTTTCCGGGCAAAAGGCGCGCGGATAGTAAAAGACCGTTCCACAGGTGCGACATTTCTGAACATACAGTTCGTGTCGGGCGCAGGCCTCCCAGAACGGCCGCGACTCTTCATCTACCCGTGGGACCGGACGGTTCGCTTTCTTTTTCTCATCAGCCATAATCACTCCCCCGTTACCGGACCGCGGCTATACTCCGAGGACCAGAGAGGCCCCGCTATGTCGGAGCCCGAGTGTTCCACCCGTTCCATGGCAAAATGCGAGTGCACAATCTTTGACCTGGCGCTCTCCACACTCGCCCCGTAACTGCTTGACCGCCTCGATCACCAGAAAAATCCCGCGCATGCCGGGGTGATTGGAGGACAGCCCGCCGCCGTCGGTATTGATCGGGAGTTCTCCGCCCAGACCAATACGACCGTTCTGGACATACGCCCCGCCTTCCCCTTTTTGACAAAATCCCAGGCTTTCGAGGGTGATGCACACGGTAATGGTGAAGGAGTCGTAAATCATGGCCATGTCAAAGTCGCTATGACTCACCCCGGCCCGCGCCATGGCCTTCGGGCCGGACTGCTTGGCCGCCGCGTCAGTAATATCGCGCATCCCGGCGCTGGTATGGGCACAGGACTCCGCCGCGCTCAGGAGATAGACGGGCTTCTTTCTGAGATCGCGTGCCCGTTCAGCAGAGGTGACAACCAGGGCGCCACCGCCATCGGAGATCATGCAGCAGTCCAGCAGGTGTAGCGGTGAAGACACCTCGCGCGAGGCCAGGACGTCGTCAACGCTAATCAGGTCACGGAACTTTGCGTGCGGATTCAGCGAGGCGTGCTTGCGCGTGGTCACGGCAATCTCGGCCAGTTGCTCACCGGTCGTACCGAATTCGTATATATGCCGCTGCGCGGCCAGGGCATAGGCGCCAACGGTTGTCGGGCCGTAGCAGCCCTCAAACTGTTCCGGCGGATCGCCGCTCCCGCCGCCTCCCGTGCCAACGGCAAAACGGTCTGAGGACCATTTGCTGCCGTACAGAATCAGGGCCACATCGCAGTAGCCGGCGGCAATCGCCGCCGCAGCGTGAGCCGTATGCGAAACAAAGGACGAGCCGCCGATCGAGTTGGAGTCCAGGAAATCGGGGTTCAGATTCAAGTGCTCGGCCAGCGCGATAATCCCCATCCCGCCCACCCCTGAGGTAAACAGGCCGCCTACGTCTTTTATGCTCAGCCCGGCATCGTCCAGGGCGCCTCGCGCACTCTCGGCCATGATCTGGTATTGGGTTTTATGCGGCGCCCAACGGAGCGGGTGCTCGTAGACACCGGCTAGCGCTGCTTTTCGACTGATACTCATACTATTCCTCTCTAGTTGAAGAGGCCTCTTTAGTTGAAGAACGCCTGAATGGCATCGCAGGCGGCCTGCGGTTTTTCGAGTGGCAACCAGTGCCCGGCCTCGGGAATCACGCTCAGTTGTGCATTCGGAATATGGTCTCGCAACTCTTCTGCCTGAGCGACTGGCGTGGTGGCGTCATCCGCTCCGGCCAGCACCAGTGTGGGCAGGTCGAGCTGTCCTAGCTGTGCCCTCAGGTCAACCTGCTGGCAGGCCATCAAATCAAAGCAGCGGACGCGCGGGTCGGTCTTGATCTGCTCCATCCAGCCTTCTTGGATGATTGCCTGCGGCGTCTGCGGTGAGCACGATACCTTGGTAAACGGCTGTCCCCGGCGGCCTTTCATCACCGCCTGCCAGGTGTCGATCAGCTCATCCGGGATGTTGAACTTCGCCGCCGTACAGGTCAGGGCGAGGCCTTCCACCATATCCGCGTGGCGCAGGGCCAAATCCATGGCGATGGCGCCGCCCATGGAATGGCCGATAATGACCACCGGACGCACGTCCAGGGTCTGCCACAGACTATAGGTGAAGTCGCTATAGGCGGCCACGCTTTTGAGGCTTTCCGTCCCGCTTGAACGCCCGTGGCCCGGAAAGTCGAAGGACAGCGGACTGTGGGCAGCCGAGAGCATATCCAGCATCTTGTGGGCGAAATGGCCGTTACTGCCTGCCCCGTGGACGTATAAAAAGAGCGTGCCTTTGCTGACATCAGGCACAACCGGTGGCAGCGTTGTCTGGCCGGTGTGAAAGTAATGCACCGCATAGCCGTCAACATCAACATACTTGGTTGGCATATCCCCTCGCTTTGAAAAAACTGTCAAAAGATTTACTGACTAATCGGGCAGGGTCGAGTTTGTCAAGGGTAAAACGAGAGAGGAATACCGACAGAGATCACAGGTCAAGCCACGCTCCAAGGAAAACGACTTGATTTCGTAAGTCATCGAGTGTGGAGAGAAAAAGGAGATGAAGCGGACGGCGAAAAGTGCGCTTCGGATTGAATTGAGACGCGAGAATAATACCCGCGTGAGCTTTGTCTTGCCGGACCCCATTGTGATGAATCTCGAAAAAGTCACTCGTATTGTAACCCAATAAGGTCCAGTTCCGCTGTGTGGCAAAGGCCAACTGTGCGTCGTCGGGTAGGGACTGGTTGCTGAACTCTTGGGTGCTGTGTGCCTCATACCCATGCCGTTCAAGAGCAGCGGCGAAGTAGAGGTGGACATCATGGTCCAGATACAGAGTTGGTTTTGTCATTCCTGAACAACCTCAGAGCAGGGTCCCTACTCATCTGCCGCTCTCCGTGCCGGATGTTGGCCACTTCAGCCTCAACTTCCGCTTGATGATCGAAATAGTAGGCTAATGCTCCGTAGACCTGAGGTGGAGACAACTGGGGATAGTCCCGAAGAATATCTTCGGCCGAGAGGCCGCGTTGATACTGAATCGCAATCGAACTCACCGGGAAACGTGTTCCATTAATAACCGGTCGACCACCGCATACGCCTTTTCTCCGTTCGATATAGGAATGTGAAGTGGCTTTTTTTCTTGTCGCTGGCATGATGGAGTTTCAGTGCCTCCTTTGTTAGCCTTCCCCAATCTCTTTCTTGAGGTTATCCTAGCCAGTTCTGAAAGGGAAGGTATGAAAGCCAAGCGTGTCAAGATTGGTGTCCGTCCTCCGGGGACAATTTTTGATGAGGCGACCGAAGTGCTCCAGCGCCTGTCGGCCACAACCCTTCACAGCTTTGTCACACGCCGGACCTGGCTTTATGAGCAAAAGGCTAGAGCAAATTCCGATTCTGTGTAGCCGTCCGTCATTCCTGTACAAACAGGAATCCAGGCGTCCCGCCCCCTGGTTTCTGGATACCGGATCACGTCCGGCATGACGCAAGGGGATCGGCCCGGCTATAACGTATCGTAAACCGCTCTAGGCGGCCTGATAGAGCTGACCGCCTTGGGCAGCACGTGCGACGGTGTGGGGGCTGGGCTACCGGGAGTGTGCGGCGGGGCGGCGGGAACCCTTCGCGCTCTTGGGGGCGCGTGGCGAACAATGGGAATTACGCTCGGACATGTCATCTCTGCTGATCACTCAGGCGGCTGTCCATCCCGAGGTTTGACCGAATAGCCAGTCTCTTGGGGTCACCCTCCCGAAGTCTGGGGGGGGGGGTACTCCGTCACGGGTCACAAGGTATCTCAATTGGCAACGGCACCCCATCACAATAATGGGTATATGTCTCGAGGCATGCTTGATGGTTATTGGAGACCACTACATCGCAAGGGCCTTTCACGGTGCGAAGACAGTAGAATGGGCCGCATTCTTCATCCGTTATTATGGTGCAGTTGCGTAGGCAAAGATCGTAGTCGTCGTCGCAAACTGCCTCCTGGGAGGCCCTAGCCGTTGCGCAACAGGCGCTCCCGGCGACTGAGCCCAGGTCTACTCCGCAGTCTCTCTGCTCCTCACCCATATCGCCTCCACCCCTCCACTCCCGGGCCCCCTGCTCACATTCCGCCCGCGTGGCGTAATCGTTGGGCACGAAGCTCTCACAGTCCCAGCCACGCGGGCAGATTGGTTCGTCCGACCAACGGTGATTGGCTACGTCGCCGCAGGTCTGCCAGCCCTGGCTGCGCGCCCTGGAACTGGTCAGGTGGTCCATGACGAGGACCGACTGCGGTTCAAATCGCTGTCCTAACTGCCGAGCGATGTCCTGGGCGACGACCTGGATGAGACGCACGGTTTCGGGGTCGTCATACAGGCGGTCCAGAAAGTTTTTGTCGGTCCCTAATCTCCACCGTAACCTATCCGTTAATCCAGGAAATTGTGGGTAGTCTTGGATTATTCTGGCCAATAGGGAGTGCATGTCGGGGATGGCAATACCTGCGGCGATCCCAACGAGCGCCACCGCGGTGCTATCCAGGCTGATTTCGACCTCCCCCTGCCGCTCGCCCAACAAGCCTCCATCCATGTCGGCTAGGGCCAGCAGCACAGTACCACCTGCGTCTTCGGCCAAGAGCAGGGAAGGCTCTTTTCTCGCCAGTACTTCGGCGGTCTCCGAAAAAAACGAGGAGACGCTTATGTTGGGAATGTCGATACCAGACGGAAGCTCGATATGATGGTTCAAGGCCACGGTCCGGAAGGTCGGGAACGAGGCACGAAGACAATGGATAAGAGGAGTAGTGCGGACACTGGAATGATGAGCCGTGACGACATGCAGAGACCCCTCACCGCGATAGAATATGGCACGACCTTTCCTACATCCGGCTGGCATTGTCCACAGTGTATCTACTCGGGCGGGGAGGACTGGCACTCGACACGCTGGTCTCCTCCCCATCAGACCCGCGCCAACTCGCGCACCAAGACCTGCAACGATTGGGCATTATACGCCGGCAAGAAATGGTCAATATAGGGTAGGGCGGCCTTCATCCCCTGGGCGCGCGGCTCAAAGCTTGCGGCCCCGTACATGGGGTTGATCCAGACCACGGTGCGCACGCGCCGCCTCAGGGCACGCATTTCGCGCTCAATAACTTCGGTGCGGCCGCTGTCGTACCCATCACTGATAATAACGGCCACCGTTGAGCGGGCCGAGCCTTCACGCAGGACGCTCCGATTCAGCCTGGTGAGTGCCCCGCCGATATCCGTACCGCCGGACCAGTGGCGGACCGTCTCGCCGACCTGCTGCAAGGTGTGTTGTACAGAGCGGCGGCGCAGCACGGACGTAATCTCGGTGACAGCCGTGCTGAAAACCACCGTGCGCGCATTCTTGAGTTCTTTCTGAATCCCCAGCATGAGCTGCAAAAGAAACGGATTAAACGCATCCATGGAGCCACTCACGTCGCATAGCAAGACGAGACGGGTCTTACGCACGCGGCGCTGGACCCGGGCGAGTTCAACCATATCCATGCCGTGCCGCATATTACGCCGAAGTGAGCGTCGCAGGTCTATCCGCTGGCCCCGTGGGGACGGTCTGAGCCGCCGGCTGGGACGCGTGGCGAGATGCTTGGCCAGGGCACGGACGGTGTGTTCGATGGGTGGCGCCTCCTCATCCCAGCGCGCCGTCAGGTTCAGGTCTCGGTGGGTTTCCTGGGCGCTGCTGTCTTCAAGCTGCCAATAATATCCTGGTGCGCCTCCTGGAGGCCCTGATCAAAGTTTCCGCGGAGCAACTCGGTCTGTACTCCCAGGCGGTAGCCTTCGTTCTCCGTCTCTCCGTACCAGTAGGCGTTGAACACCCGATCAAATCGCTGTTCCTCTATTTGACTACTGGCCAGGTTCGTCCGCAGGGTGAGGCGGAAGTCGTCCTCATTGTCAAACTGAATACCGCGCAGGGAGCGGGCAACATCAATGACCCGGCCCGGGGTTACGCCGAGCCCGGCCTGTTTGGCCAATCGACACAGCTCAAGCGTGCGCGTGAGCAACGTCTCGGGTAGCGTGCTCACAGCGGAGGCTCCTTCGTTACATCGGTCTTCCGCCAACATGTCCCTCTGCTAACCACTAACCACTGTCCTTCACTCCGTGCCACCCCTCAGGATGGTCTCCGCCCCAATGGTCTGTAAGCGCTCAATATCGTCATGGTACTTCAGAATCACACCGACGGTGTCCTCCAGGGCTTCAGCCCGGAGTTCGTCGATCCCCAGTCCGAGCAAGGCTCGGCTCCAGTCCACGCTCTCGGCCACGCCGGGCCGTTTGTAGAAGTCTATTTGACGCAGCGCCTGCATGACCGCGACAATGCGCTCAGCCAACGCAGCCCGAATCCCCGGCACCCGGCGCAGGATGATCTCACGCTCTTTGTCCGGCGCGGGGTAGTCGATCCATAAATACAGACAGCGCCGCTTGAGGGCCTCGTGCAGCTCTCGGGTCCGGTTTGAGGTCAGGACAACATAGGGCGGCTGCCTGGCGGTAAAAGTCCCGATCTCGGGCACGCTGACCTGAAAGTCGGACAGGATTTCCAGGAGAAAGGCCTCAAACTCCTCGTCCGCGCGATCGACCTCATCAATCAGGAGAACGACCGGCCGGGGGCCCGGATGGCGAATGGCTTCAAGCAGGGGACGATTCAGCAGAAATTCATCGCTGAAGATGGTACGCTCAAGCAGCGGACGCTCCTGCGGCTGTTGTTCGGCCATACGAATATGCAGGATTTGCCGGGCATAGTTCCATTCGTACAGCGTCGTCTGTGCGTCCAGCCCCTCGTAGCACTGCAAACGGATCAGCGGCGTATCGAGTACGCTGGCCAGCACTTTGGCAACCTCCGTCTTGCCTACGCCGGCTTCCCCTTCGAGCAACAGCGGTTTTTCCAGATCGGCGGCAAGCTTGACGGTCAGGGCGAGCGCCCGGTCGGCAATATAATTCCACCGGGCAAATGCTGCCTGGACGGCCTCAATTGACTGAAAAACCGAACGCTGGGCTTCCGACATCACCCCTCCCTGTGTTCTTTTCGAGGTATATTACGGGGAAGGCAAACAGAAACCCACCCCGGTTAAGCCGGGGGGAGGGACAACCGGCCGTAGGCCCTTCGACCTCGCTCCGCTCAGGGTGAACGGAACTCCTCCCGCGCCCCGGTGGACTGCCCCCGCTCGGAAACTGTCGGGTCCTCAGCCCTCCAGGGGAGAGGGAATGTGTTTTGTAGGGACAACCCCTTGTGGGTGCCCGGCCCCCTTATCGACCCGCGAGCCCTTGGGCGAGCAGGGTTGCGGCCAATTGGTTCAGGCTGACCCCTTCGCTTGCCGCTCGTTTGGCGAGCCGCATATGTAGGGTCTTGGGAATGCGTTGCACGAACTGTCCACTATAGGTTTTTGGTGCGGGCAGCTCTCCCTTGTCCTCCCGTTCAGCCATTGCCCATGCAGTGAAGGCGTCGCGGGCTTCTGCTATGGCGGTGTCGATAGTCTCGCCATCCGCGATACAGCCGGGCAAGTCGGGCAGGGTAACCAGATAGCCGCCACCTTCCTCTTCGGGGATGGGGGCGAGATTGATCGCATAGTCCTCAAATCTCATCGTGTTGCCTCAATCAGTGCTACCAAGCGTCTGATATAGACGGGTTTGATGGGTTTATGCATGGGAATCGTCAAATGTTGTCCTACTGCGTTCGTAAGGACCGCGTGACTCGTTCCGCGTTGACGCACGGTCAGGTTATATGCTCGTGCGACCGTTTTCACATTGTCGGGCGTCCAATCCGCTTTCGGATTGGCTCTCATGGCGTTGAATAATCTCTCGGCCCTAGCCACAAACTTGACGATACCATATGCAGTATCATCGTCAACAAGACGGATTCAATCAATTCTGCCGTCCCGGACGGGAGGACAGCTACAGCGCCGCCACGCTGAGCGCGTTTGCGCGCTCGGCCAGCCGCCGCTCGAAAGCGGCCAACTCGTCGTCCAGGATGTTGAAGTATTTGGCTTGGGGGTGATGGAAGACGAGAGCCGAGACCGAGGCTTCCGGCTCCATCATATAACCCTCGGTCAGCTCGACACCGATTGAGGCGGTGACTGGCAGCACCTGAAACAAACGCTCCTGGTCTTCGAGGCGCGGACAGGCCGGATAGCCGAAACTCACCCGGACACCGCGATAGCGGGCCTTGAAGCGATCCCGCATGGTCAGCTCCGGCGGGTCGGCAAAGCCCCACATCTCTCGCAGACGTTGATGGAGCAGCTCGGCAAATGCCTCCGCGCCCTCAATGGCCAGGGCTTGCAGGATATGGGACTGGAGGTAGCGGCCCGACGCGCGGTACTGTTCGGCGAGTGCTCGGACCCCATGGCCACAGGTCACGGCGAACAGCGCAATATAGTCCTGTTTGCCGCTGCTCGTCGGAGCTGCAAAGTCACTCAGACACAGGCCCTCTCCGTGCTGTTGGCGGGGAAAGAGAAACGTTGCGGCAATGTCTTTGCCGTTGGCACGATACAGCCGCAGGCTGTCGCCCTCGGCCTGGGCCGGAAAGAATTGATACACCGCCTGGGCGCGCAGTAATTTTTTTGCAATCACCTCATCCATCACGGCTTCGACTTGCTGGTGTAACTCGACCGCTTTTTCGTTGCCCTGGGTTAATAAGGTCTCAAGATTCCCCTTGAGCCCGAGGTGCTTGCCGTACAACATGCTCGGGTTGAGATAGGCGAACACCGTGTCCAGGTCATAATCGTCGAGCGTATGCAGCCGCAGGTCGGGCGGATGTGGGACGGGCTGTGCGTGAGAGAGCACGACGGGCCGTACGGGCCGCGCTTTGGATTGTTCTTGTTTTGGCGCACGCTCCTGTCGAGCCAGACGTTCCCGCTCTCTCTCAAGGTCCAGCAGCAGCGCCGCGAGCTTGTCTGCATCTATAATCTGGTTGGCCAGGTCAAGACCGCGCATGGCATCGTTCGCGTAACAGACCAGACCGGCGTACTCGGGGGCAATTTTATTGGCGGTAAAACGTGGGGTGAGCGCGGCTCCACCAACCAGAATCGGACAGGCGACCTGGGCATTCTTGAGGTCCTGGGCCGTCACTACCATCTGTTGGGCCGATTTGACCAGTAAACCGGATAGGCCCACGATATCCGGCTGATGTTCGTGCACGGCTGCTATGAGGGTTTCCGGCGCGACTTTAATGCCGAGGTTCACCACCCGGTAGCCGTTGTTTGACAGGATGATCTCCACCAGGTTTTTGCCGATATCGTGCACATCACCCTTGACGGTGGCCAGGATGACCGTGCCTTTGAGCCCACCGTCCGTTAAAGAGGAAACGTGTCCAGCATTTTCAGGTTGTTGGAGGACACGTTCCCTCTTTTTCTCCATAAAAGGTTCGAGATGCCCGACGGCAGCCTTCATGGACTCTGCGCTTTGCAGGACCTCGGCCACGATGAGTTCGTTGTTGTTAAACAGGCGGCCGACCTCATCCATGCCCGCCATGAGCGGACCGTTGATAATGTCCAAGGGGGCCCGCTCGTCGAGGGCGGTATTCAGGTCGTCGATCAGCCCGTCTTTGGAGCCCTCTATGATATACCGTGCCAGCCGTTCATCCAGCGGCAGGTCGGCGCGCGTATCCTGAATTACGCTTTCTTTTTTCTGTCGGAAGTGGGCGGCAAAAGCGGCGATCGGGTCTGCACCGCGCCAATAGATCAGATCGTTGGCGAGACGTTTTTCTTCTTCGGCAATCGAGGCGTAGCGTTCCAGCTTTTCCGTGTTCACAATCGCCAGGTCGAGCCCCGCCTTGACGCAGTGGTAGAGAAACACGGAGTTCAATACCTCACGCCCGGCCGGTGGGAGGCCAAAGGACACATTGCTGATGCCCAGGATGGTCTTGCACGCCGGTAGCGCGTGTTTAATCAGCCGGACTCCTTCAATCGTCTCTTCGCCGGCACCGATATAGTTGCGGTCACCGGTTCCAAGGGGAAACACCAGCGGGTCGAAAATGATATCTTCGGCGTCCAGACCGTATTCCCGGGTGAGCAGTGCATGGCTTCGTTTGGCCACTGCGAGTTTCCGCTGCTGGGTGACCGCCATGCCCTGTTCCGGGTCTTCATCGATACAGCCCACCACCACCGCCGCGCCGTAGCGTTTGACGAGTGGAACGACCTGGGCAAACCGTTCCTCGCCGTCCTCCAGATTGATGGAGTTGATAACCGCTTTGCCCTGTGAGCGTTCAAGCGCGGCTTCGATGACCAGGGAGTCGGTCGAGTCGATCATCAGGGGGACTTTGATCTTCCGCACCAGAATATCCAGGAAGGCGGTCATGTCGTCGAGTTCTTCGCGGTCCGGGTCGGCCAGACACACATCCACGATGTGGGCACCGCCCCGCACCTGCCGGCGGCCGATTTCCGCGCCTTCTTCAAACGCGCCGTCGCGGATGAGCCGCTTGAATTTGCGTGAGCCAATCACATTCGTCCGCTCACCGACCAGCATCGGACGTTTGTCTTCGTCGATCACCAGGGGTTCGAGCCCTGAGACCACGCTCCGTTTCGTTGTCGGCAGCGTGCGCGGCCGCTTGCCCTCCAGCATCTGACTGAGCAGTGCGATATGCGCAGGTGTCGTGCCGCAACAACCGCCCAGCATATTGAGCCAGCCGGCGTCGACAAAACGTTCGAGCTTGGCCACGATCATCTCGGGTGATTCGTTGTAGTGCCCCTCTTCGTCCGGTAACCCGGCGTTCGGAATACATAAAGCAGGAAAACGGGAGAACTCTGCCAAGGTGCGGAGATGATCGGTCATGAAATCGGGTCCGGTCGCACAGTTCAGGCCGAGCGCGAACAGGTCCCGATGCGCCACGGAGGTAGAGAGCGCTTCCACCCCCTGCCCGGCCAACATCGTGCCCATCGTTTCAACCGTGATGGAGACAGCCACGGGTACGCGCTGCCCGACCGTCCGAAACGCGTCGTCGATTCCCAAGAGGCCGGCTTTCAGGTTGAGCGTATCCTGGGTCGTTTCCATCAGCAGCAGGTCTACGCCCCCCCGCAGCAATCCCTCTGCTTGTTCCGCATAGGCGTGCCGCAGCTGGCCGAAGGTCACACCGCCGGTGACAGAAATCGTTTTGGTCGTTGGCCCCATGGAGCCGGCCACAAAGCGGGGTCGGTGTGGGGAGCCATAGCGTTGAGCACAGGCCCGGGCGAGCTGGGCCGCGGCCTGGTTGATGGCGCCTGTCTGCTCGTGCAGACCATACTCGGCCAGGACAATACTTGTAGCGCCAAAGGTATTCGTTTCAATAATATCCGCACCGGCTTGCAAGAAGCGGTCGTGAATCTGCGTGATCGCCTCAGGGCAGGTCAACACCAGGTGTTCATTACAGCCCTCGTACGCCAGGCCACCGAAATCTTCCGGGCTCAGATTCTGGGCCTGGATGGAGGTCCCCATGGCACCATCAAAGAGCAGTACCCGCTCATGCAGGAAGGCGCACAGGTCACCGGCCCGAGCCGATAACGAAGGGAGTCTATCGTTCAAATTTCCCACCTGAGTCCTTAATCCTTAAAGAGTAAACGTGTCCTCCAATAGATACAAAGCTGTTGATACGTTTACTCTTTTCATCATACGGGGGCTGACGTAGAGAATAAAGAGATTGGAGACGGTCGTATCAAAGACTCAACCCTCAGCAGCCGATGATGTGTGGTGCCTCTTATATACGCCGAGAATTTGCTTGTCTAATAGGCTGGGCCGGGATGTATATACATAAGGGCGAGTGTTTTTACTCTATTGAGTAAAAACACTCAGTAGAGTAATCTAAGAGGATGGTCTCCTTCCAACGTACTCAGGTTGCGACACTTTGTGAGCGACTTACTGAGCCGCCGAGCCGAATTATCGCCCTGTTCGGGCCGCGTCAGACGGGCAAGACCACTGTCGTGCGTCAGGCGTTACGGCAGATTAATAGTAAGAGCCGTTATTTTGCAGTTGATGAACCTGATCCTTCCACGCCCCGCGTCCCGTTTGATACGGCCGAAGCAACCTTCCCCGTGTTACAGCAACGAGACACGGCATGGTTGGTGCGTAACTGGGAAGAATCCCGCTTCGAAGCGGAACAATCGGGTGGCTTTGTGCTGGTGCTTGACGAGATACAGAAAATCCCGAACTGGTCGGAGACCGTCAAAGGATTGTGGGATGCCGACCGTGCCAGAGGATGCCCGCTGCACGTTGTGATCTTGGGCTCGGCCCCACTGCTCATGCAAAGGGGAATGAGCGAGAGTCTGGCCGGACGGTACGAGTCTATTCGTGTGACGCACTGGTCGTTTGACGAGATGTCGTCGGCCTTTGACTTTGACCTTGTACGCTATCTTTATTTCGGAGGCTATCCGGGAGCCGCCCCGCTCGTGCGGGACCAGGACCGTTGGCGCTCGTATATTATAGGCTCGCTGATTGAGCCGAATATCGAGCGCGACATTCTCGCCATGCAGCGGGTGGACAAACCAGCCTTGCTGAAACAGCTATTCGAGCTTAGCGCGGCCTATTCCGGGCAAATCCTGTCCTACACAAAGATGCTGGGACAGCTTCACGATGCCGGCAACACGACCACCCTAGCCCGCTATCTGGACCTGCTGTCGAATGCCGGTCTGATTACCGGGCTCCCCAAATATGCGGTTAGTGCCTCCAGCCGTCGGGCGTCCAGTCCTAAGCTCAATGTTCTCAATACCGCGCTGATGACGGCCGAGGCCGGCTATACGTTTGAGGAGGCTCAGGCTGACCGGACCTTTTGGGGACGGCTGGTCGAAAGCGCGGTTGGTGCCCACCTGTTCAACTCCGCAACAGATAACATTCGTCTGCATTATTGGCGGGACGGCTCGCAAGAGGTCGATTTCGTCCTTCAGCGTGGCACTCATACCATTGCTATTGAGGTCAAGAGCGGACTGAACACAAAGTCGATGCGAGGAATGGCGGAATTTGTGCAGCGTTTTAGCCCTAGTCGTTCGCTCCTGGTTGGAGAAGACGGTGTTCCGCTTGATGAGTTTTTGAGTGTACCGGCTCCGTATTGGTTTGAGGAAGTATGAGTAATCTCGTCCCCCGAACCTGTACCGAAGTCTCGGATACGGACCACAATCAGAAGAAAGCGTCCCGGTCTTTGGACGACTTTCGGTCTAAGTCGGCCTATGTCCTGCTCGGCGATCCCGGCTCTGGCAAGACTACTGCGCTTCAGGTCGAAGAAAAGGACGTGGACGATGCCCACTTCATCACCGCTCGTGACTTCTTGACCTTGAACATGGACCGTCACCCCGAATGGCGAGAAAAGATACTTTTTATAGACGGACTGGATGAAGTCCGAGCCGGGACGGATGATGTACGCACGCCGTTTGACGCGATTAGAGAACGTCTCGACGCACTTGGCAAGCCGCGATTTCGGCTCTCCTGTCGGGAAGCGGATTGGCTTGGGACAAACGATCAAAAGCATTTATCATCTGTTGCCCAAGACGGCACAGTAACGGTGCTCCGGCTTGACCCACTGACGGACGATGACATTATCGCGATACTCGATGCTCAGCCTGGGGTGAATGACGCTCGGGAGTTCGTGGCGAAGGCCCGAGAGCGAGGCGTTGACGGACTCCTCACGAATCCGCAGAGCCTGGAGTTGTTGGCAAAAGCCGTGACAAACGAAGGCTGGCCGGAGAACCGGTTGGATACCTTCGAGCGTGCCTGTCGCCGGATGGTTCGTGAACTTAACGATGAACATCGGGCGGCGAGAAAAGGAGCGGAGACTTCTTCACCCGATCAACTCCTGAACGCTGCTGGACGTCTCTGTGCAGTGCAATTGATTGCGGGTATCGCCGGCTACACGGTCGGCCTTGGTGAGCCCGACTCAGCTTATCCGTCTCCAGAGGAATACGGAGGCGACATTGAACCCGGCGTATACAAAGCGGTCCTTGCCACGAAGCTGTTCAGGGGGGTGTCCGATAATCGCTTTACCCCGGTTCACCGTCACATCGCCGAATTTCTCGGCGGTCGCCACCTCGCCCAACTCATTGATAAAGGGCTTCCCTCCCAACGAGTCCTTGCCCTGATAACGGGGGCAGACGGAGGTGTGGTCACGGAAATGCGGGGTTTGTCTGCTTGGCTTGCAGCACAGTGCTCGCCTGCTCGCATGGCCCTGATTGAGCGCGATCCTATCGGGGTCGGTCTGTACGGCGACCTGCGCCAATTCTCGCCCGACGAGAAACGCGTCCTGCTGAACGCTCTGAAACGTAAAGGGAAGCGACTCGGTTTAGAGCTCGGTTTAGATAGAGAGTCTCAATACGGGACAGCGGCTTTCGGACCGCTTGTCACACCCGACATGGAGCACACGCTACGGGAAATCCTAACCGACCCTGCACGGGACGAACAGCATCAGATGTTGGTGGTGTTTATCCTACGTATTTTGGAAGAAGGCTCATCTATACCGGAAATTTCAGCACTCTTACTCGACATGGTCTGTGATGATACGCGCTGGCCGGGTATCAATACGCTTGCACTAGCCGCTTTTCTTCACGCCTACCCGGATGGTCAGGAAAAAACGGCCGCACTCGACCAGCTTCTAGTAGACATACAAGCCGGACGCGTTGCCGACCCTAACGCCGAACTCCTCGGAACCCTGCTTACCAGGCTCTACCCCCAAGACCTGCCTGCGTCACAGCTATGGAATTACCTGTCTGAACCCAGTGACTCTAATCTGATAGGTAGATACTTTTGGTTCTGGGACCGTTGTCTCCTTGAGCAATCGTCCGATGAGGATGTATGCGAACTCCTTAACGGTTTGCCGTGCCCACCGCCTGGACTTCGGTCCGCTCTGGAGATGGCCGAGCTTTCTCTTGAAGACCTCCCGCTCAAGCTGCTGGCCCGTGGTCTGAACGCATACGGAGATAGGATACCCACGGAGCAGTTATACGACTGGCTCGGTGTCGGGCTACCGGTGACTCAATATAAATTTGGAGAAGAGGCTCGCAATGTGCAGGTTTGGCTCGAACAGCGCCCAGCAATACAGAAAGAGATTCTGACTGAAGGAGTACGACGCTACGCTGAATCCGATGACGAGAGTTTCTATGGATATATGTACGAGGTTGAGCAGCGCCTCTACAAGGCGAATCCTCCGTCTGATTTTGGTGCATGGTGCCTGGAGCAGGCTATAGCTACGACTGACTCCCAAGTCGCCGAGTATTTTATTTCATTCGCCAGTCGCGCGGGCTTGCCGTTAGAATCTCAGTTGGGAAAAACCCGAGGCCATAGGGATTTGCAAAACCGTATCTCCAGAATGATTGCACAGCGTGATCGGCACGAAGCTGAATATCAAGAACACGCGAGGCAGCGACAAAGTTATACCGAGGAAAGAGAGCGAGAAGAAAATGAATGGCTTGCTTACGTCCACAGGAGCGAGACGGCGCTATGCGAGAACCGAGCTGCGCCGGCTCTGCTTCACCACTTGGCGAAGATATATCTTGACAAGGGGCTTTTCAGAGCCATGAATTTGAACCCTGTACAAAAAAAGATGCGTCGCCAAGCCACGGAGATAGACGACGGACTAGAGGCCGTTAAGCAAAAACTCGGAGGTGCTCAGAGCTTAGTCGATGCAACACTTCAGGGGTTTCGAGGGGTGCTTGATCGAAAGGACGTTCCTCAGGTCGAGAAGATTCTCAGCCTCCAAGAGGAGAACCGTATATCCTATTTTCAGTGGCCATTCCTGGCGGGCTTGGCGGAGCTCGAAAGGGTAGCCCCGAATGAGTTAGATCGACTAGACGAGAACCAGATACGCAAAGCGCTCGCTTTTTATTACTGTACGCCCCATGGAGAGTATCGGCCCAAGTGGTATCGACGGCTTCTTGCATTGCGTCCCAAGATCGTAGCCGAAGTACAGATGCAATTCGCCGTCTCAGAGTTCCGCACCGATAGCGCGAGTACCTATAATCTCTGGGAACTCGCCCACGACCCGGAGCACGCTCAGGTCGCTCGGTACGCGAGCCTGCCGTTGCTACGTGCCTTTCCGACTCGCTGCAAGCTGAAGCATATCAACGCCCTGAATAATCTTCTCTGGGCTGCTATCCAGCACGCGGACAGAGCGTCTCTCGAAGAATTGATCGAAAGGAAGCTGTCGCGGACGAGTATGAATAGCGCACAGCGGGTGCACTGGCTCGCCGCGGGTCTAGTTGTGTCCCCGGATGTATACCGCGGTCGACTGAACGACTTCGTCCAAAACCGAGAGAGGCGAATTCACCATCTAGAGGAATTCTTTTGTGATTTTGATCGCCATTCGCGCTATGAGTTGGGAATTTCCATAAAGGAACTCCTCATCCGCATCATCGGTAGCCACATCGGTCCCGAGTTGCGGTCGGAAGGTAGATTTGTGAGACCCGCGATGGAGGCTTCCCGTCTGGTGCATACATACATCCAACACCTGGCGGCTTCTCCCGCAAAGGAGGCGAGTACTGCGCTGACCGGGCTGCTTGCTGATCCGATGCTGGAGCGTTGGCGTGCTGAATTATCGCGGGCACGGGATTCTCAACGGATCATCCGGAGTGACGCTGAGTATCGCCATCCCACCATTGAGCAGGTCCGTGAGACGTTAAATGGTGGCGTACCCGTCAACCCTGGCGACCTCGCTGCTCTGCTGATGGACCGATTGCGGGAAATCGCGATGAGGATACGGACAGGCAATACTGACGACTGGCGTCAATACTGGAACGAACCGTCCAAGCAGGAACCAACTCCGAAGCACGAGGACCACTGCCGGGATGCACTGTTGTCTGACCTGAGGCACTGCCTTCCTCCAGGCATGGACGTCCAACCCGAGGGCCAGTACGCCAACGATAAGCGAGCCGATATGCGTGTTGCCTCCCGTGATTTTCAGGTACCGATAGAAATCAAGAAAAACTTGCACAGGGACCTCTGGAGGGCGATACGGGATCAGTTGATCGCGCAATACACGATCGACTCGGCGACCGGTGGCTATGGCATCTATCTCGTGTTCTGGTTCGGGCGGGAGAGGTGCCAGCCAGGGCCAGACGGTCGTCCGACGAGCGCGGCTGAACTTGAGGAGCGGCTACGCGAGACGCTCTCGCCCGACGAAGCACGCCTGATCTCGGTTTGTGTGATTGATGTTGCGCGGCCCTGAGGAGGATGTCGGATTACGCTCCGCTAATCCGACCTACGGGGGGCTGACCGCTACGCCAACAACGTGCGGGCGATGACCTTGAGTTCCAGAATGGGCTTGACGCCCTCAAAAATGGGCAACACCAGGGCGTCCACAACATAGCGCGAGATGGCGTACTCCTCGCCATAGCCCCAGCCGCCGTGAATGAGCTGACCTTCCTGGGTGACCCACACCGCCACGTCGCAGGCCAGCAGTTTGGCCATGGCCGCGGTCAGCGTGGCCGCTTCGTCTTTGTCCATGGCCGGTGCGGCGGCATAGGTAATCTGGCGGGCTGCGGTAATATGGGCAGCCATGCGGCCTAGTTTGTACTGGGTGAGCTGGAAGTCTCCCAGTGATTTCTTAAACTGCCTGCGCTCGTCTGCGTAGGCCGCGCTGACCTCCAGCGCGGCTTGGGCCAGCCCGGTGGCGCGTCCCCCGGTCTGGAGTCGCCCCGCGGCGAAGCCGGCCATCTGCAAGTAAAAGCCCTTATTCAGCCCGGCCTCTCCACCAACCAAGTTTTCGGCTGGAACAAAATATTTATCAAGGTTCAACACATAGGAATGCATCCCCCGGTATCCCAGGGTCGGGATGGCGTCCCCCTGGAGCACGCCGCCGGTCTCCTGTTTCATTTCAAACGAGTGGCCCGGAAAGGCGTCCTTTTCAACAATGAATAAGGACAACCCACGTGCGCCGGAACTGACCTCTGGATTCGTCCGAGCGAGCAGGGCGATAATGTTTGCCCGTCCGGCAAACGTGCACCACGCCTTGGCTCCGTCAATCACAAAACCGCTCTGCCCGTTGACCGTGGCCGGCTCGGCGCGGCATTTGACCGAAGCCACGTCGGAGCCGGTGTCCGGCTCGGTCACGGAAATGGCGACCATCAGCTCGCCGCTGGCAATCGGTGGCAGCCACTTCTTCTTTTGGTCTTCGGTGCCGCCGCGCAGCAGGGCCTTGGTCAGAATTTCCGGTCGGGTGATCAGGCTGCCGGCCACGCCGAGTGAGGCCGCGGAGAGTTCCTCGGTGGTGATAATCATGGCCAGATTTCCCATGCCGCCGCCCCCGTACTCCTCGGGCACCGACATGCCGAAATAGCCCAGCTCGGACATGTTTTTGATCACGGATTCCGGAATCAACTCGTCGTTGCGATGGACGCGCTCCGCAATGGGCGCGACCTCGCTCTTGGCAAACTGACGCACCGAATCCCGCGTCATTTCCGCGATATCACTCTCCAACCACGAGTGATTCACGCCTTTTGTCGCCAAAACGGTCTGACCGATTGCGCGGAAGCGACTCTCACGCGCCCCGTCCCGGATGGCGGCCCTGACCTGGGACTGTCCGAGCGTGTCGTTCAGAAACGTTTCGTCAAATCCGAAATCTTCAATATGAGTGCTGACTTGTCCGACTAGGCGCTGGCCGACTTCGGCGGCAAACCCCAAAGCCATATTGGCCGTATGGCCGTTCTCGTCGGCGCGGTTTTCCCCGGCGGCCTGGGCATAATGCAGGCAGGAGCGGGCAGCTTCGACCTCGGTCGCCAGATAGGCCAGCCGCTCGGCATGCACCTGATGGCCATCGATGCCTTTGCCGTTGTCGGTCAGGCTGCGGCCGTGCTGAAGCGCCTCGTCGCGGACTTTTTGGAGTGTGTCAACGATCAGGCCGGTCTGTTGGAGTGTGTCGGACATGCAGTTCTCCTTATAGAAGCAGAAGAGTGCCGGGAAAATACCACAAAAGAGGGAGCGTGTCCCGCTTCTGTGGATGATGGAAGGACACGTTTCCTCTTTTCGGACAAACATCCGCCTAGGGAGGTTGGGCGGGTGGCATGAATCTGATAGAGGAGGGGCCTTCTATTTTCGTGGCCCTGACAGACCACCGATAAGAAAGAGACTACCTTAGAGGAGGACCGTATGTTCGTACTTGATGAGGGGACCCGTTTCGTCATTCCCCGCACCGAGATGACCTATCCAGGCCATAGCATGAAGCTGCACCGCAACGCGGCCGATCCGGTCAAATCACCGGTTGACCATGTGATGATGGATTTTGAAGACGCCTGCCCGTACGAATTCAAGGGCCCGCAAAGCCGGCAGTGCGTCGTCGAAGCGCTCAACACGCTGGATTTCGGCAAGAAAGTCATTACCGTGCGGCCCAATAATATCCGCTCCGAGTTTTTCCTGGGCGACCTGGAAGCCATCGTAAAAGGCGCGCCGGATAAATTTCACGGCATTATCCTGCCCAAGACGCATGGGCCGGACGATGTCAAATACGTCTCCAGCCTGCTCGATACATTTGAAAAGGAAGCCGGCTGGAAATCTCGGGTGCAGATCGAATCCCTGATCGAAATCCCCCAGGCCATTCTGAACGCCTACGCCATTGCGACCGCTTCGGACCGCATGGCCGGCCTCATTTTCGGGATCGCCGACTTTGCTGCCACCCTGGGTATTCGTGAAGTGGTCAAAGACCAGAATATTAATTTCCTGTACTCCAAGCAAGCCGTGGTGGTGGCGGCCAAGGCCGCTGGCTTGCACGCGGTTGATAATGTCTACCTGCCGTTGTGGCGGAAAAACGACCCCGAAGAAAAAATCAAGGAAATCGAGGCGGGCCTGCGTGAGAAAAACGTTGGCGCGGCCAATCTCGGCATGGACGGCACCTGGGTTATCCACCCGCAGCAGGCCGCCATCGCCAACGCCTGCTATACGCCCAACGACGCGCAGGTCAGCTATGCCTCCCGCGTCCTCGACCTCTACCACGAGAAAGGTGGTGGCTCGATGCCCGACCCGGAAACCGGCGAGATGATCGACGAGGCGACCATCAAGATCGCGCTGATGGACCTGGCCAAGGCGGTTCAGGCCGAGGCCGTCGAGCCGGCCTATCTGGCCGAGCAGGCTGCCAAGAGCAAGGCCATCACCGGCTACGATATTCTGGAACAGATGCGACGGGTGGGGTAAAAGTAGAGATTGGGGACTAGGGGTTGGGAGTTTGTTCCCTCTCCCCCTGAGAGAGGGCTAGGGTGAGGGGAAAAGTCGAAAGTCAGAGGAATGCGTATGGAAACAGATCGCTCCAAAGATCGGCCCTGGGTCATGCGGACCTATTCCGGTCACTCGACCGCGCGGGCGAGTAATGCACTCTACCGGCTCAATTTGAGTAAAGGCCAGACCGGCCTGTCGGTTGCCTTCGACCTGCCGACGCAGACCGGCTACGACAGCGATCACGCCCTGGCGCGCGGGGAGGTTGGAAAAGTCGGCGTCCCGATTTGTCATATCGGCGATATGGAAGCCCTGTTCGCCGATATTCCGCTCGGCCAGATGAATACCTCCATGACGATTAACGGCACGGCGGCCTGGCTGCTGGCGCTGTATATTGCCGCGGCTGAGCGCCAAGGGGTGGAGCCTCAGGCCCTCCAGGGCACGACGCAGAACGACATCGTAAAAGAATATCTGTCGCGCGGCACGTATATCTTTCCGCCCGAGCCGAGTCTGCGCCTTATCAGCGACGTGATCACCTATACGGTCAAAAACGTGCCTAAATGGAACCCGGTCAATGTGTGCTCCTACCATCTCCAGGAAGCCGGAGCCACGCCGGTGCAAGAGGTCGCCTATGCGTTGTGTACGGCTATTGCGGTACTCGACACGGTGCGCGCCTCCAGGCGGCTCGACGCTGCCGAGTTTACCGCCGCGGTCGGGCGTATCAGCTTCTTCGTGAATTCCGGCGTCCGCTTTATTGAAGAGGTATGTAAACTGCGCGCCTTTGGTCAACTCTGGGACGAGTTGACGCGCGAACGCTACGGCGTTGAGAATCCGAAGTTGCGCCGCTTTCGGTATGGTGTCCAGGTCAATTCTCTGGGGCTGACGGAAGCCCAGCCGGAGAACAACATCCCCCGGATTGTCTTAGAGGCTTTAGGTGTGACGCTCAGCAAGGATGCGCGCTGCCGGGCCATGCAGTTACCGGCCTGGAACGAAGCGCTGGGATTGCCGCGCCCCTGGGACCAGCAGTGGAGTCTGCGGATTCAGCAGATCCTGGCCTTTGAGACCGACCTGTTGGAGTACGGCGATATTTTTGAGGGGAGCACGGTGGTTGAGGGAAAGACGAGCGCGATCAGAAACGCGGCCTGGGCAGAGGTCGAGCGCGTGACGGACCTGGGCGGCGTGATTTCGGCCCTGGGCTATATCAAAGAACAGCTCGTAGCGAGTCATACGGAACGGGTGCGGAATATTACCGCCGGGGACCATACTGTTGTCGGTGTCAACAAATTTACCGAGACCGCGGACTCTCCTCTCTACTCGGGTGACTCGTCGGCCATACTCAAGGTGGACGAAGCGGCCGAGCGGGATCAGGTGGCGCGCCTGCAAGCGTTTCGTGCCACGCGTAATCAGGCCGAGGTGGAGACGGCTCTCTCCGGGCTGCGCGCCGCCGTCCTCAACGGCGAGAATATCATGCCGGCCTCTATACGGTGCGCGCTGGCCGGCGTGACGACGGGCGAGTGGACGCAGACCCTGCGTGATATTTTTGGAGAATTCCGGGCACCAACCGGTATTGGCGGAGCTGCGGCGGCGCGTACGGTCGATGGGGAGGCTGCCCAAGAGCTTGAGGACCTGCGGGCGAGAGTGCGGAAAAGTGCCACCACGCTGGGCCGGCCGCTCAAGGTGCTGATCGGAAAGCCGGGCTTGGACGGACACTCCAACGGGGCCGAGCAAATCGCTGTCTGGTGTCGCGACGCGGGCATGGAAGTCGTGTATGAGGGTATTCGTCTGTCACCTGAGCAAATCGTCACCAGCGTGCGTGATGAAGGCGTACATCTGGTCGGTCTGAGTATCCTGTCCGGCTCCCACCTGCGCCTCGTCCCCGAGGTGCTCACAGGGTTGCGGGCGGAGGGCCTCAGCGACGTTCCGGTCGTGGTCGGCGGTATTATTCCCGAGGACGATGCGGAGGATTTGCGGCAGGCCGGCGTTGCGCGGGTATATACCCCGAAGGATTTTGAAATGCTGCGCATTCTGTCTGACATGGTCGAGGTGGCTGAGGCGGCGGCATGACAGTGGTTAGTGGTCAGTGGTCAGCCACTAGCCACTAGCCATGACACCGTCACCCCACAGCACTGTTGCCGCTCTGGTTGATTTTAATCGTCAGGCCATTGCGCGCGCGCTCAACCTTCTCGAAGATCGGCGTCCAGACCGTCAGGCCCAGGCGCTCACACTCCTGGATACCCTCTCGACGCTACCCGCATCGGCCCAGGTCGTCGGCTTGACCGGCCCGCCCGGCGTGGGCAAAAGCTCGCTCATATCGCGGCTGATCGAGCCACAGGTGCAGGCGGGTCGCCGGGTCGCCATTATTGCGGTCGATCCGTCGAGTAAAGTGTCGGGCGGAGCGCTGTTGGGCGACCGTGGCCGGATGCAATTGCCCGCTCAGGTCTATGCCCGCAGTTACGCGGCCCGGAATCGTCTGGGCGGCCTGAGCCGAGAGGCGTTTTCGGCGGTGTTTCTACTGCGGCATTGCTGCGATGTCATCCTGGTTGAAACGGTTGGGGTGGGCCAAAGCGAGACCGATATCGCTGTCCTTGCCGATACGACCGTCCTGGTCGTTCAGCCGTTTTCCGGTGACCTACTTCAGTTTATCAAAGCTGGGGTGATGGAGATCCCGGACATTCTGGCCGTGAACAAGGCGGATAATCAGACGCTGGCGCAAAAGGCGCTGTCCGATACTCAGGCGGCGCTCGCCCTGGCACGACGGCCGGCTCCTCCTGAGTCCGAAACCTGGGACAGCCCGGTGCTGGCCGTCAGCGCGGCAACCAATCTGAATATGGACACGCTCAACCAGGCCCTCCGTGCGCACTGGCAACATCTGCAAGCGACCGCTAGTCTTGAAAAGAGACGCGCTACCCAAAACCTGGAGTGGGGGATTGGAGAGATACTCCACGAGGTCGGGCAACGCGGCTTAGCTGCCCTGGGAGGCGTTGAGGGTGTGCGCGCGGCCTGGAATCAACAACCCGCGCACTGGAGTGTGGTCCGCAAGCTGTCGGCTCTGCTTGAGAGTGTTCGGTATCGGACCTCATCGTAGGGGCAACCCCCTGTGGTTGCCCCTTGTGGGGAAAAGGAGCGGGAGAGGAAAATGTGTCAATCGTCTCTGTATATAATACGCGCCTGGTTCGTCTGTATGATCAGTCTGGCGCTGTACGCGACGCCGAGCTTTGCTCAGGAAACTGACGCAGAGCAACTCCGGGGGCAGTGCGGTGGGCATCAACACCAGCCTCAAAAGCGGCAGTGTTACCACACCGGGCTAGAAAAAATACTGCGCACCCAGGGCACCGAACACGCGCTGGCCACGCTGGATACGCTGACACGGCAGGACCCCGACGTGTTGCGTGACGCCCATCCCTACACCCATCATCTCGGCCGGGCATCATTCGCGTATTATCAGAACGTGGCCGAGGCATTTGCCCACTGCCGGGAGACGTTCTGGTCTGGCTGTTACCACGGTGTGCTGGAAGGCTATCTGCGCAGTCTGCCCGAGGTGCGGGCTGACACCATCGCAGCGGTATGTACCAGGGAGATTGATGCGTGGCAGTCCACGTTCTTGCAGTATCAATGTCTGCATGGCCTGGGGCACGGCCTCACCTTATACTTTGATTACCAACTTCCTACCGCGCTCGAAGGCTGCGATGCCTTAGCCTCGCCCTGGGAGCGCGAGTCGTGCTACAGCGGCGTCTTTATGGAGAATGTCGTGGCCTTTCTCCAGCCCCATCACACCCATCAGGAGGGACATGAGGGCCACGCCGACCTTCCAAGAAGCTTACTCCGGCCGGAAGACCCACTGTATCCCTGTACCACGGTGGATGAGCACTACCAACGGGCCTGTTACCGGATGCAATCCTCGGCCATCCTGGCTTTTTCACAACACGATTTTACGCGGGCTTTTCAGGTATGTGCCGCTGCACCGACAGCATTTGTCTCTGTCTGCTATGAAAGCCTGGGTCGCGATGTGAGCGGTTTCACCTTACGTGATGCCGAGAAGACCATGAGCCTGTGTCGGCAGGGCAGTCCGGAACAGGCGACGGCGTGTCTTGTTGGTGCGGTGAAAGACTTTATTTTGACCCATGCCGACCCGCAGCGTGGACTGACGTTTTGTCGTCGGATTGACGACGCTTCAAAAGAAGCGTGTTATGCCGCGACCGGCGAGGTCCTCTTGTCCTTATATCCGGACAACCAACAACGAGCCCAGTCCTGCGCCCAAGCGGAGACGGAGTATATTGACGCCTGCAAAGAGGCTGCAGCCGCCTTGTAAGAATCCCGAACCCCTATCTGTATTCGTAGAAACCCTTGCCCGTTTTTTTTCCTAAGTAATGCGCGGCGACATAGTTGCGCAGCAGCGGGCAGGGGCGGTATTTGTCGTCGCCCAGGCCGTGGTGCAAACGTTCCAGGACCGCCAAACAGGTGTCCAGTCCGATGAGGTCGGCCAGGGCGAGCGGGCCCATGGGCTGGTTGGTACCGAGCTTCATCCCCTGGTCAATATCCTCCACACCGCCCACCCCTTCGTATAAGGCATAGATCGCCTCGTTGATCATGGGCAGCAGGATGCGGTTGACCACAAAGCCGGCATAGTCCTTGGCCTGAATCGTGGTTTTGCCCATTTTCCTGGCCAATCCATCGATAACGATATAGGTCTCATCAGCGGTGGCCAGGCCGCGCACAATCTCGACCAGTTGCATGACGACCGGCGGGTTCATGAAGTGCATGCCAATGACTTTTTCCGGCCGGTTGGTGACTGCCCCGAGTTGGGTCAGTGAGATGGACGAGGTATTGCTGGCCAAGATGACCTCTGGCCGAGCGATATGGTCGAGCTGCCGAAAGAGGTCCTCCTTGATGGCAGAGTCTTCCGGGGCGGCCTCGATAATGACGTCGGCACCACTCAGGTCTTCGAGCACGGCCGTGCCACCCAGACGGCCGAGAATGGCGCCTTGCTCATCGGGCGACAACTTGCCCCGGTCAGTCAGGCGCACGAGTCCCTTCTGGATGTTCCCCAGGCCGCGGTCAACGATCTCCTGGTTGACGTCGTAGAGTAACACCGCCATGCCCGCCTGCGCGGCAACCTGACCGATTCCGCTCCCCATTTGTCCTGTGCCAACAATCCCCACCGTCCGAATGTCCATTGTCATATCCTGCTGAGATGCATCACTGCTCGGTGCTTCCGCTCGGATGAAGGGTACCGTTTTTCCCCGTCTGTGAGCCTATCCACACCTCGCCCCCTTCGTACAGTTCTTTCTTCCAGATCGGGACCGTTTCTTTGAGCTGATTGATCGCGTAATGACACGCCTCAAACGCGGCGTGGCGGTGACCGGACGATACGGCGATGGCCACACTGGCCTCTCCAATATCGACCCGACCGAGCCGATGTAGCATGGCGACTTTTTTCACCGGCCAGCGCTCCAGGACCTCCTGCCCGATCTTCTCCATCTCTTTTTCTGCCATGCCGGGATAACACTCGTATTCCAGCCGAATGACCCGCCGGCCCTCATTGCTGTCTCGGGTCGTGCCGACAAATGTTGCCATTGCGCCCGCGCCGGGGTCGGCTACAAAGGCGGTCAACTCGTCCAGGCGAATCGGCTCCTGGGTGATCCGACAAGACAGACGACTGTTGCTCATAACGCCGCCGCTCACTGGTGGGATAAAGGCCAGCTCATCGTTATCGTGCAGGGGATGATCGCCATCAACATATTCCTGGGCGACTGCAAAGGCGAGCGAACGCTCAACCTCGACCAAGGTCGGATGCTCTTGTTTGAGCGTCTCCCAGACCGTCCTGACCGTTGCGCCTTCAGGCACCTCACAACTGCCTTCGCTGCGGCCGAGTCGCTCTCGGAGCGAGGCAAAAAAGCGTAGCTTAATGTGCATGGCGTTCCCCCCGGAGCAGGAACATCATATGGCCGAGTTCGGGCAAGACCAGTTTGGTCATGCCCAGTTCGACCGCGCCGGTTGAGCCGGGCAAAGAAATAATGACTTTCCCGTTCGCGACCCCCGCGGTGGCACGGGTCAGCATGGCCGACGCGCCAATGTCTGCGTAACTCAGCATACGGAACATCTCGCCAAAGCCGGTGATTTCTTTTTCGAGCAGGCCCTGGATCGCCTCGAACGTCGTGTCGCGCGGCGCAATCCCGGTCCCACCGTTGGTGATAATCGCGTCAACCTCGGACTGGACCAGCAGGGCTTGCACGACCGCCGTGATTTGCTCCGGTTCGTCCTTCAGAATGCGATACGCAACAACGGGCTGGCCCTGCTCAGCCAGAAGTTCTTTGATGCGCTTGCCGCTCCTATCCGTTTCTTCAGTCCGGGTATCGCTCAGGGTGATCACCGCACAGCGGACCGTCCGGTGGGCTTTGCCTTTATGCTCTGTCACAGCCATAGCTCCTGTGTATATACTAGCGGGGGGCGGGTTTGAAACCCGCCCCCCGCAGAGGGGACTATCCATGCCTGAAAAAATAAGAAAGCTGGATCAACAGCGGCATGAACTCAAGGCGCTCCGCTATCTTCTGGATAACCATCCGGAGAGTATGCAGGACCGTGCCGAGCTGCCGAGCCGCGAGGATTTCCAGACCGCGGAAAGCCGGCTGATTTTTGACGTTTTAGTCAACGCGACCAGCCAGGCGGACGCGGTCCGCGCCATCGAAGACCTCGACCTTGAGGAGACCGAAGTGGAATCCTTCCTGCGTCTCGGCGGGCAGTTCTACCACAGCTACCCCCACATGGTGAAAGAACGAGGCCGGGATTTCCGAGAGGGAAAGATTGAGATTCTTGACCCCAGCGAGTGAGAGGAACACGACGCAGGGATACGCCATATCCTTCCATCTGAGGGGCCGGGCAACCACAGGGGGTTGCCCCTACATTTATTCAGGGGAGGGCCTGTCCTGAGCCGAGTCGAAGGAGGCCAGGGTGAGGGGGCAGCCGCGTCCCGCTCAGACCCGAACATACGAGCCCGGCACCGCCATACCCGCGCATGCTTCCGGATGCAGCATCTCGGCGAGGATTTCTGCACTCTCTACAATGCGCGGCCCGGGCCGGTTATAATAGGCATTGCCGTCCGCCACATATACCCGGTTCTGTTGCACTGCCGGGAGTGCTTGCCAGTCCGGCTGTGTCGTCAGTTGGGGTAGGTCCGCCTGCGACTGTGGGATTTTGAAGCCGCACGGAGTGATAACGATGACCTCCGGCTGGTAAGCAACCAGGGCCTCCCAGGTCAGCGTTGGTGTATGCGCGCCGGCCTCAACCAGGCCATATTCCCCGCCCGCAATATCTACCAGTTCAGGAATCCAGTTGCCCGCCGCCATGAGGGGGTCGAGCCATTCCAGGCAGGCCACGCGCGGACGGGACAAATGCCGTGTTTTTTGCGTGATTTTCTGGAGCCGTTCTTTTGCGTCCTGGATCAGTGTCTCTGCGGCTTTTTCCTGATCGGTGGCCTGGGCGACCCGACGGATATCCGTCCAGATATCGTCGAGTTTCTCCGGTCTGAGCGATACGACGGTCACGTCTGGTGTCAGAAAACACTGCACGGCGTTTTCGACCTCGGGCAGGGAAACGGCACACACCTCGCACTGGTCCTGGGTCACGATGAGGTCCGGCTTCAGTCGTTGTAATGCCTCGGTTTGCAGACGGTAGACGCTCAACCCCTCCTGCACAATCTCGCGGACGCGGGTATCGATGTCACCGCTGCTTCCGCGGGGGTCAAGTTTGGGTTCGGTCAAGATGGGAAGCCCGACAACGTCCGAGGGATAGTCACACTCGTGAGAGACGCCGACAAGGTGCTCGCGCAGACCCAGCGCGCAGACAATTTCCGTACTGCTGGGCAGGAGTGAGATAATGCGCTCTATCATATGCTCGTCCGCTCCTTTACTGGCATGTCTTTATAGCCGTTGCGTTGCGGTCAGGGAACGGCTACAAAAATTCCCGGACGGGCAACCACAGGGGGATTGCCCCTACATTGACATTTATTCCCTCTCCCCTGGAGGGAGAGGGTGAGGGGGCTCGACTCGGACAGCACGCATGGAAACACGCAGCGTCTATATTGAGACCTACGGCTGTCAGATGAATATCGCTGACACCGAGCTCATCCTGGGCTTGCTGAAACCGCACGGATACGAATCTGCGCCGACGCCGGAGGGCGCCGATGTCATTCTGCTGAATACCTGCGCGATTCGGGAGCATGCCGAAGAGCGCATCGTCGGGCGACTGGGTGATCTGGTGAAACATAAAGCCCGGAAGCCGGGTGTCGTCCTGGGACTCACCGGCTGCATGGCCCAGCACCATCGGGAGGCCCTGCTTGATAAAGCCCCCTTTCTTGATCTGGTGCTGGGACCGGACGCCTATCGTAACCTGCCGGCCTTGCTGGCGCAGGAAAGTGCCGATGAACCGCTGGTGTCCGTCCGCCTCGACCGGGATGAAACCTATGCCGATATTGCGCCCGCACGTGGGGAAGGGGTACGAGCATGGGTGACGGTCATGCGGGGCTGCGACAAGTTCTGTACCTTCTGCATCGTGCCCTACGTCCGCGGGCGGGAGCGCAGCGTGCCCGCGTCGGCGCTGCTGGACCAGGTCCGCGCGCTTGCCGACCAGGGGTATAAAGAAGTCGTCTATCTGGGCCAGACCGTCAACGCCTACCGGGATGGCGAGGTCGATTTTGGCCGCCTCCTGCGCCAGACCGCGCGCATCGATGGGATTGAGCGGATTCGTTTTACCTCGCCGCATCCGTCCGATATGGATGCCAGTGCCATTGACGCCATGGCGACCTGTGACAAGGTTGCCCCGTATCTCCACCTGCCGCTCCAGGCCGCCTCGAATCGGGTCCTGGGACGTATGGAACGGGGCTACTCGATTGAGGAATATGCCGCTCTTGTGGACCGGCTGCGCGCGGCCATCCCCCACCTGGCTTTGTCCACGGACATTATTGTCGGCTTTCCCGGCGAAGAGGAAGACGATTTCCGTGCCACCTACGACTTTATGGCGGAGGTCCGCTACGATTTCGCCTTTATGTTCAAGTATTCGGCCCGCGAGGGGACGCGGGCCTATAAGTGGGCCGAGACCCTCTCGGAAGCGGAAAAGGGGCAGCGTTTACAGGAGATTATCCGCCTGCAGGAAGGCATCGGGGGGGAGATCAACCGGCAACGGCTGGGCCAGACCGTCGAGGTCCTGGTTGAAGGGCCGGCCAAGAAGCAAAAGGATTGGCTGGCGGGCAAGGACCCGCAGTTCAAAACGGTGGTCTTCCCCGGCAACGGAGCCCGGCCCGGCGAGCTAGTACCGGTCCGGGTGACCTCTGCCAATGCCCATACCCTGGTGGGTGTCGCCGAACGTGCATATCCTGTGTAGGTCGGATTCGCGTAGCGCAATCCGATACTTCCAGAACGAGACCGATAGTCGGATGTTCTCCAAGTAACCGCAGGTCGTAGCGGTTGGGAGAGTCAGGATACATGACTCACGGCTGACGCCGGCTGGATGCGGGCAATCAGCCTTTTTCTTTTCCTGGCTAGGGCGCGAAAGTCACATTCGACCTGAAGGCCGTGCCAGAACTCGTCGGACTGACCGAAGAACGCACCAAAGCGTATGGACATCGCCGGCGTAATGGAGCGCTTGCCGTGAACGATCTCGTTGATGGCCCGCGGGGCAACCCCGATTGCACGGGCCATGGCATTCTGCGAAATGCCCATGGGCTTGAGATATTCCTCCAGAAGAATCTCGCCGGGTGTGATAGGGTTTTGCATTTCTATACCGTGTAACGTTATAGGGGTTTTGTCAATGGTAATCGATGATACCTACCTGTTCCGGCCCGGAATCCGTCCAGCGGAAGATAATGCGCCACTGATCATTGATACGAATGGAATGAAAGCCCGAGAGCGTTCCCCGAAGCCCTTCCAATCGATTGCCGGGCGGAACGGCTAAGTCGCTGAGAGTGCGGGCCTGATTCATTTGAATGAGTTTTCTTAAGGCAACCCGCGAGATCGCTGCAAAGCGACGGCTTTTTTCTGAATGAAACAGGTTTTCGGTTTCCTTGTCGGCAAAGGAAAGTATCATGAGCGCGTTAGGAGTAATTTTCCAGGATGCAATAGACGGGGACTTTATATTGCCACTTACGGCTCATCGTTTCCTCATCTATTGCTTCCTCCGAGGCGGTCCTCAGGGGAATCCACCCCGCCGCTACGCGGCACCCCTCCAAGGAAGGAATTATATATAATAGTGACCATGCTAGGGAGGGGGACGGTCTCCTTTCTATAAGAGGGTTAAGGAGAATGAAGGGTTATGGCCGTATACAGAGGCGTTTTTTCAGTTGGCGATGAACGGAGTGTGGCGGGCGAATTGATTCTAAGGCGGAAGAGCAGCAAAAAAATCAAGCTTAGGCTGTGGGACACAAGTCCCTTTGATGTTTCGCCCAACAAGACGATTCACGGCATTGTATCGGATGGTAGTGGTAGTAAGGCCGTATCCGTATTCCACGGCTTGGTCGTGCGCTGGACAGATGGATTTGGTCGTTCTCTCCATACCAAAGATGTGATCTTTTCGACGGTAACTATGGGCGCTGAACGCCTAGAATTACACGAGAAGATAATTAGGAGTGCAGGGTTCGCGTTTGATGAGATCAAAACGGCTTTCCGAAACACTGAAGCGTTCAGTGTGATTTTTGGCCCCGACTCAGACCTTAGGGAGCAAGTTGAAAGGAGTACCAAACGCAAACTCAGAGAAGATGCGGTGGTCGCATATTTCAATGGAGATCAACGTGATCTGAACATTTTGGATACGGCTCTTGGAGACATAGAAATCAACGCTAGAGGAGTAACAGGTCATCTAGGTCCTGATGGAATACCACTCAGGCAGGATGGTCCGTACATGCTCCTCAAATTTTCCAGCCCCCTCGACCTTGGAGAGGCTCGCCGAAGGGTGTTCATATTTAGATGCTTTGTTGGACTCCTGATTGGCTACGTTCCCGCTTTAACCGATTTTTACGTTAGATTGTCGCCAACGGACGAACTGCCAGAC
This sequence comes from Candidatus Binatia bacterium, assembly GCA_951812575.1. Taxonomy (GTDB): domain Bacteria; phylum Desulfobacterota; class Binatia; order Bin18; family Bin18; genus Bin18. The sequence continues at coordinate 5,141,221 of OX638322.1, read as the reverse complement.
TACGGACACAAGATCCAAGTCTATAGTCACCACTCAACGAACAAAATACCAAAGCGGAGTCTCCAATCTGCCCTCTTGGATTTCAAAAATGAAATGGAGTTTACTGAAGTGACCAAGAAGTGGCTCATGAGAAATCAAGAGAAGGAGAGGCATGATGCAAACCTGAGATTTTTGGCTCATTTTGGGGCAACGAAATACAACGAAGATCGCCTGATCGGCGGGGTCAATATGTTCGACCTCCTCCCTCAAGGCGACAAGCTTTATGCTAACGGGAAGGAGATGAGAGACATAAAGAATGTGATCAAGAGAAAGGCCGAACCTATAGTAGATACGTTAGGGGAAAACATGCTCCCTTCTCTCGATGAGATTATTGAGCATGCGGTAGACGGACGAAACCACTATGTCCATGGTAATGCTGCTAAGCTCGATTTCAGAAGAGGCCGTATATTGATTTTTTTGATAAACACGTTGGAGTTCGTTTTTGGCGTCTCCGAAATGCTTGAATGTGGATGGGACATGAGACGGTGGTTGACCCAGGCTCGCGGGCAAGATCACACGTTTGGCGATTACTTGAGGTCCTACAGGGAATTATTACAAGAAGTCAAAAATTCGACCATTTAATTCTAGAAGCGATAATTTCGGTGGCTTGGGCACCATTGTATATAATCCCCTCCAAGGAGGGGATTACGCTGAACTTGACACCTGGAGCCGAATCTTCCCCACTCGGCAGACGGCTCCGCTTGATTTGGGGGCAAAACAGACAATCAGAGGGCGTGGCGGCGCTTTCTGGGCCGTCGTCCTGGCGCGCAGAAAGCCCTGAGTCTCTTAAAGTGCATAATTCTCTCCCAGGTGGGGAAAAGCACGAACAGCTAATCCAGCAGCTCCAGCACCTTTTCGGATGGCCTGGCGATAACCGCCTTTTGATCCCTGATAATAACCGGCCGCTGCATCAACTCAGGATGCTGGAGTAAGACCTCGACCACGGCCTCGCGCGTCACATAGTCGTCCGCGTTCAGACCGAGTTCCTTGAATTTTTTGTCCTTACGGACCAGTTCCGCGGGTTCATCCGGTAACAGGTCCAGAAAATGCTCAAAGTCTCCTCGGCCGAGGGGGCTCTTGAGATACTCAATCACGTCGAACTCGACGCCGCGCTCCTGCAAAATATCGAGCGCTCCGCGTGACTTGCCTCAACCAGGATTGTGATACACAACGAGTTCTGCCATAGCGTCAACCTCCTTCAGACCGCCAGCTTACCGAGTTGGAGGCCGGACGGCTAGACCGGATTGGCAACGGACCCGACGGACGGTTACAATCCCCGTATGGATACCCAAAAAACCTGGCAATTTGTCGAATCCGCCTGGGAGAACAGTATTATCCCCACCCTGACGGAATACCTGGCCATTCCCAATCAATCCCCGGCCTACGATCCCGACTGGCAGACGAATGGCTATCTGGACCAGGCGGTCGAACTCATCGCCGGCTGGATTCGCAGTCAAGCGGTTCCCGGTCTGAGCCTTGAGGTAGTCCGGCTTGAAGACCGCACGCCCTTACTCTTTATCGAGATTCCGGGCGATTCGTCCGAAACCGTGCTGCTCTACGGTCACCTGGATAAGCAGCCGCCCATGGACGGCTGGCATGACGGGCTCGGCCCGTGGCAGCCGGTGCTGAGAGACGGCAAACTGTACGGGCGTGGAGGTGCCGACGATGGCTACGCGGCCTGTGCTTCCCTGACCGCGATTGCGGCGCTCAAGCGTCAGGGCGTTCCGGTGGCCCGATGTGTGGTCATTATCGAAGCCTGCGAGGAGAGTGGCAGCGGAGATTTACCCTACTATATAGACGCCCTGGCCGACCGTATCGGTACGCCCAGCTTCGTCGTCTGCCTTGACTCGGGCTGCGGTAACTACGACCAGCTCTGGGTGACGACTTCTCTGCGTGGTCTGGTGTCGGGTAATCTGTCCGTTTCCACCCTGACCGAAGGGGTTCACTCAGGCGCGGCCAGCGGTATCGTTCCTTCAAGCTTTCGGATTCTGCGCCAACTCCTGAGCCGCCTCGAAGACGAGCGGACCGGAGAAATCCTGCCGCCCGAATTTCAGGTTGCAATACCGAGTGAGCGGCTACAACAGGCCCGGACAACCGCGACCGTATTGGGGCAGACCGTATCGGAGGAGTTTCCTTTTCATCCCGGAGCTCAGGCAGTGACGGACGATATCCGTCAGCTCTTGCTCAACCGGACCTGGCGGCCTCAACTCGAAATTACCGGCGCGTCCGGTCTGCCGGCGCTTGAGCAATCCGGTAATGTCCTGCGGCCCGTTACCGCGGCCAAGGTGTCGCTGCGGATTCCACCGACCCTGGATGCGAACGCGGCCTCAGCTGCTTTACAGCAACTCTTGGAGCACGACCCACCCTATGGTGCGCAGGTATCCTTTGAGCCCGAATGGGCGGCGGGCGGCTGGAACGCCCCTCCGCTCATTCCGTGGCTGGAGACTGCCTTGCAGAGCGCCTCGCGAGAATTTTTCGGCAGAGACATGTGTGCCATAGGCGAGGGCGGGACGATCCCCTTTATGGCTATGCTGGGTGAAAAATTCCCCACCGCCCAGTTCATGATTACCGGTGTGCTCGGGCCACACTCGAACGCGCACGGACCGAATGAGTTTCTGGAACTCTCGATGGGCAAACGGCTGACCGCGTGCGTGGCCCGCGTACTGGCCGAACACCATAGAGCACTGGGCCGGTGAGGTTCTCAAGGCGCGGCATAGTCGCTCTCCTTAGCGTTCTGGCATGCCCGCCGTTGACCTCCCTCCTCTTCTCGGTCGATAATCCCCAGACCGGGTAGGAGGGGAGGGCGGCCCATGGCTTTTTACGCTGATTTGCACATTCATTCCAAATATTCCCGTGCCACCAGCAAAAACTGCGATTTGAAACACCTCGCCTATTGGGCCAGGAAAAAGGGTATCACGGTCGTCGGCAGCGGAGACTTCACCCATCCGGTCTGGCAGGCCGAACTCAAGGAGCAGTTAGTGCCGGCCGAGCCGGGCCTGTTCCGACTCCGACCCGAGTTGGAACAGGAAGTCACCCAGATGCTGCCGTCGGCGTGCCAGGGTCCGACGCGTTTCATGCTCTCGGTTGAAATCTCGACGATCTACAAGAGGGGCGACAAGACCCGAAAGATTCACCATTTGTTATACGCCCCGAACTTTTCGGCAGTGGAGAGGATGACCGAACGGTTGTCCAGGATCGGAAATGTGAAGTCGGACGGCAGACCCATCCTGGGGCTGGATTCACGCCACCTCTTGGAAATCACCCTGGAGTCGGACCCTGGCTCGTATCTCGTCCCGGCCCATATCTGGACACCGTGGTTTGCCGCGCTGGGCTCAAAGTCCGGTTTTGATGCCATAGACGAGTGTTACGCTGACCTGGCTCCCCATATCTTTGCGGTAGAGACAGGCTTGTCGTCGGACCCGGAGATGAATTGGCGGGTGTCGTCTCTGGATCGCTTCCGGTTGGTGTCAAATTCCGATGCGCACTCGCCGGAGAAGCTCGGGCGCGAAGCCTGTGTCTTTGATACGGAGCTTGACTATTTCTCGATCCGTCGCGCCCTGGAGACCGGACAGGGGTATCAGGGCACGATCGAGTTTTTTCCTGAAGAGGGCAAATACCACCTGGACGGTCATCGGAATTGTCAGGTCCGCCTCCTCCCGCACCAGACCAAACAACTGGAGGGTCGTTGCCCTGCGTGTGGCAAGCCGCTGACGGTTGGCGTGATGCACCGGGTGGACGATTTGGCCGACCGCGAAGACGACACCCAGCCCGCAACTGCCGGTGCGGTCCAGAGCCTGGTCCCCCTGCCCGAGATGTTATCCGAGATTCTGCATGTGGGTCCGAAGAGTAAAAAGGTGGGCCACTACTACGAGGGCCTACTCAACCAGCTTGGTCCCGAACTGCAACTGATCAACGATATTCCGCTGGAAGAGATTCGGAAAAGTGGGGATACGCTTATCGCGGAAGCCATCTCCCGGCTGCGCAAACAAGAAGTGATCCGCGACGCCGGCTATGACGGGGTGTACGGAACAATCAAGCTGTTTCGGGAGGAAGAACTCCGCCAGAAGACGAGCGGCGCGTCGCTGTTCACACAGGAGCCCTCGTCTCAGACAAAACAGGAAAATGCACCGACCGGCGTGCGTGTAGCGGACAGCCCAAAGCAGGGAAGGGGGAACGCTGCACAAACCCATACTGTCGATCGCTTCTTCCCCCTCACCCCAGCCCTCTCCCTCCAGGGGAGAGGGGGCGAACATCCCCTCCCCCCCGTGAGGGGGAGGGCCAGGGAGGGGGGCGCTCCGCCGGCTGAGGTCAAGAACGATGGGAAACCGGACCAGGACCATATCTTAACGGGACTTGACAGCGACCAGCGGAGGGCCGCCGAGATGATAGCCGGCCCGCTGCTGATTGTTGCCGGACCGGGTTCCGGAAAAACACGCACCCTCACCCATCGTATTGCCCATCTCATACGCAATCACCACGTCCGTCCCGAACACTGTCTGGCCATTACGTTTACCCGTCGGGCCGCGGACGAAATGCGAGAACGTCTACACCGCTTGTTGCCCGCCGTTGCCGATACGATCCCGCTTTTTACGTTTCACGCTTTGGGCATGTCCGTTCTTCAGGAGCACTGGAACGCGGCGGGTCTCCAGCGTGGCTTTCGGGTCGCGTCAGACGCGGAGCGTCAAAGGCTGTTACGCGAAACGCTCGGCGTCTCGGCCCGCCAGGCGCGCAGCCTGCTGTCGGCCATTTCGGTGGCGAAACGCACGGGACAGCCGCCGGCCGAGGCCCGCCAGGCCGACATCTATCGCCGCTACCAGCAGGAATTGGACGCGCGGAACCTGGTCGATTTCGATGACCTGATTGGCCGCACGATCCAGGTCTTTGAGTCCGACACCGGCCTGCGTGACGCCTATCGTGCGCAATACCAGTGGGTATGTGTTGACGAATATCAGGACGTGGACGAGCAGCAGGTCCGTCTCATCAAACTGCTCGTTCCTCCCGACGGAAACATCTGTGCGATTGGCGACCCGGATCAGGCCATTTATCGTTTCCGCGGGGCGGACGTCCGTCTCTTCGCCCAGTTCACTACCGACTTCCCCGGTGCGCACGTGGTCCGACTCGCGCGGAATTATCGGTCTGACAGCAATATCGTCCATCTCTCTTCTCAGGTCATTGCGCCGTCCGGGTCCGAGCAGCAATCCACTCCGGTCCTGGCCGACACTCCAAGTTTAATCACGCTGCATGAAGCGCGGACGGAGAAGGCCGAGGCCGAGTTCGTCGTGCACGCAATCGAGGCGCTGCTGGGCGGACACAGCTTCTTTTCGATTGATAGCGGCCGATCCCAAGACGCCGAAGACCGGGCCGTCTCCTTTTCTGACATCGCCGTGCTGTACCGAACCGAAGCCCAAGCAGAGGCGGTCGTTGAGGCCCTTCACCGTTCGGGCATGCCGTTTCAGAAACACGCCCATACGCGGCTGCTCGACCATCCTGGGGTGGCGCTCCTGATCGATACTCTGCGCGAACAGCCCGGCGCCGGCACTCTGGTGGCGCGGCTGGAAGCCGCGTGTGAAAAAGCTGAGGCCACCGGGGCAGGAGAGGAGACAAGAGCGGCCCTTGAACTCCTGCAACCCGTCGCTCGGGAGTGCGGGGACGATCTGGACGGCTTTCTCTCGACCCTTGCGCTCGAAACGCAGGTCGATACCTGGGACCCCCGCGCCGACCGGATTTCCTTACTCACCCTCCACGCGGCCAAAGGCTTGGAATTCCCCGTTGTTTTTATTGTTGGCTGTGAAGACGGCATTCTCCCACTGACCTGGGGCAAGGCCGAAGCTGCCGACCTTGAGGAAGAGCGCCGCCTGTTCTACGTCGGTGTCACGCGGGCAAAGACCACACTCTATCTGTGTCATGCCCAGAAACGCCGCTGGCGCGGCACGGTGCAAGCCAGGTCTCCTTCTCCGTATTTGGCCGATATTGAGGAACAGCTGCTCGAACGTCGCCGGAGTCAGTTGAGTGCCCGGGGGAAGAAGAAAGCGGATCAGTTGGAGCTGTTTTGAGGGAGGCGGACTTGGACCAAAAAGGCCGGGCGCTTGAGCACTCCTTGAGGTCGAGCTCAAATCTGATAATCTGATTTGTATGAAATCGCATATCTCGGCAACGCAGGCCGCCCGCACCTTTTCTGCTCTCCTCAACCGCGTACACTATCGGGGCGAAGAGTTTGTTGTTGAGCGGGGCGGGGAGCCGGTCTGTCGTATCATCCCAGTCCAGCCCGCCGCTCGCACCCTTGCCGATCTCGCGCAGCTCCTGCGTTCAATTCCAAAACCCGACCCCGGCTATTGGGATACCGTGGAAGCGCTAACGGTACAGCAGGCTGTGTTGTCAGAGTCACCGTGGGAATACTGATCGACACGAGTGTCCTGGTTGCTATCGAGCGAGGGCAGTGCGAGCTGGACGCCCTGCTCGTGGAGCAGGCAGAAGAGGACATCGCTCTGGCGGCGATTACTGCCTCGGAGTTGTTGCACGGAGTACACCGGGCGGGCAAGGCTGCGCATCGGGCACGGCGTGAGGCGTTTGTTGAGCACCTGCTCGCCCGGCTCACTGTCATTCCATTTGACCTTGTCGTCGCCCGGATTCATGCCCGTATCTGGGCGAGGCTGGCCGCCAAAGGGGTGACAGTCGGAGCACACGATTTACTCATTGCCGCTACCGCTCTGGCATCTGACTTCAGGGTCGCCACCCGTGACGAGCGAAGCTTCTCCCGTATTCCTGGGCTTTCCATTGTGCGGTGGTAGCAAGAAAAGTCGCTGGTTCCTCTGATCACTCCGTGAGGGAAGGCCAAAGGCCGATGACCGGCGTAAAGCTGACCGAGAACGCTGCGGGGATATTCCCGACTGGAATAATACCGGGTCAGATGGGGAGGCGATGCGTGCGGTGTTGTTTCCCCGTTGTGGTGTTAACCAAACAGGAGTTGTCGCATATGTTCGGGCTGGGTGACCAGGCCCGCCAGCTTATGCAGTGAGGCATCAATAGCCTGGGCGAAAGCGGTCGGCCCGCCGAACCGCTCCACCGTGTCCGGTGGCATAAACTTGAACAGGAAATCGGCCGTGCCGGGTGGCAGGGCGGCGAAGTGAACGGCCAGAATGCCATAATCCCGCAAGAGCAGCATAGCCAAGGCGGCCGCTGCCTCATACGGAACAATCGGTGCCTGCGGGGTCGCGCTCAGCCCGGCCCGCTCCAGGACCAGTTCGAGGATATCGTCGGCCGGCAGCTCGGCGATCACGGGCGTTTCGTGGATACGGCTCCCCAAGAGAGCCCGGAGGGCGGCTGCGACCTGTTTGGTGCTATCAACCAGGGCCTGCACCCGTTCTGGTGTGTAGGCTTCCAGCGAGCGGATGACTGCCGGATACAGCAGGGGGCGGGCCTCAAGCCCGAACTCCCAGGCGCGCGCCCGGATGCGAGCCACAAGCTGCTTCTCACCCGCCATCAAGCCCACCCGCGGGCCGATGGTGCCATACTTATCAAGCCCCGTCGCGCCCAGGTCTACGCCGAGTTCGAGCATCCTGGGCTGCTCCAGGATAGCGGGACCGACCCGCGCCCCACCCGCCTCATCCGCATACACGAGAATATCCCGCTCGTGAGCCAGACGGACGATCTGCTGCAAGGCTTCAACGGACAGGGCCTCATAGGTCACCGCTAAGCGCGTGAGCACAACCAGAGCGACGTCTCTTTCCCGCTCCATCACCGCGGTGAACTCCTCCACGCCTTTGGTATCCACGAGGCGGGCGCCGACGTGTGCCGCCGCCCGAATGACGGACGGATGACTATGGCTGGCTGACACCCCGATGACAACAGCGCCCGGTTTCACCAGCACGAGCTGGGTCGCCAATGTGGCCGCGGTGAGTCGGTTAAAGAGCATGACGTCGTGACGATCCGGAGACCCGCCGAGGTGCTCCAGCGTCAGCTGACGGAGCCGCTCCGTATACAGCGCGGGAGCGATTTCATCGTGGGCAAACGGGACGTCCTCTCCGCTGAGCGGCAGGCCATGTTCGAGTCCGGTAAAATTGAAAATTGCCTCAGGACCGTTCTCACTGATGCGGCGTCGGATAATCCGTCCCGCCTGCTGAAGTTTGCGGAAATCATCTTCCGTACTGGTCAGGATAGCCCCTCGGGCGTACGGCAGGGCCTCGGCAAAGGAGTTCCCGAAACGGTCGGTCTTCATGATGAACCCTCCCCTCTCGTTTTGAATAATAGTGATGTCTTGGCGAAAATGCCAACGCGGCATAGGATGCTCAGGCGTATAAGGAGGAATCTCCAGATGAAAGCTGCAGTCCTGTCGGAAGTTGGTGGCCGGTTGGTCATTGAGGATATTCCGCAGCCCCGTCCCAAGGCGGGTGAAGTCTTGGTCAAAGTCACCGCGTGTGGTGTGTGTCATACCGACCTGCATGTGATGAAGGGTGAAGTGAAGTTCCCGCTGCCGTGTGTGCTGGGCCACGAGATCTCTGGCGTTGTTGAGGAGGTCGGTCCTGAGGTGCAAACGACACGGACCGGACAGAACGTGGTGTGTAGCTTTATCATGCCGTGTGGAGTGTGCTCGTACTGTGTGCAGGGGCGGGACGATCTATGTGAAACCTTCTTCGCTCTGAACCGTCTGCAGGGGACGCTCTACGATGGGGAGAGTCGTCTCTCTCGTTCCGATGGTTCGACCCTGGCTATGTATAGTATGGGTGGCCTGGCTGAGTATGCGGTTGTTCCAGCCAGTGATGTCTTTCCCGCTCCTGCCAACGTGTCCCTGACCGATGCGTGTATTCTCGGTTGTGCCATGATGACAGCCTATGGCGCGGTGAAGAATCAGGCGCGCATCCAACCGAGCGATAGCGTAGCCGTCGTCGGTGCAGGTGGTGTGGGCTCAAACGTTGTTCAGGTCGCCAAGGCTTTTGGGGCCGGCCAGATTATTGCGATTGACGTGCGCGACGATAAGTTGGCAGCGGCCCAGGCCCTGGGCGCAACCCATACGGTGAATGCCAGTCAGGAAGAACCCGTTGCAGCCGTGAACAATGCTACCGGCGGCCAGGGGGTGGCCGTAGCTATTGAAGCCTTGGGACGACCGGAGACCGTGGTGAACGCGTTCATGATGACCCGTGATGGGGGACGGGTGGTGGTGATCGGTATTGCCCCTGGCACGACAACCGCAGGCATTGAGATTACCCGTCTGGTCCGCCGCGGCATTCAGCTTATGGGCTCCTATGGCAGTCGTGTCCGCACCGACCTGCCCGAGGTATTGGCCTTGGCAGCCCAGGGGCAGGTGAATGTGTCTCAACCCATTACGCGGCGTTACCGCCTGGAACAGGCGGATGAAGCCTATGCGGCCTTGAATCGTGGCGAGATTATCGGACGCGCGATTGTAAGCATGGTGTAGTACTGCGCATCTTTTACTTCGGAGCTTGGAAATCACTGCTCAGCCAGCCGCCTGCCCCGGTAGCGTGGCCTCGTCTGGCGTCGCATCCGGGTGTCGTCCAGCCGGTCGCCGAGTGAACGCCAGCGCGTCGTCGGTCAGCGAGCCATAGGCAACTGTCCAGACATCCAGCATATAGTTCTGGTACGCCTTCCAGGGTAGCTTGAGACCCTGCTTGGGGAAGGCGTCGATTGCTCTCCGGACATAACCCGAAGTGAAATCGATGAACGGCCCCCGCTCCATAGCCGGGTCGTGGGGGCGTGGGCAGCACTGCGCATAGCCGTTCGCCTCCATATAGTTGAGCAGGCGACAGACATACTCGCAGGTAAGATCGCATTTCAGCGTCCACGACGCGTTCGTATAACCAACAGTCAGGGCCAGGTTCGGCACGTCGCTGAACATGACGCCTTTATACGTCAGCGTCTTTGAGAACTCGACGGGCTCATCATCGACCGTCACCTCGAGACCACCGAGGAGTTGCAGATTGAGACCCGTGGCCGTCACGACGAGATCGGCCTCAAGTGTTCTCCCCGAACGCAGGCGGATACCTCGTTCGGTGAAGGTCTCGATATGGTCGGTCACAACCGAGACCTGGCCGGCTTTGATCGCTTTGAACAGATCGCTGTCTGGGACCAGGCACAGGCGCTGCTGCCAGGGGTTGTAGTCGGGGGTGAAGTGCTGCTCAACATCATAGTCCGGCCCCAGCGCCGCGCGAACCTGGCGCAAGAGAAACGCCTTGGCACGCTCCGGAGAACGGCGACAGAACCAGAAGAAGTAGGCTCCGATAAGCACATTTTTCCACCGAATCAGGCGATAGACGAGGGCATTCGGAAGAAAACGGCGCAGCGCATTGGCAAGAGAGTCCCTCGACGGCAGGGAGAGAATATAGCTGGGTGAGCGTTGCAGCATCGTGACATGGGTCGCTCGCGTGGCCAGTTCGGGGACGAGCGTCACCGCGGTCGCTCCGCTGCCGATGACGATGACGTGCTTGTCCGCGTACTCGATATCATCGGTCCACTGCTGCGGATGCACGATCCGGCCTCGAAAGTGCTCGGTTCCGGCAAAATCCGGTGTATAACCCGCGTCGTAGTTGTAGTACCCGCTGCACATGAAGAGGAAGTTGCAGGTGAAGCGGCAGCGCTCCTTTGTGTCGGTCCGTTCGGCTTCGACCGTCCAACGCGCGTCCGCCGTGGACCAGGCGGCCCGCTTGACGTGATGACCAAAACGAATATTGCGATCGATCCCGAACTCCCGAGCGGTCTCGTTGACGTAGCGAAGGATGGCGGGTCCGTCGGCGATGGCCTTGGGGTCGGTCCAGGGCCGGAACGGATACCCCAGCGTATACATGTCCGAATCCGAGCGGATACCGGGGTAGCGGAACAGGTCCCAGGTGCCGCCGATGGTATTGCGGCGTTCGAGAATGGCATACGTCCGGCCCGGACAGGCGGTCTGTAAATGATAGCCGGCGGCAATCCCGGAGATTCCCGCGCCGACGACCAGGACATCGAAGTGTTCCGTACTCATAGCTCCAGCATCTCAGTTCGGATATTCATACTCTCACCTTTTAGCATGCTCAGACAGCGGAGAAAGGAGTACCTCAGGGGACGGGAAGGAGGTCCTTCGGAACCCGTGTCCATGACGAGCGTGGCTATTCTGATGCGATGAGTCAAAAGCTTACGGCCATAGCTGAAACGCGTGTCGGCCGTGTAATCGATAGGTCTGAAAGGCATTGTCTCCCCTCTTTACAAATACGCCAGGTTTCTCGCCTCGACAGGAACAACGGCAGGGGTCAGCCCAAGCTCGCGCCGGACGATGTTGACGCCTTGCGCGAGGGCCACCATTTTAATGCTCGTTAATCACGAGCATATCGACCACCTGGGCTGAGCAGGCGCCAAATTTCACCGGCCGTTCGGCCAGCCCCTGAGCGGTTTTCCGGGCGATATCGTACTCGAGGCTGCCGGCGCTTACCGGCCCCGTGACGGTGGGCGGTAAGCGGGTCACCATAATCTCATGAAAGATATCGCCGGGTTGGAGTTCCCGCGGAGCGCCGCCGAACGGGAGGGAGCGCAACGCGCCGGGCGACAGGCCCTCCACCCGATCAAAGATATAGCCAGACCACGCCCGACCGCCGATATCCCGACCAAATCGCATATCGCCATCCGTCATGATATCGATCCCGGCCCGGCGTTGATCGCTGATACAACTGGCAACCGTATCAATAGACTGCTCGTGAAACTGATAATCGCCCGACAAGGCTGAGGACATAGGACGGCCAGCAAGGTTGAGCGTAAACCGTTCGGGTCGCGGCAGGGAGCCGGTGATAGTCGTGGCGAGCGGACGATTGAGCGTGGCAACGAACATGGCTGGTCTCCTTTTTCTTTCGTTTGCCCAAAGGCTGCTCGCTGTTCCGTTTGCGGCAACCGTAGGTTGGGGTACGACCTATAAGGATCGTCCCGCTCTGGAGCGCTTGCCCAACGTGCCAGGTAATACCGCTTCCTGTTGATTGGCGTTTTTCCTCTTCTTTGCTACCGTTACCCGTGTCTCTTCGTATGACGGTACACTGAGATAAAAAGAGGGAGGGCGCAGCCATGTATTCCATGCGGAAAATTTCCGGCATCGAAAAATTCATTCACCCTGCGGTTATTCACCAGACCTTGGTGAAGGAGGATTCTCGTAACGTTGAAATCTGGATGCAGACCTCACAACCGGGTAAGCCGACCCCGACGCACTATCATTCGGGCGAAGAGATTCTTATTGTTCTCAAGGGAACAGGCTGGTGTCAGGTGGATGGGCAGCAGATCGATTTCGGACCCAACAGCGTCCTGACTGTTCCCGCCTACACCCCGCACAAAATCTGCACAACCGGTGAGGAAGAGATGCAAGCAATTGCCGTCCTGGAAACTCCGGTCGAAATTTTTAATCGTGCCGGCGAGCCGATCCGGTTGCCCTGGCCCTACGGAGAAACGCGAGGTACGCTTGAGCCGACGCCGCCCGAAGTGAGTTAGTGGAAGATCAAGCGAGGGAAGATAATATGAAAAAGTTTCTGGGACGGACGCTCATGCTGATTGGCGCGTGGGTCGTCGTTATGGCGATTGTCGGCGTTATTACTACCCTGATGAGTCAAGAGAGTCTGCCGGAGCGCATCGTGCTTGAGATCGACTTCGAGCGCGAGTTTGCCGAGTATATTCCCACCGATCCGCTGGCGAGCGTCCTCATGGAACGGACCGTGTCGGTCCGGGATATTGTTGACGCGCTGCAACAGGCGGCTACCGATGAGCGCGTCCTGGCCCTGGTTGCGCGCGCGGGCACTCCGCGTATGGGCCTGGCGGAAATCCAAGAGGTTCGGGATGCCGTCGGTGCCTTTCGGGAAAGTGGCAAGCCGACCGTTGCCTATGCCGAGACCTTCGGCGAGTTCGGGCCTGGCAATGGCGCGTATTATCTGGCTACCGCCTTTGATCGCATTTATCTCCAGCCGTCCGGGGACATTGGTCTCACCGGCCTGATGGCAGAATCGGCATTCGTCAGCGGGACACTGGAAAAGCTGGGGCTCTCGCCCCGTATGGACCACCGCTATGAGTATAAAAACGCGCTGAATATGTTCACCGAAAAAAAATACACCCAACCCCATCGTGAGGCGATCCTCCAGATTATCGAATCCCAGTTCGGCCAGATCGTGCAGGGCATCGCTGCTGGTCGCGGCTTGGAAGCTGACGCCGTCCGAGCCCTGGTTGACCGTGGGCCGTTTCTCGGCGCGCGTGCCCTAGCGGAAAACCTGGTTGACGGGCTGGCGTATCGGGATGAAGTCCAGGCCATCATCGAAGATGATCTTGGTGAAGGGGCAGAACGTGTTGGGTTGTTGACCTATCTGCGCCAGATGGGTCGCCCGCACAACGGAGAGGAGGCCATTGCGCTCATTTATGGCGTCGGTGGGGTGCATCGCGGCAAAAGCGAATACAGCGCCGCGCTGAGCGGGCCGACAATGGGATCGGATTCTGTATCGGCGGCGTTTCGGGATGCCGTGCAGGACGACACGGTGAGGGCCATTCTGTTTCGGGTTGACAGTCCGGGTGGCTCCTATGTTGCCTCGGATACGATTTGGCGTGAGACCGTCCGAGCCAAGGAGGCGGGTAAACCGGTCATTGTGTCCATGGGCAACGTGGCCGGATCGGGCGGCTATTTTGTGGCTGTGGCTGCGGATAAAATTGTGGCTCAGCCCGGTACGATCACCGGCTCCATCGGCGTAGTCGGTGGGAAGATGCTCACCGCTGAACTTATGGAAAAAATCGGCATCTCATCGGACGAGGTACATACCAGTACCAATGCCACCATGTGGTCCAGCTCGCTCGATTATACGCCCCAGCAGTGGCAACGGATCACGGTCTGGCTCGATCATGTGTACGAGGATTTTACGCAGAAAGTTGCCCAGGGAAGGGGCCTCACCCAGGAACAGGTACACGCCGTGGCAAAAGGTCGGATTTGGACGGGTGAAGATGCCAAGGGTATTGGTCTGGTCGACGAGTTAGGCGGCTTCCCGGTGGCGCTGAGTCTAGCAAAACAAGCGGCGGGGATTGAGGCCGATACGCCGGTGCAGGTCAAACTCTTTCCCGAACAGAAAACACTCGTTGAAACAGTCCTGTCTCGCCTTCAGGGCCGAGAGGACGCCGCGGCCAGTCCGACCACAGTGGCGCTACGCCAGGTCATGCAAGCCGTCCGACCCGTTATCCAGATGGGACAGCGTCTTGGTCTATGGTCCGAGCCGGGCGTATTGACGACGCCCCACTGGGAAACAGCCTGGTAGGGACAGCCCCCTGTGGCTGTCCGACACCATTTGTGTTCCCTCTCCCCTGGCGGGAGAGGGCTAGGGTGAGGGGGATTCCGTGCCGTGTTCCGACTGCACGGCTGACTGCGCCCGAACCGCCACCGGAGTGAGGTTCATCAGATTGTCCGAGACCGGACAGCGCGTCTCTATGGTTGCCAGCCATTGGTCCAGGGTAGCTTGATCCACATCGGCATCAACGTTGAGCGTGACGTCAATGTTTTTGTATCCAGCCCGGTCATCCGTCTGTTTGCCGAGTAGTTTTCTCGGATTGAGCGGACCGGCCGCATCGATGGTCAGGGATCGAATCGTAAAGCCCATTTCTTTGGCAATAATATGCCCCATCACATTGAGACAGCCGGCCAAGCCGGCCAGGATATACTCAACCGGATTCGGTCCCTCGTCATCCCCGCCGAGGCCCGGCGGCTCGTCAACGATTAGCTCAAACCCTCTGACCTGAACGGCCAAGCGAGCCGGTGATTCCGACTGTCCTGAAACCTTGAATGTGACATCAGACATGAAGTGTATCCTTTACGCCGCGAGTCTGCGGCTGCCTTGGGCGGCGGGCAGGGAGGGATCAAGGGCGAAGCGGAGCTGGGGCAGGTCGGTATCACTTTTTGTCATGGTCGCAATAATCGGAGTCGTGCACTGCAACCGCCCGGAGTCCCCCCAGGCGCCGGCTTTGAAGGTGAGGAGGCGGGGTTTGCCGCGCTGCGCAGCCTGAAACACGTATTCCGGGTCAACCTGGACAATGACCGGCTTGTCCTGGTCCTGAACCCGAGCCAAATGCAGGCTGTCGAGATAGGTAATATCCGCGCCTGAGATATGCTCGGGGTTCTCCAACTCGATCTCCAGGAGCGTATCGCCGTCGCGTTCAACCCGCCCAATCACCCGGTCGTGGCGTGGCTGGAGCGAGACCGCGGCGGTCTCGACCGTGAACCCCCAGCGCGCCTGTAATTCGCCCACCGCCTGTTCGGTGCTAGCATAGGCGTGCAGGAGGTAGCCGCGGGGCCGGATCCCGGCCCGAACGATGATGCGGACCTGGGCGAGTGCGAACGGCCCGACCGGGCTGTCGGGATAATGCATGACCGAGAACGTGGCATACGGCGGAATACTCGGGTGGAGAGCGGGCGGAATGAGCCATTCCGCTGGCTCCTCGGCAATTTCATAACTGAGCTGAAGAATCTCTGCGCCTTTGAGCTCCCAGGCATCGGTATCAAGGCCGCTCATCAGCGGCGCTTGGGCGGCGGTGGCTTCAACGTCCTGTTTCCCAAACACCGGCATTAGCTGGCTCCTCCCGCGACGGCGCGTTGCGGCTGCGAGTCGGCAAACGCTGGCATGACTTCCTGGGCAAACAGCCGCAGACTGTCGAGGACCTGGGCCTGCGGAATGATCTCGGCGGCGTTGAGGAGGAAATTGACTCGGTCCACACCGCTGGCTTCCCACTTTTTCAGCTCACCGATGAGATGTTCGGGATTCCCGACCGCGATCCCCTCCGGGGCTTTGAACTGATCACCGGGGCTGGACGCCTGACGCCGCAGGGAAGGCAGCAGACCGGCGGCTGGATAGGATTTGGCCGGGTAAGCCTCTTTTGCCATATCCAGCTGGGCCGCCATGTAATTGAAATGGCGGATCATGTTCATGCCGGTTTTTGCACCGGTTTCATTGTCCGGGTGGCAGTACAGAAAATTGACGGTCGCGACCTGGTTATTCACAAACGAGCCGACCGGATTGCAGTTCTGCACCCGGCGACGATACTCTTTGACCTTGGCTTCCTGCTCGGCAAAGCTGGTAAAGGTCACCCCCAGACAGCCAATGCCGCGGTCCGCGGCGTCAAGCTCGGTGCCCGGACTGGTGACGGCCACCCACATGGGCGGATGGGGCTTTTGGTAGGGTTTGGGCAGGACCGCGCGTGACGGCATGGAGAAATACTGGCCCTCATAGCCAAAGCGTTCCTGGGTCCACATCTTCGGGATGCAGTGGACAAACTCGTCCCAGCTTTTCTTGGTCTCGTCCGGACTGGCCCGAAAGCCTCCCAACTCGGTCCAGGTTGCCGACCGCCCGGTCCCGAACTGAAGCCGTCCGCCGGATAAAATATCCAACACCGCTGCGCGTTCGGCGATCCGAATCGGGTGGTTGAATTCCGGCACGCAGATGACGATGCCGTGGCCGACGTTGATATGCTTGGTCTGCATGGCGCAGGCCGTCAGAAAAAGCTCGGGAGACGAACAGTGGGAGTATTCTTCCAGGAAGTGATGCTCCACCGCCCAGACCTGCTCAAAGCCGAGTTCGTCGGCCAGGCGGACTTGCTCCAGCGCATTCATATAGACGCTGCGCTCGGCCTCTTGGTCCCAGGGCCGGGGAACGGATAGCTCATAAAAAATACCGAACTTCATGCTGACCTCCTTTGACGCTGACGAACGACGGAACGCCTCTCAACTTCCTGTCGTGTGTATCCTACATTCCGGGTTTCCGTAAAGAGGAAACCCGTCTAGCGTGCCCCGCCTTTCCGAAATGGGGCAAGGGCCTCGGCGGCGCGCTGCGCTTCCCGGCGCAGCAGAATCAGATCGGTGCCATACAACAGATATTGCGCACCGCTATCGACAATAGCCTGAACATTATCGAGTTGAGTCATTGCCGCAGCCGTCGCGATGCCCCGCTCGTGACACAGTGCATTGACCTTGGCGGTCGCTTCGATCAACTCGGGATTCTTGAATTGGCCCGGCGCGCCAAGACTTTGGGCCAGGTCTTGATAGCCGACCAGGCAGAGATCAATGCCGGGAATCAGAATCTCGTCCATATTCTCCACGGCTTCTCTGGTTTCGATGATCACGCCGAGCAGGGTGTTGGCATTGGCGTGCTGCATGGCCGTCTGTGTCTCAACGTCTTCATATTCGGTATTCGCTCCCAGATAGATGGCCGTCCCGCGCTTCCCCTCGGGATGGTATTTGGCCAGCTCCATGAATCGTTGCACCTCGGCCCCGGTTTTGACATGCGGCACAATCAGGCTCTGGCACCCGCAGTCGAGCAGGCGCGTCACATGCTCATATTCAAGATCAGGGATGCGGACCACCGGGGTCATACCGGCCGTATGGGCGTAGTCGCACAGATCGACCACCGTTTCCAGATTGTAGGCCGAATGCTCGGTGCAGATCATGATGTAGTCCATACCGGCCTGTGCCAGCGTGTGGATGGCCCCCCGGCTCTTGAGGTCCCACACCAGCGTCCCCAGCGCAAAGTCCCCGGCCTTGAGTGATTTTTTGAGTCTATTGTCACGCATACATTCCCCTCCTGTGAGGAGATTATTCTGCGAAGACGAGGGACGTGTCAAGGAACGCAAAGAAGGGATATGCTGCTTCAGACCTATGAACTTGAAAGACCGAAGACGACCAGTCGTGATGGAATCCTCTCGCACGCGGCGTGCCTCTGACTCGAAACCAATGCCGCGCCCGCTGTCTCCTGCTTCTCTTCTCTTCTATCTCTGTCTCTCTTTCCCTGTCTTCCTCGTTCCTTACGCCTGGGCCGACGTCATTGCGGCTATGGGGGCGAAGGAAATCCGTGCGAGCAGTGCGCTGGTTGGCGCTGTCCAAACCGTGAAGACGGATAGGGTGTTGTTTGTGAATCCGTCTGGCGAGCCGGACACGTGGATTGAGGACGAACGGATACTCACGGCGATCACTCATTACGGCAGGGATGGAGCACTCACCGAAAGGATAGAGTACGCGCCTGACGGAGCAGTGATGGTCCGCGCCGTCCGCAGTTATAACCGGGCGAGCAAGCTGAGTACCGAACAGTTGTATAACTCCCAGGGGACGCTCTGGCGGCAGACCAGCCATACCTATGATGAGGCGGGCCGTCTGACACAGGCGGTGAGTACTGACGTGGATGGCGATCTCTGGTTTCGAGATGTCTATACGTACACCGAAGACGGGCAGCCGGCGCACATCGATCACCACGACCCGGACGGAACCTTTTTACACCGCGCGAGCTTTACCTACGATGGGGAAGGCCGGATCGCCAAACGGTCATTGTCTGATGCCGATGGCTCTCCGATCTCAAGCAATACCTATGTGTATAATGCAGATGGAAGAGTACAAACCGTGGTCACCCACGGGCGAAGCGGAGCGCTGGCGTCCCGCTGGGTGTACGCCTATGACGAGCACGGGAATGAACGGGAGTGGGTAGAGTCTGACAGGGACGGTGCTGTTCAGCGTAAAGAGGTCTATACCTACGAGTACGACGGCCAAGGGAATTGGGTAAAACAGGTCACTGAGGAGTGGATTCCGGACGATGACGAGGGCTACCTCGAACCCGCCGAGGCAGTGTATCGGACGGTTACCTATTACCCGCAGGAAGGGACCGGGGACAAGGAGGGTCTATAGGGTCCATTGAGTCCATTGAGTCCATTGAGTCCATTGAGTCCATTGAGTCCATTGAGTCCATTGAGTCCATTGAGTCCATTGAGTCCATTGAGTCCATTGAGTCCATTGAGTCTCCGAGACCCAACAGGCCCTATAGACCCAAAAACCCAACAGACCCCAGCCCCCTACGCCTTCATTCCCGCGGCTTTGGCCTTTTCGTGGATACTGGAGGCCGCGCTGGCGCGACTATCGACCCGCGCAAACCAGGCCGTCAGGTTTTTCAGGTCCGGGCTGATATTCTGGCCGACGCCGGCCCCGAAATCAAAGGCACAGTACAGAATAATATCGACCAGCGTAAACCGATCACCCACGATAAACTGTTTGCCCTCCATCAGGCCATCCAGCCAGGCGAGCTTTTCCTGCACGATTTCCTTGAGGCCGGCCGCGGCTTCGGGCAGACAGTGCATCCGCTCCTTAAACATGTCCAGCCCCTCGGAATAGCGGAAGCCGTTATACATATGCTCCGTGATCTGGAGCTCAATACGCCGCTGCCACATGCGGGTTTCGGCCTTCTCTTCCGGGGTTGAGCCGATTAAGGCCGGGCCGGACTGGGTGTCTTCCAGGTATTCGCAAATGGCGGTCGTTTCTGCCAGGATGCTGCCATCGTCCAGCTCGATCGACGGCATTTGGCCACCGGGATTCTTGTCGGTATACGGCCCTTGCCGGTTTTCCGCACCCAGAATATCTACTTCGATCGTATCAAGCGTAATGCCTTTTTCCGCCATGAACATGCGCACACAGCGTGGATTCGGGCCGAGTGAATTATACATTCTCATAAGAGCCTCCTTCGTGGGGTATATTTTAGAGCGGTTTAGCCTATTTGCTCCACGGGGCGCAAGCAGGGAGTGTAACGACGCTCACCGGACGCACTGTCGGCCGCCGTTGGCCGTACCGGTACTCGCTACCGTGTCGCGCGCCGGCAGAAGCAGGAGGCGGTGATCGGGACGTCGGTGCGGGCCAGGGCGAGGTCCAGCCGCTGCCTCACGATTGCCGCCTCCTGAGGCCACCCGAGCCGCTGGAGGCACTCGTGGTATCCGTGCAGGCTCCAGACGTTGTCCGGGTGCTGGCAGGCGCGGCTCAGCGTATTGTCGTACCCGAGATCCGCTCGATACACCGCGGCCGCCTCATCGACCCGACCCTGCTCGAGCAACAGGGCGGCGAGCGCGTGGCGCGTCGGTTGCATCCACCCCCAGGGCTCGTCGTAGGGCAGGTTGTCGTCCAACTCAACGGCCGCCCGGAGATGTCTGAACGCGGTGCCAAAGCGGCCGCGACGGTACTCGATCTCACCCCGCATCATCTCTCCCGCGATCGCGAGAATGTCGAGGCAGCGGTTGTTGAACACATAGCGGCTCTCCGGGACGCGGGTGAGCGCCTCATCGAAGCTGGCGGCCTCGCGCTCCGCCGCGTCGACATCGCCCGTCACCGCGCGAGCTACCGCCTTGGCGTACCGCATCATCGCAGTCGTCACGCAAAAAAGATCGCGGTTCTCCGGCAGCTCTTCCGCAATGATAGTGTTCCATTTCCCGAACCGGATGAGCACATGCTGCTTCATCGAAACAAAGCTTTCCAGCCAGTCCGCCATGGGCGGCGAGGTGAGGGTGAGCAACTCCTCGGGAAGCGTCGCGATCATCTCCTCGGCCGCCGCAAGCGCGGGCCGGAACTGCCCGAGGAACATCGCCCCGTAGATCGTGAAGTGGTAGTTATGGCACCGGTAGAGCGAGTAGAAGTTGTCCGTACCCTCGCGCGCGAGAAACTTGCGGTCCGCTTCGATGGCCGTCTGGTTCGACCCTACCACCGCTCGGTAGTCGCCACACAGTACGTCGATGTGGGTCGGCATGTGTTCGAGATGGCCGGCGTCCGGCACGAGACCGCGCAGCCGGTCGCCAGCCGTGAGCGCCCGCTCCGGGTGCGGCGACATCTCCATCAGGTGGATATACATGTGGAGCAGGCCCGGGTGTGCTTCCTCGCCCCGTTCCTCGCGCCGACGCACCGCCTTCTCGAGGACCTCGATGGCTTCTTCCGTATCTGCCCCTTCCGCCGGCCGGCCGGTCTTCAGGTCCCAGAGCGCCCACGGGGTGCGGTTCATGATCGCCTCGGCGAACAGGGCTGCTACGTCCGGGTCGTCCTCGCCGTGCTCCGCGTAGACCGCCCGCATCGCACCCGCGTACGCATCGTTCCACGGGCACATGTCCGCCGCAGGCGAGCGTGACGGGTAGCGATGTTCGAGGGCGCTTATGAGGGACCGTTCGGTATCTGTCGCGTTCGAGGCGAGCGCCCGCGCCCGCGCCGCCGCGTCGTACGCGGTCTCGAGTGAACGGGCCGTATCCCCCGCGTCGAACGCCTCCCACGGCTTGTTGTAGTTCGGCCCGGCCGCGTAGGCGACTCCCCACCACGCCATGGCGCACGCTGGGTCGGCATCGAGCGCCCGGCGGTAGCACGCGACCGCCTCGTCGTGGTTGTAGCCGTAGGTCCAGGCGAGTCCCCGGTCGAACCAGCGCTGCGCTTCCTCGGAGCCGGTCGTGACAGGCCGGCTGTAAGTCCCCAGATCGTAGTAGCCTTCGGACATGGTCTCTCCTCCGCGAATCTTGCTGCGGGTGTCGCACGTGCCAGCCTGCATATCCCACCCAGTGTCCTCGTGCGAGAGAGAACTTGTCCTCTCCAAGAGGGGCTACCGGGCTCGGAGTGTCGTATTTCCCCGCCTTGTCTTCCCCCGGTCCTTATTTTAGGCTGCAAGCCGGTCACGCGACACTGGTGAGTTCGTTCACTATGGTCAGGAGCCCTGGATGCCTGCTGAGCCGCCTCGTTTTTTAGCCGATCGCATGGTCGGCACCTTAGCAAAATGGCTGCGTATTCTTGGCTATGATACCGTCTATATGCCCGAGGTTTCCCCTGCGAGCGTAAAACGCGAAGCGCGCCGCCAGGACCGTATCCTGCTGACCCGCCGTACCTGTTTTCTGAACCAGAAAGACGTTCCGCCGTTTGTGTTTATTCGCGCTGACCGTTTTCGGGAGCAGCTCAAACAGGTTTGCACCGACTTGCAGCTCACGGTCTCGTCTTCTCTGCTCAGGCGGTGCAGCGTGTGCAACCAGGAATTGGAAACAATTGACCGCGAGCGGGTTCAAGCCCGCGTGCCCGCGTATGTGTGGCAAACGCAATCGACCTTTTTCCACTGCCGGAAGTGTCGGCGCGTCTATTGGAATGCCACCCACCGCGAACGTATACTCGAAGAGCTGAAACACATGGGGATGGTGTAGGGAGCAATGGAATCGGCCGGAGCCCAACCCATCTGGCTGTTCTGGGACGGGGCATGCGGCTTGTGTCAGCGAGCCGTTGCCTGGGTCAAACACCGCGATGTGATGAATCAGATTCGGGCGGTTCCCTACCAGGATGCGCCCCGCCCTCCGATGACAGACAGCCTGGCCCGGCGGTGTGAGCGCTCGGTACACGTCATCACGCCGGACGGACAGGTTTTGTCTGCCGGGCGAGCCAGCCTGTACGTACTGGGAAAGGTGGGGTTCCCGTGTCTGGCCTGGGTGGGCCGTCTGCCGCCCTTTGTGTGGGGGGTTGAACTGAGCTATTGGATCGTCGCGCGGAATCGGCAGTTTTTCAGTAAGTGGCTGTTTCCAGAAAAGTAAGGTTCACGGAGTCGCTTCTTACTAGACCCGCCCCAATTGGCGCAGGGCCTCATACAGCACAATCGCCGCGGCGTTGGACAAGTTCAAACTGCGCACCCGCGCGCCCGGCATCGGAATGGTGTACAGAGTCTCGGCGTATTCCGTGCGGATTGCCTCTGGCAACCCCCGCGTCTCGCTACCAAAGACGAGCAGGTCGTCGGGCCGATAGCGAACCGTGGTGTAGGACCGCTGGGCGCGGGCGGAAAAGGCCAGCAGACGACCGGGTGGGCGCTGCTCAAGAAAGGCGTTCCACGACGCATACACGTGCAGGTCGACAGCCGGCCAGTAATCGAGGCCGGCGCGCTTGAGATAGCGGTCCTCAAGAGAGAATCCCAGCGGACCAACGAGATGGAAGGGGCTGTGCGTAGCCGCACATAGCCGGGCGGTTGTCCCAGTGTTGGGCGGAATCTCCGGTTCGACAAAGACGATGTGCATGGGTAAACGACCGGACTAGTCTGGCTCTTTAACCCGGATCGGGTAGGTGTCCTCACCTATGTGTAAAACGAATCCTTCGCCCGTAGCCGCCGGCTGGACGTACTGCGTGAGTTGGTAATAGGCTGGTCGAAGAAAGCGGGCCGCGTGTTTTTGCCCTTTGACTTTGCAGTACAGGACCTCGTTGGCGCCGATGGTCAGCGTGTGGGGGGACAGTCGCTCTTGGCTCTCGTCGTTTAATCGCAGGGTAAAACCCTGCTCCGGGTCTCCGGCGACCTGGGTCACAACATAGGGCGTGTCTTCAATTTCGACGCGCGCGTGGTCGCGCCCCAGCACGATTTCATACTCGCCCCGCTCATTCTCTTGGAGGCATTGGCTGAAGAGCTTGTTGATGCGCTGATTTTGGATACGCTCATCGTTGGCATACCACCAGCCATCTTTTCCAAAGTGTATCTTGCGGGTGGGGTCGATGGCCCAGAAACCGGCTTGTGGCATGGCTGCTCAGCTCCCCTGACGTGGGCCGCGTTCTGCGGTGTCGAGAACGAGTGTCACCGGGCCGTCATTCACGAGTTGGACCGCCATATGCGCCTGGAAGTGGCCCGTGGCAACCGGAATATGGCGGCGCTGACAGCAGGCGACAAAATATTCATACAACGGTTTGGCGGTGGCCGTCCCCGCCGCGGCCGTAAACGATGGGCGGCGACCTTTGCGCGTATCGCCGTACAGCGTGAATTGCGAGACAATCAAAAGTGACCCGCCCACGTCTTGGACTGAATAGGCAAATTTTCCGGCCTGGTCCGAGAAAATTCGTAGCCCGATAATTTTCTCGCTCAGAAAGTTCGCCTCGGCTTCGGTGTCAGCCGTTGTCACGCCGAGCAGGACAAGCAGCCCGTGCTGGATCTGCCCGACGATGTCCCCCTCAACCGAGACCTGCGCCTCGCTCACTCGCTGGATAACGGCTCGCATACTGCTTTCCTATGTAATTAGATAGTGCGATAGGTAGCTGAGTCCTCCGGTTCAGACAAGACGAAGGCCGTCCGGATGTCCACCGAACTGGCATCAAGTCTGGCCCTCGGCTATGATCGCCACATGTATCCCGTCCTGCTCGAACTCGGCCCTTTCACCATATACAGCTACGGGGTCATGATGGCTCTCGGCTTCGTGGCTGCGGCTTGGCTGCTGGGTAAAGGGCTGGCCTATCAGGGCCGGAACCCGGACCTTGCTTCGACCCTGGTCCTGTGGGCTGCCATCGGAGGGCTGCTCGGTGCCCGGCTGCTCTTCATTCTGGGTAATTGGTCTGCGTTTCTGGCCGACCCGCTGGATTATCTTCTCACCGGTGCCGGCTTTGTCTGGCACGGTGGCTTAATCGGCGGGATCGTCGGCGTCAGTCTATGTATCCGGCACTATAAGCTACCCTGGCGGGAGACCATGGATGCGGTTGCCCCAGCAATTGCCCTGGGCCATGGAACCGGCCGCATTGGCTGCCAGTTAGCTGGTGACGGGGACTGGGGACCGCCAACCGACCTGCCCTGGGGAATGGCCTACCCGGATGCCGTTATTGGCTGGGACTATCCGCCGGACGTGTTCGTTCATCCGACGCCACTCTACGAGTTGGCAGCGTATTTTGCGATTGCGGTCGTGTTGTGGAACCGCCGGACGGCTGGGTATCACCCCGGCTCCCTGTTTTGGGGGTATTTGCTCTTGGCCGGGATTGCCCGGTTTTGTCTGGAATTTGTGCGGGTCAATCCTCCGCTCTGGGGAGCGTTCTCTCAAGCCCAGGTGATCAGCATCGGCCTGATGCTGGTCGGGGCGAGCCTTCTATTCAAAAGCGGGCAGCATGGACGCGTCCCGGCTGTCCACAAGACACTGGAGAAATCGCGGTGAGACCCTGGCTTATCCTCGGGGGGATCGGCTTGGTTGTTCTGCTGGGCGTGATGCTGCTGCTCACAACGCCCTCTCCGACCACACTGCCCCGACCGGCTCCGGATTTCCTGCTGCCCAATGTGAGCGGTCAGGCGGTCCGCCTGTCTCAGCTCAAGGGAAAAGTTGTTCTGCTCAATGTTTGGGCGACGTGGTGCGGTCCGTGTCGGCAGGAGATGCCGACTATGGAAACCCTCGCTCACAAACTCGGCGGTGAGGACTTTGTGTTGTTGGCTGTGAGCCAGGATGTCGATGGAGCCGCCACGGTGAAGCCCTATCTGCAAGAAGGTGGATATACCTTTCCGGTGCTGCTTGATGTCCGGGGAGAGGTTGGCAAGAAATATGGTGTCACCGGTTATCCCGAGACGTTTGTTATTGATCGCCAGGGGCAAGTCGTTTATCACCATATTGGCTATAATGACTGGGCTCAGCCGCAGATAGAGGAGGTGCTCCGGCGTTTGATCCAAAAAGGGGAGTGGCGGGTCGATACGGGAATGCCGGCGTCCGGCGCCCATACCCCCGTACTGTCAGAAGGATAAGAGGTCCTTATTCCCAGAGCATGAGGAAGACAAGACCGGAGAGCAGCCCCGTCCCATATCGGAGAGTATGAAGTATGCTATATTGGACGGCTGGCAACAGCGTACAAAGCCGAGGGCATGGCAGATAGCAGGGGAATACAATGATGTACAGGAAGCGGCGGCGAATCCTGATCGGATTGGTTGCTGGTGGTGTTGGGCTCAGCGTGATTCTGTTTGGGGGATATGGGCTCAATCTTGTTTCAGCCGTTGACCGCAGCACCTATGAAGACCTTGAGGCGTTCACGAATGTCTTGGCTATTGTTCGCAAGAACTACGTTGAGGAAACAGAGACCCAAGCCCTTATCGAAGGGGCGATTAATGGCATGCTCGGTGCGTTGGACCCGCACAGTGCCTATCTGACACCGGATTCCTATAAGGAACTCCAGGTTGATACGGAGGGCAGTTTCGGCGGTCTGGGCATTGAGATCACCCTTCGCGATGGCATTCTGACCGTTGTTTCGCCCATTGAGGATACGCCCGCCTACCGCGCCGGCGTCCAGGCCGGGGATCAGATCATCAAGATTAACGATGAGCTGACAAAGGACATGTCGCTTATCCAGGCGGTCAAAAAGATGCGGGGCAAGCAGGGAACCGAGATTACGATCTCGGTCCGCCGTGAAGGCGTGCCCCGGCTGATCGATGTGTCCCTTATTCGTGAAGTGATCAAGATTCGCAGTGTGAAATCGAAAATCCTGGAAGAAGGCTATGCCTATATGCGGGTCACTCAGTTTCAGGATCGAACCAGCAATGATCTGGACACCGCGCTGAAAAAATTCGGCCAGGAAGACGTCCCACTCCAAGGCATGGTGCTGGACCTGCGCAACAATCCCGGCGGACTGCTCAGCCAGGCGGTTAAAGTCTCCGACCTCTTTTTGAGTTCCGGTATGATCGTGTATACCGAAGGCCGGCTCGAAAGCCAGCAGCAAAAGTACTTCGCCCGTCCCGGAGGATATACGGACATCCCGATGGTTGTCCTGGTCAATGGCGGCAGTGCCAGTGCCTCCGAGATTGTCGCTGGTGCGGTACAGGACCATGGCCGCGCAGTGGTGCTGGGAACCAAGACCTTTGGCAAAGGCTCGGTGCAGACGATTTTACCGGTCGATGGGGGGGCGGCTCTGCGGCTGACCACCGCCATGTATTTCACGCCCAATGGAGGCTCGATCCAGGCGAAGGGCATTGCCCCTGATATTGAACTGGAAAACCTGCCCGAAGCCTATGCCGCCGCCCAACGACGGCACGGGGTGCGTGAAGAGAATTTGCGCGGACATTTTGGCAACATCAGCGACACTCCGAACGAGACAGAGGGCGACAGTCCTGCCGATGCTGAGGCTGAGCCCCAGGCCCTGCCTGAGATTGATATTAAGGAAGGGGAACTGGGCAAAGACCCGCAGCTCGACCGGGCGCTTGAATTGCTCAAGTCGTGGAAGGTCTTTCAGACCACGGTTGCTGAGGCAAAAGGCTAGTGTGGGTGCTTGGGCGACTCCTATGACGACCTCTGCCCTTGCACCCGGCTCCTCGCGTGCGCTGTCCGTCACCGACCTGGCAAGCCTGATCCAGGGCCAGCTTGAGGCCGATTTTGGTGATATCTGGGTTGTTGGCGAACTCTCCGGCCTGCGCACCCCCGCCTCCGGGCATATTTATTTCACCCTTAAGGATGACACCAGCCAGTTGCGTGGCGTGATGTTTCGCGGTTATGCCCGGCTGCTTCGCTTTCGGCCCGAGGACGGTCTGGAGGTCCTGATCAAGGGCCGGGTCAGTCTGTATTCCGCCCGGGGCGATTTGCAGGTCTATGCGGCCAGTATGGAGCCGCGCGGGCTGGGTGGGCAACAATTAGCCCTGGAGCAACTCAAAGCCAAACTCGCCGCCGAGGGCCTCTTTGCCCCGGAACGCAAACGTCCCCTGCCGTTCTTCCCGCGTCGGGTCGGCGTCGTGACCGCCCTCGGAGGGGCGGCTATTCAGGATATTCTGACCATTCTGCACGGCCGCTGTCCGTATACGCAGGTCGTCGTTCGGCCCACCAAGGTGCAAGGCGCCGGGGCCGGTGTTGAAATTGCCGCGGGTATCAACGACCTGAACGAACACGGGCAGGTCGAGGTGATTATTGTCGGGCGCGGCGGGGGCTCGCGTGAGGATCTCTACGCCTTTAATGAAGAGGTGGTGGCCCGCGCAATCGCCGACTCGGACCGACCTGTTATCGCCGCGGTCGGCCATGAGATTGACCTGAGCATTGCCGACCTGGTGGCGGATTCCCGCGCTCCAACGCCGACTGCCGCGGCCGAGATGGTTGTGCCGGTATGGACTGACCTGTCTGACCGGGTAGCGGGTACTGCCCAGGCGTTGACCACAGCCATGCGGCGGACGGTGAGCGACCGGCGGCGTCAGGCCATGCAACTGGAAGAACGTATGCGTGACCCGCAGCACCAGGTTGACGCGCTACGCGAGCGAACACGGATAGCGCTGGCCCGTCTCCATTCGGCGTTTCAGAGCAAGAACGAGGGGGCACGTGCCCGACTCGAAGACCTCGCCGCAACCCTCAACAGCTTGAGTCCCCTTGCTGTTTTGGGTCGGGGATATAGTCTCACGCGGACCATACCCGAGAATACCGTAGTGCGGGACGCTGCCACGCTCCGGCCCGGAGAGAACGTGCGCTTGACTTTTGCTCAAGGCGAGGCGCAGGCCCGCATCGAAGAGGTAACGCCCTCAATAGATTGAGAGAGAGATGGACATTGCCGCGGATAAAAAATTCGAGGACGCCTTGCAGGATTTGGAAGGCGTAGTTGAGAAACTCGACGCCGGCACCCTGTCGCTCGAAGAGTCCCTCCAGGCATTTGAAGAGGGGGTGGCACTGGTCCGCTTTCTGGAAGAGAAATTGACCGAGGTGGAAAAACGGGTCGAGGTCCTGACGCGGGATAACAGCGGTCTCTTTCAGACCCAGAGTCTGGAGACCGACGAAGAAGGGGATGCGTGAAACTCGAACAGTATTTAGAACGGCGCTGTGCGCTGATTGACCGGACGCTCCAGCAACTGCTGGCCGACCATGAGGCGCCGCCCAAGAACCTGGGCAAGGCCATGCACTACAGCCTGTTTTCCGGGGGGAAACGGATTCGGCCTATTCTGGCCCTGGCCAGCGGGGAGGCCGTCGGCGCCCGGCCGCAGCGTATTCTGCCCTTTGCCTGCGCGCTGGAAATGATTCACTCCTATTCGTTGGTGCACGACGACCTGCCGGCCATGGACGATGATGATCTGCGCCGCGGCAAGCCGACCAATCATGTCGTGTTTGGTGAAGCCATGGCCATTTTGGCCGGTGACGGGCTGCTGACCGAAGCCTTTCGGATTATGGCCCAGGCCGCGCTCAAACGCAGACAGGACCGCACCGCGGCTCTCCAAGCTATATGGGAAGTGGCGGCCGGAGCCGGTATGGCCGGCATGGTTGGTGGACAGGTGGCGGACATTGAAGCCGAACATCAAAAACCGACTCGCAAACGAGTTGAGTATATTCACACCCGCAAGACCGGGGCCTTGCTGCGGGCATCGGTCCGCGTTGGCGCCCGGGTCGGGGGGGCAAGCGCGAAACAATACGCCCGCCTCGACCGGTACGGGACCGCCGTTGGACTGGCCTTTCAGGTGACGGACGATATTCTGGACATTGAGGGCGGCACGGCGAAAACGGGCAAACGAGTTGGCCGTGATGCCGAGCTCAACAAAGCCACCTATCCGGTTGCCCTGGGGATGAAAAAAACCAAGCGATACGCGCGGGAACTGCTCGACGAGGCCCTCACCGCCCTCCAATCATTTAGTCCCAAAGCTGACCCGCTGCGTCAGATCGCCCGTTTTGTGGTCGAACGGGCGGTTCCGTCTGAAACGTGAGCCAACGCAAGCGCCTCGATCTGCTGCTGGTTGAACGGGGTCTGGTTGCCAGCCGAGAACAGGCCCGGCGGCTGATCATGGCCGGTGCCGTGGTTGCCGGCGAGCAGCGGGCGGACAAGCCCGGCACCTTGGTTGATCCGGCGACCGCGGTGCGGCTCAAGGCCGACGCCCAGTCGCCTTACGTCAGCCGAGGTGGCCACAAACTGGCGGGTGGGCTGAAGGCTCTTGGTTTGGACGTGACCGGAGTCACTGCCCTGGATGTCGGGGCTTCAACCGGCGGGTTTACGGACTGTCTTTTGCAGCACGGGGCAGCCAAGGTCTTTGCCGTTGACGTCGGCTACGGACAACTGGCCTGGTCCCTCCGCCAAGACCCATGCGTCGTGAACCTGGAACGCCGGAATATCCGCAGCCTCACCCCTGACGAATTGATCCCGACTCCGAGCTTGGCGGTGATTGATGCGTCGTTTATTTCGCTTACCCTGGTTATTCCACATGTTATCAGCTTGATCGCCGCCAAGGGAGAGATTGTTGCCTTAGTCAAGCCTCAATTCGAGGTGGGAAAAGGGCGGGTGGGGAAGGGCGGTGTGGTCCGCGACCCGGCCCTCCACGCGGAAGTGCTGGCGGGTTTGCAGGCGCGTGCGGACGGTTGGCAGCTTGAAGTCAAAGGGGTGACAGAATCGCCCCTGCGAGGACCGAAGGGCAATAGAGAATTTTTCCTGTATGTGCAGAAGCGCTGATTCTCCATCCCCTCTCGGGAGGGATGCCGAAGGCGGGGTGGGTTCCCCCTGCCGGGCACGAGGCCGTACCCACCCCGGCCCTGCGGGCCACCCCTCCGAGGAGGGGAATCTCAGAACCAGGCTGGGCTTGTCCCAAGCGGAGTCGAAGAGCCAAATCGAAGAGGAGGCTTTGATGTCACTCAGTCAAACATTACATGCAGCAGCAGCGTCGGTCTGGCAAAAGACACTCGCGCACCCCTTTGTGGTCGGCCTCGGAGACGGCAGCCTGCCTTTGGAAAAATTCCAGTTTTATATGTGTCAGGACTATGTATTCCTGATTGAGTACAGCCGCGTCCTGGCCCTGGCGACGGCAAAAGCTCCCGACCTGGACAGCATGGGGCGCTTTGCCCAGCTCCTTGATGCGACCCTCAATCAGGAAATGGCGCTCCACCGTGCGTTTGCCGCGGAGTGTGGTATCAGCACGGAGACTCTGGCTGCCACTCAGGCTGCGCCAACCACACAGGCGTATACGAATCATTTAGTACGAGTGGCTGCGCTCGGAGACCTGGCGGCCATAGTCAGCGCGGTTCTGCCCTGCCAGTGGGGCTATAGTGAAATCGGTCAGGCTCTGGCACGCCAGGGCAAGCCGAGCGTTCCGGCATTTTACGGCAAATGGATTGATATGTACGCTGACCCGGAGTTTGCCCAACTTTCGATCTGGCTCCGGGACGTGCTCGACCGCCTGGCACCAACCGCAGATGAAAAGCGTCTCACCCAGATTTTTCAAACCAGCGCCCGCTACGAATATCTCTTCTGGGAGATGGCCTACCAAACGCAGGACTGGTCGGTATAGGCGGACCCTGGGAGCACGGGCATCCTGCCCGCAGCTACGTTCAACCCGAACAAATACACCACCGTTCACCCTGAGCGTAGCGGAGTCGAAGGGAGGAGAGATATTCGTAGGGGCAGCCCCCTGTGGCTGTCCAGAGTTCAACACATCTTCGATGACCTGTCGCAGGCAGGATTAGGCCGCCCGCTCGCGAGTGATTGCCTCGCGGAGGCCCTCAAGCGGTCCCTCCAGGTGCGCCATTCGCTCGCGCAAAGCAGCGATCTCCTCACCGATGTCCTTACGCAAGGTGGCGATCTCCTGGCGCTGGGCCGCCTGCTCGGTGCGAATGGCTCGTTGGCCGGTCAGGATTATGCCAGCCAAGGCTACCCCTACGGACACGATAGCAATCATTTCCGGGCTCATATTTCTTCCTTACTGGTCTTCTCCCTCAAACATCAACCCCCGGAATATCCGTTCGATTGTTTGGACAGTTCAAAGCGCTTACCTGATCCCCATAGATTTCCCCGCCTGGCGACAATGCGGGATTGGACGGGGTGATCCCTTGACAGTCAAGAGGAACGGGGGTACACAAAAGGCACCTTTAATTTAGCCCCGAGAGGCTAGGAAGGGCGGCCATGAAAGATTTCATCTTCCTCACTGCATTGACGAAAGTAGAATAAGCCTCCTTGGACTTCCAAGGGGGCTTTTTTTTGACGTATGCCACAGGCGACGCAGCGTATCGTTCTGGATTCGTCAGCAATCGCACGGGCCCTGACCCGGATTGCACACGAGATTCTTGAGCGGAATCAAGGCAGCGACCAACTCGCGTTGGTCGGCATTCATACCCGTGGTGTGGACCTGTCGGTCCGCTTGGCAGACAAGGTCGCCGCGATCGAAGGGGTCCGTCCGCAGTGCGGAGAAATTGATATCACCCTGTATCGCGACGACGTGGGGCGGACCCGGACCCAGCCTGAGGTGCATGGCACCTCCATTCCTTTTGCGGTCGATACCATGCGCATCGTGCTGGTAGACGATGTGCTGTACACGGGGCGGACCGTCCGCGCGGCAATGGACGCGCTGGTTGACTTTGGCCGGCCCAAAAGCATTCAACTCGCAGTCCTGGTTGATCGAGGACACCGCGAGCTGCCGATTCGGCCTGACTATGTGGGAAAAAATATTCCAACGTCGTACGAAGAACGGGTGTCGGTCTGTCTAGTGGAACACGATGGACAGGATCGGGTCGTGATAGAGTAGGGGGTCGCCATGACGTTCAGCCAGCGCCATTTTCTTGGTATCGAAGGTTTGTCTCGGGACGAATTATTATTTGTGCTCAACACGGCCGAATCCTTTCGGGAGATTTCTGAGCGGGAGGTGAAAAAAGTCCCGACGCTACGGGGGAAAACCATTATCAACCTGTTCTACGAATCCAGCACCCGGACGCGCTCCTCCTTTGAGATTGCGGCCAAACGCCTGTCCGCTGATGCGATCAATATCTCCGCCTCCACGAGCAGCGTGAACAAAGGTGAAACTCTGATGGATACGGCTCGCAACCTGTGCGCCATGCGTCCGGCGGCTCTGGTGCTGCGTCATCCGGCGTCCGGCGCGCCTCACCTGCTGGCCCGGTTGAATCAATGTCCGGTGATTAATGCCGGTGACGGCACCCATGAGCACCCGACCCAGGCGCTCCTGGACGTCATGACCATCCGTGAACATCTCGGCGACATTTACGGAAAAACCGTTGCCATTGTGGGCGACATTCTCCATAGCCGGGTGGCGCGGTCCAATATCCTGGCCCTGACAACCCTGGGTGCTCAGGTCCGGCTGATCGGCCCGCCAACTCTGTTGCCGCCGGAATTCAGCCGCTGGGGAGTGGAACGGCATACGGATTTACGCGCCGGCCTGGCCGGGGTTGACGCGATTATGATGCTGCGTTTGCAGCGCGAGCGACAAACGCGAAATTTCTTCCCCAGCCTGGACGAATACGCCCGCCGCTTCTGCCTGACGGTCGAGGCGCTCAAGGAAGCAAAACCGAACGTCATTATTTTACACCCCGGTCCAATGAACCGCGGTGTTGAGATTGACTCGCGGGTTGCAGATGGTCCGTATTCGGTGATTCTCGAACAAGTGACAAACGGCGTTGCGGTCCGCATGGCCGTTCTCTACCTGCTCACAACGCAGGAGCGGCTGGCGACCCAGGACCAGTCTGTAGCTCATGGGCAGGCGGTCGGGCAGGAGGGTTCTGACGTGCAGGCAGAACCCAGTGCGTGGGATGAGCACACTGTACCTAAACGGGCGGTGGGACAATAAACCATGCGCAGAGTCGTGCAGAACGGAACGGTCATTGATCCGGCCAACGGGCTGGAGGCGGACCTCGATCTCGTTATCGAAGAGGGCGTAATTCGCGAGCTGGGCCAGCCCGGCGGCTTTGCCTCGGTCGAGGCGCAGCGTATTGACGCCTCCGGCTGCGTGGTCGCTCCCGGACTGATTGATATGCATGTCCACCTGCGCGAGCCGGGCTATGAATACAAAGAGACGGTTCTGACCGGCACCCAGGCCGCGGTGGCTGGCGGATTCACCGCGGTGGCGTGTATGGCCAACACCAGTCCGGTCAATGACAATGGAGCGGTCACGCGCTTTATTGTTGAGCAGGCGCGCAGTGTCGGGTTGGCTCGGGTGTTCCCGATTGGGGCGCTTTCAAAGGGCCTCCACGGAGAAGAGTTAGCCGAAATCGGAGAGATGATTGAGGCCGGTGCCGTCGCCATATCAGACGACGGACGCCCGGTTATGGATGCCAACCTGATGCGCCGGGCGCTGGAATACTGCTCGATGTTTGACGTGCCGATCAGCGTGCATGAAGAAGACCTGGACCTCTCATCCGGGGGGAGTATGAATGAGGGGCCGACCTCGGTGCGCCTGGGGATTCGCGGCGTCCCGAGCGTGGCCGAAGATGTCATGGTCGCCCGTGATATTGCCCTGGCGCGCCTTACCGGCGGACGGGTGCATATCGCTCATATCAGTACCCGCCGCGCGGTGGACTCGGTCCGTCAGGCAAAAGCCGAAGGTCTGGCGGTCACGACCGAGGTCGCTCCGCATCATTTTACGCTCACCGAAGAGGCAGTTGAGGGGTATAATACCAACGCAAAAATGAGCCCGCCGCTCCGACTGGCCGACGATGTGGCGGCCATGAAGGAAGGCTTGCGAGACGGGACCATTGACGCCATTGCGACCGACCATGCCCCCCACCACCGAGACGAGAAAGAGGTCGAATTCGACCAGGCCGCTCACGGCGTGACTGGCTTGGAGACGGCCCTGTCGTTGACGCTACGTTTAGTCCAGGACGGGGTGTTGCCCCTCTCCGAAGCAGTGCAGAAACTGACTATGAACCCGGCTCGTATTCTGGGGCTCCCCTATGGCACGCTTTCGGTGGGCAGGCCGGCGGACCTGACACTTTTTGACACCCAAGCGAGCTGGCAGGTGAAACCACTTGCCTCTCGGTCGCGCAGTCAGAACACGCCTTTTGCCGGCTGGGAGCTGACCGGTAAGGTACGGCTGACCATGGTCGATGGTCGGATCGTGTACGATGACCGTGAACAGGAGGGCCAGCCGACGTGAGGAACACAGCCTTCTTAGCCCTTGCCGATGGGACAGTTTTTGAGGGGAGTGCTTTTGGCGCTCAGGGAGAAGCGGTCGGCGAGATCGTCTTCAACACCTCGCTGACTGGCTATCAGGAGATTCTCACCGATCCCTCCTATACAGGCCAGATCGTCACCATGACCTATCCCGAGATCGGCAATGTCGGGGTCAATACCGAAGATGTTGAATCCCGTCAGCCTTTTGTTGAAGGCTTTGTGGTCAAGGAATACTGGGAACGGCCCAGCAACTGGCGAGCGCAGAAGAGCCTGGCCGCCTATATGCGCGAGCATGACATCGTGGGCATTCAGGGCATTGATACCCGGGCGCTCGTCCGTCGCATTCGCGATGGCGGCGCCCAACAGGGCGTGATCTCGACCCGCGACCTGGATGCCAAGCGTTTGGTGGAAAAAGCGCAAGCCGCCCCAAGCTTGGTTGGACGTGACCTGGTCAAAGAGGTCACCTGTCGCGAGCCGTACGACTGGTCTCAAGGCTATTGGGAGTTGGAGAGCGGCTATCGCCAGCAAGGGACAGGCCATGCACCCGAGCCGCGCTTCTCTGTGGTTGCTTACGATTTTGGCGTGAAGTTCAACATCCTGCGCCATCTGGTTGAGGCAGGCTGTCGGGTGCGGGTCGTGCCGGCGCACACGCCTGCGGCAGAAGTCCTGGGCCTCAAGCCGGATGGCGTTTTCTTATCGAATGGGCCGGGCGACCCGGATGCGTTGCCGTATGCCAAGGAGAATATCGCCGCCCTGGTCGGAAAAGTCCCCTTGTTTGGTATCTGTCTGGGACACCAGATTCTGGGTCTGGCCTTGGGCGGGCAGACCTATAAACTCAAATTCGGTCATCACGGGGGCAATCAGCCGGTGATGGATCTCGCAACCCGGAAGGTTGAAATTACGGCGCAGAATCACGGTTTCTGTGTCGATGTCGATTCGTTGCAAGAGCGGGCGGAAGTCACCCACCTCAACCTGAACGACCGGACGGTTGAAGGCTTGCGGCATACGCAGGAGCCGCTCTTTTCCGTGCAGTACCATCCGGAGTCTTCTCCGGGTCCCCATGACGCAGACTATTTATTTCGGCGCTTCACCGCGCTGATGGAGCAGTGTCGAGGCTGATTCCTGAGCAGCAGATACAAGTCATGCCCAAGCGTACAGACCTTCATTCCATTTTACTGATCGGCTCCGGCCCCATTGTGATTGGCCAGGCGTGTGAATTCGATTACTCGGGCACCCAAGCCTGCAAGGCGCTCAAAGAGGAGGGCTACCGCGTCATTCTGGTCAACTCGAATCCGGCCACGATTATGACCGACCCTGATTTTGCGGACCGGACCTATATCGAACCGCTGACCCGGCCCGTCCTTGAAAAAATTATTGAACGGGAACGTCCGGACGCCCTGCTGCCGACCATTGGCGGCCAGACCGGTTTGAATCTGGCCATTGACCTGGCCGAAGCCGGCGTTCTCGACCGCTACGGCGTGGAACTCATCGGGGCCAAGCTGCCGGCCATCAAGAAAGCCGAAGATCGCGATTTGTTCAAGGCGGCCATGGAGCGCATCGGGCTGGATCTGCCCCGGAGCGGCTGTATCCACTCTCTTGAGGAAGCCTACGCCGTATGCGAGACCTTGGGCCTGCCGTTGATTATCAGACCGTCCCGCACCCTGGGGGGGGCCGGGGGCGGGATCGTCCAAACACCGCAAGAGTTTCAGACCATTGTCGAGTGGGGCTTACAGGCCTCTCCCACACATGAGGTCCTGATTGAAGAGTCGATCGCCGGTTGGAAAGAGTTTGAATTGGAAGTGATGCGCGACACCCAGGACAATGTGGTCATCATCTGCTCCATCGAAAATTTCGATCCGCTCGGTGTTCATACCGGCGATTCCATTACGGTTGCGCCCGCCCAGACTCTGACCGATAAGGAATACCAACTCATGCGGGATGCGGCGCTGCGCATCATCCGCGAAATCGGGGTGGACACGGGCGGGTCCAATATCCAGTTCGCCGTCCACCCGGAGACCGGTCGGTTGGTCGTGATTGAAATGAACCCGCGCGTGTCCCGTTCCTCGGCACTGGCGAGTAAAGCCACCGGATTTCCGATTGCCAAAATTGCCGCAAAGCTGGCCGTGGGCTATACCCTGGACGAAATTCCGAATGATATTACGCGCGAAACGCCAGCCTCTTTTGAACCCACGATCGACTATGTGGTGGTCAAGGTGCCGCGTTTTACTTTTGACAAATTCCCCCAAGCGCGGGATCTGCTCGGACCGCAAATGAAATCGGTCGGCGAGGCCATGTCCATAGGCCGGACCTTCAAGGAGGCACTCCAGAAGGCCCTGCGTTCGCTCGAAATCGACAGCTACGGGTTTGAACCGATAAACGGTAGCGTGGAGACGCCGCTGGATGCCATGCGCGCCTCCCTGCAAACCCCCAACGCCCAGCGGCTGTGGTCTGTGGCGGAAGCGCTCCGCCTGGGCATGGGTGTGGGTGAGCTCCACCAGCTCTCAAAAATCGATCCGTGGTTTCTCGATAATATCGTGCAGATCCTAGAGTGTGAGAAGGAAGTCCAGCGGGCGAGAGGGCCAGAAGAGACTGCCGGGGCCGTCGCCAAACCGACGGAGGTCGTGGCGGCATTACCGCCCGGCCTGTTACGCCGGGCGAAACAGATGGGCTTTTCCGATGTCCATCTTGGCCGTCTGCTTGGTGTCAGCGAGGATGACGTCCGGGCCGAACGCGAACGTCTAGGTGTGATTCCGGTCTATAAAACAGTGGACACCTGCGCCGCCGAATTCGTGGCTCATACGCCCTATTTATACTCAACCTACGAAGGCGAAGACGAGTCCCAGCCGACCGACCGCAAGAAGGTGGTCATTCTGGGTGGCGGGCCGAATCGGATCGGCCAGGGCATCGAGTTCGACTATTGCTGCGTGCACGCGGCCTTTGCGCTCAAAGAAGACGGCTTTGAAGCCATTATGGTGAACTGTAACCCCGAGACCGTCAGTACGGATTATGACACATCAGACAAGTTGTATTTTGAGCCGCTGACGCTGGAAGATGTGCTGAGCATTGTGCAGCGCGAACAGCCGCATGGGGTCATTGTCCAGTTCGGTGGGCAGACGCCGCTCAAGCTAGCCGTGCCGCTCGAACGGGCCGGGGTGCCGATTCTGGGTACGCCGCCGGATGCCATCGACCGGGCCGAGGACCGCGAACGGTTCAAGCGGATGCTCGAACGGCTCGGCCTCAGGCAGCCGGCCAATGGCACCGCCCGGTCGGTTGAGGAAGCCGTAGTTATTGCCCAGGACATTGCCTATCCGGTGCTGGTCCGTCCCTCCTATGTCCTGGGCGGGCGGGCTATGGAACTGGTGTATGACGAGGCGAGCCTGCGACGCTATATGCGTGAGGCCGTGTCCGTGTCCGCGGAGCGACCGGTCCTGATCGATAAATTCCTGGACGACGCCACCGAGGTTGATGTGGACGCTCTGAGCGACGGCCAGCGAGTGGTGATCGGCGGCATTATGGAACATATCGAACTTGCTGGCATCCATTCCGGTGACAGTGCGTGTTCGCTCCCGCCGCGCACCCTGTCCGCCGCCGTGCAGGCTGAAATCCGACGGCAGACTACTCTGTTGGCCCAAGAACTGGGCGTGGTTGGCCTGATGAATATCCAGTTCGCCGTCAAGGAGCAGCAGGTTTTTCTGATCGAGGTGAATCCGCGTGCCTCACGCACCGTGCCGTTTGTGAGCAAGTCCATCGGCATCCCGCTGGCAAAAATAGCCGCGCGCGTCATGGCGGGCAAAACCTTGGACGAACTGGGTTTTACCCAGGAAGTCATTCCCGACCACGTCAATGTCAAAGAAGCGGTGTTTCCGTTTATTAAATTCCCCGGTGTGGACACCATCCTGGGACCGGAGATGAAGTCAACCGGCGAGGTCATGGGAGTGGACCAGTCCTTTGCTATGGCTTTTGTCAAAGCGCAATTTGCGGCGGGGAATATCTTGCCGGAAACGGGCAAGGTCTTCTTGAGTGTTCGTGACCGCGATAAGCCTGCCACCCTGCCTATTGCCAGACAGTTGGCGGAGAATGGCTTCTCTATGGTGGCGACGCGCGGCACCTGTGCATTTCTCCAGCAGCACGGACTGCCGGTTGAGATGGTGAATAAAGTCCTGGAAGGTTCTCCGCATATTGTGGATGCCCTCCAGGCGGGCTCGATCGATCTGGTCATTAATACGACCGAGGGGGCGCAGTCCATCCAGGATTCCTTTTCGATTCGGCGGAGTTCCCTGGAGTGTCAGGTGCCGTATTTTACGACGGTGGCGGGAGCGGGAGCCGCGGTCGAAGGTATTGCCCGCCTCAAGCAGGGCCTGCTCGGCGTGTGCCCGCTTCAGGCTTATCATGGTGAAGAGCACGGGTAAGAGGGGTATGGCTGGCGGAAAGTCGAAAGGCGGGGAGGTGGAGAGGCGAAAGGCGGATGAAGCTCCCCGTCTCTTTGATCGGGCATCCCCCCCAGCCCCCCTTATCAAGGAGGGAGAGAGGGGAAATGCTGCTCCAGCGCGCTCCTTTCGGTCACGTCAGCCACCGCTTAAAAACTCGGTGCAGTACGTCAAAGGCGTGGGGCCGCGTCGGGCCGAACAGTTGGCGCGGCTGGGCATAGAGACGGTCGAAGACCTGCTCTACCACATTCCCTTCCGCTACCAGGACCGGCGCGAAATCAAGCAAATTTGTCATCTTCAGGTGGGAGATGAGACGGCGGTCAGCGGCCAAATCGCCCGGATGGAGCGGCGCTTTCTGGCCCGCCGCCGGCGCTGGGTGCTTGAAGCCGTTGTTCGAGACGAAACCGGCTTTCTCTTTCTGCTGTGGTATCACCAGCATCGCTATTTTCAGCAGCGCTATCAGCTTGGTCAGCGGGTCCTGCTGTACGGTAAGATCGAGAAGGGCATGAAGGGTGGCAAGTGGATGATCCACCCGGACATGGAGCCGCTGGAAGAAGACGACGAGACCGCCCGCGTCCTGCCCATTTACAATAAGACCACCGAAATGACGGTGGCCGCCATGCGGCGAGTCGTGCATGGCGCGGTTGATCGCTACGTCGATCAGGTCTCCAACGGCGTGCCGCAGGAAATTTGTGAGCGCCTGCACCTGATGCCGCTCGATCACGCTCTGCGGCAGTTACACTTCCCCCCGCTCGACGCCGAGGTTGTTGAACTCAACGAGGCCTCCTCTCAGGCGCATCGAGCCGTGGTGTTCGACGAACTCTTTTATTTACAACTGGGAATGGCCCTGCGCCGGCGCAATACCGTCCGGGAAGAGGGGTTGTCCATTGTGCCGGGACCGCTCGTCCAGCAGGTATACGGTATCCTGCCGTTTCGGCTGACCGCGGCCCAGGAGCGGGTGGTTGAGGTAATTTTCCGGGATATGGCGGCTCCCCACCCCATGAACCGCTTGGTCCAGGGAGACGTTGGCTCGGGCAAGACGATCGTGGCCTTTTTTGCGGCCCTGGCCGCCCTCGACAGCGGCTACCAGGTGGCTTTCATGGCTCCGACAGAGCTCCTGGCCGAGCAGCACTACCGGACGCTGACGCCGCTGGCCGAGCAGCTCGGTCTGTCCATGACATTGCTGACCGGAGAAATCCGCCCAAAACGGAAACAGGATATCTATGGTCTCCTGGAACGGGGTGAGGTCGAGATCGCGGTCGGCACCCACGCCCTGATCCAGGAGGGCGTACGCTTTCGGCATCTGGGTCTGGCCATTGTGGATGAGCAGCATCGCTTTGGGGTGATGCAGCGCGCCGCCCTGCGAAAACGCGGTGCGAATCCGGATATTCTGCTGCTGACCGCAACCCCGATCCCCCGCACCCTGGCCCTGACCCTATACGGCGACCTGGATGTCTCAGCTATTGATGAACGTCCGCCCGGCCGCAAGCCGATCACGACGCATGTGTTCCATGAAGGCGAGCGAAAAAAAGTCTATCATCTGGTTAAAGACCAGATTGAACAGGGCCATCAAGCCTATGTGGTCTACCCGTTGGTTGAGGAATCCGAGAAGTCCGACCTGAAGGCCGCGACCTCCATGGCCAAAGAGCTGGCCCAGACCTTCTTTGCCAACTATTCGGTTGGGCTTGTCCACGGCCGCATGAAGGGCGACGAAAAAGACGCGGTCATGCAGCGTTTTAAGGCGGGCGAGCATCATCTGCTGGTTTCGACCACCGTCATTGAGGTCGGCATTGACGTGCCGAACGCGACCGTCATGGTGATTGAGCATGCCGAGCGCTTCGGCCTGGCCCAGTTGCACCAGTTGCGCGGTCGAGTCGGACGCGGGCAGGCCGCCTCCCTGTGTCTGTTGCTGGCCCAGTACGCGCCGGGCGACGAGTCCCAGCGGCGTCTCCAGGTCATGACGGAAACCGACGACGGCTTCAAGATTGCCGAAGCCGACCTGACGTTTCGCGGGCCGGGCGAGTTTCTGGGCACCC
This sequence comes from Candidatus Binatia bacterium, assembly GCA_951812575.1. Taxonomy (GTDB): domain Bacteria; phylum Desulfobacterota; class Binatia; order Bin18; family Bin18; genus Bin18. The sequence continues at coordinate 5,100,389 of OX638322.1, read as the reverse complement.
GTCAGTCCGGCATGCCCGACTTCCGGGTGGCCAATATCGTACGAGACAGCAAGCTGCTGGAAACCGCGCGGGACGAAGCCCTGGCCTGGCTCGAACGCGACCCCAACTTGACGACACCCGAGTCCCGCCGCCTACGCGCCGTCCTCGAAGACCGCTGGGCCGGCCGCCTGGAGCTGGCCAGGGTGGGGTGAGCCTGAAGTCGGAAAGTCGAAGATTGATCTACTCAGAGGGGAGACCGAGCGCGATTTGTAAGGCCCGGTCAAGCTCAGCAATTTTTGGTGTAGATAGCGTTCCCACGAAATGCGTGAGCTTCGCCTTAAACATCAACGTGAGAAAATCACAGCGGATCGCACTGGTATGGGCTACTCCGTCTTCGGGACCAATGACGACTTCGGTCGTGAGCCCCAGAACTTCGCTGTATACGGGAGCACAGATAACCGTGGACACGTCCTCATGGCCGGCGATAAATGGCCGAGAAACCACAACGTAAAAGCCGGGTTTTCCGCCTCGCTCTGGCACTCGCTCACGTGTTCGGTATACCTCGCCACGCTTCATGGCAGGGCTTGCTCGGCGACCAGCGCCTTGGCTTCTCTGGCCAGCCGTTTCCGATTGGCGCGGAGTATGCGGTCTTCGTCCGCCTCGGTCTTGCGGCGGCGTTGTTGCTCGGCAAAGCCACGAATAGCCGTTCGTACAAGTGCCGAGCGACTCTTACGCTGGGGAGAAGAAACGGCGAGTTCATCGAGGAGTCGTAACGTGGTTTCGTCAATAGTAATAGCAATAGTTTTCATATTGTCTTAGATACAATTCACCATGAGAAAGTACAAGCCGTAACGATACAAGGAACCTAGGCACGTGAACATTGAGAGCGCGGTACAGGGCAGTCTGTTTGCCCGCGACTTTCTGACAGAGTCCATCTCGCAGTTATCCGACTGGCAGGCTTTTGACGAGTAAACCGACATTTAAGATGAAAAAGATTGACACTTGAAATGAAGAACGAATTTCCGGTGATTTTTTAAGTCATTTTTAAGGGTATTTTTTGGCTCTTTTTTGAGGATTTTTCTCGCCCTCTTTGATGCCTCAAATTTGGACTACACAGCTCTCCAGCCTATCCTGGTGGTCCGCGCCCATTTGAAGGATTGGTGATCCCGGTGAGAGCGGCGATCACGAAGAACACCAGGATGTAACCGACGATCTGGTGGATGTAGGAGAAGTACACGGAAGCAAAGCAGGAAGTCAGGTTCACTTTATAATGGTCTTCTCGTAGCTGTACCACCGGGAGTAGGTAATCAAGGCTGAACCCAAGTCCAATTCGGCCAACCGTCCACTCGTGTTTTCGGTCCTCGCCAGTAAGATAGAGAACACCCCAGCCAAAGAGAACGAAGAAAATCACCCAATAAAGCACCCGAAAGGTCTTGAGGCCGATACCGTAACCGATAACGTACTGAAGGACACTCAACCACACCTTCTCCCAGCCTTTTGCTTTCTCACGCTCACGCTCCTTGGAGGCAAACAGCACCGCATCTGCGGTGCTGGATTTACCGGCACTGCGGAGGACAGTAGCAAGCTGCTGGTAGGGCTGAAATGAGAACGTCTTGCTACGACCAAGCCACTTGATGAAGTCGGGCGCTGGTCGTTCAGACGGCTCATCCTCTTGCCACGTTCCGCCAAGTTGACGATAGGTGAAGCCTCTGAGTTCGATCTTATCCGGCCAGGATGTAGGACTGTCAACCAGCGCACCGATCTGAGTATTCTGGAGATTGAGCTGAATCTCGTTGGACTGGGCGCCGACGTCAGACAGCCATTTGACTGGCTTGTTGCCTGGGATCAACCGCAACTCTCCCTCTACGGTCACTCCTGTCAGATCAAGTGTCTTGAACGTTCCGCCTGTGAGGTTGAGTATCGATCCGACCGTTGCGAAACCCAGGTTGACGTCGGTAAAAGTAGCACCGTCCATCAAGAGAGAGTTGCCGATCAAGGCAGAGGTCATATCTAACTTACCTCTGACCGTGGCGCCTCTCATGGCAAGTTGGCCTTTGATCTGCGCGCCCCGGAGAATAACCTCTTCAAAGACGGTCGGGCGTCTCAATGTAGCGTATCTCATGAGTTGACTCTTGATCTGCGCCTCCCGAATGGCCTCTTCGAAGGCGCTCGCACGCATTAAGAGAGCACCGCCGACCGAGACGGAGTCCATGTCCAATGTGCCCTTCACTGTGGCGCCGATCATGGAAAGCTGGCTTTCGATCTGTGCGCCCCGGAGATTCACCTTTTTGAACGTGGCTCCGTCTGCCATCAAGAGAGCACCTTCGATTGAGGCCGAGCCCAGGTCTAGCTCACCCTTCACTGTGGCGCCCTTCATGGCCAGCTGGCCTTTGATCCGCGCTCCTCGGAGAATGACCTCTTTTTTGAACGTGGCACCCTCTGCCATCAAGAGAGGACCTTCGATCAAGATCGAGCCCATGATGAGCGTGCCCTTCACCGTGGTGCCGCTCATGTTAAGCTGGCCTTTGATCCGGGCGCCTCGGAGGAGGATATTTCCAAAGGTAGCCTTGAAAGTGCCCCCGTCTCTCTTAACACTTCCCATCAAGAGATCTCTGCCGATCGAGACGGAGGCCATGTCTAGCTTACCTTCCACCCTAGCGCCGCTCATAGCAAGCTGGCCTGTGATCTGTGCGCCCCGGAGCATAACCTCCTTGAAAGTGGCGTAACGCATCAAGAGAGCATCTCCGATCGAGACGGAGTCCATGTTCAACGTGCCCTTCACCCTAGTGCACTTCATAACAAGTTGGCCTTTGATCTGCGCGCCTCGGAGAATAACCTCTTTTTTGAAGATGGCACCGGCCATCAAGAGAGCATCTCCGATCGAGACGGAGTCCATGTTCAGTGTGTCCGTGACCCTAGCGCCGATCATGGCAAGCTGGCTTTTGATCTGCGTGCCCCGGAGAATAACCTTTTTGAAGGTAGCACCCTCTGCCATCAAGAGAGCACCTCTGATTGAGGCGGAGTCCAGGTCCAGATCGCCCGTGACCGTGGCACTCTTCATGACAAGATGGCCTTCGATCTGCGCGCCCCGGAGATCAACCTCTTCGAAGGTAGCACCCGCTTCCATCACGAGATTACCTCCGATCGAGGCGGAGGCCAGGTTTAGCTGTCCCTTTACGACTGAACCTTCAAGCGAGACCTGTCCATCCGTTCGCAGTCCGCTCATGTTCAGTCCGTTCTCAAAACGCGAATACTGTAGTCCTAACGACCAAGGCAAGTACCCATCTTCCAGATCGATCTTCTCAGGAAAACAGGCACCAATGATTCTCACGCCTTTCCGCGTCACCGCTTCTCGAAACGATTTCTCGAACAGGATCGTTTCAAGAAACTTCGACGAGATGCGCCGGCCGTCCCAGCCGTCTGGCGACTTCGGATCGAGACCCTTGTTCTCCCGGCTATTCAAGTCGGCTACTTCACCCGCGCAGGTTTTCTCCCACACGAAGCGCTCGGCCTCAGACCACTCCGGCTCCGGCTTCATAGAGGTGCCTCTCTTTTCCAGATGGCCGGTCAAGCCCGCCACTGTTGCCAGCCGCACAATATCCCGAGTAACAGGACCCGATAAGCCCGTGTCGCCCTTTTGTTGGGTCTAGGCGTCGGGCTTGGGTGAGTCGACTTCCAGGCTGGTGACGTAGCCAGCGGCGTCGATGAGGGTGGCGGCGATACGCCGAGCCGTAGCCACGACTCGGTCATCAATAGACAGGGTAATTTTCACATTCATACGCTAGGTGCACACGTAATATGTGTCAATCATCCATCCCATCCGCTCATGGATGTCGAGGACGAGATTCCGCTCCCGGTGGTTCGACCGGTTTAAGATGTTGACTCTGACTTCCTTGTTTGTATGTACAAAAATGTATATACTTTGTAGCTGGTTTATTTCATGCGCTTTGAATGGGATGAAAAAAAGAATCAGACAAATCGGAGAAAACACAAAGTCAGTTTTGAGCTTGCTCAACAAGTTTTTTATGATCCTCTCAACCTGAGCATGGCGGACAGAATTGAGGGTGGAGAACAGCGGTGGCAAACGCTTGGCTTGGTGGGAGGAACGGTCGTCCTTCTTGTGGCGCATACATTCCGAGAGGAAAATGGTGAAGAGGTTATCCGAATCATCTCGGCTCGGAAAGCAAAGAAGCAGGAGCGTAGACATTATGCGGAAGGTTAAAAGAGATTCCTCTCCGACAAAAACCGACTTGGCTGTTTTGGAGGCCCTGCCGGACGAAGACATTGATACGAGCGACATCCCGGAGGGTACAGACTGGAGCGATGCCGTCCGGGGAAAGTTTTATCGTCCAGTGAAAAAGGCGATCAGCCTGCGAGTGGATGCTGACATCATTGCTTGGTTCCGATCCCAGGAAGGGAGGTACCAGTCTCGGATGAATGCGGCACTCCGGGAATACATGCGCCGGCATCAAGATGGTGATATGGGCCAAGTTTGACCGGTTTCGGTAAATCCCCTATATCCTTAGCAGTCATGGAGTCCCTGCCGGAGATGAGCTGATGGAATTTCCACGCATTAAACGGCTTCCGCCCTATCTGTTTGCCACCTTGGACAAGATGAAAATGGAGGCACGCTGGGCGGGTGAGGACATTATTGATTTTGGGATGGGTAATCCCGACCATCCCTCTCCGCAACATGTGGTTGATAAGTTGGTTGAGGCCGCGGCCAAGCCGCAGAATCATCGCTATTCAACCTCACGGGGGCTCTATAAGCTGCGCCTGGCGATTTGCGACTGGTATAAACGCCGCTTTGAGGTGGAGCTCGATCCCGATTCCGAATCCATTGTGACCATTGGGTCGAAAGAGGGCCTGTCCCATCTGGCGCTGTCGATCCTCGGGCCGGGTGATGTGGCCATCTGCCCGAGTCCGACCTATCCCATTCACCAGTATTCGATTGTGATGGCCAACGCCGATTTGCGGGTCGTTCCGCTCCGACCGGGAGAAGATTTCTTTACCTCGCTTCAGGAAACGGTTCAGCAGTGCTGGCCGCGGCCCAAGGTCTTGCTGCTGTGCTTCCCGCATAATCCGACGACCGCCGTTGTGGACCTTGAATTTTTTACGCGCGTCGTAGAATTCGCCCACGAGCATAAGTTGTTTGTCATTCACGATTTCGCTTATGCTGACCTCTTTTTTGACGGCTATACGCCGCCGAGCTTCCTCCAGGTGCCCGGCGCAAAAGAGATCGGCGTCGAGTTTTTTACCCTGTCGAAATCCTACGACATGCCGGGCTGGCGGGTGGGCTTTGCCTGCGGCAATCCCGAAGCGATCATGGCCCTGGGCCGGCTTAAAAGCTATTTTGACTACGGTATTTTCCAGCCGATTCAAATCGCCGCGATTCATGCCCTGAACGGTCCCCAGGACTGCGTGGAGAACATGCGCCAGCGCTATCGTCTTCGCCGCGATGTCCTGATTGACGGCTTGGAGCGGGTGGGCTGGCATATCCCCAAACCCAAGGGCACGATGTTTGTCTGGGCGCAAATCCCGGAGCCGTTGCGAGCTATGGGCTCCATGGCTTTTGCGGAATTTCTCCTGACGGAAGCCAAAGTCGCGGTGTCTCCAGGGATCGGGTTCGGGCCGTATGGAGAAGACTACGTCCGCTTTGCCTTGATTGAGAATGAGCATCGGACCCGGCAGGCGGTGCGCGGTATCCGTAAAGCCTTTGGCGGCGCCAGCGCTCCGGCCCTTCGACCTGGCTCAGGACAGGCCGAGCCGGCGGGGAAAAAGCTTCGAGCGGTATGATGGCGAGGGAGGGTGTCAAGCTTGGTCTCGTTGGGTTGGGGACGGTTGGCTCCGGTGTGGTCCAACTCCTGGACCGGCAGCGTGAGGCGTTTGCGCGAAAAATAGGCGCACCCCTGCAACTCGTCCACGTTGCGAGTCGGAGCATAGACATAAAGCCGCACCCGCCTCTCCCTGGTGTGCGCTTATCGGTCGACCCGTGGAGCGTCGTGCAGGATGCCGAGGTTGATATTGTTCTGGAACTCATTGGCGGAACCGACCCCGCCCGCTCCCTCGTTTTGGAAGCGATGGCGCGGGGCAAAGCCGTGGTGACGGCAAACAAAGCCCTGCTGGCTCTCCACGGCGACGAGGTGTTTGCCGCCGCCGAAGCGCATGGGGTGCGTCTGGGGTTTGAAGCCAGCGTGGCCGGTGGCATCCCGATTATTCGGACGCTGCGGGAAGGCTTTGTCGCGGATCGCAACAAGGCGCTGTTCGGGATCGTGAACGGCACCTGTAATTACATCCTGGCGACGATGAGTGAGGACGGTGCCGAGTTTGCGCCCGTCCTGCACCGCGCCCAGGAGTTGGGCTTGGCGGAAGCCGACCCTCGTATGGATGTGGATGGCATTGACGCTGCCCAGAAGCTGACGCTGCTCATCATGCTTGCCTTTGGTGTGCGGGTGCCGGTCGAGGCCGTGTACACCGAGGGGATTCGGCAGCTCGATCAGATCGATATCACCTTTGCGCGCGAGTTCGGCTATGCGATCAAGCTATTGGCGATTGCCAAGGAAGAATCCGGCGTACTGGAGGCCCGGGTTCATCCGACCATGATTCCGCAAGACAGTCTGCTGGCGGGTGTGGGCGGCGCGTATAATGCCATCTTTACGCAGGGGGAAGCTCTCGGCTCTTCTCTCCAGTTCGGACAGGGAGCGGGCAGTTTACCGACCGCGGCGGCGGTCTTGTCCGACGTGGTTGAGAGCGCGCGGGCGCAGACGAAGCAACAGCAGCCCCGGCCACCGCTGGGCTGTGCCTGGGCGGAGCTGAAGCCGGCCGCCGTCCGATCCATGGATGAGCTGGTGGGCGAGTATTATCTGCGTTTCATGGCTGTCGACCGTCCTGGGGTGCTCACCCAGATCAGCGGGATTTTAGGCGACCAGGACATCAGCATTGCCTCGGTGATCCAGCGTGGGCGGAGTGACGGTGATAATACCGTGCCCCTGGTCATGCGGACGCATGCCGCGACTGAACGGAATCTGAAGACGGCCATGACATTAGTGGACCAACTACCCATCGTGCAGGGCAAGTCCGTGTATGTCCGCATTGAGGAGAGTCTCGGTTAACGCAACGGACCGGATGGCAAGAATCGGTCAGAGACAGATATGACACACAGCGCGATGACAGACGCTCCTGCTCTTCCTCTGGCGGCCCCGAACCCGTCTCCGTTTCGAGCCTGGTTCGGCTGTGCGGCCGGCTGTCCGGGTGAAAATCCGCTCAACAAAATCCTGTATTACTGCCCGACCTGCGGCGGGCTATTAGATGTGCAGCACGATACTAACGCCCTCAAGACGCGCACGCCCCAAGAATGGCGGCATTTGTTTGACGAGCGCTATCGACGCACACTCTACCCCTATGGCAGTGGGGTGTGGGGCAAGAAAGAAATGGTGTGTCCGGCCATTGACGATGCGAACATCGTTTCCACCTATGAGGGCGGCACCAATCTGTTCTGGGCGGAGCGACTCGGACGCCACATCGGTATTGACGATCTCTGGGTCAAACAGTGCGGCAACTCCCATACCGGGTCATTCAAGGACCTGGGCATGACGGTGCTCGTCTCTATGGTGAAGCAGATGATTGCCGACGGCGTGTCCATTCCTGCGGTTGCGTGCGCCTCAACCGGCGATACGTCGGCCGCCCTGGCCGCCTACTGCGCCGCGGCTGGCATCCCGGCTATTGTGATTCTCCCCCGCAATCGAGTGTCTACGGCTCAACTGATCCAGCCCATGGCAAACGGGGCGCTGACTGTGTCGCTCGATACCGACTTTGATGGCTGTATGCGGGTCGTGCGTGAGCTGTGTACAAAAGAAAACATCTATCTCGCCAATTCGATGAACAGCCTCCGGCTTGAGGGCCAGAAGACCATCTCGATTGAGATTGTTCAGCAGTTTGACTGGGAAGTCCCCGATGTGGTGATCGTCCCCGGCGGAAATCTGGGCAACGTCACGGCAATCGGACGAGGCTTCCTGCTCATGCAGGAACTTGGCCTGATTGATCGCCTGCCCCGTCTGGTCTGTGCCCAGGCCGAACGCGCCAATCCGTTATACAAGAGTTTTGCCACCGGCTTTGAAAAATATCGCCCGGTCAGAGCCAAAAAAACCCTGGCGTCGGCCATTCAGATCGGGAACCCGGTCAGTGTGCATAAGGCCATTCGGGTTCTCCAGGCCTTCGATAGTATTGTTGAGCAGGCCAGCGAAGAAGAGCTGGCCGAAGCGTCGGCCCTGGCAGATTTGACCGGCCTGTTCAACTGTCCGCACACTGGGGTAGCGCTTGCCGTTCTCTTGAAACTGGCGCACGGTGGGCAGATCCGGTCACACGAACGGGTCGTTGTGATATCCACTGCCCATGGGCTCAAGTTTACCGACTTTAAGCGGCGCTACCATGAAGGGCGTTTACGCGGGGTGGCCGCGCATTCCGCCAACAGGCCGATTGAATCACCGGCCGATTATCACAGTGCCCGGGCCGCGATTTTCGGCGCGCTCGAGCGCAGGCAGGCATCTCCTGTTCACGGATTCCTAGATGGGTGAGAGGTATGAAATACATCGTTCTTCAAGGTGATGGGATGGCGGACTGGCCGGTCGATGAACTCGGCGGGAAAACGCCGCTTGAGTACGCGCGGACGCCGCATATGGACCATATTGCGTCCCACGGCATATATGGCCTCACCCAGACGATTCCCGAGGGCTACCCCGCGGGCAGCGACGTCGGAACCATGAGTTTGCTCGGCTATGACCCGCGGCAGTATCACACCGGACGCTCGCCCATTGAAGCGGCCAGTATGGGTGTGGACCTGGGGCCGGAAGATATTGCGTTTCGGTGCAATCTGGTGACCCTGGGCCGCGAATCCGATGGAACCGAAACCATGCTTGACTTTGCGGCCGGTCATATCCCCAGCGCCGACGCAGCCGAGTTGATTGGGACGCTTCAGCACGAGTTGGGTAGCGCTGAGTTTTCCTTTTATCCTGGCGTGAGTTATCGACATCTGTTGGTCTGGCACGGTGGCAGGGAAAAGATGGAAACCACGCCACCGCACGATATTACCGGTCAAGCTGTCCAGGAGTATTGGCCCCAGGGAGACGGTGGCGAGCAACTGTGCGTGCTGATGAAACGCGCTCAGGAGATTTGTGCCGAGCACCCCGTTAATGCCAGGCGTCAGGCCGAGGGGTATCAACCTGCCTCTTCGATCTGGCTGTGGGGGCAGGGCCGCCGGCCTGCCGTGCCGACGATCGCCGAACGCTTTGGTCTCAGCGGTTCGGTTATTTCCGCGGTTGATCTGGTCCGTGGTATTGGTGTCCTGGCCGGACTTGAGGTGATCCTGGTGCCCGGCGCGACCGGCTTTCTTGATACGAATTATCTCGGCAAGGCCGAATATGGTCTGGCCGCCCTGCGTGACAAAGATTTCCTCTTCCTGCACGTTGAGGCAACGGACGAAGCCGGTCATATGGGCGCGGCTGATAAAAAGGTCCAAGCGCTTGAGGATTTTGATGAGAAAGTCGTTGGAACTATCTTGGATGGTCTGACCGCCTTCCCTGAGTGGACCATCCTGCTGATGCCCGACCATGCCACGCCGGTTGCGATCAAGACCCACTCGTCCGACCCCGTGCCGTTTGCCGTGCTCTCGTCTCATGACCGGACGCCAGCATCGCCCGCGGTAGGCTATAACGAGCCGTGTGCCAAAGCGACGAATGTGTTTGTGGCTGAGGCCTGGCGTTTGATGGAGCACGTGATTCGCGGACAGGTACGGGCCTTGGTGTAGGTGAGATCGAGAGAAACAAAGAGATTCGACATGGATCGGAACCTCGCGCTTGAATTCGTTCGGGTGACAGAAGCTGCGGCTTTAGCCGCAGCCGCCCATATGGGGCGGGGAGATGAAGCGGTTGCCGACGCTGCCGCTGTGGAGGCCATGCATCGGCTGTTCCCTGATATCGAGTTCAGGGGCCAGCTCGTCCTCGGCGAAGGAGATGAGGACTCGGTGCCCATGCTGTACGTCGATGAAATGCTCGGGACGGGGGCGGGCCCTGCCATTGAGGTCGCTGTCGATGCGCTTGAAGGGGCAACCACCTGCGCGCTCGGTGCACCAAATGCGATTGTCGCTATTGCCGTTGCCGAAGAAGGTGGGTTTCTGCGCTGCCCCGCCGACGTGTATATGGAGAAGATTGCGGTTGGGCCATGGGGCCGGGGGGTGATTGATCTGGATAAGCCAATGGGTGACAATCTTGCCGCCCTCGCAGCAGTGAAAGGGGTCAAACCGCAAAACCTGTGCGTGGTTATGCTTGACCGGCCACGTCATGCCAAGTTGCTGCACGAACTGCGTGATATCGACGTTCATGTCACCCTGATCAGTGACGGGGACCTGTCGGCGGCCTTGGCCACCACGCGGGAGGAGTCTGGGATTGACCTGCTGGTTGGGACGGGACGCGCCGCCCAGGGCATTCTCGCGGCGGCGGCCCTGCGGTGTTTGGGCGGGGAGATTCAGGCGCGCTTCCAGCCGGGGAATGCGGCAGAATTTGAACAACTGCGTGAAAGCGGAGTGGACGATATTCGGAAAAAGTATACAGCCGAAGAACTCGCCCGAGGTAGCGTTGTTTTTGCCGCGACCGGAGTGACAACCGGGAACTATCTGCACGGGGTGCGGTTTTTTCCCGGAGGGGGCGAGTCGCACTCCGTGGTAATGCGCTCAAAGAGCCGGACCATCCGCTTTCTCAATACGGTTCACTACTTTGAGGAGCAGCCGGAGTATTAATATGACGTATGAAAATATCGTATTTGAAAAAGAAGAGGCGATTGGCATTCTGCTGATCAATCGCCCCAAGAGCCTGAATGCCCTGAATCCCGTTACCCTGAACGAGATTGCTGACTGCCTGGACGCGGTGCAGCGCGATACCGGGCTGCGCTGTCTTGTGATGACCGGCGCGGGCGACCGGGCTTTTGTTGCCGGGGCGGATATATCGGCGATGGTGTCGATGTCTCCCTTGGAGGGAAAAGCCTTTGCGGCCTCGGGACTTCGTGTGGCGCGGACGCTTGAGGAGATGCCCATTCCCGTGATTGCCGCGGTCAACGGCTTTGCCCTGGGGGGCGGCATAGAACTCGCCCTGGCCTGTGATATGATTATTGCCGCGGATACGGCCAAGTTCGGCCAGCCTGAGATCAATCTCGGGGTCATTCCCGGCTTTGGCGGCACCCAGCGCTTGGCGCGCCGTATCGGGCTGCCGTTGGCCCGAGAACTGATCTACTCTGGTGACATGATTGATGCTGAGGCTGCGGTTCGTTACGGCCTGGCCAATCGCGTTGTACCTGTAGCCGAGTGTGTAAATGAGGCAAAAGCCCTCGCCCATAAGCTGGCAACAAAACCGCCTGTTGCCATTCAGCAGGCAAAGGCGGCCATTAATGCCGGTATTGATATGGATATTGTCAATGGCTGCCGTTTTGAAACCGAGGCTTTCGGGTTGACGTTTGCGACGCAGGACAAGGCCGAAGGGATGGCCGCGTTTCTTGAAAAACGGGCGGCGAAGTTTGCTGGAAAATAAGACGAGCGTGCCCTATTACGGGTGGGCCCGTCGTGCTATGTAGCGTAAAATTTTTTGATCCTAAAAGGACTTGGGATGTAAAGAGTAAACGTGTCCTCCCATTAGATATGAAATGCTGGACACGTCCACTCTTCAGAGCGAATACGCTGGAGAGACAGTTGGTTCTTTCGGAGGAAGCATGAATAAGCAAGAGTGGTTGAATGAGAAATATCCTCAGCAGGAGGAACGTTCGCAGCGGTTCTCGACCATATCCGATATGGAGATTGAGCCCGTCTATACGCCGGACGATCTCAACGGCTCCAACCTCGAAGGGATCGGTTATCCGGGGGAATATCCCTACACCCGTGGGGTCTACCCGAGTATGTATCGAGGCCGTTACTGGACCATGCGGCAATTCGCCGGGTTTGGGACGCCCGAGGATACGAATAAACGCTTTAAGCTGCTGCTGTCCGAGGGCCAAACCGGTCTGTCAACCGCCTTTGATATGCCGGTGCTGATGGGCTATGACGCGGACCATGCGCGCTCGCTGGGCGAGGTTGGCCGTGAAGGCGTGTCGGTCTCGACCATAAAAGACATGGAGCGCCTGTTCCAGGACATTCCACTCGATAAAGTCTCCACCTCGATGACGGTGAACTGCACGGCCAGTGTTTTGCTCGCCATGTATATTGCGGTTGCCGATAAACAGGGCATCCCCCGCAGTCAGATCAGCGGGACGATCCAGAACGATATGCTTAAGGAGTATATCGCCCAGAAAGAGTGGATTTGTCCGCCCGAACCAGCCGTCCGTATTGTCACCGACATGATTGAATTTTGTGCCAAGGAGGTACCGCGTTGGCACGCCGTCTCGATTTCGGGCTATCACATCCGCGAAGCCGGCTCGACTGCGGTCCAGGAATTGGCCTTTACCTTGGCTGATGGCATTGGCTATGTCCAAGCTGGGGTGGAACGCGGGCTCGACGTTGACGAGTTTGCCCCGCGGCTGTCTTTTTTCTTTGATATCCATAATGACTTTTTTGAAGAAATTGCCAAACTGCGGGCGGCCCGCCGGATGTGGGCCAAGATCATGAAGGAGCGCTTTGGCGCAAAGAATCCCCGTTCTCTGCTGCTGCGGACGCATTGTCAGACGGCCGGTGTCAGCCTGACTGCTCAGCAACCGGTCAACAACGTCGTGCGGGTGGCAATTCAGGCCCTGGCCGGTGTCCTGGGTGGCACCCAGTCGCTGCATACCAACTCCATGGATGAGACCCTGGCCCTCCCGACTGAAGAGTCGGTCACGGTCGCGCTGCGGACCCAGCAAATCATTGCGGAAGAGAGTGGCGTGACAAACTTCGTTGATCCCCTGGGCGGCAGTTGGGCTATCGAAGCCCTGACGGACCGTATGGAAAAAGACGCGTTCGCCTATATCGACCGGATTGACGAACTCGGCGGTATTATCCGGGCGATCAATATCGGCTTTCCGCAAAAGGAAATAGCCGATGCAGCCTATCGCTATCAGCAACAGTTGGATGCCAAAGAAAAGGAGATCGTTGGGGTAAATTCGCACGTGGTCGAGGAAGAACGACCGCTGGAAATCCTCAAGATTGATCCGGAAGTGGAGCGCAGCCAGATTGCCCTGGTCAAACAGGTCAAACAGGAGCGTGACCGGGCCGCGGCCGAAGAACAGCTTGGCCGGGTCCATGCCGCGGCGCGAAATGGACAGAACCTGATGCCGGTCCTGATTGATGCCGTTAAGGCTCACTGTACGGTGGGCGAAATCTCTGATGTCTATCGTGAGGTGTTTGGCGTCTATCAAGACCCTGCCTGGCTGTAAAGAAAAAGGAGTTGGGAACTGGGGGCTGAGGGAAAGACAACCTCTAATCCCTGTCTCCATGGAGGTTGGTGTGTCCGAAGAAAAAATACTCCGCATCCTGGTGGCGAAAGCCGGCCTCGATGGTCATGACCGCGGCGCAAAGATTATCGCCCGCGCGCTCAGGGACGCCGGCTTTGAGGTGATCTATACCGGCTTACATCAGACGCCCGAAATGATCGCCGAGGCCGCCGTGCAGGAAGACGTGGACGCCGTTGGTTTAAGCATTCTGTCCGGCGCGCATATGACCCTATTCCCGGCTATTATGGGCGCACTCAAAGAACGTGGCGCCGATGATGTAGCTGTTTTTGGGGGGGGCATCGTCCCGGAAGATGATATGCCCGGACTGACGCAGGTCGGCGTAAAAAAGGTATTTACTCCCGGAGCCAGCACCCAAGAAATTGTGGACTGGATTTGGGCCAATGTCGAACCGCGGTCTGGTCTCTAAGCGGGGGAACGAGCCTCGCTGGTAAGGGGAGTATGGTCAAACTTGTCGTCTGTGTAAAACGCAAGCCCGGCATGGGCGTCGAAGAGTTTCACGACTACTGGCGGACGCATCATGGGAGTCTGGTGAAGAGCGTCCCAGGCCTACGGCAGTATATTCGGAAATACGTCCAGAGTCATACGATCCCGCAGGCGTACGAGAACGATGCCGCGCCCTTCGACGGTATTGCGGAACTGTGGTTTGACAACCACGCTGCGGTGGAGGCTTTTTTAGCGGACCCGGACTACCTGGCCCAAGTGCGACCGGACGAACTGAAATTCTCAGACCACCCCAACCTTGTCTGGTTCGTGACCGAAGAAGTTCCCATGATTGACGACTAATCATCTGCTTTCAGACGGCTCCCACTGCTGTGGAGTGCTTTGACGTTATTATTATCGGCTCCGGTCCGGCCGGGACCGCTACTGCTCTCAATCTGTTGCGGGCCGACCCCGCGCTCGCTGGCAATATCCTCTTGCTCGACAAAGCCGTTCATCCCCGGGAGAAGATCTGTGCCGGCGGACTCATTCCCCATACCCTCGATTGTCTCAACGCCCTGGAGATTCCGTTGACCGTTCCTCACGTCCAGGTCAACCGGGCTCGTGTCCAGGCCTTGCCCGGACACGAGGTCGTGTGTGAGGAAGGGGGGATGTGTTCCATTATTCGCCGAAACGAGTTTGATTTTTTACTCGTGCGCACCGCTACGGAGCGCGGAGCGGAAATCCGGCAGGGGGAAAAGGTCATCCGGCTGGTTCGAGAGCCGGACGGCATTCGGGTGGTGACCGAAAAGACGACGTATCGCACTCGGATTGCGGTCGGGGCTGACGGGTCCGGGAGCCGGGTGCGACGACAATTGATCGGACAGACCCGCCAGCCAGTCGGCAAGGCCATAATGTCCGACGTTCCGATCTCAGAAACAGACTGGGACGGCTTCGTCCAACAGCGTTACGACTTTAATTTTCTACCCGTCCAGGACGGGTTGCGTGGCTATCTGTGGGCCTTCCCGTGTCTGATTGATCAGGTTGCCCATGTGAATCTCGGTATTTATTCATTGGGCGTCAATTCTTTCTCAAACGCAGCCCTCCAGGATTGTCTTAGTGCGGAAATTAACGCGTTTAGTACAGCGACGGCATCAAAGAGTGAACGTGTCCAGCATCGTATGGTTAGTGGAGGACACGTTTACTCCTTCGGGCAAACCCGACGGCTGCGGGCTTTTCCCATTCATGGCTATGCTCCCGAACGGCCGCTTGCCGCTCCGCATGTGGTGCTCGTCGGCGATGCGGCAGGAGCCGAACCGCTTATGGGGGAAGGCATTTCCTTTGCGTTTGAATATGGAGCCTTTGCCGCTCAGGCCATTTGCGAGGCGCTGCAGACCAAAGACTTCTCGTTTGATGCCTATACCAGGACGATCACTCAGTCGTGGCTCGGGAAGAAACTGGCGCGACTGTCTTTTGCCACCAAGCTGTTCTATGGTCGGACCGCACGTTTGTGGTTCACGCTTGCGGCTCGGAATACGCGTCTCCAATCTATTGGCTTGAAATGGTATAATGGGGTGGATGGTTGGCATCAGCGGAGTGGATGGGATGCCGTCCGAGCGGTCATCAACCGATATCCGAGGCAGCCGTAAGGAGGCAAGAGCGTGGCACGACAGAAAAAGACTCGACCGGCAGCACCAAAGCGTAAAACAACACGTAAAAAAGGACGCTGGCTGTGGATCCCGAAACTCATGCTCCTCATGGCGTGTGTGGGGCTGGTACTGTTTATCGGTGCAATTTTTGTGATGGAAGAAGAATTACGCCGAATTGGCCTGTTCGGTCCTGAGGAAGGGAAGGCAACGGCCGATAGCCAAGTCATTGCTCAGCCGGCTGCTGAAAAGAGCCAATCCGCCCCTGTCGAAGAAGTCACCCAGGAGGAACGCCGAGAATTGGAAGCCCTCCTGCAACAGGTGAAGGAAAAATAGAGCATACTCTGACCCGAAACGATGGAATTTCTGGACGCTTATAAACGTTGTGTTGCGCTCCCGCAGGTGCCACAGCGCATTGTTTCGCTCGTTCCGAGTATTACCGAGACGGTGTTCGCGCTTGGGGCTGGTGAACGTGTTGTCGGTGTAACGGCCTATTGTACCCATCCACCAGACGGGCTGGCAGGTGTGACGCGCGTTGGCGGGACAAAAGACCCTGATCTCGACACGATTGAGCACCTGAAGCCCGACCTCGTTATTGTCAACGATGAGGAGAATCGGCGGGAGGACTTCAGCGTGCTGGAGAAACGAGGCTTGCCGCTATATGTTACTGCTCCGCGCACGGTAGCGGAGGGGATACGGATGGTGGAACAACTCGGCCCGCTCATCGGCTGCCAAGCGCAAGCTCGGACGCTTGCGCTCTCACTCTGGCAGCAATACGAAGAGAGTACGGCCGGGCTCGAAGAGGGCGAACGGCTGCGTGTCTTTTGTCCCATCTGGCGCAAACCCTGGATGTCCTTTAATCGTGAGACGTATAGCGATGATATGCTGTGGCGATGTGGTGGCGAGAACATCTTTCGCGCAAAGGAGGAACGCTATTTCCCCCTCTCTCTTGATGAAGTCGTTGCGGCCGACCCCCACCTCGTTCTGCTCCCGAGTGAGCCCTATCCCTTTGCGGAAAAGCATTTCGTCCATCTGACGCCACTCCAGGAGACCGCAGCCGGCCGCGGCGGTCACTTCTACTGTGTGGATGGCATGGCGCTGTGTTGGTATGGGCCACGCATCGCTCACGGTTTAACCGAACTGTCCCGTCTCTTTGCTTTTGTGCGGGACACGCTGGACGAGTAAGCAGTTTCTGTGTGCCCGCCCTGTGGGTGCCGTCCGCAGACAGAAGGAAGGACAGAGGGCTGTGTCAACGCTTGAAGATGCCTTACGCAAAGTGCCGCCGCAGAGCCTGGAAGCGGAAGAGTCCGTCCTGGGCGGTATCCTGCTGGACTCCCACGCCCTTGACCGGGTGATTGAGGTCATGGGTCCTGATGATTTTTATCGCGAGACAAACCGGAAAATTTTTCTGACCATGCTCGCCTTAACCGAGCGGGGCGAACCGATTGACCTGATTACGTTAACCGATTCCCTCAAGACGCGTAACGAATTGCAGGAGATCGGCGGAGCCACCTATCTGGCCGAACTGAGCGATAAGGTGCCGAGTGCAGCGAATATTGCCTACTATGCGCGGATCGTGAGAGAAAAGGCTGTCCTGCGCAATTTGATCACGGTGTCCGGGGAAATCGTCAGTCGGGCCTATACGGGACAGGAGGACATCGAGCGATTTCTTGACGAAGCCGAACGGTTGATCTTTGACGTGTCCGAGCAGCGGATTCGCCCGGCCTTTGCCAAGGTCGGGGATATGATCATGGACACGATTAAAATCATCGAGCAACTGTATGAACGCAAGGAGCTGGTGACCGGCGTCCCGACCGGTTTTCTGGATCTCGATCAAAAAACGGCCGGCCTCCAGCCCGCTGACCTGGTGATTATCGCGGCGCGGCCCAGCATGGGCAAAACTGCCTTTGTGCTGAATATTGCCCAGTATGTGGCGATGCAGACAGAGACCGCCGTCGGTATCTTCTCGCTCGAAATGGCGAAAGAACAACTGGTGATGCGGATGCTATGCGCGGAAGCCCGCGTGGATAATGCCAAAGTCCGCGCCGGGTATTTGGCGGAAAGGGATTTCCCGCGCCTGGCCATGGCAGCCGGCCGTCTGGCCGAAGCCCCGATCTATATCGATGATACGCCCGGACAGAATGTCCTCGAACTCCGGGCCAAGGCGCGCCGGTTGAAACGCGAGACCAACCTCGGCCTCATTATTATTGATTATCTCCAGTTGATGCGCGGCCTCACCGCGCAGGAGAATCGTGTGCAGGAAATGACAGAAATCTCGCGTAGTCTGAAGGCTCTGGCCAAAGAACTGGCCATCCCCGTAGTGGCCCTCTCCCAGCTCAACCGCCAAGTCGAACTGCGCGGGGACAAACGGCCCGTCATGTCAGACATTCGGGAATGTGTCCCAGGAGAGACGTTGGTGACTCTGGCTGATGGACGTCGTGTCCCCATTCAAAACCTTGTTGGGACGACCCCATCAGTGCTCGCCGTTTCAGCCGAGGGGCAAGTGCTCCCGGCCAAGAGCGAGCGCGTCTGGCGTGTAGGCCGGCGGTCCGTTTTTACCGTTCGACTCGCCAGTGGACGATGTGTCCGAGCTACAGCCCAGCACCGCTTCTTGGGTGCGCAGGGTTGGCAGCGCGTAGAAAATCTCCGTGTCGGAAGTCGGCTTGCCCTGGCCCGTTGCCTACCAGAGCCACAGCAGACCGAGGCCTGGCCAGAGGGACGAGTGGCCCTGCTCGCCCATCTTATTGGTGATGGGAGTTATCTAACGCACCAGCCGCTTCGTTATACGACGAGTTCGGAAGAAAATAGCCGTTTGGTTATGGAAACAGCCCGCCGTGAGTTTGGCGCGCGTGTCTCTCGCCATCCGGGCTGTGGGAGTTGGCATCAACTCGTACTCAGTGGCAATGGAAACCGTTGGCATCCCGCTGGGGTTAATCGTTGGCTGCGCGAACTGGGAATTTTCAATCAGCGTTCCCATCAGAAGCGTGTTCCAGAACAAGTTTTTCGCCTCAGTAACGATCAAATTGCAGTATTCTTGCAACATCTGTGGGCTACTGATGGAACGATTCATGTCCGGACGAAAAAGAGAAGTGGCGGACATGTCATTATGTACAGCACGAACAGTCCTGGACTGGTCCGGGATGTCATGGCGCTCTTACTCCGCTACGGTATAGTTGCTCGTCAGCAAACCGTTCGGAAAGGAGCGTATAAGCCTACATATATGATTGTGGTGACTGGGGTTGAGCAGCAGCTTCGGTTCCTCGACTGTATTGGGGTATTTGGTCCCCGAGTATCCCAAGCGAAGCAACTCCGAGCTGCTTTGCTTGGCGTCCATTCCAACACCAATGTAGACACGGTTCCTCAAGAGTGGTTTGCGCGGGTGAAGACAGCCATGAGAGAGCGAGGCATTTCTCAGCGTGCCATGGCCGCTGCCCGAGGTACCGCCTATGGAGGGGCTTCGCATTTCCGCTTTGCACCTTCTCGGTCAACGATGATGGAATATGCGCAGATTCTGAACGATGATATATTGCGGACGCAATGCTCAAATGACCTTTTCTGGGATCGGGTTGTTGAGATTGCGCCGCATGGAGAAGAAGAAGTGTTTGATCTCACCGTTCCCGGCCCAGCTTCCTGGCTGGCAGACGGGATAGTGAGTCATAACAGTGGCAGTATCGAGCAGGATGCGGATGTCATCATGTTTATCTACCGGGACGAAGTCTACCACGCCGAGTCGGAAGAAGAAGGGACCGCGGAAATCATTATCGGCAAGCAACGCAACGGCCCGATCGGCACAATCCGGCTGGCCTGGAGAGGCGAGTACACGCGGTTTGACAACCTGGTCGATACCTTTGCCGAACCCGACGAAGACCTGGTGGAGGAGGGGTAACACGCCTCTGGAGTGTCAGGAGTGGGAGTCTTATTCTCCCCGCCCATTGTTTCCTTTTACCGTTCGGGGCTGTCGAGCTGCCGGAGCAGGGTTTTAACCCGATATTGGATATCCGAGGCAAGAACAATATCGCTAATCAGCGCGACCGCGTCTGCGCCGGCCCGAAGGGCGGCTGGCGCCCGTTCGGCCGTAATCCCGCCAATCGCCACAATGGGAATACGAACCTGCCGACGAATTTCTTGCAACTGCTCAAGGCCGCGGGCGGTATAGCCGGTCGCTTTTGTCGTTGTGCCGAACAGCGGCCCAAATCCAATATAGTCGGCGCCCTCCTGTCCAGCGCTCAACGCCTGCTGGACCGTGTGGGTTGAAACGCCGATAATCTTCTCGCGTCCCAATATCTTGCGGGCCGCGGCCAGGGGGAGGTCTTCCTGACCGAGATGGACGCCGTCAGCCTCAACCGCCAGGGCAATATCCACCCGGTCATTGATGATGAGCGTACACTGATAGCGCCGGCAAATGCGCCACACTTCTGTGGCCAGGGCGACAAAATCTCGCGTCGGCTGCTGTTTGACGCGCAGCTGGAGGAGGCGTACGCCTCCAGCGCACAGATGGTCGGTCAGTCCCTGGAATGACAGCTCGGGCCGATTCAACGTGTCAGCCATGGCGTAGAACGGACTGGGAAAGGCGAAGGGCATATGAGGAGCCGCTCACTTTTTGACGGCTATTTTGAGGTCCGTCATTTTCTTGCGTAAGGTATTGCGATTAATCCCCAAAATCTCTGCGGCCTTGAGCTGATTCCCGCGTGTATGGTCCAAGACCAGTTCGATCAGCGGCTTTTCGACCTGGCTGATGACCACCGCGTGCAGGTCTCCGGTCTCGAGCAGGTCGGGTTGCTGAAGATAGGCCGTGAGTTGACGCCGGATGACCTCCTCGAACGAGAGTTCCGCAAGATCGGCCGGCAGCGGAGTTCTCGTCTGCGGGAGCGAGAAATCTGCCGGCGTCAGTAACGGTCCTGGGCTGAGGACGGCCGCTCTGAGGAGGGTGTTTTCCAACTCCCGCACATTCCCCGGCCAGGAATAATGGGTGAGCAGGGCTTGCGCCTCAGGGGTAATCCCTGTGGCCGCAGTTCCCACCTCCTGCGTAATCTTATCGAGAAAATAGGCGGTGAGTTTGGGAATATCTTCACGCCGTTGGCGCAGTGGGGGCAGGGTGATCGGCACAACACGAAGACGAAAATACAAATCTTCCCGAAAACGTTTTTCTTTGACGGCGGCTGCCAGATCCTGATTTGTAGCCGCGATGATGCGCACGTCCGCTTGGAGGGCTTGGCTTCCCCCGACCCGGGTGAACTCACGCTCCTGGAGGACGCGGAGCAGCTTTGCCTGAAGCGACGGGGGCATGTCGCCTATTTCATCCAGGAAGAGGGTCCCACCCGCGGCCTGTTCAAACTTCCCGGCATGCCGCTCAACCGCACCGGTGAATGCCCCCCGTTCGTGGCCGAACAGCTCGCTTTCGAGCAGATCGAGCGGAATGGCCGAACAGTTCACCCCAATAAAGGGTGCCCGCCAGCGGGCTGAGTAGTGGTGAATCACTTTCGCCACCAGCTCTTTGCCCGTCCCGCTTTCGCCCTGGAGGAGGACGGTTGCATCGCTGCGGACGATACGTCCGACGGTTTTGTACACCTGCTGCATGGCCGCGCCGCTGCCGATGATCTGCTCATCGCGGCCTTGGATAGCCGGCAGGGGACGTTCGGTATTGGCCGTGAGCCGTTTGGTTTCTATGACATGGGAGACCAAAGCGTGCACATCATCAAGGTCAAACGGCTTTGGCAAATAGTCAAAGGCCCCATGCTTCATCGCCTCAATCGCATTGGTCAATGTGGTTTGCCCGGTCATGATGATGATCGGGAGGTCGATCTGAGCGGCCTGCGTCTTCTGTAAGAGATCCAAACCGTTGAGTCCCGGCATGCGAATATCGACAAAGGCCAGATCGAACACCTGTTCCTGCACGGCCGACCAGGCTTGAGAGCCGGTTGCGACCGCCTCGACGTGATAGCCCTGCTCGGTGAGCGTATCATGCAGGACCTGGCGGATGAGATCTTCGTCGTCGGCAATGAGAATCGTTCCGTTCACCACAGCATCCTATCCTGACGGGACGGGTAAATATACGTGGAAGCTCACCCCGTGCCCCGGGCTGCTTTCGACCCGAATGGTCCCTCCGTGTTGAGCAATAATCTGTTGGCTGACCGGTAAACCCAAGCCTGTGCCCTGGCTCTTGGTGGTAAAAAACGGGGTGAACAAATGGGGGAGATGATCCGGGCTAATCCCTGGCCCGTTGTCGGCGAAAATAACGCACAGAAAACGACCGCCGGCGTGATTGTCGTAGAGCGGTTGCTTTTCTGGGGTGTCTGGGGGCTGCGTTTGCGCAGGGGTCGCAATGCTCCCTGGCTGAAGGGGGACAGTCCGGTCAAGGGGTAAACGCACCAGATGAAAGTCTGTCGCCATTTTTGTTGAAATACTGAGGACCCCACCACGTTGCCCGCGGAGGGCCTGTAAACTGTTTTTGATCAGGTTGCGAAAGACTTGGGAGAGGCGCGCTTCATCGCCCGACACGAGCGGCAAACTCGGGTCAAAATGGGTCTGAACAGTTGTTCCCTTGGAGGCCGCTTCTTGTTCAAGCAGCAGGACATCGGTGATCGTCTTATGGATATTGACCGGCTGGGGATCAAAGTGGGGACACGCCGAGAGCTCGAGCAACTGCTCAAGCAGCGCGCTGAGACGGTCAATCTCGTCCACCATGATAGTCGTGTATTTGACCGAGGACTGGTCGGTCTTGACCCGAGACCGGAGGAGTTGAGCCGCGCCTCGGATGCCCGCCAGGGGATTTTTGATTTCGTGCGCGAGTCCGGCAGCCACCACGCCAAGGGAGGTCAGTCGGTCATCCCGCTGTTTCTCCTCTTCCAGTTCTTTCCGGTGGCTCAGATCGTGTAGGACCAGGACAAGCCCTAGGGGACAGTCGTCCTGGTCGAAAATAGGAGAACAGGTGACACGGACCGGTACGACGCGGCGAAAACGGTCTCGCAACTCTCCCTCTCCCGCCGTCCGGCTATAGCCAGGTTCCTGCGCCCTGCGGATGAGAGCAACAATCCACGGATTCCCGTCAAAAACCTGGGTATACGCAACCCCTCGAACTTGCGTTTGGGCGGCACTGGTGAGGGATTCCGCGGCGGCATTAAAGAAGACGATATCGTGCTGGTTATCGATGATGGCCAAGCCTTCTTCGAGATAGGTGGCAATATGCTCCCAATAGCCCGAGGGAAAAGTTGAAGGAGATTGGCCTGGGGTGGGTTTTCGCTGCGTCACTCAAGGTCCCATCTCAAACCTTGTTTTTCTTGTCAAGACGGGGTTGCCAAACAGCGCTGACGCCAGCTATGGTATGCCGACATGCAGGACCCAGAAGCACTCTGCCGCTATGTGAGTCAGGTTCTTGTGGAGACATTGTGCACGAAGGGTGCGGTCCGCCTGAGTGGGCAACGGGCTGCGGTTGCGAACAAGGTTGCGAGCGCCTTATTTGCGAACTTCCGCCAAGAAGCCGCCCTTGAAAAGGAAGCCGAACAGTTAGCCGAAGAGCATATCCAGAAATCACCAACGGTTGATCGCTATAAGGTCGTCCAGCTCATTAAGCGGCGCTTAGCCGAAGAGCGGGACTTTGCGCTATGAGTGATCTGTCCGACAACCGCATTACCGCCTTGGCTCGTTCGGCCTTACGAGTCATCGCCGCAGAGGGTAAAATCGTCAATGAAAGAGGGGCGTTGATCGAGAGTAGACGGATATTGAGTTCTTATTTTCAGCAGGGAGGCGCGATCGATGCTGTAGTGCGGCGAAAGATTCGTTCTCTGTCGAGAAAAGTCGCCCCAGGAAGTACGGAATGGGATGTCCTGTATCGTCGGTATTTTGAAGAAGAGTCACGAAAGCGAAAATTCTGAACGCCGACGGTTGACAACACCAGAAGAGTGATTATTTTCCCCCCATCTTGAGTGGGGGTGAAATCCCTCCCATATACAGTAAGGAAACACGTCTGAGAGAAAGGAGACGAGGTATGAAAATTCGACCTCTACAGGATCGGATTATTGTCAAGCGGATTGCGGAAGAGGAGAAGACCGCGGGTGGCATCATCATCCCGGATACCGCAAAGGAAAAACCCCAAGAGGGGAAGGTGACCGCCGTCGGAAACGGAAAGGTCGGAGAAGATGGCAGGGTCACTCCGCTTGATGTCAAGAAAGGGGACAAAGTGCTCTTTGGCAAATACGCCGGGACGGAGATCAAGATTGATGGCGAAGAGCACCTGATTATGCGTGAGGATGATATCCTCGGTGTGGTCGAAGGTTAATCCGGGATATTAGGAGGATCAGGAATGGCTGCAAAGCTTGTCAAATTCAGTCAAGATGCGAGGGATAAGACCCTCAGAGGAGTGAACGTTCTGGCCGATGCGGTGACCGTCACCCTCGGCCCAAAGGGACGCAATGTTGTGATCGAGAAATCCTTTGGCGCGCCAAATGTCACCAAAGACGGCGTGACCGTTGCCAAGGAGATCGAGCTTGAGGACAAGTTCGAAAATATGGGCGCTCAGATGGTCAAAGAAGTCGCCAGCAAAACCTCTGACGTGGCTGGTGATGGGACCACGACGGCGACGGTCCTCGCGCGGGCCATCTATGCGGAAGGCGTCAAAATGGTCGCCGCCGGCCACGACCCCATGAGCATTAAGCGCGGTATCGATAAAGCCGTGGCCGCCATGGTCAACGAGTTGCGCAACCTGTCCAAGTCCACCCGCGATCAAACCGAAATCGCCCAAGTCGGCACCATCTCGGCCAATAACGACTCGACCATCGGCGGCATTATTGCCGAAGCCATGAACAAGGTCGGTCGGGAAGGCGTGATCACCGTCGAAGAAGCCAAAGGGTTGGATACGACGCTCGACGTCGTCGAAGGGATGCAGTTCGACCGTGGCTATCTCTCTCCCTACTTCGTGACCGATCCGGAACGGATGGAGGGGGTATACGAGGATGCCTATCTGCTCATTCACGAGAAGAAGATCTCAGCCATGAAGGACCTGCTGCCCGTGCTCGAAGCAGTGGCCAAGAGCGGCAAACCGTTGCTCATCATTGCCGAAGATATCGAAGGCGAGGCACTGGCCACGCTGGTTGTGAACAAGATTCGTGGCACCCTCCAGTGTGTGGCCGTCAAGGCGCCCGGTTTTGGTGATCGCCGCAAGGCCATGCTTGAGGATATTGCTATTCTGACCGGTGGTCGGGTCATCGCCGAGGAACTGGGTGTGAAATTGGAGAGCCTGACGCTGAACGACCTCGGCCGGGCCAAACGTCTGGTTGTCGATAAAGACAACACCACCATCGTTGACGGTGCCGGGAAGAAGGGTGACATCGGAGGCCGTATCAACCAGATTCGTGCCCAGATCGATGAGACGACCTCAGACTATGACCGGGAGAAGCTGCAAGAACGCTTGGCCAAAATGGTCGGCGGTGTTGCCGTCATCCAGGTTGGTGCCGCGACTGAGATCGAAATGAAGGAGAAGAAGGCGCGCGTCGAAGATGCCCTGCACGCCACGCGGGCTGCGGTTGAAGAAGGCATTGTCCCCGGTGGCGGTGTCGCCCTCATTCGCTCTTCCGGTAAGCTCGGCAAGGTTGAGGTGAGCGAAGAGGAACAGATCGGTGTCAACATTATCCAAAGAGCGATCCAAGAACCCTTACGCTGGATTTCTTCCAATGCAGGAGAAGAGGGTTCTATCATCCTGGATAAGGTTCGGAACAGCAAGGGTGCGAACGGCTTCAACGCCGCAACCGGTCAGTTCGAAGACCTCATCAAAGCCGGCATTGTTGACCCCACCAAGGTCGTGCGGACTGCACTGCAGAATGCCTCGTCCGTAGCCGGCCTGTTGCTCACAACAGAAGCAACCGTTGCCGAGAAACCTGATGAGAAAGGTGCCGGCGGCGGCATGCCTCCAATGCCTCCGGGCGGCATGGGCGGTATGGGTGGTATGGGTGGTATGGGTGGCATGATGTAGGCCCCCTTATACCGAGTACTCATCAAAAAAGGCCCTACCTTTGTGGGGCCTTTTTTCTTGCTGGCGCGGGGAAATCGGACGGGTCTAACTTTCGGACAGTCCAGTGATCCGAATCCCGGCGGAATGCACTTTGTTCCGGATATTCAAACGAATGAGCAGAGCTGTAATCGGCTCTATCAAACTGGCGGCGGCCAGCGGACCGACGTCAACCGTGCGAATGCCCAGCTTCTCCACCAACTCAATCACCCTTGGTCTGGCGTCTTTATCCCCACAGACCAATACATCACAGTCAATCTGGGCGTTGACATCACGTAAGAGGTGAGCGGAGATGTTCTGGAGCGCACACACGACCTGGACTTCGTCGCCCAGGATCTGTTTCGCCTCTTCTGTGGCAGAGCCCGCCTCAGGCATGACCACCCGCCGGGCGTTATCCGGGTCGAGCGGGACCGACACATCCACAAAGATCTTCCCCTTGAGCTGATCTTTTACGGATTCTATCGTCTTGACGTGGGCGGAGTACGGCACGGTGATAAACACCACGTCGGCGGCGGCCGCAGCCGTGACATTATCGGTGCCGCGCAGGAGGTCCTTACCGAGTTCCTGATTGAGCTCGGTCGCCACGCGTTCTCCTTTTTCCTGTTGGCGTGAGCCGATAATGACCTCTTCTCCGGCGAGCGCCCAGCGCAGGGCCAGGCCGGGACCTTGTTCTCCAGTTCCTCCCAAAATAGCAATCTTCACGCGTTTTCTCCTCTCTTGCCTGCAAATGATTTTTTATTGGCTGCTGCCAACTGAGGCTTTGATATACTTTTCCGTGACTGGCGATAAGTCACGCGGCGACACCATAACCTCAATGATGACAAAAGACGAGGTCCGGTCGGCTTCCACTAATGCCTGGCGCAGCTCCTGGACTGTCGTAGCCTGTAACCCTTTGCCGCCCCATTCTTTGGCCAGCGTGGCATAGGGCCAGGGGGGAATGGTGAGCAAATCCTGCCGCTCAGAAACCGGCCGAAAAATGCCCCAGCCGCCGTTATTCATAACCAGGACAATGGGACTGAGTTTGTGACGGGGCGCATGCGAAATCTCTGAGCCCGTCATTTGAAAGGCCCCGTCCCCGCACAACACAAGCGGCCGTTGACCGGTCCCCAATTGCGCACCAAGCGCTCCGGGAACGCCAAAGCCCATCGAGGCATAATAGCCTTGAGCCAGATAGCCCCCGCCTTGGCCAATTTTAATATCCAAGCCGGCGAACAGCATGTCACCGGCTTCGGCCACCACCATATAGCCTTCGCGTCCATCCAGGAATGCATTGACCTCACATAACATATCCGAGACCTGGATCGTCCGATTCTCTCCGGGCGGCTGCGGAGCGAGGTTGTCACAATAGGTAATCTCTTCCTGGTGCCGT
The DNA here is from genome assembly GCA_951812575.1 of Candidatus Binatia bacterium. Lineage (GTDB taxonomy): Bacteria > Desulfobacterota > Binatia > Bin18 > Bin18 > Bin18. The sequence continues at coordinate 5,073,517 of OX638322.1, read as the reverse complement.
GTCAGCGGAGCCTGTAGCAAAGACTGGACGTAATCCTCAATGGAGACCTCGGTATAGGTATGAAAGCTGACGTGCACTTTATTTTCCGCGGCCCAGATTGAGTGGTGACGGTCGATGTATTGCGGCTGTGAGCCCAGATTCATATCGGTCAGCAGGGAGCCCAGATGGAGCACCAGGTCGGATTCCTCGATCCGTTGACGGATGGGCGGCGGCGAGATGGCCCCAATATGAACGCCCATATATTGGGGATGATCCATGGGGAAGGCGCCCTTGGCCAAAACAGTTGTCAGGCAGGGCCCGCCGATCTTTTCGACCAGGGTAATGATGTCGGTAGTGAGATGATGTCGGAAGGTTTCAATACCAATGATAACGGCTGGTTTGTGCGCCTGATTGAGACGGGCAGTGGTCTCTCGGACGGCTTCCTCAACCTTTTGGGCATCGGACTGGGCCCGATGAAATCTGCCGTCCCACTCTCTGATCCGTACAGGAACGCTAATCTCCTGCTCAACCATATCCTGATGGATCTCAATATAGCCCGGTTGCTGATGACGCCAGATATCCTGGACAACCGCATCAATGGCGGTTGCCGCGGTACGCGGGTCGTCAATGATTTTTGCGGCACAGGTGATCTCGTGAAAAATATGGAACTGGGACTCAATCTCTCTGGCCTGGTGATGGACTAACACCCCGAGTTTCCGCTTCTCCTCACCCGGCCCGCCGCTGATGACCAAGACCGGCACCCGCTCGGCATATGAGCCGGCAACGGCATTCACCACGTTATGCCCCCCAGCCCCGTAGGTCACGCACAGGACCCCGATTTTTCCGGTCGCCCGCGCATACCCATCGACGGCGAATCCGGCACCCGGCTCATGCGAAGACGTAATGACCCGTATATCGTGGGGTTGGCCGAATTTCATGAAAAGCTGAATGACCAAATCACCCGGAATCCCAAACAGGTGGGTCAGACCAATCTTGCGCAAATATGCGACAAGATAATTCCCAAGTTGCATCCGCGCTTCCATACTCCCTCCCTGTGGATGTTGTATCAGACTCACGGTAAGAACTATGGGTATTGTATCAGACTCTCGGCAAGAAAGGGCTAGTGGGTACGTCAAAAAGGAGGAGGAAGCCCACTAGGCGGGCAGGAGCTTCGACGGACGGTGACTGACAGGAGCGGCGCTTAGCCGAAAAACTCCTCGACATTGCCGGAAACAACCGGAATGCTCTGGACGGCATTATTCCGAAAGACCCGAAACAGAACGGTCTCGCCAGCGGGCCGACTCCAGAGTTGCTCATAAAAGGCACGTCGGTCGGCTATTTCTTGCTCGTCGATAGCAAGGATCACATCTCCGGCCTTCAACCCCGATTTGGCCCCCGGACCCTCGGGTAACAGGCCGGCGATAACGAGATGCTCTTTGACCGTATACGAATACATGCCGATCCAGGCGCGTGAGGGCCGGGTGACACGCCGTCCGTAGCGCAGGAGTTCGTCTCGATGTTCGGTGAAGTGCTCAACCGGAATAGCCAGGGAAAACTTGCCGATTTCATTGAGATTGAGGGAGACGACGCCGATCATACGGCCGTGCATGTCGAACATGGGACCGCCGCCTAAGCCCGGATTCATAGCCGTACTCGTCAAGGCTCGCTCCAGGCTATACTCCCAGTAGGCATCAAACTGGGAAACCGAGGTGAGTCCGCCGCCATTCACCCGTCGGCCGTTTTCTTCTCCCGCACTGGCGACCAGGAACACCTCATCGCCGGCGTGCAGCGCGGTAGAAGGCTGGAGAGGGACGGCGGGAAAGCCGGTTTGCGATATTTTCAGTACGGCAACACCGCTCGCAAAATCCTGGGCCACCACTTCGGCTTCAAGCTGGGTGTTATCAATCATGCTGACCTGAACCTGAGACGCGCCGATAACAATGTAATTGACGGTCAGAATATAGCCGTCCGGGCTCACCACTGCCCCGGACCCCATACGCTCAGTGCCTAACAGTTGGGCGGACTGGTGCTGTGAGGGAACGGTGACCTGAATGGCAACCGTTGAAGGAATCACTTGTTCAATAAGTCTGACCGAAGCGTTCACGCCGCCCCCTTTTCGTCTGCGAGGTCCACAATAACTAATGCCTCACCTGGGTGAAAGCAACCCCTCAAGACCCTGGCCTGCTGACATCTGCCCGAGCAGCCCGGCGTGTGCTAGTATCCCATACTTTTCAGGCCCGCTCACTTTGTTCATTATGGCGAGGCGCGGACACGCCTGACCAGAAGAGGTAACCGTACCGTTATGAAACGTTCGACTGAGCCGCAAATACTGACCCTGTCCGAATATGAATCAAAGCGGGTGCTTGTCGGATATGGGGGCGTCATTTCTCAAGAAGTCCTCGTCCAGGACCCCTCCGAAGCTGGGCGTGCGGCAACGGATATTGGCTTGCCTGTTGTGCTGAAACTGTGCGGGGCGCGCATTGCTCACAAGACCGAACGGAATCTTGTCCGCCTCGGCCTTGATACGGTCCGGGCGGTTGAGCGGGCCGCGCACGAGCTGTGGGCGCGACGTCGGGATGACGATGGCGAAGTCGGTCTGCTGGTCGCCGAAATGATTGCCGGGCGGCGAGAGTTGATTGCCGGTATGGTCCGCGACCCTCAGTTTGGCCCGTGCGTCCTCCTGGGGCTTGGCGGCGTTCTGACCGAAGCGCTCGGCGATGTTGTCTTTGCTCTGGCGCCGCTCTCTCACACTCAAGCGCGTGCCATGGTTGAGGGGCTGCGGTTCAAACATCTCGTCACTCAACCGTTTCGTGGTGAAGAGCCGGTTGATCTCGATGCCTTGGCTGATCTCCTGGTTGGGCTTGGCCGCCTGGCCGTCGAACGGCCCGACATCGAGAGCGTTGACGTGAATCCGTTGATTGTTGTCGACGGCAAACCCATTGCGGTTGACGCCCTGGTCGTCACGAATACGACACTCCACACCAGACCGCCGGTTCAGCGGCATGCCCCTGAAGATATTCTTGAACGCTTCCGCCCCCTGTTTCACCCGCGCGGCGTGGTCGTTGCCGGAGCGTCCTCACATCCGGGGAAATTCGGGTTTGTCTCTTTGCACAACCTCAGACGCTTCGGCTATCAGGGCGAAATCTTTCCGGTCAATCGTGACGGCGCGGAAATCCTCGGTCAACCAAGCTATCGGACCGTAGAGGAGATTCCGCCGGATAAGGCTGACCTCGTCTTTGTGTGCACGCCTGCTGCGGCCAACGTCGAACTGCTGCGTTCCTGTGCCAAGATCGGCGTGCGGGCCGCCTTTGTCGCCAGTGGGGGCTATCGGGAGGCCGGCGAGGAGGGCCGTCGCCTGGAAAACGAACTGGTCGCAACCGCCCAGGAGTTGGGCATGCTGCTGGCCGGACCGAACGGCCAAGGGGTGATCTCGACGCCGGTATCGATGTGTGCCCAGATTGTGGCGCCGTATCCCCCGGCGGGTCGCCTGTCCGTTGTGAGTCAGAGCGGAAATCTGCTGTCGGCCTTCTTGAACTATTCCGTCCAGACCGGAGTCGGCGTGAGCAAGGCTGTTTCTGCCGGCAACTCCGCTCACACAAATATCGCCGATTATCTGGAGTATTTTACAGCCGACCCGGAAACCGATGTCGTGCTTGCCTATCTTGAAGGCGTTCCCGACGGTCCGCATTTCATTGACGCAGTCCGCGCTCTCACCCGGCGCAAGCCGTTGGTGCTGGTGAAAGGCGGTGCTGCGGCAGAGGGACAGCGGGCGGCCTTATCGCACACCGGTTCGCTGGCGACGGACGACCGCGTCTTTGACGGGCTGTGCCGTCAGTTTGGCGTACTGAGGGCACCGACGATCGAACATGCCTTTGAATGGGCGGCAACTCTGGCGACCCAGCCGCTCTCCCAAGGCAGGCGGGTCGTGGTCTTTACCACCGTTGGCGGCTGGGGGGTCCTGACCGCAGATGCCTGCGCCCAGGCCGGGCTCGACCTGATTCCCCTCCCCCAAGACCTGGTCGAGACAATCAGTACATTGGTTCCGGCCCGCTGGAGCCACAATAATCCGATTGACCTGGCGGGCGGCGAGACCAGGGATACGGTTCCTGAAGTCCTCGACCTCGTCTGTGCCCACCCCGAGGTCGATGCGGTGCTGCATCTTGGCTTGGGTATTCAGGCCGCAACCGCCCACGGCTTTAAGGGCGGTGACTTCTATCCGGGCTACGGCTTGGAGCGTATGGCCGGATTCCACGAAAACCAGGAGCGACGCTATGCCGAAGCCGCGGCCGAAGCTTCAGACAAGCATAAGAAACCCGTCCTCACGACCACCGAACTCGTCTATACTGCTTGGGACTACGACAATGCCGGCCCCCTGGCTGTCCGCGCAGCCGGTCGTGTGTGCTACCCCAGCGCTCATCGAGCGGTTGCTGCGCTCCGGGCCGCGATAGAGTATGCGGAATTTCGGCGGCGTTATGATACGCCCTAGCGAGCAGTCGGAAAGAAAAAGACACAGGAGGGAAACATGCGACCTGAATATACTGTCATTGATGCCGATGGACACGTCGATGAAAAGGCTGTCAACTGGGTTGAGTTACTGCCCGAGCGCTATCACAAGGATGCACCCTGTTGGGTGAGCTACCCTGATGGTCGCAAGCATCTGGTGGTTGAGGGCAAAATGTGGCCCAGCCGGCGTGACTTCTATGGCCGACTCGGCATGTGGCCCGAGCCCAAGAAGCCGGACCACCAATGGGGCTGGGATCGCGTCGGGATGCAGGACCCGCACAAACGTATCCCCGATATGGACCTCGAAGGGATCGACATCGCCGTCCTGTTCGGGACCTTTATCGGCCTCGGTGCCGCCGCGTCAATTGAAGACCCCGGCCTGGGTATGGCCGTCTCCGTCGCCTATAACAACTGGCTGGCCGAATACTGCAAACCCTACGCCGACCGCCTCAAGGGCATCGCCATGATTCCCATGCAGGACCCCGAGGCGGCGCGGGTCGAAATCAGACGGACGGTCGAGCAACTGGGCATGGTCGGTGTCCAGGTCCTGACGAATTTCGGCGGCAAGCTCCTGCACGAAGCCGAGTTCGACCCGATTTGGGAAGAAGCCCAGGGTCTCGGTGTCCCTATTTGCGCGCATATCATCTCAACCAACTCCGCGGGTGTCGATCGATTCGATCGCTACGTGTTCAAGCACGCCTTTTATTCGCTCGATACCATGCTGGCCGCGGCTTCGTTTACCACCGGGGGGATTTTGGAGCGCTTCCCGAAGCTGAAGGTGGCCTTTATGGAAGCCGGCGCCGGCTGGGTGCCGTGGATGATGGACCGGCTCCACGAACACTATGAATTGCTGCCCCAGCAAATGCCCTGGCAGCAACGCAGCCCCGAAGACTGGATCACGAGCGAGAACTGCTTTTTCGCGGTCGAGCCGGAAGAAAAGACCATTCCGTTCGTGGCCCAAATGATCGGGGAAGAGCGCCTGATCTATGCCTCGGACTACTCGCACTGGGACTGCATGTGCCCGGATTCGGTCAAAGCCATCTATGAGCGGACGGATATCTCAGACGGGCTGAAGAAAAAAATCCTGAGCGAGAATGCCGCCCGTTTATTCAACCTCTAAGCGCAGGCGGTCATATGCAGGACTACATCACTCCCGCCGGCTGGCGGACTGGAATCGAGGAGGTCGCGCCGAAAGTCTACGCCTATATTCAGGCGTATGGGGAATTGGGTGTCAGTAATGCCGGCCTGCTGCTGGACCGTGAAGGTGTCATGGTGATTGACGCCCTCATGGTCCCGTCCATGACCTCACGCTTTCTCGGGGCGATTAAGAAAGTGACGAGACGGCCGGTCTCCCGGCTGGTCAATACGCACCACCACGTCGATCACAGCGGCGGCAATTTTCTCTTTCGCGACGCCCAGGTCATCAGCCACACCTTCTGTCGCGACGAACAGGTACGGGAAGGCATCCCTGTCAAACAACTCCAGCAGCGCATTCCGCGCTTTGCCAAGGAGTTCTCCAAGCTCAAACCCAAAGTCCCGTCCATGACCTTTGAAGACCGGCTGGTCTTCTACCAGTCCGGACGCGATGTGGAACTGCGCCATCTTGGACCGGCCCACACCTTTGGCGACGCCTTTGTCTATTTACCCAAAGACAAGATTCTTTTTGCCGGGGACCTGGCTTTTTACTATGTCACGCCCCTGGCCTTCCAGGGTCATGTCGGCAATTGGATCAAGGTTGCCGATCGGATTTTGAAGATGGATGTGGACCTGATCGTGCCGGGGCACGGCCCGCTTGGCGGCAAAAAAGAACTGCGCGAAATGCGGTCCTATCTCATGCTCATCCGGCGCGAGGCCAAGAAGCGTTTTCGGCTCGGTATGAGCCCCGAAGAAGCCGCCCGCGACGTGAAGCTCGGCATCTACGCCCGCTGGCGCGAGCCCGAGCGGATTCTGCCCAACATCATGCGGCTCTACCAAGAGTTTCAGAACGAACTCGACCGACCCATCGACCGGCAGCGTATGATGGACGGCATGCGCCAACTCCGGGCCGAACGCCACAACCACGCCGCGGGTGAGCCGGACTGGTGTTGTACCTAGGCCTCTCCCTCCGCCACCAGCGCCCGCGCCTGTGACTCCACCACCGTTCCCGTAAAGAAGTCCGGGTTGACGGCGCTCCAGAAGCGGACAGGATTTGCGAACACAAAATCCCTGAAATTATCCTCTGTCATTATCCCGTCCTCAACGCCCTCATACGCCTCGGGCAACACCCCGGCCATGTCCGGCACATCGAAGTGACCGATGTCCGAGCCAAACAGCGCGTTGATCTTGGCGCCATACGGATTGACGGTAGTGTTGAAAGCCCAGGCGTTCAGCGGGTCGTCGGCCTCGCAGCCAAAGTAGAAATTCGGCACAAACAGGTCGCGGATGTCCTCGGCGCGCTCGATCCCGCAGGGCGCAAAATCGTCCAGTTTTTCCGGCTCTTTGGTCAGCAGGCCGAGATGGGCCTGCGTCGCTTTCTGCCCCAGCTTTTCCACCGCCGCGGGCGGGCCATATTTCTGGAACAGATCAACCAGCATTTCCTGGTTCAGATTGGCAGGATTTACGTTATCCAGGGCCTTGGGATTGCGAATTTTCCAGTGGCCGATGAGGTCGCTATACAGGCCACAGGCCCAGCCCACGCCGCCTTCCAAAAAGGCAAAGCGCAGCTCCGGGAAACGCCGCGTCACGCCGTTCATGAAGATGGATTTGCACACCGCCTCTCCGGCCTGGGCAAAATGGCCGATATGGTTGTACACAAAATTGGAAATAGAGGCCCGCATGCCAATGCCTGATGAGGCCGAGTGAAAGCTGGGCGGGATACCCACTTCGAGGCATTTCGCCCAGACCGGGTCATAATCATGCTCGCTGTCTATGCCCAGGGTGTCGTGCCAGATTGCATAACGGCCAGCCTCGGGCGCTTTGCGTGCCACCGCCGGGACCTGCCGCCGGATGAGGCTCGACAGCATGGCCACCTTAAAGCCCTTGCTCTTGATGAACTCCAGTTCTTCAACCGCCTCCTCCGGGGTGAACATCGGTACCACTGCTGCGGGAGTCAGGCGGTCTTCCAGGCCCTTGAACTGATCGGCAGTATACATATTAAACGCGCGGCAGGCCGCCCGGCGAATTTCGTCATCGCGCAGAAATGGTGCAAACAGCGCGCCTCCGGTCGGGTAGATTACCCCAAAGTCGATGCCGAGCTCGTCCAGGCGTTCGTACAGCAGCTTGGGCAGCATCGCGGTGGCGCGGTCGCGCGTATTCTTGGTCGGCACCCCCCACCAGGCGGGCTGGAGCATACGCCGGTCCTTGCGTTCCTCTTCTGAGAGGCCCGCCCATTTCTTATTGCCAAACTGGTTAGCAACCTTGCCATAACGCTCGGCCACACGCTCTCCCGCAATCTCGTGTAAATAATCCATGGCCGCAGGCTCAAACTCGATCCAGTGACCGTCTGAGTCAATAACCGGATGGCTCAGTTGTGAGTGAATATGCTCGGCTGTCTGGTGTGACGACATCGGCTCCCTCCTTGGCGTAACGGAAAATGCAATATGATCGAATTGTTCTGGGATGTGTTGTAGCAGGATCGAGGGGAGGGGAAAATATGTTACATTGTTAATGTTCCAGAGAGTGGTGTTGCCGACGCGAAAACGTACTGGAAAGAGTATCAGGGCCATGCGAAAACTTAGAACCTTAGATGCGATAGAAGTGGACTACCTTCGCGACCACCCCGAGGAGATGGAAGAGTATATGTCCGTCATTTTTGAGGAGTATGCTCGTGATGGGAATACCGGTGCGCTACTCGCGTCGTTGCGGACTATGAGCAAGGTCAGAGGCATCACAACGACCGCACGGGAAGCCGGTCTGTCCCGAAAGGGATTACAAAAGGCACTCTCAGAGAAGGGTAATCCGAAGTTTGAGAGTATCAACGCCATTATGCATGCCCTCGGCTACCGGCTCAGTCCCCGGAAGCTCGATATGACAGCGACAAAATAGCGCGATTAAGCGCCGCCGCCCCGTGGTCTCCTCAAGAAAGATATCCGCTGTACTTCTTTGTCTGTCAAAACCGACAGAGGTGGAGAAGGGGGAAGCTGCAACTGTTGGAGCTCCGGTTTGTTGCCTTTAACGGTCGCTTCCATTATGAGTTTGGTATTCTGACCGGACCTGAAGAGTCGGAATATCTTGAGGCTGAGGGAATGCCTATGCTCGCCACCGACTATCCTCATATCAACGTTACGCCTGATGGCGTGCCGATGTTGGCCGGTACGAAGACGAAGGCGATCGAAGTTGCCCTTGATCGCTTGGCCCACCATTGGGATGTCGATGAAATGCACCGCCAGCATCCGCACCTGACCCGTGGCCAGATTTGTAGCGCTCTTGCCTATTATTACGACCACCAGGACGAACTTGATCAGGCTATTCACGCTCAGATCTCTCAAGTTGATGCGATAAAAGCCAGCCTTGGTCCGTCTCTGATTCAAGAAAAGTTGAAGGGATCAGGCTCACAGCGGTGAGCGTTCGGCTGTATATGGATCATCATGTTCCCGCGGCGATTACGCAAGGACTTCGCAGTCGGGGATATGCACGCCCTCGGCTACCGGCTCAGTCCACGGAAGCTCGATATGACAGCAGCAGAATAGCGCGATTAAGCGCCGCCGGTGACACCCCCTCAAGAGAGTAACAGTCCGAGAGGAATCACGAACAGCCCCTTCTCCAGCGCAAATGCCTCAGTGCCATTATAGGCAAGAATGCCGACAGGCGCGCCTGGCGTTTTTGCTTGAAAGGCTCGCAGGCCAGCCAAATCGTTTTTTCCAAACCGGCTGGCGGCTTTGACCTCAACGGCAACGCAGCGGCGTTTGTGAGAAATGATAAAATCGACTTCGTGGCGTCCCTGTATGCCCCAGAAGCTTAACTCGGCATCTGGAAGATGGGCGCCGAGGATGCCGCACAGATTCTGGTAGACATAGGTTTCATACACGGCTCCCCGTAATGGTTCGTCTGCTGCGACACTGAGGTCTGAGGTTGCGGTTAAATGACAGGCCAGGCCTGAATCCGTGAGAAATATCTTTGGTGATTTCAACAAACGAGTTGCGCGACTGCGTATATACGGCAGAAGACGGCCAAGGATAAAAGACGTTTCCAACAGGCCCAGATACCGCACCGTTGTACTGACCGGAAGCTTTGCATCGCGGGCAATTTCGCTCTGATTCAGAATCTGACCGGTTCGAGCTGCTGTCAGGCGTAGGAGCGTCCGAAACGTCACGAGGTCGGCAACCTGAGCCAAGTCCCGCACGTCGCGCTCAAGATAGGTTTGCTCATAGCCCAGCAGCCACAGGTCTCGATCAATATCTTCGCCAACGACGACGGACGGCATACCGCCATACAGGACTTCTCTGTCCGTTAGAACTGACAGCGACGGAGCAGGAGGAAGTTGCAGCTCTTTCAAGAAAGAGACAAGGAACGGTGCCTGCGTCGCACCACGTCGTTCGCGCCGGGTGAAAGGCTGCAAGGGAAGCGAAATCGCCCGCCCGGCAAGGGACTCGCCCACCCCTTTGAGTAAAGAGAGATTGGCGGAACCGCTTAATACAAACCGGCCAGGCGTGCGCTGCTGATCAACCGCACGCTTAATGGCAACCAGCAGTTGCGGACACCGCTGCACCTCGTCAATTGTAACGGGCTCTTGCCCGCGAATGAGACTCTCAGGATCAAGCCGAGCCGCCTCCAGCGCGGCAAAATCATCCAGAGTGACATACCGCCGTCCCTCAAAGGCGACATCCTCCTGAAGAAAGGTCGTCTTCCCCGCCTGCCGCAATCCTGTGATAACGACAACGGGGAATGTTTTGAGTGCACGCCGGACGAGGGAAGATAATTCTCGCTGATAGTATGCTGTCATAATTAACCACATGATAGTGGTAAAATGACATGAGTGGAAGGTGGAAATACTCTTTTTCCTTAGTACAGGTCTACCCGTATCGTTTCCACAGTGCGCCCTGGAGGCCTAATTCCTCCACCTTCCTTATCTATAGAACGGCTCGATTTGTTGCGTTTGGTAGAAGCTTCTCTTATGCATTGTATTGTATCTGAGAAGGATTTTCCGCACTCGTCATCGTTTTCGGCCTAGGACAAGGAAATACCGTATGACCAACATTCGTTTTGACAATAAAGTCGCCGTCATCACCGGCGCGGGCAACGGCCTGGGGAAAAGCCACGCTCTCTTCCTCGCTTCGCGTGGGGCGAAGGTGGTGGTGAACGATCTTGGAGGAACGGTCGCGGGCACCGGGGGCTCGCGGGCGGTGGCTGATGCGGTTGTGGAGGAGATTATAGCCGCAGGTGGGGAGGCGGTGGCGAACTACGATACGGTTGCCACCGAAGAGGGTGGGCAGCGTGTTATCCAAACCGCGCTGGATACCTTTGGTACGGTGGACATCCTGATTAACAACGCGGGAAACGTGCGGGATAAAAGCTTTGCCAAAATGGACCTGGATGATTTTCGGTCGCTGATTGACGTGCATCTCATGGGGGCGGTCTATTGTACTCACGCGGCCTGGCCCATCATGCGAGAGAAGAGTTTTGGCCGCGTGGTAATGACTACGTCATCCGCCGGCCTGTACGGCAATCATGGCCATACCAACTATGGGACCGCGAAAATGGCCCTGATTGGGCTCATGAACTCCCTCAAGGAAGAGGGCCGACGCTATAATATCACCGTCAACGCGATTGCCCCGATTGCGCTGACACGCATGTCCGAACCGGCCACCACACCGCAATACGCGCCGTTGATGAAACCCGAGTTTGTCACCGCCGCGGTTGCCTGGCTGTGCGCGCCCGACAATACGGACTCCGGGCATATCATCCAGGCCGGGGCAGGCTATTACGCCAAGATAGAAGTCCGGGAAGCGGCCGGGGTACTGTTTGACACCGAGACGACTCCACAGCCGGATCAGATTCGTGAGCGCTATACGGAGATTACGGACATGGGCGAGGCAGCACCGTATGAGAATGCCTCGGCTGTGATCCGTAAAGTTTTCAAGATGGTCAAGCCGAAAGGGTAGGGGAGATCGTTCGCCCTAGAGGTCCTCAACCAACGCCGTACTCAAATACCGCTCGGCCGAGCTGGCCAGAATAACAACGAGCATTTTTCCAGCATTTTCGGGACGGGCAGCGACCTGGAGCGCGGCCCAGACTGTGGCGCCGCTGCTGATGCCGGCGGGAATGCCCTCGTGCCTGGCAAGCCGGCGCGCCGTGGCGAGCGCATCTTCATCACGAACGGTGATGATTTTATCAATAATGCCGCTATTCAGAATAGCCGGGACGAACCCGGCGCCGATCCCTTGAATCCGGGTAGGTCCCGGCTGGCCGCCCGAGAGTACTGCCGAACTGGCCGGCTCGACGGCGATGGCCTGGAAACTCGGTTTGAGAGGCTTAATCACCTCAGACACGCCAGTGATGGTCCCACCCGTTCCCACACCGCTGATAAAAATATCGACTTGGCCGTCGGTGTCTTCCCAAATCTCACGGGCCGTGGTCCGGCGATGAATGTCCGGGTTGGCCGGATTCTCAAACTGCTGCGGAATAAAGGCGTGGGTGATGCTTACGGCGAGCTCCTCGGCTTTGCGAATTGCTCCGGGCATCCCTTCGCTGGCGGGTGTGAGGACCAGTTCCGCGCCAAGGAGGCGCAGCAGATTGCGCCGCTCCACGCTCATGGAGTCGGGCATGGTCAGGATGATCCGATAGCCCCGGGCTGCGGCAACAAAGGCGAGGGCGATACCAGTGTTGCCACTGGTCGGTTCAATGATGACACTATTCGCATTGAGCTTGCCGGCCTGTTCTGCGGCCGCAATCATATTGGAGCCAATCCGATCTTTCACGCTACCCAGGGGGTTGAAGAACTCCAGCTTGGCATACACCTCTGCTTCCATACCCTGCGTGAGGCGATTGAGCCGCACTAAGGGCGTATGGCCAATGGTTGCGGTGATGTCGTGAAACAAACGAGCCATCCTGGTTGCCGTGGCTAGCTTGCCGCTCGGTGCCGACGCAGAGCGCCGGTCAGTAAGGACGGATGCCCGTCCTCTGCTTCACTTCTTGAGCTGAAGCGAGATAGAGTTCATACAGTAGCGCTGCCCGGTTGGCGGTGGGCCATCGTCAAAGACATGGCCCAAATGCGCATCGCAGGTGTTGCACAGTACTTCGGTCCGGATCATGCCGTGGCTCTGGTCCGTCTCCAGACGCACGCTGTCCGGCTGCGTCGGCTCCCAGAAGCTGGGCCAACCACTGCCCGATTCGTATTTGGTAGAGGAGTGAAACAATTCGGTGCCGCAACACACGCACTGATAGATGCCCTCATCCTTGCAGGCGTCGTATTCGCCCGAGAACGGTCGCTCGGTCGCCTTCATCCGACAGACGGCAAACTGCTCGGGGGTGAGCTGCGCGCGCCATTCCTCTTCGGTCTTCTCGACTTTACTGCCCATAGTGTACGCTCCCTCGTTGGTCTGTACTCTTTGCTCCCGTCTGATAGCTTCACCTATATACAGCGAGAAGCACCCGTCGGAAAGAGCGCGGAGGAGCACCATGAGTGGCGTAAAAATCGGTATCGGCTTTGGACAGTGGAAGTATGGCTTACCCGACCCCGAACTCCTGTGCAGCAGCGCAGCAGCGGCAGAGGCCGCCGGGCTTGATTCGTTATGGTTGTCCGATCATATCGTGACCATTAACCCCACGCTGGACATCTCCTGTTTGTTCGCCATGATTGCCGGTCGCACCTCCCGCCTGAAAATGGGACCGAGCGTCTTTACCCTGCCGGCGCGCCATCCGGTCCAGGTGGCCAAGACCTATGCCACCCTCGACTATCTTTCAAACGGACGGATGATCATGGCCGTCGGGAGCGGCAACGATCCGCGCGATTTGGTTGCGTGCGGGGTGCCTCCTCAGGCTCGTGGCCGTCGCCTTGAGGAAGGGATTGAGATTCTGCGCAAACTCTGGACGGAATCGCACGTCACGCATCATGGTGAGTTCTACCATTTTGAGGATGTGACGCTTGAGCCCAAACCGAAGCAGGGGGCGCTCGATATCTGGATTGGCGGCAAGAGTGATGCGATTCTCAAACGCGTCGTTCGTCTCGGGGACGGCTGGTTCCCCGCATTGACCTCACCCGTCGAGTTTCAGCGCGATATGGAAAAGCTCAAGGTGTATGGGGAAGAGTATGGACGGACGATTGATCCGCGCGAGGCCGGGGTGCTGCTCTTCACTCATGTGTGCGACGACCGGGCTGCGGCCATGAAAACGGTTGAGCCGTTCTTCCACGGCTTGCGGGTCGATCCGGAGGCCATCATGCGGCGCTCGTTGATCGGTTCGGCCCAAGAGTGCGTGGAGCAGATCGAGCGCTTTGTGGAAGTCGGTTGCGATAAATTTGTGCTCCGGCCTATCTGCCCGCCGGCTGATATCCCGTCTCAGCTTGAACATTATGGGCAAGACATCCTGCCCCATTTTGGGTAGTGGCAGACGGAATCACCAGATCGCGTGGTTATGATCAAGGCCAGGTCTGAAATCGAACAGCTTGAGCCCTATGTTGCCCCGCTCGAAGGGCGGCGGCCCATGCTGCGCCTCGACTTTAATGAAAACACGGTCGGCCCAAGCCCAAAGGTCGTTGAGGCCATTCGCAGTCTCCCGCCCAATGCCTATGCGACCTATCCGGAATATGCCGGCCTGAACGAGGCGTATGCAGCGTCCATCAACGTCCCGGCCCGCTACGTGGAAGCTTTTAACGGGGTGGATGCGGCCATTCACACCATCTTTGATGTCTATGGCGAAAAGGGAAGTACCTTTCTGACAACCGCGCCGACCTTTGGCTATTACAAGCCGTGCGCCCTCCAGCACGGCATGCAACAGGATGAAGTCCTGTATCCCGATGACTTGAGTTTCCCGCTTGAGTCCATGTGTGAACGGCTCACGCAGACGCCTCGGCTCTGTTTTATCTGTAATCCCAACAATCCAACCGGCACCCTACTCGAACCGCAGACCTTGCTGGAGTTGGCCCGCGCCGCGCCCGATACCCTGATTGTGGTGGACGAGTTATACGCGGATTTCACGAAGAAGTCGGTCCTGCCGGCCGCCCTTGAACTGGGCAATATTGTGGTGCTTCAGTCCCTGTCCAAATCTGCGGGCCTGGCCGCTTTGCGGCTGGGCTTTGCCATTGGTCAGCCCGAGGTGGTGGGTCGGCTCAGCCGTGTCACCGGCCCCTATGATATTAACGCCTTTGCGGTGATCGCCGGAAAAGCCGCGCTCGCCGATCGTGATTATGTCGAACAGTACGTCCAGCAGGTCCAGGCTGCCAGGGAATGGGTGACGCAACAGCTCCGGCGTTTAGGCGTGCGATATTTTGGGCAAGGCGGTAACTATCTGCTCGTCTGGCCGCCGCGAGAGTGCGAGGTGGTTGAAAATGCCCTGCGCGAGCAAGGCATCCTGGTCCGCAACATGCGGGGGAAGCCCGTGATTGACGGCAGTTTTCGGCTGAGCCTGGGGACGCTTGAACAGATGCAGCGGTTCATGCAGGCGTTTGCCGAGGTCATCGAGTCGTAGCGCGGGGGAAACGCCGGCAATGCCCTCGCCATTCCGGTAAAAGTTCGCGCGGTATTCGCGCTCAAAACGGCCGCTCTCCAGAACGCAGTGCATACCGCGCTTTTTGCTCACTCCGTTTCAGCGACTCTGCGTCAGGTTTGACGGTTGAAGAGTGTCTAGGCCGTGCACTCGCCCTCGCCGCGTTCGAGTTTATAGACCCGATTCTGGTTCCAATCGATAAACTCGTGCATATGCCTATCGTCAAACGTCACCGGAAGTGAGAGATCTGTGATCAGACCTTCAAACGGACCGATTCCCACGCGCTCGACGAAGGCGGCGAACGCCTCGCACGCGTGGCGATACGCCTGATAATGCCGGACGAATCGTTCGACCGCCTCGGGGACGCGTTTTGCCGGAACACGGACATCCAGACGTTGGCCCATACGGACCTGGCCCGCATCGTATTGGCCGCCCAGCATGACGATATAGGCGGGGACCTGATGCTTGTCGAACTTCATGGCCGCGCCGTAAAAGCCGATATCGGCAATATGGTGGCGTCCACAGCCGTTGGGACAGCCGCTTATCTTGATATGGATTTTTTTGGTAAGCGGATCATCGATGGCAAGGGCTTCAACTCGCTGTTGAATGGCTCGCGCCAGTCCCATGGAGTTCGTAATGCCGAGCTTGCAACTGTCAGTCCCAGGACAACTCACGAGGTCATTGATCTGGTGTGCCCCGGCATCGCCCAGACCGATTGCCTGCAATCGCCTCCACACATCGTATAGGCTCTCATTCCGAACCCAACGCAGCACGACGTTCTGTTCGTCCGATGTTCGAGCGTGACCCCCGGTGAACCCGCGCACGATCTGGGCCACGCCGCGGAACTGTTCCGGCGTCAGATTCCCCTGAGGAATTTTCACTTCTGCAGTCGAAAATCCCTCCTGGCGTTGCGGCTGCACATTGGCCGCAGCCCAGCGGGCGAACTCCTGAGGGTCGCCGTTCGGGCTACCGGGCTTGCTGGGGGCTCGCGGAGCCCGCTCTTCTTCGTTGTCGTTCCATTGCAGGAGCTCGGGGTCAAGGTCGCGCTTGTTGACCCAGTCGCCTTGCATCTCCGCGTCAACGAGCGCGCGAAATGCCTCCAGACCAATCCGATCGATAAAGAATTTCATCCGGGCGCGGGAGCGGTTTTGACGCAACTCGTCTTGTCGGTCAAAAATACGGATGACCGCTTCCGCGACTTTGAGATAGTCGTTCAGCCCAACAAAGTCATACAAAACACGGCCCACCCGAGGTAGAATCGATGTCCCCCCGCCGGTATAGACGCGGAAACCCTTGCGACCGTCTTTGAGACGGGGAATAAAACCCAGATCGTGGATGCCCGTCACCGCACGATCTTTCTCGGTACTGGAGAAGGCGACCTTGAATTTTCGGGGAAGAGTCTGGGTCAGTTCGTTCCGAATGAAATAGCGGACCAGTGCGCCCACGTATGGGGTGGGGTCAAATGCCTCGTCCGGGTCGACACCGGCAAAGGGATCACACACCACATTCCGGACCGTGTTGCCGCACGCCTCCCGCGTCGACAAACCGGCGTCGCCAAGCTTTCGCAGTATCCGTGCGGCTTCTAACAGGGGAATGAAATGGAACTGGACATTTTGCCGGGTGGTAATGTGGCCTTTTTTAAGAGGTGCATAAGTTTCGGCTATCTCGGCAAAAGTGTCGAACTGGTCCGGCGTGAATCCACCGAAAGGGAGCTTGACCCGGATCATCTGGACGTCCGGCTGCCGTTGTCCATAGACACCCTGGCGGAGCCGGAAACCCATAAATGTCTGACGGTCTATCTCCCCATCAAGGAACCTTTGCGCGTCGGCATCAAAATCGTTGAATTCCCTTTCGAGAATAGGAATGACACGGCCGGGAATATGCGGGCGCACTTCAGGGTTCTCAAGCGTGCCTGCATGTCCCCTCTGGTCGCCTGCTGTATACATGCTTGGTCTCCTCGGAGTCAGTTGTTCAGTATGAGATCTTAAACTCTATTAAGTCTACGGTTTTTATAGTTTTAAGTGCCTACCTATAGATATTTATTCCTGCCTGTCAAGCACCCTTCGAGTAAAAACTCTGGAAATACATGGGGATTGACCAAGAAGGATATTGTCTACTAAATAAGTAGGGGTTTATGAAAATCTCGAAGAAAAGCGAATATGCTCTCAGGGCGTTAGCCTGTATGGGGGCGCCCGGCGCCCCTAATGTGTTGTCTATTCAGGAGATTGCACGTCGAGGGCGCATTCCCAAGAAATTTCTGGAACAAGTGCTGCTCGCCCTGAAGCGAGTAGGGCTTGTCCAGAGTACGCGTGGCAAGGCCGGAGGGTATACCTTATCGGGCGACCCGCAGACCATCTCGTTACAGACGGTCGTCTGGGCGGTGGACGGTCCACTGGTCCCCTTACCGTGTGTGGCCGACGCAAACCCGGCCAAATGTGCGGACTGTGCCAGTCTCGAATATTGCTGGCTGCGCAGTATTATGTTGGAAGTCGGTGAGGCCATCGCCGCCGCCTTTGCCCGAGTGAGTGTGGCGGAGATGTGTCAACGAGCCGAAGCCAGTCGCCGCCACGAGTCACACGTGCCGATGTATGATATTTAGAGACCACCTTGGGAGAGATGTTCGCTCGCTGGACAGACAGGCTTGACGTAGCTCCGTGGTCTTTCTAGGGTCAGTATGTCAAGAGCTATGTGCGCAATACGGAGAGGAGTCACGTATGACTATCAAAAGAAAGCTGTTCGACTATCTGCCTTGACCGTTCGCCATGAGAACAAGGATTGTTCTCAAAGAAAAAGCGCTCGACTTTGATCGCATTCTGATAGACCTGCCGAGCAAAGAACAAAAAGAACCGTGGTTTCTTTCGATTAACCCGTACGGGAAGGTTCCGGTGCTGGTCGAAGAAGGCGCCTGGGTTTATGAGTCGGCCATCTGTAACGAGTATTTGGAAGACACCTACCCCACACCGGCCCTCTCCCCGTCGGCGCCGGCTGCCAAGGCTGAAATGCGGCTGCTCATCGAACTGTGTAACAGCCAGTTCGTGCCGCCGATCATTCGCCTGCTCTACACCAGTCGCAAGTCCAAAGCGGAGCAAGACCCGGCACGCATGGCCCGGAATACAGACCAAATCAACGCGCTCTTTCCGCAACTCGAAGAACGACTCCAGAATCAAGACTACCTTATGAGCGACTATAGTCTGGCCGATCTCACCTTTACCCCGTTTCTTGGGTTGTGCGACAAATTGGGCATCGATCTCAGTCCATTTCCACACGTCGCGGCCTGGGCCGAGCGGCTAAAAAGCCGGCCGAGTTACGAAGAGGTTCGGATTGGCCTGACCGGTTAGTCTCCCGCTCTCTCTTATCTCCCGGACGATGCACCTCGGGGGCGGTGGAGCAGCCGTCCCTGTGTGCGCGGAGGGGCGTTGCAGAGCCGGGTTGGATTTTCCTGCTGCCCCGCTGGGAGTAGGCGCTGCAAAAGCCGAGTAAACCCCGGAACACAGAGCCTGAATGAAAAAACGGAGTCGCATCAGCATGGTGACACGTCTGGTCTGGGGAGTCTGTCTGCCGCTGCTCTTTGGCCTTGCTCCTGCCTCTGCCCAACCCGCCAAGGTTTTTGTGAACTCGGCCGTGCTCGCCATTGGCGAACGGCCCGTCCTGCTAGACCTCAAAAGTCAGCGTATTATCAGTCATGGCGAGAATTTTGAGCCCGACCTGAGTCCACGTCCCGGAGCCGAGCCCCGGAAGGTGTCAGAATTTCGTTACGTGCTCTTCCGAGACCTGGAGAAGGGCCGCGTGCGCTATGAGTGGGAGCGCACGCTGGTCTATCCCTTCCAGGAAACCTGGACCTACACCGAGATCATGAACGGGCTCGACGGAGCCATACTCGGTTGCGACGGCTTTGAGGGCTCATGCCACCGGGCCATGTCGGCCTCCCGTATTGCCGCCCGCCACAAGGAGTTGCGCCGTTCGCCCGTCTCCATCCTGATTCATGCCCTGAGTCGTTCGGACTCCTTTCTGCGTCTGATGGATCAAACGATTCATGGTCGCCGCCAGGTGGTTGTCTCATTTAACGATAATACGCAGCTTGTTCTGCTGGCCATCGACTCGGAAACGCGACTGCTGACCAAGGTCGTCTTTGTTGAAGACGACCCCTTGTACGGCGATGTGCAGAACGAAGTGTTTTTTTCCGACTGGCGTCAGGTCGGGAAGCTGAAACTCCCGTTTGAACGAACCTATCGGATCGACGGCCAGACCATCATGGTGGAACATGTTGAAGTCATTCAGAACGATGTCGATCTTTCCCCTGTGGACTTCAGTATTCCAGAAGAGATCGAGCACCCGGAAGAGTGGGATGGAGCACGCGGAGAACAGAGTTCTCACTGGGTGCTGCGTCAGATTGCTCAGGGCCGACCGGTCGATATGCCGGATTCAACGCTCGTGCTGCGTGACCTTGCCCCAGGCGTGATGCATATTGTCGGGGGACGGTATCAGAGCCTGGCGATTGAGATGGGCGAATACCTGATTGTGGTTGAGGCCCCCCAGGACGACGCGTACTCACGCGCGGTGTTGGACACCTTACGTCAGCGCTTTCCGACCAAGCCGGTCCGTTTTGTTGTGAATACGCATTTTCATAGTGAGCACGCGGGTGGGTTACGGACCTATGTGGCCGCCGATACAATTGTGGTGACCAGTGCGCTGAACGTCCCCCTCTTCCAAGACGCCTTTCGGGCACTGCATACCCAAGTCCCGGACAGCCTCCAGCGTCGCCCGAGAATTGCGGTGATTGAGGCGGTCAGGAATGAACGCAAGTTTTTCGTGGATGAAAATCGGGTGGTGATTGTCTACCCGATTGAGACCGTTCATGTAGACGGCATGTTGATTGTCTATCTGCCCGAGGAACGCCTCCTTTTTGTGGCTGACCTGTTTACGCCAGGAGCCGCCCGACAGGTTGCCGATTGGGCTCGGGACCTGCTCAATGCCATTGAGAGCTACGACCTCGCGGTTGAGAGCATTGTCGGCAGCCGGGGAGGAGTCGGAACGCTGGAAGAACTGCGCCGAGTTGTTCATGCACACTGAACAGGATAGAGCCTGGATGCAAGCCGCCCTGGCACAAGCCGCCCTGGCGGAGGCCGCGGACGAAGTGCCGATTGGTGCGGTCGTAGTTCTGGACGAGCAGATCATCGGCCGGGGCCATAATACGCCTGTTTCAACCACCGACCCGACGGCCCACGCCGAAATCCAGGCCGTGCGGCAGGCCGCGCAGCGGCTGAAGAATTACCGGCTGGTCGAGGCGACGCTGTATACAACGGTCGAGCCCTGTCTCATGTGCATGGGGGCGTTACTGTACGCACGGGTCAAACGTCTCGTCTTTGGCTGTTTCGACCCCAAAGCCGGCGCCGCGGGCTCGCTGTATAATATTGCCCTGGATACCCGTCTGAATCATCGCCTGGACATCACAAGTGGGGTCTGTGAAGAGGAGTGTAGAACGCTCCTCCAAGGCTTCTTCCGGGAGAAGCGGCAGCGCGTCGCAAGGACTGACCCGTCTTTGCGCTTATCTGGAAATCGCCTATAGTGGGGGACGAGTTTCGCTCAGGAGTCGGAGAGGTGGCAGAGTCCGGTTGATCGCGCACGACTCGAAATCGTGTATACCTTCGGGTATCGGGGGTTCGAATCCCCCCCTCTCCGCCAGTAAATCAATAAAAACAACAACTTAATGCATTCGTACCACAATTCGTACCACAGAAAGGAAAAGCTTGAACAGGCCCACGTGACTCTCTCCGACAATCGGCGGCAGCCGCGCCTCGATGGCGTTGAGGCACGACGATGTTCAAGATCGACGGTCAGTACCGCACGTCGATCATCGTCGACCCGCCCAACGGCCGCCTCCCTGAAATCTCCTCGGCGGGCAAGACGCGACGCGCGACCCTGAAGCAGAAAGGCTGGTTCAAGAACGACGGCACGGCCTGGTGGCTAGCGACCGGGCAAAAGCCCTACAACGACCCCGAAACCCAGCCTCTTGTCGACCGTTGCCTGTACCTGGACGTCGTGACGGTGCCAATGCGGCTGATCGTCTACAACAACCTGAAGGTCATCGTGCAGACGGACGACCACGTGCTGATCCTCGTCGAGTGTATGCATTGGGCGCGGGTGGTACGCCTCAATTCCGAGCACTTGCCGGCGGACATGCGCTCGCTATCCGGCGATTCGATCGGCTGGTGGGAAGACGACACAACCAATTTCTTTTCCGAACCAGGCGTGCCCCGCGACGGCTTCCGTGTCGTCGAACGGTTCTCGCCACTGGAAGCGGACGGTTTGCTTTACCAGTTCACCGTCCACGACTCCGACTACGTCACGCCCTACACCGGCGAGTACCCGTGGCCCAAGACCGACACGAGCCTGTATGAATACGCCTGCCACGAGGGCAACTATGCGATGGGCAATACGTTGCGCGGTGCGCGTCAGTTGGAGAAAGTGTGGATCGAGAGCAGGGGAACCACTGTCGAAGGCGCCGCTGACAGCCTTGGCTTGGCAAGGCTGAAGGAACCTAGCCCTACTTCACCGGATCGTTAGTGTCCCTGTGATGTCCCAGCCCGCAGACCGGCTGCACGCTCGGCGTTGAGGAAGACCCGCATCGTCCTTCAGCGCGCTTGGTCTCTCAGTATTCGGTAGAAAGCGTCCCGGGCGCGCCTCTCGAACCATGGTTTGTGGCCGCATTCTTCGAGCAGGACGAAGCGGAAATCCTTCAACACGCGAGATAGTGGTTCCTGCACCCCAGCGGCCGGATGCGGGTCGTAACTGCCGTGGATGGCCACCACCGGGCACTCGATGCGCCCGCCGAGTTGCAGCAATCCGCCGCTTCGGCGTAGTTCGGCAGCGGCTGGCCAGACGCCGGCGTAGATGTCGGCCCGGACGTCGACCGGATCGCCCGAGTCCGGCAGTGGGTCGTAGGCGTCGGCCTTGCCCATCAGGGTGCCGAAGCGGACAAACGCCTCGTCTTTTTGTTCTCCGGTCGCATCGTCCAAGACTGCGGTGAGTGTTTCGATGTCCGCGCGGTCCGCGGCGCTGAGCCGACTGAGGCGTACCTTGTCAATGTCGGTGTACCGTCCTTCGTAGGGGCCGCTACTGACCAACACCAGCTTCTTCACCAGCAGCGGATACTCAGCGGCTAACAGATAGCCGAGCCAAGCGCCCCAGGAGAAGCCTACCAGGACGATGGGAACGTCTCCGTAAGCTTCGCAGGCAGCTCTCAATTCGTCGATCTGCCCGCGAAGCGTGGCGACGGTCTGTAACGGTTCCAACACGCCCCGGTCCACCGCCAACTCGCGTGCGACCGGTGTCATTTCGCCGGCGGCGCCGGGACCGCCGTGAATGACCGCCACCGAAAAAGGGGGGTTGCCGTAGGTCCTCACATTACCATCTCATTTCTGACTGGAACGGTTGGGCACCTCGTTGACATTCTCCGGACCTAAAGCGCGGTGCGGGTCATATTGCCCGCTGCCATGCGGCCTCGTCCACGCTCTCTTTCTGGTGAGAGAAGTTGCCCTAGCTCCGTAGACGGCACAAAAAAGAAGCTATACAGGGTTACAAGACTGGCCGGAATCCCGACTATCGCAGCTATCCGGCTTCGTGACCATACACGTCTATTGACCATTGATTTGTCCGTTTTTTTGGTAGTAGACATGACGCCAAAGTCTCGTTTGATGTGCAGCCCTGAGTGTCATTCGACGATCCCAAGGGCACCAGCTTGAGAGTACTCACCCTTCACGACTTCGTCAAATACCTGTGCGGACTCGGGACATTCTCGACAACTTCGAGTTCCGCAACCAGATTCCGCGTCTCTCCAAACCCCACGCCCTGGGCACGCTGATCGAGAAGCTCACCTCACCTGACATAAACTTTGACAGTTTAAGAAAAAATTAGTATTTAGCTTAAACTATAAGGGATTTAGGCAAAATACAAGGGATTTCATGACAAAGAGTCAACAGTTGTGGTTGAGGGCCGCCAGGTTGCTTTCGGACCCAGGGTTTTTTGATGCGGAACGCGAGCGGGTTTTGGCGGCCTATCCCTTGCTCAACTCGCATGGCTTGGGGCAAGTCCGTCGCCGTCGTCGCATTATTTCGGCGGATAGCACGCACCCGGGGTGTTGGGAGACGGAGCGTATTCCCGCTGATTTGGATGCGGCCCGGGATGCGTTGCAGGCAGGCGGGCAGTATGAGCGGGGTATTCGCAACACGCTGGAGTATTTTGTCGAGGGCCGGGTGTCGCTCAGCTATCGCCTGAAGGGGTGTGGCTGGGCACGTCGTTTTAATGGACCGGCCCCACCGAAACGTTCGAGTTATGCCCTCAAGCACGAAGTCGAGTCGTATTTACGTGAGATAGATAGGTGTCGTGAGGGAACGGGGAGTGACCGATATACGTCCAATGGGGCGTTTATTTGTGCGGCCCTCATGGCGGGATTGCGTATCTGGTCGTATCAGGATTCGGTCAATCCCGACCTCCGTTTAGGGAAGCCCTGGGCTGTCGCGGGTCTGCAACCGGAAGATTATAGCCATCCAGACGATGAACGCCTGGCGAAGTTTTGGCGTTGGGCTGTCCAGCAGGATACCAGCGATCCCCATATCGAGGACTTTATTGCTGCTACGGTCGATCGCCTGTACAGCGGGGCGGACCTGAAGCAGCTACACGAGGCGGTCGCACGGGGCGGTTCCGAGGCGCGGGAGGCGTATGACCGTCTGCGGCGTGAGTTTGGCCTTGAACTTTCCACCGGAACAGCGTCGCGTCGCTTGGGCTTCATGGCCGGACACATCCAAGTCCCCGACGACTTCGATAGCATGGGCGGTCCCGAGATCGAACAGATGTTTGGGGGGACGGCGTGACGTTTTTACTGGATACCCGTCTGTTGCTGTGGGCGGCGGGTGACCCGAGCCGGTTGACACCCGAATCCCGGGACCTGCTCGCCAACCCCACAACGGAGTTGCTGTTCAGTACGGCCAGCATCTGGGAGGTCATCATCAAACACGCGCTCGGCAGACGAGACTTCCGCGTTGAGCCGCGACAATTGCGGGACGGCCTGATCCAAAACGGCTACGGCGAGCTTGCGATTCGATCCGAACACGCCCTCGCTGTCGGCCTGCTGCCACCGATTCACACTGACCCCTTCGACCGCATCCTCATCGCCCAAGCGCAGGTTGAAAACATCACCCTACTGACCACCGACAACAAGGTGGCCCGTTATCCCGGCCCCATCCAAGCAGTCTGATGGCATACCCGCCCTTCGTGCTGAATGCAGTCAGCACTGACTGAACCCAGTTCTTATTTTACAACAAAACTGTTGACAAAAAGATTATTTGATCTTACCCTTTTACGACAAAACTGTTGACACCTATTTTGTTGTAAAAGGGTAGGCTATGAGATCATCCACCGGCCGTTGGGTCAGCGGCGACGACTTTTTTGATCGCGAACGTGAGTTGCAGATACTGGAAACACAGGCCCGAGACCGCAATCACGTGCTGCTGACCGGACAGCGGCGCATGGGAAAAACCAGTGTCGTCCAGGAACTCGGGCTCCGCCTCAAGGACAAGGGGTGGATTTTTCTTTCTACCGATGTCGAGGGCGCGACCTGTGCGGAGGACGCGATTGCGTCTATCGCACAGGCTATACACCCGATTCGTTCGATCTCGTCCCGTTTTGCCATCACGATGAGTCGCTGGTTCAGCGAGAGGATCGAAGAAGTCAGTGCCGCCGACTTTCGCGTCAAGGTCCGCGCCGGGCTCAATGCCGGAAGCTGGCGGCATTACGGGGAGCAACTGCTACGCGATTGCGCCGCGCAGGACCAGCCGGTGCTTCTCGTCATTGACGAGCTACCAATCTTCCTCAAGCACCTCCTTCACGGTGACGACGGCGCACGGCACGTGGACGAGTTCCTGAGCTGGCTCCGTGGTGCCCTGCAAAGTATCGGTGACGGCTCTCTCGTCCTTATCGTATCCGGCAGCATCGGGCTCGAACCGCTCGTCAAGCGGCTCGGCATCCCCGACCGCATCAACCATTTCTACCCCTTTCGCCTGGGTCCGTGGGACCGCGATACCAGCGTCACCTGTTTCAACCAGCTTGCCGAGGGTTATGAATTACAGGCTGAGGACGATGTAGCAGCGGCGGTGTACGACACGCTGGGCCTCGGCATTCCTCACCACGTGCAGTCCTTCTTCGCCCGCTTGCGAGACCATGCCGTTATGCAGGGCCGAGATCGGGTGACAGTAGCAGACGTTGACGATGTCTATCGTAACGCACTCCTTGGCCCTCCGGGCCAGAGCGACCTCATGCACTACGAGACCCGCCTCAGAGAAGGGGTGGAAGAGGAGAGTTTCTCCATCGCCATGGAGATTCTCGCTGAGGCAGCTACTCAGGAGGTATTCACGTTGGGCGCACGCCGCTGTCTGGAACGGCTGTACTCTACGGTGGTCGACAATGCCGCCGGGCGTATTACGGACGCGCTCGATGTCCTGGTCCACGACGGCTATCTGGAAGTCGGTGCTGATGGTTATCGTTTCCCGTCGCGCTTGCTGAAGGACTGGTGGGCGGCTCGCTTCCGCGACCATCACATTCCCCTCGAAACTCGCCGTACTGAAAACGACTGACCAGGGGACAAACAATGAACGCCTCACGCTGGCCCATCCGTAAGTTCAATCCAGGGACGCTCCAGTCCGACGACGAAATCAGAGCGCAGTTCGTCGTCCGGCAACACGAACTCGACATCGTGCTTGAGGTCCTGCGCGGGAACCTTGAGGCGTCATCGTGCCAGCACATCCTGATTGTTGCTCCCCGCGGTCGCGGAAAGACCATGCTGCTCGCGCGTGTCGCCGCAGAGCTACGCATCGACACGGCACTCTCCGAGTGCCTGTTACCGGTCCAGTTCATGGAAGAGAGCCAGGAGATTTTTACGCTGGCCGACTTCTGGCTCGAAACCCTATTCCACCTCGCCAGGGAGAGCGAAACGCATGATCCCGGGTTCGCACGGGAGCTGCGGGCAACGCATGCCGACTTCACCAAGCGGTGGGGCGAGCAGCTATTAGAAGATCATGCCCGCGCCGCAGTCCTGGACGCAGCAACCCGGCTGGGAAAGAAGCTGGTGCTCATGGTCGAGAACCTGCAAGCGCTCTGCGAAGACGTGAACGACGACTTTGGCTGGAAGCTGCGTGGAGCGTTGCAGTCGGAACCCCAGATTATGCTGCTCGCCACTGCCACCAGCCGTTTCGAGGAGTTGGACGATGCGCAGGAGCCGTTCTTCGAGTTGTTCCGCACCGTTCAGTTGAACCCGTTGAATACCGGAGAGTGCCGGCGCTTATGGCAGATCGTCAGCGGAGACACCGTGAGCGGACGTGAGATCAGACCGCTTGAAATCCTGACCGGCGGCAGCCCCCGCCTGCTGGTCATCGTCGCCGGGTTTGCACAGCATCGGTCTCTGAGGCGGCTGATGGAGGAGCTGGTCACATTGATTGACGAGCACACCGAATATTTCCGGGGGCATCTGGAGGTGCTGCCCAAGAGTGAGCGCCGCGTCTACGCCGCCGTGCTGGACCTCTGGCGGTTGTCGAGTCCCAGCGAGATCGCCGCGCGTGCCCGGATGGACATTCGGACGGTATCGACCATGCTCGGACGGCTGGTCAAACGGGGAGCGGTACGGAAGGCAGGCCATGGCAGAAAGCAGACGTATGCCGCCGCAGAGCCGCTCTACAGTATCTATTACAAGCTGCGGCGCGAACGTGACGAAGCGGCGGTGGTCGAAAACCTCATCCTTTTCATGGTGGCGTTTTACGACCCTTCCGAGTTGTTTCTCATGCGTGACCAGTTGTGGTCGGAGGCGAGAGACTCAGCGGTCGTCCACGCTGGGATTGCCCGTGCACTTGCCAGGAAACCGCCTACTGAAGATCTAGCCTTCCTCAAGAAATGGGACCTTGTCAAAGACATCTCGGACAAGGTTGAGGACCATCACCAAACCATGGACGAAGACCGTCTCGAAAAAGATATCAAAACAGCCTTTCAGGAAGGAGCATTGGAGAGGGTTATAGAGGTCATCGAACGATTTATTGCATCCGGGCGGCTCAAGACGGCCCAGAGGCCAGAGCATTGGTTTGCTTATCTGTCACATGTGAAAGCCACCGCCTATTCTCGGATGGGAGATCTCCAGGCGGTGATTGCGCTTAGTAACGACATCCGCGGACGTTTTCGCAAAGCTGACGCTGTCCCAGTCTTGTACCGATTCGCCGAAGTGGTGCTGCAGGGGGCGATGGCCCGATTTGAACTGGGTGATCCTCTGACAACGATTACGCAGTGCAAGGAAGTTGAGAAGAGGCTGAGCCCATTCAATGTGCCCCTCCTCCAGCAATCAGTGGCCGAGGCATTGCTCTTCCAGGCAAAAGCACAGAGAGCACTGGGCAATGATAAGAAGGCGCTGTCGCTGGTCGATGACATTATAGAACGCTTTGGAGACAACAAAAAACCGGAAGTTCAGGGATCGGTTATCGAAGCATTCCTCGAAAAGGGGCATATTGTCCGGTGGCAGCAGAAGGATGCTGAGACCGCCATTGCGGCGTACGACGAAGTAATCAAACGTTGTGGCAAGAGCGAGGTGCCGAGGGCCAATGCTCGGATTGCCACTGCGCTTCTGAATCGGGGGGCTACGCGAGGCGGTCTTGGTGACTTCGAGGGAGAAATGGCGTCGTACCAGGAGTTGATTGACCGCTACGGTAGCAGCGATATGCCGGAGACACGGGGGCAAGTGGCGGCTGCGTTGAGCCGTAAGGGGATGAGACTCGCCAAGGTGGGTCGCACGGAAAAGGCGCTCCGCACCTGCGAGGAACTCGGAGAAAGAATCGACGCCATGGCCGAAAACGAGAGAATCCGAGGGAAATGGCAGGTCCTCAGCGTACGGGCGCTGGCGCTGATGGTCCAGCAGAAACAGACGGCCGCCATGACTGCATTTCGCTCTGCGTATGCCGTGTTTCCCCTCAACGACCCAGCTGTGCGGGGTGAGATGCTGTGGCTGGTGCTCGATTTGATTGCAGCCGGCGCTTCGGAGCGTGCTCTTGTTGAAATACTCATGGGTGACAGGACGAAATCCGAGGCGCTAGAACCCCTGATCGTTGCCTTGCGCCAGCGGGGTGGCGAGACGGTTCGTGCACCTACGGAAGTGCTTGAGATCGCTGCGGATGTCCGTCAACGCATTGAGGAAGCAATGGCTGAGGGTTTTCCCGTAGCTTCTTGACTACGACGGAAGCTGCACACCGTTTTTCGATACAGCCAATTCCGGGTCGAGGACTCGCCCAGGGAGACAGTATTATGAACGAACGCCGAACCATTCCACTGAAAACGCCGGAAGCGGAAATCGTCGGGACGGCCGGGGGGCCGGCGCAATTGGCCCGCACCCGGTCTCCTCACTGCTGACGAGCAACACCAGGAGCGTCACTCATGCAGATTGTCGACGAACAGCGCGGCACGCGCGGTTTTCAGACGGATGTGGCCATGCGCGACGGGGTCACCCTCAACACCTTCGTGTTTCTGCCGGCCGACGGGGGGCCGCGCTTTCCCGTCATCGTGCACCGCACGCCCTACGGCATCACGACCCCAGCGGGCGAGGCGGTGACCGACCCGGCCCGGGGCTGGCTGCCCAGTACGACCGCCCCGCTGTACGGCCCCATCCTGCGTGGCTGGCAGGCCATTGTTGCCCACGGCTATGCAGCCGTGTATCAGGATACGCGCGGCCGCTACGCCTCACAGGGAGAAGACCGCGTCTATGCCGACGATGCCGCCGACGGGTACGACACGCTGGAGTGGATCGCGGAACAGCCCTGGACCAATCAGCGGGTGGGGGTTTCGGGCTCGTCTGCGGCTGCCACCACCGCCTTGGCGGCGGCCAGCACCGGGCACCCGTCGCTACGGGCCTTTTTTGCCCAGGTCGGCGCGTCCAGTATCTATGACGATGTCGTGTACGAAGGGCAGGCGATCGAGCTGGAACGGCTATGGCTGTGGGTGGCGAAGAACATTCCCGGCTTGTCGGCATCCCATCAGCACGCCGCTATGCGCCGCGCGGGCGCGACCGTGGCCAGAATGGAAGCCGTGCGCCACTCGGCCGGCGCATGCTATAACCGGCTGGAAGCCGCCAGCCACGGTGCGCTGCCGTTCATTGATTGCCAGGACTGGCTGCGCTTACCGTTGACGAATCACCCGGACTTCACGGTCTGGCAGCCGTTCATGAACGAACTCCTCACACATCCGGCGCCAGACGCGTTCCGGACGGCGCACGATTTCCGCCGCACCATTGCGATTCCCGGCTTTCACGCCACCACATGGTACGACATCTTTCTGCCCAGTGTGCTGGCGGCGTTTCAGGAGATTCAGGCGCGGACGGGGACGCAAAAACTGTGGATCGGTTCCAACGCACACCATTTCATTTATCAAACCAACTGCTGGCCCCGTGATCCCTATTTCGAGTGGTTCGGCCACTATCTGAAAGACGAGCCAGCCGATTTGATCGACGAACCGGCTGTCTTCTATTCGCCCCGGGCGTGGGTCGAGGCGGAAGAGACCTACCGACCCGATGATTGGCGACGAGCGGAGACCTGGCCGCCGGCCGGCACGAGAACGCAGCGCGTCTTCCTGACGGGCGAGGGCCGCCTCGGCGCGGCCCCGGCTGGGGACCCACGGCGGTATACCTACGCTCCGCGCCAGCCGAACCCTACGCTCGGCGGGCGCAACATGCTGATCGCCGCCGGCCAGGTGGACCAACGCCCGGTCCAGGCCCTGCGGCACTACGGCCTGATGTATACCGGCGAGAAGCTGGCCCGGGACCTGACGCTGGCGGGTGCGGTGCGGGTCACGCTCCAGGTGAGTTCCGACTGCCCCGACACCGACTTTATCGCCAAGCTCATCGAAGTCACCCCGGACGGGCGTACGCTGTTGCTCATGGATGGGGTGACCCGCGCCCTGTATCGGGAGTCGATCCTCGACCCGGCCAACAATCACCCGCAGCCACTTGAACCCGGCACGGTCTATCCCGTCACGATCAACCTGGCGGACATCCACCATACGGTCCGCGCCGGCAGCCGCCTGCAGGTCGACATCGTCAGCAGTAACTTCCCGCGCCGCGCCCGCAACACGAACAGCGGCCACCCCATTCTGGCGCACGACGGTGAGGCCGATATCCGCGTAGCGACGAATATGGTCTATCACGCCGCCGTGACACCCTCCTTCGTGGAGATGTCGGTGCTGGTGGAGTAGGCCAACGTCGGAGGGGTGGACGCCGGGCCCCAGGGCTGCGTGGTCGTGCCTCGCCGACCCGCCGTCTACGATCTGGAAACCGTCAATAACACCGTCGACCTCGTCCACGCGTGTATCTCTCCCGCCATATCGCTCCCTCGTTCGTTCTGTGGTATGCTCACGAACGATGGATATCGGACTTGGTATTGCCCTGCTGGCAGGTTTTCTGTCTTTTGCCTCGCCGTGTGTTCTGCCCATCGTGCCCGGCTATTTGACCTTCATTACCGGCATGAGTTTCGAGCAACTCACCGCCCGCCAACGCTCGGCCCAGCTGATGACCAGCGCGCTGATTAAGAGCATCCCCTTTGTGTTGGGCTTCTCTCTGGTGTTTATTGCCCTCGGCGCCTCGGCCTCTGCGGTGAGTGGGCTGCTCAGATCAAATCTGGGTATCCTCAAAGGCATCGCCGGGCTGGGCATTATGGTCCTGGGGCTGCATCTGGCCGGGGTCTTGCCCATCCCGGCCTTACTCCGGGAGCGCCGCTTTTCCAAAGAGCCCGCGGAGCCCGGTATGATCCGGGCTTTTGTGGCGGGACTGTTTTTTGCCTTTGGCTGGACGCCGTGCGTTGGCCCGATTCTGGCCGGTATACTGGCTATCGCCGCAACGACCGAGACGCTCAGCCAGGGGGTTCTCCTGCTGGCGGTGTATTCGCTCGGCCTCGGCATCCCGTTTATGCTCTCGGCCGCCTTCCTGAACGGCTTTCTGTCGCTCTTCCAGGGGATGAAGGGCTATCTGCGGCAAATGGAAGTGACGGCCGGCATGCTGCTCGTCCTGGTCGGTTTGCTCATCTTTACCGATAAGCTCGCCTGGGTCTCGTCGCGGCTGACTTTCTTGAACCCGGAAGAGCTCCTCGTCAGCGAGGTCCAAGAAGCGGGTGCTTCCACGCCGGTGCCGAGCAAATACGGCGACTATAATTTTACCCTGACGACCATTGATGGCGACCGGGTGAGTTTGTCCGACTATGAGGGGAAAGTGGTCCTGGTCAATTTCTGGGCGACCTGGTGCGGCCCGTGCGTCATCGAAACGCCGGCCTTGGTCCGCATGTACCACAAGTATAAACGCCAGGGATTTGCCGTGATTGGGGTGGCCCTGCAGAGTGAAGAAGACGGGGTGCGGGACTTTGTCCGGAAATACAATATCCCGTACGCCATTGGCCGCGATCTATCGGACGAGATCGGTCTGCGCTATCAGGTGTTTGCCCTGCCCAGCAGTTTTCTCTTTGCTCCTGACGGCACGGTGCAGCGCGCGTTTACCGGCTATGTTGCCGAAGACGTTCTGGACCGCGAACTCGAAAAAACCTTCCAGACCAAGCCGGCGCGACAGCAGGCGCCCCAGGTTGAAGCGATTGACTATCCGCTCGACGCCCCGGGTATGGAGGAGAGGAAGCCATGATTCAAAGTATTTTCCATGTCAACATCAATGTCTCCGACTTTGAACGCTCGCTCGCGTTCTATCAAATGCTGGGCTTTCGGGTCGTCAACGATCTCGGTACCGGCAGCAGCCCGCAACTGGACGCCGGCCTACAGATTCCAAACGGCCAGGCCCGGGCCGCGCTCTTGATGCTGGGCGACAACCCCCATGCGACGCGCATCGACCTGATCGAATGGAAGCAGCCCAAGACGGACGGAACGCCCTATCCGCATCTCGCCCACGCCGGCATTGCTCGTATTGCCCTGAAAACGAAAAACCTGATGCAGGAGTACGAAGACCTCAAAGCCAAGGGAGTCACATTCCTCTCACCCCCGCAGGAGACCATCCTTGGTGGCGGGATGACCCGTTTTGTGTGCTTCCACGATCCTGACGGAACCGTGTTGGAACTGATCGAGTTTTAATCGGAACGGCTGCACGGAATCAAAAGCGCGATGGACCGCAGCACAGCACCGGCTCAGGGTGGGTTTCGTCATGCTGTTGGCTCTCTGGCGGGCGATTCGGGTCGGGTTGAACTCCGGGCCGGTCAGCACGCCTGGACGCTTGATGAGCCCACAGCATTAGGTGGCAGTGGAGCGGCCCCCGACCCGATCACGGCCTTCTTGGGCAGCTTGTGTGGCTGTCTGCTGATGTCCCTGGAAATCACGGCGCGGGCGCGAAAAATTCCACTTGCCGGGGCGTCGGTTTCCGCTAGGTCGAACACAAAAGGCTTTGTGAAAACCATAGACGTTGACCTGACCGTGCATAGTGCTGCGTCTGAAGAGATGGTGCGGACTGTGGTCGCACGAGCAGAAAAGGGCTGCTATGTGCGCGGACTTCTGAAAGACAGTATTGCCTATTCCCTCCATGTTACCGTCCTGCCCGCCTAGTATGCGCAGTGTTCGTTTCTCCTGTGCTCCAGTTCTTGGCAACTGGGGCGCGGTCTGCTGTGCGTTGCTTGTCTGCTTATCGAGTGCTGGCGTCACTTTCGCGGCCTGTAGCGAGCGCCTTGCAGCGGTCGAGCGGAGCGTCGGTCTTCTCGTGCTTGAGCTGCGGACTGATCAAGGAACGGTCCGTGAGGCCGAATCGAAAACCCAGGGACAGGAGGCCATCTACCAGAACTTACGCCTCCATCCTCCCGAGGACTACGACCAGGCATTAGCGCGACAGATTGGAAAAATCCGTCGAACCATTGTGCGGCCCAAGCGGACCCTGCTTGTACAACTGAAAGAACAACACGCAGCGACGCGCCGGCAGTGGGAGCGGGATATACGATTGGCCCATGGGCAGTTTCTTGAAGCCGAAGAAGCGCGCCGGAAAAGACTGCTCACGGAGGGGGCATACTGTCAGGCCCGTGAGGTCTATGCCGCGGCGCTGTCCCGCTATCGGGGCGGGCTGGAACAGTATCGAACCGGACTCAGCCTGTACGCAGACGCCTTGAATGCCTACCGCGAACAGTTTGTTGTCCCGTGCATTCGGGGCTACACCGACTCTTCTTTTTGGCAGGCTCTCGTCACACGATTTGAACAGGACGATTTCTTACAAGAACTTCTGAATTCTCTGACCGCAAACGCTATTCGCAGCCTCCCGCCGGAGATGCCTCCGGATGTCAGCTGACGGATACGCAAGCGCCTACTACCAAGGATAAGCATGCCTACGAACCCTGCGACGCTGTATCTCATCCGCCACGGGCAGGCCAGCGCCGGCTTTGATCAAGCCTATGATCCGGGGCTCGATGCCACGGGTCTGGCCCAAGCGGAAGCCATAGCAGACGAACTGGCATCGCTGGGACCGCTACCCGTGGTCACCAGCCCGCTCCAGCGCACACGCCAGACCGCCGCGGCGTTTGAGAAACGCTGGAAAATCCAGGCCCGAATCGAACCGGCGGTGGCCGAGATCCCTTCTCCGACGAAGGACCTGCAAGCCCGCGCCGACTGGCTCAGACAGGCCATGCGGGGCCGTTGGAGTGCGCTTGCGCCCCAGTATCAGGAATGGCGGCATCAGGTCGTGGCCGCCCTGGTCGCTCTCAAGGCCACAACCGTCGTCACCTCCCATTTTATTGCCATTAACGCGGCGGTCGGTGCGGCCACGCAAGATGACCGGATGATCTGCTTTGAGCCGGATAACTGCTCGTGTACCCGTCTGGAAGTACGTGATAGCCAACTCCATTTAGTCGAACTGGGCCGCCAGCGAGAGACCCGGATTCTCTAAGCTCGGTCCGCTCCGGCCTTGCGTTCTGCCTGCGGGAGTGTTTGAAACAGGGCGAAAACGCACGCTCGAAGTTTCCGGGGAGGGAAGCCATGACAACATCCGAAGCTGAAATGATGCTGACGCCGCGCACGTCGCTCACCACCGAAACCGCGCCGGTGCTGGACCAGCATCGTTTTGATGAGGCCGCCCTTGCAGGCTATATGCAGCAACACGTTGACGGCTTTACCCCGCCGTTACACGTCGGTCAGGTTCGGGGCGGTATGTCCAACCCGACCTTTGTGTTGACCGACGGCGCGGGCCGGCGCTATGTGCTGCGCAAAAAACCACCGGGCAAACTCCTGCCCTCCGCCCACGCGGTTGACCGTGAGTTCCGGGTTATTTCCGCCCTGTGGGAAACCGATGTGCCGGTCGCGAAACCCTATGTCCTGTGCCAGGACCCCAGCGTCATCGGGGTGGACTTCTATATCATGGATTTTGTGGATGGGCGGGTTTTTCGTGGCTACGAGTTGCCCGAGCTGGCACCGGCGGAACGCCGCGAGATTTATCAGGCCATGGTCGATGTCATGGCCAAACTCCATCAGGTCGATTTTCGGGTCGTCGGGCTGGAGGGCTACGGCAAGGTCGGCGGGTATATGGAACGCCAGGTGCGGCGCTGGTCCAAACAGTATGAGGCCAGCAAAACCGACGACCTGCCGGCCATGGAAAACCTCATGCAATGGCTGCCCGAACATCTGCCCGCGCACCACGAAACAACTATCGCCCACGGAGATTTCCGTCTGGAAAACATGATCTTTCATCATACCGAGCCTCGCGTGCTGGCCGTGGTGGACTGGGAGCTGAGTACGCTGGGCGCGCCCTTATCCGACTTGGCCTATAACTGCCTGCCGTACTACGTCCCGGACGATATGCGCGGCGACCTGACCAGCATCGACTACACGAGCTACGGCATCCCGTCCGAGGAGGAATATGTCGCCTGGTACTGTCAGAAGACGGGTCAGCAAGACATCCCGGAGTGGAAATTCTATCTGGTGTTCTCGCTCTTCCGGCTGGCCGCCATCGTGCAGGGTGTCTATAAGCGCGGCCTCGAAGGCAACGCCAGTTCGCCCGAAGCCATCACCCGCGGGGAAAAGTGCAAGCAGCTCTGTGCGGCCGGCTGGAGCCTGGTTGAGCAGGGGGTCTAAGCCCCCTTCGGTGTGCTTCTCGCCAGACGAGGCCTACTCTTGCCCGGCTCCGCCTATGGGTGTCACGCTTGCGGACGGAGGCGACAGGAAAAAGGCGGCGGTGGACCGGATAACCTCCGGGTCGGTCGTCTCCAGCAGTATGCCAAAGGCTGAGAGTCTATAGCTGCCCGCGGCCAGCCGCGCGATATTGGAAAAATGAAACCCAAAAGACGGCTGCCCGCTGTGCGGTGGTCCTGTGTTGGAAAAATACGTCCGTTGTTCAAGCTGTTGGAGTCCGCCTTCGAGCCGCATGACCAGCAAGAGCGTCTGGCCCGTGGGGAGCTGTAAGGCCGCCCAGCGCGGAGACTGTTCTTCTCCCACGGGCGGCCTGTCTGCCTGTAATAACCGAGCCTGACCGAAATTGAGGAAATTGAAATAGGTGCTGACCTCGCCATCGGCCAAAATAAAACGCGGCGGAATCTTGAGCTTGACCAGGGCCGTGCCTTCGACAAAGTCCGGATAAAAGATGAGGTCAACCCGTCCCCTGGCGCGGAGGCCAAAGGGCAGGAGAAACCAATAACGCGCGCGACGAATCACCCGAACCGGGCCCTGGGTATGGCCGTACAGCCGGGCGTGCAGGTCTTTGTCGGTCCGCCGGATATCCAGCAGTCCGCCCAGAAAATCGACCTCGGCATCAACGCCAATATGCGAGATGAGGTTCTGGCCCAGATCGCCCGGTGAGTCTACAAAAGCGAGGTGGCTGGGCAGCGGCGTATCAAAAGCCACGCTATAGCCTTCGGCATAGACATGATCCTGTTGAGGGTCGTAGCGAACCAGGCCGGGCCGGGTGGGCTGAGCCGACTTCACCCCCACCCGAATATAGACAAAGCCGAGAGGGGGCTCGTGGGAGCCGAGGCGAACCTCGTGCCACCCGCCTGCCGGAAACGCTGCCGCGGTGGCGCGCTTGCCCATATCCCGTCTCAGAAAAACAATCGCATCGTTGGGGTCAAATCGTCCGGGTTGGTCGTCTCGACTGGGACGTGGGCCGGCTTTGATGACCCACCGGCCACGTCGGTCGCGTTCGTCAATCTGGAAGGGGATGGGCGTCAGTGCTGCGGAGTGGAAGGCGAACACCTGAATGTGCGAGAGAGATTGTCGATGGAGGAAGGGCAGGCTGTG
This sequence comes from Candidatus Binatia bacterium, assembly GCA_951812575.1. Classification (GTDB taxonomy): domain Bacteria; phylum Desulfobacterota; class Binatia; order Bin18; family Bin18; genus Bin18. The sequence continues at coordinate 5,037,154 of OX638322.1, read as the reverse complement.
TCCCTCAAGGACAATCGCGCCGGGCCGGGCGGGTGTGGTTTCCGCCCAGGGTTGGGCTGGCAGGCTCGTGAGCAGGCATGCGATGAGAAACACAAGACGGATACGCTGCACGAACGGTCTCCGGGCTACGGAGGACAAGGAGAGGAGGCAGGGGCAGCACTGAGGGCTGCCCCTGCCCATCTTTTTGACGTGGCTTGTCTGTTATTTACCGCTGGCTTGCCGCCACTCGCCGTCAAGCCCCTCCGCCACCTCTTGAATCGCCCTGCCCAGCGTACTTACCATTTCGTCAATCTGCTTTTTGGTGATGATTAAGGGCGGGCACAGTGCAATACTGTTCGCGCCCGCCACGCGCGTAATCAAGCCGTTATCCAGGGCTTTTTCCCAGACCTGTTGCGCAATGCGCAACTCGGCCGGGAACATTTCCTTGGTGGCTTTATCTCTGACCAGCTCAACCGCGGCGATCAGGCCCTTGCCGCGCGTATCGCCCACGATGGGCAGCTCGTGCAGAGCGGCTAACTGTTTCTGCAAATAGCGTCCCTGGGTACGGGCGTTCTGGACGAGTTTTTCCTTTTCGATGATTTCGAGATTGGCCAGGGCCGCGGCGCAGACGGTCGGATGGCCGGTATAGGTGTAGCCGTGCCAGAAGGCGTAATCATCGCCCGTCTCCAGGAAGGTCTGGAAGATGTCCTCTTTGAACAGGACCAGGCCCAGCGGTAGATAGCCACTCGTGACGCCTTTTGCCGAAACCAGAATATCCGGTACAACACCAAAGCCGGTCGAGGCAAACATCGTCCCGGTGCGGCCAAAGCCGGTAATGACTTCGTCACACACCATGAGGATATTATGGCGCGAGCAAATCTCCCGAATCTTGGGCCACCAGTCGTCGGGCGGCACAATCACGCCGCCGACGCCCTGAATCGGCTCGGCCACAAAAGCCCCAATGGTATTCGCCCCTTCGCGCTTAATGATTTTTTCGAGCTCCTCCGCGCCGTTGTTCTCGCGATAGGTATATGGCCGAGGCATATGGATGACGCCCGGCAGGCCGGGGGCGACTTGATCGTTAAAAAGCGGGATACCGGTCAGCGAGGCGGCACCGCTCGAGGTGCCGTGATAGCCCTGTTCCAGGGTAATGAACTTCGTCTTTTTGGGCTGCCCTTTGGCTTTCCAGTAGGCGCGGACCAGACGGATCATCGATTCGTTCGACTCCGAGCCACCCGAGGTCAGGATCACCCGACTCAGACCTTTTGGCGCGATCTTGGCCAGCTTGGCCGCCAGTTGGACGGTCGGGACCGAGGTCGGGCCGATCAGCGTGGGGGCAAAGGCCAGTTGCTTCATCTGCGCGGCCACGGCCCGATTGATTTCCTTGCGCCCGTGGCCGATATGGACGTTCCACAGGGAGGCGAGGCCATCGATATATTTCTTGCCTTCCGTATCCCATAGATAGACACCCTGGCCCTTAACAAAAACGGGCACCCCTTTGTTTTGCTGCAAGCCGAGCGGAACAAAGCCGTGGACCAAGTGGGCCGCGTCCTGCTTGCGTAAGGCTTTTGCCTGCCGTGGGGGCAGGGCAACCGAAGACGGCTGCTTGCGGGGCCGTAACGGGACGACCTTTGCCTGCGTTTTTGTCTGGCGTGCCATATCGATCTCCTTTCGCTGTGAGCTCTTGCGCGACGGGACGAATGCGATCATATACGAGTCACGCCAAAAATCCCAGACTGATACCGGACTGTAAGACAGAAAAAAGAGGAGGAAGGATGCAAACAAAGCGTATGGGGCGAACGGGCCTGAAGGTTTCTGAAATCTGCCTGGGCACAATGACCTTTGGACGTCAGTGCGAAGAAGCGCAGAGCTTCGCCATTATGGATACCGCCTTCGAGAACGGCGTGGATTTCTTTGATAGCGCGGACGTGTATCCGGCCGGCGGGGGCGTCGAAACCGCGGGACGCACCGAGGAGATTGTCGGTAAATGGTTAAAAGGCCGGCGCGAGGACATCGTCCTGGCCACCAAATGTTGGGGCGCAATGGGTGACCGACCGAATGATCGGGGCCTGTCGCGCAAGCATATCTGCGCCGCGGTTGAGGCGAGTCTCAAACGCTTGCAGACGGATTATATCGACCTCTACCAGGTCCATGCGCCCGACCCGAAAACGCCGATTGAGGAGACCCTACAAGCCCTGGACGACTTGGTCCATCAGGGTAAGGTGCGTTACCTCGGCTGCTCAAATTTCCAGGCCTGGCGGCTGGCCTTGGCCCTGTGGCAGAGTGACAAGCTCGGCCTGGCGCGCTTCGAGTGTGTTCAGCCGCGCTACAATATGCTGTTCCGTGAAATCGAGCACGAACTCTTTCCCCTGTGTCGTGAGCAGGACATCGGCATGATTCCGTATAATCCGCTCGCCGGCGGGTTTCTGACCGGCAAACACCAAGCCGGCGCAGAACCGGCCGCGGAAACGCGTTTCGCCCTCGGTGGTCGGGCCGGGGAAACGTACCGCCGGCGCTACTGGCAGGAAGCCCAGTTTGCCGCGGTCGAGCATCTCAAAGCATTCTTTGCCACGCGCAATAAACCCCTGGCTCAAGTAGCGATCGCCTGGGTGCTCGCCCAGCCCGAAGTCACTTCGCCGATTGTCGGCGCAACCTCAGCCGAACAGCTCAAACAATCCCTGCCGGCTGTCGAGATGAGCCTCGACGAAGAGGAGATGGAGTTGTGTAACGACCTGTGGTTTTCGCTGCCGCGCCTGCGGGACAAGTCGGTGGCGTTGCGGTAGACGCGAGGGGGCTGCGAGGCGGTATGCTGTTGTGCTTTCGTCATGCCGGACTTGATCCGGCATCCAGAGGCCGGGGGGTGGGAAGGGTCTGTTGGGTCTGTTGGGTCTGTTGAGTCTGTTGGGTCTGTTGAGTCACCGGTATCCAGGGGGGAGCCGTTTGCCTTAATCCTCTTCCTCTATGAACACCAGATGTCCGGCTTCCTCTTGGGCGCGGATTTTCTCTTCAATGTCGGCCGAGAGTTCTATCTTTCGATGCCCAGGAAACTTTTCCCGATCTAAGGTCGGACGTAGAAAATACTGCTCCGGGACGGGCACTTCTGACTGACTCTTCAGTTGTGCAAAATACCAGACCCGCGGGAGCACGCCAGGACTGAAAAAGACCTCCTGATCCCCGGTTGACCATTCTTTGAGATGGTGTGTGTCGTGGACGCTATAGCGCATATAATCCAGTGTCACATCCCAGTAATGATTGAATAGCAGCCCGTACCCTTGATCCCCCATATTTGGATTGCGGTATGTGGCAATACGGGTTTCCACAAAAATAAGATTCCCGTCTCGTCCGTACTGCTCGATCCGCAAGGGATAAAAGTAGTGTTTATCTAACCAATAAATAATCTTCGGGGCATAATAGTCAGGGAGCCACTCTTCTTTGACTGTGGTTTCAAGTACCCAACAATCAATGCCGCCCTCTCTGGTATAAAAAGGGTAGTCATCCCCCATCATCTTAATCTGATCCGTTGGGACATCGTAGAGCGTACCATCGGACTTGCCGAGGGTCACGGTTGGCCGGGTATTAGGGAAGCGAACGGTTTGTGACAGCGTGTCTACGCCAATCAGCTTCCAGGAAAATTCCCAGGGATCACGGCCAAAGATATCGTCAAAACTCTCAGCTCCCTGCGCCAATTTATCCCCCCTGCGTGGCTGAGGCTGACGACGGACCCGGCGTAGGGCAGGTGAATACACAAAGAGGTCCCATCGGGTGAGCGCCTCTTGTCCAGCCCGGTACTGGGTCATAAACATCTGGTTGCCGAGGTTTTCTGGTGGGAAAAAGGTTTGTCCGGTTATTTTTCGTGTCGGCTCACCTGGTTTCGTTCCGTACAGCTCACCTTCTAAGCCCTGCATGCCCTTTGCATTTGGAACATAGAATATTGGGCTGTGCATTTTATCCGTAATGAGATACCCGTGTGCGGTCAGCGCCCCACTAACATCGACAAAATTGCACGACCAGCGTGGCGAGTGGCTGAACTCCATGGCCCGATAGCCCATCTCCTCTGCGGTATAGGGCGGCTGAAACGGATAGCGCTCGGCGGGCATATACGGCTGCTCCGGGTCGCGGGGCGTGTCGGTCCGGGGGTCGAACAGTTGGCGCTCCGCTTCGGTCAGTTCCCCGACCACCCGCCAGGTTTTCGCGGCCGCGGGCGAGTCGGCCCATACCGCGGGCGCAAAGCAGACGCTAAAAACAAAGAGTGAGAGTGTCAGGCCCAACTGCATGGCTCCGTCCTGGTGTTTCTCCTAACGTCGTCCCTCAGTCAACTTATTCACATCGTACAGGCTCAGCACCTCCTCCACATCCACCTCCGGGTAGCCCATATCCAGCGCCGGAAATAACGACGCCTGGCCGGTCTTAACGTCAACGACCGTGACGCCAAGGTAACGGACGATATGCGCGCCGGTATTCATCTCCGGCAGATGCTGCGCGTCTTCAGACCAGGAATTCTGCATGCCCCACACCTTCCACAGGGTGCCTTCCTGGTTGAACGCCATGCCGGAAACCACGCGATAGGTCTGGGCGTCAATAAACAGAATCTTGCTGCTGTACGGATGATTCTCCCGCTTGGGCTTGAGCTCAACGATTATGGCCTTACGCAGTTCCCACGGCCCGAGTGGCGCCCGGCCCGCGGGACCATAATAGCGCGCATAGGCGTGGGGCGAATTCATGATGTGCAGCACGTCTTTCCAGCCGTGAAAGGTCCAGTCATAGTCCAGCACCCGCCCGGAGAAGCCGAAGAAGTCATCCAGGGTCGTATCTGACCCCTGGAAAGAATCTGCTTTCTCTTCCGCAGAAACACGCCGGACTTTGCGTAGGGACGGGACATAGGTCCACGCCTGATCGGCCCGGTGCGGATCGCTGGAACGCTGGATGAGCACGCGCAGGCCGCGCATTTCATACGGATCGGTGAAGTCGTTGATATCTTTCCACTCAAATTCCGCCGCACCGTCAACCGGCAGGGTGTAATTCTGCTCGGGCAGCATGGATAAATGACTGTGATAGACGCGCTGATAGCGTTGCTGGAGCACCCGCTCAACCGTGCCTCCCGGTTGAATCATATCCTCGGGTAAGCCCGGCAACACACCGTGTGTCCCCCCCGGTCTGATCATGACCGTGGCGAAATTGCCGACCTTGATACCATAGTGCTGCCAGCGGAAATTAAAATTCCAGCCGATCTTGAGACCTGCGGTTGGGTCTGCCGGGTCCAGTTGGCCCGCGGGAAAGGGCTGGCCAGCAGTATAGTTTCTCAGACTGCCGTCCTCGGCGAGCTGGGTTTGGCCGGCAAATTTTTCTGTCGCTTCGAGATAGTCCGTACGCGGAGGGTAATCGCCTGGAGGGCTGATGTCGAAGGTCACCTCCGGAAACTGGAACTCTTCAAAATAACCGGGTGGCAGAAAGGGCCGGAGCTTTTCCATATCGCTCAGCCCCAGCGTCTCGCCGTGCTGAAAGTCCGGTCGAGCGTCTGTATACTGCTGCGTCCATTGCAGGACGGTTTCTCGGGTCATGGCGCTTCGCTCATCCTGTGCCCAACTCGGCCCGGCCCAGACCAGTAATCCTACGAATAGAACAAGAAACGGCATTCGTCCTCCCTCACGTCCTCTCTGGCTTACAGGCCAGCCTAACGGTTCTCTGCAAGGCAGGCTATCCCTCCCGATTGCCGCTCGGACAAAAAATGTCTTTGCAAAAGAGACAAGCTTGGCTATGGTGACGGCGGGTATTTGTCCATACGGTTCCTCAATTTGAAGCGGAGAGACGCAGGAGGCCAGCATGAAAACGATCTCGGTGAGCCCTGAAGACATGGAAGCCCGCATTGCCCGCTTCCATGATTTGAAGCCCATTCCCGCCATGCAAAACGACAAAATTCCGTTGGAAGCCCGGGATCACATCTACGCTCGTAAGCTCTTGCCCGTGATCTCCTCTAAGGGCGGAGAAGGACCGTTTGGGCCGGCCCCAATTGCTGAAGCCGATGGCTACTCCATGACGCTGGCCGTGTGTCCACCCAACCAAGGACCGGGACTGCACGCCCATCACAAGACGCACGAGATTTTTACCTGCCTCAAAGGGACGTTCAAAATCCAGTGGGGCGATGAGGGAGAACACGAAATTGTACTGCATCAATTTGACACGATCTCAGTACCGCCAGGCGTGTGTCGCGGCTTCACGAATATAGGCGATGACGAAGGCTGCCTCCAAGTGCTCATTACCGGCGGTGTGCACGATATGCAGGACATCGCTTTTCCACCCAGCGTGGCCGAGCAGATAGACCAAACCGGCCCAGGAGTGTTAGCGGAGATCAAGAAGACCGGCCTCGCGTTTGACGCGGGCCAAGAATAGAGATTCAAGGGTAGCGCGGTAACCGACGAGTTTCATAAGGAGGACAGCATGAGTGTTGACGAGTTAGTCCAACGGCTCCAGGTTTTGGAAGACATTGAGGCCATTAAAAAAGTCAAGGCCGAATACTGCGCCCATTGTGACAACGGCTATAACCCGGACGGGATTGCCGAACTGTTCGCCGAAGACGGCGTCTGGGACGGCGGGGTTGACGTGTTTGGCAAATACGACGGTCGGGAAGCCATTCGGAAGTTCTTCACCGGGGCGACCAAAGTCATTCCGTTTGCCGTGCACAACGTCATGAACCCCATCATTGAGGTCGATGGCGACTCGGCCACAGGGCAGTGGTATCTGTTCCAGCCCTGCACGATGACCGAGAAAGACGGGGATAAAGCCGTGTGGGGTGCGGCCAAATACAGCGACGACTATGCACGGATCGATGGCGAGTGGAAAATCCAGACCCTGCGCGTCAAGTTCGAGTTCTGGACGCCGTTTGAAAAGGGCTGGGCGGAAAAAAGAATGATCCAGGACTAGCGGTCTCGTCCCTTATAGGAGCGGCCTATGCAGTTTTACAATTTCCATCTCATGCCGTGGCCCGACCTGCCCGAGGACTTTGCCGACAAGACCAAACATGAATCGGCCTGGGTGACGCTCTCGAATAAATACTACGATCCCGAAAAGGGGCATACCGTCTACAATCAATATCTGGACCAGCTTGAGTATGCCGAAAAGCTGGGGTTCGAGGGCGTGTGTGTCAACGAGCACCATCAGAACACCTATGGCACCATGCCGTCACCGAACATTATGGCTGCTATGCTGGCACGTCGAACCTCGCGGATGAAGATTGCGATGGTCGGCAACGGCCTGCCGCTCCGCGATCATCCCCTCCGGGTCGCCGAAGAAGTCGCCATGCTCGATGTTGTGACCGGCGGGCGTATTATTTCCGGTTTTGTGCGCGGCATCGGAGATGAATACTTTTCTATGGGTATCAATCCCACCTACTCGCTGGCGCGTTTTCGCGAAGCGCACGATCTGATCATCCGCTCCTGGACCGAGACCGGCCCGTTTTACTTTGACGGCGAGCATTATCAAGTCCGCTACGTTAATGTCTGGCCGCGTCCTCTCCAGAAACCACACCCGCCGATTTGGATCCCCGGCTTCGGCAGTAAGGAAACCGTTGAATGGTGCGCCCATCCCGACCGCAAATATCCCTATCTGGCGGTGTTCATGCCGGATGACCTGGTGAAGTGGTTCTTCGACGCCTACCGCGAAGCTGCGGACGGGTACGGCTACGAAGCCTCGCCCTACCAAATGGGCCACCTCCTGCCGGTCTACGTGGCCGAGACCGACAGTCGCGCGGAAGAAGAAGCCGCGGCCCATATCCTGTGGCTCTACCACTACGGCCTGCGCCATAAATGGCAAATGTTCTTCCCGCCGGGCTATACGTCCGCGGCGTCCATGAAACGCATCCTGGCCCGCGCGGCCGACTTTGATTGGGAAAGCATGGATTTCAAGGAACTCAACGAGCGCGGCTACTGCGTCGTAGGGAGCGCCAAGACCGTGCGCGAGCGCCTTTCCCATCTGGTTAAGGAGCTTGGTTTTGGCCTGCTGCTGCCCCTCCTGCACGCGGGCGATATGCCACACCATCGGGTCATTAAAAACATGGACCTGTTTGCCGCCGACGTGATGCCCGCCCTGCGCGAAGAATTCAGCCCGATGTCGCAACGCTGGCTGGAGGCGGCATAGATGTAGGGGCAACCCCCTGTGGTTGCCCTTTTCCGCCACGCGCGCCGCAACACAAAGGAGGGTCGCATGGAATTCGGACTGACTGCGGACCATATTCGCATCCAGACAGTTGCCCGTCAGCTCGCCGCCGACTTTGCGACCCGGGCGGCCGAGCACGACCGGGACGGCTCGCCCCCCCAGGAGAATTATGCGGCCCTCCGGGACGCCGGCTTCTACGGTCTGGTCGTGCCCAAGGAGTACGGCGGCCAAGAGGCCGGGCTCCTTGGCTATACCATTGCCGCCGAGGAAATCGCCCAAGGCTGTGCGTCGACCGCGCTCTCGTTCAATATGCACGCTGCAACGCTGGCCTCTCTGATGCATTCCGCCCTGCCGGATGACATAAAAAAATGGGTGGCTGAACTGGCGACCAAACAGGGCAAGCTGATTGCCGCTATTCTCTCCGAACCGAGTACCACCAGCATTGTACCCATGACGTTTGCCTGTTCAACGCGGGCTCGCCGGGTGTCCGGGGGCTATCGGCTTTCGGGCAAGAAATCGTTCTGCTCCATGGGCGAATCGTCCGACTATCTGTGTCTGTTTGCCCATCCCGAGGAGATTGCCAATCCACAAACGGCCCTCGTTGCGGTACTGCCGACCGACTCGCCCGGCGTGCGCTTCGAGCATGTGTGGGACACGCTCGGCATGCGGGCGACTCGCAGCGACAATCTGATTCTCGAAGACTGCTTTGTGCCGGACGAGGCCATCCTGGGCGAACCCATTCCCAAGATTGGTGAATGGCTGGCCACCAATGAGCCGAGTTTCAATATTCCGTATACCGCCGTGTATCTCGGTGTTGGCTTTGCGGCTCTCCAGGCGATCAAAGACAATGTGACGCAGCGCCAGCCCAAAGGCTACGGGCAGCCCTTGGCCTATCACCCGGATATTCGGCGCCGGGTTGCCATGATGAGCGCCCAACTGGAAGCCGCCCGCTGGCTGCTGCGCTACGTGGCCTGGCTGGCCGACGAAACCTATGAACGCCAGCGCTATACCGACCGGCCCAAGCAGTACGGCACGACCGTCGAGGGACAAGCGGCCGAGGTTCTGGCCACCTACTTCAAAGCCAAATACATTGTGGGTGAGGCCGTCACGGCCGCGACCCGCTCGGCGCTCGAAATGGGGGGCGGTCACGCCATCTTTAAGCCCTCGGCGCTGGAGCGTCTGTTTCGCGATGGCGCGACCGCGACCATGCAGCACCCCCCCAGCGATTTTTGTCTGTCGTCCTTGAGTGTCCATGAACTCCAGCTTGACCCTCAGCAGATTCAACCGCCCCTCACTCAGGTATGGGAGTAGGGCGGCTGAGCGGCGCGTCCCCTGACAACCGCGTCGACCCCGCCCGGTGCAGCAGCGGTTGAGGGACCATTCCCTTTTCTATAGGAATGGACTAACCAAGGAGAAGACAGTGAAAAAACGCATCTATTTCAACGCCTTTCATATGAACTGTGTGGTGCACCAATCCCCCGGCCTGTGGGTCCTGCCGGAAGACCACATGGAGAACTATACCGACCTCAATACCTGGATTGAGCTTGCTCGGCTGTTGGAACGGGGCAAGTTCGATGCCCTGTTTCTGGCCGATGTCGTTGGTGTGTACGATGTGTTCCGGGGCAACCGGGAGGCCGCCCTGACCCAGGCCGCGCAAACACCGGTGAACGACCCCATGCTGCTGGTCCCGGCTATGGCCGCAGCAACCGAACACCTAGGCTTCGCCTTTACCAGTTCGATCCTCCAGTACCATCCCTTCACTTTTGCCCGACTCATCTCGACGCTCGACCATCTTACCCAGGGCCGGGTGGCCTGGAATATCGTGACTTCGTATCTGGAAAGCACCGGGCGCAGCTATGGCCGGTCCGGTTTGCCCGAGCACGACGAACGCTACGACATGGCGGATGAGTATTGCGAGGTGTGCTACAAGCTGTGGGAATCGAGCTGGGAGGACGGCGCGGTGGTCAAAGACAAGCAGCGCGGTATCTACGCCGACCCGAGCAAGGTGTGGAATGTTGTCCACGAGGGCAAGTATTACAAGATGGACGGCTGCCATCTGTCCGAACCGTCCCCGCAACGGACTCCGGTGTTATACCAGGCCGGCTCCTCATCCCGTGGACAGGCCTTTGCCGCCCGCCACGCCGAGTGCGTATTTATCGCTTCCCCGACACCTGAGATTGCGCGGCAGACCATCCAGGCGACCCGCAAACAGGCAGAGCAGAACGGACGCAACCCGGAGGATATTCTCTTCTTTGCCTATCTCAAAACGGTCACCGGCAGCACGGAGGCGGAAGTCAAGCAGAAGTATGACGATTACCTGGAACATACGAGCTATGACGGATCGATGGCCTTGTGGTGTGGCTGGGCCGGCTACGATTTCGGTGAGCTCGACCCGGACGAACCGCTCGAATATGTTGAAACAAACGCCATTCGCACGCTCTGGAATAATTTCTCCCGAGCCGACCCGGAGCGCAAGTGGCGGGTGCGCGACCTGGCCAAATATGTCGGCCTTGGTGGCGGTGGCCCAGTGGTGGCGGGGACACCGGAACAGATCGTCGACGAATTTCAGGAATGGATCGAGGCCGGAGTCGATGGGTTCAACATCGCCTACGCCGTGACGCCGGGAACGTTTGAAGAGTTTGTTGACGGCGTCGTGCCGGTTCTCCAGAAACGGGGAATGATGCAAACGGAGTATCAGGGCGGCACCCTGCGCGAAAAACTCTACGGGGCCGGACAGGCGCGGCTGCGCCCCCCGCATCCGGCGGTGCAATACCGGCGCTCCGAATCGGAGAGCGGACAGGCTGGTGTCTCATCCCAGCAGCAAGGGGAGTTAGTGGTTAGTGGTTAGTGAAGAGTTGTCGTGGCGAAATAGGACACTACGGCCCCTGCTTCCCCTCCCGAGTAGGGGAATAGATGCCGGGAGCGGGCCCTGCCAGATTGATGCGTGATGCGCAACGCGCTATGATTTTCCAGTGATCAAATCTTTCTGGCACAGGGGACTGAAGCGTTTCTACGAGACTGGGGTCAAGTCTGGAATTCAGGCTCGCCATGCTTCTCGACTGCGCTTGCAACTCGCGGCTTTAGATACCGCACAGACCATAGACGATATGGACATCCCCGGCTATCGATTGCACCGCCTGAAGGGCAAGCTCAAGAGACGCTGGTCAATAGGGGTCAGCGGTAACTGGCGCCTGACGTTCGAGTTTGAGGACGGAGACATCCATGTCTTGGACTATGAGGACTATCACTAATGGCTATGCATAATCCCCCGCATCCCGGAGAGTTTATCCGGGCTACCTATATTGAGCCGTTCGATATCAGTATTCGTTCGCTGGCGAGGAGTTTAGGGGTCACCCCTTCAACGCTGGCTCGCCTCATTAGTGGACGGAGCGGCATCAGCCCGGAAATGGCCTTGCGGTTATCCAAGGCCGTGGGGCGCTCTCCCGAGAGTTGGCTGGCGATGCAGCACAACTATGATTTGTGGCAGACAAAAAAAACGACCGATCTGTCAGGTGTCCACAAGGTAGAGTTTAACGCGGCTTAACCACGCGCCACTGGTAGGGCATCGGGAGTGGGCTGGGGTGAGGGGGGCTGGTCAAGACAGGATAATGCGGGCCGGCTCAGGACTCATAAAAGGGGTATTCATGGTCAGCCGAGTGTGATGGGGTTCTCTCCAGTAGGGAGGGAAGAGCGAGGGCCAATCAGTTCTGGCTTTCCGAAGCGCCATTCGCCCGGCTCCAGCCGTGGTTGCCGAATAAAGTGCGGGACGGGCCGCGGGTGGACGCCCGGCGGGTCATCTCCGGGCTCATCCACGTGTTGCAGAGCGGCTGTCTATCTTCGCTCGCCAGTTCAGGAACATGTTCTGTTTCGTACTGTTCAATCAAGATGCCCATGACTTCCATCAGTGAGGCAAGAGGATGCGTTTCCTCTTCTCCAACTGTGTCAACAAGGCTGTTAAGCAAGGCCACAAGACGGTCGTACTCAGCCTCGGTATACGGAACAAATAGACAATCCGTCATGTCTGGCCAATGCGATATGGCAGTCGAAATATCAGGGTTTGCCATACTCATAGCTATTCCTCCCCGCACCCCCAGGGATTGAAAGGAAGCGTTGCCTACGAAACAGACGCAGGTAAGAGCGCTCTACGCGTCCACCTTGTCGAAATACTGAATTTTGGGCGGGGCGGCGACCAGCGCTCCGAGGCGATCCAGGGTGCCGGTTTCCGAGCGCCACTGTAAATAGCGCTCCTGATGGCCGCGAGAGTCCCATAGTTCATACAAGACCATGCTGCCTTTGGTCTCGGTGTTGTCATAAAAATCAACACTCTGGCAGCCATCATACGCCCGCGTATCAGGCAATAACTCCTTCATCAGTGCCTTCATACCATCAACCGACTCCGGTTTTACTGACAACTCGATCAAGACCATTGTACTCATACGCTCGTTCTCCTTTGTGTGAATGAATAGTAATCCGTGCTCCCGACCAAAGCACGAGTCATGCCTTGAGGCAAGCGACCTCATGAACAGGGTTTTCATCTATGCGAGAAGTGGTATAGAGGCAAATACGTCTGCCTACAGATAAAAAAGAGGGAGGGTATGGACGACACCGTACGGGAAAAATATCTTCGCGTGGCCCTGATTGTCATAGGGCTGATGTTTATTTTTGGTGTCTATCCTCTCATGAATATTCTCTGGCCTTCCGGCTGGGCGTGGGAGCCGCGTCAGCACGAGTACGAGCAAATGATCATGGGCGTCTATGCGACCTTGGGCGTCTTCCTACTGCTCGCCTCGCGGAAGCCTGCTGAACATCGCAGTCTCCTCTGGTTTACTGTTTGGTCAAGCGTGGTCCATGCTGTTATTATGGCGGTCCAGGCGCTTGTCGATCCAATGGAGCGGGCGAATTTGCTTGGTGATATACCGGCCCTGTTTATCATGGCGCTGATTCTAGCCGTACTCATGCCGCGCCGAGCTACAGCGCACGCATGACAGACAGATTGCGGATTTTCACTCGACGTTAAGGGAAATCTCATGAAAATCGGTTTTATGCTGCCCGCATTTGGCGCGATGGCGACCCATGAGAACATGCTGGCCATGGCCCAACTTGCCGAAGAGCGTGGCTTCGAGTCGATCTGGGCACCCGACCACGTTATCATGCCGACCAAGATCGATACCCCGTACCCCTATAGCAAGTCGGGTCGTTACATCGCTGATCCCAAGGGCGCCCATCTGGAGCCGTTTACCGTGCTGTCGTTTGTGGCGGCCTGCACCCGTCGGGTGCGGCTGGGGTTTACCGTAATCGTGGCGCCGTACCGGCATCCGGTGGTGACGGGCAAGATGCTGGCCTCGTTGGATGTGCTGTCAAATGGCCGCCTGATTGTCGGCGTGGGCAGCGGCTGGTTGGAAGAGGAGTTCCAGGCCCTGGAGGTCCCGTTTGCCAAACGCTGGACGCGCACGGACGAGCATATTCGCATCTGGAAAGAACTCTGGACGGCCGAGGAGCCGCGCTTTGAGGGTGAGTATCACCGGTTTACGGATGTCCAGTGTCGGCCTCAGCCGCTACAAAAGCCGCACCCACCGATTACGATCGGCGGGCGAGGGCGGGCCGGCCTCCGCCGTGTGGTGAGCATGGCTGACGGCTGGCAGGTCGTCTCCGAGCATCCCGACGACGTGTATAGCACCGAAGGCGACCTGGACAAGGATTTGCAGACGCTCAAACAGATGTGTGATGAGGCGGGTCGTGACTTCTCGACCATAGAGATTACCGCGGTGATTATCGCCGGTACGGCCGAGGGTGTCCTCAAAGACCTGCCGGGCTGGGAACGCCTGGGCGTGAGCCGGCTGATCCTTGACTTTCCGTCGTTTGTGTCCGAGCCTAGCGAGATGGCTGCCATCTTGGAAAAAATTGCCGCCGAGGCCGAGATGGAAGCGACGTAGCCGAATCCTGTCCCATGTCCTGACCCACACGGTCTCACGGCGGCACGAACGTCCTATAAACCTGGGGCGAGCTATGGCGAAGCGGAGTGCCGGGTACGATGTCGTCATTGTTGGTGGAGCCATTATTGGCAGCGCCGTCGCCTATTTTCTCACAGCGGACGAGAGCTTTCAGGGCCGCGTGCTCGTCATCGAAAAAGATCCCTCCTACCAGTACTGTTCAACGACGCGCTCTTTAGCCTCGATTCGGCAGCAATTCTCGACTCCGGTGAATATTCACCTGTCTCAGTTTGGGGTAGAGTTCCTGCGGACCGTCAAAGACCGCCTGGGGGCGGATGTCGAGGTTAGCTTTCGGGAGGCGGGCTATCTGTTGCTGGCGAGCGAGCAAGGGAAAGCCGTTCTCGACCACAACGCGCGGGTCCAAACCCGGCAGGGCGCGGATGTCTGTCTGCTGGGTCCTGCCGAATTGCAGGCGCGTTTCCCGTGGCTCGCAACCTCGGACCTGGCTGCCGGTTGCCTCGGGCTGTCCGGGGAAGGCTGGTTTGATGCCCATAGCCTGCTGTACGCGATCCGCAACACGGCCGTAGCACGGGGCGCCGAGTTTCTCACCGGCGAGGTCGTTGGATTGCATGTTGCGCGGCAGCGTCTGGAGTCCGTACAACTCGCCGACGGACGGGTCTTTTCGTGTGGGGAACTTGTGAATGCTGCCGGTCCGGCCGCCGGGAAGATCGCTCGTATGGCCGATATCGAGCTGCCGGTCGAAAGTCGGAAACGGTGTGTGTTCGTGTTCGATTGCCGCCAGGCCGGCGCGCTGCAATCCTGCCCCTTGGTCGTGGATGTCTCCGGCGTCTATTTTCGGCCCGAAGGCCAGTACTTCGTGTGCGGGGTGTCTCCGCCGGCAGACCAGGACCCCCCGACAGAAGATTTCCGGGTTGAGTACCAGCTGTTCGATGAGATTGTCTGGTCGGCCCTGGCGCATCGCGTCCCTGTTTTTGAAGCGATCAAGCGGGTCAACGCCTGGAGCGGGCACTACGCCTATAACACCCTCGACCAGAACGCCATTGTGGGTCGGCATCCCGTGCTGAAAAATCTTCTTTTTGCCAACGGCTTCTCCGGCCACGGGGTCCAGCAGGCTCCCGCTGTGGGGCGGGGTATTGCCGAGTTGATCGTGCATGGCGCATACCAGACGATTGACATCACGCCGCTCGGGTTTGAACGCGTCATTGCGGGCCGACCGCTGCAAGAACTCAATGTGATCTAAATACTTTTAGGAGGGTGCAGTATGGCTGAGTACAAAGTGATTTCATCCGATAGTCATGTGTTCGAGCCGTCGGATTTATGGACCAGTCGGGTCGAGGCGCGGTTCAGAGGTCGGGCTCCGCATGTCGTCCGCCGTGAGGAAGACAATACCGATTGGTGGGTCTGCGACGGGGTGAAAGGGGTCAGCGGGGGGTCCGGCGGCTCACAGGCCGGCAAGCGGTTTGTGCCCGAAGAGCGGGACTCGATGAGGTTTGGCGACGTCATGGAAAACGTCCGGCCCGGAGCCTATCTCCCCGAGGAACATCTCAAAGACCTGGACCTGGACGGCATTGATGCCGACGTGCTCTACCCGACGCAGGGACTGCTGCTGTACAGCATTCCGGATAGCGCGCTCCTGACCGTCTTGTGCCGGGCCTATAACGACTGGCTGGCCGAGTTCTGCCAGCCCTTCCCGCAGCGGATCAAGGGCATCGCCATGCTGAATGTTGACGATGTCGCGGAGAGTGTCAGGGAGTTGGAGCGCTGCGCCAAGCTGGGGTTGTGCGGCGCAATGATCACAGTCTACCCGTTGGAGGGACATAGCTATGATTCCCCCGAGTACGAACCGCTGTGGGCCGCGGCCCAGGATTTGGGCCTCCCGCTGAGCCTGCATATTGCGACCAACCGGCCCGCTCCAAACTCGCCCCTGGTCGATCTGGAAGCGGTCAGCACCGCCTTTCTGACCAATGTCGATTACTGGGTGCGCATGTCGCTGTCGCATATTATTTTCAGCGGCGTGTTCGAGCGCTATCCGAACCTCCAGATCGGGTCGGTCGAGCAGGAGTTGGCCTGGGTGCCGCATTTCCTGGAACGGATGGACTATAATTTCATTCAACGTCCGGCAACCGGAGGCCGGCAGAAATTCAAGGAAAATATGCTGCCGAGCGACTATTTCCGGCGGAACGTCTTCCTCAGTTTTCAGGAAGACGCCCTCGGCATCCGGGACCGCGATCTCATCGGTGTGGATAACATCCTGTGGGGCTCGGACTACCCCCATCCGGAGTGTACCTTCCCCAACTCACGCCAGGTGCTTGAGACCATCCTGGCGGACTGTAGCGAAGAGGAAAAGGCGAAAATTGTCGGGGGGAATACCGCCCGGATTTATCATTTTGATTAAAAGTGGGAGCAGGTAGGAGCGAGAAAGAGCGAAAATCGAAAGCGGGACGATGGCGCATACTTTACAGCCTCCTGGTATTGAAAATGCCGAAGCTTTGTACGCTCGGATTCGCGCCGAGAATCAGAGTCACTGGCCCAGGTTTTCGGCGGCGGAGTACCAGCGTCGCTATGCAGCAATCCGCACTGCGATGGCTGACCGTGGCATCGACTGCCTGCTCATGTTCAGCAACGGGTATGTCTTTAGCGCGAATCTCATCTATGTCGGCAATTATATCGATATTGCCTATGGAGCCGTTGTCTTTCCGTTAGACCAGGAGCCGACCTTATTTGCGAGTCTCTATTCGTTCCTGCCGCAGGCGGCTGCGCAGTCGGGCATCCGGGACGTTCGCTGGGGAGCCGGAGTGAACCACCAAGCGCTCGTGGAGCGGCTGAAAGAGGGCGGGCTGGAAACGGGAACAGTGGGTATTGCTGACCGGGTGCCCCACGACCTCTGGCTCTTCCTGCACGATGCCCTCCCTGAAGCGACCTTTGTCGAAGCTCAGGACTTGATGTATCAGATCCGGCTGTGCGCCAGTCCGGAAGAAATCGAATGGTATCAAAAGGGCGCGGAACTGTGCGACCGTGCCTTTCGTGCTGTCGTTGATACGGTCGAGCCGGGCATGAAAGATTCTGAGATCATCGCCACGCTGCATGGAACATATCTCAAGTTGGGTGGCTCTCTGTATGGGGCGGCTCTTGCTTCCACCCCAATGGCTCAGCCGTCTATTCCCTACTCCTGGTGGGTAGCGGGAGGGTCTACCCGAACGATTCAGCCCGGAGATCTGATTCTGACCGAGACCACGGGGACGTATTATGGTTATCCGGGGCAGCTCATCCGTCCGGTTGCTTTGGGAGAACCCCCGCCTCAGCTCAAAAAATTAGAGGAATTAGCGATAACGCTGTACTCGGAGGTCCAAAAAGTTGTGAAGGTTGGCAATACGCCGAGGGACGTGTTTACGCTGTCTCGGCGTATTCTCGACGAAGGGTATACGGTTCAGTGTCCGGTGATCCATGGCTATACCCAGGTGATCAACCCACCCTATGCTTCTGTTCCGGGTGACCCGTGCTGGGCGGTCGATCTTGACGTTCCTTTTCAAGAGAATCAGCTCATTGTCATTGAACCCAATCCCGTCACACGTGATATGCAGTGTGGGTTCTTCATTGGGGATATGAATCGGGTGACACCGCAAGGCGCGAGCTCGCTCCACCAGTATCCGCTCCAGCTGACGGTGAAGGCGGTGTAGCACATCCCCCGGCTTCTTCTCTCATTCCGCCGGGCTCAACGGGAGGGATTTGGGCCTTTTCTCTCGTGATAGGTAAACGGACGGGTCAATAAGGAGGCACGCATGGGGCAAGAGTCAGACCGTCTGCTGCGGGAGCTTGTTGAAAAAGAAGCCATACGCGAGTTGGTCCATCGCTATTGTTGGGCCGTGGACCGGGGGGAATTTCAAGACGTGATGGCGCTGTTTCACGATTCGTGTGACCTGATCGTCAGCCCTCCGGGCCGACGCCGAGAGGGACGCGCCGCCGTCGAGCGCTGGTACGGACGCTATATGCGCCATCGTCTCGGGGTCTTACGGCATCTCATTCATAACCAGGTCATCACCCTTGACGGTGACCGGGCGTTTTCAAAAAGCTATTTTGATGCGGTCGGCGATCTGAAGGGCGAATCTGTTGTGGTTGCCGGATTTTACGAAGACCGGCTGCTCCGTGTTGAAGGGGAGTGGAAATTTACGGAGAAAGTCATTGGTACGGACTTCATGGTCCCGCTGCATGAGGGCTGGGGTGGAGAGAAGTTCAAAGTCCGGCCGTGGTGGTATGAAGGGGAGAAGACGCCGAAGGAGTGAAAATCTCTCCTCGGACGTGTGGTACGAAAAGGGACCCACCCCGGCCTGCGGCCACCCCTCCCGAGAGGGGATGTGTGTTACTCCCCTCCTCGGCGGGGTGGCCCGAAGGGCCGGGGTGGGTTCTTCCCTAATGGGCGAAGAGAGCGGCCCGGCGGGCGGGTAAAGCCTTTTTATGTGCTTTCGTCCGGAACCAGTCCGATTAAATCGATCACGACCTTGCAGCCAGGAATCGGCAGCGGACCGGGGATACGGACGGTGGTACTTGCCGGTGGGTCGGTCGGAAAGGATTCGGCCCAGGTCACAAACGAAGTAAAAAATTCGCCAAAGTCCGTATAAAACCCGCGCCGGCGGAGCAACTGGTCACGCGAGGTACCGGCCGCCCGGCAAATTGCCTCGATGTTTTTCACGATATAGTTCACCTGTTTTTCCGCGGCGGACGAATAATACGGAAAATTCGGGTCAACCTGCGCCTCAGCCGGCACGCCGGTGCGATAGTCGGTGGCCATCTGGCCGGAGAAAAAGAGGAAGGGCCCGGCCTGAACGGCTTGCGGTTCATGGGCCAAAGGAATCGGAGCCGCCTCGGTCCGAATGGTGCGCTTGGCAGGTCCGTCCTGCGGGACATAGGCGATCAGATTAACGGCGATACGCAGACCCGGCACACCCAGGTCGCTGACCGGGACGGTGGTCCGGGCGGGCGGGTCGGTGGGGAAATACTGTTTCCAGATTTGTTCCAGGCGGTAAAAGTCCTGCAGGTCCGTCATATAGACTTCCGCCTTGACCACGTCTGCAAGCGAAGCACCAGCAGCCTGAAGAACTGCTTGCTGTGCTTCAAGAATGTATTCGGTCTGCGACCGGGCGCTCTCGGCATAATAGGGAAAGTTGGGATCGACCTGGGCTTGAGGCGCAACCCCTGCTGAAAAGTCGGTGGCCGTAATACCCGTAGTAAAGATAAACTCCCCGGCCTTTACCCCGTACTGATACAGGGCCTGGCCGTTGAGCCCGTGTATGGCCGGCTGGGGTAGGGCCTCGACCTGAATAACATCCGGTCGTTGGCCGGTCTCGGACACAAAGCCCACCAGATCGGCCTCCAAGGTACAGCCCGGTACGGGCAGTTCTTCCAAGAGAACGGTGGTATGCGGCGGGATACCGCTTGAGCCAAAAGTCTGCTGCAAGACCTCGGAAGCGCCGTGCAATTCATGTGCGTCTGTATGGTAGAGCGTGAATGAGACACACTGTTCCAGGGAGGAGCCGGCGGCCTCAAGCGTGGCGCGCAGATTGTTGGCAATATACTGGGTCTGGCGTTCGATATTGCTGCCGTGGTGGGGGAAGTTCGGATTGATAGTCGCCTCTGGTGGGATACCGGTTGTGAAATCCGAGGCCACTTGTCCGGAGATAAAGACAAACGGTCCGGCCTTAACGGCAGGAGAGTACGCGACGCGCGGCAAGGGAAGAGACTCGGGAAAGATAGCTTCTTTTTTCATGGCTGCCTCCTTTTCCCCTGCTGTCTTCCTCTTTCTCACCGAATGTGTCAAGGCTTGTTCTTCGTTCGCTTGCAGGGCGTTGCGGCCGGTGTCACAATTGAGCCCGGCGAGATGCTACTGAACAGCCATAAGGAGGGCGGGCATGCAAAAAATCCAACGCGGCGAGGTAACCAAATTCGCCTTCGATAACCGGGACGAACCCGTCTTGCGGGTCCAGGCTGGTGAAGTCTTCCAGGTGGAGACCGAGGATGCACTGTCGGGCTTGATCGAGGACGCCAGTGATAATCCCGTTGTCCACCAGTTCGTGGATGATCCCCATGTTGCCGCGCTCGCGGTCGCCTATCCACCCAAATACAATCCCGTCGTTGGCCCGGTTTATATAGAAGGCTGCGAGGCGGGTGACGTGCTGGCCGTGCATATCGACTTTATCGATCCCTGGCGCTACGGCTTTTCGGGCATCCTGCCGGGTATTGGTCCGTACGGCAACTCGACCCTGTTTGACGGGCAATGTTCTCAGGCACGGGTACAGGTGATTGAGCATTTACCCGGACCGAGTGGCTATACCCGTGACGGCAAGGGCGTCTATTCCGATAAGCTGACCTGGGACCTCCAGCCCTTTTGCGGCACGCTGGCCACCGCACCGGAGCGGGAAGTCTTCACATCTCTCCTCGGCCAGGGGCCCTTTGGTGGTAATATCGATTGCCGCGATATTTGCGCCGGACATACGATCTATCTGAACTCCTATAATCCGGGCGGTCTGCTGTACATCGGCGATATTCACGGCGGCCAGGGAGACACCGAGTTTACCGGGATTGCCGACGAAACCCGTGCCACCGTGCAGTTGAGCTGTAGCGTGGTGAAGAAGAAACGCCTGCCCTGCGTGCGGATTGACAAGCCCGACAGTATTGTGGCGGTGGGCATTAACCGACCCATGGAGCAGGCCGTGTACGACGCGGCCCAGAATATGCTCGAATGGCTGCGCGAAGACTACGACATCAAGCCGCAGGATATGTACATCCGCATGTCGTGCGACCCGGCTTTCCGGGTGCGGACCTATCAGATGGTCCGGGCGCTCACCATCGAACACGTTGTCGGGGCAGAGTATCCCAAGGAACGGCTGAGCGCGGCCTTTTAATGACAGGAGCAAGCCCATGGCCAACTTACTCGTACACGGTAAATACCTCCTCAACCCAGCCCAGCCGGGAGAAAAAACGGCGGTGGTGCAGGACGCAGCCGTTGCGGTGACCGGGACCAGTATTGCGGCGGTGGGGAGTTATAGCGCGCTCAAAAAACAATACCCCGACTACCGCGAGGTCGGTTCAAACGAATATCTCATTCTACCCGGCCTGATAGACGTGCATCATCACGGTTGGGGGCTCAGCGCGATCCAGCAGGGCGCGCTGGACGATACCCTGGAACCGTGGATCTACGACCTGCTGATGCTCAAATCCCCGACCAACGTCTATCTGGATACGCTCTACGGCAATATGAAGCTGCTTGAGTCCGGGGTGACGACGGTCCTGCACAGTCATTTCTGCCGCACGGGGAACTACGAGGACGAGGTCAACGCGACGCTCAAAGCCTATGAGACCTCGGGCCAGCGGGTTGCCCTGGCGCTTGAGGTGATGAACCAGCACCCTTTTGCCTATGACGACGACTGGTTTCTGCAACACCTGAGCGTGCCGCTGCGCACCCAGGTCGAAGCCGCGCTGAAGGCCCGTCCGCCCATGGACCGCGATACCTATCTGAACCTTGTCGAGAAGTATTATACCGAGCGCAATCAAGAGGGCGCGGCCAAGGTAAAAATTCTCTACGGGCCGATTAACGCCGTCTGGACAACACCGGATATTCTCGAAGCGATTGGGGAGCGGGTCCAACAGGGGCGGGGGCTCCACCTGCACGTCGTCGAAACGCCGTATCAGGCCGAATACTTCTTTAAGCACTACGGCAAGAGCAATATTGCCTGGCTGCACGAGATGCATCTGCTCGGTCCCCGCACCTCTTTTGCCCATGCCGTCTGGACGACGCGGGACGACCTGGCGCTCCTGGCCGAGACCGGGGTGACGGTCTGCCACAACGCGAGCTCGAATCTGCGTCTGCGGAGCGGCATCGCCCCGCTAGCTTTTATGCACGAGCGTGGCGTCAATATCGGGGTTGGGACGGATGGCGGAACGCTCAACGATGATGACGATATGGTCCAGGAACTGCGTCTGGTCTCCAAGCTGCACCGCCTGCCGCGTCCGACCTCGCCCTGGGTCAGCCCGCATGATGTCATGCGCATGGCCACGCTGAACGGGGCGCGGGCAACTCTGCGAGCGGACGCTATCGGCAGGATTGAACCGGGCCGGGCCGCGGACATCATTCTGGTGAATCTGCAAACCATGACCCAGCCGTATCTCGCGCCTGACATCCATATGGCTGACGCCTTTGTCTACCGGGCCAAGGGGACGGATGTAGAGACCGTCATTATTGACGGTGAGCTGGTCATGGAAAACCGTACGCACTTGCGTTTCAACAAGGCAGACCTGCTCGCTCAGCTCCGCGAAGCCGCGGCTCAGCCGCCGACCGCCCAGGACCTTCAGCGGGCCGACCTCTTCCGTCAATGCCGTCCGGTGTGTGTCGAGTTCTTGAATCAGTATCTGGACCGGGAGATGGCCCCGCAGTATGTGCTTAATCGGACGGCGTGAGCAGGGGTGATGTGGAGACCCCTATCGCACGCCGCGACTTTCACAAGCTGGTGCTGAGGGCTGGGGCGGTCGTGTTGCCCGGTTGTCGGTCTCAAACACCCTCTGCCGTTCCCCCTGGCGGCAGAGTCCTGATTGTCGGGGCCGGCATGAGCGGGCTGGCCGCGGCCCGTGAGCTCCAGCGCGCCGACTATGCGGTCGCCATTCTGGAAGCCCGAGACCGTATCGGCGGCCGGGTCTATACTGACCGCCGCTTTGAGACCCCCATAGACCTCGGGGCGTCTTGGCTGCACGGCGGGCGGGGCAATCCGCTCAAGGCCGTTGCCGCCAACCTGGGTCTCAGGACGCGGGTGAGCGAGTATGGCAATCTGGCGGCCTATGAACTGGGCACGTCCGGGCGGTCAGCCGTCTCCCGCGCCGCGTTTGAGTCCGAATATGCGAAATTGGAAGCCGCGGTGTATAGACAGAGCGGCTGGACCTATGTCTCGACTCTGGCTCGCCGCTGGCTTGGACGCCCCGGTACCGAGGTGTCGGTCGCTGATGTCTTGAGTGCGATTCCCGCTCCGTTGACTGAGGCCGGCCGTTTGGCGCGCTGTCGGATCGAGAGGGGGATAGAGAACCTCTACGCCGCGTCTCCGCACGATCTCGGTTTTGCCAGTCTACTGTATGAATCGATAACCGGGCCAACGGGGGAAGGTTTTCCCTCGGGGGAGCAATTTATGCTCGATGGGATGGACAGGCTGGTCCGGCCCCTTGCCGAAGGTCTCCCGGTCCGGTTCGGTCAGAGCGTTAAACGAATTACGTATGGAACAGACGGCGTCCGGGTTGAGACAGAGCGGGAAACGTTTACCGCAGACGGAGTGGTTGTCACCGTCCCCATCGGGGTGCTGCAATCGGAGCAGATCGTCTTTGAACCGGTATTACCACACTCACATCGGGCTGCCTTGTCCCGCCTCGGCATGGGGCTCTTTAATAAGGTGATTCTTCGCTTCCCGCGCGTGTTTTGGCCCGAAGAGCCGGATTTTGTTTTTGTGTGTGGCAGCAGCCTGTGCTCTTTTTATGTCAATTTTGCTGCCTATGCCGGCGTACCTATGCTGGTCGGTCTCAGCGGCGGAACTGCTGCCGACGAGATTGAGGAGCTGTCAGACCAAGCCATTGTGACGCGGCTACAAAAAGAATTCTCCGGCGTGATGGGAACGGCTGTTCCCGAGCCAACCGAGGTGATGATCCAGCGCTGGCGCTCGGACCCGTTTGCGCGCGGGTCGTATGCCTATCTCCGCGTCGGAGCGAACGGTGGGGAGCCGGAGATTCTTTCAAGACCGATTGCGGGTCGGGTCTTTTTCGCCGGGGAAGCCCTGCATCTCCATGACCCTGGGACGGTCCACGGAGCGTACTGGACGGGCCAGCGCGCGGCCCGGCGGGTTCGAGGCTGGAGCAGAAGAAGGTCAGGATAATGGATAAGCTGGGACTAGAACAGATAAAGGAGCAGATCAAATATAGGACAGAGGTTCTCAAATTAATTGTTCTGTTAGGCGTTGCAGTTGGCGGGGGCTCTATCGGTATTTTGCTGGGGAAGTATTCTCTGGTCAGAATCGGCTTGGCGGGTTTTGGAATACTTGTTACTCTATCACTCGCCACTGGGGCATGGCGGCAGCATCGCCAGATCCAACAGCTTATTAAACGGATCGCGGAGGCTATATGACTGGTTTTGACTGGCTGGCGCTTGCAATGGGAGCAACGGTCTTCCTCATTTTTGGTGTGCTTGGCTGGGCTCTTACCCGCCCCTGACAGCCTAGGTCCGGCTCAGGCCACCAATCGTTAACAAAGAGGAGATTTCCCGTATTATGGCGCGTTTTGATGACCATCCTGAACAATACGCTAACCGGATCATCCCGACTTTGCAGGAACCTAACGAGATATGGAGGGCCGCCTATGACAATGGGGAGTTCCGCCTGCCTACATAAAGGCATGGTCTGACGGGAAGGGCACTCTAGCGATAGTCACTGAACACCCAGAAGAGCGTTTGCATTTATATGACTTCATATGCGAATCGATATCAACCCTTGACCACTATCGCCTTGGCACGCTGTTGTATGTGGATGAGAATAGGGAAAGAGGATAAAAGGACAGCAATGTCTTCGTCTGAATGTCACGCGGCCTGTCTTCTCCGTCATGCTTGAGAGAGGTCCCAGGTTGCCTGGAGATTCATCCAAAGCTTAGCGGCCGTGCCTAGAGTTGCTGACAAGTCGAGGGCCGCGTCCGCGGTGATACCGCGCTTCCCCTTAGGATACACTCGGAGCGGAGGACGTCTCCGCCTAGAACGTCTTCAACTCCAGAAACTCGCCCACGTCCTGACCAAGTCCCTGGCGGACGGCTTCTTTGTAGACGGCGAAGCCGGCGGCGACGTCCTGGATGGCGGTGCCCACGGATTTGAACAGGGTGATCTCGTCCGAGTCCGAGCGGCCTGGGGCGCGACCGGCGACCACTTCTTTGAGTTCCGTTACTTTCGCGCGATCATACGTCCCGGCTGCCATTGCGGCTTTGAGGTCGCCCGACTCGCCCTCCATCTGCACTCGGGAATCGACCACAATGCGTTCCGCGTTCTGAAAGGTCTCCGCGTCAATCTCGCGCAACTGCAAGCCGGTTGAGCCAATCGAATTGACGTGGCTGCCGGTTTCCATCCACTTGCCACGGTAGGCGATCAGATCACCGACACCGGTGGTATTGGTGGCCACTACAACAATGTCAACACCGCTGACCGCTTCCTCCGGGGTCGTGACCGCGCTGAGGGCGATGCCGAGTTGCTCGCGCATCCGCGCGGCAAAGTCCTCACGATTCGCCTGAGTTGGACTAAAGACTTTGCCGGCTTCAATCGGTCGGACGGCGCACACGGCCTGCAAGTTTGTCGTCGCTTCCAGGCCCGAGCCAATCACGCCCACGGTCCGGGCCTCGGGTGGGGCCATATACTTGGTGGCCACGCCGGTCGTCGCGCCGGTGCGTGTCGCGGTCAGATAGGCGGCGTCCATGAGCGATAAAAGTCGCCCGTCTTTTTCATCATAGACCGCAATGAGATAGCGCACGCCGTGCTGGACCGAGCCGTGGAACACCTTGTATCCCATCAGGCCGCTGTCCCGCATGACCGCCGGCATGACGCGAAAAAAGCCCGAAGTCGTTGCCAGGTTGAGACGCGGGGGAAGTTCGACCGCGTCTCTGGCCTCTTCGAGCAAGCCCTGCTCGATGCGGTCGATCTGGGTCTTGATGTCTGTGGCTCGTTCCACGTCTCTGTGTGTCAGGAGTAGGGTCACGCGGTCTCCCTAGGCCGGGTTGCGCCCGATAAAGAACTCCTTGTCGTCCTCAACCGGGACTTCGAGTCCGGAGGCGATCAGCCCCTGGCGT
The DNA here is from genome assembly GCA_951812575.1 of Candidatus Binatia bacterium. Classification (GTDB taxonomy): domain Bacteria; phylum Desulfobacterota; class Binatia; order Bin18; family Bin18; genus Bin18. The sequence continues at coordinate 5,011,235 of OX638322.1, read as the reverse complement.
AAGGGCTTCATCTGGCGATCGTTCAGGCGCATGGTCGGCGTGCGGAGCGGGCCGCCGTTAAAGCCGCTCAGCCAGCCTTGGTATTTCCAAATCATCCGGTGCAAAAAATTTGAGCCCGCCAGCATGGCCATGGCCTGCATACTCGCCTGACGTGCTGGGTGAATCTGCCAGTATAATTTCATGGCGGCCTCGAACTGTCCGTCCTGGATCAGGCCGAAAATCCTGGGAATCATCGGCCCCCAGTACTCATAATTGCTCGTCCCCATGAACTGTATGGGCACCAGGCCGGCCATGGGCAGACCGTTGCCTTCAATCGGTTCGGTCACAACGACCCGGTCGCCGAAGCGTTTATACACGTCCACAAATCCCCCGATGGACGGCATACCGCCTTCCGCCTTGATCGCGGCGATATTCGGCACCTCGTCGAGTAGGCGCTGGATCAGCTCCGGACCAAAGCCCGCGGCCGGATGGATGCGTTCAAACCCCCATAGCGGAACAGGGAAGAGCATCACCGCCAGATTGGTGTTATCACAAAATGTTTTGGTGTAGCGATAGATATCATCGGCGCTGTCCGGATAAAAGGTGGGCGGGTAGGAGAGCAGGACGAGGTCGGCACCCGCCCGCTCGGTGGCTTGGACGGCTGCGATATTTTCTTCCAGGCTATTGAAGCTGGCGTGGTGGATGAGGTGGAGCCGACCTTTGGCTTCATCTGCCGCCCACTGTGCGAATTGGACGTACTCGTCAAACGTGGTCGCGGTTTCGGCCACGAGCAGGGTGCCCCAAAAGCCGTATTCGATTTCCTTGCGTACATCGTGGCGAATGGCTTTTTCGTTCAGGCCGCGTAAGTCCTGGGTGAAGGTGGGGGTGATGGTATTGGCCACACCCTTCATGGTTGCTTTGGCCCACTCGCGCGCTTCGTGTCTTCGATAATCTGCCATGCCGCCGCTCCTTATCCCTTGAGAGAGTTGAGAAAATTTCGCACCAGAGCCTCACATTCGCCGCGTTTATGCGTGCCGTAATACAGAATCCGGTTATTGATCGGATCCCCGGCAAAAAACCACTCGTACAATAATTGCCGTCCGCCAAACTGGGTGCTGATGGCGTCCCAGGCCAGCTTCATGATGCGCACCCGCTCCTCGGCCGGGGTGTCGCGGCCACGGAGATAACGCGGCAGAAGTTCTTGCAGGGCAGGGTTGGCGAAATCCTGCTCGGTCGGGGTCATGACCAGGCCGCTGCTGCCCGCAAGGCGGATAACCTCAACCGCCCTTGTGTGGACGAGGGGAAAAAAGATGCGCAGCGTGGTGATGCCCAACATGCCCTTGTCCGGCGCTCCAAAGAGGGTGGCCAGACCCGGCACGAAGCTCTTTGCCGCAGCGACTGCTTCTGAAGCGGAATCCGTCTCGCCCTCGCCGGCCTGGGCATTTGTCCAGACTTCGTGCGCCGTGGCCGTTACCAGGCCGTCGGCCAGTTCCACGTAGGAGACGAGTTCGCCTATGAGTTCCTGGTAGCGCGTAATCTCCGAGCGCCCGATGCTGTGGGCGACCAGGCAGGCCAGCCCGGTCATAAAGCGCAGTTTGACCGCGCCCCGAATAACAGCCTGCAAGGCAAAATAGCCCGGCATGCGGGGCGCAATGAGATTGTAGGTTTCCACATCCCGGGCCGCAAAAACCCGCTCCCAGGGGACCAAGACGTTATTAAAAACGGCAATGGCGTCGCCTTCGTCAAACCGACTGCTCAACGGACGGTTAAAGTCTCCGGCCCCGGTATCGTAGGGCTCCCGGCAGATAAACTTGAGCCCTGGGGTGGCCACCGGGATGGAAAAACTGACGGCATACGCTTCTTGTCCCGGCTTGCGCGGCATATACGGCGCAACCCAGATATCGTCGCTGATCGGGGCGAGGGTGGACAGCATGCGGGCGCCGTTAACGATCAGGCCGGCGTCGGTCTCCTTGACGATACGGATGCTTTCCTGGTCTTCGACGCCTTTGGTCTTGTCGATCTGCGGATCGACCAGGGTGTGGGTCAGACAGAGGTCTTTTTCGCGGCACAACTCATAATACGTCCAGGCGTTGTCCCCAAAGCGCGACTCGTTGCGTCCCAGCCAGGCGGTGATGGCCGCCATATCGGCGACAAAGGCATTCATATAGTCGGGCAAGCGGCCCATCATGCCGCAGGTCAACTCGCACCGCGTCGTCTCCCCAAAGCGCCGTTTCTCAATGTCCGCCCAGCTTTCGGCCAACACAAACGAGGTGCTGACCGGTTCATTCGAGGTGGGGGAGGGACAGGTCAAAATGTCTTTATAGGTTTCTTCATGCTGTCGGTCGTATAGTTTTGCCATCTCCCGGATGACGCCCTGAAAGGCGGGGTAGGTGGTCACGTCACGAACAAGCTCTCCGTTGACGTACAGCTCCCGGTCGTCTCGGAGTCCGTCAATATATTCCTGGCCAGTGCGTACGCCCATGGGTGCCCCTCTACTCGGCGGATTACATCATGAGCATCAGGCCGCCGTCCACATAAATCAACTGGCCGGTGATGTAATGCGCTGCCCGGCTGGTGAGCAGCAGCACCGCCTGGCCAATATCAACCGGATGAGCCCAGTCCCCGAGAGGAATTTTTTCGGCAAACGCGGCGTCTAGCGGCTCTGTCGTATCGTGCCCCATTTCCTTGGCCAGATTACTCCGCACGCGCAAGGAGCCCGGCGTTTTCACCGCCCCCGGCGCAATCGTATTGACCGTGATTTTATGGGGTGCGTACTCCAGCGCGCTCGCCCTGGTAAAGGCGTTGAGGCCGCCCTTGCTGGCGTCGTAATGGGCCATGCCCAGATAGGTCCGGGCGGTATTGATGGAGGAGATATTAATAATCCGCCCGCCGCGCCCGCCGGCTATCATCTGCTCGGCGGCAACGCGGGTACACAGGAACGGACCACGCAGGTTCACCTCCAACACCTTATCCCACAGCGCGGTTTCCATTTCAGCCAGCCGGGCCATGGGGTAGATGGCCGCGTTATTGACCAGAATGTCGATGCGCTGGAACGCGTTCATGACTGCGGCAACCATATTTTTGACCGAGGCTTCGTCGGAGGTATCCGCGCCGACCGCCAGGGCTGTCCGGCCTTGATCGTTGAGGGCTTTGGCGGTGGTGGCCGCGGTTTCAGCATCGGTATCCGCCAGGACAACCTTGGCTCCGGCGGCGGCCAGGATTTCAGCCACACCTTGGCCGACGCCTTTGGCACCGCCGGTGACGAGAGCCACCTGGCCGTCGAGACTGAAGAGTTCAGAGATTGAGGTGTCCATACGTGTCCTTAACTGAGAGAAGGGAGCCCTCACCCTGGCCCTCTCCCAGAGGGAGAGGGAACAAATTAGAAAAAGACGGTCATATTCTCCAGCACGTTATGATCGAGCAGGATAAAGCGTTCTTCATTCCTCCAGGTATTGTCAATACGTCGCCACCAGTCCTCCCGGCAGCCGACGAACAAGTGCTCGGTCCCTTCCCAGCGGCTGCGGAAGACCTGAAAATTTGAACCGACTTTCACTCGGGCCGGTCCGTCGGTCTCAAGGATTTGCACATTAGAGACAAAATGCCGGATGCGGGAGCGCGGCTCCTCGGCATGGGCCGCCCCGGTTCTCAGGCGTTTGACGCGCAGGGTCAGGCTGGTTTTATCATCATCAAAGTGAGCCAGGAGATGAGGCCGAGACAGGTCTTCCTGGCCCGGCTCCAGATTGCCGCGGACCGGGGCCCAATAGCGAAGCGTGTCGGTAAACAGCTCTAGCCACTCTTCGAGCTTATCGTTGTCCAGCAGCCAAGCCTCGTGATAGAGCAGCTCTTCGAACTCGTGACGGAGTCGGATGCGGTCTGCCGCGTTCATCGTGCTCCACCCATGAGAGCCTGCCACTGTTCGTACACGCCAAAGATGCCGATTTCCGTTGAGGGTGGATGGATCAGACCCGGTTTGTCCGGGTCGGTGCGGCCGTGCCCGGCGCCCATCTGGTAGTTGAGGGGAAAGTTCCGGCGGTGCATACCACGCAGGGCCTTGACGCTATTGCCCCACATCTCGCCGTCATCCTGCTCGAAGATGCCACTGGGCGAAAAGGTCAGAATCTGCATCTTCCGGGCGATCTCGACAACCTCAGGAGGAGCTTCCTGCTCGATCATGCCCCAGGAATACACCTCCATATTATGCGGGCCGCGTGGATGCCAGACCCGAATGGTCAAGAAACCCAGAAAGGTCAGAATGGAAAAATTCGGAAACACGTTTCCGACATGGACACAACCGACCAATTCGCTCTGGGCTCGTGTCAGGCGTTGTCTGGCCGCAGCCTGCATCCGCTCCATATGCTGTGCCAGCGGGGCGGGCACGCCGCCTGCCATGTCAATCTTGAAATTGATCCAGCCATGCCCGTTATCCAGCTTGGCTTCAAAGTCTCGCACCCAGGGCTGGTCGCCGAGAAACTGCCCGTTTGCCGGACCGAGGCCGATTTTGAGCATGCTCTCGTGGGCCGCTCCGGTATGATAGTTGTCGCCGTTGAACTGTTCGGCGGCCAGCTTCCAGTTGCCGCCCAGATTCCAGCGGTGCAGCCCGGGCAGGGCAACCATGCCGCCTCTAGTCTTGTTGAAGATGAGATCGAGATACCACTTCATATCCCCAAGATAGGCATCCAGGCTCTGGGCGTTCTCGTCGAAGCAGGCAAAGACGAGGCCCCGAAACGATTCCACGCGGGGCACTTCGATCAGACCCCAGTCCTCCCGGTTGAGTTCCTCGTAATAGGCTTCCTTGAATTGCGGCACACCGATGAGCCGACCCTGGTTGTCATACGTCCAGCCGTGGTAGGGGCAGGTAAACGCTTTGGCGTTGCCGGTGTCCAGGCGGCACATGCGCGCGCCGCGATGGCGGCAGGAGTTCAGAAAGACCCGGATTTTTCCGCTTGCCGTCCGGCAGACCAGGACCGACTCTTCGCCCATATAGTGGGTAACGAAGTCGCCCGGATTCGGGAGCTGGGATTCATGCGCCAGATAGAGCCAACAGCGGCCGAAGATGCGCTCCTGTTCGTCCCGATAGACCTCTTCGTCAACAAAGACCCGGGGGCTGACCGTACATTTTTCCAAGTCAACCAAGTGCGACCAGTCCATCGCGCCATGTGCTCCTTCAATTCCCTCTCCCCACAGGGGAGAGGGCCAGGGTGAGGGGGATTCTTTCTCTCTATAGTCTCTAATGACTCACGTGCTTATGGCCCCAAATGCTGCCGGTCCGATGCAACTGGACCTGCCAGGTCGTGTCATCGACCTCCCGCGCGCCCCAGCCGTATTCGACGCTAAAGCCGGACGGGGTCTTGAGATAGAAGGATAGCATCAGGTCATTGGTATGCCGACCCAGGGTCATATCAATCGGCACCTCTTTGCTCTGGCACAGATCATAGGTTGACCCCACATCGTCCAGATTTTGGAGTTGCACCATAAAGTGGTGCATGCGTTTGGGCAGCTTGCCTTCCCAGAAGGCCATGCTGTGGTGACGCGGGTTGCAGTGCAGAAAGGCGAGGTTGAGCGTGGAGGCCACGCCGCGCTCGGGCTGGGGACGTACCCAGTCGCTCAGGCGAAAGCCCAGCACGTCACGGTAAAAGTGCAGGCTTTGCTCCAAACTATCGACCGTCATGGTGATATGGCCGAGCCCCATATCTCCGGTGGTAAACCCGGAAATCGGTCGGGGAGACTGAAAGGGTTTGTCCACGCCGACCAGGGGCCCGTAGAAGACCTCGGTTGCCAGACCGTTCGGGTCCTGGAGTTTGAGCAGACCCACGACCCGCCGGGCTTCGGCCTCTTCCGGGCTTCCCCATTCGACGGCAATATCATTGGCGCTGAGTTGATCGCCCATCGCTGTGAGTGTTTCCTCGTCCGCCACTTCCCAGCCGACCAGGGTAAGGTCGTCCGCGTCACCGGGGGAGACAATAAAGCGGTGGTGGTAGTCGTCCATCCGCAGCAATAACGAGCCGTCCGGGTCGCGGGTATGCGCCTGGAGCCCCAGCACTCCGGTGGCGAATTGTTCCCATTCGTCAACATTGCTGACGCCCAAGCCGATGTAGCCGAGTTGTGCCACGCGTGCCATAGCAAGCCTCCTTTAATATCTGTTTTTCCATAGCGCGTTTTGGTCTCAGCGAAAATCCCTCCGACTCGGAACGAGGCGCTCCTTGGACCATAGACAGTGCGACCACTGGTATGACACAGTGTCGGGGTCGAAAATTCAGAAGGGAGCCGAGTGATGGACAGCAGGCGAATTGTTGGCATCGTTCTCGTCGTGATTGGGGTCGCGGTTGCGGTCCATACCATAGTTGAGCCCCTCTATCACGTCTCAAGCGAAGCCCATCCGTACAGCCCGCTGTGGACCATACTGGACCCGTTAATGGGGCTGGCGATCGTGCTGGGCCTGATCGTCGGCTATCCGCGTATGAAACGCGCCAGCAGCGCCGGCCCGGACGCGCCCGTGACCTGGGAACGGCTGGCCGCCACTACGATGTTCTACGGCTTTCTGGGTGTGGGCATCCTCTTCTTCTGGAGCTGGTTCAACACCATGTCGGTCAGCGCCGACTTCGCTCCAGGCAAGGGCGAGAACGTGAGCGTCTTGGTCTGGATGATCATTGACACGCTGCTGCCGCTGCTTTTGGGAGCAACCGGCGTATCCCTTTTGCGCGACGATGCATAAGAAGATCGATCATCGGGGTTGAAGTCGACCCGTTCAATCAGCGGCTCAAGCGACGGCCGGCGGTGCGACTCAAGAGTATCGGAAGTCGGTGGTGAGTTCGTAGAGACAAGAGAACTGATAGCTATGGGATGTGGATGTATGGACGACAGGGGGTCATAAGGGATCATCCGTCACGTGTTCGGCTATCTCATCAGCGGACGGATGAGTCAGCAGAGATGATTCCATGTGAGGAGGACTTGAAGATGGTCACAAACCTTGATCCCAACGAGATCGAAATAGATTCCACCGAGGAGCCTGAGGAGGAGGAACAAGATACTATCGGTTATCAGATATCCTCTTATCCGTCGGATATGACGCTTCAGGTTTATCAGGGCAAGTGGAAGGCCGAACAGCTTCTTATTCCCGAATTTCAGAGGGAATACGTCTGGGACCAGACTCGCGCAAGCAAACTCATCGAGTCGTTCTTACTGGGACTGCCCGTACCCGGTGTATTTCTCTATAAGGAACGCTCCACCAACAAGTTCCAGGTCATTGATGGCCAACAACGGATTCTTTCGGCAGTTCGGTTCCTCGAAGGCCGTTTTGATAACCGAGTATTTTGCTTGAAAAACGTTAACCCTAAATGGGAAGGAAAAACCTTCCAGGAGTTACCGGAGTACGATCAACTCCAATTGCAAGATGCGGTCCTTCGCGCAACCATCGTCCAGCAACTCGACCCGGACGATAACTCAAGCATCTATCACATCTTCGAACGACTGAACACCGGCGGCGTCAAGCTCAGTCCGATGGAAATCCGCAAATGTGTCTACGCAGGCACCTTCTCTACATTGCTCGAAGAACTGAATCAGGATGCTTCCTGGCGGGCAATCTTTGGCAGAGACGCCCGTGATAAACGTTTACGCGACGTTGAACTCATCCTGCGTTTCTTTGCCATGCGGGACGGATGGAAAACCTATGAGAAGCCGATGAAATCTTTCCTCAACAACTTTATGATTGGCAAAAAACAACTTGGCGAGCCTGATGCGGAGAAAGCCAGATGCATATTCAAGCAGACCTGCGCCGACGTTATAAACCAATTTGGAGAGAAACCCTTTCATCTCCGGAGCGGCACGCTCAATCCCGGTCTCCTGGATGCCGTCATGGTAATGATGTCTTTTGCCGGGGAAAAAGGCATTACAGACAGCAAGGCACGATACGATGTCCTGCTATCTGACCAGACGTTTCTCGATAGCGTTGTGACTCGTAGTACAAGTGACACCAAGATGGTCAGACAACGATTCGAACATGCCCAAAGAATTATGCTTGGATAGTGCTGACTCCCGTATCCGTCTTGTGTCATGCCTGGCCGTCTCACCCTAACTCAAGTCGCATTCGACGAGTGCGACAACCATCTCCGTGACTCAAATGCCGCTGGCTCACCCGTAGAATCGTATCTCACTGAACATATTCTCGTCTTGTTATGTGCCGATATGCAGCAGGCTCTCTATAGGATTGCAGACCAGCGCGCGCAACAGGTGTCTGACCTAGCTCTTCAGGCGTTTGTATCTGGAGCTAGCACCCGAATTCTTCGAAGCGTGCAGAAAGGCGAAATTTCTACCTTTATTGGATTATTCGGACCCGCCTATAAGGAAAAGTTTAACGATTCACTCGACGAGCGGGAAGTCACTATCTACAACAATGCAGTGAGCCAAAGACACAAAGTGGCACATCAGGGAGGAGGGACCATGACGTTCAAAGAGCTTCCCGATGTCATTACGGTAGCGAACAAAATTTTAGATTCAGCAGAAAAGGTCCTCACGACATAAAATGCTAAAGGAGTCGATCTATTCACGATCCTCGTAGGTACTAACGTAAGCGGCCGGAAACCCACCCTCCAAAGCAATTGAACCAGGACGACATGACTAAACCCCGAACACCTTTTCTCTATGGATCTCTGTATGCGATTTGAAGCGGTGATCTTTGACTGTGACGGTGTGCTTGTAGACAGCGAGACACTCGAAAACCAGGTGTTTGTTGAGTGTGTGGCCGACTTGGGCCTGGACCTGACGTTAGCCGAGGCGGTCGAACTGTATAAAGGGCGCAAGCTGGCGGAGTGTATCGCCGATGTTGAAGAGCGGCGGGGTCGTTGTGTACCGGACTCTTTTGTTGCCGACTTCCGGGCGCGGAGTGCCAAAGTCTTTCAGAACCACTTGCAGCCGGTCCCTGGGGTTGAAGCCGTCATTCAGGCAGTACAAGCCCTGTCTGTCCCGTTTTGTGTGGCGTCCAGCGGACCGCGTGAGAAGATAGAAGCGAACCTCAGCACTACCGGTTTGCTGTCGTATTTCGAGGAGTCTATTGTGAGTGCGTATGAAGTCGGGAGCTGGAAGCCCGACCCCGGCCTGTTTCTCCACGCGGCCCGGACGCTTGGAGTTGCGCCCGAAACCTGTGCGGTGATTGAAGACAGCCTGCCTGGGGTCCAGGCTGGTGTGGCGGCCGGCATGACCGTATTCGGCTATGCACGAGACACACCGGCGGAAACCCTGTCTGCCGCCGGGGCTCAGGTCTTTCAGGATATGCACCAACTCCCCGCTCTGCTCCAAGAAAACTGATCTTCCTTCCGTTCTCGAACCTCATCTATGCTGATATGAACAACTGACTCTTTGGAGTTGTCGAAAAAGTGACACCCATGAACGCCGAACAGCAGGAACTGATTCAAGCCCGAGAGCAGATCGAACGGTTGCCGAAATCGAAGATTCGGGCGATTGCCAACGCCAGCCTTGGGCTCGAAGGCTTGATCCCGCTCTGGTTTGGGGAGTCCGACCTGCCCACGCCGGAGTTTATAAAACAGGCCGGCGCTGACGCTCTGATGCAGGGCTGTACGTTTTACACCCATAACCGGGGTATTCCCGAGCTGCGTACCACGCTGGCCGAATACGCCTCCGGGTTGCACGCCCGTCCGGTAGATGTGGATCGTATTACCGTCACCGCCTCCGGCTGTGTGGCGATTAACCTCATCCAGCAGGTTCTGACCGACCCCGGCTCCAATACGGTTATAGTTGGTCCCCTGTGGCCCAATTTGATTGAGACCATCCATATTATGGGTGGGGAGACACGGATTGTGCCGCTGACGTTTGGTGAGCAGGCCTGGACGCTCGATCTGGATCGGCTCTTTGACCAAGTCGATGACAAGACGACCGCGATTCTTATCAACTCCCCCGGCAACCCCACCGGCTGGGTCATGGAGAGAGACGGTCAGCAGGCCGTGCTTGATTTTTGCCGGCCGCGTGGCCTGTGGTTCATTTCCGATGAGGTCTATCACCGGTTGGTGTATGACCGGCCCGTTGCCCCGTCCTTGCTGGACCTGGCGGAGCCGGATGACAAGGTCCTGGTGATTAACAGTTTCTCCAAGACCTGGGCCATGTCGGGCTGGCGACTGGGCTGGGTGACGGCTCCGCCGAGACTGGGCGAGGTGTTTGAAAAGGTCATTGAGTTTCACTACTCGTGTCCGGCCCATTTTACCCAGCGGGCCGGAGTCACCGCGGTGATGGAAGGCGAACAATTTGTGCGCGATATGGTGCAGCGCTATCGAGCCGCCCGCGACCTGAGCGTGGAACGGCTGCGGGCCATGCCGCGCATCCAGGTTCACTCTCCGCCCGGCTCTTTTTATCTATTCTTCGCCGTGGACGGGATGACCGACAGTGTGGCCGAGTGTCGCCGTTTTGTCTCCGAGGCTCGCGTTGGTCTTGCGCCCGGTGCGGCGTTTGGTGAGGCCGGCGAAGGATTTATCCGCCTGTGTTTCGCCAATAGTCTGGAAACGCTGCACGAAGCCTTTGACCGGATGGCGTCGTTACTCGGGTAAGAAAGCAGACAACCATACTATAACGAGCATGCAACTGCTTCTTGCAAAGACGGGTGCCGGACTGTCGCCTGTGTCACCGCTTCTTTTTGTGTAATGCGCAAAAAATGACTGATCGGAGGAGACGTAAGAGTCGAGAGGAGGAAGGCTGCTTTATCGTGGGCTTCTTCGAGCCTGGATAAACTGACCTCCCGCCCAGTCTGGACGTGGACGGAATAATTGAAAATAGTGAGCCCCGCTGCCTTTTGCGTTTGTGGATCAATACGAAGCAAGATTTGGTCAGAGAGTTGATAACCAGTCGCAGCACTCGCCTGTCCAAAAGTAATATATAAGATATCCCCTTCAGGATCGTAGGTAATACGAACTGGATTCATTGTCACCCTCTATCTTCGATGAATCTGGTATGCCGTAAGAATGAAATTATTCTCACTCCCATCGTGGTGAAAGCCAAGGCGAACGACAACAACGATAGTCGTATTATCACAAGGGAGATCGCGAAAATCCAGAGAGTAGAGATAGACCTCTGGTCGAATGGAATCCTGAAACCTTCGCCCTCGTTTGACCGTTTCAAGAAGGTTTTTCTCCTGCCCATACATTTCAGGATATTCTTCACATATATGCTGCCAGCGTTCATCGGTGAGATAAATCTCATGGCCCAATCGATCTGTCACAAATCGCCGCATCAGAGGATTGTACTGTAAAGCATGAGGGAGACTGATGCCACTTGGCCTGTGAGCTGGCCCCGCAGTAGAAAAACGCTCCCTCTTTACTTCCTGGTCATACGCCACGTAGGGTAGCCTCATCTCATTGCAGGGAGGACAGTATGAAAATCCATGACGCAACAACCGCGCCCAACCCACGCCGGGTGCGGATATTTATTGCGGAAAAAGGTATCGAGGTGCCCTACGAACAGGTTGATATCGTCAACGCGGTCAATCGCGGTGAGGAATTCCGGAGGCAGAAAAACCCCATGGGCACCCTGCCCGTGCTCGAACTCGACGACGGCACCTGCATTGCCGAAAGTGGAGCGATCTGCCGCTATTTTGAAGAACTCCATCCCGACCCGCCGCTCATGGGCGTAGACGCCCAGGACAAGGCAATTGTCGAGATGTGGAATCGTCGCATGGAATTTGAACTCTTTCAGCCGACGACCCTGGCGTTTCAACAACAGCACGCCTTTTTCAAAGGCCGGGTGGCCCAGGTGCCGGAGTATGCTGCGGTGTCAAAAGAAAAAGCGGAAAAGAGTCTGGCCTGGCTGGATGAGGTGTTAGCCGACCGCCAATACATTGCGGGCGAGCGCTACACCGTCGCCGACATCGTCGCGCAATGCGCGGTGGATTTTGGCCGGGTCGTAAAAATTGCGATCCAGCCGGATCAAAAAAACCTGGCTCGCTGGCACGAAGAAGTCTCCGCCCGGCCGAGCGCCAAAGCGTAGACTGAGCGGCTCGTCCGTCTGCTCGTACACATGGGATTCTGCGGGGTTGCAGAAATGAGGAAAACGGCCTCTTGGATAATAGTACCTGATTTGGTACTATTCAGGGTATCATGCGTGCGAAGCATCAACGTACCTTGGAGAGTATGTTCAAGAAGCCGACGCCGCCCGGCATTCGGTGGGGGGACATTGTCGCTATGCTAAAAGCAGTAGGTGTGGAGGTCTCTCAGCGTTCGGGGTCGCGTGTGCTGCTCAAGAAAGGGGCGGAGCGAATGGTGGTGCATCGGCCTCATCCAGAGCCAAAGACCGGGAGAGCGACGGTTCGCGACATCGCCGCATTTCTCGAAGCTGTAGGAGTCAAGCCATGATGGAGTACAAGGGATACACCGCCACGGTCGAATTCGACGAGTCTGTGAGCCGGCTTCATGGACGAGTTGTGAACAGCGGTCCCTATCCGATCGTGACTTTCGAGGCGACCGATGTCGAGGGGATTCAGCGCGAGTTCCACCGCTCCATCGACGAGTACCTCGAATCCTGCAAGGAGGATGGTATTGAACCCCGTAAGCCTTTCTCAGGTAAGCTGAACGTCCGGCTCGGACCAACCTTGCATCAACGAGTTGCCCGCTCGGCAGTAGAGAGCGGTCTGAGCCTGAATAGCTGGATCGTCCAAGCGCTGGAAAAGAGCGTATCCCAATGATCGGTCTCTCCGACCGCAGCATTCTCCTTTTTTATCGATTTTCTTTTCCATGCTCCTCCATCCACTCCCGCGCTAAGCGTTGGGCCTCGGCGATCTGATCTGGCGTCATCTTCTCGGCAACCATGTCACGGTCAGCAGATGTCCCAGATAAATTGAACCACATATGAGCAAAAACATAGTCTTGGGGAACACCTTCACCATTATAATACATGCTGCCGAGAGCTTGCTGCGCCCAAGAATCCCCCTGCTCAGCAGCACGGCGATACCACATCTGTGCTTTATAGTAATCCTGGGGCACTGTTTTGCCATAACGGTAATCGTGACCGAGGGATGACTGTGCATCAATGTGGCCTTGTTCAGCGGCCAACCGGGTCCATTTCAGGGACTCGGCATAATCTTGTGGAGTACCTAATCCATTGTAGTACATATAGGCAACCGCAAACTGTGCTGCAGGAAGTCCTTGCTCGGCAGCTTTGCGATACCAAGCCAATGCTTGGGCCTTATCTTCTGGAACTCCGTTGCCTTCGTTGTACATGACTCCGATATTGTACTGTGCCTCAGCAAACCCCTGTTCAGCAGCGCGGCGATACCATGCTAGTGCCTTAGCATAATCTTGTGGCACATCCTTACCAATGGAGTACATCAAGCCAAGGAGGAACTGCGCTCGATAATCTCCTGCTTCCGCGACTGGTTGGCAGGAAAGAAATATTTCCTCAGGCGTTGAACTGGTTTTAGCGCATTCTAGTGGGGGACTAGGGTCTTCCTTCACAATGGCCTGTTCTTCCATGCAGGCCCATAGGAGAGGAAGGTAGAAGAGCAATAGAAAAAGAGATTTCATTGAGCCATTCGTCTTCTCTGCTTTATTCAGATCACAACATCGAATACAGCAAGTTTGGCTTAATTAAGTCTGGAATATTGACGATGTATAGGCCATCTAGCGTGTGTCAGGCGGGCAGGGGAGGTCAGCTGGCCGTGCGGATATAGGGGCCGGTCTCTTTCAATAACAGAAACAGCACGGCCGACAGCATGTAGCAGCCGCCCCAGAAATAGAAACCGGCCACCGGTGTGAGGCCGACCAGCCACATGCCCACGACCGGGGCGAGTACGCCACCCAGATAGCCGGCGGTGATGGCAATACCCACCGCGGAGCCGGCCAGCCGGCGACCGACGCCTTCCATTTCCAAGGGCACTACGAATGCCAGCGGGGCTGCCCCGCCGAAGAAGCCCCACATCAGGGCCACGATCCACAGCGGCGTGCCCAGCGCGTAGCCGGACAGCACCATGCACGCCCCGGCGATGAACATGCCTGGCACATAGAAACGTTTGCGCAGCCCGACCCGGTCCGATAGGGACGGTACGACCAGCGCGCCGACCACATAGGCCCACATAATCAGCGAGACAACGGTCCCTGCCGAGGTTGAGGTCATGCCCTGCACGTTCACGAAATAGGTCGGCGCATAGCCGATGATGCCAATATACCCGCCCAGAAACAGCATGTGACAGACCGCTAGAGTCCAGGCGTCCCGGATACTGAGGACCTGACGGATCGCGGCTACGGTGCCCAAGTCCCCAGCCTTGGCCTCTGCCTCAGATGGCTCGTGCACCCGGTCCCGGACGGTCATGAACCACAGCACCCCAATGGCGACCGTGGCCACACCCAGAATAGTGGTCAGGGTGCGCCAGCCGCCGACCGGCTCCAGGACCAGCGGCGTCAGGGCCAGGGCCAGGGCCGCGCCCACGCCGTAGCCGGCCTGGGTGACGCCATTGGCCATACCGAACTCCTCGGGCGCAAACCACATACCCAGCGCTTTAGGGACGTTCGGAAACGTCAGGGCGAGGGCGACCCCGAATAGAAACATCCAGACATACATTGAGCTGAAACCGGAGGCCGTGGCCCGCATGACCAGGGTGACGCCCATCAGCACCACCCCCAGGCCGACAATTTTCTGGACTCCGTAGCGGTCGCCCAGCGCTCCGCCAATCATGGCCGAGACCAGCGTGCCAAAGGAGATGGCCGCCCACAGCAGGCCCCAGTCCGTCATCTCCAGATGCAGATCGTCCAACACCTGGGCGACGACCATGACGATATACGTCCAGCCAAACCCAAAGGCGAAGGTGAAGACCAGAACGCCATTAGCAAGAACGAGCCAACGATAGTTATCTGCGGTCTCCTGTGTGTCTGTCATAGGCTATGACCCTGCCACAGGGAGCCGACCGCGTCTATGGTTCAGTCCCTGTAATCACGAAGTTTTGGAGACTCTGCACCCAGGTAATCAGGGTGTTGATACCTGGTTCAGGGAAATCCTCAATAACGAAATCCCCGCTCAAGCCCTGAATGAACTCTGCCCCAAGCGTAGTTACCGTGAATGTGGTGCGGGCAAACTCCACACCGTCGGCGAGGACACGGATGGTGTGCCCGCCATCCCCAAGCGCGTTCCAGTTAGTGAGGAGAGAAAAGCCATTATTGACATACCCACATATATCTTCGGTATCGATCCGACTGGTCCCGTAGGCGGCCTCAAACGTGATGGTGTCGTTGATGATGACCTCTACGACTTCGGCGTCACACGCCCAACCACTTATCACCCCGATACCGCTCAGCGAGACGCCCTGCCCAGGGTTTTCCAAAACGTGCATGGCGTTGCCAGTACTCGCGCCTGAGCCCGTGCCCGCCGGTCCCAGCATAAAGGTCTGTAATCCCGGCTCCCAATGGATCAGGGTCGAAGCGCCTGGCTGGGGGAAGTCTGCCAAGGTGTATTCGCGACTGACATCTGGCAGCCCGGCTTCCTCGCCCACACTGGCCACGCGAAAGGTCGCCCGCGCGAATTCCCTGCCGTCAATCCGGGCACTCAGGGTGTGCGTTCCAGGACCAATCTCATCCCAATTGATCAAGCGGCTAAAGCCGTTAGCGCTGTCGCCACAGACCGACTGGGTATCGACGCGCCTGGTACCGTGGCCTGCCCGCAAAATAACGGTATCGTCAATGACAATATCAATGCTCCCGGATTCAGCCTCACACGCCCAGCCACTCACGAGACCGGTCCCTGCCTGGACCGAACCCGGGCCTGGATTTTCCAGGTTCGCCGCCCCTACCGTCTCAACCGCGCTGAGGCGGGCCACGAAGACCTCCGAGTTTCCGTCGGCATTCTGGCCCGTCAAGTCTGCCGCCGCGGCAAAGGCCAGCACGGCCCCGGTGTCATCGATAGTGGGGGGCGCGGCCAGGCCAGCCCCCGGAAAGGCGCTGACCACTTCCTGTAACTCGTCTCCCTGCGCATTGTTGATATACACCTGCGCCTGTTGGCGCGTGCCATCGATACACTGAAACGCCGCTCGGCGGCCGTCCTGGCTGAGCGCAACGGGGGAGCAATTGATGTCCAACGCGCCGGCGGAAAAAAGCTGTCGCCGCCCAGTGCCGTCCGCGTTCATCAGAAACGGAACGGTATTGAGCAGCACGGGTTCCGCAAGATTGTCAATATTGACCCATAATTGTAAGAAGCCAATACGGCTGCCGTCATCACTCATGGTGGGGGTGATAAAGGCGCCGATACACTGCGTGCCTCCTCCTTCTGGACACGAAGTTTGGCCGAACTCGGTCACTTGCTGTATATTCGTCCCGTCCGGATTGACGGTGAAAATCTGGGCGACGTTGAAGCCATTGTGGCCGGTATAATCTCCGGTTGAAGAGAAAGCGATGAGCGAGCCGCTTTCGTCTATCGAGACCCCATTGATTGCTGCGTTTGAATCAACGCTCGTGCCAGTCTGGTCTGTGCTGGTGTCGGGACGAGCGGTATTGGTTGTCAACTGGCGCAAGTTGGTGCCATCCGCAGCAATGGCGAAGAGTTCTTGGGCGGTGTCACTCCGCCCACCAAGCGGCGCGGTCGAAGTAAAAACAATGACGCCCCCGTCCCCACTGAGGGCTAACCCCTGCAGGTTCAGAAGCTCGCCAGTAGCAGCCAGGAACGGACCATTGGTGCCGGTGGGAGTGGAGGTCAGCTGGCGAAGATCCGTTCCGTCAAAATTGACACGAAAGAGTTCCACATTGCCGTCAGCATTTGTGTCCAGGAGGTCTGCGTTCGAAGTAAACGCAATGGTCCTGCCATCATCACTGAGGATCGGGAAGCCACTGCCTACGGCCGAGTCGCTGGAGTCTGTGAGCTGCATGATCGTGGGGGGGGATGTTGACAGGTTGGCCGCAAACACCTCAAACGAACCATCGGGGTTGGAGCCCACCGGGTCAGCGCTGGAGGCAAAAGCCAGCCGGGTACCGTCTCGACTGAGGGATGGCGTAACATTCTCATCGGTCCACGCCGTAATCGGGTTATCAACCGTATCCGAAACCTGGCTTACGGCAAACGAGGTGCCACTGCCGGTCTGATCGGTCTCGATTTCATAATAGACCCCCGGCATAATGCACATCTCATCGTCTGACGTATAACCGAAGACAAGATTGGCCGGGACGCATTGCCCGGTCCCGAAACCCGCACAATCGGCATCTTCGCTACAGGCTCGGGCCGGCTGGAGTGGGCTGCCCGGTACAACGCCCGGCTCTTCTTCGCAGCCCATCTTCAGCGATCGATTGACGCCATTGTCATGCTGGCAGGTATAGACCAGTTTTTCGCCGGGTTGGATAATGAGCGGCGGGTCAAAATTGAGCTCCTCGGGGTCGACATAATCCGTATTCACATACAGGTGACGCTGCCCGTCGGGATCGACCGGTCCGTCGGCCGGATTTTTATCACTGCCGTCATCGCCAACATAGTCGATCGTGAAGAGGCTGCCCCGTTTGTGCATATGGGACGTGAGGCCGATCAAGGCGATGGGGGTGCTCGGCGACCAACTCCAGCCAGCCGTCTGGGTCGAGAAAGGCGGCACATCAATAAAGGCGTTGGCGACTACGTCAAAGAGGTTTTTGGCCTCGTGCTCGACCTGTGCTGCCGGCACGGTGTAGAAATTGACTAACACTTCGGCTTGGGTATCCGAATAATAGTTAATGTAGTGGGCGTTGAGCAGGAGGCCCTGATGGGGGTCGAGTTTGAGAGCGACGCCTTCTGGATAGGTGATCAGGGCGGTGGGGGTCTGTGAGCCGGCAATCAGGGCTTTACGAAAGCGATCGTCCGGGCCCTGGTCATTACAACCGATATCCTCAACGAATTCCGGCGGAAACGCGTCCCCAGAATCTTGGTCTATGCAATTGGGCGTGCCGTCGCCATCGTCATCCCGCTCACAGGCGTCGCCACTATACCGGTAGACAATGAAATGGTGGCTGCCCGGACGCATATTGATTTCATAGCCAGAAACATACGCGGCCTCTTCGTTGGGCAGACGGACAAACACACAGCCTTCGACTTCCGGTGCATCACCCAGCGCGAAAGCGGGGACAGCGACCTGATAGCCCTGACCTGCGGGAGGTGGATCAAGCGGGAGAATAGCTGGTTGTGGTACCGCGAAACCTCCGCCGCCATCACCCGCTCCGTCGACCTCACTATTTTCTGGTGCGCCGGCTAAAATCCAATCTCCGATTAAGTCTACCTGGTCGGGCCGCAGAGCAATGAGTCCGTCGGTGCCAATGGGCATGGGCCTACCTTCACCGGCTGCGAGCATGGCGGTGATTTTGTGCCACAGAAAACTATTGTCGAGATCGCCTGGAGCAACAAGGAGCTTGCCGGCAGCATTGGCGGTCGGGTTCGCTGGCGCGACCCCGATGAGGTCATGGTAAGCGCTTTCCTCTAAGGAGAGCCCCCCAGCCCGGGTTATCGAGCTATGACACGATTGCAGGGCACAGCCTTGGGTAAAGATTTCCTCCTGGATCTTTTCAAACGTTGAACCCGGGGTTGTGTCTTCATGTCCATAGCTCGGGAAAGGAGAAAGAAAGAGCATAGCGAGAAGAGCTGTCAGGGGTATGAGGGGAGCGGGTGTCTGCGGCATAGCCCAAATTCCTTCTTTCCAATGTCCGCGCTCACAGTAGGCCTAATGCTTTACATCAGTTGTGAAAAAATTTCATCCTTAAATTTGCTTTTTTAGTTTATATTTTCCATATCCTTACTTGAGCTGCGGTCTTCTCCTGGCAGAGTTGCCTATCTACTCATGGACGCCAAAGACGAACACCACATCGACTTTTTATACCGGGCGCTGAACGACGCCCAGGAAATCATTCGGTCCACTGATGCGAAGGCCGAGATTGTCATCGTTCTCGTTGGCGGCGTCCTGGCCTTTATCGGAGCGATTCACGGCCGGATTGATACGCTGCCTCTACAGGTTCTGACGACTGTTGGATTGGTTCATGTGCTGATTGCCGCCGTGTGTGCGATCTGGGCGCTCAACCCACGGGTCAATCCCGAAGAGTTTATCGATGTGGATGGTGCGAAACCGCCGCCACTCTATTACCTCCCCATTAAACCCGCAGCGACCGGGTGGCGCATGTTTCTTCCGTGGCGTGCGGGGAATTATATGGAGCTGTCGGCTGCGGAATATCTGCGCCAACTCGACGCGCTTGACGTAGACGGTCTCCGCCGGGTGCTGGTGTATGAACTCCTCAAGGTCTCGTTCATCCGAGAGGAAAAGCGGGTGCAGGTTGCCTGGGCGGTCCGTTTTATCCGAATGGCCGGTGGATTCTTCGCTCTCTTAGTAGTCAGCCTGTATTTGCTGTAACCGATCGGGCTACATGGGGGAGGGCGTACCCCTTCGCTCTACTGCGCCGTATATCCGCCATCCGCGGCCATGCTATGACCGGTCACGAATGACGCCGCTTCCGAACACAGCCATACCACGGTCTGTGCAATTTCTTCCGGCCTCCCAAGCCGGCCAACCGGCTCCAAGGCCAGGAGTCCTTCGGTCAGTTCGGGCTGGGCGTTGATGACACTCTCAACCATCGGGGTTTGAATCACGCCCGGACAGACGGCATTCACCCGAATGCCAGACTTGGCGTATTCCAGGGCGGCTGTCTTGGTCAGCCCGACCACGCCGTGCTTGGCGGCAACATACGCCGTCTGGCCGATGATGCCGACCAGACCGAGGGCTGAGGCGGTATTCACAATGGCGCCACTGCCCTGTTTGAGCATCTGCGGCAGCTCGTGCTTCATGCACAGCCACACGCCCCGCAGATTGATGCTCATGACCCGACTCCAGTGCTCTTCCGAACAGTCTGCGGTCAGGGACAAATCGCCGGCAATACCGGCATTATTAAACGCGCAGTCGAGTTGGCCGTAGGTCTCGACCGTTTTGCCGATGAGGTGTTCAATCTCGCTCGCCTGGGCCACATCGGTTTGAATAAATACGGCCTCCCCACCGGTATTTTGAATCAGGCTGACGGTTTCCTCGCCGCCCTCAACGCCCACGTCCGCCACAACAACCCTGGCTCCACGGCGCGCAAACGCGAGCGCGGTGGCCCGCCCAATGCCTGAACTTCCACCGGTCACGAGCGTGACCTTGCTCCTGAATGTTTCCGTCATACGTCCTCCTTGGGTTCAGGGTAGCACCAGGCCGAAGTTCTCGACAGCGCCTCCCGGCGTTACCGGGGCCGGCCCACGGTCTCCTCTGGCCTGATTGTTTTGGGTTTGGTATGGTCCACGTTTCAGAGGAGGAGGGGCTGTATGCATACGCCCAAATTAAAGGGCCGTGTTCTGATCGGTCTGTGTCTGGCTGGAATGATGACATTTGGCTGCGCACCCAGCGAACAGCCGGAGGTGTCCTCGCAACAGACTGAGCCCAAAGAGCCCGAGGCCGTGCAGATGGCCGCTGAAATAGCCCCGCTTGCGCCCACGGACGAGTACGATGTGATAGACCCGGACATGAGTTGTGAGGACGCCAACCGCTTCTCGGTTCGGGCGGTTGAGCGTTTGGGCTATGAGGTGACTGACTTCACGCCGGCTACGGACGACGCAGCGGGCAAGATCGAGGCGAAACAGATGGGCCGCTGGGGCGGCGAGGAGAATGTGTCCGTCACTATGACCTGCGGTTCGGACGGTGCCCGTATCGCCACTCGCTCAGATGTCACTCCATGTGATCAAGCCAATATGATAATGCGCCGCGCCGTGGAGAGTAGCGGGTTTACCATCACGACCTATACGCCGGCTACCCTGCTGAAGGCCGGTCTGATTACTGGTGAAAAGGAAGGGGCGGAGCCAACCTCTATCACGATTACCTGTTATATTGAACGCAACCGGGTGGAGATGGGTACCAGCGAGGACAGTCCGGTCCTGGGCAATGTGGATTTCTACCAGGCCCTGAGCGATTTTCAACTCGGGTTTTTTACCGCCTTTAACAAGTTGGAAGAGCGGCTGGCGAGAAACCCGGCGGATCAAGATCGTTTGTATGTGGCGCTCCGGCCGCTCAATATGGTCGATAACCAAGTGGTCTTTGGGACCAAGGAACTGGCCGTGCTGCCACTCAAGGTCAATATCTCCAATCCGACCCAGCAGACGTATCTGCTCGAAACCCAGCGGATCATGCTCATGGACGCTGCCGGGAAACGGGTGAAGCCCATCAGTGAGGGCGAGACGGCTTTTCCCGCTCCGTCGCTGACAGACCGTCCGGTTGGGCCGGGGGCGAGTATCCAGGGCTATTTATACTATCCGTTGGGAACATATACGGGCGCGCGCGGATCGCTGGCCGATCAGCGCAATCAGGAGCGAGAAGGGTTCAGCGTCGAGTTCAAACCGTGGTAAAGAGTGAACGTGTCCTCCAATAAACATGCACCTGCTGGACACGTTTACTCTTTTGAGCAAAAGAGACTCAAAAATACAATGGAGGACGCCTCATGGCAGACGAATCGTATAAGGCTCAGATTGATCGCGAAAAGGTCCAGCAGATGGCCGAACACACCATGGGCTTTCTTGGTGGGGCCGTGATTTCCGGGATGATCTATCTGGGTGACAAGATGGGTCTCTACCGGACCCTGGACGGCGCCGGTCCGGTGACAAGCGATGAGCTGGCACAGAAAACCGGTCTGCACGAGCGCTGGCTGCGAGAATGGCTCGAAGGTCAGGCGGCCGCCGGCTTGCTTGAGTATAAGGGTAATCGCAAGTTTGAGTTATCCGCCGAAGCGGCCATGGTCTTATCGAATGAAAACAGCCCGGCATTCATGGCTGGGGGGTTTTGTTCGCTGCCGCAACAGATGGGAGTCATAGAGCGACTCCCGGAGTCGTTCAAGACCGGTCTGGGTTTGCCCTATGATGCCTTCGGACCCGAGGGCGCGCGCGGGGTCGAACGTTTTCTGGCTCCGTGGTTCCAGGCCCATCTCGTTCCCAGGGCGCTCCCTGCTCTGGACGGGGTGGTGTCCAAACTTGAAGCCGGGGCGAAAGTGGCCGATGTCGGTTGTGGGGGCGGGGTGGCGCTGATCAAGGTCGCCGAAGCTTTTCCGCAGGCTGAGTGTCACGGCTACGACATCTCGGAATACGCTCTAGCCAGGGCAGAGGAAAATAAGGCCAAAGCCGGCGTGCAGAACGTCGCCTTTCACGACGCGAACGGTGACGCCATTCCCGACGACAAGAGCTTTGATTTTATTACCACCTTTGATTGCCTGCACGATATGGCCAATCCCACGCCGGTCATCCAGGCGATCTATAGTGCGCTCAAACCGGACGGCACCTGGCTGATCGCGGACATTCACAGCATGCCGACGTTTGAGGAAAATCTGGAGCAGAACCCGCTCGCGCCCCTGATGTACGGCTTCTCGGTCATGTGCTGCATGTCTTCCGCCATGTCCACGCCGGACGGCGAGGGCTTGGGCACCCTGGGATTTACCGAACCGGTCGCGCGCAGGATGGTCGGCAGCGCCGGCTTCAGCCGCTTCAAACGCCACGATTTCGATAATCCGATCAACGCCTATTACGAGGTCCGTCCGTAGGGGCGGTGCTCGTCTTCCCTTGTCGGGGCGGTTCGTGAACCGCCCCTCTTGCCTAATAGCGCTCAATCACCTGCTGAGCGAAATCTTTGAACACGTTCCGCGCCTGGTCCATGGCCGGCAGCAGGGTGACTTCCTGGAGCCCGGCTTTTTCTGACTCCCGGAGTTCGTGGATGATCTCGTCAGGCTCGCCCACCAGGCAGGTGCCCTTGATCGTCTCGGGAGTGACAAAGCGACGTTCCTCGGGCACGAGGAAGGTGCAGTGGCCGTTGTGGATTTGGAGGTAGCGCTTGTCGCGCGGCGTCTCCATCTTCTCTACTGAGGCGCAATACTCGTCCCAGATACTCTTATAGGCTTCAGGCACAACGCCCTCATCTTTTGTTTGCTGGTAGATCTCCCACACAAAGTGAATAATCGCCGTGACGTAGGAGCCGCATTCGTCAATCACCCGATCAGAGGTCAGGGGTTCGCCCGGCTTGAGGACGACCGCCGACGTAAACGCGGCTACAAAGAAGTCATCCGAAAACGTCCGGCCGGCCCGCTCCGCGCCTTCTTTCACCAAAGACAGATGGTGGGAGACGACATCTGCACGTTCGTTGAAGACCGACACCAGGCCGTCGCCATACTCGCCCGCTGTGCGTAAGGCTCGCGGGCCGTTGGCCGCGACATAGATGGGCACCAGGTTTTCCAGATTGACGAAACGCAGGTCCTGGTGCAGGAAGCGAATCGTGCGGGTCGTGTCGCCATAGGTATAATCGACTTCTCCTCCGCCCAGTAGCGCGCGAACGACGCGCAGATACTCGCGAAAGTCGCGAATCTTCATCGGCTGCATGCCCATAACGCGCATGGCGGTATGGCCGGTGCCAATGCCGAGGAACACGCGGCCCGGTGCAAGTTGATTGATGGACGCAATCGAGTGGGCCGTGACCGGGGCAATACGGGTGCCGGGAATCGCCACACCGGTGCCGATCTCAATGCGCGACGTGCTCTGAGCCGCCAGGGCCATGGTAGCATAGCAGTCCGACCAGATCATCTGAGAGTCGGGGATCCAGGCCATATCAAAGCCGCAGTCCTCGGCGTATTTGACGAGCTGCCAGTCATCGATTTTTGTGGAAACGGAAATACCAAATTTCATGCTGTCCTCCTTGGGTACAATCGGGTTCTCATCCCGTTCGGTCAGGAATGCTATGGCTGACCAGTCTGGCCGTCAAGTTGGGCCGCGCGCTTCTCTTTCCCGAGCAATTCAGATACACCAACTCCAGCTCACATACGGAGGGAAATGTGAAACCACTCGAAGGTCTGATTGTCCTGGATCTCACCCGTTTTCTGGCTGGTCCCTACTGCACCCTGCTGCTCGGCGGGCTGGGGGCCGATGTCATGAAAATCGAGCCGCCCCAGGGCGGCGAAGCCCACCGTAACCGCGCACCGTTTGCCGGGCCGCAGGGAGCGAGCATGTCCCGGCAAACGGAGGATGATATTGGGCTGATGGTGCTCCACCGGGCGCGCAACAAAAAGAGCATCACCCTCAATCTGCGCGACCCACAGGGCACGGCCCTGTTCAAACAGCTCGTGAAAAAGGCGGACGTGGTGGTGGAGAATTTCTCGCCGGGAACGATTGACAAAATGGGGCTCGACTATGAGACCCTGCGCGCCTGTAACCCGCGTATTATTCTGTGCTCGATTTCGGGTTTTGGCCAACACGGGCCGCGCCGCAATTGGCGGGCCTACGATCCGATCATTCAGGCTGCCAGTGGCATCAACAGCGTCACCGGCTTTGCGGACCATCCCCCGGCGCGATGCGGGGCCGCGATCAGCGATACCACGGCCCCCCTGTTCGCCCTGATCGGGATTCTGTCCGCGCTCCAGTTGCGCGAAAAAACGGGTAGCGGCGAGTGGGTCGATACCTCCATGCAGGACGGTACGTTCTTCCTGCTGCCGGACCTGATTGAGCACATGGCCGCGGGCCTGGCTCCGGAACGTCGGGGGAATACGCATCCGGGCGGTGTGCCATTCAACGTCTATCATGCCCAGGATGGCTATGTGTCCATCTGTGCGGTCTCGGCTCAGAACTGGAAGAGTCTACTCGGAGCCCTGAATCGCGAAGACCTGCTTGACGATCCCAGATTCGCCAATCTTCAACAGCGCATGAAGTACCGTGACGATGTCGACGCGGTAGTCCAAGCCTGGATTGGACAGCACACGGTCGAGGAGGCGGTGACGCATCTTCAGCAGAACGAAGTGCCGGCTGGCCCGGTTCTCAGTCCGGCCGAGTTGGTCGAGGATGCCCATCTGATCGAACGCGATATGGTCGTTGACGTGCCGCACCCTCGGCATGGTGCGCTGTCGGGCGTGAAGGGGTTTGGTATGCCGATCAAGTTTGTCGGCAAGTCTTTCGGGTTTGACCAGCCCTGCCCGGAGGTCGGCCAGCATAATGAAGAGGTCTACGGCGGGCTGCTCGAACTTGACGCCGGACAACTCGAAGCCTTACAGGCGAAGGGCGTGATTTAGTGCAGTAGGTCGGATTAGCGCAGCGTAATCCGACCTGTCCGTTGACGAATACGTGATATTGTTTCATGGATATCGTATACCGACTCCAAGGTATCGAATTTCGGTGGGATGAGAACAAAGCCGCCATCAACGTGCAGAAGCATGGGATCGCTTTTGAAGAAGCAGCCGAAGTGTTCTTCGATCCTTTCCATTAAACAGGTGATGCCTCAACTGATGAGGAGCAACGCGATTTCGTTCTTGGCTACTCGCTTTCGCAGCGTGTTTTGCTGGTTGTGTCTATAGAGCGAGACGAGCGGACACGTCTCATATCTGCGCGACGGGCAACGCAGCATGAAAGGAAGTTGTATGAAGAAGCCTGAGTCTGAATCAGAAGAAAAATTCGATCTCATCTTTTATCCGCGCGCAACGGAAAGGCTATCCATAGCAGTGCCCAAGGAGGCGCTTGCTTCTCTCAAGCAAGTCGCTGCCCGCCGGGATATGTCAGTTCAGGCATTACTCAAGTTCTATATTGGGCAAGGGCTGCGACAGGATATCGCGAGCCTTTTTGGCACTCGAGTGCTGGAAACGACGGAGACCGTTCTGGCCCGGCATCTCCAATCCAAAGAAGAGGTCCGTTCAATAATCCGAGAGATTCGCACGGAAACGGAACTCGGCCATGAGGCGTCGGATGAGCCGAGTGGAATCTGACTATGGATATATACCAGGACCCCCTCACCCTGGCCCTCTCCCCCAAGGGGGCGAGGGGATCGGACGTTGACTGAAGGAGACTAGGCGTGCCGGAATCCGAACGTGAGCCGCTTCAACTCGGCATCTTCATGCCCAATTGCAGCCATGCCTACTGCATCAGTAGCACTGCCGGTAGTCGGTACCGCGGACCAGGTCGCCGAGCAACTGGCCCGCTTATACGAGTTGGGCATGGATGGTGTGCTGATTGAGTTTCTGCACTATTATGATGACACCGTACGGTTTGGTAAGGAGATCGTTCCTCTGCTACGACAGATGGGAGTCGTGGCGTAGGTCTCTCGTTGAGTTTGGGGGCATGCCGTCCCCTCCAAGGGGGAGAGGCTCTGCTGGAGGTAGGCAATGCTTTTTCGTTTTGTACTCTGGGTAGTTGGTATGCTACTCGCCGTCGCAAGCCGGACCAGCGCACGCTTACGAAAACAACTGACACGAGACATGAGCGTTGCTATTGGTTCCAGAGACGGTGTGTCTCGGAGCTACGTCTTCCGCAACCGGCGTGTTTCTTCGCACGCCGGGTTGGAGCCGGACGCGCACTGCACGCTCCTGTTCCAAACTGCGCCAGAGGGTGCACAAATTTTTCTGGCTCCGGATTGCCTGGCACAAGTCGTGAATGGGCTCGCGTTAAAGGAAATTGAACTCAAAGGCGATCCTACGAGCATACTATGGTTCTATGAAATGGTCATGGCCTTTGTCCCAGGTTTCGTCCAACCGTCACACGTCATGCCAGATGCCTATGTCAAGCCGAATCTACAGGGGAAAGCTTCCGACCGTATAACCCGGGAACCTGTGGCCGAAGCACTCGACCCGACGTGGACTGCGGCCGTTGCTCAACGCGAGAAACTTATGATGTGGCGAGTGGGAGAGGGATCTCCGGTTCCGGGTAAGAGCAAGAATTTTAAACCTGTTCTTGACGTGCCCGCCTCAGCAATGGAGGAAACCAATGAATAGTGTGCAAGGTCTCAATCCGCGTGCACGAGGCTGGCTGCGGTTCATTTGGGATAAGGCCACCACCCAAGACGACTGGAGTAGCAGCGGTGAGCCACTCCCCTGGTGGGATCGAACGACCACCCCGCCGATGTGCGCGTTTCCTCGATTCGACCTGTCCGAAACGTCATACGCCCTGCCGCTCATGGCCGACCAGACCCCGGCGTGGCGTGAGGTCTATACGCGTATCGCCGATGAGTTGGTGGGTCGCTATGTCACGTATTGGGGCGCCGTCGACTGGCTGACCTATATCGGCCACGACCCGCATCAGGATACCTACCCACCGGAATGGCTGGTCTTTATGCCTGAGCATGTGCGCGGGCGCTACGATCCGCCGGGCTGGACTGCCAACGGGGTCGAGCCTTGGGGTCTTCAGCCAGACCCTATAGGCGCGGATGGGAATCTCTTTTTTCGTGGGTTTTTTAATTTATTACTCGGCACGTACTCCTATGTCTCGGGTGACAATAAATGGGAAAGGCCGTTCCAGGTCACGGGATATAACGATCGTCTGTTCCAATGGACACAGCCTGGTATCTCCGAGTTTCTGGAAGATCAGTGGTCTGAGCGCCCGCAGGGGCCGCACTGCGAAAACACGAAGATTTGGCCCTACTGTCTGAGTGCGGCAGGTTTGAGCCTTCAGCTGTATGACAAGATTTTTGGTGGCAAGACGCACTGGGTCTACGACCGATGGATTGAGTTTGCGAAGAAGCACTTCACCACTCGCAACGCTCGTGGAGATATTGCGTCGTTCGCGTTTTATTATGATCCGCTCGAAGAATTCGCTTACGCATCGCCGACTGGTTTAAGCGGTTTGTCGATGCTCGCCCCGTTATTCTATTTATATCCTCAGGCACCGGAGTTTGGCTTAGCGCTGTATGAGGCCGGGGTCCGGGACCTTGGCTGGAACGACACCAAAAAGTCTCTGGTGCAGGCATTTGACGACCCCCGCTGGCTGACCATGACGTTAATGCTGGCGCGCGAGGTTGGAGACGTGACCACAGAGAAGCGTCTCAAAGCCGTGGCGGAAAAAGAATACGGGCCGGATTTCTTTGCCGACGACGAGGATCGCTTTGCCTGGACGTTTGGGTTGGATGAATCACATCCACGTGGTCAGCTGAACGGCTTACTGATTTTGAGCGAGATCGGCGGGCCTGGGGCATGGACGAATGTGTATAAAGGAAAACAGGACGCCCAGTTTGCGCTCCCCACAGTAGAAGGTGTCGACTTTCCGAATCTGGGAATTTGTGCGGCGCGTAATGAGGTCACCGACGGGACGTTGCATGTCTCAACCTACGCAGCCACTGCGGCACGCCGTGGGGAAGCGACACGTTGGAAGGTGACGCAACTCCCAGACCCAAAGGCTGTACAGGTGTATTGCGATGATGAGCAGTACAGTGACTGGGGTATAATTGACGATCACACTATTGAAATCAACTCAACCATCGCCTCGCACAATTTCCGGATTGTTGGTGTGGCCGCAGGAAAGACGGCAAACGGGGAGCAAAGCGAAAAAGTAGCAAGCACGGGTGGAGGGGCATCCGGCGGCAGTGCCGAAACTGCGGCGGAAACCGACACACACTATCAGCCAGCCGCACCTCCGAGTTGAAGTTGTTGTTGAGCGGCGGTGCCGCTCAAATGTTGTCGTTTGATGGGACTTCTCAAGCCGCCCGCCCAGCCGCCTGTTCGGGCGTGCCTAAGACCTGCCCGGTCTCGGCCGCTTTTTGCGTGCCGGCGTCCAACTGCAGGCCGAGTCCGTCGGCCAGACGGGTCAAATGATTAAAAATGCCAACGATGTGGGCAACTTCGAGGCAGGCGGTATCGTCAAAGCCAAGATCGCGGAGCGGTTGCCAGTCATCAGCGGTCATGCGTGTGGGTGTCGCGCTGAGCTTATCCGCGAGCGTACACAAGGCGCGCGCCCGTTCGGACAACCCGGTCAGTGTATTCCAGCTTCGAGTTTTGATGGCTTCCACCAGCGCCGGGTCGCCGTCCTCGACTCGCAGAAACTCTGCGTGAGACTGCGTTCAATAGTGGCAATCCTGGGCTGCCGCGGCAACGCCGGCGACCATTTCCCGTTCCGCTCGACTCAGATGGCCGGGCGCGAACATAATCTGCATGAACAGATTTCCGAACGCCTGTCCGATACTGGCATGGGCGGCAATTAAGCGACCCATGGCCGGGATAGAGCCAAACTCGTATACGCCTTTTGCTCCTGGGGGCCTTTTTGCCAGATATTCTTCCTGTGTGGGGATGCGTATCCAGGCTTCCGGTATGGCTGGACGACTCATGGACAAACCTCCTTCTGGTACAAACGGTCGGCAGTGAAAAGCTTCGGGCCAACCTAACATTTCGCCGGAGGGCGGCCTATCCCGTTTACCTTCCGATTTGCTCAGGCTTGAGACCTGGGATATTTTGCTCTGAATTGACGGACGAACACTGGGGTTTTTCAGGAGGAGCACATGCAGACATTCTCCCGGCGCCGATTCCTGACACATATGGGGCGCAGTGGAGCGTGGCTCGCGTTTCTGACGGCCTGCGGAGCGGGGGCGGATGCCGCACTCAAGGGACTCGTGGGCCGTGGACTGTTGCCCGTGGCCTGGGCCGACCCTTCGACTGGGCTCAGGACAGGCGAGGAAGCCCTGCTGAGGACAAAACCCGGTATGACGGTTCACACCCAACAACCCATTAATGGTGAGTTTGCGCCCCACCTGCTCGACGATCATATCACCCCCTCGGCCCGGCATTTCGTACGGAATAATGGCTCGGTTCCGGTCCGAGCGAAGAACACAGACCCCCAGGGATGGACGCTTGTTGTTGAGGGCGAAGTGACCACGCCGCTTGCGTTGAGTCTGGACGCATTGCAGCAGTTGCCCGCGGTCACGCAGCAGGTTGTGATTGAATGCGGTGGCAATGGTCGAGCGCTGTTCGAGCCCAAGGTCCGCGGGAACCAATGGACGCACGGGGCGGTGGCGTGCAGTCAATGGACCGGAGTCCGGCTGCGGGATGTCCTGAAAAAGGCGGGCCTCAAATCAAGTGCGGTGTATACGGCTCATTACGGCGAGGACCAGCCCGTGGGAGCAGCCCAACCGTTCTCGCGTGGCATCCCCATAGAGAAGGCCATGGACGAGCATACGCTGATTGCCTATCAGATGAACGGAGCTGCGCTGCCGGCGCTCAACGGCTATCCCGTTCGGCTCGTTGTGCCGGGCTGGATTGGGAGTTGCTCTCAAAAATGGCTGAATCGTATTGTGGTGCGTGACCAGATACACGACTCACAAAAGATGACGGGCTACTCCTACCGCGTACCGGCCTATCCGGTTGAGCCCGGTTCCAGGCCGCCGAAGGAAGATATGGTCATTGCCACGGCCTGGCGTATCAAATCTTTGATAACCGCGCCTCAGGCCACCGCCCAATTTCAGGCCGGACAGCAGATAGCCGTGCGGGGCCATGCCTGGGCCGGCGAGGGGACGGTCAAGGAAGTCTTGGTGTCTACGGACTTCGGTATTCACTGGGAAAAGACCAGGCTCACCCAATCTGCCACTCCCTATGCCTGGGCACACTGGGAATGCGACCTCGTCCTGGACAGGAAAGGGTATTACGAAATCTGGGCGCGCGCCTTTGATGACAAAGGGAACGCCCAGCCCTTTCGCCAACCCTGGAACCCAAAGGGCTATCTTGGGAACGTCATCCACCGGCTGCCGGTTATGGGCACGACCTGAGCATGCGACCCAGGAGTGTAGCCAGCCTGGTGATAAGCGGCAGCGCGCTGGCTCTGGTGTGGGGATTGGCCGCTGGAGAGGAAAACCATCAACCAGCGGGAGCAGTACCGGCAGTTCAGAAACCGGTGATCGATGAAGCAAACCCCGGCCCGGAGGTGCTGACCCGGGAATACTGCTCGGCCTGCCACAGCTTTCAGCTCGTCCAGGCGCAGCGACTCAACCGCGCAACCTGGGAGTGGGTCATGGAGGACATGGTTGAGCAGTTCGGCGCGGGCTGGATTACACCGCCAGAACAAACAGTTATTATTGACTATCTGGTCGAACACTACGGACCGGAGAAATGAGACAGACTCAGAAGGACAGGAGGGTACAGTATGGGGCAGTTGGATGGAAAAGTCGCGCTCATCACGGGCGCGAGTTCGGGGATTGGGCGGGCGTCGGCTTTGGCCTTTGCGCGTGAAGGGGCGACGGTTGTGGTTGCGGATGTCGATACGGCTGGCGGAGCGGAAACCGTCCGCTTAGTCGAGTCCGCAGGTGGGAGGGCGCTTTTTGTGAAAACCGATGTCTCCCAGGCGTCCGAAGTCGAAGCCCTCGTACAGGCCAGCGTTGCGGCGTATGGCCGGCTCGACTACGCCCACAATAACGCTGGCATTGAGGGTATGGTACTGACACCGACCGCAGACTGGACGGAAGAGGCGTGGAACCAGATTATCAATATTAATCTCAAAGGGGTGTGGTTGGGCATGAAATACCAGATCCCGCAGATGCTCAAACAGGGTGGGGGGGCTATCGTCAACACGGCCTCAATCGCTGGATTGGTCGGCAGCCGGTCGGCTGGCTATGGTGCCAGTAAACACGGCATTGTCGGACTCACAAAAACCGCGGCCTTGGAATATGCAAAGTCCGGTATTCGGGTCAATGCCGTCTGTCCAGGGGTGATTCGGACGCCTATGGTCCAGCGCAGTTTAGACCGCATGCCCGAGCTTGAGGAACGGTTTGTTGCCGTGGAACCCATTGGGCGTATCGGCCGGCCCGAGGAAGTGGCGGAAGCTGCGGTCTGGCTGTGCTCGGCCGCGGCCTCGTTTGTCACCGGACATGCCATGACCGTAGACGGGGGCTATGTGGCGCAGTAGTGCGCTCCGTCTCTACCGAAAGTGCTGGATGAGTTCCGCTCCCTTTTCCAAGATGGGCCACTGGACCTCAGGGGTGGCCGGCTCAATCAAAAAAACAATCCGGGTAAAACCGAGCGCAATCAGTTCGTGCAACCGCTGCAGGGCATTCGGGGCCGCTTGTGCATATGCCGTCAAGACCCAGGTGATCACTGTCAAGTCGAAGGCATCCATGGCGCGCCCAACTCGGTCTGCCTCTATTTTGATGGCCTTCAGCCCCTGGGTGAGTTCCTCCAGCCCTTCGACCAGACCGTCAACCGGAAACCAGCCATCACAGTACTCGACGATGCGCCTGGGTGACCACGCGGAACTGGCTCCCAGCAGCACGGGCGGCCCTCCCGCCTGCACCGGCTTCGGCCAGCACCACATCGGATCAAAGTTGACGAACTGGCCGTGGAACTCGGCCACTTCCTTGGTCCATATCTCTCGCATGGCAAGAATGTGCTCTCTGGTGATCTTCCACCGGTTTTTGAATGCGACTCCGTGGTCGGCCATCTCCTCTGCGTTCCAGCCGGCGCCGATGCCAAACACGAAGCGCCCGTTGGCGACGCGGTCCAGACAGGCGACTGCTTTCGCCAAAGTAATCGGATGGTGTTCTGGGACGAGACAGACTGAGGTGCCAACCTTGAGCTTCTGGGTCACCGCGGCCGCGGCCGTCAGGCCAATAAAGGGGTCAAAAAACTCACTATAGTAACCTGGCAGGTCTCCACCGCCAGGGAACGGACTGAGGCGACTCGTCGGAATATGGGTATGTTCTCCAAAGAAGAGAGATTCAAAACCGTGCGCTTCCAGCCAGCGAGCAAGCTCCACCGGTTGGATCGTGTAATGGGTGGGAATGGTCACAATGCCAAAATCTGTCATAGCTGTCCCTCCTTGGTGTGGATCAGTCTGGACGTGGCGAGCCGCTCCCTGGCGATACGAGTGAGAGCGGGTTGTCTCCCGCAATTTTGTCTCTCCTCAGCCTGGCTCACATGCTGTAGCAAGTATTGCGTACATGACTGTATAGTATCGCCTGGCAGACTTTGTTGGAACATAGCGCGGGAAGAAAGGAACGAGTATGCGACTTGGAATGTCGATGGTGTTGCAAAACCACACGCAGTACGACGACCGGGAGATGTACAAACAGGAGACGCGGCTGGCGCTCAAGGCCGAGGAATTCGGCTTTGATATTATATGGCCGGTTGAGCACCATTTCTTTGACTACGCGATGTGTCCCGACAATATGCAATATCTGAGCTATCTCGCCGCGCAAACAGAGCGCATCCAACTCGCCACTGGGGTGGTTATCTTACCTTGGAACGACCCTGTGCGGGTCGTGGAAAAAATGGCCTTGCTGGATCACCTGTCTGACGGCCGCGCCGTCCTGGGGCTTGGGCGCGGGCTTGCCCAGCGCGAATACCGTGGTTTTGGGGTTGATATGTCCGAAGCGCGTGATCGTTTTAATCAGGCCGCTGAGATTGTGCTCAGGGGATTGGAAGACGGGGTCGTTGAGGCCGACACGCCCTATTATAGACAAGAGCGGGTTGAGGTGCGCCCGCGCCCGTTTCGGAGCTTCAAAGATCGCCGCTATATGGTCTGTATGTCGCCAGAATCATTCGAGGTGGCCGCCCGATTAGGTCTCGGCGCGATGATGTTCTCCCAGGCTGCCTGGGATCAAGTCGCGGACTCTATCTGGCAGTACCGAGAGCTGTATCGCGCGTATCACCATGGCGCAGACGCTCCGCCTGTGACCTGCGGCGATTTCGTGGCGTGCTATGAAGAGAGCCGCCAGGCCGAAGAGGTCGCCCGGAAACATATCGTCGGCTACTACTGGGCGGTGATGGAACATTACGAGATGCTGGGAGAACATTTTGCGAAAGCTGGGAAATCATACCAACACTATGCGCGGACCGCAGAGATGATGCAGCAGCTTGACCCGGATGTTGTTGTTGAGGGCTTTCTGAATGCGAATTTATGGGGCAATCCTGACACGCTGCTGAAAAAGCTTGAGCGCCGCCGTGAGCTTATCGGCGACTTTGAGGTCATCGGCTGTTTTAGCTATCAAAGCCAGCCGTACCAACAGGTGGAACGCTGCATGCAATTATTTGCCAGAGAGGTCGGCCCAGAACTCAAAAGCTGGACTCCACAGCCGCGCTCAGCGCCGATTGATATTGAGGTGGTAACAACGAATACTGCGGAGTGATACCCGCGGAGATACCGAGGAAATAAGGAGAGAGGAGAATAGAGCATGGCAGGACAGTTGGATGGAAAAGTCGCGCTCATCACGGGCGCGGGTTCGGGGATTGGGCGGGCGTCGGCTTTGGCCTTTGCGCGTGAAGGGGCCAAGGTTGCGGTCGCCGATATCGTGGTTGAGGGCGGCGAAGAGACGGTACGCATGGTCAAAGAGGCCGGTGGAGAGGCATTCTTCATTAAGGTCGATGTCTCAAACGCGGCGGAGGTCGAGGCGATGGTGAACACGGTGGTAGACACCTACGGCCGCATTGACTGCGCCTATAATAACGCGGGCATCGAAGGGCGGCTCGCTTCGACAGATGAATATCCCGAAGACGTGTTTGACAAAGTGATCGACATTAACCTGACCGGCGTGTGGCTGTGCATGAAATACGAGCTGCCGCATATGCTCAAGCAGGGCGGCGGGGCGATTGTGAATACGGCCTCGGGGGCCGGTTTGATCGGGGTGGCCGGCATGTCGGCCTATGTGGCCAGCAAGCACGGGGTGGTTGGGTTGACCAAAACCGCGGCCCTGGAATACGCCAAGTCCGGCATTCGGGTGAATTCCGTCTGCCCTGGGCTGATCCAGACGCCGATGGTGGAGCGCATCACCGCCGATCAGCCGCAACTGGGTGAAGCTCTGGTGGCGGCCGAGCCGGTCGGGCGAACGGGCAAACCGGAGGAAATCGCCGAATCCGTGGTCTGGCTGAGTTCGGACGCGGCCTCGTTTGTGACCGGCCACGCCATGTCGGTCGACGGCGGGTTTGTCGCCCAGTAGTAGGGGCAGGTAGCCGGGTACAACAATCGGCGGTTTAAACAGGGGCTCTGGATAGGGCGAAAGGGAGGAATAGTCATGGAAGCACCGCTGTGGTTATTGCTCGGCTGGGGCGGGATTGGCGCTATAGATTTTGTCTATAATCACATCTATCGCTACCGCCTCTACGCCCACGCCTCCAGTTTTCGCGAGCATGGTGTCCACACCCTGCTCGCCTTGGTTCTCACCGCTACGGTGGTGATGCTGGTCTTTATTGAAATGGGCACTGTCGGCTTTGCCATCTTTCTCGGCATTCAGGCCCTCGCCGTGATCTTCACTCTGTGGGATGTGTCAATCGAGCGAGCGTCGCGGGCACCCCTGGGAGGATTACCGACGCACGAATATGTGTTGCATACGGTTATTTTTCTGTTGCATGGAGCCTTTGTGTGGGCGGTGGTTGCCAACGCCCATCAGTTGGTTCACGGCGCGGGATTCGGGGTATGGCGCTGGCCGCCACTCCCCCCGTTTCTGCTTGTTGAGGCGGTGATCTTTGCGCTCGTCGGGGTTGGCGTCTGTGTCTTACACCTCTACCTGCTCAGCCTGGGCTACCGAACGCTCAAAACAGGAGCCGTGGCTGGCTGAGGTAACCGCTACTCCTGGGACTACGGCACTCTTCCCGGCAGCGGGCTGGCGCCGATGACGCTGCGCGGGGTCTTGAATTTGGGAATAACGTATTTGCCGATGAGTTTGATCGAGCGCATAATCTGCTCGTGCGTTCCGTCCAGGCGCATGATCACCTCATCCGCGCCAACTTCCCGGTAGCGCCCAATCCGTTCTATGAATACGTCCGGATCGCCGACGAGAACGGATGTTTCATTGCGGAGCCAGTCAACATCCCGGGAGCGGTCGCGGATTTTTTCCAGCTCCAGCATATAGGCGTAGGATTTGGCCTGACGACCAAGGTCGGGATAAATGGACTCGATGACGGGCGTAGCAAAGTTGAGAATGGACTCTCGGGTCTCCTCGACGGCTTGGGCCGTTGTCTCGGCGCAGGCGCAATTGAGTGTGACCGCACTCAGACAATTGGTCACGAACGCGCCCACCGGCTCTGCCTGCTGAATCTGCTCTTTATACAGACGGGCGCCTTTCTCAAAATAGTCCCAGCCCATATACATATCCCACGACAGGGCGCCGATGCCCTTACGGGCCGCAATCTCGTGCGAGTCCGGAGATTGGGTAACCATATAGACGGGGGGGTGGGGGTCTTGCACGGGCTTGGGCGTGAGTGAACGGGGCGGAATCTGAAAATACTTGCCCTGGTGCGAAAAGGGGTCATCCTTGAAGGCTTTCATTACGATTTCGAGCGCTTCTTCCCAGCGGGCGCGCGTTTCGTCCAGCGGACAGGCAAAGCCTTCGAGCTGGATTAAGGTATTGGCCCGGCCCGTGCCCAATTCCGCCCGTCCGTTCGAGACAATATCCAGCGTTGCCAGTCGCTCGGCCACCCGAATCGGATGGTTAAACGGAAAAGGCAGAAGGACAACCATGTGGCGCAGCCGAATGCGACTGGTCCGCATGGCAATGGCCGGATAGAAAACCTCGGGTGCCGAGACCGTGGCCAAGCCGACCAGAAAATGCTGCTCTGAGGTGCCGAAGAAATCAAAGCCCATCTCTTCGGCTAGGACGACCTCGTCCATGACCTCCCAATAGCGCCGATGATGGGTGGTCCCTTCCGGTGTTTCACATTCCGACAGAAAGCCAAATCGCATGGGCGCACCCTCCTCTTGGAAGCCATTAGCCCCGGCGGTGGTAGCGTGTCAACCTTGCTGGGAATCGTTCGAGCGTGGTGACCGCTTGACCTGGCGGATGGGCGGGCAAGGCTGTGGTCGTCGATGCGGCTAGGCTGGCATTCGGGTGAACGCCGTCTGTCCTGGGCTGATTCAGACGCCGATGGTGGAGCGCATCGCCTATTCCCAACTCACGAGCTGAAACCGGCGATACCGCCGAATGTCAGTAAAATCATGACGGTTCAGCGTAATAACAGTGGCTCCGATAGAACGAGCGGCAAGTGCGATTAAAACGTCAAAGGAGAGTTCCTGGATTTTCCGTCTCTCGTAGCCTTTTTCAGCCGCAAGCCGCGCAACGATAGTCGCACTGTCCTGCCAATCTTTCTCCGTCGGGGTAATCAGACGCAGACTGCCAGCCAAATCCCGCACAAACGCCTGTTCTGCGGTAGTCCGAGCCCCCCTCAGCAATTCATGGATGACAACAGAGCTGCCCCGGAACAAAAATGGGCTTGCGAGAATTTTTTGAGTAAAACGACCGGTACGGAAGTTATCGATATAAACCGAGGTATCCAGAATGGCGAGGCTAACTGTTTTGGAAGGCATCCGGCACGCCAACCCCACTATACTTCTTTACGACTTTCTCATGCGCGGCTTTCTCGGCAACAAAGTCCAACGCCGCTCTCACCGTTTCGGCAGGACGCCGGGTCTTGAGATAGCGACCGACTTGGCGCAATTGTTTTTCCTCCAACCGGGTGGTGACATTCTTTTTGGGCATGAGGCAGTCCCTCCGCTCTCCTTACAGAAGTGAGCCTACCGAGTTCTCCAGAGGCTGGCAAGCGTTTGGAAACGGCGACGCGCCTACTTTTCGAAACCGCAACCTTTGCTCCTGCTCCTGGGACTACGGCACTCTTCCCGGCAGCGGGCTGGCGCCGATGACGCTGCGCGGGGTCTTGAATTTGGGAATAACGTCTTTGCCGATGAGTTTGATCGAGCGCATAATCTGCTCGTGCGTCCCGTCCAGGCGCATGATGACTTCGTCCATGACCTCCCCGTAGCGTCCGAACGCTGTACGCTTTCGTCATGCCGGACTTGATCCGGCATCCAGAGGCCGGGGGCTGGGGGCCTGGATTCCTGCTTTTGCAGGAATGACGGCCGGCTACACAGCATTGTTATTTGGCACAATCAGCGCTTTGATCGTCTCCTGCCGCTCCACTGCTTCGAGGGCCTGCTGACTCTCTTCGATCGCGAAACGGTGGGTGATGGCCTCGGCCATCGGAAAGTCGGTGTGATGTGCCTGGGCAACCCGAATGGCCTCGTAGTAATGCTGCGGCTGGGTTAAGGCCGAGCCAATGATGCTGAGGTTGCGGTTATTGATATAGCGCGGGTCAATGGGGATCTCCCCATGGCCTGACCACAGGCCGACAATCACATAGCGCCCGTTCGGGGCGGCGAGTTTCACCCCCTCGGCAAAAGCCGAATACGCCCCGGCCGCCTCAATCACCACATCCGCCCCCCGGCCGTCTGTCAGCTCATAGACCTGGGCAATCCGGTCTTTTTCATCAGACTGGGTTTCAAAATTAATCGTTGTTCGAGCGCCCAGCCGGCGGGCCATCGCCAGGCGATGGTCTGGCGCCCCGATGGTGATGACCGTCTTTGCGCCGGCCAGATGAC
The DNA here is from genome assembly GCA_951812575.1 of Candidatus Binatia bacterium. Classification (GTDB taxonomy): domain Bacteria; phylum Desulfobacterota; class Binatia; order Bin18; family Bin18; genus Bin18. Next base: position 4,973,201 of record OX638322.1, on the reverse strand, counting down.
TGAGCAGGGTGGCGGCCAGGCCAACCGGCCCGCAGCCCTGGACCACGACGGTTTGATTGGGCGCGAGGCCACCCAAACGCTCGAAGGCCTGGATCATCGTCGGCATGGCACAGCCAAACGCAATCACCGGCTCAGACGGGGTGTCGTCCGGGATTTTGTAGAAACACATGCCGGAGGGAAGCCAGGCGTAGTCCGTATATGTATTCCAGGTGGGCTCATCGGCCCCACTGAAGAGCACCAGGTTTTCACATAGGGAAAAGTCTTTGGCGATCGTGCAGTAATAGCAGTGATGGCAGGGCCGGATGGGCCCCCAGTAAACACGGTCGCCGACACCGAGCGGTAGACCGGCATGATCCGTGCTGACGCCCGCGCCCAACTCTTCGACCAGGCCAACGCCCTCGTGACCCAGGACAACGGGCAAGGGCGGAGAGGCATGCCCACGCCATAAATGTACATCCGTCCCGCACACGCCACCCATCTGCATCCGCAACAACACCCCGCCCGGCTCCGGGGCCGGAAATGCGCGTTCCCAGACTTCTATGGGCTGATCCACCCCAACAATCATGGCTTGCTTGCCGAGGCGTTGTGTCATTGGTCTGACCCTCCTGTGTGTGCGGCGATACGCGTGTGGACCTGGCGGAACACTTCTTTAGCCCTTTGATTGTGTCATATCCGCCGGTCGGACCCAGGCGTCGAACTGTGCTGGGCTGAGATGTCCGTGGCATATCACGAGTGGGATTGGCTGAGCAAACGGCCACAGATTCAGATCACTCTCTTGCGCAAAGAGCGTCTCGTGCTGGTCTGTGCCCCACAGCATCCTTTTGCCCAGTTGAAACGCCTCACGATTAAGCAGTTGGATGGGGAGAAGTTTATCGGTTTCGAGTCTGATGTCCCTACTCGACGAGCTCTGGACAAGATTTTCCGCCAGCACCGCGTCAAGGTGCAATACATTGCAGAGATGGACCATATTGAAACCATTAAACGGGTCGTCGAGGTTGGGTCGGGCCTTTCTATGGTGCCAGAACTCAGTGTTGTCCAGGAGGCCAGAAGCGAAACCCTCAAGGCGATCCAATTCTCGGGTGAGGTAGTAATACGGCCACTGGGGATTATCTCCAAGCGGAGCCGGTGTGTCACGCCCGCGGTACAGGAACTCGTCAACTGCTTGAAGGGAGAGTCCCAGTCAGGCGCAACACAAGCATCAAATCAGGCGTCCCAGGCCACACTGTAATCTCGCATCAGGGATGAGCTCTTCACCGCCAAACGGACCCTAGGGCTCCGGCCGTATGCAGCCGCCAGCTTTCCGTGCTGCTGCTCTCTCACGCAGGGACAGCGTGTGTGCAGGGGCTTCGTCTCTATCGGGCTAGACAGGTTTAGTAAATTTTGGCATCCTGCCCTTCTTTAGACGACAGGAAGGCGTTTTTGTGGTGCGTAACGTGGCCTTTGTTTTCCTCCGTAGCCTGTCACTACATGACCATTTGGAGCATAAGGTATGGCACGTAAGAAAATCGCACTGATCGGTGCGGGCAACATCGGCGGCACCCTTGCTCATCTGTGCGCCCTCAAAGGACTCGGAGATGTCGTTCTGTACGACGTGGTTGACGGACTGCCACAGGGCAAGGCCCTGGACCTGCTTGAAGCCGGGCCGATCGAGGGCTACGACGTCAACCTCGTTGGGACCACGAGTTATACCGAGATTCAAGAGGCTGATGTCTGTATTGTCACCGCCGGGCTGGCGCGCAAACCGGGGATGAGCCGAGATGATTTGCTGGGAATCAACTGCAAAATTATGCGAGAAGTCTCGGAGAACATTGCAAAATATGCTCCCAACAGCTTTCTCATCGTTATTACTAACCCGCTTGATGCAATGGTGACCTTGGCCAAGCGGGTCACTGGGTTTCCCAAGAATCGGGTCGTTGGCCAAGCCGGGGTGCTCGATTCGTCCCGCTATCGGACCTTTATTGCCCAAGAGCTGAACGTGTCCGTCCAAAATGTCACGGCTATGGTCTTAGGTGGGCATGGCGACGATATGGTGCCGGTGCGCAGCTACTGCCAGGTAGCGGGTATCTCGATCGAGCGGCTGATCTCGGCTGAGCGGCTCGAGGAGATTGAGAATCGGGTGCGTCAAGCCGGAGGGGAAATCGTGGCCCTGCTTAAGACCGGCTCAGCATTCTATTCTCCAGCCTCTGCCGCGATTCAGATGACCGAGGCCTACCTGTACGACAAGAAGCACATCCTGCCCTGTGCGGCCTACCTCGAAGGAGAGTATGGGATTGAGGGCGTGTATTTTGGCGTGCCGGTGAGCATCGGTGCTGGGGGTGTCGAGCGGGTCGTGGACATTGCGTTGAGCGACAAGGAGAAGCAGGAGATGCAGGGGTCGGTCAGTCATGTGCAGGAACTGATTGCCGCGATGGACAATGTGTTGGCGCAAAGCGCATAGTGCCAGTAGATATAGATAATCTGGACGAAGTAGAAGTGCTTTCATCTCTGTATTGATGAAGCTCAGGACAAGCAAGCGTAAGGGAAAGTATGGCACCAGTACATGACATACTCATTATAGGGGGCGGAGGAGCGGGACTCCGCGCTGCCATTGCCGCCGCCGAAATAAATCCTCAGCTTGACATCGCGCTCGTCTCCAAAGTCTACCCGATGCGCAGCCATACGGTTGCGGCTGAGGGTGGAACAGCCGCCGTCATTAAAGAGAATGACAGCCTGGAAGACCATATTAACGACACGATTACCGGTGCCGACTGGATGGCGGACCAGGATGCCGTCGAGCTCTTTGTCAACGAAGCCCCCGCCGAGCTCATCCAATTGGAGCACTGGGGCTGCCCCTGGAGTCGCGAGCCCGACGGCAGTGTCGCCGTGCGTCCGTTTGGCGGGATGCGGATTGAGCGGACTTGGTTTGCCGCCGACAAGACCGGCTTCCACCTGCTTCACGCGCTGTTCCAAACGTCCCTCAAGTACACCTCGATCACGCGCTATGACGAGTGTTTTGCTACTACATTACTAGTAGAAAACGGCCGCTGTCAGGGAGTGACGGCTGTTGAGCTGCGCAGCGGTATGGTCCAGCCAGTTCTCGCTAAGGCAGTTATTATGTGTACAGGTGGGGCTGGCCGGATCTTTCCCTTTACAACCAACGGGTCTATCAAGACTGGCGATGGCATGGCCCTGGCCTACCGAGCTGGAGTGCCACTTAAGGACATGGAGTTCGTCCAGTACCATCCTACCGGCCTACCAGGGACAGGGATCCTGATCACCGAAGCCGCCCGTGGCGAGGGGGGGATTCTCGTCAATAAGAACGGCTACCGCTACTTACAGGACTACGATCTCGGTAAGCCGCTTGATGTGAACGACCCCGGACATCCCCAGAAACGGACAATGGAGCTTGGTCCGCGGGACAAGTTGTCCCAGTGTTTTGTCAAAGAGCATGATAAGGGTAACACGATGCCGGGACCACACGGTGACGTAGTACATCTCGATATCCGTCACTTGGGGGAGCAGAAGATCGACAAGAAGATCCCCTTTGTGCGCGAGCTGGCCACGAACTACGCGGGCATCGACCCAGTGTACGAGCCTATTCCGGTCCGTCCGGTGGTGCACTATATGATGGGTGGGATCCATACGGATATAGAGGCGGCGACCCCACTGCCAGGCCTCTTTGCGGCAGGCGAGTGCGCTTGTGTCAGCATTAATGGGGCCAACCGGCTCGGCTCAAACTCGCTCACCGAACTGTTGGTGTTTGGCGCTCGGGCTGGCCGTGCGGCTGCCGCATTTGCCCAAGAACAGCCAGCGTGTGACACTCAGGCCCTCGAGGCTAAAGCCAAAGACGAGCAAGTGCGCATCCAGAAGCAGTTCATCAACAAGACGGATGGCACCGAGCGCATCGCTAGCCTGCGTACCGAGATGATGGCGACCCTGGAGGCGGGCGCTGGCATTTATCGTACGGAGGCGTCACTTCAAGAGACCTGCAACAAGGTGTCTGAGCTCAAGGAACGATTTGCCAATATCACCCTTGATGATCACAGTTTGACCTTTAATACCGACTTAACCGCGGCGCTGGAGTTGGAATGTATGCTCGACGTGGCCGAGACTGTTGCCTATTCTGCCTTAGCCCGGACAGAGTCGCGTGGCTCTCACCAGCGCACTGATTACCCCAAACGCGACGACGACAAGTTCCTGGCCCACTCCTTGGCGCACCGCACGGATGGCTCGCCACGCATCGAATATCTGGATGTCGTAATCACTCGCTGGCCCCCTGCTGAACGTAAATATGGAGATTAATCATGGCTGAGCCCAGCATCACGCTCGAGGTCTTCCGTTATCGGCCAGAGATCGAGCAAGAACCAACCTTCCAGACCTACACTGTACCGTACCGTGAGGACTGGGTTGTCCTAGATGCGCTAAACTATATTAAGGATGAGGTGGATGGCAGTTTATCCTACCGCTGGTCCTGCCATATGGGCGTGTGCGGCAGCTGTGGCATGATGGTTAATGGCGAGCCGAAGCTCAGCTGTGCGGCCTTCCTCAGAGACTACCACCCGGCACCAATCCGTGTCGAACCGCTGGCCAATTTTCCGGTCGAGCGTGACCTGATTATCAACATGGACGACTTCATGGCTAAGCTCAAAGATATCCAGCCCTGGATCATCCGTGAGGAGGAGAAACCGGTTGCCGAGGGGGAGTATTTGCAGAGCCCGGCCGAGCTGGCCAACTATAAACAGTTCAGCATGTGTATCAACTGCATGCTGTGCTATGCCGCCTGCCCGGTCTACGGTCTGGACTCGTCTTTTGTTGGTCCGGCGGCGATTGCCCTGGCTCAGCGCTACAACCTCGACTCCCGCGATCAGGGTCAGGACGCCAGGCAAGAGGTAATTTCAAAGCATGAAGGGGTGTGGGAGTGTACCTTTGTGAGTGAGTGTTCTGTGGTCTGCCCCAAGCACGTAGACCCCGCCGCTGCGATCCAGCAAGCCAAGGTCTCAGGAGCTATTGACTGGTTCAAGTCTGTGCTGCTGCCGAGAGGATCGCAATGAGTGAACCGTACCACCGCCCGATATCCTCTACGACGTGGTGGCTGAGCAAGCGCAATTATGTGCTCTTCATGCTGCGCGAGCTGACCAGCGTGTTGATTGCTGCCTTTTTAGTCGTGTACCTCATCCAGCTTGCCCAGCTTGCCCAGGGAGCTGAGGCGTACACTGCCTTTCTCGATCGGCTGGCGTCACCAGGGTGGATTGTCTTCCATCTGCTGGTGCTTATTGCTGCGCTCTACCACACCATCACGTTTTTCAACCTGACCCCAAAGATCATAGTCGTGCGAAGGGGAGAAGAAAGTGTCCCGCCAGTCCTCATCGCGGGCTCCCACTACGCCGCCTGGTTGGTTACCTCTGTTGTGATCATGTGGATTGTCCTGAGGAGCTGAAGACATGGCCAAGTCCAACGAGGCTTTTTGGTGGGTTCTTTTCGGGGCTGGTGGGATGGTTGCCGCCCTCCTGGTGCCGATTCATGTCGTGCTGACTGGGATAGCGGTTCCTCTTGGCTGGGTGCCAGCGGAGGCGTTTGGACATCGGATGCACGCTTTGGTCTCCCATCCGCTCACCAAGCTCTACCTGTTCGTCCTGCTCTCTTTGCCGTTCTTCCACTGTTTTCACCGCATCCGGCATACTCTGTATGATACGGGTTGGAGAGGGTATCAGACGCCTATTGCGGTTATATGCTATGGGGCGGCTGTTATTGGCACGGTGGCGACTGTCTTTGTCCTCGTGGCGATTTAAGCGAAGGGCTGTGTATGAAAACGAGAATCGAAACGGATAGCATGGGAGCAGTCGAAGTCTCTACCGACCGATACTGGGGTGCACAGACCCAGCGCTCGCGTACGAACTTCCCCATCGGCGTTGAGCGCTTCCGTTTTACCCGGCCTATCATCCGCGCCCTTGGCGTCCTCAAAAAAGGTGCTGCTTTGGCCAACGGTGAGTTGGAACAACTCCCCCAGGAAAAAGTAGACCTGATCGTTCAGGCAGCCGACGAGGTGATCTCGGGTGCCCTTGACGATCACTTCCCGCTGGTTGTCTTCCAGACTGGTTCGGGCACCCAGACCAATATGAATGCGAACGAGGTGATCTCGAATCGGGCCATCGAACTGGCAGGCGGCGAGATGGGATCGAAGAAGCCGATCCACCCCAATGACGATGTGAACCGGGGGCAGAGTTCAAACGATACGTTTCCAACGGCCATGCACATTGCTGCCGTCGAGCAGCTCGAAGACGTCCTGCTTCCTGCCGTCAGCCAATTACGCAACACGCTGCACGCCAAGTCTGAGCAGTTTAAAGACGTAGTGAAGGTTGGCCGCACGCATTTACAAGACGCGACACCAATCACGCTTGGACAGGAGATTGGTGGCTGGGCCGCTCAGCTCGATGCCGCCCTCGACGGGGTGCGGCAGACGATTCCTGGGCTGTGTGAGTTGGCAATTGGCGGAACCGCGGTCGGAACCGGCCTAAACGCGCATCCCAAGTTCGGTGACTTGGCCGCAGCCAAGATGGCGGCGGAGACTGGGCGGCCATTCATCTCGGCGCCGAATAAGTTTGCCTCCTTATCCGCTCATGACGCCATGGTCACCGCCAGTGCATCGCTACGGACCCTGGCAGGGGCATTAATGAAGATCGCGAATGATGTGCGCTGGCTGGCGTGTGGACCGCGGGCGGGGATTGGAGAGATACTGATTCCGGAGAACGAACCAGGTTCCTCCATCATGCCGGGCAAAGTCAACCCGACGCAGCCGGAAGCAATAACGATGGTGGCCGTGCAGGTGTTCGGCAACGACGCGGCCGTTGCCTTTGCTGGTTCACAGGGCAACTTTCAGCTGAATGTCTTTAAACCCGTGATGGTCCACAATCTCCTCGAGTCCATTCAGCTCATCGCTGACGCGTGTGGCGCCTTCAACGATCACTGCGCGGTCGGTATCGAGCCCAACCTGCCAACGATTGAGGAGCACCTGGGGAGCTCCTTGATGATAGTGACGGCACTCAACCCGCATATCGGGTATGAGAAGGCAGCCGAGATTGCCAAGAAGGCGCACAAAGACGGGACGAATCTGCGGGAAGCAGCCTTGGCGCTTGGCCACGTCACCGCTGAACAATATGAAGAGTGGGTGCGGCCAGCGGAGATGACCGGCCCGAAGACTTAGTCACTCGTCCAGCCTACCGTACAGACCCCCTCTCCCACCAGGGGAGAGGGACCGAGCCTGCCCTGGCCTTTCACCTGCGCTCAAGACAGGCTTGTCGAAGGGATAAGGGGTATTCAGCACCCCTTCCAAAGCTTACACGGGCAACTTGGTCAACACCTGCAGGGTTTCGTCCTCAATACACTCTTCAATCACCGGCACCCATTTCTGGAACTCGGGATCCTGAGACGCGATTTCCAAGGTCGTCTGGACCGAGTTGGCATCCGGGACCTCCCACACGTCAACCACGGTGTTCAAGCGACCGATGACGTTGAAATAACTCCCGTGGAGCTTCCAGCCGCCGTGTTTTTCTACCAGCGGGGCCAGCGAGCTGAGCATTTCCGTAAATTTCTGGACCTTGCCCGCTCGGAGTTTGATGTGTGCAAATACGTACGCCATACTGCCTCCTTATGGTTAGGGGTTAATTGGTTAGGGGTTAATAATACCTGTACTAGTGCAACCTGCCCTGATTCATCCGGCCGCCTCCCGCGACCTCCCCAATCGGGCTAATTGCGGTCCACCCACTCTTTGCCGGTCTGAAGGGCATATCCGTCGGCTTCTTCTTCGCTGGCAAAGGTTTGCTCAGTTTCCCGGAGCGGATAAAATTCATCGACCACCCCATCGATGAGCCGAAAGACCCGGGCCACGGGTTTCCACGCGCCGCTATCGAGTTGTTTCGAGCGCGGCTCAATGTAAAAGCCCTCATACTCTTCGGTATCCTGCATATTGTAACCTCCTTCTCCTCCCGCCTTCAGGCAGTTCCCAACAGCCCTTGAAGCCTGGCCTTCTGAAAGCCGATAACGACTGCATCATCGACAGTAATCACCGGTAAAGTGACCCGGCCTGGGAGTTGCCGGAGACGCTCCTGGGCCGCCACGTCAGTACTGACATCATAGGCGGTGAATGCTATTCCTGCCTGCGAAAGAAACTCCTTCGCCAGTGCGCATGGGCCTCAGGTGGGAGTGGAATGGACGACAACCTGTTTTTTCATACTGTGTTTGTATCGCTTCGGCGCGGGTTCGGTCAATGTTTTGTATATTATGAAGAGTCGTGCGCATGCTGGGGTACACGTGATCTATGCTCATTCGGACCGAAAAAGAGAACGACCGAGCGGTAGTTTATCAAATCAATGCCGCAGCCTTTGAGACGCGTGCTGAGGCCGAGCTTGTTGAAGCGCTGCGCGCGTGCGTCCAACCGCTCATTTCGCTGGTTGCCGAGGTAGACTCGGCAGTTGTCGGCCACATCATGTTCTCGCCGGTCTCGGTGTCGGCAGACTCCAGACTCAGGATGATGGGGTTGGCCCCGATGGCAGTGGTACCTGCACACCAACGTCAGGGCATAGGTTCGGCTCTTGTTCGGGCCGGCCTTGCACGATGCAAAGCGATGGCATGTCGTGCAGTCGTTGTTCTCGGCCACCCGGAGTATTATCCACGCTTTGGTTTTTCACCGGCCTCCCGGTTCGGGCTCCGTTGTGAATACAATGTTCCTGACGAGGTGTTTATGGCAATGGAACTGGAACCCGGAATCTTCGAACGGTGTATTCACAATGGCCAGCGCTGCGTGGTGAAATACCATGCCGCGTTCAGAAATGTATGACGCGTCGGGTGCATAATGCCCGCACGAAGCGCTCGTGAACGGCGCCGCGAAGAAGGCTAACATCCCCGTGGCCTGCTGACCCTTCCTCACGTATTATTCCCATCTATGAATTGTCATGCCATTATCTGCGCCGTCTTTGTTGTGGGTCTTATCTTTTCCGCCAATCCGGTACGCGCGGACCCGACTCGGCAAGACAACCAACATCCCCATACGACTTCCGGTGCGACAGCCATGCAGTCTTCCGCGCCAGAGACCTGGCACGAAGCCCAACTCGTGCGCAATATCCGACAACTGACCTTCGCAGGCAGGCGCGCCGGCGAGGGCTATTTCAGCCCGGATGGCGTGCGGCTCATCTTTCAGAGTGAACGTCAGCCCGACAATCCGTTTTTTCAGATTTATGTTATGAATCGCTTCACCGGGCAGACCCACCGAGTCTCGCCCGGCATCGGCAAGACGACCTGCGCCTGGTTCCACCCCTCACAAGACACCGTCCTGTTTGCCTCAACGCATGAAGACCCGGAGGCTGAAAAGAAGCAGCAGGCAGAGCTGGAAGAACGCCGTGCGGGCACACAGCGGCGTTACGAGTGGGATTTCGATGAACAGTACGACCTTTTTGAAGTACCGCTCAATGGGGGCGAGCTGCGAAAGCTGACTGCCGCCAAGGGCTACGATGCCGAGGCTTCCTGGTCTCCGAACGGCGAGTTTATCGCCTTTGCCTCGAATCGCCACGCCTATGTGACAACTCTGTCAGCCGAGGAGAAAGAGCGCTTTCAGCAAGACCCGTCATCACAGATGGACATCTACCTCATGCGGGCGGATGGGTCAGACGTGCGTCGGCTGACGATCTCGCTAGGTTATGATGGCGGGCCGTTTTTCAGTCCGGATGGCAAACGTCTGGTCTGGCGCCGATTTTCCCTCGAGGGTGCCCAAGCCGAAGTCTGGACCATGCGTATCGATGGCACGGATCAAAAGCAGGTCACGAAGCTGGGGGCCATGTCCTGGGCGCCGTATTATCATCCGTCCGGTGACTATCTGATCTTTACGACCAACCGTCACGGTTTTGGGAATTTTGAGCTGTATATCGTGGACAGGGATGGGCGCTCCGATCCGGTGCGGGTCACCTATACCCCCGGCTTTGACGGCTTGCCGGTGTTCGCTCCGGACGGAAAGCACCTGTCGTGGACCAGTAGCCGGACTGCAGATAAAAAGGCGCAACTCTTTTTTGCCGACTGGGATGATGACGCGGCCCGCTGCCTGTTGGGGCTCGACTCCAGCGGCGCGGCATCCCTCCGAACGCACGAGGTGCGAACGTGCGAGTTGCGCCGGATCGTCTCCGACCTCGCCTCCGAGCGTATGGCCGGACGGCTCACGGGAACGGACGGCGAAAGGCTGGCAACGGAGTATGTCGCTACGATGCTAGAAAAAAACGGTCTTGAACCAGCCGGTGACAACGGCACGTTTTTTCAGTCTTTTGAGTTCACTGCCGGCGTATCCCTTGGTCCGAAGAATGTATTGAAACAACAGCCCGAGTCGGCGTCAGATCAGGGCCTTGTGTATGCCGTTGATACGGACTGGCGGCCGTTGACCTTCTCGCAGGTGGGCGATTTTGCGCCTGCCGGCGTGGTCTTTGCCGGCTATGGCATCGTCGCTCCGGCTGTCGACGAGCACCCGGAATATGACTCCTATGCCCATCTGGACGTGCAAGACCAATGGGTTTTGGTATTGCGCTATCTGCCCGAAGACATAGATGCCTCCTATCGCCAGCATCTCAACCGCTACACCAGCCTGCGCTATAAGGCCATGGTTGCCCGCGACCGGGGCGCGCGTGGGCTGATCGTTGCGAGCGGGCCGACGATCACCGTCAAGGCGCAATTGGTCCCGCTCGTCTTTGACGCCTCACTGGCGGGTAGCAGCATCGGGGCGGTGTCCGTGACCGACGCGCTGGCCGAGGAATGGCTCCGGCAGGCGGGCAGGTCGCTAAAAGAACTCCAGGAGACCTTAGATACCGGCCAACTCATATCCGGCTTCGGCCTCGGCGGTCTGAAGCTCGGGGCGACGATCGATATTCGGCAGGAGAAACACCAGGGTCGTAACGTCCTGACGCGGTTACGCGCCGCAGAGAGGACGGCGGACGCTGGTATCGTCGTGGTTGGGGCGCATATCGATCATCTGGGCACAGGTCTGGGGCGTGGGTCACTGGCCCGCGAGGATGAAAAGGGTCATATCCATTTTGGAGCCGACGACAATGCTTCCGGCGTGGCGGCCGTCCTGGGTATTGCCCAGACGCTTGCCGCGCAACAAGCCACAGACGAGGTGGCTCTGAAACGCGATATCCTGTTTGCCTTGTGGTCCGGCGAAGAGCTGGGTCTCCTGGGGTCAAACCACTTCGCCAGGACCTTCGGCCAGACAGAGCAGCAGACGCTCTCCTCCGACATTGCTGCCTACCTCAATTTGGACATGGTCGGCCGACTGGATACCGCCCTGGTGCTGCAAGGCGTTGGCTCAAGTTCAGTCTGGCCCGAGGAAATTGAACAACACAACGCGCCCATCGGTCTGCCCATCACGCTCCAAAACGACAGCTATCTGCCCACCGATGCGACCTCGTTCTATCTCAAGGGCGTTCCCGTTCTGAACGCGTTTACTGGCGGACATGCGGAATACCACTCGCCGCGTGATACCGTAGAAAAGCTCAACTATGCCGGGCTCACACACATTACCCGGTTGATGACCGGTTTGACGCGCTCGTTGGCGAGCCGCCCAACGGCACCGGACTATATCCGAATCGAAAAGCCCCGCCACCTCGGCAGCCGTGGCCGTCTGCGGGCCTATCTGGGCACGATCCCCGATTATGCCCAGGGCAATATCACCGGGGTCAAGCTCTCCGGGGTGGCGACCGGCGGCCCGGCCGACCGGGCCGGGGTGCGGGCCGGGGATGTGGTACGTGAGCTGGCAGGCAAGGCGATTGAGAATATCTATGACTACACTTTTGTCCTCGGAAGTCTCAAAGTTGAGGAGCCGGTCGATATGACGGTCATGCGTAACGGGCAGCGGGTTGAACTGACGATTACACCCGCGTCACGGGAATGAGTCTCGAACGAAAAACTTCTGTATTATGTCTTGCTTACAGCGTATTCTGCTGGCCACCTGTGTGCTGCATCTCTTGGGTGTTTCCGCGATAGCGGCGCCTCCCCTGGCGTGGACTGCCCTTGGGCCGGGTGGTCAGGTGATCCTACGTGTGGTGTCAACCTCGACGGCCTGTCCGGTGGTACAAGTAAACGCCGAGCGCTTCCCATTACGCATACGTGCGCAGCCATCCCGACCGGACTTTCCGGTCCTGGTCTGTGAGGCTGCGTTGCCGCCCGATGCTGTCAGCGTCACGTTGAACGACCGCCGGCTACCTCTCTTGTCGCGGGCTCCAGAAAAGATCGTCGTCTTGGGTGACACCGGATGTCGGATGAAAAACACCCTGGTCCAGGCGTGTCACGATCCGCATGCCTGGCCCTTTGCGCGTATCGCCCAGAGTGCCGCGGCCTGGCAGCCCGACTTGGTGCTCCACGTGGGGGATTACTTTTACCGCGATTCGCCCTGTCCGATGGGCAACCCTGCTTGTGTCGGCAATCCATGGGGAGATACTTGGGCGGCCGCCCAGGCCGACTTCTTCGCGCCGGCTAAACCCTTACTCAGCACGGCACCGTGGGTATTTGTCCGGGGTAATCATGAGGCCTGTCAGCGGACGGGCAATGCCTGGTTTCGCCTGCTTGACCCCCGGCCTTTACCAAAGGAATGTACCGACGAGACTGAGCCCTATAGCGTGCCCATAGGCGAGCGCACGCTGTTCGTGCTGGATACCACGACCGCGCATGACCTGCGGGCCGTGCCTGAGACGGTCGCCCATTTCGCTGCTCAGTTGGCGGCATTGGCCGAACACCGTCCGGCCTGGCTGCTGTCTCACAAGCCGTTCTGGGCCTTCGGTGAACGGGGACAGGCGCAGGGCAGAGACGTGCTCTTCCGAACAAACCCGACCCTTCAGGCCGCAGTTCGGCAGCAATGGCCCGACGGCGTCGAATTGGTCCTGTCGGGTCATCTCCACACGACCGAGTTCCTGGCCTTTACGCAGGGAAAGCCGCATCAGTTCGTGGTTGGGAATGGCGGAGCGTTACTCGACCCTCCCCTTGCCACCGAACTGGTCGGACTCGACATAGCCGACCGAACGGTCTCCCACGCAGAAACGCTGACCGGCTTTGGCTATGTGACTCTGGAGCGGGGAAAGGCGGGTTGGACAGTTACTCCACGCGACGTAGCAGGGCGGCCCCAGCCGTGCCACTTCAGGAGTACCGAGATGGGTTGTGTGCAGCAGGACTGAGCAGGTCGCCCACGTCTTTCACCACGATGTCGGCCCCATTTTCTTTGAGCAGGTCGCCGTGTCCGCGGCGATCAACGCCAATCACCAGACCAAAATTCCCGGCGCGACCCGACTGCACGCCTGAGATAGCGTCCTCAATCACCACGGCCCGAGCCGGCAAAACGTTCAGTTTCTCTGCCGCTGCCAGAAACATATCGGGGGCGGGTTTGCCGGCCAACTGTTCCTGGGCGGCGACATCTCTATCAACCCGGAGATCAAAGAGGTGTGTAATTCCGGCTGATCTGAGTACGAGGGTGCAGTTCGCGCTGGGGGTGACGACCGCGGTTTTCAGTCCCATTTGCCGGACATGGGTGGCAAAGGCCATGCTGCCAGGGAAGGCCTCCACGCCGTCCGAGGCAATGACCTGATTCACTAAGGTGTCTTTTTGGGTGCCTAAGCCGTGAACAGTCTCCCAATCGGGAGGCGCATCCGGGCTTCCGTCTGGCAATTCGATATGGCGGGATTCGAGAAAGCTTCGCACGCCGTCGTCCAGGGCTTTCCCGTCCACGTGTAAATTGTAATCAGTCTGAATGTCGAAAGGCTGGAAGGACAGATTGTGTATTTCTGCGTACTGGCGCAGAAAGCGGTCAAACATTTGTTTCCAGCAGGCGGCATGAATTTTTGCCGTAGCCGTCAGCACGCCGTCCAGATCAAACAGCACGGCGTCAAAGCGTTCAGAAGTAATAAGATTGGAATCACTCATGCGGATATGCTTCTGTTCTCCTTTTTGGGTCTCCGGTTTCCAAACCCTACTCTAACATAATTTCTGGCAGAATTATTGTCGGGCTGTTAAAGTGAATTGATACTTCAAATTATCATGATAATTTGAAGTATATGTTCTCACGATCACTGAATCTTCCAGCGCCCGGGACGGAGACTTTTTTCCTGTGGGGGCCGCGTCAGACGGGCAAGACGACCCTGTTGAAGCACGCCTATCCAGATGCCGTCTGGATCGATCTGCTGAAGGCTGAGGAGTATCGTCGCTATGTTCAGAATCCCGAGCTTTTACGCGCGGAATTAGCGGAGCGCGCGCCTGTCGGGCGTCACATCGTTATTGATGAAGTGCAAAAAGTCCCCCAACTCCTCGACGAAGTGCACTGGCTACACGAGAATCGGGCGTTTCATTTTGCCCTGTGCGGCTCAAGCGCCCGCAAGGTGAAACGCGGCCAGGCCAACCTGCTCGGCGGCCGGGCTATTCGTTATGAACTCTTCGGTCTCACCGTGCGAGAAATCGGTCCGACTTACGTCCTCGACCGGTTGCTGAACCACGGCTATCTGCCTCGGATGTATGAGTCGGACCGTCCGCAGCGCCTCTTGAACAGCTATGTTGCCGACTATCTGAAAGAAGAAGTGGCGGCCGAGGGACTGGTGCGGAATCTGCCCGTCTTTTCCGAGTTTCTGAATATCGCCGCGCTGTCGGATGCCGAACTCGTCAATTTTTCGACCATAGCCCGTGACTGTGGCGTCTCCAGCCACACGATTAGAGGCTATTTCCACATCCTTGAAGACACGCTGCTGGGGCGCTGGCTGCCGGCGTATAAAAAGCGACCGAAACGCCGCCTCATCGGCGCACCCAAATTTTACTTTTCCGATGTTGGTGTGGTGAACTACCTGGCGCGACGTGGCAGCGTACAACCAGGGTCAGAGCTGTATGGAAAGGCTTTTGAGAATTGGGTCTTCCACGAGTTGAGCGCCCATAATGCCTATACCGAGGCATTTGCGACGCTGAGCTATTGGCGCTTGGCCAGCGGGATTGAGGTGGATTTCATTATTAACGATATGCAGGTTGCTATCGAGGCAAAGGCGAGCCGCAGAATCACGGACGACCATCTGCGCGGTCTGCGTCGCCTGGTCCAAGACCAACCTCAGGTCGGAGAGCGGATCGTCGTCTGCCTGGAACCCAAGAGTCGTCTGACCGACGACGGCATCCGTATTTTGCCCGCGGCTGAGTTTTGCCACAGTCTGGAGCGGGGTGATATATTCTGATGTCGGCTTGCATCGACAGAACCGGTCGGTGAAGCTGTTTCAATATCCAACGCCCCGAGATGAAGATATGCGATTGAATCCACTCTACGTCGCTCTGCTGCTGTTGGTGCTGCCCTGTGAGCTTGTAGGTGCGCAAGACAGTGAGATCGTCACCGTGACGGGCTTCTACATTAGCTACCCTCCTGAAATGAGGGAATACGAAAAAATATTGACACCGTGCGGTGCAGATGCCGGAGTGTGGGACGTGGCACCCACTGGCGCGGCCTTCACCGCCCTCGCGCAGGCGTATGCCAGTGCAAGGGCGGGGGGACAATTGACGAAGTACGGGGAACTCTTTGTAGAACTCCGAGGACGCTATACCGCCTATGAAGGGGAGTCCCACAGCGATGGGGTCTTTGAGATCACCGAATTCGTCCGCTCTAGTACGGCGGCAGCAGACATCACCGCGTGCGGGTCCGAGTGTGAAGACATCTACGGGGTGAACTCCCCGACGTGTCTGGCGCAGATAGACGGAGAATGCGGGAGCACTCGGGATGGCTGTGTAGCTGGGATCCATTTTGATGATGACGTGTCGTTCGGGACAATGGATACCACCACCGAGTACCGCTGGGTGTGCCTGGGGCTGTCTGGGGGTGAACGTTCCGCCGTCTGTACAGCACCCAAAGCCGGACGGCACGAGGCCGAAGCCAACGAGCAGGGATAGCAACAACTCTGTGTCTCGCGAGACTCTGAAGGGCGAGAGCCAACCTCTCTTTCAGTAAGACGAAGCATGGTACAGCCATACGAACAAGGCGTTCTCTTCCCGGAAGAGATGGGCTCTCAGGCAGATCATGCGGCTCCGTCCGAGGCCCTGCCCGCGTGTGAAACGCCTGAGTATACACTGGTGACAAAACCCGTTCAGCTTGAGCGCGTACTGCCCGGCCTGCATGCCGCGCCCGTCTTATCCTGCGATACCGAAACAACCGGGCTCGACTTTCGGAAAGACGCGCTGCGGCTCATCCAGATCGCGACACCGGACCACGCCTATCTGTTTGATGTACGCCATATCCCCATCGAAGCGCTCTTCCCTCTGTTCAGTACGCCGCGCCGCTGGCTGTTCCACAATGCCAAGTTTGATCTGAAATTTCTCGTCTCCGCCGGCTGTCCCTGGCCCGCTAGCGTTTTTGACACCATGCTAGCCAGCCAAGTACTCAAAGCCGGGCTGCGCGTCCGCCATAGTCTCGAAGAGGTAGTGGAACAGGAATTGGGTCGGGCTCTCCCCAAACACCTGCAAACCGCCGACTGGTCGGGAGAACTCAGTCCTGCCCAGTGTGAATATGCCGCCCGTGATGTGGGTGTGCTGTGGTCGCTGTACGACCGGTTGCGGCCGGCCCTGGCCGAGGCTGGCCTGGAACGGGCGGCGGAGATTGAGTTTCGCTGCGTCAAGGCGCTGGCCTGGCTGGAACTCGCCGGCATCGCCTTTGACGCTCAAGGATGGCTGGCGCGGACGCTGGAAGATGAGGCCCAACTCGAATCGCTCAGCCATCAACTGCATACCTACGCCCGGGATGTCGGCATGAGCATCAACTGGGCGTCATCGCAGCAAATCAAGGCCCTGTTCCAGACCCTCGGCATCGAGCTGCCCAATGCCCGCTCCGCCACGCTCAAGAAAATCGACCATCCCATTGCCGAGTTGCTGGTCAGCCATAAAGAGGTCGCCAAACGGGTCAGTACCTATGGCCGGAGTGTGATCGACTCGTTTTTCGATACGGACTCGGGCCGGGTGTATCCGGTGTATTTTCAGAACGGGACGGCCACCGGTCGTATGAGTTGCGGCGGTCCGAACATCCAACAAATCCCGAAGGCGCGCGCCTTTCGCACCTGCTTTTGCGCCGCACCGGAAAGAGCTCTGATTAAGGCCGACTATTCACAGGTCGAGCTGCGGATTGCCGCAGCCCTGGCCAACGACTCGACCATGCTGCAAGCCTTTCGAGAGGAAACCGACCTGCACGCCCTGACCGCCTCGCGCATCCTGCACATCCCGCTCAATCAGGTCGAACCGCACCACCGCCAGCTCGCTAAAAGCGTCAATTTCGGCCTGCTGTACGGCATGGGGGTGAACGGCCTGAAACAGGATGCGGAAGCAAAGTACGGTGTCCGCATGTCCGACCAGGAGGCGGCCCAATACCACCGCGCGTTCTTTCTCACTTATCAGGGCGTCGCCCGTTGGCATCAGCAGGCCAAACAACAGGCCGAGCAGGTAAGGAATCAGCAGGGCGGCCTCGAAACCCGCACCCTCACCGGCCGCCGTTTTCTGGGGGTGCGGCACTTTAACGTGCTCCTCAATATCCCAGTACAAGGCACGGGTGGAGACGGTCTCAAGCTGGCTCTGGCGCGCTTGTTTGAACACCGCGACCAAGTACCGAGGGCGACGCCCGTGGCCTGCGTACACGACGAAATTCTGGTCGAAGCGCCGCTGGCCGACGCACAAGCCGCCCAGGCGTGGCTGACCAGCCATATGGTTGAGGCCATGCGAGAGATCGTCGCGGGTCAGGTCCCGATTGCCGTCGAAGCAGTGATCGGCAAAAACTGGGCCGGTACGCCGCTGGGCGATTAGCAGCGGACAGTCCACGAGAGGGGGACCGGTATTGTCGGAGCAATGTAGGCTGCGCTACAAGTACAGGCGCGAGGGCAGGGGTCAGACGAAAATCTTGGAGTGCCCTCGTTGAGTGCATGCCAAGAGAACACATAACCGATACTCAACTCCTTCCCAGAGGACGCTGGAGCAGAAAAAAATTTCTTGAGGCCCTGGCAGAGACATTCTCCATCTACAGAGAGCCGCTCAAGGTAGAGCGGCGGACCCAGTACGACACGGCTGACTGGCAACTCAGCTTGTACCGTCTGACCCTCTGTGTGAGCGCGAAAACGCTCGCTCTCCGGTCGTATGATGCCGTCTTCCCGCTTGAAGAGCTGGGGTGTCCCGCCCTTCCCGCTACGGCAACGGATTTGCCGCGGGGCCGTTTGCGAGAGCGCCTGGTGACGCTGATTGACGATCTCCCGCTCACCCGGCTCTTCAGCCTGCACTCCCGTACTCTGCCGATACGGATACTCGACCAGCGCCAGAAGACAACGGTCCGCCTGATTATTGAAGAGCACGCTGTGGCGAAAAAAAATCAAGGGCTTACCCTCCGGCCGCGTATCTGGGTCCAACCGCTCAGAGGCTATCAGAGAGAGGCCCAACGATTAGTGCTGTGGTGCAAGGAACAGGACCTCATACCGGCGACCAGCAGTGTCAACCAGGAAGTGTTGGCGACAGCAGGGCGCTCCCCGGGTAAATATTCGGTCAAACGCCCCTTGCCGTTACCGCCGGCGGTCCCGGTTGAGCGGGCGGTGCGCCGCCTCTTACGCTTACTCCTGGCCATGGTGCGCTACAACGAGCGGGGCCTGCGTCAGGGGGATGACCCACTCTATTTGCACGACTTTCGGGTTGCCGTCAGACGGGCGCGCTCCCTGCTTGGACAGACGTGTGAAGTTTTTCCTCCCAAAGCCACACGGAGATTTCGTAAAGCTCTGGCCCAGCTCGGCCGCTCAACCGGGGGTGCGCGGGACCTGGATGCCTTTCTCCTGGTGCAGGACGACTACCGTCAGCGGATTCCGGCTGACCACCGGTCCGCTCTCCACCCTTTTTTCGCTTTTCTCCAGCAGGAACGCAGAGAACACTACCGGACCCTGGTGAAGACATTTGAGACCAAGCGGTATCGGGCCGTGATGCGAGAGTGGAAGGCGTTTGCGAGCCAGCCTGGGGAAGATGCTCCGCATACCCCGACCGTCGAAGCCTTCGTTCTCGAACGTGTGGCCGAGAAATATCGGGCGCTCGCCTTAATAGAGCCGCACAGCCTGCAACACGCCGGCAGCGAGCGGCTCCATGAGTTGAGAATCGAATGCAAAAAACTCCGCTATCTGCTGGATTTTTTTATTACCGCCTTGCCCGAACTCCCTGTCCGAGATGTGCTTAAGCAGTTGAAGCGTGTCCAGCGGACCTTGGGCCGGATACAGGACATCAGCGTCCAGAGCGTTCTGATCCAACAGTTCAGCACGACCAGCGGAGGTTTTGCCTTTCACGAAAATGGCACGCGCCCCGCCCTGGGAATCCTGCTTAATTCGCTGACTTCGGAGCGGCAGGAGTTGCAACAGCGGGTTGTGGAAGAGTTTCGGACGTTGATTGCGGCGATTGATCCGATGATTCCGCCCTTGAACGGTTCTGGTCGGGTTGAGATTGCCGGGCCGCAAGACCATCAGGATCAGCAAGAGCGGGTAGAGGGCCTGGGTGAGACTGATTGAGGAGCGCTTCCATTGCTGTCCACAGCTGTTTATACGCCTGGGATGCCCGGGAGTGCGGAACAGAGACGAGAACCGGCTCCCGGTGGATGCCCATGTTTTCGACATCGACCAGATACGGGATGGCCTGCGGCAGGGCTTCGGGGTGGGAAGCGGTCAGCTCCTGCATGACGGACTGATGCAGCTTTTTTTGCCGCTCCACCATGGAGAAAAACGTGCGGAGTTTGTGGGGATTGTAGCCGTGTTTGGCGTAAAACGTTCGGAGCTGCTGATACGCATGGACCGACAGCGGTGAGGGAACAACGGGAATCAGGACGTAATCTGCGGCGTGGAAAACGTTTTGCGCCATCAGGCTCACCCCGGACGGACAGTCGAGGATCACATACTGGTATTCGTCTCGAAGCGTCGCCAGGCTGCGGTGCAGGCAGCGTGCCGGATGTTTGGCTTGCTGAAACACCTCCGTCAGATGGCGATGAGACAAGGCGCCCGGTAGCAGGTCCAGGTGCGTAAAATCGGTCGCCTTGATGCTCTTTTCAAGATGCTTTCCGCCACGTGTAAAAACTTTCTTCCTGGCTTTGAGCTTGGGTTGGATACGAAAGTAATAGGTGGCCGAAGCCTGAGGGTCGAGGTCGCACAGGAGGGTCCGGGCTCCAGACTGTGCCGCCAGGTAGGCAAGATTGACGGCGGCGGCCGTTTTCCCTACCCCGCCCTTCATATGATAGAGCGCCAACACCTGCATTTCACTCACACTCCGACTACGTCCTTGCCCTGCGGTGAGCCAAGAGCGCAATAGTGACAAGGGTAGCGATGAAGCATAGGGTGTCTACATTATCACGCGAAGGAGGGAAGCCAATGGCGGGAATGAGCATTGACAAACTGAAACAGATTTTACGCGAAAAACAGCTTCCGGCGGATGTTGAGCCGCCGATTGAGGCCATGCGTAAAAGTATGGAAAAGCTGGCCTTCCCGGCCGCGGACGATATTGAGACGGAAGCGGTGAGCGTGGCGAATCGTGACGCGGAGTGGGTCCGGGCGCCCGGCAGTCAGGCCGAGCGAGCCATCCTGTATCTGCACGGCGGGGGCTATGTGGTGGGCTCAATCAATACGCACCGCTCGCTGGCGGGAGAAATCTCTCGCTGCGCCCAGTCCGCGGTGTTGCTGGTTGATTACCGTATGGCACCCGAAGACCCCTTTCCGGCCGCGGTGGACGACGGCGTGGCGTCACTCAAATGGCTGGTTGAGCAAGGATTTTCGCCAAAAAATCTGGCCATTGGCGGGGACTCGGCCGGGGGCGGCTTGACCCTGGCGACCCTGGTTGCGGCGCGTGACAATGACGTCCTCATGCCCGCGGCTGCGGTGGCGATCAGTCCGTGGTCGGATATGACCTGCTCGAACGAGTCGTATCAGACCAGAGCCGCCGCCGACCCCATGGTGACCGTCCACGGTCTTAAACGCATGGCGGGCTTCTATGTGGGTGACAGCGATCCCACGCATCCCTATGCGTCGCCCAATCTGGCTGATCTCAGCGGTCTGCCACCGGTGTTGATCCATGTCGGTCGGGATGAAATTCTGCTGGATGACGCCATTGCCTTCGACAAAAAAGCGAAAGCGGCGGGTGTCGAATGTAGCCTCGAAATCTGGGACGATATGATCCATGTCTGGCATGCCTTTCACCCCATGCTGGATGAGGGCAAAAGAGGCATCGAACGGGTCGGGGAATTCCTGCGCGAAAAATGGACTACGGTGTAGGGACGGTTCGTGCTCCGTCCCTTCCTGCTCCTTCTCCCCTAGAGGGAGAGGGCTGGGGTGAGGGGTGTATGAAAAGCCTCACTCTCCCCAATACTCCGCATCCAAAACCTGCTCGACGGTAAACGGGCACTGAGCTGGAAACGCCTCCTCGCTGAGCCCGGTCTCATCGACAGCGTCCGCCCGGGCCGCGGGATAGGCGTTCGCCAACATCCGGGCCGGCTGGCTTGTCAGGCTCGGACTGTCCTTCAGAAGGGCTTGAATCTCAAGGCGTCCGTTCCGAATAGATTTGCGCCAGGAGGGCGTGCGCTTGTCTGACTGATAACGCCATTTGAGCAGGTGCTGCTTCCCCGGCTGTCAAGCCCGTGGTAAGCTCCCGGCCATGAACCCGGCGCAAAAACGAGCCACCTATGCAGACCTGCTCCAGGTCCCTGAGCGTTTTGTTGCGGAGATCATTGACGGCGAATTGACGACCGCACCACGGCCGTCCTTTCCCCACGCCCATGCTGCCTCTTCCGTCACACAAGACCTTGGTCCCTTCTCCCGAAGGCCGGCTGGTCCTGATGGTCCTGGGGGCTGGTGGATTCTCTTCGAGCCGGAATTGCACCTTGGAGCAGATATTCTCGTGCCTGATATCGCCGGGTGGCGCAGAGCGCGTATGCCCGTGCTGGAGGACGTACCGTATAGCGAACTGGCTCCTGACTGGGTGTGTGAGGTGGTTTCGCCTAGTACGGGCAGGAATGATCGGGTGCTCAAAATGCCGATCTATGCCCGAGAGCAGGTCAGCCATTTGTGGCTGGTTGACCCTGGGCTGCGGACCTTGGAAGTGTACGGTTTGGAAGTGCAACGCTGGGTCGTAATGAGTACCCACGGCGGGAGTGGCATGATACGGGCTGAACCCTTTACGGCCATTGAGATTGACCTGGGCCGCTGGTGGCTGGAGCAAGAAGGATAAGGAAACGCATGAACGACGAACAGATTGCCCAATTCAATGCGAAACAACGCCAGGCGTTTGATAATGTGTACGACCGTTTTCTGGTCGATTTGCCCCAGGATGTCTGCGCTCGTATGGAACGCATCGTTGCCGCGCCTGACATTCAGGCCGGAGAAAATGTGCTGGATGTCGGGACGGGGACGGGGGCACTCATGCCTGACATTCGGAAGTATCGTCCCGGCCATATCTATGCCTGCGACCTGTCGAGCAAGATGCTGGAACAGGTCGCCCAGCGTTATCCCGAAGTCGAACGCCACCAGGCTGATATCCGGGACCTGGACCTGCCCGACGCCTGCGTCGATGTAGTCTTCATGAACGGCATGTATGGCAATATTGCGGACAAGCCTGGGGCGCTACGCAATATCCTGCGCATGCTGCGACCGGGAGGGCGAGTCGTTATCAGTCACCCGGAAGGCCGGGCGTTTGTTGAAGGTCTCGTCCGCTCGGAGCCGTTTCCGATCACGTCATTACCCTCTCAGGACGAAGCGCATGCCTTCCTCGGGCCGCATGGCCTGACGGTGACACAATATACGGATGAGGAGAAATTGTTGATCTGTGTCGCGGTCAAGCGACAGTAGGGATGTCGGATTACGCTGCGCTCATCCGACCTACGGGGCTATTCGCTTTCCGCCATTCCTGCGCAAGAACGTCACCCTGTACTGGATACGGGGCGGGAATCTTGCCCTAAGCCAATCTACAGGACTGCTTGCCCATTACCGGGAACGGTCCTATAGTTGCGCCATGAGCATGATGGTGACCGAGCTCTATGACGCACTGATAGCGGCGGGAGCGCCCGAAGAAAAAGCACGGGCGGCTGCTCAGGCTATGTCAGAAGAAAGTCTGGCGACCAAGGCCGACATTACGCGTCTTGAACGGGAACTGTTGGTCGTGAAGTGGATGACCGGAGCGATTGTTGCCGGCGTCGTTTCACTGTTGCTCAAGGCATTCGCCGGTTAAGGCGCTTCCCGTCATTCCTGCGAAGGCAGGAATCCAGGCTTCCGCCCCTTGACCGCTGGATGCCGGATTACGCTGCGCTCATCCGACCTGCGGAGTTATTCGCTTTCCGTCATTCCTGCGAAAGCAGGAATCCAGTCAGACGAGCGCGTCCGACAAATCCCGCCACGTTGGATTCTGTTTTTCGATCAAGGCGAGTTTCCAGGCCCGTTTCCACTTCTTGATTTGCTTCTCTCTCTTGATAGCCGACAGCATATCCTCATGTACTTCATAATACACTAAGGTGTGGACGCCGTATTTTTTGGTAAACCCCTCAGCCCCGTCATTTTTGTGCTGCCAGACTCGTGCCGACAGATTGCTCGTGACGCCGGTATAAAGCGTGCCATTGCGGTGGCTTGCCAGGATATACACGGTCGGCTGTTTTTCGATCATGAGCGCCGCCTAGAGCATTTCACGCTGAGTTGTAGCCGTGCCAGTCCGCTTGCGTCATGCCGGACGTGATCCGGCATCCAGAGGGCGGGAGGCTGGGGACCTGGATTCCTGCGCAAGCAGGAATGACAGCCCGTAGGTCGGATTAGCCGGAGGTGTAAGCCGACACCCCCGGCGTATCGGTTGTCACCACTATCGCCCCAATCCGCCGGGCCACCTCCGCAAAATACCCCACCACCACCGGCCTCAGCACCCGCCCCAGCACCGCCCGTTCCCGGTACGCCAACCATTTCTTGAGCACCTGATAGCCGCCCAGCTTGTAGCGCCAGACTGCCGCCGGGACGTTGCGCCAGTAGGCGTTACCGTTCAGGTAAATATCGAACGTGGTCTGACCGATCACGTCGGTAGCGTCACCCAAGGCGGCGCGTTCGTCTGCTGTGTAATCGCGTTCAACTTCCCCCCCGACTGTCGGTCAAGGCAGGTTCGTCAGGGAAGTAGGGGAGAGACCCCTCACCCCAGCCCTCTCCCTCAAGGGGAGAGGGAGTAGGGGACCTACCCGTGCGTGTCCAGAAAATAATCGATCAAACGGCGGGAGATGCTGATGCGGCCGGGGATGGCGGGCATGGCATCCGGGCTGAACCAGGCTGCTTCGGCGATTTCCACGCCGTCCACTTCAATCTCGCCCGCTGCATACTCGGCGGTAAAACCGAGCATAAGCGAATTCGGAAACGGCCACGGCTGGCTGGCAAAATACCGGATATTATCGACCGTGATGCCGACCTCTTCCTTGATTTCTCTGGCGACACATTCCTCTATGGTCTCGCCGGGTTCCACAAAACCGGCCAGCACGCTGTACATCTTGGTCGGGAAATGAGGCGAACGGGCGAGCAGAATTTTTCCGTCGCGTTCCACCATGACAATAATAGCGGGTGACAAACGGGGAAAGCTCAAGAGCTGACACTTGGGACAGCGCTTGGCCCGCTCATCCTGTTTGGTTTCGTTGCGGGTGCCGCACCGCCCGCAGTACTGATGGGTGCGGTCCCACTCAACAATCTGCACGGCGCGGCCACCCAGGACAAACAAATCTTCGTCAATTCCGCTGTGTGCCTGGCGGAGGTCCTGGAAGTCCAGGTGAGCGGGCACCGAGGCGTCCAGTACATCAATGGCATAACACGCCCGCCCGTCATACCGTCCAAGATAATGCCGATTCCCCGCAGATACTCCCAACTCTTCAAAGCGTTCCAGGCAGGGCACCTGAAACGTCGCGTCAGTCTGCTGAAGCAGGAGTCGGTTGCGGTGAAAGCCGAACCACCAAGCCGGGCCGGACAGGTCGGGAGGCGGTGCGACTTCGGAGATAAACGTCTTCCGCATGCCAAAGATCGGCTGTCCGTGGGCGTGTGGGGCGGTGCGGGCAGGCATACCCAAATCCTCCAGTCTTGGTATGGTCAGCAGTACGGTGTTGGCAAAGCATAGCAAACCTGCTCCCGACTGTATCCCCCGGCGGATTCAGCGGGAAACCGGGCCCGGACTAGGATTTCCGCAGCAGCCTGATACATAGGGCAGACCGACGAAGAGGAGTACCGTATGGATCTCAACTATTCTCCCGAAGAAACGGTTTTTCGTGATGAAGTGCGAGCCTGGCTTAAAGACAACCTGCCGGACGAACTACGCGACAAAGTGGTCAACTATGAAGAGCTGACCAAAGAAGATCTGTTGCGTTGGCAAAAAATAACGGCAGAGCGAGGCTGGGGGGCGCCCGACTGGCCGGAAGAGTGGGGCGGCACGAACTGGACCATCGTGCAGCGGCATATCTTTGAAGAAGAATGCGGCTATGCCGGCTGCCCACCGCGGATTCCCTTTGGCGTATCCATGTGTGCGCCTGTCCTGCATCAGTTTGGCACGCAGGAGCAGAAACAGCGCTTTCTGCCCGGCATGTATAACGGCGACGTGTTCTGGTGCCAGGGGTATTCCGAGCCGGGCTCGGGTTCGGACCTGGCTTCACTCAAGACGAGCGCGGCTCGCGAGGGCGACAGCTATGTCGTCAACGGCCAGAAGATTTGGACCACCTGGGCGCAGTACGCCGACTGGATATTCTGTCTGGTCCGAACCAGCACCGATTTTCCAAAAAGACAACAGGGCATTTCCTTTTTGCTGATGGATATGAACACGCCGGGCATCAGCGTCCGACCACTGATGCTCATGGATGGCGGCCATGAGGTCAACGAGGTGTTCTTTGACGATGTGCGCGTCCCGGCGGAAAACCTCATCCACGAAGAAAATGATGGCTGGACGGTCGCCAAATATCTCCTGGGCTATGAGCGCCTCGGCACGGGCAACACCGGCGCGTCAAAGCGAGAAGTGCTGCGGCTGAAGGAGCTGGCGGCCCAGCAGTCCAAAAACGGCAAACCGCTCATTGACGATCCGCGCTTCCGCGACCGGCTGTCCCGGGTGGAAGTTGAGCTCATGGCTTTGGAGATAACCAATCTACGCTTTCTGGACCAGATGCGGGGCGGACGGGCGCCCGGCGCGGAAGTCTCCCTGCTCAAGATTCGCGGAACGGAAATCCAACAGGCGCTTACCGAACTCATGCTGGAAGCGGTCGGGCCGTTTGCCCAGCCGTTTCGGTCGCTGCACGCCACGGACTTTGACCAACACACGGCCAGTATTGCCCCACGCTACTGCAACTACCGCAAGACTTCGATCTATGCGGGCTCCAACGAGATCCAGCGCAATATCATTTCCAAGGCGTCTCTCGGTCTGTAAACCAAGTCTGAAACAGGGGAGCGCAGCGTGAATTTTGACTACAGCGAAGAACAACAACTGCTGGCGCAGAGTATCCGGCAATTTCTGACCAAAGAATATACCTTTGCCGCTCGCCAGGCGATCATCGAGTCCGACCAGGGCTATAGCGAGCAGGTCTGGGCCACGTTTGCCGAAATGGGCCTGCTGGGCCTGCCCTTTGCGAGCGAGGTTGGCGGCTTTGGGGGCAATGCGGTAGACCTGATGCCGGTCATGGAAGCGATTGGCGACGGGCTGATTGTCGAGCCCTACCTCGCGAGCGTCGGTCTGGGTGGACAGTTCATTGCCAGGGGTGGCAGTCAGGCCCAAAGGCAAGAGATGCTACCGGCTCTCGTCACCGGTCAGTGCAAGCTGGCGTTCGCCCAAACCGAACGTGAGGCGCGTTACAATCTGGCGCATGTCGCCTGTCGGGCGGAGAAGACTGAGAATGGCTATACGCTTGAGGGCGAGAAATGTGTCGTCCTGCACGCGCCCTGCGCCGATAAACTCATTGTGTCGGCCCGCACCGCAGGTCAGACTACCACCGCGGACGGCATCAGCCTGTTCGTGGTAGACCGCAGCGCGCCGGGGGTGACGCTCACGTCCTATCGCACGATTGATAATTTGCGCGCCGCGGATGTGCGTTTTGCCGGGACGGTTGTTCCGGCTGAGGCGCTGATCGGCCAGGAAGGACAGGCCCTGTCGCTGATCGAGGCCGTAGTGGACTATGCAACTGCCCTGGTCTGCGCCGAGGCGGTTGGGGCCATGCAGTTTGCGAATGACACCACGCTTGAATATCTCAAGACCCGCAAGCAGTTCGGGGTGCCGATTGGTTCGTTTCAGGCCCTGCAACATCGCATGGTGGATATGACGATTGTTCACGAACAGGCCAAATCCATGGCCTGTCTGGCCTGCGTAAAGGCCGACAGCACAGATGCCGACGAGCGCCGCCGGATCATCTCTGCGGCAAAAATCCATATTGCGGATGCGTGCCGTCACATCAGCCAGGAGGCCGTCCAGTTGCACGGGGGGATGGGCATGACCGAGGAATTGAAGGTCAGTCACACCTTTCGTCGGCTAACCATGATCGCCCAGACATTTGGCGACGCGGATCACCATTTGGAACGCTTTGCCGCGTGCGGCTGAGGGGGAGACCGCTTTCTTTGCAGCATATCTCTGGTAGGGTAGGAATGACCCCCTTCTCCGCAAGGAGCATATATGAAGGAAGGTAGTCCGAAGGCGCTGGAAGTGATGGGAACCATTGACGAACAGCATCAGTTGCATCTGGACACTCCGCTTCCGCTCTCCGGCCCAAGTCGGGTGCGGGTCATTATCGTCTTCCCGGAAGAGGCTGACGTTGCCGATATGGATGAGAGGGAATGGCTGCAGGCTGCCGGGCAGAATCCCGCCTTTGATTTTCTGCAAGACCCCGCAGAAGATCGCTATACACTGAGTGACGGGAAGCCGTCCTGGGAACGCGGGCATCTTGCCCGCCTCCAGGCAGGCTGGAAGCCTGCGCTCCCAGAGAGGAAGAGTCCCAAGAGGGGAGGGCGCTCTCCTCTATCTCCGCAACGGGGCCTTCACGAGACTGGGGGTAGCCCTGCCCGACCTGACCGGGAGAGGGGTAATTCATGAATTACCCCTACAAGGCAACGGCTCTAACGAATCGACAACGACGGTCGGCTATTGAGCGTTTCTGGGTCGAAGCCGGCCGTGCGCTTATACGAACGGGATATTTCCTCCAGTTCGCGTTGGCTGATTACCTCGTCAAGATTGGTGAAACCATCCGGCGCGCGTTGCTCGACAAGCTCCATGCACTGTTCCGGTCCGACTTGACGATTAGCCCGCACGACCGCTGCCGTAGCCGGACGACGCGCGGCGTCATAGGCGGCCACGGCGCGCTCGATTGACGGCTGAAGCGCGAGTTCCCGAGCCAATACGCGCGCGTCAATAATGGCCTGGGAGGCGCCGTTCGAGCCGACCGGATACATGGGATGGGCCGCATCGCCCAGCAGCGTCACCCGGCCAAAATCCCAGCTCGGCAGCGGGTCACGGTCGACCATCGGATATTGGTAAATCGCCTCGGCCTGCCGCATTAGTTCCGGTACATCGAGAAAATCAAAGCTAAACGACGCAAACGGGGCGAGCGCTTCTTCAAGACGCGCCGTGTGCTCCCAGTCTTGCGGGGGCATGGGTTGATCGTCGGTGACCTTGAATTCTGCCACCCAATTGATGAGTGCTTGTCCCCGGTCTTCGTGGCGTTTTGAAATCGGATAGACAACCACCCGCCGCTGAAAATAGCCGGCCATCAGCATCGTGCGGCCCGACAGAAACGGCTTCCCCACGCTGACCCCACGCCACATGGTAATCCCATTCCATTTGGGCGGACCCTCGTCAGGGTAGAGTTGCTGACGGACGACCGAGTGGACACCGTCACACGCCACAAGCAGGTCGGCCTCGACCCGACGTGCGGACGTATGCCCGGCTCTATCGACAAACTCGCCCCAGACCCTTCCGTCTTCCTGTCCGAAGCGGACTAAATGGTGGCCGGTGTGGACCCGTGTCTGGCCGAACCGGTCTGCTACGGCCTGGTGGAGCACCTGTAATAGCTCGCCGCGATGAATCGAGAACTGGGGCCAATTATAGCCCGCGGCACGGCCGCGCGGCTCGCCCCAGATGCGCTGGCCGTGTTTGGAGTAGAAGACCAGTTCGCCGGTCGGGATGCCGGCCGCGGAGAGACCATCCAGCAGACCGAGTTCGGTCAGCTCGCGGACCGCGTGGGGCAGCACGTTGATGCCGACGCCCAACTCACTGATAGTGTGAGTAGATTCATAGATATCGACATCGGCGAGGCCCGTGTCGTGGAGTGACAGGGCCAGCGTCATACCGCCGATGCCACCACCGATAATGGCGATTCTCACAAGCTGTCTCCCTCCGCGTGCTTCGACTTCGCTCCGTTCAGCACGAACGGAGATACAGGCCCACTAGACCCAACAGACCCAACCGACTCAACAGACCCAACCGACTCAACCGACCCCTATATGTCGCGCACGTGCGGCAGCACTTCCTGGCCAAAACGCTCCAGCGAGCGCAGCACCTTGTCGTGCGCCATACCGCCGAAGTTGACTTCAAACAGCATATGGGTGAGGCCCAAGCCTGCCTTGATGTTCTTGATGCGCTGAATACAGCGCTCGGGAGTGCCGAACATCAGCCCGTCGCCTTTGTCCAGAACGTCGTAGTTGAGCTGAGAGAAGATATCGCCGAGGCCCTTGCCGTAGGCTTTGTACTCGTCCGACTGCCAGGGCTTGTCCAGGCCGGCGAAGAATTTGAAATAGCGCTCTAACTCCGTTGCGGCTTCGCGCCGGGCCTGCTCGTCGTCATCGGCGACGTATAGATGATAGGTGCCCTGGACTTCTTT
Organism: Candidatus Binatia bacterium; assembly: GCA_951812575.1. Lineage (GTDB taxonomy): Bacteria > Desulfobacterota > Binatia > Bin18 > Bin18 > Bin18. Next base: position 4,943,365 of record OX638322.1, on the reverse strand, counting down.
TTGCGCCGGGTCGTGTCCGTTGTCGATTAAGGTTTGGCGATACAGATCGACCCGCTCGCGGAGCGGTCCGAAGGTCGGATAGGCGAAGGGCACCAGCATGATGTTATAACCCTGCTCGCCCGTCCAGATGAAGGACTCCGGGGAAGCCACGGCCGCGGCCCAGACGGGTGGGTGGGGTTGCTGCACCGGCTTGGGCAGCGTTTTGACCTGATCGACAGTGAAGTAGTCGCCCGTACACGTGACTTCGTCCTGGGTCCAGGCCTGAAGGATAATATCAAGCGCCTCGTGATATCGGCCCTGGCTGTCGTCTGGATTAATTCCAAACAGGTCGTACTCGCGACGCAGGATACCCCGGCCGATGCCGAAGTCGAGCCGTCCGTCGCTCAGGACATCCAGCATGGCGTATTCCTCGGCCGTCTTGATCGGGTTGGTCAGCGGCAACAAGGTCACCGCAGTGCCGAAGCGGACGCGCTTCGTGCGCTGGGCAACTGCAGCGGCAAAAATCGGTGGGGAAGGAAAGGCATAGCCGCCGACGTAGTGCTCGGCAAACCAGATACTGTCCATACCGATTTCTTCACACAGGTCGATCTGCTCCAGCATTTCGCCGTAGTAATGGCTGGACGATTTGTGGCGCTCTTCGTAATAGTCGGGAATATACAATACGCCGAATTTCATGCGGTCCTCCTTCTGGTTACAGCTCGATCGGATAGGGTGAGAGTTCGCCGCTGTCGTATTTCTCGGGCAGACCCGGCGTGGCGTTTTCCCAGACCAGCAGCATGGCCCGCTTGGGCGAAAAGCCCTGGTGGCGGATATCGGCCGGCATAGCTGCCACATCGCCGGGCTTCATGACCACCCTGGCCCGTGGCTGTCCGGTCTCCTTATCGCTGACCTGCCAGGTAATTTGATCGCTGACCTGGATAAACCACTCGACCCGGTCATTGCCGTGAATGACCGGCAGGATGTGTTCCTCGGTGGTCGGGCAAAACAGGCTGTTGCGACATACGGACACGATGGACGGGTTCCAGGTCACGTCAGAGCGGGACAGATATTTGAATAGGTTGAAGGCGTGGACTTCGTTCTCAAAGCCCGGCTCGGCATGAATCTCGGGTTCGTCCTGTTCGACATCAGCAAAGGCACGGTTGATCGGGTAACCGTTTTCGTCCGAGCGGAGCGAGGCATCGCCGGGCAGACCGGGCATGCGCCGACAGGTTTCCCGGTTGCGTTCAATGGCCGCGGTGTTGCTCCCGTTCTTTTTGCCGAAGACCGTGGTGCCGGTCTCTGCGGGCGCGGCAAACGGGTCAAAGCCGGCGTTGGTCCAGTCGGTCAGCATGGCCTTGAAGGTGGCCAGAATCTCCGCTGTCTCAAACGTTTCCATGTAATCGAGGCCGGAGGCATGGTAGCTGTCGTTATACCGGCCAGCGTACAGCTCCACCTTCCCATACCGATTCCGGGTGCCGAGCACGGCATCAAAATTGACCCAGCCGTAAAAGAACCCCCAGGCCACATCGCGCATCAGGGCCTTAAGAAAGGCGTCCACCGGCAGGGTGTGGGAGAGTTGTGTCTCTCTGGCCGGCCAGCCGACGGTGACGAAATACTCGTCACGTGAAAAAGAAAACCGTCCCAGCTCAAAACGCTTATACCCGGTCTGCGTGTCGAGCGCCGAGGCTTTGACGTCGCTCATGGCTTACCTCCTTCTTTCCCTCTCCCTTTGGGAGAGGGCTAGGGTGAGGGTCTTTCTCTCTAGGCTTCGCAAATATCCGCCCATTTTTCGACCGTGAGCGGACCTTGCAGCGTTTGCAGCAAAATGACACTCGGCTGTTCGGCAATAAACTGATAGGCTGCCCCTGCCGGGAGCAGGGCCTGGTGACCGCGCCGGAGTTTCATCCAGCCCATCTTTTTGCCAGTGGGCGATCCGGGCAGGCGCACCGACCCTTGCGCGTCCGGTGACACCACGGCGGCCGGGTCGTCGAGTTTGACCAGATGGAGCTCCAGGTGGCCGTCCATCACCACCGCGAATTCATCGTGCGCAGCCGTAAACCAGTCTGAGCGGCCTTCCGCGCGCAGGACTTCGACCACGTACTCCAGGTTTTTCGCCACGGCTGTCTTTTCATACGGCTGGGCTTGAGAGGCGACCTCAAAGATGTTGGAAAAGGCGTAATGCCGGGCCTTGTCCTGAATGATTTCGACTCGGCCTTTCTCGTAATGTGCCAGGGAACCAAACACGGTCGTGTATGCAGACATCCTGATCCCTCCCTCCACCGACATATACGCTGTGTCAGCAGCGCTTCGCTACCGCAACCATGCGCGAGACTTTGCCAAGCGCAATATCGGTTGTGCGGCGACCCAGGCCGCAGGACGGCGCAATCCACAGCCGGTCTGCGGCGACATATCTGAGCACCTCACGAATGCGCTCCTCAATCTGCGTGTTGGTCTCGACCGGCGCTTTGACATCAACAATGCCGGCAATGACCTGCATGCCGGTGGGAAGATCGCGCAGACAGGCCCGGTCGGCCCACTGGCCGGGGTGGGAGCATTCCAGGTGGACCTTATCGATCACGCCGGCCAGCCGCTCGATATAGGGCAGCAGGGCGTGGAGATTATGGGTGGTGACGGCCGACTGCGAACCAAGGTCGCCCAGGCAACAGTGGATGGTTTTGAGCGTGTCCACCCCCTCAAAACTGCGGGCAATCAAATCGGCGGCCTCTTCGGGAGCCAGGCGGCCCAGGACGGAGCGAATGGCGACCGTGGGAATATCCAGTTGAATCTCGCGAACCTTGGCTGCTGCGAGCCCGCGCAGTTCCCGATTCACGATTGCGATTGCCCGTGGAAGCTGTGCCCGGACCGCCTCTGTCCATTTGAGGTGGCCGAGCACTTCTAAAGGGCCAGGGACGGCGACTTTATCCAGCCGCGGTTCGATGTGAGACTCCCGGCGGAAGGCCTCGACATAGCCCAGGCCGCGGGGCGCGTCGATTTCGCCGCTCAGTTCGTAGCGGGCAACATCCCTATACGTCCGTAATGCGTCGGCTTGCGGTTTCACCAGGCGGATGCCGGTGAGCTGGCGGGGAATATGCTGAATGAAGACCTCGGCGAAGAACTCGCCGCCCATGAACTGGGTCACGCCGGTCGCCTGCTGCTCGCGGATGGCCACTTCTGCTGCACCGCTTAACGTCGGTTTGACGAGCATGTGCGGCAATTGTCCGCGGTGATACTGCAACAAACGGTTCCGGTACTGTTCAGGCAGAGGCCAACTTCCTACGACCGTTGTGCGGATCATGGCAACTCCCGTCCTGCGCCATCGCCTTCCTGATATTCGTCCCAAGTCAGATTCGGGCCGTCAAGCAGAAGAGAACAACGATTCAAGACATTCCGTCCAAGAATGCCGTAGTCCTGAGTAGTCAGAAGAAAGTTGCCACGAAAGACTTTCCCGATAAACCGTACTTCCAGACGGACTGCGGTCGCCAGGCTCTGCGTGCCGTCGAATCCTTCGAGTGCATACTGGCCGCGTTCGTCTTTTGGGTCGATGACAGACGCAATGGGAAGGCGAGGCAAAAGGGAAACGTCAGCACCACTATCAAGAAGTACCGGCACGCGGGGAATAGACACTCCACTCCTGGACGAATAGACCGTCACCAAGGCCATTGGTGCCGGTGGGTCAAACTGCGAGGCGTCATATTTTGGCATCGCTCACATCTTCGATTTCCATCTCGAAATGTTGAGCCTGTTCCGGATGAACGAGACGGGGACTGCGGATGCTTGCGGGTGGGCGGGTGGCTTCCTCGTGTACCGTCAGCCAAACGCGACAGTTTTCCGGCAAAGGTATGCCCGCAGGCAGCACGACTTGGCCATTTGCTATAGTGCACTCATAGATTTTGTCAGCCATGACCTGAGCCTTTGTTTTCGTAGTCTCCCTCGCATCATTACACCGCTATAGGACAAAGATCAAAGCGGCGGAAAACGAACAGTGCTCACCTGCTCTGTTCATCCTGGCCTTCGGGCGGCCCGAGATAAGGATAGCAGTCCGGCATTAAAGCCCTTTGTCTTGGCAGTAGATTTTTGTCTTGTGTATTTGATTCTGCTATTCCGAAGAAACGATCGCTGTTTTTCTCAGTGTCCGCATATGGCAGCCTCATTGGACTACCCAAAATCGAACCGGGGTGCTGCTATCAAAAGGGAGTAATCAAACAACCAACCTTTAACCACAGGAGGGAAATATGATTCACGTCACAGAGCTGGGCTATATGGGTGTTGGCGTCAAGGATATCGACACCTGGAAGCATTTTGCGGCCAATATTATTGGCTGGGAAATTGCGGATGAAGGAGAAGGCGACCGCTGCTACGCGCGCCTGGACTACTGGCATCATCGGATTGTCCTGCACAACGACCCAAGCGACGACCTGCTCTATCTGGGCTTTCGGATTGCCGGGCCCGAGGAGTTCGGGCAGATGCAGCAGCAGTTGTCCGAAGCGGGCATCGCCTACCGCCTGGGATCGCCGGACGAGGCTGCCGAGCGCCGCGTGCTGGAGGTGCTGAAACTCGCCGACCCCAACGGCAATCCGGTCGAGATCTTTCACGGCCCGCAGGTACAGTTCAGCCAGCCTTTCTATCCCGGACGCCGCATGCACGGGCGGTTCAAGACCGGCGCGGGCGGATTGGGCCACTGTATAGTCGGCCAACAGGATACGGATGCGGCCTATCGCTTTTACCGCGCCCTGGGTATGCGCGGCAGCGTGGAATACAAGATTCAGAGGGGCAAGCAGACGATTGCGCCAGTTTTTATGCACTGCAACGAGCGCGACCACTCTGTGGCCTTTGGCATCGGTCCGTCCGAGCAGCGCCTGAATCACATTATGGTCGAGGTGGACAATCTGGACGATGTGGGCCTGACCTACGAGATCGTCCGCGAGCATAAGGTACCGGTCGCCATCACACCGGGAAAACACTCCAACGACCACATGTATTCCTTCTATTTCCGCACACCCTCGGGCTGGCTGATCGAGTATGGCTGGGGCGGGCGACCCGCGACGCATCAGTCCGAATACTACGTGCGTGACGTGTATGGACATGCCCCTGAAGAGGGCGGTTTTGACGCACGGAGCGAATCCCGCAAGGCCGGGTAAGCCTGGCGGCGCGAGGAGAGAGGAGGCCGGGCATGAAAATCGATGTTCACACCCATTTCTTATCCGAGCACATCGCCCGCACGCTCGAAAAACGGAGCGACTTTCCCTACACCCGGCTGGTGGACGGCAGGTATCACTTTCACTGCTGTCAGGGCCTGACCATTCCCATGCTGCCGCCCTTATACGATATGCAGACCAAGCTGGCGCATATGGACGAGGCCGGCATCGACATCTCCATCCTGAGTCTTGCCGTGCCCGGACCGGACCGGGTCGGGGGCGCTCAGGCGGATGAATTAGCCCGGATTGCGAACGATCTCCTGGCCGAACTCATTGCCGCTCACCCGGACCGCTTTTGGGGCTATGCGACGCTGGGCTTTGGGGACCCTGAGGCAACGCTCAGGGAACTCGACCGTTGTATCTCGGAACTCAACTTTCGCGGCCTTCAACTCTACTCCAATATCAACGACAAGCCGCTCGACTCTCCCGAGTTTCGTCCTGTTTTTGCGCGTATGGCCGAACTCGGCCGGCCCATTTTTATTCATCCCACGGTTCCCTTGAATCAGCGCTATTTAATGGACCTGGTACCGGTGCCGGTGCTGGCGTTCATGGTGGATAATACGCTGGCCGCCATGCGTCTGGCTCTGTCAGGGGTGCTGGCAGACTATGCGCAGGCGCCGATCATCATTCCCCATGTTGGCGCTACCGTGCCGTATCTGATGGGTCGGCTGGACGGCATGCTGGGAGCTTTTGGTGGAGATGACGTAGTGAAGGAGCCGAGTCGATTTCTGAAAAAACTGTATATGGATACGGTCGCCTATGAGCCGGAACCGCTCGAATGGTGTCTGTCGCTGATGGGCGCCCATCAACTCGTGCTAGGCACGGACCACCCCTACGGTTCTTGGCAGCGGCCCATTGAACTGGTGGAGAAGCTGGCCTGCTCCGATGACGAGCGCGAACAGATACTACACGGCAACGTCGAACGTTTGTTTGCGGTGTGAACGGAAGGCTCGATTGCGGTGAGGAGTGACAACCGATATCACCGTACAATTCTGCTAGACACAGGTGAACCATGAGTCCTAGCATCCAGTCGCGCCGGTTGACGCTGCACGGCGTGCAACTTGACGTATATGAGCAGGGACAGGGCCGCCCGATTCTCGTCCTACACGGAGAAGACGGGCCGTGTCCTCAGGCTCCGTTTTCTACTCTGCTGGCGAATCAGGGCCGGGTGATCCTGCCGACCCATCCCGGCTTTGGGCATGCGCCTGATATGGCCGATATCGACACGGTGGATGACCTGGCTTACCTCTATCTCGATCTGCTCAACGAGTATGAGCTCCGCGATGCGGTTGTCATTGGCTGCTCACTCGGTGGCTGGATAGCCGCCGAAATGGCGGTGAAGTCTACGGCCCGCCTCAGCCGTCTGATCCTGGTTGCGCCGCTCGGTATTAAGGTCGGGGACCGGGAGACGCGCGACATCCCGGATATTTTCGCCCTGCCGCCAGAAGAGGTCACGCGGCTGCAATATCACGACCCGGCCCAGGCCGCGGTTGATTACGCCAGCCTGTCCGACGATGAACTCCTCGTGATTGCCCGCAATCGGGAAGCAACCGCCCTGTACGCCTGGGAGCCGTATTTTCATAATCCGAAATTGCGTCAGCGTTTGCACCGGATCGCGATTCCGACGCTGCTCGTCTGGGGGGCGCGTGATCGTTTTGTGACCCCCGACTATTATGGTACGGCCTATCGTGACGCTATTCCCGGTGCGCAGCTTGCCGTCATTGACCAAGCCGGACACTGGCCGCAGGTGGAACAGCCGGAAGTCTTCGTCGAGCGAGTCCGTGCGTTTCTTGCCTCAGCATAAAAAGGAGCCGTGTTCATGCGTGCCTGGCATTTCAGCGAAAACGCCTACCATCTGCTACCCGATGCGAAAGAGTACGACTCGATCCGCGTCACCCTCCCGAATCGTTACTACGATCCGAAACTCGGCGCCGACCTGTATCACCGATTTATTGACGAATGGTTGATTGCCGAGGAACTGGGGCTCGACATCATGCTGAACGAGCATCATCAGACCGCGACCAATCTCAACCCGGCCGGCCCGATTGTTATGGGTATCCTCGCCCGTGAAACCAAAACGGCCCGCCTGCTGATCCTCGGTAACCCGATTGCCAACCGGCGCGAGCCCGTGCGGGTGGCAGAAGAGATGGCCATGGTTGATGTCTACTCTCGCGGCCGTCTTGAGGTCGGCTTTGTGCGCGGTGTACCGTACGAGATGTCGGCCGGCAACCATCGGCCCACGCGCATGATGGAGCGCTTTTGGGAAGCGTACGACCTGATCCTCAAAGCCTGGACCAGCCACGACGGGCCGTTCAACTGGGAGGGTAAATACTTTCACCACCGTCAGGTCAACATCTGGCCCCGGCCTTATCAGCAGCCGCACCCGCCCGTGTGGATCACTGCGCTCAGTCCGGGCTCCGCCCAGGCGGTTGGTGAGCGTGGTAATATCGTGGCCTGCTTTTTGACCGGCTTCGATGGGTCAAAGCGGGTGTTTGACGCCTATCGGACACGCCGGACCGAACTCGGCCTTCCTCCCGCCGGCCTGGATCGTTTTGCCTATGCCGCCTTAGTGTACACGGGCGAGACGGATGAGGAAGGCTATGCCGGGGCGCGCAAGCTGATGTGGTATGTGGAGGCCAATAAAGTGCCGTTCCAGTTCACCAGCCCGCCGGGCTATCATCCGCCGCCGGCGATGGCCGGCGCGATGAAAGGACCGGCCTCGGGCGTGTTCAAGATGTTCCAGAACCCGAAGCTGGAGAGCTTTATGGAGCACGGGCTGGTCTTTGCCGGCAACCCGGACTCCGTCTACCGTCAAATCATCAAGTTTTACGAGCACGTGGGCGGCTTTGGTCAGATTCTCCTGATGGGCCAGGCCGGCTTCCTCGATCATCAAGAGACGGTCAAGGGCATGCAGCTCTTTGCCCGAGAAGTATACCCGCGCCTGAAAGAGCTGCATCCTGCGGCTGCGGCCTGACATGGAGTTATGCTGCCCGAATATTATTCTCGATACTACTGAAGGAGGTTGAGTATGAAGGTTCCGTTTTCCGGTGGCTGTGCGTGTGGCGCGGTCCGCTATAGCTGTACCGCCAAACCGCTCTATATGGGGAATTGTCATTGCCGGGACTGCCAGCGCGCAACCGGCAGCGCCTATTTTGCGGCGGTCATCGTCAAACAATCCGACTTTTCTCTCACGGGCGAGTTGGCCTGGTTTGAGAAGCCGGCCGACCGCGGCCACACCATGGGCCGCTCGTTCTGCCCGGCCTGTGGCTCTCCCGTCCTGTTAACCAACGGGGCCGCGCCGGACTTCAGGGTTCTGTACGCGGGCAGTCTGGACGACCCGAGCTGGTATCGGCCCCAGCGGGATATTTATGCGGCCAGTGCCCAGCCGTGGGATGTGATGCACCCGGATGTGCCAAAAGTGGACGGTATGCCGGAGTCGTTTTAACTCATGCCGAATTATGGGAGGCTCGAGTCGTGTCTCAGCTTCACCTTTCCCTCTGCCAGCGCGCTGCCCCCCTCCCTCACAGGGAGGAGGAAATGTCCTGCTCCCTCGCCCCTCAGGGGAGAGGGCTGGGGTGAGGGGAAAAACTCAAAGCGAGACTATCGAGGCTTGGCATGAGTATTTCCGCGGTTGAGATTACAGTCCCCAAAGCAGAAAGGGTGAAGGTCGCTGCCGGCACTTTGCGCCTCGATCTGGACGACGGACGAACCATATTCGCTCCCCTCGCCTGGTTTCCACGGCTGTATCATGCGACGAAAGAGGAAGCTGCGAACTGGAGATTGATCGGGAAAGGACAGGGGATCCGTTGGGAAGATATCGATGAGGATATCAGCGTTGAGGGTCTCCTGGCGGGGAGACCGTCGGGGGAGAGCCAATCTTCATTTCAGAAGTGGTTGGACACCCGACCGGCTCGTCCTGCTCGGCGTTCCAGCCGTCAAGCGAAACAAGAGATCTGAGTTTGCGTATAACCCGATGCCGGAATTCAGCGACAGACAGATCGTTGCTTCGTGGCATACGAACGCCCGTCCCTGGACGAAAGCCGTCCAGAACCAAGAAATCGAAAGTCGGACGCTGGTCACCGACCAGGCCATAGTCCAAGCTGTTACGAGCCTGACGCCGCGACGTGTGCTCGACGTGGGCTGCGGGGAAGGGTGGCTGGCGCGCGCTCTTGCGGAGCGTGGAATCGAGGTCTTCGGTATTGACGTTGTGCCCGAACTGATAGCAGAAGCGCAGCGAATCGGTGGGGGACGGTTTCAGGTCTGTTCCTACGAGGACGTTGCCGCTGGTCGGCTCAGGGTAGAGCGGTTCGACACGATCATCTGTAATTTTTCGTTGATTGGAAAAGACTCGGTGGAGCACCTGCTTCATGCCCTGCCGCGTTATGTGCAGCCCCAGGGCCATGTGCTCATCCAGACCCTGCATCCTGTCCTGGCGTGCGGCGACCGGCCCTATTGTGACGGCTGGCGGCCCGGCTCATGGGATGGGTTCGGGCCGGAGTTCACCGACCCCGCCCCCTGGTATTTCCGTACGGTGGAATCCTGGATTCGGCTCCTCCGAGACAGTGGTTTCGATATCCTGGAATGCCGCGAGCCGATTCATCCGCGGACCGGCAAGCCCGCCTCGATCATCTTCGTGAGCCGTTTGAGATAACAGAATTTGATGGACTGCAAGCCATGCCATAAAAGTTGATTCAGCTTTCGGCAGCTTGGGAGCAATGATAGTGTGGCTCACAGCATGGGAGGATATGATGCGTGCCCATAAAACACAGGTCACCATTCCAACCGATCATCAACTCGCGGTCACGTTACCTGACGATTTTCCTGCCGGTCCCGCGGAGATAATCATACTGGCAGAGGCCGCAGCAGAGAGGTCTGACCGTAAAACGTGCGTCAAACTGGCCAATGTCCTTGCGCCGGATGATACCCTGCCGACGGACGTTGACTTCATTGCGGACGCGCTTCGGGAACTACGCCGAGAGCGGGAACGAGGCCTGGATAAAATAAGGGGCGCGGAGAGGCTCAAAGAAGACTCCTAGTATGGAGTATGTGACAGACGCTCACGCCTTGCTGTGGCATTTGTATCAGTCGCCGCGCTTGGGGCCGGCCGCTCGGCAGATATTTTCGGAGGCGGACTCCGGGCAGAACCGCATCCGTGTTCCCGCAGTTGTTATTGCAGAGGTGCTCATGGTGGTCCAAAAAGGTCGCCTGCCGGGCGCGTCTCTCAATCATCTACTCCCCCAGCTTCGAGCAATGGCTGAGAGTGATAACTATTCATTATCGGCTTTATTGCCTGCAACTGTCATCGCGAGTCACGAATATACTCGTATCCCGGATATCTTTGACCGCTTGATCGTCGTTGAAGCAGTTTTATCTGAATGCCCGGTTATTACTCGTGACCCCATCATCCGAGAATCCGGACTTGTCACTACGGTGTGGGATGATGTGTCCCAGGTCGATTGAGCGGAGCGTCAGCCGCCAAGACGCTACAGGTCGCGCACGCTCGGCAGCACCTCTTCCGCAAAGCGCTGCATCGCCACCTTCACATGGTCGTGGAGAACGGTTCCGCCGGGATTGAAGGAACAGATCAGGGAGTCCAATCTGGCCCGTTGCTGCACCTCTGCAATCCGGTCTATGCACTCCTGCGGATTGCCAAATATGGCCATGTTCTCTTCCGCAGTCTCATACGTGGTGCGCTGGCCTATGGGGTGACGGGCAAAGCTGTCCGCCATCTGCATACGCACGACAACACGATCATCAGCCGGAAAGACAAAGAAGACGGCTGACACCTGCGCATTCCCTGTGGTCCGTTTGGCCACCGAATCGCGGTACAGCCCGAGATGAGTCAGAAAATCATCCGGCCAGGGATGAATGGGGGCGGCCATTAACAAGCGCAAGCCGCGCCGTCCGGCAAACTCGGCCGTGCTCGGACTATTGGCCGCGATATGCAGCGGTGGGCCAGGCTGCTGAAGCGGCTTGGGAACGACGTTGACGGACTCGAACTGATAGTGCCGGCCATGGTAGGTGAGCGGGGCATCGGTCCACGCCTGTTCCAGGATATCAACCGCCTCTTCCAGTCGGGTGGTGCGTTCTTCCCACGGAATACCAAACCCGTCGAAATTGTGATTCCAGGTTCCCCGCCCGATGCCGAAGTCCAGCCTGCCGCCGGTGACAATATCAACCGTTGCGGCTTCTTCTGCCACGCTGACCGGATTATGGAGCGGGAGTTGGCTGACCCCAATACCCAGGCGGATACGCTCGGTGCGTCCCGAGAGAGCCGCGGCAACCACCAGCGGCGCCGGCATGGTGGAAAAGCCGGCGTCAAAATGGGCCTCGGCCAGCCACGCCGAGTCGAAACCTAACTGGTCCGCGTAGACAATCTGCTCGAACGTTTCCCGATAGCGTTGCGGAACGGACTGCCCTGGAGCGCAGGGTAACTGATAAAAGACGCCGAATTGCATGGCCTTGGGTCCTTCCTTGGTGCCGGTCTGTGTCGGGCTGACTGCGTATGGATTGCCCGTCGAACCTACAACAGCAGTACCGCCTTGCCGGCAATTTCTCTATTGAAAAATCGTTGGGCTACGTCAGCAATAGTCGCCCAGGGCGCTTCGACCTCAATCTGTGGTTTGAGAATGCCGGCGGCGACAAGTTGGGCCAGCCGAGACAAGCCTGCTGACGCTGGATAGGCCTTCACCTCGTGAAACAGAATAAAGCCGTACAGCTTGGCTGCACCAATGCGAAAAAAGTCGCGCGCGTTCAGGGTCACCTCTGCTCCCGCGGACACCCCACAGGTCACACACATACCATCTGGGCCGAGCATGGATAAGGCTTTCGTCAGCGTTTCACTGCCAACCGACTCAACGATCATGTGATAGGGGCCAAACGCGGCTGCGCCCGCAATATCTTCTCCAACCACAACCTCATGTGCGCCTGCGTCACGCGCGTGTTGCGCGCGCTCTGGACGGCGGACTGAAGCAACAACGTGTGCGCCCATGTGTCGAGCCAGCGTACAGCCCAGATGGCCCACACCGCCAGAGGCACCAGTAATCAATACGGACCGGCCGAGGAGTGAACCGTTACGCTCCAGCGCATACAGTGCGGTGAGGCCTGCAACCGGTAACGTAGAAGCTTGAGCAAAAGAAACCACATCCGGTATGATTGCTAGGGCATGAGTCGGCACGGCAACCTGCTCTGCCCATGCGCCGGATGGGACGAAGCCGACTACGCGGGTTCCAACCGGAGGGCCGGAGCCGTCAGCCGCAGCCTGCTCAACGACTCCGGCTAAATCCCAGCCCGGTCGCCATCCGGCCTCAGCGTTCATGGAAAACCGGACCTCACCAAGATTCAAAGAAACCGCTTTGACTCGGATGACCGCCTCGGACGAAAGCGGAGAAGGAGGATCGACGTTCTGGATAGTCAGGCGTTTTTCCGTATCAGGATCGACCACGACTGCGCGAATAGATTCCATGCTGACTCCTTGGACTAGGTGTGAGTGACGCGCTCTGCCGGCGTCTGTCGCTCCACCAGAGACAGATGCTCGCAGGCCAGCACGACATGGCCGTCCTGGTTAACGACTTCGAGCAGGTCAACCAGCACTCCGTGGGTTGTCCGCCGGGGATAATCGCGCTTGTCCTTGACCGTGAGACGGACATGGATCGTGTCGCCAATAAAAACCGGGCGGATAAAACGAACACGGTCGTAGCCATAGGAAAACGAGACCGGATTGATCTCCGTGGCCGTCATCCCGGCACCAATGCTGAGAATCAGCGTACCGTGGGCAATGCGTTGGCCAAACTCATTGGTCTTGGACCACTCGGCGTCCACATGATGCGGAAAAAAGTCTCCGGTCTGTCCGGCATGGGTGACAATGTCACTCTCGGTTATGGTCCGGCCCAAGGTCTCGCGAGACGCGCCAATCTCGTACTCTTCGAAATAGGTTGTTTTGACCATGTGGTATTCTGCTCCTCACAGGCGATCGCCGGTTGAACTTCGTCCCCTATCAAGTCCCCCAAGAAGAGGCAATGCAAAGGCTGTCCACCGGACAGTTGCGGCTCGCCTGTCTGCCGGCCCCTGATGCAAACCTGGGATTGCACGTATAATAGAATAATAAAGAGCTACAAAGGTGAAAACCCGTCCTGCTTATGGCACGCCAACAACACGTTTCCCAACGAACGCATTTCCGACGGATAGTGCCGTTTCCTCTGCTGTTTTTGCTCGTAATCGCGGGCTGTAGCCCGTATGCCGTGCGTTCCCTGGAACAGCCGACGGTTCCTATCCCGCAGGCGTATCATCACGGAGCGATGGGAGAGCGGGTTCTGGGTCAATGGTGGCGGGAGTTTGGCGACCCTCGGCTGAACGCGGCGATGGAGCGCGTCTTCACCGAGAATTTCGAGCTAAGGCAGACCTGGTCGCGGCTCGCCCAGACCCAAGCCCTGGCCCGGATCGCGGGGGCTGAGCAGATCCCCCAGGTTGATTTTCGCACGGGCGCCTCTCGTCTCCATAGCGTTGACCGGGAAGCGACCGACCTGCGAGGGAGCAGCCTGACGCGGACGGCGAATCCGGACCGCTATTTCGTGGCCACGGGCCTTACGTATGAAATTGATATCTGGAAACGGATTGCGTCCCGGCGGACTGCGGCCCAGCTTGAATCGGTCGCTTCGCGTCAGGACGTGGAGGCCACGGCCCTGCTGCTCACGGGCGCGGTGGTGAATGTCTGGCTCACCTGTCAGGAGCAATATGCCCTGTTAGACGTGCTGCGGGAACAGATTCGGGTGAGCCAGACCCTGCTCAAACTGACCGAACTCCGCTTTAGCGTTGGGACCGGCTCTGCCGTGAATGTATTGCAGCAACGGCAGCAGTTGGCTGACACCCAAGCCCAGGTGCCGGTTGTCCAATCGTTGCTGGAGACGGCCTTGAATCAGCTTGCGGTCCTGCTCGGTCGCGTGCCGGGTTCGCTTGACGAGTTGGCGCCCAGCAGATCGCTACCCGATCTGCCACCGTTTCCGCAACTGGTTTCTCCGACCATGCTGCTCGTATCCCGTCCGGATTTACAGGCCGCCCAGCTCCGACTCCAATCCGCGGACTACCGGGTTGCGGCGGCAGTAGCTGAGCGCTTGCCCCGCCTGGTATTGCAGCTGTCCTACGAGTTCAGCGCGCGGAGTTGGGACACCTTCTTTCGTCAAGAAATCGGTTCGCTGATCGGTGATATGATCACGCCGCTGGTTGATGGGGGCCGCCGCCGGAACGAGGTGGTCCGGCAAAAAGCGCGGGTCCAGGAATTGCTCGACCGCTTTGGGCAGACGTATCTGACGGCCCTGCGCGAGATTGAAGACGCCTTGGTCCAGGAACGTCAGCAACGAGAGCTCATCCGCAATCTTGAGCGGCAAATGACGCTTGCGCAGTCAACGCTGGATGTCTCCCGCTCGCGCTATACCCACGGTCTTATTGATTACCTCAATGTGCTTGTGGCGGTACAATCGCTCCAGGCTCTTCAGCGTCGGGTGATTAGCGAGCGAAAAACCCTGCTGAGCCGACGGGCCGAACTCTACCGTGCCTTAGGCGGCAAGTGGACGGAGACCTTAGAAGCCCCGAGCGCCATCCGCCTGGCTGCCTCGCCCGACCCGGCGGTGCTCTCAGGAGGACGGTTGTGACGCGAGCCGCAGGGGGGAGGGCGTGGGCGACGCGTCTGTTCCGGTTTGGGCTGCCGCTGCTCATCCTCATTGCCGGCATACTGGGTGCCCGCGCGCTGATCGCAAGCCGGCCGCCGGTCCCCAGGGTTGACCGGGAAGCCGTGCCCACACTGGTCGAGGTGCTCACCGTTCACGCCCAGGATGAACGCTCCGTATTGCAGGCCTACGGCAGCGTTCGGGCCCACCGGGAACTCACCCTCTTTCCCAGGGTCGAGGGCTATGTCATTGACCAGCATGACGAGCTGATCGACGGCGGCCTGGTCCGGGCGGGTGAGGCGCTACTCAAGGTCGACCCGCAGGATTACCGCCTGGCGGTCGCTGCCGAGCGGGGCAACCTGGCGCGGGCGGAATTCGAGCTGCAAGTCGAACAGGGCAACCAGGTCGTTGCCCACCAGGAATGGGACCTGCTGGAGCCGTCTATCGAGACCAGTGAGATGGGTCGGATCCTGGCGCTGCGCCAGCCCCATCTCGAAGAGAAGCGGGCCGCGGTGTCTGCGGCCAAGAGTCGCCTGGCCCAGGCCGAGCTGGACCTGGCCCGCACGGTGGTCTCGGCGCCGTGCAATGCCCTGGTGTTGAAGGAGACGGTTGAAGTCGGGCAACTGGTCAACGCGCGGAGTGCGGTGGCGACTCTGGTGTGTACCGATGCGTTTCGGGTCGAAGTGAGCGTGCCGCTCGATCAATTGGGCTGGGTGGAATTCCCGGAGGCTGTTCAAGCGCTACGATCTGAGCGCCTCTCGGATGCTGCTGCAGCAAAAGGTTCCGCTGTCCGTATTGTGCGCAATCTCGGAAACGGAGAAGCCGTCCTGTGGACGGGATGGGTCGAGCGTCTGCTCGGCGATGTGACAGAAAACGGACGCATGGCCCGGGTGTTGGTCCTGGTCCCGGACCCACTCGGTCTGGAGCCCTTCGGCCAGACTCAGGACATGCCCGGTGCGGGCCCCCGTTCGTCCCTCCTGCTCGGGGAGTACGTCAGGGTTGAGATCCTCGGTCCAACCCTGCCCCAGGCGATTGTCCTGCCGCGTAGCAGCTTGCGTGAGGAAGAGCGCGTGTGGGTGTATAACGCGCGGCAGGAATTGGAAATTCGGCCCGTGGAAGTAGCACTGCGGCGGCGGGACTCGGTGCTGATTCGAGCCGGCTTGGAGGATGGCGACCAAGTCGTGACCAGTTCTCTGCCCGCCGCGCTGCCGGGCATGCGCTTACAGGCCGTGGAGGCTGACCCGGCTCCGCCGGAAGAACGCGCGGACGAGGAATAAGCATTCCGTGGCCAACAGTATTGACACCGCGCCGCCTGCCGGCGGGCCAATCGCCTGGATGGCGCGCAACCATGTGGCCGCCAATCTGATGATGCTGCTGTTTCTGGTGGGTGGCCTCCTTCTCAGCACGCGGGTCAAACAGGAAATTTTTCCCGAGTTCACCACCGATACCATTAGCGTCTCGGTGCTGTATCGCGGGGCTAGCCCGGCGGAAGTCGAGCAGGGGATTATTCTGTCCATCGAAGACGAGGTGCGGGGGCTGGACGGGGTCAAGGAGGTGCGGGCCACGGCGACCGAGAGCCGCGCCTCGGTGACCATTGAGCTGCTGACCGGCGCGGATACGGGCAAGGCGCTCCAGGACGTCAAAAACGCGGTGGACAGCATTCTGTCCTTTCCCGAGGAGGCGGAACGGCCGATCGTCAGCCTGTCTCAGGTGCGCAACCTGGTGCTGACCCTGCTGGTGCATGGTCCGCAGGACGAGCAGACCCTGCGCGACCTGGCCGAGCGCATTCGAGACGAGCTGCTGCAACGGCCCGGCGTGACCCTGGTTGAGCTGGCGGCCGCCAGACCGCTGGAGATCAGCCTGGAGGTCCCGCAACGCAACCTGCGCGCCTATAATCTGACCCTCGACCGCATTGCGCGCGAGGTGCGCGAAGCGGCGATCGAGCTGCCGGCCGGCGGGGTGAAAACCCCGGGCGGTGAGGTGCTGCTGCGCACCCAGGAACGCCGCGACTTTGCTCGCGAGTACGCCAATATCCCGGTGGCGGCGGCGCCGGACGGCTCGCAGATTCTGGTGGGCGATATTGCGTATATTCATGACGGCTTTGAGGAGACCGACATGGAGGCGGTTTTCAACGGACAACGCGCGGTCCAGGTCCAGGTCTTTCGCGTCGGCCATGAAAGCCCACAGTCGGTCTCCGATACGGTCCGGGCCTATGTGGCCGAAATCGAGCCTGACCTGCCGCCCGGCATCGGATTGACCGTCTGGAACGACCGGTCCGAAGTTTACCGTGATCGGGTCAATCTGTTGGTGAAAAACGCCTCTCTGGGCTTGGTCCTGGTCTTGTTGTTGTTGGGCGTCTTCCTCGACCCGAAGCTGGCCTTTTGGGTGACCTTGGGTATCCCCGTCTCCATTTTAGGCTCGTTTCTTTTTCTGCCGCTGACGGGCACCTCGATTAATATGATCACGCTCTTTGCCTTCATTATTACCCTGGGCATTGTTGTTGATGACGCGGTGGTCGTTGGGGAAAATATATATGAACGGCGCGAGCAGGGATTGCCTTTTTTACAGGCTGCGGTCGAAGGAACCAGAGACATCGCCGGGCCGGTGCTGTTTGCCGTGTTGACCAATATCGTGGCATTTTTGCCGCTCATTTTTGTACCAGGGTCGTTCGGAAAATTCTTTGGTCAGATCCCGGCGATTGTGGTTGCCGTGTTTGTGGTCTCGCTCATTGAATCGCTGTTCATCCTGCCCGCCCATCTGTCGCGCCAGACACGAGAGAATCGAGTATGGGCCACGCTCGGGCGGCCGCGCCGTATTTTTAACGCACTCTTGCAGCGCGGCCTGACACAGGTCTACCAGCCGCTCTTGCGTGTGGCCCTGGCCAACCGGTACACAACGCTCGCCACGGGAATTGCGCTGCTGATTCTGGCGGGCGGCCTGGTCGGTGGGGGCCATATTCCGTTCAGCTTTATTCCACGTATTGATACCGATGTCGTCACCGCTCAGGCGACCCTTCCGTTTGGGGTGCCGATGGAGACCGCCCGGCGTGTTCAGCACCAACTGCTCGACGCCGCCGCGGCGACTGTTGAGGAACACGGAGGAGCGGACATCCTCCAGGGCACGTATGCCCTGATCGGTGCGCCCCTGCCGTCGTTCGGGCCTCCGGGTGCTGCAGGCCCAGGTGGAGGAGGAAGCCATTTGGTGGGCGTACAAGTATCGCTCGTGCCGTCGGATCAACGCGAGATTGGCGGTATGGAATTCGCGGACGCCTGGCGAGCGGCGACCGGGCATATTGCCGGCATCGAGACCCTGACCTTTGATGCGGAAACGAACGTGAGCGAGGGGGCGGATATCGACATTCAGTTGACGCACCGCGACCGGCCCACGCTGGAGGCGGCGGCAACGGAGTTGGCCCGGACACTGGCCGGATATGCCGGGGTGCGTGATATTGATGACGGGTTTGCCCGCGGGAAGCGGCAGTTGAGCCTGACCCTCAAACCCGAAGCGCGCAGTCTGGGCATCAACGCCACCGATCTGGCCCGACAGGTCCGCAGCGCGTTCTACGGAGCCGAAGCCCTGCGGCAGCAGCGCGGACGCAACGAAGTCCGGGTCATGGTGCGGCTGCCCGAAAACGAGCGCCGCACGGCCCATACGGTTGAGCATTTGACGCTGCGCACGGACGGCGGCGGTGAGATTCCGCTTTTTCAGGCTGCGGACGTTGAACGTGGGCGCGCCTATACCGAAATCCGCCGACGGGAAGGCCGACGGATTATTGCCGTGACCGCAGATGTGGATGAAAGCGTATCGAATGCGAGTATCATTACGGCCGAGGTGCTCAGCCGGGAATTACCGGTACTCATGCAAAAATACCCCGGCCTGAGCTATGCGCTGGAAGGCGAGGAGTTGTCTCGACAAGAGTCGCTTGAGGCTCTGGGCATCGGCTTTGTGTTTGCGCTGCTGGGTATCTACGGCCTGCTGGCCGTTCCGTTTCGGAGCTATTTTCAGCCGGTGCTCGTCATGCTGAGCATTCCGTTCGGCATCATTGGCGCGATTCTGGGCCTTATGCTGCTCGGCCACGACCTGAGCGTCGTCAGCCTGTTCGGGATGATTGCGCTGTCCGGGGTAGTGATTAACGACTCGCTGGTGCTGATAGTCACGGCCAATAGTCTGCGTACGACGCAGCAGCTCTCAGCCAGCGAAGCCATCAGTCAGGCCGGGACTCGTCGGTTCCGGCCTATTTTACTGACCTCGCTGACCACGTTTTTCGGGTTGACCCCGATGATTTTTGAGACCTCGGTCCAGGCCCGCTTCCTGGTGCCCATGGCCATTTCTCTCGGCTTCGGTATTTTATTTGCCACCGCCATCATCCTGGTGCTGCTACCGGCCTCGTATCTGATCCTGGAAGATATCCAGCAACTTCCCGCTCCGCTCCGCTCCCTGTTCGGAAGACCGCCCGAAAAAGCGCTGTCCCCATCCTCTCCTCAAAGGGGGAGCCCGTCGGGCCTGTCCTGAGCGTGTCGAAGGGCGTTAGCGCTTTGTCTCGTCTGGCCGTTCTCCTTCCCTGGGAGATTGGGTGAAGAAATAGTCCAGGCTCAGCCACAGGCTTTTTGAGTGACGGAAGCACAGGATAGGAAAGCCGATGGCGAAGGCGCTCCAGACCAGCATTTGGCGGGTCAGCGACCAATCCGTCCAGTAATCCAGGAGTAAGAAGCCGGGTGTGGCAATCAACACCGTTGCGGCGTAATTGAGATAAATCGCGCCAACGTAATAGCCCTGTTCCGGTTCAAAGGACAGGGAGCACGCCGGACAATGCTCAAAGAGCATAAAGGCACGCGCAAACAGACGGCCCTGTCCGCAGCGTGGACACTGAAGGCGGAGACAGCGACCGAGGATGGGCAGGAGGCGGCGGAGCATATGGAGTCTTTCTAGGTGGTCATTTGCTGTCCTGTTTCGCTCTGGACCAACCGCTTCCTACTTGTCGGACCCTTTTCATCCGCTACGTTGGATACAATGATGACAGCTCGGTACCGACTTGAGCGCGTGCAGCGCATCTCACAACCGCTTGAGACGGTTTTCTCATTTTTTGCGGACGCGGGAAACCTGGAGCGCATCACCCCGCCGTTTTTGCATTTTCGTATTCTGACCCCGTTGCCTGTGACCATGCAGGTCGGTGCGCGTATTGAATATCATCTCAGGCTTATTGGGTTTCCCATCCAGTGGACCACACGGATAGAGGACTATGCGCCCCCGCTCCGCTTTGTCGATAGCCAACTCTCCGGACCCTATAAGCACTGGGTGCATCTGCATGAGTTCTCAGCCGGCGTCGATGGAACCCTGATGCGGGATGTGGTGGATTACGAAATCCCGTACGGCACTCTTGGCACGCTGGCTCAGAAACTTTTTGTCGCCCGTATGCTGGAACGCATCTTTGATTACCGCCGAGAGGCAATCACGGCTCTTCTGGGTTGACCTGGGATGACATGGTGTGGGCCAGCCACAGGAGGCCGGGCACGACGAGGCTCCACACCACAGCCAGGACCATCAGCGTGGGCCTGGTAGAAGGGACAAAGGTGAGTGCCCCCAGGCCCACGCCGGCATAATAGCTCAGCGGCCCGCCAGTCGCCCCAAAGAGACAGGCCAGGCGATAGCGGCCGCGCAGCCAGCGCATGGAGTGATTGAGGGTTGAGGCAAACCCCATCCACAGCGCCGTCATCCATACGGGACACAGCCACGAGAGGGTGTGATTCGTAAAGGTGTACAGACCGCCCAGCATGAGCAGCGAATCCAGACTGGTCCCGAGTAGGCCCGTGACCAGGATGAGGCGGAATTCCTGCGTACGATTTGCCGTCAGAAAGAGATGTAGCGCCAGTAACGCCGCCATGACCAGCACGCCAAGCCACGGCAGGTTGTGGGTAGCGCCCAGGAGACAAGCAAACCAGCCGAGGTAGAACGAGGCTATGTTGATGAAGGGGTGAACCATAGGAGGCGAGGTTCGGTCGAGACACACCAGACTCGCGTCACTACACGGACTTGGTCGGTCATCACCGTATAGCACCAAGTCTATGCCCTCAACACTCCCCTCACAATAACGGGAGGGCTTCTCAGTTTGTGTCACGTCTATACAATGGGAAGAGGGTTAGGGGTTGGGGATTGGGGGGGAGGAAGGAGTCAGATGAGTAGTGAGGAGAAGATGGGGGGTCGGCCGCTTATTGCATTACGAGACCTGACCAAGGTGTATCAGGAAGGCGAGCGCCTCCGTCCGGTCTTGCGGCAGGTCAACTTATCCATTCCGTCCGGCGAGTTTGTTGTGCTGCTCGGCCGGAGTGGGTCAGGGAAATCCACCCTTCTCAATGTGCTGAGCGGTATCGACCTGCCGACCAGCGGTGAAGTCGTCTTCTCCACCGATCGGGGCGAAGTGCATCTCACCCGCCTCAGTGAACGCGAGCGGACCTTATTCCGGCGCGTGCATATTGGTTTTATCTTCCAGTTTTTTAATTTGATTCCGACCTTGTCGGTCGAAGAAAATCTGCTCCTGCCACTGGAACTCAACGGTCGTACAGGACCGGCAGAGCGGGGCCGGGCACGCGACCTGCTTGAGGCCGTCGGCCTGGAAGACCGCGCCCAGAGCTTTCCCGACCGTCTGTCCGGCGGAGAGCAACAGCGTGTCGCCATAGCCCGGGCCTTGGTCCACGACCCATTGCTGCTGCTTGCCGATGAACCCACCGGCAACCTTGATCTTGAGACCGGGCGGCGGGTGCTTGAGTTGCTGGACCGCCTGACCCGACAACGCGGCAAAACGCTGGTCATGGTCACCCACAGCCCCGAGGTGATTGGAGTCGCCGACCGTTTGCTCACGCTGCACGCCGGTCAAGTGGTGGCGCGTGACTATCCGACCGAGGCCGCCGGATGAGTCGGCTGTTGTGGCGTTCCAGCCTCCGCTATTTACAGCACCATGCCTGGCAGGCCGGCCTGGCGCTGCTGGGCGTTGCCCTCGGTGTGGCGGTCGTGGTGGCGATTGACGTGGCGAACGAGAGTGCCCGGCGGGCCTTTGTGCTGGCGACCCAGAGTATCGTCGGACGAGCGACGCATCAAATTGTTGGGGGGCCGAATGGCGTATCCGAGGAGGTGTATCGCCGTCTGCGGCTGACGGGAAAAGTCCGGGCTCTTGCGCCCGTGGTGGAAAGCGATGTCGCCGCGACAGACTATCCCGGTCGGATTTTTCATCTCCTCGGGGTTGACGCGTTTGCGGAAGTGCCCTTCCGTCCGTATCTCAGCAGCGCAGGTACGACTCCTGACAACGACTTTCTCGCCTTTCTGACCCAGCCGGCCACCGGCCTGATTGCCGCTCGTACCGCCCGACAGCTCGGTCTCGATATTGGAGACCGACTCAGCGTCCGGGTTGGCACCCGGCATCAGGCCGTGACTCTGGTGGGCCTGCTCGACCCGCCTGAGAGCCGGGTCGCCAGCGCGGTGGAGCATCTGCTCATAACGGATATTGCTACGGCTCAGGAAATCCTGGGGCTGGTCGGCCAGTTAAGCCGGATTGATGTCCTCGCGCCCGAGGGCAAGACCGGACAAAAGCTCCTGGCAACGATTCGTCAGCTTTTGCCCGCCGGAGTGGAAATCCTGTCGTCACGCGGCCGCTCTCAGGCCATCGAACAGATGACGCGCGCCTTCCAGCTCAACCTGACGGCCTTGAGTCTGCTCGCGCTGATCGTTGGAGCGTTTCTCATTTATAACACCATGACCTTCTCCGTGGTCCAGCGGCGGAGTCTGCTCGGCCTGCTGCGCACCCAGGGTGTGACCCGCTGTGAGATTTGCCTCCTGGTTCTGGGTGAAGCCGTGTGCGTGGGGGGAGTGGGGACCGTCGCCGGTATTGGTCTGGGGATTCTACTCAGCCACGGCTTGGTGCAGCTCGTGACGCGCACGATTACCGATCTGTACTTTGTCCTGACTGTGCGTGAACTCGCGCTGACCCCGGTCGTGCTCGGTAAAGGCCTGCTGCTCGGCATCGGGGCCAGCCTGCTGGCCGCGCTCAGGCCGGCCTGGGAAGCCACGGCGACCCCCCCCCGCGTGACCTTGCAGCGTTCAAGCCTGGAGACACGCGCTCGGCAAACCGCACCGCGAACGATGCTGCTGGGCCTGCTGGCGCTCGCTGCCGGCCTCGGTGGTCTGTGGCTATCGGGTACGAATTTATGGCTGAGTTTCGGTTCCCTGTTCGGCGTACTCCTGGGCTGTGTGCTGATGACGCCGCTGGCGACCGTGGGCTGCATCCGTCTGCTCCAACCGCTCCTGAGTGCGTGGGGGGGGACGCTCGGACGCTTGTGCGGACGGAGCGTCGTGGCCACGCTGAGTCGGACCGCGGTGGCGATTGCGGCGCTGATGGTGGCCGTGTCTGTCACCGTCGGCGTGGGCATCATGGTGCAGAGCTTTCGCCAGACCGTCGTGCGTTGGCTGGAATCCTCACTCCATGCCGATGTCTATATTGCCCCGCCAAGCCTGATTGCCCGCCGGAGTGATTCCACGCTCGATCCAGCGCTGGTGAAACGACTGGCATCCGCCCCCGGTATTGCACGGGTGAACACGTATAGAGGACTCCAGGTCGAATCCCATCTGGGCCTCACCCAACTGGTTGCCCTTGACCTGGCGGAACGCAGCTATACGGCCTTTACGTTTATCCTCGGTGAGCCGCACGCCGTCTGGCCGGCATTTCAGAACGAGGCGGCGGTCATTATTTCCGAGCCCTATGCCTATCGGCATGAGCTGAGCCTCAATGATACGCTTCAACTACGCACGGACCAGGGTGTACACTCGTTTCGGGTCGTCGGGATTTTTACGGATTATGGCTCGGATCAAGGCATCGTGATGATGAGCCGTCACACCTATGACCGGTGGTGGCAGGATGCACTGGTCTCCTCCCTCGGCGTGTATGCCGAGCCGAACACCGATGTTGATCGCCTCGTCGCATCGCTGCGCGGGCTGGCCGGGGCAGAGCACGATGTCCTCATCCGCTCAAACCGGACTTTGCGCGACGCTTCGCTCGAAATCTTTGATCGAACTTTTACCATAACGACCGTCCTTCATCTGCTCACCACGGTGGTGGCCTTCATCGGGGTATTGAGTGCGCTGATGGCCCTCCAGCTTGAACGGGCGCGTGAGCTTGGGGTACTGCGCGCAACCGGCTACACCCCCGGTCAGGTCTGGGGGCTCATGACCTCCCAAACCGGGTTGATGGGCCTGATTGCCGGTCTGCTGGCCGTGCCGGTCGGGGTCGGGCTGGCGCTGATTTTAGTCCTGGTGATCAATCGGCGCTCGTTTGGCTGGACCCTGCAAATCGAGATTGCTCCGGAAATCCTCGTGCAGGCGATTGTCATGGCGGTGGTGGCCGCGCTGCTGGCCGGTCTCTACCCAGCCCTGCGCATGGCCCGGACCTCGCCGGCACTGGCCTTGCGTGAAGAATAACGGGTGAGAGGCGAATGCGTCGTATCGTTGGAATCCTGCTGCTGGTAGCCGTCCTGGTCGGGGTAGGGCAGTGGTATCTCGCCGGGCAAGCATCTGACTATATAGCCACGGAACCCAGGCTGTCGCTCGGCCAGGCCCTGGGCGGGGAGCTGGCCGGCTTTGCGCGGGCAGACCGCCCGCGGGAATTCCGATTTCCTGACGACCACGGGCCGCATCCGACCTATCGGACGGAGTGGTGGTATTACACCGGCAATCTGAAGTCTGCCGAGGGCCGCCATTTCGGATTCCAGCTCACGTTTTTCCGAACGGCCCTGAACGCACCACCAGACCAGGCTGGGCGTGCCTCGGCCTGGGGCACGCAGGACGTGTATATGGCCCACTTCGCGCTGAGCGACGTAGCGACGCAACGTTTTCACGCCTTTCAGCGTTTGAGCCGGGCGGCGCTTGGCTTGGCCGGGGCGTCGGCCGCCCCCTTTCGCGTCTGGCTCGAAGACTGGTCGGTCACTGGAGAGACGGCGGTGGGTCGGCCCGTGTCCATGCGGCTTTCCGCCGCAGAACAGGACGTGGCCCTGGATCTCAGGCTGGTGTCAGATAAGCCTATTGTTTTACATGGCCAGAATGGGCTGAGTCAGAAAGGTGCTGCGACAGGGCAGGCTTCGTATTATTATTCCTTCACCCGTCTACGCTCGGCCGGCATCATTCGATTGGGGGACGACGAGTTCCAGGTGCAGGGGCTGAGCTGGATGGACCGGGAATGGAGTACGAGCGTGCTGAGCGAGGCGATCCAGGGCTGGGACTGGTTTGCCATTCAGCTCACAAACGGACAAGAACTGATGGTCTATCAGATACGTCAGCAAGCGGGCGACATCCATTCCCGCAGCAGCGGAACCCTGGTCGCCGCGGATGGGACCACGCAGACCCTGACCTCGAAGGACTTTCAGATCGAAGTGCTACAAACCTGGCAGAGCCCGGCTGACGGAACGGTCTACCCAGCTCAGTGGCGGCTGCGTATTCCGAGTGAGGCGATCGATCTGACGATTACGCCCTATCTGGCTGACCAGGAAATGCACACGCTGATTCGGTATTGGGAAGGCGCGGTCCGGGCGCAGGGGACAGCGCAGGGCCGGTCGCTTGCCGGCGACGGCTATGTCGAGCTGACCGGCTATGGCGAAAAAAAGGCCGGCTCCGCTGTTTTTGGCAGGATGTCATGAGAACAGAGACGTTTATCCGTCGGGTGTATATTCCCGCGCCAGCGGCTGAGGTCTTTCAGTGGCACGCGCGACCGGGAGCGTTCGAGCGTCTCACTCCGCCCTGGGAGTCGGTGGAAATTATTGAACGTCGCGGTGGCATCGAAAGCGGTGGGCGGGTGGTGCTGCGCATGGGACTTGGTCCCTTCTCCCGGCAATGGATCGCCGAACACTGCGACTATGAAGCGGGAGTCCAATTCCGAGATGTCCAAATCTCCGGCCCCTTTGCCCGCTGGGAGCATACCCACCGGGTTGAAGCGGACGGACGAGAAGGCTGTATGTTGGAGGATCGGATTGAATACGCGCTGCCGGGCAGCAGTCTGGGCCGGGTGCTCGGTGGCGCCTGGACCAGGCGAAAATTGGAGCGACTCTTCACCTATCGGCATGCGGTGACGCGCCAGGACGTGCTCGCGCATGATACACAGCGTAATCAGTTGAACTATGGAGGAAGACCGATGAAGGTACTCGTCTCTGGTGCAAGCGGTTTGGTTGGTTCTGCGCTCATCCCTTTCCTGACAACGGGCGGCCATAGTGTCACGCGCCTGGTTCGCAAGGATGGGGCGAGCGGGGGAGACGGTGAAGTCGCTTGGTCTCCGGCTGCCGGAACGATTGATCGGGCCGGGCTGGAAGGATTCGACGCGGTTGTCCATCTGGCCGGAGAGAACATCGCCGCCGGGCGTTGGACCCCCGAGCGCAAACGCCGCA
Source organism: Candidatus Binatia bacterium (assembly GCA_951812575.1). Classification (GTDB taxonomy): domain Bacteria; phylum Desulfobacterota; class Binatia; order Bin18; family Bin18; genus Bin18. The sequence continues at coordinate 4,917,115 of OX638322.1, read as the reverse complement.
TTCGGGACAGCCGGGTCAAGGGAACCCGGCTGCTGTGTGAAGCGCTGACCCAATGTGCCCAGCCGCCCAAGGTCTTTGTCGGTGCTTCTGCGATTGGGTATTACGGAGACCGTGGAGACGAGACCTTGACCGAAGAGAGTGAGGCCGGAGAGGGATTTCTGGCCGAGGTCTGTCGGGACTGGGAGGCTGCCGCGGCCGGGCTGACCGACACGGGCATACGGACCGCCCTGCTGCGGATCGGGATTGTCCTCAGTCCCGCCGGTGGCGCGCTGAAAAAAATGCTTTTACCGTTTCAGCTCGGCCTGGGTGGCGTGATTGGCGCGGGTACACAGTATATGAGCTGTATTGCCCTGGACGACGTTGTTGGCGCGATACAGCACGCCATCACCAACGACGAGGTCAGCGGTCCGATCAATGCGGTGTGTCCCGAGGCCGTGACGAATCGGGAATATACCCGGACGCTCGGCAGGGTCCTGGGCCGCCCGACGTTTTTCCCCGTCCCGGCCTTTGCGGCCCGGCTTGCCTTTGGCGAGATGGCCGACGCTCTGCTGCTCGCCAGTACCCGGGTTGAGCCGCGTGTCCTCACGCGGACCGGCTATGCCTTTCGCTACCCAAGCCTGGAGAGCGCCCTCCGGCATGTGCTGGGCAAAGAGACCCGGGCAGAGCGGCCCGAGTAAAAAGCGCGGTATGAAGCCGTTTTTTGATCGCATCTTTGTCTTTATAGAGACGCTTGCCGCTGGCGTCTGGATCGGCGCGTTGGTCGGGTTCGGCTTTGCCGTGGCCGGCACGGTCTTTCAGGAACTGCCCACGACCACCTTGGCTGGAGATGTGAACGCCGCGGTGCTGGCCAAGCTGAACCGCCTCGAATTTATTGCAGCTGCGACTATGGCCGCGTCGGCGATTTACTTTTTGCTGCGTTCGGACTGGTGGACGGCCGTGCGCTTGGCGAAGACGGTACTCGTTGTGGTCATGGTTGCCACGCTGATCTATTACGCCTTGGTCGTGGGCGACCGGTTGGAATATCTGCGGGTCGTCGAGATTCAGGATTTCGATACTTTCGATATGACAAAGAAAGATTTTTGGGACGAGTTTACACGGCTTCACGACCGCTACACCCAACTGGTCAAAGCCAACCTGGGTATGGGGGTACTGTATCTCTTGCTCTCCGCGTTTGAACGAAGGAGCAAAACGTAGGGGCAACCCCCTGTGGTTGCCCAACCACGGGGCCACACGTAGAGGCAACCCCCTGTGGTTGCCCGGACTTCTGGGGGTTAGGGGTTGGGGGTGAGAGCGCGGAGGGCGTTGAGGATATTGGCGCGCTTTATGGCTGGGTCGGTTTCAAATGACTGCATTTGCAGAAAGACCGTGTCCACTCCGTTATCCAGATAGCGCTGTACCCGCGCTCTCATCTCTTCGGGTGAGCCCTGAATAAACAAGTCCTGCATGACCTCTGGCGGCACTGCGGCCACGGCAGCCTTGCGATCGCCGCCGGCCCACGCTTCCCACATGGGACCCAGCAGGTCCGTCCGACCCAGCCATTGGTGAAACGCCTTATACACCGGCACATTCAAATAGGTATTGATATGCCGCCGGATGCCGGTCTCAACCGCCTGACCGGGTGGGTCAACGCTGATAAAAATCCGGGCGGTGATTTCCACCTCGTCAGGACTCCGGCCCGCTGCCTGAGCCGCCTCACGCACGACGGCGACCGACTTTTTGACGTCATCGGCGGAGAGCCAGTTGATAATTGCTCCGTCGGCATACTGCCCGGCGATGCGCAGCATCATCGGTTTCAGCGCGCCGACGTGGATGGGAATGGGAGTCTGTGGTGGGCGGCTGAACCGAAAGCCCTTGACCGTAAAGGTCTCGCCCTCAAAGGTGACGCGCTCCCCGCTAAATGCCTGACGCAGGAAGGCCAGCATTTCTCGTACCCGGACTGCCGGGCGGGCAAACTTGCCACCGTTCCAGAATTCGACAATCGGATGCGAGCCCGCGCCGATACCCAGACAAAACCGGTTCGGTGCGAGTTCGGCCAGGCCCGCCGCGCTCATGGCCAAGGTCGCCGGCCCGCGCGTATACACATTGGCAATCGCCGTGCCCAGCCGCAGGTCGGTTGCCTGGGCCAGGGTGGCCAGCGGGGCAAAACAATCGACGCCATCAACCTCCATGGACCAGGCATCGGTATAGCCGGCCTGTTCGGCTTCCCGTGCGATTTCAACATGCTCCGTAAGGCTGAACCCCTCCAGAGGCACCGATAACGACCAGCGTTTTTGACCCATGTCTCACTCCATGACAAATATACGGCGCCAACTATAGCCGCTCAGTCGTGTTCGATCCAGTCGATCAGATGGTCTTCAAACGCCTCGGGCGGGACGGTCTCCTCGGAGACTACTCTGCCTCGGACCGAGATACCGGCCTGGTGGACGGTCTCGGCGCGGCCGGAGACCAGGGGGTGCCACCAGGCCAGGTCGCGGCCCTCGGCCAGGCGGCGATACGCGCAGGAGTGCGGCAGCCAACCGATCTTCTGAACATTCTCGGGCGAGAGCCGCACGCACTCGGGAACGAGTTGGGTCCGCCGCTCATACCGCTTGCAGCGACAGCGAGTGAGGTCGAGTAGCCAGCAGGCCACATTCGTATAATGAGTGGCCCCGGTCTCACTGTCCTCCAGTTTGTTCAGACAGCAGCGTCCACAGCCGTCGCACAAAGACTCCCACTCCTGCTGGCTCATGGCGGCGAGTGATTTTGTCTTCCAGAACGGTTTCATGTGGGGATTGGGGGTTGGGGTGGGCAACCACGGGGTATCTTCTTCCCTAGCCCCTAACCCCGAGTTCCTAATCTTCTTTTTCTACGGTAACCGAGCGATGATTTTGATCTCAACCAGGGCGCCCGGAAATGCCAGCTCGGTGATACCGATTGCCGTCCAGGCCGGGTAAGGGGCTGCCATGTAGTTGTCTTTGACCTTCATGAAGGTCTGGATGTTTTTTTGCAGATCGACGTGAAAGGTCGTCATCTCGACCACATCGTCAAACGACGCGCCAGACGCCTCCAGCGTGGATTTGACATGCTCAAACGCCTGGGTGAATTGCGCTTCGGGATCGTCCGAAACCTTATACCCCTCGCCCACTCCGATCTGGCCGGAACAGTAGAGACGATCTCCATCCTTGATTGCCGGAGCAAAATGAAAATCGTTGTAATAAGCCTCCATTCCCTTTGGGATGACAGCATCTTTGGCCATACGGTCTCCTTTCTTTTCGTCGTGCAATCTCGGCTCAGACCTTAGCATCATGTGGAAGGAGTTGAAACGGCTCGTAAGCGCGGTAGCGCTCAGTATCATATATTAGGGTGTAGTCGACTCGTCCGGCTGGGGGTCTGCCCGGAAGCTGGCAGCCCAGAGCAGAACGACGCCGCCTGTTATGGCGATATCGGCGATATTGAAAATACCCGTTCGGAGTGAGCCCAGGCCGAGGTTCAGGAAATCGATGACGCTGCCGTCGTGCACCAGCCGGTCAATCATATTCCCCAGTCCTCCGGCCAGGACGCACGAGAGCGCAATGAACGAAAGACGTGGGAGCTGCCATTGCACGATGAGGAAGATGGCCAAGCCCAGGAGCAGCACGGCGGTCGCAACGGTGAGCAGCCAGAAGCGCAGTTCGGGGGACAGGCTATTGCCGAGTCCGAGAAAAGCGCCCTGGTTCTCCGCGTATTGCAGGCGAACAAGGTCGTGCATGAAGGAGATGGGCGGCGTGCCGCGGAGCTGTTGGGCGGCAATCTGTTTGGTGGCTTGATCGCAACCCACGCCCGTTATGACAATCAGCACGGCCAGCAGGAAGCGTGCCCGTTTGGTGACGGCGGTCATGCTTCCCCCATCAGCCTGGGCCGAGGCCCGAACCGGATACCCATTAGCTGCCGGCACTGATTTGATCGAGGATTTTCTGGGCATTGGCATGGCCCTGTTTGGCCGCTTCGCGCAACCAGTCAATGCCTGTGTCGTCGTCTTTGGCCACCCCTCGGCCTTCCAGATACATGGCCCCCAGGTTGTACTGCGCGCCGGAATGGCCCCGCTCTGCGGCCCGGCGGAACCAATGGGCCGCTTCCGCATCGTCCTGCTCCGTGCCTCGACCGGCGAAGTAGATGGTGCCGAGGTTGAACAGCGCTCCTGGATGGGCCTGGTCCGCGGCTTTGAGGTACCAGCCTCTCGCCTTGGTCAGATCTTGCTCCAGGCCGTAGCCGTTATCGTACAGCACGCCGAGATTGTACTGGGCCTCGGTATGATTCTCGTCGGCCGCACTCCGTAACCAAATGGCGGCGGTGGCATAATCCTGCTCAACACCGCTGCCCTGGACATAGAACATGCCTAAGCGGTACTGGGCTTTCGTATGCCCGCTCTCGGCCGCTTTTTGAAACCACTTGGCGGCTTCCTGCTTCGCCCGGTCGCTATTACTCCCGGCGAAATATAAGAGGCCCAGATTATACTGTGATCCGACGTGCCCCTGCTTGGCGGCGCGACGAAACCATCTGACGGCTTCCTTGGCGTCCTGCTCGACGCCATCGCCTTTGACATACAGGACGCCCAGGCTGTTTTGCGCTCGGGCATTGCCCTCTTCCGCCGCTTTTCGGACCTCATCGAGGTCGGCCGCATGCCCGAAGGGTTGGAAGAAGCCGAGCGCCCCGAGGACCAAGCCAACCCGAGCGAATCGTACCAGCGTTTTCATAGCGCCTCCTTACGTCACACCCACCACAGATAATCAAAATGAAAGCACGACTCAATATACTCTCGACCGCGCTGTCAACCGTAGCTCGACTCCAGTTCGGTTTGACGGCCGTCTATCCGGTCGTTAGACTGCCCGCCGTATGCACGAAGATGCGGCTGGGCGGAGGGACACCTGGACGTTGCACGGGCTGCGCGCCCTGTTTGTCCGGGGCGATATTGACGGCTTCTTTGGCCTGTTTATCGACAATCTCTTGCAACTCATGCTGATCGCCGTGCTGTGTCCGTTGGTCTGTGGCCTGCCTCAAGAGCTGGTGATTGGCCGCATCCTGCCTGGGGCGGCACTGTCCATCCTGTTCGGTAATATCTTTTACGCCTGGCAAGCCCGGCGGCTGATGCTGCAAACCGGGCGCAAGGATGTGACGGCTCTCCCCTATGGCATCAATACGCCGAGCTGTTTTGCCTACATCTTCCTCATCATGGGGCCGGTCTATCAGGAAAAGCAAGACCCAACCCTGGCCTGGCAGGTCGGGCTGTTGGCCTGTCTGCTCAGCGGGGTGATGGAAACGGCGGGTGCTTTTGTTGGCGACTGGCTGCGCCGGCATACACCGCGAGCGGCCCTGCTGACCGCGCTGGCCGGCGTGGCGATCACGTTTATTGCCGTCGGTTTTATCTTCCAGATTTTTGCACAGCCGCTGATTGCGATTGTGCCCATGATGATAATCCTGACCACCTACGCGTCACGCCGGAGCCTGCCCGGCGGCCTACCCGGTGGCCTGGTGGCCGTGCTGACGGGTGTCATCCTGGCGTGGGGGCTGCGTCTGCTGGGGCTGCCGGTCTTTGAGCCGCCGGCAGAGCAGTACGAGTTTGCGCTGTATCTGCCGACGCCGGTCCCGTCCGACCTGTTTGCCCTGCTGACCAGTGAGCGGGGTTGGCAGTATCTGGCCATTATTTTTCCTATGGGCCTGTTTAATATTATTGGCTCGTTACAGAATCTGGAGAGTGCGGAGGCAGCCGGCGATCGCTATGAAACCAAACCCTCTCTGCTCGCCAATGGCGCCGGGACGCTCCTGGCCGCCGGCTTCGGCAGCCCGTTTCCCACGACCATCTATATTGGGCACCCGGCCTGGAAGGCGATGGGGGCGCGCGTCGGCTACTCGGTGATTGATGGGCTGGTCATCTGGCTGCTGTGTCTGATTGGCGGAATGACTTTAATTCTCCACGTCGTTCCGATCGAAGTGACGCTGGGCATTCTGTTATGGATAGGCATCATTATGACCGCCCAGGCATTTCAGGCCGTACCCCAAGCGCACGCGCTGGCGGTTGCCTTCGGGCTGATTCCCGCGCTGGCCGCCTGGGCTTTGGTGTTGATTGAAACCAGCCTGCGCAAAGCCGGCGCGGCGCTCTTCGACATCGCGCCAAAGTTCGGGGGCGATCTCTACATTCACGGCGTGATTGCCCTCAGCCAGGGCTTTCTGCTGAGCGCCATGATCCTGGCAGCCATTCTGGTCTTTATTATCGAACACCAGTTTCTCCGCGCGGCGGCCTGGTTGCTGGTCGCCGCCGCCCTATCTTTTGTGGGGGTGATCCACGCCTATGAACTGACTCCCGCGGGAGTCCAGAATGCGTTTGGTTTTGCGGCTGCGCCGGAATTTGTATTCGCGTATGGGTTGAGTGCCGGTCTGCTGGTGGTGTTTCATCTGACGCAGGACCGCCCCGTCTTAGACCCCCCGTAGGGGTAGCCCCCTGTGGCTACCCATTCCCCCGCCGGGGGCAACCACAGGGGGTTTTGCCCCTACACGGCTAACTATACGCCTCGGTAAAGGCTTGCCGCTGCTGGGTACTGCCCAGCATGATGAGCTCGCTTTCTTCCTGGAGCTTTGTTGAGGCGGGCGGATTGGTGACGAGGCTGCCGTTGTGCTGAATGCCGATCACGTTCAGCCCCGTCCGGGCTCCAATGCCGCTGTCGGATAAGGTCAAGCCTACCAACATCCGTGGCAGTGAGACTGCAAATAACTCAACCCCCTCGCCCAAGAGTCCTAGCTCGCGGCCCTGCAGCAGGGAGAGGGCCTGTTCAATCCCCAGCGAAGAGTAGCTCAAGGCGAAGTCCGCGCCGGCGCGGTGGATGGCTTCGAGATTCCTTTCGTGGGTAATGCGGCTAACGATGCGTAATTCAGGATTGAGGCGGCGACAGTAGACCGCGAGGTAGATATTCATGGCGTCGTCGTTTGTCGTGAGGAGTACAGCCGGGGCATCCTGCAAACCGGCACGCATCAGGACCTCTCGGTCGGCCGCATCGCCGATAAAGAGCTGATCCGGGATGTGTTCGATCCGTTCCCGAAAGGATTCGTCATTCTCAACCAGATGAACCGGTATTTCCTTGCGCTTCAGGGCCTCGGCAGCGGCACAGCCGACCTTACCGCCCCCAATGACCAGGACCGGACTGTAATTGGTATCGTAAATGACCAGCAGGGTGTCGAGTTCCAGCATTTGTTCTTCCGAGCCAACTACAACCATCACGCTGGTATTGGACAGGAAGGTGTCGGGAGTCGCCGGCAATAAACGACCCCGTTCCCAAATCCCGACAATATTGAGCCCGATGACCTCGCGCAGCCGGGTTTCACGGATCGTCCGGTTCGCCAGGGGAGTATTGTGGACGGGAAACTCTGCAACCTGGAGGTCGCGAAAACTGCCGATCACATGCGCCTGGGCGTGCCCGATGTTAATACGGTTGGTGAGACGTTCTCCCAGGCGCTGCTTGAGCGGAACCACGTGCGTACAGCCGCTCAATTCGAGGATATCAACCGAGTCTTTTTCCTCGGCCGTTGCCATGATGGGGATATCCGGGGTAACCTCCCGGACGTTCAGGGCAATATTCGTATTGACGGTGTCCGCGCTGTTGGCAACGATCAACCGTGCTTGGGAGGCCCGGACTTTCTCGTAAGTCTCACGACTATCGATCTCACCAGCAATAACCGAAAGGCCGTCCTCATACATACGCGCGGCAGTCGCTGGATCGGGCTCAAGAACATAGTAGGGAACGTCCTGGAGGCGTAGTTGTTCAATCAGGCCGGGAGCAATGGTGTCGTAGGTACAGATAATGACGTGTCCCTGGGTATCTGTCGGCACTTCGCGCGGGGCCTGGAACCGTATCTGCGCTTCCAGCCAGGGAGCGTAAAAGAAGCGAATAAAGGTAAAGGGCAGGACGATAAGCAGCAGGACAATCCCGGAGAGCAGCACCACAATGCTGAAAAACCGCCCAATATCGCTGTGAAAAGTAATGTCACCAAATCCGAGCGTGCTCATTACCGTCAGGGTCCAATAGACTCCGGTCAGCCAGGAATGATCCTGCCCTTCCGCGTGCAGCATGATCACGTGGAAGAGAACCGAGAAGAGCAGAATAATGCCGACCAAAAAGGCGGCGAATTTGAGGAGCGCGCCAATATTCCGGCGCGTTGCCGGCTCGTTCAGAAAATAGGCGAGTTGCGTGCCGAGCAGCTTCATGGGAGATTTCAACCAAGCAAAAGACCGGGGGGACAGTCAAGGGCCGGGAATGACTGCTCCCTCTCCCCTGGCGGGAGAGGGCTGGGGTGAGGGGGGCAAGGCAAGCGGAGATACGACCGGCGAATTACTGTGCCGGCACCAGTTGGATGTCAATTGTGATCTCGACCTGCTCGCCGATCGCCACCCCGCCCGACTCCAGGACCGAGTTGCGGCTGAGCCCATAGTCGGTACGATTGATCGTTGTGGTGGCAGCCCCGCCCAGGCGAGGTTTGCCCCGGAGGTCGGTGATGGCCTGGGGCGAGCCGGTCACATCGAGCACGACCTCTCTGGTGACGCCCATGAGGGTCAGCTCTCCGGTGACCTTATAGCTGTAGTCCTGTATTTTTTCGACCACCTTTGATTTGAAGGTGATGGTCGGATGTTGGGCAGCATCAAAGAAATCCGGCCCGCGTAAATGGTCGTCCCGTTTCTGGTTGCGGGTATTGATGGAGGCCACCTCGATGGTGGCGTCCACCGAGGAGCGGCTGATATCGTCCTCGTCTATGATTGCGGTCACGTCGAATTTGTCGAACGTGCCGCGCACGGTGGCGACCATCAAATGCCTCACGGCAAATTGCACACTGGCATGCGCCGAATCACTCTTCCAGGTTGCCGCCCGGCTCAGACCCGGAACCATAAACGCGATTCCGGCCAGTGCCACCACAATCGTCCGTCGCATAGACTTCTCCTTCTTTTCAGAAAACTCCCTACCAAGCCCGATTAGGGGAAGCAATCCCATGTCCTTACCAACGCCAGATACGGATAATGTCAGCCTGGCGACCCGGTCGTATCCCAGCCCCCGCCGAGCGCTGTGTACAAGGCAATAACGTGAGCGGCGAGGGCGGTTTGGCTTTGAGCAAAGGCATCCTGGGCCGTGTGGAGCGCGCGTCGGGCCAGGGCGACGCTCAGATAGTTTTCCAGCCCGTTCAGGTAGCGTTCGGTGGAAATCTCCACGGCATCGGTGTGTGCGGTTATTGAGGCGGTCAGCCATTGCTGGCGGACCTGCTCTTTGCTGTACGCCACGAGGGCATTCTCAACCTCTTCGAGCCCGGTGAGAATCACCTGCTCATAGCGGGCGAGGGCTTGGGCCTGGCGTGCGTCCTGTACCTTGATGGCCGCCCGGATGCGGCCGGCGTCGAACACCGGCCAGCTCAGCGCCGGGCCGGTGGCCCAGGACAGCCCCGCCCCCTTGGCCAGATCCGTCACATCCAAGCCCTGCGTCCCCAGCCGCCCGGTCAAGGTCAGCCGAGGGAACAGGTCGGTGGTGGCCACGCCAACCCGCGCGGTGGCCGCTTCCAGTTCACGTTCGGCCCGCCGAATATCGGGACGCCGGCGTAAGAGCTCGGACGGCAGTCCGATATCACCGGCCAGGTCGGCCCGCGGAATCGGTTGGTCCTGAGAGAGGGATGGTGCGAAAGCGGCGGGCGGCTCGCCTACTAAGACGCTCAGACGGTGGAGGGTCTGTTTGACGGTGGTTTGGAGGGGAGGGACCTGAGCGCGGATATTCGCCAGCAAAGCCCCAGCTTCGGCGGCGTCCAAGGCGCTCGTCAACCCGGCTTGATAGCGGGCCTGCGTGACCTCAACCGAATCATGCTGAGCCTGAATATGACGCTGGGCAATACGGAGTCGCTGTTGCGCCCCGCGGAGTTCGATATAGTTGCGCGCGATCTCGGCCAGCAGCGCCACCAGCACGGCGCGCCGGTGTTCTTCCGCGGCGCTGATATCCGCACCCAGGGCCTGCTCGGCCCAATGCAGACGGCCGAACAGGTCAATCTCCCAGCTTGCGTCCAGGCCCATCTGGTAGAAATTTCGTTCTTGTCCAAAGCCCAACGACGTCCCAACCGGACTCTCGCTGCTGTCCGTACGGGTAGCCTCGTCATCGAGAAAATCGGACGACAATGAAGTGGTCGTGCTGCTGCTCAGACTGCGGGTGTACGACGTGGACGAACCGAGGCGCGGCCAGCGGGGGGCCAGGTTGACCCGACGCGTAGCACGCGTTTCCCGAACCCGGGCAGTGGCTTCGCGTATATCTCGATTCTGGCTGATTCCCCGTTCGATCAGCGCCTGGAGCGCCGAGTCTTGAAAGGTGTTCCACCAACGCGCGAGTTCCACGGGTGGTGTGTTGATGGCCGGCTCGGGTCGCTCACTCCACGTCTCGGGAAGCGTGACCGAGGCGACCGGTCGTTTTGGGCTCACCATGCAACTGGCGACCAGGCAGAAGAGGATGGGCAGAGTCCAGGCGAGGGAGGACAACCGTAGACTCCCCGTTCTGTGCGGACTCCGACGGGAGCCAGGGTAGGGGGACCGCAAGATGGCGAACATCCAGTGTCGTGTCAGCGTCCTCTGCATGCCGTTTTCCCTATCCCACATTCCGGCACTATAGCGCAGCACTCTTGTTGGCATGACCTGCACCGGTCTCCGGGTGCTCCTCGTCTTCCATCAATTTCACCCTGGGGGGGACCATACCGATCCCCAGCCGTTCGCCCACATAGGTCACAAACAGATAGACCACGGGAATGACGAGCAGGGTGAACGCCGTGGAAAAGGCCAGCCCGCCCACCACCGCGGCACCAATCGGGCGACGACTTTCCGCACCCGCTCCGGTGGCCAGAGCAAGTGGTAGGGCACCAAAAATAGAGGTGGCGCTGGTCATCAGAATAGGGCGCAGACGGCTGCGTCCCGCGGCCAGCACCGCGGCCAGCAGATCGGTGCCGCGAGCCCGCGACTGATTGGCGGAGTCCACCAGTAAGATGGAGTTTTTTGTCACCAGCCCAATAAGCAGAATAATGCCAATCTGACTGTAGAGGTTCAGCGTATGGCCGGTCGCAAACAGCACCAGAAGGGCTCCAAAGAGCGCCAGGGGCACACTGCCGAGGATGGTCAGGGCGTGCAAGAAGTTCTCGAACTGGGCCGATAGGACGAGATAGATGAAGACCAGCGCGATCAGAAAAATCACATACATCTCGGCCGAGGATTCCACAAACTCGCGCGCGCTGCCCCCCAGAGCGGTGCTAAAACCGACCGGAAGGACCTCGCCCGCAATACGCTGCACCCCGGTCAGCATTGTGCCCAGGGTCGCGCCAGGAGCCAAACTGCCCGTGATCGTGGCCGAGCGCTGGAGGTCATAGCGGTTGAGTCGGGCGGGCGCAATACTGGGCGTAGCGTGCACCAGGCTGGACAATGGCACCATCGTCCCGGTCTGGCTACGGACATAAATTTCACCGATCTGTTCGGGCAGGCTCCGATAGCGTGACGCCAGCGCGGTCACCACGTCGTACTGCTTGCCGCGCATAATGAATTCATCGATCTTGGCCTGCGACAGGAGAATTTGCAAACTCTGGGCCACGGCGGAAACGGGCACTCCGAGGTCGGCGGCCCGGTCGCGGTCAAAGATGAGGTCCAGCTGGGGGTTGTCGAGCCGCAGGTCGCTGTCCACGTTAATCAGGCTGGGGAGCTGGCGCACCCGCTCCAGCATGGTGCCGACCGTCTGGGTAAACTCTTCCTGAGTCGCGGCGGCGTTCTTGAGGATGAATTCCAGATCGTTGATGCTGCGCTGGTTCAGGGACGGGGGGTTAATCGGAAAGACCAGGGCGCCGGTCATCGAGAAGAACTCGGGAAAGAGCTGAGCGATAAGAGCCTGCTGTTTAACGCTACGTTCTTTCCAATCGGTCAGGCGGGCGAAGAGGATGCCGTCACTGGTATTGGGTGGCCCGCCAATAGACAGCCCGATGGCCTCGAAGAATGCCTCGACCTCCGGAATGCGTTGGATGCGCTTTTCCACTTGATCCAGGGTCTGGGCGGTATAGGCCAGGGTCGATCCCTGGGGCGCTTTAATCACTGTGATAATCCGCCCCCGGTCTTCGGTCGGGACCAGCGTGGAGGGAATGGCTTGCAGCAGCAGCAGGCCGCAGCCTACAGTCGCCACCAGAAAGAGACCCATGGACAGGCGATGCTGGAGGGCCCACCGGAGGGCACTGGCATAGCCACGGTTGAGGCTGGCAAAGAAAGGCTCCAGCACGTAGTAGAAGCGTCCATGCGTTGCCGTCACCGTCAGAAACTGCGAGCACAGCATCGGCACCAGGGTCAGGGCGACAAAGGTCGAGATGAGGACGCTAGCGGCCATGGTCAGGGCAAACTCACGAAAGAGCCGACCCAGATTGCCGGTCAACAGCGAGAGCGGAATGAGCACGGCAACCAGAGACACGGTGGTGGCAATGACCGGAAAGCCGACTTCTTTTGCCCCGCGGCGGACGCTGACCTGGCGCGTTTCGCCCAGCTCTTGCCGACGGTAGACGTTCTCCATGACCACAATGGAGTCGTCGACCAGGAGACCGATCGCCAGGACCAGGGCGAGCAGGGTCAGGACGTTGACCGAAAAGCCGAGGGCAAGCATGACGGCAAAGGTGCCGACCAGAGAGACGGGGATCGCAATCGAGGAGATAATCGTCGTTGCCGCGGAACGGAGAAAGATCAGGTTCACCACCACCACCAGGACAAAGACCACACCCAACGTAAACCACACCTCGGCGAGGGAGGCGCGCACAAAGATCGTACTATCGACTGCGACCCGGAGATCGACCCCGTCCGGTAAGGCGGCCCGAATGGCCGGCAGGCTACGACGCACGGCAGCCGAGACTTCAAGCTGGTTTGAGCGTGACTGCCGGACGATGCCGGCGCCGACCGTCGGGCGGCCGTTGAGGCGGGTGAGTACATTATAATTCTCGGAGCCCAGTTCGGCCCAGCCAATATCCTTGAGGCGCACCCGGGTCTCACCATCCTCGCGGATAATGAGATTTTCGTACACGCCAGGGTCGGCAATCTGGGCATCGGCCAGGACGGTAAATTTCCGGGTCGTGCCCTCGACTTCACCCGCCGGGACCTGAAGATTGTTCTCGGTAATCGTGCGGTGAATATCGACCGGGTCCACGCTGTGCAGGGCCATTTTCGCTGGGTCGAGCCAAATGCGCATGGCGTATTTCCGCCCGCCGACAAACACTTCGGCCACACCGGGTAAAATCTGAAGCGGCGGTTTGACAATGCGGTCGACGATATCGGTCAGCTCCTCGGTCGAGTACGCCTCGCTCTGCAAACCGATCCACAGAATCGGGAAGGTATTGGCCCCGGACTTGGCGACAATCGGCCGCTCGGCTTCCTCCGGAATATCGTCAAACGCGCGTTGGATCGCATTGCTGACATCGGTGACGGCCAGATCAATATCGCGCCCAGCAACAAACTCGACTGTAATCGAACTGCGGCTGAAAGCACTGATCGACGTGATATTGCGCACCCCCTCGATGCCGTTGAGCGACTGTTCAAGTGGCTCGGTGAGGGTGCTTTCGACCGTTGTCGGGCTGGCCCCGACATAGGTCGTGGTAATCGAGACTACCGGGTTGTCGATGTCGGGGTATTCTCGAACCGGAATGGACAAAAAGGCGGCAGTCCCGGCCAGGACAATGAGCAGGCTCATCACCGTTGCCAACACCGGACGGGTAATGCACAGGTCGGAAAGAATCATGGATTAAAAATCACACGTCGTCAGCAGCGCACTGCTCGCCCCGAGTTCCAGGTTGGTATTCTCAACCGGTTCATACGGGGCTGGCTGTACCCTGGCTCCGGGCCGCAGTTTCTGGTGGCCGGCAACAATGATGGTATCTCCGGGCTTGAGCCCGCTGAGAATCTCAACCTGCTGCCGGGCGAACTGTCCGAGTTGGACGTACTGACTCGCGACCCGATTATCGTTTTGCAGCGTATACACCAGCCGCTTCGTGCCCTGCCGAATAATGGCTTCCAGGGGAATGGAAATCGCGTCCGAGACCGCAGCGACTTCGAGGCGTAAGGCCGCGGCCATGCCAGGCAAAAGCGTTCTCTCTTCGTTCGGGACAACAGCCTGCACCGTCACCGAACGTGTGTCCGGATTGAGGAAGGGGTCTATCACGCTGACGGTTGCCGTGAACCGGCTCGTGCACTGACCCGCCACCCCGCGAATGCGCTGGCCGGTTGCGAGGTCCGGTACATAGTGCTGCGGCAGGCTGAAGACCAAGTGCAGAGGATGAACCTGGGTGATGCGGACTACGGCATCGCCGGGCTCCAGATAGGTGCCCAGGCTGACCTGGCGCAGGCCCAGGCGGCCGGTGAAGGGCGCCCGGATGGTCATTTTGCGTAAGATCGTTTGCGCCTCGTCCAGCTCTCCCTTGGTCGTTCGGACGGCGGCCTGCGCGTTGTCCAGCGCCTGTTGGGAGCGCGCCCTGGGCTGCAGCGTGGCGAGCCGCTCTAAGGTCGCCTGGGCGTTCTGATATTGGGCCTGGGCGACGTCGACCGCTGCCTGCGCCTCAGCGGCATCGATCCGCGCCAGGACGTGACCCTGCCGAACCTCCTGGCCTTCCGGAATATCGAGAAAGACGATCTTGCCGCTCCGGTCGGCGGTCACTTGCGTAGTCTGTGGACTCTCAAGCCCGCCAACCGCCGAAATCGTACGCGGCAGGTGCTGAGCCTTGAGCGTCAGCGTCTGTACGGGGATCGGTGGCGGTGTGGGACTACGCGACGGCTCTGCGGTTTTTTGACAGGCTCCAAAAAGCAGGCAGCCGACCACCAGGAACAGCGGAACGAGTGGATATCCAGACAGCGCGAGTCTGGGAGAGTACGGATGAACGTAACGGGTATGCATGAGGACTGCCCGGAGAAACTATGCCGCGAGAGAGGAGCGGGGTGCCTGGTATATGTCCACGCGCATAATCTCCTCAACCGCTTTTCAGCATGGCATAAACACCGGGGCGAGTCACTACGAGCGAGCCATCGTCCATTACCCCCCAAAGTGGCGCACGGGTGTAGCCTGGAGCCGTAGTGAGAGAGGAATTTAGCCCAGATAGCGGTACACTACCTCGGCAACACACACGGGTTTCTGGCCGTTCTCGACCTCAAATGACAGACCCAAAGTCACCTCCTGTCCGTCTTGAACAGGGGTGACACGCCGAACGCTGACCCGCAGTCGCACCCGTTTGCCAACGCGCAGCGGCGCGGGAAAACGCAGGCGATTGAGGCCGTAGTTCATGCCGAGCCGAGCCCCTTGGAGATACCAGACTTTTTTCAGCAGCCCCGGAGCAAGCGCCAGGATAAAATAGCCTGGCGCAACCGTCCCGCCAAAAGGCGACTCTTTTTTCGCTCGCTCCACGTCTTCACAAAACCACTGGTGGTCATCTGTTGCCGCCGCATAAGCATCGACGGCCTGCTGGGTGACGAGATACCAGTCCGATACGCCGACTTCCTGGCCGACGAGGATGGGAAGGTCCTGGAGGCGCATCCGTTTTGCTGTCATGGAGAGAACCCCAGAGTCATAACCGTAACGAGGGCTCCCTAGCGCCGTCCTTCCGTGAGCTTATTGAGATCGAACAGGCCCTCGATATCGACGGGAGCCACCGCGGGGTAGTCCATCTCAAAAGTGATGTAGAGTGTGGCCTGCCTGTTTTGTACGTCGATGGTGGGCACTCCCTCATACCGGGCGATAAAGAGCCCTTGATCGGGATTCGGCTGTTCCACCGTGTCCTCCGACCAGGAGTTCTGAGGCTGCCAGATCTTCCACAGCTTGCCGTCTCGATCAAACGCAAGGGCAAGCGCAGTCCGGTAGGTCTGCGCGTCCCAAAACAGCAATTTGCTGCTATAGGGATGTCTCGGGTCCTTGGGTGCCATCTCCACAACCGCGCACCTTCTTAACTCCCAGCGGTCATAGGGCAGCCAGCCGTTGGGGCCGTAGTAGTGCGGATACGGATAGCGCGAGTTCATGACGTGAAGGACCTCCTTCCAGCCGTGGAAGGTCCAGTTATAGTCCAGCGGGTGGCCTGAGAATCCATAGAAGTCATCCAGGGTTGTGTCAGTGCCGGCAAACGAATCGGCCCGTTCTTCGGCGGAAAAGCGACGGACTCGGCGAAGCGCTGGTGAGTACGACCAGGCCTGATCGGCCAAGCGTGGGTCAGCCGGCCGCTGGATGACGGCGCGTTGTCCGCGCTGCTCGTAGGGGGCCAGAAATTCAGAGTAATCTTTGAATTCGAATTGTTCGGCCTCGGGTGCGGGGAAGGTATAATTGTTCGTCGGGAGTATGGCCAGATGGGTAAAATACACGCGCTGGTATCGCTGCCACAGAACCCGCTCAATCTGTCCACCCGTTCCCCGAATCACCCCCTCTGGCAGGTCGGCGATGGGCCCGTGCGTTCCGCCCCCCTGGACCAAGAGGTAGGCATATCTATCCACGCGCTGGCCGTAGTGCTGCCAGCGAAAATTGAAATTCCAAGCGGCTTTTATCCCAGACTCCGGATCCTGGGTATCCAGGCTCGCGTCGGGAAACGGTTGACCGGCTGTATAGTTTTCAAGGGCGCCGTCTGCTGCCAGTTCGGTCTGGCCGGCGAATTTTTCCGTGGCCTCGCGATAGACCGGGTGGGGTGGATAATCGCCCGTCTGGGTTATGACAAACTCGACATCCGGAAAATTGTATTCTTCAAAGTAGCCGGGCGGAAGAAATGGACGGACCTTCTCCAGGTCATCGAGTTTCACCGTTTCGCCCGCCTGGAATTCGGGCTTGGCGCTCCGAAAGGTTTCGACCCAACGGAGAACCGTTTCCTTCGTCGTGCCCGGTGAATGCTCATTCGCCGCCCATCCTGTTCCTACCCAACAACACAGGACAAGCAACCCCAAAAAGCTCTTCATGCCAGTCGCTCCTGCCAGCCTATCAGCCGGATTTGGGCTCGGCCCGTCGCTGCTGTTCCATCTCCTCCAGCGCGGCTCGAATCTGCTGGCCAAGAGCACGTGCGGCTTCCACAATCTGTTCGGCCTCATCCGTCGTGACTCTCGTGCTGTCAGTCATCGATTCCCTCCTGGGTTCCTCCCAGCCCGCAAAGATGATTTTGTTTCGTATAGCGCATAATATGGTAGAATGCGAAATCGCCGGTAGTGGTTCAGTTTGCCTCTTCCCCCTCACCCCTGCCCTCTCCCGCCAGGGGAGAGGGAGCCAAACATTTCCTCCCCCCTGGCGGGGGAGGGCCAGGGAGGGGGAGCGCTCTACCGGCGGAGAGAGGGAGCGATGTGAAACTGAACCAGTACCAAATCGCCCAGCGGTGAGGAAGCTCGCGGGGCAAGTCGGAACAGGAGAGACGGTATGTCTGGCAAGTCAGCTTCGGTACTCCTCGTCGGTAGTGTCCCGCTGGAAAGCGCCGAAGCGGTTTTCCGCACCTGCTCCCAAGAACTCGGAGAATATCTGAGGTGTCTCCCTGACGGAGAAGTTGGAGACCGAACCATCTGGGTCGTCTTTCAGGCCTATCGCGTCTTTCACGAACACCCGGACCTGGTCACGCTTCAGCAACCCCAACGCGGCCCGCAGCCGTGGATACCGGGTGATCTGACCGATGTGTGGCGGTTTGCCATTAAGGACGGTGCCGAAGACATCCAATTCACCGACCTGAAGTACGCCAGCGCAGCCGTTGAGTCCTATCAGACCTTCCGTCGCCTCCGTGATGCGGGCACGATTCCAGCCACCGTCCGCTTTCAGGTCTGCTTGCCGACTCCGCCCGGTGGTGTGTGTTGGTTCTTTCAGCGGCCTGGGGAACTCGATCGTCTCATCGCTCCCTATCAGGCCGCGATGATCCATGAGGTGGAAAAGATCCTGACACAGATCCCGGCTCGGGATCTGGCGATTCAATGGGATGTGTGTTGGGAGGTGTTAGAGGTTGAAGGCATCTTTCCCTGGGCCCCTGCGGGAGACCCCTGGCAGCGCTACGTCAACGAACTCCACGCGCTGTCCGCAACCATCCCGGAAGAGGTGCTGGTTGGCTACCATTTCTGCTACGCCGACCTCGGCCATCAACATATGCAACAGCCCCAGGATTTGGGCCTGAGCGTACGGATGGCCAACGCTGCGGTCGCCGAGTCCGGGCGACGGGTTGACTGGGTCCATATGCCGGTGCCACGTGATCGCAGCGACGATGCCTATTTTACGCCCTTACACAACCTGTCAGTCGGTGACACGCGGGTATTTATCGGCCTGATTCACCATACCGATGGGTTAGCCGGAACCCGCAGACGCCTCGCCACCGCCCAGAAATATCTCAACCATTTTGGTGTGGCGACCGAGTGTGGCTTTGGACGGCGGGAATCGGATACCTTACCCGAACTGTTACGTATCCATCGAGAGACCGCCGCGCTCTTACAGCACTAGCAGACAAGGGAGCGTTCAGCTTTTTAATGAGCAAGCAGCTTGAATTTTGGTTTGAGTTTGGTAGCACCTACTCGTACCCGACGGCCGCCCGCATCGAACGGCTGGCCCACGCGTGCAGCATTACTCTCGTCTGGCGGCCCTTTCTGCTGGGACCAATTTTTCGAGAGCAAGGCTGGGAAGATTCTCCCTTCAATATCTACCCGACCAAAGGTACGTATATGTGGCGGGACATGGAGCGTCTGTGTGCGGCTCTGGACCTCGCCTTTCGGCGCCCCAGCCAGTTCCCTCGCAATGGCCTATTGGCGGCCCGGATTGCGTGTTGGTTTGAGGGAGAAGCATGGCTGCCGGACTTTGTGCGCGGCGTGTATAAAGCAAACTTTGTCCGTGACCAAGACATTTCAAATCCGCGTGTTGTGAGCTCGATTCTTGAAGAGCTGCAACTGCCAGCGAGTGAAATATTCGACGCGGCACAGTGTCCAGAGTCAAAAGCTAAGTTGCGTGCCCGGACCGAGCAGGCGCGGTCGCTCGGGATCTTTGGGGCGCCGTCGTTTCTCGCTGCAGGAGAACTCTTCTGGGGCAATGATCGGCTCGAAGCCGCCTTGGACTGGCTCCAACGCGAAGCAGCCTAGTCAACCTAAATCCCCTCAGATCCTCCTTAGCTGAGAACGTACGCCACTTACCACCACAGCCCGCCCTCGAGATACTCCCAGACGAGAGCGGCGCCGATACGGTAATGAAAGGGGTCCGTCCCGGTTATGGGGATTTGGGCGCCAATGCGTAAGGCGACATGACCGCGAAACCGCAGGCCGGTATAGAGTTGAGGGGTCAGGAGGAGCACCTCATTGCTCTCACCTTGCAGATTATGACGAAACTCGACCTCCAGGCTGGGGACGAGGTCGTGCCTCAATAGTGAGGTCGGATAGCTTCCGGCGAGCCGATAGCGCATTTGCCGATCCGCCTGGTCGTCGTCGAGCGGAAGGACCGCTTGGATCTGGTTTTGGAGCACAAACTGGTGCAGCGCAATCGCACTCAAAAAGGAGGGCTCGAACTTGAACGTGCCATCGCCAAGCCCTCGGTCGTGGTCGCCCGAAGGAAAAACTACTTCGAGGGCGGCAGCCGTCAGCGCGCGCTTTTCCGTGTGAGTGGATAGGACGTGTTTGTACTCGAGTGACAGGTCGCCTGGGCCGGCGGTCGTCTTCTCGCGTGTTTCTTTGACTACATACGGCAGGCTGAGTTCCCACTCACCCCGAGCACCAAGCCGTTGCTCATGCGAGAGCGTTGTTGTCCACTCTTTCGTTCCTTTCTTTCCTTTGAGGAATTCCTGTTTGAGCACAGCTTCATTTTCCGGAAACGCTTTGGACGTAAAAAGGGTTTTGTGGAAATTCAGGTCGCCGGACGGCCAGCCCTCTTCCTGACAAAAATTGCGGACATAGGTGATGACGGTCCGGATTTCCTCCGGGCTCAAGACCTCGCCAAAGGAGGGCATTTGGTCCGAGAGGCCCATGAATGCGCCGCCATTGGTGATGACATCGTTCCAGTCGCTGGTTGATGCACTACTATTGGACGAGCAGTCCGTAAAATCCGGCAGCGGAACGGTCAGAGTAGTGTCTTCGAGTGATCCACGCCCATCCTTGCTGTGACAGCTTGCACACTCCTTTGCATACAGGGCTGGTCCGTTGAGGGACGCGGACCAACCCGTGCCTCCGAGGAGAAGGATCAAGACGCTGCCGAGGCATAACCCTCGTCCGAGGTGTTTCTCCATCATAAGAACCCGCCTTCTATCATACCCAGCTATCTAAGGAGGGTAGGCCGGGTATATACCAAGGCAATGAAGAGTTATCCTGTAGCGAACCGTCGGTGAATAAGGGGGAGATATGCAAACACCTGGGATGTTGCTGTTCACGGGATCGGCTAGTGTGACGCTGGGGCGTGCGACCGAATATGCAAAAATGGCTGAGGAGCGCGGCTTTCGGAACTTCCTGGTCACCGAAGCAGCCTCCGACGCTTTAGCCCTCACCCAACATCTGGCGAGCGTGACTTCCCGTATTCAGGTCGGCACCGCGATCTTTAATATCTTTCTCCATCCACCTCTCCAGGCGGCTCTGCACGCTCTGACGATTGATGAAATCGCCCCCGGCCGCCTTTTCCTGGGGCTCGGAACGAGCCATGCCGCCCTGAACCAGGCGTATGGCCTGCCTATGGACAAACCGCTGACGGCGATGCGCTCCTATATTGGAGAGCTGCAAAATGTCTTTCATGGCGATCATCCCGGACTGTCTCAGCTCGGAGCCGCGGGCCTGTCCATCCCGAAGGCCGAACGAAAAATCCCGATTTATCTCGCTGGCGTATCGCCCAAGAGTATTCAGATGACCGGCGAACTCGCTGACGGGAGTATCCCGGCCCAATATGGCCCGACGATGTTGAAAGAAATTGTTGAGGGCGTTGCGGCCGGGGCGGAGAAGGCTGGTCGTTCGCCACGCGATGTCGAGATTGTGCCTATTGTCCACTGCTGCGTGTGTGAAGATCGTGGCCTCGCGCTCCGCTCGGTGCAACAACAGTTAGCCTTTTACGGCCAGATGCCGTTTTACAATCGTATTTTCGCGCGGCACGGCTTTGAGCGGGAAGCGGCCCAGATTATAGACGCCGCGCTCAAGGGAGACCAGGCCGGTGCGGCTGATGCCGTGTCCGAACGCATGATAGCCGAATGCGCTCTTGTAGGCACCCCGCAAGAATGCCGAGACCAGGCGGAAGCGTTTGAAAAGGCCGGGGCGACTTACTCCATTCTCTATCCGATGGCCATTGATGGAGACATGAACCGGAGTGTACGGGCCACATTAGACGCCTTCGCGCAGTAGTTGGACCAGGGAGGCTATCCTGCGTGTTGTTCACAATCTTCCCAGATCATGCAGATATGCGTCTCTGTCGTGCCACACTCCTTGAAACCAAACCTGCGATATAGCTCGATGGCCCGGTTCTCTCTGAGGACTTGAAGCCGGAGCGGGGACTTCGTTTCTCGCCCGCGTTGCAGTTGCTCGTTAAGGAGTCGAGAGCCAATACCGCGTCCCTGAAACTGGGGGGCAATCACGATTTCGCCCACGTAGATGTGATCGGGATGGTCTTCTACTGAAAAGAAGCCGCAGGGGCTGCCGTCGCAGAAGACGATTTCAAATTGGTCTGGTATCCATTTTTCCTCGAACAAGCGATCTTGCAGCGCTTCATCCCATGCTCCAAATTGACGAAGGACGACGTCGCGATAGGCTTCATGATGCGAGATGCGCACAAATTCCGTATCTCTCGAAGTAGCAGGCCGACGCTCGATGATCATAGCACCCCTAGGATAAGGTAAGGAGAGATCGCTATCAAGTCCGGCGGATGGTTCGCACAAACACGTAGGCAGGTACCAGAACCAGCAGGCCCAGCGTCAGCACATTCCCAATTTTATCCAGCATCGAAGTGTACACGTGCAAATGAGTCATGTGGTAGGCGAAGTGCGGGATCTGAGAGACGAGCCAGCCGAGCGCGGCGGCAAGAATCGTTTCGCGGGTTTTGGCAAAGACCGCAATGAGGGTCACCGCGCTCAGGGCTAAATACAGGCCGCCTACATCTCGAACCAGATGTTCATTGAACGGACCATCGACCGAGACCCAACTGCGGCCCAGGCCGGGAAAACTATCGTAGAATGCCTGGGGAAAGAATTGCGCCCACGCGCCAACCGTGACACCGCTCGCGACGAGAAACCAGAGACCGACTCGCAGACGTGTATCAACATTCATGGCTCACTCCTCTTCAGCTATTGAGCATCTGACGCCAGCCCTCTCTCACACTGGGGTAGCGCGGGGTCCAGCCGGTGGTGTGCTTAAAGTGCCTATTCGAAATGCGCTGCGAGCGCGTTAAGGCCTCAATGCTCCCAGGCAGCTCTCCTTGTATGGGCTCGGGTGGAGCAGGGGGCGCCACCCCTTCAAGCTCGGCAATGGCAACGGCCAACTCCTGACGGGTCAGCGGTTGGTCATCGGCAACATTATAGATACCGGCGGGAGCATTAAGCACGGACACAACGGCCGTAGCCGCATCTTCGGCGTGAATATGACTCATATAGCTGGTCGGGTCGCCGAGAAACGGCGACTGGCCCGCGCGGATCGCGGCCTGAAATTCCTGGGTATGCGAGCTGTCAGGGGCGTAAAACAGGGCGAAGCGCAGTACGATGCCGCGCCCGCCATGTGCGCTGAACCAAGCGGTCTGTTCCTCTGCTACGCGGCTGCTGGCCATCTCCGGTGGGCAGTGATCCGCATCGGTTTCCTCAATCCATTCCGCCCCTTTATCCGCATACGGAAAGGTAATCGACTCTTGGATAAACGTCTGACAGCCCGCCTCAGCCGCCGCTCGGGTCACACTCCGGGACGCCTCGTTGCGGAGGCGATCATGCATGTCCCAGGCGGTCGGCTCTAGCGCCTGCTCCAGCGGTGGAACATTGGTTGCCAGATTGGCGACGGTATCGTGGCCGGCAAGAACAGGCGTCAGTGCTGCCATGTCAAACAGATCGACTCGAACCGGGATTGCGCCGAGCTGGCTCAGGAGTGCTGCCTTCTGGTCGGTGCGCGCAAGGCCGGTCACCTGATGCCCGGCCTGGATGAGCTGGGGAACGACGCGACGGCCAATGACTCCGGTTGCGCCGGTCACAAAAATTTTCATATTCATATCCCTTCATGCCGAAGCAGCCAGTGTTTGCGTTCCAACCCGCCGGCATAGCCGGTAAGCGCGCCGTTGGCACCAATGAGACGATGGCAGGGCAGAACAATGGAGATCGGGTTGAGGGCGTTTGCCCTGCCGACGGCGCGCCAGGCGCTTGGCTGGCCTATCTGTTCGGCCACGTCACGGTAGGTTCGTGTGGTTCCGGGCGGAATCGTGCGCAAAGCCTCCCAGACTTTTTGCTGAAAGGCAGTCCCGCCTGGGGCCACCTGAATGCTGTCGATTGCGTCGAGCTTTCCCCCGAGGTAGGCCCTGAGCTGTTGTGTCACGCCGAGAGGTGTGGAGGCTGCACATAACCGGAACCGGTGATAGCGCTGCCGCAACAACCGGGTCATCCGCTCCGTGTTGTCTGCGTAGTCTAGCAGGCATAACCGCCCTGCGTCGAATACGAGGACAAGGCGACCGATGGGCGACTCTAGTGTGTCGGTGAGTAAGGCCGTCATGCTGGCTCCGATCGAGACATTCCACATCCTCATGAAGGGTGCTACTCAGGAGTAACTCGGGCGCATATCTCTTGTCTATACGCAGTCAAGGAGGATCACCAATGGCAGAGCAGGCCTGCGTGGACTTTACGTGGGGGCACGCCAATCAAGGCGGCCAGCATGACTGGCCCTTTGTGATGGCGCTTCAGAAGGGATTTTTCTTAGAGGAAGGGATCAATCTCCACATCCGGGTTGTACCCGGCGGAGACGCGTTGGCGCAGGCGATGGGGCGCGGAGACATACAGGTCGGGAGGATGGGGAGTCCGCCTTTTTTGACGGCTGTTGGCAATGGGGTGCTCCCAGGCAAGATTATTGCCAGTAGCGTGATCGGGAACCTTGATCACTTCCTGTTTGTTGTCCGCCCGGAAATCCAGGAGTTGGCCGAATTGCAGGGGAAGACCGTCGGCGTGTTATCCCGCGGGAGCTGTGACGGGCATCTCATGAAGCTGGAGCTGAAGCGGGCCGGCCTCGATCCCGAGCGAGACGTTGTCTACCGGGAGCTCTGGCAAGACTATAATAAGATTGATGGCCTCGCTTCCGGGGAACTGTTCGCCCAACTGATCGTAGAGCCGTGGGTCTCCCTGGGCGAGCGGCAGGGAGCGCTGCGAGTAGTGGCGCCAGCCAGTCGAGTTGAACCCCATTTTCAATGGGGGCTGTTGGTGGCGCGCGAGGATTTTATTGCAGAACAACCAAGGTTGCTGCGGAAGTTGTTACGGGGATACCTCAAGGGCGCCCAATACTGTACCGCCAATCCTGAAGAAACCAAAGCCATGGTCTGCGAGTATATGCCAGGGTACGAGCTGGCCACTGTTGAGCAAGCGTTGACAAGGACTTTACCGATTTGGAACACGACGGGCCTGATCGATATGGACGGCTTGGCGGTGGCGGTAGAGACGATGTGTACCTTAGGAGCAATCCCTCGGCAACTGAAACCTGAAGCGCTGGTGGACCCGAGCGGTTTGCCTCAGGGCGCCAGCAACGGGATTTAGGGCGAGCGAGTGGGTAGAGTAGGACACTATGGAGAGCGGGTACAGATTACCCGGGGACCGTTTGATCCGGGCGGACAGCCCACGATCGATAGTCCGCATCCCCTCTTACTGGGTCTCTTTGCCTGGAACCTGACCGGTGGGGCGACCATCTCCAAAGCCGTGCTCGACGACCCGGACCGGTATCAAAACTTCTGGCACTGGGATACGGCTCAGTATCTGATCCAGTTCGCCGAGCGGATGGGACTCGAATTCCAGATACCGTTTGGCCGCTGGCTGGGGCACGGTGGGGAAACGCGCTTTAACGAAGACTCGCTCGATTTCCTGACGACGGCCGCCGCGCTGACTCCACTGACCCGTCGGATTCTGCTCTTTTCCACGGCCCACGTGACCTACGGGTTTCATCCTCTGCACTTTGCCAAATTCGGGGCGACGATCGACTATCTCTCACAGGGCCGTTGGGGCCTGAATGTCGTGACGGGCTGGATTGAAGACGAGCAGGCGTTGTTCGGCCAAACCTTTCCCGACCATGATCTGCGCTACGAAATGGCGGACGAGTTTGTCACCCTCATGAAGTGGGCCTGGTCGAGCCAGGAGCCTGTCACCTACGAAGGGGAGTTCTACAAGTCCTATGGGGCCTACGTGAGTCCAAAACCCGCCCGTAAGCCGCGGCCGTATCTGATCAACGCCGGGTCCTCACCTGCCGGTATCGAGTTCGCGGCCAAACACTGTGAGTGGTTGTTCTGCGCCGGAGGCATGGAGAAAATGAAACTGGCGGCCGAGACCGTGGTTGATCGCGCGGCGGAGTATGGTCGCCGGGTCGATCCCATGGCGGTTGCCTATGTCATTATTGAGGGCACTGACGCCAAGGCGGAAGCCGTCTACAACCGGTTGGTGGAAGAGATTGACGAAGACGCGACAGATACCTTTGTGGAGCGAGCCACGGCGCAACCGCACTCCTTCGCGCCAGATCGGAAGCGCGATACAACGAAGCGTATACGGGAGCAGGTGGGAGAGGACGCCTACCGTGAGATCGCCCTGGGACTAGCCGGATATCAGATCTGTGGCAGCCCGCAAACGGTGGCCGAGCAACTCCGTGCGATTCATCAGCGGGCCGGCCAACGGGGGGTCCTTCTCGGCTTTTTCGATCCGATCAAAGGGCTGCATATGTGCCACGATGAAGTGTTGCCCCTCCTGCGCAAAATGAGCCTCCGTAAGTAGGGATTCCTGGGAGGCGGCGCTTCGGTAGACCGGGCAGGAATGCTGCGTTCCAAGACTCTCAATGCTCTTTCTTTTTTGACTCCCGCGAAAAAAACCATAATGAGCCAAATACGGCCACCAGAGAAGCGATTGCAGCCATGAGTATCAGTTCCATGTATCAGCCCTCCCGAGACAGAGAAATGGATGCGATGATTAAAATCGTACCAGTTATAATCGCACCGGTTCCAGCCACATAAGAAAAGAGAGACATTTCTTTGACAAATATTCCCTGTGCCACAGTTCCCAGCAACAGCCCGACTCCGAGTTTTTCTGCAATGTCGGCTATCCGCTTTCTCCTGCTTTTATCCATAAGACCGACATCGCTTCTCACTCAGCTCTGTGCTGTCACCAGGGCCGCGTCGTCAAAATTCACCAGACCCAGACGGCCACCAAAGACGGACGGATGAGGATGATAGGAGCGATAGCCCAGGAGGTGCTGGGCCTGTTCGGGTAGTTGGCGGGCGACTTCCAAGGGAACGGCCAGGGAATGGTGCTCCTCCGGGCGTAGCCAGCCAAGAACAAAGCTGACGTGCATCCCGCGCCGCCACACGTCTGGCGTGCGGTTTGCCCCAGCCCCGTGCATGACTTTTCCCGTGTAGAGCAGGACAGAGCCGGCCGGCATGACTGCCTGGGTCAGTTCTTCGGGGCGAGCCTCGCGCTCCGAGTCCTGCCAGCGATGGCTGCCCGGCGCGACGAGTGTGGCACCGTTCTCTTCGGTGAAGTCGTTCAGGGCAAACATCGAGCTGACCGTGAGTTCCGGGCCGGACCAGGGAAAATGGGGCCAGTTGGCCTCATCGCGGTGCAACATCTGGGCTGGTTCTCCTCCACCAATAATCATGGTCTGAGAGGTATTCAGCCAATACGAGCCGCAATTGGGCAAAAGATAATGATCCGCAAACGCTTTGAGCGTAGGGTGGAGAAGGACCTCAATAAACGCCTGTGACTTGGCAGCCAAACCGCAAAAACGAATCGTTTTCTGGCCATGAAAGACTTGCCAGAGTTCTTCGTCGCTACGACTGCCGGGCGGGTGAGTGGCGATATAGCCGTCGAGTTCGGTATTGAGCCGTCTTACCAGGTCAGGCGCAAGCAGGTTTTCGATGATCACCCCGCCATCCCGCTCAATCACGGACAGATAGTCTTCTGCGTTGACGTCAGGCCCCACAGTCGTGAGTGTAACTTTGCTCATAGGCACTCCTTTGATACTGCCCTGTCCCGGTTTGCATACCGCTCTTCACTGCTTCTTTCCAGCCGCCGTCCTATCTCCTGATCCTGACGACTCTGCCTCCGTTGGCTTGGAGGAGCGCCTGGGGCGAGACCCGGACCAAGGCGGTTTCCGATCCGCCGCCGGTATACACTTCGTCTTTCTGCATGACCCGAGGGTCAACAAGAAAGGTTGCGGCAAACCCAAACGACGGCGTCCCACCGCACGGATAGCCCGTTTTGGTCAGCATTTCGTCCGGCGTCATGGTTCTCACCCGCTCGGTCTGGAGTGCCTTGGCAACCCGCGAGGTGCTGGCTCGATCTTCGCCCTTGACAATGGCCACAATCACCTGCCCCTGGACATCCGTCATACAAATGTTCTTGACAAAATGCTTCGGGTCCGTGCCGACCACTGCGGCTGCTTCGGCCACCGAGTGGCACGACTGCTCGAAGGATAAATGTTCCGCCTCGATACTACCGGCGGCAATAAACTGCTTGAGCTTGTGTTCATAGGCGTTCATAGCTGCTGATTCATATACCACCTTCCGTGCCATTCTCCCACATGGATGGGAAAAAGACTGCGGTCTGCCGCTTGCACCTCGTCCGGCCCTCGTGCTAGGTGGCGAGAAAACACCACGTGAGGTCGGCCATGAAAAAGCGAGTGCTGTACGTGAACCCCATTCATCTCGATGCCAATCCCGCCATAGACGCGCTCGCCTACGGGCTGCAATCGGTCCTGCACGCGGCGGATATTCAGATGCCGGTGCTGTTTGCCGATTTTCGCGAGCCGGGCATGCGAAAAAGGTATGAGGCCGCGATCGAGGAAGGGATACGCGCCCAGGTCGAGGGCATTGTGATTTATGCCCTCAATCCGACGCTGTTTGGTGAGGCGGTGGCCAAGGCTCGCTCGGCCGGCATTCCCGTTTTTTCCTTTGTCCGACCGCGCTACGCCGTCAATGCGGCCGTGGTGTATCCGAATTTTAACCATGGCGTGTTCATGGCCGAATACCTCGCGTCAGTGCTGCCGGCGGACAGCGGGGTAGGGGTGATCGGAGGACCGGATACGGTGGACGATGCAGAAGAAGTGGCTGGCTTGGTCTACGCGCTGAAACGCAGCCACTGTCGCTTGCTGAATGATCCCGAGGATACACAGTATTGCAATGTTCAAGATGTATCAGAAGGGGCGCGCGAGCCAACCCTCCGCCTGTTGGAGGAGGTTCCTCAGTCCCAGCTCCAAGGGCTCATTCCCTATAATGACGAGACCATGCTGGGCTGTCTGAGCGTACTCGAAGAAACAGGAAGGCTGGACGGCCTCAATATCGTCTCCCGAAATGGTTCACCCCAAGCGGTTGAGATGGTGCGGACTGGAAAAACTCTGGGTACCTGGGACCTGGATGCCTCGGGGATAGGCACAACGCTGGGTGATTTGGTTGTTCGTCATCTAGTGGGTGGAGAAGTGCTCGAAGATTATCTGAGCATGAGTCCGGTTGGCCGGATGATCACTCTGGACAATATCGAAAGCTGGAAGCCCTGGTCAGAGCGAGTGGACTGCACACCGCTATCAGTTGGGCTCTAAAGCGGGGGACGAGGTGCGTGTACTCTACGTGAATGTGATGGAATACGGGGCGCATCCGGGTCTGGATGCTCTTGCTCATGGGCTTGACCACCGCTTGCAACAGTCGGGAATTGAGCTGCGAACGCTGACGGTCGATGTGCGCCGACCGGACTGGATAGCCGGGCAGGACCAGGCGATCCGGCGCGGCATTCAAGCTGGGGTGGACGGCATCATTGTCTATGTCCTTGACCCCGTACAGCCTGCCGGGGCGGTCGAGGCCGCCCGCCAACAGGGGATTCCAGTCTTCTCGTTTGAGCGGCCACGTTTTCCGGTCGCTGCGTCCTTAGTCTATCCGAACTTTAATCACGGCGTGTATATGGCCGAGTATCTGGCCTCGCTCCTGCCCGTCGGGGCGAGGCTGGCGATCATCGGGGGGCCGGAAGTCATTGACGATATCGAGCTTGTCACCGGAATCGTGCACGGCGTCAGACAGAGCGGATTCACCCTGGTCAACGATCCGTTTGAGGAACGCTATCGGAACCTGCAGGACGTTGCCGCAGGCGGTCGGGAGGCCGCGCTGCGTCTGCTGGCCGATTTTACCGACCTGGCCGGTCTGATTCCGTTCAACGACGAAACCATGCTGGGAACGCTCGATGCGCTCGAGGCGGCCGGCCGCTCCGGTGAGATGAAAATGGTCTCGCGCAACGGCAGCCCGAAGGCCGTCGAAGCCGTCCGTGCCGGCAGGTCTCACGGCACGTGGGATATCGAGATCACCAATATCGGAGCCGCAGTCGGCGATCTGGTCGCGCGGGTACTGGCTGGGGGCGAAGACTTGCACGGCGAGTCTTTTATTGCCGGTCTCGGGCGGCTCATCACGTCCGAGAACGCCCATACGTATAAGCCCTGGACGGAGCGGGTGCCGCACACGCCGCTGCGAGAGGGGCTGGAGTAGGAGAGGTGCCGTTCCCTCGCCCGTTGGGGGCGAGGGCCGTATCAAGGCTTCTACGCCGCCAGCGGCGGATTGTCCAAGAGGCGCTCAATCGGCTCAACCGAGTTGTCCGGCTGACCTTCAATCTCGCGCACGGTGAACTCCAACAAGGCACGCTCGTGTCGAGTAATATGCTGGGCGATGGCCAGCCCATCGGACGGGGCCGTTTTCTCGTGCTTTTCAAAGTAACGGATGTACTTCTCAAGCTCAGGTTTCAGCTTATCCATCGCCTCGGACCAAGGCAGTTTGGCGAACCTCTCGCCCCAGGATTTTCCCTCGGCACGTTTTTCAGGGTCCTCCTCGACCGATTCGCCGAGGGCTTCGAGCGCAGCCTGAATGCGGCCTTTGGTCTCGCGTTCAAGCTGTTCTACAAAACGCCACTTTTGGCTGTGAACGGGGTCCTGTGCCGCTTCTGCAAGTGCGACCCCGAGGGCTTCTCCCATCACTTCACCCTGAAAACATTCGTGTAGATACGCTACAAATTGATCGCTCATGGTCTCTCCTCCTTACTCTGCCGTACAATCCGACACAATGACAAACTTCTTAAAGCCTCTCTTTGCTTTGCTCATAAAGAAACGAACTCAATCCTGAGTGGCGTACATTGTGCCCCATTGGGTTGCTGGCCGTCAATTTCTATATCGTACGGACACGCCGAGACCGCGACCAAGCAATCCATCAGTGCTTTCAGGCCGACATATTCGCCCGCCTGGGTTGCCGCGGGACGCGCGTCGATGGTGCCGTCGGAGCGGACCCGCGTATATTGGAACAGGTTGATGGGGTCGGGCACGTCAAGATAGCCCAGCCCATACGGTTCTACCGCCTCGGTGAGATTGTCCCGACAATTGCGATGGTTGAGGGCGCCGGCGGCCGCATAGAGAGCGCTGCTGCACGGAGCAAACAGGGCGTCGTGCACGCCGTGAGCCTGGTCCTCGGCAATCTCGAACATGGGGTGCTGAAGATTGGAGTAGAACCTGCTGCCAACCGTAAAATGCAGGGAACCGCTCCCGGTCAAGGTATTGAAATTTACGGTTTCACCGGTCGACAGTTTCTCCGCCAGGTGATGCAGATGAAAGCAGACGAAATCGCAGATCTGCTGGCCTTCCACATCAACGATGCGAATCGTTTCCCCTTGCCGGACCACGCAGGCCGCACCCTGGGTTGCCGGGACATGCACGTCTCGTTTGTCAGCCATGGTCTCGTTCTCCTTGCCGTGCTCTGCACGTGAGTCCTCTTTAGCGTCTCGGCGGGAATGGGACAAGCAATTTTTTTCAAAAGTGCTCCTGCTTCATGTTCTCATTCGGCGCTGTGTTGACCGGAGCGTCTACGGTCGCGTAGGATGCCAGGCGGCTTCAGTCTGAATAGGGGGAGATGAAACTCATGAAAGACTATGCACATCCTGAGGTGCTGGTTGACCCGCGGTGGGTTACCGAACATCTGACTGACCCGCAGGTGCGGATCGTTGACACACATATTGACCCGGCGCCGTACGAGTCTGGTCATATTCCAGGGGCAGTCTTTTGGAACGGTTTTGGGACCCTGCTCAAGCCGGACTGGAGCATCAATTTCGACAAAAAATCGATCGAAGATTTCTGCGGTCGCTCGGGCATTGATAACGACACCACTGTGATCGTCTATAGCGATCACAGCGCGGTTGCTCCGTGGGTGTTCTGGTTTCTCAAATCCGTTGGTCACGCCGATGTGCGTATCCTCAACGGCGGCCGCAAGAAATGGGTGGCCGACGGCCACGCACTGACGACCGAGGTGCCGACCGTTACGGCAACGAGTTATGCCGCCCGAGAACCCGACCCGGACCTGCGGGCTTTACAGGAACGCGTCCAGGCTGCCGTTGGGCAAGAGAACCAAGTCTTGCTGGACGTCCGCACATCCGAGGAATATCGGGGGGAATTATTCCTGCTGGAGCCGCCCCAGGGCAGCGAGCGGGGCGGCCATATTCCGGGCGCGACCCACCTCTATTATGAGGATGCGCTCAACGCAGACGACACGTTTAAGTCCGCGGACGAGCTGGCTGCCCTGTACGCCAGCCACGGCGTCACCGCCGACAAGGAAACGATTACGTACTGCGCGGTTGGCATTCGCTCGGCCCATACCTGGTTTGTACTGACGCAACTGCTCGGCTATCCGGCCGTGCGCAGTTTTGATGCCTCGTGGAATCTGTGGGGCCGGCTGCCGGATACGCCGGTTGAGGCGTAATGGGTCGGGATCATATCTTTACGAGCGTAGGCTCAGGCATTGATGTCACAGCCGCACTGACATCTCAATCGTGCTCGAACTTCCCGTACTGAGTAAAATTCTGTTCCAAATACCAGCGGAGATATTCTTGGGCAGTTATCGGTTCGTCCTGGGGTGGGTTGTCCACATCGTGGCAGGTTGGCAGACATTCAATCACGGTGTCTGGGCTGGGGAGAAAAAAGAAGGGTATGGAGTAGCGATCCTGGCCTGATAAATTACGTACCCGGTGTGGTGTGGACAGGATGCGACCGTTGGACCAGCGAGTGAGAAGATCGCCCGAATTGACCAGAAAGGCTTCCGGCCAGGCTGGAGCACGAATCCAGTCCTGCTCTTTCGGCTTAATTTCCAGCCCTGGCACATCAGTTGTTGCGAGAAGGGTCAGGAATGTACCGTCTGTATGCGGTGAGGAATTATACTGGTCCTCCTCCAAAGGGTCGGCCGGGTAGTGAGAAAGGCGCTGGAAGGCAATATTACGATATTTTGGAAAGAACGGATCGAAATAGTCCGAGGGGAGAGACAGAGCCGTGGCAAACAGTGGTAGCAGCTGAATGGAGAGATCCTCCATAGCCTCGAAAAACTCGATCAAGGTCTCCCGATAGCCCGGTAAGCCTTCCGGCCATTGGTTGGGAAATGGCAGTGCAAAAGGAGATCGATCCCGCTGCATAAAGAATGCCTCAACCCGGTCTGGTTTGGTGTGACCCTCATAGTACTCCGAGGTGCGGCCGAGTTGTTGTCTATCTCCCATATAGCCAACAAAAACATCGTTGAGCTTGATGGTATTCTTCTGTTCCAGAGGGAGAGAAAGAAATCGCTTGGCCTCCTGAAACACTCCATCGATAACTGCGCGGGAGATGTTGTGGCCAACCAGGTAGAAAAAGCCAACCTGCGTCAAGGCTTGGGAAAGGACGGGCGCTAGTTGTTCACACGCCCCTGGGACGCCGGAGAGATACTCTCCTACATCGAGAACTGGAATCTCCGTGCTACTTGGAGCATCACTGACCAAGCCAGTCTGTAATGTTTCTGTAACTGTTTCTGGTGCTGTACTCATGGCCACGTTCTCCCCATTACGCTTCCTCTCTCACATATCCCTCACCGTTGTGTAACAGCTAGAACTGATACGTCATCCGCACAACGGTCTCGTCCCGCTTGCGGTACAGGCCGCCCAAACCCCAGCTCTCGTCCACCTGACCGCCGAAGCCGGGCACGAAGAAATAATTCTGGGCGAGCCGGAAGATCAGCCGGGGAGTGATATAGTAATCCACCACCCAGCCGAGCTGGGAACTGTAGTGGTTGATCGGGTCAATGACAAAGAAGGCCACCGGCAGGAGCTTGCCTCGCATATAGGTGGTGCTGGCGGCAATCGTGCCGACGGCTTCCCAATTACGGACTTTATCCGTGGCTGAAATCTGGCCCTGAAAACGGGACGTGCTGGTCGGAATATATTGCCAGAAGACCTGCGAGGTCAGGAAAAATGTGGAGCGGCGGTTGAGGGTGCGAATCCAGGTCGGTCGGTCAAAGCCGATAAACGCCTGCCAGACATCGCTCTTCTTGATCCCGAGCAAGCCGCTCTCTATGGGGTTCTCGCCCTCGTCCAGAATCATAATGGGCTTGCGTTTATCGGCGAAGGGCTTGCCGAACTCATAAATCGTTTCCATGCGCCACACGCCCTCGGTATAGTCATCGTCCGCATAACTGGCGGAGATGCCGACCGCATGGGTGTAGGGATAGTAGGCTTCAGCCGGCAGAATACCGCGCCCGAGCAGGGCGGTATTGCTGCGCGCCACATCCGCTATTGTCTCGCAGCCGACTGCGCCGAGCCGGCACTGGTTGAGGCCGCGCAGAGCGGAGGTGTTGACGCCGTCATCGTGGGCGGTGCGTTGATACAGATAGTTCAGCGTCACGGTCACGCCCTGCGGCGTGGTCGCGCCCAGGCGGAAGCCGACCTGGCTATTCTCATCGATGCTTTTGCTATAGTTGCCCCGCCGACCCAGGACCGTGCGGTTGAGGAGCTTGAAATTTCCTCCGGTCGGACTCCCCCCAAACGGATTCGCACTCGGCGAGCTCCAGGGCCGACCCGGAGAGAAACCAAACTTGAGCGGCACCCACAGCCCCGGGACCCAATAGGACTCGGTATACACATCGCTCAAACTCCCAATCCGCCCAAAACGATAGGTGGCGCGTATCATCCAATACGGAATACGCAGATCGTCCCAGGTTTCCTGGCCGACGCCGCCCCCGTGCCAGGTGGTATCCAGCGCGTTGGTGCGATCGAGCATGCGCAGATTGTCAGACTCGCCCCACACCACCATTTGACGACCGAGTCGCAAGGACAGGGGGAGCTTGGCGAACTCGATGTCGGTGAAGACTTCACGAAACGTGCTCTCAAAGCGCAGGGCGTGGGCCGCTTTGTGCGAGAGGTCGGATAATTTTCCGTCCCGACCGGCCCGGCCGCGATAGGGAAACACGTCCTGGCGCGGACCCGGCTGAAAGTCGTACACGCTGTCGTACACGCCCCGATACAGGCCGACGAAGTGGGCGTAGTCTATGCCCGGCAGGGAGAAGCGGCTGAAGGCCTGGCCATTTTTGACCCAGTCATATTCCACGCGCGCGCGTATGACGTTGCGCTGCTGAATGATCGACCATTTGTCCGGTTCCGGGTGACGAAAGATCTGCTGGGTTTGCAGATTGCCGGACAGGGAAAGATCACCATAGGTGAAGTCCGCGCGGGCGGAGGAGATCGGAAGGGCAAGGAAGAGCAGGCAAAGAGAAACAAAAGCAGGGCAGGCCCACAACATAGTCTTTTGGTAAATTGTATCCATAAGTGAAAAGGAACAACGTTTTTCCCTCTTGAGAGAGGTGCCGCATAGCGGCGGGATGTGTTTCATTGACTAGAGAACCCACCCCGGCCTTCGGCCACCCCTCCAAGGAGGGGATAGAGCATCGAGTAGCCGGACAGGGGAATAATGAGGGGACTGACAAGCGTTTTCCGACTCCGCACTAGCGCCCTCTCGCCACGATTTTGTTGAGATTGAAAAAGTCGGCAGGTATGGGTTCATTATAGATAATTTTGGTCACTTCGGTGACCGACCCAAACTCACTCTGATAGTCAATCATGGTCTCGCCGGTCCACACCGGCACGCGCACGTCTTCGTTACCGGGATTGAATTGCGGGTTTCCGTACAGCTCGAACATGGTCTTGATATGCGCCCCGGCGCGGTCGTACATGAGAGCATAAACGGGCACAAACATCTGGCGGTCGATATACAGCACGCGTTTGCCATACGGATGATCGTCGGCCTTGGGCACGCCTTCGAGGACCACCATCTCGCGCAACTCCCAGGGATCGACCGGATACCAGCCGCCGCGCCCGCCAAAGGTCGTTTTGACCGCCTGGACACCGACCGGCGCGAGGAGCGTCTGTATGCCGACCAGCTTCCACGTATAACTGCGGATATAACCGGAGAAGCCAAAGTAGTCGTCGTTCAGCATGCCCGAGTCGAGCGCAGCGTCTTCGTGTTTCACAATGATCTTGCGAATCTTGCGCCCAGCCGGGGAATAGACCCAGTCGTCATCCTTGGCCTGGTCACGGATATGACGATGCTTCAGACTGATCGTATTTTTCAGGTCAAACGGCGCGGTGATGTGGTAATATTCCTTATACAGCAAGTCCTCTTCCTGCCAGATGTTGGGGTCGGGGCCATCCGTTGGCGGTCGATGCATGCCGAAGGCCACGACATAATAGTTTTCGATTTCCCGATTGACGGCGCCCGACTCTTCGATGAGGCGAAAGGTATTCCAAACCTGCATGATATTGCCAAAGTCGCGGTGGCGATAATTCCACGCCGCTTTGAGCCCGGCTTGTTCATCGGCCGGATCAAGAATGGGGAAGGGCATGCCGGCCACATAGCCGCCGAGTTCGCCGTCCGCACCGAGTTGTACGTGTTCGGCGTGGTTCTGGGTGGCCGTGATATAGGCGTCGCTCACCGGCAGGTCGGTTGTTTCTCGGACCTCAAAGGCCAGTTCGCCGGCTTTGATCTTGTCGAGGATTTCGACCGGCAGATAATCTTGGGCGGCCTGCCATGAATCCGGTCCAATCCTCGTGCCGGGAGCCAGCCCCTCCACCGACGGCTTGCCGTTGGCGTAGGGATGAAACATCGCCTGCATGGCCGTGGCAGACATCTCCGCCCAGGCCGACGACGACCAGAGCAGGCTACCGACGCTCACGCTCAAAACCCAGAGCAATTTTTGCATATCTCCCCCTGTTGGCCGTTTTCCTGGTCAGTAAACCCGACCGGATCGCCGACCGATAACGCCGCCTTATACCAGTTCGCTCGGTCTCCAGCAACGAAGCCCGCGCAGGGCTGCTTCTCCTTGTGTCTCGAAGGTTTGCCTGCTAGGTGTCGGCTCAGTGCACTGAGGAGGGACCCATGGCAGTTCCGGTCATTATTTCGAGTGATAGTCATATTGTCGAACCGCCCGATCTCTACACCAAGGGCATGCCCTCAAAGCTGCTGGACCGCGCGCCGGTGATGAAGCGCTATAAAACCGAGGATGGAAGAGACGGGGACGCCTGGTTTCTTGGCGACACCCAGGTCGCCACCTTGGGAGGTGTGACCCAAGCGGGTCGGCGCTTTGATGACGGTTCGACCATCGATTTTGTCAGTATCTGGGAAGACGTGAGAGAAGGGGCGTATGAGCCACGAGCGATGATTGCCGAGTTGGAAAGGGATGGCATCTGGGGAGCTGTGCTGCAGCCGAGTCAGGGGCTGTTCTGGTACCACCTGGAGGACAGCGAGCTCTTGTCTGGTATTTGTTACGCCTATAACGACTGGATTGCCGATTTCTGTACCGCCTATCCTGAACGGCTGCGTGGCATTGGTATGATCAATGTCGATGATCCCGCACAGGCGAGTATCGAGCTCAAGCGCTGTGCCGAGCTCGGGTTAGCCGGGGTATTCATTCCCGTCACCCCGCTGCCGGGCCGTCCCTATCGTGATCCTTTGTACGACCCATTCTGGGCGGTTGCCCAAGAGACGGACATGCCGCTCTTATTGCACTTGGCAACGCAGCGGGCCAACGTCCCCGGCTGTGAGATCTCGACCAGTTTTTCGACCTTCACACCAGCCGGACTCCGGCCAACTCAAGATTACTGGGTCCGCTATGCGCTGACCGATATTATTTTTGCTGGGGTGTGCGAGCGCTATCCGCGCCTCAAGATTGGCTCTGTCGAGCACGAGATCTCGTGGGCCCCTCACTGGCTCCGGCAGATGGATTATACGTATACGGACCGCCCAGTGTATGCGAAATTCAAATCCAAAGACGGCATGCTGCCGAGTGACTACTGGCGCCGGAATATGTTCGCCGTGTTTCAGGAAGACGAGGTCGGCGTTCTGCTGCGCCACCGGATCGGCATGGACAGCATGCTGTGGGGCAACGACTTCCCGCACTCGGAATCGACCTGGCCGAAATCGATGGAGTTTCTGGAGAAGATGTTTGCCGGGGTACCTGCGGACGAACGCCGTCAATTGACGCGGGATAATGCGGTGAGGCTCTTTGGGTTCTCTCCTCCAGAGGCATAATGTGAGCGACACAAAGCAGCGACACAAAGCATTGAATTATACAAGATAACAAGGTAGGGTGGCCCAGTTGTGCAAACGAACCAAAATACGGATCTCCTTCCTCATAGCGGGTGGTAGTAAAGGGGTAATGCCATGCGTATGAAAAAAGGACTGCTGGTTGCGCCGGAGTTTCCGGCTGATTCCTTCTGGAGCTTTAAGTATGTGATGAAGTACATCCGCCGCAAAGCTCCGTTCCCGCCCCTCGGGCTGCTGACCTTTGCGGCAATGATGCCGCAGGACGAATGGGAATTTGAACTGGTTGATCTGAATGTCGAGCGACCTTCGCCTCAGAAGCTCCAACAAAGAATTCAGGCGAGCGATGCCGTCTTTACCGGGGCGATGAATGTCCAGCGCGACTCGTTGATTGACCTCCTCAAGGGACCAGCCCAGGGCACGGATACTCCCTGGGTTCTTGGGGGGCCCCTGGCATCGACGTATCGCAGTTCCATTATCGACCCGCACAACGATTTGGATGCGGTTCTGCATCGGGGTCTCGACTATGTGGTCTGGGGAGAGGCCGGTCCCTGGATTGCCGATCTCAACCGTCGCCTGGAGGAGGCCCCCACCCATAGTGACGAGTCACCCTTTCTATTCATCCCCGAACGGGTACTCAACGAACCCGAGGCCTCGCGTAAATATCTCCAGGACCGTTCGATTTTCGAACCTTTTGACGGTCAGCCTACTCCACGTTGGGATCTTATTGATGTGGGTCACTATCGGGCCTTGATGTTGCAGACCACAGCCGGCTGCCGCTTTCGGTGCAACTTCTGTGACATCATTCAGTTCAATGGAGGATTCCCTCGGGCCAAGGGGTGGACTGATGTCACGCGGGAATTACAAGCCATCTATGACACTGGCTTTCGGGGCGGGGTGTTCACGGTTGACGATAATTTCGTGTCCGAACCCAAGGCCATGGAAGAGATTCTGGACGCGATGACGGAATTCCAGCGTCAGCACAATTATCCCTTTGAATTCTTTACTCAGGCGAGCATCGATCTTGGCAAAGAGTCGCTCTCCTACCTCATCCCTCTGATGCAACAGGCCGGGTTTGCCACCGTCTTCTTAGGCATCGAGAACCCCGACCCCGCGGCACTGCGGCAGATGAATAAAATTCAGAATATCAAAACCGCCCCGAAAGATACGATTGGGGTGCTCCAGAAACATGGTATCGAGGTCCAGGCCGGCTTTATCTTTGGGTCCGATACCGATACCCCACAGACGGCTGACACGATTGTTGACTTTGTCGAAAAGAATGGGGTGTTCTCGGCCATGACGGGCACCTTGACGCCGATGCCGCATACGCCGCTGTATGTCGAACTCAAGGATCAGGGCCGCCTGCTCGACGCAGATTTGGCGTGCAATAACGTTGACGACACCGTACACTTCAAACCGGTCATGGGCCTCGACAATCTGCAGAGCGGCTTTCTGCATATCCTGGAGTCCCTGTTCAGCCCGCAGGCCATGTATGGCCGGGCGGAGCGCCTGATTGGTCGCCTCGATACCCATATTTTTACGAATAGCCATCTTGATGTGAACCAGGTCGCTGCCGTTATTCGTTCATTTGCCAGGCAGAGCCTGAGCGGAGTATGGACGCAGGAACAGCGCAGCTACCTCCATCTGCTCAAGCGGGCCGTTCAGCTTGACCGACAATTCCTGCGGGATATCCGCACGGAAGCCCGGAATCTGGGCTCCTATTGGGACAAGGTCGGGGTCGTGGCCAAGAATTATATCGAGCTGGACGGACAGGATGCCAAGCGGTTTGCCGAGATGCTGTCCTATGCCCAGGACGCTCTGGTGCGCTGCCGGCCCGACATGGGTCTGACCGAAGTCCAGGATTTTGTCCAACGCGTTCGGGAAGCGGTTGCCCAAGGCGTCCTGCCACGCGCAGAAGCTCAATCGGTCTATGAAGCCGCCCGCGAGTATTTGAATACGAAACGTGCCCTGTTTCAGTTTCCGGGCTCACACCTCGTGAAGGCCCTTGAACTGTCGATTGTGGGCATTCACTACGGAACGGTAGTGGAGCACGTTCTCACCAAAATGCGTGAGGGACGTGGGTTGACGCTTTCCACCGAGCCCATGAGCACGCGGCCGGCCTAAGGACCTCTCCGGCCTGACGACTATCGTGTACCTTCCGCCTGCGGCTCTCCCGTTCCCCTCATGACTCGCCCTGCCGCAGCATACGCCTGCTCTCTGCCGTTTGCGGAAGCTGGATATACGCGGACCTTTGAGGCTGAAATTGACAATCTGGTCAACTCGGAGATTCGGGTTCGGGGAACGCTGGCCGACCCTCGCTGTACACTGGCCGCCGAGTGGATTGTGCGGCTGCCGGCGTATGAAATCCGCCATGCCTCTGCGACGCATCCCTCCGGTGCTGCCGATGTGCTCTCGCCGGCGCTGACCGCACGCCTTCCCGCCCTTCGGGGCGCAATGATCGGTCAGGGCTTTACCCGGACCATCGGAGAGACCCTGGGTGATCTGCCGGGTCACACCGAGCACTTGACCTTGGCAACGGAGATGGCGCGCGTCAGCCTTCAGGCCTTCCCGGTTCCCAAAGACGATCATGAACGCTTTGCGTCGTTCGTGACGGATATGCCGCCGGGACCGAGCCGGCTGGCGCGGATGCTCTGGGAACGGGATCGCGCCGATCTCAGTATGCTGAAGAACTCATGCTTTACGTATCGTGACCAGTCGGCCCGGCTGTTTGATGAACGGACGATTGAACCCTTCGATCCTGATATGGCTGCTCCGGAACCTGGGCAGACGCGTTTCTTTTGGCGCACGAAGCGCTTGCAGATTACCCCACGTCCCCGTCGGGCGGGTTTTCACTGCCAGCATGCAATGGATGATCCGTTTCAGCAGATGCGGATCGCCTTTGATATAGATGCTGAGGGGACAATCACCAATGCCACCAGTCGGCCCGGACGACTACCCTTCCGCGGGCTGTGCGAAAAGCCCCACTCTCGAACGGCAGGGCTCAACGGCCTCAAACTCGGGAAAGATTTCACGCCCCCGGTAGCCGACCGGGTCGGTGGCTCAACCGGCTGTCGCCATCTGTTTGATTTGGCGACGGACTGCCTGCGTCTCTTTACCTGGCGGGAGTAGTCGGGCTACGTCACTCCGTTTTTTACGAGAGTGCGTCTGCCTGCACGACCCAGGTTGCGCTCGGAAGAGAGACGCGGTTGCCGTCCGCATACGGGAGCAGGGCTGCCCGGATAGACTCCGCAACGCGGCTGCGCGTGTCAGCGTCGGCCTCGCGCAACAGGGCCGCAACCGGCCCGATGGCAAGGAGGAAGGCGACTGCTCCGTCTACGCCTGTTGCTCCGCCGACGCTCATATCCGTTTCATGGGGCTGGCAGCGCACATTGTGAAACTCGGCGGCGTCAAGAATGTCGCGCACACGAGCGGGGTCGGCCAAAGAAAAAGGGCCAGGGGCGCCGGGCTCGGGGCGAGGCGGAAGCGGCACATGTTGCGCTGCGGCTTGCAGCGGCACCCGAACCCAATCATTCTTGCGTAGCTCCTGCCAGCACAGGAAACACAGCCGCCCTCCAGGGCGGAGTGCAGTCCGCAGATTGCCAAAAGCCTGTGCAGCATCCTCGAAGAACATGACACCGAAACGAGAAAAGATCAGATCAACGCTGGCCGGCTCAAACTGATGCGTCTGGGCATCGGCAGGCCGGAAACTCAAGTTCTGAAGCTGTTGTTCCTGTTGACGCTCACGGGCGCGACCCAGCATGGGGCGAGAGATATCAATTCCCGTCACCGAGCCATGAGGACCGACCTGCTCCGCCAGGGCGAGCGCGGTGTGTCCGCATCCACAGCCAACATCGAGAACGGACTCACCCGGCTGCGCGGCCGCTTGTTCTAAGGCGACCAGTCCCAACGGACCGATCTGGGCGTCGAGCCGTTCCTGGAGTTTGACCCATTGCGGTCCGCCCCGTTCATTCCAATACTCAATCTGCTCTGCATTGGTCTGTCCGTCTGCCATACGCTGCTCCAAACTCAGAACACAATCGGCAGTTCCAGATACTCCTGATAAATAAAATCGCGGTGCTCCAGGAGGGCCGGTGTGAGCGCCGCGACAACCACCGGCTCCGTCGTCACATAGAAAGATCGGAACGCAGTTGCCATCGGGCATTGGTCCTCCGGCAGCGGCTGAACCAGGGCGGCAAATGTCGCCCAATAAATATCGAGTGCGGAAAGCTGATTGCCGATAAAGAACTTACTGCCCTGAGCTTGCTGCTGCTCAAGCCGAGCGGCGAGCGAGCCAACAATGCTCGCCATGCGTTCCGGCGCGGCTTCGGCGGCTTCCGGGCTGTAGCCGTACTTGTTGCCAAAGCCGGCCCAGAAGGCTTTGGTGCCCTCGTCTACGTCCGGGTTGGTCAGCATGCCGTGGACCATCATTAGGCGTTTTGACCAGGCATAGCCGCTTTCACCGCAGATCTCGTTGCAATAGCCAAACATGCGCATCCGGTCTTCGATATTATTCGGAATCAGAGGCGGGTTGGGTTCAAGACGCTCGGCCAGGGAGAGCTGCTCGAACCACTTCGAGCGCGGGGGCTCGTCATTCCAGATGGCGACCGGCGCGCTGGATTGGGCCGTCCATTCGCGCAGCGCGGTGTCGTTGCCATCCAGACTGGCCGCCACAACCGGGGTGTAGGGAATTTTTTTGACATAAAAGAGCCCTTTGCAGGCTTCCCGCCACGGGCCGGGAACGGCATAATTGCCCAGGACGAGTCGCAGACCGGACATCTTTTTTGCGTCTTCAATACTGGCATATTCGATGGTGATGGCGTCGAGACCGATTTCTGCCATGATGTTCTCCTTTTTGCTTGGGGGCTGGCGTTCTCGTGTATCAGTCTGAAGTGCTGCTGACCAGTGAGAGCCCGGTGTTTATGCCGCGGCGATCTTTTGGCGCGTCAGTGCAAGCGGTTCGTGAAAATGTGTTTCCACCAGTGTGATACCAAGACTTTCCGCTATCGCTCGATCTTCGGTGTCCCAGCCATCCTCGACCCACACGATCTTTTTTCCTGGCCCGACCAGGCCGGCCAGCCCCTCGGTTTTTGTGGCCTTCCAGGACAGTGACGGCAGGTGGATATCGAGCGCTGCGAATTCCAGGTGGATGTGGGCCTGCCACGAAGAGAGGATAAGGACGATGTGGAACTGTTCCTGACACCACGCAACGAATTCCTGGACTCCCTCTTTCCAATCCGTTCCGCGTATGGTGCCGGCCGCACCCTGGAGAGATTTCAGCACACCATCGACATCGAGCAAGAGAATATTTGTCGTCATGGGACAGCAAAATTCAGCGGCCGGTGAAGACTGGCTGTCTTTTCTCCTTGAAAGCGCGAACCGCTTCTTGAAAATCCTGTGTCCCCGACGCACGAACCAGCCGGTCGGCTTCCATGTCCAGGCAGGTGTGCAGGTCTTGGGTCGTAGCCCGGTTCAGGTTTTCCTTCATATAGCGCAGGGCCAGCGGCGGGCCGGCGGCAATCCGTTTGGCAAAGGCGAGGGCTTCCGTCTTAAATGCCTCGTCCGGAAAGACTCGATTGAAGATGCCCAGACGTTCACACTCTGCGGCATCGATGCGATCAGAGGTATAGTAGAGTTCTCGCGCCTTGGCCGTGCCAACCAGTTGGGTCAAAAACCAGCTTCCCCCGTAATCTCCGGACAGCCCGATTTTCCCAAACCCGGTTGTGACAAACGCCCGCGCCGCGGCAATACGGATATCGCACGCCAGGGCGATCGAAAGTCCGGCTCCGGCAGCCGGGCCGGGCAGGGCGGCGACCACAGGTTTTTCGAGTTCGTAGATCATGCCGGTCAGCGTTCTTTGCCGTCGGCGCAAGAGCTGGATCTTGTCCTCCGGCGTCTGTTCTTCTTGGGACCACGAACCAAAGGTTTTGACATCACCGCCGGCGCAAAAGGCTGTCCCGGCTCCGGTCAGCATAATGCAGCCCACATCGGGGCGGACTGCCAGCTCCGGAATGATGGTGCGGAGCGCCGGAGTCAGCGTATCCGA
The DNA here is from genome assembly GCA_951812575.1 of Candidatus Binatia bacterium. Taxonomy (GTDB): domain Bacteria; phylum Desulfobacterota; class Binatia; order Bin18; family Bin18; genus Bin18. The sequence goes on along the minus strand of OX638322.1, from coordinate 4,873,565 downwards.
CAGCGCGTTGCGGACCTCGGGGCGATTGAACGTCACCACCCCTACACGATCTTCGATATGGCATAGGAGTTGTTCCGTACCGGTATCTATTGCTTGTCTATGCGATTCTTCGGACATGTTTGCTCCTCGTTCGTGGGATATCACCGGCCCGCTGTATTCAGAAAAATTCTCGCTTTTTTCAGTGCCTCGGGTACATTTTTGTTACTACAGCCGACGAGCAGCTTTTAATAACCTTGGCGTGCGGTACTGATGTCAGCGTTTTTTGCAGCCGCTCGCGCCAAGCCCCGCAGAGAAAGGCGCCGGTTCGGGGTCCGCTGTAAAGAAGTCTCGAACTGGGTCATCGCTTTTTGCGGCTGGCCAAGCTCAAGCAGGATTTCTCCATACAACTCGTGCGCGGGTTTGATTGGTATGGCTGCTCCATTGGGTAGGCCGAGACTGTTTGCAATAGTCACGGCTTCGTCCATGAGGGCGACCGCTTCGTCGCCCTGGTCCTGTGCCAGACGGACCAGGGCCGCAACCTCAAGACGCATAATAGTCAGTGCCTGCTGGCGGTGTTTGGAGCGGGACGGCGGATCTTCCTGCTCCATTTCTCTTAACTTGGCTTCCGCCTGTTGAGCGATTGCCACATCCCCCATGCGGACCGCACTCATGCCTGTTGCCATCAATTCATGCGCAGTCAGGTCGGAAGAAAACGGCAGTTGCTCCCACTGCTCGCTTTCGACAATAGCGCGGGCCGTCATTTCTCCGACCCCTTCCTTGACCCACCGGACGCTACTCTTCTCTGCCACCGGTCGCAGAAGCTCAATCGCCTGCTTTGCCTTGGTCCAGTCCGCCTGTTGCAGCGCGCCGTACTGGCCCCAATCCAAAGCGTGCCAGATATACACATCGTTAAAATAGCGCTGGGTCTCGGAAAAACTGTCTCGCTGCGGCCACTTCGCAAAAGCGGCGTGGTAGGAGGCTTCATTGGAAGCAACCACTTCGGCCCACATGCCGCGCTGAATAAAAATATGCGAGGGCATGTGTAAGGCATGGGAGACGTCCGGGGCGATTTGCGCGTAGCGTTCGGCTGCCGTCAGGGCCAAGGGCGCGTGAATAGGGTCATCGAAGGCATGAATAATATAATGGGCCGCGCCCGGATGGTTCGGGTGTTTGCGAAACACCTCCTGGGCTATCGCACCCGCTTTCATCCGTACCCCAAACGTTGACTCTGCTCCCCAACTGTCTCCAAGATAGCGGACCGTCCCCAGTAGCGCCACGGCGTGAAAGGCCTGAAGCTCTTCGTCCTCAGGATATTGGGCAGCCAGCCGACCCATCGCCTCCGCGTAAGCAGATGCGCGCTCTGCCCCCTCTCCCTCTCCATACAGAATCTCCACCGCAGCCAGTAAGCCGGCTTCACGTGGGGTAGGGGCCTTGGCTGCCCGCTCGGCTGGCGAAGAACCGAGACGAGCCAGCACGTTTCTCGGCGTTTCAAGGTCACGCGCAGGCTGGAGAGGATGATTGTGGCTCAGCGCCTCTCCCCAGTAGGCCAAGGCAAAGCCGGGCTCTATTTTCGCCGCAGCCTGGAACGCCTCGGCGGCGTCTTCGAAGCCAAAATTATGTAGATATTTGACGCCCCGAAGGAAGTGTTCCTGGGCTGCTGCTGAACCGGAGGTTGGGAAATGCAGTTCTCCAAGCTGCTCGGCTTGGGCTGCTGGCAGGCCGACACAGATACTCACAAGCAGTAATATGGCCCTGACGCTGTGTGTGATTCTTTGCTCCATCATTAGCCTCCCTGGACGCTCGGCTGGTTTTCTCATTGTGTCGTGTCCGATTATAGGCAAGCGAAATAGGTGCGGCTAGTGATCTCATTGCCATTCTGCCTATTTATTTCAAACTGTCATAGAGTTCCTACAGCCAACTCGCTATATAGGCCACAAGCGAAAAGGAGAGCGCTGAACAATGAGTAAACCTGTGTGTGTCATTATTGGTGTGGGACCGGGGAATGGGGTGTCTTTTACCCGGAAATTTGCCGCCGAAGGATACGAGGTTGCGATGTGCGCCCGGAATGCAGCCTATTTAGACGAACTGGCCGCTGAAATTTCCGGAACGCATGCGTATCCCTACGACGTGTGTGACACTGCGGCGGCGTCTGGTGTCTTTGGTCGCATTCGTCAGGACCTTGGCCCGGTGGCTGTCCTGGTCTACAACGCGGGGCCGGGCGAATTTGTCAATATCGACAAGACTTCGCTTGATATGCTCCAGCAGGCGTGGGAGATCAATACCCGTGGCTTGTTTGTCACCGTCCAAGAAGTGCTGCCCGACATGCGGAAGGCTGGTGGCGGTAACATCGTTGTGAGTGGTGCGACCGCCTCACTCCGGGGGGGAGCAAATGCGGCTCCGTTTGCCTCGGCCAAGGCCGCCCAGCGGAGTCTGGCCCAGTCTATGGCGCGCCACCTTGGGCCGGAAAAAATTCATGTCTCATACGTGATCATCGACGGGATGATTGATATTCCCTACATCCGCGAAATGATGCCGGATAAGCCGACCGAATATTTTCTTTCACCAGACGATATTGCCGCCGCGGTGTTTCACCTGACGCAGCAACCGCCCAGCGCCTGGACGTTTGAGTTAGATGTCCGGCCCTTTGGCGAAAAATGGTAAAACCCCGTGGCGCGGATGAGCGCAGCCACGGTAACGATAATAGATGAAGGAGCACAGCATGGCGGCAGATACACAGAGCTTGGAAGCGGCCTTTCACGCTTGGAATGACGGGCTCAATACCGGCGACCTGGACGCTTTCTGGCAGGCGTTTGACGCACAGGCGGAAATTCTGGATGAAGACTTTCCGTGGCGCATGGACCTGGACGACTTCAAGGACCATATTGCCTTCCACGCCGGCGGGAAGGGGATGTGGGAATCGTTTGAATGGAAGCCGCGTGAGATGCACTTCAAGGTGTTTGGTGAGACCGGCCATGTCAGCGGCTTTTCGACGTTTCGGGGCAAACCGCGCGATGCCGGTTTCCGTCAGCGCTTCATGGGTTTTACCCTGACCTGGGTGTACCGGGACGGGACCTGGAAGGTTGTCTGCTGGCACCAGAGCCCCTTGATTGGACGGATACTCGAAGCGTCGCCGAGCTAAGGGAAACCCCCTCACCCTAGCCCTCTCCCTCCAGGGGAGAGGGAATGGAAAATGTAGGGGCAACCCCCTGTGGTTGCCCGGTCCCAGGGGGCTCACGCGACTGTGGGGGCAATTCCTGCATTGCCCCCACGTCAGGATAGAGCCGCTTCCACCCGTTCCCGCAGGCCGCGCAGACGGCTGACGGGTTCGTTCGAGAAAACAAAGCGGACAAAATTCGCGCTCCGCTCGCTGCCCCAGCCCGTCATGGCCGTTGCCGCGATTTTCCCTTTCTCCAACAGACGCTGAGAGGCTTGCGCACCCGTCAGGCCAAAACCCGAGACATCCAGCAGCATGGACCAGCCGCCCTGGGGCTTGACGATGGGGAAGCCTTCAAGTTCCTGCAGAATCGTATCCCGCCGACTTTGCCATTCCGCGCTGGCCGCGGCAATATCAGCATCGGGCGCTTGTAGAGCCACGGTTGCCGCGGCTTGAGCGATGCCGACCGGGCAGACCACGTTGGAGATATTCACTAAGCCGATATCGTCAATAATAGCCGGCGGGGCAACAATCCAACCGATGCGCCAGCCGATCATCCGATATTCCTTGGACACCGCGCCAACGGTAATTGTCCGCTGCGCCATGCCGGGGAACGAGGCTGGATGAAGATATTCCAGGCCGTCGAACAGAATGCGTTCCATGGCGCTGTCATACAGCAGCCAGGCGTCGGCTTCGCGGCAGGTCGAGCAGATGCTGTCCCAGTCCTGGCGCGTGAAGACGGCACCGGTCGGCATGGATGGGCTCATCATCAGCAAGACTTTTGTTTTGGCTGTCACGGCCTGCCGCAACCGGTCACGGTCCAAACGCCAGACGCCATCTTCAATCTGGTACGGCGCAAAAACCGGCACACCGCCCGCCAGACGCACCCGGTTTACCAAACCAATATAGATCGGGTCGGTGAGGATAACTTCATCACCGGGCTCAAGCAGGGCCAGCAGCACGTTGAGAATGCCGTTCAAGCCTCCTGCGCTGACAATGGTAGAATTATTCCAATCATACTCCACGCCTGAGAGGCGACTGACGAGGGCTGCGGCTGCCTGCCGCAGGGAGTCGGCACCGAGAAACGGCAGATAGCTATTGGCGTCGTCTTCCCCTACCGCCTGCCGGGTCGCTTCTTCCACTCCGGGCGGCGGACGCAGGTCGGTATCGAGATTCTCCAAACGCAGGATAGCGCCGTCCTGGGACTGGTCTGCGAGATTGCCCATACGGTCAACCCCAATCCCGGCCATTCCGGCTAATCTACTCACGGGCATCGCACTCCTCCTACTAACCCTTCAGAACCGACTGTTTGCATAGCGCTTTTTCGGATACGATGCACCTGGATTCGAGACCGCAGAGGCAGAAAGGAGAAGACTATGGGCACAGTTCACGCGCAGAGCGCTCCCGCGACTGGTCCAGAACTCGCCGCGCGGGCACGGGCGCTGATTCCGATGCTGGCAGAAAACGCAGCCGTGGCAGAAAAACAACGCAAGCCGGTTGATGCCGTCATTACCGCCCTGGAAGAAGCCGAAATCTATAAGCTCATGGTGCCTAAATGCTACGGCGGGCTTGAGCTTGATATGGATACCTTTTTTGAGGTCGGGGTGGCGCTGGGCGAAGGGGATGCGTCGACCGCCTGGGTGTCGAATTTCTATATTGAGCACAACTGGATTTTGAGCCAGTTTCCGGCCGCTTTTCAGCAGGAGATTTTCGCGGACCGGTCCTATATTCTCGCCCCGGCCATGGTGGCGCTGGGCGGCAAAGCCGTGCCGGAAGACGGTGGCTATCGGGTTAGCGGCCGTTGGCAGTGGGCCTCTGGCATTATGCATGCGGACTGGGTTATCCCGGCAGCGCTGGAAATGATGGAAGATGGAAAACCGAATCCGCGTTGGTTCGCCTTGCCGACCTCTGAGGTGACAGTCGAAGACGTGTGGTTTGTCGATGGTATGTCTGGCACGGGGAGTAATGATGTTATCCTCGAAGATGTCTTTATCCCAGCAGAACGGAGCACCTCGGTTTTAGAAATGGCTACCGGTCATGCACCGGGTTCTCAGATCCATGACGGCCTCCTCTACCGGACGCCCATGATGCCCATATTGACCCTGGCCGCGGCCATGCCGGCGCTGGGTCAGGCCAAGACTGTGGTACGGCTGTTTCGAGACTATTTAACAAAGCGCGTACTCATAGAAACAGGCGGCAAACAAGCTGAGCGACCGGCTTCTCAGATGCGCCTTGCTCGTGCAGAAGTAGAAGTCGAGGAAGCAGAGCTGCTTTTGCGCCGTATGATCGAGGACCTGTGTGAGAAGAGGAACACATGTACATTAGAAGACCGGGCGCGTTGGGCGACTCAGCTCGCTCTGGCGGTCGATCAATGTAAGCGAATCATTCAGAGCGTATGCGAAGCGAGCGGTGCTCACTCACATTTTCTGGACAGTCCATTTCAACGCGCCTGGCGCGATGTGAATACCATGTCCTGCCATGTGGTGTTCGACCTCGATAGCAGGCTCCAAACCTATGGCCGGACGCTGCTGGGCATAGACCCCGGACGGGGCGCGTCGTTGATTTGAGTAGCGCAGCAGTCTTTTATTCAAGCCAACAAGGAGGAGGACATGGCGTTACATTTAGCGGAACTGTATTTGAACGTGGATAGTGCGGACAAGGCGAAGCAGATCGTAAAGGCTATCGACGGCTTACTGGCCGGAGGATTTCCACCGGGCGTGACGAAGATTGCTGGTCCGTGGGTCTCAAACGAAGAGACCAAGCTAGTAATGATCCTTGATATTAAGGACCATACCGCAACGGTTGGCCCGTTCTGGCGTGGGCTGACTGCCGGGCATGTGTCAAAGCGACGCTTTACCCCGATTGTTGAATGGGAGACGGTCAAGAACACGATTGGTGAGCTGTAGCAGAATCTGAGACGGCGGTAAGAAAGGATAGGTCCCATATGCAAAAAGAACTCATCTATTTTGCTGATCCCATGTGTTCCTGGTGTTGGGGCTTCTCGCCAGTTATCCAATCGGTTAGTCATACCTTTGCTGACCAAGTGCCCTTGCGGGTGGTGCTGGGCGGGCTGTTTCCTGGTACGTCGCGCAATATGAACGAGCAAACGAAAAATGAAATTCGTGAGCACTGGGGCCATGTGAATGAATTGTCAGGCCAGCCGTTTAACTATGACTTCTTTGATCGGACTGATTTTACGTATGATACCGAGCCCGCGTGCCGAGCTGTTGTAACAGCGCGCCATCTACAACCCTCGACGACTCTTTCTATGTTGGAGCACCTCCACCGTAGTTTTTATACTCAGAACCTCGATATTACTCAGACTGAAACTTTGAGCGAGGTCGCAAGCGAAGTTGGCCTTGATCCAGCCACGTTTATCGAAGCGTTTGAATCGCAAGCGATACGTGACGAAACCGTGCAAGATTTTCAGTTCTCGCGTAGTCTCGGCGTGAACGGCTTTCCGACCCTTGTCGCCTGCGAAGGCGAAGCGCGGGCGGCTGTGACGGTTGGCTATCGACCGTTAGGGGATATTATGCCGCTCTTGGAGTCCTGGGTAGAGGGACGCACCCGAATTGCGATACGACAGCAAGAGCAAGGGGCATAAAGGAGAAAGATAGAGAGAGAAGAGAAAGGATACACCATGCAGTTTGGAGGTTCGCTGATTTGTCAGAACTATTTTCGGTCGCCCCGACCGGACCATGAGATTTACGCCGAAGACCTGGCTCTGGCCGAAATGTACGAAGACCTTGGGTTCGATATGGTCTGGTCGGTGGAACATCATTTCACGGACTACGAACTCATTCCCGACCCCGTGCAGATGTTGAGCTATGTGTGCGGACGAACGAAGAAGATCGGGCTCGGCACGTTTGTGATCGTGCTGCCCTGGCACGACCCGGTGCGGGTCGCCGAGCAGATTGCCATGCTGGATAATTTTGCGCGCGGCCGTGAATTGCTGCTGGGCTTTGGGCGCGGCGCCGCCCAGGTGGAATACGACGGCTTTCGGGTCTCGATGAGCGAAGCGCGTGAGCGATTGATCGAGAGCATTGAAGTTGTAAAACTTGGCCTGGGACAAGAACGCTTTTCCTTTGACGGCAAGTATTTCAAGATCCCGGAAATGGGTATTCGTCCGCGTCCAGTGAGTCCAGATCTGACCGATAGGATGTACGGCGCGATTATTAGTCCTGAGACGGGCGATATCATGGCCAAGGCCGGCCTAGGCATGCTGATCATTCCACAAAAGAGCTGGGCTGAGCATATGAAGGACTATGAAGCCTACCAAGCGTCATGCGCCAAATTCGGGACATCAGCGCGGCGGCCAATTATTACCGCTTGGATCTATTGCTCTGAGGATGAGACGGCCCAGGCAGACGGGCAAAAATGGATCATGGACTATGCTGACACGGCAATGAGTCATTACGGCTTTGACGAACCTGAACATTTCCGAGCCGCCACAGGCTATGAGGCCTATGCCGAGCTTGCCGAAGCCAGCCAGAAACAGGCGAACGCCTTTCAGCAAGAGTTCACGAAAACACAGATCTTTGGCACACCAGAGCAGTGTATTGCCGCCATTCGGGAGCTTCGACAATTTGTGAATCCGGATCAGTTTGTCGGCGTTTTTAAGTACGGCAGCATGCCAAACGACGTCGCCGTCCGCAGCACCGAGTTGTTTGCGTCACAGGTGATGCCGGCCATCCGGGCGGATGACGCCGCGGCCCAGGAGCAGCCGACGGCCGCCCTCTAAATCCCATAAAACGCGGCGGCGTTCGCCCCCAGGATTTTATCGACCGACTGTGTTGGCAGCGCGGAGAGCAGCTCGCGCATGGTCTCCACCGGCTTGGTAAAGCCCTCGGCGTGAGGGTAGTCCGAGCCAACAAAGAATTTTTCGTCCCCGGCAAACTGGACGATATACGGCAGCAGCTTTTCGCTCGGGTCGGCGTTGATCCAGATATTGCGGGCCAGATACTCCCGGATCGGGCGCTTCATCTGCGAGGTGTGGCGCATGTATTGGTAGCGGTAGTCGAAACGCTCAATCCACTCCCCAACCCAACTGCCCATGGATTCCACGGTTGCCGCGCGCAATTGGGGAAAGCGCTCGAACACACCGTCATACACCATGGTGCTCAGCGACATGCGGGGGTCCTGGATCACGTTCATGGAGATAAACATGAAGCCGGGATTACGGTTTTTATACCAGGCGCTGCCGAGATATTCCTTGTTGCCGGCCGGGTGAATGCTGACGGCGATATTGCAATCCTGAGCGGCTGCCCAGAGCGGATCGTAATCCGGGTGGCCGAAGCTTCTCCCGTTGATGGGCGCGGAGCCGATCATGATGGAACGCGCGCCGAGTTTGGCCACCCGTTGGATCTCCTGCACGGCCAGCGTTGGCTCACGGAGCGAGATATGGGCGGACGGAAAGAGGCGGTCACGATGGCCGGCGCTGACCTCAAACGCCCAGGTGTTATAGGCCCGACAGAGTGCCGCGGCGAGTTGGGGGTCCTGGACTTCGCCTTCCCATAAGAGGCCCAGGGTGGGGTAGAGGACCTGATAATCAATGCCCTCGGCGTCCAGAAACTGCATGCGCTTGTCCATGTTTTGCCAGTCGCCGCCCTTGTATAGGGACTGGTCAAATTCGTTGAGCGCGCTCCCGTCTTCCTTCTGTCCATAGCCGACAACGATGCTGAGCATCTCGTCGATTTCGCTTCCTAGCCGCATGGACTTGTTATCCACCACCATGCGCAGCTTGCCGCTGGCGCTATCCTGCTCCACGTGCATGGCCCGCTCGCGGTAGGTCGGCTCAATATACTGGAGGTATAAATCCAGGGGTTCGATCAAGTGGCTGTCGCCATCGACGATTTTCATACTGGGCTCCTCTCCTCTTTCCTATTGGAAAAATTCTATCCTCTTCCAGGATGTGCCGAAAGATAACGGCGCAGCTCAACGCTGCTTCTGCAAGAATCGATTGATGACCGTGGCGACGTAGACCGGCGCTTCTTGTTGCGGGTAGTGACCGGCGTTACGGCAGACGGCCATTTCGGCGTTGGGATACCAGCTGAGAAAGGTCTCCTTGGTGATCGCCTCGGTGAAGGGTTCCATGTCGAACTCACCAATAATGATGAGCATGGGCGTGGTATTGCCCTTCATCTGGTCGAGAAAGCCCTGGCTGGCCAAGCTCTTCAGATAACCGGCCTGGGCTTCTTTGCTGCGGGTCGAGCGGGTCTGCCGGATTTTGAAGTCGAGCCATTCCCGGCACAGCCGGTTGCCGGTCAGAACGTCAAAGGCTTGGGCCAGGGCGTCGTTGTCGGTAATCGAATCGGTAATGACGGCCAGTCCCTCGGGCGAAAAAGCCAAGCCGGTCGCGGCAACCGGCGTATTGAGGATCGCCGACTTGACGCGCTCGCCGCCGTCGAGGACGACCCTTTGCGCCAGCATACCGCTCATGGAATGGCCGACGATATGAAATTGTTTCCAGCCCAGATTGTCGGCCAGAGCCAGGATGTCGGACGCGGCTTCAACCGGCGTGTACTCGCCGGGAATATGACGCGACGCGCCGTAACCGCGCACCTCAACGAACGCAAAAGTGAAATTCCTGGTGTCAAAAAAATTACGGGCAAACGCCCAGGTATCCCGGCAGCCGTAGAAGTCGTGCATGACAATAACGCCTTCCGGGCCGCCGCCGTACAGTTCGTGACCGATAATCATAAGCGCTGACCTCCTGCGTGGTCTGCCTGGATATAGCTCACATCTGCTTCCAGTCGCCAGCCCGCTCAAAGGCATGGGCGGCGCGGTAGACCGTCAGCTCATCGAAATGCCGACCCACCAGCATCAGCCCCACCGGCAGATCGTTGACCGTTCCGCACGGGAGCGAGAGCGCCGGATGGCCGGTGAGGTCAAAGGCCGGGGTGTTGGGCACCATTTCAAGGGAGCGGGCGACAATTTCGGATGCGGGAGCGTCCGGTGTCGGAATCGCAGGAGCGGTCATGGGCAACGTTGGCATGAGCAGCAGGTCGTGATCCTTGAGTACAGCGTCGTAGGCCGCCGTCAGGCGGGGACGGAGATTCTGGGCCTTGGCGTAGTACAGGCCTCCATAGGCCTGCGTCATGTATTCTCCGGTGAGCAGCACCAGCTTCGTTTGGGGGCCGAATTTATGGGTCTGGTCGCGCCACTGCGCGTGGTAACGCATCAGGCTGGGCACATAGCCGCCTGACCGGTTTTTGCCATAGCCGTTGTCGTGCATCATCGACACGACCAGACCTTCCAGGTAAATCGGCGTCCAGATCACCGTACTCATCCGATGCAGGGGGATCGACACGGCGGAGACCGCTGCGCCCAGCGTCTCGTATGTCTTGGCTGCGGCCCGGACTTTTTCATCTACCTGTGGATCAGAATTAGCATGGCCGAAACCCTCTTGTACGAGCGCAATTTTCAAGCCCGTGACGGATTCTCCGAGCACGGCTGTATAGCGCTCGGATGCGCAGTCAGGTTGCGCCGGGTCGAGTCCGTCGGAGCCGGCCAACACTTCGAGCAGGGTGGCATTAGTGGCGACATCTTTTGTCATGGGGCCGATATAATCGATAGTCATGTCGATCGGCATTGCTCCGGTATACGGCACGAGGCCAAAGGTGGCCTTCATGCCGACAATGCCGCAGAACGACGCCGGTATACGGCACGAGCCACCGTGGTCTGTCCCGACTGCCAGCTCTACCTCACCGGCAGCCACCAGCGCGCCACAGCCTGAAGAGGAACCACCGGCGGTATGACCGGGCTTATGCGGGTTATGGATTGGCCCGGTGGCGTTGGTATGACTCCCGCCCGAGGTACAAAAATATTCGCTATGGGCCTTGCCGGCGATAACCCCCCCGGCATCGAGGACGCGGCTGACCACTGTGGCATCGACATCGGGAGTATAGCCTTCAAGCGTCGAGGAGCCGTTCATCATGGGCACCCCGGCCACCATGATGTTGTCCTTAAAGACGACTCGCCGCCCGCTTAGCGGCCCCTGGGCAGCTCCCGAGATATGCGTTTGCCAATACCAGGCGTTATACGGATTATCTGCCGGGCTGGGACGGTGGCCGGGCGTCCGGGGATATTTCACCGGCGGAAGATCGTCCGGCAGCGCATCCAGGACTTCGTAGATTCGGAGGTTGCCGTCGATCAACTCCGCGAACTCCTGGGCTTCGGCAGTCTCGATATCCATAAAGACGCGCTCGCCTAGGCGTTGTATTTCCTGCGCGTTTGGTCGGGTAATACTCATGTTGTTGCCCCATATACTTGACGAAGAATGCAGTGATATTATCAGCGTCAGCTCTCGGGTCGCTACGGCCCAGGAGAGCAATCCACCCCGATGGAGGACGCGCGTATGTCTGACACAAACGAAGTCACCCCCGAATTTCTGGCGAATTTCACCCAGGCCTGGAACGACAAGGACCTCGATAAACTGATGGAGCATATGGCCGATAATTGTGTGTTCATGGCCTCCGTCGGTACCGAAACCGAGGGGACCAAATGGGAGGGCAGAGAGGAAGTCCGCAAAGGGTTTGCCAGTCTGTGGGAAGGCTATCCCGATGCCCACTTTGAGCCGGTGGGTAAAGATTTTATTGCGGGCAATCGGGGGGTGTGTGAGTGGATATTTACGGGGACCAGGGTAGCAGATGGTACCAAGGTGAGGGCGCGCGGCTGCGACGTGCTGACCTTTAGGGACGGCAAGATTCTGGTCAAGAACTCGATGCGCAAGCAGCGCCCGTAGCCGTTGGGTTTCCGAAAAAGGAGCCCTCACCCTGGCCCTCTCCCAGAGGGAGAGGGGATTGAATCGCGACACGCTCCCAGAGGGAGCGCGAAGGGGAGCGAAACTCGACCGCTCACTTAATGAGCAAACTCGGGAATAATTTTTGTTCCCAGAATCTCCAACTGTTCTTTCATCTCATCCCGAGGTAGGAATCCCTGGTCAGAAAGAATCATGAACCAGTCCGGGTTGAGTTTCTCTCTGACCGCTTCCAGTTGTCGCCGGATATCATCGACCGTCCCGACAAAGGCAATGCCGGCCTCGATCATTGGCTCAATCGTGGTTGGAATCTCTTGGGCAAATTTGGCGTGGAACTGGCTGAACAGGAAAATCGCCCCGTCGTGCGCCCGCCGCAGGGCTTCTTCGCGCGTCTTGGCGACATACAGGAGTCTGGCCAGACCGACGTTCTGACCGAGCTGTAGATCGTGTCCGGCTGTATTCGCGGCTTCGGTGTAGAACGACGCGCCCTTGATAGCCAGGTCCGGGAAGGGCAGGAACATCATCGGCACAATCCCTTCGCGCGCAGTCCAGCGGATGGTTTCTTCGTTGGTGGTCAGGGCCTGGAACAAGGGCGGATGCGGCTTCTGATACGGCTTGGGAACCGGGGAAATCTTATGCAGCCAGCCCTTGGCATCCACCTCGCCCGGTGCGCCGTAACGTCGGGTTGCCTCGTGGGCCGGCCAGTCGTGTCCGCCAGCCGGAAAGGGGACCTGATAGTATTTGCCGTTAAAAGAGAACGGCTCGTCTTTCCAGGCGAGTTTCATGACCTCGAACAACTCCTGAAAAACCTCACGGTTACGGAGTTCGGCGTCGGGACCCGAGGTCCCCGGTTCAACCCCATATTTTTGTCCCAACACATTCACCCAGCGCGGAAAAAATCCGCGCGCGAGACCAACAAAGATGCGACCCTTCGACATATGGTCCACCCAGGCAATATCTTCGGCCAGGCGAATGGGGTCCCAGGTGGGTAAGACAAAACCGACCGGCCCAACCTGAATGCGTTTGGTATGGTGTATCAGGTTGAGCATATGCGGAATCGGCGTGGCTCCGGCCTCAAGGCCCTCGGTATAGAAATGATGTTCTGAATAGCTCAGGGCGTCGAACGCCATCTCTTCGGCAAATTGGGCCAGGTCAACCATTTCTTCAAGCATTTCCTGCGTTTTATCCGTGCGGTGGGCGATGGGAGCCAGATGTTCTCGTTCCTCCGGGGTGGCGGGAACCACCGGGGTGAAGTGCAGCATGAATTTCATGGAAACCTCCGGTATCGGGCGGATGTTACACCAAATACTGGGAGACGGCATCCTCGTTCCAGGCGATGCCGGTTCCTGGGGTCGATGAGGGAAAGGCATGGCCGTCTTCAATCTGCGCTGGCTCCTGGAGCACGGGCTCGGCCCAGTCCACATACTCCAGCCAGTGGCGCGTCGGGGTTGCGGCCAGCAGGTGGACGCTGATTTCCGGGTAGAGATGGGAGGAGACGGGAATCCCGCCCGGCTCGGCCAGGGCGGCGGCCCGCAGCCAGCCGGACACGCCGCCGATTTTATTGACATCGGGCATGAGAAAATCTCCGGACCCGGCCGCGATTGCCTTGGCCATGTCATGCGGCCCCCAGAAGTTCTCTCCAAGCTGAATGGGCGTATGGGTGGCCTGGCGAATCTGGGCATAGCCGGCGTAATCGTCCGCCCGCGTCGGCTCTTCGATCCAACACAGCCCCTCGCCGTCGAGGGCATGAGCACGCCGTATGGCCTCCGGCACGGTCAAGGACTGATTGTAGTCCGACATAAGGGTCATCTCGTCTGGCACCGCATTACGGATGGCCCGCACGATCTCGACATCCGCGCGAGCATCTTCATAGCCCAGGCGCACTTTTATGGCGCTGAAGCCCGGCTCGACCAGTTCACGCGCTTCACTCCGCACTCGGTTTACGTCCGTAATGCTCAGGCCGGTACTGTTATAGGCTGGAATGGGTTGTGATTGCCCGCCTAAGAGCTGGACCAGGGGCTGTCCTGCGGCCTTGGCGCAGACGTCCCAGGCCGCCATGTCGATCCCGGCTGCGGCCATAGCCGTAAAACCCTGTGGGCCGAGCAGCCGGAACGCTTTGTGGAGCTTTTCTTCCAGGGCGAGCGGGACAACCTGATCGCCAACAATAAGCTCGCCCAGATTTTCAAGTAGTTGCGCTAACGGCAGCATGACAAATGGGGCGTAGCAGAAGATATAGCTACAGCCGCAGATGCCTTCCTCGGTCTCAAGATCGACCAGAACCATGGGAAACTTTGTGACCGAGCCACCCCCGGTATAGATCGGGCGATTCATGGGTAAGCTGACCGCGCGGGCGCGCAGGGCACGAATAGTCAGGGCCTCGGCAGACATACAGTCCTCCTTGATATTGCAAGACGCTTATGCAGAACGCTGTGGCGTGAGTATAGCGGATGGTCGGGAGAAAGATAATCTTGCTTGCCGCGTGGCAATTTATTATTGATATTCACTCTTGCTGGGTTCCGGCAGGCTGGTGATGGAGGAGAGAAATTTGCATGCAACGCAGCACTGATCGTGTTCTCACCACTCATGTTGGCAGTCTGCCGCGCAGTGCAAGACTCCTGCAGATGTTGGTCGATCGAGAAGCCGGTACAGCGATTGATGAGGCCACGTTTGAAAAACAGGTCAAGCACGATCTCGATTATGTGCTGCAAAAACAGACCGAAGTGGGGGTGGATATTATCGGCGATGGCGAGCTGCCCCGGCTCGGATTCTCTTTTTATGTCAAGGACCGTATGTCGGGCTTTGGGGGCCACTCGCCCCGCGGCACGGTGACTGATTTTACAAAATTTCCGGGCTACGCCAAACTCAAGCAACAGCAGGCGGCCAAGGGAGACGAGATTTCCAAGAGCGCCACCCTATACGCCATGCCGGAATGCCAAGGTGCCGTAAAATATGACCGGGAGCAGCGCGCCGCACGACAAGAGCTACGTCTCTTCACCGAATCTCTGGAACGAACAGGGATCAGGAACCAGGCGACAGAGACGTTTGTGACCGCCGCCACTCCGGGCATTGTCTCTACTACCCTGTTGCGCAATCCAAACAATCCCGACTACACCACCGACAGAGACTATGTGATGGCCCTGGCCGAGGAACTCCGTAGCGAGTATGAACTCATTGTTGAGCATGGCTATATTCTTCAAGTCGATGGACCGGACCTGGCCCTTGAGCGCCAGATTCTGTATGTGGACAAACCGCTCGATGCCTTCCTCAAACGGGTCGAGCTACACGTTGAGGCGCTCAACGCCGCTCTGATCAACATTCCCAAGGACCGCGTACGCCTGCACGTGTGCTGGGGGAATTGGGACGGCCCGCATATCGACGATATGGATTTGGAACCCCTGTTGCCGCTCCTGTATCAAGCCAATGTGGGCGGGCTGAGCATCCCCTTTGCCAACCCGCGTCATCAGCATGAAGGCGAGCTGTTTGTGTCCTACCCCCTCCCGGACGATATGCTGCTCTTTCCCGGTGTGGTGGATGTAACCACGAATTATCTCGAACACCCCGAGGTCGTTGCCGAACGCCTGGCGCGTATTGTCGATGTGGTTGGCGAGCGGGAACGTATTATCGCTAGTACGGACTGTGGGTTTTCAACTTTTGCCGGCTATACCATGGTCGCTGACGATGTGGTATGGGCGAAACTACAGGTGCTGAGCCAGGGCGCGGCCTTAGCGTCTCAACGTTTATGGTAAGACCACGAGTCTGAAGGAGAGGGAGCAATGGCAAATCGAAACATGACCAAAGAGGAAATTGCCCAGCGGGTTGCCCGGTTTGATCAGCTCCAGCCCATGTCCACGGCCAAGGATATGGCGGACGTGCCGCAGGACGCGATGGACGTCATCTTTGCGCGCCGCCTGATGCCGGTCATTCTGGAGAAGACCAAGAATCCGTTTGGTGAGACCGCCGCGATATTTGGTGCGGCCGGCACAACGATGAACGTCTCCGTCTGCCCGCCCGCCCAGGGGCCGTGTTTGCACGCCCACAACAATACCTATGAGACCTTCATGGTCCTTGACGGCGCGTTTGAGTTTGCCGTTGGCGAGGAAGGACAGGAGACGGTCAGGCTCAATAAATGGGATGTGTTCTCCTGCCCGCCGGGCGTGTATCGCGGCTTCCGTAACGTTGCGGACAAGGACAGCGTCCTGCTGACCGTTATTACCGGGGAAGTCGATGCGCGTGATGACGTCGGGATGCCGCCGAAGGTCACCGAACAGATTCGTGCCGACTACGGGGAAGAGGTGCTTGGCAAGTTTCGGACGATCATGACGTTTGACGACCGGGATTCGGCATAGCCGGGCGCAGACTCTTCACCCGACCCGCATGGAATAAGAAAGGGCGACATTCATGGATGCCGAGCAAAAACAAAAACTCGCAGACCTGTGCGCGCAGCAGCATGTGGCCGTCCTCACAACCCAGGGGGAGGCCTGGCCGACGGCCCACCTACAGGCATTTGGGCAGACCGACGAGCTGGATTTGATCTTTATTATGCTGGCCGACGCGGAGAAGTATTCCAATCTGCTCACGCGCCCCCAAGCGACAGTTGCGATTGATAATAGAGACACGGCCGATGTTTCGACCCTGCAAGTGGCGCGCGCAACGATACAGGGCTTGGCCACAGAGGTCGCTCGGGACAGTGCCGAATGGGACGAGTTGAAAGAACGTTTCCTGACCAAGAATCCGTTTGAAGAGCCGTTCTTCGGCTATGACAGCTTACGCATGATGCGTCTCACCCCCAAGCGTATCTCTTACGCCAACGGCCTGGCGGATACGTTTAAGGTCGAGCTGTAGGAAAAGACAGGCCCTCAGACCTGCGCCGCGTTTCATGAGCTACGGAGCTGTGGATTACGGAGCCATAGCTCCGTCTGCGAAATATCTGGCGGCCAGGTCTCTGGCCTGCTCGCGGCTGAGGCCGTGCGACTCCCAGGCGTCACGCGAACGGTCCAGGATGTCTTCGAGGTCGGTGGTCTTCTTGAAATTGCCGAGCTGATCGTGCTCGGTCTCAAGCCCCAGGGCTTCGGCAACGAAAGAGATGTAATTGCGGACGGTGAGCCGCGTGTCGCCGATATCGCACCACTCGCGGTGGCAGGCGTGTGAGATCGTTGCCAATGTATCCGCCTGACTCGTGCTCTTGAGCGAGCGGACCAGGTCAGCCCGGATGGCCTGAAAGCGTTGCGGCGGCAGACGCAGGCCAGCCGCCCCGCAGTCGTAGTCCAACTCCGGCGGAGACTGAAGCTCGTCAAGCAGTTCGATCCCAGGAATCGAATGCAGAAGGGTAGCAGCGGCCTCTCGGTCCCGCTTGGCCCGTCTCTGACCCTCTTCATGCCCGGTGCGACCCACATGGGTATGGAGGGCGACCTTGCCGGCAACCGCTCGGTCCCAGGCAATCTCGCCGCGCTGGGCCATCTCGGCCAGGAACTGGGTGGTGTGGGTGATCTCGAACTGCGGCTGGCGGCTGTCGCGGCCAATGATGACGTCCTTGAAATGGACGTTGCAGGACGGGCACCACATGACTACTCGTTTGGGCTGATAAGATTCCAAGCGCCCAACCGTCCGATCAGAAACCTGACTGCCTTTCTTCGGACCGTCAAATTTGTCCCAGACAATGCCGCAGCAGAACTGTACCCCGCCGACGGGAATAAAATCGATCCCCAGGTGAGTGAACACGTCAATGACCTGCTTGGCGATATGGGGAGTACGTAAAATATTGCAGCCCAGATACAGCACGGTCTCGTAGGCGCGGTCGGGCGTGTGATGTTTCTCGACCCAGGAGACATCTTCCGCCCTGATCTGTAACTGCTTGAGGTCCTGAATCCGGCGAAAAAACGCTGAGTAGTTAAACTCTGGCATGGGAGTCACTCCTCAATATCCCACCCCTTCGACATCTTCAAACATTTCGAGCGGGGTCTCGCGAGTTTGCAGTTCGCTCTCCCGGCCATCGACCCAGCCGAGGAAGGTGCCGTGGGCCTGATAGCCGAGCAACTGCTGCAAGCGTTCCGGCAGTTCTTTGGCCCGCTCGACCGGGACAGCCAAATACTGATTTTCTTCCTGCCGCAGCCACCCCACGCTAAAGGAGAAAAACAGGCCGGTGCGCGGGGTGTCGGTGGTGTTCGTCCCCAGCCCGTGCAGCGTCTTACCGAGCCATACCACCGCCGACCCCTGTGGCATGACGGCCTGGGCGACTTCCTCCTCGGCCGCGTGTCGGTCCGCCGGCCAACGATGGCTGCCCGGTACGAGCCGGGTTGCGCCGTTTTCAGCGGTAAAGTCGCTCCCGGCAAACATGAAAAAGAGGATATATTCCGGGTCGTCCGGATTGAGCTGGATAAACGGCGTATAGGCGTCGAGTTCCCGGTGCAGCGGTTGGTTTTGTCCACCACCCCAGACCTGTATCGATCCGGTGGCATGGAGTTGGTAGGTGTTGCAGCTCGGTCCGAGAACCTTATCCGCCAGGGCTTGAACGACCGGATTAAGCGGGAGTTGGCTCAGCTCCGGCCCGTGGGAAAACAGCGCGCCTATGCTGCGTTTGCGATAACCGAAAAACTCACCCCCGCCAGTTTTGCGCGCGGCGAGTTTGGGCGCAACCCTGTCCATAATGTCCTGCATGGTGGCCCGATCAATCAACTCCCGGATGATGACCACCCCGTCTCGTTCGAGAGTGGCGAGGATATCGTCCGGCGCAGCACTGCGCTCTACGCTTTGAATCGGCATGGACTCCCTCCCTCAATTGTTGCCGTACGCTTTCCGCCATACCACTTCAGGCCGGTCGAGGAAAGGCGTGGACGAAGCAGGTGTCGCGGAGGTGGGAAAGTGGGAAGGGATGCAACGTCCGGGAGGAGTGACTTCGTCCCTCCCGGACGGTCGAGCCTGCCGTTTACTGCAGAAAGGTCGTCACTGAACGAACAAACTCTTCCGGTTGTTCGTAGGGAAGCATGTGACCGGCTTTTTCGATTTCAACAATCTCGGCGTTGGCAATCTGTGCTTTGAACTGTTCTGCGTAGACCGGCGGAATGAGCGCGTCACTCTTGCCCCAGATGAGCAGCGTTGGCGCGCTGAGGCGGTACAGGCGTTTTGAAAGCCGCCGGTTGGGAACGGGAAAAAGAATTTTCCCGGCCATGCTCAGCCGGCGGGAATTGCCGATATAGAACTCTTTGAGCGCCTCGGGGTTTTTGAGGTCAAGGCCGCCGGTCAACATGGCCTCACCCTGGGACCGGTCATGAAACAGATACTGCGCGAACTCGTGCGGCAGGAAGGAAAAAATATCCGGAATCGGATGCTCCGGCAGCCACAGACCGGCTGAGGCGACCAGGACGAGCTTGGAAACATCGTTCGGCGCCAGGGCTGCCATTTCCGCGGCAATCATGCCGCCCATCGAATGACCGACAATATGCGGCCTGGTCAAGCCCAGCTCGTGCACCACATCCCAGCCGTGCAGGGTGAAGTCCAGCATATCTTCCAGTAAGGCTTCGCCGGTCGATTCACCAAAGCCTGGGAATTCCGGGGCGAACACATGGTAGTGTTGGGCCAGCTGGTCGAGGAACGGATTCTCCGGGAACAAACCGCCGGCGCCGTGCATAAAGACCAGTGGCTCGCCGCTGCCCGCATCGAGGACGTGGACCTTGGTTCCACGTCCCGTCTCGATCATGCGGCTGTTCATAGCGGCATCCTTGCGTCCTGACGCGCCTGCTCAATACCGGTCTCGGGTTGCAGCCGCTCGTCGAGCGGTTGGCACCACCAGCGATTGTCGTCCTTCCACTCCGGCCACATATCGCGCAGGTGGGGCATGACTTGTTCGGCAAACAGCTTGGTCGAGTAGCGCGTTTTCCAGTCGGGCATATTGCCGATATGGATCAGGCAGAAGATATGTCCCACGCGCAGCGACTTGATGAGGTCTTCCATGCGTTCGCGAACCGTGGCTGGGCTACCGGCAATGATATAGCCCTCGTCAACCAGTTCTTTCCAGGTCAGGTTCGGAAACAGACTCTGCATCTCCTCGCTCAAAGCGTTGAGCACATCCGCCTTGAGGGTCTTGATCGTGCGATAGCCCGGCGCATCGGCAAAACCGCTGTGGACGTGGAGGCAGCGATTATAGAAATAGTTGACGTGCTCGGCGTACATCTCTTCGGCCTGCTCGTCCGTATCGGCAACGCAGATGGTCTGGGCAAAGGCCGCCCGGTAGGGGGATTCGTCTTTGCCACGGGCCGCCACGCGGTCCCAATAGCCGTCCAGCAGTTTCTTCCCGCGCAGATAGCCGGTGAAGGACAGGTAGGAATAGTTGTAGTCGTTATCCAGGCAGAAGTCCCAGGTTTCGACCGAGCCGCCGCCGGGGATATAGATGGGCGGATTCGGCTTTTGAATCGGCTTGGGCCATAGGTTGACATAGCGCAGTTGGTTGTATTTGCCGTCAAAGGCGAATGGCTCGTCCTCGTGCCAGGCACGCATGACCAACTCGTGCGCCTCGGCATATTTATCCCGGGTCAGACCCGGAATCTGGCCGTAGCAATAATTGGTGTCCATCGAGGTCCCAACCGGGAATCCGGCCAGCAGGCGACCGCCGGAAATGACGTCCAGCATGGCAAACTCTTCGGCAACCCGCAGCGGCGGATTGTACAGGGCGAGCGAGTTGCCAATTACGGCCAGGGCGGCCTGGGAGGTGCGCCGGGCCAGACCAGCGGCAATGATATTCGGCGAGGGCATCAGGCCATAGCCGTTCTGGTGATGCTCGTTGACGCCGATGCCGTCATAGCCGAGCGAGTCGGCGTATTCGAGTTGGTCCATATACTCATGGTAGACAAAGTGGCCCTTGTGGGGGTCGTACAGCCTGTTGGGAATATCCACCCAGACGGAGTGGTGTTCTTCGCGAAAATTATCCGGCAGACTCGGCCACGGCATGAGATTAAACCATGTGAATTTCATTGCTTCCTCCGTTTCGTGGATAGTGTGTTTCCGACGATTGCCTGTTCCGAATCTAGCCGACCTTGGCGGAGAATTCCAGGCCGAACGTCTCCCCTAAGCTGCCTGTACCTTGCGGGGCGCGGTCAGCGCCTCTACCACATTATGCATCAAACGCAGGCCCAGGTCTTCCTGAAGGGTGAGGATGGACTCCGGATGAAATTGCACTGCGGCGACGGGCAGGTCGGTATGTTCAACCGCCATGACCACCCCGTCGTCGCTCTCGGCGGTCATGCGGAGTGCGCCGGGAAGCGCATCGCGTATAGCAAAAAGAGAATGATAACGCGCCGCCCGAAACTCTCTAGGCAGATTGTCATATAGCTGTCCGTCACGGACGTGAATGCGCGACGGTTTGCCGTGCATCGGGTAGGGGAGGGTTGCGAGCCTGCCCCCAAAATACTCGACAATGCCCTGGAGGCCCAGACACACGCCAAAGACGGGCAGATTTCGCTTCAGCACCGCGTCGAGCGTCTTCGAGAGGTTGAAATCTTTTGGTTCCCCCGGACCAGGGGACAGGACAACCAAGTCAGGTTGGTGGGCCTCAAACTCACGTTCGGGAAACCCGGCGCGCAGGGTGAGAACTTCGGCTCCGGTTTGACGCAGATAATTGGCCAGGGTGTGGACAAAGGAGTCTTGATGATCGATCAGCAGGATTTTCTTATTCCGACCAACCGGAGCCAGGGGCATGCCCTTTTCCGGGGTCAAGCCACGCGGACGGCGGATGGCGTCGAGAAAGGCCGAGGCTTTGATGTGGGTTTCTTCCTCTTCCGCTTGCGGGTCGGAGTCGTACAGCAGGGTTGCGCCGGTCCGAACTTGGGCCACGCCGTCTTTCAGGCGAATGGTCCGCAACGTCAGGCCGGTATTCAGGCTCCCGTTAAACCCAATCAGACCGACCGCGCCACCGTACCAGGCGCGGGGCGATTTTTCGTGGTCTTCAATAAACTGCATGGCCCAGGCCTTGGGAGCGCCGGTGACGGTCACGGCCCAGGTATGGGCCAAAAAGGCGTCGAGTGCGTCAAACTCGTCTCTGAGATAACCCTCCACATGATCGACGGTGTGGATCAGGCGGGAGTACACTTCGATCTGACGCCGCCCGATCACGCGGACGCTGCCCGGTTTGCAAATGCGAGACTTGTCATTGCGGTCCACGTCGGTGCACATGGTCAGCTCGGACTCGTCTTTCTTTGAGGTCAGCAGTTCAAGAATCCGGTCGGCGTCGGTGATCGCGTCCTGCCCGCGGGCAATGGTGCCCGATATGGGACAGGTCTCGACACGCCGGCCTTCGACTCGGACGTACATCTCGGGCGAGGCGCCTACCAAGTACTCGTCCTGTCCGAGGTTAATGAGAAAGCCGTAGGGAGACGGGTTGCGTTCCCGGAGGCGCCGGAACAGTTCCGCCGGAGAGGCCGTGCAGCCTTCAGAAAATGTTTGTCCCGGTACTACCTCAAACAGGTCGCCTTTTTTGAAGGCTGCTTTGGCCACGGCGACTCCTGCGGCATACTCCCCCGGCTCGTGGTCGCAGTCCTGCTTCACATGGTGGTTGCCCTGATACGCCCGGCTTTCGCCGGTGCGCGGGATGCCATGCGTCGAGTGTCCGTCTACTTCAAATTCATAGCTGCGGCGCATCGCCCGCTCGCGTCGATGGTCAACCACGATCAGTTCGTCCGGGAGATAGAGCACCAGGTCGCGCTGGTCGGCCGGACGCTCCAAACGCAGCCGCAGCGGCTCAAACTGAAAGGCGAGGTCGTAGCCAAACGCACCATACAGACCCAGATGAGGCTCCGCGGTGCTATAAAAGAGCTGCACCAGCACGCGCAGCACGGAAAAAAGAGAGGGTTGCTGACTACGCTGCTCCTCTGGGAAGCGTTCACGCGTTGGCGTGACGGAGCCAATCAGGTCCGGCCCCTGGACCTCCAACGCGGCAACGGCGGAAAGATTCTCAAGCACTGCGGTAATGGCCGGTAAGAGCAGGCCGCCGCGTTCGTTCAGGGCTGACACCCAAAAATGCAAGCCGCGCCCCCCGACCGCCAGGGGTGGGTTGATAAAGCCCATATCCCAGCGGGTATAGCGCCCTGGATATTCATAGCTTGAGGCAAACAGGGCGCCGCGCTGGCTGTCGAGCGCGTCCAGAACGGGTTCGATGGTGTCTGCCGCCGGCAGGTCGTCAATCACCCGATGAACGGTGATTCCCCCACGGGTATGGTAATGGTCTGTGTGTTGGAGCAGAGATGTCATATTGGCCTCGCTATCCTGTGTTGTGAAAGAGTGAACGTGCCAGCAACCCTGTATGGTGTGGAGCGCGCGTTTACTCTTTCCGGAGCCGGACCTATATAAAAAAGGCCGCAACCTTGGGAGAGGCGGCGGCCTAAAAAGAAGAAAAGCCGCCTCACATTTACAAGGCGGCTCCGAGTGCAGTCGTTATCCTACGTCCAGGCCACCTTCTTGGGCAGCCACCACCAATTCCGGCGGTTCTGGAGCGTATAGTAGTTCGGACGGCTCATCATGATTAGATTATTATACCCGGTAAAAACAAAAAAACAACGTTCCTGAGAGAGAAGACGGAAAACTGAGATGCCAAATGCGATTGCCGTTGGGGGCCGAATCTATCTCCGCCCTCTGACACGCGCGGACGCCGCCGCCTTTGTGCCGTGGGTCAATGACCCTGAGGTAACTCGTACGCTGGCTATTGGGTTGCGTGTAATGGATGTCCGAGCGGAAGAAGTCTTTATAGAAAAGACCAATGCCAGTACACACGATGTGCTCTTCGGTATTGTCGCACGGGAGACCGGCCAGCTCATCGGTTCAACCGGACTGGATCAGATCGACTTTCAGAATCAGAGCGCCAGCTTTGGCATTATGATCGGCGAGAAAAGTGAATGGGGCAAGGGGTACGGAACGGAGGCGACAGCGCTGGTCGTGCGCTATGCTTTCGGAGAACTCCATCTGAACCGTGTCCAGCTCCACGTATACGAATATAATCTGCGCGGCATTCGTGTGTACGAAAAAGTCGGTTTCCGGCGAGAGGGCGCGCTCCGACAGGAGCATGTATACGACGGCCGTTTTTGGGATACGGTCGTCATGGCGATTCTACGCGAGGAATGGGAGAAAATGAACTCTTAGCCTTTGTCTGAGACCAACACAATCTGAAAAATCTCCTCCCAAGAGGGGATATGTAATGAATAATGCGGAACCCCTTTCGTATTGGAACGGCCTTCTATCTCCGACCGCTGGAATCTGACGATCTTCCGGTCCTCACCGACTGGATAACCCGGCCGGCAATACGGACGGCTTTAGACTTCTTTTACCGTCCATGCGACCAGTCCGCCGAAGAGCTGTTGCTGGAACGCGCCAAAAGCGACGCGCACGATATCGCTCTTGGTATTATCACGCAGGAAACGGATAGCTTGATCGGTTTCATTGGCCTCAATCGCATTGACCAGGAAAACAACCAGATCCAATTAGGACTTTTTCTTGGTGACCAAAAGGCGGACGGTGAGCGCTGTCTGGCTGAAGCTGTCGGCCTGATGAAGAGTTATGTGTTTGAAACTCTGACTATGAACCGTGTGTGGCTGTACGTGGATGCCACGGACGCTCAGACCATCAACCTGCTGGAACGGCAGGGCTTCAGCCGTGAAGCAACCCTGCGGCAGGACCGCTATCGTAACGGACGATATTACGACACGGTCGTAATGGGACAGGTAAGGGGCAGAACGAGGGGAGAATAACGCGTGGGGGCAGCATTCCCGCCCCCAGAACCTCTATCCCTTCGGCAACCCCAATACCCGCTCACCCATGATATTCTTCTGAATCTCACTCGTTCCGCCGGCAATCGTGTACTGTCGGGCGCTGAGGACACGGTTGAACCAGCGTGGGGCGTCGGGAACGATCTCGGTTGCCTGTTCGGTAATGGCGGCGCCGGCCAGGAGTTCGCTGGCAAACGCGGCAATATCAATGCCCAACTCCGAACCGCACAGCTTCAGCATGGAGCCTTCCGGACCGGGGGGTACACCCTTGAGCAGTTTGGTCAGGCCGCGCAGGCGGGTGTATTTCAGGGCCTGGCTTTCCATGTGAAATTGGGTCAGCTTCTGTCGCACCCAGGACTGCTCCCAGGCTGGGCTGCCGTCGATATGGACCTGTTGAGACAATTCCACCAAACGGCCAATCTGGTCGTCATAATTCCCGACCCCGGCATAGGCGCGCTCGAACATTAACGTCGTCATGGCCACCTTCCAGCCCTGGTTGAGCGGGCCAACCAGATTGGTCTTGGGCACGCGCACATCTTCGAAAAAGACCTCGTTGAAATGCGCATGGCCGTTCATCAACACTAAGGGCCGGACCGTCACGCCGGGAGTTTTCATATTGACCAGCATATAGCTGATACCGCGATGCTTGGGGGCGTCCGGGTCGGTCCGGACCAGCATGAATATCCAGTCCGCGTACTGCGCGCCCGAGGTCCAGACCTTCTGGCCGTTAATGATGAAATCGTCGCCCTCGGCAACGGCCTTGGTTTGCAGACCGGCCAGGTCCGAGCCGGCGCCGGGCTCGGAATATCCCTGACACCAGATGTCATCGCCGTTCAGTATCCGCTTGAGGAAACGTTCCTTTTGTTCGTCCGTGCCCCAGTGCATGAGCGTCGGCCCGCACAGGGCAATGCCGGAATAGCCGGGTAGGACGGGGGCGTGGGCGTTGGTGTATTCTTCGTCAAAAATGACTTGTTCCAGCAGGCCGGCGCCGCGTCCGCCATATTCTGTGGGCCAGGCAACACCGACCCAGCCGCTGTCGTACATGCTGCGCTGCCAGAGACGGCGTTGTTCAAATGTTTCCCGGTCCGGGGCGACTCGCTCGTCTTTAGGATCGTCGACACACAGGGCGGGATCCAGATTCGCCGCCAACCAGTCGCGGACCTCAGCCCGAAAGGCGTCCTGTTCAGGTGTATATTGAAAATCCATACTCTTCCTCTCTTTGTTTTGCACTGGGACCGTTTACGCCAGCGTCTTGAGGGCCGGCAAGACTTCTTCGCCCAGCCGTTGGATGCATTCGATGACCTGCTCCGGCTGTGGTCCCATGGGGACCCGGCAGCGCAGCACGAAATGCTCAACCCCGAGTTCCTTTTGCCATAGACTGAGATGTTCGAGCCAGTCGTCTCTGGTGCCGATCACCATATAGGGACGGACCTTATCCAGGGTGAAATCCGCTTCTGACCGAAAATCTCTGGTCGGCGTGAGCATGCCCATACGCAGATAAAACTTGCACTCTTCAAGCCAGAGCCGGCCAAACGTCTCCTCGGCCTCTTCCATGCTGGAGGCCAGCCAGCCGTCCCGCAGGAGGGCCACATGCGGTGTTTTCCCGGCCTGTATTGCCGCTTCCTGATAGATTTCCAGTTGGCCTTTGAGGGTATCAAAGCTGTCAAAAAAAGGTGCCATCGACCAGACGTCGCCCAAGCGTCCGGCCCGCGCGATGGACTTCGGACCAAACGCACCTATCCAAATGGGCGGACGGGGTTTTTGGTAGGGTTTTGGCGTGATGTGGATCGCATCGTAATCGTAATACCGGCCGTGATGGGCAACCGGTCCCGGCGTGGTCCAGGCCTTGTGCAGAATGTCGAGGCACTCTTCAAAACGGCCCTCGCGTTGTCGAATCGATACGCCAAAGTGGTTGAAATAATCAATATGATAGCCCACACCAAGGCCCATGATGAGGCGACCGCGCGACAGAACATCAATCATGGCGGCCTGCTCGGCCAGATGGACTGGGTGATACAGGGGCGGCATGATGACGTAGGAGCCGATCTTGACACGCTTGGTGCGGGCAGCCAGGGCTGCCATGAGGGTCAGGGTCGAGGGAAACATGCATTCCGTGCGGGCGTGTCGTTCGGGTACGAACAGAGTGTCAAAGCCGGCCTGTTCCGCCTGCTCGGCCTCATGCAGCAATTGCTGGGCAAAATCGGCCGCACGCTCCGGGTCGGGTTCCGGCTGTTGATACGGGCCACCGTGGGTATCGGGGACATAGCCAACCGAAATCATGCTGTCTCCTTTTTCGTTCAATCGAACGCTCAACTTTTATACGCGCTTGGCCCCGAGGGCTCAATGCGACTTATGCCACTTTCTTTTTCATGTGGCCGAGTCTCTCCATTCTTTTGTCAGCATCCTTTTGGGCCGAGTGACGGCTAACGGCAAGAAGTGGATGGACTGGCGGGTAGTCGGAAACGTTGACGTATGTCCTTTTTCTCGCTATTCGCTGCAAAACGGTGACAGTCATACATTAATAATCGACCCGAGGAGCAATGCCATGGCACAACCCGCGTTTGAAGCGACCAGCATAATAGGCAACCTTACCCCGGAGGAGAACAAGGCTCGCTTTCGGCACTATTATATCGACGAGCTCTGGAACGCGGGCAACCTCGAGGTTGTCGACGAAATCCTGCACGACGATGTGTACTACCACCAGCCCAGTTTCGAGGCTGAAACCCGTAAGGCTGACATGCCGGCCATCATCGGGTCTTTTCACAGGGCGTTTCCGTCTGGCGCATTTACCTTCAAAATCGAAGAATTGGTGGCTGAAGACGACCTGGTTTTCGCTTTTCTGTCGTTCGTCGGTGAGCAGAAAGACGAATTCTGCGGGGTACCGTCTTCGGGCAAAACACTGAGATTCAATGTTCTCGGCTTTTACCGCTTCGCCCAAGGCAAGATCATCGAATGCCGCAAACACAACGTCGGCCAGAACGTTGACTTCGTTACCGCGATGGGCATACGCGAACAATTGAGCGCCTGAGTCGCCCCATCTATCTTCATATATTGTGTGGAACGCCGGGTGGTGACGGCTGAGCATCACTCATCATCGTCTCCTGTCACATCAGCGCGCCCCGCTGAAGAACGACACAACGGAGGACCGCAATGATCAAACTCATGTCATTTTTTAAGCGCAAGCCAGGCATGTCGGTCGAAGCCTTCCAGGAATACTGGCGAACGAAACACGCCGATGTGGTCGTTAAGTTGCCGGGCATTCAGCGCTATGTGCAGTCGCATACGCTGCTGTCCGGCTACCGCAAAAGGGAGCCCGTCTACGACGGCGTGGCCGAGGTATGGGTCGAGGATACCCAGGTGCTGCGGGCTCAGGGCGCGACGCCGGAATACGCCGCGGTGCGGGCTGACGAGCCGAATTTCATCGACCTCTCAACAATGGGCAGCATTATCACCCAGGAGCATACGATCAAGGATGAGAGTGTCCCGCCCAATGCGGTCAAGAATATGGAGTTTGTCACGCATCGGGTCGACTTGTCGATCGAGGCGTTTCAGCAACACTGGCGGGAAGTTCACGGCCCGCTCGGTGCGGCCATTCCGGTGATCAAACGCTATGTGCAGAGCCACACCCGGCTCTCCGTGTATAAGGCCGGAAAAACGCCGGTCTATGACGGGGTGGCCATTACCTGGTTTGCTGATACGCAGGCCATGCGCACCTCAGCCAGCATGCCGGAATACGCAGCAACCCGGGCGGATGAAGCCAATTTTATCGATGGCACCAGACTGCCGTTTATCATTACCCGGGAGCACGTCATCGTGGGTTAGAGTATTCTCTCTCGTCATGCCGGACCCCGGATCATGTCCGGGGCAGGCTTTGATCCGGCATCCATGCTTCGACTCCGCCCTTGCGGGTTACGCCCTTCGGGGGGGCTCAGGACAGGCCCAGCACAAACGGCCTCACGTTCACCCTGAGCGTAGCGGAGCGAAGTCGAAGGGCCTGTCCGGCTCCGCTCTCGGAACGGTCACGCTTCCGCTTCAATCCGGGCGGCCATGGCCGGGAAGAGTTGCGAGTTGTCCATTTTTCCCTGCTGGCTGAAAAACGAGAGACTGCCGTCCTCGTCACACAGCCAGCATTCGCGTGCACCCCTGGCAAAGTATAAGGCGCGTTTCTCCGCCATTTCCGCGTCGGAGTTGGAAGGAGACTGTATCTCGACACACACCTCGGGAGCCTCGACATACGGCGTCGCGCCTCGATTGCGTTGCAGAAATGCGTCAGACGCCCAGACCACGTCCGCCACTTTCACTCCTTTGGCTGTCTCCACCGAGCATTCGGTCAGGACCGTGCCGTCCGGCATATGGCTCATCAGGTGAAAGGCAATTTTGGTTTGCAGATTGCCATGCCGGTTGGAAGCCGGGCTCATGACGATATTCCCCCACTCGTTGAGTTCGATCTTGTACGGCAAATCCTGGAGTTGGGTATCCTTGCAGACTTCGTCCCACTTCATGGCAATTCCCTGGAGAAAGGCTGGAAGTCCATTCAGGACAACGGTGTCTGGAGGGCCTGGGCGAAGGTCTCCGTTGCCCACTGGCTGAGGCTCTTGCCGCTCCCTTCAGCCGCCTGGGCAATCCGCGCATGGACTTCCGGCGGGATGTGCAATATGAGATCACCGGAAAACGGCGCTTGGGGCGAGCGGTTCAGCTTCTCACAGGTCTGGAGATAATCGTCCACCGCTTCTGCAAACGCGGTTCGCAGTTCTGCAACGGACTCACCGTGAAAGCCCACAATGTCCGTGATGCCGGCAATATGGCCGACAAAGCAGCCATCGGCATCGCTATAGTCGATGCGGGCCGTATAGCCTCGATAGGTCATGGTGTTCATAGCCGTATTCCTGCTTGTTGAAGAAAATGTCGTGCGTCACGCACTTGGTAAGGTTTCGCCTCCTTATGAGGGTGGGGACGATGAAAAGTCGCCACAATATCGTTCAGTTCAAACCGCACCCGCGAACCGCTCCCCTCAATGACTCTGGCTCCAAGGGCGATGAAAAGGGCTTCAATCCGCCTCCATTCCAAGGTCGTGGGAATCGGCGTGCTGAAGATATCGTTCAACGTTTTCTGATGCCGTTGGTTCACTCATTCCTTACATAGCAGAGAGCAATCATTATCCAAAACTCGCGCGTTCCACCGAACATGCGGTCAGGACCGTGCCGTCCGGCAGATGGCTCATCAGGTGAGAGGCAATTTTGGTTTGCAGATTGCCCTGCCGATTGGAATCCGGGCTCATGACGATATTCCCCCACTCGTTGAGTTCAACCTTGTACGGCAAATCCTGGAGCAGGGTATCCTTGCAGACTTCGTCCCACTTCATGGCAGTGTTCCCCCAGCAGGTCTCTCCTATCCCGTGTGATCTGATAAAGTGCCGACAGGAATCTGATCGTTTTTTACGTTCAGGGGGTGTCGTCGGCTGCCTGCTGTTTCTGGAGGGTGACCAGGGAGGCGAGTTTGCCAACCGGCGGCAGACCCCGGATGATCCGCCCGTTCACCACTAGGGTAGGGGTGGCTTTGATCTCAAGACGCAGGGCCTCGTCAATATCGTTCTTGACCAGCGCCTCGGTGTGCCCATCGTCCATACACGCACTAAACTGCTCGAAATCCAGTCTGGCAGTTCTGGCATGGGCGTCAAAGTCGGCCCGCTTGAATTTGGTCTGATCCGCAAACAAGAGGTCGGCATACTCCCAGAATTTTCCCTGCTCTGCGGCACACTCGGCCGCCATCGACGCCGCACAAGCGCCCGGATGCACCTGACCCTGCATGCCGGTATTGCACTGCTGGTCAAGCGGATAGTGCCGGAACACGATACGGACATCGTCCGGGTTGGCATGCTGAAACTTTAGCAGGGTGTCCCGGGCATTGGCGCACTGCGGGCAGCGGAAATCAACGAACTCATGAATGGTGAGCACGGCGTTCGCGGGACCCTCGACGTGCCGTTCCGAGCCACGCAGCACGACGGCGGGCTGGTCGTAGTAATAGCGCACAAAACCCATGTCCATCTCTGCTGGAGGAGGGGCGAGATATTCCTGAAGTGGGGTCACGTGGGCGGCGTCCTCGGTCTGGGTCAGCCCGATGCCCAGCAACACGATAGAAAAACCAAGCGCGGCGTAAGCCAGCCGAGGCAGGGTAATCGTATGGTCCGCCCGTCCCTGCACAAGGGCACTCACGAAGAGGCCCAGGTTCACCAGATACAGACCGGTACACAGGGGACAGACCGCTCCTATCGTGAAGAATGAGATCGCTGCCATATACAGCGAGAAGACAAACATCCAGCCACACAGCAGGGCGGTCAGCACAGGCACTGCCAGGAACGTGCTGGCGAGGAGGATCGCGTAGCTGCCGGCGGCGAGTACGGCAACAGGAATCCCAAAAAGAGTGGCATAGGCACTGCTCAAGACCAGGCTACAGTTGACTGTGGTCCCGCTGCCGCAAAAAGCCGATTCAATACTGCCGCTTGACCCCGCCTGATAGTGGAGGACCGAGAGGTAGACTCCGAGAATGAGGCCGAGCGCTCCAAGGATACGGATGGCGAGCGACGGCCAACTGGGAACGGAGCGTTGTGCGTGACGCGTGGTCTGCACGGACGGGTCGGGTGTAGCTGTCTTACGGCGGGCCGCTTTTGCTTTTTTTGCTGACATGGGCTGAAGAAGGAACGTGTCCTCCAATAAACATGCAGATGCTGGACACGTTTCTTCTTTG
This sequence comes from Candidatus Binatia bacterium, assembly GCA_951812575.1. Classification (GTDB taxonomy): domain Bacteria; phylum Desulfobacterota; class Binatia; order Bin18; family Bin18; genus Bin18. The sequence continues at coordinate 4,842,187 of OX638322.1, read as the reverse complement.
AAGCATTACCATACCCTTTTCCGCCTCGCCAAGAGGGGTAGGGTTGCCTTGCGCGACGCGGGGAAAGCGGGTAGGGGCGAACAGATCGTTGTGCGGAAAGAGAGCGGTATGATGACGGATGACCTTGACTGGATTCCCCGGTCTGTTCGAGACAAGCTCGACCAGGTCCGGATCAAACTCCACTTACAAGAATGGCAGGCCTTCCCCCTGGAGGATCGCCAAGGCTTGTGCGCTTTGCCCTGCCAGACTGCGGTTGAAAAAAAAGCCTTCCAGGAACGCCTCGACGCCTTGGCCTTGCAGCACTGCGGGGCCCTGCCGCGACGGCTGCCTCCGGAGAGATCGGGTGGGAAAGACTAGGGACGACCGGCAGGGCGCTCCTAAGCTTGATAATCGCACAAATATGTGTCGGAATGGGCTCGTGAACGACAGGGAGTTTCTGAGACGAGCCCGGCGATATGCCCGCAAGCACAGGTTGACCTGCTCTTTCGCTCCTAGCCGCGGGAAGGGCAGTCACGGGGAGGTCCGGCTTGGTCCCTACAGGACTACCGTCCCTCATGGCGAGATTCCTACGGGCACTCTGGCTTCAATGTTGAAAGACTTGCACATCGATAGAGGGGAGCTATAGGTCATGCGCTACGCTTATCCTTGCAGTATCGTCCGCGACGAGGAAGAAGAACGAGCGACCGGAAGAGAAGCCTACACTGTGACCTTCCCGGACGTGTACGGGGCCAACACAGGCGGCTGGTCTTGGGAAGAGGCTCTGGAGATGGCCAAGGATTGCCTGGGAGTCGCCTTGGGCATGTACGTCAAGGCCCGTGAAGACATACCTGTTCCCAGCCCCCTGGCGGAAGGCCAGGTGCTGATCTCCGTAGCGCCCATCGTCGCAGCGAAGCTGGCCCTCTATGCGGCGATGCGAGAACAGGGCGTCTCCAACGTCGCCCTTGCCGCCCGGCTGGGTCTGCAAGAGAACACAGTCCGTCGGCTTCTCGACCCTGGGCATAGGTCCCACATTACGTCGGTCGAGAAGGCCCTCGAAGCCGTTGGGCGTTCCTTGGTAGTGGAGGATAGGGCCGCCGTCCGATATCCCGAAGCCTCTCACTCCTTGACATCGGCCTGATATCTGCGTCCCAAGTTATTTTGTCAAGCTGGGCGCTTACCGGCCGCTCACCCTCTGGGGATTACTGCGCCGCCAGCATTTCCTCGATCAATTCGGCAAACGCCGAGTAGGGTTGCGAACCGGACAGAAAACGCCCGTTCACAAAAAAGGCCGGGGTGCCGCTCACCCCGAGTTGGGTGCCGAGCGCCAAATCCTTGCTGACCGCTGCGGTATAGGCGTTATTGTCCAGGCAGGCCGTAAACTGTGCCGTGTCCAGTTTGAGGTCGGCGGCGTATTGTTTCAGTTCCTCGGGCTGTAAGGCTTTAATATTGGCAAACAGGATGTCGTGGTACTCCCAATATTTGTCCTGGTCTCCGGCACAGCGTGCCGCCTCAGCCGCCTTATACGCCTGGGGATGAATCCGGGTTAACGGGAAGTCCCGGAACACGAACCTGACTGTATCTTTGTAGTTTTCCTGAATTTGGGAGAGTGCAGACTGCACTCGGGCACAGTACGGTCATTGATAATCGGAGAACTCGACCAGCGTAATGGGCGCGTCCTGCGGTCCTTTTGTGGGTGCGCCGGCGGTCGGAACGTCAACAATGGGCGGTGTCAGCTTAAAGTCGATCGTGGCGGCTTTACGCAGTTCGGCGGCAAAGGCCTGTTGGCGCTGTTGCTGCTTGCGGGCCTGGAGGGATTGTTTGAGCTGAGCCTGCACCTCCTCCAGCTTTCTCTCGCCAAACCGGGCTTTGTTCTGAGTATAGTAATCCTCTACCTCTGCATCGCTCACCGGTTCTGTTTTATCGGCCACTTCCTGCTGGCGGAGTTGTTGGCGGGTGATACCCCGCTTCTTTGCTTCCTGCTCTTGCAGATGGGCGTTGATGATCGAGTCGACCGCTTGCTTTTTGAGCGAGTAGATTTGATTGTTCAAACGGAGCATCTGGCCTTTAATCTGGTTTTCAATCTCTGCCTCGGTAATGCTTCTCTCGCCAACTGTGGCCAAGACCGTACCGGTAGCGTCGGCTCTGAGTGCGCCCGGAGCCAGCACAATTCCTGCCAGTAGCAAGGCCCGGACGCGGCTGAGGTTTTTCTGCCCGTGTGGTTTCATCGTTGCTCCTTCTCTGCGTTCGGCTAGCCGGTAAAGGTCAAAATAAGAAAGAAGAGCAGCAAGGGGGCGAGCATCCAGATCAGAAAAACCACCCAGGCCGGTCCTTGTCCCTGATTTTCCATGTCATTTCCTCCAACTGAAACAGTTTGATTTCAGGTTCCTACCATACGGAAAACCGGGCTCCGACTCAATGTGGTCGGTCGTGACACAGGCGAGCGGTTCACGCACCGTCCTAACTAGGGTTGGTCGAAAAGGGACTGCCGGGTGATCCAGAACCGGATGAGGCTCCAGACGATAATAGCGACGAGCAGCAGGCCCCACGCCACATGCCCAAGACGCTGGATAGAAACGAGGGCAGCGTCAATCTCGGCGCCGAAGGAATAGGCCAGCGTAAAAATGACTGGTACGTAGACGGCGATGGCAATCAGGGAAATCCGGACATAGATAGGCGTCGGCATTCCGTGGGCACCAACAATAATATGTGCGGGAAGTCGCAGGCCGGGCAAGAAGCGGGTCAGAAAAAGTGCTCGGTTCCGATGCTGGTCAAGCCAGATCTTGAATCGCTCGACCCATTTGCTGCGATGGAGAAAGGGAAATGCCGAGCGCGGACTTCTGCCCCTCCAATGTCGTCCTACCCAAAAACCAACAAAATCGCCGCAAAAGACGCCTAGGCCGAGCAGCATGAGTATGGTGGTCAGCTGAACCTGGTCCGAGTAGTAGAGATAGCCGGCGGTAACGAGGGCGATTTCTTCGGCGAGCGGAATGAGCCATATCCCCGCAATAAGCAGCAGAAAGATGGTGATATAGGGTGAGTAGGTGAGGTAAGAAACCCAGTAATCAATGGCGGATGCCGAGAACAATTCAAACACGGGAGCAGAGACTTCCTTACAATGATACTGCCTGGCGCTCAACACGAAAAATAGCGCGGTGCGTTCCAGGAGAATGTAAGCCTTATTATACCGAGATCAAGTCCGGTGGAAGATACCGGGGACGAGACGACACCCCTCAACATCGCCAGGGGGCGTTATTCTTTCCTTCTCGGGCTGTTCTGAGTATATTGAGACTTGACTTCAGCAATGCTGGAGGATGCAGAATGACATGGTGGATAGTGTTTCTGAGCGGTTTGCTCTGGGTGCAGTCAGCCTGGGCAACAGCAGATATTTCTCCTGCCCTTTTGGGCATGTACCGCAAGACCATTGAGATCGAGAGGGAACTCTACACCCATGCCGCCCGCTACGGAGTAGACCATCGGCTCGCTCGGGCTGTGATTCTACAGGAATCGGGCGGGAATGCGGAGTGGGTTTCTGCGGGCGGAGGTGCCGGGTATTTCCAAATGTCCCCCGGCCTCGTCCGCTTACTTGGCAGTCCAACTGATATTGAAGCCGGTATAAAATACTTGGCGCAATTACAAAATCAGTTCACGCGTGAGGACTATGTCCTGGCCGCGTATAAGCTCGGTCCCGATCGGGTACAAGAAGACGAGCCCATCCACTTCAAGACGCTGCAATACGTGGTGAGCATTGGGTACTATAAATCCGTTTTGCAGGAATACGAGCCCGAAGTGCGGCGCCGGGCAGAACAACTCACGCTCAGAAAAGTCCAACCCGAGGAGTCATGGGAATCCGTTGCCCAGGCCCTTCGGCTCACGCCCACCGTCCTGCGTTTATACAATCCCATCCTGGCGAGGCGTTTTCTTCAAGGCGGCTCGACTGTTGTCTATCCCATGGAGATACCCGCGGATCTGATCGGTGTGGGGGAAAAGCCGGTGTATGTGGTCCGCATTGGAGACACGCCCGAGCTGCTGGCCAACGTTTTTCAGGTTGATCCGCAGACGTTTCGTCAGCAGCACCAGCTGTGGTATTTGCATCCCCTTGCGGCCGGAAAAGAAATCTCCCTTCCAATATCCCCAGCAGCAGCGCCAGATAGACGGGCGGTAGCGTCCCTGCCGACACCGCTGTCCTCTGCCCTGGGCCGTAGCGCTGAAGAAAAGAAAAACGAGCAAGACCTCCGGTATACCGTGCGTCGCGGAGATTCCCTGGAGAGAATCGCTCGACGTTACGGGACGACGGTACGTGCTCTGAGGGCGGCAAATGGTCTGCGCGGGACCCAGATTAATATAGGTGCGGTGCTGCGGATTCCCACCGGCCGGACCGAGACGACGCTCTACCGGGTACGCTGGGGGGACACTCTGGGGGAAATTGCTCTCCGCTACAATACCACGATTGCGACCTTGGTACGGCTCAACAACCTCCGTAATCACCGTATTCAGGCGGGCAGGGTGCTGCGTATCCCCGCCTCATAAAGGGAGGAGACAGGCGCGAGCAGCCTTCACTCAGATGTGTCAAGCCGTGCGGGGTACTGATCCTCTATGGCTCTGACCGCCCGATAGGCAAACTCGGTGTAGGGAACGGGAATGCCGAGGCGCTGGCCTTCCTTGAAGACGTATCCGACGGTCTCTTCAATCTCCGTTTTTTTTCCTGCCAGGACATCTTGGAGCATGGACGGAATAATCTGCGTCCGTCCGCTCCGTGCCACCTGTTGGCCCACCCGGACGAGCATCTGCACGGCCTCGTCGAAGGGGGCGTCCCGGAGCGTCTGCTGATCGAACAGGCTCCAGGCCGCATGGTCGGACAGGGGAATGCCGAGGGCATCCGCAACGGCCGCCACTTCTCGAAACATATGGACAGACAGGGTCGCCAGTTCCGGGCTCGACCAGACCAAATGGACGGGCAGGCGAGTCAGGGCCGCCAGCGGGGCAAAGGGGTTTTGGATGGCCTGTTTCGTCCATTCGATCGAGTCGATATTCTCGACCGCAGCCGCCTTGAGTCCGGCGTCAATAAACGTCTGAGCAAGATGATCGACCCGCGTTGAGCGTGAGCCGTCCGGTTCGCCAAAGAACGTAATCCCATCCAGGGTATAATGGACCTCGCCATCGTGGACGAGGGTCGCGCCGATCATAGTGGTCGCGCCAACCACGGTACTCGCGCCAAAAACGTGAGCCATCTGAGCGTTTTTCACCACACCATTCTGAAGTGAGGCGACAGTGTCAACCTGGAGATGTTTGACGCTGGCCAAGGCGCGCGGCATGTCCTTGGTCTTCACGGTAATCAACAAGACATCGGCCGTGTCAAGGGCGGAAGCAGTGGTGTACGCTGGCAGCCGGACCCGAAAGTCGGACAGTCCGGTGAGGCGGAGACCGTTTTGCTGGACAGCCCGCGCGTGACCTGGCCGGGCAATCATGACGGCGTCTACCCCATGCCGGGCGAGATGCCCGGCGACAACCGAACCCACACCACCGGCACCGAGAATCACAACCCGCATATCCGCCCCCCCCTATTGTATTGGCACGGGATTATGGCGGGTCCGGCTCGATGTTGTCAACGAAGGCGCTAATGTCTAGGGATGCTCCGGGAATCGGACCCGATATACCCGCGACAGATGGATGAAATATCCCTCTCCCGGTTTCAACGCGGCCAGATTCTCGGCCGAGATCTTTCGGCCGACGGTCTGACTGATCGCCTCAGCCTCAGTTCCTTCTGCGCGCAAGAGCAGCGTTGTTTCGTACCGCCCAAAGACGAGGCGGGATGGGTATGGAAGGAATTCGACCACCACCATTCCGGTGCGTAAGAAGAAGGTGAGGGTGTGCTCCCAGTCGGCAGTCTCTTGGGCACCATCAACGATGAGGAGGGGGGACAGGGAAGGCGTCCTCCCCAGGCCGGTCTGTAGCGTCTGAAGCACCTGCTGAGCAATATCATCCGAAACCGTCCCCTCCGCCGGCAGGGGAATATAAGCCACGTCTTCACGTAGCAGGAGACGAAAGGGCATTTCGAGTTGCTGACGACCGTGGGCGTCCAGACACACCACCACGCCGTTTTGGCTCGCTTGGCGCAGGGCGAGGCTCAGGCATAGCTCGGTCCGGTCGCGTAGCTGTCCGCCCAGCACGGCCAGACGGCCACTGAGGTCGGGCAGCGGAAAGAGACGCTCCTGGGCCATGGAGCGGAGAGCATAGCGCCTCTCCCGCCGCAGGGAAAGTTGACCAACTCTCGGCCATGCACCGTCTCCTCCCCTACTCAGACCGTGCCGAACCGCGTATAAGATTTGTATGGCAACGGCGCGCTCATACAAAGGTGTTTTCCTGGTGCTCGGGCTCCTGACCATAGGCGTGGTAGCGGTGACGATTACCTATCGTCACCGCACTCCACCCCCAGAAACCTTACAGAGTGTCCTGCAAGCCCGTGGTATGCCCGCGGCAAAACGGGGGATGCGGCTTTCCCAAGCCGGACGCCAGCTTTTGGCGCCCGCCGAGCGGGCCGAAATGGATGCGATCTATGCCGAGGCCCTCCGGTCGCTACCCGAGCGGGAACGGCTGAAATTTGAGGAGCTGTTGAAGCATGGTACCGAGGCCGGCGAGCGGGAGGTGACGGAGATGGGTCAGTTGGTCCAAAAGGCGCTTCAGGCCCTGCCACCGGAAAAAAATCAGCGTCTGTTCGCTCTGGTCGAAAAGGCGGTTGACCTCCAGCTTGCAAAGCAACAAACTGCCACCCAGAGCGCACAGCCGAAGTAAGTGGTATGCGACCGCCGTTCTCCATACACCACGCGGCTGTCGCCCGTCTCCGCCTACTGGGCGTGCTCGTCTGTCTGGCCTGGCCCACCCCGGTCGCCGGCATCCGCTCTGACGCCACGACGCTGTTCGGGATTGAGGGTTTTCAGGTGGCTATTGCGGCCGTGAGCCTTCCGGCGCGGCGACTGGGGTTTTCGGAAACCCAGCTCCACACGCTGGCTGTCACCCATCTGCGCCGTAACGCGCTGACAAACGGAGATTTCCCAGCTGTGCTGAATATTTCGCTCCGGGTTGTGGAACACCCGGCCTCCGTGTTGGCCTATTCGCTCGAACTGCAAGTACAACAAGTCGTCCATCTGAAACGAACCGAGCAGGTCCATTTAATGGCCCCAACCTGGACGGAAGGGACGCTGACCATGGTGCCGCGAGCCGGGCTGAGACGCAGCGTGGAAAGTGCCCTGGCCGAGCTGTTTGACTCGTTGGGCCGCGATTATCGTCTGGTCAACTCATGAAGGGCTGCCCATGAATCACCTGCTCAACTCACAAGACGGCAGTCTGCTCGTCTGCATCCCCGCGGGCGAGTACTGTATCGGAAGCGAGGACGAAACGCCGCCCGAGCGGCCGCCTCACCGGGTCTCGCTGGGGAGTTTCTATATTGCCCAACATCCAGTGACGAATGCCCAGTACCGGCAGTTTATCCTCGATACCGGCCATCGTGTGCCTTATCTCGATGACGTTCGGGCGGAACGCGAGAATTGGGACCAGGAGCGAAACGCACCGCCGGCAGGGCGGGAAGACCATCCTGTAGTCCTGGTGAGCTGGCACGACGCCCAGGCGTACTGTGCCTGGGCTGGGGGGCGGTTGCCGACCGAGGCCGAATGGGAAAGCGCTGCCCGTGGCGGGCTAGCCGACCAGCCCTATCCGTGGGGAGACGGGATCACTCGGGAGCTGGCAAATTATGACAATCGGGCCGGGACCACCCCGGTCGGGAGCTATCCACCCAATAACTACGGTCTGTATGACATGGCCGGTAATGTCTGGGAGTGGGTGGCTGACTGGTATGACCCGCAGTACTACGCGGTCTCCCCGACCGAAGACCCGCAGGGCCCCGCAACCGGAACGGTCAAGGTGTTACGCGGAGGAGCCTGGCTGCTCTTCCCCGAGTTTTGCCGGGTATCTTACCGTTTTCGCAACAACCCCAATTTTCGTTTCAACCTGATTGGTTTTCGTCTGGCGAGGTCGGCCTGAGCAGGCCCTCTTGATACAGCTGGGCGAGAACCTGACGGATTTGGGAAGGAGTACTCTGCCGTCCGTCGGGATGCCGCTGATAGGCATCCAGAATGTCCGCCACAGAACGCTGTGTCTGCACACAGCGCAGCAGGGTCGGGACGTTTACCCCGGACAGAAAGCGTAGGCCGCGTGGGTAACGTGGAGTTACGACAGCGGGCCGGATCTCCACATATGCGCCTTCGATAACAGGCTGCTCCCGGATACGCAGGTCTGGCGTGACCGCCAGGTGCGAAACCGGCTGTGAATCAAACGGAGAAAAGGCCGCGGACGGTGGCTGCTGCGAAGCGGTGGGAGCTGGGTCGGATTTAAGGCGCGGGCGACGATACTGCCAAAAGGGACGGTCCGGCCAGCGGCCCTCTTCCGCGTAATAGCGGGCCGACTGCCGGTAGTGGCTGTGATAGGTGTCTCGCTGCCCGGCTTCGTACAGCTCGGTGGCCTGGGGCTGCATGGCAGGTCGCTGGAGGACGGTATTGATAACGACAGCGCCGGTAATGGCCGATGCCATGGCTTTGCGGACCCCCTCCGAGGACAAGGGGTCAATGAACAGGCCGGCGTCACCGACAAGGAGGGTGCGACCGGCGGCAAACTGCCGCGCGGTATACAGGCTGGCATCAAAGACCTGGGGTGGGTGGGGGAGGCGTGCATCAGCCAGAAAGCCCGAGACATAGGCTGCCTTACGGACTTCCTCGATATAAAAACGTCGCAGTCCAGTCCGCTTTATGGCGCGGCTGTGCCGCCAGTCAATCAGCAGCGTGACGTTCCGCTCGCCTGTATGTAGCGGGACTGACCAGACCATGCCGTCTGCATAGGCTTCAAGCAGGGTGTTGGCAAAGTCCACACCGGGTGGATTCCTGGCGTTTTGCCAATAGCCCGTCAGGGCCAGGGTTTGAAAGACACTGTCTCGCTGGCGCAGGTTCTCGCGGGCGTATATGCCCGCGTGGCCGGTCGCATCAACACAGAAGGCGGCCCGAATGTGCTCTCCCGAACCATAGCGGACGATCACGCCGCGCTCTCCGTCAGGCCGGACGTCCCGCACGGGCTGTCCCTCCACAACCTGGACCCCGGCCTGGCGGGCGTGATTGAGTAGAATCAGGTCAAAATCGGCGCGCACGGACTGAAAACCGCGCCGGTGGTGATCCGGGCTATAATATGCGGTGCGTGGCCGGGCCGAGCCCCAACACACGCTGTGACCGGCCATACGCAGAAAGCCGGCCTGTTCCACCTGGGTCCGGATGCCCAGAAAGTCGAGCAGGGGAAAGATGCTCGGTGTCAGGGACTCCCCAATCTGGTGCCGCGGAAAACGGCGCTTCTCAATCAGCACGACGCGATAGCCGAAGCCCGCGAGTTGGTAGGCAATAGTCGCCCCGGCCGGACCGCCGCCGGCAACCAGGATGTCTGCTGTGGGAGGGAGTGTCACGTCAGACCTATAAGACTGCCAATAAGAAATCGTGGGATTATTGCCCGGAGCTTATGCCGTCGGACCAGGAAGAGCAACTCAAGCGCTGCGTCTATTTCGTCTCAGACCAAGCTGCTGTACAGTCGGCCTGGTATCCGTTCGCTCGAACGGGCCACCAGGACTGCTGCTATGCAACTTGCCTCGATACTCTCCCGCTTCTATCGGCTGTCGCCCTTTGTGAGGCCGTATGTGCGAAGAATCGGCTTCGTCTTCCTCCTGTCCTCCTTCGGCACCGTTCTCGGCCTGCTCTGGCCGCTGTTCACCAAAATCCTGATTGACGATGTGTTGCTCGCGCGGAATGGGTCGCTGCTGGTGACGCTGTGCGGGATCATGCTGGGTGCTACGCTGCTCGGTTACGGGGTCGGAGCGGTCAACCGCTACCTTTACACCCAGGTCACGGCGCGCGTTTTATTTGCGCTCAGACAGCATCTCTTCTCGCATTTGCAGAAACTTTCTCTCCGTTTCCATACTCAGGTCAAAGTGGGCGATCTGCTGTCGCGGCTGAATACCGATATCGCCGAGATTCAGTCTGTCCTGACCGATGCGGCCTTCACCTTTGTCACCAATATTTTTGTCCTGCTGGCAACCGTGGGGTTTCTTCTCTGGCTCAACTGGCAGCTCTTTCTGGTCAGCCTGATCGTTATCCCGCTCCAAATATATGGGGTACGCAAAATACAGCCGTATATGGTCGAGGAAACTCGTAAGGTGCGAGAGTTGAACGCCTCGATTTCAGCCTTTCTGGTTGAGTCGCTGTCGGCCATAAAATTCGTCAAGCAGTTCGGCGCGGAGCGCATCCAGTTGGGACGCTTGGGCCGACTCGGGCAGCGTTTTGTTGCGCTTGTGACACGGTTTGAGATGATCGGCTATATCGGTAGCACGACCGCGACGGCGACAACCTTTCTCGGGAGCACCCTGGTCACCCTGTACGGTGGTTATCTGGTCATTGAGGGCCAGATGAGTATTGGCGGACTGGTTGCTTTCTCGGCCTACCAGTCACGCGCCTTCAGTCCCATTCAGGTCTTGATGGACCTGTATCTGCGTATCGAACGGGCTGGTGTGTCTGTGGACCGCGTGTTCGAGTTTCTGGATATCGGACAGGAATATACCGAGCCGTCCGACGGAACCGTACAACTCAAAGACCTGCGCGGCGAGATCGAATTTCGTGACGTGTCGTTCGGCTATCAGACCAACGCTTCGGCCAGTCAGCCGGTGCTCCGCCAGGTGAGTTTTCGGGTCGTGGCCGGGCAGCGTCTGACCATTCTGGGACCGAGTGGAACGGGCAAATCCACGCTGGTCGATCTCCTGGTGCGGCTGTACGAACCCCAGGCCGGGACCATCCGTCTGGACGGTCATGACGTGAGAGAGCTGGACCTGGGCTGGCTGCGCCAACACGTGGTCGTCATCGGCCACGAGCCCTTTCTGTTTCACGCCTCGATTCTTGAAAACGTGTCGTACGCCAGCCCCGAGGCAACTCGTGAAGAGATCATTGCGGCGGTCACAGCAGCTGGCCTGCACGCGTATGTGACCGCCTTACCTGACGGCTACGATACCACCGTGGGCGAACGGGGCACGCGCCTGTCGGCGGGCCAGCGTCAGCGCATTGCCCTGGCGCGCGCCCTGCTCAAGAAGCCCCGAATTCTGGTGTTGGACGAAGCCCTGTCCGGCCTTGATGTCGAAAGTGAAGCCGATGTCCGCCAGACCTTGTCTGCGCTGATGCAGCGTTGCACGACCCTGGTGGTGACCCATCGGTTCACTTCACTCCACGCTGACGATGCAGTTCTCGTGCTTAGGCACGGTGCGGTTGAGTGGCAGGGGGCCTACCGGGAATTGACACAATCGCCCGATATATTACAGGCCGCGACCGAGTAGTGTCCGCACTTTTTCTCGCCCGAATTACGCGCGACTCGTCTGTTGGAGATAGGTCCGGGCGGCTTCTGGCGTCAGGTCTGGGTGGCGCTCGGCCCGCAGGGCGAGGGCTGCGGCAATATGCGCGGAGGCAAAACTATGACCGTAAAAGTTCTGCGTCTGGGCCGGTCCGGGTAGGGGCCGCGGATAGGGATGGGCGCGAAAGGGAACCGGGCTGTCTATGAGGGCACGGCATTCGTCCCAGGCGCAGCTTTCATCAGCGGCCACGCCTATGACACCGGGTAAGGTGGCGGGTAACACATCCGAGCGGTCCGGGGGAGAAGACGCAATCAGGATGAGATTTGCTTCTTGCGCCCGGGTGACGAGGGTCGAGAGCGGCTGGCGATGCTGTGCATTAATCAGTCCCAGACTCAGATTGATGATTTTCATGCGTTGTCCAATGGCCCATTGTAAGGCCGCTTCCAGGACCGGAAACGACGTGGCCAGATGGTCGGTAAAAATCTTGACGGCGTAGAGCGCGGCTTGGGGGGCTTTGGCGCGGACCACACCGGCGAGTGCGGTTCCGTGCCCAATGTGATCGGGGTACTCCGGGCTGGTTTGGACCTCGTTCTCCTCATTCAAGAAAAAATGGATGCCGCCCGCGACGCCTCCCACATGGGAATGCTGGACATTCACCCCGCTATCGATAAGCGCGACTTTGACACCTGCTCCTGTCGGCATACTGTCCCGGTCCTGATCCAGGCCTTGTTCCTTGTGAGCGCAGCATATCAAATACATCCGTTTATGCGAGGGAGAAAACGGCATCTGTAACCCCGCCTCCTTCCGTTTGACTCTCACTCAGAGAAGTATAGAATCCGGCTATTGCGTCAGAGAGGGAGTCCAGCGTTCCAGCCTGGAGGAGAGGACAGGTATGACGACCGGAAAGATACGGAAACGGATGAGAATGCAGAGCTGGGTGTTGCTCGTGTTGGCGGGGCTCGTTGGCACGATCCACGATGTCAAGGCTGCAGAACACCAGGCAACGCCGTCCACCCGAGAAACATTGGTGGTCCGCTGTATACGTTGTCACGCGCCGCAAGGAGACAATGGCAAGCTTGATGCGATTGAAGCCCAGCGCAAGTCACCCGAAGGCTGGAGCATGACGCTCAGCCGTATGGTCCGAACGCACGGGGTCGAATTGCAGGACGGAGATGCCCGCGTTCTAGTCAAATATCTGAGCGATCACTACGGCTTGGCTCCCAAAGAAGTCGAGCCCTATCGCTTTATTCTCGAACAGCGCAATACCCGCACCACCCAGGAGGTGCCCAAGCCCCTCCAGGCCGGTTGTATCCAGTGCCATACCTACGCGCGGATCGCCTTGCAGCGCCGGACACAGGACTCGTGGGAACGGCTGCCGGACGCCAAGGTCGCGCTCATGGCGAATATCGGCAGTGAGACCGCCTCCGCCGGTCAGTTGAAGGATTACTGGTTTGACGACGCAAAAAACAGCGCGGTACCCCATCTGATCAAGCACCAGCCGTTTGAGACCGAAGCCTGGACGGCCTGGCAGGCTGTCAAAAAGCCCAGCTATGCCGGAACCTGGCTGGTGGTTGGTCACGACCCCGGACGTGGTGGAGATTACACCGGACAACTCACCCTGACCGCCGGGGAGGACGATCAATACACGGGCGAGTTTTCCCATACGTTTGCTGATGGCTCTCGGATGGACGGCTCCACGACCGGGACGATCTACACCGGCTTCCAGTGGCGCGGCGTTGCCCAAGCCAAGGAGAGCGGAGCGGCCGGTCGGGAGATGCGGCAGCGCGAGATCTTCTTTGCCTCCGAAGACGGGAACACCATTTCCGGTCGGCGCCTCCTGACGAACCTCGGCGATCTGGGCATGGACGAAACCTGGTATCGCCGCCAGGGTGGAGCGCGGCTGTTGACGGTCAGTCCGGCCATGATCCAAACCGGCTCGCCCCAGAAAGTAAAACTTTTCGGGATGGGATTCTCCGGGGATATTCTGTCAGCCGACAAATTTTCCTTTGGTGAGGGCGTGGGCGTGTTGTCCCTGCGGCTCGATGGCAACCAGACGATAGTGGCGGAAGTCTTTGCCAAGGCAGGCGTGGCAGAAGGACCGCGTACGGTCTCCATTCAAGGGGTCGCGGGAGAAGGGCAGGTCGCGGTGTATGAGGCGGTCGATTATATCCGCATCACTCCAGAACGGGGGTTCGCCCGCCCTGGTGGCATTCGGACGCCGAAAATCTTTCAGCAGTATGAAGTGGTGGGCTATGCGAACGGCCCGGACAATGCCAAGGGCACGGACGACGATGTCAAGCTGGGACGGATCGGCCCGGTCAAGTGGAATCTGGAAGAATATGTGAAACGTCCGAATGACGACGATATTCAGTATGTCGGTTCAGTCGATCAAACCGGATTGTTTCACCCAAACGAGGATGGGCCGAATCCCAAACGACACCTGATGGAAGGCAATGTGGGCGATGTCTGGGTGGAAGCCTGGTATACGCCCGAGGGCGCGAAACGGCCCATGGGGGCGCGTGCCCACTTATTGGTGATGCCGGCCAAATTTATCTTCCCACCAATCGAATAGCATGGTAGGGGTATAGGTACGGATTCTGGGAGGGCATAATGGAATTACACTTCCGCGCGGAAAACGCCCACGCTATAACGCAGGGTGACCAGAAGATTCTGGTCGCGGCCAAGAGCATGTCCATGTTTGTCATGGACCCGGTCTCACACGCCGTCCTGGAGTATGTGCAGACGCATCCGCACGTGCCCCAAGAAGAACTGACTGCCAGCCTCGCCACGCACTTCTCGCTCGAGGAAATAACCGAGACGATCCAGGAGTTTCTCGCCTTAGAGATTCTGCAAACCCAGGAGCGTTCTCCTTCTCCTTCCGCTCCCCTGCCGGTGCTCGACGTTGAACATTTCCCGGTGAGTTCGCTGGTCGTCAACGTGGCCAATAAGTGCAACCTCCACTGTACCTACTGCTATGAACCCGAGGGAGCGAAATACGGCCCGTCACCGGTCCAGATGGATTGGGAGACCGCGCGTGACAGTGTCGATTTTCTGTTTAGGAAGTCCGGTGCCAGCAAAGAGGTCAATCTGATTTTCTTTGGCGGCGAGGCGCTGCTGAACTTCAAGCTCATGCGTCGGACCGTCGCCTATGCGGAAGAAAAGGCTCAGGCCGAGGACAAGGTCGTCGACTTTTCGCTTACGACCAATGGGACGCTGCTGACCGACGAGGTGATTGATTTTTTCCAGGCTCATCGTTTTGGCGTGACCATCAGCATCGATGGCCCCAAAGACCTGCACGACAAACGGCGCATTTTTCTTACCAAGCGGGGCGAACAAAAAGGCTCCTACGATCTGTTACGGCCCCGCCTGGAACGCCTGCTGGAGCGCTATACGGCCAGGCCGGTAGTCGCACGGGTCACGGTCACCAAAGACGCCATCGATATCGTACGCACCTACGAACATCTGACCCAGCTCGGTTTTTTTGAGGTCGGCTTCTCGCCGGTCACCGCCCAGGCCGAGACCGACTACGGTCTGGAGCCCGCCGATTTACGCGAGTTACTGCGGCAGTTTCGTGAGCTCGGCGCGGTCTACGTCGAGCGAGCGCTCAACGGGCAGTACACCGGGTTCTCTAATCTGAGTACCATGCTGACCGATATTCATCTGGGCACCAATAAATTCTTTCCGTGTGGGGCCGGCCTGGGCTTGTTGGACGTGGATGGTAACGGTGATGTGTATTTATGCCACCGTTTTCCGGGCACGGAGGAACATAAATACGGCAATGTCAAAGACGGCATTGAATACGACCGTCTGAACACCTTTATCAACGGTGCCCATCTGGGCAATAAGCCGGTGTGTCAGACCTGTTGGATTCGGGGCCTGTGTGGCGGCGGGTGCTATCACGAAGCCATGACCGAGTTTGGAGATTCGACGCTGCCGAATCTGCACTACTGCGATTTCTTGCGGGAATGGACGGAATATGGCATCGGCGTGTATATGCAGTTGCAAGCGCAAACCCCTGGGTTTGTCGAGCAATACGTGCTACGCGGACGTGGCGACGCACCAAAAGAATTGACCTAAAAGGCAGGGAGAGCGTGGTATGAAACACCTCAAGGCAGCAAACTCCAAGGCTCGGGCCGTCACCGCCAGCGTGGCGCAAGCGACGAGCAAAACCGTAGAGGAAGATGTCGTCGGGATGGCCCAACCCATTGGTTGCACGACGATCTTCAATCCGGGCTGGGAGGCCAATCCGTGGGGTGGGGCCAGCAGCATGTGTGCTCCCATGGAAGCCGACCTGCTGAGCTGTGCAAATCTGTGCTGGTGGCCGGCCCAGGTGCCGGACAGCCTCCAGAACGCCCCCGAGTGGGCGAAAGGCTGCTCAGGCATGAACCAGGAAGACTGGCGCAACCTCGACGTTGTCTTCCCCAAGACCGACACGTCCGGCTAAACAACAACAGCGTACCGAAGGAGCGGGTGGTGCACGAGAAAAACTGGCCGCGGCTGGGGAGTGTCATCTTTGTGTTCGGGCTGCTGGTCCTGCCGCAGCCGACCTGGGCCAAGTGGTATCTCCTGGCCAGTACGCATCCCAACAATCTGGTCGTCGTTGATACCGAAACCGACACTGTAGTCAAAGACATTGCCCTTGAGGGCCGTGGGCCGGCACTCTATATCGCGCCCAACCCGGCCCAGCCGCAGTTCGCCTATGTGGTGAACAACCTGGCCAAGAGTGTCGCCATGGTTGATTTGGACGAGGGCAAGCAGGTCAAAAGCTTTGACTTGTCGAGCGATAATGAACTCGTGCGCACCATGGCGATAGATGTGAATACGCAGGGCACGCGGCTGTTCGTGCACGAGATGCCGATCACGCAAGACCTGGGTCGTTATACGGCCCAGGACAACCGGATACGGGTCATTAACCTGGAGACCAACGAGACAGTGACAACGTTTACCGCTCCCCGCCAGGTGATGGGGCTGGCCTCTTCACAAGACGGCAAACGCCTCTATCTGTTCAGTGTCGGGCAAGACATTTTTGTGCATAGCACGGAGGACGGCAGCCTGCTCGACACCATTCCGCTGGCAAACCGCAACATCAGCGGCGTGGCGAGAACCGATGGCCTGCCGCTCGGCGGGACTTATCAGGAAAGCGGCCACCTCGTCTCTTTCGGGACCTTCACCACCGACTCCATTACCAACCAGGTGACGCTCGGCATTGGCTCGCTTGACCTCACCCAGGAAGACCCGGAACTGAAAATCGTTGAGTTGCAGCCTTTTGTTGAAGGCGATTATGTGCTCACGGGTGCGCTGTCGGCGCATACGAACAAGGCCTATTTCGCGTATAACAGTTTGTGGAAGGTTGACCCGAAAACCCGCCACATCGAGAAAAAGGTGTCGCTGTCCAACACCTATTTTGCGCCGCTCGTTCACCCCGAAGGCAAGAAGGTCTACTGCGGCAGCAACTGGCACGATGTCGCGGTCTACGACGCTGAATCCCTGGACCTGATCACCAAGGTCCCCCTGGGCCACTCGCAGACCGGAGGGGTGAGCGTCTTGCGGTTTGTGAATCGTTAGCGCGCGGCATGTCTCGGACAGCACTTACCCGCCGGCATATACTCCAGGGGGTCGGCACCGCCGCCCTCCTCGGCCAGGCGTACAGTCTGGCTCACGCTGTTGAAAATAGGGATACCGCCAGCTTCGCTGCGGTCGTGAAACGCCGGCGCATGATCCGCAAGTATGAGGACAGGCCGGTTCCCGAAGAAGAGATCAAAAAACTGCTGCGCTACGCAGTGCGCGCGCCCAGCGCGGGCAATCTCCAGCCGTGGGAGTTTGTTCTGGTGCGCGACCCCGAGGTCCGGGCCGAACTCGCCAAGGCGGCGATGAATCAGAACTCGGTTGCCACTGCGCCGATTATCATTGCCACCTGTGCTGATATCCAGCGTATGGGCGAGAAATACGGCACGCGCGGCGCTTTTTACAGTTTGGTGGATACTGCGTTTGCCTCATTGCTGATTCTGTTAGGCGCAACCGAGCAGGGGCTCGGGGCCTGTTTTGTTGGCGCGTACAATCCGGAAGAAGTCGCCAGGATATTCCAACTGCCCAGCCACGTCCGTCCGGTCGGACTCATCACCCTCGGCTATCCCGCAGAAAAGCCGCGCAAACCGACGAATAAAAAAATCCCGCTTGAGAAGCTGATCCACGAGAATACGTGGTAGGCGGGGGAACTGCACCCTCCCGTTTTTTGTCAGACAGGAGGTTCGTCTGTTGACAGTGCTTTTTGTAGTGGCCTATAGGTGTTGAGAGGTTTCAGACATCCGCAGGTGTGAACGCATAACCGGAAGGTGGGGGGAGCGATCATGCATACCGTATGGGAGAGACGCAGTTTGTTGCTGGGCAAACTCAGCGGATTCGTCTTGGGCTTCACGCTCTGTTTTGCGGGACAGCCCGCGTGGAGCCAGGAGATGACCGGGCCGGCTCTGCTGGAGACGCGCTGCTCGGGTTGTCATCCACCCCATGAAGAAGGGGGCAAGCTTGACTCGATCGAACATCAGCGCAAGCCCCCCGAAGCCTGGGAGATGACCATCTATCGCATGCTGCGCACCCACGGGGTGAATCTGGAAGCGGGTGAGGCCCGCATCCTGATTAAATACCTGAGCGATCGCTACGGCCTGGCACCGGCGGAAGTCAAACCTTTTCGGTACGCCTTGGAGAAACGGAACAATACGATAGAAAAACATGTTCCTAAGGAAGTGAAGGGCACCTGTGTGGCCTGCCACTCCTATGCGCGGATTGCTTTGCAGCGCCGCACGCCCGAATCGTGGGGGCGGCTGCCGGACCTGACCGCGGCCCTGCTGCCGAATATTGAAAATCAGGTCGCCTCAACCGGTCTGCTGGGTGACTTCTGGTACACGCTGGTGCGGAAGGATACCGTTCCCTATCTGACGCAGACCTACCCGTTTGACTCAACCGCCTGGAAGCAGTGGCAGGCCAAACCCAAACCGGACTACGCCGGGGTCTGGAATGTGGTCGGTCACGACCCTGGAAAGGGCGGGGCCTACACCGGTCGTATGACGCTCACCGCTCTGGGGAACGATAACTATGAGGGCCAGCTCGCTTACGACTTTGCCGATGGGTCGCGCATGACCGGGAAAAACACTGTGACGATGTATACCGGCTTCCAGTGGCGGGGTGTGGCCGAGGTCGATGACGGCCAGACCCACAAAGAAATCTTCTTTGCCAATGAGGACGGAACGGTCGTAAGTGGCAGACGGCTGCTGACGCTTGTTGGCGATCTGGGTATGGAGGAAACCCTGTACCGAAATACCGGCCAGGCACGATTTTTTGCCGTCAGCCCGACCGCGCTCAAAGTGGGCGAGCGCTCCACGCTCAGGCTGTTTGGCATGAACCTCCCCGAGAGTCTGGCCGCGGCTTCGGTTTCCCTGGGACCGGGCGTGACGGTCCAGTCCCTGCGGCGGGTTGATGCTGATACGGTCATGGCCGACGTAGTTGTGGGGAAAAAGGCAAAAGTGGGCACTCGTCAGGCTCGGATTCAGGGGGTTGATGGGGAACAGCCGTTGGCTGTCTACAATACGGTTGACTATATCCGTCTCTCGCCGGAACAGGCGTTTTCCCGGCCCGGCGGTGTCCGTACCCCAAAGGTTTTTCAGCAGTTTGAGGCGGTCGGATATGCAAATGGTCCGGACGGACGAAAGGGAACTGACGACGATATAAAGCTGGGACGCGTCGGTCCGGTGACGTGGAAACTGAACGAGTATGTGAAGCGCGTCAACGATGATGATGTACGCTTTGTCGGCGCCCTGAACGCCCACGGTCTTTTTACGCCGGCCGAGGACGGTCCAAATCCGAAACGCCACTTGTCACAGGGTAATGTCGGCGACGTCTGGGTAGAGGCCTGGTATCAGCCGAATGGCGCCCGTCGGCCTATGGGAGCGCGTGCCCACCTGCTGGTGATGCCGGCAAAGTATAATTTTCAACCGATTGAATAGAGATCGAACAAACTCTGGCGTTGTAGCGGACGGTATGCTACGAGGCTGGAAGGAGAGGCGAGAATTCTCCGTCCGTCCTAAGGAGGGGTTATGAAACATCTCAAGGCCGCGAACCATAAAGCGGAGAGAGTCGAAACCGCCCCGGCCGTCGCAAAACGGCAGGTTCAGGAAGACGTGCTGGGCATGGCTCAGCCGATGGGATGTACGACGATTTTTAACCCCGGCTGGGAGGCGAACCCCTGGGGCGGCACCGCGGGTATGTGCGCACCAATGGAGGCCGATCTGCTCGGCTGCGCCAATGTGTGCTGGTGGCCGGCTCAGGTGCCTGACAGCCTGCAAAACTACCCTGAATGGGCGAGTGCCTGCTCGGGGGTCAACGCCGAGGACTGGCGCAGCCTGGAGCTGGTCTTCCCCGAAAAGAAATAGCCACATAGGACCGGCCTCACAATCCGTGTGGTGAACAACGAGGGGTTTCCAATATGAACCCTGAGCAAAGACAGCGTCTATGGACCCGAGGCGTTTGCTTTGCCGGACTGTTGCTACTCCTGCACGGCTTCCCCGCGCGCGTTGCGGCGGGCTGGTATATTGCCTCAACGACCATCCCGCCAAACTCTTCCCCGTCCGCCTGGCCAACTCCTCAGGTTGTGACGCGGGTTGCCGAGAATCGGCTGACCTACGAGACCCGCGCCTGGACGCAGATTATCGACCTCAACACGCAGCAACTCTCGGTTATCAGCCATCTGGGGCAGGCATATTGGCAAGGACCGATCGAGGCCTACGCCACGCTGATGGCCGCGCGCACCCAGGAACGGCGGGCACGGGCGGAACGATTGATGAATCAGCTCCCGCGCAGTCCGCAACGACTCGCGGCAAGACGTGCCGGTCCATTTGATAGTCTGAGTCCTAAGCTGACGATTATCGTCACCCCGCTGTCGGAGGCAGAATCGGTCGCCGGATATACGGTCCACAAGTATCGTATCCAGCGGAATGGTATCGCGTATGAAGAAACCTGGCTGGCTGAAAAGATAGACTTGGGGACGGACGTTGATATGTCCAAGCTGAATGCGTTTATCGGCAAGCTACGGGCCTCTCGAACGACACCGCCAGGAGCCGTGCTCGCCGAGTTGACCGAACTGATCAATCGAGGCTACCCGGTCAGGACGGTGAACTTGGTCACCCAGGTGGTTAAGGAAGTGGTGCAGGTAGAGCAGCGGCCGATTAGGGCTGAGGCGTTTCTGGTGCCGAATGGCTATGCCCATAAGGCGCTGGTTGAGATCATGTTTCCAACAAGGAGGCGTTTATGAAGGGCAAGAGTCTGGCATGGATAGTGTCAACGCTGAGCGCGCTGATCCTCGTTTGCAGTCTCCCCGGCCTGGTGTGGGCCAAGTGGTATATCCTGACTGGAGCCCATCCGAACTCCGTATATGTGATTGATGCGGAAACCGATACGGTCGTAAAGACCATCCCGCTTGAGGGCAGCGGGCCCATCTTTACGGTGGCGCCCAATCCGGCCCGGCCCCAATTCGCCTATGCGGTCACCAACCTCAGTCAAAGCGTGGCCCTGGTTGACCTGGACGAGGGCAAGGAGGTCCTGCGCTTCAACCTCTCCAATGACAATGAGCTGGTCAGGACCATGGCCATTGATGTCAACCCCCAGGGCAACCGCCTCTACATTCATGAAATGCCGCTGAAGAAAGACCTGGGCAAATACGAGATACTGGAAACTCGTATCCGCGTCATCGATCTGGACACCAATACGGTCGCCAACGTCTTTCCCGCGCCCCGCCAGGTGATGGCGCTGGCCTCATCTCAAGACGGGAAAAAGCTGTACGCCTTTAGCGTGGGCAAGGATATCTCGGTGCTGAATCCGGAGACGGGTCAGGTTGAGGACGTTATTCCCATGGCGGACTGGAACGTAACCGGCGCTGGGAAGCTGGAGGGACTGCCCTTATGGAATCCCTATCAGGAAAACGACTACCTGGCCTCGTTTGCCGTATATATGACGGACACGATTACCCAGCATGCCACCGTTGGGGTCGCCACCCTTGACCTCAAACAGGACAATCCCGACCTGCAAGTGGTTGAGCTTCAGCCCTACGAGGCTGAGTGGTGGACCGCCCACGGCGCGGTATCGGCCAAAACCCAGAAGGCGTATCTCGGCTGGGACAAGCTGTGGAAGATGGACATCCCGACGCGCCAGATGGAAGAAGTGACGCAGTTCGACACCAACAGCGTCTTTGGCTCTTTCATCCATCCCGACGGGACCAAAGTCTACTGCGGCGGAAACTGGAGTGCCTTGTCCGTGTTTGACGCCGACACGCTCAAGCTTCTCAAGAAGATTGATCTTGGACACTCGCAAGCCGGGGCGGGCATCCGATTCGTCAACCGCGAGAACGGGTTTTAGCAGAGGCGTGCCGAACCGCGCTGGCCCCGGATACAGGTCGGCGGGCGGAGCCTGATTCAACACCACCGGACGGAAAGCGGGGCTGCCGATGCAATACGATCTGCTCATCAAGGGCGGCCAGGTCATTGACCCCGGCTGGCCGCCGTACCAAACCCTCCAACCCGCGGACGTGGCGATTCTGAACGGCAAAATAGCGGCTGTCGCCGCCGACATCCCCGCGACGCAAGCCGCTCGCGTCCGCGACGTGTCCGGCAGAATTGTCTGCCCCGGGTTGATCGATATTCATGCGCACACCTTTGTGAACGCCCACGATATGGGCACCGAAACCGACCGGCGCTGTGCCGCGAGTGGGGTGACCACGCTGATTGATGCCGGCAGCGCCGGTTCAGCCACCTTCCCCGGACTGCGGCAGTATGTGGCCAATGCGAGCGAAGTGCGGCTGCGCTGTTTCATTCATCTGTCCGCCCTGGGTCTGATTCACCTGCGGGTCGGAGAGCTGATGCATATGGATTATGCCGACCCTGAGGGCTGTGCACGCACGATTACGGACAACCGTGACCTCGCCATTGGCGTCAAGCTGCGTTTCAGCAATAAGGTCGTGCCGGACGCTGCCGGGACCGAACCGCTGCGTCTCGCCCGTCAGGCGGCCGATATGGCCGCCGTGCCCTTGATGGTGCATATCACCGACGCGCTGCTGCCGGTCCCCCAGATTCTGGAATTCCTCAAGCCGGGCGATGTGGTGACCCACTGCTTCCACGGGTTTGAATACGGCATCATGGGACCGGAAAAGAAAGCCATTCTCAAAGAAGTCTGGGCGGCCCAGAAAGAGGGCATTGTTTTTGACTGCGCGCACGGGCGTATGCACTTCCCGTTTCCGTTTGTCCGGCAGGCCCTGGACGCCGGATTTTTGCCTGACACGATCGCGACCGATCTGACCCTCCCCAGCGCGACCAAGGGACCGGTCTTCGATCTGCCGACGACCATGTCCAAACTCCTCAACCTGGGCATGAGCCTGGAAGACGTGATCCGCTGCGTCACCACCAATCCCGCTCGCGTGATTGGAGAGGCGGAGCAACTCGGAACGCTCAGGCCCGGTGCGACTGCCGATATCGCCGTGCTCAGCCTTGAACAAGGGGAATTCGATTTCGTCGATACCGACCAGAACCATATGGTCGGCGAGAAAAAAATCGTTGCCCAATTGACGGTCAAAGATGGGCGGGTGTGGTATCAGGCCGACCGAGCGAGATAAGATAGTCTGCCCAAGTTTGGTGTCATTCGTATACCGGATGAGGAAAACCTCCCCCCAACGAAGTCCACTGACAGTACTGCTCAATCCCGTGCTCCGTTCGCTGGCACGACCTCGGCGGACGTGGTAAGCAGACAGCCACGTCTGCCCGTGTGTGAGTGGGCTGTATTGTAAGGAGGACTGCATGGCCGGAAAGCATTTTGAAGAACTGAATGTTGGGGACGTCTTTCAGCATCAACCCGGACGAACAATTACCGAGACCGATAACCTGTTGTTCTCGACTATGACCCACAACCCTCAGCCGCTCCATCTGGACGAGGAGTTCTCCAAGAAAGCCGAGTTTGGCCAACGCCTGGTGAACAGTATCTACACCTTGGGGCTTGCGGTGGGCCTGTCGGTCGGTGATACCACCCTGGGGACGACGGTCGGTAACCTCGGCTTTGAAAAGGTGGTTTTTCCTAAGCCTGTTTTCATTGGCGATACCTTATATGCCGAGTCCGAAGTCGTCGAAAAACGAGAATCACGCTCCCGCCCCCAATGGGGGATCGTGACCTTCGAGCACCGGGCCAAAAACCAGCGGGGCGAAATTGTGATGAGCTGCCGCCGGGGTGCCATGATGCGCAAGAAAGAAGCCCAGATCTCATAGCGAGAGAGGGGAGAGTATGACCCGCTTACGCCGTGCCGTCCATTTCGTACCTGGGGCCAATGAAAAAATGCTCAGTAAATCGTTGGCGCTGGAAGCGGACTCGCTTGTGCTGGACCTCGAAGACGCGGTCACACCGGACAATAAGGACGCCGCTCGGGAGACCGTGACAGACTGGCTCCGGCATGTGGACTTTGGTCGTCAGGAACGCATGGTCCGCATGAACCCGCTGGATACCCCCTGGGGGGTTACCGATCTCGAAGTGACGATGCGCGGACGACCCGATTCCTACCTCGTCCCCAAGGTGAGAACGCGGGATGACGTGCTCAAAATTCATACGATTATCAGCCGCATGGAAAAAGAGCACGGCTATCCGCAGGGCGAGGTCAAGCTGGTGGTATTAGCCACCGAGACGCCCGAGGGTTTACTGAATATCAAGGATTTTGGCTCCTGCCCGCGGGTCGATGCGCTGTCGTGGGGGGCTGAGGACTTGTCGGCCGCGATTGGCGCCCGACGGAACCGGGCTGAAGACGGCAGCTTTCTCGAAGTGTTCCGCTATGCGCGGATTATGACCTTACTGGCGGCAACAGCCGCGGGCGTTCAGCCGCTGGATACGGTCTTCGTCGATATCCGAGATAGCGCCGGGTTACGCCAGGAATGCGTCGAAGGGGCGTGGATGGGCTTTACCGGAAAAATCACCATCCACCCCAATCAGGTGGGAGTCGTCAACGAAGTGTTTACGCCTTCGGCGGAAGAGGTCGCGGAAAGCCGGGAGTTATTGGCGGCTTTTGAAGAAAACCAAAAGGCTGGAAAAATGGCATTTAGCTTCAAGGGACAGATGGTTGATGTGCCGCATCTCACGCGGGCGCAGACTATCCTTGAACGGGCCAGGCAGGCCGGGCTGGCAGAGGCCGAACGATGATCGGCATTACCAGCTGCGGCTATCATATACCCTTCTGTCGCTTGGAGCGCGCGCACTTCGGTCAGGCCTGGAACCAACGCGCCGGGAAGGGGGAGCGGGCCGCCATCTATTTTGACGAAGACGCGCTGACCCTCGGCTTTGAGGCGGCCCAGCGCTGCCTGGAATACGTTGGGAACAAAAAAGTCGATGCCCTCTTCTTTGCTTCAACCTCCGCCCCGTTTTGGCAGCGTTCGACCGCCAGTTTTCTGGCTGCGGCCTGCGACCTGCCGGCGGCGTGCGAAACCTCGGACTTTGGTGGCAGCTTACGCTCAGCCACCGCCGCCTTACGCGCGGGGGTAGACGCGCTCAACAGTCGCCGCTTGTCCACGCTCTTGGTCGCAACCGGCGAGGTGCGCGACGGCCAGCCGGGCGAAACCGAAGAAGAATGGTTCGGCGATGCCGGCAGTGCGGTTACCCTGGGGCGGGAGAACGTGCTGGCTGAAATTATGGGTCTGGCGACTCACTCCGGCGACTTCTGGGATGAGTGGCGGCGCGACGGAGATGCCTTTATCCAGACGCAGGCGTCCCGATTTTCAACTGAGCGGGGCTACCAAAAAAGCCTCATCGCGGTCGGAAAATCTCTGCTTGAAAAGCATGGTGTGCAAGCCCAACAGGTGGCGAAGGTCATCCTTCCTTCTCCGAATGGTCGAGCCCATGGCGCGACTGCTAAGAAACTCGGCTTTCAAGAGGCGCAGATTCTCGATCCGTGCTTTGCGGAGATTGGCGCCCCCGGCAGCGCCGCTCCTTTTCTCTTGCTGGCAGCCGCCTTGGAAGCGGCAAATCCGGGCGACCTGCTGCTGCTGCTCAACTATGGCGACGGTGCGGACGGCGTCCTGCTGCGCGTGACTGAAGAGATTCGGAAACGTCCGCTGCCGTCCTCGCTCTCGGACCATCTCAGCGAGAAGCGGCTGTATTCCTCCTACCAGATTTTTCAAAAAATGCGCTCGTACTATAAGCACCATCAGGAGGCGGCCGAGCTGTCCAACGTCCTCCTGGAAAAAGAGGAGAGTCAAAATATTCGTCTGCACGGCACGCTGTGTCTGCGCTGTGGGACGCGCCAATACCCTCTCACCCAGGTCTGCGGTGGGTGTAAGAACCGCGACTCCCTCCACGAGGTCCCGCTCGAACATACGGGCCGGATTTTTACCTTTACCCGCGATCATCTCTATGTGGCTCCTGACTCCCCGACCATTATGAGTGTGGTCGATGTCGATCAGGGCGGTCGTCTCTATCTCCAGATGACCGATGTGGACCCGGAAGACGTCCGGGTGGAGGACCCGGTTGTCTTGACCCTCAGGCGCAGGAAGGAAGGACCCACGATGCATAACTACTACTGGAAATGTCGGCCGGCACGCTAATCTCGGTCTGGCGAAAGGCGACGCGCTCGGCTAGCATGAGGCGACAAAGAGTCAACGTGTCCTCCAAACAAGCATACAAAGCTGGGCACGTTTACTCTTTCCGGAAGGGAGAATACGCAGATGGGGACAACACTCAAGGATCAAGTCGCGGTTATTGGTGTTGGCTGTATCAAGTTTGGCGATAATTTCGATCAGGGCTATGAAGACATGGCGGCCGAGGCGGCGTACGCAGCCTTTCATGACGCCCGCATTGCCCCGGAAGAGATCGATGCCGCCTGGCTCGGCACCTACTCGCCGGCGCAGGGCCACGGCAAGGCCGCGGTTTCCCTTGGTGATGCGCTACGTTTGTACAACAAGCCGATTTCGCGGGTAGAAAATTTCTGCGCGACCGGGACCGATGCGTTTCGGCACGCCGTCCTTGCGGTCGCCTCCGGCATGTATGATACGGCGCTTGTCTTGGGGGTTGAAAAATATAAGGATCGCCCTGGGCGCGGCCTCGCCCGAGAGGGTGTGCATCCGTATTATCACGACGGCTCAACCGCCCCGGGCCTGTTCGCCTTGGCCGCCACCCGCTATATGCACGAGTTTGGCCTGACCCGTGAAACCCTGGCCAAAGTGGCTGTTAAGAACCACCGCAACGGCGCGCTCAACGCCAAAGCCCACCTGCAGAAGGAAGTCACCCCGGAAGCCGTCCTGACGGCACCGATTGTGGCCTATCCGTTTGGGCTGTACGACTGCTGTCCAACGACTGATGGCGCGGCCGCGGCCGTGGTGTGTCGGGCCGATCTGGCGAAAAAATATCGGGCCGACCACATCCTGGTCAAAGGCGTGGGGCTGTCCGTGACGAGTGGGCGACCGTTCATGGACCCCAATTTTGACTATCTCGGTTTTCGGGCTACCCAGAACGCCTCGGCCCAGGCTTATGCCATGGCCGGTATTACCGACCCGCTGAAGGAGATCGATGTTGCCGAGGTGCACGACTGCTTTACCTGGACGGAAATTTCTAACTATGAAGACCTGGGCTTTGTTCAAAAAGGCCAGGGGGCGAAGTTGATTGAAGAAGGACGCACCGCCCTGGACGGCGATATCCCGGTCAACCCCAGCGGCGGGCTCAAGTCGTTTGGCCATCCCATCGGCGCGAGTGGGGTGCGCATGGTGTATGAGATTGTGACCCAACTCAGAGGGGAAGCCGGTCCGCGTCAGGTCACCGACCCGAAGCTGGGTCTGGTGCATAATGTGGGTGGTCCTGGGGCTGTGTCGTGCGTGGCCGTGCTTAGCCAGCCCTGAAGCCGGATTGGGAAGCGAGTAGATAAGTGAGGAGCAGTATGTCACAGACTTCCATTGTTGATGTCATTTGCCAGCGCGCCCTTGAGATTGCCCCCGAGGTGCCCTGGCTGGTTGAGCCGCTGACTCCGGGGCGGGGCCAGGCATTTATCCTGCAACATATTCTGCGCAACCGGCTGTTCAGCGCGGTCATCCGTCCGTCTTGGATAAGTCGGTGTCCCGACTTGGCCATCGTCCGCAAAACCATTGGACAGATGCGGGAAGAGCTGGTGTTTGATGACGAGATCGCGCAGCCCCATACCACCCTGTTGTGGGAGATGGGCCGCAACGTCGGCTTGACCAATGAAGAAATGGACAATACCCGGGCCGTACCGCTGGTCGATGTTGCGCTGAACGTATGGGAGAATATTGCCCGCTCAAAACACTGGGTTGCGGGCTGGCTGGCAACTTCGGTGGATGAATTTATGCTGACGGCCATGTCCGGCGAGCATAATTATCGGCCCGAAGCCTGGCAGGCCACCTTTCAGCTCAATGACGAGCAGGTGTTCTTTTTTTCCTACCATACCAAGGCCGACGACGATCATGCCGGTCGCAAGGTCTGGGAGCCCATCGCCCGGCATGTGACCACTGAGGCTGAGCGTCGAGAAGTCCTGGATGGCATGGAACTGGCGCTGACGGCGGACAAGCTGTTCTACCAGGGTATTTGCGAGTTGGGCGATCATATCGACGCCAATAAAAATGCCGCCTAGCGCAGCAGAGCGCATGGGCTGAGGCAGAGTTCGGATGCCGATAGACGAAAATCTCAGACAGCTGGTTGAGCTTGCCGCTCCTTTGTGGGCAGGCGAAGAGGAGATTGTCTGGACCTATTTTCAGAGTCCGCAGCGCACAAACGAATCCGATCTGCTGTGGCTCAAACGGCAGTGTTTCAAAGAGATCTGGGGCTCGGGTATCGGCGATAAGAAAAAGGGCCTCTTTCAGGGACCGGTCGCCTACCTGGACGACGTCTTTGCCAAGATCGATCGTGGGGTTGACCGCCATACGGTCCTGGACGTTATCGACGACCTGCGCTCCGAATTCTATCACTACTGTTTGTTTGCCGACATCTACGACTATATCAGCGCCACCAGGCTGGACCCGCAGCAACTCACCGGCTGGGAGGGGGACGAGACGCTCGCCCGGCTGCGCTACGAATGCAAAGAGCAGCGGGGGCAACTGGGCCACTTTGCTTCGCGCTTTACCGAGGGCGGGTATTGCAGCATGTTTATTGCAGGGATGCGGCTGGCGGGCACGGGCGAGCTCAACGACCGCATCGCCAAAGCGTGTGAGCAGGTCTATAACGACGAAATCGGGCATATGCGCTTAGGCTTTGTCGGGCTGGCGCAGCAGACCCTGTCTGCCGAGGAGTGGGACGCGGTCGCTGACATGATCCGCACGATTCTGATCCAGCGACTCCATATGCGCAACGAACAATTCGGCTATCCGCTCTCAGATGCTCGCCTGAAGGCCATTCAGGCGGGTGATATCGAGCCTATGTCGTTCGACTACTCCGGTCTTGAGTAGGAGGTTGGCCTACGCCGGCTTTCACAGCGGATCCAAGAGCCATGCGGAAATCCCCACAAGCGCCCCTCAGAGAACCGGCCCGCGCGTGGATATGGGGGACCTTTGTTATCCTGCTGTTTGTGTGTGTGCCGTATGGGTTCGTCGGCAGCTATCAGCCGCTCGTCTTCGGCCTGCCGCTATGGTTCCTGGTGACGCTGTTGGGCTCCTTCCTTTTGGGTGGATTCACCATGTATGTGGCGTTCCGGCACTGGCGCCTGGCCGCTGTCATCCTTGACGAGGAAGCGGACTGAGGTTGCATGAGCAGTCCGGCTGAGACTGTCGGCCTGGGCTTTGGCGCCCTGGTTCTCTTGTCGGTGTATCTACTGAGTAATCTGCTCATCGGGTTTTTGGCCTATCGATCGGGGGAGACCTGGACGGCCCGCGACTATTTTCTGGGCGGGAAAACAACCGGCGCGCTGGTGCTGTTCTTCGCCATGCTGGCGACCAAATTCAGCGGTAACACGTTTTTCGGTCTGCCCGGACAAGCCTACCGGGTCGGCTTGATGTCGATCCTGCTGGTACCGTTTATGGTCGCGATTGCGGTTGGCTTTCTCTCCTACGCGCCCCGGCTGTACGTCTTGTCAAAGAAATATGACTACCTGACACCGGCCGATTTCTACGCCGACCGCTTTCAGAGCCGACCTTTACGACTCATCGTCGCCTGTTTCCTGATCCTGTCGGTGATTCCCTATCTGATGATTCAGGCCACGGGCATGGGCCATGCCTTTGTCGGATTCACCAACGGCCAGTATTCGTTCACCAGCGGGGTCGTGTATATCTCCGCCGTCATGCTGTCCTATGTACTGCTGAGTGGTTGGCGCGGCGTTGTCTGGGCCGAGGTGTTACAGGGGAGTCTGCTCCTGGGCTCAATCGTGATTGCCGCGGTGGTGCTGGTCGCGTCCGAAGGTGGGCTGGCCAATGTCATTCAGCAGGCGGTTCGGGTCGCGCCCGAAAAAGTGGAGGTCGTAAGCTCTTATAGCACGCTGACACGCTCCTACCTCTTGTACGCAGTGGTTTTTGCGCTGGGGGGCTGCATGTATCCTCAGATCATCCAGAGTGTGTACGCCGCCAAGACAGAGGCTGATTTACGGCGTAGCGTCGCTCTGATGATCCCGAACTACATCCTCATCCTGCTGTGCGTCGTGTTGATCGGGCTGGTCGGGGTAGTGCGATTCCACGACCTGGGAACCATACAGGCCGACCAGATTCTGGGCCTGCTGCTCGGCCAGCAGGCCCAGAATCTGTACTGGGTCGCCGTCCTGGTCTTTATCGGCGCTGCGGCGGCTATCATGTCTAC
This sequence comes from Candidatus Binatia bacterium, assembly GCA_951812575.1. Lineage (GTDB taxonomy): Bacteria > Desulfobacterota > Binatia > Bin18 > Bin18 > Bin18. Next base: position 4,812,003 of record OX638322.1, on the reverse strand, counting down.
CGCAGCGGGCGTTTTGCTCACCCTCTCGTCTATTGTGACGCACGATCTCTACCGGCATTGCTTTCGTCGCGATGCGAGTGAAGACGAGATTGCCCGCGCCGGGCGGATTTTTACCGTGCTGCTCCTCCTGCTTGTCATGGGGCTCTCGCTCCAGCCCATCACCACCTTGTGGCAGCTCACGATCATCAAGTTTGAATTTCTGATGCAGCTCTATCTGCCCCTGATCTTGGGCTTGTACTGGCCGCGATTCACGCGCCGGGCGGCCTTTGCCGGGATTCTCGTCGGAACCCTGAGCGTGACCGCTATGCTGCTGGCTGGCTGGAAGCAGGTCTTGGTCTTTGATGCCGGCCTGGTCGGCTTTCTGCTCAACGCGGCTGCCTGCGTCAGTGTTACCCTGCTGACACGACCCAATGCGGACGAACAACGCTGGGTGCGAGAACGTTTCTTTTCCCTTTTTGACAGGGCGCGTGCGACCCAAGAAAAATCAACAAAGCATCCATGTCTCTCCATCACCTAAGCCAATGACACTGGACGCATAAAGCGAACACACTGCAAACCATGGAATTCGGCCTGCAATTTTTTCCTGACGTCAGTCCGGCTCAGCGCTCCGGAGAAGAGTATTGGGCCGATGCGCTCTACCTCAGCCAACTAGGTGAAGAACTGGGTTTCACATCTATTCGGACAGTCGAACATTATTTCCACCCGTACGGCGGGTACAGTCCCAACCCCCTGTTGTTCCTGGCTGCGGCGGCCATGATGACCGCTAAAGTCCGGCTGATTACCGGCGCGGTCTTACCGGCGTTTAATCATCCGCTCAAACTGGCAGGTGAAATCGGCATGCTGGATGCGATCTCACATGGCCGCTTAGAAGTCGGCTTTGCCCGGGCGTTTCTCCCGCATGAATTTGAGCGTTTTGGGGTCACGCCAGACGAAAGCAATGCGCGGTTTGAGGAAGGGATCGAACTTGTTCGGCGCCTGCTTGAGGAAGAACAGGTGTCTGCCGAGGGACGATTTCACCAATTCAGAGACGTGACCTCTTTACCCCGTCCGACCCAAACTCCACGTCCTCCGTTTTGGCTGGCTGCATTGGGGACACCCTCGAGCTTTGAGCGGGCCGGACGGCTGGGCCACGATGTGATGGCTATTCCCCTGGCCGGTGGCCAGATGGCCGACCTGATCGGCCGTTATCGTGAAGCCCGTCGACAGGCCGGCCATACCGGGCCAGGCCGGGTCATGCTCGCCTTTCATATGTTGTGTACTGCCAGTGAGGAGCAAGCGATCAACATCGCCCGCGACCCTTTGAACGCCTATCTCAAATCTCTGGTGGAGGGTGCATCGGGCTGGTTGGCAGGTCAATCATCTGCGGACTATCCCAATTATGACAAGATTATTGCCGCCCTGTCCAAGGAAACCTTTGAAACGCAACGTGAGAAGAGCGCAGCCTGGATAGGCACGCCTGAGACTATCAGCCAGCAGATCAAAGACTATTCCGCCAGTGTGGGTGGTTTTGATATTGCCTCGATGCAGGTGAATTTCAATGTGGTGGAGCGGAGAGAGGCCGAAGCGTCCATGCGTTTATTTGCCACCCAGGTCTTGCCGCAATTCACGCACCAGTAACGGACCGAAAGCAAGGCAGGAGAACCCCGGCTTGCACTCGTGCTGCAAATCCCACATGGTGACGGCAAAATAACCTCGTTCCATTGCTATGACACACAGGAGAAAAAGAGTCCATGTCAGCCCAAGAACATCGCTTCGCCATTATCACCGATGAAGCCCTGGACTCCCTGCGCAAGCTTATTCATGTCCCTATCGAGGACACCCTGGAGCCGTGGTGCTATGAGGCCACGCGCGACAATATCCGCCATTATGCGCACGGCATAGGTGACGATAATCCTCTGTGGTGCGACCCGGACTATGCGGCCACAACCCACTACGGCACGATTACCGCCCCGCCGTCGTTTGTCTTTCCGCTCAATCGGGTCTTGAGCGGCTATGTCGGCGGTCTGCCGGGGATTCACGCCATGTGGGCCGGCGCGGATTTGACCTGGCACAGGCCTATATTTCGTAATGATGCTTTTACGACCAGAGCCTACTTAAAGGACCTGGTCGAGCATGAGACGCGCTTTGCCGGCCGCGCGATCCAGCAAATCTATCACGTCGATTATTACAACCAGGATAACGAGCTGGTGATCGCAGGCGATAGCTGGTGTTTTCGGACCGAGCGCGACACCGCCCGAGAACGCGGCACAAAATACACCGAGGTCAAACAGCAAGCGCCGGTCAGCTATAGCCGCGAGCAAATCGCCGAGATCTTCGCCCAGTACGCGCAGGAAGAAGTGTGCGGAGCAACGCCACGCTATATCGACGAGGTCAGCCTTGGCGACCCACTGCCGACCATGGTCAAAGGCCCGATGACGGTCACCGGCTTTATCGCCTATGCCCAGGGCTGGGGCGGGCTGTATATTCGAGCCAACCGCCTGGCCTGGAAGCAACTCCACAAACATCCTGGGCTGGGCATTCCTGACCGTTTTGGCATTCCTGACGTGCCCGAGCGCGTTCACTGGGATACCGACCTGGCCCAACGGGTCGGCACGCCCGAAGCCTACGACTATGGCCCGGAGCGCACCTCATGGATGACTCACCATCTGACCGACTGGATGGGCGACCGGGGCTTTCTACGCCAGATTTCCGTGAAGATACGGCGTCACAATCCGGTCGGCGACACGCTTTTTATCAACGGCGAGGTGACTCGGATTTTCGAGGAAGACGGCCATCATTGCGTCGAGGTGCAGCAGAACGCCAAAAACCAGGACGGCGAGCTGTCCGTACTCAGCACGGGTGTGGTGCGCTTGCCGTCTCGGACCTGAGGCCCGTGGGGATGGAGACTCAATCTGGGAGCGCAGGCACTGTCCTGTTGTAGCGCAGAGCGACGCTACACAATCCGGTATTCTTCGGTAATCAGGGTAAGCGCTGATGTTGGGTCAACGAACTTTGCCCCGTCCGGCTGGGCGTGATCTTTGTATTCCGCCGACGCCAGGGCAAAATTCAGATCGCCCAGGGTCTCAAACCACAGCTCGGCCACCCCATCGTACTGCGGCTCACCCTGCTCATACGCCGAAGGCAGGGCGTGGCACTGGACGTAGCGCTGCACACCAGGCATGGCGAGTGCCAGCGGGCCGTGCACGTCTTTCCAGTAGCGGAAGAACTCGTCCCGGTCCCAGTCGGGCTTGCGTTTGATAAAAGACAGCCGTTTGACCCGTGGCTCGGGGCTGTTGTGTTCCTCTCCCTCGCGCAGCACCTGGTCTGCGGTGACGAGCCGCACCACGTTTTTAACAGCCGCAAAATTCGGTTCATCCGCGTACGCGCCCTCGCGATATTCCTTGCTCTGAAAGGCGGCGGTGATGGCTGCTTCGCTGTCCATCCAGATTTCCACCACACCGTCATAGGCTTGGCTCCGGCTCACCACGGTCGAGCTGTGGTTTTGCACATAGCCGCGCAAACCGGGCATCCGCTTGGCGAGTGGGGCGTGCACCTCGCGCCAGTGGCGGGAGAAATCCGCCAGACTGAGACCATCTTTCCGCTTAAAGGCAATGAGTAAGTGGGCCATTGTGTCCATCCTCCTCGCGGTAGGGAGGGTATGATTTTTTCACAGCCTGAGCAAGCTCGAATCGGCTGCGCCGATGTGTCCACGGGCGAGCGGTGAGGTATGGAAGAGTATCAGAACGACCCGGCCTCGACATCCTGAATAAATTGTACCACGTCCTCAAAATACGCCTCCTGATCGTCATACATGGCGCAATGGCTGCCGTTTTCACACATGGCTACGCGCGAGTTGGGGATTAACTCGCCCATACGTTCAATCTCGGACACGCGCATAGTGTCGAAGCGCGCGCCGGAGACCAGGGTCGGACACTGAATCCGGGGCAGATCCGCCCAGCGGTCCCAGTCCTTGAAGGTGCCGGTCACCACAAACTCGTTCGGGCCCTGCATGGTGTTATAGACCGGCTTGGCCAGGTTGCGGAACATGCGCACCAGTGGTTCCGGCCAGGGGTCGAGCCGGCATAAATGCTGCCGGTACACATGGGTGAACAGGGTCTCCTCGTATTCCGGGGCGTCATAGTCTTCGGTCGCCTCATATTTTTCGAGAATACGCAGGACCTCGGGCGGCTGCTGGGCGCGTAACTCGTTGATATACGCGACATAGGCCGGAATGCTGGCGGTCATATTGGAGAGAATGAGTCCCTTGAGGTGCTGCTGATAGGCCAGGGCATACTCCATGCCGAGCAGCCCGCCCCAGGAATGGCCGAGCAGATAAAAGTGCTCCAGCCCCAGCGCACTCCGAACCTGCTCGACTTCTTCCCGAAAACGCTCCACCGTCCACAGGCTGGTATCGTCCGGCTGGTCGGAATAGGCCGAGCCGAGCTGGTCGTAGTAAATAATCTGAATATCGTGCTGCGGCAGGAAGTCCTCAAAACACTCAAAATACTCATGCGTACAGCCGGGCCCGCCGTGCAGGGTGAGGAGGGGAATCGACCCGGAGCCGAAGCGCTTGGTCCAGACGGTGTACTTGCCATCAATCGGGATCATCTCAACCCCGCCGGTTTTGACATTTTGCATAGTCCTCTTCCCCTTGATTGCGTGGTATGTCTGCTTGGTCTCCGGTATAACACTGCTCGGTCCGGCCTGACCAGAGTGCTCCGCGTTTCCCCCTTTTTCTGACAACTAGCCACTATCAGAGCGGGCAACCACAGGGGGTTGCCCCTACGGGTCAACGGACAGGTTGACCCTAATCCCTGCCCCTCCATGAGAAACCTTTAATCTTGGTCTCATCTTTCTCTCATATGCAGTTGCCATACTGAACGTCAAAGAACACAGTAATACTCATAAGAGGAGGAGTACGATGCAGACGAAGAAGAAAGTAGTGATCGGAGCGATGACGGTTTCCCTGGCCTTCGGGGGCTTTACCTTGGGCCGGATGACCCAAATGGACGTGGTCCAGGCGGCGCCGGAAACGGCAGCCCCCAGAATCACCGTCACACCGTCCGGATTGCCCTCATTTGCCGATCTGGCCGACCATGTCTCGCCGGCTGTGGTCCACGTCCGCGTTGTTGGCGTTGAAAGGGCGTCCGAGCGTGGCCACCGTTTTGGTAGCCCACGGAGTCCGTTTGGTCCCCAATTCCCATTCCCGCCCGGATTTGGCGGCCCGCGCCCTCACCAGGGTATCCCGCGTCGCAGTTCCGGCTCCGGATTTATTATCCGTAAAGACGGGCTGATTATCACCAATAATCATGTGGTTGAGGGTGCAAGCGAGATTATGGTCAATCTCCCGGACGAGCGCGAATATCAGGCGACGGTCCTCGGCCGCGACCCCAAAACCGACCTGGCCGTGCTCAAGGTTGAGACCGAACAGGATTTGCCGGTCGCCGCTCTGGGCAATTCCGAAGACGTCCGCGTCGGTGACTGGGTCATGGCCATTGGCAACCCGTTTGGGCTGAGTAATACCGTGACCGCCGGCATCGTCAGCGCCAAAGGCCGGACCATCGGGGCCGGTCCGTACGATGATTTCATCCAGACCGACGCTTCCATCAACCCCGGCAACTCGGGGGGGCCGCTGTTTAACGAAAAGGGCGAGGTCGTTGGCATTAACACCGCGATCTTCGGCAATGGCGGCGGGAACATCGGTATTGGTTTTGCCATCCCGATCAACCTGGCCAAGCAGCTCGTACCCGACCTGGAGACCAAAGGCCATGTGACGCGTGGCTGGCTGGGAGTCACCATCCAGAAGATGACCACAGAGCTGGCGGAATCCCTCGGTCTCGATGAGCCAAGTGGCGCCCTGGTTGCCGACGTCACCACCGACAGCCCGGCCGATAAAGGCGGCCTGGAACGTGGCGATGTCATTATCGGCTATGACGGCCACACGGTGAAAGAAAATGCTGACCTGCCGCTGCTGGTCGCCAACACGAAAGCCGGAACAACAATTCCTATTGACGTGGTGCGCGCCGGAAAGACCAGGACGCTGACAGTCGAAATCGCCAAACTTGACGAACCCGAAGTCGCCAGCGGACCCGCGGCCGCCAAAAGAGGCAAGTGGGGGATGGCGCTGCGTGAGCTCATGCCGGAGGAGCGAGACCGGATGCGTCTCAAAGCGAATGAGGGGGTCATCGTGGCTGGCGTGCGGCCCGACAGCCCGGCCGCGGACGCCGGCGTCCGCGAGGGAGACGTGATCCTTGAGGTCAACCGAACTCCAGTCAAAACGGTGGACGAACTCAAAAAGGCAATCGCCACAGTGACGGAAGACAAACCGTTGCTGCTCCTGCTCCGGCGGAACAACGGCGTGAACCACTACGCCTCTCTGTCGGCGGAATAGTCTATCAGTCGCATTTCTCTCTCCCGGAGGGAGAGGGACCGAGCGAGGGGGCTCCCTGTCCCAGGGGGACCCCTCTGGGGGATTGCAGAAATATCTGGAACAGGTAAGGCTGGCGGGCAGACGACGAATTCACGACGGAAGAAGGAGAAGGACTCATGCACAAAACATTCACATCTCGGTTTTTCCACTGCTGCCTCGCTCTGAGTATTGGCCTGCTCTTCGCCGGTCAGACCCGTGCCGATCATCACGCTGCGGCAGAAGGCGTCGATCCTGCCCTGCAAGCCGCCATTGACGGGGACCATCGCTCGGCCGAGCATAAGGCGCGCGACCAGTACCGCCGTCCCGCGCAAACCCTGACCTGGATGGGTCTCAAGCCGGATATGACGGTGGTTGAAATCTCACCGTCACGAGGCTGGTACACCGAAATCCTGGCCCCCTATCTGAAGGACCAGGGCCGCTTATATCTGGCCGGGTTCGATAGGGACTCAGAGGTTGCGTACATGAAGCGGCTGAACGCCCTCCTTGACGAGAAACTGGCTGCTAATCCCGAGGTGTACGGTACGCCAACGGCGACCGAACTCGCCCCGCCCAACAAGGTCGATATCGCCCCCGCCGGCTCGGCGGATATGGTGCTGACCTTTCGCAACGTCCACAACTGGATGAGCGCCGGGACGGCCGACGGGGTTTTTGCCGCCATGTATGCGGCGCTCAAGCCGGGCGGGATTCTCGGTCTGGTGGAACACCGGGGCGATCCCAACACGGAACAGGACCCTAAGGCGTCTTCGGGTTATGTCACCGAGGCGGCGACCGTTCGAATGGCAGAAAAAGCGGGCTTCAAGCTCGTGGACCAGACCGAGATAAACGCCAATCCGAAAGATACACGCGATCATCCTAAAGGCGTGTGGACCCTGCCACCCGCTCTCAGTCTCGGAGACGAGGACAGAGAAAAGTATCTGGCGATTGGAGAGAGCGACCGCATGACGCTCAAGTTCAAGAAGCCGGCGGAGTGAGGAATCCTCACCCTGGCCCTCTCCTTGAGGAGAATGGCGGTTGTTCTATTCGCTGCTTGTCTGCGTGATTTCCTGAACCGCCTTGACAATGCTGGCATAGCCGGTGCAGCGGCATAGATTGCCGGCTATGCCGTGCCGAATCTCCGCCTCGGTCGGGCTCGGCTTTTCTTTCAGCAGTTGCTGAACCGACAACACCATGCCGGGGGTGCAAAAGCCGCATTGCAAGGCGTGGTGTTTGACAAAGGCAGCCTGGATCGGATGCAGGTCGCCCGATTGCCGGGCATCCCGTGTCCAGCCTTCAATGGTGGTGACTGCGGAGCCGGCGACATCGGCCGCCAGAACGGTACACGCCTTGACCGTCAGACCGTCAAGCACGACGGTGCACGCGCCGCAATTGCCGGTGGCACAGCCGAGGTGGGTGCCGGTGAGGTCGAGTTGATCGCGTAAAAAATCAACCAGGAGCGTACGTGTGTCGACCGTGGCTTCGCACGGGGCATTGTTCACTGTCAGTTGAATGGTGGTGTGCATGGCCTTCCCATACCGTTTCTTACGTCGCCCGCTCCAACGCCGTCTTCACCGCCCGGCGGGTAAACACCCGGACCATCTCTCGTTTGTAATCCGCGTCGGCGTGTAATTCTGCGACCGGGTCATGAGCCGTCTCATACGCGGCATCCGCAACTGCCTCAATAAAAGTGTCGTCCACGGCCCTGTCCGTTAGCGTATCCTCGATAGTAGTTAAACGGACCGGGACGGGGGCTGCGCCACAGATGCCGACCCGGATGGACCGACAAGTCCCATCCGGGTTGAGCCGAAGGTACGCGCCCACGCCGACAATGGCAAAACCGCCCTCCACCCGGGTGAACTTCACGTAGGCCGTGCCGGTGTCCGAGGACAGAACCGGAACGCGGATTGCGGTCAGAACCTCATCCGCGCCCAAACTGGTGGTCATATAATCAACAAAGACGTCTTGGGCGGCAACGGTTCGCTCGCCGCCTGGGCCGACAACCTGAAAGGCTGCATCAAGCAGGACGAGGACGGGTGGATAGTCAGCCGCGGGGTCAAAATGACCAATAGAGCCGCCCAGCGTCCCACGGTTACGGACCTGAACATCGCCAATACAGGCCGCGGTCTCGCTGAGGATCGGACAGTGGGTTTGTAACACCTCAGACTCGGCCAGGGCGTAGTGGGTAACCCCCGCTCCTATGGCAAGCGTCTCGCCGTCCCGGCGAATGGCGTCGAGACCGGTAACATGGTTGAGGCTGATGATATGGGCCGGCGCGACCAGGCCGAGATTCATGCTGGGCAGCAGCGACTGCCCCCCGGCCAGCAGCTTTGCGTCTTCGCCGTTTTGGGCGCACCGGGATAAGAGACGGACGGCTGCGTCGATCGAGTCCGGCCTATGCAGTTGAAAGGGTGCGCGTATCATGCCTTCGCCCCTCCGGTGTTGCCATTCTTGGCCGCCTGAATCATGCGCCACACCCGTTGGGGAGTCAGCGGGGTGTCGTGAATTTTCACCCCAAAGGGCGCGAGGGCGTTTTCCACCGCGCTGACGATGGTCCCGAACGGGCTGGACACGCCGGACTCGCCCGCACCCTTGGTGCCGAGTGGCGTGAACGGGCTGGGGACTTCCTGGTGGTGAATCTCAACACTCGGCACTTCCACGGCGGTAGGCAGGGTATAGTCCATGAACGTCCCGGTCTGAAGTTGACCGTTGTCATCATAGCTGAGCTGTTCATACATCAGCCCGCCGAGTCCCTGCGCGACTGCACCCTGAAACTGCCCTTCGACCAGTAAGGGATTGATGACCGTGCCGCAGTCGTGGACGGTCACATAGCGCAGGAGGGTAATAACGCCGGTTTCAACATCCACCTCAACCACGGCCACACAGGCCGCGTAGGGATAGGACGGATAGGTGTTGATGCGGCCTTTGTCGTCCGGCACGTGGTGGATATTGCCCATGCGGAAATAGCGCGTGGACTCCAAACCCGGCTCCATATCAAAGGCGTGATGATCGAAGGCGCGTTTGTGGACGTACTCGGCGACATCATTGAACGCGACCTCCCGGTCAGCCTGCCCCTTGACGCGGATGCGGCCCTGTTCGCAGTCCAGTTCTTCAGGTGTCGCCTCTAACATACTCGCTGCGACCCGCAGTATCTTATGCTGGACTTCCCGGGCCGCGTACAGTGAGGCTGAGCCGCCCATAAACAGGCTGCGCGAGCTCCAGTTGCCCAGCCCATAGGGACACGCCTGGGTATCGCCCTGCACGACCCGGACGGAGCTGAGCGGAACGCCGAGGGTATCTGCCACAATCTGGGCGATGCCGGTTTCATTGCCGGAGCCGGGCGAGGTGACACCGGTCAGAACGGTGACTTGCCCGCTCGGGCTGACGCGGACGGTAGCGCCTTCATAGCCGCCGATAAAGGAGTCGGGGATACAGCCGCCCTCGGGCGTGAGTTCAAAGCCCACGCCCATGCCAATATACCGGTCCTGGGCGCGGAGGCGCTGTTGCTCCTCGGCAAAACCGTGGTAGCCAGCCTTGTCCATGACGTCTTGCAGCGCCTTGACATAATCTCCGCTGTCCAGGGTGGCGCCCGAGATTTGCACATAAGGAAACTCGTCTTTGGGCACAAAATTCTTGAGCCGCACCGCGGCGCGGTCCATCTGGACCGTATCGGCAACCCGGTCCATGACGCGATCCATGAGAAAAGAAGCTGCCTCCTTGCCAAACCCGCGATACGCATTCCAGGGGCCCTTATTGGTCACCACAATGGATAGATCCACCTCACAGTTTGGGATTTTGTACGGGCCGGGCACGACAAAGGAGGCCACATAGGACATACCCCAGCCGCCCACCGCGGCCAGGGCCCCGACGTCGCCGACGATGCGAACTTTAAGGCCGGTCACGGTTCCGTCTGCCTTGCAGGCGACCGAGAACTTGAGGGTTTGCTCGCGAGCGTGACCGCCGGCCATCAAATGTTCGGTGCGTTCTTCGACCCATTTGACTGGCTTGCCGGTCCGCTTCGACAGCAGGCAGGCCAGCGGGTCTTCCTGATAGGTCGGAATCTTGACCCCAAAGGCACCACCCACCTGGGGCTGAATCACCTGGATATCGTTCTCATCCATCTGCAAGGTGTTGGCCAAGGTTGTGCGCAGGGGATGGGGCGCCTGGGTGGAGACCCACAGGGTCAGACGTTCGGCGCGGTCGTCATAATGAGCCAGGGCCGCGCGCGGTTCCAGCGGCGTGGCCGTATGTCGGTGCAGGCGGAGGGTGTCGTCCAGGATATGGTCGGCGTCGGCAAAGGCTTGCTCAACATCACCGCCCTGAAAACGAACGTGCATCAGTTCATTGGTTTCCCACTCAGGGTAAAGCAGGGGGGAATCCGGCTCCAGAGCCTGCTCGGCATCGATCACTACCGGCAGGTCCGCGTACTCGACTTCGATAAGATTGGCCGCCTCGGTCGCGGCGTGTCTGGTGTCGGCCACCAGCGCGGCCACCGGCGTGCCGACATAATGCACCCGGTCAAGCGCCAGACAGTAGATGTCGGTCGTTTTTCCCCCAAAGGCGCTGGGGTTCAACGTGTGCGGAATAGGCTTGCTCCACTGCTGGATATCCGCCCCGGTGACAACGATACGCACGCCTGGGTGCTGCTGCGCCGCACCGGTGTCGATGTTGATAATCCGGGCGTGGGCATAGGGACTGCGGACAACGGCCATATAGCCCATGTCCGGCAGACTCACGTCTGCGGTGTATTGTCCCTTGCCGGCCACGAGTTTGGCATCCAGGATGCCGCTGACCGCACTGCCGATATATGCCATGCTGAAGAGTCCCTTTTTATCTGTGTCGTGCTGGAGCCTAGCGCTGTGAGGTTTTCAGTGTCAATGCGGTTTCGCCTGATCTTGTTGCTCCGCCTGCTGTGTCCACTTCTCCGTTTCAACCAAGGCGTGAGCGATTCGTTGGCGTAGAGCGTCAGCCGACTCTGGTGTCCAGTCATAGAACCCTTTGCCTGTTTTTACCCCAAGCTCGTCCTGGACAACTTTTGCGGAGAGGACCGGCGGGATCTGCTGTGACGTTGTGAGATGTGGATACAGCCCTCGCATGGCGGCGGCGATCAAGTCCCAGCCGGCCAGCTCGAAAACTTCAAAAATCCCGGCGACCGCCCAGCGTCGGCCAATACTATTCTTCATGGCCGTATCAATATCCTGCGGGCTGGCAATCCCGTTGTGCACCATGTCCAGGGCTTCGCGCAGCAGCGCACCCTGCAGACGGTTGAGAATAAAGCCCGGCACCTCTTTTTGCACGACGACGGGTCGTTTGCCCACGCGCGTGAGTAATCCGGCCAGGGTATCGAGCGTCGCATCTGACGTGGCCGGGCCACGCACAATTTCAACAATGGGAATGAGATAGGGGGGGTTGGCATAGTGGGCGACTAAGACCTTGTCGCCGCGCCGCACGGTATGCATGAACTGGCTGGGCATGAGCGTCGAGGTATTGCTCGCCAGGATAGTATGCGGAGGACACAGGCGGTCAAGCTGCTCAAAGATGCGTTGCTTCAGTGCAACCTCTTCAAACACCGACTCAATCACAAGGTCGGCCTCCTCGACCGCCCCTTTCAGATCGAGCTCGGCCCGAATATGGGACAGGACCGGCCTGGCTTGGTCCTCAGTCAGCGCGCCGAGTGCGATCAAGCGGGCAAGATTGGCCTGGATATTTTTCTCCGCTCGGGTCAGACTGGCTTGGGTGCGCGCATGCATGGTCACACGATAGCCGGCCAAGGCAAACTCCTGTGCAATACCATGGCCCATTAAGCCTGCGCCAACGACGCTAATGCGTTTGATCGCCTGATCGCTCATGTGATTGCTCATGAGTGAGTGATTAGCGCACTCTTCGCTCCACTCCTAGTACCGAAGTTGTAGCCTCTTTGTCTCAGGCGTGGTTGTATACGAGCGAAAAAAGATTGAGGAGCCAGTATGACACAAGCGCTCACAGGCATGTTTGGTATCGAATATCCTATTTTCGCCTTCACGCACTGCCGCGACGTGGTCGTTGCCGTCAGTAAAGCTGGTGGACTCGGCGTGCTGGGGGCTGCGATTCATACGGACGAACGTCTGGAAATCGATCTGCAATGGATTGACGATCAACTCGGCGATATCCCGTATGGCGTGGACCTGATGATGCCGTCAAACTACGTTGGTGCTTCAACCGGCGGAATGGATCAAAAGGCGCTCCGGGAGTACATCCCGGACGAGCACCGGCAGTTCGTCGAGAAACTCCTAGAAGATGCCGGGGTGCCCGAGTTGCCGGACTATCTGACTACCTCAAAAAAGGAACGTGGCTTACGCTATTCCCAGAAACAGGCCAAAGGTATCGTGGATATTGCTTTTGAACACAAGGCTCGGTTTCTGGTGAGTGCGCTCGGCACACCGCCGGATTGGGTCACTGAGGCGGCCCATGCGCGCGGTCTCTATGTCGGGGCCTTGGCTGGCAAGAAAAAGCACGCCGAGCGCCACAAAGCCGCGGGTGTGGACGTGATTATCGCCCAGTCCTACGAAGCCGGAGGACACACCGGAGAAATCGGCGGCATGGTACTGATCCCGGAAATTGTCAATGCCGTTGCTCCGACCCCGGTGCTTGGCGCCGGCGGCATAGGCAGCGGGCGGCAGATGGCCGCGGCCATGGCGCTTGGTGCCCAGGGCGTGTGGTGCGGTTCTGTCTGGCTGACGACGGCCGAGTCCGAGTTGGACCGGATGGCCAAGCAAAAAATGCTGGTCGCGGGGACGGATGACACGGTACGAACCCGATCCATGACGGGCAAACACGCCCGGTTTTTACGCTCGGCATGGACCGAGGCCTGGGATCGGCCCGACACCCCGGAGCCCCTCAAAACCCCGCTTCAAAGCGTTTTAAATTATTCTTCACTGCGCCGCATCGACCACGCCATGAAGGCCCCCGGCGTGACCCCGGAGTCCGGCGCCTATCAGCTGTACTCCTATCCCGTCGGGCAGGGCATCGGCACGCAAAACAGCGTGCGGGCCACCCGCGATGTCGTGCGGGAAATGGTGGAGGGCTATGTCGAAGCCATCGCCAGACTGAATGAGCAGCTTGAGGGCTAGGCGGCCGCAGTCCTCACCGACGCATCTCAATACTTGCGCATCACCAACTCGGCAAACTCCGTCAGCATCTCCCGGTTTGTCTGGGTCGGAGGCAGAATGGTTAGCTCGCGCATGCCCGCTTGCTCTGCCGCGCGGATGCGTTCGATAATCTCCTCTGGCGTACCCACCAGACTCGTACCCTGAATCGCCTTGGGGGTTACAAAACGCCGCTCGGCCGGCACCAGGTAGGTGCTGTGGCCGTCGTGAAGTTGGAGATAGCGTTTATCGGCCGGCGTCTCCATCTGATCGACATGGGCACAATACTCCTCCCAGGTATCCGCAAACGCGGGCGGAATGACTTCCTCATTCTTGGTCAACTGATAGACCTCATACACAAAATGGAGTGTCGTGGTGACCCAGGCACCGCAGGCATCGATGACCCGGTCCGATTCCAATGTCTCGCCCGGATGCAGAATGACGGCGGCGGTGACGGCGGAAACATGAAAGGGGTCCGGCAGGTTGCGCCCGGCTTTGGCCGCCCCTGCCCGGATCAACTGCAAATGATCGCCCAGGATGCTGGTATCTTCGTAGAGTAGGGTCGTGAGACCGTCCCCGAATTCACCCGTGAGGCCAAGCGCCCGCGGTCCGTTGGCGGCAATATAAATCGGAATGGGGTCTTCCAGGTTGATAAAGCGCAGGTCCTGGTGGAGAAACCGGATCGTGCGCGTGGTGTCACCTAGCGTGTAGTCAACCTCTTCCCCGCGCAGGAGCGCCCGCACAACGCGCAGGTACTCGCGGAAGGGCTTGATGCGCATGGGCTTCATACCCATGACGCGCATAGCAGTATGCCCGGTGCCGAGGCCGAGGAAGACGCGACCCGGTGCAATCTGGTTGATCGAGGCAATGGAATGGGCCGTGACCGGAGCGATGCGGCTACCGGGAATCGAGACCCCGCTGCCAATATGAATCCGCGAGGTGTTATGCGCGGCCAGCGCCAGGGTGGCATAACAGTCCGACCAGATCATCTGGGAGTCCGGTATCCAGGCGCGATCATAGCCCAGGTCCTCGGCGTCTTTCACCAGTTGCCAGTCATCGATGCGGGTAGGAAAGATAATGCCAAACTGCATGCGTCCTCCTGTTGGTGATTCATCCTGGCTATGCGCCTCTTTTCGATGGAAGCCGCTGGCTTAATACTCCACCGGGCGGACAAGATTCGGCTCCAGCCTGCGTACGCTGGTTTGTCCGCATAAGGCCAGGTTGGTTTCCAACTCGTCGCGGAATAGTTCAATTGTCCGGTGCACTCCGGCCGCGCCGTCCGCGGCTAGGCCCCACAGCATGGGCCGACCCATGGCAACCAGGTTTGCGCCTAAGGCCAGGGCTTTAATAATGTCCGTGCCGCGTCGAAAGCCGCCATCAATCACGATTTGAGCCTTGCCCTCGACGGCCGCGACAATGTCCGGCAAGGCATCAATCGTCGCCAGGGTGGAATCGAGCTGACGGCCGCCGTGGTTCGAGACCCAAATGATCTCGGCTCCGACCTCAACGGCCAGCCGTGCGTCTTCCGGGGTAAGAATACCTTTTAGTCCCAGTGGAACCGACAGAATGCTTTTGAGCCAGGCCACATCGTCCCAGGTCAGGCGGGTCTGATAGTCGAACTCCGGCGGCTGTTCGTTGGGGGCGATTGCCCGTGCCCGCTGCGGATCAAAACGCAGCTCAACGTCCCGCTCGCGACGGCTATAGGTCTGCACGTCCACCGTCAGGCACACGGCGTGATAGCCCGAGGCTTCCACCCGGGCGAGCAAATCCTGGCACCAGGAACGGGGGCCGCTCCAGTAGAGCTGATATATCAAGGGGCCGCGGGCGGCCTGGGCCAGGTCTTCGACCGACCAGCCGGTGACCCCGCTCACAAAGGCGAGGTTGCGGCTGGGGCTTGCTCCGCGCACCATTTCGAGGTCGCCTTCCGGATGAAAGAGCACCAGACCGCCCATCGGCGCGATGGCAAAGGGGGTAGGCAGTTCGAGTCCCAGAAAGGTCGTGCTGATATCGATATGGCGGACATCGCGCAGGACCCGCTGGCGGATGGCCAGGCGCTTCAGCGCCCGGCGGTTGCGGCGGCGCGTAGTTTCCGTTTCCGCGCCCCCAGCGCCAAACGCCCACGGTCCGGGCGGCAGCATGGTTTTCGCGGCGCGTCGAATTTCGCGCAAGGTCATAAAGCGGTGTGGCATGGCGGAATCCTTTCAGGCGGGCCTTTTTTCTTTCCATACCATACTCTTTCGGAGGCTGCTCGGTCCTTTGGCTTTACTCGTTCTCCGAGGCGGCATACAATCCTTACGCGTAACCGATACCGGTAGTTTTGGAATAATAGCAACGCGAGAAGGACGAGGCTCATGGACACACGAGAGAAGCTGGACGAAGTGTTGAAAGATTTATCTCTTGCGGATGAAGCAACCCTCGATACCTTCTTTGCCTTTGCGAACAGCCACCTGGAACGAGCTGTGCAGACGGTCCGGGAGATCAATCAGACACTGAAAGAGATCAAACGGGAGCTGGATACATGAGCCTGAGCGAGCGACTCCTCAAATATGCGGAGACAATCATCACACTCAGTCAATCGCTTGAGGAGACCAAAGCGCATATGTGGGACATCCGAGGGGGGGTGTCTCAGAACAAAGAGCGGATTATCAGGTTGGAAGAGAAGGTTGAGGCCATTCTACGAGAGCTCGACCTACGTGGCCAAAAGATCGCTGCTGACTTATCCCGTCAGATTCAAGAAAGACTTCCCCCGCCCAAAGAGCCCTAGTCCTTGCTGGCATGAACGCGGCCACGCTCAGCCTTGTGGAATCAGGACAAGCAGGGGCAAGCTATGAAGAAGTGGGCGAAGCCGGGCGAATACGTAATCTGCCGGGCTCGGCGGTAATGAGCGCTCCAGCTTCCAAATCCGTACCATGCGCGGTGAGTACTTGAATGCAGGCCGCTGCTTGTTGACGTGCTGAGAGATTGACGAGGCGAAGAATGCCTGAATGACGCTGGCCGCGGACAATAACAAGTTCGCCAAAGTCCTTATCTAAGGTCACGAGGATACGACTGTCACGGAAAGCTCGACTGAGAATTTCTTCATCGCCTGGGTCTTCGTCCCACTCGCCCGCCCACAGGACATCATGGCCAGCGGCTCTCATATCCTGGCGGACTCCGCCCCAGACACAGCTATCAAGCAGGAGCCTCATGAGGAGGGCTTAATAAAGAATGGCTCGACACGTTCATGGCTAACGAGCTGCCGCGCATAGAGGAGGCAAGCCTGGATATCTTCCGGCTCAAGCCAAGAATAGCCTGAAAGTATGGTGGCGGCGGTATCTCCCGCTGCCAGCATACCGAGAACATGTTCGACGGCGAGCCTTCGCCCTCGGACAATGGGCTTGCCGCCGAAGATTTTCGGATTGATAGTAATGCGTTCGAGCAGCTTCGCCTCATTCATGCCTGTCTCTCAAAAACATGTTCCAAGGCTCTCCGTATCTTGTTGTCATTGTACCGGCTCCTGACTCTCGTGCAATGCTTATGCTATGAGACTCTGAAGCGACTGAGGGCCTATGGACAAACATATACCCCCAACCGACCCGGCCGAAGCCGCGGCCTGGGTTGAGTTCTATTACCAGCAGGGCTGGAGTGACGGGCTGCCGCTCGTCCCGCCGACCGAAGAGTCGGTCCGGGCGATGCTGGAGGTCGGACAGGTCGAGGCGGATGAGGGTCTGGGAACTATTGCGGAACGCAACGTGACCATCCAGGCTGAGAAGGTGGCCATCAACGCGGTGATGGCCGGCTGTTTGCCCGAGTATTTCCCCGTTGTGCTGGCTGCGGTACGGGGGCTGTGCCGACCCGAGTTTCATTATCACAATCCAGCAACCAGCACCGGCGGGTCGGCGATCACCCTGATCGTGAACGGTCCGATTGGTTCCGCGCTCGGGATCAACGCGACCCATAACGCCTTTGGGCCGGGATTTCGTCCCAATGCGACCATCGGCCGGGCGTTGCGCCTGGTCATGCTCAATGTGCTCAATACCCGGCCGGGGCTGCTGGACAAGGCCACCTTGGGTTCACCGGGGAAATATGCCTTCTGTTTTGCCGAGAACGAGGACAACCATCCCTGGCAGCCGCTCCACGTTGAACGCGGCTTTCGACCCGAGGACAGTACGGTGACGTTGTACGCCTCCAATACCCTCATGGGCGTGTATAACCAGCTTGCCAGTACGCCCGAACCCCTGCTGCTGGAATTTGCGGATGCCGTGTGTAATCTCGCCTCGCCAAACATATACGGGTTTAATCAGAGCCTGCTGGTGCTCGCCGGCGAGCATGCCGAAATCATCAAACACAGCGGTTGGAGCCGGCGGCAGGTTCAGGAGTGGGTGGTTCAACAGGCACGGCGGCGGGTGGCGGATTTCAAACGGGCCGGACGGCTGCCGGGCGAGATTAGTCCCGAAGATAAAACAACTTGGCGCTATGTCATGCGTGACCCAGATGATGTGCTGATTGTCTGTGCGGGAGCCCAGGGCGGGAGCTGGTCGGCGTGCCTACCGGGCTGGGGAAATAAGTGGACGTGCAGCGTGACTGAATTGGTGCGGGTGTAGAGGGGCGGATAGGGATAGAGAAGGAGAGACAGAGAGGGGGACTATGATGCGTCGTACGGTTTTTGATCCGACTCTCCCCTTGGAAACGCAGGAATTTGCGTATGCGCCGCGGCCCGGCTCGTTCCGGGGGCTGCGGGTCGGGCTGGTTGAAAATACCAAGTTCAATTCCAAGGAGTTGCTGTGCAAGGTGGTCGAGCGACTGGAGCAACAACACGGCATGCGCCTGGTATCCTTGAATCGGAAGCAGTCATCCGGCCACGCCGTCAGCCAAGAAACGATTTCGCTGTTTCGGCAACAGGTCGATATTGCTCTGGCCGGTGTGGGTGATTGAGGGTCGTGCAGTTCGAGCAGTGTGCTCGACGGACTGAAATTGGAGCGAGCCGGTATCCCCACCGCGTCTATCGTGACCACGCCCTTTATTGCAACCGGCCGGGCCATGGCCGCCAGTTGGGGAGTTAAGGACTACCGGTTTCTGGTGACTGCCCACCCCATCGCCAACCTGACGGAAGACGAGTTGGACACCCGGGCGGACGAACTGGCCGGACAAGTGCTGGATTTTTTCAAAACGCCGGGCCCGCTTCGGATTGACACTCCCGGAGGGGCATTATAACAATAACGCCTCATACGCATACTGGAGTTCCCAAAAGGCGCAGGCACGGAGGAGGGAAGGTGTTTCAAACTTCACGGCTACCGTATGCAGGGGCCATTGATGCCGATGGCCATATCAATGAACCCGCCGATCTGTGGGAACGCTATATTGACCCGGAATATCGGGAGCGTGCCATCCGGATTCGGCCCGGCCCGGACGGGCTCGACCATTTGGAACTGAACGGCCAACGCTCGCGATATTTTGATGCGGAAATTCTGGCCCGTGGCACCAGCATGGGCAGCACGTTTGGAGAGCGCAGCGTCATTAAGCAGAAGGGCTATACCAAAAGTGTTCCCTTTGGGGGGAATGATCCCCAAGAACGGCTGGCCCTGCTCGATCAGGAAAACCTGACCAAAGCGCTGATCTATCCAACCATCTGCCTGGAATGGGAAGCCGAAGTCACCGACCATGACCTGGCCCAGGCCTACACCCGAGCCTATAACCGCTGGATCGTCGATTTTTGTTCGGATTCTGGTGGTCGGCTGATTCCGATTGCCCACATCTGTCTCACTTCCGGTGAAGCCGCGGCCCAGGAACTGGAGCGCGCCGTCAAAGCCGGGGCCAAGGGCGCTTTTATCTCACCCTATACGCTGACCGACAAGGCCCACGCGCATACGGACCACGATCCGTTCTGGGCCACGGCACAGGATCTGGGGGTCCCGATCGGGATTCATCCCGTGGCCGAACCGCCCAAACGGCGCGTCTATCAGCGGTTTCGAGAGATGTATAAATGGGGCGAATGGTGGGTGGATATGCTGGGCGGCCAGGGTCCTCAACAAGCCTTTTTGGGACTGTTCCAATACGGTTTGTTCGACCGTTTCCCTACACTAAAAGTTGTCGTGCTCGAATCCGGGGCGGGCTGGATCGGCCATATGCTCGACCGTATGGACGCGGCGTATAAGACCGCGCTCGGCAGAAGCGTCCCGCTCAAAGAAGTCCCGAGCTATTACTTTCAGCGCCAGTGTTGGATATCGGCCGACCCGGATGAACGCGCGCTGCCCTACCTGATTGAGTATATCGGCGCGGACAAGTTCTTCTGGGCGAGCGATTTCCCCCACGACGATCATACCTGCGACTATATTAAAGACCTGACGAAGATGGTGGAGCCGCTGTCTGAAGAGAGCCGGCGGAAAGTCCTGGGTGAGAATGTGGCCGGCGTGTACGGGCTGTCCTGATCCGATGTGCATGTCTGTATAAAGCAACGAACAACCAAAAAAGGAGTAGGTTATGCAATTCGGTCTTCTGTACGAGATGGAAACGCCCCGCCCGTGGAACAAGCTGAGCGAGTACAATGTCTACCACGAAGCCCTGGCCCAGATAGAACGGGCCGACCAGATTGGCTTTGACTATGTGTGGGAGGTTGAGCACCATTTTCTGGAGGAATACTCCCACAGCCCGGCCCCCGAAGTGTTCTACGGTGCGGTCTCGCAGCGCACCAAGAACATCCGCATCGCCCACGGTGTGCGCCTCCTGCCGCACCGCTTCAATCATCCCATCAAGGTGGCGGAACAGGCCGCGGTGCTCGACATTCTGAGCAATGGGCGGATGGACCTGGGCACGGGCCGGTCAACCACGGCCCAGGAGCTGGACGGCTTTGGGGTTGATTATGATCGGACGCGTGAGGAGGTGCGTGAGGCCCTTGACGTGATCGTGAAGGCCTGGACTGAAGAAATCCTGGAATACAACGGCAAAACGATTCAGGTCCCGCCCAGGCGGGTCGTACCCAAACCCATTCAAGAGCCGCATCCACCAATGTGGATGGCCTGCGTGGCACCGGACAGCTATGAGATGGCGGCCGACCGCGGCCTGGGCGTGCTCAGCTTCAATCTGAACTGGGAACAGGTCCAGAAGACCATGGACACCTACCGCGAGAAATGCAAAGACCGTAGCGACGTGGTGTCGCAGGTGATTAACGAGCGGTTTGCCGGGGTGGCCATCTGTCATGTGGCCGAGAGCAAAGAGGAAGAGACGATCGGGATCGCCGGGGCGCGCTGGTTTCTGCACAACGTGGCCAAGTTATTCGAGCCCCTGATGGTCAAGAATAATCTGTACTCGTATGAATATCTGCGCAGCCTGTTCGACCTGGACGCGGATGCCAACGATTTGAGCGACGCGCAGATCAAAGAGCACCCCATGGTCACGGTCGGCAACCCGGATGAGGTCAACCGCAAGCTCGAAACCTTTGATCAGGCCGGGCTGGACCAGGTGATTTTCTTCAAGCAGGCCGGTCGGATTCCGCACAAGAACATCATGCGCTCGATTGATCGGATCGGACAGTACGTGATTCCGTATTTCAATCCGCACAAAGCAACGCCGACCGAGGAGACGCTGTTCTCGGCAAAATAAGGCCGCTACACAAGGAGAAGCACTACATGCTCAAACCCATTATCTCTTCTGATTCGCATATCACCGAACCACCGGGCACCTATGTGGATCGTATTGACAAGAAGTATAAAGATACCGCGCCGCACATGATCCACGACGAGAAGAAGGGTGATCTCTTCGTTATCAGTGGCATGAAGCAGCCGGTCCCCATGGGTCTGGTTGCCGCCGCCGGGCAGAAGGCCGAAGACCTCGCTATGTTCGGTGCCAAGTTTGAGGACCTGCACCGTGGCGGCTGGGACCCGGAAGCGCGTCTGGCCGACCAGGACCGGGACGGCGTTGCCGCCGAGGTTATCTATCCCACTGTTGGCATGCTGCTGTGTAATCACTCCGACTTCGACTATAAAAAAGCCTGCTTTGACGCTTATAACGAATGGATCGCGGAATACTGCTCCGCCCATCCGGACCGCCTGATCGGCCTGGGCCAGACCGCCATGCGTTCGGTTGATGAGGGCATAGCCGACCTGCGCAAGATCAAAGAGCTGGGTCTGCGCGGAGTGATGATGCCGGGCAACCCTCAGGTGTCCGATTATGACGACCCGCTCTACGACGTATTCTGGCAGGCGGCCATCGACATGCAGATGCCGCTGAGTTTTCACATCCTCACCAGCCGGAGCGATGTGGTCGGCTCCTCTCCGCGCGGACCGAAGCTGAACGGCTTCCTGTCCATTATTCGTGGCAACCAGGACCTGATGGGCACGTTTATCCTGGGCGGCGTGTTTGAACGCAACCCCAAACTGAAAATCGTGTGTGTCGAAGCCGACGCCGGCTGGGTGCCACACTATATGTACCGTATGGATCATGCCTACGACCGGCACCGCTACTGGCTGAAACCCGGCCAGGAACTGTCAAAGATGCCGAGCGAGTATTTCAGCGAGCATATCTACACCACCTTTCAGGACGACTGGGTGGCGTTCCGCATGAAAGACATGTGCAACCCGCGCCGCCTGATGTGGGCCAACGACTTCCCGCACAGCGACTCGACCTGGCCGTGGTCGCAGGAAATACTCGAAAAGCACACCGCCCACCTCACCGAAGAAGAGAAGAACTGGATTCTTCACGACAACGTGGCCGAGCTGTATAACCTGGACTAAGAGACTGGCAAGCGTACAAACCGGGGCGTCCAAAAAGGGCGCCCTTTTTTATGTTGCCTTTCAGGGTCGTAGCGTGGAGGGAAAGCCGCTCCTAGGTGTCAACCTTCTCGGCCAGCCAGACTTTGATGAGCGACTGGTACGGGACATCCCGCTTGTTGGCCGCGATCTTGATCCGCTCCAGCAGATCGATAGGTAACCTGAGAGAAATCGCTTTGGTAGACGGTTTGAGCTGAGGGAACCGGACACGTTCGGCCTTACTCCAGTCCACATAATCGGTCGAATCGTGACTTTCCCAAAAGGCTTGCTCTTCCGCCTCGTTCTTGAAGGTCGGAATAGGTTTACGTTTCCTGTTCATAGCGGGTTCGCTCCTTGCGGCTCATATCTCGCGCGGAGATGACACGAATCAGGATGTTTTTAACATACTTGAGGAAGCAAGGGAGTCTATAATGACCGGCGTCGAAAAGATGTGATACGGTCCAATCTCGATGCGCATTGGCGGCTAAGGGGAGAGACGCAGGCATGGAGAAAATAAAGGACACGGGGAACAGGCAGGAGCCGCAGGGCGTCATCGACCTCAGACAAGAGCTGATTGACCTGTACGCCGGCGAACAAATGCTGGCGTTCTTTGAGTTCGCGCTGGAGCGTCCCGGAAACGAAGCGCTCTCCGGGATGTGCCGCATTGCCCAGCCAAAGCCCCACAGTTCGACGCTGCGCTATCTCTCCCTCATTTTTCTCGTTGACACCCCCGACTCCGCAACCCGACCCGTTGCCCAGAAAGCTCTGGCCCGGCTTGAGGCCAGCGCCCTGAAGACAGCAGTGCCCGGTATGACCGACAACGCTCTCATTTCAAGCCTGCATTCCAGCATCGAGAGCTACATCGCCCAGACAGACCTGCTGCTGGAGGGCGAGGTGAACGAGGCGTTCATCACGACCCAACTCATTCCTGCCATCGCCCGCATCGCCCAACTCCACCTGACTCACGTCGAGTGGTGGGAGGAGAGCCGCAGCCTGGCTGCCCCTCCTGCCGACATGCCATCCGCGCCGTCCTCTCTGCTGGCCACGGTCCGGGACTGGTTTCGTCGGATGCCTTGACGTTTCAAGAAACGAGAAGATATCGTAACTGTGTCGAGAAGGTAGGAAGAAATATGCCGCAAATCCGCGAGAAATTCGCAACGCAAATCGAGAGCACCCTGCTGGCGGACCTGCGTATGTTGGCGGAAGCCGAGGGGTGTCAGATTCAGACCCTTGTTGAAGAAGCCGTAAGGACGCTTCTCGAAGAACGTCGGCAGGGGAAGGCACGAACACATGTGCTGGACGCCTACCAGAAGAGCCACGCCCGCTTCGGCTCATTGTACAAGAAGCTGGCAAATTGAAGCGTGACTATCTCACCCTGGCGGATGTCCTCGCCATCCATGTCGATCAAATCGCTAAGTATGGCGGCGCCTACGGCGTGCGTGATGCCGGTCAGCTTGAAGCGTCATTGTTCCGCCCGCAATCCGGCTACTATGAAGATGTGATTGCGGAGGCCGCCGCGCTTTGGGAAAGTCTGTCACGGAACCACCCTTTCGTGGATGGGAATAAGCGCACGGCCTTCGCTGCGATGTACACCTTTCTGGTAATCAACGAAGTCGATCTGACGGCTGATGCCGACACGACATGGACCTTTGTGTCTCGTCTTTATCAAAGCGACGGTTTTCGGTTTGAGCCTCTATACGACTGGTTGAGGCGGAATACCAAGCGGCGTTAGTCAAGCAGCCATGAGCAAACAAGAATCCAGCCTGTGGAAGAAAATCTGCTCCGAGCTTTCCCTGCGGGTTTTGCTTATTTGCTTGCTCGTTGTGCTGGCTGTCCTTTTCCTGATTGTCGTGTTCGATGGATGTCCAAAATGGTCCAGCCACAGTATCTCGGAATATCAAAAAAAGACGAGGCTCTGAAATTCCTGGCGATTGGCAGGGGCGGCGTCATACTCGCCCTGCAAGCCTTAATAGCCAACAGGCGCGCTAAGGCAATGGAAGACACTGCGAAAGCGCAGGTAGAAGCCAACCAGAACACCGAGCAGGGGCAACGGCAGGAGCGCCTGAAAAACGCCATTGAGCACCTGGGGAATACCTCGGACTCGGTGCGTCTGGGCGGTGCCTACGAACTCTTCCATCTGGCGGAAGATACGAAAAACTTACGTCAGACCGTGCTTGATATTCTCTGCGCCCATATTCGCCGGACCACGGACGAAAAGAAGTATCGGGAAACGCACGAGGAGAAACCCTCCGAAGAAATCCAGAGCCTGTTGACCCTGCTGTTCGTGCAGAAGCACGAGGTTTTCAAAGGTCTGCCTATTCACCTACAGGGAAGCCATCTGAATGGGGCTGCTCTCCAGAACGCCCGTTTAGAGAATGCTGTTCTGAACCAAGCGTCGCTACTAAGTACTAATTTTGAGGGGGCGCCGTTGCAAGGGGCTAGGCTTGAGGGGGTGCAGTTGCAGGAGGCTAACCTGGAGGGGACGCAGTTGCAAGGAGTTACAAACGCACGGTGGTTTCCCGTCTCGTTTGAATCACAGGTAAGACACGGAATTGGCCAACCCAGCTGTTTATCCAGGGTGCTCTTCGCAGGAGGTCTGAATCAAGAAAAGCTGAATTCTTTCCTAAAGGTCTTGTCCGACGAACTAAAAGTCTTGTCCGACGAAGAAGCAGAGGAGTTACGAGAGGAATTAACACCGCACGTTGGTAAGCCGCCAAGCCATGAACTGCCGGAAAAAAGCGGAGCTATCACCGGAGCCTACACAAAAGAAGAAGCCGAACAGTGGATAGTCGAATACAAAAAAGCCATGTCAGAAGTACCGGAGAGCAATAACTAATGCCCACCCTTCACTGGCTGACCCGAGACGAAGACCTCCACACCTCATCCACACAGAAACCGTTCGCTGTCTATTCTCTACAGTTCCCGAATAGACAGCCACTCGCTGACTATTCCAGTTTCTTCTCAACGGTACGAACTCTGCGGCATACGCGGCTAGGAGGTGTGGGGGATTGCGCGGTGCTGTTGTTTGCGCATACTCCACCTGCGTGGGGGAATGAACATGGTGCAACCGTTGGCTGGCTTTCGTGTCCTTGATCTCTCGCGCATATTAGCCGGGCCGTTCTGCGCCATGACCCTGGGGGACCTTGGGGCCGAGGTCATCAAAGTTGAACGGCCGGGAAGCGGTGATGATACCCGCGCCTGGGGTCCGCCGTTTGCGGGCGGGGAAAGCGCGTATTATCTATGCACCAACCGCAATAAGAAAAGTATCACTGTCAATCTTAAATCCGATGCCGGAAAGGAATTGATCCGCCGTCTTGTCCGAGTCAGTGACGTGCTTATTGAAAACTTCAAATCCGGGGAAATGGCGTCACTGAATCTTGGGTATGAACAACTCAAGCAGGAGAACGCAGGGTTGGTCTATTGTGCCATTACCGGCTACGGCCAGACCGGACCGGACAAAGACCTGCCCGGCTACGACTTCATTATTCAGGGCCGGGGCGGGGTGATGAGCATCACCGGCGAGGCCGAGGGCGAGCCGATGAAAGTCGGGGTCGCCATTACCGACATTACTGCGGGTTTGTTCGCTGCCAATGCCATTCAGGCCGCCTTGCTGGCCCGAACGAAAACGGGCCAGGGGCAGGCGATCGACATCTCTCTGCTGGATGTCCAGGTCGCCTGGCTGGCCAACGTTGGCAGCAATTATTTGGTGTCCGGTACAAAGCCCGATCGATATGGCAACGCCCATCCATCCATTGTGCCCTATCAGTCCTTTCAGGCCCAAGACGGCTATTTTTGTCTGGCCGTTGGCAACGATGGCCAATGGCAGAAACTCTGTCAGCTTATTACGCACCCTGAGCTGGCGGCTGACGAACGTTTTTCCACCAACCCCGCTCGCGTGCAAAACCGGGCAACTCTTATTCCCCTCCTTCAAGACGTATTTGGCACGGACTCGGTACACGGCTGGCTGCAAAAAATTCGCGCCGCGGGCATTGCGTGCGGGCCCATTCAATCCATTGACGAAGTCTTTGCGGATCAACAGGTGCTTGCCCGCGACATGCGTGTGTCCATGCCGCATCCGACCGCAGGAGAAGTCCTGCTTGCCGGCTCGCCGCTCAAACTCTCTGCGACCCCCGTCGAGTTCCGCCTCCCGCCGCCTTTATTGGGGGAGCATACGGACGAGGTTTTGACGGGGTTGCTTGGCTATTCGGCGCAGGAGATTGGGCGGTTGCGTGAGGATGGGGTGGTCTAACTCCGCTCTACCGCCGTCCCTGGCTCAAGATGTTGACGTCGTAACGCTCTTCGACGTGTTCCATATCAACCTCGGGGTATTCAATGGTGTAGGCGGAGAAAATCGTAGCCTGCTCTTGTTTGACATCAACAATCGTAAAACCGAGGTTACGCGGCACCTGTTTGCCCCGGTCCGACTCGGCCTGACTCGAGTCTTCGGACCAGCCGTGCAGCAAGTCGTTGACCTTCCAGAGCTTGCCTTCGGAGTCAAAGACCAGGACCATCGCCGTCTCATAGGTCTCTGCATCCCAAAAGTAAATTTTGCTGCTGTAGTTGCGAGTGCTGGTCGGCGTTTGTTCGACAACGGCACATAAACGCAGCTCCCAGCGGTCGTTGGGTAGCCAGCCGTTGGGGCCGTAGAAGCGGGCATATGGGTGCTGGGAGTTCATGACGTGCAACAACACTTTCCATCCCAGAAATTTCCACTCATGGTCAAGGATGCGACCGGAGAATCCGGTAAAATCGTCCAGCGTCATTTCTGTTCCGGCCACGGAATCATCCCGCTCATGCGTGGACAGGCGGCGGACCTTACGCAATTGGGGCAGGAATCCCCAAGCGTCGTCCTGCTGCCGCGGGTTATCATAACGATAGATCATAAACCGTTGTCCGCGGACATCGTACGGCTCCAGCACTTCGACATAATCCTTGTACTCAAATCGCCCTGCGTCATTGAGGGGCAGGAGATGACCCTGCTGTGACAGTTGCGCCAGATGATTGTGGTAGACGCGTTGGTAGAGGGCAACGAGATGGCGGATGGCTCTCCCTCCGCCCTGAATCAGGTCCTCCGGGAACCCGGACAGGCGTGGCCCGCTGCCGCCCTTGGCAATGAGGGCACCCAGATAGCGCTCGACATTCATGCCGTAGTACTGCCAGCGGTAATTGAAGTTCCAGGCGGCTTTGACCCCTGAGGTCGGGTCGTCGGGATTGATCAGCGCTTGGGCAAATGGCCGCCCGGCAATATAATTCTCAAGTGCCCCGTCGGCGGCGAGGCGGGTTTGATTAGCGTACTGCTCGGTCGCAGCCAGATAATCGGGGTGGGGCGGGTAATGGCCCGTGGGTGCAACATGAAACTCGACTTCAGGAAAATCAAACTCGTCAATATAGCGCGGTGGCAAGAAGGGACGCAGCTTCTCCAGGTCGGCCTGTCTCAGTACATCGCCTTCTTTGAATTGGGGCAGCGTGGTCAGATTCGTGCTGATCCACCCTTGGATATCTTCCCGAGTGGGCAAACCCTGGCCCTGCGAGTGCGCAGCATTCGTGAATACCCCACCGAGTGCAAGGGCAACCAGGACGCTGCAAATAAGGATGGAAAAAGCCGCTTTGTGCATGTAGTCCGTTTCCTTCAGATCCGATTCTCTGATTGCTAGCCTAACCGAGCCCTCGTACTGCCGCAAGGATACGGTCGGCCCAAGCGCCTTGAGAAAGTCCGGCGAAAACGGTTGTGGATGGAGAGGGGCAGGAAGCAGGCGTAGATACAGAATGCGTCAGCCCTCCGGCTGGGTGCTTTCTCGCGTCCCCCCTGCTGCTCCAAGCGCGCCGATGAGAGCGACCCCGCCCGCGCACAAAAACATCACCGTAAAATCCGTGTATTCGAGGACGGCTCCCAAGATGATACTGCTCAACCCCACCCCAACATCAAACGCTCCCATCAGCGTGGCCAGCGCCGCCCCACGCTCATGCAGGGGCGAGCGATCAACCACCAGGGCCATGATGGAGGGTTGCACCCCTCCGAATCCCAAGCCTTGCAAGGCGGCTGCAACCAGAAGGCCGAAAAGGGACGACGAAAACGCGAGCGTGGTCATTGCGACCGTAAGACAGACCATGCCGGGAACAATCACTGCCGCGCGGCCAAAGCGGTCGGACAGCCGTCCGGCAAAGGGGCGTGAGACTACGACCACAATGGAATACACGCTAAAGTAGAGGCCCGGATTGCCAAGGTCGGCGGCCTTCACAAAGAGCGGAAGAAAGGAGACCACCGCACCGAAGGTGACCGTCATGCAGACGGCGATAAAACCGGGAAAGAGCGCGGTCCGGCTCACCCATTTATGCGGCTGGGTGCCTGGCTGGTGCGGGGACAGAGCGCGCGCCGGCTCCCGTATGAGCTGTGACAGGACAAGACTACCGAGGCCGAGTGCCGCACACAGCCAGAACAGGGAATCATAACCGATGTGGCCGATGAGCATGACCCCCAGGGCCGGCCCGATGGTCATGGCCAGGTTGAGGGACATGCCGTAATACCCCATCCCCTCTCCGCGCCGACTCGGCGGGGCCAGGTCGGCAACAATGACCCCGGCGGCGGTCGTATAGGCGGCTATCCCGAAGCCATGAAAAAAGCGCAGGCCCAGCATGACCGGGACGGACTCGGCCTGGGTATAGAGCGCGGGGGCCAGACAGTATATCAGGGCGCCGATACTGAGAATGGTCTTGCGGCTCCACTGGTCAACCAAACGGCCGGTCATGGGACGCACGAGCAGGGCGGAGACGGCGAACGCACCCATGATCAGGCCGACCTGGGAGTCCGCGCCGTGAAGTTCCTCAACCACAAAGACCGGCAGGACGGCAAAGAGCAGGAACATGCTGCCGGCAAACAAAAAGGTCCCCAGACATAGCAGGATAAAGTCTCGGGTGAACAAGACTTCCTGGCTTTGTGAGGGGGAGGGCGGCTCAGGCACGGCGGCTGAGTCTATAGGCGGCAGTGGGGAGGAGCAAGGGACGCGAATTTAGAGCATGATATCGCCGCCATTGGGGCTGAGGCATTGTCCGACATAGTGGCTCGATTCGTCGGAGGCCAGGAAGACGTAGGTCGGCGCGATATCGTCGACCGTTGCCAGATGACCTTTGGGAATGCTGGCCCGAATGGCTTCCAGGGCCTCGCTGCTGATACCTTTGAGGATCGGGGTTTGGGTCGCGCCGGGGCCGACGCAATTCGCATTGATATTGCGGGTTCCGATCTCACGCGACAGCGAGCGGGTAAACGCAATGATGGCGGCCTTGGCCGCACAGTAATGACCCAGGCCGGGCGAACCGAGATAGGCGAGTTGCGAGGCGGTGCTGATAATTTTGCCGTAGTCCTGTTTATACATCAGCGGTAAGACCAGGCGTGTACACAGAAAGACACTTCTCAGGTTGACCGCTAACATCTGGTCCCACATGGAAACCGGCATGTTCTCGACGGTTGCGGCAGAGGCAATGCCGGCATTGTTGACCAGAATGTCGATGCGGCCATAGGTCTGTACTGTGGTATCAACGAGGTGCTGCACCTCATCTTCCTGGGAAACGTCCGCCCGGATGGCGACAACCCGACGGCCAAGGGTTTCAATATCTTTCTGTACCGCCGCAGCGTTGTCGGCCTGGGCGTCATTCGGGTAGTTGAGGGCAAGGTTGGCTCCCTCTTTGGCAAAGGCGAGGGCGACCGCTTTTCCAATACCGCTGCTTGAGCCGGTGATGAGGGCGATTTTGTTGTCGAGTTTTCCCATCGGTCTCTCCTCACTTTTTTATGGTGCTTCGATTATATGGGTTTGTTCTTGATCTGCATGGCCACGAGTGTTTCGTCTGTTTTTTCAAACAGGAGCTGGAGCGCAGTTTCCGTATCAAAAGCATGTGGCGCTTCGAGCCGGGCACCAATGGCCGCTTTCAGAAACGGATGATGTGCCGTCCAGGTGGTGAGTTGTGGTGGCTGCTGCTCTTCGGGCTGTTGCGCGTGCCACTCCAGCACTTTGTCCGCGACTTGCAGATAGGCCACGATGGTGTTGACGTACGGTCGCATTTCGTGAGGCGTCTCCTCCATCTTTTGCTGCACAAGCGTTTGAAACGCTTGGAATTCGGCATGGTAGGTCGGATAGTCCAGCCCGGCATACCCCAGGTCCAGCAACGGTCGGAGAGCGACTGCAATGTCACGGTGTCCGGTCAGTGGCTGGTTGCGGAGTTGGTCACAGGAAGAGGGAAAGAGGAAGGCGAGGGCGAGCACACATAAGGCTTTCCGATGCAGACCGGCAGTAGGAGCGTTGAGAGCTATCATCGGTCTCACATGAACGGCGCGTGCTCGGATTCCCCCGCTTTTCATCTTCTCCCTGAGGAGTAAGGAAAGACAATCGTCAAGCCGCGACTTTCTTCACCCCATTTGTCTCCCAGCCGGGTGGTAAGCTGGGCGCGGCGGGTGGCTCCAGTCCGGTCTCCTCTTTACAGCGCGCCAAGAGTTCTTGGAGGGGCGGGCCAAAATCGAATGTCTGTATCTCGCCCCGACTCTCTCTCATGCGCTGACGCAGGACCTGGGTAGCCGCCTCGTCAACTTCAGACGTAGCCGGGTCGAACACCACGCCGTAATCGGACGCGGCCTTTTCCACGGACACCAACTCGCGCACGACGTCAACCCGGACTTTTTCAATCTCGCGCTTCAGCGGGTCTCCCCAGCCGCCGCCACCTGCGGTTTGGAAGATGAGCTGGTCGCCTGGTTCAACTTTGATCTGGTCGCATTTTGAGGGCAGGACGGTTCGGGTTCCATCGGTGTGGACCAGAATTTTCGTCGAGCGCATCCCGGGCTTCCCCCCGAGAATCCCCCAGGGGGGAGTCAGCCAGCGGTCGTCGTGAATGGCGATCTCGCCCGGTTCGAGAAAGGTGTACCATTTGTCGATGCCATTCCCTCCCCGATGCAAACCGGCTCCGCCGGAGTCGATGACCGACGAATAGCGATCCACGCGCAGAGGGCAATAGCTTTCGAGGTATTCGGTTGGGATATTGGTGAAGAGCGGCCACCAGGAGTGACCATCCATACCGTCCCCAATCGGTCGGCCCGGAATGCCGCCATAGCCAATCTCCATAATAAAGAAGAAGTTGTCGTCCTTATCGTTGCCGCTGTACAGCAGATGGGGGCTGGTGCCATAGCCGGCCGCGGTCGTCAGTTCCGGGCTCTGCTGGCCGAGACAGCCGCCCATGACATCAAACAGGCGGGCCAGGGCATGGGTGCGGCAGCCCAGCGGAGCGGGGAATTTCGGATGGAGGAGGGAGCCGTCCGGCATGCGGGCGTCAATCAGATCGTAAAAGCCGTCGTTAAACAGAATCTGGGGGTCGTAGACCATGATGAGGTAAACGCCGATGAACATCTTGAACATGCCCGGATTGAGATAAAAATTGATCGGCCCAACCGCCTGCGGGTCGGTGCCGGTCCAGTCGAAAATCGCCTTGTCGCCCTCGCGCCAGATGGTGAGTTTCATTTTGAACGGGCCGTTGCCGAGCCCGTCATCATCAATATAGTCCTCGAAGGACTGGGGCTCAGTCGGGATATTGCGCTGGATGAGGGTCTGGACGGCCCGGTAGGTCCGGTCCAGCAATGCCTGGCAGGCGGCCAGATAGGTATCTCGCCCAAAGCGTTCGCACAGTTCCTGCACGCGCTGTTCAGCGGTTTTACAGCCGGCCACAATGCCCATGAGGTCCGAGCGGTTCATCATGGGGATGCGGACATTGTTCAGAATCAAATCCAGGACGGCCTGGTTGAGCTTGCCTTTTTCAAACAGTTTGACTGGCGGAATGCGGAGTCCCTCGCCAAAGATTGAGGTCGCGTTGGTCGGAAACGAGCCGGGCAACGGACCGCCCACGTCCATCTGATGGCCGAACATGGAGGTCCAGCCAATAAGCTCGTCGCCGTCAAAGACGGGAACCAGTACGAGAAAGTCGTTGATGTGGGAAATGGCCCCTCCGCACAGATAGGGATCGTTGAGTAGAATGACATCGCCAGGATAGAGCGGCTGGTCAAAACGTTCCATCATCTCCCGGATATAGGAGCCAAACTGCCCGACGACCATACGGCCGTTGGGATCACAGATCATGGGAAATTCGTCGTGCTGCTCGCGGATCACCGGTGACATGGCCGTACGGAACAGCACCGCATCCATTTCATAGCGGTAATTCTTGAGTGCACTCTCGATAATGTCGAGGGTGACGGGATCGACCTCGATATCTGGAATTTCAGCAATTTTTACATCACGCATAACACTACTCCTCTATCGTAGGTCGGATTAGCAGAGCGTAATCCGAAAGTCAGGCGGCCTCATTTTTCCGGATGCGCTGCTCAATGTCATTCCGATGGGAGCGGACATAGGTCCACGCATGAACGAGGTCCTCGGCTCGCAAGCCTGGATAGGAGTGCAAGAGTTCTGCGTCACTCGCCCCGGAACGACGGTACTGCTCTAAAATCCAGATGGGTATACGGGTTCCGGCAATGCAAGTCGCCCCTCCACACACGCCGGCCGTCATTTCGATACCCGGATGGGTATCTGTGAGGTCATGAATGGCCCATTCCAACAATTGCGCTCTTTCTCCAGAGGTCAGAGCTTCCAGGAGCTTTTTCGCGTCCTGCAGGATACCCATAATTCCTCTCTCCTGCTCAGTTATCAGCAGTTGCGCTGGAGCCGCGTCAGGTACAGTCAACACCGAAGGGAAGTAGGAGCCGTGCTATGTTGTCGTCAAGGTTTTCAAGCTCAGCATCCGCCAACTCGACCAAGTTCAGGCCGTATCGGGCGTAGATCGCTTGCTTCTCTTTCTTGCGCTGTGCGTAAGCCGGGTCCTTTTCCATTCCCCAGTACTCAATATATACTTTGCCCTGAGGCAGATAGAAGTCACAGTAGGCATCCTCTTCGACGGGCAATTTCCGCTCGTAGGCGTGGACGATGGCATGCATGTAGAGCCAATTATCAATCGATAGCTCCGCACGCGAGCGGACATAATGTCCGTCGGCGGCTCGATATTTGGCAGGAAAGCGAGTGCGAAGATCCGCGACGTGTGGCTTTTCGGCGACGACGGGCGGACCCGCGATAGCTTCCGCAGTCTCTTTGTAAGTCTTTTTGTAAGTCTCTTTGCCGAACTCGTTCACCGCGGCGAGAAAAACTTTGCTCCGGAGCAGTCTGTCTGGCCAAATAGCATAGGGGGTGCCGTTCTGTTTGAATGTTCGGGTTCGTCCGCCCTGCCTTTCGCCCTGGCTGGTGACTTTCCAACCCTCGGTGGACTTCTCGACCCAGCCCAACTCGGCCAGGAGCAAGTTGACCTGAGCGCTGGGTATGTCTAGGGCCTTGCCAAGCTTTGAGGCGGTGAGCATCTCCGTATCGCTCCTGCGGCTAGATGTTCGCACAGGGGATGAGTGTGGGGCATTCCTGGTGCTACTTCCATTTTTTTCGACGGGCGTGTTGGACCTTCTCTGCTTATAGTGGCTGTAGCACAGTTTGTGTCCTCTCTGGTTCACGGGCTTCCCGCAGCCTGGAACTTGACAGGATTCCGTTAATTCAAGAACAGTTTGCAAACGTTTCAAAATATTACTCATCTTTACTGTTCTCTTGGTCGGATCAAAATATTCGCATAGCGATCTACCTCTGCCGCATAATCCGGCAGGACGACCGTAGTGGAGTCCATCTCGGTCACAATCGCCGGGCCGGGCAGGCGATTGCCCGGTGTGAGCTTGGCCCGATCATAAATCGGGGTGGTCAAGAAGTTGCCGTCAAAATAAATCCGGTGTTCGTCAACTTGGGCGTGGGCCGCGGACGGTCCGTCCGTTTCGCCCTCGGGCCAGTGCAACGTCGTTCCCGTGCCGAGGGCAACCGCACGCAGGTTGACGATTTCACACTCGGCATCCAGACGAAAGCGGTAGAGCTGTTCGTGTAGGGCGTGAAATTGTTCCGCCAGCGCCGCCGTTCCGCTGGTTTGTAGCTCATCGAGCGTTGTCGTCATCGGCAGTTCATAGCCCTGGCGGAAGTAGCGCATATCGGCGTTATAGAAAATCCGCTGCTGCCGAGAGATGCCTTCCTGCTCCAACCAGCCGGTCGCCTCCGCGCTCAGCCCTTCGAGGATCTCAATGACCTCCGGCGCGGTAATCTGATCCAGGGTGCGGAAGACGGTCCGGGAGAATTCTTCCCGGTAGTCGCAACACACGTCGCCCATTGCGCATAAAATGCCCGGTGCGGGGGGGACGATAACCGGAAACGCGCCAATAAGCTTAGCCACCGCGTTGGCGTGCAACGGCCCGGCGCCGCCAAATGCGGCCAGGGCGAAATTGCGTGGATCGTAGCCGCGCTGGACTGAGACCAAACGCAAGGCCCCATGCATATTCTCATTCACGATATCCAGGATGCCCTGGGCGGTCTGATATACATCGAGGCCGAGTTTTTTTCCAATGCGCTCGACTGCGGTGTGGGCGGCCTCCGTATCCAGCGTCATCTCGCCGCCCAGCAGATTGGGGGGCAGATGGCCCAGGACCACGTTGGCGTCTGTCACCGTGGGCTCCGTCCCACCCTGGCCATAGCTGGCCGGACCGGGAGCGGCGCCGGCACTCTGCGGACCGACCCGGAGCGCGCTGGTAATCTCGGGCACATGGGCAATGGAGCCGCCGCCGGCCCCGATACTGCGGACATCGACCGAAGGAACCTTAATCGGGAAATAGCCCAGGGTCGTTTCCCGCGAAATCGTCTGGCTGCCATCCTGACACAGGGCCACGTCGGTGGACGTGCCGCCCATATCGAGGGTCAACAAATGTGGGAAGCCGGCCTTTTTGGCAATATACAGCGCTCCCGCTACGCCACCGGCCGGGCCTGACATTACGGCGTAGACCGGTCGTTCCTGTGCCATACGCAAGGTCATCAGCCCGGCGTCAGAGCGGAGAATATTGACATCCGCTTTCAGACCATGCGCTGTGAGCTGATCCGCAAAGCTGCGCATATACTGGGAGACTTTTGGCCGCACGTAGGAATTCATCACCGCGGTGAGAGCGCGTTCGTATTCCCGAAACTCCGGCAACACTTCCGACGAAGCGGTAATCGGCGTGTTGGGTAGCACCTCCTGGGCGATCTCTTTGACGCGCTTTTCATGGCTTTGGTTGGCGTACGAGTTAATGAGAGAAATCGTCAGCGCTTCGATTCCTTGGATGCCCAAATTTTGCAGGTCGGTACGCAGCGCGTCCTCGTCCAGCGGGGTGACCACCTGCCCACGGGTGTCGATACGCTCTATGGCTTCGCGGGTGTATTCGATGGCCGCGGGCGGGTCCGGTTTCTCCATAATCATCCAGCCGGCGAGCGGACCAGGCGTCCAGGAGCGTGCCAGATGGAGGATTTGCTTAAATCCCTGGGTCGTAATCAGGCCAACCTTGGCGCCCTTGCCCTCAAGGACGGCGTTGGTTGCCACGGTCGTCCCGTGCATAATCTGAGCGATGTCGCCGGGTGAGATGTTGGCTGAACGGCAGATTTTCTCAATCCCGGCCAGCACGCCAACCGAGGGGTCGCTGGGGGTAGACGGAGTTTTGACTCGGACCTGCCGACCATGCTCCTCGTCAAAAAGGATGAGATCGGTAAACGTTCCACCGACATCAACACCAAGTTTGAAGGACATGAAGAGCCTGCACTTTCTGGTTCAGGGGCTGATTCACGGGTACGGGTTGGTCGCTTTTTTCCGTGCTCTCTGGCCGTCAGGACGAAACCGCACGAACCGCGGCTTGGTATGATTCCGTGGTCTCGTCCTTGTCGGCTTCCTCCAACTCCTGATGGACGACCCGCAGGACCCGTTCGAGGTATTCTGTCCGCCAGCGTTCCCGTTCGGTCATGACGGCCTCATCCGGGCGATAGGCTTCAATATCGTGCTGTGTGAACAGGCCCTTGGCCGCCGCCAGACGCTCAACGCTGTCGAGGCGCTCCCGCAGCACAGAGACCTCGCCAGCCAGAGCCATGACAATCCCCATAACCGTATCGATCTGGGGGTCGTTGAAAAAAGTCGGGCGCTTGCCTTTTGCTTTGCGCGGCATGAAGGTCTCCTGCTATTTGGTCGCGCCAAAGACGAACCACGCCCCGCCGCCGCCGAAATCGCCGCCTTGAAATTTCTCGGTACGGGCCTGGGCACGTTCCAGGGCACTCGGGATCATCGTCTGGATGACACCTCGTGCGGTAAAACCCGACTCTTCTGCCAGCTTTTGGAGGTCCATGGAATGCACCGTCCCCCAGAAGGGTTCGTTATTGTTATAGGTGTCCCAGTCAAGAATAAACGCCTCGTAGGGCGGCATGCCTTCATATTGCGGCACCTCTTGGTGGAGCATCATGCCCCCCGGCCGTAACAAGCGGTGGCACTCTTTCATGATATTGCGAATGGCCTGGCTCGAAGTCTCGTGCAGCAAAATATGAGAGACGATGAGGTCAAACGAATCCGCCTCGAAATTGGTCTGCTCTGCATTCTGCTGAGAGAAATGGACGCGCTTGCCCAGTGCCTCGGCGCGTGCATGGGCATAGCGCAGGACGGGTGCGCCCACGTCAATGGCAAAGACCTCGGCTTCGGGATAGGCATCAACATAGGGCAGGGTGCTATGCCCGACGGTGCAGCCCATATCCAGAATGCGAGCGGGCCGGAAGTCCGCATGCTGCTCTGTGAGGTGCAGCACAACCGACTGGCCCATTTCATCGTTCAGGCTGCCTAAGCGGCTCATGGCGTAAATATAGACGGCCCGGTCATAGGTCGCTCCAGCAGCCACGTCGTCCTGCTCCAGTTCGGTGTGGTAGCCACCCGGCTGACAGTGAATGTCCACCGCTGTGTGGTAGGCCGGAATGGGTAAATCTGGATTCAAGCTAAGAGAGCCAAGCGTCTTTCCGTTTGTCGCGGCACGCTCCCGTAGCTGCGGGAGCTGGCGTTCCACGCTCACATTGACCGCATCCCACATCATTTCCTGGCTGGTCCGCAGCAGGGTGCTCCACATCTGGTAATAGGGTTCGTCCTGCATGACGCTACGGACTTCGTGCCGGTCTTGGGGCGGGCGCTGATGTTCACGCGCAAAGCGGGGGGCCGCCTTATGCTCGTAAATAGTCTTATTGCCAGGTGAGACTTTGGTGGCCAGATGGACCTTGAGGCTTTGGACAAAGTTTTGCCGCGCCAACTCATCGTGGGTGGCTGTCGGGAGCAGGTCGTGTTGTAACTGCGTATTCATAGTGACTCCTCTATGCAATGTGTCCTCTCTCCATAACCTTATTCGGCAAAGGCGGCAATCATTGCGGCATTATTGTGACGGACCTCTTCCGGGTCGGCAGCAAAAGAAGGGCTGAGCAAGAGCAGGGTGTCGAACAAGCCGTCAAAGGCGGTCAGCTGTTGCCGGACATCGTCCGGTGTCCCGGCCAAGACCAGTGCATCAATCATCTCGTCGCTCACGGCCGCAAGCATGGCCGAAACGTCATTGCGGGTCATCGCGTCTCGGATGGTAAGCTTGGCCTGCGTAAAGCCGGGGGGGTCAAGGATCACGTCGAAATAGGGCAGGGTGGCGTAAAAGGCGACGGCATGTCTGGCCAGATCGCGCGCCTGCCGACGGTTGGTACTCACTGCGCAGCATTTCACGGCGCAAATCTCGAAGCCGTCTCTGTTCCGCCCGCTGTGGCTGAGGCCTCTTTTCAGATTTGGATGGACGACATCCGTAAAATATTGGGGGGTATTGAGCACGTTGAGGATAATGCCGTCGGCCAGTGCCCCGGCGAGCTGGATCATATTGGGCAGAACCGCGGCCAGATAAATAGGGACGCTGGGATAGACCGGCTCGGTGAGCCGTTGATAATTGCGCACCTGGTAAAATTCGCCGCTATATTCGACTGCCTGCGTTGGTGAGCCTTGCCACATGGTGCGAATACACTCAACATACTCCCGCATGCGGGCAACGGGTTTGCGGTATTCCAGGCCGTGCCACTGTTCGTTCCAGTCCTTCGGCGCAGTCCCAAGCCCCAGAATGAAACGCCCGTGAGTGTATTCGGCGAGTGACATTGCGCCTAACTCGGTCAACATAGGCGGCCGCGCAAAATGGGCAACCGCCGTCCCGAGGCGGACGGTCCGAACCGCACTGGCTATGGCGGTCAGAGGCACAAAGGCATCCCGCCACAGCTCGGCGGCCCAAATGCTCTCCGCTCCGGCGTCTTCCGCTTGTGTGGCAAAGCGGACGATATGATCGAGGCTCAGCTTATCTCCATTAAAGAGAACGCCCCACTTTAACGACTGGACTTGCACCATGTAAAAGATCTCCTCGCCCTTCTGGTTTTAGGCTTCCGCCCGCGGCACCTTACTCCATCCGTGAGAGGTAAGGGTAATAATATAACATGGTTTGATATTTAGAGCCAAGAAAATGTAGAGTAATTCTTCCGAGTATGCTATAGAAGGCCGTTACTTTTGTAGAGGATGCAAGGACCCGAGAGGTCCTGTTCGGAAAAGCCTTGAGAATTTTTTTGACGATTCTGGTCGGCTGCGTCTTGATTGGATGCGTGAGTCGTCCGACAAAACCCCTGGTTTTGACTGAACAGGTGGGGGCGCTTCCTATCGAATACACGACAACAAATTGTAAGATTCCCATTCTTGATTCTCCTCCCGCGTTAGCCCATGAAGTGATCGCCCGCGTGAAAACGTATGGCAATCCAGGTACGGGCCTGGAAGCTATGCAGACTGCACTGCACCGTGAGGCGTGTGCGATAGGGGCAGAGGCCATTGTCCTGCAACGGATGAAAGCCGGAGAATTCCAGGACGAAATAACGGTGGCCCATGTCGGGGCGAGTACCGCCCGAGACTACCGAAGCCGGTCAGACTACGAATTTCAATTGGTTGGTTTGGCCATTCGATATACACAACAAAACTGAACGGAAATACCTTCAATTATACTGGTGAAGTGGCCCTTGAGGGGTCACTTGACAGTTCTGTCCGTACTTCATAGATAAGGGGACTTAACCTCGGAATCTTACAAGCGACAACACTGTTCCCCACATCGGTTAAGGAGAGAATATCTTGAAAAGACAAATACGTTTGGTGTGGCGTCACTCGGCTTGGAGCGTTATGGTCGCCGCCCTCTTTACGCTGTCAGCTTGTATTGAAGCAGCCGACGAAGAGGTGTTGCGTGAACTCAACGAAATGGGGGCGTCCAGGGGGAATGTGTTTCCCGACCGCGAAGACTACTACGATGCCTTTGTCCTTGACGCGAACAACGCGTGGGTCTCTGGCGGACGGGGGCTTATCCTGCATGTGACCAATAACGGGCAAGATTTTACCATGCTGGAGACCGGGGTCCAAAAGGCAATCTATGAGGTTGACTTTGCGACCGCCGAGGATGGGGTGGCCGTTGGACAGGATGGCATCGTCCTCAAGACCGACGACGGTGGAAAGACCTGGACTCGAAATCCTATCGAATTACCGCTGCTGGACTGGCAGGTGGCCCAGCCTCACTATTTTGCGGTCAGCCGTGGTGCGGACGCGCAACATATATGGGCCGTCGGTCCGGTGGGCGCCATTATCCGTTCACAAGACGGTGGAGAGACTTGGGAGAATCTCTCGCTGTGGTGCGATATGAGCTTTGATAATTTTGCAACGTCGGACCCCGCGGATGATCCCGAGTCAACCCTGCGGCTGAATCCGTGCGATGTGACGCTGAACGGGGTGTCCTTCCCCACGAATACGGACGGGTGGGTCGCGGGCGAATTTGGGATTATTTTGCGCACCCAGGATGGTGGCGTCACCTGGCAGCGGCAGCGCAATGTGCACAACCTGCCGAAATATACTCGCCCGGAACTCCCTGAAGAGGAAGCGATTCGACAGCGTATCCCCCCTCTCTATATTGAAGACCTTTTCCTGATTGATGTGGATTTTCGTAGCGCCCAGGAGGGGTATGTCACCGGGGAGAGTGGCACGTTGTTACAAACAACGGATGCGGGGGAAACGTGGACAAACATTCCCAGTGGGAGCTTTAATACGCTCCTGTCCGTCACCGCCGCTCCAGATAACAACCGCAATGACTTTGCCACGGGCGTGCTCGGCACGCTTGCCTCAGCCACAAGTGACGCATGGCAGCTTGACGAGAATATCCGCCAGGATGTGCTGACCTGGATCCGCACGGCGTCTTTTGCTCCTGATGGGCAATTTGGCGTTGCATGCGGAGGGAAGGGCACGGTCCTGGTCACTACCGATAGCGGTAAGAGTTGGGCCACCGCGGACAAGGCAAAGCTGTATGCCGCGAACCCGTCTCTCTAGGGTGGCTGTAGTCATTAGCAAAACAACGCTGTCATGACTGCCATGCCTATAAACACGACATATTACTCACACACGACGCCACCTCTGCTCGCGTAAGGAGGAAATTAAGATGGCCCATACCCCCCCAGGTCACACAAAAGGCACCGCCGACCGTATCATCGAAGCCTATCTGACAGTTCTCTGGCGACACCGTCTTGCGTATATGGTCGCCTTGGCGATCGCGACGGTCCTCT
This sequence comes from Candidatus Binatia bacterium, assembly GCA_951812575.1. GTDB lineage: Bacteria > Desulfobacterota > Binatia > Bin18 > Bin18 > Bin18. Next base: position 4,771,256 of record OX638322.1, on the reverse strand, counting down.
GGGGCTATCAAGCCCGGAATGTCGAAATGTACAGCCAGTTTGCCGACCTCCTGCCCCAGGGCCACGACTATATCCAAGCCTACAACCAGCATCGGACGACCTTTGGCGGAGCCAATATCGTGACGGCGGTCCTCCAGGTAGAGGAAGGGGATATTTTCACCAAAGAAAACCTGGAAAAGGTTCGCTACCTCACGGACCAACTCGACCAGATTACCGGTGTGGACCATAACCAGGTGGCTTCGCTCTCCCACGTCAAAATCCGCAATATCAAGACCTTGCCGGGCGGTATGGTGCGTTCGTACCCGGTGCTTCCCGTTGATGTACCGGACGATCCCAATGAGCTCAGCGCGCTGAAATTCGAGATGTTCAATAACGATATCGTTATGAACAAATACGTCTCGGAAGACGGCAAAGCCGCGCTCGTTCTTGCCGGATTTAACGAAGACCGGCTGGATTACCGGGAGATTCAACGTGAGATCACGCGCATCCGGAGTGAGATAGAAGACGACAACACGAACGTGTACGTCGCCGGTGAGCCGGCGCTCAAAGGCTGGGTCTGGTTTTTCACCGGCGAGCTGTTCCTGATCTTCACCTTCACCGGAATAATGGTCTTTCTCGCCCTGATCATCTATTTTCGGCGGGCCTACGGGGTGCTCGTCCCGTTAATCGGCGCCGCCATCCAGACCGTGTGGGGCCTGGGCTGGGTTGGCTGGTGGGGCTTTAACCTTGACCCGCTGATTCTCGTGATTCCGCTGCTGATCACGGCCCGCTCGGTCAGCCACGCGGTGCAGATGATTGAGCGTTATTTTGAAGAGCTTGAGGTCTCGCAGGACCAGGAGAAAGCGGCGTTTACCTGTCTGAGCGACTTGTTTTTACCGGGCGTGACGGGTGTCATCAGCGACTCCGGTGGGATTCTCGTCCTGTCCGTGGCCACTATTCCGCTGATCGAGAAGCTCGCCTACTACGGCAGTTTCTGGGCCTTTGCCAATATCTTCTGCATTACACACACCATGCCCATCCTGCTGTCATATTTCCCAAGGCCCAAGCAAACGGAACATTTTATTCCGCGTTGGATGGAGGTCACGCTGATCACGGTCGGTAACATCGCCACCGGACCGACCAGTCGCTGGGTGATTATGGTCGCCGCCGCAATAACCATCTTCTTTGGCGTGCGGACCGCGATCACGGTACCGATTGGCGAGCAGGAAGCCGGTTCTCCGCTGCTGTGGCAGGATGCCCACTATAATGTGTCTGCACGGACGATTAACGAGCGATTTGCCGGGGCCAACCAACTGGTGATCTACCTGGAAGGCGAGCGTGAGCATATCCTCAAGGAGCCGCACGTGCTCGATACGCTTGAGGAGATGCGCCGTTATCTGTTGGAGCAGGTTGAGGCAGGAGACACGCGCGAGTTGTACACGTTGGCGCGTAATTTGAACCGCCGCTATCATTACGGCGACCCGCGCTGGCAGGTCATCCCGCCTGATAGATCGATCACTGGGAATTTGATTTTTGTGTATGAAGCCTCGGCTCCCATATCGGGTGTTATTCTCGAGTACACCGATATGGTCTACCAGAACGGTCAGTTTGTCGTGTTTTACAAGGACGTAAAAGGCGACACCGTCCGTGAGGCGATCGCCAGGGCGAAGAAGTTCATGGTTGAGCACCCCATTGAAGGGGTGAGTCTGCGTTTGGCCGGTGGATTTATCGGAACGACGGCAGCCCTGAACGAGGAGATTGATCGTTCCGAGAAGCAGGCCGCCCTATTAGTCATTGCGACGGTTTACACCCTTGTCCTTTTGAGTTACGGTTCCATCATTGCGGCAACCCTGGTGATGCTTGCGCTGGTCGCCGCGGGGGTGGCCAGTTATATGTATGTCTCCTTTATGGGCATCGGCATTAATATCAACTCGCTGCCAGTGACCGCGGTGGGGATGGGTATTGGGGTGGACTACATCCTATACGTCGTTGACCGGATTCGACTCGAAGTCCCGCGGGCAGGAGGCGATTTGGTTGCCGGCATTAAACGCACCGTGTCAACAACAGGTATGGCTGTGACCTTTACCGCCACGACGATGATTGCCGGTGTGATTCCGTGGTATTTCATGTCGAGTTTGCGCTTCTCCGCGGAGATGGCCTTACTCTTGGCCATTCTGCTGGTGACACACTGGTTGTCGGCGCTGACCATGATCCCGGCCATGATTGCGATTGTGAAGCCGAGGTTTGTGGTTGGGCAGCCTGTGCAGGTTGAGGAAGAGCAGCCGATGATGGCGGAGCCGAGCCCGCAACCAACGAGTTGATAAAAGTCTGAGGGATTGTTGTGACAAATGGCCCCCCTGGGGGTAGTAAAGATTTTCCCTTCGTGAGGGCGAAGGGCAAGGAAGGAGGCCTCGTTATGAAACGAGCAGGGAGAGGGAAGCTGACCGGGCTCTGGCTGACTATGACAGCCATTGGTCTGAGTATGGCGCTCGCGATTCCGCCTGCGGATGCGGCAGGTCGCGGGGACAGGGGGTTCCTGGAGAGTTTCGATAGAATGGCCATCCACGGTTACGTGGATAATTTTTCCATTCTACGGAGCGATACCTTCAAGACCGACTACCATGTCGCGTCGTCCCGCTATCGGGCCAGCGTGCAGTTGGCCGGTCCCCTGTACGTCATGCAGGACTACTTCGACCGTTTCGAGTACTTCATCGAGCTGCGGCCTGAGTACGAGTCGATCTACGACATAAGTCACAGGTTCGGAAACGGACGAAATGGCAAGGTCTCCGGACGCTCTGGTAAGCCCAGTCAGAATAATGTGGATTTACTCACAGCTTTCGGACTTGCCCCCCGCAACTATGGTGGATTCTGGCCGAAGGAACCGTGTACTAATTGTGCCGCTAATAACATTGAGTTCATTCACACTATAACCCCTGGCGCAAAATACGGCGTGCCCGGTCGCGATGTGGATTCGCGAAGCCGGGGGTACTACGGCCTGGACGCCAGCCAGAACGACCTGCGCTTCGGGATGCTGCGCGAGACGAATATGGACCTGTACTATCCCGTGCGCGAGGCATATCTGGACCTCTTCTGGAAGGGCTTCGGCGGCCGCAACTGGCTCCGCATCGGGAAACAGCAGCATGTGTGGGGGAAGGCCGACTTCTTCCGCCTGCAAGACATCGTGAACCCGGTCAACTTTGGCGACCACTTCTTCATCGACCTGTTCGACGATACGCGCGTGCCGCTGTGGTCGGCCCTGTTCGAGCACCGCTTCGGCAACATTGGCCCACTGCGCGATGTGGCCGGTAGCGTGGTCTATATCTTCGACCGCCACACGCCGACCGGTCTCGGCCATCCGGCCCAGCCGTGGGCCACGGGCTTCGGACGAACGATAGACGGGTTCGTGTTCGGGAATGATCTGTTCTCGTCAGCCGTTTTCCCGAACATGGCCGACCACTACTCCGGGGCAACCGCAGACCGACCGTATGTCCCGTTCAAGAACATGGCGCTGTACAAGAACCGCGCCCCGCACTGGAACCTGAAGAACGGTGGTATCGGTATGCGCTGGGAAGCCACCGCCGGCAACCTGCGTATCCAGATCACCGACTACTTCGCGTTTCCTGACTTGCCGGTGACCGGCTGGGACCGCCTTAACATCCTTAACACTCCGGGCTGTACGACGGACGGGAACGGGAACAGCATTCTACCCGCCGACCGGAATGACGCGCCGATCACGACGGAGCAATTGGCAGGCGCCGACCCCAAGTCATTCCACAAGGACGGTGGCACGGTTGTTAATTCAGCCTTTGGTCCTGTAGTAGCCGGCGTCAAGCCGAAGCAGATTCAGATACGCGAAGCCGGCGTCTTCAAAGAAGGTGGGGCGGGATACGGCACCAAGGCGAAAAACCGCCACGCCAAATATGCGAACCTGTGCGGCCTTGGCGGCTCGCTGGCTGCTAGATGGCGCAAGACGAACACGCTGGGTCTGTCGCTCGACTGGTTCGAGCCGTACACCGGCTTCGTTATTCGCTGGGAATCGTCCTGGACTACCAACGCCCTGTTGAACGACACGGCCAAGATCGACCTGATGGGCGACGGTAATGCGTTCAAGTGGGTGTTGGGGATTGACCGGCCGACCTTGATCCGCTGGCTCAATCCGACCCGGAGTTTCTTCCTGAGCGCTCAGGCGTACGGCACCCACTATCCCGACTCGCGGGCTGGCCGTCGCGGTATCGTGAGTGAGAATAACAACTTCATCTTCACCGTGTTCGCCCAGAACCATTTCATGCGTGACCAGTTGGTGTATCTGGTCTTTGGTGCGTTTGGCACCGCAGCCCAGGACGGCACGACCGGCGGTAATATCGAGTATCTGATTACCAACAACTGGTCGGTGACACTTGGTTTCACCGCGTTTCTCGGTGCCCGGCATCGCCACGACCTCGGCGCGTTCGGGGTGTTCAACGACGGCTCGTGCTACGGTGGCCTTTCTGGCCCAGGCTCTTGTCAGGGACCATATTCGGAAGCCGGCTTCGGTCTGTTCCACATGCAGGCCGGTGGCTCGGAGCGGAACCAGATGAACGAATTCTGGGGCCGACTGCGCTATCGTTTCTAGGGTGTAGGGGGCGATGCATGCATCGCCCCCATTGATGCTAGCAGTATAAAAATACCTGCTGAAGAATTATTGACTTCCTAAAAAAGCCAACTAAAAATAGAGCGGCAAATTTTCTTAATGGAGGAGGATTTATGAAACGACTTATAGCGTTTTCGTTTCTCGCGGCCTGCAGCCTGTTGTGGGCGCAGACCAGCGTACTGGCGCAGGGCGGCGACGCGACCACGTACACGCGCGATACATTCGAGCAATGGTTCAACGAGACCAAAGACGCCGAGCCGGAATTTAACCCCGGCGACGTGCTGACGCACGCCGACCTGCCTAAGGTGAGACCGTTCATGTTCCCCGGCTATTTCGAGCAGTTCGAGAAGTGGAACGACGGTACGCTGCAAATGGAGGTGGCCGAAACCTACAACGTGACACCGCACCAGGTGGTGCGGGACTGCGACGAGAAGTTCCAGAAGCAGGTCTCGCTGGCCGCGGACGGCGCGCTCGAGAATTATGTCTGCGGCTATCCGTTTTCGAACGATGATATCCGGACCGAGACGGACATGAACACTGCCGGTCTCAAGGTGGCCTGGAACTATGACAAGCGCTTTTACTGGCGCGGCTACTTCGTCGCCAACGCGCTGAGCACGTGGCTGAGGTTCGGCGGTGAGCACGAAACTCCGGAGCCGACGAAACCACCCGATGCCTGGATTGGTGGTGAAATCGATATCGACACGGACTGGGACTACGATTACGAGAAGATCTACGGCGGCGGCGGCACCTACGAGCGCAGCCTGGGCACCTTCTATCACAAGGCCTATCACTCCCAGATGGCCATGTTTCCGGAAAACAACTACAACCTGCCCGAAAACGATGACGCCGGGACCGTGCACTGGAAGGAGTTTACCGGCTTCTTCGAGCCGTACGATGTGCGGGGTACTGCGTTCATCATCCAGCGCTATATCGACCCGCGCCGGACCGATGACGGCTGGGCCTATGTTCCGAGCCTGCGGCGCGTGCGGCGTATTTCGGCTGAGGTGAAGTCTGACTCGCTGATGGGCACCGAGCATACCCTGGAAGACTTCTATGGCTTCTCAGGCCGTCCGCTCGAGTGGGACTGGGTGTTCTGGGGTCCCAAGAAATTCCTGACCGTGCATGCCCTGACCAAGTGGGAAGACGACGGCGTGCGCTACGGTGGGCCTGACGGCTGGCTCAACAACGACATCTGGCAGATCCGCGAGCTGTTCGTGGTCGAGCGGATTCCGAAAGACCCGCGCCATCCGTACAAGAGCGCGATCATGGCGATCGACCCGCAAACCTGGGAGACCTGGAACCACATTGCTTTCGACCGTAAAGGAAAACTGTGGAAGCTGTGGCAGTGGGGCTACCAGTGGGCTGACGATTCCAAGAAGTATACCTATATGAACGCCAATCGTGGCGCGATTCACTGGCGGAACGTGGACACGGTTGATATCCAGAACGGTCGTGGCAACCTGTGGCGTGAATACGCTGGCGGTCTGCCCGACTTTTCGATGGATTACATTAACGGCCTGTATGACCTTAACCGTCTGACTGAGCTGCACCGCTAAACAGCCTCAGAAGACATCTCCAAGGGGGAGCAGATATCTGCTCCCCCTTGTCCTTTCGTGTTGCGAGCGGTGAGAACAGGGGCTTCAGTATGAAAAGCATCCTGATTATCGTTGTGAGCCTTGGTGTCATGTGTGTCGCCGGTGATCTCCGGGCAGAAGGAGAGCCGCAACCAACTGCACCCAAAGCCACCGCGTATTACGGCTGGCTGGATAAATTTGAAAACCCGTCTCATCGACCGCTGACACCGACCCAGAAGAATAATGCTGATATGCTGACTGAAAAAAGTCAGGCTGAACAGGCCGCGCAACACGACATCGCTTCAGTCAAGACACCCCCCTCGGCAGAGAGCGGAAGCGGTGCGGTTTCCGACGCTAGCGTCGAAGAGGAGACCGCCGCTCCAGGTGAGGGCCTGGGCTGCTATTACCATCGTGCCTACTATTCTCACCTCCCCATGTTCAAAGATGATGTCTATTCGTTGCGCGGCTCTTTTGACGTGGCGGAAACCTTTCATAAGCCCTCCGAAGACGTCATTTCTGTGCCTCCTGATCAGGCGACACAGACGGAATAGCCTGTCTCGGCGGGTTCTGACCCCCTCCCCATGTCTCGGCTCTCACTTGTAGTGAATAGTCCAAGACGAATCCTCAGCGTCGTTGTTGCCGTTACTGTCCTCTGTTTGGTGCCGGTTGCTTTTGGTGCGGACGAGGCGCCGGGTACCCGCCTCAAGCAATTGGCCGAAGAAGCCGGGCGTTTGCACGCGGCTGGAAAATTTCAGGCCGCCATTCCCGTTGCGCGCGAACTGCTTGAGCAGACGGAAAAGGTTGCCGGCCCCGACCATCCGCTCGTCTCTCAAAGCCTGAATAACCTCGCCCTCCTCCTTCAGCAGATCCGTCAATATGCGGAAGCTCGTCAGCTCTTCGAACGGGCGCTGGGCATTGACGAGAGGGCGCTCGGGAACAACCATCCCGGCATTATCCGCAGTCTGACCAATCTCGCCCTGGTGATTCAGGATCAGCAGCAGTTTGATGCTGCCCGTCCGCTGTTCGAGCGAGCCCTGAGCATTACAGAAACAGCCTATGGGCAGTCACATGCCGCGGTTGCCGTGAGCGTCGGTAACCTGGCCATGCTGTACAAAGAGCAAAAGCAGTACGAGCAGGCCCGTCCGCTTTTTGAACGGGCGTTGACGATCCACCGACAGCAGCTCGGGAACGAACATCCGGCTGTTGCGCTGAGTATGATTAATCTGGGCGAGCTGTTGATTGCGACCAAGCAGTATAACGGCGCCCGAACCTTACTCCAGAGTGCGCTCTCCATTCATGAGCGCACGCATGGCGCTCAGCACCCCGTTGTTGCCGACGACCTGACCCGGTTGGGGCTGCTCATGAAGGAAATGGGGAATTACACCGAGGCAGGGGAAATACAGCAACGCGCGCTCGACATCCGGGAGGCGGCGCTGGGCTCGTCACATCCCGATGTGGCTGCGAGTCTCAACAATCTCGGATCGGCGTTATATCAAATAGGAGAATTCGCCAAAGCAAGACCCATGTTTGAGCGGGCGGCCGAGATCTATACCGCTGCCTATGGTCCGACGCATCCGGACGTGGGCACCAGTCTGAACAACCTGGCGTCCCTCTTGTATCAGGTCCGGAACTACACCGAGGCCGCACAGGTCTATGAACGCGTCATTGCGATCAACGAACAAGCGCTGGGCAAAGACCACCCTGTTGTGGCGATGAATCTGAACAATATGGCCTTAGCCCTGCGCGAGGGGGGGGATAGCGTCCGTCCGTTGTCCCTGTACGAGCGCGCGCTTCAGATTACCGAGGCGGCCTACGGCCGGGTCCATCCCAACGTTGCGGTCAGTCTGAATAACCTGGCTTCTCTGCACCACCAGAATGGCAATTTTGAGGCCGCCCGTCCGCTGTTCGAACGATCCGTACGGGTGATGAAGACCGCGCTGGGTGAGGATCACCCGAATATTGCTACGAGCCTGAATCAGTTTGCACTGTTCCTGAAAGATGCCGGGGATCTCGACGCCTCTCGGCAGTATTACGGAGAAGCCCTGGCGGTTGAGACCAAGGCGCTGGAACCTGGGCAGCGTGATATTGCGGTCAGTCTGAACAATCTGGCCACGACACTGAGCGGCATCGCTGACCTCCTCCAGGACACCAAGGATTATACGACATTCTTACCCCTATACGAGCAGGCCGCTTCCGTTATGGAAGCGTCGCTTGGTGCGGATCATCCAAACGTGGCGCTGAATCTCCGCACCCAGGCGATGTTCTATGCAGAGCAGGGAAAAAATGAAGAGGCCGTGTTGCTTACGGAGCGAGCGGTCCACATCCAAGAGGAAGCCCTGCCCGCAGACAGCCCGGTGACCCGCGAGACGCTTGAACAACTCGCTCGGCTGTATGAAGAGACCGGGAAGACAGACAGCGCCCAACAGACACGTGACCGTCTGAGAGCCATGCAAGCGGATTCTCCTCAAGAGTAAGACCTCTCCCGGAGAGAAATACCGCCTTTTTAGCAAACAGGATTCTTGATTAGGTAAGATTGTCTCAGACAAAAAGGAGTTGTGTATGCGTCGGGTTGCCCTGATTGGGGCGGGCCTTTCACGCTTTGGGGTGCGCGCAGCCGGCTTTCGGGAACTGCTTGCCGAGGCCGGCCGGGCCTGCTTTGCTTCCGTTCCGCACTTGACTCCCAAGGATATCGAAGGCCTGGTCGTTGGTGCCGTCCTGCCTGAACGGGCGGCCTTTCAGAGTCATATTGCGCCGCTTGCCGCGGAAACGCTGGGCATTCAGCCGAGTAAGCTCTCGGCCCGGACCGAACATATGTGTGCCAGTGGCACTGCGGGGATACGCTATGCCTATGCGTTTATTGCCGCCGGTCTGGCCGACATCGTCATGGTGCTGGGAGTCGAGAAGCTCAATCTCCCCAATATGGGTGAGGCCGTGCTGAATATGGGGACTGGGGTGGACCGAGACTGGGAAGCCTGTTTTGGACTCACTGCCCCGCCCTCCTTTGCCCTGGCCGCCCAACTGCATATGGCCGGATACGGTACAACAGAAGAGCAACTTGCCCATGTGGCGGTGAAAAACCATACGCATTCAAGCAAGAATCCATATGCCCATTTTCAGAATGGCGTCACCTTGGATGCGGTCGTGTGCTCGCGCATGATCGCCTCCCCGCTGCGGCTGTTTATGTGTTCTCCTATCACCGATGGCGCGGCTGCCGTTATCCTGGCGAGCGAAGAGCGGGCCAAGGAGATAACGGACAAGCCGGTCTTTATTCGCGGAACCGGGCAGGCGGTCCACGGGTTTTCGGTCTCCAGCCTCGACCCCGATTATGCCAGTTGGCCGGCCATGAAACAGGCCGCCGGGGACGCCTACGCCATGGCCGGGATACAGGCGAGCGCTGTGGATTTTGCCGAGGTTCACGATTGTTTTGCCATCGCCGAGATTATTGCCTATGAAGAGCTTGGATTCTGTTCTAAGGGCGAAGGCGGTCCGTTCGTTATGGAAGGGCGGTCCGATTACGGCGGGGACGTGGTCGTTAATCCTCGCGGTGGGCTGATGGGCTGCGGACACCCGCTTGGAGCCACGGGGGTGGCTCAGGCGGTCGAAGCCTTTTGGCAACTGCGCGGGGAAGCAGGCGAACGGCAGGTTCCGGAGGTGCATATCGGACTGACGCATAATAATAGTGGGATGGGCGAGCATGTGGTCATGATTTACGGGCGAGAGTAGCTCTGCCTATGAGCGAATATTTCCGTGCCATTGACCCCTTTCCGCTCCAGGGCAGTCAGAACACTCGACTGGCACCGTTTTATGAAGCCCTGCGGTCACAAAAGCTGCTCACCACATTTTGTCCGCAGTGCGCTCTGCGCCACTGGCCGCCGCGTGTGGTCTGTCCGGAATGTCTCTCAGACCGGCTCGACTGGGTTGAACTGCCAGACCAGGGGACGATCCACGCCTACACCATTCAAGATACCGGCGTCCCGCCGGGCTTTCCGTGTCCATTGATTTTCGCTGTGGTCCGTGTCGAAGAGCTGAGGATATTCACTCGGCTGGTGGAAACAGAGCCTGGCCAAGTTAAGCGGGGGCGCACCGTGCGCCTCTTGCCGTCCGCAGTCGGGCAGGACCCCGAGGGCATTGAGCGCTATGTGCCGACCTTTACCCTGACCCGAGGGAGTGCGGGGGAGACTTCCCCCGTGAAAATTGTCACAGCATGAAATACAAAATCGGCATCGATGTCGGCGGCACGTTTACCGACTTTCTTGTCACTGACTCGCAGGGCGCGACCCAAGTCTATAAGACACCGACTACACCGTCGCAGCCCGCGACCGGCGTCTTGCAGGGATTGCGGAAGATCGCCGCCTCTCTTGATCGTGGGCTGTCGGATTTCCTCGGTCGAGTCAGCGTCATCGTTCATGGGACGACCATTACGACCAATGCCGTCTTGACCGGGGAAGGAGCCAAAACCGCCTTTCTGACGACCCGTGGCTTTCGCGATGTGCTCAATATGCGTCGGGGGCTGCGTGACCGTCAGTACGATAGCAAATACGGTCCGCCGCCGTCTTTGGTCCCTCGAGCGCATATCTACCCTATTACCGAACGGGTCAATGTTGAGGGCGCAGTGGTGACTCCCCTGAACGAAGCGGATGTGATGGACGTGATTGCACATATCCGGGTGCATGCGATTGAGGCGGTGGCGGTCAGCTATTTGTGGTCTTTCTTAAATCCGGCTCATGAACGCCGAACCGGTCAGCTCATCCAGGATGCCCTCCCTGAGGTGTATGTGTCCTTATCCTCCGAAGTGCTGCCGCAAATTCGGGTCTATGAGCGACATTCCACCACCGTACTCAATGCGACGGTCGGTCCTCCACTGTCGCGCTATCTGACTCAGCTTGAAAGCCAGTTGGACGCATCGGGATTTCCCGGCGTCTTGCTTATTATGCAGTCGAATGGCGGTGTGATGTCGCCCCACCTGACGCGGCGCTTTGCCGCCAATACCCTCTTATCCGGTCCGGCTGGCGGACCCATGGCCGGCGTGTTCTATGCCGGCACCCACGCCTTGCGCGATGTGATCACGGTTGACATGGGCGGGACCAGTTTTGATGCCTGTCTCATTCACGATCGTCAGCCCGTGACAACAACGGAGGGCGAGGTTGGCGGCCACCGGCTCGCTCTGCCTCTACTGGACATCCACACGGTTGGCGCTGGCGGGGGCAGTGTTGCCTGGATCGATGCCGGAGGGATTCTCCAGGTCGGGCCCAAGAGCGCCGGAGCCGAGCCCGGTCCGGTGTGTTACGGCCGTGGCGGGGTCGAACCCACGGTGACAGATGCCAACTTGGTTCTTGGCTATCTTTCCTCAGACGGGCTATTAGGCGGGGAGATGCCCCTTGACTATCATGGTGCTCAACGTGCGGTGACAGACAAGATCGCCGAGCCCTTGGGCCTCTCTCCTATTGAGGCTGCCGAGGGCATCTATCGTATTGTGAACGCCAATATGGCGGCTGCGCTTCAGGGTGTTTCGGTCGAACGGGGCTATGATCCGCGCGAGTTTGCGCTTGTGGTTGCCGGTGGAGCGGGGCCGCTACACGCCGGAATGATAGCCCGAGAGTTGGACATTCCGCTGATTATGATTCCCCAGGAGTCCTCGGTGTTCTGTGCGGCCGGCATGCTGATCTCTGATTTGCAGCACGACTACGTTCAGACGTTCACCCGAGACTGGGACGCCATCGTTCCCGACGATATCAGCGGCACACTGAGGGAGATTGAAGAGCAGGCGCGCGTAACGTTAGCATCGGAAGGTATCCCCGCAGAGAAAGTACGGCTTCGCGTAACGTTCGATGTACGTTACGTTGGCCAATTCCATGAAGTCGAAGTCCCGGTTCAGCCCCCTCTCGTTGCATCGGAACTGGAGGCGGCAGCCGCCCGTTTTCATCATCTCCACGAGGCACTCTATGGGTATGCCATGCCGGAAGCTCCGTTGGAAATGATCAACCTGCGGGTCAAGGCGCTGGGGCTCACGGAGAAACCACGACTCACGCCAAGTCCGCTTGTGGGCACAGACCCGGCTGTCGCGCTCAAAGGCAAGCGGCGGGCGTACTTCTCCGGGACGCCGTATCAGGTTGCTGTCTATAATGGGGATCAGTTCGACTGTGGCATGGCCCTGAGCGGACCGGCGTTGATCGAACAGCCCAACACCACAGTCCTCGTCCCGCCCGGCTATCGTTTAGTCTGTGATGCCTACCGTAATTATGTCATGCACCCGGCTGAGCGACCGCTTGCCGAAATTCTCGCAGAGTTGGGTGGTCGCCCGGTCGGCGCGGAAGGGACGTGGAATGCAAACGGACAGGATTGATCCGATCCTCATATCGGTCATCGCGAATCGCTTGGATTCAATTACCAAGGAAATGGGCCAGACCATGCTGCGGACCTCTCGCTCGCCGATTTTTAGTGAGGCGCGCGATTTTGTGACCGCCATTTATGACCGCCAACTCCGTTTAGTCGCCCAGACGGCCTATATTCCGATTCTGCTCGCCGCAACGCCCTGGGCGGTCCGCTCGATTGCTGAGACCTATGCGGACGACACGCACGAAGGCGACGTCTTCATTCTCAACGACCCGTATCGGGGCAATAACCATCCGCCCGATTTTACGATTGCCAAGCCGGTTTATATTGACGGCGAACTGCGCTTCTGGTCGGTCACGAAAGGTCATCAAGCGGACACCGGCGGCGGCGGCGCGGCGGGCTATCACCCGGAAGCACGCGATGTGTGGGATGAGGGGCTGCGGATTCCACCGGCCAAACTCTATGAGCAGGGAAGAGTCAATCGCGGCCTATGGGAAATGATCGTGTCCAATGTGCGCCTGCGGTTTCTGGTGGAGGGCGACCTGCATTGTCTGGTTGGTGCCGCTGGCCTGGGTGAACGGAATATTATCGCACTGGTGAAAAAACATGGCATCTCTGTAGTCGAACAGGTTGTTGAGCAACTCCTGGCCGCCTCGGAAAAGCATATGCGCGAGGAAATTCGTGCGATCCCGAACGGCAGGTATCTGGCCGAGCGACAGATAGATAACGACGGTGTTGTCCACGACCGGCCGGTGACCATTCGGATCAAAGTCGAAGTGCAGGACGAGTCTGTGATGTTCGATTACTCAGGCTCGGATGACCAGGTTCCTGGCTATGTCAACAGTCCGTTTGCCAATACTGCTTCTGCGAGCTACCTGGCACTGTTTACTCTGGTCAACCCTGATGTGCCGCATAACGAAGGGGCCATGCGTCCGGTTTCTATCGTGGCGCCGAGCGGAAGTGTGGTGAACCCGGTCGAGCCAGCGCCGAGCACGGCCTGCACGGTCTTAACGGGCGAAACCATAACCGAAGCGGTCTGGCTGGCCCTGTCGGAGGTGATCCCTGAGCGTGTTCAGGCGGCTTGGGGACGCTGGTGTGCACCGGCCACCACGGGTATCAACCCACGCACCGGACGGCCGTTTGGGGAGATTCATTTTTTAAGCAAAGGTGGTGGTGGAGCCACGGCCGGCTTTGACGGGTGGGACCATATCGGGACTGCCATATGCCTTGGGGGACTGCGTTCGCCGGACCCTGAACTGCACGAGTTGGTCAACCCGTATTTCATCGAGCAGTTTGAGTATTGCCAGGATAGTGCCGGAGCCGGGCAATGGCGGGGTGGCATGGGAGTGACCTATCGCTGGCGAGTCGAAGCCGACAATATTGCGTGTGCAAACTTCGGGAGCGGTACCCAACCCGCCACGGCACCGTTCGGCCTGCGGGGCGGACAGGCCGCACCGCCCAACCGGCAGATTTTTCACTATGCCGACGGCCGCACGGAAGAGGTCGCCGTCAACTCCATGAGTACCCTGTCCAAAAGAGATGAGGTGGAACTGCTCTCAAGTGGCGGCGGCGGATTTGGCGACCCGAAGCGGCGCGCGATCGAAAAGGTCGTACAAGACGTGAAGGATGGATTGGTCTCAGTGGAAAGCGCACAGCGAGACTACGGAGTGGTGATGGATTCAACGACGTTTGCGGTCGATGCAGGAAAAACCGCGCAAGTGCGGCAGGGTGGAGCAGAAGAGTAAGAGGCTGTTCCCTCATGAAAAAGTAGCGTTGAGGGTCTTGATTGAACCGACAGCCGTTGGAGAATACATACATAAAAGGAGTCATCCAATGGAACTGCACGAACTCGTCCTGGAAATGAAGCAACTTGAACGACGGCTGACGCTCTACGAAGAAAAATACGGCATTCTCAGCCAGGACTTTTACGATCTCTTACAAACGGGCAGACTCGCGCGCTACGACGATTTCGACGAGACCCGAACGGACTTCGGCCGCTAGAAAGGCATCTACGAAACGTGGCACCGTCGCAGGACGGCCTATAGCCCGCAAGTCGGCTTAGCGAAGCGTAAGCCGACATCTCTTGCCGCATCCCAATGTCCTGCGTATAGTACGAAGCATGGCTGCCGCTGAAGACACCTCCTGGGAATACTCCCTGGGTCGTATTGACGAGCGAACCGAGCACATCGAAAAACGCCTCACGCGAATGGAAGCGGAACTTGCCGCCCAACGCGGCGAGTTTGCCCGGCTCTACCGCCACCTGTGGGTCATGGCCGCCAGCATCGTCGGTCTGACGGTTACGTTGGTCAAGCTGCTGGCGTAGCCCCTCTTGTCCTCCCGCTTCCGAAAGCGAGTGTATCGAGGATGCGATTTTTCTCAGGTTCTTCTTAAAGGGACGGAGCAGAAAGATGAGAAGTTCGTTAGATTCTTCTCCCCCCACTCTCTTGACTCCAAATACGCCTATATCTCCTCCAGGTACACGGGGGAAAACTCTATCTGGTGCTTGAGTCTCATGTCCTTGGAAACAAGGGGTTTGTTGGCGGTGAGGACGGATGGAAGACGGTTCGCAGGAAACTGGGAGAAAAGATCGGAGAAAAGAAGAGGGGAAAATTCAAGGAGTTCTTCCAGGCTAACGACTCCGCTCCCTGCCCGGGAGAGGTGGCCGCAGGCCGGGGTGGGTCGCCCCAATGTCGGAGCTGTAAACAGGCCAGAGAGATGGTCCCAAAGGAAGAACTTGAACGTTGGGGGCTATATGAATCTGATAATAAGCCCCTGTGCCGGTTCTGTTTCCTTTTGATCCCGAAAACGCCGTCAGAGCAGTACCCCCAAGCTGTCTCTGGGTCATTTTCTGATAAAAAAGACCCGGAATGCCGGTGGTGTAAATCCAGGGAGGATGAGAAAGTCTGGAGAGAGGTCGGTGGAGAGATTGTCGTCGGTTGTCAGCATGATCTCTGCTTAGGGCAAGACAGACACGGAGAGTGCCAGGTTTGCCACCAGCAAACGCGCCTGTACCCTCTCCCTTCGCCGGAGGTTATCCAGAAGGTCGCAGGAAAAGCCTCCGAAGAACCAGACACCGTTCTGGCGTGCGCCTTCTGTCGCAATCTCTACCACCTCGGTGAGCATCTTCCCGACTTGAAGTGCATCCGCCGCAGTAAACGGCGGCCTACAGCACAGCCCAGAATGCTGTTCAAAATTGGCGAGTGGTATTACGATTTTCCGCAGACCCCCAAAGCTCTGAAAGACCGTCTTTGTCAGGACACCAAAGGCCGCGGCTGGCTTATCAACTCGCAGAGAGACGGCGCTCTCTATCAGGCCGCCAGACCCATCTCGCCCCTTTACGTCGGCAACTACCATCCTGCCCGTCAGACAAAACACACGGCCCTCGACTTCTCCGATTTTGCCCAAGCTGCAACCGGCAGTGCGCTTATCGGGGCGTTGCGCATGGACATTGACAACCTCGGCGACCTGTTTACCCGACGATTCTCAGCGAAGGATTTTATCCCCACCCGAACATCAGCCCTGTCTCGCTTGTTGACCCGCTTTTTTACGGAATTCATCAATGCGCTGTGCGCTGGAGAGGAGATGCCGCCGGGTAAGGGGGTTTTCCATATTCTTCCAGAGGCACGAGACCGGAAGATGGACGGGAAACGCTGGGTCACAGTCATCTACTCAGGTGGGGACGACCTCTTCATCGTTGGAGCCTGGTCTGAGGTCATAGAACTGGCTTTTGATATCCACACCGCCTTCCGGGCCTACGTGTGTGAACATCCTGATATCACGATTTCCGGCGGTCTGACGCTCCACGCCGACAGTTTTCCGCTCTATCAGATGGCAGCCCTGTCAGAGCAGGCCGAGAAGAAGGCAAAGAAAAATACTAAAAAAGACAAAGAAAAGAATAGCTTTGCCCCGTTTCATATTGTCCGTCCCGCCGCACATCATCCGCTCCCCGAAGCGTTCTTCTGGGAAAAGGCGGAAGAGCTACGTTGCTTAGCTCAGAAGATGGTAGCCTCGCTGAAAGAGAACGGCACTGTCGGGGCAAAGCGTTTGCAGTTGAAAGTTCCCCGTTCCACCCTGAGCCAGCTATTTGAGGTGGTGGAGATGTACGAGCAAGAAGGCAAACTCTACCTGCCTTCGCTGCACTACATCCTGGCAGAGAAGGAGATTCCAAAAGAGGTCAAGGAGCGCTTGATCGACCCGGCAACAATACGTTACCTATCCCCGGTCTTGACGTGGATGGACCTGCTGTATCGGGGGGAGGTATAGAGGATGGCAGGACACCCCGACTTTCCTTTTATCGGAAAAATCACACTCTCCGGCACGCTTAAGACCCGGACCGGCCTCCACATTGGAGCGCACTCAGGAGACGTGAATCCACGCGGCATAGACGTGCCCATTGTCCGCGAGCCCTTTCGGCGAGCAACCGATAGCGGACAGGATAGCCACCTGTTTCCCTACATCCCCGGCGGTTCCTTACGGGGCAAACTGCGTATGCTCCTGGTCAGAGTACTTGACAAGCCCGTAAAGGAGGTCATCCGTGCCGGTGGCAAACCCATCCGGCTTCATTCCTGCCAAGAAGAGGGTTGCCAGGTGTGTCGGCTGTTTGGCAGAGTGCCTGTCAACACTGAAGATGGTGCGGGGCAACCGAGTCTGCCCTCAGCCGTACACCTCACCGACCTGCGTCTGACATCGGAGGCGCGGCAGCGCCTTACCCGGGAAATAAAAAGTGAAAACACGACTGACCGGATAACCAGGGCGGCAAATCCTCGTGTGATAGAACGAGTTCCCCGAGGCACGACCTTTGACTTTTCCCTGACCTATTACGTGCGCGACCTGGATACGATGGCAGAGGACGTGAACAATCTGCTCATGACCCTGTCCCTTCTACAAGATGACTCCCTTGGCGGACATGGTTCGCGTGGATACGGGCAAGTATCGCTGTCTCTCACGGAGATGACGGCCCAGCATTTTAGAGGGCAGAAAGAAGAAAAATCCTATTCGCTGGAAGATACACAGAAGTCTCTGAATGACGTGAAAAGTTTTCTTGACGTCACGCAGAGCACTCAATCTTCCATATCCACCAGGTCACCTGCACCGTCCCGGACCAGCACTATTCACCGCGTGTACCGTCTCCACTTCACGTCTCCTCTGCACGTCGGAGAACCCGGTGTCGGGCTTGAAGGCTGCGCGGAAAGCGTTGCTTCCGACACACTGTTCAGCGCCCTCGCCAACGCCTGGCTAACGCTCTATGGCAAGACCAGTCTTGAGGCATTACTGACTGAGTTTTGTCAAGCGTCACAAGCTACTTCTCAGCCTCCTCCCTTTCTCATCTCGTCTGCATTTCCGTACCTCGGAGAGCAGTTTTTCTTTCCCAAACCACTAGTGAAACCAGCCAAACTCGAAGAGGACACGAGTAAGGCCAAGGGCTTGAAAGACGCTCCATTTCTGAGCGCTGGCGTGTTCAAGAACTGGATTGGTGGGGCTTTGCAAGATCAAGATTTGGCGTGGGCGTTGAAGGAGGACTTGTCGAAAACCGAGGTTCTGCCGCGTGTACGTCTTGATCGTCTTGATATGGCTTCAAACCTGTATTTCTGTGGTCAGGTCTCTTTCCCCGAAGAAGGAGGACTATATTTTCTGGCTGAGGGGACAGAGGAGAGACTTAATCAGTTATCAGCCGTCTTACACTCTTTGGGCAGCCTTGGGCTTGGCGGGGAACGCTCGCTCGGCTTTGGGCGCTTCACGGTTCGGAAAAAAGAGGAGAAGATTAAGCTTGACCATGGGGCTCACCCGGGCGGTGGTTGGACCACTGGCCCTGCTCATGGCGATAACAGCCGCGGTTTCCATCTATCCGCGGGTCGTCCACCTCTTCGAGCCGGTGGGCAGTGGTGGCTGGAAGGTTGAAGCCTTCTCCTTTCTGCTCTCCTTTTTGATGGCTTTGTTCGTCTTTGGTTTGATTAATCGCTCGCTCGCTAGCGTGGTCAAAGCTGGTGGCTTGACCGCTGCCAATCATTTGATCGGGCTACTGACCGGCGTGGCGCTCGGTGCCTTTGTGGCCGGGGCCGGGGTCTATTGCGGCTGGAACTTTCTTGGCCCGGACCTACGCCCCCTGATTCGGGCTTCTCAGCTCGCTCCCCTGGTTCTCCAGTTTTTTTTGATTCTGTCCTCGTGGGCGGAACACTGGCTGCCTCCCCTGTCTGACCATGTTTGACGCTGCCTGACAGCCGTGATTTTTCCCGGTATTTCTGCAATGATACGCCCCTGCGGCGTTTATACTATTCAACGTGACGAAAAGGCTTGAAGACTCCGAGAGACAGACTGGAAAGGAGAGCGATGCGATTTAGTGTCATGATCTGGCCCTACTCGGGCCAAACGATAGAGCCGGTGGTTCGCCTCGCCCAATGCGCCGAAGCCGGTGGCTTTGAGACGGTGTATGTCGGCGATTCGCAGATGCTGTGGAACGATGTCTACGTCTGTCTGGCCTGCTGCGCCCAAGCTACACAACGGGTGAAACTTGGCACCGGTGTGACGAATCTGGTCACCCGCCATCCAACCGTGACGGCCAATGCAATGGTCTCCCTCAATATGCTCAGCCAGGGGCGAGCCGTGCTCGGTATCGGTGCAGGCGACTCGGCCGTGAGAACCGCGGGCCTATCCCCGGCTAAGCGAGACCAACTGCGTCGGGATGTGGCCTTTATTCGCAAATTGCTGTCCGGACAAGAGGTGGAAGCTCCAGCTGTGTCCAATCCTGGGAAAAAGAAAACCTGGGGCCAGGAATTACGGCTGAGAGTGGCCGGGGCTGAAGAGTGGGGGAAGGTGCCCATCGAGGTTGCGATCATGAGTCCGCGAGCCGCCGCGCTGGTCGGTGAAATAGGCGACGGCGTTATTGTTGATGGCCATATGGGCGGAAACGGGGAGGGTGCGCGGGTTGCGGCTGAGGCGGCGAGTGAAGGTGCACGAAAAGCGGGCAAGGACCCCGCCCAACTCCGCTTTATCGCCGCGATTGACGCGGCCATTGACGATGATCGGAGCGTGGCACTCGATCAGGTACGTCCTACCGCGGCGCGGAATATCGCCAACAAACTCTGGCTGCCGGATACGCTTGGCCTTGAGCATGCCGATGTGGTGAAAGCGGTGACCGAAAGCTACCGCTTCTCTGAGCATCTTGACTTAACCGCCAAACATCGGGAACTTATTCCTGATGTCGTTGCCCGGAAATGTACCATTGCCGGAACGCCGCAAGACTGTATTGATAAAGCGTATGAACTCAAAGCCGCCGGCCTGACCGATATTGCTATCTTTGTGACAACCCAGAATGAAGCGGCGGCGCGTACGACGCTGGAACGATTTGCCAAAGAAGTCATCCCGTCAGTGAGATGACCTGTGGAGAGCCGGAAAAAGGGAGACGCCGAGATGGCTGCGGAAGGTATGGTCAAACTCTGGGAAGAGCACGTGATAGGCGAGTTTGTCGAAAAAGACGAAGAGCTGTCCCTTTCGACCATGGTGGAAGACGCGTCGGTCATGCATATGCCGACGCGCTCCGGAGGGAAGGGCAAGGCCGAACTCCGTGCCTATTATCGGGATATGTTCATCCCCTCGATTCCCGCTGAATGGGAACACACCATGACAAACCGGGTGGTGACTGACGACTGTATTGTCGAGGAAGCCACAATCCGTATGGTCCATTCAAAACAGATGGACTGGTTCCTGCCCGGGATTCCTCCCACCGGCAAGACCATCACCGCGGAACTCGTCATTATCATTGAATTTCGGGATGGGAAGATGTCCGCGGAACGCATTTACTGGGACCACGCTGCGGTACTGCGACAGGTCGGCCATCTCGCATAGCTGAACCGCTGCTCTTTTAGAGAGAGATGGAAGGGCGCGTCTCGGGTGCCAGACGAAAGGAGTAAGCATGAAGAAACGCTGTCATGCCTACAGTCTTCTCATTCTCTTGCTGCTCGTCAGCGCGACCCCCTTTGCCATGGCGACTGAGGAAGAGTCTGCAGTGGATCAGGCCAAGCAGGGCGATTTGCTCGGGGCGGTTGCCACCTATAAGGCCACCCACGATCCGGCCGGAAGGCACGGGCTTGTTGCGCTCCGGCAACTCGCGCTTGAGGTCTTGCGCCTGGGCCTGCGATTGGGCGACCCGCATGAGCGGAACGTGGTGGCCGGTATCCTCGGGCGAAGAGGTGACTCCGCTGGAATCGTGGTGCTTGACGAGGCCTTACGGTCCGACCAGCCCATGCTCCGCCGGACCGCGGCCGACGCCCTGGGCGATATGGCCACGCCTGATGCGGTCGGGCTGCTCCGTCGGCTCTATTATACAGACTCAGTAGGGAAGCGCCTGGCGTTGTCGGGACTGCGACGAACGCGGGACCGAACCGCGCTCCTGCTCTATCTTGATGCCGTAAACAGCTCGGATATCCGACTGCGCACCCAAGGGGCGGGTGGTCTGGGCGAACTCCGTTCTGTCGTGGCGTCTCCGATGTTACATACCCTCCTCCAAACAGAAAAAGACCCCATCGTTGCCGTCACGCTGGCGTGGTCGCTGGCCGCGACGGGTGATGCAGCCGGACTCGCCTACCTCGCCGCGAAATTGAGCGATGCAAACGAGCAAATCCGTGATGCCGCAGCGGGCTTGCTCGGATCGCTCGATGACCCAAGTATCGTCGAGTTGCTACGAACCGCCCTTCAATCCGACTCGTCTGAAATGGTCCGCACCACCGCCGCTGCTTCCCTCACCCATTTCAAAGATGCGAGTGGCCTCCCCCTTGTCCAGCAAGCCTTGGAGCATGTTGATTTTCGCATTCGTCTGGCTGCAGCCGTTTCCTTTACCCGTATGGACTATGCAACGGCGAAGCCGCTGATTGTGAAAGCCTTGCAGTCCCGGGACCCGTTGACACGTTCCAACGTGTACCAGGTGATTGGTCAAAATCAGGATGTGAGTGTCGCGCCTGAGGTAATTGAGGCGGTCGGACGGGAGCGAGACCTGTATGCCAAGGCGCAGGGCTTATGGACGATCGGGCGGATTGGTGGGGCTGAAAGCGTTCCCCCACTCCTGGACATGCTTGCCGAGGAAGAAGAAACGGTACGGCACGCCTCTGCGGAAGCGCTCATCTTCATCAGTGAGCGTCTATTACAGCAAGGAGGACGACCACCACGGTAGAGACTGTTCGGCCCTTTACGCCCGATAGGTCGCTTGATAAGAAGCCGTCCTGTTCCGGCTCAGCCTTCGGGGGCCGGGGTAAAGAATCTGAGAGAAATCAACACAGGAGGAAATATATGGCTGCGTTCGATACAGGCTGGATGGAGCGCTGGCAGGCCCTGGTCAATCAGGACAGCGTGACCAAGATCATTGGTCGGCATTTGACCACGGATGTCCTGCTGGCTTTCGGTGAGACCGCCTACGTCGTGTCGTTTGTGGGTGGGACGATACCGAAAGTCTCGTCCGATATAGGACCCGAATCGACCTACGCGTTTGCCCTCCGTGGCCCCGCGGAAACCTGGGCAAAATTCGTTCAGCCCGTCCCCCCCCCTATGTATAATGACATCTGGGCGATGGCCCATCCGCTCCACGGACGGCTGCAAATCGAAGGCGATGTCAAAGTCATGTGGCAGAACCTCCGGGCCTTTACCTGGACCCTTGACCTCATGCGTAATGTGGAAGCGTAACGAGTAAGGAGGACGAAATTATGGCGAATATTGAACCTATTACCGGTCATTATGTTCGTGTCCCTTACGAGGGAGAAGATTATCGGGTGTTTTATGAGGAAGCCGGGCAGGGGGTCCCCCTGGTGTGTCTGCACACGGCTGGTACGGATACGCGCGAGTGGCGCCACCAATTGTGTGATGCTGATATCAACGGCGACTTTCGGGTGATTGCGCTCGACCTGCCTCGACACGGAAAATCTATTCCGCCCACGGGCTGGTGGAAAGAAGAGTATAAACTGACGGCCCAGTTTTACTCGGAATTCCTGATGGCTTTCTGTAAAGAGCTCGAACTCGACAGTCCGGTCATCATGGGCAGCTCAATGGGCGGGAATATCTGTTTGCACCTGGCGCGCAACTTCTCGTCCGACCTGCGCGCCCTGATTGCGATTGAAGCCTGTGACTACTCGCCCGGCTGGTGGCTGGACTGGCTCTGGAATCCCCATGTGCATGGCGGTGAAGCGTGTGCCACCTCGGTGTATGGGCTGATGGCACCGCAGAGCCCGGAGGAGTATCGTCGAGAGACCTGGTGGTATTATTCACAGAGTGGTCCGGGCATCTTCAAGGGCGACTTGTATTTCTATAGCGTTGATCACGATTTTCGCGAAATAGCGGAAAACCTGCCGGGCGATATTCCCATCTATTTCATGACAGGCGTGTATGATTTTGCCTGTACGCCGGAGATGACGGAAAAAACGGCCAAAAAGGTCAAGAACTCCGAGTGCATCATCATGGAAGAAATCGGCCATTTCCCCATGTGTGAGAATCCTGTCACGTTCAAGAAATATCTGATGCCAGTGCTAGCCCAGATTCTTCAAACGAGTTAAGGCTGGGAAAGCACACTGGGGCGGGACTGTACCGGTAGTCCGCTCCAGGTCAGGAGGAAGTCCCATGAAGTTTAATCTTTTTGTTTTACCGACCATTCCGGCGACGTTCGAGGAGCGTGAAAGACTCCGACCTATCGGCCGCAACAACGACAAATATCAAGAAATGCTCACGGAATTGCGTGAGATTGCGCAACTGGCCGAAGAACTCGGCTTCGATGCCATGTCAACCACCGAGCACCACTTTCACTCCGAGGGCTATGAGGCGTCCATTGCCCCGCTGATGTTGTATACCGACCTTGCGGCGCGAACCGCGCGCATCAAGTTTGCCTCACTGGGACTGGTCTTACCTACCTGGGACCCGCTCCGGGTCGCGGAAGAGATCGCCGTTCTCGACCATTTGACCAAGGGTCGCTTTATTGCCGGTTTTGCCCGAGGCTATCAGGACCGCTGGACCAATGTGCTGGGGCAGCACTATCATGTGACCGGCGCGCCCATGGACGGCTCTGAAGTGGACGCGCATAACCGGGCAGTTTTTGAAGAGGTCTTCAAAATCATGAAGACCGCCTGGACCGAAGAGTCCATTCGGCTCAAGACCAAGTACTACGAAGTCCCGACCCCCTATGAACACGGCATTCAGCGCTGGCCGGTCGCCAAAAACTGGACCTCGAAATATGGGGCTGAGGGAGAGGTGGATGAAAATGGGGCTGTGCAGCGCATCTGTGTCGTCCCCAAACCCTACACTGAACCTCACCCGCCGATCTGGCAGCCGTTCTCAGTCAGCGAGAAAACGATCCGTTGGTGCGCCACCGAAGGGATTGTGCCGTGGATTCTGATTTCGCATCCTCCTGCGTTCCGTGAGCTGTGTGAAGCCTATCGTGACGAAGCGGCCAGACATGGCCGGCATCTTGAACTCGGACAGAGCGTCGGCGCCTTTCGGTCGGTGCATATCGGGAATACGTATACCGAAGGCTACTCTCTAGGAGCGGAAACGCAGGGAGCCGGATTCATAGAATACTTCGCAGGATTCGGCTTCTTTGAAGCCTACCGCTACCCTGGCGAGACGACACCCGTTCCCTGGAAGTTCGAGCGTATGGTCGAGGCGAAGTACTCTCTGGTTGGAACTGTCGATGATGTCAAACGTGAGATGGAAGCACTACAGAAGAACGCCAATATTGAGTGGTTCGGCTGGTTCTTTGATCAAGGGATGATGCCCTGGGAGGAAACCAAGCGTCAGATCGAAATCTTTGGAACCAAAATCCTGCCGGAATTCAAAGACTAGGCTTGCCTATCAAGATTCCCTTTCTCTTTATCGGGCGTGTCACGGGACACGCCCTTTTTTGTTGGTATGATGGTAATATCGATTGCTAACTTTCTCCTGGACGCTCTTGAGTAAGATCAAAGAGAACAGCATGCACATTCTTCTCACTGGTGCAGGCGGTCAGCTGGGTCATGCCATTCAAGGAATCTTCAGCAATCACGAAGTTTTCGCCTACGACCGACAGCAGCTCGATATCACTCACCTTGAAGCGATCCGCGCGTCGGTCGCCACGCATACTCCCGATCTGGTGCTCAACGCGGCTGCGTATAATGCCGTGGACCAAGCGGAGCGAGATCCAGAGGCCGCGTATCGGGGCAACGCCCTCGGTCCGCGCAACCTTGCCCTCGCGACCGCGGCCCGTGGGATTCCGCTCCTGCATATGTCCACGAATTATGTTTTCGATGGACTGAGCCACCGGCCGTATCATGAGTTTGACGTGCCTCACCCACAGTCTGTTTATGGGCAAAGCAAGCTCGCCGGAGAAGAGGCGGTGCGGGCCTTAAATCCAAAGCATTATATTGTTCGCACCTCGTGGCTGTATCACACGCACGGAAATAATTTTATCAAAACCATGCGTGCCCTCTCTCAGCAGCCCGAAGTCCGGGTGGTGGACGATCAATTCGGTTCCCCGACCTATGCCCCGCATTTAGCCGCAGCTTTGGCCCGGCTGGTGACAACCGAAGCCTTTGGGACATACCATATAGCCGGTCGGGGTGGCACGAGCCGCTTTGACTTAATTCAGACTTTATATGCACTGCTTGGCGTTCGCTCTCAGGTGAAATCCATTCCGAGCGCCGAGATGCCCCGCCTGGCAAAATGTCCCTCTTATGCGGTACTGACAACGCTTCAAGAGCCGGCTATACACCTCCCCCCCTGGCAAGATGGCCTTGCCCAGTTTGTGCAGTCTGCATTATAG
Source organism: Candidatus Binatia bacterium (assembly GCA_951812575.1). Lineage (GTDB taxonomy): Bacteria > Desulfobacterota > Binatia > Bin18 > Bin18 > Bin18. The sequence continues at coordinate 4,745,974 of OX638322.1, read as the reverse complement.
CCGGACCATTCCCGCGAATAATGGTTTGAAACGCCAGGGTGAAGTCTGGCAGCTGATACTCTCGGAAGGGAGCATGCACATGGAAGAAGGGCATATGCCTGGAGGAGCCCCTCCTGCTCAGGCAGCGAGTAAGAGTCGTCTTTTCGGCAAAATTGCGCTTATTATTATTGGGGTCGTCCTGCTCATCTTCTTAGGCCGTCAGGCCGGGGCATACGTGCCGGTGTTTGCCGCCTGGGTGGAGACGCTGGGGGTGTGGGGACCACTGGTCTTCATTGCCGGCTACGCCCTTGCGGCCGTGGCTTTTATCCCCGGCTCTGTCCTCACCCTGGCTGCGGGTGCAATTTTCGGGCTGGCGAGCGGTATTGTGTATGTCTTTATTGCCGCCACCCTGGGTTCCTGCCTCGCGTTTCTGGTTGCGCGTTATCTTGCTCGGGAGGCTATCGAGCGGAAGCTGGCCGATACGCCCCGATTTGCTGCTATCGACCGAGCAGTGAGCGCTCAGGGACGAAAGATCGTCTTTTTATTGCGCCTGTCTCCGGTTTTCCCGTTTAATCTGCTGAACTACGCCCTGGGTCTGACCAATGTGCGCTTTGTGGACTATGCTATCGCTGCCTTTGGTATGCTGCCGGGGACGGTACTGTATGTCTATTACGGGAAACTGGCCGGGGATGTGGCAGCTCTGGCTGGGGGGGCTGCGCCGGAACGCGGGATTGCTGACTACGGAGTTCTACTCCTGGGTCTGGTCGCTACTGTTGTGGTGACCACTATTGTCACACGAACGGCCCGGAAGGCGCTCAAGGAAGCGACCGGAGAAGACTGACGCGTTATGACGAGTCTGCTCAGATGCAGGCAGGCGCTACGCTTACAAAGACGATGGGAGGGTTTGATGGATTTTGGAATTTGTGTTGCCGCAAAAATTGATGACGTCGGTTATATCGCCCACGCGGAAAATCTCGGGTACTCCCACGCTTGGGTCGCTGACAGTCAAATGATCTGGTCAGACTGCTACGCCGTGCTGGCCCTGGCCGCCCAGCAAACCCGCACGATTAACATCGGTACGGGGGTATCTGTTGCGGGGACGCGTATTGCTCCGGTGACGGCGCATAGCATAGCTACGATTAACCGCTTGGCCCCAGGTCGCACCTTTCTTGGGATTGGCACCGGCAACACTGCCATGCGCATTATGGGTCACAAGCCTATGAAGCTGCGAGAGTTCGGTGAGTATTTACGCGTGCTCAGGGCGCTCCTGCACGGTGAAGAAGTGACCATGACCTGGCAAGGTCAAACCACGCCGGTCCAATTCCAGATGCAGGAGTATAAGTTCATTGATGTCGAACACCACATCCCCCTGTATGTCTCCGGCTTTGGCCCAAAGGCTCAGGCTTTGGCGGGGGAGTATGGCGATGGGTTGGTTGTCTCTATCCCACCAGACCCGGAATTCATGCGCCGGGCACTGCTCAACGCCAAAGCTGGCGCCGAACGTGGTGGGCGGGATGGAGACCATTATTATACATGCGCCCTCAGCGCGGTTGCCTTGCTAGAGCCGGGCGAATCGCTCAGCTCAGAGCGTATTCTGCGTGAATGCGGCCCGTTTGCCATTGCGTCGCTCCACTACCTGTACGATAAGGTGCGCCAGTTTGGTGGCCCGCCGCCTCGGCACTTCGCCAATATTTGGGACGAATACAGCGCGCTGGTCGAGCGAACGCCGCCCTCGCACCGTCATCTGCGGATTCACGCCGGCCACTGTGTCTACCACCTGCCTGAAGAGGAAAAATTCATTACGCCCGAGCTCATCAAGTCGACCTGTCTTGCCGGTACACCAGAGGAAGTCATCGAACAAATCAAACGCCTTCAAGCAACCGGCCTGGACCAAATCATGCTGCTCCCCTCTCTGGCGACACAGTACCGGGTGATTGAAGATTTCACCCGGAAAGTTATGGAGAAGTTGTAGGACAGGCTTAAAAGAGGCGCAGGGCTGAGCAACCCGACGTTGATAAGTGTGGGCGTAGTGACCGAGCGCGGGCAAAGGGCGCGGGGAGCGGTCGCTCCTCGGTGTCCTGCTCAAACGCGGTCGTCACCAACTCCGTATCCAGATATTCCGGATACATAAGTCAAACTGTCGATATCGGTTTCGGTACTGTTTTACGGCAGGTCCATATGTTCATAGCCGTCTCTGTCTGTAGCAGGCTGCACCGAAAGATGCTCGGACTGGTGTGGGGGAATACGGAGCTGTTCTAAGCAAAACAGTAAGGCTTGCAACATTTCTTCGCGAGCAGCCTTTTTGTCATCGGCATGGGTGACATATATTCCTGCCTCTAAAAACGCACCGCACAACAGCCGCGCTAACCCCTTGCGTGGGGTCTGCTTCATCGACCCCTCTTGCTCTAGCTGACCCAGCGCCTCCTCAATTATTGTCGTGTTGCCAATCGCGCCGTGCCACACATCCGGGGGGAGGACCGTCGGGGCATCCTGGAAGACAATTTGTCTGGCGTCTTGGTTGCAAAGGGAGTCCAGGAAGGTCTCACACCCGACCTCAATAAGACGGTACCACAAACTGCCCTCGGCAGCGTTTATGGCGTTGAGAAGGGTAGTCCGGCGCTCTTCCCGGAGTGCTTCTAAGACGGCGGCAAAGAGGCATCTCTTATTCCGAAAATGGTAATACAGCGCTCCCCGAGTGAGGCCCGCGCGGTCTACGATGTCTTGCGTCGAGGTTGTGTGGTAGCCCTTGGTTGCGAAAAGCTCTCTTGCCGCAGCAAGCAAATCCTCTCTGGTCTGCTTATATTTCTCTGTTTGGGTTAATCTTTCCTTCACTATTTACTCTTCCCTTCTCAATTTATACATATTGTTTGTACGGTATGGGGCAAGCCGCGTCAAGCCCCTTGGCAGAAGTAATCCATTCTTTTTATAAAATGCGATTGTGGCAGGAAGCCGCTTTAGATGTAGAAAAAAACAGTTGTTGCATGTGTGGCAGGAAGCCGCTTTAGATGTAGAAAAAAACGGTTGTTGCATGTGTGGCAGGCAGCCGCTTTAGATGTAGAAAAAAAAACAGCTGTTGCATGTATTTGGTTGTTTTGGTAGAATCGGGGGACCAAAGCAAAGTCCGGCGCTAGTCTTACCCACTAGTCTATAGTTCTCGTTAGGAGTCGAAAAAACTGAGAAAAATTTTAAGTAAAAGCGAAATAGAAGAAACCCGATAGTAAGGAAGAATCAGGCTTCTACACCAACCCACCAGAAGTACAACTCCTTAATACCTATCGTCGGTATGTCGTTAAGATGAAGAAAGCCGAGCAGTCAGAATTTACCCGTACGGCGTTACTCGATGCGGCCCGTGAACTTTTTACCGAGCGTGGGTATGCCGGCACGGCCACCGAAGATATTGCTCAGCGGGCCGGGGTGACCCGCGGGGCGCTCTACTACCAGTTCCGTGACAAGGTCGGCCTCTTTTATGCTGTCCTGGACGACCTCAGTCGGAGTACTAATGAAACAGTCGGGATTGCCATGCAATCTGGCCAGGGGAATCAGGGGGACCTCTGGGATCAGATAGTCCGTACGGGCGCGAGAGTGTATCTGGATGCCTGCCTGGACCCAGCTGTCCAACGCATCGGGTTGATTGAGGCCCCGGCCGTACTGGGCTGGAAGGAAAAGCGAGAGTTAGATAGAAGATATGGGCTCAGCCTCATATCTGAAGCTCTCCAAGCACTTGTGGACGCTGGGCTGATTGCTCCACAGCCAATTGAACCCCTAGCTCATCTTGTTTTAAGCGCGGTACTTGAAGCGGCGATGTATATTGCCCGCGCAGATGATATCCCTGCGGCGCGCGAAGAAATGGGCGCCAGCCTGGAACGTTTCCTTGATAGTCTACAGGTGAAGGGCTGAGCCTGTCCAGGAAGAAGGCCGAGCAATCGGAATCCACCCGCACGGCGTTACTCCGGGCAGCCCGCGAACTCCTCACTGAGCGTGGGTATGCCGACACTACTACCCAAGACGTCGCCCGGCGGGCCGGGATGACCCGCGGCGTGCTCTACTATCAATTCCGTAATAAGACCCGTCTCCTTCGTGTTGTTGTGGAAGACCTCTATCTGTATACGGCTCAAAAAGTCATGAGTGCTATGCAGTCCGACCAAGGGGAGAAAGGGGACCTGTGGGACCGCGTCCGCAGGAGCACGGCCGCGTATTTGGATGCCTGCCTGGGACCTGGCTATCCAACGTACCTTGGCGATTGAGGCCTATGCCGTTCTGGGCTGGCAGGAAGAGCGCGAGTTGGATGAGCAATATGGGATGGGTCTCATACGCGGAGCCCTCCAAGCACCCCTGGACGCTGGGCTATTTGCTCCACAGCCGCTTGAACCGCTGGCCTGCCTTACTTTAAGCGTATTGACTGAAGCGGCTTTATATATTATCCACGCCGATGATAAGGCCGTTGCGCGACAAGAAATAGACGCCAATCTGGAATGCTTGAATGATGGTCTACAAGTGAAAAGAGAGGCTACCGATGAAGAAGGCCGAGCAATCCGCAGTCACCCGCCTGACGTTACTCGAGGCGGCCCGTGAACTTTTTACCGAGCGTGGGTATGCCGGCACGACCACCGAAGACATTGTCCAGCGGGCCGGGGTGACCCGCGGGGCGCTCTACTACCAGTTCCGTGACAAGGCCGGTCTCTTTCGTGCGGTCTTGGAAGAACTCAACCTGAATATTGTTACCCAAGTCGTGAGGGCCCTACAGTCCAGCCAGGGGGAGCAACGGGACCTCTGGAATCAGATAGTACACATTGGCATTAACGCGTATCTGGATGCCTGCCTGGACCCGGCTGTCCAACGCATCGCGTTGACTGAGGCCTATGCTGTCCTGGGCTGGGAGGAACATCGTGAGTTGGATAAAAGAACTGGGCTTGGTCTTATACGTAGCGCTATCCAAGAACTTCTGGACGCCGGGCTCATTACCCCACAACCGCTTGGACCGCTGGCCTGCCTCATCTTAAGCGCGATAACTGAAGCGTCTATGTACATTGTCCGCGCCGACGATATACCCACTGCACGAAAAGAAATGGGCGCCAGCCTGGAACGCATGCTTGATGGGATGCGGATGGAGGGTGGAGGCGATTCCAGTGGATACAGGTGGTAGGACATGACCCTCAGCTACGGATTGCAGGGAAGCCAAAATGAAGAAGGCCGAGCAATCAGAAGCTACCCGCGCGGCGTTACTAGAGGCAGCCCGCGAACTTTTTACCGAGCGTGGCTATGCTGACACGACCACCGAAGACATTGTCCAACGGGCCGGGATGACCCGTGGGGCGCTCTACTACCATTTCCGTGACAAGCGCGGTCTCTTTCTTACCGTTGTGGAAGATCTCAATCAGTTTGTTGCGCAAACAGCTGTGGGCGCCATACGGTTTGCCCAGGGGGAGCAGAAAGGAGACCTCTGGACTCAGACCATCCGTGCTGGCGTAGAAGCCTATCTGGATGCCAACACCATGGACCTAGCTGCCCAACGTATCACGTTGATTGAAGCCCCCGCCGTCTTAAGTTGGGCAGAAAACTCTGAGTTGGATAAAATATATGGGCTCGATCCCATCCGTGACGTCCTTCAAGAACTCACGGCCGCCGGGCTGCTTGCTCCGCAACCGCTTGAGGCGCTATCGCATTTTGTCTTAAGCATGCTGGCTCAAGCATCTGTGTATATTGCCCATGCCGATGATCAAGTCGTTGCGCGCAAAGAAATGAGTGCCTTCATCTATAGCTTCTTTGACGGTCTCCGGGTGAAGAACTGAAGCTGCCCTCGGAGAGGAGGACAGCGGAGTGTGGCTCAACCGCTGGCCTACAAATGACTCAGCGCTCCCCCTTCAATCCACACGGTTTGGCCGGTGATAAAGCCCGCCATGTCTGAGGCCAGATACACCGCGGCTTCGCCGACCTCAGACGGCTGCGCCAAGCGTTTCTGCGGCAAATAGCGACGCAACTGTTCCTGTACGGCGGTGTCTTTGAGCAGGCCCATACCCTCAGTCCAACCCGCTCCAACGGCGTTCACCGTGATTCCGCTTCGAGCCCATTCAAGGGCCAAGGCACGGGTCAAATTAAGAACCCCACCTTGCGCCGCACAATACGCACTGCCATTGATCATACCCCGCTCGCCGAGCAATGAAACCATATTAATAATCCGTCCGCTGTGTTGAGCCAGCATGGGATCGGCGGCTGCCCGGCAGGCAAAATACACGCCAGTCAAATTGACCTCCAGCACCCGTCGCCACTCCTTGGAAGAAATGTCGCGGAGGGGCTTGGCAAACGGTAAATCGTGAGCATTGACGAGAATATCGAGCGCGCCAAATTCTGAGACAGTCTGCTCCACCAGGGCCTGCACGTCAGCTTCGTTCGCGGCGTCTATCGTCTGAGTCAGGCTCTTTCTGCCCTGAGATTGAATCGCATCTCGGCAGGTGAGGACAGCCCTCTGTTCTCGTGGTGTAGCGCGCGTCGAGCCCACTGCGACATCCGCGCCAGCCTCGGCCAGCGCATACGCGGCAGCCCTGCCAATAGCAGAGCTGGCTCCGAGTACCAACGCGTTTTTCCCCGCTAAAGAAAATGCGGCCAAGCTCATACGCCGCCCTCTTCTAGCGGGACGACTGGAGCGAATCCGCACGGCGCCTGCCCTCCTGCCAGGCCACCGCCTTCCAGCGCGAGCATTTGACCGTTCATGTAGTTGGACATGTCCGACGCCAGGAAGACACAAGCCGGTCCCAGCTCAGCATCTTGGCCGACCCGCCCAACCGGTATGAACTTCCCGTCGCGCCAAAATTTGATCAACTCGGGATCATCGTGCGGAAAGATGCCGGGCAGAATCAGATTGGCCTGGATGTTGTGCTCGGCGTAATTCATCGCTAAGGCGCGGGTGAAATTGATCAAGCCAGCCTTGGCCGCCGTATACATATAATTGTTCTTTGCTGCCCGGACACCAAAACCGGAAGTGACATTGATGATCTTCCCTCCGCCTTGCTCGACCATAGAGGGCAGAATCGCCCGACAGCAGTACACCGCACCCGAGAGATTGGTATCCACGCCTACATGCCAATGCGTATCGGGAATGGTATCGAGCGGACGGAACATGCCTTTCGTCGCGCCGCCGGCGTTGTTGACCAGAATATCAATCTGCCCGAAGGCGGCCCGCCCGGCTTCGATCATGGCGTTGACCGAATGGGAATCCGTAATATCAACCCGTACCGCCAGACTGCGACGGCCTTGAGCCCGGACGAGGTCGGCAGTTTCGTCGATTTGATTCTGCGTTCGTGAAGCGACAACAACATCGGCTCCAGCTTCTGCAAGATCGAGTGCCATTGCCCGACCCAAACCACGCCCCGCTCCGGTCACCAGAGCGATTTTCCCGTCCAGCCGTAATTTATCGAGTACGCTCACGCAACCTCCTCCGTGTCTGCGTACCCCAGGAAATGGACGAATTTCTATGCTATTGCAAGGGCCGAGAGATGAATGAGAGTATCGGAAGATATGGCTGACTTATCCGTTCCTGAGTCTTGGTCCGACTTCATCGAAGGCTCGGTCTACCCTGACAACGCAGTCCCCTGGCGGCATGACCCTGCCTACACGACCATTCTTGAACACCTCGGACTGCGCGACAGTATCGGGAGTCATGTTGCTTCCGCCCTACAGCAAGCCATCGGACTGGTCCAGGCAATGGCCCAGGTGAATGTCTTGGATGTCGTCCGCGGTCACCGCCCGGCAGTCGGCCTCAGCCTGGGCTTTGGCAGCAACGCGCAAGAACCCTACGATCTGCTCAAGACCTTTGAACTGGACTGTGTCCACGCCTACGAGTGGATCGGCGGACACCTCATTGAAGCAGCCAAGGCATTTGAGGGGCTCCGCGCGGATGACCCTCGGCTCACAACCCGCATTCGTCTGCATCATGGGACGGTGAGTGACCTGAGTGCACTGAACACCTCTTCCATCTGTCTCATCTACACGGCCAATATGTTCAACCGTGAGATTCCTATGAGCGAAGATACGTTTGAGCGGTCCATGCAAGAGATTGTGCGTGTCCTTGCTCCAAGAGGATGCCTGATCAGTCGCGGCTCAGCCGGCGTGCTGGAGCAGTCTCTTGCTCGCTATCTTCATGTCCTGCTAGAGAATCCGCTGGTTTCTGTGTTGCAAAAAGAGTCCTGACCGGCTGGGAGTGAGTGAAGCAGCCATGATCTGCCTTGACCACGTTCACATCTTTTCCTCTGATGTAGAGAAGACGCTGTGCTTTTATCAGAGCATGTTTGGGGCGCGGATCGTGTACGATGCCAGGCTTGTGGGCCAGCGGAATATCCGCCTTGATATTGGTGGACAGGCACTGCACGTTTATGCCCAAAAGCCACGGAGTGCGAACCGGGGTTTGGTGCATCATCTCGGTATTCGGACTGACGACCTGGAGGGGTTGATCGCCCATATGCAGGAAAACGGAGTCGTCTTTCGGAAAGACATTGTTGAGGATACGCCTTTTCGCTACGCCATGTGCGAAGCACCGGACGGTGTTCTGTTAGAACTCTACGAGGTGAAGCCGGGTGGAGAATGGATGGTGGGGGAGGGCGGATAGCGCAGCCCTGTCGTGGCGGTGAGAGTCGTTCTGTCCTCTTTACTTCAGGTAAAACCGTGTCTTCTGCTCCACAGGTCTTACCTTCTTGTACAAAGAAGTATCGACGATGAAATTTCAGGATTACTATAAAACACTCGGGCTTTCACGGACTGCCTCGCCGGAAGAAATTCAGAAGGCCTATCGTAAGCTGGCCCGAAAATATCATCCTGATGTGAATAAGAGTCAGGAAGCAGAAGAAAAATTCAAAGCCATCAACCTTCTGGGAAAGTCTGCTTTGCGCTGATTTGTGAAACGCGCTACAACCGCAGGCAAACCTGAGTGAGGGAGAAACGGATTCATGGCCAGCCTGCCACTCGAAGGTCTCAAGGTCGTTGACATTGCCGTCTTGTTTGCAGCACCGACGATTTCCCAGAATATGGGCGATTTTGGGGCGGAGGTGATTAAGGTCGAGCATCCGAAAATGGGGGATAGCCTGCGCTCTCTCGGGGCAACCAAGGATGGCATCCCCCTGTGGTGGAAAATTACCAATCGCAATAAAAAATGTATCACGCTCAACCTGAGCGCTCCAGAAGGACAGGGGATCCTCAAGCAGCTGATCGCCGATGCCGATGTCCTGACAGAAAATTTCCGCCCTGGAACCCTGGAAAAATGGGGTCTCGATTGGGAGACCCTGCACGCGATTAATCCTCGCCTGATCGTTGTCCGGGTATCCGGGTTTGGTCAGACCGGGCCCTATAAAGACAAGCCCGGATTTGGCACTCTTGCTGAGGCCATGAGCGGCTTTGCCCATATCACCGGCCAACCAGACGGACCACCGACCCTGCCCGGTTATGGCCTGGCAGATTCCATGGCTGGCCAGTTTGGCACCTGGGCGGTCATGTTTGCGCTCTATGAGCGGGACCATAAAAGCGGCAAAGGCCAGATGCTCGACCTGAGCGTTTTGGAGCCACTATTCACGACAACCGGCGATCAAGCGCTTGCCTATGACCAGCTTGGCGTTATTCAGCATCGAACCGGGAACCGGGTGCCGTCTATTGGTGCTCCCCGCAATACCTATCAAACCAAGGACGGACACTGGCTTGCCCTTTCGGCCAATGCGCCTGCTTTGGCCAAACGGGTCTTTGTCGCCATCGGCCGGCCTGAACTGAACGATGATCCACGCTTCGCCGACAACCGCGCCCGGGTTGAGCATATTGACGAAGTCGACGCCATTGTTGGTGGCTGGATTGGCGCACACACTGCCGAAGAGGCCTTGAAACGATTTGACGAATTCGAGTGTGCCTGCGCACCGGTGTACGACATCACCGGCATTCTCTCCGACCCCCATTTTCAGGCACGTGAAACGGTCACCACCGTTGCTGACCCGGAGCTGGGACCCATCAAAATGCAGAATGTCGTCCCGAAATTTTCTCGGACGCCTGGCACGATACGCTGGTCGGCGCCCACCCATATGGGACACCACAACGAAGAAATCTATGGACAGCGGCTCGGTCTGTCGTCGCAGCAATTGGTGGAATTAAAAGAAAAGGGGGTGATCTGATGGCACGACTGCGCCGGAGTTCATTATTTGTCCCGGCAAGTAGCGAGCGCTTCTTTGCCAAGGCCAAAGAGTCTACGGCGGATACGCTGATCTTTGATTTGGAGGATGCGGTGGCTCCTGAGCGCAAGGCTGAAGCGCGTGAGACGATGCGGGAGGTTCTTCAAGACGCTGACTTTGAACGCTTTGAGCGGACCGTCAGGATTAACGGGCTTGATACCCCATACTTCCTGGATGATGTGTTAGCCATGGTTGAGGCTGGAGCCGACGGCCTCGTCGTACCCAAGACAAACAGCGCCGAGAACGTCCGATTTGTGGACCAACTCGTTTCCCTGGCAGAGCAACGCGCCGGACGCCAGCCTGGAGACGTTGTCCTGATTCCTCTGTTTGAGCAGCCCCAGGCAATTGGCAACGCGTTTTCCATTGCCTCGGCAACGTCCCGGATTGCCGGGATCGCCTTTGGGCATGGCGACTTCTCCCTATCCATGGGGATTAAAGCCGCACCCTCAACCGACGGTGTGGTTTTACAGGCGCGTTGTCAGGTGGTCATGGCAGCCAAGGCTGCGAGCGTGACACCGATTGATAACGTCTATCTCGATATAAAAGATCTCGACGGTCTGCGCACAGAAACGCAGCAGGGCAAGGAGCTCGGTTACGAGGGCAAGGCGTGTATTCACCCCGGCCAGGTTGAGCTCGTGAATGCCGTGTACACACCGACGGCAGAAGAAGTCGAGTATGCGCGCGCCCTAGTCGCCGCTTTTGAACAAGCTGTGGCCGCGGGTCAAGGGGCCGTCTCCTTCCGAGGGCGGATGATTGATGGACCGATTGCCGACATCGAGAAGATCGTGTTGGACCGGGCGCGCAAGGCCGGCATGGACGTATCCTCCTAGGAAACCGTGACCTATGGTGCGCGATGCTCTGAAGCACGGTTCGGCCTATGTGAACGGAGTCCGTTTGCATTACGTTACGCAAGGCGCGGGTCCCCTACTCATTCTGCTGCATGGGTTTCCCGAGTTTTGGTATTCGTGGCGGTATCAAATCCCGGCTCTGGCGAAACATTTCACGGTCGTGGCGCCGGACATGCGAGGCTATAACGAGAGCGAGAAGCCGAGCGGTGTCGCCAATTATCATATTGACCGGCTCACCGGGGATGTTGAGGGCCTTATCCATGCCTTTCATGAAGAACGAGCCGTCATTATCGGCCATGATTGGGGTGGCGGTGTGGCCTGGACGTTTGCGGCCAACTATCCACACATGACTGAGCAGCTTGCTGTTTTGAATTGTCCCCATCCGGGCACGTTTCAGAAAGCACTGCAAGAGAATCGCCAGCAGCTTCGACGCAGCTGGTATATATTCTACTTTCAGATTCCGTGGTTGCCTGAGCTGGGCCTGCGTTTGTTCCGGCGTCGCTTTATTGCGCAGGCGTTTCGTGGCATGGCGGTACGGAAAGAGGCTTTCCCCGACAAAGAGCTACATAAATATGCCGAGGCATTGGAGACCCCCGGCAGTGCTCGGGCCGCTATCAATTATTACCGCGCAGCGTTTCGCCACCGTCTCCGCCACGGTGCCATACACCTCCCTCAAATCTCACGCCCGACCCTCCTTATTTGGGGTGAAGAAGACACGGCTCTGGGAAAAGATCTCACCTATGACATGGACGAGTACTTCAGCGATCGTTTTGAGATCAAATATATCCCCAAATGCAGTCATTGGGTCCAACAGGAACAGCCTGAAGTAGTGAATCAGTATCTGCTGGAGTTCCTGTTGGCAAAAGAGCGCCAGGGAGGGACCGAGCTTTCTCTCCAGGCACCCTCGACCCAAGCAGCCTCATCCGGCTCTGGTTGAGGCCGGCGTGGACCGCCCTCATTCCCTACTCGACCGGTCGAAACGCAAAGCGTGGGTCCGCGGCCCGGATGTCGGTCTCAGGCAGCCCGAGTTCTCGACGGACCATATTCGTGCCTTGCACCAGGGCGATACATTTGTAAAAAGCAATGCGGCGCGAGAGGCCTTCACGCCCAAAGCCGCAGTCTGCGGTAATAATGAGCCGTTCCGGCGGGACGTATTCGAGCGCTCGACGAATCAAATCGGCGATCATCTGGGGCGGCTCAACCGTGGTGACCGTGTGGTTGATGACGCCAATGGCGATTTTTTTGTCTGTTTTATAGTGCTTGAGCAGCGGCAGGTCGCGGCCTTGGTTGCTCGCTCCTTCCAGGGTGAGGACATCGGCATTGAGCTGGAGCAGATGCGGCAGTGAGCGTTCATAGCTGGGCCGCTCCCAGTAGAAGCTCTGCTGGTTGGGATTGCCCCAGCAGGTATGCGCCCAGATCTCCGTATTGACGCCCTCGACTTCACGGTTGAACGCTTGGGTATAGGTTTCCAGTTCTTTGTCCGTTGCGGGCGGGGTCGTGCAGCAGGCGAAATGGTGGGGCGGTTCTTCGATCTGGATAACCGGGCAGCCCGCATCCGCCAACTCTCGCAACTCTTCATTCAGTGCCGCGGCCAGGTCCATAACCAGAGCATGATCGGTTTGATAGTACTCGTTCCACAGCATCATGGGCAGGCAGGTGGCGCTGATCGAGCCGAACTTCACCGGTTTGCCGGTCATCTTCTGCGCGGTTTTCCAGATAGCAGAAAAATGCAGGGGACCGCGCGTCACTTTGTCCGTGACCGCCGGCGGGTGGTAGGCTTCCTGCACCTCGTACAGGATATGGCCAGGCTTGATATCCGCATAGTCGAGAAAGTGCGAAGAATCGCGAAAGCCGCTCACCCCGTTGAGGCGCTCAATCGTATAAAAGAACCAGGAGCGTCCGCCCACTTCCAGATCAAAACGGGTGTCCCCATCGGTGAAGATGTCAAGGCCGGCCTGCTCTTGCTCGTTCATATAACAGGCAACCGCGTCGATATACTGCTCCCGATAGAGTGAGTCGCCCATCGCGACTTTGAACGGGCGACCTCGTAAGCTCTCGGTAAACCAGGTCGGCTTTGGAAACGAGCCGACCATAGCCGTTGGCAGCTTTTTATCTTTTGTGGCATTAAACATCGTCACTCCTCCTGCTTGAGCCGTATCGCTGGCGAATCATACACCCTGTGGACGGGCGACTGTCAACCAGGAGAGGGGCGGCTGGACCAGACCCGAGGCAGTCGTTATCCGCTAGCCGGTATCCGAACTGGGCGCTTCGGGTAAAGTGTGCTAGAGGCTGCTGAGGGACAAGTCCAGGACCGGAACCACCGGCCAAAATAGGAAAAAGGAGTAGGGCATGTTACGCGGCATTTATTCAGCGCTTATTACGCCGTTTGATGAAAATGAGAACATCGATGAGCACGGGTTAGAGCAGCTCCTGGAATGGTCAATCGGGAAGGGTCTCAACGGCGTGTTTATTGTCAGTAGCACGGGAGAATCCTGGGCGCTTAGTTTTGAGGAGAAAGTGCGACTCTTTCGGCACACAGTAGAAATCGTTAACAAACGTATTACCGTGATTGCGGGTGTGGGCGTTCCCTCAACGCGTGAAGCGGTGCGGCTGACAGAGGCAGCGCAAGCTGCGGGTGCCGACTCGGTCTGTGCTGTGCCACCGAGTTTTATTCGCCCAACCCAAGACGAAATGATCCAGCACTACGGTGCCATTGCCGAGGCGACGACCTTGCCCCTGCTGCTGTACAATATTCCGATGTTGGCCGGCAATGTCTTAGAACCGCCCGCAGTCCGAACATTGGCTGAGCGCTACGACCATATTCAGGGGATAAAAGACAGCAGCGGAGATTTGACTCTACTGAACAATCTGACGTTGCGGCGACGGTCAGATTTCAGCGTTTTGACTGGTATCGATACCCTCCTCCTGCCCGGCCTGTTGGCGGGCAGTCAGGGCGCAATTTTAGGAAGCGCAAATGTGTGCCCTGAACTCTCGCTGGAAGTTCTTCGTCTCTTTGACGCTGGACAGCATGACCGCGCCTGGGAGGTGCAAAATCGCCTGACGCGATTTTGGTTAGTCATGGGCCTTGGCTCGTTTCCTGCGCCGATCAAAGCCGCGATGCAACTCCGCGCTCTTCCGGCGGGTCCGACCCGGCAGCCGATTGCACCGCTGACCGATACTGCTCGGGATGAGCTGCGGCGAGAGCTGCAAGCCATGGGAGTATTGGACTCATAATGCCAACACCGGAAGAGCGACTCAAAATATGCAGCAGGTTAAGCGCTTGCAAGAGTTAGCGTTTTTTGTTAGCATACCGCATATGGCCCAGAAGCAACCGGACCCATACGCCACACTTGGAGAATTTATTAAGCGTCAGCGCGAGCTGTCGCAGCTTTCTCTGCGGCAACTCGCGGACATATGCGGAATCTCCAACCCCTACCTCAGCCAGATTGAGCGCGGGCTGCGGACGCCGAGCAGCATGATCCTGCAGTCGCTGGCTAAGGGGCTGCGCATTTCAGCCGAAACCCTGTATACCCAAGCCGGCATCCTTGACCCGCAAGAAGCTGAGGAGAGCGATGTGATCAAAGCAGTTATGCACGATCCCGATCTGTCCGCCCGCCAGCGTGAAATGATGATCGATATGTACCGGTCATTTCGACAGGTGAATGAAACCAGCAGCACGACTTAAAAAGAACAGTATTGTCACGCAGGTGACATTTTTTTGCCCTATGTGCTTGCAAAAGTTAGCGATTGTAGTTAGCATTAAACCAATCAAGAAATAAGCCGACAGCGTCGGTAATCTCACAACCAAGCAGGGAGGTTTCTCATGGCCGATAACGCATGGAATTGCAGTGCTTTCAATAAGATGTTCGACGCCAGCGACAATCCGTTTGTCAAGATGATGGGCGGGATGAATATGCCGTTCAGCGAATCGATGAAGCAAATGGCCGCGCAGTCGCTTGAGTCCGGCGAAAAGTGGGCCAGCCGAGCTTTTGAGATGAACGAAAAGGCAACGGAGTGGGCGAAGGACACGCCGTTTGCGCCAATTTTTGAAACCCAGCGATCATTCGCCCGTCAGATTTTTGACTCGTCAGCCGCCCTGACCCGTCAGATCTGGCAGCTTGAGCCCAAGGCCGAAGAGGCTGCAACAGAAGCGAGCAGTTAAAGCGATCCGCTCTCCTGCGCGGAGGACATCTCCGTCTCTGGGGTATCCTCCGCCTTGCCCTCACTTCTCGTCCAACAAGAGGCCGGCGACTTCTCGCAGGCGGTCCGGCTGGACGATGAGCTTGCGCCCATCTCGGAGCAATACTTGCTGTCGTGCAAGCTCCTGCATATGCTCCGTCACTTTCTGGCGGGATGCACCCACTAGGTCGGCGAGATCTTCATGGGTGAGCTGTAAGATCAGCATGGTCCCCCGGGCATCCTGAATCCCGAATTTTTGCGCCAGTTCGAGCAGAGCCAAGGCCAGCTTTTGTCTCAGGCTAGAGCCCTGAAAATGCGTATAACGGTAGAGGAGGGCGAACCAACGGCCGACAGTTCCTTCCATCAGGGCACTGAAATCCGTAAATGGAACGTCGAGCAGTGTTGTCACAAAAATATCCGGACGGACTGAACTGACCCAGCAGTCGCTGAACGCTTCTGAGCGAAAGGCGCGGTACATACCTGGCATCAGCGAGGTAATACCAAATAACTCCCCAGGGGAGATAAGACTGACCAGAACGCGTTCTTCATCCGGACTGCGCAAGGAGAGTTTGACAACGCCAGAAATCAGGAAATACACCGAATCTGAGGGCACTCCCTCGTTGAACAGGACGGTGCGTTTCTCGATATGATGCAGATCCATCTGACCCAAAAGTCGCTCTACCTGTTGATCTGAGGCCCAGGGAAAAGCCTTCAGCCGTCGGATCGTTGTCACATTAAGGACAGGTATACGTACCATACGCGCTCTATCACAGCTTAGGCATAAGAGAGATTGACGGTTTACTACCCGAGGGGGCTACTGTTTTCATTTACTTCCCTTTTATTGTCACCCAAGTGACAATAAAGCAAGTCGTCCTGAAGCTAACTCCACACTAGGCCCAGTAGGAATACATCCTGCAATCCGTAGACCCAGACCGCTTTTCATTGTAGTATGCCCCCTTATAGAAAACACCGCGGGACGCTGAGCCTGCTATTCTACGATGGAGGAGGGCGGATGCGAAAAGTATACGCGTATCAGAAGCTATTTTCTTACTTGATCATGGCCAGTTGTCTTTCTCTCTGGGCATGTGGTGAACGGCCCATGGGACAGAAAGAAGAATTGGCGATTCAGATCGTCAAAGCGAATGCGACTGAAGACGGGTTCAGTATTGTTTCCAATATAGAGAAACGGCGGGATATAGCCGGCCGTGCCGGGAACCCCTGGACTATGGGACCATGGGAGGCTGGCTTACTCTCTCAGGCAGACCGGATTAACGACGAACTCAGTCAATATTTCAATATCTTCGAGGCTCCAGGAGGCCGGTGGGTTCGCTTCACGTACACGGATAAGGATGGGACCCACGAGGCGCTCTGGGAGACCCATATCTATAAGAAGAATGTTGAAGGGACGAACGACTTGGCAAAAGAGTTCATGACGTCGCTGCCTGAGTAAGACGCCGGTCTCCTCCGACAAGTCGTCTTTTCATATAACAGCGGCAGCTTGAGGAAGGGCTGAGTTGCCGCTACCACGTATCCATTCATACACTCTATCCACTTTTCAGGCCTGCGTGTTGTCTTGTGAAGACAAGGCAACTGTCAGATGAGGCTCTCGCTCCTGTTTCTGTAAGCGGGAGAGCACGTCTGCCAGAATACGGTAGACCTGCGGATTCACGATCAGGCCAATATGGCGTCCGGTGACTTCCCGGTTCTCGCGCTCAGGATCGATACTCGCGTTCCACTCTACGACTTCGTCCTGTTTGGAGAAGACCGAAGTAAACCCGACCTCTTCGGGCATGGATGAAATAACGCTACGGTTAAAGTGGCAGTTGCAGTGAAGCGTTCCGCACTCGGCCGGAAGTTCTCCGCGCCAGCGCCGAAAGGGCTGCAGCACGCGTGAGGCAAACAAAACCAGCGGGCTCACATTATTCGTGCGTTGAATGGGAGAACCCATAGTGACCACGTGGCGAACCTGGTCAGGAAAATTGGTCCCCAGAAAACGCGCGAGCATACCGCCGAGACTATGGCCAAGGACAATCAGCGGATAGCCGGTCTCCCGAATGATTTGGTTCAGCCGCCAGCGGAGCAAATGGCCTGTTCGATTCGGACAATCGATATTCCAGTCCAGCCCGGAGAAATACGGATTATAACCCATGCGGCTTAGCCACCCGGCTAATACTTGTAAGGTCCAGTCGCCAGCCAGAAAGCCAGGGATCAGCAGAACGGGCTCTCCTGACGCCTGGGGGACTGGTGGACGGCGGTAGATATCGTCTCGCAGCAGGGCGCACAGTTGGCGGTACGAGTCTGGATAGGCTGCGGTTAACTGCCAGAAAAGCGTACTAAAACGCTCGGTGTCTTCCCGTTCGGTATATGCGTCAGAAAGAAGATTATCCGGTGCCATGCTGTCCGCTCTCCCTCAGGGATGTCGGCTCAAATTCTGCTTGCAATAAGTGATAACTTTTGCAAGCGTAGCAAAAAGATCGGGAGAAAGAAACCGGATGATCCTCTCCCGATATACTGTCGATATGATTGGCTCTTGCACGGATATCTGCTAGCATTACCCGCTCACTCTTGTTAGCGCTCACGGCGCGACTGATGTGGCTTGAAGGAGGAGCATATGGCTGAAGCACGGATGCACATCGAACGTCCTTATCCTCATACGATTACTCTCCGTGACGGGTCAAGCGTGACGTTACGCTTAATGACCTCCTTTGATGCTGATCGCATTGTGAGTTTTGCACATAGCTTACCCGCAGACGACCTCCTCCATTTAAGGATAGACATCACGGACCCTGAAGTCGTGAAGCAATGGGTGCGGAATCTTGAAGCCCGTAAGACCGTGACGATCATTGCCGAAAACGGGGAGGAGATAGCCGGCTATGCCATTCTGCACCATCATGTGGTGACGTGGCAGCGTCATCTTGGAGAAATTCGTCTCTTGCTTGCTCCGGAGTATCGCTCTCAGGGATTAGGGCGGACGTTGGCAGAGGAAATTATTGCCATTGCGCAGGATTTAGAACTGAGCAAAGTGGTCGCTCAGATGATGCCGGACCAACCAGGCGCGCGTGCGCTTTTCCTCCGTCTCGGCTTTCAAACAGAGGCGCTCCTACCGGATTTTGTCATTGACCGTTCTGGACAGACGCGCGACCTGATTATCATGGCCTACGATATGACAGGCCTGTCCGGTCATGTGCATTCCGCCTAGGTGATCCATCGAGCGGAGAGAACGGTGACTTAAGCTACGCTCGTATGGATATCAGCTGGGCTTTTGTCAGCACTAGCCGAGCGTTTTGAAAACCGTTCCGCCGCTTCCCGCAATTCCAGAAACGACGCCTTCAGGCAGTCGGCATACTCCCACCCGTCCGCTATGAGTTGTGGGTCCAGCGTGACGCCGATCGAGAGCTTCTGATTATAGCTGGCCACCGCATGAAACAGACCCACTCGTGCCGCTAACGGGCCCATCGGAAAAAATGCGTGTCGTTTATGCCCGGCCAGGTATAGCGGGACCTGGGGACCGGGAATGTTCATGACTACCGTATTCGCCAGCGCACTCATTGAGGGGGCCTGGCCGGCGAGCGCTTGCCAAGCTGGCGGGATGCAGGTCGCCAAGGACTGCAGGGTATGGAAGGTGCCAGCCTGATCCTGCTCGTACAACTCCTCAATTGTCGCTTTTTGTGCGGACAGCCGTAAAATCGGGTCGGTGATACCGACATACAACGGGATTAACATCGTCGCCGTTCGGTCTGTGGGTCGCCTTGCGCGCCTGATGCGTGGCTCGTGTCGTTTGAGGTTGACAGGAGAAGCAACACGAAGTTCCAGTCCCTCTGTATTATGTCCCTTAGTCCGTAAATAGCGTCCAATACCTCCGGCAATAATCGTCAGCACAACATCGTTGACGGTTCCTCTCAGGACCGAACGAATGAAGCGCGCCTCGGCAAAAGAAAACTCGAGCCACGTCAATTGTCGCTGGCCTGACAGAGCCGCATTAAACGGGGTGCGCGGTACGGGTTGCATGAGGGTTGGAATGACGCTCATCAGCGCGTTACTTAACCGCGCTGACCGTGAGCCGTAGAGCGGTGAGGGAAAGACTTGGAAACTCTGATCGGCCCACCACTGCACCACCTCAGTCATGCGGTCCCGCACCGCCTCTTGCAGAAGCGTCATCGCATCGGGAATGGCTTCAGGCTCCCACGAATCGTGGGGCGGTGAGCCGCGTTCGCTCTCCGGTCTCAGGTCATGCAGGACAAGCATCAGATCAATGCCTGAGACGCCTTCCAGCATAGCTTGGTGAACGCGGGCCAGGACCATGGTGTCACCGTCCGGACGGCCGTGGATGAGCGTCAGTTTCCACAAGGGTCGGTCTCGGTCCAATGGCGTGCTAAACACTTGGCTGCATACCTGAGAAATAGCCCGATCATCGGCCGGAGGGGGGAGGGTGACTTCGTCTACATGAGAGTCAAGATCGAAATCGGGATCATCCTCCCAGGTCGGATGGGCAATATTTAGGGGAGCAAAAACAGCCTTCTGGCGATACTGGGGCAGGCGGTCAAAACGACTTTGAATTAATGAACAGATCTCGTCTTTTGAAAGAGTGCCATCATACAGGCTACAGCCCCCAATATGCATGGGAGTATGTGGTTTCTCTGTGTAGAGAAATGCTGCCTCAGTCTGAGTTAAACGTCTATACGTCCTGTCTTGAGCCATATCTGACTTGTTAGAGGATATACCGGGAGAAAAAAAGAGGGACCGCAGTCCCTCTTCCATATGGTTTCAGCGAGTGGGGAAAACCGAACTAGGCTGCTACACGTTTGAGAGGGGTAGCCGGTTGCTCGACCTTTGGAGAGGCCGTTCTGAGTTCTGTCGTCCCTCGGAGAGCCGTGACTTCTTCCCTGAGAGCACGAATCTCGGCCTGGAGTGCCCGAGTCTCATTCGCTGACGGCAGTCCCGCCGCCTGGGTCAACCCAGTCAGAACGGTCTTGGTTAAGGCATTACTAACTTGCTGCCAGCGTAGCAATCCGTCCAGCGCCCGCGCGGTTGCCTCCGCAAACTGTGGGGTACGATACAAGTTATCGATGCCCTGAGAGGTCAGCCGGACCATGGCATCATAGCCACCCCAGGCGCTTGGCGTTGTCTCCTGATTGTCTGCCAGACCAAAACCCTGCCGTATGCCAGCCACAGGCAAGTCGACGAATAGGGCTTTATATACTTTCATGGCATCCGTCATCATATTCGCGACATTATTCTCTGCCATTGCCATTCTCCTTCATGTGTTTCGTGTGAACGTCTTCCACTCTACGACGATTTCAGGACCCAACCAAGCAAGTCATCGTCACCTATGTGACCATCGTTTCTGTTTCTTTGAGACTAACTCTTCTTTTTGTCTCCTCGGTGACATCGAAATGACCCTTGCATGAAAAGAGAAGTCAGAAGAATGAAGCAGCAAATCAAGTGCCAATCCTTGGCAAGGCAAATATGGGAGAAATACAAAGATTTTTTCTCTCGTAAGTAGCGTTCAGCCAAGAGATTGCCCGTTTCTTGAGCACCGAGGTGTTACCTGGGAAACAGAGACCTCTGAGGAGCGATGCGCGTTGCCGTTCGAGGAGCGACTCTTTATAGTGCTCTTCGTTGGCATTACGCTGAGAGAGAAGAAATAGAAACAAGGAGCGGAAAAGATGACCCACGAGGACATGGTTCAAGAACTCTGGGCCCGGGAACATATTAAAGAACTGACCTACCAGTACGGTTTGGCAATTGAGGCCCAGGATGAGGAAAAAATGGCTGACTTGTTCACCCCAGACGGCTCGGTGGATTTCAGTTCTATGGGTCGAGGCGTGATACAAGGGACAGACGCCATCAAAGCATTTTACCGCTCAACCTGGCCCCTCAGGGTCAAGCCGTTTTTCACGAATCATGTCATGCAAATCCATGGAGATACCGCGACCGGCATCTGTTCAGTTGAGAACCGGGCCACCCGCGGCGACGAGAGCCTCATTGGCGCAGGGCGCCTGCATGACGAGTACGTCAAGGTGGACGGGGTGTGGAAGTTCAAATCTCGCCGAGTAGATATGTTCTACTTCACTCCCATATCCGAAGGCTGGGCGAAAGCGGATGGACTCGGGAAATTGGAGGTCAAGCAAGAATCCTGAGAACAGGACAAAAGGTAGGATAAAGATATCGCAAGAATGGACTCGCATAATGGTTAAGTATAGTTGAATATGGTAGACGAAGATGCTAACAAAAAGAGATAGACGAAGTTGTACGAAGGGAGATTATAGATGAAGTGTTGGACAACAGTTATGGCAGGTGCCCTGGCTATAGGACTCGTCGGAGTTCCCATGGGCGTGTATGGAGGGCACCACGAAGGCTCAATGAGCATGGCCGGCGAAGGCGAAAAGGAAGGCTCAATGGGTGACATGTCGGGGATGATGGGCGACATGGCAAAGATGATGGGCGACATGGCAAAGAAGATGGGCGACATGGCCGGGATGATGGAAAAGGAAGGCTCAATGGGTGACATGTCGGGGATGATGAGCGACATGGCAAAGAAGATGGGCGACATGGCCGGGATGATGGAAAAGGAAGGCTCAATGGGTGACATGTCGGGGATGATGGGCGACATGGCAAAGATGATGGGCGACATGGCCGGGATGATGGAAAAGGAAAGCTCAATGGGTGACATGTCGGGGATGATGGGCGACATGGCAAAGAAGATGGGCGACATGGCCGGGATGATGGAAAAGGAAGGCTCAATGGGTGACATGTCGGGGATGATGGGCGACATGGCAAAGAAGATGGGCGACATGGCCGGGATGATGACAACAGGAGAGGCAAAATAAGCGGCCCCTTCAATACACGCGGGGTTCCCCACTAGTAAGGAACCCCGCTTCTCACCTTCTCTCCCCTCCCCTGCTAGATACGTTGCTATAAATCAATCCGCAAAAGGAAAATGCCTTTCCCCTCCCCTGTTCTAATGCTAGGCTAGAATACATACGTAAGCAGGGAGAAGGGCAGTGGAGTATCCTCCGTTTAGCGATGCGTTCCCCTTAGACATCACGTCTGCCGACATCCAGCGTGAAAAAAATCGCGCTCGCGAACTGCGCCGCTCGGCTTGGTGGAAGCGTAAACGCGCGAGCGGGGTGTGTTACTACTGTCAGCAGCAGTTTCCACCGGCCGAACTCACCATGGATCACCTTATTCCGCTCGTCCGAGGTGGAAAGTCAACCAAAGGCAATCTGGTTGCCGCGTGTAAAGACTGCAACAGCAAAAAGAAGTATGCCCTACCCTGGGAATGGGAAGTCGAGCAAGCGCAGCCTCCGTCCTAAGAGTGAGTCGTCATGGGCCGACTTCGATTTCGAGGGTGTCGCCTGTTCGTCGCACGGGATAGATCCGAACCGGCTTGCGAGCAGGGCCGTGGAGAACTGCCCCGGTTTTCAGATCAAAACGGGCTCTGTGCGCCCGGCATATAAGGGTGTGACCCGTCGTGATTCCAGCCGACAGCGGAACCCGATTGTGCGGACAGGCGTTATGCAGCGCATACACCTCTTCACCCAGTCGAAAGATCACGATTTTTCTTCCGGCAATGACGACAGGCTTGCCTTGGCCGTCGGGAAAATCGTCCAACATTCCGAGTGGAATACAGACGGGAGGCGGTGGGGGCAGAGAAGGAGAAGATAGGGAAGGAAAGAAACGACGAAGAAATTTTTGATACAGACTCAAAACAGCCGCCCCCGAGTCCCTAGGCCCCAACCCCCAGTCCCTCATCCTCTCCATTCTACTCCGCCGGAAAACCATACAGCCTGACACAATTATCGTGCACGATCTTGCGTGTATCGTCTTCTGGAATAGCAGAAAAATTATTCGCCACCTGCTGGCGCGAGAAGGGCCACACTCCTTCGGTGTGGGGATAATCCGAGCCCCACATCAGGTTCTCGATGCCCATCAATTCACGGGTGAGCACTCCGGCGCGATCATCCTCGAACGTGGCATAAAACTGACGGTGGAAATAGGTGCTTGGCCGCTCGGGCAAACGTGGCTCCATCCAGCCCTTATGGTCCTGCCACCAGTGATCCATAAATCCCAGTGCCGCCCCAATCCAGCCGATCCCGCTTTCGACCAAG
Source organism: Candidatus Binatia bacterium (assembly GCA_951812575.1). Taxonomy (GTDB): domain Bacteria; phylum Desulfobacterota; class Binatia; order Bin18; family Bin18; genus Bin18. The sequence continues at coordinate 4,722,661 of OX638322.1, read as the reverse complement.
GCCCATTTCAGCTTGGGGAAGCGGACCGGAGCACCTCCCCAAATAAGCTGCTGCAAGGTATCGTTCATCTCAAACTTCACAATACCGATAATGATGCCACCGGCACCCGGACCGTGGGCTCGGCCAAACGGGTCGCGACCGCCAATGTGGATGCTGGCAATCAGGTTCATGTCCTGCAGCGCGGCCCACAGCGGGTCCCAGTCGGGCAGATTATACGGACGGTCGTCCACCCAGGCCGGCAGCATCACGCTGACGAGACCCAACGAAGCGCAGCGTTCCGTTTCCGCAATGGCCCATTCAATCGGACCCCGGCACGGCACCATGCCCACACCTTTGAGGCGGTCCGGATAGGCCGAACAATACTCCGCCAGCCAGTCGTTATACGCCCGACAGCAGGCGTACAGGTACTCGGCATCCGGGGCGCGCACGAGCGTCAGCCCCACCCCCGGATAAATGACCTCCCCGGACACCCCATCCATGTCCTGGTCTTTCAGTCGTTCGTGCGGGTCCCAGCTTCCAGGACGGTTATCCGCATACCGAAAGCCCTTCGGGGAAGGAATATCCATGCCCTGGGCCTTGAGGTCCTGCATCGGACCCTCAAAGGCAAGAGGCCGCGGCCGTAGGCCGTCAATGACAATATAATCCCCGCTCTCGTCCAGAGCCTCGATGCGCGGCGCTCGCTCGCGCCATTTTTTGTCCATCCGGGTCAGCCACAGGTCTGCCGGCTCCACAATATGAGAGTCAGCTGAGAGGAGGCGTTGAGTATACGGCTCGGTCATATCTTCACTCCGTCTGCCTTACTTCTTGGAAGCAGACGACTTTTTCGCCGTCGTCCTCTTTTTTGCCGTCGTTCGCTGCTTGGCGGCCGTCCGTTTTGCCGATGCGGTTCGTTTTCTTGCGGGCTTGAGCGCAACCTTATTGCACGTACACGTCCCGACCTGATGCAGCTCGATAATATTATCGAAGGGGTCACGGACAAATACCTGATCCGAATTCTGGCCGACGAGGCCCTGGATGCCCCAATACCAGACGCCGCGTTTATCGAGTTCTTGCCGCGCGGCCTGAATGTCTTTGACCGCCAGGGCAACGTGGGGCAGGGTCGGGTCTTCTTTTTTGGAGCGGGCCATCGGTGACTTGCCTTTGGCGCCCATCAGATGAATCTGGGTGGTATTTTTCCCCTCACCTACATACATCCAGAAACCGGGAATGGATGCAATATTCGGCCGGGCCGGGTCCGTGTCCAAACCCAGCACGTCGGAATAAAACTCCCGCGCTTTTTCCGCATCCTTTTGGGTGTTGCCAATCCGAATCCCGTGATGATGCAGTTCCACGACTTCAATAGCCATACTCATCCCTCCTTACGTGTAGTGGATAATATTGCTGTTGCTATAGCACAAGCCGCGGCACAAGGGAAAAGCGTCTTCTTGCTCGGTCGTACATCGGAGTAAATTTTTCCTTGCAATTTCCTTCGCACTAAGAAGGGGCCGTCAGGGCAAGTGACAACGGTCTCAAGAATAGTGTAGGGTGCAAGCAGAGAGAAGAGGCTCACCTTGCACTACATCTAAGAAAACTCCATCAATCTCGCTTCCCGATCAGAGGTATACCGGGAGGATCTGGGAATGTAACAAGGCAACAGAGCCCGCCTGTTACGCAAAAAGGAATACCGAGCCGTCTATGTCTTCACGAAAACGCCCAACGCCGCCCGCCTGCCTGGAGATTGTGAAAAGCCCCTGGACGCCTGCGGCCAAACAGCAGGCGCTCGAGCAAGAAGTGCTGGGGCATTATATCGAATATTTCAACCGGGCCATGAAAACGCGCAATTGGTCACCGTGGCACGATTTCCCGCTGAAAGAGATGCGTCAGCTTGGGGACCGACTGAGCAAAGAAACGGTCAACCTGCTCGAAGGCTTCCTCGGCGTGGAAGAATATGTTGCCGACTATGTGATGGCAGGGCTTGAACTCTTTCGCCACGATCGTACCCGGCGGAACATGCAGTTACAGTGGGGGGCAGAAGAAGCGCGCCACGGCGTTGCCTGGGAAATCGTGTTGCAGCATTCCGGGGTCCGCACCGAGGCGGAAATCCAAGCCTATCTCACTCAGGTGCAAGCAGCGCGGTGGAAACTAGAACAGCATCCCGGCCTCGATACGCCGCTCGGAAGCACGGTCTACGCCATGGTTCAGGAGCGAGCGACCTATTTCAACTATCAAGAAATGCGGGCGCGCGTTCGTGAAGAATACAGCCTGCCGGTCGCACCGACGCTGCAAGAGAAGAAACGCGGCTCTGAGATTGGGGCTTCGGAAGTCGTGCGTGTGGTTGGCCAGGACGAGATCACCCACCATGGTCTTTTTCTGAAAATTGTCCAGAGCCATATCAAATACTTCCCGTCGCTTACGTTCGAGACTCTGAACACCGTCTTTCGCGGGTTTGAGATGCCGGCCTTGCGTTTTATTCCCAACGCCCGCAGTTATCTGCGCGCGGTCTTGCGGACCAAGCTGTACAGTGGTGAAATCCACCGTCAAAAGGTCCATAACCCGGTCTTGAAAGCCTTAGGGCTGGAGGGTAACGACGCCTTTGAGACGGCAGTTCAATCCGCCCGCCACCTGCCTGACGATCTCGGTCCGGACGGCCTGACGCTCAGTCGGACCGGCGAGTGGATTGTCGCGTACAGCTAAGAATGGGGCGGCTGAAGCCGACGAGTCTTAGCGCCGGGCCGCCACCCCGACGCCCACCAGCACGATGAGCCCGCCCACCAGATGGGGCAACGTTAATGCCTCATCAAGAAAGACATAGGCAATCCCAATGGCCATGACCGGCACAAGATTGATAAACACGCCCGCCCGGCTCGGCCCCAGGATTTCAACCGCCTGATAATACCAGAAGTGGGCGAACGTGCCGAGCGTGCTTTGATACGCCACGGCCAGCCAGGAATCCCAGCGCGTTTCGGCAACCTGCCAACCCTCCCACTCGGTCAGCCAGCAGGCAATGAGTAAATACGTTGCGCCGGCAATATAGGCATAGGTCGTTGCCGCCAGTGGAGAAACCACCTGCATGAGGTGGCGGCCGTAGGTCGTATAGATGCCCCAGGCAAACAGCGTGGCCACAATAATCAGATCGCCCGGGTTGTACGCGCCGGCGGTAATGACCTGCCACGAGCCCTGCGCAACAATCACTCCAACGCCAACAATGGAGATGACAATGCCCAGCAGCATCTTGGCCGACATCTTCTCTCTCAGGAATATGGCAGCCAGGAGCGCAATGGCAATCGGCGACGCCGCGTTGAGCAGGGCCGCATTCGTGGCCGTGGTTAAACGCAGCCCCTGATAGCTGCCGCCCACAGACAGCAGATAGCCGGTAAAACCGAGAAAGAGAAAACTGCCGACCAGGCGGGGTGTCCAGTTGACCGGCATTTCCTGCGCGTCGTTCTTGCGCTGGAGATAGAGAAAGAGCAGCGCCGCGCCAATAGTCAGACGAATGGCCGCAAACGGAAAGGGCGGGATGCTGCGCAGGGCGACTTTCCCGGTTGGAAACAGACCGGCCCACACCAGGGCCGTCAGAATCATCAGCAGCAGGGCGCGGCGTTGGGGGGATATGGCCATGTGAGTACGGAGAAAATTGCAGGCAGTGTCAAAGCCAGCGGAATGATACTAGCGCAGGGCCGGCATGACCTCTGTGGCAAAGACACGCACGGCCTCTCGATCGTACAGGCCCGGACGCCGCAGATTAATAATGAAGTGGGTGACACCAATATCGATATACGCCTGGAGTTGCGTGCGGATTTCAGCCGGCGTACCGGCGAGAATCGTCCGGCGTGCTTCCGACTCAGTCAGACCGCGCATGGTCATCGCCCGTTGCAGCACACGTTGCAGCGCTTCGGGACTCGGATTGAGGTACATCGGGGTCAGATAGGAGCGTTCAATCTCGCTACAGTCTCGGTTGATGTCCGCGCAGTATTGCTCCAATACTTGGTTCTTTTTGGCAAACTGGCTCGGCGAAAGGATTGGCACGTTCCACATTTGGGCATAGCGGGCGACAATCGGTAGGGTCAACTTTTCACCGACCCCGCCAATCATAATCGGTGGCATCGGTTTTTGCACCGGCTTGGGGACAAACGGCGCGTCAACCAGCGAATAATATGTGCCCGTATGCGATGCGGTCGGGTTGGCTTGCCAGAGCGCGGTAATCACGTGCAGCGCTTCGTCCAGACGCTGGGCGCGGCCTTTCATTGTGGAGAACTCGATCCCATAGGCTTCGTGCTCACGTTTGAACCAGCCCGAACCAATCCCGAAAATAAGCCGGCCGTTGCTCAGATGATCCACCGTGGCTGCCATTTTTGCCAGGATGGACGGATGGCGAAAGGTATTGCTGGTCACCATACAGCCAATCTGGATTTTTGAGGTGGAGGCCGCCATTGCCCCGAGCAAGGTCCAGGACTCAAGCATGGCCCCGTCTGACGGACCCACGCTGGGCAGCAGGTGATCGTTCACCCACAAGGTATCGAAACCCAGGGCCTCGGCTTCCTGCCACACGTCCTTGAGTTCTTCGACCGTGGTTTGCTGTTGCGCGACTTGCAGGCCAAAGCGAATAGCCGGCTTCTTTTCTTCGGCTTGCGTCGGAACGCTCAAGAGCACCAGACAGGCAGTGACGAGCCAATACACAGACGTACGCATAGGATATCCCCCTCCCTGGCACGCCTACCAGCTATGCCGAGACTGCTCAAGTTCCTGGACGTGAGATGGAAGAGAGGAGGAGATGCAGAGGGAGGGCCTACACGCCGCTATGCGCGTCTGCACCCGGCGTGTCTTGCTGCTCCACCTCAAACCCGGCGGCTTCAACGAGTTGATGGGCGTCCTGGGCCTGCTGGCCCGGAGTGGTGAGATAGCCCTCGACAAAAATCGAGTTCGCCGGATAGAAGGCCAGACCCGACCATTGGCCGAGGTAGAGTTCGCGTCCCGCAGCCATACGGATTTCGCTGCGCGGATTCAGGAAGCGCATCAGACAGAGTGCCTTGAGACCGCGAACGGGATTGAAATCCTTACGCGAACCGAGGGGCGTACCGTCAATGGGATACAGGAAATTGACCGGCACGGAGTCAATGCCCAGCGCCCGGACGGCGTAGGCTAACTCAACGATGTCCTCGTCTTTTTCACCCATGCCGATAATACCGCCGCTACACGTGGATAACCCGGCTCGCTTGACGTTTTTGACGGTCTCAACCCGATCCTCATAGGTATGCGTTGAGCAGATCTCCGCGTAGAACTCACGGCTGGTGTTGAGGTTGTGGTTGACCCAGCCGACACCCGAGTCTTTGAGTGCGCGGGCCTGGGGTTCACTCATGAGCCCCAGAGAGACACAAATCTCCAGGCCGGGAAACTCGGCTTTGATCTGACGTGTCGCCGCGGTCAGATGAGCAACATCGCGCTCGCTGGGGCCACGTCCGCTGGCGACCATGCAATAACGCCGCGCACCGGCCTGGGCCGCCTTGCGTGCACCGGCAAGCAGTTCGTTCGATGAGAGAAGACGGTATTTGTCAATCGGAGCTTTGGAGATGGAGGATTGTGAACAGTAATTGCAATCTTCCGGGCATAAGCCGCTGCGCGCGTTTTGTAAGACACAAATCTTGACTTTTCGTCCAAAGAACTTTTCCCGCACGGTGAAGGCCGCATGCAGCAGGTCGGATAACTCCTCGTCGGTTGTGCGTAAAACAGCGAAGGCGTCTTCACGCGATAGTAACTCGCCAGCTAGTGATTGGGTCGCGAAGTGCGAGAAATTGTTCATGCTTTCCCTTTCCGTCAAAACGTGCTGAGCAGGACTCTGCTCTATCCGAGCAGTCCAGGAAGATCAACTGCTGTGGCGAACAGCTCGCTCAGCATCACACGATCCCGGTCGATATCCTCGCTCAACGAAAGATGGGGAATAATGCCCCGGCACGGCACATCGGTCAGGCCGGCCAAGGTCACGGCGTTGGTTGTGATGGCGTCATCCGTAGCCGGGGTCGGATGGTTGAGGGTATAGCCGGCCAGGGGTAACGCGCGGGCCGCAATGCAGTGCAGCGTCAGCAGGGTATGATTCAACGCGCCGAGCTTTGAGCCGACCACGACGAGAATCGGAATGCCGAGATCACGAGCTAGGTCGGCAAATGAATAGCCGCCCACGAGCGGCACCAGCAAGCCGCCGGCGCCCTCTACCAGCGTCACATCGTGTTGGTCGGCAATCGTATGAAACAGTTCGATAATCCGCTCCGGCTGAATGGTTACGCCGACCTGCTCTGCTGCTACGCTTGGAGCGACCGGCGGGGAAAAACGGTAGGGGCACACAGTCTCAATCGGTAACTTGCTCTGGGCATAGCCGACTAGGCGCATAGCGTCGTCCGGGTATAAGGCCCCGTCTCGTCTGTCGCAGCCCGTTTCTGCCGGTTTGAGCACGCCCACCCGCTTGCCTTGGGCGGTCAGGGCCGCGGCAATGCCACAGCCGACCAGGGTCTTGCCGATGCCGGTATCCGTACCGGTGATAAATAGGCTGGTCATGTGACGGTCTGAATGGCGGTGTGGACGACATCGAGCAAGTGTGACAATTCGTCCTCGGTAATGCTGAGCGGCGGCATGAGAATGATGATGCTACCCAACGGTCGAATCATCACGCCATGTTTGCGCGCTTCCTGGATGACCCGAATGCCGATCTTCTCGGCGGGATCATAAGCGATCTTGTTGGCCGGGTCGCGTATCAATTCGATCCCGACCATCATGCCCCACTGTCGAATGTCGGCCACATGGGAGAGGGGGGCGATATCGGTCCGGAGGCGTTGGGTCAACAGGGCAATCTTGGGCTGCAGATGCTCAAGGACCTGCTCTTCGGCAAAAACCTCCAGGCTGGCCAGGGCCGCGGCGCAGGCCACGGGATTACCGGTATACGTATGGCCATGAAAGAAAGTCTTGAACTCTTCGTAGGGTGCGAGAAAGGCGGAAAAAATTTCCTCGGTGGCCAGGGTGGCCGCGAGTGGCAGATAGCCGCCGGTAATGCCCTTGGCCAGACAGAACAAGTCCGGGTTGATAGCGGCATGTTCGCAGGCGAACATTTTCCCGGTGCGACCAAACCCGGTGGCCACTTCGTCACAGATCAGGAGGATGCCGTACTGACGCGTGAGCTGGCGCAGGGTGCGCACGTATTCGACCGGATGTGCCCACATCCCGGCCGCGCCCTGCATGAGGGGTTCTATAATCACGGCTGCCAGCTCGGCGTGCTGCCGGGCGAGGGTATGTTCGGCTTCTTCCTGGGCCGCGGCCAGCGCCCGCTCGGCCGGCATGCCGCGGACAAAGCGAAACACATGCGGCGGGGTCAGTCGGACGGTATCCGCCAAAAGGGGTCGATAGAAATGATGAAAGAGTTCGGAGTAGCCCACGCTGACCGCGCCCAGAGTATCGCCGTGGTAGGCTTCGACTAATGAGGCAAATTTCGTGCGCCGGGCTTCCCCGCGTAACTGCCAGTACTGAAACGCCAGTTTGAGTGCGATTTCCGTGGCGGTGGCACCCGCATCCGAATAGAACACGCGGGTCAGCCCGGACGGTGCCAACTCAACCAGTTTCTTCGCCAGCAGGATAGACGGGATATTGGCCAGCCCGAGCATGGTCGAATGCGAGATTTGGTTGACCTGCTCGGTAATGGCCCTGTTGAGGCGGGGATGGGTATGGCCATGCACGTTGCACCATAACGAGGAGACCCCGTCCAGATAGCGCTTACCGTTGACATCAATCACATAATTGCCCTCGCCCCTGGCAATAATAATCGGGTCTTCCTGCAACCAGTCCTGCATCTGGGTAAACGGATGCCACACATAGGCATGATCCCAGGCTTTGAGGTCTGCATATGACGGGGCGCTCATCGAATCCCGATCTCCTTGCCAGCCGCGGCAAAAGCGTCCAGCGTGCGCGACAGGTGGTCCTGGGTGTGGGTTGCCATGGGAGTCACGCGAATGCGCGAGGTGCCTTCCGGAACGGTTGGCGGACGGATGCCGTGGGCAAAGACGCCACGCTGGAGGATAGCAGCGGCCACGCTCATTGTCTCGCATGCCTCGCCGATGATGACCGGCAGAATCTGCGAGTGGGTCGTGCCCAGCGTATAGCCGAGCGAGCGGAGTCCGTCCGCCAACACCCGGGTGTTGGCCCATAACCGCTGTCGTCGCTCGGGCTCTTGCTCCACAATATCGAGGGCGGCGAGTACCGACGCCGCAACCGCGGGCGGAATCGCCGTGGTATAGATGAAACTCCGCGCCCGATTCACCAGCCAATCAATCAGCTCGTGACTGCCAGCCACAAAGGCCCCCACGCAGCCCAGTGCCTTCCCCAGGGTTCCCATCTGGATATCGACCTCTTCGGTCAGGCCGAGTTCTTCAACCAGGCCGCCGCCGTGCGATCCGAACACGCCGGTCGCGTGGGCCTCATCAACCATCACCCAGGCGTCATACTGCCGGGCCAGGGCAATAATCTCCGTCAGTGGAGCCAGGTCGCCGTCCATGCTGAACACGCTGTCCGTCACAATCAGGCGCTGGCCGGTCGCTGGGCAGGCTTTCAGCAGTTCACCCAGATGCTCGGTGTCAGCGTGACGATAGACCCGAGTATCAGCCCGTGACAGGCGGCAGCCGTCAATGATGCTGGCGTGGTTCAGGCTGTCGCTCAAGATCGTATCGTCCGGTCCCATCAGGGCCGACAGCACCCCGATATTGGCGTGATAGCCCGTCGGAAAAACAAGAGCAGCTTCCGTTTTTTTGAGTGCGGCGAGACGGTGTTCCAACTCGTGATGGACGGCCATAGAACCGGAAATCAGACGCGAAGCGCCACTGCCACAGCCGTACCGCTCAATCGCCTCTTGGGCCGCCCGTTTGAGGGCCGGGTGATTGGCCAAACCCAGGTAGTTGTTGGAAGAAAACAGCAACACCTCTTGGCCTTCAAGGATAATGGCCGCGTCCTGAGCGCTCTCGACTGCACGTAAGCGACGGTACAAGCCACTCTCTTTCACCTCGGCCAAGCGGGCGGTGAGTATCTCTTTGCGCATGCGCGCCCATACTGCCGGTAAAGAGTAAATGTGTCCAGCATCTCATATCGATTGGAGGATACGTTTACTCTTTAAATCGCTGCATGCGGCTACCCTTTTGAGAAGACGATCAAAAGGTGGTACGAGGAACCATGCTTTCTCCTGTTGAAAAACTGAATGCCGCCCTGCGCGAAAACCGGCCCGAAGACTATGTCACTCAGGCGCACCGGGAGATTGGTTTACGGCCGGTACGGTTCGGTCCTGGTACATCCGAATGGGAATGGGATGCCAGCCTCCCGCGCGTGTTGAATCCGTTCGGCTATGTGGCTGGTGGCTATCTGAGCGTTTTTGCCGACGAGTTGCTGAGCAGCGCAATCGGGTCGGTCATGGACGAAGGCGAATTTGCCACGACCGCAGAGCTGAAAATCAGTTTTCTCAAGCCGGTCAAAAAGGGCCTGGTCAAAGGGACGGGCAAAGTCCTGCGGAAAGGCCAGCGGGTGGCGTTTGTTGAAGCGACCTTATGTAATGCGCAGGATGAAGTCGTCGCCACGGTGAGCAGTACCTGGACCGTAGTGGCAACGAAAGGGTAGGAGTTCCTCGTGTATTCTCGTTGAGCGGTGTGATACGGAGACAAAAATATCCCCAGCCCAGACTCGTAAGCCAAACTGACCTGAGAGAAAAAGGAGATCAGCGTATGGGTATTGTCGAACGGTTCCTGGAATATGCACAAGCCTTTGAAGATGCGTATGACAGCGATGACTGGTCGCTGCTTGAGCCATATTTCACTGAGGGTGCGGTATACGACTTCATTGCCGGACCACCTCTGGGCGGACGGCATGAAAGCCGGGCCACGATCCTGAGCGATTTTCAGGCTGCGGTAAATGGCTTCGACCGTCGCTTTGCCTCGCGCCGCCTTGAGTTCCTTGAAGGACCAATGGAAAAGAACGGTGACGTCTGGATGCGCTGGGTGGCGATCTTCACCCCGGACGGCGGACCTGACTGTCGCATGGAGGGCGAGGAGCGGGCCGTCTTTGAGGGGGACCGCATCAGTCTGCTGGAAGACAAAGTCTCTGACGAGGAATGTCAGCGTCTGGTCGCGTATATGGAAGCGCACGGCGGCAAGCTGAAACCCGCAGCCTGAACAGTGCCCGAAGAAATAGAATTGAGCATACACGGCCAGATGGGCCCGCAGGAACTGCGAGCATAGAAAGATACACAACAGGAGGATGTGTCATGCAAGTCGGGACAATCGCGCTCTTTCAACGCTATGGCTATGACGACAGTGTGACGGACAGTCAGGTCTACCGGGAAGAATTGGCGCTGGCCTCGCAGCTAGAGGAACTCGGTTATGACTCGCACTGGTCTGTGGAGCATCATTTTGAAGACTACTCCTTTTGTCCCGATAACGCTGTCTATCTGGGCCATCTCGCAGCCCTCACCACAACGCTCAAGCTGGCCACCGGCGCGGTGATCGTGCCGTGGAACACGCCGCTGCGTTCGGCCGAGAAGGTTGCGCTGTTGGACGAGCTGTCGAACGGCCGGGTGATCTTTGGTATGGGTCGCGGCTTGTCACGCCGGGAGTATGACCAGTTCGGTATTGATATGGACACCTCGCGGGAGCGCTTTGACGAAGCTGTGCCCATGATTCTCAACGCCTTGGAGACCGGCATTATTGAGGGCAATGGGAAATACTATCAGCAACCACGGGCGCCGATTCGTCCCAAGCCTACGCGGACATTCAAGGGCCGCACGACCCAGGTGGCGATGTCGCCCGACTCGGCCCTGGAAGCGGCCAAGCATCGCGCCCAGATGATGGTTTTCACCCAAAAGTCGATTGAAGAGCACAATGCGGATTTTGAGCCCTATCGAACCTTGTTTCGCGAACTCCACGGCGTTGATGCTCCTCCGCCCATGATGGCCGGCATGTCGGTCTGCCACGAAGACGCCGGCCGGGCCGAGGAGTTGGCCCACAAGTATATCGCCGGCTATCTGCTGTCGGCCATGCACCATTACGAACTCATGGGTGATCACTTCAAGAATGCCAAGGGCTACGAAGCCTACGGCGATGCTGTAGACACGCTGCGTGAATTGGGCCTTGAGGGCATGGCCGAGATGTATGTCAACGCGCAGGCCTGGGGCACTCCGCAGCAGATTCTGGACAAGCTGTCCCACTGGCGAGCGGTGGTCGGACGATTTGATCTGATCTTCGGGTTTCGCGGAGCCGGGATGCCGTTTGAAGATGCCGAGCGCTCGCAGCGTTTAATCGCGCAAAAGGTCATTCCCGAACTCCGGCAGTGGGACGTTGAAGCAAGAGCGGCTTAGGCCATTTGTTTCGTCCGCGTTCCTCCCCACCGCTTCCGCCTGGATTCCTGTGAGAGCGGGAATCCAGGCCCCATTATTTGTCATCTAAATTTGTAGTATGAAATGCGCAATATGCCGGAACGGGACGACCACAGATGGGTATAGTACCACTGTCTTGGAACGTGACCGGGTAACGGTTGTGTTCAAGAAAGTCCCGGTCCAAATCTGTAACAATTGTGGTGAAGAGTACGTTTCCGCAGAGGTGAATGAATCACTACTGAGTCAGGCTCATGCGGAATGGGAACGAGGTATTACTCTCGAAATGCTTGATTTTGCCGCGTAGAAAAGCGTGAATCAGGTGAGTGTTCGGGAGATGTCGGATTACGCTACGCTAATCCGACCTACGGTTACTGCTGCTTCTCTTAGAAATCGAAGATGGATAACGAACCCAAATTGAAGACCGCCGAGGAGAGCTTTCGCCAGGGATGGCAGGAAGCATTACAAGGAGAGACACGGCCGGTGGCATATCTCTGGAACGATGCCGAAGATCAGTCTTGATACGGTTACAGTATTCAGGGGGTGGGAAGGCTATGAACAGTAGACCAGACAGTATCAAAACCGTGACGCGGATACTTCTTGTCGCTGCGTTCGCGCTCGTTCCAATCGTTCCCGAGTCAGTGTTCGCTGATCCGTACAGCCGGCCGTCCTTCAGCCCTCGCAGCAGCCCTTTGTATACGAGTCCGTATTCCAGTGCCGACCGCAGTCCGTCGTCTACAAGCCCATCGTTGCCGAACTACACGTACAAATCGCAGAGCAAGAGCTACAGTGTAGGTGATTACAGCCGTCACACGTACAAGTACAAAGACAGCCTCGGCAACCGCCATAAGGGGACGATAGAAGTGTTCCCCGGTGGTACGGTCAGACACAAAGGCAAGGTCAACGGCAGGAAGTTCAAAGGGGCGTATCGGAATCGGCGATAGGCCTCGCATTGTTCTGCATAGAGCTGATGACAAACGTCCCCATCTCTGGTTTTGAAATTGTAACATTTTATGTTACAATTCGGCGTGGTCAAAAGCTTCCGGCACAAAGGACTTGCCGAACTATTTGAACGAGGGCGGAGTCGGAGAGTGTCATCGAATTTACACGCTCGCTGCTTACGGCGCCTAGAGGCTCTGGATCAGGCTGAAACACTGAGAGACTTAAACATTCCGGGATTTAACCTTCATGAACTCCATGGGCTCCCCAAACGCTATAGTATCCATGTAAATGGTCCGTGGTGCATAACCTTCGAATGGGAAGAAGAGGAAGCGATAAGGGTTAATCTCGAACAATACCACTGAGGTAACAGTATGGCAGAGTATACCATCAAGCGTCCGCTGAAACGTCCTCCCATCCATCCTGGTGAAGTGGTGCGTGAGGACGTTTTACCAGCTTTGGGCTTTTCCATCAGCGAAGCCGCCCGTCGCCTCAGAGTGTCGCGTCAGCAACTCCACCGGGTACTCGCTTGTACCCATCCGGTCTCGACTGAGATGGCACTCCGGCTTGGTAAACTTGCCGGTAACGGCCCTGGGCTCTGGCTTCGGATGCAGCAGAACTATGATGTCTGGCACACGGAGCAGCGGCTAAAGAACGAATTGAAAAAAATTGAGCCAGGGCTTGTGGAGAGAGCAGGGGTGGGTGCTTAGCCATCCATACGACAGTAAGGGTCACGCTCGATATCCCCGAACTCCGCGTTGACGCGCATGCTCTCCGGGCGCACCTTTTTGGAGGCGTCGGCAAGTCGTTTTGCTCGAAGCTGTCCTCGGGTATTACTGTTCATCCTCGCGATAGCGCGACGGATGTATTCGGCTCTGGATAACTGGAGAAGCTTCGCACACTGACCACTCGTTTTGAGCAGTTCGTCAGATAACGTGAGAGAAATGGTTTCCACAGCGAATTCCCGTAATCGTGAAGGACGACCTACGCCCCCCCCAGCGTCCGCGGGGTGTACTTGTACAAATCCTTCCAATAGTGATCCAGCACCGCATCGTCGGCGCAGTCGAGACACTCTAGCTCCGGGTCGGATACGTCCAGCAATCCCTTTTTGATTAACGTCTCGGCATACGGTCCGCGATCGATCAGTTTGACCGGGCCGCGCTCTTCGGCCAGCCGTTTGCGGAGCTGGGCCGTGGCCGATTGATCGACTTCGTGCGAGACCGGGTCCAGGACGACTCCGTAATCTTGCTCGGCCCGCTCGGGCGAGACGAGCTTGCGGACCACATCCATACGAACGGCGTCGATATCGCGTTCCAGAGGGTCGCCCCAGCCCCCGCCGCCTGGGGTGGTGAGGCGAATAATATCGCCCGCTTTGACCGGAATGGCATCCCGGCTGAAGTAGACCGCCTCTTCCTCTGGGGTGCCGGGGTTCTTGATGGACGAACTCGGCGTACCCCATTTGCCGCCTTTGATACCCGTGCAGGCAAAGGCGGTCCGCTCCGTGACCGTCAGATAATACCCGTCAACCAAGGTTCGTATCTCTTTCTCATAACCCAGCCCGCCGCGATATTTCCCGGCTCCGCCCGAGTCGGTCGCCAGCCCCACGCGCAGGACTTCAACCGGGAAGCGCTGTTCAATGAATTCCGCCGGCAGGTTTTTGGAATAGGGCACCAAATCCACGGCATCGGTGCCGTCCGCATACGGCCGCGCGCCCGAACCCGCCCCGAAAATTTCGCGCATCAGAAACAATCGGCCCTCCAAGTCCTGGCCGTACAGGCCGTAGATCTGAATGTTCTGCATGTCGGCCACCACCTCGCCGTCAAAGGCTTTGGCCAGGGCGACGGTATAGGCGCTGATCATGCGCAGCATACAGGTCATGCGACTCACCACCGGAGCCGGAAACTTCGGGCTCAGAATGGTCCCCTGCGGAATACGACAGCGAAAGACCTGGGTCACGCCTTCGTTAATGATGATGCCGGGAATCTGCGCCTTGAAGAACGCGCCGAGCCATTTGGAGTAATGACGGCCATCGACCGGCCAGTTGATCGGCCCCTTGGCCTGGGGACTGGTGCCGGCGAAATCCAGCACCATCTTGTCCGGATACTTGCGCATGGTGATCTGGAGCTTGACCGGCTTGTCCAGGGTCAGGCCGTCGTTCTCAATAAAATCCTCTCCGATGAATTCTCCCTCGGGGAACAGGGGCAGCCCTTTTTCGCGCACTACCTCGGCGCAGCGGTCGAGAATTTCATAGAACGCGGCTTCCACCTCGTTGCCGCCAAAACGATCGCATAATTCCGTCACTCGGCGGCGGATGACCTCATTCGCGCCCACAAAGGCGTCAATATCGCCTCGCAGGTCCTCGGGAAAACGACTGTTCCGCAGCAGAACATCGTATAGTCCTTCGTTGAGCTGACCCTTTTCGTACAGCTTGACCGGCGGACAGATGGTACCCTCCTCAAAAATACTGGTCGAGGTGCTCGGCCAGGAGCCCGCCATACGGCCGCCCACATCGTTGACGTGACCGAAAATCTGCGCAAATCCAATCAGCCGTCCGTCCCAAAAAATGGGAGTGACCACACAATAGTCCGGCAGATGACCGATCGTTCCGGCTGACTCGTAGACGTCGTTATAGATAAACACATCGCCTTCATAGATACGCTCAGCCGGAAACTTCATCCGAATCGGGTCGGCGGTGGCGGCCCAGGACACGCGCGAGACCGACAGACAGTCGAGCGTGTTGAGCGAGGCCCGGTAGTCGTGCTGTTCGCGGATAATGGTCGAGCGGGCGGTCCGCTCGACCGCAGCCTCGGCTTCCATAATGGCCGCCTCAATCCCGCCGTCCACAATATCGACCAGGATGGGGTCCAGGTTTTTTCTGAGCGCGTCGATGCGGCTGATCGCGTCGGGGTCCCGGACAACCCGGCCGTATCGAAAGGGGGCGTAGTCCTGAAAGGCCACGTCCTCATCGGCTTTGTCATAATAGGTGTGTGGAAACTGCTGCTGGTCGGCCATGCTGACACTCCGTATCCAGAAGGTATTTCTTTAGTGCGTGCGCTCAAGCCGGAGCGTCCCCCACTGGTCCACTCGGCCGCTCCAGCCCGGCTCCACAACCGTGGTGGCGTCGTACTGCTGGATGATGGCCGGGCCGCTCAGTTCGTTACCCGTTTGCAAGGCCGACCGATCGTACACCGGAGTATCCAGCGTGCTTTTGGAGAAATAGACTGCGGTCTGACCCATCCGGGCGTGCTCCGGACTTTTGCCTGCCGGTTGGGCTTGCGGCACATGAGGGCGGGTGAGCAGCCCCAACCCGGTGACGCCCACGTTGACCAACTCGACCAGTTCCTTGCCCGCATAGGAATAGCCGTAGCGATCCTTATGGCTGGCGTGAAAAGCGACGATGGCGCGCTGAATATGGGTGTGGATGTCCGGTGTGGCCGGATCAATCGCGAGGGGAACCCGAATCTCGTAGGCCTGGCCGGCGTACCGCATGTCCACAAAATGGTCGAGTCGGGTCTCTTGAGTAAGCAAACCTTCATCCTCCAGACGGGCGGTCACACGGCGTTCGAGGTCCTGAATTTCGGCCGTAATACGACCCACGTCCAGGCGGTCCTCACGCTGGACATCCGTATGCACCAGGTCCACGCGCACATCAGTCAATAATAAGCCGTAGGCCGAAGTCACGCCTGGGTTGGGCGGGATAATGACGTGCTGCATGCCGAGCCAGTCGGCAAGATAACAGGCGTGGAGCGGTCCTGCCCCGCCAAACGCAACCAGGGCATAGCTGCGCGGGTCGCGCCCGCGCTTCACCGAAACGGTCCGAATGCCGGCGGCAATATTTTCAACGGCAATGCGCAAAATGCCCTCTGCCGCGGCGATGGTATCGAGTTTGAGGCCCGCGGCAAGTGCGGCAACAACCTGGGTCGCCTGATCGAGATTCAGGGAAACGCTTCCCCCGGCAATGGTCGGCGTGATACGTCCCAGCACCAAATTGGCGTCCGTTACCGTCGGCTGAGTGCCGCCTCGATCGTAGCAGGCCGGTCCCGGATTCGCGCCCGCGCTGTCCGGGCCCACTTTCAGGCTCCGCCCGCCCGCCAGCCAGGCAATCGACCCGCCGCCGGCCCCAACCGTATGCAACTCGATCATGGGCGTTTTGAGGTCATAGATATCGACCTTGCCCTCGGTCAACATGCGCGGCTGGCCGCCTTCGACCAGACAAATATCAGCCGAGGTGCCACCCATATCAAAAGTAATAATGTCCTGGCTGCCGCTCAGCGTGCCAAAATGGGTAGCGGCAATCACGCCCGCCGCCGGGCCGGAGAGGGCCGCGGCAATCGGCAAGCGGGCGACCTCCTGGGCCTGGGCCAGTCCGCCGCTTGAGCGCATGATGTAAAACGGCGCGCTGATGTCCTGTTCGCGTAAGTGCTGTTCAATCCGGGTGTGATACGCAGACAGGAGGGGCATCAGGGCGGTGTTCAGGCAGGTCGTATTGGTCCGTTCGTACTCGCGATATTCGCGTAAGATGTCCGACGAGATGGAAATTAAACAGTCCGGATACACCTCGTGGATAATACGCCGGACTTCCTCCTCGTGCGCCGGGTTGCGGTAGGAGTGCAATAATGAAACGGCTACGGCCTGAATGCCGCGCGCTTTGAAGTCCTGGGCAATGGCCACTACCTCGTCCCGGTCCAGTTCCTGTATGACCATGCCCCGGACATCCATCCGGACGTTGATTTCACGGATGCGTTCGAGCGGCACCACCCGCGGCGGTTTAATCCACCAGGTGATATCTCCAAATTCTCCGGGGACGGTCTGGCGCGCACACTCCAGGGCTTCCCGGTAGCCGGCGGTGATGATCAGACCAAGCTCTGAATACTTACGCTCCAGGATGGCGTTGGTGGCAACGGTCGTACCATGAAAGACCGCGTTCACCTCGTGAGCCGCGATCTCCCCGTGCTGGGTGATGTGCTCAAGACCGTTCACAAAGCCCTGGGCCGGGTCGTCCGGCGTGCTGCGCACCTTTGCCAGATGCAGGGCCCCGCTGGTCTCTTCGAGCGCAACAACATCCGTAAACGTCCCCCCAATATCTACCGCTAACCGCCAGGTCATACTGTCCCTCCTCCAGGCTAATGTAGGGTGCCTGGCCGGACCTGTCTACAGAAAAATAGCTATCCGTTACGTCTTCTGCGCCGAACGGAGCGTCAAAATCGAGATCTCCGGCGGAATCCCCAGCCGCATAGGGTAGCCGTAGAATCCGACACAGCGCGTGACAAACATCTGCATATCCGCACGACGATACAGCCCCTGGTCAGGAATACCGAGCAGGCCGACAACACTCACCGCCCGGTCTTTGCCCAGTTGAATGCCGGCGTGCCCGCCATGGGTATGGCCGGACAATACCAGGTCGGCACAGCGCGTCGGCAGGGCAACAAAGGCGCGCGGGTCGTGGTTGAGCAGAATGCGCGGAACCGGCTGCCGTGGACCCCAGGAACCGATGAGGCGGTGGTAGAGCCCCGCGCGATCAAAACGCTGGAAGAGAAAGTCCAGGCCGGCGAGCTCCAGGGGCTGTCCATCAATCGAGAGCGTCGTCAGACGATTGCGTAAGGTGGTGACGCCGGACTGACGCAAATACCGGACGAGGCGGTCAGGAGCGTCGAAATCATGGTTGCCCAAGCAGGCCCACTGGCCATACGGCGCGTTGATCCGGGCCAGCGCTTCGTACAGCGGCAGGTCAAAATCGCCGGTCCGATGCGTCAGAAAGTCTCCGGTATGCAGCACGATGTCGGGTTTGGCTTCATTTGTCAGCGCGGCAACGTGGAGCAGCTTGGGGCGGTCCATTTCTCCACCAACATGGATGTCCGACAGATGGGCGACCCGCAGCCCGTCGAGCGCTGTAGGCCAGGCGGGCAGGCTGAGGTCTCGTTCCTCAACCTGGAAATCATAGGTAAGTTTGACGCTCGACAGCGAAAAGAAAAACGGCGCCCCCGCGCCCAGCAGGCCGAGCTGTTGCATGAATTGACGTCGCTCGGGAGAGGGCAGGCTATCGTGTCGGGGCTGGTGCCGTATGCACCACGCGCTCCCGCGCTTCGCCAGTTGGATCAATCCTCGGAGAGTGTCGAGACCGACATAGCCAAACACGAGGATGCCATAGGCGCTATACCACAGAGCGCCGATCCAGGAGATGCCAGGCGCGTGCAGAATCGGCAGCGGATCGCCGGACCGGGCGGTCAGGATTTGCAACGCCATAATGGCATCGAATATCATTCCGACCAGGCTGAAGAGCGCGAGCGACAGGGAAGAAGGCCCCAGCAGGCTGAGGCAGTAGGTGTGCAAACGGTGTCGGGCATACGAGAAGGGCATGATGGCAATCGGAACCATGGCGACCAGATACACCGCCCGCCAGGTGACCCACTGCCACATGGCACAGGCTGCCAGGAGCAGAAAGAGATTGAGACCGATATGCCAGACGCATTGTGCGCGACGGCTGACCAGGGTGTTGAGTTGCGCGTGGATGGGCATGAGATAAACAATCCAACCTATTGGGAAATAGTGCGCTTCAGAATCAGCGTGCCAAACTGATCGACTCTGGCTCGGCAGTCCGGCGGGATGAGCGTGGTAGCATCGTACTGTTCAACCACCGCCGGGCCAGTGAGGGCAGCCCCGGCCCCGAGGTGCGTTCGTGTATAGACCGGACAGGTCAGAAAGCCGCGCGTTTCAAAAAAGAAGACTGAGCGTGTGTCTATCGGCTGCACGGGGCCGGTCTGTTCGGCGATCGTGGGCAGCGCCGGCTTTGGCCGCGTGGCAATAGCGGTTGTCCGTAGGGTGGACAGGTGGACATCTTTTCGTCCCTGAAAAGAAAAGCCGCAGAGCTGCTCGTGCTGGTGATGAAACTGGGTGACTGCCTGGTGGAGGATATCGCTAGTGAGCCTGCCCTGTGGAATGTCGAGAGTGAGATGGGTTGACATATCGACATAGTGAAAATCCGCTGACCGCCTGAACTTTCTGGGTGCGGCCGGTATGGATTGCTGACTCAAGGTGGCCTCAGCCTGGTGTTCGAGCTGCGTAAAGAGGTGGGTCAGCCGCTGGGGATCAAGCGTGGCGTCGGGTGGGGCGGGCGCGGCATAATCCTCCCGGACATCGGCATAGAATAAGCCGAAGGGGGCGGCAAATCCCGGCTGGGCTGGAACCACGACCGTTAATATGCCGAGCAGAGTTGACAGGTCGGCGGCGTGCAACGGACCGGCTCCGCCTCCGGCCATCAAAGTCGCCTCCCGAGGATCGAGGCCGCGCTGCGTACACACGCGACGGATGGCTCCACACATGGTGTGATTCACCAATTGGACGATGTCTTGGGCGGTTTCTGTAGCGCTTTTGCAACGCGACTGTCCAAATGCAAAGAGCGCTTCTTCAGCCGCTTCCTGTGAAAGAGGAAGCGCTCCGTCAAGCAGCGACGGGGGGAGACGATGCAGGAGGAGGTTGGCATCGGTGACAGTCACCTGTGTTCCGCCTCTGCCATAACAGCACGGACCGGGATCGGCGCCAGCGCTGAGCGGACCAACGCGCCAGCGTGTATCCGGGTCAACCTGGGCAATGGAGCCACCGCCCGCCCCAATGGAGGTGATATCGACCATGGGCGTGCGGAGCGGATATCCGCCGACTTGGCCGTGTGTGGTGAGCACTGGCTGGCCGGCCCGGACGAGGGCGATATCAGTTGAGGTCCCACCCATGTCAAACGTGACCAGGTTGGAGAATCCGCTGGAGTCTCCAACGCGGGCCATGGCGACCGCTGCCGCACTCGGCCCCGAGAAAACGGTTGTCAAAGGCCGCTGACTGACACGCTCTCCGCCGTGCAGTCCGCCGGACGACTGCATGACCAGCGGCGGCTGGTGCAGGCCGCCCTCCTGCATGGAGCGCCCTATTCGACTGAGATGTGCTCCCAGCAACGACTGGAGAGCCGCGTTCAGACAGGTGGCCGCGGTGCGCTCATATTCGCGTGCTTCGGGCAGAACATCGGACGAGAGCAGCACATGTAGAGAGGAATCTTCCGCGAGCAGCAAGGCTCTTAGCCGCCGCTCCGGCTCAGGATTGCGAGCGCTGTGTAAGAGCGAGATGGCTAGAGTCTTCAGGTTTTGGGCATGGCACCAGGCGGCTATTGCCGGTACCTCTTCTGCGACAATGGATATGTGTACATTTCCCTGGGCATCAAGCCGTTCGGTCACCTCGTGGATGTCTTCAAGCGGAACCACTGGCCGAGAAGGCAGGGACGGAGAGGAGCCGTCGTCTGGCTCTTGTTGAGGCTGGTTCAACTCCAAAATATGGCGGAAGCCCGCGGTGATGAGTAGACCGATACGCGGCAGGCGGTGTTGGAGTAAGGCATTTGTGGCAAGCGTCGTGCTGTAGAGGAGCGTGTCTGGGCTCAGATGCTGCGTGCGGAGGACAGAAAAAGCCGCGTAAAGGCTCTCGGCCGGATCAGACGAGGACGGGATTTTCTTATGAAAGACGGAGCCGTTACCGTTATAGACCAGCACATCGGTAAATGTCCCGCCAATATCGATGCCAACGGTCGTAGTCATGAGCGTCTGGGACAGGCGTGCAGCGCGGTCCCCTGTAACCGCGCTGTATGAAAGAGGATACCCTGGGAAAGCATGCGCGCTCTAATCGGCAAAGCGAGGCATGACTTTGTTGGCGAACAGGTCAAGCGAACTGAGTACCTGTTCACGCTCATGAATCCCCTGCTGGATGAGGAGAAAGCACTCTTTGATGGGGAATTTCTTGCTCGCTTTTTCAATACGGCGGGAAATCGTATCCGGGTCGCCAACCAATAACTCAGGATGTCCCTGGCCAAACGGGGTAAACCAGGTGTCCCACATCCACATAGGGTCGGTCAGCCACTCCTGCGCCGTCGAGGTGTTTTTATGGCAGATCATTGCACCGCCCCAAGCGGCTTCGTCTCCGGGCTGAATATCATGACCGTGTTTCAGCGCCTCGTCGTGATAACCGGACCACAGCCGTTGACAGAAATCGAGGTCTGAGGCCAGGACGATAGGCTTACCGCCGTAGCGTGCCCAGAAGAGCGCCGTGCGCATACTATGGGTGAAACCGCCGTAGATGGGTGGGTGCGGGTCTTGATATGGTTTGGGCGCAATACCAATCTCGCGGATGCGCATGTCCGCATCTACACCAGTTCCATATTGCGTATACACCCCTTGCTGGTGCGGATTGACAAAGTCCTCAGGCGGAATCGTCCAGTATTTGCCCTGATAGCTGAAGGTATCTTCTTTCAAAGCGGTGAGCACCACTTCGACGAACTCACGAAAATATTCGCGGTTCATATTGTCGTCTTCCGAATTGCGATTCCAGGCGCCGACCGCGTTCAGGTCGGGACGGATGCGAAAATTATGCACCCAGCGCGCCTGATAGCCCCGCACCATGCCGACTGCCAAACGGCCTTTGAGCATGTGGTCGAGGGTCGCAATATACTCTGCGGTGCGGACAGGATTATGCGTTGGCGCAACCCAGCCGACCATATTCACGCGGAGCTTTTTACTATGTTGACCAATCCACATGGACAACAAGCCTGGCTCGTTGCTGGCTTCAAAGCCCTCAATTTGCAGATGATGTTCGGGATGCCCAAAGCCAGCGTAGCCCACCTCGTCCGCAAACTGGGCATACTCCGCCACTTCACCGAGCATGCGTTGGTAGAGTTCGGGCCGCTTGCCCGCCATGCCGGCTTCGAGTTCGTGACGACGGCCTAGGGTGGCATAGATGAAAAGGTGAAACTTCATGTGACAAACTCCCGTATGGTCGAGACGGCAACGTGCCTGGGTCGCTATGCTATCGGGTCTGCCAAAGAATGTGAAGCTCAATACGGAGCAGGCGCGCTCCGGCGAAGCCAGGGTCGCGACAACGTGGGTGCGACTACGACTCGGATACGGGCGGGGGCGGCGGAAAGCTCCCCGCCCGTGCGTCAGGGGCCAGGGCAGAATCTTTCGTGATGGGGAGTTCCACCCGTACCTCGGTGCCACGACCGTGCTGGCTCTGCACCGAGAAACGCCCGCCACAGGAGACGGCCTGCTCGCGCATATAGAGCAGGCCGTAATGGCCGGGAATAGGCTGTTCCGGCTGAAACCCCTGCCCGTCATCTTTAATGATGAGGGACACGCCCTGCTGCTCAAAGCTCAGGGCAATCTGCACATGGTTGGCCTTGGCGTGCCGCTGTATGTTGTGAAGGGCCTCTTGGGTAATGCGAAAGAGCGTGCGGCTCGTTTGGGCCGGAAGAGGTCGATCCCCATCATCCGCCTGCATGACCACCTCAAAGGGCTCGTGTTCCTGCAAGTCGGTCACATAGGCACGGAGTGCCTGCACCAGGCCGAAGTCTTCAAGCACCGGCGGTAACAACCCATTGGTAAACTGACGGACGAGCACCGAAATCGTATCCAGTTCGGCGGCAAGCTTGCTAAAGCGTTCACGACCCGCTGGGGCATGTTGCAGGACGAATTCCTGAAAGCCGTGAAAGTCTTGGAAGACGCGAAAGAGCCGTTCTTCTATCTGGTGATGCCATTCGCTGACGATCCGCTGGCGTTCTTCTTCTTGCGCGTTGAGCACGGCATGCAGGAGGCCACGCAGCTCCCTTACCGACCGCCGAGTCTCAACCAGTGTGTAGGCGCGCTGCACGACAGGCAGGGCATATTGAGCAATGTCTGCGAGAACCTCGTTGTCTTGGGGACGAAAACCGCCGCGTTGTTTTCTATCAGACAGGAGAAAACAGCCGAGTAACGGGGCATCGCCAAGCGGATGGATGAGGAGATGTCGCTGCGCCAGTTCTTTTTCAGAGAGCGCTTGTAAACGCGCATAAATATCCTGTGAGGTATTGAGGACACTGAGACCAAGGTTGAGCGCCGCCCGCAGAGCGCCGCCTTTGGCAAAGGAACGGTCCCACGTAGAGGGGGCAAGCGTTGGAAAAGACCCTGCCGTTTTGACCTTGAGGCACGCCTGGGTGTCCGGATCAAGAAGGACAACGCACACGCCGCGGCAGGGAATACGTCGCGACACTTCCTCAACAAGCTGTTGGAGGAGCGGGTCAATTTCCAAGAGCGCGAGTTTCTCTTGCAGGGTCTCGATTTGATTGGCTTGCTGAGGGTCTGAAGCCGCTTTCGGCAGGCTATCCTGCGAGGGGTGTTGTGCAGAAAAAAGGCCTGCCAGACCGGCAATGCCAAAAAGCAGGGCGCCGCGAAAGGCGAGGCTGGAGTAGAACTCAGGGATTGAGGCGGATGCCGGCGGAACAAGGAAGAGCAGCAGCCCTGAGGCTACACTCGCAGCGAACGCCATACCGAAGCCGGCCTGCCAGCCAAAGCGGAGCGTTGCGATCAGGGTGAGTCCATACAAATAGACAGACAGCGGGCTCAACAGACCACCACTGACGCCACACAGCACAGTGACAAAGATCACGTCACCCAGCCCAATAGGAAAGGGTAGTGGCGTCCCTTTATAGTGACGATAGGCAAAATATTGACCGAAGAGACAATACAGGACGCCGCCAAGAAGACAGTATTGCCTGACGGCTTGGAAAAGAGCAGGCGGATTGAACCAGAGCAATCCCACTCCGACTCCTAATGCAAGCCAGCGCAGCCGCGCCAGAATTTTCTCGCTCGGCGTGTGATGGGCTACCGTCCCTTGTAGGGGGGGAGCCCAGAATGCACTAGATATGGCTGCCATAGGGAGACACACACCATACCTGATACCGCGTCATATTGTCCACTGTTCGCGGACAATATGGGTCCATGTGAGCATACCGGGCGAGATATATTTGACGAATGCGGAGGAGGTCGGCTATAGGTCGTGTCAACGTATTGCACACGACAGAAAGGAGACCGTTATGCTGCTGATGTTCAAAGCGAGGATTAACAAGCCTGCCGACATGTCGAATAAAGACTTTTATACCGTCTGGCGGAAAGAGTCCGAAGCCGCCCTGGGGGCGAAGGAAGCCGGCGTCATTCAAGGGATTTGGAAGGTTGCGGGCAAACCCGAGGTGCTGGTGGTCATGGATGTGGAGTCAGGCGATATGCTTGATCAAGCGATCAATGGGCTGCCGATCTGGGAGCTTGGCTACGCGCATATCGTCTCAGACGTGGAAATACTGCCCCTGCGTCCATACGAAAACTGGGCCGAAGATCTGAAGACCTTGTCCCAAGGTTAGGCCGTACAGGGGGAAGAGCAACGCCGTCTCAACCATCGCGTTGCTCTTCCCCCTGTTGTCTTTTCTGCTTAGTCCTCTTGTTTCACCTCAACTCCAGCGAGTTGTTCCAAGACTTTGATCAAGGCTTGTGTTCCCTCGTCTCCAGCCCCCTGGCTTTCAAGGGCATGAAAGAGATGGTGGACGAGGCTGGTGGCGGGCAGGGACAGTTTCAGCCGGTCGGCCTCTTGCAGCACGAGCCGCAGGTCTTTTTGTTGGAGCCTGACCATAAAACCAGGGGCAAAGTCCCGCTCCAGAACACGGGGGGCGAGGTTCGAGAGTTGCCATGAACCCGCGGCTCCGCCCTGAATGGCGTGTTGCATTTTCTTCAGGTCCAGTCCGGACTTCGCTCCAAAGATCAAGGCTTCGCTCATCGCCAGATTGGTCACCGCTACCGCGATCTGGTTGCAGAGTTTGGTGAGCTGGCCAGCCCCGCTCTGACCGACATGAACGATGTTTTTCCCCAGGGTTTCGAAGATGGGTAAACACCGATTGAAGACGGCTTCCTCTCCACCAACCATGATAGAGAGCGTTCCCGCGATGGCCCCTCCCTCGCCGCCACTGACCGGGGCGTCGAGCATAGACGCACCTTTTTCTTGAATGATGCGCGCTATTTCCCGGGTTGCTGTGGGCGAGATCGTACTCATGTCAATAACAACAACGTCTGGCGCAATGGTGTTGTTGACACCGTTCTCCCCGAGGAGCACCTGCTGCACATCGGGGGTGTCCGTGACGATGGTGACCACGACATCCGCCTTTGCTGCCACTGCTTGGGGCGATGCTGCCGCTACGGCTCCTGCCGCAACCAGTTCTTTAACCGGGCCGTCGCTCCGATTATAAACGGTCAACGGGTAGCCCGCTTTGAGGAGATTCCGGGCCATGGGCTTGCCCATAATGCCCAGTCCGATGAAACCAATCCGTTCCATATCGTGCCTCCTATCTTCTCCTGTGCGACCTGTTTACGGCGGGACACCTTGAAAAACCGGACGACGTGGAGCCTATACAAAAAAAGGACACCCATCTCAGAGTATCCTTTTTCCTGCGTGTCGATTGCGTTGACGCGTAGGACTTATGAGCCGTCCTGTGTTTCCTCGACGTCGTCCAGATCATCGACCAGTTCCTCAGCGTGGCCGGCTACAGGCTCCGTCTTTTGTGGGACCGGGGGCCGTTTGGCGCGACCACGTATCGGCATTCGATTGCGGACCTCACGCCAGTGAAAACTACTCGGCGGACTCTGGAGCCGTTCGAAGCTTGCCAGCAGCAGGTCCTTGCTATCCGCCCGCCCAAAGCAATGGTCACCAATCCACATTTCCCAGCCGGGACGGATGCTCCCGTCCGGTCCGGTCAGATCTCGCTTCACAAAGACCGGAGATGCCGCGGACAGTGACGACTCCTCTTCGAGTCCCTGATCGGACGCTTGGGGAGGGGGGACCGGAGGCGCGACGGGCTCTGGCGGAGGAGGGGGAGGGGAGGGAGACACCGTTTTTACTTCTGCAGGCTCCAGAGGGCGTCTCTTGGCGGCTGCTTTGGTCGGTGTTGTTTTCTTGGCTGCCGTTTTGCCCTTTTTCACGGCTGTTTCTTTCTTGGCAGCAGTTTTGACCGACTTTTTCGCTGGTTTTTTTGCAGATTTCACCGCCGTCGTACTTTTCGTCTTTTTCTTTGCAGGCTTTTCAGACGGGGGGCTCTTCATGGTGACGTTCCTCTCGACTTTTGGCTAAAATTTTCACCTTTTCCGAGAGAATTCAATCCCCTGTCTGCACACAGAGCCCCTTTCCAGAAGAGTATGAAGCACGAAGGGAGAACGCATGACCGAGTTTGAAGCTGCTACCATCGCGCTCCAGGAAGCCAGTATCGTAGCCCGGCAGGCCGCCACGACCGCGGCCTACATAGTCGGGATTGTCCAATGCCTCTTGATCGCTGTCGGGTTGTTTCTGATGTGGCGGACGACCTCTGAGCGGGACGCACACCACGCCGACCGCCGCACCGAGACCATGTGCGCCTTGGAGCAGCAGCACACCGCAACCATGCGTGCCTTGGAAGCCCTGATTGAACGTACCGCACCAAGAGGAACACCATAAGAGAGGGGGCATCCACACCACTCTATGCACCTACGCTACTGAAGCCCTCCGTCCTGGCTGGGCACCTGGAGCAGTTACGGACCTTAGTGGCCGCGCCGCCGGACCTGCCCCTCGCGGAGTTACGCGCCGCGCTCGGGGTTTCGTGTAGTCTGATGGCGGTGTGGCGTGCCCTCCGGCGGTTAGACCTGACGGTCAAAAAGAGTCCTGTTCGCCCAAGAACAAACGCGGCCTGACGTGGTCGCCGTGCGGCCGCAGTGGCGGGCTCTCCAAGGACCCTGGGCCGCTATGTGGTTGGTTTTTATTGAGGAGAGGGGTTTTGCAACGAACTTGGTCCGCCGGTGGGGCCGCGCCCCGCGCGGGCAGCGGTGCGTGGGCCGCGGCCCCACCGGGCACCGGCAGACCACCACGTTTGTCGGTGCGCTCCGGGCCACGGGCCTCACGGCGCCCCTGGTCCTGGATGGGCCGCTGACCACCGACGCCTTCCGGGCCTATGTCGCCCCCCTCTTAGTGCCGACGTTACGCTCGGGGGATATCGTGGTTCTCGATAACCTCGCGGTGCATAAAGACCCCGTCAGTGCCCAGCAGATTGAGCAAGCGGGCGCCACGCTCCGGTTTCTGCCGCCCTACAGTCCCGATCTCAATCCCATTGAACGGGTCTTTGCCCAGCTCAAGGCTTTGGCCCGTGGGGCGGCTAAACGGACGCGCGAGGACCTCTGGGACTATCTCGGGGCCGCCTTGACCCAGGTCTCCCCCAGGGAGTGCCTCCACTACTTCCATCATGGTGGCTATACGGAAGCGTGAACTGCGCTAGAGCAAATTCCGATTCTGTGTAGCCGTCCGTCATTCCTGTACAAACAGGAATCCAGGCGTCCCGCCCCCTGGTTTCTGGATACCGGATCACGTCCGGCATGACGCAAGGGGATCGGCCCGGCTATAACGTATCGTAAACCGCTCTAGCGGCAGCCTTTGGAGACGTTGCGAGTGTCACGGCGCTGGTCCAAGCCGGGGCGGAGCCGAACGCGCGGAACGAAAATAGAGTGACCCCACTGTCCGTGGCGCAACGCAACAACGATAGTGAGGTCATCCAACTATTGAAGGAGTATGGAGCACGGTCGCAATTGTCCAGCCGGTCCCAGAGGACGGGACAGGCCGCAGACAACAGAAAGGGGCGGAGAACTATAAATATCCTTTTTTGTTAGTGGTGCATCATTGGGGAAATGGTGCCTTATTTCGAGAACCCCTAAGCGCTCAGGCTCTATGCCCTTGTGTAGTCGCCGCTTTTTCCACCGCTTTTGTGTTTGAGGCTGATGTCTGAGATGACCATGTCCTTTTCCACGGCCTTACACATGTCATAGATGGTCAGTGCAGTAACGGAAACCGCAGTCAGGGCTTCCATTTCCACCCCGGTTCGTCCGTCGACTTTGACCCGCGCCTCAATATCAATGCGGCCGCTTGCTTCGTCCGGTGTACATTCAACACGCACTGAGGAGATGAGCAGCGGGTGACACAGCGGGACGAGTTCCGGCGTTTTCTTGGCCGCCATAATACCGGCGACGCGCGCGACCGCGAGCGTATCGCCTTTGGGTATCTGCCCGGTGGTAATGAGGCGCAGCGTCTCCGGGCGCATCTGGACAGTCCCGGTCGCGACAGCCTCCCGCTCAGTCGCGGATTTTGCACCGACATCAACCATCCGAGCGCGGCCCTGCGTGTCGGTATGACTCAGTTTTTTCATGCTGGTGCCTACACGAATCGAAGCATCCGGTCTGCCCGGAGCAGTTTGGCCTGAATCGGAATCCCGTGCGGGCAGGCGCTTTCGCACGGGGCGCGACAGTCGACACACTGGGAGGCGTTCCGTGCGAGTGGAAGGTTGGCATATTCTTCCATGCCCACCCGCTGCTGGCCGTAGTTTTCATAATACATGGCGTAGCGCAGGATATCATCGACCGGCACGTCGGATGGACAGGAGGACAAGCACTCGCCACAACCCGGCGGACAATAGTCGTTGGCAACCAGCCGGTCGTATTTTTCGAGCAGCGCAAGGTCGGCCGGCTGAAACGGTTGCCCGGAGGCGTGCAGGTATTCGTCGATGTGGTGGAACGAACCGATCGTGACCACCAGCCCACTCACGTCAGGATTGGAGAGCACCCACTTAAAGGCCGCCTGAGAGAACGATTCCCGTTCGGTTGGGGTAAAATCCGACAAGGCGCTATGGCGCGCTCCCTTGAGGGTCTTCATGGCCACCACGCCGACCCCCTTCCGCTTGGCATCGTGAAAGATATTCGTCAACTCGGGCCAGTTGCGGAAATTATAGGCGACCATGATGACATCAAAGCGGTCGCTATCCACCGCGTGGCGCATGACTTCTTCGAGCCGCGGGGTATGGGACGAGACCCCGAGAAAACGGAGTTTTCCCTGCTCTTTGAGGCGGTCAAAGGCTTCGTGGATATTCGGATTCATGAGCCGTTCAATGGAATTGCAGGCATGAATATGGGCCAGATCAAGATAGTCCGTTCCGATTCTTTGCAGACTGGATTCAACCGCAGCCATGACATCTCTGACCGGAGTGGTATCGCTCAGATGACCCCGCGGCGTACAAAACTTGGAAACGATAAAGAGCTTATCGCGCGGATAGCCTTGAATGCCCTGGCCGAGAGTTTTTTCCGATCCGGCCCGCGAATAATCCGGAGACGTATCAAAATAATTGATGCCCCGATCAATGGCCCGTCGCACCACATCCGCACTGTCGAGCCCGGAACAGCCGAACGAGATATCCGACATCTGCATGCCCGTCCGGCCCAGTTGCCGATAGCTGCGCACGCGAGCTTCCTGCCAATCCGGACTTTTTTCCTCGGCTTCGGTTTCAGGCTGGCTCAACAGAAACAGTTGGGTCTTATACTCACAGCCGGCTGCCAGCGCCGCAGCGCCACCGGCCGTACCCAGCGCGGCATTTCTCAGAAACGTGCGCCGACTCGTCGGCGTTCTACCCTGCTCATCCTGCTGGGAAGCGGGGTGAGCCTCAGACTGTTGCTTACGCATGGCGGACGGCCTCCTTTTTCGTGTCGTCGTGACAGGTGTCAAAGGATCACCTGGACCCAGACACAAGTGCGCCCGGATTCAGGTCAGCATGACCCGATGAATCGTTCCTTCTCTCGTCTGTGTATCAAACAGCGCATAAGCACCTCGCCGGTCTCGGTCTCGTGGCTGTGAACACGAGCCCGGATTAATGACCACCACGTCGCCAGCTTGATGCACCAGCGGTACATGGGTGTGCCCGAAGCAGACCATATCATAGGGCAGGGAGGCGAACTCGTCCAACCGCTTGCTACCCGGATAAATATATTCCTCATAGGGTTCCCACGGACTGGCGTGGACCATGAGAATCCGCAGGCCGTCGCACTCAAACTCCTGGCTGAGTGGAGCGTTTGCCAGAAAGGCGAGCGACGCCGCCGGGAAGGTCTCCCGACATTTTTTCAGATACGCGGGGTTACGACCGCCAAAAAGAACAATCTCGTGATTGCCCTGAATGCAGTGCACCCCCGCCTCTTGCAGCAGAGCGACCGTGTCCGGGCAGAAACGGTATTCACTCACCGCGTCTCCGGGACATAGCAACAAATCGGTAGCGGGCATGTCGTCGAGCACGCGCCGGAGGGCCTGCGCGTCGGCGTGGATATCGGAGACAATGCCAATTTTCATAGCGAGAGGCGCAGTCGTTTGGGTCTGTTGGGTCGTTGAGTCAATGTGTATGGTTTGCCAGGCGCTCATGCAAGAGGGACGATAGCGCGCCGCCTGCTATTCGACGCTGTGCTCCTCTAGACGCTCATCAGCCAGCAGCAGTCCGTCGAGGGTCACGTCCAGACCGCCCGCCCGCGCCAGGACCGTCAGCAGGAGGTCGCTGACGACCCGTTCTTCCCCCTGCCGGTCTCGGGCGCCTTTGGTCAGCGTGCATGAATAGACACAGGTTTCCGCTGCGGTACTGACGCCGATGTGGGCGCGATGGGCCCCCTTTTTGAGGCGGTCCGTCGCGAGCGTAGCGGTACAGGCGAGACCCAGCAGCGGTCCTGCCGCAGTGTGCAGGACAACCGCCCGTTTATAGGCCGCCCGTGCCAGGGCGGCCGCGGTTTCTACGCTCACGGCCTGGTGTGGGCTGACTCCCAGAAATTCGGTGAGCGCCGCTTCACTATAGGGAACGACCACTTCAAGCACGGTCCGTGAGGCACCCGGAACAGCCAGCAAATCCGCGATTGCCTGGGTTCCACCGCCCGTCACCACAAGCATGGCCCTGAGAGAGCTGGCATGAATCCGGGCGATGCGCGTGGTGTGGACAGATGCCATGCCTAGGCTTCTATGATGGCCCGCGCCTCGTCCGGCGTCGCCACCTCGTGTCCCATAGCGGTAATGGTTGCCACGGCGCGCTCGACGAGTTGCGGGTTTGTGGGCTGCCCTTCTTGCGCATAATGGTGGTCTTCCAGACCCAGCCGGACATGGCCACCCAGGCTGATGATCTGAGGGATGAACGGCAGATTATCTCCACCGAGCGTAGCCGCAAACCAGTTGCAGCGCACGCCTTGCAGCATGTCCAGATAAGCCTCCAGGCTCTTGAGCGACGGGGGCAAGCCAAACGGAAGCTCCGGTCCGCCAAAATAGAACTTGAGCAACAACGGTTCGGTCAGCAGTCCCTGGTCAAGAAAGACCAGTACCGCCCGCAGAAAGCTGGGGTCAAAAATCTGGAGGGTCGGTCTCACCCCGCACGCCCGCGACTGTTCCAGAAAATACCGATTGGCATCATACGAATTCTGATAGATGAAATTCCCGCCTGAGAGCGTTTTTGTGTGCGCATCATACGAAACCAGGTTGACCGAGCCCGGATCGGCCCAGCCCAGGTCCGGTTTGGTGGCCGGGTCTTTGGCGAGTTCCAGAAAATGGGCAAACCGTGCAACCGGGTCGTCGCCAAACGGAAACGTGGGCCAGAGAATGGGATTGCACTGTTCACGTGTCTGCCGGAATACCTCGCTATAATACCCAACGTCCTGCACCCATTCGCCCGTGTCCGGCTCCCTGACATGAAAATGCACCGCGGCTGCCCCGGCCTGGCAGGTCGCGATGGCATCGTTAGCGATGTCTTCCGGACTATAGGCAATATGAGGGTTGCGGGCCTTATCGGAATTGCCGTTGATGGCTGCCTCAATCATGATCTTAGCCATAGTTCCTCCTTTGGATCGTCTGATTCACCCCTGATGATCTGAGAGCCGCACCCGTACCCCGCGCTCGTCCAGGAAACGCTTGCACTCCTGAATGGAGTGTTCCTGGTAATGGAAGATCGAGGCGGCCAGCGCGGCGTCGGCTTTACCGGCGGTGAGACCCTCGTAAACATGCTGCAAATTCCCAACCCCGCCCGAAGCAATGACCGGAATCGTAACCGCTTCCGCTATCGCGCAGGTGAGCTCAATATCATAGCCGGCCTTGGTGCCGTCTCGGTCCATACTGGTCAGCAGGAGTTCGCCCGAGCCATAGGCCTCCATCCGTTGTGCCCATTCGATGGCGTCAATACCGGTCGGAGTGCGACCGCCGTGAATAAAGACCTCCCAGCCGGACGACTCGGCGGCCGCCCTCCGCTTGGCATCAATCGCCACCACGATGCACTGGCTCCCAAAGCGTTCGGCCGCTTCTTTGACAAACTCAGGCCGGTTGACCGCTGCGGTGTTGATGGAGACTTTATCCGCGCCAGCGTTGAGTAGATCACGAATATCCTGGTTCTCCCGCACCCCGCCGCCAACGGTCAGCGGCATGAAAACGGTTTCCGCGGTTTTGCGGACCACATCGAGAATAATCCGCCGCCGTTCGTGCGAGGCCGTAATATCGAGAAACGTCAGCTCGTCCGCACCTTCTGCGTCGTAGCGCTGGGCGACTGCAACCGGGTCTCCGGCATCGCGCAGATCGACAAAATTCACCCCCTTCACCACGCGGCCTTCTTTCACGTCCAGACACGGAATAATGCGTTTGCTCAGCATGCGCGCAGTGTCAGGCGTTTCCGGAAACCTGTCAAGAGAGGCGCAGCACTCAACCGGTTCGACCCTGGACCGATGGTACGGAGGAGACCGGGGAAGCGACGAGGTCTGGCTGCGCTGACGCGGGCGGCGCTGCGGTGTGGGCCGGCGCTGCGTCGGCAGTGCTGTCTTCGGCCCAGATGATATTCCGATAGTCGAGCCGCTGCGAACCGATGATATTGAATTTAATCGCATGGAAATAGGGTGACAGGTCGAAATCGCGCGGGGTAATCAGAGTAGGGTGTTGCCGTCGAAAGACTGGTCGTCCGCGCGTGTCCTGTTCCTTGGCAAAGAAGCGGCGGTAAAAGGATAGATGCGTTTCCTGAGCGTCTGGGGTGAACTCGACGTGGGGCAGAATGGGAAAGCGGGCTTTGCCAAAGGCCGAGGCAATCATGCTGGAACAGATGACCTGGGTTGGCAGCCCGCTCCCAAAATGGAGCACCCGCCGGCGGAACCGGCGCGGGACCAGACTGACCGGCAGGAAATAGCGTCCCAGGTCGAAGATATTCTGGAGATCATAGGTATAGCCGAGCTG
Source organism: Candidatus Binatia bacterium (assembly GCA_951812575.1). Taxonomy (GTDB): domain Bacteria; phylum Desulfobacterota; class Binatia; order Bin18; family Bin18; genus Bin18. Next base: position 4,689,474 of record OX638322.1, on the reverse strand, counting down.
ACTGATCACATCGTCCAAGATCACTTGGCAGTCCTGAGGCTGGAGGTTGTACGGGCGACACAGGCGAATGTTGTACTCGACGTATTTCGACAGGGAGGACAGCACGACCCCTTCGTCAACTAGCGCTTCCACTAAGAGGAACCGGGCGTCGTCTCCAAAGGTGGCCCGAGTCTGCTCTGCCAGGGGATGGTTGCCGCGAACCAGTTCATCCCCAATGTAGAGGGCCGAATGCGACCAGGAACTCTGGGTGAGATATTTAATAACCTCGCTAATCCGCTGAGAGCCCTCCACCAGCAGGACATCCCCTTTGCGTATCTGGCTCTTGAGCGCCTCTAGATTGTTCGGAAAACGGACCGCATAGTTGTTGAGGGGTTTGGTGAGCAGGGCGGCAAACTGCTTGATGAGCGCTTGGCGGAGGCGCCGAAGTGGGTAAAATATCGCTTGTGCCATCCCCTGCGTTCCCTCTGCTCATTGTAGAGGAAGCGAGCCGGAGACGACAGGGGATATGCCCGGCGCTTTAATTGTATGCTAGGATTACGTGGTGCGAAAACGCTCAGACGGAGTATGGTCGCATGGCAGCTCAGACAACCTATCCGCAGCAGGTCAAAGAGGTGATGACCCGAGATGTGGTGGCGCTCAGGCCGCAGCAACCGTTTGCCCAGGCATTAGCCCTCCTGGCCCAGCATCGGTTCCGGCATTTGCTGGTGATCGATGCCGATGCCCGTTTGGCCGGTGTGATTTCTGACCGTGACCTGCTGCGCTGCATGAGCCGGGAGTCGGACCTTGAGGGGGTCACGGTCGCCGATATCATGTGGTCTGCCGTGGTGACCGTGCAGCCGGACACCTCGCTGTCCGAAGCCGCCGCCCAGATGCTGGGCCGTCGCATTAACTGCCTGCCGGTGGTCGAGAACGACCGGGTCTGCGGTATTCTGACTTCGACCGACCTGCTCCATGCCTTTCACAACCTCCAAACCCATATTGAACAGGGAGCGGTCCCGGACGCGCCACAGGAATGAGCGCACGGGCCGCCACAAGGTGGCGTCTTATACCTGGGAGGCACCCAGCCGAATCGCCTCCTCCAACCGCACCCCGCCGGTATAGAGCGCCCGCCCGATAATTACCCCCATAACCCCAGATGATTCAAAAGGCAGGAGACGTTGAATGTCGGCGGTACTCGCCACCCCGCCCGAGGCAATGACAGGGACGGAGACCGCCTCGGCAAGAGCGCCTGTCGCCTCATGATTCACACCCTGCTGGGTCCCGTCGCGGCTGATATCCGTATAGACGATTTCACTCACCCCCTGGTCCTGACAGCGGAGCGCCAAGTCCGTGGCCTCCAGGTCGGTCGTTTCCGTCCAGCCTTGCACGGCAACCCGCCCGGCCCGGGCGTCAATGCCGACCGTAATGCGACCGGGGAACGTGGTGCAGGCTTTCGCCACCAGAGCCGGCTGACGATGGGCTACCGTCCCCAGAATCGCGCGACTGACACCGAGAGACAGGAGGCGTTCGAGCGTGGCTAGACTGCGAATACCGCCTCCGACCTGAACCGGAATGCTCAGGGCCTGACAGATGCGTTCAATGGCGCTGGTATTGACTGCGGTACCGCTAACCGCAGCGTCAAGGTCCACCACGTGCAGCCGCTGGGCTCCTTCCCGTTGCCAGCGCAGCGCGGTGTCAACCGGGTCGTCCGAGTAGACTGTGGCCTGGTCCATATCCCCCTGGTAGAGGCGGACGCACTGTCCGGCTTTCAGGTCAATGGCCGGAATAATCAGCATGGCGACACGGAGACAGACGCGGCGCAGGGCGGGCTGTCTGCGCGATGCTCGCAGACGAGCTGTCCGAAATTGGCCAGAATTTGCAGACCAATCGTCTGGCTTTTTTCCGGATGAAACTGTGTGGCAAAAATATTCCCCGACCACACGCTGGAGGCAAACGGCCGCCCATACTCCGTGGTCGTGGCAATAATCGCGGGGTCATCCGGGACCGGATAGTACGAATGCACGAAATACACGCTCGCACCCTCGGCCACGCCGCTGAGATGGGGAGGGCGGTGTGTGATGCTGAGCTGATTCCAGCCCATGTGTGGAATTTTCTGCCCGGCCAGGGTGGCCGGATCAAATCGCACGATCTTGCCTTTCAGAATATCCAGCCCCTGGACCCGGCCAAACTCGACACTCTCCGAAAACAAAATCTGCATCCCCACACAGATGCCGAGAAACGGCGTGCCTCGCTCAACCACCCGGTGGACGGTATCGACCAGGCCGCACTCGGCCAGGCCGTCCATGCAGGCCCCAAACGCGCCCACCCCCGGCAGGACAACGCCGCCGGCAGCCTCAATCTGCGCCGCATCCCGGGTGACGGTTGCCGCATGGCCCATCTTTTCAAAGCCCTTTTGGACACTCCGCAGATTGCCCATACCGTAATCAATAATCGCGATCATAGTGGACGGCTATTATTGCGGTCCACCTAGCGGGAATCAAGGGAGAGTCACAGCCTTGGACCAGCGTACATTCACCGGGGAAAAATCCCGGCCTTGAGACTCCAGTCTAAAACCGATACGTGTTCTCACAGCTCGCAGGAGCGGGGACTGAAGGAGGAAGCCTATGAAAGCCGGAGTCTTTATGATGCCCTCACACCCACCCGAAAGAGGTTTATACGAGGGCCATGAGTGGGACCTGCAACACCTGGAATTTGTCGATCGCGTCGGCTTTCACGAGGCATGGATAGGCGAGCATTTTACCGCCCCCTGGGAACCCAACCCCGCTCCGGACTTGCTCATTGCCCAGGCACTCCTGCGCACCCAGCGGATAAAACTCTGTCCCGGTGCTCATCTTCTGCCGTATCATCATCCGGTTGAGCTGGCCCACCGGGTGGCTTTTCTGGATCATATGGCCCAGGGCCGTTTCATGCTGGGGGTCGGAACGAGCGGCCTGCCGAGCGACTGGAAGCTGTTCAATGTGGACGGTGCGGCCGGAGAAAATCGGCGCATGACGCTGGAGGCGCTCAACATCATGCTCCGGCTGTGGCAGAGCGAAGAGCCGTTTGAATATCAGGGCGAGTTCTGGTCGTTCAACCGGATTGACACCATGCTCGACAGCCTCAAGTTTCACCTCAGGCCCTTTCAACAACCCCACCCGCCCATCGGTATCGCCGGCCTCACCCCCGGCTCGGACACGCTGAAATTCGCCGGCGAGAATGGCTTCCTGCCCCTCAGCATTGCCCTGAGCAACAGCTATCTCACCACCCATTGGCAGGCGGTGGTCGAAGGTGCCGAGCGCTCCGGCGTCACGCCATCCCGCAGCGACTGGCGCATCTCGCGCGAGGTCTATATTGCCGAGACCGATCAAGAGGCCCGCGAGCAGGCCCTGAACGGTATGCTGGGCCGGGTGTGGGGCGAGTATCTGCTGCCGCTCTTCAAGTCGTTCGATATGATGAGCTTGTTCAAGCACCATCCCGAAGTCCCGGATTCCGACGTGACTTTGGAATACCTGGCCGACTATGTATGGCTGGTCGGCTCACCCCAAACCGTGACCCAAAAGCTGGGCGATATGTACGAACAGACCGGCGGCTTCGGTTGCCTGCTGGCCCTGACCTTCGATCAGTCCGAAAACAACGAAGCCTGGGAAAACTCACAGCGCATGCTGGTTGAAGACGTGTTGCCCCACTTTGCAGACGCGTAGGAACAAAAAGAATGGCGGTCGCTTCGCCAACTGACCCAACCCCGATGATCGACTCGCAGGTCCATGCCTATGAGCGTGACCGCCCGGAGCGGCCGTGGAGCAGGACATTGTCCGGCCCATCCGAGGTCACGGGTGATGACATGGTTGCAGCGATGGATGCCGTTGGCGTCGACGGAGCCCTGTTGGTCTCGCCGTGGACCATGTACCGCTTCGATGCGAGTTATGCGCTCGAAGTGTATGCCAAGCATCCCGGCCGGTTCGGCCTGATCAAACCGTTCGATCCTCGGGTAGAAACCGTCAGCGACGAGATTGCCGAATGGGCGGCAACGCCGGGCGTGGTCGGAGCGCGCATCATGCTGATGGGTGACCCAACGGCCGACGATCCGGGGCTGAATCGGATATTGGCGGCTGGCGCACGGCACGGCCTGCCGGTGAACGTGCTGTGTTGGGGAAAACTCCCGCTCTTGGGTGAACTGGCGCGCAGAAACCCAAACGCTCAGGTGGTCGTGGACCACGTGGGTCTGCGCCAACCCTTCGAGCCCCCTGCTCCGCCAGAGCCCTTTGCTGATCTCGGCAAGGTCATCGCCCTGGCCGAGCACGATAATGTCGCCATCAAGATTTCCGGGGCGTGCACCCTGTCGCACGAACCCTTCCCCTACGCCGACATTTGGGAGCCCCTGGAACAGATCTTCGAGGCGTACGGCTTTGAGCGCTGCCTGTGGGGCACGGACTGGACCCGGGCAGTCGGGTTGCTGACCTACGAGCAGGGTGTCGAGGCGTTCCGGGTCACCGACCAGTTGTCAGACCCCGAGCGGGCCGCGCTCATGGGCGGCAGCCTCGCCCGCATCTATAACTGGTCGCCCACAGTTGCGCGCTGATCCGCCCCATTACGCATGCTCTGGAAAACCATTCCAAAGAAAAGGAGAAGATATGGCAGAAAACAATACATACACACCGCCGAAAGTCTGGCAGTGGGACAAGGAAAGTGGTGGTCGTTTTGCAAACATCAACAGACCTATCTCAGGCGCGACGCACGACAAAGAACTGCCGGTCGGCGAACACGACCTGCAACTCTATTCGCTTGCCACGCCCAATGGCGTCAAGGTGACCGTCCTGCTGGAGGAACTGCTCGAACGTGGGATCAAGGCGGCCGAGTACGATGCCTACCTGATCGACATCAGTGAGGGTGAGCAGTTCGGCAGCGGTTTTGTGGCGATCAACCCCAATTCCAAAATCCCGGCGCTCCTTGACCGCAGCACCACTCCCCCGACCCGAGTCTTTGAGTCCGGTGCCATGCTCGTCTATCTGGCGGAAAAGTTTGGTGCTTTCCTGCCGACCGAGCCTTCGGCCCGTGCAGAGTGTTTGTCGTGGCTGTTCTTTCAGATGGGCAGCGCTCCCTACATAGGCGGCGGGTTCGGGCATTTTTATGCCTACGCGCCGGAAAGGTTCGAGTATCCCATCAATCGATTCGCCATGGAGACGAAACGCCTCCTCGATGTGTTGAATCGCCATCTCGGCGACCATCAGTATTTGTGTGGTGACGAGTACACCATCGCGGACATCGCGAACTACGCCTGGTATGGTGCCCTAGTAGGACAGAATATCTATGAAGCCGCCGAGTTTCTTGACGTTAAATCGTACACGAATGTGATCCGATGGACGAAGGAAATTGAAGCCCGGCCCGCCGTCCAACGCGGCCGACGCGTGAATAAGTCCTGGGGACCGGAGGAAGAGCGGCTCATCGAACGACACAGCGCCAGCGATTTTGACAGGCCGGCCAGCTAATACCACATCGCTACTCAAGGGTGCCCTGGGGGAGAGGGCACCCACACCCGTCCTCAGGGAAGCGAACCTGGAAAAAGGAGGAGAGACGCATGAGTACGAATACCGACGAACGGCCGAACGCGCGCGCACGGGAACAACGCCTGGGGTTTGTGAGCCGGCCGCGGTTCGAGGACTACCAGGAGAAATACGCCACATATTTTAACATGGAGCGCCGCAACGGCATCCTCCAGGTGCATATGCACACCGAGGGCGGACCCGTCATTTACGGCCTGCCGATTCATAACGCCTGGTCTCAGCTGTGGCTCGACATCGGCAACGACCCCGACAACGAGGTGCTGATCTTCAGCGGCACGGGGGACAAGTGGATCGCCGGGTTTGACCCGGAAATGTCCAAACTGCCCTTCCATGAGATGCCCGCAGATGTGTTCTACGATCAGCTCTACGCGGACGCGACCAAGCTGCTGGAGGCCTTCATCTTCAATATCGATATTCCCACGATTGCCTGCATCAACGGCTCAGGTTTGCACACGGAATTCGCCCTGCTATGCGACATTACGCTGTGCGCGGAGCACGCCGAGCTGTTCGATCCGCACTTCAAGTTTAACCTGGTACCGGGAGACGGCCAGGGCTTGACGTTCCAAGAGTTGATGGGGCTGAAGCGCGCCGCGTACTTTCTGTACACCAGCGACACGATCGACGCGCAGATGGCCAAGGAACTGGGCCTCGTCAACGAGGTGCTGCCGCTCGACCAGCTGCTGCCACGGGCCTGGGAGATTGCCGAAAAGGTTATGCAGAAGCCGCGTGCCATCCGGCGTATGACGAGCGCGGTGCTGCGGCGACAGTGGAAGCAGCGGCTGGTGCAGGATTTGGGGTTCCATATTGCACATGAGCTGCTCGGTATGCACCTCAACAAGCCGGAGTGACTCACGCAACTCAGGTCCTCAGGAGGGCCATGATGCAGCGAGGGCACAGAAGTGCCACGGCAGAATTTTCAGCCGTATTGCGTGCTATCCACATGGTTCTGGATCCGGAACCATGTATCTTCGTCGATCCTGTTGTGCAGCCGCTGCTGAAGCTCGACCGGCAGGCGTTAGCAACGGCTCTTCAAGGACAGCAGGCCACAGCGGTACGATATGGCGACCCGCAGTACGCTGTGCGGGTCGCTGCAAGTCTGCGCATGTTCACCGTACTGCGCTCGCGCTTTACGAGAGATGCGTTTTTCGAGAGCGGCCTCGAACAGATTGTGCTCCTCGGAGCCGGCTTGGATCTGTCACTCGCCTCCGAGACCGATGTTCCGGTCTTTGCCGTAGATCATCCTGACACGTCGAGATGGGTCCGCGGCCTTTTTGCCGATGCTGGTTTACCGGTCGACAACAACTTGCACTTCGTCGAGATGGACTTTGCCGAGAGACCGGATTTACTGTTACCAACGCTCGCGGAGTATGGGTTTCAGCCAGACAAACCTGCTTTCTTTGTCTGGCTTGGCGTTCAGCCATACCTCACCATTGAACACGTCCTTCAGACCGCTCGCGTCGTAGGGAGCTGTCCAGCCGGGACACAACTCGCCACCGACTTCCTGACTCCGGATACGAGCTGGAGTGAAATCGGCGAGCGTGTCGGGAAACTGCTACAAGACTCACCGCACCGCGAGCTGGAACCATTTAAGAGTTATTCGGATCCCGCAGCACTCAAGAAACAGCTGTTGGCATGTGGTTTTACGATGGCGCGAAGTGTCGAGGCGGAAGAGGCAGACGCTCTGTACTGTAGTGAACGGACCGATGGACTCAGCTATCCAAATTGTGCAGCGATGATACTTGCTGAAGTGTGACACTCGGCCTTAGGCCAAGAGGCCGTTGAGGGCCCAGCCGAGAGAGGGAATCAAAAACCTCACCTGGTTTTCTCAGGTATGGGCAATCCAGTTCGGCTCAATGACAGGCGCAACGCGGAGTTCGGCTGGAATACGCTCGATCCCGATGATGGCATCGACCGCTTGATGCCAGTGATACAGGCGGGCTTCTTGATAGTTCAGCGGGACACCACCAAAAGCATAGGACTCGACTCCTTTCTGAATGCCGTTACCAAACTGCGTATCTTCGGCAACAATCATATTGAAATAGTCGATATAGGTGTCCCAACTGCTCGGTTTGGGGGCCTCTCCCCAATCCTCTCCAAACCACCACAGCTCTAGCGTTGTGGCGTTGATGCTGGTCGGCCAGAAGGCAAAAATCGGTAGCCCCTTTTCGTTCATGGGCGAGACAAGATTGGGCACGATATTAAAAGACAGAATACAGGTCCGTGGGATCTCTCCCACGGTTTCAATATCCGGCCGATCATCGACGATTGTGGCCGTCTCCGTATGGTTCTGTACGGTGAGTGGCGCAATCATGCGCCCATGTCCACCTGGGTAGAGCGTATTCACATTGCCGCGATGGTCCAGCATCGGCGAAACGGTCTGCGGATGAATCGAGCGGACATGGTAGACCTCCATGTTGGATTCCATGGCGATTTTCCAGTTGCAGTGCAGGGTGAAGGTGTCTTTGTGGACAAAACGCAGGCGGTCGAACTGAAACTGCTCCCACTGCGGGAGCAGCGGTGCCAACTCTTGCGTTAGTGGACGGGCGTCCGGGTCAAAGTTCGCGAACAGAAACTTGCCCAGGCGTTCGAGACGGACTGAATGCAGAGACCGACAAGAGAAATCGAGATCGACGAAGTCACGCTTATCGCGGAGATTCAGCAGCTCGCCGTCATGATTATAGGTCCAGCCGTGATACCCACAGGTGAAGCGGTCGGCTTTGCCTGTGGCCTCGCGGACGAGTGGGGCGCCGCGGTGGCGGCAGGTATTATAATACGCCCGGACCTCGCCGGTCCGGGTGTGGAGAATGACGACCGGCTGGCCGGCTGTTTCCCACAGCTTGAAACACCCCGGCTCCGGAATCTCATCCAGATGCCCGGCAAACAGCCACGCTTTGCGCCACAGATGCTGCTTCTCCAACTCATAAAACCGGGGATCGGTGTACCGTTTTCCCGGTAAGTCGGGGAATTGCGGGAAGCCCTCCGGTGGACCTTTCCGATCGGTTTCGTACCTGATCTGCGCGCGAATTGATTGGGGGTCTTCCATGCCGTCTCTCTTGAGATACTCTTTCAACACAGAGGCACGCCACGTGCCTCTTCGTCTTTACAGGGAGCCTTTTGTGGATAAGACACCTTGAACCCGTGGATCATGCTCAACCGCGCTGCTGAGCGCCCGGGCAAAGGCTTTGAAGCCCGCTTCGATAATGTGATGGGGGTTGCGGCCCTGAGTCATATTCAGGTGCAGATTCATACCGACCTGATTTGTCAGGGCCAAAAAGAAGTCGTGGATCAGCTCCGTTGAGAAATTTCCTACCCGTTCCTGTCGAATATCCAGATTATAGGCCAGAAAGGGCCGCCCACTCAGGTCAACCACACACTCGACCAGGGCCTCGTCCAGCGGCACGCTGGCTGCGCCGAAGCGGCGGATGCCGTGTTTGTCGCCCAGGGCTTCGCGTAATGCCTGGCCGAGCGCCAGCCCGACATCTTCAACCGTATGGTGATCGTCTATGGCAATATCACCGCTGGCCTGCACGCTGAGATTAAAGAATCCGTGCCGGGCAAAGAGTTCCAGCATATGGTCAAGAAAGGGAACCCCGGTCGAGACCTCGTACTGCCCTTCGCCTTCGAGTTGGATGCTCAGGTGGATATCGGTTTCATTGGTCTTTCGCTGAACGTCAGCTTTGCGTGCGGCCATGCCTGCCTCCGTCTAAACGATATTGCACGGCCCGCGCGTGGGCCTCAAGTCCCTCAAGCTCGGCCAGCCGCACCACTTCGGGGCCCAAGGTAGACAGTGCCCGCGACGACGCCCGTATGACACTGGTGCGTTTCAAGAAATCGTAGACGCCCAGGGGCGAGGAAAACCGGGCGGTTCCGCCGGTCGGCAGCACGTGATTGGGTCCGGCGATATAATCGCCAAACGGTTCGGTCGAAAGATGGCCCAGAAAAATCGCTCCGGTGTGCCGAATATCCTTGACCCAGGTCTGCGGGTCTTTGACGGCCAACTCCAGATGTTCAGGCGCAATCGCATTGGCCAGTTCCACGACTTCCTGACGATGCCGGGCGATAATGACCGCGCCGAAGCGACGTAAGGAGGCCGAGGCGATGGTGCGCCGGGGAAGCTGGGCGAGTTGTTCGGCGAGTTCGTGGACGACCGCCTGTCCCAGGCGTCGGGATGTCGTCAGACACAACGGGGCGGCCAGTATGTCATGTTCCGCCTGGGAGAGCATATCGGCCGCAATATAGTCGGGCTTGGCGGTCTGGTCGGCGATCACAAGAATCTCACTCGGCCCGGCAATCATATCGATATCAACCCGGCCAAAGACGAGCCGTTTGGCTGTGGCGACATAGATATTGCCCGGTCCGACGATTTTATCGACGCGCGGAATCGTTTGGGTGCCGTATGCCAGGGCGGCTACAGCCTGGGCTCCGCCGACCCGAAAAAAGGCGTCCGCTCCCGCAATGTGAGCCGCAGCCAGCAGGGCGGAGTTATCCCCTTCGGGAGACGGTGGAGAGACTACGATGACCTCTTTGACCCCGGCAACTTTGGCCGGAATCACATTCATGAGCACCGAAGACGGATAGGCCGCGGTGCCGCCGGGAACATACACTCCGACCCGTTCAAGCGGCGCTATTTTTTGACCCAGAGTGACCCCAAGCTCGTCGCGGTAGGTCCATGATGACTGACGCTGTTTGCGGTGAAAGCGACGGATGCGTTGAGCCGCGGCCCGTAGCGCCTTTCTGATGGGTGCTGACAGGCTCTTGAGCGCATGCTCCATCTCGTCCTGGGTCGCACCCAGTTCGTGAGACGAGAGCGACACCTGATCGAATTTTTTGGTGAGGGCCATCAGTGCGCGGTCGCCACGCTTGCGAATATCGCGCAGAATGGAGCGAACCGCGGTTTCAACCTGAGCGCTGGCGCTCTCACCACGCGACAGCAGCTTGTCGAGGTGACGCTGGCAGGCCGCGTCTGTTGTGGAGAGCAGCGGAACCGGAGCTTTCGTTGCAGAGCGTGTCATTGGACGGGCCGGCCTGCCTGACGCTGAATTTTCGCCCCGAGCCGGGACAGCTTGGCTTCGACGTGTTCATAGCCGCGATCAAGATGGTAAATACGAGAGACCTCCGTCTCGCCTCGGGCAGCGAGTCCGGCCAGGATCAGCGACACGCTGGCCCGCAAGTCGGTCGCCATGACGGATGCGCCGCTTAAAAACGCAACGCCCCGAATGGTCGCGGTATGGCCTTGGACATACACGTCTGCACCTAAACGGACGAGTTCTTGGGCGTGCATGAAGCGATTCTCGAAAATGGTTTCGGTGATGCTGCTCTGCTGCTCGCCGAGGGTCAGCAGGGCCATCATTTGCGCTTGCAGATCGGTTGGAAAACCGGGGTAGGGCCGGGTGTCGAGCTGAACGCCGGTCGGCCGCCCATTGCCCCGGACCCGAATCCCTTCCGGCTCGTGGGTAAGAGTGATGCCTGCGCGTTGCAGAGTATCCATAAAACTGGCGAGATGATCGGCGCGAGCCCCTCGGACCAGAACGTTGCCTGATGTGATCGCGCCGGCGATAAGAAAGGTCCCGGCCTCGACACGATCAGGAATAACGCGGTGGCTGACGCCGTGCAGGGCATCAACGCCCTCAATCTCGATCGTCCGGCTCCCCGCTCCATGAATACGGGCACCCATCGCAATAAGCATGGCTGCCAGGTCTTCAATTTCGGGCTCACGAGCGGCATTGTCCAGGACGGTTATGCCTGTGGCCAGGGTAGCGGCCATCATAAGGTTCTCTGTCGCCCCGACAGAGGGAAAATCGAGCGTGACCCGCGCGCCCGTCAGCCGGCTGGCCCGCGCTTCGACATAGCCCTGCCGAATACGTATGGCTGCGCCGAGTTGCTGTAAGCCCGCTAAATGAATATTGACCGGACGGGTGCCAATGGCACAGCCGCCCGGGGTTGAGACACGGGCTCTACCAAAGCGCGCCAACAGCGGTCCAAGCACCAAAAACGAGGCGCGCATGGTCTTGACCAAGTCATACGGCGCCTCAAATTGATCGACCCGCTTGGCGTTGAGTACCACCTCATCCGCACTCAGCCAATCGGACTGCACCCCGAGTTCGGTCAGCAATCCCAGGGCGGTCCGAATATCGACCAGACGCGGTACGCCGCGCAGGGTGCATTCATCCTGTGTCAGAAGAGCGGCAAAGAGCAGCGGTAAGGCGGCATTTTTCGCTCCGCTGACCGTCACTTCCCCATGCAGGGGAATACCGCCCTGGATGAGAATCGTGTCCATTTAGAGAGTTCCGAAGAAGGTCCGTGAAAAATACATGAGCGTCCGTCCCGCTCCCTCACCCCTCGTTACTGCTCAACGTCAGCGGTCCTCTGGAAAACGGCCACACGGTCCCGACCGGCATAGTCTTGCCTGCACGTCCGGAAACGCAGGTGGCGCTGCGTTTGTCCGAGCCGCCCCTTTTGTCCAAGCTGCCCCTTTTGTCCAAGCTGCACCTTTTGTCCGAGCTGTACCACGGCGTCTTTTTGTGCCTCCCCGATTTCCGCGACGAGCCAGCCGCCGGGCCGCAGGTAGTCTGGACTGTCGTACAACAGGCGGCCGTAAAAATCGAGACCGTCCGCCCCGCCGTCCAGGGCGGCCCGCGGCTCCCAGGCTCGGACCTCGGGCTGAAGCGTGTCGAGCACCTGCGAGTCAATATACGGAGGATTGGTCACGAGCAGGTCAAAAAATGGTGGGCCAGGCGGCACGGGGGCGAGCAGGTCTCCGCAGGCAAACGTGATGCGGTGACCGACCCGATGCGTATGGGCATTCTTTTGAGCAATAGACAGGATCGCGTGCGTCCTATCGACCGCCCAGACCTGCGCACGCGGCAATTCAGTTGCGAGGGTAACGGCAATACAGCCACTGCCGGTCCCAATATCGAGGATGCGCGGGGCGGTTATCCGAGCCGCTGTCAGCAGACGGAGAGCCGTCTCAACGACGGTCTCCGTATCGGGACGCGGAATAAGCACGCAGGGGTTGACCTGAAACTCCAGCGACCAGAATTCCTGGCGGCCGGTGATATAGGCAACCGGCTCATGCTGAGTACGGTGGACCACGTACCGCCGGAAGTCATTCTTCTGAGAATCCGAAACCATCTCTCGAAGCCGAGTGTACAGGCAGGATCTGCTGATATGGAGCGTATGCGCCAGCAGGACTTCCGCGTCCAGGCGAGACGTATCAATATCGGCTGTCCTGAGCCTGTTTTCAGCCCAGGCCACGAGCTGGGCAACCGTCTCAACGCGAGATAAGGAATCCGGCTGGAGACGCGGAGGGACCGCGAGCGGGGTATGGAGAGTCTGGGTGTTCTTCACCGGGGGCAATCCCGTGCCGGAAACAATCCCGCCGGACCTGATTTAGCCGGCCTCGGTTTGGAGCATTTCGGCTTGATGCGAAGTGATCAGAGCATCGACGACGGGGTCGAGCTCGCCATCGAGAATACGCTCAAGCGTGTGGAGCGTCATATTGATCCGATGGTCCGTCATGCGCGATTGGGGGAAATTATAGGTTCGTATCCGCTCGGATCGATCTCCCGAGCCGACCATGCTTCGTCTGGAAGCGGTGATTTCAGCATGTTGTTCTTCCTGTGCCCGTTCGAGGAGTCGGGAACGCAGGATTTTGAGCGCCTTGGTTTTATTTTTGTGTTGTGACTTCTCATCCTGACAGGAGACCACCAGGTTGGTCGGCAGATGCGTAATACGGACGGCCGAATCCGTGGTGTTGACACTCTGCCCGCCCGGACCGGAGGATCGAAAAACATCGACACGGAGTTCTTTTTCGTCAATGGCGATATCGACCTCATCCGCTTCAGGCAGGACCGCCACCGTGACGGCCGAGGTATGAATCCGACCCGACGCTTCCGTCTCGGGGACCCGCTGGACGCGATGCACCCCGCCCTCGAATTTGAGACGGCTATACGCATTTTTGCCTGTCACCATGCTGATGATTTCTTTAAATCCACCCAGACCGGTTGGGCTTGAACTCAGCACGTCCATACGCCAGTTACGCTGTTCGGCGTAATGCGAATACATCCGAAACAGGTCAGCGGCAAACAAACTGGCTTCCTCGCCACCGGTACCGGCCCGAATTTCAAGGATGACGTTTTTCTCGTCAAGCGGATCCGTGGGAAGGAGCAAGAGGTGGAGTTGGTCTTCAAGCTGGGTGGCCCGTTGGCTCAAGCCCTCGATCTCTTCTTGCGCCAGATCGCGCATGTCCGGGTCGCTATCTTCAAGCAGGGCTTTGCTGCCTTCAAGGTCCTCATGGACTTTGCGCCATTCCCGAAAGCACGTCACGACTTCTTCCAGAGAGGCATGCTCCTTGGCCAGCTTGGCATACTCCTTGACGTCGCTGGCGACCTCGGGACGGCCTAGCGTGCCTTCCACTTCTTCGTAACGCTTCTCAACCTCGGAGAGTTTTTCGTGCAACGCAACGGCTTCGCTCATGATCGTAACCGGGAGCTATAGCAAGGGATACATACACTGAGGGGCGGTAGAAAACCGCCCCTCCGCTCGGTCTTGCTCTGCGTCCGCCGACGCAGGCTAGGCGTCTTCTTCTTTCTTCTCCGGGTCTTGCAACCCATATCTCCGGCGGAAGCGTTCAACGCGTCCTGCCGTATCAACAATGCGCTGTTTCCCGGTATAGAACGGATGGGACGCGCTCGAAATATCAAGCTTATACAACGGATAGGTCTTGCCGTCTTCCCACTCGATTGTTTCGTCCGTCTCGATGCACGCCCGAGTGAGGAAGGCGAAGTTCGCAGCGGTGTCCTGAAAGACGACCTCCCGATAGGCTTCTGGATGAATTCCTGCTTTCATTCTCAACCTCCAGCGGCTAGTATTACCATCTCGTCAGATAGGCCGCAACTCAAGCGAGGAGGGTATGGACGCAGACCGCCTGCGTGAGATTCAGCACGCACTGCAAGAAGAGACGCTCGACGGGTGGCTGTTTTATGATTTTCGGGGCAGCGACCCGCTCGCCTACCGGATTCTCGGGCTCGATGAAACAGAGCTGTCGACGCGACGTTGGTATTATTTCATTCCGGCTGAGGGCGCGCCGGTCGGACTCGTTTCCAGCATTGAGCCGTATCGTCTGGATAGCCTGCCCGGACCAAAACTGCCGTTTTTCACCTGGCAGCAGCACGCAGAACGCCTCACCGAGCTGCTGCGCAATCGGCGGCGCGTTGCCATGCAGTATTCGCCGGGGAACGCCATCCCGTACATCTCGCGTGTTGACGCCGGCACAATTGAAACCATCCGTCAGCTCGGGGTTGAGGTGGTCTCGTCTGCGGACCTGGTGCAGCGGTTTGAGGCGGTCTGGACCCGAGAGCAATGGCACAGCCATCGCCGTGCGGCCACCGTGGTTCGCCAGACGGTTGACGCCGCCTTTGGTTATTTGCGAGACAATGCGCCGCTGTCTGAATATCAGGTGCAACAATTCATCCTGGACCGTTTTGCCCAAGCTGGGCTGACGACCTACCATCCGCCTGTTGTGGCGGCCAACGCCCATAGCGCGGACCCGCACTACACGCCAACGGCCGAGCAGACGGTGTTGATTCGGCCCGGTGACTTTGTGTTGATTGATCTCTGGGCCAAAGAGCCGGACGGGGTGTATGCCGATATCACCTGGACCGGCTTTATGGGCAAGGTCGTCCCCGAGCGCTATCAGGCGATATTTCAACTCGTTCGTGCGGCACGGGATGCCGCAGTAGCCTTTGTAGAAGCGCGGGTGGCAGGCGGCCAGACGTTTTTCGGTCACGAAGTTGACGCTGCTTCCCGAAGTGTTATCACCGCTGCCGGCTATGGCGACCAGTTCTTTCATCGCACCGGCCACTCTATCGGCACGGAAGTCCACGGCAACGGCGCAAATATGGATGGCGTCGAGACCCGTGATACGCGCCGGGTGTTGCCTCATACCTGCTTCTCGGTCGAGCCCGGAATCTATCTAGCGGGCGACTTCGGGGTGCGCAGTGAGGTTGACGTCTATATCACCGAGAATGAAGCGATTGTGACCGGCGATCCGGTCCAAACGGAAGTCATCCCTATTCTCACCTGAGGAAAGATGAGTCTATGGCAAAAGTGTGGTTTATCCGACAGGAAAATCGGCTGATGGCCGTCGGCGGCAAGCCGGCCTATGAGCGGCCTTTCGAGAGTATCCAGTGGCCTTTGGATATTGGCGTCCATCGATTTTATACCGACCACGCGCCTGATCCCGGCCTTCCCGCACAAGAAGTGTCGTCCGCCGACATGGTGCTGGTCGAACTCCAGCGGAGCGATGTCGCTGCCGGATCGAGCTACAAGGTCGGTTTCTACTCGTCTCCGTATTCCCCCCGCGCGGTCGTCGAGCGGCTTGGTCAACCCTGGGCCGAGGGCTCTACGGCCTAATCCCGCGTCCGACACCGTTCCGCGGGAATAGCCAACTGTTCGATCAGATACGCCTTGAAGCTTTCTGCGTACGGCTGTTGCTCCAGCGCCTGGTGCATACACGCCAGCCAGGCGTCGCGCTGTTTCGTCCCGATGTGCAGATGGGCATGCGCGCTCGGAATCCTGATCGGGCCGTATTTTTCACGATACCGCTGCGGTCCGCCCAACCAGCCGCATAAAAACCGGGCCAGTTTGTCTCGGGACTGGGTGAGATCAGCCGGGTGCAGGGCTCGAATTTCCTGGGTCTCGGGCAACTGTTCCATCAACTCGTAAAAATCATCGACTAAGCGCCGAATCCCCGTCTCACCGCCGGCAGCCTGAAAGGAGGCATCGCCGTCGCCATACCTCGGCTGTTCGCTGTGGATGTGTGTTGTCATGTTCTCAGCCTAGCTCTTCTGTTATGCTCTCTCGCCTGAGATATATTCCGTTCGGAAAGGATAGTCACCATGCCAGACTTTGACCTCCGCATTTTTTCCTATCTGCCCAACCCGCGCATTTGGAAGGCCACCATTGCGGCTCGTTTGTGCGATATACGTATTGATATCCGGGGCAGTGCCCCGCCCGACTTGCAGCACTGGCTGTGGGATTTTGAGGCCCGCCCGCTGACCGAAGAAGAAAAAACGGCTCCCCAGGAGACGGAGCGGCAGGCCCGCGCCGGTTTTAGCGGGCGCTTGTTCAAGACCGACGCCTTTCTCGAAGCGCACCCGTTCGGGACGGTTCCAGCCGCCTTCAGCCCTGACGGCAAGACCGGGATTTTTGAATCCAACAGCATCATGCGCGCGGTCGGGCGTCTGGGGCAGGAGACCTATCCGGCGTATGGAACGGATGCGTATTCGGCCGCTCGTATCGATAGTTTTCTGGACGCCAGTCTGGTCTTTGCGCGCGACTCGCAGATTTATCTCCTGGCCTTAATGGGCGGCAAGCTGACGGCGGATATTCACGCCAGGGCGAAAGACGCCTTTGGGATTTATCTTTCCGGTATTGAACGGGGGCTTGCCCCAGACCGGGACTATCTGGTTGGCGATACTGTCACCCTGGCGGATATCTGCTTTGTGGCGGAAATCGCGTTGTTCTCCGACGAAAAGGCCCAGCAGAAATTATTAGCCGACAACGGCCTCGACCTGATATTCCATGCTGGTGCGGAAACCGAATATCCACGCGCGCTGGCGCATTTTACCAAGCTGTCCGAGCACCGGGCCTTTGCGCCGGATGTCCAACCCTATCTGGAGAAGCTGCGCAAGCGGATTGAGCGGCAGAACGCTTAGGCCGGAGAAAGCGGCCCTCACGGCCCGGTGACCGCAGTCTGTTTCCGGCTGTTCCGGTTCAGGCTGACCTGGGCATCCGTCAGGATCACTAATTTCTTCTTATACAGCGCCCCCAGGGCTTTTTTATAGGTCTTTTTGCTCACCCCGAACCACTGCCGGATAGACTCGGGGGTACTCCGGTCGGTAACGGGAATCTGTCCGCCGTGTTGTTCCAGAGCGTCCAGAATTATTGCGCTGATATCCGAGACTTTTGCATATCCCGGCTTGTGCAGACAGACGTCAATCTTCCCGTCCGCTCGCACGGTTTTGACGAAGCCGGCCAGCCGGTGTCCGCTATGAAGCGGCTGAAAGATGTCACTGGAGTGCAACAGGCCCCAGTGTGTCCGATTGATAATGACCTTACGGCCCAGCGTCGTCTGGGTGCAGACGAAAAGCTCAACTTCCTGACCGGCGTGAAGATCGGTTGTGGTATCGGACAGAAAGCGATCGAGTTTTGCCGAGGCGACGACACGCTGACTCCGCTCATCCAGATAGACTCTGACAATATAGGCGCGTCCCTTTTTCAGCGGCGTGTTTTGTTCTCGAAAGGGAACCAGCAGATCCTTGGGCAAACCCCAATCGAGAAAAGCGCCGACCGGTGTCTCGGCGACGACCTTGAGCCGCGCAAAGTCGCCGACCATGGCTAACGGCGATTGCGTGGTGGCAATCGGACGGTCCTCGGAATCCGTGTAGAGAAAAACGGTCAGACGGTCGCCCGTCCGACAATGAGTGGGAACATATTGCTGGGGGAGCAGTATTTCGCCAAGTTCCCCAGCGTCGAGATAGACTCCGCTGTAGGTTTCTCTAACGACCCGGAGTTCATTCAACGTACCGATGTGTGGCATGTGTGGAGAGCCCTCACTCTAGCGGGATATAAACTCGGGCATGACGTTCTTGACGAAAAGCGTCTGCGTATCCCTGGATGTCGGTATAAAAATGAAATAGGTGAGGCCCAAGTCTTCGATGCGCGTGGTGAGATCACGTCTGACCTCATCCGGGGTCCCCATACAGAGCAGCGGTGAGCGACGGGCCGTTTCGACATCGGGGAAGCCCAGGCGGGACGCGATTTTACCGAACGCGGGATCGTCGGCCGTATCGGACACACACAGCATGAGCATGCCGCCCAGCTCAATGTGTTGCGGGTCACGGCCGGCCTCGCCGACATACTTACGGAACATGCCAATCCGCCGTTCGAGTTGAGCCATGTCGAAGGCGACGGTGGCGACCGGGTCGTTCACGAAGTCCTTGCCGTTAAAAATAGGCGGGATGATATTGAGGATGTCGGCTTCGGCCGCGGCGATTTTGAGCAGGCCGCTCCCCGAGCCGCCCAGCATGAGCGGCGGACGGGGCTGTTGCACCGGTCTCGGATTATTATACGCCTTATCGATTGTGTAATACTGGCCGTGAAACGTCGGCTCTGCCTGGGTCCACATGGCTTTGAGCACCTGGATGGCCTCGGCCATTTGGGCCAGACGTTCCGCGTTGGAGGGATAGGCATAGCCGTGGGCATCGTATTCCGATTGCTGCCAGCCGGCTCCCAAGCCCAGGGTCAGCCGCCCATTACTGACCTGGTCCAGGGTGGAGGTCATCTTGGCCAGCAGCGGGGGCGGACGAAACGAGGCAGCGGTGACCGTGGGCGTCAGACGGATGCGGCTGGTCACGGCGGCAACCGCGGTCAGCGTGGTGAAGCACTCCAACTGCGGCACCTGGGGTGAGCCCAACGGAGAAAAAAAGTGATCGTTGAGCGACACCGAATAAAAGCCGTCGTTCTCGGCACGGAGCGCGACCTGCTTCGCCGCGGCAAAGTCACCGGTGGGTAGGAACAAGCCAAACTTGACATCCTGCATGCGTCTCTCCTCTGCCTCTCGCAGCTGTCGCTGCTGTCGCCGACAAAGGCCGATAGGTATATCAGATGGGTGTCCGCTGCAAACGCTTGTCCCTTTTCCCTGCCACCGGTAGGCTGCTTGCTTTTATGCTCCTTCTGTCTTACCTTGTTCTTACTGCGAGAGAGGATGTTCGCTATGGAAACGACCCGGCTTTCCAGTAAAGGGCAGATCATCATTCCTAAGGCCATCCGACAAGCCTATAAATGGCCGGTTGGGCAAGAGTTCCTTGTTGAACAAGCCGGGCAGGGGATATTGCTCCGCCCCCAAAAGCCCTTCCCTCAAACATGTGTGGACGAGGTGGCGGGCTGTCTCCAATACCAGGGCCGGGCGAAGACCCTGGAAGACATGAATGACGCCGTTAGACAGGGCGTTTTGGAGCGCGTGCGTGATTGCCGTTGATACCAATGTGCTCGTGCGTTTTTTGACGCGGGATGATGAGGCGCAATTTAAGAAGGCGGTCAAATTATTCAAAGAGCCGCGGCTTTTTGTTTCAGAGAGTGTTTTGCTCGAAACTGAATGGGTACTCCGCTACGCCTACGAATTTTCTCCAGATGCTGTTGTGCAGGCCTTCTGGAAGCTGTTAGGACTCCCGCAGGTTGTTGTCGGGAATGCTCAGAAGATGAAGCGGATTATCGATTGGCACGAACAGGGACTCGACTTTGCCGATGCCATGCACCTTGCCAATGGTGAGAGTGGGGGCTGCTCAGGGTTGGTGACTTTTGATAAGAAGTTCGTGAAGCAAGCAAAAGAACGGGGAGAATGCGTGGTTCGGGCGGTATGAGTCGGCATTCATCCCTCAGAAACGAAAGGACGTGAGTATGGCAGAAAAACCAGTTGCCGCAGTGCTTGGAGTTGGTCCTGGCTTAGGGGCTGCTCTGGCCCGCCGGTTCGCTAAAGAATATGCGGTGGCAATCAACGCCCGCCGCACGGAATACCTCGCATCGCTGGCGAAAGAGATTCGTGCTGAAGGGGGGCAGGTCTACGAGGCCCCGGCCGACTTGAGCGACCGAGCCCAGATCGAGGCCCTGTTCAAGACGATCCGTGAACAGCTCGGCCCGCCCGAAATCCTGCTGTATAACGCCGGCGGTGGAACCTTCGGCACAATCGCCGATATAACCCCGGAACAGTACGAGAACTCCTGGCGGGTCAACGCCTATGGCGCGTTTCTGAGCGCGCGGGAAGTGGTTCCGGACATGCTTGAACGCGGGCGCGGCAGTATGCTGTTTACCGGTGCGACCGCCGGCGTCAAGGCCGGTCCCCGCTCAGTGGCCTTCGGTCCGGCCAAGTTCGCCCTGCGCGGTTTGGTGCAGTCGCTGGCGCGCGACCTTGGGCCCAAGGGCATCCATGTGGGTTGGGTCAATGTCGATGGCGTAATCGACATCCCTGGCCGTAACTATCCCAATATGACCGCGGACGACATGCTCAAGCCCGAGGCCATTGCCGAGACGTACTGGCATATGGCGCATCAGGGCCGCAGTTCCTGGACGATCGAAATCGATGTGCGGCCGTTCAAGGAAAAATTCTGAGGACGCCCGAGGAAGATAGCGCATAACTCCTAGACCTGCCGGAAGCGGCCGCCCGGTGCGGGCGGCTCTTCCGGCGGGCCGGCAAAACACTGGGCGATTGACATCCATCTGGTGGCCGCATCACCACTCACACGAAGTGAGGTGTCCGCGATATTGCGCACCTGCGTGACCACCTGACAGAACTCGACCGCGCTGCCCTCGATCCGGTCCGCCTGATCAGGCTGATTCCACTCCCATATCTCTCCCGACGGGGCGTTGAGCCGCAGGTAGGGGACGTCCGTTGGGACGGCAAGTTTGCGGTTCGTGAAGGTCCAGCCGAAGGTATTCATCCCCATGACGACGATATTCTTGATCCGGTCGGTGTTGGTTCGCGTTTGACCCAGCAGGTCGTATATGGCCTGACTGTGCGCCCAGGTTTCCATCAGACGCGCCGTGATACTGGAACGCACACTCATGTCCGGTCCAAACCATTGCACCCGTTTTTTCGGGTCCGCGGCGGCAAAGCGGTCCGCCATCTCAAGAGAGAAAGTATGCCAGCGCTGTAACAGTGCGCGGTCCCGTAGCCCGTCAAGCCAGACATGGGTGAAGGCCAGAAGGCCGTGCTGCTTGCGGCCGGTGGCAAATTCTTTCACCAGGTCCAGGAAGGCACTCGTATCCTGTAATGAAAGATCGGCCGCATAGTCGCCCATATGCAGATGGGCCACGATATCGTTGAGCGTCCACGCCTTGAACTGCGTTTTCCTTCCCCAGTCCTGATCTTCCAACCCGTCGAGCAGGGCGAAGACCGCGTCGCTCTCTTCCCGGAAATCTAGGGCTTGCTGCAACATCGGCTACTCCTATCCGCTGTATCGCTCATTGGACCAGGCAAACAAATCACACCCAGGGTGAAAAGACCACTCACCGAAGAACGGGGGGCTTCTATCTCCCCTCCTCAGAGGGATGATGCACATTCCCAGGACCCAGTGCTCGCCAGATGTGAGGGTCGCCGGGCCAGGAGTGCGGGCTTCCAGCCCGCAAGCGGCCAAGATGGCCGCTCTCCCAGGCAGCGCGGGGGGCGGGCGGCCCGAGGCGGGGACCACCGGTCCGGCCCCCGGGAGGCTCACGATACAATATGCATCACACGTCCCAAGAGGGGATTGGGCACTGTATCGATTTTCCTATACGTAGAAATCATATGCACCGAACGAGGGGAGCGAAGAATTATTAGCGCACTCTTACTCAACACACGGATTGCTGCCCTGGTAGCCATCGTCGTGTGTCTTGGAAGCGTAACGGCGAGGGCGGTCGAGGGGACGCGTTTACTCCAAGCCCACGCCGACCATGACAACTGGCTGACCTATGGACACAGCTATACCAATCAGCGCTACAGCGGGCTTGAGCAGATCACGACCGATAACGTGCACCAATTGGTGCCGAAGTGGATCTATCAGACCGGTGTGCTCGGGACGTTCCCAACCAACCCCCTTGTTGCCGACGGAACGCTGTATCTCACCACGCCGTACAACCACGTAGTTGCCCTTGATGCGGCAACCGGGGCCGTGCGCTGGCGTTACACGCACGAGATGTCGGTTGATACGCTCTGTTGCGGCACCCACAACCGGGGGCTCGCCCTGGGTTACGGACGACTGTATATGATCACCGCGGACGCGCGCCTGGTAGCGCTCGATGCCGCCACGGGAGCATGCGTGTGGGATATGCCGGTTGTCGATCCGACGACCGGGAACCCGGCTGACCTCACGGCGCTCAAGGAGATCAAAGCCACAGACGCGGCACAGCCCGAAAACGTGGCCACCCTCACCGCACTGACACGCTTTGCCGGCAATATGGCGCCGGTCGTATACGACGGTAAGGTATTCGTCGGCGTGAGCGGGACCGGCTATAGCGGCGTGCTCGGTGAAGCCGAAGCGGACGACCCGTCTCTCCTCGGCCGGCCCGGTCCGCGGCGCGGCCTGCGTGCCTTCCTGTCCGCTTATGATGCAACGACCGGGCAGTTGGTGTGGCGCTGGTATTCGACCGCCTCGGAAGGCTGGGAAGGTGATTTCGTCGGCCAGACCGCGTTTGGCGACGTACTGGAGCGCGACCTGGCCGCCGAACGCGCCAATGCGGACAAATACCGCGAGGCCTGGAAGACCGGCGGTGGCTCGATTTATTCCTCACCGTCAATCGACCCGGAGTTAGGCCTGATCTATTTCGGGACCGGGAATGCGTCTCCCGGTTATGATGATTACAAACGCCCCGGCGACAATCTGTACACCGCCTCCCTGGTTGCGCTCGACATACAGACCGGTGTGTTGCGCTGGTATCATCAAATCGTCCCGCACGATATCTGGGGCTATGATGTGGCCTCACCCCCGGTTCTGTTTGACTTTTCCGCCAATGGCACAACGGTCCGAGCAGTAGCGGAAGCCTCGAAATCTGGCTGGCTGTATATATTCGACCGGGAGACCGGCAAGCCATTACGCCGCTCAGAAGCCTTTGTGCCGCAGAATGATTTGCTCTTTCACAGACCGACCCCTGAAGGGATGTTGATTGCGCCCGGTGCGGCGGGCGGAGCAAACTGGCCGCCCACGTCGTACAGTCCCCGGACCGGCTGGTTGTACGTCTCAGGAACCCACAACCCGACGCGCTATCAACTCAAGCCGGGGGAGGCCGGACAGCCTGAGCGGATTGTCATTTCGTTTGATAAAACCGTCGAACGCTGGGGAACTCTGAGCGCTATTGCGCCCCAGGACGGGAAGATCCAATGGCAGGTCAGAACGGACTTACCCCTGGTCAGTGGCTCGCTCGCGACCGCGGGCGGGCTGATCTTTTATGGGGAATCGAACGGACAGTTTGTGGCCCGCAATGCCCAGGACGGTACGGCGCTGTGGCACTTCAACACCGGGGCCGGGGTCAACGCTCCGCCGGTGACCTATGCGGTGGACGGGAAGCAATTTGTGGCGGTTGCTGCCGGTGGACACAAGTTGTTCGGTTTTCCTCTGGGCAATGCCGTGATCGCCTTTGGTCTGCCTGACTGACCTGGCGTTGCTATTGCAGCATATCCCTCGCCTCAGCCGCTTGACCCGTCTTTCCGTTGGGCTTCGAGCTGACGAACATAATGTTCGAGTTCGGTGACATGTACATCCGTCACCCCCAGGCTGCGCAAGCTCTCGGCCAGTCGGATAAGATAGTCCCGATTCGAGCCGCTCGGACCCTTTGCATGAAAAATATGGCGTGCCATCTCTGACACGGAGGCCGGACCGAGATAGTGCGGGTTGTCGTCCCGAGCGATGTAGACAGCGGCGGTGGTCACGGCGGGCGCAGAGGCGTCGATTGCAGTGGTCTTGGGGTAAAAGTCCACCTGGTACCGGCGAAACCCACCTTGCTCGCGCTCATCAAGATAGGAAAAAATCGATGCCAGAGACTCTCCGGCAACCTGATAGGCCACACCCCAGCACATCGATCGGGCATCGGCGACCAGGGTTGCGACGCGGCCTGGGGAGCCTGGAACGCCTCTGTGGTCGGGTGAACCCTGGTAAAAACGTCGCGCCCAGCCTCGGATGTAACCGACCTGACGCTGTTCAAAGGCAAAGCCAGGGTTCCAGATCAATGACCCATAGCCAAAAATCCAGACCTTGGTAGGCATCATCTTGTGGAGACTGGACGGGCGGGCAGGGAAGGAAAAGGTGGGTCGGGTGACCCACCTTGCGTCTACAGAGTTATCCCATGTGGATGGCGTTGAGTTTGTTGCCGTCCAGATCACGAAAATAGCCGATGGTCATGCCGCCGTCACCACGCGGTCCGGGCGCTCCTTCGTCCGTACCACCCAACTCCAGCGCTTTTTTATGGATGGCAGCTACCTGTTCCGCGCTGCTCGCAGCGAGCGCGACCATGACGCCATTGCCAACCGAGGCGGCACTGCCGTCGAACGGCTTGCACACCGCCAACATCGGAGCCCCTGCGGTGCCCCATAAGATAATGCGCTCGTTCTCCATCATGCGCTTGGCGCCAAGTTCGGCCAGGAGTTCGTCATAATACTTGGCCGCGCGATCCAAATCGTTCGTTCCGATTGTGACATAACTAATCATACTTACCTCCTTCTTGTTTCGTGACAGGGTTAGGGTTGGATAAAATCCCGGACCAGGCCGGAGACACGTTCAAGCTGCTCTAGCTGCGGCACGTGAGCCGCCTGTTCAACCATTTCAATCTGGGAGCCGGCAATCCGGCTGCCAAACTCCTCGGCGTACGCCGGTGGGACGAGCTTGTCCTCAGTGCCCCAGACAATCAGGGTCGGGGCTGTAATCCGATGGATGCGCTTCTTGAGCCCTTTATCCGGAATGGGCCAGATAAACTTGCCGGTACAGGCGAGTGACCAGGTCACTCGAATTTGCAGGTCTTGGGCTTCCTTCTCGTCCTCCGGCACGCTCAGCATCTGCTGGGCGAGTGGACCACTGGGGTCATAGAAGGCGGCTTTGACCACTTCTTCCGCGGGCAGGATCATCCAGTTTTTGACCGGGACGTCGTCCCGCCAGAGGCCAATGGGACTTAGCAGTACGAGTTTGCCAACCCGTTGCGGATAGCAGGCGGCGATTTCCGCGGCGACCATGCCGCCAAACGAATGACCGATGACCGTTGGGTTGTCTAAGCCGAGCTGGGCAAACAGCTCGTCGTAATACAGCACCAGGTCCCATAAATCATCCAGGGCCTTTACGCCGTCCGGATCACCCAGGGTCGTACCCGGATGCTCGGGTGCGTACACGGTATATTGCTCGGCCAGCGTGTCCAGAAAGGGGTCCCAGGTCAGGCCGTAGGCACCGTGCAAGAATATCAGCGCCGGCCCACTGCCGGCGACGTGGACTTTGGGGTTAATCTGATTTTTCCACACGCTGACGGTTTGTTCTTGGACTGCAACCATCTGTTTTTCCCTTTAGGTCTACCCTTACAAGGCCGCAATTGAGGCCTGGCGCTTGGTCCGCAGCTTTTCCGGCCACCAGTGATTTTCCCACTGGTTGTCCCACATATCGTGGATATGGGGCATGACTTCGCTGCTGAACATATCGATGTTTTTGAGCGTGAGGTCATGCGGCATGGAGCCGATATGCAACAGGACCATCAGATTGCCGATTCGCAGGTCTTTGGCCGCGTCGGCGAGCATGTCGCGCACGGTTGCCGGGCTGCCGGCAATCACGAAGCCTTCATCCACAAAGTCTTTGAACTTCCAGTTGGGGATGGAGTCGAGTTTATCGAAATAGCTCTTGAAGATGCCCTTGCGGATGTTGTTTTCCAGGCTGCGATAATCCTGGTGGCCCGGCGGGAAAAAGTATTCGGGCGGAATATGCAAGGATTTGTTATAGAAGTACTGGATATGCTTTTCATACAGGGCTTCGGCCTTGGCGTCGGTTTCGGCCACGGCCACGAGCTGCAGAAAGCCGGCGCGGTAGGGGTTGGGCTCGATGCCGCGATCACCGATGAACTGCCAGAACCCGTCCATCACGCTCTTGCCTGCCTTGGGGCCGTAGTAGCTTAAAAAGCAGTAGCAATGGTTGTGTTGGGCGGCAAATTCCCAGGTGCTGAGGCTGCCGAGTCCGGGGATCCAGACCGGCGGATGGGGTTGCTGGATCGGCCGTGGCCAGACGTTGACCTTGGGGAGCTGATAATATTTGCCGTTCCAGGCGAAGATATCATCCGCGGTCCAGGCCTTGAGGATCAAGTCGTGGGCCTCGTAATAGCGCTCGCGCTGCTCAATCGGCGTAATACCCGCACATAAGGTGGCATCCATAGCCGTTCCCAGCGGCATACCGGCGACTAAACGGCCGCCACTTATGGTATCCAGCATGCCGTATTCTTCGGCCACGCGCGTGGGCGGGTTGGTCGTCGGGAGCGTAGAGCCCATTTGCACCACCGCCACGTCCATACCATTGGTGGCACGGGCCAGGACCGAACCCATCAGGTTGGGGTTGGGCATAAAGCCATAGGCATTCTGGTGATGCTCATTGACGCAGATACCGTCCATACCGGATTTGGCGGCATGGATCAGCTCGTCCAGTGACCAGTTGTAATACTGACCGACTTTCTCGGCGTCGCCCAGTTCTGTCCAGGGCGGATCGACCCAGACCGAGTGGTATTTTTGCTCAAAATCGTCCGGCAGGTCCCGGTAGGGCATCAGGTGAAACATGGAAACTTTCATACCTGGCCTCCTTTGTGTGGGCAGTTCCAGCCTAAATACCAAGTGTGGCGTCGTTTGGCTAGGCGACCCCACTACTGATTCACGCGACAACCTGAGGGAAGCGATCCATCATTTGAGTTTCAACAGCGGGTAATCCGGCGATTCGGGGCGTGGGGTGAGGGTACGATTTGTACAATCGGCGATTAAATCCAGGGCTTCGAGGACGATTTGCCCAATCAGCGGCTCACTCAAGGGAGGGCCGACCGCACAGTCGGTGCTCATAAAACGGTTGCCAATGCGGATGGTCAGCGGACCGGCCACCGGGCGTTCTTCCTTCCGCTCGTCTGCATAGGAAACAATCACGGTGCGACGTATTTCCAGTCCGAGCCGCTCAACGACGTTTTGTGGTAAAACCAGCATGACGGCACCGGTATCAACAATCGCGTCAATGCTGGAACGACGAATGGCGGTTTCCTCGCCCTCTCCTCGCTCAAAAACTCCGCGATCAATCGGGTTTTCAAGCGTAACGTTGACCGTAATCTCTCCCATTTCTTCATCCCTCGCTCTTATGGCTCGGCAACTGCCGCTTCCAACGGTTTATCAGGTACTGCATTCCGAGATTCGCAAAATTCGATATAGTCATCAACAGACTCCCGAAATGCTTTATGAATATCTTTGACGGAGGTCGCCTGAAACGTGATGACATCCCGAATGTTGATAACTTCGCCGCAGAGAATATCCGCTTCGTCATCAAACTCAACGCGCCCGATATAGCCTTTATACTCCATCACGGTTTGATACCTGCCTCCGATAAGAAGCGTCGAACGGCGAGACGAAAGGCGGAGCGTTAGAGAAACTTCACGCAATAGCTGATACGCGCGGCGCTATCCAAGTCCGCGTCAGCCGGCACAAGCTGTCTGTCTTTTACGAGGTCGCGCAGCTCGGTATCAACCACGCTCGAAAAGACCTCGAACCCGCGTTCACGATAGGCTTTGGGTGGCTGCCCGCCCATAAAAGCCATGACGGCCCGTGGGGTAGGGGTGGCCTTGGCCGTCACCGCCTCGAAGCCGGCCTGCTTGGCCCAGTCCAAAAAAGAGTCCAAGAGCCGCAGGCCAATGCCTCGGCCCTGATAGCGCGGGTCTCGGTCGTCGGTGTCGTCGAGTTGGCCGACATGGTAACAGTAAACGGACAGGCTGCGGTCCGGCAGCGCGGGTGCTGCGCTGCCGAACTCGCCCCAATACAACGGGTCCCATAGCCCCTTGGGCGAGCGGGTGTCCGCGGCGTAGCGCCGAAACTGGAGTTGGCCGACATGCTGAGCCGCGTCAAACGCCAGGATCGCGCTTGAGCCAAGGTCCTGGATGCGGGCGCGGACCTCCTGCTCGTCGCCCTGATGACCAATCGGCACCGTCCCAACGTCTTCTGAGGTCATCGGTCGGAAGGTAATAGTATCTGTGTCTTTGGGCATGGCTTCCTCCCTCATTCGTGCAGGGTCTCATGTTCTCTCATCTGGCTCGTCTGGCAGCTTAATGTACCTTCAGAGAGAGCCTGTATATAGGGCCTGAACGGTACAGCTCTGCGAAAACGTAGTCAGGATAGAGGGGCTTCCCTCCTGGGAGGGCGGCCATCCTGGCCGCCATGCGGGCTGGAAGCCCGCACTCCTCAAGGAGGAGAGAGGTACTCCACGGCATCGTGATTTGCTCTAGCCGGCACGCTTTTGGCTGCGCCTACGGCGAGCCAAATAAGGCGGCCTGTTGCGCGCCCGTCCGTCGGGTCGCTTGGGCTTCTCGTTGACATCGGGCTCGAAGCCCTCGACCTGCAGGCGGGGGATGCGTGAGCCGATCATACGTTCGGTCGCCCGTACCCAGCCGGAATCGTCGGCCGTCACGAAGGTACAGGCCTCGCCGTGGCGCTCGGCGCGGCCTGTACGCCCGAGGCGATGGGTATATGCCTCGGGGGTGTCTGGTACATCGAAGTTAATCACGTGAGAGACTCCGCTCACGTCGATGCCACGCGCCACGATGTCTGTTGCCACGAGGATGTTGTGGTGGCGCGAGCGGAAGCTGCGCATGGCCCGGTCGCGTTGAGACTGGGACAAGTTTCCCTGGAGGCCTACGGCCCGGTGTCCGGACTGGCCGAGCCGTGCGGCCAGGCGCCGGGCGCGGTGCTTGGTGCGGGTGAAGACGATGGCCGAGTCGCAGTTGTCCTGGGTGAGTACGTGTTCGAGCAGGGCGTGCTTGCGCTGCTCCGCGACGAGAACCAAGGCATGTTTGATCGTCGTGGCGGGTGCCATATCGGCTAACTCGACCACGTGCGGCGTTTTCAACAGATCGTCAGCCAGCCCGCGGACTTCTTTCGGCATAGTGGCTGAGAACAGCAGGTTCTGCCGGTCGGCGGGCAGCGCGCCGAGAATCTTGCGAATGTCGGGCAGGAAGCCCATATCGAACATATGGTCAGCTTCGTCGAGCACCAGGGTTTCGACCTGGCCGAGGCGGAGTATGCCTTGCTGGAGCAGGTCGAGTACGCGGCCTGGGCAGCCGACTACGACCTCCGGGCGCTGACGCAGCGCACTGACCTGACTCTGCATTGAGACACCGCCGTAGATGGTGGCCATCTTGAGGCGGGTGAACCGGGCCAGCGTTCGGATTTCTTCTGTAATCTGGCTGGCGAGTTCCCGAGTAGGTGCGAGCACCAAAGCGCGCGGGCCCTTGCGGCGTTCTCCGAGGAGCCGGTCGAGCAGGGGGAGGGCGAAAGCGGCCGTCTTGCCGGTGCCGGTCTGCGCCAGGCCGAGCACGTCGCGGCCGTCGAGGCCGGGAGGAATGGTTTCGACCTGGATGGGCCAAGGCGTTTCAAAGCCGGCAGCGTGGATGCCGCGGATGAGGGTGTGGTGGAGGCCGAACCGGTCAAACGTGGCCGGTGTAATTGATACTGAATCAGACATAAATAGATTAATCTCCGCCGTAGGCGCGCAGGGTTCTCCTGTACGGCCCGGCCGCATTTTCCGACCCAAACAACAGGGAAAGGGAAGAAGGGTTATCTTTTAGCGGCGCGCCCTCGGAGGGAAGGAGAGGGCCTGCTGTTCGCCGCGGTCGGGCTGATGCCCGACCACACAGATAAGGCTACACGGTCTGCGCGATTGACGCCACCCCACAGGGTCAGCTCTTGTTTTTGAAGGCCGCGAAGTCTCGTTGCATGACGGCATCGACCGCGTTGACCGACGGACGTTCGCCGACCCTTTGCAGATACTCGCCAAGGCCGGGCACGTCAGCCGTAATGTCCCAGTCGTAGATTTGGGTGGTATGCAGATTGGTGAAGCGCAGCTCGAAATAGGCGGTCAGGTCGGCGAAGGTAAACGTGTCGCCGGCGATATAGGGCTCGAAGCGGGCGAGTTGCTTGAGTGCCCGCAGCCCGCTTTCCAGCAATGGCCGGACTGCGTCGTACATAGCCTGGTCAACCGGCGCACCGAAATACACCGTCGGTAGATGGCGCCGCGCCGGTGTGTCGAGGTACAGTTCGACAAAGCGGATGATTTCTTTGGTTTTGGCTCTGGCCCAGGGGTCGCTGGGATACAGCGCCGGTTGCGGCTGGATATCTTCGAGATAGTCGAAGATGACGTTGGTCTCGGTCAAGGTCGTGCCCTCGACCTCGATATAGGGCACCTTGCCCATCGGGCTTTTTGCCAGGACTTCGGGGTCCGGGCTCGGCATGATCGAGACTTCCTCGAAGGCGAGTCCTTTTTCGACCAGCGCAGCCTTGGCCGTGCTGTAATAATTGCTCAGGGTCGTACCGTAGATTTTGATCATAGTGTTCGTCCTCCTTGCAGTGTGCATTCATATACTCAGGGCAGGCAGGTCTCCGCTAGTCAGATCGGCGTATAAGTCTCTCAAGTGGTCTTTGAGGTCGTCCAGCGACTCGCCTTGCGTCCAGTAATCGGGATACTCATGGAGATAGCCGAGCCACGCTCCCTCGTCTTCCCAATAGACAAATTGTGTCGTCTGCATGGTCATCCGCTCTTTTTTCGTCTCTCTCACCATAAATGTCAATGCGTATGAGTGTACACCCCGTGGCAAAGCGGGGCAGCCCTTGTCCTGACGTTACCGCAACAATGCCTCAAAAATACGAGTCAGCCGAGGTAGCTCTCCATCCCGAGCTTCATTGACCATTTGGTCCAGCCTCCGGCGGAGTTGAGCCGGTTGGTATCCTTCCTCCGGCCGATACTGGAACAATTCGGGTAGCGGAACCTCCAGGCCCGTGGAAAGGCGCTGAAGCAGAGCCAGTGTCGGATTCGCCTCTCCCCGCTCAATGCCGGCCAGGTATTTGGCGTTGATGTCGATGATTTCCGCCAGCCGTTCCTGGGTAGGTCCCTTTGATTTGCGCAGGCCTTTGATCCGTTTTCCCAATAGTTTCCGGTCATCCATAACCGCCTCGCAGTTCAAGGGCAGTATGGATACAACGTTCTGCCGAATAAACTCTCTGACAGACATACTTTATTGACAAATTCTGTCTATTAGTAATATAAAACTCTCTGACGAACATACTTTAACTCATAAAATATGTCTGTCAGGAATATAAAAGACGGACTGGGGGCTTGGTTGTACATAGACAGACGAACAAACCCGAAGCAAGAAAATAGGGAGAAAGAAAAAGGGAGAGAGGAGTAGCGAGATGAAAAAATATCCAAGTGTTGGGAATAGGGGCACTGTGACAAAAAACGACACAGAAGGGGGAGAAATAATGACGAGGCAGGTGAGCAAAAGAAACAACGGGCTACGACTCTGGAGCAGAGCGCTGGGAATAGCCGCATTCGTATTTATTTTCACCGCGAGTCAGGCCTGGGCAGCCCCATTCAAGGCGGTTGCAGAAGGCATGTGGCATATCACACCAGGTACCGCCCCCGGCCTCGGAGGCGTTTCAATAGGAAGTCAGACCTACTCCGGCTTTGACTCAGAGGGTAACTTTTTTGTGTGCTCTGGAGTAACAACGAGTTCTGAATTCATAGCGTCCACGGGAGCTTGCGAGGCGGATGAAGCCGAGGGTGTGAGCACGGTCAATTATCACTGCCAATATAACGGGGCTAAAGATATTTTTAATTCGACGGGTACGACGAGAACCTGCGTACCCTTTTCTTGCTTTGATGAGAATTTTATCCCGCAAGTCGGTTGCTCCTTCACCGTTACGGGAAGTACAACAGCAACGGGTGGAGACGGGCGTGCGGAAGGTTCGAGTGGGAGTTGGACCTCATCGAGCACTGGGACCTATACCCAGGTGGAGGTGTTGGAGTCTGGTTTTTTGCGTGTGACAGGAACACTCAGTAGTGAATTGCAAGGGGACTTTGAACTTGCTGATGGGGTTGATCCGCCCGGTGAAGCGGAGGTGGATGCGGATTTGATGGGCGCGGTGACTGCTAGTGATGTTGACGCGGTCCGTACGGCACTCGATGAGGGAGCATCCGTACACGGACGTGATGCAGCCGGCGAGACGCTCTTGTTTCACGTGGCCGACCCCGACGTAGCCCGGCTCCTGCTTGATGCCGGAGCGTCCGTGCACGCGCGGAATAACTACGGCATGACGCCCTTGCACGACGCGAGCATCTTGGGCCGCATTGAAATAGTCCGGGTCCTGCTTGAGGCCGGAGCGGCCGTATACGCGCTCGACGAGCGCGGCATGACGCCCTTAGACTGGGTCGAAAACCCATCCTGGGGCGTTCCACAAGCCAGTGACGAACTCATCCAACTCCTGAAAGACGCCGAGGGTGAATGAGCGCAATCACCGCCACACAGTTCCGTAGGGCGGCTTACACCCCGCGAAGCCGCCCTACGGCTAGCTCCTTCTCTGTGAAGAGTAAATTTGCGGCAGAAAGCGATTGATATCACGAGAGATGTTATTCCGCTGCGCGGTATTACGAGTGTCGTTGAAAAGGTCCCGTTAGTGGGCAAGCTGTTCGCCCAGAGCACCGACCGACTCACGACATTGCGGCCATGGCGGAGATGGGGGCAACGATTCAGGCGCACCATTGACGGGCCGGGCCGGGTGCCGTAACAGGGAAGTCATGCCCGCCCTCGCATTCGACACCTATAAGGCTGTCAAAGCCCTTCAGGCCGCTGGGGCCGACGAATCCCTGGCCGAAGCCGTGGTGGCCACGGTCGGCGAGGCCGTGGGCGGCAATGTGGCGACCAAAGCCGATCTCGCCGAGGTCCAAGCCGGCTTGGAGATCGAGATTGGCGCGGTCAAGACGGAAGTCGCCGAAGCCAAGGCTGAGCTAAAGACCGAGATTGCCGAAGTCAAGGCTGAGCTAAAGACTGAGATTGCCGAAGTCAAGGCTGAGCTAAAGACTGAGATTGCCGAAGTCAAGACGGAATTGAAGACCGAGATCGTCACCTTGCGGGAGGACATGTTGAAAGGCCAGCAAGACATGTCGCACAGCATTCAAGGCGTGTACCGGCTGATGGTGATGGCAATCCTGACCATTACCAGCACGATCATTGGGGCTGCTATCGCCCTCGTCCGTTACCTTGCCCCTTAAGGGCAATCAGTCCCGTAGGTGGATTAGCAAAGCGTAATCCGCCACCTCCGGCTGTTCGTTCCTTTGTTGCCAGCGTTGGGGAGAGGGGCAAGCAGCTTTCCGCACAGGGCATAGGCGGGGGAGAGGGCCTTATACTCTGCCCTGATTTCTGGATTTTTCAGCGCCTTTTTCTGAAAGTCGGCCAAGGC
The DNA here is from genome assembly GCA_951812575.1 of Candidatus Binatia bacterium. GTDB lineage: Bacteria > Desulfobacterota > Binatia > Bin18 > Bin18 > Bin18. Next base: position 4,655,913 of record OX638322.1, on the reverse strand, counting down.
TGGACGGGTCATTTTTTGATCTCCTTCATTCGTCAGCTTTAAGCAGCCCATCGGCCTCGGCCAGCGCCGTATCTAAGCCAGTCCCACGCCCTTCAGCAATTTCTTTTTCTCCTTGGACGAGGAGCCTGAGTATCTGCCGTTCTAACTCTGCTTGACGGGGTAAACTCGCCATAAGAAATTCTCCTTAAAACAATGCTCTCATAGGCTTACACGTCCTCGAACAGCACCCGGACGTGCGACTCAGGCAGGGGCCGGGTCACTTTGGAGACGATGATGGTAAAGGCAACCGAGGTGAGGCTGGCGAGGGACGAGCAGGAGAACGGGTTGACGCCCTCGATATAGAGCCAGGAGACAACGCTGTGCAGCAGACCTGGCGCAAACCAGGCCGGGTCGATCAGTTGGGCGTGCAGGACCAGAAAGCTGACAAAGCCGCTGACCAGCCCGGCGTAGGCCCCAGTCCGCGTGACCCCGCGCCACAAGGCTCCGAATACCAGGGAACCGGCAAGGGCCGACATGACACAGCCAGTGCCAATCCAGACAATCAGCATGACGTTGGTTTCAACCCACGACCAGGCTATCGCCGCGCAGACGACAAGCACGACAACGGTCGCCACCCGGCTGATGTATAAAACCTGGCGGTCGAGTCGTTCCCCGGTTGGCGGATGCTTCAATCGCGGGACTATACTCCGACGGTAGAGGTCGTTGGCGATAATCTGGGAAGATGACACGACGAGTCCGTCCGCGGTAGACATAACGGCGGCCAGGATGCCGACACCGACCAAGGCCGCCAACCAGGTCGGAAACAGCTCGATGAAGAGTGTCGGCAGGGCGTGATTCGAGGTTGCGCCCTCGGCAAACAGAGTGTCACCCAGCAGCGCCCGGGCCAATAGGCCGCCCAAGGTCAGCATGGCCAGGGTGATGATGAATATGGTCGTGAGGGTAAGAAAGCGGTTCTGGTGCATACTGTGTTTCAAGGCCCAGAGCTTATTGCCCAGGTGAGGCAGTACGCCCAGCGGAATGAAGGAAATCACCAGCGAGACAATGGACCACCAGGAGTGGTAGAGTGGGGTTTTCGTGTTGAGGGTACTGACTAGGTGCTCGTCCTGGGTGGCCAGATTGTCGATCAGTCCTAAGAAGCCGCTTCTGCCCGATTCTCCCACCTCCAGTCCAAAGCCGATGAGGAAGAGCACGACGACCACCAGGGCCACCAGCAGCATCAGACAGGCCTGGATCCCGTCGGCGATGATGTCGGCATGCGCCCCGCCCAGGACAACGTAAATCAACAACACGGTGGTAGTGATGATCAGTGCCCAGAGCGGTGGTAAACCCAGCAGAATCTCGAACATGACCAGACCCGATACGAGCTGGCCGGCCAGATAGAAACACAACAACAGGGAAAACAGCGACACCAGCACCCGAATGCCTTCGGATTGATAGCGGTCTCCCAGGTACTCGGGGATGGAGCGGTTGCCGAACTTATGGCCGGAGCTGGTAATCAGGCGCATGGTCAGCAACATGCCCAGACACAGGCCGGCGGGACCCAGAAAGACGCCCCACATGGTGGTCAGCCCCCAGGTGTAGCTCAGTCCCGGCATGCCCAGGAAGGTTGCCCCGCTCACGGTGGTGGCCGAAAACGCCAGGGCCAGAAACAGGGGCCCGTACGCACCGCGCGCCGTGGCAAAGTCGTCGGCATGTTTGACCCGGCGCTGGGCCACAACCCCGATGGTTATCATGCCGCCGATATAGATGACGAGGAACAACCACGACCAAGTGATGAGCGTCATGTGTGGGGAGATCGGGTTGAATGCGAGACGGGAAGGAAGTTGATCTCTATGCGATAGCCGACCGCCTCTGCATACGCCTCAATTGTTGTCAGGGTTGGTGAGACCGGCGAATTCACGTTTTCCAAGTGGGAAATAGCGCTCTTGCTCGTATGGAGCCGCTCCGCCAGTTCCTCTTGGGGAAGGCTCGCTGCTTTGCGCAGGGCAATCAGCTTTCTACGAAGAGCATAGGCAGGAGAGAGCGCTGCATACTCCGCTCTGACTTCTGGATCATTCAGCGCCTTTTGCTTGAAGCTCGCCAATGTTGGACGGGTCATTTTTTGATCTCCTGCACTTCCGGTAGGGTAGCATATGTAAGAACCCGAGCAAAGACGTAGAGATAGAAGCGACCGGGGTTCTGATGCCAGGAGGTCAGAAGAGGCGTAGGAGCGGGTTTCAAACCCGCCCCTACCGTTCTCGTCTCGGCGTTAGTCCAACAATGCCTCGAACACTCGGGTCAGTCGAGGCAGCTCTCCATCCCTGGCATCGTTGACCAGTTGGTCCAACCTCCGGCGGAGTTGGGCCGGTTGCTGTCCTTCCTCCGGTCGGTACTGAAACAATTCGGACAGCGGTCTTTTCAGACCTGTGGAAAGGCGCTGGAGCAGAGCCAGGGGCGGATTCGCCTTCGATCTTCGACGACGACGTCCTTGCTGTAACCAGAAAAGCCCGTACGACATGTTCGGACGGGAATATCATAGTTGAGACGGACATCCTCTTTAACAAGGATAAAGAGTGGACGAGGAACTGGCCAACAACAGACGAGGTCAACTTCCGAGTCGTGGCTCTCCACGAACTCGGCCATGTGTTAGGGCTCGGTCACGAGGACAGGGCGATGGCGACTATGAACACGTTCTATCCACATGGTGGTCCCGTCGGTCACCACATACAATGGACTCCCCTCGCGGATGATCGTCTGGGGGTTCGCCATCTCTATCCAGATTCTACAACGGAGAGAGACATTGCGGCGTCGGCTCTGCAGTATTCTAAAACATCTGAAGATGGAGCCACCGCCATACCCTCCAAGCCGAATAAGACTACGGTGAAGCGTGGTGGCACTGTGACCATAGATTTTACTGTTATGAATCTGGGAACCAGTCGGGAAACGTACACAATCGGTTTCTACCTCGCAGCAAGCGATTACATCGATACCACTGACGATAGGATCGCCTCTAACTCTGGGGCGTGGAGCGACCCCGGTTTTGCTGGAACCTTTTCCCGGTCCCTCAAGATCCCCAGCTGGGTTTCTCCGGGGTCCTACTATCTCGGCTTTATCGTGGATTATAAAAATGAAATCCCCGAGAGGGATGAACGCAACAATGGAGTGGGACTGCAACAAGTGATTCGTATCGAATAGGGCCCGAAGAAAATCATTGTGTTAGATTGGCAGGAGGATTATTACGTCCTTAGATACGTATTGCGTCACGCGTGGTGGCCCCTGATTTTTGCCGCAGCCGTAGTCCTGACCTGGCGGGTTTCTTGGGACTCTCGATGCTGTAAGCCCCTAACTTAATTCCGCTTTCTTTTTCTCCCTGAGCGAGGAGCCTGAGCATCTGCCGTTCGGACTCCGCCGGCTGGTACGCTACTCAAGACTCGCATTGTTTCACACGCCCTCGAACAGTTCCCGGACGTGGGGTTCGGGCAACGGCCGGGTCGCCTTGGACACGACAATGGTGAACACCACCGAGGTGAGGCTGGCGAGGGCCGAGCAGGAGAACGGATTGACGCCCTCGATATAGAGCCAGGAGATAACGGAGTGCAGCAGGCCGGGCGCAAACCAGACCGGATCGATCAGTTGGGCGTGCAGGACCAGAAAGCTGACAAAGCCGCTGACCAGGCCGGCATATGCCCCGGCCCGGGTGACCCCGCGCCACAGGGTCCCAAAGACCAGAGAACCAGCAAAGGCCGACATGATGCCGCCGGTCCCAATCCAGACAATCAGTATGACGTTGGTATCGACCCAGGCCCAGGCGATGGCCGCACACAGGACGAGAATGACTACCGTGGCCACCCGGCTGATGTATAAGACCTGGCGGTCGAGCTGTGCCTCGCTTGGCGGATGCTTCAATCGCGGGACTATACTCCGACGGTAGAGGTCGTTGGCGATAATCTGAGAGGAAGATATGACGAGTCCGTCCGCGGTGGACATAATGGCGGCCAGCACGCCGACCCCGACGAGCGCCGCCAGCCAGGTCGGAAACAGCTCGATGAAGAGCGTGGGCAAGGCGTGATTCGAGGTCGCGCCCTCGGCAAACAGAGTGTCACCCAGTAGCGCCCGGGCCAGCAGCCCCCCCAAGGTCAGCATGGCCAGGGTGAGGATGAAGACGACCGTGAAGGCCAGAAAGCGGCTCTGGTCCGCGCTGTTCCTCAAGGCCCACAGCTTATTGCCCAGGTGGGGCAGCACGCCCAGCGGAATGAGCGAAATCACCAGCGAGACAATCGACCACCATGAATGGTAGAGCGGGGTGTTGGTATTGAGGACACCGACCAGGTGCTCGTCCTGGGTGGCCAGATTGTCGATCAGTCCTAAGAAGCCGCTTCTGCCCGATTCTCCCACCTCCAGCCCAAAGCCGATGAGGAAGAGCACGACGACCACCAGGGCGACCAGCAGCATCAGACAGGCCTGGACCCCGTCGGCGATAATATCGGCATGCGCCCCGCCCAGGACAACGTAAATCAACAACACGGTGGTAGTGATGATCAGTGCCCAGAGCGGTGGTAAACCCAGCAGAATCTCGAACATGACCAGGCCCGACACGAGCTGGCCGGCCAGATAGAAACACAACAACAGGGAAAACAGCGACACCAGCACCCGAATGCCTTCGGACTGGTAGCGGTCACCGAGGTACTCGGGGATGGAGCGGTTACCGAACTTATGGCCGGAGCTGGTAATCAGGCGCATGGTCAGCAACATGCCCAAACCGAGGCCGACCGGGGTCAGAAAGACGGTCCACATGGTGGTCAGCCCCCAGGTGTAGCTCAGTCCCGGCATGCCCAGAAAGGTCGCCCCGCTCACGGTGGTGGCCGAAAACGCCAGGGCCAGAAACAGGGGGCCGTACGCGCCACGCGCCGTGGCAAAGTCGTCGGCATGTTTGACGCGCCGCTGGGCCAACACCCCGATGGTCAGCATGCCACCGATATAGATGACGAGGAAAAACCACGACCAAGTGATGAGCGTCATGGGCAGGTTTCCTTAGCTCAGGCCTTGGAGCGTATTCTGACTTGTCCTGGTGAGATTACACTGAACGCCTGGAGTAATGCTGTCTCACGGTCATGAAAAACGCTACTGATAACATCCGCTTTCTTCTCTGCTGAGAGTCCGGCAAGGCGGAGCAAAACGACCCCGCCCGCATTGAGTTGGCCTTGACGAAATATCATCTCGCCAAAGTCTTTGTCCGCTGTTACCCGCATCGACATTTGTGCATTCGCTCTTTGAAGAATCTCTTGATCTGATATCCCTGGCTCCATCTCTGCAACGTACCGTACGACATGTCCGTCCTGCCGAAGTCGCTCGACTATGGGTCCGTCAACGCCTTCATCTGCGAGAAGGTTCGTGCTGCCTTTTCGGGTGGCGGATTCCTGATATATTCTGCGGCATAGGCAAACGCTGCTAACACCGCCTCTCTGGTCAAGCGTGGATGAGACTCTAAAATCATCTCGACCGTCTCTCCTGCCGCCATCTTCTCCAAAAGCAGTTCAACAGTAATACGGGTCCCCACGATTACGGGTTTACCCATCATCACTGAGGGGTCAGAGTGTATGAGGTTGGTCTTCATAGGACCTCACTTATACGTGACAGACGCCCGGTATCTATTGACGCAGTGTCCTTATCGATCGGCAGTCATCCGCAGGGCGACCCGTAAGTGTTGGTACTTCCACTCCCCGTTGACTTTCACGTAGTCGTCGTCATAGCGCAGGGCCAGCCATTTCTCGTCGTCGTTTTCGGCATACGTCCACGGCCCCATGATATACCAGATGCCGGTGGCGCGGTCGCCGTTGACCTCGATGATCGGGTTCGTGATGTTGTGCTGGGAAAAGCTGAACATTCTTTGGAATTTGCCAAATAACTCGCGAATAGCGGCATGGCCCTCAGCCTTGCCGAAATCGGCACTTTCCCAGATGGCATCTTCGACGAATACCGAATTGACCCTGTCGGGGTTGTGCATATCGTCACAGATTTCGCAGTAGCGAGCCTTGAGCTGTTTTATCGCCTCGATGTCTTCGAGCCGGGTGATGCGCGCTTCCAGTTCCGATGTGGCCATACTACACCCTCCTTTTGATCGGACTTGTGATTGCATTCTTACTACACGGTTCGCCGGCCATGCAGCAATGCCTTTCTTTTAAAGCGGGTGACCAGCCCCCGGATCGGTACCAACGCGAAGGGTAGGGGAAGCCTCTCAAACCGCAACGTCCCCTATGTCGCTGGTCTTGAGATCACAATGCTTACCGCACCCTCGCGCACCAAGCGAGGATTGAGAAAGGAACGGGATTTTTCGGTAGGCGTCTGTCCTCAGTTGACACTCTTAAAAGCTCGGCTTGGTCGAAAATGGAGTCAATTGGAGTTCGTGCGTCCAACAGGATTTGTCTTGGGTGTGGAGATAATAATACGCCTCAGCGATCTGAACGGGATCCATCACCACTTCGGGCCGCCGCTGGGCCATCGGCAGGGCGCGGGTGCCCGGAGAGTCGATGAGGCCGTCTATTATGATGTTGGCCACGTGTACGCCATGCTCGGAATATTCCTCCGTCAGCACCTGCGCCAGCGTGCGCATCATCACTCTCGGATAGTACAACGACTGTCCTGTCAGTCGCTTTCGTCCGCGCAGGGACGCCGCATTATTAGAAATGAAGAAAGAGCCCGTGCCTCGCTCTCGCATGGCGGGCAACACCTCCTTGGCGACTAAGAACGGCCCTCGGCTGGAGATGTGCTGCGCGGTGTCAAAGAGTTCGACCGGGATGTGTTCAAGCAACTCTTTCTCCGGCGGCAGGTCGCGCCCCTCCAGATAGCCCGCGTTGAAGATCAAGACATTCGGGTCACCGGCTTGCTCTCGAACCTGGGCGAACGCCTGTGATATGGAGTCGTGCGACACGAGGTCCAGCTCGACAATCATGCCTTCGCCACCTTGCTCTTGGATTGCCTGCTCCAACCCAGCCGCATTGGTGGCATTCCGGGTCGTCAACACGACGAAGAAGCCTTCTTTGGCAAACTTCTGAGCGACGGCACCGCCGATGCCCCAGCGCGCACCGACGGGTATATCGCTGTCGTCGATCACCTTCCCGTGCGCGAGTTTGGTATTGCGGCCGTCTGACTGCCACTTGGATGTTGCTCCTATCACGACGGCGACCGGTTTACGGGTCGAGTTCATATCGGATTCCTTTGCCCTTGTTACGAGTCTCCCAAGCGTAAGGAAAAACAGCCATATTCACAACGGCACACAGCATTAAGTAACGCACCACCACGATTACGATATCTGGTTGCTGGGACCTGTCATGTACAGCAGACCGCTTGATGTGCGGATTGCAAAATCCAGAGAAGCTCATGATTGTGCTTGAAAGGTGTCGCGGTCCGGTGTAAGCCGTTCCACCTTGATCTGGTCCGCCTTCTTCATCGCCTGGGCCAGTTCGTAGGCGGATTGAAGCCGATACCAAGTCTCGGCGCCGCCGCCGAACGCCTTGCCAAGACGGATCGCCATTTCAGGTGAAATGCCGGAGCGGCAATTCACAATATCCGAAAGCTGCTTGCGACTGACACCCAGCTTGCGCGCTGCCTCCGATACATTGAGTCCCAGAGCCTCCAGGCAATCGTGGCGCACGGACAGGCCCGGATGGGGCGGGTTCTTCATTGGCATGTTGTGGTCCTCCTAATGGTAATCGACCAAATCCACATCCCTGACATTCCGTCCATCGAAGCGGAAGACTATACGCCAGTTGCCGGACACTCTCACTGCCCAAGAACCCGCTAAATCGCCTCTCAACGGATGGAGCCCGAAACCCGGCAGGTTCATGTCTCCGGGTTCGGTTGCTTCATCAAGACGGGCAAGAACACGCTCGACCTTGGCGAACAACAGAGGCGAAACCCGCTTACGATCTCCCTTCTCGAACAGGCGTTCAAGGCCCCTGTGGCGAAAGCCAAGGATCATGTGCGAAAGTGTAACCTATCACTGGGCAGTTCACAATTCAGAAAGAGACCTTCCGCAGCCTACGTCCCTTCAAACAACGCCTTCACATGCGACTCGGGCAACGGCTGCGTTGCTTTGGACACAACATAGGTACAGGTGACCGACATGAGTTCCCCTATTGTTGCGCAGGAGAATGGGCTCGGTCCCTCGGCGTAAAGCCAGGTGGCGGCGGTGTGCAGCATACCGGGCGCAAACCAGGCGGGGTCTATCATTTGGGTGTGCAGCACGAGGAAGGTGACGAAACCGCTGACCAGGCCGGCATAGGCGCCTTTGCAGGTGACGCCGCGCCAGAGTGCGCCGACCACTAAGGGCCCGGCAAAGGCCGCCATCATGCCGCCGTTCCCGATCCAGACAATCAGGGCGATATTGGTCTCGACCAAAGCCCAGGCCAGGGCGGTACACAGCACCAGCACGACAACGGTCGCCACCCGACTGATGGATAAAACCCGCTGGTCCAGTTGTTCGGCATTCGGAGGATTCTTGAGCCTGGGTACGATGGACCGGCGGTAGAGGTCGTTGGCAATCACCTGGGATGAGGAGATGACCAGCCCATCGGCGGTGGACATGATGGCGGCCAGCACGCCCACCCCAATGAGGGCGGCGAGCCAGGTCGGGAACAACTCGATGAAGAGGAGGGGCAGGGCCTGATTCGGGTTCGCTCCCTCGGCATACAGCGCATCGCCCAATATCGCGCGGGCGAGGAGGCCGCCCAGCCCGAGCATGCCCAGCGTCAGCCCAAACGTGAAGGCCAGCTTGATAAACGATTTCTGTTGGTTCACGCTTTTTAATGCCCAGAGTTTGTTCCCGAGATGGGGCAGCAGGCCAAGCGGTATGTGCGAAATGAAAATGGCGACAACGGACCACCAGGAATGATACAGTGCGGTCTCGGCATTAAGCACGCCGACCAGGTGCGTATCCTGTTCGCTGAGGCGGTCGATGATGCCCAGGATGCCCGCTCTTTCGCCGTCTACCCCAAATCCGGTCAGAAACAGGACGATCACCACCACCGCGACCAGCAGCATCATGAATCCCTGCACCCCGTCAGTCAGGATGTCGGCATGCGCGCCGCCGAGCACGACGTAAATCAACAACACGGTGGTAGTAATGCCCAGCGCCCAGATTGGCGACAAGCCCAGCATAATCTCGAACATCACCAGCCCGGACACCAACTGGCCGGCCAGATAGAAAAACAACACGAGGGAAAAGACCGAAATGAGTATCCGAATGCCGTCGGACTGGTAGCGGTCTCCGAGGTATTCCGGTATGGAGCGGTTCCCGAACCGATGGCCCGAGGTGGCAATCAGGCGCATGGCGAGCAACACGCCGACATATACCCCGGTCGGGTATAGGAAGCTGCCCCAAATCGTCGACAGCCCCCACTCGTAGCCCAGCCCTGGGCTGCCGAGAAAGGTGGCGCCGCTGGCCGTTGTCGCCGCAAACGCTAGGGCCAGAAAGAGCGGCCCGTACGAGCCTCGCGCCGTGGCAAAGTCGTCAGCGTGTCTGACCCGTCGTTGGGCAAACACGCCGATGGCCAGCATGCCGCCGATATAGACGATGAGAAAGATCCACGACCAGGTAATGAGTGACATGTGGGAAGTGCGTGCTCAGTGGCGTCAGATCGCGCCCTCGGTCCGGGCTGCCTCAACCTCTTCGTCATTGTAGCCGACCAGTTCCCGCAGGATTTCCTGGGTATGCTCGCCAAGGCGGGGCGAAGTCGTGACCTCGACCGGTGAATCGGACAGCTTGAGCGGACAGCCGACCGTCTTGAACCGTCCGCGCTCCGGATGCTCGACTTCGGCCACAATATCCCGCGCGGCCAACGATTCATCTTCCATCAGCTCTTGCATGTCCAGGACCGGACCACAGGGCACGTTGGCCGTGTTGAGGCGCTTCATGGCTTCGTATTTGGTGTGCTTTTGGGTCCAGGCTTCGATCGTGGCGAAGCAGTCATCCAGGTGGGAGAGACGCGCCTCCGGTGTGGCGAACTCCGGGTTCTCAATAAGGTCCTCACGGCCGATGAGCTTCATTAACGGTTGCCAGACCTGGGCCTGGACGACCACATAGATGTAGTCGTTGGGGCCGCCGGGCTTGCATTTGAGGGCGACCCCCGGATGGCCACCCCCGGAGGCGTTACCGGAACGTGGTACGGCTGGGCCAAAGGATTTGTTGGGATATTGTGGGTACTCCTTTAAGGGACCGTGCACCAAGCGTTGCTGGTCGCGCAGCTTGACCCGACACAGGTTCAGCACCGCGTCCTGCATGGCGACCTCAACCCGCTGACCGACTCCGGTTTTCTCGCGCTGAAAGAGGGCCGCCAGAATCGCGGCCACCAGGTGCATGCCTGTGCCGGAATCCCCAATCTGGGCTCCCGTACTGGTTGGCGGGCCATCATCCCAGCCCGTGGTGCTCATGGCCCCTCCCATAGCCTGGGCGACGGTCTCATATGCCTTGCAGTCTGCGAACGGACCGGAGCCGAACCCTTTGCCGGAGGCATAAATTATGCGCGGATTGATCTGCCGTACGACCTCCCAGCTGAATCCCTGGCGGTCCAGCGCACCGGGCGCAAAGTTCTCTACCAGCACGTCACACTTCTTGATCAGCTTCCGAAAAATCTCCTGTCCTTTTGGGGTCTTGGTGTTAATGGTGATGCTGCGCTTATTGCAGTTGAGCATGGTGAAATACAGGCTGTCGACATCGGGCAGGTCCCGGAGCTGCTGGCGGGTGATATCGCCCCGTCCCGGCAGTTCGACTTTGATGACATCCGCGCCGAGCCAGGCGAGCATCTGGGTGCAAGAAGGCCCCATCTGGACGTGGGTCATGTCAAGAACACGGATTCCGTCCAAAGCTTTTCCCATGGTTTTCTCCTTGCCGGACGTACGCTGAATATTCCCCCCCACCCCAACCCTCTCCCCCGGGGGAGAGGGAGCCACGACTGCCTTGCGGTTACTTGTACCGTGTCTGATTCCCGACGCAAAGAGGGGCGCAGGGTATGCTCCCTTGCCGAGGTCAGGGCCATCCAATATCATGCCGCCTGCAAAAACGCCGGGTAGGATAATACAGAAAAATGAGATCAGCCGTATGAGCAAACAGACTTCGCCTGCAACAAAATCAATGGACCCCATTGTCTCGCTATGCAGACGCCGGGGATTTATCTTTCAGTCGTCCGAATTGTACGGCGGCATTAACGGTTTTTGGGACTACGGCCCGCTCGGCGCCGAGTTGAAACGTAACCTCAAGGAAGCCTGGTGGCAGGACGTGGTCCGCTGCCCGGCTCCCGGTCCGGACGGTCGGCCTATTGAGATCGTTCCGGTCGATGCGACCATTATTATGAACCCAAAAGTCTGGGAAGCCTCGGGTCATGTGGGCGGGTTCTCCGATTTGATGAGCACCTGCCGTCACTGCAAAAAGCTCGTGCGGTTCGATCACATCGAAGAGATGATCCACGAGAGCGACTGGTATGCCTCGCTGAAAGAGCTGCATGGCGCGGGGAATGTGACCATTAAAGGCGTGAAGCGCTGGGGAGAAAAGACCGCGAAAAAACTCGCCCCGAACCTGGCTCTTGTCCGCAAGCCAGCGGAGACGCTGGCTCTCCTGACCGAGGGGCGGGAACAGGAAGAGGCGCCGATTGACATTGGACTGGAGCAATTGGTTCAGCATCTTGCCAACGAGCGCGTTACTAACGAATTGCAGCCGCCGTGCCCGTTTTGTGGTGGGGAGATTACTGAGCCGCGGCCTTTCAACCTGATGTTCAAGACGACAACCGGCGCGGTCGAAGACCCGTCGGCGGTCACCTATCTGCGTCCGGAGACGGCTCAGGGAATTTTTACCCAGTTCTGGAATGTGCTGGATAGCAATCGGGTGCGCGTGCCGTTTGGGATTGCGCAGATCGGCAAAGCGTTCCGCAACGAGGTCACGCCGCGTAATTTTACGTTTCGGTCGCGTGAGTTCGAGCAGATGGAAATCGAGTTCTTCATTCATCCCAGTGAAGCCGCCGAGTGGTATCAGTACTGGCGCGACACCCGTTTTCGCTGGTGGCAGTCGATCGGTTTGGCGGGCGAAAACCTGACGCTGCGTGAGCACGATCAGGACGAACTCGCCCATTATGCCAAAGAGGGGGCGGGCACGAGTGATGTCGAGTACCGTTTTCCGTTTACCGCGCCCGGCTACGGGGAATTGGAAGGCGTGGCCCATCGGGCGGACTATGACCTGCGCCAGCACGCCACCCATTGCGGCCAGGGGGACAAGCTGCGCTATTTTGATGACCAGCGTAATGACCGCTATTTCCCGCACGTGATTGAGCCGAGCGCCGGTGCCGACCGTGGGACCTTAGCCGCGCTGTGTGAAGCCTATACGCCCGACGAGAGCCGGCCGAGCAAGGTCTATATGAAATTCCACCCCCGGCTGGCTCCGATCAAGGCAGCAGTGTTTCCTTTGGTCAACAAGAGCGGCATGCCCGAGGTGGCCGAGAAGCTCTACCAGGAGTTGCGCCCGCAATACGCCGTCCAGTTGGATGTGAAGCAGAACATCGGCAAACGCTACGCGCGCATGGACGAGGCCGGCACGCCCTACTGCTTTACGATTGACGGCGACACGCTCGCGGACCAGACCGTGACCGTGCGCTACCGTGACACCCTGGAGCAGGAACGCATCGGGATTGATAAGGTCAGCGCGTTCCTGAACGAAAAAATGGGGAAGTAAGCCGGGATATTCCTATCCCCTCCGAGGAGGGAATTATAGACAATCTTACCCACGCTCATAGTACCTTCATGACTTGACTTTTATTATTTCTGAGTCATATATTTTCTGCATAACAGAAAAGCCCCGTCCATTCGTCCTTGATTAAAGACGCCCATCAAAGGCGGCACGAGTGGACGGGGCATCCCACTACCACTCTCCCCCAACACTATGAACTCTACTTATGCAATCCTGTTGGATGGCGGGTTTGTTACGCGGAAACTACGAGAAACGCTCGATAAGTTTCCTACAGCAGACGATATAGAACGCTTTTGTATCGAAGAAATTATGAAACATTCTGCTGTTCAGCGCTTAAACCTATTGCGTATCTATTTCTACGATGCTCCACCGTCGCAAGATAAGCTCACAAATCCTATTAGTAAGGAAACTGTATCTTTCGCACAGACGCAGCGATTTAAGCAGATGACATCATTACTCAACGCGCTCGAACTTCGGCCTAATTTTGCTTTACGGATGGGAGACACCGCCGTCCATGGTTGGACACTCGGAAAAGGAGCTCTTCAAGACATCAAGCGGGAAACACGTCCTCTTACCGCAAGAGATTTGGTACCAGATATCGAGCAAAAAGGGGTAGATTTACGCATTGGACTTGATATAGCAAGACTTGCTCTTAGAGAGCTTGTTGGAGTGCTTGTAATCGTAACAGGAGATAGTGACTTTATTCCCGCTTTTAAGTTTGCTCGAAGAGAAGGTGTTCGTGTGTATCTGCATCATATGGGCCACAACGTAAACCGCCAATTAAAAGTCCATACCGATCTTATTCTGGGTTAATCAAAACCGCTCCCTCCCTCCCTTTCTATACGCCCTGTTACCTGCTTTTTGGTAAGATTGCATATAAGTTTCTCCTCGGAGAGGTGCCGCGTAGCGGCGGGGTGGGTTTCCCCGTTTACTCAATACCCAGTTCCACTTCGCCCAGCCCATCCATCGTCAACTGTACTTTGTCGCCCTGACTTACAAACTTGGTCGCCACTACGCTGCCGGTCATGACGACCATGCCTTGAGCCAAGCTCTTGCCTTGGGCGGCTAGCGTACTCGCCAGCCAGGCCAGGGCATCGAGCGGATGGCCCAGCACATCCCGGCCATAACCTTCTCCCACGACCTCACCGTTGATGCGCATGGTGCCGTGGATGGCTGCCAGATCGAGCGACTGCCAGTCTGTCAGCGGCGAACCCAGAACAATGCCGCCGTTCCAGGCATTATCCGCGAGCAGCGTCAATATATTGTCGGCGATTTTGGTGTAGTCAGCGTGGCGATCATCAACCAGCTCAAAGGCCGGCATGACCGCCCTGATCGCCTCGGCAACGCTATCGCGCGTATAGGGAGCCCGCTCGGCTGGCAAATCATGCGCAATCTGCACGGCAATCTCACACTCGACTCCCAGACGACCGAAGTCGCTCAGGCGCACCCGAGCCGGCGTATGATGGACGGTTTTTTCCATGATGGCAGCGGCAATGGGTTCGTCAAAACCGACCATTTTTTGCATCACCGGCGTGGTCAACGCAATTTTATGCCCGACAATAGGGCCATAGGTCTGCGTCAAGAGTTGCTGAAACGCTGCCTGAATGGCATAGGCGTCTTCAAGATGGTGCGGCGTATGTGGCTCCGGGATGGGGACAAAAGGTCGGCCGGCCTGGCGTTCGTTCCATAAAAACCGGGCGGCCTCGTGATACGACTGTGTGTCGGCCATTACGATGTCTCCTCGTCTGCGCCCCACGCTACTGAGTCTGAAAGAAGCGATTCTCCGGCCGGGGCAGGCCCAGGTTTTCACGCAGGGTCGCGCCTTCGTATTCGCGCCGGAACAGGCCGCGGCGCTGGAGTTCGGGCACGACTTGGTTCACAAAGTCGTCCAGTCCGCCCGGCAGATAGGGGAACATGACGTTAAAGCCGTCCGACCCTTCGGTCATGAGCCATTCCTCCATATGGTCGGCGATCATGCTCGGCGTGCCCGTGAGTTCCAGAGTGCTGAAACTGCCGCCCACATACTGGGCAAGCTGTCTGATGGTCATATTGTCCTTGCGCGCCATATCGACCAGTTTCTGCCGCCCGGATTGACTGGCATTACTTTCCGGTATGTCGGGCAGCGGACTGTCCAGGTCATAGCCCGACACGTCATGGCCCAGCAGGACGCAGAGTGTGGCCATGCCGCTGTCCGGGTGGACCAGGCTGTCGAGCTTCGCCTTCTTTGCCCGCGCTTCGGCCAGGGAGTCGCCGATAACAACAAAGGCGCCCGGCAGGATTTTGAGATGGTCGCGACAGCGCCCGCAGGCCTCCATGCGGCCTTTGACATCCGCGTAATAGGACTGGGCGTCCTTCAGATTGTTGACCCCGGAAAACACGACCTCGGCGGTCTCGGCCGCGAGTTGACGACCGGCCTCTGACGCACCGGCCTGGACGATGACCGGCCAGCCCTGGACGGGCCGGGCGATATTCAGCGGGCCGCGCACGGACAGATGCGGGCCTTTATGGTCGAGCACGTGCAGCTTGTCGGGATCGAAATACACGCCGGCCTCGACATCACGGATAAAGGCATCGTCCGCCCAACTGTCCCACAGGCCGGTGACCACATCGTAGAACTCGCGCGCCAGACGATAGCGCGCGTCATGTTCCATATGGGCCTCGCGCCCGAAATTTAATGCCTCGTCCGGGTTGGCCGAGGTCACCACATTCCAGCCGGCCCGCCCGCCGCTGATATGGTCGAGCGAGGCAAACTTCCGCGCTACATGGTAGGGATCGTTATAGGTGGTGGAGGCCGTGGCAATCAGACCCAGATGCGTGGTGACCGTGGCCAGCGCCGGGAGGAGGGTAAGCGGGTCGAAGGAGGTGACCGTCGCGCTGCGTTTGAGCGCTGCCATTGGCATATTGAGCACGGCCAGGTGATCGGCCATGAAAAAGGCATCGAAGCGCCCACGTTCCAGGGTCTGCACAAAGCGCTGGTAGTGCGCAAAATTGAAGTTGGCATCCGGAAAGGCGCCCGGATAGCGCCAGGCCGCAGTATGAATGCTGACCGGCCGCATGAACGCGCCCAGCCGTAATTGTCGTAAGTGCGCCATAGTTGTCTGTCCGGTCTCCTGTCTCGGGTTAGACGATAGCGTAGCAAATCGCCGGGCTATGGCTATCCCGGAGAGCGTGTTTTCATCGGATTCCCTCTCCCCTGGAGGGAGAGGGCTAGGGTGAGGGGGCTGATCTGATGGACCGTTCCAAACGGACCAACGACAGTCAGCAGCGCTCCACCTTCTCTACAAGGCAGGTCGTCCGGCATCTCTGACGACCTGCCATACGATGTAAATAATCATTCCTACAACCATGAGGAGTCCGGCGAATCCAATAATTTCATAAGCGCTCATTCTTCAGACTCCTCGCTCTCTTTTCGTCTACAAAAAGTGACTATTTATGAGAGCGGGTGCGGACGTATGTCACCGAAGCTCCGACGACACCAATAATCGCGATCAGCAACATTGTCCATTCAAACATTGTCATTTTTATCCTCCTCTAGTCCCCCTTCGAGCCGATAGGCCCACAGAAAGATCGAGAGCGTGCCTACCACTCCGAAGATCAAGACAAGCCAGGACTCCTGACCTCTGACCCAAGGACTGAGGACAGTCAGCAGCGCCACGCCTTTTGCTAAATCGTAGAGGAATTTGGCCGCGCTTTCTCGTTGTCGTGGTGTCATATTCAGTGAAAGTCTACTATAACAGGCCGTGCACTGACCAGGGTTTTTCTCCAAGAGCGCACTCATTCGCCTTGCAGGTCGGATTAGCCGAAGGCGTAAACGACACATCCACTATTTTATCTCTCGTGACTTTAGAATACGGACTGGTTATAAGTCCAGATAAAATAGGCGATAAGAGCTTGGGATAGGTATGAACAAAACCTGGCAGGTACAGGACGCGAAGATGCGGTTCAGCGAACTCCTTGAAGCGAGCCTTGCCGAAGGGCCGCAAATCGTGACCAAACGAGGGGTTGAGGCAGCGGTTCTGGTCTCCATCGATCGGTGGCGGCGGTTAGAGCAGATAGATAGGCCCAATCTTAAAGAATTGCTCCTCGCACCCGAAGCACGGACTGATACCCTGACGCCGACCCGAGAGAGACGCCGTCACCGCAGTTTGTCGAGCTTCGAATAAAACGGAAAAGGCTGTAAATTGAGGCGGGTGTGGTCGTCTACAAGCCGTATCTCTATCGCTCTCGATATCTATAATGAAGGGCGACCGGCATCTCTGACGACCTGCCATACGATGTAAATAATCATTCCGGCAACCATGAAGAGTCCAGCAAATCCCACAAGTTCGTAAGCGCTCATTCTCCAGACCTCCCGATCCCTTTCATAAGCAGTTCGATCCGTCGATGAAATTGTCGTTTTTTATCCTCATGGCAGCGTGACACAGGAATCCGAAAAAATAATCGTATCTTCATTGGGATAACTGTGGGCGGTTTTGAGTGTCACGCGCTGGCTCGGCTTGTCAAGCATCACCCAGACCAGCGTTTGGGGAGCCGGGCCTCGGGGTGTGGCCGGAAAGGAATAGTCAAGGCCAACACTCGATGAGGGTGCCGTGTCCGCACTCGCCTGGACAATATGCTGTGCCAGTGCCCGAAAGGCGAGCTGGCCGCGCTGGCTGTCCGTCCGTCGGGCTGCAAAATGGTAGTGCAGTGCGGGCGTGAGCTGGAGGTCAATAGGACGAGTCAGATTTACAATCCAGTCTGAGAACGCTGGTTGTAGCGCGGGAGGAATATCCGTGCAGGCCAGGATTTCGCAAACATGCTGAGTATTGTCATACGCTATGTGGATGATGTGGCTGGCCCCGATAATGCTCGCCTGTACCTGGAACCGGGGCTGTTCCAAGCGCGCCGTGGCCAGCGGCCTGAAGTGCTGAAAATCTACCTTGCCGGCAAGAACGTGAAGCCGGAGCTCGGCGGCGGATTGATCCTTGTAGATGAGTGTGCTCATGCGGTGGTTAGAGCGTTTCGCGATAGGTTCTAGCCGTGCTATTGCGCTCTCGTCATGCCGGACTCGATCCGGCATCCAGAGGCTAGGGCTAGGGGCTGGATTCCTGCTTTCGCAGGAATGACGGGCGGCTACGCAGTATCGTAATTTGCTCCAGCCTTCGGCAGAGGTCAACATACGTCATGGCTGGGATAGCGCAAACAACGGGCGGAGTCTCTCCCATACCCCGAGTAACTGGAACGCCATGACCACTATTGTCCCAGCCAACATGATCCGAATCCAGCCTTCGCCCTTGCTGACCCCCCAATGCGCTCCGAACCACGCGCCGATGCTGGACGTTACCGACAGGATCAGACCCGCACTCCAATCGACTTTTCCGTTCAGTGCAAAGACGCAGCAGGCAATACCGGTCAAGCCCATGACAATAACGACCTTCACGCCGTTTGCCAGCAAGAGATTCAAGCCGCCCAGAGTGCGCAACGCCACCAGTATAAAAATACCGACCCCAATGTGCAGTAAGCCACCGTAGAGGCCGAAACCGAAAAAGACGACTTGGAGCAGCCGTCGCCCCCGGCCTGTCTCGCTGACAGCCAGCAGTCTGCTATTGAGGACCGGCTCAAACACCACCGGGATGAGCAGGACTATCATGGTGATGGCCAACAAGGTCTGGAAGACCGCATCGTCCAGACGGACCGATACCAGCGCGCCGCACACCGAGCCCAGCATGGCCGGGATCGTGAGCGAAACGGCTAAGCCGGAGTCGGTTTGCTTCAGTTTTTTATACGCAGCCAGGGCGGTCAGGCTTTGCATGACCACGGCTAAACGATTCGTGCCGTTGGCCACTCCGGGCGGCAGGCCGATCAGGATAAGGGTAGGCATGGTCAGCATGACTCCTCCGCCGGAAACCGCGTTAATAAAACCGGCGGCCAGACCGCTGAGGCTAATGAGGAGAATGTCGGTGGGTGACAGCATAATAAAAAGGGCAGCCACAGGGGGCTGCCCCTACCGTTCGGTACCTGAATTATGGGGCGATTGTTGCCTGTCTCAGTGAGAGCGTCAAGCAGAAGACGCAGGGCAGGAGAGATTTCCTTGACCCCTACCGTGTCTCTGCCTATGATCCGAGGACGCTGGCCAAAGGAGGGCGGGATATGCCTGCGGGGAACCTCAAAGATGTCGCGGCTGTGTGTGGTGTGGGTCATACGGCATACGGTCGAAAAATGAATCGGAGTCAGATCGACTTGGCCGGTGAGGCCATCCGCAACGCGCTCGATGACGCCGGGCTGGGGCGAGACGATCTGGACGGGCTCATCGTCAGTTTTGGGACGCCGATTGGAGCGGATGCGGACACCTTGGCCTATGCGTTGGGATTAAAGCTGCGCGCGTATAATCAAACCTGGGCGCACGGACGGTTTACGGCCAGCAGCATACAGTGGGCGGCGATGATGGTCAGCGCCGGACTGGCTAATGTAGTGGCCTGCATGGCGTCGATCAGCTTCTCGGCGTTCCGTAAACCCATGATGGGTGGGTCTGGAGACGCTGAGGGCGCGCGAGAGGCCGGCGGCGGGCACGGCGAAGACCCGGTGTTCGGTATGACCTCGCCTGGGGCAGGGGCCGCCCTGGTCGCCCGGAAGTATTTTGATCGCTTTGGCGCAACGAGTGAGCAGTTGGCTGCGGTGGCGGTGGCGTTTCGGAAGCACGCTGCCACGAATCCGAACGCCATCATGCGGACACCGATTAGCGTCGAAGACCACCAGAACTCGCGTTTCGTGTGCGAGCCGCTGCACCTGCTGGACTATTGCCTGATTAACGATGGCGCGGCCTGCGTCCTGGTCACTACCCAGGAGCGCGCGCGGGATATGGCCAAGCGGCCGGTGTGCATTAGCGGCATGCAGGGCCTCCCCGCGGGACGGGAGGAATTTATCTGGACCTATCCCGGCTTTGGGACCTCTCAACAAACCGCCTTTGATTATGTGCCCGGTCCGCAGCCGGTGTATGAGATGGCGGCCGTCTCGCCCAAGGATCTGGATGCGCTGTTTACCTATGATGCGTTCGCGATTCTGGCCTGGACGGCGCTGGAGCGTTTTGGGTTCTGTGGGCAGGGCGAAGCCGCCGCATTTACCCAAGACGGGCGCATCGAGCTGGGTGGGGAGCTGCCCATGAATACCAATGGTGGGCTGATGTCCGAGGGCCATATCATGGGCTGGAATCACCAGGTCGAGATTGTGCGCCAATTACGGGGGGAGTGTGGGGAGCGACAGATTTTGAATGCGCAACTCATCCAATGGGCCAACGCGTACGGAGACTCGTTAATCTACCGCGCGGGCTGAAAAAAAGGAGAGGCCATGGCCGCGTATACAAAACCGCTACCGGCAATCTCGACGCTCAACCAGCGGTACTGGGAGGGCCTGAAACAACGGCGGATGGTGCTGCCCTACTGCGAGGCGTGTGACTCCGTCTGGTACCCTCCGACTCCGTTTTGCCCGGACTGCTGGTCGCGCGATTTTCGCTGGCAGGCGGTGAGCGGCCGGGGCGTGGTGAACTCCTGGGTTGTTTTTCATCAAGCCTATTTCTCGTCATTCAAGGATGACATTCCGTATTCTGTGGCCGAGGTCGAACTGGAAGAAGGCCCCCGTTTGCTGACTAATCTGGTCGAAGTCGCAAACGAGGACATTGCCATCGGCATGCCGGTGGAAGTGGTCTTCGATGATGTGACCGACGAGGTCACCCTGGCAAAGTTTCGACCCCGGAAAGGGTAAACAGACTGGAACGGCTGCACTGCAGGAGAGAAGGAGTATTTATGCCCGGTATTCTCGACGGTATTCGCGTGTTTGACCTCAGTATCGCCGCGGTCGGACCCTGGGCGTCCAAACTACTGGGCGAACTGGGCGCGGAGGTGATTAAGGTGGAGTCACCCGGCGGTGAACTCTCGCACGTCATCCCGCCGCCTATCAAGGGCACGGCCGTCCTGTATATCTCGGCCAACTTCAACAAGCGGAATATTGTGCTTGATCTCAAAGAGGAGGGTGATCGGGCCATTGCCCTCAAGCTGGTTGAAAAGAGCGATGTGTTTGTTCAGAACATGCGGCCGGGCGCGGTCGAGCGTTTGGGTTTGGGCTATGATGTGGTCTCACAGTTCAATCCGCGCCTGGTGTATGTGTCTGCGTCGGCGTATGGCCGAACCGGCCCGATGGCAAAAGAGGCCGGGATCGATCCGACTGTCCAGGCATTCGGAGGCTGGTGCAGTATTACCGGCAGGCCCGGTTCGCAGGGAGAGATGTTCCGTCACCTGGCCCATCTCGACATTACGACCAGTACCATGATTGTCGAAGCCGTTTTGCAGGCCTTGCTGGCGCGGGAGCGCTCGGGCAAGGGACAGCAGATTGAGATCGATATGGTCTCAGCCGCACTGTCGCTACAAACCAGCCGCTTGGCGGAGTATTTCGCGACCGGCGAACAACCTCAGCCCATGGGTAGCGCCGTGGCAACGACCGTGCCGCACCAGGCCTTTGTGTGTGAGGATCAGGAATATCTGGCGGTCGGAGTGGTGAGCGAGGACCAGTGGCCGCGTTTTTGTCGCGCTATCGGCCAGGAAGCCCTGTGTGACGATCCGCGCTTTGCGACCAATCCGAAGCGGGTCGAAAATCGGGCCGCCCTCGTCGCCCTGCTTGAAGACCATTTCAAAACCAAGCCAACCCGCTGGTGGAGTCTGCGGCTGACGCAAGCAGGCGTGCCGAACACGCGGGTGGACCGCACGGTCAATTTTCAGGCGCTCCGCACCGACCCCCAAGTCACCCGCAATCAGCATATCGTTGACCTGGAGACGCCGCACTGGGGAACCCTGAGCGTCGATGGGCTGCCGTGGAAGTTTGAGAAAACTCCGGCTGGTCCGATTCGTCCGGGCGGACTGCAAGGCGAGCAGACCGAGGAAGTCCTGCGTGAGTTTGGGATAGCGGCAGAGACGCCGGAGCGGAACGGAAGAGACTAGAGACTGGAGGGGTGATGTCCGGCGCGCTGGATGGTTTTACCATTATTGATTTCACCCAAGGGCTGTGCGGACCGTTTGCCTCCATGCGCCTGGCGGACGCCGGGGCCGAGGTGATTAAAATCGAGCCGCTGAGCGGCGATACCGCCCGGACCATGGGACCGCCGTTCATCCAGGACGAGAGCGCGGTCTTCCTGAGCCTCAATCGGAATAAAAAGAGCGTGGCCCTGGATGTCGCCACACAAGACGGCCGGGAGATTGCGCAACAACTGATTGCCCGGGCCGATGTTGTGTTGGAGGACTTCGGGCCGGACCGGGCGGAAACATTGGGGCTGGGCTACGCAGACCTCAGCCAGACGCATGAGACGCTGGTGTACTGCGCGATCAGTGCCTTTGGGGAGGAAGGGCCGCTGCGAGACCAGCCGGGAGCGGAGCTGGTGGTGCAGGCCATGGCCGATTACACCCACTCGCTTGGAAAAATCGGGGAGGCGCCGGTTCGCTTAGGCACGGACGTGGCCAGCCTCAATACCGGCATTATGGCCTCCCAAGCGATAACGGCCGGACTGTTTCACCGCGTTCGTAAAGGAGAGGGGCAGCGGGTTGCGGTCAGTATGCTGGGGACCCTGCTCCATATGCGCGGCATTATGTGGACATCCATGACGGACCCGGACGAGTGGTACGGATTCCATCTCGATCATTATACCCGTCCGCCTGACGAGGGTTATAAAACCAAGGACGGTCATGTCTATTTCGGCTTGCGGCGGGGCAGTAGCGAGGATTGGGATCGGCTGATGCTGACGCTGGGCTTGACGGACTATATTACTGACCCGCGTTTCCAGGGCTTTGGACGCGAGGCGACCAGCATTGGCCGCTATGCGCCCGAGGTCAAGCCGATTTGGGAACAGGCGTTCCAGCAGTTGACAAACGCTGAGGTGGTCAAGCTCGTCCACGAATTCCACGGGGATGCCGTGCCCTTTAACGATTACCCCACATTATGCGCCCATCCACAGGTGGCCGAGCTCGATATCCTGAAAGACGTTGACCACCCGGCGGGGGGGAGCTTTCGGACCATTGGTCCGGTCTGGCATCTGGCGGATACGCCGGCAGAAATCAGGGCCGCCCCACCGCCCCTCGGCCAGCATACGGACGAAGTCCTGACCGGGATAGGAATGAACGCGACAGACCTTCAGCGGCTCAGAGCGGCTAGGGTCATCGGTTGATGTAGCGGCCAGTCGAGAGGGACTCAGAGAAATCCGGGCCAGTCCAGAACCGACCCGGATACGTGAAAAAGAGTAAACGTGTCAAAATCTGACATCTATTGGAGGACACGTTTACTCTTTGTCGGCCTAAGCGATATAGCCGCTCTCGTCGTGGTCGGTCAGGTCGAGGCCCTGCTGCTCCCCATCTTCGCTGATGCGGGCTCCTCCGGCCAGGGCGTTGGCGATCATATAGGCGATCACAGAGACCACGCCGCTCCAGATGATGGTGACAATAACGCTCTTGATCTGCTCGATGATCTGGGCCATCGCAGATGCCGCTTCGAGCCCGGCGCCGCCCATGAATTCGGCTGCGCACAGACCGGTCAGGATCGCGCCAACAATGCCGCCGACACCATGCACGCCGAAGACATCGAGGCTGTCGTCATAGCCGAAGGACCGTTTTATCGTGGTGGCGGCCAGATAGCAGAAGAAGGCTGAGGCTGCGCCGATCAGGATCGCACCCATGGGACCGGCCGTGCCGCTGGCTGGCGTAATGGCGACCAGACCTGCGATTGCGGCGGTGGCCATACCGAGAATGCTCGGCTTGCCATGCCTGACCCACTCAATAAGCATCCAGACAACAACTGCCGTGGCGGTGGAGACCTGGGTGACGAGTAGCGCCATGCCGGCGACGCCGTCGGCGGCCAGCTCGCTCCCGGCGTTAAAACCAAACCAGCCCACCCAGAGCATGGCGGCTCCGACCACGGTCAGGACGAGGCTGTGGGGTCGCATGGGCTCTGTGGGGTAGCCGGTACGCGAGCCGATCATGATGCAGACAACCAGCGCGGCGACCCCGGCGTTGATATGCACGACGGTCCCGCCGGCAAAGTCCAGGACGCCCCAACCGGCGAACAGACCACCGCCCCAGGCCATATGCCAGATCGGGACATAGCTGAAGGTGAACCAGATGATCATGAAGATCAGCATGGCGCTGAACTTCATCCGCTCGGCAAAGGCCCCAACGATGAGCGCCGGGGTAATGATCGCAAAGGTCATCTGAAAGGTCAGGAAGACCGACTCGGGTATGGTGCCACTGAGGGAATCGACGCTCAGATCCTTGAGGAAGAGCTTGGAGGCGTCTCCGATGATGGCGTTCCCCTCGGTAGCGGCATAGCTGTAGCCGTAGATGATCCAGAGCAGGGTCATGACCCCGGCCATTGCCAGGCATTGGCCCAGGACTGAGAGGACATTCTTGATCCTCACCAGGCCGCCGTAGAACAAGGCCAGGCCCGGCAGGGTCATGAAGAGCACCAGTGCCGTGGCAGTAATCATCCAGGCGGTGTCCCCGCTATCGAGCGTTGCTGTTTCCTCGGCCCAGGCTGGCACGGCTGTCCCGAGCACACCGAGTAAACCGAGTGAGAGTGTGCTCCATCCACACCAGGCGGCTTGTTGCGTCTTCCGAAAAAGTTTCACTGTGAACTCCTCCTTCCCTCACGCCCAAAGAACAAATATGACTGCTGCCGATTACCCCAGATTGGCAGCAGAAGGCGAGGGCAGTCCTTGCATGACCCTTACCATAGGCAAAAAGAATGCCGACCGGGAAATGCCTAATCTATTTGTCTTTTTTGTTTTGAGAGGGCCTGAATCGAGGCTGCTGCTGACTGGATTTTAAGCAACGCCTATTTTTTCGTCAGCTTTGCGCGTGGGGGAGGGGCATCCTTCATTGGGGAGACCAGAAGGCGATATGGCCGTCTGAGAGCCGCCGTGGTGTCGCATCTTCTTCGACTGGGACGACATAGACGGACGGACCCCGAATGCCTTGGTCTGGGTTGGGGCGTATCTGCCCGCTAAAGGTAAAAAACCGGCTGTCCGGAGACCAGAGACGATGCGAAAGCGCATACTGGTCGAAATACTGAAAAACGAGAATCTGGGGACGGGATGGAATGAAATCGACCACGGGAATGGATGTGCGGCTCTGGACGTCCACGACCACCCACGTCCAGTGCGCGTGCTCCGGGTTGCGTCTGGCATACAGGATACGAGTCCCATCCGGAGACCAGAAAAAGGCCGCAAGAGGCTCTTGAATCAGGGAATGCATCGCACCTGCTGCCACGTCGAATAGGCGAACCTCCTCAAAGAGGGGTGCTCTGATAAAGGACGTGGTGGCAATGGCCAACAGTGGTTGCGTTGGGGACCATTCGAGAGCCATCCGTCTTGGAACAGGCGCGACGGATTCAGGCTGACTGCCATCGCCGGCAGCGATCATCAGCGCCGCGTGTGCTTGGCCTTCTACCGTATTGCCATAGGCGAGCCATTTCCCATCATAAGACCATGACGGTGGTCCGAATATCGAGGGTGAGCGAGAGAGCAGGTGCCGCTCACCAGTCGGAATGGCCACGACGCTGATGGAATGGCCGGCCGCTCCCCCGCGACTTCCTCCAGTATGGGTGAGCACGGCTTGTCCATCCGCGCGCCAATGAAAATAAAAGGGCGCACCCTGGGCAATCCTTTGCGGGCGCTGGCCGCCTGACGTCGGCCAGAGGTTTAATGAAAAAGGTCCTCGCCCGCCCAAAAGGACGCCCAATTGCTGGCTCGTAGGCGACCAATAGGCATAAATGGGTTGGAGACCCGGCTCTTTATAGGAGTGGAGAATTTGGGCGCTGATAGCGTCAAAGATATACAGCCCATCCGTGAGCTGACCGCCACTCAGTTCAACGCGAAAGCTGGCCAGGCGCTGCCCGTCGGGCGACCAGACTGGCCAGCTGTAAAAGTCCTGATTGCGCCGAACTGAGCGGGGAGCGAGACGAGTTTGCTGGAGCATTTCGCCGGAAGCCATTTTTTGGCGACCGGTGCCGTCTGGCCGAATGGTATAGAGATCGCCGGCGCGATCAATATAGGCGATCCGATTGATAGATGGTGCCGCGCTCAGACTCGGCGCGTGTGTCAGGAGCAGGGCGGTCGCAAGAAGAAAGGAAAGAGAAATATGGTAGCGTGCAGTCATGATTGATTCAGCCCGCGGCTACGATAGCAGAGTGTGTGAGAAGGGCAACGATCCAGGATATATGAACAGGCTGAGCTTGACGGCCCCTCGTCCCGTTCGGTACGAATGCTGGTCATGGTGAAAAGTATTCCGTTGTTGCGTAGAGAACTGCGTAGAGAGTTGCGTAGAGAACTGCGGAGAGAACCCTGAAGTGCCGTGAGAGGAGGGGGGGAGAAGATGAAGCGTATTGCCATTCTCGGTTCGACCGGCTCCATCGGGGTATCAACGCTCGATATTGTTGGACGCTTTCCTGAAAAATTTCGCGTGGTTGCCCTGGCGGCCGGCAAAAACCTGACGCAACTCATCGAGCAAATCAAATCTTTCCAGCCCCTTTTGGTCTCCCTCGCCCAAGAAGAAGATGCAAAAAAGCTACGGCACGAACTGCCCGATTTCGAGGGAGATATCGTCTGGGGGGCAGACGGATTACACGCGACCGCGACGCATGCAGACGCGGATATGGTCATGGCCGCCCTGGTGGGGGCCATCGGATTACCCCCGGCCCTGGCGGCCATACGGGCGGGCAAGGATGTCGCCTTAGCCAACAAAGAAGCCTTGGTCGTGTCCGGCGAACTCATGACGCGTGAGGCGGCGCAGCACGGCGTGCAACTCCTGCCGGTTGACAGTGAACATAATGCGATCTTTCAGGCTCTGCATGGACATAAACAGGAACAGGTCAAGCGGATTATTCTGACCGCCTCCGGCGGGCCGTTTTTGCACCGCCCGGCGGAAGACTTTCAGACTATCCGTATAGAAGAAGCGCTACAGCACCCGACCTGGAAGATGGGCAATAAAATTACGATTGACTCGGCCACGCTGATGAACAAGGGGCTTGAAGTCATTGAGGCGCGCTGGCTTTTCAATCTGCCTCCTGAGCAAGTATCGGTGATCGTGCATCCCCAAAGTATCGTGCACTCCCTGGTGGAGTATGTGGATGGTTCCGTGCTGGCCCAGTTGGGCATTCCTGACATGCGGGTGCCGATCTCATACATTCTTGCCTATCCGGACCGTTTACCGCTTACGCATCTACCGCAGTTGAATCTCGCCGAGGCCGCACAGCTCGAATTTGTCGAACCGGATTATGACAAGTTTCCCTGCCTGGGTCTGGCCTATACGGCGCTGGAGCGGGGGGGGACGTGTCCCGCAGTACTTAACGCCGCGAACGAAGTAGCGGTGGCGTCGTTTCTTTCCGGACAAATAGCTTTCACCGATATTGCCAACATCAATAGGCAGATCCTCACATCCCACACCGCACAGCCGG
The DNA here is from genome assembly GCA_951812575.1 of Candidatus Binatia bacterium. Lineage (GTDB taxonomy): Bacteria > Desulfobacterota > Binatia > Bin18 > Bin18 > Bin18. The sequence goes on along the minus strand of OX638322.1, from coordinate 4,628,744 downwards.
TGAAAGACCTGGAGAGCGTTCTTGAGACCGATGGGTGGGCACGCGCCCAGGCGAAAAAGATCGCCGGCATATCCGAACAGACTGTGGCCGCCTAGGCAGACGAGAGGGGAGTGGTGGACCGGCAACCGAACCAGAGGGCTGAGCGGGGACCGGCATGCGGACCGGTGGAAAAACGAAATGAGTGAGGAAGCCGGCAGGTTTCAGGAGCAGCCTGCGGCCGTGTTCTCGTCGCCGCCGCAGGCAGGCTCGCTCGCGGATGCGTACGCCTATTGCCGTGATATTACGCAGCGCAGCTCGTCGAATTTTTATTCTGCCTTCCGGCTCCTGACCCGGGAGCGGCATAATGCGCTTTGCGCGCTGTACGCCTTTTGTCGATTCGTGGATGATATCGCGGACCAGGACCTCTCCCCCGTTGACGGCAAACAACCGCAGAACCGAAAAGAGCGACTCGCTCAGCTCCTGGACACGTGGCGAGAGGAACTCTCCTGCTGCTATGAGGGGATTCCACGTCACCCTATTTCGCGGGCCTTGGCCGATGCGGTGCGGCGTTTTCCTATCCAGCAGGAGCACCTGGCCGGCATTATCGACGGCGTGGCCATGGACCTCAGCCGGACCCGCTACCGGACATTCTCAGAATTATATGAATACTGTTACCGGGTTGCCTCTTTGGTCGGCCTCGTCTGCATAGAGGTCTTTGGCTACCAATCACCGCAAGCACGCGACTACGCCGTTAATCTGGGTATCGCGTTTCAACTGACGAATATCCTGCGAGATGTGGGTGAAGACGCCGGGCGGGATCGGATTTACCTGCCGCTTGCAGACCTGGACCGATTTGCATACTCGGAGCAGGAACTCCTGAGTCATCAGTATAATACGGCATTCCTGAAGCTGATGACGTTCGAGAGCCAACGTGCTCAGGAATATTATAGCCGGGCGGTCAGCTTGCTGGACCGTCACGACCGGCGCTCTCTTATTGCCGCAGAAGCCATGCGGCTCATCTACCATGGACTGCTCAAAAGAATTGCGTCGCAGCAATTCAATGTCTTCCAACGTCGGGTGACTCTACCCACTCCCTTCAAGGTGGGCTTGGCCTTAGCCGCCTGGGGACGGAGCCTGTTTGTTTTCCCTTAGTCTGACGATCAAGTTTTCCTTAGAATCTATAAGGAAATTCCGGGTAGTGGCTCAGTTTGAAACTTCCTTGTGGAAATTCATGAGGTTGAAAAGAATATTCTTTCTCCTATCCTCGGTATGGCAAAAGAGGAGCTCCCATGAGGAAACGGTCCAGAGCTGTGGGCCAGCTCTGCACGCTGAGAGCAGATGTTGCGGTCAGTGCTGTCCGGTCCACTGAGCCGAACTCTCCGAGAGTGCCTCTCTGCGCGAAACGGATACACCGCAAGCAAGCAACCTAGCAGCCGGTCCTCCGACTCGGCAACAGCAAACCACCTAGACCGGGGACATTCCCGACAGCAGGCGGAGGCTGCCCTCCGCATTCGTCGCTCTCCCTTGCCCGGTCCGCCAACGCGCTGGCCACCGACGCGGCCCTACGGGTGCAGCCTTCAAGGACCCCTGGAGCTTGGACGCTGTGACTCTCGCGTGCAGGGCTATCCCCAAGAAACGCGGCGAAATCTCAAGCTGAGCCACTGCCAAATTTTGCCTCACCTTCTCACCGGTGAAGAGGAGGACAAAGATGCATAAACCTTTTTGCAATATGAAGCTGGCAGGCGTGGCACTCCTGGTAGGGTTGACGATGGTTGTTTGGGGTGGGCTGGCCACGGCGCAAGACCTGGACGACCCGGAAGCGCACTGCCGAGGATATAATGACGAGGCCATTAGTGGCTTTGGGGGCTATCAGCAGGAGGGAGATCACGGCTACGCCGTCATTCCGGGTTTCACCTTCGGCTGCACGACGCAGGACCGGGCGACGGGGAAGCGGGCGCGTGTCAAGCCCAAGTTCTGCAACGTTGATGGGGGACGCTTCCCGATGCCCAGTGGCCGCGACGCATGCCACCGGATGATTGACAACGCCATCAACAATGCGTGCCAGGCGGAGGCTCTTGTCAGCGAACCCGGATTCGAGTTTTTCTCGTCCAGCGAGGCCATTGAGCGATTCGCCGGGTGTCTGCCGATTTTCCGGGAGCAGGCCAGGGGATGCGTGGCGCATTTCAAACTCATGCGCCCTCGCTGCGACGGTGGACAAACGGTGGCGGGCCAGCCCGGAAGCGATGAGGGCTCCCAGCGCGCGGGTGCACCGGAACCGAACTGCGCCGGCGCGTCAGAAGGCGCGGAATGCTGGAAAGAGACTGCCCAATAAACCTGGCTGTTATGTATGGGATAATTATCTCGTGCCTGGCCAGACCGTCGAGTGGTCTGGTTCGTGTCCGGGCGGCATAGCGGACGGGCGGGATATTGACTCTTGTAGATCGGGTTCAGAATCTCCGAGTGAGGAGTTGAAGCCATGGCTGAACAAAATTCAGACGAGCAAAGTCCAGACGAGGCTCTGAAAGCCGCTAAAGACAGGCGTGTCGCAGCCAAAAAGAACCTAAGAGATTCGATACCGAGGCATCGCTACAAGAACGTATCACCAAAGAGATGGCTTGTGATGGAGGCAGGGAGCCTCAGGTATCTGGCTTCATCCGATTCAACAAGGGTAGCGCGAATCTTAAAGATTTCTCTGTTAATAACGAAGAAATAAACGGCTTTATTCAAAAAATAGAGAGAGATCAAATCGGAAAATGGAGGGTCTTCGGTTTTGCGAGTCCGGACGGGGAGCAAGGGACAAATAAGAATCTTTCGGAGGACCGCGCGGAGGCTGTCGGGGACAGGCTTTGTTGTGTTCTTAATTGTTCCAACCCAAAACTGGATTGTAAAGAGAATATAACGATTATAAATGCAGGCGAAGATTATCCCATCAATGGGGAGCCAATAGCCGAAGCGCGGTCATCGCGGTCTGTGTGCAACAAGACAGAATATCTTAAAATGGTCAGCCACGCTTCGGGAAGACAGGCGGTTCAATAGGCTTGTGGCGTGAATGAGGACAGACCCCACAATTTCATTGCGCTCCTCAGTGTTATAGTCGCCATGTGGTGGCGCTTGGACAGCAAAATCGAAACGCGCCTAGGTCGCCTTGAAAAGCTGCTCACTGATAATCTGATTGCTCTCAATCGCGATATCGGAGAGTTGAAGGGCCAAGCCCACACCCACGTCACGAACTGAAGCAACCAGCCGCCACCGTTCTTAGGTTGACGGACGATCCTCAAATGGGGCAGTTGCTCACGAAATCGGGCCGTCCTGCGCCGAATTAGGACAGCACCAGGTCTTCAGCCTCAAGCAACGCATCAGCTTTGACGAGCGCTGTATCTCACTAAGTCGGCACCACTCCTTAGAGCAAATAACGATGCTGTGTAGCCGTTCGTCCTGAGCGTAGCAAAGCGAAGTCGAAAGACTGGATGCCGGATCAAGTCCGGCATGACGAGAACGCAACGACTACAACCTATCGTGAAACGCCCGAGCGTTCCTGAGGTTGGTTCAGGAACGCCGAGAGAGAAGGGCAAAAGGGGAGGCCTGCCAGACTCGCGAGTCTGGCTGAAGCGCCTCCTGTTCGGACGTTTCCCTGGGGATCGATTCAGGCGACGGCGCGGAGCTTCTTCCCGCCTCGGGAGGAGTTTTTCATCCCCTCATTGTCCGGGAGATGTTCCGCGATGTTCGTCTTCGCGTAGTGCGAGCCCGGATACAGGGAGCGAATGGCAAACGCGACTTGTCCCATTAGGCGCTTGACGCCAACCGTTTTTTCCACTGGTGAAGTCGGCTCGAGGCGAACCATGGCTCCGTTACTCTTTTTACACACCTGGATAAAAAACTGTTGTTTTTTCCCTGGTTCTATAACGAGCGCTTCGAGCAGCAGTTTGGTACACTCGGTATTGATATAGTACTCGCTGACGCGTTTAATGCCATCCGGGTCGCGGAGAAACATCTCTGGCCGACGGATAATGATCTGGCGTAGGTCAATCGGCCCTTGGATTGTTACGTTTGGCATAAGCCCTCTCCTTACATGAGACGCCCTGTCTGGAATCACTCCCCTGCTCTTAGCGTGTTCCAGAGCCCTCTGTTCGTAGCTTTGCCCGCCCCTCCACAGACAGGTGTATACGCTATGTATCTGCCGCTTGTCGGACGGTCAAGTCTCAGGGGCCATATGGGGCGCATGCGGCTACTTTACAGACTATCGGGACACCAGTTATAAGCTCCTGTAAGAGTGTCGCAATCTATGAGAAGAGAGAACGGTTATGTTTTCAGTCACTTCGAGTGCTCCCGATCATAAGAGCCCGCATATTGCATCGATTCAGGAAGCGATCGAAGAAATTCGGGCCGGCCGCATGATCATCCTGATGGATGACGAGGATCGGGAGAACGAGGGTGATCTGTGCATGGCGGCGGAAAAGGTGACGCCCGAAGCCATTAACTTTATGGCAAAACACGGACGTGGGTTGATTTGTATGCCCATGGCCGAGGAACGCATTGACACCCTCGGGCTGCCGATGATGGTGGCCAAGAACACGGCTCCTCTTGGGACGGCCTTTACCATGTCTTTTGACGCCCGAAGGGGAGTGACACGGGGGGTTTCGGCGGAGGACCGAGCCACCACTATTCTGACGGCCACCCGGAAAGACGCGCGTCCTGAAGATTTTGTCGTCCCCGGTCATGTCTTCCCGCTGCGCGCGCGGAAGGGGGGCGTCCTGGTCCGCACCGGACAGACCGAAGGCTCGGTTGACCTCTCTCGCTTGGCCGGCCTCGACCCGTCCGGGATCATTTGTGAGATTATGCGAGAGGACGGGACCATGGCCCGTCTCCCCGACTTGGAAGAATTTGCCGTTGAGTACGGGCTGAAAATTGCCACGATTGCCGATCTCATCCACTATCGCCTTGAGCATGACTCTTTAGTCCATCGTGTTGCTGAGGCTCGTCTGCCAACCCAGTACGGCGGAGAATTCACGGCCCACGTCTATACCAGCGATGTGGATGAGGCCGAGCATTTTGTGTTGGTCAAGGGCGAGATCGACCCGGATGAAGCGGTGCTCGTTCGACCGCACGCTGAGTATGTACCGGGGGATGTCTTCGGCTATACCTTTGGGAATACCAGCGCCCTCCTGCAGCAGTCTATGGCCATGATCGCTACAGCGGGAAAGGGCGTCATTCTCTACCTGCGACAAGGAGGTCAGGGAGAGCAACTCTTCCGGGATACGAGCCGGGCGGATAAACACGCCAACAAGAGCGTGGAACAGGCGAGTACGAATCCGGGCTCCCATCTGCGAGATTTTCGGGACTATGGCATCGGTGCGCAGATTTTACGTGACCTGGGCGTCCGTAAGATGCGCCTCTTGACGAACTCGCCGCGTCGTTTGGTGAGCCTGCCAGGATACGGACTTGAGGTCGTAGAGACCGTTCCATTAGACATGTATTCCCGCCGGCAGTCTTCTGCCGGAAAAAAAAGACAGTCCGCCTCAGCGTAAGAGTCTGACCCTCTCATGTATCGCTCGACCCCCGCTGATGTGCTCGTAAAGGCAACGGCTGCAAACAACACTATCCGGGCCCTGGCCGTCGTGACCACTGGCGTTGCGGAAGAGGCACGGGACCGTCATCAGACTGCCCCCACAGCGACTGCCGCGCTCGGGCGTGTCATGACCGCGGGACTGCTCATTGGCAGTATGATGAAAGAGGAGGAGCAACTCTCTATCCAGTTCATGGGCAGCGGGCCCCTCCAAGGGGTGGTGATTGATGCGAATGCCAAAGGCGAAGTCCGTGGTTTTGTCTATCAACCCCGGGCACACCTCCCCATAAAAAACGGCAAGTTGGATGTCGGCGGGGTTGTTGGCAAGGGAACCATGGCCGTTGTGCGACGGCAGCACTGGGATAAAGAGCCCTATCGTTCCGTGCTGCCGATCGTGTCGGGAGAAATTGGTCAGGATATTGCCAACTATTTGCTGACCTCTGAACAAATACCTTCTGCGGTGAGCCTGGGGGTCTTTGTCCAGCCTGACGAAGTCGTCTCTGCTGCCGGTGGTTTCATCATCCAGGCCATGCCAGACGCGGAGGACGCGACGCTGGCTCGTATAGAAGAGGCAGTGGCCCAGACGAGGCCGGTCAGCCAGATGGTGCGTGACGGGCTCGCCGCGTGGGACATCCTGAGGCAGGTGCTCGCCAATTTTTCGCCAACGCTCCTGGACGAAACACCGGTTCGCTTTGTGTGTCGCTGTTCGCGCGAACGCGTTCAGGGCATTATCGTTGCTCTGGGTGCGGAAGAAGTAGAAAGGCTGCTTGAGCAAGAGGGCCGGATCTCGGCCGCCTGTGAATTCTGCGCCGAGCAGTACACCATTGGATCAGAAGAAGCGCGGGCGCTTGTGGCTGAGGCACAAGGTTAACCGATCGGCTCTCCACTCTCTTCCGCGTCGTCACTCCCCGTCTTTGTGAACAAACTGGAGAGGGCTTCAGGGAGTCCAAGCATATTTGCCGGTGCTGCCGCTAAAAGCAAATGTCCCTTTCGTGCAGGCCGCGTGCGTGCCCCTGACAGTGACAGTGGTGGTGGTGTCATCAACGTTAACTTGGATGTCAACGCCGTCACTTTGGACCTTATCCGTAGTGTTATAGGTCTGATCCGCCGCATAGACGGCCTCTTGGGCCGTGACGGTGTTCCTGACGTCCGATTCGACCCGGGCGCAAAAAGCCCGAGCACGGTAAGAGGAAAATTGAGGAATGGCAATCGCCGCTAAAATACCAATGATGGCGACAACAACGAGCAGTTCGATGAGGGTAACCCCTGCTGCGTTCTTTTTCAGTAGTCTGCGCTTCCATGCGGTAGTTGGGGATGACTGGGACGAGCAATATCCTCTCTTGTCTCGTTGTCGCTGTCTTCTCTCTTGTGTATACACGAGAACACCTCGCAACCCTTATGTTTCGAGCAGCGTATTCTGAAAACGCCGTTCCAGTTCTCTGGCACAGTATATCCTGAATCCCTGAGAGTAAACGTATACACGTTTAGTTGAGAACCGAGCCAAGCTGGAATATGGGCAGATACATCGAGACAATAATGCCGCCGATGACGACGCCGAGAAACAGAATGACGACGGGTTCCACGAGAGTCGTCAGGTTCGATGCCGCAGTATCGACCTCATCGTCGTAAAAGTCGGCAATTTTAGAGAGCATTGTGTCCAACGCGCCCGTCGTTTCCCCAACCTGAACCATTTGACAGACCATGGGGGGGAAGACTTGGCTACTGATGAGTGGGTCAGCCAGTGTCTTTCCTTCGCTGATGCTCTGGCGGGCAACCAAAACGGCATTTTCAACGACTTTATTCCCCGCTGTCTTTCCGGTGATGGACAACGAGTCCAGAATGGGGACCCCAGACGAGACCAAGGTACTGAGCGTTCGGGTGAACCGCGCGACCGCCGTTTTACGGAAAATATCACCAACAATAGGCAACCTGAGCACAAGGCCATCAAGTCTTTGTCGGCCACGCTCCGTCCTGTAATAGGCACGGATGCCGATGGTCGTCCCCACAACCCCCGCAAGCATATGCCAGAAATAGGCGACCGCGACGGAACTCAGATTGATTGCGATTTGGGTTGGGAGCGGTAACTCCTCGCCAAAGCTGGCAAACATCTCACCAAAGACGGGGATGACATAAACGAGGAGCAGAGCGGTCACGAGCACGGCGATACCGATAACGCTGATGGGGTAAATCATGGCACTTTTGATTTTCGCCTTCAGTTTCACCGCTTTTTCCATATACGCGGCAAGGCGGACAAGAATGGTATCGAGCATCCCTCCCATCTCACCGGCTGAGACCATATTGATATAGAGTTCGTCAAAGACGGTAGGATGTTTGGCTAAGGACTCTGCAAACGCCGAGCCGCTCTCGACATCGTGTTTGAGTGTGGCAATCACCCCAGAGAAGATTTTATTTTCCGTTTGCTGAGCCAAGAGGTCGAGCGCCTGTACGATGGGCAGTCCGGCGTCAATCATGGTTGCAAGCTGACGGGTAAAAATGACCACATCGCGTCGTTTGATCTTCTCCCCCAAACCCGGGATGTGGAGCTCTCTGTCAAGGCCCCTCCCTTTGGCACGAATGCGGTCCGGGAGTGGACGGATACGCCGAAGGCGAAGACGGGCCGCAACCGCAGACGCGTTCGGGGCGTCCATTTCGCCCTTTACCGTTTCCCCGTTCGGTCCGACGCCTTGCCAGCGAAAGATGGCCATGAAGATTACTCTCCAGAAAAAGAATGACACACAGAGCGTAACAGAGGGAGAATGGTAGCGCAGACGTGAAGCGTAGTCTAACCTCTGTACCGATGAGGAATCTCAGCGGGCGAGCGTACGGACAGGTAGCTTACGCAGGGACGGTGAGCGACTGGGTTAACGCGTGTGACATGATCCTAAGTGGGGCAGGGTGGCCGGTCCAGAGTGCAAAGGCGAGTGCGCCTTGATGTAACAGCATGCGACGACCGTCCAGCGTCGGGCGCTGAGCGTGGAGAGCACGCTGCAAGAAGTCCGTCGGCTGAGAACTATAGACTAAGTCATAAAAGAGACAGCTGCGCGGTGTTGCTCCGTAGTCGAGAGCCAGGAAAGTATCGTTGTGGAGGCCGAGCGGGATGCTGTTCACAACGAGAGCAGCGCGTTTCAGGAGGGTGGGGTCTCGGAGCGCATCCAGGGGAGCAGACACGAGCTGTGTCGTGCTCAGTGATTGGTATGCGCGTATCAACTTTTTCGCATTGGCCGGCGTTCGGTTGACGATGGTAATTCGCGCGCTGCCAGCCTGACTGAGTGCAACCAAAACAGCCCGAGCTGCCCCACCTGCGCCAATCAGCACAACCTCACGGTCTCGGACTGAGCGTTTGCGTTCCGAGAGCGAGCGTAAAAATCCTTGCCCATCCGTGTTCTCCCCGTAGAGGGTGCCGTGCCGATTGATGACCGTATTGACTGCTCGATACAGGCTGGCCGCTGGACTGAGTTCATCCAGATAGCGAAGAATTTTTTCCTTGTGGGGGACGGTGACATTGACCCCGACAAGATTAAGCGTGCGAATACTGGCGGTCGCTTTCCCGAGCGCGGGAGGAGGGACGCAGAAGGGAATGTAAATATACGGCAAGCCCAACGCTCGGAATGCCGCGTTATGCATGGCTGGCGAGCGGGTGTGGGCAATGGGATCGCCGAAAATCCCAATGACCTGGGTTTCCCCATTCACGCTCAAGGTGGCCATGCAGAAAAGAGACCCCGGTGTGTGAGAGAATACTTATCGCTACGAGAGCCCTGGTGGTTTCACTCTTCCGCCAGAATAGCCCCCGATGATTTGGCCGATTTCTTGCGCGAAGTCCGCCGCTCGTTCGCCATCTGCTCTTTCAGGACAGCGTGGGCCGCGGCGAGACGCGCAATCGGTACGCGATAGGGCGAACAGGAAACATAGTTCAAGCCGATACTGTGGCAGAACTCGACCGAAGCGGGGTCTCCACCATGTTCGCCGCAGATTCCGATTTTCAGCCCCTCTCTGACGGCGCGTGCTTTTTGGACGGCGGAGGCCATCAGTTCGCCCACGCCATCCAGGTCGAGCGATCCAAACGGGTCCTGGGGGAAGATGCCTTGCGAGACGTAGTCGGGGAGAAATTTCCCAGAGTCGTCCCGGCTCAGTCCCAGCGTCATCTGCGTCAAATCGTTTGTCCCAAAGGAAAAGAAATCGGCGGCTGCGGCAATATGATCGGCTCGTAGGGCAGCTCGGGGCACTTCGATCATGGTGCCGATCGAATACTGCGGCGTGGCGCCCTGGGAGGCGATCACCTCGGCACAGACGTGGGCAATCCGCTTGCGCAAGATTTCAAGCTCCCGCTTATGGCCGACAAGGGGGACCATGATCTCGGGCAGCACGGTGATGCCGGATCGCGTCAGCTCACAGGCCGCTTCCATAATCGCCGTCACTTGGGCTTCATAGACTTCTGGAAAAGTGATGCCCAGACGACAGCCCCGATGCCCTAACATCGGGTTCAGCTCGTACAACACGGCCCGTTTGGTATGCAGGCGTTCAACGGGAACGTGGAGCTTCCCGGCAAGCTCCTCCAGGTCTTTATCCGTCTGCGGCAGAAATTCGTGCAGTGGCGGATCAAAGAGGCGGATCGTGACCGGCAGGCCCTCCATCGCGCGCAAGATGCCGATAAAGTCTGCCTTTTGCATGGGAACAATTTTCTCCAAGGCCCGAATGCGTCCGATCGTGTCGTCGGCCAGGATCATCTCTCGGACGGCGTCAATACGGTCTCCCTCAAAGAACATATGTTCTGTGCGACACAGGCCGATACCTTCGGCGCCAAAGGCGCGTGCCACCTGCGCGTCACGTGGGGTATCGGCATTGGCGCGGACGCGCAGGCGACGCAGGCGGTCCGCCCAAGTCATCAGAGCTCTGAAGGACGGGCTTTCTATTTTGGGCGCGCTGGTCGGCACCCGACCCCGGAAGACTTCTCCGGTCGAGCCGTCCAGGGTAATGAGATCCCCGGCACGGAGGACCAGATCCGTTCCGCGCACCTGGAAAATTTGCTGAGCATAGTCGATTTCCAGCGATTCACAGCCGACGACGGCACACTTGCCCATACCCCGGCTCACCAGGGCGGCGTGTGAGCTGGCTCCGCCCCGAGTGGTCAGGATGCCTTCCGCGGCATTCATACCATTGATGTCTTCCGGCGAGGTTTCAATCCGAACCAGGATGACCTGCCGATCGGCCCGTGTCGCGGCTTCGGCATCCTCAGCCGAGAAGACGATTTCCCCGCCGACCGCCCCAGGCGACGCGGGCAGGCCACGAGCGATCAACTCCTTTGGAGCCTCAGGGTCAAGAATGGGGTGGAGCAACTGATCGAGCTGGGCTGGGGCGACCCGCAGGATGGCTTGCTCCTCATTAATGAGACTCTCGTACACCATATCCACGGCGACCTGGACGGCAGCGGCTGCGGTCCGCTTGGCCGTTCGGGTCTGGAGCATCCACAACTGACCGTGCTCTGAAGTGAACTCGATATCTTGGACGTCGCTGTAATGCGCCTCGAGCGTGTGGGCGACCGCTTTCAATTGCTCAAAGCAGTCCGGCATCTGCTCTTCCAGGGCCGGGTAGCGTTCTTTCCGTTCCTCTTCCGAGCACCCTTCCCGTTGGGCGCGCTGACGTGACGCCGAGAGGGTGATCTGCTGGGGCGTTCGGATACCGGCAACGACATCTTCTCCTTGGGCGTTAATGAGAAAATCGCCGTTCAGATCGGGGGCACCGGTGGACAGGTCGCGGGTAAAGGCGACGCCGGTGGCACAATCATCCCCTGAGTTGCCAAACACCATGGCCTGAACCGTGACCGCAGTGCCCCATTCGTCCGGGATGTTTTCAATCCTTCTATACGTGATCGCTCGGTTATTATTCCACGAACTGAACACTGCGCCGACCGCGCCCCAGAGTTGATCGTGCGGGTCATCGGGAAACGGCAGGCCCAAACGTTCCAGGATAAGAGCCTTGAATGCTGAGACGAGTGCTTGGAGGTCCTCTGCCGTAAATTGCGTGTCGTGCTCTATGCCTTGTGCTCTTTTTTTCTCCTCAATAATACGCTCAAAGGGGTTCCGCTCTGTCTTTGATTGCGGCTTGAGGCCGAGCACGACATCCCCGTACATCTGAACAAAGCGGCGGTAGCAGTCATAGGCAAAACGTGGATTGCCGGACTGCTGAATGAGTCCCTGGACAGTTTTATCGTTGAGGCCGAGATTCAGCACCGTATCCATCATGCCGGGCATGGAGACCCGGGCGCCTGAGCGGATCGACAAGAGCAGGGGATTGGTCGCGTTTCCAAAGCGACGACCCATAATTTTTTCGATCCGCCGCAAACCCGTCCGGACCTGCTGCGAGAGTTCCGGCGGATAGGTATGGCCATAGGTATAGTAATAGTTGCAGACTTCGGTTGTGATCGTCATACCAGGCGGAACGGGCAGACCAAGTTCGGCCATTTCCGCCAGATTTGCACCCTTGCCACCGAGGAGCCAATTAAGGCTCGCCCTCCCATCGGCCTGGCCGGCACCGAAAGAGTAGACATACCGTTTGCGTCGTGATCGCTTCTGCCGCTTTGGCAGCCCGTTGTGTGTGTTGGTATCCATGCGTTGCACCCATTATGACGGTTATCTAACCATAATTCTATCCATCATAACGGGTGGAGGTCTAGCCTGAGTATAGGCGAGCAGCCCTATCACTCGCTCTACGTGTCATCAACGCAAGTGGCGGGGCCAGAGGCAGGGGATACGGGCGAAACATCTACTCGCTCAAGAAAGGCGAGGGATTTGAGTGGCCGGGATAAATGCTGAGCCAAAAGTCGTGACACAAGAGAGCGTGTTTCCTGGTAGATTCGTGGCGATCTATGATCCGAGTCCGCATCGGGCACGCGCTCACTGGCGAGCCAAGTCTGGAGTAGTCTAAGCGTTTCAGAAGCAAGGCGAAACGTTGCACCCCCCTGAGTCTCGCACTGAGGGCACAACAGGCCGCTGAGACTCGGAGAGAAGACCAGAGCCGGCCCGTTCGCTGTGCGCAGTGGGAGAGAGGTCCCGCAGATGCAACAGGATCTCAGGTTTGGGGCATAGCCAACCTCAACCAGGAGTCGCAGCTCAAAAGCCGGGAGAAACAGAGCCGGAAGCGGGGACGACTCTTCAAGCGAGACTAAACCGTGCAGGAGGAGGGCGTAGATTTCCTGACCGGCCTCCCGCCCAGCCACCATGACGTCTGTCAGCTCAACCATGTAACTGGCCAGGGCAAAGCGGTGGATGTCTTGACTCGGACGGCGGAACGTCTGGACAAGCTCGCAGCCCAGGATAAAGGCCAGTTCATCTGAGCGACTCGGCCGGAACCTGAGGCGGATATGGGTAAAAGGTTCCAGAACGTTGACAAAACGTCGTCGTGAGCGTTTTGCCCCTTTTGCAATCCCGGTGATCTTCCCCCAGTCCTGAGTGAGGAAAGTGACGATCTTGTCCGATTCTCCGTGTACTCGCGTACGCAGAACAATAGCGGGGGTCCGTTCTTCTTGCATTTGCGGCTTGACAGTCCAGGGAGTGATTCTTAGATTTCCTGCAACCCCTCTTCTTCCCTACCATAAATACATGAAAAAGCGAACAAATGCGGACGGTGAGAAGAGGCCGGCGGGAGAGCCGGGAGAATGAGGGAATGTATGGAAAGACAGGGAAACGGTCAGCCAGAAGAGCAGGAGAAGACGCCCGGCCACGCATCCGACCAAACAGCGCTTGAAGGGTCGTCAGAGGGCGCGAATGGGAAAGGTACGTGCCAAGAGCAGGAAGGCAATCAGGGTGAGTTGGAAGGACAAGGGAGTGAAGCAGTAGGGGGTAGTGAGCACGCGGAACACGATGAACATACCGATCAGGATACGCCTGATGAACTGACTCTCGTACGGGCACAACTCGTAGCGCAAGAAGCGCTCGCCAAGGAGAACTACGACCTGTTGCTCAGAGAACGGGCCGAACTGGAAAATTTCAAACGGCGGATGCAGCGGGAGAAAAACGAGTCCCTGCGTTTTGCGAGTGAACCGCTGCTCCGCGATATCCTGCCCGTCATCGATAATCTGGAGCGCGCACTCGCACACGCCAAGGGGAACGAAGGCAGTCAGGCGCTGGTTGAAGGGGTGGAATTAGTCTTGCGGTCGCTGCTGGACACCATCGGCAGGCACGGCGTAAGCCGGGTGAAGGCCAAGGGAGAGGCCTTTGATCCGAGTCGGCATGAGGCAGTGGCACAGGTCGAAAATACCGAGCTTGCTCCAAATACCGTGCTGGACGAACATCAGTCCGGATATCAACTGCATGACCGTCTCTTGCGTCCGGCGATGGTGAGCGTTTCCAAAGTAGCGCCACAGGCACAGCAAGAAGGGGAGAAAGAATCAGAGTCGTAACGGTTGCCAACGCGCGAGGTGATGATTAACAAGTGCTGTCCAACGGGAGTCGCCCGAGAAGGCTCTCGTTATAAGGAGAACAGGCATGGGAAAGATTATTGGGATTGATTTGGGAACAACAAACTCCGTTGTGTCCGTGATGGAAGGTGGTGAGCCCACGGTGATCACGAATGCCGAGGGCAATCGTACGACTCCTTCTGTAGTCGCTTTTTCCGACAGTGGCGAGCGTCTCGTTGGGCAGATTGCCCGCCGACAGGCCGTGACCAATCCGGAAAATACGATTTTTTCGATTAAACGCCTCATCGGCCACCGCTATGAAGATAAAGAGGTGGACAAGGCGAAACAACTGCTGCCCTACCAGGTGGTCAAATCCGAGAGTGGCGATGCCTGGGTTGAGAGCCGCGGAAAACAATACAGCGCACCCGAGATTTCAGCCTTCACCTTGCAGAAAATGAAACAAACGGCCGAGGATTATCTTGGCGAGACGGTTTCTGATGCGGTGATTACGGTACCTGCGTATTTTAACGACTCTCAACGGCAGGCAACAAAAGACGCCGGTCGGATCGCCGGATTGAATGTGCAGCGGATTATCAATGAGCCGACTGCGGCTTCGCTGGCTTACGGGCTCGACAAAAAGAAGGACGAAAAGATCGTGGTGTTCGACCTGGGAGGCGGAACGTTTGATGTTTCCATCCTTGAAGTCGGCGACGGCGTGTTTGAGGTCAAGGCAACGAACGGGGACACGTTTCTGGGAGGCGACGATTTCGATCAATGCATTATCGACTATCTTGCCGATGAATTTAAAAAGGATCAGGGCGTTGATCTACGCACCGACCGGATGGCCCTGCAGCGGCTGAAAGAGGCAGGCGAGAAGGCCAAGTGTGAACTGTCGTCTTCGATGGAGACCGAGATCAACCTGCCCTTCATTACCGCGGATCAGAGCGGGCCGAAACATTTGACCATAAAGCTCACGCGGGCCAAACTGGAAGCGCTGTGCGCCGACCTGCTCAACCGCCTGGATCGGCCCTGCCTCACGGCCCTGAAAGACGCGGGGCTCTCTGCTCAGCAGATCGATGAGGTTGTCCTGGTTGGGGGTATGACGCGGATGCCTGCGGTGCAGGAGCGGGTGGCCAAGATTTTTGGAAAAGAGCCGCATAAAGGCGTGAATCCTGACGAAGTGGTTGCCGTCGGGGCCGCTATTCAGGGAGCGGTGCTTACCGGTGATGTGAAAGATGTGCTCCTGCTGGATGTCACGCCGCTCTCCTTGGGAATCGAGACGCTGGGTGGCGTCTTCACCCGGTTGATTGAGAAAAATACGACGATTCCAACCAAAAAGAGCCAG
Organism: Candidatus Binatia bacterium; assembly: GCA_951812575.1. Lineage (GTDB taxonomy): Bacteria > Desulfobacterota > Binatia > Bin18 > Bin18 > Bin18. Next base: position 4,613,465 of record OX638322.1, on the reverse strand, counting down.
GTCTTTTCAACCGCGGCCGACAGTCAGCCGGAGGTGACGATTCGGGTGCACCAGGGCGAGCGCGAAATGGCGTCGGACAATAAGCTGTTGGGACAGTTTAATCTTGGCGGTATTCCGCCGGCCCCGCGCGGTATCCCTCAAATCGAGGTGACCTTTGATATTGACGCCAACGGTATTGTCCACGTGAACGCCAAGGATCTCGGTACCGGAAAAGAGCAATCGATTCAAATTACGGCCTCCAGTGGACTGTCCGAGGAAGAAATCCAGGATATGGTTCGGGATGCCGAGTCTCACGCCGAAGAGGATCAGAAGAAAAAGGCACGCATTGAGGCGCATAATCAGCTTGATGCGTTGGTCTATTCAACCGAGAAATCTCTGGCTGACCATAAGGATGCAACGGATGCGGAAACGGTCGGAAATATCGAGGCCGCATTAGACAAGGCCAAAAAAGCCCTGGAGGGCGATGATACCGAGGCCATGCAGGCGGCCACGGAAGAGTTGACCCAGGCCTCGCATAAGCTGGCCGAAGCCATGTATGCAAAAGCGGCGAAAGAGCAAGCCGAGGCCCAGGGCGCTCAAGCCGCTCCCGGCGAGGGGCCGGCAGACCCCGGCGCCGGCAGTAGCCAGGCGAAAGGGAACGACGACGTTGTTGACGCCGACTTCGAAGAAGTCAAATAGGATTCCTCCCGTCTCTCGGGACCCTTGTCATAAGACCCCCACTTCTCCTACAGTTGAAGGAGGAGCGGGGGTCTTCAGTATCAGGGAATAGAGGTCGATATGGCAAGCAAAGCCGATTATTATGAGCTGTTGGGCGTGGGCCGCGACACAGGCGCAGAAGAACTGAAAAAGGCCTATCGCAAAGCGGCGCTCCGCTACCACCCGGACCGCAATCCTGGGGACAAGGCGGCCGAAGAGAAATTCAAAGACCTGTCGGAGGCCTATCAAGTACTCAGCGACCCAGAAAAACGCGCCCAGTACGATCGCTTTGGACACGCCGCATTTGAGCAAGGGGCGGGCGGATTTAACGGAGGAGGATTCGACTTTTCAACGAACTTTGAAGACATCTTTGGTGATATCTTCGGCGATTTCTTTGGCGGTGGGGGCCGAGCTGGACGTCAGGCGCGTGGGAGCGATCTCAGTTATAGCCTTGAGGTCTCCTTCGAGGAGGCCGCCTTCGGGACGGAAAAAACCGTTTCCATTCCGCGCCGGGCGACGTGTGCACCCTGTCAGGGGACTGGAGCGAAACCAGGCACGCGGCCACAGACGTGTGGCACCTGTCGTGGCAGTGGCCAGATGCGTTTTCAACAAGGCTTTTTTACGGTGGCCCGAACGTGCAATCGGTGCGGTGGGCAGGGGTCAGTGGTGACCGACCCGTGTCCGGAGTGTCAGGGTGCCGGTGCGGTGCGGAAAACGTCGAACCTCCAGATTAAAATTCCCGGTGGAGTGGACTCCGGTTCTCGGCTCAAGCTGCGTGGAGAAGGGGAAGCCGGACCGGCCGGCGGTATTGCCGGCGACCTGTATGTCACCATTCAGGTGGGAGCGCATCCGCTTTTTGAGCGGCAGCACAACGAAGTGATCTGCGAGCTGCCCATCAGCTTCCCACAGGCCGCTCTTGGCGCTGATATTGAGGCCCCTACGCTCGAAGGGAAGATCAAAATGAAGGTGCCGGCCGGTACGCAGTCGGGCAGTGTCTTTCGGCTCCGAGGAAAGGGCATCGTCGATCTGCACGGTGGTGGCCGTGGCGACCAACTGGTCCGTATCGTGGTGGAAACCCCCACCGATCTTGGGGCCAAGCAGAAAGAGCTGTTGGAAGAGTTCGCTCGGCTTAATGGGGGTGAGGTGCATCCCATCTCCAAAGGGTTTTTTGATAAGGTCAAAGAGTTGTTTGGATAGGCGGGTATGAACATACGGGACCTCGGTGAGTTTCCCTTTTTGCGCCGCCTGCGTGAGCGCTTGCCACGCGCCAGCCACGACCCTCGGATTCAGCTCGGCGTGGGTGATGACTGCGCCGCCCTCTCGCTTCCGGGGCTCACGGTGTTGACCACGGACGCCATGATTGCCGGTGTCCACTTCCAGTGTGAGTGGACCCCTTTTTTTGTCTTGGGGCAGAAAGCCTTTGCCGTCAACGCGAGCGATGTGGCGGCGATGGGCGGTGAGCCGGCCTTCGCCCTCCTCAGTCTGGGCGTCCCCCAAGACTGTGCGGTCGAAGACCTGGACGCCTTTTTTGACGGATTCCTTGATGCCGCCCAGCAGATGCGAACCACGCTTATCGGTGGCAATATGAGTGCGGCTCCTGTTTTTATGATTTCCGTCTCCCTGCTGGGGCAGACACCGCACGGGCTGATCGCTCGCTCCGGCGCGCACGTTGATGACGAGGTGTACGTGACGGGGACTCTGGGTGATGCGGCCTTAGGGTTACGTCTCCTCACCAGGGAATTGACCGGAGATTCTGAGAGCATTGCTGTCCGACACCTGAAACAACGCTTCTTATGCCCGACCCCCCGTGTCGCAGTCGGAAAAGAACTCGCGGTCCGACATCTTGCGACCGCTATGATTGATGTCAGTGACGGACTGCTCCAGGATTTGGGTCATCTGTGCGAAGCGAGCCAAGTCGGTGCTGTTGTCGAAGCCCCGACGGTCCCGCTGTCGGAGGGGTATCGGACGCTTCTGGGCACACAGGATTGGGCACTGGCCTTGACTGGTGGGGAGGATTACGAGTTGCTCTTTAGCGCGCCGGTTACGGCACGTCCCGGGATCCAGGAGATCGCAGACAAAAACGCCTGTGCGATCACACGCATCGGCTCGCTCGTGCCCCGGGCAGACGGGGTTACCGTCGTGTTACCGGACGGGCCGCGGGCCGCGAGCGAGTTTACCGGATTTAATCATTTTACGCAGAGCAGACCATGACACGAGACCGCCTGGCTGAAATGCTCGCCCAAGTGCAACAGGGGGTGTTACCTGTCGAGCATGCGCTTGAACGGCTCAAGCAACTGCCTTTTGAAGACCTGGGATTTGCTCGGATCGATCACCACCGGACGTTGCGTAAAGGCTTTCCCGAGGTCATTTGGGGGCCGGGAAAAACGAGCCAACAGATTGCCACCATTGCCTCACGTCTGGTTGAGAACGGACAGCCCGCGCTGATTACGCGTCTGGATGAAAAAAAAGCTCAGGAGGTCCAAACTTCCTTGCCCGCCCTGGTGTACTATCCGGAGGCCCGCATCGGCGCCCTGGGCGAACAACCAACTCCCAAGACGTCGTTGTCTATCCTGGTAGTCGCGGCTGGTACCGCAGATATTCCCGTTGCCGAAGAAGCCGTGATTTCGGCCGAGTGGCTCGGCAATACGGTCGAGCGTTTATACGATGTCGGTGTTGCCGGCCTGCATCGCCTGTTTGATAATCTGGACCGACTCCGGGCCGCGTCAGTTTTGATTGTGGTGGCCGGTATGGAAGGCGCGCTGCCGAGTGTTATTGGTGGGCTGGTGGATCGGCCCATCATCGCGGTGCCAACGAGTATCGGCTACGGTGCCAGTTTCGGTGGCGTCGCCGCCCTCTTGGCCATGCTCAATTCCTGTGCGGCGGGCGTGACGGTGGTGAATATCGATAACGGATTTGGTGCGGCGGCCGCGGCCACTCTGATCAATCGGCCAAACGCTGAGCAAGCCGACAAGAGCTGAACGCCCGGCCATTCCAGTAGCGGCCGTGACACCAGCCTGTGTGCAATAGGGTGGCCCGCTGCCCTGGCACACCTCATATTGCTCTGGAACACGACAGGAGTATGATACCCTTGGCCATAGAGGAATGGTGCGTGGTGGACCACCTCGTTGGGAGTGACGCGCGGACCCTCGGTCGCCGCTGTGGAACTGAATGGGCACGCCTACCGTAGGTGGGATGCCGACCACACAAAGGAGCACAACGTGGCAACACCAAAAGTGATTGTACAAATCTACCCCGTACTTCCGGCCGAGGACCGTGCCGACCGTGAGCGCAAGCGCCCGCTGGGCCGCAACCGTGACGTGTACCATGAGGTGCTGCATGAGACTTTCGACCTGGTGAAACAGCTCGACGAAATGGGCGTGTGGGGCATTAGCACCATTGAGCACCACTTGCATTCCGAGGGGTATGAGCTGGGTCCGAACCCCGGCGTCCTGAACGCGTGGTGGGCGACTCAGGTGAAGCACGCCTATGTCGGCGCTCTCGGCTATGTGATGGCGACCCGCGATCCGATTCGGGTGGCCGAGGAAACCGCCATCCTGGATCATATGACCCAGGGCCGCTTTTTTGTGGGCCTGACGCGGGGCTACCAGTCTCGCTGGATGGACACCCTGGGGCAGCATGTCAATGCCGTTGCAACCGTGTCGGACGGTAGCGAGGCGGACCAACGCAACCGGGAGATGTTCGAGGAGAGTACACGCATACTGCTCCAGTGCTGGCAGCAGGAGTCTGTAGCGACCAAGCAGTCGCATTACGAGATCCCGTATCCGTATGAAACCGGGGTACGCGGCTACCCGGCGCGCAAGAGTATCGAATCTGCCGGCGCACCGGGAGAACTCGGACCCGACGGCGCCATTCGCCGGGTGAGCGTGGTGCCGAGCCCGTATAGCGACCCCTATCCGCGGGTGTTCGTCCCGATGAGCGGCAGTGCCGCCTCGGTGCCCTTTCTGGCCCAACACGGTTTTCGGCCGACCTATTTCACCGCACTCGATACCCTGGTGAACTTCGCCACACTATATGTTGAAGAGGGGCGTGCGTCCGGCATGGATTATCCGCTGGGCGCCCGACAGAATATCGCGCGCTGGATTCATCTCGGGCGCGACGAACAGGAATTTACCGACAAGTTGCTACGCTACGATTACGAAATGTGGGTCCAACACTACTCGACCTTCTACGACGGCATCCCCAAGTTCGACACCCAGGCGGCCACGCTCCAGAGCATGAAGGACAGTGGGATTTTCCTGGGCGGCACGGTGGAGCAGTTGAAAGCGGAATGGCGCCATATCTACGCCTCACTGCCGTGCGAGTACATCACGCTCATCTGGCACTACGCGCACTGTCCCAAAGAGCTTATGCTGGAGGAGCTGGGTGTGTTCATGACCGAAGTGCTGCCCGAGCTGGACGCACCAGCTTTGGACGATGGGTAGAGGCCGGCCTTTGTGGCGAGGCCGGGTAGCGACAGCTGTCGGGCCAGACCACTGAAGCCCGTGCCCTGCTTGCCGGCTGAGAGAGCCATGACACGCATCAGCTCCGCACCCTCTCTGCAACAGCTCGATGGCCTCACCTCGTTTGAGCGAGCGGTCCGCCAACCGCTTATGCTCGGGCTGTTCATGCCTCACCAACAAGGCGCCTGGACACCATCGAAAGCGCCCCGGCAGACCTCGTGGACCTTCGAGTACAACGCCGAACTCGCCGTCCGGGTTGACGAGGCCGGCTTTGACCTCATCTTTGCCCTGGCCACCTGGCTCGGCAAGGGCGGCTATGGAGGTGACATTCATTTTCGTGAGCACTCAATTGATCCCTTTATCACCAGTGCCGCACTTGCTCCGCTGACCCGCAATGTCCTGCTCATCTCAACGGTCCATGTCCTCTACGGCTGGCATCCCTTACACATTGCGAAATATGGAGCCGTCATCGACCATATCAGTCATGGCCGCTGGGGCCTGAATGTCGTGACCGGCTATCGGCCGGACGAAGCCGGGATGTTTGGCCAGGAAGCATTCCCACACAATCAACGCTACGCTATGGCGGATGAATTCACGACCGTGATGAAGCGCCTGTGGACTGAGGATAAAAACCTCGATTATGTCGGCGAGTGGTACAAGACGGCCGGCGCTTTTGTTGCGCCCAAACCCGTGAATGGCTTGCCCGTTTTGGTCAGTGCCGGCTCGTCGCCGGCGGGTATGGACTATGCCACCAGTCACGCGGATATTATCTTTGCGACTTCGCCTACGGGAGCTGACCCGGACAAGGCTTGCGCGTCCTTACCCCAGCGCATTGGGCCGATCAAGGCGCAAGCCCGGAAAAAAGGCCGAGAGGTCAAGATTCTCGTTAATCCGCATGTGATTTGTCGCCCAACTGAGAAAGAGGCGCAGGCGTGGTATCAGCGGATTCGGGATGAACGTGATGAGGTGGCAGTCACAAACTTCTTCAACGCCTTCATGGGTGGGGACCAGTCTTCGTGGCGTCAGCATAGCGCGCTCGAGTGGGCAGTTGGGGGCAATCTCCATCTCGTGGGGACACCGGAAATGATCGTGGAGTGGTTCGTACGCCTGCGTCAGGCTGGCGTGGATGGGGTGCAGGTCAATTTCTTCGACTTCGGGCCAGACCTCGATTATTTTATCACCACTGTTTTGCCCCTTATGCAGCAAGCCGACTTGCGCCATGCACTGCCAAAGAGTGGGGGTGGACATCCCGGCTGCTCGTAGGCGGTACGGGGAACGTGAAGTCTGAATCTCGCCAACCGCGGCCGCGATGCGGTTGGGTCAGGAGGAGAGAGGCAGTGAATCGCACGGCAGGATCAATGCAACCCCTCGCGGGTGTCAGAGTGATTGAGTTTTGCAATGTGGCGGCCGGTCCTTTTTGCGGCATGCTGCTGGCAGATTTTGGTGCGGACGTGGTGAAGGTTGAGCCACGGCAAGGTGACACTCTGCGTCAATGGCCGCCGATAACGGGCGGGTTTAGTGAGAACTTTGCCTCACTCAATCGCAATAAGCGTTCTATCGCGTTGAATTTGAAAGACGCGACCGATAACGACGTGGCGTGCCGATTGGTCCAGAGTGCGGATGTTGTGATCGAGAACAACCGGCCTGGGGTGATGGGGCGTCTCGGGCTCGGCTATGAGGACTTCGCCGAGACGCACCCGAAGCTGATCTACTGCTCGCTGTCAGCCTTTGGGCAAAGTGGTCCGCGTGCCCAGCAGGGTGGCTTCGATGTCACGATACAGGCGATAGCGGGGATCATGAGCGTGACCGGAGACCCGAATGGAGCGCCCGTCAAATGCGGGGTGCCGTTAACGGACTTTGCCGCCGGCCTGTATGCCGCCTTTGCCGTCTCGTCCTTGTTGACCCGAGTCCGGGCGGGTGGACCTGGCGGCCATATTGACGTCCCGATGATGGGCGTGAGTATGGCTATTGCCGCCCTCCAAACCAGCGAATTTTTTGGAACTGGAAAAAATCCCCGGAAACTCGGCGCGGCGCATCCCCGGAATGCGCCCTATGATCTGTTTCGGGCCAAGGACGGCAATTTTGTACTTGCCGCCGGCAATAACAAGCTGTGGCAGATCGTCTGCGAGGAGGTCGGCCAGCCGGACCTGGCGGTCGATCCTCGGTTTCTCACGACGACCGATCGCGCGGCCAACCAGACGGTGCTCAAAGAAATCCTCGAAAAGGCGTTCATCACCCGTACTGTGGCCGACTGGCTTGAAACCTTTGAAGCTCGGGGAGTCCCGTGCGGCCCCACCAATACGTACGCTGAAGCATTGTCAGACGCGCAGGTTGTCGAGATGGGGTGGGTCCAACCGTTAACGCTCCCCAACGGTGCAACCACCCGGACTTTCGCCTCTCCACTACGGATAAACGGGGAGGCTCCGTCGATTCGCCGCGGACCGCCCGAGCTCGATGGGCAGCGTGCCGAGCTCTTGAACGAGCTTTGAAGACCCTGAAACAGCCGTTCCGGTCAACGGATGAAAAAGAGTCGGAGCTGTTCACGACACGTGAAGTTCGGGCACGGGTAGCGGGCGACTTGCAATTTCGTTAAAGAGAGATGCGAAAGATTTCGTAATCGAAGATAGGAGGAGACAAGCAATGGACTATGTTGACATCAATCAAGCCATCAACGCGGATGGCCTCCGTCTTATTTTAGTGCAAGGGATGCCCAGCGCCTGGGGCGTCGCTGTGAAGGCGATGATGGAGTACAAGTCCTTGGACTTTACGCTCGGGCCGCAAAGACCGATGCAGGAAAACCCCGAGCTGCTGGCGTGGGCGGGTACGAACAGCGGGCCGGTAGTTGCCTGGAACGACGAAAAACCAATCAACCGTTGGGATGATATTTTGCTTTTGCTCGAACGGCTCGCGCCGGACAAGCCGCTCGTGCCGGAAAACGCAGCCGAGCGCGTTCAATTGTTCGGCATCGGTCACGAGATTTGCGGCGAGCTTGGTTTCGGCTGGAACCGACGGCTCGATATGATGCGTCCGGCTGATGACGCAACCGGACCGTCCGCATTCGGTTTGAAATATGGCTACCGCGATGCGGACGCGAAGCTTGCCAATCCGCGAGTCATCGCCTTCATGACAGCACTCGCCGCGACCCTCAAAGCGCAAAAAGCCCGCGGGAGCGATTACATTATCGGACAAGCCGTTACGGCCGCCGATTTTTACTGGGCCGCGTTTAGTAACTTCGTTGCCCTCCAATCGCCCGAAGACATCTTGCTCGACCTGTCCATTCGGCCCATGTTCGAGAACACGCCAGCCGAGGTCGCCGCCGCGGTCGATCCCATATTGTTGGAACACCGCGACCGGATCATGCACACCTACTTCAAAATGCCTTTGGAGCTGTAACCCAAAACGAGCCTTTGGTACAGTAATTTGCAATACCAGGGTGAGTCAGAAAGAGGAGGGCCGCCCGATACCGGGCTGCTCAGCGAGGAGGTCAAATGCTTCCCGAGCAGCAGTGACAAACTGCGGCGCAGAGGCTGGGCGCTTTTCTCGTATATAGGCAGCGGTTTCTAACAGGTCAGCTTCCGCTGCTCGCTCAATGAAAAGCCGTCGCTTCACGACTTCTTCGGCTTCCGTTTCCGTGCGGCTTTCCCGGTGGCTGCTGTTTCCATACGTTGCCAGAATTCCGGCGTGGCCTCACGATAATCGCCCCGCTCGACGGCTTCTAAGAGTTGGGCTTCCACCTCATGACGGGAGGCGGCTTCGAGGTCGGCCCGAATCAGGGAGCGGACATACTCACTGACCGTGTGAAATCCTTTGGTTTTCACCCGGTCCTTAATGAAGGCATCCAACGCGGGGGGCACGGGGACACTGAGGATTTTCTTTTCTGCGGGTTGGGTACGCATAGGTATCGTGTATCAAGTTTATGATATATTCACAATAAATAATATATTTGTGGAATGCCAAAGATCGTTCGACTGCTGAGGGTGTCGGCATACCGGTCGCTAGGCGCTGCGCACGATACGCCCCGGCCGAGCGCCGGTGTCTGTGCCGTTCTCTTGCACGACTTCGCCACTCACAAAGGTCTTTTCATACCCGTTCGCGGTTTGCATCAAACGCGGCATACCGGCAGGAAGATCATAGATCATTTCCGGGTGGCTGACACTCAGGTTGGCATAATCAATCACATTCACATCGGCCTTCGCCCCAGGCTCCAGCGTCCCGCGATCGGTCATCCCAAAGAGACGGGCACTGTCGTGCGTCAACTTCTTGACCATAAACTCCAGCGGCAGTCGGCTTGGATCGCCGGCGGCTTTATCGCGCACCCAATGCGTCAGGGCGTATGTCGGCATGCCCGCGTCTATGATTTGTCGCACATGGGCGCCGGCATCACTGCCACCCAGGACCGTAATCGGGTCGCATATCAACTCGCGCAGGCAGTCGGCGTTGCCATCGGCATATCCGAATGCGGCATACATCAAAAAAGACCGGCCGTTTTGTTCTAACATCAGATCGTAGACCACCTCGCGTGGGTCACGTTTCTCCCGCGCAGCAGTAGCCGCGATGCTCTGCGTGCTATCCGGTTCGTAACTGAGGGGCCGGCCCATGGGATACGTCCGTTCCCAGACTTTTTCGTTTTGGTAGAGCAGCGACATCCCGGTTGTATGGGGGTCTGTTTCTGTGACGAGTTTTTGTCGCAGCGCGGGGTTGCGCAGGGCGGCCATTTTCTCATCGTGCGCAAGTTTTTTGAGCGGCTGAAAGCTGGGGAGATACTCAAACGGATTTTCTCCCTGAAAACTGAACAACACACACACCGGGCGGGCAAAGACCATGGGCACGATGGGCACGCCGCTCTTCACCGCAGCGGTACTCGTGGCCATCACTTCCCGCCATTGCTCCGGGTAGGTGTTGGTCTGAACAAAGGGGAAGGTGAACGGACACCCGGTTGAACGGGCAATCCGGATAAACATTTCGACTTCTTGCAGCAGTTCTGCGTTTTCCCCACCCGCACCACGGGGGACGACTTCGAGGATGCCACGTCCAGTCGATCGCACAGCTTTGGCCATACCTATCAGCTCTTCTGCTTTGGCAAACGTTCCGGGCACAGGTTCACCATCGTTGGCGGTATGGGCTAAAGTACGCGAGGTCGAGAATCCCAGCGCGCCAGCGAGTACGGCTTCTTTGACAATAGTCGCCATCCGGGCAATATCTTCTTCCGTTGCGGGTTCATTCTTGGCCCCGCGTTCGCCCATGACAAAGGCTCGAACCGCGCCATGGGTGATCATACCGCCGACATCCAGAGTGCGTGGCATGGTGTCCAACACATCCAGATATTCGGAAAAACTCTGCCATCCCCAGGGCAAACCTGCTCTTAATGACGGGCCGGGAATATCTTCGACCCCTTCCATCAATCCGATCAGCCAGTCGTGACGATCCGGGGTAGCGGGCGCAAATCCAACGCCGCAGTTCCCCATGACCACGGTTGATACGCCGTGCCACAGCGACGGGGTCATTTGCTCATCCCAGGCAACCTGGCCGTCATAGTGGGTATGGGCGTCCACCCAGGCCGGGGTGACCAGGAGGCCGTCCGCATCAATCGTTTTCTTTGCGCTACCCAGATCTTTGCCCACTGCGGCGACACGACCGGCCGCAAGAGCAAGGTCTCCGGTAAATGCCGGTTTACCGGTCCCATCAACAATGGTTCCGCCACGAATCACAACATCATGCATCCGTCTTTCTCCTTACCTGACAGGTTGGCCCCAGCAGCATTATGGCCACACGAGATTGGTTCCCTCAGACATGGGCAATTCAAGCATCTCCTTCGTATGCAGGTATGATCGAAAAGGCTAGGGTCTGTCATCAGCGGGGGCCCACCGGCGTTAGCGGGCAAGACGCTTTGCTGCGGCGTGTAATCTGGTCTGGGCTTCAGCGCTGTGCCAGATCTCAACCTGACGCGCCACCCGGGCCGACATCTGTTCTCTCACATCGGCGCAAAAGCGTCCGGTTCTCATCCGTTTCGACTCGGCAAACGCCTCGGGGGCGAGATCGCGCAGGACGAGGAGCTGTTGCCAAGCCATCGCTTCGATTTCTTCTTTCGTGCCCACACCGTGAATCAGGTGGAGAGTGTGGGCCTCGTCAGCAGGGACGAGTCTGCCGGTGTAAATTAAGTCGGAGGCCACAAAATCCCCGGCGATAAAGCGCAGCAATTGATCTCCATAGTAGGGGTTGGGAACCCCCAGCAGGATTTCTGGCTTGCCGAGCAACACGCGGCCAGTTGCCCCATACCGATAGTCACAGGCCAGCAGCAGCGCCAACGCCCCGCCAATGGCATGCCCTTTCACCACCCCGACGACCGGCACAGGAGATTCCATAATCTTGAGGATGCAATATCCCAGTTCGAGAAACAGGGCGCGGATATCGGCGCTCGACTGGGTCAGCGCCCATTCCAGATCGACGCCGTTGGAGAAGAACTTGTCGCCCCCACACAGCATTACCCCGCGGGCACTCTGCTCGGCCTCTGCCAACGCGGCGGACAAGGCGCCTAGCATCTCGGTGGTCAGCACATTCGTCTCGCCGGACGCTAAGCGGATCTGAACGCAGTCGTCTCTTCTGTCGCTGAGTATCTCGGTCACTCCAGTACTCCTCGTCTCAATACCTTCCACGCAAAGTAGGTGGCTCATTTCTGAGCATCTCTACAAAAAAGGTCTTGTAGCATAGAGCAGTATCGAAAGCACCGTTGTAGTCTCGGCTTCCGTGAGTGTCTCGCCTTTATTTTCTCTGGAGTGGGGTCACTGCGTTGCTACTACAAAAGGGAGAATGCCTCGTTTATGTTGAGCAGCAGTTTAACCGTCACAGTATCCAGGTTGCAGTGATCCTCCTCGGTCATTTTATTCCTGGATGCGCAAACATACTTCATCTCGTCAATGTCTTCTAAAAAATCCTCCAACGCCTTGACCCAGGGTCGGGCAAAACGCGCTCTTCAGGTTGGCTCGCTTGCGACTGCGGTCAGCGGGAGCTACGCCTGGAACGCCCTGAAGCAACCCTTCCAGTCGGCGGATGAAAAAGAGCAGGAGCGGTTTGATCTGCATCTCAAAAACGCGCTGAAGATTGTGGAAGGCTCCCACGAACTCCGCGGCGCATTCCTGAAGCTGATTCAAATGCTGAGCATGCGCAGCGATCTCTTTCCGATGGAGGTCCTCGATATTCTCGCGGTCGTCCAGTCGTCCGTCCCGCCGATGGACTATGATCTCATCCGTGCCCAGCTCGAAAACGAGCTTGGAAAAGAGCCGGAACAGCTCTTTCGGCGCTTTGACAAAAATGCCTTTGCCGCGGCCTCGCTGGGACAGGTCCACCGGGCACAACTCCAGAGTGGCGCAGAGGTGGTGGTGAAGGTCCAATATCCTGGAGTTGAGGAGACCGTGGAACAGGACCTCAAGAACCTGAAAGCGCTGCTCAGCGCTTTGACCCTTATCCTCCGTGATGTCATGCGCCAGAACTTTGATGCGAGTGAGCTCTATCAAGAAATGGAAGAACGCTTACGAGAAGAGCTCGATTACGTCAACGAAGCCAACAATATTGCGATTTTTCAGCGTCTCTTCGCCGGAGATGACGAGGTCATCATTCCCCGTGTCTATCCGGATTTCTCCTCGCGGCGGGTCTTAACCCTGGAATTTATCGAGGGCTACAAATTCAACGAGGTGTTAGCTCCCGGCGTTGACCGAGAGCTTAAGGATTGGGTGGCGGTGAAGTATTTTGAGATTACCTGGCGACAGATCTGTTCTTTTGGGGTGCTCCATACCGATCCACACCCAGGGAATTATCTGATTACCTACCATCCCAAGATTGCCATATTGGACTTCGGCAGTGTACGCCTTTTCCCGGATGAGATTCGAGCCGGCTATCGCCTGCTGGCGCAAGCCATTTTAGAACGGGACGAAAAAACTATGGCGCGTTGTTTTCTCGAACTCGGCTATCTCGATCCTGGTGATGATCCCGCGCCGCTTTTTCGAATCATGTATCTTATTTTTGAGCCCGTCCTGGAAGACCGCCTCTATGATCCACGTGATTTTCACGCGGTGGAGAAGGCCAGAGAGGTCACGAATATCAGCCTCCAGCATCGAATATTCAAGACGCCTGGGCACAGGCTCTTCTTAGTCCGAGCTTTACTTGGCCTTGAGTCGTACGTGCAGCAGTTCGGGACGGTGACCAACTGGCACCGGATTTTCCGGCAGTGCGTGACAGCGACCTCAAAAAAGAGAAGTCGGAAGAAAGCGAAGAGGACTTGACGGAGTTCGGGAACGGCTCGCGAGGCCCAACAGTTTGGTATTATACCCTCACACTCTTGTTGGCTTCAAGCATATGGCAGCGGAGGATCGTCCACAGGGCGACAAAACCGTCCTGCCAACGGATCTTCTTGCCTTCGGCATAGGTGCGTGGGCTATAGGAGATCGGGACCTCACAGATGCGGACTCCACCACGCGCGATTTTGGCGGTAATTTCAGGCTCAAATCCAAAGCGTTTTGAATGGAGCGTGAGCCCCTGTAACACCTCGGAGCGGAAGGCCTTATAACAGGTCTCCATGTCTGTCAGTTGGAGGCGGGTACAGATATTGGAAATCGTTGTCAGGACTTTATTCGTGGCAGTGTGCCAGGAGTACGAGCCTGCCGGGGAATCCAGAAATCGCGACCCATACACCACATCAGCCCGGTCGGTCAGGAGCGGAGCGAGCAGTTGAGGATAATCGGAAGGAGAATATTCGAGGTCCGCATCCTGGATCAGAACGAAGGAGCCGGTGACGTGGCGCAAGGCGGTCTGGACGGCTTGGCCTTTCCCCTGATTGGTCGAGTGAAACAGTGCTTTCACCCGACACGGAGCAGGAAGAGAGCCGCCATCAAGCAGCAGCGTCACGTCGGGCAGGTCCCGGAGTAATGCTCGGGTACCATCAGTCGAGTTGTCATCAACGACAAGGATTTCTTTGGGAAAGGGCGTGCGGGCAACCTGCTTTAAGAGTTCATAAATGGTTTCAACCTCGTTATAGACTGGGATAATGACGGACAGGAGGGGGGTCCAAGGAGAGCGACTGCCCTCAGACATATCGGTTTGGTGGATTGTCTTACGGGAAGGCTCTGCGGGATTGAACGCAGCGGAGGGGGACATTATCTCAGCAGTCATGCCCCGCCATTCTAGTATAGACTGCTGGTGGGGACCAGCAGCAAAACGTGTCGTTACCCTTTGCAATAAATAATCGAGAGTAAGGATTGCCATGCGGATCATACCCCTTGCGGTCATCGGAGCGGCCCTCTTCCTCTTGAGCCATGCACTGGCAGAAACTGCGTCCAAAGTGCTGCCCGGCATGGAGCCGTTTCCGGCGGCAGTTCAGCAACATCTCGACCGGGCCCTCCAGGCGAAAGGAGACGCATATACACCTCGAACCCAGCATCTCTTTGAAGATGGTAGCCCGCATTATACGAACCGATTGATGCTCGAACCCAGCCCCTATCTTCTCCAGCATGCTCACAACCCGGTCAATTGGTACCCGTGGGGAGAGCAAGCCTTTACCCGTGCACAAAAAGAGAACAAACCCCTCTTCCTGTCTATCGGCTATTCGACCTGCCACTGGTGTCATGTGATGGAGCGGGAGTCTTTTGAGGATATTGCGATTGCCGAATACCTGAACCGCCACTACATCGCGGTCAAAGTTGACCGCGAACAACGGCCGGACGTGGACGGTATTTATATGACAGCCGTACAAATGTTGACCGGACGGGGCGGCTGGCCCCTAACCGTGTGGTTGACCCCTGATCGTAGCCCCTTTTATGGTGGCACCTACTTCCCGCCGCGTGATGGCATGCGTGGGCAACGGACCGGACTGCTCACCCTGCTGTCCCGATTGCAAGCGGTCTATCACCAAGAGCCGGACCAAGTGGCCACGGTAGTGAAGAACCTGACGCAAGGCATACGGGCCGCCGTTAGCCCGGAGGCGTCAGCGGAGCACCCGACCCAGACCGCTTTGACGCAGGCAACCGAACGGTTCACAACACGTTTTGATACGCAGTACGGGGGCTTTGGCAAGGCCCCGAAATTTCCGCGCAGCGTCACCTTAGAATTCCTCCTCCGCTATAGTCGCCGGACCAACGACCCCAAGGTTCAGCGCATGGTGGTGCAGACCCTGGAGGCTATGGCGGCCGGCGGGATATACGACCAGGTCGGCGGCGGATTTCACCGCTATGCCGCGGATCAAAAATGGCGCGTCCCGCATTTTGAGAAAATGCTGTACGACAACGCGCTGCTCGCAGTCGCCTATCTTGAAGGGTATCAAATCACCGGACGGGAAGACTTCGCCCGTGTCGCCCGGGAGGTCCTGGAGTATCTCGACCGTGAGATGAGCGCACCGGGCGGCGGATTTTACTCGGCCACAGACGCCGATAGCGGGGGCGAAGAGGGAAAATTCTTTACCTGGACGCTGCCCGAACTCGACCAACTCTTGAGTCAAAAACAGCTCCGGCTGGCCCAGTCCCATTATGGCGTGACGCTCCAGGGGAATTTCGGGGACGCGAATATTCTTCATATTGCGCGCCCGCTTGATGCGGTGGCAAAAGAGCTGGGTCTCACCCTGGAACAGGCGCGGCGTGAACGCCAAGATGTCCGAGCGATTCTCTACCGGGCGCGGCAGAATCGTCGTGCGCTCCATACGGACACCAAGGTGCTTGTGGCGTGGAACGGCCTCGCCATTTCGGCGTTTGCCAAAGGGGCGCATATCTTGAATGTTCCCGCCTATGCCACGCGGGCAAAGCACGTTGCGACGTTTCTGCTGACTCAGCTGAAACAAGACGGGCGGCTGCGACGCAGCGCACTGGGGACACGGATAGGCGGAGAGGCCTATCTCAATGATTACGCTTGTCTCATTGCCGGCTTGCTCGACCTCTACGAGGTAAGCTCTGAACTGCGCTGGCTGCAGGAAGCCATTGCGCTGCAAGCGATACAGGACTCCCACTTCTGGGATGACAAAAACGGGGGCTACTTTCTGACCGCAAATGACGCTGAGCAACTCCTTGCTCGTGAAAAGCCTGCGTACGATGGCGCTGAACCGTCTGGCAATGCGGTGGCGGCACATAACCTGCTGCGGCTGGCGGAATGGACCATGAATGCCAGCTACCGTCAGCGCGCACAGCGATGTCTCCAGGCATTTGCTTCAGAGGTGAAGCAGCGTCCGACCAGCATGCCACGTCTGCTCAGCGCGCTCGATTTTTTTCTGGACCGCCCGAAAGAAATTGCGATTGTCAAAGCGTCAACAGACGATACGGCTGAGCCCTTCTTAGAGCAACTGCGCCGCCACTTCCTGCCGAACCGTGTCCTTACTATTGTGACGCAGGGAGACGAACTCGCCACCCACCAGCAGGTCGTGCCGTGGCTGGAGGCGAAGCGGGCAATCAAAGGCAAAGTGACGGCCTACGTGTGCGAACAGCACATCTGCTCTTTGCCGACGGCCGATCCGGGGATATTTGCGAAACAGCTTGCCGTAACGATGCCGCGGTCTGTCGTCCCCTGACCCGCAGTAAGAGTCGTCCCCGCCCTATGCAGAATGAACACCAAGGGTTTTCGGGCTACCCTTAGGAGAGTGGCGTTGCCTGAGCTTCCTGCTGGAGCCGGGTCATGTCCTCTCTCGGGCCAGCCAGGATGAGCGTATCGTCTTCCTGGAGGGGCTGGTCCGGCTGGGGGAGGCGGTCTTCATAGCTGGACGAAGTCTGGCTACGGATGGCCAGTACCGTTATGCCATAGCGGACACGCAGGTCCAGTTCCTGCAGGGTTTTCTCCCGAAAAGGAGCCGGAACCGGCAGGGCCAGGATCGTATATTGGGACGGCATGGCCAGCGTTCCTTCGTCCTGCGCAGTCGGGTCCGGCAGCGTCCCGAGAAATTCTTTGCGCAGGACTTCTCGGTCATAGACCTCAAGCAGGTCGGTCTGGGTAATAACACCAATCACTTGGTTACTGGTTGCATCCGCTGTGACCGGGAGGCAATCGAGCTGGGTCTCGCGGAATTTGCGTAAACATTCTGACAGGGGTTCGTGCATATGGGCTACGGTGTGGACTGGACGCGCCATGTCACGCGCAACGACGAGACCGTCAAGTCCCCCTTCGTTGAGGAAGGTTTTGATGTCGTGCAAAGAGATCACACCAGTGAGTTGGTCGCCGGGGCTGACAGTATAGTAGTATGGATCGGGTGAGCCGAGTACGCGGCTCACGACCTGTTGGAACGCCGTATCGTCCGATAGCGTCGGAGCTGGAGTATGCATGACATCCGCGACCTGAAAGGAACGCATCACAGTCTCTTCTCGGCCCAATGAGAGTGAAACGCCCCGGCGAGCGAGTTTGAGCGTGTAAATCGAATGAGGATGGAGATAGCGCGCCGTCACTGTGCTCAGGGTACAGGCAATCATCACCGGAAGAATAATCTGGTAGCCATCGGTTAACTCAAACAGCATAAGAATGGCGGTCACCGGTGCGTGTGTTGTCCCGGCAACAACCGCACCCATACCAATCATGGCATAGGCTGCAGGCGAGGCGGTAATGTCTGGAAAGACGAAGTGGACGAGTTGCCCGAAGAGGCCCCCTGCAACCACACCAAGAAAGAGTGACGGCGAGAAAATTCCCCCTGAAGCGCCGGACCCCAACGTTGTGCAGGTCGCGAGGAGCTTGAGCAAAAAGAGGAAAATCAGCATCTGCCATGCGGTGGTCTCGTGCAGGAGATGGGACATGGCTTCAAAGCCCGTCCCGTAGACCTCCGGTGCGATAAGCAGCAGGCCTCCCACACACAGACCACCAACGATTGTTCTGGAGAAGGGAGGAAGCGGGCTGTGTTCAAACAAATCTTCACTTTTATACAGCGCCCAGATAAACACCACGGCAACCAGGCCCATCAGCATGCCGAGGGCGGCATACAGCGGGACCTCCCCATAGTGGACCAAGGTGTACTCCGGGACTACAAATGCCGGCGAGTCCCCCAGATAGGACCGGGCGACCGCGGTGGCCAACACCGAGGAGAGCACGATCGGTGCGAAGGTCGGAATGGAGAAATTCCCCAGAATCACTTCGAGGGCGAAAAACGCCCCGGCAATCGGTGCATTAAAAGTGGCGGCAATGCCGCCCGCAGCCCCACAGCCGACCAGGGTCCGGATGCGTTCAGGGGAGAGACGGAGGATTTGTCCACACGTCGAGCCTAAGGCCGACCCGATTTGGATAACCGGACCTTCTCGGCCGGTCGAGCCGCCCGTACCAATGGTCACCGCGGAGGCCAGCGCTTTGGCAAAAGCCACTCGCGCACGTATAATCCCGCCATGCAGCGCAACGGCTTCCATCACCTCAGGGACGCCATGGCCTTTGGCCTCAACTGCCCACTTATAGACGATCGGGGCAACCAGTGCTCCACCAAGGGCAGGCAGCACGACTTTCCAATACCACGGCAGAGTCGGCAGCACCGAGAGGGGTGAATCGCCGCCAAGGGCAATTCGCTGGACCAAATGGAGCAGTTCGTGAAAGGCAATGGCTGCAACGCCGACTAGCAGGCCGACGCCGCAGGCCAGGGCAATGGTCAGTCCCTCTCGACCGGTTTGGAGCAGGTCTGTAAGGTATTTATACCAAGCGCTACGCATGGTTCCGATATCTGAAACGGGTTTGGGGGGTGTCGTTTGTAGACATGATATGCCCTCAGGGCCAGCCTATGATCCTCGTGCTTGCGTCATCTCCTCCGTGGTATCAGTTAAGCGACGCAGGTGTTCGGCACGACCGACAAGGACAAGAGAGTCCTCCTGGCGTAAGGGGGTGTCGGGGTCGGGGAGTTCGTCCGGACTGTGGAAACCACCACGACGGACTGCGATAGCTGTCACATTAAACCGACGGCGCAACTGAGACTCGCCCAGGGTTTTCCCAATGAGCGGCGGGGGGACATGCACGATTTCGACGATATATTCATGCGGCAAATGAACCTGTTGGTGGACCATTTCTGTCAGTGCTTCGGAGCGGAGGCTGACGCCGAGGTATTCATTGCGTAGGATTTCTCGATTATAGAGATCCAGCACATCGTACCGCGAGACAATCCCTTCTAATTTCTGATCAGCCGAAAGAACGGGTAAATACGCTTGTTCGCTCAGGCTGAACTTTTCGAGACAGCGTGCCAGCGTTTCTTGGGCGGTCGTGACCGTGTCTGGCGGTCGGGCCAGGTCAGCCGCCACGACGAGCGGCGCCAGAGTGTCATCCTGAAGGGTGGCCTTTATGTCGTGAATGGAGATGATCCCGAGCAGGCGCTGGTTTCGATCAACCACAAAGCTCAACGGCAGCGTGCTGGCCAGGAAATGGTCCATGACCTCGGGGAAGGGGGCTCCTTCTCGGAAGGTTGGCGGTTCCGGGCGCATGACCTGTCCTACGGTAAACCCCTGCATCAGGGTTTGTTCACGCCGCCTGATATCAATACCGCGCCGTAAGAGCTGTAAGGTGTAAATCGACTCTTCCCGAAAGAGCTTGGCCACCACCGTACTCACCGTACAACTGACCATCAGTGGCAGGATAATGTGATAGTCGGCGGTAATCTCGAAGAGCAGCAGAAAAGCGGTAATCGGACAGTGGACCACGCTGGCCAGGAAGGCGGCCATACCGACCAGCGCGTAACCGCCGCTCGGACCAGTAATCTCGGGAAAGGCTGCACCGACGACCACGCCACACAGGCTGCCTAATACGGCACCGAGGTAGAGCGCCGGGAAAAAAAGTCCGCCCGAGCCACCCGACGCCAGAGTCAGGCTGGTGGCCCCTATTTTGATGGGGAAGAGTAGCAGTAAATATGTCCAGTCCAGTCCACCCCGCAGAATGATATCCATGGTGCCGTGGCCCGTACCGTATACGTGCGGAGCAATAAGAATCAGGCAGCCGACCAGGAAACCGCCCAGCGCCGGCTTGATTATACTGGGCAGGGTGATCTGTTCGGCTCCTTTTTCCAGCCGATCCAGAATGAACATAAAGGCCAGACCGCCAAGGCCACAGACAACGCCGAGCCCGAGATAGAAGGGCAGCTCCCAGGCACTCAGCAGCGCATAGGCGGGGACCACAAACGCGGGATGATCGCCAAAATAGGACCGGCTCACAACCGTAGCCAAGACGGAGGACAACATCACGGGGCCAAAGGCCGGCATGGCGAAATTGCCGATCACGACCTCAAGGGCAAAAAAGGCCCCGGCAATGGGCGCATTAAAAGCCGCCGCAATGCCGCCCGCTACTCCACAGCCCGCCAAGGTCGGCAGTCGATTGGGAGGTACTTTGAGCAATTGACCGAGAACCGAGCCAAGCGAGGCTCCAATATGGACGATGGGACCTTCGCGTCCGACTGAGCCTCCGGAACCAATAGTGAGGGCAGAGGAAACGGATTTGGCCAGGGCCGTCTGCCAGCGAAACTTTCCGTTCCCCAAGGCAACCGACTCAATGACTTCCGGGACGCCGTGTCCTTGTGCGTCTCGGGGACGAAAAAAGGCGACTAGTCCGACCGCCAATCCGCCGAGTGTTGGCACAAGAAGAATACGATACCAGGGCAACTCGGGAAGCACGTGGAGCGGATGGTCGTCCGAACTCAGCGCAACTCCCTGGACCAGATGAATCAGCTCATCGTACAGAATGGCGCCGCAGCCGGTGATAATACCGACGACGCAGGCCTGCGCCATAATGGAAAACGGTTGGATACGGTTGAGCTGCTGGCGAATATGGGCGGGGAGAGCAGGACGTGGAGTTTGCGTACAATACCTCTTTCTTGGGAGCTCCAGGACGGACCCACGGCCAGGCCGTCCTGGATACCGCACCTCACTCAGGCAGGCCAAACATACGCGAGAGCGCCCGGACCTCATCCTTACGCCACGGGAGCGGCGCGGGCTCCTGTATCATTTTATCCTGTTTGAGCTGCTCGACGACGGCCGGGTCTCGTTGCATCGGTACGCCATATTCTCCCTCAAAATACAGGCTTTCAAGCGCGGGACGCGGCCGTTGTCCTCCGGCCTCCCAGGATTCAGCCGGATAGCCGATAAGCATGGCGTAGAGCGGCATGAAATGGTCCGGCACCTTGAATATCGCTTTAGCCTTTTCTGCGTTAAATGCGGTCAGCAGGGCACCCAGTCCTTCGTCAAACGCGGTCAGTAGAGCTTGATTCATCGCCACTCCGCTATCCATGGAAACCGCAATGGGATTAATATTGGGGTCCTTTGAAATCGGATCTAAAATTTGCGCCCAAACGGTCTCCTCAATGAATTTATGGCTCCAACCGTGGGTGGGATTGAGGGCGCCGACATCGAAGAGTTCTTTGAGGGTCTGTCCATGGCTTTCCTGAATCGCGTTGAGATTGCCGTAAAAATAAATATGTACCGGAGCCATATCGAGTTGGAGGGTTGTTGTGGGGACCTTGAGCGCTTCCAGGTCTTCAGGCGCGAGTTTATCGCGTTCCACAACGATAGCTCGGAGGAATGAAGCATTGACCGCACAGGACGAGAGCCGCGTCGCCTCCATAATGGTCTGAATTTTTTCCCGCTCAACCGGACGGTAGGGGAGGAAGTAGCGAATAGAGCGACGCCGGCCAATGACCTCTTTAAATTCCATGAAGCAGACCTCCTTGAATGCAGCTGTGGGGCCTCCTTAGCGTAGGGGTGGTTTGCCTGTCAAGGCCGTAAGTCCTTCAATCTCTTGACTTTCTGGGGGAAATCCCTAAGCTGGGCGAAGGAGTAATCCAGAAAAGATCCCCAGTCGGGAGGGGGTGAGTCAGCCGTATGGCAGGTGTACGAGTCAAAGACAATGAGCCCATAGAAAGCGCCATCCGCCGTTTTAAAAAGCAGTGTGAAAAGGCGGGTATTCTGCAAGAGTTGAAAAAGCGTGAACACTACGAGAAACCGAGTGTCCGTCGCAAGCGGAAGGCTATTGCTGCACGAAAACGTGCGTTACGCCGAGCAAGTCGATCCATGTATTAAGACGATATGTCGCATTGCTTGAGAGACGAGTGACAGAGAAACACCCACTTGAATAAGGTGGGTGTTTTCTTTTTCAGCGTTTTCCTCTGCTGTCCTCAGTGATGTGTCGGAGCGCTATGGCACACAAAATCCCCGAAGAGACGCTGACTGAGATTCGCTCCCGAGTCAGTATCGTCGAGGTGATTTCCGTCTATGTGTCTCTGCGTAAAGCGGGCAAGAATTACACCGGTTTGTGTCCGTTCCACGAGGAAAAGACCCCATCGTTCAGTGTAAACGACGAGCGCGGCTTCTTTCATTGTTTCGGCTGCGGGGAAGGCGGGAATGCATTTACTTTTTTGTGCCGGCTCGAAGGCATTTCCTTTCCGGAGGCCGTCAAACGCCTGGCGGCAAAAGCCGGAGTCCCGCTGCCACAGGCGCCTGACGACCCGCAGGCGCGGGAGCGGGATCGCCTCTACCGGCTGACGAGTCTGGCCAAGACCTACTTCCGCCACTGTCTGCTTGATGAGCAAGTCGGAGCCGCGGCACGACGCTATCTGGACGAGCGTGGCATCCCCAAGGAAGTGGCTGAGCGCTTCCAGCTTGGCTACGCGCCCGCCGGCTGGAACGGTCTCGTTCGTTTTCTTGCCAACCGGCGCGCGCCCCTGGACAAGGCCGCCGCGCTGGGGCTGATTGGCGAACGCAGCGGACAGAACGAACGAAGCAGGCCAGGGGCCCACCAGTGGTACGACAAATTCCGCCACCGCCTCATGTTCCCGATTACCGATGTGACCGGGCGACCAGTCGGATTTGGTGGCCGCCAGCTGCCCGACCCGCAGCGAGACGCGGGTAGAGAACGGCCACAGCCCAAATATCTCAACTCGCCCGAGTCGGCCCTCTACAAGAAAGGCTCGCTGCTGTACGGCCTCTTCCAGGCCAAAGAGCCCGTTCGAGACACCGGCCGGGTGCTCGTGGTTGAAGGCTATACCGACCTCATTTCGCTCGTGCAACGTGGCTTACGCGAGACCGTTGCCGTGCTCGGGACCGCCCTGACCCTGGAACAATTACGCCTGCTCAAACGCTTCTCGACGGATATTTATATTTTTTTTGATGGTGATGACGCCGGTCGTCGGGCGGCGACCCGGGCATTTCCGCTATGTGTTGAAGCCGGACTGACCGGGCGGGGGGTTTTCTTACCCCAAGGCGAAGACCCGGACTCGTTCGGACAGGCGCAGGGGCGGGAGGGGCTCGAAGAATTGATCGACACGGCCTCGCCCTTAGAGGAGTTCTATTTTACACAACACGCCCCGCCCCCCGAGGCGTCGGCCTTTCAGCGTGCCCAAGCGGCGAAAGCAGCCGTCGCGGTCTTGTCGCCCATGACCGACACCCTGGCCCGGGGAGCGCTGCTGACGCAGGTGGCGCAGCGTTTTGGTGTCAGCGAAGAAGAACTCCGCCGGCTGCGGCCGAACCGGACTCCACAGCGCTCGGCTCCTTCTCCCGACCCGCAGAGGTCCAGGCCGGGTAGCCCGCCCTCTTCGGCTGAATTGGAGTTAATCCAGCTCATGCTCGTGGACCGGCAGGTGGTGACGCATATCTGTGAGCGCAATCTGATTCCCGCCTTTCAAGAGTGGGGGGAGGTCGCCGCAGATATCGCTCAAGCCTGGCAGCAGCAGGCCGACCATGCGCCGCAAGATGGTCGGGCCGGCATCGACATTGGCGCGTTTCTCGATCGCTTACCAAAACGAGTCGCCGACCATGTCTCGAAAATGCTGGGTGCAGAAGAGTCTGAAGAGCGCGCGGCGGTGCAGGAGCAACTGATGGGGGACTGCATGGAGAAAATTCAGCAGGTGCAACACAAGTCCAAGCGCGTCCGGCTTCAGCGAGAGATTCGAGAGGCAGAGCAGCGAGGAGATGATGCCGGAGTCCGTCAGCGGCTCGAAGCCCTGCGCGCATTGGGGAGGTCGTAGGAAAACGGCGAGGAGCATGGTATACAGGGGGCCGCTGAGGCAGAGAGATGGGCCCATAGCTCAGTTGGTTAGAGCGACCGGCTCATAACCGGTTGGTCCCAGGTTCGAGTCCTGGTGGGCCCATGCAGGACGGAGGGGATGCCTCTGCACGAAAGCCGGATGTGAAAGGAGGTCAGCATTGACCACGCAGATCGCCCAGTTGGTCAGCCTACAAGAGCTTGATCAGCGCCTTCAGCGGAAAGAACAACAACTGGAAGATCTCCATCAGCAGATTGCGACCATCAGGTCTGAGAAGGAGCTGCGGCAACGGGAGGCCGAAGAGCGGCAACAGCGTATCGACGAACTGGAAAGCCAACAGCGCGAGACAGATGGACAACTCAAGCTGGAAGAAGAAAAAATCAAAGAGAAGCGGGTCCGGTTGAACCGGGTTCGGAATGAACGCGAACTGCTCGTCCTCCAGCGTGAAATCGAATTGATGAAAGAGGCGAATGGCCAGATCGAAGAAAGTATCCTGAGTGTGATGGAACAACTCGAAGAGGAGCGCCAACAGCTCGCCGACATCCAAACGCGTCTCGAAGAGCTCCAAACACAGCTCGCTGAGGAGACGGTCCAGGCAGGAACACAAATCGCGACCCTGGAAGAGGAGACGCAGGCCGACCGCGGGCAGCGGGAACAACTCGTGGCGAACCTGGACGCGAGTTTATGCGCGCGTTATGAGCGTATCTTCGGAAATCGTGGCGCCCTGGCGGTTGTGGAAGTCCGCGACGGAACCTGCCAGGGCTGCTATATGCGTATTCCGCCCCATATGTGTAACCAGATCCAGAGTAGCCAGATGCAGGGCAGCAGTGAGATTTTTCACTGTCCGCATCCCTACTGTGGACGGATTGTGTATATACAGGTCGAGGCGGACGGGGCGTCCGACACGTAACAGAGTGTGGGAGGAGATTAAACGGTCGCGGTCCTGCACGGCAGGAGCGAGGAAAGTCCGGACTCCGTGGGGCAGGGTGGCTGCTAATGACAGCCTGCCGTAAGGCAGGGAAAGTGCCACAGAAAAGAGACCGCCGGCCTCGTTCGCCGGTAAGGGTGAAAAGGTGAGGTAAGAGCTCACCAATTCCTTGAGAGATCAAGGACGCTGGGTAAACCCCACCCGGAGCAAGATCAAATAAGAGGAGCCCATACTATGGGCAAGAGTCGTCCCACTCTCCCTCTGGGTTCGATCGCTCGAGCGTGTCGGCAACGATACGCCTAGAGGAATGACCGTTTCCCTTCCTTATTAGGAAAGGGCACAGAATCCGGCTTACCGATCTCCTCCCCTTTTTTATACAGGGGCTCGTATGGGTAGAAACTGTTCAGACCGCCTTGTGTCCTAGGATCTGCCATCATGCCGCCTTTCAGACTGGTGTTGTTGCTGTGTATGACCGTTTCCCTGGCTATGTGGCAGACCGGGAGTGCTGCCGCGGACGACGGGGGCAGGGCGACCGTTCAGTCCATAGAAGTCACGGCCGAACAGGTCACGATCCATCTGTCCTCCGCCTCGGTTTATACTCAGGCGGCGTTGCCCAGGGACCCGCTCAATGGGCGGGCCGACCGCTGCTATGTTGATATAGGCGGGGTGTTAGGGCGGCAGGTGGAGCGCTGGTATTTTGGGGATGCGCGGCGGGTCGAACGAGTCCGGGTAGCCCAGTTTCAGCCCCAGACGGTGCGCGTCGTTCTTGATCTCCTCACCGCTCAGCCCTGCCGGGTCGAGCAAGCTGTGAACCCGGCTCGACTGCTGGTTATAGTTGGCCGTTCGACGCAGCAGACTCATACGACCAGCGTACGCCTCGGTCCTGCTGAACCGCCAACTCAGACGATCCTGCAGGAGCCTCCTCCTGAACAGCAGATGGATCAAGTCGCTCTGCAGGAACCCGCTGCTGAACTCCCTACCTCTGGAGCACTTGAGTATCTGGACTTGCGCACCCCATTTTCGTCCGGGACCCAACCGGCGCAAGCCATCAGTATTTTCGATCAGCAAACAACCGAGGGGACCACTTCCCAATTAAGTCTTCTCGATCAGCAGACGCCCGAGGGGGCCGCTTCCCAATTCAATCTTTTCAGCCAGCAGGCGATCGATGAGAAAGCGCTTCAATTGGCGCCCCGCGGTCTGTATCTGCTCCAGGAACAGGGCCAAGAGTCAGGCTCTTCGGCCACCCATCGGCTGGAATGGTAAGCTCAGCCCGTTGCGCCGTATAGGCATTTCGGATAGTCGCTGAGTGTGGTGACGCACCGCTCATCTATACAGCTCAGCGTTCTGATGAGCGCAAAGTCTGGCCCCTGATGTGACTCAATGACATACGCTCTCCCGCCGCACAGTTTCTGCAAATCCGCTTCCTTATGGTGGACAGGGTGCTGGGTCGGCGTGTGCCTGCTGCTGCTCGCCCCGGCGGCTATGGCCTCTGGGGACTCTTCCTATCCGGTTCGGTCGATAACAGCCGAGGCGGACAGCGTGCTGATTACGCTGTCAGAGGAGGTGTCCTTCACGCAAACGACGCTGCCTGGAGATGCCGAGCGTAATCTTAAAGACCGTTGCTATGTGGACCTGACTCCCGCCATACTCGACAGGCGGGCACAGCGCTATGTGGCTGTCGCCTCGGCAGGGATTCTTCAGGTCCGGGCGGCCCAGTTTCGATCCGATACGGTCCGGGTTGTTCTTGACCTGGCTTCCGCCCGGTCGTGTCAGGCGGCGCGCCTATCCGACCCGCCACGTTTGCGGATTTCAATTGGCCCTGCCGTAGAAGAAACCCCTCGGGCTGACGCGACAACCGAGACTGAAAAGGCGGCTGTTCGTGTCGATGAGGAGGGGGCGGCGTCTCCCGCAGCTACACCAGTCGTAGAATCGCAAGTGCCGCCGTCGGAGGCGGCTGCGCAAACGGCTGCCAAGACACTCCAGCCGGGGGAGGCGGAAACGGAGCAAACCACAACACGGGCGACCGCGATCATCCAACCCCTCGCCGAGAGTCCGAGCCGGGTGATCGCCTTGGAAGAGGCATATCAACTTGCTGTCGTCAACGAGGAGCAGGTCGCCATAGCGGCGCGCGAGTTGGCAAAAGCGAAACTCTTGCCCTGGCGGGCGGTGGCGCTGATGACACCACGCGGGGAAATCGGCGGTGCCTATTCCCGCAATAAGGATGAGATCGCCTTTAATGCCCCACCTGAGGCGCGGAGTCTTTTTGGTGGCTCCTCGGTCATTCGCCCCCGGAATAACTGGCTGACCACGTTTCAAGTTACCCAGCCGCTTATTGAACCCTCATTTTTCCCGTCCTGGCGACTCGGCAAAGACGCGGTTCGCGAGGAGGAGGAGCGCTACGAGTTCACCATTCGTGGCGTGCTGTTCGGCGTTGCCCAAGCCTACTACGAGGTGTTGCGGTTTGAGGCCCAAGTCAAGGTCGCGCAAGATACCCTGGAGCTCGCCCAAGAGGAACTGAAACGGGCGCACGTCCGATTTCGCGTCGGTGAGGTCACCAAGACCGACATATTGCGCGCCGAGGTTGCCGTCGAACGCGCCAGCCGTGCCCTGGTCGTTGATCGGAACCGTCTGAAACTCGCCCGGACGGTTCTGGCCCGAACTGTGGGGCTGTCGGAAATGGTGGGCGTTATGGAACCCACTCCACCACAGCCCGTCGAGAGTGAATACGCCAGCCTGCTTGACCAGGCGTATGCCCATCGTCAGGATCTGCGCGCTCAGAATCTAGCCGTCCGGGTTGCCAGTGAGCGTAAAAACCTGGTCCTGACCCGTTATTTCCCACAGGTCAACGCCCAA
This sequence comes from Candidatus Binatia bacterium, assembly GCA_951812575.1. GTDB lineage: Bacteria > Desulfobacterota > Binatia > Bin18 > Bin18 > Bin18. The sequence goes on along the minus strand of OX638322.1, from coordinate 4,585,588 downwards.
TTCTCCTACCCCCGGCTCGATCCGGAAACCTTTGCCAACCGGGATGAATTCTGGACCTTGTTTGTGAATCTCCGCTGGCCGCTCTTTGACGGCGGGAATCGGGAACTTGACCTGCTTGAGGCCAACGAGACGCTCTCTCAGACGAAACTGCGCGTGACCGAACTGGAAAAAGAGATTCGGGTTGAGGTCCGGGAGGCACTGTTGAGTGTTGAGACCTTACACACGACGCTGGAGACCTTGCACAAAGAGGTCGCGCTTGCTCGCGAGAATTATGAGATGACGTCGAAGCAGTACCGGGTCGGACTCTCGACCAGCCTCGATGTCAACACCGCCCTCAATGCGCTCAACCAGGTCCGGACGCAGCTGATCGATCAGACCTATACCTACCAGATCGCCTTACTGAATCTCGACAACGCCATTGGGGTCTTCGCCCAGGACTACCTGCCTCAACGCTGACGCCCGTTGACGAGAGTGATAAATTCTTCGCGTGTCTCCTGATGGGTCCGAAAGGCGCCCAGGGTGGCGCTGGTCGTGACGATTGAGTTCTGCTTTTCCACTCCCCGCATCCGCATGCACAGGTGTTCGGCGGTGATGATGACGCCAACGCCGAGCGGTTTCAGCTCTTCCATGAGGGTATTGGCCACTTGGGTGGTGATCCGTTCCTGGACCTGCAAGCGCTGGGCGTACACGTCAACCAGGCGGGCAATCTTGCTGATCCCCACGATCTGCTTGTCCGGGATATAGGCCACATTGGCCCGGCCAAAAAAGGGCAGGATATGGTGCTCGCACATCGAGAAGAAATCGATGTCTTTGACGACAATCATTTCGGAGTAGTCTTCTTCGGTAAAGACGGCTCCGTTAATGACTTCTTTCGGGTCCTGTTGATAGCCTTTGGTGAGATATTCAAACGCGCGGGCTACCCGATACGGAGTCTTGAGTAAACCTTCCCGGTCTGGGTCTTCTCCCATGTGTTGGAGAATGTTGCGCACGTAGTCCTCGATACCAGGTTGTGAGTGCCGCGATTCCATACGAATATACCGCTCCTTACTGCATATACCGTTACGGCCAAGGGGAGAAGGGAAACACTATAGCGGGTCTGGACAGTCTGGATAACTGGGGTGCTCCCAGCATTACATACGAAATACCCCGACCTGATGATCGGGAATGGACGCGTTGAGTGACATGGCAATGCTGAGCCCAAGAACGTCCCTCGTCTCTTTAGGATCAAGGATGCCGTCGTCCCACAACCGCGCGGTCGAGTAGTAGGGGCTGCCCTCTTCCTCATATTTCGCCAGTGTGGGCGCGGTAAATGCCTGCTGCTCCTCCGCGCTCATCGTCTCTCCTCTGGCCGCCAGTTGCTGCAACTTGACGGTCAGCAGAACCGACGACGCCTGCTCTCCGCCCATGACCGAAATCCGGGAATTCGGCCACATAAAGAGCAAACGCGGAGAGTACGCCCGACCACACATCCCATAGTTACCCGCACCGTGAGACGCGCCAATGAGCAGGCTGAACTTGGGTACCTGGGCGTTGGCTACGGCATGGACCATTTTCGCTCCATCTTTGGCGATGCCCCCTTGTTCATACTGCTTGCCAACCATAAAGCCGGTGATGTTCTGGAGGAATAGCAGCGGGATTTTCCGCTGGTTACACAGCTCGATAAAATGGGTGGCTTTGAGGGCGGACTCGGAGAACAGCACGCCATTATTGGCCACAATACCGATCAGATAACCGTGCAGGCGGGCAAATCCTGTCACGACTGTCGGGCTATAGCGCGGTTTGAACTCGTGGAAACGGCTGCCATCGACCAGGCGCGCAATGACCTCGTGTATATCGTATGGGACGCGGGTATCGTGTGGAATCACGCCATAGAGTTCAGCCGGATCATAGGCCGGGTCTTCCGGCGTTTCCCGGTCGAGCGGGAATTTCTGGGGGCGGGGTAAATTCTCAAAAATCGAGCGGGTGATTTCCAGGGCGTGGGCATCATCCTCGGCCAGGTGGTCCGATACGCCGGACACCCGTGTATGCACGTCTCCGCCGCCGAGTTCTTCCGCCGTTACCTCCTCGCCCGTGGCCGCCTTCACCAGCGGCGGACCGCCCAGAAAGATTGTGCCCTGACCTTTGACAATCACGTTCTCATCCGCCATGGCCGGCACATACGCTCCCCCGGCCGTGCAGGACCCCATCACCACGGCGACCTGGGGGATACCCAGGGCTGACATGCGCGCTTCGTTGTAGAAGATACGCCCAAAGTGTTCGCGGTCCGGAAAAATATCGGCCTGGAAGGGCAGGTTGGCACCGCCGGAATCGACCAGATACACACACGGCAGGCGGTTCTCCTGACCGATTTCCTGGGCACGCAGGTGCTTTTTGACGGTCATGGGATAATAGGTGCCGCCTTTGACCGTTGCATCATTGGAAACAATAACGGTCTCGCGGCCCTGAATCAGCCCAACGCCAGTGACAATGCCGGCCGAGGGCGGATTGTCATACATGCCGTGAGCGGCCAGGGGGGACAGCTCTAGAAACGGCGTGTTCGGGTCAAGCAGGACCTCAATCCGTTCGCGCGCCAGCAGTTTCCCTCGGGCTTTATGCCGCTCGCGCGACGCTTCCGGTCCACCCAGCCGGGCTGCGGCCGTCTCTTTTTTGAGGCTGTCTACCAACGCGGCCATATGGGCCGTGTTGTCTTGGAATTCGGGTGAGTGCGTTTTAATCTTGCTGTCAATGCGATCCATAATGATTGCTAACAAATAGTGATGAATGACGGAGGGGTGAATTCGGGGAGCTGAGCGACAAGAAGGGGAGGCGGATGCGACCTCTTCCTATCGCTCCAGAGCCATCACGAGACGAAGTGGGGAACAATTTTTTGTCCAAAGGTCTCAACCTGGCCCACCAACTGATCCGGTGGCGCGATCGGCCAGAGCACGAACTTAGAGCAGCCCTCATCAATATAGGCTTGAACTTTCTCCATGCACATCTCAGCTGGCCCGATCGCGGAACGGGCGATCAGTGGCTCGGCTGACATCGTGGGAAAATCAGACAAAAACGCGCGCGCGATCTCGTCGGCCTTTTTTTGATTCTCATTGATGTGGGTAAAAATCAGCACGCCGGTTTCGTCCGGGTCCACTTCGCGGTCATACTGTTTGCCGTACGAGATCAGCTTCTCCAACCCAACCGCATATTCCTGGGGAGTGACGAGCGACGGAAACCAGCCGTCACCATAACGCGCCGTGCGTTTGATGGCCAAATCGCTGCCACCGCCAATCCAGACATCGAGGGCGCCCTTTGCCGGGCGGGGTTCAATGGTCACGTCTTCAAACTGATAAAACTCGCCCTGATGCGTCACATTGGGGCCTGCCCAGAGCTTACGCATGACTTCAACCGCTTCCGCCATGCGTTTGCCTCGTTTTTCCAGTGGCACGCCGCAGGCCTGGCAGTCTTTGGGATCACTCCCCAGGCCGACCGCCATGATGACTCGGTTGCAACTGCCCGACAGATAATCCAGGGTGGCATAGGTTTTGGCAACCTGAACAGGATCGCGGGCCGGCATGGTCAACACACTCGGGCCCATTTTGATTTTCTTCGTGCGCCCGGCCCACATGGCCATGATACAGGCCGTATCAAACGAAGGATTGCGCGCCACAATATGATCGGACAGCCAGATGGAGTCGATGCCCTGATCCTCGGCCCGCTCCGCGTAGTCACAGATTGTGTCCGGACTCGGTAAGCCCAGTCCCCACAACCCAAAGCCAATACCTATTTTCGTTCCGCCCATGTGAACGCTCCCTGTTCCGGTGAAGATTGCCGGGTACTGTACCAGAAAGCGCGGGATGCGGGAACGGCACTTTGCTTTCCCGACCTTGCTTTCTCTTTGATCGGCATGTTAGTCCGAGTTGAACATTTGAGTAACATAAAGGATAATTGCATGAAATTTGTCAGTGTTCGAGAACTCCGGATTCAAACGCCCGAGGTGCTCAAGCGAGTGGCCAAAGGAGAGAAAGTCATCGTGACGAAACATGGAAAACCGCAGGCTGCTCTGGTGAAACTGACCGAAGACGATATTGACGACCTCGTGCTCACCCAGCCGCATTTTCTTGAGGAGATCGACGCTGCGAAGCAGGAATACGAAGAAGAGGGTGGTATATCGCTCCAGCAGGCAAAAGAGCTGTTGGCGGACTAATGGCGCAACGGCTGGTTGAGATCGCCCCGCGTGCCCTCCGAGACCTGCGCAAGCTTCCCTCCGCTGCTAGGAAGCAGATTCTCGAAGATTTCTCGATTCTCGAAACAACGCCCTGGCCTGGACCGCCAAAAATTAAAAAGCTCAGGGGCTACGAATTTTATCGTCTCAGAACCGGGACATATCGGTCGATTTTTGAGGAGCGCGGGCAGACCGTCATTATTTTGAGAGTTATAGACCGAAAAGACCTTGAGCGACTCTTACGGGGATTGTGATTAAGGCAACTCGTCGGACAAATGATGCCGGTCGTTCAATGCAGCCAGTCGCCACATGGCAAAGGGGCCGAACTCGGTAAAAATCAGGCTGCTGATCGAGGCCAGATCAATTTTGAGACGGTGGACCTGAGCGAGATCAAGACCGAGCGCGGCGCAGAGCATGACCGCGGTCGTCAGCGTGTGGCTGACCACGACAACCGGCCCGGTCAACTCGTTTGGGTCGAGCTGCCGCAGCCGGTCAAGAATGGGCCAGGCGCGCTGTTGAACGGCGCTTAACGGCTCGCCCCCTGGTGGCGCCGTCCCGGCCGGATCGGCCAGCCAGCGCTCAAAGAAGCCCGGATAATCTTGCATCAACTCGGGGCCGGTCAGTCCCTCTAATCTGCCTTGATCCCATTCCTTGAGTTCGTCATAACACTCAAGCGAGAGCGCATGCGATTGGGCGATCAACGCCGCAGTATCGCGCGCGCGTTGCAGCGGGCTGGTCAGGATTCGACCGATGGGCTGGCGCTCAAGTGCGTTCGCCACCGCCCGGGCCTGGCGACGGCCTTTCTCGGTCAGCGGAATATCGGTCACGCCCTGGCAGCGACCCTCTTCATTCCAGGCTGTTTCTCCGTGTCGGATCAGATATACTGTCAGCGGCTTCTGGTTAGACATATCGTGTCTCGTGGTTATGGATGACAACACCCAGTTGACGCAGGACCTCCAACAGATCGACGCACTCGAAGCGGAATACCGCACCTGGCGGGTTGCCGTCATCCGTCTTGGACGAGGCATAGACGAGGTTGAGCGCCGCCTGTGTGGGTGGAATCATGACGCTCCCGCACGTCCCGCTGACCTCACCTCCAGGCTGTCCGAAGTCCGAGAGCAGCATGACAGACTCGAAGCCAAACTCGACCGCATTCGGGCGCAGCTGGAAGAAGCGTATGCGCGGTTGGAACGGACATCTTCCTCTCTCTCACGGTAAAATCGCAATAATCCGAACCGGTGCGCCCGAGCCTTTGACGATCTTCATGGGCAGGGCAATAAGCGTGGCCCCGCGTGGCGGCAGTTGATCCAGATTGGCGATATTTTCCAAACCCGGCTTGTTGGCCCCGTTCAGAATCTGGTGCGCAATAAAATCCTGCGACTGGCCGTAGTCAAGGCTGGGCGTATCCACCCCCACCGCATCTATGTCGCGTTGCGAAACAAGGAACTCGGCGGCCTCTCGCGAAAAGCCCGGAAAGTGGAGATTAGCCACATCACCCGGCTGGTCCGTGCCTAAGTAGCGTTTTTTATCTGGCCAGTATTGTCCCCAGTCGCTGAACATGAGCACGAGTGCGCCTGGGGGAATCTCACCGTGGGTGGACTCCCAGGCCTGAATATCCGCCACGCTGACACGGTAATCGGCGTCCTCGGCGGCCTGGGCGCTAACGTCGATCACAACCGCCGGGCCGACGAGCTGTGTAACCGGCACCTCGCTGGCGGTTCGCTTGCCTTCCGCAAAGTGAATCGGGGCGTCCATATGCGTGCCGCTATGCTCGGCCAGACAGATGTTATTGGCCGCATACCAATAGCCCGCGTCCGTTTTTTGCGCGGCCACAACCTCCAATTCATACGGCTTGGCCGTGGGCCACGAGATGGTGTGTTCATCGTACGGGTACGTCAGATCAATAATTTTGCTTTCGTCGAGGGCCAGTCCCGGCCGGCTCATCAGCCACAGACCAAACAGCACAAACAGTGTCAGGGAGCGTTTCATCGATCGTCCTCCTCAGCCGTGTTGCCTTGACTATACTGTGTCGAAGCAGACCGTGCCAGGCAAGCCTATGCCTGTGAGTGCCGGTATCGTGCCCACCTCCGCCGCAGCCGATTGACAAACCCGAAGCCACACCCGAATAATGGCGGCGCACTCAGAGTCGTAAGGAGGCAATATGATTCGCGAATATAAATTCCCCATGCTCGAAAAAGTGATCTTTGGGGTTGGAGCGCTGGAAAAAGTCACCGAAGAACTGGACCGCTTGGGTAAAAAACGAGCGCTCATCCTGACGGGCCACAGCCTTTCGACCAAGACCGATCTGGTGAAAAAACTGGAAACCCTGCTGGGAGAACGCTGGGCCGGAACGAATAATGGCATTCGCCAACATGTACCGAGCCAGACCGTCACCGCCGCGGTCGCCCAGGCGCGGGAGGTGCAGGCCGACTCCATTATTGCCTTTGGCGGCGGCAGTCCGATTGATGCAGCAAAAATTGTGGCCATGGAATTACTCCAGGAGGGCCAGCCCCAGGAGGCCATGCCTCAGATTGCAATTTCCACGACCCTGTCCGCGGGTGAGTTTACGCCCTTTGCCGGCATCACTGACGAAGACACGCGGGTCAAAGGACTGCGGACGGACCCGCGCATTTGTCCCAAGACGGTGATTCTCGATCCTGAAGTCACCCTGCCCACGCCCAAGCTACTCTGGACCGCTACCGGCATGAAAGCCCTGGACCATGCCATCGAAGCCATCTGGTCGGTCAACCCCCAACCGGTGACGGACGCGCTGGCCATGGAGGCCATTCGCAAACTGCACCGCTGTCTTCCCCTGTCGATTACGGAACCCGACAACCTCGAAGCGCGGGGTGAATGTCAGGTTGCCGCCTGGCTGTCCATCTTCGGCTTGACCAATGTGGGGGTACGCCTGAGTCATATTTTCGGGCATCAGATCGGCGCACGCTGGGACGTGCCGCACGGGGTGACCTCGTGCATCACTATCCCCCACTGCATGCGTTTTCTGGCTCCGCAAACCTTAAAACAGCAGGGCATGATCGCCGAGGCCCTGGGGATTCAGACTAACGGGCGTAGTTCTGAGGCTGTGGCGGCTGAAGCGGCGGACACGGTGGAAGCCTTTATCCGGTCGCTCGACGTCCCGACCCGCCTGCGCGATGTGGGGGCCATAGAGGAAGAACTGCCTATTGTTGCCGAGGAAGTGATTAAAGAGAGTTCCCTGTGGCATAACCAACAGGGTGGGGAAGAGGCGCTGCTCGGACTGCTCCGGCAGATGTGGTAAGTGGGGACTGGGGATTAGGGGTTGAGGGTTGGAACGAGCCATAGCGATAGATTCCTGACTCCCTCTCCCAGGGGGAGAGGGTTGGGGTGAGGGGCCAATGTCAAAACCGCTCCGTTTCATCGAAGAGCCTGCGCGCTCAACACCGGTGAAGGCCGAGACCCAGGTCCTGGTGATTGGCGGCGGCTCGGCCGGCGTATCGGCGGCTGTCGCTGCGGCCCGCCAGGGGGCTGAGGTGATCCTGGTTGAGCGCCTCGGCTATCTCGGTGGCCTGGCCACCGGCGGCATGATTATTCTGCTGCTGACGCTTGATGATGGGCGAGGGCGGCAGGTGGTCGGCGGTTTATGCCAGGAAGTGACCGAGCGCTTGGACCAGCGCGGTGCGGCCCAATTCCCATCCCAAGACGAATGGGGCAGCGCGGATGAAGCACTGGTGCAACGCGACCAGTCCTGGGGGTTGGTCTGGGGTCACGGCCCGCATCGTGTGCGCTATTCGGTCGCCTACGATCCCGAAGAGCTCAAGTTTGCCCTGAACGGCATGCTTGAAGACGCCCGGGTGCAACTGCTGATGCACACCCACGCCTGTGAGGCCCTGGTCGAGGGTGACCGCATTACGGGGGTGACGTTTCAGAGTAAATCCGGCCGCTTTGCCATCCTTGCCGATGTCGTCATCGACGCCAGCGGGGACGGCGATATTTTTGTCTCAGCCGGGTCTGCTTATGAAAAAGAAAAGGTGCTGCCCTGGCTGTGGTTCTCTATGGGCGGGGTAGAAAATCCGGATGACGCCATTCGTGCTGGTGGCTGGTTTTTCCATACCATCGGGAAGGACAAAGTCTTATTGCCGTGGGGAGCGACTGACAAGGTCTCCAGAAAGATTGACGCCACCGATCCCGACGACCTGACCTATGCCGAGTTGGAATGCCGCAAGCAGGTCATGGCAGAGGTTGATCGTCTGCGCAAAGAAGCTCCCGGCTTTCGGCATGCCTATTTATGCCATATTGCCGATCAACTCGGGATTACCGAAAGCCGACGCTTGGTCGGTGAGTATATGCTCAGCCGGGAGGAGATGGATATCCCCTGTGAGGACGTGATTGCCATCACCGGCCATTGGACCAAATACGAAAGCCTCTACTATATTCCGTACCGCTCCCTCCTCCCCAAAGAGTTCTCAAACCTGCTGGTGGCCGGTCGCTGCATCTCGGTCGATCACCGTGTCCATCATGCCACCAAGGAAATCCCGCCCTGCGTGGCAACCGGCGAAGCCGCGGGAACCGCGGCCGCTCTGGCCGTGCAAAACGGCCTCGACCCAAAAGCCCTGGATGTGAAAAATCTCCAACAGCAACTTGAAGCTCGTGGGGCTATTTTGCGGCTGTGAGCAGAGGATTCTCGTTCAATCTATGGACGAGCTTTCTCCTTGACCTGGACCTCCTGCCATTTCATACTAGTGTGTATGAAACGCACAAATCTTGTGTTGGATGAGTCTCTGCTTGATGAAGCTTTACGTCTTAGCGGGGAGCGGACTTTTTCTGGAGTCGTCAATAAGGCTCTCGATGATTTTGTCCGCCGGATTAAGGCTAGACGTATTCTAGGGCTGGCGCACTCTGGTCTCTGGCAAGGGGACCTCTCCGTTATGCGGAACGACCAGCATACTCCTGATGGTTCTCGTTGATTCGTCCGTCTGGATTGAAGTCTTCCGACGGCAGAGTACCTTTGACATTGAGGCTGTGGTTGATCTCGAAGAGATTGTGACCTGTCTCCCTGTCATCCAAGAGGTTCTGCAAGGCTTCGACGATCAGCAGGCATATGCGACAGCCCGTGAAGCCATGTTCTCATTCCCGGTCGTCGAGTCTCCGATAACAGCTTCAGTATTTGACTCTGCAATTGACCTGTATAGATCGGCACGACGAAGCGGCTTAACGATCCGGTCTTCGGTCGATTGTCTCATCGCGGCATGTGCACTTCGCCATTCCCTGAGAGTGCTACACGCTGATCGTGACTTCACTTTTCTTGCTCAGGTCTGTCCGCTACAGGTACGAAACATTTTTCATTAGCCCTCTATTCGCGGCCTTCCCCCCAGGTATTCCAATAGGTGACCTCTTTCCCCGGTCGTCGCCTCGCGGGCTTAAAGTCTTTTCCCGTGTAATAGGCAACCGGCAGCAGGACGGCCTGGGTGACGGAGTCGGGAATACCGAGGGCTTCAGCAACCTTGCGTTCTTCAACTAGGTGCAATGTAGTCCAGGCAGAACCGAGTCCGCGGGCGCGCAGGGCTAACATCAGCGACCAGGCCGACGGCAGGATCGAGCCGTACAAGCCGGCTTGCGCCGCTGGGCTCGGGTCGTCCGGCCGGCCCTCAATGCAGCCGATAATCAGCACGGGCACCTCATGCATATGATCGGACAAATGCCACGCCGAGGCGGCAATGCGCTGACCCGAAGTTGTCGGTGTACCGGTGGGACGCGGGCCGGCATAGCTCTCAAAACTTTGCCGGTACAGGTCCGCGACGATCTTTTTCCTGTCCGGATCGGTCACAACCATAAAACGCCAATTCTGCAGGTTACTGCCGCTCGGTGCCTGGAGAGCGATTTCCATGACTTCCTCAATAACCTCCGGTTCAACCGGACGAGTCAGGTCGAGCCGTCTCCGCACCGTGCGCGTGGTCGTCAGTAATTTATCGACAACGGTAAGATCAAGCGGGGCGGCCAGTGAGGTAGACTGTACCTCCCCGTTGTCGGCAGCCGCATGCTGATCTCCATACGACGGATAAGGCTGGAAACCGAAGCTGGTGACGATGAGCGTTGTCATGAGCCAGACCTTGGCGTTTGTGGGTATGCAAATAGTCGTTCCGCGTTCCATGAATACTCCTTTCAGTCCTGTCTAGGTGTGCACTAATTGAATTCTTGGTGAAGACGCTCGGATATTTTTCTGATTCTCCAGGTCTTGCCGAACGCGCTGGCGGAGTGACTCCAAGCGGACTCCGGCGCATTCCTCCGGGAGCGATGAAACTTTCCTCAGCCCCTTTCCCAGCATTTTGACTCCGCCCGGATAGCCAGAGACATATTTATGATAGCCCACCGCAATTTGAATCAGGCCGACGAACATCTCCCAGGTATTGTCATCGTCTTCCACCTCATCCAGGGCCTCTTCCAAATGCTCATGGGCCTCAAAATAGCGACCGGAATTAAAATCCTTAACTGCCCTGAGCAGAGCAGGGTGGTATGCCATGGCCAGGTATTGTAGCCTTTCCTTCGATAAGAGAAAGTGCTCAGAGAAAAAGGAGGGCCACGCTATGGCAGATGTTGCCGAACTGTGTACGAAAACGTTGACCGAGGTTGCCGGGCTGATTAAGACCAAGGAGGTCTCGCCGGTCGAGTTGACCCAGGCCATGCTGGAGCGTGTTAACGCGCTCGACGGCGCACTCCACAGCTATATTACGGTCACGGCCGACCTGGCCTTGGAGCAGGCCAAAGCCGCGGAACAGGAAATCCAGAGCGGAACGTATCGCGGGCTGCTGCACGGGGTGCCGATTGCGGTCAAAGACCTGTGTTACACCAAGGGCATTCCCACCACCGCGGCCTCGCCGATGTATGCGGATTTCAAACCGGATTTCAACGCAACCGTCGTGGATAAGTTTTATGAAGCTGGCGCCGTCATGCTGGGCAAACTGGCCATGACCGAGTTTGCCCTGTCCGGCTACCATCCGTCCATGCAGCCGCCGGTCAATCCGTGGAGCGCGGCGCACTGGCCGGGGGCGTCGTCGAGCGGGTCGGGGGTGGCGACTGCGGCCTCGCTGTGTTTTGGCTCATTGGGCTCGGACACGGGCGGTTCGATCCGTTTCCCATCTGCGGCCTGCGGCATTGTGGGCGTCAAACCAAGCTATGGCAAAGTCAGTCGTTATGGGGTGTTTCCCTTGGGAGAAACCCTGGATCATGTCGGTCCGATGACACGCAGCGTGGCTGATGCCGCCGTGATTTTACGCACGATTGCCGGCTTTGACCCCAACGATCCGACCACCCGTCGCGAAACGGTGCGCGATTATATGGACACCGTCTACAACGGAGCCGAGGGGCTCCAGATCGGGGTGGATGAAGCCTACTGCACTAACGGTGTTGACCCGGTCGTGCGCAACGCCGTGCTGGCCACGGTCGAGGTTTTCCGGGACCTGGGAGCCGAGATTCACGAGGTGGACGTGTCGCAGATCAACGATGCCACGCCGCTCTGGTATGCCATGTGCGCGGCAGAGGCTGCGGCGGCACACTCAGAAACCTTTCCGTCTCGGGCGGATGAATACGGACCCACGTTCCGGGCGTTCCTGGAAGACGGGGTCAAAGTCACTGGCGCCCACTACGTCAAAGCGCATGTTGCCCGCCAGTATACCCGCCGGTTGATCGACGAGACACTGCAAAAGGTAGATATGCTGCTGTGCCCGGCTATGGCCACCCCGCCCATGGCGGTCAAAGACTTCTCGCCGCAGGCCGTGCTCCCGCCTGACAATATCCCGTCCCTGTTGGCCTTTACCGCGCCGATGGATTTCAGCGGCAGTCCGACGGTCAGCCTGCCGTGCGGATTTACGGACGACGGCTTGCCGCTCAGCCTTCAGCTTGTTGGTCGGCATGGCGAAGAGGGTACGATCATGCAGGCCGCCCATGCCTACGAACAGGCAACCGAATGGCATACTCGGCAGCCGGAGGTGTAGGAGAGAAGGTCTCTGTGTTCATGCCAGCCGTAATCAACCCACCCTCTAAGGCCACAACGGTCGGGACCTGAGCTCCCTAGGGACGATCTGGTTGTTGTGGCGGGTGGTTGCCGCGCCGGTCGTGTGGGCTCAGCCTATTGAGTTCGCACCCATGGTTCCGCCCTTGGCAGACAAGCGTTCCTCCGCTCTCAAACAGGACAGGTCCCAGACGCGAGGCGACCCCGGCCAAGCTGTCCAGGGGGAGGTCTACACCTACGAAGACGGCGACCGCACCGTGCGGGTGCGGTTGCAGTCCGACCTGGAGGTGAGCAGGGACGGCAGCGTCGCCAGAAGCAGTGGGGAGCACATCGTTACCAGGGACAGCTCCAGGAGGAGCACCGGGCAACCGGTGTTCCGTTCCGAATCCTCGGGCACCTTGATGACCTTGCCTGGCGGCGTGCTGCTGGTACTGGATGCGGAGTGGGGCAAGGCAGAAACGAATTCCTTTTTCGCCCGCAACCGGATCAAGCTGAACCGGGTGTCGTCCTTAGATTTGGCTGCCAACAGTTTCTTCGTCGAGACCGAGCCGGGCTTTCCGTCCCTGGATTTGGCCAACACACTGGCTGCGCAGGAGGGGGTGCTCATGTCCAGCCCTAATTGGTGGAAAGAACACACAACAAAGTGAGCGACTGACCCAAAACATGCGCTCGGACTTGGTGAAAACACTGCTGTGGACGGCAGTATGGGGATTGTGTTGGCTATTGGTTTCTAGAGCATTCTGTTTTTAGGTTGACGCATAGCCAGCGTGGGTGAAGTAATGGCTACATTCCTCAGGTCCGAAGCGATTGAGGAGGGTGCCGACCCGGCGCCACGTCGCCTCGACCGTGCGTTCCGCCGCTTGGCGCAGTAAGGCTTTGAGCTTAGCGAAGACCTGTTCAATCGGGTTGAGATCGGGCGAATAGGGGGGCAGGAAGCGCAACGTGGCGCCCGCTCGCTCGATGGCTGTCCGCACGGCGGCACTCTTGTGGCTGCTGAGATTGTCCAGGATGACAATATCGCCGCCCGTCAGAGTGGGGAGAAGGCATTGTTCCACATAGGCGAGGAAGCGGGGGCCGTTGATCGGGCCATCGAAAACACAGGGGGCGGTCAGGCGGTCGCACCGGAGGGCAGCCACGAAGGTCAGGGTTTGCCAATGCCCATAGGGGCGCGTGGCGGCCAACCGCTTGCCACGCGGACAGCGCCCGTGGCTGCGGGTCATATTGGTCTTGGCCCACGTCTCATCAATGAACACTAGCCGGTGGGGATCAAGCTGGCCTTGGGAGCGCTGCCAACGTGCCCGCCGCCGCACGATGTCAGGGCGCTCCTGCTCGGAGGCCGAGAGACTTTTTTTTGAAGCTGATCCCGGCCCCTTTGAAGAACCGGGACAGCATCCCGGTATCTGCCTTCACCCCTCGCTCTCCCAACAATCGGGCCGCCAACGCGCTCAGCGTGATGTCCGGCTGCGCCGCGATCACCGCCAATAGCCACGCGCGCTCCGGTTGCACCTTCGAGGGCCGATGCCCCCCGGTGCCCGCACTCCCTCGCTCCCCGGTCCCGTACAAGCGCTGGAGCCACTTGATCGCTGACGCGCTACTGACTCCAAACCGCCGCGCCGCTGCCCGCCGACTCATCCCCTCGCGCTGGACGGCATCAATCACTCGGTCCCGCAAATCTTGAGAATACGCTCGGGCCATTTGCTGCTCCCCTCCTGCCTCCCGCTCCCAGGATCCTGCCACACCTCTACGCTGGCTGAAACAGCCCCCCCCGATTCAATCTATTCACAGAATGCTCTAGTGAAGTCTGGGCGCAGACTGGCGTACCTGGCACCCCGACTATCAGCACGGTTGTGGCGGGACACAGCAGCTCTCTCGGTCTCACCCTCGCCGTGACCTGGACCGCACCCTCCGACACCGGCAGTTCAGCCATCGAAGCTTACGATGTGCGCTATATCGAGACCGCTGCCACCGACAAGGCCGACGCCAACTGGACTGTGGAAGACGATGCCTGGAAATCCGGCGATGGCGCCCTGTCCTATACCATCTCCGGGCTGACCGACAGCACGGAATACGACGTGCAGGTACGGGCGGTCAACGCTAACGGCGCCGGTGACTGGTCCGCCACTGAAACCGGCACTCCCGATCATGGGGACAGCGCTTCGGAGGCGACGAGCCTGACGCTGGACACCCAGATGGAAGGTGTGATCGACCCTGGGACCGACGTGGATTACTTCACGTTTACGCTGAATCAAGAGACCGGCATACTCATCCGGACACTCGGTGATCTCGATACCGTGGGCGAACTCCAGAACAGTAGCGGCGCGGTGATTGACGGTAACGATGACGGTCCTTTCTCCGACACCCCGTTGGGCTTCTTCATGTGGCAGACCCTCGCGGCGGGAACGTACCGTATCAAGGTCTCCAGTTATGAGGATGCTACGGGGTCCTACGTCCTGCGCACCAGGACGATAGTGGATACCAGCGGTATTGCCAACGCGCAAGAGATAGCCTTCGACAGTGATGGAAACGGGGCTGCAAACGGGCTTATCGATACTGGCGACGACACGGATTACTTCACGTTCACGCTCTCGGAAACGACCGATATCGTCATTCGTACCACCGGCTTGGTGGGTGATACGGTGGGGGTCCTCCTGGACAGCGCCGGGGATGAGATTGACTCCAACGATAACGGGCATCTTTGGCCGAGTCGGCTGCAATTCCTGATCCGCACCCGCCTCGACGCCGGAACGTACTACATTGAGGTCGAGGGCGATGACTCGTATTGGTATACGGGGTGGTACACCTTGCATGTCAACAAAGGGACGGAGCCAGGTAACACCATTACCACCGCCACTCCCCTGAAACTTGGCATCGCTGAAGGGAGCAGGATAGACTCATCGAGCGATGAAGACTACTTCCGCTTCGAAATCCCCAACAGCACCGGAACCACGAGCATCTTCGTGGGGGCCGTGAGTGAAAATGTGAATATCGACGGGGACTTACTTGATAGTGAAGGCAACCCGGTTGACACAAATCTGTATAAAATATCGGTAGGAGTTGAGGGCGACACATCGTATACCTTTTTTCTCCACGACCGCCTCGACGCGGGCATCTACTACATCAATGTCACCCACTCTGGTGGTGAAGACATCGGCCCGTACACCATTCGCGCCTTTGAAGACACGGACTACAACAGATTTCTGGACCGCTGCACGGACCTCGACCCTACGGTCGCCGACCCGCTGTACGGCTGTCAGTGGCATCTGAACAACACGGGGCAGCTCAAAAGGGGGACGTCAGGCGAGGACATCAACGTCGAAGAGGTCTGGGACGCCAACGACCCTCCTAACAAATGCCTTGGTCGCCAGCAAGTGACCAGAGGCGTGTCGCGTCTGTCCGGTCCAGCTCGGGCACCCGTTTCCTATTCCCCCTTGAGCATGTTGGATAAACATTGTTATGGCTTGATACTATGTCGGTTCGGGTGGGTAGAAGGTGGACGGCTCTAAAAGACGTCCTCCCCAAACACAGTGTTCAATTCGGTCAATACCGGATTGTCGGGAAACTGTGCCCTTAAAAGCCGCACGTAGTTTCCTGCCAGCCGCCTCGTGTTTGGATGATCATCTCCCAGCGATGCTCGGACAATCTCCAATTCCTGATGGTAGAGCGGCTCCGCCTCGGCATACTGGCCCGTTGCCCGCAGCACGCCGGCGAGGTTGTTGAGGCCGGTGGCATAGTCTGGATGCTCCTCACCGAGGGCTTTCTGGTTAATCGCCAGGGCTTGGCGGTAGAGCGGCTCCGCCTCGGCATACTGGCCCGTTGCCTCCAGCACGCCGGCGAGGTTGTTGAGGCCGGTGGCATAGTCTGGATGCTCCTCCCCGAGGGCTTTCTGCTTAATCACCAGGGCTTGGCGGTAGAGCGGCTCCGCCTCGGCATACTGGCCCGTTGCCTCCAGCAGGAAGGCGAGGTTGTTGAGGCCGGTGGCATAGTCTGGATGCTCCTCCCCGAGGGCTTTCTGCTTAATCACCAGGGCTTGGCGGTAGAGCGGCTCCGCCTCGGCATACTGGCCCGTTGCCCGCAGCACGCCGGCGAGGTTGTTGAGGCCG
The DNA here is from genome assembly GCA_951812575.1 of Candidatus Binatia bacterium. Lineage (GTDB taxonomy): Bacteria > Desulfobacterota > Binatia > Bin18 > Bin18 > Bin18. The sequence goes on along the minus strand of OX638322.1, from coordinate 4,569,306 downwards.
GTGGCATAGTCTGGATGCTCCTCCCCGAGGGCTTTCTGCTTAATCACCAGGGCTTGGCGGTAGAGCGGCTCCGCCTCGGCATACTGGCCCGTTGCCTCCAGCAGGAAGGCGAGGTTGTTGAGGCCGGTGGCATAGTCTGGATGCTCCTCCCCGAGGGCTTTCTGCTTAATCACCAGGGCTTGGCGGTAGAGCGGCTCCGCCTCGGCATACTGGCCCGTTGCCTCCAGCACGCCGGCGAGGTTGCTGAGGCCGGTGGCGGTTTCGGGCGACCTCTCGCCGTGCTCGTGGCGGGAGAGGTCCAACAGCTTTTCAAAATGTCGGAGTGCGATCGTGTACTGCGCCGCCCGCTGTGCAAATTTTCCAGCTTCGTTGAGACTGTCATAGGTCGGATTAAGACGAGCAGCCTTGTCAAAGTGCGTAGCCGCCTCGCCCCATTTGATTTGAATGGCGGCGATTTGTCCTCGCTGGAACGCTGCCTCGGCGGCTCGTACGACGGCCGCGTCCGTACGGTCTTCAATCTCCGCTAGCAGAGCGTCGGCTCGTGAGAAATCACCCGTCTCTATTGCCGTACGAATCTCCGCAAGCCGATTGCCGCTGATATCGTCACCAAGTCGGGGTAGCGCCGTCTCCAGATCGATAATCTTCTCCCGCGCCTCGGCATAAGCGGCCTCAATATCGGACAGCTTGAGTTTGACCTCTGTTAGCTCATTCTCCAACGGAGCGCGCTCTTCATCATGCGCCTGGGCAAGCTCCTTTCTTATCTCTCGCTCTCGTTCTTCCAGCAGCGCCAGGAATTTCTTTGGAGTCAGGCGAACCTCCCCGTCCGGTGGCGGCGAAACCGACTTACTTTTGTTTCTGTTGATGGTAGCGACGAGCAAAGGGATGATTATGCTAGCAGCCACCCCAGCCGCCCCTATAAGGACCACCACAGGGTAATAATTGTTTGTATCCGCAAGCCAAGCCCAACATTCCCCAAAGAATTCTTTCAATTCTTCCATTACCCCTGCCTATAGCATGAGGGCAGTTCCGAGGTCCACCATCCGCTCTTGGGCACCTATTTCGACGAGAAAGGGCTCTTATCTGGCAATATCGAGTCCAGTCGTAATCTACTTTTTCGGCCCCGCGTCTTCCTCTCTTCGCTTGGTCGCTTGCCGCCGATAATGGACCATTGTTCTGCGCCCCAGCCCTCTCTGGTTCTTTCTGGAATGTTCTCTATGGCCATGATTGTCTCCCAGCCTCGCCCTGAGCTTGTGCGCCGCCCGGGGATTGATTCCTTGCTCTTCCTCTCGGGTCCCAGCAAACGGGCGAAAGGCCAGACCGTCATCTTCTGGAAATTCATGGCCCGGAAGGGTGGCGAGCGGGACGGAGAGCAGGACGGCCAGCAGGACCGCAAAGAGCAGGGCGGGTTTGCCATGGAGCGCGCGTATACCGTGTTCAACGCCACGCAATGCGTATTGCCGGAGGCATGGGCAGAGCGGGCGCAGGTGGTAGTGCCGGACATGGAGCCGGCCCACAAAATCGCCGCGTGCGAAAAGATCGTGGCGGAGATGCCAGGGCGGCCGGCTATCACGCACGGCGGGGGTGGTGCTTTTTACCGACAGAGCGTTGACCAGGTGACGATGCCCGCGCCGGGGCGCTTCGAGGCCCCGGAGCTGTACTATTCGATCCTTTTTCATGAGCTGACCCATGCCACAGGCCATGCCGGGCGACTGAATCGCGCGACGCTGGTGGACGCGCTCCGCTTCGGGGATACCAACTACAGCAAGGAAGAGCTGGTCGCTGAGATGGGCGCGGCGTTTCTGTGTGGGGTAGCGGGGATTGAAAACCGCACGATTGACGGCTCTGCGGGCTATGTACACGGGTGGCTGAAGAAGTTGAGCCATGACCCGCGGCTGCTTGTGCAGGCGGCCTCCCAGGCCCAGCGGGCCGCGGATTATATTCTCGGCCTGGACAGCCAGCCCCCGGAATAGCCGGCTTTATGACCCGCCCCCTACGAGAGCGGGGGAGACAGCCCCCTCAGTGGGGGGCTTGATGTCCTTTCCTTCCCCCACCATACTTCCCCCGTCAGTGGCTCAAGGCAGGAGTAGCGCAACGTTATGACGAGAACAGCGCGATTGAATCGATTATTCGATGAATGGAAGAATCAGAGACCCCAAGAGGCTCAGTATATGTGGCTTGATGGCATTGTTTGTGAGACACGCTCTAGTAACCGATGGTGCTAGTTGCGGTCGTCACGGTGGCCATTCTATCCTTCTAGGTCCCACACCACAGAAGGCCGGAGGCTCCCGTGACGACCGAAGACTTTATCATTACTCTCTTCTGCGAGATAGACGAGCAGTTGGGACCGCTTCCCACGCCTCCGCAAGCGACTCTCTGGCCGAGTGAGATTGTTACCATCGGGGTCCTCTTTGCCCTCAAGGGCGGCCCGTTTCGGGCCTTTGCGCGGTGGTTACGCCGCGACTATGAACCTCTCTTTGGACACTTCCCCCCCCCCGCCCGCGCTTGCCCCGCTTGCTGATCGCCCCCCAGGGCTGGTGTCAGCGCTTTCTCGCGCCGCCCTCGGTATGCACCGTTATTGATCCCTATGGGAGTGAACTGATCCACCCGATCCGCGAGGGCCGGAGTTCCCAGCACCTCGGCCAGAAAGGGAAGGCGAACGGGCGCGGGATTGTCGGCATGAAACGCTTCTGGGTCCTTAATGCGCAGGGCCGGGTCGTGGCCTGGGCCACCCGGACCGCCAATACCGCCGAGCAAGCCTTTCTCCCCTTGGGCACCGCCTTAGCGGGCCCGAGCAGTGTCCTGTCGGATCAGGGCTTCCATTCCGCCCAAGGCGCTCCCCCCCATCTCAAGCTCTGCCGCCGGGGGGAATGGAATGAGCGTATGCGCATTGAAACCGCCTGCTCGCTGGGCACGACCGTCTGTGGACTGAAGAAAGTCTGGCAGCGGACTGCGACCGCCTTCCCAAGGCGCGTGGCCTATGGCGCGGCTCTGTGCAACACCCTCTTGACTCTCAACCAGACTCCGCCGCCCGAGGTCCCCTCCCCACCTCCCGCCTTCCACCTTGCCCACTACGCCCTCTAACCCGCACCACTGGTTATTAGGGGCGACGCATGCGTCGCCCCTACTTCCGAAACAGCGGCCTCGCCCGCCACAGCAGTACGACGATAATCGAAATCCCGGCGGTTTGCAGCAGCCCGATAGGCCAGCCCCTGCCGTTTGGACTGAGCTCACTCCAGACCAGATGGCTCAGGGCGACCTGGGCGACGTAGAGCGCGGCCCAGGGCCACATCCAGGGCCGCATTTTCCAGAAGCCCCAGGTCCCTGCGGCAAAAATGAGCGCGTGCAGCAGGCCGCCGGCCTTTGCCGTCCAGCCCATGAGTTCAAAGCCGAACCAGACCTCAACGTCTTCCGCCACTGGTCTGACTATCAGTTCAATGGGAACGCCCAGAGCCAGGAGGATGCACCAGACAAAGAGGATATTCATCCACCACGGGCGCGCCCTGAGTTGCTCCCGGAGAAAAGACGTTTCGTTCTGCATTGCTTAGCGACTTAATCTTGCCGAACTTTGACAACCAACTTTTGCCGGCCCCACTTGAGGGCTTTCTTTCGGGTGGAAAAATATACGTCCAGCCGATTCGGGCCCTTAATGGCACTGCCGATATCTTCGACCACACCCTTGCCGTAACCGGGGATTTTCATGACCGTTCCATACGGATAGTAGCGGGTGTCCGCGGCAATGGTGCCATGCTTGGCCTTGGTACCGCTGGCGGTCTGTCCCACAATTTTTCGTTTACCCTTATTCGGCCCACTGGCGACATACGCCCGCCAGAAAAATATCCAGCCACGCCGCCAATTGGTACTGATTTTGTCGGACGAATAGGCAGTCACGACCATGGTCCGCTTTTCATACGATGCACAGCCGGTCAGGCCGGTCAGCCCGAGCACCAGGCTTACCATGATGCACAGCCCGTACTTGCGCGCATTTGTCCTCCACCTCATACCCCACCTCCACATTCCTTGAACCGGCTCGGCCCGAATTCATCCGACGAGTCGGACTAATCCAGCGGTTTGACCGGCCTCGAAGTCATGACCTCGCCGGTAGTGCCACGGTTGATATGACTCTTCCGTGCCTGCGCTTCCTGTTTCAGGCCAAAGCGTCGCCACATGTCCGGGCCAATGGCCGTCAGGCCGCCGTCAACGACGAGGGCCTCACCGGTGACGAAGGCTGCATCATCACTCGCCAGGAAGAGTGCGGCACCGGCGATGTTTTCGCCCCTGCCATGCTCCGGCCAGGGCTGAAACGTCGCCAGGGATTTGGCGCTCGCCGCCGGATCTCCCTGATCCGTCAGGCCGGTCAGAATCCCCCCAGGACAGATCGCGTTGACGCGAATCCGATCGGGTGCAAGCTGCACGGCCGCAGCCTTTGTCAGGTTGATCACCGCCGCCTTTGCGGCTGAGTAGACGAGCGGTCCGCTGCCGCCGCTTAAGCCTGCGGTTGAGGCGGTGTTAATGATCGCCCCGCCGTGGCCCTGCTGCTTCATGGCTCGTGCGGCGTGTTTGATACCAAGGAACACCCCTTTGGTGAGCACATCAAACGTATAGTCCCACTCCTCAACCTCAATATCCCAGACCGGCCCCACCGCTCCGCCTACGCCGGCATTGTTGAACACAATATCAACCTGGCCAAATGCCGACGTTGCCAGAGCAATCATGGCCTCAACATCGGCTTCTTTGGCAACGTCTGTTTTTATAAAACGAACCGCGTCGCCATGACCTGCATTTGCGGCTTCAGCCACAACTGCGGTACCGTTTGCTTGGTTAAAATCCGCAATCACCACCCGCGCGCCTTCCTCCAGAAAACGCAGAACGGTCGAGCGTCCCATACCGCTGGCCCCGCCGGTGATCACCGCGACTTTGCCTTCGAGTCTCATACTGCATCCTCAGTTTCCGTGTGTCACCGTCTGGAGGAGATGCTTTACATCCTGACCGTATTCTCCGGCTCGGCGACCACCGGGTTTTCCAGCTCGCCCAGCTTGTCGATAGCGATTTTGACCGTATCGCCCGGCTTGAGATAATTGGGCGGCTTCATGGCAAAACCCACACCGCTCGGAGTGCCCGTGGAGATGACATCCCCCGGCTCCAGGGTGAAACTCGTTGACAGGTGCTCGATCAGCTCAAAGCAGTCGAACAGCAACTGACAGGTGTTCGAGCTCTGTCGCAGCTCGCCGTTCACCCAGGTTTTGAGGTCCAGGGTGTGCGGGTCGCCGACTTCATCCGGCGTCACCAGGTAGGGACCCAGCGGACAGTGGGTGTCGAACGATTTGCCCATGGTGAAGGTGGGAACGCGAATCTGCCAATCCCGCACGCTGACATCGTGGGCGATGGTATAGCCGGCAACCACTTCGGCGGCGCGGTTTTTTGGTACGTGGCGGCAATAGCGGCCAATGACCACCCCCAGCTCGCCTTCGTAGTCCACCTGGTCCGAGGCGCGTGGGACGTGGATGCCTTTGCCCGGCCCGGTCACGGAGGTGGATTGCTTATTAAAGATCATGGGAATTTCCGGCGTCTTCATACCGGTTTCTTCAATATGATCTCGGTAGTTGAGGCCGACCGCCAGGATTTTCGGCGGGCGAAGAATCGGCGCTTCCAGGGTCATGTCGGCCAACGCAAGTCGGGCGGTGCTCTTTTCAGCGGCCCGCCGGGCGCTTGCCAGGGCATCCGCGCCCGCGGCCAGGAAGGCGCACATCTCGGTAGGCAGGTCCGGGGCCGCGGCGGACAGATCAACAACGCCCTCTCCATCCATAATGCCGATACGGGTCGCTCCGGACTGAGTAAAGGTCACTAATTTCATACGCTTCTCCTTGCAGGCTGCTCTTTCGGGTTAATGGGAAAATTCGAGTTGATGGAAAAATTCGGGTTAATGGGCAAAGCGCTCCCAGGCTTTGGCCGGTTCCGGTACTGGCGGTATGTCCGGCTGCGGTTCCGGCGGCGTGCCGGTGACGGCAAAGGGGACGTGGTCGCCAAAATACATCACATGTTGGTTATAGGGCTTCACTTTCTCCGGTGTGAGCACCAGAGTCGGGCTGTCGAGCAGGGTGTGCTCGTGGGTCTTGGTCCACGCCAACGCGGGTTCCAGGCCGCCGGCGTGCGGCACACCGATCCCGTGGACGTAGTAATGAGACGGGATGACGATTTTAGCGCCGAGCTTTTTCATGACCACGTCGGCCCACTTGGGCGTCAGAATATGTCCGTCGTCGCTGACCGATAAAAACGCCACGTCGATATCGCCCACCATCTCCCAGATATGTTCGGGCGGGTTCTGTCGGTTGTCGCCCCAGTGCAAGAACCGCAGCCCCCCGGTTTCGATCACGTACAGGTTATTGTTCCACTGGGTGCTTTCGTCGGGCGGGCAGGGGTCCTTGCCGGTGGCGGCAATGACTGCGCTCCGAAAGGGATACTTGCCTTGGGCTTCGCACATATGTTTTTCGGCAATGCCGAGAATCTTGACATCGCCCAACTCAAACGTTCCGGCCATACGATCCAGAATCATGGCCGCGTCAACCCGTTCGGTTGCGTCGTGATCGAAATGGGCGTGGGTGACGAGGGCGATGTCGGTCCGCTGCTTGGGCAGATGCATCTGATACCACATGCCGAACATATGCGTCGGATCGTTGCGCCACGGGTCAATGAGCAGCTCGATGCCACGCGGGGAGGTGATCTTGAACGCCATGTGACCGTAATAGGTGACGGTCACCTCTCCGGTACTCTTGCGCACCCCGCCGTACTTTTGCGCAGCCATGACCCTGTCGTTGTTCGAGTCTTGCTCGTGGGCGACGCTGTGAGCGCTGGCAGCGTGTGGGGCAACCAAGACTGCCAGCAGCAGCATGAGGAACCGGATAGCGGAGGGCGTCAAGCTCCTTTGCTTTGTTCTCATACGCCATTACTCCTCTTTTCTCTGCATTCAGCCTATGGTTCTTTGCCCCAGCGTTCAAGGACTAGGGGAGACGCAAGGCCGGTCGCCGGTAGGGGCATGGCCGCGTCTTAGCCCTTGCGATAGTCCGGGTCCTCCAGCCCTGGCATGCTGAGATAACCGGGCAACTGCTTGAACCGGGCAATCCAGGCTTGGACCGCAGGGTAGGGCTCCAAAGAAACATCGCCCATAGGCGCGAGCGCGATATACGGAAAGCAGGCCACATCGGCAATTGTCGGCCTGTCCCCGCACAGCCAGTCCTGCCCGGACAACTGCTTCTCCATGATCGTCAGCGACGTTGCGCCACGTATACGGGCTTCCTCAACGTCGCCCTTGAACGTATGCGGCAGGCCATTGCCGCTAATCCCGAACGACACTATGGCGCGGGCCGTAAACACCCCAAACTGAATCCAACTGGCGGCAAAGGCCAGCCATTCCATGACAGAGGCCGTGCCGGCGTTATCGGTGGGGAGCCATTGCCGGCGTGCATCGTACTGGGTTGCCAGATAGCCCAGGATGGCCATGGAGTCGCGCAAGACCAGGTCGTTGTCAACCAGAACCGGTACTTCACCGCGCGGATTGACGGCCAGAAACGGCGCTTGGTGCTGCTCGTCGGTCATCAGATCGATAATAACGGATTCATATTCAAGGCCGAGGAAGGACAGCAGAAGTCGGACCTTGTGGCTATTGCCGGATTCCGGGTGTTCGTACAGTTTCATAGGTTTCTCCTTCGGCTTGTCTTAGACGACAAGGCCACGTGGTCACCAGAAGGTCGGAGGGAAGTTGTTTTGCGGTGTTAATACTCTTCCAGAAGCCCTTCAGAAAAACGTTGCCCACAGTTCTCCGATAACGCCTCGGTGGTTCCGTCTATCACACCGATATGTGCAGAGAGGAAGTCAAACAGGCTGGGCTCCTTGTCTTCAGGCGGTAAAGTGATTGTTATCATACGTCTGGCCCTATCATTATTCTTGCGATCTTCCAAAGGAATATCGAACAGGCTATGCTCCCTGCACTCAAAGAGTGATGAGGAAAGGAGACCTGTATGAAGCTCGATACACCTCGTTTGGACCCCATTCAACCCGAAGACTGGACTGACGATATCAAGAAAACCTTGCAGCCCAATGTCGAAAAGGGAACGGTTTTTAATATCTTCAAAACCCTGTCCCACCATCCTGACCTGTTTCGCCGCTGGCTCGTATTTGGCAATCACGTGTTGTTCAAATCCACTCTGCCGCCGCGTGAGCGAGAATTGATCATTCTGCGCATTGGCTGGCTGTGTGAGGCCGAGTACGAATGGGCTCAGCATGTGTTGATTGGCAAAGAAGCCGGGCTGACCGCTGAAGAAATTGACCGTGTCAAAGCCGGCCCGAATGCGCGGGGCTGGAGCGAAGCCGATAAGCTGTTGCTGCAAGCCACGGATGAGCTGCGTAAAGACGCGTTTATCACCGATGCGACCTGGAACGGGTTATGTCAGCATTTTGACAAAAAGCAACTCATGGATGTGGTGTTTGCCGTAGGGCAGTACAACCTGGTGTCCATGGCGCTGAATACCTTGGGAGTGCAGTTGGACGATGGCTTGGAGGGGTTTTGAGGGGAGCCCTCACCCTGGCCCTCTCCCAGAGTGAGAGGGGAGATATTCAGGAGGGATCATGGGAGAGAGACTGAAGGATAAGGTGGCGATTGTGGTCGGGGCCGGGCAGACGCCGGGCGAGACGATCGGCAACGGCCGGGCCACGGCGATTGTCTACGCCCGTGAGGGAGCCAGGGTGCTGCTGGTGGACCGCCGGCTGGAGTCCGCCCAGGACACCCAGGCCATGATTGAGCAAGAAGGCGGGACTGCGTCTTCTTTTGCTGCTGACGCGACCAGTGAGGCCGACTGCCAGAAAATGACGGAGGCCTGCGTCGAACGCTACGGCCGCATCGACATCCTGCACAATAACGTTGGCATTGGTGACGGCGACTCGGGTGTGACCGGAATGCAGGAAGAAAACTGGGATCGCATTCTCAGCGTCAACATGAAGAGCGTGATTATGCCGAGCAAATGCGTCATTCCCATTATGCGTGGCCAGCGTAGCGGGGCGATTATCAATATCTCCTCCATTGCCGCAGTCTGCGCAGTGGGCATTCTGGCGTATAAGACCTCAAAGGCCGGAGTGAACGCGATTACGCATCAGATGGCGCTGGGCAACGCCAAACACGGCATTCGGGTGAATTGCATTATGCCCGGTCTGATGGATACGCCCATGGCGATTGAGGGCATTTCAAAGGCCCGCGGCATCTCCAAAGAGCAATTGCGCCAGGAACGTGACGCCTCGGTCCCTTTGGGCGCGAAAATGGGCACGGGCTGGGATATTGCCAACGCCTCGCTCTTCCTGGCCTCGGACGAAGCAAGATTCATTACGGGAGTATTGCTGCCGGTTGACGGTGGTCAGAGCGCGCGTATCGGCTAAGCTGGTGCCGCGAGATGCATCCAAGCAAAAAAGGAGGTTTGTCATGTCTACACTGCTGCATATGTCGTTTCGGGTGAATGATCCGCAACGCTCTGCCGAGCTGTACGCCGACCTGCTGGACGGCAAGGTGGTCGGCTCGGGGCCACAGTTGAACAGCATCGGCGTGCGCACGGTCGTGTTCGGCGACTGGCAGCCCGGCCGGCTGAACGACATCATGGAGTTCTGGCCGCTGGACAAACACTGGGCCAAGGGCGAGTTTACCGACCGCACTGTAGGCCAGGACCACCACTTCGGGCACGTCGCGTTTACGACCGACAAGTCCTTCGACCAACTGGCCGCCATCGCTGCCAAGCACAAGGTTGATATCCTCGAAGAGGAACGCGGCCTGCCCCATCTCGTGCCGGTTATCTACGACCATGAGGGCAACTTCGTGGAGTTCTTCTCGGAGAGCGATCGCCTGCCCACATCTCGTCGGTCCGATGCCTGACCTGGGCGGTTCAGATGGAATGCCACGGGCACTGGGCCATTAAGGGCCATAAGCGTACCCCATAAAATCCCCTCCTCGGGACGTGTGATGCATATTGTGGCGTGAGCCTCCCGGAACCGGTCCGGCGGCCCCCGCCTCGGGCCGCTCGCTCTCCCGCTTCCTGGGAGAGCGGCCATCTTGGCCGCTTGCGGGCTGGAAGCCCGCACTCCTGGCCCCCTGTTGCAGACAGGAACTGCGCAGGGGAGCGGGGGGCCTCCGAGTAATGTAATTTGCATCACACGTCCTTGGGAGGGGTGGCCCTGAGCTTGTGGAAGGGCCGGGGTGGGTTCCTGAGAAGCCTCCTTGCAAACGAGCCGGAACATGAGGGTTACGGCGTTTACCTGCCTATGGTTTTTGTTGCTGGTCCACGTAGCCGGCGGAACGGAGGTTCCGCTTACAGACGTTCCCGTGTTCGACCGGGACAATCCAAAAGCCGGCGGCATTATTCTGTCGTTTCACCACTGGCCCGATGAAAAGGAAGCCGCAGCGATTCTTCAAAAGATCACGGCAGCAGGTCTGAACAAGACAAAGGAATTTGAGAGGTTTAAGGCTTGGGTCTTTGAATGGCCGGAGTTGCGGGAGGGTACGGAGGCGCAAAAGGTGTGCGACAGTCTTCCGCAACTGGATTCTCTGGAGCACTGCGAGCCGGACTATTTACTCGGTCCGGCAGTCAGTTAGGTCGGATTACGCTTTGCTAATCCGACAATTCTGGACTGAGGACAAGCAGCCCTTCAGGCGGATACTTCCAGGTAGTCTGAATAACTGTTCGGTCTGGGTATTTCTTGCCTTTCCAATTTCAACCCTTCCAGGTGGAATTCAATCGCCTCTTTCATGTTCTTTTCAACTTCGTCCTTGGTCGAGCCGGTTGCGACACAGCCGTCAATGTCCGGCGAGTATGCGGAATAGCCGGTGCCCGTCTTTTCAAACACAATGAGAGATTTCATTTCTTGTAGTCCGTCACAAATTTCCCACTTCCAACTCCAGCATCTCCCCATATTTCCGAATCGCCTGCTCGCGTAGCGCCGGCAGATGGCCGGTGGGGAACAGGCCCTTGGTGCCTTCGTACTCGCGCAGAACCTGGCGGGCCACGGTGACCTTGTGCACCTCGGTCGGGCCGTCGGCCAGGCCCATGACGAAGGACTCGGTGATCTGTTTGGAAAACGGCATCTCGTTGGACACACCCAACGAACCGTGCAGGTAGAGCGCCCGGCAGGCCACGTCGTGAAAGACTGTGGGCATCTGGGCTTTGACCGCGGCAATGTCCTTGCGCACCTTGCGGTAGTCCTTGTATTTGTCGATGCGCCAGGCTGTTTGCAGCACCAGCAGCCGGAACTGCTCAATCTCGATCCAGGAGTCGGCGATTTTTTCCTGGACCATTTGTTTGTTGGCCAGGATTTCGCCCTGGGTTTCGCGCGATAACACCCGTTCGCACATCAGGTCGAACGACTTCTTGACTTGGCCGATGGTGCGCATGGCGTGGTGAATCCGTCCGCCGCCCAAGCGCGTTTGAGCGACCTCGAAGCCCTGACCCGGTCCGCCCAGGATGTGGTCGGCGGGAATCCGCACGTCTTCATAGCTGATATAGGCGTGGTCGCCCTCGTCTTCGGACTCTTCGCCAATACCGACGTTCCGAATGATGTTGATGCCCGGCGTGTCGGCCGGCACCACGAACATGGACATGCTCTGATAGGGCGCCGCGTCCGGGTCGGTCACGGCCATGACAATCAGAAAGCTGGCCCAGCGGGCGTTTGAGGAGAACCACTTCTGTCCGTTGATGACCCACTGGTCCCCGTCCCGTTCAGCCTTGCATTTGAACATCTTGGGGTCGGCGCCGGCGTGCGGCTCGGTCATGGAAAAACACGACACGATTTCGTTGTTGAGCAAGGGTGTGAGAAAGCGCTCTTTCAGTTCCGGTGTGCCGTAGTGCGCCAGAATCTCGCTGTTGCCCGTATCCGGTGCCTGGCAGCCGAAGACGATGGACGCAAAGCGGGAGCGACCCAGTATCTCATTCATGAGGGCGAGCTTGAGTTGGCCATAGCCGGGGCCGCCCAGTTCCGGTCCCAGGTGACAGGCCCACAGGCCGCGCTGCCTGACCTGTTCTTGGAGCTTAGGTACGATTTTTCTGTTGCGCGGATTCTGAATATCGTACGGATTGCCTAAAATATGGTCTAAGGGTTCGATCTCTTCACGGACAAATTCTGTAATCCAATCCAGTTCTTTTTGAAATTCCGGCTCGGTTTCAAAACCCCAGGACATACGCTCCTCCTTTATCGTGGTCGTTTCGCTTGCGTGACCGCCGCCAGAGTAATCTGTTGCTCCGCATCTGTCGATGTCCCCAGCGTGACGCACTCCTATTGTCTCTTGACTCGCGTAGCCAATTCGTATTAGCCAAGTTTAGCTAGTGGAGAATCTATAATGAAAGTCAACATGCACGAAGCCAAATCGCAACTGTCACGCCTGGCCAAGTTGGCGTGGCAAGGTGAAGAAGTCATCATCGCCAAGGCCGGCGAACCATATCTGCGGCTAGAGCCGTATCGCCCGCGCAAGGCAGAACGAAAAATGGGTGGGTTAGAAGGTCAGATTTGGATGTCGCCGGATTTTGATGAGGAAGATGAGGAGATCATCGAGATGTTCGAGAACTCGAAGATATTCCCGGACGAGGACGAATAGGAATGCGCTTGCTTTTGGATACCCATGCCTTGGTGTGGGCGCTCTCCGATGTCCCAAGGCTGACCGAGAACGCTCGCGCCGCTATTGCCGACCCGCACAACGACGTTTTTGTCAGTGCCATTACCGCCTGGGAGATTACGGTCAAGCGAGCGAAGGGGCGCCTCACTGCTCCGGATAATTTGTCAAGTGTGATTGAAGAACGGGGCTTTGAACATCTGCCGCTGACGTTCTTTCATGCCGAGCAGGCCGGGCTGCTGCCTATGCACCACCGCGACCCGTTCGATCGATTATTGATCGCCCAAGCCCAGGCCGAAGGGCTCATCCTCGTAACCAGGGACCGCCATATCCGGCGCTACGGTATACGCACCCTGGCGGCGTAAGCGTCCGCGATATACGGGAGTGTGGGCTGCCTACCAAGCCCGGCCGCCAATCGTTTAGCACGGACGAATGGTCACTTCGGTACTGTGGACGCTGGAACTCTCGCCCATATCGGACCGAATCCCCGGATTCAGCGCGTTCACATTGTGACGACCGGCTTCGAGCTTGGGCCAGCGGCCTTTATGCGCCAGGGCCACGCCGCGGGGAGCGATGGCGTCAAGCGTTGCGGTCAGCTCAAGCTGACCGGTTTCATTTTCAAGCCGAACACGCGTTCCGTCCGTGATACCTAGCCGTGCTGCGTCGTCCGGGTGCAGGGTGACGCCGGCCTGACCGGCGCGGTGCTGAATGTTTGCGTCGTTGGCGTACGAGTCGTTGAGCCGCCAGCGCGAGGCCGGGCTCAGCAGGCGGAAACGACTATTCGTTGGCTGGGTGTCCGCCCAGGGCTGGGGTACGCGTGGCAGGCCCTTTTGTTCGGCCTTGTCCGAGGCAATTTCAATCTTGCCGCTGGGGGTATCAAACCTCAGGTCTTCGTAGAAAATGAGTGGGGCCGGGCTGATCGAACGCCAGCCTGTCTGTTGGAGGGTGCTGAAGTCACAGCCGGTCTGCATTTCAGCGAGCATCTGGCTGATAACAGCCTCGTCCGGCTCAAATAAGGCCGACTCTTCAAATCCCATGGCCGCGGCCAGACGACGAAAAATTTCCTGATTGGGCAGAGACTCCCCCATGGGCTCGCGCGTTTTGGACTGCGCGCCAATGTTGAGATGAAAATAGCTGAAGGTCAGGTCGTCAAATTCGAGGAAGCTCGCCGCCGGCAGTACAATGTCGGCAAAATCCGTGGTGTCGGTGGGAAAACAATCGATGGCTACCGTGAACAGGTCTTCGCGTTTGAGGGCCGTGTGCAGGCGTTGCTGTTGCGGGGCCGACGCCGCGGGATTGGTATTCCAACACACAAGGGCCTGTGAGGCACTCGTGTCTTCGAGCCGTGCGGTAAAATCCATATGGCTGATGCTTGGCGGCCTCCCATTTGCCAACGAGCCGCCGGCCAGCGCATCAAAGTCCAGACCCGCAATAGCGGGGGTGATGTTCAGATAGTAAAAGCCGGCACCGGGTTTACCGATATTCCCGGTCAGCGCCGGCAGCAGCCCACAGGCGCGCATGATATTGCCGCCGGTGGTTTGGCGCTGCAAACCCTGTCCGACCCACAGCAGAGAAGGGCCGGGTCCGTACAGATGGGCGGCGCGTTCGATCAGGTCTGCCGGAACGCCGGTTGTCCGCTCTCCCCAGGCGGGGGTACAGGACGCCAACAAGGGCAGCATTTCGTCGTAACCCACGGTGTGTTCGGCTATGAAGTCAGTCTGAAAAAATCCGTCCCGGTGCAGAACGTGCAGCAGGCTGAAGGCCAGGGCCGCGTCCGTGCCGGGAAAAGGCTGGAGGTGGAGGTCGGCCTGGGCCGCGGTCTCCGTCCGGACTGGGTCGACAACGATCTTGTGGGCGGAGGATTCGGGTAACCAATGCTTGTGCGCGTGCGGGGCGGAATGGGCCGGGTTTGCGCCCCAGACCAGAATGCAGCGCGAGTCCGCGGCCGTGCGGGGGTCAAAGCCGACGGATGAATTCCCGAACAAGAGACCCCAGGCAACATGTCCGGCCATATTGCAGATCGTGTCGGGCTCGACCTCGGTTGCGCCCAGGCGGTGAAAGAAACGCAGGGGAAACATATAGGCCAGCAGCGACAGCGTGCCGGTGTAATGGGTATGAATGATAGCCTCCGGGCCGGTCGTCTGCACAATGTCCCGGAGTTTCGAGGCAATGGTGGTGAGGGCGTCGTCCCAACTGATGCGTTTGAGCCGGCCGTGGCCTTTGGGGCCGGTTCGTTTGAGCGGGTATAACAAGCGGGCCTGCGCATCCTGCCAGACGCCGTTATAGGCTGTGGCGCATTTGCCGCACAGCGCGCCCCGCGAAACCGGATGGTCCGGGTCGCCCAGCACCCGACTGATGGCTCCGTCTCTTCGCTCGACCACTATACCGCAGCCGTCATAGCAGTCGCGCGGACAGGTAGTCCGTATGCGCTCAAATTGTGGGTCCATGCCGTGTCTCCTCTCCGTGTCCCGAGCTGAGGGTTAATCCGGCTTGCCCCCCTTTTGTAAACCCCGCGCTTCACATAAGCTAGAGCGCTCCAGCAGCAAGAGAGGAGCAGGGATGAGGAAGGTTCAGCTTCTGAGGGGCCGTTTGTGGTGGGGAATATGGACACTCCTCCTAAGCGTCGTACTCTGCACAAGCTCCCTCGCGCAGGCCAGCCAACTCACCGCACCAGGGCTGGCCGCCAGCGACGGTATGGTGGTCGGTAATGCCGTGGCTTACCCGTTCAACGCGGCGACCGCGCTGTTCCATAATCCGGCCCAGCTCAGCTTGCTGCCGAACTCCTTCTCCACCGGTGCATTCAACATCATGTTCCATCCGTCCTATGAGAACAGGCACGGTATCTTCCTGCCGGACTCCCTGCCGCTGCCTCTGTCCGATCAGGAGAAGGAAGGGTTCCGTGCCATCTCCGGGTTCAGCCCTATGACCGGGCGTTCCGGATACTACGACAGCACCAGCCGCGAATTTCCAATAGCACCGAACTTCGGATATGTGACCGACCGGTTTGCCCCTCTCTCATTCGGTATCGGCATGTACGGCTCACTGGGTTTCGCCTTCAACCATGAGGCCGGACCCGAACACGGAGTCCCCAACAATTTCTTTACCGAGTTGGTCGCGGTGTCGCTGGCGCCGTCCCTGGCCTATTCGCTGGCATCGAACCTGCACCTCGGCGTCAGTCTCAATCCGACCTATGGGCGGCTGAAGACCAAATCGCCCACTCCGCTCGGTCGGCTCGATCTCGATGTACGCGGCCCGGGCCTGTTCGGGACTATCGGGGTGATGTATCAACCCACGGACCGCCTCAACCTGGGGCTGACGTATAAGACGCCGGGCAAAATCTGGATGTTCGGCAACGCCCGGGTGGACGGGATGGGCGACGACGCCACGGTCTATTTTAATATCCCGCAGAACGTCAAGTTCGGCTTTGCCTACCGGATCACCGACCGTCTGACGTTTGTCGGTCAGGCGCGCTGGAGCCATCTGTCCGTGTTCGATGAGACGCGCGTCCGGTTCAAGAAGTATACTGCGCTGAATCAACCCGCGGTGGGTCGGGCCAAGGACCGCTGGCGGCTGGGTACCGGGCTCACCTATCAGGTGTCCGAAAGCTTCATGCTCGGTGTTGGATTCTCGCATGAGCCGTGGGCCATCAAGGACGACGCGCTCAAGCCCACGCTGGCCGACAATACCGATTATATGGTTGCCTTCGGAGGTCAGTATAAGCACGGCGCGTGGATTTTCGACGTGATCGGTGGTATGGGCCACCTCGAGCCGCGGCGTGCGGACGTTCGGGAAAACCCCGCTTTCCCCGGTCGTTACGATTTGGGTATGAACGTCTTCGGGTTTCAGATGACGCGCCTGCTCGGACCATCAGAAACGGAAGCGACAGGTGATCCCGCAGCGGCGATAAGCCTCGCCTCGTACCGAGACTATGCGGAATCTGCCCGCTACTCTATTGCCGCGTCTCAGCGCAAGCGGAACCCCGCGCGCGGCCTCCTGACCGACCCGAGCCAGGGCGACGATCTCCTGGATACGCTGATCGCGAAACTCTCACGCAATCGTTGCACCCTGCTGCCCCGGTCCGAGTCCGAGCGCATGTTCGCGCTCTCGGACAAGGAACGCCAGCGGTGGTGTCGGCGCTGGGACGACCTGCGACCGGCGTGAGGCGGCCCTGCCGCGTACTGGCTCCCCATTTGTTGACTTGACCAGACGGAAGGCCGGGCGCTACCTTCAGGCGGAAAGGACGGAGGCCATGAGTACCGTACTCCCCGCAGTCGAAGAAACGTCGCTCACCCTCCATTTTGGTCCCGTGTTGCAAAAGATGAACGAGCATGAGTTTTTTGAGTTTTGTCAGCTCAATCGTGACTGGTGCTTTGAGCGGACGCACGAAGGGGATTTAGTCATTATACCGCCCACGGGAGGAAAGACTGGTCAGCGTAATTTTCTCCTGACCACACTCTTTGGCGGCTGGGTTGAAGCAGATGGGACGGGCGTTGGTTTTGATTCGTCAACCGGATTTACCCTGCCGAACGGAGCCAAACGCTCGCCCGACCTCGCGTGGGTCAGGCGTTCTCGATGGGAAGCGCTGACTGAGGACCAACAGGCTGAGTTCCCGCCGTTGTGTCCGGACTTCGTTGTTGAACTGCGTTCGTCGTCCGATACGCTTGCTCCGCTTCAGGCCAAAATGCAGGAATATATGGACAACGGAGCACAGCTTGGCTGGCTGATTGACCCCGAGGAGCGACGCGTCCATATCTACCGGCCCGGGATGCCAACCGAGTGTCTGGATAACCCTGACAGTCTGGACGGCGAGCCTCTTTTGCCAGGCTTGCGCTTACCGGTGGCCAAGCTGTGGGGGGAGGGGTGAAGCCCGTCGCGGGGCAGCAATGTCTCACCGAACGATGTGATACCCGGTAGCCTCTCGCCGGAGTATGGCCCAGTGTTTTTGGCGCGCCCTGTCGCCAAGCACCAGCGGCCCGAGCGAACGAGACGAGATGGTTAATATGTACTACAGTTGAGGTTGTATAGGGGTAGAAGGTCGTTTGGTACTTAGCCAGCCTTTTTGATCCATACTCGCTTGTCCCTTCTCAGATTTTTCGTTAGCCTCAATTCCATGTTGGATTGGTCGTCCTGCCCCGCCGTCGAGCGCGTACCTGGTAGAGTGAGCGGGGCGTGGGTTTTTCGCGACACTCGTGTCCCGGTGAAGGCACTCTTTGAGAATCTGGAAGATGGGACGTGTCTTGATGATTTCCTGCTCTGGTTTCCTGGCGTCACGCGCCAGCAAGTCGAAGCCGTGCTCAACCATACCCAGCAAAGCCTCCAGACCGAGGCAAAGTAAACTCTATGCGGGTACTGTTTGACCAAGGTACCCCGGTTCCCCTGCTCGTTACCTTGCTCTCCACGCTGTTGCCACTGTCTTCGAAAAGGGATGGAGTACGCTTCAGAATGGAGAACTGCTCAGCACTGCTGAGTACGAAGGGTTCGAGGTCTTGGTCACTACGGATCAGAATCTGAGGTATCAACAGAATCTGGAGAATCGTCAGATCGCCGTTGTTGTCCTCATGACTACCAGTTGGCCTCGGATTGAAAGAGCGGTTAACCGTGTCGTTGCCGCTCTCAATTCAGTAAAACCGGGGGGGTATCCGGAAGTCGAGTTCTAACGCATGGTGGCGCTCCCTTACCGCTCCCCCTTATACAACACTCCCTGATCGTGCAGCGTGCTAATCGTGTCCGAAGAGCGGCCCAGGTACTGGCCCAGTACCTCGGCGTTGTGCTGACCGAGCAGGGGAGCCTGGAGGTCGGGTTCATCCGGGAAGGCCGAATACTTGAACGGGAAGCCCGGAATGGTGACCTCGCCAAGAATCTGGTCAGGCACCTGCCGGACCATTTTGCGGGCAATGAAATAGGGATGGGAGACCGTTTCTTCAATCGATAACACCGGTCCGGCCGGAACGCGGTGGTCGGCCAGGGCTTTGAGCGCGGCCTCATCGGTTGGAAACGATTGCAGCCAAGCCTCGATCATGGCAATCAGTTCTTTTTGATTCTGGCCGCGCGCCTTGGCAGTGGCAAAACGGGGGTCATCCACGAGTTCCGGCTTGCCCAGCGCCTTGGCCACATTCGGCCACTGGCGGTTCAGGGCTAAAATCACACAATGGCCCTGCCTGCTCTTGAACACGCCCAGCGGACAGGAGGCATAATGATGGGTGCCGAAACGCATGGGTTTGTATCGGCCGTTGCTGGCGGCAAAGGCCTGCACTTCAACGGACTGCATATGATACAGGGCATCGACCATGGAGATATCGACGTGCTGGCCCTGGCCGGTGCGGTCCCGGTGCAGCAGGGCATAGCCGAGCGCCCCAAAGGCACTGACCCCGGCTATGCCGTCGGCTATGGCCACACCGACGAAACGTGGCGGGCCGTCCGGGTCGCCCGTCATATGCATAATGCCGGAAAACCCCTGGGCGATATAATCGTAGCCGGTCAAATGGGACAGCGGGCTCTTCCGACCGAAGGCGGAGATGGAACACATGACCAGGCCGGGATTGAGCGTCTTGAGGGATTCGTAATCCAAGCCGCGGCGTTCCATCACCCCAGGACCGTAGTTTTCAATGACGACATCCACCTGGGGGATGAGCGCCCGAATCAGCTCGACGCCTTCCGGTCGTTTGAAATCGATACACAGGCTTTTCTTGCCGCGATTCTGCTGAATGAAGTAAATGCTGCGGTTGTCTTTCACAAAGGGCAGGGAGCGCGCCGGGTCACCGCCCGTGGCCTGTTCGACTTTGATGACGTTCGCCCCGAGTTCGGCCATGAGCCGGGTTGCCGTCGGACCGGCCAGATACTGGGTAAAGTCGAGTACGGTCGTACCGGCCAGCATGGATGGTTGTGTGTCTGCCATAGCAGTCCTCCCTTTTGTTGAGCGACTGTATAGCGGAAAGCGGGGCGTTAGCGAAGGGGCGACTCACAGCGTCGAGCCGTGCGCTTGTCGAACCGGCTGCGACGCTATAGGAGAGGAACACAAATTTTTCGACAAAGGAGAATGTCATGAAAGTAGGATTACTCGTCCCCAATCTTGGGCCTTTAGCCACCGGACCCGGCTCGGTGGATGTGGTAACGACCATTGCCATGAAGGCGGAAGAGCTGGGCTATGATGCACTCTGGGTGGCCGACCATGTGATCATGCCAATGCACATCGAATCCCGCTACCCGTATAATGACACCGGCGAGTTTCCGGCCAATCCGGCCGACGGTTTTCTTGAGCCGTTGTCGCTGCTGGGCTATCTGGCCGGGGCAACCAAGCGGGTCCGGCTGGGGACCTGGGTGCTCGTGCTGCCGCACCGCAACCCGATTGTCACAGCCAAAATGTTCGCCACCCTGGATGTGCTGTCGCGGGGACGCATGATGCTGGGGGCCGGTATTGGCTGGATGGAAGAAGAGATCAGTCTGCTCGGCGCGCCGTTCAAGAAACGCGGCAGGCTGAGTGATGAGTATCTGCAAGCCATGCGCGAGCTGTGGACGAATCCCGACCCGCAATTTGACGGTGAGTTCTGCAAGTTCAGCGATATCAAATGCGAACCCAAGCCGGTCCAGAACCCGCTACCGGTCTGGATTGGCGGGCATTCCGCCCGCGCGATGCGACGGGTCGTCGAACACGGTGATGGCTGGGTTGCGGTGGCCAAGAGTTATGACGGCTTCAAAGAGGGGGTGGAGATGATCAGAGTCGCCGCGGACAAAGCCGGACGGGACATGAGCGGCATCAAAATTCTCGTTGCGCCAGCCTACACCACCTCGGTTGATACCTTCATTGAAGAGACCAAACGCTATCAGGACCTGGGCTATGATTCTTTTCTGGCGCCGCTGCCGTTATGGAGCGATAAGCTGGAAGAGGGCGTAGGATTTATGGAGGATTTCGCACAAAAAGTGACTCTAGAGCCGTAGCGGGCTTGCCTCCTCTTACGGGTCGGTTCCTTTTCGCATCACACGTACGGGGAGGGGATTTCTTTTTAGCTGGTGTCGGGGCAATGCACGAATTGCCCCTACGGCTGGTGAGGATTGAAACACAACTATGCGTGCGCTTCACTGGGACGGACAAAACCTGCGGGTGCAGGAGCGGTATCCTGCACCGCAGGCGAGTGCTGAGCGGGCGCTGGTGCGCGTCCGACTGGCCGGGGTGTGTTCGACCGATTTGCAGATCCTCAAAGGCTATATGGACTTCCGGGGTGTACCGGGGCATGAGTTCGTGGGTGAGGTCTCCGAAGGGCCGGCCGACTGGCCGGGTAAACGGGTCGTGGCTGAGATCAATTTCGGCTGCGGCCGGTGTGAGGCGTGTGGGCGCGGCATGCAGCGCCACTGCCCAACCCGCCGGGTCATGGGCATCCTGGGCGCGGACGGCAGCTTTGCCGAATATCTGTCTGTGCCGACTGCTAACCTGCATCCCGTTCCCGACTCCGTTCCCGACGAAGCCGCGGTTTTTACCGAACCGCTCGCCGCCGCGTTTGAAATCCTGGAACAAATACCTGTCCGGCCTGGAATACCAACGGTCGTGCTCGGCGATGGCAAGCTGGGTTTGCTGTGCGCGTTCGTGCTGCATCAGGCTGGCGCGGCGGTGACCGTTGTCGGTCGGCATGACACGAAACTCGCCTTGGCGAAGAAGGCTGGCATGAGAGCGGTGAATCTCTCCGACTGGCAACCCCAGGCCGTTGATCTGGTAGTTGAAGCAACCGGCTCGTCTACCGGTTTGCAACTCGCCATGGCGGCCGTCCGTCCACGTGGTACGCTCGTGCTGAAAAGTACGCTTGCCGAGAACCATAGCCTCTCGCTGGCACCGTTAGTCATAAACGAGGTCATGGTGGTCGGCTCGCGCTGCGGCCTGTTCCCCCCGGCCCTGGATGCCTTGGCCCGTAACCGGATTCCGGTTACCGCCCTGATTGAGGCGGCGTATCCGCTCTCCGCCGGTATGCAGGCCCTCAACCACGCCGCCCAGCGTGGGGCTCGTAAAGTGCTGTTGCGTACCACTCCTTCTCGACGCTAGACTGCTGTCAGCATATCTTCCTGTCCAAGAGGGGGACGTAGACGATGGATAAGAAAACGCTGATCGCCGTTGGGCTCCTGATTGTGGTGATTGTTGTGTCACTGGAATGGCTTCGCTCCGGGCCTTCCTCGGACGTCCCGCCGGAAGTGATACAGCGGGATATTTTTATTGGGGCGGCCGGCTCGGGCGATATGGAGACTATGCTGGAGATGCTGGAGCAAGGCGTGGACATCAACGTCCATGCCTCCTTCGGCGGCCCGACGGCCCTCATTGTTGCCGCGCGGTTTGGCCATGTTGCCATTGTCGAAGCGCTGCTTGAGCACGGTGCCGATGTCAACGCCGAAGATGACTACGGCCAGACCGCACTCTATTTTGCCAAGAAAAACAGCAAAACCAGAGTTATTGAACTGCTGGAAGCCGCAGGCGGAACCTCGCCACCAGTCGAACAGGTGGATACACAGCCGTCGATAAGCGATGTCTGAACTCGGCCCCCTCACCCTAGCCCTCTCCCTCCAGGGGAGAGGGAATGCAACACGGTAGGGGCAACCCCCTGTGGTTGCCCGGTCATGGGGGACGTGAGGCGGATTGACCTTGTCCCATGAGCAGGATAGGACGACTCTCGTCAAGGCGGAGCGTGACCGCTCCCGTTATCTCAAGAACAAAGAAAACGTCTCGCCGATAAGGAGGAGTATTATGGCGGCACCCGTATACGTGCTTGGTGGGCATCAGACCGATTTCGCTCGCAACTGGATGAAAGAGGGGAACGACATTGTCGATATGCTCAAAGAAGCGGTAGCGGACGGCTTCTCATCAACGGAGATTGATCCGCAGGAAATCGATGTCGCCCATGTCGGCAATTTCGCAGCGGAACTCTACTGCAAGCAGGGCCATCTCGGTGCCTTTCTGGCGGAGATCGATCCGGCTCTCTCAGGGATTCCTACCGCGCGACACGAAGCCGCCTGCGCCTCGGGCAGTGTTTCCATGCTGATGGCCTCGGCAGAAATCGAAGCCGGCCGGTATGATCTCGCGTTGGTCGTTGGGGTCGAGCAGATGAAGACCGTTGACCCGGCCACGGGCGGAGATTTTCTCGGCACCGCAGCCTGGTACGACCAGGAAGCCAAAGGGGTGGAGTTTGCGTTTCCAAAGCTGTTCGGCCAGCTCGGTGACGTGTATGAAGAACGCTACGGGCTGCGTGAAGAGCACCTTACCCGGATTGCCGAAGTGAATTACTCGAACGCCCGCCGCAACCCCAGAGCACAAACCCGCGGCTGGTTTTCGGACGAATCGCAGAATTTGGACTCTGGGAAATACGGGAATCCGGTGGCCGGCCGGCTACGGGTGCGCGACTGTTCGCAGGTCACGGACGGTGCCACGTCGATTTTCTTAGCCTCGGAATCCTTTGCCAAAAAATACGCCGAACGGAGAGGGTTGGCTTTGGCGAATCTGCCCCAGATTCTGGGCTGGGGTCACCACACCGCCCCGATCAAATTTGATACCAAAATCGCCCAGAGCAAGGGCAACCCCTACGTCCTGCCCCATACGCGGCAGGCGATTGTGGATGCCTTTCAACGGGCCGGTCTGTCCGATGCCTGGCAGGTGCAGGGTATCGAGACGCACGATTGTTTTACCACCTCCGAGTATATGGCCATCGACCATTTCGGTCTGACCAACCCGGGCGAGTCGTGGCAGGCCATCGAGGACGGCGTGATTGAATTTAGCGGCAAGCTGCCGATTAACGCCAGCGGCGGGTTGATCGGCTGTGGACACCCGGTTGGCGCAACCGGGACGCGGCAGGCCCTGGATGCCTTTCGTCAGGTGACGGAAACGGCTGGAGATTACCAGATTGACGGCGCGAAAAAAATCGCGACCCTGAATATCGGTGGCTCGGGCACGACCAGCGTGGCCATGGTCATTGGCTCCTAGCACCTGCCGCTCCGGCATCTGGACACCTTAACCCTGGGAACGCGGGCGTCTTGCCCGCCCTGGGCAGGCTTCCAGCCTGCGCTCCTAGGGTACGCTCCCCTTGGTCTCTTTGGGGGGGTGACCGACCGATCACCCCTCTCAGCGGCCGACCGGATAGACAATCAGCCGTCGAAACGGCTCTTCCCCCTCACTGTGTGAGATCAAGCCATAGCTCTTCACCACTTGGTGCTGCAAGCGTCGCAGCCGCGTGCGTTGTGGCGAAAGCTCGCACTGCTCGTTCTGGGCAATCACCCGCTGCACGCCGGCTTCGGCCTCAGCCAGTGCGGCCCGATCTTCAGGAAATTCCTCGCTGAGATGAGCGCGCAGGAATTTCTCCATTTGCGAGGCCGTATCGCTGCGTAAGGCGTAGAGCGACATGCCGCGTTCGACCAGCAAACGGAGCGCTTTTGGTTGGCGTTTGGCCTGGCCTCTGACCGTGAGAATGACATCGGCGTAAGTCGGTTGGGCGACAACCCGAGCCGGGACATCGAGCGCATGTATGGCGTGTTCGAGCCGCTGTCGATTAATGCCGTAGGGATAAATCCGCAGAACCCGGTTTTGCGGTCCCTGGGTGGGAGCGGCAGTCTGGTCCTGAAGCGCGGAATCGGTCTCCGTCAACTGCTCGGTCGTAATGCTGCCGTCCTCCTGGCGGGTGCGTATCTCCAGGCTGGAACTCCAGCCCCGCAGCAAGCCGTCAACCGCGGCTGCCACGTCGGGGTGGACGGCAAAGCGGTGCCGTGTATGGATTTCAATCAGCACGTCGAAGGTCGGGGGTGCCTTCCGTTCCTGTACGGTCTTTTGGGTCCGCCGCCGCCGGGCTTCGTCATCGCCCAGGGTCACCGACTGCACGCCGCCAATGAGGTCTGCCAGGGTGGGATTCAGGACGAGATTCTCCAGCGTCCCGCCATGCGCCGTGGCAATAAGCCGGACGCCGCGCTCGGCAATCGTCCGTGCCGCTTCGGCTTCAGCTTCCGTTCCGATCTCATCCACCACAATGACTTCGGGCATGTGGTTCTCAACTGCTTCGATCATCACCTGGTGCTGACGGTCCGGCGAGGGCACCTGCATCCGCCGGGCACGCCCGATAGCGGCGTGGGAAATATCTCCGTCGCCGGCAATTTCGTTTGAGGTATCCACGATAACGACCCGTTTACCGTCCTCGTCGGCCAGCACGCGGGCTGCCTCGCGCAGCAGGGTGGTTTTACCCACACCTGGCGGGCCTAAGAGCAAAATGCTCTTGTCCGGCTGGTGCACCAGATCTTGCACGATATCGAGCGTCCCGAACACGGCCCGTCCGACCCGGCAGGTCAGTCCAATGACACCGCCCGTGCGGTTGCGGAGCGCGGAGATGCGGTGCAGGGTGCGCGGAATGCCGGCCCGGTTGTCGTGGCTGAACGCGCCGATACGTTCCACCACAAAGGCGATGGTTTCAGTATCGACCGACTCGGCAGCCAGATCGGTGGTCTTGGCGACATAGCGCGCCTCGGGTGGACGGCCCAGGTCGAGGATGACTTCCAGCAACTCGTGCAGGGCGCTCTCCCGCAACACGGCCTGACACAGCGTCGGTGGAAAAACGTCCAGCAGCCGCTCGATATCATCAACGGTTTCCAGGCTCATAACACGGTGCGGAACATCACTGCTGGTCCGGGTACAGGCCGTCAATTGCAGCCCGTCGCGTTTGCAACACCGTGCGGCGCTTGACCTTGAGGGTGGGTGTCAATTCATTACTGGCCTGCGAGAACGGTTCGACCAGCAGGGCGAACTGGCGGGGCTGGGCGTGTCGCGGCAGGCTACCGTTGACCGTCTCGAAACACTGCTGAAACCGCGCGCGAATAGTGGGATGGTCCAATACGGTCGGCCATTCGCCGCTCACCCCGTGCGTGTTGGCCATGATCTCCACAAATTCACGGTCGGGCACGAGCAGCACGGTCAGATAGGGACGCTGGTCGCCAATCAGACAGGCCTCTTCGATCAGCGGCTCCTGGCGAAAGCGGCCCTCAATGGGCTGCGGCGCGACATTCTCACCCTGCGAGGTGATGAGCAGATCCTTCTTACGGTCGGTAATGGTCAGAAAGCCCTGGGCGTCGATTGCTCCTATGTCGCCGGTGTGCAGCCAGCTCTCGGCGTCCAAGGCCGCGGCCGTGTCCTCCGGCCGGTTGTAATAGCCGGCCATGACGTTCGGCCCACGCACGCACACCTCTCCGTCGTCGGCGATACGAACCGATACCTGGGGCAGCGGCGTTCCCACGCTGCCGACCTGGTTCCGGTCCGGCGTATTACAGGCCACGACCGGTCCGGCCTCGGTCAGGCCGTAGCCCTCATAGACGGGGATGCCCGCGCCATAAAAGAAGCAGGCCAAGTCCGCGTTGAGCGGGGCACCGCCCGACACCAGAAAACGAATCCGGTCGCCGAGCGCCGAGCGGAGCGTGCGAAATACCAGGCGGTCGGCCAGACTGTGTTGCACGCTGAGCGGAAAGGGCAGGGCAGCCGTGCCGGCGGTGTTGGCCGCGCGTATCCGGCCGACCGCTCGTCCAACCTCCAGCGCCCAGCTCAGAATTTTCTGTTTCACAAAGGGCGCGTTTTCTCTTTCGCCCAGCATATGCTGATAGACCCGTTCCAGCACGCGCGGCACACAACACAGTATGGTTGGCCGGACCGCGGCCAAGTCGTCGGTCAGGCTGGCGATACCGCCGCCATAGGCGATGGTGCCGCCGGCCCGCAGACTGGTGTAGAGCCCGCCGGTGCGCTCGAACCCGTGCGACAGGGGCAGAAAGGACAGGAACAGGTCTTCTTCACTCAGCGGCAGGACCGCGGCCGCATCCTCGGCGTTGGCCAGCATATTGGTATGGCTCAGCATGACGCCTTTGGGTCGACCGGTCGTGCCCGAGGTGTAGATGATGGTTGCCAAACCGGGATCGGGTACCGGCTGGGCCGGTTCGGTGCCGTGCTCGCCACTGGCCAACAGGTCTGTCAGGCTGAGCGCGGTGAGACGGCTCGGCAAACCGATGTCCGGCGCGGAATCCACGTCGAGATGAATGACTTGCTTGAGGCTCGGTACCTCGGACGCAATCTGGGCGATCTTTTGCCGTTGGTCATCGCCGGCCACGGCCAGCACGCTCGCCCCGGCATCGTTGAGGACATAGGCCAGGTCGTCCGGCGGGCTGGTCAGGTAGAGCGGTACGTCTACCCCGCCCAGATACAGACTGGCCAGATCGATCAGCGGCCATTCGGGGCGGTTATCGGCCAGAATGGCCAGCCGGTCGCCCGACTGAAAGCCTAAAGCCGCCAGCCCGCGGGCGGCACGGACAATCCGGTCGCCAAACTGCTGCCAGGATATGTCTTCCCAAGAGTTGTCGCGTTTGCGCAGAAAAACACGGCGTGAGCCGTACCGCGCAGCCCGCTCAAGAATCATGCTGGCCAGTGATGTATCGCCCATGCTTCACCGCTCGCTACCGAAGAACTGAGCCCCGTGAAACTGCGCGTCAGGCCACGACCTGTTTCAGGAACTGGGCCAGGTCTGCGTTGAAATCCGCAGGACTTTCCAACTGGTAAAAATGGCCAATATTTTTCAGAATTTTGATCTGGGCATTGGGGATATTGTCGGCCAGGAATTGGTTGGCTTCGACCGGCGTGGCCTGATCCTCTTCACCGGCAAAGATGATGGTCGGCTTGGTGATGTTCTTGAGTTGATCCGAAATATTCCACTGAAAGACCCCATTCGGGTCGGTCGCATTGGCAAAAAAGACCTGCTCGGTAAAATTGTCATCCACCGCGAAATTGGCCTTCATCAGGTCCAGAATTTCCGGTTTATCCTGTTTGGTCTTTGCCGCGACCGCGCCTTCCATCAGGCCACCGAACGCGCCGCTGAGGTCTTGCTGAAAGGCTTGCAGAGCCTCGGGTGGCATACCGGCTCCGAGGTTGGTTCCGCTGCTGACGATAGCCGTGCCCAGGACGCGGTCGGGAAAGTCGAGGTTGAACTGCATGGCAATCATGCCGCCAATCGAATTGCCGACCAGGACGGCCTGCTCGTTACCGGTTGCATCAAGAATGGCGGCAACGTCCGCGGCCATCTCGGGAATGGCATAGCCGGACTCGGGCTTATCCGAACGCCCGTGGCCGCGATGATCGACCGTAATGCACTGATAATCCCGGGCGAACGAGAAGGTCTGAAAATACCAGATATAGCCGTTGGTCGAAAACGGATGCAGAAAGACAATCGGTGTTCCCGACCCATAGCTTTCGTAATACACATTCACTCCGTCTC
This sequence comes from Candidatus Binatia bacterium, assembly GCA_951812575.1. Lineage (GTDB taxonomy): Bacteria > Desulfobacterota > Binatia > Bin18 > Bin18 > Bin18. The sequence goes on along the minus strand of OX638322.1, from coordinate 4,541,421 downwards.
GATGTACATGCGGCATAGCGCCCTCCTTCGTGTGTGATTCTCTCGGCCCCGCTGTATCACACCCCCAACGCCTTGACGAGGGTGTACGGGTATGTGAGAAAAACGGAGGAGGGCCGATCATGACTGCCGGTGTTTGCCTGGAGTCCGGTCGCGCAGCAAAATAGGAGCACCCAGAAGGAGGACCGGATGGAGATTACGACTGAGCGTATTCATATCAATGTCAATGCGCAGACTATGGACGGTTATATGGTCCGGCCGGCGGACTCGACACCCCGACCGGCCGTGCTCGTCTTTATGGAAATTTTTGGCGTCAATTCCCATATTCGGGATGTGACCGAACGGGTGGCTAAAGAAGGTTATGTCGCGCTGGCGCCGGACTTTTTTCATCGAACCGGCCCTGGGGTGGAATACGGCTATGACGAAGCGGGTATGGAAGCGGGCATTAAACTCCTGGGTCAACTCAACGCGGACGAAATGGCGGCCGATGCGCTGGCGGCCGTCTCTTTTCTCAAACGCAAGAATTTTGTAATCGGCAATAAAATCGGGGCCATGGGGTTTTGTGTTGGCGGGCATATGACCTATTTAACCGCGTGTGAAACCGACGTGGTCGCCGCGGCCAGCTTTTATGGTGGCGGGATCGCCGGAGAGCAAGGCTTTGGTGGCCAGCCGTCAACTGTAGGCCGGACCGGGCAAATTGAAGGCCGCATGCTGTGCCTGTTCGGCGGGCAAGACGCCCACATCCCCATGTCCGATGTGGATACGATTCGAGGTGCACTCGAATCCAACAGCATTCAGCATGAAGTGGTGGTCTATCCCGAGGCCGACCATGGGTTTTTCTGTGACCAGCGCGGGTCGTATAATGAGGCCGCTGCGACTGACGCCTGGGCGCGGGTGAAAGCTCTGTTTGCCGAAGAACTCGGCTCGTAGCGGACGGCCTGTTGGTCGCTATTTGGGGAAACAAGGGCGCACAATCGTGCGCCCTTGTTCTTTGACAATAGAGAGTCGTCTGACAAAAGGGAGAGAATGATGGGCAGCCTTGATGGAAAAGTCGCAATTATCACTGGGGCAGGGCGCTTGCGCGGGATCGGCCGGGCCGCGGCCCTGGCCTTGGCTGAACTGGGAGCTGACCTTGTTGTCACTGGAACCGGACGCGATCCTCAGCACTATCCGGAAGACGAAAAAGCCGCAGGCTGGCGGGATGTTGAGAGTACGGCCGAACAGGTACGGGCCGCTGGCCGGCGGTGTGTGCCGCTGGTGGCCAATGTCACTGACAGTGCGGCGGTGCAAGACACGGTCGATGCCACGCTCAAGGAGTTCGGACGGATTGATATCCTGATGAACAATTCGGCTTTTGCGCGCGGGCCGGACCGGGTGCCGCTGACCGAACTCTCCGAAGACGTGTGGCGGAAAGTTCTCGATATCAAGCTCACCGGCAGTTTTTTGATGAGCCGCGCCGTGGTGCCGAGCATGATCCGGCAAGGTCAGGGGGGAAGTATCCTGAATATATCGTCCATTGCCGGCAAAAAGGGCAACCCGAATATGGTGGCCTATTGTACGTCGAATTTCGGAATTCAGGGCTTTACCCAAGCTCTGGCCATGGAATTGGCCGCGCATAATATTCGGGTCAACGCGGTCTGTCCGGGTATAATTGATACCTCGCGTATGGACGACCTCGGGCGGGATGAAACCTGGAACAAAACGGTCCAGCAGTTGATCCCTCTGAATCGGCCCGGTTCCGATACGGAGATTGGAAAATTCCTGGCCTATCTGTGTACGCCTGAAGCCTCGTATATCACCGGCCAGTCCCTCAATATTGACGGTGGCGTGGTCATGTGGTGATACTGACTAACGGAGAAAATATAATGATCCCACGCCATTAGAGGTATCTCATCGACATTGCCTCAACCGGGGGACGTGGCTTTTCTCGCATCTCCCCCTATCAGATTACCACACGGTCTGAACGAACTGGTGATCCTGGAGAAATCCGTCGTGGGTAATAAGGGGGTAGCCCAAGGTATGGGCGGTGGCGACTATCACGCGATCAAAGGGGTCCCGGACGCCCGGAAACTGCTCGGTGGCAAGCAGAATATCTACATTATAATCTTGCACTGAGAAGGGGCTGCCCTGTTGTTGATACTGCGACACTAATTCCCTCAAGGGGAGTTTGAGCCGAACCCGTCCCATTTCACTGAGACGCAAAATTTCTTCCAGAACAGTGACGGGAATAACAATATGCCCGCGTCCACGCTCGGCCTGTTGAAAAGCCCGACGAGCCTGCTGGCCGAGTTTGCGGGCTCTTCCCGTAGAAAAATAGACAAGGGGATGGGTATCAGTCACGTAGAGCATCGCCGAGTTGATCTCCACTCCGCTTGAGTGCCGCTTCATAGGACTCGGTGAGCTGATGGGAACCCTCTTCGAGGTCGCCAACAATTTCCATCAGGCCTGAAAAAGAGGGGGTCGGATGGGCGCGCTGCCGGCGACGGTATTGTTCAAGTTCTGCCATATCCGCCTCATAGCGACTGGCCCCAACGAGGACTGCCGCAAGCTTTGATCTTTGGGTTATGGCAATGGCCTCCCCACTTTGAGCGACCTCGCGCGCAAGGCGGCTGAGAGAGGATCGTGCCTCGACCAGGCTCACTAATCTCTTTACTCGCATACCTCCTCCTGTACAGCCTACTGTACGTCTGAACTTCCCCTGATGCAAGCGACAATATTGGCCATTATGAGAGACACCGCTCATAAACCGGGAGCTAACCCCTGCTGTCAATTAACTTCACGCTCAGTATGTCGCGTCTGGCATTGACGTGGTTGATGCTGACTTGGACCGGAGTGCCGAGGGGTAGCGGTGGCGCATTGTTCATGGGAACGAACAGAAGCGTCTCGTCCAACTCGACAAAGAGCCGGCGGTTCTGGGTACGCACGACCTGGCCACTGACGACCGCCCCTTGCTGTCCCTCAAGCAAACGCAGTAACCAGAAGCGTGTGCTCTCGCGCTCGCAACGTCGGGCATCTCCAATAGCAGCCTGGGTACTGGCCGCCACGACCTGAAGCTGGCTCTCCTGAAACAGGGCGCTGCCATGTACAAGGTGGTGCTTGATCTGGTGATGCATCTGAAGGTCGGTATAACGCCGGAGCGGGGAGGTCGCCTGGGTATATAATGGCAGCCCCAGGGCGGTATGTGCCTCTGGCAGGGTGCCGAGCTGAGATGGGGACATCAGGCGTCTGGCCGCATGGACATAGGTTTGCCGGGTGGGGAAATCGGAGCGGTCCGGAATGGTGTCATCCGGCGGTGGCTGGCCGATATAGAGGGCGGGGAGGTGGTTGGCGTGGCAATAGCGGGCGGCTGTTTCGTTGGCCATGATCATGCATTCACTCACCAGGCCACGGGACGGTGAGTTATAGTCGAGCAGGGTCGTTGAGACCGTTCCGTTGCTCACCTTGACCTTGACTTCGTCTCCGTCGATCACAACGGCTCCCTGGGCGATACGTTGCTCTTTCCGTTTCTGGGCGAGTTGGGCGAGTTGCCGCAGGGTCGAGCCATAGGAGGCCGTGCTGCCTTCGACTAAGGCCGCGTCCGCTTCGGCATAGGACAGGCGATGAGACACCCGAACGATACTGCGGGTGATGCGTTCGGGCTGGAGGTGGCCGATCTCATCAATCTGGACAAAAAAGCTGAGCGCGCGTCTCTCCGCTTGCGCAATAAGACTGGCCTTCTCTTCGCTGATGACCGGTGGCAGCATGGGAAATTTGCCGCTCGGCAGATAAATGGTCGTGCCACGCGCCAGGGCGGATTTGTCGAGGATGCTCCGCGGCGGGGCATAGGCACCAGCGTCGGCAATATGGATGCCGATGAGGAGCTTCCCATCGCGTTCGGTCAGGCTGAGCGCGTCGTCGATCTCGTTCGTATCGGCATCATCAATCGTAAACGTTTCCAAAGCCGTCAGGTCTTCCAGAGTGCCCTGCTCGCCGCTGTCCGCCGTGTCTGCCGAAAAGACTGGGAGATCGTTCGCCGCTTGGAGGGCTTCCTCGGAAAAATACGTCGGAATGTGATAGCGCAGCAGGCAGAGTTCTTCGTCCGGCTGCCAGATACCGATGTGGACGAGTAACTGAAACGCGGCGTCCCAGGGCTGTCCCTTGCCCTGAAAGCCGATGGCATTCAAGAGTTGCAGAGCTTGCGGGCGTTTGTCATATCCCTCGCCATACAGAGCCAAACCCTGAATCAATGCCAGAAATTGTGTATGGCCTGGGGGTGGTTGGTCTGCGGGTCGGCCTTGTAGTTGCGCTTCCATCCAGGTGAGGAAGGCCTGCTGCTCCTGGGCTTTTTCGTGCTCTCGTTGCTGCTGAAGCAGGCGCTCCTCCACACTGTGTGGGTCTCGCGGAGAAAAAGAGCCGGCCTGTTTCTCCTTAAAATACAGAGACTGGTTCCAGAGTGCCTCAAGGACGCCGGCAATGGCGAACGGCTCATCACCGGAAACGATAAATCCGGCCAGTTCTTGCCAGGTGAAGACTGCGCTATGGTCCGCTTCCAACAGTTCCCACAGCTCTTTGAGCTCTATCGTCTGGGCATGGTGCCGTATGGTATCGCGCAGCTCGGCGAGATGTCTTTTGCGGTCTGTGGAGGACTGGTCGAGTGGAAACGTCGCTCGACAATCGAAAAATATACGCTCCCTCGATACGGACAGTTTTTTGTCACTTTCCCCGAGGAGTTCCAGACTGCCTTTTCCTGAGGTGCCGATTTTTTGAACAACGCCGAGCGCAAGCTGCCCACGTTCACGATAAACAACGACGGATCCAGGCTGCATAAGGGTTTCAATCTTCTGGCGTATCGTAATGCGTGGGTTTCGGGTCCTGACACAGGCGTCCTACATATCTGTTTGCATTGGCCAGAGAAATACCCTTAGGGGCTGAGGCGAGGCCGGTATCAAAAAGAGCCGGCTTCGGGCCTGGATGTCTGCCGGTTGCCCGACCTGCTATACTACCCGGACACTTGGACAATATCTTGATGAAGCGGGAGGAGTTGATGCGCGACTATGTTCTCTACCACGCCCATTGTCCGGACGGCTTTGGAGCCGCCTGGGCAGCCTGGAAGCGACTGGGCGAGACGGCGACCTATGTGCCGGTTCGTCACGGTGTGCCGCCACCGCCCCTCCCGGACTGTGCGCGCCTCTTCATGGTTGATTTTGCCTATCCGGCAGAACAGCTCGGGCAACTGAGGCAGAGCGTGACGCATATCACCGTCCTGGATCATCATAAATCAGCCCAGGCCGCGCTTGCGGATATCCGGGAGCAACCGCCGCGATTTGCGCCTGACCAGGCACCACCGGGTCTGTTTGCGCTTTTTGATATGGATGAGTCGGGAGCAACCCTGGCGTGGCAGTATTTTCATCCCGAGACGGATTGCCCGGAACTCCTGCGCTATATTAAAGACCGGGACCTCTGGCAGCACGCCTTGCCGGGCAGTCGGGCGATCAATGCGGCCATTCGAAGCTATCCGTACGATTTTACCCTCTGGGCGGACAAACTAGCCGCGGCAGATGCCCTGCCGCAGCTCCTTGCGGACGGCGAGGCGATTCTGCGTAAACAAGCCCACGACATAGAGGAACTGCTGGCCGCAGTGATGTGGATGGAGCTGGGTGGCTACCGGATTCCCGTCGTCAATGCCACCGGAAATACCTCCGATCTGGGGAACCGCTTGTGCGAGATGTTTCCCTCGGCGGCGTTCAGTGCCAGCTATCGGGATACTGCCGAGGATCGTCGGGAGTGGAGTCTCCGCTCGACGGGCGACTTCGATGTCAGTGCGGTCGCCAAGCGCTACGGCGGAGGCGGACATCGGAATGCCGCCGGCTTTCAAACCGTGCGGCCACCGTTGTTGGTTGAAGCCGATTGATTGCTGAGGACCGGGAATCCGGTCCCGCCGCGCCCCACCGGGCATGCCCCTACAAATGCCCCATGTTTCGCGCTAAGAGGCAGGGGTGTTGATCTCGGTGTTCTCCGTTATAGTGTCCCGACTTGAGACGTATTGCGAAGCGCGCAGAAGCATCGATTCATTATGGCCGAGCTGAAAGTCAAAATACTCAACAGCATGCAGGACGTGGGACGGGAGGAGTGGGATGGCCTGCTCGGGCGGGGCTCGCCGTTCCTCGAATGGGACTGGCTGGCGTGTCTGGAAGAGTCGAACTGCGTCCGAGCCAAATCCGGTTGGCAGCCCCAGCATGTGGCGGTCTATGACGGCGAGCGCCTGATTGCGGCCTGTCCGATGTATCTCAAGGGGCACAGTATGGGCGAGTTTGTCTTTGACCACGCCTGGGCTGATGCTGCCCACCGCGCCGGGATCAATTATTATCCCAAAATTTTAGTGGCGTCCCCATTCTCGCCGGCAACGGGTGTGCGGCTTCTGACCGCGGAGGGTTCCGACCGGACGAGTTTAATTCATATCCTGGGCAGAACCCTGCGTGAGGTGTGTAAACGCAACAATCTGTCCTCGGTGCATGTCAATTTTTGCTTGCCGGACGAAGCCGCAGCCCTGTCTCAGATTGGCTATCTCAAACGCCTGGGTATTCAGTATCAATGGCTGAATCATGCCTACCAGACCTTTGATGACTATCTGGCCCACTTCCGCAGTAAACGGCGCAACCAGATTAAGCGTGAAATCCGTGAGATGGACAAGCGCGGCATAGAGATCGAGGTGCTGAGTGGCGAGGCTATCCCGGATGAGATGTTTCCGGTCATGTTTAATCTGTACCAATCCACGGTGAACAATCTGTACTGGGGGCGCCAATACCTCCTGCCCGAGTTCTTTGACCTGCTGGCTCAACGCTTTAAGCGCAACCTGTGTTTTGTGATTGCCCGGCAGCACGGTGAGATCATCGCCGGGACCTTTAATGTCCAAAAGGGCGGGGTGTTTTATGGCCGCTATTGGGGGGTGTTACGCGAGCAGCGGCATATGCATTTCAACGTGAGTTATTATGCCGCCATTCGGCACTGCATTGAAAATGGCTTCATTCGGTTTGAACCCGGCGCGGGGGGGGACTTCAAGCGTTTGCGCGGCTTCGATCCCCAGCCGACGGTGAGTATGCACTATTTGGCCGATTCGCGTCTCCACGAAGCGGTCAGTGACTACCTGGTCCGCGAGCGGGACCACACCGATCAATCCATAGACTGGATGTGGGAAGAGAGCCAGCTCAAGCATACTCCGTCAGAAAAAACGTTTGTGTATGGCAGCCTGGACCTGGAGCGATCGGATAAAACAGAACAAGAGTGAAGAGACCTGAGGGAGGAGCAGGCGTGGCACATGGACATGCGTTAGTGACCGGAGCGCTGGGTGGCCTGGGGAGTGGTATGGTGCGGCGACTCCTGGCCGACGGATATGCCGTGGTGGCCTGCGACCGCCGTGCTGAGCGGGCTGACGAGTGGTTTGAGCATATTCCGACCGAACAGCGTGAGCGCGTGGCCTTCTACCCTCTCGATGTCACCAAGGAAGACCAGGTGAACGAGTTGGCGCGGATGCTGAAGGACCAGGGCGTCCATATTGCGTATTTGGCGAATAATGCCGGCGTGAATGGCGCCGGCGCGGTCTGGGAGCTCGAGTCGCGGGTCTGGGAAATTGTGCTCCGGGTCAACCTGCACGGCACGTTTTATATGACGCGCGCGTTTAGTGCCGCCATGAAGGAGCAGGGCTTTGGACGCATCGTGAATCTGGCTTCTTTGTACGCCTATCATCCGGGCGAAGCGGAAGCGCCGTATGCCGCCGCGAAGGCTGGCATTACCGGCTACACACGCTCGACCGCACGTGATCTGGCACCCCATGGGGTAACCGTCAATGTGCTGGCCCCAGGGCTTATCTGGCATGAAGGGCTGAAGGGCGTTTTCCCCGATGAAACCTGGGAGAAGATGCGAAAGAATATTCCGGTTGGTCGTACTGGTCGGCCCGAAGAAATAGCGGCGACGGTTGCCTTCCTCTTCTCCGACGAGGCAGCCTTTATCACTGGCCAAACTATCCATGTCAACGGTGGAGAGTACTTGCCGGGGTAGCTGCCGAACCCGCGTTGCTCGGTTTGCCTGCGTTGACAGCCTGGGACGGGCGGCGTAGCATGATTCGACATCGATCCTAAGGTGTTGGGGGAGCTGAGGTTTTGGCTGAGAGGATGCACTGCGTTGGACAGTGTATCGACCCCTGGAACCTGATCTGGGTAATGCCAGCGAAGGGAGCACGGTCTCAACATCTCCATTGCCCATCAGTGTCGCTCGTAAGGGATGCAGGCAGCCCTACGGGGTGTCCCGTGTCCAGGTCGGACCAACGATATGGAAGGAGAGGGATATGAAACAGGAGTCTCTGAACGGAACACATCACAATGGGTCTGCCCCACACGACCGCCTCTCGACGACGCCGTTCCCGGCTTCGCGTAAGGTCTATGTTGAAGGGTCGCACGCCGGCGTGCGTGTTCCCATGCGTGAAATCAGCTTAACCTCGTCGCCTTCACCGCATGCCCCTCAGGGCCAGAGCCCGGAACCCGCCTCGGAGACCGGCCCGAGCAGCATTACCGTGTATGACACCTCCGGCGTGTATACCGACCCGGCAATCTCGATCGATATTCGTCAGGGGCTCGCGCCTGTCCGGCAAGGCTGGATAGCCGTCCGGGGGGACTCGGAAGAACTTGATGGCAGCTCGTCAGACTACGGCCGCTTCCGTGCCGCCGATCGTTCCCTGGCCGACATTCGATTCGCTCACCTCAGGCGCCCACGGCGCGCTCTGGCCGGCCGTAACGTGTCCCAAATGCACTATGCGCGCAAAGGCATCGTGACACCGGAGATGGAATATATTGCCATCCGTGAAAACCAGGCCCGCGAACAACTGCGTGAGCAGGCTGAGGCAAACGGCAATGGCAACGGTCTTAGCGCAGTCGCGCATCAACATCCGGGTAATGCCTGGGGGGCCAGTATTCCCCAGACGATCATTCCTGAATTTGTGCGTGACGAGGTCGCCCGCGGCCGTGCCATTATTCCGGCCAATATCAATCACCCGGAGTTGGAACCGATGATTATCGGCCGGAATTTCCTGGTCAAGATCAACGCCAATATCGGGAACTCGGCGGTGGCGTCTTCCATCGATGAAGAAGTCGAGAAAATGATCTGGGCGATTCGCTGGGGGTCGGACACGGTCATGGACCTGTCCACCGGTAAAAACATCCACGAAACCCGCGAGTGGATTCTGCGCAATGCTCCGGTTCCTATTGGGACGGTGCCCATCTATCAAGCTTTGGAAAAGGTGGACGGCAAGGCCGAAGAACTGACCTGGGAAATCTATCGTGACACCCTGATCGAACAGGCCGAGCAAGGCGTTGATTATTTCACGATTCATGCCGGGGTGTTGCTGCGCTATGTCCCGCTGACGGCCAAACGCCTGACCGGCATTGTCTCGCGCGGCGGGTCGATTTTGGCCAAGTGGTGCCTCGCCCATCACCAGGAGAATTTCCTGTACACCCACTTTGCAGAGATCTGCGAGATTATGCAGGCGTATGATGTGTCATTCAGCCTGGGCGATGGCCTGCGTCCCGGTTCTATTGCCGATGCAAACGACGAGGCGCAATTCGGCGAGTTGGAAACCCTGGGCGAGTTGACCAAAATTGCCTGGCAGCACGATGTCCAAACCATGATCGAAGGCCCAGGTCATGTGCCGATGCATCTCATTCAAGCCAACATGGAAAAGCAGATTGCCGCCTGCCATGAGGCGCCGTTCTATACCCTCGGACCGCTGACGACCGATATTGCTCCCGGCTATGACCACATTACGTCCGGTATTGGGGCGGCCATGATTGGCTGGTTCGGCTGCGCCATGCTGTGTTATGTGACGCCCAAGGAGCATCTTGGGCTCCCGGACCGGGAAGATGTCAAAGCGGGGGTGATTGCCTACAAGATCGCGGCCCATGCGGCGGACCTGGCCAAAGGTCATCCGGGGGCGCAAGCCCGTGACAACGCGCTCTCGCAGGCCCGCTTCGAGTTCCGCTGGGAAGATCAGTTTCATCTTTCTCTTGACCCCGAAACAGCCCAACAGTTTCACGATGAGACGCTCCCCGCCGAAGGAGCCAAAGTGGCCCATTTCTGTTCCATGTGCGGACCGCATTTCTGTTCCATGAAGATTACGCAGGACGTGCGGGACTATGCAGAACGTAAGGACATGGACGAACAGACCGCGCTGGAGGCGGGTCTGCAAGAGAAGGCTGAAGAGTTTCGCCAGGGAGGCTCGGAACTATATCGTCAGGCGCGCTGACCTGGGCGCTCAGCCCCGAACCCTTTGCGCAGGGCCCGGACCGCCTTGATGACACCGGTCATGCTGGTGGCCCTTTCCGCTCTGGCAATCTGCGCCAGGGCGTCGCGTTCGGCTTTGCTGAGTCCGTTTTTCTGTTGGAGAGAGGCACTCCGAATGAACTGCTGCCACGGCGAGGCACCCGGCGTAGCCGGTTTTGCCTTCCCCAGCAGAGAGCGCACGCGCGGATTGGCCAAAAGGTAGAGGTCTTGGGCATTGATTTTCAGCGCGGTTGATAATTTTTCGACAACGCGCTGACTCGGGTGGCGCATGCCACGCTCCAAGTAGCCGATATAGTTCGCTCGCACGCCGACTTTTTTCGCAACCGTCTCCTGTGTCAGGCCCAACTCACGGCGGCGACCTTCGATCACGCGCCCAAAACTTCTCTCAGCCATAGTCCATGACCTCCCTGACCCCTCTGGATGCAAAACGCGCTGACAGATGTAGCATACTTATGGGAGTGACGCAAAAGCGGAGGCAGGGACTCGCACTGTGAGAGATATCACTCTTAGCGTGGCTCCCTCCGGGATTCATCGGAGGAGCGGGGAGGCCTGGAAGGGAAGAACTCCCCGCGCAAAAGAGCCCGCACTGAGGCGGGCTCCTGTATGGTCGCACGGTGACTCGAACACCGGACCTCTTGCATGTGAGGCAAGCGCTCTAGCCTGCTGAGCTATGCGACCCTAGGTGAGTTCCCTAGCACGACAATGAGACTTGTGTAAGAGGGGGAGTCGGTATCAGGAGGCGGAAGAACTCGCCGACTGAGACGAACTCTCACTGGTCGAAGAGGAGCTGGAACTCTTGGTATCGCTCTTGGTGTCGCTCTTGGTCTCACTGTTTTTGGATTCAGTGCTTTTGGATTCGTTGCCCTTCGCACCGTCCGAGTCGGACGATTTTGAGCCGTTCTTGCCATAATCGGTCGCATACCAGCCGCTGCCTTTAAGGTGAAAGGAAGACCGGGAGATCAGTTTGGTGACAGCTGTCCTCTTGCCGCAGTGCGGGCACAGATAGCGTTTTAACGGTTCGTCGGTAATACGCTGGGAGACTTCAAATTCCCCGTCACATTTTTTACAGGCGTATTCGTAGATCGGCATGACCGCAGGCCTCCGAATCCCCAAGGGATTGTCTTATCACGGAACGCTAATCATCCCCGTATTGATTGTCAAGGCGGCGGACGTCACCAGGATCAGCGTAGCGCGAGAGACAGATCGACAAGGCTTTGCACAAGAAAAATTTGGAGAAACTGGATAAAGAGCATGAGCAGCAACGGCGTCAGATCAATCGCACCAATAACCGTCGGAAACGGCAGGAGACGCCGCAGGGCATACAGGACGGGGTCGGTAACAGAACAGAGAAAGCGGACAATGGGGTTATAGGGGTCTGCATTGACCCAGGACAGGACAATCCGGATGACCAAGATCCAGAAATAGAGCCAGAGTAAAGAGCCCAGAATGCTGGCCACTGCTTGTAAAAGATTCCCGAGAATAAACATATGCTTCTCTTTCCTGTCCTTAGCCTCGTCCGAGTTCGCGCGACCGACGCGTGGCCGCCGCCACTGCGGCACTGACGGTCTTGGAGAAGGCACCTGTCTTGAGGCGTTTGAGACCGGCCAAGGTCGTGCCACCGGGCGAGCTGACCATTTCTCGAAGCTCCTTGGGGCTCTGTTTTGTTTCCTTGAGCATGGCGACCGCGCCTTCCAGGGTTTGGAAGGTGAGGCGTTCGGCCACCGTCGGGCTGAGACCCGCCTTGATACCGCCGGCAATCAGCGCTTCCGCGAACAAATACACATAGGCCGGCCCGCTGCCGCTCAGGCCGGTCACCGGGTCAAGCAGTTGCTCGTCCTGTACGGCCAGCGCATCGCCAACACCCCGAAAGAACCTGAGGGCAAGTTTTTCGTCCGCGGCTTTCGCCTTTGTCCCACGGACAACAACCGTCATGCTTTTCCCCAGCAGGGCCGGCGTATTCGGCATGACACGAATCACTCGGGCCTCTCCGCCCAGGCCCTTTTCCAAACGGGTCAGCGTGACGCCGGCGGCAATGGAAATAAAGCGTTTTGTCGGAGCGACAACAGGCTGGATTTCAGCCAAGACCTGATCGATAATTTGTGGCTTGACCGCCAGCACGATAGTCTGTGCCTGCTGCACAACGGTGCGGTTCTGCTGGGTGCCCTCGACCTGATAGCGACGTTTGATTTTGCGCAGCTGGGCGGGCAGGGCATCGCTGACGATAATCTCTGGCGGGGTGTAGAGCTGGGCATTAATGAGGCCCTTAATCAGCGCCCCGGCCATATTCCCCGCACCAATAAACCCAACCTTTTTCATCCTGGTCCTTCCTCTTCTCGCCTGACGCCATAGGCGTTGTCACCGCTCGCCAAAAATCGCTCGTCCAACCCGGACGATAGTCGCCCCCTCTTCAATGGCAACCGTGAAATCCTGTGTCATGCCCATTGAGAGCTCCCGCAACGGTATCCTGGCCACTCCTAGTCTAGCATAGCGCTCCTGCAGCCGCGCCAGGGTCCGAAAATAGGGACGTGCCTCGTTCGGGTCCGAGACTGCCGGCGGAATGGCCATCAAGCCGTCGATCTGGAGATGAGATAAGGAACTGACCCCTTCGAGCAGGGCATCGAGCGCATCGGGCGGCACACCGGCCTTGGTCTCCTCTGCGGCAAGATTGACCTCGATCAAGGCGTGCACCGTGAGGTCCTGTTTTGCGCCCTGTCGGTCCAGCTCTGTGGCCAGTGAGAGACTATCAAGGGAATGAATGAGTCGAAACAGTGAGACGGCGACCTTGGCCTTGTTGCGCTGAAGATGACCGATGAGGTGCCAGTTTGCGGGCTCTGGAATAGTATGAATCTTGCGCTGCGCTTCCTGAACGTAGTTTTCGCCAATATCGGTTGCGCCGGCTCGTAAGGCGGCCCGGACGACCTCGGGTCCTTTTGTCTTGGCCGCGCAGACGAGCGTGATCTCGTCTGCGTGCCGCCCCGCGCGTTCGGCTGCACGGACGATCTGCTCGGATACGCGGGCATAATTACTGGCGATATCATCCATGGTTTTTTCTGTTGCGAGTGTCAGGCTGAAAGCAGACCGACCGCGCGCAGGGCGGTCGTGACCTCGTCCATGGGCAAGCCGATAATATTGGTCTGTGAGCCGGAGACCCGAGCGATAAGGTCGCGACCTTTACCCTGAAAGGCATACGCGCCGGCCTTGTCAAAGGGCTCTCCGGTGGCGAGATAGGCGGTCACCTCCGACGCTGACAGCTCCTTAAAGGTGACCTGACTGGTGACAACCTCGGCGGCGGTCGTGTTGCCGGCTGTATCCAATAAGACAAAGGCCGTCATGACTTGATGGAGGTGACCCGAGAGGGTGGTCAGCATCTGCCGCGCGTTGTCCAGATTTGCCGGCTTGCCGAAAACCTGGCCTTCCAACACGACTATGGTATCGGCGGCCAAGACCCAGAAACCCGGATGCCGCTCGGCGACCGTGTGGGCCTTTTCCGCGGCAATACGCGCCACATAGGTCTCCGGAGTTTCCGCACGACGACGGGTTTCCTCCGTGTGGCTGGGGATAACCCGAAACCGGAGGGGGGTTTGTTGTAACAACTCGCGACGCCGAGGCGAGGCCGAAGCCAGGATGAGACGGGGAGGACTTTCTTCGGAGGGCATGGGATCACTTGAAGTGCGGAATGACTTCCGTTCCGAATTGACGGATACAGGCGACAACACGCTCTGGCGCCGGACCGAGCGGCAGGCGGAAACGCATGATAATATAGTCCGCTCCGACCACCTCTTGCCACATCTCAAGCTGTTCTATGCATTCGCTGGGCGAGCCCATGACCAGGTATTTGCTCAGCTTTTTCACCGTGAAATCCGCCTCCGAGGTAAACTCTTCGTTTGGTGAGAGGAGTTTCCAGCGCCAGTAGAAGAGCATCTCTTCCACCCACAGCGGCCCAAACGTGTCTTCGGCCTCTTTGCGGGTGGGGGCGACCCAGCCATCCCGCATGAGAACCACTTTGGGGGAGCGACCGTGTTTGGCCGCACTCTGGCGGTACAGGGCGGCCTGCGCTTGCAAATTCGGTATGGGGTCCCAGAAGGGCAGAATGCCCCAGGCATCACCCAGCCGCCCGGCGCGTTTGATGGCCTCGGGATACGCGGCGCCAATCCACAGCGGCGGCCCGCCAGCCTGATAGGGTTTCGGGGTCAACATGACATCGTCAAACTGGAAGCGCTTACCGTGATAGGAGAACGGCGTGTGGCTGCTCCAGGCCAGACGCATGATATCGAGGCTTTCTTCAAAGCGAGAGAAGCGCTGCTTATACGGCTCGTTGAACAGCCGAAAATAGTCGGGGTGATAGCCGAGCCCGACGCCCAATATGACCCGGCCTTTGGACATCAGGTCAATCATGGCCACGTCCTCGGCCAGATGCATGGGATTGTAATACGGCGTTTGCAGAACAAAGGTACCAAGATCGACCCGCTCGGTGCGGGTGGCATAGCCCGCCAGCATGACCAGGGGCGGCGGGAACATGGTCTCGGTGCGGTGATGCCGCTCGGGCAGAAAGATGCCGTCAAAGCCGGCCTGCTCTGCCTCAATACCCTCGTTCAGCAACTGGTCGCAGAATTGCGCGGCTGCCTCGGGCGAGGGCTCGGGCTGATTATACGGACCGCCGTGGGTGTCGGGCATATAACCGATTTTCATGGGGCTGGCCTCTCCTTGGAATGACAACTGGTCAGGATGCTCTATCTGCGCAGTGTGTTAGTACGACTTGGGCAGCCCGAGTACGTGTTCGCCCACATAATTCAGCACCATTTCCTGTGAGATGGGCGCGATACGAAACAGCCGCGCCTCGCGCCAATAGCGTTCCACGTCGTATTCTTTGATATAGCCGTAGCCGCCGTGGGTCTGGATTGCCCGGTCGGCCGCTTCGCAGGCGGCCTCCGCAGCCATATACTTCGAGATATTGGCTTCTTTGCCGCAGGGCTGACCCTGGTCGTATAAAGAGGCGGCCTTCTGGACCATGAGTTCGGCGGTTTCCAGCTTGGCAAAGGATTCGGCCAGCGGGAATTGAATCCCCTGGTTTTTACCAATCGGGCGTCCAAAGACCTCGCGTTCTTTGGCATACTGCACGGCTTTCTCGACCGCCCGTTTGCCCATGCCGACGCACTCGGCCGCAATCAGAATGCGCTCCGGATTAATGCCGTCAAGAATGTAATAAAAGCCCCGGCCTTCTTCGCCAATGAGATCCTCCTTGGCCACGTACAGATTGTCGATAAACAGCATATTGGTATCGACCGCCTTACGGCCGAGCTTGTGGAGTTCCTGGATTTCCACGGCCTCGGGGTCGATGTCGGCAAAGAAGAGACTCATCCCCAGCGTTTTCTTCTCCACTTGATCAAACGGGGTGGTCCGCGTCAGCAGCAGCATTTTCTTGGACTCTTGGGCCTTGGTAATAAAGACCTTCCGACCGTTGATGAGATACCCGTCACCGCTCCGGGTGGCAAAGGTACTGATCTGGGTCGTATTCGTTCCCGCATCCGGCTCGGTCACGGCAAACGATACATGAATATCGCCACTGAGGATGGGGGCGAGGTATTTGTCTTTGGCTGCCTGGGTGCCGTATTTGATGAGCGGCTCCAGACCAAAGATGCCCAGATGAATGGCCGAGCAGGCCTGCGTGCCGCCACCACACTCCGCCACCGTCTGCATGACGAGCGCGGCTTCGGTTATGCCCAGACCGGCTCCGCCGTATTCTCTGGGGATGGTGATGCCCAGCCAGCCCCCGTCGGCAATGGATTGGTAAAACTCCCAGGGGAATTCCCCGCTCTCATCCCGCTCCCGCCAGTACTCATCCGGAAAACGGGAACACAGCGCACGGACCTGTTTGCGAATCTCTTCTTGCTCGTCCGTCAACTGAAAATCCATAGATATCCTCCTGCGTGCGCCTCATCTCTACCATTTGCCTGCGACCCTGCCAATTCCTCCCAAGGCTTCGAGGGTCGCTTTGGACCACCGTCGGATTCCTTGCGTGAAAAAACCGCCTCAGCTAAGGTGCGGGCCGAGTTGGCCGACTCCCAGAACGGCCGCAGACGGGGCGAATAAGGAGGAAGACATGGCCGGACGATTGGACGGAAAAGTTGCGCTTATTTCAGGCGGGGCGAGCGGTATTGGCGCGGCTCACGCACGAGTGTTTGCGGCCGAGGGAGCACGGGTCGTTATTGGCGACATCCAGGAGGCCAAAGGCCAGGAAGTTGCTGCCGACGTCAATACGAACGGGGGCGAGTCGGTCTTTGTCCGTCTGGATGTCACCGATGAAACCGACTGGCAGAACGCCGTTCACGAAGCCGCGGCGCGGTTCGGCACGCTGACCACGCTGATCAATAACGCTGGGGTATACTGGCCAGGCGGGGTCGAGGAGGAAACCCGGGACAAGTGGCAGAAGATGATAGAGATCAACCAGACAGGTGTCTGGCTGGGCATGAAAACCGCGCTGCCGGCGCTGCGTGAATCCGGGAACGCCGCCATTGTGAATATTTCATCCCTGTATGGCCTGATCGGCAGCCCCGGATCGATCGCCTATCATGCCTCAAAGGGCGCCGTCCGACTCATGTCCAAAGCTGCGGCCTTGGAGTATGTGCGGCAGGGGATACGGGTGAACTCCATTCACCCCGGCCAGATCGATACGCCCATTCTGGCCGGACTGACCCCGGAGCAGGATGCCCAGATCAAAGAGGTCACACCCATGGGCCGCCTGGGTCGCCCGGAAGAAATCGCCTATGGCTCACTCTATCTGTGCTCCGATGAAGCGTCCTATACCACCGGAACCGAGTTGGTCATCGACGGCGGCTGGTTTGCCCAGTAACGAAGCGAGTAATGCAGAAGGGAGAACGACAGTGAACCGACGAAATAAGATTGCCATGACGACAGAGGAACTCTCCGCCTACCTGGATGAAGCGCGGAATATGGCGCTGTGTACCATCGGCAAGGATGGCTATCCGCATGTGGTGGCCATGTCGTATATGGCCAAAGACGGCTGTATTTACATGTCGTCTTTCAAGAAGGCCCAAAAAGTCGTGAACGCCAAAAGAAACCCCAAGGTTGCGGTCATGGTCGAATCTGGCGATGCCTATAGCGAACTCAAGGGGGTTCTGATTCGGGGCGAGTGTGAAGTGATCGATGAGCCGGAAGCAGTCTGGCAGATCATGAAAGAGGTGCGGGACTTTCAGGGCACCACGGTGACACCGACGGAAGACGCGGTGCTGAAGGAGCGCGCCAAGAAACGCGCCGTCCTCAAGATTACGCCGGTCAAAACCTCAAGCTGGGATCATACCAAGTTGCCGGCGGGGGTGTACTAACTGTGCAGAGCGGCTAGAAGAGAATAAGAGAATTTTGCTCTTCTGGATTGACAGCATTTTGTCGCCTACAGTAGGGTCCAGCTTGGCTAAAAAATGGTCAGCGAGAAGTCGTCATGTCTCAAACCCTCCCTATCTCCGAAGTAAAGGCCCGTCTTCCTGAGCTTGTCACCGGTGTTGAGGAGCGAGAAGAAGAAATTGTGGTGACACGGAAGGGAAAACCCGCGGCCGTGCTGATTAATTTTGCAGAATACGAACGTCTGAAAGAAACGCTCGACGTTTTGAGTGACCCGGATTTGATGCGTCAGATTCAAAAGAGTCGAAAATTTTATGCCAAAGGTGGAAAAGGGGAATCCTTTGAAGGCGTATTCGGAGAACCCCTCTTGATTAGGTAATATCTCAATCGGGGCCTTCCCCCTCACCCCAGCCCTCTCCCTCCAGGGGAGAGGGAGCAGAGCATCCCCTCTTGGGAGGGAAAGAGGAAACGTGTCAACATATACCTGTATCTGTTGACACGTTTCCTCTTTGTGCCGCGTAGCGGCGGGGTGGGTTCTGCGACTAAGTTAAGCTTTCCCCCATTTTCTTCACCAGCCATAGCGATATCTCAGCGCTTTTTTTTCTTCCCATATCGCTGCGGCCGGCGGGCGCGGAAGTCGAGCCGGACTGGCGTGCCTTCGAGGTCAAACGTGCCTCGGAGTTGATTCTCCAAATAGCGCTCGTAGTGGGCCGGGACGCCGTCCGGCGAGCTGGTGTAGACGGCAATTTTGGGTGGCCTGGTCTCGACCTGGGTGGTGTAATAAAAGCGTACCGGCTTGCGATGATAGATGGGAGCCGGGTGGCGAATGGTCCACTCGGTAAACGCCTGATTCAAGACCGGGGTCGGAATCTCGGTGCGATGCGCCTGGGCCACACGATCAATGGCGGGCATCAAATGTTTCACGCGCGAGCCGGTCAGGGCAGACAGAAAAACAATCGGCAGCGGCTGCGTGACCGGGAACTCATCGTGCAGCGCCCGGATGAACTGCAGCTGATTTTTTCTGTCTGACGGAATCAGGTCCCATTTATTGACGACAAGGACAATGCCGCGCCCGCGCCCCCAGGCGTAGCGAATGAGCCGTGCGTCCTGATCGGTCAGGCCCTCTTGTGCGTCAAAGACCAGCAGGCCAATCTCCGCCCGTTCCAGGGCTTTCAGGGCGATGAGGGAACTGGCCTGCTCAATATGCTCATGAATGCGGGTGCGCCGCCGGACGCCGGCGGTGTCGACCAGCAGAATATGCTTGTCCTGCCAGACCAGCCAGCTGTCAACGGCATCGCGTGTCGTCCCCGGAGTTGGGTCCACAATGGAGCGCTCGACTCCTACCAGGCGGTTGAGGAGGGAAGATTTGCCAACGTTGGGCCGTCCGATAATGGCCAGCCTGAGGTCCGGTTTGGTAACGGGAGCGGCTGCGCCAAGGGCGGCGGGGGAGGGGGATTCTTCTTGTTTCGAAAAGGTCTCGACCACGGTATCCAGCAACTCGGAAACGCCTCGACCGTGGGCGGCCGAAATGGGAAAGAGGGAATCGAAGCCCAGGGCGTAGAACTCGTTCGAGGCGAGCTCCTGCTTGTCGCCATCAATCTTATTGACCGCAAAAAAAACAGGCGTGTCGCTCCGCCGCAGCAGATCAACCGCCTGGGCGTCTGCCGGGTTGACGCCTTCCCTGCCATCAAACAGAAAAATAACCAAGTCGGCTTCCGCAATAGCCAGGCGCGTCTGTTCCTGCACCCGTCCGACGAGCCCCTCCCCCCCCTTATTCCCCCCCCTAAACCTAAATAGGGGGGGGTCGATACCGCCGGTATCCACGAGTAAAAACGGGCTGCCCCGCCATTTCACCTGGGCGAAATTGCGATCCCGGGTGACACCCGGCGTATTGTCCACAACGGCCTTGCGCCGGCGGCTCAGACGATTAAACAGCGTAGACTTGCCAACGTTCGGTCGCCCGATCAGGGCAACGACTGGCAGGCGTTCGGGTGAGACGGCTTGGACAGGGGTCTCGATTACGGTTTCCATTTCCTATTTGGCATCATACCATTCAGACAAAGTTGTAGGTAAGGGTGGGGGAGCCTAGGGCATTTCACGTTCGGCTGTGGCCCTTCTGTTCCGCTCTTGTCATGGCGAGCGGCGACACAGCAGCGGAATGTGCTCTGGAATACGCCCAGCGGCCGCGCGCCGCCGCCTGAGCCGGGTGAGCCGGGCGCAGCCCACCCGGAGAAACGACGCCAGGCGAACACCATGAAAGCGACATCCCCGTCCCGGACCCCCCCCTGGCCCCGACGCGGCCCCCCGCCGGGGCCGGGGGGGGACCAGGGGACCCCGCGGCCGTCGCCGATGGCAGTGCGGGCGCCCCCGTCCCCCCAGGGGTTGACCGAGGCATGGATTGTGCGCATCTCCTTGAATGCATGCTGTTTGCATGCTAAATAATGCGCATAGCTCTCTGCCTGAAGGAGGGAGAAGAAATGCTCTGGAGGAACATGCCGGGGCGGGATACGGGGACACTGCTGAGGGAAGGGCCGGCGCACCGGGCGCCGCTCCCCCCCGCGAGTGCGGCAGGCCGGGATGGCGTCTGCCCCCTGACATCCATACTGTTTGCATAGAGAGGACCCCAGCCGCCGCGTGCCGCCGCCTGAGCCCACTGAGCCGGACACCGCCCACCCGGAGAAACGACGAAAGGCCAACACCATGACAGCGACAGCCCCGTCCCGGCCCCCCCATACGCCCCCCCCCACCCCCGCCCCCAGTGCGGCCCCCCGCCGGCGCGCGGTTTTCCGGCCCCGCATCCTGGGCGCCGTCCTCGCCGCCGCCACCCTGCTGCTCGCCCGCCCGGACGCGGCGGCCGATCTGGAGATCGAGGATGGCGTGAGCGCAAAAAATTACCCGGAGAACAGGACGGCGGTGGTGGCGACCTTCAGGGCCAGCGACCAGACGAACATAAATGTCGTCCTGGAGGATGATGCCATCACGTGGCGCGTGACGGGGACGGACCGCGCCCTGTTCGCCATCTCCAGTTCCGGCAAACTGACGTTCCGGAGCCCCCCCGACTACGAGAATCCGCAGGACGCCAACCAAGACAACATATACAGGATCAGGGTGGAGGTGACCTATGTGGGAGAGGGGGCCAACAGTGGGGACGCGGCGAATGTCACCATCACCGTCACCGACGTGAACGAACCCCCGACGATCGCGGGCGAGACCGCGCTCGAGTACCCGGAGAACGGCACGGCGGTGGTGGCGACCTACACGGCCAGCGACCCGGAGGATGATCCCATCACGGCGTGGGCCGTGACGGGGCCGGACCGCGACTTCTTCACCTTCAACCCCACGACCGGCGCCCTGACGTTCAACAGCCCCCCCGACTTCGAGACGCCGCGGGACGCCGGCGCCGACAACATATACGAGATCAATGTGGAAGCGACCGCCACCGGCGGCACGAGCACGGCGAGCGTGACCGTCACCGTCACCGACGAGAACGAAGCCCCGACGATCGCGGGCGAGACCGCGCTCGAGTACCCGGAGAACGGCACGGCGGTGGTGGCGACCTACACGGCCAGCGACCCGGAGGGGGATGCCATCACGTGGTTGAGCGTGACGGGGCCGGACCGCGACTTCTTCACCTTCAACCCCACGACCGGCGAACTGACGTTCACCAGCCCCCCCGACTTCGAGGCGCGGCGGGACGCCAACCGGGACAACACCTACGCGGTCAGGGTGGTGGCGACCGACGGCGAAAACACGGTCACGGCGGCGGTCACCGTCACCGTCACCGACGTGAACGAACCCCCGGAGATCAGGGGCGAGACCCCGGGCGAGACCGCGCCCGACTACCCGGAGCACGCCATGGCGGTGGTGGCGACCTACCTGGCCAGCGACCCGGAGAATGAGCCCATCACGTGGGCCGTGACGGGGCCGGACCGCGCCTTCTTCACCATCAACCCCACGATCGGCGAACTGAGGTTCCGGACCCCCCCCGACTTCGAGACACCGCAGGACGCCAACCAGGACAACATGTACACCATCACGGTGAATGCGGCCGACGGCGCAAACACGGTCACGGCGAATGTCACCGTCACCGTCACCGACGTGAACGAACCCCCGACGATCACGGGCGAGACCGCGCCTGACTACCCGGAGCACGGCACGGCGGTGGTGGCGACCTACAAGGTGAGCGACCCGGAGGATGATCCCATCACGTCGTGGGCCGTGGCGGGGCCGGACGGCGCCTTCTTCACCTTCAACGCCCCGACCGGCGAACTGAGGTTCCGGCGCCCCCCCGACTTCGAGACACCGCAGGACGCCAACCAGGACAACGCCTACACCATCACGCTGCAAGCGGCCACCACCGGCGCCACGAGCGCCAAGGCGGTCACGGTCACCGTGGTCGGCGTGGACGAACCCCCGGAGCTCGCGGGCGAGACCGCGCCCGCGTACCCGGAGAACAGCACGGCGGTGGTGGCGATCTACACGGTCAGCGACCCGGAGAATGAGCCCATCACGTGGGCCGTGACGGGGCCGGACCGCAGCCGCTTTGCCCTCTCCCCGGCTGGCGCCCTGACGTTCAACAGCCCCCCCGACTACGAGATGCCGCAGGACGCCAACCAGGACAACGCCTACGCGGTCACGGTGGAAGTGACCGTCGGCACCCACACCGCCACGCGGGCCGTGACCGTGACCGTGACCGACGAGAACGAAGCCCCGACGATCGACGCGGGCCCGACCGCCACCACGTACGCGGAGAACGACACGGCGGTGGTGGCGACCTTCACAGCCACCGACCCCGAGGGGGAGCCCGTCAGGTGGCGGCTGAGCGGGGCGGACTCAGACCGCTTCGCCCTGTCCCCGACCGGCGTGCTGACGTTCCGGCGCCCGCCCGACTACGATGCGCCGCAGGACACCGGCCGGGACAACACCTACACCGTCACGGTGGGCGTGGTCGACCCCAGCGGCCTGACCCACACGCAGGCCCTGACCGTGAGCGTGCTCGGCGTGGACGAAGCCCCCATGCTCACGGGCCCGACCACCACCACGTACGCGGAGAACGGCACGGCGGCGGTGGCGACCTACACGGCCACCGACCCCGAGGGGGAGCCCATCGCGTGGGCCGTGGAGGGGCTGGACGGCAGCCTGTTCGCCATCGACACCCCGACCGGCGCCCTGACCTTCCGACTCCCGCCCGACTTTGAGGCGCCGCAGGACACCGACCAGGACAACGTGTACGAGATCACCGTGGGCGTGACCGCGGGCACAGACACGGTCCGGCAGGCCCTGACCGTGACCGTGACCGACGAGAACGAAGCCCCGACGATCACGGGCCCGACCGTGCTCGCGTACCGGGAGAACGACACGGTGGTGGTGGCGACCTACACGGCCACCGACCCCGAGGGGGATGCCATCATGTGGCGCGTGGCGGGGCCGGACGGCGCCCGGTTCGCCCTGTCCGCCAGCGGGGAGCTGACCTTCCGGCGCCCGCCCGACTTTGAGGCGCCGCAGGACGCCGACCAGGACAACGTGTACGAGATCGCCGTGGTCGCGGCCGACGCCAACCAATCGAGCGAGCGGGCCGTGACCGTGAGCGTGGGCGGCGTGGACGAAGCCCCCGTGATCACGGGCCCGCAAGCCCCCCGCGTGGTGGAGAACACGACGCGGGTGGTGGGCACCTACACGGCCACCGACCCGGAGGGGGCGCCCGCGGCCGTGGGCGTGGAGGGGCCGGACCGCGCCTTCTTCACCCTCGCCGAGTCCGGGGCGCTGACGTTCCAGGCCCCCCCCGCCGGTGGGGCGCCCCAGGACGCCAACCATGACAACGTGTACGAGGTCGCGTTGGTCGCGCGTGACGCCGGCCCGGAGGGCATGCTGGCCGTGGCCGTGCGGGTGACCCCGCCGCCGCGCCCCAGCACGCCGCCGGCCACGGATACGACCCGCCCGCGGGTGACGCTGCACGCGGCGGTGGCCACCCATCTGGGCACGCCGTTCGGGCTCACCATCCGGTTCTCCGAGCCCGTGAGCGGCTTTCGCCTGGGGGCGATCGCGGTGCAGAACGGGACGGCGGCCCAGTTCACGCCACAGTCCCCCCAGACCTACACGGTGACGATCACGCCCGCCACCGCCGCCGCCGCCGTGCAGATCGCGGTGGGGGCGAACGGGGCGCAGGACGGGGCCGGCAACGGCAACCGGCCGGCGACCCTGGTCGTCGAGGCGGCCGCGGCCCTGGTCGGCTACTTTGAGAGCCCGGCGGCCGACACCGCGGTGGCGGGCATTGACCTCATCCGCGGCTGGGTGTTTGCCTCCGCGGCCGACGTGGAGATCACCACCCTGGTGCTGTATATCGACGGGCAGCCGGCGGCCACCATCCCGTGTTGTTCGGCCCGCCTGGACGTGGCCGCGGCCTATCCGGCCCTGCCGGCGACCACCACCACCCTCAGTGGCTGGGGGGTGACCTATAACTGGGGCGAGTTGCCCGCCGGGCCGCATACCCTGCGGGTGGTGGCCACGAGCAGCCAAGGCCGCCAGTGGGAGTCGGCCCGCCGCCAGGTCGAGGTGCTCAAGCCCGGCGATGTGGCCTTTGCCGACCGGGTCAGCCTGGCCACGGCCACGGCCCGGCTCGAGGACGAAGAGCTGGAGTTGCGGGAGGTGGTGCTGCGGGATCAGGCGAGCCAGCAGGAACAGAGGCTGACCCTGCGCTATGCGTGGCAGACCGCGGCCCAGGGGCTCCGGCTGGTGGAGACGCGCCCGGCGGCGGCAGCGGCGGCGCCGGGGGCGGCCTCCCTGCTGGCGCGGCTGCGGGCCGGGCTGACCCGCTGGGGGCGGGGGTGGCTGAGCCCGGTGGCGGCGACCGCGGCCACGGGGCTGACCGCGGTCTATGAAGCCCCGGCCGACGGGAGCGTGGTGGCCGGGGTCGGGCTCGTGCGGGGCTGGGCCTTCAGCGACCTGACGCCGGCGGAGCCCCGGGTGGCCCTGCTCATTGACGGGGCGGAGCAGGGGCCCGTGCCGTGTTGTTCCGCCCGCCCGGATGTGGCCGCCGCCTATCCCGGGGTGGCCGGCGCCCTGGCCAGCGGCTGGGGGCTGGTGTTCAACTACGGCGACCTGGAGCCGGGCGCCCATACGCTCGGGGTGCGGCTCACGACCCGGACCGCTGGGGGTGCCCCCCTGGAGGAGACCCTGACCCATACGGTCACGGTGGTCCGCCTGGGCGGCTATGCCTTTGTGGACGAGTTTGACCTGCGGGCGGCCACGGTGCGGCTGGAGGACGAGGTGGTGGTCTTGAGCGGGGTGGTGGTCCGGGACAAGGCCACCCAGGCCACCCAGGTGGTGGAGGTGCGCTTGCGCTGGACGGCCGCCACCCAGGGCTTGCGCATTGTGGGCAGTCAGGTCCAGCCCTACGTCAGGGCGGTTAACATGAGGATGTAGCCACGGTGTGGCACTCGCGTCATGCCGGACGTGATCCGGCATCCAGCGGCCGGGGCCGGGAGACGGGGGATGAACAGGAACCCACCCCGCCGCTACGTAGCACAAAGAGGAAACGAGTCCTTCAGCAATAGGTAGATGTTGACACGTTTCCTCTTTCCCTCCCAAGACGTGTGATGCACATTGTTTCGCGGGTCCTCGAAGGGGTGGTGCTCCAGGAGTGCGGGCTTCCAGCCCGCATGGCGGCCAAAATGGCCGCCCTCCCAGGAGGCGCAGGGGGCCTTGGGGCGAGGCGACCCCTCGCCCCCAGACTCCAACCCCGCGCGCCCGGAGACAGGATGCCGAGCAAGAGGAGCAGTTGACGACCGCGGAGAAAAAGCATTCTCTTGCGACATCGACACGAACAGAAAAAGGAGGTCGTATGCCAAAATTATCAGTTGCCGAACGCGACGCATTTCTCCGGGAACGGGGTCATTTGGCCCGGCTTGCCACCCTTCAGGCAGACGGCAGCCCCAGCGTGGTGCCGGTCTGGTTTGTGTACGAGGACGGAAAAATCATCATCACCCCCCGCAAATATTCGGCCTTCTGGGCCAACGTCCAAAGAGACGCGCGGGTGGCCATTACGATTGATGAAGAAGCCGGGCTGTATCGCAAGGTGCTGGTCGAAGGACAAGCCGAGGTTCTCTATCCGCTCGGCCACGACGATGAATGGCGGGACATCTACCGCCGCATCACCCTGCGCTACGTGGACGAGGAGTCGGGCGACTATTATCTGACGGAGACCCACGACCAGCCCCGCGCCCTGATCGGCGTGGCTCTGGAATCGGCCAAGGTCATGACCTGGCGCATGCCGGGCGAAGGCGAGCCCTTCAGCGGCATCTGGGCCACGCGCTTCTACGACCAGGGTACGAAAATGCGAGAGCAGGTTGCCAGCGGCGGAGGCGAGGCTGGTGGGGATAAGTTGAAGGTGGGGTAGCGTTTAGCCCTCAGCCCCGCTGAAAAGGGGAGTGCAATATGGGCGGCCCGCTCCACTCCTCTTGAGGCATCGGCTATGATAAACAGTGGATGAGGAGAGGGGGTAAAAGGAGATCCTGAAATGGCGACCTACACCATCGATACCCATGAAACCGTGCGGCAATTCGTGGAGGCCGGCATCGAGACCAAGCAAGCCGAAGTCATTGTGGCTGCTATCAGCCGAGTGGATTCGGAAATTGTTACCAGGGCCGATCTCAAGCAGGAAGTAGCCGTCCTCAGGGCCGATCTCAAGCAGGAAGTAACCGCCCTCAGGGCCGATCTCAAGCAGGAAGTAACCACCCTCAGGGCCGATCTCAAGCAGGAAGTAACCGCCCTCAGGGCCGATCTTGACCTTGTACGGTCTGATACGAAAGCCGAAATCAGTGCTGCCATCAATAGGATGATGCTCGCTCAAATCGCCATCGCCGGACTGCTGTTCGCCGCCCTCAAGTTATTTTAGGATGCCTGTATGGGAAGCAGGCATTCATTATTAGAGACGCAGGCCTCAGCCCCGCTGAAAAAAGGAGTGAAACTTAAAGTCGTAGACAGCTCTTAAAGTCCTCGAAGTATGCGTAGCGGAGAGGCGTCGGGGTATGCACGGGGCGTCCATGAAGGACCACGGAAAGCCCTTAACTCGACCTGCTACTAATCGCAGGACCTCACTGTAAGTTTCCCGTCGCAGTTGTTCAAGTCGTCGACCTCTGTCCGGCTTCCTCTAAAATTATTGCGCAAACCCGTCTCCCCATTTAGCTTTGTACATTGGGCATGAATTGAGCAATTATCATCTCTCACATTAACAGCTATAGTGTCACATGTTTCGTATGCAGAACTCCGGGACCACGCGGTTTCGCACTGCTCACGAGTCGGGGTAGCCCCACTCAGAGTCGGGACGCCGAACAACAGCGCGGCAGCAAGCGAGATACCAATACGAGATGGTGAAAGTCGATACTTGATTATCATAGAGCCCCTCTCATCTGCGTGACAGTGCTAGAGAAAAAGTGTATGTGGCACAATACTTTGAATCAATGCCTCTGCTTAATTTTTTCATTTTTTCCGGTGCCCTGATTCTCTCCTGGGTTGTCGGCGCAGTTGTGCCACCAACCTGGACGGTGAGTCAGGCTGTGTTGAATGTTCACACGGACAGCGACGGGCGTTTGTACTATATCGCCCGGAGCGATCCCGTGTATTTCGAGCCGGTTCCCATTGAGGATGCAGAACTCAACCCGGAACGGGTCGACGGCTCGAACGTCGCGCCAGCGGTAACGGAGGAGTTTGCTGTGGCAACCGTCACGCGCGACGGACAAGACACGCAGGTCCATTACCGGCTCACCGCCCAGTATCACTGGGGCTATTGGTCATTGCTGCCCGCGGTTGTCGCCGTGCTGCTGTGTTGGGTGACGAGAGAACCCGTCCCCGCGCTACTGGGTGGCATTGTCTCCGGCGCGCTGATTCTGGGTCAGTACGACCTGACGGGCCAGGTGCTGATTCCTGCTCTGGCCACGACCAATGCGGCCGGCATTCTGCTGCTGTATTTGTGGCTGCTCGGGGGGCTTATGGGAATCTGGTCGCGGACTGGAGCGGCGCAGGCTTTCGCCGAGTTCATGACCGTGCGTTTCGTGCGTGGCCCAAAGACCGCCAAGCTGGTGGCCTGGATGCTGGGCGTCATCTTTTTTCAGGGCGGAACTATGAGCACGGTACTGGTCGGCACCACGGTCAAGCCGATTGCCGACAAGGAAAATATCAGCCACGAAGAACTGGCCTATATTGTCGATTCGACCGCCTCGCCCATTGCCTCACAGCTCGCGTTCAACGCCTGGCCGGGCTATGTGCAGGCGTTCATCTTTGTCTCCGGGGTCGGTTTTCTGGCGACCGAAGCGGACCGTATCAGCTTTTTCTTTCAGAGCGTCCCGTTTTGTTTCTATGCCATTTTCGCGGTTCTCGGGACGTTTTTGCTCGGCGTTGAAAAGCCCCTTTTCCTGGGCAAGCGACTGGCTGCGGCCATAGACCGCTCCCGCACCACCGGCCGGCTCGACGCGGACGGGGCCGAGCCGCTGAGTGCCAAGGAATTGCAAGCCAGCAACGTGCCCGCGGGCTACACGCCGCACGTGCTGGAGTTCTTCCTGCCGCTGGGCGCGCTGATCGGCATTGCGGTCGGCACCTTTGTTGTCACGGACTCGCCCAATGTGCACTGGGCGTTTGGGGCGGCCCTCCTGCTGGCAGTGGGTATGGCGCTGGCCAAGGGTATGGCGCTCAAGGAACTCATGGCCGGGTTTCACGATGGCATCCGGGGTGTCGTGCTCGGCTCTGTGATCCTGCTGTTGGCCATCACGATCGGCGGTGTCAATACCCAGACCGGGGGCGCGGTCTTTCTGGTTGACCAGCTCGGCGAGAGTATTCCCTATTTTCTCCTGCCGGTCCTGCTTCAGCTCCTGACCATGATTATTGCCTTTTCCACCGGGACGAGTTGGGGCACCTATGCGGTAGCGTTTCCGCTGGCCATGCCACTCGCCTGGGCGATTGCCGGGGCACACGGTCTTGCCCACCCCGAGCTGTTCATGACGCTGTGCTTTGCCGCGGTGATGGACGGCAGCGTCTATGGCGACCAGTGCTCGCCGATCTCGGATACGACCGTCCTGAGCGCCATGTGTACCGGCTGCGACCTGATGGACCACGTCAAGACACAGATCCCGCAAGCCTCGGTTGCCGCCGCTCTGGCGGCCATCTGCTGGACCGGTGTCGCGTTTCTGACCGCGTAAAGCCCAGGGGGCGTCCAAATTTGGGTAATAATACACTTGACTGAAGCGATGAAACGGCCACTGGACACAGGCCAAACGGAAAGGGCGAGTCAGTCTCGGGGTTCTCCAATCGTGGAGACAAACAGCGGGGCAATGAGCCGCCATTTCGTCAGCCACCGTTCCAGGGCATACACCACCCGTGCCCGGATGCGGTGGGTCCATTTCGTCGCATCATAGTGATGGCCCAGGCCTTCAAACATCGGGTAGACCAACCCCCCATAGAACACCGACCGGAGCGGACGAAAGAAGCGCACATATTGCGGCCATAAGTCTTCGCTATTACAGGCCTCGGACGGCTCCACTTCCTCTTTCCGGGGCATGATCCAGCGGCCTTTCCGTGGTCCCTGGAGGAGGGTGCGGCTGGCACGAGATGGGAACAGGAGATAGAGCAGGAGCCGGGCCACCCAGCGATTCCGCCAGGGAATCTGGAGATAATTCGGCCCGATCCACTCATGCAACAAGAGCAGCCCCCCGGGCGCGAGCCCTTTGGCGGCCTGATAAAAACAGCCCCCGAGATTCTTGAGATGATGGACCCCATGACACCCGACCACCAGATGGAACGCAGCCCGGTCCAAGACCAGATCGTTGGCATCCCCAGGGTGGGCATGGAACACGAGCCCAGAGGGGCGATACTGGTCCAAGAGCCGGGGACTCAGGTCGTAGCCATGCACCGCCTGAAAACGGACCCCCGTGGCCTGTTCAAAAAATATGGCGTCCGCCGACATATCCCCACACAGCAAGGCCACCCCGGTGAGGGCTTGGTGCGCGGTGGTCGGGAGCCGGTCCCGGAGCAATGCCCAGGCATACCGGGCCGACGCAATGGCTAAGGCATGCGGGCCCGGGTTCGCATACGTGGGGGTGAATTGGCGGGCCACCTGTTCTTCAAAATACGGAATCGCCGTCCAGGAGACCCGCACCTGCGTCTTCTGGCCCCCTTCATGCTCCCACACCTGTCGGGTGCGTTGCAGCGCCTCGTGTTCCTGGTCAACCATGACACACCTCCGTCCCGAGAGGCCTCGGCAGAGATGCCGGGCTGTATCGACATCACGACAGCGAGTGTAGTGAGGCCCTGCCTATTCACCGGAACTCGGTCGCGACTCCCGGTTCTGTGTATGGCTATTCTATTGAGCAGGCGGCCCGAATCGGGCTGACCCGCTGTCTGATGTCGATGGCAGGAGAGTTAGCAGAGATTGACCGAGTTAGTCCAGTATATTATTGCCCAAATTTGTGTCCCTTCCGACGAAGAGATACAATGTGGCTGTACTATTCTCACGTTTCTATGAGGAGATGCTGATGTCTTTTTTGCTTCGTTTCTGCCTCGGGCTCGTTGTCTTGGTTCCGTCTCTGGCACACGCCCAACCCACCAGTTCCCTCGATATTCCCGGCCACGGGACCACCCTGTCGGGTATTGGGGTGATCTCGGGCTGGAAGTGTCAGGCCGACGGAGAGATCACGGTGGAATTCTTGAACGACGCGGGCGAGCGGATGGTCATTAACGAGGGCCGCACCTCGAATCCGGTGCCGATGCTCTACGGTAGCGAGCGGCCCGATGTCCGCGCCAACGGCGCCTGTCTTGATAATGATCATGATAATGTCGGCTTTGTGGCCATCTGGAACTGGGGAGAACTCGGCGACGGGACCTATACTGCAATTGCCTACGATAATGGTGTGCCGTTTGACGAGAATACGTTCACGGTGGCAACCCCTGGGGCGGACTTCCTGGAAGGAGCGAGCAAGCAGATCACCGTCGATGATTTTCCCAATCCCGGCGATACCATGGTGCTGGAGTGGAATCAGAGCACCCAGCATTTCGAGATCGTGGACTTTATGGGGAGTGGGCTCTTTGAGTGTATGGCCGATCTGACTGTAGATCGGGGAGAAATGTGTAGTGGCTCTCTCGTTGTCTTTGGGTATGGGGTCGACTTTAGTTTTGCTGTGAATGCCGATGGACAGGGGTGTGTTGAGGTTGACGTTCCTCCCGATTTTCCGGTGACTATACCAGAAATTCCTTGCTTTAATACTGGTCAGGAACTTGAGGATATCCTCGGCCCTTTTGGAGTTTCCGACGACGTTGATGTCACCAAGAATCCCGATGGCAGTTGGACGATTAACAGCTTCCCTTCCGATCTATGAGAATATGCTGGCGTCTTTCTTGCTCCGCTTTTGCTTTGGGCTCACGGTCTTGGGTCCGTCTCTGGCGCATGCCCAACCCTCCAGTGTCCTGGAGATTCCCGGCAACGGGACCACCGTGTCGGGCGTCGGGATGATCTCGGGCTGGAAGTGTGAGGCCGGGGACATCACCATCAGCCTCAACGATGGAGAGCCTATTCCCGCGACGTATGGGTTGCCCCGTGCAGATACCAGCGGGGTCTGTGACAATGATGGGAATAACGGATTCTTCAGCTACACGAATTGGGGCAACCTCGGTGATGGAGAACACACGGCCGTCGTCTACGATGATGGCACGGAGTTTGCCCGGAGCACGTTCACGGTGACAACCCTTGGGACGGAGTTTCTGACAGGAGCGAACACCCAGGTCAGTGTCACGGATTTCCCCACACCTGGTGAGACCACGACCTTTCAGTGGAATGAGGCGACTCAGCATCTGGAAGCGGACTCGCGGGACCCGGCATGTAGAGAGACGCTCACGATGAATCCGGGAGAGACGTGCCGTGGCTCCATCCCGCTTGAACTTGAGACCTCCCGCCTGGGTGAGATCAGCACCGGCTTTAGTTTTTCTGTTGAGGCTGAGGGCCGGGGGTGCATAAGTATCAGCGGCATTCCTGCATTCAATTATTGCTATTCGGTCCGCCTGCCGGATGTTCTGGGTAAGATCGGGGTTTCTGTCATCAGGAATGAGGATGGGAGTTGGACCATTGATCGCTTCCCATTTGTTGATCTTGGGGAGTGCGTTATTGACTTAACGGTGAAGCCGGGAGAGACGTGCCGTGGCTCCATAGACCTTCCCGTTGGCGATATTGACTTTACTTTTTCTGTTGAAGACAGCGGACGAGGGTGTATCGAGGCCGAGGTGGATGTGCCTTTCGTGGGTGATGAGGACATCGATGCGTGCTTTGATACCCGTAAGGATTTCCAAAAGATTCTTGACAAGATCGACGATGTTATCGAAATCGGCGCTTTTGCCGCCAAGAATGCCGATGGAAGTTGGACTATTCTCGACTTCCTGTAGGCACTTCTCCTTATAGCCGGTCTCTGAACCTCATGGCTCAGGCGCCGGCCGCTCACCGAGGGCTGTGAGCAGTTCCTGTCGGACGTAGGTGTCTCGTTCGCGGTCCAGGACGGTCTTGAGACTATCCGTTTGAGCCAGGCGGCCCAGCGCCCAGGCCACATGACCTCGGATCAGGGGTTCGGGGTCGTGGAGGGCTGCTTGCAGCGGGTCAACCGCGGCGGGGTTGCCGCTATTGCCCAGGGCCACGGCGACGTTGCGCAGCAAACCGCGGCGCTTGGTGCGCCACACCGCTGAGCGCCGAAAACGGGCACGAAAGCCGTCCTCGTCCAGTTGTAATAGCTCAGGCAGGGACGGAAACAACTCGTCCACCAAGTCGTGGCGGGGCTGGCCGAACTTGGTATTCCAGGGGCAGACTTCCTGGCAGATGTCGCAGCCGAAAATCCAGTTGCCGAGCTTGGGGCGTAGCGCGTGCGGAATCGGACCGCGATGCTCGATCGTTAAATAAGAAATACACAAGGGCGACTTGAGGACATAGCCCGTCGCCAGGGCGTCGGTCGGACAATCATCGAGGCAGCGCGTACAACTGCCGCAATGGGCGCTCGGCATGCCTTCGCCCTCAAGGTCGAGGCTGACGAGAATCTCGGCCAGAAAAAACCACGAGCCCATGGCTTTATGCAGCAGCATGGTGTTTTTGCCGAACCAGCCCAGGCCGCTGCGATACGCCCAGTCGCGCTCCAGCAAGGGGCCGGTGTCCACATACGGCCGGGCCCAAATCCCCGGTCGTTGGTCTTTCAGAAAGGCAACAAACTGTTTCAGCTTTTTTGTGATGACATCGTGATAATCCGCTCCAGCCGAATAGGCGGCCATGCGACCCCGCAGCTCGTGTTGCCAATGCACCTCGGGCAGCACGGGCGGAGAGTAGGGGAAGCCCAGGCAGATGACACTGCGGGCCTCCGGAAACGGAATATGGGGATCAATGCGTCGTTGGGGTTGCCTGGCTAAATACTGCATCTCGCCGGCAAAGCCCTGAGCCAGCCAGCCGCTGAAGAACGACGCGCGTGGCAGCACGGACAGACGCGTGAAACCGCACAGGGTAAAGCCGAGTTTGGCTGCGTAGGTCCGAATTGCGTTTTCGAGTGACACGGCTTTGTGGTAGCATACACGCATCCGGGTCAAAACGGGCACAGGGATTGACGCGGGGCAAGATAGACCTTATCTATCTCCTTTAAGGAGGCCGGTATGGACAATCTGGATCAAGAGACACAACTCCAATCCAACGATACGCCGCAGGAGGTGGTTCCCCCATCTGATGGGCCGGCCCTGTCGCTGTCTGACCTGGCAGTCGAAAAAGTGAAAGAGACCATGCTCAAGGAAGGCATGCCGGAGGGCGGGTTGCGGGTCTCGGTGGTCGGCGGGGGCTGTTCCGGCTTCCAGTATAGCCTCGGTCTGGATGCTACTGCGCGGGAGGATGACATTGTGGTCGAACAGGGTGGTGTCAAACTGTTCGTTGACCCCATTAGCCACCAGTATGTGCATGGCACTATGCTTGATTACGTCAATGGGCTGCATGGGGCGGGCTTCAAGTTCGTCAACCCGAATGCGTCTCGGACCTGCGGCTGCGGCTCGTCGTTCTCAGTCTGAGTCTTTCTTCCCCAACTGAGGAAATATCTAAGGGCATGGAACTCTCCATGCCCTTTTGCTTTTCATGCCCCGCTTCGCTCATCTCATTTTCGATCTCGACGGGACCCTGGTTGATACCAAGGCCGACCTGGCGGCAGCAGCCAATCATATGTTGCGGGAGCTGAACCTTCCGCTCTTGTCCGTCGCCCAAGTGGAAAGCTTTATCGGGCTCGGCGCGCGTGTGCTGATCGAACGGGCGCTGGGCCAAGAGCGGGAAAATCTGGTCGCGGACGGCTTCGCGCTCTTTATGGACTATTACGACACCCATCTGCTCGATCAGACCAGAGCCTATCCAGGTGTGGAAGCGCTGCTCGCGGCCGCACGCGCCCAGGGGATGAGCCTGTCTGTTTTGACGAATAAGCCGGAACAGCCAAGCCGGGCAATTCTGTCGGGCCTGGGTTTGATGGATTATTTTAGTGCGGTCATTGGCGGGGATACCCTGCCGAAGAGAAAACCCGATCCGGGAGGGATTTTCGTGCTACAGCAAGCGGTTGGCCGTGCTCTCACTGAGACGCTGCTGATCGGTGACTCTGAGATTGATATGCGCACGGGCCAGGCCGCCGGCATTGCCACCTGTGGGGTGACGTGGGGATTTGGACACGCGGGTTTTGAGAGCTGCCCGCCCACGTTTCTGGCTGAAACGGTACCGGCCCTTCAGCAGATTGCTGTGGGTTGGTCGCTACCCCCCTAACGGCCTGCGCAGTCGCTCGGCCATGCGGACCGCTTCCATCGTCTCTTTGACATCATGGGCGCGGATGATGTGGGCTCCGTTAGCCACCGCGATGGCAGCACAGGTCAGCGAGCCAATGAGACGATCCTGGACCTTGGGTTGGTCCAGAATTTTCCCAATAAAGGACTTGCGCGAGGCTCCGACGAGAAGGGGAAATCCTAACGACCGCAGGTCTGTGAGCGCCCGCAGCACCAGGCAATCCCACTCATCCCAGGCAATCCCAGGCTCACGAAAAAATCCAATACCAGGGTCGAGCACGGTCTGTTGCGCTGGAATGCCGGCTTGCTCCGCGCGCGCCAGACTGTCCCGCAGGGCATTCTTGATACGCTCCAAAGGGGGGCCACTGTGGGGACGCTGCTCACTCGCCATCAGAATCGCGCCGGCTCCGGAACGGACAATCAGCGGGGCCATAGCCGGATCATTCCGCAAACCACTGACATCGTTGACAATCCGGGCGCCCGCCCGCAGGGCGGCCTGGGCCGGCTGGGACCGCTTGGTATCAGCCGAAATTGGAATCGAAACAGCCGCCGCGGTGGCTTCAACGGCCTGGGATAAACGTTCGGTTTCTTCTGCTTCTGAAATATCAGTTTTTAGGTACGGGGCGGTGGACATAGCCCCAATATCAATGATATCAGCTCCCTCACCTGCCAGTGCATGCGCCGTTTCCGCTATCTGCTCACGATTGGTATGGATTGAGTCCGGGTAAAAAGACTCAGGGCTGACGTTCAGAACGGCCATAATCCGGACCGGCAGTGTGTCGCCGACCGGAATGCCGGCCAATTGTGCAGAAAGGGAGGGAGGGATGTGGCTCATGAAGGGCATGCTATACTGTTACTGAGCAGAAGTTGAGACCGGCCTGCGGTAGAGACGGCAGGAGCGGCATTTTTTGTTTGCGGGCTCCTATATTTTTCACTACACTACCGTGGCATGAGATAGGAGAGTAGCACTATGAAATTGTACGACTTCCCCCTCAGCCCCTACTGCCAGAAAGTACGCCTCGTGCTGACTGAAAAAGAGTTATCGTACGATAAAGTCTTTGTTGATCTGACCAAGAGCGAACAGCGCAGCCCTGAATTTCTCCGGCTGAATCCGTACGGCAAGGTGCCGGTCCTGATTGATGACGAAGAAGTCATTTACGACTCGACGTTTATTAACGAATATCTTGATGATGAATATCCGCACCCGCCATTGCGACCCGAGCCTTCTGGGGACCGGGCCCGAGTGCGGATGTTTGAAGACTTTGCTGACACGTCCTTTACGGCGCAGTGTGGGATGCTGTCTGCCGAGCTGCGGAAACCCGAAGAGCAAATCGACCACGAGCGCGTCCAGCGCTACCAGGGCGACCTCATTCGCGTGCTCGAATTTCTTGACCGGCATCTGAACGGCAAAGAATATCTGGTTGACGAATTCTCATTGGCCGACCTCGCGTTTACCCCACGGCTGTTGATTCTATCGCAGCTTGGGGTTGAACTCCCGTCGCGGCTCAGACATGTTTCGGCGTGGATTAAACGCCTCCGGCAACGGCCGAGTGTGGACCAGTTGTTGAAGGAACTCAACATGGCGTAGCCTCCGGTACGATCCCGGAGTAGGGAAATCTCGACAGCTTGGATATTTCGTACCTCCAGTGAGAAAAGCGAGGCTGCTGTGTCTGAACTACCCGACATTATTCCAGTTTTTCCGTTGCCGAATGTCGTCCTTTTCCCGCGTGTCCAGCTTCCGTTGCATATCTTTGAGCCGCGCTACCGTGCCATGGTGCGCGATGCCATTGAGGCCGAGCCCTCGCTCATCGGCATGGCCCTGCTCCGGGGTGACTGGCAAGAACAGTATGAAGGCAATCCCCAAGTGTTCCCGATAGGCTGTGTAGGGAAGGTGGTGAAGACCGTGCCGCTCCCGGACGGACGGTTTAATATCCTCCTGCAAGGGCTGCGGGAATATCGCATTCAGGAAGAATTTCACGATAAGAGCTATCGCCAGGCGCGGGTAGAATGGCTCCCCGAGAGAAACCAGACGCTTGAGCCAACGCAACGTGAGGCCATCGGCAGTCTGTTAGCGTCCTATTTGCAGAAGGATGAGGTTGTCCAGAAATTCCTGGCAGACCCCAATATCAACGACGCATTCTTCATTAATTTCTTTGCCTTCCAGCTCGATCTCCTGCCTATCGAGAAACAAAGCCTGCTCGACGCCGCAACGCTCGACGAACGGGCGACCTGCTTACGGGATATTCTTGACTTCAAGTTGTCAGAAAGTCGCTTACCCGAAGGCGGGGGCGGGGGAAAAGATCGTCTCCACTAAAGAACTGCCTTGACAAACACCGGTCCCCTCATAATAGTGAAGTGCGGTACTGCGGTAGCGGTATGTGTGTAGATAGTGGCGAGTCTACTATTATATGGAGGTAGCTAGGACCCCATGCAACGTAAAGAAGAGATGACTTGGTGGGAGCGGCTGTATATCCCGGAAATCGTGCGGGGTCTTGTTGTCACCATGACCCACTTCTGGCGGAATCTGACCCTGCATATCCTGCACGCGCTCGGCTTTGCCAAGGAAACGCGTGCCGCGTATACGGTCCAATATCCGGAAGAGCGCAAGCGTTACCCGGACGTCTACCGGGGGAGTCATCGTTTGACGCTCAAAGAAGACGGCTCGGTCCGCTGCACCTCGTGCTTTCTGTGTGCAACGGCCTGCCCGGCCAACTGCATTCATATCGAGGCCGGGGAGCATCCCGACCCTGACGTAGAAAAATTCCCGTTACGCTATGAAATCGATACCCTGCGCTGCATTTACTGCGGGATGTGCGTCGAAGCCTGTCCGTGTGATGCTATCCGGATGGATACCTATGTGCATCCGCGTATTTGGGGTTATGACCGCCAGGATTTTATCGAATCCAAAGAAGTTCTTATGCATCGTTCCCGCACCCTGGCGACGGGGGGACGGGATTCCATCATGACTGAAATGCTGGAAAGCTATCAGGAAGCAGAGCAGAGAGTGGCCCGGGATATCGGCGCTCCTGGAGCCTGAGGCTCTCTCGCGGAGGCAGAATATGGCAAAGACCTATCAGGAACTCATGACCGAGGCCCGAGACTCCGTACCGGAAGTCACGATTGACGAGGTGCAGGCCCAAATGGAAAACGGCGCGCGGCCAACCTTGCTCGATGTGCGGGAACGCGAGGAGTACCGTGAAGGCCATCTCGAAGGCTCGGTCCCGCTGCCGCGCGGCTTTCTCGAAATGCGCATCGAAGAGGCCGTGCCGGATAAGAGTGCACCCATCGTGGCGTATTGCGCCGGTGGCGTCCGCTCGCTCATCGCCGCTCGGACGCTCAAAGAAATGGGCTATGAACATGTGACTTCCATGTCCGGCGGTTATACGGCCTGGAAAAATGCCGGCTATAAATGGGTGGCGGACCGCCAGTTCACCCCAGAGCAGATCACGCGCTATGCGCGTCATTTTACCCTGCCGGAAGTCGGGGAAGCCGGCCAGGCCAAGCTGCTCGATGCCAAAGTGTTATGCGTTGGGGCGGGCGGCCTCGGGTCGCCGGTGGCCTTATATCTGGCCGCGGCCGGGGTCGGCACGATCGGGATTGCCGACCATGACACCGTTGATCTGAGCAATCTCCAACGCCAGATCCTGCACACCAATGACCGGGTCGGTATGCCCAAGGTGGAATCGGCGCAACTGACCCTGAACGCGCTCAACCCCGATGTGGACATCGTCCAGTTCAAAGAACGCCTCTCTTCCGAAAACGTCATGCGCATTATCGATGGCTTCGATATCGTGGTGAATGGCTGTGATAACTTCCCGACCCGTTATCTCATTAACGATGCCTGCATCATGGCCAAGAAGACGCTCGTCGATGGGTCGATCTTCCAGTTTGAAGGCCAGGTCACGGTTGTCGATCCGACCGAAGGCCCCTGCTATCGCTGCCTGTTTCCTGAGCCACCACCTCCGGGAATGGCTCCGAGCTGTGCCGAAGCCGGCGTACTCGGTGTGCTGCCCGGACTCGTCGGCTGTGTGCAGGCGCTCGAAGTGATCAAGATCATTCTCGGCGCCGGAAATCCGCTTGTCGGACGGATGATGCATTTTGATACGCTCAGCTCGGAAATCCGGGTGCTGAAACTGCGCAAAGATCCGAACTGCCTGGTGTGCAGCGAAAACCCGAAAATCACGGAGCTGATCGATTACGAAGAGTTCTGTGGTCTGCGACCGGTCAATGCCGCCTAGCTCGAGGGAATCTGTCTCAGCACCACGATGGATATGGCCGATTCCGTCACCATAAGTGTCAAGCTTTTTGCGGCGCTGAAAAAATACACCCCGCAGGGGAGTCGCGACGGAGTCTCACTCTCCCTGCCCGCTGGGGCAACGGTCCAGGACGCGGTTGATATGCTGAACATTCCACGCGAGCAGGCGGGTATGCTTGTTGTGGGTGATACCTATGTCGAAGTGGGGACGGTCCTTGAAAACGGACTGGAACTGAGCATTTTTCCACCGCTTGCCGGTGGGGTGTGTGGATAGCCACGGATAAGAAGGGCGCATGCCAGGGGATGATAGTGGAAAGGGGCACGGTAGACCGTGTCCCTTTTTTACCTTTAGGGGGAGGGACGAATCGTGAGGGCTGATCTCAACGCTTTACAGGCGACCGCGGACACATTGCGTATCCATTCACTACGTACTACAGCCGCAGCAGGCTCCGGCCATCCGACGTCATGCCTGTCCGCTGCGGATATCATGGCGGCCGTGTTCTTTGCCGACATGCGTTTCGACCCCGCCAATCCGACCCATCCGAGCAATGACCGATTTGTGCTGTCGAAGGGGCACGCCGCTCCCGTCCTCTATGCGGCCCTGGCGGAAGCCGGAGCCCTGCCGCTGGAGCAGCTGCCCTCGCTCCGCAAGTTCTCCAGCGATCTGGAAGGCCACCCCACGCCGCGCATCCCCTGGGTGGGGGCTGCAACCGGCTCACTCGGGCAGGGACTCTCCGTTGGGGTCGGCATGGCGCTGAACGGTAAACGCCTGGATACGCTCGACTACCGTGTCTACGTCCTGCTGGGTGACGGGGAGGTCGCAGAAGGCGGTGTTTGGGAAGCGGCGGCCATGGCGTCGTACTATCAGCTCGATAACCTCATCGGCATTGTTGATGTCAACGGCATGGGGCAGAGCGAACGGACCATGTACAATTTTGACGTGGGGACCTATCAGCGTCGTTTTGCCGCCTTTGGTTGGAACGCGCTCGTGGTTGACGGCCACAATATCGAAGAGGTCATAGCCGCGCTCGACCAGGCCCACGCCACCAAAGACCGGCCAACCATGCTGGTGGCCAAGACCTTCAAGGGCAAAGGCGTCTCTTTTCTTGAGGATAAACCCGGCTGGCACGGAAAGCCGCTCAAGGGGGAGGATCTGGACAAAGCCTTGGGTGAGTTGACGCTCGACCGAAGCGCAGAGGTACCTGATGTGACCCGGCCGCAAACCAACGGGTTTTCCCCGGCTGGTGCCAGCGGAAGCGTCCCCGCCCCGGCCTATGAGTTAGGGGAGAAGGTCGCGACCCGCGTGGCCTACGGAACCGCCCTGGCCAAGCTCGGAGCGGTGGACACCCGGGTGGTCGCCCTCGACGGTGATACCAAGAATTCGACCTTTGCCGAAACCTTCCTCAAGGCCCACCCGGAGCGATATTTCGAGAGTTATATTGCTGAGCAAAACATGGTCGGAGCCGCGGTCGGGCTGGCGGCGTGCGGCAAGATTCCGTTTGCCTCGACGTTTGCGGCCTTTCTCACGCGCGCGTTTGACCATATCCGTATGGCGGCCATCTCCGGCGTGTGTATCAAATACGTTGGCTCGCACTGTGGGGTCTCGATTGGGGAAGACGGCCCGTCTCAGATGGGGTTGGAAGACCTGGCGATGATGCGGGCCATTCCCAACTCGGTCGTACTCTATCCCAGCGATGCGGTGGCAACCGAACGTCTGGTCAGCGCCATGCCCGACCTGCCCGGCACGACCTATCTGCGCACGACCCGTCCGGCAACGCCGGTGCTCTATCCCAACACCGAGGAGTTTCCCATTGGTGGCAGCAAACTGCTGCGGTCCAGCGCTAACGATGTGCTGACGGTCGTTGCCGCCGGGGTGACGCTGCACGAAGCGCTTGCGGCCAGCGAGATGCTGAAAAGCGAAGGGGTGGCTATCCGTCTGATTGACGCCTATTCGGTCAAACCGATTGATGCCCAGGGCCTACTGGCGGCGGCCCGGCAAACGAATAATACCCTGCTCGTGGTTGAAGACCATTATTACGACGGCGGTTTGGGCGACGCCGTGCTGAACGCGGTTGCGGCTCATGGGGTCAAGGTGCACAAACTCGCCGTAAACGGTGTTCCTCGCTCCGGCGCGTCGGCAGAGTTGCTGGATGCCTTTGGCATCAGCGCCCAACATATCGTCGCCCACGTGAAAAAGCTGGCAGCCTAATAAACCCACTTCATACGGAGGACATCTTCCCCCTCGCCCCCTTGGGGGAGAGGGCTGGGGTGAGGGGGAAATAGCCCTATGCTTTCTTGCGGAAGCCGGCGTAGTAGATGGGCTTGCCCGCGTCCATAAACTGACGTTCAAAGTCGGTCAGGATCAACTTGCCGTTCCGATTCCGCTGGTCCCGCTGCCAAGGGAATTGCGCCAGCTCAGGGACTGCTTCCAACTGCTTGACCATTTCGACAAAATACGTCTGGACATCGGTGGCGATCAATATCTTTCCGCCGGGAACGAGCGCGCGGGTGAGCGCAACACAGAAGTCACCCCGAAACAGACGCCGGCGGTGATGCCGCCGCTTCCACCACGGGTCCGGGAAGTAGAGATGAAAGACGGTTACGGATTCGGGCCGAATCAGGGTGTTGAGCACGCAACCGATATCGGCGGCAAGGGCGAGCACGTTACCCGGCTGTTCGCGCTCAATCAGCTCTTTGATCCGGTACACCCGCCGTCTGGAGAACTCGACCCCAAAGAAATTATGCTCCGGCGTGCTTTGAGCCGCCGCCAGGAGAAAGGCGCCTTTCCCAGGACCGATTTCGACTTCAACCGGATTGGCGTTGCCGAATATATCCTCCCAGGCTGGGGGAGTGAGGCTGGGGAGGATAGGCTCGGCGCTCATCGTGGAGGGAGTGTAGCGGGCTGTTCTGTGACTGAGGTTAAGGATGATGACTTGTTCAACACAGTCAGGTCTAGCGGAAGGACACGTACTCGTGGATCAGCATCTCTAGTCGTCATTTTGACCTTCGGTCTTTCCGTGCCACTCAGCGGTCAAAAAATCCTCCTCCGTGGACATATTCTCACCAGCGAACTGACCATAGCTGAGATAGCGAGTTGACTCAGACGGCTTTACCTGTGGCAGAAAGGTCACGAGCACTTTTGCCTGTTCTACCCCAGTTGGCGTTTCTGTAAGTTCGACTTTCCCATCCGAATAGACACCTTCGATGGTCAATAGCATGGAACTCTCTTTTCTTACTCCACGCGCCCCAAGTTTTGCACCAGACTCTTATCTCCTTCGAGAGATAGCAGAAAAGCCACCAAGTCTTGAAGCTCCTGCTCCGATAAGTGCGAAGTCTGGCCGTGGTGGTCAGTGGGGTTGTGGACGATTAGGGCCTCTTGGAGGGTAGATGCCCGCCCATCGTGCAGATAGGGAGCCGTATGCCAGACGCCGCGTGACGACGGGGTATCAAACGCCAGCCCCAAGAGTTTGCTCGGCCCGTTGCCCGTCCCGATGTCATGGACGCGAATCGCGTTGGGGCCGGATGCTTCGTCACCTCAGTCCGGCCCGATCAATGTACACCTGATAAGAAAAGCTCCGTGTTCCCCCACTCTGCATGGCGACGTTGTTGATCTCGACTTGGTATAGGGTGTCAAACTCCCAACCTGCAACATTCCAACTCAGAAAATTGGGCACCCCAAATGCTCTGGTATCGGTATAGAGATTGCCGACTGTCAGACTGGTTCCGTCAGATACGCGGGTCACGCTGACGGTTGCGCTATCGAAGTATGGATGCCGATTGTTCCAAAAGTTGATTTTGTCTTCGACCACGCTGAAACTCCAGGGTGGATCATCGGACATGAGGGTGAAGGGGTACGTTTCATACGGGAAGGCAACATAATCGACCTCAATGGCAGGGAGGATACTAGGCTCACGACCGAAGCCAAATGCCTTCTGCGCGGCGTAACCATATACTTGACCGTAACTCATATAGGTCGCGAAAGGGTTGAGTATCCAGCGACGGTGACCGGCCGCGGCTACGAGGCTGAGGTTACGGGCGTCGTTGGCCCAGCCGATCATCTCCTGAACCGGGTCCTGGTCTCGGCCACGTCCATTTATTGTAAAGCCCGAGAGGTTACTGGTACCGCTCGCTTCGTCCCCTGCTTCAGTGTAGCATTCCAGGTTCGGCTCAGGATGATGAGTCAAATAGCCATTCGCAGCCTGAATCAGGGCAGATTCTTGGACACTCGTATCGTACAGGAAGCTATACCTGACATCGGCGAGGCCATGCAAAGCGCGAATCTGATTCATGCCTTCCAGCGCCCGGGTCCTTCGCCTCCTGGGTCAGGGTGCCCGCGATACAAGCGTCGAGGGCCGGGAGAGACGCATACAGGAAGTCCTCACTTGTGTAGGTGCGGGCAGCAATGTCTCGTCTGACCTCCCGCCAGTAGGCCCGGTCATAGGAGGCCGGGGGGTCCTCAATGAGATCTGCCTTGACGATCTCAAAATGCTGGGTGCCCTGATTCCACTCCAGCACCGTGGTATCACCGGGATTGGGAAAATCATCGACGGTGATCTGCTTGCTTGCCCCTCTCAAAAAATCCGTGCCGGGGGTTGTCACCGTGAACGTACTCTCGGCAAACTTCACACCATCATCGTAGGCCACGGCGGTATGCTCCCCATCACCCAGGTTGCCCCAGTTCCAGATGGCCACAAAGCCGACATTGTCATGATCATTATCAAGACATTGATCGTCGGCGCGGGCATCGGTGCGCTCAGTGCCGTACAGCAGAGGAATGTGTTTCCCGTCGTCGTTGAAGACGATGGTCAGGTCTCCCTCGGCCTCACACTTCCAGCCGGAGATGACTCCGATACCTGATAGTTTAGTCCCGTTGCCGGGAATCCCTAACGTAGCGGCATGGGCCAGGGAAGGAACCAAGACCATGAACCCAAGACAGAGACGGAGGAGAAAAGCTCTCCGCGCCTTCCCAAAAGTCACATGTTGATCAGTGAGATGTTCCATGTTCGACACTTCGTTCCGAACTTCTGCGTTTCTGATGATATGTTGTCGTGCGGTTCCCCCTATTCTGTATGAGAACAAAAAAACAAGCGCGGACGGGCTTCACAGCAGACCCCGTCCCCCATCGACCGAAAACACCGCGCCCGTACTGAAATCGGACTCCGCCACAAAGACCACGAGCTGGGCGACTTCCTCGGGGGTTCCGGCGCGTTTGACCAGGGTCTTTTCGATTTCGCGACGCTGGACTTCCTGCGGCGTATCGTCCTGGAACAGAACCGGACCTGGGATGACAGCGTTGACCATGACTTCGGGCGCGAGTTCCATTGCCAGCCCCTGGCTGAAGGCCAGCACGCAGGCTTTTGAGACAGAGTAGGGCACATAGTCGGCCCACGGGCGTTGCCCTGCCACATCGGCCATGTTGATAATATGCCCCCAGCCCCACTCCTTCATGCGAAGACCGATTTTATGCGCGCAATAGAAGGTGCCGTCCAGGTTCACGTCCATAATCCGTTCCCAGTCATCAAACGTGACCGTATCAATCGGGGTACGGTAAAAGAGGGCAGCGTTGTTGACTAACACGTCGATGCGCTCGAAATGCCCAAGCGCTTGTTCGATCATCCTGTCAACATCTGTTTCGCGGCTGATGTCCGCCTGAAGGGCGAGTGCCTCATGACCGGCGCTTCGGAGTTCTCGAACGGTTGCTTCCGCTTCGGTCTG
The DNA here is from genome assembly GCA_951812575.1 of Candidatus Binatia bacterium. Classification (GTDB taxonomy): domain Bacteria; phylum Desulfobacterota; class Binatia; order Bin18; family Bin18; genus Bin18. Next base: position 4,496,984 of record OX638322.1, on the reverse strand, counting down.
AGAGGTGTAGTAGTGGACCACAAGCTTGCAGCCCCGCTGGGCAAGCGCAAGGACGATGGCTTTCCCTACACGCTTTGCTCCACCGGTGACGAGGGCGACTTTGCCGCTGAGGTCCATAGGAAAATGATACGGGTTTACGTAAACGGCTCAAATTGGGGCTGGAGGATCACTTCAGCCGGACAGGCGCGCGGCGAGGCAGTGATAATATGGTAGGCGGCCTCTGCGACGTCATCCGGACTGAGGAGCTTCTCGCGATTCAGCCGCTTATTATACGGAATGAGCGCGGTGTCAACCGAGCCCGGACAGAGCAAGGAGACCTTGATACCGTACCGTCGCACCTCCTCAAATAACGCTTGCGTAAACCCACGCAGGCCAAACTTACTGGCTGCATAGGCGGCCTCGCCGGCCCGCCCGCTCAAACTGGCCGTTGACCCCAACATGATGATTGTGCCGTGTCGGCGTTCGATCATGGCTGGAAGGACCTGCTTGGTGAGGGACATGGCCGCGAACAGATTCACCCGTAAGACGGATTCCCAGTCGGTGAGGCGCGATTTCACGATGGGTGTGCGCGGCGGCCCACCACCGGCATTATTGACCAGGATGTCAATGCGTTTGTAGCGCGCGAGCGTTGTCTCCACGAGCGTCGTGACCTGCTCATCCTGCTGTAAGTCCGTCGGAACCGAGAGCGCCTCGCCGCCAGTGTCCTGAATACTCCGTACCGTTGCCTGGAGTTCCTGTTCGGTCCGGGCGGCCAGCACGGTCTGCGCTCCCACCTGAGCAAGCCTGAGGGCGATAGCTCTGCCGATGCCGCGGCCCGCGCCGGTAATCAGGGCCACCTGTTCTGACAGAGGGGAGGGGTGAGGCGCCATTTTGTTGCTTTTACCACGACGGAACGGTAGTATCCAATCCGCTTTTGGCCACGCCAAACACCGCTGGTCAGATGAAAATCGACAGTGAATGAGGGAGGAACTATGACGTACGAATATGCACTCTATGAAAAGGACGGCCATGTTGCCACCATCACCATGAACCGCCCGGAGCGGCTGAATGCTGTCCACCCACCGGCTGCCGAGGAGTTGTCGGCAATCTGGGATGACGCGCTCGCCGACGACAATACCTGGGTGATTGTCCTGACCGGTGCTGGGGAGAAAGCGTTTTCGGCCGGGAACGATCTCAAATACACCGCAGAACACGGCTTCCCGAAAAAGCGAGCCAAGGGCGGCTTTGGGGGCTTAACCGACCGTACCGATATCTGGAAACCAACCATTGCTGCAGTGAATGGTTTTGCCCTGGGTGGCGGGTTTGAGATGGCGCTGGCGTGTGACATCATTGTGGCCGCCGACCATGCGCGGCTCGGGTTGCCTGAACCGCGTGTCGGTTTGGCCGCTGCCGCGGGTGGCGTCCACCGTTTACCGCGCCAAATGCCGCTCAAGATCGCGCTGGGCTATATGCTGACCGGCAAGCATATGACTGCCCAGGAAGCGCATCGCTGGGGCGTCGTGAATGAAGTCGTTCCATTGGCAGACCTCAAGGCGACGGTGAAACGCTGGACGGACGAAATCCAGGAATGCGCCCCCCTGTCGGTCCGGGCGACCAAACAGTGCGCCATGATGGGGGCGGGGCTGACCTTGGACGAAGCCTTTGCCCAGTCCTACCCGGCGCTCAAGCAGATGATGAACTCCGAAGACGTAGTCGAAGGTCCCCGGGCCTTTGCCGAGAAGCGCAAACCGGACTGGAAGGGGAGGTAGGGATTAGGGGTTGGGGACTAGGGTTCATGGCAAAGACCGAGCAATCTCCTTCCCCAGTCCCTCCCTCCCACCCCCACACCCTGCGTGTCCGCTACGCCGAGACTGACCAGGCAGGGATGGCGCATCATGCTGCCTATCTGCCCTGGTTTGAAGAGGGCCGGGTGGCGCTCCTGCGCGCGCTGGGTAAGCCGTACCGCGAGCTGGAAGCGGAAGGGTTTCACTTTCCCGTTCGGGAAGTCCAGTGTCGCTACCGGGCCGTCGCGCTGTTCGATGACGTCCTCAAGATGACGACGACGATTGAGGCGGTGGGTGGAGCGAGTATTCGATTCGGCTATCGGCTTGTTCGCCCGGCTGACGATATGTTGATCGCAGAGGGGGCGACGCAGCACGCCTGTGTTGATGACGCGGGGAAAGTGAAACGCTTGCCCCGCGCGTTAAGGGAGATGCTAGGCAGGCGGCTTTGAGCGTTGGTTGGGTCGGTTGTCGGATCCTGCCCCTATGCCATGCTCTGCCGCTCCCGTAGCTGTCTCAGATATTTCTTGCGGGCTTGTTTCAGGAAGTCGTGCGTCTCCGGCCAGCGATAATCTTCGTAGGTGTACACAAAGGGATGGTAGGCCGCGTGATGATAGAGGAGGGTCACCTCGGCATAGATACCCCGCGAGAGGTAGAGTCGATGGGCCTGGTCTTTGGTTGAGGCCAGGACCAGCTTCATCGCATCAATATAGCCGGGGTCGAGATTCACGCGCCGTGGCGAAGCCGGACCCGGTGGAGTGGCAAAGGCGTATTCCAGCTCGTTGGCTTCGAGCTTCAGGCGAATCAGGTCTTCAGGCGTGATGAGTTGCTCAAACGTGACAAAGCGCCGCAGCAGATGACCGCCCATCTCCGCTCGATAATAGTCTGTGGTCTCCCAGGCAAAAACGGCGCTTTCCAAATCAATCCGACCATAGGCCGACTCCAGCCGGGCAGTTGCCTGGTTGAAGAGCGCCGTATCGGCGGCAAGCAGAGCCATCAATAATTTCACGGGCTCGGGAAGGCTCGGCGTACCCATAGGCGAGGCTCGATCGCGGGAACTACGGAGATTTTTTCAGAGCGAAGAGTCGATCATAGACCGCATGGGCGACAGCGTCTTTGGACATCAGGGGGAGCGGTTCTTGCTGGCCGGTTCGGTCCAACAGGGTCACGATGTTGGTATCGCCGGCAAAGCCAGCTCCTTCTTGCGTCACATCGTTGGCCACGATCATATCGAGGTTTTTCGCGCGTAGCTTGCGCTCGGCGTTTTGGAGGACGTCTTCCGTTTCCGTGGCAAAGCCGACCAGGAACCGGTTGCCTTTGTCCCGGCCGAGTCCGGCCAGAATATCCGGATTACGGTCAAGCGCGATCGAAAAGTCACCGTCCTTTTTTTTGATCTTTTGCGTAGCAATTTGGGCCGGCCGATAGTCGGCAATGGCCGCGGCTGAGACGACTATGGTGGCCCGCGGGTAGTGGGTGAGGACGGCCTGTTGCATTTCGAGTGCGGTGCGCACCGAACACAGCCGTACCCCGAGCGGTGCGGCCAGTGCGGTCGGCCCACTGACCAAGGTAACCTCGGCTCCCCGCTGGTGGGCAATGCGAGCCAGGGCAAAACCCATTTTCCCAGTCGAGCGATTGGTGATAAAGCGAACCGGATCAATGGGCTCACAGTTGGGACCGGCCGTCACGATGACATGCTCGCCCTGCATATCTTTTTTTGTCAGCGTGGCTTCCACACACTCGACGATCTGTTCAGGCTCGGCCAAACGGCCTTTGCCTTCGTAGCCACAGGCGAGCTCTCCCTCCGCCGGCTCGATAATGTGGTGGCCAAAACGCTGTAAGGTCTTGAGGTTTTCCTGTGTTGCCGGGTGGGCATACATGTGGACATTCATGGCCGGAGCAATGACGACCGGAGCGCGCGTGACTAAGAGCAGGGTTGAGAGCAGATCGTCGGCGAGTCCGTGCGCAAGCTTGGCCAGAATATTGGCGGTTGCTGGCGCAATAAGAACAAGGTCGGCCGTATCCGCCAGTCGGATATGGCCGATTTCGGATTCTTGAGTCAGGTCAAACGTGTCCGTGGAAACGGGATTGCCGGACAGCGATTGCAGGGTGAGCGGCGTAATGAACTCCTGGGCGTTTCTGGTCATTACGACACGAACTGTGGCTCCTGCCTTGACCAAGAGGCGGACGACCTCTGCCGCCTTATAGGCGGCAATACCGCCGCTTACTCCAAGAAGGATGTTTTTGTTTTGTAGTAGCATGCTGATAGCGGCGCCCGAGGCTCCCTCCACTTTATTGAACCCTATCTTGCATAATACGAGGGAAACGAGGCGGGGGGCAAGGTCTTGAGGCAGGACCAAAGTTCCTCGTGCCGTTGGACATTTCACCTTAATTACAAGATATTTGCACTCCTTGACGTTTTCCCCCCCTTTGGCATTATGTGAGAAGCCTCAGGACGGGTCTGAGGGAATGTTGCCTGATTTGAGTGTAATGTGTCTGCCAAAGCCAACCTCCCGCAACCAGATTCCTTTTCTCCACAAGATTGCGTCGCTGCCGAACTTGAGCAAGTTGAAGAACGGCTCACCGGGCTCCTCCAATCTCGCGAACAACTGCTGAGTGACATCGGGAATTACCTCGTTGGGGCAGGCGGGAAACGTGCCCGGCCGACCGTGGCCCTCATGGTGTTTCGCGCCTGTGGCGGAAAAAATGTGGATGACATCATCGATGTCGCTGCCGCCCTGGAACTCATTCATTCCGCCTCTCTCCTGCATGACGATATTATTGATGAAGCGGAGACCCGGCGTGGGAAAGAGTCGGCCCTGCACCGCTTCGGGTTGGCCGAGACCTTAATAGCCGGGGATTTTTTATTCGGACGGGCCTTTGCGCTGTGCGGCCGTTTTGAGGAAAAGGTCATTACCTGGGCGACGGATGCCTGTATCAGTCTGACTGAAGGAGAAGTCCTGCAAGACCGTTTGCGCCACGACCCGAGCGTGACGCGAGACGACTATCTGGAAATTATCGAACGCAAAACGGCCTCGCTGTTTGCCCAAGGGGCGCGTATGGGGGCTCATCTTGCCGGGGCTTCGCTGGAGGTGGTTGAGGGCCTGGCCGAGTCTGGCTACTGCCTGGGTATGGCCTTCCAGATTGTTGATGATGTCCTTGATGTGGCCGGCGATGGCAACCGGACCGGTAAGCCCACCGGGGCTGATCTCAGGGACGGCAATCCGTCTCTGCCACTTGTGCTGGCGCTTGCCCATGCGCCTGAGGTCAAACGGGTCTTTGAGAAACAGTCGCCGAGTCAGCAGGAAATCGACGGCGCGCTGGAGCAGGTGCGTCGCTCCGGGGTGCTGGACGAAGCCACGCGTATGGCCCACGCCTACGGCAAACAGACCCTGAAGGCGTTAGAAGTGCTGCCGCCGTCTCCCTATTACGACGGTCTTGCTTTTTTTGTGTCCCAGCTTGTCAATCGGACTGCCTAGGCATATCCTCGACAAGTAATGGCCACTGACTCGCCACACGCATTACTGGCCCAGGTTACCCACTCCCTGCACGCGTATGCACAGGAGTTGCAGGCTGGCGGAGTTGAGGGCTTCCCACCCGCTCCGGCCTCTTCGACGACACCGGTTGCCGAGGGCTCTCCAGGACCAACTGCCAACAGTCGTGTGGAAACACGACAGCCACGGCAGGTCGCTGACGCTCCCGCACCAACCGCGGCTTTTCCGGCTTCGCCCCCGGACACACTTGCCTCAGCAGCCCCAGCCGAGGAGGCTTCTCTGGCTGCCGTCCACACGCTCACTGAACTCCGCGCCGAAATCGGCGATTGTCGCCGCTGTCGGTTGTGTGAAAAACGTAATACTATCGTTTTTGGGGTCGGCAATCCCGACGCAGAGATTATGTTTATTGGTGAAGGGCCAGGCTACGAAGAGGACAAACAGGGCGAACCCTTTGTTGGACGGGCCGGGCAGTTGCTGACGCAGATCATTACCAAAGGCATGCAAATGCAGCGCTCGGATGTCTATATTGCCAATGTCGTCAAATGCCGTCCGCCTGAGAACCGGAATCCTGAACCTGATGAGATTGCGGCCTGTGAGCCCTTTCTGGTTAAACAACTAGAGATCATTCGGCCCAAGATTATTGTTGCCTTAGGGAAATTTGCCGCCCAGACGCTGCTGAAAGATACGACCCCCATTACCCGTTTGCGCGGTAAGTGGCAGTCCTATCACGGGATAAAACTGATGCCGACCTTGCATCCGGCCTACTTGCTGCGCAACCCGAAAGATAAGCGTCTGGTGTGGGAAGATATTAAAGCGGTACTCCGAGAAATAGGACGTCTTTAGCGTGCGAAAGCGTTACCGTACAATTCGACTCGTCCGACTTTTATCTTGCGTCTGTCTTCTGACGGGCCTGGGTATGCTCATTGGTGCATCCGCACAAAGTCAGTCCGCCCATATTAACCGGATTGTTATCGACGCCTCGATCAATCCGGCGGTGGGTGACTTTATTCACGAGAACATTGATCAGTCCGCCCAAGGGGGGGCCCTTGCGCTGATTATTCAGCTCGATACCCCAGGCGGATTGCTGAACTCAACCAAGAGCATCGTCAAAGACATGCTGGGCGCTCCGTTGCCCATTCTTCTGTACGTCTCTCCGAGCGGGGCGGGGGCTGGCTCGGCGGGCGTGTTCATTACGCTGGCCGGTCATATCGCCGCCATGGCCCCGGGCACAACCATCGGTGCGGCCCATCCGGTTGCCAGCGGCGGGCAAAATATCGAAGGCGATATGCGGGAAAAGATCGAAAACTTCACGGTTTCCTTTATCGAATCGATTGCGCAGCGCCGGGGCCGTAATGTCGAGTGGGCAGAGAAGGCAGTCCGTGAAAGTGTTTCGATCACCGAGGTCGAAGCGCTGGAGAAGAATGTCGTTGATTTTGTTGCGACGGATGTGCACGATTTGCTGACCCAGGCCAGTGGCCGCGCTGTTGAGGTGGGCTCGGAAAAGGTCACCCTGGATTTTAGCGCCGCCCAACTGGGTGAGGGCCGCTTCAATATCGTCACGGTCGAGATGCGGCTGAAGCATAAGGTGCTGAACATCCTGGCCGATCCCAATATCGCCTACCTGCTCATGATGGCGGGTATGCTGGGCCTGTATCTTGAATTCTCGAACCCCGGCCTGCTGCTCCCCGGTCTGGCGGGCGGTATTTGTTTGATTCTCGCCCTGACCGCTTTTCAGGTCCTACCCATCAATTACACCGGTCTGGTCTTAATCGGCCTCGGCATGGCGCTGCTCATAGCCGAGATGTTTCTGCCCAGTTTCGGCATCTTGGGTGTCAGTGGTATTGCTGCCTTTGTGTTGGGTTCGTTGTTCCTGTTCGATACGCCGGACGCTGAGCTCGCGGTTGATCGCGGTATTATTTTTGCCGCCTCGCTGGCCGTGGGAACCTTCATGTTTATTGTCGGTTCACTCGCCGTGCGGGCGTGGCGCCGCCCAGTCGCGTCAGGGCTGGAGGGACTCCAGGGAGAAATAGGTGAAGTCCGCACCCCGCTGGCTCCACAGGGAAAAGTCTGGGTGCACGGTGAGTATTGGACGGCTCAGAGTGACGAAGAGATTGAAGTCGGTCAAAAGGTCCAAATCGTCGCCGTCGATCATATGATACTGCGGGTCCGCCGCGCAACGAATGCATGAGGAAAAGGGGGATACTCCATGTTTGGTTTCGGTCCGGCCATCACGTTCCTGATTATAGGTCTGGTACTCCTGGCGAGTGGCATCAAGATTCTGCCCGAATATGAGCGGGGGGTTATTTTTCGACTTGGACGACTAGTGAAGCAGCGTGGTCCAGGACTGATCTATGTTATCCCCGTGATTGAACGCATGGTCCGTATGGACATGCGAACGATTACCCTGGACGTTCCTCCACAAGACGTTATCACTAAGGATAACGTTTCGATCAAAGTCAATGCGGTCCTCTATTTCCGTGTCTTAGAGCCCAGTAGCGCAACGATTGAGATTGAGAATTATCTGTTTGCCACCTCGCAACTCGCCCAAACGACGCTACGGAGTGTCTGCGGCCAAGCCGAGCTGGACGAGCTGCTCTCTGAGCGGGATAAGATCAACTCCCATCTGCAAGAGATTGTTGACACCCAGACGGACCCGTGGGGGATTAAGGTCTCATTGGTTGAGGTCAAACATATTGACCTGCCTCAGGAGATGCAGCGGGCGCTGGCCAAACAAGCCGAGGCCGAGCGTGAACGCCGGGCCAAAGTGATTAATGCCGAAGGGGAATTCCAGGCCGCCCAGCGGCTGGCTGATGCCTCTGTCATCATCGAGCAACATCCGGTCGCGCTCCAGCTTCGGTATCTGCAAACGCTTTCCGAAGTGGCCACCGAGAATAATTCGACCACGCTCTTCCCGGTTCCCATTGATCTCTTGCAGCCGTTTCTACGCGGGGTGGGCGGATCGGCACCAACGGACAGCCCGCCAGATAATTCGACAACGTAAGAGGTCTTTCTTGCGAGTCGTTGTTTGAGCAGTTATTCCCCCTCACCCTGACCCTCTCCCTCAAGGGAGAGGGGACTGTTATCTCTTCTGAATGGAACTTTCTGATTTCGACTACGACCTGCCGTCCGAGTTAATCGCTCAAGAGCCGGCAAAACAACGCGATCAGTCACGCCTGCTGCACGTTGGGCGAGGCGACGCTTCCCTCTCGCATCATCGGTTTTCGGACCTGCTCGGCCTGCTGCCCAAAGACTGTGTGCTGGTCTGTAACAACACCCGGGTTATCCCGGCCCGCTTGCGCGGAAAGAAGACGACGGGCGGAAAAGCCGAACTCCTCCTGGTTCGACGAACGGCGGCCGAGGGAGAAGTCTGGCAGGTCTTGTGTAAAGGCGGCCAAAAACAGAAAGTCGGCGGACGGATTAATTTTGCGGATAAATTTTGGGGCAAATGGGTGGAAGTGCCGAGGGCCGGTCAGGGAAGTATACGTTTTTTTCCGGAAAAGGATTTTCAGCGACTTGTAGAACAACACGGAGAAGTCCCGCTGCCGCCGTATATCAGGCGCTCGCCGGGCCGGCACGCGGTAGACCAGGAGCGCTACCAGACGGTATATGCCCAGCAACCTGGTGCGGTCGCCGCTCCGACTGCCGGGTTGCATTTTACGCCGGCCTTACTCGACAAGCTGGTCCAGAGTGGCATTCAATTGTGCTTTATCACCCTGCATGTTGGTCTGGGCACGTTTCAGCCTATCCGGGTGGAGCAGGTTGAGACGCATACGATGGGAACCGAATCATACGAAATCGATGCGGCCACCGCAGAATGCATCAACACGGCCAAAGCCTCCGGGAGAAAAATTATTGCCGTTGGGACAACCACAACCCGCGCGCTCGAATCGTCAGCCCAACAGACGGGCCACGTCCAGCCCGGACCGAATCAGTCCGAGTTGTTCATCTATCCCGGCTATGAATTTCAGGTAATAGACGGCTTGATCACCAATTTCCATCTGCCCCGTTCAACTCTGCTGCTGCTGGTGTCCGCCTTTGCCGGACGAGAGCACATACTGCACGCCTATGCGGAAGCGGTGAAGCGGCGCTACCGGTTTTACAGTTACGGGGATGCGATGTTGATTGTGTAGGGGGGAGGGGGCGCTCATGGATTGAAGCCGTTCTCCCGTAATGAAGCCGGACTATGCTGCTATCCGTTCTGTGGGTAGTGGAACTTCCACGTAGGCAAAGACCAGTTCTTGAAATTCGGGATTCTCCAGATGGTGCTCAACTGATTGACATTCGGGGACCGCCTGGCCAGCTTCCGGATACGCCTCCACATTGATCCGGATCGCTTCACTGGCTGCTTGCTTTGCTGCTTCGATCGTTTCTCCGTATGTCACGATTGCTAAATCGGGCACTTGTACGGCAAATCCTGCGTCCGTCTGTTCCAGCATAATGAGGTATCGCATTACGTAACCTCTAGTCTAATTTTCTTCACGGTGTCAACCGCTCGACCCACGGGAACGTCTTTCTGTGGGTGTACTATCGTAACCACAAAACGGCTATCTGGGTGCTTAAAGTTGTGATGGTCCCCTTTGACACTGATCAGTCGCCAACCACACTTTTCCGCCAGTTTGATTAATTCTCGACTAGTATACCGTTTCGGCATAGGTCAAATACGGGCTTGCTTTTTATTCTCTCCTCGATTGTCTCAATCTCTACCGGGCAGCCTCCTCGTCTCCAATTGGCTCCTCCGGGATAATGAGTTTCGACAGGAAGTCAAACCAGCGATTCAAAAAATCCTGTAACGACGGTGGGGTAATAACCAGGAATCGATATGGTATATTCTTTTTCGGCTTAGAAATCAGCACAAGCTCAGAAATCGGATCGTCTCTAATAAATATGTTCTCATGCACAAGTGCATTTCGAATCACTTCAAGAAGGTTTCTACAGGTTTCTTTTTCACTAACTGCAGTCGCGTGTCATCGAATTTCCTGGCTGCGTTGCTGAATCGATCTCGATCGCCCGAAGGATGAGACCCAAACACCAGGGAAGGCGGCTTTAGACGGTCGTATGGGACGCAAACGCCAGTGGTCGCTATGGACAACAGGAAAGTTACATCGTACCCATTCTTCCGACTCGAAGAATCGTAGAGATGGAGGACATCTCGACATCGACTGGAAAAGTCTGACACAAAATTAGCATATGCCGTCATATCTATCAGCTTGTGCCTGTCGGTGACGATTCACTCCCTGCACCTATAACCCCTATCCCTTTTAACACTTCAACGGTAATCCCATAAGTAGTTGCCAGCCCCTCCAAAAACGCATAAAACGGCTCGACAGGTCACAAGAACAATTCGTACTTTCACGCTATCCCCGTTCATGTTTCAGTTCACGACGATACAGGCAGATTCGGCGACCCAGGCACGCCTCGGCGCGTTGCAGACCGCGCATGGCAGTGTGGCCACGCCGGCGTTTATGCCGGTGGCAACCCAGGGGACGGTGAAGTCCATGACCCCCCAGGAACTGCGGACTATTGGCGCAGAGATTATCCTGGCGAACGCCTATCACTTGTATCTGCGGCCGGGTGTCGAGTTGGTCGAGCAAGCGGGCGGTTTGCACGCCTTCATGGGCTGGGATGGACCGATTCTCACTGATAGTGGCGGCTATCAGGTGTTCAGCCTGAAGTCGCTGTCCACGGTCACGGAAGAAGGCGTGGAGTTTCGTTCCCATTTGAACGGCTCGCGCCATCAACTGACGCCTGAAAGCGTGGTCCGTGCCCAGGAACGTCTTGGGGTTGATATTGCCATGGTCCTGGATGAGTGTGTGCCGGCATCGGTGGATGTTTCTGAGGCGGAACGTGCGGCCCATTTGACCGTCCGCTGGGCAGAGCGCTCGTTGGCGGCCAAGCAACGGGACGATCAGGCCGTATTTGCCATCGTTCAGGGCGGGATGTTTCCGGCCCTGCGCGAAGAGAATGCACGCGCGCTGGTCGCGCTGGGCTTCCCCGGCTATGCGGTTGGTGGCCTGAGCGTCGGCGAGGCGCCGGCCCTGACGCACGAGTTGGCCGCCTATACGATCCGCTTCCTACCCGAGAGCTGCCCGCGGTATTTGATGGGGGTGGGGACGCCGGAACAGCTCGTTCGCTATGTGTCGCTCGGGTTTGATATGTTTGACTGTGTCATGCCGACGAGGAACGCCCGTAATGGCACGCTCTTTACTTGGCAGGGAAAACTCAATATCCGGCGGGCCGAGTATGCGGCTGACTTTCGGCCCATCGAAGATGACTGTGAGTGCTATACCTGTCGGCATTTTTCTCGGGCGTATTTACGCCACTTGGCCGTGGCTGGCGAGATCTTGTCTGCGCGGCTCAATACCCTGCATAATTTGTATTTCTATCAACGCTTGATGCGTACCATGCGTGAAGCCCTGGCTGCGGGTCGCTTTGCCGAATTTGCCCGTCCCTTCCTGGAGGCCCATACGGCGGAGAGAGCGCAGCCAACACAGGAGAGTGTCTCATGAGTCTTGCCTTCGCCCAAACCGGAGCCGCACCAGAAGGTCCCGGGCCGCTGGTCCAATTTTTCCCGCTGATCCTGATCTTTGTCGTGTTCTATTTTTTGCTGATTCGCCCGCAACAGCAAAAGGCCAAAGCGCACCGGAACATGCTCAGCGAACTCAAACGGAACGACGAAGTCGTGACGGTGGGCGGACTGTACGGACGCATTATGGAACTTGGGGAGAACGTTGTGACCCTCGAACTGGCGCAAAACATTCGGGTGCGGATCGAACGCTCCAAGATCGAGGCCGTGGCCGAGGAGGGGAGCAGCCGGAAAACGGGTGGAGACAAGAAATCGGGAAGGGATAAATAATGCCCCCAGGTCTGCGTTATCGCCTCCTTTTGATTGTCGGTCTCGCGCTGTGGGGGATGCTCTATCTCATCCCGTCTTTCAGTTCGGCGCTGCCGGGCTGGTGGCCGTCCTTTCTGCCCTCTCATCAGATTCGGCTGGGCCTGGATCTGCGTGGCGGGACATATTTGTTGTTGACGGTTGACCTGGAGAAGGCCGTTGAAAACAGCCTGGATCGGTACGCAGAAGAATTCCGACGGGCGCTGAGTGAGGCCGAGGCCGGCATCGTCGATATTCGGCGAGAAGGCAACACTTTGCGCTTTTCCGCCATATCCGAATCAGACCGAACGATAGTGCGGGAGATTCTTGCCGACCGCTTTCCCATTCTCGAACCCCGGATCGGCACCGGTTCAAGTGCGGATATTGTCGTTGACCTCGACGGCCGCCAGATCGACGCGCTCCACCAGTACGCGGTCGATCAATCGCTGGAAACCATCCGTAACCGGATTGACCAGTTCGGCGTGGCCGAGCCCATCATTCAACGTCAGGGCGAACGGGATATTCTGGTCCAACTGCCCGGCATCCAGGACCCTGAACGCGCCAAGGAATTGATCGGCAGAACCGCGGTATTGGAATTCAAGCTGGTAGCGGAAGAGGGGAGCACGCGCGAAACCGAGACCCTGAATGGTCAGGACCGTGACCCGCTGAGCGGGGAGCCGATTCGGACCACTTATACCTTGGAAAGACAGACCTTGCTTTCCGGTGATGGGGTGGCCGATGCCCGCGTGCGTCCCAGCGTAGACATTGAAGGACCGTACGTCGAGCTGATTCTGAACAATCGTGGGGCCGAGACCTTTGAAGAAGTAACCGGGGCCAATGTCGGCCGCCGTCTGGCCATTGTGCTGGATAATACCGTGTATTCGGCTCCTGTGATTCGCGACCGGATCGGCGGCGGACATGCCTCCATCACCGGCGGGTTTGACATTAGGGAAGCCCGTGACCTCGCCATTGTGTTACGCGCCGGTGCGCTGCCTGCGCCCGTCACCATCGCCGAGGAACGGACAGTCGGACCGTCTCTTGGGCGGGACTCGATTGAGCAAGGAACCATGTCTTTTATTATTGGCGGGGTCTTGGTCTTGGTCTTCATGGTCATGTATTACAACCTGGCCGGCCTCCTGGCCGACCTCGCGCTGGCCCTGAATATCCTGCTGCTCCTGGCCGCCCTGGCCATGTTTGATGCCACCCTGACCCTGCCGGGCATTGCCGGTATCGTCCTCACCGTGGGCATGGCGGTGGACGCCAATGTGCTGATCAACGAGCGCATGCGAGAAGAGGTGCGACTCGGCAAAGGGGCGCGGGCCGCGGTAGACTCCGGCTATGAGCGCGCCCTACCGGCTATTTTCGACTCGAATATCACCACGTTTTTATCGGGCCTGATTCTGTTTCAGTTCGGGTCCGGTCCCATCAAAGGTTTCGCCGTCACCCTGTGTATTGGGATTATCAGCACGGTGTTCACGACGGTGTTCTGCACCCGGGCAGTGTACGACTATTTTCTGGTCCGGCGGCGTTTACACACCCTGAGCGTCTAAGCCGAGCGAGCAGTGAAGAGTGTAAGACCATGGAACTGATTAAAGCTGGCACAACGATTGATTTTCTGCACTACGCCAAAGGCGCATATCTGTTTTCCGCTCTTCTCCTCCTGCTCGGTATCATCGCCTTCTGGTATCGGGGCGGCTTGAACTATGGGGTTGATTTTGCGGGCGGGACCATTGTCCATGTCAAATTCAGCCAGCAGACCGATGCGGCGAGCATTCGTGCGGTTGTCTCCCAAACGGATATTTCAGACATTACGGTCCAGGATTTCGGACAAAACGGAGATGAATTCCTGATTCGTATTCCCAAGTCGGAAACGGGTGCGGAAAATTTCTCGAATCGGATTCGCCAGAGTCTGGCCGACGGCTACGGCCCTGAGGCATTCGATGTCCAACGGGTTGAAAGTGTCGGTCCGAAAGTCGGCAGAGACCTGCGGCGGAAAGGCATTCTGGCCGTTGTGTTCGCCACCTTCATGATGGGCGGCTATATTGCCTTCCGGTTTGAGCCCCGGTTTGGAGTGGGTGCGGGGGTCGCGTTGATCCATGATGTCCTGGTGACCACCACCGTTTTGCTCGTGGCTGATATTGAGTTCGATCTGACCGTTGTGGCCGCGCTGTTAACCGTCATCGGCTATTCGGTCAACGATACGGTCATTGTGTGTGACCGCGTGCGGGAAAACATGCGTAAGCTGCGCCGTGAGACCATGCGGACGATCATCAACCGCAGCATTAACGAGACCCTGAGCCGCACGGTGATCACGACCGGGACAGTCCTCATGGTCATTCTGGCCCTCTTCTTTTTGGGTGGTTCGGTGATCCATGCCTTTACGCTGGTTCTACTGGTCGGGATGACGGTTGGAACGTATTCCTCCATCTATGTTGCCAGCCCGGTTGTTCTGCTGTGGGAAAGAGGGGCTACCCGGCAGTGAACGGCGTTGGCGCTCGGCTCGAAAAACGCTGGTGCCCGCGGCCGGCTGACCCGAGTCAGGTCCAGAACCTGATCGAGTCAACCCAGCCCGAACCGCTCTCTCCGGTCACGGCGCGGCTGCTCATCAACCGTGGCATCGATACTGCAGAAAAGGCGGCCACATTTTTATCTCCGACCCTGCGTACGGGCCTTCGTTCACCCATGCTCTTCCCGGATATGCGGCGCGCGACAGACCGTCTGCTCCACGCCCGCGAGCAGAGTGAACGGGTGTGTATATGGGGAGACTATGACGTTGATGGGGTGACCGGCAGCTCTCAGCTCATCCTGTTCTTGCGAGAAATCGGTATGGACCCGAGGCTGTACATTCCCCATCGAACCCGTGAAGGATACGGCCTGAACACGCCCGCTATTGAGCAACTGGCCGGTGAGGGCACGCGGGTCTTGGTGACGGCTGACTGCGGAGCAACCAGCCATCAGCAGATTGCGCGGGCGCAGCAACTCGGTATCGATGTGATCGTGTGCGATCATCATCACGTCCCGGAGGAAAAACTGCCGGCCTATGCGGTGCTGAACCCGATGGAAGCGGGCTGTCCCTTTTCTTTTTCCGGGCTGTCCGGGGCTGGTGTCGCGTTTTATTTGTTGATGGGGCTGCGGATGCGGCTGCGTGAGCAGGGGGAGCAGCCCATTCCTGACCTGCGGCTCTATTTGGATTTGGTCTGTTTGGGGACGGTGGCTGATCTGGTGCCCTTGATCGAAGAAAATCGTGTGCTGGTCACCCACGGTCTGAGACAAATCGCACACAGCCAACGCCCCGGTATTCGTGCCCTGCGGGCAGTGAGTGGCGATGACGAGGTGACGGCGAGTTATATCGGCTTTCGTCTCGGACCGCGCATCAATGCCGGCGGGCGGTTGGCCGAGGCGCAGAAGGCGGTGAAACTGCTCACGACAACGGATGCCGAACGTGCCCGGTTGCTGGCTGCTGAGCTGGACAAGGAAAACATCGCCCGCAGAGCTATTGAAGAAGAAATATTGCAACAGGCGCTCGCCCTGGCACAGGCCCAGCTTGCACAGGGCCTGCGTTATAGCTTTGTCTTAGCCTCTCCCGAATGGCACCCTGGGGTGATTGGCATTGTTGCGTCCCGCTTGGTTGAGCGCTTTGGGCGGCCGACCATCCTCATTGCGATTGATGGCGATATGGGGAAAGGGTCGGGACGGAGCCCCGCGGCTTTCCACCTCTACAAAGGAATGCAGGCGTGTGCCGAGCACTTGGCTGGCTATGGCGGGCATCGCCAAGCCGCCGGGCTATCGATCCGGGCGGCGTCAATAGCGACCTTTGCCGACCAGTTTGAGGCGGTTGTGCGCCAGCACCTGACCCCTGATGATCTTGTCCCCATTATTGAATTTGACACCGACCTTGATGTCGCGCGGGTCGGACCGGAACTGCTTGATGAGTTGCACCGTCTTCAGCCCTGTGGACCAGGCAATCCGGAGCCGGTGTTTCGATCCTCGCAGACTGAAGTGGTCAGTGCCCGCGTCGTTGGCGATCGGTCCCATGGCAAAGCTGGGCACCTCAAGCTCGTGCTACGCTCTTCCCAAGGTGGACCGCCCATTGATGCTATTGGGTTTGGGATGGGTGACCGTCCGATTGTTCCCCGCCAACAGGTTGACATACTCTACACGCCAACGCTGAACGTCTGGAATGGGCAGGCGAGTCTCCAGCTTCGCCTGCGCGATCTGAAAGTTCACTAACCCTGCGAAATTACACGGACATTGACGATTAAGGGGGTGTGTGGTATACCCCAGCCACCAATCTGAATCATATAGGAAACAGAAAGCTGTGGAAGAAAAAGAAGAAGTGCTGCGCAATAGCCGACAGGTGGCCGCGCTCCTTGAGTTGAGCCCGGATACGGTCAACGAGCTTGCCCGGAAAAACATCCTCCCAGGCGTCAAACGGGGCAGGCAGTGGCAGTTTCGTCAGTAGGACATCGCGCTTTTGAAGAAACAGCAGCAAAAGCAGGAAGCCACCTAGACTGCGAAGGGGGATAACGGGTGCTGGCTACACAGAATGAGCGGGATCCCCGGCGCGCTCACGAAAGCAAGATTTACTCTGAGTTTTCCCATCTCTACGATAAAATCTTCGCGCGTTTTTTTACCGACCGTATCTCTGCGGTCATCCAGGGGCTCGACATTCAGCCCGACGCCAGCGTGCTCGAAGTGGGGGTCGGAACCGGCCTGTCCATGGAGGCCTATCCGCCCCATTGCCAGGTGACCGGGGTAGACCTTGCTCCCGATATGTTAGAGCGTGCCCAGCAACGGGTGGACGAGAACCAGTGGCGCCATTTTCATTTGCTGACGATGGACGCCATGAACCTCGACTTTCCAGACAACTCTTTTGACTACGTGACCTCATTTCACGTCATTAGTGTCGTGCCTGACCCCGTACGGATGATGCGCGAAATCCACCGGGTCTGTAAGCCGGGCGGAAAAATCGCCATCATCAATCATTTCCGCTCGACCAAGCCGGTTATTGGCTCCCTGATTGGCGCCCTCGACCCGCTCACCAGACGGCTGGGCTGGAGCGCCTCACTGCGTCTGAAACAAGCCTTTGACGATATTCCTATCCGCATTGAGAAGCGGTATAAAACCCACCCGATGTCCTTATTTACCGTGGTGCTGGCCGAAAACCTGAAGAATGGTGTTGCCCCGGACAACAGTCCGGCCAGGAATCTTGGCACAGCCGGCCGGAACGGGACCCGTCCTGCGTAAGCACGTCTCCACCAAGAGGGCACCCGACTGACCGGGAGAGCGCGTTTCCCCTGCCCGTGATTTTAGAAATTTGCCGGTCTGCCCACCGCAGCCAAGAGCAGATGGGGGAAGTCCACGGTCATGCCATCAACCCCGACGTCAATGGCCGCACGCATCATATCGGGGTCTTTGATGCCCCATGCCCGGACTTCGAGGCCTGCGGCTTTCCAAGCCGTGACCAACTCCCGGGAAAGGAATGGAGCTGGCGGGCAGATTTGATCAAGCCCGGCGTCCAGCACGCGCTGGGTGGTTTCCGGTTTGGCATCGATCGTCAGCAAGCCGACTTTCGCCGTGGGCGCATGGGTCTTGAGGTTGTGGACAATGGAAAAGAAAAACGACGAGAAGGTGACCTGGGCCAGCAGCCCCATGTCGCGGACCATGTCGAGCACCCGGATCTCTATGCCACGCTGCTTGACTTCGAGCACGAGGTGGGTCCGTTTGCCGTAATGCGCGAGTGTCTCTCGGAGTAAGGGGACCCGCGTGCCCGCATAGTCTGCGCTGAACCAGGAGCCCGCATCGAGCCCTTTCACGACTGACCAGGGGGTATCGTGCACAACCCCCGACCCATCGGTCGTCCGGCTCAGGTTTTTGTCATGAATCAGAACCAGCTCACCGTCGCTAGTGGAATGCACATCGGTCTCGATTGCGTCCACGCCGATCGACAGCGCCCGGTCAAAGCTTGCCCAAGTGTTCTCCGGAGCGAGCGCCGCGGCGCCGCGATGTCCAATCACTTGCATGAGAAAACCCGCCGCCCGGACAAATCCCCACCCCCGCGCCTTAATTCAACTCCTGACTCGAATAGCCCAAAATGCGGCGCGCAATAATAAGCAGGTTGATCTGCTGGGTGCCCTCATAAATATCGCTGATCTTGGCGTCCCGCATCCATTTTTCGAGCAGGGTTTTGCGCGAATAACCCAACGGGCCGAGCAGTTCGACCGCCTTCTGCGTGACCTGGGTGACCATGCTGCCGGCTTTGGCTTTGGCCATGGAGGCTTCGAGATTGTTCTGGATCCCCTGATCGAGCATCCAGGCCGCCCGCCACGTCAACAACCGCGCGGCCTGGAGATTGGCCTCCATATCCATAAAGTCCCGCTCAAGCGTGGTCAGCTTTGTCGGCGGAGTGGCGTAACGAATGGTGACGCCTTCTGCTTTAAGCGTCTCGCGAACGTAATCCACCGCGGCCCGCGCCACACCGAGCGCGCTTGCCGCAACCAGCGGCCGGGTAGCGTCAAACGTGGCCATGACCCCCTTAAAACCCGTGGTCGATTGCTTGACCTCTGCCTGGCCGAGAATATTATCGAGCGGAATCCGGCAGTCTTCAAAGACGAGCATCGCCGTGTCTGAGGCGCGGATACCCATTTTGTCTTCCACTTTGGCGACCGTCATGCCGGGGGTGTGGTGGTCCACCACAAAGGCTTTGATCCCCGCGCGTCCGGCCGATTTGTCCGCCGTGGCCCAGACGACCACAAAACCCTCTGATTTTTCGGCAGCCATGAGCCCGCTGGTGCAAAAGATCTTGGTGCCGTTAAGAACCCACTGATCCCCGTCCTGCACCGCGGTCGTGGTGAGAGCGGCCGAGTCTGAACCACAGCCCGGCTCGGTAATCGCCATTGCGCCCCATTTTGGTTCCCCGTCACGGAAGCGGGACAGAAAGCGCTCTTTCTGCTCCGGCGTACCGGCCGCCGCGACCGCGGCACCGCCGAGTCCCGGATGGGGAATGCTGAGATACAGACCGACGTCACCCCACGACAGTTCTTCAATCAGGACTGCCGAACGGACGGTGCGTTCCGAGGGGCGTCGTTCGACGCTCTCCGCCTTCCCGTTCGCCTCCTTTTTTTGTTTGCTATCCCCGAAGCTGATCAGGTTTTTGGAGGCACCCCACATCATGTTCAGCCATTCCGTCGGCTTTTCATGCTCGCGCTCGTCGTACTCGCGTGAGATCGGTCGCATGGTCCCGTCTGCAACGGCGTGGATCATATCACGGTTTTTTTCAACTGCCGGGGAAAGGGAGAAGTCGATCATGGTTTGCCTCCAGTTTGGGTCTGTTGGGTCTGTTGGGTCTGTTGGGTCTGTTGGGTCTGTTGGGTCTGTTGGGTCTGTTGGGTCTGTTGGGTCTGTTGGGTCTGTTGGGTCTGTTGGGTCTGTTGGGTCTGTTGGGTCGTTAGATCATGGCCAGTCCCTCAAACGTCGCAAATCCGCGTCCGTTCCGGAGCCAGCGTTCAACCGGATGATCCCGAATATAGCCATGCCCGCCCAGGGTTTGGACGGCGTTATCCGTCACTTTGAGGACCATAGTGGCCGCATAGTTCTTGGCCAGACACGCTTCGCGGGTTGCGTCTGCGCCAGTGTCGATCCTCCAGGCCGCCTCCCAGACGAGGAGGCGGGCCGCGTCGACTTCCATGGCCATCTCGGCCAACATAAAAGCGATGGCCTGTTTCTGGGCAATGGCCGTACCAAAGGCCCTCCGCTCCTTGGCATACTCCCGCGCATACTCATAGGCGGCTCTGGCTATGCCAACTGCCATGGCCGACAGGGCGACCCGCGAGCGGTTCAACACGGGCTGGATAGCGCCCTGCAGCTGCGAGGAAGCAGGGACGCGACAATTGTCCAAACGCAGCTCATACGTGGCCACCGCTTTGAGGCCCATATTCTTCTCGCGTTCGCCTATGCTGAGGCCCGGCGTATCCTGAGGCAGAAGAAAGGCGGTGATGCCACTGTCTCCCCTGGCATAGACCAGGAGATAGGCCGCCTCGGCGGCAAGCGGTACGAAACATTTGGTGCCGTTCAGGACAAACTCGCCGGTGTGTTGCTCGGCTGTTGTAGCGAGTTCATTGAGGTCAAAGCCGAAGCGCGGCTCCATGACTGCGGCCGTGCCGGCTGTGAAATGGGGGCCGACATAGTCGTTGAGAATCTGCGTCTTTTGCTCGTGGGTCCCTAGTGCCATGACCGGATAGGTCACCAGTTGGGGCGAGAGAATATGGAGCGCCAGAGAGAGGTCACCCCAGGCCAACTCCTCACAAATAAGTGAGCCCGTGGTGGCCGAAGACTCGGCGCCAACACCACCGTAGGCTTCAGGAATCGTGCTTTGTACCAGGCCGAGTTCCCAGGCCTGCTGGGCCACCGAGGTGGGGAATACCCCGCTCTCATCCGCCTCGTGAGCAAGCGGGCGGAGCTGTTCGCGGGCAAATTCCGCAACCGTGTCGCGAATCAGTTGTTGTTCGTCGTCGGGTTGAAAACCAAGCATACCAGCCGTCTCCTCGTGATTCCTGTCCCTGCGTCTGTAGGGGCGACGCACGCGTCGCCCCTACTACCTTAGCATAAAAAGGGAGAATTGAACCTTGACTCTCATATGCGCAAGTGGGATGTTGAAGCATCAACATCATTCCACAGGGAGGGAAGACTATGGGCCTACCGAATGGCGTGCATCATCTGGCGATTTGTACCAAAGACATGAAAGAGCAGATTGAGTTTTTCACCCAGGTTGTCGGTATGGAACTGGTTGCGCTGTACTGGATGCATGGTGTGAAGAATACCTATCACGGCTTTGTCCGGCTGGGCGACAGTTCATCAATTGCCTTTGTCCAGGGACCGGAGAGTGGTGAGATTCAGCCCCAAACCGGAGTCTCCCATGCGAGCTGGACTGCGGGTCTGGTGGCACCCGGCGCCATGCAGCATCTGGCCCTCAACGTAGACACGGAAGAAGATTTGCTGACCATGCGGGATCGCGTCCGCTCGCACGGGCACTGGGTCATGGGGCCGCTGGATCATGGTTTTTGCAAGTCCATTTATTTTGCCGGGCCAGAGGGCATGATGCTCGAATTCTCGACTTCCGAGGGCGACGCGATTGATGCCGAATCGTGGATCGATCCCGAGGTGGTGAAACTCAACGGCATCAGTCTGGAAGAGCTGGAACAGTATAAAAATCCTCCGGCATTCGAGTCCCAGGGGGGTGCAGTCCAAAACCCCGAAGTGGATTTGAATGACCCCCCGATGCAGTTCCCGCCGGGTCAAGAGGTCGTCTATTCGATGTCAGATAAGGACGTGACTGAAAAACTGAGCGAGACGACACCGCCCGTCCAACCGAATCACTGACGACGTGCCTGCAGGAGGAGATATGGCCGCACAGCACGAGAGCTCGCAATCACGGCTGATCGCTGTCAATGACTTTGCCTGGCAGGAATTGATGCCGGGCGTGCAGGCCCGCAGCCTGTGGACTGACGAAAAAACCAACCGACGGGCGCTGATGACGAGGATCACGCCCGGCCTGCAAATGCCCACCCACAAGCATGTGGGCGATGAGCTGGTCTATCTCATCGAAGGGACCCTGTCTGACGAGTTTGGCACGATCACCGCGGGTAATATGGGCTATCGGCCTGACGGGTGCGTCCACAGCGTATCGAGCAGCACCGGGGCCACCGCCATTGCGATTATCACCGGCGGGGTAGAGCCCGCGACCGAACGGGGGGACGCCCCACCGTCCCAGGTCTTTTCGCTGAGTGGGCTGGAATGGGTTGAGGCCCGGCCGGGTATCCGTCTGAAATCCGTTTGGGAAGATCAGGCGGTCGGGCGGCGGGCAGTGCTGGCGCGCTTTGAGCCGGGCTCGGTGCTGCCCCTGCATCGCCATAACGGGGATGAACTCATCTTCGTGATCGAAGGAGAAAACGAGGATGAGTCCGGCCCGGTGCCAACCGGGAATATGAGCTATCGACCCAACGGGTGCACCCACACCGTCACAAGCAAAAACGGGGCGACGGCCCTGAATTTTGTCTGGGGTGGGGCAGAGATGATTGAGTAGACGCCTGCGTCAAAAAAGATCAACCCGACTGTCCGCCGGGCTGTCCGGCTGCCAGAGTCGCCAGCCCGGCTATAAATCACCCGCCTCGCCCGTTCGCCCCAAGACCCATACCAGCGCGACACCCAGGCCAACTCCCAGAGGGAGTAAAAGAAGGGGTGAAACGCCAAAGCCGGCCGGCAGATAGCCCAGGCACAGCGAGACCGCTCCAACCGTGAGCGCGTATGGTAACTGCGTCCGTACATGGGTGATGACCTCGACCCCGCTGGCGGTGGCAGACAGTATCGTCGTGTCTGAAATCGGTGAGATATGGTCGCCAAAGCAGGCGCCGGCGAGGACCGCCCCAACCGTGGCCAGGACCGGGGGGCCGGCCGTCCCACCTGCAAGGGAGACGGCCAGGGGAACGACCAGCGGAATGAGAATGGCCATCGTGCTAAACGAGCTTCCAGTCGCAAAAGAAATTGCCGCTGCCACCAGAAATGTCAGCGCGGGCAGGCTCCACGTGGTCACGCTATCGGTGAGTAAATTGGTCAGGGCATGCGCCGTGCCTGTGGTTTCGAGAGCCGCCCCCAATCCCCAGGCCAGATACAGAATCACCAGCGCTCCAACAATACGCCGCATGCCTTGCCAGCTCGCCCAGAGCACTCCGGGGAGGGTGAGAGTATGGCTGGATAAGGACAGCACGACGGACACGACAAAAGCAGCGCCGGCACCCAATACCATAGACCGATAGGCATCAGCCGCCCCCATAATCGAGAGGAGTGTGGGACTGGCCGGACCACTCGCTCCTGCACTGGCTCGACCGTCTAAATAGAGAAAGGCCACGGTTGCCAGCAGGAGGCTCAGAATAGGGCCCGCCGCCAGCCAAGCGGACTGAGCCGGCTTGGGCGTATTGTTCTGCTCGACAGTGAGCGTCGCGGCTCGCGTTTTGTGCTCCAGACGGGCCATGGGTCCAAAGTCCCGGCCCGACAGGGCAACCGCGCCAGCAAAAGCCAAAGAATAGATGCTGTAAAAACGAAACGGCAGGGTGCTCACAAAGAAGACCAAGAGACCACCGGCAAGCGGAACACCGTCGAGCGCGTCGGCGAGCAGCCCCAACTCGTAGCCGATCCAGGTTGAGATAATGGCAAACGAAGCCACCGGAGCCGCGGTTGAATCCACAATATAGGCGAGCTTGGCGTGCGAGAGCTTGTGCCGGTCGTAGAGAGGCCGAAAGGTAGTGCCGACCATCAGGCAGTTGGCATAATCGTCGAAGAAGACGAACAGACCGGCTAACCAACTGGCAGCCATAGCGCTCCGTGGGCCGCGCACGACCCGTTCGGCCTTGCGGACAAGCGCGATGGTTCCGCCATTGTGTTCAATGACCGCGACCATGCCGGCAACGAGGAGGGAAAAGGTCGTAATGAGGATATTGTCGGTAGCAAGTGCCACGTGGAAGAGTAAACCGGCCGTCAGCGTGGCCGCAGCCAGAGGGTCGAGTTGGGTGGCGAGGAGCGCACCGAACCCCAGGCCGATGCTCAGTGAGAGACGGACCCGTTGGGTGACAATCGCCAGGCCAATCGTGACCAGCGGCGGGAGGAGGGTGAGGGGTGAGCCATACCATTCCATAGGGTGTGCCCACCGGCGTGCTTACAGGCCCAGGCTCATGCCTCCATCAGCGATCAACATCTGGCCGGTGAGATACGACGCCAGCGGCGAGGCCAGAAACAATGCAATTCCTCCCATGTCTTCCGGCGTCCCCCAGCGCTTCATGGGAATAGAGTCCAGCGAATCCTGATAGCGGCGCGGATGGCCCCAGGTGACCTTGGTGATCTTGGTGGCAATTAACCCTGGAGCAATCCCGTTCACCCGAATGCCATCCCCGGCCCAGGCCTCGGCTAGAGTTTTGGTCAGGGTGACGAGCGCGCCCTTACTGGCGCTATAGGCGGGATTCCCCAACACCGAGAAAAAACTCGCTCCCGAGCCGAGCAGGATGATGCTGCCCTGTGTTTTGGCCAGCATGGGCTGGAATTTGGTGCAACTACTCATGACGCTCATGAGATTGACGTCCAGCACGCGCCTGAAGGTTGGCATCTGAAACTCGGCCCGCTTATACTCGACAATGCCCTGTGAGACGACCAGCACGTCGAGGGAGTCACAGGGTGATTGCAGGGCTTCGACGTTACTGTCGCTTGACACGTCCCATTGGAAATAGTGCAGGCCGTCCAACTCTGAGCCGTCTTCGTCTGCATAATCTGCGGCGCTTGCCCGGGTGCCAGAGACAAAGACCCGCGCGCCGTGGTCGCGAAAACGGCGGGCTATGCCGTTTCCTATCCCGCTCGACCCGCCAATAACGAGAACGGTTTTCTTGCTGAAATCGATTTCATTCATGGCTGATTGCCCTTCTTCCGAAGATTGCCCGTCTTGAGCGAAGCCAGCCTACTGTAACGAGTAGCGGCGATTGTATCGAGTAGGGGCAACGCATGCGTCGCCCCTACCGAGAAAGGGCAGGGGAGGGCACGGGCGGCTTGCATCTCGACGCGCGGACAGGCATGTAAGAAGGCACGATTATAGTGAGGAGGGAACTATGGCTCTACCACAAGAGATTCGTCCGATTAACAGCGAATTGATGGACGCAATCACACAGTCGTCGGACGCGGATTGGATTCCCAACCCGGATGATCCCGAACGCGCCTTTATGAGGGTGCTGTGGACCGGAGAAGAGAGCGGCCGCTGGATGGTGCATTTCCGTTGGCTGAAGGGCTATGTGGCCCCCCCGCATAAACATTTGAGTGCGGCGCATACCTATATTCTGTCGGGGAAACTCAAAGTCCGGGGCGGTACATTTAACGCCGGCGATTATGTCCATGAGGCCAACGGCATGGTCCACGGAGCCACCACTGCGTTAGAAGATACAGAATATCTGTTCATGTGTGACGGCCCGGTCATCTTCTTTGGCAAAGACGAGTTCACCGGCTATCTCGGCTGGGAAGAGATTCGGCGTATGCAGCAAGCCCATGAAGCCGCCAAAAAGAAAGCCGCAGTACGAAAAAGAACCACGTCGAAAAAGCGTGTGACCGCCAGAAAGCGGACTACGAAGAAGAAAGCTGCCTAGGCGGTCGTGCTGCTGAAGCGCGTATCGGTCACAAACGCTCGGAGTTCTGACGGACGGACTCCGGGCGTTGTCTTTGGTATGGCAGCACGCTCGCCACGCGCGCTCTGCTCCTCAGTCCACCCCTCGGGTACATTCGATACATGTCAGAAAACAAAACGACGCCCACCGCGGCCCCTGCCGCTACAGTCATTGTGCTCCGGGATGCGAACGGTGGGCAAAAAGGCATCGAAGCCCTGTTATTACGCCGGAACGCGAGAACGGCCTTTCACGGCGGTGCCTGGGTGTTCCCCGGCGGCCATATTGATCCCGAAGATCATAACCCGGATGCGCCGGCCGATATGCTGGCTGCCGCCCGGCAGGCCGCGGTTCGCGAGGCTCAGGAAGAAGCCGGTCTCAGCCTCTCGACACAGACCTTGCTCTATTTTTCACACTGGACCACACCGCTGGTCCGACCGAAGCGTTTTTCAACCTGGTTCTTTGCTACCCAGGCCGGTAAGGATGCCGTTCAGGTCGATGGTACAGAAATCAGCGCCCATACCTGGATGCGCCCGCACCAGGCGCTGGCGGCGCGGCAGGCCGGCGAGATTGAGCTGCCGCCGCCAACGTTTGTCTCGTTGACGAAGCTCTCCGCTTTTGAGACCGCCAGGGACGCGCTGGCGTATATACGCGGCCGTGAGCCGGACATTTTTTTCCCCAAGCTTGAGAAAATCGAGGGCGGCTACTGTTCGCTGTATCGTGGCGACGCCGGCTACGAATCCTCGAATGTTGATGCGCCGGGAAGGCGGCACCGGTTATGGATGCGTCAAAATGGCTGGCGCTATGAAATCGCGCAGGAGTGTGCCGGCTGAGGGTTGTTGCACTTTTCAGGAGGACATGACCATGGCGGTATCGTTCTCGAAAATTACGGCTGTCTTTGGGGCAGAAGTTGAGGGCGTGGATATCGCGGCAGGTGTCAGCGCAACTGCCATGCGTGACATCGTCGACTTATTTGACGAGTATTCCATCCTGGTTTTCCACAACCAGAAAATAAACGACGAGCAGCAGATTCGTTTCAGCCGGCTCTTTTCCGAGATCGGTAGCTTTGGCGGACTGGAGAAAACCGTCGTGCAAAATGCCGGTGGTGGGACCGAGATTGCCGATCTCTCAAACGTCGAGCCTGGGACGAAGAGTATTATCCCGCCGACAGACAAGCGCATGGTCTTTAACTCGGGTAACGAAATGTGGCACACCGACAGCTCGTTCAAGCATGTTCCGGCAACCGCCTCCCTGCTGTCCGGCCGTGAAGTCCCGCCGACTGGGGGAGAGACCGAGTTTGCGACCGAGCGGGCCGCCTACGCCGCCCTGTCCGCAGCCCTGCGCGAGCAGATTGATCCGCTGATCGCCATTCATGATTTTGCGTATAACCGCAGCTTGATCGATCCGAAGCTGATGACCGAGGAACAGAAGCGCGAGACCCCATCGGTGCCGCAGGCGGTGGTTCGCGCCAACCCGTCCAACGGTCGCAGGAATTTTTATGCCGGAGCCCACGCCTCATATATACGCGGGATGCCGCTCGAAGAAGGCCGGGCGCTACTCAGGGAACTGACGGAGATCGCCACCCAG
This sequence comes from Candidatus Binatia bacterium, assembly GCA_951812575.1. Lineage (GTDB taxonomy): Bacteria > Desulfobacterota > Binatia > Bin18 > Bin18 > Bin18. The sequence goes on along the minus strand of OX638322.1, from coordinate 4,470,091 downwards.
CCCCAGTACACCCTTCGCCACACCTGGCGCGATAACGATCTGGTGATCTGGGACAACCGCTGCTGTCTCCACCGTGGCCGCCCCTGGGACAAGACCCGCTACCGCCGGGTCATGTATCGCACGACGGTCGCGGGGGTCGGGCCTACCGCGGAGTAAGAACAGGCCGGAATACGATCTCTTCCTTGAGAGGGTCGGTTGAGCTCCAGAGAAGCTGTCTAACGTCAGCCTATGCTGCCGAGTTTTCTGATAGCCTTCCTGGCCCAAGGCTTGCCCTCAATGTTATCATCTTGATATCAACATGAGCAAAAGCTGGGGATGGTACGTCATGGCTCAGGTACTTGTACGCAACTTGGACGAAAAAACGGTTGCTCAACTGAAGAAGCGGGCCGCAGGGAACGGACGCTCTCTCCAGGCTGAGTTGAAGCTGCTACTCGAACAGACGGTACGACCTGATGGGATGGATACGTGGCAGAGCGTAAGGCAGTTTCGAGAGAAAATGAAAAAGTCGCGGCGAACTTTCTCTGATAGTACGGCGCTTATCCGAGAGGACCGTAAACGGTGAGTACCTATGTTGTTGATACCAGCGTTGCAATATCTACTCGGCGCTATAATGCTGCCGGGACAGGAGCCGGGTCCGAATGTTCTCGCTTCTGCCTGAGCGGGATAAGCTGATCACTGTGTAACGTGACAAGAGCGTAAGTGTAGCCGTCTCGGGCGACGAACTCGACTTCAAAAGCGTCGTCCGTATGGCACTCAACAACCGTTCCAATTTCTCCCCGATGAAGGCCGCAGTCTGGAAGGTCGGTTGTCAACGCTACGACATCAAGCAGTCTCATATCAGTGCTCATCAGTCTACCTCCTGAATTGGATAGCACGTTATAAGGCGCGGGAAATCCTCAGCGGGGCGTATATTCCATACACTTCGCGGGGAAGCCTTCCTCCCTTTCCATTCCAATATAAAGTCCACGCAATATCGTTGCCCATATTCGTCTCTGCCGTGGATATCAGCATCATGCTCTTTGACTGCTTAGAGCAAGAGGGTTCGAAGTTCTTCGGAATTATCCGAGTTTATTCCCAGGCGTGTAGTAAACAACAAGGCTTTATGTTTGCCGACTCGATGTTCTGTATTCAGCGCGTAATCTTGTAGTTTACGGATATCGACGAAGGCTCGTTCTGCGTTCGGGATTCTCCCCATATCTATCCTGAAAACGAAGCCTTGCTTCAGGTTTACGCTGCCAGCTCCTTCACCTTCTCTTCCTCCATCAGAACTCCGGCCTCGGTGAGCCGGGCAATCTCGGCTGCGGAATAGCCCAGATGGGTGCTGAGAATCGCCGCATTATGCTGGCCGACGAGCGGTGCAGGGCCCTGAACTTCACGCGGTGTTTCGGAAAAGACGAACGGTGTATTGGTAATCTCCATCCGGCCAAATACGGGATGCTCGATCTCGGTGACCATGCCGCGCGCGCGGATATGCGGATGATGAAAAGCCTGCCCCACATCAAGAACGGGTGCGCAGGGAATGCGCTCTTCGGCCAGCACGTGCAGGGCCGCGTCATCGCTCGGGAAGGACTGGAGCCAGGCTTCAATCAGGGCGACGAGTTCGTCCCGGTTTTCGAGCCGCCGCTCGTTGGTCGCGAACTTCGGGTCAGTCACCAGGTCTTCGCGGCCTATGGCTTTTGCCAGTTGGGGGAATTGATGCTCAACCGCCTGGAGTACGATATAGCCGTCTTTGCCTTGGAAGACGCCTAGGGGGGCGACCCCAAAGTGATGCGCGCCAAAGCGCTTCGGGGCCTGCTCACCATTTGTGAGCGCATACAGGGGAACGTTGATCATATCCATAAAGAAGAGCGAATCGACCTGGGCGATATCGATCAACTGCCCCTTGCCGCTGCGGTCCCGGTAGAAGAGCGCCGCGCACACCGCCAGGGCCGCGTGCACGCCGGTGTTGGTGTCGCCGATATAGTTGCCGACGTATTGAGGCGGGCCATTCGGGTCGCCGGTCATATGCATCACGCTGCTCATGGCCTGTCCAATGATGTCGTAACTGGTGTTTTTCGATAACGGACCGGTCTGGCCGAAGCCCGAGCAGGAAGCCATGATGATCTTGGGATTGATCCGAGCCGAACTCTCATAGTCCAGGCCGAGCCGCGCCATAACTCCGGGCGCAAAGTTTTCAACCATCACGTCTACCTTGGCGATTAGTCCGGTGGCGATTTTCATGCCGTCTGGCTTTTTCAGATCGACGCACAGGCTTTTCTTGCCGGCACAGGTATAGAGAAACATTGAACCCAGGCCGCCCTGGACCGGAAAAAGACTGCGGCCAAATTCCCCGTTCGGCGCGGGCTCAAGCTTAATGACCTCGGCCCCAAGATCGCTCAGAATCCGGGTGCAGCTTGGCCCGGCCAAGGCATGGGTAAAGTCGAGTACGGTGATCCCGCTGAGGAGCTTTGAACAGTCTGGATTGGACGCTGCCATATCAGTTCTCCCTTCGATTGTCCCGCTATTGTTATCTCATCTGCTCGTGAATGGACGGCCCTCGTGTTTCTCTATATATCTCGTGTGGACAGTGCAAAAGTCAACGCAAGGAAGAAAGGACACTCGGATGCGTATTGGTATGATGATCGGTGAAGGGGCGGGCGAGTCGCCTACTATGGATGAAGTCATTCGGCGGGCTCAGCGTGCTGAGGAAGTCGGGCTCGATAGCGGCTGGCTGGCGCATATTTTTTCACACGATGCCATTAATCTGCTCGCCCTGGTCGGTCGGGAGACCTCACGTATTGAACTGGGAACGGCGGTCGTACCGACCTATCCGCGCCACCCCGTGGTGATGGGTCAGGCTGCACTGACCACCCAAGCGGCGTGTAAGGGCCGTTTTACGCTGGGCATCGGACTGTCCCACCAAATGGTGATCGAGGGTATGTTCGGCCTGTCGTATACGCGCCATATGGCGCATATGCGCGACTATCTGAGTGTTCTGAAACCGGTATTGCGCGGCGAGGCAGTACAGTACCAAGGCGAAGAATACCGCGCCAACCTTGAGGTCGCGGTCCCAGGCGCCGACCCGGTCCCGCTCGTGCTGGCCGCGCTCGGACCCAAAATGCTCGACCTGTGCGGGCGTGAGGCCCAGGGCACCGTCACCTGGATGGCCGGCCATAAGGCGCTCAAAGACCATGTCGTCCCACGCATCACCGCGGCGTCCCAGGCGGCCGGCGCGCCGGCGCCGCGCGTCATTGCCGGTGTGCCTATGGCCGTTACCAACGATCGGCAAAACGCCCTCGAAGTGGCGGCAAAGGTTTTCGCCATTTATGGCCAACTGCCCGCCTACCGGGACATGCTGGATCGAGGGGGGGCCCAGGCTCCGGTTGACATGATTCTGGCCGGCGACGCCAGTGTCCTCAAGGATGAGGTCAAGCGCCTGGAAGATATCGGGGTCACCGACCTGTGCGCCTTTGTCTTTCATGCCGATGATACGGCGTTCGAGCGGACTGTCGATTTCCTGGGCTCGCTGAACTGAACGGCAGTTTCCCATCTGCGATGACCATCGGCGTGAAAACCCTTGCCCGCAGCCTCCTGTGCCTGATCGTGCTAAGTACCGCATATACAGGCCTGTACGCCTTTCTGTTGGCCCGCCACGAGCGAGCCGTCCAGCACGCGGCCCTGCAACAGGCCACATTTTTCTCTCTGGTCGGTGCGGGGAATAAGGGCGCGCTTGAAACCGGCATGCAGATGTTTGACCGGGTCCGCAGACTGGAGGTTCGGCCAGCCCCTCGTTTTGGGGACTTTCTGTGGTACGCACCCGAAACCGAAACGCCGAACGCGCAGGTGCTTGAGGACTGGGCCGAGCGTTTCTTTTCTTCCTGTGAAGACACCGTCTGTCAGGATCTGTCTCTGATCGGGCTGAGTCTCCAGGGAATACGTCTGAGCGGTGCCCGTTTAGTCCGGGCCGATTTGAGTGGCAGCGACTTACAGGGGGCTGATCTCTCCACAGCGGATTTGAGCGAAGCCGACCTGCGTGGGGCAAATTTGGCCGGGACGCGCCTGGTCGGAACGCACCTGCGTTATGCCAATTTTCTGGATGCCCAGCTAACCCAGGCCGACCTGGAGAACGCCAACCTGTCAGATGCCGAGTTGCAGGGCGTTAATCTCGGCCATGTCAATCTGCAATGGACCAAGCTGAACCGGACCAATCTGACCGGGGCGAATCTGGCCGGAGCCAATCTGTACGGCGCTGACCTGCGCGGCGCAAAGCTCGAAGGGATCAAGCTGCCCGGAGCCGTTCTGGTGGGGGTCGATCTCATTGGCGCCGGCCTTATAAAAGCGGACTTGCAGGGAGCTGACCTCGAAGAGGCTGATTTGATCGAGGCCAGGCTGCGTGGCGCAAACTTGGCGGGGGCGAACCTGAAAGCGGCGAACCTGCATAGGGCGCATCTGTTTCAAACCGATCTGACCCAGGCGACGCTTGCTGGCGCAGACCTGTTTCAAACCAACCTGGTGGGCGCCAGCTTAGCCGGTGCTGACCTGAGCGGGGCGGAATTGAGGCAGACCGACTTCAGCGGAGCCAACCTGAAAGGGGCGAATCTGTCGGGAGCCAATCTGGCCGGGGCCGAGTTGTCTGGTGCGGAAATCGACGCGCACACGCAATTGGACGAAAAATGGCGTCTGGTCTGGGATATCGTCAACGAGAAGGGCAAAGTGACTCACCTCGTCGGCGCCAACTTGCGTGACGCCGCCCTGGCCGGTGTGACCTTGGAGGGCGCTGACCTGAATGGGGCTGACCTGAGTGGAGCCATCCTGCGCTATGCCATCCTCACCGATGCCGATATGACTGGCAGCTTACTGCAACGGGCGGATTTGCACGAGGCCGACCTGGCCGGGGCGAATCTGGCCGGAGCCGATTTAAGCGAGGTGCAGGGACTGACCAGAGAACAACTCGAATCGGCCAAAACGTATCGGGCTGCGCGGCTGCCCGACTATCTGAACGGGCGAGAGTGAGTCGGCTTGGATTGACCGTCCGTCTCTCACGGTGAGATGGTCAGCGTACTGGCTCATCCCTGCTTACGCGAACTGCTTCAGAAATCCCAGCAGCGTCTCGGTCACCTGTGTCGGGCGTTCCATTTGCACCCAATGACCGGCGCCCTCGATATACACCTTACCCCGTAAATCCGTCACAAAGTGATCCATCAGATCAACCCAGCCGCCGCCGCCAAAAGACAGGACCGGGTCTTTCTCCCCGGCAATAAAGAGTGCGGGTCGTTCGATCCTGGCGTTTTCCAACTGTGGGGTCAGCTCAAGATTGCGATCAATATTACGGTACCAGTTGAGCGGACCACGAAAACCACTCTGCTCGTACTGGGTGACATAGTAATCGAGGTCTTCTTCCGTCAACCAGGCCGGGAGCGTTTCCGGCTCGGGCAGGCCATCGAGAAATTGTGCGGTTGCGGGTTTCTGCATCAGCATGGCATTCTCCGGGGCATCGCCGGACGCGACATAATAGGTCTGGCGTAAGGTCTTCCGAATATCCGTTTCAAACTCCGCTTCCGCCACCCCCGGCGTTTGGAAGTAGACGATATACCAGAAATTATCCCCGAAATTCTCTTGCCTGGTCATGGTCCCGGCCTGACCGCGCACATAGGGAACACTCAGGCCGGCAACGGCTTTGACCCGCTCCGCATGGAGCAGGGCCGTGTGCCAGGCAACGGGTGCCCCCCAATCGTGGCCGACAACGAGAAACTGTTCGTGGCCCAGGGCGGTTGCCAGGCCGGCAACATCATGGCTGAGGTCTACGATATTATAGGCGTCTACGGCTTCGGGGTGATCACTGCCGCCATAGCCACGCTGGTCCGGGACCGCAACCTGAAAACCGGCCTCGACCAGGGGATCGATCTGATGTCGCCATAAATACCAGCACTGCGGAAAGCCGTGGAGGAGAATGACGAGCGGTCCATCACCCTCAACAACCGTGCGTAAGCGAACGCCGTTGGTATCAATCATCTGAAAGTTCCGGTTTTGCATGGACGAACTCATGAGAACTGCATCCCTCCAGGTCAGGCCGTATTCGTTTGTCTACTGATTCGCTTCACCCCACCCCCAGGGCGGGGGTAGGGTAGCGCCGCCTACTTCGCGTTGGGCTGGCCTTGGGCGATATCGGCGATGGCCGGACGATAGCCGGTGTCTTTTTCGTAGCGCTCGATTTCCTTTGCCACGGCGTTCATGGCCCCGCCAATCAGCGTGTCGTGGTCTGTCCGGCACCACTCTCTGGAAGACACGGCTCGATCGGCGGAACTCTGAACGTGGGGAAAGACTTCTTTAGCCAACAGTTCATAGGAGTTGAGACAGGCCTGACGCTCGGCCCAGTCATTCGCCATCAGCATATAACAGCCAAAACCACCGGACTGTTTGGTCAGCCGTTCGAGTTGAGCGACCGCATCGTCCGGCGTGCCAATGACCGCCGTTCCGGACTCAATCAGCGCTTGGGGCCATTTGCGCGGGTCTGTTTCCTCGGGGGCGAGGGGCAGGGCCACCACGTTCTGGAAGTAATCGACCCAGTCATAAATGCCGTACTCGACCTCTTTGAAAGCCTGTTCGCGGGTAGGCGCGATATGCATCGGTCCGACTAAGCGCCAGTCTGACCGATCAACTGTATGGCCGTATTCCTCGGCCTGGTCGTTCCAGACCTTCCAGTGATCGCCCAGAACGGCAAAGCCGCCCATGCTGGTCGCGCCCAGTGAAAGCAGGCCGGCACCATAGCGGCCGGCAGTCCGGGGGCCGGCCGGCGACACGGTTGCGGCGACTGCAATTTCAAAGTGCGGGTAGGTGTACGGCCGGAGCTGGAGGCGGGCGTCTTTCAGTGTGAACCAGTCGGTCTCCATATTGACCGGTTCGTCCGAGGTCAGCAACTGTGTGATCGCGCCGAGTGACTCTTCCATGCGTATGCGTTGTGTGTCAGGTGGGATGCCCATCATATACGCGTCCGACGGCAAGGCGCCCGGACCGACCCCGAACATGGTCCGCCCGCGCGTCATATGGTCGAGCTGAACAATACGGTCGGCCAGGATCAAGGGGTGGTGATAAGGCAGCGAGCTGACACCGGTGCCTAAGCGAATATGGTTCGTCCGCTGGGCTGCCGCGGCAATAAACACCTCGGGCGAGGCAATGATTTCCAAACCGGCCGAATGGTGTTCGCCGACCCAGGCTTCGTCATAGCCCAGCTCGTCCAGGCGAACGATCAGCTCCAGGTCACGTTCAAGGGCGAGCGTGGGGTTCTGACCCGCGGGGTGAAACGGAGCCATAAAAATACCAAAACGTAACGGGCGTTCCATACTCTTTCCTCCAGTTCCCGAGCGTGGCGGCCAGCCCCTATTGGTCAGGCTGCCGTTTTAACTCGGTGGTAACACGGGACAATTGAACAACGTAAGAAAACCATAGCGGACTCTCTGCGGGGGCTCAATGCGAGACATGGCGTCTCAGCTTGCACTTTCCCCCTCACCCCGACCCTCTCCCCCAGGGGAGAGGAAGCAGCTCTTCACGCCTCAAGCAAACCTAAAGCCTGGTAGGTCGCGTGTTCAAATCGCTCATACACAGGAATGGCCTTGACATCAAAAAAGGGCAAAATCTGCATCATGATGACGCCGGCGACCCGCTTGGTCGGATCAATCCAGTAATAGGAATTGAAAATGCCGGCCCAGCTCAGGCTGCCCGCCGAGCGTGCCCCTGGCAGCGCGCTGGTATTAATCAAAAACCCCAGGCCGTGTTTATGCACGACACCAGGGGAGAATTTCACATCGTTGGAGAGGGGCGGGATGGCTGTTGTCATATCTCCGGCGGCCAGGTCGCCAATATGGTTTTCTGACATAAGAGCGACCGTTTCGGGCTTGAGTATCTGCGCGTCATTATGGCTGCCGCCTGTAAGGAGCATCTGGACAAAGGCCAGATAGTCTTTCGCTGTGGAGTTGAGGCCGCCGCCGCCACTATGGAAATCTGTGTCAGGAGGAATGAGCTCAATATCAAGAGGTGCTAGTGTTCCATCTTCACCACGCTGGTGGACACAGACAGTGCGTTCACTTTGTTCTGCGGAACGGACAAAACCAGTGTCAACCATGCCCAGTGGCTCAAAGACATGCTGCGTAAGATAGTCGCCAAGCGTTTGGCCGCTTATCGCTTCAACCAGTTGGCCGACCCAGTCCGTATTAATCCCGTATTCCCAGCGTTCACCCGGATCGCATACCAGCGGCATACTGAGCGCGGCTTTTTTGCCACTGCCAATACCCGGTTTGCCGGTTGCTTTCTGGTATTGGCCAAGACCGGGATTCCAGATCTCATAGCCAAACCCGGCTGTATGGGTCAAAAGCTGACGGGCGGTGACGGGTCGTTTCGCCGGGCGGAGTTGCGGCTGGCCGTCCGTATCAAAGCCTTCCAACACCTCAAGGGTGGCAAGTTCGGGCATGATTTCGCCCAGCGGCTGATCAAGGCCGAATTTCCCCTGCTCGTAGAGCTGCATGGCCGCGACCGAGGCAACCGCTTTGGTCATGGACGCGATGCGAAAGACGGTGTCCGTTGTCATGGCCGGGCCGGCATCGAGCTTGCGCGTCCCAAAGGCGCCGGCGTACACCGGCCCCGAGTCAGTGGCGACCATGGCGACCACGCCCGGAATATCTCCGGACTCTACAGCCTGATTCAAAACGGCATCAATCTGTTGCATGGCTTTCCCTTCCTTTCATTCCTGAGCATCTGGTGTGACTTTGATGGCGACGGTCTTGCCCGACTCCACACGGCTCACACGTGGCCGCGCAAAGCCCAACCAGGCAAGCCAGTATTTGTTGTTATAGGCTTCACCCATACGTTCGACGATAGCCGCGTCCGTAAAAATCTCGGCTTTGCCGGTAAACGTAGGACCGTCTTTCCCTCCGACGGCGATACGTACCGCGTTGCGACCGCTTGTAATACGCTTGGCTTTATACGAGCTCGGTGAGGCGGTGAGATAGATCACCTCATCGGCATACCAGAACCAGACCGGCGCCGCGCTGCTCCACTCGCCGCTCTTGCGTGTGGTGGAAACATAGATTTCCTTTGCCGTCCGGAGCTGAGCAATCGTATCACTATCCAGGGCCGCTACTGTCCGGACCATGCCTGGAATGAGTCCGGCCAGGCAGAGCATGAGTAGGATAAGCAGTGCGGAAAAGGTGGACATGGTATCCTCCAGGCGAGCGTATTATTCTGCTTCGAGCGCGTCCGACAGGCGCACGAAGGCGTTAAAAAAATCTTCTTTGAACTCCTGGACAACAGCCGCGGCTGACATCTGGCGATTCATCAGTCCGACCCCCTGGCCGACCCAATAGGTTGCCAAGTCCCTGGCCCCGGCATGACCACTCTGGGAGAGTTTGTCCACTCTGCCCAGGGCGGGCTCGGTGACCAGGGATTGCAGCGGCATCGGCAGGGGCGCGGGGCTGTCCTCAGTCTCCCAGGCATCTGTCCACGCAGACCTGAGTTGACGTGAATACTTGCCCGTACGGGCTTTTGATCGCACCGTATCGCGGGATGAGGCGTGCAACATTTTTTCCTTGACGACCGGATTGGTCTCGGCCTCGCTCGTCGTCAGCCACACCGAACCCGTCCAAGCCCCCGCGGCTCCCATGGCCATACAGGCGGCCATTTGGCGGCCTGTCACAATACCGCCCGCGGCTAAAATCGGGATATTGCCATACGGCTGTATGGCTGCATGAATTTCGGGAATCAGCACCAGGGTCGAGACATCGCCGCAATGGCCGCCGGCCTCCCCGCCGGCCGCAATCAGAATGTCCACCCCGGCTTGCGCCTGGCGGATGGCATGCTTTTTTGCGCCGACCAGGGCGGCGACTCGCACGTCGTGTCGTTTGCCCATCTCCAGCATGATGGTGGGCGGGACACCCAGCGCGTTGGCCACGAGTTTGATCGGATGCGAAAAGGCCACCTCCAGGGTTTCGGCCGCGCCGCTGGCCTGCATATTCTGGCTGGTCCGAAAGGTCTCGTCGCGAAAGCTGTACAGCCCCTCTGCCGAGATATCGTGCTGGGCCAGAATCCCGGCTGCGAACTGAAAATATTCCTGGGGAATAGCCGTCTCGACCTTGTTGCGATTCAGTCCGCCCGCACTCACCTCGGCCATCTTGTTGGGGACAATCAGATCGATGCCGTACGGCTTGCCCTCAATGTGCGCATCAATCCAGCGCAACTCTTCTTCCAGGCGGTCCGGCGGATGGGCAACCGCGCCAAACACTCCCATGCCGCCCGCCTTGGAGACCGCCACCACGACATCGCGGCAATGGGTAAAGGCAATCAGGGGAAACTCAATACCAAACATCTCGCAAATAGGGGTTTTCATAGACCTGCTCCTAGTCAACCAAGGCCCTGACTTCAGCCGGACTCGGCCCGCCCGGACGGAGGAGGACGACGGCGTCGTCAAATCCGGCCTGGGCAAAACGCTGGAGAATCTCCCTGGCCTGTCCCGGATCGTGATCGGCCGTCAACTGAATGCTGGAAACCATAGCTCTCTGTCCGCCAGCGGCACGATAGCGTCCGAGGGCGTCTATGACCTGGTCGGCGGTCCGGTAGAAGGCGGAAGCCACCCAGCCGTCAAAGTCTTTTGCGGCCCGCTCTACCCCAGCGTCCCAGCTACCGAAAATGAGGGGTGGACCGCCATTGACCGTTTTCCACGGCGTCAGGTCACAGCGTTCATTCTTCCCCTCGGCCAGCAGGCGCTTCAAGTGCGCCAGGCTGGTATCGAAGGTTTTGAACCGATCCGCATAGGAGCGCTCGAAGGCGATGAAGTCCGTTTCCGTAGACCCCGCCCCAAGGCCGAGCGTGAGACGATCCCCACAGATTTGCATCAGAGAGAAAACACGATGCGCCAGTTCGGTCGGCCGGTACAGCGGGAGCTGAAGAACCGCTGTTCCCAGTTCGACCTCCCTGGTTACCGTCGCCGCGGTTGCCAGCGCCGTAAACGGGTCCGGCAGCATAAACCCTCGGCCCACCGCCTGAGCCACCCACAGACTGTCGAAGCCCTCTTCGGCATAGCGTTTTGCCTGCTCCGCCAGATCGGTTGGCCGGGGTTGCGATGATAAGAGACCGATGATTGCGCCGAGCCGCATGTCATTCCATCCCTATTTCTTTTCCTTCTTCTCTAGGTCGCGCAAAAATTGAATGTTCAGCTCAAGTCTTTCTCCCAGCCACAGGGCGCGGTGCGAGTGGTCGGCGATATCATCGTCAGTCCGGGGGTGAATCAGGACGTTGAGACCGGAATGATTCAACATCAACCAGGGAACGAGGGTCTCAAACTGCTCCGGCTGAAAGGCGACCTGATACATGGATTGCGGATGCGGTCCCACGGGCTTGTCGCGCCAGCGGCCCATTTCGACCTCGAATTGATCGCTTATGGCTTCACGTATGCCCGCCGCAGTCGCGCGGGTGGACTTGTCATAATACACATGCGCGTGGAACCCTTTGATTTCGCTCTTGTCCTGCTGCATGGGGCCTCCCTTGGCTGGAATAGTGTTATCGAACGCCGCGCGTATTATCGCCGGCCGGCTCTCCGGGCTGCGGCTGCCAGTCAAAACCGATCTGGCGCCACAGGTCACGATAATCGTAGTCGGTCTTGAGCGCGAGGTTGAGACGGTTGTACGAAGCAAAATCGCTGACGAGGTGGATCAACTGCACCACGCCGGCATCGGTCAGGCCGATCTCGTGCAGATGGGCAATGTCCGCATCCGTGACATCCTGGGGGCTGAGGTTCACCTGCAGGGCAAACTCCACAATGATTTTCAGGCGGGGGTCGGTAATCGCCGCCGTCCCCTCAGCCAGAAACTGCCTGGTGTAGGCTTCGTCGGTCCGCAGGCCGTAGTTCAAAATCGTACAAAAGGCCGCCGTGCAGTAGGGACAGCCGTTGGCCTTGGAAACGGCAATGCCGACGTGCTGAATTTCCGCCATGGAGAGTTCGCCCGGTTGCCACAGGACCTTGGTTGTGCCGAGCTTGGCCTTGAGCAGTTCCGGGCAGTTCAGTTCAACATAGAAGTGATTGGGCACCGCGCCTTCCATGTCGGTGACCCAACTGAAGATCTCCTGAATGATCGGATCGTCAATACGCTCTGGTTTATTGATTGCCACACGGGCCATACGTTACCACCTGTTGATTGTTGATTGGAGCGCTACGGGTGTTTGGTCGGTCCGGCCTCCGTTCTTTAATACCCCGCTACGGACCTGTGTGCAAAGCCTTTGGATTCTGCGGGGTGAAAGCAAGCCGGGCAACCACAGGGGGTTGCCCCTACGACCTGCGTTCCCTCTCCCCTGGAGGGAGAGGGCTAGGGTGAGGGGGCCAATCGGTCAGGCGGCAGCGACGGTTTCGTAATACGGCGAGGGGAGGGTGGGGTAGACCTGGAAGACGTGGCGGAATACCTCATCCGAGCGCTTTTCCACTTCCCCCTCCGTATAGCTTTCCGGCAAACCAGTGGTATCACTCCACAGAAAGTCTTGGATGGTAACGCGCACCGCGTCGCAGGTCGCCTGCTTGTCGCGCCACTGATCGACGCGCAGTTTCTCGTCCTTCAGCGTCGCTAGCAACTCGGTGGCAACGGTCTTAATGCGCCGGATGTCGGATTTGCTCAGGTGTGGTTTCTTGAGAAGGTCAAAGACGGCCAACGACTCTTCATCAAGGCCCTCACGGGCCGCTCGGCTCTGTTCTTCATCCAACTCCTGTACCAGCTTGAGCAGCGCCTCAAAGGTTTGCTCAATCGTCACGCGGTCCTTCTCTCGGTTGTATTGGGCAACGATCTCTTCGTAGTAGCGCTGAAAATCGGTCCGCAACGGGTTCTGTTGCAATAAACGCCGCAACCGGTTTTCCACACTGTGGCGCAGGTTCTGGACAACGGTGTTCTTGGTCGGACTGCGCGCAAACTCGTGCTTCAACCGCTCGAAATCAATCCGGCTGATGTCATAGGGCTCCTGTTTTTCTTTCATGGCGTCGGGTCGAACCTCAATGGCCTCGTCCACCACTTGGTGCAGGGTGCGAATGATGGCGCTGATATCAGCCCGCTCGCGATCCCGTTGCAGGCTCTTGTAGATGATGTTGATGGCATCGCGTTCCCGACGGTAAACATTCACGCCCGACACATTCAGGCAGGCCCGGAACTTCTTGAACACCTCCCGGCATAAGACCTCGAAGCGCTTGCGGGCCTCGTCGTTCTCATTCGCCGCCTCCTTGCAGGCCACAATGGCAGCGTTACGCTCGAAGCCGGACAGTTCGATCACGTCGTCCAGTGGTACGCCACGCTCGTTGAGAAAGGTCCGTATCAGGGCAATCGCCTCGGCCAGGTCAGCCAGCAACTCGTCATTGGGTCTGGCCGGGTCGATTGCCCCACCGTCCGGCCTAGTGTCGGCGAAGGTCGCCAATGCTTTCCGCAGGTGAGTCAGGATGCCGCAGTAGTCCACGATCAGACCGTTGTTTTTCCCTTCGTTGACCCGGTTGGCGCGGGCAATGGCCTGCATCAGCGTATGGGCCTTGAGGGGTTTGTCGAGATACAGCGTGGACAGGCTCGGTACGTCGAAACCGGTCAGCCACATGGCGCACACAATAGCGATGCGGAAGGGATGTTCCTCTTCTTTGAAGGCTTCGTCCAGCGCCATTCGCTGCATATTGCGAAAGCGTGGCTGGCTGCGCATGGATTCAGGCAGTTCCATGCCGTCCTTGATGAGGCGGCGGTGCGGGGTGATGTCCAGCTCCCACTTGCGGAACTTCTCCACCTCGCCCTGTTCCTCGCTCACCACTACTGCCGCGCGGGTCTCACCCATCCAGTTGATTTGCCGCGCCAGATGGCTCTCCTCTTGCTCGTCGGTAGCCGCCGACTTCTCCGCAGCCAACTCCCTGATGCGCTCTTGCCAGTAGAACTCGATCAGCCGGTGCATCCGCACGCAGGTGATTTTATCAATACACACCAGCATGGCCTTGCCCGTCTCCCAGGCCGTTGAATAATGCTGCACGAAGTCTCGGGCCACCTGGTCGAGTCGCTTATCCGCGGTGATGATGTGATAGTCGCGCTTCAGTTCCCGTTCCAGCCGTTGTTCTGTGTCGATGCCGTCGATTTCCAGTTCATCCAGCTTATCGGCAATCCGCTCGTTCAGGTCGCCGATGGCCACGCCCAGGTTCTCGCCTCGGGCGTCGTAATAGAGCGGCACGGTAGCCTTATCCTTCACTGCCCGCTGAAAATCGTAGGTTGAGACGTAGTTGCCAAAGACCTGCCGCGTGATTTCGTCGTCCTTGAACAGTGGCGTGCCGGTGAAGCCGATATAGTTGGCGTTCGGCAGGGCATTACGCAGGTTGAGCGCCAGCGTGCCGTACTGGGTGCGGTGGGCCTCGTCGGTGATGACGATGATATCGTCACGTGCGGTATAGTGCTCGCCCTGACCCAGGTCCCGATTGAACTTCTGGATCAGCGAGAAGACGTATGCCTTATGCTGAGCCAACAAGTGGCGCAAGTCCTCACCGCTGGCGGCCCGGCAGGGATCTTTGTCATGATCCACCACCCCGCAGCCGGCAAAGGTCTTGTAAATCTGGGTGTCGAGATCGTCACGGTCGGTCAACACCAGAAAGGTGAAGTTGCCGCCGAGTGTACGGTGTACCTTACGGGCAAACATCACCATCGAGTAGCTTTTGCCGGCCCCCTGGGTATGCCAGAAGACACCCAGCCGGCGCTGGCGGGCCTCACGTTCACGCACCGCCTCAATAGCCAAGTTGACACCCAGGAACTGGTGATTGCGGGCCAGGATTTTCTTTGGCTCGCCCGAGGACTCGTCAAAGAGAATGAAATTCTCCACCAGGTCCATGAAGTTCTGCTTGTCACAGACGCCCTTGAGCAGCGTCTCCATGTCCACCACGCCGGGGTCCGCCTCGTCGAGCCGCTTCCACTCGTGGAAATGCCCCCACTTGCTGGTGATGGAACCGAGCTTGGCCTCGACACCGTTGCAGAATAGGACAATAGCGTTGTGGTGGAACAGGTGCGGAATGGTGTCGCGGTAGTCGGAGTAGTTCCGCTCAAACGCGGTCTGAAGGTTGCGATGGATGTTCTTGCACTCGATAAACAGCAGCGGCAATCCGTTGACAAAGCCGACAATATCGGCCCGGCGGCGATACAGGTCGCCCCGCACCCACAGCTCGCGCACGCACAGAAAGTGGTTGTTCGCCGGGTCGTCAAAGTCGAACACCCGCAGGCGTTCCCGCACCAGTTCGTTTTTGTCGTTGCGAAAGGAGACCTGTACGCCGTTACGGATAAGGGCGTATTGCTCGCGGTTGGCGGCGACCAGGGTTTGTGAGGTCACAGGAGTGGTGAGCTGACGCACGGCCTCAGTATAGGCGGCCTCGGGCAGACCCGGATTCAGGGCTCTCAGTCGCTCGCGTAGTATACGGGTCAGCACCACCTCGCGGTCGGAGGCGCGACCCAGCAGGCTGTCCGGTCCGAAGTCTTCGTTGTTATGGGCATAGACCGACTCCCAGCCGAGCTGGTGTTCCAGATAATCGGCGGTCGTTTGCTGAACGAGCGTGTCTTCGGTGTAAGGGGATGGCGGCATGAGTATTGGTAAGGTTCTTAGGCGTAGTAGGTAGGATTCAGGTTAAGGGATCATGTGGGCCGTTGAAGGAGACTCCTAACTTGTAGGATACTTGCAGGGTAGCTTGTAGGGTACTTGGTCCCGACTTGGTCCCGACAATCTCGCCCTTGTCCGTCACACCAAGCAGGATGACGCCCCTGGAGGTATTGGCAAGGGCGCATATCTCTCGTCCAAGGTCGGACGGCATGGAACGTTTGAACTCAGATGTGAATCCTTCGCCTTGGGCAAGCAAGGTCTGAAACTCTTGCGCGTTCATGTCGGCTCGGTCCGCTGTTCGCGGAGGGTACTCATTCCTCCATCTTATTGACGAATCACCCGGACAGCATACCATACATCAAGGGCGAAGATGATAATCTCTTAAAAAGGAAGCGCAAAATGTCAGAGGAATATCAGTTGCATCTCCAGATCAAGCGGCTGGAGACCGGGGAATATCTTGCAACAGCAGACGATTTCCCCGGTCTGGTGGCCCAGGGGAGGACTGTAGCCGAAGCGGTGGAAATTTCTCAGGATGTGGCGAGAAAGCTCATCGAGTCCTATCGGGAACATGGCGACCCCCTGCCGAAGGGCTTGCGCCCCATGAACAGGGCGGTCGTAGAGTGAGAGGTCCCTGTTTGCCTCTGATATTGCGAGCTATGCCACCAAGGGCTGGAAGTCTTTGCTGCTCATTGGTTCGTGCTGACACCAGAGGCTGTGCATCTCAACCAAAACACGCTGCTTCGACGGAGCCGGTTGAGGATTGACTCGGACCACTTCCGCTTCGTATGTACCAGGCCACTCAGTCATGGCGGCGGTCAGATCGGGCACGAGATAACGTGGAGCCCACCCGACCATATAGTAATCTGTCGTCTGGATTTGCGCTGCTAGTCCGGTCGCCGGATTGGTCAACTCCAGCGTGATGTACAGTTTTTCTTTTGGCTTGAGACGGTCAATCCGGTCCTGGGCTGATGGATTGACATGTCGCCAGCCATGCAGAAAGAAACGGCACGTGAAGCTCCCGTCAACATCCTTCTTTATCTTTGGAAAGACTTCGTATGTATCCGTTGCTCGGTAGCCTCCGCTTGCCGACAGAATCTCGATTGGGTCGGCCTCTTCGGGAAGGTCAAGACTACGGAGGTAATCGGTGAAGTCCGGTCTTGTCCGATTCATCACCCGATTCTGGAATAGCGGAAATAGTTCCGAGGACCGATATTCTTCGTCCAATCGGGGAAACTCAATCAACAGTGGAAACCCGGCCTCCTTCTCTGCTCGTTTCGCACCATCCGTATAGCGGAAGCAATAGAGCGGACGTTCGACATCCACGTCTAGCCGACCAATCGGAAACCAGAGCCGACTTTCCTCTCTTTTATCTTGCCACGCCAGGAACAGAGTTTTCGCGTTCATTCGCCAAGCCTTTGCAGTTTAGAGATTGCCATCCTACAGTGTCAATTCAGAGAGCTTCATCGTACCGCGGACCACGTAAACGCATTCCACAAAGTCGGTGACGTTCGGAACACCACCATCTATACATAACTCAACAACTCGCTCTCCACGTTTTCGCCGCTTACGCCAACATTGATAAGGATAATCGACAATTCGAGCAAACGTTGAGTAGTCACGGGGTGCAGGCATAGGCTTGGTACAGCCGCTATTTATTGGGCAAAGCCATATCTTCTCGCAGTATGATTCGACAATTCTTCGAGAATTCAAGACGAGTACTTCGTGCTCAGCGTCGCGATATGCCTTGGCGTTGGATAGCCGATCAAGGCGATTCTTTGTCAGCCAGAAAAAAACTTTTCGGTTCAAAAACTCGTACCACTGCTGGGGAGATATCGTATCCGGCAGACAACGCCGTAGTCCCTTGTCATCCATCGGAAGCTGATCGCGGATTTTCGCGGAACCCAGACCGGGAGCGTTGATTTCAGCGGTTGTGTTTCGCCGCCCGGATTCTAACGCAAATCGCTCACTGCCTTTAATCTCATACAAGTCCAGTAGCGATGACGTGCTGAGAAGTCCATGTCTTTTTATTCCGTCCCACGCTCCGCGTTCTGCCATATGAAAGAGACGCGGGCAGTCTTCTAACAACTCGGCTATCTCTAATTGGTTCACCAGTTTCTCCGGTCGATTATGTTACGCCAGTTAAAGGCGGTCGAGATCATTGAGACTGGTCTACCTGATACTCGCTCAAGCTCCTCAATGAAATTCAATGTTTCTTCGTTCAGTTGTTCTACCCGATAGGCGTTTCTGTTTTTAACATCAAGATAGTCAGCGAATGTCAGAGCGATGTCACTTGGCCCGTTCAGCAGGACCGCTCTCTTGAATTGTACCCAATCAAACTCCGCTATTCTCCGCTGTCGATTTGTAGTGGTGGTTTTTTCATTCTTCCTCAGTTCATCAACCGAAATGCCTGATCTCTCTGCTAACTTTTCATACGACAACTCAATTTCGATAGGTCCAGATGGCCCGCCTACCCGGATTGGGTAGGTCCTACATACCATAAGCACCTTATCCACGTTGGATGGTGCGATGCCTGCGTCTGCTAGACAACCTGCAACTGTCGTATCGCGTGATGTCACATGTGGGTAACTTCCATGATGGATGCTTAATAGCGTTCCTTGCGTCCCTTCCAATAATACTTTCTTCCCTGCAACGAAACAGTCTTCCAGTAAGACCTGTGACTCCCTTATGTAGGGACGCAACTCATCCACGTCTTTCGCAAGCCTAAACGGCTTACTCTCTTGGTATTCACCACGGCCAGTAATCTTGCGGGCGCTTGCAAGGCCAACCCCTTGAGCGGTTGAGCTGATGGAACAGAGAGCTTTAGCTTCTCTTTTTCTGTCCATATCTTCGATAATCATAGCCTGAGGATCTATGCTTAGGCGTCCAACCTCTACTTTGTGTTTAGCGATCTCCTCTAGAAGCTTCCGGGGATAGATTACCGCTCCGGCTCCTAAAAGAAGTTTTGCCCCGGGCGCGCGTCGTGTTCCTGAAGGTAAATGAAAATACGCCTCCGGCTCAGGTTCGGCAAAAACCTTGTGACCAGCATTTGGACCTCCGACGCGAACCAACAAGTCGTACTCAGAGGCTATGTGGCCTACGATATTGCCTTTGCCCTCACTACCGTATTGACCACCTACTATGACGTCTACGAGGTTGGTGCTGCATCGAGGGTAAAGATTTAGAAGTGCAGTCGCGCGAACAAGGACAGCATCTTTAGTGCATCTATCAGTCGAGACAACAATGTCAGCAATTTTTGCTAACGCCTCAATATTGCGTTCGGTTTTATTCTTTCTAACCTTTTCGTACGGAGTCGATACGTCTAAGTCTGCTTGACGCTTATTGTAGCGACACTTTAGCTCGTCCGGCTCGGCCGTGACATGAATGTGATGGACATTCGACCCGAACGCGTCTCGGATGCCTTGGACTTGGCTCTCGATCTTTACTGAATCTACAACAAATAAACCTGAAGGAGTCGATCCCTCGGATTCCATAACGATACTGGTCAGCGCATCCCTAACCCACTTTCCACCATCTTCACGGTCAAGGGCATCTCCAGCACGCTGAAAGGCCATGCGGCTCTCTTTAATTCGTGGCTTAGCCGTTAGTATCAACTGTCGAGTCTTGATCACGCGAGCTTGGTACCGCGATTCCAAAGACTGTGCGAGAGATGATTTCCCGGAGCAGATAGCGCCCGAAAGAACAACGATACGAAGATGGGAGTTGTGCACGCCTAGAATAACTCCATCTGTTCCCTCTTTGGGGGAAGGTCATAGATAGTGACTTCTAGGCCAGCGCCGGTAAAAATTTCGTGGATTATGTCCTTAATCATAGTCCAGTTACCACCGGCCGCCCCGGTACCAAGACGAGGCATATGAACGGAGGCCCTTTTCTCTACCGCAAAATTAGCAACCTTTGCCAGGGCCTCTTCAAGTGCACGGTAGCGAATACGCGGTTTGTTTGAGGGGCCAAAGCCAGCCTGCACGACTAAACTTGACACAAATACGTCTTCTTCTGCCTGAGCGAAATGAACTTCTCCAAGGCGTTTTTCAAAGGAAATACCTGAGATCCAGCCTGAAAAGCTTAATTCCGCATCTGGATACTTTCGGGCAGTCTGTCGAGCTATTCCTCCGCCCCATCTTCGAGCTCGATCATTAACCAGTTGGCATATTACCTTCGGAGCTTCCCCTCTGGGTTCAATCGCGTTGCCATGCACGTACCTAATTGGATCACGATCAAACTCTTCTATACTAAAATGTACTAAGCCAATTGCTCGGGGCATAGGCACTCCTGAGTAAGCGGGCACACCGACGTATTCTACCCCGAGCGGCGTCCCGGTTATCCAGCTCTCAGTCCCTTTGTCCGTGTAGCCAATGGCTGTGCAACGATATACTGCACTTCCAGCAGGAATTTCGGTTCCCTGAATTTGTATCAAAGGAGAAAGGCGTGATGGAATAAAGTAATCAACCATATAATTCCAAATATCCTTTTCCTTT
This sequence comes from Candidatus Binatia bacterium, assembly GCA_951812575.1. Lineage (GTDB taxonomy): Bacteria > Desulfobacterota > Binatia > Bin18 > Bin18 > Bin18. The sequence goes on along the minus strand of OX638322.1, from coordinate 4,449,998 downwards.
TTTTGGGGTGAGGCACAAAACATACCAATTGGCTTATTCGATGTCTTCACTATTCGTATCATGAAAGCTTCGGCAGACACGTCGTAGCGTCTTCTTGCGGCCATCATCTCTTCAATTGAGTCAAGCTCCTCTTCAACATCTAAGCTCCCTATCGGCATTACAAATTCAGACGCGGCTAGATTACAGAGCATTTCTAGTTGCCACTCATCTCTACTAGAACCAATGCCACCACGGTGGCGTGTTTCCTCAAAAGCGTCGGGAAACAGTAAGTGGGCTACCTCGTGAGCGATAGAGAAACGAACGCGTTCACGCGTCTGTGATGGATTGAATTCAATGACGGGGCTTTCTCCGCGCGTAACGGTTCTGGCATCGGCTATGTCGTAAGATGGTTCCACAGAGATATTCATGAGGTTTGCAATCATCATTGGATTGTAAGGCGGTCCTTCCCACCCTGCCTCCATAGCCTTCAAAACCCAAGCACGAGCGTCTTCTTGAATTTTCTTGATCGGATTTGATCCAGCGGCAAAATCCACAACAGACTTGTTGGTCCACGTCGTCATTACAAAGCCCTCCTAGGATATTTTTTGTTCTTCTCGCATGACTGCCTTCCCGTTTATCAATCGCGGCAAAAGCAGACCGCGGGCTCTGATGAGTTGTTGGTTGTGTAACGCTAAGCTCTTCAATTGAGTACGGATCGATTTCATGGAATCGTTAAATAGGGCTAAGACAGCCTTGGAAGGACGATTGAACTCCGAATTGAGAAGGAATTTCCAATCGGCTCTTGGCATCTTCGATCCTTCTCGAACTGTTTTTGACGCCAGAGCAACAAACTCATCACTTGAGAGCAGAAACAGAACATAATGATAGACGAGGCCATCTGTTGGCCGAATCACTATAGCATCTGATGAAGTTATGCCGCCGACGAGAGTAAATCCCACTTTATGGAAATAGGGTCGAATCTTGCCAAATAGGATGTCGCCCTCGGTAAATTTGAATTTACTGCTATCGATTTCAGCAGCAGTCCCCCAATCACTTAAAGTAATCGAGCGTCGTGGGATATGTTCGAGCCCGATGTATGCAGTCTCGGGAGGTAGAGTCTTGGGATCGATAGACTCACGAATATCTGTGCAGAGTTCAGAAAGCCGTTTCCTCTCCCACCCCTCCGGCACCCCATCCTTAACCTTCACGCGCTCATACCCAGGGAACCGAAGCCGCACGAACCATTCCTTGTAGAGCAGCCGTGCCGCCTGTTCCAGCAATTGAATCCGCCGCAGGTTGTTTTCAATCAGATCATCGTAGGCGGAGAGGATGGAGGCGATGCGGCGTTGTTGATCGACATCTGTAGGAACAGTCACCTTGACTCGATAAATGCGTTCGGGAGCCGTATGTCTAACTTTCGTTCCAGTTGCGCTACCGCTGATTTGTCCACGAACCGGTCTGGTGTTGAGGAGGTAGTAGAGAAAACACTTATCCAGAGCTTCGTTGTCTATCTCTTGGATTAAGCCCAGACGTTGGTTGTGGAGGTACTTTCCACCCTCGGGAATCAGCGCAGAACTCCCAAGAAGGCCCGGTCCCTGTTCCGTCATTGCGACGATCAGGTCTCCCTCATCCAACACGTAGTCCTCTGGAATGTCCCCCGTATAGAATCGATCCTTATCAGGCCGTAACCGAAATCCACCCTCTTCGTTGAAGTTGCCTGGTGTGAGGACAATGAACTCGCCGCTGTCAGAGAAATACTGACTCTTGAATGCGAAACCGTGCTTTACGTGAATTGCATCACCCAGCGCTATCTCGTGCCAACTCATCCCCCCCAACTCCTCAACCTTCATGCTCGGATGTATCTTTCAACAACTCCCCGTACATGTCCGGGTCCGGCTCAATTTCCACGACTTTTCCATCCCGCATGACAATAACGCCGGTGCCGGCCTGGTGGGCGATGAGGTGGGCGCGTCTGGCGGCACGCATGAGGGCGGCTGTTACGCCTTCCGTGTCATCTGGATTTGGGGACTTTTTTTCAGGAGGTTCTTTTATCATCACTGTCTGACCGCCAAGCTTCGGCTCCATAAACCCGGCGTGTTATGCAACTCAACGTCGTTTGTCACCAAAACAGCATCGTGACAAATAGCGGTGGCGGCAATTAATTTCTCCGCGAGGCAACAATTCTGCCAGACGATCATTGATACGCAGGATGAATATATTGGTATCTATGACAAAACGTTCGGAGTTCATTGGTCCCAACTTCGTTCCCACGAAGCCCGAAGATCGCGTTGAAATGTCACCGGATCATCAATCCCGCGGAAGGCCTGAATCTTGCCGACAAGGTCTGACAGGAAATCGGCGCTTTCTGTTTTCCCTTGTTCCTGTTCTTGCAGATACACGGCAACCCGCGCTTTGCGTCCAAATGCCTCACGAAAGTCCGGCGGGAGTTTGCCATCTGTAGCGATGACTATTTCCTTCTCGATCAATTTCATAGTTCCTCCCTTATCGTATTGCTCAACAACTCCCCATACATGTCCGGGTCCGGCTCAATTTCCACGACTTTTCCATCCCGCATGACCACAACGCCGGTGCCGGCCTGGTGGGCGATGAGGTGGGCGCGTTGAGCGGCGCGGAAAAGAGCGGCTGGAGCAGCCTGCATGTCGGGGTCGGTCGATTTGGATATCGGGACTTTATACTTGCTCTTCTTCATTGGCGGTCATTTCCCTGCTGCTTGGAATAAATAATCATCCCGAAGGTGTCTATATGTCGCTTGAGAAGGACGGAATTGATGCTTTCGTAGGCTTTGAGGTCGCAGGTTTGTGGAATGTCGAGGTCTTCCAGGTCAAGGGCCAGTCGCCCGAGGCGGCTGTCGTCTACAATGCCGCGTGTGGCCAAGTCAATGTCGGAATACGCCTTTGCCTTGCCGGTCGCGCGTGAGCCGAAAAGCCTCACCTCCGTCAGTTCGGGATAAGTGGCGAATATGCGGCTGAGCTTTGCCATGATCGTGGGAGGAAGGTCCGGTGCGTTCATGGGTCCATTGCCTCCAGGTTCAGGCGTTCGTGGAGTGCTCCGAGAATTGTGAGATAGCGCCGCTGGATTCTATCAATGACTACGTCGAATGTGGCAGAATCATAAGTGTGCGACATGAGATTGCGGTCGGTCAGCATATCGACCCACGTATCGCCGTCCTGAATGAGCTTGGCTTGAAAAGCCTGGCGTATGACTTGTCGAGGAGTCACCGTCGGTAGGGAAACGCCGTCGTGCTCCAGACGATCCTTGAGAAGGTTCCACGCCAACTCAAAGGTATATTCAAAGCGCTGTATAACACCCTCGCGCTCCAGTTGGTTCAGCGTGCGGGCTTCCTCTTCGAGCGCTTCGCGCAGCAGGCTGAAAGCACGGGAAAAATTCCTGAATCGGTAGTACCAGCGCACTTCTTCCGTCATCTCATTTCCCCGTGCGTCCCGAATACTGTGCTCATCCCCCTAACTCCTCAAAGTTCTTCTTGATAACCGCAGCTAGGCCGCTTACAGCGGATGCTGTGACAGGAACTCCTTAAAGACACTGAGAAAGGGCTCTCGGGCCGAGGACACAAAGCCGTGTCCGGCGTTGTCGAAAATGGCCAGTTGAGCATTCGGAATTTCTCGGGCCAGAATCTCCGAATTGGCCGCCGGGATCAGCACGTCATCACGCCCGGTGGAGACCAGGGTGGGGGCGGTGATCTCCTTGAGCTGCCGGTACACGCGCAACGTCATGGTCGCATCTAAGTGACGCTTGTAAGCAAAGAAAGGCGTGGCATGTGCCAGGACGCGACGCATGGTGGCTTCGAGTTCGTCCCGGTGGGCGGCGATGTATTCTTGGGAGTAGGACAACTTCCAACCCTCCCGAACGGCTTCTTCCGGCGTCTGTCCGGCGCGGCCTTTGAGCGCCTCCATGGATTCCGGTGGGGCCGGGACGGAATGCTTGCCGCCTGGGGTGGTACAGCCCAGGGTCAGACTCGCGATGTGCTGCTGGTGATGAATGCCGATTTCCTGGGCAATCATGCCCCCCATCGAAATGCCGAAAACATGCGCGCGTGGGATGTCGAGCGCGCCTAGCAGGCCCACGGCATCACTCGCAAACAGCGCAATGGAATACGGCTCGTCCGGTTTATCCGACTGACCGGTGCCGCGATTATCATAGGTAATGACCTGATAGTCGTCGGCCATGCACTCAACAAACTCACGATCCCAGGCCGCCGCCGGCCCGCCCAGCCCCATAATAAGCAACAGCGGTTGACCCTGACCCTGAACCGTATAATGCAGATTGATCCCGTTCACTTGTGCGTATGACATACTCTTCCTCCTTTGTGTGAACGTCTTATCCAGTTGCAGGGAGAAGCGCAAACCAGGAAGAGGACGCTATTTACCGATTCGTGCAGTTTGGTATAGGTCCATAGTATATGCAAACGGCTGTCTCCGAGATTCCCGCTGTCCGCCAGACGGTGAAGGAGTTGTCCCATATATCGACACTACGAGTTGTCTACCATCTGGCTGAAGTCTGGGCCGTGATTGGACTGGCGATCTGGCTGAGCGGCTGGGTGTTGCCTCCGTTGACGGGCATCTGGGGAGCGTGTGTCTACATCGGCGCGGTCGTCGTGATTGCCGCGCGGCAGCACGCCCTGATGGTCCTGGTGCACGAGGCGATTCATAAACGGGTCTCGCGCACGGGATGGATCAACGATGCCTTGACCCGGGTGGCCGCGGCGTTTCCGGTCTTTATCTCGCTCTCGAAATGGCGCTTCATCCACCTCTATCACCATCAGTATACGCAGACCAAAGACGACCCGGACCGGGCCATTTATGCCCGCTATCCCCTTGGCAGCCGACCGTTCTGGCGGCTGCTGGTCCGAGACGTATGTGGTCTGAACGTCATCTCGACGCTGAAGTATTTTATCGATCTGCCCTTCGTGACGCGAGATTTTAACCGGAAATTTTTGGGTGAGGAGCGCGCCGGCCGCTATCGGCAGGTTGCTGATATGGGGCTGTTTATGACCTTTTGGGGGGTGGTGTTAAACGGTGGTTTTCTCCTGTGTGGTTTGGAATTCGGGCGATACCTGGTGTTGTACTGGCTCGTACCGTATTGCACGGTGACCCAGGTCTTCTTTCGCATTCGGGGAGCGATTGAGCATGGTAATGTGCCTGACCCTGAAAACGCCTATCAACAGACGCGGACCTATTTCATGCCCGCAATCTTGCGTTTTTTCTTTGCGCCCAAGCAGGTGAACTACCACCTGGAGCACCACCTGTATCCGTCCGTGCCCTTCTATAATCTCCCCCGGCTGCACGCCGTTCTCAGTCAGGCAGTCTATCCTGCCGAGTCCGGCTATTGCGAGCCATTCTCTACTGGTCTCAAAAAACTGATCTACGGATAGGGGAGAAGACGGACCCTCGACAAAAAAACAGGGCAGCCATACGGCTGCCCTGTGTCTCTGCGGCTGTTTGCATTTTTCTACAGATCGTACGCCCGGGCCGCGTTATCGCCCAGGATGTTCTGCCGGTCGGGTGGCGGGAGTTCCTTAATTCCATCCTGTAAGGTGTTGAGGGCATCCGGGAAGCCGTCAAAATGGGGGAAGTCGGTTGACCAGAAGAACTTGTCCGAGCCCCAGCGAGCGGCCGCCGGCGAGATCATGCTTTCGTCCACATCGCAGCCGACCCAGACCTGACGGCGAAAATATTCGCTCGGTGGGCGCTTGCAGGCCGTCATGAAGCCGCTGTGGTTCCATTTACTATCCATCCGTTCGATAAAATGCGGCACCCAGCCGGCCCCAACTTCCAGCACCAGCAGTTTGAGGTTCGGAAAGCGTTCCAGGGTGCCACCCTCAAACATGCTGACAAAGGAAGCCTGGATATCAAAGCCCAGCGTGACCGACAGGAAATAGAAAGGCGAACCGTGAAAGGTGGTATGGTCATACCAGGAGCTGCCGTGAAAGTCCGGCCGTGCAATCACGTGCAGGCCGACCGGCATCTGGATATCCTGGGCGACGGCCCAGAACGGATCGTAGGTCGTATCGCCATAGGCTCTCCCGTTTGCCGGGTATGGGGTGAGCATGACGGCTTTCAAGCCTAGCTTGGCGACGCGTTTCAGCTCAACAATGGCGGCCTCGGGGTCCATGAGGGAGATGTGAGCCACCCCATATAAGCGGTTGGGGTAGTGGCTGCAGAAATCGGCGATCCAGTCGTTGTATACGCGGTTATAGGCCAGGGCGAGACCGGGGTCGTTGACCTCACCTTCCCACAGCAGGCCGATGGTGGGAAAGAGTACGGCCGCGTCAATACCATCAGCGTCCAACTGCTTGATCCGCTCATGTGGGTCGTAGGCCCCCTTGGGACCATCCATATAAAGCTGGTCTTTGGAGAAGGCGAGTTCGCCGGGCTTGCCGAAACCGGAGGCTACGCCCATCCCCCTGATGGTCGGAGAAATCTTGCCGTCAATGACCAGCGACTCCCAGCCTTCCTCGTCTTTGACAAGGTGCAAGGCGCGCTCTTTGTATTTGGACTCCAGGTTCTCCTTCCATAAATTGGGCGGCTCTAAAATATGGCCGTCGGCATCAATAATTCGTCCGAGTTGCATTGCGCGTCCCTCCTTGCACATACGTAAGCTTTGTCCTGCTTCTAGCCCAGTTTATTCTGGATTACAAACCGCTACGCACTTTTTATGGAGGGTAGGCTTTTCGTGGAGGGTGGGGCGTCGGCTCGATTCCAGCCGTAGAAAAGGGAAGGACTACCCCCGCCGGGAATCGAACCCAGACCCCAGGTTCCGGAGACCTGTGTGATATCCATTTCACCACGGGGGCGCAGCCGGTACAGTATCACATACCGGCAGAGAAGCAACGTTTTGGGGGACCGGCTCCGTGCGCAAGGCAGGGAACGCGGCAGGCAGGTGTGCTCAGCAGTGAGTACAAGGGCTGAGGAGGAGGCTACTGGTTCTCTCTCTCAATCGTCAACACGGCGTCTTCGTCATACAGCCGGTTGCCGAGATATAGCTCAGGATAGCGGGCCTGCGTCTCCAGGCTCTCGTCTACACCACTTGCGGTTGCATCCGCGTCGTCCTCGGTGTCGCTGCCGGCAGCCAGATTGCCTCCGTACAACTCGGGGTAGCGCATTCGGAGTTCCAGACTCTCATCTATACTGTCGGCTGTATTCTCCGCTTCTTCTTCGTCGCTGTTTTCCAATCCGAATCCTTCGCCAAAGAGTGAACCTGACGAGTCCGGGTCAATGGAATAGAGAGACTGAGACAGTCCGTTCGACGCAAAGAAGAGTAGCAGAGCAAGCGCACTAACCAGTGTCTTCATGTCAGAATCCTCCATATGATGTTTGGTACCGGCTGATAGACGACACGCACGGCGGATACCCGAGCCGCGGATGTCTCGACCGCGGACGCTGGGGGCGCGTGAACCAGCAGGCAGCCCCTCAGCCGGACATGCACCTTTTTCCCAGCGCCATAGCCTTTAACAATAACGCGCTGGCCGGACTGAAGTTGTTGGATGTGCTGGATCTGGGATTGATGAAGGAGACACTCGACGCCACTCAGGCGTGACGGGTCTCCCTGTAAAATAAGGGCCACCTGTCCTGAGTCATCCTGTTCAATACGCGTGACCTGTCCCGATACCTGGATAACCTTATCTCGATACTTTTTATCCGCGACCAGACGGTCGGTGTAAAAGGTCTGGTAGAGGAAGGTGGCTGAGGTTCTGAACTCGGGTTTCTGTTCAGGCTCAACAGGTGGCTGGTCCGTCGTGCGGAAAAACAGGATGACGATGAGGCACAGGATGGGAATCGCTATAAATCGCATACGCCTTACTCGGACCCCTCAAAGTTAGGACATTCCTGCCGGTCGGGTCAAGAGAGGCGGGAACGGCGGAGGTGAGAGGCGCCCCGAGACAGGCGGAGTGGCGCGTTAGCCGACCGGCTCTGACCCTGCCACGAGCGTTTCGACGTCTTGGAGAAGCTGGGCTATCGATTCCGTGTCATCGCCCCGATAATAGCCGCGGATGCGTCGCTGCCGGTCAATCAGCACGAAACGGTTGCTGTGCACGATGGGCTCGTGGGTCGTCAGGCGGGGGTCGTTCGGTGCGAGGACTTCCACGCCAAGCCGAAAGCCGTTGCGGATTAAGGCATACATGGCGGAGCGTTCACCGGTCAGGAAGAGCCAGCGCCGGTCGTCCGCGCGGTAGCGCCGCGCATAGACTTGCAGCACCTCGGGCGTATCTCGCTCCGGATCGACACTAAAGGAAAGAAAGCGGACCGGTTTGGTGCGCAGGGTCGTGTGCAAGTGGGCCATCCGCTGGCTGAGGAGTGGGCACCTGCCTGGACAGTGGGTGAAGATGAAGTTGGCGACCCAGACGGACCCGGTCAGGTCGGAGTGACCAAAGGGCTGGTGCGTTCGCTCGATCAGCGAAAAGGCAGGGACTTCTCCCAGGATGGGAAGTCGCCCGGGCGGGGCCGGCTTAGCGGCGTCTGAGAAGAGAGAGAAAATGCCGTAGCCGACAACAAAGGTAAGAACAAGACCAAGTGCGCCCCAGATAAGGCGTTGTGAGGTGGGTTCTGGGGGGGCGCTTGAAAGTCTGTCAGGCACAACAGACTAATGGTCAGCCGTTTCGCTCATCGCGGTCGGCTCGACTGGCGTATACGTCCTGGTGGTTGAGGTCAGGTCCGGCAGGAGCATGATGATCAAAAAGACACAAATGGCCATGGGTGTCAGGGCAATCACGCCGAGCGTGGTGCGCTCAAAGCGCAGATGCATGAAATACAGCGCAACGAGGAGCGCCTTGGCAACCGCGAGGATGACAAGCAGAGAGCCAGCCGTGAGTTTGGCGGAGACCAGGGGGGGCACCATGAGTTCGAGAATGGTCAAAATGGTGAGGATCACCATAATGGCGAAATAATTCGGTTCGACGTGGTCAGCATGCGCGGCAGCTTCGTTTGCCATCGTGTCTCCCTCTACAGCAGGTATACAAAAGTAAAGACCAGGATCCAGACCAGGTCCACGAAGTGCCAGTAGAGGCCGACGATTTCCACCGGGCTGGAGTTTTCGCCTAAGAACCTCCCATTCATGCCGGTGAAGAGCACGCAGGTCAGATACACCACGCCGCCGAAGACATGGCAGCCGTGAAAGCCGGTCAGAATATAGAAGGTCGTGCCAAACAGCGGCGCGCCCCACGGGTTGCCGCTCATGGTCATGCCGATGTGGGTCAAATGTGTCCACTCGTAGGCCTGCAGTCCCAAAAATATGGTCCCGCCGATAATGGTCAGTAAGAGATATTTGCGGAAGTTCGGCAGGTCACTGTGCTTTGCCGCGGACAAGGCTTTGACCATGGTGAAGCTGCTGACAATGAGCAAAAAGGTCATGAACGCGGTGAGCTCGATACCCAGGGCTTCGAGCGGATTGGGCCAGTCCGGACTGCTGGCGCGCATGGCTCCATATCCGGCTAACAGGCCACCAAAAGACATGGCATCACCCGCCAGAAAGACCCACATGCCGAGTTTGCCCCAACTCTCCGGGGTGACGGGTGACTCTGCCGGCTGCTTGACTGCTGAGTGGGCGTGAGAATCAACAACAGCTTCGCTCAAGGTTGCTCCTCCTTTGGGGTCGATACTCCCCGAAGGGATTGTGGCGTCCCCTGTGCTCGACGCGAGCGATTCATTTTCCAATAACGGTAAAAAATCCAGCCGCCGATGGAGCCAAAAACGACGAAGGGCATAGTCATCATGAAAAAGGCGCTGCGTAACATGCCTTGCGTCACCTGCTCATTCGCGCCGGATAAGAGAGTCTGACACATTGCGCAGCCTTGCGCTAGGGCCTCCTGGGGTACTCCACCAGTGCTATATGCTGCCCAAAAGGTCAGCGCTGAAACACCGAACAGGCGAGAGACAAAAGAGGAGAATCGAGTGCGCATACGTCCCGTTTAATTCAAATACACCAGCGGGAAAAGGACCACCCAGACCGCGCCAACGTAATACCAATACATGCTACATATTTCGACCCCGATAGCGTGCTGTTGAGAGAATTTGCCGTGTCTGGCTTGAAACAGCACGACGCCGAGCCACAGGACGGCGGCCAGGACATGCAGGCCGTGGCAGCCGATCAGGGTATAAAAGGTAGCGCCATACATGCCGGCTGAAATGGTGAGTCCGTCGTGGACCAGCTGCACCCACTCAAAGCCTTGCACCCCAAGAAAAATGCTCCCCAGAAGTGCCGTAATCGCGAGCCAGCGTACAAACGGCTGCTGTTGGTCGGCTTGAATGCTGCGCATGGCCCTCCACATGGTATAACAGCTGAACAGCAGAAAACCGGTATTCACCCAGGTGATGCCCACAGGCAGGTATAAATGGCCTGACGGCCAAACCGGACTCCCAAACCGAAAGACCACGTAGGCGCCGATCAGCCCGGCAAAAAACATGGTCTCTGCCCCAATCAGCATCAGCATCCCCATCCGGGCATTACTGACCGGCGGTCGGGGGATGCTGGGCGGGGGTGGGCCGCCGCCATAGCCGGGCACGGCTACCAGCGCTTCCGTGGTTTCGTGGGTCGATGGTTGAGAAGCCGGAGGTCCGGCTGCGAGGGCTGATCCGCGTGGCATCGACACTGCCTCTCTCAGGCACAGGCTACGCAAAGATAATGAAACACGTCGTTGCAGCAATATACAGCACAATAAAAAACGCGAGCGTTTTACCGAGTAAAGAATTTTCTTTCTGTCGCTCGGCGCGGGTCACTAATGGCATGGGCATATCCCGTTTTCAGATCATACTGATGCTTATAGGGGCAGCTTATCGAGAGCCATGGCTGTCAGCAAGACTGGCAAATAGACCAGTGAAGCAAACATGAGCTGACGGGCTGAGTCGCGCGAACGCGTACGTGCCAGACGGATACCATACCACAGAAACAGGCAGCCCAGCCCCAACGCGATGATAAAATAGCGCGGGCCGGCCATACCGACCAGGGTCGGGAGGAGGCCGACTGCTAACAGGGCCAGACAGTTGAGTACGACCTGACGGCCCGTACTTTTTCCATCCGGCTCAAGCACGGGCAAAAGCTGGAAGCCGGCCCGAGCATAATCCTCTCGATACAGCCAGGCAATGGCGAGCGAGTGGGGCATTTGCCACAAAAACATAATGGTGAACAAAATCCAGGCTTCGATCCCCAGCGTCTCATTGACTGCGGCCCAGCCTATGACCGGGGGGAGAGCACCAGGGACGGCACCCACAATACCGCATAAGGAGGTTTTCTTCTTCAGCGGAGTGTAGGCGAACAAATAGCTAATGGTGATAAAGGCGGTCACCAGGGCGCTTAACGGATTCACCAGCAGCATGAGGTAGAGCAGGCCGATCATCGTGAGGGCGGCACCAAAGACTAAGGCATCCAGGGGTTGCAGCCTGCCATCAGGCAACGGACGCGTCCTGGTCCGTTCCATCAGGGCGTCGGCTTCACATTCCATGAGCTGGTTGAGTGCCAGGGTACCGCCGCCAGCCAGGGCCGTCCCAATCAGCGTATGCAAGAGCAGCGTGTAGTCGAGGACGAGCCAGGAGCCCAGATAAAAGCCCACGGTTGTCGTGACCAGGATCATGCTGACCAGCCGTGGCTTGGTCAACTCGACAAAGGCGGCCAGCCGCCGCAGGCGCGGCAGGTCGCAGGCGACTGTCTGTGTTTGCTGTATCATACGGTGATCTGCTCCGAAAAAATGGGTGACGCTGCCTCCTCAGGGCTGCGCCCGATACGATAGGCCCGGAGGGTGAACCGGACACTGGTGACCAGCATGAATGCTCCGACGATGACGTGACTGGTTGCGAGCAGGACCGCCTGCGGTGCCAAGGGGCCATGTGGAGCTATATATTTCATGACATAGGTAAAGAGACCCAGCCCGACCTGGAGGAGGAGAAGCCGGCGCAATAGGATTCCTGAGCGCAGCAAAGGACGCTGGGTGAGGTGATACTGTTGGACGTGATCAACGAGGAGAAAGGTCACGATAAAGACCGCAACGGCCCCCAGGATATGCAGACTCAGACCAGTCCCGGTATGGCGGAAGAGCGCGCCCAGAACCAGCTGACCGTAGATCAGGCCGACCGTGAGCAGGCCGAGTTGCTGTACTTTTTTCGTGTCGCCTGAGGGCGGCTCCGGTCGACCTGTCCGCCATTCCGCGGAAGTAAACAGGCTGATACTGGCAATGAGGGCAAAAAACGCCTGGGCCAGGCAGGCATGGATAATAGCGATTTTTTGCTCAATCAGCACCACGCGCAGCCCACCCAGGACTCCCTGGAGTGTTACCGCGACCAGGGCAATAAGGCCCAACCGGCGGAGCCACTGACGGTGCTCCGTGAGCCACAGGACGACCGCCAGCACAACTGTGAGCAAGCCTACTGTCGCACCCAACAGGCGATGACTATGTTCGTAGAAAATCCCTCCTACCATCTTTGACCACGGGTATAAGAACATATTATGGCCGAAGGTTGTCGGCCAGTCAGGCACCACCATACCGACCTTGAGGCTGGTGACCAGACCACCGAAAAACAACAGTGGGAGGGTCATCGCTGCTGTCAGGACGGCAATCCGGTGAGACCAAACAGAGTCGTGATCAAGGGCAGCCAAGACAGTCTCCTGTGCGAAAACACGGGCGGGCGCTGTCACTCAAATCCGGCTACCCTCCCAAGTACGGTGGAAACGACCGGGCAGGGCGCCAGACGCACGGCCTCACACTACGCTACTGTGAGGCCGTGACAGCTTCGGGTCCGAGTTTACGGTCCTGGGGCAACCAGTCTTCTTGAACCAGGGGCGAACTATATTCATACGGACCGCGATAGACCGTGGGCGTTGTCTCGAAGTTGCCGTGGCCCGGAGGAGAGGGGGCAGTCCATTCGAGAGTGTTGGCCTCCCACGGGTTCTTATCCGCTTTTTTCCCGGCAATCAGGCTCCAAATAAAGTTGGCGAAAAAGATCAACTGCGAGAGGCCCAGGCAGAAGGCACTCATGGTGATGAACACATTCCACCACTGCAGGTCGTGCAGGAATTCATACTGCAGGGGGTTATAGATGCGCCGCATGTGGCCGCCCACACCCAGGAAGTGCATGGGGAAAAAGGCACAGTTGAAGAAGATATAGGTCAGGGCAAAATGTACTTTGCCCAGGGTTTCGTTCATCATCCGGCCAAATATTTTGGGGAACCAATAGTACAGGGCGGCAAACATGCCGAAGATGATACCGGCCACCACATAGTGGAAGTGGGCCACGATAAAATAAGTATCGTGGATAAAGATATCGACCGGCGTGGAGGCCATATAAATGCCGCTTAAGCCGCCAATCACAAAGTTGGAAACAAAGCCCAGGGCGAAGAGCATCGGACTGGTGAAACGGATATTGCCGCCCCAGAGGGTCCCCAGCCAGTTAAACGTCTTAATGGCGGAGGGCACGGCAATGACCATCGTGGTCAGCATAAAGGCGGTCCCCAGGACGGGATTCATGCCGCTGACGAACATATGGTGGCCCCAGACGATCCAGGACAGGAAGGCCAAGGCAATCATGGAAAAGGCCATGGCTTTATAGCCGAAGATCGGTTTACGGGAAAAGGTGGACAGGATATCGGACGTAACGCCCATGGCCGGTAACACGAGAATATACACCTCGGGATGACCGAAGAACCAGAACAAATGCTGCCATAAGATGGGCTCGCCGCCACCGCCCGGCATAAAGAAGCTCGTTCCCATGGTCCGGTCAAAGAGCAACATCCCCAAGGCGGCGGTGAGAACCGGCAAAGCCAGCAGCAGCAGAATAGCAGTGACAAACAACGACCAGATCACCAGCGGCATCCGGAACCAGGTCATGCCTGGCGCGCGCATATTCACGACCGTGGTGATGTAGTTGATCGCCCCCATGAGAGAGGAAACACCCAAGATCAACAGGCTGATAACCCACAGGTCGGCGCCCGTATCGACCCCGCTCAGGGTTGGGTCTGCCGAGAGGGTGGCATACATGGTCCAGCCGCCCGCCGCGGCACCCCCCTCTACAAAGAAGCTGTACACAATCATGATCGTCGCTGGGACGGCTGTCCAGAAAGACAGCATATTCAGCACCGGAAAAGCCATGTCGCCGGCGCCGATCATCAGCGGAATGAGGTAATTCCCAAATCCGCCGACCATAAACGGCATCACGACAAAAAAGATCATAATCGTCGCGTGCATGGTAAAGACGGAGTTGTAGAAGGCGGGGTCCATATGAGCCCCGGCCACGGAGCCCAGTGATTTGGCAAAGTTTGCGCCGGGGTAGGGGTCGACGTATTCGCTCAGGCCCTCGACCGCGCCGACCGTGCTGTCCTCGTCCGCAGGGTACATAAAGGGCTCAGATATCCAGCTGGTGAAAGGCACTGGGGTCTCTGGCCAGGCGAGTTCCCAGCGCATCATCATGGCTAGGAGGCCACCGACCACGAGCATGAGGATGCTGGCGAACAGAAACTGACGACCGATCATCTTATGATCGGTCGAAAAGATATAGGTGCGAATAAACCCGAGTTCGTGATGCTCTGCGTGTGCGTCGTGGGCGGCAGCTGCTCCTGCTTCACTCATTGACTCTCTCCTGTTTTGATCCTGTCCGGATGCTGTGTCTGTGGTCCCATCATTACAGGGTCAACTCCTCAGTTGCTTCTTGAGAGGCGCTGTCAGCCGCCCCTTCCGTCGCACTCATAGCGTCTTCCGGTGATGTCGTGGCTTCAGCCTCTGGCTCATCCATGGGCTCGGCGTCCATGACTGCACCGCTGGCCAAGACTTCCTCGGTCGTTTGTTCCGCACTGGCAGCACTGCCGTTTGTTTCGGCAGGCGGCCAGCGCTTGTTGTACCAGGCAGCGTAGTCTTCCGGCGTATCGACGTAGAGCATCCCCTTCATCCCTGAATGACCGAATCCGCACAGTTCCGCGCAGGGCGCTTCATAAGTGCCGGCCTTATCCGCCTGGAACCAGGCTTCGATGAACCGGCCGGGTAGCATATCTTGCTTGAAGCGCAGGTGGGGCATGAAGAGGCTGTGGATGACATCCTTGGAGCCCAAAAAGACGCGCACCGGCTTGCCCACCGGGACATGGATGTCATTGTCAACCTGATAGTCGTCGGCGGTTTCAAATTCTCCATCCGGCCCCGGATAGAGCACCTCCCAGTTGAACTGTTTCCCGGTGACGCGGATTTCTACGTCCGTTTCCGGAACGTTGAGCTTGACCTCTTCCCAGATGCTCTTGCTGGCGAGTCCCAGACCGATAAAGACCAGGGCGGGAATAATGGTCCAGAGGAGTTCCAGGCCGGAATGGCCATGCGTGTAAACGGCGCGCCGGCTGTCGTCTCGGCGATACTGATAGAGGAAGATAATCATCAACGCCGTGACCAGAATAAAGGCGGCCGCAGTGATGTAATAGATAAAGTAGAAGAGCGCATCAATGCTTCCCCCGTATGGGGATACATCCTCCGGAAGCCATTGCATCATGAGATTTCTCAGCCCCTTATGTGTGAAGAATTGTTCCTCTTTATACCGGAAAGCAGGACTACCGCAAGGGGAGGGATGGCCTGCTGAATGCGGGGAAATGTGGGTGGAATATCACGCCCGGTATCTCGGGTCGTCGGCCGTGAAGGGTCGGACCACAGCCGACGACCCGAGATATTGACAACGTCCCGCGGACTCGATACTTCTCCTACTCAATGGTGAACAAAACAGGCTGGGATCAGTTTTTAGAAATTATTCTGAAGCCCGATAATATCCCCATCGTGGGCTTGATGTTTTTGATCTTCTATTTTACCTGGCTGGCGTTTCGCGAGGCGCGGAAAAACGACCAACTGATCGAAGAAGGTCGCGCCGACGAGATCCTGCGGGAGATGCAGAAGTAGGGAGGCGGACCGCATGCCGTTTACTATCATCGCCGAGAACTGCACGGGGTGCAGCGCGTGTGAACAACGCTGTCCAACCAAAGCCATTAGTGGCGATCCCAAAAAAGCCTATCTGATTGAACCGACGATGTGCATCGACTGCGGTGCGTGTGGGGTTATCTGTCCCGATGACGCCATCCTCGACACGTATGGCAATCTGACTCAGGTCCTGAAGCGGGTTGACCGCCCGATAGCCGTTGTCCATCAGGATAACTGTAACGGCTGCGGGGTGTGTATTGATGTCTGTCCTTTTGACTGTATTACTCCCTCGGCCGACAACGGCCCACAATACCTCGGCCGGGTGCAGGTCGAAGAGAAAACCTGTGTGGGCTGTAAGCTGTGTGAGGAAGTATGCGGCTGGGAAGGCATTTATATTATGCCGACCAGGGAAAAAGAGCCCTTCCTGACCTCGATCGGCGTTGAACTCGAAGAATCAACCGCATAGCCGGCCGTTTCGCCCGTCGGCGACATTGTTTAGATAATCTTGTTGAGCGGATACTCGATAATGCCGACCGCTCCATTTTGAATGAGCTGGGGAATCAGCTCACGTACAATCCCTTCGTCAATCACGCTTTCCACAGCGAACCACTCGGACTCATACAGGGGCGAGACGGTTGGGGCGGTCAGGCTCGGCAGCATTTTGACAATACGGTCAAGATGCTCCTTGGGCACATTCATCTTGAGGCCGACTTTTGCTTCCGCGCTCAGGGCGCCTTTCAGCAACAGGGCAATCTGATTGATCTTCTCCCGCTTTTTCGCGTCCTGCATGGCCTGTTTATTGGCAATGAGCTGGGGGTTGGAGCGAAACAGCTCGTGAATGATCTTGAGCCCGTGGGCACGAATGGTTGAGCCTGATTCGGTCACTTCAACAATGGCGTCAACCAGGCCATCGGCGGCCTTGGCCTCGGTCGCTCCCCAGGAAAACTCGACGTCGACCCGGATACCCCGTTCGTCAAAATAGCGCTGGGTATAGTGCACCAGCTCGGTCGCAATTTTTTTCCCGTTCAGATCGTTGATATCTCGAATGGATGAATCCTGAGGAATGGCGAGCACCCAGCGCGTGGGTTGAAAGCTGGCTTTGGAGTACACCAAGTCGATAATGGGTTCGACATCGGAGTTGTTCTCCATGATCCAGTCTTTACCGGTGATCCCGGCATCCAGGGTGCCGGACTCGACGTACCGCGCCATTTCCTGAGCCCGGACCAGCGCGCAGCGTAGGGTCGGGTCATCAATGCTGGGGAAATAGCTCCGCGAGCTGGTCGATACGTTCCAACCCGACTTTCTGAAGAGCTCAATCGTCGTTGCCTCCAGACTTCCTTTGGGAAGTCCAAGCCTCAAAATTTCCATATCGTCTCTTTTACTAACCCTGTGGTGTTTGGATTTTCGTGCGGGGTGTGACAGCCCGACACGGCCGCTCCAACGGATGGGGCCTGTCCCGGCCCGATGCAAGTCTACTGATTTCTTGCCCGCATCTCCTACCACAACGGACCGTCTGCCGCAAGTAAAGCCCGCCGCCGCATGGTGGAGAGCCCAGGGGCGGAGCGAGTAGCACCGCAATAGGCGTTCTCCTACGTCTTTGCTACATATGGCACGGCGACAAATGGAATAGTCTGATTCGCGCAAAAACGGGAGATGATACCTATGAAGCTGTCTGAGATTGCCGAACGTCTCCAGTGTGAACTGCAGGGGAACACCGACCCGGTGATTACCGACCTCAAGCCCATCGACGAGGCCGGTCCCCAAGACCTCACTTTTGTCAGTAACAAAAAATATTTTGCAAAATTACCGACGACACGGGCTGCGGCCGTTATTCTGCCGTCCGACGCTCCATCCGTCCCGCTGCCCTCGCTACGGACCGACAATCCCGACCTCGCTGTCGCCCAAGTACTGGGCTGGCTGTATCCTCCGTATGAGCCGCCTGAAGGTATCCATCCCACGGCTGTTGTCTCTTCCTCTGCCAGCATCGGCGCGCATGTCTTCATTGGCCCCTACGCGGTGATTGGTGATGATGTCGTGATCGGTGACCATGCGCGTATTTTCGCCCAGGTAGTGATTTATCCCGAGGTGCGCATTGGTCATCACTTTACGGCCCATGCCGGGGCGATCGTGCGTGAACGTGTGGTGATCGGCAATCGTGTGGTCCTGCAGAGCGGCGTCGTTGTTGGCGGAGACGGATTTGGCTATGTTCCGCTGCCCGACGGGTCGATTATGCCCAAGCCGCAGGCCGGTATCGTCGAGTTGCAGGACGAAGTCGAGCTAGGCGCAAATACGACTATTGATCGGGCCACCGTAGGGACAACACGTGTGCGGCAGGGAACCAAGATCGACAACCTGGTGCAAATCGGCCATGGCTCGGATGTCGGCGCGTACGCTTTTATCTGCGCCCAGGCCGGCCTTGCCGGCAGTACGACGCTGGAGGACCGAGTCCAACTCGGCGGACAGGTTGGTGTCGCCGGTCATCTCACGGTCGGGAAGAACACGATGGTGGTGGCCCAGAGCGGCATTCCCAACGACGTCCCGGCGAATAGTGTCATCGGGGGCTATCCCGCAGTGAATGTCCTTTCCTGGCGGCGGACTTCTGCTGCCCTGCCCAAGCTACCGGAACTATTACGCAGGGTCCGGAAACTGGAAAAAGCACTGGCTGCATTACAGAAAGAAACAGAATAACGATGTGGGAGAGCGATGGCTTGGCCGCATCGGATGCAACGGCCACGGGCGACGGAGCGCAGCTCTGGTTGTTCACCGCAACGATATTTGTTGGCGCGACGCTGCTGTTCCTGGTTCAGCCGCTGTTCGCAAAAATGGTATTGCCCCTGCTCGGAGGCTCGCCGTCGGTCTGGAACACCGCCCTGGTGTTTTTCCAGGCCGTGCTGCTGGCCGGGTATGGATATGCGCACTGGCTTCTGCGCTGGCTCGGTCCGCGCAACCAGATCATCGTGCATGTCTGCGTGCTGGCTATGGCGGCTCTTGTGCTACCCATTGGCGTCGCCTCAGGCTGGCGACCCCACGCCGGGACGCCACCGGCACTCTGGCTGTTGGGCCTTCTCACCGTCTCGGTCGGCGCACCCTTCTTCGCCGTTTCCGCGACCGCACCGCTGATCCAGCGGTGGTTTGCGCGTACCGGCCATCCGCACGCGCACGATCCCTATTTCCTCTATAGCGCGAGTAATCTCGGTAGCGTACTCGCCCTGTTGGCGTTTCCGTTTGTCTTGGAACCCACGCTCAGCAGTAATGATCAGAGCATTGTCTGGAGTATGGGTTTCGGGGTTTTGACGGTGTGCATTATTGGTTGTGGTGCCTTGGTGTGGCGACGTACCGACGCGGTTAGCAGCGCGCCCTGGCCGAATACAACGGAGCGCCCGAACTGGCGTCAGCGCACGATCTGGATGGTTTATGCTGCGGTGCCCTCCGCTCTCTTGCTTGGTGTCACCGCCCATATCAGTACGGACATTGCTGCCGCCCCGCTGCTGTGGGTGGTCCCACTGACACTCTACCTGCTCACGTTCGTCATTGCCTTTGCCCGGCGTCCGTTGATCCCGCATTGGCCTGCGGTACGAGCCATGCCCCTGGCGTTAATGATCCTGGTAGCACTCTTCGCTTGGCGCGAACCTCTCGGCGTTTTCCTGCCGCTCCATCTGCTGGTATTCTTTGTGATCGCGCTTATGTGCCACGGTGAGCTGGTACGTCGCCGTCCTGGCGTGGAATCTCTGACCGAATTCTACCTGTTTCTCTCACTCGGCGGTGTCATGGGCGGGGCATTTATCGCCTTATGCGCACCCGTGCTGTTCAACACCGTCTTCGAGTATCCATTGAGCCTGACGCTGGCTGCCGCGTTATTGCCCAGTGCAACCCCGCGGGCCAACCGTGGCGATGTCATCCTGGCGCTGGTGATACTGGCCGTGTTGGTCGGCGGGAAAATAGTGACGAGCAGTCTTGGCTGGCAGCCCCACTCGTTCGTAGTCCCCGGTATCTGTGCGGTTTTCGCGCTGGTCGTCTTCGCCCGCCAAACGCGCCCGTTCGGCTTCGCACTGTGCGTTGGTGTGCTTTTGGTCAGTAGCGCCTACGCCCTGACGAGCAGCGAGGTCCTGTGGCGGGGACGGAGCTTCTTTGGCGTCTACCGTATCTCCGAGTCCGGTGACCC
Organism: Candidatus Binatia bacterium; assembly: GCA_951812575.1. Lineage (GTDB taxonomy): Bacteria > Desulfobacterota > Binatia > Bin18 > Bin18 > Bin18. The sequence continues at coordinate 4,429,953 of OX638322.1, read as the reverse complement.
GACTAACCGTAGCTTGGTCCACGGCACGACCAACCACGGCGGCCAACTGATGGCGTCCAACGGGGATATTAGCCCGACCGCCTATTACACGTCCTCGAGTCCGGTCGCTGAGGTGCTGGCCGCCATACAAGCACGCAGTGTCGGCCAGCGTGTCGGCGTGGTCGGTCTGGGGAGTGGCGCGCTGGCCTGCTATCGTCGTGCTGGCGACGCTTGGCGTTTTTTCGAGATCGACCCGTTGATGGTCTGGGTAGCGGTCGAGAGTGGCTACTTCGACCTGATGGCCCGCTGTGCCGAGTCCGGATCCGAGTCCGTGCCTGTCGTGCTTGGCGATGCGCGGCTGACTCTGGTCGAGGAACCCGACGGACACTTGGACGTACTGGTCATTGACGCGTTCTCATCCGATGCGATCCCGGTACACCTGCTGACCCGTGAAGCCGTCGCGCTGTATATGGATAAGCTCGCCGCGGACGGCGTCCTGGTGATGCATATATCGAACCGTTTTCTTAATCTGACCCCGGTGCTCGCCCGCATCGTTGAAGAACTGGGCTATACCGCGCTGCGGGGTAGCAGCAGTAAGATTGAGCGTGAGATCGACCCTGCGGGAACGAAGTCAGTCTGGGCGCTGATCGCTCGTGACCGGGCGGCGATCGATGCGCTTGCGCTAGGCGAGATGTGGGGGCCGCTCGAAACGCCGACGGACGGGCGGGTGTGGAGCGATAATTTCTCCAACCTGCTCGAAGTGATCCGCTGGACTGGTTGACGTGGCGGACAGGAGATCAGGGCCGTTTCGTGACGTCGATGCCAATCCCGCCTAACATCACCGGGCTGCCCCAGGGATCAACGATAGGGAATTTGCTGACCAGCCATTCCTGCGGACCGTCAGGGTGAGGGATGGTCTCTGTGAGTTGTTCGCTCTGTCCGTGAGAGAGGACGCGCTGATCGTTTGCTCGGATTTGCTCTGCCACATCGGGCGGAAAAAGATCAAGGTCAGTCTGCCCGAGCCAGCCGAGGGCCTTGTCCGGGAATACGGTCTTCCACAGATTCAGCAAGGTCTCATTCGCGTAGAGATAGTGCCCCTCCAGGTCTTTGATAAAGGCGACACCGGGCAAGTGGTGGAGGAAGAGCGACAGACGTTCTTCCGTTTGCTGGAGCGTTTCTTCGATGTGTTTGCGCTCCGTAATGTCCAGGGTTGCGCCATCAATACGGATCGGCTGGCCATCCGGCCTGATGCGGGTCCGCGCTCGTGAACGGAGCCACTTAATGCTGCCGTCTTGCGTGACGATGCGAAATTCATATTCGGTTGTTCGCTCGGGGGAGAGGGATTGGAGGGTCTGGGTCACCCGCGCTAAGTCATCCGGATGAATATACTGTTGGAGCGGATTGGGTCTGCCGATCAGTGTCTCGGTGGCGTACCCGGTGATCCGGGTGAAACTCTCGGTCAGCCAGTCCAGGATGAAGTCGCCCTGGTCATTGACGCGAAAGGAAAACGCATAATCAAAGGCCGATTCGTTAATGACTCGCTGTCGTGCTTCGCTCTCGCGTAAGGCGGCCTCCGTCTGTTGGTGTTCGGTCTCAATTGCTTCGAGTTGTGTCACCCGATTGCGCAGAGCAGCTATTTCCTGCTCAAGCGCGGCTCGCGGTTTTCTCGCCACGTCCGATCTGTCCGGCTTGCCGTCTTTGCGCGTCTTGCCCATTGTCTCCAGCCTGCTTTTTCTCTTGTCAGACCGGACCTGAATTCCTCTCCCATATAGACGAATACTTCTATTGAAGTAAAGAAGAACCCGCCACGCTCCAGGAGACCTTCAGGAGCGAAGAGGGGGAAGCAGCGAGTCAGCGATTCTCCGCTGACTCGCTGGACGTGGAACGCTGCTAGTGAAGCCCGGATATCTGGAAAAGAGCGCCTCGGTCAGGCCCCCTCCCGCTGGCCTGGATGCAGCAGGTTGGGCCGCGGCGGGAGGGTCAGGACTTCCTCGGAAAAGAACTCGGCGAGGTATTGGACGATGTGCTTGACGGATAACAGGCCGACCGGTTGTCCGCTCTCATCGACAAGCGGCAGCCGCCGAAAGGCGCCCTCTCCCATGAGGTTGAGGGCGAAGGCAATGGGCGCATCGACGACGAGGGTTTCCGGGTCGGGTGTCATGACACTCTCGACCAGAGTCTGATTCAGATCCAGCCGAGGCCCGATTACACGGTTCAACAGGTCTCGTTCGGTAAAGATCCCAATAATGGTCTGTTCTTGTCGGACGAGCACACAGCCAATCTTATTCTCTCGCATCTGGGTAATAGCATCCGAGACCGTGGTCTTCGGACCAACAATCACCGACGGGACATACGGCAGCCTGCTGACCGGCTCGTTCAGCAGGCTCTCATCCAGCCGCTTGCTCGGTTCGGAGAGGCGCTCCGTTATGGTCTGCTCTTCCTCTACGAGGCCCTCGCCGGGGTAGGCGTCCGTATTGACTTGGGGTGAGGCTTTTACCTGTGCCATAAGTTTCCCTCCTCAACATGAGAATGTTCTCAGGCATTCCTTAGCACCGAGTCAGAGATAAATACAAGAAAAAATGGAGGTGCTGCCGGTTGCCTCGTCTCCCTCTCCCCCAGGGGAGAGGGGGCAATTCCTAATGTCCGACGGCTTCATCTCGTTCTCGCAGCCAGGAGACGACCTGGGGCCAGAGTTTTTTCTGTGCACCCGAACTGACCGCAGCGCCGATATGGCCGGTCGGGAACACAATCGTGCCGGCGTCCGGGCTGCCGACCAAGTTTTCCAACGGCAGGCTGGATTTGGGATGGACAACATCGTCGTGTTCGCCGATCACGTTGAGGACAGGGCAGGTGATGTCTTTGAGATTGGCCCGGCGCGCCCCGACCTGCATCCGGTTTTTCATAATCAGGTTCTGGCGTGAGACCTCGCCGGCCATCTCCTTAAAAATTTGGCCGGCCATGGGCACATCGCTATTCATCCAGCGCTCGAAGAGCTCGAACATCTCCGCGTAGCCCTTCTGATCCTTGCTGCGATACAGGCCGACATATTTGTCCAGGGCGTGGTGGACTGGTGCCATGGCGTCGAAGTTGGCCTTCATAAACCACGCCGGACAGTTGCCGTACACACTGGTCACGAGGTCTATGGTCTGCGGTGAGATTTTACTCATCAACTGCTGGCTGGGAAGATCCTGCACGCTCATGTCGAGGGGCAGGGTAAAATCAATCAGGTTTTTGATCTGCTGCGGAAAGAGGGCCGTATACAGCGTGGTCAGCAGCCCGCCAAAGCAGTAGCCGAGGAGGGAGACCTGGTCGCTACCGTCCCGCTCCTGGATCGTGCGCACCGCGTTGCCGAGGTCGCCGTTCACATAGGCGTCAAAGCCGCGCCAGCTATCCGCCCGTGTCGGTGGAATCCAGTCTATGAAATACACCTCGACGCCGTGTTTGGTCAGCGTTTCGACCACGCTCCGACCCGGCAGCAGATCGAGGATGAACGGACGTTTCACCAGGGAATAGACCAGGAGCAAGGGGGTGCGCAGCCGCTGCCCTTGGGCCGGATAGTGGCGCAGGCGGACCTTGCCGCCCTCATAGACCACCGTATAGGGCGTGGTCGGTGCCGGGTCTTCATCAACGGGATATTCATCCATAAAACCGCGCCGCCAGCCTTCGAGAGACCGGACCGCCCCTTCCATCCAATACTGTGAAACCTCGGTAAATACTGACATGGCGACCTCCTCAGATTGAGAGTGTGACTGTGCTTGCTCTGACTGTCCTCACGATACGTTGTCCGGCGCAGGGTGCAAAGAAAACACCTGTCACCTATGTGACGGAAACCTGTCTTTCCTGTGGACTATGTCGAATTTCTGTCACCTGGGTAACAGTTTCTGCCCAACACCTTGCCTTCTCATGAGAGAGAACGAGCAAGATACGGGCCGAGACCCAGAAATGCTTGAACAGGCCGAAAAGATTGGATTTTTAGTCGCAGGGGCAGGAACGGGCAGCGCGGCTGCATAAAAACTCAGCAGCGCCTGCTGCTCTGGAAACGTGTTGCCCAAAAGGAGTCCAGCGATATCGCGTCGGGCTCCTTCCGTTCTGAAGGCCTGACGGTCTTATTATGGAGCGAATTTATACGACTCCAAGGGGGAGTAGTCCATGCCGAGGATGACCCATTTCCCGTCGAGCTTGGTATAGGTGAAGATATAGCGGCCGTGCGCATAGGTCAGCTTACCGCCCTGGGGTGTCGCGGCGAGTTGGTAGTGGCCCCACGCCAGTGCGGTGGTCCCGACAATGCGGAACTGTGGGGTGACCGGGGAGAGTTCGGCTTCTTCATACTGGCCAAAATATGCCTGAACGGCTTTTTGAAAATCAGCCCGGCCCTGGACCGGAAACGGAGAGAAAATACCGTACAGCACAACATCATCATGGACAGTTGCGACCGCGGCATCCAGCTCTCGATTGTTGAGCGCGTCAATTTGCGTATTGAAAGCCGATTTGAGCGCGGCCATATCCTCATCAGCCTTTACGCTCGAAGACAAGCAGAGGACGGTCAGGAGCAGTGAAAAAAGGCCGGCCCGTATACAATACTTCAGCATTCGCTCTATCCCTCCACACGGTATGATACCGCTGCAATATCACTTTGTCCCAGGACAAAAAAGGTCGGTCGTTTCCCAGCCTGCATTTCCCCTAATCCCTAACTCATCGCCCCTAGCCCCCTCACTTCGCCTGTGTTGCGGCCAGTAGTTCATCAAAAGAGTCCCGCAGGCAGTCGGCGTATGACCACGGATCGGAGACGAGGCTGGGGTCAACCGTCCCGCCGATAACGAGGGTTTGATGATAGCTGACTATGGCGTTGAAGAGGCCGATGCCGGCCGACAACAGGCCGATCGGCCGGAGGGCGAGCAGTTCGTGTCCCGCCAAATAGAGCGGGGTTTGCGGCCCTGGGACATTGGTTGTCACCGTGTTCAATACCAGATTGGCCGCCGGCAGTTGTCCGGCGACGATTTGCCACACCGGTGGGACCCAACCAAAACGATTCAGGAGATCATATAAGAGACCGGCCTGGTTCTGTTTTTTGATCTGATCGACCGCCGCCCGCTGCGCGGCGTAGCGTTTGAGCGGGTCCTGTTCATCGATGAAGAGCGGGGCGAGCAGCATGGAAACCCGATTGCCCAAGCTACCCTGTTCATCTTCCTGTCGCATACTGACCGGACACATAGTCCGCAGCACTTTCTTGGCGGTGGAGTACTGCTGGGCGCGTAGATACTTCCCTAGCCCGCCGGCGATGACGGTCAGCACGACATCATTGACTGTACCCCCCAACCTGGCCCGGATCGCACGGATATCCGCGAAAGGAAAATCGGCCCAGACAAACTGCCGTGTTGACGACAAGGTCTTATTAAACGGTGTTGTCGGTATGGGCTGGGCCAGGCTGGGCAGCGTTTGCATGAAGGCGAGCAGGGCCTGTGAGGAGGCCTGCACCGTCTGTGACGGTCGGAACCATTGGGCGCTATCGGTCCAGCTTCGGATGGTCTCAGCCAGTCGATCATTGATGGCGTCTTGCAGCTGGCTGGCAACATCGGGCAGGGGCTGTGGCTGCCACGGCTGGGGCGGGGACGCGGGTGAAGAAGCCTGCGGTGAGCTGTCATGCATGACCGTCATCAGGTCAACCCCGGACACGCCATCGACCATGGCATGGTGGACTTTCCAGATAATGGGCGTCGTCCCATCCGGCCGACCGCGCAAGATAATCATCCTCCATAGAGGCTGGCTGCGGTCGAGTGGCGGCGCGTAGAGCCTGCCCCCAAATTCAGACAATATTCGGTCGTCTCCGGGCGCGGGCAGGTCCACCTCTTCGATGTGCTGCTGGATGTCGAATCCGGGGTCATCCTGCCAGGTGGGGTGGGCGATCCGCAGAGGTGGAAACATGACCTTTTGGCGATAGCGCGGCAGCAGGTGGAGTCGTTCCTGGAGGACCTGAACCAACTCTGCTTTGGAAATATGGCCGTCGTAGACGAAGCATGAGCCCACGTGCAGAGGTTCGTTGGGCTTCTCAAAGTACAAAAAGGCCGCGTCAGCGGCGCTTAAACGCTGGCTGAGGGGCGGCTGGGCTGGTGATTCAGCGAGTCTGCTCATTGTCTTCTCCTGGGCGTTGGCCGGATATATTGTCCTGAGATCAGCGGCCAAACAAGGTGTCGAGTCCCTTTTGGAGCAATTGTTGTTCCAGGCTGGGTGCCTTTTCCGGCTCTTCAGACTCAGGCTTTCTCTTTGGAGGCAGAATTTTGTCCAGGACTTTTTCTTGAATTTTGTCCTGGACCACGTCTTGCAGGGCTCTGGTCGCCGCACGCTGGATCAGGGTGCTGATCTGCTGAGCGTCCAGGGTTGGGCGAACGGCGGGAAAAACGCCGGCCAGAGCAAACGGAATTTCCACGCGGTCCTCGGCGTTGGCAATATATCGCAGCTCTTTTGTCGCTCGCATGAGGTCGGACGAGAGGGCTTGGGACAGGGTCAGGGAAGCGGTCGCATCGACCTGTTGTTCAAAGTCCATCCAGCCGGCTGCCTGTGTCCGAAAGTCACGCGCGGCAATATGGAGGCGGTCGAGCTTGATTTTTCCATTGCCGAGCGAGAACTGGCTGGCAAACTCATCAAACTCGGTATGGGGAGAGGCGAAAACTTCCGGATATTTATCCCGGAGCCGTTGCGGCAGGACGAGCGATAAGCCCGGAACGCCGGTCAGGCCGGACAGAACGCCTTCAGCCAGATTGAACTCTCGTAGTTCTCCATCCGTAATTTCGGCCTTTCCCTGCCCGTGCAGGGTTGGCTTGAGGGCATCCCAGGTGTGTCCGCTGCCCGAGAGCGTGAAGTCGAGCGAAGCAGTCCCCTGGACCGGCGGATCTGTCTGCGCAAGTGCCGAGCGAAAGAATGCCGTGAGATTGACGGCATCTACCCGAGTGGTGACAGCCATGCGCGGGGGCTCCGCTCCAAAATGATACTGCCCGCTGCCATCAAGCCTGCCCTCAAAGGCGTGCAGCTTGAAACTGTCGATCTTGGCGACCTGGTCGGCGACCGAGGAATCAAGCTGCAAGTCGGTATAGTGCATCTGGGCAACGCGGCCCTGTTTTGAGGACAGTTGACCTGCATGGCGGAGGGCGTCGCCTTGCAGCCAGATCCGGCCCGTGGCGGACACCGCTTCGAGCCGGTCCTCCGAGGCTTCGGGTTGAAGGTCTGCCAGCCTCAGTACTGGTAGGTGCAATTCATAGGCGGCTTTCAGTGGTTGAAATTGTTCAATCTGGGCCTCAAGCTGAAGCGCCGATTGTCCGATGTGAGCCGTCGCCTCGGTCAGCTCGGCCCCCTGACCCGTCAGGGTGATTGCTGTCTGAATATCCGTCAGCGGCTTTGGCAGCTGTTCTGGAGTGGCGCTTCCATCTTGGAGGCTCAACGTCCCTGTGAGTTTGGGGAATTGTTCTGTTGTGAGTGGCCCGGATACTTGCAAATGCGTCTCGAAGCTGCCCGCCATGCCGTAGTCCTGGAGGAGGGGCAGGAAGCTATGCAGTTCTGCGAGCTCGGCCCGATTCGAGTCTACAGTCAGGTCGAGGGTAGGGGCGTCAAAGCCAACATTACCGCTAACCGTCAGAGTCAGCGTATGCAGATTGAGCGTGAGTTCCTGGAAGGCGGCCGCCTGTGGTGTCAGTCGTGCCTGAGTCGAGAGGGCGAAGACACTCCCGGTCGGCTTGTTGAAGAGTTCGCCAAAACGCAGCGCGCTGTCGGTTGCCTCGACCTGGCCCGTCAGCGCTAGATTGGCAGGTATACCGCTCGCCTGGACGGTTACGGAGACGGGTCCCTCAACGCTGAGGTCTGGGGGCAGGTGTTCACCCACCGGATCAAACTGTCGGACGCGCTCAAGGGCAAGCGGTCCTAGCGTCACGGCGGCGTCCAGCGTGCTCTCGGCGAGCGGGTTCTGGACCTCAGCACCAAGCGGACCGAAGCTGCCCGTGACTTGGATATTGGGCACTCTGGAATCGAAGAGAGCCGCTTGCAGGTCCATATTGGAGAGGTGCAGGGCACCGACACGACCAGATATATCGGTCGTCAGATTGAGTGGACCGGCAATGCCCAGCCCTGATGGGATGTGTTGGGCAATATCCGGCAGGGTTTGTTGCAGGGTGTTCAGGTCGAGTTGACTGATCGTGAGGCGGCCTTCGAGTGGAATGGTGTTGACATCATCCAGCCCTTGGTCGACCGGCCCGGCCTGCACGTCCAGGCTGATATTCTGCTGGTCTGAGAGGACAGCCGCGTCAAGTTCGAGACGCACCGGCTCATCAAGACTCACGTCGTGCGCCCGCAGGTCGAGCTGGGTTACCCGAAAATCCGCCCCGGCCTGTTGGTCCATATAGCGGACATCGCCATTTTGGATATCGAGGAAGGCGACCAGGAACAGCAAGGGAGGGGCGGCTGTTGCGTCACTCTCTGGCAATGTCTCTTGCGACGTTTCCTGCGGTGTGCCCGCTGTTGCGGTCTGGCTCAGGCTAGCGAAGTTGAACTGTCCCTGCTCATCGCGGATAAGCTGAATCTGCGGGCTGTGGAGGATCAGACGGCTGACCTGGATTTCCTGAGATAGGAGCGGCCACAGCGCGACATTCACCTGAAGGCCGTCGGCCCGGACAAAGGCTTCGGTCGAAAAGTCCGGATCGTCGGCAATGCGAAACTGTGTCAGGCGCGCGCCTATCCCGCCCCACACGCTCACGTCGATTTCCTGGACCTCAACCTCTCGACCGAGCGTCTGTTTGACCTGGTGCAGAATCCGGTCTTTGTTGCTGGCAATCAGGCTGCTGAGGTTGATGAGGGCAAAGGCGAGCAGGCCGACTGCAACAAGAAGAATCGCGCCAATAATCAATAGCGTACGCATCGCACCATCTCCTCATTAAACCTATACGATGTCCAGAATCTCAGGAATGCGGCGGATCACATGCCGGGGAGGAGCCGGACTGTCCGGTGGATCAGTGTCCGGCCGCGACCAGATCAGAACCGAACGCATCCCCGCCCGATTGGCGCCGGCAATATCCTGCTGGAGGGAATCCCCGACAAAATACGCCTGGTCCGGCGCACAGCCGGCTTGGGCAAGGGCGCGCGAAAAAATGGCTGGGTCCGGTTTGCAGGATTGGGCGTCTTCACTGCTGAGGAGGGAATCAAAGCAGGGGCCGAGCTGGGAGAGTTGCAGCAGGTGCGAAAACTGGTCGTTGTCGGCATTGCTGACAATGCCAAGGTGGAGGCCCCGCTGGCGTAACGCGGCCAAGGTCTCAGTGACCCCGTCCCGCAAGTAAAAGTCCTGCGCCCGGCGTTGGTATTGAGCGACCCGGTAGCGGGTGAGCTGTTCTTGGGTGAAGGTGGTTCCGAACTGGGCTGCGGTGGCCTGCAAGGCGTCCTGGAACATATCGCGGTGGAGATAATAGGAGCGGGGCAGGTATTGGTAAAAGACATTTTTCAGAGCGGCCCGGTAGGCTTGTCGAATGTCTCGTGACGCTGCCGTAATCCCCGCCGCCTGGGCCAGCTCGATCAGGCAGACGCGTTCTCCCGGCGCGGTAGTTTCATAGTCAAACAGGGTCCCGCCAAAATCAAAGAAAACTGCTCGTGTGTCTGCCATACCGTGCCCTGATGCTCTTCACTTCTGCTCTGCGCCAGGAGAGTAGAGAGGCCACGGAGGCGTGTCAAGCAAAGACGCGGGAGACGACAGGATGAGGGACCGCTGGGCGTTCTGCTCTTGAAGTACGATTGATTGAGTAATGCCCTGACTGGTAATACTCAATGGCCGGTGAGGAGACACGATGAAAGTCAGGGTAAAAGGTCAGGTGACCATTCCGATACGGATTCGAGAAAAGCTCGGTATTACGCCCAACAGCGAGGTGGACTTGGTTGAGGAAGACGGGCGGGTGTACATCAAAAGAAAAATCTCGTCCACTCCACCCATCAGTCGCTTTCATCGGTTCCGTGGGGCAGCAACCGTCAAAATGACAACGGACGAGATCCTTGCGTTGACCAGAGGCGAAGCATGACCTCTTTTCTCGTGGACTCCAATATCCTCATCATCGGTGCGCATGCCGCGGTGAGCGGCTTATCGTTGATGACGCGGGATGCGTCTCGATATCAGTCCTATTTCTCCAGCGTGCAACTGATCACCCCCACGACTCAGTTGAGCTGACAGAAGGTCGGCGAAGGCAACACCGAGCGGGACGAAGATATATGCAGGCTCCTACACCAGGAGAGTAGAGAGGCCACGGAGTCATATCAAGTGAAGGACTGCCCGTACGGACCGAACCCGTCACGGACAACCCTTATCTGGATGGTGACGGGGCGAGAAGCTAGAGCACATTCCGCTGCTGTGTCGCCGCTCGTCATTCCGGCGCAAGCCGGCATCCCGTCTCCCGGCCCCCCGGCCGCTGGATGCCGGATCACGTCCGGCATCCAGCGAATGCCACACCGTGGCTACATCCTCATGTTAACCGCCCTGACGTAGGGCTGGACCTGACTGCCCACAATGCGCAAGCCCTGGGTGGCGGCCGTCCAGCGCAAGCGCACCTCCACCCCCTGGGTGGCCTGGGTGGCCTTGTCCCGGACCACCACCCCGCTCAAGACCACCACCTCGTCCTCCAGCCGCACCGTCGCCGCCCGCAGGTCAAACTCGTCCACAAAGGCATAGCCGCCCAGGCGGACCACCGTGACCGTATGGGTCAGGGTCTCCTCCAGGGGGGCACCCCCAGCGGTCTGGGTCGTGAGCCGCACCCCGAGCGTATGGGGGCCCGGCTCCAGGTCGCCGTAGTTGAACACCAGCCCCCAGCCGCTGGCCAAGGCGCCGGCCACCCCGGGATAGGCGGCGGCCACATCCGGGCGGGCGGAACAACACGGCACGGGCCCTTGCTCCGTCCCGTCAATGCGCAGGGCCACCCGGGGCGCCGCCGGCGTCAGGTCGCTGAAGGCCCAGCCCCGCACGAGCCCGACCCCGGCCACCACGCTCCCGTCGGCCGGGGCTTCATAGACCGCGGTCAGCCCCGTGGCCGCGGTCGCCGCCGCCGGGCTCAGCCACCCCCGCCCCCAGCGGGTCAGCCCGGCCCGCAGCCGCGCCAGCAGGGAGGCCGGCGCCGGCGCCGCCGCTGCGGCCGCCGGGCGCGTCTCCACCAGCCGGAGCCCCTGGGCCGCGGTCTGCCACGCATAGCGCAGGGTCAGCGTCTGTTCCTGCTGGCTCGCCTGATCCCGCAGCACCACCTCCCGCAACTCCACCTCTTCGTCCTCGAGCCGGGCCGTGGCCGTGGCCAGACTCACCCGGTCGGCAAAGGCCACATCGCCGGGCTTGAGCACCTCGACTTGGCGGCGGGCCGACTCCCACTGGCGGCCTTGGCTGCTCGTGGCCACCACCCGCAGGGTATGCGGCCCGGCGGGCAACTCGCCCCAGTTATAGGTCACCCCCCAGCCACTGAGGGTGGTGGTGGTCGCCGGCAGGGCCGGATAGGCCGCGGCCACGTCCAGGCGGGCCGAACAACACGGGATGGTGGTCGCCGGCTGCCCGTCGATATACAGCACCAGGGCGGTGATCTCCTCGTCGGCCGCGGGCGCAAACACCCAGCCGCGGATGAGGTCAATGCCCGCCACCGCGCTGGCAGCCGCCGGGCTCTCAAAGTAGCCGACCAGGGCCGCGGCCGCCTCGACGACCAGGGTCGCCGGCCGGTTGCCGTTGCCGGCCCTGTCCTGCGCCCCGTTCGCCCCCACCGCGATCTGCACGGCGGCGGCGGCGGGGGCGGGCGTGATCGTCACCGTGTAGGTCTGGGGGGACTGCGGCGTGAACTGGGCCGCCGTCCCGTTCTGCACCGCGATCGCCCCCAGGCGAAAGCCGCTCACGGGCTCGGAGAACCGGATGGTGAGCCCGAACGGCGTGCCCCGATGGGTGGCCACCGCCGCGTGCAGCGTCACCCGCGGGCGGGTCGTATCCGTGGCCGGCGGCGTGCTGGGGCGCGGCGGCGGGGTCACCCGCACGGCCACGGCCAGCCTGCCCTCCGGGCCGGCGTCACGCGCGACCACCGCGACCTCGTACACGTTGTCATGGTTGGCGTCCCGGGGCGCCCCACCGGCGGGGGGGGCCCGGAACGTCAGCGCCCCGGACTCGGCGAGGGTGAAGAAGGCGCGGTCCGGCCCCTCCACGCCCACGGCCGCGGGCGCCCCCTCCGGGTCGGTGGCCGTGTAGGTGCCCACCACCCGCGTCGTGTTCTCCACCACGCGGGGGGCTTGCGGGCCCGTGATCACCGGGGCTTCGTCCACGCCGCCCACGCTCACGGTCACGGCCCGCTCGCTCGATTGGTTGGCGTCGGCCGCGACCACGGCGATCTCGTACACGTTGTCCTGGTCGGCGTCCTGCGGCGCCTCAAAGTCGGGCGGGCGCCGGAAGGTCAGCTCCCCGCTGGCGGACAGGGCGAACCGGGCGCCGTCCGGCCCCGCCACGCGCCACATGATGGCATCCCCCTCGGGGTCGGTGGCCGTGTAGGTCGCCACCACCACCGTGTCGTTCTCCCGGTACGCGAGCACGGTCGGGCCCGTGATCGTCGGGGCTTCGTTCTCGTCGGTCACGGTCACGGTCAGGGCCTGCCGGACCGTGTCTGTGCCCGCGGTCACGCCCACGGTGATCTCGTACACGTTGTCCTGGTCGGTGTCCTGCGGCGCCTCAAAGTCGGGCGGGAGTCGGAAGGTCAGGGCGCCGGTCGGGGTGTCGATGGCGAACAGGCTGCCGTCCAGCCCCTCCACGGCCCACGCGATGGGCTCCCCCTCGGGGTCGGTGGCCGTGTAGGTCGCCACCGCCGCCGTGCCGTTCTCCGCGTACGTGGTGGTGGTCGGGCCCGTGAGCATGGGGGCTTCGTCCACGCCGAGCACGCTCACGGTCAGGGCCTGCGTGTGGGTCAGGCCGCTGGGGTCGACCACGCCCACCGTGACGGTGTAGGTGTTGTCCCGGCCGGTGTCCTGCGGCGCATCGTAGTCGGGCGGGCGCCGGAACGTCAGCACGCCGGTCGGGGACAGGGCGAAGCGGTCTGAGTCCGCCCCGCTCAGCCGCCACCTGACGGGCTCCCCCTCGGGGTCGGTGGCTGTGAAGGTCGCCACCACCGCCGTGTCGTTCTCCGCGTACGTGGTGGCGGTCGGGCCCGCGTCGATCGTCGGGGCTTCGTTCTCGTCGGTCACGGTCACGGTCACGGCCCGCGTGGCGGTGTGGGTGCCGACGGTCACTTCCACCGTGACCGCGTAGGCGTTGTCCTGGTTGGCGTCCTGCGGCATCTCGTAGTCGGGGGGGCTGTTGAACGTCAGGGCGCCAGCCGGGGAGAGGGCAAAGCGGCTGCGGTCCGGCCCCGTCACGGCCCACGTGATGGGCTCATTCTCCGGGTCGCTGACCGTGTAGATCGCCACCACCGCCGTGCTGTTCTCCGGGTACGCGGGCGCGGTCTCGCCCGCGAGCTCCGGGGGTTCGTCCACGCCGACCACGGTGACCGTGACCGCCTTGGCGCTCGTGGCGCCGGTGGTGGCCGCTTGCAGCGTGATGGTGTAGGCGTTGTCCTGGTTGGCGTCCTGCGGTGTCTCGAAGTCGGGGGGGCGCCGGAACCTCAGTTCGCCGGTCGGGGCGTTGAAGGTGAAGAAGGCGCCGTCCGGCCCCGCCACGGCCCACGACGTGATGGGATCATCCTCCGGGTCGCTCACCTTGTAGGTCGCCACCACCGCCGTGCCGTGCTCCGGGTAGTCGGGCGCGGTCTCGCCCGTGATCGTCGGGGCTTCGTTCACGTCGGTGACGCGGACGGTGACATTCGCCGTGACCGTGTTTTCGCCGTCGGCCGCATTCACCGTCACCGCGTAGGTGTTGTCGGCGCCATCGTCCAGCGGATTCTCGAAGTCGGGGGGGGTCCGGAACCTCAGTTCGCCGGAACTGGAGATGGCGAACAGGGCGCTGTCCGTCCTCGTCACGCTCCACTTGATGGCATCATCCTCCGGGTCGCTGGCCGTGTAGGTCGCCACCACCGCCGTGCTGTTCTCCGGGTAGTCGGGCGCGGTCTCGCCCGTGATCGTCGGGGCTTCGTTCACGTCGGTCACGGTGACGGTGACCTCCGCCTTGCTCGCGCCGCCGGTGGCGGTCGCTTCCACATTGATCTCGTATATGTTGTCGGCGCCGTCGTCCAGCGGCGTCTCGTAGTCGGGGGGGTTGTTGAACGTCAGGGCGCCGGTCGTGGTGTTGAAGGTGAAGAACGCGCGGTCCGGCCCCGTCACGGCCCACGACGTGATGGGATCATCCTCCGGGTCGCTGGCCGTGTAGGTCGCCACCACCGCCGTGCTGTTCTCCGGGTACTCGATCTCGGTCTCGCCCGTGATCTCCGGGGGTTCGTTCACGTCGGTGACGGTGACGGTGACCTCCATCGTGACCCTGTCTGCGTCGTCGGCCGTCACATTCACCGTGACCGCGTAGGTGTTGTCGGCGCCGGCGTCCCGCGGATTCTCGAAGTCGGGGGGGCTGGTGAACGTCAGGGCGCCGGTATCAGAGATGGCGAACCGGCTGCCGTCCGGCCCCGTCTTGTACCACTCGATCTCACCCCCCTCCGGGTCGCTGGCCATGTAGGTCTCCACCACGGTCCTGCTGTTCTCCCGGTACTCGAGCGCGGTCTCGCCCGTGATCGTCGGGGGTTCGTTCACGTCGGTCACGGTGACGGTGACCGCCAGCGTGTCCCTGTCTCTGCCGGCGGCCGCCACCACCGTGACCGTGTAGGTGTTGTCCTGGTCGGCGTCCCGCGGCGTCTCGTAGTCGGGGGGGGTCCGGAACGTCAGGGCGCCGGTATCAGAGATGGCGAACCGGCTGCCGTCCGGCCCCGTCACGCGCCAGGTGATGGCATCATCCTCCGGGTCGCTGGCCGTGTAGGTCTCCACCACGGTCGTGTCGTTCTCCTGGTACTTGATCTCGGTCTCGCCCGTGATCGTCGGGGCTTCGTTCACGTCGGTGACGGTGACGGTGGCAATCACCCCGTTATCGCCGCCAGCACCGTCGTCCAATACCACACTGATCTCGTATATGTTGTCCTGGTTGGCGTCCTGCGGCATCTCGAAGTCGGGGGGGCTGTTGAACGTCAGTTCGCCGGAACTGGAGATGGCGAACAGGTCGCCGTCCGTCCCCCTCAAGCCGAACGTGAAGGGCTCCCCCCTTAGGTGGCTGGCCGTGTAGGTCTCCACCACCGCCGTGCTGTTCTCCGGGTACTCGAGCCTGAAACTGCCCGAGTCGAACTCCACGGCCGCCGCGGCCGGGCGGGCGAGCAGCAGGGTGGCGGCGGCGAGGACGGCGCCCAGGATGCGGGGCCGGAAAACCGCGCGCCGGCTGGGGGCCGCACCGGGGGCGGGGGTGGGGGGGGGCGTATGGGGGGTCCGGGACGGGGCTGTCGCTGTCATGGTGTTGGCCTTTCGTCGTTTCTCCGGGTGGGCGGTGTCCGGCTCACCCGGCTCAGGCGGCGGCGCGTGTCGGCTAGGGTCCTCTCTATGCAAACAGTATGGATGTCAGGGGGCAGACACCATCCCGGCCTGCCGTACCCGTGGGGGGAGCGGCGCCCGGTGCGCCGGCCCTTCCCTCAGCAGTGTCCCGGTATCCCGCCCCGGCATGCTCCTCCAGAGCATTTCTTCTCCCTCCTTCAGGCAGAGAGCTATGCGCATTATTTAGCATGCAAACAGCATGCATTCAAGGAGATGCGCACAATCCATACCTCGGTCAACCCCTGGGGGGACGGGGGCGCCCGCACTGCCATCGGCGGCGGCCGCGGGGTCCCCTGGTCCCTCCCCGTCTCCCGGCCCCCCGGCCGCTGGATGCCGGATCACGTCCGGCATGACGCGAGTGCCACACCGTGGCTACAGCCTCACGTCAACCGCCCTAGGGATTGCTACGATGGCGCTTCCTCCTCAAACGAAAATCCTTTCCCTGCGAACGATTCTTGGGAGTCTGCTGCTGATCTCCGTATATGGCATCTCGTACCAGCAAGACCGCAGTCCTGTCCGTCTGACCGACACGCAAATGATGGCCATTCTCACAACGCACTGCCCGGCCCTGCGGCGGCAGCCCGATGTGTTGGGCTGCTCACCCGACCCTGCTGGGATTCGGCTGATTACCGACCGTCCGGCCCTGATGCCGACCCAAGTGGCGGGCCTCCCGGTTATAACCGCACCACCGCTCCCTCACCTGTCCCCACCGCCGGGCGTCATCGTATTGCGGCCAGAAGGGCCGGACCCGCAACCCACACTGAGCCACTGTCCGCCGGGTACTACCGAACAGCAGAAATATCGCTGGCGATTCTGTATTTCCCCGACCGACCCGCAGCCCATTCCGACCGGTCTGATGACTCCGCCGATTGCCGGGGTGCCGTATACCAGAGCCGAGGCTATCTTCAAACGTCAGGATTTGATGGAACTCCTTGGGGTGCAGTCCGTTGGTCTGGAAGTAGACGGTATTGTGGTCCAGACCACCGAGCCCGCTTTGATTTCGTCTACCTTTGAGGGGCTGCCGGTGCGGCCTTCACCGCCCTTGCGCAGGCATATACCAGTGCAGAGACGGGTGGGCAGTTGACGAAGTACGGGGAAATCTTTGTGGAACTCCGAGGACGCTACACTGCCTATGAGGGAGAATCCCACAGCTATGGACTCTTTAAGATCACCGAATTCGTGCGGCACAGCACGGCGGCAGCAGATATTACTGCGTGCGGGTCTGAGTGTGAAGACATCTATGGGACGAACTCGCCGACATGTCTGGCGCAGGTAGATGGACAATGCGGGAGCACTCGGGATAGTTGTGTGACCGGTGGCTCTTTTGACGACGATGTATCCTTTGGGACAGCGGATACGGCGACCCAGAACCGGGATTTGAACGACCAAACCTTCGCAATTGGTGACACTTTCACCTACGACTTCAGCCCGTTATGGGAAGGGGAGACGAGCTTCACGGTCGTCAGCAACAATACGAGTGTGGTGACGATCACGGCCCTGGCGGGGGTCGGAGTCTATCGGGCGACCGCAGTAGCAGCGGGCAGTTCGACAATCACAGTGACGGCGACGAATGCCGATGGCAGTGACGACGATAGCTTCCTGCACGATGATCCCGGCGAATCTCCTCTTTATTCCAGTGACCTATATCCGCAGGACCGCGGCTCCGTTGAGCTGTCCGTTTTTCATGCGCCTTAACGCAGTGTTGGCCTGTGCCAGTGGGTATTCTTCGGTCTCGGTATGAAGCGGGATGCTGTGGGCCAGGTGGAGCAAGTTCTGCCCGTCCTGGCGGGTGTTGGCCGTGACACTGCAAATGGTGCGCTCATAGAAGAGAGTAGCGGTATAATCGAGCGGTGGAATCTGGCTCATATGGACGCCGGCCAAGGCCAGGGTTCCGCCCCGGTCCAGGGCTGCCAGGGCCGGGGGGACCAGGCCGCCGGCCGGGGCAAAGATAATCGCGGCATGAAGTTTCTCCGGCATAGGGTCGGTGATCTCCCCGACCCAGGTGGCGCCTAAGCGGGTGGCGAGGTCGCGGTGTGTCTGGCCGCGCGTCACCACATAGACCTCGCAGTCCCAATGCCGGGCAATCTGGATGACAATATGGGCGGACCCCCCAAAGCCGTACAAGCCCAGGCGCTGTTTGGGTTGGACACCGCAGCGCTGCAAGGCGCGGTAACCGATAATCCCCGCACACAGAAACGGAGCCGCTTCCACTGAGGAGAGCGCAGCGGGCAGGGGGTATACAAATGCCTCCGGAGCGACAACATACTCGGCATAGCCGCCATGTTTGGTATAGCCGGTAAATTGCGGCTGCTGGCACAGATTTTCAGCTCCACGCTGACAGTAGATGCACTGCGTACAGGCGGCGTACAGCCAAGCTACGCCGACCCGGTCGCCTTCCTTGAGGCGCTGTACGCCGGCTCCGTGGCGGGTCACGCTGCCGACGATTTCATGGCCCGGAATAACGGGACTGCGCTGGGCCGGCAGGTCGCCTTCGGCAATATGCAGGTCGGTTCGACACACTCCGCAGACCTCAACCCGAATGAGGACTTCGCCTTGGGCCGGCTGGGGAGTTGGGAGGTCCAGCGCGTGGAGCGGGTGGGTCTCGATCGATCCGGGAGCAACAACGGCCATGGCCTGCATCGGATTCCCCTTATGCGGTCAGTCGAAAATATCGAAAACCGCCGCCGCCTTTCCAGTTGAAGTGTTTGCTGGCGCCAGTCTGGTCCGTTCCATCGATAACGGCTCGGAGGCGGGGCAGGATGTGCGTATTGCACTGGGGGCCGTTCTCAATCAGGAGCCACTGGCGGCCCATCTTGTGGGCCACCGCGCCGGTGGTCCCGGACCCGGCGTAGGCATCCAAAACCCAGTCGCCGGGCTGGGTGGTCATGCCGATAATCCGTTTGAGCAGCGCTTCCGGTTTCTTGCCCTTGATAAAGGTCACGCCGCCTTCCTCCCCCAGGCTGGTGGTTTTAATATCAGCCCAGAAATCACCCGGATGAAGGGTGAGATAGTCATCGGCAAATAATAGGCGCATGCGTGGCTGGGCGCTGTGCGTATTGTAGCGGGCCGTAACGATATAGAGCCGGCGTTGGACGGTTTCGACGCTGAACGCCCCTGTCTGCGGGGGAAGGGTCGCCCGTTTCTGGTCCGCACGCTGTTTTGCCGTGGCACTGGTCGAGCAGGTTCGGACGATGCGCCAAGCATTCTCAGCCAGCCATTCCGGCGTTGGATGGGAGCGGCCCTCACGCTGGCAGACGCTGGTCACGGGTTCCAGAGAGAAAGGGCGGCAGATCGCATCGGCCCGCTGAATATCGTCTGCGGTCCGGTCCGGATTGGCCAGAATCGCCTTGAGCCTGCGGATGGCCTGTCGAGAAGCCTGGCCGACGACCCAGCGATACTCCGGGTCCCAGTTTGCTTTGGCGATGCGTTCGGGATGCAGGTTGCGAATGCCCGACTTGCCGACCAGGATGATGTACTCCTTGAGCCGCGGCAGACTGCCCTGCGTAATGACGTGGACCATCTTAAAGCCGGTTGGCTCGGCCATTTTGACACAGATCGTTTTCAGGTTCTGCTCGCCCATCATGTCGGCCAGCAGGAGATACAGGCGTGCAAACTCATTGTCATCGATCTGGATGGCGAGAAAGCCATCTTCGCGCAGCAAGGCCCACAGGAGTTCGAGCCGGGGTTTGAGTGCCCCAAGCCATTGGTGATGGTCGCTCCCATCCGGGTAGAGCGGGATAGCATTGCCGGTGTTGTAGGGTGGATCGAGATAAATACATTGGATGCTGTTGGCATACTCTTCCGACAATGCCTTCAATACGGGCAAATTATCGCCAAAAATAACCCGATTACCGAAAAAGGCAGACCCGAGCGGCAGGGTGGGTGCAGTCCAGGCTAGAGAGGTGTCTTCAACCAGGCGAAACGTGGTGTCAGTGGATGTGGTCATGGGCGCTACACGAACGGGCTGCTCCTCAGTCCATACCGCTTTGTGCGGTTGGTAGACAAGCGGTGCCGAACAGTGGGGAGGTCTTTTGGGTCTGTTGAGTCTTTAGGGTCTTTGGGGTCAAGACTCAACAGACCCAATGACTCAACGGACACATGTCGTGGGAGGAGTCTACTCTAAGGCAAACGCCTGGGTTTCTCCTGGTCTGAGTTCGGAGACCTGTCCGGCTACGCCAATACGAGCCGGAGGATGCCAACCGGAGTCAAACGTCACGGACAGGCGCTGTTGCGTCGCGCTGACGGAGAACCAGTTGCCGCGGTACTGAAAGCGAAAGGCGAGGCCGGAGGACAACGCCTCGGGCAGACAGGGTCGAAACCAGACGGTATCCCCCCGTGTTTCCATGCCCATATAACAGCGCTGGACCAGGTCGATGGTGCCGGCCATTACGCCGGCGTGAATCCCCTCGGCCGTCGTACCACCCTGAATATCGTCGATGTCGCTTTCCAGGGCTTCAAGGAAAAGCTGCCACGAGCGCCGGGGGTCGATACGGGCCAAAACCCAGGCATGGACGACCCGGCTCAGGGTCGAGCCGTGCGAGGTCCGCTGAAAATAGTAGTCGATGGTCGCACGAAGCGTGGCATGGTCCAGGGAATAGCCGAGCTGTCCGAGGAGGCGAATCACTTCATCCTCCGGGAGCAGGTATAACAACATCAAGGCGTCGGCCTGCTTGGTGACCTGATAGCGGTCCGGGCTGTCGTTCTCGGCCTCAAGAATGCGGTCGAGCCGGTGAATGTCGCCGTATTTCTCCCGATAGCCGTCCCAGTCAAACTCCTGCAACGTTTCAAAACCCTCAAACTGGCTCAGAATCCCCCCGCTGTGGAAGACGACTCGCATCTTCCTGGTGATATCCGTCCAGCGTTCAAGGGTCTGCTCGCTCAGCTCCAGCTGTGATCGGAGGACCTCGCTTCTCTCCGTCGGCAGGAGGGCGAGGACATCGAGGGCGCGCTGGAGGGTCCAGACCGCCATGACGTTGGTGTAGGCGTTATTGTTCAGGCCGGGGGTCTCGGAGTCAGGATAGCTTTCATGGTATTCGTCCGGGCCCATCATGCCACGGATTTCATAGCGGTCGAGCTCTGGGTTATAGGTTGTAGCGCTGGCCCAGAAACGGGCAATATCTACTATCATCTCTGCGCCATAGAGCGATAAAAAGTCGGTATCCAGGGTCACTTGGTAGTACTGCCAGACATTATAGGCAATAGCGATGTTCACGTGTCGCTGTAGCGCACTATGGTCGGGAATCCACCGCCCTGAACTGGGGTTGAGGTGGACGACCTGGCTTTCTTCACGCCCGTCACTGCCACTCTGCCAGGGGTACATCGCGCCTTGATACCCGGCCTGACGAGCGGCTACACGCGCCTGGGGAAGGCGACGGTAGCGATAGAGTAACAGGGCGCGGGTCAGCTCGGGCAAGCGGAAGGTGAAGAAAGGGAAGATAAACAGCTCATCCCAAAAAATATGCCCCCGATAGGCCTCGCCGTGGAGGCCGCGCGCCGGGGTGCTGACATCGAGGTCACAGGTATGAGGCGACGCGGTTTGGAGCAGATGGAAAGCGTGTAGGCGTAATATCTGCTGTATCCGTGGCTGCTCGGCGACGACACTGTCGCACAGTTCCCAGGTGCGCTGCCACGCCTGCGCATGTTGCTCCACGAGGGGCGTAAACCGCTCGGCGTGCCGGATAGCCTGTTGCGCGGCCAAGCGGCACTCGCTTACTGCCGGGTCACGGGAGGTGAAGAGAGCCGCGATTTTCTCAACGGTGATAGTTTCTCCCGGAGCGACAGTGACCGCCAAGTCCTGGGCGACATAGCCGGGCGCTGTCTGGGTCGTACGCTCAGGCGTGACACCTGTCTGCCGCTGGAAGAGCTGGGTCCGGGCGGCTTGCGCGATGGTGAGCTGGGATTGATGGGTGCGGACCACAAGCGCCATCCCCTCCTCGCCGATTGGCTGACTGAGGAGGGCGTTCAGATGGTCGCTACGTAACTGTTGGTAGCGCTTCACCCCGGCATTGCGTACTCGCCCGTCCAGCGCGGAGCGAATGTGCAGCCTGCCCGTCCAGTTCCCAGGGGTCAGGCTGAGACTGATGCCTGCAAGGTGTGGGTCAGCCTGACTGACAAAACGCCGATAGCGCAGGCGTGTCTCTCGGCCCTGGGGGTCACGCACGTGTAGCGTCCGCGTCAGGATGCCCTGTCTGAGGTCTATCTCCCGTGTCCAGGTCAAAATCTCGTAGGCGTTCGGATGAAACCACTCGCCATCCTCCGGCCGAAAGGTCAGGCCGAGCCAGTTCGGGAGATTCACGAAATCTTCATTTTCAACAGTGCGTCCGGCTATTTCCGTTTTCCGGCGATTATAGCCGCCGGCGAGATAGGTGCCCGGATAGTGGACGGCATCAGCCAGGGTCTCTTCTGCCGCCCCCCTGGTGGCAAAATAGCCGTTGCCGAGCGTACACAAGGTCTCCCGCAGCCGCTCCTGTTCCGGGTCAAACCCATCGAATCGGACTATCCAGTCAGTCTGTTCGGCCATGATAGGTCAGGCGTTGTTATATGGACAGCGACGCGGCGAGTCTCTGGAGCAGGGTCTGGACCTGAGCGGGATGCTGAAGCGCATAGCGAGCCGCCGTCCGGCGCGGAGTATCGGCTACGACTATAGTGAGACCGCGTCCGGCCAAGGTGTGGAACGCGTCCTCATCCGTGAGGTCATCGCCGATATAGACAGGGACGACGTCCGGGGTACGGAGGGAGAGGGTGTCAAGCAGCCACAGGACGGCCTTGCCTTTGTGCCAATCGAGCCGTGGTTGAAGCTCGAAGACTTTTTTCCCCCGACCCTTACGGAGTTGAGGATGCTGCTTCAGCACTGCATCGACCAGCGGCTCAATGTGCCTAGCCTGTTCAGATGCAACATTACGAAAATGGACTGCGATGGTGAACTTCTTCCGCTCGACAAGTGCGCCAGGGATGGGGCTGAGCTGTTGGTGTAGGTGGGTTTCGACCGCATCAAGCAGCGGCAGAAATGCGAGTCCTTCGGCATGCTGCATGCGCGCTTGGTCAGGACCCGCAATGTCAAAGCCATGGCTGCCGGCATAGTAGACGGATTCGAGTTGAACCAGGGTCTCAATGTCGGCGCGGTCCCGGCCGCTCACTATGGCAACCGGACACCGTTCGGCCAGCCTTGCAATGGCCTGTCGCATGTCCGACGCCAAGGTGGCAAGTTCGGGACGGCTGACAATAGGGGTCAGCGTGCCGTCGTAATCGAGAAAAACAACAGGTCGTTTCTCCTGTATAGCGTGTATGAAGGCCGGCAGATGGCCGAGAGCGGCCGGCAGGTTCACGACGTTCCGGATACGTGGTTGCTCTGGAGTATCGTGAACCTGCACGTCCTCCAGGTCGGTCACAACCGCATCGGCTCCGTGCTGTTCCAAGGCGGCTTGGTTGTCCTGTCTGGCAACGCCCAGGACAAGACCGAAGCCGCCTCTATGTCCGGCCTCAACCCCCGAATTGGCATCCTCAACAATGGCTGCCCGCTCCGGCCTGACGTTCAGGCGTCGGGCCGCCTCCAGATAGGTATCCGGAGCCGGCTTGCCCGGCAGTTTATAGGTGGCACTCTCAACCCCATCGACACGGGTATCAAACAGGTCAGTCAGCCCGGCTTGCTCCAGCACGATTTTACAGTTCTTACTCGACGAAACGATCGCTATTTTGAACCCTTTTTGGCGCAGCGCTTTGATAAGGGCGATAGTCGATACAAAAACCTCGACGCCTTTTTCTGCCAGACAGTCAAGAAAAGTGCTATTTTTTTTGTTTCCCAATCCACAGACCGTTTCGCGGGTACTGTCGTCGTCGGGGTCGCCATACGGGAGTGTAATATCCCGCGCCGCAAGAAAGCTGGCCGCGCCGTCATAGCGTTGCTTGCCGTCCACATACTGTAAATAATCAGTCTCGGCGTCAAACGGCACAAACGGCGTGCCGTGTCTTTGTGCGAAACGGCTGAGGAACTCATCAAAGAGGGCTTTCCAGGCAATCGTGTGCAATTTTTCTGTTTGGGTCACCACTCCATCAAGGTCGAACAGAACCGCGTCAAAGTCTGTGGTTGAGATCGTAACCGGCATGGCTGAAATCTGCGTGGTGCGCGGGACGTTACGTAGGGTCTGCGGCTCGTGTGGGGTCTGCCACGGGCCTATGAAGGGGAGCGGGTGGCAGCCATTTGTCTGAGTTTCGCCTGGAGCTTCCGCACTAATTCTTCATAAGAGCTCTTCCCGATAATGCGATAAAATTGCGTGCGAAAATTCCGGACCATACTGATATTCTCTACGACAACGTCATAGATGAGCCATTGCCCGTCGACCTGGTGCAGGCGGTAATTGATCGAAAAATATTTATTCTGAGAGGGAACGAAAATACGGGTGTTGACTTGGGCGAAATTCCCGTCAATCGTCTCCTGATCGTATAAAAACTCCACCTGATCCAAATATTTTTCAGCCTGCTTGTCAAAGGTTTCCCCATAGGACTTTTCGATGAGCTCGGTAAAGATTTCGATGAATTCTTCGCGCTGCGCCTCTGTCCGGTCACGCCAGTACACACCGAGGGTTCGCCGGGCAACTTCTCGTCTGTCAAACAAGGGTCGAACAATTTCGCTGACTTGCTCGATGCGCTTCTCTCGCAGATGAGGGCCTTGATTCTCTGGAGCCTTGAGAACCAGGACAACTCGGTTGGTGGTGGACCGAACGGCTTCCAGCGGGGAGTCTGTTGTCAGCCCTCGTATCGGCAGGAAAAAGAGGGTGAGGCCACCCAGCGTCAGCAGGAAGGGAAGTCGTGGCAGTTGCATGGACCGGATTCCTATGGTTCCGATAGCGCTTCTTGAACAATCCGTTCGCGTTGTTGGAGGTAGCCGTCTTGAACGGCGCCGTACAAATCAACAGAAAATCGGTCAACATTCTCAAAAAGTTCAAGATTGAGCGAACGGAAGTTGACGGCGTTGCCCATTAACCAGCCGCCCCGCGCTGCGATGGTCTCGGGATATGTCGGTAAGAGGTAGTTCATGGGTTGCATGGCGCCGTCAACACTGAGACCAATCGCATCTCGAACGGTTGAGGGACCGAAGAAGGGCAAGACCAGATACGGGCCAGGGGAGAGGCCGTACTGTCCCAACGTTTGTCCGAAGTCGGCATGGCTGGCTTCCAGACCGAACCACCTGTCCGCGACGTCAAAAAACCCCAGGCCGCCGAGGGTAGTATTGATGACGAAGCGACCGGCCTCCTTGCCGGCTCCGACCAATTTCATTTGTAAGAGTTTATTGCCGAGCCGTGGAGCAATGTTGATATTGTGAAAGAAGCGTCCCACTCCTTGCCGGGCACCGAGCGGCAGGATGGCGGCATAGCCGCTGGCAACTGGGTGCAGAAGGTACTCGTCCAGCTTTAAGTTAAAGCTGAGCATTGTCTGGTTAAAGGGTTCAAACGGATCGGCAATGGGTTGGGGAGCCACCTCGTCCTGCCCCGCACTCCCCATTTGCGCCTGGGCCTCGGTGAGCGAGAATCCAGACTGGACTATCCCCATTATCCCTATTGCCAGGACCAGTTTTTTCAGCATCCTCCCCCCTTAATAGGCTCACAAGGGCTCATCAAGACCGAGTGACCACAGGTCCGTACCTTCCTCGCCGTTCTGGCGGTCCGGGCCGTTTCCCGTTGTCCGGTCTGGAGCCTGACTGTTTCCGACATTGCCGAAAATGAATTCTCCTATCAATTGTTGAATGTCGACCGGCTCCAGCGTCTTGTCAATAGTCCCTCCGGGCGCAATGCTGGCAGAGGAATAACCCGGCGTGATGACGACATAGCGTTCACCGATCAGGCCCTTGGTCTTGATGGCCGCCTGGGTGTCCTCGTGTAAGGTAATATCGTTCCGAATCTTGAGGGTGACGCGAGCTTTGTAATCAGCCAGACGCACCCGTTCGACCCTGCCTATCTCCACTCCTGCGAGTTCGATGACCGCTCCGTCTTGCAGTCCGCCCGCCGTGATAAAATCCGCATACACCGGATAGCTGTCAGAGCCCAGTTCAACCTGGCCCAACTGCAGGGAAAGATATCCCAGCAAGCCGCACATGCCAAGCAAAAGCGCGCCACACACCAGTTCTGCGTCAGCCTTCATACCCACCTAGCACGGATTCTAGTACACATCGATAGGACCTTCGAGTTGGCCGCTCATAAACTGCCGCACTATTGGATTGTTCGACGCCTGTAGGGCGCCGGGCGAGCCGGACTCAACAATCACCCCTTGATGCAGCATAGCGATATGGCTGGCCAGAGAAAAGACCGCCGGAATTTCGTGGCTGACGATCACCGCGGTAAAGCCCAGCAACTGATGCAGGTCCAGAATAAGTCGATGAATGGCATTCACCCGGATCGGATCAAGGCCGGTAGTCGGTTCATCAAAGAGGAGGATCTCGGGGTCGGAGACGAGCGAGCGGGCCAGCGCTGCCCGTTTGCGCATCCCGCCCGACAACTCGGCGGGGAATTTGGCATCCACCCCGGCGAGTCCGACCTGGAAAAGGCGTTCGTGGACCTTGTCCCGAATCTCAGCTTCGCTTTTTCGGGTCTTTTCCCGCAGGGGAAAGGCCACGTTGTCATACACGGACATGGAATCGAACAGCGCTCCGCCCTGGAAGAGCATGCCGAACCGGTTCCGAACCCGGTTGAGGGCGCGCCGTCCCAAGCTGGTAAGCTCTATATCGTCGATCCAGACCTGCCCGGAATCGGGACGCATTAAGCCGATCAGATGCTTGAGCAGACAGCTTTTCCCGGCTCCGCTGACGCCGACCACGACATAGACCGCCTGGTCGGGGATATCGAGGTTGAGCCCGGACAGGACCTGTTGGCTGCCAAAGGATTTACACACATTAACGAGGCGGATCATACGACAATGCTCGATAACGGCTTCATATGGCTACACCAGGACAGAACCGATGAAATAATCCCACACCAGGATCAGGACGGCACACATCACCACGGCTTGCGTGGTGGCCTGACTGACCCCCTCGGCCCCATGCGCGGCATAGAAGCCCTTAAAACAGCTGACCCAGGCAACAATTATTCCAAACGAGAGCGATTTATACACGCCCATCCAGATATCGCCGGAATCCGCCGCGCTGCTCATCTGCGTAAAATACGCCCCCGAACTTCCGCCCAGCAACTCAACCCCGACAATATAGCCGCCATAAATGCCGACCGTCACAAAAACGCTGTTCAACAGGGGAAAGGTAATACAGGCCGCCAGAAAAATGGGGACCACGAGATACTTGATGGGGTTGAGGGCCATGACTTCGAGCGCGTCTATTTGCTCGGTAATCCGCATAATCCCGAGTTCTGCGGTCAGGGCCGAGCCGGCGCGGGCGGTAATCATCAGCGCAGACAGGACCGGGCCGAGCTCGCGAATCAGACTCAGGCCGACCATAGGGCCGAGCGCCTCTTCGCCACCAAAGCGCCGCAGGGCAATATACCCTTGGAGGGCAACGACCATGCCCGTAAAGGCTCCGGTAAAGACGATGAGCAAGAGAGAGCGGCTGCCGATAAAGTGAATCCGGCGGACAAGCTGGCCGCCTTGCAGGGGAGGGCGAAAGATGTCGAGCAGGGTGGTACCAAGAAAAATCCCCATGCGGCCCATTTCGCGCAGGGTGAGGAGGGTCAGACGCCCACACGAGCGGACAAAGCGAAGCACTCCTCTTCCTTTCTCATGATAGTCTGGAGACTGACGGCATGGGGCGTGTAATGAGCGGATCTGCTAAGATCGCGCTGGGACTGCAGCCTCTCTAACGATGACACGTCCCCTACCATAGGCGCTCCGTTGACTCAAGAGAGTCCCACGCTGGGGGAGGGTCGAAGCGCGCCCGCGGTCCTCTTGTCAGACTGCGTGAAAGAGGGATATGTTCCCCCTATTGTCTACACCACGTGGAGGAAACACTATGGCAAACGCTGTTGGACTATCACCGGTGGAAGAACCCCCGCTACGAGTTGTTGAAGACAGTGCTGGTGCTGAAAAAGAATCACCAAAAAAGCAATGGAAAAAATTGCGTGAGATACTGGCCCGCCACCATGGGGAAAAAATCCTCATCATCCTGGTGGGCTACCCGGACCCGGATAATATCGCTTCCGGCCTGGCGCATCAGTTCTTGGCCAAAGAGTTCGACATCGAAGCCACGCTGCTGTGCTTTCATGAGGTCAGCCACCACGAAAACCGCGCGTTGGTGAAGCGTCTTGAGATCGACCTGCAACTCTATGACGAGGAATTCGACCTGACGCCATACTCCGCCTACGCGCTGGTTGATACCCAGAATCCGGAGACGCCTATTTCGGATAAGCTCGGCGGCAAGACCCTGCTCTCCTTTATCGATCACCACCGCCGTCTGGGGACCCCGCTGGCGGAATTTGTCGACATCCGGGAGGACGCGGCCTCGACGTGTGCCATCTATGCCGAATATTTACGGGCGCAATATCCCGACGGCCTGAACCCTGGCGAGACCGACCAGGTGCGGCTGGCGACCGCGCTCATGCACGGCATTCGTTCCGATACCATGGCGTTGATTGAGGCCAGTCGGTTGGAATTTGAGGCCGCGGCGTATTTATGGCCGTGCGTGGATCAGCCCCTCCTCAAGGCGATTTCGGAAAAATCCTTGCCGCCGATTGTCATGGATATGATTCAAAAAGCCCTGGAGCGGAAGCAGGTGTTCGATTCCTTTGTGTTTACCGATGTCGGGTTTGTGCGGGGCGAACACCGCGATGGCATCCCCCAGGTGGCGGAATTCCTGCTCCAGCGGGAAGGCACGGACTCGGTCCTTGTTTTTGGCATTGTGGACGGCAAGACGGTTGATGGCTCGCTCCGCACCCGGAGCGATACCGTGAACCCTGATGCGTTTTTGAAAAAGCTTTTTGGCTTTGATGAAGACCGAAAGTCGTACTACGGGGGGGGGAACATCAAAGATAAGGGCGGCTTTCAAATCCCGCTGGGCTTCCTGGCCCAATCGCCCAATAGGGAGATGCTGTACGAAATGACCTGTAGCGTCGTGCAGGAGCGCTTCTTCAAGGCGATCGGTATCAAAGAATAAGCCGTTAATCAGTATCCTCGCTCGCTCTATCGCTTCATTCTCCAATGATATGGATCCATGCTGCCGGAAGGACGGGAAGCGTCTCTATGAGAGATGCTTCCCGTCCCATCTTCCTTGAACAGGCAATATGCGAGCCTACCCGGCTATACAGAGCTCGACGCAGAGCTAAATACAGGAGGCCATTATGGCAGACGAACAAAGCGGTGCTCTGACGTATGATATTCCTGCTGCGGTACAGGGGCAGACGGCCATCGACCCGCAGACGTATCAGCAGATGTATGAGCGCTCAATCCGCGACCCGGAAGGATTCTGGGCGGAACAGGCCGAAAAACAGCTTGAGTGGTTTCAAAAATGGGACACGGTTCTCGAATGGGATTTTCACAAGGCTGATATCAAATGGTTTCTCAACGGCAAGCTCAACGTCTCGCATAATTGCCTGGACCGGCATGTCAACGCCGGGGCCGGCGACCAGACCGCTCTCATCTGGCAGGGCAATAATCAGGACGAAAGCAAAAAGTTTTCGTACGCCGAGCTTTTGGACCAGGTCTGCCAGTTTGCCAATGCGCTCCGGGCGCTTGGAGTGAAAAAAGGGGATCGCGTGTGTCTTTATATGCAGATGATCCCCGAGCTGCCGGTGGCCATGTTGGCCTGTACGCGTATTGGGGCGGTCCACTCCATTGTGTTCGGCGCCTTTTCGCCGGACTCCCTGCGTGATCGCATCCAGGATTCTGCATGCAAGCTCTTGATTACCCAAGATACGGGACTGCGTGGGGCGAAGAACGATATCCCCATGAAGACCAACGCCGACACCGCGGCGGCTGAATGTCCGTCTATTGAGCATGTCGTTGTCGTCCGGCGCACCGGACACGAGGTCCCCATGCAGTCCGGCCGTGACGTCTGGTGGCACGAGCAGGTGGCAACCCAGCCGACGACGTGCGAGCCGGAATCCATGGACGCAGAAGATCCGTTATTCATCCTGTATACCTCCGGCTCGACCGGCAAGCCCAAGGGCGTACTGCATACGACGGGTGGCTATCTGGTCTATGCCTCCATGACCCACCGCTATGTGTTCGACTATCGGCCGGGGGATATCTACTGGTGTACGGCCGATATTGGCTGGGTGACCGGGCATAGCTATATCGTCTACGGCCCGATGGCGAACCGGGCGACGACCATGATGTTCGAGGGTGTCCCCAATTACCCGGATTTTGGCCGTTTCTGGCAGATTGTTGAACAGCATAAGGTCAATATTTTCTATACCGCGCCCACCGCGTTGCGCGCGCTGATGAAAGAAGGCGACACTTGGCCGGCCAAGTACGATCTGTCGAGTCTGCGTATTCTCGGCACGGTCGGCGAGCCGATCAAGAGCCCCGAATGGCACTGGTATTTTCAGACCATCGGCCAAGAACGCTGCCCAATTGTCGATACCTGGTGGCAGACCGAAACCGGCGGGATTCTGATCACCCCCCTTCCGGGTGCAACGAAAACCAAGCCGGGGTCGGCTACGCGGCCCTTCTTCGGCGTCCAGCCCTGTCTGGTAGACGACCAGGGCACGGAGATCGAGGGCAACGGTGTATCCGGGAATTTATGCCTCAAGTTCCCCTGGCCGGGTATTATGCGCACGGTGTACGGCGACCACGAACGCTTCATTCAGACCTATTTCTCCGCCTACCCCGGCAAGTATTTCTCGGGCGATGGCTGCCGGCGGGACGAAGACGGTTATTACTGGATTACCGGACGGGTGGACGACGTGATCAACGTGTCCGGCCACCGTTTGGGAACCGCCGAGATTGAGGGCGCATTGGGTACGCATCCGGCTGTGGCCGAGGCCGCAGTAGTGGGAATGCCGCACGACCTCAAAGGGCAGGGCATCTACGCCTTTGTGACGCTCAAGACCGGACAGCAGTCCTCTCCGGACATGGTGAAAGAGCTGAATCACACGGTCCGCCGAGAGATCGGCCCGCACGCCACGCCGGACAAGGTACAGTTCGCCGATGGGCTGCCCAAGACGCGGAGCGGAAAAATCATGCGGCGTATCCTGCGGAAAATTGGTGAGGGCGCGATCGATCAGCTCGGGGACACATCAACCCTGGCCGATCCTTCCGTGGTCGATCAATTAGTCGAAGGCCGGCTCTAGGCAGGTGTGAGACAGACCGCATGGCCCTGCGTTTTCACAACACCCTGACGGGAAAGGCAGAAGAGTTCGTCCCGCTCACGCCTGGCGAAGCCCGTATGTATGTGTGTGGGGTCACGGTCTACGACCGCTCCCACATCGGCCATGCGCGGGCCTTTGTCGCCTTTGATGTCATCTATCGTTATCTCCGATTCTCCGGTTATGAGGTGACCTTTGTCCGCAATTTTACGGACGTGGATGACAAGATTATCAACCGCGCCAACGAGCGGGGCATCTCGGCCGAAGAGCTGACCGAAACTTATATTCAGGATTACAATAACGACATGCAGGCGCTGCGTTGTTTGCCGCCTACGCATGAACCCCGGGCCACCGAACACATTCCGGCCATGCTCGCCCTTATCCAGGAGCTCGAAGCCAAACAACTCGCCTATGCCGTGGATGGAGACGTGTATTATGCGGTGGACCGCTTTGCCGCATACGGCAAGCTGGCCCACCGGCGTCTGGAAGACATGGCGGCCGGGGCGCGCATAGAAGTGGACACGCGCAAGCGTCATCCCATGGACTTTGCCCTGTGGAAGTCCAGTAAGCCCGGAGAGCCGGCCTGGGACAGCCCCTGGGGCAAGGGCCGGCCCGGATGGCATATCGAGTGCTCGGCCATGAGCAGCAAATATCTGGGCCAGCCCTTCGACATTCACGGCGGCGGTGCCGACCTGATTTTTCCCCATCACGAAAACGAGATCGCCCAGTCCGAAGGAGCCAAGGGCTGTGCACTGGCCCGCTACTGGCTGCATAACGGCATGGTGACCGTTGAGCAGGAGAAGATGTCGAAATCCTTGGGTAACTTCCTGACCATCGAGGCCGCGCTGAGCAAGGTCTCTACGCCGGAAGTCTTGCGTCAGGTCCTGCTCTCGTCTCACTACCGGATGGCGCTCGACTTCTCGACCCAAAAGCTGGCCGAGGCGGAAAAGGGGCTGGCACGCATCTATGAAACGCTCGCTCGCGCCGACGAAGCGATTAGTGGCAACTGGATAGGAGAGGGACCTGATGACTCTTCATTAGCCAACCGGTTTCGCGAGGCAATGGACGATGATTGCAATACGCCCCGCGCCCTTGGCGTGATCTTTGATGGCGTGCGCGAGATGAATCGTGAGTTGGATGCCGGCCAGATCACGGAGGCAGCAACACTCCGATCTGAAATCGCAAAAATGGGAGATGTCCTCGGTCTGCTTCAAGAGTCCCCTGCTCAATTTTTAGAGCATCAAAAGCAGACCGGCCTGGCCGAAGTCAGCCTCACGCCTGAGGCCATCGAGGCCCTGATCGCCGAACGGACCGTGGCGCGCAAAGAGAAGAATTTTCAGCGTGCGGACGAAATTCGCACCCAACTCGACGGGCAAGGCGTTCTCCTCAAAGACGGTCCGACGGGGACGACGTGGACGGTGAAATAGCGGTGCCCGAAACACGGTGACTCCACATCAAGCATCGTCCCTAAGTATTCCTCCTCTCAGGCCGGTTCGGGCCGGTGCAAAAGTAAGACCTGGTGGTT
Organism: Candidatus Binatia bacterium; assembly: GCA_951812575.1. Taxonomy (GTDB): domain Bacteria; phylum Desulfobacterota; class Binatia; order Bin18; family Bin18; genus Bin18. The sequence goes on along the minus strand of OX638322.1, from coordinate 4,397,694 downwards.
GTGCGCTGGCAGTACTCACGCTCACCATGCTGCTCGTGGGATGCGGCGATAGCGGCTCGTCCGGACAGGAGAAGCCGGCGGTCGTGGTGTTTGCCGCTGCCAGCCTGCGTGATGTTGTCCGGGATATTGGCGTGCGCTTTGCCGAGATGCATCAGGTTGACCTAATCTATAATTTCGCCGGGTCCAATACCCTGGCCCAGCAGCTTCGGGCCGCTCCGGTGGCCGATGTTTTTTTGTCGGCGAACCCGGACTGGATCGATATGCTCGAAAGGGCGGAGGTGATCCTGCCTGGATCGCGCCGCAATTTTCTGTCGAATCGTCTGGTGCTCATCAGTCGAAAGGATGCGGAGTTCCAGTTATCCGTGCCTAGCATGCTGCCCGCACTCGCATTCCGCTTCCTGGCTCTGGCTGACCCTGAGGCGGTGCCCGCCGGACGCTATGCCAAGACCTTCTTGCGGGCGGCCGCAACGGCAGACCACTCGGTCTGGGAAGCCGTCAAAGATAAAATCGTTCCGACTGCCGATGTCCGGGCGACCCTCGGCCTGGTGGAGTCTGATCCCCACATCGTTGGCATTGTGTATCGAACGGATGCCATGAGTTCAGATCAGGTGCAGGTCGTGTATGAGGTTCCACCTCGTTTGCACCAACCGATCGTCTACTGTGCCGCGGCCCTCAAGAATCGTCCTCAGCCCACACTCGTGGCTCAGTTCCTCGATTTTTTGCAGAGCCTCGAAGCCCGCGCAATTTACAACACGCAAGGGTTTGTTGTAGACGAAGGAGGAACTCGTCCGCTGTCGTGACTACCATGAGTCCCGAAGTATTATCGGTTATCCTGCTGACGCTCCAAGTCGCAACCGTATCAACCCTGGTCGTGCTGCTGCCAGCCACGGCCCTGGGCTATGTCCTGGCCCGATACGAATTCCCCGGTAAGAATGCTCTGTCTGCGCTGGTTGGCTTACCGCTCGTTCTGCCGCCCACCGCGGTCGGCTTTCTCTTGTTGCGACTGTTTGCGGTCGATGGACCCCTGGGGCGAGAGACGCTCGGGTTTGATCTGAACATCCTGCTGACCTGGAAAGGGGCGGTCATTGCCACGGCAACTATGTCCCTGCCACTCGTGGCGCGGACGGCAAAGGCAACGTTTGAAGGCATCAATCCGCGGCTCGAATTGATGGCCCATACCTTAGGCCACGGTCGGCTGGCCACTTTTTTTCAGTACAGCTTACCCATGGCCCGGCGCGGCTTGCTCGGGGCGGTCATTCTCGGTTTTACACGCGCCATGGGTGAGTTCGGCGCCACGGTCACCATTGCCGGCAACATACCGGGTCGAACGCAAACGATAGCCGCAGCTATTTTCAGCGCCCAGCAGGTCGGCGCGCAGGCGAGAGCTGATTTTCTCATGCTGGTCGCCATCGTGCTGGGCTTCCTGGCCATTCTGAGTGCTGAACTGCTGGGACACGATCGCTCACTCCCCAGGCTGGCCCGGCCATAATGACTAGCGTCCCACCTACCCACGATAGTCTACAGGAGGGTTCGCTTGATGGCCTGACTGTGCAGGTCCGTCTCCCGCTGGACCGCTTTGAGCTGAATATAGATCTGCATACCGAAAAACATGTGACCGGGATTTTCGGTGTCTCCGGGGCGGGCAAAACCAGCCTGCTGGAAACGATCTGTGGCGTCCGGCGCCAGGCGCGAGGAATTATTGCTTTGGGGGAAGAGACGTGGCTGGATAGCGACCGAGAGGTATTTGTCCAGCCGTCGCAACGCCATATCGGGTATGTCCCCCAGGATGGTCTGCTCTTCCCGCACAAGAATGTCCGGCACAATCTGCTGGCCGGCAGGAAACGCGGCGTGCGGCGGGGTCATCCCGTCCAGCAGACGTTTGAGACCGTGGTCCACATCCTCGAACTTGGCCCGCTCCTTGAGCGCACTGTGCATGCCTTGTCCGGTGGAGAGCGGCAGCGCGTCGCCCTCGGCCGGGCGCTGTGTTCCGGGCCGCGACTGCTGCTGCTCGACGAACCGTTTGCCTCCTTGGACCTTGCCCTGAGACGTAAACTCCTGCCTTTTCTCCGGCGGGTGCGGGCTGAATTTCAGACTCCCATGCTGTTCGTGTCGCACGACCCGCTCGAAGTGCAGGCGCTGTGTGACGATCTGATTGTGCTCGGAGACGGCAGGATTATCTCGCAGGGCGATCCGCGCACGGTGCTGACCGCCTCCCATATTTTCCCCCTGGCCGAACAGCACGGCTTCGAGAATATTCTGCCCTGCTATAGCGTGGAGGGAGACGGCAGTACGGGGCAGGTGCGCCTGGGCGAAAGGGGGGGTGCCGAACGAGCGCCGGTCGAGCTGGTGACGGTCCGCTCCGAGGCCCAGCCGGGTGAGGCGCTGCTGGCCGGTATTCCCGCGCACGATATTATGTTGGCCACCCAGCGGCCAGAAGGACTCTCCGCCCGCAACGTTCTGCCCGCCCGTATCACCCAACTCCGTTCCGTCGGTCATGTTGGTCTGGTAACGGCTGAACTCAGCCCCGACCTTCCGCCACTGACTGTTGAGGTGACTGAGAAGTCGTTTGTTGAGTTAGGGCTGCGGGTTGGGAGCGAGGTCTTCCTGGTGATTAAGGCAACCTCGTGTCGCTTGTATCGGACAGGAGAAAGTCGTAGGGTATAATCCCCTCCCGAGAAGAGAAAATATCCTCTCTCAGTTCGACGGCCGGACTTGCGCTTTCACGGTCTGCGACATAGGCTTGTGGCCCGATTTTCTCACAACGCGCCCGTAGCTCAATTGGATAGAGCACCGGGCTTCGAACCCGTAGGTTGGGTGTTCGAGTCACCCCGGGCGCGCCTTTTGGATGAAATTCCTTTCCAACACAAGAGAGCCGGGCTTGAAAATTCTGTTTCAATCCTCACCGGCCGTTAAGGTCGGTGCTTTGCTGGCCGGCCTGGGCGTTCCGATGCCCATGATATCGTTTCAATCCTCACCGGCCCGTTAAGGCCGGTGCTTCCCCTTGTTAATGATGGACATGTGCGACACGTCAAACTGTAAATTATACCGTCTTTTTTGACATCCCTACTGAGATGAAGATAACAGCGCTCTGCGCCTTTCTTGACCAAGTTTTGTCACCGAGATCAATCAGCCCGGCTTGTATAGCGACGGTATTTGGTATTACGATTCTGACCAGAGCGGTCTTTTGGGAAAGATTTGTTGAACTTTCCTCCTACAGATGAACCAGGAAGGACTATGCAACCAGACTATACGGCAATTATCACAGTCGAGCCGGGCAAGCGCGGGGGGAAACCCTGCATTCGTGGTCTTCGCATCACAGTCTACGATGTTCTGGAGTATCTGGCGTCCGGGATGAACGAGCCTGAAATTCTGGCCGATTTTCCCGACCTGACCCGCGAGGATATCCGGGCATGTCTGGCATTTGCCGCTGAGCGGGAGCGGCGCCTGGTCTCCATTCCGCCAGAATGAGACTGTTGTTTGATCAGAATTTGTCCTGGCGTCTCAAAGAAGCATTGCGGGATATTTATCCTCAATCGCTCCACGTCAGGGATGTGGGCTTGGCGTCTGCCGTTGATGTCACAGTATGTGACCTATACCAAAGAGCACGGGTTGGTGATTGTCTCGAAAGACGCCGATTTTCGTCATCTTGGCTTCACTTACGGGCATCCGCCCAAAATTATTTGGATTCGGCGCGGGAATTGTTCAACCGGGGAGATTGAGACGCTTCTTCGCAGACATCAGGATGCTGTGCTCGCGTTTTATGAGGACGAACAAGAGGTCGTCCTCGCCCTGATTTGACTGCTGTTATTCAGCCGAGAATGTCCATCCATGCCTGATCGTCCCCTTGCCTTCTGGTTGACCGTTCTCGGTGGGCTCTCGCTTGTTCTGTATGCCGTCATCGCCTGCTTGAGTCAGTCGTTCAGCTATGGCCATGGCTACCAGGATCGGCCGATTTTGGGCTTTGTGGGCGTGTACGGCCTGGTGTTTATTGTCTATGCCGTGGCGGTCTGGCGGGTCAAACGGCAGGCGACTGAGGCTGCGCCGTTCACGCTGGTGCTGATCTTTGCCGCCCTCTTTCGGCTTGTCGTCCTCTTTTCCGAGCCTATCCAGGAGGACGATTTCTATCGCTATCTGTGGGATGGCAAGGTGGTTGCCAGCGGTCTGAATCCCTACCGTTTCACTCCCCGAGAGGTACAAACGGACAACGGAAAAGAAGGGCCGCTCCAACCCTACCGGGAACTGACAGAAACGGATGCGCGCTTTGCCTTGCTCCTGTCACGGGTAAACCACCCGGACGTGCCGACCCTCTACCCCCCGGTTGCGCAAGCCGTGTTCGGTTTGGCTGCCTTGATTGCGCCGGGCAGCCTGCTCGCCTTACGCCTCATCTTCTTCTGCTTTGACCTGGCCGTGTGTGGGGTCATTGTCAAACTATTATGCCACCTGGGGCGTTCACCGCTGTGGGTGCTGATTTACGCCTGGTCACCGCTGGTCATCAAAGAAACGATCAATTCGTCGCATTATGACGTTGTGCCGACCTTTCTGCTGGTACTGGCCTTGCTGGCGTTGGTCACCGGACGGCTGTCGGTCGGATTTCTCAGCTTGGGCGGAGCCATATTGGGCAAGGTCTTTCCCGTTGTCCTGCTGCCCCTTTTTGCCTTTCATGCCTGGCGGCGTTACGGTCTCGGGAAGGCGTGCGGCGGACTTGTGCTGACCAGTCTTGTTGTCGCATGCGGCTATGCCCCGTTTGTGGCTGCCGGGAGCGGGTTGTGGCAGGGCTTTGTCACCTTTGCCGAGCACTGGCAAACCAACAGCTTTGTCTTCCCTCTATTACATCAGATGGTCACTGATCGCTGGCTGGCGAACGGCATTGTGGCGGGTTGCCTGGCCGGCGCGGTGTGGGTTGCCCTACGCTGGAATCGTGAGGGGAATGACGTCGGGTTCTTACGTGGATGTTTCTTTGTGATGGGGACCTTGCTCTTGCTCAGCCCGGTCGGCAATCCGTGGTATTTTCTGTGGGTGCTGCCGTTTGTCTGTCTCTTTCCACGTGTGTCCTGGCTGCTCTTGTCCGGCCTCTTAGGGCTGTATTACACTGCCTTTTACTTTCTCTATCGTGGCGAGCCGGAAATGTTCCGCTGGGTAGTCTGGTTGGAATATCTGCCTTTTTACGCCGTCCTGGCGTGGGAAGCACGGCGGATGCGGATGGGAGGAATCACGCTGGTATGAAGAGCCATAGCGTAGCCTGGAAATTGTACGCCGCCTGCCTGAACGTTGTTTGTCTCTTGGGGGATAGCTTCTCGCTCGCCCGAGCGAGTCAGCCGGCAACGATGGAGACGCCGCTGGTTATTGCTCCAGGGTCGAAACAGGTCACCCTCTATGGTGTCATCTATCCTGACCGCTTTAATCGGGCTGAGGGAGACGAGGCGCGCTACCATCTGTTGACCTGGAAGGGCGGCCACTCCAAAAATGCGCTTATTGAAACACCGGTTGATGATCTCGCCTTTCACGCCGCCTTGATCAAAATTGGTGGCCAACCGGGTAATACCCTGCCGATGGAGGCGTGGACGCAGCGGACCGACCCGGACAATCCTGCCTCGCAGCAGAAGGCCAGCGGCAGCAACTTTGCCGTTTTTCTCTCTTGGCAGGACGAGCCCAAGCGCCTCCCGATCCACCATATTTTCCGTTCGTCTCCCTCCGGCCCCCAGCTCCCGGCCTGGAGTTTTGAGGGCAATCGGGGCCGCTGGTTTAATCAGGTGCCGTTTGCTCTACGGCCGGGCTGCCTGGTGTGTTTATACAGTTGCCCGAGCGGCAAGCTCAGCAACGGCAGGTTGAGTATCGCCGACTATATGACCCGTCCAGGGCGGTTTCAGATAGATGCGGAGAGATTGCCGCCCGATAATACCCCCGTGCAGGTTACCTTTGAGTTGCTGCCGTAGCGTATGAAGACAGAAAACCCGGAACGTATTGCGGTAGTCATTCCTGCCCTCAACGAAGCGGCCTCCCTGCCCAAGGTGCTTGGAGACTTGCCGTGGGAGCGGCTTGCGGAAGTCGTGGTTGTCGACAACGGGTCATCCGACCAGACCGCAGCGGTGGCCCAAGCGCATGGCGCGACCGTTCTCAGCGAACCGCGTCGCGGCTATGGCTGGGCCTGTCTGGCGGGCATTGAGTATCTGAAGGACAAACAATCCGATATCCTCGTTTTTCTCGATGGTGATTACAGTGATTATCCCGACGAACTCGGCGACGTTGTGCGGCCCATTCTTGAGGAAGGATATGACCTGGTAATCGGCTCGCGGCCACAGCGAGCTGGAGCGGGAGCGCTGCTCTCTCATGCGCGGTTGGGTAATGCGCTGGCAACGTGGCTCATCCGTCGCCTGTACGGGTTCAGCTATACGGATCTTGGGCCGTTTCGCGCCATCCGCTTTCCGAAACTCCTGGCCATCGAGATGCAGGATAAAACCTATGGCTGGACGGTCGAAATGCAGATTAAGGCGATACGCCACGGGCTACGCATCACTGAGGTGCCGGTTCGCTATCGTCAGCGGATTGGTACCTCAAAAGTGAGCGGGACGATCAAAGGGACTATATTAGCTGGGTGGAAAATCCTCTGGACAGTCTTTCGATACGCGAGGAGAGCGGCATGACAGACACCACAATGGAATGGAATGTGGCCTTCTCCCCGGACGAGGTTATCCCGCGCCTCGAAAACCTTTTTCGTCAATATGACTACACGTATACCCAAGAAGACAGCGGCGCTGACCGACATTACCGGACGTCACTCGGCCAGGGGATGCTTGAGCTGGTCATGCGTCCCCTCGAACCGAAGCGCAGTCCGTTCAGCCATACGATTCTTATCCAGCGGACGCTCCTGCATATGACGTACAAAAGCGTCAGTAGCGCGGACCAGGCACGCTTTAAGCACCAACTGACCATGGCTTTTCTGCGGGTAGGGGGCTGATGCGCGTCAGCGTTATTATCCCAACCCTGAATGAGGCCGGAACCATTGAGCGGACGCTCAGCCGAGTTCGACAGGCGAGTGCCTGCGAGATCGTTGTGGTGGATGGCGGCAGCGACGATGATACCGCGGAGTGCGCGCGGCCATACGCCGACCAGCTTATTTCCGCGCCCCGTGGCCGCGCCCGTCAGATGAATGCCGGCGCCCGGGCCGCAGACGGGGAAGCCCTGCTCTTTCTCCATGCGGATACACTGCCGCCTGCTCAGTTTGCAGAGCTGATCGTGGCTGCTTTAGCCGACCCTGAGGTTGTGGGCGGCCGTTTTGACGTCCATGTGGACGCGCCGGGCTTGGCCTTCCGGATGATCGGCGGGCTGATGAATCTCCGCTCTCGGTTCACCGGTATTGCCACCGGCGATCAGGGGATTTTTGTTCGGCGCGGCGTGTTTGAAACGATTGGTGGCTATCCGGAGTGGGATATTATGGAAGACCTGGAGTTCAGCCATCAGCTCAAACGGGCGGGAAAAATCGCCTGTCTACGGGCGCGGGTAAAGACCTCCGCCCGCCGCTGGCAGAAGCACGGCGTCATAAAAACCATTCTGCTCATGTGGGGTCTGCGGCTGTGTCATTTCTTTGGCGTTTCGCCGACTGCCCTCAAGGCGTTTTACGCGGATACGCGCTAACCGTTGAGAGGGGCACGGCCGTGCCTCTCTCCAGGAAAAATTCGTGGCCTGTTCGGACGACGGGTTACTGTACCGACCCTTCGTAGATCCCCATTACCGTGTCCAGGAATTGATGCGCGTCTTCTTTGATGCGCTGAAAGGAGTTCCGACCAATGATAGACCCGAACCCACCGCCGTCACGAATCGCGCGGACTTCATCGAAGAATTCCAGATCGCCCTTGGCCGCACCGCCAGAGAAGATCACAATCCGTTTATTATTAAACGCGCTTTGCACAACGTGGCGAACACGTTCCGCCTGTGTCTCAATAGGCACGTGATGTTTCTGATACGCCTTTTGCGCATCAGACAATTCAATATGGCTGCTCGGCAGCTTGACCTTAATGATATGCGCACCCATCTGGGCGGCGATCTGGGCGGCATAGGCCACGACATCAATCGCCGTCTCTCCAGCCTTGCTCAGGTCTGAGCCGCGCGGATACGACCACACTACGACCGCCAGCCCTTTGGACTTGGCTTCTTTGGTGATCTCCCGCAGTTGTTCATACATGGTCTGGGCTGCGGATGAGCCCGGATAGATCGTAAACCCTACCGCGGCACAGCCGAGCCGGAGTGCGTCGTCAACGCTGCTCGTGACGGACGAGAGCGGGTCTTTTTCGTCGTGCAGCACATCGTGGTTGTTGAGCTTGAGAATGAGGGGAACCCGATCGAGGAAGGCATCGGCTCCCGCTTCGAGAAAGCCCAGCGGGGCAGCATAGGCATTACAGCCGGCGTCAATGGCAAGCTGGAAGTGGTAGTGGGGGTCGTAACCCGCAGGATTCGGCGCAAAGCTTCGGGCCGGCCCGTGCTCAAAGCCCTGGTCAACCGGCAGGATGACCAGCTTGCCGGTGCCGCCGAGGCGGCCATGATTAAGCAGGCGGGCGATATTCGTCCGTGAGCCAGGGTTGTCGCCCTCATACCAACTCAGGATTTCTTGTACGCGTTCTGTCATGATCTTACCTCCTCACGTGCGGTCTTGAGATACATATCAGTGCAATTTATGCATAAAAAGACTCTGCCGTTTCCACATCCTCGGCGCTGCCAATGAGGAGGGGGGTGCGTTGGTGCAGGGTCTGAGGAACGAGGTCCAGGATCGGCTGTCGACCATTGCTGGCCCGACCGCCGGCTTGTTCGATGACCAGGGCCATGGGGGCGGCTTCGTACATCAGCCGCAGCTTGCCGTTCGTATTCTTGGGGTCGGCCGGATACAGAAAGATGCCGCCTTTCAGCAGGGTGCGGTGAAAATCCGCGACAAAGGAGCCCACATAACGCCCGGAGTAGGGCCGTCCGGAGCCTTTGTCTTTCGTCTGCAAATATTCGACATAGTGGCGCGTTTCGGGAAACCAGTCGTTGCGGCGGCCTTCGTTAATGCTGTACGTCGAGCCGCGACGCGGAATATGAATATTCTCGTGTGAAAGAAAAAAATCGCCAATACCGGGGTCGAGGGTAAAACCGTGTACGCCCGCGCCCGCGGTGTAGACCAGCATGGTGCTGGGGCCGTATAAGGCATAGCCGGCCGCAACCTGGTCTCTGCCCTTGAGGTGTAGCGCCTTTTTTAAGGCTTCACCGCTGCCCGTCGGACGACGGTGTATGGAGAAAATGGAGCCGATCGTGACATCGACGTCTATATTGGACGAGCCATCCAGCGGATCGACAAAGACCACATACTTCCCCTTGTCGGCGTTCCCCAGGATTTGCGCCGGCTGGTCCATCTCTTCGGACACCATGTCCGACACGAGTTCGCCGTAGGCAAACGATTCGAGGAAGGCGTCATTCGATATTTCGTCCAATTTCTGAACGATTTCGCCCTGTATATTGATCTCGTCCTTTGCCCCGAGCGCCCCGGTCAGCCCGGCCACCCGCAGCCGCCGGGAGATTCTCTTGGCGGCCAGCGCAATCTGGGACAGGAGAATGGAGAATTCTCCGGTTGCACCCGGATGTTGCTGTTGTTGCATGAGAATATGACGGGTTAATGTGATCCTCTCGGTGGACATACCACCCTCCTTAGCTCAGCTATGCGTAGCCTGACGACGGCTCGCTCTCTTTCCTATCACAGGAAAGCGGGCAGTGCCAAAGTGGGGGCTGTCCGGTGCGTATGGGAGAGCTCCGCGCTCTAAATCAGGGACGAGTCAAGGACCGGGGCGCTGTGTTCCAGGCGCTCTGTTTGGGGCGTCTTCTCTTGCCAGAACTCCATCCGCGCCAGACTGAAAAGAAGGGCGGCACCGACGAGATAGACCAGGGAGATCAAGGCGTGCTTGGCACCCATATCAGCGTGGGCTTTACTCCAAAAATCGTGTGACGATTTCGGCCGTGTGTTGGGGTTGTTCGAGCCAGACGGCATGCCCGGCGTCCGTGATACGGACAAGCTCGGCAGCGGGCAGACCGGCCTGATACACGTCGGCGACCGCCGTTGGCACAAGCTGGTCTCCAGTCGCGGAGACCAGCAGGGTTGGCGTGGTGACCCGGAAGAGACGCCCTTTCAACCGGGGGTTGTAGAGCGACGGGGGGGTCCAGCCGATGCGGGCCGAGACCATCTGCGCCTTATAGAATAAGAACTGAGACTCGGGCGACATGTCATCCGGGATCGCCCCCAGGGCCAATTCCGAAGTCTGGTCAGAAAAGACCAGCTCTCGGACTTCGTGATTGCCCCCTTCTGCCTTGGGTGTCACGGCATAGAAGAAATTACCGATTCGGGCTTCCGGCGTGGAGATGCCGAGCGGGTTAATGAGCACGAGTTTGTGTAGGCGGTGTGCATGACGGGTGGCCAGTTCGGTTGCGACCCAACCACCCAGGGCTGTGCCGACCAGGTGCACGGTGTCCAGGTTCAGGGCATCAAGCACATCGAGACAGAAGAAGACCATATCTTCAACCGTCTCAAGCTCGTCATAGCCCTCGGTCTCCGCATAGCCGGGCAGGGCGGGAGCGTAGACGCTAAACGACTGGGCCAGCGTTTCGTGAAAGGCGGTCAGCCCGCTGTCGGCCGGGAGGCTATGCAGGTCAGCAACTAGGCCGTGCAGGTAGAGCAGGGGAGGGCCGCCGCCGCCCTGCAGGAGGTGGACCTTTTGATTGCGGATGGTCAAGATTTCTGAGCGAAGTGTCATACAAGGTGTCCTGTCGGTCTGGGTCGTGCGCGTGCAAGCAGGGCAGGGAGGCCGGCGCGGCCGACCTCGGTGTCTCGTTCAGGCCGAAGCCGGAGCGGGCTGGGCTTCCAGCGCAGGGGCAGGCTCGAACTCGGCTCCGACGTGTCTGCGCACATAGGGAAAGACTTCGCCGGCCAGCAGTTCCATATTCTTGCGAGTCAGATGATCGGGCAGACTGCCGAACTGCGGCAGGGCAAGAATATGTCCGACCTTGAACTCCGCCACGTATTTGAGGAGTTGTTCCCGCACCGTCTGCGGACTGCCGATAAGGACCGAGCCACCCGCTTCGATATCGTCCCAATTCTTGGCCTGGCCGAGTTGCCAGTTGCTTGCCGAGGCGTGGCCGCTGCCCGGATCGTTGAGTTCCTGGAGACGCTGGAGCGACTGGAGCGAGGTATAGCCCGGCGGCATCCAGGTTCGACCCTTGCCGGCAAAGCCTTTGAGCAGTTTATCGATGAAATACCAGATATGCTCTTCTGCTTCTTCTCGCGCCTGTTGGTCGGTTTCCGCCACATACATGGGAACCAGCCAGCCCAGCATTTCCGGGTGATAGGGAGACGGCCCAACCCGCGCCACGGTCTCTTGAAAGAAGGCCGCATTGCGACGAAAAGCCTCAACGTGCGAGTAGGTCAGGGCCGCATAGATCAGCCCCTTCTGGGCGACGAACTCCATGGTTTCAATACTGCCCACGCCGGGGATCCACACCGGCGGGTGCGGAGTCTGCACGGGTCGTGGCCAGGTGTTGACGTATTGGAGCGGGAAATGTTTGCCTTCCCAGGAAAACGGGCCTGGGTCGGTCCAGGCTTTGAGAATGAGTTCGGTGGCTTCGCGGAATCGTTCGCGGGCATGGGTCGGATTCTTGCTGTAGGAGTAGTACTCGGGACCACCGCCCACGACAAAGCCGCAGTCAAATCTGCCGCGGAACATATTGTCGAGCATGGCAAATTCTTCGGCGATTTTGAGCGGGACATCGTAGAGCGGCAGGCCGTTGCCCAGCACCATGACGCGTGCCTGTTTGATCCGCTGCGAAAGCGCCGCGGCGATCAGATTGGGAGACGGCATAATGCCATAGGCATTCTGGTGATGCTCATTAATGACCACCCCATCGAAGCCCAGCGTATCGGCATAGACGAGCTGATCGATATACTGATGATAGACCTCCGGGCCGCGCTCAGGGTCAAACAAGCTGTTTGAACACGTGACCCAGGCCGTGTCGTATTGCTCGCTAAAATTCTCGGGCAGATGTGGCCACGGCATGAGATGAAACATCCAGAATTTCATAGGCTTTCCCCTTGTGAGCTGAGTATCCGCCTTTGACTACCACAGACAGCCGCAGGAGGGCAAAGGCGGGTGCGGGTCGGGGCACCAGCGGGAAGAGGGAATCAGCCGGCTGCCGCTGGTGTTTCGTGGTCTGTGTCCTGAGGTGGTTCGAGCGGGAGGATCACCCGCATCTCGGTAAAGACGTCCTCCTCGGTGTCGAGCTGGATGGAGCCACCGTGGCGAGTGAGTATGTCCATGGTCAGCGACAGGCCAAGTCCTGTTCCCTCGCCCGGTTTCTTCGTGGTGACGAAGGGCTCGAAAATCCGCTCGCGTAGTTCCTCTGGAATACCGGGTCCGTTGTCGCGGATGTCGAACTCGGCATGGTCCTCCAGGCGGCGGCTGGTGATACGCAGTTCCGGCTCAAAGCCCCCGTCCGACGTTTGGCGTTTTTCATCCAGGGCCTGGCAGGCATTCGTGACGAGATTGAGGAACACCCGACCGATATCCTGGGGAACAACCGTGAGCATACCCATTGCCGGGTCGAGGTCCTGGGTCAGCGTCACATTGAAGTCTGTATTGCGGGCGCGCGCCGCATGATAGGAAAGGTCCACGTATTGCTTGAGCAGGGCGTTCAGGTCGGTCTCCCGCCAATCTCCCGGCCCACTGCGGGAATGTTCGAGCATGCTCCGCACAATGCCGTCGGCGCGCAGACTATGCTCCTTGACCTTCTGGAGGTTCAGCCTGAGGTCGGAGAGGATAGGGGTGATTTCTTCAGACAACTCGACCTCTCCGGTCTTCGCTTCCTCCATCACCTCCTCAATCTCATCAACCAGTTCGACAGACACCTCGGAGAAGTTGCTCACAAAATTGAGCGGATTCTTGATTTCATGGGCTACACCGGCGGTGAGCTGGCCGAGCGAAGCGAGTTTTTGCTCGGCGACAATCTGTTCTTGCGCCTGCTCGAGATGTTCCAAGGTCTGCTCAAGGGTATGGTTCTTCGCGTCCAGCTCTTTGGCCAGCTTCTCGACCAGGTTCAGCCGCTGCACTTCGAGGGCGTAGCGTCGGAAGACTTCCAGGGCGTTGGCCATATCCGTCACCTCGTCATTGCCCTTCACCTCGACCGGCACCTCCAAGTCGCCGCTAGCCATGGAACGCATGGCCGTAGCCAGCCCAACCAAACGGCGGATCATATAGCGTCCTACAAATAACCAGCCGATGAGGAGGGCGCCTGAGATGCTCAGGACGTTGAGGACTCCGAGGATCAACCGCCCGGTCTGGGCGGCGGACTGGGCAGCGTTACTGGATTCGACCGCCTCATCGTTGATCTCTTCTACCAGGGTGTTCACCTCGGTGAGGAGCATGGCAGACGCCTCGCGGCCTTTTGCCAGCGCTGCCTGTTCCTGCTCCAGGCGAAGCAGGGTTTCTTCGCGCAGGGGGAGGATTCCTTCAGCCGATTCCCCCATTTGTGCCAGGCGCTCCAGGTCTGTCCCGAGCACGCTGTCCAGGGTTCGCGCTGACAGCCGCTCATAGGCGCGCCGGAAGTTCTGCACGGCGCTGCGGAAGCGCTCGCGCAGGGGCGGAAGCAGACCCCGGTCGGACAGGGCCAAGGCATTGCCCAACAGGAGGACGGCCAGGTTGGCCTGGTGGTTCAGGTTCGTCAGGTCTCGGGAGTAGGTCAGCTCGGTTTCGGAGGCGCGCTCATTGATCGGGCTCGGCCGGTCTTGCAGGCTGCGCAGTCCCTCCACCAGATAGAATTCCTGGTCATCGATCAGGGTCACGATGTGTTGCTCGATCCGTCGGTTCGTCTCGTCAAGTTCCAGCTTGAGGCCCTCCAGCGTCTGAGCGATGATCAGACGGCGGGCGGCTGATTCTTGGATGAGTTCCAGGTGGACGCTCAGTTCGGCGAGGTGGTCTTCGATCAGCCGGGTCTGCTCGCCAAAGGCGGTTTGGGACGCGAGTTCCTGAATGAGGGTGCTGAGGGCGGACTGTTCTCTGGCCAGTTCTTGGGCGACTGTTCCGTGCTCCTGGAGCGATGAGGCGGAGATGAGGCGGAGGGCGCCGTTCACCACCACAGAACTCTGGCGCGCCGCGTCCACCGCACTGCTCAGGTTGGGGATGCTGGTCTCCGTCAGCCGGGAGCCGTGCTGGACAATCTGGTGAAAGGAGAAATAGGCCACTAAGCTGGCACTCAGGGTCAGCAGGACGCCGCCCAGCAGACCGATATAGAGCTGGGGTCCGATCCCGAGACGGAACCTGCGTCTCTTTTCTGATTCGGCTCCTTCTGAAAGAGCGGAAGGACGCAGGGCCAGTGTGTCTCCAGGGTCGGTGACGGGGCGGTCGTCGTGGCTCATTGCGGCACCATGTGCTGCACGGACTGAAAACGTCCCTGACTGTCGATAATGGTCAGATAGACCTGGTCGGAGCCTTGATTATCAGCCGGACCATAGCGCAGCCGGAAACCGTCAAGGTCGATGGTCTCAGCCTTTCGTAGCGCGTCAAGAAATCCTGCCCTGGTTGGGTTGGGTCCGGCCAGACGGAGGCCCTCTGCCACCAGGCGACCCGCCAGATAGCCTTCCAGCGACACGAAGCCCGGCGTACTCTCAGGGGCTACCGCGGCCAGGGCTTGCTGATAGTGGGCGACAACCGGGAGGCTCACGTCAGTGGGGAAGGGAACGACCTGGGTGACATAGACCCCGGCCCCGTCGGGACCGAGTTCTCTGGCCAGGGCTGAACTGCCGACAAAGGAGATATTGATGAAATACGGGTTAAAGTCGAGCCGTCTTGCCCAGCGGATCAGGGCGGCTGCGGGTCTGTAGGCCCCGATGATGACAATCGCCTCGGGCCGGGAGTGGCGCAGGTCGAGCAACGCGACTTTGACTGCCTCGGTGTTGCGCGGATAGTCCGCTTCTGCAACGAGGGGCAGGTTCAGACGGGCGACGGCGCGCCGGACGCCCGTCAGCCCGGCGCGTCCATAGGAATCGTTCTGGTAGAGAATACCGATCCGCTGCACGCCCAGGTCGGCGGTCAGACGGGCCACCATCTCCTCGGTTTCCTGATAGTACGAGGCCCGCATATTGAGCACATTGGGCCGGAGCTGGGCGTCGCGCAAGAACTCCGCCCCGGTGAATGGGGCGAGATAGGGAACACCGGCCTCGGTGGCAATCGGCTGGGCGGCTAGAGATGTCGGGGTCCCAACCGCACCGACCAGGGCGAAGACGTTACGCTGGATGAGTTCACGGGTGTTGGCGATAGCCGCTTCGGGTTCATAGGCATCGTCCAGGGAATCCAGGACGAGGCGCTGGCCGTGTATCCCCCCTTGCTGGTTGATCGCCTCGAAAGCGGCCAACAGGCCGACACGCACCCCCTGGCCCAGGGCGCGGGCCGGGCCGCTCAGGGCTGCGGACTGGCCGAAGACCAACTCTTCGGCGCTGATCGTCTGCACGGCCTGCACCATCACGCCGACCCAGGCAACGAGACCCAGGGTAGCGCGGGAAAGGGTTGGGAGAGAGCGTATCATGTCCCGTCGTCAGTGGAGGAAGAAAGCGGGGCGGCGAAGCGCATCGCAAGGGTTGGGAGAGAGCGTATCATGTCCCGTCGTCAGTGGAGGAAGAAAGCGGGGCGGCGAAGCGCATCGCAATGCAGGTAATATCATCCGATTGCGGCGCATCTCCAGCAAAAGCATGCACCTCATCGACGACCGTGGTCACGATTTCACGGGCAGGTACCTGCCCAAGGCTGACGAGTTTCGCATCAAGCCGTTCTTCGCCAAACTCCTCATCGTTGGCGTTCTGGGCCTCGGTAATGCCGTCTGTGTACAGGAAAAGAGCATCCCCAGGGGCAAGCTGGACCTCACCGTTGCGATATTCGTGTCCGGGAGCGATGCCGAGGACCAGATTCTCGGTGGCCGGCACCACCTCAACCCGGGAATCGCTCCGTACCAAACGGGGCGGATTATGACCACCGTTGCTGTAACGGAAGACGCCGTCCCGCAGATCAAACACCCCATAGAAAAGGGTGATGAAAATACAGGTTTCGTTGTCCTCGGCCAGCAGATCGTTCACTTTACTCAGGCAGTCCGCAGGGGACGGGGAATCTCTGGCTGTCCCTTTGAGGAGGGTCCGCGTCATGAGGGTAAACAACGCCGCCGGAATCCCCTTGCCTGAGACATCCGCGATGACCAGACCGATCAGTTCATCGCTCAGGGGAAAAAAATCGTAGAAGTCCCCGCCGACCTCCCGGGCTGGAATCATCAGGGCCTGGACATCGTGGGTCACGCTGCGCGGGACCTCTTTGGGCAGGGCGGACATTTGTACCTGCTGGGCCACATCGAGTTCCCGTTTGATGACGACGAGCCGGTCCCGCGCTTCCTGGGCGGTTTCCAGGGCACGGATATGGTTGAGCGTCTTTTCAATCGTGATTTCGAGATCGTCGAAATTGATCGGTTTGGTCACAAAATCGAAGGCGCCCCGGTTCATGGCGGTGCGGATGTTCTCCATGTCACCGTAGGCGGAAACGATGACCGCCTGGACGTCGGGTTTGGTGTCTTCGAGTTTGCTCAGCAGGGCGAGCCCGTCCATCACGGGCATGTTGATATCCGAGAGCACCAAGTGAATGTCTGGGTTCTCGGCGAGCTTTTCGAGCGCTTCCTGGCCGTTCCGGGCAAAGACGAAATCGAATTCGCCTTTGCGGATACGGCGGCGGAATTTCTGGCGGATAAGTAGTTCGAGGTCCTCTTCGTCGTCGACCACGAGGAGTCGTATGGGTAATGTCGCCAAAGCCTGGTCCCTCTCTATATCGGAGTCGGTGTCTACAAGGCAGCCAGCGCCTCGCTCCGGTTCTGGCAGATCGTCAGGATGTTGGTGAACCCACTGATCTCAAAAACATGGGCGATGTGTTCGGCCAGCCCGCAAAATAACGCCTTTCCTCCTTCCGCCTGTGTCCGTCGGGCCGTTACCAGAAGCACGCGTAAGCCAGCACTGCTGATGTAGTTCAGGTCCTCAAAATCGAAGACGAGCGTCTTCTGGCCCGCATCGAGTAGCTCTCGAATAGCGCTTTCCAGCACTCCCACATTGCTCCCGTCCACCCGTCCCACTGGGCAGACGATGACGGCCTTTTCACTGCGTTCGGTTTGCACGGATAGCGCATTTTCATTCGTCATTGGCTTGCCCCCCAATCACGTGTTTCAGGGTAATACGGTTGCGTCCGTCGATGCGCTCATAGGTGCTGCTGTCGGTGAGCTGCTTCACAAAAAATATACCGAGACCGCCGATGGGGCGCTCCGCAAGTCCCAGACGAGTATCTGGCTCTGGAGCCTCCTCAAAAGGGTTGTACTCCGTGCCGTTGTCCTCAAGCTGAGCTACGATGCTGCCTTGGTCAACGAAGAGACGCAAACGCAACTCGGGCTCGGGAAGGTCCGGCAAGGTATAGCACACGCTGTTCGTTACCAGTTCGTCCAGAACGAGGTTGAGGCGACTCTGAAGGTCTCGACTGAGCGCATGGGCCGCCCCGAATTCCTGGATAGCCTGGGCGAGCATACGAAGGGCAGAAAGGTCCGAGGCGAGGGAGACCTCGATGGTCTCACTCGGTCGGGATTCACGGAGTGGCATCGGCTTCACCATGATACGTGCGGTACGTCCGCCGGACATTCAGGAAGCCGTCTGTGCTTCTGTTGGATAGTAGACATAGGTCCGCTCCAGGGCTTCATGGAAGTTCCGACATAATATAACGAGATCGGTGAGGTCATACCAGCCTCCGCCACCGGCGACCAGATTGACCATATGGTGGGAGAGGGCCGAATCCAGCCGCCCAACGATTTCATACGGCTCCACAGGCAAGTGTCCACGGACTGGCGGGTCAATGACCTCCAGGCTGGCCCGGATCCGGTTGACTGCGAAACGCAATGAATAGGACAACTCGGCATCGTACACCAGAAAGCCCAGCACCTTTTCTCTCCCGGCCTGGGCACCGTGGAGCTGACAGTAGGCTTCAAAGGCATTGCAGACCCGAAGGAGGCCCACCCAGTCACCGTCCTCCTCGGCCGTGTCCTTGACGTTCGCACAATGCGTCTCCAGGAGAGAGCTGATGAGCTGAGCCCGCTCGATGAATCGTCCGATGCGCATAAAATGCCAGCCTGCGTCCCGGCGCAGAGAACTCGCGCAGACGCCGTCGAAGAGTTGGACCGCCTCGACAATGTCGCGGTAGAGCATAACGGGTTCCCTGGACCAGATATCCACAAGGTCGGTGTCCCGTAAGCGCAGGTAGACACGGTTGAGGCTTGACCAAATCCCGTTGCTGATGGCGTCGCGTACCTGACGGGCGTTTTCCCGAGCCGCGGTCAGGCAGGACACGATAGAGGTCGGATTAGTGGTATCGAAGGTGAGATAGTCGGTCAGGGTATAGCCGTCGGCGAAAAAGAAATCGTCATCGTCCTCCGGGCCACCATAGATATCCGCGCCTGGAGGGTGGGCATCCAGACTGCTGAAGAGCCGTCGCCAGCCATTGGCGATTTCCTGGACCGGGCTGGAGGGGAGGTGTTCGAGTTGTAACCCAAGGAGACGGGCGGTGTGTTCCACCCGTTCCAGGTAGCGGTTCATCCAGTAGAAAGAATCTGCGACACGGGCAAGTATCACGGCGCATCCTCCTCAATGATCCAGGCATCTTTGGAACCGCCGCCCTGGCTCGAATTCACCACCAGGCTGCCCTTACGCAGTGCAACCCGACACAGCCCGCCGGGCACCACGCTGGTCTCCTGCCCGTGCAGCACGAAGGGTCTGAGGTCAACGTGGCGCGCCTCAAGCCGCCCGTCAATCAGACACGGGGCACGCGACAGGGCCAGGGTAGGCTGAGAGATATAATTCTCGGGCTGAGCTCGGAGCTTGTCAGCAAATTCTGCGCGCTCTTCCCGGCTGGCGTGCGGCCCCACCAACATACCGTACCCGCCTGACTCGCCCACCGCCTTGACGACCAGGTTCTCAAGATGCTCAAGCGTGTAGGCCAGTCCCTCGGGTTCCCGGCACAAAAAGGTTTCGACATTGTCGAGAATCGGTTCCTGGTCGAGGTAATAGCGAATCATGCGCGGCACATACGCATACACCGCCTTATCGTCCGCAACCCCCGTGCCGGGCGCGTTGGCCAGCGCGAGGTTTCCGGCCCGATAGACCTCAAAAAGACCGGGAACGCCCAGGCGGGAATCCGGGCGGAATGCCTGGGGGTCGATAAAATCATCGTCGAGGCGCCGATAGAGGACATCTACCGGGCGCAAGCCCTGGACGGTGCGCATATACAGCTGGGTCTCACGCACGAGCAGGTCGTCGCCCGTGACGAGTTCAATACCCATTTCCCGCGCCAGAAAGGCATGTTCATAATACGCCGAGTTATACACGCCGGGTGTAAGCAGGGCGATACTCGGCTCCTCTCCTTTCCGAGGCGAGAGGGAACGCAGGACGCGCAGAAGTTCCTGGCCGTAATGGTCTACCGACCGGACGTGGTAGTGACGAAAAACCCTCGGGAAGGAGCGCCGGATCGCCTCCCGGCAGGCGAGCATATACGACACCCCTGAGGGTACCCGGAGGTTGTCCTCCAGCACCATGAAGCCGTCCGCGGTCCGCACGATGTCACTCCCGCACACTGACACGTAGGCTCCGAGCGGCACCTGGACCCCTTCCATCTCGGGGCGGTAGTTCGGGCATCCCTGCACCAGGTCGCGCGGTATAGTGCCGTCGCCAAGGATATTTCCCTTGCCGTAGACATCGGCGAGAAAGAGATTCAGCGCCTGGACGCGCTGAATGAGCCCACGCTCGATATGCTCCCACTCTCGGGCGAGCACGAGGCGGGGGACGCAATCGATGGGGATAACCCGCTCGATGGACTCCTCGTCTCCGTACACGGTGAAGGTGATGCCCTCGTCGAGAAATGAGCGGGTCACGCGCTCCTGAAGTCGCTCGACCTCCTCTGGAGACATCCGCTCCATTTCGTCGATGAGGAGCCGGTAGTGCGCGCGGGGCTGCCCTTCGGACTCAAAGGTCTCGTCGAAAAAGTGGGCGTCAAGCTCGTAGTGCCCAAAGAGTGAGGGGGCAGGGTCGGCGTCTCGACTGTGCCGCGCTTTAGACAAATCAGGCGAAGCCATTGTGATAATGCCACCCTTTCCGCCATAGTCGGCAAGTCGGGATTATCGTCAAGTTCGACCGAGCGATCAGGCTAAATACTAACACCGGACTACTCACGCTACAACTTTTTTCAGATGACCCTGGCCGCGCTTCATCTAGGGGCAGGGAACGGTGTGTGATAGCTACTAGCGAAACAGGTCGGCGTCCGCCGGGCGTTTCAGAGACTCGCTCCCAACGTCGGCTGGTTTGAAGCGATAGCCACGGATCAGAACGGCGGGCATGGCGGCACTCTTTTCCATCAGCAGGCCGGCGGCCGCGGCGAGTTCGTCGGCCACGGCAATGACCGTATGATGCAGTTCGCGGCCCTGGAGATCTTCCTCTCCGCGTTGATCATCGAGTGGGTCAAGACCGGAAACACCGAGCGCGAATTCGACCAGGCCGTCACGCCACGGCCGGCCAAACGTGTCGGTAATAATGACGCCAATAGCAATGTGACGCTGCTGCTCAATGGCCAGCCGTAGATGCCGGGCTGAAGCATCGGGGTCTTTCGGCAGGAGAATGACGACATCGTCAGCGAGAGTATTGGAGGCGTCAACGCCGGAGTTGGCGCACACCCAGCCGTGTTTGCTCTCGGTGATGACCACGCCGTTCTTCATGCGGACAATCCGACTACTCTCGGTCAGCACCACCTCGACCATGCGCGGGTCTTTCTCCCACATGTCCGCAATTTGTGTGGCAAACGGCGACGGGGTGACGGTCCGCAGGTCAATGACGGCGCCCTCGGCTTTGGAGACGATCTTTTGGCAGAGGACCAGAATGTCCCCATCCTTGAGGCCGACTTTGGCGTCATCAATCGCTTTGAGAAGAATGGCGGGCAGGTCATCGCCCGGCTTGATCTGAGGAACACCGGGAATGGGGATAATGGCAATCGTACTCATGCAAGGTCCTTAAATTACGCGTGGCGTGGGAATGATGACGCAGCTTTGGGGCGTTTCTGATGGGCAAATTCAAGCACCGTTTGGGCCAGAGCAACCGATTTGTCCATATCGTTCATGACGGTATCGGTGAC
Source organism: Candidatus Binatia bacterium (assembly GCA_951812575.1). GTDB lineage: Bacteria > Desulfobacterota > Binatia > Bin18 > Bin18 > Bin18. The sequence goes on along the minus strand of OX638322.1, from coordinate 4,376,452 downwards.
AATAACAGCCAGTCCCATTTTTTCCAGGCGTTCGCGCGGTGCTGGGTCGTGTTCGATATCCTGCCAGTCGAGCACAAAGGTATCCACAAAATCTTGATACAGCGTAGCGACCCCAACCGACGAGACTTCGATCCCCAGGCCGGCCAGCATCCGGTCGGCCGGCCCTTTGATGGGCTTCCCGGCGACCAGGGGGCTGATGGCGACCACCGGAGCGGGGGTGTCTCGAAGGGCTTGGCGCACGCCGGGTAAAGAAAGAATGGGGCCAATACTGACAATGGGGTTGCTCGGCGGGAGGATAATCAGGTCGGCGCCGTGAATGGCATTGACGACTCCAGGTGCGGCCTGGGCCGTTTCAACGCCGCTGAATTCCACTTTCGAGACCTGCCCCTCACTGCGCTGTTTCACGAAATATTCCTGAAAGGGCAGGGCACCGGCCTCGGTATGCACAACGGTCCGAACACGCTCATTACTCATCGGCAGCACGGTGGCTTCAATGCCCCACTTTCGGGCAATAGCGGCGGTCACTTGGCTGAGCGTCTGCCCCTGGCGTAGTTCTTGGGTCCGAAACAGATGGGTTGCCAGATCAGCATCACCTAAGCCAAACCAGGTATCGGTATAATAGCGCCCGAGCGCTGCAAGGCAGCGATGGGTTTCCTGGGGTAAGCCCCAGCCTTTTTCGGGGTCAACGGCATTGGCCAAAGTATAGGTCACCGTGTCCAAGTCAGGAGAAACCGACAGGCCAAAGAATTCTTCGTCATCGCCGGTATTGACGATCACGCTCAGGTTGGTCCCTGGGACAGTACGCACGACCCCACGCAGGAACCGCGCGGCTCCCACACCGCCGGCGAGGGCGGTGATGTGTGAGGAAGTCAGGGTAGACACGGTCGAACGGGCGGAGGAGCCTCCTCCGCCTCCGGATTAGTGCGCGGTTTCGTGTTTGTCCCGCTCGAACGGATGAACGTAACGAAACTGGTCTGAGGCGGCGAGCCGCCGATAGGAGCCGAATTGCTCGTCGGCATTCTCCACCATATCCAGGGGGCTGAGTTTGTCGTCGGTGCCGTTGAAGACCGTCCGCAGCTTATAGGTGGTCGAACGTTCGGCCGGGGTGCGACCCACGTCGCGGATCAAGCGCCGCAACTCTTTGGGGGGAACCAACTGGCCGTACTGCGCGCCGGCTGAGGTCGAAATGCTCTCGTTAATCAGTGTTCCTCCAAGATCGTTTGCGCCCACCGTCAGCAAGTATTGCGATAGCTTGGGACCCTCTTTGACCCAGGAGGACTGGATATTACGGAAGGTGGGGCCCAGCATCAGCCGGGCAATCGCGTGCATCTTGATGACCTCCACACCGGTCGCTCCCTCGCGGACGCCTTTGACGAGTTTGCGCTGATACATGGGCGCTTCCTGGTGGATGAGCGACAGCGGCACAAACTCGGTAAACCCGCCGGTCTCCTTTTGAATGTCGCGTAGCAGGTTCATATGTTTGACCCAGTGTTCTGGTGTCTCGATATGGCCATACATAATGGTTGAGGTGGTCGGGATGCCGAGGCTGTGGGCCGAGGTAATGACCTCGATCCACTGTTTGGTCGAAATACGCCCAGGGGCGATGATATCGCGGATGTCCTGATCCAGAATTTCCGCTGAGGTCCCGGGCAGGGTATCCAAGCCCGCGTTTTTGAGCTCTCGTATATACTCGAGAATGGAAGCCCCCGAGCGCAGCGAGCCGTACAAGACTTCTTCGGGCGAAAACGCGTGGATATGGAGGTCCGGGAAGGCCTTCTTCACGGCTCGGGTCAGATCGATATAGAGGCTGCCGTTCATTTTGGGTGGCAGGCCGGCCTGCATGCAGACTTCGGTTGCACCCATGTCAACGGCTTCTTTGGCTCGCCGAACGATCTCCTCCTCGGGGAGGAAGTACCCTTCTTCCTCGCGGTACTCCCGGCTGAACGCGCAGAACGTGCAGTGTTTAATGCACACATTGGTGAAGTTGATATTCCGGTTGACGACATAGGTTACTACCTCACCGACCTGGCGGCGACGCATTTCGTCGGCAACCAGACAGACGGCGTGAAAATCGATGCCATTGGTCTGGCATAACTGGAGGCCGTCTTGCCAGGAGAGTTCTTCCTCTTCCAAGGCGCGATGAAGAATCGTGCGAATCTGTGGATCAATGTGATCGAGAATGCCGGCAATGTGATCGGTTGCCACGGCTGGGTCTCCTTACGCTCGAAAATTGTTGTTTGCTCTCAGGTGCGAAAATCAGGCAGTCACCTCGGCTTGTAACTCGCGTGTACGCGGCTGTAAGGCCGGCAGGAGAAAACCTGGACGGTCTATATACTCTTCATAAATGGCCAGCCGCTCCCGTAAGGTAAAGCCAGCGTCCGCGCACGTCTTGGCGAGCAAATTGAGATGCGGCCAAGCTGCCTCCGGATTGACATAATCTATCGAAACCGGCGAGATACCACCCCAGTCGTTAATCCCGGAACGCAGCAGCAGCCGGTGGTCGTGCGGGCTGAGATTGGGCGGCGCCTGCACGTTCATTGGTCCTCCCAAGAGCAGCCGCGCAACGGCAACCGTTCGGGCCATTTCATAACTTTCCGGCTCTGGGGCATCGGCCATTCTGGTATTGGGCTTGGCCCGGAAGTTCTGCACGATCACTTCCTGAATATGGCCGTATTCCTCGTGCAGGTCGCGGATCGCGAGCAAACTGTCAACCACTTCTTCGCGGGTTTCTCCGATACCAATGAGAATACCGGTGGTAAACGGAATCTCCAACTCGCCGGCCTCACGAATCATTTTGACGCGGACTTCGGGCCGCTTGTCGGGCGCGGAAAAGTGCGCCATGCCGCGCTCGCACAGCCGTGGGCTGATGTTTTCCAACATGAGGCCAAGACTGACATTGACGTCTTTGAGCCATTTCATCTCGTCATAGCTCAGCACGCCCGCATTGGTGTGGGGCAGGATGCCGTAGGACAGGGCGATTTCACACGCCTGATAGACGTAGGCCGTCGTCGAGGTATGGCCAAAGCCTGCCAGGGTTTCCCGATAGCTCCGAAAGGCTTTTTCGGGCTTATCCCCCAAACACATAAGGGCTTCTTTACAGCCCTGTTTTTTGGACCGCTCCAACCAGCTTTGAATGTCGTTGGGACTCATGGTCCAGGCGTCCGGGTCACGGGGGTCCTTGCGAAAGGTACAGTACGAGCACCGGTCCCGACACAGGTTGGTGACGGGCAAAAAGACTTTTCGGGAATAGGTTACCGTCCGGCCTTTGTGTCGATCACGTAAGTTTCCCGCCGCCTCCAGGAGGGCCGGAAAGTCCTCCTCGGAGCAGTTGATGAGCTGGTAGCCGTCCTCAGCGGACAAAACGGCATCTGAAAGCGCTTTGTCTAATATCACCGAAATGTGAGATTGCACCCGATGTCTCCCATGCTGAAATGCCACTGCGACACTAGTGGAGCGGGGGGGCAATGTCAACTGGGGAATCGCGAAAATATCACTTTTTCGTGATGTTGGTAGCGAAGCGGTTCAGGCGGGTCCACGCCGCGTTGCGGAATATCCAAAGCGAGACCCCACTACCTCCTTTCCTCTCGGGAGGCTATGATAAGGGGCGTGTCCGGGGAAACCCACCCCGGCCCTTCGGGCCACCTCTCCAGGGAGGGGATGTGTCGCTCCCTCGTCTCTGGAGGGAAAAAGTGCGACCTACCCGCGCTCTGCCGAGGACGACACCCAACGTGGCTGCCGATAGCGCTGGCGACGGACCGCCATAATCGTACACAGCGCACCGCTACACAGCATGAGCCAGCCGACGGTATGCAACACGTGGTAGAAGTCAAGCTTTGCTCGGTTAAGGGAGCGACGGCTCCAGGCTTCACTCGAGAAGTGATGCAGCCTGGTACTCTTCCCGAATGTTTGCCCGGTCGCAACAGGAGGGGGTGTACGGGCCAAGGCGCTCTGATACTCCCGGACTTTAAAGTGGGCGACCAGCGTGTTGCCCAGGCCAAGAGCAACCAGGGTGATGCCGGCGACGAAAAGAGTATTGCGAAACAACGCGGAGAGAGTACGCATAGCGGATATACCCGCGCTACCACCCGAGGAAAAGACGGTCAAGAGGAGCGTTGCGACCCCCGATCCTTGACGCCCTGACTAGGTTAGGTCATCAGGGCCCGCTCCTCCAGGCGGGCCCCCAGAGAGTGCCAAGCCCTCCGGCATTCTCTGTCAACATAGAAACCTCGTCCGAAGGATTCTCCTTTATGTCGCAGGCCTGACGGGGCCTGCTTGTTTGCGCTCGTCAAGCCATTCCCTCCCGTCCGAACGCCGGCAGTTACAGTTGAGCCCTGCTCCGCCTTGAGAACCGAGGACGATCGCCAGGCCGGAGTTCGTTGAGAAGCTGGCCGCGACAAACCTCGATCGGACGCGCTTTGCCCATCACATTCTGCCGACCTTTGCCGATCCGGACGAGGTGTGGGAGGTGGAGGTTAAGGGCGAGACGCGGCGGCGCCACCTCAAGCGCTGGGCTACCGATCCCGACAGTTTCGGGGTGGTGGCTGTGGACCCCGAGCGGGGTCCACGTGCCATCACCTGGATGCCCCGCAGGATAGGGATGGAACGACAACGGAAAGAAAGGCTCATCTTTGCGAAGGAGAAAGAGTGATGCCGAAAGCCGCACTCAGGGACGGCCGGCCTGAAAACAAGACTACAACGGTCCCTGCACCTGTCTTGCCTTAGTCCCTTTCAGCACATCTCTGGTGAACCGAGCGGTCAAGAGACAAGAAGCGATAGAGGAGAACGCGGATGGGAAAGAGAATAAAGGCCCCGGTTGCGTACATGGGAGGCAAGCAAAAACTGGCGCGGAAGATTGCCGAGCTGTTGCTACCGTCTCAACTCTACATCGAGCCGTTCTGCGGTATGTGTTCAGTGTTCCTGGCGCGCGAGCCGGTGAGCAAGACCAATGTCCTCAACGACAAAGAGAAGCGCGTGGTTCATTATAGTGACCGATTTCGGCCCACGATTCGCCGGTGTGGGCGTTGCAAAGGAATATGGTCAATATCGCCAGTTTGGATACACCGTCACGCGGACCGTTTCTCAGCTCTTCGGCCGCCCGCTCAAAAACCCGCTGACGTTCACCGTTACGCTACCCGCCCGTCCGTTCCTGGGATTGGGTGAGACGGCGACCCAGGACATAATTCGCCTCTTGGAAAGATACCTCACGCGCGGTTTGAGCTGAGAATCCACGCTCCTCCGACGATTCCTCCACACGCGTCCGCAGCATTGTCGCCCGATTCTGGGCAGAAATGAAAATACATAAGGCTGACTAATAGGTGATGCATGGATTTCTATGCAAAGTGTGCCATCTATGAGTTATTTGGTTGCGCGGGTTTTTGGGCTGAAAGTCGGCGACTTCATTGGATAAATGGCTAAAATTGGTCACATTCCGAGTTGTGCCAACTTAAAATCGATTTGCAATATGATAGTATAGGGGGATTGGTGGCGGGGTGGAATAATGAGGTGCTCGACGACCATGCGAGCGTGAGCGGAGGCAAGGACAACACGGCCAGCGGCTGGTATAGCAGCGTGAGCGGGGGCTGGAATCGTTCGGTATCCGATCGACGTGACTGGAGAGGCGGGTCATACTCCTCGGACAGCTAGCGCCCCTTCTCCCTGGAATACAACGCACGCATGGACACTCGTCACATTCACTGTGTGCAGCTGGGTCTGACCGCCTATGCCCAGGCGCTTCAGGTGCAGCGACGCTGGCACGCCTGGTGTGTTGCGTGGCGGACAAACGCGCTCCTGCTGACGCAGCATCAGCCGGTGATCACGCTCGGCTATCGCCGGCCGTATGAGCAGATCAAGCTTTCGGCTGCCCAGCTTCGGAAGAAAGGGCTGAGCGTCGAGTATGTAGCGCGGGGTGGGGGTGCGACCTACCACGCCCCCGGTCAGCTTGTTGTGTATCCGGTCTTTTCTTCCCTGTTACAGAGATATGGGGCGCGACGTTTCATTGCGCAGCTTGAGCAGGTCATGCGGCAGACCTGTCTTCGTTTTGGCGTCCACACGAGCCGCCAGGATGGATATCCCGGGGTCTGGGTTGGTGAGCGAAAAATCGGAGCGGTCGGCATTGCTGTCCGCAAGCGCGTTTCTTTGCACGGCTTTGCGCTCAACGTTGATCTCGACCTGCGGCCGTTTGCGGACATCGTGCCCTGTGGCCTTGCTGACAGGGGAGTGACCAGTTTACAACAGGAATGCGCTCTGCCCATCGCTTTTTCCGATGTTGAGCGGGCTGTCGTTGAGAATGTCGCTTCGATTTTCGAGGCACGCATGGAGGGGGTGTGAGATGGAGAGTCTCCTGAATGACAAACAAGACCATATCCGCTGGCTGACGTTGAATCGACCCGAGCGTCGCAACGCGCTTGATCGTGACACCATCTATGCCCTGAAGGCCGGGTTGGCCGAAAGTGCGCGTGACGCCGATACCCGCCTGGTAGTGTTGACCGGGGCCGGCGGCGCGTTTTCCTCCGGCGCGGACTTATTGGCCGCCCCCTCACAGCCGACGACTCCCGGAGAAGAGCTGACCGAGGACGGCTTTAACGCCGTGATTCGAATGATCTGGAATCTGCCCAAACCGGTCATTGCCGCGGTCGACGGGGTTGCCACCGGATATGGCTGCTCCTTGGCCTTGGCCGCTGATATCCGTCTGGCCTCATCAGCGGCGCGCTTTTCCTTGATCTTTGTGAAACGGGGACTGACGATTGACGGCGGTGCCAGCTATTTCCTGCCCCGCCTGGCGGGCCTGCGCGGTATGGAAATGGCTCTCACCGGAGAGATGGTCGATGCAGAGGAAGCGGCCAATATGGGCCTGGTCAACCGGATTCTCACCGGAGACAACTTCCGAGAGCAGGTGGCAGCGTATGCCGCTCGTCTGGCAAAGAATGCTCCCCTGGCGCTCGCGACGATCAAGGCGTCCATACATCATGCGTTGGGCGCCGGTCTGGGAGACGTGCTGACCGCTGAAATGGCAGAGCAGCGAAAACTGCTCCAGTCCGAAGATGTGAAAGAAGGGATTCGCGCGTTTCGTGAGAAACGCGACCCGGTCTACACGGGACGATAAGGAGGCGCTGTGGCAGAGCGACCCGGCCGATTGTGTATCATTGGTGATATCCACGCCTGTCCGGCAGAACTTGAGACCCTGCTCAGTGCGTTGTCATTACAGCCCGAAGACCATCTGGTGTGCCTGGGCGACTATATCGACCGCGGGCCGGATGCCAAGGCCGTTGTTGATCTGCTCTTAGGGATACAGATGGCTGCGGTCTGTCGCTGTACGTTTCTCAAGGGCAATCACGAGGATATGTTCCTTGACTTTCTGGGTTATGACGGCTTGTACGGTCAGTCCTTCCTGATGAATGGTGGAGACCAAACCCTTGCCAGCTATCGGTGCGATCCCTGGACTCCCGGCCACGAGGTTGCGGCGCTCATGCCCGACGCCCATCGTGAGTTTTTTCTGAATCTTCAGCTCTATCTGCCGGCCGAAGCCATCTTATGCGTGCATGCCGGAATCAATCCGGGCTATAGCCTGGAGGACCAGATGGCGGAAGACCTGCTGTGGATTCGCGAGGATTTTTTTGCTCACCCGCATGACCTGCCGTACACCGTGGTCTTCGGCCATACCCCCCAACGGGAAGTGGGTTTTGACCTCCCGTATAAAATCGGGATTGATACCGGCCTCGTCTATGGCGGAAAATTGACCTGTCTCGAAATCACGGAGAAAAGGCTCTTTCAGATCGAACGGGACAGCCGACGGGTCGTGATGACCGATGCACAAGCGTATTGGGCGGGCGCTCGCGCCGCAAGGTAAGCCCTGGGTGCCCATCAAACCGAATGCGGTCCGGCCCCTCCTCTTGACTTTCCCCGGACTGCCGGATTTAACACTCCGTGGCGGCGTAGCTCAGGAGGCTAGAGCGAGGGTCTCATAATCCCTAGGTCGGCGGTTCAAGTCCGCCCGCCGCTAGGCTGGAGCGGTCCCACGGTGGCGGCTAAAACTACCGTCTCATGAAGGAGTACAGTATGGATCCACTCGCGGTATTTATGCAAGTAGTAGCTGGGATTGGGGTGCTCTGTGCGCTCGTTTCCACCGTCGCTGTTGTGCTGCGGAACGCAAAAGGCGATGGATAAAGATCCCCCGCAGAACCTGTGACCCAGAGACTGGTACGGTAAGGGCGTTCCTCAGGAGCGCCTTTTTTATTTCAGGCGTATGCTGCCACTTGAGCACAAGCTTTGGGCCTCTCTCCAAAAACTGCTCCCGGACACGTCCGGCCTGCGTATTGGCGTGGCCTGTTCCGGTGGCCCCGATTCAGTTGCCCTGCTCTCCGCCCTGCTAGCGATTACGCCGCTGCGGAGCTATCGCCTGAGGGTGCTCCACGTCAATCACGGCCTGCGCCCCGAGTCCGACCAGGAACAAGACATGTTGCAAACCCTGTGTCAGCAGTGGCGGGTGCCGCTCTCGGTCAAAAAACTCCAGCCTCCTTCCGGCCTGAAAGGAATAGAAGCCTGGGCGCGAGAAGCGCGCTATACGTTTTTTCAAGAGAGCGTCGCCGCAGATCCGCTCGACTATGTTGCCACCGCTCATACGCAGGATGACCAGGCTGAGACCGTTCTCTTTCACACTATGCGCGGCAGCGCACGACGTGGATTGGCTGGCATTCCGCCTGTGAGAGACAACTGGCTGATTCGGCCTCTCCTGTACTGTTCACGGCGTGAAATCGACGCCTACACCCAGGAAAAAAAGTTGCCCTATGTCACAGACCCGAGTAACGCTGACCTGCGTTTTACCCGGAATAAGATCAGACACGTTCTCCTGCCCTTTTTGGAACAAGAATTTTCTCCGCAAATCCGTCGTCATCTGGCCTCTCTGGCGGAAACGACCCGAGAAGAGGAAGACTGGCTCGAAGGGCTGGCTACGAATGCCCGCACGCGCACCATAGGACGTGACAATAGCGTGTCTCTTCCCGCCTTGGATAAAGAGCCTGTTGCCCTACGGCTGCGCATTCTCCGCCAGTGGATTGAAGAGCATGTACACGATGTAAAAACCGTCCATCTGTTCCGCTTGAGAGACCTCAGTGAAGGAAAGATCCGGGGCCGTGTGGAGTTGCCGGGGCGGCAGGCGGTCGTTCGCCGGGGAACGCGGCTGATTCTCCAAACCCGGCGACCACCTATCATGGAGCGGGACTATGCCTATGTCTTACAAGCCGGGCAGAGTCGGCGATTAGCCTCACGCTGGGACCTGAGCGTTTCTTCCGCTATCGAATGGTACGGCGATTTGAATGCGGCGCGGTGTACGGACCGCTGGTCGGCCCTGTTCGATTGTGACCTGTCCGGCACTGAGGCGACGTGTATTGTCCGCAATGCTCGTGTCGGGGATCGTATTCGTCCTTTCGGCATGCGAGGCCATAGGAAAGTTCAGGATGCCTTTGTGGATGCAAAAGTCCCGCAGGTGTTCCGTTCCGGATTTCCCGTGGTTGAAATGAACGGTGAGATCGCCTGGGTCCCCGGCTGTGTCAGAGGCCAGAGGGCGCTGGTGACGGCGGCGACCCGGCAGGTTTATCGCATACAGGTCAACCCGTTGCCGGTCGATGAAGAACTGTGGTAGGCTGGGGCCGGACAGGATATAGGAAAGGTGACGGAGTGAACAAGGTTTCTTCTAATCTCGCACTGTGGTTGATTCTCGGGGTGATCTTCCTGTTCATGTTTAACCTGTTCAATCGCCAACAACCGAGAGAACCTGAAGTTGTCTTCAGCGATTTTTTTACGGCTGTGGAAAAAGGTGAAGTCTCCGAGGTCGTCATTCAGGGCCAGATCATTCGTGGGAAATTCCGCAATGACGACCGCTTTAAGACCTATGCTCCCACCGACGATCCCGACCTCATGCGGACCTTGCGCGACAGAGGGGTGCGGGTGGCCGCGCGGCCGGAAGAAGGCGACCCCTGGTATATCACCATCCTGATTCAGTGGTTTCCGATGCTACTCCTCATCGGCGTCTGGATCTTCTTTATGCGCCAGATGCAAATGGGCGGCGGCAAGGCCATGTCTTTTGGCAAGAGCCGGGCCAAACTGCTGACGGAAAACCAACAGCGTATCACGTTCAGCGACGTTGCCGGCGTGGAGGAACCCAAACAGGAGTTGGAAGAAATTATCGCCTTTCTCAAGGACCCGAAAAAGTTCACGCGTTTGGGGGGGCGCATCCCCAAAGGCGTATTACTGGTTGGGTCTCCCGGAACCGGAAAAACCCTACTTGCCCGGGCGATTGCCGGGGAAGCCGGGGTGCCGTTCTTCTCGATCAGCGGCTCCGATTTTGTTGAGATGTTCGTTGGGGTCGGGGCCTCGCGTGTCCGTGACCTTTTTATTCAAGGGAAGAAGCAGGCGCCGTGCATTATCTTCATCGATGAGATTGACGCGGTCGGTCGCCATCGCGGCGCCGGCCTCGGCGGCGGGCACGACGAGCGCGAGCAGACCTTAAACCAACTCCTGGTGGAGATGGATGGCTTTGAGGCAAACGAGGGTGTCATTCTGATTGCGGCGACCAACCGTCCGGACGTCCTGGACCCGGCACTACTGCGCCCTGGACGGTTTGACCGGCGGGTTGTTGTTCCCTCACCGGATGTCCGGGGTCGCGAGGAAATTCTTAATGTCCATACGCGCCGGGTGCCACTGGACGACAAGGTTGACGTCTCTCAACTCGCCCGAGGCACACCGGGGTTTTCCGGGGCGGACCTGGAAAACCTGGTGAACGAGGCTGCGCTCCTGGCGGCGCGCAAAAACAAAGACAAAGTCGAAATGGACGATTTCGAGTTGTCCAAGGACAAGGTCCTCATGGGTGCCGAGCGTCGCAGTATGATTCTCAGCCTTGATGAGCGCCGCAACACGGCCTACCATGAGGCCGGCCACGCCTTGGTTGCCCGACTCACTCCGGGGACGGACCCGGTTCATAAGGTTACCATCATTCCGCGCGGTATGGCTTTGGGCGTGACTCAGCAGCTTCCCGTCGATGATCGCCACACTTTTTCAAAAGATTATATTCTGAAACGCCTCGCCATCATGTTCGGCGGCCGCGTGGCCGAAGAGCTGGTCCTGGGTCACACCACGACCGGCGCTGGAGACGATCTCGAAAAAGCGACCGAGCTGGCTCGCCGCATGGTGTGTGAGTGGGGCATGAGCGAGAGCCTTGGCCCCATGACCTTTGGGAAAAAGGAAGAACAGATCTTCTTGGGCCGGGATATTACTCAGACCAAAGACTACTCTGAAAAGACGGCCATTGAGATCGACACCGAGGTGCGCAACATCATTAAGGATGCCTTTAACCGGGCGCAGGACCTCCTCCAGACGCATATCGAAATCTTACACAAGATGGCTGAAGTTCTGCTGGAAAAAGAAGCCTTGGACGGACCCGAGATCGATGGCATCCTGAAACAGTTCAACGTCGAAGTTGACCCGGAGCCGACAGGCGCGTAGTCAGGCATAGGCAGTCGTGGTCCCTTCTGCATTCCAGGGCCGTTGATGCTCGATGGATAATAGCCTGAAGGGCGGGTGTAAAAAGGATTCCACTGTTTTGCACCCGCCCCTTTTTTTGCCTGTTGACCGGGGACTTGCCAGTCTTTTGGCGGAGAGGGCCATCTGAATGTCGCTCGACGGAGCGCCGAGCACGCAATTATTCGGCACGGACGGGATTCGCGGGGTGGCCAATATTGAGCCGATAACGCCGGAGACCGCCCTGCGCATTGGCCGCGCCCTGACTGCTGTCTGCCACAATCGTCCAGGTCGCCCCAGCATCGTTATCGGCACAGATACTCGTTTATCGGGCTATATGTTGGAGGCCGCGCTCGCGTCCGGCGTGTGTTCTATGGGCGGAGATGTCTTCCTCGTTGGCCCTGTACCAACACCCGGCATTGCCTTTCTCACCCGCAGCCTGCGCGCGGATGCTGGCGTGGTCATCTCTGCCTCGCATAACCCGTTCCAGGATAACGGCATTAAAATCTTCTCACGCGACGGGTTCAAGCTACCCGATGCGGTGGAGGGTGAGATATCGAAACTGGTGCTGAGTCACACGATCGATGACGAGCGCCCCACAGCCGGATCCATCGGAAAGACGGGCCGCATTGATGATGCCCTTGGCCGCTACCAGGGGTTTGTCAAAAACGCTTTTCCCCTCCATCTCACGCTGGACGGAGTAAAAGTCGTGATCGATTGTGCCAATGGGGCCGCCTCTACCATAGCGCCGGCGGTGTTGGCCGAGCTCGGCGCTGAGGTGATTCCGGTAGGGACAGCGCCGAACGGCACAAATATCAATCTCGACTGTGGGGCGTTATATCCACAGCGGGTGCAACAGCTTGTCCGTGAGCACGGGGCCCAGGTGGGCATTGCTCTGGACGGCGATGCCGACCGAGCCATTCTGGTTGATGAGACCGGAGAAATCGTCGACGGCGACGCCATACTGGCCATTGCCGCCCAAGAGCACCTCCAGCAGGGCAGGCTGCCCCACAAGACGGTAGTAGCGACTGTGATGAGTAATCTGGGTCTTGAGATTGCGCTGCGTCAGATGGGTGGCAAACTGCTCCGGACTCCGGTTGGTGATCGCTATGTTGTCGAGGAGATGCGTCGCGGGGGATATCGCATTGGTGGCGAACAATCCGGACATATTATCTTCTTGAATCTGAACACAACGGGCGACGGCATGATCACCTTTCTTTCGCTGCTGGCAATTCTCGTCCAGAGACAGCAGCCGCTGTCTGAACTGCGCCAACTCGTGCGACGCTACCCGCAAACGCTTATTAACGTTCGTGTCCGAGAACGACAGGATTTGCAGACCGTCGAACCAGTGTCCCACGTCATCCAGCAGGTCAGCGACAAACTGGGCGAGACCGGACGGCTCCTCGTCCGCTATTCCGGGACTGAGCCCCTGCTGCGGATCATGGTCGAGGGCGAAGACGAGCGCCTTGTCCGTGCTTATGGTGAGGAGGTCGCTGACGCCGTGCGGACCCACCTTGGGGCAGGGGAATCTGCCTAAAGGATCGTCTCATGTATCTCGTCTCTGCCGCACAGATGCGTGAGCTTGATCGGCTCACCATTGAGAAATATGGCACCCCCGGTCATGTCCTGATGGAACGGGCCGGCAGCGGCGCGACGCGGGCCCTGCTCGACTTTTTTGAGAAGCGGCCCAAACGAGTGGTTGTGGTCGCCGGCAGAGGCAATAACGGCGGCGACGGCTTTGTCATGGCCCGCCTGCTGAAACAGCAGGGCATCGCATGTGAGGTGATTCTTGCGGCCGAAAAAAGGGAGGTGGCTGGCGATGCCAGGCGCAATTTGCAGGCGTTCTTGCGCCTCAGAGGTCGAGTCGAAGAAGTGACCGCACTGGAGCAGGTACCTGCCGCCGGGAAGCGACTCGACCGCTGCGATGTGATCGTTGACGCCCTGCTTGGGACGGGGCTGAATACCGCGGTGCGAGGTGTCCAGGCCGCGCTCATCGCTGGCATGAATGCCCGTGAGGTGCCCATTGTGTCGGTCGATATACCGTCCGGTTTGCACGCCGATTCCGGACAACCTGTCGGTAGCGCTGTTGAGGCGGCGCTGACGGTGACCTTCGGCTATCCCAAGCTCGGCCAGGTGCTCTATCCTGGGACGGCTCAGGTCGGACAGCTCGCCTGGGTTGATATCGGGATTGCCCCGCAAGCGTTGGCCGAGGTTGCACCTCACCTGCACGTCCTGACCCGCCGTGAGGTGGGTGGGCAGATACGCGCCCGTCGTCCCGAATCGCATAAGGGCGATTTCGGCCATTTGCTGGTCCTTGCCGGCGCGCGCGGGAAAAGCGGCGCGGCCGTGTTAAGCGCCTCTGCCGCCCTACGGGCCGGAACCGGCCTGGTCACCCTAGCCGGTCCACACGGGCTCATACCCATATTCTCCTCGGTTTTGCTCGAAGCCATGACCGCCCCTCAGCCCGAGCGCGCAGACGGTAGTCTCCGGCTGAACGCGCGCGTATTAAGCCAGGCGTTGCACGGAAAAAGCGCTCTCGTTTTCGGGCCCGGCATCGGTGTGTCGGTTGAAACCAAGCGTATGGCGCGCTGGCTTCTCAAAAACAGCCAAGTCCCCCTGCTTATCGATGCCGACGGGCTGAACTGTGTGGCGTCTCAGGTGGCCATGCTGAAAACGGCCAAGATGCCAGTCGTGCTCACCCCCCATCCCGGAGAAATGTCTCGGCTGGCCGCACTGTCAACCTCAGACATACAAGCCCGGCGACTGGAGGTTGCGCGTCAGTTCGCCACTGGATACGGCTGCTATCTCGTTCTCAAGGGTGCCCGGAGCGTTATCGCTGCCCCCGACGGTCGGGCCTGGATCAATCCAACCGGGAATCCGGGTATGGCCAGTGGTGGCATGGGCGACGTCCTGTCCGGCATTATCGGCGGCTTACTCGCCCAAGGTTATGCGCCCGATGAGGCGTGTTGCCTCGGCGTGTTTCTGCACGGGGCTGCCGCGGATACTTTTGCCTACCAGCATGGTCAGGCCGGGCTGCTGGCACGCGACGTGATTGACAACCTGCCAGACACACTGCACGCCCTCTCCCGGGCCGGTCAGAGCGATACGCATGCCGCATATTATTCAGACATTCTCGGCTGAAGAGACGTTATCCCTTGGACGCCAGATTGGGCGACTCCTGGCCCCCGGCATGATCCTCGGGCTGTGTGGTGACTTGGGCGCGGGCAAGACCTGCCTGGTGAAAGGTATAGCGGAGGGACTTGGGATTGCCCCTGAAACCGTTACCAGCCCCACCTTTACTCTTGTGGCCGAGCATTATAGGGGAAGGGTGCCACTCTATCATATCGATCTCTACCGGCTTGAAGGGGTAGAAGGCGAAGAATTGGGATATGAGGAATATCTCTTTGGGCAGGGTGTAGCCGTCGTTGAGTGGTTTCCGTTTCTGCCGAACGATATGCGCGAGGTGGTAGAAGAATACCTGCTGATTGCGATTGAGTGTGGGGCGGGAGACTCGCGCACGCTAGCCCTGACTCCCTACGGGAAACGGTACGACCGGCTGCTTGCCCAGGTGGGCACCATACGCACAGAGAGTCATAAGCGCTGATGTTGATTGTTCAGAAATATGGTGGCACTTCGGTCGGCTCTATTGAGCGCATCCAAGAAGTGGCTGCACGTGTGGCTGCCACACGCGACGCCGGCCATCAGGTCGCCGTCGTGCTGTCCGCGATGAGCGGTGAAACCAATCGCCTGCTTGCCCTGGCGCGACAGATTGCCGAGCAGCCTGATGCGCGTGAGAGCGACGTCCTCGTCTCAACGGGTGAACAGGTCTCGATTGCCCTGCTGGCCATGGCCCTCAAGGCGAGAGGGGTGCCGGCGGTGTCACTCCTGGGCCATCAGGTCCAAATCGAAACCGATGCCGCCTATGGTCGGGCGCGGATCACCCAGGTTCGGACGCCCCGCCTGTCGAACGCGCTGAAGGACGGCAATATCGTTGTGATTGCCGGCTTCCAGGGCGTAAACGCACAGCGGGATATTACCACCCTGGGGCGGGGCGGCTCGGACACGACTGCGGTAGCCATTGCCGCCGCGCTCCAGGCGGATGTGTGCGAGATCTACACCGATGTTGACGGCGTGTATAGCGCCGACCCACGCATCTGTCCTCATGCCCATAAGCTGGAGCGTATCTCCTATGACGAGATGCTCGAACTCGCCAGTTTGGGCGCAAAAGTGCTCCAAATCCGCTCAGTAGAATTTGCCAAGCGCTATCAGGTCCCGGTGCATGTCCGCTCAAGCTTTTCGCAGGACGAAGGGACGTGGTTAGTGCCGGAGGATCAAAGCATGGAAGAGGTGACGGTCTCGGGTGTTACGTCTGATCTGGATCAGGCGAAAATTACGCTGATGCGGGTGCCTGACCGGCCAGGTCTGGCGGCCAAGCTGTTCGCGCCCATTGCGCAAGACAATATCGTCGTGGACATGATCATCCAGAACGCCAGCGCGGACGAAAAGACCGATGTCACGTTTACGGTCCCGCGCGGGGATGTGCACAAGGCTCTTGAGCAGGTCAAAAATGTGGCACCGGAGATCGGGGCAGAGGACGTTGTCTACGACACCGAAGTCGTCAAGGTCTCGATTGTCGGGCTGGGCATGCGCAGCCACGCGGGGGTGGCTTCCCGCATGTTTGAGGTGTTGGCCGCAGAAGGAATCAATATTCAGATGATTTCAACCTCGGAGATTAAAATCTCTATCGTGATTGCCGCCAAGTACGCCGAATTAGCCGTGCGGGTGCTGCACGATGCCTTTATCTCATCGGCCTAGCCAACGAGGCGGGTATCCAAGACGGTCGGGAAATATATGAGAGAGCTATGAACAAGACGCCCACAATCACTCTATACGACACAACCCTACGGGACGGGTGTCAGTCCGAGGATGTTTCGCTCACCCTGGATGATAAATTACGCATTACCCAGGAACTGGACACTTTTGGTGTGCACTACATCGAAGGCGGCTGGCCGGGCTCGAATCCCCGCGACGAAGAATTCTTTGCGGCAGTCAAAAAGCTTAGCCTGAAACAGGCCCGGATTGCCGCCTTTGGGTCCACCCGGCGGGTGAATAGCACCGCCGCGGACGACCTGAATATCCGCTTGCTCATACAGGCAGCCACTCCAGTGGTGACCATTGTGGGCAAGACCTGGGACCTCCACGTGCGGGACGATCTGCGCATCTCAAAAGAGGCCAACATCGAAGTCATTGGCGATTCGATTGCCTATCTGAAACAGCGCGTCGATGAAGTCATTTTCGATGCGGAACACTTCTTTGACGGTTTCAAGGCCAACCCGAGCTACGCGCTGGAATGCCTCACCGCCGCGGCTCAGGCCGGCGCGGACGTCCTGGTATTATGCGACACGCGCGGGGGGAGTATGCCGCTCGACATTCGTGCTGGTATGCAGGCCGCCTCCCAGGTAGTCGAGGCAAACCTCGGCATTCACTGCCACAACGACTGTGAATTGGCCGTAGCAAACTCGCTCGCCGGGGTGGAAAGTGGGGCCGTTCAGGTCCAGGGAACGATTAACGGCTTTGGCGAGCGCTGTGGCAATGCCAACCTGTGCTCCGTCATTCCTAATTTGCAGCTCAAGATGGGCTACCGTTGTGTTGGTCCTCAGCAACTCAAGCATCTCCCTCAGTTATCCCGCCTGGTGTACGAGTTGGCCAATATCGAGCCGAATAAACGCCAGGCCTATGTCGGAGCGAGCGCCTTTGCGCACAAGGGCGGCCTGCATGTCGCCGCAGTCCAGAAAAACAGTGAGACCTATGAACACATCGACCCGGAACTGATTGGCAACACCCAGCGCGTGCTGGTCTCCGACCTGTCCGGACGGAGTAATGTCATCTACAAAGCCAAAGAGTTCGGCCTGGATGTCGAGAGCGCCGATCCAGCGGTCAAGAACATCCTGAACGAGGTCAAGCAGCTTGAGCACTCAGGCTTTCAGTACGAAGGGGCCGAGGCCTCATTTGAGCTCTTAATGCGCAAAGCCCTGAATGGCACGGTCCGTCATTTTCGTCTCATCGGGTTTCGGGTGATAGACGAAAAACGGAAAGAGGATGAGCCGCCGCTGTCCGAAGCCACCATTATGCTGGAAGGACCGGACGGCCAGATAGAGCACACCGCGGCGCAGGGCAACGGGCCGGTCAATGCGTTGGACCAGGCTTTACGTAAAGCCCTGACCAAATTTTACCCTCAGCTCGAATCGGTCGAACTGCACGACTATAAAGTCCGGGTCCTGGGCGCGGGCGAGGGGACCAGCGCCACGGTGCGGGTTCTGATTGAATCCGGTGATGAAACCGACCGGTGGGGCACCGTGGGCGTGTCGCATAATGTCATAGAGGCGAGCTGGCAGGCACTGGTGGACAGTATGGAGTTCAAGCTGCAAAAAGATACCAACTAATATGGCCGAACAATCCAGTACGCTCGTCCACGCCGTCATTGGCGGAGCGCTGATGGGACTGGCCAATCTCGTTCCTGGTATCAGTGGCGGCACCATGCTGCTGATCGCCGGTGTCTATCCAGGTTTTATTGGGGCCATAGCCGAAATCACGACCCTGCGCTGGCGGTGGTCGTCCGTGGTATTGCTGGGGACGATAGGAGGCGCCGCAGTCCTGGCCATCTTTCTCCTTGCCGGACCCACCAAAGCACTCGTTATTGAGTACCGCTGGGTCATGTATAGCCTATTCATTGGTCTCACGCTGGGGAGTGTGCCGCTCCTCTGGCGTCTGTCCCAGCCCGTGTCGCGGCGCTTCTTCATCAGTGCCGGGGTCACTTTTCTGCTGATGGTCCTGCTTGCCTTCGGGACTCCGCTGCAAACGGGACCGGGGGACGAGTCTTTCGGGTTGCTCTTTGTTGCCGGTCTGGCCGGGGCCAGTGCGATGGTGCTACCCGGCGTATCCGGGGGATATCTGCTCCTCTTGCTCGGTCAATACGTGCCCATCCTCAGGAGCATAGAAAAGCTGCGCCTGGGCCTGTTTGGCGCAGGCGAACAGGCCGGGCTGGACTGGCCCCTCGTTCACGAGGCGTTATGGGTCGTCATACCGGTCGGCCTGGGCGGGGCGGCGGGTATTATTGGGGTCAGCCATCTCATCCGCTGGTTGTTGGAACACCATCGGACAGCCACCCTGGGCGCCCTCATGGGCCTGGTGCTCGGCGCGATTATTGGCCTGTGGCCATTTCAGGCTGGGGTCCCGCCTCAGGTCGGTGATCGGCTACACGGTCAAGTGGTCACCCCAGAAACCCTGTCCCGGATCGATGCCGAAGACTGGCCCGTCCGGCGGTTCCCACCCAGCGTTGGGCAGATAGGTGCTGCGCTGGGACTGATCGTCCTTGGTGTGGGAACAACGCTTGGCCTGGACCGGCTCAAGAACCACCTTGCTCCGGCGGGCTGAGCCCTACCGGGCAACCACAGGGGGTTGCCCCTACATTTGTCATACCCGCGCCCCTGCGTCTGTCATTCCCTCTCCCCCAGCGGGAGAGGGCTAGGGTGAGGGGGAAATGCAAACAGAACCACTACCTGCACCGATCTTTCCTTGACAAAACAGCGCGGGCGTCTGACAATAATTCATAGCGCGCATGATTGCGGGCGAATAGTTTGCGCTAGGAGAGGAAGAAGCAGTGTGGCGGTGGGGTGGAGTGGTCCTCGGCGTCTTCCTATGTGTGCTGGTCGGCCTTTCAGCCTGTTCCCGCACCCAGTACAGATATCACGTCGTTCGGCCCGGAGAGACGCTGTCCGAGATCGGGTATGCGTACCGCATTCCGTATCAGAAATTGGCAGCGCTGAATGGGATACACAACCCTGACCGTATAGAGGCCGGGCAGCGCCTACGTATGCCGCACGGAGCCAGATACAACAGGTCCAGAGCAGCAACCGCCCGGTCTTCCCGCTCCAGGTCCGAGAAGAGGCATGCCCGGTCACGCTGGAGGTCGAAAGCGCCCGCCGCCCACCAGCCTATTCCCAAGGATACGGAAAAGCTCTTCAGTTGGCCGCTCAACGGCAGGTTGACCTCCCGTTTCGGTCCACGTAATGGAAGCTTCCACGATGGCATCGACATTGCCGCGCCAGCCGGCACCCCGGTCCGTGCGGCCGCCGCGGGGCGGGTCATCTTTAGCGATGCCTTACGCGGCTATGGCAATGTTGTTATTGTCAAGCATGCGAACGGCTTTACCACCGTGTACGCCCACCATCAGCGCAATCTGGTGAAAGACGGTCAAGCGGTCCAGCGGGGCGATGTTGTCGGCGAGGTTGGAGAAACCGGCCGGGTTACAGGCCCAAGCTTACACTTTGAGGTCCGCAGTGGTAAAAACGCCCGCAACCCGCTCCATTATTTGCGCCCTGTCCGCCACGCGACGCAGCAGAAATAAAACCGACGAAACACAAGCAGACCAGAGATTGAGGAGACAGGTATGCTGGACTTGAAACCATTTATTCGTGAGGTCCCGGATTTTCCCCAACCGGGCATCGTCTTTAAGGACATTACGCCCCTGCTCACTAATGGGCCGGCCTGGCAGCAGGTGATAGATCAACTCGTCGAACGATATCGAAACAAAATTGACATCATCCTGGGGATTGAATCGCGTGGATTTATTTTTGGTTCGGCACTGGCCTATGCCTTGGGCTGTGGCCATGCCCTGGTCCGAAAACCCGGCAAGCTGCCGGCGGCAACCTTTGCGGCAAGCTATGAACTCGAGTACGGAACCGACACGCTAGAGATGCATCAGGATGCATTTCCGCCGAATAGCCGCGTCTTGCTGATCGATGACCTCCTCGCAACCGGCGGTACAGCCCAGGCCGCCCTTTCGCTGGCAGAAAAACTCCAAGCCCACATCATAGAAGCCGCCTTTCTGATAGAGCTGTCCTTTTTGGGCGGTCGAGAGCGTCTTGCCCCGCATGCCGTTTTTTCCTTTATCCGGTATGACGGGGAATGAGTAAATCTTCGCAGCGAAAGAGAAAGCTGCGGTTCCTTCTATGACTGCCGAAATCACGTCCGCGCAAGCCTCCTCTATCCGAGGATTGTGGCCGTAGAGCTACCTCTATCTTGTCGTGTCTCTTGTGATTGCCGCTGACGATTCGTCTGCATTCTCCACCAAAAACCCCTTTCATTTGGGCCTGTTTCTTTCTAAGTGTCGGAATTTTGAAAAAATATGGACTTTTTGAAAATTTTATCCTAGATTTTCAGACTCATCGTTTGTATTTTTATGATGAGGAGTAAGGTTTATGGATAATATCGACCAACAGCTTGTTCATTTACTTTCCGAGAATGGCCGCATGACGCATGAGGAATTGGCGCGAGTTGTTCCCCTCTCGCGTCCGGCAGTCCATGAGCGAATCAAACGGCTTGAGGCGTGTGGCATCATCCGTGGATATCATGCTCAGATCAATTGGGAGGCTCTCGGTCAGCCACTCACCGCTTTCATCTGGGTAACAAGTCGCGAGAAATCTGAGGACACTGCGACTGCTCTTATGCATCTCAATTGTCCGGATGCTGTAATCGAAGAGTGTTACGGTATGACTGGAGAATGGTGTTTGCTGCTCAAGGTCCGGGTCGCCTCTCCCGGAGCTTTGAAGGACCTGATTGACTGCGTCTATACCGTACCGGGAGTGCAGAATACGCTGACCAATCTGTCGTTGGCCGCCTACCATGAAGAATTGGAACTTGGTGAAACTCACTCTCAGGAAGGTGCGGTCAGGAAGCGTAAAGCAGAAAGGAAGAAGTGATTATGACCCGAGCGAACCCAACGAATATGGGGCACCCCGTCATTGGCATGGAGGGCGTAGCGCTCTTACGGACATGGCTTACTGGAAACAGGCGGGAGAGACAGACGAGGGTCCATGAGCTGACGAGGTTCGTCACTCACCCTAATGAGGGTCCCCTTTCGATCGAGCTTGACGTACCAGAGCGAGATTACCTGGAAGGGTATGCGGCTTGGGCAGAGACGTACGACAGCGCTCCGAATCCACTCATTTATTTAGAGGAGCCTGCGGTCCAAATGTTGATTGACGACCTTCCTGCGGGAACTGCGCTTGATGCGGCATGCGGCACTGGACGACATACTGCTTACCTGGCGTCGCACAATCATCAAGTCGTGGGAGTCGATGGCAGTAGAGAGATGTTAGAGAAAGCGCGGACAAAGTTGCCCATGGTAGAGTTCCGTACCGGAGACCTGGTTCATCTTCCTCTTGATGCCGGAAGCGTAGACCATGCTGTCTGTGCTCTTACGCTTACACACTGTGAAGATTTGATTCCGCCGCTCCGCGAATTAGCCCGGGTGGTACGGCCCGGCGGTTGCGTGATCCTTTCAGATCAACATCCCACCATGACTCTCTTAGGCGGGCAGGCGCTCTTTGCAGCCAAAGACGGGAGTTTTGCTTATGTCCCAAGTTATTTTCATTCCCATAGTTCTTATTTTGAGGCATTCGAGGTGGTGGGGTTTACCGTTCGTTGCTGCCTTGAACCTGCCTACGGCCAAAAAGAGATAGCCATACTGCTGAATGCCGTAGGGCTAAAAGGGGTAGCAGATGAGGCATTTGGCGCTGCTCTGCAAGGAGTACCTGGGGTACTCGTATGGGAGTTGCATCGTAACAAATAGCTCTCTTCTTCCCTGAAGAGCCTCGCGCATTAGTCCGACAGAAGGACGGAGTTCCGCTCCCCGAGTACTCCTCATATAATGAGTACGTGGCGGCCTATTTTCTCCTCTTTGGCGTGGTGTGTTTATGGGCAATGAACTTCCCGGCCGGGAAGTTCATGCTCGGGGCGGTTGGACCGCTGACCTTGATCGCGCTCCGCACGGTCGTCGGCGCGGTGCTCTTGACGCTCATGGGCTGGAAGTCGCAGCCCAACTGGTGGGCGGAGCTCCGAAAGGACCTGAAAAGTACGGTCGTGATGACGCTTACCGGCGTTATCGGAGCCGGAACACTTTTTTATATTGGTCTCAAGACGACGTCCGCCTCGAATGCGGGTATTATCGCCGCCTCTACCCCGATGTGGGTTGCCCTCCTTTCCTGGACCTTCTTGAAGGAGCAGCTTTCCTTCATCAATGTCTCGGGCATTCTGCTGTCCTTTGTGGGCCTCGTTGCCATTATTTGTCGGGGCTCGCTGGATATTCTCTTTGATCTGTCTTTGAATTGGGGAGATTTATATATCCTGCTCGGCCAACTCAGCTGGTCGTCGTATACCGTCTATAGTCGGGTGGCCCTGGCGCAGCGTTCGGCGGCTGCGGCAACAGCGAGTTCGTATATCGCCGGGACCTTTATCCTGGTCCCGCTGTGTTTAATTGAAGCACCGTTCAGCGCGGGCTTTGATTTTTCACCCCTCGTTCTGATTGCCCTCGGCTTTCTCTCGGTGCTGTCGCCGCTGACGAATCTCCTGTACTACCAGGCCCTGACCAGAGTGAGTCCCCATCGGGCGGCGGTGTTCATGAACCTCATTCCGATCATCGTGATGATCTCGTCAGCCATTTTTCTCGGCGAACAGATCACACGAGTACAGATCCTGGGGACCGCCTGCGTGATCGGTGGCGTCGTGCTGACGACAAAGCAGTGATGTCCCGTTCCGGTTCTCATTGCGTAATATGTAGATGCGCTTGCGAGAGGAGGGGCCTATCAGCTAAATCGATAGGGCTAAAAGAGTAATCCCTCCACGTAGGAGTAAAATATGCAGGAGCCTTCTCGTCCAGTTGAAGTGCAAAAGCTCCGTCGAGCGAAACGCTCACGAGAAAGTCGGATGAAGGGGACGGCGCTTCTCCTTCTGATTATCTTCGGCACGACAACCCTGCTGCGATCCTTTGGTCCGAGTTCCATTTTGTGGCTGGCGGGTGGTGTTGGGGTCTGGTTGCTTATCAGTATTTTTACGCGTCGGCGCTCCAATGACGTGGAAAGTTCTCAGCAAGCTGGAGCGTCCCAGCTGATTGAGATCGACAAGATGGAGGACGCAGAATTCCTGGAACAGGCCGTTGGCGTCCTTCAGGCGCAAGGGTATGAAACCCAGATACAGAACGTGTCCGGTGACTCAGCCACCTATCTACAGCTTGTCAGGGGCGACGAGCGGGTCTGGTGTCTGGTTGAATATACACCAGTGGATGAGGCGGTGATTGACGCAGCCCGTGAGGCGTTGAAAAAGACCGACTGCAACCAGGTCATGGTCCTGAGCCCGCACAAATCGTCAGCGCAAGTACAGGTGGCCGCATTACAGCAGGGGGTGGTGCTGATCGACCAGGACGAGTTTCTGAGATTACGATCCTTGCAGGTAAAGGGGCACCGCGTGCATGCGTTTCGCTCCGGGGCAGCGCACGAAACCCCCACCCGAATACCCCGCCGTAAACGATAGTCGGCTATTTTGTGTTGTCATGCTGACTTTTATCTCCGGGAATACCAACAAGGTCCGGGAATGCGAACGTTTGCTTGGCGCTACGCTGGCGTATGCATCGCTGCCGCTTGATGAAATTCAGTCGATCGACCCACTCCCGGTCGTCGAACACAAGGCCCGGCTGGCCTACGCTGCCCTCAAGCGTCCCGTCCTGGTTGAAGACACGGGCTTGGCCTTTGCCGCCTGGACCGGATTGCCCGGTGCGTTAATCAAATGGTTCCTCAGCAGTCTGGGGACCGAGGGCCTGTGTCGGCTGATGCGGGCGGAGACGAATCGGGCGGCAACGGCCACAACGCTGCTGGGCTATTGCGACGGTGAAAGCGTGCGCACCTTTGCCGGAACGGTCCAGGGCTCCATCCCCGATTACCCACGAGGCACGGATGGTTTTGGCTGGGATGCGATTTTTCAGCCAGAGGCGAGCGTCCTCACTTTTGCTGAAATGAGCGCTGTGGAAAAAGATCGTTTCTCTATGCGGCGCAAGGCGCTTGAGGCATTCCGAGTGTCAGGTTTGCTGGACGGCTGAGCCGTTGACCTGCATGAGTCTGATGCGCATGGTGGGTAGGCGCTCCGCTGAAAACAGGCTCCTGTTCGACATCCTGCCGCGGGTGAGTCGATCGTTTTACCTGAGTGTCCGCATTCTCCCCACAGCGCTCCGCCGGCCGATCGGGCTGGCCTATTTGTTCTGCCGAGCGGCGGACACCATCGCGGATACGCGTCTCGTTCCGCGCGCGCGGCGCTTGGAGCGTCTGCTGGAGTACCGTGCAGCATTTGCAGAGCAGAATCTGGCGATCTGCCAGACTTTGGCGACCGAGCTTGCCCCGCGCCAGGACAATCCTGCAGAGCGCACTTTACTCTCAAGCCTCGGACAGTGTTTCTCGTGTCTGGACACGCTCGACCCGCAAGACCAGGCTCATATCCGGACGCTGGTCTTAACCCTGACGCAGGGGATGCAAATGGATTTGACGCTTTTCCCGGCCGAAGAGGCGGGGCGGGTCGGCGTGCTTGAGACGCGGGCCGACCTGGACCGTTACACCTATTTTGTAGCCGGCTGTGTCGGCGAATTCTGGACGAAAATATCGCTGGATCATGTCGCCTCGCTGCAATACTGGAATGCCGAGGACATGCTTGCGCGGGCGGTACGATTTGGCAAAGGCTTACAACTCACCAATATCCTGCGCGACCTGGCGCAAGACCTGCGGATCGGACGCTGCTATCTCCCCCGGGCCGATCTCATTGCCGTCGGGGTGGAACCGGAACAACTGTGCGGCGCAGACCGGCGAGAAGCCCTGAAGACGATCCGGCCGCTGTTGAAGGAGTTGCTGGAGGTTACTCTGAGCCATTATCAAGAGGGCTGGATCTATACCCAGGCCATCCCAAGACGCGAGTGGCAACTGCGCCTCGCTTGCGCCTGGCCTTTACTCATTGGTGCCGCCACCGTCCGTCTCCTGCGTGATGCGCCCGACCTGCTTGACCCGGCCGTCCGGGTAAAGATTCCACGTTCACGCCTCTATCGACTCCTCCTCGGCTCTGTGGTGACGGTCTGGTCAAATCGGGCGCTGACACGCCAGTACCATGCGGTCCGCTTTTCAAACCAGGGGCCGGATTGCCCACTTCCTATGAAAAAAAGAACCCGATGAAAAAAGGAACACAGAAAATCTCCGGACGGGGCCGGCGCGGAGACGCCTGGCAAGGGCGGACCCTGCCTGACTATTTACGAAAAAACCTGGATATCGTGTTTGTGGGCCTGAATCCCGGCCTCTATTCGGCCGAAGTCGGCCATTATTTTGCCAACAAGGTCAATCGTTTCTGGGAGGCGCTGTCTGCCTCAGGTCTGGTTCCCGACCCGGTCGGGCCGGAAGATGACGCTCGACTCCTGGGCTGGGGCATTGGGCTGACTGATATCGTCAAGCGTCCGACCGGGGGCATTCATGAGGTTTCGCGGGCTGAGTTTCGTCGCGGCGCAAAAGCGCTGCGCGAGAAGATTGTGCACTATGCGCCGCGTATCGTGTGCTTTAACGGCCTGACCGGCTACCGCATCTGCTGCGACAAAGATGCCGGGCTGGGCGACCGGGACCACCGCTTTGGGGGTGCCCACGTGTTCGCGGTGCCCTCGACCAGCCCGCGGAACGCGCACTACTCACTGAGCGATATTGTCGCGGCGCTGCGCGATCTCAAGGAGTTCAAAGAGTCGCTCCAGGCCAAGGCTCGTTAGAGCATAGCCTCACGACGAATTTAGGCGTCACCCCGATACGGACGGGTCACCACCCGAGCGCCGTTATGAATAAAGAAGGAGCGGACGATGTTCTCCAAATCGTGTCCGACGCGGGGATTCGAGGTCTGGGTTTTGACGAATTTCTTGAGGCGGCGAATAAAATCGACCTTCTCTCCTCTGTCCGCGAGGGCCTCGGCAATAACCGTATCCGGATCCTTTTCCTCAGACCGGCAGAAATCGGCCAAGGTCTGAAGGCGACTATCCCACTCCTCATCGCTGAGATTGTAATAGCGATTGACGTTCTCGATCCACTTTTGGACGCTGGGACAAGATTTCAAGTCGTTCATGGCTGCTGTATTTTTCTCTGTCGGCCTGCCCCTACAGCGGAAAACCCAACATGCGGGCCAGATGCTTGAGTTCTTCAAAACGTCCGGGCTTGGGCATTTCTTCTTGGAGCAGTTTTTCTTCTTCCAATTTTCCGACAACCTCGGCATCACGCGCAAACGGCTTGCCATAGGCGCCGTCATAATAGAGTGTTTCAAAGGGCAGGCGGGGTCGTTGGCCGCCCCCATCCGGAGACTCCGCCGGATAGCCAACCAATTGACACCAGACCGGCACCCAGCCCTCAGGAGCGTTTAGTACGGCGTGGAGGTCTGGAGTTTTCTCGGCCGAAGCAGCCATATGCAGGCAGGTGCCGAGTCCCTCGTTGACGGCGGCCAGAACGGCGACCGCGCACGCTCCGACCGTCTCCTGCCGGGCCACGGCTTCCGCTGCCTCACGCGGGAGGCCGTGAATCAGCGAGTGGATGGCCGGCATGCCTTCGGGCGCGGTCTCGCCTTTGACAATGGCCGAATCAATCGTCTCATGCGTCCAGCCGTAGAAGGTCGGCAGCGCACCGAGGTCTACCAGGTCGTGAACCCGAGTCCGAAAGGTGTCTGCGGTAGAACCCTCCACGTCGGCAAACCAGTAGATCCAGACTGGCGCGTTGACGTGTGCCCCCTGATAGTTGTCACACGCCAGCAGCGTTTCCCGGTCTTCTTTTGACAGCTTGTCGCGTTCAACAACAATGGCGCGCCAGGGCTGGAGGTTGCCCGGACAGGTAGTCAAACGAACCACTTCGAGAATCCGTTGTATCTTCTCCTTTTCGACCTGCTCCCAGGGCTTGAAAATCCGAATGCTGCGCCGTGAACCAACGACTTCGAGAAAATCCATGCTGTCCTCCTTACGCCGTATGCCAGCTTATGACAGTGGGCTCGTTTGTAATAAGACGCCGTTATGGATTAAAAAGCTGCGGATATAATTCCCCATTTGTCGCTTTTCGCCCGCGCCTCCTCCGATGCTGGATTCAAACTCGGTGATCCGGTCAGCGTAAAAACGCCGACCCTTGACCCGAATTTTTTTCCCGCCCTCAACCTCGCGCAAGCACTCCGCAATGATCTGATCCGGCTCTTTGTCTACCAGGGCGCAGAAGTCTTGTAAGACCGCCACGCGTTGCAATCCCTCGTCGTGGGGCACGCCGGACTGGTCTTCCAGGCCCTTCAGCCATGCCTGAACTGTCTTGGTGTTCTCTATATCTATCGTCATCGTGTGCGTGCCCTTCTATATCTTCCGGCTATTCTTCCGGCAGGCCCAGCATCCGGCTCACCGCCCGGACTTCCTCTTTCCGCCACGAGAAGGGCGCCGGGTCCTGAATCATTTTCTCGGCCCGGAGCCGGGCCGCGCCTTCCTCTGTGCCCCGAAACGGCTGGCCATATTTCCCCTCGTGGAACAGTTCGCCCAGCGGAGGACGGGGGCGTTGGCCTCCGGCTTCCCAGCTCTCCGCCGGGTAGCCGACAAACTGGACCCACAACGAGGTCCAGGAATCCGGCACCCCAAGCACCTGACGGGCGGGTTCTTCAGGATAGGTACACAGCATGGTCCCGAGTCCTTCATCGACCGCGGCAAGGAGGGCCTGCGATATGGCCAGACCCGCTTCACAGCCCGTCACCTTGGCGCAGAGGACATCGTCAGAACTGAAGGCCTGGACGACCTGGGGGTAGGCGACTTCGTTGATAAAAGTATGCGTCCAGCCATGACTGATATTGAGAATGCCCATATCGACCTGCTCCGTTGCTCGGGAGGGCATGTCTCTGGCAAAGGCTTTGAGGTCGCCCCACCAATAGATATGGATGGGCGCCATTTCGATCATGCCGGCGTTCACCGGCAGCGTCAGCGACGCAAGGTCCGCCTTCGAGAGAGCATCCCGCTCGACAACGATGGCCCGCGCAAAGTCGGCGTTCCCGGCTCGACTCGCCAACCGTGCCGCCTCAAGAATAGTCTGCACTTTGTCCCGTTCCACCGGACGCCACGGCAGGAAATACCGAATTGAGCGCCTCCGACCAACAACTTCTTTGAATTCCACCGATCTATCCTCCGCAAGATAGGCTGCGCTGTGAGCAGCGCGTAACCGGCAGGAGTGTATCGATTTTTCTGACCTGCCGGAAGGGTAGGCTGAGGGGCTCTTCCAGTCGATCTCCCCCCGACGCTATGGTAGGATGCCTGCCAGCCAGAC
This sequence comes from Candidatus Binatia bacterium, assembly GCA_951812575.1. Classification (GTDB taxonomy): domain Bacteria; phylum Desulfobacterota; class Binatia; order Bin18; family Bin18; genus Bin18. Next base: position 4,347,770 of record OX638322.1, on the reverse strand, counting down.
AAGACTGCGAGGAGCAATATCCATGAAGATAACCGTTCGTCCCGCTTACCTGACTGTGTGCGTCCTCTCGTTTTTTATCGTCAGTTGTGCCGCACCCAAGACGCCGCCCAGGGTGGTGATAGAAAAGCCCAAGCTGACGGCAACGTCCTGTGAAGAGGCGAATCAGCTTGTGTACAAAGCAATCCAGGCGATGGGCTATACTATTGCTGAGTACTCACTCGCACGGCCGGGGCAGGTCGGGCGCATTTCTGCCGTAAAGGAGAATGCGACCTCTGGGATCGTTACTATTTCATGTACCGAGAGCAGTGCGACCATCGACGCCCGGAATGCGGTCAATGTCCCGTTGCTGATTGGTGCGGCAGAACGACCGCACCATTTTGTGAACAGCTTTCCTATGTCGTATCAGATGATCCAGCGGCGCGAGGCGTATCAAACCGCCAACCCCGAAACCGGCACCCTCCAACTGACCATTGTGCCGCTCAATAGTTTTGAATCGCAGAATATCCTGGGCTCGGATATGCAGGCGAACGGGATTTTGCCTGTGCGGGTGACGGTCCAGAACAACACGCCCCGCCCCTATGCAATAGAGGCCAGCAAGATTTTTCTGGTGCCCGAAAGTGGCGGTCGGGTTGCCCCGGTCTCCTCACCGGGCGGGGGCAGCGCGCTCCAGGACATGACTATCGAGCCCGGCCAGAGTGCGTCCGGCTTTCTCTATTATCCGGCCGGAAACTACTCATCCGCCCGCACTTCCGTGATTGACAAAGAGAACGACGAACGTGAGGGGTTCTCGGTTCAGTTCTGACTACCCTAATGCCCCACCTGCTCGCGCGCTTTATCAACATAGCGCTGAATCAGCAGGCGCATGGTTTCTGCGGGCTGAATGCCGATGAGCGGGAACTCGCCGAGCAGAAAGGTGGGATAGCCGACCACACCAAACCTGGCGGCTTCTTGCTCGGTTACCCGGACCCGCTTGGTCAGCTCGCCGGACTGTAGAGACTGTTCCAATTCAGCTACGGGTAAACCCACCTGCTCAGCCACGCCAAGCAAAACAGACAGCTCGCCAATATCCTGCTCTGCCTCAAACGCAGCTACAAAAACCGCTTCGTGATAGGCGGCAAACAGGTCACGGTCTTTGGCGAATTCAGCCACGTCCAAGGCGTGGGCCGAGTCCAGCCATTTTGCCGGGATGCGCAGCGGGACGCCGGTTTCGCGCGAGATGCGGACAATTTTGCCTTTGGCGTCATCTCCGACCACTTCGCCGTTTTTCCAGCCCTGGTGACGGCGGGCGATATTTACGCCTTTCCACACCAACTCGATTGCGAGCTGACCGTCGAGCTGTTCCATCACGCGCTTGGCGATATAGCTGAGGGAAGAGGCATAATCGTAGTAGATCGGGATTTTGACGTTCACCATGAGGGTACACTCTCTTCATTTTTGGTGGCCAAAACTGTACCCGGCGTTCCATTGCGCGGGCAAGAGGGTTGGACTAGAGTGGCTATCAACGCTCGACTCTGTTCACCTCAAGAGAAAAGAATAGCCGTTTTACGATTGATATCGGCCGTAGGCGGTCTACTCGTCACCCTTGGTCTGGCGGTTGCGGGCTGGAGACAACGCGTTCGGACGCAGCAACTCGTCGAGGAGATTAAGGAGACAGCATGACTGGAATAGAGATTTTTGCCGCAGGTGTCGGGCTGGCGATCTTGGCGACCATTGGAGTGTTTGTCTGGAGACTGACAAGACCGTGAAATCATTGTAGGAGGTGTGTATGGGACAGATTGAAGTCCTCAGTCCGGTTGGAGAAGCGCAAGTCGGTGATCTGCCGCTTGCCCGACGAGACCGTAACTTACAAGGGAAAACAATCGGCTTTCTGAATAACCGCAAGGCCAACGCCGGTCTGCTGCTCGAACAGGTGGAAGCGCTGCTGCACGAACGCTGCGGAGATTTTAGGGTTATCAAGGGGGAGAAGAATGCTTCACTCGGCGTCCCCCAAGAGGTGAGGGCACGCCTGTCAAGCTGTGACGTAATTGTCGAAGCCATAGGCGATTGAGGCTCGTGCACGTCGTGGGGTCTCCACGACACCATTGAATTTGAAAAGCAGGGCATTCCGACCGCCATCATTTGCAGCGACGAGTTTGCGCCGCTCGGTCGGGCCGAGTCCCGCACTCTGGGTATGAGCGGTGTGCCCATTGCCGTGATTCCCCATCCCCTGGCCGGCAATACGCCGCAGGTGGTGCAGGCCAAAGCCGCGGCCGTGGTGGATGAAATTGTGGCCATTCTGACCCAGCCGGCTGAGCAGTTGGCCGACGCGTATCGCGGGCGGTTTCTCAAGCCAATGGAGAAAAAGATCGAGCGGGTGTCGGCGTAATCGACCCCCTCACCCCGACCCTCTCCCCTCAGGGGAGAGGGGGCAAGAGTGTCATGGATTTCCAATCGGACAGAATCTCCCTGGACGACTCTCTCGAAGCCGTCAACGATTGGTTTTACGACCAGGGCTGGACGGATGGCTTACCGATCATCCCGCCTACACACGAGCGGGTGGAACAGATGCTGGCCTGGACGGATCGCGCTCCCCAAGGCGTACTGGGGCCGATACCGCCCAAATACGGCATGGCCACCTTGGAAAAATTAGCCGTGAATGCGGTCATGGCTGGCTGTGTGCCCGAATACTTCCCGGTCATTATTGCCGCGGTCGAGGCGCTGCTCGAAGGCCCGTTCAATCTGTACGGAGTCCAGAGCACGACCCACCCCTGCGCGCCGCTGCTGATTCTCAACGGCCCGATTGCGGCGGAAATCGGTGTCAACTCGCGCTATAACGCCTTTGGCCAGGGCTGGCGACCAAACGCTACGATCGGGCGAGCGATTCGTCTGGTCCTACTTAATGTCGGCGGGGGAACGCCGGGCATGCTGGACCGCTCAACCCAGGGCCAGCCCTCCAAGTACAGCTATTGTATTGCCGAGAACGAAGAGGAAAACCCTTGGGGACCGCTACACGTCGAACGCGGATTTGCGGCGGCGACCAGCACGGTCACGGTCTGCGGAGCGGAAGGGCCGCATAATATCAACGACCATATCAGCAGTGCTGCGCCTGGGATTCTGACGACCATTGCCAGCACCATGGCCGGTATGGGCTCGAATAATGCCTACGCCTTTGGTGAACCGATTCTCGCGCTTGGACCCGAGCACGCCGATATTCTGGCCCGAGACGGCATCTCAAAAGAGGACATCCGCGCTTATGTTTTTGAGCACGCCCGGGTGCCGCGCGAACAATGGGAGGCGGGCGGCATGATCGGCATGGGCTTTACCCCGGATGACGCCTTTCCCGACGACGACGCCATCCCGCTGATTCGCAAGCCGGAACGGCTCATGGTTCTTGTCGTTGGTGGTCCGGGTCGCCACTCGTGCTGGATGCCCACCTTCGGGGCTATGACCCGCTCCGTGACTCGCCCGATTGCCCTCAAGGACGGTCGGCCGGCCATGTCCATTCAAGAGTTTCGTCGTTAGCGCTGCCGGGCCGGATGATCCGGTCTGCCTAAGCTGCTAGACTCCGGCCCATGAAAGTCGGTTTAGTCGGATTTGCCCGTTCGGGAAAAACCACCATCTTTAACGCCCTGACCGGTATGAGCGCCGCGGTCGGCAGCTTTGAAACCAAACGCGACGCTGCGATTGCCGTAGTCAAAGTACCTGACCCCCGGGTCGATGCCCTGGCCGAGATCGTTCAGCCGGACCGGAAAAAATACGCGGAAGTGACCTTTCTCGACTTTCCGCCCTCGGCCGAACGCAAGGCCGCGCTGGATACGCGCTCGCTGGCCCAGATGCGCGAGGTCGAAGCCCTGACCCAAGTGGTACGCGCCTTTGACGATCCGCTGGCGATCGCGCCCGCCGATCCTCTCCGAGCTTTACGTGACTTTCAGTCGGAGCTGATCCTGGCTGACATGGGGGTGATTGAGAAACGCCTGGAACGCCTGCGCAAGGAAAAGGGCAAGGAGCGCGAACGCGAGTTACTGGAGAAATGCCAGGCCGTGCTCGAAGCCGAGCAGCCGCTACGGAACGAATCGTTTCTATCCGAAGAGAAGATGCTGCTGTCGGGTTTTGCCTTTCTGAGTCAAAAACCCCTGCTGATTGTTTATAACCGAGCGGAAGAAGAGATGCAGGCTGAAATGCCCCAGGAAGTCGCATCCTATATTGGGGAACAAGGGCTCACCACCGTGCCTATCTGTGGCAGGGTGGAGATGGAAATCGCCGAGCTGGAGGAGGACGAGCGTGGCCTCTTCCTGGCCGACCTCGGTGTTGAGGAATCGGCACGGGACCGCTTCATTCAGTATGCCTATCGTATGCTCAACCTCATGAGCTTTTTCACCGCAGGGCCGATGGAAGCCCGCGCCTGGACCATAGAACGCGGCCTGCCGGCGCTCAAAGCCGCAGGAAAAATTCATTCGGATATTGAACGCGGCTTTATTCGAGCCGAAGTCATCGCCTACGAGGCGTATATCGAACACGGCGGCGAGGCGGGCTGTCGGGACGCGGGAAAAATGCGGCTTGAAGGCAAAGACTACGTTGTGCAGGACGGTGATGTGGTCCATTTCCGCTTCAAGGTGTGAGCCGAAGGCTGTGTCGAAGCAGGGTAGGGTGGAACACCGCGTCTCAGCCGGTGGAGAAAATATGACTCCACCGGCCCTGCGCCAGGCTGGTGACAAAGGCGCTATTACCCTCAAGAAAGTCGTAGTCGAGGAGCTGCGTCGGCTCCACCCAGGCGAGAGTCTCAAAAACATTATTGGCCAGCGCGCCCCGGTAGGCGGGAACATGGAAAAAGGTCAGGGCCACACGCCGACCGTTCGGATAGCTATGGCTGGTCCGGTGGAGTTCTTCTCCCAGCGTGGCCTGAATCCCCAGCTCTTCTGCCAACTCACGTCGCAGGCAGGTCGCCTCATCTTCGCCGTCTTTGACTTTACCGCCGGGGAATTCCCATTTCAGGGCGTGCAGGGCATCTCTGCGCCGCTGGCAGATAAGCAGCCGGGTGGAGCGAGTCACGAGACCGGCTGAGACGCGAACAGGCCGAATGGCATTCGCCATTATCTCAGTTTAACTGGGCGACCGAGCGCTGGATAAGGGCGCGGATGTTTGCCGCATCTTCGGCCTTGGGTGCCAGTTGCAGATATTTCTTGAAGTCGCGGACAGCACCCTGCATGCGGCCCAAGCGTTGCTGAACGGCTCCGCGATCACGTATCTCCATGGCAAAATCCGGTGCCAGCAAAAGAATCCGGTCAATAATGCTGAGGGCCCGTTCAAAATCGCCCTTTTGCAGATAGACGCCCTTTAAGTTGCGGAGCATGCGGATGAGAATTTCTTTTTTCGTTGCCGGGGTGAGTAGCTGCGGAATTTGGGCCACAAAGGGATTATTGTCCCCATACATGCTCTTGAGCTTTGCGGCGAGCTGCTCTTCGGTCACCGTCGTTCCGCCAGCAAAAGGGTCGAGAATCCGCTCTTCATCCGGGCCGACATACTTGACCAGGAAATGTCCCGGAAATCCAACGCCAGCCAGGGACAGGCCCAGGCGCCGACCCACCTCCATATACAGAACGGACAGGGTGATCGGGATACCGGTCTTCCGCTCCAGGACTTCATTCAGAAAGCTGTTGCGCGGGTCATAATACTCACCGGCATTGCCCCTCAGACCCTCCTCAAAAAAGAGATGGGTGTTGAGGGCCTGAATCCGGTCCTGGGGGGTAGGGGAATCGGGCAGCTTGGCCCGTACCGTGTCTGCGAGCTGGTCGAGACGTTTCAAGTAGTGGGCAACGTCGAGATCTGGCTGTTCTTCCTGCACGATCAGGAGGGCGGCTTCGGCAAGGTCCAGTTCTGCTTCGGGTCCTGAGACAAGGGCGGTGAAACGTTCACGGGCCGGTGTAGCCATACACACCTCTCTTCCTGTCGCCTTATACTGCTAGGAGAAGGGTAGGGCAAGTCGATACCCTATGTTTTGACAAGTGGCACGGGGTCTTCTATGTCTCATGAGGCTGTGTGAGAAAGGAAGACCGACTATGGCACTCGCCCGTATCCCGCGCTATTCGGCCCAGGGCCTCAGCCTGATTTCATTTGAGACGCTCTCGTCACCCACAAACGTCGAGGTTATTCCGTTCACCGCAGAGGACCGGGGTGAATCAAAAGGTGTGCTATACACCCGTGGCGGAGAGAAAACCGTGGTGTGTCTGATGCACCCGCGGGCCGACATGAGCCGCCACTATGCCATGCCCTATCTGCTTGACGGTGGTTATGCCGCGTTTGGCCAGGAAAGTCGCTGGCCCAGCAACGATATTGCCTGTATCCACGAAATGCTGTTGCTGGATGTCGCCGCCAGTCTGCGTTACCTCAGAGAAGAGCGGGGCTTTGAGCAGATCGTGCTGATCGGCAATAGTGGCGGCGGTTCCCTATACGCCTTTTATCTAGCCCAAGCCTCTACCTCCCCGCCGGACCGGCTGACCACGACTCCGGTGGGCGACCCGTACGATTTGAATCGATTTCAACTGCCGGGCGCCGACGGCATGGTCTTTCTGGCGGCCCATCTTGGGGAAGGGAAATTCCTGGAAGGCGCCATCGACCCCTCGGTGACGGATGAGGACGACCCGCTCTCCTGCGATCCCAGCCTGGATATGTATCATCCGGCCAATGGCTTTTGTGAGCCGCCACAGCCCAGCGCGTACAGCGCCGAGTTTATCACACGCTACCGGGCCGCTCAGGTGCAGCGGGTGCAGCGGATTGACGCCATCGCCCGTCGCTATGTGGATGAACAACGCTATTTTCAAGAGCAGATTCGACAGCCGGACTTTGACGACCAGCCGCTTGAGCGGAGAACGTTTCTCAGCCGGCGGGCTCTCGTCGGGCGCTATATGGAGATTCACCGCACGGAGGCGAATCTTGCCTATACGGACCCGTCGATTCATCCCTCAGCGCGTGACTATGGCTCGCTCTGGTCGCCGCGGCCGGACCTGTTTAACTATCTTGAGGCTGGCTTTGCCAAATACCAGACGCCGCGCGCCTGGCTGAGCACTTGGTCGGGCCAGTCGTCGCGAGCGGCTGTGCTCGATAATATGGCCCACCTCAGCCTGCCGACCCTGGTCGTGAATCACACCGGAGACCACGCCATTTACCCGCAGGAGTCAGAGGCCGTCTATCAACACTCGCCGGCTGACGACAAACACCTGGTACATGTAGACGCCGATCACTTTGGTTTTCCGCTCGCGTCGCAGCCCGACCACGGCGGACGCGACGCGACAATGAAAGTGATTGTGGACTGGCTGCGCGAGCGTTTCCCCGGACGCTAGCCTATTGTCTGTCATGCCGTTCCCTCGCTAACGATGAGGTAAGCTCTTGAGCTGTTAGCACTACTATTGGTAAACTCCGCTCGGAGAATATCATCCAAATGCCAACAGAGTCACCACAACAATGGCTGCGGGAGCCTATCCCGGCAGCTTGAAGCGTACCCCGGCAGATGATCAACAATGGAACTTCGCAAGCTTAGTCTTGAACGATACAAGGGCTATGCTGAGCTGGCCGAGATGGAGATTGCTCCTTTGACCATCCTGGTCGGAGCCAATAATTCCGGTAAGACTGCGTTGGCTCAAGCGATTCAGTTATTTGCGGGCGGCTTGGCCCCTTCAGAGAACGAGGCCTCGGAGCCGCTTCCGCTAAAATCCGGTGGAATCCACCACGGAGAAACCTTTGAAGATTTAGTGACCGGACGTCCTGTTCATGGCTTGCTACGCCTATCTGCAATCTTAGCGGACAACGGCGCGGAGTTATCACTCTCGGCCACCATCAGGAATGTCGTAGCACCGTCCCGTCCACCCGAACGTCAGATTTCAGCGTGGAGCCTGATAAGCGATGGCCAGGAAGTCGCAGTGGAAAGGCAAGGGTTCGAGGGCGGAGATCTTTACAAGGTTTGTGTCTCGGGAACTGTGCAAGATCCTCGGCAGATCGGTTGGCGAGGACTGCTCCCCGAACAGCCGAACAATCTTGCAGATTGGGTTGGAGAGCCAACTAAAGCCCTCAAGACTTGGACTTCGGGTGTTCGCCATTTGCGGTGTCCACGTAGCCTCCTCGCATCGCCGTTCTCTGTGGTAGAACACTCGCCTACAGTCCTTGGACCAAACGGGCAGTATACACCCTTGGCCCTAGCGGCGGACGACGAGTTGAGGGAATCGGTTCGCGAGTGGTATCGCGGGACCTTCGGGGTGAGTATCGATGTGGTAGCACAAGGCAGTTACTCTGAACTCGTGGTCCGAGCGTCAGCCCGCGACGCCAATGTACGACTCTTGCAATCGGGCCGGGGGCTTTCGCACGTTCTCCCAGTTGTGGCAACAGCACTCACAGCCCGCAAGGTAGGTCCAGGCGTCGATGTTGTTGAGCATCCCGAAGCCGAGCTCCATCCAGCCGCTCATGCAGATATCACGGAACTCTTGCTTGAGAACCTCGTCGGCTCCGCACGGCCCATGATCGTCGAGACTCACTCGGAGATGCTGCTGCTTCGCACGAGGCGCTGGATCGCGGAAAGACGACTACCGGCTGACAATGTGTTGGTTTACTGGATTCACACCGAACCAGGGCACGGATCTATTTTGCAGAAGATCAGAATCCGTGAGAGTGGCGAGATGGATAGCTGGCCAGAAGGCGTCTTTATTGAAGACTATGACGAGATTCTTGCTATCCGACGTGCCGCCCGGTCGAAGGAATAGGGCCGGTGCGCATTGAGATCGATATCAGCGCAGCAAATGACCCAGATGCCCACAGGTGGCTGAATCGCATTCTGTACAAGATTGAAGATGGCTGGCACGTGTGGGACACAATCAGTCAGCCAAACCCTGGTGCTATTCAGACTACGACCTGGATTCGGGACCGTGGACCTCAAGGCGATTGGGTGAGCCAGATGCTTATCGAGTCGATTAAGCGCGATGCCTGGACATCTGCACCTCATGGAAGACGGGTGCGAGTCAAGACGTGTCCGGGCGCAGAGGATGAACTTACGCCCGAGGACGCCACCCGCCTTGCTGAGGAACCGCTTGTAATCCTCGTCGAAAATCGGATTAGTGACGGCGCTTTCGTGAAACGCGCCGTGGTGGAGCTTGATAAATCCCTTCACAGACTTTGGCGCCGGCCGGGTGAGCCAGTAAGATTTGACAGCCTTGGCGGTACGGGACAAATGCCAGAAGAGATCGAGCGCCGGACGCAAAGACAACAGTATCGGCCGCGATTAGTCGTAGTCATTGATAGCGACCGCAAGGGCCCAAACGACACGGACAGCGCCAAGGCTGCCGAGTTGCGTCATAAATGCGAAGAGCTGAATGTGTCCTGCTGGGTCCTTGCCAAACGGGAAGCTGAAAACTACCTGCCCCGAATCCTCCTCAGTCAGCGGCAAGACGTAGGAGCAGACCACGCCCAATTGGTTCAAGCATGGGACAGACTCAACGACGCTCAGAAGAATTTTATCGACATGAAGGACGGGTTACCAGAAGCGCTCTCTGCGATTGAGCATGAACTCTTTGATGGACTGTCGTCGACCGATCGAGAGATTCTCTCCAAAGGATTTGGACAGGATGTGTACAAGTGCTGGACTCTCTGGCAGGGACAGGCCAAAAACGAACTGCTCGACCGCGGGCAAGGTGACCTTGAGCGCGGTATCGAGCTAATTCGGAAGGAAGTTTAGCAGTCATGTCTGACGGTCAGAATGCTCGCACCGAGGTTGTTCCAGAAGTGATTTTTCTGGGCAGACTTGTCGAACGTATTGTGGCCGGGAAAATCCGTATCCCGAAGTTCCAGCGCCCTTTTGTCTGGAAACAGGCAGACTTGTACGCCCTGCTCGACAGCGTATTACAAGGTTTTCCGATTGGCTCCATCCTCGTCTGGGATACTGAGGACGAGGTTAAGACCACGGAAAGTGTCGGCCCAGTTGCGGTTAGTCCGCACCCAGGTGGGTTAGTCGGATATCTACTCGACGGCCAGCAGCGAGTGTCGACCCTTGTTGGTACGCTTCGGTTACCTGACGGGGCAGGGTCAATCGTGCATGACGTTGACTGGCGCGTGTATTGCGACCTCGACAAAAGAGAGTTTCTCCGGCAGCCCACTGATGGAGTTAAGCCACACCACTTCCCTGTGGGGAGCCTGCTTAACACAGCCGGATTCTTTACCGCGTGCCGCCGCATCGAATCGGAAGTTGGTGACGAGAGTATGGCCCAAAAATGGCTTGACGAGGCCGACCGATTGGCGAGTGCGTTTCGAGACTATCAACTGCCTCTCGTTCATATCCGCGAAGCGACCCTCGACAGTGCCATAACCGTCTTCGCCCGTCTCAATCGCACTGGACGCAAGATAACGGCCGACCAGATGGTCTCCGCGTTGACTCATCAGGAAGGACAGTTCAATCTCGCCGATAAATTGAGTGATTTTTTTGAGGAAGAGCTTGATGGAAGGGGGTTTGGAAATCTTGATCGTGTCTTCCTTCTCAGGGCAATACTTGCTGCCCTCGGCCATGACATCTACGCTAAGGAGTGGGCGAATCTTGTGGTCAAGCCGGAGGTCGGAGCCAGACTTCCAGAAGCCTTCAACTCAGCTACGGAGGGAATCAAAGCTGCACTCGATTTTCTCCAGAATCTAGGTGTTACATCCGATCGATTGTTGCCCTACGGACTCCAACTCGTGCTACTTGGCGAGTTTTTTCGAATGTGTCCACAGCCAGACGACAACGTAGTCGCGTTGCTAGAGCGCTGGTTCTGGGTGACCTCCTTCACTGGCTGGTTTGGCGGAGTAAACAGTACGCAAGCTACCCGCGCTTTGGGCGAAATTCGCGCCCTTGCAAAGGACAAGAATACCGGGCTCAGTGTCGTTGATTTAGATGCACCAGCTCAGGCGTTTCCCGAGCGCTTCGATGGCCGAAGCGCTCGCGTTCGAGCCTTTCTCCTCTATCTCGCATCTCTTCACCCCCGTTCGCCTCGGGATAGGAAATGCCTCGATCCTGGACGACTGCTGTCTAATCGTGGAACTAGGGCAGTGGGATATGTTTCATCCAAACCAGAGGGACTAGAGGGCCTCTTCAGCAATCCTGCGAATCGTATGTTCCTCGATGCCGAGCAAGTCGGCCAAGCGTTCACGGATTTGACTAGTTTGGAAGACGATATGCTGAGAGAGTTGCTACCGACGCATGGCTTCCCCGAGAACTCGATCCACTTGTTACGGAATGACGACCGACTTGGTCTGATCAGATTGCGATTAGAGGCCCTGATAGCCGGCGAGCGAGAATTTATGGAAGAACGGCACGTAAATCTGCCTACGACACAGACGGCAACTAATATAGCGGACAGCGAAACGTCGGACGAGGAATAGTGTAGATGTGGTAGAAGTAGGGTGCCTATTGATCCATTGCTCCCTCCGGAAGATATTCACTCAAACGTCTGCACCCGTATTCCGACATTTTAGGAAAACCATCACAAAGGTTTCGGTGAAGGAGCCTGTATTGAGGAGCGCGCGTTCACACGGTCGGTGGGTGTCTTATCTTGACACCCTTTTGTCATCCGGCGTACAGTTCTCCCGGCAAAGGATATTTCACAGGAGGAAATCATGAGTGCAGCAGAGAATAAGGAAATCATCAGCAATATGTTTGCCGAGCTCTCGAAAGGGAATGCGGAGGCTTTTTTGAGTACCCTGGCGGACGATGTCAATTTCACCCTGATCGGCTCGACCAAATTCTCGGGTGTGTTCAAGGGCAAGGCAGAGTTCGTTGAAAAGGTCCTGGCCCCCCTCGGGGCCCAGCTCGAAAACGGGCTGACCGTGCACGTGGACAATCTGATTGCGGAAGGGGACAATGTTGTCATGCAGGGCCGCGGCGAGTCCATGACCAAGTCTGGTAAGGCGTATAACAACACCTACGCCCAAGTCTTCCGACTTGAAAATGGGAAAGTGCAGCAGGTCACCGAATATCTGGATACCGAACTGGTGAACGTGGTCTTTGGAAAGTAGACGAGTTTTCGCTTCTCCGGGGAGGGGTGGTGGCTTCGATACGGGCGAGGGCTTCAGTGGTTAAGCCGCCTTTGCTCCTTCCTCACCATAGAGTCGGGACTTCATAGCGCTGGATTTGCTCATCTGCGGTTAAGAGTGTCATACCTTCGACCCGAGCCTGAGCAATCAGAAGACGATCAAACGGGTCTCCATGAACGAGAGGTAATGCTGTCAGCGCCTGGCAGTGTTCTTTTTCGATTGGAAGCCATCTGATTTGATTCACGGCGAGTTCTTGGTCAAGCAGGCTTGGCCAATTCGACTGCAAGCCAAGTTTTCCAAGTGCGTACTTGATGCAGATTTCCCAATAGCTTGCAGCACTCAGGTACAGAGTGTTGTGGGTATCCAGAACTGCGGCTTCCGCTTGGACACTGAATCTCTCGTCGCCTTGGGTGAGCCACAGTAAGGCGTGCGTATCCAGTAAGAGTTTCATCCCATATACTCTTGAAAATCTTTGAGCGGGGCATCAAAGTCATCGGCTATAAACGTGACCATCCCTTTTGCGCCCCCTATGCGCCTCTGCGGGCACGCCTCTGGCAGCACGACAAGCCTGACAAGTGGCTGCTTGCCTTTTGCAATGATAATCTCTTCTCCAGCCAAGGCTTTCTGAATGAGTTTTGACAAATGGGTTTTTGCCTGGTGTATGGTGACAGTAAGCATGAAGGAAAATCTAGCTTAGGGAGAAGACTAAGTCAATCTGAAATGGTCAGATTAAGAAAAGGCGCCGATGGAACAAGCTGGACTTCTCCGAAGCGTAACGCGGGCGGTGCTATCACACGCCGGCCCATTTACAAGCCTTGCCTGGCACGTACAATATCCAGCCACTCCCGCAAAGAAGGCTATCGCTATGGCTGCTGACCGGACACCGCTGATTGGCAAGGTCCTTGAGCCCGTTCGCTACACCATTCGTGAGGATGATATCCAGGACTATCTGCCGGTTGCGGGTGAAGAGCAGGCCGCCTTTCTGAGTGACGAGGCAGCCCAGGCGGCCGGCTACGAGCGCCGGGTCGTTCCACCCTCGTTTGCCCCCTTTGTTGCGGTGCAGGCACTACTGCGGGCTTTCGATTGGGAGAGAGATTTTCTGTTCAACTATCGGACCGGAACCGCCATGTTTGGCGAGCAGGAACTGGAATATCTGCGGCCCCTCTATGTGGGTGAAACGCTGACCGTTCGGTCCGAAGTTGCGGACGTGTACGAGAAGAAAGGGAAAAACACGTTTGACGTGATCCAGGTCCGTTTTACGGCAACGGACGACTCCGAGGTGGTGGCCTTTCAGGGAGCGCAGTCGTACATCCTGTTCAAATAGTCAATGGATACCCGACCAAAAATATTTTTTGACGAGGCGTATGAGGGCATGCCGCTCCCCCAGGCGACCTATGGTCCGATGGACCGTCTGTCCTATATCCCCGTCGCCATTATTCTGCGCGACACCAATCCGCTGCATCTTGACCGTGTCTACGCCCAGGAACGGGGGCTGCCCGACGTTGTACAGCAAGGTCCCCTCAACGAAACCTTTCTGTACCGTTTTCTGACTGATTGGCTGCATCATCCTTGGGACCTGCGCAAAACCAGGCTCCGTTTTGCCGCCAATGTTTTTCCGGGTGATCGCTTGACCTGTGGTGGAGTGGTGAAGCGGACATATCATGCCAATGACGAGCCGCGGGTCGATTGTGAGATCTGGCAGCAGAATCAAAAAGGGGAGAAGATTCTGACTGGTGAGGCGACTTTTACCTTGCCCCAACGGGGGTAGTAGGGGAGTCGGGTGGGTCGGTTGAGTCTGTTGGGTCTGTTGGGTCTATTGAGTCTGTTGAGTTGATTGGGTCGGGTGGCGTTTATGTTGGCTGCAAATTTCCAAAATTCGAGGACCATAAAAGGCCCTTAAACCCCTGATAACACAGAGCCAGCGTTGCGCTGGCCGTGAGCCCGAGCGGCGCTTGAGCGGTGTAAATTATCATGCTGGCCGAAAAACGACGGCTTCGCACGCTGCTCCGTCAGCGGCGGCGGGCCCTCTCAGCCCAGGACGTCAGGAAAAACAGTCAGCAGATTGCGACTCGTTTGTGTGCGCAGGCGGTGTTTCACCAGGCCCGGCAGATTCTGCTGTACAGTCCCGATGAAAATGAGGTGGAAACCGAAGGGCTGTGGCAGGCAGCCTGCCGACGAGGAATAGACGTCTACTATCCGAGAGTGACGGCAGATAAACAGGAGGTTGAGTTTGTCAGGCGTCACGATAACGAGCCTTTGATTCCAGGGGTTTTTGATATCCTGGTCCCACCCGGAGAAAACCTGCTCACGAGTGTCGCCCAAACTGATCTGGTGCTGATCCCCGGCGTCGGTTTTGATCGGGCCGGACACCGACTTGGACGGGGCCGAGGCTATTATGACCGAGTGTTGAGAGACTTACTGGCCGGCGCGCTACGGGTTGGTCTTGCCTATGACTACCAAATCGTCTCGCATATCCCTATTGATGAGCATGACGAGCGTGTGGACTACATTGTCACGGAAAAGAGACTGATCGAATGTGCCGGGACCAGGCTGGGAAAAGATGCCTAGACGACAGCCTGGAGAGTGGAAAGAACCGCCGCCAGCAGGGCGCCTGGTTGGATTTGCTCTTCTCGTGCCATTTCGGTTATAGTGGCCTGCGCTAGAGAGTGTCTATGCTCAAATACGATGTTCTTATTGTCGGTGGCGGGGTTGCCGGACTCCGGGCCGCCCTTGCGGCCAAGCAGGCTGGCGTACAGGTTGCCCTGCTCAGCAAGACCCACCCGCTACGCAGCCATTCCGCGACCTCGTCAGACGGGCTGAACGCAGCCTTTGGAAAAGACGATTCGTGGCAGCAGCACGCCCAGGATACGGTACGGGCCGGAGCGGGCCTGTGCGATCACGCGGCTGTTGAGGAGATGTGCCGCACAGCGTCAGACGACATTATTCAGCTCGACCATATCGGGGTGCCGTTTAACCGGAATACTGAGGGCAAACTCGACCGGTGGGCCCTCGGCGGGCATACCAGCCCGCGCACGGCATTTTCTGCCGATATGACCGGTCATGCAGTGCTCAACACGCTCTATGAGCAATGTATACGGGAAGAGATTCCCAGTCATGAAGAGTGGCTCGCGACCTCCCTCGTTGTTGAGGACGGCATCTGTCGCGGGGTGCTCGCCCTGGAACTTGGCACAGGTAAGCTCGATGCGTTCGGTGCGTCCGCTGTGGTACTGGCCACGGGTGGCGCCGGGCGTGTCTATACCCCGAGCACGGCCTCGCAATCGTGCTGCGGTGACGGTATGAGCCTGGCCTATAGGGCCGGGCTGGGCCTCCGGGATATGGAAATGGTGCAATACCATCCCCTGGGCTTTTGCGAACGGGCGGCCTTTGCCTCTGAAGGCGCCTTGGGCGAGGGTGCTGTGCTGTGCAACCCGGACGGACAGCCCATCCTTCAGGCAGACGATCCGCCGCTTCGGGACGCGCTGTGTCGCTCGCTCGCTTCCGCCGAGGACGGCGCGACACTCGATTTCCGCTCGATTGGCAAAGAGCGTATTGGCGCCCGATTCCTCTATTTGGAGCGAGCGGCCAATGATATAGCTGGCATCAGTCTGGACAGCGCACCGCTGCCTGTTATGCCGCGCATGCATCGGGTCCTGGGTGGCATCCAGACCGATACGAACGGGGCAACGGCTGTCTCTGGTCTGTTTGCTGCCGGAGAGTGTGCCTCCCCTGGGGTGCACGGGGCCAATGCCTTGGCTGGGAATGCGCTGACCGCCAGCGTTGTCTTTGGTCGGCGGGCCGGTAGCGCTGCGGCCGCCCATGCGTTGGACACCTCTCCCCAGGCGATTGCCGACGCTGCCCTGCAGGACACTCGACGAACCCTGGAGGCAATTTTTTCCCGGCCTGCGTCTGAGGATACGGTGGTCACGATTCAGCGTGCGCTGGCGAACACAATGGCCGAGCACGTTGGGCTGGTACGGGACGAAGCCAGGTTACAAGAGGCCGCCCGCTGTGTCGCCGACTTACAGACTCGCTACACTCAGGTTGGACTCCGACATCACGGAAAAATGTATAACCATGAATTGCTCACTTTTTATGAGCTGGGAGCGCTGCTCGACGTTGCCGGAGCCATTGTGACCGCGGCCCAGGAACGACAGGAAAGCCGTGGCGTCCACCACCGGAGTGACTTCCCGGCAACGAACGATGCAGAGTGGCAGCATCATTCGTTGGTGACGTGTGGACCCGATGGACCAAGCCTGGCCACCAGTCCGGTGGTCAATGCCGGACAGTCTGCGTGACGGGAGTCTCTTACTGAAGATAGAGAATCTGAAGGCAGAGAATGGAGGGGACCTATGGAAACAACATTTAAGGTCTACCGTTTCGACCCTGAAAACGGCAGCAAACCGGATTTTGCGACCTACCAGGTAGACCTGCCGGATTCGGCGACCGTGATGGACGGGCTCAGACAGATTCGGGACGAGCAGGACCCCAGCCTGGCGTTTCGGGCCTCGTGTGAGCGGGGATCGTGTGGTGACTGCGCGCTCCGTATAAACAAAAAGGGCCGGCTCGGCTGTAGCCTGAAAATCGCCAAAACGGTCAAGAATGGCGTGGTGACCGTCGAACCTATTCGCAATATCCCGGTACTGAAAGACCTGGTGTATGACCTCGAGGACTTCCTCTGGAAGAAAATCAAGGCGGTCCAACCCTGGATTACGCCCCGCGAGCCAGAACCCGAGGGCGAATACGTGGTCGCCGAGGAGCAACTGGCCGAAGTTCGCAAGGCGATGAGCTGTGTCATGTGCGGCCTGTGTGACGAGGGCTGCGCGGTGATTAAAATCGACAAGGACTTTGTCGGTCCGGCCGCCCTGACCAAGGCGTATCGAGCCGTTTTCGACCCGCGCGACGGGCAGCACGATGAGCGCTTAACGCTGGTCAGCGAGCCTGGTGGTGTCTGGGACTGCACGCACTGTTTTGAGGCCAATGGGCATTGCCCTCTGGGCCTGGAACCGACCGACCGACTGTTCGAGGTGCGTGACGAGGCGATTCGACAGGGCATTCGCTCCGGCACCAGGAATCCCAAGGTACAGCGGCATTACGATAGCTTCCTGAATTCGGTCAAGCGTAGCGGCTGGCTGGATGAAGGCCGGCTGGCGATCGAGAGTGAGGGCCTGACCAATATTGCCGGCTTGGCGAAACTCCTGCCCACGGTGATCCGGGCCATCCCCAAGGGCAAGGCCCCGCTGCCGTATTTCCATCACAAGCGGCCGGGCGCCGAGGCGATTCGACGCATCATAGACAAAGCCCAGAGGAGCGAAGTATGAAGTACGCATTTTATCCAGGCTGTGTGTCGCGTGGGGCCTGTCCTGAACTCTATCCCGCTTCGGTCAAAGTGACGGAAACACTCGGGATCGAAATCGAAGAAGTGACCGATGTCGGCTGTACCGGTGCCGGGGTGTTGAGCCGTGACCTGTCCGATCCCATCAACGCGCGGACCCTGGCCAAGGTGGAAGCCATGGGACTGTCCTCCCTGATGACGATTTGCAGTACCTGTCAGGGAGTTTTTACCCAAGCCAACCACCGCTTCAAAAACGAGCCCGAGTATCGCCAGAAGATCAATGCCGAATACCTGGCCGAGGAAGGGTTGGAATACAAAGGCACGGTGGAGGTCAAGCACCTCTTATGGGTGCTAATGGAAGACTATGGGGTGGAGAATCTGAAACCGTATATCAAGCGGAAACTGACAGGGCTCAAGGTCGCGCCGTTCTATGGCTGTTACATCCGCCGTCCAACCTCCATCATTGCGCCCAAGGGCTTGTCGGGACGGAAAACCTATTTAGAGGACCTGCTCGACGTTCTTGGTGCCGAGTCCGTAGATTCGAGCGGGAAGTCCAAATGCTGCGGATTTCCGATTCTGACGGTCAACGAAGAAAATTCCATGCGCATGGTGAGCGACCATACCGGTGACGCCAAGACGAAGGGGGCCGACTGCATGGTGACGCCCTGTCCGCTGTGTCATCTGAATCTTGACGCCAACCAGCCGACAGCAGAGAAACAGGCGGGGACCCAGATTGGGATGCCGATTATCCACCTCCCGCAGCTCCTGGGACTGGCCTTTGGCTTCGATGAGAAAGAAATGGAACTCCAGCGGCACATCGTTTCGACCGAATCCGTTTCGCGTCAACTGGAGGTCAGCATCAGATCGTAGCGCGCCCCCTCGATGCAGACGAGAAAGACGTTTCGCCAACCCGACGAAATTTTTGCGCTCCTGACCAAAGAGCCCCTCTCCCGGCTCTATCTCTTTCATGGTGAGGAGGCATATTTCATTAATCGCGCAGTCGCCCTGGTACAGGCGCGTCTGGGTGAAAATCCGGCGGTGCAGACGTTTTATGCGGGAGAAGACCCGCTTGAGCAGGTGCTCGAGGCCTGGGGCAGCGCCTCGCTCTTTGCCGAACGTCAATTAGTCGTGCTCAAAAATGCAGGCCAACTGTCTGCCGCAGACCGGGAGCGTCTGGCGACCGAGGCCGAACTCCGGGATGAAAGCCAACCTCTGGTCGTCTGCGTGCAGGGCAGGGCTAATCTCAGCCAGAAATTCTTTTCTGTGTGTGCCAAGCGTGGTTTTGTGGGCGAATTCCGTTCGCCTTTTATCAACCAAATCCCCGGCTGGGCGCAGCGTTTTGCTCGGGAACGGGGGGTCCGGCTCAACGCTGAGGCGGCCTCGTATTTGGCCGATCATATGGGAACGGATTTGCTCGCCCTGTCCACCGAGATCGACAAGCTGGTCGCCTTTGTTTTCCCGGCAACCGAAATAGATCAGGAAGTGGTCAGGCAATGTACGGGAGATCTGCATCAGCACTCGGCCTTTGAGCTGGCCGACGCTTTGGGGCGACGTCACAGCAAACGGGCCGTCCGCCTGGTACAGGACGTATTGAACGATGAGAAGCGGGCGCTCCCAGCCTTGCACGCACTGGTTGGCCATTTCCGGCGGCTATGGCAGGTCAAGGATTTGTCCGACGCGAATACTCCGAGCAGTCAGATTGAACGGGCGGTCGGGCTGCGCGGCCAGCGGCTGCGCGCTGCCGTGGAGCAGGGTCGTGTCTTCTCAAGTGCAGACCTGCGCCGCATCTTGCGACATGCCTCGCAATTAGACCTGGCCCTCAAATCGAGTCCGACCTCCCCACGTCTCTTGTTCGATGCCTTTGTGCTGGATGTCTGTGGGAGAGGAGCTACTGAAGGTAGGCCCAGACTGTGACAGACAAAACGGACCTCTCACACAACTCCGGTCAACTCGGCTTTGCGTTTTTTTCTGCTGCAAGTGAGGCTACAACTCCGCGTCAAGGAAACGGAAGCCGCACTCAGGCATCGCTGGCTCCCCTGCTGCCCCATTTCCAGGCCATATGCCTTGAGACTCCTTTAGACGAGGTAGACCAGGAACTCCTGCCCTTACTGGAGTTGTGCGAATCGGTGCTGACGCGGGCGCTTGACGTTGCCCGGAAAAGAGGGGCTCAGGGCTGGTCCGAGGCTGAATACCGCAGCCTGCGCGGAATCGGTCAGGCCCAATGGTTGCTGATTGAGGGCCAAGCCAAGAAGCGCTAACACTCCACCTGGAATTCATGCCAGCGGAAAGTTGAATTCCTATTTTACGATTCGTTTTATTGCCGGGTCTCAGAAAAAACCCCGACAGTGCTACGTCCGTAAGGACGTCCCGTGGGTGATGAACACGGGCTGCCGGGGTCACGGTGGTGCCTGGTCCTCCCAAGCGACCACCCGATTTGGGATAGGTCGGCCTAAGAGGCCACCACCTCACTGATCACCGTCGTTGATAACTGCACTAGACCACCTCCTTTCTCGGCGCACCCACCGCGGGTCCAGAATCCGCTCAGCCAGGAACCGATCGCCGCTACCGGCCCGAGGCTCGGTCCGCTCTGTCCTACCGTATTATAGGGACAGAGCCGAGACAGGCTGTGTCAGCCCGACCGAAAAACTGCTTCCAGCCTACGCCCAAACGTCCCAAAGGTCTAGTGTCCACAAGAGAATATCAAGTCTGTCACCGCCCTTTTTCCGTGTTGACGGCCCTTGCGGATATGTGCCGTGCTCTATACAGTCCTGTGAGACATGCCCAATTTCCATGCCTTAGCTGTTTTTGAAGCGTGTGGATCGTCGACCGAAGAGATCCAAGCAACTGTCTCATCCCTCTTCGAATCCCTCTCTCATCAGCGTGTCCGTTACCATGAGCACGAACTGAGTGCAGGCCCTAGCGCTGCGTCAGCAGGAAAAAGCTTCTACTGCATGGTGTTCGTCGACTGCGATGTCGATGCCTACACCGAAGAAAAAGCGCTGGATTTTGCAAACGACGCCTTTGAGTATATTGCGACGGAGACCTGCCAATATCTGGCCTTCGGGCTCGTTCCCGGTCGTCAACGGGTACAGCGCCGACGGGAAGAAGCGCGCGATACCGACGCCAACGAACGGGGCGGGCGGCGGCGTGGTGCGCCGGGTCGGGGTCGGAGGAGACGAGACGATCAGGAACGCGACAGAGGGGTGCGACAGGAAACGGATCAGACCCAGGTACCCCAGGGAGAAGCCCCGTCAACACCTGCTGCTGAGTCAACACCTGCTGCTGAACCAAGTGCAACGCCTTCCGCTCCAGAGCCAGAGATACAGGCGGTTGCAGTTGAGCCGGAAGAGGTCGAAGCGCCAACCGAACTTGAGGTGGACGTTGAGGCCGGCGAGCCGCCCGCACCGCCACCCCGCAGCTCTGCGGCAATGCAGGTGACCGTCACCGTCAAACTCCGGGCTTCCGAGCTCAAAGACTCGTTGAATGGTGAGGCGCCGTCAGCACAGCAAGACCTGGTTCAGATGGCGATTGCCGAGGCGCGCAACCGCCACCCGGAAGTGCCCGCCGATGTTGCGCCCGAGTCGGAATCCACCCCGCTCCCCGGTGGTGATACGCTGCTGTCGTTGACCTGGAAATACCCGGCCCCGGTTCCCTCTTCTGAAGAACCTGCGTCGTAAAGTATACGACCGCTTCTCACGCCTGTCAGACCTCTCGAACAGCACTGCTCCTCCATAATGCCTGCCTGAAAAAGACTCGCTTTTTCAGAGGACCCGTGTTACACCACCCGTCGTATCGGCACGGATGAAGCGGAGGTGCAGTATGCAACAGACCACTGACCAGCAGTATATGCTTTCCGGCGTAACCGTCCTGGATTTTACCCAGTACCTGGCCGGACCGACCGTGACCCGTCTCATGGCAGAGATGGGCGCTCATATCATTAAGGTCGAACAGGCGCCCATGGGTGATCCTTCGCGTTTGCTGCCGTTTATTCAGGATGAGCGCAGCGCGTATTTTGTCCAGCAGAATCGTGGTAAGAAAAGCCTCTGTCTCGATTTCGACAAGCCTGAATCCCTTGAAATCCTGCGGGCCTTGATTCCGACCGTGGATGTGGTGGTTGAGAATTTCGGGCCAGGCGTAATGGAAAAACGGAATCTTGACTATACGTCGCTCAAGACCATCAATCCCAAGATTATCATGGTCTCGATTTCCGCCTTTGGGCGAAAAAGTCCGCTGTCTCACAAGGTGGGCTACGATTTTATTGCGCAGGCTTTCTCCGGCATCATGCATATGACCGGCAGTCCGGATGGGCCGCCGCAGTTCGTCGGGCTCGGGATTGCCGATGTCAGCAGTGGCGTCCACGCCTTTGCGGCCCTTGGCTATGCCTTATACCACCGGGAACGTACCCGTGTCGGCCAGTATATCGACCTGTCCATGATTGACGCCATGTTCCATATGCACGAGGTCAACGTGCAGGGCCACACCCTGAGCAAGGGCGAGTTTGTGCCGCTCCGAATGAGGTCCCACCATCCCCTGGTGTGCCCGTGTGGAGTGTTCAAAGGGCCCGAAGGCTGGATCGTCGTCCTCGTCCTGGACCGTCAGTGGGCCAATATGTGTAAGGCTATGGGCCGGCCGGAGCTGATTGACGATGCCCGCTTTGCGACCAATGCCGCGCGGGGGGAGAACCAGGGCGAACTCATTCCGATTATCGAAGCCTGGATGCAGGCGCAGCCGAGTGATGAAGCCGTCCTCCAAATCTTTGAAGAGCATCGGGTTCCTTCCGCTCCCGTCATGTCCATCACCGATATATTGAAGCACCCGTATTTCAAGGCGCGGGAAATGGTCCGGACGGTGCCCGACCCCATCCTGGGGGAAGTCACCATCCCTGGTTTCCCGCTGAAGTACTCCGAGTTCCCCCAGCTCCCGGACATTCAAGCCCCGCTTTTAGGCCAGCACAGCGCCGAGGTGCTGCAAGAGCAGCTGAGCTATAGCAACGAAACCATCGCCGCACTCCAAGCGAAGGGGGTGCTGTACGCGGAAGACCGTTAGCGTGTACCGGACAGACCCGGCTACACCGGTCGGTCTCCGGGGCAAGGCAAAAACAGGGAGAAGGTATGGCAATGATTCCCGTTGAGCAGGTGGAAATTTTTGGCGCTGGCGTACTCAGAGCTGAAGGCGTGGTCATTGATAAAGAAGGCAACGCCTGGGGGGGCGGGCGTAATGGCATTGTCTATAAAGTCAGTCCGGACGGGGTCGTGCACGAGGTCGCCCAGTTGCCGGACCGGGCCATCCCCAACGGCGTCACGCTGGACCGGGAGGGTAACTTTGTCTACTGCGATCTCAGACATAAAGCCGTAATGCGGCTGTCACAAGACGGGAAGGTTTCCCTGGTCGCTGACCACGCCGGAGACTTTCCGATTTCGATCCCGAACTTCGCCAGCTATGACGCCGAGGGCAATCTGTACGTCTCGAACTCCAGCTCACAGCCAGGCCGTGAGGTGTTTAAGGAATTTGTGAATCCTCAGCCCAACGGCGCGGTTGTGCGCATCCGTCCTGACGGCCGGGGCGAGGTCGTCGCCACCGGAATTTATTTTGCCAATGGGACGGCTATCGATCCCAATGAGGATGCGGTCTACGTTCTGGAGAGTTCGCGCAACGACTGCGTCCGTATTCAGATCAACAAAGACGGCAGCTTTGGTCCGCCTGAAATTTATGCCAAAGATTTTCCGGCCCTGCCGGACGGGATGGCCTTTGATGTGGACCGCAACCTGTACATCACGCTGCCCGGCGTCCCCGAGAACGGCAAGCTGGAGCCCCGAAACCGGGTCATCAAGGTCGACCCGAACGGCAACTGGGAGACCTTCGTCCACGACCCGGACGGCACCGCACTGGCCTTTCCAACCAACTGCGCGTTTGGCGGCCCCGACATGCAGGACCTCTTTATTGCCAATCTGGAGGGGGATCATATGAATAAGGTCCGCACCGCCGTCCGCGGTCATCCCCTGTATCACCAACG
The DNA here is from genome assembly GCA_951812575.1 of Candidatus Binatia bacterium. GTDB lineage: Bacteria > Desulfobacterota > Binatia > Bin18 > Bin18 > Bin18. The sequence goes on along the minus strand of OX638322.1, from coordinate 4,324,407 downwards.
CTAAGAGTACCATCAGCGCTAACCACACGGAGCCTGCTCATGCAAAAGAGCGACGAACGGATTCTCACCACCCACGTCGGCAGCCTGCCGCGCAATCCTGAGCTGACCGATCTGCTAATCGACCAGGAGCAGGGCAAGGCCATCGATGCCGCGGCCTTGGCCCGTCAATCCGAAAGAGCCGTCCACCACGTCATCGACGAACAGCTCAAAGCGGGTGTGGACATCATCAATGACGGCGAACAGCCGCGCATCGGTTTTCAGACCTATGTGCCGCAGCGCATGCGCGGCTTTGGCGGGGAGAGCAAACGCCCCACCCCGCAAGACATGGCCGAATTCCCGGATTTCATGGCCATGATGCAGCGGCGCAATATGATGCGGGCCAAGGTCTTCAACGCCCCGCAGGCCGTTGCCGAGCTTGCCTACGACGATCTGTCCGCCGTGGAGCAGGAATGCGCGTTGTTTCTGCGCTGTACGGAGCAGGCGGCGTTCACCGAACGCTTCATGACTGCGGCTTCGCCCGGCATCATTGCCACTACCATGCTGAACGCCCATTACGACTCGCACGCGGCCTATGTGCTGGCCGTGGCCGAGCAGATGAAGAAGGAATACGAATACATCCACGCTCAGGGTTTACTGCTGCAACTCGACGCTCCAGACCTGGCTATGGAGCGGACCTTTCTCTTTCAGGAGCAGACACTCGCCGAGTTTCAGAAGACCATCGAGGTTCATATCGAAGCCGTCAATCGTGCGACCGAGAATATCCCGGCCGAGCGTATCCGGCTGCATATCTGCTGGGGGAATTATGACGGGCCCCACAATTACGATGTGCCGCTGGCCGATATCCTGCCTATTCTCTATCAGGCCAAGGTTGGAGCCCTGTCCATCGAGCTGGCCAATCCCCGCCACCAGCACGAATATAAAGCCTTCCGGCAGCATCCCTTGCCCGACTCGATGCTGCTTATCCCCGGTGTGATCGATTCCACAAGCAACTATATCGAGCATCCGGAAATCGTCGCTGACCGCCTCTGTCAGGTGGTTGAGGCTATCGGTGACCGGAGTCGAATCATTGCCGGTTCGGACTGCGGCTTCGGCACGTTTGCCGGCTGGGAGATGGTGTCCGAGAGCGTGGTGTGGGCCAAGCTGCGGGCGTGCGCGGAAGGCGCGCGCCTCGCCTCGCAGCGCTTGTGGGGCTAGTCTATGCTCACCCGGCACAAGGCAGTCTCGCTTGTATGCAAGGAGCCATACGCCTTCGATATGGCCATCAGCATGATTGTCACCCAGGCACCCAGGTTTCTGGTGGCACTGTCCCGCCCTAATGCTCTATAATCTTGAGACCGACCCGCTCTTGCGGTAGCATTTCCAGTTGGATCAGGATCAGACGCTATGTCATCGCCCGTCACTGCCGCGATGCTCTATGACCTCATAGCCTGTCCGCACCGTGTGGCGATGGATCTCTTCGGCGATCCGGGCAAGCGAGACCCCGCTGATCCCTTTGTCGAGCTACTCTGGAAGCGCGGCGTCCTTTACGAACACCAGATTATGGAAGGCCTGCGCATCCCCTTCCTCGATCTCTCTTCCTATAGCGGTGACGAAAAAGAACGCCAGACGCTTGAAGCCATGCATCGCGGGGAACCGCTGATCTACAGCGGACGTATCCAAGCTGATGGACTCCTCGGCGAGCCAGACTTGCTACGCAAGGAGGGCGACGGCTATAGCGCAGGCGACATCAAATCAGGCGCTGGAATGGAAGGATCAGGGGACCTATCAAAGCCCAAGAAGCACTATGCTGTACAGCTAGCGCTGTACATGGACATTCTTGAACGCAAGGGCATGTCCGTCCGACGCACCGGCTTCATATGGGATATTAACGGCCAGGAAGTAGTCTACGACCTCGCCGAACTGTACGGGAGGCGTAATCCACGCACCCTGTGGCAGGACTACCAGGAATACCTCGCCGAAGCGCAGGCTGTCGTGACAAGGAGGTCAGAGACGCGTGCGGCTTTCAGCAGTGTCTGCAAGCTCTGCCATTGGTACACCGCCTGCCTTTCGCAACTAACGGCAGCGGACGATCTCACGTTGATCCCGGAGCTTGGACGGGCCAGACGGGACGCTATGATCGGCAGTGTGGCGACTGTCCGGGATTTTGCTGCATCTGATCCGGCGCAGTTTCTGGCGGGATCGAAGACGATTTTTCCTGGCATAGGTTCCCCGATGCTTGAGAAACTACACGCCCGTGCCAGACTTATCGCCATAGGTAAGGACGCAAGGCCGTATTTTCGGGAGCCAGTAGCGTTGCCTACTGCGAACCTGGAGTTATTCTTTGATATCGAGGTGGATCCCTTCCGCGATGTTTGCTACCTGCACGGCTTCGTCGAGCGGCATGGAGGCAGTAATGAGACGGAACGTTTCGTCTTCTTTTTCGCTGAGGAACCGACCGCAGAGGCCGAGCGAGAGGCGTTCGCCGATGCGTGGCGCTATATACAGAACAGTCAACCCTGCACCATATACTATTATTCCAAATACGAACGGACCATCTACAGGAAGCTCCGTGAGAAATATCCAGACGTTTGCAGTGTGGAAGAACTCGAAGCGATGTTCGACCCGGCGCACGCCGTCGATCTGTATTTCGATGTGGTACTAAAGGCTACGGAATGGCCGACGCCAGATTTTTCGATCAAGACCCTTGCGGGATATCTTGGTTTCGCGTGGCGAGATGTTCATCCTTCGGGCGCCGCCTCGATCGAATGGTTCCACAGGTGGATCGAAACCGGTGACCCAGCAATACGACAGCGTATCCTCGATTACAATGAGGATGATTGCCGGGCGACGCGGGTTCTTCGCGACGCGCTCTCCGGTCTTCCAGTTATGACAGGAAGCGGCAACTCTTCTGTCTAGCCAGCATACCGTCCATGTGGTTTATGATTGAGGACGTTGTTGATGTATTTGCCCCGCGATTGCCCTGGTGCAGTAAACTCTTCCCAGACTTGAGGTGGACAAGCAGAGTACTGCCACTCAACACCGTTGGGGAATCGTACATAGATTGTCTCGGTTTCCAGATCATATGCCTCGGCAACGATTCGACTAGAACCGGTAACGGGAATCCATTCAATCATCTGCAGCCTCATATGTTCCACGCCATGCTGTCAGAGCAGGACCGACGTTCGGTACATAGGGACCTTGCCGCCAGGGCTTCAAAGAGGGATCGTTGGCGCGGGGCTCTGGGTTCGGCCTATCAAAGAGGACCCGAGCGGGCAAGATCATGGCTTCACCGCTCACGACTCCCTCACCTGTACGAAGTGAAGGCAGAACAGCGGCTAAACCTGCAATGGCATCCGGTAGCGCTGCCCGAATTGTATGTTGATCCTCGGAGTTCGAAAGGCGCAGAGCCACAAGAGTACCACACTGCGCTAAGGCGGTATCCGGTAGCTCCGTTGGACGCTGAGTGACAAGCAGGAGCCCGACACCATACTTCCGGCCCTCTCTTGCAATTCTATTCGCCGAATCACGAGTCAACCTGCTAGCGTTATCTCCAAGATATCGGTGCGCTTCTTCCAATATAATGAGAACCGGACTGGGGCGCCCAATACCCGGACCTTCGGAGTTGCAACGGAGCGAGACTTCGAAAATCAGATTCAGCACGACACCAATGGCAAGGTCGGCGGCAGCAGTTGGAACTCCACTAAAATCAAGCACTGACACGGGGTGTACACCGCCAAGCCAATCCTGCATCACTTCGACCAGTGGATCATTACCTCCTGGGTCACCCGCTGGTTTCTGAAAAAAGTGTAGCTGCGGATCGATGAGGCCAAGACGGAGCAGGTCTGGCATGGTCCCATAGGTCCCGTGAAACGGCCCTTTGTGCGGGGGCTGGCCACCAGGGCCATAGGGTCGAAACGTCGCCGGACGCAACGTGGCCGCGTCACCATCGTCGGTCCGACAAGCTGTGTTCGGGTCGCCCGCCGTTGTGCGTGTTTCATTGTTTTCGGCATCAAGCCGATACCAAACCGAGCGAATATCGAATGGAACCGGCGTATCGGCTGTAACAGATGTTGGATGAAGTGTCAGCCAATCGGCCTCCTGAACAAACTGGCGACGAGCCTCTGTCACAAGTTCGGTATAGCGGTTCACGAACGTCGCCGACCCGCCTGAAGGTCCAGAAAAGATACGCAAGATGTCAGCCGCTGGGAGCGCCCAAAACGGGACATGCAACTGCTCATTACCTGAGGCTAGAACACTTTTGACTGAAGCGTTTCCTCCCAGAGCTTGTGCGTACTCTCCGTGTGGGTCGATAACAACAACGTTCGCTGCTCGCCATCCTCCCGTTACAAAGCTCTGCAATAGGGAGGCGACGGCACTGGTTTTTCCAGAGCCAGTGGACCCAACGATAGCCGCATGACGGACGACAAAGCGCGAAGTATCTACACAAACCGGAACTTCCTCGGCCGCTGCCAGACGACCGAGGCGCAGATTTTTGTCGTCGGGGGGTGGAAATACTGACTGAAGCTGGTCTGCCGTTGCAAAGTGTACGGGATCGTCGAGCCCAGGATATGAACCCACGCCGCGCTGGAAACGCCCCGTTCCACGGTCAATCTCACCGAGCAACTGCACTTGTAGCCAGCGCTCATCGTGTTGCACCGACTCCGCTGGTTGAATTGGGCCTGAAAGTTCTGCGATGCCAACAAGGTTGACTGTCGCGACGAGATCAACAAGACCCTGAGGAATACGAACGAGTGAGCCGATCTGGCCCACAGGTTGCAGACGACCGCGATATATTGGTGCGGTCCCCGCGAGGTCGGGATCAAGCGCGACCGTAACAGTAGCCCCAAGGACATGGCGTACCTTCCCGATACACGTCGGATCGCGCTCAGTCATTATCCTCTTCGCCCCCATCCCTCTGAGGCTTCCCCAATACCTCTTTAAGCAGATCCTGGAGAGCTCTGTCGCTCTCGTGTTCTCGTGCCGTGCTCCGGGCTAGATATTTGGTAAGATTGCAGAAGTCGCGTAATGCGAACTGCCCCCCGTCCCAAATGCCCACCGGCGTATCTTCCGGGGCTTCCCAAGCCGCACGGATTCCTCCAAGAATCGCTTCATGGCCGGAGACTACTTGGAGATTGGGTGTGATCGCCGCACGCTCGGCCAATACCTTTGGGATGTCGGAAAAGCAGAAGGCGATGAACTCAGAACGCTGGCGGCGCGTCGCGGCGTCGAAAATGTGTTCATTGAGATGATCGTCACCGAACGAATATCCAGTGATCAGCATAAGCGTTTCGGGCTGATGAAGTGCCCGTCTCAATCGGTCCTGAAGCACGACAAACGGGACGCGTCGAGATTCCTCGTATTTTGCATCCGATGGGTAAATGGCTGCCGCAATGCCTTCCTGAACCGGTTGACCCATCCGCACGATTTGCTTGTCATCCTTGTATGCCCAATTCACGGAGCCGTGCAGCTTCCAAAGCCTGACGAAAAACGCAGGTATTGATTCCACGTCCGATCCTGGCAATTCTTCCACGATCTCCGTATGAAACCCGGCCTTCAAAGTTCCGACGAAACCATCGAAGTAGGGTACGCGCATGCGTTCCAGAGCGGTCTCTAATAAAAGGTCATAGTTCACTGTAAACAGCTCGACAGGGTGGTGATAGTCTGCGCGTGCAACCCATGCGGCTAAATAAAGTACGGCAGTTAGGTCTACATCCTTGACGCTTAGTGCTTTGATAATCGCGTGACAGACCGCAGTGTCCAATTTCTCGGCTTGTTCCGCCGTCAGGCCGTTTACTGTCTCTTCTCCGGAGATGAGTGTCGAAATGCGACGGAGGCGGCTTAGTGCCTCTTCAAGGTTACGGTCTGATAGTTGACTTTCAAATGCAGCGCGGTCGTCTTCTTTGAGATCTTGAAGAATATGTTGTTGAAGTTCGCTCACATCCGGTAGACCACACGCCTTCCCAACACCGGCTCCCAGGAAGGTGCAGACGTGGCGTGACCGAGTGGCGAGTTTTGCGCTCAGAGACGTGGCAAAACTCAGTGGATTATGATCTGGCATTTGCGCTCCACAGGTAAGACGTGTCGATTTCTTGGTTCCTTTGGATCCCCACCTTACTCTCCACCCTCTTACATGGCTGCCACGATCATCCTCTGGACTAAGCAATGCGTCCAGACCCTAACCTTTCAATTGTGGAAGAACAACTACGGCAGAGGAATCGCCTGTTGCCCCGTCGGTGATGGAATGCCGGCTGGGAGATGGTGTCCGAGAGTGTGGTATGGGCCAAGCTAAGAGCGTGTGCCGAAGGCGCGCGTATCGCCTCGCTGCGCTTGTGGGGAGGGGAAGGGTGAGCGATCCGCGGTGAACGTGCGGGAACTCACCCCAGGCGGTCCGGGGCCTAGCGCGTTTCACGATACGTTGTAGCCGTGTCAGTATGATCCCGTCGGGAAGGACAAGAGCCTGCCCCAAGCGCCCTGGGAGGGCGGCCATCCTGGCCGCCATGCGGGCTGGAAGCCCGCACTCCTAAAGGGGGAGAGAGACGCGCTGCACCGCAGCGTGATGTGCTCTAGCAGAATACCCCCGCTTCAGGATCTGCGTGACTCTGGATACGGGAGGCCGCCTGTGACGCCGTTACGGACTGTCGTAGGCGGTCTGGGGCCGTGTCAGGCTCCGGTCACATTTGCCGTCCAGCCTTTGTCTCTATCGACCGTTGTGGCTGAGATCTTCTTTGAGGCGTAAAAGCCGACCAGCCCCAGGGCGTCTTTGATCTGCAGCCGCCCGATCGGTCCCGAGGTATAGGTCACATTCAGGATATGACGTGCGGGGTCGATGATAAACGCCGCCGGTTGGATGATATTGCGCTTCTCCTCGTACCAGCAGGTCAGGGTCGCAGCCGTGACCGGGCCGTCCACACCGTAGATGACGGGAAACGTCAGCCCCGACTTATCGACCGTCTGCCGGGCTTTGTCGAGCGGGTCGGTTGAGATGGCGTAGACCGAAATCCCGGTTGCCTGGGCCTGCTCAAGATTAGCCTGATAATCAGCCAACTGCTGATCGCAGAACGGTCACCAGTGAGCCCGATAGGTCAGGACGATAGCGTACGGGGTCGAGATGTCGGCCGGCAGATTGACCGTCCCTCCGCCGACGCTCAGACCGCTGATGGCGGGAAAAGGATCTCCGGGGTGGAGGCGTTCCATAGCTGTGCTCCTTTCTGGGATGCCCGCCGGGTCAGGGCGGACAAGGCGCGGTGGGCCACCTATAGCCATGACCCGGTGGCGAGTCAAGGCGAGAGCCGGTCTTCTGCAACAGGCCGGCCCTGTGCTACACTCCGGCCCATGACTCGCCCGTCGTCTCCGTCTCCCGAGCCTCTCGAACTCGTTTCAGCATTTGCTGCGTTCAGCCCGTGATATTGTACGCATGGCCAGAAATCCTCGATCCACTGCGTCTAAGCAGGAAGCCAAGAAAACTCCGGCTCAGACCCTGCTGGGTGCCATTGGTGCCGGACTGCGAAAAATACCGACCACCTTTGTCCTGGTGCTGATCGGACTTTTTATTGTTTTTCGCTCGGCGGACGAGGAGCAGCCACCAGAGCAACAACCCGAAGATTCGATATCACAGGAAGAGCCGCAGCCACCGTCGGACCTGCCCGCCAATATCAGTCCGGCCTTTTGGACCTGTGTCTACCGCACCGACACCCAGATCTCCGAAAGCCTCTGGTCGGACGTGTACTACGGCATGGAAGCCAGCGACGCCGGGCGCTCGGTATCCGTTTCCGTCTCTCCAGAATGGGCTAATCTGACACTCGACCAACGCTCCACCGTCGTCGAACTGGTGGCGACGACCTGGCAAAAGAACAGCCAGGACTTGGCGCTGTTTGAGCCGGGAGCCGGGCTGGAAAGCGTGACGCTCAAAAGCGCGGACGACGACACGATTGTGGCGATCTGGACGCCTGACGATGGGGTCCAACTCGTCGAGGAAGGTTCGGAATCGTAACACAGCGGAACAGGAATATAAGGCGAAAGGAAGGCATGCAGCCCGATGCGTTTTTTACCATAGACTGGCAGGAGGGGGCGGTGGTGATGATTGATCAGCGCGCCTTACCCACCAGAGAAGTCTATCGCACCTACACGGATTACCGCGGCGTTGCGCGCGCCATTACCGATATGGTGATTCGCGGAGCCCCCGCGATTGGCGTTGCCGCGGCCATGGGGATCGCCCTTGGCGTGCGGCAGCTCAAACGGAGTCTGCAACCCGACGTGTTTGCACGCATCTGCCAGGTCTTTGCTGCCACCCGACCGACCGCGGTCAACCTCTTTTGGGCCATTGACCGCATGCAACGTCGGTATGAGAAAATACGGGCCAAAGGCCGTGACGCTCTGATTGCCGCCCTGGAGCAGGAAGCCCTGAAAATCTACCGGGAAGATCTGGTCGCCAATCGGCGTATGGGACGCCATGGCGCAAAATTGATTCCTCAGGGAGCGACGGTTTTAACCCATTGTAATGCCGGGGCGTTGGCCACGGCCGGGTATGGAACCGCCCTGGGGGTGATCCGGTCCGCCTGGGAGCAGGGCAAGAATATCTCCGTCTTTGTGCCGGAAACCCGGCCGTATTTACAAGGCGCGCGTTTAACCGCCTGGGAACTCGTGCGCGAGGGGATTCCCGCGACCCTGATTACCGACAATATGATCGGCCATTTCATGCAAAAGGGCGCGATTGATTGCGTGATTGTCGGCACCGACCGCACCGCAGCTAATGGAGATGTGGCCAATAAGATCGGAACGTATACGTCCGCCGTGCTGGCCGGACGACACAAGGTGCCGTTCTATGTGGCCGCCCCAACCACGTCGATTGATCTGGATTGCCCCTCGGGCAAGAAGATTCCGATTGAAGAGCGGTCCGCCCGGGAAGTCACCCATGTGCTGCGCCAGCAGATTGCCCCCAGCGAGGTCGCGGTTGCTCATCCGGCTTTTGATGTCACCCCCCATCGCCTGGTCAGCGCGATCATCACGGAAAATGGGATCGCCCGCGGCCCCTATGCGCAGTCGTTGCCGAAATTTGTCAAAAGCAAACGCTGAGACACCGGCCGGTTCAGGCAGCGTGATGGACGGCAAGCGCCGAGCACATCTGGACCAGCCGCTGACGGAGCTCGTCCGGACGTATTCTGCCAGGAGAAATTTTTCAGGACAGGAAGGTCACCAGCTTATATTGTCAATAATAAAGACTTGACAACTGACTGAATTAACGAAAAGTCAGTTGTCAATATGGCTGATTTCTACATACCTCAAGCGCAACTGGCCCGGCTCAAGCGTGTGGTCGCGCCTGGTAAGGTTGTGGTCGTGTATGGTCCAAGGCGAGTGGGGAAGACCACCTTGATCCGGCGTTACGTGCAACAGCACGACCGGGATGCCCTTGTGGTGACCGGTGAAGACATCGCCGTGCGCGAATACCTGGAAAGCCAATCTCTGGCCAAGCTGAAGGCGTTTGTCGGAGGGCGACGGACGCTGATCGTGGATGAAGCCCAATACGTGCGACAGATCGGCTTGAATTTGAAGCTGTTAGCCGATCACGTTGAGGGGCTTCGCATTATCGCTACGGGCTCGTCTTCCTTCGATCTTGCCCAGCAGACCGGCGAGCCCCTGACGGGCCGGAAAACCACGCTGCTCCTCTTGCCCCTGGCACAACTGGAACTGCGCGAAGTGGAAAGCGCCCATGAGACAGCGGCGAATCTCGAAATGCGTCTGATCTATGGCTCCTACCCGGAAGTCGTCCTCATGGAATCGAACGAAGACCGCGAACTCTATATCAAGGAACTTGTCGCTTCCTACCTGTTCAAGGATATCCTCCAGCTCGAAGGCATCCGGCATACTGACAAATTGCTGCGTTTGCTCCAGTTGGTCGCATTTCAGATTGGTCGCGAGGTTTCGGTGACGGAGTTGGGAGCGCAACTGGGCATGAACAAAAATACGGTGGATCGCTATCTGGACCTGCTGGAAAAAGCCTACGTCATCTACGGCCGGCGTGGTTTCAGCCGGAATCTGCGGAAGGAAATCACCAAGAGTCGGCGGTACTATTTTTACGATAATGGCATCAGGAACGGGCTTATCAGCAACTTCAACGTCCTGTCACTGCGAGACGACGCCGGCATTTTATGGGAGAACTACATTCTGGCCGAGCGGCTGAAATACAATCTATACACGGGGCACTTAGCCGAAAGCTATTTCTGGCGCACCTACGACCAGCAGGAGATAGACCTGATCGAAGAGTGGGGCGGGCGTTTGCACGCAGCCGAAATAAAATGGTCCCCCAGAGCCGCGGCCCGCCTGCCCCGCGGTTGGCGCCAAGCCTATCCCGCCAGTTCGTTCCGGGTCGTTCACCAAGAGAACTATCTGGATTTCATCACCGCTTAAGCACGGGCTTGCCGAACGATGGTATCGACCAGCCGAGCGTGCTCCGGCGCTCCAATTGCCGGCAGCGGGAGGGACGGTCGGTCGGCAATACGCTGCTTCAGCCGCTCAACACGACGCTGCGCTTCGGTCACCCGCTCATCAGCCAAAAGGCCTTGTTGGAGCGCTCGCCGGCACGCATCCCGAGCGCTGAGCGCGCGCTCCAGGCTTTGGCAGACCAATAAGAGATCAGCCCCGGCGCTGAGCGCCTGAACCGCGGCGGCTGCAACCGGGGAGTGCCGAACAATAGCGCCCATCTCCAGATCGTCCGAGACAATGACGCCCTGGAATCCTAACCGCTGCCGCAGCAGGTCGTTCATGATGATGGGGGAGAGCGAGGCGGGCTGCTGCGGGTCCAGGGCCGGATAGACAACGTGGGCGGTCATCAGGAGTTCGATCTCCTGGGCAATAGCGGCTTGAAAGGGGAGGAGGTCAACTGCCTCCAGGGTCACGCTGTCTCGCTCATCGTAGGGCAGGTCGTCGTGCGAATCGATGACAGTCGCCCCGTGCCCAGGGAAATGTTTGCCGCACGGGAGTACGCCCGCCGCGCGCAGTCCGTCGGCAAGGGCACGGCCAAACTCCGCCACCCGCTGCGGGTCAGAGCCAAACGCGCGGTCGCCAATAACGGTATTGTCAGGGTTGCTGTACACATCCAGTACGGGCGCAAAGTCAATATCTATCCCCACGCTACGCAGCTCCCGCCCAAGGGCAACCCCGACCTCATGGGCGAGTTGTGGAGAGCCGGTCTGGCCGACCTGCAAAGCGGGCGGGAAATGGGTGAAGGGCGGTGAGAGACGATGGACCCGCCCGCCTTCGGCGTCAAGCGCAATCAAGGGTGGGTGCTCGGGGGTCAGGGCATGGATGTCCGCACACAGGGCCCGAAGCGTGTCCGGGTCCGTATAATTCCGCTGAAAGAGGATAATGCCACCGGGCTGCAAGTCAGCAAGTATCCGGCGCGTCTCAGCATCAAGGGTTGGATGGGGAATACCAACCATCAGGCACTGACCAATGGCGTCTTGAGAGAAGCGATTATTCATAGCCATACTCTAACAAGAAGGCTGATACGAGAAAAGAAAATCCCACAATACCTAGACAATCCTCGAACAAATATGCTAACAGCACGCCCATACTATTGCTTTGCTCTGGACGGGGGAGCCACCGGGCGACAAACCGGTCGACCCACACAGGCTCTGGAGGGACAAAAAGATAGTTGTGGTAGACCGCTTGGATCCAATTGTTGTACGGACCGAGACGGACGGCAGAAAAGCTATACGACAGGGGAGAGCGACAGCATGCGGCTCTGGCAGCAGCCCGCGCAGTCTCCACACCATCCTCCCTGTCTCGACGCCCTCCGACTGTGGTCCATGGAGAAACCGTAGAAGGAGGGACGACATGCAATCCACAAAGATTTCGGTTCCTGAACTGCAACGGCTGAAGGCGTCCGGGCAGAAGATTACTGCCCTCACCGCCTACGACTACCCGTTCGCCCGCATCCTGGACGAATGTGGCATCGATTTTCTCCTGGTTGGCGACTCTCTGGGCACGACCGTGCAGGGAGCGGATACGACCCTGCCGGTCACGATGGACGATATGGTCTACCACCTCAGGCTGGTCGGTCGAGCCCGCCCGCGTGCCCTCATTGTGGGGGACATGCCGTTTTTATCTTACCAGGCTGGCATTTGTGACGCGATTGCCAATGCCGGGCGCTTACTCAAGGAAGGCGGGGCCGAGGCCGTCAAACTGGAAGGTGGGGTCAACATCGCGCGGGTTATCAAGGCTATCGTGAATGTGGATATCCCCGTAATGGGCCATATTGGTCTGACACCGCAGTCGGTGCATCGCATGGGTGGCTATAAGGTCCAGGGCAAGAAATCGGGTCGCCAGCCCGGCGCTCGGGAACGGCTCATCGAAGACGCGGAAGCCGTCACCAATGCCGGCGCTTTTGCCGTAGTCTTGGAAGGGGTCCCGATGGACTTGGCCGCCGAGATAACGGATATGCTGCCCATTCCTACCATTGGGATTGGTGCCGGCCCGCACTGTGATGGCCAGATTCTGGTGATGCATGACCTGCTGGGCATGTCCGGTGATTTTACGCCTAAATTCGTCAAACGCTATGCCAATCTGGAGCGTGTCGTTGCCGACGCGGTGAGCGCCTATATCAGCGAGGTGCGGGAGCATGCCTTCCCCCAGGATGAGCATTCGTTCCACTAGAGCCTCCCAGGAAACAGAGCCGTGCAGATTATTCAGACCGTTCGAGAGATGCAGCATTGGTCGGAAGATCGACGCCTGGAGCGTAAGACCGTGGCCTTTGTCCCCACCATGGGCTTTCTGCACGAGGGCCATCTCAGCCTGGTGCGCGAGGCGAAGAATCGGGGCGATGTCGTCGTGGTCTCCATTTTCGTCAACCCCATGCAATTCAATCAGTCGTCCGATTTCGACAAATACCCGCGTAACGAGGCCCAGGACGAACGTGCCCTGAAGGAATTAGACACCGATGTTTTGTTCATGCCGCCGCCCGCTGAAATCTATCCCGATGGCTACCAGAGCGCGGTTGAGGTCGAGCAGGTCAGTCAACCCTTGTGCGGTGCCTTTCGGCCTGGCCATTTTCGGGGGGTGGCAACCGTGGTGGCCAAGCTGTTCAATATGGTCAAGCCGCACTGTGCTCTGTTCGGCGAGAAGGATTTCCAGCAGTGCGTTGTCATCAAACGTATGGTCCGAGACCTGAACTTTGACATCGATATCGTCAGCCTGCCGACGGTGCGCGAAGACGACGGCCTGGCCATGAGTTCCCGGAATGCCCGGCTGAGTGCGGCTGAACGAGAGACGAGCCTGTGTGTGTCGCGCGCGCTCACAGCCGCCCAGGAGTTGGTCTCCGGCGGGCAAACCTCCGCAGCCGTTATTCTTCAATCCGTGCAGCAGATATTAACCCAAAACGCTGAGGTGCGGGTCGAGTACGCCTCTCTATGTCACCCTGAAACGCTCGAAGAAGTGGAGCTGATATCCGGCCCCACCTTGTTGGCTATCGCGGTCTGGGTCGGCGAGGTCCGGCTGATTGATAACTGCGTGTTACATTAGCCGCAGAGTTCGCGTATGGCCAAAGAGAAATCCACCGAGAGAGCAATCTGTGTCAATCGCAAAGCGCGGCACGACTATATCATTAGCGAAACCCTCGAAGCCGGGATTGTGCTGAACGGGGGAGAGGTCAAATCGCTCCGGGATGGTCGGGCCAACCTCAAAGACAGCTATGGCCGGATCGACAGGGGCGAGGCGTTTTTATTGAACGCGCATATCAGCGACTACAAACCGGCCCATTATTTCAACGGCGACCCCAACCGCAAGCGCAAGCTCCTCCTGCACAAAAAAGAAATCATGCGTCTGATGGGTAAAACAAAGGAGCAGGGATTGACCCTGGTTCCGCTGCGACTGTACTTTAAGGAAGGTCGGGTCAAGGTTGAGTTGGCTTTGGCCAAGGGCAAACGGACGTATGACAAGCGGGCTGCCATTCGCGAACGCGAGATGAAGCGCGATGTTGAGCGTGCCATGCATAGACGAACGGGCTAGGGGGGTATACTCTCTCTACTCTTCCCTTCTGCGGGGATGAAATAATTCCGATAAGGGGGCGATCTGGTTTCGACGTGGGCTAGAAAGCCAGGGCTGCATGCCGGGGTTCTGTCCCGCCCGTAAAACGGACAGGCTGCAATTTAACTGCAGACGATTTTGATTACGCTCTTGCTGCCTAGAGCAGCTTGCGTCTTACTGATCCGCGCCCGTAGGGTTGGCTAAGGCGACACAAATCGGGATAGGGCTCGCATCGTGCCGAAGGGTGCGCGCCCGAAACTTTACTTTGGCTGGTCTGAGGGCATCCTGCTCGTAGGAGGCCCGAGGATGAGATTAAACTACGAGCTACGCATTGTAGATGCCTTGAGTGGACTACTCTCGGACGCGGGTTCGATTCCCGCCGCCTCCACCATTCTTCCAAACACAACTCGTCTCTCCGGGATCGTTCTCCGGGCAGACGTGGGTCAAAAACTTCCTATTTTCAAAGGGTGTGGGCGTTCCTTATATCCTTCCCGCTCCATTTCCCAACCGTTGATTTCGACCTGTTCCGCGGCCTCTCCTTCTCTGTTTGGCCCGAATTCTCCGTTCTTACTGGACCGAGTCCAAAAGTCGTCCGAAGGCAATCAGTCCACGCCGAAGGCCGTTACCCGCTGGTGCGCCCAAAACCCGCGTTCACTGTGTCGTGGTGCTTGCCTTGTCAGGAATCGCTGGGCCGAGATGATATGTCGATGTTTGGAAACTGCATTTCCAACGGTTTATAGAAGTACTGTTTAAATAGAACAGGTATTGCGTCGCAGCACATTAAGTAGCTGTTGACTGCATCACTGCCTTGATCCATCACCTCAGTTGAATGAGCAACCAGCTTATTGGCCGCTGTAACCGTTTCGACAAACGCCGCCTCTGCCATCGTCTTATCTCCTGTACAGGGCGATAACGCCTGCTCTCGTGTAACTATTGGCAAGCCGAAACTTTTGATATTGATGTCATCCTTACGGCTTGTAGCTTCTCCTAATGTTTGACCTTTCACGATTCCTAGACCAAGAAACTCTAATAAGACTCTAGAGTGGATGATGCCCATTTCTATCGATGGATTTGTGATGGCTGTCGATTTTCCTTCGAATACAAGCTTGTCTTTGACTCTGCATTCATATCGCCCACCCTCGGGATATTGTTCAACAAACAAAAGGGCTACACGAAATATCCTTAGCGCGTACAAGCGGTAAGGCAGAATCTGTTGGATATAGCGTTCTAGTGTTTGATCCATCGGTTTCCTAACGCACTCAGTCCTGTACCCTTGCACAAGAGTGTACGGGGGCTGGTGGCGCAGCCAGAATTCGGCATGGCCATTCAAGACGTGCGAAAGCGTCGGCCGAGCTCATAGCAACGACACACCCTTAAGCCGCGCAGCCTTCTGATCGAAGGTGTACAAGGGGTGGGCTCCAGATCGTTCTGCCGCGGCCAGGATCATCAGGTCGGAAAATCCTGCGCCAGCCGCCCGGTATCGCAACGCCGCACGGGCGACATCGTTGGCCTCCTCAATCACGAGACCCTCGGTCGCTACGAGTTCTTCGACTATCGTCGCAATCCGGTCGCGGGCGAAGCCGTAGGCCCGTTCCAGCACCCACACGAGCTCGACGGTCACCTCGCGGCAGACATAGCCGGGACGTTCCGCCGTAAGCGAGTCCAGCAGCGCCCGGGCGGCCTCGGCTTGCTGTACGTCGTCGCGTACCAGATAGCGGACGAGGACGTTGGTATCGAGTGCGATCATCCCTCAGCCGCCCCGTCGGCCACCGCCTGTTCCATCTCCTCCACAGTGACGGCGGGGCCGTCATGCTGTAGGGCACCGAACAACCGACCAATAGGGCGCACGGGCAGAATGCGCACCTCGCCGTCGGAAATGACGTAGCGCACCCGGTCCCCAGCCTGTACGCCCAGCGTCTCCCGCACGGGCTTGGGGAGCGTTGTCTGGCCCTTCTTGGTAATCGAGGACTCGATCATAGCTGCATATCCTCTAATCGCCTTGACATATACAATAATTCCTTACTAAATGCAATAAAGTAAGCCATATGCTGCGCATGTCTTTATCCTGGCCGATAGGTCGGAGAGGGAACTCCTTTGACTGAGAGTTGGAAATCGGTGCTAACTGCCAAAATCGATAGTCATGCGACTGGCGGAGAACTCGGGCACAAATTGGCTTCCGCCATCGGGATCCCGGAGAACTACCGGTCGCCCTTCGTAAGGCTCAGCAAATCAACGGATTACGCATATGATTGGTGACGGAGGGTGGATTGCGGAAGGTCTACAAGCCCTCCACCATTTTTCACAACACAACTCGTCTCTCCGGGGTGATCCCCTGGAGAGACGAGCGTCCAAAAACCCCTTATAGCGCATCTCAATGGTCGATGGACCTGCTGGTCGCGCGGCACGTCGTCGGCAATGCCCCAGATGTAGTTGGCAATCCAGTTCAGATCGGTGCTCATCGTTCTGCGAAAAATCAACGCCAGGAGAGGTAGACGACTCAAGGCCAAGGTTTTAATGTACGAAGGCTACGTAAGGAGAACCACAATGAGTTCCGATAAAACCGGCGGCCCCGTAGGCGCGCCGACAGACAGCGAGTTGCGCGCGGCCGCGCAGGCTTTATTCCTCGATCTGGATCGGGGCGACGTGGATTTCTTCGCCACCGCGATGGGCAAGTTCGTTGACGACTACAATGCCATCGCCGCCATGGACGCGCCGGCCCTGCCGACGAAATACCCGCGCGGTGGGGGTTATCGCCCGACCGGCGATGAGAACCGTTACGGTGCCTGGCAGTGGAAGTGTTCGATCAAAGGCGCGGCGTCCGGCAAGCTCGTCGGTAAACGCGTCGCCATCAAGGACAACATCAGCGTTGCGGGCATGCCTATGCTGAACGGCTCGGCGCTGTATGAAGGCTTTATCGCCGACGAAGACGCGACCGTCGTGACCCGCGTGCTCGATGCCGGCGGCGAAGTGGTCGGCAAGGCCGTGTGCGAAAACTTCTGCTATTCCGGCGGCAGCCATACGTCGGCTTCGGGCCCTGTGAGGAACCCGCGCAACCCCGACTTCATGACCGGCGGCTCGTCGAGCGGCTGTGCCGCATTGATTCTGACGGGTGAATGCGACATGGCGATCGGCAGCGACCAGGGCGGCTCCGTACGCATGCCGAGCTCGTGGTCTGGCTGCGTCGGGATCAAGCCGACGTACGGCCTCGTGCCCTATACCGGCGCCGGACCCATCGAGCACACTATCGATCACCTCGGGCCGATGGCCGCCTCGAGCCTCGATTGCGCCCTGTTACTCGAAGTCATCGCGGGCTACGACAATGGCCTCGACCCGCGTCAGGTGGCGGCGTTGCAGGCAAAACCCTATAGCCAACTCGTCGGTCAGGGGATTGAGGGGCTGCGGATCGGTATCGTGCGCGAAGGCTTTGGCGCCCCGGGCTCGGAAGCGGATGTGGATGAAGCCGTGATGGCCGCGGCCCGGCGGCTGCAGGAAGCCGGTGCCGTGGTCGAAGAAATCTCCATCCCCATGCACACCGAGGCATTGAAGATCATGTTCGCAGGTTCCGTCGACGGGACGCTGTCAACGTGGAGCGATCAGGGTCCGGCGGGCGGAAACGCAGATGGCCACCACCCACTCGGAGCGATCCGCTTCTTTCAGGAGGCGCGTAAAACCCGGGCGGCGGAGCTGCCGGACATGGCCAAGACCGTGCTGTTGTTCGCGCAGGTCATGCGCGCCCGTTACGGCAACTATTATTCCGCCAAGGCCCAAAACCTCGTCCGCACGCTACGCGCCGCCTACGATCGCGCGTTCGATACCTGTGACCTGCTCGTGATGCCGACGACCGTGATGAAAGCCCACCGGATCCCATCACCGGACGCATCCCGTGAAGTCGTCATGGGGCTCACGCTCGACATGATCGGCAACACTGCGCCCTTCGATGCGACGAGCCATCCGTCGATGAGTGTACCGACCGGTCTGTCGAACGGCCTGCCCGTCGGCATGATGATCACGGGACGCTACGGTGAGGACGACGTCGTGCTGCGCGCCGGGCATGCGTTCGAGACGTTGCGTGGACCGTTTTGAGCGCTCGCGGAACGCTACCGACGGATCAGCCTTGCCGCATTGGCGCCGGGCGGCCGCCAGGAAGAGACCCGTTAATGACGGGTTTGCAGAACTCCAGCATTAACGGTCGCAAGCCTCATCATGGGAGAGTGCGATGAGTTCACATAGCGAAATTCACTACGAAGTCGTCTGGCCGAAATCATCGCTAGCGGTACGGACACGACCTCTCGCCGAGCGGCTCGACACGCTCGAGGGCAAACGAGTCGGGTTCCTGTGGGATTTCCTGTTTCGCGGCCACGAGCTTTTCCCGGTCATCGAAAAAGAGCTGCAGAAGCGCTTCGCCGGGATCGAAGTCGTCGGGTACGACGAATTCGGCAACACGCACGGGGGCGATGAAGCCGAGGTGATTGCCGCCCTCCCTAACCGGTTGCGCGACCGCCGTATCGACGCCATCGTCTCCGGGGTGGGATGTTGAGGGAGTTGTACGCCCGCCGTGATGCGGGCGTCGGTTGTCTCGGAAGCCGCCGGGGTGCCGTCGGTGTCGCTGGTCTGTGAAGGTTTCGAACGCCAGGCGTCGGCCACCGGTCGTGGCGCGGGATTCGACGGACTTCCCCTCGGCGTGCTGCGCGGGCATGTGGACGCTCAGAGCCACGACGAGATGATCGGTTACCTGCGTGACTCGACTCTCGATCAGGTCATAGCCGGCCTCACCAGTGCACCGGTCGTCAGTGAGGGCGCTGCCGCCGAGCCCGCGGCACTGGATGTCGTCGCCACGGGAACGATTGATGATATCAACGGACGTTTCACCGTTGAGGGGTGGAGCGATGGACTGCCGGTCATTCCGCCGACCCGGGACCGGGTCAGGGCGTTTCTCGCCGCGCTGAACGATAACCCCTGGAGAGTAATCGGCACCGCCCGGCCCTCGGGCCGCGAGATTACGGTCTGGTCGGTTGCCGTCAATGCCGTCATGACCGGTTGTCAGCCCCGGCACCTGCCCGTGCTCTTGGCGCTCGCCGAAATCATCGCCGATCCCGGTTACGGCGTAGAGCACTCGGGCAACACCACCGGGGCCGACGCCCTCGTCATCGTGAATGGGCCGTCGATGGCCGAACTCGGCTTCAACACCCGGCAGGGAGTACTTCGGGAGGGCGCCCACGCGAATACCAGTGTCGCCCGATGGCTCCGGCTGTACCTGCGCAATGTGTGTGGATTCACCGCCGACGAACACGACAAGGCCACGTTCGGTAACAGCACCCGGGTGGTATTGGCCGAAGATGAGCAGACGCTGACCGACATCGGCTGGCAACCACTGAGTGCGGAGTTCGGGTTCGGGCGGGACGACGACGTGGTTACCATGGCCCGCATGAACAGCGGCCTTATCCTCGGCAGCGTCTTCGGATCGACGGGCGATACGCTCGTGCCGTATCTGGCCGACGGCCTCGTTCGAGTCAGTGGCTGGGACCTCGCGCACATCTACGGGTTCGGACAGGGCCATTATCGACCGCTGCTGATCCTTTCTCCGATGCTGGCGCGCACATTCGCCCGATCCGGCTGGAGCAAGGATGACGTCAAGCAGGCGCTGTTCGTGAAGGCACGGCTGCCGGCGACCAGGTTCGAGCAGTTCGTCGGCGAGTGGAGCAACATCGATGCGGGGCGCCGCACCCTGTTCGAACTGGCGACCGAGGGGCTGATCCCACCGGTCTTCGGCGAGTCCAACGACCCACAACGCCTCGTGCCGGTCGTGACCGAGGCCTCGAAGTTTCTGATCGCCGTTGCCGGCGACCCGAACCGGAACAATGCATACGTCATGAGTAACGATGGACCGCACGGTGACTGGACGGCCAAGGCCGTACCATGAACCCCTACGCCCTCGGCATCATCACGAGTATCGTGATCTATCTGCTGATCGGAAACTACGCCGGCCGGCGGGTCAAAGATGTCGATGATTATTTCGTTGCGGGGCGTGACAGCTCGACCTTGCTGATAGCCGGCACCTTGGTCGCCAGCTACCTGAGCACCGCCGCGTTCCTGGGTGAAACCGGGTTTACGTATCAAGGGCACGGCGCGATCCTGATGATTCTGGTCGGGGTCAATATCGCCGGCTACGTCCTGGGCGCAGCGTTCTTCGGCCGCTATGTCAGACGCAGCCAGGCGATAACCGTCGCCGAGTTCTTCGGCAAGCGCTTCAACAGTCGGCGCGTTCAGGCCGCCGCGGGAGTGACGGTTATCGGGGGTGTCACCGCCTATTTACTGGCGGTGACCCAGGGGGCATCACTGGCGATATCGGAAGTGATGCATATTCCCTATGACGTAACTTTGCTGATCGTCTGGATCGGTTACACCTCGTTCACGATATATTCCGGCTCGAAAGGCGTGGTGTTGACGGATACCGTCATGTACCTGCTGTTCACCTTCGTCGGTTTCCTCTCTCTCTACTATATCCTCGATGAGACCGGTGGATGGTTCGCCACCATCGAGTCCCTGGCGGTATACGAAGCCAAGCCGGAAATCATCTCCTGGCACGGTGTCGTCGGAGCCGAGTCGCGCTGGCAGACGCCGTTCGATTCGGTTGGCTGGGGTCTCGTGCTCGGGGTCGCGTGGGCATTCACGATTGCGGTGAGCCCGTGGCAATCGAGCCGCTACCTCATGGCGAAAAACGAGCACACCGTGATTCGATCGGCTTGCTTTGCGAGCGCGTCGGTCGTGGTGCTGTATTGGGCCTTGGTGGTGTCCGCCGCCGCCGTCAATCTCCTCAACCCGGATATCGAGCCCAACGAAAGGGCCATGATCTGGGCGGCCTTCAACGCCATGCCGACCTATGCGGGCGTGTTGTTCATGACCGGCGTGGTGGCTGCCGCCCTGTCATCGGCATCGACGTTTCTCTCCTTGATCGGATTCAGCGCGACGAACGATCTGGTCGAGATTCGTGAGGGCGACGAACGCCGTAAGCTCCGATTGAGCCGCTACACTATGCTGGCGGTCGGGATCGTCATCCTGATCGTGGCGTATTTCCAACCGCCCGCGATCATGATGATCAGCTATTTTGCGGCGACGCTGTTTTCATCGTCGTGGGGACCGGTGGCCTTCATGAGCGTGTGGAGTAAACGCATCACGGCAGACGGAGCTTTTTGGGGGATAGTCGTCGGCTTCGTCGGGAACCTGATACCGAAGATCCTCTCGGTATTCGGGGTGATATCCCTGCCGGTGTATCTCGATCCATTTGTGATTGGTATCGTATTGAGCCTCATCACGATCATTCTCGTATCGCGGAATGGCCGGGTCA
This sequence comes from Candidatus Binatia bacterium, assembly GCA_951812575.1. Taxonomy (GTDB): domain Bacteria; phylum Desulfobacterota; class Binatia; order Bin18; family Bin18; genus Bin18. The sequence continues at coordinate 4,303,064 of OX638322.1, read as the reverse complement.
CCGAGGAGGAATATCTGTATCGAATGAAGGTCCATCAAACGCCGCCCGCCGAATACGACCCCTCACTGACTGCCAAAACCTTGTGGTTCGCGAAGGGTTTAATGGTCTGTGGCGCGGCCTTGACGATACTCATGATCGTGTTTTACGTGTTGCCGTACGAACATGCGGTCGAGCACAAATCCGACTACCTGTGTCTGGCCCGGTGGTTCTTGTCATGAGCGGCGAGCTGATTCTCTCTATAGGGTACGGCGGTATCCTCTTCCTGTGCGGCGCGTTCGCCTACTGGTGGACCAAGCGCTCCTACGGCGCACGTCATGAGGGGCCGGATCAACATTCGTAGCCCGCGACGGATACACGCTGTGAAAAAGCTGACCGCCTCGTAACAATTTCCTGACTATACAGGTCTGCTGCGTGCCCCTGATGCCGATCAAGCTGACCGGTGGAGTTGGGACTGGCAGGGGGAAGGCCGAGACATTGTGTCGCTCTCTCGAATTTGGCCACCTTGCGCATCTCATGATGCGGTATAGCCACAATGGAGGAAGTATTGCTGACATTCCAACGGGAAGAAACGTGTTAAAATGGAGCCGAGGTACGCCCAGAGGGCCTCGCTGACACATTGGTCGAGTGACAGGACCTCCTTAGCCCGGAGCCCGAACGAAGCCTCATCTGAGATTCACAATCGAGAAGTGGTGACTTGCGATATTGAACCCCTCACGCAGATAGAACCTATGGGCAGGAAACCTTTGAACGCCCGAATCTAAATGGATCTGATCGCAGCCTTTCTCTTCAGCATAGGACTTGAGCCAATCCAGCATGACTTTGCCGATGCCCGAGGAACGCCGCTGTGCATCCGTGACCAGATCCTCGATATACATGTGTTTCCCCCAAGCCAATCTGGTCTCAATGACGAATCCGGCAGCACAAATCGCCAGACCATGATCCTTGATATAGGTGACTGTGTAACCTCTCTTCTGCTGAGCCTTAATCTGAGACACTATAGTGCGCAGGTCATAGGCAGGTCTGAGTTGGATCAATAAACTACCAGCGAGTTCCAGGTCTGAATCGACTTCTGCAATCCTGATTTGCAAATAAACCTCCTCTGGACCTGTCTGTAACCCCGACGCAAAGACCGGCACGGCGGGGTTCGCCTATCTCCTGTTGCTACCTTAGACCTCTTGGCCCTTCAACATAGCTCACGGCTGAGACCGCGGGCGTATGCTCTGCAATAAACTGTCGTAGATTCTCATGCTCAGGCTGAGCAGCGTAGATAATGATATTGCTGTCGATGAGCACTACGCTTCTCGGTCTGGAAGGGGCCTATCCTGGCGCTGTTCTCTTTCCCAATCTAAAGGATCAACATCCTGTGGGAACATACTCAATCGTGCGATTTTCTCCAGTGCATTTGCCATGCGTTGACCGCTATCACTGTCGGATGCTGGGGCTAGTAATTTCTCTTGCAAAATCGTCACTTGAACAGGAACAGGCCGCTCCTCGGGAAGAGTCTGCGGCCTTCCGCTGCTCCACTCTAATTGGTTACCGCGAAGGGTTGCTTTGTATGTTGCCGGCATGGTTCTACACTATCCCGTTCAAGATATAAAAGCGAGTCTTCTGCAAGAAGAAATCGGTGTTCCTGCTTCTAATATATGCCCATCCTGCGGCATTTCAGGCCGAAAGCAAAAGTACGAACAAAAAAGGGCGCACCGCGGTGCGCCCCTCTATGCTCGGATGTGAATTGAGGTGTGTCTGCTACTCCAGCACCTCGGCAATCACCAACTCGGTGATCTTCTCTTCGTTATAGCCCAGGATATTCTCCAGCACGCTCTGGTTCTCACGTCCCAGCGTCGGGGCCGCCGGGTTGATCTGGGCCGGGGTGCGGGAGAATTTGAAGCGGGTGCCTTCGACCGTGGTCTTGCCGAAGTCGGGATGATCCAGGTCTACAAAGTGCTCACGGTGCTGAAGCTGCTTGTCCTCGTACAGTTCGTTTATGGTTTCCACCGCGCTGGCCGGGACGTTTTTGGCCTGGAGTTTTTCTTCGGCCTCATGCGGGCCGAACTGGCTGCTCCATTCATTTATGGCCTTGTCAATTTCGTCCTGATTGGCCAGCCGGCCTTTGACGGTGGCCAGACGCTCGTCACTGCCGAGGTCCGGGCGGTTCATGGTCTCGCACAGCGAGCGCCACTGGTCGTCGGTTTCCACGCCGATCGCTACCCAGCGATCCTCTCCGGCGGACTGATACACCCCGTGCGGGGCGAAGTTCATATCCCGGTTGCCCATACGGGTCTGAGTCCGTCCGTTGACGGTCTGGTCTAAAAGAAACGGCGCCAGAAAGTGGAGGGCGGCTTCGGCCTGCGCCAGGTCAATATGTTGGCCTTTGCCGGTCTGATGCTTGTGTTCCAATGCCGCCAGCACGGCCGCGGCGTTATACCACGGTGCAATATAGTCGGTGTAGGCACCGAACGGCCCCGCCGGCTCGCGGTCGGGCCAGCCGGTGGGATCGAAAAAGCCTGAGACGGCAGCCGCCAGATTGCCAAACCCGGCGAAGTGAGAATGCGGCCCAGTCTGACCCATCAGACAGGTGCTGAGCATGATGATGTCAGGCTTGATTTTTGTGAGCGACTCGTAGTCAAAGCCCCACTCCCGCATGGCTTTGGGAGAAAAGGACTCGGTCACCACGTCTGCCCAGCGCACCAAGTCAAAAATAATGTCGCGCGACTCCGGTTTGGACAGGTTCAGGGTCATCGGCAGTTTGCCGGTATTCATATTATTATACAAACCGGAATTGTTCGGGCCGGGCTGCTTGTTTTGAAAGGGACCGACCATGCGTACCGCGTCAAAACGGGTGGTGGATTCAACCCGCACAACGGTCGCTCCGTAGTCGGCCAAAATACGAGTCGAACCAGGGCCGGCCATCGCCCACATGAAATCGAGCACTTTGACCCCGGCCAGGGCTTGATTGTTTTCGCTGCCGGCCTGTTGTCCCTCTGCCATGGTTGTCCCTCCTGAGTGAGAGTCTCGGTTAGATTATCCCCTTGTTCTGTAGCTCTGCTAACGCTTGTGCATCAAGGCCGAGTTCGCCATAGACCTCGGCATTGTGCTCGCCAATCTTTGGCGGTCGGCGCTTATAGTCAATCGGCTGCTCGCTGAACTTGGCAAACGGACCGGGATAGGCAAAGGCTTTGCCCATCTCCTCATGGTCGACCGCGGTCCAGTATTGACGCGACTCCAACTGCTCGCTCTCGACAACCTCGTCAATCGTGGTGACCGGGGCGACAAGCAGGCCGCGGTCCAGTGCGTTCTGGAACAGCTCTTCTTTGGTTTTGGTCTTGGTGAAGTCTTCAACGATCAGTTTGAGGCGTTCATAGTCTTCAAGCGTTTTCGGATCGCCACCAAACAGGCCACCGCCCATATCAACCCAGTCCATCTGTTGGACTTCTTTGTCACAAAACCCCTCTTCATATATCCAGTCCATCAGACGCTTGGTGAAATGGGCAAACGCCGAGCCAAACAGATAGGCAATCGAAACATGACCGTCTTTCGCCGGCCAGAGCAGGCGGATTTCCAGCGGTCCCATTTTTGCCCCACCGGCCATCCGGCGGGTTTCGGCATCGTTGAGCGGAGCCGCGAGTATGGTCGATTGGGTTGCCTGGGCCGCCGCCTGCTGAGCGGAAATATCAATATGCTGACCACGGTTCGAACGGTGGGATTCGTGCAGGGCAATCAGTGCGGCCGGCGCTGCCGCAGCGCTGGCGTGCAGATAGCCCTGGGGAACGCTCAGGCGGACCGGCGGGCGGTCTTCGTCCCCGGTAATGACGAGCGGTCCGCTGCTGGCCAGAATCACCAGGTCGCTGTCCGCATAGCTGGCCTTTGGGCCATCTTGTCCGAAAGGAGTAATCGAGACATAAATCAGCCCCGGATTGTCTGCCGCTAACTCGTTATAGCTCAGGCCGTATTGGGCCAGGGTGCCGGGATTGTCCGATTCGATCAGAAATTTTGCGTCCCGCGCCAGGCGCCGAAGAAGGTCCTGGCCTTCGGACCGCGTGATATCGAGCGTGACCCCCCGCTTATTGCGGTTATAGGCCCACCAGTAGAGCGAGTTTTCCGCATCCTCCTGATCCTGATAGAAGGGGCCCAGCTTGCGAGCCGAGGAACCTCCGGGGGGCTCGACTTTAATCACATCGGCGCCAAGGTCGGCCAGGATTTGGCCACACAGCAATCCGCGTTCTGTTGTCAGGTCAAGGACTCGATAAGGGTTGAGCATTCGGCGACTCCCACACTAGCAATGGCGATGATTTTTCATCCTCCGCATGAGGTCTCCCCATAGCTCCCTTGACGAGAACAGGCAAGCCCCGATTTGATACTCACAAGATAATCCGGATGGGCTCTGCTCAGATGATATGGTATGGACGGAGTGCACCATGATCTGTCCGCGCTGCCGAACAAAAATGAAAGTAGAGGCGCACCGGCCCCACAAACACGAAAAATGGCGCTGCCCTCAGTGTGGCAAAATCCGTATGAAACCCGCGTCATACCGTCGGCATAAGCGCCGGGAGCGAGTTGAGTAGAGAAGGAACTGGGGTTATGGAGCCGGGATGCTGGTCCTCAGGGGGCAGGAAGCTCCTCGACTGGCTCCTTGCGGCTGTCAACATAGGCCTTCATGAGTCCTGGCAGGTCAATAGGCGACTCTGTCTCTCTGAGCACGCCGCCGGGTGGGATAATTGTATCCGACCCGCCAAGCGAGATCAGGACATAAGGGCCGCCGAGCAAACCCTTGGTATGAACGGACGCGATCGCGTCTTCCTGAATTTCAATATCACTGTCTATGGTTAGGCGGACTCTCGCCCGCGTGCCCGTGAGCTGGACGGTATCAACCCGGCCGACGCGGACACCGGCGACCTCGACAGGGGTGCCGGGCCCCAGGCCAGTAGCACTTTCAAAGTTGGCATAGATGGTATACCCCCAGGCGTTATAGAGCACGGTTTCTCCGAGTGACGAGAACAGGTAGAAGGCGCTTGTGGTTCCAAGAATCAGGAAACCAACGACGCTGAGGCCGATCCGTTGCATGGCCCGGCAGCCTAGCAGACCACTCCTTATATCCCAAGACCCGCCACCCATTCTCATGGCAGATAAACCGGCTCTCCAAGGGGATATGAAAAACGCAGGCGAGAAGAGCTCTGGGCAGCTTCTTTGTCTTGCTCTTCTTTTCTGTCGCTTTTTATTCGGCCCTCTCCCAAACGTCTGGGCCGATAATGCCGCTCTGGTCGCCCAGGGACAGTATGTCTTTGCCTTAGCCGGCGGGTGTGGCTGCCATACGGCGGATACGGGACCCACCAATGCGGGCGGCCGGCCGATTGAGACCCCTTATGGGCGGTTTTACGGGACGAATATTACACCCGATCCGGTCCACGGTATTGGGACCTGGACGGACCGGGAAATCATCGACGCAATCCGGCTGGGGGTGAAACCCGATGGGACGGTCATGAGTCCGGTCATGCCATACCCGGCCCTGAGCGGTATGACGGATGAAGATGTCACGGCATTGGTGGCCTTCCTGCGCAGCCGCGAGCCCGTCGCGCAGGAAAATCTCCCCCACGAGGTCTCCATTCCGTTTTCCGGGCTTGCCATGCGCGTCTGGCGCTGGCTGTTTTTTGAACCGGTTGAAACCCAGGCGACGGCCTGGGCAGACCCCATTGCCCGAGGCCGCTACATCAGCGAACATCTCGCCCATTGTCAGGAGTGCCATACGCCGCGCACGGTGTTTGGCACTCTCGACCGGACGCGTGATCTCGCCGGCAATCCGGCTGGCATTGACGGCGAGGTTGCGCCCAATATTACCCCGGATGACGAGACGGGTATCGGACAGTGGAGTGAAGGAGATATCGTTTCCCTGCTGCGCACCGGCTTCCTCCCGAATTTTGATAATGTCCAGGGGCTGATGGCGGTGGTGATTGATGGGGTCCCCGGAGGCGGATACAAAGACATGACGGATGAAGATGCCCACGCTGTTGCCGCATATCTGAAATCGCTTCCTCCAAGGAGGCAGGCAGAAGCGGAATAGCGTGGAGCTTTCGTAAAGAGGAGGTAGTGCAATGAAAGAGATGGTTGTCCGTGCGGTTCGTGGGGTTTTGATCAGCGTCAGTGTGATGGCAGGGGGGCTGCATACTATGGGAGGGCTGAGTTTCGGGCATGAAAACCACCCCACCCAGATGCCGGACCCGCAGCAGACGGTGGCGTTTCGCACCTATCTGATGGAAAATATCGGGGCCAATGCCAAGGAGATGAAGGGCAAGATCGATGCCGGTAAGCTCTCAGAGGCAAAAATGAATGCGGCCGCCATAGCCCTTCATTCCACCCGCATCGCAGCACTCTTTCCTGAGGGCAGCACGTCGGACGCCTCTCGGGCGAAAGAAGAAATCTGGCAAACCTGGGACGCTTTTCTCGCCTCAGCCACAGAGCTGAGTACGGAAGCGAACGCGCTGACCGTGGCTGCGGGAGAAGATAATGCCACCGCAGTCAAAGAACATATGCAAAAGATGTTCGGGACGTGCAAGGGCTGTCACGACCAGTTTCGCAAGCCGGAGGAATAAGCCCGTGGGGGAGTTATATTGCTCCTTGGCAAAAAACGTGAGATAAAAAATTCAGTCATTCCCTTGGTAAAAGGAGTCTCTTGTGTCCGGTGCTGTTGGGTTCCAAGCGCTGACAAGCCGTAATGCCGTGCTGAGCAGCGCAGAAAATTTTATCCTGTACCTGCTCATGGAGACCAAGCCGCAGGGTGGGGGCGTGCGTCTGCCGCTCAATCTTGGCATTGTCCTTGACCGTAGCGGTTCGATGTATGACGAACAGCGGCTTGATTACGTCATCGAGGCCATTAAATATCTGATCGATAATCTTGGCCCGGACGACAAGGCGGCGGTAGTCGCGTTTGCCGACCGGGCCGAAGTTGCGGCAACGGCAGACCAGGTCGCGACTGATGCCGCCGGGGTGAAACGGACGATTGACGATCTCGATCTCCTGGAGATTGGGGGCGGAACGCAAATGGCGCTGGGCATGGAAGCGGCCCTTGCCGAGGTGGAGAAGTATTATTCGCCGAACCGCCTGAACCGGCTGCTGCTCCTGACCGATGGCCAGACGTATGAGGAGCGTAAATGTCTGGAACTCGCCCGCCAACACCGGGAGCGCATTTCGTGCAGCACGCTCGGGGTGGGGATCGAGTTCAATGAAAAACTGCTGATGGAAATGGCCGAGGAGAGTGGTGCCAATTATCACTTTATCGATACCCCGACCTCCATTCCGAATATTTTCTCCAGTGAACTCCAGGGACTGCGGAATGTCGCCCTGACCAACGCGCGTATTGATATGCAACTCAGCGCAGGGGTGCAGGTGAAAGAAGCCTTTCGTGCCAGTCCTCAGATTTACCCGATAAAAGAGATTACGCCCGACGCCAACCGGACGCTTTCCCTGCCGTTGGGAGATATTGAAGCCGGAACGCCAAGCTCAGCATTAGCCGTACTCGTCTTGCCGCCTCGCCGCCCCGGCCGGGTGCGGCTGGCGCGGGCCGAGCTGTATTACGATACGCCCGAGGCAAAGAACCAACACGACAGCGCGGACGTGGTGGTGAATTATACGCTTGAGCGCTCGTCCATGGGTCAGGCAAACGGCTATGTGATGAATCTGGTCGATCAAGTCAGTGTCGCCAAGATTCAGATGCAGGCTGAGGCGGCTATGGCTGCCGGCAACACGGATAAAGCCACGCGGTTGTTGGGTAATGCCATAGCCGGCACGCAACGCTTGGGGAATACGAAAGCAACCCAAGCGCTGGAGGGGCTCCAGAGTGAGTTGAAGAAGACCCAGAGTCTTGCAACCGGGGCTGCCAAGACCCAGTTGCTCAGCGCTCAGGCAACCCTCCGAAAAACGCAGCAGCTTGATCCTGAAAGCGTCAAAGATGCGCTTCGGGATTAAGCTCCACCACACATGTAGCCCATGAAGGAGAGGTGAGCATGATTCGCTGTGCAGAATGCAATGAAGAACAAATGGATGGCCTGGAGTACTGCGATAGCTGCGGCGCCAAACTTGAAGCCTTCGTGCCGCTGCCCATCGAACACCCTATGAGCGATAGCGACGGCGCCAAACTTGAAGCCGTAGCGACCGAAGCCGAGGCCCCGGAAGCTGAGACTGCTGCTTCTGACAGCCCAGCCGCAGAGGAAGCTCCCGCTGTAGTTGAGGCAAGTACGGAGACCGAGGCAGAAGAAGCCGCGCCAGAAGAAGCTGCGGCTGAGACCTCGGAAGCTGAGGGCGAGGAGAGTGCCAGGGCCGCTGGAGATGAGCCCGCAGAGGCTCCGGCTGCTGAAGCAGCCCCTGAAGCCGTAGCCCTCAGCGACGATCAAGTCGCAGGCGGCAGCGCTTCGCTCACCATCACCCGGGGTGGCACTGTGGGAAAAGTCTTTGAGCTCCAAGCCGGAGACAATCTGGTTGGTCGGTGGGACCCGGATTCCGGTTCTTTTCCCGAAGTTGATATGGAAAACGATGACCCGGAGGCGCGAATCTCCCGCAAACACGCGCTGATAAAATTCGGAGCCGAGCTGACGATTGAAGACATCGGCAGCCTGAACGGGACGTTTGTCAATCGGGGACAACGCCTTGAGCCCGGCTCGCCCGTCCCGCTCAAAGACGGAGATGAGATCATCATTGGCAAAACCTTCTTCAAGGTGTCGCGCGCGCAATGAGGCTGGCTTGGCCTTTCTGGAACAGGCGAGACCGAGAACCTTCAGTGGACTGGTGATGGGTGATGCATGGGTTCTGCGCCGCTGACGACCGAGCCGATAGACCTTGAGGAGAGTTGTGTTTGTGGTGAGTGTGGACAGGCCAATGTCATCGGCGAAACGTTTTGCACCGCCTGTGGCGTAGCGCTTGAAGAAGCCGGTGAGAGGGAATCGGTCACCCCTCTCGAACCGCTACCGATCGGCACCGTTCTGGCCGATACCTATCGTCTGACCACACTCCTCTCGACCGGACAGGAAAATCGTTACCGGGCGGTTTGTCGGACTGACGAAGACCGGCCCTACCTCATAGCGGAACGGCCAAGCGACCAGACCGATACCCACCCAGGTGGCGTGTTTCGGTTGTCCGAGCAGCTTGCCGAGATTCATCATCCGGCTCTGATTCTCCCCCAAGAACGTTTTGAACATGATGGCCGGGTCTATCTCATTACGCCGAGTCAGTCCGGTCTCCCGCTGAGTCGGCGTATTGGCCGGACATCGGAGCGGGAGGCGGCCGGCTGGGGTGTCCAGCTCTGTCAGGCCGTGGATGTTTTGCACCGGCATGGACTCTTATGTGTCGAACTGCCTCCGGAAAATATCCTGCTCGACAAGACAGGCCGGCTGCACCTCACCCAATTCGACGCGATCCGCCTCAAAGATGCGATTGAGGAGCATCCCGTGTTGACGGATGGCTACGCTGCGCCCGAGGCATACAAGACCCAGGTGTTAAACGAAGCTGCCGACGTGTTTGCGCTCGGCGCCTGCTTGTATGCCGTGTTGGTAGGGCGGCGTTTGCCCGTTGAGGGCTGGGCGGTTCAGCCTGAGCCACCGGTCTTCTATCCGGAGAAAGTCCTGACCCCCGAGTTCGAGCGCGTTTTAAGCAGAGCCTTGGCCCTTGAGCCTGCGGAGCGCTATGCGGACCTGCACGCGCTCAAACACGACTTGCTCGCGTTGGGTCAGTCCGGACACATTCGTTCGGCCTGGCGGACCGATGTCGGACAGGTACGCGACCATAATGAAGATGCCGTTCTGGTCAAAGAGGTCGGGCAGGGCAGTATAGCCGGTGATGATTTTCGGGGGCTGTATATTGTGTCAGACGGGATGGGTGGAGCCGAGGCCGGTGAGGTCGCGAGTCAGATCGCCATCCAGACGGTAGCGCGCCAGGTCGAGGCCGCCTGGGCTGAGAGTGAGGCGAAAGAGGAAGTGGACGCAGCCGCCTGGGAGAGCTGTTTGCGTGAGGCGGTTGCGGCGGCCAATGCCCAGGTTGTCCAATACGGAAAAGACCATCCCGAGGCGGCCGGCCTGGGGGCCACGATCGTGGCCGCGTTGATTCAGGCGGGACAACTGGCGCTGGCCTGGGTCGGGGACAGTCGGGTCTATCTGCTGGAAAACGGAGTGTTGCACCAACTCTCGCACGATCATTCCCTGGTTGCCCGGCTGGTCGAAATCGGCCAACTGACGGAAGAAGAGGCATTGACTCACGAGCACCGCAACGTCCTGATTCGGTCTTTGGGCAGCAAGGAAAACGTCAAGGTCGATACGCTCTCGCGACCGCTGAAGCGCGGCGTCCGTCTCCTCCTGTGCAGCGATGGGCTGACCAGCCATGTGCTTGATCCGGCGATCGCCGATATTATGAGTCGCCACCGGACTCCGCACGAGGCCGCCTTGGAACTGACGGTTGCGGCCAATACCGCGGGCGGCAGCGATAATACCTCGGTGGTGGTTGTCTTTCACGAGGAGTGAGGCATTTCGATGTCGCGGAATGAAAGCGGTCAACTCGAACCCGGAACGGTCCTGGCGGACCGTTATCAGATTGAGCGCTTTCTTGCGGGTGGTGGGATGGGTGTCGTCTATGTCGCCCAGGACCAGCGTCTGGCTGAGAGACAGGTCGCGATCAAAGAAATTTTTGACCGATTTACGAATCCCGAAGAACGCGCCCAGGCCATCGAGTATTTTCATCGCGAGGCCGATACGCTGGCCCAGCTCACCCATCCGGCCATTCCCGCTATTTTCGATCGCTTTGGTGAGGGCAATTGCCATTATTTGGTGATGGATTTTGTCGAAGGGGTCAATCTGGAGCAGGAAATCGCCGGACTGGACGGCCAGCTCCCCGAGAGCCGGGTCATCGAGATTGGCCGGGAACTGTGCGACGTGTTGACCTATCTGCATAGCTTTTCTCCGCCCGTCATCTATCGGGATATGAAACCGGGCAATGTGATCCTCCGGCCGGACGGGCGCATCACGCTCATTGACTTCGGCATTGCCAGAATTTTCTCACCCCAGGGTAAAGCCACCCTGATTGGTACGCCTGGATTTGCCCCGCCCGAGCAATACTCGGGACAGGTCGATGAACGGTCCGATCTTTATGGCCTGGCCGCAACCCTGCACTATATTCTGACCGGTCGTGACCCGGAGAAACACCCGCCGTTCTCGTGTCCGCCGGTACTTTCGGAGAAACCCGACGCCTCTCCTTTCCTCGCCCAGGCGATTGACCAGGCTCTGGCCTATAAAGCCGAAGAGCGGCCAAAGAGCGCGGAAGCGTTTAAGGACATGTTTCTGTATGGGCGCGGGCTGAGCGCGGCTGGTCCTCCCAGTTCGTCCCAGGCCGCGACCCAAATTCTCGAACCGCTGTCGGAGCCGGTTGCAGAGCCCCTTACCGCCGAGCCGCCGCAAAGGAAACGACGCTGGGGGCGGATGGTTGCGACCCTGATTTTTTTGCTGCTGCTGAGTGGCGGGGCGTATGGCCTGTTCACCTCTCCTGAACTGCTGCAAGGCAATCCGATTGAGCGCGTGGGAGAAAAGATTCCGTGGCAGCAGATTGAAACTTGGCTGCCGGAATCCCAGCGAACGGGGTTTCGGGCGTTTGTTGCGGATTTACCCTGGGAGCGGGAGAAACGCCTGCGCGCGTTGCGGGCCGACCCGCTCGAATTGGTTTCTCTTAACTTGGTGAATACCTCGCGGGATGGTACGCCACTGTCGGAGGTCAAGGACAGCTATACACTGAGTGAGGTGCAATACCTGACCTGGGAAGCGATGCTGAAAAACCGGCTGTTCGAGGTTGAAGGCGGGAATCATCGGCTGGAGGGCCGCTTTTTTGACCCTGAAGGCGGCTTGGCCGGGAAAAGCGAAGCCGGTCGGTTTGTGCGTCCCGAAGAGGAGGAGCTTGAACTGCGGGGCGTGACCCTGCTTGAGGGGCTCAAGGAGCGGGCGACCGGTGATTATCAGCTTGAGCTCTATCTCGGGGATGCCAAGCTGGCCAGCCACACGGTCCGAATTGAACCGGACCCGGTCCAGGTCGTCGCAGCCGAGGTGGCGGAAGAAAAGGAAAACGGTGTCGCTGGTGAGTCTGATGCTCCGATAGCGAGCGGACCGACACCGGAGGAAGAGATCGCACGGCGCGCCGCCGAGGAAAAACGGCTGGCCCTCATCCGGGAACGGAGCAAGGAACCACTTTCTCTGGTCTCCGTCCGCTTTTTCAATGCGACGAAAAATGGTGACCTTTTATCCAAGCCAGCGACCTCGTTTGGCGCATCCCAGCTCCGGTTCGTGGCCTGGGAGGCGAATTTTCAGAATCAGCTTCACAACCTGTTGCCCTCTCACCACCGGGTCACCGCAACCTATTTTACCCCCAATGGCCAGATTCTGGGGACAGTCGAAGACGACAAAGAAGTCTCGGATAAAACAGAGAAGGTGACGTTTACGGCCAGAATCGGCAATGCCAGCGGTGGTGCCTTTCTCCCTGGCGACTACAAGGTTGACTTTTATGTCAATGGCTATCCGCTCTCGTCCAGAAAATTCAGCGTAAGGGACGATCGGGACTTGGCCTATATCCTCACCTCGCACCAGGGGAGCATCCTCGGGCTCGGCCCTGAGCGTGAGGCTCTGCTGGAGGTGCATTTTCAACCGCACAGTAATGGGGCCTTGCGTGGTCGCCTGGTGATTCACGCGCGCGGCTTTGGGGCCGCTTCTCTGGAAGGAACAACGCAGGGCAACCAGATTGAGTTTACCAGTTCGGTTGGTAACCGCGACTATCATTTCAAGGGCTGGCGTGAAGAAAATCGGCTCAGCGGAACCTACCGTGTCGGGTTGTCCGAAAATGTGAGCGGACACTGGTCCCTGCAACTCTAGGTCGGGTCATGATGACGGCTGTTGGTATACCCGTGGGGCGTTGAGCAGACTGTGAGCGGAGCAGTATGGAACTTTCACGCGAACGACTTGTCCTGTATAGCGGGGCCGGGCTTCTGGGTGGTCTTGCCGGCTGGGCCGCGGCCGACCCCCTGGCCGCGGTGGGGAATGTCCATCTCCGGGCCATGGCCCTGGGGGGAGTGACGGGCATTTGTGTTGGCGCGTTCATGGGAGCCATTGAAGGGCTCAGCGCGGGGCATAAGAACAAGACGTGGCAAGGTGTGAAGCTGGGCGGACTCGCCGGTCTGGTGGGTGGGGCGGTTGGCCTTCTCATGGGAGAGCTGGTGTTTGGCCTGTTTGGCGGTCTTGGTGGGCGCGTTATCGGCTGGGGAATTTTTGGGCTTGCCGTCGGGCTTGGAGCCGGCTGGGTCGGCCAATCGTTGGTCCGTTTACGCAATGGCGCGATTGGTGGCTGCATTGGCGGGGCCATTGGGGGGGCGCTCTTTCAGGTGGTCACCTCCCTTCTGCCGCAGACGGCTGGTCGCGGGGTTGCCCTGGCCATCCTGGGAGCCATGATCGGTCTCTGGATCGGTCTGGTCAGCGAGATATTGAAGCGCGGCTGGTTTATGGTGATTCGCTCGCAAAGCCGCAATGCCCGTGAAGGCCGTGAATACCATCTGACCAAGCCCAAAACAACAATCGGGAGAGCCGAAGAAAGTGATGTCGGCCTGTTTGGCGACCGTTCTATTGCCAACCTGCACGCTGTGGTCGAAAAGCGTCAGAATACTTTTGTGCTTGCCAAAAATGAAGGCCAAGTCAGCGTCAATCGGGCTCCGGTTACCCAGCCGGTCCAACTGAAAAATGGCGACCGGGTGGAGGTCGGCGGAACCTTACTCCTCTTTCGAGAGCGGGCAGGTAAGGGGTAGACTGGCCGGAGAGCGGTATCAGAGGGAGAGCAGCATGATATTGAAAGCCCGGTCTTCTCAGCAGAGCCATACCCAGGCTGTGTGTGTGTTCATCCATTGCCTTACCCTCTGCTTGTTGCTGACACGGCACGTCTCTGCGGCCGATTCGGTGGTTGTCTCTGTCACCAACCCCCAACTGGAGAATTTTACCAATGGCGGTGCCGTTGGCCTGTATTTTAATGCGACCGATTTGCGCGGGCAGCCGATCGGACAACTCACACCGGAGCACGTGACCGTGCAGGAGGACGGGCAGGACGCCCAGATCATTGATTTTCGAGGTGAAGAACAGGGCCGACCGGTCGATATCGTGGTGGTCTTCGATGTCACGGAAAGCATGGGGCCGTTCATTGACGGTATGAAAGAAGCGGCCATTGATTTTGCCGACCGTCTGGCCAAGGCCAATCGGGATTATCGCTTGGGGTTGGTTACTTTTGAGGATTACGTGATTCGGGATGAGCGGGAATTCACCCGGAGCGCCCGGGAGTTCAAAAGCTGGGTTGGCGCGCTACGCCCGGCAGGCGGAGGGGATATCCCGGAGAACTCGCTCGATGCGATGCTGCTGGCCAGCCGCTTTCCGTTTCGACCGGACGCGCAAGCTGTCATCATCCTGATTACCGATGCCCCCAATCATACGCGTGGGGACGGCTCGGAAAAAAATAATCCCTACGGTCGGGAGGTCACCCAACTGTCCGGCGCGGAAGTCCTGGCGGAAATCAAAAAGGCGAATCTGAACGTGTATGCGATCTCTCCCCCGCCCTTTATGGCTCCCGACCTGCATAGGATCGCAAAGGAGAGCGCCGGGCGGCATTACAATATTGTCAGTGAGGGCGAACGCTTTCCTGAGTTGATCGGTGAGATCGGCCGCTCGCTCGCGTCGCAATATTTTCTGACATATACCAGCCCTCGCCCGGTTGAGGATGGGGCGGAACGCGAAGTCGTGCTGACCCTTCAGCACCCGAATGGGGAAGGGGAGGCGCGCGTAGCCTATCAGGTGCGTGGGATTGGCGGTGCGCGAGTCGTCTCAACCAGCTCAGGGTCGGGCATTACCTACCCGCAAACCCTTATTGCCTATGGGGTGTGGAATATGCTGGTTCCGCTCTTCGCCGCCGGAGGACTGCTGCTGCTGGCGCGCGTCCGGATTAACGAGATCCCAGCCGAAGTGCTGAGTCTGGTGAAGACGGCAACCGGGGGTCCCGGTTCCACGAGCCAAAACCCACCCATGGGTTCTGTTGTGCCGAAGAACTCTGCACCGTACGCCCGACTTGTGCGCCAGAGCCCGTTTGAAGACGCGCCGCGCGAAATCGCTTTTTCCCGTGATGAAATGACGATTGGCCGTGGCGAGGAGTGCGAGGCGATTATTCTTCACTCCTCCATATCGCGCGAACATGCGCGCATAAAAAAAGTCAAACAGGGCTATGTGCTGCTCGATTTACAGAGCAGAAACGGCATCTATATCAATGGGAAAAAGGTTGCCGAAAATCTTCTCAGAGACGGCATGCAGGTCCGTATCGGAGACGTGGAGTTTATCTTCTACGCCGCAAATGCGTAAAATCGAAACGAGCCGGAGGCTGCGATACCGGAATCCTAGCGGTACAACTCCTCGTGCTCGACCGTATGATCCGGCAGGCGAATGCGCGGGTAGAGTGAGGGGAGGCCGTCGCGGCCAAGCAGGAGAAAGTCAACCGGCACGAGCGGCATGGGGATGTCAAGACCGACATAGCTGCTGAACTGGTCTCTGCCAAAGGCCAGTCGGGTCCCGAGGATATCCTTGGGCAGCGTCCCCCGGACGTCAAACCCTTCTCCCAGGCTCCCGGTGAGATAGGGCAGAACGCGCCAGCCGTCTTCGTCATTTTTTTCAAACTGACTCTTGAGCGTGATATCCGCGGGCTCCGCCCCGCGGACCAATTTGGCAATGGCCCGGTCCCCACGGTAGAAGGCGTCTTCATAGCCCTTTTCCCGGAACTTGCGCCAAAACTGCTGCCACGACGCGGTGGGTACCCCGTACACCTTGGTGCGAGGGCCGGTGTCGCTCTCTAAGCGCAGGGTAATGTCGCCGTGCGGGGAGAGGATGATGCCGTCGTCCGTGAGTTCAACATTCCGCCAGTCGCCATCATACAGCTCCCGTTTGAGGCCGAGACCCTGGGCGCCGAACAGGTCTGGGTTGTCGCGCAGGAACATTTTCGTGAGCTGTAAGCCTTGGTTTTCAGGCCGACTGACCTGCTGGAATTCTTCCGCCGCCTCCTTTGCCGCCTCAGTCTTGGGATACTGCTCCAGCAGGCGGCGTAGGTAGGCCTGCTTCTCTGTTTGATGCGGACTGGCTTTGGCCTGTTCGAGCAGGGCTGTTGCCGCGTTTTCCTGGAGCTCGGGAATCTCTTCTGCCATGCCGGCCAGGGTGTAATACTCAATCGCTTTTTCAACCTTGCCTTCCTTGGCATAGGCTTTGGCCAGGAGGGGGTAGATCTCCGGGGAGCGTTCCTCCGGGGGGGTCTGCTGCAAGTATTTTTCGCCCTCAGTAATAATGCCTTGTTGGGAGACGGCTCGTCCGGTCATGACCTTCCACAGTTTCCCCAAGGTCTGGATCATGGTCAGCCCGCCAAAGGTCGCCGCACCGACCAGCCCTTCCGTGCCGAGTTGGAGACCCGCCACAACAATATTGTCTTTGACAAAACCGCTCCCCGGCAGCATATAGGTCAAGGTTTCTTTGCTGTGCTCCCACTCCGCCTGTTTCACGCCGGCGAGCGGGTCTCGGGGGGTCTCCGGATCGTACTGGTTGAGGGCGTCATAGTATTGCAGGCGGGACTCGACTTGCTGGACCCCAGCCCTGGCTTCTTCCGTGTTTTCATCAACCAGCAGGGCGAGTTGATAATGGAAATTGGCCTTCCAATAGTCTTCTTCAGCGAATGCTTGCTCAGCCTGGGCTAACTCGGCTTTCACAACGGCCTTTTTTCGTTTCGTATCCAGAGCTTCCATCTTGGCTCGGACTTCCGGGACCCGCGGGTCATCCGGGGCTTCTTCGAGGAAACGCCGATACAGGGCCAGGGCCTTACGCTCGCGTGGACTGGGTCCTGAGTGCTGACTCACCGAAGAGACGACGCCTTGCGCGGCGTAGGGACTTGGGCCGGCGGGCGCACCAAGAAACAGTCGGGCTACGTCAAAGGTCGAGAGCACCCAATTGAACAGCCGGCCAACACGGTGCCGCCTTTCCGAGGCGTAGAGTCGATCTGCCTGGGAGAGCAGTTCATCCGGCGTCGCGTTCAGTTCAATAAGCGGGAGCTCTTCTTGATCGTCCTGCTCTACGGACCGGTACAGCAGGGCATAAACCAGGGGAGTGACGCCCGTGGCCTCCTCTCCCTGCGCTTCGAGCTGAGTGTCATGCTGCGCCAGTTGCACGATCCGGCCGCGTAATGCCGACGCATCGTCCAAGAAGCCATCAATAATCGCGTCGGCAACCTGTCTACCGACCTCATCCGGAAAGTACCGTTCCGGGGGCAGTGGGGGCACAAAAGGATTATAGGCCGGTAAAAATTCCGTCACCCGCTGGGCCAGGGGGTCTGCAAAATCCCGCGCGTGGAGAAGCGTCGCGGACACGAACTGGCAACACAGGAGCAGAGTGATGACCCGATACCACATGTCGTTTTCTTCGCGGGCGGCCTAGCGGCCTAAACGTCCGACCTTGGCCATATAGGCTTCAAGCGCTTCGAGTTTGCCCTTGGCTTCAAGTTTTTCCATAATGCCGTCCTGTTGTGCAACCGTGGCGTAATGCTGAAGCGCCGCTCGTCCCAGGGTTTCAAAAATGTTCGTATCAAAACGGAGACTTTCAGGATCATTCTGAGCCGTATATTCGTGGGCGAGGATGACGTAGAAGTCCCCCAGTTCCAGCCGATATCGATAGCGGTTTTTGCTCTCCCGGTGTTTATCAAGTAACTGCTGATAGGCCAAGATCACGCTCTCGTTGCCGTCCTCAATCCGGTAGCGGTTGAGGATAAAGAAAGCGACTTTCGCCCGCTCAAGCCGCTCTTCTTCTTCCTGTGCCAGGGTCGCATACGACGTGTTGTCATACTGCTGGGCGAGGTCTCGCCACTGGCGCGCCTGTTCGTCAAGCGCCTGCACATACTCAACCGCGGTTGTCGCTGTCGGCGCCTGCTGAGCGAGCGCCTGAAAGGTGGTGAGCGCTTCGACGGCTTTCAGTGCCTCTTGTTTGAGGCGGCTTTTGCCCTGGGCGACGCGTTGATACTCGGCCAGGGCCTGTTCATAGGCGTGCAGCCCCTCATACGCTCGTCCCCGCGTGAAGGCGATAATGGCGGGATAGGCACCGGGATGCTTGGTTTCATAGTCGTTGATACGGGTGAGGGTGGCCTTATGCACGTTGGCCCCGGTCACATCTTTGGGGAGCGGAAAGCGGTAGGTGTCTTTTGTCGCCACGCGTTGAAACTCGGCCACAACTCTGAGAAGGTCTTGTTCGGTCCGGTACTGCGCAGTGCCATTTGGACCGGCCTCGTCGGGAGACAACCCCGGCATCCAAGCGAGCCAGCCCGAGGACGCTCCTGCTTGGGGAGGGCCGAGCGCCGGCAGGGGCGGCAGGGGTTCATCAGGCTGGGCGGGCGGCAGTTCGGGTGGAACGGACTCGGTCGGCGGAGGATGCGGAGAGATGATGCCCATCTCGTCGACGCGGGCTAAAAAGTCCCAGGCCAGTTCTGCCTCCGGATCGTCCACTGCTGCTGCTTTTTTCTGCGGCGTGGACGGTGGGGCTGACTGAACGGCAGCTCGTGCGGGCTCCTGGTTAATGAATGGCGGGGGGCGCCTCGCCTGACAACCGGCGAGGAGCAGGCCGGCCCCGACCACGCAGAGCCAGAAAATCAGGCTAACAGAAAATTCTCCGGTCGTGTCAGGATAGCGACGTAACATGGTTCTCTGAAGTATCGCCTGCCGCAGCCGTCCCATCTGTTCGGATATCGGCTGACCGCCCGCAGACTCGTTCCCAGCTTAAAGTGGGAAGCGGGGCGAGTCAAAGGTGGGTGGTTGAGAACCTGGAAGCGGCGGGTACGGGGCAGGTCGGAGAAATTGCGGTTGCCTGGAGTGAATGATACAGACATGCGGTAATTCACTGACGAGGAGGAATCGCATGCAATTCAGTATTACAGCCCATACCAAAGTCGATAACTGGGACCTCTATCCCTATATTGAGAATTTAGGCTTTGACGCGGCCTGGGTGCCTGACTCCCAGATGATCTGGTCGGACTGTTATGCCACTCTGGCGCTGGCCGCTCAGCACACCTCGCGCCTCCGTATTGGCACTGGGGTCGCTATTCCGGGGACGCGGATTGCCCCGGTGACTGCGCACTCTATTGCCTCGATTAATCGCCTCGCGCCTGGCCGGACCTTCCTTGGTGTGGGGACCGGTCATACGGCCATGCGGGTCATGGGCATGCAGCCCATGAAGATCAGAGATTTTCGCGAATATCTGCGCGTGGTCCGCACGCTGCTGCGCGGGGGAGAGGTCGAGTATACTCTGAATGGAACGACGCGGACGATCAAATTCCTGCACCAAGATCTGAAATTCATTGACCTGGAACAGCCGATTCCCATCTATGTTGCGGCCAATGGACCGCTGGCTCTCCGCACCGCAGGAGAATTTGGCGATGGGCTGGTGTCCCTGTTCAACGAACAGAGTGAGGTCTTGCAGGCGAACGTCAGCCGGGTACAGGCCGGGGCCGAGCGAGCCGGGCGCACCCTACCCGAGAATTTTCATACCACGGCCCTGACCACGGCGGTCGTCTTGAAACCGGGAGAAGACTTAACCTCGGACCGGGTGATCGAAGCGTGTGGCTCCTGGGTCACCTGCGCCCTGCATTTTGTGTATGAAATTTACGAACAAACCGGGGATGAGAGCACCGTGCCCGAATCGTTTCAGGACGTGTGGGAGGAGTATCGGGATCAGGTCGAGAACATGGCAACGCCCCAGGCCAAGCGTTACCTTCAGATTCATGACGGACACTGCACCTACCATGTCCCTGAGGAGCGCAAATTCATCACGCCGAAAACGATCAAAGGGTCGTGCATGGTCGGTGAACCCGCTGAACTGATCGCGGCCATCCGCCAGGCCGAGCAGGCCGGGCTCCGGGAGATTTCTCTTTTGCCGCCGCTCAAAACAAGCCGCGAAGTCTACAAGGATTTTGCCGAACAGGTCATCGCGAAATATTAATCTGGCTGTGCCATAAACGAGAGGAAAGGTTGAGGCGACTGGGTGCGTTTATTCTCTGTTGCTGTGCTGTCCCTCCTGTCCGTCTTTTCCTCTCACATTGTATGGGCACAGGGCAAAGGGGTCACGCTGTAGCCTATTTCTCTAACTCCTATATGCCACACGAAGAGATAGCGAGTGTGGAGCAGCGGGGTATCCACGCTGGAGAATTTATTGATCCGAGTGAGTGGCGGCGCGGGGCAAGGCCTGAAGAGTGCCTCTAATGACTCCTGTTTGCAATGCCGGAGGCGGGGCTCGAACCCGCACGGGGCAACGCCCCATGGGATTTTAAGTCCCATGTGTCTACCAGTTCCACCACTCCGGCACGCGGGCAGATTGTAGGCGAAGGGTGACTATCTCGCAACACTGTAGAGACGGGACGGGGTACAGAAGAGGGGAATGAGTTGTCTGGGACTGGATCGCGTCTCTTGAGGCCCTTGTGGCTATGATTGCTTTCCTTTTTTCAATAAGCAGCGCAAACGCTTGACCCACCTAGCAATAGGCCGGAGCAATTGAAGTTATGTCCCGCCATCGCGTTTTTCGATTGCTTGGCGCTTTCCCTCGGGCAGTTTATCGTAAACCTCGTTGACGCGCTTGGGCTCAGAGATCATCTTGTCCACAATCAGGTTCAGAAGACCGAACAAGCTCTCGGCTGTCGCCCGATCATCACGAAGATCAAGCTGGCCTGGGTGGACTGCATTGTTTCCTATCACACGTACGGCATCGAGCGCCTTCTGAACGCGCGAGTCGAGCCCCTCTGCGACCAGCGCCCCAATATCGTTGTTGATATTCTTGCCAGACTTCCCGAATTCCTTGCAGAGCTTCTGAATAGCCAATCGTATCAACGCAGCCGCCCCTCTGGGTGACAGATTGAGGATTCGGCTGGCTTCGTCGTAGTCCCGGCGTATGTCCTCGGGCAGATCAGGATTCGCAGGCGGAGCCTCACCACGCTGCGGATAGACTGTCTTATCTCTAACCCAGATCGAAATTCTTGCACAGCTAAAGCATTGTGAGACAAACGTGTTGTAGAGGTCCTTGAGATCCTCATCCCTGGAGAACTTACGGAACGGATCTTCTTCGAAGAACGGACCGTCACCATTGCTCATGATTGTCGGGAGCCGCCGACTTTCTGTTGATCGGTTATCTACTAGCAAAGAATACCAATCCTGATGTGCTAACGCGCCGCAGTGAGGGCAGTTAAAGGAGTTTTCGGTGACCGAAGGAGGAATTTGCCTCATAAATCCACTTTCTCACGTTTCATCCAAGCCTTCGAACACTGGGTTACAGGGACAGAAGTTCCTCCTTGGAATGAGCTGTGAAGCCACGAGGTGGTTCCTTATTACCCGACTTCCAGTTCCTTGGTGCGACCCAGCGCCTCGTCCAGGACACTGGCGGGAACTTTATCGTAGTGATCGAACTCCATGGTGTAGGTTGCCCGTCCCTGGGTGAGCGACCGAATGGCCGTGGCGTAGCCGAACATCGTCGCCAGCGGGACATGGGCGGTCACCGTGCGCTGGCCTCCGGCCCGCTCGCCCAGCTCGGTCACTTTGCCACGGCGTGACTGCAAGTCTCCCATGGCCGTTCCCATATAGTCTTCGGGCACGACCACTTCGACCCCCATCATGGGTTCCAACAAGACGGGCTTGGCTTTATTCACCGCGGCCTTGAATCCCATGGAGCCCGCCATATAGAAGGCCAGCTCTGAGGAGTCCACCTCGTGGTAGTTGCCGTCGTACAAGGTGACGGTCGTGTTGAGGAGAGGATAGCCGTAGATCACCCCGTTCTCTGCGGC
The DNA here is from genome assembly GCA_951812575.1 of Candidatus Binatia bacterium. Classification (GTDB taxonomy): domain Bacteria; phylum Desulfobacterota; class Binatia; order Bin18; family Bin18; genus Bin18. The sequence continues at coordinate 4,281,191 of OX638322.1, read as the reverse complement.
TTCCCGCACGCCTTTTTCGACCGAGTTGATATACTCTCGGGGAATGGCGCCGCCCTTAATTGCGTTGACAAAGACTAGGCCCTCGTTGGTATTGGGCTCGATCTTGAGGAAGACATGGCCAAACTGGCCCCGGCCACCCGTCTGGCGGACATAGCGGCCTTCGGCCTCTGCTCCTCGGGTAATGGTTTCGCGATAGGAGACCTGCGGGGCGCCCGTGTTGACCTCGACCTTAAACTCGCGCACGAGTCGGTCCAAAATCACTTCGAGGTGCAGTTCTCCCATGCCGGACAGAATAGTCTGGCCGGTCTCGGCGTTGGTTTGAATAACCAGGGTTGGGTCTTCGGAGGAGAGGCGTTGGAGAGCGAGCCCCAGCTTTTCGGAATCGATCTTGGTTTTGGGCTCAATCGCAACCGAGATCACCGGCTCTTTGAAGGAAATCGATTCGAGCAGGACCGGCTGATGTTTGACCGCGATGGTGTCGCCGGTTGTAAAGTTCTTGAGGCCCACGATCGCGATGATGTCTCCGGCCGCGGCACTCTCCAGGTCTTCTTTCTTATTGGCGTGCATGCGGACCAGGCGGCCGATGCGCTCGCTGCGTTGGGTGCGCGGGTTAAAAATCGAAGCGCCGGTCTTTAAGGTGCCACTGTACAGACGGACAAACGTCAGTTGTCCGGAGTAGGGGTCGTGCATGGTTTTGAAAGCCAGGCCGGCCAGGAGGTCATCCGCGACCTGCCAGGTACGTTCTTTTCCGGCCAGGGTTTGGCCCGCCACAGGTCGTACCGGCGGCGGGAGATAGTTGACCACGGCATCCAAGAGCGGCTGGATCCCCTTGTTGCGGAGCGCGGTTCCGCACAGGACCGGAAAGACGTCGAGCGACTGCGTCTTGAGGCGCACCGCGGTGGTGACTTCTTCCGGCGTGAGGGTTTCACCGCCCAGATATTTCTCCAACAAGGCGTCGTCGGCATCGGCCACGCTTTCAACCAGCAGCTCGGAGAATTTCGCTGCCTCCGCTTGGAGCTCTGGCGGAATTTCCTCTTCGTGAAACCGCGCCCCAAGCGTATCCTCCTCCCAGACCAGGGCCTTATGCTGAATCAGATCGATCACGCCCGTCATGGCATCTTCGGTGCCGATCGGCAGTTGGAGAATCAACGGCCGCGCTCCCAGCCGGCTCTTGATTTGATCGACCACATTGTGAAAATCGGCACCGATACGGTCCAGTTTATTGATAAAGACAATGCGGGGCACGCCGTATTTGTCTGCCTGGCGCCACACGGTTTCCGACTGTGGTTCGACACCGCCAACGCCACAGAAGACGACGATAGCGCCATCCAGCACACGCAGGCTGCGCTCAACCTCAGTGGTAAAATCCACATGGCCGGGCGTATCAATGATATTGATCTGATGGTCATTCCAGTCGCAGGTAATGGCTGCCGCCGTAATGGTGATGCCGCGCTCACGTTCCTGAGGCATCCAGTCGGTGACGGCCGTCCCTTCGTGCACCTCGCCGATCTTGTGCGAGAGCCCCGTATAGTACAGGACGCGTTCGCTCACGGTGGTCTTGCCGCTGTCAACGTGAGCAACGATGCCGATGTTTCGAGTCTTTTCTAAGGTGGTAGACATGTTCTTCTCCCGACTCGGTGCACTGCTCCGAGAAGTCTGCTCAATTCAACACAAGAATGTAGCGTTCGGTTAGAGGGAAGGGTCGGTGAGTGAGCCCGACCTGTGTTGGTAGAAAACCATAGCGAACAATGCAAATAGCTGAATGTTTTCCCTACAATACACAAAACACACGGATATTCCAAGCCAAAAGACGGGCCGGGAGTGGCACCTAGGTGACAAAATCGTGAGAAACAAAGACGGCTCTGCGCAGCGACTCTATATTCGATATTTTTTCAGGAGGTTGCGGGCGATCACCAGTTTCTGAATTTCGCTCGTGCCTTCCCCAATAATCATGAGGGGCGCGTCCCGATAAAAACGCTCGACCGGAAACTCCTGGGTGTAGCCATACCCGCCCAGCACGCGCATCGCTTCCAGGGCGACTTCTTCACACGCCTCAGACGCAAACAGTTTTGCCATGCCGGCTTCCAGGTCACACCGCTCACCGTTGTCTTTCTTCTCGGCCGCTTGGCGGACCAGTAAGCGGGAGGCTTCGACCTTGGTGGCCATGTCAGCCAGCTTGAGCTGAATGGCCTGATGTTCGCAGATTGGTTTGCCAAAGGTTTCGCGCTGCTGGGAATAGCGAATGGCTTCCTCAAAGGCCGCCTGGGCGACGCCGACCGCCCGGGCCGCAACATTGATCCGGCCCACTTCCAAGCCGCCCATGACTTGCTTGAAGCCCAGGCCCTCTTCGCCACCGATCAGCGAGGCGGCTGGTGTCGGAAAGTCCTCAAAGGCCAGCTCACACGTATCCAGACCTTTATATCCCAGCTTCTTGATGTCCCGGCTGACGGTGAGTCCCGGAGCGCCTTTCTCGGCAGCAAACAGGCTGATGCCGGCATAGGCGGGCTCGGCGTCGGGGTTCGTCTTGGCGGCAACAGCCAGAATATTGCCGTGCCGCGCATTGGTGATGAACATTTTAGAGCCGTTGATCAGATAGCTGTCGCCCTGCTTTTTGGCCGTCGTCCGAATCCGCTGCACATCACTCCCGGCATGCGGCTCGGTCAGGGCAAGACCACCGCGTTTCTCGCCGGTGGCCATAGCTGGCAGGAGACGTTGTTTTTGTTCTTCTGTTCCGAACAGAGCCAGAATGTGAGCGAATAGCAGGTGGGAGTTCAGGACACCGGTCAGGCTCATCCAACCACGACAGATTTCTTCGATAATCATGGCGTAGGTGGTAAAGGACAGCCCCATGCCGCCATACTCGGTTGGGATAATCGCGCCGAATAAACCCAGCTCTTTCATCCGCTCGACCAGGGCGTGCGGGTATTCGTCGCGATGCTCCATTTCGCTGGCGACCGGCTTGACCTCACGCTCTACGAAACGGTTGAGTGTGGACAGGATTTGTTGTTGCTCCGGGTCGAGTTCGGGCATGATGGGCATCCTTTCTGCCTGGGGCTGTTACGGACTGGTGTTCATTCTCCAGCTTTATAGCCTGAGATCAAGTGAGAGCCTGCGAACCCGCCGGACTGGCTGGACAAGGCGGAAGCAGATTATGTCTCACGATTGCAGTGTACACTCATTCCAGAGGATTGCCTCGAATTCCGGGCGTATTCTCAGCTCGCCTGCACTTGGCAGCGGCAGAGCCGAGCCGGTATGATTGCGTCAATTCAGGGGATGAGGATGGGAAACAACATGAGCCTTCGACCGGAAACCAAGGCGGTTCACAATGCGATGATCGATCCCACAAGCGGCGCTATCGTGCCGCCTATCGTACTCAGCACCACATTCGAATACGAGACGACCGGGCAAGGGCATGACCCGGACGAATTGGTCTATACCCGTTACCAGAATCCCAATCGCGCTGCGCTGGAAGCGACGCTCGCCAAGCTCGAAGACGGGACCGTAGCTCATGCCGTCTCAAGTGGGTCGGCAGCCATGCTCACCATATTTCAAGCGCTGAGACCGGGGGATCACATCGTATCGAGTGACGATATGTACTTCGGCATCCGCGTTCAGCTCAATGAATTTTTCGCGCCCTGGGGTTTGGAGACCACGTATGTCGATATGAGCGATGTCAACGCGGCGCGCGCTGCCATGCGTCCGAAAACCAAACTGGTCATTCTCGAGTCACCCACCAATCCGATGATCAGGCTGGCTGATATCAGAGCCATTGCCGATATCGCGCATGAGAGCGGCGCCAGGCTTTTGGTTGACAACACTGTTGCTACTCCGGTCGCGCAGAATCCGATTGAGCTTGGCGCCGACATCGTCGTCATTTCCTTGACCAAGTACATCGGTGGGCACCACGATGTATTGGGCGGCGTCATCATCCTCGCCGAAGAAGACGAATTTGCAGAGCGTATCATGAGGTTGGTGAGAATCGGCGGAGGGGTCTTGTCGCCGATGAATAGCTGGCTGGCAGCGCGCGGTTTGCAGAGCCTGTCCTATCGCGTCCGCGCCCATAGTGAGAATGCGCTGCAAGTCGCCTGTTATTTGGCGGCGCACCCCAAAATCGAAGGTGTCCTCTATCCCCATCATTCCAGCCACCCACAATACGAGCTAGCACTGCGCCAGATGCGCGTTGGCAGTGGCTTAATGTCGATTTTAGTCAAAGGCGGGCGGCAGGCAGCTATCGAGCTGGTGAATCGGCTCAAGCTTTTCACGAGCGCGACCAGCTTCGGCGGCACCCATAGCTTGATTGAACACCGGGCATCAATAGAAGAAAGCTCGAGCACGCCGGCGAACTTACTGCGTGTGTCGATTGGTCTGGAACATCCGGCTGATTTGATCGCCGACTTGCAGCAGGCGCTTGAATGATCTATCACATCACCAGCCGAGTAGAGTGGGACAATGCGCAAAAGGGAAGAACAGCATGGCTCACACCCCCCTGATGCAGCAGTATTTGTCGGTCAAGCAACAGCATCAGGACGCGATTGTGCTGTGCCGCCTGGGGGATTTCTACGAGATCTTTTTTGATGACGCGCCGCTGGTCGCAGACCTGCTCGATCTCACTCTGACTGCCCGCGACGGCGGAGACGGCAAGATTCCTATGTGCGGCGTGCCCTATCATGCCGTCCAAGGCTATATCTCCCGTCTGGTCAAGGCTGGGAAGAAAATTGCGCTGTACGACCAGGTCGAAGATCCGAAAACGGCCAAGGGCTTGGTCAAGCGCGCAGTCACGCGGGTCATTACCCCTTCCACGTATGTTGAGAACGAGGCCGACGCAACAAGCCCGACCTTGCTGGGGATGTTTGCCAGCGGGCGACAGTGGGGACTGGCGCTGCTCGAACCAACGACCGGGGCGTTCCAATTTTGGAGCGAGACGGAAGCTGCCCTGGCTGACTCCCTGGCTCATCTCGCGCCGCGTGAGATTGTCATCACCAAGGGCCTGGCCGGGCATCCCGTCCTGGCTGAGTACCGGAGCGGCCAGGCCGGGACGACCCTGACAAAGCTGGAAGACTGGCAGGCTGCCTTCGATGATAGCGTCGAGTGCGTCCAGTCTTTTTTCGGGTTGGATTCCTTGCGTGCCTTGGAATTGGACCCGGAAAACACCGTCGCCATCGCCCTGGTGCTCCGTTTCCTCCAGCAGCATATGCCGGTCAGCCTGCCGCATATTGGCCTGCCGAAACGGCTCCATACCGGCGAAACCATGGTGTTAGGCCCGGTTGTCGAGCGCAGCCTGGAAATCTTTCGTCCGGCGAACCCCGATATTCGGGGCAAGGCGCTGATCGATGTATTAGATGCCACGGCCACGCCTATGGGCAAGCGACTGTTGCAGCACTGGCTGAAGAATCCGCTCTTATCCGTGGCGGCTATTGAAGCCCGGCATGCCGGGGTGGCCGAGTTTGTCGACGCGCCCGCCGTGCTGGAGGCGGTGCGCGGCGCGCTTGCCCCTGTTCGTGACCTGGAACGTTTGGTTGCCCGTTTTAGTTGTCGAGTGGCGAATCCCAAAGACAGCGCGGCCCTGCGAGACTCGCTGGCGCAAATTCCCGCCGTGAGCCGCGCGTTGGAAACGGTCCGGAGCCCGCTGCTGAGCCAACAGCGTGAACACCTGCAATCCGACCTGGGTCCCTTGCCGGGTACCCTCGCCAGCGCCTTGGTCGAGGTGCCGCCCGTTCACCTCCGAGAAGGCGGCGTCTTTGCTCCAGGCTATCATGCGGAACTGGACCGCCTGCAAACGATTGCCTCGGATGCCAAGCAGTGGCTTGCCGCGCTCCAGGCTCGAGAAAGTGAGCGCACGGGCATTCCCTCGCTCAGAATTGGGTATAACCGGGTCTTTGGCTACTACCTGGAAGTCTCCAAGGCCCACCTCAATAAGGTCCCTGACGCGTATACGCGGAAACAAACCCTCGCCAATGCGGAGCGATTCGTTACGCCTGAGCTGAAAGAGTACGAGGATCAGATTCTCAACGCCCAGGACCGCTCGGTCGCCCTGGAGCAGGAACTCTTTGCCGAATTATGCGAGCTGGTCCTCCAGTATATGACCCAGATTCAAGCGCTTGCCCAGGCATGTGCCCAGCTTGACGTCCTGGCCGACTTTGCCTGGGTGGCGGTCAATCAGCACTATGTGCGACCCGAAATGTCAGAGGCGGCCGAACTGACAATCATTGGCGGACGGCATCCGGTTGTCGAGTCGCTGCTGGGACGAAGCGTCTTTGTCGAGAATGATGTGCAGCTCAATCGGTCGGACCAGCAGTTCCTGCTGTTGACCGCCCCTAATATGAGCGGCAAATCCGTATATTTACGCCAGGCCGCGCTGATTGTACTACTGGCCCAGGTCGGTTCATTTGTGCCGGCCACACGTGCCCGGATTGGTATTGTGGATCGGATTTTTACCCGTATCGGAGCCTCCGATAATCTTGCCCTGGGGGAAAGCACGTTTGCCGTAGAAATGATTGAAACCGCCCAGATCCTGAACGCAGCCACGGAACGGAGTCTGCTGCTGCTGGACGAGATCGGGCGTGGAACCTCGACGTCAGACGGTCTGTCCATTGCCCGGGCGATTATCGAGTTCCTGGTTGATGACGACGGGCCGCGGCCCCGGACCCTATTTGCCACGCATTTCCATGAACTCACCGACTTGCAGGGCCTCCTGCCCGGCCTGATGAATTATACCTTTGCCGTTCGTGAATGGCAGGGCGAGGTTGTTTTTCTGTATAAGGTTATCGCTGGCGCGTCGGATCAATCGTATGGCATCCATGTCGCCAAGCTGGCCGGACTGCCGCGGGTGGTGACGGAGCGGGCGGAGGAGGTCCTTCAGGACCTCGAAGGCTCGGCCGGGTTGGTCCGACCGGCCAAAAAACGTGCTCGGGGAAGGGCACCCAAGGCCCCGACCAGGGTAAAAGAAGCCTCTGCTCAACTCGGTCTCTTTGGGCACGCCGGTGAGTCGTAGCATGAACCATATTCGTCTTCTGGACTCGCATACGATTGAGCAGCTCCGGGCGGGCGAAGTGATTGAGCGTCCCGCCTCGATTGTCAAGGAGTTGGTCGAAAATGCGATCGACGCCGGTGCGCGCTCAATCAGCGTATCGATTACCAAGGGCGGGATTGATGAAATCGTTGTCCAGGACGACGGGAGCGGCCTGACGCCGGAGGATGCGTCGCTCGCATTCCAGCGCCACGCGACCAGTAAAATCCAATCCAGCAATGATCTCTTTCTCCTGACGACCTTAGGCTTTCGGGGGGAGGCGCTGGCCAGCATTGCTGCGGTGACGCAGGTCGAATTGCTCTCCCGGACAGCGGACGCCATCGAAGGGGTGCGCGTCCGGGCGGGTGGCAGTACGCCGTTAGAGACAAGCCCTGCCGGCTGTCCGCAGGGAACGACGGTGACCACGCGGCATTTATTTTTTAATACCCCACCGCGGCGGGCCTTCCTCAAATCTCCGACCGCCGAAGGTCATCAGGTGCATGAGGTATTGGTCGCTCTGGCGTTGTCGCGTCCGTCCATTCATTTTCGTTTTCAGTCAGACGGACGCGAGGTGTTTCAGGCACCTTCTCAAACTGAGCTCGCCCTGCGCGCCCGCGCGGTTATCGGCAAGGAGTGGGCCCAGGAATTCCTCCCGCTCCCGAGTGCGGAAACAACCCTGGCCGAAGAGGGTGTTGGGCTGACCGGCCTCGTCAGTCCGCCCGGTCGCAGCCGCAATACCCGGACCGGGCAATACTTCTTCGTGAACGAACGTCCGGTGAAAAGCCAGCCCTTGTCGTCTGCCTTGAGTCGCGGCTACGGGGAACTGCTGCCGGCGGGGCGTTTCCCCTTGGGGGTACTCTTTCTGACCGTCCCGACCGACCAGGTTGACGTCAATGTCCATCCCACCAAACGCGAAGTGAAATTTCAAGCAGAACGCGAACTCCTCCAAATGATCGTCCGGACCGTCAGAAAAACTCTTGATCGGGCCAATCTGTTCAAAAAAATTGAGCTTCCGGCCTCTGATCCGCCGCGCGACCAGCGACGGGCTAACAGCCGAAGCGAGCGTCTGTCTCGTGCTGAGAGTCGGGCCTTGGACAGTGCGGTTCCGAGACCCGACCCGGCCGATTACCCAAGGCCCCGCAGACGACACAAGGCCGCCGACTCTTATGGAGCCCGGTCTGAGCCAGGCTTACGTATGCTGGACAAGCCGCTGGTCCACGAGGCGGAGGCAGCCCCGCTGAATCCGGTCTCCTCACAAACGACCTTGTGGCAACGGCCCGATGGAACCGAATTCCGTGTGGTTGGTCAGAGCCATGAGTTGTTTGTCCTGGTTGAAGTGGCAGGCGAACTCTGGATTGTGGATCAGCACGCGGCGCATGAGCGTATTATGTATGAGCAGGTACTCGACAGCCTGCAACACCAACACAGTGCGACGCAGCCGGTGTTGATACCAGAGACTTTTGATTTATCGCCCGCCGCGTGTAGTGCATTGGAAGAACTGCACGACTATCTCGTCCAGGTCGGCTTTGATATTCAGCCGTTTGGGGGGAACACGTTTCAGGTGCAGGCGACGCCGGCGTATTTTCGCCCGGCCGACACTCCGGCGCTGTTGAGCGAACTGGCCGAAGCCCAGGCCGAAGGGCGCTCGGACAATTCCATTGAGGCCAAACAGGAAGACTTGGCGGCGCGTATCGCCTGTAAGGTAAAATCGATTAAAGCCGGCCAGACGCTGACCCCGGAGGCCATGCACGCCCTGGTGAAAACTCTTCTGGATTGCACCTCACCGTTTACCTGTCCGCATGGCCGGCCAACCATGGTCCGCTATTCGGTGCGCCAGCTCGAACGCCAATTTGACCGGCGCTGAGGGTGGCACGCTGGTTGCTGCCTGTTTCACCCCTGGTTCTCTTCAGTCAATACTTCTATTATGATTGCAATATGGTTTCATTCTGGTTCCTGTCTGAGAAGAGAAGACAATGCGGACACTGACTATTAAAAATATTCCAGACGAATTGTACTCAAGACTCAAACAGAATGCGACTCATGAGCGTCGAAGTATGAATAATCAGGCGATTGCCTGTTTAGAGCGGGCATTACAGCTTCCACCTGTTGACGTTGAGCAAGTGCTCGCTCGCACCCGAACTATTCGAAGACAGACTACCGGGCTCCCATTAACGGATAGGCTGCTGGAACGGGCAAAGAGAGACGGCCGTCCGTGATTGTCGTTGATACCAATCTGATTGCCTATCTCCACATAGAAGGGGAACGAACGGCTCAGGTCCAGCAAGTGCTGCGGAAAGACCCTGAATGGGCAGTTCCGTTTCTCTGGCGTTCGGAATTCCGCAATGTGTTGGCATTATACTTGCGCCAACAGGTCTTCTCGCTTGACGATGCTCAGGCCATTATGCAGCAAGCAGAATCGTTCTTACAGGGAAGAGAATATGAAGTGTCATCGCGGCGGGTGCTAGATATTGTGATGTCTTCTCACTGTTCGGCGTATGACTGTGAATTTATCGTGCTAGCACAAGACTTACAGTGCCCCTTGGTGACGGCGGACCGACAAATCTTGTTGAAATTTCCAGCGACGGCTATGTCGCCAGAGAGCTTCATTTTGCAGGGTCTTGAGTAGCCTCCCAACAGCATTTTTAGGAAAATGTTTGAAATGCTGATATCCGTCCTTATCTTAATCTGGTGACGATGGGACGACTGAAATTATGAATCCGCTCCACATAGCTAATCTCCCGCTTGCGACCAATCTGTTCCTGGCTCCGCTGGCAGGCTACACGACCCTCCCGTTTCGCTGGTGCATGCGCGAAGTGGGTGGCTTCGGTCTGGCGACAACCGAACTGGTCCATGCCCGGTCGTTGCTTGAAAAAAATCGCCGGGCTTTTGAGTTGATTGAAACGCGTCCGGACGACAGCCCGCTGAGCGTCCAGCTCTTTGGTCCGGTGGCCGAAGAAGTCCGGGATGCAGCCGTCTGGCTTGAGGAGCAGGGGGCGGACGCCATTGATATCAATATGGGCTGCCCGGTTGAAAAGGTCATCAAAATAGGCGCTGGCGCGGCCATGTTAAAAGACCCGAAAAAAACTGGCGCGTTCGTCCGAGCGGTGACCAAGGCGGTCAAAATTCCGGTCACGGTGAAGACGCGCCTGGGCTGGGACCAGACGCAGCTGGATGCGCCGGTGCTGGCACCTATTCTTGAAGACGCGGGTGTTGCGGCCCTCACCATTCACGGCCGCACGCGGGCCGAGGCATTCCGGGGCTCGGTCGATCTGGAGGGTATTCGCTCGGTCGTGGAATCTGTGCAGGCCATGCCCGTTTTCGGAAACGGCGATGTGTGTGATGCGACAACAGCCAAACGTATGCTCGAAGAGACGGGCTGCGCGGGGCTTGTTATCGGCCGCGGTGCGCTGACCAACCCCTGGGTCTTCCATCATATTCAGGCCGGTTTGCTGGGGCAGCCAGCTCCGCCCGAGCCACCATTGGTAGAACGTGTTGCCTTTATGACCCGTCATTTTGAACGGGCGGTGCAGCAGCGTGGGGAGAAGCTGGCCTGTACCCAATTCAGGAAGACCATAGACTGGTATGCAAAGTCTTTTGGGCCCTGTCGGCCGCTACGGCTAGCCATGAAGGAACTCAACAGCCGCCAGCACTACTACCATCTGGTCGGCCAGTTTTTGGAATATCGCAACCAGCATCCGCTCCCCCCGCGTGAGAACTCTCCGGCTGTGGACTCCGTGTCCGTCTGATCCTTCTCCCACTCCGGTTGACAATTATCTCCGGTTTGCGTCACAATGACGCAAAAGTATGCGTCTATATTACACAAACTAAAGCGTACGAACTGGAGAGCCATTATGCACAACGGATCGACCGGCCCTCAAGAAAAGACTCCACACCAGCTCTACGAGCACCTGGCGCAACTCGACAGTGGCTATACACTGGAGGCTTGCACACAATACGCAGCCTGGATTCATGAGATTCACGAGCTGAAACGCCGGCATAACGCCGTCATACTGGCGCACAATTACCAACGCCCGGAGATTTTTGAGGTCGCTGACGTGATAGGTGATTCCCTCGAATTGGCCCGCCAGTCAAAACAGGTTGCATCTGATGTCGTTGTCTTTTGTGGTGTGCATTTTATGGCCGAGACGGCCAAGATTGTGAATCCGGAGCGAATGGTGCTCCTGCCTGACTTGCAGGCCGGCTGCTCTCTGGCCGAGAGCATCACGGGGGAGGCGTTGGCTGATCGGAAGGAAGAACTGCGCCAAGTCTATCCCGATCTCCAGGTGGTCTGTTACGTCAATACGACCGCGGATGTCAAAGCCGAATCCGATGTGTGTTGTACCTCGTCGAACGCGGTCCAAGTGGTAGAAGCGCTCGACACCGAGAATATTCTCTTTGTGCCTGATGAGAATCTGGCCCGTTACGTCCAGAACGAAACCAGTAAGAATATTATTGCCTGGCAGGGCAACTGCTACGTCCATCATCAGATCACGCCGGAACAGATTCAAGAGGTGCGGGACAAACTCCCGCAGGTAAAAGTGCTCGTCCATCCCGAGTGCCGGGAAGATGTGCTCGCCCTGGCGGATGCCGTGCTCTCAACGAGTGCCATGATGCGCTACGCTAAAGAAAGTCCGGCCCAGGAGTTTCTGATCGTTACGGAGTGCGGTCTGTCGGACCGCTTGCTGTTGGAAGTCCCGGAGAAGAAATTCTACAAGAGCTGCAAGCTGTGCGCCTATATGAAAATGATTACGCTCGAAGGGGTGCGGGACTCTCTGCGTGACGGACGTTTTGAGATTACGCTCCCGGAAGAGACCCGGATCGGTGCCCGGCGTTCACTTGACCGTATGCTGGCACTCAATGCATAGTATGCTCCTGTGGGCAGAGCAAACGAGGGCCAGCGCAGCGCAAAACAAATTCACCCGCGTGTAGCCGTTGATGCGGTGCTCTTTACCCTTACCCAGGGAGCCCTCCGCACGCTGCTGGTGAAAATTAAGAAGGGTGGGTTCGCGGGCCGCTGGGCGTTCCCCGGTGGTCTGGTTCAGTTGGACGAATCGCTCGATGCCGCAGCCCAGCGCGAGCTGTATGAAAAAACAGGCGTGCAGGACCTCTACCTGGAGCAATTGTATACGTTTGGCAGTGCGACCCGAGACCCCTCCGCACGAACCGTATCGGTCGCGTATTTTGCCCTCATCCCGCCGCACGCGCAGACTCCCCATCTCGGGGAAAAATATGCGGACATTGCCTGGTTCCCGGTGCATGATCTGCCTGAGCTTGCCTACGACCATAACGCCATAGCGGAATATGCGTTGCAACGGCTCCAGAGCAAATTGGGCTACGCGAATATCGTCTACAGCCTCCTGCCGCAAGAATTTACGGTTGCGGAGCTACAGAGGGTCTATGAAATCATCCTCGATCGTCAGCTGGATCGTCGCAATTTCAGACGAAAAATTATCAGCTCCGGTCTGCTCAAGCCCCTCTTGAAAACACGGCGAGGCGCGCATCGACCGGCCCAACTCTATACGTTTTCCCAGCGCCAGCCCATGCAGCTTGACGTGCTATAACCGCATATGAGAGCCGGCTGCTGCGTGGTTGGGCCGGGTAGCGATGTATGCTAGCGTGAGGGTCGGCTCACTGACCGAAAGGAGATGGTACGCATGCTCATCCGTATCGTAGGCGCCCTCATGCTCGTCTTGGGGCTTGGTACAGTGCTCGCTGCACCAGGGCACTCTCCGGCTATTGTCTTGGCCGAGACGAGTCTGACTGCCGAAACCACGCCTGGGTCAGAAAAGAAACCATCAGTAACCCCGCTCTCAACCCATACCAGTCTGCCTGCCACCTTATCGCCAGACTTGTTCAGCGGAGCAGTCAGAGACGGTTACGTCATTGCCCAAACCATCCCGGACGTGCTGGCCGGACTGCACTGCTACTGTGGCTGTGACCGGTCCATGGGGCACGGCAACCTCCTGGATTGCTTTGTGGATGATCACGCCGCTGGCTGAATGCACTGTTTGCACGAAGCGCAGGATGCGCTGACATTATTTGAAGCAGGGGCTCCGCCGGAAGTCATCCGGGATTTTATTGATCAGAAGTACGGCAATTAGGGCAGGGCGCGGCCTACGCGTCTTTGAGATAAAAACGAACGCCACACACCTCCACCTGATCGTCCGACACCCGGCGCCCACGCTGCTCTGCTGTGGTCAGGAGCCCCTGGATATCAGTAACAACTATATCCACTCCGCCCAAACCATCTCCGCGCCCATCCGTGGCCTCAACAAACCGTACGTCGGCATTCTCCAGCGGAAAGCTCAGGCGACCGTGATCGTCCTGCTGGAGTGGGATGCCGGCGATGTCTGCCCACCGCTGGGCCATTGATTGCGGGTCGTGGGACTGCAACTCAACCGCTGAATAGCCGCTGACCACATCCGTCCGCCGGGCGGTGTCCCAGCCATCCCCGCCAGCGGGTTCCCAATGCCCTTCGGGTTCATTCTTCGGGTCCCAGTCGAGTTCAAAGAAGGCGCCCCCCGTGTCGCCAGGGTGGAGCTGCATACACTGAAAGCCGTGAATATCCTGCTCCCAGGCAATACGGACGCCGAGCTCCTGAGCCCGGGCCTTGCGCGCCTGTTGCGTTTCGCGGCGATCGCACTGGCAAATGACCATATAGCCGCCGTTGCCGTTGCGACGTTGCAGAAAGCGACCGGCCGCGGTGTTGTCTTTCGTCGGTGCGACGACCTCAAAAAAGTTTGAGCCGATTGGAAAGAGGGAGTTCTCCAGGCCGAAAACGCCTACGCCTTCATCAACAAAACACACCTCAAGGCCGAATATGGCTGTGAGGTCCTCGACCACAGGCGCGAGCTTGTCCGCAACGAAACAGATCTGTCGTAACCGTATAGGCATCACTCTCTCCTCTCAGGTGGTAGCGTATTTCCGACTCTGGTTCTGGTATCGGAACTCTGTGTGCATTTCTACCTGTCTGGCGCTTGCTCGGGCTGCGGGAAGTATTGTAACGTTGGACCTCGGATCACAAGGAGGCCCAATGGCTCAAGCTGAACGTGGCAGTGTACTCACGGTCTTTGCCGTCCTGTTTGCTATTCTGGCAATATCAAATTTTCTGAAACCCCTCCAGATTAATGAAACGACCGGCTTTGTGCTCTTCGGTTCCCGGCTGTCCGGGATGCCCAACGTGATAGCCGGCATCGTGGCCGGCCTCTATTTGCTCGTCTACGCCTACGGCATCTGGCAGATGAAACGTTTCGTCGTGGGTATGGCGCATGCGTATGCGCTGTACGTTATCCTGAACCTCTTGCTCTTTATGTACCGCGATACCCCAGAGGCTAATCAGTTGGGTCTCTTCTACCTCCTCTACTCCATTGTTGGGGTGGGTGTCTCCCTGGGATCGGCCATTATTCTGACGAAGCGCAAGACCGAGCTCGGGTAGGGACCGACTGGCCTGAGATAAAAAGGAATCTTCGACTAGTATTCTCACTCTTTGTCCGGTATGCTGAGGCTGTATAACACGAGAACGAACCGCGAGCAGGTCTCTTTTCCTTTGTAAGAAATCCCGCTCAGAAGCGGGTCTCTGGTTGCCCAGACCCGAGTTCCACGTTTCCCAGGTTCTGTCTAATAACACGGTGCGCCGATGCTTTGTCCGCGCCCATATTCGTCCGTGCCGCTGGGCCGCACGGAGAAAGAGATGGTCCTTTGACAACAGAGAGTATACAGAACGATCCTGCCGATTGTTCAGAGTTTTCCGAGCTCGGGCTCATACCCGAGCTCTTACGCGCCCTTGAAGATGTCCAATACGAAACCCCAACCCCGATTCAATCCCAAGCGATTCCGGTTGCCCTGAGCGGGAAGGATATGCTCGCTTGTGCCCAGACCGGGACGGGCAAGACGGCCGGATTTATCCTGCCCATCCTGCAACGTTTTACCCACGCAGAGTCGAAAACAGTCCGGGCTTTGGTGCTGACCCCGACGCGCGAACTCGCCGTCCAAATAGGGGAAAGTGCCCGAACCTACGGAAAACACGTGCCGGTTCGCTCAACCGTGGTCTATGGCGGTGTCGGGCTCGGCCCGCAAGCCGACCGGCTGCGGCGCGGGGTGGAACTGCTCATCGCAACCCCCGGACGCCTGCTCGATCACTTGAATCGGGGCAACGTCCGGCTTGCTGACGTCGAGGTGCTCGTCCTGGACGAAGCCGACCGTATGCTGGATATGGGCTTTCTGCCCGATGTCCGACGTATCCTGGCCACATTACCTCAAACGCGCCAAACGCTCTTGTTTTCCGCAACCATGCCACAGGAGATTGAGCGTCTGGCCCAGGACACCTTGAGAGAGCCTGAGGTGATTGATGTCGGGCGACGGGCGACGCCGGTCGCGACGCTGCGCCACGTGCTCTATCTGGTGGAAGCCGAACGCAAAAACGATCTGTTATCCTATCTCCTCCAGCACGGCAGTCTCAAACACGTTCTGATCTTTACGCGGACCAAGGTTCGTGCGGAACGCCTATCCAAGCGTTTGTCCCAGACGAACCGTCGGGTCGCCGCCCTGCATGGCGATAAGAGCCAGCGCGTCCGTACCCAAGTGCTCAATGATTTTAAGAGCGGAAAGGTTGATGTCCTGGTTGCAACCGATGTGGCCGCGCGTGGCCTTGACGTCGAGGGCATTTCCCATGTGGTGAATTTTGACGTTCCCAATCGAGCGGAAGATTACGTCCACCGCATCGGCCGGACCGCCCGCGCCATGGCGACCGGAGAGGCACTCACCTTTGCCTCGTCCGACGAGGTCGAAGCCGTGCGCGCTATCGAGAGCCTGTTGGGCAAAGAGGTCCCCCGCAAGATGATCAAGGGGTTTGAACCCACGCATTTCACCCTCCGCCGCTTTGCGAAGCCGGAGGCCTCGCGTGGGGCGCGTATTGCCAGCGGTGCCATCCGGCACTTCAGTCCGGGCAGGCGGCGGAAGAGCGCGTAAAGGCGCTGAGCAGGTGGGTGATAAAGGCGCTCACTCAGGAGGCGCTACACGCAGGGAGTGGGAAGATGGCTCCCTGTGTTCTTTCGGCGCGACATAACGCTGTGAGTGGTGTGAGATCAATGGGGCAGGCCACAGACTGTGGCCTGCTGTCCGTACTTTAGCCGCGCTCGACAAACTCCAGAATATTGCCTTCGGGGTCCCTGATCATGGCAATCCGGGTACCGGGACGGATTTCGGTTTCGGGGATGGTGAACTCCGCACCCTTGTCCTTGAGGGCGGCACACAGGCCGCTCAGGTCTTTAATGACAAAGGTGAGATAGCCGATGCCCAGGCGCTTGCCAAAACCGTTTGGTGCGGCCGGTGGGATCTCTTTGGGGTCCATGAGCTTGATGTCGCTCGTACCGTGCCGGAAGCGATGGATGGTGCCAAAGGCGGTCGGTACTTCCTCGGTCTTTTCCAGACCCAGCGTGCCCTGGTAAAAATCGAGCATGGTGCTGATGTCTTTGACAAAAATACCGACGTCAATTGAATCTTTTGCGGGTTGTAGCACGGGAAACTCCTTTTCGTGATCTTCTATCCACGGGCGCCTTTGAGATCGATCAGCTCGACCTTGTAGCCATTGGGGTCTTCAATAAACGCGATCACCGCGCCGCCGTGCGCCATCGGGCCGGGCTCGCGGACGACGTTGATGCCTTTCCCCTTGAGTTCGTCGCAGGTCTGATAGATATCATCCACGCCGATCGCCAAATGCCCAAAGGCGTTCCCCTGGTCATAGCTCGAGGTACCCCAGTTATGCGTCAGTTCGACGACGGTGCTGTTCTTTTCGTCGCCGTAGCCGACAAAGGCCAGGGTAAACTCACCGCCCGGATAGTCCTGTTTGCGCAGCAGCTTCATGCCCAGCCCGTCGCAGTAGAATTTGAGTGATTCGTCCAAATCGTTGACCCGGATCATGGTGTGTAAGAACTCCATACTTTGCCCTCCTCGTATTCCTGAGATTCGCTCGTACCTGCTCCTGCTTCCCCTATCCGGTTGTGACTCCGACTGTCAAGCAAGACCATCGCCGATCATTTGAAAAATGGCGTGCTCTATCCGGGTCGCCTCGGCTTCGGAGACGTGTGCCTCGTACACCGGAAAAAGATCGCGTTCTTCGCATCGAATATGCTGTTCCAAGAGTGTCCCGAATGACGCCAGTAATTCCGTCAACTGCGACCCGTCAGGAGCCTGCTGGGCGATGTGATGCACCAATTCCCGCATGGCCGTATGTTCTTGAATGAGCCGATCGAGCAGGGTGGACGCTTGAGGCTGCATGGCCCGAATCGCTGGAAAGAGGATATCGGTTTCTGCAGCAAAATGGGATGCCAAACCGCTCTTGAAAAAGTGCACCGTATCAGCCGCTTGCTCTTGCGGACTGTCGTGTGGCCGGCGCGTTTTGGGTAGCCCGTGTTTGATGCGGAACGCGAGAAGAAGGCCGTGATGGTGCTCCCGCGAGAGGGGGACCAGGCTGGGATGACGCTTGGGCATTATACGTCTACGTCTTCGACCTTGGGCGCCCGCTCCATGATAAAGCTGAAGCGCGGCTGGACATCTTTGCCCATCAGCGTTTGGATGGCCTTTTCGGTTCGCTCGGCGTCCTGAATAGAGACCTGGAGCAAGGTGCGCGTGCGCGGGTCGAGGGTCGTTTCCTTGAGAGTATGTGGATTCATCTCGCCTAAGCCCTTAAAACGCTGAACCTGGGCCTTGCTGGCATGCCCGTTTTGTTGGGCCAGCAGGTGTTCCTTGGCCGCGTCATCGTCCGCCCAATGGACTTCCTTGCCGACCTCGATTTTATACAGCGGCGGCTTGGCAATATAGACACAGCCGGCCTGAATCAGTTCGGGTAGGTGACGGTAGAAAAAGGTCAGCAGGAGCGTACAAATATGGTTGCCGTCCGAGTCGGCGTCCATCAACAGGCAGACTTTGTGATAGCGGAGCTTGGACAGGTCAAACGCCTTGCCCACGCCACAGCCCAAGGCCGACACAAGATCGTTTAACTCCTTATTGGTCAGGATTTTATTGAGCGAGGCCTGTTCCGTATTCAACACCTTGCCGCGCAGCGGCAGGATGGCCTGAAATCCCCGGTCGCGGCCCTGCTTGGCCGAGCCGCCGGCAGAATCGCCCTCAACAATGAAGAGTTCGCTTTTCGCCGGGCTGGTTGAGGAGCAGTCGGCCAGCTTGCCGGGCA
This sequence comes from Candidatus Binatia bacterium, assembly GCA_951812575.1. GTDB lineage: Bacteria > Desulfobacterota > Binatia > Bin18 > Bin18 > Bin18. The sequence continues at coordinate 4,262,997 of OX638322.1, read as the reverse complement.
GGTTCAGACGATGGGAAACCGACCCCTTACTTCGCACGCTTTCCAACGCCGCGCGCGAGGCCGTGCGTGCTCGGGCCGCCAATATCACCCGCTGGGCAATCGTCTCCGCCTGGGAGCGATTATTGAGCAGAAAATTTTCCAAGGAGGTCCGGACCAGGTTGTCGACTTGCGCTGTTGTTTCCGGGTTGCCGAGCTTTTCTTTGGTCTGACCCTGAAACTGTGGCTGTTTGAGATACAGGCTGAGGATGGCGACCAGCCCTTCGCGCGTGTCGTCGGCGGTAATATTCATCCCCTTGGGCGTCAGGTTGTTGACGTTGATGTAATTACGAACCGCCTTGACAATGGCGGTCTTTAAGCCGGCTTCATGCGTCCCGCCGAAGGGTGTGGGAATGCCATTCACAAACGAGTGGATGCGCTCTTCCGGTGATTCCGTCCAGGTCAGCACGCACTCCAGGGGAGGTGCGGTGTCGCGTTCGATATGGAAGACATCCTGAATAACCGCTTTTTTGTCGCCGTCGGCGAGCAGCTTGCGGAGATAGGCTTCGAGACCGTCTTGATACAGGAACTGCTGCGTTTGCCCGGTTGTCTCGTTCCGAAAGACGAGCATCAGCCCTTTATGCAGATAGGCTTTGGCTTCCAATCTTTCGGCAATGCGCTCGGGTGTGAAGGTAATAGACGGAAAAATATCAGGGTCGGGATGAAAGGTGAGGGTGGTGCCATGTCCGCGCGCCTCGCCGATTTGTTTGAGTGGTCTTGTGGCCTTGCCGCGGCGAAAGCACTGCTCCCACTCCACTCCATCCCGGCGGATACGGGCCTGCATATGGTCGGCCAGCGCATTGACGACGGAAGCTCCCACGCCGTGCAGCCCGCCGGAATGGGCGTAATTCTGGTCGCCAAATTTCCCGCCGGCATGCAGGGTGGTCAGAATCAGTTCCAGCGCGGGCTTCTTGAACTGCGGATGCAGGTCTACCGGAATCCCGCGGCCGTTGTCGGCCACGGTGACGGTCGAGCCATCCTTATGCAGGCTCACCTCAATGCGGTTGGCATGGCCGTTCATGGCTTCATCCACTGCATTGTCGAGGAGTTCCCAGACGAGGTGATGCAGCCCCGTGCTATCAACCCCACCGATATACATGCCAGGCCGTTTGCGAACCGGGTCGAGACCCTCAAGAACGGTAATATCTTTTGCCGTATAGGCTTGCTTTTGCACTGCCATTACGCCTCAGCCTCCTCCACTCCGCCATTTACGCCGCGCCGGGTGCCGTTTTGCTGCACCCCAACCAGCACCGATCGTTTGACCACCCGCCGGCCCTTTCCGGCCCGTTTACCTAACGGAATCTCCCGCAGTGGGATTTTCCGCTCTTTCCCGGCTGTATTGATAACCGTCACACCCGTGCCGGGTTCGCTTGTGACCGCCCCAACCAAACGATCGTCTTGCTCCAGGCGCATGAGAATAACTCCGCGTCCGGCTCCGGATAATTCGGTAATATCTTCGGTTGGAAAAGCCAGGATATATCCGGTCGCAGTGGCACACACCGTTCGGCCGCTACGCGCCGGCTGAACGGTAACGACTTCGTCGTCTGCGGACAAACGGGCGATTTTTCTCCCGTTACGGGTGGTTTCTTCGACATTGGGTTCAAAACGAAACCCCAGGCCCTTGGCCGTCGCCAGGAGCAGGACCGGTCCCCGCTCGCCGGCCGGCTGGGGGGAGGCAGGGGGTGTGAATAGGTCGGTCTGGTCTGGTCTGGCCGCTCCCGCTCCATTCTGTTGGGCCGGGCTCTCCGACGGACGGTCGTGGATAAGACGAACTGCCACAATCTGCTCACCATCCTGAAAATTGAACAGGGTCTGGATGGGCTCGCCATAGCCGGTGGTCGCCGGCACGGTGTTAATGCGTATGACGTAGAGCATACCCCGGCTGGTGAAAACGGCCAGGCGATCACGGGTTGTACCCTGAAGAACGGCCTTGATGTCGTCGCCTTCACGCAGCCGGGTGCTGGTTGGGTCCTTGAGTTCTCTGACCCGCTTAATCCAGCCATCCCGGCTGAGGACGACTGTAGCTTCTTCATGGACGATATAGGCGTCGGGGTCGTAATTGAGCTGTTCGCCCGAACGCAGGGCCGTCCGGCGTCGGTCGCCATACTGCTTGCCCAGCGCTTCCAGTTCGTCCCGTATGATCGCCCAGCGCTGGCCTTCACTACGCAACAACCGGCGCAACTCCTGGGCGCGGGCTTCTTTCTCCCGGCGTTCGGTCTGAATTTTTTCAACTTCCAGGCGGGCGAGCTGGTAGAGGCGAATATCGAGAATGGCGTCGGCCTGGACCTCGGTCAATTGAAAGCTCTGCTGGAGTTTTTCCCGCGCGTCCTTGCGGGAGGCCGCATTCCGGATGAGGCGGATGACGGTGTCGAGCTGGTCGGCAATGAGGGCCAGACCGGCAAGAATATGCAGGCGGGTTTCCAACTCGTCCAGCTCATGCTCAAAGCGTTTGGTGACCACCGTAAAACGGAAGTCCAGGAAGTGCCGGCACAGGTCGGACAGGGTGGCACACAGGGGTTGACCGACTTCCGGGTTGCCGGTTGGAACCAGACAGGTCAGGTTGACCGAAAAGGAGGTTTGCAGCGACGTATGCCGACATAAATACGCCATGGCGAGTTCGTCCGAGGTGTTGCCTTTAAGCTCAAGGACAATGCGGATGTCGTCGGTCGATTCGTCCCGGACATCGACGATCTGCGGGATTTTCCGGCTGCTGACGAATTCGGCGATCTTTTCCACCAGTTGGGCCTTGTTGACGGTATACGGCAGGGAGGTAATGACAACCTGACGCTTGCCGCGCGGCAGGTTCTCGACCTTCCATTCCCCGCGCAATTTGATCGTTCCCTGGCCCTTTTCATACATCTCGCGCAGCTCGCGCTTGCCGGCCAGGATTTCCCCTCCGGTTGGAAAATCCGGGCCTTTGATATATTTGAGCAATCCCGCGCTGGTCAGCGTGGGGTCGTCAATCAGGGCCAGCAGGGCCTTGATGACTTCCGTAAAATTATGGGGCGGAATGCTGGTGGCCATGCCAACCGCAATGCCGCTGGCGCCGTTAAGCAGGAGTTGGGGAATGCCGGACGGCAGGACGACCGGCTCATCCAGGGTGGCGTCATAGTTGGGACGATAGGGGATGGTTGCGCCGCGCAGGTCGCGGAACAGCTCTTCAGACAGGGGTGCGAGCTTGGCTTCGGTGTAGCGCATGGCCGCCGCGCCATCGCCGTCGAGCGAGCCGAAATTGCCTTCTCCCTGCACCAGCGGATAGCGGAGCGAGAACGGCTGTGCCAAGCGCACCATGGCCTCATAGGCGGCCTGGTCCCCATGCGGATGATATTTGCCCAGGACCTCACCCACCACCGCTGCGGATTTGCGCGGCCGGGCATCGCCGCCGAGCCGCAGGTTTTGGTGCATGGCGTACAGCAGCCGGCGCTGGACCGGCTTGAGGCCGTCACGGATGTCGGGTAGGGCCCGCGAGGTAATCACGCTCAGGGCGTAATTCAGATAGCGCGCTTCCGCCTCAGCCCCGAGGTCTGTGGTCAGGATTTGTTCCGCCACCGCCGCTTTCTTCATACATCCACCTCCCCCCACCGGATTATAGGCGAAGTCACGCCTGGTTCCAACGACCGAGGGAACGGCCGCTCACCCAGTGCCTATTCTTGCAACGGACCAAAAAACTCCCGGGCCTGAGCAATCACAAAATCCGGCTTTTCTTCCGCAATAAAGTGCCCGCACTCTTCGACCTGGCCGCCTTCGACGTTGTCCGCCACGCCTTGCCAGATCGGCACAAGATTGCCCAGAAAGGTCTGGCCGCCCCAGGCTCGGACCGGCATCTTGAGTTTTTCCGTGCATGAACTCAGGTTCTCCAGATCTTCATTGATGCCCGTGCGGTAATACTGGAACCCGGCGCGCAGCGCCCCTGGTGCGGAATAGACCCGGACGTATTCGGCCACATCCTCGTCTGTGAACACCTTTGGGCTATAATTGTACACGGTCGAATTATAGAAATGCCGTAAATAGGTTTCGACATTATTGCTGACCAGCTTTTCGGCCAGGTCGGGCATGCCGGCGTGAAAGAAGACGTGCCACAGCCGCTGGGCAACCCCGATGTCCATCTTTTCGCCCTTGCGACCCAGACCCGGAATCATATCCAGGATCATCAGTCGCTCGACCATTTCCGGGTGATCGTAAGCCAGATAGTAGGTGACCGCGCCACCCCAGTCATGGCCGGTCAGGCCGATTTTCTCAAAGCCGAGTGATGTAACGAGTTCATAGACATCCGAGGCCAGGGTGCGTTTGTCATAGCCGCTCAGCGGGCGCTCGGAATCTCCCAAGCCTCGCAAGTCGGGCGTGATGACCGTGAACTGCTCCGACAACGGACCGATGATCTTGTGCCACTCATAGCTGCTCTGCGGCCAGCCGTGAACAAAAACCAGGGGGTAGCCTGACCCGGCAATCACATAGTGCATCCGAAAGCCGTTGACCGTTGCCACATGATGGGTGCCTGTGTCTGTCATAGTTGTACTCCTTTTATTCCTGTTTTGTATCCGAAGCCCGGAACGGACAGCAAGAGGAGTGGGGCTGCTGCTGTCCGTTCCGTGTGATAATGAGCGATTTATGGAGACGCCGGTTTTTCTGCGCGCCTGCCGGGGAGAGCCAACCCCGTACACCCCTGTCTGGCTCATGCGACAGGCCGGGCGGTATATGGCCGAATACCGGGCGTTGCGCGAACGTGTGCCTTTTCTCGAATTGTGCAAGACGCCTGACCTGGCCGCGCAGGTAACGCTTGAAGCGGCTGAACGCCTGGGCGTGGATGCTGCCATTCTCTTTTCGGATATCCTGCTCATTGTTGAACCCATGGGCGTTGGACTGGAATTTTCCGCAGGCGACGGCCCGGTGATTCATCGCCCGGTTCGTTCGGGCCAAGATATTGGCGCTCTGCGTGAGGTGCCGCCCGAAGAATCCGTCCCCTTTGTATTTGAAACAGTCCGCAAGATTCGCGGCAGCTTACCCAGCGACATCCCTCTGATCGGCTTCTCGGGCGCGCCCTTCACCCTGGCGTCGTATTTGATTGAGGGCGGCGCGTCACGTCAGTATCTGGAAACCAAGCGCCTCATGTATCAGGACTCCGGGGCCTGGAACGCGCTGATGGATCAATTGGTGCGTGCGATCACCGCCTATGTCAATGCTCAGATTACGGCCGGTGCGCAGGCCATTCAGCTCTTCGATTCCTGGGTTGGCTGTCTGGCCCCCCAGGACTATCGAACCTTTTTGTTACCCCATATGCAGACGCTCATCCAAGGAGTGACGCCGGGCGTCCCCCTCATTCATTTCGGCACGGGCACGGCCGGCCTGCTGGAACTGCTGGCCGAAGCAGGGGGGGATGTGATCGGAGTGGACTGGCGAATCGATCTTGATGTGGCCTGGCGGCGGATCGGCGAGGATCGATCCGTGCAGGGCAATCTTGATCCTTTAGCTCTTTTCGCTCCTCTGGATACTTTACGCCAACAGGTGCAACGTATTCTGGATCAGGCCAGAGGTAGAGAAGGGCATATTTTCAACCTGGGACACGGCATTGTGCCGCAAACTCCGGTGGATAATGTGATTGCGCTGGTCGATATGGTGCACGAATTCTCGAGTCGTCAAACCTGATATGTCACGGCATCAGAAAAACGCAACTCACAGCCTACTTCTTATGCAATACGACGCGGTTCTGCTGATCGCCTTTGGCGGGCCGGAAAAAATGGATGACGTGCGGCCCTTTTTGGCAAATGTCCTGCGCGGTCGTCCCGTGCCGCTGACCCGTCTGCAAGAAGTCGTCCGACACTACGAGCTTTTTGACGGTCGCTCGCCCTTGAACGAGATCACCTTTGGTCAAGCGCAGGCGCTCCAACGCCTCTTCGCGCAAGAAGGAGTCCAACTGCCGGTGTATGCGGGCATGCGGAACTGGCATCCCTATATAGCCGAAACGCTGGAACAGATGGGGCGGGACGGAGTGAAAAATGCCGTGGGCTTCATCCTTTCCGCTCAGCAGAGCGAGGCGGGCTGGGAGCGGTATAAGACAAATGTGGAGGAGGCGAGAGAAAGGGTAGGGCCGCTTGCTCCCCAGGTGAGCTTCACCCCTGGCTGGCATAATCACCCTTTGTTCATTCATGCGGTTGCCGATCTGACGAAGCAGGCGTTTTCGTCTATTCCAGCGGATCGTTGGGGGGTGACTCCTCTGGTCTACACGGCTCACAGTATACCAACGGCCATACCCGGCAGCCAGGAATACGTCCGACAGGTCGAAGAGGGCGCGCGTTTGGTCGCGGAGCGCATCGGACACGAAAACTGGACCGTTGCCTATCAGAGCCGCAGCGGCCCACCCCAGGTGCCGTGGCTGGGGCCAGATATCGGCCAGGTGCTCAAGGACCTCGCTTCTCAGAGGCCACGCGACGTAGTCGTCGTTCCCATCGGCTTTGTGTGTGACCACATCGAAGTCCTGTACGATCTGGATACGGAGGCGAGAGAGATTGCCGAACGGAACGGACTGCATATGGTCCGTGCCCGGACGGTCAATGCGCATCCATACTTTATTCGGATGATCGCCGAGGTGGTCCGGGCGACCCTGAACCAATAGACTGGGTGGGTATCGCATAACCCGCCACGAAACTGCCGTATGTCTCTTTCTCCAGAGAGCAAGCCCAGAGTGCCCCATATTGTTATTGTCGGTGGTGGTATTGCCGGTCTGGCCGCGGCCTACAGACTCGAAGAACTGAGCCGAGAACGAGAGCAGCCGCTTCGATTTACGCTGCTGGAAGCCGGCGACCGGCTTGGCGGCGTCATTGCAACGGAACAGCGGGACGATTTTCTGCTTGAACTCGGGCCGGATTCCTTTATTTCGGAAAAACCCTGGGCTTTAGCCCTGTGTCGTCGTCTTGGTCTTGAGCCGGAACTCCTGGGCACCAACGACGCGCACCGAGCCACCTTTGTTGTACACCAGGGGAGGCTTGAGCCCCTGCCGCAAGGCTTCATGTTACTGGCTCCCACCCAGTTTGGCCCCCTAGTGCGCTCGCGTATTTTTTCCTGGCCGGGGAAGCTGCGCATGGCGCTTGATCTCGTACTGCCCCGAACCAAGGAACAAAACGATGAAAGCCTGGGCTCGTTTGTCCGGAGACGGCTCGGGCGAGAAGTGCTCGAACGCGTTGCCCAACCCCTCATTGGCGGCATCTATACCGCTGACCCCGACCAACTCAGCCTGGCCGCGACCATGCCGCGCTTTCTGCACCTGGAGCGTGAGCATCGGAGTGTGATTTATGCGCTCTGGCGAGCGGCTCGTCGTAATCCTCAGACGACCAAGGGAGCGAGTGGGGCACGCTGGAGTTTGTTTGTGACCCTGCAAACCGGTATGCAGCGCCTCGTTTCCGCGCTGACCGAACGCCTCAGCCTCGGAACGCTGCGGCAGCGCTGTCCGGTAACGAGCGTTCTCTCTCAGCCGGCAGGCCCGGATGAGACCCGCTGGACGGTGGGCTGTGCCGACGGCTCCAGCCTGCACGCCGACGGCCTGGTGCTGGCGACGCCGGCCTTTGCCGCGGCGCAGCTTGTACATGGACTTGATGGCACTTTGAGTCAGCACCTTTCCGCCATCCCCTATAGCTCCACGGCCACGGTGAATATGGCCTATCGTCGCGACCAGATTCCCCATCCGCTGAATGGCTTCGGTTTTGTGGTACCACGGGTGGAGCAGCGTTCCATTCTTGCCGGGACTTTTTCGAGCGTGAAATATGCAGGACGAGCGCCGCGCGATCATGCCCTGTTACGCACCTTTGTGGGGGGCGCGCTCCAGGCTGAGCTGTTTGAGCGGGATGACGCTGAAATCCGGGCTCTGGTCCGCACTGAGCTGCGCCAGTTGCTCGGGATTGAAGCCGAACCCCTCCTGACCCGCATCGCCCGCTATCCGCGCTCAATGCCGCAGTACCGCGTCGGGCATCTTCAGCTCGTTGATAAGATCGAAAAACGGGTGGCCGAGCATCCGGGTCTGGCGCTGGCCGGCAATGCCTATCGCGGCGTTGGTCTGGCCGACTGTGTGCGGAGTGGAGAGGCCGCGGCGGAGGCGGTGTTTGACGAGTGTACGGCCAAGCCACTATCGACCGAAAGGACTTGAATACGCTCTGAAGACGATTGAGCACGTTCTACCTCTGCCATTTGCGGATTGTTTTCCAGAACGAGATCGGTGAGTTCGCACAGGATGTCCATGCGTTCTTCGAGCGACAGGGCTTGAAACCAACGAGCCTTGGCTTCAAGGCTTTCGTCGTTGCGGTTATGGGAAATCGTCTGACTCATGCTTCTCCATACCACAGAGTGGCGTGAGCGCATACTATCTTGTCCACTTGTCTTACAGACCAAGTTCTCTTTCCATTTCCATAATGTGTAGGGAAGGGTGGGAGGGTAACAGGTCTGTTTTGCCCGTAGGAACAAAACCTGAGGATTTATACAGTTTCGTCGCGGGGCTGTTGCCGGCGGTGACCCAGAGCCTCATACGCTTTGCCCCCTGAGCGGCGGCCCAGGACATTGTCCTATGAAGAAGTTGCTTGCCAATTCCCTTGCCGCGCGCCATGGGAGAGACCCACATGCTGCCAACCTGAGCGACTCGTCTATCGACGGCTTCCAGATGTCCATAGGTCATGCCGATGGGCTCTTCGTCGAGAAAAGCAATAAAGAATTCGTGGTGTGAAAGGCGCAAATTTTTTGCAAGCTGCTGCCAGTACGTTTCCGGCTCGTCCTGAATTTCCCTAATTGTCTGGGCAAACGCCTCAGGCGCATCCATAAGCGCCCGAGTTCGTAGCTTTCTCAGTAACGTCCATTCGTCCGTTTGTAACGGTCTTATTGAGAGGCTTTTCATGCTTTCTCCCAAGAAGGATGAATCCGTATGCGATTTTCACCGAGACGTTCCCTGGGCGATGCTATCCCTTACTCACTGAGGCTATGAGGTGCCGACGGAGAGGCCAGCAGTACGCCAACAGGCCACCCGTTGTCCCAACACTCAAAATCCACAGCCATATCGTTGCCATGTTGTCAAATGGAAGATAGCCGTCAAATGGAGAAGAACTGTTAGATACCGCACTGCGCGCAAGTCTGAACGTCAGAAACCACGTCGTCAGAAATGCGATTCCCGGCACCGTCACAGCTATAAAACGCAACCAATGGGGGACCGCTATGACTGCGATAGCAGCCGTCATGACTATGACTGGTCCCATAAGCGCTACTTCGAGTGGGAAAGCTGCGCTTGCAGGAAGAGTATCCCTCGTTACTCGGAGAAGCTCCAGGTGATGTCCAAGCCAGGGTGTCAGAGCGCCAAACACGAGAAGGGCAAGGACCAAACGGGATTGTCCGAAGAGCCAGCGCAATACATAGCCCACACCCAAACCGACAACAAAGAAGCAACCGGCGGCTATGAGTATGAGTAGAACTGCGGGCATGTGAAAACCAATTTACATAGCTGCTATTCGATAGACAACGGTTCTATTGAACTCACACGTCGAACTCGTGCCCTGCAACTCGAACCCGTGCCCTTGACTCACATTTACTTGAGTACTCGGGGTTGGGTTGCTATGGTGCTGCCCTAATTGCAGGTAATGGAGAGGGGTTGGGGCAAGTGATTCGGGTATTTCCCCGCATTGAGAACGCCAAGCTCATGGAGCTGTTTCGGAAGGGCGTTGAGGGGCAGTGGTCGGCGGCCGAAATTGACTGGACGCAGCCGTTGTCGCTCGACCGTCACGAACAGCGTGCTCTGGCTATGGTGCTGACCCCAATCTATCTGGGTGAGCAAACGGCTATGATCGGGGCCAGCTCGACCATCCCGCAGTGTTTTGCCGCCCATGAGACTGAAGCCCAACTCTATCTGTCCACGTTTCTTTTGGACGAAGCCCGCCATTTCGAGACTCTGACTCGATTCTATAACACCCTGAACCAGCGTCCGCTTGAAGTCCGCCAACTCAAAGACATGTTCCGCTACCAGGCGCGCCTGTTTAAGTCGCGCGATCGGATTGAATGGCTGTGGGGGATACTGCTCAGTGATATTCTTGCCCGCCATTTCTACAGCATTTTGGCAAAAGCCCATCCGACTTCCCTCTTTGCCACTATTGCGAGTCGAATCTTACGAGATGAGGCCCGCCATCTGGCCTTTGCTGAGCTCTATTTACGCGCGGCGTTGGAACGTGAACCGCAGTTCGGCCCGATCTTTCTCAAGATGCGAGACGAATTATTACGGCTGATGGAGTCAATGTATGCGGCCCTGAAATCCGAGGCGCTCCTGATCGGCATCGATGGGCAGACCTTGTTTGGCGGGGTGAGGCGAGACATTGAGAACAAAGCCCGACGTCTTCACCTCTCCGCAGCGGAAAGACCGGCAGAAGGATGAGTCGGCCGACCCCGTCCGCCAAGAATGCCTCCGCCGCCCGTTTCCCCCGTTGGCCGCGGGGCAATACGCCCCAATGGATTGCCGAACGCCAGGAACGCCTACGGACACTGGCCCACTGGGATGCTGAACACCAGTATGTGTTAGATGGCCAACTCGATGCGCTGGTCCCCTTCCAGGAGTGTTTGACCGGCGAGATGACGCTGCCGGTTGGTGTCGTCGGGCCGCTGAGGCTGAACTGGGGCCAGTATGAACTCGACCGGCAAGGCCAACTGCACGAACGCGGCCGACAAGAAGATCAGGTTTTCGTGCCTCTGGCCCATACTGAAGGCGGGCTCTCAGCATCGATTCAACGTGGCGTGACTGCGGTGGCGCTGGCCGGTGGCGTCTGCACCTATGTGCTGGCCGACCGGATTACCCGAGACTCGTGCTTTGTGTTCTCTTCTACGCAAGAGGCTCTTGCCCTGGCTGATTGGGTCGCCGCGCACGTCGATGATATGGCTGCCTGGCTCAAAGACTCAGCTCACTCCTCGCTCCCAAACCATTTGCTCAGCCGACATGCGCTGCTGCATGAGGTGCAGACCCATGTGGTCGGACCCATGTGCCACGTCTTATACCGTTTCACGACCGGTGATGCCTGTGGCCCCAACATGATGACGCGCAACGCCTATGCGCTCAACCATGCCTATATCGGCGAACGCTTTGCCGCCGAGTCCGGTATAAGGCCGCTGCGGGTCTTTCTCGAAGCCAACATGGGCGGCGATAAAAAACCGAGTCATGCCTTTTTTCAGTTTCCGGGGCACGGCAAGCTTGTCCATGCCGAAATCACCCTGCCCGATGCAATCTTGCGGCGCGTCCTGCGCATTGAGGCTGCTGATATTCTGGCTCTGGAACATGCCGGACTCCACGGCGCGCACGCGAGTGGCATGCAGTCTTTTGCGTTTACTCCAGCCTCAGCCATCGCGGCTATTTTTGCCGCCACCGGTCAAGACCTGGGCATGGTTGGCACAAGCAGCATGGCGCAGGTGACGGTCAGCCCGGTCAGCGCCGGCCTGCACCTTTCCATTCGGTTTGCCGGCTTGGAAGTGGGCACGCTCGGCGGGGGAACGAGCCTGCCGCACGCGCGCTCGTATCTGCAACTGCTGAACTGTTGGGGTGAGGGCAAGGTGTATCGCTTTGCCCAAATCATTGCGGCCACCGCGCTGTGCCTCGAACTCTCAGCCTCGGCCAGCATGGCCGCGGACGGGAGCCGGAACTTCCTGCAAGCCCATCTTGAGCGCGGCGGACTGCGAGCGAGCGAGTAAAGACGAGCAGCCGGATGCCCACGGCCCGCCTTATTGTCAACCCGACCTCGGGGGGAGGACGGGGAGCGAGGATTGCCCGCCAGGCCAGCCTGGAACTGCAACGGCGTGGCTGCCAACACGAAGTGCTGTATAGCAACTCGCCAGCCGACCCCGCTGCCCTGGCCGCTCAGGCAGTTCGGGATGGCTGCACCCTGGTGGTTGGCCTGGGCGGCGACGGCTTGGTCCATGCGGTCGCCAACAGTCTGGTCGGGACGCCGGCGATGCTGGGCATTATTCCGGCCGGGCGCGGAAACGATATTGCGCGCGGCCTGGGTATCCCGCTGCGCCTGACCGAGGCGTGTGAGCTCATCGCTCAATATGGCGCACACGCTGCCCAGCCCGTCCCCCGTATAGACGTTGGGCAGGCGCATGAGCGCTATTTCTTGTCGGTTGCCCTGGTCGGCCTCGCGGCAGAGATTAACCGTCGGTCAAACCTGCTGGGTCGCTTTCGCTTTAACGCGGTGTACTCGGCATTGACCGTTCTCTCGGTCTTTCTTTCCGCGCCACAGACCTTCACGATTCGCTGCGACGGTCATGAGCAGCGCTGCTATAGCTGGCTGATTGCGGTCGGCAACGCGTGGAGTTCGGGGCGGGGCATGCAACTTGTGCCCGGCGCTCGGGTTGATGATGGCATTCTGGATGCCTGTGTGGCGCATGGGATGGGCAAGTGGGAACTCCTGTTACGGGCTTTCCCGCGCGTCTTTAACGGCAGTCACATACACTTGACTGGAATAGAGAGTCTGCGCGGAAGAGAAATGGTTATCCGTTCGGAAACCCCGGGCGATGTCTACGCCGACGGCGAGCGCCTGGGCCCTCTGCCAGTCACGTTGCGGGCGATTCCTCGGGCCTTATCGATCATCCGCCCGGCTCACAATCGCTAGGCAAACTGCCGGGGGTGTGGTACACGAGGAGCGGAGCTACCGCAAGGATTGTTGCTGGAAAAAGGAGAGATCATGGCCTTCCGGGAAGAGTTTCTTGATATCCGTGGCAAGCATACCCAAATGCTCAGCGGGGGGACTGGAGACCCGCTGCTGTATCTCCATAGTGCGGGCGGCGAGGTGGCCTGGCTGCCTTTTTTCGAGCAACTCGCGCAACATTACACCGTGTATATACCCGGCCATCCAGGCTTTAGCCGCTCTGAGGGCTTGGAGCAGATAGACACTATAGAAGACCTGGTTTTTCATTATACGGATTTGATGGATCAAATTGGACTCGACCGGCCCTATGTGGCCGGTCTCTCGCTTGGGGGCTGGCTGGCCGCTGAACTCGCAACGCGCTATAGCAATCGCCTGAAGAAACTGGCCCTGATCAACCCGGCCGGGCTCCGCGTGCCCGGCTCGCCTATGGCCGATATCTTTGCGGCAGACCCACAGGAAACACGCCGTTTAGTCTTCCATGCGCCGGATTCGGAACTCGCCAGGAGCTTTATCCCAGATGATCCACCCCTAGAGGTCCTGGAAAACGCCCTGCGCGCCCGCGAAGCCACGGCCCGGGTGGGCTGGAATCCCTATTTATGCAACCCCAAGCTGCGCAGCCGACTGTACCGGGTAACCGTCCCGACCCTGATTGTCTGGGGAGAGTCCGACCAACTGATCCCGCTCGCCCACGGGCACGCCTATCACGAGGGGATTGAAGGTTCACAGCTTGCCATGATCTCCGACTGCGGCCACGCACCACCGTTTGAAAAACCCGAAGAAACCGTGACGCATTTAACCTCGTTTTTTCAGTAAGGCTCCGCCCTGCAGACACGCCATGGACCATCGTTTGACTCCGGACATGTTTGAGCGGCTCGACGAAAACGACGATACGCTCTTTTATACGCTGCCGCGCAAACTGGTGCATATCGATGAGGGAGCGATTACTGCCGCCGGCCAATGCATTGCCCAAACGTTTGCGCCGGGCGGTGTCCTCCTGGATCTCATGAGCAGTTGGCGCACGCATCTGCCCGAAGGATTTGTGAAGCAAAAATGCATCGGACTCGGGCTCAACGCCGAGGAGATGGCGGATAACCCGGACCTGGATGACTATATTGTCCACAACCTCAACGTCGATCCGCAGCTCCCTCTTGCTGACGCCTCCTTTGATGGGGTAGTCGTGACCGTCTCGATTCAATACATGATCCAGCCGGTTCAAGTTTTTGCTGAAGTGAATCGGATATTGAAGCCCGGCTGTCCCTTTCTGGTGCTCTACTCCAACCGCATGTTTCCGACCAAAGCCATCCGTCTGTGGCAGATGTTGAGAGATAAGGGTCGGGCCGAGTTGATTACCGCCTATTTCCAGCAGGCGGGCGGCTACGAGGCTGCGGTCTTTGAGGACTGGAGCCCAAATCCTGGCGGCTCTGATCCCATGTTTGCCGTCTCTGCGCGCAAGCAAACCGCCCCGGAAGAATCGGGCGCCCGATAGAAAACTCTGTGGCTTCCCGCCTGATTTATCCGAAACTGATTGTCGAGCAAAACTTGTGGCGGGCCGGGCTCCACATTGTTGCTGGTGTGGACGAGGTCGGCATGGGGCCCCTCGCCGGTCCGGTGGTGGCAGCGGCAGTGGTTCTTCCGCCCAGACTGTCGGACGAGCGTCTGCCGGAGTCTTTCCCGGCGGGTGTGCGCGATTCCAAAACCTTGACGCACAAGGCTCGGGAACGCCTTGAGCCGGAGATCCGTCAGATCGCAACCGGCATTGGCATTGGGCTGGTTGAGGTCGGGGAGATCGATCGGATCAATATCTATCAGGCGGGCTTAAAAGCCATGCGTTTGGCCTTCGATCACCTCCCGGTTCGACCCGAACACGTACTGATAGATGGCCGTCTGCTGCCAGACTATCCGATACCCCAGTCCACTTTTAAAAAAGGGGATCGGGATATTTACTCCATTGCCGCCGCATCGATTATTGCAAAAACGTATCGCGACCGACTCATGCTTGAACTGGACCAACGCTACCCCCAGTACGGATTTGCCCGCCATCGAGGGTACGGCACGTCCGCCCATCGTGAGGCCCTGCGCGCCCACGGACCGTGCCCGGCTCATCGACGTTCATTTCGGTTGCTCTAGTGGCTCCGGTTCACTTTCAACCAGCCCCTCTTGGTGGCTATACTAGGAGAAAGGTCAGGAGGAGCGTATGGCGACTGAAGTGATCATGCCGCGCATGAGCGACACCATGGAGGAGGGAAAAATCCTCAAATGGCTTAAAAAGGTTGGGGATCGGATTGAGGTCGGCGATATTATTGCCGAGGTGGAAACCGACAAGGCCGACATGGAAATGGAAGCCCTGGACGACGGCTTTCTGACCGAGATTCGAGCCCAGGAGGGCGAGTCGGTCCCGGTTGGAGCGGTGATTGCCCTGTTGGGAGAGGAGGCTGAAGTAGGGGTTGCCCCAGCGCCACCGACTCGAACGGTAAGCTCCCCTGCATCGACTCCACCTGCCGAGAAGAGGGCGGATGCCCAAGCGAGCCCGCCGGCAGCCAAGAAGGTTCGGAAAATTCGTGAAGCGGCGCCCAAGAAGCCGCCGGCCCGAAAAAAAGACGAGCGGATTCTCGCCTCGCCCATTGTGCGGAAGATCGCCGCAGAGCGCGGCATTGAACTCGCCAGGGTGCGGGGCAGCGGGCCGGGCGGACGGATCATTAAGCAGGACCTTGAAGGTGCTGAGGCCGCGACCCTGCCGGCGGTTGAATCGAGCCCCCCGCCGCCCGTCTCCCCGCCAACCGGCAAGGTGGAACCGTTCTCCCGGATGCGGGCGACGATTGCCAAGCGTATGGCGGACAGTATGCGGGAGGCGCCGCATTTTTATGTCACCACCGAGATTGATATGTCCGAGGCCGTTCGCCTGCGGACTTCGCTGAAGCTGAGCGACCGGGTGAGCGCCGAGGTGACCTATACTCATTTATTGGTCAAGGCGGTCGCGGTTGCGCTGGGACGCCATCCACGGCTGAATGCGTCCTTTACCGGTGACGGGCGGGAACTCAAGGCTGAGATCAATATCGGGATTGCGGTTGCCCTGGATGATGGCTTGATTGTGCCGGTGCTGCACGACTGTCAGGTCCTGTCGCTGCTGGACATCGCCGCTCAGGCCAATGCGCTGGTAGAACGGGCGCGGGCGGGTAAGCCGACAACGCAGGACCTCTCCGGAGGCAGCTTTACCATTTCCAATTTGGGCATGTATCCTGTGGAGCACTTTACCGCGGTTATCAATCCGCCCCAGGCCGCGATTCTGGCGACGAGTGCCATTAAAGAGCGTCCTGCGGTCAGAGACGGGCAGGTGGTCATTGCGCGGACCATGATGGTAACGCTGTCGTGCGATCACCGGGTATTGGATGGGGCGACTGGCGCCCAGTTTCTCGAAGAACTGAAGAACTTACTCGAAAATCCCGTGGGCTTAATGGTGTAAAGGAGCGCAATGGAACGCTACGATTTGGTGGTCATTGGAGCAGGGCCTGGGGGCTATGTGGCAGCTATTCGGGCCGCCCAGCTTGGCCTGAACGTCGCAATAGTGGAGAAAGACCAGCCCGGTGGGGTGTGCCTGAACTGGGGCTGTATTCCGTCCAAAGCCATTCTGACCTCGGCCGAGATGTATGAGGACCTCAAACACGGGGAACCCTATGGCATTAAGGTCAGTGGGCTGTCCTTTGATTATCCCCAGGTCATCAAGCGTTCGCGTCAGGTGGCCGGCCGACTGGCCAAAGGGGTGGAATATCTGCTCAAAAAGAACCGGGTACCGCTCCTCAAGGGGACGGGCAGGCTTGAGGGGAATAATCGCGTGGTGATCGAAGGTCAGGAGACGCAGCAGGTCGAAGCCGAGCGTATTCTGATTGCCACTGGCTCCCGTGAGCGGACACTGCCCGGCCTTGAGGTCGATGGTAAGCAGGTCTTAACCAGCTATGAGGCCCTAACGGAGCAAGCCATCCCCGAATCCATCGTCATCATTGGCGGCGGTGCGATTGGGGTGGAGTTCGCCTATATCTACAGCACGTTTGGCAGCCGGGTGACGGTTGTTGAAATGGAAAAGCAACTCCTGCCCGGAATCGATGCCGAAATCGCCAAGGAGTTGGAACGCGCGTTTAAGAAAAAGGGCATCGAGGTCCTGACCCAGACCATGTTTCACAGTCTGGAAAAATATCCGGGCCGGGTCGAGGTCAACCTGGATAGCGCCGGTACCCGCAAGGAACGCACGGCCAATAAGGTCCTGGTGGCTGTCGGTCGGGCGCCGATTAGTGCTGATCTTGGTCTGGAAGAGGCCGGTGTCGGGATTGAGCGGGGCTATGTGCAGATCAACGAACAAATGCAGACCGCCAATACCGCAGTCTATGCGATCGGTGATGTGAACGGGCCACCGCTACTGGCCCATGCCGCCTCGGAAGAAGGGATTGCCGCGGTTGAATATATGACCGGTGAACGGGAGAAAGGGATTGATGCGTCCCGCATCCCGGCGTGTATTTATTGTCAGCCGCAAGTGGCGGTCTTCGGCCTGAGCGAAGAGCAGGCCCAGGCGCAGGGCCACGAAGTCAAAGTCGGGCGATTCCCGTTCCGCGCCCTGGGCAAGGCGCTGGCTGCCGGCCATGACGAAGGGTTGGTCAAGCTGGTGGTTGATAAAGAGTATGGTGAGATCCTGGGCTGTCACATCATCGGGCGCGGCGCGACAGATCTCATTGCCGAGGTCGGTCTCGCCCGAACGCTGGAAGCGACCACTGCCGAGTTGAGCGAGACCGTCCATGCCCATCCGACGTTGTCTGAAGCGATTATGGAAGCCGCACTGGACGCCGAGGGGCGGGGCATCAATTTTTAGGGTAGGCGGTGGTCCGAAAGGGTCGAATGAAACTCGCGTGTATCACCCCCGGCTTGGTGGACTACGCTGCCGCCTTGGCCTGGCAGCAGACGCTGGTCGAACAACGGGCCGTGGCTGAGATCCCGGACGCGCTCGTCCTGCTCGAACACCCAGCCGTGTTCACCTTGGGCCGGGGAGGCGACGAGCGATACCTGCTTGACCCCGGTCAGGTGCCGGTCCATCGCGTCGGGCGCGGCGGGGAGGTGACGTTTCACGGACCCGGCCAGTTGGTTGGTTATCCTATTCTGGACCTGAGACGACACGGCAAAGATGTCCACCGCTATCTGCGTCTGATCGAGGACGTTCTCATAGCCACGCTTGCCGCATGGGACATTGCCGCCACGCGGAGAGACGGCCTGACTGGCGTATGGGTAGGGACTGACAAAATCGCTTCAATCGGCATTGGCGTCCGACGCTGGGTGACGTTGCACGGCTTTGCCCTGAACGTCAATCCTGACCTGTCGTATTTCTCTGCCATTGTCCCCTGCGGCCTGCCCGGCGTGCGCATGACGTCCATGCAGGAATTATTGCGGGAAGAACCCCCGCTCGATAGAGTGCAAGCAAGCATTGTCCGCAGCTTTGCGCGGACATTTGGTCATCAGGAGATCGTATGGAACACCAGCGTGCCGACACCCGTTCTCAATCCTCCTCCAACGGAACGTCCGGCCACCGTCCGGTAAAGCGTCGCCACCCGGACTGGATTAAGGTCCGTATGCCCGCCGGTCCGGGCTATACGCAGACCAAGGCCATTGTCTCGACGTTCAAGCTCAACACGGTGTGCCAGGAAGCCCAGTGTCCCAATATCGGTGAGTGCTGGGGACATGGCACGGCCACGTTCATGC
This sequence comes from Candidatus Binatia bacterium, assembly GCA_951812575.1. GTDB lineage: Bacteria > Desulfobacterota > Binatia > Bin18 > Bin18 > Bin18. The sequence continues at coordinate 4,244,578 of OX638322.1, read as the reverse complement.
TTATGGGTGACGTGTGTACCCGTAACTGCCGGTTCTGTGCGGTCAGTCACGGCCGCATGGTGGCCCTCGACCCCGGAGAGCCCCGCCGCGTGGCTGAGGCAGCCCGCAAAATGCAGCTCTCACATATTGTTGTCACCTCGGTCAACCGAGATGACCTGCCGGACGGCGGTGCCCAACATTTTGCCGAGACCGTGCACGTGCTCAAACACCTGAACCCCGCCTGTACGATTGAAGTGCTGACCCCCGATTTTCAGGGCAACGAAAATGCGGTTGCCACCGTTGCCGAAGCGCCGATCGATATTTTCAATCACAACACCGAGAGTGTGCCGCGTTTGTATAAACGGGTGCGACCAGGGGCGAAGTACGAGCGCTCCCTCCGTGTCCTGGAGAAAGCCAAAACGGTTCGCTCGAACCTGAAGACTAAGACCGGCATCATGCTCGGTCTGGGCGAGACCTATGCAGAACTCCTGACCGTCTTCGGCGACCTGCGAGCGGTGGAGTGCGATATCCTGACGCTCGGGCAATATCTCCAACCGTCGAAGGATCAGCTCCCGGTCGAACGCTACGTCCACCCGGACGAGTTCAAAGCCTTACGGGAAGAGGCGCTGGGTGTCGGCTTTCGTCACGTCGAATCCGGTCCGCTGGTGCGCAGTTCTTACCACGCCTGGAAACATGTTGAGTAAGAAATATGAGAAGAAAAAATAAAGGAAAAAATTATGACACTCCCCAGCACAGTTAAAATCGTCGATCTGACCGCCAGAGATGGCTTGGAAGGCTTCAAGCATTTTATTCCGGTGGACTTCCGTATTGAGTTGGTCAATCGGCTCTCCGCTGCCGGGTTTCCCGCTATTGAGGTGGGAGAGTTTGTGAGTCCCAAGGTCATCCCGGCCATGCAGGGCTCGGATCAAGTTGCCCAACAGATCGAGCCGAAACCAGGGGTGGAGTATAGCGCGCTTGTACCGAATATGCGGGGCTTTCACGATGCGCTCAAAGCCGGGGTGAATGTCATTACGATCTTTGGTGCGGCCACTGAGCAGTTTAGCCAGGCCAATATCAACTGCTCGATTGAAGAAAGCTTCGGACGTTTTGAGCCGGTCGTTGCCGCGGCAAAAGAACATAACGTCAAGGTGCGCGGCGCGGTCTCTTGCGTTGCGGGTTGTCCATATGAAGTCGATGTCGATCCCCAAGAAGTCGGCAGGCTGGTCAAAAGATTCCACGCTATGGGCTGTTACGAAATTGCCCTGGGCGACAGCATTGGAGTGGGGACGCCGCGGTCCATCAAAGCTATTATCCAGGCCTGCGAGGACCAGGGTGTCCCCGCTTCTGTCTTAACCGCGCATTTTCACAACACCTGCGGGATGGCGCTGGCCAATTGCTACGCCGCTATGGAAATGGGCGTGTCCATTCTTGAGAGTGCCTGCGGTGGGCTGGGCGGGTGCCCGAACGCGCCGGGTGCAACGGGCAATCTGTCCTCAGAAGAGCTGGTCTATATGCTGAACGGTCTGGGGATTAAGACTGGGGTAGACCTCGACCAGGCCGTTGCCATAGGCAAATGGGCCACGGAGGCGATGAACCACCGGCTTGATTCAAAGCTGGGCGAGGCCATGACCAACCCCAATATGACCTATTTCGAGAAGGTCGTCCGTGAGCCGCAGGCTCCGGCCTAGCGCGCTGTCTGTCAGAACTTCTCTTCGATACGCAGAAACGAGGCGAACCGGGGAATTCCGGCTTTGGTATAGCCCTGGTGCTTAAAACGAATGGTACTGCCGACCGGTGGCGGGTTGTCGCGCTCCGCATCGGAAAAACCGGAGCCAATGGCAAACCGGACGCCGTTTGACAGTTCAACGCGCAGCGATCCCAGCCGTCCCGCATTCCGCCCTGAGCCGGGCAGGTGTTCAAGCACAACGGCCCGGGCTTCCTGAAAGGTTTTGACTTTCAAAATGGTGGCCGAACGCCCAACGGCATAGGCCGATTCGGGCCGGCGTAAGATCAAGCCTTCCCCGCCCAGCGCCTCGACCTCGGCGAGTTTTGTCCGCAGATGCTGTTCGTCCTGGCAGACGGCGTGTTCGATGACGGACACGTAGGGGTTGGGATGCTGCTGAAACCACTCGCGGGCAAAGGCCAGGCGTTGCTCAAATCCGCCCTCGGCCTGTGGCGCATCGAAAATCATATACCGGATCGACTTCCAACCGTCGTGCGGTGTTTGGCGGCGCACAATGCTGACGGTCTCGGCGAACCGCTGCCGCCCGACCCATAACTCCCCGTCTAACGGCCCGGACGGAAAATTCTCGGTAAACCAGGCCGGTACGGCAAACACCTTGCCCGACCGGGAAACGAGTTGCTCGCCCGTCCAATAGCCACGCACGCCGTCCAGCTTCTCGCTCATCCACCAGCCCCGGATATCCATGTCCGGCTCCCAGGCTTGTGCCTGCATGACCGGCGCGGACGGGGGCTCGGCAAAAACCGCGGACGAAGCGAAAAAAAGAACGAAGACAAGCGCCAGGCCGGTCAAGCCGGACGAGCGTGGGCGGAATGGTTTCAGCATGGCGGTCTCAGGGAATTGTTTTGTTTATCCAGGCGGTTGAGCAGATGGGACTATAGAAACGAATTTATCCAGCGTCAAGGCGAGTGGTCAGTGCTGAACCCCTCCTGGGAGTGCGGGCAGCCTGACTCACATCTACAATAGCGGTCAGGATTCCCGTAGGGCGGTCCACATAGGACTGAGTCTCTCTCATCGGAAACTATGCTAATGATGTTCAATTGGAGCCAATAATGGGACCTATTACTCTTTTTGACAAATCTTTTCTCCAGTCGCTAAGCGTTGACGAATCAGTGTGGTTCGACAACTTCTTTTACTCTGTCGTATGCCCAATGTTCTATGTTGAAACTCTCGCAGACTTGAGCAAATCGACTAGCAATCGCTCTCCGTTTCAAGAGGTGGGAATCATAGCAGACAAATTTCCAGAGATGCATGGTACTCCAACTGCATACCACCGAGGCTTATCAATAGCAGATCTCATGGGGGATACGGTACCGATGACTGGTCAGATCCCGTTAAGTGGTGGCCGCGTCGTTAAGTCGGGAAACAGAAAGGGTGTTGTTTATGATCAACTTCCAGAAGCGGAAGCATTCCTCCGCTGGCAAAAACGCGAATTTTTAGACGTTGAGCGTCTATTTGCTCATAAATGGCGCGAGGATCTAAGGTCACTCGACCTCGACGCGGTGGGAGACGGTTTCCGGTCATTAGGAATAAATGGAAAAAATTGTAAGTCGCTTGCCGAAGCAAAGTCTATTGCCGATGCATTCGTTAATGGCAGTGACAAACAATTTGAGAGAATGAAGTTGGCCGCTGTCTTCCTGAATATTCCCAAGTATTTACACCGACCGATATTGGAAAGGTGGAGCTCTGTAAACTATCCGCCTCTGGCTAGGTACGCGCCATATGCTGCTTATATATTAACCGTAGAAATATTTTTCCAGATTTCTCTCGCCGCCAATCTTATTTCATCGCAACGTCCGTCCAATCGCTCGGATATTTTATATCTATACTATCTGCCATTTTGTATGGTCTTTATATCTTCTGATCGCTTGCATCGTCGATGTGCCCCGCTATTTCTTCGTAAAGATCAGGATTTCGGCTGGGGCGAAGATCTCAAGCGAGATCTGGCAGACCTGAATCAGCACTATCAACAATTACCTTCGGAGGAAAAAGAAGCTGGGTTGAGCGCCTGTGCGCGATATCCAGTTCCAGACACCAATTCCTTGCTCAATTCCCTTTGGGACCGTCATATACCGAATTGGCGCGAAAAAGCGGTCGAGCCGTATGTTAAGCCGCCCCCGAATCCAGAGTTGGTTCAGGAATATACTAAATTTGTAAAGTCCCACGCATTATCTCCAAGAGATATTGATTTCGATCCGATGGATTCCAATGCGATGGCTATTGAAAGACGAGTCAGCAAAAGAAAGGGAAGTTGGTGGCAGTTGCCTAAGGATCTAAAGATTCAAGAAGACGATGAGAGCTAACCATCCGACGACAACAGGCGCAGCCGTAGGGAACCCCCTTTCCCCGTCTACACTTCTTGCTGTTTAGTATCATTATTGATATCTTTCCTCATATGTCCGATACCGCGCTACTCCTCAAGGCGCTTCGCAACAATCCCAAAGGGGTACGGTTCGCAGACCTCGCCAGGGTGTGTGACGCATACTTCGGAGAACCGCGTCAGAAGGGCACGAGCCACCGCATCTACCGTACTCCCTGGCCGGATGACCCAAGGGTGAATATTCAGAACGTCAAGGGGATGGCAAAACCCTATCAAGTTCGCCAAGTCATCAAAGCGATTGAGAAATTGGAGGGCATGAAATGACGACTCACTACACCTACCGCATTACCTGGTCCGCCGAAGATAAGGCCCACGTTGGCCTGTGTGCAGAATTCCCTTCGTTAAGTTGGCTGGCAGCTACTCCGGCTAAGGCTTTGGCCGGTATCCAGCGGCTGGTGCGTACCTGTATTGCCGATATGCAAACCAGCGGAGAAACTCCGCCAGCGCCACTGGCTGACCGGACCTATAGCGGAAAGTTTATGGTACGCGTACCCCCAGAAACACACCGTACTCTCGCCATACAGGCCGCAGAGGAGGGGGTGAGTCTGAACCGGCTGGTGAGCGCGCGCCTCGCCAATGACGCCAGGTGATTGCGTCAGATCACGCCCATCCCAGCTACCCCACCGCCTGCACGACGTGGGTGGCGAAGTCGGTCATCTCTGCCTCTCCACCGGTTATGCCGGCCTGGCTGACGCCCAACTCCTTCATCTTTCGCACCCGTTCCTGAAGTTCCTCGGGCGTGCCGGTCAGCGTGGTTTCCCTAATCATCTTTTCGGTGACCAGTGGGGCGTGTTCCGGCTTGAACGCGGCGCAGTAGTCCGTGTAGAGGTCCAATAGCCGCGCACGCCGTCCAGCTTCTCGCTCATCCACCAGCCCCGGATATCCATGCCCGGCTCCCAGGTCTGAGCCTGCATGACCGGCGCGGACGGGGGTTCGGCAAAAACCGCGGACGGAGCGAAAAAAAGAACGAGGACAAGCGTGGACGGAAGGTTTGCAGCATGGCAATCTCAAGAGAGCGTTTTGTTCAGGCAAGTGGCTGAACAGGTGGGACTATAGAAACGAATTGCTCCAGCGTCAAGGCAAGAGGTCAGCGCTGAACCCCTCCTGGGAGTGCGGGCAGCCTGCCTGTGTGCAGCCGACCTGTGACTTGCCATTATTCCATATGTGGAATATTATAGGCGGCGAGCTAAGCGTTATCATATAATTTTGGAACGTGTTTGTGAGGACTTGCCACGAATCGGGTGTAGCTCTGGTGTCAGAAAGGAATATGACCCCCTGCCCGAAGAGAGCACATTTCAAGTCGAACATACAAACGAGTTCGGCGACTGGTGGACCGAGCTTACGGAGAGCGAGCAGGAGGACGTGGCCGCTGTGGTTGAATTGCTCATAGAGCACGGGCCGGGCTTGCCGTTTCCATACTCCTCGGGCGTTGCACGTTCCCGCCACAGCCATATGCGCGAACTGCGGGTACAAAGCGGTGGCCGGCCGCTACGCGTTTTTTATGCATTCGACCCGAGACGGTCGGCGCTCCTGTTGATTGGCGGTGACAAGACCGGTGACGGCCGATTTTACCGGCGCTATGTGCCACTGGCCGACAAACTCTATGACGAGCATTTGCAAGAGCTCAGAGAGGAAGGGCTGATCTCATGAGTGGACGTCACACCTTCAACGACTTGACCAAGGATTTCATGCCGGAGCGCCGCGCGCGCGTGGAGGCCAAGAAGGCGGCGCTTCGTGCGGCTATGCCGCTCCATGAGCTGCGGCAGGCGCGGGCGCTGACCCAACAGGCGCTTGGCGAAGCCTTACACGTCAAGCAGCCGGCCGTTGCCAAGTTAGAGCGGCGGGCGGATATGTATGTCTCAAATCTGCGCGCCTACATCGAAGCGATGGGCGGACGGCTGCGTATCGTTGCCGAGTTTCCACACGGGGCTGTCACCATCACAAACTTCTCGGATGTGGACGACGCGCCGGTCGCGTAATGGCCTCGTATGCGGAATGCTATCCCCCGACGGCTTTGCTGAGAGCTGCGACAAACTCGAATCTGGTCGCCTTATGCCCTATAATCCCAGCTACCCCACCGCCTGCACGACGTGGGTGGCGAAGTCGGTCATCTCTGCCTCTCCACCGGTTATGCAGGCCTGGCTGACGCCCAATTCCTTCATCTTGCGCACCCGTTCCTGAAGCTCCTCGGGCGTACCGGTCAGCGTGGTTTCCTTAATCATTTTTTCGGTGACCAGGGGTGCGTGTTCCGGCTTAAACGCGGCACAATAGTCCGTGTAGAGGTCCAGATGGCGGGTCTCGATCGGAGCGTTTGGAGTGCGATAGGCGTCCTTAAAGGCCATGAGGTCATCCCGGATGTCTCCCGGCAACTGAAAGGGGTCCTTCACAGACAGAGCAAAAATATTGCACTCCGAAGAAACCAGCGGGCCGACCGCTTGTTGAAGGTCTTCCAGGGTCTCTCCGGGTTTTCTCAGATGGAAGGCGGTCACCACAGTGATATAGAGATCTTCCAGGCGCTTGCCGGCGCGTTCGGCGCCACGTCGGATATGATCCAGGGTGTATTTGAGCAGGCTGTCACCCACCGTGCCGAAGAGGATTACGCCATCTCCGATTTCCCCGGCCAACTCCAGCGTCTTGGGCCCGCTGCCGGCCACGTGAATCGGGATGGGGTTCTTCAGGTTGATGAACTCGCTGTTGGGGTTGAGAAACCTGATTTGGCGCTTGCGCTCTCCCTCTTGATACGGAACGGTGTCTCCTTTCAGCAGCCCGCGACACACCTCCACATTGGCCCGCAGGGTTGCCAGCCGGGCCGCCGGCATACCGAGCGTCCGCCGGGCGGTATTGCCCGTCCCGATACCCATGATGACCCGACCCGGAGCGAGCACATTCAGGGTGCCAAAACTACAGGCCGTCACCGGGGCAATGCGCGAACTGGGGTTGGTCACGTTGGTGCCGAGTTTGATTGTCTTGGTATGGGTCGCACTCAGCGCCATGCACTGGTAGACATCGCTCCAGACCATCTGGGAGTCTCCGAACCAGGCATGAGTATAGCCCTTGTCCTCGGCAATCATGACGTCTTTGTATGCCTCAACATGAGAAAGAAAAATCACTCCGTAATCCATTCGTGCCTCCTTGTTCGTAATCTTGTTTGAGTCGGGCTATTGATTTTTATACGGTAAGGCTGCTCAGGCGCTCCGCAGTTTCTTCAAGGGTGTATGCACAATGCCGAGCAGCCCGTCTATCGATAGGTCTTCATCCAGCAACGGCCAATGAATCCCATACCCCGAAGGAGAAATCTCAAATGTCAGGCGGTCCTTCTCCGGGGCATTGAGGAGGACTTGAGATATCTCGTGTATATCGAACGTCCTGGTCCGTCCATCGATGGTGACATGCAAAACATCACCCTCAAAATACACATCTGCCACATCATGGTATTGCTTCATGATTGACGACTCCGTTGAAACTCTTCCCATCGCTGTTCAATGTATTCGAAATGGTCAAAGATGATCTTCTTGATATCTCGGCGGTCTCGGGGAGAAAGATTATAGGCATAGACTTCTTCCAGATCAAAGCGCTCACCGTCGAGCCAATATTTACATTCTCTCTCCCCTTTCCGGCAATGGATATGGATCGGTTCACTCCCTTCATTCGCGTAGAAGAATAGACGCCACCCTGCCATCATCAAGACTGTCGGCATTGGGATTTATCCTTTAAGGACTCTTTTCTTAAAGCACCTTCAGCAACTCATCTCTTTCACTGTAGACAAACCGAACCTCCTGGCCGCTCTGCCAAGCCCGAATACCGGCCTCCAGGGTGACGCTCCCAATGACCTGAGCGGGAATATTTTCTGACTGAAAAACCCTTTCGAGACTTGGCCATTGATCTACAGCAATGGTCAGGAGCAGGGTGCCGGAACTGATCAATCCGAGTGGATTGATGTTGAAGTGTTTACATATAGCTTGGGTGGAGGGGAGGGTGGGAATAGTGTCGAGGTCAATCTGCATACCGAGGCCGCTGACAACGGTCAGCTCATACAGCCCCATGGCCACGCCACCCTCTGTCGGGTCGTGCATGGCTGTCGCGCCGTGTTGGGCGGCTAACAGGGCTTCTTTAACGATGGAGATGCCCCACGTCGTGCGGATATTCTGCGCCTCGTCCTGAAGCTCCGGTCCAAGAATATCCTCCAGTTCTTTGTGCTTCTCGGCAAACACAATGCCGGTCCCCTCAAGACCGGCTGTCTTGGTCATCACGACCAAGTCTCCGGCCCGGACTCCCTGGGTGGTCACTAATCGGTCCTTGGCGACCACGCCTGTCATATTGCCGACAACGACCGGCTGAGACACAGCCGCGGTCACTTCCGTGTGTCCACCGGTAACGCTAATACCCAAATCCCGGCACGTGGAGTCAATCTGGGCAAAGACCTGTCTAACGCCGTGCTCTGAGGTATCGGGCGGAAACAGGAGGCAGGCTTGAAACCAGGCTGGCTTGGCGCCCATGGTCGCAACATCGTTGGCATTGATATGCACGGCATACCAGCCCACGTCTTCGGTCGTGAACGTGACCGGGTCGGTTTTGACCACAAGATACTGCTCGCCCACATCGAGAACGGCACAGTCTTCACCAAACCGTGGGCCGATGAGGACCCGCGGGTCTTCCGTCCCGGCGTGGGTGATACAGGTTTTAAGAAAATCAGCAGGGAGTTTGCCTGGGAGAAGCATGTACGCTCGCTCCGCGTGTCGGGCGACGCCTCACTCCGTCGTAGTCGCGGCAGGATTCGGTTCTTCGGTTGTCGCTGGTTCCGGGTTCCCACCGGACGCGTTGGCGTTGGTCTTGGCCTGCTCCAGGCCCGCTTTTTCCAGGTCGGCGACAACGACCTGGAGGAACTGATCCGGGTGGAGGTGTTGCTTTGCCGCCGCTCTCACCTGCTCAAGAGTTACCGAGCCAATAATGTCCGGGTAGCGATCCGGGTAGTCGAGTCCCAGCCCATAGAACTCGAGGACCGGGAGCATCCCGGCGACATCCGAGTTGGAAATGAGCCGGAGCGGAAAACTGTTCGTGAGATAGGCTTTTGCCGCTTCGACTTCTTCTTCGGCTGCCCCTTCTTGCCTGAAGTGGCGAATGACGGCCAGGGTTTCAGCAATGGCTTGCCGGGCGCTTTCATTCTTGGTTTGTAAGGCAACCGTGAAAGGTCCCGGATGCTTGCGAGCCGAGAAATAGCTGCCGACGGAGTAGGCATAGCCTTGCTCTTCTCGAATGCGATCCATGAGCCGCGAGCCAAATCCCCCGCCCCCAAGAATGTGATTCATGACCAGAACGGCGTAATAATCAGGGTGTGAGCGGGCGATGCCCGAGTGACCGATCATGATGTTGGCCTGGGTGACCTCTTTATTCAGGTTGACCTGTCGGGCCTCTCGCTCGGGTGGGTCCGGCCACGAGAAGTCGGGCAGGTCTGCCGCTTGCCAGTCGGCAAAATGAGAAGCGAGGAGGGAGCCGACCTGGTCCTGGGTGATTTCCCCGGCAACGGCGATAATAGCGTTATTCGGGCGATAATAAGTGGCGTGAAACTGTCTGATATCATCCGGCGTAATACGCGTCAGCGTCTCCGCCTGGCCTGAAATTAGCTGCCCGTAGGGATGCTGAGGGTAGAGATGTTCTCGAAATGCCTTGCCGGCAACCCAGCCAGGGTCTTCTTCGTTGCTGTGCAGGCGACCCTCGATCTCCGTGCGGATGCGCTCGAATTCATCCTGCGGAAAGCGTGGAGACAGGATGACTTCGGCCAAGAGAGCGAAAGACCGGTCGAGGTTCTTGGTCAGCGTCGTCAGGCCGATGGTCGTGGCATCGTTGCCGGCGTCAACCGATAACGATGTTCCGAGGAAGTCGAGCTCTTCGGCCAGAGCCTGGGCGGAATAACTCTTGGTCCCGCGCGTGAGCAATGCGGCGGTGAGGTTTGCCAAGCCCTGTTTGTCCTGCGGGTCAACCGCGGCGCCCGTTTTGAGAACCATACTCAGCACGACCATGGGCAGGCCGGGGCGCTCGGCAACGAGCAGTGTTGCGTTGTTATCGAGTACGGTCCGTGTTCCCAGCGGTGCGGCCGATAGAGACGAAGCAAGACCGAGGCTGAGCATAAGGCTGATAAGAAGGCGTCGTGTCATAGCGTACTTCCTTCAAGCGATGGGACGGATCGGAACGAACAGGAACGGATTGGTCAATGCGTCCCCCGGTGTCCCGGGCCTCCCTGGGGGGATTCCCGAAGGGGCGTGCCGTCAGGTTCCAGGATGCCGACAGTCCGGTTCGTATCGATCAAATACTTTTGGGCTACCTGTCGGACCTGTTCCGCAGTGACGGTCCTGAGGCCGGGAATGACCTTGAGGATGAGGCTCCAGTCGCCCAACGCGGCGTACTGTCCGAGTTGCAGGGCGCGATAAAAGAACGAGTCCTGGGCATAGGTAAAACGAGATTCAATCAGATTCTTGGCCCGCTCCAACTCCTTTTCCATCACCAGGGTGGTCTTGAGCCGGTTGACCTCCTCGGACAATGCCTGCTCTGCGGCCTGCCAGGTTTTCCCCGGAGCGACCCGCATGGACAGGGTAAAGAGGGTGGGATCGACTGAGGTCCGGTCATAACCGGCGTTCGCGCTCAGGACCAACCGCTGGTCTTCAACCAGCGAGCGTTGCAAGCGGGCGCTCCGACCGCCGCCCAGAATCGTTGCCGCAATGGAGAGGGCAAAACTCTCGTCGTGTTCGAAGGTCGGGACGTGGTAGCCGGCAATATACAGCGGCAGCGAGGCCGGGCGCTTGAGAAAAACGCGCCGTTCACCCCGCTGTGGCGGCTCCACCGAGGTGACCTCGGGGATTGCCTGCCCAGCCGGAACCTGGCCAAACGTCTTATGGATACGTGGTAGGAGGCTCTCTGGGGTCACGTCCCCCGCGATCACCAGAATGGCATTGGCAGGGGCGTAATAGGTCTGCCGATAGGCTTTGACATCTGCGAGGGTGACCGCCTCCAGGTCGTGCATCCAGCCGACCACGGGCCATCCATAGGGGTGAGCCGTAAACGCGGCGGCACTGACCTGCTCCCACAAATCGGAACTTGGCTCATCCGCAGTCCGCAGCCGACGCTCTTCCATGACAATTTTCTGCTCCGACAGAAAGCCCTCCTCATCCAGCAGGACATGGGCCATCCGGTCGGATTCGAGTTCAAGAAAAAGGTCGAGATGCTGCACGGCCGCGCTTTCAAAATAGACGGTCTGGTCGGCAGAGGTGAAGGCATTATGCCGTCCTCCCCGTTCCTGAATCAAACGGGAAAATTCTCCCTTGCCGTAGGTCGGCGTTCCCCTGAACATGAGATGCTCAAGCAGATGAGAAATGCCCGTAATGCCCGGTCGCTCATTGCGTGAACCGACCTTGTACCAGACCTGCACGGTGGCGACCGGCGCACGATGGTCTTCCAAGATGATGACGGTCAGCCCGTTGTCGAGAACGTGTTGGGTCACCTGCCAGCCGCTCGTGTCGATGGGTTGGCCATGGCCGGACTGAAAGCCGACCAGGAGGACGAGTGTATAAACGAGCGTAGAAAAGAATCTGAGCAGTTGTCGCCGTGTAACCATAGCGGTCATAGTTGCGAACGCCGGACCGGTTTGCAAGGGGAGGGCGGCCCGGAACGAGAGGGGCACAGGCTTCGGATACGAGTCGAGCCTTGAGAAGAAAGGGCGGGCAGCCTAGTACACCCATTCGCCTTTGGTGTAGCGAAAGATCTCGGAGACTTGGCTGGTCTCGGCGTGCTCAAACAGGCCGCTAATCGCCTGTTTTTTTGTTTTGCCCACACTCCGCATGGTCTTTTTGTAATAGGTGAGGATGCCGACAAAAGGAGTCGCCTTTGATTGAGTCAGCTTGATCCTCGTGTAGCGATGGGGAAGATAGCCGGTATATTCGGCGACGAATCCTTCCTGTGTTTGTCTGATCTGCATCCTCTTTTTCAGGAAGTCTTCAGTTCTTGCCAGTTTCTGCATCCATTGACGGGTAAAGACTTCGAAGCTCGCCCGCGCGCGGTCTTCCGCCTCTTCATCGGCTGAGGAGACCGGGCTGGAGGGCGTCTGGCTTTGGGCAGGTTGGGTCTCTTCTGTCTGAGGCGATGGAGCGCCCTGCTGAGGGGACGTCTCCCCAGCCGTCGCTAAGCAGCAGGAAAAGAACACAAGCAGCCCAGGAGTACAAATATGGAAAAGAGATTTAAGTGGCAGCATACAGATGGAATGTGAAAAGGGCGGGGCTGGTTTTTCGAACCAAGCACCCGCCCTGTTAATGCGGAGCATGGCTGAGACACGACGGCGTGTCTCAGCCTTTTCAGAGCGACGTATCATTCACCGGCAGACTGAACGATCAGTTCAGCCCGTCGATTCATGGACCGGCCTTCTGCGTTGTCAGTCCCGTCGTCGTTCGTATTGGGAGCGACTGGGTCGTCTTCCCCACGCCCGACGGCTTCGAGACGATCCGCGCCTATGCCTTTATCGACCAGGTACGCCTTGACTGCCGCGGCACGCTCTTCTGACAAGCTCTGATTATAGGACTCAGAGCCTATCGAGTCCGTGTGCCCTTCGATAAGGACGGTACGATCCGGATTGTCCTGAAGAATCTGGGCCGCTTCATCCAGGACCGGCTCGAACTCAGGCTTCACGTCCGACTTGTCAAAGTCGAAGTTAATCCCGCGCAGGATGATCTCCTTGGGTTCCGGTGGCGGTGGTGGCGGCGGTGGTGGCGGTGGTGGTGGCGGTGGTGGCGGTGGCGGTGGTGGTGGTGGTGGCGGTGGTGGCGGTGGATCGTCCGCCGAATAATAGCCTAAGACCGCACCGACCAGTGCCCCAATTCCAGCCCCGGCCCCGACCGCCGCATCAGTATCGTTGTCACTTACCCCGCTCCCGGCCGCGGCCCCAATAGCGGCACCGAATGTAGCGCCATAGAATGCACGTTTATGTCTTTCCGTTGCGCAGCCGGCAACCAGAAAGAGGAGGGCCGGAACCCAGATGAAATGAAAACCTCTACCTCCTCGAATCATACTCCGCTCTCCTTTCTTTTCCGGCCGACTTGCCTGAAAACGGACTGCTCTGACCGGAAACGACTCTCAGGTCTCTAACAGAAAGTATGGATTTCAACAAGCTCGAAATCAAGATACCCGCACACCTCAAACCACTCAGCATCCTAGGACCGTAGTGCGGCAAGACCGGGCAGGTCTCCCGATTCGAGAAAGGCCAAAGAAGCCCCGCCTCCAGTTGAGATATGACTGATTCGGTCGGTCAGGCCTGCCTGACTCAAAGCGGCAACCGTATCCCCGCCGCCAGCAACACTAAAACAGGACGAGAGGGAGGCGACCGCTTCCGCAATAGAGCGGGTCCCCCGGTCATACGGAGACATTTCAAAAACACCCATGGGACCGTTCCAGAGGATAGTCCCGGCAGACTGCACAACTGCCCGAAACGCGGCAATACTGTGTGGTCCGATGTCTACCCCGAGCTGAGTATCGGGAATATCGGCTCCCGTCGTAGCGATAGCGGCGGCTCCTGCGCTCAGTTCCGCTGTCACAATATGATCTTGCGGGAGATGAATGCTGACGCCCAGCTGTTGAGCCTGTTGCAATACATTTCTGGCCTCGTCAATTTTCTCCGGCTCGACTAGTGAGCGGCCGGTTTTCACCCCTCGTGCACGCAAGAGGGTATAGGCCATGGCTCCACCGATGATGATAGCGTCTGCGCGTGGCAGCAGGCTGTGTATCAGTCCGATTTTGTCCGACACTTTCGCTCCACCCAGTATGGCTACAAAAGGGCGATCCGGTGTAGACAAAAGAGATGACAGCGCCTCAACCTCTCTGCGCACAAGAAATCCGGCCCCTTTGTCCTCGAAATGTTGCACAACGCCTACAACCGAGGCGTGAGACCGGTGGGATGAGCCAAACGCATCATTCACGTAGATGTCGGCCAGATCGGCCAGTGCACGACTGAACGCCGGGTCATTAGCTTCTTCCTCAGCATGGAAACGAAGGTTCTCAAGCACGATAACCACCCCGGCCGGAAGCTGGCTGACCTGGTGTTGAACTGCGGCTCCCACACAATCCGGAGCGAGATGCACCGGACGACCCAGCAATTCCTGGAGGAGCGCGGCCACCGGTTTGAGACTGAGAGCCGGTGTGACGGTTCCCCGAGGACGCCCAAGATGAGACGCGAGCAGGACGGTCGCACCCTGGGCGAGGACGTGCTGTATGCTGGGCAAGGCTTCCCGGACTCGCGTGGCGTCGCTTACTTTTTGTTCTGACGCTTTTTGTCCCCGTGTCAGCGGTACGTTGAAATCAACGCGGATCAGCACGCGCTTATGTGCCAGGGAGAGCTGATCAATCGTTTTGAGTTCCATGCGCTGCTCTTGAGGCATAGCCGCCCTTACGAGGGCGGGACCTCGGGCTGAAATCCCGCCTGAGTGGCGGTGACGTCAACCGGGGTCACTTCCAGCGCATGCTCAAGCACCTCGTCGATAAACTCAACAAAGCGAAACTGCATTTCCTCTCGCACCGTGGGCGGGACATCCTCCAGGTCTTTTTCGTTGCGTTGGGGCACGATGACGGTCGTGACGCCGGCTCGCCGGGCTGCCAATACTTTTTCTTTGAGACCGCCTATGGGCATCACTTTCCCCCGCAGGGTAATCTCGCCTGTCATGGCAACGTCCTGGCGGACTTTGCGACCGGTCAGCAAGGAAGCCAGGGCCGTCACCATGGTAATCCCCGCAGAGGGGCCATCTTTGGGAATGGCGCCCGAGGGGACGTGGATATGGATATCGCAATTGTCATAAAAATCGGCCGGAATACGCAACTGGTCGGCCTGGGAGCGGACATAGGACAGGGCGGTTTGGGCCGACTCTTTCATCACGTCGCCGAGGTGGCCGGTCAGGGTCAGGCCCTTTTTCCCAACCATACGGGTCGCCTCAATGAACAGGATATCGCCTCCATTCGGAGTCCAGGCCAGTCCGATAGCGACTCCGGGCCTCTGGGTGCGCTCGGCCACTTCCGGGAAGAATTTAATCGGCCCCAGCATATCCGAGACTTTCTCCTGGGTCACTGTGATTTTTTCTGTGTTCCCTTCGGTGACGCCTCGGGCGACCTTGCGACACACGGCCCCAATCTCGCGTTCCAGGTTCCGAACGCCGGCCTCGTGGGTATACCCAACCGCAATACTCAACACCGCCTCATCGGTAAACTCGACCTGTTCGTCTGTGAGACCATGCTCGACGACCTGTTTGGGAATAATGTGGCGCTTGGCAATTTCGAGCTTTTCCTCTTCCGTATAGCCGGCCAGTTCAATGACCTCCATCCGATCCTTGAGGGCCGGCGGAACCGGCTCCAGGTAGTTGGCGGTAGTAATGAACATGACCTTGGACAGGTCGAAGGGGACTTCCAGATAGTGGTCGGAGAACGAGAAATTCTGTTCGGGATCAAGCACTTCCAGTAGGGCCGAGGCCGGGTCGCCACGAAAATCCATGCCCAGCTTGTCTATCTCGTCCAGCATGAACAGCGGATTATTGGACCCGGCGGAGCGCAAGGACTGAACGATGCGACCCGGTAGAGAGCCGATATACGTCCGGCGATGACCGCGGATTTCCGCTTCGTCTCTGACTCCGCCAAGGGAGAGACGGATAAATTTGCGGCCCATGGCCCGCGCAATTGAGCGTCCCAGCGATGTCTTGCCGACCCCCGGAGGACCGACGAAACAGAGAATGGGTCCCTTCGAGTCCTGCTTGAGCTTACGCACGGCCAAATATTCGAGGATACGATCCTTAATTTTCTCCAGGTCGTAATGGTCTTCGTCCAGGACCTGGCGGGCGTGCGGAATATCCAGGTTGTCATCCGTCGTGACGGCCCAGGGGAGGTGGATGAGCCATTCGAGGTAGGTCCGCACCATCGAGTGCTCCGCCGACTCGGGGGGAATGATTTTCAGGCGCTCGAATTCATTGTTTGCCGCCTTGAGTGCCTCCTCAGGCATCTTGGCTTCGTCTATTTTCTGGCGGAGGTCGTCAAGTTCATTGGAACGGGAATCTCCTTCTCCCAGCTCCTTTTGAATCGCCCGCATCTGCTGGCGTAAATAAAATTCTTTCTGGTTTTTGTTGAGCTCGCTCTGGACCTGAGACTGGATTTTATTTCCCAGCTCAACCAGTTCGACTTCGCGGTTCAGAATGGCGGACAGTTTTTCCAAGCGGGTGCGGACATTCAAGGTATTCAGCAGGTCCTGTTTCTCATCAACCGAGATATTGAGGTTCGAGCCAATCAGGTCCGTCACCTTGGCCGGGTCTTTGATGTTCATGACCACGCCCTGGAGTTCATCCGGCAGGTAGGGAACCATGGAGACGAATTTGGCAAATTGGCTGACGAGATGGGCTTGGCGCGCATCCAGATCGCGGGATGCTTCCGTTTCGTTCTCCAGCGGTGTGACCTGCGCACGATAATAGGGCTCGATTTGTCCGTATTCTCGAATATCGATCCGCTTCAGTCCCTGGACCAGAATACGGACGCTGTCGTCCGGGTATTTCAGCATTTTCAGGATACGACCGGCACTTCCACGCGAAAAAAGAGCCTGCGGCCCAGGGGCTTCATCTTCTGGATTCTTCTGGGCTGCCAAGCCCAAGAGACTATTGCTTTTCCGGCAGTCTTCAACCAGCTTGAGGGAGGACGCGCGTGAAATCAGGAGCGGAACGATGGCGGAAGGAAAAATGACGACGCCCCGCAGAGGCAGAATCGGGAGTTCTTGAGGAAGTTCGACGTCACTCAGGTCTTCTTCAAACCCCACAACACTCTGTTCCGTGGCTTCTTCCCCTGCACCGACCTTGCTGTCTGCCATAGGTCTCCTCCAATACTCTTCCCATACTCTTTAGGACTATCCAAAACCATAATACATGGTCTCTGCTTGCACAAGTAGGAAACTCCGGTTAAAAACTTCGGCACTCTGAGGACAAAAACGTAAAGAATGGCTGCGCAAAAAACTCTCTTCATCCTGTTGGGGCTCGGCCGCGGAATGCAATACGCTCAGTGCATCGGTAAAGGACTGGTGTGAAACATTACGACGCTGTGCTGTTTGACCTCTTTGGGACCATTGCGCTGTTTAATCCGGGAAAATTGCCGGTTTTTGAGTGGAAGGGGCAGACGACACGCTCGACCATGGGTCGGCTGCGCGAGGTGGTGACGGACGTGGTTCCGTCAGTGCCTTTTGAACGGTTTCATCAGGCCCTGGGCGAAGTGAACCAGGAACTCGGCGCAATCCGTTCAGCAGAAATGCGTGAAATCAGCTCTGCGGAACGATTCCGTCGCACCCTGGTCCACGCCGGCCTGGACGACTCCCCTGAAACCGCTCGTTTAGGGACCTCTTTGTCTCTGGCCCATATGGACCTGCTCGCCCACGCGACCGAAGTTCCTCCCGCCCATACCCAGTTCGTCGTTCGCGTGAGCGAACACTACCCGACTGCTCTGGTCTCAAATTTTGATCATGCTCCAACTGCGAGACGGGTGATTCAAGAAGGGCAGGTCGCCGACTGCTTTCGCTGTACGGTCATCTCGGCGGAACATGGCTGGCGCAAACCCCACCAAAAGATATTTCATGATACGCTCGCCCAATTGCAGGTTGCGCCCCAATCCGCCCTGTTTGTTGGCGACTCTCCCCATGACGATGTGACCGGTGCCCAACAAGCGGGGATGGATATCGCCTGGGTCAACGCCTCCGGGGCCGAACTGCCTGCGGACTGTCCCCGCCCTCAATATACGATTCGGGCCATCCCGGAGTTGGCATCGCTGCTGTTGCCATAAGGCGTGCGCGCACACGAACATCTGAACGACCGCCGGTTTACGCATGCCACGCAAGAGCCAAATCGCCGTTATTGGCGACAGCCAGCCCTCGGCGGAAGTCGCCGGCTGGGCAGAGGAGGTTGGCCGGCTGATTGCCCGGCACGACGCCGTCGTCGTGTGTGGCGGACTCGGCGGTGTGATGGCCGCGGCCGCCCGGGGCGCGGCGCAAAACAAGGGCACAAGTATCGGTATTCTGCCAACGTATGAGGCGGCCAGTGCCGCGCCTGACATTTCGATCGTTATCCCCAGCGGGCTAGGGCATGCCCGCAATATGCTGGTGGTCGCCTCGGGCGATGCGGTGATTGCCCTGCCTGGCGCGACTGGGACGCTGTCCGAAATCGCACTGGCACTGACGCTTGGAAAAACGGTGACTGCCATACGGGCCTGGTCCCATATTCAAGGCGTGTCCGTCGTGCAGACACCCCAAGAGGCCGTACAACAGGCCCTTCTCGCTGCCCGCAAAAAGGTCTCCGATGGTAGAAATTGAGAAACGGTCGCGGACACCCTACTATAAGACACCCTATATAAAGAGCTGCCCGGAACAGGTGAATAGAGATGAATAGAGAAAGGAGAGCGCATGCCGCCTAAGGATTCTCGTTCTGCAGATGAGACAACCGTCGTCATGAAACGGGTTGATAAATTTCTTCGGCTCCTCAGCTTTCAACTCTTTTTTATCATCGCCCTTTTGGTCTATCTGGCCTACCGTCCGCAGGCCGGACGGTATCAGGTCATCTCTGCGCAAGCGGTCATGGAGGGTACAATCATTTTTTTTGATACGATTACCGGACAGGCTGGTGGAACGTCGGTTGAGGTCCGCGACCGGGGCGATGCTCCCGTGCCGCTCGACTAAGCCTGGAGCACCCCCTCGCGTTACCGGCCCTGTACGGCCAGACAAAGGAAAAACGCATGCATCCATTAGGTATTGTCCTCTCGACGGCAACCGCCGCACCCCCACAGGAGTTTGTTGAAATCGGCCGGATTGCCGAAGACCAGGGCTTTGACGCTGTCTTTGTCAACGAAGGTCGAGGGGATGCCTTGGCGTGTGCCGAAGCGATTGCGTTGGGAACGTCTCGCATCAAGGTGGGAACGAATATCGCCAATATCTATTTCCGCCATCCGTTTCTGGCCGGCATGACTGCCACCACTATTTCGGAGCTCTCGCAGGGGCGGATGATACTCGGACTGGGCATGAGCCACCGCCCGTTGCTCGAATCCCTGGGTATCACCATGGAGCAGCCGCGGCAGTATATGCGTGGGTATGTGACGGCGCTGAATACCCTGTTTCGCGGGGAGTCGCTGAGCGCCTTTCATCGTCCGCAGCAGAGCAACTATAGTGTACCGGTCTATGTCGGTGCGGTGACCGCTGAAAGCGCCGAAATCGGTGGCGAGCTGGCTGATGGGATTATGCCGTTTCTGCCGGCCTTGCCCTATCTGACGCAGCTCGTTGAGGCGGCCCGGGCCGCGGCGCAGCGCGTGGGGCGGGATCCGGAACAGGTAGGGTGTATTGTGAGTATCCCGACGTTTATTTCAGACGATATTGAGCAGGCCCGCTCTGCGGCGCGCTATAATCTGGCGTTTTTCGGGAATTTGCCTTTCTATCGCAAGCAGTGGCGACGTTGCGGCTTTCGGGATGAAGTGACAGCCATGCAAGAAGCCTGGAAAAGCGGCAACCGCCGTGCTGCGGCCGCCTGTGTGTCCGAAGCCATGGTGGATCAGGTCTGCGTGTTTGGTCCTCCCAGCCAGTGCCGCGAACAGCTTGCGGCCTTCCACGAAGCCGGGGCAGCCATGCCTGTCCTGGCTGTCAGTCCGGTCAACGAAGACCGCCTGGTCGCAACCCGCAAAGCGCTCGACCTGCTGGCTCCGAGATAAAGGCCGTCCGGGTCAACACGACTTGGCCTTCGCCCCGCTTCTCCGCTATATATAATTAAAACTACTACAATTTTAACAAAGAATTCATGTTGCTTATATTGCTGAATGAATGCTCAGCTTTTATAGTGCTGCAATATTGACGTTGGGGTAAGGTCGTATTCATGTCCCGTAGCCGTATAGCCTGCTGTCTCGTGTTCCTGATCTATACCGTCCTCGTATGTTTCCCTCTGGCCCTTGGAGCCGACCCTCCGACCCAACCAACCCAACCAACCCAACCAACCCAACCAACCCAACCAACCCAACCAACCCAACAGACCCAACGAACCTGGAAAACGGTCGAAGAGATGTCGGAAGAAGAGCTGGCCCAGGTCCAGCTTGAGGGCGATACGCCGCGTCATGCCCAGGTCCCGTATCTTCCAGCCGAAGCCCATCCCTTCGTCCCGCCGTATACGGCCGAGGAAATGGGCTACCGCGCTATGGAATTCACGCCGCGCACGCGCTGGTCATCCGTGGTAGCCAATTCCTGGGCGTCTATTGCGCCGCAAGGGGTGCTTCTCAACCCCGGCACCTCCATCACCTTTGTCAGCTATGATTCCGAAACAAGCGGGGTGGGCAAAGTCCTGTCTGCCGCACCGGGTGAAGAGATCTATCGCTCGTTGAGCCAGGCGATTGCTCCTCCGGCGGCCGAAGGCGGCCAGTGGCTGGCGATCCGGTATCGGACGGACAAAGAAAATATCACCAAGGAGGAGCGATTCGCCTATTCGTCTTCCATTCGACGGGTGCGCCACCAAGCCCCGCCTCGGCGTCAGAGCAATTTCCCCAACATGGCCCTCACCCCGGACGATGCGTGGGGACGGGCCGCCTGGGAGTTTTCGTGGCGGCTGATCGGCACCGACGTACTGCACCAGACGGTCCGTTTCCCGAACACGCGGCCGACCATGATTCTGCGCAACGGCGAAACCGGACAGTCCCGGACCGTCCAGACCGCCAGCATCAAGCTCATGGGCGAAGCCTTTCCGCGCTATACGCTGGACGGCGGGGTTGAATGCTACGTGGTTGAGGCGGTGGCGCGGCCAGACTGGTTGCCCGACTATTATATGCCCCGTCTTCTCTATTGGCTGGAGAAATCCTCATTCTTCCCGCTGCGTGGCGAGCAATACGGGCCGGACGGGGAGCTTGACCATATTGAGGTCAGGCTGGCTGAGCTTTTCAATCCCGGACGCAAAGAACTGGGCTACGGTACCCTGTTTATTTCCCACTGGGATCTGCGGACGGACATTATGTCCTATCTGGTCAATGACAGTCACAAGCTCATGGATTGGAAACCGGAAGAAGCAACGGTCTTTTTCAGTCCGGACTTCATGCGTCGCCAGTGGCATCTCGATACCTCCATCAAGACTCAGGCGGCCGTCTCTCATCCGGACGAGTACTTCATGCGTCCGGCAGTAGAGGCCGATAAATTCCCGAACGAGCGTCCGATCAATCTGCCGCCTGACATGGCCGCCCGGATTGAGGCCCAGAACGCCGCCGGGCGTTTAGTCTTTGACGGCACCTGAGCTACAGGCGCTATCTTTTTTTATAGTCCCCTCTCGGGAGGGGTGGCCGAAGGCCGGGGTGGGTTCCGTGCCCATGGCCCATCTCATTCCTTGCCCTCGCTCCACGCATGGGATAGGCAGCGGATATGCGGGCTCGCTACGGCATGGTTCATGGTCGCTTTCAGCCCTTTCATACCGGCCATTTGCACTACACCCTGGAGGCGCTCAACCGTAGTGAGCATCTGATTATCGGCATTACTAATCCCGACCCAGCCGAAACGCAGAGAGAGGCCGCAGATACGCGGCGGCATACGCCGGAGGCCAATCCCTTTACCTTTTTTGAGCGACAGTGGATGATTCGAGCCGCCTTGGCTGATGCAGGGGTTGAGCTGAGTCGGGTCTCCATCGTGCCCTTTCCGATTCACGCGCCCGGGCGTTGGGTGCATTATTGCCCCAAGGAGACCGTGCAGTTTATCCGCGTATTCTCGGAGTGGGGCAGGGAGAAAGTCGCCCGCCTCCAGGCGGCCGGGTGGCAGGTCGAAATCCTTGATCCCGGCGCGACCAAGCAGGAGAGCGGCAGTACGGTCCGCCGCCGCTTAAGCCAAGGACGAGGCTGGGAACAATTCGTACCGCGCGGCGTGGGCGTAGTCCTGAAGCAGATTGGGGCTCACGAGCGACTGGCTCGCCGCGCACTCTCGTAAGCTCTGCTCATGCCCTCCTTGCCTATCCTTTTCATTATTCTTGACGGGCTGGCCGACCGACCCCAGCCTGTCCTGAATGGACAAACCCCGCTTGAGGCGGCCCATACCCCACACCTGGATCAACTGGCTGCCCTCGGTACCACGGGCTTGCTCACGCCGCTCGCGCCTGGTGTTCCCCTGGAGAGCGAGACGGCCCACTTCATTCTGTTTGGCTATGGGTTGGAGGAATTCCCTGGCCGAGCCGCGTTTGAGTCCATTGGGCGGGGCTTTGAGGTACAGCCCGAGTCTGTTGTGCTGCTGGCAAGTTTTGCCGAGACAACGGTGATTGACGGCAAAGTGCGTCGAGATGCGCTCTTGTGGGAAAAACGGCAAGCCCAGGATGAAGAAGAGTGCGCCCGGCTGTGTGCAGCCATTGCCGCGTACGAAACCCACGGGCTGCAATTTGCCTTGACCTGCTGCGGGCGCTGTGAAGCCATACTGACGTTGCGCGGCCATCCGAGCCGGGACATTACCGATGTCGATCCGTTCTATAACGATGCCTATGCTGCGCGGGCTCAACCCCTGGCAGAATCCCGACATCCGCAAAATGCTCAGCGTACTGCCGCCGCGCTGAACGCCTATCTGAGCTGGGCACATTCCCAGCTCAGCCAGCATCCGCTCAATCGGGAACGCCAGGCGCGTGGTTGCGCCAGCATCAATTTCGTCCTCACCAAGTGGGCCGCAGTACGACCCGATGTCGCGCCGTTTCGGGAGCAGAACGGTCTGCGCGCAGCCAGCATTGAAAACTATCCGTTGTATGTCGGGATTGCTCGCGTGTGTGGTATGACCCCGGTCTCCACCCCGCGGGAGACAGACACGACCGCGGACTTCAGACAGAAACTACGCACCGCGGACTCCCTCTTTGCCCAGGGATATGAGTTCGTGCATGTCCATTCCAAGGCCCCGGACGTGGCGGCCCATCACAAAGACCCGCTGGGCAAAATGCAGGCCCTTGAGGCACTCGATGTCGCGCTCGGTCCGGTTGTCGAGCGAGTGACCACTCAAGCCGACCTGCTGGTTGTGGTGACCGGCGACCACGCCACGCCGAGCAGTGGGCCGCTCATCCATTCGGGCGAAGCCGTGCCCATACTGCTTGCTGGCGGGCCCAACGTCCTGTCTGACCCGGTAACCTCGTTTCACGAACGGGCGGTGATCCGCGGCGGGCTCGGCCATATCCGTGGGTCGGATGTTATGCCGTTACTGCTCAATACCACCGATCGCGTCCGCTTACACGGTGTGCGGCACCAGGCCGAAGCCCGGCCGTATTGGCAGCGCTGGCCCGAACCCTTTAGGCTTGCTTGCCCCAACGAATAACCTTACCTCACTCTCGGGTAGGTAGGAGTTGCGGAGGGTACACGAGAGTTGGGCGGCGACGAGCTAGGCTCTCAGGACCTAGTGGTCTTGGGAGAGGCGACCCGCCCGCCAGCTGTATGGGCTGGTCGCCGAACGATTGTAGCCCCCGCTGACGCTGGTATAGGGGCCGTTGGCCGCGTTGTTGCCTCCGCCGCTCACACTGCCATTGTCAGCACTGGCCGTGTTGCTGTAGCCCCCGCTGACGCTGCTCTGGAAGCCGCTGGCGGTGTTGTTGCTCCCGCCGCTGACGCTGCTATAGACGCCGCTGGCACGGTTCTCGCTGCCGCCGCTGACGCTACCCAGGGGGCCGCTGGCGGTGTTGAGGAGCCCGCCGCTGACGCTGGCATACTCGCCGCTGATGGCATTGCCAGACCCCGCCACCAAGCCTCCATAGCTGGAATAGATGTGCGACGGCCCAATCACCAGATTATGGGCCCCGCTGCGGTCTTCGGGCTCCGACAGCGTTTCTTCGTTATAGCCGATAATCAGGTTGCCCAGACCCGTGTCAGGGTCGGCCGTCTTGCCCGCGCCGCTGCGCAGGTGCAGGTTGATGCCGGTGAAGATGCCGTGGGGGGCGGTGACGCCGTTTATGGTGTCGGTCGTGTTCACCGTTACATAGGGACCCAGAGCCAGGACGGGATTGGTCTCTAGGGCCGCAATGTCGGTGGTGTGGGTGATCTCCAACGTGTCGATCTGGTAGCGGGCTACCCCTAACTCGTGGCCCTGGCGGCTCAGCTCCTCCAACGTGTCGATCTGGTGGCGGGCTGCCTCTAACTCGCCGCCCTGGCGTCTCAGCTCCCGCTCTAGGCGGTCGATCTTTTCTAGCAGTCTGTGGAAGTCAGAGACCTGGGCGGCGGCCTGGGGGACGGTGACTGAAACACTCCCGAGGAGCATAAGACTCAGGACTGCTAGGACGCTCACGGTCTGACGGATGGCGGATAACAGCATGGCTTCCTCCCTGTGGTCTCAGATGGAGCAGACTGTGACACACCTGCCACCGGGCTGTAAAGCGTTGGGATGGGGCGGGCCGAGGGTGGGCAGTGCGAGGCAGCGGGGTGATGCGTGAGGGGAGGGTGCGTGTAGGGGTGAGTGAGGGGATCACCACGGACTCTAAAAACGTTCGTACACGTCGAGATCGAATAATCGGGCGGACACGATTTCCGACATGCGGATGACCACGCGGAACCCGGTAAAGTGCTCCAACTCGTCCGACTCCACGAACTCTCTCAGCACTGGTGCATAGTGGGTCGTAATTTCTAATTCCTGAGTGTCCTCTCTCCGATACCCGCTCGCCAGAGGAATTATTTCAACATCAGGCTGCCCAGGATCTATGATCTCAAGCACATAACCGATGTAGGATTTCCTGCTCTTGAGAGAAAGCTCGACAGGTTGTCGTCGCTCCATTGACTCAGCAAAGAGCAGCTCAATCCGCAGACCCATTTGCTTCGCCGTTTCTACAACCGTCTCATCTTTGTCGGAAAAAAGGTTGAGAACGAGTGGTCCCACAAAGCCAAACAACACGCTCAATGTTGCTGGGCCAGTGTCGCCAAATAACGCGAGGCTCTTCAACATGACGCCCATCTGGGGACACCAGCGGTTGAGAAGCAGAATGACGACATGCCCACCCGCGGTGAAAAGGACGCCATAACTTGCAGACTCAAAGACGAGGCGGTAGCCGGACTCACGGGCTACGCGATAGCGGGTACGATTCCAGTGTGTCAGGAACCAAAAGGCAGCGATAGCGGGGAGGAGGAACTCACCAAGACCCATTGGGGGGATGACAGAAGGAGCTAATCGTGCGCGTTCTCCGAACCGTCCTTGGAGGGTACGCTATCTCCGGGCTTCTTCGGCGCGAGGGCTGCCATCTTCTTGATGGTTTCGCGAACGCGGCGGTCATGGAACAAATCGGCGCTATCAACGTAGAACCCGCCTCGTGGGGTGGCGTGGATTTTCGGTCGGTCGTCTTCCGACTCCTTTTTTGACCTCATAGCTGCCCTCGCTTTCGCAAGCCCCTAAACCTTTCTCTATCATTTTCTCTATCACAAGGACGCGCCCACGCAAATGGAGGGGGATACCGTGCTGACCGCCCCGCCGGCTACGCTCATCCTACTCCGCCCCCTGCGCCTGCATCCACTCCCGGGCCAAGCGCTGGGCGGCAGCGATCTGGGGCGGCGAGGCGATCTTGCCGACCGAGGCTACCATCGCCGCCTCACCCGATCGGTCGCCCGTTCATGTTCATTGTGCTCAACCGGTCCGCCGAATGATCTTGTCCATGGGAAATCAATTAATCGCTTACATCAACTTGACGGTGTTGGATACCGTCAAACACGACGTACTCCAATAGTTGCGCCATTAGGATCATCTTCGCGGGGGGGCCGTGGAAGACGATGCCTGCTTTCTCGAGTTTCATCTCGTCCAGGTAGCGCCATCCCTTAAACACGAGCCTGGTTCCCTCCCTTTTGAGGAATGCCTCGACGAAGCCCAGGGACTCGCCTTGTCGGGTGGCGTTGGCGAACCGACCCCACTCTATGGACAACAACTCCTCTGGATACCAGACCTCCGGATTACAGTGAAATCCTTTGATTTCGTCCGTGCGGGTTGGGCATAGCGATGTGATGTTCTTGGCACCTATCGCGGCATCCAAATTGCGCACGACATCCCGCACCGTGGGGGAGTCCTCGTACAGTAGCTTAACGTGGTACTGACGGAAGGCTTCGTTATACTCCGCCTTCCGTTCGCTGTAATCGTGTGGCAGCTCCCGATGCGGACCAAGGTTCAGCGTCGCCTGTTCCGCAGCCCGAGAGATACGGTTAATCTCCAGATCCTTCAAAACGCCTCGCTGATAGGCGAGTTCAGCCTTAGTACGGCCCTGCTCATCCCACTTCATGAACAGCTCACCCAGATCGTGGCCCCATGCCTCCTCCCGCGCCATATCCGGTTGGCCCTTCCTGAGGTACACCTTCAGGAGCAGCTCCATGGCCTCATGCGCGGCCGTGTAGGCAGTACCGACGAATCCCAGGTTGTGCGCGCGGATCCAATCCTGGCGATGGGATGCAGACAGCACTGCCGCCGCTTCCAGCTTGCTAGTGGCGTAGGTCAGTGATTCCGCGTTGGTATCTTCACGTAGGTCGCTCATTCGAGCTCCTCCCTCAGAGCCTGTCCTCTTGTTGTCAATGATGCAGATTCAGCCGATTTTTTGGTTGCGGGGATAGGATTCGAACCTACGACCTTCAGGTTACGAGTTTGGCTAGGACATGATAACAGAACCTCACACCCCCGCCCCAGCATCATCTCAATCCGACCACCTTTCGTCGTAGGCTTCGATTATCACTGTTAGGGCTCGGTCGATTTCGCTTGTCTCAAACTGGGCGGAAGGTCTCTCGTAGAGGAACCTCCAGTGTGTGTGCGCGTCACAGTGCGAACGCAAAACGTCACGAAGGGGGTGCATCCTTGCTCCCCACATGTCTTGTTGGTCTGAATTCAAGTTTTGCATGCTTGGTTCTTCTGCCCACACTGAGTGTGGGCTCCGTTTCCTCATCTTTGCTTCCAAAATCTCTTGTGTGCTCGACTCCAAGCCATTGAACAACTCCAGCAAGTCATGAGTTTTCTCTGGCTCTCCCTTCCGTTCTCGACACTGCCATGCCTTCAGTGCGATCTCTATCGCCAGCGACAGTAAGATTGGCTGCGCCAAGATCTGTCCTGAGAACAGCAATAGGTCCGACTCAGGAGATTTGGACTCATTCGACTGCAATTCCTTGGCAACACGCTGCAGTGACCTTGCGTTATCAATCATCCAAAACGCCTGTTCTCGGGCCTCCCGTTCGGCTTGCTCCGCTGTCAGCAGGTATCTTTTGCGCTCTTCCTGGTCAGTGTACGTGTAGATCACCTGGCCGCAATCGCGGCACTTCTCGCGCTGTTTTGGGGACGGGTCCTGGACGACCCCGCAATAGGGGCAGGCGGGATCGACGAGCACGATGGGCGGCTTGTGTTTGCCGCCTGATGTCGTCTCAGAGGTTTTCCGGTCCTGGTCTTTGCTCATGCCAGCCCTTTCTTCACGAAAACATCCACGCTATCCCCTCACCTCTGTCTAGAATTGGTTTTTCCGCATGCTGCTCAATTCCTCAACAACAAGTTGAGCCGGCAGCTGAAAGAAATCGAATTGCCCGTAAAGTGGTCTCACAATGCTATCCACAAGCTCTGGGAGGGTTTCCGCGATTTGGTTCGCTTGTGCTTCGATGTTTGCAGAGTAATCTGCTTGTTGAGAAACATTTGTACGTGGTACTACGCGGTTAGGATTTGCAATACTGTCCAATTTGCGCTTGGCAAGGCCGGTCCATTGGACTTTCAGTAGGACCCTCGTATCCCCGGATTCAAACTGGCGGGCCATACTTGAGGCGTGAAGCAAAATTTCACCTAGACGCCAGGTGGGAAAACTAATATCAAAAATGGTTCCGGGAGCGATCTGTCTTTCCTTGTAACCGTCTTCCTCGTATCCCCGTATGAGAAAGAACATGCCGTCCGGAGATACACGCCAGAAGTCAGCAGAAGCTGGGCCATGATTTTGTATTGTCCCACCAATCCAGCATTCTACGTTTCCATCATACGGATAGGGCTCGAGTTCTTTTTTGGTCGGGACCAAGAACGGCGGCCAGCCCGTATGCCTGACGACGCCCAGGCGAAGCGCCTCAAGTAATTGAGTCCCCGCCAACGTCTGCTGAACGTCCGCCAGAATATAAGCAGTGGCATAATATCCATTTGGAAAACGGGCCACGTTGTCAGGTTGCAAGTCCCTTGTTAGGGTTTTCCATCGCTCCAGGCATTCTGAAAACCATGCCTGCAATCTTGTCTGATCGTTCTCCTCAATGGGTTCGGTAGCTCCGCCAGCCATGATGAGGCGGAACTGGTCGAGCAAGTTGTCTCTGGCATTCGTGATGCACCGCCTCATCAACTCATCCCACTCACGCCCGGACTGTGGAGCTTGGCTCTGGGGGCCTGGACGGCGTATGTAGTAGGTGTCTTGCATTATGGTTTTGTTATTCGGCCCACTCCTCTTCGCGCGGATAGGGGCCTGATGCCCGCCGGGGACCACAACGGTGGGATACTGGCATTGATCGTCCGGAGACGTAGCAATGTAAGTGTCGCAGTGAAACTCAGGTTCCGCGTATCTCCGGACAACCGCATTGACAGAGTCGGTAGTAAAACCAGCAAGGCTTTCAGGGCAATTCGCTGACGGCACATAGCCATTTTCCTTTTCCTCAAATCCAATCAGGACAATGCCACCACCGTGGTTTGCTAATGCTATGATCGCTTTGGCAAGTGTCGCCTTATCCTCGAGGCTATTGTTGATGTCGAGCCAGCTCTTTATTTCAACATTAAGCGACTCTGTGGGATTCCGAAGAAGATCATCTATTCTCTGGCGTGTGGTTGAAGTAATCATAGAGAAGATCCTTGTGTCGTCACGCGGATTAACGTGGTTCGGCCCTCACATCCCTCGCCCCAGCACCATCTCGTCCTTCCCAACATGAAACATCGCGCTACTATAGTTGATTCAGATCCACATCGATGCCGGCGCTCTTAAGCTCCTTTGCAAGCGTCAATTGCCAGCCTCCACGGTCATCCATGGGAACATAGATGACACCCTGATAATCGCTCATGATCTCGACATCACCCTTGTGCAGGACACAGACCTTCTTTCTGCCGAGCTTGCCAACAAAGAACCCAAGCTCGAAGATCACATTCTGGCGCGCTCGTGGCTGAGACTTATTAGATAAGTCAGCGAGTCCACCCGTGTCGTCGGGCGTAAAAAGGACCACTGCGAAGCCTACGTCTGCGTTCCCCTCGAACTTCTCAATAACCGTCTGACCCTGATTCGGCCGTTCATCGAGAATCACCGGCTCAAGGTCTAACTTCTTTAGAAACGTGCGAACTTCCCCCTTCGCTGCCACGTCTCGCCCATGGACCACGAAGACTTCGCGGATGTTCGCAGATGACTTGTCCGAGGAAGTTGCACCTGACTGCTCAGCCTCCAGGTCTTCGCGTTTCTCTTTAAGATACGATATACGTCCCTCCAGCATCGTGACTGTCTGAGGGATCGCCTCGGCGAAGGCATTTTTGACTTGAGCGTCAATCCCCCTTCTGTTGTTGTATAGACTGGATGAGCCAGTGAGAAATCCATAAAACTTCGGAGAATAATCTGCGCCAAAAACCTCGCTAAGGGTCTCGTTTATGCGCGACGTGACATTTTTAACCGACTGATCGTCGTACCGGACTCTGCTCGGATCGAGATCCTTCACCTCCTCAATACGACGACGTAATTTCTCGATACCTCTGTCGATGGTGGTGATCGTGAATTGCGGAGACTCGGTGCTGGTTTTACGGTCTGCCATTAAGGGTTCCTCGTTATGTAATCCGTCCGTCCCTGAAGGTGAATCATCTCAAGAGGCCCACTCGGCATTAGCCTTCCAGGAGCGTCGGTCTCTTCGTGAGTTCCTCCCATTGGATATCAGTAGGAGGGACACCTTTCTCTATTTTCCAGCGTTGGTAATACCTTTTTCCTGAATGGTTCGACTTGAAACAGACCTCGTAATAGAGAGGTTCAGAAAGGGGCTTTGGGGTTGTAAATTCGAAGGTATCATTGTCCCGCGTGCCTAATTGCGACTTGCTTGTCAGCACGGCTCCGGGACTTACTTTATCTGCGGCATTCCGCCTTCGGGCTAGCTCTTCCTTTGCCTCGGGGCTTCCTGGATCGTATTTCCCCTGCACATACATTCTGAAAAGCTCCTGATCCGTAAAATCCCGTACTACTTCTAAGTCTGTCGCGGTTCCTACCGTATTGCGAATTATCCAATACTGCTTCTCACCTTTAGGGCCTCCGTACTCAAGCTTCAGATGAGGCAACGAGCGCTCGTCCTCTGCTCTGCCTTGCTCCTGCAACAAGTCAACCTGCTCGCCGAGCTTTTCCCGCTGCATTGCCGACTCCTCGCGCAGATGCTTGAGTTCTTCGCGCTGGAGGCCGAGTTCTCTGGTCTGTAGGAAATATCCATAGACCAGCCAGCCGAGAGCCAACGGCGTGAACACCCCGGCCAGAAAGTCTCCCAGCTCGTTCGGGGCCAAGGTCCATGCATCGCTCCCGAAAAGAACGAAAACAACGACTACGTAGAGAATGGTGAGGCCAACGCCCACCCGGAGATCAACTCGCTTCATGCCACCCCCTTCCCTCCATCGTTCAGAGCTACCGGGATTCTGAATCTTAGTCTTGGCCTGGATAACGGAACTTGTAAAACGAAGGAGGGTCCTCCATCAAATCGCCGTAGAGAAACCAATCGTTTCCATCTGGAGAACACCCGCCAAAGAACCAGATCTGAGCAACAGGAGCAGACTCAATCCGAAGCCGCGGTCCGTATTCAAAGCGTTCTTGGCGATTGTAATGAATGGCGACGATGAGATCTTTGGAATCGGGGTACTTGTTCAGCTTATCAATAATGTTCTTCATTGAGACTTTCGGGTTAATGTCGTCAGGAGGCAGTTCCTTGAGTTGGACTGGAGAAAATAGAAGTTCAGTCTCGGACCTCCAAGACAATACGCAGTCGTAGTCGGAATCTTCATCAGGAGCGAAGCACACGGGAACACCGAGGACACATTCTTGTATGGCGTAAGTAAATATGGCCGCCAGCCTTGCCTCCCGTGGCTTCTTCAGCTTACTGGTACGCAACCGCAACACCTTGTCGTTTGGATCGGCTCCGGGAGCAAATTGCTTCTCAATCATTCTAAGCTTCTGCAACACTGGTTCCGGTTTCAAGTACTCCAATTTTCGCAATTGGCGGAGCTTAATGTTATCCTGGCTCATGGGAATATCACTTCCTCCATCGGTTCATCTGCGGCCCGGCCCAATACTTAGCTTCCAAAACTATCCTCTCGACTCTGGCGAGAATACTCCTCTGTACAACAGCACCGTAAACAACAGGCCGACCAGTCCCCCCAAAAGCGCACCGACATATATCCCATCTAAAGAGTCGTTGGCAGAGCCGATAACGCCCCCGATCAGAGCAAAGATGGCCGTGATGAGTCCCACTGTAGCAATTCCTAGAGCGACGCCCCGTGCAATGAGGCGCAGGTTTCTGAGTTCCTGATCGTTCATTTTCTCATCCATGGTGTCTCTCCTGTTTTCACTCTTCATGCTTTCTCAAAACACCTGCCGATGCGCATGGACCATCTCAACCGGCACCCCATACCGCTCCGCGACCTGGGCCACGTCCGTCAGTCCCTCGGCCCGGGATTATTGGGAGGCTCGTCACGAGCCTAGCGTTTCTCGTACTGAGCGGTGCCGAACAGCAGATCCTTGGCCTGCTGATCCATCTGCTGTGGGGAGCGGCTCTCTTCCTGGAGAACGGCCAGCCCTCTTTGGACGGCAGGCCGTTCGCTCAGGGCGTCGTACCAGCGCTTGAGATGCGGGTAGTCTTCCAGCTTCTGCCCCTGATTTTCGTGGTAACGCAGCCAGGGGTAGGTCGCCATATCGGCAATCGAGTAGTCGCCGGCCAAATACTCGACCTCGGCCAAACGGGTGTCCACCACGCGGTACAAGCGGCTGGCTTCATTCGTATAGCGATCAAAGGCGTAGTCGATCTTTTCCGGTGCGTATAACCGGAAGTGATGCGCCTGTCCCAGCATGGGGCCGATGCCGCCCATCTGAAACATCAGCCACTGGATCACAGTATAGCGCTCGGCCATGCCTGAGGGCATAAACTGACCTGTTTTTTCCGCCAGGTAGAGCAGCATGGCGCCGGATTCAAACACGGCATACGGCTTGCCGTCCGGCCCGTCGCGGTCCACCATGGCCGGCATTTTATTGTTCGGGCTGATCTTTAAGAACTCGGGATCGAATTGATCCCCGGTTAAGATGTTCACCGGAATGACGGTGTACTCCAGATCCGTCTCTTCCAGGAAAATATGAACCTTATGTCCATTCGGCGTTGGCCAGGTATACAGATCGATCATGTTGCGTGCTCCTCCCTTTGGATTCTACTATCGCGTAGCCTAGCCAAGACCACCTGCTGTGTCGATCTTGGCGCTACCGCGTAAGCCTCCCGGCCTTGTCAGAACCGGTCCATATGTGAAAATACGAACAGTTGTCAAAAGAAGGATAGCCGCATGTCACAACCCCTGCGCTTCGGCACCTATGTCGAATTTCAGTGCCCCCCCGGCAAAGACCACGCCCAGCTGATCGAAGACGTGATCGCCCTCGGTATTCATGCCGACCAGAACGGCTTCTCCGTTTTTACGACCCTCGAACACCCGTTCTTTGAACAGTTTGCCATTAACCCCAATCCACTGGCCCTGTATTGCACCCTGGCCGAGCGGACCACCCAGATTCGCTTCCGCACGCTGTGCCATACGCTGCCGCTGCATAATCCCATGATTCTGGCCGGCGAAATCGCGGAGGCGGATATTCTGACCAAGGGCCGGATCGAGTGCGGAGTAGGGCGGGGACACGCCTGGCTGAATGAACCGGCCAATATCGTGCTGGAAGAGAACCAGGAGCGTTATGTTGAGGCGCTCGATATTCTGATCAAAGCCTGGACCGAAGAGCGGTTCTCGTACGACGGCAAGTATTACCAGGTCAAAGACCTGTCGGTGGTGCCCAAACCCTACCAGAAACCGCACCCCCAGATTTTCCAGGTCGGCACCAGCGCCAAGTGGTTCAGCATGGCGGCCCAAAGAGAGTGGGGCGTATGCATTGGGGGGCCGGCTCCCACCTCGGTGTTTCGGGAACCGGCCGCGCTGTACCACCAGGCCTGCCAGAAGGCGGGAAAACCCTCTTACCTTGGCTGGGTCAAGGCCATCTATATTGCCGAGGATGACCAAACGGCTCTGCGCGAGGCTGAGCGGCCGGTCCGTAATTTTATTGATTTCAACGTATCGCCTATGGACTCGCTCCCCAGAAACACCCCGGCAGAAAAACAGCGTCTGATCGACGCCGGCTATGCGTTTTACGCCGCGGATGATTTCCCGAACTTACGCAATCTCTCGTATCAGGAACTCATTGACGCCGGCATCGTGTTCGTCGGGTCGCCGGACACCGTGGGCAAACAATTGCTCGCGCTGTGGAAAGAGTTTCGGTTCGACGAAATGATCGTGATCAGCCATTATGGCGGCATAGCCAAAGACCGGGCGCTGAGAACGCAGGATTTATTCGCCAAAAGAGTCATGCCCATGATGCAGGCTGAGGTGCACGGAGAGCTCGGTTCGGCCTCCGCATAGCCGCTGAACGCACAGGGGAGAGATATGACAACCGCTATCTTTGATGTCAATAAACGCTGGTCGGAAGAATATCCCGAGTTGGGAACCGAGCCCGTGCCAACCGAACCCTGCATTTCTCCCGCCTATTTTGAGCTGGAGCGCGAACGGGTGTTCCGCAAAGTCTGGCTGTACGTGGGCCGTGAGGAAGAAATCCCCTGTCCCGGTGATTATATGGTGCGCAATCTCAAAGCCTGCCGGACTTCGGTGATTTTTGTCCGCGGACAAGACGGCACCATCCGTGGCTTTCATAATATCTGCTCGCATCGCGGCAATAAGCTGGCCTGGGAAGAGCGGGGAAGCTGTCGGAACTTTTCGTGCAAATTCCACGGCTGGGTGTATGATACCGAAGGCCAGTTGGTCGGCGTGCCGGATGAAGCGTTTTTTCACAACCTCGACAAAGCCGCCAACGGCCTGATGCCGGTGGCGACCGAACTCTGGCAGGGTTTTCTGTTCGTCCATATGGACCCGTCGCCGGCGCAGTCGCTGGCGGACTATCTGGGCGAGTTGGGCCAGCGCATGGACAGCTTTCCGTATGCCGATCTGACCGCGCGCTATGCTTATCAAACGGAGATTCGATGTAACTGGAAAGTCGCCCTGGACGCCTTCTCCGAGGGCTATCATGTGAATGTGATCCACGGTCAGTCCTACCCGGACACGTTTACGGGCAAGAACAACCCCATGTGTCATCTGCCCGAGGTACGCTTCTACGGCCCACATCGCTCCTGCATTGTGTACGGCAACCCCAACCATAATCCGAGTCCGGCCGCAGCGGTGGCCTATCGATTCGGCGAGACGGTGACCAAACGGTCCGCGGCCCAAGACCAGCTCCCGCCTGAGGTGAACCCCACCCGGAGTGCGGAATTCGGCTTTGATCTGGACGTGATCTTTCCCAACCTGATCCTGCACGTTTTGCCGGGTATGTGGTTCACGCATCAGTTCTGGCCGCTCGACGTGGACCGGACGTTGTGGGAGGGCCGCGCTTACTGGCCGCCGGCTACAACGCCGGGCGAACGGTTTGCCCAGGAGTTCAACAACACCGTGTTGCGAAACGCCTGGCTCGAAGACACGGGGACCATGGAAGCAACCCAGGAGGCGCTCTCCTCCGGGGTCAAAACCCACTTCCATCTGCAAGAGCAGGAAATCCTGATCCGCCACAGCTACAAAGTCCTCGAAGACTACGTCGGCTTTTACACCAACGGGAACACCTAGAGAAGCGGCTATGGCCACACGTTTACCCAAACCGTTTGCCGACCTCGAAGTGTTTGTGGCGGACTGGTCGCTGGCGACCCAGCGCGAACGGGAACGGCAACGCTCTGCCAGTAGCGCCGGAGAACTCACCACCTTGTATCAGGTCCTGCTGCCTCGGCTCGACGCCATGCTGGAATACTTGAACCAATACGACCTGGACTCACTTCCCGCAGACGCCAAGCGGCTCTTTTATCTCAGCCTGTCGTTTGCCGAGATCGCCCCGTTTGTTGAATGCTATAAGGGCGAGCCGCGGGTGCCCAACAGCTTTGACGAGTCCCGTTTTATTGCGGTCCACGCCGACCGCTTACCCTGAAGATGGAGAAGCCCTATGGCCGAAGTCGATGTCCAGCAGCTCGCAGCCCGCGTCCAGCGCCTGGAAGACATTGAGGCGATCAAACTGCTGGTGGTGCGCTACGCCCAGGGGGCAGACCGGGGTAATGACCCCGATATCATGGTTCCCCTGTTTGCGGACACCGGAGTCTGGGACGGTGGGGAACGCTTCGGGGTCTACACCGGCAAAGAAGCCATTCGTCAGTTTCTGGCCGAGTCGGGCACGTTTATCGGCTGGAGGCTACACTATATGGTCTCGCCTGCGGTAGACGTGGACCCCGGTGGCCAGACAGCCAGAGCGTTCTGGTATCTATGGGAAACGGCGAATATGCCCAACCAGGAGAGCGGAGAAGACGACGCCTTTTGGATCGGCGGCACCTATGAGAGCGAACTGGCCAAACAGGCCGACGGGGCGTGGAAGTTCACCCGCGTGGCCCTCAATCTCAAACTGCTGAGCCCGTATGCGGAAGGCTGGGCCGAGAAACAGCTACCCTGAGTGGGGGGAGACGAAAAATCATGAGTATCGAAACCGCCGCCTATATTGCAATCGACCGTGCCAAAACCCTCCAGGAAGAGCCGTCTCTTGGCCATAACCGTTGGCATCCCGATATTGAGCCGGTCGCGGAAGTCGAGCCCGGCCAAGTGGTCGGTCTGGAAACGCGAGATGCCTTTGACGGCTTTATCAGCCCGGCAACCACGGCGGCTGATTTACAAAACGCCAATCTCGGTGTCGTGCATCCGTTGACCGGGCCGGTTTATGTCAAAGGCGCGCAACCCGGCGATGTGCTGGAAGTCACCCTGGTTGAAGTCGAGCCCCAACCCTTTGGCTTTACCGTCCAGGTGCCGGGCTTCGGCTTTCTGCGAAACGACTTTACCGAGCCGTATATCGTGCGCTGGACGATTGAGAACGGTTTTGCGACCTCGGACGACCTGCCTGGGGTGCGTATTCCCGGTGCGCCTTTTATGGGGGTCATCGGCCTGGCGCCCTCGCATGAACTGCTGCAACAGATTAACCAGCGCGAGGCCGAGCTGGCCGAACGTGGGGGTGTCGTCCTGTTGCCGCAGGCTCAAGACGCGGTTCCCGCAGATGCCGGCATTGCCTCGACTGCTATGCGGACCATTGCCCCGCATGAGACCGGCGGAAATCTGGATATCAAGCAACTGACCAAAGGGACGACCATCCGTTTCCCCGTTTTTACGCCGGGCGGCTTACTCTCGGTTGGCGATGCTCATTTTGCTCAGGGAGACGGGGAAGCCTGCGGTACCGCGGTCGAGATGGGCGCCACCTGTTACTGTTCTTTCAAAATCCTCAAGGGTCTGGCAGCGCAGCACAATATTCGTGAGATTCAGTTTTATCGCGAGGATTATTATACAACGCCCGAGATGGCCGCTCCCAAACGCTTCTTTGCAACCACCGGCCAGTCGTATACGCGTGACGGTGTGGCCCACTCCGAAGACGCTACCTTGGCCGCGCGCAACGCCTTGCTCAATATGATCGACCACCTGGTGAGCGAGCGCGGCTATACCCGCCAGCAGGCCTACGCCATCTGTAGCGTGGCGGTAGACCTGAAAGTCAGCGAACTGGTCGATGTTCCGAACTTTGTGGTCTCGGCATTCTTGCCGCTCGATATTTTCGTGTGACGTCGCTGACAGTGGAGGGCCAGTCGATGAAACATATCCGCCACGACTTCATGCAGACCGCCCGCGACCGCGCCAAAGCCGCCATTCAGGCCGGTCGTACCCAAGACGCCCTGCAAGCCGTTGACGACATCTGGGAAGAGGGCCGTCCGATTCATGACTTGTATGGTGATATGTCTGCCGTTTTTCTCGACTATATCCAAGAAAAGCTGGGCGAGGACGCGGTGGAAGAAGCCTGGCGCTATGTGGGTGAGAAACTCTGGCGGCCGGTGCTGGAGGCTTATCGGGACAAAGACCCGGCCCTGCTGGCGGAAATATATGCCATGTTTCTGCGTTCTCACGGCTACGACTTTACCTGTGAAGAAGACGACGAGAAGTTTCAGTTTTTCCTGCACTACTGTCCGAGCGGAGGGCGGATGCTCCAGGAGGGCAAGGCCGAAACCTCCGCGCGCCATCCCACGGCGCTGGGAGTGACGAAGCGGCCCCACGCCTGGAGTTTTCACCAAAAGGACGTCCTGTATTACTGTGGGCATACCAAGCTCTGGTTTGACACCCAGCCCAGGGAATGGGGCATGGATGTGTTCCAATCGGAGTATGGCGAGTTCAACGACAAAGGCGAGGTAGTAGGGCGGCCCTGTGCGGTCACGATTTATAAAGGAGCGAGGGATGGTGCTGCATCCGGGACTCAATAGTAGAGTGGAATGCATTTCCATATTATCGGAGAAATTGCCAACGTAGAGACCATTGCCTCTGGGAACCGCATTCGAATACTCGCGTTTCTCAGAAAACAGTACGGACCGGGGCGTTGGCGAAAGCTGAAAGGGGTCGCCCGGATTCGGCTTTCTGACGGGACTCTACGCCGGGCAGAAATCCACTGGTTTGAGGCGCATGGAATTGGTAGAAAGAAAATGAGGATTAGGAGATTCCTGGATTGACCAGTATGGCTGCTCCAGTAAATTCCGGGCAAAAGTTTGCAATCTGCATCCATTCCGACGATGCGGATTTACTGACCCCTCGTCGAGTTTATGAAGTGCTTCCTGATGAAAGCGCGGCTCAATCTCAATACATTCGAGTCATAGATAACGAAGGCGAAGACTATCTCTACCCTCTCAAGAATTTTGTTTTCATAGATATTCCTCCAGCAGTTGAAGAGGCACTGCGGCGGGCCTCCTGAGCGCTAGGAAGAGCAGCGCTGAAATAAGAATGGCAAGGGGCGATCATCTCAGCGTGCGGCGCGGCTGGTACACCCACCACGCGATTGATCTCGGAGACGGCTATGTCGTGCAATACGGACGCGGTGTGTCAGATGGAGTCAATGCCACGGTTCAGGTCAGTTCCTATGAAACATTTGCCAAAGGCCGTCCGATGGAGGTCGTCGCCTCTCCGGCCTCGTATGAGGCGCATGAGATCGCGCTCCGGGCGCTGAGCTGCCTCGGTGAGCAGGACTATCACATTCTGTGGAATAACTGCGAGCATTTCGTCAACTGGTGCCGCAGCGGCAACCGCCAGAGTCAGCAGGCGGATCGCTTCATGCAGACCGCCTCCGAAGTGGTAACCAAGGTGGCCGTTGGTCTGGTTGCCACGGGCGCGGCCAGACTGGCGCTCAAGGCCTCGTCCAGACTCTCAACCAAAGCTGCGGGCAGGGTGGCAACGACGCCCTGGTTGATTGCCGCGGATGCCGCCCAACTGATTGCCGAATCCACGGCGAGTGCGCTCGGGCGGGAGCAGAACGCGGCGAAACGCACCGGTCAAGCGGTTGGGGCCGGTACCTCGGCCGGGATAGGAGCGCTCACCGCCGGTCCGGTCGGAGCGGCGCTCGCCGTTGGCCTGTGGGCAGTCGGTGAGGCGGTCGGAACAGCGCTCTCGTCCAGGGAACGCGGCTGAAAAGGACAGGCATGACACACGAACCCCTGGTGTATATCAACGGCGAGTATAAACCCCTGAGTCAGGCTAACATCTCGGTGCTCGATCAGGGCTTCCTGCTGGGTGACGGCGTGTTTGACGTGGTCTCTGCCTGGCGGGGTACGATCTTCAAGCTGGACGAACATCTCGACCGGTTTTTTCAGTCTCTCCAGGCCGCCCGGCTGACGACCGCCCTGACGCGAGACGAGTGGCGCCAGGCGATCATTGAAACCGTGCGCCGCAACGAACTGCACGACGCCACCATCCGCTTTATTGTGACCCGGGGCGTAGCCAAACAGGTGGTCGCCGACCCGCGCGACTACGATCCGACCATCATTATCTGGGCGGCGCCGTATATCTTCTTAGCCGATGAGGAAAAGCGGAATAACGGTATTCGCCTGTTCATCAGTCATTTACGCAGCTTTACGCCGGACACGCTCGACCCACGCTATAAATGTCTGGATCGCCTGCATTTTCAACTGGCTAAAATCGAGGCCCTGGAGGCGGGCTATGACGATGTGATCTGGCTGTCGGCTGACGGCTATGTGAGCGAGGGGCCGGCCTCGAATGTCTTTATGGTCCGACAGGGGACGCTCTACACCCCCGGACGACAGGTGTTGCGCGGCATTACCCGCCAGACCTTTCTCGATCTGGCCCAGGAGGCGGGTATCCCGGCGGTTGAGGGGGATGTCACCGCCTTTGATCTCTACTCGGCGGACGAGGTGTTTACCTGTAGCACGGCAGGCGGCGCCTTAGCGGTCCGGGAAGTGGCCGGACGCCCCTTGCAGGGCGCGGTACCCGGTCCGCTGACCCAGCGCCTCAATCGTCTGTATTGGCAGTTGCGCGAGGCTGGGACGCATGGCACGCCGGTGTATGCCTGAACAAGCCGGTACGACCAGGGGGCGGAGGCATGCCAAAGAAGGAAGTCGTGCATACGGCTGACAGCTTTGAGATCAGGAAGTCTCCTGGCCGTGGAAAGGGTGTGTTTGCCAAAGTCCGCATCAAGAAGGGCGAGACCATAGGCTATTACACC
The DNA here is from genome assembly GCA_951812575.1 of Candidatus Binatia bacterium. GTDB lineage: Bacteria > Desulfobacterota > Binatia > Bin18 > Bin18 > Bin18. The sequence continues at coordinate 4,204,671 of OX638322.1, read as the reverse complement.
GGCGAGATCATTCGCGACTGGCACGCGAACCGGGAACCCCACCGTTCCTCGCGGTATCTGATGTGGGTGTGCAAAAACCACTGGATTAACGGCGTCGGGCCACGCTCGAACTACACACGCTATATTAATCATAGTGACAAGCCCAACGCCGAACTGATCATTTCGACACGTTGGAAGACGGCCCGCATCGTCAGCCTGCGCAGCATTCGACCCGGCGAGGAAATTTTCTATAGCTACGGCGACGAGTACTGGGAGGCCATGGAAGTCGATCCGCTCTAAAGAGTAAACGTGTCCTCCAATCAGTATAGAGATGCTGGGCACGTTTACTCTCCGACGCAGGCGCATGCATAATCCGCAAAACTGTCTTGAGCGGTTGTATCTGAAAGTGGTACATTCCGGCCTAACCTTGATGAATAGCCGGGAACGCGTGAGTAATAGGAGGGCATGATGGCTAATAGGCGAGAAACCGCAACCCTGGGAGCGGGCTGTTTCTGGTGTATTGAGGCGGTGTATTTGGAGGTCGAAGGCGTCGAGAGCGTGGTGTCCGGGTATACGGGCGGCGCGGTCGAACATCCCAGCTACGAAGCGGTCTGCTCGGGGACAACCGGACACGCCGAGGTTGCCCAGATTGCCTTTGATCCCGCCATTATCTCGTTTACGGAAATACTGGAAATCTTTTGGCAGACCCACGACCCGACGACGCTCAATCGGCAGGGCAATGATGTCGGTACGCAGTACCGCTCGGCCATCTTCTACCATGATGAAGAGCAACAGCGCATAGCCGAGCAATCCAAAAAGGAGGCTGATGCCTCCGACCTGTGGATCAACCCGATTGTCACCGAGATCGCTCCGCTGGCCACTTTCTATCCGGCGGAAGGCTATCACCAGAACTTTTATCAGCAGAATCCCTACCAGCCGTACTGCATGATGGTCATTCATCCCAAGATGCGAAAATTCCGTAAGGCGTTTGAAAACAAATTGAAAGCGTCGGCCTCGGCGGCCTAAGGTCAACCGGCCTCTATACGAGCGGGGCAGGTGAGCAGAAAGGGGAGGGTATGACTGCGACCTTGGACTGGATGGGGTGTGCCACGTTTCGATTGACGCTGGGCGAGCAGGTCATCATGCTGGACGCGTATATCGACCGGGTGGCCAGTGCTGCGCCGACCGGAGCGACGGTTGACGCCATTCGGCAGGCCGACTGGATCGTGGTAGGCCATTCCCACTTCGATCATCTCTACGGGGCCGAGCGGATTGCCAAAAACACGGGCGCAAAAATTATCGGCTCATACGAGTCGATCCGGATTATGGCTGCGCAGGGTGTTCCCGAAGAGCAGCTCCTGCCCGTAGCCGGTGGCGAAACCGTCCGCCTTTCCGCGGACGTGACGGTCACCGGCTACCCGAGTCAGCATTCCTGCGTGTGGAGTGCCGAGCCGCTGCCCGCGTCAGACGCGGTGTGTATTGGCGAGTTGGGCGTCACCTACCAGGAACAGCAAGAGAAGCTGCAAGGGGTGTGGGAGCAGCTCAACGCCATGGGCGACGAAGTCATTGCGCACTTGCAAGCCTCTGAGCAGGGGGCCCGGGGTGACGGCGGCGCCCTGGTCTATCTGTTTGATACGCCGGACGGCACGCTGCTGTATCAGGATACCTCCGGTCACTGGCAGGGCATTCTGCACGGCCTGCGACCGGACGTGGCGATTCTGGCGGCGGCCGGACGGGGCAATATCGACGGTGAGCCCATTCAGGGCACGCTGGCCCAATTCGTCGCCCAGCAAGCCGCGCTGCTCCGTCCGCAGCGCGTTATCCTCAGCCATCACGATAACTGGCTGCCCGGCTTTTCGCGCACGATCGACACCGCGCCTATCAAAGCAGAAATGGCCCGCCGGGCTCCGCGTACCGAACTGGTCGAGCTGGGCTATATGGATGGATATACGGTCTTTGCTTGACTCGTCTGCGTAGTACGGAAGCAATATAGAATATGTTCCGTCATCGCGTCTAAGGCGTTGAGAAACATAAATAAGGTCGCGCAAACAGAGGTTTGTTTATGGGCCTGTTCGATAAACTGATCAATCGGGCGGAGTCGCTTTCTACCCACGTTCAAGACGCCTTCAGTGAGATCAAACAGGATTGGTCTCTGTCGGATGTCGAGCAGAAGCTGAGAATGGCTCTTGCACGAATGGTCGTTCAATTGGCAAAGCAATCTCCCAATGCTGAGACAGAAAGCCAACTGCGCAATAACAACCTGGCGCTTCTTCTTGAACTTGCAAATGGTACGAGTAAGGTCAATCTTAGTATTTATGAGGAAGATGGGCTTGTTAATAGAGAACTCTCGAATCAACTCGACAATCTCGTCGAGTATCTCATAGGCAAACGCCCAGCTCTCTCTCCTCTCGTCGATAATCTCCCGGTAGAACTTGCACCGATGATCCGTGAGATTGAAGGAATCTTGATTGAGATCAACGAGTTAGAGGAGGAAAACTCCCAGGTATCCGCAGAACGGCAGGCGCGTAGAGAAACGCTTGAGCAAGAATATGCGGAGATGGCTGAGAAATCTGACTATTCGGAACTTGAGAAAACGACTGCGCTTGCTGACTTGACCAAAACGATGAGCGTCGGGCGTTCAATTGTAGAAAGTCTCTACGATATTCCTCGGCTGGAGGCTGAGGTTCATGAGAACCCTCAAAATCCTATGGGTTATGTGAATTTAGCGGAGGCGCTTATCCGAAGTCGGACGACAGAAAATATCCGAAAAGGAATCAGTGCCGTCTTCAACCCCAGGGCGCTCGTCGTTGATAGAGTAGGCAGTATGATCCGTGGGGCAAAGGGGGGTATAGCGAAAGAGGTAGCACTTGCGAGAACTAGCCTGTGCCTGAGTAGGCGTTCCCTTGAACAAGATCCGATGGACTTTTGGGCCCTGGCCGCTGCGGGAAGGGCGTACTTATTACTCGAAGAGCCCTTGTTGGCGGCTAAATACCTCAAAACAGCAGCATTGCTCAGACCGGATTGTGCAGACCTCTATTATTATTTAGCGCAGGCCTATGCGACAAAAGAGTCGATGAAAAATACTGTCTCATATTTGGTCTATGGGACGAAGCTCGGAAGCTATCGCTGTGCTGTCTCTCTCCATGAGACAATAGAAGACTTTGAGGAGGAGGCGGAGGAGAGCCTTCACCATTCAATCGAACTCCGCGAACGTCTGATGAGGGTGATTGAAGAGCAGGAGAAGGATGAAGAGGGCACGGGGGTTCTCGAACAGTTTCTTGAAGATAAGACAAAATCCTTTGGACGTCTTGGTAAACGCCTTGAGCGAGCAATGGATACGTTTGTTGGAGTCCGGGAGGAAACGCGATGATAGATGATCTCATGGACGAAACAGTCAATAGCCTCTCAGACCTGGGCCTTGATGCTGAAGATATCGGTCTCGGTAAGGGCGATTTGGAGCAGATATTTTCCCTGGCACTTGGAGTACCCGCGGTGCTTTCCGAAAATGAGTTTGAGAATGTGCTCCGGGCAATCGCCCGCAGTCGGAGTGACCTTGATGACCTGTCGAGTTCCGTTGCTGAAATAGATGATTATGTAGACAATTTTGAATCTGGCCCAGAGCGGCTGGGAGGGCTTTTATCAAATATCAAAGGGATTCATGGAGAGCTTGAAGTCTGCGATCGACTCAATGAAGGCAATGATGAAATCTTCTACTGCCTCGCGTTAGGCACGAGTCATCCTGATGTTGACATTTATGGATACGATGCAGAGGGTAACGTCGTACAACAAATTCAAGTGAAGATGACCGAAGACCCAGAGTCCATTCGGACGACGCTTCAGGGCCTTCCGGAAGGAGTCCAACTGATTTCCGGAGTTGAAATGGCGGCAGAGTTTCCCGGTCAAGTCTTGGATGTAGGCCTAGCGGCGGATGAGATTGGCGAAGATGCCCGTGCTGCCGTAGAAATCCTGAGTACTCACGGGCCGGAATTCGACAACTTGGCCGCTTCGGTCCCTTTCGCTGAGTATATTCGCGCAAAGGGCATCGCCTTCGTGTAGACACATCACACCGAGAGGCAAATGCTTGTTCCTTCACACTCGTAAGGTTGCTATTCACAAGACGTTAAGATTAAGAGCGAAAGACAAAACGAAACCCCCCGTTATTGCTGATGATCCGTCCTGCGGTTGGTGTCGCAAAATGGGCCGGAAGGATCAGCGCGTTCGAGTCGGCGTATTGTTCAACAAATTTTTGGCGCGTCTGACGGGACTGCTCCGGGTCAAAGCAAAAGGCACTGGAGACCTCCGGATATACGACCTGGAGTGGGTAGTGCATCACGTCGCCGGAGAGCACAACGTGTAAACCCTCCCGCTCTATCCTGAGTATGGCGTTACCCGGCGTATGACCGGGCGCAGCCTCGATCCAAATTCCCTCCTCAATATGGTGGCCGTCGGTAATCAATTGAGATTGCCCCGCTTCGACTACCGGTAAAACGCTGTCCTGGTAGGAATCGCGCAGCACCTGCCGAACCGGCGGAGGGTAGGGGTCGTCCGGGTGAGAAATGTCTGTCGCATAGGCGTGCCAATGCTCCCATTCTTGTCTGGAAAAAAGATACGTCGCGTTGGGAAACGTTGGCACCCAACGGCCATCAGCCAGGCGTGTATTCCAACCGATGTGATCGACATGCAGATGGGTGCAAAAGACAAAATCTACGTCTTCGAGCGTGATACCCAAGGCGTTGAGGTTTTCGACATAGGGCGTGCGTTGATGATGCCAGTCGCCGAAATCGGGCCGGTGTTTATGGTTGCCAACACAGGTATCGACCAGAATGATGTGCTGAGGAGTTCGGATAATAAAGGTATGCAGACTCATCACCAACAGGTTCGTTTCCGGATGAAAAAATCGGGGAGCCAGCCAGTCTCGATGTTCGTCAATGACCGACTGGTCCAAATCGGGAAGGAGAACATGCAGGGGATACAGAGGGCCTTCTGACTCAATCAGCCGCTCAATGCGGATGGTGTCTGTGACAATTGGTTGCATAGTTGCCCCCCTTTTGAAAAAGTGGCCGTCCTTGTGAACCGGACACTGTACGCTCTCGGACCGCTTTTTCCAACGTAGAAGTAGATGTATGGCAACCGGACACGCTGAAATTGCCGGAGCCGGCTTTGCCGGTCTTGTGGCCGCTATTGCCCTGGCTGATCGTGGTTGGAGCGTGCGGGTGCATGAACGGACTCCTTTTTTGCGAGCCGAAGGATTTGCGTTGACCATCCACGGCAATGGCGTGAAGGTTCTCAAGGCGCTCGGCGTTTTTGAGTCTGCCGTAGAGGGAGCCATGCGAATCAGCCGCCTGGAAACGCGGAACGTCCGAAACGAGACCACTCTGGCCTTGACTCCTGCGAGTGCCCTCTATCGCATCTCCCGCCAGCACCTTATTGCGACATTAGCCGCGGCAGCCGAGCAGCGTGGAGTTGAAGTCCTGGTTGACTCTCCGGTTGTGTCTGCCAAGCCGGATGGACAATTAGTGTTGGAAAATGGCCAAGTCTGCAAAGCCGATCTGGTCATTGGGGCGGAGGGGGTCAACTCGCGGGTGCGCGATTCCATTGGTGTTCGCGTCAGTCGGATTGTCCTCCAGGCCGGCGGAGCGTGCCGTATGGTTATTCCTCGGAGCGCCGCCGAAAAGGCGCTGGAGCCGGGAGGCGCAGCCGTCAACTACGAATACTGGTCAGGCACGCGACGGATCATCGCGAACCCGTGTAGTCGCGATGAGCTGTACCTCGCCTTGAGCTGTCAAGATTCCGATGCATCAGGCAAACAGATACCGCTCGACGTGCCGTCCTGGCAGAATGCCTTTCCCCATTTGAGCGCGGTCATGGAGCGCGTGGGGCGGGATACCGATTGGGAGCGGGTGCTGTGGGCGCGCTTTCTTATCATCCAGCTCTCGCGTTGGTCTGCGGGACGAGTCGCCATTATCGGCGACGCCGCCCACGCCATGCCTCCAGACCTCGGGCAGGGTGGGGGGACCGCAATGATGAACGCTCTCGCACTTGCTGTGGCCTTAGCGGAATCGGCTGATGTGGAGTCCGGTCTCTCCTTATGGGAACAACGCGAACGGCCGTTGACCGAGCACACCCAGCGTTTGGCGCGTATCTATAATCATTCGACATTATGGCCGGAACGTTTGAGGACGGGCGTGTTTAAGTTCGTTGGTCGAACGGCTTTTTTGCGGGAACAAGTGCAGCGAACGGCGAACCACATCCCGCGCGGATACACTGACGAAGGAGGGTGTCATGTTTCTCGACCTCACGGCTGACCAGGAGCGTATTATTGCCACTGCCAAGGAGCTTGCAACCGAGTTTGCCGTGCGTGCCGAACAGCACGACCGCGAGGGCAGCTTTCCGTTTGAGAACATCGCCCGGCTCAAAGAGACCGGCTATACGACCATGACCACGCCGCGCGAGTTCGGTGGCTGGGAGGCCAGCCCGCTCACTTTTGTGCTGGCCCAGGAGCAGTTCGTCCAAGGCTGCGCGGCCACCGCCTTTGCCATCAATATGCACTGCAACAGTGTTGGCTTTTACACGCCGTTCATGACGCAAGCACAAAAGGAGCGGTATCTGGGCAACGTCGGTCGCAAAAAAATGCTCCTGAACGGCTTTTATACCGAGGGCGGCGGGGCGCGCTCGATCATGTCACCGGCCTCGACCGCGCGTAAGGTCGCGGGCGGCTATATCCTCAACGGTAAGAAGGTCTTTGCCACGCTCGTCCCGGCGGTGGATTATTTTGGCGTCAGCGTCTCGCTGGAAGGCTACACCGGCCCTGGCTCCGGGGGGTGTATCTTTCTCCTGCCGCGTGACACGCCGGGGCTGGAGGTTGAGGAAACCTGGGATGCCATGGGCATGCGGGCCACCGGCAGCCATACCATTACCATGCAGGACGTCTTTGCCACAGCCGAGCATCGAATCGGCGAGGAAGGACGTCTGGCCGAAGAGTTCGCCCAAGTCGCGCATTGGTACTGTCTGTCGTTTTCCGCCTGCTATCTGGGCATCGGCCAGACCATGTACAACCACGTCCTGGACTACGCCCGGACGCGCAAGGTGCAAAAGACCGGTCAGCGGGTTGGCGACCTGGCCTGGAATCGGTTTGCCATAGGCGAAATGTATAACCGTTTGGAGGCCTGCCGTACGCTGCTGTACACCACCGCCCGGGAAATCTCAGAGCAACGTCCGTATGCCGAGCGTCAGATTCCCACCGTAGAGATGCTCCGCACCTATATGGCCGAAAACATGCTGGAGGTCGGCAATCTTGCCACCCGTATCGCCGGCGGGCTTGGCTACCTGAAGGGCAGCCCGGTAGAGCGGGCCTTTCGCGACCTGCGCTCCGCCCCGCTGCATACCCTGAAACGCGACGAGGTGCTGGAACTGCTGGCCGAAATGGAACTGGGGTTTTAGGCCGTTTCTCAAGCTGGAATGCGGAGAAATTCTCTGAAGTTGTCCCACTCCAGTTCGATGCTCCAATCGGTTGTTTGATTGAGTTGTTTTGCGCCGCCGGGAAGGAGTTTTCCGCTTCGAGCTTTGAAGGCGACATTCACAACCTGTTTGCCCATATTCTTGACTGCCTGCGCTGCTGGAACGTAATCTTGATCCCCAGAAACGATGATGGCTAAGTCATAATTGTTACTCAACGTGACCATATCGACGGCAAGATTCACGTCTACGGTTTTCTCCTGCCCAAATCTTTTCTCCAGCAGATTGTAAGAAATAGTGCCCGAACGTCGAAATTCGATGGCCGAATGTTTCTTGGAAATCCCGTTTTGAAGAACGGTAAACCCATCGAAACGAGAACGTATCTTGTTATATTCCCTATCCAATTCATCTTGTAATTCTCGTAGCCGAGCAATTTGATCGCTCTCGGAACGGCCAGTCAACTCGTCCTTCAAGAGATATTTGTTTCGTATCTTCCAACCGTGGATGCCTTCGTCGGTTCGATCTTTTTTCCGCAATGGCCTCGGATGGGCATCAAAGCTCTGCGTCACGTACCAATAGGTGCGCAGTCTCTTTCCGGTGTCCCCAGTCGCCTCACGGACAATACTGTCATATAGACCACCCCAATCAGCCTCCTTTGGCAAATAGTCCCGCCTGTCAAAGGTGGATGTATACAGATCGCAGATTGCAAAACGGAGATTTTCGCCATCTACGAAAACACACACTCGCATATAGTATTCCCCAAACAAAAACGGGGGGCCGCAGCCCCCCGCCAGATACTCAATTGGCCCGAGCGCACTCAAGCCTTTACTAGTAGGTCAGTGACAAAATTTTTATCTTTATAGGAGACCGTTGTCAAGAGGAGACGGGCATCTCCCTTACCCTCTTGTCACCGTACAAACGGTGCTGGATTAAGAAATCGCTCCAGCACGTTGTGCGTAATGCGTGAAACATTATTGTCGTAATTACTGTGTGACAGACTGCCGGCCCAGGCAATCGAGCTCGACGACCACACCGCCCCGCCGCCCGGTGTTTCATAGAACACCATATCGGCCCGGACCAATTCGTTCTCGGTCCCACCCAGACCCGGTGTGGTGACCAGTAATTCCTCGCATACCACCAGATAGATATCCGTGTGTCCGCCCTGGGAGGTTGCCAGCACGAGAGTGTGCGGGGGCGTACCCAAGCGCTCGTCTGCCCGGTCGATTTCCAGACCCGCGGCCCCGCCGCCGATCAGACCGAAATCCCCGATAACCTCGTCCTTGCCTATGCCCTCAAAAATAAAGGCTGCCCGCGCCTGAAAACTGTCCGGCAGGCGGCGATACGGCGCCGAAATGTCAAAACCCTGGGCGCTAAACCCCGTGCCCAGCATGACCTGGGGCGCGCGGCCCTGATTGCGCCACAGACCGCCGTACTCACCCGTAAAGCTGTGGTAGTACTCGCCCGGTTCGGCAGCCCAGGTCCGAATGCCGCCCTCATTCCGCCGCACTTCCATGAGACCGGGACAGTCGGGATGAAAGGCCACCCGCCAATACCAGCCGTTGGCCCCCATATACATGAGCCGCCCGCCTTGATTCTGATAGGCTTTCATCGCGTCCCACATCTGGAGGGAATGGTATTCCGGATGGGTGCCGGACAGAATTACCTGGTAAGGCTTCAGCAGGGCGAGCCCTTCATCGTGCAAATCTTCATCGGTAATCACATCAAAGTCATAACCCTGGGCCTCAAGCCAGTCGGTAATATGCGTGTCCGCATTAAACTGCCACAAGGATGAGCCGTCTCCGCCCAGCGCGGAGATATGCTTGGGCCGCATATTCAGAATGGGCCGCAGGCGGGACGAATAACACACGCCCGAGCCGTCCGAGTGGGAGTCATAGCACGAGCCACCGTACTCGCGGTGTTCGTTGAGAAACAGGCTGTTCTTATCGAACGGAGCCAGGCGACCGCTGAGCAGCTCCATCATGCCGGCGTTGGTGGCCATATGTTCGTTGGCATAGGCCATATAGCTGGCGGTGGGGAGCAGAAAGGCCAGCTTTTTTTCTTTGCCCTTGGCCGGTTTGACAACAAACGGAATATAATCCTCTTCGTTACCCGAACGGAGCCGGGCGGCGTACAGGCCGCTCTTGAGCTCGGCTGGAACGGTCAGCGAAAAATCGACCTCCCAGCCGGCGTCATACACGTCGTCATCGTGAAAGTGGATCGCCCCGTACTGTTCCGGCGCCTGTTTCCAGTCCATGCTCTCGCCGCTCCAGTTATAACCCTTCATGCCCCGCGCCGGCATGTTGACCGTCTCCCCGTGCAGCCGATTGGGTGACGTGTCGGTCACCCGGGTCGAACTGATATTCTGGGAAAAATCCCAGGCACCGACCACGCTCTGCTGGAGTTGGGCGGGAACGCCGCGCTTGAGTTGTTCCATCTCGGCCCGCTCCAGGACACGGTTGGCCAGACGCGGGCTGTCTATTTTGCCGTTGAATTTCTGGTCGAGCCGGCCGCGGCCCGAACCCGTCCGCAGCGCGCCGAACATTAGCGCGGACTGATTGGAACCCACACGTTCGAGTTGAATTTTCTTCCGCACACGGCCCGCGTCCGAAACCGTGGGATAAGCGGTCTGGGGTTCTTGATACAGGGTGACCCGCCGGGTTTCCGCGTCGTAGCTCGCCGCCACAAAATACCACTGCCGGGCGAGGAGTTGTTTATTGGTGCTCACGACCTCGACATTGCCTTTTCCGTCGCCCAGTTGCAGGGCCAGCCGCCCGGCCTGAATCACCAGCGCAAAGCCCGAACGCCGCCGGTCCTGCCACTTCGACACAATGGCCTGAGTCCCCTTGTCCGGCGTAGTCGGCCACAGCATGGCCTGGACGGTAAAGCTCTTGAGGTTTTGCAGCGGCGGGCTGTTCGAGATCAGCACATACGAGCCAGATTCGATCCTTTGGGAGCGGCCCTTGTACGATTTATTAGCCGGTGTTGGCACGACGTGTTCCCTGATCCCCGGACCCTCGGGATTCAGGTCACCACAGACCAGACGAACAATGTCGGCCCGATAGCGTGGTCGTTCGCAGTTCACCATGAACTGAAGCGTTTCGCCGGGACGCGCGCTGATTTTGTCGGCATAGCCAGTAATTTTCATACGTCTTCCCTTTGCTTGTGCATGCTCAACTCTTCACGCCGGTATGCAGCTCCCAGCGCCGCCGAAATATCTCTCGCTCCGCATCCGCAACCGAGGTGAAGACCTGGTCCTTGAACATTCTGACCGGTTTGCCCCGTTCGCCAGTGAGCTGGCCGAGCGTCCACTCCTTATGGGGTTTGGTGCAGATGAGCACGTATTTATCCCGAACCGGTTGGCCGCGAATGACGTTCAGCACGCGCTGTAAAGCGGGGCTGTGGTGGCCGATCGGCTTGGCGTTGAATTCCTCGACCACGGCCTGGTCGTCCGCACTGATCTTATAGACCGTATGCATGCGCCCCCTCCTTTGGCTTGGATGTCAGTCCAGACGGAGACTAGCACACCGGTCTGTCACAAGTCGAGAATTATGGCGCATCCGGGAGGAGACCTAGACCCTGCCTCCCGCATTTGAAAGGATACGAGCCTTCACGGAACAGTCAGGAGGAAGGCATGAAAGCGGCCGTCTTATACGAGGTTGATACCCCCCTCAAAGTCGAAGACGTTGAGCTGGACAGCCCCAAGAGCGGAGAGGTCAGGGTCAGGATTGTCGCCAATGGAGTGTGTCATAGCGACTACTCGATTATTCATGGGGTCTTGCGCAGCCCGCTACCCATGGTTCCCGGCCACGAGGGCGCAGGTGTTGTCGAAGAGGTCGGGCCGAACGTCTCCCTGGTCAAGCCGGGTGACCATGTCGTCCTGTCCCTCGCCCCGTATTGCGGCCACTGTTACTACTGCGCCATCGGCAAACAGAATCTGTGCGTCAATATGTTTCAGACCATGGTGAAGGCAGCGATGGTTGACGGGACGTGCCGCCTCAAGAAGAACGGCAAGGACATTCACCATATGGCCGGCATCTCCAGCTTTGCCGAGCAGGCCGTGGTCGCCGAACAGGCCTGTATCAAGGTACCGGACGAGGTGCCGCTCGATGTGGTATGCCTGGTCGGCTGTGGCGTTATGACGGGGGTGGGCGCGGCCATGAACACGGCTCAGGTTGAGCCGGGCAGCAGCGCGGTGGTGATCGGCTGTGGCGGCGTCGGGCTCAATGTCATCCAGGGCTGTGTGCTGGCCGGTGCCAGCACGATTATTGGGGTGGATTTACTGGACAATAAACTGGACTATGCCCTCCAGTTCGGCGCTACCCATACCATCAACCCGAGTCGGGATGATTTGGTGCGATCGGTACGCAAGCTTACCGGGAGCCGGGGCGCGGATTACGCCTTTGAGGTTATCGGCTTGTCCCAAACGGTGGAGCAGGCCTACGCCTGTACCCGCCAGGCCGGAACGACGATTGTTGTTGGCGCAGGGTCGCGGCGGGATACGGTCTCCATTCCGATGGGGACCTTCCTGACCGAGAAGATCATCAAAGGCTCGGGCTATGGCTCGGCCCGTCCTCATATCGATATGCCCCGCCTGGTCGAGCACTACCGGCACGGCCGACTCAAACTGGACGAAATGATTACCCGGACCTATGCCCTGGAGGAAGTGAACGAGGCTATGACCGCGCTTGAGAAGGGCGAAGTAGCACGCAGCGTCGTGGTCATGTAAGCCCCGCTTCTAACGCTTCGTGTTTATGAATTTGCCGTGAGCGCGCGGCGGACGGCCTCCGGCTCGCGGTCAATCACCAGCAGAAAGGCTCGCGACGCCCCTGACGGCGCCCGCCTGCCCTGTTCCCAATCCTGCACCGTACGGACGCTCACCCCAAAATATGAGGCAAATTCCGACTGGCTCATATCCGCCTTCCGCCGGATGCGGCGGACATTGATTTCTTTCGGAATATGCACAGTGCAGTCGTGCTCCTTCTCCCCTTGGGCAAAGGCCAATGCCTGCCGGGCACTGCGGATCATCCGTTCTCCTGCTTTCGACATCTTAGCGGCTCCTTTTCCGATATGCCTGGGCTAATGTGTCTAACACTTCTTTCAACTCATTCCGCTCTTTCCGGGTCAAATCAATCCTTTCATTCTTGGCAAACACGTTGAGTAGAAACACCGGAATATCAGGGCCGGTATAGAACGAGATCACCCGCCCGCCCCCGCGCTTACCTTTCCCTTTCGCCGCAATGCGCACCTTACGGGCACCGCCCGTTCCGGGGATGGGATCACCAGCGTCGGGATGTTCGGCAAAGAATTCCACGAGTAAATCCCCCCCTCCTCGGATAAACCGACGCGCCTGGCATCCCGCAAATACTCTGCTGTCTCCAGGACAGTCTGCATTCTCTTTGGATACGGCAATGCCGTATGAGAGTCAACGGAAGATCAGGTTGACTAAATGAGGTGGTCGGCTTGATGCCGGGTGTTGCCGTGTCTCGCGCTGACTCGCCTTAGGATATCTCTTCGTGTATGATTATGCCTTCGTTCCCGCCCCCGCGCTTCCCGTAAAGAGTCGTACTCTGAGCCCGTGGGGGTGAGAGAGTGGGAATAGAATAGACGAGGAGACTGAAACCATGAGCGCAGTGCAGGTTGACCCATCCATTTCCAAGCTTCCGATTGAAACCAACGCCAAGGACCAGGCAACCGTCTGTGTGCTGTGCAGCCACAACTGTGGCCTGACGGTCGATATCGACGAGGGACATATCGAGAACATCCGGGCCGATGCCTCCAACCCGCTCTCGCACGGCTATATCTGTAATAAAGGCTTCAGCGTTGACCATTATGTCAACCATGCCCAGCGGCTCAGCCATCCGCTCAAGCGCAAGCCGGGGGGTGGGTTTGAGCAGGTGAGTTGGGAGCGGGCGATTGCCGAAATAGCCGGGAAGCTCAACGATATTATTGCCCGACATTCTTCGCGGGCCTGCGGCCTGGTGGGTATCGGCGGCCAGGCTAACCATCTGGACGCGCCGTATGGTGTCACCTTTCTCTCTCTGATGAAATCCCGCCGTTTTTTCAACTCCCTGGCCCAAGAGAAGAGCCAGCACTGGCTGGTCGAAAAATGGATGTTGGACAGCTCGTCCGGGACCACGCTGCATCCCGACCACGATCATGCCGATTTTCTGCTGGTCATGGGCACCAACCCGCACATCAGCAATCGTGGCCATAACCCAACCGACGCCCTGAAAAGTCTGGCCCGCGATGAAAACCGGACCATGGTGGTGGTAGACCCGCGCATTACCGAAACCAGCCGTCAGGCCGACCGCCACCTCAGAGTCCGGCCCGGCACGGACGTCTATCTGCTCCTGGCCATGCTTAAGGTTATTGTCGAACAAGACCTCGGAGACGCCGAATTTATTACCAACAAAACGGTCGGCTACGAAGAGCTCAAGGCCCAACTAGCGGATATTGATATCGCCGACATGGCCCAGCGCTGTGGTCTTGAAGTGGCCGATGTCGTGGCCACAGCCACGGAATACGCCAACGCGAAAAGCGCCGCGTTGTTGTGGGACCTCGGGGTGGAGATGACGCTGTTCTCAACCCTGAACTCCTATCTGCTTCATCTGCTGATTGCCCTGACCGGCAATATGGGTCGCCGGGGAGGTAATGTCTTTACCTCGAATTTGAACCCTCCAACGCCGGATAATCGGCGTCACGCTGAGCCCGAACGCGCCCTGGCTTCCGGCATTAGCGCGGTCTCGGCCCTGACCCGGCTGGGTATATTCTCGCCGGTGCTGGTGCCCGAAGAAATCCTGCACGACCATCCCGAACGGCTGCGGGCCTTGATTGTAGAAGGCTCCAACCCGCTCTTATCTTTTCCCGACACCCAGCGCTGGCTGGAGGCGCGTGAACACCTGGACCTGCTGGTCGTGATCGAACCGACCATGACCGAGACGGCCCTGGTGGCCGACTATATTCTGCCGACTCCAACCGGCTATGAAAAATGGGAAATGGCCAGCTTCCCGCGCGGTTATCCGCGCGTCCAGACCCAGTTGCGCCCACCCATCCTGCCCGCGCCGGGTGAAGCCCTGCCCGAAGGCGAAATCTATAACCGTCTGGCTGAGGCCATGGGTCTGGTTCCCGAACCGCCCCAGGAACTGTATGAGCTGGCGAAAGACGCGCACGAACCTGCGGGAGCTGCGGCCTACCTGAAGGCGCTCCAGACCACGGCAAAGGCGGCGAAGTTTGCGGCCCCCTTATACTGGGCCTACCGTACTCTGGGTCCGCAGCTTGATTCGCCGGTTCTCTCCAGCGTCTGGTTTCAGGCCGTGATGAATGGCGTTGTCCGCAAGGACGCGGTCGTGCGCGTCCTCGGGCCGGAATGGCAGGACAAAGATGCCTTTGAAGTCGGTATCGAGCTGTTCAGACGTCTCCTGGCTCATCCCGAGGGGACCGAGGTGGCCGAGCTTGATATGGAAGCCAACCTCGATGAACGCATTGGCTTTGAGGACGGAAAAATCCGTCTCACGCCCGAAGAAATCGTGGCCGAGCTGGGCCGCGCCGTCACAACCAGACCGGCTGAAGATCCGGACTATCCCTTTGTGCTGGCCTCCGGCCTGCGGACCCGCTGGACCGCCAACACCATTCAGCGCGACCCGAGCTGGCGTAAGGGCCGCGGCCCCCACTGCGCCTTGAACCTCTCTCCCGGAGATGCCCAACGCATAGGGGTGATGGACGGCGACACGGTTCGGCTCCGCACCCGGCGGGGACAGGTCGAACTGCCGGCCGTTGTGGACAAAAAACTGATGGAGGGCCATGTCTGGATGCCGAACGGCTTCGGCATGATCTATCCGACGGAGGGTAATGGCGCAAATGCGGACCTGAACGGCGTCAATATGAACGCCTACACGGATACGGCCGCCCGTGACCCCTTTACCGGCTGCCCCCATCATCGCTTTGTGCCGTGTCAGATTGAGCGCGTATAAGATTCGGTAGAATAGCCCATAATCTGCAGATGAATGGGAGGTCCTTATGGCTACGCAAGCTGAGACCCGGCCACCGGTTGCCATTGGTCATGCTACGCTACGGGTAACCGATATCGTACGGGCAACCGAGTATTTTGTCTCATTGGGGATGCGCTTTATTCATCAATCGGACACGATTGCCGTGCTGGAATTGCGGGGTGGCACGCACGTCGTGTTGCGTCCAACCGACGAACCCATCCCACCAAAGACAAAAGCCCCCTTTGATCTGATGGTCGATGATGTCGAGGCGACGAGACAGGCGTATATGGATCAGGGCCTCCAGCCGTCAGCAATCGAATCGGGCACGGTCCATCGCTGGTTTACACTCGTCGGGCCAGACGCCTACGAGTTGACCATCACTTCATCTCACGCGGGAAAACGGGCGGTGTAAATCAAGCCTGACGATTGAGAGGACCTATGCAGCAGCGTGTCCTGGGCAAAACCGGTCTTTCTGTCTCGGCCATTACTTTGGGTGGGGGTGGGATTGGGATGGTATGGGGGGCAACGACCGAAGACGAGTGCATTGAGACGGTCAAGCACGCCGTGGCCAGCGGGATCAATATCATTGATGTTGCTCCCGTGTATGGAAACGGGAAGGCCGAGGAGGTCGTTGGGACAGCCTGGCCCGACCTGGCCACCAAACCACTGCTTGCCACCAAAGTATTGATCCGTCCCCGTGAGCGGAGCGACCTGTCCGGAGCCATCCGACGCTCTCTGGAGGGCAGTCTCACCCGTTTGGGGCGCGAACAGATCGACATATTCCAGCTGCACAACCAGATTGAACCCCGGGAGCCGGTCTCTCCTCTGCGACTGACCTTGCAAGAGGTGGTTGGAACCGGTGGGGTGCTTGAGACCATGCAGCAGCTCAAGGAAGAAGGACTTGTCCGAGAGCTTGGGTTTACCGGCATTGCGCGCCACGATGTGGTGAGGGAACTCTTTAGCGATGGTCGGCTGGCGACGGTTCAACTCGTGACCAATGTCCTCAATTCAGAAGGAGAGATGGGGGTCGCAGAGGATGGGCAGTACCGCGATCATCTGGAAATGGTCGGCTTGGCACGGTCCGCGCAGCTCGGCATATTCGGCATCCGGCCCTTTGCAGCCGGTTCTCTGACCGCGGCCGTCGATCGCTCGCTCCCCGCGGATCATCCCGTGGCTGTAGACTTCGATTTTGGGCAGCGGCATTTAGGCTTCCTGACTGCCGAGACCGCCTCTTCTCTTGCAGTCGTCGCTATGCGCTACGCGTTAAGTGTACCTGGGGTGAGTACGGTCGTAACCGGAGCCAAGAACCGGGCCGAACTCGATGACGCCATAGTCGCCGCACAGGCAGGGCCCCTCCCGTCCGCTCTCATGGAACGGATTGCGACCCTCCAACAGACCCGCAGGCCGTAAGGAGAAAGGGGCATCGTACTCATGAGCACCACGCACTCGGACGACCTGCCCAGCATTGCCGGCGTGCTCGCCCCGGTTGTGGCCCGCTTTCCGCGCCAGCAGCAGCAGCTCCTCATTGCCTGGGCCGAACGCCAGGCCGCCAAAAGGTATCAAAGCTGGGCCGAACAGGTCGGTGGTTCGGAGCGTGCCGGCTTTCTCGGGTGTGCGGCGCGGGAGGAAGATATTGCGGCCCGGATTGAAGCCCTCGCCCCGGACGCAGCCACAATCCAGCAGCAACTCCTGGCCGAGCTACCCGACCTGGAGGCCCAAGTCCTGGCGGTCTATGCCGACCGGTCGCTCGAAGAGCAGTGGGAAATCCAGCGCCGGGGCGAGCGGGCCGGGAAAAAAACCTGGGAGGCTTTCGCCGCCGCGGAGGGTGATGCCCAGGCCCATGCCGTGCTGCTGGCCTGCGCCGCCCTGGAAGACGAAAACGCGAGTTTTTTGCGTAGCGTCTTAGAGGAGCGGGGAGGGCGGTAGGCCCTAGTCCCGCTCGATATCAACCTCGTCCGCATGAAAGTGCGGCATGTCCAGAACGCCGCGCTCTTTGATAAAATCCCAGAACGTATCCGGGTGCTTCTGCATGCCCTCATAATAATGGTCCAGCGGCTGGGTATACTCGTATAGACGCCGCAGTTGGCTCACTGCATGCGGATGGTAGTCCACCCGCAGGTCAACCTTGGGATACGGATTTTTCCCGTCGGCCACAAAAACGGCGCATGACAGCTCGCCCCAGTGCTTGCCCGTTCTGACATCGCCCTGTCCGCCCGCATCCCGGCCCGCCTCAAGGGCGCGGACAATCCGCTCGCCCAAGGGCTGACCCGCACTCTCTCGCATCGAGGCCGCCATGCCCTCAACGGTTTTGCTGCTGGTCAGGGCATTCCCGGACACGGCCCACTGACCCTCCACAATATGGCCGGCGTACTCAAACGCCTTGTCGCCGGTATGCACCCAGAGGTCGCCGGCGACGGTGAGCACACTATACTGGCGATAGCTGAAATGCGGGTCCGTTTTCGGCAGCTCTGCCTTGAGCTGTGCCAGGCTATAGCCCTGCTCAAGCAGCCGAAACGTGTCGTACGCCAACTGCCGATTGGCATACGAATGGGGCAGGACGATGGCGCCACTCTCCTGAAAGGTCGGCAGCAGGCCGCTGAAGACCGGGCTCACACGACCGACATTAACCGAAAAGGTTGCCATTCCGGCACCGATAGCTCCGGTTTCCGGGCATTGCCCGATAACGGCAAAGGTCATGTCTGTCTCCTCTCGATTCGGGTAGCTCGCGGACTGATCCTAGTCTTTTTTTCCAAGCGATAACAGACGTCTCCTTCATTGCTAAGAAGCGCTGTGCTACAGCTCTCACCATACAGAAGGACTCTGGAGGGGCGGTCATGACTCGGAAGACTCCACGGCTACTCGTCTTTCAGCATCTCAACGTCGAACATCCCGGTGTATTTCGGGATTTCATGCGGGAAGACGGCATTGAATGGCAAGCGGTCGAACTCGACCGGGGCGAGCCCATCCCTGACTTGAGCGACTACGACGGGCTGTGGGTAATGGGCGGGCCCATGGATGTCTGGGAAGAGGAGCAATATTCCTGGCTGAAGGCGGAGAAAGCGGCCATCCGCGAGGCCGTCGTCGACCGGCAGATGCCTTTTCTGGGAGTCTGTCTCGGCCACCAACTGCTGGCGGATGCGCTCGGCGGCACAGTCGGGCCGGCCGCTGAGCCGGAGGTTGGCATCTATGAAGTCGAGAAAACCGCGGACGGTGAAACGAGTCCGTTTCTGCTGGGTCTGCCCGGCACGATGAAATGCCTCCAGTGGCACGCCGCCGAAGTGCAGCAACTCCCTGACGGCGCATCCGTCTTGGCGACGAATGCCGGGTGTGCCATCCAGAGCCTGTCGTTTGGCGAAAAAGCGCTCAGCACCCAGTATCATACGGAAATATCGACCGTGACGGTCGCCGAATGGGCCAGCATTCCTACCTATCGCGCCGCGCTGGAAAAAATACTCGGCCCAGATGCGCTCTCTCGGTTTGAGGCCGAGACCAATCAACATCTCGCGCTCCTGACCCAATCCGCCCGCCGCCTGTTTGACAACTGGAAAACAATTGCGTTTGGGGCGCTCGAGTAAGGTGCTGAGGTGAAGCTGCCTTTCGGTGGAGTGTTTAATAGGGACGTGTGAAAGGAGACCGGGTATGGCCATCCGTCAACGACGAGCTCCTGCAGACACGGTCCTGCTGAACGGGACCATTTTGACTGTTGACCAGGCGTTCAGCCGAGCCAGGGCAGTTGCGATGTCCGGGGGCAGGTTCGTAGCCGTTGGCAAGAACGCCGAGGTAAAGAAGCTGGTCGGTTCCGACACAAGAGTCCTTGATTTGGAAGGGAGAACCGTCGTCCCTGGCTTTATTGATACCCATGGGCATATCGGCTTATTTGGCTTGGAGACTCTGGCTGTTTCCCTGGCTGGCGCTCGGTCGATTGCTGAGATACAGCAACGTATAGCCAGCCGGGCAAGGGAGACCCCCCCTGGCCAATGGATTGTAACCCTGCCGGTTGGCGATCCGCCCTATTTTTTCAACGTTCCGAACCTTCTCCAGGAAAACCGCTTCCCCAATCGCTGGGATCTCGACCCTGTTTCTCCTGATCATCCAGTCTATATTACTGCCCCGACGAATCGGGTCCCGAATTCGGCCGTGCTGAATAGTCGGGCTCTCCAGTTAGCCGGTATTACGAAGGACACGCCGCAACCAGAGCAGATAGAAATTGTCAAAGACCCTGACACGGGCGAGCCGACGGGAGAGTTTCGTGGCGCCCTGCAGCCGATTTACAACCCGAATCCCTTCTTTTTCGAACTGACCAAACTGATTCCCCCGCCAACCTACGCGCATGTCCGTGAGGGCATCAAAAGACTTGCGCCGGAGTTCCTTGCCGGTGGCACAACAACACTACTGGAGGCGCATTTAAATTCTCCGGAGGAGCTGCGAGCCTACGCTCAGCTTCAGGCGCAAGGCGAGCTTCCCCTGCGGATCTTTTATACCTATGAAATTGACCCGCATCAGTCGCTTGAAACGATTGCCGATTATCTGCGGACGGTGAGCTTTGCCGCGGGACGCGGCTTTGGGAGCGACCACCTCAAGGTCGTTGGTGTGAGTATCGGGCTCGACGGCCCCTATTGGCACGGGGCTGCGGTGAACGATGCGCCCTATACCGGCCCCTTCGGCCAGAAGGTCGCGCCGGAACCTCTGGTAGCGTGGGAAAAATATGCTGCGATTCTGCGTCTGGCGGCGGAGTTCGACCTCCGCGTGCATGCCGAAGCCGCGGGTCGAGGTTCGATTGAGATAGCGCTCCGTGCCATGCGCGAAGCCCATGCGGCGACGCCGATTCATGACAAACGTTGGGTCATCGAACATGTAGAATTTCCCACCCAGGAGCAGATTGCGCAATGTCGGCAGCTTGGCGTGATTCCCACGACGGCAACAAATTTCATTTGGGGCAAAGGGGCGGAAGTCTATAAGGACCGCCTCGGGCCGCGCTATGCCAAAGATGCGATTCCTCTGCGGTGGTGGCTCGATGCGGGTGTGCCCGTGAGCCAAAGTACGGACTGGGGGCCGCGCGGGGCACTGTTCACGCTCTGGCAGTCAATGGCTCGGCAAGCTGGGTTAACCGGTGAAGTCATTGGCCCAGCCCAGCGCATCTCGCGTGAAGAGGCGCTCAGGATTTTTACCTATAACGGAGCGTATGCGTTATGGATGGAAGATGAGCTCGGCTCCATAGAGGTTGGTAAACTTGCCGACTGTGTGGTGCTCTCCGACAATCCTCTCAAAGGAAAACGTGACGCCATTCGAGATATCCAGGTCGATCTCGCTATAGTAGGGGGGCATGTCGTCCACGGGGAACGCTTTTAGACCTCTAAAAACGCGAAGATACTGTTCCTGATGGTACGGTCGTTCAGTATCTGAAAAAGTGTGGCCCGACTGGGCGTTCGTTACTGCTGCCAGAGGGTGCCCTCCACTGCTGACCTGGACGTTGCTGGGTGTCATTGATATACATTCAGTATGTATGTAAAGTAGATATATGTATTCTGAAGGCTCGCTCAATAGGCCTATTCATCGTGGCAGAGGCATCAGGAGGGAATGATGGCTGACCGACCGACGAAAAAGAGATTGGAGGCCGTCCGGAGAGGGAGGGCATGTGAAGGGTGCTCATCCCTCACTCACCTCACTCCTTTCTTTTTTATTACTCCCGACTTTTTAGGCGATGGTGAGCATACGGCCGTGGCGTTCGTAGATGATGTGGAACTGAGCTGGGCGATGGTGCGGGTAGGGACCTTAGGGGCGGAGTCTGTGGAGGATGTGGCAGGGAGCTGTGGGGTGGTGGACTTCCCGAGTTTGGGGGAGGCGGTGACATTGGCGTGGCAGGGGGCGAGTCAGAACCTTGCCATGACCAGTGTCGAGTGAGGGGGGCCGGCGAGGGCGCGGACGGGTCCCTCCTTTCCCGTCCGCGCCCTGAGCGGGCTGCTCTAGGAAGTTGAAAACGCTGCTGGATATCTAAAAACGTGCTGATAGCACGGTCGTTCAATACCTGAGAATGTTCGGTCCGACTGTCACACAAAAGAAACCCACCCCGGCCCTGCGGGCCACCCCTCCGAGGAGGGGATAACAAAAGCTCCCCTCTTGGGCGGGGTGCCGGGTGAGCGGTGGGGTGGGGTTCTTGCGCCCTGGCATCGTCTTTTCAATAGCGCTAGATTGACAAAAAAAGACCAAAGGCGAGACGTCCCATGAGTACGGCTATACGCGCTGATGAACAGGCACGGCGACCTGAGGTACAAACCGAGTCAGCCTCATCAACTTCAGGCAGCATCGAATTTGCGACCCGGCCCGAACACTATCGGCACTGGAGGCTGTCGATTGACGGCCGAGTCGCCAGGCTCGCAATGGATGTGCAGGAAGATGCGCCCTTGGTTCCGGGCTATGAGCTCAAACTCAATTCGTACGACCTGAGTGTGGACATCGAACTCTACGATGCGGTTCAGCGTCTTCGCTTCGAGCATCCTGAAGTCGCCGCAGTGGTACTCTGTTCGGCCAAGCCGCAGGTTTTTTGTGCCGGGGCAAATATTCGTATGCTGGCCCAGTCTTCACACGCGCATAAGGTCAACTTCTGCAAGTTTACGAACGAGACGCGCAACAGCATCGAAGATGCCAGCGCTCACTCCGGGCAAACCTATGTCTGCGCCGTAAACGGGACGGCCTCAGGCGGCGGCTATGAACTGGCTCTGGCATGTGAACATATTATTCTCATTGACAATGGCTCAAGCGCGGTATCCCTGCCCGAGTTGCCACTGCTTGCGGTCTTGCCCGGAACGGGCGGTCTGACGCGGCTTGTCGACAAACGGCACGTGCGGCGTGATCGGGCCGATTTCTTTTGTACAACATCTGAGGGCCTGCGTGGGAAACGGGCTCAGGAGTGGAATCTGGTTGACGAAATCGCCCCGCGCTCGCGTTTTGAGGAAACGGTTCAGGCTCGTGCGTTGGCTTTTGCCACCCAATCGGACCGCCCCGCGGATGCGGGCGGCATTGCCCTGACTCCCCTGGCTCGCTCTCTTGAGGACACGACCATGACCTACGAGCATATCTCAATCGAGCTGGACCGCGCGCTGCGAACCGCTGCATTCACGGTCCACGCACCGAGCGGAGACCTGCCTCACACAGTGGAAGCCATTCATGCTGCCGGTGCGCGCTTCTGGCCCCTGGCCCTGGCGCGTGAGTTGGATGATGCCATTCTGTACTTACGGCTGAATGAAGAAGATATTGGGACTTGGGTGTTTCGCACCAGCGGCGAGGCCGCGCTGGTCGAAGACGTTGATAGCCTCCTGACCGAGCATGTCGATGACTGGCTGATCCGCGAGATCATCCTCTATCTCAAGCGTACCTTCCAGCGTCTGGACGTGAGCGCGCGGAGCCTGATCGCCCTGATCGAGCCGGGCAGTTGTTTCACCGGCACTTTATTCGAACTTGCGCTGGCCGCCGACCGGTCGTATATGCTGGATGGCCGGTTTGAGGGGAGCGTTCTGCCTGCGGCCGCGCTCCGTTTGACG
Source organism: Candidatus Binatia bacterium (assembly GCA_951812575.1). Classification (GTDB taxonomy): domain Bacteria; phylum Desulfobacterota; class Binatia; order Bin18; family Bin18; genus Bin18. The sequence continues at coordinate 4,181,711 of OX638322.1, read as the reverse complement.
TCCATGAATTTCGGTCCCCTGCCTATGCATAACGGCAGCACTCGTCTGAGCAGTCGTTTCCCGGCGCAACCGGATCATATTGCGGAGTTGCAGTCGTATATGGGACGGGATATCGACACGGAGACGGCCGACGAACTTGGGCTGGTCACCTTTATCCCGGATGATATCGACTGGGAAGACGAAGTCAGGCTGGCCCTGGAAGAACGGGCCAGCTTCTCGCCCGACGCCCTCACCGGTATGGAGGCCAGCCTGCGCTTTGCCGGTCAGGAAACACTCCAGACCAAGATATTCGGGCGTCTGAGCGCCTGGCAAAACTGGATCTTTCAGCGACCGAATGCCGTCGGTGAAGACGGGGCGTTGACGCTGTACGGCACGGGGAAACAGAGCCGTTTTCGGAAACAGAGGGTGTAGCATGGCGATTGATTATACGGAGCGCATTCCGAACAATGTTGCCCTGGCCGAGAACCGCCGACTCCAACGCGCCCTGGAGTCGTGGCAGCCGAATTATCTACGCTGGTGGGATAGCTGCGGTCCTGAGGGAACGCAGGCGTATGACGTCTATCTGCGCACGGCCATCAGCGTCGAGTCCGACGGCTGGGCCCATTTTGACTATGTGAAAATGCCTGACTATCGGTGGGGCATTTTCCTGGCCAAGCCGCAGGAGGAGCGTCGTATCGCTTTTGGAGACCACCTTGGCGAACCGGTCTGGCAGGAAGTCCCAGGCGAATATCGCAGCCTGTTACGCCGCCTGGTCGTGACCCAGGGGGATACCGAGCCGGCCTCCGTCGAACAGCAGCGCCATTTGGGCCACACCTGCCCCTCGCTGTACGATTTGCGCAACCTGTTTCAGATCAACGTTGAAGAGGGGCGTCATCTGTGGGCTATGGTCTATATCCTGCACGCCTATTTTGGTCGCGATGGCCGGGAAGAAGCCGAGATGATGCTGGAGCGCCATTCCGGTGATGCGGACAAACCGCGTATTCTGGGCGCGTTTAACGAACAGACGCCGCACTGGCTGTCCTATTTCATGTTTACCTTTTTCACCGATCGTGACGGGAAATATCAGCTCGCCTCGTTGGCCGAATCCAGCTTCGACCCGTTAGCCCGGACCTGCCAGTTCATGCTGACGGAGGAGGCGCATCACATGTTTGTGGGTGAGACCGGGGTGATGCGGATTATCCAACGCACGTGTGAGGTCATGAACGCACTCAAGACCGATGATCCTGAGCGCATCCGTGCGGCCGGGGCTATCGACCTGCCGACCCTGCAGCGCTTCATCAATTTTCATTACAGCGTCTCGCTCGACCTGTTCGGCCAGGAACGTTCGACCAACGCCGCCGACTATTTTACGACCGGCCTCAAAGGTCGCTATCGCGAAACCCGCATCAGTGACGACCATCGTCTCTCGGAGCTGACCTGGCCGGTCCAGCGCCCCGCAGACGGCTCCATCGTATGTGAGGACGTACCGGCCCTCCTCGCCATTAACGAGCGCTTACGGGACGATTATATTGCCGACTCGCAGCGCGGTCTGGACCGTTGGAACAAGGTGATTGAACGGCAGGGTATTGAGAGCCCGCTGTACCTGCCCCATCGGGGCTTCCACCGGCAGATCGGCGCCTTTTCCGATGCCCACGCCTCTCCACGGGGAGAGCTGGTGACAGCCGAAGAGTGGCAGCGCCAGCGTGATTCGTGGTTGCCGACTGAGGACGATCACGCCTTCGTGGCTTCGCTCATGCAACCGGTTACCGAACCTGGCGTAATGGCAAGCTGGATTGCCCCGCCGGCCCGCGGGATCAACAATCGACCCCTCGACTTTCCTTATGTGGAGTGGGCAGACAGCCCAAGGGGAGAGTAGGCATGCAGGCCAATACCGTTGCTATTGATCCGACAGATTCCTCCATTCAGTTTGCTCCACGTTTCAACGTGGCCGTGCCGTTTATCGACCGGCATCTGGCAGAAGGGCGGGCGCAGAAGATCGTCATTCGCACGGTCAACGGCGATATGACCTATGGCCAGCTTGCCGAGCAGGTCAACCGGTGTGGCAATGTTCTGCGCTCGATGGGCGTCGGAACCGGCCACCGGATGCTGATGATCGTGAAAGACTGCCCCGAATTCTTCTTTCTCTTTTGGGGTGCCATCAAGGCCGGGATTGTGCCCGTGCCGGTCAACACGCTGCTCCGGGCGGCCGATTATCAATACATGATAGATGACTCCGAGTGTACGCTGGTCGCCTATTCCGCAGAGTACGCGCAGACCGTAGAACCCGCCCTTGCCGGGGCTGAACGCACCCCGCAGTCCGTATGCGTCGCAGGGGGAGACTCTCCCTACGCCGCGTTGATACGGTCCACGTCTGCCGAGCTGGAGCCCGCGCCGGCTTCGGCCGAAGACGCCTGCTTCTGGCTGTATTCCTCAGGTTCGACCGGTCGGCCCAAAGGTGCAGTCCATCGCCAGCGTGACATGGTGGTCACCTGTGTGCAGTACGCCCAAGCTGTGCTGGGTATGACCGAAGAGGACGTATGTTTTTCCGCGGCCAAGCTGTTCTTTGCCTACGGCCTGGGCAACGCCATGACGTTTCCGCTGTGGTGCGGAGCAACCGCGGTCTTAAGCGACCAGCGCCCGTCGCCGGAGATGACGTTTGAGCTGATCGAACGTTTTCGGCCCACGCTCTATTTCGGGGTGCCAACTTTGTACGCGGCCCAACTGCTCGCCCTGGAGCAAGAAAAAGAGCAAGACCCGCACGCGTTCCCGTCCTTGCGCGCCTGTGTCTCGGCCGGCGAGGCGCTGCCAGCCGAAGTCTTCCGGCGCTGGAAGGCGTACACCGGCCTGACGATTCTGGATGGCATCGGCTCGACCGAAATGCTGCATATTTTCATCTCCAACCGTTCGGACGATTACAAGCCAGGCACCAGCGGCCGCCCGGTCCCCGGCTACGAGGCCAAGATTGTGGATGAAAGCGGGCAACCTGTGGCTGTCGGCGAGATGGGTCGCCTCCTGATTCGGGGCCAGTCCGGGGCCGCCTGTTACTGGAACAACCCTGAGAAGACCGCCCAAACCATGCTCGGAGACTGGATCAACACCGGAGATACCTATGTCCAAGACGAAGCGGGGTATTTTACCTACTGTGGCCGTGCGGATGATATGCTCAAGGTCTCGGGTCAATGGGTCTCGCCGGCCGAGGTCGAGGGCATTCTGTTTGAACATCCGGCCGTGCTGGAGGCCGCGATTGTCGGCTGGGAAGACGACAATCGCCTACTCAAACCCAAGGCATTTGTGGTGCTCAAAGCAGGCCAGGCCGCCTCAGTAGAGCTGGCCCAGGAATTGAGCCTGTTTGTCAAAGAGCGCACGCTGCCGCACAAATACCCCCGCTGGGTCGAGTTTGTCTCCGAGCTGCCCAAGACCGCGACCGGGAAAATTCAGCGCTATAAGCTGCGGACGCTGGAGTAGCGTCTTTACCGCTATCTGCGATATGAAAGCCCATGCAATGTCTCCAGTGTGACACCGACAATCCGGACGGCGCAAAGTTTTGTATCGAATGTGGAAGCGCACTCCAGAACCGCTGTCCGAACTGCGGCAGTGAGAACGTCGCCAGAGCCAAGTTCTGTATGGAGTGCGGAACGGCGCTCACCCAGTCGCCCAACCCCCAACCCCCAACCCCCAGCCCCCACACCTACACTCCGCCCCATCTGGCCGAGCGTATCCGCGCCGAGCAGGCCGCGCTTGAAGCGCGTGGGGCGACTGAGGGCGAGCGGAAAACCATTACCGCCCTGTTCGCCGATATCAAAGGTTCGATGGAACTCATCGAGGACCTCGACCCGGAAGACGCGCGCTCCATTATTGACCCGGCCCTGCAACTCATGATGGTCGCCGTGCATCGCTATGAAGGCTACGTCGCCCAGTCCATGGGCGATGGTATTTTTGCGCTCTTTGGCGCGCCGATCGCCCACGAAGACCACGCCCAGCGCGCCCTGTTTGCCGCCTTACGCATGCAAGAAGAAGGCAAAGTCTATGCCGAACGACTCCGGCGTGACAAAGGGGTCAATCTTCGGATGCGGGTGGGCGTCAATACTGGCGAGGTCGTGGTGCGCTCCATTCGTAAAAACGATCTGCACACCGACTATGTTCCGGTTGGTCACGCGACCAGCCTGGCGGCCCGCATGGAAGGGCTGGCCACGCCGGGTACGACGGTTGTGAGTGCGTATACCCACCAGCTTACTGAGGGCTATTTCGAGTTCAAGGATTTGGGCGTGGCGAAGATCAAGGGTGTCAGCGAGCCCTTACAGATTTATGAAGTCCTCGGGGTTGGCGCCCTGCGCACCCGTCTCCAGGTGTCAGCCGCACATGGCCTGTCTCGTTTTGTCGGGCGGAAGCAAGAGATCGAGCATCTCAAACAGGCCGGCGAACAAGCGAGAAACGGACAGGGACAGATGGTTGGCGTGGTGGGTGAGCCGGGCGTTGGCAAGTCTCGGTTGTTTCACGAATTCAAGCTGCTGTCCGAGCGGCGCTGTCTTGTCCTCGAAACATTTTGTGCCGCCCATGGCAGCGGCTATGCGTATTTGCCCTTGATCGAGTTACTGAGGAATTACTTCCGTATTCGCCCTCAGGACGACGAACGGACGCTGCATGAAAAAGTCGCCGGGCGGGTGGTGGCGCTTGAGCGTGAACTCGAAGACGGACTGCCCTATCTGCTGAGCCTCTTGGGCCATTCTGAATTCGCCGCGGCGCTTCAGCAGATGGACCCCCACATCCGTCAACAGCGCTCCTTTGACGCTATCAAGCGGCTCCTTGTGCGTGAGAGCCTCACCCAGCCGGTAGTGCTGATTTTCGAGGACTTGCAATGGCTGGATGAAGGCACCCAGGCCTTTCTCGATAGCCTGAGTGAAAGCGTGGCCACCGCGCCCATACTCCTGCTGGTCAACTACCGCCCGGAGTATCGGCACGAGTGGGGAAGCAAGACCTATTACAGCCAGCTCCGACTCGATGCGCTGGATATGGAAGACGCCAAAGAACTCTTGGCCGCGCTTCTTGACGAAGCAAACTGGCCGGTCACGGCCGCCTCGCTCGAACCCCTCAAACAACGCATCTTGGAGAAAACAGAGGGGACGCCCTTTTTTATGGAGGAAATGGTCCGGGCGCTGTTTGACAACGGTGTCCTGGTCCACAGCATAGGGGGCATTTCCCTCACCAAGCCGCTCGATGAGATCCAGGTCCCGGCGACGGTCCAGGGCGTTCTGGCCGGTCGCATCGACCAATTAGGGGCCGCAGAAAAAGAGCTGCTCCAGACCGCTGCGGTGATTGGCCGGGAGTTCTCGCTCAGCCTCCTGACCCAGGTGGCACAACAGGCCGAAGACACGCTCGTACCCCTATTATCCCGGTTGCAAACGGCCGAGTTCATCTATGAGCAGCCCGCCTTTCCCGAAGTCGAATATACCTTTAAGCACACGCTCACCCAGGAGGTCGCCTATCATTCGCTCTTATCCGAGCGCCGCCAGACAGTGCACGCCCGGACGGCACAGGCCATTGCATCTCTGTACCACGAGCACCTGACTGACCATCGCCTCAGAGATCTCGCCTATCATTCCGCCCAGAGCGGGGATACGGAAAAAGCCGCTGAGTACTATCAACGCGCCGGAGAGCTGGCGCTGAAAAACTCGGCCTATACCGAGGCCATTCGTGATCTCAACCACGCCCTGGACTTGCTGCCATCACTACCCTCCACTCCGGACCGTCAGCAGCAAGAGCTGACCCTGCTCATCTCACTCGGCTCCTGCCTGATGGCAACCAAGGGCGATGCTGCGCCCGAAGTGGAACGCGTCTACACCCGTGCCCGCGAATTGTCACATACGATTGGCGATCTGCCGCAGACGTTCCCCGTGCTTTTTGGTTTATGGCGTTTGTACATCGTGCGTGGGGAGTATGCCGCCGCGGGGGAAGTGACGGAAAAGCTCCAACGTCTGTCCGAGTGCATGCCCGGCTCTCGGCAATTTCTACCGGCCCAGCAGGCGCTGGGATTGACGGCCTTTCGGCTCGGCGCGTTTGCCGACTCCAGGGCCCATCTGGAACGGGCCGTGGACATGTATGATCCAAGTATCCACGGCCCGGAGAATGCGCAGGGAGTGATAGGTCAGGATCCTGGTGTGGCCAGTCTGGCCTTTCTGGCCTGGATGCTGTGGCATCTCGGCTATCCCGACCAGGCTCTCCAGCGCAGCCAGGAAGCCATTGCACTCGCACGAGAGATTTCGCATCCGTACAGCTTGGTCTTTGCCCTGCATTTTGGAACGTCGGTCTACCGCTTTCGACGAGAAGGAGCGCCGGCCCAAACCCAGGCGGAGAGTGTGGTCGCCTTAGCGAGTGATCAGGGCTTTCCATACTTTCACGCCGCCGGGACCTATTTGCGTGGTTGGGCCTTAGCCGAACAGGGTCATGTCGAAGAGGGCATTACCGACATGCTGGAGGGCCAGCGTATTTGGCAGGAGTCCGGCATTCGGCAGCTCGGCCAAGTGTCTCTGCCTTTGGCAGAAGCCTATGGCAAAGTCGACCGCGTCAAGGACGGCCTCGCTGTGCTGGATCAGGCGGAAGCCGAGCTGGACAAGAGCAACGAAAAATGGTGGCAGGCCGAACTGCTGCGCACTCGGGGGGAATTATTACTCGCTTCCAAAGACGGTATGGGTCACAACAGTCAGGAAATCACAGACTGTTTTCAGCGTGCCATCCGGACCGCCCACGACCAGCAGGCAAAATCCCTGGAACTCCGCAGCGCAACCCGCCTGGCCGCATTCTGGAAAGACCGTGGGAAGTCGGACGCCGCCTACCAACCCCTGTCGAAGATCTACGGATGGTTTAGCGAGGGATTCGACACACCGGACCTGCAAGCGGCGAAAGCACTGCTGGATGAGCTTGCACCCGTTCCGGCATAGAGAGGGTTAGGGGTTGAGGGAGAGGGCAACTTCCCTTGCGATAAGCGGAGAACTGGTGAGCGAAGCATTGTAAACATCTGTCTGACTTCCTATACTCGGCCTAGTTTTCCTAAATAAGGAATCAACCGTCGGAGGGGCGGTATCTCTCTCGGGGAGGTTTTTATGAGTAGCAATGGCCGGACGAACGGGGCGAGTGTACGCGCCCGATTACAGCATCCGATTATAGACGCAGACGGACACTGGCTGGAGTTTGGGCCGCTGGTGCGCGAGCAGTTGAGAAAAATCGGCGGTGCCAAGGCAGTCGAAGGTTTCTCCATGTTCACCACCCTTGTCCAAGAACATTTACGTCTGTCGGTGGCCGAACGGCGCCACCAGCGGACCGCGCAGCAAGCCTTCTGGGGGATTCCAACCAAGAATACGCGCGACCGGGCCACGGCCATGATGCCCCAGTTGCTGTATGAACGCCTGGACGAGTTCGGCATAGATTTTACCATCCTCTATCCCACCGCGGGTCTGGGGTTGACCCGCGGTAGTGATACTGAACTGCGGAAGGCCGCCTGCCGGGCGTTCAATATTTTTAGCGCAGACTATTTTCGGGCCTATGCCGACCGTATGACCCCGACGGCGGTGATTCCGATGAACACGCCGGAAGAGGCACTGGAAGAAATCGACTATGTGACCGCGCAGCTCGGGATGAAGGTCATCATGCTGGGCAGTATGATCAAACGGCCCATTCCCGCCGCGGTCGAGCACTACCCCGGTACCGAAGAACTGCTGACGTGGCGTGACGTGCTGGGGCTGGACAGCGAATACGACTACGACCCGGTCTGGGAAATGTGCGTTGAGCGTGGCCTGTCGCCGACGTTTCATACCGGCTCGCGTGGATATGCGCTACGGATCTCACCCTCCAATTTTGTGTACAATCACATTGGCCATTTTGCCGCGGCAAACGAAGCCGTGTGTAAAGCCCTCTTTCTCGGTGGCGTCACCCGGCGTTTCCCCACACTCAAATTCGCCTTTTTGGAGGGTGGGGTTGGTTGGGCGTGTCAGTTATACGCCGATCTGATCGAACACTGGGAGAAGCGCAATATCGAGGCGCTGGCGGAGGTTGATCCGGCTAATCTGGACCAGAAACTCCTGGGCGAATTGGTGCGGCAATACGGCAACACAGACATGGCCGAGGCGTTCACCCCGCGCGACGCAGCCCTGGATACCGTACTGAGCGCACAAGGCTCAACGGCCGTCGGCGGCATCGATAATCTGGACGACTTTTCGGCCTGCAGGATCACCCAGGCGTCCGACATTCATGACTTGTTTGTCAAGAATTTCTATTTTGGCTGTGAGTCGGATGACAAGATGAACGCCTGGGCCTTCAATCGACAGTGCAATCCGTTTGGTGCGCAGCTCAATGCGCTCTTCGGGTCGGACATCGGCCATTTTGATGTCGCGAATATGAGCCACGTGGTGCCCGAAGCGTATGAACTGGTTGAAAAAGGTCTGGTCAGCGAGGCTGGTTTTCGGGACTTTATGTGTACCAATCCCATCCGTTTCTGGGGCGAGGCCAACCCGGACTTTTTCAAAGGAACCGTGGTAGAAGAGACCGCCAGCGCGATTCTGTCGGAGGGGACAGTCGAAACGAGGCCGAACGGTCACGCGACGAGTCAGTTGTCGAAGTAAGGGCGGTGCGCACCGCCCCTAGGCCATTAAGCGGGCGATATCCTCATCCAGACCGCTGCGTATCTGCTCGGCCAGCGCGTTCCGGGCGCGCCCCTTGGTGCGGCCGTAGGACGGCAGGTCGAGCGTCGCGAGGCGACGGGCTTCGCCGAGCGCTTCGTCTAACAGAGTGTCAGCCGTGCACACCCGATCCAAGAAACCGACATCGACGGCCTCGGCCGGGCTGTACAAGCGGGCCTGGATCACCGCGTTGGTAAAGTGCCGCTTGGACAGCCGTTCGCGCGCGAACATCAGACCAAATTCCGGCAGCGTCATCCCAATAGCGACCTCATTGAGTCCTATTTTGAAATCACCCTGGACGCCCAAACGGGTATCGCTGGCGAGCAGCATAAAGCCGCCGGCGGCAATAGCGTGGCCCGTGCTGGCGGCAACAACCGGTTGCGGATGGGTAAACAATTTGAGCAGCATCCGCGCGCCGGCAGTCACGAGCGTGTGGCCGGCCTCCGGACCGGACTGGAGGACGGTAAGATCGAATCCCGCGGAAAAACGACCGGGGCGGCCCGTTAAGACCACCGCCCTGGCTTCCCGCGCGGCTTTGTCCAAGGCGTCATTCACTCCCTGGATCAGGGCATGGTTGACCGCGTTGGCCTTCCCGTCGTCAAGACGCAGAACGGCAATTGCATCGTTCAGTTCATAGTGCACCGGATTGTCTGACATGGATTTTTTCCTCCACAAGTTCAGTGTCCCTTATCCCTTTGCGCCTGGGATGGATAGGTCAGTCGAACACGGGTCTCCTGGGCCGTGCGGACGGACACTCATTGCGTCCACACAGAGAGGTTGCTTGTACTTCTCTCTTATCTTACTTTCTGTTTAATCAGAAGATTGGTAAAGTAAGTAAATGGAACTAGCCAAGATTACAGCACGTGGACAGACGACGATCCCCAAAAGCATCCGAGAGGCGGCCAATCTGCACGAGGGTGACGTGCTTGCTTTCGAGATTGAGGGCAATCATCTGGTGGTGCGCAAGGTGACGCCAGGGCGGGACGACTACCTACAGGGCCTCTCCGAGGTTCTCAGCGAATGGGCCTCGCCCGAAGACGAGGAAGCGTGGCGTGACCTGTGAGCCGCTCGATGTCGTCGTCGTTCCCTTTCCTTTCACTGATCGACGAGCCACCAAACGCCGGCCAGCTCTGGTCGTCTCATCGGCAAACTTCAATGCGGCTCACGAACAGACGATCCTGGCCATGATCACCTCAGCCAGAAGTCGTTGGCCGAGCGACGTGGCGATCCAGGGCTGGCGGGAAGCCGGCCTCAACGCCCCGTGTAAGGTTCGCTTCAAGCTCTTCACCCTCGATGACGCCCTGATTGTCCGCAAAGTCGGCACGTTATCGCAAAGGGACGGCAAAGCGGTGAGAAACGCGCTTTCTCGCTTTCTGGCAACCGACTGATTCAGTGTCTCTTTTGCCGCTCGGCTGTATAGGTCAGCCGGACGCGGGCCTCCTGGGCCGCGCGGACGGACACCGACCGGGTTTGTTCTCCAAGCCGCTCGTGCCACACGCGCAGGCCATACTCTCCTGGCGGGATGTGGCTGATGCCGAACCGGCCGGCGGCGTCCGTTACCGCGGTATAGGGATGGTCGGTGATAATGATATGCGCCCGCATCCAGGTATGCAGCACATCACAATCAATCAGTACATGCCCCGGTTGCGTAAAACGGTAAGTTTTCTTTGACCAGTACGGCAGACCCAGGTTGAATATGGTCGTGTAGCCATTTCGGCGGGCATGGACATTATGCAGGATGAAGTCGCTGTTCCGCAGGGCGAGCGGTTGCCCGACGGTTATAGTTTGGACGCGGGGGACAAAGGCGCAGTTTTTATTGTCCAGCAACGCGGGAAGGGCAGGGTTGCCTTTCCCGGCGTGAATGCCGTCCAGGATGACAACGACGTTCTTGAGTCCTCCGTTGGCATCGAGCAACAGACTCTCATCCGGCGCGCTTTCCCCGCAGACTGCTCTATTCTTGTGAACGGGCAGATTGGCCAGTGGTGGCGCTTGACCGTTGAATATGACTTGTCCGCTGATGCTGCCGCCGTCCTTAACTATGATTTCCCGGTAGGCGTGTACAGGTGGGACAAAGACGAATAATATGAGCAGGCTGGTGTGCCAGCAGGCTGATTTGTGAGTTGTCACGCTTTATACATGACGGCTTTTGTGAAGACGGGTCAAGTCATGGTCTTTCCCCTTTAGGAGTCATATTTATATGTCAACGCCCAATAAGACCTTTGTAAAAAAGAACAAAAATGCCATTGAAGAAAGGCAGCGTCTTCAGTCACGTTCTCAAGCGATTGATGCCTTGCTCGCATTACGAACAAAAATGCCATCCGTGAACGCGGCAACGATTCGAGCAGCCCGAGAGAAGGGCCGCCCCTAATGCAAATGGTTGTCGATATCAGTCTGCCGGAAACACTACTCTATCGATAATCCCTCCACCCAGTTGCCGTGAAAACCATACGGCACCCTATGGGGGAGGTGAACGGTGGCCAGTGGCTCGTGCGCGATATTTTCCGCGTCGAGAATAACCAGATCGCTCCGATTCTCCTCTTTGCGGTACACGCCCACGAGCAGAAAGCCTTCGCCTTCGGCTGACTGCGCGGAGCGCGGAACAAAAATCGGCTCCGAAGAATAGCTGTTCGGGCCGAACGCGTGAGTCTGGGACCGGCCGTTTGCATGGTCATACCCAATGACCGTGTTGAAAAGACCTTCCGAGGGAGGAACGGCACCCTCTTGGCCCGCCGCATACCCCTTCCGATAGGGCAGGCCCGTGTAGCGTTCGTCCAGGCGGGGAAATTCGCTGAGCCGGTCGTCTCGTTGCGCCTGGGTGATTGAGTGAGAGGTCAGGTCAAGCGACCAGCGGGTGAAGATCGGGATATTGGTCTCCAGGTCTTCTCCGTCAACCTGGAACAGCGGTAGCAGGCGGAACTGGCACACATCGGCGCTGACCGTAGTGCCCTGGGTATAGGCGTTCATGGCGTGAAACACAAAGCAGGGGTCAGTCTCAAACCAGACGAGGTCCTCGCTCCCTCCGTCGCGTGGCATGACCCCGATGCGCGTTCCGAGTTCCGGCTCCCAGCGTACGGGAGAGCCGGAGGTCAGATTTTCCGGGCGCAGGGTCGCCGGAAAAACCATGAAGATGACGTGCTCCCGGGTGGCAATGAAATCGTGCATCATGGTCGGCACCGGCAGGGGAATCTCTTCGTTCCGCGTAATATCACCGTCCGCGGAGACGACCGTGTAGCGCAGATAGGGCGGGAACGGCCCGTAACCAAAAAAGAGGAGTTCGCCCGTTTCCGGATCGACCTTGGGATGGGCGGTCATGGCTCCCTGGAGCTTGCCATTAAAATCGTACACGCCAATGGTGTCGAGGGTTGGTGGGTCAAGCTCATAGGGCGGACCACCTTCCCACAGGGCGAGCAGTCGCCCGGCGTGGAAGATGATATTCGTATTGGCGGCATTCGGAAAAACGCCCTGAGCCCGTTCGTCCGTATTGCTCAGGTCACTGAGGCCGGCAAAGAGCGCTTCCCCGTGCCGGCGCTCAAGCTTGAAACGTTCCGTTCGGACCCAGCGATTCCGATAGTGCGCCTTGCCTGCACTCAGGGTAAACGCATGGATCATGCCGTCACCGTCAAACCAGTGATACTGTCCGCGTGGCGCAAACTGCGGGTTTGAGCCGTTCCGGTACAGGGTACCGTTCAACTCGGCTGGGATGTCGCCCGTAACGACCAGGTCGTGAATCTCGCCCTCCATGGGCCAGGGAGCATAATTCCCCTGGAGAAAGGGATCGTCGGGAAAAGGTCGGCTCATGCTGTCCTCCCGTTTCGCGGTTGAGGGTGTGCATATTGGACCGCATATTGGTGCGCCTTTCAAGCGCCGTTGTCCTTTGACGGTACTGAGGCTAGGCTGCTCGGACGAACCGGAAGGACGGTCTCGTCCAAGGGAGGGAGTATGTCTGCTGTCGAACTCTGTTTTCTTAGCGCAACCGAACTGGCTCGGCGTATACGCACCCGCGAGGTCTCGTGCCGGGAAGTCATGGAAGCGCATCTGGCCCGGATCGAGCGTATCAATCCGCGAGTGAACGCGATTGTGACCCTGTTGGCCGAGCGTAGCCTGGAGCGGGCGACCGCAGCCGATGACGCGCTCGGGCGAGGCCAGGAGGTCGGCTCGCTGCACGGCTTGCCCATTGCCCACAAGGACTTGGTCTTGACCAAAGGCGTACGCACGACGCTCGGCTCGCCGATCTTTGCCGACTTTGTTCCCGACCAGGACGAGATTATTGTTGAGCGCCTGCGGGCGGCGGGCGCGATTGCCATCGGCAAGACGAATACGCCCGAATTCGGGGCTGGCTCACAAACGTATAACGAAGTGTTTGGCGAAACGCTCAACCCGTACGATCTCTCCACAACCTGTGGCGGCAGCAGCGGTGGGGCCGCGGTGTCGCTGGCGACCGGGATGTTGCCGATTGCCGATGGCAGCGACCTGGGCGGCTCGCTGCGTAATCCGGCCAGTTTTTGCAATGTGGTGGGGTTCCGACCCTCGCCCGGTCGCGTGCCGACTTGGCCGCACCGGGTCGGCTGGTTTCCGTTTGCCGTCGAAGGGCCGATGGCCCGTACCGTGCAGGATGTGGCGCTGTTGCTGAGCGTCATGGCCGGGCCTGACCCCCGGGTGCCGATTGCCAACACCGAATCGGGCGAGCAGTTCCTTCAGCCGCTTGAGCGTTCCTTTGCGGATACCCCGATTGCCTGGAGTCCGACGCTGGGCGGCCTGCCGGTTGACGCCCGTGTGACCGCGGTGCTCGAAAGCCGGCGTGGCGTGTTTGCCGACCTGGGCTGCGTCATTGAGGAAGCGACGCCTGATTTTCAGGATGCCGACGAGGTCTTTCGCGTCTGGCGGGCGTGGTATTTCGATCTGTCCTTGGGCGAGCTGCTGCCCGAACACCGGGATAAAATGAAGGACACGGTCATCTGGAATATCGAAGAAGGGACAAAACTCACCGGCCCGCAGATCGGGCGGGCCGAGAAAAAGCGCACGCTGCTCTATCACCGGGTGCGGGAGTTCATGGAACAGTACGAGTTCCTGATTCTACCCGTCTCTCAGGTGCCGCCGTTTGATGTCAAACAGCGCTACGTGCGTGAGATTAACGGCGTACAGATGGAGACGTATTTGGACTGGATGCGCTCGTGTTACTACATCAGCATCACTGGCCTGCCGGCCATCTCGGTGCCGTGCGGTTTCACACCGGAGGGCCTGCCCGTTGGTGTGCAGATCGTTGGTCGGCACCAGAACGAACTGGGTGTACTGCAGTTGGCCTATGCTTTTGAGCAGGCCACGCGGGTGGGGGAGAGAAGGCCGGAGGTTGAGGATTAGGGGTTGGGGAAGCGGACAGCGCTATAAGCAATTCGTAATGAAGAGGAGGACTATCCCATGCAATTTGGTTTTATGGAGGATTTTCGGAACCCGGAACCTTGGGCGCGGCCGTTTCCCGAGCTGTATAACGCGATCTTAGACCAAACCGTCCGGGCCGAGGAACTCGGCTATGAGCATGTCTGGCTGACCGAGCACCACTTTACCGCGGACGGCTATAATCCGTCGCTGCTGCCGACCGCGGCGGCGGTTGCCACTCGAACCAGCACCATTCGGATCGGGACGTTTATTCTGCTGCTGCCCTTCCAGCATCCGATTCGGGTGGCGGAAGACGCCACCTGCGTCGATATCTGGTCAAACGGCCGCTTCGACCTGGGTGTCGGGCAGGGCTATTCGTATATGGAGTTTGACGCCCTGTGTATGCCGCGCAAAGAACGTTCGGCGCGTTTGCGCGAGGGCGTCGAGCTGATTCAAAAAGTCTGGACTGAGGATGCGGTCACGTTTGACGGGCGTTTCACCCAGGTGAAAGATCTGACCTTGAGCCCCAAGCCGGTGCAGCAGCCCATGCCGCTGTGGATCGGCGCGCGGGCCGAGAAGGCGACCCGCAACGCGGCCCGGCTGGGCTGTCATCTCATGGCAACCATCGGACCCGACCCGGCACCGTGGTATATTGACGAGCTGAAAAAATGCGGGCGCAATCCGGACGATTTCAACATCGCGCAATTACGCCTAGTGTATCTGGCCGACACCGAAGACCAGGCCTGGGAAGACTGCCAGGATCATTTGTTCAGTATGATGGAGTTCTACGGTCATATTCTGGCTGAGGCGAATGATGCGCCTGGTGACAAAGATGTATGGCAGTTCACCGAGCCGAGCGAACTCCGCCACTCGGCCTTTGGTGAAGCGGTGATGATCGGCACGCCGGACCAGGTCGCCCGAAAAATGGAACGCTTCAAAGACGAGTTCCAATGCACGCATTTCATCATGAGCACGCAACTGGCCGGCATGGACCCCAAGAAATCGACCCGCTCGCTGGAGCTGTTCGCCAAGGAGATAATGCCGAGCTTTCGGGGGTAGGGGGAGGAATGTCCTCCCACCCCTTTGATGATACGCACCGAGTAGATCGGTTGGCAGGGGTAGACTTATGCTGCGAAGGGGCGCAGCAGGTTGTGAAACGGTTGCGTGTCCTTCAATCGATACGTCTCGAAATCGCGCTGATCCGTGGAAAGAATCCGGCCCTCTCCAAGTTCGGTTGCCGCCACCACCGATCGCGTGACGACGAGCGTTTCGTCAAGGCTACTCCTCCAAGTCACGTATGAGGTAACGCTTGTACTGGCTCGCCAAGTCTGCGGGACCTGTAGCGCAGCCCACGAAGTCGCTGCTCAACAAGGCGTCGAGCTTGTCGCGGGACCGCCCGGCCTGTTGGCGGTGCAAGAGGTCGATTGCGCGTTTGACGATCTCGCTTGTGCTGAGCCGTGTCAGCGATTGGAGTTGCCGCAGCTTCTCCGCTCGCTCGTCATCCAATTTCGCATTGATTCGCATATGACATCCTCGGACAGGTATTCACGAGCGCAGCGTGTATGACGGCATCATACAATTTCGCTTATTTTCGGAATAACAACCTCGGGTTCAGCGTTGCCCGGAGTTTGGATTAAACCCTGAATCTTTTCTGTAGCGAGTACTAGCCGATAATTGTCCTATCGCCTGCCAAGAACGTGCTCATAGTCTGCATGCGAGCCGACCCAGAACCATAACATACCCTTGGTGTCTCGTTTGCCGATGGCGCGGTAGCCTTTGGTGATGCGTACCGAGTAGATCGGTTGGGATGGGTGGACCTGTTTGAAACGGAGGCTCTGATCCCAGGGATTGGCCTCGAATCGCTGATACGCGACCTTCACCTGTCGTTGGATTGCGTCCGGCAGGGCCTTCAACTGCCGGCGAAACTGTCTGGTGGTCCGGGATCTCACAGGGCGTCCGGGTCGAGTGCTTCGGTTAGCCCTTTGCGGTCTTCTTGCTCGGCCTCTGCTGCGAGTTGTTCAAGCGTATCATGCGAACGTGCAAATGCGGCCTGCCACCGCCGCTCATCTGCGATCTCTTCCAGAATAAGCGCGGCGATAGCGTTTTGTTGATCTACGGGAAGTCGTTTGGCCTGCTCCACTGCCTTGTCAAGCATTTCGCTCATGGTCAGAGTTCCTCTGATCAAAAGATGAACCCGACAGGCTAAAAAAGCAAGCGCATTTAGGATATAGGAAGGCCAACAGGAGATATGTATGCGGTTTGAAAATACGGGTGTCCTGATTACAGGCGCGGGCAGTGGGATCGGGCGAGCGGCAAGCTTGGCCTTTGCCACGGAAGGCGCGACTATTGCTGCAGCGGACCTCCGGCTTGAAGCGGCCCAGACAACCGCCAGCGCGGTTGAGGAAGTAGGGCGTAAGGCCGTGGCCCTCCAGGTCGATGTTACGCAACCGGATTCGGTGCAGGCTCTGGTCGAGCGGGCCGTAGCCGGACTCGGCTCACTCGATGTACTGATAAACAGTGCGGGGGTGCGTGAGATCGTCCCGTTCCTGGAATTGCCTGCCGAAGAATGGACAAAGGTCATCGGCACGAACCTGACCGGGACGTTTCTGTGCAGTCAAGCCGTTGCCCAGTACCTGACTGCGCAGAATAAAAGCGGAAAAATCATTAACCTGTCGTCGGTCGCCGGTCTCGTGGGCGTGCCGAACCGGGCGGCCTATGTGGCCTCCAAGCATGGGGTGGTCGGCCTGACCAAGGAAATGGGCATGGAACTGGCCGATAAGCATATTCAGGTCAACGCCATTGCCCCTGGTGTGGTCGAGACCGCCATGACCGCAGGCTATTTTGATAAACCGGATATCGTGGCCTCGCTCAAAAAAGCGCATCCGGCCGGACGCTGGGCTCAGCCGGAAGAAATCGCCAAGCTGATGTTATTCCTGGCGTCTGAGGACGCCGACTTCATGACGGGCGCAACGATTCCGATTGACGGTGGGTTTGTGGCTGGCAAGGCTATCTAAGGGAGTGTGACATGACCGAACACAAACAGATTCTTGAAGGGGTGCGTATTCTTGACCTGACCCAATGGCTGGCCGGACCGCAGGCCACGCGGCTGATGGTGGACCTCGGGGCGGAAGTCATCAAGGTTGAACTCCCCCCCAAAGGCGAGCACAGCCGGCATATCCGCATTGTGCCCAAGGACGGCAAGGATGGCGCTACGCCGAGCTATTTCATCATGCACAACCGGGGCAAGAAGAGCCTGTGCGTAGATATCAAAACCCCGGCCGGCCAGGCCGTCATCAAGGATTTGGTCCGGCACTGCGACGTGCTGTTCGAGAACTTCACGCCCGGCATCATGGAGCGCTACGGCCTGACTTACGACAGCCTGTCCGCCGTCAACCCGAGCCTCGTCATGTGCTCGGTCTCGACCTACGGGCAGACCGGGCCGTACTCCCGCCGCATCGGCAACGACCTGGTCGCCCTGGCGGCTGGTGGATTGCTGCATCTGGTCGGCGAGCCGGACGGCTATCCGGCCTATCCGGCCTCGGCCATTGGCGATCACATGACCGCGCTCAACGCCTTTGGCGCGATTATGGCGGCCCTGTTTCATCGTCAGCGTACGGGCGAGGGCCAGCATATCGACTTGGCGCTGGTGGACTGCACCTATAATTCCCACGACTGGGCGCTGGCGGCCTACAGCGTGACGGATGGAAAAGTTGATCCACAGCGCGGCGGCTCGCAGCGTGCCGGTGCGTTTCCGTACGGCGCGTTCAAATCCAAAGACGGCTATATCGCCATCGGACTGATTACCGAGGACCACTGGGTGACCCTGGTCAAACGCATGGGACACGAGGAGTTACTGACCTCGCCCGAGTTCAAGACCAACCGCTGGCGCATCCAGAACGCCGACGCCCTGCGGGTCATTATCGAAGAGTGGCTGCAATCGCTGCCGAGTGACGAAGAGGCGATTCGGATTATGGCCGACGAACTCCGCCTGCCGGTTGCTCCGATTCTGTCCATCGGCCAATTTGCGGAAGACCCGCATTTAAGCAAACGCATGGTCGAAACCATGCCCAACCCGGACTACGGCGAACTGAAGCTGCTCCAATCCCCCCACAAATTCTCCAAGACCCCGCCGCGCATCCCTGGGCCGGCGTCACGTCTCGGCCAACATACGGCCGAGTTGCTGGGCGGCTTATGCGGCTATACGGCCGAGCGAATCCAGGAATTAAAGGATCAGGGCACCCTTGTTGAGAATGCGGAAGGGTAGCTGGTGACAAGGAGAACGTATGCAGAAGCGGAAAAAAATGACGGGTCTTTGGAGGAAGAGTGGCAGGCTGATAATTGGGCTCGTCTGCGCTGTGGGCCTGCTGCCGCTGGCCGCTTACGCCCAAAACGCGGCCTACAACCAGACCACTCTGGCCGCGCTGTGCCAAATATCCGCCGCCGGCACCTCGGGTCGATTCGATACCGCCGAGCAGCTCTTCAGTGAGGGCAAGGACGCCGGGCTCAGTGAACTCCAGATGTACGAAGCGGTCTTGAACCTGCTGCCCTACATCGGCTATCCGCGGACCCTGAGCACACTGGGACGCTTTCAGCAGGTGTATCCCGACTACATCAGCCAACGTTCCCAGGGGCAGAGTCCGCAACCGACCGAACCCTGGCCGGAGTACGCCCCGACTATCTGGGGAGAACGCGGGATGCAGATTCAAGAGCAACTGACCGGCGGCAGCGAGGAGAACCAAAAGCTTATCCATCGGCTCAGTCAGATCAGTCCCGAATTAGCCGAATGGGTACGCTATGACGACTTCGGTCGGGTCTTTGGTCGAGCCGGACTGCTCCTGATCGAACGCGAGGCCATTGTGCTCGGCACACTGATTGCCCAGGGGGCACCCCAGATCGCGTTTCACTACAAAGCCCTGCTTCGTGTTGGGGGCGATGACAGCCTAGTCGATGCCCTGCTTGAGGCGGTAGCGGGCATCGTAGACGAAAAAGCGCTGGCCTCCGCGCGACACCATATCGCCGAGGCGCGCAAGTAGGGAACAATTTCTCTTCTGCTCAAACTCTCGTCCCGTATGTTCTCGGCAGAGTTTCAAACGTACCCACACGCCGTTCGTCAGGTTCACGCCAAAGATTGACGCCGGGCGAGTGAAGAGTGACCGACGGTGAGGAGATGTCAGGTTCCGCTTCGCTGACTTAACTACGCCTCTGGCGTCCGACTTGACGAATGGAAAGAGAAAATAAGGATGAACGAAAAATCAAGAAGGCGCATTTCTTTCTCCGATTTGGGAAAAATTTTACAGGAAGTTAATGAAAAGTCCTACATAGAGAAGACGTCTACTAAATCATCGTGGGACTTCACCTTGGCGATTCCATTTCTGAAAGAAAATGGACTTGACGAAAACATATGTTTTCGATCTTTCGACAAAGGCCTTCCGCTTAATAGTGAGAGGAAAATATACACCCGACTGGCTAATATTCTTATTAGAAATCTAACCATCAAATCGGACGATGCTTTGAATTGGGGTAAGCAGTCCGATTGGATAGCATTTTCCCTACGACCCATTAGCCAGATACATCTTTACGCAGGAAGCCTTGAAGCAGTGTGTGGGGATGAATATAAATGCCTTCCTCTGAGGAGCAAAAATTGGCTGAGTTTTATTGGTTTATTGCAGATGATTTGGATAGCTGTTTGGGGTTTTGCCTTTAGTAAGTCCATTAAAAGGTGAGTCTCCGTTTCGCCGCTCACTCAACCTGTGATCCTGCCCAAGAGCGAACACTCCGGCCCTTGCCCGGCCTTCGGCTACCCTCTCCCAGAGGGCGAGGGGCTGAAAGCGGCTGCTCTACCCTCAATAAAATCAACCGCTTAGCACCAAACACTGACGGATAGTCTGCCCTCCAAAAATCCCTGACGCCAGCTAGGGGAAATATCAGGCTACACTTCGCAAGCTTGGCCTACGGCTCTCGGCTCCGCCACGCGGCCGGATGTGGTATTACCGTGCCGATGCGGGACACGGCTCAGGAAGGGGATGCGTCGATTGGGTACGGTTTGACCAGGTCGCTTCTCGTTGCTACTTTCCATACATGAGATCGGTCGGAATAAAAGTATTGAACAGCCGGTTGAGCGAGTACGTGCGGCTCGCCGCATCGGGCGAGACCGTTCTGGTCACGGACCACGACCGTGTTGTTGCGGAGATCGGTCCCCCGAGGGAAACCAGAAGCCCGATGCTCGCCGATGCACTGCTGGCCGAGGCCGTGCGCAAGGGGTGGCTGACGCCCCCAACGCTACCCGCCACAGGGGAGCCTCCGACTCCGGAACGGGTTGCGCCGCTCTCTACTCTTCTTGGCGAATTGGATGCCGATAGAAGCGAACGGTGATCTACCTCGATACCTCTGTTGTGCTCGCCCAACTCCTGGCGGAAGACCACCGCCCACCCGCCTCGCTTTGGGACGAAGCCCTGGTGGCCAGCCGGTTGATGGAATACGAGGTCTGGACCCGACTCCATGCGCGCGGACTTGCGGAGTCGCACGGCGAGGCCGCAAGCGGGCTCATCGGACGGGTCGCCTTGCTGGAGCTATCCCCACCAGTGCTCGCGCGCGCCCTGGACGCCTTTCCCGTGTCTGTTCGCACGCTCGACGCCCTGCATCTGGCGTCATGCGACTACCTGCGTAACCAAGGGCAGTCAGTCTCGCTTGCCAGCTACGACCACCGGATGACCACCGCCGCCCGCGCCTTGGCTATGCCCGTCTACGACCTGGAACCCTCCTGAACCGTGCGACGTATTACGGTCGGAACGAGGCGAGCGACGGGAAGGCGTTGCGCGAATTGCTGGAATGGCTCTGACGCGGGGCGAGTGAAAAGTGACTGGTAGCGGTGAAGAGATGTCAGGTTACGCTTCGCTAACCTGACCTACGGCTGTGACAAATAGTTATCAGAGCCTATTGAGAGAGGGATATTAAAGAATGCCAGACAACGAGAGCAACAACCAAGATCAAGGCGCCTTTCTGTTCGGCGGAAGAATTGTTCCAATCAAACGGGAGGGCAACATCGTCTATGTTCGAACCCTCCGGCGAGGCGAAGAGGACACTGGCGAGGTCGTTCCTCTGGAACCCGGAGATAGGATTGCATTCCCTGCTGGAGAGCTTGTAATCGACTCGCGCGACATAGACGAATATCACAACCCGAAGGGTTTGGGCGGCTACAGACCCGTAGCGAATACCGTCTGGACATGGCACCAGTTCGCGACGGAACAAGTGAGCTTCTTTCTCTTTTTCTTCTCCCTCGCCCGACGGACAGACGCCGCACATGCGCTTTGGGCATCAGCCATCCAAGCGCGGGACAAGGCACGGCAAGACGGTGGGATACCTCAGCGGCAAGGGCACTTCAATGCGCGGCAGCGGAAATGGCGATCGTTGCTCTTGGCCGGTGCTATCGGATGGTATGTGGCCTTATCGAGAAATATTGTCCAGAATTGCAGGTGCCGGACAGCGTGACAAAGACACTCGAAGCAGTGCAGGAAATGCGAAATGCGTTCGAACATATCGATGAACGCGCCGAAGGTAAGGTCGGGAGAAGGCAGGTCCATTCAGACGCGCTAACGATCTTCAATCAACCAGACTTTGTTGAGTCGTCCATTCTCCGGTACAAGAACTACGAACTGAATTTTGAGTCGGACGTTATCACCGCTCTTGTAGACTGTCGCGAGCTAATCATGGATGCGATAGACGAGCGGGCTAAACAAAACGCCAGAAACAAGCAACAGGAGGAATGACGGAGGGTGCTACGCCGATTCACACCATCGGTCTGCGAGATCTCCGTTAGCTTGGTAGGTCGGTTTAGCAGAGCGTAAGCCGACACTCCCGACTGGAAAACCCTCACTCGGCCTCTGGCGACGCGCCCCCACGATAGACAAGCGCGGGAGTTTTTGTTTTTCTAGGCAGCCTCTACTACGAACCCAAAAGGAGAACGCATATGCTGCCAGTTGGTTATCTCCCCTGTACTCAAGACCCCCCGTCCGGGACGAATATGGGACGGGTGATTGATGAAGTTATTGCCGAGGCCCAGGCCGCGGAGGCCAGCGGCTGGGACGGCTGCTTTCTGACCGAGCACCACCAGCAGGAAGACGGCTATCTGCCCAACCCGTTGCTGCTAGCCGGCTTGGTCGGGATGAAGACCGAACGCATAAAGGTCGGCACGTGCGTGTTGTTGATGCCGCTCCACCATCCCGTCCATGTTGCGGAAGACTGCGCCGTGATCGACCAGGCGACCAAAGGGCGGCTCGTTCTGAGTATGGGTGTGGGGTATCAGCAGCACGATTTCGACGCGTTCGAGATTCCGATCACCGAGCGGGCCACCCGGACCGAAGAAGCCATGGAGATTATCCGCAAGAGCTGGACCGGGGAGCGCTTCTCTTTTGAGGGCAAGCATTTTCACTATCAGGATACCCTGATTACGCCCGGCCCGAGTCAACAGTCCGGTCCGCCGATCTGGATGGCGTCCTGGACGCCGGTCGGGCTGCGCCGGGCAGGGCGGCTGGCGGATGGCTGGATCGCCGACCCGGTGCAGAGCCTCGGAGTCATTAAAGACTATGCCACCCGCTACCGGGCCGCCGCGGAAAAGGCGGGCCGCAAACCGTATATCTGCCTGATGCGCGATGCCGTGCTGGCCGACAGCATGGCCGACGCCGAAGCCGTCAGCGAGCCGACCATGTATACCCACCGCTTCTACTTTCAGTATGACGCCTATGTCCAGGATGAACACATCAAGGACGTCAAGACCCCTGAAGAGCTGAGCTTTGGCATAGCTGCTAAGGAGCGGCTGATTGTGGGCTCGCCCGAGGACTGCCTGGAGCAACTCCAGATGTGGAAAGAAGCGATTCAGCCGGATTATCTGATCATGCGCTTTCGACAGCCGGGCGGTCCGTCGCACGAGAATACGCTGCAAGCGATACGCACCTTTGGCGAAAAGGTCATTCCGAAGTTGTAAGGGTGTTTCTTTTTTAAGGACCCTCACCCCGGCCCTCTCCCAGGGGGAGAGAGAGGACAAGATGATGGAAATTCCGCTGACCCAACATCTGGCCGCATTCTGTACCCGGCTCGATTACGACAGCCTGCCGGTCGAGGTGGTCGATCGGGCCAAATACTTCTTTCTCGACTATCTCGGTGTTGCGGTGCGCGGCTCGCTGTCCGATTCCAGCCAGCCGCTCTACCGTCTGGCGGACAGTCTGGCCTCGACGGGGCAGGGAACGGTCCTGGGCCGTGCGGAGAAGGCGAACTTCCCGTATGCGGCCCTGGCCAACGGTACGTCCGCCCACAGCCTGGAACTGGACGACACCCATCAGGCCGGCTCGATTCATCTGGGCGTGTCGGTCTTTTCCGCGGCGCTCGCCGTAGCGGAACAGGTCGGCGCGAGCGGTAAGGATTTTCTCACCGCCAGCGTGGTCGGCTTTGAGGTCGCGTCCCGGCTGGCCATGGCCCTCAAACCGACCGAGCACTACGGCCGCGGATTTCATCCCACGGCGACCTGCGGCACCTTTGGCGCTGCGGCCAGCGCGGCCAAGCTGCTGGGCTTGAGTGAAGCCCAACTGCTGTCCGCCCTCGGCATTGCCGGCAGTCAGTCTGCCGGGTCAATGGAGTTTCTGGCCGAGGGAGCCTGGACAAAACGCTTCCATCCGGGCTGGGCCGCGTTCAGCGGCGTTCATGCCGCCCTGCTGGCAAAAGAAGGCTTCATTGGCCCGCGTACGATCCTCGAAGGGCGGGACGGCTTTCTCAAGGCGTATGGGGTGCGGCCCGAGCCAAGCAAAATCAGCCAGGGGCTGGGCGAGGATTTCCAGATTCTGCAAACCGCGGTCAAGCCGCACGCCTGCTGCCGCTACACCCAGGCCCCGATTGATGCGGTGCTCAGCCTCGTACGGGAACACGATGTGCAACCCGAGCAGGTCGAACGGGTCACCATCGGCATGCTCGAAACCGGCATTCCGGTCATCTGCGAGCCGGCCGAGCGTAAATATCGTCCCACGAATGTGGTTGAGGCCCAGTTCAGCCTGCCCTTTGGCGTCGCAGTAGCGTTGGCCAAACGACGGGCCGGGCTGGATGAATTTTCCGAAACCATGCTGGAAGATGCCGCAGTCGGAGCGCTCATGGCCAAGGTCAGGTATGAACATGACCCGCAACTGGAAGAAAACTATCCCAAGGAATGGCCGGCCTGGGCGCGCGTCGCTCTGGATACCGGACGAGAAGTCTCTGCTCAGGTGCGTTTCCCAAAAGGCGACCCGGAGAACCCGTTGTCGTGGGATGAACTGACGGCGAAATACGCCGATCTCGCGACCGCGGTATGGACGGATGAACACGCCAGCCGGGTGTGCGAGGCGGTTCGGGCGCTTGAAGCCGAATCCGATCTGCGCAAGGTGACCCAAGAGTTGTAATCGAAAGCGAATATCGTACTGGAGGAGTGAAAAATGGACTATGGTTATGTGTTTCCTGGTGGAGTGCATGTCTATAAAGATGTCATGCTGGCGGAAAAGCGCGGCTACACGCACGCCTGGCTGTATGATTCCCAAATGTTGTTCAGCGATGTCTATGCCTCCCTGGCTCTGTGTGCGGTGAATACGAAAAAGATCAAGCTGGGACCTGGGGTGACCAATCCGGCCTCGCGCATCGCACCGGTCACGGCCGGCGCGATTGCGTCCATAAACGAGTTGGCGCCCGGCCGGACCATCCTCGGGATCGGAACGGGGAATACCGCCCGGCGGACCCTGGGTATGCCCGCAGCCCGGCTGATAGACATGCGCGAGCACGTCGAGACTTGCCGCGACCTGTTGGCGGGCAAGACCACGCCCTACCAGGAAGGCCACCGGCGCCGCATGGTGAAGTTTCTCAACCCCAAGGGCGGCTGGATCAATATCAGGAAAAAAGTGCCAATTTATGTCGCGGCGAGCGGCCCCAAGACCTTAGCGCTTGCAGGTGAAATTGCCGACGGCATTATTCTGTTTGGCGCCGTCAGCCCCAGCCTGATTGAGTTTGTGATGAATCACATCCGGACCGGAGCCGAGCGGGCCGGGCGCAACCCCAAGCGGATTTATACTCTATGCATGACCGCCTTCCATCTCACCAACAAGGGCGAGTCCCTCGAAACCTCGAAAGTCCGCAGCGCCGTCGGGCCGTTTGTCTCGTCCTCCAGTAATATTTTTGCCTTTTCCTGCCCCGACCCGAAAGACCTGCCGGCTGATGTGCGGGACGACCTGATGGCCTTCAAAAACGCCTATCGTGCGCCCGAGGGTTCGATCGAAACCCGCCACCTCAAGCTCTACGCCGATTATCTGCAAGGTTTTAAGAAAGAGCACGAGCCGCTGGTCACGGAGAAGATGATTCGGGCCACCACGCTGACCGGTACCAAGGAAGAAGTGCTGGAATCGGTCAAGGCCATGAAGAAAGCCGGCATCAAGCAGGTCGCGGTCCAGCCGGTGACGGACGCCCGGACAACCATTGACGCCTTCGCCCGCGCCGTTATTCGCAAGATGAAATAGCAGCCTGGGAGGAAAACCGTGCCTATCGCTGCGAAGTGTATGGAACGAGCACGGCAGTGCCGGTAATGGCGCGCTCGCCGTGCTCGTTCTCAACAACTAAATCGCAGTACACGGTCGGCACGCCGTCTTCCTCGTTTTTCTCGGTAATCATGCCCCACAGCGCAATCGTGTCGCCGTGGCGTACGGGGGTGCGAAAGGTGGTGTTCAGGCTGCGCAGCCGCCAGCCCACAAAAAAGTCTTTGAGCATCTGACACAGATACGTGGTGCTCAGAGGACCGGGAATAATGGGCTTTGTCAGCCCGGCCTGCTCGGCGTCCTTCTGGTGAAAGAAGAATTTGAGGCCGGTGATCCGAACTGCATCGGCATAGCGGAGCACCGTCTCTTTTGTCGGGGTTTTCCAGACCGGTCCGATCTCGTCGCCGATCTCTATGGCGTCAAAGGATTTTGGCTGCGACTTCATGGCTGCTTACCGGAAGGCGGGCATGACTTCGTTGGCAAAGATTTTGAGCGTGGCCAGAAAATCGTCCTGCGCCATATCGCTGAATATCAGGGTGAACAGAGTCACGCCTTTTTTATTTTTCTCCTGCAAGGCGTGAATAACGCCGTCCGGGTCGCCGCACACGCCGCATTTGTCGAGGTTGGCCAGCCGGCCCAGGGTCTTTTTGGCCAGCGGATATTTCTTGTCAAAATCCGCTTTGTTCTTCCCCAGGACAACCAGCGTCTGTTCGGAGATTTCAATCTCGTCCGGGTTGCGGCCGATGGTGTTGCAATGGTCGGTAATCACCGTCCACTTCTGCTCGATTTTATGCGCCGCGGCGGCCGGACAGTTCCAGCGGTCGGCGTGTTCGGCCACGATCTTGAGCCCCTTGCGCTCGGCCATGGCCCCGATCGTAATGGGCGGGTGGGGCTTCTGAACGGGTTTGGGATTACAGTGGGCCTCGGCGATGGTGTAGTGTTCGCCCGCATACGAGGCGGCGTCTTCGGTAAACATCTTCTTCATGATGACGACGCCTTCTCTCATCTGGTCCGCTCGGACACCGCCGGACGGAAAGGGGTAGCCGTAGGCCTCATACTCCTCATTCATCCAGCCGGCTCCCAGACCGATTTCAACCCGGCCTTGGCTGATGTTGTCCAGGCTGGCCGCCATCTTGGCCAGAAAGGCGGGGTTGCGATACGAGTTGCACAGCACCAGGCCGCCGACGCGGATCGTGGTGGTGACCATGGCCATGGACGACATGACCGTCCAGCCCTCCAGGAAATCGGCCTGGGTCAGCCCGCGCGGCCACATATGATCGGTAAACCAGATGGAGTGGAAACCGGACTCCTCGCAGGCCAGGGCTCGTTCCTTGAGCAAGGGAAATGGCAGGCCGATTTGGGGCTGAAAAAGACCAAATTGAATGGGACGGTCCATGATGTTCTCCTCTCGTCGGTCGGGACGTGTGGCTGGCTCGGTAGTGCCTCTCCAACAGGCTTATTATCGTCTCGGCCGCGCGGCGTCTATTGCCGTGGCGGCGGGGGCTTTACCTTGACAATCCTGAGGGCCACAGCCAAGATGCCAGGAACACCCGAGACACCACGGGCATAATGTCCGATAGTGCTGGAGTAAGACGGCCATGGATTTTGAACTCACGCAAGAACAGACCATGATCCGCGACCTGTGTCGTGATTTCGCCAAAAAAGAGATCGCTCCGTATGCGGACGAGTGGTCCGCCGCTGAGCATTTCCCCACGGAGGTTTTTCATAAGCTGGCTGAGTTGCAGTTGATGGGTCTGCTCATCCCCGAAGAGTATGGGGGCTCCAACGCCGGGACGATGGGCATGGTCATGGCGATTGAGGAGTTGGGCAAGGTCGAT
Source organism: Candidatus Binatia bacterium (assembly GCA_951812575.1). Classification (GTDB taxonomy): domain Bacteria; phylum Desulfobacterota; class Binatia; order Bin18; family Bin18; genus Bin18. Next base: position 4,154,318 of record OX638322.1, on the reverse strand, counting down.
CAGTCGATAGCCACCACCCTCCAGGCCCATCTGACCATCGGCTCGCTGCCGTATCTGCACTTTGGTACGGACGAACAAAAGAAAAAATGGCTGACCCCTCTGGCCAAGGGCGAACACCTTGGGGCCTTCGGCCTGACCGAACCCCAGGCCGGTTCGGATGCCGCCAATATCATGACCACCTCCCGTCTGGAGGGCGATGACTGGGTGGTGAACGGCACCAAGAGCTTTATCTCCAACGCAGGGACGCCACTGAGTTACGGCCTGGTGGCGCTTACCACGAACGGCACGAGCGACAACGGCAAAAAACAATACAGCGCGCTGATTATTCCCAAAGATACACCCGGTTATACGGTTGGCCAGCGGTATAAAAAAATAGGCTGGCATACGGTCGATACGCGGGAACAGATTTTTGAGAACGTCCGGGTGCCGCGTGACCATCTCCTGGGCGCACAGGGCTCGGGCTTTCGGGCGTTTTTGAAGACGCTCGAATGCGGGCGCATCTCCGTTGCCACGCTCGGCTTGTCGCTGGCCGAAGCCTGCCTGGATTTGTCGCTCAGACATGCCTTGGAGCGTGAAACCTTTGGTCAGCCCCTGGCCTCTCATCAGGCCATTCAGTTCAAGCTGGCCGATATGGCCACCCAGGCCGAGATGGCGCGGCTGATGATCTACCGCGCCGCCACGCTCCGCGACGAGGGCAAACCCTACGCCAAAGAGGCGGCGATGGCCAAGCTGGCCTCGTCTGAAATCGCGGTCAGAACGGCAGAAGAAGCCGTCCAGATTCACGGCGGCTATGGCTATATGCGCGAATCACCGGTCTCCCGTTTCTATCTGGACTCAAAAATTCTCACCATTGGTGAAGGAACCAGCGAGGTGCAGCGCATGGTGATCGCCCGCCAGTTGGGTTGTTGAGACTGGGGATTGGAAACTGGGGATTCGGGATGAGCTCTCCAACCCCTAACCCCCAATCCCCAACCCCTAAAGGACTCCTAATGACCTCTCCATATTTCGATCTTTCCGGAAAAAAGGCCATTATCACCGGCGGCAGTAAGGGCCTGGGCGAACAGATGGCCTACGCCCTGGCGGAGGCGGGGGCTGATGTGGCGCTCGTCAGCCGGACGCAGGCCGACCTCGATGCCGTCTCGGCCGCTATCCACGCAGCCACCGGCCGCCGGGTGATCGGCGTTGCTGCGGATGTCACCAAAGACACCGAGATTCAGGCCATGGTGCAAACGGTCATGGCCGAATTCGGTCAGATCGATATTCTGGTGAACAACGCCGGTATCGGCGGGACGACCCCGGTCCACGATCTGAACGAAGCAGAGTGGGACCGCTTTATGAACCTCAACCTCAAAGGGCCGGTGCTGTGTTCCAAGCATGTCGGGGTCGAGATGGCCAAACGCAAGCAGGGTAATATTATTAACGTGTCCTCCCTGTTCTCGAAAATTGTTGCGCGTTATATGGCCGCCTATGGGGCGACCAAGGCGGCCCTGGTGTCTTTTACCCGCACCCTGGCGCTTGAATGGGCCCGGGATAATATCCGGGTGAACGCCCTGTGTCCGGGCTATTTTGATACACCGATGAACCACGAGTTTTGGGAGACCAAGGGCGGCAAGGGGATCATCGGCAAAATCCCGATGCAGCGGGTCGGTGACCCCAAGGAGCTCAAACCGGCGATTATCTTTCTGGCCTCAGACGCCAATACCTTCATGACCGGCACGACGCTCTTCGTTGATGGCGGGCATAGTCTGGTCGGGTAAGGGGATCGCTCAGAGCGGAGAGTGCGTATGGAAAAATATCGCTTTTCTGTCGTTATTGAAAAAGATGCAGACGGATATGTTGCTTTCTGCCCTGAACTGCAAGGATGTTATGTGCAGGGAGATATGTATGAGGAGGTTCTCATGAATATGAAGGACGCTATCCGCTTACATATTGAAGACAGAGTCAAGGACATGCCAAGTTCCCTCTCCCCTTTGGGGAGAGGGCTAGGGTGAGGGGAAATCTAAATGAGAGCCGTCCCTTCCAACCTTCATGATTCTGCTCGCCGATTACGTCGTGATCTGACAAAAGCTGAGCGCTATCTCTGGAGACACTTACGTGACAGACAGGTCGTCGGTGCTAAATTCCGCCGTCAGCACGTCATTCCTCCTTTCATCGTAGATTTCTGTTGTCCAGAACAAGGGATCATCATCGAACTTGATGGCGGACAGCACGCCGTACAAGTAGAGGCCGATCAGCGACGGACAGTGTTCCTGGAGGATCAAGGGTATCAGGTCGTCCGCTTTTGGAACCATGAAGTACTCACAAACCTTGATGGAGTCTTGGAACGTATTACGACCGTTCTGAGTAACCCTCACCCCAGCCCTCTCCCTGCTAGGGAGAGGGAGCACATGTCTGCATAAACGGGAGGTAACACATGGCACCCTGGCAGCATACGTATAAGGATAAGCTCATCTCAGCCGAACAGGCCGCCAGCCTCGTCAAGTCGGACAGTCTGGTCCGGCTGCACATCGGCAAACCGCCCATCCCCATTCTGGACGCCTTGGCCGCACGGAATGGAGAGCTGGAACAGGTGACCCTCATCCAGTGTTATCCACTGTACGAGCACCCCATCTGGAACGACGCCGTCTATGATGCCTCGTTCACTCGGATCGTTGATTATGTCGGGGCCGGCTGTCGGGAGGGCATGAAAAAGCACTATGTGGATTTCATGCCGCTCGACTATCCCCAGTATGCCAAGCAGGCCGAACAGGGCCGGACCAATACCTGGAACGCCGATATCTTCTTTGGCGTGATCTCGCCGCCGGATGAAAAAGGTTATTGCAGCTTCGGTAACGCCCTCTGGTATAACAAGGACGTGGCCAGGGCGGCCAAGTGTTTTGTCGCAGAGGTTGACCCGGCCTGTATCCGGACCCACGGCGACAACTGGATTCATGTGTCTGAGATCGACTATCTGGTCGAAGAGACCAAACCGTTTCCGCTCGGGACCCCCCCGCCGCCGGACGAGGAACAGGGCACCTTGGAGGTCATTGGCGAATTTGCCTCAACCCTGATTAAGGACGGCGACACCGTCCAAATGGGTATCGGTGCGATCTCCGAGGCCATTGGTCTGTTCCTGATGGACCGGAACGATCTGGGGATTCATAGCGAAATCATGACCGCCAGCCATGTTGAACTGGTCAAGCGCGGCGTGGCGACGGGCAAATACAAATCGATGCATAAAGGCAAGGCGGTCGCGGCCATGGTCGTTGGTGGCGCGGATTTGGAATTCGTGAATGACAACCCGGCCTTTGAGTTGTACAGCGTGCTGTATACGAACTCGCTGCTGACCATTGCCGCCCAGAAGAGTCAGGTCGCGGTGAACAGCACGCTGTCCATTGATCTGACCGGACAGGCCGCGGCCGAGTCGCTCGGCCCGCAGATGTACTCCGGTATCGGCGGGCAGATGACGTTTATGATGGGCTCGATGTACTCGGAGGGGGGGCGATCCATCATGGTGCTGCCGTCCACGGCGCGCCGAGGCTCACTGTCCCGTATTGTTCCCATGCTGGAGCCGGGGAGTACGCTGACCACGCCACGCCAGTACACGGACTATGTGGTGACCGAGTTTGGCATGGTAAATCTTCAAGGCAAGACGCAACGCCAGCGCGCCGAGGCCCTGATCAGCATTGCGCACCCCGACTTCCAGCCTGAACTGCAACACGCGGCAAAGAAAATGTTCTGGCCCTAGGCCAGACCGATCCGAAGGAGAAACATTGCGAGTACGTTGGTTGACAACCCTTCTGGATATAAGGGTAGGGGCAGCCCCAGGGGGCTGCCTTTTTCGTCGGAGCGCCGTGGGGCTGGCAGCGCTGTTCGTCCTGCTCCTGCCCGTACCGACTTGGTCCCAAAGTGTTGACGAACTGCTCTCCAACCCGGCGGCCTTTGACCGGCAAGGGGTTAAAGTGACCGGCCAGGTCACGACCCTCATCGTTGAGGAAGGCGAAAAACCGTACACCAAGTTTAAGCTACACGATGCCAGTGGTGAGATCTCGGTCTTTATGCGCGGTGTCCAGGCGCTGACTGAAGGTGAATCGTATGAGGTCGATGGCGTTTTTCTGGTCAAACCGGCCAGCGACGGATCGACGCAAGTCAGTGGGATTGTGGGTCAGACCGTTCTTCCCTTGGAGCAGGAACCCCTGGCAGAAGAGCCGCTGGAGTTTGCGGAAGAGGAAACGGCTGAGGAGTTCGAGTCGCAAGGGCGGGCGGACGAGCTGGCAGAATCTGAAGAGACGGCTGCGGATGACATACCAAGTCTCTTGGTGGCCGATCTGTTAGAGGACCCAGAGGCGTTCGATCGACAGGTAGTCAGCCTTGCGGGTGCAGTCTCGACCCTGAGAGTCACCGAGGGAGATAATCCTTCCATCAAGTTTAAGCTACACGATGCCAGTGGCGAGATCCCGGTCTTTATGCGCGGCGTCCAGGCGTTGACTGAGGGGGAGAGGTATGAGGTTGGCGGGGTGTTTCTGGTCAAACCGGCCGGCGACGGGTCGACGCAGATCAGCGGGATTGTGGGCCAGACTATCCTTCCTCTGGAGAGGGAACCCCAGACAGAAGAGCCGCTGGAGTTTGCAGAAGAGGAAACGGCTGAGGAGTTCGAGTTGCAAGAACTGGAGGACGAGCCGCTGGAGTTTGAAGAGGCGGCTGTGGAGGGCCCCCCAGGTCTCTTGGTGGCTGACCTGTTAGAAGACCCGGCTGCGTTTGATCGGCTGGCGATCAGCCTTGCGGGTGAAGTCACGACCCTGAGGGTCACCGAGGGCGACAATCCCTCCACGCGGTTCAAGCTGCACGATGTCAGCGGCGAGATCCCGGTTTTCATGCGTGGCGTCGGGTTGCTGACTGAAGGTGAATCGTATGAGGTTGATGGTGTGTTTCTGGTGAAGCCGACTAATGACGGAACAGGTGAGGTGAGCGGTATTGTGGCTGGGACGGTTGAACCGGTTGAGGCGGAAACCGCGCCCGTGCCGGTAGCCGCGGCTCCGACAGACGAGCCGGCAGCACCCCCCGCCTATACGGCGCCGGTCTATGCGGTGCGCGATCTGCTCGCCGATCAGGCGCAGTTTGATCGACGCTTCGTGAGTGTGACCGGACAGGTGACCAGCCTGACCACCCGCTATGGGGCCCGGACGTACCAGAAGTTCAAGCTCACAGACAGCAGCGGGACAATCCCGGTTTTCATTCCGGGCACCTCTTCGTGTGAGCTGGATCAGATTTGTAAAGTCACCGGTGTGTTCCTCATTAAAAGAACACAGGGCGGCGAGTCCGAGATCAGTGGCATTAAGGCCGACGCCATCGAAAAGGTGGAGGATGCGCCCTATCTACAATGGGCGAGCACGGTATTCCGGGAGCGGCTAGGTGAGCCGGGTTCCAACACCCGGTTACCGGGCGGATTTGCGATCCCGGAATGAGGGCGACGGGAGCGTCGCCCTCATGAGATATTAACCAACCAGAATTTCTTTGGCGTGGATCGTATCCAGGTATTCCCGCACGGCTTTGATTTTGCCGTCCGATAATTCAATCAGAAAGTGATACTGGTTGTTATAGACCTTGCCGTTGGCCAACTCGCCATACGACTCGGCCTCAACCGCAACCCGGTCCCCCTCGGCAATCACGCCTTTGGGCGTGATTTTCAGGCCGTTGGGCATAGCCGCGCCAATGCCTTTGACCAGTTCGCCGAACTCCGCCTTGGTCTTGGTGCCGGACAGCTCGAACTTACCGGCCACCCACCACGTGGCGTCGTCGGTCATCTGACCCAGTGCGGCGTCAAAATTCCCGGCGGAAAAATTCTCAAAGAAACCTAAGACAACACCTTTACTCGCGTCACTCATATACAACCTCCTTTGCTGTGCATCGTCATACCGATGCTGGTCAGAGTTAAGATGCCTCCTTATAGCCCACCTGCCTGAGGCCGCGCAAGGTTCCAGCTAGCGACTGTAACGCTAAATACGGATGGTCCTTTATGCCCAAAGTTGGTATCCACTCATCTTTGATGAAAGACAAATATCTTCTTATTTCAGAGTCATTCATTTTCGCCCTATTCAATTTATTGTTTAATTTAGTTTGGTGAACGTTAAGTGATAATGCGACTGCAGCAATAAAAGCACTTATGGCGGGTCCAAATAAAAGTGCTAATTGTAAACAATATGGCAAAGACTCTATGAGCTCGTTCACGGTAAATTCCTTGCGTCTGATGCTCTAATCAGCAAGCGCATTTATGTCTCTACTGATTTAACTTGCTAAAAACTGTCGAATTTCGAGCGTTGCCAGGCGGCCTCCGCTTGAATCTCTTGTATTAGCTATTGCCCGGCTGGGTCACTGCGCCCTCGGAGGCAGAGGTGACCTGGGCCGCATACTTGGCGAACACGCCGGCGGTGTAACGCTGGACTAGGCGGCTCTTGCCTCTACTACTAAGCGTTGCCCGAGTGCTTTGAGGGCCGCTTCGACTTGGCCAATATGCGAACGATGGTCTAGGTCGAGTAGACGTCGGACCGTCCCCTCTACGGTTCCGAGTCGCTTGGCCAGTGTCACGTTTCCAATCTGTTGTTCGTGCATGGTCCGATAGAGGGCGAGCTTGGCCGCTACCAGTGCTGGAAGCTCGACAAGCGGACGGCTACGGGCTGGAGACGGGAGCGGAATATCGCGCCCATCGTTCACGTAGCCGCCGAGCGCCGCAACGAGACAATCCGCAGCCTCGGTCAATGCCTCGGTACGAGTCGCGCCCTCGGTCAGTGCCTCTGGAATGTCGGGAAACGACACGAGCAGGGTGCCGTCGCCCTGCGTCTCCAATTTGGCCGGATAAGCCAGTCGCAGAGATTTCGCCATGATCCTTACTCTTTTCTCTTCTCGCGTAATGGCCCTAGTTGCGTCGGATATCCTTACGAGACAAGCCGAGTTGTGAAAGCATCGAGACAAGCAGGCCGGGGCTCATCTCTTTCCGGCGATCCTTGACCGTGGTGAAGTGCTCCCCGTAATAGAGCCGTCCGTGACTTCCCTTTCCCCTTCGACTCTCAAAGCGAACCGCGATTCCACGATCTCGGCCAAGCCTTCTGATGCGCCGAATAAACTCTTCGCCAGTCATGCTCTACCGTACATAAGTGTACAAGATGGTGTCAGATGTGTCTGCTCTGGTCAGTTCTTGTATCAACTATTGCCCGGCTGGGTCACCGCGCCCTCGGAGGCAGAGGTGACCTGGGCCGCATACTTGGCGAACACGCCGGCGGTATAACGCGGGGCCGGCGGTTGCCAGGCAGACAAGCGGGTTTGTATTTCGGCATCGCTCAACTCAACATTGAGCTGACGATTTTCAATATCGACCACTACAATGTCGCCTTCCCGGAGAATGGCAATCGGGCCGCCAACCGCGGCTTCCGGCGCAATATGACCGGCCATGAGGCCGCGCGTCGCCCCGCTGAAGCGTCCGTCCGTGATTAAGGACACGGAGTCGCCGAGCCCTTCACCCACGATGGCCGCAGTCACGCCTAACATCTCTCGCATGCCCGGCCCGCCCCTCGGACCTTCATAACGAATGACCACGACATCACCCGCCTTGATGCGCCGTTGCGTGACTGCGGCCATAGCGTCTTCCTCACACTCGAAGAGCCGGGCCGGTCCGCGGTGATACGGGCGCTCATGCCCGGCGACCTTGATGACACAGCCGTCAGGCGCGAGATTGCCCCGCAGAATAACCAGACCGCCGGTGTCTTTGAGCGGCTGGGCCAGCGGCAGAATGACGTCCTGGCCAGGGGTTTCAACGGCCTTTGCCGCCTCAACCGCAAGGGTTTCCCCGCTGGCGTTCAGTTGCCCGCCGTCAACGAGTCCACCGTCAACCAGGCGCTGGGCAATCAGTTGGATGCCGCCGGCTTTATCCACGTCAGTGGCTACATATTTCCCGCCGGGTTTGAGGTCGGCAATAAGCGGGGTACGGCGACTGACCGCATCAAAATCGTCGATAGCGAGCGGAATACCGGCTTCCCGCGCCATTGCCAGTAAATGCAATACCGCGTTGGTTGATCCGCCGGTTGCAGCCACACAGGCAATGGCGTTCTCAAACGCCTGACGGGTCAAGATGTCCAGCGGCCGGAGATTCTTGTTGAGCAGGTCCATCACGCGCTGCCCGCACTGGACTGCGACCGCGTCTTTGCGCGTAGCGGTCGCCGGCACGCTGCCCGTACCCATGGGCGACAGGCCGATGAATTCCATGACGGTGGCCATGGTGTTGGCCGTATACTGTCCGCCACAGGCCCCGGCTCCCGGACAGGCGAAGTCTTCGATATGTTTGAGATCAGTGTCGCTCATGCGTCCGGCGGCATTGGCCCCAATGGCCTCGAACACGTCCTGAATGGTCACGTCTTTGTCCTGAAAGCGGCCGGGTGCGATCGAACCGCCATACAACAGCAGCCCTGGAACATTGAGGCGGGCCAGGGCGAGGGCACCGGCGGGAATGGTCTTGTCACAGCCCACGATAACGACCATGGCGTCAAACATATAGCCCCGACCGACCAGCTCGATCGAGTCGGCAATGACTTCGCGGCTGACGAGGGAGGCTTTCATGCCCTCCGTCCCCATGGTGACGGCGTCGCTGATGGAGATGGTATTGATCTCCATGGGGGTGCCGCCAGCCTCCCGTACGCCCTGCTTGACCTTGTCGGCCAGCCGGCGCTGATTGAAGTTGCACGGCATAGTCTCAATCCAGGTATGCGCCACGCCGACCAGCGGTTTGGCCAGATCGTCGTCCGTAAAGCCGATAGCCTTGAACATGGAGCGCGCCCCGGCGCGGTCGCGGCCCTCGGTAATGATGTGGCTGGAGTGTTTGGGATTGAACGCCATAGTCCCCTCCTTGATGGTAAAGCAGTAACATTCCTTTCCTGCTCTATAGTCTTGTCGGACGACTCCGCGCAAGCCTGTACCCCGGCCGGTCGTGGTTCAGTTTGCTTGTTCCCTCTCACCCCAGCCCTCTCCCTCCAGGGGAGAGGGAGCAGATTTTCCCTCCCCCCTCTGAGGGGGGGCCAGGGAGGGGGGCGCTCCCCCTCAGAGGTCAAGAGCGATTTGAAACTGAACCACTACCCCCCCAGCCTTCACCCTTGACAGTCGAGAGTCATCTTGTAGCTTGTGGACGACTCCGGGCAGGTGCCGAAGCGGCACCCTTTGGGACGATGGACCCGAAAGAATTTGCTGGGTGACAGCGTTGCCAAAGTCTATGGCCTGGATTGATGACCGTATCAGCGTCAAAGAAAAGGGGAGAGCATGCTTGAAACCATGGCTTCTGGATATGGACTGCTTGAAGGTCCACGAGTAGACGGCGCGGACAATCTCTACTTCAGCGATGTGACCAACGGCGGGGTGTACTGCCGTGCACCAAATGGAGAGATATCGACAGTTGTCCCGCGCCGGCGCGGGGTTGGTGGCATCGCCCTGCATGCGGCTGGTGGCCTGGTCATCTCCGGCAAGAACGTGTGTCACGTCAAAGACGGCACGACGCGCATCCTGTTCCAGCGCGACGATATTCCCGGCTTTAACGATCTCTTCACGGATTCCCAGGGCCGTGTCCTGGTCGGCTCGCTGCGCTCCGATCCCTTCAAGCTTAAGGTTCAGGTCCCTGGGGAGCTGTGGCGGCTGGCGGGCGAGGACTCGGCGGCCCTCCTGTACGGCGATGTTGGCATCACCAACGGCATTGGCTTCTCGCCGGACGGGAGCAAGCTCTACCATTCGGACAGCGTGCCACGGCATATTATCCTGCACGATGTGGCGGCGGACGGGTCGATGACGAACCGCCGCGTTCTGGCCAGTCTGCCCGCTGATTGGGTGCCCGACGGCCTGGCGGTTGATGAAGACGGCTGCGTGTGGGTCGCTGTCTACGGTGGTGGCTGCGCCCAGCGCTACACGCCTGAGGGCAAGGAAGACCGGAAGATTGAGGTGCCGGCCAAGGCGGTCACGAGTTTATGTTTCGGCGGTGCGGAGCGGCGCGATCTGTATATTGTGACGGCCGACAATACCGAAGACCCGGACCGGAAGGGAACGATTTTCCGCACCCGGGTGGATACCCCCGGTCTGGCGGTGACGCCGGCAAGCATTTAGCACGTAGGGCAGGGGCCTCAGGCAGGCGACCTCACTCAACCTTCATAATGCGGTCCAAGAGCCGCTCTCGGACCGCCGCGTCTGTCGCCATATCAACTGCGGTCCAGGCCAGTGACAGGGCTCCGTCAATAATGGCCTTATCCGCAGCTTCGGTTACACAGTGAGCGGTAAACTCGGGCTGATGGTTAACGGCCGGCAGCGAATCAATGCCAATGGCGGGGTGAATGGCAGGCATCGCAAGAGAGACATTGCCCATGTCTGTTGAGCCCGCCGCCCGTTTGAGAGACGTATCAACGGTTGGAAAAACCCGTCCCAGAGCCTCGGCATTCCGGCGATAGGCCGCGGCCATATCCGGGTCGTGTAGCATCTCCGCATACGGTTTTTCACCGCCGTGTATTTCGAGCTTGGAGCCGGTTGCCAGCGCGCCGGCTTCAAAGCACCTGACAACCTTCTGTTTGATCTCGTCGAGGTCCCCTAGGGTATTCGCCCGAACGATATACTTTGCCACCGTGTGGGCCGGGACGATGTTGGGCGCGTCGCCCCCTTTGGTAATCATGCCATGGATCCGATCGGTGGAGCGGATATGTTGGCGGAGCAGGCCAATAGCCGTTTGGGCGACGGTCAGGGCATCCGCAGCGTTAATGCCGCGTTCGGGGAAGGCTGAGGCGTGCGCTTCTTTGCCGTGGTAGCAGACCTCGAACATGGAGGCGGCGATAATGGGGAATTCGACCACGTCCTTCGGCGCGGGATGGACCATCATCGCCGCGTGCATGCCCTCAAACGCGCCGCGTTCGAGCAGGAGAATTTTTCCCCCGGCGTCACACACTTCTTCTGCCGGGGTGCCGATCACGCTCACGGTCAGCCCCACCTCGTCCGCAATTTTTGCCGCGGCAATCCCGGCCCCAACCGACGCCGCGGCAATAATATTATGACCACAGGCATGGCCGATTCCAGGCAGGCTGTCATATTCCGCACAGAGGCCGATATGCAGCGGTCCGCTCCCGGCCCGGGCGATGAACGCGGTGGGAAGATCGCAGATGCCCGTTTCAACCGAGAAGCCCGCGTCGGTCAGCGTTTCCGCCAGCCAGCGGGCCGCCTGCTCTTCTTCAAAGCCGATTTCCGGATTGGCGTGAATCCGGTGGCTCAGGGCAATGATCTTGTCTCGGGACTGGTCAAACCGTTCCTGGGCTCCAGCCTTGGCATCCATAGGCACTCCTTTTTCTCTCTCTGCCTTACCATATGCTCTTCTGCGGCGTCCAGGAGAAAATATCCTTCCAAATCGATGAAAGAACGTGGTACATGAAGGCAAGGTGCCTGTGAGAGCGAGAGAGAAGAAGGAGGATTGCGTATGGATACTGTCTGGTGTGGACAACTCGCTGTTTCGGTCTTTTTTGCCATCGCTTTTTTACAATCAGCCGCAGACAAGTGGGTTGATAGCGCGGGGAATATCGAGTTTTTCAGCGGACATTTTTCCAATAGTCCGCTGGCCAGCATGGTTCCGGCGATGTTCTGGACTATTACGGTCCTTGAATCGCTGGCCGGCGTGTTGAGCGGCCTTGGCGCGCTGATGATCCTGCTCGGTATGGGGACGGGCCTGGCCGTGTGGGGGCTGGTGTTCGCAACCGTCTCGTTGCTGTGTCTGTTCTTCGGCCAACGCCTGGCCCAAGATTACGCCGGCGCGGCAGTGATCGCCGCCTACTTTGCCGTGGCGCTACTGGGCTTTGCCATCCTGGGCGGATGATGCCCTAGGCGGTCACCTCGGAGGCTTTCCGCTGTATCAGTCGGTCACGTATCTGCTTATCTGTCGCCATATCAATGGCCGTCCAGGCCATGGAGAGGGCGCCGTCGATTAAGGCTTTGTCCGCGGCCTGAGTCACACAGTGCGCGGTGAATTCGGGTTGGTGATTCACGGCAGGCAACGAGTCAATCCCGATAAACGGGTGGATCGAGGGCAGGGCCAAAGACACATTGCCCATGTCCGTTGAGCCAGCCGCGCGCTCGATTGCCGGGCCACGCTCTGGGAAAACGCGCCCGAGTGCTTCCGCGTTGCGCTGGTAGAACTGCGCGATCTCCATATCGGAGCGGTGCTCCGCATAGGGCTTGTCTCCACCGACGATTTCGAGCGTTGACCCGGTTGCCAGGGCGCCCGCTTCAAAACAGCGCTGGACTTTTTCTTTGATACTATCCAACTCGTCCAGGGTCTTGGCCCGGACAATGTATTTGGCTTCGGTATGGGCGGGGATGATGTTCGGGGCGTCCCCACCGTTTGTGATAATGCCGTGGATGCGGTCCGTTGAGCGAATGTGCTGGCGCAGCAGACCGATAGCCGTTTGGGCCAGTGTAAAGGCGTCAGCCGCATTGATGCCGTGTTCGGGAAAAGCCGAAGCATGGGCCGCCTTGCCCGTATAACGCACATGAAACATGGAGCAGGCGATAATGGAGGGATCAACCACATCCATCGGGGCGGGATGGACCATCATGGCGGCATGGGCATCTGTGAATGCGCCGCGTTCCAAGAGGAGAATCTTGCCCCCGGCGTTCCCGGCCTCTTCGGCGGGGGTGCCGAGTACACTCACGCTCAGGCCCACCTCGTCCGCGACCTGAGCCGCCGCAATACCCGCGCCCACCGCAGACGCGGCGATGATATTATGGCCACAGGCATGCCCGATGCCGGGCAAGCAGTCGTATTCGGCGCAGATGGCAATATGCAACGGTCCGCTGCCGGCACGGGCCACAAAAGCGGTTGGCATATCGCAAATACCGGTTTCTACGCTAAAGCCGGCGTTGCTGAGCGTTTCTGAAATCCAGGCGCAGGCTTTCTCCTCCTCAAAGCCAAGCTCGGGATGGGCGTGAATCCGATGGCTCAGGGTAATCAGGTCATCTTGAGCTTGGGTGAATCGTTCCTGCGCGCCGGACTTCGCATCCATAAGGTTCTCCTTATATTGTTCCTTTTTAAGCTTCCTCATATGCAGCCAGAAACTCTTCTCTAGATATTCTCGCCTGTGTGCATATATGTCGTAGCGTCGAAGATTTTATCTTCGTGTGGTTCGGCATAGTGAGTGGGGTTACGCTGCCGTCCGGATTATTGCGGACCATGGAGATATGCTCTTTTTCTCGGACAATGTGAAAGCCCAGTAATCCCAAGGTTTTCAGAACTTTCTGCTTTGACGCGTCGACTGGGAACTTCGGCATTAGATCTCGACTCCTGCCTCAGCAATAAACGCTTCCAGGACGGGAGGGTCTGTCTCTAGGACCTCACTGCCAAAACTCTCGATATGAAACTGGATGGCTGACTTGACATCAGCGAGGGCCTCTTCATAGCTGTTCCCTTGTCCGACAACCACTCCTTTGACACCCAGCGGGTACGCGATATAACCATCCGAATTCTTCTCAACAATGACCTTAATTTGACGCATAGCGCCTAGGATACGCTCTTCGTCTCTCTTCTGCCAGACTTCCATCTCTTGTGTTCCGAACAGCAGGTTTGAATCAGTCTTGACTCCGTACCTGGGTCCGGGGTGTATGATATTGTACAGATAGGAAACCGTATGACAGGCATCAGTGGATTAACTATAGGCGAGGTGGCAAAGCAGGCCGAGGTGAATATCGAAACCCTGCGCTATTATGAACGGCGAGGAATTCTGCCCAAACCGCCACGGAGCAGGACGAACTATCGCCGCTATCCTGAGACGGCCGTCCAACAGGTCCGTTTTATTAAACGTACCCAAAGACTCGGTTTTTCGCTGAATGAGATTTCGGACTTGCTCTTTCTCCGTAGAGATCCTAAGACGAGTCGCGCAGCGGTTAAAGCCCGGGCGGAGGCGAAATTAGAAGACATTGAGGCAAAGATTCTGCATCTCACGGAAATGCGAGACGCTTTGGCACACGTGACTGCTCTGTGTGACGGTAAGGGCTCAATCGACGGCTGTCCTATTTTGTATGCTATGGAAGGGGAGTGAATGGCATCTGTTGCTGAATCCACACAAAACCCGACCTCGACCCGTATTGGTATTCGCGGCATGCACTGTGCCGCGTGCGTTGCCAAGGTCGAACGGGCTCTGTCCCAAACGCCGGGTGTCCTGCGAGCGAGCGTCAACCTGGCGAGTGAAGAAGCCCAGGTGGAATATCTGCCCGCTCAGGTCAGCCTGCCCGGCCTTGGCGCGGCGGTTGCCTCAACCGGCTTTGAAATGGTCGAACGCGGAGAGGCCGCCCAAGAGGAAGTCGAACGCCAACACCGGGACGACTACCTCCTGCTGAAAAAGAAGCTGATCGTTAGCGCCCTGTTGACGGTGGCGATCCTGATAGGGTCTATGACTCCGCTGCTGTCCTTCCTGCCGTTCGGCGTACCGGTGTGGTTATTCGTCCTCACCACTCCGGTCCAGTTCTGGGTCGGCGGACAATTTTACCGGAGCGCCTGGGCCAGGGCGCGGCACGGCTCCAGCGATATGAATACCCTGATCGTGGTCGGGACCTCGGCGGCCTATCTCTACAGTACGGTGGCGGTGTTTGCGCCTGGCTTTTTCGTGACAGTCGGCCAGCAGCCCCAGATGTATTTCGATACTGCCGCGGTGATTATCACCCTGATCCTTCTGGGTCGCCTGCTGGAAGCGCGAGCGAAGCGAAGAACGACCGAGGCCATTCGGCGGCTGGCCCAGTTGCAACCTAAAACGGCGACGCTACTGCGCGGAGAGGGAGAACAGGAAGCCGTTCCGGTCGAGCAGGTCCAGGTCGGCGACCGTGTCCTCGTCCGGCCCGGTGAGTCCATTCCTGTAGATGGTATTGTCCGGGCCGGCTCATCCGCGGTTGACGAATCCATGCTGACCGGTGAGAGCCTGCCGGTTGAAAAGCAGCCCGGAGACAGGGTGACCGGGGCGACGCTCAACACCGCGGGTGCGCTGACCGTGTTGGCGACCAAGGTTGGCAAAGAGACGGCCCTGGCTCGAATCATTGATCTCGTCCGCCAGGCCCAAGGCTCAAAAGCACCAATTCAACGCCTGGCGGACACGATTGCGGCCTACTTTGTGCCGGCAGTTATTGCGACTGCCGTTGTCACGTTTTGTCTCTGGCTGATGTTCGGACCTGACCCGTCCCTCACTTTTGCCCTGATGACCTTTGTGGCCGTGTTGATTATTGCCTGTCCGTGTTCGCTGGGCTTGGCTACTCCGACCGCCATCATGGTCGGCACCGGGCGTGGGGCCGAATATGGCGTACTCATCAAAGGCGGAGAGATATTGGAGCGGGCGCATACGCTGACCACCGTGGTCTTTGATAAAACCGGCACCCTGACGACTGGAAAACCTGCGGTGACCGAGGTTGTTCCGTCCGAGACGCTGCCCGAGCGGGTAAGGCTGAGCCGCGCAGAGGTCCTGCGCATGGCCGCGTGTGCGGAATGGCACAGCGAGCATCCGCTGGGACAGGCCGTTGTCCAACACGCCCAGACCCAGGGTATGACGCTCGGGCCGGTCGAGTCGTTTGTAGCCCTGGCCGGACACGGCGTCGAAGCTCGGCTGGAGGGAAAGCTGGTTTTGGTTGGCAGCCGGCGACTCCTCGCCCAGCGCGGCATGCAGTCTGACGGCCTGCTGGAACACGGCGAGCGCCTCTCGCGTGAGGGCAAGACGCCGCTCTATGTTGTGGTCAACCGGCGGGTCGTCGGGCTGGTCGCGGTCGCCGATACGCTCAAGCCTCAAGCTGCCGAAGACGTCCGTCGGCTTCAGCGCATGGGGCTCGAAGCGGTCATGTTGACCGGAGACAATCGCCACACCGCCCACGCGATTGCCCGTCAGGCCGGTATTGCACGAGTATTGGCCGAAGTCCTACCCGAGGAGAAGGCTGCCGAGATTGCACGCCTCCAGGACAACGGTGCGGCCGTCGCCATGGTCGGCGACGGGATCAATGACGCTCCAGCCCTGGCCCAGGCGACGGTCGGCATTGCCGTGGGCACCGGGACGGATATTGCTCTTGAGGCCGCGGATATTACGCTGCTGCGAGGTGAATTGAGCGGTGTGGCGACGGCAATTGAACTGTCGCGGCGAACGGTCCAGATCATCCGGCAGAATTTATTCTGGGCCTTTGCCTATAACACCGCGGGTATTCCCATTGCCGCCGGCCTGCTCTATCCGTTCTTTGGAGTTCTGCTCGATCCCATGGTTGCCGCGTCTGCCATGGCCTTGAGTTCGGTCTCGGTGTTGACGAATTCCTTGCGATTGCGGACGATGCGCTTGGGAGAGTCTGCCCCTTGATGCGTCGGGCACGGCCGACAGGATGGGTCGTATGAGCTACTCCACAACTGTTCGTGGCCAGCGTTTTTCCTTCACCGACCTGCGCGAAGTGTTTGCCAAGGCCAATGAAGACAAGTCGGGTGATCGCTTGGCCGGGATTGCCGCAAGCTCCGAGCAGGAACGGGTTGCGGCTAAGCTGGTCCTGGCCGATATTCCGCTGTCGAACATCGTGGCGAATCCGCTCATAGACCCCGCCCAGGACGAAGTGAGCCGGCTTATCCTTGAAACCCACGACCAGGCGGCGTTCCGTCCGCTTGCCCATCTGACCGTCGGCGAGTTGCGTGAGTATGTACTGGACGAGGACCAGGCTAGTGACCGTTTGGGGGCACTCCACTGGGCGATTATCCCGGAGGTCGCAGCGGCGGTCACCAAGCTGATGAGTAATAAAGACCTGGTTACGGCCGCCAGTAAAATCCGTAATATCACGCGCTGTCGGAATACCATGGGCCAGCCCGGCGTCCTGGGCATTCGGGTGCAGCCCAATCATCCGGCCGACGATCTCGGCGGGATTCTGCTGTCCGCGGTTGATGGCTTGCTGTTTGGGTGCGGGGACGCCGTCATCGGTGTGAACCCGGCGACCGAGTCCGTGGAAACGGTCAGCCGGATTCTGCACGGACTTCAGCGTTTGATTGAAGTCTATGACATCCCCACTCAATCGTGCTGTCTGGCGCATATCAGCACGCAGCTCGACAGCCTGGAGCGGGGTGCGCCCGTGGACCTGCTGTTTCAGTCTCTTGCCGGGACGGAAGCGGCCAATGCGAGTTTTGGGATCAATCTGAACATTCTGCGTGAGGGCCGCGAACGTGTTCTCGAACATCATCGAAGTCGTGAGGTAGCCTGGGTGGGTGACGAGGTCATGTATTTTGAAACCGGGCAGGGGAGTGCGCTGTCGGCCAACGCCCATCACGGCGTGGATCAACTCACGCTCGAAGCCCGAACCTACGGCGTGGCCCGTGCCTTTGCGCCCTTTCTCGTCAATACGGTCGTGGGCTTTATCGGGCCCGAATACTTATATGACGAACGCCAGATCGTTCGTGCCGGTTTGGAAGATCATTTTATGGGCAAGCTGCTCGGACTGCCCATGGGCTGTGACGTGTGTTACACCAACCACGCCCAGGCTGACCAGAACTCGGCGGATAATCTCTTGCTTCTGCTGACCGCGGCCGGCTGCAATTATTTTATGGGGGTGCCGTGCGCCGATGATGTGATGCTGAGCTACCAGTCAACCAGCTTTCACGACGCCCTCGGTGCCCGCCAGCTTTTCGGGCTCCAGCCAGCCCCGGAGTTTTTGGCCTGGTTGGAGCAGATGGACATCGTGCGGAATGGAGGCCTGGTGACAGCGGATAGTTCTGTTCGACAACGCCTTGAGGAAGGGGTCAGGCTGATTGCGTAGCCGTAAGGATGATGAAGACTCCTGCGACATCGGACAATCGCGACCCGCTGGCTGCAATTCGGACGCGGACCCCGGCCCGGATATTTACCGGTCGGTCCGGGTCGGCTTATCGGACCCAGACGCAGCTCAGTCTGCGTTCGGATCATGCCTCGGCCAGAGACGCGGTGCAGACCGATATTGATTGGGAGAGAGACCTCGGGCCTGACTTTCTACGAGCGTGGGATGTGTTTGCCGTCTCCAGCCAGGCGCGGAGCAAAGCCGAATATCTGATGCGACCCGACCTGGGACGCCGACTCAGTGAGCAAGCTCAGGCGGAGGTCGCGAGCCGTTGCGCTGTTGGTGCCGATCTCCAGGTTGTTATCGGCGACGGACTCTCGGTCGCTGCCGTTATCAGACAGGTGCCCCATTTGTTGCCACTGCTCCATGCCGGCGCGGAAAAACGAGGCTGGCGCTTTGGCCGGCCTTTTGCCGTCCGCTATTGCCGTGTCGGAGTGCTGAACGACATTGGCGAATTGCTTGCTCCGGCCGTCCTGGTGCTCCTCATTGGAGAACGGCCCGGCCTGCTGACCGCAGAGAGCCTCTCGGCCTACATGGCCTATCGCCCCCGTAGCGGCCATACGGATGCCGAACGCAATCTGATCTCCAACATTCATGCCCACGGCGTGGCTGTTGGAGAAGCCGCCGACCGTATTCTGCGTCTGGCCGAACGCATGCGGCGCGCACAACTCAGCGGGGTTGCGGTCAAAGAAGAGTTCGGTGGGCTGGCGCAGAACGCCACGTCTCTCCTTTCTGACAAATAGCGGTATTCCATTGCGGCTCCCGACAGCTTGTGATTTGAAGAGCTGATCTCACCTCAGGAGGACTCTCTGTATGGCAACGCCCGGTATGTTGATAATGAGCAATATGGCCCCAGGCTCCTTGGAGCAGTACACCACCTATGTCAAAAAGGCAGAGGAGCGCGGTCTGCGCAATTTCCTGGTCACGGAATCGTTTACCGACTCTTTGGCGCTCGCCCAGCACTTGGCATCCGTGACCTCGAAAATCCAGGTCGGCACGGGCATTACCAACCTCTATCTGCGCAACCCGCTCATTGCGGCCCTGCACGCCATGACCATCGATCGGCTTGCGCCGGGACGGCTCTTGCTCGGTTTAGGTACCAGTCATGTCCCCTTAAACAGCATGTTCGGGATAGATATGGCCAAACCGTTGACCGCCCTGCGGGAATATGTGCAGGCGGTGCGGAACATTTTTGATGGGAAAGATGAGGCGGCGGCTGCACTTGGGCTGCCGCCTATGAAGGCCGATAACAAGATTCCCATTTATCTGGCCGGTATTTCGCCCAAGAGTATTCACCTGACCGGTGAACTGGCCGATGGCAGCCTGCCGCTGAATTACGCGCCCCACGGACTGCACGAAGTGGTGGAGGGGATTACGACCGGTGCCCAAGAGGCTGGGCGTTCGCCTGCGGATGTCTCCATTGGGCTCATCATGCACTGTTGTGTGTGCGCAGATAAAGCGGTTGCGCTGCGCTCCGTGCGGCAAACCTTGTCTTTTTACGGACGCATGCCGTATTACAACCGTCTCTTTGTCCGACAGGGCTTTGAGAAAGAAGCGGCCGGTATTATGGCGGCGGCCGAAAAGAACGACATGGCTGCGGCCGCCGAAGCGGTGTCCGAAGAAATGGCCGAGCAGGTTGCCGCCTTGGGTAGCCCGCAGGAGTGTCAGAAGAAGGTTGAAGAATTTGAGCAGGCTGGGGCATCGTATGTGATACTGTATCCGACCGCGATTGACGGTGATTATGAGCGAGGTGTCAACGCGGTCCTGGATGCGTTTGGCGGGTAGGGCGGCTCTCTGCATGAGGTATCTTCCCTCATGAGTCGAAGAACGAAAAAAACGACGGACTCGACCCCCGACACGAGCGCGCCGGCAGTACGGGCCGACCGCTGGCTGTGGGCCGCGCGGTTTTATAAGAGCCGTTCCCTGGCGACTGAAGCCTGTGAGGGCGGGAAGGTCGAGGTCAATGGGCATACGGCAAAAGCGCATAAGCTGGTGCGGGCGGCCGACATGCTTGAGTTCAGCCATCCGCACGGACCAAAAAAGCTTAAAGTGCTGGCGGTATCCGAACGCCGAGGGCCGGCAACGGAGGCCCGCCTGCTGTACGAAGACCATTCGCCCCCGCCGCCCGCAGACGTGGGATTTGATTTCTTTGAGCGTCCGTCCGCTCGGGACCGGGGCAGCGGGCGTCCGACCAAGCGTGAGCGCCGCGAGACCGAGTGGTTACGCAGACGATAAATGAATAATCAGGCTGAGGACGCGAGGAAAATCCGATGATTGATCTGCGGAGCGATACGGTAACCTTACCGAGCCAGGCTATGCGCGACGCCATTGCGCAGGCCGAGTTGGGTGACGATGTCATGGGCGAAGACCCGACTGTCAATCGGCTGGAAGAACTTGCCGCGGAAAAGATGGGCAAAGAGGCCGCTCTACTGGTGAGCAGTGGAACCATGGGAAATCTGGTCGCCCTGCTTAGCCACTGCACCCGGGGGCAGGACATCATTCTTGGCGACCAGTGTCATATTTTCAAATATGAGGCTGGGGGGGCGTCGGCTCTGGGTGGGCTGGCCTTTCACACCGTGCCCACGGGCCGTTTCGGAGCACTCGCCCTGCCGGATATGGAACGGGCCATATATCCCGCTGATGAGCACTACGCCCCGCCGGGTCTGATCTGTTTGGAGAACACGCATAATCGTTGCGGGGGGACGATCCTGCCGGTCGAGTATTTTCATTCTGTGCGTATCCTGGCCGATACGGCCGGCGTGCCGGTACATCTTGACGGCTCGCGTATCTTTAATGCTGCGGTAGCTTTGGGCTGTGAGGTGCCTGCCTTAACCCAGTCTGTCGATTCGGTCCAATTTTGTCTGTCCAAAGGACTGTCCGCTCCGGTCGGCTCTCTCGTGTGTGGGAGTCAGGAGTTTATCCGGCGGGCTCGGCGTTATCGGAAAATGGTCGGCGGCGGGATGCGTCAGGCTGGCATTATTGCCGCGGCCGGAATCGTGGCCCTGAATGAAATGGTCGAACGTTTGGCCGAAGACCATCAGACCGCCCGGCGGTTGGCTGAGGGCCTGGCTGAGCTGCCGGGCGTGCACATCGACCTTGAGACGGTCCAGACCAATCTGGTTATTTTCTCCGTGCCGACCCCCCACGCTAACGGCGGCTCTTTTGCTGAAGTGCTGGGGCGGGCCGGAGTCAAGATCGGTGATATCGGCGGCGAACGCTTCCGCGCCGTGACGCATTACGGCATATCGCCCGCGGATATAGATGAGGCGTTACAGATCATACGTCAGACCTGGCAGCCGGCCGCGGCCTAATCGCCGCGTCTATACATCCTTTTTCGGCTGGGATAGAGAGAAATGACCAACATCATAGAGGAGGGAATGTGATGGCAAAGGTACAAACCGTTCTTGGCGATAAGACTTCGGACGAGCTGGGGTTCACGCTCGTACATGAGCATCTGACGGCCGGCTTTCCTGGCTATGAATGGGACAATACCAGTTTTGATCGTCGGAAAGAGCTTGATGGAGCAGTGGTCAAGCTTAAAGAGATTAAAGAGCTGGGAGTGACCTCGTTTGTTGATCCCTGCCCCATGGAATTGGGTCGCGACCCGGAATTTGCTGCCGAATGTGCCGAGCGGTCCGGGCTGAACGTCATCATTGCCACCGGCCTGTATAACGAAGCCCTGGGCATCCCGCCGCACTTTCGCAGTCTTGGGGCGGACGATATCGCCGAGGTCTACGTGCGTGAGATCACTGAAGGAATCGGGAACACCGGTATCAAGGCCGGTATCATTAAAACCGCCACCGGCGGCATTCCGGGCATGACCGAGACGGCGACGAGTATTGGTCAGCACGAAGAGACATGTTTGCGGGCCGCGGCGCGCACGCATAAGGCCACGGGCCTGCCCATTCTGTGCCACAACGATGAGCTGGGTCCGTTCGGACGGGAGACCCTGGACGTCTTTGAAGACGAAGGGGTCGATTTTAACCGGGTGATGATCGGCCACGCCTGTGGTGTGGGTGATATGCGTTACTACTTTGACGTGCTTGAGCGGGGCGCCTGGATCGGCTTTGACCGCTTTGGCGTCGAAACCATTGCTTCCGACAAAATGCGTCTGGCCTCCCTCATCGGTCTGCTGGCGGTCGGGTATGACCGGATTATGCTGTCGCATGATGCCGTGCACTGCATGATGGGTCGCCCGAGCGCAGCGTGGGAACAGTTCATTGCGGCCTGCCCGAACTGGAACTATTCGCACATCCTGAAAAATATCATTCCGCAACTGAGCAGAGCCGGGGTGAGTGAGGGCACCATCCATACCATGACGGTTGAAAATCCCAAGAACTACTTTGGGGGATAGGGGCGCGTTGCCGAATCTGGCCCTTCCCCTCACGGGAGGGCCAAGCTGCTCCCTTTGAAAGACCAACAGCCATACTCTCCCGCCCGCCAGGACTCTGAGCAGCTACTCTTTCAACTCAATGGAAATCTGACTGTAGCGTGTATCGCCGACGTTGGTCAGCGTGTGGGTCACACCTTTGACCGGGGGCATAATGACTTGGCCGGCCTCAGGATAATGCGTCTGACGTTCAGGCTCCGGTCCGGCTTGTGTTGCCCTGAGCTTTGAACCCTCAAGGCAAATCACCACTTCGTCAAACTTGTGCGTATGCTGCCTGGTGGATTGGCCCGGCTCCAGCACGAGTTTCCAGACGGCGATGCGCTCGTGGTCGATAAGCAGGATCGGTTTGACCGTAGTACCGGCGGCGCTCACTGGCGTGTAAACCAGAATCGCAAGGCCCGCTCCGAGGCCGCCCAGCGCCAGCACCAGGCCGACACCCAGACCCAGGAAGAAACGTCTCATGTCTGGCGCTTTCTTGTGTCGCTGGTTCGGCTTATTTGGCCCGAGAGACATAGGCTCCGGTTTCGGTGTCTACCCGGACGGATTCGCCCACGTCGATAAAGCCCGGAACGCGGACGACCAGGCCGGTTTCCATGGTGGCCGGCTTCAACTCGTTGGTGACGGTAGCGCCCTTCATGGCGGGTGGGGTGTCGGTCACGGTGAGATCGACCGTCTTCGGCAGGCTGATGCCGACCGGGTTGTCTTCGTACAGATCGAGGGTGATCTTCATATTGGGGACAAGATAGTGCACTGAGTCGCCAAGCAGGTCTTTCGACAAGGTAATCTGCTCGTAATCCGCGGAGTTCATGAAGCAGTATTCCTCACCGGATTCGTACAGATATTCCATTTCCCGCTGTTCGAGTGTGACCCGGTCTACCTTGTCGTTCGAGCTGAATTTATGCTCGGTTTGTAAGCCGCTCCGCAGATTGCGGAGTTTGGTTTGCACAAAGCCGCGTTTATTGCCGGGGGTCACGTGTATCAGGTCCATGATGCGATGGAGATCGTTTTGATAGATGACAAGCGCCCCCACGCGCAGCTGAGTCGCTGGTATCAGCATCCGTCCTTAATCCTCCTGTTCGTGGCTATGTTCAGCCGTATTACTCTACCATTGGCCTGGCAAAGCAGGCAAGGTAAGTCACGCTAGTGGAGCTGATCTTCGGCCGGAGTTGGCGGCGCGAAAATCGGCGAGCCATGATGATGCACGATGAACCACTGGCCATCCCGCTTTTCAAACAGATTCGTCGTCAGAATCCGCGACCGGGAGGTTCCGTCCGGCCCGCCCGATTCGAGGTTTTCGATCAGGACCGTCCAGCCCAGGTTCCCTGCCACTTCGACGCGGACATCTGTCAAATCAAACCGCATGGATTCCGTATTGGCAAAAATCCGCTCCCAACTCGCCATAACCGGCCCCCAGCCTGCCAGGAGCGGCCAGCCCGGATGGATGCATTTGATGTGACTGGCTTGCAGCCAGACCTTTTCCATCTCTGTGATGTTCAGCGTTTCAAAGGCGCGGTAAAATGCCTGGTTTGCCGCAGTGACGGCGTCGCGTTCTTCCATATGCCTTCCCTATGATGGTTTTGGGGCCATGAAAACCAGGACAGTCAGTTGGCCGGCGCTTGTATTGCTGACGCCGTGCTCGGCCCCGGACGGAGCCAGGGCAATGTCGCCCGCTCCGAGCTCCCTGGTTTCCTGTCCAATCCGGACCGTGGCCCGACCGTCGAGCACGTAATAGATTTTGTCGGAGCCGGTATGCGTGTGGGGTGTCTGTGCCTGTCCAGGTTCAAAGCAGTACACATCGCAGAACATGCGATCGGTTGTAAACAGATTGACTTTTTTCATCTTCTCGGACGCAAAGGCAATCTGGTCGGCGACCTGCTTGAAAACATCCATTGTCATCCACCTTATGCTGACAAATACGGGGACTAGGGATTAGGGGTTGGGGAAAACATCCATTATTAGCCACCTTTTTGTAAAGAGTGTCATACCACCTTTATGGTACGGCCAAAAGCCCTAAGCCGGACACACGGGGAGAAGGGTCACCCTTCTCGACGGGTAGCACGTTTGTAAAAAAACTCTTGTCTCTCAAACCCTTTCTCTGGCATACTATAAGGTGTAGGTTTAATTAGTTGCCCCCGGAGGTAGTTGGCGTGGATCTCCCTCGATGTCGAAAGTGCCCAAAAGGAGTGCTTGTTCCTTTATCTGATTACGGTCCGCGAGGATCAGATCTCGACTTCAAAGTCTGGGCGTGTACGAATCCGACCTGTTGCTTTACTATTCGGATTGACAAAGGGGTTGTTCGCTTCGGCTTCGGGGGGACCGACGCAAGGCGTCACCACGAGCATCGCCGCTCGCAAGGATAGCTCCCGGTCGGTCCACTCTTTTTCCAGCCCTATTTTCTCCCTATTTTCTCCGGTTCATATCGTTCCCAAATGAGCGATCCTCCGCTCCGGCCTTCGCTTGTTTTGCTCCGTCCATCCTTGGTATGAGAACATGAGAGATGAGGGGAAGATATGAAACAAGCACTCGCGGGAGTCGGTGTCCTTGAATTTACCCAGGTCATGGCCGGGCCGTTTTGCGCCATGCTTCTTGGGGACTTGGGGGCCGATGTCATTAAGGTCGAGCCGCCGGGTGGAGATACCACCCGGCGCATGGGGCAACGACAGGGAATGGAAAGCACCGGCTATTGGGCGGTCAACCGGAACAAGCGCGGTATTGTGCTCAATCTCAAAGACCGTCGTGCCCAGGATATTACCCGGACACTTGTGCGACAGGCTGACGTTGTTGTGGAGAATTATCGTCCGGGTGTGATGGCCGGATTCGGCTTGGACTATGACAGTCTGAGGCAGGAGCAGCCCGGCCTCATTTATGCCTCGGTATCCGGCTTTGGCTCAACCGGCCCGTATGCGCACAAAGGCGGCTTTGATCTCGTGGCCCAGGGCATGTCAGGTATCATGTCCGTGACGGGCGAGGACGGCAGGCCACCAGTCAAATGCGGGATTCCCGTGACCGACCTTGGAGCCGGTCTCTTTGCCGAACAAGCCATTCTTGCCGCGTATATTCATCGTCTCAAAACCGGCGAGGGCCAATATATAGATACGTCGCTGCTGGAAGCCGGCGTTGCCCTGTCTGTCTGGGAATCGACCCAGTATTTCTCGACTGGGGGCATCCCCGAGCCGATGGGCTCGGCCCATCGGATGTCGGCTCCGTATCAAGCGATCCGCTGCGCAGACGGCTATATCAATTTGGGTGCGGCCAATACGCGAACATGGGAGAAGTTTGCCCACGCCATCGGGCGCCCCGAACTGGTAGACCGGCCCGAATATGCAGAAGACGGTCTCCGCGTCCAGAACCGCCATCAGCTCACACGAGAAATAGAAGCCGTCACGACGCAGCAGCCGCGCTCGCACTGGCTCGCCGTGCTTGAGGAAATAGGCGTACCGTGCGGACCAATCTCAAATTATGCCGAGGTGTTTGCCGATCCGCATATTCAGGCGCGTGGTATGGTGCAGGAGATGGAACATCCGGTTGGGGGGACCGTGCAGGTGTTGGGTCCGGCAGCCAAACTGTCCGAGACACCGGCACAGCTGGCTCGTCGTTCTCCGCTGTACGGTGAGCATACCGCCGAGGTGCTAGCCGAGATTGGCTGGACGCAGGCTGAGATTCAGGAATTGGAAAAGGCCGGAGTCATAGCGACGCGGCCTGACTCTCCTCAATGATGCGTCAAGAGCTGTGCCCCATAGACAAACAGCACGCCGGCAAGGGTTGCCACTGGGAGTTGGCGTGAATGGCTGGCGTCATGCGCCGCGGGGAGGAGGCTCCCGGCTCCCAAATAGAGAAAAACCCCGCCAAACCACGCCAGCAACAGGGCGAGTAGTGATGTTTGAAAAGTCACGAACGACTGGGCATAGACGCCGACAAGTGGGGCCAAGGCGGTGAGAAAGAGCATGATTCTAGTGGCCCGAATGGTCTGCTGCGTACCGAGCATGACACCGGCAATACTCGCGCCGTCCGCTATCTTGTGCAGCGTAATACCCAGGGCAATCGCCCAGCCCACATGCTCGCCAGCGTGAAAGCCCTGGCCTATGGCAAACCCGTCAAAAAGACTATGCACCAGAATGCCGGTTGCGCCCCAGATGCCGGCGTGCGGAGCGTGGGCATGATGGGCGGCTTGTTCGGCGGGTGTCTCTCGCTGATGGGTGAGATGCTCAACGAGATAGAAACACAGAAATCCTAAGGCGCAGGACAATAAGATATGATGATGGTGGAGGGTTGAGCCGGTAGTTGAGAGCAATTCCAGCGACTCCGGAATCACCTCCATCAATGCCCCGGCAATCAGCGCACCCGCGCAAAAAGCAAAAACTACACCCTGGTAGACCTGGAGGCGTAAAACGAGCAGCCCGCCACCAAGGGTCAGAACAAAAGTTGCGCCAGCTACCCAGAATGCTGTCATGGTCGCGTTCCACAAAAAATCGTGCCTGGAGAATACTCTGACCGGGATGGGTCAGCTTACCAATTTGGAGCACGCGGTACTATCCCCTTAGAGTTGCCAATACAAGCTAAATGTAGTGGTTGTCCTGTTGCAAAGCTGAAGCAGCTCACCCGTGTGAGTATATGTCATGAAGAACTGACGGACGCCGGGGCGACTCGTGACTCGGCGTCATGCTCCTTGCCCGACAGGCCCTCCAGCCCTTCTTTCACCAGCCAGGGAATCATGAGGAGAGCGGCGACTGGGTCCGCCCACCACCAACTAAGCGCCGCGTTTGCCCCAAGTCCAAGCAGGAGGGTAAACGAAAGATAGGAGCAGGCCAGCGTCTCTTTGGCCTCAGCCCGTAGCGCTCGGCTGCCGACCTCTGTGGCCGCCCGCAACTTCCCGAACGAGACCAGCGGCATGATGATGAGTGAGGCTGTGGCCAGCAGCATGCCAATAGTACTCGCGCGCGGCACCTCTTGATGCCACAGCATCCAAACGGACTGGATCAGGACATACAGGGCGAGAGCCATAAAAGACAGGCCCACAAAGCGATGGACCACAAGGTCGGCGCGGGCGACCCGCTCAGAATCCGCCCCGCGCGCCTCAAGGCGCAGCCGCCAGATGAGGACGCTGGCGGCCACGAGTT
Organism: Candidatus Binatia bacterium; assembly: GCA_951812575.1. Lineage (GTDB taxonomy): Bacteria > Desulfobacterota > Binatia > Bin18 > Bin18 > Bin18. Next base: position 4,126,973 of record OX638322.1, on the reverse strand, counting down.
CAATGACGCTGTTGGAGCCAAATTCAATCAGGGCAATACTCGCCGCTTCAACGCCGGCCCACAGCGCAATAACGGCCTCCACCACGTTATAGAGCATGGTGGTGACAACCAAGGTGATCCCGACCCGCAGCCAGTACGGGGAGCCCTGTGCTTTCTCCATCCGTCGCCCTCCCTCTACCTCTGTCCCCATATCTTTTCATGGACGGAGAAGAAAGAAAAACTCGACGAAAAGGAAGGGTATCTAACGCGGCCGCATTGCGCGAAAGAGCCAGGCCGCGGCCAACAGCAGAGAGAGGCAGGCCGCGGCCATCTGACCGGGGGGATAATCGTACGCATTCGCCACAACAAAGGCAAAGACGCTCGTACCGAGAGAGATCAGCGGAGCCAGGATGAACAGGCTGCCGGCCGTTCGGCCCAGGCTCTTGGCAATCAGGGCGGGAAGCACCAGACTCGCAAAAGCAAACACGACGCCGGAAACACGGATGGAAAACCCGACGGCCAGACCGAGCCAGGTCGAGAGCAGACCATCCCAGAGCCCGGTTCTCAGGCCGGCCGCGCGGGCCATGACCGGATCAAGAGTGACCAGCAGGATGGATCGATAATACACAACCAGGGCCGTGCCGGTCAGCAGCGCCATACCGGCAAAAATCCAGACATCTTCGGCCCGTGCCCCAATGATCGTGCTGGACAACAGGCGGTTGACTTCCTCCATGCCGTGCGGGCTGTGGGCCAGCAGCAGAATGGAGGCGCTCACCGAGAACAAAAAGACCCAGCCGGTGATGGCCTCGTGCGTTTCCTGACCGGCCCGCCGTCCGCCGCCGGTTGTGAGAAAGGCGGCCAGCACGGCAAACAGCCCGCCCATGAGGGAGTGGACCAAATCGGAATTCCACCAGGAATCTGTGCCGAGCAGACCGCCCGACCAGATGCCTAGGGCGATGCCCAACAACGACGCCTGTGAAACCGCCGCGCCGATAAAGATCTGATCACGGGCGACTACCAGCACCCCGATCAGCGAGAGCAGAATGCCAATCAGCCAGCCGGACAGATAGGCGTTCTGGAAGAGCGCCCACGAACTCACGAAACTGTCGATCATTGCGAAGCCTAGGAATGCAGGTCGGACGAACCCTCTGGCGCGACGTGCAGATGAATACGCTGGCCGCGGCCATAGACACGATCCAGGTTGGACTCGTTCAGCACCTGGGCTTTGGGACCGGCAATAACGGTCCCCTGCGCGACCAGGCCGATATGGGTGGCGTAGCGTTCGGCAATGCCAAGATTATGGGTGACGAACAGACAGGTGTTGTTCTCCCGCTTGTGAATATCGGCCAAGGTTTGCAGGAAGTCGCCTTCCGCAGCCAGGTCAAGGTTGTTCGTCGGCTCGTCCAGAATCAACAGGGCGGGGCGTCTCACCATCGCTCGGGCAACCAGCGCGCGCTGGCGCTGGCCACCCGACAGCGTCCAGTAGTTCTTATGCTTCAGTTGGGCCAGATCAAATGTGCCCAGTGCCCGGTCCAGATACTCCCGTCGTGTGGTCCGGTTCAGGTCGGTGCCAACAAGACCCAGACCGACGAACTCACGGATCGTAATCGGCAGCGTGGGATTGATATCGCAACGCTGCGGCACGAATCCGACTCCGTTAGCTACCTGCCGGTAGAGGCGGCCCGTCTGCGGCTTGAGCAATCCGAGCAAGGTCTGAAGCAGAGTGGTCTTGCCGCTGCCGTTCCGGCCCAGCACGAACCACAATTCGCCGGCCCGGATCGTCAGATTGACGCGCCCGAGCACGACAAAGTTGCCGTAGCCAACCGACAGGTTGGTCGTTTGCAGAACAATATCGCTGTCCATGAGGCCGTACTGTACTAGTCGGCAGCCTGACACTGCAAGCAGGTCTTACACAGATGCCGGTTCAGCAGATGCCCGCCCGCCAGCAGCCCGGCTCCGAGGACAACACACACGACCTCGGCCGTCTCTTCGGGAGAAAGGCGCCCACCGACGATGAGCAGGAACGCTGCCCCGAGCAGCAGCAGAGTACGGCGTTGGTGGTGAATGCCAAATCCCCAGCACAGGCTCCCCACGGCCAGTACGAGTGAGGTACCCAGAAGCAGGGTTTCCACCGATTCGTCAGCAAGAAAGCCGAGCCCTACGAACGGTAGCAGAGACAGGAGCAGGGGAGTCGCCATGCAATGAGCAGCGCAGGCCAGCGACAGCCCCGCCCCGAATTGGTCCACCCACAGAGCGGCCGCGCTTGGCTTAGGGGAAAGGGAGAGGGCCGAATGGGAAAGCATGCGTCTCGACCCGATGCTCTACTTGGTCGTTCCCGCTAACGCTGCTGCGAGTTGCTCCACGTTGTAATCCACCATATCGAGGTAGTGTGCCGTGCCAGGGCGAGAGTCGGCTTGTTCGGCCATAGGGACGATGGTCGCGCCAGAGCTCTCAGAGACGAATTGGGCATAGCGGGGATCGTAATAGGCCGCTTGCAGAAAGGCTTTCACCCTGTTCGTCTTCATCAACTCGATCACCACGCCCATATGTTTCGTGGTTGGGAGCAGGCCCGGCAGGGGTTCGAGATAGGCGACGATGTCGAACCTGAAGAGTTCGGCAAAGTACACCCAGGCGTTATGGTCGCCGACGAGCTTGCTGCCGGCATAGGGCCGCAGGCTGCCGAACCAGCCGCCCAGCAGAGCCTCCTGTCCCTGACTCTTGAGAAAGGTTTCCAGCCGTCCGTGCCGGGCCAACACTACCAGCTTCTCAAAGTCGTAGGCGTCCGCCAGAGCTTCGCCGACCAGAGCCACGCCCAAACGTCGCCGGAAGTCGGCATAGCGCTCGGCGAAATACGGGGCATTGGTCGGCCGGAGAGCGCTCAGCCGGTCCCGCAGCAGCCGTGCGACACGCAGGCCGTTCGTGGGGTCGAGCAGATAGTGGGGGTTACCGAATGGATGGATATCTCCCATGGAGCGGTCGACCGGCACGCTGGAAACCTCAAGCGGAGCGATGGCCGTGGACGCATCGATATAGCCTTGGCCGCCAGGGAGAATAGCGCCGTTCCGGGCATTTTGCAGCAGGGGCGGTGCCCAGCCAATTTCCAGGTCCAGACCGATCTGGATATACGCATCGCAAGTACTCAGGGCCTTGATAAAGCTCGGCTTGGGCACCACGAAGTGGGGGTTTTCCGTCCCTTTGGCAAAGACCGTCAGTGTCGTCTGCTCGCCACCAATCTCCTGGACCAGGCTGCCGAGGTCGGGCACCGTGGCACAGACTTTGAGCGGCTGTGCCTGGGCGAACGGGGTCAACCACAAGCCGCTAACCAGACTCACGAGTGTTATTACAGAGATAAGAAAACGGATCATCAACATGGGCCTATTCTCCTGCTGTTCGCTTAGAAGTTGTGCGCGGCGTGTGCCCCATACATCCACTCGAAGCCGAGCCAGATGGTATGCGCGTCGTCCTTGAGGTGGCTGGCCATATCGTAGTTGTACTGGAGCCGGATGCGCGAGAACTCGGACGGCCGCCAGACCAGCAACGGAGAGAGGCGGTGGCGGTCATCACGGAACGGATCGTTCTTGCGTCCGCCGATGCTCTGCCCACTCCCGCCGGCATACTCATAGCGCAGGCCGGCAGCCCATCTGGTCTGAAATCCGTATAAAAGCTGGGTGTATAGGCCCCAGTCCTTGAGGGTGCGGCCCGGCAGGCTGGCGAAGTCGCCGGTCTCGGTTTCCTGGGTGTAGCGGGCCACGTGGTAGTCGCGCTTCATGATCTCGGTCTGCCAGGTCAGGAACGGATAACCGAAATTGCCGGCCGGCTGCCAGCGCCACTTCATGTCCAGCCCGTACAGCCAAGTATCGGCATCCCGCCCGGTCGAGTTCGGTCCGTACAGACCGGACAAGCCAAACACCGCGGTCACGTCGTCGGTAAAGTTGAACGAGTTTTCCAAACGGGTCAGATAGAGGAAATCTCCGAAGCCGCGTACGTCCTGAGCGATAATCGGCCGGCCGGCGATGCCGTCACCCTGGATGCCGCCGGTCGGCTCCTCAGCGTGCTCGTCTTCAGCGTGGCCGTGTTCGTCTTCACCGGCGTGTTCGTCTTCACCGGCGTGACCGTTACCGCCACCGTGGGCATGGGCCAGTTCTCCGCCCAGGAAGCTGGCCATGGTCACACCGCCCGCGTTCTGCATGCCGAAGTGGAACTCGGAGAACCACGGCGTGGGGGGAAGCCACGAGGCCCGAAAACCGGCTTGTCGCATGCCGTCTCCGCCGAACATGCGGGAGTTGACCACCGGCTGGTCGATCCAGTCCCAGAAGTGGGGGTGTTGCGGGTTGATCAGTCCGAACTCGGTCAGGGAATGGCCGACCTCAAGCTGAAGACCGTAGGGCAGGGCCGACGAGGTGAGAAATGCCTCTTCAAGCTCAAGCGCGGTCTCGCCGGTGCTTGGGTTGACCGAGGTGAGGATATGCGCCTCGCCGGTAAAGTAGGGGTCAACCGCGCCGGACAGGGAAAATTCGGCCTGACCCAGGGTGAAGCCTCGTTGTTTCGGGTCGTGGCCACCGCCCTGGAGCGTCGAAATTGCCGCGTCCCGCTCGCTGGAGCCGCCGGCGAAGAACAGCACATCGGCCGAAATGTCAATCAGGCGCAACTGCGTGTTTCCGCCCAGCGGCTGTGACCACAGCGCCCGTCGGTCCGGCTCCGGCTCAAAATCCGGGACGCCGAGTTCGTTAAGCGCCTGGTCTAATGGGGAGTCGACCTGGGCGGCCATACGGTCAACTTGTTGTCGCTGTATGGCCTGGACTTGTGCCTCTTGTGCCTCGACTTTTTGCTTGAGTGCCTGATCTCGCGAGGTCGAGTCCTTCTGCATCTGCAAGATGGTGTGCTGGAGTTGCTCGACCGTTTGCTGAAGACGGTCAACCTGGCTGCGGAGGGCTCGGACCTCGGCCGGGTCGCCGGCCTGGGCGTTGGCGCCCGGCGGGGACAAAAGGATGGAGGTGGCCGAGATGAGAGCGATCACGAGTGTTGTACGCATGGGGGTTCCTTGTTGCATAATAGTTGTAATAGAAACATCATTAAAGAACGACCATGGATTGTCAAGCCGACCCGGACCGCCATGGTTCTAGTGCGGGACGAGACACGAGTCGAGCGCAGCAAGAAGCGCCGAACGGTCAAACGCCGCGCCAATAAACACCAGATGATCCTGAGGTTGTGGGGTCAGGGACACCTGTCCGATAAAAAACTCTTTTCCAGTGAACTGTAACTCCCATTGTTTCGAGGAGTCGTGAAAGCGAACGAAGCCCTTCGCCCGCCAGACTTCGTCGGGCAATGCTTGCATCACTTCGGCAAAGGGCTCCGGGACAAAGGAGCACGGCGCGCGATAGGTTAGCGTGTGGAAATGGTCATGCTGGGGTGCGCGAGCAGTGGCAGGGGCCGACCGAGTCCCCTGCTGACTCAGTACCTCGGAAAAATCCACATCGGCGTAGGTGGTCAGGAGAATTTTGGCCCGAGAGTTTTTGCGTTGGACGCCTTGAACCGCTCTTGCGAGTTGCATCCAATGGGCGAGGTCACATTTGTTAATCAAAACGAAGTCTGCCGTCTCAGCAAACGAACGCAGACCATAGCCTGCCATCTGTTGGGATGAGCCTCGCGCGTCGATGACGGCAATCATCGCGGCAACAAACGCTTGTGACAGCATCTCTATATGGGTGAGTTGATCCAACAGGCGGACGGGGTCGGCCAGCCCGGTTGCTTCGATAAATATGACATCGGGCTGCTGGGAGATAAGATCCGTGAGGGCGGAGTTCAGATCCGGCCGTAGGGTACAGCAAATACAGCCATCGGCAAACGTTTTGGTCGGATAGCCTTGCCCCCGGAGGCGTTCACCATCGGTGCTCACGTCTCCATAATCGTTAATCAAGATGGCAGGTTGGAGACCCTGTGACGCGGCATAGGCTAAGAGACCCTGCAGGAAGGTCGTCTTGCCACTCCCCAGGAAGCCGGAAATGACGTAGATGGGGATGCTGGGAGCATGCTCGAATAGTGTTTTTACAGACAGCATAACGCAGGAACCAGCCGAGTGAGACAAAAAGGCACCCCGGACAAGGTAACAGGAGGGAAACCCTGCCCGGGGGCCGGGTAGGGAGGGCGCGCGGTCATACCGCCTCCTCTCTACCCGGAGAGGGATTGAGAGACGTCGAACTCTTTGAGAACAAAATACGGCCCATCGTGGGTATTCAATATCAAGTGTTTGATGTATTTGCAACTATATTGTAAAAAGATTATTATAGTGAATACTTCGTATAAAAGGAGAGGCGTGGAGAAAGGTGCGCTTACCCTTCCGTTGTCTGTTGGAAGGAATGGGCCTGAGACACTTTTTTCTTGCCGGAGGTCACAGAAATCGGTAAGATAGGCGGCACTATGAAAAAGGAAAGGATCGTTCGATCAATCGCAGAACTCCGCGCCCTGGTTCGATCCACCGGGCTGCGGAGCACAGGTCCCCGTGTTGCTGTGCTGCAGCGGCTTCAGCAGGCAATTACTCCTATGAGCCATGCGGAGATCGCCGAAGCCCTGGAGCCGGCGGGATTGGACCGGGCGACACTCTATCGGAATCTCATTGACCTCACTGACGTGGGTCTCTTGTCGCGAACGGATCATGGCGATCACGTCTGGCGTTTTGAACTCCGCGACAATGCGCACGACCAGGCCGAACAACATCCTCATTTTACCTGTATTGACTGTGGAGAGGTCGAGTGCCTGCCCGATACGAGCATCGAGGTATCCGCACCAGACCGTACGCCTCGTGCAATCAGAAATCACCATTTTGAGGTACAGATCACCGGCCTGTGCGACCGTTGCGCCGCCTAGACTCGGACGGTAGCCCCGGCCCGCGCTCAGCGGTCACCCGCAACCCTAGCGTCCAATCGTGTCTGACAGCTTCATCTTCTTCTGGACGGCAGTAAGATAGCCGCCACCGCCCAGCGGTGTGGGAACCTCAAGCTCCTGGACGACTTCTGCCTGAGCCGTGTTGAGGACCGAGATCAGGCCGTCTCCACCGTGCGTGACAAATCCCCACTGCCCGTCTGGAGTCAGTGCCGGGAGTCGCAACTGCTGTCCCTCCGCAAATGGCGGCAGGTCTGGATCAAGCGGCTCCTGTAAGGCCGGAAGCGCAATCGTGGTCATGATCTGCGTGAATGTCGGAGACTGGGGGTCGGCATCAAGCAGGAATGCGCGATCGCCCTGCGGGCCTTGCAGAATGTAGAGCGCCACGGTTCTGGAGAGGGCAAAGCGGTGCAGCAGTCCCGGACCGAGGGCGACTCGGGTGACCGCTCCAGTTTCGAGGTTGCCGATATACGCATCGTTTGACCATTTGGTCCAATCGGTCGGATCCGCAGAATCATCTCGAATAAAGGAAAAAACCGTCCGTTGGTCATCGGCAAGGCGCACATAGAACGCGCGCCCTCCACTGCGCTCAGCAGTGTCATAGGGCAGGGTAATACCAGGCGTCAGATCTCCGCCCTCGATGTCTGAGCACTCAATGCCCATGTCCGTCGCTGAGCAATATACTTTCAGCTTGTGGCTGATTACATCACCCTGAGGCCGGGAACCTAATTCAACATCGCTGAGGAATGCCTCTTCGTTACTGATGAGGCGACTGAGACGAAAGGCTTCATGAATGCCTTCTTCATGATGTTCCTCTTCGTGTTCGTCCTCGTGTTCGCCTTCATGTTCGTCCTCATGCTCGCCTTCATGCTCGTCGTGTTCGTCCTCACCCTCGTGGTCTTCTTCGCCCTCGTGGTCTTCTTCGCCCTCGTGGTCTTCTTCGCCCTCGTGGTCTTCTTCGCCCTCGTGGTCTTCTTCGCCCTCGTGGTCTTCTTCGCCCTCGTGGTCTTCTTCGCCCTCGTGGTCTTCTTCGCCCTCGTGGTCGTGGTCGCCCGCTTCATCATGACCCGGTGCGCTTTCCGCAAAAGCCAACTCGCTTCCGAGGCGTTGTAAAAGAATGTCGGGGCTTCGGGCGATGGCTATACCGAGCACTTCACTCTCAATAGGGTTCGTTGCAATGGTGCTATAAGATGAAGAAGTCCACCAGCGTAAATCGACCACGGAGACAGACCCCCCACCTGTGCCGTGGTCGTCCTCATGGCCATGCTCATCCTCGCCTTCTCCTTCGTCATGGTCGTCCTCATGCTCGCCTTCATGCTCATCCTCGTCATGGCCCTCGTGGTCGTCCTCGTCGTGCCCATCCTCATGGCCATGCTCGTCCATGCCATGGTCGTCATACGCACTCTCGTCATGGTCTCCGTGGTCCTCGTGGTCGCTGTCCTCAGTGTGTACTGTACCGGAAGCAACCGCGGCAAATTCCATTTTCGGATGCACAGTTATTTGGCCGACTCCGCCTGCCCAGTTTACGACTGCGCGGCCAATGATGGCCGGTTCCCCTCTGAGATTCATCTTGAGCATGATCATCTCACCGCTCGGACCGGCTTCGCTGTGGGTGTCAGTGTGACCGTGCTCGTCCTGATGACCGTGCTCGTCCTCACCCTCGTCCTCACCCTCGTGCTCGTCGGGCGGGGCGGCCTCTTCATTGATAAAAATGAGCCGTTCTCCTTTGAGGGGAAGAAAGCCCGCCTGTGGAGCCATCCGCACGTTATCGAACTCCGCCTGTAAGGTGAGTGATGGGAGTTCATAGACGTAGAGCTTCTCCGCTGCCGGGTCAGCGACGATGAGCTGTCCATCGTTTTGGGCAAGAGCCGGGAGCGCCCAGACGAACAGTAAGAGGAAAGCGATACTCCAGATAGTGAAGCCTCGTAGGGATATTCTCCTATAGTGCATGGTTTTCCTGTCCTTTTCTCATAAGGAAGCTTTTCTCTCTTGATGAACGAGAGTCTAATATCAAGGGTTTAGTGTATTTGCAATTGGGTTGTAAAAATATCGTCGTCCATCAATCCGGACGGGCAAGGAGCCGGGATTACGGGATGGCTCAAGCTGGTATGTGTAGGACTGTCCGGTGTTCTTCCGGGCGGAGCGGACCGGTAATAATGATCTATAGGCCGTACCGGTCGCGAAGAATGGTCGCGGCCTGTGTGATGGCTGTCAGCTTTTGTTCGGCAAGCGTGGCTGACGCGATGGGATTATCGGCAAACGTGGCAAAGCCGCAGTCGGGCGTCAGCAGGAGCCGCTCGGCCCCAAAAAGACGAATGGCTTTCTCTGCTTTTGCGACAATCTGGTCTACTGTCTCAAGGCTGTGCGTCTTCTGATTCACCACCCCGATACCGACGCGCCGGTCGTCCGGCAGGCCGCGCAGCACCGCCTCATCTCCAGCCCGAGGCGTGCAGAGTTCAAGCAGGAGCGTGCCAACCTTGACGTTTTTCAAGAGAGGCAGGAGGGGCTCATAGTCGCCGGCCAGGGCCACGCTTTCATCCGGTGTCCAGTTGCCGCGACAGATGTGCAGCGCCAGGCGCTCGTAGGGCAGGTCGGCGACCACCTGGTTAATGAGCGATTCGGCCAGGGCCAATTCCTCCGCCGCCTCACGTTTCTCTCCCAGCGCGCCACACATAAACGTGCGATTGTTTGAGCTGCCGCTGAAGACAACCTCGGTCAGGACCGGCTCGTCCAACTGAACCATGGAGACACCCGCGGCGAGCAAGGAGTGGAGTTCCTCGCGCAAGACACGAACGATATCCGTGGCGAGTTCTTCCCGCGTGTCATAGGCTCGGTCGGAGATGCATTCCATCCACATCGTACGGGTCAGCAGATAGGGGCCGGGCAGGGCGACCTTGAGTGGGCGGTCGGTCAGACTGGCAAGAAAAGTTGCTTCGTGAACGGTCAGCGAGCGGCTTCGGCCCAGCGGTCCGAAAACGGCCGGATGGCGCACCTTGCCGGCCGGAACGTCCAGGGCGCGCAGCTCACGCTCGAACTCTTCAGGATCATCGACATACGGCAGCAAGTCGGTAATCGGAATCAACTGGCAGTTGTCGAGCAGCCCGCCGACGAAGCTGGCGTAGTTATCCCGGCGCTGCTCGCCGTCGGTGAGCATATCGACGCCGGCACGCTGCTGGGCGGCCACCGTCAGTCGCACGGCGTCATCCGCGGTCTGGCCAAACTCTTCGGCCGACATGCGGCCTTCGAGATGATCGTTGAGGGCGCGTAACAGCCAGGGCGGCCGTGGCCAACTGCCGACGCCCGTAACCGCCAGGGGCGCAATGCTCGGAGCCGGGGCCGGCGATGGAAGACGGTCGGGAATCACGACCTCGGCGATGGGCTGGGTAATCGGGGCGTATTCCTTTTCGCGCGCTGAATGGGGTTTCGCCTTCTTTTTTTTCTTTTTTGGAGGAGTCGTTGGTTCGGGTTCCGCAGCACGGAGGTCCGCAGCCGGGCCTTTTGAAACCAGGAAGCTGTTCTGTTTGCCCCGGCTGATGTGGGAGACCAAATCGTTTCCGGTCAGACGGCACCAGGCCGGCAGATCTTCGACCACTGAGGTTTCGGTGGACAGGATTTCGAGCAGTTGGCCTGGGGTGAGGGGATCAATATGCTTGCGGATCAGCAACAACAGGCCATTGCCACAGTCGAGGTCCCCACCGTCGAAACTGTCCGTCGGCTGGTACGGATGTGTCTGAGTATCGGAATCCATGCTTTCCTATTCCCGTGCTCCGTCCCCTCTCCCTTTGGGAGAGGGCCAGGGTGAGGGTATTCCCTAATACGACACGCTCGGCGTCCCACCGGCCAGGAATTCGACCAGCTTGGCCCCGCCAACAATCCTGGCCCCCGGAACAAGATTGTTCTCATCCAGGCCGCGTTTCTTAAAGCAGGGCGAGCACACATAAATCGTGCCGTCGGCTTCGGCAAAATTGGTCATCAGTTCCTTGAGCGGGGCAAAGCCGTCCTCATGCATATCGTCGGCATAGCCGTTGACGGCCAGACGCACGCCCTCGGTGCTCAAGAAGACCAGGGTTTCCTGATCCGAGCCCAGCGCGGCGTTGGCAATCACAAAGGCAACAGTTGCCTTGTCGGTATTATCCTTTGCGTGGGTCAGTGAGACGCAGAATTGTCCTGCCATAATGTGTCCTCCTTTGCGGTCATGCTCTGTAAAGTGCGGGTATCATAGCCAGCCACGCTGACCGAGACAACAACGCTCGACCGAGCAGAATGAGAAGCTCCTCCTGGGAGAAGACAGGGTCGTGTTATAGCCCTATGCGCTGGAATCGGCTAAGACGGTGGGAGCCACGAAAGGAAGAGGAGAATCGCATGGGCGCAGACGATACCAACGAACGCAAATACGGTTTTAATACGCGTCAGTTGCACGCAGGACAAAGCCCCGACCCAACGACGGGCAGCCGAGCCGTTCCGATTTACCACACTACGAGTTACCAGTTTAAGAATACCGAGCACGCGGCCAATCTGTTCGCGCTGAGCGAGCCCGGCAATATCTACACGCGCATCATGAACCCGACCAATGATGTGCTGGAGCAGCGGGTCGCCGCCCTAGAGGGCGGGGTAGGAGCGCTGGCGGCCAGCAGCGGTCACGCAGCGCAGATGATGGCCATCATGGCGCTGTGCGGCCAGGGCGACCATATTGTGACCAGCAGTCGGCTGTATGGCGGCACGTTTAACCAGTTTGCGCATACCTTCCCGCGCATGGGTATTAGCTCGACCTTTGTAGACCCGACCAAGCCGGAAGAATTTGAAAAGGCCATCCAGCCCAATACCAAAATTATCTACGGCGAGACCTTGGGCAACCCGGACATTACGATTTTCCCCTTTGAGGAAGTGTCAGCCATTTCCGAGGCGCATCATATCCCGGTGATGATCGACAATACGTTTGCTACGCCGTATCTGTGCCGGCCGTTTGAGTGGGGCGCACATATTGTGACGCATAGCACGACCAAGTTTCTGAGCGGCCACGGGACGGCCATCGGCGGCATGATCGTCGATGGCGGTAATTTCGATTGGACCAGCGGACGCTTTCCGAATTTTACCGAGCCGGACCCGTCATACCACGGCCTGGTATACGCCGACCTTGGAGCGCCGGCCATGATACTCAAATCGCGGGTGCAGATCCTGCGCGACGTGGGCGGCTGCCAGGCCCCGTTTGACAGTTTTACGACCTTGCTCGGGATCGAGACGCTGAGCCTGCGTATGGAACGCCACATCGCAAACGCCCAGCAGGTCGCCGAGTTTCTGGAGGGTCATGCTGGCGTGAACGCGGTCGCTTTCCCCGGACTGGCCAATAGCCCGGACCATGAAAAGGCCAAGAAGTATTTGCCGCTCGGACCCGGCTCGATCATGGGCTTTCAGATCAAGGGTGGCCGGGCCGCGGGTGAGAAATTCATTAACAGCCTCAAGCTGCACAGCCATGTCGCCAATGTCGGAGATGCCAAGAGTCTGGCGATTCACCCGGCCAGTACGACCCACAGTCAGCTCAATGAAGACGAGTTGATCAGTGCTGGTGCAACAGTCGATTTTGTCCGGCTGAGTGTTGGCTTGGAAGATATTGACGACATTATCTGGGACCTGGATCAAGCCTTGCACGCCGCCAAGTAGGCCAGGGTCGGTTCTGAGGAGTGACGGGATAGGGCATGAGTACGAATGGCTCAGTCGGGCTCGTTCAGCCGCAGCAGTTGACCTTTGCTGAGGACGAGCCCTTTCAGTTGGATAGTGGGGCGACCCTTGGTCCGGTGACCGTGGTGTATGAAACCTACGGCCAACTCAATGCCGACCGGACCAACGCCATCCTGATTACGCACGCCCTGAGTGGCAGCGCGCATGCGGCCGGCTACCATCAGCCGGATGAAGCCAAAGCCGGCTGGTGGGACGACTGTATCGGACCGGGCAAAGCCTTTGACACGAATAAATTCTTTATCATTTGCAGCAATGTCCTGGGCGGCTGCTACGGCTCGACCGGACCGTCAGACCCCGACCCGGCGACCGGTAAACCGTACGGCATGCACTTTCCGGTCGTGACCATTGGGGACATGGTGCGCGCCCAGGTCCGGCTGATCGATCATCTGGGCATAGACAGCCTGCTGTGTGTGGCCGGCGGCTCCATGGGCGGGATGCAGGCGCTTGAGTGGGCAGCGCATTATCCACACCGGTTGAAAGCCGCCATTCCCATTGCGACCACCGCCCATCACAGCCCCATGCTGATTGCCCTGAGCGAGGTGGGGCGGCAGGCGATTTATGCCGATCCGGCCTGGAATAATGGGGACTATTACGCCGCTGGCCTCAAACCCGATGCCGGCCTGGCGGTCGCCCGCATGGTTGGCCATATTACCTATCTGAGCGAAGAGTCCATGCAGCAGAAGTTCGGGCGGCGGCTCCAGGATCAGGTGCGGTACGGCTATGAGTTCCGTTCCGAGTTTCAGGTCGAGAGCTACCTCAAATATAAAGGCCATAATTTTACACGCCGGTTTGACGCCAACAGCTATCTGTATGTGACCAAGGCGATGGACTATTTTGATCTGAGCGCAGAGACCGGTTCGGTGGCGGCCGCCTTTGCCAACTCGGCCGACCTGCGCTACCTGGTGCTGAGCTTTACCAGCGACTGGCTCTACCCGAGCTATCACAGTAAAGAGCTGGTCAGCGCGCTCACCGCGGCCGGTGCAGACGTGACCTATTTGGACGTCCAAAGCTCATGGGGGCACGATGCGTTTCTGCTGGAGGTCGAAACTATGACCAAGCTGCTCAGCGGCTTTCTGGAGCGTTTGGTCCAGTCGGAGCAGCTAGCCCTTCCGTCCGGTTTCCCGCCAACCGTCCCACCAAAGGAGCCGACAAAGACCGAGGCCGCGGCATGAGTGGTGAGGTTGAACCGTCTGCGCCTCCGCGTCCGGCCCTATCGAGCGGGAGTCCGGTTCTGCTGCGGTCAGACCTGCTTGCCATTGCCGATATGGTCCCAGCCGGATCGCGAGTGTTGGACCTGGGCTGTGGTGACGGGGCTCTGCTCGAATATCTGGTGCATAGCAAGCAGGTGACGGGACGGGGCGTAGAACGCAGCGAAGAGGGCATGCTGGCCTGTGTCCGGCGCGGGCTGAGTGTACGCCAGGGAAATCTGGAAGAGGGTTTGGCCGATTACCCGGATGCGAGTTTTGACTCGGTGATTTTGAGCCAGACGTTGCCCTTTTTGAACGATCCGGCCATGATCCTGAGCGAGATGCTCCGGGTTGGCAGCCGTGCGATCGTCAGCTTTCCGAACTGGGGCTTTTGGCGCTGTCGGCTCGAAATGCTTGTTGCCGGTCGCATTCCACAGGTCGTTGATCTGGCCGAACGCTGGCACGAAGCGCCACGCTGGCAGGCGTTTACCGTGGCTGACTTTTGCGACTTTTGTCACCATTTGGACTTCGGCATCCTGGAAGAGATCTATTTATCCCGCAGCCGGCGTTTGCAGAGTCTGCGCTATAAAAACCTACGCGCCACCACCGCCGTCTTCGCGTTGCAGCGCTTGTAAGGCGCGGTCTGACGTTCTCCAGCGAACATGGCCGACACCCGCTCATCTCCTCCTGTTCTCCAACACAAAGCCTACGACCGGCCGTCGCAGTTTGTCCCGGAAAATCTGTTGCGCGAAGCGCGGCGTCAAATGGGCTTGCCAGAAGGCCAAGTGCCGAGCATCTGTGTACTTGACCCAGACGGGGATATTGTCGCCAGCCTGCTGGATCGGGGTGAAGCGCACGAACACGACCCCTGGGCCTGTTACCATACGACCTTACACCGGTTCACGCTCAACGGGATCGAGATCGGCATTATCCGGCATGTTGTGGGTGCGCCGTTTGCCGTTTTGGTCGCTGAGGAATTATTTGCCTCTGGCTGTCAGTTGCTCATTCATATCACCTCCTCCGGCCAGATTATCCAAAAAGAAGAGCCGCCGTTTTTCATCCTGGTCGAAAAAGCTCTGCGCGACGAAGGCACGAGCTATCACTACCTGCCGCCGTCTGATTTCTCGTTTTTGAAGTCGGACCTGTTGGAACTGTTTGCCCGCGCCCTCTCAGATGGAGATCCACCGGTCTATCGCGGAGCAACCTGGACAACCGACGCCCCGTTTCGAGAAACGCAAGCGGCGATTCAGCACGCGGAACAGCGCGGGATTCTTGCCGTCGAAATGGAAGCCGCCGCCCTGTACGCCTTCGCCCAGGCACGAGACAAGGCGGTCGTGTGCTTTGCCCATGTCACTAATCAGATGGGCCAAGTCGAGGGCGATTTTGAAAAAGGCGAGGGCGCCGGCAGTCGGGACGCCTTGCGGTTGATTGCGGCGGCAGCTCAGGCGTGGAGGGCGGCTGAGAAAGTGCGATGATTCCGGTTCCCTATGAAGAGCCCAGAAAGTCATTGAGACGGGTGATTCCATCGGTTCGTGATCATACCCGGCTGAACTCGCTCCTGTGCCATGATCCGACTCAGGGCATCAACTTCACTTCGCCTTGTCAGATTACGCCACGCTAACCGACCTGCGAGGATTGCCAATTTTTGCCAAATAATCTATCCTGGGCAAATGAGCACTATGAACATTTCCCTGCCTGTCTCTCTCAAGTCCTTTGTAGACGAACAGGTCGTGCAGCGCGGCTACGGGAGCAGTAGCGAGTACGTCCGTGAGTTGATCCGCAAAGACCAGGATCGACAGCATGTACGCGCTTTGTTGCTCGCAGGAGCCGCGTCCGAGCCCTCTTCCGCTGCCGATGCGACCTATTTCGACACGCTGCGCAAGACGCTCCGTAAAAGAACGGGGCAAGGGTGAGCGTCAAGCCGGTCATTCCCCGGGCGTTGGCCAACCGCGATGTTGACCAAGCCATCGATCTCTATCTGGACGAAGGCGGAGAGCGAGTCGGATTGGGCTTTATTGAGGCGCTGGAAAAGGCGTATCGGCATATCGCTCGGCATCCCGCGTCGGGGTCACCCCGTTACGCTCAGGAGTTGGATTTGCCGGGCCTGCGCGTCTGGCCGCTGAAGCGCTACCCCTACCTGGTGTTCTATGTAGAGCGGGACGACCACATTGACGTGTGGCGCGTGCTCCATAGCCAGCGCGACCTCCCGGCCTGGATGTGTGAGCCGGAAATATGAGCCGAGAGGGCTGTCGGATTGCGCTCCGCTCATCTCCCCACCTCTCAAGTGCCATCGGATGAGGGTTTGAACCAAGAGCACGGTCCTCAGACGTTGGCAGACCTTTTTGCAGGTCGGGTCGGACGTATTCGGAGTGGCGGCAAGGAGCGGCTATCCGAGGAATGCGGAGGAACGTTTACAGACTATCTGGATAGAGAAAAAGAAAGCAGAAAAAGGTGCTACGACGGATTCTTAATCGGATTCGGAAGCTCATACGCGAAGCGTCATACGACATGACTGTTCATGCGGTGGAGGAGATGGCCGAAGATAACCTAGACTTTCTTGACATTGAAATCGCAATTCTGGGCGGAGCAATAGTCAAGACGGAAAGACAAGAGCCCCGAGGAGCAAAATATATCGTTCACGGAACCGGAGCAGACGGGACGACTCGTGTGGGGACTGTTGGTCGATTTACCGAAACCGGTCGCTATCTCATTGTTTGAGTTGACAGAAATACTTATTTATAGGTCCTGAGCCTAGGGCTGGACCTGACTGCCCACAATGCGCAAGCCCTGGGTGGCGGCCGTCCAGCGCAAGCGCACCTCCACCACCTGGGTGGCCTGGGTGGCCTTGTCCCGGACCACCACCCCGCTCAAGACCACCACCTCGTCCTCCAGCCGCACCGTCGCCGCCCGCAGGTCAAACTCGTCCACAAAGGCATAGCCGCCCAGGCGGACCACCGTGACCGTATGGGTCAGGGTCTCCTCCAGGGGGGCACCCCCAGCGGTCTGGGCCGTGAGCCGCACCCCGAGCGTATGGGGGCCCGGCTCCAGGTCGCCGTAGTTGAACACCAGCCCCCAGCCGCTGGCCAAGGCGCCGGCCACCCCGGGATAGGCGGCGGCCACATCCGGGCGGGCGGAACAACACGGCACGGGCCCTTGCTCCGTCCCGTCAATGCGCAGGGCCACCCGGGGCGCCGCCGGCGTCAGGTCGCTGAAGGCCCAGCCCCGCACGAGCCCGACCCCGGCCACCACGCTCCCGTCGGCCGGGGCTTCATAGACCGCGGTCAGCCCCGTGGCCGCGGTCGCCGCCGCCGGGCTCAGCCACCCCCGCCCCCAGCGGGTCAGCCCGGCCCGCAGCCGCGCCAGCAGGGAGGCCGGCGCCGGCGCCGCCGCTGCGGCCGCCGGGCGCGTCTCCACCAGCCGGAGCCCCTGGGCCGCGGTCTGCCACGCATAGCGCAGGGTCAGCCTCTGTTCCTGCTGGCTCGCCTGATCCCGCAGCACCACCTCCCGCAACTCCAGCTCTTCGTCCTCGAGCCGGGCCGTGGCCGTGGCCAGGCTGACCCGGTCGGCAAAGGCCACATCGCCGGGCTTGAGCACCTCGACCTGGCGGCGGGCCGACTCCCACTGGCGGCCTTGGCTGCTCGTGGCCACCACCCGCAGGGTATGCGGCCCGGCGGGCAACTCGCCCCAGTTATAGGTCACCCCCCAGCCACTGCGCGTGGTGGTGGTCGCCGGCAGGGCCGGATAGGCCGCGGCCACGTCCAGGCGGGCCGAACAACACGGGATGGTGGCCGCCGGCTGCCCGTCGATATACAGCACCAGGGCGGTGATCTCCACGTCGGCCGCGGAGGCAAACACCCAGCCGCGGATGAGGTCAATGCCCGCCACCGCGGTGTCGGCCGCCGGGCTCTCAAAGTAGCCGACCAGGGCCGCGGCCGCCTCGACGACCAGGGTCGCCGGCCGGTTGCCGTTGCCGGCCTCGTCCTGCGCCCCGTTCGCCCCCACCGCGATCTGCACGGCGGCGGCGGGGGCGGGCGTGATCGTCACCGTGTAGGTCTGGGGGGACTGCGGCGTGAACTGGGCCGCCGTCCCGTTCTGCACCGCGATCGCCCCCAGGCGAAAGCCGCTCACGGGCTCGGAGAACCGGATGGTGAGCCCGAACGGCGTGCCCCGATGGGTGGCCACCGCCGCGTGCAGCGTCACCCGCGGGCGGGTCGTATCCGTGGCCGGCGGCGTGCCGGGGCGCGGCGGCGGGGTCACCCGCACGGCCACGGCCAGCCTGCCCTCCGGGCCGGCGTCACGCGCGACCACCGCGACCTCGTACACGTTGTCATGGTTGGCGTCCCGGGGCGCCCCACCGGCGGGGGGGGCCCGGAACGTCAGCGCCCCGGACTCGGCGAGGGTGAAGAAGGCGCGGTCCGGCCCCTCCACGCCCACGGCCGCGGGCGCCCCCTCCGGGTCGGTGGCCGTGTAGGTGCCCACCACCCGCGTCGTGTTCTCCACCACGCGGGGGGCTTGCGGGCCCGTGATCACCGGGGCTTCGTCCACGCCGCCCACGCTCACGGTCACGGCCCGCTCGCTCGATTGGTTGGCGTCGGCCGCGACCACGGCGATCTCGTATACGTTGTCCTGGTCGGCGTCCTGCGGCGCCTCAAAGTCGGGCGGGCGCCGGAAGGTCAGCTCCCCGCTGGCGGACAGGGCGAACCGGGCGCCGTCCGGCCCCGCCACGCGCCACATGATGGCATCCCCCTCGGGGTCGGTGGCCGTGTAGGTCGCCACCACCACCGTGTCGTTCTCCGCGTACGCGAGCACGGTCGGACCCGTGATCGTCGGGGCTTCGTTCTCGTCGGTCACGGTCACGGTCACGGCCTGCCGGACCGTGTCTGTGCCCGCGGTCACGCCCACGGTGATCTCGTACACGTTGTCCTGGTCGGTGTCCTGCGGCGCCTCAAAGTCGGGCGGGAGTCGGAAGGTCAGGGCGCCGGTCGGGGTGTCGATGGCGAACAGGCTGCCGTCCGGCCCCGCCACGGCCCACTCGATGGGCTCCCCCTCGGGGTCGGTGGCCGTGTAGGTCGCCACCGCCGCCGTGCCGTTCTCCGCGTACGTGGTGGCGGTCGGGCCCGTGAGCATGGGGGCTTCGTCCACGCCGAGCACGCTCACGGTCAGGGCCTGCGTGTGGGTCAGGCCGCTGGGGTCGACCACGCCCACCGTGACGGTGTAGGTGTTGTCCCGGCCGGTGTCCTGCGGCGCATCGTAGTCGGGCGGGCGCCGGAACGTCAGCACCCCCGTCGGGGACAGGGCGAAGCGGTCTGAGTCCGCCCCGCTCAGCCGCCACCTGACGGGCTCCCCCTCGGGGTCGGTGGCTGTGAAGGTCGCCACCACCGCCGTGTCGTTCTCCGCGTACGTGGTGGCGGTCGGGCCCGCGTCGATCGTCGGGGCTTCGTTCTCGTCGGTCACGGTCACGGTCACGGCCCGCGTGGCGGTGTGGGTGCCGACGGTCACTTCCACCGTGACCGCGTACGCGTTGTCCTGGTTGGCGTCCTGCGGCATCTCGTAGTCGGGGGGGCTGTTGAACGTCAGTTCGCCAGCCGGGGAGAGGGCAAAGCGGCTGCGGTCCGGCCCCGTCACGGCCCACGTGATGGGCTCATTCTCCGGGTCGCTGACCGTGTAGATCGCCACCACCGCCGTGCTGTTCTCCGGGTACGCGGGCGCGGTCTCGCCCGCGAGCTCCGGGGGTTCGTTCACGCCGACCACGGTGACCGTGACCGCCTTGGCGCTCGTGGCGCCGGCGGTCGCTTCCACCGTGATGGTGTAGGTGTTGTCCTGGTTGGCGTCCTGCGGTGTCTCGAAGTCGGGGGGGGTCCGGAACCTCAGTTCGCCGATCGTGTCGTTGAAGGTCGTGGGGTTGATGGTGAAGAAGGCGCGGTCCGGCCCCCTCACGGCCCACGACGTGATGGGATCATCCTCCGGGTCGCTCACCTTGTAGGTCGCCACCACCGCCGTGCCGTGCTCCGGGTAGTCGGGCGCGGTCTCGCCCGTGATCGTCGGGGGTTCGTTCACGTCGGTGACGGTGACGGTGACATCCTGCCCGCCCGTCTGCGCGCTCGTGGGGCCGCCGCGCGCTTGCACCCTGATGGTGTACCCGTTGTCTTGGCCGGCGTCCTGCGGATTCTCGAAGTCGGGGGGGGTCCGGAACCTCAGTTCGCCGGAACTGGAGATGGCGAACAGGGCGCTGTCCGGCCCCGTCACGCGCCACGTGATGGCATCATCCTCCGGGTCGCTGGCCGTGTAGGTCTCCACCACGGTCGTGCCGTTCTCCGGGTAGTCGAGTGCGGTCTCGCCCGTGATCTCCGGGGGGTCGTTCTCGTCGGTGACGGTGACGGTGACCTCTGCCGTGCTCGTGCCGCCGGTGGCGGTCGCTTCCACATTGATCTCGTATATGTTGTCTTGGCCGCCGGTGTCCTGCGGGTCCTCGAAGTCGGGGGGGCGGTTGAACCTCAGGGCGCCGGTCGTGGGGTTGATGGTGAAGAAGGCGCGGTCCGGCCCCCTCACGGCCCACGACGTGATGGGATCATCCTCCGGGTCGCTGGCCGTGTAGGTCTCCACCACGGTCGTGCTGTTCTCCGGGTACTCGATCTCGGTCTCGCCCGTGATCTCCGGGGGTTCGTTCACGTCGGTGACGGTGACGGTGACATCCTGCCCGCCCGTCTGCGCGCTCGTGGGGCCGCCGCGCGCTTGCACCCTGATGGTGTACACGTTGTCGGCGTCGGCGTTCAGCGGATTCTCGTAGTCGGGGGGGATGTTGAACGTCAGGGCGCCGGTCGTGGTGTTGATGGTGAACAGGGCGCGGTCCGGCCCCGTCATGTACCACTCGATGGCATCATCCTCCGGGTCGCTGGCCGTGTAGGTCGCCACCACGGTCGTGCCGTTCTCCGGGTACTCGATCTCGGTCTCGCCCGTGATCGTCGGGGCTTCGTTCACGTCGGTGACGGTGACGGTGACAGCCAGCGTGCTCGTGTTTTCGCCGTCGGTCGCATTCACCGTGACCGCGTAGGCGTTGTCTTGGTTGGCGTCCTGCGGATTATCGAAGTCGGGGGGGCTGGTGAACGTCAGTTCGCCGGAACTGGAGATGGCGAACAGGGCGCGGTCCGGCCCCGTCACGCTGAACGTGACGGCATCCCCCCCCGTGTGGCTGGCCGTGTAGGTCGCCACCGCCGTCGTGCCGTTCTCCGCGTACGTGGTGGCGGTCGGGCCCGTGAGCATGGGGGCTTCGTCCACGCCGAGCACGCTCACGGTCAGGGCCTGCGTGTGGGTCAGGCCGCTGGGGTCGACCACGCCCACTGTGACGGTGTAGGTGTTGTCCCGGCCGGTGTCCTGCGGCGCATCGTAGTCGGGCGGGCGCCGGAACGTCAGCACCCCCGTCGGGGACAGGGCGAAGCGGTCTGAGTCCGCCCCGCTCAGCCGCCACATCACGGGCTCCCCCTCGGGGTCGGTGGCTGTGAAGGTCGCCACCACCGCCGTGTCGTTCTCCGCGTACGCGAGCGCGGTCGGGCCCGCGTCGATCTCCGGGGGTTCGTTCACGTTGGTGACGGTGACGGTGACACCCAGCGAGTTCCCTGTGCCGGGGAGCCTTCCCTCAAGGCTCAATTCCACCCTGATCTGGTATATGTTGTCCTGGTTGGCGTCCTGCGGATTCTCGTAGTCGGGGGGGCTGTTGAACGTCAGTTCGCCGGAACTGGAGCCGATGGAGAACAGGGCGCTGTCCGTCCCCCTCAAGCTCCACCTGACGGCAACATCATCCTCATTCGTCGTGTAGGTCTCCACCACCGCCGTGCCGTTCTCCCGGTACTCGGGACTCAAATCGCCCGTGCCGAACGTCACAAACGCCGCGGCCGGGCGGGCGAGCAGCAGGGTGGCGGCGGCGAGGACGGCGCCCAGGATGCGGGGCCGGAAAACCGCGCGGCGGCTGGGGGCCGCACTGGGGGCGGGGGTGGGGGGGGGCGTATGGGGGGTCCGGGACGGGGCTGTCGCTGTCATGGTGTTGGCCTTTCGTCGTTTCTCCGGGTGGGCGGTGTCCGGCTCAGTGGGCTCAGGCGGCGGCGCGCGGCCGCTGGGGGATCCTTATGCAAACAGTATGGATGTCAGGGGGCAGACGCCATCCCGGCCTGCCGCACCCGTGGGGGGGAGCGGCGCCCGGTGCGCCGGCCCTTCCCTCAGCAGTGTCCCGGTATCCCGGACTGGCATGCTCCTCCAGCGCAGGGCTTCTCCCTCCTTCAGGCAGAGAGCTGTACGCATTATTTAGCATGCAAACAGTATGCATTCAAGGAGATGCGCACAATCCATGCCTCGGTCAACCCCTGGGGGGACGGGGGCGCCCGCACTGCCATCGGCGGCGGCCGCGGGGTCCCCTGGTCCCCCCCCCGGCCCCGGCGGGGGGCCGCGTCGGGGCCGGGGGGGGCCGGGGGGGGGATGGCGCTGGCATGGTGTTCGCCTGGCGTCGTTTCTCCGGGTGGGCTGCGCCCGGCTCACCCGGCTCAGGCGGCGGCGCGCGGCCGCTGGGCGTATTCCAGGGACCTCTTCTCTGCAAACAGCACATCTGTTCATGGACACCCCATAGCCCTCCCCGGCGCAATCCCGGGGGGACGGGCGCCCCGCCCCCGCTGAAATGGGGCGGGCATTGGGGTCAGCGCCAAACCGCCAGACAAGTTCAGTTGCAGCATCCGTCCTCGGAGGGGCGGTGCTCCAGGAGTGCGGGCTTCCCGCCCGCAACGCGGCCAGGATGGCCGCGGTCCCAGGAGGAATCCGTGTCGGGGCCATGCATGAATTGCCCCGACGGAGAACTTGACCGCGAACGACATCCCTCACAGGAACACGAACGGCTCTCGCCCGCACGACCAGCATCAACGCGGCCGCACACAGCAGCCCGATACCAATACCGCTAAACCCGAGTTGATAGCTGCCGGTCGTGTCATAGAGAAAGCCCATCAGCGTGGGGCCAACGAAGCCACTCAAACAGATAACGGTCTGATAAAAACTGTAGATCACGCCGTGCGCTTTCATACCGAACATGCGCCCGGTCACCAGCGCGGTCAGCGGGGTGGTGCCACCAAAGAAGAAGCCGAAGCAGGTCACAAAGCCAACCCCGGCAACCACGGGAGAAGCCCATAAGAGCACGGCTATGCCCACACCACCCAGAGCATAACAGCTCGCCGCCAGTTGCAGCGGATCATAGCGCTCACTCGCCCAGCCAAAACCCAGCCCGCTGAGCACGGACGCGCTCAGCAGCACACTCACCAGCAGGGCTGCGTGCCGGGCGGAAAAACACTTTGTTCATCAGTGTGAGTATTGCGAAGGAACGGTGCAAGAGAAGCGCGTTGAGCAGGAAGCTTTCAAACACAGAGCCGGTTTCGTCATTCTGGAAGATGTTCTGATTGGGGTCTGTGATGCGTGCGCCAATCGCTATTATAGCGCCGAAATCCTCAAACATGTTCAGGCTGTTGTAACCGGTAAAATCCTCCCGCAGCGCACCGAGTCCGTTCCGGTTTCCCAGGCTCAGTGAGGATGAGGGCCCCCGTCATCATCTCTCCTCTCCGCTGGTGGGCTTACCACAGCGACAACGCGGTTCTGAGGCCGGCGTCCACCATCAAGAAGATGTTCGGCAGCAGCTTTTTCCACATCCGCATCCAGGTCGTCGGCAGTACCGGCAGCCGCCTGGGCGTAGTGGGCAATGGCATGATGTAGCGCCGCTCTTTCTCGTTCCTCAAGCCATGTTTCAATAGCTTCCCGGACCAGGACGGTTGCGGGTCGTCCAGAGCGTTTTGCTTCTGCTTTGAGACGAGTATGGATATCGGTCGAAAGGGGAACGTGCATATTGTGGAACGATGTTGACATGGCATATGCTATGCCATGAATTCATGGCCTTCACAAGAAAACTCTCAACTGCATAACCGGATACGAAGTCAACGTAGGGCGGAAAAGGGAGGGCGAATTCGACCGTTTTGGAGGAGTGTTCGCTATGGAAATGTGGATTCGCTTTTGGCCCTTTCTCGCGGTCTTTTCCATAATGGTCACCTGGGAATTTCTCTCCCCGCGCCGCATTCTTGCCCAAAGAAGACAAGAGCGCTGGCCTACGAACTTGGGGCTGACTCTGCTCAATGTGGTTTTGGTATGGGCTCTGGTAGGAGCGGTGGCATATATGGCGGCTACTTTTGCGGCAAAACACCAGATTGGACTGCTGCATTGGCTGTCGGCGCCTTTTTGGTTCGCCGTCCCTGTCACTATCCTCGTTCTCGACTTTGCCCTCTATATCCAGCACCGTCTCTTCCACATCTTCTCTCTTGTGTGGCGTGTGCATCAGGTCCACCATGCCGATCTTGGATTCGATGCCACGACTGGCCTCCGTTTTCATCCTATCGAGCTATTTCTCTCTCTCGCCTACAAAGCGGTGGTCATTATTGCGCTGGGAGCACCTGTTTGGGCCGCCATCGCCTTTGAGATCATCTTGAACGCCACGTCTGTTTTTAACCACAGTAATGTCAGTCTTCCCGAACGGCTTGACCGGCGTCTACGTTGGTTCCTTGTGACGCCAGACATGCATCGGATTCATCACTCTACACGAGCGGTGGAAACCGATGCAAACTTCGGTTTTTCCGTCCCCTGGTGGGATCGGCTGTGCGGAACCTACCGGGCCGAGCCGGCGTTGGGACAACTGGGACTTGAGATTGGACTGTCATGTTATCGAGATGCGCTTCACCTCGGGCAGTTGTTGCTCCTCCCCTTTCAGGCTCGTATTCCCCTAGAGAAAGCGTGGAAAGAAATCTCCCCCCTTCAGCTGTACGAAATGCTGGGAGAAGAAAATTCACCTTATGTACTTGACGTGCGAGACCTGGGCGAATTTACAGGCGAGCTCGGACATATCGATGGGGCTCACTTGATACCGGTCTCCGATTTAGACAAACGAATGAGCGAGTTGGAGTCCTGTCACTCCCAAACGGTCGTCCTTGTGTGAAAGACGGAACGTCGCTCAGTCAGAGCGGCGGACGTGTTAGGACAAAACGGCTTCTCTCCCCTCCTGGTTCTGTCCGGCGGCATGCTCGGATGGACAGGAGCAGGGCTGCCCGTATCGCATAAAGCTGACACTACCTGACACGCCCTATCGGAGCATGCTACATACAGCCGGAGGAAAAAACGAAAGGAGAGCATATATGGCAGAAATACGAGAAATAACCTCCGGCCTGGAATTCCCCGAAGGCCCGATTGCCATGGATGACGGCAGCGTCATCTTGACCGAGATCAAGCGCGGCACGCTGACGCGGGTCAAACCTGATGGAACCAAGGAAGTTGTGGCCGAAACTGGCGGCGGACCGAACGGCGCGGCAATCGGGCCGGACGGCAAAATCTATGTATGTAATAACGGTGGCTTTGAATGGATGGAAGCCGGCGGGCTGACCGTGCCGCACGGCATCCCCGACAGCTATACCAACGGCTATATCCAACGGGTCGATATGGACACCGGCGCGGCGGAAACGATCTATACCGAGTGTGACGGCCATAGGCTGTGCGGCCCGAACGATATTGTGTTCGATGCCCAAGGCGGCATGTGGTTCAGCGACTTCGGTAAGATCCGCGACCGTGACCGCGACGTATGCGGCCTCTATTTCGCCAAGCCGGACGGCTCGCTCATTAAGGAAGTCGTCTATCCGATCCAAGGGCCGAACGGCATCGGCTTGGCCCCTGGCGATGCCACCTTGTATGCAGCCCAGACGTTTGAAGCCCGGGTGTGGGGCTGGAACGTTACCGGTCCGGGCGAGTTGGAACGTGTGGAAGGGGCGGGTGGTCCGCTCTTGGCCGGTCCGGGTGGTGGCGTCCTGGTGGCAGGGTTATCCGGCTATCAGTTGCTGGATTCCTTAGCGGTTGAGGCTAACGGCAACGTGTGCGTAGCGACCATCCTGAATGGTGGCATTACCGTGTTTGCGCCGGACGGCTCATCGGTCGAGCATGTGCCCGTGCCCGGCGACCCGGTAGTAACCAATATCTGTTTTGGTGGACCGGATCTGAAAACGGCCTACATCACGTTGTCGGGAACGGGTAAGCTGGTGGCCATGGACTGGCCGCGTCCGGGCCTGAAGCTGAATTTCACGCGCTAGGCGTCGTTTTTCGTCGGGCCTCTGGAGGAGGGGGCAGCCGACTGCCCCCGACGTTCAGTCCAGATGTTCGTGGCCGGGCTTTTGATGATGTTCCTCATGCGCCTGCGGACCGGTCGGCCGGACATCCCGACCTTTCTCGTGGCTCAGGCAGATACGGCCCAGAAATTTGACATTGGCGCAGGCGTCAACCTCGTCCACATGGCACTCCGCAACGTTTGGAATAAAAAAGCGATACGGCCCGCCTTTGTTCTCCGGTAGGGCCGTATCGTTGAAACGATAAGCGATAATGCCCTCTTGTACGGCTTCCAGCGGCACACTGGCGGAAAATTTTCCGTCGGTGGACTCCAGGGTGACATAGCGGGCGGTTTCTTTTGGTCCGACTTGGTCCAGTACTGCCTGGAGACGGACGGCGCTGCCTTCGCGGCCGGGAATAATCCGGCTCACGTCCCCAATCTGATCCGATAGCGCCCGCAGTTCGGCAAAACCAAAGGCTCTGGGCGACCGGACTTCGCCTTCGACGTGCAATTGTGTCATGTCTCCTCCTCTGACTCACGAGAGATATGGTCCGTATTATATCCTAGTCAAAGGAGATCGTCTTGTAGGGAAGAGTGGCCTGTTGACCCTCTACTGCCGGTGGGGCAAGCTGGCGCTCAGGCTGCGTGGGGAGGAGCGCCGAGATGCGGATTATTAGCTGTAACCTGAACGGCATTCGGTCGGCGGCCAGCAAAGGATTTTTTGCCTGGCTGGAGCAACAAAACGCCGACGTAGTGTGTGTCCAAGAGCTCAAAGCCCAGGAAAAAGATGTCATCCCTACCTATCAGGAAGCCGCAGGCCTGACCGGGACGTTTCACTACGCGGAAAAGCCAGGCTATTCCGGTGTGGGCATCTATGCCCGGCGGCAACCGGATCGCGTCCGAATTGGCTGGGGCTGGCCTGACGCGGACCGCGAAGGACGTTATCTACGGGCGGACTTCGGCCGGCTTGCGGTGATTTCGCTCTACCTGCCGTCCGGTTCGAGCTCAGAAGAGCGTCAGGGTGTGAAATATCAGTTCATGGACAAAATCTTGCCGGAGTTGAAGGCGCTACGTGCCAGCCGCCGCCATGTTGTCCTGTGTGGGGACTGGAATATTGCCCATACCAAAAAGGATATAAAGAATTGGCGTGGCAATCAGAAAAACTCCGGCTTTCTCCCCGAAGAGCGAGCCTGGATGACGCAGATATTTGATGAGGTTGGGCTGGTGGATGCGTTTCGACGGGTTAATCCGGAAGCGGAAGAATATACCTGGTGGTCATTTCGCGGCCAGGCCTGGGCAAAAGACGTTGGCTGGCGGATCGATTACCAGGTGGTCACACCAAGGTTAGCCAAACTGGCAACGCAGACAGCGATCTACAAGGAAGAACGTTTTTCGGACCATGCACCGCTGAGGATCGATTACGACTATGCGTTTGACAGTCCACAGCCACGCAAGCGCGTCGTGGCGGGTTCAAAAAGGACTCGTTCACGGAAAGCTGCCGTAAAGCGGCCTTCCCGGAAGCGTAGGGCGGATTAACGTAGTGTCATCTGACGCTACGGCCTGAAGACCCTCACCCCAACCCTCTCCCGGAGGGAGAGGGGAGTAAGAAGTAGCCCTGCTCAGGCAAGTGTTTTTTTGCATTCCGCGGTGACTTTGGCGCATGCCTCGGCGGTCTCTATGCAGAGCGGATGGTGGGTATGCTTGCGACATTCTTCTTCGCACGCGTCATGAACAGCCATGCAGACGGGGATAAAGGCTTTGAGTTGGGCGGAATCGGCTGCGGCGAGCACACCCAGCGCTTCACTCATCGCGTCCATCTCTTGAATGCGTGCGGCACAGGCGGACAGTGACGTGTCACCGGTCGCAAACAGATTCAGACAATGCTTCAGGCACATCGCTCCAACCCCCACGCAGGCTTGGGCCGCCAGGACGAGTGTACGGTGTTTTGGGGTGGCGTCGTGTGTATGCTCAGTATGCTCGTGATGGGCGGCCAGGGCTGGAGAGGCGACCAGCCCGGCCAGGGCAGCGCCCGAGACGCCCAGCAGGACATCGCGGCGTTTTATGGTGGCTAGCTCGGCGGGAGCAGTATCGCTCTTTTTGTGTACGTCCATGAATGACTCCTTCTATTGTGCGGTCCGCTTTCGACTCATGCGAAAGTATACCATATTTTATACGCTTGGGACTCGTACCAGCGGGGGTGAGTCTTGCTCTTGAGAACGGCGTCTTATAGGAAAAGCAAGGGAGTGGGGGACCTGTATTGAAGTGGCCCTGTATCATTCGCTGTCTCGTTCTGCTGCTCGTCCTCGCCTTTATGGGCCAGGGTCGAGTCGGGCAGGGGCTCCGGTTGCTCCTCCTTGCAGACCAGCATGCCTGCTGTAAGGCGAAACAGCACTGTCCCATCTCATATGGGAAGAAGACACAAGCGCATTCCTCCCATAGCCCGGACTGTCCGCATGCGCATAGGAAAGCACGGGCCAGCTTCCGGTGTGTCTTGCAAGCCTGCCATCCGGCCCGGACGGATGGACTGGTGTCAGCGCAGTCCCTTCGATTCGTGTTGACGCCGAGCGTCGGACTGCCCGGCCCTCAGTGCGAGCGACGTGTCCATTTTGTACAGCCGCTCCGCCATGCCGAGTTGGCGATTGTTCCCCCCACGCCCCCGCCCCGTTCTCCACAGTTCGTGTAATCATCACCCGTGCTGTCTCATCAGATAGTGCGCGTCAAAGGACCGACCGCTCGCCGTGGTGAGAGTACTGCCCTGCGAGCGGGGTGAGGTGTTGGACGGCTGGCGTCCAGCCAACTGAAAGTGGAGAACAAGACAATGTCAGAACTGTACTCGCGCATCTGGAGAAGATGCGTGTGGAGCCTGGCTGCTCTGAGCCTGTGTGTGGCTATTGGAGAACGGACGAGCTTTGCGCAAGCCCAAGAAGAGATTTCGGACTCTGGAGAAGAACGCGCGCAACCGGAAGCGGTTGAACTTGAAGACCTGCTCGTCTCGGTCGAACGTATTACCCCGGTCAGCGGAGCGGCGACCTCTGTGGTGACGGCCGAGCAGGTCCAGGAATATCAGGCCAAGGATGTCGCTGAGGCCCTGAAAAGCAGGGTCCCCGGTGTGACCGGCAAGCGGAGCGGCGGCATCAATCTTGACCCGGTTATCCGCGGGCTGCGTGAAGACCGGCTGAGTGTCATGACCAACGGCACGAAGATATGGGGGGCGGGCCGTTTCGCATGGACCCGCCGACCTCGCTGCTGGATGTGGATGAGCTGGAAGCCATCGAAGTGATCAAAGGGCCGTACTCGGTGACGCGGGGTCCGAGCAGCATCGGCGGAACGATCAACCTGGTCACCAAGAAGCCGCAACTTTCAGCCCACTGGGATGCGCATGGTTCGGTTGGGGCGGCCTATACCAGCAATTACAACGGCTTTACTACCAAGGCGTCGGTCAGTGCCGGTGGACCCGTTTTGGCGTTTCGGCTGGCCGGCAGCTACCGCGATTATCAGGACTATGACTCGGGTAACGGCGAACGGATTCAGTCCGGGTTTCAGAGCCAATCGGTATCCGGCACCCTCCTGTGGCAACCGCACACCGATCATCGTTTTTTCCTGTCCATAAGCCGGGAATCCGACCGGGATACCCGTTTCGACGCGCTACCGCTGCACATGGAAGAAGACGATGCCTATCTCGGCTCCGTGTCCTACACCCTCAGCAATCCGTTCCCGTTTGTGGCGAGTCTGCAATTCAGCGGCTACTACAACTATGTGCATCATCGCATGAACAATGACCACAAGCCCCATCGGGCCGGGAGTGGCGCTGGCGGAGGTATGCGGGACGGCTCCGGCCCCGGTATGCAGGATGGCTCCGGACACCCAGCCGGGCATGGGAATGGAGAATATGGCCGGCACCACCCGCTATTTCCACGCTTGGCCGGAGACGCACATCATGGACGGCGGCCTCTTTGGCGAATACGTCTATCTGCCGGTTCCGCAGTGGCGTCTGATCGTTGGCGCGCGGGTCGATTTTGTCGATGCCGGTGCGAATCCGGGTCCGACCGATCACCCGGGAGAATCCGTTCACCGGCCGGGAAGTGTTCGAGCCCGGACGGGTGGTGACGGTCGGCCTGCGGACAACATTCTGATTCAATACCCCTACGTCCTGGTAAATCTAGTCCGATTCTCCAGGTGGGGGCAGGGGGATGGCTTCGTCAATCAACATGACCGGGATATCGTCTCGAATGGGGTAGCCATAGCGCTGGTCTTCGCGGACCAGGGCCGCGTCCATTGCTGCGGAGACGACCTCGCCTACCCGGTTTTTGAGGGTGCCGTTTTGAATATGGGCGTTGAGTGTGTCTACCAACTCGGTCGGGGCCAACGTCACGGGCTGCTTGGTTTCCGGACACACCAGGATAGCGAGGAGTTCCTGACTAACTGCCATGCGCGCCCCCTTCTTCCGGAATAGCATCGATAGACAGCACGACCTCCAACAACACCTGCACGGCATCCCGTAAGGCCGCCAGGGGCATCCGCTCGTTCAGACCGTGTACGCCGCGGGCATCTTCCGCTGCGAGCGCTAAGCCCGAAAAGCCGTAACTGATAATGCCTTTTTCTCTGAAATAATGCGTGTCGGTGAAGCCGCCCAGGACGCTGGGAAGGACCGGAGCGTGTGGGTCTCTGCGTGCGGCAACGGAACGAATCGCCTCGAAAAGGGGTGTAGCCGGGTCCGAGGCAGCGGAGGGGAAGTTTAACAGGGTTGAGAACTGGATGTTCGGATCATCCACCACCTGTTTGAGCTGTGCGATGAATTGTTGCGGGTCTTCTCCCGGCAGGAGGCGGCAGTCTAAGTGGGCGGACGCTGAGGCCGGTACGACGTTAGTTTTCGGACTACCGTTGAGAACGGTCAGGGAGATGGTATTCCGCACCAGGGCATTATGGCCCGGCTTTGCCGTGAATTTCTTGCGAAACGTCTCGTCCTGGAGGGCCTGTTCAAGCGCCCGGTAGTGTCGCGCCGTTTCCCCATCCTCGGAGTCGGCCAAGGCGCTAAAATACGCCTGGACTGCGGGTACGACCTTGAAAGCCGTCTGATGACGACGAATTTTGTCCAAGGCCCGTATGAGGCGGGTTACCGCCGTCTCAGGCGTCGGACTCGCTCCATGTCCTGCCGGTCCTGTCGCCTTGAGCTCGATCCAACACGGCGCCTTTTCCGCCACTGAAACGCGATACGAGCGCTTGCCATCACGCTGTCGAATACCGCCCCCTTCGGTCAGGAGAAACTCCGCGTCGGCAATCAGGTCGAAATGCGTGTCAACAAACCAGCCGGCGCCTTTTCTGCCACCGACCTCTTCATCCCCGGTGCCGAGAAAAATAATGTCGCGTTCAAAACGCAGACCACTTCGCTTGAGTAAGGCCAGCGCAAGAAACTGGACGACACTCACGCCTTTACAATCGATCGCACCCCGTCCGTGGACATAGCCATCTTTGATCACCCCGCCAAATGGGTCGAACTCCCATTCCGCCGGGTCGGCGGGGACCACATCGAGATGATGCAGGAGGATGAGCGCCTTTTTCTTGCCGCTGCCTTTGAGCCGGCCGTAGATAATGCCTCGGCCCGGCTCCGACTCGTAGACCCGTGCCTCAATGCCTTCCTGAGTGAGGATGTTCTGCCAGAACCGGGCTGCGGCCGTCTCGTTCCCCGGTGGGTTGGACGTGTCAATTTGGACGACCTGACTGAGCAACTCGCCGGCCTCTTTTTCAACCGCCGACCAGTTTATGTCCGGGATGGTCTGGGTCTCCGCCGGGAGTGGACGGACGAAGACGAGCGGGAAGACAAAGAGCAGAGACAACCAAATACGGCGGTCCGCACCTCTCAACGTTTGGATTTGGGTCATCATGCGAGTGGTCCTACCTTGTGTCCAGATGGAATCCGGTTCGTCGTGCTTCCTCGTGGCCTGTTTCGCGCTTATGCCACACCCAAGCGACTTCTTCAACGGCGAAGGGCGACTGGACCGGACGACTTGCCTTGTTCCGGCTGGAGAAGATCGATACAAACAGACTCCGAAAAAACGACAAGAAAAGGACGGGCCATGAGCGGACATAGGATATTCGATGTCAGCGGCAAGAGGGGGTACGTCACCGGCGGCGGTTCGGGGCTGGGGCGCGCCATTGCCCTGGGTATGGTCGAGGCCGGCGCAGCGGTCGTGGTGAGTGATATCAATCAAGAGGCGGCCCGGAAAGTGGCGGAAGAGATACGCGCTCAGCACGGGGAGGCCCGTTCCCTGGCGATAGACGTGTCGCAAAAAGACCAGGTTGAAAAGCTGATCCAGACGACAACCGAGGAGTTGGGCGGACTGGACTTTGCCTTTAATAATGCCGGTATCCTCAAACTTGGGAAGCCGGAAGATATCAGCCCAGCCGATTGGCAGGAGGAACTCAACGTCGACTTGACTGGCGTGTTCCTGTGTTGTCAGGCCGCAGGTCGCTATATGATGGACCACGGCGGCGGGAAAATTGTGAATACGGCCTCTATCTCGGGCCTAGTAGTCAACTCGGGGCTGACCTATTCGACCGCCAAGGCCGGTGTCATTCAGCTTACCCGGGTGCTGGCCATGCGCTGGGCGAGACACGGTGTGTATGTGAATTGTTTCAGCCCCGGCTATATTCGTACCGGCATGACGGCACCGCATCTCACCCGGCCCGAGGTCGAAAAAGAAATGCTACGCCAGACCCCGTTGCGTCGTTTGGGCGAACCGCGCGATCTGGTCGGCGCTGCCCTGTTTCTGGCCTCTCCAGCCTCGGATTTTGTAACCGGTCAGAATATTATTGTTGATGGTGGGGTCACCTTGACGTAAGGCGCTACCCTGTTTGCCACACCAAGTACATCCAACACAGTGATCAGAGCAATGCCGCGTCTGCGCTCTGCTCCTGTTTGGTGGTCTGAGTGATCCGTTTTGCGGCGCGCCGCTTTCTGGGTGTCGCCTTCTTCTTCGGACGGGCTTTTTTCGGTTTTGCCTTGGGTATTGGCCGTTTTTCGGTGATCTCGATTTCATACTGTTCAATATGAAAGTCGGAGTCGGTCCGAAAAAAGAAGCGGGTGTTGAGTTGGGCCTCAAGGGCATCCAGCCATTCTTCTTCCTCTTCGTATAAAAAAGCGAGGACGTCTGGATGGGCATAGACCGTGGCGGCTTGGGCGTGCGGCTGGAGCGCGACTTCTTTGTGTAACTGGCGGATGAGATTATAGGTAATAGTGGGAACCGACCGTCTATGGCCCCGGCCGTCACAAGCGGCGCAGGGAGCGCAGAGCTGTTGCTGGAGGCTCTCCCGTGTCCGTTTGCGCGTCATTTGAACCAGCCCGAGTTCACTGATCTTCCGCATATTGCTGCGGGTCTTGTCTTTCCTCAGGGCTGCGCGGAGGGCTTCTGTGACTTTGGTGCGATTGGCCGCGCGTTCCATATCGATAAAGTCGACGATAATGAGACCCCCAATATTGCGCAGGCGTAACTGTTCAACCACGACCCGGGCGGCTTCCAGGTTGGTTTGGAGCATGGTCTCTTCTTGGTTCCGTTTCCCAACAAAGCGGCCCGTGTTCACATCAATCGCAGTGAGCGCTTCTGTGTGGTCAATAACGATATGGCCGCCGGATTTGAGGGGGACGCGTCTGTCGAGCGCTTTGGTAATCTGCTGCTCAATTTTGTAGTGCTCAAAGATAGGAGCCTGTTTGTCGTGGAGCTTCACGCGACCGGTTAGACGCGGCATGAAGGTCGCGATGAATTCATTAATGCGTTCGTAATCCTTCGCATTATCGATAATGATCTCATTGATATCCGGTGTGAAGACATCGCGAATGATACGCAGGATGACGTCCATATCGTCGTGCACGAGGGTTGGGGCCGCGTGCTGTTCGCGTTTTTTGGTGATCCTGCCCCAGAGTTTGAGCAGGAATCTCATGTCGTCATGAATTTCTTTTTTGGTCAGACCCTCGCAGGCGGTACGGACAATAAAGCCACCCTCGGCAGGCCGCAGGCTGGCGACCGCTTCTCTGAGCCGGCCGCGCTCTTTGCTGTCTGCAATGCGCCGGGACACGCCAATATGTCCTATGGTCGGGGTGTATACCAGCTGTCGTCCAGGCAGAGAGAGATGTGCGGTGAGGCGGGGACCTTTCGTCCCGATCGGCTCTTTGGCCACCTGAACAAGAATTTCCTGATTCTCTTTCAATTTTTGTTCGAGTGGAATATGCGGCTCTGAACGGGAGCGGCGCCGACCCTTTGCGGGTCGGGGCTCGTCGTTCGAAGGTGACTCCTCTTCCTGGTCAAGCTCGCTCTCAGGGTTAGCCAGGTCAAAATCGCCCAGCAGATCGTCGGTGTCTGGGTCCTGTTCGTCGGTGTCATCGATCATACCGGGAGGTAACGGGCCGCCAAATACATCCGAAGCATGGATGAAGCCTGCTTTTTCAAGTCCGATATCAACGAACGCCGCCTGCATCCCTGGAAGGACGCGATTGACGCGCCCGAGATAGATATTGCCCGCAATATTGCGCTGTTGAGCGCGCTCAATGTGAATCTCTACGAGTGTTTCGTTTTCGAGCAGAGCAACACGAGCCTCTTGGTGGGTGGAATTAATAACGATTCTGTGACGCACGAGTATTAGCCTATTGTCGGAAGCGGTTCTTGCTCAGGGTGGTGGGGGGTGCTCTGAGGAAGGGCATCCGAGTGAAATTGGGTTGTGGTTTTTGTCACCCGCAAGATTTTTACTTCTTGTGGGGACAGGGTGAGGAGGGCACCAAGGAATTCATGGGGTTTAAGGGTACCCACATCTGTCATAGCCATGTCAACCGAGAGCCTGAGTGGTGTTTCCAGAGTGATGGCTGAGACCAACTGCTTGGCATCAAGGGTGCGTTCCCGATGACGGGTCCGTTTGTGGACGGGGAAGGTCTGCGCTTGATGAAATTGATCTAATCGCTCCAGCACGAAGCTCGGGTCGCGTTTTTCCAGGGGAAGCGTATCGAGGGCAACCTGGTAGCCCTGGGTGGCAATGCTCACATCGATACTTGGCCTGTCCAGGTCGATCTGCTGCACCTGTTGGATCTGAAAGCCGTCCGGCAGCTCGGCATTCAGGCGCTGCTGTACCTCTTTTGCCGGCAGCTCTTCATGCAGGAGAATATCAAGAAATTCCTCCTCGCTCTCCATGCCGACCGGGAGAGCCGGGCCAAAACTCAGACGGGGTAAGGGGTGAAAGCCTTGGCTGTAGGCAAGGGGGAGGCACGCCCGACGACAGGAGCGGGCAAAGAGTGTCGCAACCTCTTTCGCGCCCAGAAAGCGGGCCATGCCGAGCTTACTATACCGCAGTCGAAAACGCATGACGGCCCGTTGCGGCTTGCCTTGGCTCGCCGCAATGGTATTGGGGTCACCGGCAAGCCACTCATCGGCGTTGCCCGAACTTGGAGGCTGAGCGGCAGGCCGGGGTGTTTCGGATTGAGTGGTGTGTAGCGCTCCAAGGGGGGTCGCTTTCAGCTTGTCTTCATCCAATATGCCGCTATAGCGTTTGACTCTTGCCTGCTGTTGTTCAGCTTTCTTCTGCTGCATCATCTGCCATTGCCGGGTGCCCCATTTATCCTGGGCGGGCAGGGTCGCTCGCGCCCAGGGATCGACCTCCGGTCCTCTATGGTCAGCGCCTTTGGCACCGTTCAGATGATAGGTGACATTGCGGACGCTCTTAAAATCACACGCCCCACAATACGAGCAGCGTTCCACGCTACAGTCGGGGGTGAGGGTGCCTTCGAGTGCTTTTGCCAGATCACGCTGGAGCCATTGCTTGGTGACGCCACTATCCAAATGGTCCCATGGAAGCGGCTCACCAAGCAGGCGACGGCGGAGATAAAAATTGGGCTTGATGTGGTGCGCGCGAAAGGCCTGCTGCCACAGATCGAGTTGGAACTGCTCTGTCCAGCCGTCAAACCGACAGCCGAGACGATAGGCGGTCAACAGCGGAGCACCCAAACGACGATCGCCCCGAGCGAAAACACCCTCAAGAAAGGACAGCCGCGCGTCGTGCCATTTGAATTGAATCCCGTAACGCCGCAGTTCGCGCCGTAAGAGCTGCTGCCGCGCTTCGGTTTCCGCCAGATCGACTTGGGCTGCCCATTGAAACGGTGTATGCGGTTTGGGGATAAAGGTCGAAACACTGGCCGTAACTTGGCGCTGATGCTTGCCGGCCGCAGAGACCTTCCGGCACAGGTCGACAATGCCCAGCAGATCCTCTTCTGTCTCGGTCGGCTGTCCGAGCATGAAGTATAATTTCACGCTTTTCCATCCCAGACCAAACAACAGACGCGCCGCCTCGATCAGTTCCTCTTCCTGATATTCTTTTTGAATCACATCGCGGAGACGCTGCGAGCCAGCCTCGGGCGCAAGGGTAAAGCCCGTTTTTCGTACCCGGCG
Organism: Candidatus Binatia bacterium; assembly: GCA_951812575.1. GTDB lineage: Bacteria > Desulfobacterota > Binatia > Bin18 > Bin18 > Bin18. The sequence continues at coordinate 4,090,611 of OX638322.1, read as the reverse complement.
AATTTCCTCCAGGATATGGGGGGAGAGGGCGTCTACACGCGTTGAGGGCAGAGAGACGGAGACTTTGAGGTCCGAGAAACGATCCATGATGGACCGCAGGAGCGGATTCACGCAACTATAGTCGCCGGTACTTAAACTGAGCAGCGAAACCTCTTCATAGCCGCTCTTTTTGACTAATTGGTCTATCTGTTCCTGAAGGGCGCGTGGGTCGCGCTCTCGCAAGGGGCGATAGATATACCCCGCCTGGCAGAAGCGACAGCCGCGCACGCAACCGCGCATGACTTCCGCGGCAACGCGATCGTGCACGATGTTCACATTCGGTACAATCTGGGTGGTGAGCTGGGGGACAGTGTTGAGGTCTTCCACAATGCGTTTTTTGACAACCGTGGAGTCTGCATAGCGGGGACGGATGTCGCTCAGCGTGCCGCTCGGGATATATTCCGGTTCAAAAAGGACCGGGACGTATACTCCTGGGATGTGGCGCAGCGCTTGGAGGAGGGATTCCCGGTCTTTTCCATCCCAGGCTAAATAGGTGTCACAGATATCAAAAATCGCCTCCTCACCATCTCCAAGGAGGAAGGCGTCGATAAAGTCGGCTATGGGCTCTGGATGAAATGCGCAGGGTCCGCCGGCAATCACCAGCGGATGAGATGTGTCACGGTCACGCGAGAGCAGCGGAATCCCGCCAAGGTCCAGCATGGCCAGGACGTTGGTATAGGTCAGTTCGTACTGGAGACTGAAGCCGATAATCTCGAAGGCCGATAATGGCCGGTAGGTTTCAAGGGAGACGAGCGGTAAATGGTGCTGGCGAAGCTGCTCCTCCATGTCCAGCCACGGTGCATAGACACGTTCCGCCTGAATATCGGGACGATCATTGAGTAAATTATACAGAACTTGTAAGCCAAAATGGGACTGCGCGATCTCGTAGACCTCGGGGAAGGCCAGTGCGAAGCGTAGGCGTATATCCGTAGGGTCTTTGATGATGGTCCCGAGTTCGCCGCCTGTATAACGGGAAGGCTGTTCAACCAACGGAAGAATGGTGGCGTACGCCTGCCGTAGGTCGGTCTCCTTCCTCATCCCCGCACTCAATAGATACCTCTCTTCATACTTCTTTATATCGGAAATCCCGACAGTCCCGCAAGGAGAAGACTTCCCCCCTCTGGATGGTGTGTCAAGTCATCACGTTAAATTCTGGTGAAAACCTTGACACAGAGAACAGGGCTGGGTATACGGGTCCGATATTCTCAGTCAACGGAAAACCCTGTTTTTCTTGAGGGGTTAGGAGCACATGAGCGTTCTCAATACCAAAGTGCTCGTTCTCAATCGGTCCTATTTCCCGGTGCATATCACATCGGTCCGGCGGGCATTCTCCCTGCTCTATCAGGGCATTGCGAAAGCGGTCGATCAGCAGTATCGTACGTTTGACTATGAGAGCTGGAGCGCGCTGTCAGCAACCGTCCACGATGAGACCATTGGTCTTATCGGGCGTGCCATCCGGGTGCCGCGCGTCATTCTGCTCGTTTCGTATGACCGGGTCCCCCGCCGCCAGGTGCGATTCAGCCGCTTTAACGTTTTTGCTCGGGATAAGAATACGTGTCAGTACTGTGGCCGGCGCTTCTCGCGGAGCGAGCTGAATCTCGACCATGTGATCCCCCGCTCCCAGGGTGGTCTCTCGACCTGGGCAAATATTGTCTGCTCCTGTTTGCGGTGCAACCGGGTGAAAGGCGGTCGCCGGCCTGAAGAAGCAAGAATGAGGTTGATCAAGAAGCCGGTTCAACCCGAGTGGACCCCCTTTACGCTCGAGACCTTTACTTTCAAACGCTACCAGGAATGGTTGCCTTTTCTCAACGAAGTCGATGCGGCCTACTGGAATACCGAGCTCCTGGAACGGTAGTCTTTATACGTACTTCTCTCTCATTCCCGCTGGATTTTCTTGTATCCACAAGATATAGTAGCAGTATGATCCCAGAGCCTTTTCTCTTGCGTGAGTAGCCCGATAGCTCGTGCTACCCTCGGCATGAGGAAAGAGGCGGGGAGGACTTGGAGGCGTTGTGGGGCAAATGCGGATCAAACAGCTCGAACTCCTCGGATTCAAATCTTTTAAGCAGAAGACGACGCTCACCTTTCCAAAAGGAATTACTGCCGTCGTCGGTCCCAACGGCTGCGGAAAGTCGAATATTGTCGACGCCTTACGCTGGGTTCTCGGCGAGCAGAGCGCCAAACATCTTCGCGGTCAGGAGATGAGTGATGTGGTCTTTGCTGGGAATGAGGCCAGTGCGCCGCTCGGCATGGCCGATGTCTCCCTCCTCCTGGAAAATGTGACCCCTCCCGGCCTGTCCGTTAACGGAACGAACGGTCACAACGGTGCCCATAAGAATGGCACCGGGCCGGACTGGACCGAAGTCATGGTCTCGCGACGTTATTTTCGGTCTGGAGACTCTGAATATCTTTTTAATAAGGTCCCCTGCCGTTTGCGCGATATCGTTGAATTCTTTCTTGGGACCGGAGCGGGCACGAAAGCCTACGCCATTATTGAGCAGGGTCGTGTCGAGGCGCTGATTAACGCCAAAGCTCAAGATATCCGGGTACTCGTGGAAGAAGCCGCCGGGGTGAGTTTGTATCGCAGTCGCCGTTTGGCTGCTGAGCGCAAACTCGAACGAACCCGAGAGAATTTGTCTCGGGTCTCTGATCTGCTGCATGAGATGGACCGTCAGTTAGGTACCCTCCGTCGTCAGGCAAAAAAGGCCGCACAATATAAGGTGCTCCAGGACGAGTTGAAAACCATTGATCTCACGCTCCAGAGTCGCGCCTACCAAGCATTGGCCGCAGAGGTCGGCCGTCTGGTGAGCCAGCAGGCCGCGGTCGGACGAGAAGAAGCGCAGCTCAGCCAAAAGATTCACACCCTTCAAGCAGAGCGGATGTCCACGGCGGAGCGGGTTGCGCGCGAGGAGGAGGCGCTCCGAGAACTTGAGGAGCGTCTCCACGCTCTGGAAAGTACGCTTCAGCAGTCCGAGCAGAAACAGTCGTTCCGAGCACAGCAGGAGGAGCAGGTCCAATCACGTCTCGCCGACGCGGAGCATGACTATCATCTGGTGTCAGAGAAAAAAGAGCAGGTGGAACAAGAGTTCTCTCAGCGAGTGGCGAGTGTGGCAGAGGTGGCTGAGCAGATACAACACGATGAAGACACCCTGCAGGCACAAGAGCATATCTTTGTTGACCTGCAAGACGCTGCCCTGCAGCACGAATCCCAGGTTGAAGAACTCAAGACCGAGATGGTCGATCTTCTCACCCAGGAGTCGCAAGTCCAAAACGCGCTGGCCTACTCCCATAAGCGGACTGAGGAGGTCTCCCAGCGGTTGGCGGTGCTGGCTGACGACGCCAAGCAGGTTGGCCAACTCCGGACAGAGCGGGAGCAGGCACTTGCCGTGCTTCAGGAAAAATCGTCGGCTCTTTCCCTGCATATCCACCAGGGACAGCAGCAGCGCGAAGAAAGGGATAAAGCGTTGCGGGCGACTATTCGCTCTGGAGAAGAACTTGATACGGCACTCTCTGAGGCACGGGCCAAGCACGCAGAATTGCGGGCGCGCTTGGCGACCTTGGAAGAACTCGAACAAGAGTACGACCGCTATGACCAAGGCGTTCAGTCGGTCATGTCCGACTGCGAATTTCCTGCGGCCGTTCTTGGGGTCGTGGCGCAAATGATAGAAGTGCCGCAAGCCTATGAGCGCGCAGTTGCCGCTGTGTTACGGGAGAAGCTGGAGTATATGGTGGTGACAGACATCGAGGCCGGTGTCGTTGCGGTGGACTATTTGAACCAGATGCAGTCCGGGCACGGGCATTTTATTCCGCTCCAACTCCAGGGTGACAAACAGAGGCCAAGGCTGACTGAGGCTGACGGGCCGATGTGGGCGACTGTTGGAGAGGGAGTGTCTCCTCTCATCCGCCACGTTGATATTCCGCCCGACTATAGACAGATGGTCGAAGCCCTCCTGGGTGATGTCGTGCTCGTTCCCAACCTCCGGGTTGGACTGGAACTCTGGAACCAGAGCGAGGGCGCCCAGACCTATGTTACACCACAGGGAGAGGTCATTTCCGCTCTGGGCGGAGTCAGCGGAGGGAGTGGGGGTGTTGCGGAAGCGGGCCTTTTTGAGCGGCGGCGGGAAATTCGAGGGTTGGGGCAGGAACTGCCCCAACAGGCTGAGCACGTGTCCGACCTTGTCGAGCAGCGGCAAACCCTGAAGCAAGGCCAACAGGTACTCGAAGGTGAGTTGCGGAGTCTTGACGTGCAAGCCCAGAAGCTGGGCCAAGAGAATGAAGTATTGCAGCGTGAGGCGGGGCAGCTTGAAGGTGAAGTACGCCGCTTGCTTGACCGTGGAGAAGGGGTAAGCTACGAGCAGAACGCCCTGGAGCAGGAAAGTCAGTCTTTACAAGCTGACATGCAGCAGGCCCGCACGCAGGCACTTGCTATTGCGACGCAACGTCAGGAGCGTGAAGACCTGCTGGCCGTTCAGCAAGTAGAGATGGAAGAAGCAAAGGTCGCGTGTGACCGACACCGTACGCAGATGGATGACCTGCGTGTCCGCCTTGCCGAACATCGAGAACGCTACGGTGGCCTCCAGACTCAGGTGGACCAATTCAGACGCCAGATTCAGGACTTGGAAGAACGGATACAGGCCGGCCAAGCTGATATTCAGGCTGGCAAGCAAGAGGCAGAGCGTCTCCTGTCGGAAAAGGCTGCGTTAGAAGAGCAGGTGACACAGACGCTCTCCAGCCTTGATTCGGCGAAAGCAGAACGTACCCGTCACGATGCTGAGTGTGCCCAGTTCCGGGCAACTGCCCAGCAGTGTGAAAGGCTTATCGAAGAGCACCGACAGGCGGCAACTCAGCTGCAAGAGGAAAAAAGACAGGTTGAGGTGAGTCTGGCTGAAAAGCGGGTGAGTCGTGAACATCTTGAGGAGACGGTCCGGGAACGCTATCAGGTGAAGCTGACAGAAATCCTTTCAGCCTATAGTCATCAGGAACTTGACCAGGCTGAGGGAGAATCGCGCCGTCAGGAATTGCGTGAGAAGCTTGCTCGGCTTGGTGAGGTCAATCCCAACGCTGCGGTTGAGCTTGATGAGGTTCAGGAGCGTTTTACTGCTATTGAATCCCAGAAGGCTGACCTGTTGCATTCAATTGAGGATTTGCAAAGTACAATCAATAAGTTAAACCGCGAGTCGCGAGATCGTTTGCGAGAGACCTTCCACCGTGTGAACGCGAAGTTCGGTGAGGTGTACGCGCGTTTGGTTGACGGTGGTCAGGCACATATTACTCTGACCAATGAATCGGATTTGTCTGAGAGTGGCGTCGAACTAGAGGTTCAACCTCCAGGTAAACGCCTCCGCTCCATGCAACTTCTTTCCGGAGGAGAGAAGGCCCTGGCCGCGCTGAGTTTCACATTTGCCCTGTTTTTGATACGGCCGAGTCCGTTCTGTATTCTCGATGAGGTCGATGCGCCGCTGGACGATGTTAACGTCGGGCGGTTTAATCAGTTATTGCGGGAAATGAGTGAGACAACGCAGATTGTTTTGATTACGCATAATAAGCGCACCATGGAGGTGGCAGATACGCTCTACGGCGTCACTATGCAGGAGCCGGGTGTGTCGACCATGGTGTCCGTGCGTGTGTCCTGATGGCTCTCCGATTTTGGCAGCGAAAAGAGAAGGTGCAGACGGACTCTGCTTTTTCCCCGGTCGTAGATACACACACTCCTGCTCCGATTCCGAAAGCTGCGCGCTGGCGACGTGGGCTCGCTCGATTACGGGACCTTTTGCGTCGGCCCTTTGATGCCTCGTCAGAGCAGAGCCGGCAGTCGAGAGAAATCTTCTTCTCCGACCTGGAGGAGGTCCTTATCCAAGCCGATGTTGGAGTTGACACCTCCTTGCAGATTGTAGAGCGTCTACGCACCCGTACACCTACAGTCCGGACAGGCACACCGTCTCAGGATGAGGCCGAAGCGCTTCGTTCTGATCTCAGGGCGGAACTGCGGTCCCTTCTTGAGAGGGAGGCTCAGCCCGTTGAATGGGATGATACGCGGCCAAGAGTCATTCTGGTTGTCGGTGTTAATGGAGCGGGGAAGACGACCTCTATTGCGAAGTTGGCAGCGCGGCTGAAAAAAGAAGGAAAAACGGTCCTGCTGGTCGCCGGGGATACGTTTCGAGCAGCCGCCATTGAACAACTCTCAGTCTGGGCTGAACGATTGGGCCTTGAGATCATTAGGCATAGGGACGGCGCCGCGCCCTCAGCCGTGGTCTTTGACGGTGTCCGTGCTGCGGTGGCCCGTGGGGTCGATGTCGTCCTTATTGATACGGCTGGACGGCTCCATACCAAAACGCCGCTTATGGAGGAACTCAAAAAAATACACCGAGTCATTGGGCGGGAGATTGCTGGGGCACCGCATGAGGTTTTGCTGGTTTTGGATGCCGGAACTGGACAGAATGCTCTCAGCCAAGCACGGACTTTTCAGGCGGCTTTCCCACTGACCGGTGTCATCTTATCCAAGATGGATGGGTCGGCAAAAGGCGGAGTTGCCCTAGCCGTTGGGAGCCAGCTTGGCGTGCCCATTCGGTATATTGGACTTGGAGAACAGCTTGAAGATTTAGAAGCTTTCTCCTCGGATGATTTTATTACGGCACTTTTCGACCAGCCTCCGGAATAAATATTTCTCTTGACGTCACGTCTCAGAGGCAATAGGGTAAACTTTCACTTTATCCTAGGGTGGTAATGGCGCTGGAAAGCCTAAAACTTCTTGAGGCGAAACTGGATGGATTCTTGGAACGCCACGAGCAGGTCCAGAGTGCAAATAGTGCACTGCTGGTTCGCATTGATAAACAAGAGCATGAATATGCGCTCTTGCTCAAGCGAACCCAGCAATACGAAGCGGAGCGAAACGAGATTCGGAGCCGCTTGGAGAAAATCCTGACTCAATTCAGCCATTTAGGGATTGCCTGGGAGGACGAGGGCTAGGCGATGAAGCGATTAATGGAAGTGCATATTTTTGGACAAACCTTCACTGTGACGAGTGAAGATGATGAGCAATATGTTCGAGAAATTGCTTCTTTTGTTGACCAGCGCATGCGCCAGATTGCGGAAAGTGCAAAAGTGACGGTCCCTTTTCGAGTCGCGATTATGGCGGCATTGAGTATTGCCGACGAATTGGCCAAGTCCGGTCAGCAGGAATCGAGCCAGCAAGAAACTCAGCTCATCCAGGAAGCGGAGCTGATTTCAAGCCGACTCCTTGAGCGTTTGGAGAAAGCCGAAAGCCACGCCAGTGAGACAACGGCTGATAATACGTTGAACTCACATTCTGCCGGCTAGTTGTCTGCAACTCTCGACCGAGAAAAGAAAACGTAACACCACTCGCATCCTGAAGGCGAGTGGCTTCGATTGCACGCCCCCCTCTTGCGCTCCTTCCGCCCTTGGGTGAAGAAGGAAGGAGACCGTGACAACTGACATGTGCTGGTTATTATTGCAGGAGCCGCTCTCTATTGAGCGTAGCCTCCGAGTCCATACGTATTGATCAGAAAGGATATCTACGAAGAGGATGTGTATAGGGGGTAGTAGCTACCACAGTGAGGTTATTCGACCTGAGTGTGGTAAGGAGGGTAATAATGGAACTTGTCTTAGGGCTGCTGATAGGGGCAGCTGGTGCCGGAGGACTCGTCTTTCTACGGCAAAAATGGAACCAAGAAACCATACACAGTGCAGAGGAGGCTGCACAACAGATTCTCGATGAGGCAAAAAAAGAAGGCTCGGTCATTAAACGAGAGGCCCAAGTTCAGGCTAAAGATACGATTTTGCAGGCGAAAAGCGAAATAGAGCAGGAGATAAACGAAAGACGGAAAGAAATTCAACAGGTTGAGCGCCGGCTCCAAGGACGGGATGAAGCGCTGGAGAAGCGCTCCGAGGCCCTGGCTGGTCGGGAAGAGGGCTTGAATCGGCGCGAACAGAGCCTCAAGAGCAAAGCTGACAGTCAGCAGAAAAAAGAGCAAGAGTACGATCGCTTAATAGACCAAACGCGCCAGAAACTTGAACAAATAGCTGGCCTGAGTCGGGATGAGGCGAAACAAGTCCTGGTTGACCAGATGACCGAGGAAGCTCGCCAGGACGCCTCGCGCCGGATTATGGCCGTCGAAGAAGAAGCCCGAGAAGAAGCGACCCGGCGGGCTCGAAAAATTATTAGCATTGCGATTGAACGCCTGTCCGGTGAGTTTGTTTCCGAGCGGACCGCATCGGTTATTCATCTCCCCAGCGACGATATGAAGGGCCGCATTATTGGCCGTGAAGGACGCAATATCCGGGCGTTTGAGGCTGCGACCGGGGTCGATCTGGTTATTGATGATACGCCCGAAACGGTGTTGATTTCGAGTCATAGCCCCATTCGGCGAGAAATTACGCGCGTGGCGCTTGAGCGGCTGATCTCGGATGGGCGCATTAATCCGGGTCGCATCGAGGAGGTCGTAAAGAAAGCGGAAGGCGAGGTTGAAGAATCGGTCCGTGAGGCTGGTCAACGAGCCGTGCTTGAACTTGGGATTAATGGGGTTCATCCTGAGATCGTCAAGCTGATTGGAATGTTGAAGTATCGATATAGCTATGGCCAGAATGTCCTCATGCATTCAATAGAAACGGCGTATATCTGCGGTATTATCGCCGCCGAACTCGGGCTGAACGAGAAACAGGCCAAACGTTCCGGACTGCTCCACGATATTGGGAAAGCCGTCTCACACGAGATCGAGGGGTCGCACGCGATCATCGGTGGAGAAGTGGCCCGGAAATATGGTGAGTCGGCAAAAATAGTCAACGCCATTGCGGCCCACCACGAGGAGGTCCGGGCGGAAACCGTTCTGGCCCCTATTGTTGATGCTGCGGATGCGTTATCCGGTGCCCGGCCGGGCGCTCGGCGCGAGGTGCTGGAGAGCTATGTCAAACGACTCGAAGACCTGGAGCGCATCAGTGGTGCGTTCAATGGCGTAGAGAAGTCATTTGCTGTGCAAGCCGGACGCGAAGTGCGTATTATGGTGAACCCAGGCTCAGTGTCGGACGGCGATGCCTCCAGTATCGCCAGAGAGGTGGCCAAGCAAATTGAGACTGAGATGACGTATCCCGGTCAGATTAAAGTCACCGTCATCCGTGAATCACGCTCCACCGAATATGCGCGTTAAAAGGTCAGTGATTGCTATGACCCTGTCAGTTGCAGCACAACTCAAAGAAATCGGACGTGGAGCCGTAGATATTATTCCGCTGGAAGAGCTCAAGCAAAAGCTCGAACGCGGAAAACCTTTACGCGTGAAATGGGGCGCGGACCCGTCCGCCCCGGACCTGCATCTCGGTCACACTGTCGTGCTGAATAAACTCCGCCAGTTTCAGGAGTTAGGGCATACGGTCATTTTCTTAATCGGGGATTTTACGGCTATGATCGGTGACCCCACCGGTCGTTCTGAAACACGCAAGGCCCTAACGCGCGAGCAGGTCAAGGCGAATGCGGAGACCTACACCCAGCAGGTCTTCAAGGTTCTTGATCCGGACCTCACCGAACTCCGCTTTAATTCAGAATGGATCGATCCACTTTCGCCCTCCGACATGGTCAAACTGTGCGGCCATTACACCGTGGCCCGACTGCTTGAGCGAGATGATTTTTCCAAACGCCTCCAAACCGGGGTGCCTATTCATGTGCATGAGTTTCTGTACCCGCTGATCCAGGGCTATGATTCCGTTGCCCTTGAGGCTGACGTCGAACTCGGGGGTACGGATCAGCGCTTCAATCTCCTGGTCGGACGTGAGATGCAGCGCGGCTTTGGTCAGGAACCGCAGGTGATTCTGACGACACCTATTCTCGAAGGTATTAACGGGACGCAAAAGATGAGCAAATCGCTCGGCAACGCAGTGGGTATCACCGACCCGCCGGACGACATGTACGGCAAGATCATGTCAATCTCCGACGAACTGATGCTGAGCTATTACGAACTGCTGAGTGCCGTTGATGCCGCCCATGTTCAGGCGGTGGCAGATGGACACATCCATCCGATGGAGGCCAAGAAACAATTAGCGGCCGAGTTGGTGGCCCGTTTTCATGATGGCTCGGCGGCCGCGCGAGCAGCCGAAGAATTTTCCCGACGCTTTCAGCACAGGCAACGTCCAGAAGAGATACCGTCGTACGCCTGGTCCGGTACAGAGCCCCAGGTGTGGGTGTGCCATTTGCTGAAGACCTCAGACTTGGTGAAATCCACGAGTGAGGCTCGTCGTCTCATTAGCCAGGGTGGGGTGAGAATAGAGGGTGAACGGGTCAGTGACGCGGAGTTGCAGGTCCTCGCGCAAGGCGAGGTGGTCCTCCAGGTCGGGAAACGGCGCATTCTGAAGGTCGTCTTCGAACCAGCGGCAACGACACCTTCTTGACGTGCTATGTCATCCTCGCCTGACTTGAAGAGTCAACGTGTCCAGCATCTCATGTCTATTGGAGGACACGTTGACTCTTTGACCCATCGATGTGGTTTTATCGCGCTCGTCGGCCGTCCCAACGTTGGGAAATCAACGCTGCTCAATACGCTGATAGGGGCGCCGATTGCCATCGTCTCGCCCAAACCCCAAACCACACGAACGCGTATAACTGGGATCAAAACCCAGTCCAAGGCCCAACTCATTTTTGTTGATACCCCAGGAATTCATGGCGGTCAGCGGTCTCTCCTCAACCGACGTATGGTCGATACTGCCTTGCGTGCTCTGCAGGAGACCGACGTCACGCTCTTCTTGCTCGATGCGGCGCATGGGCTGACCCCGGCTGATGCCCAGATTGCCCAGCGCCTTACCCAACTCAAGACCCAAGTCCTGGTCGGACTGAACAAGATTGACCTTGTCCAAAAAAGAACGCTCATTCCACTCCTTGAACAGGTGGGGCGTCTGCTACCTGAGCGTGACGTCATTCCCATCAGCGCGCTCAAAGGAGAGAATACGGCCGAACTCATGTCCACCCTGCTGGCCGTTCTCCCGCCCGGTCCGGCACTCTACCCGGATGATAACATCACGGACCAGAGTGAGCGGGTCCTCGCCCAGGAGATGGTCCGGGAACAGATGTTCTTCCACACTCAGCAGGAAATCCCGTACCGTACAGCTGTTATTGTTGAGCAGTTTGAAGAGCCTGCCGAGAAGCCGCTGTTACGTATTTACGCCACCATCCACGTTGAACGGCCATCCCAGAAGGCTATTGTGATTGGTCAAAAGGGAGCACGGCTCAAGAAAATCGGTCAGGCTGCGCGCCAGCGCATGGAGACCTTTTTTGGCTGCCGGGTGTATCTGGAACTCTTTGTCAAAGTTTCAAAAGGATGGACGAATAGCCCTGGAATGTTGCGCGAACTGGAATTGTTGAAGTAAGCGGCAGAGCCGCTTACGGGCGCTCACGGCCCGACGAACGAGAGGGCATAACGGAGTAGAAGAATGGGAGGGTTGGCCCGCTGGGGCATGAGCCTGACGCGCTGGACGGAGCGCTGGATACCCGACTCGTGGGTCATTGCCGTCATGTTGACGCTGGTGGTAGCCCTCCTGGCCCTCACGGTCGGGGGCGCTTCTCCGGCAACGGTATTGACCGCGTGGGGGGATGGCTTGTGGGCCCTGCTCAGCCTGACCATGCAGTTTACCGTCATGATGGTCGTGGCGTACGCCTGCGCCGTCTCTCCACCGCTCAAGCGGGTGTTTGTGTGGTTGGCCTCGCGTCCTGACCCTGACAGGCCGCGCCAGGCAATCATCCTCATGGCGGTATTTTCGACCCTCACCGCGTGGCTCAACTGGGCCTTATGTCTTGTCATTTCGGCGGCGTTTCTCCCTTTTATCGTGCGCGCTAACCCGCGCGTGGACTTCCGCCTGCTCGTCACCTGCGCCTATCTCGGTGTCGGAACCGTGTGGCATACCGGCCTGTCCGGCTCGGCTCCGCTCATTATTGCCACGCCGGATAATTTCCTCATCCAGGCTGGCATCTTAGCGGAAACCATTCCGACCACGCAGACCATGTTTGCCTCGTTTAATTTATGGTACGCGCTTGTGGCCGGGCTGGTGGGTATTCTCGTGGCGGCCATTCTCGTCCCGCCGGCAGCGGACGCGGTGACTGCCTCGACCGAACAGGCCGATCGTTTGGAAGCGTTGAACCAACCCATACAGAAACCAGACGCGACACGCCCGGCAGAGAAAATGGAATGGTGGCCCGGCTGGTCTCTGATTGCCAGCAGCGCCATGTTGCTCTACTTCGGGCTTCAGATTCTCGAAAAAGGTTTTGGCCAGACCTGGACGATTGACAACTACAATCTCATTTTCCTGGCTTTGGGCCTTCTCCTGCACTGGTATCCCAAGTCCTTTTTGCACGCCTGTGAACAAGGGATTCGCAACACCTGGGGGATCGTCATCCAGTATCCTTTGTACGCGGGAATTTTCGGACTGATGTCATATACGGCTCTGGGTGAGGTGCTGACGGCCTTTTTCATTGACGCCAGTTCACCGCGCACCTTTCCGTCCATTGTGTATCTGTATTCCGGGGTGCTGAACTATTTCGTGCCGTCGGGCGGGTCGAAATGGATCGTTGAAGCCTCCTATCTCATCCCGGCGGGACAGACCTTGGGACTCTCCATCCCAACCGTCACCCTGAGCTATGCGTATGGAGATATGACGACCAATCTGTTGCAACCGTTCTGGGCGATTCCCATTCTCACCGTTGCCGGGCTGCGCTTTGGCGATATTATGGGCTACTGCCTGCTCTTGGCCGGATTTCTGGTCGTGTTTAATCTGGTGGCGTTGTTCCTGATCCCGTTGCAGCTCTGATTTCCTTGCCCACTCCCTAACCCCTACTCCCTAACCCCTACTCCCTAACCCCTCTCTTCAATAGGTCCGTCTCCAATACGAGAGCAGGGCCCGCTCAAATGCTTTGGCCCGCTCAGTCCAGGCTTCTGCTTCTGGGGGTGTTTGGACTTTCTCGGCATGACGGGCCGCGTCAAATGCCGCTCGTCTGGCAAAATCCGTCAGGAGGAGGGCGAAGCCTAACTGGTGTCCTTTGTCTGTTGTCAATATACCGGTCAAACCATCGACATAACTCATCGTGCCTGACTTGGCCCGGACTTTTTTCCCGAGTTCGGCCCACTCTTTCTTCCACTCCGGATGCGGCAGGAGGTCAAGTAAGGGCGGGGGCGTCTCCGGCCCGCCGTACCCGGTTTGTCTGGATGTGGGGGTCGCTCCATTATAGAGTATTGCGGTGAGATGACGCGGCGAGTGGCGGGACATGCTGCTCAGGCCCGAATGGTTCATGCTCACAAATCCGGTCCAGTCTGTCTGCGGAAGACGACGCTGGTACCAGTCCGTCAATAGTGCTGCTGAGTCTGCAATGGATAACGGCAGGTCTCTCAGCGTACGTGAGGTGACGAGGCCGATGAGTTCGGCGGACAGATTCGTACTGTGGAATAACATCCCACTCAGAATTTCCGGTAGGGGCTTGCTGTAATGCGTATACAGGAGGCGTGTGTTGGCCGGGGCCGGAGCGGCTTGGGGCTGGGGCAGGGTAATACCTCGTTGCCGACAGTAGGTACGAAACAGAGAGGCCGCAACCTTCCCTGGGGCGCGCCTGATCGGCAGTTCTTTGAAGCCTCGTACCGGAAGCTGACGCGAGAGCAGCCAGTGGTCCCTGCTCCCTCCGTCAAGGAGAAAAGGGGCCTCAGATTGTACGCCCATGGGAATCGGCCCAGTACTGACGCCGGTAACCGGAAGAAAAATCCCGTCCGCCGGCGACCGCAACCAGGTCTGAAAATTTTTGGCTCCGGGCCTGCCCTTCCAGCGTAACTGAACACGGTTGTAGTTAAGCGAGAGGGCGCTCACACTGGGGTTGTACGCGGCTGCGGTCGGTTGCTTGGGATTAATCTCCTGCGTCGTTGTGAGAAAGCTTTCATCAAAAGCAAAGCGTCCACTCACTTGAGTAATGCCGGCGGCTTGCAGAGCGTCAACAAAGCCAGAAAGGTCATTCGTCGATAACGTCGGATCTCCACCCCCGACCAGATAGAGGTCTCCGTGCAGGGTGGACTCGTGGACTTTCCCGCTTACGAGCAGGCGAGTCTGAAACCGATGGTCTCCCCCTAAAATTTCCAGAGCCGCGAGGGCGGTGATGAGTTTCGTGGTCGAAGCCGGGATACGGGGCGTGTCAGCATCATAAGTATCAACAACCCGGCCGTCTGTCAGACGAAACAGGTGGTAGCCAACGTCCTGGGGGTCTAGCCGATGTTGTTGAAGTAAGCGCTTGAGCGTCTCCGGAGCAGGCTGCGCTCGGACATTCTGTGGGAATGCGAAGATAACGATCCCCAGGACGATGGTCGCCAGGATACAGGCGAGTCCGAATAAAGAGTAGCATCGGTATAAGGACGAATCTGCGGGGACCGCGGTGTGGCGCGTCCGAGTAGCGCGCATCTCTCTGGGGTTTCTCTGTACGAACAAGGTTCTGTGCTAACGCAAGAGTGCCCGCGCAATCACCATACGGTGAACCTCGGACGGCCCTTCTCCAATACGCCGGACTCGGGCCTCACGATACCAGCGTTCCAGCGGAAACTCTTTTGATACGCCATAGCCGCCATGAATCTGGACGGCGTTATCGATGACCCGGCCCAGGACCTCACTCGAATACAGTTTGGCTATTGAGGCTTCAACACGGGCATCTTCTCCGCGGTCAGCCTTCCAGGCGCCGTCCCAGATGAGCAATCGCGTTGCGCGCAATTCAACCTCCGCATCGGCCAGCATCCACTGAATCGCCTGACGTTGGCTCAAGAGCTCGCCAAACGTTTCCCGTTGCTTGGCGTGTTCGATCGCCATCCGATGGGCAGCCACGGCAACCCCGAGGTTTGCGGCTGAGTAGGGAAAGCGCGCTTTGGTCAGCAGGTCAAAGCACAGGTAGAGTCCCTGACCTTCTTCACCGATCATATTTTCGGCAGGCACACGGCAATCTTCAAATGAGACCTCGTTGGGCAGCGAGACGGTCCGAATGGTCCTGAACGGGCGGGCGGTAAAGCCAGGGGTCCCTTTGTCAATAATAAAGCAGCTAATGCCTTTGCGACCTTTTTCCGGATCGGTCCGGACAAAGACTACGCCCCATTCGGCTTCATGCGCGTGCGAGATAAAAATCTTTGAGCCGTTAATCACCCATGAATCCCCATCGCGCACGGCCCGGGTTTGAATGGCCCCAGCCGGATCTGAACCGCCGCTTGGCTCAGTAATCGCAAAGAAGGTGTACAGGCCGTTTTTCAGCGTGGGTACGGCATATTTTTGAATCTGTTCCGGGCTGCCGGCATAAATAGGGTTCGGAGGATAGCGCCCGAACGTTCCACAGCCGGGATTGTATAGGCCCATGCGGTGCTGGGACATCTCTTCCAAGGCGAGGGACATGCTAAAGGTGTTCAGGCCCCCGCCTCCGTACTCCTTGGGGGCGCCGGGACACCACAAGCCCGTGGCCTTGGTTTTGGCTGACAGTCGCGCATAGACATCGTCGGGCAGGTCGGCTGCATCGGGATCAACGGCGTGTTCAGCCGGGATAACTTCCTCACGGATAAAACGACGAATTTGGTCTTGCAGCAAGGTGAGTTCTTCGGGCAGCGTATAGCCTTGGAAATCATTCATGAGACATGCTCGCGATCGGGGAGGGGAGGATCAACCTGCCTGTCTGAATTTGGGTAAGGTCACCTCTGGTGTGACATCGTCAAACACAACCTCAACCGGCAGGTCAAGCTGTAAATCCGCGTCTTCCACGTCGGTCAGCCAACTGAGCATCCGGACTCCCTCTTCCAGTTCTACCACCACCGGACTGTAGGGCACGAGATCGGCAAATTGGGGTAACATGGGCTGCATGGCCGTCGTCCAGGAGAAGAGTGTGCCTTTGCCCGAGGATTTAGCCCACTCCCACGCAAACGAGCCGCACTTGGCACACATATCACGCGGCACATGCCGCCAGGTGTTGCAATCCGTGCAACGCTGAAAGCGGAGCTCGTGCTGTTTGCAATACGCATAAAACTCGGCTGCGAAGCCCCGCATTTTCGGGACCGGACGCCGATATTCCTGTGTTTCCGCCATGATAGCCTCTCTCCTGTTAGCGGCGCATAATTGCCAGGCTGCCGTCACCAAAATCTCCCCAGCCCGTGACCAGGCCGAGCTGGGCGTCTTTGACTTGACGCTCACCGGCTTCATGGCGGAGTTGATGGGTGGCTTCTACAACGTGGTTCATGCCCCACACATGCGCCTCGGAATGCAGGCCGCCATGGGTATTCAAGGGCAGTTCGCCGTCAAGCGCAAACCGATTTCCCTGCGCGTACTCCCCAACCTCACCTCGTTTGCACAAGCCCAGCGCTTCCATCTGGAGCAGTACGACATAGGTAAAGCAGTCGTATATTTCGGCAAAGTCGAGGTCTTTGAGATCGACCTCAGCCATTTGCAGCGCATTCGGCGTGGCAAAGCTGAGCCCGATCGTAAACGGATCAGGCCGGGCTGGAATGTCATCCGCAGGGTAGGGGTGGCCCTCAGCAATACCCGAAATATACACCGGGTCGTGTTTGAGGTCGCGCGCCCGTTCCGGCGAGGTCACGACCACTGCGGCAGCCCCATCCGTTTCCAAACAACAGTCAAACAACCGGAAGGGTTTGGAGACCCAGCGGGCGTTCAGATAGTCCTCCATACTGAGCGGGCGACCCTGCATATAGGCTTTATCGTTCAGTTGGGCATGTTTACGTGAGGTGACCGCCACGGTGCCCATGGCCTCGTCCGGGGTGCCGTACAGTTCTTTATGCCGGGTGGCCAGCCAGGCGTACCACTGCACCGGAACGTTGGCCCCATAGGGCAGATAGTACTCGCCAATCGTGTTGGCCAGGGCGCCGGGTGCCCCGCTGCCGCCGCCGTTGCCTTTACTCTTACTGCCCATATCGCGGACGCGCATCGTCGAGTAGCCATTCCAGCCCAGCGGCACGAGAACATTTTTTGCCACTCCGCAGGCCACCGCCATGGCCGCGCTCTGGAGCGAAGTGACCGGACTGGCCCCGCCCATGTGTACCGTGACCGCATAGCGCAGATCCTCGACTCCAAGGTTGGCGGCAAAGTGTTCAGAGGTTGACGGCAGCGGGGGAGGAATGATGCCGTCGATATCATGCGGACTCAGGCCCGCATCGCTCAGGGCGTGCATTGAGGCTTCGAGCATCAGCGCGAGATCGGTCTTCCCCGACCCCCGGGTATAAGCGGTCTCGCCCACGCCGACGATACAGGCTTGGTCTTTCAGCGGGTACATAAGTCCTCCTTTGCTTTCCGTATGCGCGCTGAATCGTATACTGGGAAAGATCGGGTTGTAAAGGTGAAACGGCAGACCGTCTGACTCAGACTGGTTTTGACTCGTTTCGGGTTGCTTGGTAGCATAGCGAATGACTCACTAAAAGTTTTATCTCACAGGTGGAAAATATAGCTTGTCGAATATGAAAATCCGAACACTCTTTGATACTCACCCACAGACGTTTTCATTTGAATTTTTCCCCCCAAAGACAGCAGAAGATGGCGAGGCGCTTTTTGATCGAGCCCGCGAACTCCAGCAACTGGGGGCGAGTTTTTGCTCTGTGACCTACGGCGCTGGTGGTTCGACACGAAAGAATACTATCGATCTGGTGTGTCGCTTCCAAGCCGACCTGGGGCTCATCGGCATGGCCCACCTCACCTGTGTGGGGCACAGCCAGACGGAACTCAGCGACATTCTGGTTGAGCTGAAGGACCGTGGGGTCGAGAACCTCATGTGTCTGCGCGGTGACCCACCGCGCGGCGAAACCGCGTTTACCCCAGCCCCGGACGGTTTTGCTCATGCCGCCGATTTGGTTGCCCTGGCCCGACGCAGTGGGGACTTTTGTATCGGCGTAGCGGGCTATCCCGAAGCGCACCCGGAAAGTGTGAATGCACTTCAGGATTTGCAGCATCTCAAGACAAAGGTGGACTGTGGGGTTGACTTTGTAACCACCCAGTTGTTTTTCGACGCCCAGGACTACTTTGATTTTGTGGCGCGAGCGAGACAGATGGGGATTCGGCAGCGTATTATTCCTGGCATCATGCCCATTCTGAACTACCGTCAGATTGTCCGCTTCACCCGGATGTGCGGGGCATCCATTCCGCTCGCGCTGCAAGAACGCCTGGAGACGGTCGCTGAGGATACCGACGCGGTGTTTGAAATTGGAGTTGACTGGGCGTGGCAGCAATGTGAAGCCCTGCTCGCCGGTGGCGCGCCCGGTATTCACTTCTACACCCTGAATCGCTCCCGAGCGACCCAGCTTATTTTTGAGCGACTCCGCCAAAGTAGTGTGAGTGTCCTTCTGCCGCCAGAGGCATAGCTCGCTCAATATGGCATACTATGCCCCGACAACATATGCTTTCCTCGTTGACGTTACGCTTCTGGGTGCGGTATGGTCTGGCCTGATACGAGGCTTTTGAAATGACCACACGCCGAGCAATGCTGCTATTGACCTATACCCTTGGGGAACATGTTAATCATGAGGAGTACGAGCAGTGGCTGCGTGAAGTGGATAATCCGTTTTTCAATAGCGTGCCGGGTGTTAAGCGCTATGCGAACTGGAAAGTGCTGGATGAAAAACTGGGGACGGTGCAGTTTACGCACTATGACCTGCTTGAGATCGACGATCTGGAAGCCTGGGAGAAAGTCTGGGGGAATGAGGAACTCCAGAAATTTGCCCAGGGCTGGACGCAGCGCTGGTCCGTACACGGTCCTGATGAAAAATACGCCGGTCTGAATTTCCAGGTCATGCTATGCGAGGAGATCGCCGCGCCCGATTAAGAGACACGGCTGAGAGCTGAGCACAACACCGTGGCGCAACCAACCCAATCGCACGAAGTGGAGACCTTTCTGGCTGGCCTGTCTCAGTACGATGTCGGGCCGTTGTGGCAGGTGCTCGGCAAACAACTCACGCCCACGCCGGAAACGCCGGTCAAACCACATCTGTGGCGCTGGAAAGACCTGCGTCCCCAACTCTTGCGGTCGGGGGAGCTCGTCTCCGCGGCTGAAGCCGAACGGCGGGTGCTCATGCTGCTCAACCCAGGGCTTGAGGGCCGAGTTGCCACCACCCATACGCTGTATGCCGGGATTCAGTTGATCCTGCCTGGTGAAGTCGCCCGAACCCATCGGCACACGCCCAACGCGCTCCGTTTCATTATGGAAGGACAGGGGGCCTATACGGTCGTTGATGGTGAAAAACTGCCCATGCAGCCGGGAGATTTTGTCTTAACGCCAAATTGGACGTGGCATGAGCATGGCAGCGAAGGCACCGAGCCTGTCGTATGGCTCGACGGGTTGGACCTGCCCTTGGCCGGCATGCTGGCCGGAACGTTTTTTGAACCCGGTCTGACCGAATCGCAGGACTTGACCAAGCCGGAGGATAACTCAACGCGTGGCTATAAACGCGGCGGACTCCTGCCGACCTGGCAACGTGCGGCTGGCGGGCAATCACCCTTGCTCAAGTATGCGTGGAGCGAGGCGCGTCCCGCCCTGATGGACCTTGGCCGGGACGCGGACAGTCCGTTTGACGGCACCATGCTGGAATATGTGAATCCGGTGACAGGTGGCCCGTCGCTCGCGACCATGGCCAGCTTTCTACAGCGCCTCCGACCCGGCCAAAAAACGCAGGCGCGCCGGCAAAGCGTGAGCAAGGTCTATCTCGCGGTTGAGGGGGCCGGACAGACGGTCGTCAACGGCAGGACCCTTGAATGGCAGCCGGGTGACGTGTTTGCCGTCCCAACCTGGGCGAATCACGCGCATGAGAATCCATCGGCGTCCCAAGACGCGATTCTTTTTTCTTTTTCGGACGCCCCGGTCATGAAGGCCCTCGGCTGGTATAGAGAACAGGAACTATAGATGCTGCAAACCATGCTGGTCGGGAGCTTGCCCCGTCCCACTTGGCTCGTTCCGCCGAACGCCATGTATGTCTCGTGGAAACTGAAGGACGACGCGTTGCGTGAAGGCCAGGACGATGCCGTTCTGCTCGCGCTGGCGGACCAAGAAGATGCGGGCCTCAATATCGTGACCGACGGCGAACAGCGCCGCCGACACTATATCTGGGGATTTGTTGAGGGGCTGACGGGCTTGGACTTCAGCCGTCTGGTTGAGATTGAAACGCGGGGGAACCGCTACGGCATCAAAGTCCGGGCCGCCCGGGTGGTAGAACAGGTGCGTCGTCCGCGGTCGGTGTTGGTTGAGGCGCTCCGCTTTCTGAAGCAGCACACGACAAAACCGGTCAAGGTCACCTTGCCCGGTCCGATGACCATCGCGGATACGGTTGCGGATGAGTACTATGGGGACCGCCGAAGGCTGGCGGCCGAACTGGCCCGGCTGGTGAATGAAGAGGCGTGTGAGCTGGCAGAGAACGGGTGTGATATCGTGCAGTTCGACGAGCCGTGTTTCAATATTTATCTCGACGCGGTGGAAGAGTGGGGCGTTCGGACGCTTGAACAGTGCACTCAAGGGGTCCAAGCCAAAACCGCGGTCCATATCTGCTATGGATACGGTATCCCGGCCGTCGTCGAGTGGAAAAGCAAGAATACGGACTGGAGCCATTATGCACGCACGCTGCCGCTGTTGCGGACCAGCATGATTGATATGATCTCGGTCGAGTGTGCCGCCTCTGGCGTCGATCCGGCAGTGTTAGCTGAGGCCAAGGGGAAAGATTTAATGGTCGGGGTCATCGACGTTGGCACCGAAGAGGTGGAAACGCGGGAAACGGTCGCGGAGCGTATTCGCATGGCGTTGCAGTATGTGGCACCTGAGCACCTCTACCCCTGTACGGACTGCGGCATGATTCCGCGCTCGCGCACCGCGGCGCAGGGAAAAATGCAGGCCCTTGCCGATGGTGCCTGGCTGGTCCGGGCCGAACTGCAACAGGGACGTTCTGGCTAGGCGGAGCACCATGGGCGCACTGTATGAGTTCTTTTCGGACAGTCCGATTCTTGTTGGCGCGGCTCTGGGCGTGATCATCGCCGTTCTCGTGATTGCCGTTTCAGAAGGAAAGAAAAACGCCTAGCGGTATGGCTCATATTCCAAAAGAAGAATTTGTCGCCCGTGTGGCAAAAGGGCTGGATATGCCGTCCGCGCTGCTCGACGCAATGACGGACCCCTGTACCTGCGGCTCGGCAAAATGTGAGGGCTGGAAGGTCACGCGCATGCCCGGACTCGACGAAATCAAGCAGTATGGCCTGGAGCAACGCTTTGCCATGTCCGGCTGGCGGACGTCGTTGAGCGCTATCATTGAGGACTGAGTGATTCCTCGCTAAAGGCCCCGACGCTGTATGAGCGAACAAGACGACTCTCAAGCTGACGTCGACAAACTGACAGCCGCTCCCCCCGACGAGGCAGGCCGGAACGTTCCTGACCTCAAGGACCCCTATGAACGCTTTATCTGGGAGAACCGACAGAAGTTCGGCGCGTTGAGCTGGAGCGGACTGTTGCGCTATGGCCGCGGCATCGTTCTCATGGACACGCGGAACTGGCCGAGTAAAGATGACCAAGACATAAACGAGGAGACCGCATCCAGAGAAGCCCAACTCGGCTACCTGCCTGAGGGGCGGGTTGCCGCGCTGTCACAAACCCCACAGAAAAAAGACGCGATACGCTTGTTGCAGAGGTATAATCCGCGTGAAGAGATCATTGTGAATGTCTTGCGAGCGGACGGAGGCGGGAGTTTCTTTCAGGTGGCGCTCACCGACTGTCCGCCGCCCGAGGCATACCGAAAGCTCATGGGCAGGGAAAACTTTCAACCCAAATGGAAGGAACAGGATACATAAGAATACAATAGTGTATAAAACTCGCAGCAAGTTCTTACCGCGTGTTGCTGATTCTCCTGCAACGAGACGAAAGTCGCTGGTCCATTCTACTCCAGCATCAAATGCATTTACCTCACTAGAAATTAAATAAAAGGAATTACTGTATGTATAAGCTATCCGTATTAACTATTTTTTCAGTGCTATTCTCAGGCGTATTAAATGCT
Source organism: Candidatus Binatia bacterium (assembly GCA_951812575.1). Lineage (GTDB taxonomy): Bacteria > Desulfobacterota > Binatia > Bin18 > Bin18 > Bin18. The sequence continues at coordinate 4,068,559 of OX638322.1, read as the reverse complement.
GAAATTTGCCAAAACTCTGGTCCACAAACGCCACGGGATTTAACGAAAAGAGACGGCAAAAATCCAGTCAAATTTAACCTTTCTCCCAACCATAAGCAGTTAAATTTGTGTAACATCCACTTTCATAAACATGCTGAACACAAAGCATCTGGTTTTTCACTACCAGCGGGGAGAAATGGTGCTGGGGGATGGAAATGCAACGAAACTCAATCCTTAACCTCTTCACAGCTAGAGACTCCTGCATCTAGTCAATTCTGTAAAAACGTTGTACCTGGGGATACCATAGAAGTTCACTGGGTGTACTCAAGCTGTGATGTTAAACCAGGCAAGGGCCTTCAGGCATGTTCTTCAGAGTCATGTGCAAATCCACAGCTAAGAGTTGAGACCAAGGTGTTTTTATTAGTTAATGACAACGAAGCACCAAGTTTTGCTCGCCATACAGTGACTACTTCTCAAGATGGATTTCATCAAGTTAAACAGCTACCCGACCGTAGTGACGCTCTAGAGTTTTCAGGTTCCACCACAGGGCCAAAGTATACTGAACAAACGTGTTCTCCTCTCCAGGTTACCTGGAATGTGAGTCAAAGCTGTCAGCTATTAGATATTAACTCTTTACACGAATGGTGTAAGGAAAATCCATTTGAAGAGGACTATGCCCACGGCATAAGAAAAATAGTCACAACCCCTGAACTGTTATCTCCAATAGAATAATAGGGGGCGCATTCGACTCGGGCCGCCGTTGGCATTGAGAAATATTATTACAGCGAGCGGATTGCGTTTCAGTCGAAGTGAGGAAAACGGCTGAACGTGGAGGCGGGGCAGCCTGTCTGACCACCCCGTTGGTGTCTAATCAAGACCGAGTTTTTCTTTGCCTTCAGGCGAAATCATGGCCGGTGTCCAGGGCGGGTCCCACACCACCTCGACGTTGGCATCTTCAACCCCAGGGATGCCTTCGATGCGCATCTGGGCGTCCATCGCAATGGCCGGCCCCATGCCGCAGCCCTGAGCGGTGAGGGTCATTTTGACATCAACGTCGGTCCCACCTTTCGGCCGGTCTTTCACGCTGAGGTCGTACACCAGACCGAGATCAACGATATTAACCGGGATTTCCGGGTCGTAGACATTCTTGAGTTGCGTCCAGACTTGATCCTCAGTGACCAGGCCGCCCGCACCCGGAGCGACTTCTGGAGCAGGTCCCTTACTTTCTTTTCCAATAGCGTCCGCATCCTGATCGGAGACGCGGTAGAGACCGCCCAGCGTTGGAAGCTGGAGGGTATAAGTATCGCCCAAGGATTGGGTGATGACGCCGGGCGTGCCTTTGGGGATAGTCACTTTGATGCCTTGTGGGATCTGGATGGCATCACAGTGCCGGCTGAATTCAATTTCTTCGTAGCTCATGGTTTGACTCCTTCACCAGATACTGAATCTTCTTTCTGCCTCTCAAGCTAGACTGCTAAGGTCTATGTTGTCAATTGGTCTTTGAGTCTTCTCTTTAACGCTTATCGATCCATTCTTTGATTTGCTGGCGGACATCTTCCGGCCGGTCTTCAAGGATGTAGTGGCCGCTGCGGGTGACGACTTGTAAATCCGCACCTGGAATTGCCACATCCAGTTCACGGGCGACATCCATGGAGGTAAATTGATCTTGACCGCCGTAGAGGAGCAAGGTTGGCATGCTGAGCGCACTCAGGTTTGGAAAAATGTCTTCTTCAACGACGCGGTCGAGATCAAACTCGCGGAGAAATTTACGCAGAGCCGCGCGAGCCCCAGGATCGTCTTCGAACGGCTCAAGATACTGTTTGACCATAGCGTCGCTCATGACTTGCTTGTCAAACACACCCTCTTGAAGGATGCGCTTGAGAAACCAGTCCCCGCTCAGCAGGCTGCCAATCAGGGGAACCCCGAGCAGGCGTATGTTGAGCGGCAGACTTTCCTGCGCCGAGATTGGGGCGCTCATCAGAATCAGTTTATGGACGTTGGCCGGGTTCTGGATGGTATAGGCTGCTGCGATAACCGCCCCGAAATCATGGCCCACAAGAATAATGTTTTCTAAGTGAAAATTCTCAATATAGGCAGTGAGCTGCCTCAGATAGGTGTCCAGGTCATAGGTTTTATCCTGCGGCTTTTCAGACAGGCCAAAGCCCATCAAGTCCAGCTCATAGACCGTATTGCCATAGGTCAGCCCTGGGGTGACATGCCGCCAGATACGGTAATCTTCAAGCAGGCCGTGGATAAAAATAAGCGGACGGCCCAGGCCGGTTTGCCGGTAATGCAGCGCAACACCCTCAATTTCCACATAGGTATGCTTTGGATTCCTGGCTTGAATCTCCTCTCCGGTCAGGCTTGGCGCCGAACCTCCACAGCCGGTCAAGATGAGGGCGACCGTCAGGAGTAGGCCTCTGCCCGTATGTGATCGTTGCTGGTTTCGAAGTTCATCCATAACCTGCGTACTCCTTATCGTGTCAGCCTGAGAAGACTGCGGTGTTCCATTTGACACAGGACGGGCGGACGCGCACAATGCGCCTGCATCATTCATCCGGTACCTTTTTGCTGGATCATGAAATTCTGGCCGGCTACTCTAGCCGCGTTGAGGAATTCCGACAAGGGGATACCGGAGAAAACGCATACATCGAGGCATAAATAAGGAGGCGGTTCATGGCAGCAGAAGCGGCATTGTTTGACATCATATTTTCGACCCGGAGTATGCGTCGGCTGAAAACCGACCCGGTCTCGGACGATATTATTTATCAGATCCTCGACGCTGGTATTCGGGCGCCGAGTGGTGGCAATACCCAGCACTGGCGCTTTCTCGTCGTGAAAGATGCGGAAGTCAAACGGAAAGTCCAAGAAATCTATCAAAAAGGTTGGGAACAAGCGCGGACCATTTATGATGGTCGGCCAGGACCGAGCCATATGGAAGAAGGAAAATTCAGAAAATTACTGGACGCCGCCAGCTATTTGGCCGACAATCTGGCTGAAGTGCCGGTCCTTATTTTTGCCTGTCTCAAAGAACGGCCTATGCCGCCGGGTGAGGCTGGTGCGCAATTAGCGGCGAAGCTGGCCCGTCTGTCAGGGTCGAGCATCTATCCTGCCGTGCAGAATATGTTGCTGGCCTGTCGTGCCCTAGGGCTCGGTGCCACGCTCACCACGGTCTGTTCGCTGCACGAGGAAGAACTGAGGCCTGTCCTCAATCTGCCGGATAATATCTCGACCTATGCCCTCCTCCCGGTCGGCTATCCCATGGGAAAATTCGGCCCCGTGCGTCGGATGGCGGTTGAAGAAATCACCTGTGTGGATCAGTGGGAGACGCCGTTGAAACGACCGGCATAAAACGCCGGGTCGAGGGGAGGCGCCCATCCCGTGTCCGTGGGTATCCTGCTACCCAAAAAGCTCACCATAGACGTCGGGATGAAAGCCAACGACAAGTATTTTCCCTGCGCGTATGGCCGGGGCGCGTAGATTGCCTGACGGGCCGATGACGGCCGAAAGCAAGGCGTCAGGCGGTGGCTGGCCTTTTGTCAGAGAAAAACGAAGAATCTTTTTGCCCTTTACAGCAACAACTTCGCTGAGCGGTTGTAGCAATTCCAGTGTCCGAACGCGATCAAATTGCTCTTTGCGTGCATTCACAACACTGGCGGCGGTCACCTCTTTCTGCACAAGAAACTCTTGCGCCTTTTTGCAGGTTACTCAACTCGGGCGATGATACTGCCAGTCCAGACGTGCTTTTGGCATCCCGCTTCCTCTTCTCTTATTGCGCCAGTTTTTTCTGGCGAGATTTCGCAATAATCCACTCGTATCCGTCAATCAGGGCCAGCCAGGCTGATTCGAGTAAGTCGCGTGATTGACGCATGGTGCTCCACTGCCGTCTGCCATCGCTGAACTTCATGATGGACACAACCTCCGCCGCCGTCCCGGCCCCGCCACGGTGGGTATACAATTCAACGAGGTCCACGCCCTCAAGAAAGGAAAAGTGCTTTGTCAGGACCTGGCGGAGGGCTTGGTCCAGCGCATGGACGCCTCCCACCCCTTGTGCCGCGCCAAAATCGTGCTGTTTCTCTATTTCAACCAGGACAACCGCATCGATGGCGCTTTGCCCGTTCCACACCTCGTCAATGACACGCCAGCGGATAATGCTAAACGGAGGGAGATAGTCAGGGTCTTGATGCCACCGCTTGACTTCTTGCGAGGCTTGCGGGGTAGTGGTCTCAGTGAAGAATTCTCCGCTTTGTTCCGGTTGCTGTGCCATACGTGCTCCAATGTCGGTTGTATCGAGTCAGGTCGACTGTTTCTAGGTTTCTCCGAGCGTCTCCCAGTGAATGTCCCAAAAGTCAGGCAGCGGGGCGGACAGTTCAAAATGGCCGCCAAAACACTGAAAACTGGGCTGGTGGGTGAGGCGTTCTTTCAGGTAGTGCAAATGGTCTTCAAGGGCCTCGTTACGGGGAGCGCCAATGTCCATCCGCTTTTGCTGTCCACATTTTCTGCAACTCACATCAACGTACATGCCCCACCTCTGGATTTGTGTGGTCAGACCAGATAAACAACTGCCTAACACGAGGGTGAAGGAGGCTGCAAGCGCATGCCGTCAGTAACGTTTATCAAGCAGGAATTGACAATTGAGGTTGCCAAAGGATCGAACCTGCGTGAGGTTGCCCTAGACAACAAGATAGACCTCTATCCGCTCTTCGGCCCTGATCCATTTACCGGGATGCCGTTTCCTGCAAAATTGCTCAATTGTCGGGGCAAAGGGTTTTGTGGGACGTGTCGGGTGAAAGTGAACGACCATAGAGCACTCTCACCGCTGAGTGTCAGGGAGGAGAAGCACGTTGCCTGGGAAGGGAAATCCTACCGTTTGGCCTGCCAGACCCAAGTCCTGGAGGACGTTGAGGTGGAAACGAATCCGCGTAAGGTCTCCGGCTGGATGGACCATGCGACCTATCAGAAAATGAAAGAGATCGCCTAATTTGAAAATACGCGGATACCCCTATATATTGTGCCTTACGCTCCGACTTGCGAAAGGGGTAGGGGTTTGATAAGGAGAGGCATGGCAGCGACGACTGTCTGACACGACAAGAAATGGGGCCCATCTCATCCGTAGACGAGATGGGCTTTTCTGCAACTATGAGCCGAGGAATATGCCTATGCTGCCCGTAGAAATCCCCGAAGGTCTCACCTTTGACGACATTCTCCTCTTGCCTGGTGAATCTGACTTTTTGCCGAAAGATGCAGATGTCTCGACCCATGTGACGCGGACGATTCGCCTGAATACGCCCTTGGTGAGCGCGGCTATGGATACGGTGACTGAGGCGCGGACGGCCATTGCCATGGCACAAGCGGGTGGCCTCGGGGTGATCCATCGCAATCTCGGTATTCCAGCCCAGGCCGCAGAGATCGCCAAGGTCAAAAAGCATGAAAGCGGCGTCATTATTAACCCCATTACCGTGACTCCCGACACCACTATCGCCCAGGCGCAGGATATCATGGATCGCTCCCATATATCCGGGTTGCCCGTCATCAAAGATGACAAACTGGTTGGTATTTTAACCAATCGTGATCTCCGTTTTGAAAAACGGCTAGACCGGCTGGTCTCGGAAGTGATGACCAAAGACAATCTCGTGACCGCCTGGCCGGGGATCAGCCGTGAAGAAGCGAAAGAAATTCTGCATACGCATCGGATTGAAAAATTGCTGGTTGTTGATGAGGCCATGCATCTCAAGGGCCTCATCACCGTGAAGGATATTGAGAAAACGAGCCAGCACCCACACGCCTGCAAGGATGAGTACGGCCGTCTTCGAGTCGCGGCCGCCATTGGCACGGGGGATGATCGGGAAGCCCGGACGGAAGCCGTGGTTGAAGCGGGTGCCGATCTGGTCGTTCTTGATACGGCTCATGGGCACACGACCAGCGTCATTGAGACGCTCAGAGCTCTGAAACGCACTTTCAGGGGGCTGGAGGTCGTGGCGGGTAATGTCGCCACAGCTGAGGGTGCGCAGGCGCTGATCGGGGCTGGTGCGGATGCGATTAAAGTCGGTATCGGGCCCGCGTCCATCTGTACCACGCGTATGGTCTCGGGGGTGGGGGTGCCGCAGCTGACGGCAGTGGTCGACACGGTCCGGGTTGCCGAACGAGCCGGCGTCCCGGTGATTTCCGACGGCGGGATTCGTTTTTCCGGCGACATTGTGAAAGCCTTGGCCGCGGGTGCGCAGGCGGTGATGATCGGCAGTCTCTTCGCCGGGACAGAAGAAAGTCCAGGGGAAACCATTCTGTATCAAGGCCGGTCGTATAAACAATACCGAGGCATGGGCTCGCTTGAGGCGATGCGCGAGCGGGAAGGGAGCCGGAACCGGTATTTTCAAGACGCGGAGGAAAGCGCGGGTAAGCTGGTGCCCGAGGGGATTGAAGGCCGTGTGCCGTACAAGGGGCCATTATCGGTCGTCGTCGATCAGCTGGTTGGCGGTCTGAAGGCCGGTATGGGATATACCGGCTGCCGCAATCTGGAGGATCTCAGAACCAAGGTTCGATTTGTCCGTGTCTCTCCGGCCGGGTTGCGAGAAAACCACGTCCACGACGTGATTATCACCAAGGAAGCGCCCAATTATCGCTTGGAATAGTGAGTGAACTGGGTATGTACAGAGTCACTCACACCGTTGAGGTAATGGTATGCCTCTCGTCCGAACAACTGTGACTGGCAGTTATGATTCTTGTTCTCGACTTCGGTAGTCAGTATACGCAGTTGATTGCTCGCCGCATTCGCGAGGCGTACGTCTACTGCGAGATCCATCCGTACAATATTTCCGTGGACCGTATTCAGGCCATGAATCCAGAAGGCATTATCCTGTCGGGCGGGCCGGCCAGCGTGTACGACGCCGACGCCCCGGCGCTCGCCGCCTCCATCCTCGGCCTGCCGGTTCCGTTTTTGGGCATCTGCTATGGCATGGGGGTTCTGCACCAACTGGCCGGGGGGCAGGTGGCCGAGGCCAACCGGCGCGAGTTCGGTCCGGCCCAACTGGTTGTTGACGATACGACCGACCTGTTCGCCGGTTTCTCGTCTACCGCATCGACTCAGGTCTGGATGAGCCATGGCGACAAAATGGAATCTCTGCCAGCCGGCTGGACGGTCCTGGCCCGTTCGGACAACTCACCCATAGCCGCCTGCCGTGATGATGCGGGCCGGTATTTCGGCGTCCAGTTTCACCCCGAAGTTGTCCACACCGAGCGGGGGAAAGACATCCTGCATAATTTCCTTTTTCGGATTTGTGGCTGCGCCGCAGACTGGACGATGGAAGGCTTTATCGAACGCGAAATCCAACGCATCCGTGACCAAGTCGGAGACAAACGGGTCGTGTGCGGCCTGAGCGGCGGTGTGGATTCAGCCGTTGTCGCCCTCTTGATCCATCGGGCGATTGGCGACCGTTTGACCTGTATTTTTGTTGACAACGGCCTCTTGCGTCAGGGCGAGGCAGGCAGCGTCGTGCGCGTGTTCTCTCAACTGGGGCTGAATATCCGGCCAGTCAACGCGGCTGAGCGGTTTCTTGAGCGCCTCGCCGGGGTCGACGACCCGGAACACAAGCGGCGCATTATTGGCCACGTCTTTATTGAGGTCTTCGAAGAAGAAGCGGCGTCGCTGCCGGATGTGGAATTCCTGGCCCAAGGCACCCTGTATCCTGACGTGATTGAATCCGTTTCGTTTAAGGGGCCGGCGGCCACTATCAAGAGTCATCACAATGTCGGCGGTCTGCCGGAACGGATGCGGCTCAGCTTGGTGGAACCGCTGCGGGAATTATTCAAGGACGAGGTGCGTGGGCTGGGCCGGCTGCTTGGTCTTCCCGAGGACATCGTCGGCCGCCAGCCTTTTCCTGGGCCGGGTTTGGCGATTCGTATACTCGGCCCGGTACGGACCGAGCTCCTGGATCTGCTGCGTGCCTCGGACGCCATTGTCGACGAGGAAATCCGGGCCGCGGGCTATTATGATCGGGTCTGGCAGGCCTTCGCCGTGTTATTACCGGTCAAGACGGTTGGCGTCATGGGTGATGCGCGGACGTATGAGTATGTTGTGGCCATACGGGCCGTTGAGAGTGTGGATGGCATGACGGCGGACTGGGCGCGTCTGCCCGGTGAGCTGCTGGGTACGATATCCAATCGTATTATTAACGAAGTTCGCGGCATCAATAGGGTCGTCTACGATATTTCTTCCAAACCACCGGCAACCATTGAGTGGGAGTGAGGGGAGGATGGAGTGAAGGAGTTTGTACATCTCCATTTGCACACGCAGTACAGCTTGCTGGACGGGGCCAATAAGGTCTCACACCTGATGCCGCGGGTGGCGAAACACGGCATGTCGGCGGTGGCCATGACCGACCACGGCAATATGTTCGGCGCGATCGATTTCTACCGCACCGCGGCCAGCCACGGTATTAAACCCATCATCGGCTGCGAAATGTATGTCGCGCCCCAGAGCCGCTTTGACAAACAGCCGGCCGGCGCGCACGACCTGGAACACGGCGGGAATTTCCATCTCATTCTGCTGGCCATGAACCTGGAGGGCTACCGCAACCTGTGTCGCTTGGTGACGGCCGGATTCACCGAGGGCTTCTACCGCAAACCCCGCGTTGACCGCGAACTGCTACGCGAACTCAACGGCGGCCTGATTGCCCTGTCCGGCTGCCTCAGCGGCGAACTGGCCCGCGCCATGCTGCGCGACGATGGCAAACGCGCCCGGGCCGCAGCCGACGAATACGCCGCGATTTTTGATGAGCGTTTTTATGTCGAGGTTCAGGCCAATCACCTGCCGCAACAGGAAAAGGTCAACCCGGCCCTGATCGAACTGGCCCGACAACGCTCGCTCCCCCTGATTGCTACCAATGACTGTCATTACCTGAAGGCCGAGGATGCTGAAGCCCACGAAGTCCTGCTGTGCGTCCAGAGCGCCAAGGTCATGTCCGACGAGAATCGCTGGCGGTTTGGGACCGACCAGCTCTATGTCAAAACCCCGGAGGAAATGGTCGCCGAATTTTCCCACTGTCCCGACGCGATTGCCAATACCGTCGAAGTCGCAGACCGGTGTAACCTCGACCTGTCCTTTGGCAACTTCTATTTCCCGCACTACGACGTGCAGTCCGGTGGGACGCTGGAAGACTGTTTGGAACAGACGGCCCGCGAAGGCCTGGAAGAACGTCTCGAACCCCTTCGCGCCGCCGAAGGTTGGGAGAGCGCCAAAGAACAGACGTATCGGGACCGCCTGGACTATGAACTCAAAGTTATTGGGGAAATGGGCTTCCCGGGCTACTTCCTGATTGTGGCCGACTTCGTTGGCTATGCCCGGTCGCAGGGAATTCCGGTTGGTCCGGGCCGCGGGTCGGCGGCGGGCAGTCTCGTTGCCTATGCGCTCAAGATTACGGATATTGATCCCATCCGCTATCAGTTGCTGTTTGAGCGGTTTCTGAACCCGGGCCGGAAGAGCATGCCCGATATTGATGTAGACTTCTGCTACGAGCGGCGGGACGAGGTCATCCGCTATATCAAGGACAAATATGGCGAGGACAAGGTTGCCCAGATCATTACGTTCGGAACCCTCAAAGGCAAACAAGCGATTAAAGACGTAGGCCGTGCTTTGGAGTTCTCGTACGGTGAAACCGACCGTATTGCGAAACTCTATCCCGCCCCAAAACAGGGTAAGGATCACCCGCTGGAAACCGCGCTCGACATGGAGCCGCGACTGCGTGAGGTGCGCGAACACGGGGGGCGTGAGCAGAAGCTCTTTGCGCACTCCCTGAAACTCGAAGGCTTATTGCGCCATGCCTCAAAACACGCGGCTGGGATTGTGATTGCACCGAACCCCCTTGTCGAGCATCTGCCGCTCTATGTTGACAAAGAAAAAAATGTTCTGACCCAATATGCTGGCCCGGATGTTGATACCATTGGGCTGATCAAGTTCGATTTTCTCGGCTTAAAGACGTTGACGCTGATCCACGACGTGGTGAGGCGGATTGAGCAGAGTCGCAACACTGTGATTGATCTGAGCGCGATTCCGATTGACGACAAGCAAACCTATCGATCGCTGACCCGGGGGGACACGGTCGGTGTTTTCCAGATGGAGGGGAGTGGCATTCGCAAGCTGATCACGCAGCTCAAGCCGAGTTGTTTTGAAGACATCTTTGCGGTGATTGCCCTGTTTCGACCCGGGCCGCTCGACAGCGGGGCGGCCGAACAATTTATTAAGCGCAAACATGGTAAAGAGGCGGTATCCTATCCCCACCCGCTGCTTGAACCCGTTCTCAAAGAAACCTATGGGGTCACGATTTACCAAGAGCAGGTCATGCAGATTGCGCAGACCCTGGCCGCGTACTCCTTGAGTGACGCGGATAATCTGCGCCGCGCCATGGGGAAAAAGAAAAAGGAAGTCATGCAGGAGGAGCGGACCAAATTCCTGAAAGGCGCGTCGGAAAATAAGATTAAGGATAAACTTGCCGGAGAAATTTTTGACGCCATGGAGACCTTTGCCGCGTATGGATTTAATAAATCCCATGCGGCCTCCTACGCTCTGATTTCCTACCAAACCGCGTATCTGAAAGCCCACTTCCCGCAGGAATTCATGGCGGCCCTCACCAGTCTGGAAATGGGTGATACCAATAAAACGTATAAAAACATGGCAGAATGTCGGACGCATAACATCCCGGTGCTGCCACCCGACGTGAATGAAAGCGGTGAGGATTTTACCGTTCGCGGTCAGACTATTCGCTTTGGGCTCGGCGCGGTAAAGGGTGTTGGGTCCAAAGCGATTGAGGTGATTCAGGAAGCCCGTCAGGATGGCCCCTTTACCGACCTCTATGACTTTTGTACTCGGGTGCAGAGCTCGCAAGCGAATAAACGAGTGATGGAGAGTTTGATTAAATGCGGGGCGTGTGATTCGTTTCAGACGCCCCGCGCCCAGCTCCTGGCTGGCGTTGAAGACGTTATGCGCTGGGCCGCCCAAAAGGCGAGTGGTCACAGCAATGCCAACCAGATGGGCTTATTTGCGAATGGCGGCGCGGACCCGGCCCTGCCTGAGCTGCCCCAGACTGAAGAGTGGTCGGATATCGAGAAGCTGAATAAGGAACGCGAGACGCTCGGCTTTTTTATTACCGGCCACCCGCTGGATAAGTATGTTGGCCGGCTGCACGGTGTGACCTCCCTGACCACGGCGGATCTCAAGGGACGCAGACATCAAGAAAAGGTTCGTCTCGCCGGCGTGATTCAGTCGCTGAAACTCAAGAATAACAAAAAGGGAGATCGGTACGCGACGTATACCCTGGAGGACAAGGCCGGGGGTGTTGAAGTCATTGTATGGCCGGAATCCTATCGGCGTCATGAAGCCGAAGTCCACTCCGAGCAGCCGGTACTGGTGAGCGGTTCACTCGATGTCGATGAGGAGCGGTGTCAAATTATTGCCAATGAGATTGTCCCGCTTGACGCCGTGGCGGAAGCTGAAGTCAAGCAGGTCCATATCCAGGTGCCGGCCGACAGCACGACCAAGGAAGATATCGTTGAACTCAAGACGGTCCTGACAAAACACCAGGGTCAGTGTCAGACGTTTTTGCACGTGCTCCATCCGGACCATTCCGAAACGATCATCTCACTGCCGGAACAGCTCAAGGTCGCGCCGACGGCGGAGATGCTGACGGATGTCGAACAATTGTTTGACCGTGGCGTCGCCTCGTTTCAGTAGCATGTCCATAGAAAAGAAAAGGATACAACTTCCTGTGGCTGGCCGCCGGCGTCGACACCCATATGAACACACTCCACCGCCGGAGCAGGCTTTTCTTGTCGGCGTGGACTATGGGGGGCCAAATAGGGCGGCCGAGCCTAGGCTCCTCTCAGCGCAAGAGTCGATCGAAGAACTCGCTCGCCTGAGCGAGACCGCCGGTCTGACGGTCTCAGGTCAGACTATTCAGCATCTGCGCCAAGGGGTCCATCCTGCCTCGTTTATCGGGACCGGCAAGATTAAGGAAGTGAAACAACTCCGGGAGGAGTTCCAGGCCGGGGTTGTGATCTTTGACGAGAGCTTGTCTCCGGCTCAGCAGCGTAATTTAGAACGGGGGCTGTGTTGTAAGGTCATTGACCGGAGCCAATTGATCCTCGATATTTTTGCCCAACGCGCCCGCAGTCAAGCGGGTAAATTACAAGTTGAGCTGGCTCAGCTTGAATACCTGCGTCCTCGACTCACGCGCCAATGGACGCACCTGTCGCGCCTGGGTGGCGGGGTAGGGACACGTGGCCCCGGCGAATCGCAGCTTGAAGTGGATCGACGCCGTATTCGCGAGCGCATTGCGACCCTGCGCCGCAAACTGCGCGAGGTCGAACGCACCCGTGCTCTGCACCGGCAGGAACGGCGGAGGGTTCCCTTCCCCTGTGTTGCTCTCGTCGGGTATACCAATGCAGGAAAATCGACCTTGATGAATCGTCTGACCCAAGCTGAGGTCTTTGTCGAAGACAAGCTGTTTGCCACGCTTGACCCAACCAGCCGTCGGCTTGATCTGCCGAACGGCCAAACTGTTCTTCTAATTGATACGGTCGGTCTTATCAATAAACTTCCGCACCAACTCGTGGACGCGTTCAAGGGGACGCTGGAAGAGATACGGACGGCGGATGTGTTGCTGCACGTGATTGATGCGACCCATTCGCGCTGGTTCGAGCATCAACGTATTGCCGAAGGTGTGCTCGAAGACATGGGGGTTGGGAATAAACCGACCATTACCGTTTTCAATAAGATTGACGGCCTGACTCAAACGGCAGATGGTAAGGTTCAATGGGATGCCGAATGCGATGCGGACGACTGGTGGGGTGCTCCCTCAGCGTCTACGATGAACGGGCGAGACTATGAACGGGATAGGGTGCTTCACATCTCTGCAAAGCATGGGATTGGCATCGCCCCGCTGGTAGAGGAAATCGCCCGGCTGTGTAGCCTCGATCAAGAGGTAATCGAGGTTGAGGTGCCGCTTGGCAGTGGGGCGCTGATGGCCTGGTTGCGACGCAGCGGAACAGTGATAGAAGAAACCTATACGGAGACCTGTGTGCAGGTGGCAACGCGGGTGTCGGCGAAAGTGGCAGGCCAACTCAAGAAACGTCTGGCCCAGGCCGACTTGAGCGCTAAGGCCTAGATATTAAAGAAGAGGATTCCTGATTCCCGGTGTTCTCTGTACTCAATCTTCCCAACCTCATCACCCTGTTACGCATAGGGGCGATTCCGATCTTTTTGATCCTGTTGGTGGACGAACGCTACACCGAAGCGCTGATCGTCTTCATTCTGGCGGGCATTACCGACTCCCTGGATGGCTTGCTTGCTCGCTGGCTGGACGCGCGCACGACATTAGGCGCGTTCATCGACCCCCTGGCCGATAAACTGCTCCTGGTGAGTTCCTTTGTCATTCTCGCCTTTTTAGGTGATATTCCTCGCTGGCTTGCGGTCCTGGTCATCATGCGGGATGTTATTATTCTGATCGGCTATAGTGTGCTGTTTTTTGTCACGGGCCATGCCATCGAAGTCCGTCCAACGCTCATTGGCAAGGCCAGTACTTTTTTTCAGTTGTTGACGGTCATCATGGCTCTGGTCGCCCTGCATAATGCCGCTTGGCAAATCCCACTCCTCCGGGATACAAGCGAGGTTCTTGCCGGAGCCACCGTCACGATTTCGGGATTACAGTATTTATCGCGCGCCTTCAGGTGGTTTAATGAGCAGGAAGAGAAGCTGTCCACGACGCAGTCGGGGTGACACCCGCCCCGCGAAGCGTTTGTCCAGGCTGCTCCAAAAGTATACAAGACAGCGAGTGAGCATAGATATCGAGTGAGCATAGATATAAAGGAGGCCAAGACATGTTGCACCTGCTCTATTTCATTACCAGAAAGCCATCTTTGAGTGATGAGGAGTTTCATCACTATTGGAAGGACACCCACGGCCCGATTGCCGCGCGTATCGCTCAGACCTGGCGGTATGAGCAGAGTCACCGTATTCCATTGGAGGGAACGAACTCTCCCTATGATGGGGCGGCGGAAGCGTGGATTGAGGACCAGGCGGCGATGGATGCCCTGCGTGCGAGTGCCGCATATGTGAGCGGTGCGCTCGTCGATGAACCGAATTTCATCGATATGAACCGCGTGGAATGGCTGGTGACACAAGACCACGTCATCAAGGACGGTCCACAAACCCCACAGCAGGTGAAAGGCATTTTTCAGCTCAAACGAAAGCCAGGCATGAACCTTGCCGACTTTCGGAAATACTGGACCAATGTCCACGGCCCGATTGTGTGTGAGTTGCCTGGTCTCCAGCGCTATGTGCAGTGCCATACCATCGACGCGGCCTATAGCTATGCCGAGCCGAAATGGGATGGCGTGGCCCAACTTTGGGTCGAAGACCTGGCGGCCTGGGATAGGCTGGTCAATTCAAAAGAGTTTACCGAAGGTTCGTGGCCGGATGGTGCGAAATTCTTGGATCAAGCGCTCATTACCAACTTCATGGCCCAAGAGCATCAGGTCAAGTGGCCGGGGTAAGTCGAGACTTTTTATACTCGGTCCGCATTTCAGCTTGTAGACGACCTAAGCGATACGTCTGCCAATCGAGGAAGGTCGCGCTCCGGGCGAGGGTCGGGTGGACCTCGCCGATGAGCCGCCACATTTCCTGGATAATAAAACGATAGTCCGGGTGGCCTTGCGGCAGGGTGCGGAGTTCACCCATATGAATGGCCTCGCGCAGGTTGAGCTTCATATACCAGCGGACCCGATAGGCAAACGGTACGATGTATTGTGCCTCGGACGGAAGATCAGCGGAGATTTGCTCATACACCGCGGCCGCCCGTTCCATGCAATCCGTAAATGACGCTTGAAAGCCGGCCTGCTCAATCTCAGGCGGCGTGTCATAGCCGTGCGCGGTGGTGAAATCCTGGCGCTCCTGGGTGAGGATCCTATGCCGCTGCAAGTCGCGGTAGAGTCCCAGATTGCCAATGATGTCAAACGTATAATAGGCGTGCTCAAGGGCACGGCCAGGTTTGTCGCGACGATGCCGGCGTTGTCCGATGTAGGCGTCGAAGACCTGTTCCCGTTGTTCTGCCTGAAGTTTTTTGACCAGCGAGCGCACCTGACCGAGCGGCAGGCGGGCATTTGGGTAGAGAATGGCTGCGAGAACCTGGTCTTCCGCGTGGCGGTCGTAGTCGATAAGGCTGACTGGCCCGGTCGATTGAACGGCATAGCCGTCCAGGAGGGTTTGTGCCAGCGCTCGGCTATCAGCCGTTGTCTGGACCAGGTATTCACTTCGTTGCGCGCGTTTGACGAAAGAGGGGATCAGCAGGTTGAGAGCCGAGTGCATAGGCTCGGCAATGCCACGAGCTTCGGCAATATGCAGTGAATACAGTTTATTGAGCAGATGTTCAAATGCCTGGCCGACACCGAAGAGTCCCACGTTCGTCAGCGTCGCTGCCGGGAGATACGAACGAAGGATGTCGCACGCCTGCGCTCTGACGGTCGAGCGATACGCTCCCTCGGCCCATTTTCTGAGGGTTTCATCCTTCTGTGCGTTTGCATAGGTGAGGGGGTCGCCCGTTTGTGGATGCTTCCACTCGACGGTATCGATGGGCAGACTGTCTCGCACGAAGGCGATCATGGGCTCGATTTGAGCGGCATAGGTCTCGAACAGATGGCGCATGCAGGTGAGATACGCCGTCCGATGCGGCGAGCTCATAATCGTCGGTTCTTTATAGAAGAGATAATCGCCGTCAGGACCGGGGGTATCAAACCGGACATAGCGGGTCGACTTCTCTAGCGGAGCAATGCCGATCCGGGCGTCTTCAAGAATCTTGGCGGCAACGTTTGAGATTCCTTCACATGCGATATGCGCGCCACCAAGTTGAGCCACCGAATCGTCTCCATAGCCGACGAGGACGCGGTCATAGAACGCCCGTGCCTTTTGGATTGCTTGGCCATCGTCGCTTGGAGCGGCTCCATCGCCAGACAGACTGCCCTGGAGGTCCGCCTGACCGAGAAATTCGTCCAGAAAAATTTGACGCAGGCTTTTTGACGACCGGCTGTAGCGGGAGAAGAGGGCGCCGGCGACTTCTTGGGGGAGTTTCAGGCCAAAGATGGGCTCAGTCAGACTGGTGAAGAAGGGGGCAAGCTTGTGCGTGTCTGCGGGAGAAAAGGCTTCGCTCATACTGGCGAATCGTGGGGCTCTGCAAGCGGCCACCCAACTAGAGGATTCTTATTCAAGTTCGATGAGAAGCTCTCCGGACTCAACCGCCTGACCCGCCTCGACGTGAACGGATTTGACCGTTCCAGCAACGGCAGCACGGATTTCATTTTCCATCTTCATTGCTTCGATAATGATGACGCCCTGGTCTTTTTCCACCGCATCGCCTGCCTGCACCAAGAGTTCGACCACTTTCCCCGGCATCATCGAACAGACCTCTTTCTCGCCCGTTCCACCAAAGTCGGCCCCGGCTCCGCCCCGGCGGGCTTTGCGTTCATCGAGCACGCCGACCTGAAAACTTTTCCCTTCATAGGCGACGGTATACGCATCGTTTTTTTCCGCCACATCGACGGTGAACGATTTGTTTTCAACAATGAGCGAGTACACATGGCCGGTCAGTTGTCTGCCATCGATGATATGCTCTTCATCGTCAATGACGATCTTATACTGGTGTTCATCCAACTCGTGTACGCTGATGGTGTAGGTCCGGTCGCCGAGCGTTGCTTTATAGGCCATAGAGATGCAGTCCTTGCTTGGGCGGTGCCTTTCGTTCGCTACCGGACGCCTTCGCGCCAGCCAGTGGTGCGCCAGGCCGAGACGTTTCCAGGGCTTCCCTGTGGGCTGGAGACCGATTGGGCGAGTTCTTTGTCCTTATGATAGGCGGCGAGGGCTGCCGCCGCCAGAATGATCTCATGCCGCAGGTGGTCTTCTTCTTCTGGTAAGCCCCGGTACTCCTGGGGAATAAAGCCGGTGTCCAAATCGCCTGACACAAAGCGCGGATGGGTCAGCGCCCAACGGTGGAAAGGAATATTGGTGATAATCCCTTCAACGGTGTATTCTTGGAGCGCCCGCAGCATGCGCTGAATGGCTTCGTCTCGGGTGCGACCGTAGGCGCACAGCTTGGAGATCATCGGGTCGTAATGGATCGGGACCTCCCAGCCTTCATACACGCCGCTGTCATCACGAACGCCATAGCCGCCCGGAGTGCGCAAGATTTGTATCTTCCCAGGGGATGGAAAGAAGTCCCGCGCCGGGTCCTCGGCATAAATCCGACATTCGATCGCCCAGCCGCGCTGTTGGACCGCGGGTTGCTGTATGGCCAGGGGCTCTCCGGTCGCGATCTCGATTTGGGCTTTCACCAAGTCCACTCCAGTGACGAGCTCGGTAATAGGATGCTCGACCTGGATGCGGGTATTCATCTCCAGGAAGTAGAAGTTCTGCTGGGCATCAACCAAAAACTCCACGGTTCCGGCTCCGACATAATCCACGGCCTTAGCCGCCTCAACCGCCACCTTACCCATTTGCTCGCGGACGTCTTGATTAATGGCCGTCGAGGGTGACTCCTCGATGACCTTTTGGTGCCGACGTTGCAGCGAGCATTCACGTTCGTACAAGTGAATGATATTGCCGTGCATATCGCCCAACACCTGGACTTCAACGTGGCGCGGCTTTTCAACAAATTTCTCCATATACATGCGGTCATCGCCAAACGACGATTGCGCCTCGGAGCGCACTCCACGCAGGGCGGACAGCGCGTCTTCTTTTTTCTCGACCAGCCGCATGCCTTTGCCACCGCCACCGGCTGAGGCCTTGAACATGACGGGAAAGCCGATTTTTTCCGCTACGGCAATAACGTCGTCCTCATCGCCTAACACATCGGTGCCTGGCACAACCGGGACATTCGCTTCTTGCATGATAGCCCGCGCGGTCACCTTATCGCCCATCTTTTCAATCGCTTCAGGTTGCGGACCAATAAAGGTAATGCCCGCCTCACTACACGCTCTGGAAAACGGCGCGCGTTCAGACAGAAAGCCGTACCCTGGGTGAATAGCGTCCGCACCGCTTTGCTTGGCCACGTCAAGGATTTTCTCAATCACCAGATAGCTCTCTGAAGACGGGGCCGGGCCAATCGGATAGGCATGGTCGGCGTATTGGACATGCAGGGCAGAGCGGTCCGCGTCTGAATAGACGGCAACGGTCTCGATGCCGAGTTCACGACAGGCACGAATGACTCGAACGGCGATTTCTCCCCGATTTGCGATCAGTACACGTTTGAACATAAGTCCTACCTTGGCGGGCTTAGGAGCTGGGGTGTCGTGATTGTTTGCTCATCCCTCATCCGTAGTCTGTCTCCCTTATAAGGGGATATTGCCATGCTTCTTGGGTGGATTTTTCTCACGTTTGTTCTGCAGCATAGCGAGTGACTGGATGAGGCGGGGACGGGTATCCGCGGGTAGAATGATTTCGTCGATATAGCCTAACTCTGCCGCTTTGAATGGATTGGCAAAGGTCTCGCGGTATTCGTCAACTAATCTGGTCCGCTCGGCGTCTTGGTCTGGTGCGTCTTTGATTGCGTTACGGAAAATGATGTTTACCGCGCCGTCTGGACCCATGACCGCGATTTCGCCGGTCGGATAGGCGAGATTGATATCCCCCCGAATGGCCTTACTCGACATGACGACATAGGCACCGCCGTACGCTTTGCGTGTAATGACCGAAATCTTTGGCACGGTGGCTTCACAATAAGCGTAGAGCAGTTTCGCGCCGTGACGAATAATACCGCCGTATTCCTGGGATGTCCCTGGGAGAAAACCCGGTACATCGATAAAGCTGATAATGGGGATGTTAAAACAATCGCAGAAACGGACGAACCGGCTCCCTTTGACCGAGGCGTCAATATCGAGCACGCCAGCCAGAAAGGCGGGCTGATTGGCGACTACGCCGACGGGTTTCCCGCCAAGCCGGGCAAACCCAACAACGATATTACGTGCATAGTCTTTCTGGACTTCGAAGAAATGCTGCTCGTCCGCCACCGACCGAATGATTTCTGTGACGTCGTAGGGGCGGTTGGGGTTATCAGGCACAATCTGGTTGAGCGCTTCATCGCGCCGATTCGGGTCATCTGTGGTTGGCTGGAACGGGGGGTCTTCCATATTATTGCTGGGGAGATAGCCCAGCAACTCGCGAATCGAGTGGAAACACTCATCTTCATCCGGGGAAGCAAAATGAGCGACCCCGCTGGTCGCATTATGCGTGGCTGCCCCACCCAACTCCTGCATGGTCACCTCTTCATGCGTGACCGTCTTAATGACATCCGGTCCGGTGATAAACATATAGCTGGAATTCTCAACCATGAAGATAAAGTCTGTCATGGCGGGAGAATAGACCGCGCCGCCGGCACAGGGACCCATGATAGCGGATATTTGGGGCACGACGCCTGAGCTCAGGACGTTGCGAAGAAATATCTCTCCATAGCCTGCCAGACTCTCGACCCCCTCCTGAATCCGGGCGCCACCCGAGTCATTGATGCCAACCACCGGACAACCCGTTTTCATGGCCAAGTCCATAACCTTACACACTTTTTCAGAAAACGCGCTGGAGAGACTACCGCCAAAAACGGTAAAGTCTTGTGAAAAAACAAAAACCTGACGACCATCGACCGTCCCATAACCGGTGACGACGCCATCGCCCGGGACCTTGGTCTGGTCCATCTCAAAGTCGGTGCAGCGATGGGTTTTCAGCCGGTCCAATTCAACAAAACTGCCTGGATCAAGAAAGGCGTCAATCCGTTCCCGCGCTGTTTTTTTGCCGAGTTCGTGTTGGCGTTCAATCCGTTTTGCACCACCACCCTGGAGTGCTTGCTGGTTGAGGTTTTCAAGTCTGTTGATGGTTTCCTTAAGACCCATACTCTTTCCTATTCTTCCGTGTGCAAAGTCGCGGGACCCTGGTCTTGTATTATGCGAGACAAAAAAGATCAAGGAAGGGTGGTCAGGTACCGGTGCTTCTCAGGGCGTGGCATCTCACCGAAAACGAGAACGCGGCGAGCAGGGTAGGGGAGGTTTGACGCACTATCTGTACGATCTCTGGATTATTGTTGTGCGGCAGTTTCCTGTTCAATGAGCCTGAGCCATTGGCGCGCTTGCTTGGCCGCAGTTTTGTGGGCAGTCGCCTTGGTAAAGGCGGCTTTGCTCTCGTCGAGTTTGCCGGACCGGTACTCGGCAATACCAAGGAGCATGAATGCCTTGCCCGTATTGGTCAGACCGCCTTTTCTCAACCCCTCGGAGACGGTAGTGGCCACTTCCGGCCAGCGTTCCAATTGGGCGAATATCTCGGCACGCCGGAGATCAATCTTGCCCGTTTGAGCACGGCCGGCGAGCTGCTCAAGAACATCCAGGGCACGCTGGTTCTCTCTCGCGTGGAGCCAACACGTCACGAGTAATTCGCGATTGGTCTCCACATCCTGCATGATCTTTTTCTCCAGCCCATCCATCAACAGGTTGGCGGCTTTATAGGGCAGGCCGAGATGCAGATAGTATTGCACGACCTGTAGGGCTTCCCGTTCGTTTAGAAGTCCTAACTTGTAGGCCATGGCTAGGGTGGCAACGGCTCGTTTATGCTTTTCCTCCTGACTGTAGATCTGTGAGAGTTGTTGCCAATAGGTTTTTTTCTGTGGGTACTGACCGAGTAGTCGCTGGAGTGTGGCAGCAGCCTGAGAGAATTTCTCCTGCTCAATCTGGACGACAATTAACATCTGGTACCAGGCTTCGTGGAATGTCGTTGTCTCGTCGATTGCTTGCTGAATATTTTGCTCGGCCCGGGCGTAGCGGTTGAGTTGAATGTATGCCTGGGCAAGAAAAATCCGAGCCTGTGGGCGAGGATTCTTCTCGTTGGCAAACCAGGTTTCCAGCGCACGCGCGCCCTCTTCGTAACGCTCGGCGCTCATCAGCATTTGGGCCAGATTGTATCGGATGATTCGGGTGTTGTCCGGTGGTAGGGCTCCGCCGGACAAGCTTGTTTGAAAGGCGCGGACCGCTTGATCGTATTGCTCCAGACCGGCATGAGCGTAGCCCAGAGTTTGCTGGGCAAGCGCGGCTTCATATGGACTGAGCGAGGTATCTGCTGCGAGTGTTTGCAATTGCGACAGGGCTTTTTGATGTTGTTCGTTTTGTATCAGCTCCTGCACTGCCGCCAATTGCTCGTGGACCTCCTGAGACAGACTCGGCTCCTGGCCGGCAGCGATTCCGGGCGCGGCCAAACACAAAGAGACGATCCCCAGGCTGCACAGCGCGCGTAGCAAAGTTGCCATGCGGTACGCTTTCCTGAGCACTATCAGCCTCCTCCCAGGGCAAACTCAATCCGCTGCGACGCCCGCGACTCAACCGCCTGTCCATCCTCTACGCGTGGTTTGAATTTCCACTGGACAATGGCTTGTAGCGCCGCCTTATCAAAGACTCGCGGGGGCTCGGATTTGATAACTGTGGGATCGGCTACGCTGCCGTCTGCCGTAATGGTGAACTCAACCGTGACAGAGCCTTCGATCTGAAGACGCGCGGCACGCCCCGGATAACGGGGCGGGACCCGAACCAGCGGCATCAACTCATGTCCTGACAGGACCGTTTGCTTATTGCTGACCGGTGCAGCCAGGGGGGTCATATCGAGCAGAGGACCCGAAGAAATGGCGGCGGTCATCTCAATCTGTGGTGCCGGGAGTTGAGGCTGATTCGCCGCCTGTAATGTGAGGCTCGGGGTTGGTGGTACTTCAGGCGGGGGGGGCTCATCGGGTGGCTCGCGCTCATCTCTTGGAGGGGGCTGTACTTCAGGTGGGAGACGAACAAAATCAACGATGGGGTAGGCATCCGGGTAGGATCGCGCCCGCTGGGAGCGCGCAATCATCGCCTGCATGAGCAGAAATAGCAGGGCGGCAATTGTCAGGCCGACTATCCCTGACACGGCGGCTCGCCCGAACATCCTCAGCCCTCCTGTTGTCGGGCGGCAACCGCGATATCAGTCACGCCGGCCAAGCGAACTTGATCCATGACCTGTACCAATAATCCAGTGTAGGCCGTTTCATCGGCTAATACCACGACACTGGCCTCAGGGCTCTCGGCTAACATCCGCTCGACGTTTGCCCGGACGGCCCGAATATCGATCGAGCGCCGCTCCATCCAGATTTCGCCCGTTTCTGAGAGCGCAATGCGAATCGTCCCCCGCCCTTGCGTCTGAGCCGTCTGGGCGACGGGTCGGTTGACCTCAATTCCGGCTTCCTTCACGAACGAGGACGCGACCAGAAAGAAGATCAGGAGGATGAACACCATATCGATCATCGGCGTCAGATTGATCTCAGGAGAACTGTCGTGTCTGTCCCGGCGACGTCTCATTCGGTACCATCCTTCACTATAACTCTATGGTCTTACTCCACACGTAAGAGACTGGCTACCTTCCGAGCGGATTTTGCCGCTCTCCGGTCTAAGTCGGAGCTGAAATAGAGTCCGGGAACGGCACACACCAATCCGGCCATCGTGGTGATCAGCGCTTCGGAAATGCCACCGGCCAAACCGTTGGCATTTCCGGTTCCAAATAATTGCATGACGGTAAAGGTGAAAATCATGCCGTTGACTGTTCCCAGGAGTCCTAAGATGGGCAGCACAATGGTCAAGGTCCGAATCAGAGAAAGACCCTTACGGAGCTGAAACTCCATCTGGATGATCTCCATCTTGCGAACCTGGAAAGCATACCACGACTGATGGTCGCTACGGGCTTGCCAGCGAGAGACGACCTCATTCTCCAGCAATGGACAGCGTGTCCAAAAGAAAACAAAGCGTTCGATAATGAGCGCCCACAGGGCGATAGCGACCACAAAAATGGCCCACAGCGCCGACCCGCCGGTTGCAAAGAACTGTTGGAGTGGACCAATAAGAAGATTATAGAGCATCAGGAGGACTCACTAGGCTGCTCGGCTAGTAAGGACGACCGCCCGGCTAACAGGGCGATCATCCCCGCACTCTGTTCTTCTAATGTATGAACGAGGCGACCACTCTTGCTGGACAGCAGGGAATGCAGGAGGACGATCGGAATCGCCACGCTTAACCCAAGCTGGGTGGTCACGAGCGCCTGCGAAATGCCATCCGACATGACCCGCGGATCACCCGCTCCAAACAGCGTGATGGACTGAAAGGTATCAATCATACCGACGACTGTGCCGAGCAGCCCGAGCAGCGGGGCAATCGCGGCAAAAATTCCGAGTGTCGCCAAGCCACGTTCCAGGATCGGAATTTGTTCCAGGATCGCTTCTTCCAAGCGCGCTTCCAGGGTTTCAACATTTTGATCCGTGTCATACTGATACACGAGCATGACGCGTCCCAAAGCGTTGTCGGCTTTGAGCTCATCCATTTGACGTTGGGCCTGCATGCGCCGGTCTTCCCGCCACAGATAGACCGTACGCTCCACAATCAACCCTGCGGCAATCAAGCCGATAGCGAGGATAACGAAACCAATAATACCACCTTGCTCAATCCGCTCCCACGCGCCTGGCCTTTGCACGAGAGCCGCCAGAATGGCTCCTCGGGACGGATCAACACCAAACGCCGTATACCCTTCCGTTGTCTGCTCAAGGTCTTGCGCAGCGCTGATATACTGCCCCTCGGGCTGGCGTGCCAACTCGGCGAGCTGGCGCGTCTCCGGCACGTACCGGAGATACTGTCCTTCAGAGACGCCATTGAACGTCCCGACCCGGACAACTGCTCTCTCCGATTGCGCACCATCCGGTTCGGTTACGGTCGTGGGAAATTTTACTACTTGTCCGGACTGCGTCATTTCCTCCAGCAGGATGAGCCACAACCGTTCAAGCTCTTCCAGCGAGGCGAGTTCCGTGCTTTCGGCCATGGTGTTGAGAAAATCGACGCGCTCGCCGGACTGGACGGAAACGAACGACCCTTCGATCATCCCGGCCGTATCGCGTGAGATCTGCCGGACGACGCCGAACAGTTCGCCCAGTGAGGCGGCCCGCTCTTTGAGTTGGCTGCGGAGTTGCACCAGGTTGTCTTCGTTTGTCCTGAAGACCACCTGTTTCTCTTCACTCTGTTGTTTGACGCTGGAGAGTTCTCTCTCGGCCTGCTGGAGCATGCTTTGACGTTGGTCACGCTCTGCCAGAAAACGAGACTCGCGCTCGCCATGCAGTTTGGAGTCGGCCTGCCGCTCAGCGCGGACTTGGTCAAACAATTCCTGGAGGGATTGAGGACCTTCTTGGGCAAAAACCTCCAGTCGAGGAGACCCGACCAGGAAGAGTAGCCACACAACACTCCATCGTACTATGTTCACTGCGTCACCTCGCTGGGAGCTGGAACGGGGAGCAACAGGAGGTTGGGCACGGATTGTTTTGCCGCTATCTGTAACCCCCGATTGATAGCACGTTGATAACTGCCTGGGAGGGGTTCCCATTCCTGGGTGAGCCGATTCCAGTGTCCTACCTCTTGGCCATCCAGGCTCTGATACAGCAGCGCCAGCCGTCCGATCCGTAAAAAATCAACCGTGCGCTCCTGCCCGTCAATATTGACGGCCCCACGATAGCCCTCAATCGTCCGGCCATAGTCCGTCTCAATCTGATACGCCTCCATGATGCTGCGATATTTCTCGGTAATCGTCAGATCCGATTGATCGAAGGTGTTTCGGAGACGGTTCAGCCGCTCCTGACGTTCTTCGGGTAAAAAAGGAAGATCCAGGGCGACAAACTGGACGAGATGATCCAGCATGCGTACCAGCAAAGGGACAATGTCGCGTTGGGTGACCTCAATTTCCTGGAGTTGAGTTTCGAGCGATGCGGCTTCTTTCTGTTGGGAGTCAAGGAGACGGTCGAGTTGCTCAACATAGACTTGAAGACTTTCTGTCTGTCGGATGGTGTTCCGATAGGTGCTCAGCATGCGCTGTGTTTCGTCCGCAAGTGCATCGATGGTGTCTTGAGAGCGGATAGCCTCAGTGACCGCAGCATTTTGCGTTTCTATCAATTGTTCAAGCGGTTGGGCACTAACGCGTTCCGACCAACCACTCAAACAGGTCCACACGAGCAGCCATGTGAGGTATGTCTTGTGTGTCATCATTCTCCTATGTCTCCTTCGTGAACCATTTCTACCGCGACCGTATGGGATCAGTAAACAGGTTGCTTGCTAATATATCCCGGCGAATAAGTCAAATTATTGACAGCGTCTCAGTTTGAAGAATTCTGACCAGGAAAAAGAGAGACCTCTCTATACTCTCTCCATACATTCTGTTTGCATCTGGAGGCCCCTATCCAAGAACGTCTTTTTTGTCAATCTTCCCTGCGGCCGTTCTCATTCTTCCTTAGCTGCATTCAAGAATACTAGGGTGCGTCTGGGGCATAGAGCTGCGACGCGTCGACGTAGATCAGATATTCCTGAATCAAATTCTCCTGCATTTTGAACACATTGGCAAATGGGACGCGGAGTTGGCTGGAGTCGTGGCGCGTGTAGGTGACGATGCCGTGGCACGCGGTCGCCCCTTCCTTCTCCCAGATGTCCAGGACGTCGTGATGGATAGCTTTAATGCTCAAGAGAAATTCGGCCACCGTTTGACGCGCGGCCTCTCTCCCGACGACTGGCTCTTGGTTGGCAAACTTAAAAAGCGCGTCGGGGGTGAGGAAGCTCGCAAAAGTATGGGTATCGTTGGTATCAATGGAGTGAAATAAGCGGGTAGTCCATTCTACGCTTGCCATGGTGTTTCCTCCTGAACCCTTTAGTAATCGGCCTGAGGGCTTTTCGGATATGTCTCGTAGCGGATCCACTCCGCAGCGCTCTGGGTGTCCTTATTTCTCAGGGCTGACCAGGCGTTTTTCAGGTCTGTCTCAAAAAGCGTTGTCGGATCTCCGGGCATCACGTGCCAATCGCCTCGTGCGACTTCAGAGTCAAGTTGACGGGGTGACCAGCCGGCATAGCCCGCGTACACGTGAAACTGTGCCGTCGCTATCGCGGCCAGCCGGGTTAAATTATCGGGGCTGGACGTCACTGAAATCTCTTCCGTGATAGGCAGCGTTTCTCCAAGCGGAAATGTCTGTGAGCGAACAAGCAAGAGCATCTGGGCTTGTCCGACCGGACCTCCGGCATAGATCACATCCTCCGCATGCGGTTGGTCTGCCAAGTGTGGCAGTGCACGCGCTAACTGAACATCCGTTGGACGATTGACCACCACGCCCATGGCACCCCGTTGGCTGTAGGCAACGAGATAGATGACGGTCTGTGAGAAATTGGGATCATGAAGATGATTTGCTGCGACGAGGAATTTCCCTTTCTCCAGTCTTTCGTCTGAGACGGCAGGAGGTGATACGGGGAAGAATCCGAGGGGGGCCGACGAATGCCCAGAGAGCGGCGTCACTCCGAGCGTGAGCGCGGCTAAAACAGGGAGAATGACGTATGATATGACCGTCACGATGTGAAACCTTACCATTTTTTGACTGCGCAGCCAAATTGTTCCCGACCCCTTAGCCGTTACAGGAGCTTTGAGGTAACCCGCGAGAACTCAACCCGATCCTTGGCTACGATGCCATGTTGCTGACAAAATCCGCCATTGACTTCAAGCACATATCTGGCTGGGTGTTTGGAGGGGATGCCGGCGGTGGAGTAGGGTGCTGTGTTTTCGGCGATATGGACGATGGTGAAGTCCGCGTTGATATAGATGATATCGAGCGGCAGTGGGGTGTTTTTCATCCAGAAACTGAGCAAGGTTTCCTGCGGGAAAATGAAGAGCATGCCGCTGAACGCTGGCAGTTCGTTGCGATACATGAGGCCGAGTTGACGTTTTTCCTGCGTGTCTGCAACCTCGACTGTGACGTGGATGGGGACTCCACTTTGGGGGTGGATAATGACCTGGGGGGCGACGGCAGAAGTGGGAGAACAGGCGGGGAGTAGGCAAGAGACAAGAAGGATGTGGAGGAGAGGACGGGCAAAAGACCTTAATGGCATACGCCTTAGTTAATTCCTCAAGCGCCAGGCTTCACGCCCTCTCCTAATCACGCAGTCCTCAGCCTACGTTCAGGAGGTCGTCTATTGCGTTTTCTATTGGGCGCTGGGAAAAAAGGTCTTTACTATAGAGGTAGCTACGCTGACCGAGACCAATATCAACCAGGCCAGTCTGGACAGATTTTGGTAGGACCTTGATAGAGGAACTTCCACCAGTCTGTGCTTTCAGGGCGTCTCTGCGTATTGACCGGTTAATATGTGGCTCTGGTTTTCGAATATCATCGAGAATGAAATATAGCCGTTCTTCAGTTGCGACGAGCCAGGTATGCTGTTTCGAGGTTTCAAAAATAAGAAGACTCCTGGCATGTTCAGGAGCTTCTTTCGACGCGTTATAGTTTTTTGACTTCGTGATCGTCTGGCGTATCTGAGGCTCACTCGAGAACTCCCGATATCCGAGAAGGCTTTTGGCTAGACTCATAGGATTTCCTCCTCTTCAATTCCTTCGCTCTGCTCTTCTTCTTCCTTAGGCTCGGCTGCCAATGCAAGCAGTCGGGGAAGAACGGTTGGCCAACTAATTCCAACAAGCACCGGCGCGATATTGCTATCTATATCAAACAGTCTCACGAGGCCGCCGAGGTAGGCCCCAAAGCCAGCTCCAAGGCCCCATAATAAAATCGATTGTAATGTACGCCTGCCGCCATAACCAACCTTAAGAAAACTGGCCTGACCTGATAGCAGTGTTCTGATCCAATCTAATATGCAAATAATAATAGCGATAATACTTGTGGCAGGGGCGAAGGACATGAGGCCGGGCCTGTAGATACGTATGAGCGCATCCTGGAAGATGTCCTCGATCCCCATAATTCTCCCAAGTATAGGATTGTCTTCTCCTATAATACCTCTGTTTTAGCCTCCTCTTCGCTGTTGAGTGATTCTGAGACGAGTTCAACAAGGTCTTTGACCTGCACTTTTTCGTCAAGATCCTTCCCTTTGACGGCATCGTCCATCATGATCATGCAGTAGGGGCAGCCAACGGCAATGGTCTCGGGCTCGGCTTTCATGAGCTGGTCCACGCGGGTGTAGTTAATCCGTGAACCTTGCGTCTCTTCTTTCCAGACCGAGCCACCACCGGCTCCGCAACAGAAGGTGCGGCTTTTCGACTGCTCGACGTCATTGAGCTTGATGCCCGGAATGGCCCGCAAGGCCTCGCGAGGCGGCGCATAGCGACCATTGTGACGACTGAGATAGCAGGGGTCGTGGAAGGTTGTGTTCTGCTCGTTCAGGATACGCGGGCTGATCTTGTCTCGCTTGACCAACTCCTCAATATACTCCGAGCTGTGGTAGACTTTATAATTCCCGCCCAGGTCCGGATATTCGTTGGCAATCGTATGGAAGCAGTGCGGACACTGGGTAATCACTTCCTTGACGTTATAGCCATTCAGGGTCTGAACATTTTGCTCAGCCAATATGCTGTAGAGATACTCGTTGCCCAAACGCCGCGCCGGGTCGCCCGTACAGCCTTCCTCTTTGCCCAGGATGGCGAAGCGCACGCCGGCCTTCTGTAAGATGTTGACCATGGCGGTAGAGACTTTTTGGTTGCGTTCATCGAACGAACCGGCGCAGCCAACCCAATACAGCACCTCGGCTTCAGGGTCTTCGGCCAGGGTCTTCACGCCCAGACCGGCCGCCCAATCCGCGCGTTTGTCAAAGCCCAGATTCCACGGGTTGGAATTGGTTTCCAGGCCTTTGAAGACGTTGACCACTTCTTGTGGAAACCGGGCTTCCATCATCACGTCGTAGCGCCGCATGTCCACAATCCGTTGGATATGCTCGATATTGACCGGACAGCCTTCCTCACACCAGCCACACGTCGTACAGCCCCAGATGACATCTTCGGTCGCCACCTCGGTAATCATATCCGCCCCCTCCCAGACCGGCAGTTCAACCTGCTCGCCGTTTTGCGCTTTGACTGCGGCAAGCTGCAAGAGAAAGGGGGTCTTTTGGATGAGATGCTCGCGTTGAACCATGACCAGCTTTTTGGGGTTCAGCGGCTTCTCCGTATTAACCGTCGGACAGTTGAGCGTACAGCGTCCACACTCAAGGCAGGACGCCATATCGAGCAGCTGTTTCCAGCTATACTCCTCAACCTGCGAGACGCCAAAGGTCTCTGCGGTTTCAAAGTCGGTAATCGGCTCCAGGCGGCCGCGGGGTTTCAGATTGCTGAAGAAGATATTGACCGGTGCCAGGAATATATGCCGCATCTTGGTAAACGGAATCAGACCGAAAAATGCGGTGATAATGAGCAGATGTACCCACCACACGATTTGATGCGTACCTTCGCCGGCGTCGGCCAGGGCAAAGACACCGGCGAACGCCATCCCCGCATAGGCCCAGCCAGGGTGACTCGCGGGGTTGGTGTGAATGCGCACCCCTTCCAGCATGAGACCGGTCACGCCAATGAGCAGGATGAGCATTAATGGCAGGCCATAGCCGACGCGGTTCTCGAAATTATCAACCATTTTTTCTTGAGCCGGACCGGCGTGAGCCGCTGGACGCTGGACGTAGCGGCGGTAGAGAAACAATCCGCAGGCGGCAATGAGCAACACCCCGCAGGTATCGAGGACAAATTTATAGACTTTGTAAAAGGCGCCAAAATAGAAGTGCATGGGTGTGTCATGCTCAAGGGTGACCAACCCAGTCCCGATGAACAGGCCGAAGAAAGCGACAAACAGCGTCAGGTGGTAGAGACCACCCGGCTTTTCCTGCACGACGTTCCCCTGCCCAAAGGCTTCGAGCAGAAACAGCTTGGTCCGTTCCGGAATATTATCTATACGGGTGGTCGTCGCCCCGTGCTTAATCCGATTCCACCATTCGTAGGCGAGATAGAGCGGCGCACCAAAGAAGGTCGTGAACAGCAGGCTATACATCACGACCTTGCCTGCCAGTGAGATGTTCCACAAAATTTCCCTGGTGACCTCTTCCATGCCTGCCCTCCTGTACGGCTCTTTTTTGTGTCAGCTTTGAGGCCGAGCCGCAAGGGTGTCTCTCTGGACATCCGGTAGCAACGGAGCAGAATCAATGATCCGGTGCATACGCCCGCTCATGCCGAGGCTCTAGTCGAGTAGCCTCAGTCCCCGATAGGTCGGCGGCTGCCACCCGCGCGCAAAACAGTCCTGGCACACGGGAACAGTTTTCTTCACGCCGTCTTCTTCGACCAAGAACCCCCTGATGTATGGATATTCTGTGGAGACTACTTTTCCACAGTCCGGGTTCGCACACTGGACTCTCAGCATCGTATTTTCATGAGGACGTGCCATTACTGCCTCCACATTGCCCGGTCGTTATTGGATAAAAACCGTCTATATATTAGAAGCCATCTCATACATGAAATGGTAGAGTGTGGAGCAGGACTCGACACGAAGACCTGACTGAGGAGCAATGGGGACTCATAGCGCCGCCGCTATTTATGAGACGGCTGCTTGCTGAGCGGACGATTATATAATTCCGTCGTCTTTGAGCCCGGCCAAATCCCCCTCGGTCAGACCCAGCAGAGAGCCGAAAATATCGGCATTGTTCTGCCCCAGGAGCGGCGCCGGTCGTACTTCGGCTGGAGAATCCGACATGTGTACTGCGCAGCCCGGCATCGTAAAACGGCCACGAGTTGGATGCTCGACACTTGTGATCATGCCGCGCTCTTTGAGGTGTTTGTTGGCGAGGATATCACCGCTGTCGAGCACGGCTCCACACGGCACCCCGGCTTTGCCAAAAGCTTCCATCACCGCAAATTTGTCACGCTGTTTCGTCCAGTCCGCAATGATGGCAAACACTTCGTCAAAGTGTTCATTACGACTCTTCTGGTCGCAAAAGCGTGGATCGCTGATGAGGTCCGCTCGGCCGATAGTTGCCAGGGTGCCCTCCCACATCGCCGGGGTGGTGTTAATGATGTAGGCATAGTCGTTGGGACCGCCCGGTGCGCAGGGATAGAGATCGGTTGGGGCCAGACCCGCGAGCCGATTGCCCGAGCGCCCGGCCGGGACGGTGCCGTAATAATGACTCATCATGCCAATGCGGGTCAGATTCACCACCGCATCCTGCATGGCCACTTCGACCCGCTGACCGGTACCGGTTTTCTCGCGCTGGAGCAGAGCTGAGAGAATGCCCACGGCACAGTGGATTCCGGTTCCGGTATCGCCTATGGTCGGACCAGGACGCAGCGGTGGCGTGTCCTGTGTGCCGGTGACACTCATGGCTCCGCCGGTGGCCTGCGCAATCATGTCAAAGCTCTTGAATCCAGAATATGGGCCGTAGGTCCCAAACCCCTTGACCTGAGCGTAGACAATCCGCGGATTGATGGCCGAGACAACGTCATACCCCAGACCCAGTTTAGCGATGGCGCCCGGGCCGTAATTCTCAACCAGGACGTCAAAATGGGGCACAAGCTGCTTAAACAGGCTCATCCCTTTTTCGCTTTTGAGATTGATGCTGATGCTTTTTTTGCTGGCGTTCAATAAGAGAAAGTAGGGCGAATCGAGTCCCGGCTGATCGGTAATGAGATACCGGCCCTGGTCCCCTCCTTTGGGCGGCTCAACCTTCACCACGTCTGCGCCGAGAAAGGCCAGAATTTCCGTACACGAAGGGCCGGCCTCAAATTGGGTTAAATCGAGTATTCGAATATGATCCAGCGCGCTCATACGGCACCCCCTTTTTCGTTCAGCCGTCGTATTCCTGCTGACAAACGTCGCAGTGAGTACTGGTCAATACTAGCGTTGTTCTCTGCCTTCGACCAGACCTCGCCCGATACCGTCGGTCGATAATGAGAATGTCCCGGCCAGTTTTTTCAGTAGCCGGACTGCGGTTCGTCTTGCCGATGGCTCGAACAGCCGCCGCCGGTATTGGTTTGAGGGCCGCGAGTGGGAAGATCAGGTCGCGACCGATCCTGAAACCGTTGCTGAGTGTGACGACTCCTTTCAATAGTTGGCTGCGCTGTCGTCTGGGCCGAACGGTCCATCTCGACCGAGTGCGAAATCTTCGTCTCGTCCGAACGAGCTGCTTTCAGCCTCCTCTTTCCATTGGTTGAATAGCTCTTCACGCTCAGTGGCGTCAGCGGCCGCGTCTGCTGTCACCCCTTGGGCAGAAAGGGCAGGGGGCGGTGTTTCCGACTGTGGCACGGAGTCGGGTTGTGTCGCAAAACTCGCCGCCGGTGGAAGCTCGTCATCGACCGAGCGGGCCTCACCGGTTGGTGTGTCGGAATAGTGGATTGTCCCTTTGCTATCAACCCAGGTGTAAATCGTTCCCTGCCCAGGTCCCACCTGCGGCCAGACCAGGACCACGACACTACAAATGATGATGACGATGCCTCTTGCCATACGCTGGCCTCCTGGACGGCATACCCCGAGTGTGGCATAGGCCGTGGTGAGGAAGCAAATACACGCACGAGTACCGGGGTGCCATGCTCAGTTGAATTGTCCTGGGGCAAAGGGTAGCCTCAGAGCATCTTCGTGTGCTGACTGTGACCGACGCATATCTTTTGTGGAGAGGGCCATGCCGCCGACTGATCTACCGAGCCACCGGACGAATAACCTGGAGGAGCCTCTCTATTCTGTGTGGGCCGTTGTCCTCGCAACCTTCCTCGGTTCTCCCCTGGCCGGCGGTGTTCTGCTGTCAATGAACTGCCGGAGACTGTCTCAACCCCGCGCCATTCGAGATGTTTTCCTCTGGACGGGGATGCTGACGCTAGGCTCGTTGCTCCTCAGCAGATTGATACCGCAAGAGCAACGCATGCTTGAGGCGCTGCTGGTAGGTCTTCAAGTGTTTGTCATGTATTTCCTGGCGACTCGTCTGCAGGGGCGGGCTATTGCCCTGCATGTCCAACAAGGGGGCGAGCTCGCGTCGTACTGGAGCGCGATTGCTATAGGGATTGTGTGCGGCATTGTCCTGCTCTGGGTCCTGGTCGGATTAGGGTTGGTCGCCGCCCCTGGGGGCGTTATGGAAGGGGAGGGGCCACAGGATCTCTTGTAGGCAGCAGACGCAGGTATCCATTCTATACTTCCCCCTCTATCCTGATCGCCATGGCGCAAAAGAGAGCAAAACAAAAGGCAAAGCGTCCGCCTCCACGCCATCGGTTGACTTTGGATGAGGCAATTGCCCGTTTGGGACTGACAGGGATCACGCATCGCCGTATGTTTGGTGGCCTGTGCTACTATGCCAAGGGTAATCCCTTTTCTTTTCTCCTGGGCGAAGATCTGGCCTTGAAACTCCCAGCCATGCAGCTAATTTCCGCGAGTGCCAGTCGGGCCGGAGACCTTTTTCATCCCGGTGGTGGGGAGTTTGTGATGCGGGAATATCTGGCGCTCAGTGCAGGGACCTTGACGGACGAAGACAAGGTCGACGAGTTCGTGCAGGCCAGCTACGGCTTTGTGAGTGGTCAGGGCAATCCGGAAGAAGAGCTGGCTCAACGTGATTTGTTGGAAGGGCGAAGCGGTTTATATCAAAAGAAGAAACGCCCGGCCCGTCAGAACGAGAAACCGTAGGAACATCTCCACGCTCCATCTTCCGGCCTGCGCGAGTAGAGCAACTATACCGTGACAAGCATGACGCAGATCGTTCTTGGCTGGAGTGCTTTTTTTGCCTCGACTCTTGTCGCTCCGGCCGAGTGGCTGAAGAACTTTTTCCTCTTCCATCCCAGCTCGACTGTGGACGTAACGCCAGCCGTTTATGAGCTTGCCTACGAGGACATTCGCTTTGGAGGAGAGCATGGGACGCTCTTGCACGGCTGGTATATCCCCGGCCCGGGGGACGTCATCTTTATCTGGTTTCACGGGAATGGCGGCAACATTCAAAATCGATTAGAGCACGCCCATTTGATGCACACTCATGTTGGTGGCAGCCACGTCTTGTTTGATTACCAGGGCTACGGTCTGAGTCATGGTCGTCCGTCGATTCCCGGTATTGTATCCGATGGCCGGGCCGCTATACGGCTCATTCAGGAACGGGGCTGGAGCACAGGAAAGCGACTCGTCTTTTTTGGCGAATCCTTGGGCTGCGCGGTCGCGATTGCCCTTGCGGTTGACCCCGCCCTGGAGGTGCGCCCGGACCGTATGATTCTGGAAGCCCCGTTTTACTCCCTGCACGCGATGGGACAAGCCCTGCTTCTCCTCCGACCCCTGGCCTTTTTAGTGAAAGACGATCTCAACTCGGCCCGGCTTATTCCAAAGCTCACGGTTCCACTGCTCGTTATTCATGGCACCCGGGATGGACTCGTGCCCTTTCAGCAGGGGCGTGACCTGTATGAACTGGCCCCTCCACCCAAGCAGTTTTATGAAATCCCAGGTGGGGAACATGTTGGCCTGTACAGGATCGCCGGGCAACGCTATTTCCAAACGATTCACGACTTCGTCGCTGATGAACTTTCTCCTGGCACGACTGACTAGACGTAGGTATGACCCGATCTGAGACGGAAACGGAAGAACAGCGACCCCGAATATTTCGCTCTCTACGGGGACTGCGGCGGCTGGCGCTGAGTCTGATTGCCCTTGGGTTCAGTGGTGTCCTGGTGGGACTTCTTCTCGCTGGCTGGTTCTTATCCGAACAGCGCTATGTGGCCTTCCTTGAACAAGAACTGGAACGGTTCTTACGCGCAGAAGTGGAGATTGCATCCAGTACGCTCTCCTTTCGGCAGGGGGTAGGGGTGCAGTTCAAGACGGTCCGTCTGCGGGCGTATGACGGAACCGGTCCTTTCATGACTGCCGAACGCATTGATCTCGTGCTTGATCTTAAGGCGCTCTTACGCGGGCAACTGCTCTTTCGTCATATTTTCTTCTTGAAGCCGAGCGTCCAACTCGCGCAACCGACAGCGAATGCCGAATCGGCCGCTCCGGTTGCGCGCCTGTTCTCTCATCAAGTGAATCCGTTTGCCCAGGAAGCCGAGGCTGAGGAAAATCCGTCTGATGCCCATCTCTGGTTTTCACCACAACTGTTGGTCCACCAGCTTGTCCTAGAAGATGCAACGCTGGTCTTTCAGCAAATATCCACCGGAGTTCCTGCGGTCTTCACCCGTACACGGCTACGGATTGTTTGGGATACGGGTGGCGTATGGGGAGAATTGAGTGCAGACCTGGGCAGGAACGGAGATGTTGGACAGCTGACGCTCCGTTCTCGCTCTCCATACTGGGAGCCGGCACCGAACGCGTCTTCAGCAGAATGGCGAGGCGACATTCGCCTCCAGAATGTTGCCGTCCAGGAGTTGGGTGCCTGGTTTGGGGCAGATTGGCCCTCGGCGCGCGCAGACTTCTCGGGAAAGTATGCCGGAGGGGCGAATACGAGTACGACTGTCTCGGGTCGGCTGAGCGTCCGAGAGGCCCGTCTTTCGTCTCTGACGATTGAGCGTGGCAGCATCGGCCTGACGGACTTGCGCTGGGATAATCCGCCGTACGCCGCCTCATGGTTGGTGGTCGCACCGGTCGCTGGGCTGCTTGAAAACCTGGCGGACAGTCCGGCAGCGCTCACCTTCAAGGCCACACTTGAAGAGGTGGAGGGCCAGCTTGGGAAGAATAGCTTCCCGGTTCGTCTGACCTCGGGACAGCTTCGTTTGCAGGACGGCCAATTGCACGCCTCGAAACTGGGGGGCTCGTACGGACGATCCTCAGTGCTCACGGAGTTGAGCGTTGACTGGGGACCTCTGTTCTCAAAAGAGTCGCCAACGCTCGGGGTCAGACTCGCCGCGCAGATAGATCTCGCCGATGACCTGGACTCTTTGCTCTCATTTGTGTCACCCAAAGAACGAGAAGCGTTCCTGTCGGCAGTGCACCAGCCGTCAGGGCAAGCTGACCTTCGGCTGCGCGCGCAACTTCCCCCTGGCAGGAGCACCCAGCTCTCGTACGCTGCGACGCTGGAATGGCGTTCCGCCGGCATGGTCCTTCCCGAGTGGGGGCTGACCCTGTCCGAGGTGAACGGGGCCGTGCATCTCACGCCGGAGGAGGCAAGGCTACAGGATATCCGTTTTCGTGTGGGGACATCGGTCGGGTTCCTGGGGGGAACGATCGATGCCCCCTTCACTGCTTCACAGCAGGGACGTGTTGCCCTGTCCATTCCTCAGGCGAATGTACAGGATGTTGTTCCGCTGCTTGACGGGGCTGTGGTGGACCTGCAGTCTGGACAGCTCAGCGGCAGTCTGGTTGCCCGGTTTGGTCCGCAGCGTCACAGCCTGGAGACCGAGGGGAGGATTGCGCTAAGCCAGGCCCGTGTGGACGTGTTGTCGTTTCTTGAGCCGCTCGATATCGCGCGCGGACACTTCTCCTGGCAGGGACAGCAGGGCCGATTTGTCATTGAGCAGGCCAGCCTGTCCGGCGGGAGTGTGGCGGGCTCGGGTGAACTGCTGAGCCTTGAGCCCCTGGAGCTGCGCGTCAGCCTGGAATGTAGCGAGCTGGATCTCGACTCGCTCTTGATCCCTGATGCCGTTCAACCGGAGAAGCGAGAGACAGCAGCACAGAACAAGGTGCGTGTCGATGTCCGCTGCGACCGGGTGCGGTATAAGACGTTGAGCGCGGCACCGGTCCGTGCCTCTGTTGACCGGTATGATCGTCAGGTCGATTTTCGCCTCGAAGAAGCTGGTGTCTCAGCGGGCCATATTCGGGGAGAAGGGACGTTTTGGCTTGACTCGTCCACACTCTCGTTCGCACCGCAGGTCAGTCAGGTTGAGGCGGCAGATTTTTTTGCGGCCCTTGGCCATCCGACCGATACCCTCTCAGGCATCTTAGATGCCAGCGGCGACATCGAGGTTGTCAATTGGGATTTCTGGGATGACCCAGAGGAATGGGATGGGGAATTGACGCTCTCAGTTCAAGATGGGATTGCCCAGCAACTCCCGATTCTCGTTCGGCTCTGGACCGCCATCAGTCTGCAAAGTCTTCTCAGCTTTTCGTTGCCGCAGTTGCCCCGCGAAGGACTCCCCTTTTCTTTGCTGACTGGAGATATTGTTGTGAAACACGGGGAACTCACCACAGAGAATCTTTCTCTCGTCGGAGAGGCCGTTCGCCTGGACGCGCGAGGCCAAGTGGACTTGCGGCAGAAAATGCTTGATCTTACGACCGATGTGATTCCGCTGCGTGGGATTACGAGTGTTGTTGAAAAGGTTCCGTTGGCGGGCAAGCTGCTCGCCCAGAGTACCGACCGACTCACGGCACTGCCGTTTCAGGTCAGCGGCCCGTACCACGACCCTCAGGTCAGCCTCCAGTTGCTCAGAAAAGTCGTTCCCTGACATACGAGAAGAGGAAAGGGGTCAGACGGCTATAGCATCGACGTGTCGGTCCTGAGGCCAAACAATACCCGACCGGCAAGTTCATACACGGGTGGCGCGATGACCGCGTGCTGGGTCAGCACGTGGATATCGCGGAAAGCCCGCTGCAGCGGACTCGTGTCCCAGATGGCACTGGTCCCCGCGACCGTATACATGCTATCCACCACGGCGGCTGACTCGCTGGTGGCGTGGTTGGCTGCAAGACGGATAGCCGCCCGATGCTCGAGGGGAATTGCTTCCCTCTGACACGCCATATTCCATATCTCTTGGGCCATCGCAAAGAGTCCGGCGCGGGCTGCCTGGAGCCGCGCTCTGGCCTGTGCTACCTGCATATGGATGAATGGGCGTTCGCAGAGCGGACGCCGTCCTCCGGTTGGAATCTTGGTGCGTGCAACTTCCATAAGACAGTCAATGCTGCCTCGGGCCATGCCTACGGCTACGCTGGCAACACTGATGGCCAATAGGCCAAAGGGGGGGCAGGCATAGAGCGGACCAGGCTGCGTAGGAGGCTCAAGGCCATATGCTACGGTTCTCTCTGCGGGAATAAAGAGGTCATGGATCGCGATGTCATGACTGCCGCTTCCTCGGAGGCCGGAGACTGACCACGTATCGATGATCTCGGCTTCCGCCGCAGGAAAGAGCATCAGACGAATATCTGGCTGTCCGTCGGAACGCAGATGGGGAGATTCGTCAGCCTCATGGATAATGCAGTTGCCCATGAGCCAGGCGCAATATTCACAACCACTGTTAAAAGGCCAACGTCCTGTGACGTGATAGCCTCCCTCGACCGGTCTGGCCTTACCGTGTGGAGCGAGGGACCCGGCAGTGACGATATGAGGATCGCTACCATAGATCTCCCGAGCAGTTTCCGGCGGAAGATAGCCGCTCGTCAGCCCTCCTGTTGCACCGATCATGGCTGACCAGCCGACTGCCCCGTCCAAGGCTGCGGCAGCCTCAATAACCTGGATGAATAGAGAGACATCGACCTCAAGACCGCCAAGCGAGCGAGGAATGAGCAGACGAAAGAGGCCCGCGGCAGCCATGGCATCAACAAGAGACTGGGGGAGGCGACGCTGGGTTTCGATCTGATGACTGAGCGAACGGACCTGGGGAGCGAGGTCATATACGGCCTTGAGAAGGCCATCTGCTTGATCCGGGATATCCATACGAAGCCCCACAGGGAAGCGGCAGCGGGCCGTCCCGCTACGGTGTTTGTCTCAGGGAGTAAGGGTCCCTAATAATGAATCACCGACCGAATGCTCTTGCCCTCGTGCATGAGCTCAAACGCCGTATTGATCTCATCGAGCGGCATGGTATGCGTAATAAAATCGTCAAGAGGAATCTCCCCCGTCATGGCCCGCTCTACAAACCAGGGAAGTTCCGAGCGGCCCCTCACCCCGCCAAACGCGGTACCGCGCCAGACCCGACCCGTGACCAGCATGAAGGGCCGCGTCGCAATCTCCTGACCCGCACCCGCGACCCCAATAATAGTCGATTCTCCCCAGCCCTTATGACAGCATTCCAGCGCGGCCCGCATGGTGTTCACATTCCCGATGCACTCGAACGAATAATCGACGCCGCCATCGGTCATATCCACAATCACGTCCTGGATAGGAGTGTCGTAGTCCTGTGGATTGACGACATCGGTTGCCCCGAACTTCCTGGCCAGGTCGAACTTGCCAGGATTGATGTCAATGGCAATGATGCGCTCCGCCTTGACCATGCCGGCCCCGACGATGACGGCCAGGCCGATCCCGCCCAGACCGAACACCGCAACCGTACTGCCCGGCTCCACCTTTGCCGTGTTCTTGACCGCGCCGATTCCGGTGGTGACACCGCAGCCGAGCAGGCAGACTTTTTCGAGTGGGGCGTCTTTCTGGATCACCGCGGTACTGATCTCAGGCAGCACGGTGTATTCGCTAAAGGTGCTGGTTCCCATGTAATGGTAGACGGTTTTGCCGTTGAGCGAAAAGCGGCTGGACTCGTCTGGCATGAGTCCACGGCCCTGTGTCCCACGTATCGTCTGGCACAGGTTGGTCTTGCCCGATTTGATGAACGGGCAATTCGGGTCTTCCGGTGTGTAGAGGGGAATGACATGATCGCCTTCTTTCACGCTGGTGACGTCCGCACCAACCTCGACCACAACGCCCCCGCCTTCGTGACCGAGAATAGCGGGGAAGACTCCTTCCGGGTCATCTCCTGACAGGGTAAAAGCATCAGTATGGCATACCCCGGTCGCCTTTATCTGGACTAACACCTCGCCTTTTTGCGGGCCTTGGACTTCAACTTCTTCCAGTTCGAGTGGCTTGCCGGCATCCCAGGCTACGGCTGCGCGTGTTTTCATACTGCCTCCCTGTAGGTATGAGTACACCTGCCCCGTACCACAGCCCTCAGGCACGAACAAGCGGAGCCTTGACGAGGGGTTCCTATGCCGCCTCGAAGGCGTGAAGAATCCCAACAATATTGCGAAGAATGGGGCAATCTGGTAGGGGAAAGGCACTGGTTTTCAAGGCCTTCCGCTCGTCCGGCGCATGGGTAGGGCGGAGAGGACGTAGCATGGCTCGGCAGTTTCATATTCCAGACTTCTATAAAAGCCCCATCATTTCCCGGGTGAAAAAACACCGTCAGCTGCAAGACCCCCGTAAGCAGGACCTACTGCCCACGGTGCTCGACTTTGGCCCGGTGCGCTTTATTCTCGCCCGCCATTTTGGTTTCTGTTTTGGCGTGGAGAATGCGGTCGAGATCGCGTATCAGACGCTCCAGGAGAACAGCGACAAGCGGGTTTTTTTCTTAAGCGAAATGATCCACAACCCCGCAGTGAATCAGGACCTCCAGGAGCGAGGGGTGCGCTTTATTTTTTCCTCTGCGGGCGAACACCTGATCGCCTGGGACGAACTCACCACAGAGGATATTGTGGTCGTACCAGCCTTTGGGGCGAGTGTGGAGGTTCAGGACGCCTTAGCCCAACGCGGATTAGACCCGTATACCTATAATACCACCTGTCCGTTTGTGGAGCGCGTCTGGAAACGGAGTGCGCAACTCGGCAGTAGCGGCTATACCGTGGTCGTGCATGGCAAAGCTTCTCATGAGGAAACCCGTGCGACTTTCTCTCATAGTATTCAAAATGCGCCGACCGTCGTCGTCCTCAACCTCGAAGAAGCGCACATCTTAGGTGACATTATTCGTGGCCGACTTGAGCCGGACGTTTTCTTTGCGCACTTCGACCATACCTGCTCTCAGGGTTTCGACCCCGAGCGCGATTTGCAACGGATTGGTGTCGTCAACCAAACCACGATGTTAGCTTCCGAAACACGGCAGGTTGCCCGGATTTTGCGTCAGGCCCTGACCGACCGTTACGGCGAGGGGCGGCTGGGTGAGACCTTTGCCGACACGTCCGACACCCTGTGTTATGCGACGAATGAGAACCAACACGCTACGTATGCGTTAATTGAGCACGGGGCCGATCTGGGCCTTGTTGTCGGCGGGTATAACTCCTCAAACACCTCGCATATTGTCGAGCTCTGTCGGGCGGCCATGCCGACGTATTTCGTTCAGGGTGCAAAGGACATCGTCTCCCCATCCCACATCGACCATTTTGTTTTAGACCGGCAACAGATCGAGACGACGCAGAACTGGCTGCCCGAACACCGTCCAC
The DNA here is from genome assembly GCA_951812575.1 of Candidatus Binatia bacterium. Taxonomy (GTDB): domain Bacteria; phylum Desulfobacterota; class Binatia; order Bin18; family Bin18; genus Bin18. The sequence goes on along the minus strand of OX638322.1, from coordinate 4,027,658 downwards.
TTGATATCGCCCTCACCTGCGGAGCGTCCTGTCCAGATGCCATTGTGGACGAAGTCCTGCTGCGGGTACTGTCTTTCTTTGACCAGTCACGAACAATGGAAGAGGTCTTGCAGCCCTATCCCTCCATTGCCCCAGTGGCGGGCTGAGGCCGGTCCTGCCAGGACACGCGTATGCAACTTGAAGCGGCTGACTATATCATCCTGATTGTTGATGATCTCGACCGCACCCTTGATTTTTATACCCAGGTTTTAGGGCTCAAACTCGGCCATCGTTCCGGAGACTACGCACAGCTCGACACCGGTGTGACCCGCATTGGATTCTATACCCGCCCGGCCATGGCAGCCGTGGTCGGTTTCGCCCTGGAGCCCGCTCAGCTGACTGCTCCTGGTTTCGAGTTGGGCTTCAAGGTCGCCGACGTTGATGCGGCCTATGCGGAGATAGTGGCGGGCGGAGCGACGCCGGTCACCCCACCGACAACCCGTCCGTGGGGACAGCGGACGGCCTATGTGCGTGACCCGGATGGCTATTTGATCGAGTTGGCTCAGGGGCTATAGCCTGAGATGGACCGTCGTCGGTGCGTTTCTGTTCGCCTGAAAAAGCCGAGCACGGCAAGAGACTGCGGGGCGATAAGCGCCCCGCAGGAGTCTTTTAGCCTTGTTTCCGGAGGGCGAAGAACGACGTGAAATTCCCTCGCCGGGCAAGGAGCAGGAGGGTCTCTGCGTCTTTGACTTCCTCTACGGCCGTCGTGAAATCACGCACCGATTTGACGGCTTGGCGGTTCACCTCTTCGATGACATCTCCGGGACGGATGCCGGCCATCTCGGCTGGGCTGCCAGGCTCAACCGCCGTGACAACGACGCCTTTTTGATTGTCGGGCAGGCGGTAACGTTGAAGATGTTCGTCTGAGATGTCGGCGACGGTCAGGCCCCAGCTCGCTTCGCTCTCTTCGCTGCTGCCCGCCTGAGCGATCTGATCGGTCAATTCTCCCAGCGCGACGGAGATAGTTTGTTCTTTCCCACTACGAAGAACGGTGACTGTGACCTCTTCTCCAACCGGAGTGCGCGCCACCATGGCCGGTAGATCGTGTGATTTCAGAATTTTTTCACCTTTGAAGTGGGTAATGATATCGCCCCGCTCAAGACCCGCCTTCTCTGCCGGTCCACCCTCCGTGACCTCAGCGACCAGGGCGCCGATGGGTTCATCCAGGTCAAAAGATTTGGCTAGCTCTGCCGTGACCGTTTGAATGGCGACACCTAGCCAGCCACGTGTCACTTTCCCCGTGTCTTTGAGTTGGTTAATGATCGACTTCGCCATATCGATGGGAATGGCAAAGCCGATACCAATATTACCGCCGCCCTGACTGAAGATGGCGGAGTTAATGCCCACGACTTCACCTCGGAGATTCAAGAGTGGCCCGCCAGAATTACCGGGGTTAATCGAGGCGTCCGTCTGGATGAAATCGTCATACGGCCCGGCACCGATCACGCGCCCTTTGGCGCTGACGATGCCAGCCGTCACTGTTTGTTCGAGCCCAAACGGATTGCCGATGGCCATGACCCAATCGCCAATCTGCAAGTCCGACGAGTTGCCGAGTGGAACACTCTGAAAGGACTCTTCTGACTCAATTTTGATCAGGGCCAAGTCTGTTTTATCGTCGGTCCCAATAATTTTCGCCTCAAACTCGTCTTCATCCGAGAGGCGAACCGTAATTTTGTCGGCATCCCCAACAACATGATCATTGGTGACGATATAGCCGTCTGGGCTGATAATGAAGCCGGAGCCTAAACTGCGCTGCTGGCGCGGGGGAGGCCGATCACCAAAAAAGCGGCGAAAGAACTCTTCAAACGGGTCTTCCCCGCCAAAGGGATTTGGTCCCGGCAGCGGTCTCTGGCGACGCTGGGAGCGCCGTGTCGATGCCTGGGTCGTTGAGATATTCACGACCGCGGGCATAGTCGTTTTCGCTATATTGGCAAAATCGGGAAGCTGACTCACACCTGTCACCACCGGTGGACGCGCTTCCTTTTTGCTCTTTTCCTCTTTTTTTTTCGAACCGAATAGTTCCAGGGCGTGTAGGGGAGGGCAGTCCACCAGCAGCAATCCTGACAGTATGAGGCTACTCACGGTGAAAACGCCGTGTCGTACCGATCCGCTCTTACGCATGCACTCCCTCCCTTTCCACACCCAAGGGTTATGGTTTTGCTCCCTTTTCCATCTTTTCTCGAAGCTCAACCTGTTTCACGAACGAGGGGACAACCGGAGCGAATTCCGGTGAGAGGCGGTGCCGGATATCCATCGCTGCGTCAGCAGCCAGCCTTCGCAGCAGGACAGACTCCTCGATGCGGGAGAATTCGTCGAGAAAAGTGAGGACATCCTCTGTTCCCACTTCTTTCAGGGCAAACAGGGCGGTTCCCTTTGTCGGTTCATCAAGGTTGCGTCGCAGAAACTCCATAATAGGCATGGCGCCCCGCGGGTCACCAATTTTGCCTAAGGCAATCAGGACCTTTTTTTTGACCCCGGCATGCACGTCACGTAAAAACAACTGCTGAGCCAGGGCCGGGGTGGCATCGGTCGCCCGCATATTGCCCAGATATTCAATGGCTTTGACCTTGACCCGAATATCGGCATCCGCGGTCGCATTGAGCAGATGGTCTATCGTATCCGGGTTTTTCATCTCTCCGAGCGACTTCACCGCGCTCATACGTGTTTCCGGACGGTCATTCCCCAGACGACGGATAATCTCTTCCAGTTCCGGTCCCGACCCTCTTTTTTGCTTTTCCTGGCGGAGCCGCACCCGACTCTCGCGCGTCAAGCGGTTTCCCAAGCGCGTGCCCTGGCCCAGGAATTGTGCCTCGGAAACGCACGGCAGGGTCCAGTCGAACAGGCTGAATGCGAGGAAGACGACGATGCCGAACACCAACCCCGATCTCTGTCCACAATACCGTTTCGTCACTCCTGCACTCATAGGTTAGTCGCCACTCGTGATTGACCGAGAATGCCCCACGCGGAGACCAGATGCAAGGGCGCTAGCTCGAGAATAAGGGGTCTTGCTCTTCACGCCGAAAGACCTGGACCTCTTCCGGGAAAAGGCCACCTTCGGGAATATCCTTGAGTGGCGTGCCGTCCTTGAGCCGCCCTTCTATGACTTCGCGGTACGTACAGACCAGATACCGATGTCCGTCTCGCGGTTTGGTTGGGAGCCGGGCCTTTTCGACCCGGGTCTCACCCTTTGCCTCTGGTCCGAGAATGCGGATAACATAGCGTTTCTTCATGAGTCCTTTCAATGCCCGGATGACCGAGGCGCGGGACAGCCCGGTCATCTCACAGATTTCGGCATAGCCCGCCGTAATCAGTGGAGTCCGGCGTAAACCGATGGAGTGCCGCCACAGGGCCCGGTAGGTTTTCCACTCGCGCGGATCCATGAGCCTATTCAACTCGTCTTCCAGCAGATAGTCGGGGAGGCGCGGGGATGGTTGCCATGGAGGGCGGCGCGTCAGGCGAATCTGAACATCAGCTCCCTCTCCCGTGGCCTGTTCGTCCAATAGGGTGGTCGGCTCCTCTTTTTTCGCCATAGTCGGGTCACTCTATTTTTCCCGTGCATAATACTGATAAATGGAAACGCTGCCAATGGGCAGAACGTGGCTGCGACAATGCTGGAGATGACTCCGCCCGCCGCTGATGGAGAGGGGAACTGATGAAGATTCGGTCCATTACGATAGGGCTCGACCCTGGCTTTCCGTTGAAGACCGCTCGGATCACGCACGGCGGCCGCTTTGCCCAAGAAGTCAAGACCATCTGCGAGGCGGAGGGGCTGGCGGTACAAACCCTGCGTTTAGCTACTCCCCCATTTCCTCAATACCTGGCCGGCCGCTCTCCTGCTGCGGTCCTACGCTTTGCCCAGGAACTGGAAGCCTGCTGTCTCGCCAATGGGCTGGATTATTGTGCGCTCGGTCCGATAGACCCGGGCCTGCCCGAGGAGCAGAAGTTTGTTGACTTGTTGCCAGACCTGATCGCCGGGACTGAAGCAGTGTTCGTCAGTGCGCGTCTCGGCAACGGCGATCAGGTTCCCACTCGGCCCGTGACCCAGGCGATCGCCGGTATTATGAGGAAGATCGCAGATGTAGCGCCGGACGGATTTGGCAATCTCCGGTTTGCGGCAGGGATACACATTCGGGCCCAAACCCCTTTTTTCCCGGCGGCCTTCCACACCGGAACGCCGGCCGTCTCCCTTGCCCTTGAAGCGGCCGATGTGGTGGCGTCCGTTGCCCAGCCTGATCTCAGTCCGGCTGAGCTTATCGCCCGGATACAACAGGCCTTTGAACGCCAGCTTCGTCCCCTTGAGCAGCGTCTGAAGCGCTTGGAACCGCAGCCTTTTCGCTTTGCCGGTTTTGACCTTTCACCGGCGCCGGGTCCCGAGAGCAGTATCGCCTGGGCAATTGAGCGGATCAGCGCCGCTCCCTTTGGCAGTCCGGGCACGCTGGCGGCAGCCGCCCTGGTCACCGCCGCACTCAAAGCGACCGCCCTCGATCAATGCGGCTATTGTGGACTCATGTTGCCAGTCCTCGAAGATGCCGGTCTCGCCGAACGCAATAATCAAGGAAAACTCAGCCTGCCCCAGCTGCTGACCTATTCCGCGGTGTGCGGCACAGGGCTGGATACCATACCGCTTGCGGGCAACGTCTCTCAACAGCAGCTCATGGGGCTTCTTTCAGATGTGGGGGCTTTAGGCTGGAAGTTGCAGAAACCGCTCTCTGTCCGTCTGCTGCCCATCCCAGGCAAGCAGGTCGGTGAGATGACCACGTTCGACTTTCCCTATTTTGTGAATACGCAGATCATGGACATCAGCTAGAAGATGGCTAAGGACGTGTGGAAGGTCATACCATTGCTGCACGAACAGGTGGGACAAAAGGGGAGGGCGACGTGGGGCAGACGGTTCCTCGCATGGTCAGCGGTCGTCGGTTATTGCGGGTTGCTCTACTATCTGTCCGATCAACCCAGACTGCGTCTGCCCCACCTGCTTCCTTCCTCTGATACGTTAGCCCATGTGACCGCCTATGCCGTATTGGGCTGGCTCTGGACAGTGGCGCTCAGAGAGACGTGGGCGGGATGTTCGTCCCTGACAGCCGTACTTTTCGCCCTCATTTTCACCCTTGGGTATGGGCTCAGTGATGAATGGCATCAGAGTTTCGTGCCGGGCCGTGTATCCAGTACGGTCGACGTCGTCGCGGATATGATAGGTGGCGGGCTGGGTGCGGGCGGTTTCCTTTTGTGGACAAGAAGAAAGGCCGAGGAAGACGCCCGACCCTCAGGCCGTCCGCCGGCGCCTTAGCGTTGCCAGGGGAGGGGCATGTGTTCATTGTCCGCGGTGCAGACTCTGACCGGTGCCTGGCCGAGAGCCGCAACAATGAACATATCTTCTGTCCCAGTATTGACGATCTGGTGGATCGCATCGCGCGGTATCTGAAGGGTTGAGTTCGGACCGAAATCTGTATCCTCACCCTCAACCGTCAGGCGTCCCGAGCCTCGCAAAACCACGATGGCCTCTTCACAGTCGTGACGGTGGACGGGCGTCCCACTGTCAGGTTTGATGGTTTGCATCCACATTTCTAAGGTTTGCATTCCATGTTCCGGGCCGGCCAGGGTCTGGTGGTCCAAGCCGGGGAGGGCAAATTTCTCTATTGCTGCGTTGTGGACGACGGGCATGTCATTCCTCCTCCAAAAGACGTTGCTGTACCAATACCACAGAAATGAGCTGTCTTCGAGCCGACCTTATGGTGATTCTGCCGTGGGTGAGCAAGGTGGCAAAAAAGATATCGACGTATGGGCAATCTCGACCTTCGAGCCGACCTTATGGTGATTCTGCCGTGGGTGAGCAAGGTGGCAAAAAAGATATCGACGTATGGGCAATCTCGACGTGATAGGTTGAGTGTGTCACAATGCCCACGCCAGACTCAATACACTGGGTGGGGAGAGAGGGAGGTGTCAGTGAAAGGGCACGCCAGACAATTTATGGCGGTAAACGATGTGGTCGTCTCTCCTGAGACGACCCTAACCGAGGCTGCACGCCAACTCGCTCGGTTGGACATCACCGGCCTGCCCGTCACCGATGCGAACGGACGGGTTGTTGGCATTATCACCGAAAGCGACATGCTTGATGCCTTTCTCGCCCAGCGCGCCAACGATGTGACTGTGGAGACACTGATGACGGAACATGTGATAACCGTCGACGAATTTACTCCTGCGGATCAGGTGCTCACCATTTTACGAGAGCAGAAAATCCATCACCTGCCTGTAGTACGCCAAGGTGTTGTGGTTGGTCTGATCACCCCCCAGAGCGTGCTCCACTATATTGTCTCGCATGAATTTCCCTCGCCCCCGGACGCTGCCTAGTTGATTTCCCGCTCAGGAAAAGACCCCAGCTCTATCTCCTCGGCTCACTCCGTCTGGCCTATCAAGAGGTGTGTCATATATGAAAGATGAATCTGTATCCCACCTGTCCCAGCGTTACTGGCGTACGAATCTTCTCATTGTCGGAGCCCTGCTGAGCGTCTGGTTTCTCGTTTCTTTTGGGCTGTCCATTATCTATGTTGACGAGCTGAACACCATCCGGCTGGGCGGCTTTCGGCTTGGGTTTTGGATGGCGCAACAGGGCTCGATGTATGTCTTTGTCCTCCTGATCTTCGTATACGTGTGGCTGATGAATCGTCTGGACCGGGAATATGGCCTAGAGGAGCAAGAAGAGGTGCATCGCGAACGGGGGGCCCAGTGATGGACCTCCTGCCGACAGACCCGGTCAAAATCTGGACCTTCATCATCGTTGGCCTCTCGTTTGCGCTCTACATCGGTATCGCCTGGCGGGCCAAAGCCGAGTCAACGAGCGACTTTTATGTGGCCGGCGCACGGGTTGGTGCGCTGGCGAACGGCATGGCGACTGCCGCGGGTTGGATGAGTGCGGCCTCGTTTATCTCGATGGCGGGCCTGATGTCCTTCCTGGGGCGTGACGGGGCGATGTATCTGATGGGCTGGACGGGCGGGTATGTGCTTCTGGCCCTGTTACTTGCGCCATACTTGCGAAAGTTCGGGAAATATACCGTGCCGGACTTCGTGGGCGAGCGCTATTATTCGCAAACTGCTCGGGTCGTTGCTCTCACCTGCGCCATCTTTGTCTCATTTACCTATGTCGCCGGTCAGATGCGTGGGGTTGGCGTCGTGTTTGCCCGTTTTTTAGAAGTACCGGTTGAATGGGGTGTCATTATCGGTATGGCCATCGTCTTTATCTACGCCGTAACCGGTGGACAAAAGGGTATTACCTATACGCAGGTCGCCCAATACTGCGTGCTGATCTTTGCCTATATGTTGCCCACCTTTTTTATCTCCCTGCTGATGACGGATACGCTGCTGCCCCAAATCGGTTTTGGGGCGGAACTGACCACGGAGCCAGGAACGTCTCTGCTGGATAAACTTGACGGTTTAAGTCAGGACCTTGGTTTTGCGGCCTATACCGGTCGGGGGAGTAAAACGATTATCGATGTCTTTTTTGTTACCCTCTCGCTGATGGTCGGGACGGCCGGTCTGCCGCATGTCATCACCCGTTTCTTTACGGTCCCGAGAGTGAAAGATGCGCGGCTCTCAGCCGGCTGGGCCCTGTTGTTTATTGTTATCTTGTACGCCACCGCGCCTGCGGTGGCGGCGTTTGCCCGGACCAATCTCTTAACAACCGTGCACAATGCAGAATATGCCCAGGTGCCCGACTGGTTCTCAAAGTGGGAGGAAACAGGCCTGATTCGGTTTTCCGACAAGAATCAGGATGGCCGGATTCAGTATTATAACGATCTCAACCCTGCCTTTGCCGAGCACGCGGCAGCGCAAGGCTGGGAGGGCAACGAGTTATACATCGACCGGGATATTATCGTGCTCGCCAACCCGGAAATTGCCCAACTGCCGGCCTGGATCATCGCCTTGGTTGCGGCGGGCGGTCTGGCGGCCGCCCTGTCTACCGCTGCCGGTTTGCTGCTCGTCCTGTCGATGTCGGTCTCCCACGATCTGATGAAAAAGGTGATCCGTCCGGATATCACCGAGCAGCAAGAACTCCGCTATGCCCGTCTCGCCGCGGCCGGAGCGGTAATCATCGCCGGTTATTTCGGCATTAATCCGCCGGGATTTGTCGCCCAAGTGGTGGCGTTTGCCTTCGGCCTGGCCGCTTCGAGCTTCTTTCCGGTGATTGTCCTGGGGATTTTCTCCAAACGCATGAACCGAGCCGGGGCGATTGCCGGGATGATCTGCGGCATGAGTTTTACCACCGCCTACATCATCTATTTCAAATTTATCAACCCCGCAGCCAATACCGCCGAGCACTGGTTGTGGGGTATCTCGCCCGAAGGCATCGGCGGGGTGGGTATGCTACTCAACTTTGGCGTTGCGCTTGTCGTCTCCTCGTTCACCAGACCTCCACCACTCGCGGTCCAAGACCTGGTTGAAGACATTCGCATACCGCGGAATTGAGACGCACGTCTTGCGCACGCATCTGGTCGGTCGTGACTGTCCGACTTTTATCGTCTAACGTTCCTTCGCCACTCACCGTAGCATAGTCGCTGGCCGTGTTGTTGACGCCGCCGTGGGACTGGCGGCACCAAGCCCGCCGAGCAACCACCTTGTTTTCTCCGGTGTCCATTCCTGACAGAGTGTCTTGAGGCAGTGCAGCATAGTTGTCTGTCACCATCTCACCGTCAGCGCCCCAGCCCGCACTACTTGCCCCCTGCCCGATGCGCCTCCACCCACTCCCGGGCCAAGCGCTGGGCGGCGGCGATCTGCTCGGGACTCATGTCCCGGGCCACCCGGTCGCGCCACGGCACCCCGGCTGCGTAGCCGTTCGCGCCGGCGAGATGGAACCACATATACGCCGAGACCCGGTCCGGCCGGACGCCTTCGCCAAAGAAGTAGATTACCCCGAGCTGGTACTGGGCGGCCGCGTTGCCCTGCTCGGCGGCGCGGCGATACCACACCATCGCTTCGGCAGACTCCCGCGGAACGGTCAGGCCGTCGGCGTACAGCCGGCGCAGGGCGAGCGGCGCACCCGCTTCCCCCTGTTCCGTGGCCGCCACGACCGGGGGGGACGCTATGCCGGCCCACAGGAGGGCCAGACAGAGGGGAAGCCACTGTATGGATGTCATGGTGATACTTGCTCCTTACTGCTTGTCGTCCAACGCAGGCCACTCTGCATTTGGCTTCCAGATTCAGCCGCCCAAACGTCTGGATCAGCGGCTCACTGGGAAGATGCCCATGGAGTACCGGCGTTTTCCAGGACTAGCTCCTGCAACGATTTCTCCCCGTGTACCAAAGCGTCAATGTGCTCTGCCATGCGCGGAATAATATCCTGCGGGTTGCGGCGGAGATCTTCCGGTAGGCTCCGCAAGGTCTCTGCTTCACCGTCAGGGCTATTTCCTCCCAGCGTCCACGACCACCAGGGCCAGTCAAATTTATCTCCCCTCAGAAAGTCTCGTACCTCTGGCGAGGTAAGCTCTTTCTTCCGAGCCTTCTCATACATCGCCGGATTGAGCTGACGCATGACGCAGAGACCCACGACCAACTCGGGGATAAATACGGCGCGCGGTCCAACTGAAGCACTCACTAACACTAGATTCGTGATGATTCGCTCTAACTGGCGGAGTGACAAAGCATGAGCCTCAGCCAGCTGTGTGAGAAATACTTTTATCGCCAAGTCATCGCTGTCGTCAGGAAACGTGATGCCAAGTGCGTCCCACAAATGCGAGACATAGCGGGCGCGTTGTCCGCCGCGCAGTTTAGTTTCCGGTAACATGACGCGCAGGTGGTAGAACTTTTCCAGGTAGGTATGGGCCTGGTCAGCGTCGATACCATAAGTGCCCTGCACTATCTGTTCGAGTTGAGGGAGGTGGGTCACGAACACAAAACAGACCCTTTCCACGGAGAACATATGCTTGACCCGCTCGATGATGCTGAGCGCAAACGGGGGTCGGCAGCGGTCCAGTTCGTCGATGATGACAATCAAAGGGAAGGGCTTTTCCTCCGTTTGCTCTTCGTCAGCCTTGTTGGTTTGATTCTCCTCTGCCTTGTTGCTCGCCAATTTGCCGGCAAGCTCAGCCAGCACGCGACGAAAATCCTCTAAGTCGGCCCGCTCGGCGCTCGCCTTCCGGAGTCGTTCTCCGACCGCCTTGGCAGCCTCGTCTCCAAACGCCTTGACTGCAGCCTCGCCGACCTTCCCGATGTCATCCAGGTTCATCGCTCCCGCAGTAGCCGCTCGTATGACGCCCTGTCCAAGAATGGGGAGCAACGCTGTCGCTCCCCTCTGGGCCACCTGAAAGAATCGGCTTGTGGGACTTCCCGCGTCTTCCCCAAGCGTCTGTTTCGCAGCCGCATAAATTTCGGCTGAAAGCGCGAGGAACGCATCTTCGAAGTGGTCATTCCCGAAGGCGTCAAACTGGATCACGTGAGCACCCCGCCCACGCAAGAGTCCGGCCCACTGCTTCACGAAGACAGACTTGCCGCTCCCCCACGGTCCGTCTAACGCGATAACGAGCGGTTCTTCGATATTCTGGACAAGATTGGTCAGCCTCTCGGCGAAAAGGCGATAGCCGAAAAGATCATTCTCAGGTGTAAAGCCCTCTTCAAGGTTTTTGGGTTCAGGTGGTGTGAGGCGCATAAATACACTCTCCGTTCTGTGAGGGGCATCCTCTCTTTTCCTCTCTTAGCGCTGCTGCCCCGCCGTTCTACTCTGCCGCCTTACGCTTCACTGACGAAACATCGGTTCGTTGAGAGGCTTGATTCTCTCTAGTTTGTTGTCGTTGTCAAAGTAGACCGCGTACCAGAACCCGGTCCCTTCGCCAGAACTGTCACAGAGCACTAACATCCGTGCCGTCTAGTCAGAGGACGCCTAGGTTCCTACGGGCCGCTCGGCATCAGCCTTTCTCCACTGGAACCTGTTGGTCCGTCATTTTTCTCACTTGTATACCGTTAAGCTCAGACATCAGATTAGCGGTTTCCTTCAGAGCGGTACTAAGTGGCTTCGATGCCGCCTGGAATCGCTGATTAAGGTCACCGACGAGCTTTACGTCTAGGTTCACATCGTCTCCGGCAACGAGTGCACTAACTTGCGGGTCTATCAGGCGTTCAAACAACTTGTGAATTTTAGTGCCATATTCATTAACCGCTTTGGTCAAAGGAACGTTGATAGGCCACAGCTTGATACGATAGCCCCTGTCCCTCAACACGGTCCACGCGTCCTTAGGAGGAATTGTGAGCTCAGGGCGCATCTGGGGATTCCGAATGAATGCCCACAAATTCCCTAGAGCGGTGGCCTGCGCCTCTAGCAGCATACACAGATCAGCGAGCGCTTCAGTTTGCCTGCCTCTGATCTCTTGTTCCCTTTCGTGAGAAAACTGCTCTCGCCTTACTTCAAGATCGTGGGCGAACTGCTTTTTCTGCCTCCGCTCTGCGAATATCTGTGCGAGTAGAGCGAACACGCCAGCAATAAAAGAGCCGATGATGATACCGAACGCTTGTGAGTCCCAGAAATTCATCACACCCCCCCGCTCCAGCATCCGGTCCAATTACGTTGTCGACCTAATATGACCTGTTTTTTTGATAGTTCAGGAGAGCTGTGCCTCAACCGAAGCAATATCCCTGTCGAATTTGTCCCTGACTCGGTGAAGGTGCTCCAGATATCCTTCAAATTCCAACAGTCTTTCAGTTATCTGCTCATCGGCGAGTTTTTGGGGGCCTTCATCAAGCACGGCCTGGGCGGCCTGTTGCATGGGACCAATCGTCTCTTTTTTCTTATCCACCTCATCTATGGCTAATTTGTGGGCGCTACCCCCACCCATATTAGCTTGCGCAAATAAGGAGTCGTAGCTCACTTTAAGTTTGTTGCCGAGTTCATCCACATAAATCGTTGTCTCTACCACCTCGTTGGCAACTCGCGATACCTCGCGGACTCGGTCCTCCCCGTCGGTGGGTGTGAGTACTGGAGCAGAAACATGGTCTTTCGATTTTGTGACGATGGCTTTAATTGCCCTAGCCAGAGCTTTTGCCAACTTTTTTCGCTCTTCCCTACGAAGCGTTTCTGCCTCCTCATCTTGACTGTCATCGCTTGCCCGATATCGAATAGGGAACCGCCTGTATCGGAGGTCGAAGGGTAAGTCCTCAGGCTTTCCGAATGCCTCGTTGAACACGCCAACAATCCGCTGAGCCCCCAATGCATGGAGCGCGTAACCGTATTCGAGCAAGACATTTGGATTGGGCGTGACTTGCTTTGCACCCGTGGCAATAAACGTCAGATCTGCAACGAATGCGCTACAGTCACCAATTTTCTGAAGGATGGTGTCGGCAATCGCGGGGCTACCGGGTGTGTCCTGGGTGTCTTGATCAATCTCAACCGTGTCTTGAATGTCCGGGTCGTTGTTAAGCTGTTTCTTAGCGTCGTCCAATGCATTACGTATGAGGTTTCGACACAGATTATTAGGCCGGTTGCTCTGCCATGCATAGAAGACTTTGAATGACTCTTTTGGAAGTGGTTTGTCCGAGGAAGTTGCACCCGACTCGTCAGTCCCCTGCTCCGCCCCCAGGTCTTTGCGTTTCTCTTCAAGACGCAAGATAAACTCCTTCAGCACCGTGACTGCCCTATCGATTATTTGGGAAGACTCCTCTTGGCGTTTTGCATCGCTTTTCTTATTGTTGTATCCGCTGGGCGACGGTAGTAGAGAAAGCCCTCTCTCCCTAGACTCCAGAGAATTTGCACCAAATATATCATGAATGGTTGTGCGGATTTTGTACCGGAGAGATTTAACTGAGGGATCGTACTGCTGGACTTTGCTCGGATCGAGACCTTCCAAGTCTTTAATACAACTGCATAACTTCTCGATACCTCTTTCGATGGTGGTGATCGTGAATTGCGGAGACTCGACTGGCGGAGGCTGGGTGTTAGTTTTACGGCGCGCCGCTAAGGGTTCCTCCTTAACCGGAAGTAATCGGGAATATTCAAGGTAAGAGCTCACTCACTGTCTGCTGTCGGACCTCGATAGACTCAAATCTCAGAAATGTGGCCCAATAATCTCTCACGTGATCTGTAAACTCGTGCAGGGAAAACTCGCCACCGTTCTCAAGAATGATCATCAAATCCGACCTTGTTACGAACTCCTCCCGAAGACCGTCTTCCCCAATATAGATATCTACAAAATCACTTTTCGTTGGCTCCACCGTCTTGGTCTTTACTTCTTTTGGTTCTCCCGTCCCCTGGTCTCTCAGCATGAGATGCTTCGACGTGTTCGCGATCTCCGTTGCGGCGAGAAGACACTCATCCTCATTCCATTTTCTGCGGTAACGCTCTTTATCCTCGATCTCCTTGTGTTCAAAAAAGTAGTCCTTCATCGCATGCGCGGTCACGCAAAAATTGTAGAAATGATCGACCTTATGGATTTCCTTCTCCGCGTGGCATGCGCGATAAGCCTCCCGTTCTAGCTTTCCAAAGAGGTCTTCAACCGACTTGAGAGTTGGAGTTAGCGCCATAGTCGAACCCCCTTTCTTTCCTCATACCCCCCCGCCCCAGCACCATTTCAACCGGCACCCCATACCGCTCCGCAATCGCCGCCGCGTCCGTCAGGCCCTCGGCCTGGGCCTCGGTTTTATTGAGAGTGGAAGGTGTGGGCAGGGGCGGAATCGAACCGTCGACACGAGGATTTTCAGTCCTCTGCTCTACCGACTGAGCTACCTGCCCACATGGTGGGAATCTCCCGGAGACGTGGGGCACTCTCTTAGCAGTTAATCCGGTTTCTTGGCAAGCCCTGTTGCGGGTGCGCAAGGGGTGAGAATCGAACCGTTGACGTTGATGAGTCGGTGATGATAGCGCGTGTGGGGGAGGCGGACGATTTAACCACCGGTTGCAGCGGATCAACATCTAGTGACAGTGACGTTGGACGGGGAGGGACGCAGCAATGTCGGGGAGACGAGACGCAGGACGCAACACGCCACTAATATCCGTGATCCTGCCGACTTTTGATCGGGCGGATTTATTGCCACGGAGTATCGCATCGGTGCTGGCCCAGACGTTCACGGACTGGGAGTTGATCGTTATCGACGATGGCAGCACCGATAATACGGCCGACGTTGTCGCGGCGTGGCAGCAACGGTCCGACCAGATTCGCTATGTTCGACAGGCAAATCAGGGGGTTGGGGCCGCACGCAACCGTGGCGTTGCGGAAGCCCGTGGGAAGTACATCGCCTGTCTCGATAGTGATGACGAATATTGTCCCACCCATTTGGAGACGCGGCTTGAACTGTTGCGTCGGCATGACCTTGATTTGATTCAAGGCGGCGTCCGAGTTGACGGCAAGCAATGGGTCGTCGACTTCTTTGATCCAACCAAGCTCATCCGCATATCCGAGTGTGTCATCGGCGGGACGCTGTTCGGAAAGCGCACCGTCTTTATCGAGCTGGGTGGATTTTGTGACCTGAACTATGGAGAAGATCTTGACCTCTGGAAGCGGGCCCAAAAAGAGTTTAAGGCCGAGACCTTTCGCGAACCAGCGACCTATATCCTCCACGAAACGCCCAATAGTCTGCGCATGGCCCGGTTTGATGAGTGGGCTGCCCAGCAATCTGAGTAGCAGGCCGACACGGGTGCGGCGTAAGCCTGAGCGTAGCGGTTATGCTGTGCGCTGGATATCGTCTACGGCTGGGACGCGGTCTCTCAGGCAATACACCCCCAGATAGAATAGCGGTGTATCGAGCAGGGCAAAGACGAGCTTAAAGGCATACGAGGACAGCGCCAGCGGTATGAGTTTTTCAATCGAATCAACGGCCGAACCGAGTGCCCCGGAAGCATACAGAATTGACGAGATGAGCAGCGTATCAACGATTTGGCTGAGCATGGTCGAGCCATTATTGCGCAGCCACAAATGTCGCCCCTTGGTGCGCTGGTGCCAGAAATGGAAGAGTTGGACATCAACGGACTGAGCGACCAGATAGGCAGTCATAGAGGCGATAACGCCCGGCTTCATAAAGGCGTACACCGCGTCAAACGTTGCGGTTGCCCCTGATACGCCCGAGGCATCCGGCAACACGTGGCCAAACCACATGAGGAAAAGCATGAAGAAATTCATGCAAAAACCAACCCAGACGATGGACTGCGCCCGTCGCCGGCCGTAGAGCTCGCTGATCAGGTCGGTGGCCAAAAAGGTAAAGGGGTAGGCCAACAGCCCCGCCGGAATCACAAACCAGCCCAGATCGACGAACTTGGTAATCCCGACCACATTGCCCAAGGTCAGCGAGGTCAGGAAAATTCCGGCCAGAAAGGAATAGAAGACCTCGCGAGTATGCGCCGACCAAGCCCGGCTGGTCGAAGTGCGAGTGTCGCGCGGCATTGGATGTCAGTTACGCACGGGGATGCGGCTGCGCTGCCACCTGCTGCTCGGCAAAATCAATAACCTGGGCTTCCAGGCAGGTCTGGTTAAGCCGATCAATTTCCTGCACCCCGGTTGGGCTGGTGACATTGACCTCGGTCAGATAGTCGCCAATGATGTCTAGCCCGACAAAATACAACCCGTCTCTTTGGAGAAACGGGGCGACGGTGCGACAGATTTCTGTATCCCGGTCGGTGATATCCGCCTTGACGCAGGTTCCGCCTACATGGATATTACCCCGGTTTTCATCAGCCCGAGGCACCCGCAGGGTACAGCCAATGGGTTCGCCGTTCAGGGCGATGAGACGCTTATCGCCCTGACGGACTTCCGGGATATACTGCTGGGCGATGATGGCCTCACGACCGTCCTGGGTCATAGTTTCGAGGATGGAATTCAGATTCCGATCATCCGTACGGACATAAAAAATTCCGGCCCCGCCATGGCCGTCTATGGGTTTGATAATCATCTCTCCGCCCAGCTCATCAAGAAAGGCTTTGAGTCGTCCCGTGTCGTGGGTGATCAGGGTAGCGGGGATGACGCTGGGAAAGTTGAGAGCGTACAGTTTCTCGTTTGCCGCGCGCAGGCCGGCGGGACGATTGAGGACCACCGCGCCCTCATTCCGGGCCAGGTCGAGCAACTGGGTCGCGTGCAGATAGGCAATATCAAAGGGCGGGTCTTTGCGCATAAAGATCGCGTCAAACTCACCCAACGGGCCGGTGTGCTCCGGGCCAAAGGTAAAATGGTTGTTCACCTCTCGGCGCAGTTCGATCCGGCGGGCCCGGCCCATGGCGCGCGCGCGTTCAATAAACAGGTCCGACATTTCCAGATACCAGACTTCGTGGCCCCGGGTCTGTGCCTCAAGCATAAAAACAAAGGTGGTGTCTTTGTCGATAAGGACGTGTTGAATCGGGTCCATAATAAAGGCGAAACGCAATCGACTCATGCTGTCTCCTCTTAGCCTACGCGCCTGCGCGCTCCCGTCGGACCGAAGAATGGAGAAGGATTTCCTCTGCCCACAGGTGCGGCATGCTAGGCAGTCGTCGGGCTTAAGACAAGGGGGGGAATTGGGGGTCTCGCCACAGAAATTGACACAGGGCGATAGCGGTTATGCTCGCCGTCTCTGCCCGTAGGACCGAAGCGCCCAAACTGACTGACACAAATCCGGCGGCCTGGGCCTGCTCGATTTCTTCAGGGGCAAAGCCGCCCTCCGGACCGACCAGAATATGGAGGGCATCGAATTGAGCGGAGTCTCGTGCAAAGTCCCTGAGATGTAACGCACGCTCTTGTTCCGAGAAAATAATTTTTCCCGAGTTCTGAGGGATGGAGTGGAAGAGAGCCGGAAAAGGTTGCGGCGGGCGAATCTCCGGCGGCAGGCCGCCCGATTGTTTGGTCGCGGCGCGGGCGATGTGCTGCCAGCGCGCGACGCGTTCGGCTCGTTTGCCGTCAGGAATACGGGCAACCGTAAAGGCCGAGACAAAGGGCACAATTGTGCGGACGCCAAGCTCGGTGGCTTTTTCAATCACGAGGTCCATTTTGCGCCCTTTGAGCATGCTCTGAGCCAGTGTGAGGTGAAAGGCGCGTGTCCCGGCAGGAGCGTGTTGCGTAATGCCGACCTCAGCATACGTTGGCGCGATATGCAGAATCTCTCCGTGGTAGGTCGCACCGCTTTCATCGTACAGGATGACGCGTACGCCGCGGTCGAGCCGCAGGACGTGCCGCAGATGATGGAACTCCGCCCCGCTGAGCTGGGCTCGGTCTTGCGTGATGGCCTGGGATGAGATGAAGAAACGTCGCATGTCCGGTCAGTCTGAGGTCCGACGTAAGACCAGGGTTGTCCAGTCGTCTTTGGGACGGTGTTCAACCAGAGTCCAGTCTGGCGCACTGAATGTCTCAAGCACGGTCTCGGCTTGGTCGCTCTGGATACCGGATAGGATGGCATGGCCGGAACGTGTCAGTATTTGAGTGATTGCCGGACATAATGTAATCAGCGTTGAGGCAAAAAGATTAGCCACGACCAACTGAAAAGGTGCAGGTAGTTCGTTGAGGCTGGCAGCGCTGATATGGACGGCTGTCGCAACGCCGTTTACCACTGCGTTTTTCTGCGCTTCTTCGCGCGCGATCGGGTCGATGTCTGTTGCCCAGACGGAAGGCGTTCCCAGCTTGGCTAAGGCAATAGCCAGAATTCCAGAGCCGGTTCCCAGATCCAGGGCTCGCGCCGGAGGACCATACGTGTCACACAACGCTTCGAGCGCTTCCAGACAGGTGTGCGTAGTGGCGTGATGCCCTGTACCGAATGCCATGCTGGGATTAATCCCAATCACCGCTCGTTGCGATTGCACGGGTCGTACTTCCCAGGGCGGAAGAATAAGCAAGCGTTGTCCAACCGGGAGGGGGGGGAAGTGGGTTTTCCAGCGCTCTTGCCAGGTGTCACTAGCGATGACTGCACACTCAGGAACACAGGTGGCCAGGGCGGGGTACTCGGTGGCGATACGCCGGAGATGTTTCGTGAGGCTTGTCAACAACGTCCCGGAGTCCCGGTCTGCGGGGAAAAAACCTTGGACGAGCGTCCAGGCTGGCGGTGGCGTGTCCGGTCTCCACTCCCCCTCAGCAATACCGATTGAGCCGAGTTCAACCAGGAAATAGGAGACGGCCTCGACCGCCTCAGTGGGGACGGACGCCGCAATCCGCAGCCATTGCTCTGCGCCCATAACGTATGCACTCAAACATCTGCATGGCTATTGGAGGATGCGTTCACTCATTGGCCCACAATAACCAGAGTCTGCTCGGCTGGATTGAGATAGGTATTGGCAACCCGTTGTACGTCCGTCTGCGTCACCTGCTGGATATGGTCGAGATAGAGACGCCCATGCGTATGCCCGAGACCGTACAGTTCGTTGAAGGCCAATTCTTCAGATTGCGCGGCATTGGATTGGAGTGAAATCTCATAGCTGCCGGTCATATATTTCTTGGCCCGCTCAAGCTCGTCCGCCGTGACTTTTTCCTGGCGGAGGCGTTCCAACTCCGTTTGTGTGGCGCTGACCGCTTCGTCCACGCTGCCAGGGTCTGTGCCCAAGTACACCCCAAACACCCCTGGGGCGAGTCCTTCAACATGGAACGCGGTCACAGAATAGGCCAAGGCGCGCAGTTCACGCACCTCATAGAACAGCCGTCCTCCTTGGCGAGACAGGATGGTATCAAGGACTTTCAGCGCATACCGATCCGGATTGTCAAGGGTGACGCCTTGAAAGCCCAGGACCACGTGGGCTTGTTGTTTCTTCGCACTTTTGGTGGCGGTCCGAACATCGCTTGGACGGGCCTCTGGCGCTGGGGCGGAGGGTGGTGTGACTGCGGGCAAGGTTGATAAGCCGGCACTCAGTCGGTCAACCATCTGGGTCGTCTCAACGTCACCAACAACACTCAGTACCAAGCGTTCCGGGTCGAGGAGGGTTCGGTAGTAAGCGGCCACCTGCTCTTGCGTCATGGAGCCAATGCTGGTTTCGCTGCCGAGGGTCAGCAGTCGATAGGGATGCGTCTCGTACAAGGTCTGGTAAAAGAGATCAAACGCAATCTGAGCGAGATCATCTTCGCGATTTTTGAGTGCCAGTAAAATTTCACGACGACGTTTTTCTATTTCACCGGCTGGAAAAATCGGGTGGAGTAGGGTCTCAAGGAAAATATCGATACCTTCATCAACGTGGGTCGTGAGAAACGAGCCCGATAAGCCTAAGCTATTCCGTCCGGAAAAACCGTTTAAGCCGCCCGCCAACGATTCAACCGCTTCCGCCAGACCGAGGCGTGAGAACTGTTGGCTGCCACGAGTCAGCATGCCGGCAATAAAATTGCTGATGCCAGCGTTGTGTTCGCTTTCAAACAAGAGGCCACCGAGCGTTGCCGCTTGAACTGCCATGACCGGAACGCCATGGTGTTCCTTCACCAGCAGACGAACGCCGTTATCGAGGCGAATGGCCGTCACTGCGCTGCCGTTCGCCCCGTTCGTTCCCGCTGAAGCGGCAGCCTTGCTGACCGGCTGGTCGAGGCGACGGCACAATTGTGTGATGTCCTCGGCGGTCGGGAGACTGGCGTCCTGCGTCTTCCCCAGGATGACGGCGTTGAGCCCGGTCGGAGAGAGGTATTGGCGTGCGACGCGCTGAATGTCTTGGGGCGTGACCAAGGCCAAGCCTTTGAGATAGCGCTGCTCATAGTTGGGGTCAGAGAAGACCGTGAGAAAATACCCCAGTTGGCGGGCCTGGCCTTGGACGGTTTCCCGCCGGTAAACAAAATCACTGGCTAAATTCGTTCGTGCCCGGTCGAGTTCTGCCTGGGTTACAGGCGTGTGCTTGTACTGGAAGAGCAGGGCCAAACTCTGTTCGAACGCTGACCGAATCTGCTCTTGTTCCAGGGCCGCCGCCAGGATGAACAGACCCGAATCGGCCGGGGTATAGGCACTGGCCGTAATCCAGTTGACCAATTCCTGTTCGGCTTGGAGCTTTTGGACCAGGGTCGAGCTTTCTCCGCCGCCCACGATAAAGCTGAGGAGATCAAGGGCGAAAATATCTGCATGCTCAGCCGGCGGGAGAGGAAAGCCCATATACAGGTAGAACTCCTCGACGTTCATATCCACGATGGAGAGGCGCAGTTCGGTCTGGGCTGGTTCGGTCGGACGAGGACGGACGGGAAGTTGCACGGCGGGGGTCTGGTCAAAGAGCCGTTGGACTTCTTGTCGAGCTTTCTCCCGATCAATATCTCCAACGATTACCACCGTCATATTATTGGGATGGTACCAGCGCTGGTAGAAGTGCACGACGCGCTCGCGATTGAGCGCCTCAATGGTTGCGCGATAGCCAATAATCGGACGACCGTACGGGTGCTGTGTATAGGCAACCTCAAACAGCTCGGTTGCCGCCCGCGTGGTGGGTGAATCCTCGCCGCGCTTCCATTCTTCCATCACGACCTGGAGTTCTTTGTCCAGTTCGCGTGGATCAAAAGTCGAGTTTTGGATGGCATCGGTCAGAATATCGAGACCGTCTGAAAAATGTCGGGCGGCAAGGACGATGTGGTAGACGGTATGATCCGCGGTGGTAAACGCGTTGATGCTGCCACCGGACGATTCGATTTCAGAAGCGATGGCTCCGACCGGACGCCGCCGGGTACCCTTAAAGAGCATGTGTTCATGGACGTGGGCGGCGCCGGCAACATCGGGAGTCTCATCCGCACTGCCGGCCTTGACCCATATCTGGATGGCGACGACGGGCGCAAAATGGTCTTCTTGAACGGCGACGCGAAGGCCGTTTTCGAGCGTGAAAAGAAGACGATCTGGATTCTGTTGCGGGTCGGTTGTGGGGTTCGAAGCGATGTTCGACATGGCCTCCCTGTGTTTCACACCCCCGGAGGGGAGTCAAGGAATACCTGGGCAGGAGGCGTGCAGATAAAAAAGCAGGCGGGGAGTCCTGCCTGCGAGGAGGGGGACTTGAACCCCCACGGGTGTTACCCCACTAGTCCCTCAAACTAGCGCGTCTACCAGTTCCGCCATCCTCGCGAAAATAGGACACTTTCACCATAAAGATAAATGCGGACGGAGGATAATACCGCGCTCTTTTGAGCTGGTCTAGGGGGGCAAGGGGACGCGGGTATCCCCTAGACCACAGGCATTGGTGTTGGTGGCATGGCCGGAGGAGCGGGCTGCTCGGATTGATGCCGCCGCCACCGCCGGAACGTGCCTTTGGCAACCCGTCCCATAACCGCCGGCGTAAAGAAGCTGGAGGGTGGCTTGAGCATCTGCAGGACTTCCCCGACGTGACGCCGGAGGGTCATGTCTTCGATAGCGGCCATGAAGAGGGCATTCATATAGGGGCCAACAAGACGTGCGCCTTTTGGACGCTCGCCTTCCGTTGTCGGCAAGCTAAAGTCGGCCCCGGTTGCGAGACCCCACGGGGCGGCCTGAACTCCGGCCTGGGCTTTAAAGAAATGCCGCGACAGATCCGGATGCGTCGGACCGTATTTTGTGAGACACTCGTCCAGCGCGCCAGCCGAGAGGGTGCCGGTTGTCATACCTTGTCCATACACCGGATTAAACGCGCAGGTGGAATCGCCTACGGCAATAAAGCCGTCCACGCGTGTTTTCCATTTTTCATACCGGCGGAATCGGTTCGCCATTTTCCGGTAGGCATAGACCGAAGAGATAGGCTCGGCGAGACGTACCGCGTCGGCCACGACCGGAGAGCGCAGCTGCGAGAGCGCTGCTGTAAATTCCTTCTCGTCCTTGGGCGGATAGTGTTTGGAGACTCCTGCCAGGGTGACAATCCAGCGGTTACGTTCGACCGGGAAGAGCACGCCGGCCAGGGGGTGCTCCGGCAGTTTGAGGTCGAGCCAAACGCCCTTCCACCACCAGTCCTTGGGGAGGTGGTCTGGCGCTTGATACCAACGCGAACTATAGCCGGTATGCGCGTCCACAATAGTCTCAGGCGGAGGTGGAATGCCGAGTTCCTGGAGCCAGTTCGGCGCTTTCGACGCTCGACCACTGGCGTCAACGACCAGGTCGGCCCGAATCGAGGTGGGTTCATCTGCGTCGCGCGGTACGAGATGCACGGTATTAATGCGCGGAGGGCCGGTGGCAGCCATGCTCAGGCCGGTCACCCGCGTTTGCTCGCGGATCTCAACATTGGGCAGCTTGCCGAACAACTCGCGGACGGTTGATTCAATGAGATTACGACTGGCGAACAGCGTCAACATGCCGGTGGGGCGACGGCGTTCCCAGCCCCAGTCCCGGAGGATGGCAAAGTCGTTTCCAAAGTCAATCTCATGCGCCCCACGCTCAAGCATCAGGGTGTCGAAGCCTGGAAAGAGACGGTTGAGCTCTCGCCGTCCGCGCACGAGCAAGGCATGAACGTGGCGGCTCTGCGGCACCCCGGCCCGTTCCCGCGCGCCGGCGGGACAGGTGTCCCGGTCCAGGACGGTGACCCGGTCGCAATGAGAGCTGAGTATGCGGGCGGTGCACAAGCCGGCCATGCTGCCACCAATGACGACCGCGTGAGTATGAGACATACGTTGCTCCTGTGTGGCTACTGTTGCAAGATCAGATAAGACCGAGTCGAGTCAGTGTCGGACGGCTTGGGTCAGCTCGCCCTTGCCTGAGACTCTGCGTAGCGCACACGGGTTCAACCCAACCCTCTCAAGGATTAACTGCTCGGCGTTGCCGCCGGCGCTTCGCTTTCGGATGCCGCCGGCGCTGCCGGCTCCGGGGTGGCTTCCGCTCCGCGCTCCGCGTCCGCTCCTGTTTCAGTCTCAGTCAGCGGAGGGGCGGCGGATTGGGTGTCTGAGACCTGGCCTGCGGTTGTGTCAGCCGGGGGTATTCCGTCGGTGGCCTCTTGGGGGACAGCCGGGGCGGGAACGTCGTCGAACAAACTTTGTGCTGTTTGACGCGCGATCCCATAGGTCATGACCAACGAGGTCAACATAAAGAGGATGGCGATGCCGGTAGTCAGCTTTGTCAGAAAATTGCCAGCCCCGGAACTGCCAAAGACGGTTTCACTCGAGCCACCGCCGAACACGGCTCCCATGTCAGCACCTTTGCCGGTTTGTAAAAGCACGACCGCAATCAGAAAAATACAGGCGAAAACATGTAGGCCAATCAGGGCGGTATACATCATGAGAGTGTGTCCTACTCAAAGTGAACGATACGGGCAAACGAGTCCGCTTGCAAGCTGGCCCCACCGACCAAGGCGCCGTCAATGTCGGGCTGGGCCAGCAGTCCATCGACGTTGTCCGGCTTGACGCTGCCGCCATACACGATACGAACCGCAGCCGCACTTGACTGACCGGCGAGTTCGACAAGCGTATGCCGGATGGCCGCATGGACCTCCTGCGCCTGTTCCGGCGAAGCCGTCTTCCCCGTACCAATGGCCCAGATTGGCTCATAAGCCAGGACGAGGGCGGCAATGGCTTGGGCGGTCTGGCCCGCAAGACCGGCCCGAATCTGCCGTGAGATCACACTCAGCATGTCGCCGCGTTCGCGCTCGGCTAAGGTCTCTCCCACACACACGATGGGGGTCAAGCTGTCACGCTGAGCGGCTTTGACTTTTTGGGCGACCTGTTCGTCGGTTTCCCCACAATACTGGCGGCGTTCCGAATGCCCGATAATAACGTACTGACAGCCAACTGCCTTGAGCATCGGTCCGGACACCTCGCCGGTGAACGCGCCGTGCGTCTCGGCGTGGAGGTTCTGGGCCGAGAGACGAATCGGGCTGCCGCGTAGCGCTCTCGCCGCGGTTTCCAGGGCGATAAAGGGCGGAGCGACCACAACCTCCCGATCCGAAAGAGCCGCGGGCAGCCGCGTCACCAGCGCCGAGAGCAACTCAGCCGTCTCCGCCGGCGTCTTATGCATTTTCCAGTTGCCGGCAATAAGGGGCAGCCGCGTGGCCATGGGATTATCCGAGTTGGTTCCCAATGAACAGGGTCATATCGCGCATCCGATTGGAGAAGCCCCATTCATTATCGTACCAGGAGAGGACTTTCACAAAATTGTCGTCCATGACTTTGGTGAGGGCCGAGTCAAAAATCGACGAATGGGGATTCCCGTTGAAATCAACCGAGACCAACTCTTCCTCGCAGTATTGCAATACGCCCTTGAGCGGACCTTCGGCTGCGGTGCGCATGGCCTCGTTGACCGCGTCTGCCGAGACGGTTTTGCCGAGTTCGGCGACCAGATCAACGACCGAGACATTCGCGGTGGGGACCCGGACCGCCATGCCGTCGAGTTTCCCCTTGAGTTCCGGGAGCACTTCGCCCACGGCGCGGGCCGCGCCGGTCGAGGTCGGAATCATCGACTGCGCAGCCGCTCTTGCCCTACGAATGTCCGAGTGGGGCAGGTCCAGGATGCGCTGGTCGTTGGTGTAGGCGTGGACCGTCGTCATCAGGCCCCGCGTGATACCAAAAGCTTCGTGCAGGACTTTGGCCACGGGAGAGAGACAATTGGTCGTACACGACGCGTTCGAGATGATATGATGGGAGACCGGGTCGTAATTCGTATGGTTGACGCCGTAGCAGACGGTAAGGTCAGGATTTTTCGCCGGCGCAGAAATAATGACCTTTTTGGCACCGGCTGACAGATGCAGGCTGGCCTGTTCGCGGGCGGTGAACAGGCCGGTTGATTCAAGAGCAATATCGACGCCAAGACTTCCCCAGGGCAGCTTGCCCGGATCACGCTCTTGGATGATCTCAATCCTTTTGCCATTGACGATCAAGGCGTTGTCTTCGGCAATAATATCGGCGTCAAGTTGACCGTGGACAGAGTCATAGCGTAACAAATGTGCCAGGGTTTTGGCATCTGTTATGTCATTAATGGCAACAAACTCAAGTTTGGGTTCGTTGAGACTGGCACGAAAAACATTGCGTCCAATACGGCCAAATCCATTGATTCCTACACGTATCGCCATGGTCGCCTCTTTTGTCTGGTAGTGACTTCGCCAAGTCTTCTTTCATACTTTCGCGCCCGGTGAAAGCCCGTCATGTCAAAGTGGCTAACCCCAGGAAAACGATTGACTCGATTCTCTTCATGTATTAGTCCTACCAATCAATGATGATTGATTTGAAGCTTCCCCGGTCGCGGTAGGAACGAAGCCCCCAATATGTGCCAACCGGTGTGCGTGGAGGGTGGGGAGTGGATTATGGATGGTTTTCTTGGGCGTTTTGCGATTCAAGCCGACGTTCCGTTTCGGCAGTCCCTCAGCATTATCGATATGGTAATCGGCTCAGGACCGGTGGTCCTGGCCGTCCTCTATATCCTCTTGGGCTTCTCCATCGTAAGCTGGGGCATCATGCTCTATAAATTCCGCCAGCTGCGTCAAGCTCGGCGGGAGTCTGAGCGCTTTACCACGATATTTTGGGAAACCAAGAATCTCCCCGCGATTCACACTGCGGCCCTCGAAATGAAAGAGAGTCCACTCGCCCAGGTCTTTCGAGCGGGCTATCAAGAACTCATGCGGCTCACCCGGACGAGGAAGCCGCCTGAAGCGCCCGCCGAGCCCGTTCCGCTGACCATTCCGGAAGAGGGCGGGATTGATAATATCGAGCGCGCTATGCGCCGGGCCGTGCGCGAGCAGGTGACCCGTTTGGAGCGTGCCCTGACTTTCTTGGCCACAACGGCCAGTACCGCGCCATTTATTGGTCTCTTCGGAACGGTCTGGGGTATTATGAATGCCTTCCGGGGCTTGAGCCTGACTCGGACCTCGACCATTCAAGCCGTTGCGCCCGGTATTGCTGAGGCGCTGATTGCAACCGCGCTCGGGCTGGCCGCTGCGATTCCCTCGGTTATGGCGTATAATCACTTCAGTCGAAAGGTCCGAGTCCTTGCAACCGACATGGAGAATTTCTCGGCTGAATTCCTCAATATTGCCGAACGTCACTTTCTCTAAACGAAGGGATGCCAGACCATGGCTTTTGAGCAGTACGATGAAGGCAGCATCTCGCATATCAATGTGACCCCTTTCGTTGATGTGATGTTGGTCCTGTTGGTCATCTTTATGGTGACTGCGCCTATCCTGCAGCAAGGCGTCAACGTCGAGTTGCCCGCTGTAGAGGCCGGAGCCCTTGTCTCTGATACGGAGGAACAGTTGGTTGTGGCGATAGATGGGGAGGGGCGTGTCCACCTGAACGATACTCCCCTTGATCTTGTCGCCCTGGATGAAAAACTGACCGCCATTGTGAAGCTGCGGGCAGATCGGACCGTTTATCTCCGAGCGGATAAAGACGTGGCGTATGGCAGGGTTGTTGCGGTCATGGCGGCAATACGGGGCGCAGGTATAACCAAGCTAGGCATGGTGACCGAGCCACTGCCGGAATCGGACTCCACACAACAACAAAACCAAGCCTGAACCGTGAGCGAAAAAAACCAAAAAAGGCCGAGCCCGCGTAAGGCATCGCCCAGCGTACCGCCCAAGGATAAGCGGCTCGGTCGGATGGTAATGCTTTCCGGGCTGCTCCACGCCGTGCTCCTCCTGGCCCTGGTCTCTGCGGCCGATCCTTCCCGCTCAAAGCCCCGGACGTCCCAAAGCTATACCGTCTCTCTGGTTGCTCCGGCTGCCTTGGAGCCCGCCCCCGCACCTCCGCCCGCCCCCAGGCCGCAGCCGCCGAAGGTGGAGACCGAGAAGCCGAAGGTCGAATCCAAGAAGCTAAAAGTCGAGACCAAGAAGCCGAAGGTTGAGTCCAAGAAGCCAAAAGTCGAGGCCAGGAAACCAAAAAGAGAAAAAAAAGTAGAAAAGAAACCCAAGGTAGCCAAGCCTGAAGAGAAAAAGCCGGTGAACATCGCTGCGAAGAAGAAACCGCAGCCAAAAAAAGCGCCGGCCCAAAAACCCGAGCGAGCCAAAGAACCGCAGCCGCCCAAAGAGCCCGAGGAGCGAGGCCCGAGCGCCGAGGATCGCGAGCAGCAGATCGTGGCGGCCCTGGAAAGGGTTCGGCAGCGGCTGCAGGCCGAGCCCCCTCCAAGTAGGGCGTCCGAGGGGCAGGGCGGCGGTGATGCGCTGCGCGGACTCCCCTTTATCCTCTACACCCAGGAGGTGAAGCAGCGGGTGAAGCAAAGTTGGATCGTCGCTGAGCCCAAGCCCGGTCTCACGGCAGTGGTGCGGTTCGGTATCCTGGCCAATGGCGAGGTTGTCGGGGTGGAGCTGGCCGAACGGTCCGGTGATATTGTTTTCGATGAATCCGCAATACGCGCGGTGAGAAAGGCCAATCCGCTTCCTCCCCCCCCAGAGGCCTACCGAAGTGAATTTACCCGGCAAAAGATTGAGGTGGTTTTTGGCGAGACGCGGCGCGCTCGATCGCAGTAGGTTCGGAGCGAGTGACATGAGCCGGGGAGGACCGCGGCTGCGGATGACTCGACTGGAGGTGCTGCTGACGATAATTGCTGCACTTGTTGTCTTTGCTCCGCCGGCTCCTGCACAAATACGTATTGAAGTGCCAAAACCCGGCGGGGCGGGAGTTCCGATTGCCCTTTCGCCCCTGTCGAACCCGGACTCCCACGCCGAGCGACAAATCGGGGAAACCTTTGCCAGTACTATTGCCAGGGATCTCACCCTCTCCGGTCTTTTCCGTGTGCTCGACCGGCGCGCGTATATCGAGGGGCCGGAGGGGTTTGTGCTCGACCGCATTAATTTTCAGAACTGGTCTGTCCTGGACACATTGGCCCTGGTCAAAGGCGGTTTTTGGCTGAACGGGGAACGGTTGACGATCGAGGCGCGCCTGTTTGATGTGACTCAGCAAAAACAGCTTGGCGGCAGACGGTATATCGGACATAAACGTGACGTGCGCCGCATGGCGCATCGCTTTGCCGACCAGATCATGCTCTTCCTGACCGGCGAAGAAGGCCCTTTTAATTCAAAGATCGCTTTCATCTCGAATCGTGTTGATGGGCGGGTCAAGGAAGTCTATGTGACCGACCTGAGTGGAAGCGAAGTGCGCCGGGTCACGCAGGACAGGACGCTGAGCCTCGGACCGAGCTGGAGTCCAACCGGGGCAGAACTCTTGTTTATTTCGTACAGGCAGGGTGGCCCCCATTCGTTTAAGCTCGATTTGGCGACTGGGCGGTCGGCACGGCTCGACGCCCGTACTGCCTATGGAGCAAGCTGGTCGCCGGACGGCACCCGTATCGCTGTCAGTCTCGATCAGAACGGCAACGCCGATATTTTCTTGCTCTCGTCCCAAGGTCGGTTAATTCGTCGTTTAACCTACCACAGTGGCATCGACGTTTCTCCCGCCTGGTCGCCAGACGGGCGCCAACTGGCGTTTTGTTCGAGCCGGAGTGGCAGCCCCCAGATTTATGTGATGGACATCGAGACCGGACAGTCCAAACGGATTACGTTTCAGAGCGCCTATAATACTGATCCCGCCTGGTCGCCAAAAGGAGACCGGATCGCCTATACGTCTCGCTCAGGCGGATTTCGGGTGATGGCGATCGACCCGAACGGTGGAGAAGCCACGCATGTCGTCCGTGGTGAGCACCCCTCGTGGTCGCCAGACGGGCGCTATCTTGCTGTGACCCGACGAGGGCGACTCTATCTGGTGAGTCGAGACGGTCAGAGTATACAGCAATTGACCGGGGGAAGTGGAAATGATACTAGTCCGGCGTGGTCACCACGCCTTCCATAGGCACGCGTGGGACGAGGAAAAATGGTGAAGAATGCGTGACAATAAATTCTGTGGTGGGTGGCTGATCAGTGTCCTCCTGCTCTCTCTGGGCTTGATCGGATGTCCGAAACAATCTCCCCAGCAGATGAGCTATGGAAGCACTCCGAGTGCGGGCTCTGGTGCGCCAAGGGTGGATGAAACTGGGATCGGAGAGGACGAACGCATCCAAGAGCGTGTCCAGCAGGAAGGGAAGGGCGGCCCCTTACAAGACGTCTTCTTTAGCTATGACTCGTTTGAGTTGTCTGAAGAGGCGCGGCAAGCCCTGCAAGCGAATGCCGACTGGCTGCAAAACAATGCTGAGGCCAAGGTAGAGATTGAAGGGCACTGCGATGAGCGGGGAACATCTGAGTACAATCTCGCCCTTGGCGCAAAACGGGCCCGTGCCGCGCAGGATTATCTCATGACGTTAGGAGTCCCTGCTGAGCGGCTCTCCGTCATTAGTTATGGGGAAGAACTGCCCCAGTGTACTGACGCGAATGAATCATGCTGGCAGCGAAATCGGCGCGGCCATTTCTCAGTCCTACGCTAGGCAACGGGCGTCAGCTCTGGCTATACACACGTGTTGTGAGAGCTAACCGCCGACTGCTATGCCCCGTGATCCTGCTAGGCTCCTGGCTTGCTGGATGCGCAACCCAAGCAGACCTGCAACTGGTGCAGAGCGAGCGCAAGGCAATACGCACCCAAGTGGCAAATACCGGCGCCTCGATCGA
The DNA here is from genome assembly GCA_951812575.1 of Candidatus Binatia bacterium. Classification (GTDB taxonomy): domain Bacteria; phylum Desulfobacterota; class Binatia; order Bin18; family Bin18; genus Bin18. The sequence goes on along the minus strand of OX638322.1, from coordinate 3,998,344 downwards.
TAGCCTCCAGCGCAAGGTCCAACAGCTTCAAGGTCAGATTGAAGAGCTCCGGCATGGTCTGACCCGAGTTTCCAAACAAGAGAGTGGAACCGGTCCACAACTGCGCAACCTTGAGGAACGCTTAGTCGCCCTTGAAGGGCAGATGCGCTCTGTGAGACGGAGACCCGGGTATGGACCGGACGAACCTGCTCTATCCAGCCCTCGGCCGCCGACCCGCTCGCCTACCCTGCCGGTTCCACCGAGAACGCCTCCATCCCAGCCCTCGACTAATGACACCCCCTCGACTAATGACACCCCAGAGTGTCAGGACCTCTACCGCGGAGCAGTTCGGCTTTTTCAAGACCAAAAGTATCATCCTGCGATTCAGGAATTCCGCACCTTCCAGCGGCGTTGCCCTGAATCACAAATGGCAGATGATGCACAGTATTGGATAGGCGAGAGCCACTACGTCCAGAATGACTATAATCGAGCCATCCTTGAGTTTAATGATGTCCTCTCATACCGACGGGGTGATCGCGTTGCCGCAGCCCTCCTTCGACAAGCCCAGGCATTTCTTGCGATTGGAGACAAGACTGACGCCCGCCTGATCCTTCAGAAGCTCGTCAGCGATCATCCGTCAGCCGCCGAAACGGTTGAAGCCCAAACCATGCTCCAGACGCTTGTACGTTAGCATACCCGCCCCTGGACTTCTTCGGGGCACTGAGTATGAAAATTATCCGCCACGCCGCGCGCCACACGCCGCTCCCCCATCCGGTCATTGGTCTGGGCAATTTCGATGGGGTGCACTTAGGCCATCGGATGATTCTCGCGCGGCTTGTCGAGGAAGCCAGAGCGCGCCAGGGGACCGCTCTGGCGATGACCTTTTACCCGCACCCCCTTTCGGTGCTGCGGCCAGGAAGTCCAGTGCCGTTGATTCTCAGTTTACGTGAAAAGCTCCGCAGGATTGCCGAGTTGGGGGTCGATGGGATCGTATTGCAACGGTTTGGACCTGACTTTTCCCAACTCACCCCCGAAGCATTTGTGCGTCAATATCTGCTCGACTCCATTGGTGTCGAAAAAATTTTGGTTGGTCATAATTTCAGTTTTGGCCGAGACCGGGCCGGCAATGCAGGCCTGCTCAGTTCCCTGGGAAAACGGTGGGGATTCGAGGTCGAGGTCATAGGGTCGGTGACTGTGGGGCAGCAAGAGGTCAGCAGTACCGCGGTGCGCTCGCTGCTCCAAGCTGGCAAACTGCACGAGGCAACCACCCTGCTGGAGCAGCCGTATGCGGTCAGCGGCCGGGTCGTGAAGGGATTTCAGCGAGGTCGGCAGATCGGATTCCCGACTGCGAATATCCGTCCTCGGACATCAGTCCTGTTGCCGAATGGCGTGTACGCGGTCCGGGCTGGTGTGGACGACGGGGAGTATAATGCCGTGGCAAATGTTGGGGTAAATCCCACTTTTGGCGAAAATCAGCGGACGGTTGAAACGAACCTGTTTGACTTTTCCGCCGACCTGTACGGGAAACGGCTTCGGGTGAGCTTTGTCAAGCACCTCCGAGCCGAGCGCAAGTTCTCGTCGGTCGAAGAGCTCGTCCGGCAGATACGAGAGGATGCTGACCGGGCTCGCCGCGTCCTCTCCTCAACCGGAACGACTCCCTCGTGACCGTCCAATATTTTCAGGTTCCGCTTGCCCAGGTCGGTCAGCGTTTGGACTTGGTGGTTGCCGCCCTGGCGGAAATCAGTCGGTCCCAGGCCAAGCTGTTCATTCAAGGTCGCCATGTGGTGGTAGACGGAACCCCCCAAAAGGCGAGCTATCCGGTCCGTAGCGGTGAAATCATAGCAATTTCTCCTCTGCCCGCCCAACCAACGACTGCCACGCCTGAAGATATTCCGCTCGATATCCTGTATGAAGATGACAGTCTGGCCGCGATTAACAAACCGCCCGGTATGGTTGTGCATCCCGCTCCCGGTCAGTGGCATGGGACAGTGGTGAACGCTTTGCTGTCATACTGGGGCTGGCAGGTCGAGGCAGCCTCGCTCCGTCCGGGGATTGTCCATCGACTTGATAAGGATACGTCCGGCGTCCTGCTCGTGGCAAAGACTCGGACGGCGCTGGAAGCCCTCGCCGAGCAATTCAAATCGAGACAGGTGCGCAAAACCTACCGCGCTGTCGTGGTCGGATGCCTGCCGCAGCACGAGGGGGAGATTGCTTTTCCGATCGGTCGGCACCCACAGGATCGGAAGAAAATGTCCATCCACGCCCGGAAGAGCCGTCCGGCGGTCAGCCGGTATGAAGTCCTGGAGTCATGTCGCAGTGTTTCCCTTGTCCGGCTCTTTCCCAAGACTGGTCGGACCCACCAACTGCGGGTTCATCTCGCTGCGCTCAACCACCCCATTATCGGGGATGAGCTGTATGGCTCTCGGCGTATGGAGAAAACTCTGCCTCCTGGGATTCGGCACTTTCCCCGTCAGGCCTTGCACGCCGAGGCGATTGAATTCAGGCACCCCCAAAACCAGACAATGATGACCCTTCAGGCGCCTTATCCCGCTGATTTTGCTAGGCTCCTGCTGGAGCTGGGCTCTGTCTGGGAGTGAGTCTTTTCGTTGACAGATTTGTGATGATGTATTATATGAAAACATCTCTCGGAGGATAAACCGTCCTCTGTAGACCGCTCCGAAAAAGAATTTCTCACCGGTCATACTGCTGTTTCTTGATGGTTTTTTCCTAACACGGGCAATCGGCGTCCGAGGCGGATATGCCTCGGCAGTGCGTAATACCAAGGATACATCCCTCCAGTTTACGACTGCAGACAATGAGGAGGAAGATATGGGTCGAACGATCGCAAAGAGTAATAATGCAAACGGACTCCAGGAGGTTCGCATTAGTGGGGACGGCGAAGATGTCGGTCTGAACCTGAAGTCTCTGAAATCAAAGAAAATTGGAGAACTGGCGGAGATCGCACGAAATTTTAATGTCGAGGGAGCGTCCAGTCTCCGTAAGCAAGACTTGATTTTTTCTATTCTCCAAGCCCAGGCCGAGCAGAGTGGCTTTATCTACGGCGAGGGGGTGTTAGAGATTCTCTCTGACGGGTTCGGTTTTCTCCGTTCTCCTGACTACAATTATCTGCCCGGGCCGGATGACATTTATGTGTCCCCGAGCCAGATTCGACGGTTTAATTTGCGCACCGGGGACGTTGTGGCCGGGCAGATCCGCCCGCCCAAGGAGGGCGAGCGCTATTTTGCGTTGCTGAAAGTTGAGGCCACGAACTATGAGGAGCCTGAACGCGCCCGAGATAAAATCCTTTTTGACAATTTGACGCCACTCTACCCCGAGGAACAACTCCTGCTCGAACACAATCTTGAGGAATATACCACGCGAACCATTGATCTGTTCACTCCCATAGGAAAAGGTCAGCGCGGTTTGATTGTTGCCGCTCCTCGTACGGGCAAGACCATGATGCTGCAAAGTTTGGCGCATGGCATTGTTCACAATCATAAAGAGGTCATTTTGATTGTCTTATTGATTGACGAGCGACCGGAGGAAGTCACCGATATGCAGCGCTCAGTCCGTGCCGAGGTTGTGAGTTCGACGTTTGATGAACCGGCGAATCGGCACGTACAGGTGGCTGAGATGGTCTTAGAAAAAGCAAAACGTCTGGTCGAGCATGGAAAAGACGTGGTCGTCTTACTCGACAGCATTACCCGCTTAGCGCGGGCGAATAACGCTGTGGTTCCGCCGAGTGGGAAATTACTGTCCGGTGGTGTGGATGCCAATGCCTTACGGATGCCGAAAAAATTCTTTGGAGCGGCACGGAACATTGAAGATGGGGGAAGCTTAACCATTATTGGGACGGCCCTGGTCGATACTGGTAGTCGTATGGATGAAGTCATCTTTGAAGAATTCAAAGGGACCGGCAATATGGAAATCCACCTGGACCGCCGCCTCATGGACAAACGGATTTTCCCTGCCATGGATATTGGCCGCTCTGGTACCCGAAAGGAAGAGATGTTGCTGACGAAGAAGACCTTGGACCGAATGCGGCTTCTCAGACAATTGCTGACCCAAATGAACGCAGTCGAAGCCATGGAATTTTTTATGGATAAAATCCAGGGGACAAAGGATAATCAGGAATTTCTTGAATCTATGAATCAATAGCACTCTCCGGCGCGTTGCAAAGATTTTTCGCCTTTGATACAAAATTTCTCCCTGAAATCAAGAGTATTCCACACGTAGTTAAGAAAGAAAGGTGACCTGTACATGGTTGACATTACGATCAAGCAACTGCTTGAAGCTGGGGTGCACTTCGGCCACCAAACGAGCCGCTGGAACCCAAAGATGAAGCCCTATATTTTTGGTGCCCGCAACGGAATCCACATCATTGATTTGCAGCAGACCGTGGGGATGTTGCGTGACGCGTGCGGCTTCATTCGTGATCTGGTAGGAGATGGTGGTCAGATTCTTTTTGTCGGTACCAAGAAACAAGCGCAGGAAGTCGTGCGCGAGGCAGCCGAGCGATGTGAGATGTTTTATGTCCATAACCGCTGGCTGGGTGGGATGTTGACGAACTTTCAAACCATCCGGAAGTCTATCGATCGACTGAAACGAGTCGAAGAGATGCTCGAAACAGCCGCGATTGCCGACGCGCTGACGAAGAAGGAACTCTTGGGGATGAGCCGGGAGCGGGATAAGCTGATGAGTGTGTTAGGTGGTATCAAAACCATGCGGAAGCTGCCTGACGCGATGTTTGTCGTTGATACCAAGAAGGAAGAAATTGCCGTGCGGGAGGCGAATAAGCTCGGTCTGCCCGTTGTCGCTGCGATTGATTCCAACTGTGACCCGGATCTGGTCACGCATAAAATCCCGGGGAATGATGATGCTATTCGTGCCATTCGTCTTTTTGTGGAGGCGATAGCTGACGCCTCCATAGAAGGACGGACGCTGTACCAAGAGCAGCAACAAGGCGAAGGTGAAGCCCCTGACCAGGCGGACCAAGAAGGCCCAGCCATGCCGGCTGGACCGGATATGACGGCAGCTCCCGAGGCGCGGGTCGAAGACGCTCCGGCGGAGGCCACGCCTGTTGAGGAAGGGGGTGCGGCGTGAGCGATATTTCGATGGCCCAGGTCAAAGAACTGCGCGAGCGGACCGGCGCGGGCATTGTCAACTGTAAAAAAGCGCTCGCCGAAAATAACGGTGATATTGAAAAAGCCATTGACTTTCTGCGTGAGAAAGGACTGGCAGCGGCCGCAAAGAGAGCTGGGCGCGCGGCCGAGCAGGGGGTAGTTGGCTCCTATATTCACGGCGGTGGCAAGATCGGCGTCTTGGTTGAAGTGAATTGTGAGACTGACTTTGTGGCCCGGACTGAGGAGTTCCAACAGCTTGTCAAAGACCTCGCGATGCAAGTGGCGGCCGCAAATCCACGCTGCGTACGTCGGGAAGACATCTCTGAGGCCGAGCTCGAGCGGGAGCGGACGGTCTACCAGACCCAGGCCGAGGCGTCTGGAAAGCCGGTGCAGGTGATTGAGAAGATCGTTTCCGGAAAAGTCGAGAAGTTTTACAGCGAAGTATGTCTGCTCGAACAAGCCTATATCCGGGAGCCGAGTAAAAGCGTCCAAGAGATTGTCAATGATGCGGTGAGCAAAACGGGCGAAAATATTGTCGTTCATCGGTTTGCGCGTTTCCAAATTGGAGAAGCAAGTACTGCTGAAAAGGGGACTGAGTAGGTCGCATGGCGACAAAGTCTGCACCATACCAGCGTGTCCTGCTCAAGTTGGGAGGAGAAGCACTCGCTGGCAAACGAGGCTATGGGATTGACGATGTTGTCTTAACTCGTATTGCTAGAGAGATTCAGGAGATTCATGCGCTGGGGTGTGAGATCGCTTTGGTCCTGGGTGGAGGAAATATCCTGCGTGGAGTAGACGCGAGCTCAAGAGGGATTGCGCGGGCGACCGGCGATTATATGGGGATGCTGGCCACGGTGATCAATAGCTTAGCCATGCAGGAAGCTTTGGAGAGGGTAGAGGTTCCGACGCGCGTGATGTCAGCCCTGGCAGTAGCGCAGGTGGCGGAACCGTATATTAGACGGCGCGCAACGCGCCATCTTGAGAAAGGTCGTATCGTTATTTTTGCCTCCGGTACCGGTAATCCGTATTTCACCACGGACACCGCTGCCAGCTTGCGGGCGATGGAAATCGGGGCACAAGCCATTTTCAAAGCAACCAAGGTTGATGGGATCTATAGTGCTGACCCGATGAAGGATGCGACGGCCGAGCGGTATCAAACCCTGACCTACCTTGAAGTCTTGCAGCAAAATCTCAAGGTCATGGACTCCACTGCTATATCATTGTGTATGGATAATCATCTCCCCATCATTGTGTTCAGTATGCTTGAGCCTGGGAATATCCAGCGCGTGATCCGTGGAGAGCCTATTGGAACGGTGGTCAATGGGGGGGAGTTATGAGCGCCGAAGTTTTGGAACAGATGAAGCAGGAAATGGAGCAAACGCTGGGGTCGCTCCGTGGAGAGTTTTCGAAAGTTCGTACCGGTCGGGCCTCCACAGCGTTAATCGAGGGTGTGATGGTCCAGTATTACGGGTCCCCAACCCCACTCAACCAACTCGCCTCCTTATCTGCACCAGAAGCGCGCCTCCTGGTTGTGCAGCCGTACGAAAAAAATATTATCGGGGATGTGGAAAAGGCGATTTATCAGGCTGACTTGGGCCTGACTCCAATCAACGATGGGAAAGTCATTCGAGTCCCCATACCCGAACTCACCGAAGAGCGGCGGAAAGATTTTGTCCGAAAAATCCGTAAGAGTGCAGAAGGCTACCGGGTTTCTATGCGGAACCATAGACGCGATGCCAATGACTATCTTAAGGAAATGCAAAAAGAGAAAGAAATTACCGAAGATGAATTGCACGCCGCCCAGGATCGCGTACAAAAGATGACGAATGAATATATTGAAAAACTTGACCATATCCTCAAGCTCAAAGAGGAAGAATTGATGGCGGTCTAAGGGTTGGTGTTTCTCTGTGACGGTCAACACGGACAATCCATTCTAACCTGCTATTTACACGCGTGAGCGTTATTATCGAGAAAGACCAATTGCCCCGTCATGTTGCCATCATTATGGATGGCAACGGACGGTGGGCGCAGCGACGCGGACTGAGCCGTATTGAAGGCCACAAGCGCGGAAAAGAGGCAGTTCGTAATATTGTCGAGACAAGTCGCGGCATAGGACTCTCGTATCTGACCCTCTACGCATTTTCTTCGGAGAACTGGCAGCGGCCGCCACGTGAAGTCCGGGCGCTCATGGGGCTTCTCAATCGCTATCTCCGGACGGAATTGCGCCGTATGATGCGGTATAATATCCGCCTCCGGGCCATCGGTGATTTGGGCCGCCTTCCCACGACTGTTCGGAAATCTCTGCTCGACGTTATTGCCGCAACACGAGACAACACCGGACTGACTGTTGTACTCGCCGTGAGCTATAGTGCACGGGAAGAAATCGTTGCCGCCGTACAGACTCTGGCGACGGCCGTACAGGCGGGACAACTGCGGCCATTCGAGATTGATCAGCAGGCGATCGAACAATCTTTGTGGACAGCAGATATCCCCGCTCCAGACCTCCTTATTCGGACGAGTGGAGAGTTCCGGATCAGTAACTTCATGCTCTGGCAGTTGGCCTACACGGAACTCTATGTGACCGATACCCTGTGGCCAGACTTCGACCGCGACGCCTTCTTGCAGGCATTGGCAGATTATCAGCAGCGGGATCGGCGTTTCGGTCGGACGGCCGAGCAACTGATTGAGACTGAGCTCAAACGTGCTGCGCACTAGGCTCCTGACCGCCGCGGTCGCGCTTCCCCTTCTCATCTTCCTGATACACTCGGCGCCGGAATGGGGCTTTTCGAGTGCCATTCTGGTGCTGACTGGTGTCGGCCTCTATGAATATTTCTCACTCACGCGAGCCCAATGCTCCCTCTCTCCGGTCATCGGCGGACTGTGGGGCATGCTTGTCGCACTCAGCATGCTATCGGGCGATGCTCGGCTCATCGGTGCTGCATTGACCCTTGGTTTTATGCTGGTTTTTATCCTGAGTCTTCGAGATCGTCAGCCAGCGAGAGGAATCCAGACAACGAGCCTCTGCGTCCTTGGTGTGGTGTATATTGGGTTTCTTTTTCCACACTTGCTGTGGATACACCGCGGCCCGGAAGGCGCGGGATGGATTTTTTTCATACTGCTTGTGGCCATGCTTGGAGACACCGGAGGATATGTCGTTGGACGAATATGGGGAAAACGGAAACTGCTACCGCATATCAGCCCCAGCAAAACCATAGAGGGGAGTGTCGGATCAATAGGCGGGAACTGCGTCGCTGCTCTCGTTGCCTGGCAGTATCTCCTGCCCAATCGCTCTGCGCTCGAATTAGTCCTACTTGCGCTTCTGATGGGAGTGCTCGCCCAGTTGGGCGACCTGTGTGAGTCTGCCTTGAAGCGGGCCTGCGGCGCAAAAGACTCAGGCCGTCTCTTTCCCGGCCACGGCGGAGTGCTCGACCGTATCGATAGTTTGCTTTTCCCCGGTGCCTTTATCTATTACTATAATACGCTGTGGCACTAAATATGGCCCGAAAACTGAGGAGTACGTGGGCATGGATCTTTCGACTTTTGATGTTGCGCTACGAGTGGTTATTGTCTTTGGATTAATCATTTTTGTGCACGAATTGGGACACTTCCTGACCGCCAAATGGGCCGGCGTTGGAGTTGAGCGATTCTCGCTCGGCTTTGGGCCGAAACTCATCGGTCGTAAGATCGGCGAAACGGAGTATTTACTCAGCGCCATTCCTCTGGGCGGCTATGTGAAGATGATAGGAGAGGAAATCGGTGAGGAGGTAGATGAGGATGATCTGTCCCGTTCCTTTACCCATCAATCCTTGCCAAAACGCTTTCTGATTGTCGCTGCCGGGCCATTGGCCAACTTTCTGATGGCTTTTGTCGTTTTCAGTCTGGCCTTTGCCCAATTTGGTGTCAATGTCCCGATCGATCAACCCACGGTTGGCGGAGTTGTGGCGAATATGCCCGCGGAAACGGCCGGTCTAGAACCGGAAGACGAAATCCTCAAAGTCGATGGGGTTGCCGTCCACACCTGGGAGGAACTCGCTGAGCAGATCCAGCACAGTAATGGGAATGAGATTGACCTTGTCATTAAAAAGGCGAACCGTGGCCAGATTATTGCCGCAACGGTCACCCCCCAGCTGCGTGACAACCCCGTCGGCGGGCAAGTCTACGTGATTGGTATTGAGCGAGCCTTTACGAACGAAGCGGTCACCATAGGACGAGCGATAACGCTTGGAGCTGAGCAAACCTGGCTGTGGACGCACCTCATTCTGGACAGCGTTGTCAAGCTCATAAGTGGAGAGGTTTCGACCAAGGAACTGGGCGGCCCTATTCTCATTGCGCAGGTGGCTGGACAGCAGGCGCGTTTGGGATTGGATTATTTGCTGCGCTTCACGGCCATCGTGAACGTCAACTTAGCCATCTTTAATCTTCTGCCTATCCCCATCCTTGACGGTGGCCATCTGTTGCTGATGCTCATTGAGCTCCTCATTGGCCGCCCGTTGAGTAATCGTTCCAAAGAGATGGCTTTACGCGTCGGTTTCCTGGTCATCGTCTCGCTCATCGTCCTGGTCTTCTACAACGATATTTCACGCCTAGTCAGCTGATCTCTTGACATGCTCGTTCTCGGCATAGACGCGGCTACCCCGATTGCGAGCGTCGGCCTGATACAGGACGGCAGTATTCTGGCGGAACAGTCAGGTGGCGCTGCGACGAGTCACGCGGAAACTCTTTTAGCGTTGATCCATCGCGTCCTTGACCGGGCACACGTCAGCCTGCCGGCGATCGCAGGTATAGGGGTGACGATTGGCCCTGGAGCCTTCTCCGGTCTGCGCATCGCGCTCGGCACGACAAAAGGTTTTGCCTATGCCCTGTCTCAACGAGTTGCCGGCGTCTCGACGCTCCTCACGCTTGCCCATGCAGTGACCCATTGGACAGACCGCCTGTGCGTTGTGCTGGACGCTCGCAAACGCGAAGTGTATGCGGCTTTCTTCGCCCGTGAGGCAGGAGGACAGATTACCCGTCTGACTGACGATATGGTCCTCTCGCCCGAAGAGTTGGCCCACCAAATCAGTGCGCCCTGCCTCTTTGTTGGGGATGGCGCCACGCGCTACGGTGCAATCATTCGAGAACACTGCGGGCCCCATGCGGAATTTCTGCCGCTGGCTGCTGTCCCGCCACGCGGCAGCATTGTTGCCCGCTTAGCCTGGATGCGCTTCAAACAGGGAGATCACGACGACGTATCACAACTCGTCCCGCACTATATCCGTCGCTCCGACGCCGAACGAAATTGGCTAAAACAGCGTTCTGGGAAGCTGGGGCGATGAGGATGGGTTGCTCCTTGGTGCTCTTCCGATAACGAAGAGCGGCTGATGCACGTCCCGGTCGACAAAAGCGAGTCTTTCGGCAGTCTTCTGGCCTAGACAGGTCGTGGGAATTTTGGCATCCTGCCCCAAAAACTTGCCGAACAAGCAATATCTCAGCGGATTGAGATGAGGACAGACGTCCTGGCTGTCCTCCTTCTATACTATTCATGGATGCGAGACCGGAGGGAAGAATATTATGGCTCGGAAGAAAATCGTACTTATTGGCGCAGGTAATATTGGCGGCACCCTTGCCCACCTGTGCGTGCTCAAGGGACTTGGCGATGTCGTCCTGTTCGACGTGATTGATGGCCTGCCCCAGGGAAAGGCCCTGGATATGCTCGAAGCCGGGCCCATCGAAGGCTATGACGCCAACATTACCGGGACAACGAGCTACGCTGATATTGCCGGCGCGGATGTCTGTATTGTGACTGCCGGCGTTGCCCGCAAGCCGGGCATGAGTCGGGATGATCTGCTGGGTATTAATTGCAAGATCATGAGCGATGTGTCCAGCAACATTAAGCAATATGCGCCGGATTCGTTGGTGATTGTGATTACCAATCCGCTCGATGCCATGGTGACCCTGACCAAGCGGGTGACGGGTTTCCCCAAGAACAGAGTCGTGGGCCAAGCCGGTGTTCTGGACTCCGCCCGTTACCGGACCTTTATTGCCCAAGAACTTGGCGTGTCTGTCCAGAATGTGACGGCTATGGTTCTCGGCGGCCACGGTGACGATATGGTTCCGGTGCGCAGCTATTGCCAGGTCGGCGGGATACCGGTTGAGAAGCTGATCTCCGCTGCCCGTTTGGAAGCAATTGAACAGCGCACCCGTCAGGCCGGCGGTGAGATTGTGGCGTTGCTCAAGACGGGCTCGGCGTTCTATTCTCCGGCTTCAGCCGCCGTGCAGATGGCTGCGGCCCATCTGCAGGATAGAAAACAAATCCTCCCCTGCGCGGCCTATCTTGAAGGCGAATACGGGATTGACGGGGTGTACTTTGGCGTCCCGGTGTCTATTGGTGCCGGTGGCGTTGAGCGCGTCATTGAAGTGGACCTGAGCGACAAAGAAAAACGAGAAATGGAGGTGTCCGTCGGCCATGTGCGCGAACTGGTGACGGCTATGGACGCCATTCTGGAGAAGGGCGAGTAGCTCTCCACCATCAGGGAAGAGGGCCACAGTAAGGTAAGAGGGTATGAATATCCACGAATATCAAGCAAAAGAGATATTACGGAAAAATGGGGTGGCCGTGTTAGACGGCCGGGTCGCCACCACCCCGGACGAAGCCGAAGCCGTTGCCCAGGAACTGGGCGGCGGGCTGTGTGTCGTCAAGGCCCAGATTCACGCCGGTGGGCGAGGCAAAGCCGGTGGGGTCAAGCTCGCCAAGACGCCGCAGGAAGCCCGGGCACACGCGACGGCTCTGCTGGGCTCAACCCTGGTCACCCACCAAACCGGACCCGAAGGGAAAGAAGTCCAAAAGATCTTTGTTGAGCAGGGCTGCGATATTGCTCAAGAGTTCTATCTCGGTATGGTCATTGACCGCGCGACCGCACGGGTCACGGTGATGGCCAGCTCTGAGGGCGGCGTGGAAATTGAGGAGGTAGCCGAGCGCTCGCCCGAGAAGATTCTCCGCGCCACCATCGATCCCGCGGTCGGCTTCGGGGATTTCCAGGGTCGCCAGCTCGCCTACGGTCTGGGCCTGCCTAAAGACTCAGTCAACAGAGCCGTGGCCTTCATGCGCGGCTTATACCGGGCATTTTCCGAGAGCGACGCCTCCATGGCCGAGATTAATCCGCTGGTACTGACGAAGTCCGGCGATCTTGTCGCTCTGGACGCCAAGATGGGCTTCGATGACAACGCGCTGTTCCGTCACGCCGATATCCGTGAGATGCGGGATGTGACTGAGGAAAACGAGAAAGAGGTCGCGGCGTCCAAGTTTGACCTCAACTATATTGCGCTCGACGGCAACATCGGCTGCATGGTCAATGGGGCTGGGCTGGCGATGGCGACCATGGATATCATCAAACACTACGGGGCTGAGCCGGCGAATTTTCTGGATGTGGGCGGGGGGGCGACCACGGAAAAGGTCACCGAGGCGTTTAAAATTATTCTGTCGGACGAGAATGTCAAAGGCGTTCTGGTCAATATTTTTGGTGGGATCATGCGGTGCGATGTGGTGGCCAACGGAGTGGTTGAAGCTGCCAAGCAAGTCAATCTGTCGGTCCCCTTGGTCGTGCGCTTAGAAGGCACGAATGTTGAACTGGGGAAAACGATTCTGGCTGAGTCGGGGCTCGATATTATTCCTGCCGACGATCTGGCCGACGGCGCGGAGAAGATCGTCGAGGCGATTGGCACGTAGGCGACGCACACCCGCTCAACCGTTCGTATCAATCTGTAGGGTGAGAAATCGAGGAGCAGGTTCGTGAGCATTCTTGTTGATAAAAACACCAAGGTCCTGACGCAGGGAATTACCGGTTCAACCGGCCAACTGCACACCCGGGGCTGTCGAGACTACGGCACCCAGATGGTAGCGGGGGTCACGCCTGGCCGAGGCGGTACGGATTTCGAAGGTATTCCCATTTTCAACACGGTTGTGGAGGCGGTTGCGGAAACGGGGGCAAACGCTTCCGTTATTTATGTGCCGCCGCCGTTTGCCGCTGACGCCATTCTGGAAGCGGTCGATGCCGAAGTGGAGTTGGTGATCTGCATTACCGAGGGAATTCCGGTGCTCGATATGGTCCGGGTCAAGCGCTACTTGGCCGGCAAAAAGTCCCGCTTGATTGGCCCGAACTGTCCCGGCGTGATTACCCCGGGCGCATGCAAGATTGGGATCATGCCGGGGTATATCCACACCCCCGGCTCAATCGGTGTGGTGTCGCGCAGTGGAACCTTGACCTATGAAGCCGTCCATCAACTCACCCAGTTGGGGATCGGTCAGTCGTCGTGCGTCGGGATAGGCGGCGACCCGGTGAACGGAACCGGCTTTATCGACGTCTTACAGCTCTTTCAAGATGATCCCCAAACCGAAGGCGTGGTGTTGATTGGTGAAATTGGTGGTTCGGCAGAAGAGGAAGCCGCTGCGTTCATTAAAGCGCGTATGACCAAGCCGGTCGCGGCGTTTATTGCCGGCCAAACGGCCCCCAAAGGCAAGCGTATGGGCCATGCCGGGGCGATTATTGCCGGTGGGAAGGGAACCGCGGCTGAGAAGGTCCAAGCCTTCAGGGACGCCGGTGTGGCTATTATTTCGAGTCCGGCTGAGATGGGCAAAACTATGGCGGCCGCCATGGGCTAAGGGATTCGGGCAGGCCCTGACAGCACAGTTTGCAAAATAGGGTAGGGGCGGTTCACGAACCGCCCCTACAGCTTCATGTCAACGGACCAGATACCTCGCGCCTTGTTTCAACAGGGCGAACGCGCCCGCCAGAAGAGTCGCTTTGCCGAAGCGCTCGTGCTCTACCGCCAGGCACGTCAGGCGGCAAAAGCCGCAAACCTGGGGGAATGCGAACTTGATGCCCACCTCGGTATTGGCGATTGCTTGCGCATGCAGGGACAATTTGGGTTCGCCAAACGCGCCTATGAACGGGCGAGCCGCCTGGCTGGTCGCTTGACTGATATAGAAGGAGAGGCGGAGGGTCTGGCTGGTATCGGCCTGAGCGTCCGCGCCCAGGGAAATCCTCAGCGGGCCTTACCATATCTGGCCGAGGCGCGGACCCTCTACCGTCAAGCCCGGGTGTACGACCGTGAAGGCTTTATTGTCTGGGCCATGGGGGGGACGTATCGCTTCTGTGGTGACCTCAAAAAAGCGCTGAGCCATTTCAAACAAGCCCTCAGACTCGCCGAGCGGGAGGGCGACCCGCTCGGAGCCGGATATGCGCTGTGCGGTCTGGGGGGCGCGTCGCGTCTCATGGGTCGATTTGCGGATACCCAGAACTATTACGCCGAAGCAAACGAGGTGTTTGAGGTTGAAGACGATGTGTACGGCCGGGCCTATTCATACTGCGGCCTTGGTAATGCGGCCCGTATGCGTCAAGAATTTACGACTGCCTTGCGGCTCTTTGCAAAAGCTGAGCGGTTATACCGGCGGATTGGCGATAAGGCGAGCTTTGCCTATACGGTCTGGGCGATGGCCACGGTCTTCAAAATGCAGGGCGACCATGAACGTAGCCGAGCGACATTCGGCCAGGCGCAACGGCTCTTCCGCGAAACGCGCGACATGCGCGGGACGGTCTACTGTCGTCTGGGAACCGGGGAATTGGCGTTTTTACAGGGAAAACACAAACGCGCGAAGGCTGCATTTGCTCGCTGTTATGACGAGGCCCAGCGCTGTGGTTACCGGGCGGAAGCCTGCCATGCGCTTACCGGTCTTGCCCTGGTAGCGGAGAGCCCCGACTGGCGGGCGGTAAAACACGCCTATCGAAGCTGTGGCTTGTACTTCACTCCGCTCCCCCCTCCGCTCAATCTGCCCTGAGAGTGCGAACATTGACCCCTGTAGTGGGCATGGATAGACTTCTCATGCCGTACAAGAAAGGACGCGTATGACGGAACGAACCCTCTCTATTGTGAAGCCTGACGCGGTCAAGAAGAATGTCATTGGTGAGATTCTCCGCCGCTTTGAAGCAGCCGGGCTCAAAATCGTTGCCACCAAAATGGTTTCCCTGACGAAAGCCGAAGCCGAGGGCTTTTATGCGGTCCATAAAGAACGCCCATTTTTTGGGAGCCTGACAGACTTCATGTCCTCAGGTCCGATTCTCGTCTCCGTGCTTGAGGGTGAAGGGGCCATTCAAGCTCACCGGAAAATTATGGGCGCGACCAACCCGGCTGAGGCGGATGAGGGTACGATTCGGAAGGATTTTGCTACGAACATCGAGCAGAATGCCGTGCATGGCTCCGATGCGCCCGAAACGGCCCAATGGGAGATCGGTTATTTTTTTAGTGGGCTGGACTTGGCTTAAGGAGCCTTTTCGGGCCTGGCGGCTGCGTACTCTATGCCTGTTTGATCGGTATGGACCTTAAAGATTGCACCCAAGACGAACTCGCCCGCTGGCTGACTGCGCGCGGACACAAATCCTTCCGGGCACAGCAAGTTTTGAAATGGGTGCATCAACACCGGCTCACAGACGTGGGGCAGATGAGCAATATCCCCCTGGCCCTGTGCGAGGAGTTGGCCCAGCATTTTCAGCTTGCCCGTCTGGACTGTAGCCGGCACACTACGGCGGCTGATGGGACGGAGAAATATCTCTTTACCCTTACCGATGGACGCCGGATTGAGAGCGTTTTTATTCCGAGTGAGAACCGCCGGACGCTCTGCATCTCTTCCCAGGTCGGCTGTGCCATGGGCTGTCAATTTTGTGCGACCGCCCAAGTACGGCCCGTGCGTGACCTGACTGCTGGGGAAATCGTCAGCCAAGTCTGGGAGGTCCAGTACCGACGGCCCCAACACGAAGCGGTGGCCAATGTCGTCTTTATGGGCATGGGCGAACCGTTGGCGAACTACGATCAGGTCGTGAAGGCCATCACGATTCTGACGGCAGCCTGGGGGTATCAGCTCTCCCCTCGCCGCATCACCGTATCGACGGTTGGATTAGTGCCGCAAATGCAGCGCCTGTTGCACGACACCCAGGTCAACCTCACCATCTCCTTAAGCGCAACAACCGATGCCGTGCGGAACGCCCTCATGCCGATTAATCGGCGCTACCCTCTGGCGACGGTGTTGGAGGCCTGTCGGTCCCTGCCCGTAGCCCCGCGCAACCGCATGACCTTTGCGTATACCCTGTTGGACGGGCTGAACGATAGTCCAGCTGACGCAAAACGCCTCGTGTCCCTCCTGCATGGCATCCGGGCCAAGGTCAACCTGATTCCGTTTAATTCCTTCCCTGGGGCATCATTTGCCCCCTCGTCGCGCGAGCGGCTCGTACGGTTCCGTCAAATCTTGCTCGACCGGGGCATCTATGCCAGCATTCGCGAAAGCCGCGGCCAGGATGTACAGGCCGCCTGTGGGCAACTGGCCGCTCCTCTGGAGCAAGCGACCTAGGGAAAGGGACAGTCATGATTACGCTGGGTGTTATTGGTGGCAGCGGTCTGTATCAGATGGACGGCGTCGAGCACGGCGAATGGGTGAGCGTTGAGACGCCGTTTGGTGCGCCGTCGGATGAATATTTTGTCGGCGAATTAGACGGTGTCCGCGTGGTTTTCCTGCCTCGCCACGGCCGTGGCCACCGGATCCTGCCCTCCGAGCTGAATTTCCGCGCCAATATCTATGGGATGAAAAGGCTGGGCGTGCGGCGCTTGATTGCCGTGGGTGCGGTGGGCAGTTTGAAACAGGAGATTGCGCCCGGCCATATTGTCATCCCCGACCAGTTCATCGACCGGACCCGTGGGCGTATCAGTACCTTCTTTGGCCGGGGCATTGTCGCCCACGTCGCCTTTGCCGACCCGGTGTGTCCGCTCTTATCTCAGTCTTTGGTTGAGGTCAGTGACAGCCTGGACATAGCTGTTCACCACGGGGGGACGTATATCTGCATGGAAGGCCCGCAATTTTCCACACGGGCCGAATCTTTGCTGTATCGGAGCTGGGGCGCTGACATCATCGGGATGACGAATCTCCAAGAAGCCAAGCTGGCGCGTGAAGCCGAAATCTGTTTTGCCACCCTGGCTATGGCAACCGATTACGACTGCTGGAATACCGAGGCCGGCGATGTGGTGATAGAAGAGGTACTGGCAATTTTGAACAAAAACGTTGTCACCGCTCAACGCATTGTCCGGGACACTGCTCAGCGGCTGTCTCCCGAGCAGGTGTGCGACTGTGAGGCGGCGCTCGCAGATGCGATCATCACCGACCGGGCGATGATTCCAGAAACGGTCAAAAACGACCTTGAGCCGATTATTGGGAAATACATCAATGGATAAACGCCAAGAGGACGTCATGAGTATTGTGGTTGTCGGTTCGGTCGGATTGGATTCTATTGAAACGCCGTCCGGTAGGGCTGACGAAGTCCTGGGGGGCTCGGCAGCCTATTTCGCGGTTGCGGCGAGTTATTTTACGACGGTGAACGTGGTTGCCGTTATTGGTGAAGACTTTCCCTCAGATGCGCAGGCAACCCTGACCGCACCGAATATCAACCTGGACGGATTGGAAGTAGGGGCAGGGCGGACGTTTCGGTGGACTGGCCGCTATCACGAAAATCTCAACATCCGAGATACATTAGATCTCCAGATGAATGTGGTCGCGGACTTCGCTCCAAAGCTGCCCGAACAGTATCGCCATACGCCTTTTGTGTTTCTGGGGAATATCGACCCTGGCTTGCAGAGCCAGGTGTTAGACCAAACCGACGGCGCGCGCCTGATCGGCTGCGACACGATCAGTCACTGGATTGAGCATGAACGTGCGGCGCTCGAAGCCGTGCTGAAACGTGTCGATGTGCTGGTCATCAACGACGAAGAGGCGGGTATGCTCAGCGGCGAGTCCAATGTCGTGAAAGCCGCACGCCGGATTTTGGACATGGGGCCCAAGACACTGCTCGTCAAGCGGGGTGAGTATGGGGTATTGCTGTTTTCCCCCCAGTCGGTTTTCGCCGTCCCCGCCTACCCCTTGGAAGACGTGGTTGATCCGACCGGGGCCGGGGACTCCTTTGCCGGCGGGTTTCTCGGCTATTTGGCCGAGTCGAACGACACGTCTGAGGCCGGACTGCGCAAAGCCATTGTCTACGGCAGTGTGGTGGCTTCGTTCACGGTCGAAGATTTCAGCCTGCGGCGTCTGCACGCCCTGAGCCGGGATGACATTGAACAGCGTTATCGCCAGTTCGTGAGTCTGACCGAATTCTAGCTCGCTGGCACCGAATCGCTATGGACCTTTCCATCGTCGTCCCGATCTATAATGAGGTCGATAATCTGCGTCCGTTGTGTGAGCGTGTCCATGCCGTACTGGCACCGACGGACTGGAGTTATGAACTCATTCTCATCGACGACGGCAGTCAGGACGGGAGTAGTGAGCTGCTGGCTGAGCTGCATGCCGAGGACGATAGGCTCAAGGTTCTTCGCTTTCGACGCAACTTCGGCCAGACTGCTGCACTGGCTGCGGGGTTTGAATACGCCCAGGGTGACGTCATTGTTTCGCTGGACGGCGACCTCCAGAATGATCCCATCGATATCCCGCGTTTGCTGGCAAAGCTGGACGAGGGGTATGACCTGGTGAACGGCTGGCGTGTCAATCGACAAGATCCGTTTTTGCGCCGGCGTCTCCCGTCCCAGATCGCCAATCATATGATCTCGCTCACAACGCGGGTCAAACTGCACGATTATGGCTGTACGCTCAAGGCGTTCCGCCGTGAGGTGGCAAAAGGCCTCAAGCTGTATGGGGAAATGCACCGGTTTATCCCAGCTCTGGCCGGGGATATGGGCGCGCGGATTGCCGAGCTTCCGGTCGCCCATCATGCGCGCACGCACGGCACCTCAAAATACGGCTTAACCCGAACATTGTGGGTCGTACTGGATTTACTGACCGTTAAATTCATGTCGAGCTATGCGACCCGCCCGAGTCATTTCTTTGGCTTTCTGGGTTTGATTGCCGTCCTGGTTGGCGGGGGGATCACGACCGTCCTGGGGATTCAACGCCTCCTGTTTGACGTGCAATTAGCAAACCGTCCCATTTTACTCCTGGGGATTCTCCTGCTTGTCACCGGTATCCAGCTTGTGACTACCGGCTTAATCGCTGAGATGCTGGCTCGTACCTACCACGAGAGTCAGGAAAAGCCCGTCTACTGGATTAAGGACGTGCTAGAATAGGCAAGACGGATTGTCCTGTTGCCGAGCGTCGATACCCAAGCGCGAATTGAGAGGAGAAGAGTCATCGCACGCATCTTAATCACCGGAGGGGCCGGGTTTATCGGTTCGCATCTGTGTGAGCGTTTCTTGGCCGACGGGGATGAGGTAGTGTGTCTGGACAATCTCATTACCGGCGATATGGACAATGTGGCGCACCTGTTTGTCAATCCGCGCTTTTCCTTTGTCCATCAGGATGTGACGAACTATATTTACGTCAGTGGCCATATTGATGCGATTCTCCACTTTGCCTCGCCGGCGAGCCCGATCGATTACCTTGAACTGCCGATTCAGACCCTGAAGGTAGGCTCGCTCGGTACGCATAAGGGACTCGGCTTGGCCCGGGTGAAAGCCGCCCGTTTTCTGCTCGCTTCAACCTCCGAGGTCTATGGCGACCCGCTCGTCCATCCTCAGCCGGAAGATTATTGGGGCAATGTGAATCCGATCGGCCCACGGGGGGTGTATGACGAGGCAAAACGGTTTGCCGAAGCCCTGACCATGGCCTACCATCGCAGTCATGGCGTGGCGACCCGCATTGTCCGTATTTTTAATACCTATGGCCCACGTATGCGTCTCGGGGACGGCCGCGTTGTGCCCAATTTCATCACTCAAGCGCTGCGGGGAGAAGCGTTAACGGTGTATGGAGATGGGAGTCAAACCCGGAGTTTCTGTTTTGTGGACGATTTAGTCGAGGGCATTGTCCGCCTCCTTCGCTCAGACTGTGTCCACCCTGTGAATCTGGGCAATCCGCACGAATTATCCGTCCGAGAATTTGCCGAGACGATTATCCGGCTGACCGGGAGTGCCAGTCCCATTGCGTTTGAGCCTTTGCCGGTGGACGACCCGAAAGTCCGCCAACCCGATGTGAGTGCTGCCCGCCAGATATTGGCTTGGGAGCCACGTATCGCCCTCGAAGACGGACTGAGCAAAACCATCGCCTATTTCCAGGAAAGGCTGGAGGTCCGTTAGATTCCAGAAGGGAACGAGAGGCAGCGCTAGGACTCAGGAGAGGACGCAGTACATGAAGATACTGGTAACCGGGGGAGCGGGCTTTATCGGCTCCCATGTCGCGGAAATCTATCTCGGGGCGGGCCATGAAGTCTGGATTGTCGACGACTTATCAACCGGCAAACCGACTAATATTCCATCCGAGGCGCACTTTATCCACGCAGATATCGCCGCTGCCGCAGTGCGGCGACTTCTGGTTGATGAACACATTGAGGTGGTCAACCACCATGCGGCGCAAATGGACGTCCGTCGCTCGGTTGCCGACCCGCTGTTTGACGCACGGGTGAATATTCTCGGACTGCTCAATATTCTTGAAGGCGCGCGGCAGGCCCAGTGCCGGCGCATTATCTTTGCGTCTTCTGGCGGGACGGTATACGGGGAACAGAACGCCTTTCCGGCAACCGAAGACCATACTACCCGTCCGATTAGTCCGTACGGCGTCAGCAAGCTGGCCGGAGAACGGTATCTGTATTTTTACCACAGAGAACATGGCATCCCGTCGTTGAGCCTGCGCTATGCGAACGTGTATGGACCGCGACAGGACCCCCACGGCGAAGCCGGCGTGGTGGCCATTTTCACCCAGCGCCTGCTGGCGGGAGAGACGATTACGATTAACGGCGACGGTCAGCAGACGCGAGACTATGTGTTTGTCGACGACGTGGCCCAAGCGAACCTAGCTGCGTTGACTGCCGACTATACCGGCGCGCTCAACATCGGCACGAGCCTTGAGACGACGGTGAATACCCTGGCTGAGCATTTACAACGGATAACCGGCTCAGGCGACCGGGCGCGGTACGGTGCCGCCAAGCCGGGAGAACAGCGCCGCAGTGTCTTGTCCTGGAACCGAGCCGCAGACAGACTGAACTGGAAACCGCTGGTATCGCTTGCTGACGGCCTTGAGAAAACAGTCGCTTCCCTGCGGACAGCATATGAATAGTGAACAGATACGAAACTTCAGCATTATCGCTCATATTGATCACGGCAAATCGACCCTGGCCGACCAGCTTCTCTCCCAGACGGGCTCCATTAGTGAGCGTGAAAGCGGGGCGCAGTTTCTGGACACCATGGACCTCGAACAAGAGCGGGGCATTACGATTAAAGCCCGGACCGTCCGCCTACGCTACCAGGCCCAGGACGGTGCCGAGTATTATCTGAACCTGATCGATACCCCCGGTCACGTTGATTTTGCCTATGAAGTGTCGCGCAGTTTGTCCGCCTGCGAAGGCGCGATCCTAGTCGTTGACGCGACCCAAGGGGTCGAGGCGCAAACGCTGGCCAACACCTATCTGGCGCTCGATCATCAGCTTGAAATTTTCCCCGTGATTAACAAAATCGATCTGCCCAGTGCCGAACCCGAGCGCGTCCGGCAGGAACTTGAAGACATCATCGGACTGGACGGCAGTGATGCGGTCTTAACCAGCGCGAAAGAAGGCAGAGGGATCGCTGAGGTGCTGGAGGGCATCCTGCGACTCATGCCGCCTCCTCAGGGCGATCCCAGCGCGCCGGTCAAAGCGCTACTTTTTGATAGCTGGTTTGACCCCTACCAGGGGGCGGTTGTGCTCGTCCGGGTGTTCGATGGGGTGCTGAGGCCGGGGATGTCCATTCGGCTCATGTCGAGCGGCAAAGAATATGAAGTCGGACAGGTTGGGATCTTCGCCCCGCATGCCCAAGCGGTCAAAGCGCTCGGGCCAGGGGAGGTCGGCTTTCTCATGGCCGGTATTAAAGAGGTCCGCGAAGCGCGCATCGGTGACACGATTACGGAAGCCCACCGGCCGACAGCCGTCATGTTGCCGGGCTTTAAGGCGGCGAAACCTATGGTCTTTAGCGGTTTGTATCCGGTCGAATCGAAACACTACGAGGCGCTGCGTGATGCGGTCGAAAAACTCCGCCTCAACGATGCCGCTTTTTCGTACGAGAAAGAAACCTCGCTGGCCCTGGGGTTTGGGTTTCGCTGCGGGTTCCTGGGTCTCCTCCATATGGAGATCGTCCAGGAGCGTTTGGAACGAGAGTTCGGCCTCGATTTAATTACCACTACGCCCACGGTTGAGTATCAAGTCCTGACGCTCGACGGGGAAATATTACACGTCGAGAATCCGTCCTCGCTCCCGCCGGTCCAGGAAATCGAGTCCATACAAGAGCCGTTTATCCTGGCGAGTATTCATGTACCCGAAGAATACGTTGGAAATGTGATGCGGCTCTGCCAGGAGCGACGTGGAGAACAACGCGCCATGAAATACCTGGGGACTGCCCGCGTCGCCCTGGAGTATGAGTTGCCGCTCAACGAGATTGTGATTGATTTCTATGACCGGATCAAATCGATCAGCCGTGGCTATGCCTCGTTTGATTATGAATTCCTGGATATGCGGCCGGCCAACCTGGTGCGGATCGATATCCGGATTAACGGCGATATGGTCGATGCCCTGTCCCTGATCGTGCACGCCGAGCACGCGCGTCCGCGTGGGCGCGAACTTGTGCAAAAAATGCGTGCCCTCATCCCGCGCCAAATGTTCGAGGTGGCTATCCAGGCCGCCATCGGGAGTCGGGTGATCGCGCGGGAAACCGTGAAGGCGTTGCGCAAAAATGTCACCTCCAAATGCTATGGTGGGGATATAACCCGTAAACGAAAGCTGCTAGAGAAACAGAAAGAAGGAAAACGCCGGATGAAACAGGTTGGGCGGGTAGAAATTCCCCAAGAGGCGTTCCTGGCTTTGCTTCAGGTGGGTGAGAGTGAGACAAAGAGTAAACGTGTCTCTTCAAAATAGATAGAAAATGTTGGACACGTTTACTCTTTTGCAACGGCGCGGGTAGAGAGTGGCGGATATGGCCAGAGGAAAAACATCGGCCCACGGGTCGGCAGGTACTGTCGGCCTGACGGATCAGCAGACGGGCGGCAGACTGCTCGCTACGCCGACAACTCCCAAAAAACAGAAATCGGCCGTTCGTGAATACGCCGAAGCACTGCTCTTCGCCCTTGTGCTCGCGCTCTTTATCCGGAGTTTTATCGTGCAGGCGTTCAAAATTCCGTCTGGCTCCATGCTGCCGACGCTCCAGATTGGAGATCATATTCTGGTCAGCAAGTTTGCCTATGGACTGCGCTTACCGTATCCCTTTGAAACCCTGGTGTTCGAGTGGGCTCGACCAGGGCCTGGAGACATCGTTGTTTTTGTTTATCCAAAAGATGGAACCAAAGACTTTATTAAGCGGGTCGTCGCCGTCGCCGGTGACGAGGTGCGAATTCGCAATAAGCAGCTTTTTGTCAACGGCGTAGCGGATGAGAGTCCGTATGCCCATTTTGCCAATCCTGACCGTATTATTCCCGGTCCGCGTGACAATTATCCTCCCCTGCTTCCAGACAGGTCCGATGAATCTGTTGTTGTGCCGCCCGGCAAATTGTTTGTCATGGGGGATAATCGGGACCATAGCCACGATAGTCGCTTCTGGGGCTTTGTGGATACCCAAGACGTGAAAGGCAAGGCCTTTCTGATATACTGGTCGTGGGACGGCCAGGACCGCTGGGTGCGGTGGGAGCGACTCGGAGCGCTTATTTACTAGTATAAAAAGTAAACACGCCCAGCCTTTCCACGGATTTTGTAGGGCGCCTTTGCTTTTTCGTCCGTCTGGGGAAGTCAGAATGCCAAGGCTCGAAGACATGTTGCTTGAGAGTGGCAAACTCTCTCAGGATGACTTGCGCCGCATCCAGCTCGTGCAGCAGGGGCGCGGAGAAACACTTGAGCGTTTGCTGGTCGAGCTCGGCTTCATGTCCGAGGACGATCTTCTCCCAGTCCTGGCTGAATACTACCATGCCCCCCTCATGAGTGCGCGAGACTTTCCGCAGCAGCCGCCCCCCTTGTCCGAGATGAAGATCGATTTTCTTCGCCAGGCGCGGGTCTGTCCCCTGGCGGTTCAAGATGGTGGACTGACTATTGCCATGGCTGACCCTGGCGATTTCTACGTTATTGAGGCCCTGGAGAAGGCAACGAAGCTGCGTCTTGCACCCCGCTTGGCGCGCGAGCGCGATATTCTTGAGACCTTGAATATCTATTATGCTGACGGGGTAGCGGACGGTCAGTCCGACGGTCAGGAGGCCGGCTCGGTCGAGTACCTGGAAGAGGATCAAGAAGATGAAGCCCATCTGCGGGACCTCGCGAGTGAGGCTCCAGTCATTCGGCTGGTGAATATGCTCATCGCCCGGGCCATGGAGCAGCGTGCGTCGGATATTCATATCGAGCCGTTTGAAAAGGAACTCCGTGTGCGCTACCGCATTGACGGGATTCTGCACGATGTCGAAGCACCGCCTCGCAAGCTGCAAGCTGCTCTTATTTCACGGGTCAAGCTTATGGCCAAGCTCAATATTGCGGAACGGCGCCTGCCGCAAGATGGGCGGATCAAGCTGCGGATGTTGGGGCGTGAGGTAGACCTGCGGGTTTCAACCCTGCCGACTCTGTATGGCGAAAGCGTTGTGCTGCGTATTCTCGACCGCTCGAGTATTGATGTCAGCATCGAATCGCTGGGTTTTCCCGAAGATACCCTGTCCGCATTCGAAAACCTCATTTTTCAGCCGTACGGCATGATTCTGGTCACCGGTCCCACGGGCAGTGGCAAAACGACCACCCTGTATGGTGCCCTGGACAAAATCAACTCGCCCGAGAAAAAAATTATTACGATTGAAGATCCGGTTGAATACCAGCTCAACGGCGTCAACCAGATTCATGTCAAGTCACAAATCGGGCTGACCTTTTCCGCCGGGCTGCGCTCCATTGTTCGTCAGGACCCGGATGTGATCATGATCGGTGAGATTCGCGATTACGAAACGGCGGAAATCGCAATCCAGTCCGCCCTGACTGGTCACCTGGTCTTCTCGACCTTGCATACCAATGATGCCGCCGGCGCGATATCACGTCTCCTGGAAATGGGAGTGGAAGATTATTTACTGGCTTCGTCCCTGCTTGGCGTGATGGCCCAGCGGCTGGTGCGACAGCTTTGTCCGGCGTGCCGACATCCGGTCGACGAACGAGCTTCGGGCCCTCACCTGGAGTTGCCAACGGACGGGCACGCGCCTGAGCCCGTGCTCTCGTATGAGGCCGGAGAGTGTGAAGAATGTGCCATGACCGGCTACCGAGGCCGGAAGGGAATTTTCGAACTTATGCTCGTTGATGAAGGCTTACGCCAGCTCATTTTGAAGCGTTCATCAGCCGATGTGCTGAAGGAGTACGCAGTGGGGAATGACATGCGTACGCTCCGAGATGATGGCTGGCACAAAGTCCGCGCCGGCATTACCACAGTGTCGGAAGTGATGCGTGTCACCCAAGACGAACTGTCTTCTCCTGAAGAATATGACGCCGGTGTCGAAAAGCCGGTCTGATTCGCTATCCGTCCGCGTCCGATTTTTCGGAGCGCCTAGTCCAGCCTGATCCGGCGCACCTATGCTTTCCTGCTCTTCTTCCGATGCTTTCGGGACCGCTGCCCCCTGGCCAAGTTCACCTCAGCGACTTCATTCGGACCAGCGGTCCACGTCCGATGATGTCGCCAGACGAGGGGGTCATGGCCGGGAATGAGGCGCTCGAGTTCGCGGCTCAAGGTCTGACGAATATGCTCATAGGTAAAGAGTTGGTTAAACGGATTGCCCTGATTATAGCCGGGCGGCCACATCTTCTCGATATTTGAGTACCAATACACCGCATCGCCGGCGATGGCAAAAAGACCGTTGCGGGTTTGGACTTCAAACCACTGCGTGCCAAAGGTATGGGAATCCTTGGCCAAGTGAGCGGTAATGCCCGGCAGGACTTCAATATCCCCCTCAATCAACGTGGCCCTGTCCTGACTGATCGCTATCGCCACATTATGAATGTCCTGCGGGTCGAGCGAGGACAGAATCCAGCTTCTCTCTCCCCCGCCAAAATCTTTTGGCAAGGACAGGGTACGCAGCCAGCCCATGTACTCGTCCAGTTGAATATACAGGTGCGCGTTTGGAAAGGCAGAGAAGTTGCCAATATGATCAAAATGCAAATGCGTCACCAGAAGAGTATCCACATCTGCGGGAGTAAGTCCGATCTTTGCCAGTACGGTTGAGGGGTCTTCCCACCCAAAGAAGCGGTAGCGCGACAGCCAGTCTTGGTTGCCGAACCCGGCATCAACCAGCACCACGTGTTTTTTCTGACCCTGCGCCCCCCCGACGAGCACGGTGTAGAGCATGGGAATCTGGATCGTGCCCTGGTTGCTCATGAGTCCTGAGCCACCGAAGAAGTCGTACGGCATGTCAGCCTGACAGTAGGCCAAGGTCCAGATGGAATAATCCGTTGGCGGCTTTTCGCCTACGAGGTTTTGCGCTTGAACAGCCCGCCTTCTTTTTTTGACCGCTGGCATGGAGGCTTCCTTTCCTTGACTGCTCCATACTCATCATGAAGTGTCCCAGCGGACAAGCTGCGATCAAAACTTCTGGTGTCCTGCCGAACGACAGGTGAAAGCGTAGGGTTGCCGCGATCATTTTTCTGGGGGCTCGTCTTGTCGCTCGTCGCATATTTCGATAGTGTCGTTAAAACTTTACGGCTTCGCGCACGAAGAGCGACGGTAAGCGGAACGTTCCCGAGGTGCAAAGTGAGGGCAGGGGGATGCTCTAGTGGCTCACCGCATGAATACAATGCGCGGAAGTCAGACCAGAAAGGAGTCAGTATGCGCATTGGTATTCAGATGGTGCTTCAGAACCATAAGGAGCACGATGATCGGGTGATGTACAAGAACGAAACCCGCCTGGCGATTGAATCCGAGGATATGGGGTTCGATGTGGTCTGGCCGGTGGAGCATCACTTTTTTGACTACTCCATTTGCCCGGACAATATGCAGTATCTGAGCTATATCGCCGCCAGGACGGAAAAGCTGCAATTGGCCACCGGTGCGATCATCGTGCCGTGGAACAACCCCATGCGGGCGGTAGAAAAGATGGTCCTGCTCGACCACCTGTCGGACGGACGGGCGATCCTCGGGCTCGGACGCGGTCTTGCCCGGCGCGAGTATGCGGGTTTTGGCGTGGACATGAGTGAGGCCCGCGACCGTTTTAACGAGGCCGCCGAGATTATTGTGAATGGCTTGGAAGACGGCTTTGTTGAAGCGGACACCAAGTACTACAAGCAGAATCGTATTGAGGTGCGACCCCGGCCGATCAAGAGCTTCAAAGGCCGACGCTATATGGTGTGTATGTCGCCCGAGTCTTTTGAAGTCGCGGCCAAGCTCGGTCTGGGCGCCATGATGTTTTCTCAGACGACGTGGGACAAAGTTGCCGACGGCATCCACAACTACCGTGACTTGTATCGTCAGCATAACAATGGCGAAGAGGCGCCCCCGGTGAACTGCGCTGACTTCGTTGTCTGCTCGCACGACGCCAAGAAGGCCGAAGAGATCGCACGGGAAAAAATCGTGGGTTACTACTTCAGTGTGATGGAGCACTACGAGATGCTGGGCGACCACTTTGCGCAGACGGGTAAATCCTACGCCCACTATGCCGAAGCGGCCAAGATGATGAAGGAAGCCGGCAACGAGGCCATTCTGGAAGACTTTCTGGCTGCCAACCTGTGGGGCACGCCGGATATTATCATCGAGAAGCTGGAAACGCGGCGTGGCCAGATCGGTGACTTTGAAGTCAACGGCTGCTTCAGCTTCCAGAGCCAGCCCTTTGATCAGGTCGAAGACAGCATGCGTCTGTTTGCCAAAGAAGTTGGCCCGATGATGCACGCCTGGACCCCGCAAGCCCAAGCGCCGGTCGATGTGGCTGCTGCTGAAGCCCGCGTTGGCAAGTAACCTTTCTCTGTAATAACAGCACAGGCGGAGTCAAGCTCCGCCTGTGTCGTATCTCCTCTCTCTACGCTCAGGGTGATTAATGATCTTTCCTAGGGCGCGCTTCATTCACTTCGCCTTCATCATTGAACCCTTTAGAAATGTGAACACGTCTTAGGTTGTTCCCTTCCGCAAAAGGCCAGAGAACTACGCTCATATTCCGCTTATTGACACAAGGGCTCTTATTAGAGTCCCGCCAGCCTGTTTTGGCCCCTTTCCTCCCCCTTGCGGGGCCGATCTGTCCCACGTGCAGGTCCCCCGGCCCGCGCGCCGGAAAATCTTCCGCGCGGCTAGCCCGCTCAATTGACAGGCCCGCCGACCTCATTTGAGACGAGTAGAATTACGCCGGTGCTGGTACAATCTGAGTTGTAAGCTGCTGTTTCTGTTGAACTAATCCCCAAATACACCATACCGAATGTCTGAAGCTGTTGACGGGGATAATTGTTGTAACTAATATCTTATTGCAATTTATTTGTAATATGTATTATGTCTCATTATTTCCGGTAGGGTACGCACCCTGTTGGGATGAGGCGGAGGGCCATAGGGGTCAAAAGTGTGCAGCAGCGCTATCTTTTCTCATAAGATACCTAATCTCCTCCGTTTCCCTATTTCGCCGAGTCTGGTCCTGGCCGCACTGCTGTGCGTAGCCGGCCCGGCGCAGGCGCAACAAACCTTCTTCATTGATACGGTGGCGGGTCCGAGCTGGCCCTATCCCGACTATCCCACTAGCGTGGCGGTAGCCAGCGACGGCACCATCTACTTGGCCGACCGCGACAGCCACACCGTCTTACGGGTAGAAACGGACGGGAGCCTCAGTGTCTTTGCGGGAACGGAATTCGCCGGTTTCAGCGGCGACGGCGATGCCGCGGCGGCAGCCCAGCTCAACACGCCCACCGGCGTGGCGGTGACCGCCGATGACGGTACTGTGTACATTGCCGACCGGGCCAACAACCGCATCCGCAAGGTCGAGGTGGCCACCCGGATCATCACCACGGTCGCCGGAACGGGGAGCGCCGGCTTCAGTGGCGACGGCGGATCGGCGGCCGCAGCCGTCTTGAATCTGCCCATTGACGTGGCGGTGGATGGCGATGGCAACGTGTACATTGCTGACCTGGACAACCACCGCATCCGGAAAGTGACGGTGGCCACCGGGGTTATCGACACGATTGCGGGTTCGGGGCCCTTCGGCTTCGGGCAGGGCGGCTACGGAGGGGATAACGGGCCGGCAACGGCGGCGCGGCTCAACAACCCCGTTAGTGTGGAAGTGGACGGCGACGGCAATGTGTACATCGGGGACTTCAGCAACCACCGCGTGCGCAAGGTGGATGTCAGTATGGATCCCCCGACCATCAGTGCGGTCGCGGGAAACGGGACCACCGGTTTCAGCGGTGACGATGGTCAGGCAACCGCGGCTCAGCTTGCGAACCCCTATGGTGTGGCGGTGGCTGACGATGGGACGGTATACATCGCCGATGCGACCAACCACCGTGTGCGCAAGGTGGCGACCGACGGGGTCATCACCACGGTCGCGGGGGGAGCGACCTCCTTCAACATCTACGTGGACAACATCCAGGCGACCGAGGCCGAGCTTGTGGACCCCCGTGACGTGGCGCTGGACAGCAGCGGTAATTTCTATATTGCTGCGCGGGGTCTAAACAACCAAGGCGCCATCCGCAAGGTCGATACCAGCGGGGTCATCACCACGGTCGCGGGGGGATGGACCCTCGGTTTCAGCGGCGACGGCGGGCCGGCGAAGGCAGCCCGACTTAGTGCAGCCGCTGGCGTGGCGGTGGATAGCAGTGGCAACGTGTATATTGCCGATCACGGCAACAACCGGATCCGCAAGGTCGATACCAGCGGGATCATCACCACGTTTGCATCTACGGGGATCTCAGGCCCCCGTGGCCTGGCGGTGGACAGCGCCGACAATGTGTACGTTGCCCAGTACCACCGCATCCTGAAGATCGATGGCAGCACCGATCCCCCGACCATCACCACGGTCGCAGGGGGAGGGAGCCCGGGCTTCAGCGGCGACGGCGGGGCGGCGACGGCGGCCTGGCTGGATGAGCCCCGTGGCGTGGCGATTGACAGCAACGGCGACATATACATCGCCGATTCGAGGAATAATCGTGTGCGGAAGGTCGATGTCAGTGCGAACCCGCCGACCATCAGCACGATCGCGGGAACGGGGACGAGTGGGTTCAGCGGCGACGGCGGGGCGGCGACCGCGGCCCGGCTCAACGGGCCCTATGACGTGGCAATCGACAGCGACGGCGACGTGTACATTGCCTGTTATTTCAACAACCGGATCCGCAAAGTCGATGTCAGTGCGACCCCCCCGACCATCAGTACATTCGCGGGAAGCTCTAGTAACCGCGACTTCAGCGGCGATGGCAGGGCGGCGACCGCGGCCCGGCTCAACAGGCCCTATGACGTGGAGGTGGCCAGCGATGGGACGGTGTACATCGCCGATGCGAACAACCACCGCATCCGGGCCGTGGCGACTGACGGGACGATCAATACGGTAGCGGGAACGGGGATGGGGATCACCTTACCAGGCGTACCCGACGGCGGCCCGGCGACCGCGGCCACTGTCTATTTTCCCAGAAAAGTCGCGGTGGACAGCGACGGCAACGTGTACATCGCTTGGAGTAACCTGGTGAGCGTACTGACGACAAACGGACTGCCAAGGGCGCGCGACGCCAGCTCAACCACGCCGCCCGGGACCCCGGTCACCATCAATCTACGGGTATCCGACCCGAACAGCGACGACATGTTGACCGTAACGGTCACCACGCCGTCCTCAAACGGTATGACGACGGTCTCTGGCCTCATCATCCTCTATACGCCGAACACCGGCTTTACCGGCGTTGACACCTTCGAGTACACAGTCTCCGACGGCCAGGGCGGCAGTACCACGGCAACGGTCAGGGTCGGAGTCGGGGCGCCACCCCCACCACCGCCCCCACCGCCCCCACCCCGCCCTACCACCGGCGGCGGCGGGAGTAGGCCTCGTGACGATCACGGCAACACTGCCGCGCGGGCCAGTCAGGTACGACTGAATACCCGCACTCACAGCGCTACCACCTCCGGGTCGCTCCAGACCGCTGGCGATGTGGACTATTTCGAGCTCACCGTGCCCGATGCCGGTATCTTGTTTGTCGAAACCACCGGCTCAACCAATACCATCGGCACCCTCTGGCGGGACGACCGGGTGCTCGGCCACGCCTTAGAAGGCGGGAGCGGGCGGAACTTTTGGCTCGGCGTGTCCGTGCAGCCCGGTCAAGTCGTGATTGCCGTGCAAGGGTTTGGCCGCGCCACCGGGCGCTATTCGCTCCGCACGACCTTTGTGGCCGGACAACTGGAAAACCCCAGTCCGAACTCCTTCCAGAGTGGCATTAGCACCCTGTCGGGCTGGGTGTGTGACGCAGACGAGGTCGTGCTGGAAATCAACGGCACACCCTTTTCTGCCGCCTACGGCACCGACCGAGCCGATACCGCGGAGACGGCGGCGGGAGAGGATCTGTGCGGAGACACCGACAACGGCTTCGGGCTGCTGTTCAACTGGAACGAACTGGGCAACGGCCGGCACGAGGTCGTGGCCCTGGTCGATGAGGTCGAGCTGAGCCGCACTACCGTGACCGTCACCACCCTGTGCACG
Organism: Candidatus Binatia bacterium; assembly: GCA_951812575.1. Lineage (GTDB taxonomy): Bacteria > Desulfobacterota > Binatia > Bin18 > Bin18 > Bin18. The sequence continues at coordinate 3,966,583 of OX638322.1, read as the reverse complement.
GCATTTCTGCGGGAGGCAAGCGGGACGTGTGAAGCCGCTGACTTTCCGAGCACGGGTGAGAATGTGACCCTGGTGTGGCAGGAAGCCAAGCAGAACTTTGTCCTGACCGACGGCAGTGCCCCGCCCACGGGCAATACCGCCGTCGAGAGCGCCATCACCGGCTATCTGGAGAATCCCGCCCCGAACTCCTTCCAGAGCGGCCTCGGCCCACTGTCGGGCTGGGTGTGTGAGGCCGACGAAGTCACCCTGGAGATTAACGGCCAGACGGTTGAGGCCAGCTACGGCACGGAGCGGGCCGACACGGCGGAAACGGAGGAGGGGGAGGAGCTGTGCGGGGACACGGACAACGGCTTTGGGGTGGTGTTCAACTGGAGCGAACTGGACGACGGGGACTACGAGGTCATCGCTCGGGCCGATGGGGTGGCGTTTGACCGGGCCACGGTGCGGGTGACGACGCTGGGTACGACGTTTCTGGAAGACGTGACAGGGACGTGCGAGGCCACCGACTTCCCGGAGACGGGTGAGACGGTGACGCTGACCTGGCAGGAGGCCCAGCAGAACTTTGTGATTACCGACGTGCAGTAGGGGCGACGCCAGTTCTGCCACCGAAGCGCAAGCGCCGTTTACGGGGATTAGTACAAACATCCCTCGTGACAACTACGGTGACGACCGGGCTTCCTTTGGACGATCTCGGCTCCGTCTATGGGGCGGTTGGCCGCCTGTGATTACCCGTTTTTGCGCTGTATTCGATATTCTGGAGGCTCGGCCGATAGGAGGCTGTGGCCGGTGAGGGTGCACCAGGCTGGGATATCCGCTGGTGCGCCGGGGTCTTGGGCGATGAGGAGCAGTACCTGGCCGGGTTGCAGAGACTTAAGACGCAGGCGGAGTTTCAAAACCAACTCGCCGCAGGCCATGTCTCCGGCATCCCAGGTGTCGTTCGGGTCGGCTAGTGTATCTATTGCTGGTGTTGCCATGCGGGTCTGAGGCTGTGAGGGAGTGGCCGGCCAGATACAGGCAGGCTGCTCAATGGGTTGATTTTCTTGTTGGCTCGCCCAATGCCAGCCGCTGCGGTAGCAGGTCTGGCGGCGGATATAATTGTACGCGTCTCTCAAGAAATCCGCTGGCGAACGTCCTAAGCCGCTGGCGAGGCAGGCCGTACAGTGCGGGGTTGTTTTGAATCCGGTTACGACGCTCAGAACGTATTCGTGGAAGCAGAGAGACTGCGAGCAGCGAAAGCAGGTTGGATTGCTGAGTTGGGCGAGTTCTTTGAGGATTTCAGCCGTGCGCTGTTCCTCGGCGTCCAGATCGTCATCGATAGCGGGGAAGGGGGGCTGGTCGGGTTTCATCATGTCTGACCGGCTTTCTTGAATTCGTTCTCTAAAAAGTCGGAAAAACTCGCGCTAAACCGTCGTGGTGTCGAGGCAAACCACTCCCGAATCCCCTGCTGGGTAAAATATTGTCGTAAGGTCTCACACCAGCGCTCCCACTGTTCCTGGTCTAAAGCGCCCTGGGTGTATTGATAGAAGAAGTTTTCACCCGCGGAGAAGGAATAATACATGATCAGATCAAAACGGTGCTGCTCGTCTTCGGCCAGCGCAGCATAGTCTTCCGATCCAACGCGTAAAATCCGAGAGAGATCGGAGCTCTCGGCCACCAGGGCAATATAGTCCAGTCGGGTGGTTGTCAGGGTGTGATGGGTGGAGTTGCGGACCGCGCGCGTATTCTGCCGTACCTGGATAGCGAGATAGACCAGAGAGGCGATAATGCCAACTGCGCTTATGACCTCGGCAACTGCACCAATGGCTTTGAAATCCATACTTCTGCGCATACTGACCATTTTTGACAGCGAGGTGCAAGTTGCTCGTGTCAGGAACGATCTTGACCCTGGCACCCAGAGGGCTTATCGTGCCCGCGAAACAGTACGTGCGCGGATATGAAGAGTAAACGTGTCCTCCAATAGACCGACAGATGCTGGACACGTTCACTCTTTACGGAACGATATGGGAACACAGGGCAGTCAACCCGGCGGTCCGCTGGCCGGTATCCGGGTCATTGAATGTGGCGTTCTGCTGGCCGGCCCGTTTTGCGCCCGCCTGCTCGCCGACTTCGGGGCTGAAGTCATTAAAGTCGAAGCGCCCCACAAGGGCGACCCCATGCGCACGGTCGGCCAGTCTCTGGTGGACGGCAAAAGTCTGTGGTGGCCGAGCGTTGCCCGCAATAAGAAATGTATTTCTCTTAATCTGCGCGACCCCGAAGGACAGAAACTACTGCGCCGCTTGGTCTCTCAGTCCGATGTGCTCGTGGAAAATTTTCGCCCCGGCGTGTTTGAAGAATGGGGCCTCGGCTATGAGGTCCTACGTGAACTGAATCCAGGTCTCGTCTTTGCCCGCGTCTCCGGGTATGGACAAACCGGCCCGTATCGAGAAAAGCCCGGCTTTGCCGCGGTGGCCGAAGCCTTTGGCGGGCTGCGCCATCTGGTCGGTTTTCCGGACCGGCCTCCCTGTCGGGTGGGTATCAGCATTGGTGATTCCCTGGCCGGTATGTTTGCCGCGCTGGGTACACTGATGGCGCTCTACAATCGTGATGTCAATGGCGGAACCGGCCAGGTGATCGATACGGCTTTATATGAGGCCGTGTTTGCCGTGCTGGAGGCGACCCTGACGGAATATGAAAAAACCGGCTACCAGCGGACACGGACCGGGACCCTCCTGCCTGGGTTTGCGCCGTCCAACCTCTACCCGTGTAAAAATGAGCAGTGGATTGTGATTGCCGCCAACACCGATGGGCTGTTCAGGCGGCTGTGTACACTCATGAATCGCGAAGAGTTACTCACCGATCCCCGTTTTGAGAATCAGGTTGTCCGGGCTGAAAACCGTGAGGCCATTGATGATATTGTCTCGGACTGGACGGCGACCTATGAATTGTCAGAATTGCTGCCTCTGGTTGAGGGCGCGACGATTCCCGCCGGTCCTGTCTATAGTATTGCGGACATTGTTCACGACCCGCATTTCGCGGCGCGCGATATGTTGTTGTCTCTCCATGACCGGGTGCTGGGCGAACTCAAGGTACCCGGAATCGTTCCCAAGCTCAGCGAGACACCTGGCGAGGCCCAGTGGCTAGGAGCCGAGATCGGAGAGCATAACCAGGACATCTATTCCCGTTTGCTGCAGTTGAGTACGGATGAGATGTCTGCCTTGGCAGAACGCGGTGTCATCTGAAAAGCCAAAGAAGCAGACAAGAACGATGAGGGAGGACTATCATGGCTGAACAACTCCTGTCAGGAATTAACGTCGTTGAGTGCGGCAATATGGTTTCCGCCGCCTATGCCGGCAAGCTGCTCGCCGACTTTGGCGCGGAGGTGGTCAAAGTCGAAGCGCCGAGCGGTGACATCTCCCGCCAGCGTGGCCCCTTTCCCGGCGATACCCCGCATGCCGAAAAGAGCGGCCTATTCCTGTACTTGAATACCAATAAGCAAGGCGTGACGCTGGACCTGGGAGAATCCAAGGGACAGGCGGTCTTGCAGAGTTTATGCGCCCAGGCCGATATCCTGTTGCATAATTACAGCCCGGGCGAGATGCCCGAGGCCGGGCTGGATTACGAAAAACTGAGTCAGATCAATCCGGGTCTGATCATGACCTCGATTTCTTACTTTGGTCAGACCGGCCCGCACAGTGACTACCACGGCTATGATTTGACGGCGAGTAATGCCGGAGGATGGGCGTTTATCAGTCCGGGCGCCTCCGATTACCCAGACCTGCCGCCTCTCAAGGCGTTTGGCCATCAGACTGACTTTCAGGGCGGAGTGCACGCTGGCGTCGCAACGCTTGGCGCGTATTACCATAAATGTCTGACGGGCGAAGGCCAGCACCTCGATGTCTCCGTCCAAGAGTGTATTGCTGCCATCCTGGAAATGAATTTCATGCACTACACCTATAGCGGTCTGGAAACCTCGCGGCTGGGACGACGATCCATCTATCCCTGGTGCATGCTCGACTGTAAGGACGGAAAACTCTTTGTGGTTTGTGTGGAAGAAGACCAGTGGCAGCGCTTTGTCGAGCTGATGGGTAATCCTGAGTGGGCGACCCTGGAGATTTTTGCCGATCGCGTCGTCCGGGGTCAGAACTATGATGCCCTGATGCCCTTTCTCCAGGAGTTCGCCGCAGAGTGGACGGTTGCCGAGCTGTACAAAGTCGGTCAAGAGCGCCGTATCTGCATGGCCCCAGTCAACACCATGGCCGACTTGATGGCCTCGGAGCATCTCAAGGCGCGTGAATTCTTTACGGAAATCAGTCATCAGGTCGCGGGTACGCTGCAATATCCGGGCGCCCCCTTTAAAGTAGAGGACGTTGGCTACGCCATCCGTCGTCCGGCGCCGCAGCTCGGCGAGCATAACAATGAAGTCTACACTCGGATTGGGCTCTCTCAAGCCGAGATCGATGAGCTGAAGCAGGGCGGGGTTATTTAGGGGAGCTGACCGCCCTGACCTGAGAATAAGACAAAGGAGAACGTCATGGCACGACGACCGTTAGGAGGCATTCGCGTAACCGATTTTACCTGGGCTTGGGCAGGACCGTACTGTACGCTCCAAATGGCGCATATGGGCGCGGAAGTGATTCGGATTGAGAGTGAAAAGCGTCCGTGCGTCACCCGTTTGATCCCACCGTTTGCCGATAACGAACCTGGTCCGAACCGGGCTGGCTATTTCAACCAATACAGCCAGGGTAAGAAAAGCCTTCAGCTTGATCTGGCCCGGCCCGAGGCGTCTGAGATTGTCAAAAAACTCATCTCCAAGAGCGATATTGTCGTGCAGAACTTCTCAACCGGGGCGATTAACCGCATGGGTTTTGGCTATGACACGCTCAAGGAACTCAAACCCGATATCATTATGATTTCAATTTGTGGCTACGGGCAAACCGGTCCCGAACGCCACTATATGGGCTATGGGCCGGCTTCCGTTCCGCTGGCAGGGATCTCATCCTTAACCGGTTATCCGGGGGTTGGGCCGGCGGAGATCGGTATGTCGTATGGCGACCCGAACGCCGGCATCTTTGGTTCGTTTGCCGCTATGGCTGCGTTGGCCTATCGCCACCGCACCGGCAAGGGGATTCACGTTGACCTGGCATTATGGGAAGCCCTGCTCGTCCTGATGCCCGAAGGCATCATGGATTATGTGATGAATCAGACCCAGCCTGAGCGTGACGGCAACCGGGACCGCTGGATGGCACCCCACGGCTGTTTTAAGTGCAAGGGCGATGCCGAGAAGTGGGTGACCATTGTGTGCGGTAGCGACGCGGAATGGCAGGTCCTGTGCCAGGCCATAGGCCAGCCGGAACTGGCTATGGACAAACGTTTTACTGATGCGGCGGCTCGGAAAGCGAACGAGGATGCGCTCGAAGAACTCATCACCGCCTGGACGAGCGAACGTGATCGCTGGGAGGTGACCGAGGTGCTGCAGAAAGCCGGTGTGGCTGCCTACCCGTCTCAGAGCAATAAAGATCTGGCAACCAATCCGCATCTGGAAGAACGCGGCTATCTCGTGCAAAAAGAACATCCCGAGTTCGGCAAGCGCATTCATGCCGGCATCCCGTGGCAGATGAGTGGCTCTCCGTGCGAAGTGCAGGCCGCGGCTCCGCAACGTGGGCAACATACGGACTATGTGTTGCAGGAGATTCTTGGCTATTCCGGCGACGAGGTGCAAAAGCTGCGAGACGAGCAGGTGTTGACCTAAGCTTTTCACCCGTCGGTGCCGACCCAGTGGTCTGAGCGTCCGGGCAGGGTGGACTCCCCGGACGCTCAGACGTAGGGGCAATTCATGAATTGCCCCTACACACACCAGGCCGGTCGAGGCTGCGACCAACACTGGAAAGGCTCTCAGCCGAGGGGTCAGAAGACATTCCATCCCCTCCTTGCACGGGTAGCGGCTTGCGGGTAATATCCCTGCGACTTTCCTGTAACTGAACCTTCATTCAGTCGGCCGTGGCAGACTCTCTTAGGGGAAAGGGGTTTCGTATGGCAGGCGCGTCACGTCAGGGTATGTTAGCTGGCTATAAAGTGCTGGACTTTACGCAGATTGTTGCCGGTCCAACGACGACGCGCCTCCTGGCTGAAATGGGGGCTGAGGTCATTAAGGTTGAACAGGCTCCGAAAGGAGACCCGGCCCGCCTCAACGGGATTCTGAAAAAAGGCCGCAGCGGCTATTTCATTCAGCACAATGTCTGCAAACAAAGCCTGTGTGTGAATCTCAAAACGGAGGAGGGGCGGGACATCGTACGCGGGCTCGTTCCGCATATGGATGTGGTGGTCGAGAACTATAGTCCGGGTGCGATCAAACGGCTCGGTTTTGCCTATGAAGAACTCCAAAAGCTGAACTCGCGTATCATCATGTGCTCAATTTCAGCCCTTGGTCAGACCGGCCCGCTGTCCCATGTGCCCGGCTATGATTTCATCGCCCAAGCGTATTCCGGCTTTAATGAAGTCACTGGCGAACGCGGCCGGGCGCCGGCCATGCCCCAGGCTGCGATTGGCGATGTGAGTACCGGGGTGCACGCCTTCGGCGCGATTGCCTGCGCGCTGTTGCACCGCGAGCGGACAGGCGAAGGCCAGTATATCGACGTGTCGCTGCTCGATGCCTACATCCATTCGCACGACTTTACGATCCAGTCGCATAGCGCCTCGGGTGGTAAATTCGTCCCGACCCGGAGTGGCGCCCACCATATGGGGCTGGCTCCGTGCGGTATTTTCCAGGCAAAAGATGGGTTCGTCGTTATTGTGGGTGCGCTTGACCATCAGTGGCAAGGCGTGGCGCGGACCATTGGACATCCGGAATTTGTGGAAGACCCGCGCTTCCGTACCAACCGGGATCGGGTCCATCATAAAAAAGAACTCATCCACGCCATTGAAGCCTGGCTCGACACCATGCCGAATCGGGAAGAAGCGGTTGCCGCTCTGCACCGTGAGCGCGTGCCGGCCGCACCCGTCCTGACTATTCCGGAAGTGGTCAATCATCCCCATTTGCTTGAGCGGGAAGCCATCCGGCCGATACAGGATAAGGTGTTGGGTGATTTTGTCCTGCCCGGCTTTCCGTTTCGCTTTTCGAGTTCGGCCCGAACCGATGCCCCGTTTGAAGCGCCGGATTTGGGCGAACACAACGAGTCTGTCCTCCGCAATTATCTGAACTATACCGCTGACCAACTGGAGCGGTTAGCGCGAGACGGCATCCTTGTCAGCCGCCCAACACCCGTAGAATACGAGTAAGGAAAAATATTGCATGCACGGTAAACGCGGGTTCCTACCTGTAGTCAGTCGCGTCCTTGGTGGACTGTTACTCCTGGCGGTCTCGGCTAATATTTCTCCCTGTTATGGCTATTTCATGGACAAACAGGTTGATAAGGTCGTGAATGCCTGGTCGCGCTTTGATCGTTTTCTGTCTACATTTGACCCGGCCGGGCGCTACGTCCGCCAGCCCGTCGAACGGCAGGTCCCGGCCCTGACGTTCCGGGGATTTCTCCGCCAATGGTCTGATATCCAGCTCTCGGGCGACCGCCGCGTCGGCCATCGACAGAAAGATTTCCGTTTTTCCCAGATGCAGAATTTGTTGGAATTGGAAATCCACTACCAGGTCTCACCCAATATCGAAATCACCAATATCAATAACTTTATGTACGACAGCGTGTACAACTGGCAGGATTCCGCCGGTCTGTTTGCCCCCCGGACGAGCGAAAGCTTCCGCGCCTATCATAACTTCGAGCGTATCGTGCGCGAGTTATACATCAGCTATCGCACCCATAACCTCGACGTAGTCCTGGGTAAACAGCAAATCGCCTGGGGAAAAATGGACGGCCAGTTTATTGACGTCATCAACGGTATGGACCGGCGCGAGTCCGTCCAGCTTGAGGCGAGCGACTACGAGTGGCGACGGCTGCCGGCCTGGATGGCAAACGTGACCTATTTCTTTGGGGCCAATTCTCTCAACTTCCTGTGGATTCCGAATTTTGAGCAGGACCGCAATCCGGTCCCCGGCTCACCGTGGTACTCGCCTCTGGCTTCGCCTCGGGATACGGAGACGAAAGCGATCCTGGACGGCCGGCAAGACGCGACCGGGGATCAGTTCAGAGAGACGAAGCGGCCGTCTGCGGGCGACTTCGGGGACCATCAATACGGCCTGCGGCTGGATGTGTCCATGGAACCCCTCACCTGGGGTCTCATCTATTATTATGCCTGGAATAAAAATCCGACCTCCTTCATTGTCGACCGCGATATTGATGCTGCCGGAGATCCCTATCTGATCTTTCAGCCGCGTTTTACCCGCTTGCATCATCTGGGTATCACCGCCGACTATGCCTCCGCCCTCTCGAACATGCCGCTTGTCGGCGAACTGCCGATCGTGCTGCGGGTTGAGGGTTTATGGACCAAAGATGTGCCTTTCGCCGACTTTGACCATCAGGACCGCGCACGGGATGGATATCTCAACTCTGGGATCATTCGGCGTGACACCTTGCGGGCCGCGATTGCGCTGGAGTTCGCCTTTCCCGGTAATACCTCCGCGATTATACAGCCTTCCCTGTTGTATACCTTTGACTGGCGTCGCAATCTCGGCGGTGGCTTTGGCGGAGGGATTGGAGATGAAATGAGCCTCCTGCCGGTTATGTTTATTGGGCGTCCGTTTCGCTTCACCCGCGACCGTTTGCGCTTGGAACTGACCGTCGTTCCAGTGATCAGTCTACCGCAGAAGAAGTGGCAGGGCATAAAAACGAAATTTGTTTCGAGCTACCGCTTTTCCCAATTCATTACGGGCCGCCTTATTTATACGGCGTTCAGTAGCGGTGATCGGACTGACCTGTACGGTCAATATAATAAATGGGACAATATCGGCTGGGAGTTGAGTTACGAGTTTTGACCGATTATGAACGGACGCTTTTTTTTCCTGACGATCTGGGCCGTGCTGTCCAGCCTGGCGTTCCCGGTCGCCGGGGCTGCCGAGCAGAACGGCGACCTGCGCAAGACCTGGAAGACAGTAGAAGAACTGTCCGAGGCGGAAAAATCGCGCCTCGACCTCCGGGTCGATACTCCCCGGGACGCGACGCTGCTCTACCTGCCGGCCGAAGCCTATCCCTTCGAGCCACCCTATACCGCGGAAGAGATGGGCTATCGGGCCATGGAATTCCCCCACATCGCCCGCTGGTCGCACGCCATGGCCGATGTGTTCGGTGCCATTACCAGCAACGGCTTCCTCGATGAAGGCATCACGCTGGCCTATAGCTACTATATGCCGGACGAGTATGGGGTGGCCGGCCAGCTCGGCGTGCGGCCGGGGGACGCCTATTTTCGAATGGTCTTCTTCTATACCTATCCGCCCGAGAACCAGGGTCTTCAGGACCTGTGGATCTTGAGACGGACGGACAAGGAGGAAACGACCAAACTGGACAATTTCATCTACAGTCCAAACCTGCGCCGCGTGCGCCGCCAGCCCCAGCCCCGCCGGGACGCGCGCTTCCCCAATAATGTCCAGACCTTTGACGATGTGGTGGGCCGTGACGCCTGGGAATTCTCGTGGCGCCTGCTGGGCACGGATGTGCTGTACGAGACGGTGCGTTTTCCCACCACCCGCCCAACGGTCACCCTGGCCAAACCCGACGGGAGTTTTTATACGGTCCCGTCGGACCAGATTAAAATGCTGGGCGACACCTATTCGCACTATACGGCGGACGGCGGCGTGGCCTGTTATGTGGTTGAGGCGACTCGGCGGGAAGACTGGCTGCCCCATTACCGTATGAGCCGGTTGATATACTGGTTCGATCAGCACGGCTTCTATCCGCTGCGTATCGAGCAGTACGACAATGATAATCAACTGCGGATGATTGAGGTCCGCAACGCCTCTCTGGCTAACCCGGCCCTGGAAGAACGCGGCTATGCTGGCCTGTTTACGCTCTATTACGATCTCGCCCTCGACCTGATGAGCTATAGCGCCCACGACGCCCACTGGGTGAAGGAGTGGGCTCCAGAAGACCGAGAGACGATGTTTGAGCCCGACTTCATGCGCCGCAGTTGGCTCAAGTATCCGCTCAAATCCCAGTCTCTGGTGTATTCTCCGGAGAAATTCTTCCTCCGCCCACACCTGTATCCAGATAAGTTTCCGCAAGACCGGAACGTTACCATCCCCACAGAGCTAGCCCAGCGCTACCGGTTGCAAGAAGAAGCCGGACATCTCGTCTTCGACAGTTCCTCTCCGCTCATTGAGGTCAAGGCGCCAGAGTAAGGACCTCTATGGCTCCCCGCGCGCAACAGCTCTTGTGGCTCGTTGTCTGCTGCCTGCTGTCTTCCGGTAGCATAGGGGCCGCGATTGTGGCGGCAGACCAAAGCAGTCTGATCTCACGGAAAACCTGGAAAACGGTTGCCGAGCTCACGGCCGAAGAAAAGAATACGCTGGACCTCCGTAGTGACACGCCGCGGGATGCAAACGTCCCCTATCTGCCAGCCGAGCCCTTTCCGTTTCAACTCCCTTATACGGCTGAAGAAATGGCACTGCGAGCCATGGAGTTCCCGCACTCGCCATTCTGGGACTGTGTCCTGATCGATATGGCTTTCTCGGTGACGAACTCGGGATTTATGGATCAACGTGTGACGCTTATTCCCATCCTGTATTTTCCCGAGAATGGGTTTGGAGAACATCTGTATGCCGCCCAGCCCGGCCAGGAAATCTATCGCTGGCTCTCCCAAAGCGTCTCTCCACCCGAACGGTATGGGAATCAGACCTTATGGATAGGCTATCGGACGGATCAAACGTTCCGGACGAAAATAGACATGTTTGCCTATTCCCCCTCGCTCCGGCGAATCCGTCGTCAGCCCCAACCTCGCCGGGAAGACCGCTTACCCAATAGCGCGGCAACGTTCGATAATTTGATCGGACGGGACGCCTGGGAATTCTCGTGGCGCATTCTCGGGACGGACGTTTTGTATCAGACGGTGCGTTTCCCCAAGACGCGCCAAACCGCCGTGCTGACCGACGAGAAAGGGCAGTATGTTGAGGTTGACGCCAAAGACCTCGCCCTCATGGGCAAAGAATATCCGCTCTATACCACAGACGGTGGGGTCAAATGCTATGTGCTCGAAGCCATACCAAAATCCGAATGGCTACGTGACTACTACGCCCATAAGCTGATCTACTGGGTTGACCAGTATGCGTTCTTTCCCTTGCGGATGGAAGAATATGACCGACAGGGCAACCTGAGTTTTGTGAACACTCGGATTGCGAGCCTTGCCAACCCGGCTCTTCAGGAACATGGCTACGCGGTTCAGTTTGATCTGTGGTGGGACGTGTCCATTGATTTCCTGTCCGCCTCGACCCACGGCTTTGTTCCACAGACATGGACAGAGAAAGATAAAAAGATTTTCTTCAGCTCGGGCTTCATGCGCCGCGAATGGTTCCTGGCACCGCCCAAGGGCCTGATGAGTCTCAACTCGCCGGACGAGTTCTACCTGCGGCCCCCGCTCGAAGAGGGGAAATTCCCGGACTCGCGCTCTATCAATTTGTCACCTGAAGTACGGGCCTTGATTGAGGCCCAGGAGCGCGAGGGCAAGCTGGTGTTCGAGGAAGGGCGGGGAGACGGCTAGACCTTTCAGGAGAAGGCCCCCCACCAAACGATGAGAGCCAGGAAGATGAAGAACAGGAGACCGCTGCCCGAGTCCGGCGTTTCTCCGGTATCCTTCAGTGCTCGGTCTTTATGAGATCTGCAAAGATGACAGCTCTCGAAAGGACCCTGGTGGTGGCGAAAGTGAAAATATTCTTCGATACCGTGTCCGCCCGCCGCCATTAAAAATTCCAGCTTACTTACCATCTTGTTCTCCTTCTTTGAATAATTCCAGGAGTCGTTCCGGGTTTTCTACTGGCATTGCATTAGGTAGTGGGCTCCCTTCCTCTGTGAGCACGACATTATGGGATTCGCTATAAATGTCACAGGCTTCTTTCACTTGCGGGACACTCCCAAATACGGGAGATTGACACACACTGATAACGTCTTTTAATTCTTCAGGGAGAATGATTCTGGAGGGATTAATAACATCTATAGGGGGAGGGGATTGCCCATCTGGTTCACAGTGCTTTAACTCAGAGATTTGCGGGAGTTTTTGACAGATTTCTGCCCCTATTTTAGCCAGTCTTAAATCCGGCCATTGCATAATCCACAGTTTCCAATCTGCTTCATTTAACTGAATACTTTTTGTTCGTCGTAGATCTTCTTTTCTCAGAAATTCTATAAGTTGTTGTTCTGTATCCGAATCCGGCCATTGATGAAATCCAACAATCACTCCGGCAGCTTTTGGTTTATAGTAATGGTGAAAAATATATTGGTTAATTTTACTTACGAGAACAGACCTTTCCGCTGAATTTTTGCCGTGAGAGGAAATGTCGTCTCCATATATGTCCGCCTTTATGTCCGCCGTGAGTGGAAAACAAAGAGCGGTCATTAATAGTAAATGCAGATTCAAGAAAAATTTCATAAATGTAAGCCCCGATGTCTTGTCCGTTAAAAAATCAGCCGGATTATTCATGACTCGCAATATATCAAGTGCAATACAAATCTATTATTCTTTTCGTGCTGCCTGCGTGGCCTGCCAGGCGCGGCCCATCGAATCCGCGGCCAGAATGGCGTCGGCAACCATGTCGGGCCGCACGTCAAACGGTTCGTTATGGATGGTCTCTCCTTCTGCGGCTGCCCGCGCGGCCACTTGTTCAAGCATGTCCTCTGGGAGTTCGGTGAGCCCGATCTCGGCCAGGGTAATGGGCAGGCCGACCGCGGATGAAAACTCCAGCACCGGATCGATAACCGAGCGGGGCTGACCTTCAAGCACCAACTGGGCCATCAGACCGTAGGCAACTTTTTCCCCATGATAGTAGGGATGGGTGAGCGGGGCTGCGGTGAGGCCGTTATGGATGGCATGGGCTGCGGCAAGCCCTGAGGACTCGAAGCCCAGACCCGACAGCAGGGTGTTGGCTTCTACCAGCCGCTCCAGGGCTGGATTGACAACATGCCGTTCCACGGCCCGTTTGGCATCCTGGCCGTCCTCAACCAGGATATTGTAGCACAGCTCCGCCAGCCTTTCGGCGCTGCGCGTTGAGGCTCCACCACGCATATTCTGGACGTGGCCGGCAACGCAGGTTTTGGCCTCGAACCACGTAGCCAGCGCATCTCCCATGCCTGCCACAAGCAGCCTGGCTGGAGCTTGGGCGACGACGTAGGTGTCCACGACAACCAAATCAGGGTTTTTTCGATAAAAGCGGTATTCCTGGAATACTCCTTCGGGGGTATAGATCACCGACAGCGCACTGCACGGTGCGTCGCTTGAGGCAATGCTTGGACAGTTGACGACGGGAAGATCGAGGTCGTCTGCCGCGGCCCGGGCCGCGTCCAAGACCTTGCCACCGCCCGCTCCAATAATGACCTGGGCCTTATTCTCCCGTGCTGTTTCTTTGATACGTTCGATTTCAGGATAGGAGCATTCTCCCCCGAACTGGTGGACGACATGGGTGATGTCGGCATCGTTCAAATGTTTCTGCCAGACTTCCGAGAGCAGCCGAATGGCACTTTTCCCGGCAACAATACACGCAGGTCCCTGCAAGCCGATGCGCTGCATTTCTGTTCCTAGGGCTGCGGTGGCGTTCTTCCCCTGTACGTAGTGGCTTGGGGCTGAAAAAACTGAGAGCATATATCCCTCCTTACCAAGTGCTGTTCCCTCAGATAGAGCAGATGCAGTATAAACCGAGACGTGTTGATGCGACAAGCAGGAGAAGGCTAGTGGGACGAGCGGAGAGACGCGGCTGTCGCCCTATATCGATGAGCAGGCTCCAGTGCCGGATGCTCTGTCTCGTTGCGCTCGTTCTCTGGGGGCCCGGATGTTTTGAATTGCCAGGTGAGCCACCGCAGCTAGGCCGACACACGTATAGCAATGCCCCTAGTGCCGAGCCGTGTCCGCTCGGTGAGCGGAGGGGTCCGGGGGGTATGAGCGACGATGAGCAGACTGAACACGGGATTAAATATACGGTTCGGACGCCCGCCAACTACAACCCAGGCATTCTCCACCCCCTCCTCATGGTCTATGCACCGGCAGGCTCAAGTCGTTTTCGCTCCGAGCGCCTGACAGCCCTGACTTTTGAGGCAACGGCGGCTGGCTTCGTTGTCGCCTATGCCGACTCACGCCGTCTTTCGCTCGAAGTCATTCCCGAACTCGGGACGATCCCGCGGCTTATTGCCAAAAAATGGTGCGTTGATGAGCGGCGGGTCTACCTGACCGGCCATTCTGACGGCGGAACAGTTGCCCTCGCTCTGGCCCTGTTGGACGAGACCCGCCACATCCCGGCTGCGGTGGCGCCAAGTGCCGCCGGGTTCAGGCGGATCGACCTCGAAACCTTCTCCTGCCCCGAAACGCTGTCTGCTCTGATTATGCACAGTGCCAACGACCATCTTTTTCCCGGCTACGGGGCCGAGACGGCTGCCTGGCTAGCGGCGTGTCATAAGTGTCAGGCCGGTTTGATTGAGAAAGATAAAAACGGCTGTGGGGCCTACTCGGGATGCACGGCGCAAGGCAAAACTCTATACTGCGAAGGAACTGGTACCCATCGGCAGTGGCCCCCGCTCAATACGACCCTCCTGTCGTTTTTCATTGATATCGATAGCACCTTCACTCAGTAGGGCTCGCGCCCTGGAGTTGTCCCCGCTCCCTCAGCCTGTTATCTCAGTACGGCTGGTCAATAACCAAAATTCCGTAAGAATCGACTGATGCGACGCGCCCGCCGAATCCCTTTTCTTCTATCTGTCGTCGTGGCGCTGTGCCTGGCGTTTCCCGTGCCGTCCTGGGCGCATCGGGACAGAGGGCCGGGAGACCCGTGCCGCCGGGAGGTCGGTGCCTCGCTCTTGCATATTACGTTCTATCAGACCCAATTTGACCCGGTCACCGAGTATTGTGAAGAAATCCCACGGGTGGGTACTGCCTTCCTGGTCGTGGACGTGACGCCCGATCTGTGGGAAATGCCGATTGGCGTTGAACTCCTTGCTTCAGATGGCTCCGGGCAGTCGAATACGGTCCTGTCCCTGCCTGTACAAGTATATGAACGCGGCGTGGCCAACGCCGAGGTCCTTGTGCAGGCCGGACTTCGCTACGAGGTGCGTGTCCTGCTTGGGCTCAGCGGTGAACCAGAACCGCGCAAATTTTCATTTCCCTTTCAGGTTGCGGCATGGTATAAGGCTTTGGTCGGACCGGCGCTGATCGTGTTCGGAGTGGTGATCGTGCTTGCGGTCTCGGTGATTCGTTATAAGATCACTGTTCGGGGCAGAGAAGAGCTGGTGAAATAAAGACGGAGAGAGTACACTCACAGCGTTATTACTATCGAGGAGGGATAGGTATGGCTCAAGCGCAAGCAGTCCAAAACGCACCGAGAAGTTCCGGCGATGGTTCCATGACAACTGGCAACCCGGCCAACCCGACTGATTGGTCAGTCGGCTGGCATCCCCTATTCTGGGGGTGCGGGCTGATCATGCTGGCGAATGTCTTTTTCTGGTACTGGAACTACGCCTTTATGTTCACTGCCGGACTGAACTCAGCAAGCGCTGAATTCACGATGTATTACTGGACGCTGTTCTGGGGTGAATTGATTGTCTTAGGCATATTCAGCGGAGTGTGGTTGGGCTGGCTCATACGGAATGGCCGGGCCATTGAAGGACAAGAATGCTCACCCGCCGAAGAGACGCGCCGGATTGCGATTTTGTGGAGCCTCATTGGCGCGACGAGTCTGGCTATCTATCTGATGGCCAGCTTCTGGCCGAACTGGGATGGATCGTGGCACCAAACCATGGTGCGTGACACGGCATTCACCCCGACCCATATCCCGATGTTCTACTTCTTCTTCCCGCTGTCGGTCATATTGGCCGTGGGGACCTATATCTATGGCCGCTTTCATATCCCGGCGCTGTACGGGAAGGACAAAGGCTTTCCCTGGTCGTTCTTTCTGCTGATCGGTGCCTGCGTGCTCGAATGCATGGCCGTTGCCGCCAATGAGTGGGGCCATAGCCTGTGGATCTCTGAAGAGATTTTCTCCGTTCCGTTTCACTGGCCGTTTGTGATTTATGGCTGGCTTGCCGCCGGCATGTTTGCGGTGTGGGGTGAAACCCTGGTGCGCATGTTCGAGGTTGAGAAGGCCGAAGAGGATGCCAACCCGGAAGCCTCGCTTGAGTCGCCGATCGCCGCCGACTAATAACGGCGGTGTGGGCTTGGTCGATAAACGGATCGAAAATCCTCGTGTAGAGAGGAAGTGCGCATGGCGACGGAAACCACAACCGTAACCGACCTCGCAGAAGCGGCGGAACGGCAACGGCGGCTCGAACTCAAAGAACTGCTCAACAAGAAGTATAAGTGGATTGACTGGAAGTGGGATCTTGTCTTCTGGACCACGGCCATTTTCGTGGTGGCCGGTGCCGCCGACATCACCAAGCAGTTGTTTGCCGGTGACTGGGATTTCTGGACAGATTGGAAAGATCCGCAGTGGTGGCCTGTAGTCACGGCCTTTGCCACGATCATTATTCCCTCGACGCTGCAATACATCCAGTGGGCCGCCTGGCGCTTTCCGACTGGTGCGACCTATACCGCGTGTTGCTTGTTTTTTGCGGCCTGGGTTGGGCGATATTTCCAGTGGGACCTCGCAGCGACCTACCCTATGAACTTCGTGTGGCCTGCCTCCGTCGTCTGCGCCGGGATCTTGATGGACTGGACCTTGATGAAAACCAAGAGTTTTATCCTCACCTCGCTGATCGGCGCCCACGTGTGGGCGATTGCGGTGTGGGCCTATAATTACGTCCCCTTAGCTGCCTTTCTCCAGCCGGCCCATTTTATGGATCATGTGGTGACGGTTGCTGATGTTCAGGGCATTGCCTATATCCGCTCTCAAACCCCGGAATACCTCCGGCTGATTGAACGCGGCGCGTTGCGGAGTTTCCTGGGTGAGACGCAATACGTTTCGCTGGCCTTTGCTGGAACGGCGGCTTTTGTTGGCTACTGGATCGGTCAGTTTATTGGCCGCTATCTGGCAGTGTGGCCGATTCGGCGCTATCTGAAAACTGTGTGAGACAAATATGAGGTGCGGTATGTCTTTCGAACCTCAGCAGTCCGTCCGATACGGAAGAGTCTGCTCTGTTCTCGTGGCTCTTCTTGCCGGCCTGTCTCTGTTTCCTTCCCCCGTGTATGCGCACGGCATGAATATCTCTGAAATAGCCCCGCCCGTCACTACCGCAGGCATCTTAGCCTTTGTGTGTTACTGGCTGGTGGTTTTGTGGCCGGCATCGAAACGTGTGGAGACGGACGGACGCGGGTCACCGGAAACGGGTCCGGTTATTCGCATCAAACGGAAGCCCCGATTGCGTGTCATAGAAACCAAGCCCCAGCTCCCGGACGAGCAGCCCGAAACCAGGAGGGTGGCCGATGGGTAGGCGATTCGTGCTTGGCAGTGTTGGCGCGCTGTGCGTCATCCTGGCCGTTGTCGTCGCCAAGACGCCGAACGCCGCTGCCCACGGTGAGGCGGCTGACGAACCGTTCTTGAAAAACATGACCACGGCTTTCTTCAACGTGAGTGTTTCACCGACCGAAATCGAGGTGGGAGAGCCGGTCAAGGTGACGGGCTCGGTCAAAATCCTCGAGACTTGGCCGCATACGCTGGAGACGCCGGAAATTGCTTCCATCATGCCGGTCGTCCCAGGACCGGTCTTTGTGCTTAGGGAGCGTTTTGTCAATGGAACGGCTGCGATCGGCTCGTTTTTTGCCCAAAAGGGGGGCATTTACGAGTTTGAAATGGAGCTTGTTGGCAAAGAGCCTGGGGACTGGCATGTGCATCCCGGTATCGCCGTCTATGGGACCGGTACACTGATTGGACCTGGCGAGTGGGTGACCGTCAATCCGAGTGACGAGCCGTTCTCCTTCCCACTCACCCTGATGTCTGGTGAGACGATTGAACTCAGCACCTATGGAGGTGCGTTTGTCTGGTGGTGGTCGTTTGCCGGATTTGTCCTGGGGGTCGCTTGGATACTGTACTGGACGACGAATAAAAGAACGGTGACCAATCTCGCCGTGACTGTCCAGCTTCCCGTGAACGATGATGCCCCCGATATTGGCCTCATCACGCCCCGCGACCATATGTGGATGAATGTTATCGTGGGCGTGACCTTGGTGATGCTGGTGGTCGGTTGGACGTATGCCACATCAAATGCGCCAGTTCGCTGGCCTCAGCAAACGGACTGGTTTACACCGGAATTCATTTCTTCCGGCGAGAAAATGGCCGAGGCTCGGGCCAGCGAGGCGACGTATGACGAAGCGAGTGAAACGCTTGAGATGAAGGTCCAGGTGACGAATGTTATCGAGAGCGACATCGAACTCAAGCAACTGACTATGGCGATGGCGACCTTCGTGAACGGACCTGAAGCCGAACAGGCCAAAGCTGGGCCGAGTGATTTTGTTGGTCGCCTCGAAGTCCAGCCGGACGGGCCGATTGCTCCGGGTGAAAATAAAGAGCTGACCCTGACTATTTCAAGTAGTATTTTCAGCGAAGAGCGTCTCATCCCGACGCAGGCACCGCAGCAGTTTATTGGCGCAGTCTTGCGCTTTGAGAATGGGAACGATGGCCATGAGTTAGTGACGGTCCGTTCAAATGTCGTCCCGACTCAGTTTCGTTCAACCTATCTTCCATAAGCTCCAGAGCGGGGAGCTCACGTCCCGCCCGAGAGCACAACTGGACAGCGCTGTGAAACTGTTCCTCCTTGTTGCGATGCTCCTCGTCCCAATAGGAGCCTGGGGGCATGGGGGTGTTGCCATGGATTTGGACCCCTGCATAGAGCGGGCAGGCGTCTATCTAGTCCATTTTTCTGCCTACCAGCCACAGGAGTACGCAACCGAGGAATTCTGTCGGAGCGTTCCCCAGACTGGGAGTGCGATTCTCGTTTTTGATCTGATTGATCCTGAATTGCGTAAGAAATCGGCTGGGGTTCGCATTATTGAGGAAACCAATGCGGCTGAACCGCGACTGTTACTCGACATTCCGGCGCGGGTATATCCCAGCGGTGTGGTGAACGCTGAAGTCGATTTCGACACGCCCGGACAGTATACGGCCCTGATGACAGTTGACGGGGTTGATGGGGCAGTGCGGTTTCCCATTCGCGTCGCTTCACTCTCAAATACCATGCTGGTCTTGATCGCGGGCCTGCTTATTGGCTGTGGCGTGGGTTATTATGTTGTCGGTGGTAAACTCGGCTGGCCGCCGTTTTCTGTGAAAAAGGTTTCGCCCCTGCTCAAGGGATAGCTGCGGAACCGGACAGCCCCCCTTTCCCGAACGCCCTGTTCACAGTACATGTTGAACGATGTGGCTCCGCGGTCTGCTCTTCTTCCTTTTGCTTAGTGTGCTTGCTATCGGTACACTCTTTCTCGTGCCGCGTGCCTGGCTCCCCCGTCCAGTACAAGACTTTGCGTATCAATATCTTGGTGAAGAGTCTTACCGGGAGCCACCCCCCAGCCGTCAAATAAGCCCTGTCAGTGTGGAGCCGTTCTGTCTGGACAGACATGCAGACTGGCGGGAGTCCCAGACGCTTGAAGGTGTTGCCATCGAAGCCTCACCCGTGTGTGACCCGGACAATCCGGCGGAAATTGCGGCCTTTGTCAAAGGAACGAATAATATTAGTCTGCACACCCTTATGGAGACCCGGCTGACGCCCAATACCGTGGTGAAAGAGAACGACAGAGACGGGGATGGCGATCCGGATGAGATTCATGTCCGGCTTGAAGTCGTAGAACTGAACGGGCATTCACCGGATGATCCTGCACCGTTTCCCGCCTATGCCATTGCGCCGGGTATCCAGCCAGGGCTGTGGGTCTTTGCGCCCAAATCGCGCGGCATGGCAACTGAAAATTTTGAGAGCGAGTGGGCGCATCCGACCTTGCGAGCCCCGTCTCCGGTGATTCGCATAGAGCAGGGTGATACGCTCCGGGTGACTTTGGAGAATACGCACTATCTGCCGCACACCATACATTTCCACGGGGTTGACCATCCCTTTGTTGACGCCACGGGCGAGGGCAATGATGGCGTGCCGATTGCGAGTGAAATGCCAGTCTCACCGGGGGAGAGCCGCACCTATGAAATGACTCCGCGTCAAACGGGGACGATGTTTTATCACTGCCACGTCCAACCGCATGTCCACATTCTGATGGGGCTCCAGGGTATGTTTGTGGTTGAAGACAACCGGCCAAATAACTGGCTCCAAACGCTCAACATTGGGGCCGGCCGGGTGCGCTCCGTCTCTGCAGCAGTCAGAGAATCCTATGACCGGGAATTCGATCTGCACTACCAGGACATTGACCCGGCGTTGAATAATATTATTCAGACCGCGGGTGATCCCCGGTTGATCGCCGAGGCGACCAATCGCCGCTATGATATTACAGATCAAGACCCCGACTATTTCCTGCTCAACGGTCGCTCCTTTCCCTACACGACCCGTGAGTCGCTGATTGTTGTTGCTCCGAATGAACGTGTCAAACTGCGTGTGCTCAACGGCGGAGCAGAAGGCATTTCTCTCCATACGCATGGGCATAAAGTCAGGCTGACGCATTATGATGGCGTCGAACATAATCCAGCCGCGCAAATCACCCGGGATGTGGTCTGGATCAGCCCGGCCCAACGGGTGGACCTTCTTCTCAACACTACTGATGACGGCCGGCATAATTATGGGCCAGGCGTCTGGCTGCTCCACGACCACAAGGAAAAAGCGATCACCACCGATGGGATCAACCCTGGTGGCAATATCAGCGCCATTGTCTACCAGGACTATTTGGACACATCCGGTCAGCCGAAAACGCAGGGGATGGACTGGGCGCCGTTTTTCACCAAGGAGTATTATCAAAAAAAGCTTCCCATCTGGGCCGGACTGAAGGACTTCGGTCTGCTTGGAGAGACGAGCACTCGCTCCCTGCCCTTGAGTTATGCCCTCATACTTGGGATAGGTATCGGTCTCCTCATCGGTGCGGCCTTCGCCTTGAGCAAGCGCTGGGCTCGAGTCCGCTAAGAGGCATCTTCAATGGGATTTCTTCTGAGGAAAAAGAGTCAGCAGGGGACTGTGGCGTGCCGGGGAAGACCACTCCAGAAGGCTGTCTCTACACTGGTTGTATGCACCTTGTCTGTCTTGTTTTCCAGCGAGATGGGCTCGACGCAAGAGCACGAGCCTCACCAGCATCATGCGCATCATGGCATGCATCTCGACACTGCGGGGATGGTGATGAATGAAAATGCGGACCAACTCCCTCGGGGCTGTCCACGTCTCTCAGGTGAACACGAGATCACTGTTCGTGCCGGCAAAGAATTTGCCCAGCCGGGGACGATGTTCGCGTATGATCGAAGCGAATGGAGTTTTGAGCCGTGTACGAAACTCACAGTGACGCTCATTAATACGGACAGCGTTCGTCACCAGTGGATGCTGCACGGCCTGCCGCGCTACATCTATCCTCAGGGTATGTTTACCCTTGAGGTAGCGGGCAAAGGGCAACGGACAAGCACTTTTATCCTCCCGCCCGGAGACAAGACTTATCTCGTCCACTGTGATGTTCCTCAGCACATGGAAAAGGGCATGAAGGCGCAGCTCAAGGCTGGTGCTGGAGATGGGGACCTCCCCAGCATTCCCGGCGTAACCGGACCGCGTCTGCAGGACCCGTATACACTCGCCTGGAACGGCTGGACGCACGGGGCGGGCGTTCTATTCGGTATCGTCGGGGTGCTCTTCGTGGGGAGAAAATTACGCCTTTTCCCCTAGGGGTTTGAGACGTCATATGCGCTCTTTGCCTTGACCTCCAGTCTAAAAATCAGTAGGGTTCGACCACATTTTTTATCGTCAATTCTCTCTGAGGAGGCATTATCCATGCGAGGTTTCTGGTTGTGGAGATTTTTACAGATAGCAGTCACGCTCATGCTGCTATCTCCAACCGCACTGTACGCTGACTCTCATGCCAAGAACGACGCCGCACTTCAGCCGGTTACACAGGAGCGCCTGCTCCAGGAGCCGGCCGATGACTGGTTGATGTACGGCGGGAATTACGCCGGCTGGCGATTTAGCCCGCTGACGGATATCGACCGCCAGAACGTCAAACAACTCCAGGCCACCTGGATTTTTCAAACCGGTGTGCCGGCACAAATGCAAGCCTCGCCCGTGGTGGCTGATGGCGTCATGTATCTTACTGCGGCCTACAACAAGCTGTTTGCCTTAGACGCGGCAACGGGCAAGCCGCTCTGGAAATACGATCACGAATTGCCGGACGATATGCGAATTTGCTGCGGGCCTGGAAATCGGGGTGTAGCCTTGGCTGGGGACAAGGTCATTATGGCTACCCTGGATGCGCGTGTTGTCGCGCTCGACAGAAAAACCGGGACTGTCGTGTGGAATACCAAAGCCGACGACTATGCGGGTGGCTTCAGCTTTACCCTGGCACCCCTGATTGTTCGAGATAACGTCATCGTTGGTATTGCGGGCGGTGAATACGGTATTCGCGGCTATATCGATGCCTATGATCTTGAGACCGGGGCGCGTAAGTGGCGTCGTTATACCGTGCCTGACGCAGGCGAGCCCGGTGTCGAGACCTGGGCCGGTGATTCGTATAAACAGGGCGGTGGTCCGGCCTGGGTGACGGGCTCGTATGATGCGGACCTTGACCTGGTGTACTGGGCAACGGGCAACCCGGCCCCCGACTGGAACGGAGATGGACGTGAGGGCGATAATCTCTACACGAACTCGGCGTTAGCCCTTGACCCAGACAGTGGCGAGATCAAATGGTACTTCCAATTTACCCCACACGACGTCTGGGACTATGATGGCAACACGGGCATGTTTCTGCTCGACGTCACGCGTAGTGGGGAGTCGGTGAAAGCCTTAGCCCAGCCCAATCGGAATGGGTATATGTATGTCCTGAATCGCGGGGATGGGAAGTTTCTGCATGGCTCGCAGTATGTTGAGCAACTCAACTGGGCGAAAGGGCTGGACGAAAATGGTCGTCCGATCGTTGACCCTCAGTATGTTCCCATGGAGGGGGGCAATCCTGAACTCATCTGTCCTGGAAATGTGGGGGGACAAAATGGCTCGTACGCCGCGGCCTACAGTCCGCTGGCCAACCTTATCTTTGTCCCGACGATCGAGAGTTGCGGTAAAATGGAAAAGGCCAGGTCTATTTTCATCAAAGGCATCCCATTCTGGGGCGGCGGGCCTGGACAAACGCAGGGCGACCTCGGCACGGCCTACGGCCACGTCACGGCCATAGACCCGACCAGCGGTGAGGTAAAGTGGCGCTATAAGGACGAGTGGCCGATGGTGGGGGGTGCGCTCGCCACAGCCGGCGGACTCGTCTTTACGGGCAACCAAAAGGGATTTGCACTGGCCTTGGATGACGCAACGGGCGAAGTCTTGTGGAAGTTTCAGACCGGGTCAGCGGTTCGAGGACAACCGATCTCCTACAAGGTTGGAGGCAAACAATACGTTGCCGTTCCCAGTGGCGCCGGGGGCTTGGTCGTGGACATCGTAGGAAAATATCCCCACACCACACCGGGGAGCGCTGTTGCGGTCTTTGCGCTGCCGTAAAAGCGCAGTGCCAATATCGGTCAGGCGGGTAGGGGCAATTCATGAATTGCCCCTACGTTAGTCTGTGTTCAAGCCACTACCCCAACACTTGCTCAATACGCCGGCTGACCTCGTCCGGGGCGGCGTTACCATCCACCCGCTTCAGCGTTCCTTGGGCCGCATAAAAAGGGATAATCGGTGCCGTTTCCGAGTGGTATTTTTCGAGCCTGGCCCGGCAGGCCTCTTCAGTGTCATCCTTGCGCTGAATCACCTGACCGGCAATATCTTTCGGCGGCGGTTTGAATTTTATGTGGTAAATATCTCCCGTATCGGGGTCCAGGCGTCGGCCGGTAATGCGTGCGACAATCAAATCGTCCGGGACTTCAATTTGCAGCACAACATCTAGGGCAACCCCGGCCTTCTGCAGTTCGACATCCAGGGCCTCAGCCTGGGGCCGGGTGCGTGGAAAGCCATCTAACATAAACCCTTTTGTGCAGTCCGGTTTTCCAATCCGCTCTATCACCATCGCGATGACGAGGTCATCCGGCACCAAGCCACCGGCCTTCATATAGCTGTCCGCCTGTTTGCCTAACTCGGTCCCTTCACTCACCGCTGCGCGTAGCATATCACCGGTTGAGATATGAGAAATCTTGAACCGTTCGACGAGATGAACGGCCTGCGTCCCTTTGCCCGCCCCCGGTGGCCCGACTAAAATCATCCGCATAGATGTCAATCCTCCCTCTGGTACGACAGCTCGCTGTCGCCTGAAATCATGAAGATGGCATGGATACTATCGAAGGAACACTCTCACTGCTAGGCGTGCCGGGAGGCTCGTGGTAGAGTCAGGAGCGCTGTATTCAGACAGACGAGAAGGAGGAATATATGAAAATTGGAGTTTTCGAGTTCTGTATTGATAAATCCGTTGATCCGGCTGTCATTGCCAAGCGGGCGGAGGAATTGGGTTTTGCCTCCTATTGGGTGCCGGAACATGCGATTATTCCGATTAAAACCAGTTCGCCCTATCCAGCCTCGGAAGACGGCATCATTCCAGACGAATATGGCCGCATCACCGATCCGTTTGTATCCTTGGCTCGTGCCTCGGCCGTGACCAAGACGATTGAACTCGGCACGGGAATCTGTTTGATCCCGGAGCGTAATCCGCTTGAATTGGCCAAAGAAGTCGCGACCCTGGATCACTTCTCAGGAGGCCGTTTCATCTTTGGTATTGGGGCCGGCTGGCTGAGAGAGGAGACGGAGATCATGGGGGGTGACTTTGATCACCGTTGGGGACAAACCAAGGATGCCATCCTGGCCATGAAGGAACTCTGGACGCAGGACGAGGCCGAATATCACGGCAAGTACTACGATTTCCCTGCCGTCCGCTCATTCCCGAAACCTGCCCGAAAACCTCACCCGCCAGTGTACATGGGCGGCTCGTCAAAATATGTCTTTAAGCGGGTGGTCGAATGGGGAGACGGCTGGATGCCCGTTCTTTCCCCTGTGGAAGATATTCAAGCCGGGCGCCAGCGCCTCAACGAGATGGCCGAACAGGCAGGCCGCGACCCCAAAGAAATCTCTGTCCTGGCCTTTGGCTGGCCCGGCAAATTCCGTACCAAAGAGGAAATCAGTGAGCTGCAATCCGCTGGTGTGGATCATGTCACCATATGGCTGACACAGAGTGAGGAAGGCGAGGAGGCCGTCCTCGCAGAATTGGAATCTCTGGCCAAAGAAGTGCTCTAGGCAGAACGGATTGTCACCGGGACAGGGAAGGGGCGGTCCATTGTAACCGCCCTTTTTCTCCAGGAGAAGCTGCATGATCAAATTTGGCATCATGGCCATGCCCCAGCATCCCCGAACGGATTCGCCCGTTAAACGCTTCAGGGAAACGGTTGAGCTGACCCGCCTTGCGCGGGATGCCGGCCTCGACTCGATTGCCTGCGGTCAGCATTTCCTTGCCCCTCCGTATCAGAATATCCAGAGCCTGCCGCTGCTGTCACGGCTGGCGGCCGAGAGTGGTTCGATGTCACTCGTGCTGTCGGTAATTCTGCTCCCATTGTATAGCCCGGTGGGTCTGGCTGAAGATGTGGCGTCGCTTGATGTCATCAGCGAAGGACGCGCCGTATTTGGCGTTGGGCTCGGCTATCGAGATATTGAGTACCAGGGATTTAATACGCGCCGCCGTGACCGTATTCCTCGCTTCGAGGAGTCCCTGAAACTCATCCGTCGCCTGTGGACAGAAGAGAATGTGTCCTTCCGGGGTAGCCATTTCAGTCTGGAAAACGCGACGAGTACGATTCGGCCCGTCCAGCAACCGCATCCGCCTATCTGGATTGCTGCGAACAACGATAGCGCCATTGAGCGTGCCGGCCGGCTGGGGTGTTCGTGGTTGGTAAATCCCCACGCCACCACCCACACGTTGCAACGACAGATGGCGCTGTATAAAGCCACTTTAGCCGCCTCTGGTCATACCGACGCGCTGGAGGTCCCCATCATCAAAGAAATGCACGTCGCCAAAACGCGTGATGAATCGCTGGCCATTGCTCAGCCGTATTTGGAGAAAAAATATCAAGCCTATGCCGACTGGGGACAGGACAAGGAATTACCTGGCGAGGAATCGTTTCGCGTCTCATTTGAGGAACTGGCCAGAGATCGTTTTATTCTGGGCAGCATTGAAGAGGTCGCTGAACAAATCGAAGCCCATCATCACCAGCTCGGGATTGACCATTTTATTTTCCGCATCTGGTGGCCAGGCATGGCAGCCGCTCATGCCTACCGCGTAGTGGAACTGCTGGGCGAGCACATCGTCCCGTATTTCCGATAGAGTAATAGCGCCCCAGCGAGCTAGAGCATTCTGTTTTTAGGTTGACGCATAGCCAGCGTGGGTGAAGTAATGGCTACATTCCTCAGGTCCGAAGCGATTGAGGAGGGTGCCGACCCGGCGCCACGTCGCCTCGACCGTGCGTTCCGCCGCTTGGCGCAGTAAGGCTTTGAGCTTAGCGAAGACCTGTTCAATCGGGTTGAGATCGGGCGAATAGGGGGGCAGGAAGCGCAACGTGGCGCCCGCTCGCTCGATGGCTGTCCGCACGGCGGCACTCTTGTGGCTGCTGAGATTGTCCAGGATGACAATATCGCCGCCCGTCAGAGTGGGGAGAAGGCATTGTTCCACATAGGCGAGGAAGCGGGGGCCGTTGATCGGGCCATCGAAAACACAGGGGGCGGTCAGGCGGTCGCACCGGAGGGCAGCCACGAAGGTCAGGGTTTGCCAATGCCCATAGGGGCGCGTGGCGGCCAACCGCTTGCCACGCGGACAGCGCCCGTGGCTGCGGGTCATATTGGTCTTGGCCCACGTCTCATCAATGAACACTAGCCGGTGGGGATCAAGCTGGCCTTGGGAGCGCTGCCAACGTGCCCGCCGCCGCACGATGTCAGGGCGCTCCTGCTCGGAGGCCGAGAGACTTTTTTTTGAAGCTGATCCCGGCCCCTTTGAAGAACCGGGACAGCATCCCGGTATCTGCCTTCACCCCTCGCTCTCCCAACAATCGGGCCGCCAACGCGCTCAGCGTGATGTCCGGCTGCGCCGCGATCACCGCCAATAGCCACGCGCGCTCCGGTTGCACCTTCGAGGGCCGATGCCCCCCGGTGCCCGCACTCCCTCGCTCCCCGGTCCCGTACAAGCGCTGGAGCCACTTGATCGCTGACGCGCTACTGACTCCAAACCGCCGCGCCGCTGCCCGCCGACTCATCCCCTCGCGCTGGACGGCATCAATCACTCGGTCCCGCAAATCTTGAGAATACGCTCGGGCCATTTGCTGCTCCCCTCCTGCCTCCCGCTCCCAGGATCCTGCCACACCTCTACGCTGGCTGAAACAGCCCCCCCCGATTCAATCTATTCACAGAATGCTCTAGGGTCAGGACTCATAACCAATAGAGGACGATAGCAGCAAGGGCGACAGAGGCAAGGTAGTTGTGGGCGAGTTTGTCATAGCGGGTGGCGATGCGGCGCCAGTCCTTGAGTCGACAGAAGGTGTGCTCGATGACATTCCGGGCCCGATAAGCGACTGTGTCGAAGGGATGTTTGCGTTTGCGAGTCGGGTTGTTGGGGATGACCGGCTGACAGCCGCGCCGCCACAGCAAGGCGCGCAACGCATCACTATCATAGGCGGTATCGGCCAGACAGCGCTCAGGGGTCATATCGGCCACCAGTTCGGCCCCGACCGGGGCGTCCCCGCGATGGCCCGGGCGGACGATCAGCCGCCGCGGGCGGCCGTACTCATCGACCGCGGCATGGATTTTAGTCGTGCGCCCGCCCCGCGCCCGTCCGATCGCCTGCTGCTGCGCCCCCCTTTTCCCCCCGCCGCTGACCGATGCGCCTTGACGGGAGTCGAATCCAGCATCAGCGCTACCGGCGGCCCTCCTGCCTCGGACAGCCGCGCGAACACGCCGTCCCAGACGCCTTTGCGTGCCCAGCGTACGAACCGATTGTACAACGTCTTGGACGGGCCATAGACGGGCGGCGCATCGCGCCACCGAAAGCCGCTCTGTAACACATGGATAATCCCTGAGATGACCCGCCGATCATCCACCCGCGGCACCCCCCGCACCTTGGTCGGCAACAGCGGCTGGAGCCGCGCGAATTGCGCGGCAGAAAGCCAGAAATGCTTGGCCATCGCTCTCCCCCTCCAAATGGAGAGGACACAATCACACTCGGCTGACCAAGAATACCCCCTTTATGAGTCCTGACCCTAGGGTTGAAATTCTTGCTCTCCAGAATTCTCGTTTGGGTTGTACTGAAGAACTCTGGTATGACACACGGAGTGACGACACCAAACCAGATTATCTTAATAGGACCAATCCGTGCGGGTAAAACTACCTTGGGCAAACTACTGGCCGCTTCCTTATCATGCTCATTTACTTCACTTGATGAATACGAGCAAATATATACACAACCTGTAGGATACGATCCGGTTATCGCCGAAGACCTTCTTTCAACACAAGGACTACTGAAGTACTATACCTATCGCCGCTCTTTCTTCGATGAAGCCGTTGTGCAATTCCTTGCCAGTCATCCTGAGGGCGTCCTTGAGTTGGGTGGAGGCCATCCCATCGTCCCCGATCCAGACAAGCAGGCACGAATCGCCGCCGCCTTACGTCCGTATAACCGTGTGATCTTAGTTATCCCCACCCCGGACCTGCATGAGTCGGTTGCGCTGCTGAAAACTCGGCAAGGCCTATCGATAAACGACCAGGATTTGAATGAGTTGTACATTGTGGACGATACGTTCTATCGGTTGGCTAAAGTAGTCGTCTACACTGAAAGTAAAGCCCCTCAGGAAACCTGCCAGGAGATTCTTGACCTTCTTAGACGGATACCGCCAGTCTTGAAGGATAGGTAGAAGCAGCACTTATGGAAACTGCCCCAATTGATCCGCTGATTCACTTGAACGAGACTGAACGGGCTTGCGTCCAAAAATACCTCGAAACGCTAACACGACAGCTCGCAGAGAATCTTATCGCAGTGTGGCTCTTCGGCTCATTCGCCCGGGGCGACATGTGGGGAAAGCACTGGCCTATGAACTCCGATCTTGATCTGCTGATTCTCTCCAAATACTCCATCACAGACCAAGACCGAGAAGAACTTATTAACGAAACTTATCCTTTATACCTGGAGTGTGGTCGTCAGATCTCGCCGCAATTTCGTACGGTTGCTGAGTTCCAGAAACCCAACACAGAAAGAGGGCGGGCGTTCAAAGCTCGGCTTGCTGGGGAAGGACGCCTAATACTATCAAGTCCGACATACAAGCCAGAAATGGACCACTAACCAGCCAACTCCCTACATGGCTGTTCTCTTCTACGCTGCCCCTAGGAACTCAAACGTTCAACCAGTTCCTGGGTGGGCAGAACCTCGGCGAACATCGACGCTTGGGTAATCAGGGTGGAGCGGTGTAATTCACCATGCGCTATCTTGCCCAGCGTCGGATGCGCACCGTCGCGCGTCGCGGTTGCGTCGTTCAGAAACAGGATGCGAAAATCGCGCTGAAACCCCTCGCGCGCGGTCGTGTCGCAGCACATATGCGTCATATAACCTGAGATGACCAAGGTCTCGATACCGTCTTTTCGGAGGGTCTCTTCCAGGTCGGTTTTAGAAAATGAGCCGGGATAATGCTTGACGATACGGTGGTCTTCGGATCGGGGTGTGAGGCGCGGGTGGAGTTCAAAGCCGTTGGTGCCGCGAATGAAAATCCCCCGCTCGGGATTCAGGACTTCGTGCTGCACATAGATGACCTTTGCGCCGCTTTGTTGGCTGGCTTCAATCGCGGCTTGGATGTTGTCCAGGGCCGCGTTCCCATCCGGGATGGGCCAGGGACCATCAAAGTAGTCATTCTGCACGTCTATGACGATCAACACCGTTTTCCGGGGATCCAGAGCCATGGGCTGCCTCCTTTTCTGCTCGTTCGCTGTGTGTGAGCTGTAACGGAAGAGGGGCGGAAGAGTCAAGCGATAAGTGGTGTCTTACTCTAAAAATGGTTGTCCCGCAGGGGAAACCCCCCTCAGTCCCCCTTAATAAGGGGGAAGCGCGGTAGCGCAGGGGGATTGCTGTCCCCCTTATTAAACGTGTGCTGCAAGATCGTGACTTGGGTCCCCGGGCGTCCTTCGACTTCGCCCTTCCAGGGCTACGCTCAGGATGAACGGATGCTGTCCCGTTCAACCAAGTGATATGCAAACTTGACTTCTGACTCGGGTGGGATAGATGGAAGAGCGTACCCTTTATGGAGGAGACCGTATGATTTATGAACTGCGCACCTACCAACTCGCCTTTGGCGGTCTGGCCGAATATCTCGAAGTGGCAGAAACAATGATCCTGCCCGGCGTGGCTGAACACGGGATCAAGCCGGCGGGATTCTGGTATAGCGAGATTGGCCAACTGAACGAAGTCGTCCACCTCTGGGCCTATAATGACCTGAACGAACGCCAGGAAAAATGGGCACGCTGGGCCAAGGACCCGCGCCGGGCCGAAGTGGCCAAACGACTGCGTGGGGTGATCCTCAGCCAGAGCAACAAAATTCTGAGCCCGACCGCCTTTTCTCCCATGCAGTAAAACGCCGGCCTGTTCGTCGCCGTGAAGATATTCAACCTTGTTTTGTGGGTGCTCTTGGTGGTGAGTGCCGGCTGCGGCCCTGCGCCTGCACCCGAAACTCTGACGGGCGAAGGGGTTGTCGAAAAGGTTGTGGTCCCGGACCGACGTGTCGTCGTTGCGCACGAAGACATTCCCGGCTTTATGGATGCCATGACCATGAGCTTTGAAGTCAATAAGCCCAGGCTGCTCCATAACCTCAAGCCCGGCGATCATATCCGCTTTACCCTGGAGCGGACAAAGTTGACCTTGTATCTGGTGGCTGTGGAGAAAATTGCAAGACGAACAGGGGAAGGGAAGGGGGGGAGCGAATAGCGCCCGGCGGTGTTTTGTGTATTACTCAAACGTGTCTTTGTCTTTTTTGGGCCAAAAGAAACGCCAGACCTTGACCGGAGCGTTTAACAGCGACAGGGAATCCGGCTCGTCTTCTTTTTCGAGTTCCTGCTCATACAGACGGTCTTCGTACATCTGTTCCCAGGTTGTCCCGTAGTAGTCATCCTCTTCTTCAAAATCATCGGCTTGACGCGGCGCTGTTGACCCCCATTTCCACGTCCCGAGGTTGTCCCCCGCATCGCCATAGTGTGAAGGCTGGGCCAGAATAGGCGCGTTGAGCGCCAGACTGAAACAGACCCAACTCAAAAGAACAACTCGTACCATCTCTCTTTTTTTACCACAGTCTTGCCGCCGGGCCAATGCAAACGCCGGTGCCGTTCCACTGACGTTCGGACGTGATACACTGTGAGTGAGATTATGAAGATCGCCTACTTTGACGCTTTTTCCGGTATCAGCGGTGATATGGTCATCGGCGCGCTCCTTGACCTGGGGCTCTCGCTCGATGTGCTGAAAACCGAATACTCCAAGCTGCCGCTTGATGGTTACACCCTGCGTCAATCAGAGCGGATTCACAGTGGCATCCGTGCGATCAAGTTCGATGTGGAAGTCACTGGAAAACAGCACGAACGCAGCTTTCGCTCCATTGCCGACATGTTGGAGGCAAGTCTGTTGAGTGAGCCCGTAAAAACAACCGCGCTCAACATTTTTACCCGACTGGCTGAAGCCGAGGCCCACGTTCATAATACCTCGGTTGCGGACGTTCACTTTCATGAGGTTGGTGCGGTTGATTCGATTCTCGACATCGTTGGGGCGGCTATCGGCTTTGAAGCCTTAGGGATACAGGCCATGTTTACCGGCCCGCTTCCCATGGGGAGTGGATTCGTATCCTCCCGCCACGGCATACTGCCGGTACCCGGTCCTGCGACTGCGGAGTTGGTCAAAGGGCTGCCGGTTCGATTCGAGGACGGGCAGTCCGAGCTGGTCACGCCGACCGGAGCGGCTATCCTCGCTGCGGTGGCCCAACCGGGGCCTCCCTTGTTTTCCATTACGCAGGTCGGTTATGGCGCAGGAGCACGTACTTTGTCCGATCGGCCCAATGTCCTCCGGGTCTGTCTCGGACACCCGGTCTCTGCGGTGCGACACGAACAACTGCTCGTACTGGAGACGAATATCGATGATCTCAATCCGGAGTGGTACGAATATGTCATGGAGCGGCTCTTTGCTGCGGGGGCACGGGATGTCTTTTTCTCAGCGGTGCAAATGAAGAAAAATCGACCGGGGATTTTGCTCCGGGTTTTATGCGCTCCTCAGGAGCAGGGCCAGCTTTCCGCCATCATTTTTAACGAGACTTCGACCCTCGGCATCCGTTCCTATCCGGTGGATCGTCTGGCCCTCCGGCGGGAGCAGAAAGAGGTCCAAACCACATACGGCCCGGTCAGAGTCAAAATTGCCCATCAGCCCAACGGGCAGGTCAACTGCGCCCCGGAATATGACGACTGCAAACGCCTCGCCCAAGAAAAAAATATCCCGCTCAAGCTCGTATATGAGGCCGCTCTTCAGGGAGTGCAGAGCGAGGACGGGCAGGATGCCTCACGCTAGGGCTTTCTACGAAACAAGATCGGCCAGCACCTCAGCGGCGTGAACGCGGGGATTGACGGAAGCGTATACGCGCTGCACCTGGCCCTCCTCGTCGATCAAGTAACTGATCCGATTGGCAAAGCCGGCGCGGGCATCCTGACACGCCCCATACGCCAGACCTATACTCCGCGTCGTGTCACACAGGAGCGCGTACGGAAAGCTGAATTTTTTCGCAAAAGCGGCGTTCTCTTCAACCGTATCAAAGCTGATTCCCAAAACCTCAACATTTTGCGATTTGAAGTCTTCAATCTGGTCGCAGAACCCACGACCCTCAATCGTTCAGCCAGGAGTATCGGCTTTTGGATAAAACCATAAAAGGATCTTTTTGCCCCGTAAGGCCGATAAAGACAGATCGTTGCCTTCGTGTGTCTTGACCGTAAAGTCTGGCGCAGTGTCTCCTACTTGCAACATGATACTTGTTCTCCCTATGGTCAGGCGGTGCCATTCCCGGCTATAGCGCGCTTGACAGATTGCGCTGATTATATTCAATGTTTGCCCGCTCTTTTAAATATTTCGTGAGCTCCTGATGGGCTGCCGTTTTTTTCCTTTGGAGGAGCGACTGACGAAGGTCATCACGCTGCTCTTCGAGTTGCTCCGGATCGGCCGGAATATATTCTTTAAGAACCACAACAAAAGTATTCCCCCCCCATGTATAGCTCTTGGAGGCGACAGGGGCTTCTGGTGTTAATCGAAATGCCTCGGTTTTCAGATCCGGCACAACACCGATCTTTGGAATATAGCCACCCCGACGCGCAAACGCCCCAGTCTCTTCTACGGTGAGCGCTTCTGCTTTTGCCAAACTGGCCAGATCCTTTGTCTCCTTGAGTTTCGTGAGGAGTTTGTCCGCTTTCTCCTGGGCTAAGCGTTCGGCTTGTTCACTCCGGTAGCGTTCTTCAACCTCTTCTTGCACTGCCGTAAACGCTGGAATCCGAGAGGGTACCCGTTCCGTGAGCGATACCAGGAACCAGGTGTTATCAACTTGAACGGGATCGCTGATTTGTCCTGGTGACTGTCCAAAGGCTGTTTCAACGAGTTTTGGCCGACGGCCAAGGCCTGGAATCGTCTCGTTCTGATTGACCAGTGGGGTTTCCTTTGCCTCTAGTCCAACGGATTCGGCAAACTGTAGGAGCGTCGTACCACCGGCAATGTTCTTCCGATCCTCGCGTGCCCGTTGCTCTGCAATGGCTCGACTTTTCCGTTCCAGCAATTCTTCGGTGACCGTATCGGCGACTTCTTCAAGCGGTTTGATACGCTCGGGCTGGATTGCCTCAACCTTGATGATATGAAAGCCGAAGGTTGTTTCGACAAGGTCGCTCACTTGTCCAACCTCCATACCGAAGGCGGCCTCTTCAAACGGCTTGACCATACGGCCCCGCCCAAAAAAGCCGAGATCTCCGCCGTTGCTTGCCGTTCCCGTATCCTGTGAGTATTCCTCGGCGAGGGCAGCAAAATCTTCTCCCTTACGGGCTCGTTCGAGAATCCTGTGCGCCGTGCTCCGCGTGGCCGCTTTCCTTTCATCTGAGACGCCGTCGGCCAGAGAGAAGAGAATATGACGGACTTGGACCTGCTTCTCTTCCGTAAAGCGATCATCTTTATGCGTGTTGTAAAAATCGAGCACCTCGTCTTCAGAGACCGAGGCATCTGATTCAAAGTTTTCCGGGGCATACGAGACATAATGCAGTCGGACACGCTCCGGCACCCGAAAAGATTCCGTGTTGTTGGTGTAGAATTCGCGCACCTGCTGTTCAGTGATTGTGACCGTATCAACCAGATCTGCCGAGGCGATTTTGAGGAAAGCCAGATTCACTTTTTCTTGTTCAAAACGAAATAATTCCTCTACCTCATAGTCTGTCGCGCGGATTGATCCGTCAATGAATTTTTGGAATCGCTCGATAACGAGCCGGTTCCGTTGCTGCTCCTCAAACTCCTGAGGGGTCATCCGTAAATACCGTAAGAGCCGACGGTAGCGGTCGGGGCTGAAAGAGCCGTAGCTGTGAAAGGTGGGGGAGGTGGCGATCTCTTGTCGCACGTCTTCATCTGAGGCTCTGAAACCAATCCGGCGCGCTTCTTTGGCCAGCAACTTCGTATCAACGAGCTGGTCAAGCGTCTGTTGTCGCAGATTCATCTGCTGGGCGAGCTCTGGAGTAAAACGTTCTTTATAGATTTCCCGGTAATTGGCCTCGACGTTCCGATAGGCGCGCTGGAATTCCTGAAGGGTGATAGGCTCATCATCGACCGTTACGATGATTTGCACCTGTGCGTCGTCTCCAAAGCTCCCAACACCAAAGAACACGAAGACAAGCGCAATAATCAAAAAGAGTGCTTTGGTCCAAACTGACCGGGCCCGTTGACGCATAAAGTCAAGCATATAGGTTGACCTCCTGTTTCATCATGCCATAGTGGATAGTTGAAGAAAAAGCAACTGTATTACAAGGACTTGTCCTAATATCAAAATTCTGCTAGAAACCTTGTTCTATTAGGCTCCGCTTGAAGAACGAAGGAAATAAAACATGGTTCTTAACGCGCTGTGGGGAGCGCTGTCGGTTGACATGGCAGTTGACCTGGGCACGGCGAATACCCTGATCTATGTAAAGGGTCATGGGATAATGTGCAATGAGTCTTCCGTTGTTGCTGTACAACAGGAGGCGACTCGGGGAGCCCGCCGCGTTCTTGCGGTTGGCATCGAAGCAAAGCGGATGCTCGGCAGAACGCCTGGAAATATTGTCGCTATCCGACCACTCCGGGACGGGGTGATTGCGGATTTCGAGACAACCGAGGCGATGCTGCGCTATTTTATTCGCAAGGTCCACAGCCGCCGTGCCCTGATGCGGCCACGTATTGTTATTTGTATACCCAATGGGAGTACGGCGGTAGAAAAGCGAGCTGTCAAGGAGTCTGCTGAGTCTGCAGGAGCACGCGAGGTCTATCTGATGGAGGAGCCCATGGCGGCTGCTATCGGAGCCGGACTCCCGGTTACCGAGCCCGTCGGCAACATGATTGTTGACATCGGTGGTGGGACGACGGAAGTGGCGGTGATCTCGCTTGCGGGCATTGTGTTCTCGTGTTCGGTGCGGGCTGGCGGCGATAAAATGGATGAGGCGATTATTCAGTATGTCAAACGAAAATATAATCTTTTAATAGGTGAACGAACGGCCGAATTGATAAAAATTACGATAGGCTCAGCCTATCCCGTAGAAGAAGAGCTCACGATGGAAATTAAAGGCCGCGACTTGGTGACGGGGATCCCAAAGACGGTAGAGCTCTCCGCTGAAGAGGTGCGTGAGCCCTTGATTGAAACTCTTAATCAGATTGTCGAGGCGGTCCAAGTCGCGCTGGAACGAACGCCGCCTGAACTGGCTTCGGACATCGTTGAGAACGGGATCGTGGTGGCAGGCGGTGGTGCCCTCCTGCGTAACCTTGCTGTGATGCTAAATGCTGAAACCGGGCTGCCGGTGGTCCAGGCTGAGGATCCTTTGACTGCGGTTGTGATGGGAGCGGGAAAAGCGCTCGAAGAACTCTCTTTTCTCAAAGAGGTTGCAATGCCCTGAGTGTGAAACATGCTTGAGATCCTCTACAGATACCGCCTGCTCTTATCTTGCGGTTTCTTTCTTTTTGTCGCGTTACTGTTGGCCACAGTGAACGCCCGGTCCCCGTACCGCATCGACCCTGTTGGCGTGCTGTTTCTCGAAGTGATGAAACCCCTTCAAGTCGGAGCGACGATGGTGGTCCGGGGCACGGGAAAAATCCTTGATCAGTATCGTGACCTGCTCTCCGTCCAGCAAAACAATGAAGCGCTGCGCGCTCGGCTTGAAGCACTTGAGCAGACGCAGGAACGGTTATTCGAATTAGAGGTGGCGAATCAGCGGTTAGAACTGCTGCTGGGTTTACGGAGGCAAAGTTCAGATACGTCAATTGCCGCACGCGTGATTGGGCGAAATCCTGGGACCTGGACGCACACCGCTGTGTTAGACAAGGGGAAACGGCACGGAATCCAGAAAGAGATGGCTGTGCTCACCCCAGCGGGTGTTATAGGAAAAATTGTGTCTGTGAGTCCACATGCCGCCCACCTTCTCCTGATCTCTTCTGCCAATAGTGGAGTCGACGCCCTCGTTCAGCGTTCACGTGTCTCTGGGATCGTGTCTGGCTCCATTGCTGGGAACTGCCAATTGAAATATGTTCAGCAGGGCAGTGATGTCGTGGTTGGGGATATAATCATTACCTCTGGGCTTGACGGGGTCTTTCCGAAGGGGCAACAGATTGGGCGCGTGACGCGAGTTGCCACACGAGATGACGAGATATTTCAAGACATAGAGGTTGCGCTGAGTGCCGAACTCGCAGAGATCGAAGAAGTCTTGGTGGTTGCTCCAGCTGTCGTCCGAGCAGGAGCCGAGCCCTTCCGAAACGAATAGGCTCCGGACATTTGGACTCCTTGGAGCCTGCGGAGTCGGAGCGGTTCTTTTACAAACAACAGCTTTCTCTCACTTCCCATTTGTTCCTGATCTATTACTCATCTTCTGTGTTTATCTTGGCATTTACCACGGTGCCATGGCGGGGGCAGCAAGCGCTTTTTTCTTGGGGTATATGCTAGATAGCTGTTCAGGAGCTCCGGCGGGAATGTGGACTCTCGCCATGAGTCTTGTTTTTACCGTGACAAAACTCTTGTCCCAAAGACTGTGGATTCAGAATCCTCTCTGTGTCCTCGGACTCGTCGCCGGCGCAGTCCTCTTGAAGGCAGGCACTTTTCTCGCACTGCTCGAAGTACACTGGGCAGTCGCTCCTATTTGGTCTTTTCTCACACAATACGTGCTGTGGGATTTACTCCTGGCGCTCTCCCTGACCCCGCTCATCTTTGTCCTCCTGGCAAGGTGGGAGCGCGCCATCGCCAGAGTATAAATGGACGAGCAGTCAGAGGTCTTTGCGTCTCAGGAAACGCTGACCGCGTGCTACCGTCGTATCGGTGTCATTAGTCTCATCGTCCTGTTTATTTTTTGTGCTCTGGGCTTTCGATTGTGGCAGCTGCAGATCGTGGAGGGTGATCGTTTCCGCATACTGTCGGAAAAGAATCGTATCCGCCTGAAGCGGCTGCCGTCTATACGGGGCCTCATGCTTGATCGAACCGGACGGGTCGTCGTAGGAAATCACCCGTCGTTTGATGTCATTCTGGTCCCAGAAGACGTGCAAGATCGTCTGACAACGCTCCATACTCTCGCATCGTATCTGCCTGAGGCCACAGATTTTTTAGAAGGAAAGGCTCCCCGGAATCCACGTCGGCCCGCATACGAAGGCATCTCTGTAGCCCGTGATATCTCTTGGGATACGCTGGCTGCGATCGAAGCTCACCAGTTAGACCTGCCCGGTGTCACCGTTGAGGCGAGTCTCAAGCGCTTCTATCCTGCAGGAAATCTTGCGGCCCACCTCGTAGGCTATATCGGTGAGGTGAATCAGACCGAGATCGCTGAAAACAAGAGGTATCGGCAGGGTGACCTTGTTGGCAAGGTCGGATTAGAGAAAGCCTGGGAAGAGGAACTGCGTGGATATAATGGTGGACAGCAGATTGAAGTTGATGCAACCGGAAGAAAATTACGTGTTTTAGACGGAGTGAAGACCCAGCCCGGATACAATTTGCACCTCACGCTTGATCTTGAATTGCAAGAACAGGTCGAGCAGGCTCTAGGAGAGGCAGAGGGGTCCGTTGTGGTCCTTGCCGTCGAGACCGGAGAGGTGCTGGCCTTGGCCAGTCGTCCCACATTTGATCCGAATCTCTTTGCGATCAGTATCAAGCCCAACGAATGGCGGACGCTCGTAGAGGATCCCCTACGCCCGCTTACCAATCGGGCCCTCCGGGGCCAATATCCTCCAGGCTCGACCTTTAAGCCCTTTATGGCACTGGCGGCGCTGGAGGAAGGGATTATTACGCCTGAGACGCGGTTCAACTGTCGGGGAGGCCTGCCTTTTGGTGGACGCACCTTTCACTGTTGGAAGCGGTCTGGGCATGGCCGGGTGGATTTGAAACAGGCGCTCGCCCAGTCGTGTGATGTCTATTTCTACCAGGTTGGACAACGTCTCGGGATACAGAAGATTGCTCAGGCTGCCCGTCGGTTCGGACTAGGCCAAGATCTCGGCCTCTCCCTTGCCGCGTCACCAGGCATAATTCCCGACGTCGAATGGAAACGGCGTCGTTTCGACGCCCCATGGTATAAGGGTGAGACGCTGTCCGTTGTGATCGGGCAAAGCTATGTACTCACAACACCTCTCCAGATGGCTGTTGCGACTGCGGCGCTTGTAAACGGGGGAGTTGTCTATCGGCCTTTCTTCGTCACACAAGTGAACGGCGCTGATGGAGAATCTATTCAGACCTATTCTCCGGAGGTCATTACGCGAATTCACATCCCTGAAGAGCATCTCCGCGTGGTTCGAGATGGAATGCGAGAGGTGGTGCACGGCGAGCGGGGGACGGGAAAGAAAACGTTCCTTCCCCATGTTGAAGTCGCTGGTAAAACGGGGACCTCGCAGGTGGTGAGCCGCATACATGATGAAGAAGAGGAAGTTCCCCGCCACCACCGCGACCACGCCTGGTTTATCGCCTTTGCACCGGCCCAGAACCCGCACATCGCGGTTGCCTGTCTGATTGAGCACGCCGGTAAGGGCGGTGGAGCCGCTGCTGCCCCTGTTGTTCGTCAGGTTTTGGAAGCATATTTTCGTATCGTTGAGCAACGGAATCGAGAAAATGATGGGGTTCGACAGACGTCTGGTTGAGCATTTCGACTGGATATTATTTTGTCTGACGGTCGGGCTGCTGGGTTTTGGCCTGCTTGGGCTCTACAGCGCAACCTATGACGGGTCACCGCAGGCGAGTCCGCAGTTCATCCGACAGCTCATCTGGGCTGCCGTGGGCTTTTGTGGGATGGGTCTCGCCTTTGCTATTGACTATCGCCGGCTCGAACAGTGGGCCTATCTCTTATACGGGGCGGCGCTCGGTCTGCTTGTCCTCGTACCCCTTGTTGGCTCCTTTAGTGGAGGCGCCCGCCGCTGGATCTATGTGGGTATGTTTTCTCTCCAGCCGGCTGAATTCATGAAAATTGGCCTGCTCCTCGTGCTGGCCCGCTGGTATCACCGCACCGTACCTCCGGGGGGGTATGGTATCAGAGATATTCTCGCTCCAGCCATATTTTTTGCCGCTCCAGCCGTCCTCGTCCTCTGGCAGCCAAATCTTGGGACTACCATCACGCTGGGGCTTCTCTTTCTCACCCTGACTTTTACGGCGGGTCTGCGCTTGCAGTCCTTATCCGTTCTTGCCCTGGCCGGCGGGAGCATTCTGCCTTTCATCTGGGCTTATCTCAAACCCTACCAGCAGCAAAGAGTCTTGTCGTTCTTATACCCGGATGTCGACCCCCTGGGTGCAGGCTACCATATGATTCAATCACAGGTGACGGTTGGGTCAGGAATGGTCTGGGGCAAAGGGTTCCTGTTGGGGACACAGAACCGTCTCAACTTTCTGCCTGAAAAGCATACGGATTTTGTCTTTGCGGTCTTTGCTGAGGAGTGGGGGTTTGTCGGGGCCCTTGGCTTGTTAATCGTATACGGCATCCTGTTGGCACGGCTGCTCGTCATTGCTCTCCGGGCGCGCGAACGGTTCGGTTTGCTCCTCTCCGTTGGGGTCGCCGGGATCATATTCTGGCAGATCGTGATCAATGCTGGGATGAATGTCGGGGCGCTGCCGGTCGTCGGAGTGCCCCTGCCCTTTTTGAGCTACGGAGGCTCTTCCCTGCTCACGACGATGGTGGCGGTCGGCCTAGCGCTCAATGTGAGCACTAGACGCCTGTTCTTTTGAATACCGGCCGACTGCCTTAGACAACGTCGTCAATAGCTTTCACGAGGTGCGCCTTTGGAACCGCCCCTACAATTTGTTGCTTGACTTCGCCACCCTTGAACAAAATCAGATTCGGAATACCCCGAACCCCATATTGGGCCGGTGTCTGGGGGTTGTCGTCAACGTTCATTTTGACAATCTTGAGCTTACCATCATATTCGCTGGCGAGTTCTTCAACAATCGGCGCAATAGCCCGACAGGGGCCACACCACGGAGCCCAGAAATCGATCAGAACCGGGACGTCCGCCTTCAGCACATCACCGTCAAAACTGGAATCTGAAACCTGCTGAATATCAGCCATAGCCTGCCTCCTCACAAAAAAGCTTTTCTTCTCATAACAGACACAAGCTGGTGAACCTATACCCTTGACACCTGAGGGCAGGCAATTTACGGGAGGAGGCTATGCCCGTGTTGGTAACTGGCGCGTCTGGTTTTGTTGGTGGAGCGGTTGCCCGTGCACTCGTCCAGGCCGGTGCACACGTCCGCGTCCTCATGCGCCAGCCGGCAAATACCGATTTGGTGAAAGATCTCCCGGTCGATATCGTTACCGGCGATGTGCGGGATTATCAGAGCGTCCTTCAGGCGACCCGCGGCTGTCACCAAGTCTATCATGTTGCCGCGCTATACAAATTATGGGTCCGTCGGAAGCAAGACATGTATGACAGCAATGTTCTCGGCACGGAGAATGTTTTACGCGCGGCGCGCGAGGTCGGGGTGGAAAAAGTCGTGTACACGAGTTCCGTCGCAACGCTCGGCATTCCGGGTGACGGTCGTCAAGGCACGGAAGACACTCCGGTCAGTCTCGCTGATATGATCGGGCATTACAAACGGAGCAAATTCCTGGCCGAACAAGTGGCACTGCAATATGTCCAAGACGGTCTGCCTCTCGTGATCGTGAACCCGAGTACCCCTGTTGGTGGAGGTGATATCAAGCCCACTCCCACCGGTAAGCTGATTGTGGATTTCCTGAACGGGAATATGCCGGGCTATGTGGACACTGGGCTAAACGTGGTCGACGTTGAGGATGTGGCGCAGGGCCATCTCTTGGCTGCGACCCATGGAAAAATAGGAGAAAAATATATTCTCGGCAATGAGAACCTGACACTCCGGCAGATCCTCCAACTCCTCGCTGAGCTCACCGGCCGTCCAGCGCCTCGCTTTAAGGTCCCGTATACGCTCGCCTTAGGGGTTGCCTATAGTGATGCGGCACTCGCTCGTCTTATTCCTGGTCGTGAACCTTTTGCTCCTCCCGTCGGAGTCCGACTGAGCAAGAAAAAAATGTTCTTCAGTCCGGCCAAGGCCATCCGTGAACTAAGCCTCCCGCAGACTCCTGTACGTGAAGCCTTCCGCAAGGCCATTACCTGGTTTCGCGCCCACGGCTATGTGAAAGGGGAGGGGACGACACCATCCCTCTAGGAGAAAGGTGTGGCAATTTGTCTCGTACTCGGGGCGCTTGCTCTGCTCATTTGGGTTGGCATAGCGCTGCATCCGGCACGTCCGTGGGATTTTCGTCCTGTTGGAGAGGATGGTGTTTTATCTCCTGAACCGTATCAATGGCCCTCCGTTCAGGTCTTGATCCCGGCCAGAAACGAAGCAGCGATATTGCTCGATACGTTGCCCTCACTCCTGCATCAAGACTATCCAGGGCCGTTTTCAGTGAGCGTCATTGATGATCGCTCTCAAGACCAGACTGCGAGCGCTGCTGCTGCAATCGCTGAGCAATGCAAGACCAGGGACCGTCTGCGTGTTGTTTCAGGGGCAACACTCCCATCAGGCTGGGTTGGCAAGGTATGGGCGCTCCAACAAGGAGCCGTAGCGTGTGGCTTTGAACAGGACTCGAATGAGGGACTTCCCGACTATCTCCTGCTGACCGATGCCGACATCTGGCACGCCCCCGGTTCTCTCCGATGTTTAGTGACGGAAAGTGAAGCTGAGCAACTCGCGCTCAATAGCCGGATGGCACGGCTGCGCTGTGCGTCCTTTGCCGAGCGCCTACTCATCCCGCCGTTTGTCTTCTTTTTTATCCTGTTATATCCCTTGCGTTGGGTAAACGATCCCCGAAAAAAAACTGCCGCATCTGCTGGCGGATGTGTCCTGCTCTCCTCGCAGGCCCTCATCCGCATCGGTGGATTTCAGGCTTTGCGAGACCAACTTATAGACGATGTCACTCTTGGCCAGTTAGTGAAGGGGGTGGGACTGACGATTCGGCTCTGCCTGAGTCGGACTGACGTCAAAAGCCTGCGTATCTACGATACGGTAGACAGTATTTGGAGTATGGTCCGACGGACTGCCTTTACCGAGCTCAAGTATTCCTGGCTCCGGCTCATTGGCACTGTTGTCGGCCTAGCCGTTGCGTTTGGTCTCCCGCCTCTCTTTTTTCTTTGCGGCCTCGTGTTTTTCGGCCTTCCATCAGTTGTTGATGTCGAGGTTTCGGCGCGGCTGGCTCTCCTTTTGATGCTCGAAGGAGGAATCGCCTGGGGACTGATGACCGCGGTGTACCTCCCTGGCGTTCGTTTTTTTGATTTACGCAGGGTCTGGGGCTTCAGCCTGCCGTTGGCCGCAATGCTGTATGAAGCGATGACTCTCGATTCGGCATTCCGCCACTTACGGAAAAAGCGCGTTGACTGGCGTTAGGTGACGGAACGCGTTTGGACAGGGGTCAGCATGACACGGCCTATTGTTGTCTTTACCGCGCTTGCCTGGGAAAGCGCAGCTGTGCGTTCGGTGTTGCGTCAAGTAAGGCGAGAAGGGGAGGGAGTCTGGCGCGGCTCAAGTGGACGTCGAGACATGCTCATTGTTACCGGAGGGATAGGTCCGCGCCGGGCTCGTCAGACGGTCAAAGCATTTACGGACATGCCGCTTTCGGCTGTGCTCTCTATCGGTTGCGCGGGGGCGTTAATCCCAGGGCTTACCGCCGGCCAACTCGTTCTGGCTCCGGCTTTGCGTATGGATACCGAAAAGCCGGAGGGGCAGCTCGATACTTTCGGTGTTGATAGCTGTCTGCTCGGCGCCGCTCGGGACGCCGCCCAGCGGGCAGGCGTAGAAACCATTGAAGGGGGAATAGTCACGAGTCCCCGTGTCCTCTTGACTCGACAGGAAAAAGAAAAGCGGGGACGAGAGACGAATTGTATTGCTGTTGAGATGGAAAGCGGAGTGCACGCTGCCTTTGCTGTAGAGCGCACGCTGCCATTTTTAGTCCTGCGCGTTATTCTGGATTCGGTTGATATGGCGATTCCACCTATGAAAGGGGTCACAACCGCGGAGGGAAAAATCCGACTCTCCAAAGCGATGGCCCATATCGCAACCCATCCGCAGCATCTGCCCTTTTTCATCCGACTTCAGCAATGCCGGAAGCGGACTGCCGAAACGATCTCGCGCGTATGCCGGACCTTCTTTCCAAGGCTGGATGCGATGGATATATCGGGGTGAAGGCGATTGCCCGATATCTTACTTCTTTCCCGAATTTTTTTCCGCTAACAGTTTCTTTTGGAGCTCATAGGCTGGTCTGGCCTGTTCGCGTTCTCCTCGAACGAGATAAAACCGAACCGCCTGCCCGAGCGTTTCTATGGCTTTCTCTCGCTGCCCGGTTTTACTGTACGCAACGCCGAGTCCATCGTGCGCAGCAGGGTCCCGGGGATGCTGTTTGATGACCTCTTGGTAGGCCTGAATGGCCTGTTCGTATTGCCCTTTTTCTGTGTACGCCGCGGCCAGGCGCGTATGGGCAGTACTCTTGCTTGGGTCGAGTCGAATCGATTCCTGG
Source organism: Candidatus Binatia bacterium (assembly GCA_951812575.1). Taxonomy (GTDB): domain Bacteria; phylum Desulfobacterota; class Binatia; order Bin18; family Bin18; genus Bin18. Next base: position 3,922,235 of record OX638322.1, on the reverse strand, counting down.
TACTGCTGTATCGCTTGATCGAGCTGTCCCTGGCGTGCGAACTCCTGGCCCAACTCAAAATGAGCGGCCGCCGATGAGCCATTAATCTGGAGAGCCTGTTGGAATGCGGCCTTGGCCTTGTCAAATTGCTGTTCTCGGCGAAACGCAATCCCTTCGTTCACATAATATCCTTCAAGAAAGCTCTTTGCTCCAGGGTGGCCGGGGTTGAGTTGCAGGACGGTTTTGTAGGATTGAATGGCGTCTTCCATTGCGCCGACCTTTTCGCGAACAACGCCGAGACGATAGTGCGCCTCCACATGGTTCTCGTCAATTTCGGTGAGAATCCAATGGTATTCGGCCATGGCTTCACCCCAGCGCATCTCGCTCTCAAATTGACGGCCGCTGTCAATATGATCTTGAGGATTCGCTGCGAGTAGCTCAATGGGGCTGAAGCTGACCACGAGGGCCAATAGACCCGTATACATGCGTCTCACAATACCTCCGATATACCTACTGGAAAACGAGTCTTACAGAGCATCTCTTATGTAGACTATCAGATCTCTTTTTTTCTCTCTGAGTCAAGACCACTGCGGAGAGGTCAGGAAAATATGCCTCCCACTAGGCGACACGCAGCGGGTCGGCTACAATGCCCTCTATGGCAACACTGCTCAAAGAGACGGAGGAGGTGATGGCTCCATGTGAGCATCTCATACATGCCGAAGAGCAAATACGAGAGCTCCTGTGTGTCATCAACGATCACCTCAAATTGTACGATCCGGATGAGGATACCTATGGCTCACTCTTGTCCGTCGCCTACCATATGAATGAGGGGCTGCGGGAACTCGGCTATTTACTTGATCAGGCCGAGGAGACCGGCTCCCCAGGATTAGCCAAAGAGGTGGGCCACTAGTCCAGACCTACCAAAAGAACCCGCTTACACACTATGCAGCCTCCAGGAAAGCAATCGCGCGGGCAGCAGCGCCTTTTGACAGCAAAAAACGGTTTTGTCTTACACATTTCCCCGCGGACCAAGCCAAAAGAAATGAAAATGGCGAAATCCGCAGGTCCGCATCTGATTTATGGCATATCGTATGCCTATCCTATCCCGATGCCGGTCACGCTGAGTAATTGATGCGTAGCGGGAAACCCCTCAGGCTCGGGCTATGAGCGAGACTGTCGCCTTCATAGGCTCCGGTTGAACCTGCCTCCGCTCATTGGAGTCGTATCCAAAAAATCGACCGAGCGCTTGCCGTTGATAGAAACCCGTCCTATCGCCCCGCCCGAGGCCAACCGCGGGGCGCTATGCAGCGCCCCGCCCGGTTTGATACCGGCCCATCATAGAGAGGCATCCTCATCTCCCCCATTACGCTGCCCCTTGCCTCCCTTTCCCCACAACAGATTCTCTCCCGCGCTGGACAAGTCTACGAACAACCGCTTGTTGAACCACAATCCAAGCACTTATAGCACGAACCATTTCGGATCATAATTGAGCCACAGTCCGCACAACTTGGCGCGTCGGCCTGGGTCTGCCAAGTTGGGCGGGTATAGGCGGTCTCAACTGGTGGTTGTTGTATACGCTCATCAATAGCAGCGGGCAGTGTTTCTTCGATGCGTTCCACCGATATGACAGGCTCTGTCGTATGAGTGTCAGTCTGGAGGGGGTCGGGCTCCGTTGCGGCTAATCCTGTGTCCTGCTTCTGCTCGGTGGACAAGAAGCGGGTGCCCAGAAAACGAAAAATATAATCGGTTAAAGATTTCGCGAACGGAATATCGGGGTTCCGGGTGAAGCCCGACGGCTCAAATCGGACGTGGCTGAATTTAGAGACCAAGGCTTCGAGCGGCACGCCATACTGCAACGAGACCGAGGTCAGGGTGGCAATCGTGTCCATTAAGCCCGAGATCGTGCTGCCTTCTTTCGCCATACGGATGAACATTTCACCCGGCGTCCCATCCTCATAAAAGCCGATGTGAATATAGCCCTCGTGCCCAGCAATCTCGAACTTGTGACAAATGGCACTCCGGTCTTCTGGCAAATGCCTGCGCACCGGTTTGGGCTCAGCAGGAGTGGCGGTCTGGTTGGTTTGCTGTCCCGCTTGAGGAGATTGCTTCTGTGTTCCGAGCGGCTGCACCCGTTTGCAGCCATCCCGATAGATAGCGACGGCCTTCAGTCCGAGCTTCCACGCCTCGATATAGGCGTGGGTGATGTCTTCGACGGTGGCATCATTAGGCATATTGATCGTTTTTGAGATGGCCCCGGAAATAAAGGGTTGGACCGCGCCCATCATGCGCAAATGGCCTAAATGATGAATTGTCCGACTCCCATTCGCCGGCTTAAACGCACAGTCAAACACGCTGAGGTGTTCGTCACGTAACTTGGGAGCTCCCTCGATCGTTTCATGCTCGTCGATATATTCAACAATAGACTGGATTTCCTTGCTGTCGTAGCCCAGGCGTTTGAGAGAGCGGGGAACCGTATTGTTCACAATCTTAAGCATGCCACCGCCGACCAGACGTTTGTATTTGACCAGGGCGATATCCGGTTCAACGCCCGTGGTGTCACAGTCCATCATGAAGGCGATGGTGCCAGTCGGGGCTAGTACGCTGGCTTGTGAGTTGCGATAGCCGACGGCCTGTCCCAACACCAAGGCTTCATCCCAGACCTTACGCGCATCCGACAGCAGATCGAGCGGAACGAGAGCAGGGTCAAGCTTATACGCATAGGAACGGTGCTGGTCGATCACTTTCAGCATGGGCTTGCTGTTTTCCGCATACCCGGAGAACGGTCCAATCTCTTCTGCCAGACGAGCCGACTGGAGATATGCCTGCCCCGTCATCAGGGCCGTGAGCGCTCCGGCATACTGCCGTCCGGCTTCTGAATCATAGGGCACGCCGAGGGACATGAGCAGGGCACCGAGGTTGGCATAGCCGAGACCGAGTTCACGAAACGCCCTGGCATTGGCGGTGATTTCCTCCGTCGGATAGCTTGAATTATCGACGACGATGTCCTGCGCCATGATGCTGATATCGACGGCATGCTTAAACGCGGCGGTATCAAAACTCCCATCGTCTTTGAGGAATGTGAGTAGATTGAGAGACGCCAAATTGCAAGCGCTGTCGTCGAGGTGCATATACTCCGAACAGGGGTTCGAGGCATTAATTCGACCGGTATTCGGACAGGTATGCCAGTTGTTAATCGTGGTATCGAACTGCATGCCCGGATCGCCACAGTGGTGCGTCGCGGTGGCGATCATGTGCATGAGATCGCGCGCCTGATAGGATTCGCAGGGGTCGCCGGTCAGGACAAAATGCGTCTGCCACGCGGTGTTATTCACCACGGCCTGCATAAAGCCATCAGTCGCGCGGACAGAGTTGTTGGCATTCTGGAAGAAAATGGAGCTATACGCATCTCCGTCGATGGAGCCGTCATAGCCGGCTTCAATCAAAGTCCAGGCTTTTTTCTCCTCTTCCGCCTTACACTGAATAAACTCGACGATGTCCGGATGGTCGGCGTTGAGGACCACCATTTTTGCGGCCCGGCGGGTTTTCCCGCCGGACTTAATGACCCCGGCAGAAGCATCGGCGGCTCGCATAAAAGAAACCGGTCCCGACGCCGTTCCTCCGCCACCGAGCTGTTCTTTTGCAGAGCGGATCGCAGACAGATTGACACCCGCGCCTGAGCCGCCCTTAAAGATCACTCCTTCCCTACGATACCAGTCCAGGATGGAGTCCATCGTGTCGTTGACCGACAGAATAAAACACGCCGAGCATTGGGGGTGGGGCTCAACGCCGACGTTGAACCAGACCGGACTATTAAAGGCCAATTTCTGCTGGACAAGCAAGTGGGTCAGTTCGTCTGAAAAGGCCTGTGCATCGTCTGCACTGGCAAAATAATTGCCCTGTTTCCCCCAGGTGGTAAGCGTGTTGACCACGCGCCCGATCATCTGGCGGACGCTGGACTCTCGCTGTGGGGTCCCGAGCGGACCACGAAAATACTTTGAAACTACGACGTTGGTCGCGAGCTGGGACCAGGATTTCGGGATATCTACCTCGTGTTGTTCAAAAACCACCTCGCCGTTTTCGCCCGAGATCACGGCACTCCGCTTCTCCCATTCAACCGTATCGAACGGATCGACGTTCGACTGGCTGAAATGCCGCCGGACCGTCAGCCCCCCGCCTTTGCGCGCTGCTTGTGGTTGGGCTTGTTCTGCCACGTGTCTCTCATCTGCCTTGGCTGTTTCCTCCGCCCGCTCTTCCCTCCGCACCTTCGCCGCCATGGCTGTCTCCTCTCCACAACTAAACAAAACGTTAAAGAATAAAGGGTGAGAAAACTGAATTGCATACTATATCTTGTGTGTCAAGTTCTTTATAACCCAAGCCCTGGTATATGAAAATCTCTTCTGTTTTTGCGAATTTTGCTCTATCCTAGTGTGACAATGGGAAGCCAAACGAAGAATTCGTACTGGAATTCCGTCTCTGGGGTCTTACGAACGGTTTTTCCCGACAGTGCCGACCCTGAAAAACTGCGCGTGTATCGAGCCTGGGAAGTGTGGCCTGAGGTCGTCGGTCTGGCCAATGCAAAAAGGGCGCAGCCGACCAAGTTTCGGAATGGAAAACTTTTTGTGACAGTCTTGCATCCCGCTCTGATGCAAGAGCTACAGTTTGTGAAGGAGCGCATCCGCCGTCGTCTGAACCGTCTCATTGGGGCAGAGGTGATTACCCACATCTATTTTGGGCGGGGGCCGATACGACAGGAGGATGCCGCAACAATATCCCCTCCGCAACGGACACTGCCGCAGTTTCGTGAGGTCACCATTCCGCCTATCGATAATCCCGAGGTCAGAACAGCCTTTGAGTCGCTCCTGACCGCCCGCCGTCGCCGTTTGGAAAAGCCGTCCGAAGACGGCTAGGGGAAAGAATTCATCGGTGGTTCTCGCGTCACGTCGTCTCAGCACCCGTCTTCTTCTCGTTTCGTAATGCCTCGGTTGCCGCTGCCTCTATCGTCAGCGTGTCCGGATCAACAACGACGCCATAATCCCGCTCGGCGCTCGTCAGCGAAATATATTCATTTCTCACATCGTTGAGCACCTTTTCCGGGTCGCGATTCAGCGGATTTCCCCAGCCGCCACCCCCGCCGGAACAGTTCACCAGGACCTCACCCGGAGTCATGGCTTCATAGACCATCCCGGTGGTTTGCTCTCGGTCCGTTCCGGGGCGAAGAATCACGTGACAATTTTCTCCGGTATGACCACCGGCCATGCCCCAGGGACGAGTTTTCGTCTTTTTGATCAGCGTCAGTGCCGACGCCTCGGCCAGGAATCGATATGCTCGGCTCACTCCCAGTCCGCCCGGATGTTCACCTACGCCGCCTGAGTCCTGACGCAAACCGTACCGTTCGATCAACAAGGGTGCTTTCGTTTCCATGACTTCAATGGGCACGTTCTGGCAGCCCGGTTCTGTCAAATGCATAATACCGTGCTCCCCATCGCCGCTCGCGTGGCCGCCAAAGCCGACCCCTTCGTTCGTGCTCTCAAGCCAGATTTTCCCCGTGCGGGGGTGGGTGCCGACGCCCATCATGGAACACAGGTCGCCCCCCGAACAGGCCGGCACAATATCTGGTATGCCTTGGGCGAGCGCCTTGGTGACAACCTCAGTCGCCAGGACACCGGGCCATAGGGTAAACGTTGCCGCCGGCGGGACCGCATGCATCAGGCTGCCCGGCGGTGCCTCAACTCGCAGCGGACGGAAGTTGCCGTCGTTAGCCGGTGTATCCGGCGTGGTAATCGCCTTGAATATGAGCGCTCCCACGCCCATGGTGAGCCCAATGGGAATATTCACCGGACCTTTGACCGCGTCCGAAGAACCGCTGAAATCAACCAGCAACTCATCTTCTGAGATGGTCACGGTTGCCTTTATTTTGAGCATGGTATCCTTATCGATCCCGTCATCATCTACCCAGTCCTCAGCCGACCAACTGCCTTTGGGCAGGGCAGATAAACGTGCTCGTGCCAGCCGTTCTCCGTGGTCAAGGATCTGTGCCGTTGCCTGGGTAAAGGTTTCCAGACCAAACTTCTTGACCAACTCCTGGACCCGTCGCTCCCCCGTCCGACACGACGAGACCTGGGCATTCATGTCGCCCAGAACACGTTCGGGCATGCGGCAGTTAAAGCGGATGATATCTTCGAGTTCTTTATTCAACACCCCACGCTTATAGATTTTCGAGCACGGGAAAAATAAGCCTTCTTGGTGCATGTCGGTGGTATCGAGACAATAACCGGCATCTTTCTGGTCCAAGTCCAGCCAGTGGATTTTGACTGCGGTGAAACCGACCAACCGGTCTTCATAAAAAATGGGGGATGAAGCTGTCACATCAAGAGTATGGGTCGAACTCCAGAACGGATAATTCAGCAGAATCACGTCACCCGGATGAATATTGTCCTCACCCAGAAACTCAACAATTTTTCTGAGCGCGTAATCATTCGCCCGCGTAAAAATCGCCAGCCCCGGCGCTTCCGCCAGCAAGCGGCAGTGACGGTCATACAGACCGAGTCCGAAATCCCGTACCTCATACACAATCGTGTTATACGCCGTGCGCATCAGGTTGCGGTTCATCTCACGGGCAGCGGACAGTAAATAATTGTGGATCACTTCAACCGTAATAGGATCGACGGTCTGCATAGCGTTCTCCTGTCCGTCTTAGGACAACTCCCCAAGCGTCAGCACTAATTCCCCATACTCCCCAACCGTCATCGCATCGCCCGCATGGAGGATCGTGGTTGACGTCGGCTCCTCGATGATGGCTGGACCGGCAATCTGGTCCGCTCGGCGTAGCTTGAGGCGATCATACACGACGTAACCGACTTGATGCTCGTTTTGATTAGGGTCTGGCCGGTAGACCGGTCGTTCCCCTTTTCGGGCAGCCTCGACACTCCCCGTCCCTGAGGCCATTTTTGGCAGATGTGGGCGCGGAAGCAGTCCGACCGCACGCATGCGTAGCGTCACCAGCTCAATCGGATCGTCCATGCTATGGCCGTACTGAATACGGTGGGATTCATTAAACATCGTGGTCATTCGGCCGAGGTCACCGCTGGTGATCTCGTGCTCAGGGAGCGTAATATTCACCGTATGCTCCTGGCCGGAGTAGCGGAGCTCTGCCGAGCGGATAAGACGCCGGTCGGTGGGACTGAAGCCGTCCTGTTCAAGGGCATGCGTCCCCTGTTGGGCTAAAAGTGCATAAGCCGTGCGAATGGCCGTTAAGTCTGCCGTGTGGAGGTCGGTGACCAGGGTCTGGGAAAAATCGTGGATCACGTCGACCATCAGCATTCCCAGGGCCGAGAAATTTGCCGGACCGGGAGGAATGATCACGCGCGGCAGCCCGAGTTCTCGAGCCACGCCGGCCGCCACAAAACCGCCGCCGCCGCCAAAGGCGAACAGGGCGAAATCTCCGGGGTGAAAGCCGCGCTCGATTGAGATTTCACGGATCGCACCCGTAATTTTCGCCTCACTCATGCGTAACATGCCGGTCGCCACCTGGGGCACGGAGAGACCCAGCGGAGCAGCAAGCTGCTCCTGGAGCGCCCGGCGGGCCGGCTCCGGAGCAAGGTCGATTTCACCCCCAAGGAAATTGGCCGGATCAAGATAGCCGGCCAGCAGGGCGGCGTCGGTGAAGGTCGGTTGCTGGCCGCCCTTGGCATAGCAGGCCGGTCCCGGTACGGACCCGGCGCTGTGTGGTCCCATTTGCAGATGCCCACCCTCATCTATCCAGCCGATACTCCCGCCGCCCGCTCCGATTGTCTTAATGTCGAGAATGGGCAGGGAGATCGGAAAATGCTCAAACGCGGCATCGTTATCAACCTGTGCGTGACCGTTAACAATGAGTGAGGCGTCCAGGCTCGTCCCACCCATGTCCAGCGTGATCAGGTTCTGTGCCCCAACGAGCGAACTCAGCGCGCTGGCACCGATCACGCCGCCTGCCGGCCCGGACAGCACCAAATGCACCGGTTGTTCTTTGGCCGAGGCCACGGTCATGGCCCCGCCGCCTGAGCGCGTCAGCAGGAAGTGTCCCGCAAAGCCACCGGCCCGCAACTCGCCGTCGAGTTGCTCCAAATAGCTGCGCACGATCGGTTTAATGCCGGCATCAATCACGGTAGTACTGGTCCGCTCGTACTCCCGATACTCGCGGCTGAGCTGATGAGACAATGTCACGAAGAGGGTCGGGCACTCCTGCTGCAAGACGGCCTGCGCAGCCAGCTCGTGTTGGGGGTTGGCATAGCTATGCAGAAAACACACCGCCACCGCTTCGACCTCGTGTTCGCGCAGTTTATGGGCAACCGCTCTGGCTTCCTGCTCGTCAAAGGCGGTCAGCACATTGCCCTGATGGTCCAGGCGCTCGGTCACCTCAAAGGCGAGAGAGCGGGGCACGAGGGGCCGAGGTTTTCGGTAGGTGAGGTCATACATGGGGTCACGGGCCGTGCGGCCCAGTTCATATACGTCGCGGAATCCTTTGGTGGTCAGAATGGCCACCCGGGCGGCCGTGCGGGTCAGCAAGGCATTGAGTCCCAGGGTGGTGCCGTGCACGAAATAGTCGATCGCACTGGGCGTTGCGTCGGCTTTATGAAATCCTTGTAGGACACCGCTGGCCGGATTATGCGGCGTAGTCTCGACCTTCTCCAGTCGCAGTTCCTGGGTCTTCTCATCCAGAAGGATCACGTCCGTAAACGTGCCACCAACATCAACGGCAATACGCATAACAATCCCTGTCTGTTTATTCTAAGCGTGGAGTCTCAAGTTATTGCGGGTTCCCGCCTGCCTTAGCTATACGATGAATCCGGCGCTGAGGAAAGCTTTTGAGAAGTGGTCTGAGGCGGATTGTGCCGAAGAATTCTTGTATTGGGAGAGATGAGTTAACAGGGGAAGAGAGTCTGTCAGTAGAGTGTTTTAGAAAGAAAAATATATTGACTATAGTCAAAAACTTTGATTCCAAAGGTTTTCTGCTATCCATTTGCCTAAAATGGACATTTCTGACGGGGTGTATGGCAGGCTGTTTCTCGTTAAAAGTATAAATATACGGCCAGCATCGCCACAGAACGATAGTGAGTAGTCTGGGAAATATTGAGCGTCGTTGCAGATAGCCCGGACTTCTATCGACCGGTTTTCCTAGTCGAGAGGGAGAATATCGCCCTGGTCGTTCTGGCCGCTTTCTGCGCCGCCTTCAACAGATGGCGACGCAGGTTCCTTCTTCAACAGTAGCTCGGCTTGCGTCTCGCTGTCAGGCATATCAAACCCAAACCCCTCGACACTCCAGAGCTGAAATCTTCGCTGGCGCGGAGTTAAGAAACCTACAATGGTTAACGGAGTTCCGGGGAGAGCCTGGGCTACTTCAGACAGCAGGTCCTCGGGGCCGACGATATCGAAATTGAGTTGCCACTTTTTCACAATTTTGAGTAACTGGCGGGGAGTGAGCCGTGGTAAGTCCACGGCTTCAATCGCGACGAGGACAAACGGATACTGCTCGCCATAGCGGGCAATCCCCAAGGTAACGACATCGATCTCAGGTCGCTGGCTGACTGCCGGCATGTACCGGAGGAATCCTTCCAGTCTGACCTTTATGGGGAAGCGCGAGCTCTCGTCATCTGCGCCCGGCCTTCCCGTCCCCAGCCCTCCAACGCCAGTACCAACCCCGAAGGGATAGAGAGCAGTCGGGAAAAGAACGCATAGAGTAACAACGAAGATAACAGGAATGGGCGATTTCAGGACAGTGGCACATGTTTTCATCGTTACTCTTTCTCAACCTCATACTGCTCTCAGACTCCCCACCGCTCTGATCCGCACCGCATTACCCGGTGAGTAGGCGAGGGGGACTTTACGCTTTGATAGTGCCCTTCGGTCAGGCGTAGGGCTCGGACGCGTTTCTGAACCACCTCACCACGCAGCCGTTGACAGGCTCAGGTGAACGCCTCTCCTTAGGGCAGTACAGTGAGCAGTCCTCCCAAGAGGATCAGCAAGGCGCCTACAACCTTGGTTGCCCCTATATGTTCTTTCAAGAAGAGGAACGAGAAGAGAAGCGTTATGAGGATAGCAAGATTATTTAAGGCGAGCAGGATGGTTGTATTTGTGCCCAGTGCAAATGCTCCTAAATAGGCATACATCATAATCAAATAGGCTAGAGCAGCCAGCATGAGATGTTTGGGATGATTCGTTAGCGGAACGAATATCTTTGCTCGATATTTCTGCCTATATAACAGATAGCCGGCAAAGATAAGGATACTAAAGAATTTCTGTCCGATGTGGAAATCAAACGCGCTATGAAACATCACCGGCCCAAGATGTAAACTCCTGAGGTCATGAAGAATTATGGTGGTGCGGGCCGTTTCCCTGGTGCCCAGATACGCAATCAAAAGTGACGTGGTAGAACATAAAGCCTGGGCGCCGGCAAGCAGCCACAGCCGGCCCGACACTTGTCGAAACTGGGCAAACAGACTGGTTGCAGAAGCCTTGTCAGTCACAGACAGAGACGTTGCAAAAGCGCCGATACTGAGAATCACAAGCCCGATGAGCATCGACCATCTGAAGGGCTCGCCCAGCGCCAGATAGCCAGCGCTAGCGAGCAGGATACTGAGTTGGGACATCGGGTACACCACCGAGAGATCATAGCCGCTTAAGAGTTTATCGAGAGTAATCATCGCCCCAAGAAAAGAGAGGGCAATCGCGAGGTAGAGAACGGCATCGTCCGTTACGATGGCGACAAGATACTGAAAGACGTGCGTATCGTGAGCGAGGACCTCGCGTTGAAAGAAGAAAATGCCAATAAACCCTATCGAATAGAAGAGGTTGATCCAAAAAAGAAGAAGAAGTTTGTCAGGGAATTGCTTTATCAAGACATTGTAAAACGCTAATGCGAAGGTCGATATGAGTATGAGATTAGTACTTGTTTCCATCGAGTACTCCCCAGAAGGTGTGAGGCAAACTCCGCCGTGCAGCAGAGGAACAGTGCCGAGGATGGTCTAAGCTCGCCTGACCTGACCAAAGGGGGCGAGCGATGCCCATTGACCTCGCTTCTTTCCTTGCAGCTTTGTATACCATTGTGGATGATCTCGTGGACGACCTCTACTCATAGTATTGGGTCCGTCCAGGGAAAAGGGGGAGACGGGAAAGGCTGCATTGAGGACGGTGGCATCAGCAGGCTGACGGGAATAGCCGCGCCCAATTCCTCCTCTACGATCTCACGGACGCGCAACTCATGGGTGGCATTGACCGAAGAGAATACCCCGGTGGTTGCGGTGGGAATAATCCACTTTTCAGATGTGTGGGTCATAGGGGAGTAAAAATCAGAAACTAGATGACTATAGTCAAAAACTTTGATTCCAAAGGTTTTCCGCTATCCATTTGCCTAAAATGGACCTTTCCAATTGGGTGGCTCGCATCTCATTACGTCGGGAAGATTCTCGTTTTGGGTTGGGGGTTGAAACTTTTCTTCCCGGAACGTCTGGCGCAAAGAAAGCTGATGTCCTCATCATAACCTATACCATCCTCAGACTACCCACTGCCTTGACTTTGATCCGCACCGCATTGCCCGGCAAATAGGCTAGGGGGACTTCTTCGAGGTCGAGCACTTCAACTCCATCTGGTGCGGCGCCGGCTGCGATAGCACGCTCATAGGCTAGGGCTGTCGCTTGGTCCAGGACTTCTGTCCGGCTCAGCTTTTCCAGCGAAAACACGCTATCCACCGTTCCGCTGACTTGCGCAATGGCCACGCCAATGGCGTTGGCAACTCCAGCCTGTTCTGGCCGGATAATCTCAGATACGCCTCGGAGCGCGTCGGGAAACAAGATGTTACCACCGCCAACAGCAACGACCGGAACCGGGTCGGCCGACAATTTTACGCGGTCAATAGAATCTTCAAGAGTGTGCCGAATATAGCCCAGCCCCCGATCGAGTGTCGTCTTGGGGAGCGCTTGGACCCGACCGGGATTGCCGAGCCGTATTCGTCCGGCTGCGACGGCCAGATCGGTCGCGGTCAGCTGAGGGCCGCCAAACACCCTGGCTTCCGTTTGGAGTCGATAGCCAACGCTGTCCGGTCCAACGCACACTGCCTCTTCCGGGCGAACCCGACTTCCGCCACCCAAACCGATCGAAATCAGGTCCGGCATACGGAAATTGGTGGCCACGCCGCCAATCTCGACGGCTAATTGTGATTCGCGTGGAAAGCCTTTGTACAGTACGCCGATATCAGTCGTGGTCCCACCAATGTCAACCACAACGGCGTCGCGAAGCTGGCTTAACGCGGCGGCCCCACGGATGCTATTGGCCGGACCTGAGGCGATGGTAAAGATGGGATACTGCATAGCATAGTCCAGAGACATCAGGCTGCCGTCATTTTGTCCCAAGAAAAGGGTCGCCGGGATGTTGAGCTGGCGAACGGCCTGTTCAAAGCCCTGCATCGCCCGCTGCGCCACGCGCATTAAGGCTGCATTCAGGACAGTGGCATTTTCGCGCTCCAGCAGGCTGATACTGCCGATTTCACTTGACAGGCTGACGGGAATAGCCGCGCCCAATTCCTCCTCTACGATCTCACGGACGCGCAACTCATGGGTAGCATTGACCGAAGAAAACACCCCGCTGACGGCAAGAGCGTGGATGTGTCCTTTGAACGCGCTGGCAGCCTGCCGCACTTCCTGCTCATCCAGCTCGGACAAGGGCTCACCGTTATATTCATGTCCGCCGTGAAGAATCGCATGCCGGACACCGACGACGCGCTTGAGATCCTGCGGCCAGGTCAGGAGAGGCTCAATCGCGCGGGTCGCTGGTGCCCCAAGGCGAATAACCCCGACCGTATTCAATTCCCGGCGCGTAACCACGGCATTAGTGCAATGCGTGGTGCCGAGCATGGCGTAGGCGATCGCGGCCGGCGGGAGCCGCGAGGCGGTCAAGACGTCGTGCAGGGCTTGGACAATCCCGGTGGTGATATCCTCAGTGGTCAGCGTCTTGGTGCTGGCAATGACCCGGTCGGTGGCGTCAAGAATAACGGCATCGGTATGGGTGCCGCCCACATCGATGCCGAGCCGAAACGAGTGGTCTCGGCGGCGCGCCTGATCAGCCTGGTCTGTGTGCTCAACTGTGGAGGGGGACATAGTCTATATCGTAGCCAAAATAACGCGGACCCACCAGCGCCAACCCCTCAGGGGTGCGCCACTGAGCGTGACACGGAAAGGCTAACACGGCGATACGCAGGCCATATCTGAGCGCCTCGGTGGTAATCGGTAGCCCAGTCTGTTCGTCAACCACGCTGAGCAGGTCCGGGACCGTGACCTCGGGCCGGTCGCCACGCCAGAAAACGAGATTTTCATTTTGGAAGGACAGCCGAAACGTTTGTCCGGCATCCAGGCCGGCCCCCGCGATCTGCAACTCGCCTCGCGCAAACCCGCCCTCAGTCCGGCGCTGAACGTCCGTGATCTTTCCCTGACACAACTGGCGACCGGCCAGCAGGCTAGTCAACGCTTGCAGAGGATTGGTCTGTTTACTGGTGCGAAGGGTGTAACCGATCTTGGCTGCGAGGCTGAGGGTCCCCGGAATCAGGGCGCGTTTCGCAACGCGGCCCTGCATGGCATACAGCGCAATACAGGCTGAACAGCCCATCGCGATGGTCGCCGTTCGGGCCAGCCGTTCGGTCCACTGATTGTCCGGCGTTTGCAGCAATACCTGGTTGCCTTTTTCATCCGCTACGACCATCGGTGTCGCCGCGACCCCGTGCAGGGTAGGAGTGACCATTTGAAGCTCAGGAAACGCGCGTCCCATGCCGTCCGCGTCGAGCACGGGAATATGTAGGGCCGCAGCCACCACAAGCGGTATCATGGAGTTGACACCACCCGCCTCGATCGATGCGGTGGCGGCCGCCTGACATTGCAAGTGACGCTCGATCATCTGGAACGCCTCGATCACCTCGTTCCCGCTCGGAATCTTCTCAACTAAAACCGTTGGCGCCCCCATCATTGCGGTGGGAATCACCCACTCCTCATCGGCGAGTTCATCAAGCGAAAGCAGCGCAATGGGGCCGTGTTGGGCAACGGCCTGTTGCGCCATGAGCCGGCCCAGCGTCGGGTCGCCGCCGCCTCCGGTTCCGAGAACGGCTGCTCCCACGGCAATATCCTGAATCGCCTGTGCGTCAAGCTGTAGCATGGTCTCAGAATCGCTCGATCCCGAAGATGAGAAGACAGTCCGCGCATCCCATGGGTCCCGTCCTACGGTTGGGCGCTGTGTCTGTCAACCAGAACGCGCCTCACCGGTCCTTATTTTTGTTTGCTCTGATATCTGAAACCTGTTAGCTGGAATATATGAAACCAGCACCATTCAAATATGCGCGTCCCGGCTCTGTTGACGAAGCCCTGGCTTTGCTGCAGGCGGGTGGTGATGAGGCCAAAGTACTGGCCGGTGGGCAGAGTTTTGTGCCGCTGCTCAACCTGCGCATGGCCTCGGTTGAGTCTATCGTAGATCTGAATCGCCTGGATGATCTCGCCTATATCAAGCGGGACAACGACACTCTGTGCATTGGCGCAATGACGCGGCATAGACAGATCGAAGTGTCCGCTGAGGTTCGGGCCGCCCAGCCGTTACTGTGTCGGGCCGCGGCTGAGGTCGGCCACTTGGCGATACGGAACCGGGGAACTATTGGGGGTAGCTTGGTCCATGCCGATCCTGCCGCGGAATGGCCCTTAGTTGCTGCGGCGTTGGATGCCCAGTTCGTGCTGCGCTCTCAGGACAACTCCCGGACGATTGCGGCGCGTGAATTTTTTCTCGCTCCACTCATGACCGCGATTGAGCCGCACGAAATTCTATGTGAGGTTCGTTTCCCGGTCGCTCCTACGGGCGCGGTCTGGGGATTCCAAGAGCTGTGCCGCCGACCGGGCGATTTCGCCATCGTCGCCATTGCGTGTCAGTTGACGCTGGACGACAGCGGCACGTGCTCGGCGGCCTCACTGGCTGTTGGGGGAGCGCATTCTACGCCGCTCCACGTTGTCGAAGTAGAACCAATCGTCGTCGGCAGTCAGGGCGATGCTGCGGTGCTGACCGCGGCCGCGGAAAAAGCCGCCGCGGCAGTGGATCCGTCAGGGGACGTCCACGGTTCTGCCGACTATCGACGCCGCATGGTCAAGGTGCTGACACAACGCGCGCTGAAAGAAGCCTGGGCTCAAAAGTCGGCCGCGTAACAGGGGGAAGGGATATGGCAGAAACACAATTCGCCGAACGCCAGACCATCCGCGTTCGCGTCAATGGCGACGAGTACGAACGTGAAGTGCCGGTGCGTCGGCTCCTGGCTGACTTCATCCGTCACGACCTGGGCCTGACCGCCACCCATCTCGGCTGCGAACACGGTGTGTGCGGTGCGTGCACCATTATTATGGACGGCGAAAGCGTGCGGTCGTGCTTACTCTTTGCCGTTCAAGCCGATGGGGCGGAACTCCAAACGCTTGAGGGCCTCGCCAATGGGGATGAGATGCACCCGTTACAGCAATCCTTTTGGGATAACCATGCGCTCCAATGCGGTTTCTGCACCTCCGGATTTCTCATGAGCGCGGTGGACCTCCTCAACAAGAACCCGCGGCCGAGCGAAGAAGAAATCCGGCACGGACTGTCCGGCAATCTCTGTCGCTGCACCGGCTATGCGAACATCGTCAAAGCTGTTCAGGCCGTTGCGGAACAGTCCCAATCCTAGGACACAGGCATATGGCATCCTCCCAGGGTGGAACCGGCAAAATGGTCGGCGCGCAGGTACGCCGGGTCGAAGACCCCCGTGTCTTGTTGGGCAAATCGCAGTATGTGGACGATCTCGACCTGCCCAATTCGCTCGCTCTCGCCTTTGTCCGCAGCCCGTACGCGCACGCGCGGATTGTGTCCATTGATGTGGACGCGGCTCAGAATCAACCCGGTGTCCAACTTGTTTTAACCGGAGCCGACATTGCCGAGGCCATTAAGCCGCTCCGAGTCGAATACGAGCCAGCCAAAGCCCCTACGCATAAACCCTGCGATTGGCCCGTCCTGGCCCAAGAGAAAGTGCGTTTCGTGGGCGAGGCCGTGGCGGCTGTGGTGGCTACCGATCGCTATGTGGCAGAAGACGGCGTCGGTTTGATCGACGTGGAGTACGAGCCGCTTGTGCCCGTGTCCGATGTCGAGCAGGCGCTCGCAGCGGACACCCCACTCGTGCACGAGGAGTGGGGCGATAACGTTATGCAAACGCTCCAGGCCGAGATTGGTGACGTGGCCAAAGCGTTTCAGGAGGCTGATTGTGTTGTCTCGGAACGCCTTACCACTGGCCGTCATATGGCCCTGCCCATGGAGACGCGGGGCTGTGTGGCGTCTTTTGAGCCTGCGACAGACACGCTGACCGTGTGGTCGTCCACGCAGGTGCCGCATGTGCTCCGTTCACATATCGCCCTGGTGTTGGATTTCCCTGAACATCATATCCGCGTGGTAGCCCCGGACGTTGGTGGTGGATTCGGGCAAAAGGGTCATCTCTTTCCCGAGGAGGCCGTGTCCGCCTACCTCGCCCACCGTCTTGGCCGACCGGTCAAATGGATTGAAGACCGCCGCGAAAATCTATCCGCCTCACTCCATGCCAAACAGCAAGCCGTCCAGGCCGAACTTGCCGTCCGGCAGGACGGAACCATCCTCGGCATCAGAGGCCGGTTTGTCGGCGATGTGGGCGCGTATTCCGAATACCCCTGGGGGTCTGCCTTTGAAGCCGGCCATGCCGCTTCCAGCATGCCTGGACCGTATAAGACCCCGGCCTTCAGTTTCGAGGCCGTGTCGGTTGCCACCAATAAAACCACTATTGGGGTGTACCGCGGGGTAGGACTGCCGATTGGGGTGCTGACCATGGAGCGGCTCATGGACCTGGCCGCCCACAAACTGGGACTCGACCCGGCCGAGATTCGGCTGCGGAATATGATCCGAAAAGAAGAACATCCGTATACCACCATTATCGGCGCGGAAGTCGAGAGTGGCAGCCATCGCGAATCCCTCCAGAAAGCACTTGACATCCTGGGCTACCAGGAGTGTAGAGCTGAGCAGCAGCGGGCTCGAGCCCAGGGCCGCTATCTGGGTATCGGTATCGGCTGTTATCTGGAAGGTACGGCACCGAGCTCGGCGGCCTTTGCCTCTATGGGACTGAATCTGGGCGGCTATGAATCAGCCACGGTGCGCATGGATGTCGCGGGTAAAGTCACCGTGCTAGTCGGGACCCACTCCCACGGTCAAAGTCACGAAACCACCCTGGCCCAGGTTACGGCCGACGAGCTTGGCGTTTCCCTCGTCGATGTCAAAATCATCGAGGGCGATACGAACGCCGTTCCCTACGGTATGGGCACCTGGGGCAGTCGGAGCGCGGTCACCGGAGGGGGGGCGATCTCCAGGGCGTCCGAAAAACTACGCAACAAGATGTTGCGTATCGCCTCGCGTATGACCGAGGTGCCGGACGATGATCTGGAGCTGGCCGAGGGAATGATCCGGCGCAAAGCAGACGCCACTCCGCTGATGCCCATCAAGGAGTTGGCCCATCGGGTGCTAGTGCAGGCCGGCAGTCTCCCACGGGATGAAGAGCCCGGCCTGGACGCCACGGCCCATTACGAACCGCCACCGTCCACGCATGCCAATGCGACCCATATCGCCCTGGTCGAAGTGGACAGCGACACCGGCAAGGTCACCCTGCTGCGCTATATTGTGGTTGAGGACTGCGGCACGATTATCAATCCCACCGTCGTAGACGGTCAGGTCCAGGGCGGCGTGGCCCAAGGCATCGGCACCGCGCTGTACGAACACGCCTTGTACGACGAGAACGGCCAGTTTCTGACGGGGACCCTGATGGATTATCTTATCCCAACCGCCATTGACGTGCCGCAGGTAGAAATCGGTCATATTGAAAGTCCATCCCCGCACACGCCCCACGGTATTAAAGGCGTTGGAGAGGGTGGGGCGATTGCTCCCCCGGCAGCGATAGCGAATGCGGTTGCCGATGCGCTAACGCCATTCGATGTTCGGGTGGATGCCATTCCCCTCACTCCGGAACGGGTGTTGGGCTGGATTGAACAGCGTCAAGCCGCAGCCTGATAGCGAACGACAGCAGCATGTCTTCGAGCGGAGGGTCATCCATGAGTCGTGAGGGAACCGGGAAAATGCTGGGGGCGCAGGTACGCCGGGTCGAAGACCCGCGCGTTTTACTGGGGAAAACCCAATATGTTGATGACCTGATATTACCCGACATGCTGGCGGTCGCCTTTGTTCGCAGTCCTTACGCCCACGCCAAAATTGCGAAGATCGATGTTCAGGCTGCGCTGGCCAAGCCCGGTGTGGCATGTGTCCTCACCGGACAGGACATTCTGGAAACGATCAAGCCGCTCCGGGTCGAGCTTGATACGCAGAAAGTCCCTTTTCACAAATCGTGTAACTGGCACGTCCTCACGCCCGACAAGGTCCGTTTTGTGGGTGATATGGTTGCTGCCGTGGTGGCGACGGATCGCTACACCGCCGAGGACGCTGCCGATCTTGTCGAAGTCGACTACGAGCCGCTTGACGCCGTGGCCGATATGGAAAGCGCGCTGCTCTCAGACGCCCCCCTGGTGCACGAAGAGTGGGGTGACAATGTCATGGAACAGTTCGAAGCCCAGGTCGGCGAGGTGGGTAAGGCGTTTCAGGACGCCGACTGTGTGGTGTCCGAACGTTTTGTGACCGGCCGTCACATGGCTTCACCTATGGAAACGCGGGGCTGTGTGGCCCAGTTTGACGTGGCAACGGAGGCGCTCACCGTCTGGTCCTCCACCCAAGTCCCCCATACCCTGCGGGCCAGTCTGGCCATGCTGCTGGACCTGGCGGAGCATCGCATCCGGGTCATTTCTCCAGACGTGGGCGGAGGCTTTGGTCTCAAAGCGCACCCCTTTCCTGAAGAGGTGATGGTAACGTATCTAGCCAAAGCATTGCGCAAACCGATCAAATGGATCGAAGACCGGCGTGAGCATTTGTCGGCGTCTCTCCAAGCCAAGCATCAGATTGTCAATGCGGAATTGGCCCTCAAGAGCGACGGCACCGTGCTAGGCCTCAAGGCGCGCTTCCTGAGCGATGCGGGTGGCTATTCGTCCTATCCCTGGGGTTCGTCCTTTGAGCCAAAACATGCGGCCGGAACCATAACGGGTCCCTATAAAATTCCGGCCTTTGGATTTGAAACCTGTACGGTCGCGACCAACAAAGCCTCCATTGGGGTGTACCGGGGCGTGGGTATTCCGGTTGCGGCTTTGACGATGGAGCGTCTTCTGGATATGGCCGCCCAAAAGCTCGGTCTTGATCCGGCAGAGATTCGGCTGCGGAATATGATCCCGCAGGACGAGCATCCGTATACGACGCTGCTGGGTGTGGAGATTGAGAGCGGCAGCCACCAAGCCTCATTACAACAGGCCCTTGGTATTCTCGGCTATGACGATTTTCGGGCCGAGCAGCAAAAAGTCCGTGAGAACGGCCGGTATCTTGGGGTGGGGATAGGCTCGTATGTGGAAGGCACGGCTCACAACTCGTCCGTGTTTGGTGACTTTGGCGTCAAGGTCGGTGGTTATGAGGCGGCGACACTGCGCATTGATGAGTCGGGTAAGGTGACGGTCTTCGTTGGGACGCACTCGCACGGCCAGGGCCACCACACCGTCTATGCCCAACTGATAGCGGACACGCTTGGTGTTGCGCTCGAAGACGTCGCTGTTGTCCAAGGCGATACACAGGCCACCCCGCGCGGGTGGGGAACCTGGGCGAGCCGGAGTGCGGTGACGGGCGGGGGCGCCGTGACCTCGGCGGCGCAAAAGCTGCGGGATAAGCTGCTCCGCATTGCGGCGCGCCTGACCGAAGTGCCCGCAGACGATCTTGAACTTGCCCAAGGCGCTGTCCGGCGCAAAACCGGTGCGGTACGCCTGATTTCCATCCCCGAACTGGCGCATCGGATTATCGTGCAACCGACGAGCCTGCCGCCCGACGAAGAACCTGGGCTTGACGCCAGCGTGGCCTACGAGCCGCCGTATATCACTCACTCCAACGCGACCCATATAGCCGCGGTTGAAGTCGATACTGAAACCGGTCAGGTCCAACTCTTGCGCTATATCGTGGTTGAAGACTGCGGCACGATTATCAATCCCACTATCGTGAATGGCCAGATTCAGGGCGGGGTAGCCCAGGGGATCGGTTCCGCGCTGTACGAGCACGCTGTATACGATGACACTGGCCAATTCCTGACCGGAACATTTATGGACTATCTGATTCCCACCGCCGCAGATGTGCCCCAAGTAGAAATCGGACATATTGAAACGCCGTCGCCGTATACATTGCACGGTATCAAGGGCATGGGTGAAGGTGGGGCGATTGCCCCGCCGGCGGCCATTGCCAATGCCGTGGCCGACGCGCTGTCACCCTTTGACGTGCGGGTCAATGAGGTGCCGCTGACTCCGGAGCGCGTGCTCAGCATGTTGGACCGGGCTCAAACGAATCCCAGTGCCGAATGAGGCTACTGATGGATACCAACCTGCGGCGCCCTATCACGGACAAAGAGCTGCGGACCTACGAAGAGGACGGCGTTGTCTGGTTGCCGGGTATTCTCGATCCGGAGTGGGCTGATTATCTCGCCCGTGGTGTTGATGGGTTGGTTAAAAATCCTCAGGGACAGGCGGTGGATTTTACGAATCTTGGTCTGGCCGCCAATACGCCTGAAGCCGTCTCCGGTTTTCAGGCTCGCGACAAATGGGTGGAAGGCCAGAACGAGTGGGGTTCACTCCGGCAATTAGCTGGTACGGTGCTGCTCGAAGACAGCATTCAGCCGGAAACGGACAAGCGGGGTCATTATCTCTCCATCACTGGCTCATGGCAGGTTAGCGATGTCCTGCGTGACGTGGCTATTCATTCCCCTCTACCGGAAATCGCGGCCACGCTGATGCGGTCGCAGAAAGTTTTTCTGTACGACGACCAGGTCCTGGTCAAACCGCCTCTCACCCTGGAAAAAACCTCGTGGCACCAGGACCTGGGCTATGACAATATCCAGGGGACCCAGGTCTGCGGCGTGCGCGTTCCGGTGTATGCCGAGAGCGCAGACATGGGCCTGGTCCACTATCTGAAGGGCGTTCACAAGTCGGGCAAGATTTACAAGGTCAATTTCTTCATCAGCAATGCCCATGCGGACGATGATGAAGGGCTCGACGTTCCCCTTATCGACGGACACGAAGACGATTTCGACCTCGTCACCTGCGCGCCCCAGCCGGGAGATGTGGTGGTGCATCATTTAGCCAGTCTGCACGGGGCCGGCGGGAACCTCTCCCCAACGCGGACGCGCAGTGGGGTGACGGTGCGCTACGGTGGCGACGATGTCACCCATAAATTTCGTCGCCATGCCCCACCGCAAGACCTCAGCCAGCTCCCCGACGGTACTCCCCTCGGCCATGACGCCGCAAAGAATCCTCAGGTCTGGCCACGATAAGAATTTCCAATTCCTCGTATTTGATTTCCTTGCGATGTTATCCTGAACTCACGTTGAGTAGGGGCGTATTGCGATACGCCCGGGCGAGGAAACCTTGTCCCTACATCTTATCTTCAATCGCACGAATCGCTTTACGAACAGCCCGTGCCGAGCGCCGAAAGGCACGCTGCTCTTTGTCGTTGAGCTGGGGATGGAGCTGTCGAACGATGCCATTGCGACCGATGATAACGGGAATTGAGAGGCACACGTCTGTTACGCCGGCGAACCCTTCTATGAGGGTGGACACTGGAACGGTGCGGCGAGAGTCATGCGCGATACTTTCAATGACGAGTAAGGTGGCAAGCGCGATGGCAAAGTTTGTATGGCCTTTGTGCTGAACGACTTCATAGCCAGAACGAACCGTTTGTTTAAACAAACGGCGGGCCGCATGATGGCCGCCTACCCATTCTCCACCGCTGAGGGCAAGACTCAAAGCGGGGAATTGCGTGTCTCCATGCTCACCCAAAATATAGGCGCGGACATCATCTGGATGAATACCAACTTCCTGACTCAGTAATCCACGATAGCGGGCGCTGTCAATCAGAGTACCGGTACCAAAGACGCGGTGCGGCTCCAACCCGGAAAGCTTCCAGGCCACGTAAGTCATCACGTCGACCGGATTGGTAATAATCAACAGACACGCGTCTGGACTGTACTCAACAAGCTGCGGGATATACTCACAGAAAATCTCGACATTACCGGCTGCCAGATCATGGCGTGACGTATGCTGGGGTTCCAGCGGTACGGACGCACACATCACAACAATGTCAGACTGACTTGTATCAGCAATTTCGCCTGCATATACCTGAACGGGTTCAGGAACCAGGCTGCTGGCATGGCTCAAATCAAGAGCTTCGCCAACAGCCACATCGTGGTTCCGACTGACGAGAACCAGCTCATCCGCCAGGCTTTTTACAACCAATGCAAAGCCCAGAGTCGAACCAACTCGCCCTATGCCGACAAGAGATATCTTCATAACTCACCCTCACCGTTAGAGTACCACATTAGCATGGTCAGACTGTTTAACGAGTGAACGTCTGGTATGATCTCGATCACTATGAAGACTCCAAACACGAGGAAACATCATGAGTGAAAGTAAAACCAAAGGTATCGTTTCGGAATACCAAGAGACGATAGGAAAAATCGGCACCCATGAACCGCGCCCCTATGGTCTTGGGCTCACGCACGGCTCGATGTTTACTCTAATCTACCGTCCGCCCGACCCGGACGACCAGGAGCCGCACGACCAAGACGAACTGTATATTCCCATGAACGGCAGCGGGACACTCATCGTTGATGACGAACGCCACCCGTTCAAGACCGGCGATATGCTGTTTGTCCCGGCCCAGGTCGAGCATCGCTTTGAAGACTGCACTGATGGGCTGATGCTGTGGGCGATTTTTTACGGACCAAAGGGTGGGGAGTAGGGGAATCCAGCCCAGCACCGTGCGTCTTCTCTCCAAAGCGGAGGGTATCGATGCTGCCCCTCATCGTCCTGCTTCTGCTTGCTGCCTGTAATCTGCCCGACTCGATCGAATCCGCTCCACCGACCGCATGCTCTCAGATCGGTGCGCAGTGTCAGCTTCCGGGCGGACCGCTCGGTGTGTGCCAATCAGCCCCATGCTCCGCAGGCGAGACTCCGCCCTGCTTTGTCTGCACTCCGCAGCACTAATTCTTCCTTGCTTGCATTCGCCGGCATTATCCGGTGTGATGTGCGCCGCTATATTGTGAGGGGGTGAGAAAAGATGGGTCGCTACAATTATGATTTCTTTGTTCTAGGGGCAGGCTCCGGCGGCGTGCGAGCGAGCCGGATTGCGGCTTCGTATGGGGCCAAGACCGCGGTTGTTGAGGAACGCTATCTGGGTGGA
Source organism: Candidatus Binatia bacterium (assembly GCA_951812575.1). Classification (GTDB taxonomy): domain Bacteria; phylum Desulfobacterota; class Binatia; order Bin18; family Bin18; genus Bin18. The sequence goes on along the minus strand of OX638322.1, from coordinate 3,898,865 downwards.
ACCTGTGTCAACGTGGGCTGCATTCCAAAGAAACTCCTCGTGTACGCTTCAGAATTTCGCGACCATTTCGAGGATGCCGCCGGCTTTGGCTGGACGGTCGGAGAGCGAACGGTTGACTGGAAAAAGCTGATTCAGAATAAAGACAAAGAAATCAAGCGGCTGAACGGCATTTATCGCAATCTGCTTGAAGACGCGGGCGCGGAAATCATTGAAGGCACCGCCCGCCTGCTTGACGATCACACCATAGACGTGGACGGCCAGCAGTACACCTCGGAATATATTCTGGTTGCGACCGGAAGCTGGCCGACTTTTCCCCAGACTCCGGGTATTGAGCACGCCATTACCTCAAATGAAGCGTTTTATCTGGATGCGTTGCCCAAACGCGTGATTATTGTGGGTGGCGGCTATATCGCAGTCGAGTTTGCGACCATCTTTCATGGTCTGGGCTCAGAGGTGACCGAACTTTATCGGGGGGAGCTGTTTCTGCGCGGCTTTGATACCGATGTCAGGCAAGTCCTGGCTGACGAAATGCACAAACGTGGCATGGATTTGCGCTTTAACGCGGACGTGAGTCAAATCGAAAAAACTCCGCGCGGAATCAAAGCCACGCTGAACGATAACAGCCAGCTTGAGGCCGATATCATCATGTACGCCACAGGTCGGCTGCCGAAATCGAAGGGAATTGGACTTGAAGCAGCCGGCGTTGAGACGAACGAGATCGGCGCCGTGTGTGTGGACGCCTACTCGCAGACCAACATCCCGCATATCTACGCGGTCGGAGATATCACCGACAGGCTCAACCTGACGCCTATGGCCATTGCCGAGGGCCATGCCGTGGCGGAAACCTTATTCAATAATAACCCAACGCGACCGGACCACATGAATGTGGCAACCGCGGTCTTCAGTCATCCGAGTATTGGGACGGTTGGTCTGACGGAGGAGGAGGCGTGTCAGGAATATGGCGCCGTCGATATCTATAAGTCCTCGTTCCGGGCGTTAAAGCATACGCTCAGCGGGCGGGATGAGAAGACCTTTATGAAGATTATTGTTGATCCAAAATCCGACCGGGTGATTGGCTGCCATATGACCGGCCCGGAGGCGGGAGAGATTATTCAGGGCCTGGCCGTCGCCATCAAATGCCAAGCTACCAAAGCGCAGTTCGATGCCACCATCGGCATCCATCCGACCTCAGCCGAAGAATTTGTTACCATGCGACAAAAGGCTGCCTGAGCCGAACGATTCTCATCCAGAGGAAAGCAGCAGGAGGCGGGTAATCCGCCTCCTAGCCGTAGCGAGCACGAGATCACGCAAGGTCGAAGCGGTCGAGATTCATCACCTTGTCCCACGCGGCCGCGAAGTCGCGCACGAACTTCGACTGCGCGTCGTCGCATCCGTAGACTTCCGCGATAGCCCGGAGCTCGGAGTTCGAACCAAAGACGAGGTCAGCCCTGGTACCGATCCACTTGAGGTCACCTGTCTGACGGTCGCGTCCCTCGAACACGCCCTGAGACGTGGATGACGGCTGCCACTCCGTGCTCATGTCGAGCAGATTGACGAAGAAGTCATTGGTCAGCGTCTCTGGTCGGTCGGTGAATACGCCATGTGCTGACTGTCCGGTGTTCGCGTTCAAGGCCCGCATACCGCCAACGAGCACCGTCATCTCGGGAGCGGTCAGCGTGAGCAGGCACGCCCGTTCCACCAGCAGTTCCTCCGCCGATTCCTGGTGTCCGGCCTGGAGGTAGTTGCGGAATCCGTCTGCGGTGGGTTCGAGCACGGCAAACGAATCCGCGTCGGTTTGCTCCGCCGACGCGTCCGCGCGCCCCGGCGAGAAGGGAAGCTGTACGTCGTGCCCGGCGTTCTTCGCAGCTTGCTCGACGGCTGCGCACCCGCCTAGAACGATCACGTCAGCGAGCGAGACCATCTTCCCGTTGGACTGCGAGCTGTTAAAGTCTTTCCGGATCTGCTCCAGGGTCTGCAGCACCGTCCCCAGCTCGGCCGGATTGTTGACTTCCCAATCCTTTTGCGGCGCGAGGCGGATGCGCGCCCCGTTCGCCCCACCGCGCTTGTCGGTGCCGCGGAATGTTGCCGCCGCCGCCCAGGCGGTCGAGACCAGTTGAGAAATGGACAGGCCTGATGCAAGGATATTGCCCTTGAGGGCCGCGATGTCCTGCTCTCCAATCAACTCATGAGTGACGTCGGGGACAGGGTCTTGCCACAACTGCGGCTCCGCAGGAACCAACGGCCCGAGATATCGACTGCGGGGCCCCATGTCACGGTGGATCAGCTTGAACCACGCCTTGGCGAAGGCGTCTGCGAACTCCTCTGGGTTCTCGTGGAAGCGCTTCGCGATCGGCGCATAGTCCGGATCCATCCTCAGGGAGAGATCCGTCGTGAGCATCATGGGAGCGTGCTTCTTCGACGGATCGTGCGCATCCGGTACGGTGCCCTCTGCAGATGCACTCTTGGGAGCATATTGCGATTTACCAGCAGGACTCTTCGTCAGCTCCCACTCGTAGCCGAACAGGTTATCGAAGTAATTGTTGTCCCACTTCACCGGGTCGGTTGTCCACGCGCCCTCTAAGCCGCTGGTGATCGTATCGCCGGCTTTGCCGCTGCCGAAGCGACTCTTCCAGCCCAGACCCTGCTCCTCTAGGCTGGCACCCTCGGGTTCGGGACCGACGTATTGACCGTCATCGGCAACACCATGGGCTTTGCCAAACGTGTGTCCGCCAGCAATGAGCGCAACCGTCTCCTCGTCATTCATGGCCATGCGGCTGAACGTTTTGCGAATATACTTTGCGGCAGCGACCGGGTCCGGGGTGGCGTTCGGCCCCTCCGGATTCACGTAGATCAGGCCCATGTGGTCGGCGCCGAGGGGTTCCTGGAGTTCTCCGTCGCTGCTGTGGCGCTCGTCTGCAAGCCACGTGCTCTCAGACCCCCAGTCAGTCTCGTCGGCCTCCCAGACGTCCGGGCGCCCGAAGCCGAAACCGAAGCTCTTGAATCCCATCGACTCCAGGGCACAGTCGCCAGCGAAGATTATCAGGTCGGCCCACGAGATCTTCCGGCCATACTTCTGCTTGATCGGCCAGAGCAACCGGCGCGCCTTGTCCAGGCTCGCGTTGTCGGGCCAGCTGTTGAGGGGCGCAAAGCGTTGGTAGCCGGCGCCTCCACCGCCGCGGCCGTCGAAGATGCGGTAGGTGCCTGCGGCGTGCCACGTCATCCGGATGAAGAGCGGTCCATAGTGGCCGTAGTCGGCCGGCCACCAGTCTTGCGACGTCGTCATCACCGCCTCGACATCCTTCTTCAGGGTATCCAGGTCGAGTTTCTTGAACTCCTCGGCGTAGTTGAACTCCTCGCCCATAGGATCGGACAGGGGGGAGTTCTGGTGGAGTATCTTGAGGTTCAACCGATTCGGCCACCAGAGCTGGTTCGCCATGGTGCCACGGGCGTGGGATCCTCCCATTACTGGGCAACGTTTTTCCGACATGTTGTCCTTCCTCTCAACTGTTGAATTTAACGTAAACATTTCCCAATATAGGCACAACCTTAGATAATTCAAATTGCTTTTTTTTATCAGTTTGATAAAAAATATTTATGGACTGCTCGCTGTGGCATGCAGTTGTCGAGCAGCATCCGAGAGGGAGAAGGCGGGGGCTGTTGGGTTATGCCTGCGGCTAATCTGATCTACGGGACTAGACCGATCTCGATGAGAGGACAGGCGAGCGGATCAGAATGGGGTGGGAGGCTCAGGGCCAGATAATGCGGATTTCTTCAACCAAAAGACCAACTGAATTCTTGAGGTCAATGAAGTTCGGCACGTCGCCCTGAATCTGCTCAATCTGCATCTCGTCCGACTGCCAGCCTTTTTCAAAGGCGGCCATGTCAGCCCAGGACAGCTCGGCGACGCCGTCGAAAACGGGTGTCTCGGTTTCGTAGATTTCAGGGGCGACGTGGCATTGGACGTAGCGTCTGAGACCCGGCGTTCTGGGGACGATGGGGGCGTGGACTGTGCGCCAATGCTCTTGAAACTCGGCAACGCTGAGCCCTGGTTTGCGTTTGAGCAGAAAGAGGGCTTTGACACCCGGTGCGTCTTTGGCCAACTCGGGTCCCGGCACGACAATATTTTCCCTGGTCATCAAAAACGACGGGCCCTCGTCGGCAATAAAATTCGGCTCATCCGGGTAGGCTCCATTCATATAATCGGGGTTGCTGCCAAGCCCCCGGCCGGTTTCCAGGTCGTCAAACCAAATCTCGGCCAGACCTTCGTATGGACTGGAGGGGACTCCGGGGATGTCCTGTGGCATGCGGTGGCTCTGCACATAGCGTCTCAGCGCTTTGATGCGAACCGCCAGGGGAGCATGGACTTCACGCCAGTGGCGATGAAACTGCTCGTAACTGATGTCCGGTTTCTTTGGTATCAGCGCAAATCCTTTGATCATTGGAATGCTCCTCCGTAGGGGCAATTCATGAATTGCCCCTACCCATCATCGGCTTTATATAATGTTGGTTTCGGCGCCGTCCCCGACGGCATATCGTGCACGGGAACAAAGCGTGAGGCCTCGATAGCCTGAAAGCCGCTGGGATTGCCTTTGTATTTCTCCACGGCAAACGCCACTTCCGTCATGCTGAGGGTGAGGTTGAGGAGGTTTTGCTCTTTGGTCGGCATATTATCCACAGCGAACTGGTCCAGATAATCCAAGACGGCTTCAAGGCGAGGTCGAACCGTGGCGTAAAACGCGCGCAGTTCTTCGGTTGTACTGGTACGCCGCTTTTTGGTGCGTTCTCGTTCGGTCGCCAGGCACCAGCCGGCCTGGGCCAGCGGTTCCAGATCGGCGAATTCCTGGGGCAGAAGTGGATCGGCCATGGTCGGTCCTAATCGAACAGGGAGTCGCGGGTACCATCGCGTCTGGCACGAATCTCCTGCTCTACCGCCCAGTATGAGTGGCGGACAAAGAGTTCTTCGTCTTGCAAATAAATCTGTTCAATCGCTCCGGTCTCCAGGGCGTCCTGGGTATGTTCGTGTGTGGCACCGTCTTCGAGCAGAGCGTCCCGCAGGAGAATTTTATTGTATTCCTGCCCGAAGCGCTCGCTGGGGGTCGCGGCGCTCGGCATGTGAATCTTGAGTTCCCACAACGCTTCGTTCTCCGAGATGGGCCAGAACTGATGGGTATGCCACACGCCGGGCAGAATCAGGATGTTGAGATTCGGAAAAACGTGGACAATATCAAAGCCCCAGTCGTCCGCGTTGGTGACATTGATGCCCTGACCGGTGGGCAGAACGAAATCGTTGTCTCTGGAGGTGATGGCGGCCGATTTGCCGAGTGCCAGGCCCTCAACATCTTTGGGCTGAAAATACTTATTGCCCGGCCAGTTGCCGACGCGGTGGCGGTCGTACAGGTCCAGTGCATAGGCATGACCGTAGGGATTGTCCGGACGGGTAAAGACATCCGGCCAGGAATAACTGTGCAGATAGCGCACGTGATAGATTTCGGACTGCGCGTCCAGCATCAGCTTCCAATTGGCGCGCTGATAGGACTGATAATGAAACTGGAGCGGGACGCGCTGAAACGGAAAGTCCTTCATGCGCTGGCCGGCTTCTCCCAGATATTCCTCTAAGGTCTCGGTCGGATGAGGGTCGAGATTGACAAAGATAAAGCCCTCCCACACCGCGGTGTGCACCGGAATGAGGTTGGCCTTGCCCTCGAGATTCTCGTAAAAGCGTTCACCGTCGGGCACGTCTCTGAGGGTGCCTTCGGCGTCATAGACCCAGCCGTGAAACTTGCAGCTCAAATAGCACGAGCTTGAGCCTTTATAGTCCCAGACCAGTTTGTTGCCCCGATGGCGGCAGACGTTGTAGAAACCTCGGACAATATTATCTTTGCCTCGAATGAGAACAATGGATGCCTTGGCAATGGCGATCTCATGGACGAAATAGTCGCCGGGGTTGGGAATGGCGTCCACCGTTCCGACGTGCAGCCAACATTTTTTGTAAATATATTCGCGCTCAGCCTCAAACCACTGCTTGGAGACCAGGGGTTCGACAGAGACCGGCCGGGTGCCGAGTTTCGGGTATTTCTCGTGCCAGCGATGCGCGCCGGCGTCGAAGTCTTTCTTCAACGAAATGTTCACACGCTCGGTTGGTTGAACAGGCAGGGCGGCATCCATGCGCGTACTCATTCGACTCTCCTCGTTGGCTCAGAACGCTCAGTGCTCAACCTTTCACGGGGCTTGGGAGTTTGCAAGTAGAAACGGGTACGACCTGGAGCAGCCCGAGACCACGCCGGCACGCATTCATTCAAACAAGCGCTCAAACCAGGGCAGAATATATGTCTCGTTAATCGAGTAGGTATAGGCGTGGCCCCACCCGGGCAGTTCTGTAAATGTCACTTCTTTGAGGCCATTTTCGACAAGCGTGGCGTGGGCCAGGCGAGCGACCGCCACGGGAAAAATAAAGTCCTGGCCGCCGTGGATAATCAGAAAAGGCAGGGTGACGGCCTTCTGCATATCCAGCCAGGGCGGCAGGACCCCGGCGACCGGAGCAATCGCGCCAAAGAGGTTCGGGCGACTGGCGCTTAACGCATACGAGAACGTGCCGCCGTCCGACAAACCGGTGACCAGAATCCGGTCGGGGTCAATGGCGTAGCGTTCGCGCAGGGCCATGAGTGTGGAGGTGACAGACACGACGTCCGGCCCTGGCTTCTCCACAGCCCAGGTCAGACCGAGCGATTTGGGCGCGAGGACGATATAGCCTTTGCTCTTGGCTGGCCGCAGCCAGGTCAGCAAGTATTCGTCATTCGCCCCACCAGCGCCGTGCAGGGCGATAATCAGCGGCCAGTGGTGTTGTGGGTCATACTGCTCCGGCACATAGAGTGAGTAGGCTCCGTGATTGCTCGACGGAGGGTGGTGGGCAATACCGACCTGAGGCGTCCGGGCAGCGGTGCGCTTTTCCAGCGTGGAGAGATGCGCCACCGCCTCCGGCAGAACCCAGTAGGGGTGCAGCACGGGCGTTTCTAAGCGGATTTCGTACAACAGATAGCGCGCCCGAGTGAAGGCCGAGCGGCTCTGCATAAACGCTCCGATAAAACTGGCCTGATCGCTCCGTACAAAAATCCCATAGGTCGTATCCAGCAGGCCGACGGCCTCGAGCCAGGTCCGGTGAAAATCCTGTCGATCCGGGGGTGGATTGAGGCCGTTCAATTCAGACCGGAGGCGCACAAACAGCTCGCCAACCGTTTGGCTGAGGTCGGCCTGGAGTTGCGTGAATTTTGCCGGGTGGAGCTGCTCCTGTACATGCTCAAAGGCCCGCAGGAAGCGGAGTACTTCTCCCTCCTGACGCGCAATGATGGAACGGTAGTCATCTTGTACAGGCTCTGCCGCTATTGGCAGCGGCATGAATATGACACAGGGGCAGACGAGCAGGCAGGAGAGGAGGGCGGTCAGCCGAGGGTGAAGCATCTTCAGTTTCGGGGGCCTGCAGTATGATGAAGCTGCCCCTAATGCTTGGCTTTTTTCTTTTTTTTCTGTTTTCGTTTGGCCGGGGTGAGGAGAGAAACATAGCTGATTCCGTCTCTATTATCGGCCGTGACCGGCAGGTCGGCGGCTTTCCAGCCGGCATGACCGGCCTCCATTACGTGTATGTTTTCATAGCCGGCGGCAGCGAGTCGCTCGACCGCCTGCTTTGCCCGCGGGCCTTTCTCACAGCCGACAATCAACGGAGTCTCTTTAGGGCACACCTCTTCCATGACCAGATCAAAGCTTTCGTTCTGGAAGACTGCCTTCGTGGTTGGATGAAAGAAGACAATCGGGACGTTGATGATTTTGCCTTTTGGATGACCGGTGGCGAATTCGGCCACCGTGCGGACATCAACATACGTCGTAGCGTCGTCGTTCTTCAGGCGCTCAAACGCTTCTTGGGGGGTGAGAGTCGTGCTACTCATGAACGGGACTCCTGTGGAGTCGGAAATTCCGGTGGGTCGAATTCCCGCACAAAGGGCGGGATTATGCGGCAGCGTTCTCGGCCGGCCGCCGGCAGTGCGCCGGTCAGGATGTACTCGATCTCGCCGTCTGTTTCTCCACCGATCTCACTGGTGCTGACCTCCTCAAGATGGTGATGCGCAAATCTCCCAGTGGGGGAGAGGGCGAAGACACATTCCAACACCTTTCGGGCCGGCAGGCGGCCCAGCGTGGGGTGAATCAGGGTCTCACGCTTCTTCATGCTGCTTCCTTCCAGGATGGACTCTCCAGCACGTGCTGGTCGTATTTATTTACGGGGTTTTGGCTTGACAGGCAAACCGCATCCGGCATAGCATACGGCCTTAATTAAGGAGGGCGCGTATCCCTATGCAGGAAACCAGACAAAAAGAACTCGTCAACGGGGAGGTATGGTACTCGCCCGGAGACGATGTCCCCAACGTCCCAACCAAGCTCTTTGCGCTCCAAAACCTGTGTACTGACTGCAAAATGTGCGAGGTGGCGTGCTCGCTGATCCACTCACCGGAAGGCGAGCTGAACCCGGTCTGGACACGCATTAAAATCGACCATGCGCCCCAGGTCTCGCGCGTCTCAAAAGACGGCTTCGGGTTTATGCCGGCCATCTGTCATCACTGCGCCAATCCGCCCCCGTGTGCTGAAGTCTGTCCGACGGATGCGTTCTATTATGATCCCAAAACCCAGGCGGCGGTGATTGACCAGGACAAGTGCATTCAGTGCATGGAATGCGTTCCCGGTTGTCCGTTTGACACAGTCTTTGTTGCGCCGACCGGTGAGCTGCTCAAATGTGACTTATGCGGCGGGGACCCGGCCTGTGTAAAAGCCTGTTCCACGCGACCCGAGATGCTCAACGCGGGCAAACAATACTCCCGCATGCCAGTTCTCTTTTATGAAGAGAAGGCGGCCTTCGGTCAAATTTTACGCCAAAAGCCCGAAGCGAAAGATGAAGTCGGGATCATGCAGGCCATGTTGTCAAAAGGAAAAGTGAGCAGTGCGGCGTAAGCCGAATGGCGTTATCGCAATTGGAGTGGAGCACAGCGGACGGAAGACAAAAGGAGTCAGCATCATGGAAAGTGGCTTATTACGAGTCGATCTCACAACAGGGGAAATTAAACGCGAAATACTCCCGCATTCCATGTTTGAACGCTGGGTCGGCGGCTCGGGGATTAACGATTGGCTTTTGTGGGAGCATTTTCTGAAGCATGACATCATGTGCGATGCGCGGAGCCCGGAAAACGTCCTTATCTTTGGTGTGGGTCCACTGGCCGGTGTCGGGTCGGGTATTGGGGTGAAAGGCCGGCTGACGTTCAAAAGCCCATGTTATGGGTCTTTCGGTGATTCGACAGGTGGGGGTAAATTTCCTTACGTCGTGCGCTTCAGCGGCTATGACTATATCGTGGTGACCGGGAAAGCGCCCAAGCCGGTGTATATCCATATTTGTAACGGAGAAGTCACCATCTGCGACGCGACCCACTTATGGGGGAAAGACAGTGCGGAAACGCATCAGATGCTCAGAAAAGAGCTAGGCGACTATCCCTCTGAAGCCTACACCCTGTCTATTGGTCAGGCGGGTGAAAACCAGGTTGGCATTGCTGGTGTGATTGCTGATGGCTGGCGGATTCACGCGCGCTGTGGTGGTGGCGGAGTCATGGGTTCAAAGAATCTCAAGGCCATTGTGACCCAAGGTACTCAGGGCATTAAGATTGATGACCCATCTAGTCTGCTCGAATGGTCGGATGGATTTCGCCAAAAGCTCGACGCCAACGAAGCCGCCTATGGCTTTAAGCGCCGTGGCACCCTGGGTGCTGTCGAGATGTACCAAAAGATTGGCGGCAATTTTTGGCGTAATAACCAAGGGGCGATGTTTCGTGGTGAGGAAGTGCGCTCCGACAACTGGGTCAAGAAATATCATAAGTACTCGGAAGTCTGCTCCTCGGACTGTTATATTGCCTGCGATGGCCGTTATAAGATAGAAGGGCACGAATCCGACGCAGCTCAAAAGTATGTCGGCGAGTCTTTTCGCCACCCGGAATATCTGACGACGGGGAGTAGCGCAGGCGCCCTGGATGTCCGGGATTGGGCCGAGGTCGCCCACTGGGGCAAGATCACTAACGACTACGGCATCGACAATCAAGATTTGTCCTGCTCGATTAGTTTCCTCATGGAGCTCAAACAGCGTGAGATTATTTCCGGTCGTGACGTGGAAGAGCTCTTTGGCAGACCCCAAAGTCTGGAATGGGGCAAGATGGAAGACATCGAAGCCTTGGTTGAAGATGTCGTCTACCAGAGAAATCCTTTTGGCTGGCTGTTCCGGGATGGGGCCTATCATGGCGCCCTGCGCTACTCGGAACAACAAGGCCAGAATTTTATGAAGTATGCCATGTATGGCAAGGGTGGGGCGAGTTTCACCGAAGAGATGCGACCCTTTCCCACCTGGATGAACAACATGGCCGTGGCTTCGCGCGGGGCCGACCACCTCAAAGGCATTGGCCTGATCGAGAAATTCCAACGCAGAGACTTGTCGAAGGTCTATTTCAACGGCAGGACCGAAGCCGGAGATCCGACGATTCCGGATCTCAAGGGAGCGAGTACCGCCCTCATTGAGAATCAGGTTGCCCTCATTAATTCGTACGGTGTGTGCATGTTCCACTGGATGCTTGATCCCCTCGGATATGCACCTGAGAGTTATTACGGCGAGGTGTATACGGCAGTGACCGGTATTGATCGGACCAAAGAGGAGCGAATGCTTGATGGGGAGCGCATTTGCAATCTCGAAAAGGCCTTCAACTCCCGCCTCGGCATGCGGCGTGAGCACGATACGATCTGCGAGCGCTGGATGCATGAACCGTGTCCCGAAGGACCCAACAAAGGCCGTGTGGCCGGCGACATGTTTGAGCAGGTGCTTGAGGAATATTACGAGTGGCGTGGTTGGGACAAGGAAACCGGACTCCAAACGCGTCAAAAGATGGAGGAATTGGGATTGGAAGATGTCGCCGATGTGCTGGCTGCGGACAACGCCATGGCTGGCGAACGTCGCGCCGACCGCGCGGTCCACGTGGATGTAAAGATCGCGGATGACCCCGGCATTCCGGACTGATTGAAAAGAGGACACGTTTACTCTTTTGTGGAAAGGAACAGGACGTGATTACGGTTCAGGCAGAGTATACCGCTCGTTTTAAGGAAATTACACAGACCACGAGTGAGACCATTCAGCTCGAACAGGCCAATATGGCAGAGTTGGCGCAGATGCTGACCACCAAATACGGGCCGCAAATGCAGGCGCTGCTGATTGATCCCAATACGCAGGACCTGAATACGAACGGAACGCTGTTCATTGACTCCAGTGGACGTCGACTCTTTATCGACGATACCCTGGCGGATGGGGAAACCGTCTCCTTTATGGTCGGTATTGCCGGAGGCTAGAGCGCTTCACGCTTCTGTGGTGCCCTCTGTATGTCTATGACGTTAGGAAGGGAGAGATATGGACTGGACAGAGCTAGCCCCGTTTATCGCATTGCTGGGGCTTGCTTTCGCGCTCTGGCGCTATCTTGATCGGAAATTTGAGCGTATTGACACCCAATTTATCGCGCTCAATCGGGAGATCGGGAAGATGGAAGGCCGGCTGGATGCCGTGCAATCCCAGATCAACGCCCCGAACTAGGTCTCAGAAAGGGGGAATTATGAAACGACCGAAACGACCCAGGGACATCAATTGTTTGGCCGCGAGCATCTTTTGATAGCATCCACGAAAGTGTCCAGAACATGCGCGCTCCCCTCCTGCGTAAATTGAATGCCGGGATCATTCGTTTCAGCCGTTAGGCTGCCTGCCATAATCTCTTGCAATGTCCGCACATCTCCCCGTTCTTCTTCGTAAAAGAATATGCCCGAATCCATCCCTGAAATCGATTGTGACCTCGTGGTCATAGGTGGCGGTATTGCCGGTCTTTCCGCAGCGATCAGCGCGCTGAACGAAGGTGCTGAAGTCATCCTGCTCGAAAAGGCTCCCAAGCCGCAACGTGGCGGGAACTCCGCCATTGCCGATGCCCAAATCCGCTATCCTCACGAAGCGGATGAGTACTGTCCGACTCGACAGACCAAAGAAGACTTCTTTGACGCCTTTCTGCGGGTTTCGCGCGGCCGGGCGAACAAAGACTTGGTTCAGGTCGTGGTGGACAACGCGGCTGACGTCGTCGATTGGCTGAGCGGGATGGGGATTGCATGGGAAAAAGGCTACCCCAATGTCGCAGGCTATCGCCGTCAGCCCGTGGGCGGCGGCTGGCAACTAGTTGATACTCTCTATAAGCATCTGGAGCGGGGTGGGGTGCACGTCGCGTATGAGACCGCGGCGGAAACCCTCCTCACCGACCGGAGTGGCCGCGTGACCGGCGTGCGCGCGCTCGAACCCGAGGGCTATACCGATATCAGAGCCCGTGGCGGGGTCGTTATTGCCTGTGGTGGTTTCGAGGCCAACCCGGAAATGCGGGTGCGCTATCTCGGCCGGCATATGGATGGGCTCATTCTGCGCGGCAGCCGCTACAATACAGGCGATGGGCTGCGTATGGCCTTGGCAATTGGGGCTATGCCGGCCGGCCAATGGGGGGATTACCACTCCGCCGTACTTGATGCGCGTTCCACGCCTTTTGAGTGTGGGGTGACGGCGATCTATATTTTTCAACTCGGCCTCTTCGTTGACGAAGACGGCGAACGCTTTCTGGATGAAGGTGAGGACTTTCGCGATCAGACCTATGTGAAATTCAGTAAGGCCATTATGGCGCACAAAGGCGGGGTGGCCTTTAATGTCTTTGACAACAAACCGCGCGCTGAAGACCGGGAAGCCTGGAAACGGGCGATTCGGACGGACGAGGAGGCGTTTGAAGCGCCGAGCATTCAAGAGTTGGCCGCACGCATCGAGGTTCCAGCCGACCGCATGGAGCGAACCATTGAAGAATACAACGCGGCCTGCCAAACCGGGGTATTTGATCCGCTCACCCTCGACGGTCTGGCGACGCAGGGCTTGGTTGTCAACAAGACCAACTGGGCCCGGCCGCTCGACACGCCGCCCTATCTGGCCTATCCCGTGACCGGGGGCATTACCTTCACCTTTGGCGGCCTCAAATCCAACCCGAACGCCCAGGTCATCCACTCCACGGGCCGCGCCATCCCCGGCCTCTACGTTGCTGGCGAGCCTATGGGCGAGTTGTACTACTACAACTATATGGGCGCGACCTCGGTTTTACGAGGCGCGGTGTTCGGCCGTATTGCGGGCAGAGAGGCGGCCAAAAAAGCCGCCGGGTGACGAGAGAGTGCGGGATGCCATCGAAAAAACATCGGCCCTTTGTCTGGAGTCTCATCACCTCAGCCCTAGGACGGCTTTGGGGACAAGCACTGGCAGAGGGTGCGGCCCCACGCTTCGAATGGGGGGTCCTCAAGCTAATGCCTCCGCTTCATGGGGTTCCTGGTCTCAAGTGTTGGAATTCCTGGCAGACCATTTCAAATAGGCTTGCGAGTCGTGTTCGGTTCTTCGGATGTCACTAATGAAAGTGTATCTCGGTATCAAGTTTCATCCCGACAACCGCAATCGAGACCGAATCGAGCTGATCTCCCAGGCACTGAGCCTGTATGGCTGTGAGATTGTTTGTATTCGTCGGGATATCGAGCAATGGGGGGGCCGTCCAGCTGGCCTCCCGCGAGCTGACCGCGCCGTACCCTCTCCGCGCCCATATTTATCGTGTTCGCGTGCCCGATGAGCCCAGAGGAAAGCACCAGTGATGTCATAGTGCCCATCTCCAGTATTTTACGTGATGCACCGACCCACGCCAGGCTTCGAGCGAGGGAGGGAGGACTTCCTCGACGATCGGTTGCAAAATGCGAGCAAATCACAACCCTACGTCGCGAACGACTGTTATCAAGACCCTTAGGTGGCCCACTTTCGATTGTGAGGATGGCGGAGGTCGAGAAAGCAATCCTTCGCGCCATTGGCGTCCCTATCGCCTGACTCTCACTCATAGTCTCCGCTTGGATTAAACCCGGCGTCTTTGGCTAATACACCCTTACCCGGAACATAATTCACCTCGACCCGGATGCCGTCCGGGTCTTCGAATAAGACCGAATAGTAGCCCGGAGCCCACGGACCTTCTTGGGGCGGAGTGACGATGGTCGCGTTGATCTCTTGCAACAGCTCATAGACCTGATCGACATCCTGCCGGGAACGGGCACGAAAACAGAAATGGTGTAACCCGGTCCGCGTTTGAACGAAACGCTCGTCTTGATGCTCGCGGGCGCAGCGCTGTATGCCAACCCCCGTCCGGGCACCGACATGGTAGCACATGTCTTCGCCGTCAAAGACCAGTTGGAGGCCAAGAAACGGTAGCAGCTTTTTATAGAACGCCCGGCATTCTTTGAACCGGCTGACCGTCAGAATAATGTGCGCAATACCGTTTACTTCAATCATGACGAGGCCCTATTTTCTCTCTACGAGGACAAGTATTAAAGGCTTTGGACGCAGATATCCGATTCGGATGTGAAGACTCGTTGTCTATCACGACCGGGGTAAAAAATGTGCCGGAGTTTGGATCTGATTTACTCTTTCGACACCGGCTTCCCCTCATTTCTCCAGACTTCCCGGTCGAGCTGGGTAAGCGGGTGCCGAAAAGATAAACGCGTCCTACAAAAATCATATAAAGGCTGGACGTGTTTACCTTTTCAATGTGTAACAACTATGCGGGTTGGGGTGGGATGTCCCCTGTGGGACGTAAGGCTTCAAATTGACGAAGGGCATGCTGGAACTCTCGTGTGGTGACCCGGAAACGTTGGAACAGGCGACGTGCATCAACAAGGTCATGCGGCTGGCGCAATAGATGTTGGACTAGCCGTTCAGCAGGGTCTTCCTGCGTGCCCGAAGCTGATAAGGGTTTGTCAGGGTCTGACATACATTACTCCTTACTGTGTGTATTTTTCCTATATGTGCTGATTTTGCAAAAATCGGCAAGGCCCCCTGCAATACTCAACATTTATCGCTGTGATACTTCAGTGGAAAGTCATTACTTTTCAGGAGGATGGGTGTTGTTGAAGACCTCATCCGTATGCTCCCCTAACTGTGGGGCGCGAGACCGAAAATCCGGCCGCTGCCCGTCGATCGAAAAGGGTAGACCCATGACTTCAAGGGTCGAATCGGGCACCTCACGAATCATATCTATCGCCTGGGTTTGCGGCTGAGCAATCACCTCAGGAATGGTCAGGATCGGAGCACACGGAACGCGGGCCGCTTCCAGGCGTTCCATCCACGTTTCCTTCGTCTCCTGGGCCATATGCGCAGCGATTTCTTGAATGAGATACTCCCGATGCGCCATGCGGCTCGCATTCGTTTGATAGCGATGATCGGTGAGCCATTCATCACGGCCAAGGGCTTTGGCGAGTTTGAAGAACAGCCGACTGTTAGCCACACCCAGGACTAGGGGGCCATTCCGCGTTTCAAAGGCGCCAAAGGCAACTTGACGTGGGCTGCCGGTGGCATGGCGAGCGGGCGCTTTGCCGGTCTTTTTATATTGGATCAGCGCGGTACTGACATAGAAGACAGCGGTCTCAAAAAGCGATGTCGTGATCACGCAGCCGCGACCGGTTTTATCGCGTTTACGCAGGGCTGCCAGCGCGGCAATGGTCGTCCACATGCCGGTGCCATAATCGACGACCGAGGTGCCCATACGTACCGGCGGACCATTTTCCTGGCCGGTCATACTCATCAGCCCGCCAAAGGCTTGCAGCAGCACTTCGTAGCCGGGCTTATCCTTGAGCGGTCCGGTATGCCCAAAGGCGGTTACTCCACAATAGACGAGTGTAGGGTTGCGAGACAGGAGGAGGTCTGCTTCCAGTCCAACTTGATCGGCGACCCCAGGGCGGAGATTATGGAGAAACACGTCGGCTTGTTCGATGAGTTGATACAGTCGTTCCATGTCTGCCGCGTCTTTGAAGTCGATCACGACTGAGCGTTTGTTGCGGTTCATATTATGAAAGGGCAGGGAGGTGTCATCGACAAACGGCGGCCCCCAGGCCCTGGCGTCGTCGCCGGTTTCAGGCCGCTCGACTTTAATCACGTCCGCACCGAGGTCGGCCATAATGGCTCCGGCTAAAGGGCCGGCCAGGTTCATGCCAACCTCAACAATTTTTACTCCCGAGAGCGGCATCGGCTTCTCCGTTTCACTGCCTGCGCAGTCCGTGCGGGCTACTGCCGGCGCTGTTTTTGCATGAGCCTGGGTATAGGTGCTTTCTACCGTCCCCGAAAATGGGGCGGCCGCTTGGCCAGGAAGGCCGCCACGCCCTCACGAAAATCCTCACTCATATAGGCGCGGACAACCAGATCTTCTCCTAAAATATCCTCGCCGACCGCACGCCTATGGTGTTGTAAGCGCCGAACAGCTTCTTTGGTGACCTGGAGGGTCAGGGGAGCGTTCTGAGATATTTCCTCGGCTATCTGACGAACCTGATGGTCAAGCTGGCCAGCCTCGAAAATCTCATTGACCAGACCGAGTTGCAGGGCCTCCTGGGCCCCGACCAGTCTGGCCCGAAACATCAGCTCCTTCGTTCTCGCCGGGCCTATGGCATCAATAATACGGGAGTGGATGGCCACGCTCAGGCAGTTTCCCAAGGTGCGGGCAATGGGAAACCCTATCCGGCTCTCCGGGGTACAATAGCGCAGGTCACTCACCAGGGCCAAAGCCGCACCGGCCCCGACGGCAACGCCTTGAATAGCAGCAATAACCGGCTTTTTGACGCTTTCGAGGCGACTGATAATCCCTTCGAGTTTACGCTCGTATTCAATTGCGTCAGAGTCTTCCTTGAACGAGGTAAACTGGCTGATGTCCGTGCCGGAGACAAAGGCTTTGTCGCCAGCTCCCTGCAGGATAAGCACTTTGATGGTGTCGTCCCGGTCAACGATATCGCAGGCTTCCTCCAGCGCGGCGTACATATTCCAGGTGAGGGCGTTCCGCGCCTCGGGCCGGTTAAAGGTCACCGTGGCTATGGAGCCATCCGAGCCAGTGTGATCGAAAAGGAGCTCGCTCATAGGGGCGTATCTTTCCTGTGCTACCGCTCGTGGGAGAGGGACGCGCCGTGCATCATACCGATGACTGAATGGACAACTGTTCGCCTTCACTCTTGGCCATTACGGTTGTGATCGCCAAGTCTCCGGTGACATTCACCGCGGTCCGAAACATATCGAGAATCCGATCGACGCCGAGGATCAATGCCAGCCCCACAGTCGGAATCCCGGTTGAAGTCAGGACGAGGGCCAAGGTAATCATCCCGGCTCCAGGAACACCCGCCGCACCAATCGAGGCCATGGTTGCGGCCAGCACAATGCTGAGTTGACTGCCGAACGACAGGTCGGTTTGGAATACCTGGGCAATAAAAATTGCCGCAACGCCTTGGTAGAGCGCTGTCCCGTCCATATTCACGGTAGAGCCGAGGGGGAGAACAAAACTCGCCACGGGATTACTCACGCCGATATTCTTCTCGGCGCACTCTATGGAAACGGGCAGGGTGGCTGACGAAGAAGAGGTAGAAAAAGCGATGAGTTGAGCCGGGTGGGCGGCACGCATAAACGCCGTCCAGGGTAAGCGACCGATCAGGTGGACCAGGCCACCATACACAATGCCGCCATGAATGGCTAAGCCAAGAACGACCGTACAGCCATACACGAGTAGGGCTGTCAGTACGCTAATACCACTCGTCCCGATCACTTCTGCGACAAGGGCGGCAACGCCATACGGAGCCAAGGCCATCACCCAGCCTATGATGACGATCATCGCGTTCTGAAGCTTCTCAAAGAGCGAGACCACACTGGCGCTCTCCTCAGGACCCAGAGCGGTAATCGCGACACCTAGGATAATAGCGAAGAAAATAATTTGGAGCATATTGCCGCTGGTGAGCGAGTCGATGGGATTCGTCGGGATAATGTCGAGCAGGGTATCGACCATGGAGGGGGAAACGACTGCGGCGGACATCCGGTCGCCCGCCGCGGCTCCGAACTGGGCGAGTAGTACGGTGCGGTCGGCTGGGTCAATAAACTGGCCGGGTTGGACGACGTATGCACAGACGAGTCCGATGGAGACCGCGACGGCGGTTGTTCCCAGGTAGAGGCCCAGCGTTCGACTCCCCAGGCGGCCAAGTTTGCGAATATCGCCCAAGCTAGCCACACCTACAAGAAGTGAAGCGAAAACCAGGGGGACGACGACCATCTTGATCAGACGCATAAACAACTGCCCTATGGGGCGTACGCCGTCGATCACCTGCTCACCCAGCCGGCTGATAGGCCGCGGGGAAAAAGCAAAGCCGCCTCCCTCCAATGGAGTCCTGGAAATTTGCAGCCAGCCTTCCACAGAGCCGCCCGGAGAGAGCACTCCGAGTTGTTGGCGGATGTGGCCGGACTGGTCTGCCAGTGCCAGCCGTTGACTGAAAGGAAACCGGACTTTCGCCCAAATGGGGACTTCTCTATCTGCTCCAAGAAGATCGGGATGCTGCTCGAATTTGGTTTCGAGCAACCTCATCTGGATCGGGACACCAGCTGGCATCTGAACGCGAGAGGACACATCAGCCGGATTTTGCTGGAAGACGACCTGAGAGGCGTCGCGAATGGCATAGACATCGTGCGTCAGCAAGAGCGAATTGGGACCGAGCAAAAGGCCCACCACCGCGCCAACCGCCATCCCGATGAGAATTTTGGTATAGAGTTGCATGCAGCCCCCTACGACTCGTTCGCGTCGTCCCAGGTGCCACGCACGGTTGTCTCCGTTTGTTGTTCGAGGGCTTTGATCGTCGCCAAGACGTCTTCCTGAGCAAACCCACCCGACTGATAGGCTTTGAGCAGTCCTTGTGCGGCTGAGGCCATGGTCAGGGGCACGTCCAATTCCGCGCCAAGATCGGTGGCGAGACCCATATCTTTGCAGGCGAGATCAATCGTAAACGTTGGCGCGAGCCGGTCGCGTAAAATGGCCCTGGTGCCCGACTCCCAGATAAAACTATTGCCGCTACTGGCTTTGACGATTTTCCACAGCGCATTCGGATCGACACCGGCTTTAGCTCCGAGAATGAGGGCTTCGGCGCCGCCCATCATATGAATAAAGGCCAGCATATTGTTCACCAGCTTGGCGACATTACCCGCACCAATAGCCCCAACATGAAACACATTGCTGCCCATGCATTGCAGTACGGACTCACACGCATCGTACACCGCCTTATCTCCACCAACCATGATGGCCAGCGTGCCTTTGCGTGCACCGCGCACCCCGCCGCTGACTGGTGCGTCAAGAAAATGCACACCCTGGGCATTCACCTGTTCCGCCAGTCTTTGAACGACGGTTGGTGAATTTGTGCTCATATCGATAATGGTTTTTCCTTTGGCAATACCGGCCAAGGCCCCGTTGTCAGCCAGGACGACTTCTTCGACATGGGCGGGCATGGGTAAGGAGAGACAGATCACTTCCACACCGGTGGCCGCGGCCTTGGGACTCTCGACCCAGGTCGCGCCATCTTCGATCAGATTGCCGGCTGCCTCTTGTTTGATGTCATACACCTGAAGGGCATGGCCGGCCTTCAGAAGATTGAGTGCCATAGGGTTACCCATATTGCCAACACCAACAAATCCCAGCTTCATGCGGTCCTCCTTTAATTATGCGAAACGAAGAGTAAACATGTCCTCCCATAGAGATGAGATGCTGGACACGTTTACTCTTTGGATGCTGTGAGGTCTATATGAATACGTAAGTCATCTGCAATACGGTCGAGCTGGTCTCTCAGGGTCGTCTCAGCAACGTCGCTCGGAACAGCCAGCGTGATCCGCATATGATAGATCACCGTGCCGTGGCCCGGCTCTGGCTGAGTAGAGGTCTGCATGTGCACAATATTCGCCCCCTGCTCGGCCAGGCAGCGGGCCACACGGGCGACAATGCCGGCTTTATCCACACCGGTGGCCACAAGTTCATAGCCGCGCGTCTCGTCGTTGGCACCATAGGGGAGGGGTTCTTCTTCAAGTGGACGAAAAAAGACGGTCAGACGTTTTTCCCATTCGAGCCGTTTGCAAGCCGCTGAGAGCCGTTGCTGACAGTCCGGGCTCCGACCCGAAAGGAGGAGGAGCACGGCAAACTCACCCCCCAGAAGGGTCATGCTGGAGTCTTCGAGGTTGCAATCGCACTCGAAAATCAATTCTGCCAGATCGGCGACTATGCCAGGCCGATCCCGACCAATGGCGGATAATGCGAACCATTGTTTCACGAGCAATTCCTTGGCGTCTGTGCGCGGTAAAGATTATGCGCGTTGCGCCTTTACGGCTTCAACCAGCTGACTGAGGATGGAAGCTGACGTTCCGCGCAGGCTCAGCGTGCATAGGGGAGTTAATTCGCTTTCGTATAAATTTACCTCGATCAGCGTACCGCCTTTCTGACTGACAGCAATGGGAAAGCCGGCGGCCGGATACACGGTAGCCGAGGTGCCGGCGACGATCATGCAGTCGCACAACTGCGCTTCGCTATAACATCGCTCAATCGCATCCTGTGGAATGGGTTCACCAAACGAGACGGTGTCGCTTTTGAGAATACCGGAACAGTTGGGACATTCCGGTGGCAGCTGGTGCAGGGGCACCTCGGCGCCTGGAAAGCGAGAGTTGCAGGCAATGCAGCGCACCAGAGTATAATTGCCATGGATTTCGATGAGGTGCTGGCTGCCGGCTCGCCGGTGCAGGTTGTCGACGTTCTGCGTAATCATGCTGCGCAATACACCCATGTTTTCCAGCTCAACCAACGCAGTGTGCCCGGCATTCGGCTCCGCCGTGCCCAGGGTCTGCCATATCTCTTTGCTTGGTCCTGAGGGTGATAAGCGCTCTTCCCAGGCTTTCTTTGGGTCTTGGAGAAACAGCTCATAGCCATTCATGGGCGGCTCTCCATACTTTGTCCACAAACCGCCCGGCCCACGAAAGGGTGGAATCCCGCTTTCAACCGAGATGCCGGCCCCGGTCATGGCCATGACATAGTTGGCCGAAAGGAGGTGCCGCGCAGCTTCCTGAATTATTTCGGGTTGGCTTGTTTCTGCCATACAATGCCTTCCAGTATTTCGCTCAGCGCTGAAACGCTCGCCTCGATTCCCTGCCCCGCTGTGTCTATGACGATGCCGGCCTGCCAGAGTTCATACTCCCGGGCGCAGACCTGCTGCCACGTAGGTAGTTGAAGGCTGGCGATGTCAGATGTCCGCGACTCGCTCCTGCGCTGGTGCTCAGCATGGTCGGAACAGACGATCTCGACCTCGATGTAGCGCTTGCCTGCCCGCTGGGCGACTTTCCGCCAAGCGGCTCGCGTTGCCTCTATCGGGTTCACAGAATCGGCTATTACGGTGCGGTCCAGTCTCAGGTTATCTTCAGCAACCGCATAAGCGACCACATACCCCTCTGGCCCCGTTATCGCTACATTGGAGTTGCGCAACGCCTGCTCTATGGAATCGATGCGTAGATGAACAGCATTAATACAGCGTGCCAGTCCAGTGGCAATTGCTGTTTTGCCCACCGCGGGAAGGCCTCCGAAGATCAATAACATCAGGTCTCACCTCTGTCTTGTTCAGCGCTACGGGCCTCGTCTCCGCTCACTTTCCTTGCCAATCTGGTGCCCGTTTTTCAGCAAAGGCGAGGGCGCCTTCGCGGGCGTCCTCGGTCGCTTGCAACTCATTATAGAGCGCTCGTTCTAATTTCAGTCCTTCCTCAAGGGGCACATCCAGACCGCGTAAGGAGGCTTGCTTGATATGTTGCACGGCCAGCGGCGCGCTCTTGCAAATCTCCTCGGCGATCTCTTCACACTTGCTCATAAGCTGGTTCATGGGGACGAGGTGGTCAACCAGACCGAGACGGTAGGCTTCTTCCGCAGAAATGCGCGCACCGGTATACAGCAGCTCTAAGGCCCGTCCCAGAGGAATGATTCTGGGTAAGCGTTGCGTTCCTCCGCCGCCCGGCAGCCAGCCCAGGCGGACTTCACCAAACCCGAATTGGGCATGTTCCGCAGCCACGCGGATATCGCATGCCAGGGCCTGTTCCAGGCCGCCACCATTGGCGTGGCCGTTGACCGCCGCGATGATGGGTTTATACAGGTCGAACAGGGTCGGGAAGAGATTGGTATTTTCGTTTTTCGGACGATTGACATAATTGGACTTTATGTCACTCCCGGCACTGAACGCCCGCTCCCCGGTTCCGGTCATAATAGCGACCCGCAAGTTCGGATCGTCCCGAAATTCGGTCCAGATATCGGCCAGCATATTATAGGTTTCAAAGTCACAGGCGTTGAGGCGTTCCGGGCGGTTAATGGTCACATAGGCAATGTGGCCTTTTTTCTCAAAAAGCACTTTTGACATAACTCCCTCCTCACCATCGTCAGCTATCAGGTGAGAGGTTGGAGAGGCAAGGGGAATAGGGGTATGGATACCGCGAATCAGACTTACCAGACGGTAGGTATTATCGCTGAGTGAATGAGGTTATCGTCGGCGGTGACGAGTTTTGCGCCTGTAAGTATTGTGGTGGCGGCGATGATTCTATCCGCTGGGTCGCTGTTGATTTCCCGTCCAAAGCTAACGGAAAGTTCAGCTATTTCCGAAGAAATCGGCTGTACCGTAATCGTTCTATATTGAAGATACAGATTGATGAAAGAGGAGACGGTCTCCTCGATTTCCAGTCTTTTCCTTGCAACGAGCATTGCGATTTCCCAAATGGATATATCGGAAATCATAAGCTCGCGGTCTGCTTCGGCGGCTCTCATCGTTTGTTTGGCTTTTGTGGTAAGCCGGTCTGCATTGAGGGCGTCCCAAATGATAGCGCAGGTATCTAAAACGATCACTTCATCTCATCCCATTGAACGCCTGTTGGCGAGATGACATCGTGAATCTTCGTGGTCTTCGCTAGTCTTTTGAGCTTGGTTTCCGCCTGCCGTTTTTGGTCAATTGGCGCGACAATGGTAGCGAGTTGTTGACCGTTCGAGGTCACCGTTATGTGTGCACCCTGTTGAGCCTTATTTAAATACTTCAAGAGATTCGCTCTTAATTCGGTAATATTGACATTTATCATTGCTCAGTACCATTGTCTGTACAAAGACATTGTACATAATAGGGGAAGTAAGGCTATGCGTCAATCAAGACTCCGGCTCGCTCCGGAGTGTTTCGGCTTGCTGCGCTTCTTGCCTGACTTGCTTTTCGGATTTGACCTGAATGGCCGCTGTCTCCGTTACCCGCCTAGCGACTATAATAAATCCGGTATGTGCGACCATGCGGTGTTCCGGGCGTATGGAGCGGTCCTTGACATGCCAGAACCGCAGCATGTTTTCCATGACCTCCACGCAGGCAAACCTGGGGTCCGCGTGGAGCGCATCTACCAACTCCTTGACTTGCAGCACCGTGGGGAGATAGCCGACGAGCACCCCCCCAGGCCGGACGACTTCTCGGGCATGGGGTAGGACCTGCCACGGCTCAGGGAGGTCGATCAGGACGCGGTCAACCTCCCGAATCGGTAAGCCTTGATACGCATCAGTTTGGGCTAGTATCCAGTTTGGCGTAGCGCCAATAAAACGTCTGACGTTGTTGCGTGCCATCTTGCAATGGTCGGTCCGAATATCAACGGTGAGTAAACGTCCCTCCGGCCCTATGGCCCGCAGCAAGGCGATACTCAGAGCGCCCGGACCCGACCCAACCTCAAGCACCCGGGCACCAGGGAAGACATCTCCCCAGAGCAGGATAGGGCCAATATCTTTAGGATAGATTACCTGGGCCTGGCGAGGCAGGTTGGGAATCAAGCGCGCATAGGTTGGTCGCAATATGCGGAATCTTTCGCCTTGACCAATTTGGACCACGCTCCCTTCTACAAGCCCAATAAATTGCTCGGCAGGAATATTCCCGCCGCGCAGCGCAATGACACTAGCGGGGTGCAGGATACGTATATATTCGCGCTCTTTCTGGTCAATGAAGAGCACACTGTCGCCCGGCTGCAGAGTCGCCCGATCCGATGCGGACAGTGTCGTCATCTCTCCCCCCACAGGGCTTGTAAGTCCATACTGTAGGTAATCATAAGTATCTGATTTTGAAGGATAATTTTAACTCCCATGGCGACGACGGTACCACGCGTGTCATGGACTGACAAGAACCCTCCACCCTTGACAGTCAGTCAAGCAATCACCTATCCTAGCAGGAATAATAGCGGAGGAAAGAATATGGCAGAGAGAAGGAAAACCACCCAAAAAGATAAAAAATCCGGCTCACAACAAGTATGCCCAATGTGTGGAGCGACCAGTCGGGTCGTGCAGTTTGCCGGGTTCGGAAAAAAAGGGTTCTATTGGGTGTGTGAAAAGAACGTAGAACATGCCGTCACAACAAGCTCAGTCCGGAGTTTGTAAATGCCGCGGAAGCAAGCACATAAGACGCGCGCTCCAGGGCTCTTTGACGAGGAAGAGCAGGGGGAGGACCTCGATGAAGAGGAACTTCCAAAAGACGAAGCTGGACGACGCAAGATAAAGAAGCGCTATGAAGAACTCCTTGGGATTCGGGTCTCCAAGCTACGCGGACGCGTGTTGAACCGGGAGCGGATCAACAAGACCATTGAGGGAATCTATTTCATTTGTGCTCGCTGCTCTCAGATATGCCACAGCTTGGATGAGGGGATCGTTGAAGACCCCGATAATATTGAAAATCTATGCGCCGAGTGCGCGACGAGTACGGCGGACTAAACAATCGTAGAGAGCCCTGTTGTTCTCCCTGTCGTTGTCTGACTGTTTATCCCTTGCACATTCCCGTGCAGTATACTAGCAAGAGTGCAGCGGTGTCATGCAGCGCATCGGGCGCCGCCAATGTCTTGTCTTCCTTGTTTGTGTTTATCAGGGAAACCTCAGGACTCCAGGAGGTCGTATGCGGCAGTACCAGACTTATCCTCCCTTTTCGTTCCGACCCCGTTCATCCTGGTCTGGTCTTCTCGCTGTTCTGTTCGTTTTTGCTCTTCTTCTGCTTCTGCCCGGCCGTGCTCTTGCCGTGTCTGCCGTCCCTGTTCGGGTTCATCATGTCGGATTTGATCGCCAGGCGCAGGCTCCGGTAGTGATTCTTGCAGACACCGAGACGGAGCAATTTCTCCCGATCTGGGTTGGCCCATTTGAAGCCAGAGCTATTGCTATGGCACTGGCCGGGACGCCTGCTCCCCGTCCTTTGACCCATGACCTGATGAAAAATGTCCTTGAGAACATCGGTGTTGAGTTTCAAAAGATTGTGGTAAGCGCACTTGAAAAGAATACGTATTTTGCACAGATTCATTTGCTCTTCACCGACCGATTGGTTGAGATCGACAGTCGCCCGAGTGACGCCATTGCGCTTGCTCTCCGGTTCGATCGACCTATTTTCGTTGCGCAGGACGTTTTTACGGAAAGCAGCCAGCGTTTACCCGCTCCACTCCGGACCATCAGCGCGACGGTCATGGGTATTGAGGTGCAGAATCTGACTGCTGAACTTGCAGAGTATTTTCAGCTACCGACTGCGGAGGGGGTGCTCGTAACAAATACCGCTCAGGGTCGGGGGGCGCTGCAACGCGGCGATGTCATTCTGGCCCTGGAGGGTGAACTCATCCGGAATATCTCGGATTTTCGGCAGAAAACTTTACAAGGGAATCCGTCTGTCCGTCTTCTTGTCCGACGTTCCGGGCAGAATATCGATGTCATCCTTATGCGGCGATGAATAACAGTCAAAGAGTGAATAAAAAAGGAGTGATCGTCATGAACGCTTTAGAGGACAAAGAGGCTATTCGCGATTTAATGACACGGTACTGCCTCTCGATTGATGCCGGACGTTATGAGGACTGGGTTCAATGTTTTACCGAGGATGGTATTTTTAACAGTCCGATTCTCGGTACATGGCAAGGGCCGGAAAAGCTGCTGGCATTTACCGGACGCTATAAAGAATGGACTGGAGACGCGCAGCCCCGTCACTGCGTCATGAATATACTGATTGACCTCGACGGAGACACGGCTACCGCAGAGAGCTATCTGCTCATGACGCATGCGGCACAGGGAAAAACCGAACTCGTGATTTCCGGACGTTATGAAGACCAGATTGAGAAAGTTGCCGGACGGTGGCGTTTTAAGGAACGCAAGGTTTGCCCTGATACCTCGCCGGCAGGCTGAAGAGGGTCGGTGCCCAAGCCTCTGTGACGCCTCTCCCATACCCCCTTTCAAAGTCGAAGAAAGCCGTGTAAGACCGGCCACGTGGAGGGATGGCCGAGCGGTTGAAGGCGCCGGTCTTGAAAATCGGTAGAGTCCAAAAGGCTCTCGTGGGTTCGAATCCCACTCCCTCCGGTTCGTTTCAATGAGCATACAAGCATACCTATGGAGCATCGGCCCACAGCTCCTGAGAACCATGACTTCCTATTGAGTTGACATGCCTCGGGGGACTGTATAACAATGTCCCTGCGGGATAGTCTGCCAAGGAAATTAGGTTCACCTGAACTCAGTCCGGCAGCCTCATGGCTCCCGGATGCCCACACCTAACGCCGGCCCTAGAGCCGCCCTGCTTATAGCAGCCACCCAGATAACCACCTGGGGACTCCTGTCCGACATCGAAAATTAACCTCCAAATCGCGGGGGAGAGGTACGAACGCTACAAATCCGGCAACGCTCCGGAGTATCTGGGCGCGCTCTTCCCCTGGGAGCGGTGCTTTCTGCGCGGCACATTCGGCCGGGAGTTCGTCCAGGGTGACGCGGCCCTTAAGGAATAAAGCGAGAAGTTGAAGGAGTGAGGAAGAATGCCCGACAATCAAACGCTGGCCTATCATGAAATTGAAGAACAGGCTCAGACTCTCCGGGAGAACATCCGCAGGGTTCAGAGTGAAATCGGATCCCTGCGGTCTCGTGGCCGCAGGCGAGGGGGGAGCGGCCTGCCGCAACAGAGTCTTATGGCGGAGCCGCGCAGAATCCCTCCCCACGACCTCGCCGCCGAACGGGCCGTCCTGGGCGGGATATTGATCGATAATACCGCGCTTGATCGGGTGAACCTGGCGCCAGAGGACTTTTTGTGCGGGACGCGGTGGCGCGCCGGCTGGTCGGCTTCGATGCCGTCAATCACCTGCTGCTGGCGCGCATCGAGAAGCGTCCGGCCCATCTCGACATGACGCGCTACCCGCACCTGCCCCAGCCCCTCGTCGCCGCCACCCGGGCCGGCGACTATGCCTCCCTGCTGACCGGAGGGGTCAGTCGTGGCTGAGGCGCCCCGCATCCTGCTCGAACACCACCTGAAGAAGCTCAAGCTGCCGACCGTCCTGCGGGAATACGAGAAACTGGCCCGCCAGTGCGCGACCGAGGGGCTGGATCATGTGCAGTTCCTCGCCCGGCTGGTGGAGATGGAGACGATCGACCGCGAGCGCCGCCTGGTCGAGCGCCGTATCCGGCAGGCCAGGTTTCCGGTCGTCAAACAGCTCGAGAGCTTCGACTTCAAGGCCATCCCGAGCCTCAACAAGATGTTGGTGCTCGACCTCGCGCGCGGCGATTACATAGATCGCCGCGAGAACGCGATCCTGCTCGGGCCGAGCGGCGTGGGGAAGACGCACATCGCCCTGGCCCTCGGCCTCGCCGCCTGCCAGAAGGGCCTCGCCGTGCGCTTCACCACCGCCTCCCAGTTCGTTCACGAGATGATCGAGGCGCGCGACGAGAAAAGACTGCTCCGCCTCCAGGATCAGCTTGCCAGGGTCAGCCTGCTGATCGTCGACGAACTCGGATACGTGCCCCTCTCGCAGACCGGAAGCGAGCTGCTGTTCGACATCTTCAGCCGCCGCTACGAAAACGGCGCCACCATCGTCACCTCGAACCTGCCCTTCCAGGAATGGACCTCGGTCTTCGCCAGCGAGCGCCTCACCGGCGCGCTGCTCGACCGTATCACCCACCATGTCCACATCCTGGAGATGAACGGCGAAAGCTACAGGCTCAAGCAAAGCCGGTCGCGACGACGGCCCCCCTCCGAATAACCCGCTTGCCCCCATAGACCACAGGTCCCTCCCACGCGCGGGTCGACGCCAGCCTGGTGGAGGGCGCGCCGCCCCGCGCGCGGGGCCCTCCCATGGACTATGGGGACAAGCTACCGTCAAGCCCGTGGTACAATTTTGCGCCGCCGCGCCGGTACATTCTTGCTCCGCCGTTGACAGACCGGGTCGGTTCAAGCAAAAGCTGTATGTGGGAGATCGAGAACAAGGATGTGGCGCGCCCATCTGCCGAAAAACTGCATCAGATTGCTGTGGCGCTCGAAACCACGACGGATTACCTGCTCGCGGCTGAGGAGGTGACCGAGGCCAACGCCGCCGCCGCCTTCTTCCGCAAGTACCAGAAAATGAAGCCGAGGAGCAAAGAACGTCTTCGGGAAATGCTGAAGATCCTGGACGACGAGAATTAATGAGCGATAGCGGACGGAAAACGCCGAAACGGGCAGCCAGCGACCTGACGGTTCTTCTCCGAACCGTGCTGGGAGAAGACCGATTCCCAGTGGATGTCGAAGCATTGGCGCGCGAGGTCTCCCGTAACAACGAGGACCCGATTGCGACCATCAAGGGCGTCGACATCGACGGGTTCGAGGGCATGCTGCGTGCGCGACGCAAGAAGCCCGGCTGGCAGATTCTCTACAACACGCAGCCACGCTATCGCGGTCGCGAACGATTCACTCTCGCCCATGAGTTTGGCCACTACCTTCTCCATCGACGCCCCCTGACAGCCGACGACTATGGTGATGGCGAGCTGTCCGACGGCGCTGATTTCGAATGCCTGCCCCTTCGGGCCAACGAGTGGGTGGACGCGGAAATGGAACGCGAGGAGGCGGCGGATACCTTCGCCTCCTATCTCCTGATGCCGATCGACGACTACCGGGATCAGGTGAATGGCGAAGAGATGACGCGGGCGTTGCTCGACCATGTGACCGACCGATACAGCGTGTCCCTTCTGGCCGCAGTTCGTAAGTGGATCGAATTTACCGACACCCGCGCGGCGATGGTCGTCGCGCGCGATGGCTTTGCCCTCTGGGGCCGCGCAAGCACCGCAGCATACAAGACCGGCATCTTCGTCCGCTCTGGCATGCCAATCCCCGACGGATCAATCGCCGCATTGGGCACCACGGCGCAATACGCCGAAGATGACCAGGCAATCGCATTGCCTGCGGACGTATGGACATTCAGCCGGGGATCCGAACCCATTCGCGAACTGACGATCTTCTCGGAACGCCTCGGTATGTCCGTTTCTCTGCTGCAGTTCGAAAAGGCTCCCTCCGTCTCGGAGATCGAGGAAGAGGAGCCATGGGATACATACGATCAATTCACGTCGTCCTCCGACCGAGACGCTTCCGGACGACCATCGTCACGATGAAGGGACAATGGAGCGCTCCAATGACGGGTCTTCAGCAAGTGCCGCCCCCCACAACAGGATCGGCCGAGATCCGTCTTTTCGACTTGGCGCCCGAGGTCTTCGAGGACCTTTGTCTTGCCCTTGTCCTTGAGCAGCCCGGCATACAGTCGGCCGACAAGCACGGCAGAAGGGGACAGCCAGACAATGCGGTGGACATAGTAGGTCGACGAGCCTACGGCCGGATCGATCTTTTTCAGTGCAAACGCTATGCGTCGTACACTGGTAACCATCTGAAGTCGCATGTTCGCGAGTTCAAGAAAGAGCATAAAGAATGGCAAGATCGTGGCGATATTGACCGGTACGTCCTGATAGTCGCCAGTCCGACCGATGATGCCTCTGTCCACCGCGAACTGGAGGCCGCCGAGACGTGGTTCCGGGGTCAGGGGATGAAGATCGAGCTGTGGTCCTCGGGCACAGTTGCCCACAAGCTCGGAGATCACCCCCACCTTGTCCGCAGATTCTTCCACGAGTACTGGGTGGACAAATTATGCAAACGCCTTGATGCCGAGCGGGCGACTGCGAAACTGGAGGAATGCGGAGATTGCATGCGCGCGGCTGACTTTCATGCTGCGCTCGCGTGTGCCCGCGAGGCGCTGGCATTGGCCGTGAGTTGCGGTGACCAGGCCATCGAGCTCAGGGCAAGAAGGTCCGTCATTCGAAACCTCGATCACATCGTAGTGAACGGAAGCTATTCTTCCGAATCCGCTCAGCAAAAGCTGGTCGACGAAATGGAAGATCATATCAAAGTCCTTGAGGTGGCCGGAGCAGATGTCTGTATTGTCGCAATCGAACGCGCGCTGCTAGCCCGCCTGCAAGAGGACCCGGTAGAAGCCATCAAGTTTGCCCAGATTGCCCATCGGGAATCCGGCGATGATGCAGACACGAAGGCCGAGGCCATTCTGATTGAACTT
Organism: Candidatus Binatia bacterium; assembly: GCA_951812575.1. Taxonomy (GTDB): domain Bacteria; phylum Desulfobacterota; class Binatia; order Bin18; family Bin18; genus Bin18. The sequence goes on along the minus strand of OX638322.1, from coordinate 3,868,543 downwards.
CAGGCTCTCTGGCAACTGAAACGCCCGGAAGAGGGACTGGCGCGTGCGGAGGATGTCACAGCCTTCCTAGAGATGGGAGGCGAGGATGGCAGACGTCTGCCGCTGGCCGCCACTTGGCTGCGAACGCTTTGCCGGGCTGGCCGTGCCGAGGCTTCCGATGTCGATGCGTTCGTTCGCTCGGTGCGGGATTTGGTTGAACGGGACAGGAAGTCGGCTCCATACAGCATCATGCTGCTTGGCGAGGTGGCGAGTGAGTTCGCCCGTTGCTCCGAGCCATTAGGAATGCGGACCCTCTGCCTGGAGGTGCTCGATATTGCGATCATCGCCGATGAACCATGGCGGGCGGGTACTGCGTCGTTGGACATTGCCAGTGCCTCCGGCGCGCTCGACCTCAAGGACGACGCGCGCAGATACTTGGGCGAGGCCGAGCGTTGGTTCGAGATCACCCGCCAACGCGATATCAATGACGCTACGTACCGCACTCGGTGGATTGCGGGAATGGCTAACACCCTCATGGCGAAGGGGGATATCATCACCCGTTGGGCGCGTAATGGTGGCAATCCTCCAGAACTTCTCAGGGAGGCGTCCCGCACATTCTCCCAAGCGCTAGCCTTCGCCGACAAACATGGAGGAGAACTTCCCGGTGACGCTGACCTGTTCGTCGGCGTGGGCCATTTTCGACTTGCCTCCCTCGCCCTCGACCTTGGGCGGCACGGCGAGGCATCGGCGCACTTCAACCAAGCTCGCTCGCCTTCCCGAATGGCAAACCGGTGGTTCAGCGAGCGGTTTGGCGAACGGGCAACGCTGGGGGAGGCTCGAGCACTGACGTTCGGGGGCAAAGTTGGTGAGGCGCGCTCCCTCCTTACTGATATGCTGGAGTCTCAGACACTCGACAAGGACAGACGGCGAACGGCCGAAGCAAACCTCGCGTGGTTAGAGGAGAACGTCGTGCCGGTGACGGACTGGTACTCATCGGATGCGGCGATGCAGCTACGTGATCGGGCAGGATCAGAAGGTTTGCAGACAGTAGTCGCCGACCAGATGCGCCCTCTGGTCGAATGGCTCACAATCTTACCTCCTGCCTGTTCGGAACTGATCGACGTATGGGGGCGCGGTGGTTTTGCCCGCGTTGCAACCGCTATCCGCGCCTACCCCGGCCGCGCCATAACGGTCAGCGCCACCTCGACCGATGAAATTGCAAGGTGGGCCAGGGTTTTTTGTCCCCTGTACGATACCGTCGTCGTGACTTGGAAAGGCCCCCTGTTGCCCACGATCGCCATAGTCCCCATGCCGGACAATATCGGTCCGCCCGGGGAGTTCGGCGGACAGGGCTATATACGCACAAGCGATGAACTCGACAACGTTGACGAGTTCCATGCGGCCATCGGTTGGGCCAACTTCCTGCCGAAGAAAGTTTCGACGTTCTTGTGCACCAAGGCTCTCCCGCTCATCCGTTCCGGCAGGCTTGTCGTCCTCCCTGGTCCGCTTGTTGGCTGCACACAGAGCGCCATTGGATGGACAGACAACCTTTTGGTGGACAACGCCTTGGGTGGTGTTGTCACGGTGGCCGGGCTTGATGTCAATGAGAGAAGCTCGGAAAGGTCAGGACGGCTTCTTGATCTCGCCACTGTTCGCATTCCCTATGTGGATGGCATCTCCTTGGCGGAATTCGATAAGGTGCTGGAAGAAATGTCGAACTGGTTTTCCCCTCTCCGACGAATGCTGAGAGCATCGATCAGCGGTGATCCCTTGCGTCAGGAAAGGTGGGAGCAGCTTAAACCGTGCTTTGACGACATACACGACGCGTGTCGTGAACTTGACGAACGCTGGCGTACCTTGGCGGCGTCCGGTGCGGCGACGGACTGGAGGGTCGAAGCGGCCACAAGCGCATTTTCCGTAGGGAAACAAGACGACGATGAAGTCGGTGAGGACTTGATGACCAATTTCCTGCGAGCCACCACGGCCCGTTCACCGGAAATTGGGCCTTGGGTGCCATTCTGGCGCCTCGCCAAGGCCGGAGGTAAGATCGACTGGTCACGTCCATTGGACAACCCAAGTACGCCACCTGACGATCTTGCAAAGAGGCAAGGGTTTCGCAATCCCGTTATCCAGGGATGGCTGTATCCCGGTGATGGTGGACCGGGAATGGCAACTGGGTTTGCAGTAGGTAGGTAATTGCGCAACCTTTCGCCCCCTCTGTATGCCTCCGCCGAAGGCCGCAGGGGTAGGTAGGCCGGCTTTGGGCGGCGAGCGCGTTTTGGGGCGGACTGGTTTGGGGCGTGAGCCGGCTTATGCGGCTTGATCGAACTTCTGCTCCGGAACCCAATTCCAGGGAAGGAGTTCGTCGAGCTGGCTCTGCGGGGTCTCCGCGATCCGGCCGAGAACATCGGCGAGCCAAGCCTGCGGATCGACGTCGTTGAGCTTGGCGGTGCCGATCAACGTGTACATGGCCGCGGCGCGCCTGCCGCCGCGGTCGGAGCCGGCGAACAGCCACGACTTGCGGCCGAGGGCAATACCCCTGAGCGCGCGTTCAGCGGCATTGTTCGAGAGGCAGATGCGTCCGTCGTCGAGGAACCGTGCGAAGCGGTCCCATCGTCTGAGCATGTAGTCCATGGCCTTGGCCACGGGGGCATGGCGGGAGAGCTTCGCGCGTTCGGCCCTCATCCAGGTCTCGAGTTCGGCCAGCACCGGCGCGCTCAGTTCCCGGCGGACGGCATGGCGCCGTGCGTCGGTCTCGCCCTTGATGGAGCGCTCAATGTCGAACAGTACGTCGATCCGCTTCACCGCCTCCATCGCCAGCGGCGAGATCGGCGGCGCGTTCCTGCCGCGCCCCTTACTGGCCGCAATGTCGGCGATCTCGAAAAATTTGCGTCGTGCGTGCGCCCAACATGGAACTTCGGTGACAGGCCCCGGCAACCGCCCGGCAGCGTAGAGGCGGTTATAGCCGGCGAAACTGTCGGCCTGGAGGATGCCGGCGAAGGTCTTCAGGTGCTCGACCGGATGATCGCCGGACCGGTTCCGCGAGTAGCGGAACAGAGCGGCCGGCGGGTCCGGACCGCCGAACGGCCTGTCGTCGCGCACATAGACCCAGGCCCGGCCTGTGTCGGTCTTGCCCTTGGCCAGCACCGGCACCGGGGTCTCGTCGCCATGCAGGCGGTCTGCCATCAGGACATGCGATGCGATCAGGTCGTGCAGCGGCCTCAGCGCCACCGTGCAGGTGCCCACCTGGTCGGCCAGGGTCGACAGGCTGAGGTCGACGCCCTCGCGCGCGAAGCGGTCGCGCTGGCGGTTCAACGGCTGGTGTTGGCCATATTTCTCGAAGACGATCGTCGCCAGAAGGTTCGGGCCGGCCCAGCCGCGCGGCGTCGGGTGGAACGGCGCCGGCGGCTGGCTGATCTTCTCGCAGGCCCGGCAGGTGAACTTCTCGCGCACGGTCTGGGTCACCTTCCACTGGCGCGGAACGACCTCCAGCGTCTCGGTGATGTCCTCGCCGATCTTCGAGAGCTTCTCCGAGCCGCAGCACTCGCAAGCACTCGGCGCGGGCACAACCACCCGCTCGCGGGGCAAATGCTCGGGGAACGGCTTGCGCCCGGACCGGCGGCGGCGGGTGAACGCCTTGACCTGGGTCGTGTCGGCGGCTGCCTGTTCGGCCGCCAACTCGTCCTCGGTCGCGCTCGCCTCAAGTTCGTCGAGCTGGAGCTCCATCTGGTCGAGAAGGCGCTGCTTGCGCTCCGAACGCTGGCCGAAGAGCGCGCGACGGAGCTTCTCGATCATCAGCTTCAGGGTGGCGATCTGCGCTTCGGCGTCCGACACCTTCGCCACGGCGTTGGCGGCTCGCGCCTCGGCCTCGGTGGCCTTCGCCCTGGCATCGATCACCTCGGCTTCCGCCGCAGCCAACGCCGCCTTCAGAGCATCGATGTCCGATCCGTCCGGCATGACCGGAAGCGAATCACAACAACCGCTACGCCGCCATGACAATCCTGTCGGATGAGTCCATTTGCCGCCTGTCAGCCAGCCCGCGACGGACGCCAGGTGCGAACCGGCTTCCGCCAATCGATCCCCTCCAGCAGGTAGCCCAGCTGCGCCGCGCTGATCGATACCGCGCCGCCCGACGTCACCGGCCACTGGAACCGACCGCGTTCCAGACGCTTGGCATAGAGCGAGGTCCCGACCCCGTCATGCCAGAGAACTTTTAAAAGATCGCCTTTGCGTCCTCTGAATATGAAGAGGTCGCCCGCATGCGGATCGCGGCCCAGCCCCTGCTGGACCTGCAGCGCCAGGGTGTTCATCCCGCGCCGCATGTCCGTTACGCCGGTTGCGAGCCAGACCCGCGCCCCGCTCGGAACCGGGATCATCGCCGCTCCAGAACCCCGAGCACCCGCGACAGCGCCGCCGCGTCCACATCCCGGTCGACCGTCACACGCGAGCCGTCCACCAGCGCAATCTCGATCCGCCCGGAGGCAGACGGTTCGGTATCCGTCGGCGCCGGCAGCAGCGCCGCCGGCTCCGCCCCTTCCGTCGACGAAACAACCACCGGGACGAAGCCGCCCACCGCACGCGCCAGCTCCCGATACTGGCGCCGCCAGCCGAACACTTGGTTCGCGTTCACGTCGTGCCGGCGCGCCACCACCGAAACCGAAACACCGGGCTGGTAGCTCTCCGCCACGATCCGGCGCTTCCGCGCCTCGTTCCACCGACGGTGACGACGGCGAACCCGACCGTCGCCCCCGGCGCCCGACTGCTCCGCTTCGTCCGACATCCGCAAAAGTGTCCACTTATCCTTGGTGGACACTTACAGCGCGCCCACTTCCGAGCGCGAAATCTCCCCGATCACCGGCAAAAGCGACAGGCGGCCTACGCCGGAGGCTTACGATGGTCTCGTGGGGAAATCTCTGGGCGTTCAGCGCCTCGGCATACCCGCTCAGCCACGGAACAAGCGGCCCGCCTGGGGGCTGTTGGAAGACAATCTGGTCATTGACGCGATACCTCATAGCAGGCTCCTCCTTTTCCAGGGAGTAGTTGGCGGAGCCCTAACTATGTCGCGACTCTCGGGGGCGGGTGGCGTGATTCTGCCGTCCGTTCAATCGTCTATCACGATGTACTCCTGGTTACGCCACATAGGTCGGTTGGCGAAATAGTGGGTGCTACATAGCGCGCTATGTAGCACCCAGATCGTGGGAAACGAGGGCTCGGCCTCGGGGTAGCGGGAGCACTCCATGTCCGTGAAATACAGGCACACCCCCGGCCGGATGTCCTGCTCGTCGAGCCATTCGAAGCCCGGCCGGAAGTCGGTGCCGCCCCGTCCGCGGACGGCGATCTCCTCGGGAAGCTCGTCGGGCGCGTACTCGGCCGCGTCCTGCACCGCGGCGTCGACCTGGAGCACGACGCCGCCGTTGACAAACAAGGCCAGCAATACAAAAAATGGTCCTGGGATCATCCCTGGGCATCACCCGCACGACCCGCCACCACACTGACCCTACAAGCGCAACTACGTCCTGGTTTGCCCGCTTACGTTCCTCCGTCATCTGCACCTCTCCCCGCGATCCGGTGCCAGACAAGGAATCTCATTCGATTCCGGATACACAACAACTTGTGGTGTCAGTGGGCCCGAACATCAAGATGTGGGGAATTGAAAGGTTCCTCGGATGCTTACATAGCTATGCATGCCGTGCTTGGTCGAATGCTTCAATTTCTGATGACAACTCAATGCATTCGAGACGTGCGGATTCTGCTAGGTCACGTTTGCCAGAAAGCGCGGCAGCACGCTCGAGTTTTCGAAGGCCCCACGCGAGGAACGATTGGGCGTTTGCAGAATCACCCGCCCGGAGTAGCGCCATGCCTTCTTGGAGCAGTGATAGTCCGCTTCCCTTTGCGCCAAGCAGCACAAGGCAAAGTCCCAAGTCGGTTTTTGCTTCTCCAATGCTGGATGGGTTTGCCCCTGCCTTCTCCCGTAATTCCAGGGACCGCTCGAAGTCATGCTTTGCGTGCCGAAGGTTCCAGACCCTCCCAAGCCGGGCTGTCTGCATGAATGCATGTCCCCTAATGGCTCTGGCACCTTGCTGCGCGTCAGCATCACGCCCAATCGCCCAAGTTGCGAGCCTTATAGTTTGGTTGTAATGGTAAAGCTTCCGTGTTCTGGAATACATTCGATGCGCTACCGAATAGATAGCACTTGCACGCGCTCCAAGTGGCTCGCGGACATCCTGAGCAATTCGGAAGTAGGGCTCGCGCCGCATATCCCTTCGCAGAGCCAGTTGGGAGTTTACAGCTGCCAACGGTCCCATCCAGACATGTCCATGCAGCCCGAACCAGGAAGCCTTGCTAGCCCATAAGCCGAGCGCGCGGTCCCAGAGGGGCGCAATGCTGGGGTCGGAAATCGCAGTACCCTTATCATCCATCAGTTCGCGCATCGCGGCCCAGAGCCTGCACAAGGCTGCGCCGTGTGGCATCCGCAGCATGTCGACGCCTACGAGGCGATGGCCGGATGCGACCTGGTCGAGGAGACAGCTAGCTTGCTCGGGGTTGATGTTCTTTTTTTCGGAAGGTAGTCGGTCATCAAGAAAACGTAGGAAAGGGTTTGAAAGTTCTTGGTCCATCCGATCACGGGAGCGCTTTAGCGATAACCATTCTGCTAAGCCCGACAAATTTTGAGACTGGACCAAGGGTATGCCTCCCGCTAAGCTATGACAAGTGTTCACAAACTTCGTGTAGAGACCGTCTTCATCATCTATGGCGTAGTCATCGGCTGGTAGCCTCCTGCGCAGCAGAAGCAGGGCATCTCTAAGCTCGTTCTCGGGTTCTTTGTTGCGGATGTGGAGCACGAGAGTTGGTTTATCGAGCATGGCAGCGGCGAAAAGCTCGAGTTCTAGGTAGCTGGCCAAGACTGGGTGACTGTCATAGTCTACCCCGGAGCCGTGCCGACCGGTCAGCAAGAATACGAAAAGGTCACATTTCTTCACGCCCCGGAAGCAGCGGTCCACGACTGTGTCTGGGTCAGGCTCTGTGGTTTCGCTCCCCTGCGGCCAGTAGAGCTCGTAGGCCCACAGATTGACAGGCAAGCTGGGAGATTTTTCGATGATGCGCTTCCGCAGCGGCACGGGAACCCGACCAGAGCCGAAGTCATCTACAAAGACTGAGGAAAGGAACACAAGAGGTTTGTCGGGTGTCATGGTTGACATGCCCCCGTCGACTGGTCCAGTTGGAATGTTAGTGCATTGAAGGCTTCTCAGCCAAGCTGGTCGGCTGGCGGATCGGAGCGGCTCAACGACCGGACCCGCGCGACAAAAAATCCCGCTCCACGATCAACTCCTCGATCTTGGCGCGAAGATCGCGCACCTCGCTCTCATGGTCCCGGGTCCGCCGCTCGACGCCCTTCGAGAACACCTCCGCCAGACCTTCGACCGCCTGGCGCTTCCAAGTGTTGACGGCGATTGTGGTCGTGGGCTGTGACGGCCTCATCGCTGAGTTGGCAAGGTGATGGAGAGTGTAGCAATGAAGAATAGTTCCGTCAATACAATCGCTTATCGCATACCATCGCACCGTAGGAGCGGCATGCGACGACGGGTGAAACGGGGCAGAATAGGCCTCAGATTTTGATGTATCTAATGGACACCAACGTGCTGGTCGCCGCATACGCGACACACGGGCTTTGTGAGGATGTCTTTCGAGTCATATTGGCAGAACACGAACTCGTCGTGAGCGAGACCGTGCTCGCCGAATTTGAGCGCGTCCTTGGGCAGAAGCTCCGCTTGCCTCCCTCGCAAGTAAAAACGCTGTCATCTTTCCTGCGAAGACAGGCCGACATCGTTGCCCCTGTCGCTCCCTCCGTGTGGCCGAAACGCGATCCAGACGACCGATGGGTCGTTGCGGCAGCGATAGAGGGAGGCGTCGATTTTCTTGTCACCGGTGATCGTGATCTGCTTGAAGTCGCTGCCGAAGTGCCTGTTTCCATCGTCTCGCCACGAGCGTTCTGGGAGCAACTTCGTTAGTCCGCAGGGCGGCTGAGCCTAGCGTCATCCAACCTGCGAAACCATTTTGACGCATACTGCTGTTTCCCGTATGAGGTGGACGACATGGCGACCTCGATTCAACTGACTTCCGATACCGAGCAGCAGCTTGACTTTCTGGTAGCACAGACCGGACGCAGCAAAGCGTTCTACCTGGGTGAGATCATCGAATGCGGCCTGGAGGACCTGGAAGACTACTACCTTGCTGCAGATGTATTGGAACGTCTCCGCAAAGGGACAGAGAAAGTATATTCAAACCAATGAAGGCCGAACACCTGCTCACCCACTTCGACCGCCTCGCCGACGCTCCGGACGCTATTCCGCGTTTGCGGCGGTTTATTCTTGACCTGGCGGTGCGCGGGAAGTTGGTGGAGCAGGACCCGGAGGACGAGCCGGCGGGGGAGTTGTTGAAGCGGATTGCAGCGGAGAAGAAGCGGATGGTAGAGGCGAGGGAGATCAAGAAGGAGAAACCGCTTCCTGGAATCGCACCTAACGAAATTCCATACAACGCTCCTCATGGCTGGGAATGGGTACGTCTCGCCTCAAGTACGATCACCGTGCAAGGCTTTGCTTTCTCCTCAGAAAATTTCTCAACTGACCCAGAAGCAGGGTATCCCCTCATCAAGATCGGCGATATCGGAACAAGTGCACCAGAGGTCTTTATTAGAGGGTCGTATGACCCAACTTATTTGGTAAATCACGGGGATATCCTTCTTGGGCTGAGCGGTTCAATCAAGTGCGCGATATGGGAAGGACCTACAGCGCTCCTGAATCAACGTATAGCTCGGATCGCCCCTGTCTCTAGTGATTTGCTTTCCGTATGGCTCCTCTTTGGTGTCAATGCATGCCTCGATAAATGGAAGGACGAAACATCTAAGCTGACGGTGCAAAATGTGAAAGCCCGTCAGCTATATGAAGCGCTAATCTCCCTCCCACCCCTCGCCGAACAACACCGCATCGTCGCCAAAGTCGATGGACTGATGGCCCTGTGTGACCGGCTGGAAACAGCGCGGAAGAAGCGGGAAGCCACACGCAACCGACTGGCAACGGCAAGCCTCGCCCGCCTCAACGCACCCGACCCCGACCCGGCGGTATTTCAGAACCACACGGCCTTTGCCCTCAACAACCTCACCCCACTCACCACCCGCCCCGACCAGATTAAGGCACTCCGTCAGACCATCCTCAACTTGGCGGTACGGGGTAGGTTGGTGGAGCAGGACCCGGAGGACGAGCCGGCGGGGGAGTTGTTGAAACGGATTGCGGTGGAGAAAGCGCGATTGGTGAAGGCGGGGAAGATTCGGAAACGAAAATCAACTGAATTAACATCGCTAGATGACCTGGCCTTTGAACTCCCGATTGGCTGGGCAGTAGCAAAGTTTTCGGATGTTTTAGCTGAATTGCAGACAGGTCCCTTCGGTAGTTCGCTGCATCAAAGGGACTATGAGATCGGCGGGACGCCTGTCGTTAATCCCGCGTCGATGCAGGATGGAAAAATTGTTCCGGTCGAAAAGATGGCTGTGGGGACAAATACTCTTGAGAGGCTTTCAATTTTCAAACTTCAAGCCGGTGATATTGTTATGGGCCGTCGTGGTGAGATGGGGCGTTGTGCGGTAGTGACGGAGCAAGAAGACGGTTGGCTCTGCGGAACTGGAAGCTTGATTCTCCGCCTCCCCCGGTGTCTCTATCCCAAATATCTGGCCATGCTAATCGGCTCACCTTATGTTCGAGAATATCTCGGAGGGTTTGCTGTCGGCGCTACCATGCAGAATCTCAACCAGTCCATTTTGCTGAAAATGAGTATTGGCCTCCCGCCCCTGGCCGAACAACACCGTATCGTCGCTAAGGTTGATGAACTGATGGCGGTGTGTGACCGGTTGGAGGCGAGTCTTGCTGGGGGTGAGGAAACGCGAGGGCGGTTGATGAGCGCCTTGCTGCATGAGATGCAGGAACTGACCGGGAACCGCTCTGAACCGGAACGAAGCCTCGAAGTCGTATGATTTCCAGCCTAGACCACATTCCTGCTTGAGACATGAGACACGAAGCCAAGGTCCTTCTCCATAAAGCACTAGACTCACTGTTTCTGGCAATTGACCACTTCAATCGTCCCCATGACCGCGGCCGCCCTGAAGCTGTCTTGATGTTAATAGACAGAGCCTTCGAACTTCTCCTGAAGGCTACGATTGTTCATAGAGGCGGAAAAATACGTGAGCCAGGTGCGAATGAGACTTTTGGCTTCGACAAATGCATTCGGAAGTGTATCAGCGGCGAGGGGCTGAAATACCTTTCAGAAGATGAGGCGTTCACGCTTCGAACGATCAACAACCTACGGGATGCAGCCCAGCACTACATGGTCTCTCTATCAGAGCAGAATCTTTACATGCACGCCCAGGCAGGGCTAACGCTTTTCCGTCGAATCCTCAAAGATGTACTTAACCAAGACCTTACGGACCATTTTCCGGAGAGGATCCTGCCGGTCACCACGTCGCCACCGCAAGACTTTGCGGCTGTCATTCAAGCGGAGTTCGACGACATCAAGAAGCTTGTCAAACCAAAATCCAGGCAACGTCTGAAAGCCAGAGCCAAGCTGCGACCGCTTGCTATCATCGAAGCGTCCATTCGCGGAGAAAACGCTCAGCCTGGAGAGGCGCAATTGAATAAGCTCGTTCGAGGGGTGGCTGCTGGGAAAGATTGGACCGAGTTATTCCCTGGGGTGGCAAGCCTACAATTAGAGACCACCGGTACGGGTTTGACTGTCTCGTTGCGGATTACAAAGTCCGAAGGAGAACCTATCCGTTTAGTCGGCGAAGGAACGCCAGACGCAACGACCGTCGGCGTCAAACGAGTCAATGAAACGTCCTACTACTCCCTCGGTGCGCGGGATATCGCTCAGAAATTGAATCTTTCACAACCACGGCTGTATGCAGTAACCACGGCTCTTGAGATCAAGAGCGACGAAGAGTTCTACAAAGAATTCAAATTCGGCAAAACGGTGCATGGACGTTATAGTCCCAAGGCCCTTGACCACCTCCGCCGGAAGATTCCCGAACTCGACCTCGACAAGATTTGGGGGGAGCACCGGCCAAGAAAGCGCCCTTCGTAGTCGGATCAGCATAACCTAATCCAACGTTTTCCGTCCTGGTCGAACCTTCCAGAGCCTTTCAAGCGACACCCTTGCATCTTTGACACCGCTCAAGCGCTTTTCGCCTGTGGTGTCACGCTGAGCCGCATGCCCAACTGCCAAGCACGCCGCTCAATGTGGAGAGTCGGGGATTACCGTCTTCCGAGAAGGACTGGTACAAGGTCTCGCGTCGTAAACCAGCCCCTTGGGCGACCTGGTAAAACCCTTGGATTTGACAACATTGCGCAGCGCAATCAGCAAGAGCTTGTCATCTCCTTCTTCCAGAACGGCGTCCAAGTACGCGGCGATCTCCTCGGGGCTGCCGAGGTGGTCGGCGACATCGCGTCCAGTATCCGTGCTGGGGGACTGTTCGAGTCCGCGCCGATCAGCCCCGAAACGATGACATTGGTGTCGATAATACAGGCCTTCGGCGTCATCGGCTCTCTTCCGCACCGCCCGAACTTGACGCTGACGCCGCTCAGCGCGATTGCTCGTCACGAAAACGTCTTGTTTCCTCGACTGCCAGGGCCATCGCGTCGGTAGCGTTCAATCCAGACTGCGCTCGCGCCTTGGCGACGATCTCCTTGGCAGTATCGTAGGGTCGGATCCCTCTCAGTTCCCAGGCTTTCCTCGATGATTGAAGCCATGGAACGATTCTGCCGGGCCGCCGCTTCCTTCAGCGCCTGGTGTGTCCGGTCGGCATAAACTGATGGTCAGGCGAGGCATGGGATACACTCCTATTCATAAGCGTCGATTCAATGCTGCAAGCACCATAACACCGTACCGACAATCTACATGTCCCACTCTTCGAAAGGAACTCTACAATCGGGCGCGGTCCGGCCTGGTCTAGCTCCGCGGCGGAGTTCCGGACACACCGCCGCCTAATAATATTCGGCGGCGCGAGTCCGAAATCACAGGTCCATTACCCTTCGACCAGGTGAGATCGTCCCGTATCCGGCAAATGAGAGGGCCGTTTTTTTGGGTTGCTTCACAAAATGGGGATTTCGGAGTGCTTACGGTTGTTTGCGCCCAAAATCACCTAACCGCCCGGAATCACTGAACCGCTGGCTCCAGCAGCGCCCAGGGCGGCCGGTGGTGGACGTCGCCGTCATAATATAGGCGGCTACTTCGACCCGGCGGTAGCGCGGCAGATAAAGGCCCTGGCGGTCGAGGAGGACACCACGGTACAGGAGCTGGTGGCCGAGGCGCTGGACGTTCTCTTCCAGGCGCCGCCCGAGACGGCGGTTGCCATTCGGACACTCCTGTCCTATCGTAGCAGGATCAAAGGCCGGGGAATTCATTAAGCGGGTGAGCGAGTTTGGGGCGTAGCGCGGGGACGTGCCGGTTCGGGTGCGAAGCCAAACGCGGCAAGGGGAGCCATATCACGCTCTACTACGGCCCACGGAAGACGACCGTCAAAGACCTCCGCAAGAAGTTGCGCCGGGTCTCCTGTCCGCCATGATCCGTCAGCTCGGCCTCACCCGCCGCGATTTTCGGTGAGAGTGCAAAGGAGCGTCGCATGCAGTTCCGCTATCCCGCCCAGCTTCAGCCTGACGGCTCGGGTGCCATTGTCGTCTCGTTTCGGGACCTCCCGGAGTGCCTCACGTCGGGGGCTGACGAGGTCGAGGCCCTGAAGGAAGCGGGCGATGCGCTGGAGGAAGCCATCGCTGGCCGCATTGACGACGCCGAGCCGGTCCCCGTGCCGAGCCGGGTGCGGGCCGGCGAGCGGCTCATTGCCGTGCCCCCCGACATGGCCGCAAAGGCCGCGTTCGTCCTCGCCTTCCGTGATAGCGGGCTGTCCCGGCTCGCCGTGGCCCATCGCCTCGGCGTCAATGAAAAAGTGGTCCGGCGGTGGCTCGACCCGCGTCACCACACGGCGGCCACCCGTCTGCACACGGCGTTGCGGGCTTTCGGCCAGGAACTCATTGTGGCGTCTCGGACGGCATAAAGAACACGCCCGACGCAGGGCTAGAACAATTTACGATTCCGTATAGCCAGCCGTTCCCTTCCGTAGGGTGCATCCCATGCACCAGCCTCCCTGGTGCGCAGGCGCACCCTACGAGCGTGTCCAGGCTAAAAAGGTGCACAAGTAAGAGACCTGTTGCACCCAGCCGTTCAGTCTGAGCGTAGCGCCAGCGCAGTCGAAGACCGGCACGGGGGCCGGGCAAATTTAACAGATTGAATCTTATCGGACGTAATCTGCCTCGGCGTAGTGAGAGACGCCCTGTCTGGCACTACAGCACACCGAGGGGAGGCATGAGGTGAAGCTCGTCGGTATGAATACCGGCCGGCTGGGCAATGACGCTCAGCATGGCATCGGCCACATCGCCCGGAGACAGCATTTTTGTCCGATCCAGGTCTCCACCGCTTTTGTCCCACAGGGGAGTATCGACCGCCCCGGGAATCACCGCGGTAACTTTTATTCCTTCTGAGCGGACTTCGGCCGCTAAGACCTTTGTCAGACCGAGGGCACCGAATTTGGAGGCGGTATAGGCGGTTGAGCCAGGGAGGATCATGTGGCTGGCAATGGACAACACGTTGAGGATATGGCCGCTTTTTCGGGGTAACATATGCTTGAGGGCGCTTTTACAGCAGAGATATGTCCCACGCAGATTGACGTTCATGAGCATGTCCCAGTCCTCGGTGCGAGATTCCATGATGGGACCAAAAGCTGCACCTCCGGCGCTCGTCACCAGAATATCAAGCTGTCCACATTCCTGGACGGCTCTCTCCATCAGGGCGGCGATTAATTGTTCGTCGGTGACATCAGTGGGAACCGCAATGGCCCGGGTGCCGGACTGGGCACATTCTTGGACAACTCCGTCTAACGTCGCCTGGGTCCGGGCAGCGAGAACGACCTGTACCCCGGCCCGAGCAAGGGCGAGGGCGGTGGCACGACCTATGCCCGAACTCGCGCCGGTAACAACGGCAACCTGTCCGTGAAGCTTGGGAGATGACATGCTGGATTCCTTACGCGGGGCTCTTACGCGTTCTCTCCATGATATTCAAAGAAATTCTTCGGGGTTTCCCATAACCGACCCGCGACAGGTGTGCGCCCAGACGTGGTTGCAGCAGGTTCCAAATAACGTGGACAATGTTTTCTCCCGTTGGATTCAGATTGTGAAATTCCTCTGTTTCACGATTGAGGTGTTTATGATCAAAACGCTCGAGTACTTCTTCTTGCACAACCTGCATAAGCTCGACCAGGTCAAAAACCATACCGGTCTGCGGATCGATAGAGCCGGTGACGGTCACTTCCAGTTCGTAATTATGGCCATGGCCATGCAGATTATTGCACTTGCCAAAAATTTCTCTGTTCTGCTCGTCGGATAAGTGCGGACTATGGAGGCGGTGGGCTGCGCTAAAGCTGAACGATTTTGTGAGTGCGGCCATAGTCCTTTCCCTCTCCGCCCGACACATCGGACCAGAGTGTTGGTTCTTCATACAGGCGAACGCGCAAGAGCTGGGCTGCAATCTGCTCCGCACGTAACCGGTCTTCAAGATAATCTCGCATATAGGCTGCGAGGTTTTCCGTCGTAGGAATGCGACGGCTAAAGGCCGGATGATCGAGATTAATGAATTTATGGTCAAACTGGCTGGTGACCTCTTTGAGTAAACGGTCGAGTTCCTTGATATTGATCACCATCCCGGTTTGCGGATCGCTCTCTCCGTGAACGGTCACGCGCAGGACATAATTATGCCCATGGCCGTATGGACTGACACATTTACCAAAGGTCCGCCAATTTTCTTCCTCTGAAAAATCGGGGTTCCAATAGCGGTGGGACGCTTCAAATTCAACAAAGCGGGTGAGATGATACATGGCTGCCTCGATCAAGCTCCCTTCTGAGGATGCAGCAAGGGTCGCAGGGGGTCAAGTAGGACAATTGCGGCATTCGACCTGGCAGAATGAAGCGCTCGGACATGTCAGCTCTGTGGGTCAGGCTCGACAGGTCAGGAGGGCGATCTCACGTGGAGTAAAAAGACGGATGCGCTGGCCCGTGACACCCAAGCCTCGATTTACATACAGAAAACAATCCTTGAGGCTATACTGACCACGCGGAAAGCGGGTAATAAATCGGGCCAAATTGAACTGATGCGGCTGAAAGGGCAGGGCAAATTGACCGCCATGGGTATGGCCCGACAGGGTGAGATCAATACCAAGACTGGATGCCGCAGGAAAAATGTCGGGACGGTGCGACAATAAAATAGTGGGCTCACGGCTCGGAATGCCTGCTCTGAGGTGGGTGAGGGTAGTATCCGCGTCGAGCCCGCGGGCCCAATCCTTCCCGCGGTCGTCCAGACCGATGAGGTGGAGCGTTGTGTCGGCAATGGCAAGATGGCTGACCTGATCCTGCAGAAGCGTAATATGGGTGTAGTCTGCCAGGCCAGCCGCAACCGCTTGCGCTCCCGCATATCGATCATGGTTGCCAAGACAGGCAAAGACCCCGTGCCGGGCGCGGAGTGCGTTCAGATACGGGAAGAAGTCCGGGATATACGCAGGATTGGAATCAAGTATATCGCCGGTCAGGAGAATGAGGTCTGGCCGGAGTTCATTGACCCGCTGTACATAGGTTTTGAGTTCCTGTGCGGTGAGATTCGTCCCGATATGGAGATCACTGATATGTGCGATTGTGAGGTGAGGGCTTGTGGCCGGCCAATGGGCAAGGGGGAGTTCGATCTCGGATACGTGGAGCTGGCGCTGACCTCCAAGGTAGCCATAGATGAAAAGACCGGTAATGAGCATGAGACTCACACCCGCAAAGAGTTGAAAGCCCCGTGTCAGCACGGGCTGAACCGACAGGTGGAGTTCGGTAAAGGGGAGGAGGAAGCCGCATATGGCGACGAGGAAAGAGAGGAGTGCCCATACCACGCCACATAATACGAGAAAAACGAAGCAAAAGGCGGCGATAAAAGCCGAGGCAAAATAAATCCGGAGAGGTAAACGGAGGACTGTGGGCAGGGTGGGCAGACGCCGAGAGAAGCGAAGGAGAAAGAGATTCAGACAAAAAAGGATCGGTGTGAGCGTAAGGGCGGTGGCTGCGGAAGGTGGAGAGTGAGTCGGAAAAAAGACGTTCCAAAACCAAACCGGTACGATCCATTGAGACAAGCTGATCGTGATTAAAAGGAGTATGAAGAAGTTCGCAAAGAAAACGCTCGAAATCCAATGGAAAGCTCTCGACGCGAGTTGGTATGATGGAGTTTTAGTCTGAGCAGTTGACACAGTCATGCTCCGTCGGATTTGGGAGACTGAAATGCAATACCAGAAGCTAGAGTGGAGTGGAGCTAAAGTAAAGACGGGCTGGCCCAGCGGAGTTGGTCGTCTGATTAGGCAATAGGGTCGGCCAAGGCTTGCAAGATGCGCATCAGACGTTGGATCTCCTCAGGTTTAATATCTTCAGGCAACTCAACGACTGCCCGACGACCCGTGCCGAGTGGGATCTCCTGTCTACACAGGGAAACGTCGGCCATCGCCTGAAAAGGGGGAGGGGGTGGCTGAGAGGGGAGGGGGGGGGCGAGAGTCAATGCCTCTTCCGGGGGCGTACGAGTGGATTGAGGCGGGAGAGGTGAGGGAGCTGTTTGAGGACGAAGAAGACCCAGGCCGGCGAAACGCGATGAATCCAAGAATGCACGAGAAACGACTTCCGCGTTCTTTTTGGTAAATCTGTGTTTTATTATAAGCTGGTTTGTGAGATTGATATCTGAAGGCAGGCCAGTCTGTTCATACTGGGACAGCAGTCGTTGAAAAACCGTCGGTCGGGCCGAGCGCTTCACGTAAGGCCCGACAACGTTCTGTCTCGCCCGTGGCGTGTTCTATTCTGATGAAAAGATCGCCGACCCGGAGATCTTTACAATGGCTTCGAGGAGGCCGTACTGGCGTAAGCTGCTGAGTTTTCTGTTAAAAGGTCCAGATTGAGGGGCAAGCGCAATGTGTTCCGCAATAGATTCCCGACTTGTTGCGACCTGATTTTCAATACGAAATACCTTCCGCGTATCCTCAAGGCATTCTTGGAGGCTATATGAAGGAGCATTCGGACTTTTCGCCCGAGTGGTTTTCGCCCCAAGTGGCAGACTCTCCATATTTTACCTCCTACAAAGTAGTTATCCACAGGAAACGGGAGATGTGGATACAGTAATACATTATCCATAAAGTAATATTCAACTATAAATAGTAAGTAAATATTACTAAATCGGGTGTGACAATTCAATGTCCAATGCTCGAATAGTGAGGGCAAATGGTTAAAGAGATTCCGTGCCTGAGCAATATAACTGGCATTGCGAGATTCGACTGGGTAGATAGGCCAGTATTGAACAAAAGAATACCTAATATATCAGTAATTATTTCTTCTGATAAGATATTTAAGCTCTTCATGTTTGAATATAATAGCTAAAAATTATTAAAGTAAATAAATTACTCTATTTCAATATTATAAATTTTATAAATATCTAATTATTACTAATTAAATCGGATGGTGGGTTGAAAACGTCAAAGCTATACGATGGACAATTGTTTCTTGACCCTCTGGGCGAGAGTTCCTATGCTTCAGACGGGGGTAATATGTCGAGCCAAAGTCTCAGCAAGAGTGTGAAAAAGAAGCGGCCGCCTAAGCTGGCCGAGCGCTCTGGTGGAAAAATATCCATTATTCTTGTCGATGACCACCCGATTTTTCTGTCCGGCCTCCAGGAGTTATTTCGAAAACAGCCTGACTTTGAACTCCTTGGCGTAGCCGAGAGTGTGGCTGATCTGAAGAAACTACTCGAAAAGAAAAAACCTCAGGTCATTCTCATGGATTTCGAGTTGCCCGAGGGAGATGGGATTAGTGCGACCGCTTTTGTTCGTAAGCAGTCTCCGGAAACGAAGGTTGTGATGCTCACCGGCTATGACAACCCGCCTCTTATCTTCCGTGCCTTGAAAGTTGGAGCCGTTGGATACCTGCTCAAAAATACCCGCTCTAAAGAGATTCTTGAAACACTCCGTAAAGTCGCAGACGGAGAAGTGCTTTTGAATCCTGACTTAGCCAGTAAGTTCTTACATGAGTTTCAGCGTGATCAAGAGGTTGAAGAACTGAGGCGCTTGGTCCAGACACTCACGAATCGAGAGGAAGAAGTGTTACGTTCGGTGGCAACCGGCGCCTCGAATAAAGAAATCAGTCAGCAACTCTTTATTAGTGAACTCACAGTCAAGATGCACCTTGCGAGCATTTTTCGAAAGTTACAGGTGAATGATCGGACGAAAGCGGCGGTGCTGGCGCTGAAAGCCGGTTTGGGGGACGAATGACGCGGCTGGTCCGGATGATGCTGTACACGCTCTCTCTGGTGTTGTTTATACCAAGAGGTGCAGCTGCCGAAGCGACGGAGACGAGGGTGCAGGAAATCCTGACCGAGTGTCAAGCCGCGTATCACCGGCTTGTCGACTATCGCGGTACCTTACGGCATGAGATATGGGAAAAGGGCGGTGCCCAGAGGCAGCACGAAATTGCCGTCACCTTTCGCAAGCCGTCTTCTCTGCTTATGCAGTGGCAATCGGGTTTATACCGCGGTACCACCCTGCTCACCAGGCCAACCCGGGCTCTGGGAACAGTTTTCATCAGACTCGGCGGCTGGTTTGATTACGTCCAGGTCAGTATTCCCTCCACGGAAATTAGCGACCCTTTCGCTCCAGCCCTCAAAGATGTAAACGCGTGGTTATACGCACTCAGAGCCCTTTCTCAGCGGTCTAGCGCCGACCGTAGCCTCCAGCTTGTCGCCCTTCAGCCGGGAGACCCACAATTGGCCGAAGGACGCGTGATTCTGTCAGTGCCGGCTTTTCTCATTCCATTTCGTGATAATACGGTTACGACGTATGAGTTCGTGATCGAGCGGGGAACAGGTTTGCCCCTCGAACTCATCCTTCGAGGGGCATCCGGAGAAGTCCGCCAACGCTTGTCGTATACAGACCTGCAGGTCAATATTGGGATTTCACAACAGGTCTTTGAGCGTGAATCTCCGGCGTCTGGGGATCCGAGTCTATTTCGACCGGGGACCGATCTGGATGTCCGTGGATTTACCCAGAATTGGTTGCGCCGTGCTGGTGAAATACAAGACTATACCGGGGTATGGGTGACTGAAGCGCGTCGTGAAGGCCAGTTGAGTCGTCGGACGGCGAGATTCAAGTTTCGGAAACCGTTCGATGTCTATATAGCGTGGGAACACGAGAGCGGTGGACTCAAGGAGGCGCTGTTCCGGACGGGCTGGAATAGAGGGCGGGTCCGGGTCCGGACGGCGTTGTTCGGTATCCCGGTCATTGGTGACCTGATACCGGACGGTCCATGGGTACAACGAGAATTGCACTATTCTCTCAAAGAATTTGGATTTGGTCAGGTTGTCGAACGGCTCCAGACGCAACTCTTACAAGGCTGGCTCCAAAGCGATCTGGAAGTACAGTTTCGTGGCATTCAAGAGCATGACGGTCGCCCCTGCTACGTTTTGGAATTTGTCTTCCCGAATACGCAATGGCGGACCCATCCCTATTATCGTATCGTGCTGCACTGGGACATCGTCTATCGCGTGCCGGTCAAACAAGAAGCCTACGATTGGAACAATCAGCTGGATACACGCTACGGATTTCAGGATCTGCGTTTCAACGTCTCGCTGAACGAATATGACTTTAACTCCACAAACCTCGAATATGGTTTCCTCTTATTCCGGCGTGTCCCATGGCTTGATTGGTTTCTGACGGGCCGGGAGTGATGAGCGACGAGAGCGTGCTCAGCCCTCTGCAAGCTGGAACTGCTGGCGGCCTGTTCGGTCTGCTGTTGGCGGCGAGTGGTCTTGTCGCGTTTAATCTTGGCTATCTTGAGCTCTACCTGGCGTTCGTGCCGCTCCTGTGTATCGGAGTGTTGTTGCGGGTTGAGGTGGGACAAGACTGGTTCCTGTCTCTTTTACTCTTTGCGGTGGCGAGTTCACTGTTGTATACGGTTGGGCTGTTTGCCTTACCCTTACTCCTCGGATCAATACTCCTCAGTCTCCCGCTCTCCTTGGTGGTGAGATGGTGGGGCGTAGATACTGTACCCCAAACCGTCCGAGAGGACGCCCACCCGGTCCGACGGATTCTTGAACTGTGCGCGCTGCTGCAGATGGCACTCTTTGCCCGCTATATCGTTTATCGTTCGAGCGGCGGGCATATTCCTATTCATATTGGAGAATTTGAAGAACTGGCACGATTCATACTGAGTGAAGCAGGCGGGTGGGCTGTTTTTACCCTGGGTTATGGCTTACAGCACCGTGCGCGGTATGGGACACTCTATACGTCCGGGCTCGACTTTGCAGGCAATTTCCCGACATTGATGATTACCGGGCTGCTGCTGGTCACGCCGTATAGTGCGATCATGATCCTTGGGGTCAATACCTTTGGGGGGGCAGGCCTCTATTTGAGCGCTATTCCGGTTGGGGCGGCCCATGTGCTCATGCGGACGCTCACGCTTCGCAAAAAGGAGATTGAGCGTCAAAATACCCAACTTCAATTGATGAATGTCGATATGGCAAGAAGCGAACGCATGGCGGCAATTGGACATATGTCGTCGACCGTCTCGCACCAAATCCTCCAGAAAATCGGCCTCTTAGGTCTTCAGTGCGACCTGTTGCGAGACACGCTGGACGAAACGCAGCCCCCCACCCAGGAGACACTGGAAGAGGCCTCCCAACGGGTCGAACAACTCGATGCGGCCATTACCGACTTGAACACCACGCTGTCCGATCTGCTGGTCTTTTCCCGTGACTTTGCCGTCCATCGTGAGCCTGGGTTGTTGGGCAAACTCCTGCAAGAGGCGGGGCGAGAAATTCATGAAGCCGCTCGGGCACGAGGGGTGACGCTCCGCTATGAGCTGGCAGTGCAGGGTGAGGGACCTCTCCTGCCCTTTGATCGTATCAAGCTCAAGCAGGCCATCTTGAATCTCTTAGCGAACGCGCTGGAAGCCTCATCTAAAGATGGGCAGATTACGATTGGGGCACGACAGGTACAGGATCAGATGCAGGTCACAATCCGAGACACGGGCACGGGTATTCCGGAGGGAGTGGCCGAACAGGTCTTTGCCCCCTTTGTTTCCACCAAGAAAACTGGTTCTGGTTTAGGCCTCGCCTTCACGCAAAAAATTATCGAACTCCACAGTGGGACGATCTCCGCCCATAATAATAGAGAGGGAGGCGCGACCTTTACCTTGACCATTCCACTCACCGTGCCGGAACAAAAAGGATAGCAAAGCGTATGCCGTTACGGAGTGCGCTGGTGACCGGTGCGGGCCGCCGTATAGGACGAGAGATTGCCATTGCCTTAGCGCAAGGAGGGGCGGATGTGATCCTGCACGTCCATACGTCGTCAGGAGACGAGACGAGACGAGCTGTGCAACAACATGGCCGCCGAGCCTGGGTTATACCGGGCGATTTGTCAAGTCGCCGCAACGTACAGCGTATCGCTCGTGAAGCGCTGGAAAAAACAGGAAAGATCGACATTCTCATCAATAATGCCGCTGTGTTCTTTCCGACGCCCATCTCCGCCCTGACCGCACAGGAATGGCACACCTTCCGTCAGACGAATATATCAGCCCCCTTCTTCCTCTCGGTGCTCATCGGAAGACAGATGTATCAACAGGGGCAGGGTAAAATCATTTTTCTTGGCGATTGGAGCGGCCGGCGACCAAGTCGAAACTTTCTCCCCTATTGTGTATCCAAGGCGGGGGTATCTGCGCTGACGCACGCATTAGCAAAGGCATTTGCCCCACATGTCCAGGTCAACGAAGTCGCTCCTGGCCCGGTCTTACTCCCCGAAGACTATGGCCCTGACCAGCAAGAAGAGCTGCGGACCCGTACGCCGCTGCAACGCTTTGGGAGCCCGTACGACATTGCGCGTACGGTCCGCTTTCTTGTGGAATCAGGGGATTTTGTGACAGGGACCAGCTACGTGGTTGACGGCGGTTGGCTGGCTCAGGGGCACGACGGCACCGAGACCTTGCTATAATTGGTCTGGCATGGGGCGCCAGGGGCAAAGTGATAGATAAATTGGTGCTGTCGAGCGGAATACGCAAGTAATGTCGAAGAGCAGGTGCCGTAGCCGTCGAGGTGAATACATAAGCCGTTACGTGGATCCTCCGCCCGTGGGTCGAGCGGTGTGGCATGGTCTGCAAGTCGCTCATGGAGGAGGCGAAAGAGCTCCACGACGGAAAAAGACAACTCAGGTGCTGCAGCCACCTTTTCTGCTACGGCCTGAAAATGCTGAAACGAGTGCGCGATCTTGGGACATTCGGGATCGTTGAGATTCATATTGGTCAACAGATGGACCCCAGGCTCGAGCTGCTGAACATGGATGGTCTGCTCATCCGGGTAGACAACATAGGCAGCCTGGCTATCAACCAGGAGAAGATTGAAGGGGTTGTAGCGATTGGCAGGTTGGCGCTGCACGGACCTGGCAGCCTGGTGGGCGGATGTCGCCTGAAGGGCATCCAGGCTTAACAAGCCACGCGAACGCCGGCGTGGGTCAGTCGGTTGAGGCGTGTGCCGGTTCAACATGCCAGCCACCAGCCCATGCTCGTTGACACCCAGCCAGGTTCCTCCGGCAACAAGATCCTTCCCGCCAAAAATCCAGGGAGTGTGCTGGAGCACGACCGGTGCGGTGGAGGGACGACTCAAAAATTCATCCCGGTTTGCCGCGACCACGAGAGGATAGCCTGGAAAGGTTTGGAAGTACAAGGCGAGCGTACACATCGCGCGCGGCAGTATAGGATGGGGAGTGAGTCGTCGCAAGAGGCAACAGGGAAGGGGGGGGGACTGGCCTCACGAGGCAGTTCTCCTTCAAAATAGGCAGTTCAGAAAAAAGCACGCCAAACGAGGCAGTGAGGCGTGAAACTCGGCCAGTACCGAAGGGGGCTTCACGTTGTGTTTCAGCTACCTCTATGATAAGGTCCGCCGGCATGCCTGCACCGAGGAGGAAGAATGTTCGAATCTGTTGATGACGTTGTTTCAAAGCTCTCAGACCAGAAATATATTTGTAATCGACAAATCGCGACCGTTGTCTATTTGGCTAGCCAGCTGCGTAAACCGATCCTCGTCGAAGGGCCCGCTGGTGTCGGGAAGACGGAACTGGCCAAGGTGGTGGCCGGGGCGCTGGACTGTGAATTGTTGCGCCTGCAGTGCTACGAAGGTCTGGATGAGGCGAAAGCCCTCTACGAGTGGGAGTATGCCAAACAACTGCTCTATACCCAGATCCTCAAGGACAAAATCAGTGAAGTGCTGGAAGGCACGAGCACATTGAAGGAAGCGGTCGAGCGCATCGGCAAGCAGGACAGTGTCTTCTTCTCGGAACGCTTTATTCTGCCCCGGCCCTTGTTGCAGGCCATATCGGCCGACCATCCGCTGGTTCTCCTCATCGACGAGATCGATAAATCGGACAGTGAGTTCGAAGCCTTTTTGCTTGAGGTCTTGAGTGACTTTCAGGTGAGCGTGCCGGAACTGGGAACGATTCAAGCCCAACATCTGCCGGTTGTGGTCTTGACCAGTAATAATGTGCGCGAGATGTCAGACGCGCTCAAGCGGCGCTGCCTCCACCTCTTCATAGATTTCCCGAACCAGGAGCAAGAGCTCGAAATTGTGAAGCTCAAGGTACCGGGGATCGCCACGCAGCTAGCCAATCAGGTGGTTGAAGTTGTCCAGTCAATCCGCAAACTCGACCTGAAAAAAATTCCCAGCATCAGCGAGACCCTGGACTGGGCGAAAGCACTCACCCTGCTCAATGTGCACCGGCTTGAAGAATCTCAGGTGAATGAGACCCTGAACACGATCCTGAAATACGAAGGGGACGTGCGCAAGGCAGAGGCGGAGTTAAAGGAATATATCAGCCGTCAGAAGGCAAAGGTCGAGACACAGGCGGCGAGCCAGGAACAAGACGACAAAGATCTCCTGCACTAGATAAGCCCGCGTGAGGCTGTATGGACGACAAGATTATTGAATTCGCCCACTTGCTGCGGGAGAACGGCCTGAAAGTCTCAGCCGCAGAAAATATGGATACCTTTGCCGCTCTTGGGCTGGTTGGGATCCAGGATAAACAATTACTGAAAGATACGTTGCGCGCGACCTTTGTCAAACGGCAGGTAGACATCTCGGTGTATGACGAACTCTTCGACATGTTCTTCACTGGCCTCGGTGAAGTGATCAAGGCTGCGGCCGCGTCCACCATGCAGGCGATGGAGATGACCGAGGAAGAATTTCAAGAATTCCTCGAACAGCTAGAAGACGCCTTGCAGAACATGGACCAGGAAATGTCAGACTTGGCGCGTGCTTTGCTGACCAATAATACGGGGCAACTTGAAAAAATGCTTCAAGAGGCGGCTCAGCAGGCGAATCTCCAGGATATCCAGCGCTCTTTTCAGGAAGGACAGTTCGCGAATGCGCTCGCCCAGATGATGGGTTTCGGCAATATCCAGCAGGAACTGCAAAACCTCAAGGATGCCTTACAGCAGGCCGGTTTAAGTCCAGAACAAATAGAACAATTGTCTCAATATATTGACCAGCGCCTCCAAGACCTCGCGCATATGATCCGCAGCTATGTCCGGGCCGAGTTAGAGAAAAAAGACTCGGAACTGCGCGACCAGCAAAAAATGAGGAGCCTGGCGGACAAGAGTTTCTACTATTTGTCTGAGGACGAAATTCGGAAAATGAAGGAGGCGGTCACCAAGCTGGCCCAGCGGCTCAAACATATTATTGCGATTCGGCGCAAACGGGGCAAACGAGGACGGTTGGATTTGCAACGCACGCTACGAAAAAACCTGCAATACGGGGGCGTGCCGTTCACCATCATTCTTGATGTAAAAAAGAAAGAAAAACCGCAAGTGGTTATTCTGTGTGACGTATCTGACTCGGTGCGGAACGTCTCGCGCTTTATGTTGCAGTTTGTCTATTCCGTGCAGGATCTCTATTCCAAGGTGCGCAGCTTTATTTTTGTGGCCGACATTGGCGACGTAACCAAGCTGTTCGAGGACAATGAAGTCCATCAGGCCATTGATTTAGCCTTACGGGGCAATTTTATTAACATCTACGCGCACTCAGACTTTGGCCGGGCTTTCAAGACCTTTCATCGGGATTATCTCTCTATCATCAATAAGCGGACTACGGTGCTGGTGCTGGGCGATGCGCGCAATAATTATAATCTTCCTCACGACTGGGTCATTCGAGACCTGCAACAAAAAGCCAAGCAGGTGATTTGGCTCAACCCTGAAAGCCGGCTGACGTGGGGATTTGGCGATAGCGAGATGGACCGCTATGCGCCGTACTGTGATCTGGTTGAAGAGTGCCGCAACCTGAATCAGCTCTACCGGGTTATTGATCACCTCGTGACCGCCTAGATTTGCGGTAGGCATGTTCTCTTGAAGGTGCTATTCTTTTGGTTATCTGACGCAAATGGAGGAGGAATGGACCGCGAGGGTTTTATTGAAATGAAAGTCGGCGGGTTGACGCTCGACCCGGTGACCAAGACCCCCATCGTCATCCTGAAAGATGCAGAGAACAAGCTCAACCTGCCGATTTGGATTGGCTTGATGGAAGCGACCTCAATGGCGACCGAGCTGGAGGGGATCAAAATGGCGCGCCCCATGACCCATGACCTGCTCCACAATACGATCAAAGAAGTCGGTGGCCGAGTCGAGGCCATTGAGGTGACGAGTCTCCAGGACAACACGTATTATGCCGCCATTCGCCTCAAGGTCGGGGAACGAGACATTGCGGTTGACTCCCGGCCGAGCGACGCCATTTCGCTGGCGCTGCGAACGAAATGTCCCATCTTGGTGGCGACCCAGGTGCTTGAGTCGTCGAGTGTGCTCCAGCAGATGGAAGACAGTGAGGAAGAAGCCGATTTGTCGAGTGTCTCTCGGGATAAATGGGCAGAGATCCTGGAGAAGATGTCTCCCGACGACTTTAAGTACAAGATGTAATTTCTGGAAGAGACTACTCGGTACGGTCCATGGCGCGCAGTCGTAAGCAAGAACTGTCCCCATCTTCATACCCCTCGGCCCGACTGATCGAATGGCTCCGACAGCGGTTGGACGCCATTACGTACTACAAACAGCAGATTGTCCTTGGGGGTATTGTCGTCGTGGTAGGTGCCATATCCGGCCTTTCCTGGACCGCCTGGGCACAGTATCGTCAGAGTCAGGGACTGGCACATTTTCGTGCTGGACTCCTTGCTGTCGCATCGGAAGAGTATGCCGTGGCGGTTGCCGAACTCACCCAGGCAGAGGAGGTACTTGACGGCGAGAGGAGGGGGGTCGCGACTTTGCACCTAGGAGAAGCGTTCGAGAAGAGCAATCAGCTGGTGGCGGCGCAGGCTGCCTACGAACGAGTCGCCACGTCCCATGATGCTGGACCGTATTTGCAACAAATCGCGCTCCTCCGTTTGGGCCAAGGGGCAGAAGAAGCCGCGGAGTTCGAGGCGGCGACCCAGTGGTACGGTGAAGCTTCCAGACTGGATGGGCCAGGCAAGAGTGAAGCGTTGCTGGCCCTGGGAGAAGCCTTAGAGCGACAAGGGGGGGACAGCGTGCCCCAGGCGTATTTTGACTTACTAGAGCAATTCCCTGACTCTCCACTTGCTGACATCGTTCGTGCCAAGACGGAGCAGTGAGTTTTTATTCTATATATTTTATGTCTGATAATATATATTTTGTAAAATTGTAAACTGCCCTGAGAATATCTTGGTGTGAAGAAGCGGTGTTCACGGGTATCAGGGGCTGCCAGCTCACCCTGTCAGGAATGCCGAAAGCGTCGTATCATTGCATCATCCGAAATCCCGACCCGCGCTGGGCGACGCGCAATATCTGCCGTACGACTGGGTTACGAGAGATCCGCAACGAATGAAAGCCAAGACCGTCATTTTCTCTATCAGCTACAATCCCCCCTATGAATGGGTGAATGGGTTGAATAGAACAGAGACCGGTTAAGGGTTTTCTGAGCTTCTCTTGGACCAGGCAAGCTTAGGTCATAGTCCGTCACAGAGGAATCTAGTTGACTATAGTCAATTTCTATAATCCCAGGACATGAATAAAACCAAATCAGCAGTTTTTTCATTAGTAATTTTGGGTATTTTGGTAGTGGATAAGCTGGAATAAACGTATTTGACTATAGTCAATTTAATAGCAGTATGCATGATACCCGGGACATTGACAATAAAAAAGGAGCCATTTCCGGCTCCTTTTTTATTCTTCTAAAACGCTACGACTTATGACTGCGATAACTCTACCGCGAGACTCGCGTCACCACCAGATTCTACTGTCACCTTCTGCATGGTTTCGCCTAAGGTCTCATGCCAGATCTTTACTTCATACTCGCCAGCCGGCACGTCACCCAGGCTAAACTTCCCCTCCCCGTCGGTCACCGCATAATAAGGATGTTCCATGACAACGATCCAGCCCTTCATCCAGCCATGGGCATCACACTCAACCCGAACGACCTCAGGCTGGTCGAATTTCTTTTTCAGTTTCTTCTTGAACTTCGGCTGCGCCTGGTTAAAGGCCGGGTTCGCCTCGCTATAGGTATGAATGTTGTGCAGAATACCGTCGTTATTGAGAATCTCGAGTTCCGACCCAGCTGGCGTGAGAACGATATGCGGCGTGTAGACACATTCTTTTTGATCTAAGACCATTGCCTCGCCAAAATCTTTCCCATTAGAAATATTCGAGATGGAGACGACCGCGTTTTTTATACCTTTGTTCTCGCCAACGACGAGACTCTCATCATATTTTTGCGTCTGCGCGCAAACCTTTGTATCTTTGGTTACTTCAATAACTGTGGCTTCAGGCGCGTCGCCGGCAAACGTAATGGTGCCGCTAATGCTCCCGCCGTTGCTGACCGCACCCGCGTCGTATCCAAGAGCCACAGAAGCCAGAGAGAGACTTGCTCCTGCAACCAGGGAAAGAACCGTCTTGCTATTCATAATAGGCATGTTTCCTCCTCTTCAGAATTGAAATTCGTCTCTTGCTTCCGTTCTACTCGACTCATTCCCATTCATGCTGGCAAACGGATCGTCGATACCAAGCAGCATGATATAATCCCGCATCGCTACAATTTGTTTGTCCTCGTCACCATCAAAAATATCATCCGGCCCACCGGGATAAAAGGTGGGCATATTCGTTCCCGGCATAAGGGCCTGGGGATCTTGAATCCACTCGACAATCCACTCTGGGTTCAGGCGCTCTTTGGCCAAGGCCAAGTCCGGCGCCCAGCCGGCCGGCGGTCCCTCCGGCTTGCGGTCACCCTGTTGGTGACAGGAGAAACACGCAAAATAATCCTCAGACATTAAGACCTCGCCGGCATGAACCATCTCGGGCGAGGTGCGGGTACGGTCAAAATAGTTGTACGGAATCTCCAGCTTACCTAAGGCGTTGAAATAGTCCACGATACCGCTGGCCTCGTCATTGGCGAAATGAAAGGTCGGCATCCGTAGCTCAAGCCAAGGACGGATGGGAAGCGGCTGTTTGAGAAAGCCGTAGAACCACTCCGGCTGCACCTTTTTCCCCTGGCCGGTCAAAATGGGCGGGGCCAAGGATGGATTATCCAAATAGAGCGAGCGAATATCCCCGCCACCGCCTTCGATGACATGACAACCGGTACAATTATAGTACTGGACCAGCCGCTGCCCTTTGACAATAGTATCAGTCCAGTCACCGTGCGCGGTAAACCGCTCAGGCACATGATGTCCGGTCTGGCTCTTCAAAAAGACGCGGACAGCGAGAACATCCTCGTCCGAGAGATCGAACGACGGCATGAGCTGCTCAATGCGTTCCGTGGCGTAACCCCGCGGGGCCTTAACCTTTTCATATGTCCAATCTTCCCAGGTATGCGGGACATCGGTCCGGTTCCCAAAGAAGAGTTCTTCCAGGCTCTTCTCTCCAAATGAGGTCAACTCGACCCCAATCCGCGCCTCTCTTTCCATACCCGGGATGTCGTGGCAACCGTGGCAACCATATTGTCGGACCAAGCCCTCCCCTTCGCGAATCAAGTCCGGGTCCTCCAACTCGGCTCGAATGTCCGGGCGCTCGACCTCAGTCTTGAGGGTCAAGAGATACGACACAATCGCCTGCGTTTCTTCGTCGCTCAGACGCAAATCCGGCATCGCTGTATCCGGTGAGTAATCACGTGGATTCTTGATCCAGTGGTATAACCAGCGCGCGTTCGTCTTCTCCGCAACACGGGCTAAATTCGGTGCATGATTTTTATTCTGCCCGACCATGGTGGCGGTCTGTTCCGCGCTGAATCCGTGGCAGGCCCGGCAGCCGAGGGAATTGACGAGGCGCGCGCCTGTTTGAACGAGTTCCGCGTTATTCGGATCAATACCTTCCGGCTCAGCATGAGATTCCAGCCATGCCTGCCCCTCCTCCATGCTGGCCTTCATCAGATAGGCCGTCACCGCTCGCCCTTGGTCCTCGCTAAAGAAAAAGTGCGGCATGCGGGTATGCGGGCGAAACTCGTGTGGATTGGTGACCCATTCAACCATCCAGGCCGGGTCGGACTTGGCGGCGACCCGCCGCAGATAGGGACCGATTTTCTTGACCTCGCCATACCCTTCGACCAAATGACAGCCGGTACAGCCGAGTTGCATAAAGAGCTTTTCGCCGCGGGCGATATGCTGGCCAACGGTTGCATTCTGCGTTGCCACTGTCTGCATATCGGAGTGACAACTCAGACAATTGGCTTCCATTTTTGGACCGAGCAGCAGCGGATGTTCCCAAAATTGCACGTAGCCGTGGGCAATATCCACGCTGCTGGTCGCGACCCCCTGGCCATTATGACATGAGGTGCAGCCGAACAATTCCGGTGGATGGTTCGTCATCAAGACGTCATACTGCGGGTGCGTTTTGTGCGGATTCGGCTGATCTTCAAATCCTCGCTTGTCGATGCCGACATGGCAGGACTGGCAGCGATCAACACGCGCCAGGGGTGTATCAAAATTGCTCCGGTCGAATTCCGGCACGACCACCTGCGTGATGGCTGGAATCGCAGGCAGGACGAGCCCCGGTACCGGCCGCATCACATAATTGCCAATGCGCTGTTCCAGGAAATCCTTTTGCTGGTTCATTGTGCGCAACGTTTCCTGAGCTTCGATAACACGCGCGTTGATCTCGTTGATCTCGTTTTCAATCCGGTCCCGCTCGGATTGCTCGGCCAGAAAGATTTTCTCGCGCGCGGCCGCTTCGGCCTGGAGCGCATCAAGGTGGGCTTTCTCGTCTTTCGTCGAGTGTTCCAACTGGATCGCATGATCGTATTCGTACCAAGCGGCCTCAATTTCACTCCGGACGATGCGTAAGGCATTCTCCGCATCGCTTGTCCGCAGTTCGGCGGCCGCTAGTTCGGTTTGCAACGTGGCGAGATGCTGCCCCCCTTCCCCGCCCGCAATATCGGTCTGGGCCGACGCTAAGGAAGCCAAGACCTCCTGGTAAGCCGGCTCGGCGGCAAGACGCTCTTCTTCGGCCTGAATCTCCGCCAGCGTTTGGTTGTAGGCAATCATCGAGAATTCAGCCTGGTATTTCTTCCAGGGCCGGCGCGAAATCGCATCGTCCCAGACCGACCAGACCGACCCGATCAGCAGTAGCCCCACTGCGAAGAGAAATACTCCACTATACGATTTCTTTTCGTCGTCAACTTCTCTACGTGCCATAACAATCCATTATAAGCCGGTCACTATGAGCCGGTTGCGCGCGTCTCAAGGAAGCGACCCAGATAAAATACCACCACCCCAATCCCAAGCAGCCATAATTCCTTACCCATACTCTTTTCTTCAGTCAGACCAACGAATAAAGCGTAGCCAACGTCTGCAATCCCAAGTGCCTGAAGAATTTTTGCCAGATAGAACATCATAGAGAGTAAACGTGTCCTCCTATAGATACGAGCTGCTGGATACGTTAACTCTTTTCAAACATTAATCCACGGCGTGACTAAAATATACTTCACATTCAGTATATGACGCAGCAACATCTTAATCACTACGGCAATCATATTCAGCGTAAGAAAGGAGGTTAAGAAAAAGCGGGCCGCGCCCCAGCGCTGCATGAATTCGCGGCCCTTGAGCCACACCACCCACCAATACATGGCCGCGGTTCCGACCACAAAGAAACCAACGATGAGTGACAAGCCGAAAACGGCCGCGGTCCAGTAGTCCCGGATGCCGACCAGATAGGGCAGGTCCTGGTTGGTCAAGGCTTCAACCAGGTGCGCATCCCACACTTCCCAGGGCCAAAACCAGTTCCAGCCCGGTCCTCTGACAAAAGTGCCAATAACAATGGTCGAAATCCACAGCACATGGAAGCCAAAGATAAAGGTCAGGATTTCATACTTCCGTTCCTTAAAGGTGTAATAGCCGTTTCCCTTAGGATTAATATCAATAAAGGGAATAACCATCAGCCCCATGATAATAAAGGTCGGTGCCACCACGCCGGCGTGCCAGGGATCGAAGAAGACCAGTATTTCTTGGAGTCCCAGGAAATACCAGGGCGCTTTGGACGGATTGGGCGTGCGCCCAGGGTCAGCCGGCTCTTCAAGCGGCGCGTCGACCAGCAGCGACCATACGAGCAGGAAGATAATCGTAAACAGGGTGCACAGGAATTCCGCTCGGACCAGATTCGGCCAGGTATGGACCTTATCGTCTCCGGGGCCGCTCGCTTTTTTGAGCGTGACTTCGACCCGCGTGGCAGCTGAGCCCATTTCCGCCATAACCGCTCCCTTTTCTTACCGGTCTTCAGAAGAAGACGCTTTTGGTTTTGCCACTATGTACAGCAGCCAGCACACGACTCCCATTAAAATAGGAATGACAAGCACGCGCATAATACACCTCTGCTAGAGGGCGGGTCCTGAGAATCCGTCGCGCCGGATACGCCAGAAATGAACCGCCAGAAATAAACTCGTCACCAGCGGAATAAAGATGCAGTGCAGAATATAGAAACGGAGTAAGGTATGCGCCCCAATCTCCCCGCCGCCAAAGAGAAAAGCGCGCGCGTCGTAAATGGGGTTCACCCCGAGCACCTCGTTGAAAGGCCCTTCATATCCCAGCAGCGGGGTTGCTCGGCCCATGTTCGATCCGACCGAAACGGCCCAGATAGCGAGCTGATCCCACGGTAGGAGGTATCCGGTAAACGAAAGAAGCAAGGTCAAGACTAAGAGCAGGACACCAACGACCCAATTAAACTCGCGCGGTGGTTTATACGAACCCGTCATAAAGACGCGAAACATATGCAGCCAGACGGCAATCACCATGCCGTGAGCGGCCCAGCGGTGCATATTGCGCATCAGCATGCCAAACGGCATATCGAATTCGAGATATTTAATATCGGCGTAGGCATATTCCGCCACCGGCCGGTAGTAAAACATGAGATACACGCCAGTGACTACGGTGACCAGATACATCAGAAAGGTAATGCCGCCCATACACCAGGTGAAACGTAAGCGCGTGGCATGTTTGCGAACTTTCGACGGGTGGAGATGGAGCCAGACATTGCCCGAGACCATCAGAATACGGTTGCGCGGCGTATCTTCGTAGCCGTGGCGGAAAATGGACTGCCAGGCCTGTGACTCCATGACTTGGCGTTTGAGTTCGTCAAATTGGCTGCTCATACTCTTTCCTTGCCTTTACACTCGCCCTGCCACTGGCGGCTAGATACGCAAGATGCTTTCGGGATGTTGTTTATTGGGGTCAACGCCGGGCTGCATTTTAAAAACTGTGCTCTTATCAACGAGCAGTTGCCCATCATCAGCCAACGATAATTTAAAGCGATCCATTGGTCTGGGCGCCGGACCTTCAAAATTGTATCCAGTCCGGTAGTACCCACTGCCATGACAGGGACATTTGTATTTATTCTCCGACGACGACCAGCGCGGAGTACAGCCTAGGTGCGTACAATTGGCAAAGATCGCGTAGAATCCCTGCGGTTCTCGGACGATCCAGGTGCGTTGGTCTGAGCGGTATTTCTCGCTCACCTCGCCAACCGGGTAGTCTCCTGGGAAGCCCGCCTTAAAGGTTGACGGCGGAACAAAGAGCACCCGAGGAAAGGCGGAACGGACAAAGGCCAGCAGGCTCACGAGCGAAATCAGCCCGAAACCACCCCAGCTGAGCCGGCCAAAAAAATCACGCCGTGACCACAGGCCGCCTCTTTGCGCGCGCTCACGGAGCCGTTTCTCGCGCTCCGCCCGTTGCTCGACACGGCGACGCTCTTCGTATGCCTGGATTTCTTCAGGAGAAGTTGGTTTTTTTGCCATGGAGCTTACTCCTTAGTAGTGACAGTGATTATGCCTTGTTCTCTTATTTCCTTCTGAACATGAGAGCCAGCCAGCCCCCTACCCCCATGATCACAGCCAACAACAGCAGCATCAACCCGACCGGGGCAAAGAGCGGCAAGAGAATGATACCAATAAGGAGAAATGGAATGCTCAAAGCAACCGGGCTAAAAGGAGAAGCAGGCTGAGCCGAGTCTTCCTCCACGGGCTCTTCCGTTTGGGTTGTTTCCGTTTCGCCCTGCAGCAGGCTTACTGCGTAGTCGCGCAGTTCTTCACGCCCGTCCGTCCCGGCTTCGTTGATTAAGCGAGACAGCTCTTTCGTCAGGTCCTCGATGGTATTTTCGACATCCTGACCGGGCGCTGGTTTGTCCGCGTCTTCTGCCACAGAGTTTCGCCGTTTTCTTGGGCAATTTAGTAACGGGCTACCCCTCAGTCGTCAACTCCCCCTGCCCGCTCAAGGAGGTGATCATTAAGCCCTGTCAATTTTCTCCTGTCCACCCATATAGGAGCGGAGGACGTCTGGTATCACAACGCTCCCATCCTCTTGCTGATAGGTTTCAAGAATGGCGATGACAACCCGTGGGAGAGCCAGTCCGGAGCCGTTCAGGGTGTGCACCAATTCGGGTTTTGCACCAGGTTCGGGTCGGTAACGTATTTTCGCCCGACGGGCCTGGAAATCACGAAAATTGGAGCAGGAACTCACCTCGAGCCATTCTTCACAGCCCGGCGCCCACATTTCCACATCATATTTGCAGGCCGCAACAAAGCTCAGATCTCCGGTACACATCTGAACGACCCGGTGCGGGATGCCCAGTTTTCGGCACACCTCCTCGGCATTGTCGACCAGAGTCAGCAACTCCGCATCTGAGTGCGATGGCTCAACAAATTTCACCATTTCTACCTTGTCGAACTGATGACCGCGTTTAATGCCGCGGACGTCGCGGCCGGCTGACATTTTCTCGCGGCGAAAGCAGGGCGTATACGCCACATGATACACCGGGAGCAGTCCGGGGTCGATCACTTCCTCTCTATACAGGTTGGTCACCGGCACTTCCGCGGTGGGAATAAACCAAAAGTCTTCTTCAATATCCCGGTAGAGATTGTCCCCGAATTTTGGGAGATTACCGGTCCCGACCAAACAATCCTGTTTAACCATGACCGGTGGGTATACTTCGGTATAGCCGTGTTCATTGACGTGCAGGTCCAGCATCCAATTAATCAGCGCGCGCTGAAGTCGGGCTCCCGGCCCTTTGAGGATGTAAAAGCGGCTGCCCGAAATTTTCACTCCGCGCGCAAAATCAATAATGCCCAGGGCTTCGCCAAGTTCCCAGTGCGGGCGAGGGGAAAACGCAAAAGTCGACGGTTTGCCCTCCGTTCGGATCACGACGTTTTCGTCTTCGTCTTTCCCGACCGGGACATCGGGGTGAGGCAGGTTGGGCAACTCCAAGAGCCGCTGCTGGAAGTCTTCTTCCGCCTGAGCGAGTCGTTTCTCCAGTTGGCTCAGGCGCTCTCCGAGCGCCCGCATGGACCCGACGGCAGTGTCGCGTTCGGTGGGGTCCGAAATTTTTCGGATTTCTTTTGAACGTGTCGTTCGTTCCGCGCGCAACGCCTCGACTTCGCGTATGCGCGTGCGTCGGGCCTGGTCACTCTTGAGCAGAGCGTCCACATCAGCCGCTGGAACGCCCACTGTTACCAGTCGCTCTTTCACCCCGTCTGGGTTGTCTCGGATCAGTTTAATATCAAGCATACCGTTTCTTCGTTCTCTAACGTGCAGTTGGGAATTCAAAAGCCGCTTTGATATGGGTCAGCTGCGCCGTGTTTCCTTCCCCCATAATCCCAATAACGTCAAAGCGTGCCGCCCGGTCGTGGAGTTGGAAACGCGAAAGATAATGCAGGGCGGTCATGGCGATTTGGCGCTGCTTGCGCGTATTGACTGAGGCCAGAGGGGTTCCAAACTCCCGAGAACGATGCGTCCGAACCTCAACGAAGACAAGCGTTTCTTTATCCTGGGCAACGAGATCAATTTCCCC
This sequence comes from Candidatus Binatia bacterium, assembly GCA_951812575.1. Classification (GTDB taxonomy): domain Bacteria; phylum Desulfobacterota; class Binatia; order Bin18; family Bin18; genus Bin18. The sequence continues at coordinate 3,833,114 of OX638322.1, read as the reverse complement.
GCGAGGGCATCGATAATTTCGCTCAACTATCACATAGCCGAGGTTGCGTAAAAACTGCGCGGCGCGCTGCTCGCCCTGTTGGCCGAACAGGCGTCGCCGATCGCCGCTCACCATAGAATGTAAGGTAGCTGACACGGCTTGCGTGGATCAAGAGCGTCCTCCGGCGGAGGTCCTATTCCGTTGAATTGCAAGGTGCGGTGTGACACACTGGCCCTCGCAGAAAGAAGAACAAACATGCGCATTACACCGGATGAAGTTCGCCAAGTTGCCGCGCTGGCGCGTCTCTCATTTAGCGCAGAAGAGCTGGACGAACTGACGCAGCACTTTGATACGATATTGACCTATGTCGATAAATTGGGTGAATTGCAGACCGACAGTGTTGAGCCGACCGCCCATGCAGTGGCAGTGTCCGCTCCGCTGCGAGACGATGTTGTCACCAATACACCGAGTGCCGCCCAAACGGACGCCCTGCTGGCGAATGCCCCGAGTCGGAAGACCCATTTTTTTCGCGTTCCCAAGATTATTGAGTAACCATGTCACACCACGCCCTGACCATTCATCAAGCCCGGCAGAAGCTACGTACCCGAGAGGTCAGTGCTGTCGAGTTGGCACAGTCTGTTCTGGCCCGCGTTCGACAAACAGATGAACGCTTGCATTCCTATCTGACCGTGTGTGCCGAAGAAGCGCTCGCCCAAGCAGAAGCCGCAGACCGGACGCTTGCAAACGGAGCGACTCCCCCTCCACTGTGCGGTATTCCGGTTGCGCTCAAGGACGTCATCCTCGCCCAGGGGGTACGCTCAACCGCGGGTTCAAAAATCCTCGAACAATTTATTGCGCCATATGATGCCACCGTGACGCAACGCCTCAAGGAGGCCGGTGCGGTGATTATCGGCAAGGTCAACTGTGACGAATTTGCAATGGGCTCGTCGAATGAGAATTCGGCTTTCATCCCCTGTCGCAATCCATGGGATACGGACCGGGTGCCGGGTGGCTCCTCCGGCGGGTCGGCGGCAGCCGTTGCGGCCGACCTGACATGTGCGGCCTTGGGAACGGATACGGGAGGTTCCATTCGCCTTCCGGCTGCATTCTGCGGTATTGTTGGCCTGAAACCAACCTACGGGCGGGTGAGTCGGTTTGGCGTTGTGGCTTATGCCTCGTCCCTGGACCAAGTCGGCCCGTGTACCAAAGATGTCCGGGACTGCGCAATTCTTCTGGATGTAATTGCCGGCCATGACCCCCGTGATTCGACTTCCGTCAACAGACCTACGCCCAGCTATACCGCTCACCTGGAGCGAGGCGTCAGTGGTCTGCGTATCGGTATACCGCAAGAATACTTTATTGAGGGGATGCAGTCGGAGGTCGAAACAGCGGTCAGAGAGGCGATTGCCCATTTACAGTCATTAGGTGCAGAGGTCGTCCCGATCTCTCTGCCGCATACCGAATACGCGGTTGCCACCTATTATATTATTGCCATGGCTGAGGCGAGTTCCAATCTGGCCCGCTACGATGGGGTTCGCTATGGCTACCGGGCGGCTGAGGTGGAAGACCTGGGAGCGCTGTATCAGACGACCCGCGCTCAGGGGTTTGGCAGCGAGGTCAAGCGCCGGATTGCGCTCGGCACCTATGTCTTATCTGCCGGGTATTATGACGCCTATTATTTGAAGGCGCAGAAGGTCCGGACTCTTATTCGGCAGGATTTCCTGAACGCCTTCGAAGCCTGCGATATAATTGCGACTCCGGTCGCTCCGACCACCGCGTTTCGGCTGGGAGAGAAGCTGGCCGACCCTCTCACCATGTATCTCTCGGATATTTTTACCATAGCGGTCAATTTGGCGGGCCTGCCTGGACTGTCCGTGCCGTGTGGCTTTGATCAGCACGGGTTACCCATTGGACTCCAGTTGATAGGGCCTCCCTTTGAGGAGGAGGTATTGCTCCGTGCCGGGTACGCGTACGAGCAGGATCATGACTGGCGGAGCCGGAAACCGCCGCTCTAACAGCAGAGAATTCACCGAGTAGCAGTATGACCTACGAAGCCGTCATTGGCCTGGAAGTGCACGCCCAGTTACTGACTGAGTCGAAAATTTTTTGCGGTTGTTCCACCCGCTTCGGCGCGGCCCCCAACCAGCATACCTGCCCGGTCTGCCTGGGCCTGCCCGGGGTCTTACCCGTGCTCAATAAGAAGGTGGTCGATTTCGCCCTCCGTGCCGCACTGGCAACCCACTGCACGATTACGCCCACGAGCCGCTGGGCGCGCAAAAACTATTTTTATCCGGACCTGCCCAAGGGCTACCAGATCAGCATGTACGAACTGCCTATTGCCGAACACGGCTATGTTGAGGTCGCCGTCCAAGACCAAGCAAAAAAGGTGCGCTTGACCCGAATTCATATGGAGGAAGACGCCGGCAAGAGCATCCATGACGCCGAGGCCGGCGCAAGCCTGGTTGACCTGAACCGCACCGGCGTTCCTCTATTGGAGATTGTCAGCGAACCGGATATCCGCTCTGCCACGGAAGCCGGCAGTTATCTGCGCAGCTTGCGCGCCCTGCTCCAATATATCGAGGTCTGTGACGGCAATATGGAAGAGGGCAGCCTGCGCTGCGACGCCAACGTGTCCATACGTCCGCGGGGGAGCACTGAGTTCGGCACCCGGACAGAGACCAAGAATCTCAATTCCTTTCGTGCTGTCGAAAAGGCAATTGAGCATGAAATTCAGCGCCAGACCGAGGTCGTCGAAGCCGGCGGTCGCGTCGTCCAGGAAACCCGCTTGTGGGATGCGGACCGAGAGGTCACCCGACCCATGCGCAGCAAGGAGTTCGCCCACGATTACCGTTATTTCCCCGACCCGGATTTATTACCCTTGGTCGTGGATCAGGCCTGGGTCGAACACGTTCGGACCGACCTGCCCGAGCTCCCGGCCGCGCGGCGAGCCCGCTTCATGCACGACTACGACCTGCCGGCCTACGATGCCGAGGTGCTAACGGCTCGCAAGGATGTGGCTGACTATTTCGAGGCCAGCCTGCGCGCCTGTCCCGCAACACCCAAAGTCGTCAGCAACTGGGTCATGGACAGCGTACTGCGCTTCGTTAAGGAAGAAAAACTGGACGCGGCGCTGAAGATCGAGACCTGGCCCTGCCCGCCCGAGCGCCTGGGCGCATTAATTGGGTTGATACAGGACGGTACCATCAGCACGACTATCGCCAAGACTGTGTACGAGGAAATGCGCCGAACCGGACATTCCCCGGAGGAAATCATTGAGTCCAAGGGCCTGCGTCAGGTCAGTGATACCGACACCTTACAGGCCGCCATTGCCGAGGTACTAGCGGCCAACCCGGACAAAGTGGAGGCGTATCGTGGCGGCAAAGAAAAGCTGCTCGGCTTCTTTGTCGGGCAGGTCATGCGCGCCACCCAGGGCAAGGCCAATCCCCAGATGGTCAATACACTCTTACGGCAAAAGCTCTCCCAATAGCGTCGCCAGCGATTCGACCAGTTCAGCACAGGAGCCCAGCATGGATTTTCATTTTACCCCAGCGCAGGACGCTTTTCGGCAGGAACTCCGCACCTGGCTCGCGGCCAACGTTCCACAAAGAGGAAACGTGTCCTCCAATAGAGATGAGATGCTGGACACGTTTCCTCTTCAAGACCATGGCCCGCTCCGTCACCTTCAGCCGCAGGCCTCAGCCGCGGACCTCACCTTCCTGAAAGACTGGCAGCGCACAGTCTTTGAAGGCGGCTGGACCGGGATTTCCTGGCCCAAAGAGTACGGCGGCCGCGGCGCTTCTCTGGTTGAGCGGATGATTTTTGACGAAGAAATGGCGCGCCATAAAGCGCCTGGGCTGCTCAATGTCCTGGGTTTGGAGATAGTCGGTCCGACGATTATTACCTATGGGACGGAGGAGCAGAAAAAAAAGCATTTGGCGGCGATCTTGAGTGGTGCGGATATCTGGAGCCAGGGCTATTCCGAGCCGAACTCGGGCTCGGACCTGGGCTCACTCCAGACGCGCGCAGTTGACCAGGGCGATAATTTTTTAGTGAACGGCCAAAAAGTATGGACGAGTTTAGCCCGCTATGCCAATTGGTGCTTACTCCTGGTACGGACCGACCCGGACGCGCCCAAACATAATGGCCTGTCAGCCCTCCTGGTTGATATGCAGAGTCCGGGCATTACGATTAAGCCGCTGCGGACGATGACCGGTGAGAGCGAGTTTAACGAGGTCTTTTTCGAGAACGTCCAGGTCCCCAAGGCCAATCTTCTGGGGGAGATGAACCAGGGCTGGAAGGTCATTATCACCTCGCTCATGTTTGAGCGGCAGGGGCTGGGCTTTTATTTTACCTTCGCCCAAAAACGGACCTACGAAGACCTGCGTGCCTGGGTGTGTGATTCCGGCCCGGTCTCAGGTCGGACGGACCGTCGGCTGCGCCAGAAAATGGCCCAGGCGTATATCGATTGCGAAGTATTGAAGTTGAACAATTATCGCGCCTTGACGCGGTTGCTGCGCGGCAACCCGGCCGGACCGGAAGGCTCCATTGCCAAGCTGCATTGGGCCGAAACCAACCAGCGCATGCAAGATTTGGCCATCGAGATGCAGGGAGCCTCTGGGCAACTCTATGGCGAAGCCGAAGCGGAACATTATTGGCAGTACGGTTTTCTCCGCGCCCGCGCCAATACTATTGAGGGCGGCACATCCGAAATCCTGCGCAATATCATCGCCGAACGTGTCCTCCAACTGCCCAAGGGCCGCTAACTAGGTCGTATAGGCCGAGTTAAAATGGACATAGCCGGTGGACAGGTCGGAGGTAACGACATGGGCACGGCCTCGACCCATATGCAAATGGATGTCTATGGAGAACTCGTCCTGCTGCATGATCCGGGCGGCCCGGTGCTCGTTGCGTGACCCGGTACTCATGCCGTTGCGGCCAATAGGAATATCACCGACACTGATGGCCAGCCGGTCCTGATCCAATCGCGCACCCGCATAGCCCACCGCGCAAGCAATGCGGCCCCAGTTTGGGTCGCCCCCGAAAAAAGCGGTTTTCACCAAGGGTGAATAGGCGATGCTGCGGGCGACTTTTTCCGCGTCCGCAGTATTCTTTGCACCGTTGACATAAATATCGACCACCTTGGTCGCCCCCTCCCCGTCTTTGACACACATCCGGGCCAGGCGGCACAAGACTTCCCGCACTGCGTCTCGAAAGGCTGTATACCCACGGCCGCGCGGCGTGATCTCGCGGTTGCCGGCCTGACCGTTGGCGAGCAGGACCAGAGTGTCGTTTGTACTGGTATCGCCATCGACGGAGATCGCATTGAAGGAGTCGGGCAGGGTCTGGTCAAGCACCTGCTGGAGAGCGGCCCGGCTCACGGCCGCGTCGGTGCACACATAGCACAGCATAGTCGCCATGTTCGGGTTAATCATGCCGGCTCCCTTGGCCATACCGGCGATGCTCAGCGTCCGTCCGTTCAGTTTCACCTGTCGAGTCGCGACCTTGGGAAAGGCATCGGTCGTCATGATGCCGGCCGTAGCGCTCCAGAAACCGCGCGGCGACAGGGCCGCGGCTGCGGCGGGAATGCCGGTCCGCATTTTCCGCCAGTCGGGCAGCACGCCGATCACCCCCGTAGACGACGGCAGCACCAGTTGCGCATCAATGGCAAGTTCGCGGCCGACCAGCGCACAGGTGTCCCGGGCCAGCTTAAGTCCAGGTTGTGCAGTCGAAGCGTTGGCATTTCCGCTGTTGACGACAATGGCTTGCAAATGTCCTGCTCGGAGGCGCTCTGCACCAATGAAGACCGGCGCGGCCTTCACCTGGTTGGTCGTAAACGCGGCAACAGCCGTCGCAGGCACGTCCGATACCAGGAGCGACAGATCTTTTTTGCCGCTCGGTTTGAGCCCGCAGGCTACCCCGGAAAATCGAAAGCCGGGGATAACGATCGGAGATTTTTTGACTGTGATTTTCATGACTTGACTCTGCTTCTATGCGCCATGACACTTCTTGTATTTCTTGCCGCTGCCGCACGGACAGGGTTCGTTGCGACCAACCTTGGGCGTATCCCGTATGGCTTGGACGGGTCTTGCCGCGGGCGGCTGCTCGCCTGGTCTCCCGGGTATGGGTTGTGTTGCCGGCTGTGCTTGGAGCGCGGCCTGTCCGCCGTGCAACATCTGCATGGGCCGCTGTGCGGCCTGTCCCTCCTCCATCCGCTGGACATCTTCCTGGCGGGCCACCTGGACGCTATAGAGCTTTTCAACAACATCTTCCTGCATCCGACGGGAGAGATCATCGAACAGACTAAACGCCTCTTTCTTATACTCTTGCAGGGGGTTTTTCTGGCCGTAGCCGCGCAGACCAATCCCTTCTTTGAGGTGGTCCATGGCAAACAGGTGATCTTTCCACAGACTGTCCATGGTTTGCAGCATGATCACCTTTTCGAGATAACGCATAACAGGCGGGGTAAAATTCTGCTCTCGCTCTTCATAGTGTTGGAGTGTCCGGTCTCGCACGAGATCCTGGAGTTCTTCCGTCGTCAACTCTTCTTGCTGTTCTTCACTCAAGCCAAGACGCATATTGAATTGGCGAAATACTGTGTCATCAAGCCCTTTCCAGTCCCACTCCATAGGGTCTATGCCTTTATCCGCATAGTTCAGCACGTTTTCTTCAGCCATCTCTTCAACAATTTCCAGCACCTGGCCTTTCAGGTTCTCACCGCCCAGGAATCCCCGGCGCTGCTCATAGATGACTTCGCGCTGCTTGTTAATGACATCATCATATTCCAGTAGATGTTTGCGGATATCGAAGTTATGGCCTTCGACACGTCCCTGGGCGTTTTCTATCGCCTTGGTGACTAAGCCGGCTTCTATGGGTTCTCCCTCTTCCATGCCCAGCCGGTCCATTATCTTTTGGACGCGCTCTGCACCAAAAATACGCAGGAGGTCGTCTTCGAGCGAGAGGAAGAACCGGGATGAACCAGGGTCTCCCTGGCGGCCTGCACGCCCGCGGAGCTGGTTATCAATCCGCCGTGACTCGTGACGCTCCGTTCCCAGAATGTGTACTCCACCGGCAGCAACAACTTTTTCCCGCTCCTCGCTACACGTTCTCTCGTACTTCTCAAGAACTGCACTAAAATCCTGGCTATACGCGGCAGGAGCTTTCTCCAACTGTTCTCGTACCTCTTCTATGACCTGCACGTGTTCCTTGCGCTGTTGCTCGTACTCGCGTTCTGCCTCAGCAATGGCGGCTTCATATGGTTGGCGCGCTTCTTCATAGTGTTGGTCGGCATCCTGGTAGGCGCGTTGGTTTTCTTCATATGTACGGCGGGCGGCTTCGTATTCCTCTTGGACACGTCCGTTTCCACTCAGGGCCAAGCCAGCCATCTGGATAATGGACCGATAGTAGTCTTCCAGCCAGCGTTCATAGCGGCTTCGTGTCAGGCTCAGACGCTCCGCCGCCTCGCCCTCCCCTATGCCATCTTCAGTCAACACCGCTATGAAATCAGCCCGCGCAGCTTCATATTCTTGTTGTTGCTCTTCATTTAGCGCTGGACCTACCACCTTGTCATATTCTGACAACGCCGACTCATACGCTTCTCGTGCCTGGCCATACGTCTCCACCTGTGCGGCTGAAAGGGGGACGGACTCAACGAATACACGCGCTGCCTCTTCATAGTCAGCCTGGGCTTTCTGCAGCGTGGCGTGCAGGTAGGGGCGATAGGTCTCCGCCATCCGCTTCAAGGCTGCATTACGCGCCTCCTCGAACGGAGTCCAGTCTGGCTCATATTTTTCCTGGGCCTGGGCGATCGCGGCGTTATACTCGGCGCGGATTTCTTCCAGTCGGTCTTCGTAGCTCTTTTCTGTTGTGGGCGCTGTTTTTGCGCCTTTTTTGGTCCGAGCGGCACTAGCCTTATTGACCCATTTTTTTTCAATATCGGAGCGGGCCAGAAATTCCGGGTTCCCGCCAAGCAGAATATCAGTCCCCCGACCAGCCATATTCGTGGCAATCGTCACCGCACCGAGACGGCCCGCCTGGGCGATAATATTTGCCTCAGCCTCATGGTTGACCGCATTCAAGACGTTGTGTTTGACCTTTTTTCGCTTAAGGAGTCTGCCCAGATGCTCGGACTTTTCGACCGAAACCGTGCCCACTAACACCGGTTGTCCCCGTTCGTGACAATCCAGGATATCGTCGATCACGGCCTCGAATTTCTCACGCTCGGTCTTGTATACCACGTCGGGGTGATCCACCCGGACCATGGGGCGGTTGGGTGGAATGACCACGACATCAAGGTCGTAGATTTTCTTGAATTCAACCGCTTCCGTATCCGCCGTCCCGGTCATACCCCCCAATTTACGGTACATGCGGAAATAATTCTGGATCGTGATGGTCGCAAGGGTTTGATTTTCCTCACGAATTCGGACGCCTTCCTTGGCTTCGACAGCCTGGTGCAGCCCATCCGACCAGCGTCGGCCAGGCATCAGACGGCCGGTAAATTCATCCACAATGACGACTTCGCCATCCTTAATCACGTAGTCAACATCACGCTTAAAGATAGCATGGGCCTTCAGCGCCTGGTTGACGTGGTGCAGGGCGCCGATCTCAGCCGGGTCGTACAGGTTACGCACGCCGAGAATACGCTCAACTTTCGCCACCCCCTCTTCGGTGAGTGTGGCGGTTTTGAGTTTTTCGTCGATGGCGTAATCGACCTCGCGCTGGAGACGTGGAATGACTCGATTGAGCGAGTAATATTTCTGGGTGGATTCTTCTGCCGGACCGGAAATAATAAGCGGCGTCCGGGCTTCGTCAATCAAGATGTTATCCACTTCATCAACAATGGAAAAATGCAACTCGCGCTGGACATAATCTTCAAGATTGAACTTCATGTTGTCGCGCAAATAGTCGAAGCCGTATTCATTATTCGTTCCATAGGTGATATCGGCCGCGTAGGCTTCTTTGCGGCTGACCGGACGCAGATTCATATACCGATAATCCTTGACCACATGGGTCGGGTCAAAGAGAAAGCTCGTGTCATGGACGACAGAAGCAACGGACAGTCCAAGGGCATGATAAATAGGCCCCATCCACTGCACGTCGCGTCGGGCCAGATAGTCGTTGACCGTGACCAGATGCGAGCCGCGCCCGAGCAGGGCGTTGAGGTAGAGCGGCAGGGTGGCCACCAGTGTCTTGCCCTCGCCGGTTTTCATCTCAGCGATGCGCCCCTGATGCAGGACAATCCCGCCAAGGAGCTGGCTGTCAAAATGGCGCATGCCGGTGACCCGACGCGAGACTTCGCGGACGGTCGCATAGGCTTCGGGCAGGATGTCGTCAAGCACGTCGGCTTCAGCCTCATGGAGTTCTTTTTCCAGGCTGGCTCGTTCTTCTTGGAAGTAGTCCAGCTTCTCCAGCACCTCTTCGTCCGGGATACCTTCCGGAGCAATCTCGGCCGCCTGCTGGGCAAGCTCATCCAACTGCGCACGCGTGGCCGCAGTGGCTTCCTGGATCCGGCTGCGGAAGATATCCGTTTTCGCCCGCAGTTCATCCATGCTGAGCGGTTGCAGTTCGGGTTCAAGCTGGCCGATCTCTTCCACCAATGGACGCATCCGCTTGAGCTCGCGCTCGTTTTTGCTCCCAAAAATCTTCTGTGCCAAACGTGCTAACATGATGGTGTTACCTTTAGATATTAACGTTCCAGACGTACCGCTGATTCAACCACATCCCCGAGAAAGCGAGCGCCGACTTTAATGAATTGGTCTGGACTGTCTGTTACGAAAAAGCTGCCTCGACCCGGTCCATTCGACTGGGTCCGGTGGTTGTCGGATAAGGTTTCCACCACCACCTTGGCTGTTTCCTCGGCAGAATCAATCAGCTCGACATGGTCGCCAAGATACACCGCAATCGTCTTTTTTAATAAGGGATAATGCGTACAACCTAAAATCAACGTATCTATCCCACTCTGTTTGAGACTACTGAGATACGTCGCTACTGTCGAGCGGGCTACGTCGTTCTCTACCCAACCCTCCTCCACTAAGGGAACAAGCAATGGACACGCACGCGTATAAATCTCAAGAGACGGGTCCAAGGCGCGCAGCGCTTTTGTATAGGCGCCGCTCGCTATGGTTGCTTCAGTCCCTATCACCCCTATTTTCCTGTTTTGACTGGACCGAACGGCGGCCAAAGCACCGGGCCGTATCACACCAATAACGGGTATCGTATAGCGTTCCTGTAAAGCCATGAGCGCCACTGCCGAGGCGGTATTACACGCCACCACCAGCATCTTGATATTTCGTTCAGCAAGAAAGTCACTATTCTCACACGCATACTGCGTCACAACATCGTGCGACTTTGTCCCATACGGACAGCGCGCAGTATCCCCGAGATATATCAGGTTCTCAGCAGGCAAGAGCGCCGCAATTTGCTGATAGACCGTGAGTCCGCCTATACCGGAGTCAAAAATTCCGATGGCCACGTCTCCACTCACATCATTCACCCTGATCATTTTTTCTTCATCGACAGCGGTACATCGAAATATATCAAAAAGTGATGTTACACCTCGGAGTATTTTTCATCTCCCTATCTAACTGATTGATATATTTTCTATTTACCAATCGGAGAAAATCCTTGAAAAACCCGAATATCTCATCTAATACCTTAGCTGTTTCACACGAAACATTTTCCTCCAGTGACACCAGCCCTTCTTTTTCAGGAGGCATTACTGACCAAACGTCTCAACAATGAGCCTGTGGTTCTCTCGCACCCGATCAGCTTTTACCCCCGCCGTCGGTGTATACAGAATAGGCAGGTCTACAACATCTTTCCATTTCTCAATCTGCTCACGACATTCTTCGGGCGTGCCCGCAATCGCGATCTGTTCGACCATATCATCCGTCACCGCAGCAGCCATCTTCGGCAGGTTAAAGGTTTTGAAATGCTCCCATATCGTTCGCTTTTGTTCCTCCCAACCATGCAGATTCAGAATGCCCTCATAGGATTTCACTGAGGCATAAAAGGCGATCTGATTTTTCGCGTCACGCAGGGCTTGCTCACGATCATGGCTGACAGCGGTGATCAGCAATGTTGTCAGGTCAATATCCTCGGGGTTCCGACCCGCCCGCTTCGCTCCGGCCTCTATATTCGGTCGAATAAATTCAGCGATATATTTGCGGCTGTAGAGGGGGTGGCCGACTAAGCCATCGGCAATCTCGCCAGTCGTCCGCAACATGCCCTTTTGCACTGCGGCCAGATAGAGAGGAATACGATCACGGACGATGTGCGGACGCACGTACGCCGGGATGTTCAACCTGTAGTAATCGCCCTCAAACTTCATACCGCCGCCCGCGTGCGATGCCCAGAGTTGCCTGATCAATGCGACACACTCTTTCATTTTCAGCGCGGAGCGGGGCTCAAACTTCTCTCCGTACCACATTTCATTCATGGAACGGGTCCCACTCCCCAAGCCAAGAATCAGACGGCCGTTCGAGAGTTCGTCAATATCCATTGCCCCGGTCGCATTCAGCACGGGGTTCCGCATATATGCATAGGCGATGCCGGTAGCAATTTTGGCGCGTTGGGTACACGTGGCAACTGCGGCTAAGGTGACCAGACCGTTGCGATTAAAAAACTCACCATTCCAAAGAGAATCAAAGCCGGCCTCATCGGCGAGTTGAGCGATTTCCATCATATCGCGGATTGTCGGCGTAAAAAGAGCGATTCCACGTCGCTGCATACGTCCCCCTTATTTACAGAAGAGCCTATTTGACAGAAGAAAGATTATCAGTCTCAATTTATCGAACGAGAAATGTTCCAGCCTACTCTAACACCAGTCCACCGCACACTGGCAGGTAGTGGCCGGTGACGAAGCTGCTCAACTCGGACGCGAAAAACAGCGCTGCGTTTGCCGTATCCTCAACCGTTCCTGTTCTGCGCAACGGCACTGTACTTTCATGCTTCGCCTGGGTTTCCGGTGTCAGCATGTTTTTGACTTCCTGAGTGAGGGTCAAACCGGGAGAGACGATATTGACGGTAATATTATATTGACCAAACTCAACTGCCAGATTCCGAGAGAAGCCCAACATGGCTGTTTTTGCTGAGGTATAGGCGTGGTAGTTTGGATTTGGTTGATGAATGCCAATCGTGTTGATGTTGATGATCCGCCCCCACCGGCGCGTCTTCATTCCAGGCAAAACCGCTTGCGCACACAAAAAGGCGGCTTTGACCGTCGTATCGAGTTGATACTGCCAGTCCGTCCAGGTAGTGTCCTGAAACAGCTTCTGCGGAATACTGCCAGCATAATTGTTAACGAGGATATCAACCTGGCCAAATCGATCTTCGGTTTGACGAACCATATCAGCAACTTGGGCTTCATCGGTAATGTCTGCCTTGACAAACAGTACGTGCTGGCCGGCCGACTCGATTTCTTCAAGCACCTGTTGAGGATTCCCTTCCTCCTTGACCTGGTTAATGACAACCCTGGCTCCCTCACTGGCGAAAACACGGGCAATGCCAGCTCCGGTACCTCGGACGGATCCAGTAATAAGCGCAACTTTATTTTCCAGAAGCATGGATATTCCCTCAGTCGGGGCCGACTGGCCCACCTCACAAACCGAAGATGATCGAGCTTTGTCCCTGGTCTTACACAGCCCCTACCCCGGCTGTAGACCGAGGCCACGGATCGCAATGATATTGCGCAGAATATTGCTCGTTCCACCCTGGATCGTATAGGCCGGAGCGTACAGATATTCTCGGGCCGCTCGGCCGGCTAAACGGGCATGGGGCGAGCCCGGCAGGAGGACCGCATAATCACCCAGCAGTTCGCTCACCGCTTTGGCGATACGCTGTTCCACTTCGGTGCAAAAGCACTTTGCCATGGCGGCTTCATAGTTCGGCACGATCTTCTGTGTCAGATACCACGCGACCTTGTAGACCATGGAGCGGCCCAAATCGAGTTCGATCTGAAGCTGAGACAAGGTATCCCGGACAAGCGGGTCTTTCGTCAGGCCCCGTTCCTTGGCATATCGAACCGTATCCTGAAAGAGGGGATAATTACTCAGCAGCCGCTCAATACCGCTGCGTTCGTAGTCAAGCTGAGAGGCAATCTGATACCAGCCTCGATTTTTTTCACCAATCAGCCGGTTTTTCGGTACCTCAACATTGTCAAAAAAGACCTCATTAAAATGATGTTCTCCGGTTGCATCGATGAGGGGCCGCACATCGATGCCGGGTGTATCCATAGCAACCAGGAATTCACTGATCCCTCTATGCTTCGGGGCATCCGGATCCGTGCGAGCAACCAGATAGGCATAATCGGCAACGTGGGCGAAGCTGGTCCAGATCTTTTGGCCGTTCAGGGTATAATGATCGCCCTCCTCGTTTGCCCGGGTCTGGAGCGAAGCCAAGTCGGAGCCGGACCCAGGTTCACTCATACCCAGACAAAAGACGACCTCACCTTTACAGACTTGCGGGAGTATCTTCTGTTTTTGCTCCTCACTACCATACGCGAGAAGCGCCGGACCAACCTGACGGTCCCCCAGCCAGTGGGCCGCGACTGGAGCTCCGGCGCGCAGCAGTTCTTCGGTCAGGATCAAGCGGTCAAGATACGACTTTTCCTGACCGCCGTATTTCTTGGGCCAGGTCAACCCGATCCAGCCTTGCTGGCCAAGTTTCTGAGAAAATTCGCGCGAGTAGCCGCTAATCCAGCCGTCTTCAACCCGCTCCTCGGCCAGCACCTCGCTCGACAGGAATTCCCGGATTTCTGCACGAAACGCTTCTTGTTCCCCGGTGAGAGCAAAATCCATACTATCTCCTTGACTGAGATTGGGTCTGTTGGGTCTCAAGGACTCAAAGGACTCACATAGTCCCTACCCTTCCTCCAGCGCCTCATATTCGCCCACTGGGGCAATCAAAACCTCCGAGTCACGTGAGCAACTCAGGTGCAGGGCAAGGGAGCTGGTGTCATCAAACTGCTGGGCAATAATCCACATCTGTTCAATTTCAGGACTGACCTGGGGCAACATTTCCAGAGTCTTTTGGGTACGCTGGGCGTCAAAAAAGGCGAACGGCTCATCAAGGATAAGGCACTCAACACCACACAGTGATGAGCTAATCAAGGCTTGCGACAGGGCCAGACGGATAGCCAGCATGACCTGATTATAGGTTCCTCCCGAAATTTCGTTCAGACCAACAAAATGACCCTTTTCACTCGACCATACCCGGACGTTGAGGTCATTATCGATTTGCATGGTCTCGTAGCGCCCCTCAGTGAGCTTCGGCATGATTTTACTCACAACGTGCCGCATCTCCAGGTTAAACCGGCTCAGTAAACGCCGGTGCGAGCCAGAGAGGAGATTTTGAGCGATTCGCCGTACTTCAATACTGCGGGTTTTACTCTCAATATCCCTTTCGAACGCGGCGATCTCCTGGTCCAGTTGTGCCGCTTTATTGAGGCGACGCTCTTCTTCCGCGATGGCCTGATCCAGACGGTCCAGGTCTTGGCGTATGGCACCCAAGCTCGTCTCAACAGACTGTATTTCTTCAGTTATCCGTCTGGTGATGGCGTCAGCATCCTCCTGGCAGGTGAGGCTCGCGGCCTCCAGCGGAGCAAGGAACGCTGCGAGCGCCTCTGCATCGAGCAGCGCTACGCCAGGACCACTGACAAACTGGGTCAGAGACTCTTTCAATGGCGGATCATCACACATATCAAGAGTCGCCACCTCGGTGACCAGGGACTGCTGGGGAAGATCGTCTAAGCTTTGGAGTTGGGCTTTGATTGCTTCTTGGTCGGCTTGGAGGCGGGCGGCCTTCTGCCGTGCGGTCAGAATCTGCTCCGTAAGAATAAAAACCATAACGAGCAACAATAGGCTCAGCCCACTAGAGACCGCGGCGACAAGGAAAAGCACAGTATTGTACGTCACCAATTGCAGATCATTGCCGAGCCACTGTCCGATAGCGTGACTTGGCGCATAATTCAGAAACCAGAGCACGGTCCAACTTATAATCATAAGCAGAAACGAGACAAAAAAGCCGATCATAGGACCGGTCCGCTTCCCGCGTATGCCTTCCCCCTGACTGAGGAGAAGCGCCTGCTGATCGGGTAAAGAGCGTACGCGTGCGTCAACCTCAGCCGGCCGCGCTCCCCGGCCGATGAGCCAGGCCAGACGTTGACGATACACGGCGGCCGCGTTCCGCACAGGGGTAAAAGCCTGAAGACGCTTGCGCAGATCATCACTCCAAGACTGTAGCGCCCCAGTCAGCCGCGGACCCGAACCGGATTCTGCACCTTGACTCGCCGCGTCCACGGCTTTTGTGGCAGTATCGACGTGATCCGCATAGTGCAGCCACTGCTCCAGGCTGGTATCGAGATTGGCTTGTGTCGTCTTTTCCACCTGACCAGCGATCTCTGCGGTTGCCGCGCGCAGGCGGTCAAGCCTTAGGCCACGTGCCGTATTTTCCTTTTTTCGCTCAGCAATGGCCGCGGTTTGGGCATTCTGTTCTGCCTTCAAATTGGGCAACGCATCAGCCTGGATATTGAGTTCACTGCGCTGCCGACGAGCCTCGGCAAGGCCGCCGTGCAGAGGGGCAAGTTCTTCCTGGAAGGTCTGAATATCGGACGCACATTCAGTCGCCACGTGCTCAAAGGTTTCGACACCGGCCAGCGCCTTAGCGGTCTGCAGGAGAATAGACGGAGAAGCAATATTCCGCTGAGCTAAATAGAAGGAATCGATAAAGCGTTGATAGGTAAACCCGCACAGCTGGGCTACATTCTCATTTACCGCGGCAGCCCCACGAACAAAAGGCTCGGCTTCCCCTTCCCTGCGAAGCTGAGCTAAGTGATTCCCGTCTGCGTCAAAAGAGCGGGTAATCAGATAGCTTTGTTTATCCTTGGCAAAGAAGCCAACAGTGACGGAAGCGCCAAACTCGCCCCATTTAATATTTTTTTGGAATTCGTCCTCAGGGTGAGAGAATGTCCGGCCAAACAGCGCCAGACACAGAATTTCGGCAATGGTCGTTTTGCCGGATTCATTGGCACCGCTTATTCCAATCACTCCCTGCCGGGGGAGATTTGTCAGCTTCAGTTCCGCATAACGCAGCACATTTTTCGCGTGAACACTCGTAATGATCATGAAAATTTCCTTGACTATCGATACTGGCTGAGTTTCCGCAGGACGAGGGAGACGGCTTCGTGGTAGAGTGGCTCGTCAAAATCAGGATTCTCACTACCTAAACGCTCGATTTCTGCTTGGCTATGCTGCTCAAATTCCGCTGCCAGACTCGTGAGCCGAAACTTTTCTATCAGAGCGGGCTCCTTTGCGGTTTCCTGTTCTTCGGCTGGATTACTGGACCGCAGTCCTCTTACCAGGACGATATCTTTTTTTGTTGCCATTCACTCCTCCCTTGCCACGTCGGTATGCCCATATTCAGTTTATATGCACGGGCGGGTTGATTACAACGACACCCCCAGTTCTGGAACCGTTGTCTCCTTCCGTCCGACTTGGCAATTGTCGAGTCCTCAGCTACGCTAGGGCCTTAAAACGGCGGCTGAAGGAGGCACGCATATGAGTGGCTACACGATCATTGACGTTGATACCCACGTAACAGAGACGCCGGACCTGTGGACCAGTCGGGTCCCCGACAAATTAAAAGACGCGGTCCCCCGCGTTGACCTCGACGCCAGGGGACGTCAGTGGTGGTTCCTCGGAGATCGGCGTATAGCCAATCCGGGTCTGACCGCCACCGCTGGGGTCGGCGATATGACCAACTGGCCCAAGTCGTATGACGAGATGCACCCCGGCGCGTTCGACGCCAAGGAGCGCCTCAAGTACATGGACGAAATGGGCATCTGGGCGATGGTCATGTATCCCAACGTCGGGGGGTTTGGCAGCCAGGAGTTTCTGCGCCTCGAAGACGCCGAGCTCAAGCTGACCTGTGTCAAGGTGTATAATGATTGGCAGACCGAGTGGGCATCAGCCGATTCGCGCCGCCTGCTCCCGATCACCTCAACGCCGTTCTGGGATGTGGACGCCTCGGTTGAAGAAGTCCGACGCTGTCACGCCATGGGCCATAAAGGCATTCTCTTCACCGGCGACCCACAATCGCTCGGCCAACCCCTCCTGGGCGACCCGCACTGGAATCCCTTATGGGAAGTGGCCTGCGAGCTCGACCAGCCGATCAGCTTTCATATTGGCTCCGGCAATATGGACGGCGGGCTGCGGCGCGACAAGGTGAAGGCCTACGGCAAAATGGCAGCGTTTGCCGAGCTGTCGGTTGATATCTTCATGCGCAACGGCATTCAGTTGAGCGACCTCATCATTTCAGGTGTCCTGGCCCGTTATCCCAGCATTAAATTTGTCTCGGTTGAGAGCGGCATCGGCTGGATTCCGTTTGCTCTCGAAGCCCTGGACTATCAATTCCTCGGTAATCGAGTCCCGGAAGAGCGGCCCGACCTGGATATGCTACCGTCCGAGTATTTTGCGCGTAATATCTATGCCTGCTACTGGTTCGAGCAGATCGCCCCGCGGCGTCTGATCGACAAAGTCGGGGTTGACCGGATCATGTTTGAAACCGACTTTCCCCACCCGACTTCGCTCTATGGCGATGAAGTCCACGACCGTATTAAGGAAGGCCTAGAGGATTGTGACGAAGAGGTCCGGCGTAAAATCCTGTGGGACAACGGACAAAAACTGTATAGAGTCGAAGGTCCGACCGCAGCGGACGAAGCCAAGCTGAATGCCTGAAATTTCAGTGCACCGCGCTCAAAAGGAACGGCCAAGGGCATCTGCCCTTGGCCGTTTTGACTGAAGTCGGCAGCCACCTCCGCTATGGACCACCCTACTCAGAGAATCCGAATGTCTTTGTGATACACGCACCGATAGCGGACCGGAAACGTGCCGCTCTCTTCTTCAAGAATCTTTCGACCCGTCCGTTCCTCAAACACCGAGACCCACCTCACAATATGTTCCGGTTGTAAGCAGAATCCAGCGACCCCCAGCTCTTGTAGAATATGCCGAACAATGCTGCCGGCCGTCAGCCCGCGGTCGGGCCGGCCACGATATGCCTTGACCACATAGTGCGCGACATTTTCTGCAATCAGGTGATAGGCCGAACCATGTCCAACGCCAATATCGAAACTCGGCATCCCAATCACCCGCTCCCATAGGCAAAGGAGGTCTTTTGAGTCTATTGAGTCTTTAGAGTCTTTTGGGTCAAGACTCAACCGACCCAATGACTCAACCGACTCAACAAACACCCACGGCGCTTGACTGCGAACAGGATTCATGACGATATCCGTATTTTGGGTCGTGCCTGACTATGGAGGGTATTATGGCGAGTTTAGTCAGCGTTGGTCGGCCGGCGGGTCATGTCGAAGGACCGTCCAAAGTCACCGGACAGGCCCGCTATACCGCGGATATTCGGCTGCCCGGTTTGCTATACGGCAAGTGCCTGCGCAGCCCGTTTCCCCACGCCCGGATTGTCTCGATTGATACCGCGCAGGCAAAAGCGCTAGCCGGCGTCCACGCGGTCATTACCGGAGCTGAGCTGCCGGACCGCCGTATCGGTCGTTTCTTTTTGGACAAGCCCGTCCTCGCCCGTGATGTGGTCCGTTTTGTGGGCGAGAAAGTCGTTGCGGTTGCGGCTGAGTCCATGGATATTGCCGAGGAAGCCCTTACCCGCATAGCGGTTGAGTATGAAGCCCTGCCCGCGGTCTTTGATCCGGTCGAAGCCATGCAGGAAGATGCACCGCGCGTCCATGCCGACACCAGCACCTACACCCATCCGCCGGTGCCGGATTTTGTTCATCCGGGTGATGACCGTCTGTACCCCGACATTCCCAACGTGGTGTCACAAGTATTTTACACCCACGGTGATATTGAAGCCGGCTTTGCCCACGCCGCTCGCGAGTTTACCCATACGTTTACCATTCCCCCGGTTCATCAGGGCTATATCGAGCCGCACGCCAGCGTCGTCCAGATTGAGCCAGACGGCAAGGTCAATCTGTGGATTTCCAATAAGACCCCCTTTGTAGCCCGGGCTCAGTTTGCGGCTGCACTCGGTGTGACCGAGGACCGGGTGTGCGTCAACACCGCGCCCATTGGCGGTGATTTTGGCGGTAAAGGTTCATTAATGGACAGCGTCGTGTGCTATCACTTGGCCGCGGCCGCCGGTCGTCCGGTGAAAATGGTCATGACCTATACCGAAGAGCTCTTAGCCGGCAATCCGCGTCATCCGGCAGTCATTACGCTCCAGACCGGCGTAGACGCCAACGGCCGGATTGTTGCCCGCAAGGCCAGGCTGATTTTTAGCTGCGGTGCCTATAGTGCCTTCACGCCCCTGCATACCGTGCACGGCAGTGTCCACGCCACCGGTCCGTACCGGATGCCCAATGTCGAGATCGAAGTCCTGCGGGTCTATACCAACACCGTGCCCGCCGGGCATATGCGCGCACCGGGTGCGCCCCAGATCGTTTTTGGGGTTGAAAGCCATATGGACCTCATTGCCCAAGAGCTGGGGCTCGATCCCTTGGAGTTTCGGCTTCGCAACACGCTGGTCGAAGGTGATGCCGCCCCGCTGGGTGAAAAGTGGAGGAAGATTCGCTGCAAAGAGACTTTGGAGGCCGCGGCTAAGGAAGCCGAGTGGGACACGGAAAAGGCAACCCATATTGGCCGCGGCATTGGCATGTATGACCGCGAGCCCGGGGCGTTTGGTCCATCGAGCGCAACCTTGAGTATCGCTGCCGATGCTACGCTGACCCTCATGACGGGCGCGGCAGATACGGGCACGGGTTCGTATACGGTGCTGCAGCAGGTCGTGGCTGAAGAATTACAGCTCCCTTTGGAATCCGTCAGGGTCGTGCAGGGCAGTACCGACTCCGCTCCTTGGGAAGTGGGCGCTGGGGGAAGCCGTCTGACGCATATGGCCGGTCAGGCGACCCTTGCCGCCGTTCGAGAGTTAAAGGCAGGACTCACCGCATTTGCGGCGCGGCACATGGAAAGTCCGCCGGAGCAGGTCGTATATCGGGCGGGTGAGTTTGTGAATACGAACGGACAGCGTCTTGCGCTCCCCGCGCTGATGGCGGCACTCGCCGACCGGGAAGAGCTACCCTTACGCTACACCGGAGAATATGTGGCCGAAGACCCCATGGAGGTGACCTCGTTCTGCGCCCAAATAGCCGAAGTCGCTGTTGATCCGGCAACCGGCCAGGTGACGCTCAAGAAACTCACAACCGCGCACGATGTCGGCACCATCCTCAATCCACTCACCCACCAGGGACAAGTTGAAGGTGGGGCGATCCAGGGGGTCGGCCACGCGCTGACCGAACATCTGATTGTGCAGGACGGAGCCGTGACGAATGTCCATCTGGGTGACTATAAGCTGCCGACCAGCATGGATATTCCGGAGCTGAAAACCGTTCTGGTCGAAAGCGACGCCGGCCCGGCACCGTACGCTGGCAAAGCCATTGGCGAACACAGTAATGTGGCCGTACCGGCCGCGGTGGCAAACGCCGTCTTTGATGCGGTGGGGGTCCGGCTGATGGATTTGCCGGTGACCGCAGAGAAAGTGTATGCGGCCCTCCGAGAGAAAAACATCATCGCCAAGAGCGATGAGTAGAGGAAAAAGCCAGACATGAAACCCATTCAACTCCGAGTCAACGGCCAGGCGGTTGAGCGAGACATTCCTGATAACACCCTGCTCATCGACTTGTTACGCAACGGGCTTGATCTCACGGGGACCAAAGAAGGCTGTAGTGTGGGCGTGTGCGGGGCGTGTACCGTCCTGCTTGACGGTCAGCCCGTCAGTTCCTGTTTGACGCTCGCGGTCACCGCAGACGGCTGTGAAGTCACCACCGTCGAAGGACTGGCTGAGGGCGACAGACTACATCCGATCCAAAAGGCGTTTATCGACTATGGCGGCTTTCAGTGCGGTATTTGTACGCCAGGCCAGATCATGTCGGCCAAGGCTTTATTGGATGAGAACCCGCATCCGTCAAAGGACGAGATTCAAAGCTGGATGATGGGCAATCTGTGCCGCTGTACCGGCTATTACAAAATCATCGCATCGATCCAGGCGGTGGCGGACGGAAAGGTCACGACATGATTGCCTTTGAATATATTGAGCCGGAAAGCCTCGAAGAAGTATTAACCCTGCTTGAACAGCACGGCGAGGATGCCAAGGTCCTGGCCGGCGGAACCGGGCTGGTCAACCTGATGAAGCAGCGTCTGGTTCAGCCCGCGTACCTGATCGGTCTCCGCCAACTGGCACCCAGCCCGGAACTCGCCGAGATTCAGTCCAACGGTGGCCTCACTATTGGGGCGCTGTGTTCGCACCGGACCATAGAAACCTCAGCCCTGATTCAGCGCCGTCTTCCCCTTTTGGTTACGACCTTTCAGCATGTGGCCAGTGTTCGTATTCGGACGGCTGCGACCATTGGCGGCTCACTGGCGCATGCCGACCCAAACCAGGACCCGCCGCCCGCGTTGCTCGTCCTGGACGCGCAGATTCGGGTCCAATCAACCCACGGCGAGCGAGAAATTGATCTGAACGATTTTTTTGTTGATTATTATGAAACCGCGCTCGAACCCGAGGAACTCATCACCACCGTTGTCATCCCGCCCCAACCCACCGGCGCGGGGACTGCTTTCTCTAAATTCCTGCCCCAGACGCACGACGATTACGCAACCGTTGCCGTCGCCGCACGGATATCCTTGGACGGCGACACCATTGCCCACGCCCGCATCGCCTTAGGTGCGGCCGCAGCCACCCCACTCCGGGCAAAAGCGGTTGAAACCGTCCTCCGGGGCCAGACCCCGACCCCCAAGCTTATGCGTGACGCAGCCGCTCTTGTTGCCGAAGAGGTTGATCCGCTCGCAGACTTTCGCGGCTCGGCGGAATACAAGCGCGACATGGCCGTCGTATTTACCCAGCGGACCATCGAACAGGCAGTGACACGGGCCAGGGAAGCGAGCGGGAGCGGATGAACTTCGAGCATCACTGTACGGTCCCGGTTGCGCGCAAAACCCTGTGGGATTTTCTGATGGATGTGCCGCGGATGGCGGCCTGTATACCGGGGGTGAGCGAGGTTGTCGCCACCGGTGAGGATCAATACACGGGCCGGATGAAAGTCACCTTCGGTCCTATTCGACTCTCTTTACAGGGCGCGCTCCGCATCCAGGAGTTCGATCACACAAATTGGCGCGCGGTTGGTCGGGCGGAAGCCAATGATCGACGCGTTGGCGGCGGCGTCCATATTAGTGCCGAGTTGATTTTAGTCGAACAGGAAGAAGCGCAAACCCAACTATCCATCCAGACCGAAGCCCGGCTCATGGGCAAACTGGGCGAGTTCGGCCAGCCCGTCATCCGGAAAAAGGCGGATAAGATCGTGGCCGAGTTCGCCCGGAATGTTACGAAACATTTCTCAGTGTAAGGGCCACGGAGCAGAACGCGAGGTTTTGCCATGTCCTATCTCTTTAGCGTACTCGGTCTCCTACTATTCTCCGGCGTCGCCCAGGCAGCCATACTGGAAAACCCCGGCTCCAATCAACTGTACTCTGGCATTGGCGTCATCTCGGGCTGGAAGTGTCGAGTCAACGGCCCCCTCACCCTCCGCTTCAACGATGGACACAGTATTCCCCTGGTGTATGGCAGCGAGCGAACGGATGTCCGCGACGCTGGGGCCTGTGCCAGTGCGAACGTCGGCTTTATCGCCCTCTGGAATTGGGCAAACCTCGGAGACGGGCACCATACCGCGGTCGTCTATGACAATGGCGTGGAGTTCGCCCGCAGTCCATTCCAGGTCGGGACGACCGGAGAAGAGTTTCTGCGCGGGGCTAACGCTCGAGTGTGGGTGGAGGATTTCCCGGCACCGGGTGAACGGACCCGCTTTGTGTGGAATCAGAACACGCAACATCTTGAGTTAGCAGAAGTGAGCGGGCCGGCCCTTGCGGACGCAGGAGAGTGCAGCCTTGAAACAGTGCCGATGCTCATTGAGAACGGAGGGGACCTGCCCTCGCTAGACCAGCGAGACCAAATGTCCATTCTGATGCTTCGCCTTCAACCGGAAGCAGCCTACGTAGCCGCTTGGTGCGTCGCTCAAGGCGGGCAAGAGGAAGTCCGCTTGCCCGATGGGACACGGGCAGACTGCGTGCTGCCAGGGTATGCGGTCGAGGCGGACTTTGCGAATAAGTGGTATGAAGGGGTCGGCCAGGCCGCCCACTACGCCCAACTCCTCCAGAAACGCCCGGGCATACTGCTTATTCTCGAACACTCCGACGATTGCCGGTATTTCGCCCGGATGTGTGCTACGCTGACGGGTATCCGCATCCAAGAGCAACCGATCAGGGTCTGGACGACAGGACCGGTCTCGTGCCTGCTTCCCGAGTAGATACTATTTGCCATAGGAACAAATAGATGGGACTTTTTGCCCTTTGAGTGCCCTTTCCGAAATTCCCACTATATTCTTATCCGCTTGTTCTCCGGGTCATAGAAAGGACGCAACGAAGCCCGAGCCGGAATACGCCTGCCCGCGACTTCGACTTCATATCGACCGGACCGAATATATTCGGAGGTGACGCCATCTGCATGGTTGACATACCCCAGGCCAATGGATGCGCCCAGGGTATGGCCAAACATCCCGGAAGTAATAAAGCCAACAATTTCATTATCCCGCCAAATCGGTTCGTTGTGGTAGAGCAACGCTTCCGGGTCTTCTAACACAAACTGAACCAGCCGTTTTTTGACACCCTTGTGTTTTTGCTCCAGCAGGACTTCTCGACCTAAGAAGTGGTCTTTATTCAGCCGGACGGCAAACCCCAATCCGGCTTCGAGCGGTGTGTCTTCATCGGCCACGTCATGGCCCCAGTGGCGATAGGCTTTTTCTATACGCAAAGAATTGAGGGCGTGATAGCCGCAGTGTTGGAGTGACACGGCCCGACCGGCCTGCGTCAACGCGTCGTAGACTGAAAGAGCGAACTCAGTCGGAATATGCAGCTCCCAGCCCAGCTCACCCACATAGGTAATACGGATGGCCCGCAGGCTGGCATCGGCAAAGTCGATCTCCTGCGAGCTGGCAAACGGGAAGGCCTGATTGGAGAGGTCTGCGTCGGTCAGGCTACTCAGGAGCGTCCGAGCATTCGGGCCCATCACACCGAGCACGGCGTAGGCTGAGGTCACGTCGATGAGAAAGGCGTATTCGTCCGCAGCAATATGCGACTGTATATAGGAAAAGGTTTTTGTCTGCGTGGCCGCAGCATCCACGATGTAGAAACAGTCCGGCGCAACGCGGGTGATAGTCACGTCGGCCTCGACCCCACCCCGCTCGTTCAGCATTTGGGTATAGACCACCTTCCCTGGCACGACGTCAATCTGGTTCCCGCACAGGCGATTCAGCACGCTCAGCGCATCCCGTCCCTGGAGGAGAAACTTGCTGAAGGAGGTCTGGTCGAACAGACCGACATTCTCACGCACAGCTCGGTGCTCAGCCGCCGAATGGGCAAACCAATTTTGTTTGCCGTACGAATATTGATACCTGGGTTCCACACCCGGAGGAGCAAACCAGTTTGCCCGCTCCCATCCAGTGACTTCTCCGAAACACGCCCCCTGGCTCACCAACCGGTCGTGCAACGGCGACAGGCGTACGTTGCGGCTGGTTGCATACTGCCGGAACGGCCAGTGCATATCGTATAACAGGCCCAAGGTTTCCGAGACTCGCTTTTCCAAATAGCGTCGACTGTTCTGAAAGGGTCGATTGCGCCGAATATCAACGTCCCATAGATCGACGGGCGGGTAGCCATGCGCAATCCATTCCGCCAGGACCTTCCCGGCCCCACCGGAAGACTGAATGCCGATAGAGTTAAATCCCGCGGCCACGTAGAAATTCTTGAGCTCGGGCGCTTCGCCCAAATGGTAGCGGTCGTCCGGGGTGAAGCTTTCGGGTCCGTTGAGAAAGAGTTTGATCCCCGCGGTCTCCAACGCCGGCAAACGGTGCATGGCCTTGTTGAACACATCCTCAAGATGGTCCCAGTCTTCACCAAAAGTACCAAACGAAAAGTCTTCGGGAATGGCCTCGCCTCCCCTTCCCCACGGCTTGGCCTGGAGTTCAAAGAAACCCGCCAGGACACAGCCGACTTCTTCCTTGAAGTACGTTGCACTCCCAGGGTCGCGTAGCGTCGGTAAACCAGAGGCCAGACCGGCAATCGGCTCGGTCACAACATAAAAATGTTCCGCCGCGTGGAGGGGAATGCCAACCCCGGCCAGACGACCGACCTGCCGCGCCCACATACCGGCACAGTTGACCACATATTCAGACTGGATGTCGCCGTATTCGGTGGCAACTCCGCTGACTTGGCCATCTTTTTGGTGAATGCCGGTCGCCTTCACATTCTCGAATATCTGGGCGCCGCGCATTTTGGCACCCTTGGCATAGGCCTGGGTCGTATCGGTTGGGTTTGTCTGCCCGTCGCCCGGTAAATACACCGCCCCCACCAAGTCCGAGGCATTCATGAGTGGCCACAGGTCGGCCGCTTCCCGGGGGGTAATGACTTCAACCTCAAGCCCAAAGCATTTTGCCATGGACGCCCCGCGCTTCAGCTCCTCAAAACGCTCGGTATTATTGGCAATGGCCAGGGAGCCGGTTTGCTTAAAACCGGTTGCTTGTCCGGTTTCGGCTTCAAGTTCCTGCAAGAGTGTCGTCGTATATTGGGCGAGTCTGGTCAGATTCTGGGTGGCCCGTAACTGTCCCACCAGACCGGCCGCATGCCAGGTCGTGCCGCTGGTGAGGCTCTTGCGTTCGAGCAGTACCACGTCAGTGAGGCCAAGTTTACAGAGGTGGTAGGCCACACTGCAACCGATTATGCCACCGCCAATAATGACAACCTGTGCGTGTGAGGGCAATTTCATGGCCGGACGCTCCGTTTCTCTACTACCCGACTAAAGCCCTGGCAGAGAAATCCTGAGAATAAGGGAAGACGCTTCCTTTTACAGGCGACACGTAATAGAGCCTAGGCGTTCAGTGAGCTTCATATTCTCGCGGTAATCGATGGGGATAACTAGAAGCATTGGCGAGTCAACCGAAAAAGCCTCTTCTAAAGCACTGCCCAACTGTGTGGAATCTTCACAGCGTATCCCCCGACAGCCAAACGCTTCGGCGAGTTTAGACCAGTCCGGATTCGTGAAGGTCAAATCGGCATGATCGCCGAACCGGACTTGTTGTTTCCATTTAATCAGGCCGTATTCGTTATCTTCCCAGATCATGACCACAATGTTCAAACCCAGTCGATGCGCGGTCTCCAAGTCCTGGATATTCATGAGTCCGCCCGCGTCACCACAAATGGCCAGCACCTTCCGGTCCGGATGAACCAGCTTGGCTGCCATGGCTCCGGGCAGGGCAAAGCCCATGGAACAGAATCCATTCGAGATCAGGCACGTGTTGGGCGTGTCACACTGATAATAGCGCGCCACCCACATCTTGTGCGCTCCCACGTCGGACAGCACAATGTCGTTCGGTCCAAGAAACTGGCGCACCTCGGCTAAGACCTTCTGAGGCTTTATTGAACCGGTTGCCGTATCGTCCCGATGTTCAGCCAAGTCAGCCAGAATTTGAGCCCGAGTCTCGGCGTAGGCAGCAATATCAAACTGCGGCTTCTCCGACGCGAGTCGTTCGTTCAACTGCCATAGGGCGTTGGCAATATCGGCGTTGATCTCGACCGTAACCGGATAGTTCTGGTCTACCTCCGCCGGTAGAAAATCGATATGAAGGATGGCTTTTGGCTGGCCAGTATTCCAAAGGCGGGGATGGTACTCGACAAGATCGTACCCGACGGCAATGATCAGGTCGGCCTGCTCAAGGATATGGACGGCGTAATCTTTGGCCTGCAAGCCAACCGTAAAGAGGCAGTGTGGATCTGTCCGGGGAATCGCTCCTTTCCCCATAAAAGTGTTGAGGACCGGAATCCCAGCGGTCTGCGCAAAGCGTTGCAACTGCCGAGAGGCCCGCTTTCGAATAGCCCCGTTTCCGGCCAGTATCACTGGCCGACACGCCTGCGCCAGCAGAGCCACAGCCTGGTCAATAATTTTTTCGTCTGGGGCCGGGCGGCGCAGCTTTTGAAAGGGGAGCGGCTGGTTTGTGGTCTCTTGTCCAGCAATGTCTTCGGGGAGTTCAATATGACACGCGCCAGGCTTCTCCGCCTCGGCAAGTTTAAAGGCCTTGCGCACGACTTCGGGAATATTATCAGGATGGATGATCTGTTGTGCCCATTTGGTCAGCGGCTGAAACATATCCACCACGTTCATAGCTTGGTGCGATTCTTTGTGCATCCGCTTGGTATCGGCTTGGCCGGTAATGACCACCACGGGCGCACGGTCCATATTGCCGTCAGCCACACCAGTCACCAGATTGGTCGCCCCTGGTCCCAGGGTGCCCAAACAGACACCGGCCTTGCCGGTAAGACGCCCATACACATCGGCCATAAAGGCCGCAGCCTGCTCGTGTCGGCATAAGAGAAATTTAATGGAAGACTGCTTGAGGGACATAAGCACATCCGCATTTTCTTCTCCGGGCAGACCGAAGATGTACTCGACGCCTTCATTTTCAAGGCATTGGACAAAAAGATCGGACGCTTTCATGTGGGCTCCTCTTTATATGATGCGAAAAGAATTTGAGTGTTGGCGGGCTCCTGAGTCAGACATTTATCATACGCCTTTAGGATGTCGCAGTGTAGTGAGGTCGCATGCTCAGTCTAATTCCGGTACTCATCTCCACAATCGCCAATGGACTGAAAGAGGTTGTTCGAGTGGCTCAGGAGGCTATGCACCTGATCAAGTTCCCCTGCGTCGAGCGTCATATCAAAAACGCGGGCGTTGTCGGCCCGGTGCTCAGAAACACCCAGCCGGGTGCCAAGAATAACGCCAGCCACGCCAGGTTTGGTGAGGATGTAATGTGTGGCCACATTAGCGATGCTCACCGCATGCTTCTCGGCGATATCCTTGAGACAGCCCAACAGTTCTTGGAAGAGTTGCCACCCGCCCCAAGCATCGATCATCTGTTTATATTTCTGAAGGCTGGCGGTCTTCAGCGACCATTGGCCCGGCTCACGCCGGCCAAGAAACTGTTCAGACAGCAGCCCGCCGCACACGGTCCCATAGGTCAGCAACTGGATATCATGCCCTTGGCAAAACGGGATCATCTCGATCTCCGGTCGGCGGTCAATCAGGGAGAACTGGACTTGATTGGAAACGATTGTGATGTCGTGCTCGGTAATGATTCTGAGATGCTCGGTATCGAAGTTGGTCAAGGCAAGATGGCGAATCTTTCCTTCTTCTTTGAGATCGGAGAGGTGTTTAAGGGCGTCCAAATAGCGTTTGTCGCTGTAGTCCCACCAGTGAAACTGCAAGAGATCAAGCGTCTCCACATCCATGCGACGTAAAGAGATGTCGATATTGTGCTCTACCACCTCGCGTGTCATGCGACCGGGACGCGGGACCCATTTGGTAAAGGCTTGGATGCCAGGGAGTGCTTCAGGACTGCGCGACTGCGCGAGCTGACGGCGGAAATCGCCGATAAAATCTTCGGCCGGGCCATAGTGATCCGCAAGATCCCACGAGGTGAAGCCCGTCTCATGATAGTCAAACATCTCCCGGACCGCGGCTTGGGGATTAATGCGCCCGTGCCCTCCAGACACCTGCCATAAGCCGTTAAGAATACGACAGATGGTGAGATCCTGAGTAAATTGCAAACGACTCGATTGTGGCAGGCCCACGGCAAAGCCTCCTCATACGAAGTTGGCGGATTTAATCGTATGTCACAATGTGGCAGCCGTCCAGAAGAATATTCCGGACGAAATATTCGAGAGAGAATGAGTCAGCAAACATTGGAGACCCACAGTGGTAAATCCTGGAGCGGCGTGCACATTCACCCCAGCAGAATAATCCCTATCCCGATAATGACGAGGACAGTACCCGGGATTTGACGCCAGACTTCTTTTTCACGCCACAAAACAAGAGCCAGTCCAATAGCCACGACGGCTTCGATTTGGGCAACCGCCTTGGCGTACACCACCAGGGTCAGCGAGTAAGACCAAAAGGCACAGATACTGCCACAGAAACTCGCTGCCCCAATGAGCCACATCCGGCCCCAGTGGGTTGTAATAGCCTGCAATTCCTCGCGTTTCAGCCACCACAGGTAGGCCGTCAGCATCACAACCTCCATCCAGGTGGTATGAAACACGGCGTGAACAGCGGCCTCGAAGCGACTTGTTCCAAAGTGAGGGTTTAAGGCGGCAAACTCCGTAGTAGCCTCTTTCAATAGAAAACTGGCAAACACCAGAAAGATGGCACACGTACCAGCGAGTAAGGCTCCCAGGTCAAAATGCAGGGCTCGACGCCAGCCCGCAGGCCCATCCTCTTTGCCGAGGTTCATCAGCATCACACCCAGGCTGGAAGCGATGATACCGACCCAGCCGAAGGCCGACGGATACTCTGCAAAAAACATGAGGCCACACAAGGCGGTGAAGAGCACTTCCAGTTTGTGCAAGACAATGGCCTGCGCAAAATTGGTATGCTGAAAGGCGGAGACCAGAGCAATATTGGCAAGAATCTGGGTAACCCCTGTCAAAAAGCAATACCCATAGAATGCGAACGACAACTGCGGTACGCCGCTCGCGGCCATCAGCATGAGCACCGCGGGGCCTGAGAACGGCAGATTAAACGTAAAACGCGCCCAACTGATAAGGACGGGAGAAACCCGGCCAGACAAGGTCCGCGCCAGCGCGTTCCGCAGGGTCAGGAAAACGCCGGCGGCAATGGAAATTTCAACCCAGGTCAATGAGGCGTCCGTTGGGTCCATTGGGTCCGTTGGGCCAAGACTCAACTGACTCAATAACTCAATGACTCAACCGACTCGACCCGCGGCTGCTGAGACATTGTTCCTGCGTTATTCTTGTGACGGATCTTCCGTTGCAGGCGGGGCATCACTCTCTGTAGGCATCGTCTCGGAAGAGGTTTGGGGTTCTTCAGTCACTTCCTCTTTATCGACGATGGCCGTTACCGGCGCGATGATATCCACGGTTTCAAACAAGTCCATGATGTGGCGACTATTTGCCCCTAAATCCCACTTGCCGACGCGTGAGGCGGAACGCGCGAAGAGCGTACTCCGCTCCTCCCCATCAGCCTCGACCCGGATGGTGACATCATCCTTGAATTTAATGACTCTCGTCGTCACCACGGCTTCTATTTTCCGCGCTTCAGGCTCAACCGTACTTAACTCCCAGTGGAGGGCTTCGGCGGCCCGACGGGCAACATCAAACATTAAAGCAGCCGGTGCCGCATAGGTACGTGGCCGGAGTTCGGGAAAGGCCGAGTCTGGCGTGGTTTCCGCAACATTCGTCGACAGATAGGTCATCAGCCGGGTTGCCATCCCTGGGGGGTCACTCCACGGCAGATCGTTGGAAATAAGCCCGGCCGCCAAGAGGGACGCCCACACCACGGCCAGAAAAAAAACAACCTGCAAGAGTCCGCTCATAAATCGCATAACCCTCTCCTCTTTTGACCCCGCTGAGGACGAATGGTCTCGTCCTCAGTGCCGTGTCGGAGTTACCAATGCTTGCAACTCTTCCCAACTTGTGACCGGCAAGGAACAGGCAAAATTATGACAGACATAGGCCGTCAGTTGGTCTTCAATCCGCGTCTTCCCTTCGAGCAAACTCGGAACACCCTGCTGTGGCGGCCGTTCAGGATCGAAACACAAGAGCGTCTTGTTCGGAATAAAGTTCCCATGAATGTTGCGCAGCAGCGCCGTGGTTTCAGGAGCGACCGGATCTCCCAAGAGGACGATTTCCTTGGGCCGGCGCAGGTACAAATCCAGCCCGCACAGCATATTGCTGAAGCCGAAGGGATTTTGCTCCAGGGCGTCGTAGAATAGCCGGAAGATCGTTTCGGCTTTGGTCAGATAGTCTTGCTGCTCAGTGGCATAATAGAGGCGCAGCAGAACAGAAGCGGCCACGGAATTCCCCGACGGAACAGCCCCGTCAAAAGCGGACTTTGAGCGGCTGATCAGCGCTTCATGGTCTGAGCTGGTGAAAAAGAAGCCTCCCTCCTGTGCGTCCCAAAAACGGTCCAGCAACACATCGGTCAAGGCGACTGCCTCGTCCAGATATGCGGGCTCAAAGGTCGCCTCATACATGTCGAGTAAGGCCACGCTCAAACAGGCGTAGTCGTCAAGATAGGCATTGAATTTTGCTTGCCCGTTCGTATAACTGCGCAGCAAGCGGCCTTCATGACACAGGGAAGTCTGAATAAAACGGATACCGCGCCGGGCGACCTCAAGATAGTCGGGATTGCCCAATATCTTATACGCCTCGGCAAACGCCGAAATCATGAGACCGTTCCAACTGGTCAGAATTTTCTCATCGCGACCGGGTTTCACCCGCTGTTCACGGACGGCAAAAAGGCGGTCTTTGGCCTGGCCGATCAACTGCTGTATATCGTCCACATCACGCCGAAAGAGCCGCGCCAGTTGTTCCAGCTCCAGCGTAGGATGCAGGATGGTCTTCTGCTCGAAATTTCCGGCATCCGTCACATCGTAATAGCGACAGAATATCTCCCCCACCTCGTCGCCCAATATCCGCATCACTTCGTCCTGGTCCCAGACAAAGAATTTGCCCTCTTTGCCTTCCGAGTCGGCATCCTGGGTTGAATAAAATCCTCCCTCCGGACTGACCATCTCCCGCTCGACATAGGCTAATATGTCCTCCACAACCTGTCGAAAGAAGGGATCTCCGCTGGCCTGATAGCCCTCAAGATAGAGTCGGGCCAGCAGCGCGTTGTCGTACAGCATCTTCTCAAAATGGGGCACCAGCCAGCGCTCGTCGACCGAATAGCGATGGAAGCCTCCCCCGAGATGGTCGTACATGCCGCCTTGGGCCATTTTGCGCAGCGTGTGAATGGTCATGTCCAGGTAATGCCGATTACCGGTTGCGTGGGCGTGACGCAGAAAAAGCGAAAAAACGGAGGTGTTCGGGAATTTGGGAGCCTGACCTAGCCCGCCGTGGGTCTCGTCGTAATGTTGGGCCAGCCCTTCGACCGCTTTCTCCAACACCGACACATCGAGCGGTCGCGTCGTTTGTTCACGCCGGGCCAGTTGCTCGAGCCGGGACAGAATCTCGGCGGTCGATTGGGAGACGTCCGCTGGTTTTTCCCGATAGGCTTGGGCGATACCCGCCAGGACGCGCGGAAACGCGGGGATATTATGACGATCCTCAGGCGGGAAATAGGTGCCGCCATAGAACGGCTTGCCCTCCGGGGTGAGAAACACCGTCATCGGCCATCCGCCGCGGCCGGTCAGCATCTGGACCGCATTCATATAGATTTCATCAACATCCGGCCGTTCTTCCCGGTCAACCTTGATATTGACGAACAGCGTATTCATCAGTGTCGCAATGCGTTCGTTCTCAAAGGATTCGTGGGCCATGACATGACACCAGTGACACGCCGAATAGCCGACGCTCAGCAGAATCGGTTTGTCTTCAGATTTGGCTTTGGCAAAAGCTTCTTCGCCCCACGGGTACCAGTCCACCGGGTTGTGGGCATGTTGGAGCAAATAGGGACTCGTCTCTGTCGATAAACGGTTAGTGAATTTCATGATTTCACGAGGCCAACGACCGGGTCGGGCAACCACAGGGGGTTGCCCCTACATTTTTTGCCCTCTCCCCTTGGGAGAGAGGGTCGGGGTGAGGGGTCTCAGATATGATAAATGCGTTCGGCTTCCCGTCTGAGGTCCGGCTGAAAATCGGGATGGGCAATCTCCAGGAGGGCGGCGGCGCGCTGTTTGAGGGACTTGCCCTTGAGCTCGGCAATCCCGAATTCGGTCACCACATAGTCAACAAAGGTCCGCTGCGCAGTCACCACGCTACCAGGTTCAAGCATGGGCACGATTCGCGAGACCCGGCGGCCGTTAATCACGGCGCTCGACGGTGTGACGATCACCGACCGGCCCGGGTTACAGTAGGCCGCGGTAATGGTAAAAATGGTCTGGCCACCCGTTCCGGTATACATGAACGGGCCGAACGACTCGGAGCAGGCCTGCCCGCCCAGGTCCACGGCCAGGGCGTTATTGACGGCAACATAGTGCTCTTGATTGACCAGCAGCCGCAAATCATCCGTGTAGGTGAAGTCATAAAACTCGAATTTCGGGTTGCCATCAATAATCGCCAGCTCGTCCGGGAACACCCCGATCCCGGCGCTGGCAACGACCTTGCCGGGATTCACCGTCTTGTATTTCCCGGTAATGACGCCTTCCTTAACCAGGCGGGCAATGCCGGCGGGAATGACCTCGGTGTGAATACCCAGGTCGTTCTTATTGCCTAAATACATGCCGAGCGGAGAAGAAACGCTGCCCAAACCGATTTGGACGGTGTCGCCGTCGTGAATAAGTTCGTTGGCCACCAGGGTGCAGATGACCTCCGTCAGCGCGACTTCTTCTTCGTTGCGTTGCGTTGTCGGGAGTTCGGCCGCAGGCCGCGTCGGTTCCACAAAATAATCGATCTCAGACACATGAATATAATTCTCCCCGCCGGTTCGGATAAGGTCGTCCTGGACCTCGGCTACGACCATCCGCGCCGCGGCAGCCATGGTTTTGGACATGAACAGGCCATGCCCAAAACTGCAATAACCGTGCTTGTCGGGCGCGGAAACCGGAGTCATATACACATCGCAGACGATGCCTGGGGGGAGTTCACCCCGGCGATAATACATCACCGGAATGAAGTCCATATTCTTTTTTCCCATGAGCGGACGGGTGGTCGTGCCCAGGTAGGGGGTCTGAATGGTGAAGGCTTGGTCCGCGCCAGGTTGGTCCCAATCAAAGAGCGGGCCGATGGTGCCGATTTTTACCTCGCGCAGTTCTTCTTTGCGCCCGAGAAGGGCCTCGCACAGCGAGAGCGGGGTGGCGTGTAGCCAGTTGAACTGTACGGAGTCGCCATTCCGCACACACCCGACCGCCTCTTGAGCCGAGACCAGTTTATCACCACAGTGATCACGCCAATTCATAGTCCCTCTCCTTCACACAGGGAATTTACGTTTCTTTGGCCGGAGCATAGACCACACCGATCAAGAAAGCAAAGCCAGCCTGTTGCGTGCCGCTCGTTTCGTTGAGCCCGATTCCCGAGTGTGGTACAGATCGCAGACAGGAGGCAGTATGAATATCCAAATTGAATATTGCGCAGCATGAAGCTATGAGCCCGAAGCCGTCAGTTTGGCGGAATATCTATTGACCCGCAACAAACAACAGGTTCAGGGACTGACCCTGGCCCCGTATGACGACGGCCGGTTCGAGGTCATTGTCAACGGGACAAAAATTTACTCCAAGCTCGAAACCGGCACCTTTCCCGACAATGGAAAAGTCCAAGCCGCCCTGGAGAAGCAAGCCGCCTAGTCGGGCCGCTTCGTAGAGTAAAGAGTACCGACGCCTCTGCGCCTGGCAAGCGCAGACGTTCTCCCTCGCTTTTTCGAGCCAACAGGAATGATTCCTGCCTCCTTTCGCTAAGACACGAAGATAGTGTACACTAGAAAAGTGTTATTCTACCGGCCAGGAGATCGTCATGAAAAACATTACCCTGAGCGCAGACGAGAACCTGATTGAAGCGGCTCGCCGACGCGCGATGGCAGAGCATACGACTTTAAACGAGCAGTTTCGGGTATGGCTCAGCCACTACGTCGGGCGCGAACAGCAGGCTGCCGAAGCCATGAAAGTCATTCGAGAACTGCAAGGCAGCATATTCACCGGAGGACGAAGGTTCACTCGGGACGAAACGAATGAGCGTTGAAAACTTCCTCGACACCAATATCTTCGTTTACTTATTTGACGAAACCGATGCTGATAAACGAGCCAGAGCAGAGCAACTCGTTCAACAGGCACTAGAAAACGAAACCGGTTGCATCAGTTATCAGGTCGTTCAGGAGACGATGAACATCATCACTCGAAAACTCAATGCAACGCCAGAGAAAGCTCGACAGATGTTGGATTATGCCTTGATCCCTCTGTGGCGCGTCAACCCGACCCGGACGCTTTACCAGCGCGGCCTCGATCTACAAACCCGCTATAAATTCAGCTTTTACGACAGTCTGATCGTTGCCGCAGCACTCGACGCGGGCTGCAAAACCCTCTACAGCGAAGACCTACAGCATGGTCAGCATATTGAAGGAATAGTTATCACAAACCCGTTCAAGGGATGAGTCCAGCCACTCGACACAGGGAGACGTATGGAAATTGGTATATATGCGACTACGCACGGTCTGGCCTATCGGGACGACCAGAACGTATTGGCCCGCTCCCTTCCCGCGGATCAGCTCCGTCCAGTAGAAACCGCACAACTCGCGGAACGTCTGGGCTTTCACTCCATGTGGTTTCCGGACCATGTGTGTATGCCCATGGCCTCGGAAAGCGAGCATGTCGCCAACGCGTCAGGCAGTCGCGCCTATGAATCGCGCCATACCATGTTCGATGCCGCCGTGGTAATGGGCGCCGTTGCGCACTCGACGACCAGTCTCAAGCTCGGCACGAGCGTCCTCATTTCTCCCTATCGCAATCCTCTTAGCGACGCCCGCCAGTTTGCGACCATCGATCAGCTCTCGAATGGACGGCTGCTGTACGGCGTTGGCGCCGGCTGGATGCAGGAGGAGTTTGCCGCAATCGGTATTCCCTATGCCGAACGCGGCCCACGGACGGACGAGTGTATTGAGGTCTATAAACGCTCGTGGACGGACGATGTCGTCAGCTACCAGGGGCGGTTCTATCAGTTTGCCGCTCTGTCCATGGACCCCAAGCCGCACCAACAGCCGCCCCCGATCATCTATGGCGGTGTCACCCCTGGCGGTGCCCGGCGGGCAGCACGCTTATGTGACGGCTTTTATCCGATTTTTCTCGATCCGTTTGCGAAGCCGGACCGTTACGCCAAAGAACAGGAAATAATCCGAACGGAGCTGGACGCAATCGGTCGCCCGCACGATGGATTTATCATGATGGGTGTGAGTTCCGCCCGCATGACCTCGCCCGCTGATCCTCTTAGTCAGGAGCAACCACGTCGCATTTGTACGGGCACGGCGGAACAAATCCTCGAAGACCTGCACGGTTTTGCCAAAGAAGGCTATGGGCTGGTGGTCTGTTTCTTTGACTGTCCGTCCGGACAATTGTCCGAGCTTGAAGACCAGATGCAACAGTTCAGCACCAGCGTTATCCCTGAAGCCAAGAACATCCGGCCGCAGGGAGGCTGGAAAACAGCCATCTGACTCGAAGAGGAAACGTGTCCGCCAATAGCGCTGAGATACTGGACACGCTTCCTCTTTGCTCGCTATCAGGTCTCTTTCTGCTTGAGTTTTGCGCCCAAGGCCTTAGCGGTCTCAGGCGGTAAGCCCGTCGGGTCCAAGAGGACGCCGTACTGCTCCAGCCAGTGAGTATGGGCAAGTTGATGCAAGGCAAAAGACGTTTGCATGGATTGGACCCGGCCCTGCGCATCTTCCGCCACGTTGACCGCCTCTTTGGTCAGCTTCAGGGCAAACAGGGATTTTTTTGCAATCTTTTGGGCCATGGCTAGTACGGTTTCGTCGAGTTTCTCCCGAGGGACGATTTGATTCACCATACCGAGTTGCTTCGCCTCCTCGACCGATAGCCAGTCCGAGGTGAAGAGCATCTCTTTGGCCTTCCGTGCGCCGACTTCCCAGGGGTGAGCGAAGAACTCTACCCCGCCAATACCAAAGTTCACCACCGGGTCGCAGAATTGCGCATCGTCGCTGGCGATAATAATATCGCAGGGCCAGATCAGCATCAGTCCTCCGGCAATGACCTTGCCTTGTACTGCGGCCAGCGTTGGCTTGGGAATATTACGCCAGCGTTCACAAAAGCCGATGTAGATTTCTTTCTCGCGCGCCATCTGCCTCTCAGCGCCCGCACAGGTAAACCCACACCAGGTTCCCACCGTGTCGAATTCAGACATTTTCTCGTACACATTGGGTTCCCGTAGATCATGGCCGGACGAAAAATGGGGCCCGTTTGCAGCCAGGATAATGACCTTGATGGCATCGTCCTGGGCGGCGCGGTCAAAGGCCGCATTCAATTCATATAGCAGCTTGGTATCCTGCGCGTTCCGAGTCTCCGGCCGGTTCAATACAATGCGGGCTACGTGCTCCGCAGGGGTCTCATACACAACAGATTCAAAGTCCGACATCCTACCCTCCTTCTTTTGGTATGCTCCCACTCTACCTTTCCCCGCTCCTCTCGTGAAGTTTGCGCAGGGGACTTGTCGGAAAATGTCCATTTTAGCCAAATGGATAATCCCAAAATCCCGGAATGCTTGTTTTTGACTATAGTCTATTATTTTTCTTTATTTCTTCCACTGCAACCAACCCAACAACTATCCCTTTGACAGATGTTATCAGTCGTTCTATGCCTGAGATATGCTTTCAATTTGAGACTGCCATGATCTCAACCGCCCGGTATATCAATGTGCTCAACAGAAAAGGAGGATGCGCATGATCGTTATTGCGGGGACAATCCCGGTCAAGGCTGAACGCTGGAATGACGCCAAGGCTCTTGCCGCCAAGATGGTGGAGGAGACCCTCAAAGAGCCGGGCTGTATCAGTTATCAATTCCACACTGCGGCAACCGCTGAACATACCTTCTTTCTCTTCGAGGAATGGGAGTCGGAAGAGGCGCTGGCCGCCCACTTTCAGACCGAACATCTGCAAAATTTCCTCAAAGAAGCCCCTAGCCTGCTGGCCGGAGCCCTGGACGCAAAGAAATATACGATAGAGAAGTCCGAAACCTTATCGGTCTGAGGACTCCCGCTACCCGGAATACATGTATGGGTCTGGCCTTGCCCGAGCCTGCATGTATCTGCTTGAAAGAGTAAACGTGTCTAGCTTTTTGGGGTGATTGGAGGACACGTTTACTCTTTTTCGTAGTTCTTGTGGCGGCCAGTTAGTCGAAACAGGATCAGAGGCGAGCATGAACAGAGGCAGAGATGGACAAGGGAAGTCCGGTCGGAGTGTCGCGAGGACAGGAGCGTTGCTAGTGGCTTTCAGCCTCCTGTTACAGGCTGATGCTGCGCAGGCGGCCGTGGATGAAGAGTCACAGTTTGTTCTGAACACCTTCTCCTTTCTCATCTGGGGAGCCCTGGTCATGTGGATGTGCGCGGGCTTCACCATGCTGGAGTCCGGTTCGGTACGCACGAAGAACGCCTCGGTGATCTGTCTCAAGAATATCGGGCTGTACTCGGTCGCCGGGCTGGCCTATTACTTCATCGGCTACAATCTGATGTACGTCGATGTCGGCTCCTGGGTTGGCTCGGTGACCTTTCTCTATGGTCCTTCAGCCGATGAACTGGCCCTGTTGTCCGACCGGACAGAAGCCCTGGCCGCTGTCATCGCCAACGGCTACGCCGTCATGTCGGACTGGTTCTTCCAGATGGTTTTTGTCGCGACGGCCGCTTCGATTGTATCCGGCACCCTGGCCGAACGGGTCAAGCTCTGGTCGTTTCTTGCCTTCACGACCGTCTTGACGGCAATTATCTACCCCATTATTGGGGCCTGGACCTGGGGTGGGGGTTGGCTCAATGAAATGGGCTTTCAGGACTTCGCCGGTTCCACCATTGTGCATTCGACCGGCGGCTGGGCTGCACTGGCCGGCGCCATGGTCGTGGGGCCACGAACGGGCAAGTTCAGATCCGATGGCAGCGTTAAACCCACCCCGCCCTCGAACGTCCCATTCGTTACCTTAGGTGTTCTTATTCTGTGGTTTGGGTGGCTTGGCTTTAACGGTGGCTCACAGCTCGCCCTGGGTGGCGCGGTAGACGCGGTGGCCATGAGCAATGTGCTTGCGAACACGAACCTGGCGGCGGCGGCGGGGGTCGTGGCCGCCTTATGCGTCTCACGGCCCTTACTCGGACGGGTCGACCTCCTTGCCGTTCTGAACGGTGCGATTGCCGGCTTGGTCTCGATTACCGCAGGGCCGGATATTGTAGAGCCGTATTGGGCGGTCATCATCGGAGCGATTGGCGGGCTAGTGTGTCTGGGCGGCATGAAGCTGCTGGAGAATATGAAGCTGGACGACGTGGTCGGCGCAATTCCGGCCCATCTGTTTGCCGGTATCTGGGGAACGCTGGCGGTCTGTATCGCGGCGGGCGGCAATATCGGCGTACAGCTCCTCGGAGTGCTGGCAGTAGGCGTGTTTGCCTTCGGGACTTCGTGGGGAGTATGGCTGGCGCTGGAAAAGACCATCGGGGTCCGGGTTTCGCGCAGCGTCGAAGAGGTCGGCCAGGATGCGATGGAACTCGGCATCGAAGCCTACCCGGAGTTTGTTGTCATGCCCGACCCGGACGATGTGGAGGAACTACGCGCTGGCGCCCAAACGGCACCCTCTTCCGAATAACCCCTACCTGACTGAAACTGTGATACGAACGCCGTCCAGTGGTTGTTATACCGCTAATAGCCACTGGACGGCGACAACCGCGCCGATGACGCCAGCCAAGTCCGCAGTCAAGCCGGCGACCAAAGCGTGTCGGATGCGGATCACGCCAACCGCACCAAAATACACCGCCAAGACATAGAAAGTCGTTTCCGTGCTGCCCTGGAGCGTGGAAACGAGATAGCCCACTAGACTGTCCGGCCCCTCGGCTTGCAGGATCTCAGCCATAATGGCATAGGCCCCAGAGCCGGATAAGGGCCGCAGGATGGCCATCGGCAATGCCTCGGCGGGAAATCCGATAAGGCCCAGAAGAGGTTGCACGCCGGCGATCATTACATCCAATAAACCCGAAGCCCGAAACATGCCAGCGGCAACCAGAATGGCGACAAGAAACGGAATGATCCTGATGGCCACCTGAAAGCCCTCTTTTGCCCCTTCGATCATGGCATCGTACATTGCCACTCTCTTGGCAATGCCGTAGCCGAGCATCACCACGATCAGCACCGGCAAAAGCCAGGCCGATACGGCGCTACGCAGCAGCGGCCCAAGCGTCTGACCGTCGCTCAAGCCGGATTGCAGGAACAAGAGAAAGGCGACGCCAATCGCTCCGACAGATGCCATGGCCAGCACACAGCCCGGTCGGGAGGTCGGCTGCTCAGCGCCCAACGTTTCCTCATCCGGCAAGTCGATCTCAGAGGCACTTTCTTCCTGCCCAGCAGTTCGTTCGCCCGCGCTGAATACGGGTAATCCCTGCAAGAGCTTCGCCGCGAGAATACCAACGCAGGTCGAGAATGAGGTAGCCAGAAGAGTGGGCAGCCAAATACCCGCCGCGTTTTCTGACCCTATCGATGCTCTCAGCGCAATCACGCCAAGGGGGGCCAGGGCAACATTCGAGGTATTGATGGCCAGGAATAAGACCATGGCGTTGGTCGCCGTGCCTTTGTGAGGATTGAGGCTGTCAAGCTCCTGCATGGCCTTGATGCCGAAGGGTGTGGCCGCGTTGCCCAGGCCCAGCATATTGGAGGCGATATTCATAATCATGGCACTCAGAGCCGGGTGATCAGCCGGAACGTCAGGAAACAATCGCACCATGAGGGGACGCAGCCAGCGCGCCAGGGTATGCAGAAAACCGCCAACTTGCACAATGCGCAGCATACCCAACCAAAAGGCCATCACGCCGACCAGACCGATGGCCAGCGTCACCGCGGATTTGGCCGAGTCTATTGAGGCAGCCGTAACCTCAGCCATCTTGCCGGTAAAGGCGGCGGTCACAACAGAACCGACAATCAGGCCGAACCAAATCCAGTTCATATGGGAGCGGCTGCGGAGCGTTTGGCGCTATGCTACACACCGAGGAGCAAACGTGTCCTCCAATAAACATACAGATGCG
Organism: Candidatus Binatia bacterium; assembly: GCA_951812575.1. Classification (GTDB taxonomy): domain Bacteria; phylum Desulfobacterota; class Binatia; order Bin18; family Bin18; genus Bin18. The sequence continues at coordinate 3,792,309 of OX638322.1, read as the reverse complement.
ATACGTTTACTCTTTTGTTCGTGCGGAAATATAGCAGTCTCACACACAAAGGAATATGACTTGGCTATGAAGCGGACGAGTTGGATAGCGCTTGGCATTATTCTGGCGGTGATGGCAATCGTCGTGTATTCGACGTTTCAGATAGGCGGGGTGCGATGTGAGGTCTGTATCACCTTCCACGGCCGTCAGGTCTGCCGCGAGGTGGACGGAGCGACAGAGCATGAGGCCCAGATGGCAGCAATTACCAATGCCTGCGCCCTGCTCGCCTCGGGTGTCACTGACACCATTGCCTGTCAGAACGCTCCCCGAGACCGCCTGACCTGTCGTCCGGAGTAAGCAGACATGTGGAGGCAGGTGGAGGCCCCAGTCCATAAAAACAGGGAGTAGCCGTTCTTAAGGAAACCTTCTAGCATTGCGGCAGAGATACAGCAGAAAGGACTGGCATGTTCAAACTCAAGAAAACAGTGCAGCAGATGGTGGAGGAGGCGAAGACCCGTATTGAGAACCTGTCCGTGGGACGATTACAACAAGAGTTAGAGTCTGGAGAGACGCAGCTTCTTGACATTCGAGACCTGCGGGAACGGCAGAAGCTGGGCTGGATTCCAAGCGCCATGCATGTGCCGCGTGGGATGCTGGAATTCTGGCTTGACCCAACCTCCCCGTATTGCAGCGGAAAGGTTGATCCCGAAAAACGTATTGTCGTCTACTGTGCCGCAGGTGGCCGGTCTGCGCTAGCGGCTGACGTATTACAAGATATGGGTTTTCCCAATATCGCGCATCTGGAAGTTGGGTTTAACGGCTGGGCCGAGGCCGGGCTGCCCGTGGAAAAGCCAGACAAATCATAATCTGTTCCCCATGCCCACTATCCTGGTCCTTTTGAGACACTTCGCCCAGCAGCTACGGAAAGACCATTTGGATGTGGTCCTCCTGGTGCTGGTTGTCATCTCCATTACGGGGATGGTGGGCATCTCGTTTTTTGAGCCGCAGTTTTCCGCGTTGGATGCTTTGTGGTGGACGCTCGTAACTATTACCACGGTCGGCTATGGCGATATCTACCCAACCTCGTTGGGAGGCCGGATCGTCGGCATCTTTCTGATGCTGTTCGGCATCGGGTTTCTCGGCATGCTGACGGCCACCCTGGCCAGCACCTTTGTTGAGAACCGACGGCAGGAGGGAAAAGGGATGAAACCGCTCTCAAGTACCGGCCATATGGTCCTGTGCGGCTGGAATTATAAAGCCAAGGAAATTATTGAAGAGGTCAGGGCCGACGAAAAGGCCCGCCACCGTTCGATTGTGCTGATCGCCGACTTGCCCGAGAATCCTTTGGACGGTGAACGGGTCCAATTTGTCAGCGGGGTCGTCAGCCCGGAAACCCTGGCACGGGCCAATGCCCAAGAGGCAGAGGTCGCCATCGTGCTGGCTGATGAACAGGGCGAGGTCCATACGCGGGATGCCAAGACGATTTTGGATACGCTCACCATCAAAACCACCTACCCGAGCCTGTATACATGCGTCGAACTGCTTGAGCAGCAAAATATTGCCCATGGCAGGCGAGCCAAGGCGGATGAAGTGATTGTCACCGGTGCATTGAGCACCAACCTGCTTGTCCAGGCCGCCTTGAACCGTGGCGTACCCCTGCTGGTCAACGAACTCGTCAGCAACCGCTTCGGGAGTGCGCTGTACACCATTCCGGTACCGCAAGCCTGCGTTGGCCACGCTTTTGTGGATGCGCTGACTGAACTGAAAAGAGAACAGAATCTCCTGCTTGTAGCCGTCGAAAGCCAGGCACAGGCAAGGTTTCTTGCAAACCCACCGAGCGACTATATAATCCAGCTAGAAGACCAACTCATCGTTATTGGACAGGAACGTCCCAACCAGAGATAAGTGTGGAGGAAGCGACGTATGCCGTCAGAGTATTTTGGGAAAGTCAAATCGCTGCTGCTTGATTTGGACTACGCGATTACGCACGAGGACGAAGGCCAGGAGTTGTTTATCGTCAATGACGAAGACAGCGGCATCAACAACCTCATCGTAGACTGCGAAGACCCCCTGCTTGTATTGGAGCAGATCATTATGCCCATTCCGCAGGAGCCCGGAAATTTATTCCGGCGTTTGCTACAGATGAACCGGCTCCTGGTGCATGGCGCCTTTGTGCTGGACGAGGAGACGCAGACTATTCTTTTTCGTGACACGCTGCGCATCGAGAATCTGGACAGCAATGAACTGGAAGGCTCGATTGAAGCGCTGAGTCTGGCCCTGGCCGAGAATGCAGGAGAACTCCTCTCTTATACAAAACACTAAACAAAACACCAACCAATCTGGAGGTATATTATGGCAAGTTTTTTTCAACGCCTATTCAAAATCGGACAATCCGAAGCCCATGCCGTTCTTGACAACATGGAAGACCCCATCCGCATGACCGAGCAGGGCATCCGTGATCTCAAGAACGATCTCCAAGCCAGTATGACGAGTCTGGCCGAGGTCAAGAGCGTGGCTATTCGCCTGAGAAAAGACGCGGACAGCAGCAAATCTCTGGCGGCCGAGTATGAGCGCAAGGCCATGCTGCTGCTGCAAAAGATGCAGAGTGGCGAGATGGACCAGGCCGAAGCCGAGCGTCTGGCGGCCGAGGCCCTGAAAAAGAAAGAAGAGGCCAGCCAGAGGGCGGCCCAGGCTCTTAAGGATTGGGAAAATCAGGACAGCATGGCCAACCAGTTGCAGGGCAAGATCGAGAAGCTGAAATCCATGACCACCAAATATGAGAACGATCTCATTACCTTAAAGGCCCGCGCACGTACCGCGGCATCGACCAAGAAGATCAACCAGCAGCTCGCCAAGGTCGATTCGTCCAGCACGATCGCCATGCTGGAAAAAATGCGCAACAAGGTTGAAGAAGACGAGTCCTTGGCCCAGGCGTACGGCCAGGTCGCCGATATTGACAAAAGCGTGGACAACGAGATTGATGCGGCCCTGAGCCAAGGCAATGCTACGGCGAATGATTCCCTGGCCGCGCTCAAGACCAAGATGGGGATTTCGGCATAAATACAGACTTCCCTCTCCCGCCAGCGGGAGAGGGTCAGGGTGAGGGTGGTTTAGTCTATGTCTCTGTGGCAAAAACTCTTTGGGAAAAAGGACGAGCAAGCGGACCTCGATCCGCTCAGCGATTTAACCCTCTCAAATTTGAAAGTTGGCTATCTGGTCGATTATGACCTCAAGACCTGGCAGGTCAAAGGTCAGAGCAGCTACAGCTTTGACGACACCAAGACGCAGGAGTGGGAACTCGACGCCGGAGACGATGCGTTCTTCCTTGAGCGCGAGGAGGACGATGGCGTCGAATGGAATATCTCGCGCAAAATAGATTTTTCGGCCCTGGGTCAAGGGGTTCGGGCGCACATCAAACAGCATGACGATCCGCCTGAGGAAATCGAATATCAGGGGATACGTTTTCGGTTAGTCGAAAGTGGGGCCGGCTATTATCATCCCAACGGGCGGGTTGCCGGCGATGAGATGATCTATTGGGATTATACCGACGTCTCGGAAGACAACACCCTGACCATCGAACAGTGGGACGAAGACGAATTTGAAGCCGCTGTTGGCAAATACGTCAACGAGTACGAATTCTCCCATATTCTGCCACGGGAACAGTCATAACACCTACCTTCGCACTCCCTCTCCCCTGGAGGGAGAGGGCTGGGGTGAGGGGGAATGAATCACTCTTCACCCATCTGGCCTACGGTTCGAGCATGAAATCAACAACGCGGTCCAGGCTTCTCATATTTTTTACAGGGCTTGGAGTCCTGACAGCTGGCCTCATAGTCCTCATAGTAGTAGATTTTGTAATTACGGAGCTAGTCTTGGGTGATGGGATGGACGGGCTCACGAGAGAGGAGCGCTCTGCGGCTCAAGAGGCACTTGATATGGTTAATACGAATTGCCTGGATAATCCCATCGCGTATAGCCTGACGCGAAAGATACGGGTCACCGAGGTCACGTTAGTGCCGGGATGCAAACGCATAACGGACTCCGGTCTTGTTCCAGATAGGTCGTTTTTAATCTCGTCGCAAAAATTGCTCACATGCCTTCAGGAGCCGGATATGAGATTGAGGGACCCGGAATGCAGAACGATAGCTCCCTACTATCGTCTTGTTCAAGGCTACAGAGTCGTTCTTCAAGTATATACGCTGTTCGGAATTCCGATGGGAAGAATATTCGACTGTTGTGGTGGGAGCGTTGTCTGCGAATGGAGCGGAGATTCACCCATCCCCGCTCCTTGCTCTTCAAGCTGATACGAACCTTTGTGGCGTTGCAAAGGCCGAGAGCCCTTCCGTCCGAGGACGTTTCGCTTACGCCTGAAGCACCCGCCGAGCCCCCTGCCGGATATGCAGGATATATACGGTGTCTTTCTCAATCGTAAACAAAATCCGATATCTCCCGCTACGCCGACCGTAGAGTAACTGTCGAATCTCCTCGGCAAAGAAGTCATTCTCTGGAGCAAATGGACACCGCTCCGGCAAGGTCTCTAATCGCTCAGTCTGTTTATGCAATCCTTCTCGCCAGCGGACTGCTCGCTCTGGTGAATCCTCTTGTATCCACAGATAGGCTTCTCGTAGCTCCGCCGCGGCCACAGCCGTAATCTCAACGTGGTATTTTTTCATATTGCTGCCCGAGCTCCGCCACGACCGCCCTTATTGGTCGTGTCCGTCCGTGTTTTATGTCATCGAGCCCGCGCTGAATTCCATCCACTGCTTCTGCTCGCTCCACAAGGTCGAGCAGGCGTTGATATGAGGCTGCATCTTGTACGATCAGGGCCGCTTTCCCATTCACCGTAAGGACCTCCGGCCTTCCCGTCTCCTTCAAGTGTTTGAGATGAGACTTTACGTTCCGTTGAAAATCCGTGATCGAATGGATGTCTGTCGTATGAACCATAGTTTCCCTCTTTGAAGCATGAAATCATCTGTTTTTTTCATGCTTTCACGGCTTGATGAGTCTGTCAAATTTTCGGTACTGCATCAATTCGAAGGCCCAAGACTCGTACCGGGTTACCCTAATACACCTCCCACCTGCCCTGCCGGTAATACGACGGTAAAACGGGTCGGCTCTCCCGGTTCACCTCAATCTCGTCGGTGTCCCGAAAAACACCCTTCCCAAAATGCACCATGGCAATCATCGCCTCCTGGTTGAGAAAGCGCGTCTCAATCTCTTGGAAAGACAGGCGTTGGACAGTTTCTTTCAGCGCAGCAGGTTCTAACAGAGCGGCATCCACCCCCAGCACAAACCCCCACTCGCCCAGCGTCGGGACATGGTTGTGGTAGGGCAGGACGCTGAAGCCGGCTTCAGCCATCGTTTTCTGAATACACACAAAAGCCTGACGGCTGAAAAACGGGCTGGTCGCCTGCGTGACCAGGGTACCGCCCCTTTTGAGATGCTTCTTGCATAGGCGGTAGAAGTTGAGCGAATACAGCCGGGCGAGTTCCGCGGAATTGGGGTCGGGCAAATCAATAATGATTACGTCGAATAAATGCGGCGAGTCCTGGAGAAAGGCAAAGGCATCGGCATTGACAACCGACACCCGAGGGTCGGCGAATGCCTGTGCGTTGAGTTGCAGGAAGACCGGATGGGTGGCGGCCAGGGCTGTCATCTCCGGGTCGAGATCGACCAGGGTCACGGCTTTGACCTGGGAGTATTTGAGCACCTCCCGTAAGGCCAATCCGTCGCCACCGCCGAGAATGAGCACCTCTTCACGATGACCGGTCAGAGCCAGAGCCGGATGGACGAGCGGTTCGTGGTAGCGCTCTTCATCGTAGCTGCTGAACTGCTGGTTGCCGTTGATATAGAGCCAGTAGTCATTCCGCCAGCGTGTCATGACCAGCCGCTGATAGGGCGTTTGCCTGACCAGGATAACCGTATCTTTATACAGAGCCTGCTCGCCAAACAGGAGAATGGGTTCCGCCAGAACAAACAGTCCGATAAGTCCTGCGCCGGCCCCAGCCCAGAGGCCGCTCAGCAGTCGCGGTGCGCTCAGCAGAGACCGAAAGCGAAACAACAGGAGCGAGGCAACCCCGAAGTTCACCGCGCCCAGCGCTATCGGGGTATAGGTCAGGCCGAAATACGGCAGGGCCACAAAGGCAAAGAACAGCCCCCCGATAAGCGCACCGTAATAATCTTTCTCCATCACAGAAGAGATGTTGACCCGGAGTTCTTCATAGGCGGCATTGACCCGAGCAATGAGCGGAATCTCCATACCGATCAACAAGCCAATGGCAATGCCGAGGGGATAAATCACCACCCCCACATTAGTAAGAAAAGGAGACAGCACGTAGGCGGCGGCCGCAGCGCTGGCACACAGCAGGGACAACGCGAACTCAAGAACGGTAAAGGTGTCCAACAGATGTGCGCTGCAATAGCGACTCAGATGACTGCCCAGGCCCATGGCAAACAGCATGAAGGACATCATCAGCGTCCACTGCAACACCGCGTTGCCAAGGAAATAAGTCGCAAGCGTGCACAGCACAAACTCGGCGACGATGCCGGCACAGCCTGTGGCAAACAGGCACAGCTTCAGCAGACTAGAGACACCAAGTGATGAGGAAAGACGCACCAATATAGGAGAACATCTCGATATAGGCAGCCCCGAGATTCGGCTGTTCATGCTCAACCAGCTCGGCCGTAATGGTCGTTCCCGGTAAGAGCACTTTGTCCGTAGCCCAGCGGATAATCGGCAGCGCCACCAGGCCGACCACGGCCAGGGAGCAGAAGGTCATCAGATTGTCCTGCCAGGCGTAAAAATCGCCACTCACCGCATAGCGCAGAATATTGCCCATACTCAGCAGCGCGCCGGCAAAGCTGACCCCAACGGCAACATTATCCTTTTCGATCTCGTCATGAATGCTGTAGGGCGTGATCCACTCGTACACGAGTCCGGTCAGAATCAGGGCCAGTTGGCCCAGCCCCCAAAAGCCGATGGCCGTCCAGACCGTGCCGCCCTCACCGGAAATGGCGCCAAACAGAATCAGACCGGTTGCCGCGTATACACCCCCAGCGGTGATGCCTGTTCCCGCGTTTTGATCTTGAATGATCTCCTTGGTGTTGCTGAACTGGAAGAGAATCAAGCGGTCGCTGACCAGAGTTGAGATATTCAGCAGGATGATGGCCAGGATACCGTACAGAAACAGATCCAGCACATCATCGACCAGGCCGCTCGACGGACCCACAATGGCTCCGCCAATGGCAAACACGACGCCGAGATAATAACCCACCAGGGCCAGCGCCAGGGCCGAGTTCTTCCGCTCAACCAATTCCTCGCGGACGCGAAAATCGCGGTGCAAAAAGTCAAATACGCGCTTCCCCAGCCAGAACAGGACATACGCAGACAGGAGATAGATGCTGGCCAGAATCACGGTGTCGAGGGTCATGCCCTACCTCTATTTGCCAAAGCCAAAGCCGCGCGAGCGCACCGGGACGCTGCTCCGTCCCAAGCGATTATTGAATTTCTGTTGGAAGCGTTGTCGCTGCGCGACATCCCTGGCACGGCGGCGGGCGAAAAAAGACGGTTTCTTCTGCTGCGTAACCGTGCCCCGCGTCCCGTATTCTTTTCCCGTCCGGCCATAGTATGGTCGTTGCTGCGAGCGTGAGCGTTGATAGGAATCGTAGTCATTCCGAAAGATGGATCCCCGGCCGAGTCCGAGCAGGTCGCGCATGAGCGCGTACTGGCCGTAAAACGCCCAGAACGACATGCCACTGCTATTCGTCTGCCACGAGCCGTAGCGCGGATTGCCAACGTAGTCATAGCCGGGCGGATGGGGGACATTGTTCTCGCCGTCAGGCGTTTTGGAGGCGAGCGTCATGCCGAGGAAGTTCTCATTGGCACGATAAACGGATTCCGGGACCTGCAGCCAGTCTGTCGTCCAGGAGTTTTCTCCTTGGACAACCTGATACTGATGAAAATACGAAGAGAAAAACGTTCCCTCTTCGCGCATATCGTCAAGGATAATGGCGTATTCCGGTGCAGAGGCAAGCTGGGACTTCAGCCGGTCAAGCGGACTGGAGGAGGAGCAAGCCGAAAGCAGAAAAGCACAGCAAGCCGCGAGAAGCAGGCCACAGCTCCAGGGCCACGGGCTCCGTCGGTGCGGGGCTGTTCTTACAGCTCTCACTATCGTATTGCTCTGCTCGTCCACAATAAAATCACTGTGAAGTAACTTCCCCAGACTGTCAAGCAAGACGACTCTTGGGAAGGTGTAGGAGGGGCAAGTACGCGGTTATCTCCAGGCATTCTCCCTTGCGTGAGACCGATCTTTTCGCTACGACGTGGGCAGTTTTATTCTCTATTGGTGCCTAAAGGAGGGGATTCATGAAATACGGCTTGCACTTGGCCGGCGGCGCCTCGGTGTGTGACCGCAAGGTCCTCATGGACGTTGCCCGTATTGCCGAGGAGGAAGGCTGCGACTCGCTCCTGATCGGCGACCACATTGTCCTGCCCAAAACCATTGCCTCGCCGTGGCCGTATGAGGAGTATAACGACGGAAAACCCAACTACGATATTTACACCAGCATGGAATGGCTGGACCCGTTCGACACCATTGCCTTTGTCGCGGGGATTACCGAAAAGATGTGGCGCGGCGGGTCGCAACCATCGACGTCCTGTCCGGCGGGCGCTTCATTCTCGGCACCGGAGTCGGCTGGCTCGAAGAAGAGTTCAATCTGCTGGGCGTTCCCTTTCAGCGCCGCGGCAAACGCACGCGGGAATATATCGAGATGATGAAGGCGCTGTGGACCGAAGACAGCCCGCGCTATGCGGGTGAGTTCGTCAAGCTGGAAGAAGACGTCAACGTACTCCCGCGTCCCCTCCAGAAGCCCCACCCGCCCATCTGGGTTGGAGGGGAGTCGGTGTACGCCCTGAAACGGGTGGCCCGGTTTGGCGACGGCTGGCATATTGCCCTGCTGACCTTTAACCAGATTCGGCCCATGCTGGAGCAACTGAAACGGCTCATGGACGAGGCCGGACGGAATTATGACGACCTCGAACTGACGGCCATGACCGACCCGACCCGGACCACGCCGGACGATATCAAAACCTATCGCGACCTGGGGGTGAAGGTCTTATACACCGTTCCGCTCAGCCGCGACCCGGATAGTATCGCTCAGGAGGTCCGCTCATTTGCCAAGCAAGTCCAAGACGTATCGTAACCCGTAGGGGCAATTCATGAATTGCCCTACCCTCACAAAAGGAGGAGAAGACCATGCTGACACGAGACGAAATGTCTAACGCGTTCGCCCAATGGGGAGTTGCCTGGAACGAGCACGACCTCGACGGCGTGATGGATTTATTTCACGACGAGATCTATTTCGAGAACTGGACCGGTGGCTGGGTCAGGGGCAAGGAGAATCTGCGTCAGGCCTGGACGCCCTGGTTTGCCAATCATGGCGGCTTCAAGTTTACGGACGAAGAGACCTTCATCGACGAAATCGAACAAAAAATGCTCTACCGCTGGCAACTCGACTCACCCTCTTTTGAGAAGGGCCAGGAGAACAAACACGAAGCCCGGCGCGGCCTCGATATCCTGCACTTCAAAGACGGCAAGATCATTCAAAAACTCACCTATTCCAAGACCACGCTTGAAATGGACGGGGAACGGGTCCGCCTGACGCCGTAAGGGCCTCATTAGGACAGCAAAAGGAGGGTACCTGTGGCGACATTTTCTCTGGACCAGGTAGAGATTTTTGGACAAGGCGTTCTACAGGCAGAAGGCGTGGTCATTGACAAAGATGGCGCGGCCTACGGCGCGGGTCGCAACGGCATTGTGTACCGAGTGACCCCGGACGGGACAGTCAGCGAAATGGCCCATTTACCGGAGGGGTCGATGCCCAACGGGGTGACCATGGATCGCCAGGGCAATATTGTCTACTGCGACCTGGCCAAGCAGGCCGTGCTGCGCGTTTCCCAGGGCGGCCAAGTCTCGCTTATTGCCGACCAAGTGGGCGATGTAAAGCTCACCATGCCGAATTTCGCCAGCTATGACGCCGAGGGAAATTTGTATATCTCCAATTCTTCGAGCGCGCCGACGCTGGAAAAGGCGCTGGACGAGCTGGCCCAGCCGGCCCCGAACGGCGCGCTGGTCCGTATCCGGCCGGACGGCCAAGGCGATGTCGTTGCCACCGGTATTTACCTTGCCAACGGCACCGCCATCGCGCCGAACGAAGACGCGGTCTACGTGCTGGAAAGCACCCGGGACGACTGTCTGCGCATTCAAATCAGGAAAGACGGGACTTTTGGCCCACCCGAAATATACTCCAAAGACTTTCCCGCCCTGCCCGACGGGATGGCCTTTGACGTGGACGGCAATCTCTACGTCACCCTGCCGGCCAAGATCGGTGGCTCCCATGCGCTCCAGGGTATTGCCCATCAGGGCGTCAACATGGCTCCGGCCCATCAGATCATCAAAGTGGATACCAATGGGCAGTGGAGCATGTTGATTGACGACCCCGACGGGCAAAAGCTGAATTTCCCCACTAACTGCGCGTTCGGCGGTCCGGACTTGCAGGACCTCTATTTTGCCAATTTGGAAGGCGACCACTTCAGCCGTGTGCGTACCAGCGTGCGCGGGCATCCGCTGTATCATCAGCGCTAAACCTGTAGGGGCAATTCATGAATTGCCCCTACCCCCCCCCGTCGCAGAACCCATCCTCTCTTGGGAGGGAAAGAGGAAACGTGTCCTCAGCAGAAGTAGATCAAGACTTTAAGAGCCAAGCAGCTTCGAGACCGGTCCGACCAGCCCGAGCGCCACGAGCAGCCCGACCAACACCAGCACAATATTGAGGGTGAACCGCAGTCCATCGAACTTGGCCTCTAAGGCATCGAACTTGGCCTCCAGCCCATCGAACTTGGCCTCCAGCCCATCGAACTTGGCCTCCAGGGCTATAAAATCAGACTTAGACGGGAGTTGCTCAGTCAACTCATCGCCAAGGACTCGGGCAAGGGCTTCGGCCTGCGCCCCAGCAAACCCGGCCTCCTTGAGACGGTCAGCAAAGCGGAGGGTGTTAATCAGCGTTTGGCTCATGGCCTGTCCTCTAGTCGGTCGAGCCTAGTCGGCTCCCGCAGAAGATTCAACCTCCCTTGCTGAGTTCGATTGAATCTTCTGCCACCCCTCACCCCAGCCCTCTCCCCTCAAGGGGCGAGGGAGCTGGAAACGGACCCTACAAATCCATGGGCAGGCCCAGGTGCTCCGCGTAAATAAAATACCGGTGATCCATGAGTATCGGCGTGGCCGCCGCGGCCACGCCGGGATCATGGTTCTGGTAGAGCGGACGGAAGTCTTCGAGCATCGGGCACTCCTCAGGCGGCAAGGGCTCAATCAGGTGAGAGAAGCCGGCCCAATAAATGTCCAGGGCTGAAAGTGTGTTGCCAATAAAATAGCGACTGCCCTGGGTCTGTTGTTCTTCAAGCAGGCTGCTCAGGGCGTTCAGGATTGCGATCACCCGTGCGGGAGCCGCTTCCGCGGCCTCGGGCGAGTAGCCGTATTTTGCGCCAAAGGCTTGGAAAAAAGCCCGCTGCTCTTCCGGTAGGTCGGGTGTGGACAGACCCTGATGGACCATCATCAAGCGCCGACTCCAGCCAAAGCCGTGCATGCCGCATAGTTCACTTGCATAGCCGAACATTTTGATCCGGTCGGCTTGATTGGCCGGAATGAGCGCCGGCTCGGGTTGGATGCGTTCCGCCAGATAGAGTTGCTCGGCCCAGTTTGATTTCGGGAGTTCATCATTCCAGGCAATCGCCGGTGCGGAGGCCTGCGCCGTCCAGGCAATCAGGTCGGCATGGTCGGAGCCGATCTCAAACAGCCCGCGCGTGTACGGAATCTTCTTCACGTCCAGAATGCCTCGAATCCCTTCCGCCCATGGGCCGGGAATGCCTTGGCCCAGGACAATCCGCATCCCGGATTGCTTTCTTGCTTCTGCAACACTGACATATTCAGCCATAGACGTTCTCCTTCTGCTTGTGCTGTTAATCGCCCTGACCGGGTGAAAGAGGAAACGTGTCCAGCCTCTCGTCTCTATTGGAGGACACGTTTCCTCTTTGTGGAAGCTGATCCGGCGTCACCCATTCTTCGGAGATACCATTCATGAATTCCGGCGGTAAGGCTCTGATAGGGGTCCCCTCAAATTCCCCCGGCAGTTCCGCTGGCCGACTAGTGTAGACATACACAACCCCGTAGCCGGGCCGAACCGCCACAACTCCCGGCAGTTGCGATAGAGCATGGTCAGCCGTTGCATATTGCTTTTCGATTGTACGGACTTGAGAGGTTTTATAGGCTTTCAGCGCCCGACTTGAGACGGCTCGACCGCGCGCGTCTGTGATGCTGCTCGGGATTTCAGTCCGCCGCAGCGCCGCAAGGTCGCCTTGCGGTCGCGGAGCGCACGCGCCCAGGAGTCCGAGCATGATGAGCCAGCTATACCAACGGAAGAATTTTTTCGGAACTAGCGGTTCTAAGTCAGACATACATTTCTCCGCATTCAGATACTGCAACCCGGAGCGGGGTCAATAGGACCCAGTCTTTTGACGACCTGTAGCCCCTCCTTGCTGCCGCGGGCAACCACAATAGGCATGGTCGCATGCTGGCTCTCCGGGTCTATGCTGACCGGACCTATGGGCGACTCGAATCTCAGCCCGCGCAGCCCGGTCAGTGCCGCTTCGGCACTGACCTCTCCACTTTTTTCCCAAGCCGCCTTGAGCGCCTTCACGGCGTTATAGTGCGTCAGGGTATGGTAGCCGACGGGTATGGGTCCGCCGTGCTGGAGACGGACGCGCGCAACGAAATCGGGCACACCGCCTTCAGGATCACTCGCGACAAACGGACTCGTGGTCACAATCCGTTCCAGCTCTTCGGGTGTGAGCCCGTCAACCAGAGTGTCGTTAAACCCGATCCAACCGACGGTGAGGTTGTTCAGCAGACCGAGTTCACTGGCTTGATGCAGAAATTCTTGACCGTGCTTGCGCATTACGCAAAACAACACCGAGGCCGTATTCGTCTCCTGAATCCAACGGATGATGGGCCGGAATTGCTGCTCCCCAGTCGCGGTCAGGGCCTGACCGTGGACGTGGTGGCCACGCTGGTACATCGGAAGGCGCAGTTGGCGGAACATCGTGTTTTGCCAACTGGGATACGAGCCCAGCATGAAATAATCTTTGATCTGCTCTTCTTCATCCAGGTAGCCGACGAGGGCATGGCCATCCTGACTCGTGGTCGGGCCCAGAGAAAACAGGACGGGCGAACAAAAGCCGCCCGCGTGATTGCTCGCATTCACCAGGGGAATGTTGCGCTCGGAGAGAAAACGGGCCGCATACTTCCGCCCGGCCGCGGCCCAGGGTCCGATCAGAGCAATCGCCCCCCACTCGTCAATCAACTCCCGACAGCGCTCGGGCAGGACTGCCGGAGTCGTCTCCGAGTCACGGTATTCGACGGCTATCTTTCGGCCCAGGACCCCGCCGTTTCCATTGATCTCGGCGACCGCGGTGTCAATGCCAAGACGCATCTGCCGGGCGTACGCATCCGCATCTCCGGTGAGGGGGATGAGGGCTCCAATACGGACGGTCTGCTCTATATTCTGATCTCGGGCAAAGACCGGCGATACAAATGTGGAGCGCCCCAGGAACGCTGCGGCACCTGAGGCGGCAATCCATTTCAGTGCGTCCCGTCTCTGTATTCGCTTGTCCTTCTTCCGCACCTGTCCTCCTCAGTCTCTTTCCGCTTGTACCCGAATCGGCGCCAGGTCCTCAGGCGTGAGCCCCATATCGGTTAAGTCCTGAGGTAAATGCTGGTTTACTATCAGGCTGGCCGCCGTACGGCCCATCGCAGACGAGGTCTGGATGCCATAACCGCCCTGCCCGGCTAACCAGAAAAATCCGGCGCATTCGCTATCCATGCCCACGACTGGTGTTTTATCCGGGACAAAGCTGCGTAATCCGGCCCATCTGCGATTGATATGGGCAATGGATAAGGTCGTTGCTTTTTGAATACGGTCTATGGCAACCGCCACATCGTAGTCGTCCGGGAACACGTCACACGGCTCCATCGGGGTTTCATCCGCGGGAGAGGCAAGAATGCCGCCGGACTCAGGCTTAAAATAGAATTCCTCATCGCTATCTATGATAACCGGCCAAGCCGCGAGCTCTTCCGGCGATACCCCAGCCGGGCCATGACAGGTAAAGGCCGTGCGGCGTTTCGGCACCAGGCCGACTGGCCGCGCTCCTGCCAACTGGCCAATGACATCGCACCACGCACCAGCCGCATTCACCACGACCGCAGCAGCGTACTGCTGGTCAGGCGTATGGACCTCCCAGCTCGCGTCCGTCTGTTGAAACCGGACCACTTCGGCGTTTGTGACCACCGTTCCGCCTCGATTTCTTAATCCCCGCAAGAAACCCTGGTGGATAGCATGCACATCCAGGTCCAAGGCGTGGGGCTCCAATATGGCATAGGCGGCATAGCCGCTTCGCAAGGCGGAACAGAGAGTGTATGCCTCTGCGGGCTCAACCGCACGAATAGTGGGGACCAGCCGCTGCGCCTCACCAAGCGTTGCCTCCAGACCGGCCTTTTGATCTTCGCGCGCGATCCACAGCATCTGGCGGGGAGCGGTCAGCGGGTATTCGGTAAACCCGTCCGGCGGGTGTTCCAAAAAAGGGCGGGTCGCCAGGGTGAGACGACGAATAATGGAGTTGCCGTAGTTCTGGGTTAAGACGGCGGCTGACCGGCCGGTCGAATGATGACCGGGCACCGCTTCGCGCTCAAGGACAATGACCCGACCGTGTGGAGCCAGCTCAAAGGCAACCGACGCTCCGGCTATACCAGCTCCAATAATGAGAAAATCGCAGCTTTCCATTTGACGACTCCCTTCGCCTGACACCGGTCTCTCGTTCTCCTCTCCTCCGGCCAGCCCTGTAGGCGGTTGTCTCATTCAGTCCTACCGTTTGTCAATTGTTTCGCACGGCTGGTAGTGGTTCAGTTTCACATCGCCCCCTCTCTCTGCCGGCAGAGCGCCCCCCTCCCTGGCCCTCCCCCCAGCGGGGGGAGGGAATTTTTGGCCCCCTCTCCCCTGGAGGGAGAGGGCTGGGGTGAGGGGGAAGAAGCAAACTGAACCAGTACCGCACGGCTCTGGACATGGCGAAAGACACCCCGGTATGGTATGCCTCCGGTGGTCCCCAAGAGAATTTTTCCCGCTTAAGGAGGAGGCCATGGAGTTCAGCGTCACGGTGGCAACTAATATCGGAGACTGGCAGCTCATTAAATTTGCCGAAGACCTGGGCTATGACCGGGCCTGGGTGCCCGATTCCCAGATGATCTGGTCCGACTGCTACGCCACGCTGGCCGTGGCGGCGCAAAACACCTCACGGATTAAACTCGGCACCGGCGTCGCCATCCCCGGAACCCGGATCGCTCCGGTCACCGCCCACTCTATCGCGTCGGTCAATCGGCTTGCGCCGGGCCGCGCCTTTCTCGGCATCGGGACGGGACATACCGCCATGCGCGTCATGGGCATGAATCCCATGAAAATCCGCGACTTCCGCGAGTACCTGCGCGTCCTGCGGACTCTTCTGCAAGGCGAAGAGGTCGAGTACACCTTCAATGACACCACGCGGACCATCCAGTTTTTGCACCAGGACCTGAAGTTCATCGACCTGGAGCATCCCATTCCCATCATAGTGGCGGCCAATGGGCCGCTCGCCCTCAAAGCCGCAGGCGAATTTGGGGATGGTCTGATCTCGGTGTTGAACGAGCAAGAGGCCGTCCTGAATCTGAATATGGACTATGTGGGTCAGGGGGCCGCCAGAGTGGGTCGAGACCTGAGCGACTATCATACCGTCTCGCTCACCTCTGTTGTTGTGCTGGAGCCGGGCGAGGATCTCACCTCGGAGCGGGTCATAGACGAATGCGGCTCATGGGTGTCGGCGGTCCTGCATTTTGCCTACGAAATCTACGAGTTCACCGGCAAGGAAGAGATGATTCCTCCGTCCATCCACGATATTTGGGACGAATACTGCGCCTATGTGAAAAGAATGGAGACCCCGGCGGAGAAACGCTATCTCCAGATTCACAACGGCCACTGCACGTTTCTGATGCCCGAGGAGCGGCGCTTCATCACGCCCAAAGCCATTGAGGGCTCGTGCATCGTGGGCACGCCGGACGAGATTCTTGACAAGCTGCGCGCCGCGGAGAAAAACGGACTCAAAGAAGTCAGTCTGCTCCCCCCGATGGCCAGCGCCCGCAAAGTGCTGACCGATTTTAAAGACAAGGTCATGGCGCGGTATTAAGGAAGAGCGTACTCGTAGGGCCGAACCCACCCCGGCCCTACGGGCCACCCCTCCCAAGAGGGGACATTCGGCGATGAGGGCTACGTTAAAATCTCGACCAGGTCACCAACCGCGACCTGCCCGGGGGTTTGCACCGTGGCATAGACCCCAAAATTCTGGTTGGCCTCCCGTACCAGGGTGCGCATGATCTTGGGGTCTTTGGGCAGGTTTGCGCAGCCGAGGGTTGTCATCACGCAGCGCAGACAGTTCATCGTTATGTCGAGGGTCATATTCCCGATGCAGAGCTGTTTGCCCGGCCACGAGGTCTCAACAAAACCGCTCGCCTCCTCGGTCTCAATCAAAAAATTGGGGCGAAAGCGCCGGGCGTCAATCTGCGAAGCCGGGCTCAGGGATCGCAGCTGCTGCAGCGACGCCTCGGTCACCAGCAGCAGCGGGAAGGCGTCGAAATAGGTGCCCGGCGGCGAGGCGTATTGCAGAATCTCTTTGGGAAAGATGGATAAATCCGGTAGAGGTTCGTCGGGCTCCAAACCGAGGAGGCTTCGTAACTCTTCTGCCGGATTGCTGTGCGTCGGCTTGCCGCGTCGATAGTGTTCAAGGTTTTCGGCAGGCTGAATCGGCCAGATGGAAACCTGATGGTCCAAAGCCTGACTGAGCTGGGCTGCGGCATCCGGATCGTTGGACAAGAAGGTCGTGCCATCCGGAACGGTAATTTCAGCCGGGCCTATCTGTTCTTTGGTCGGGCTGTCTGGATAGCGCGCCTGGCAGTGCATCAAAGTTGGAATTTTTTTGGCGCTCGTAATTCCCCCCCGGACCTCGTCCCGCACTGCCCAGCCCCGATCTCCCACCACACCCTGGGGGCTGACCTCGGTCTGCTCCAGCAGTTCGCCCAGCATGCTCTTGAACGGATAGCGCCAGATCTGTTTGACCGTCCCGACTCGCATAGCATCCTCCGTGGACTCTGATGACATTCTCTGTGGGCGCCCTATTTGCCGGAAAACTCGGGCCGTCGTTTTTCTACAAAATGGGCCACCCCTTCCTTAAAGTCTTCGCTGCCGAAACTCGCGCTCATCTCGGTCAGGCCGGCCTGCAGCGAGGTCGCGAAATCAACATCCTGAGCTCGAAAGAGCTGAGATTTCATGATCCGCATGGAACGCGGCGACACCATCGTTGCCAGCTCAAGCGCATAGTCCCGGACTTCCGACATAAAAGAGTCAGCCGGATAGAGGCGATTCACCAGACCCATTTGAAGGGCTTCCTGGGCGGTTATTTTTCGGGCCGAGAGCATCAAATCCAGAGCGTTCGGCAGACCGACCACCCGCGGCAAAATCCAATCAACCCCGTGTTCGGCAATGAGCCCGCGCCGCGAGAAGGCCGTGGTGAAGACCGCCGTATCCGACGCAAAGCGGAGGTCGGCGTACAGAGAGAGGATCAGCCCCAAGCCAGCGACCGGCCCGTTGATGGCCGCGATGATGGGCTTCGGTACGGTGGGGAAATACGCGTAGCGATAGGAGAATGCCTGGGGCAGATCGAGCCCGCCCGGGACCGGTCCGGGAAAGGCCACCGGGCTCTCGGTCGCCGCTGTAGTTTCGGACCGCTCTCGGACCGCGTTCAGCAGAGACATATCCGCTCCGGCGCAAAACCCCCGTCCGGCGCCGGTGAGAATAATCACCCGGATGGCCGCATCGGTTGTCGCCTCGGTCATGGCGTGGCGGACTT
This sequence comes from Candidatus Binatia bacterium, assembly GCA_951812575.1. Taxonomy (GTDB): domain Bacteria; phylum Desulfobacterota; class Binatia; order Bin18; family Bin18; genus Bin18. The sequence goes on along the minus strand of OX638322.1, from coordinate 3,774,296 downwards.
CCTGCTCCAGCACGTTTGTCCAGGCGTTGAGCTTCTCCGGTCGATTCAGCGTAATCGTCGTAATACCGTCCTGAGTGTCGTATAAAATCTGCTCGTAAGTCATGCGTGTTTCTCCGTTGTCATATGGCTGGCAGACTCCGTTGCCAGGGGTTCGGTTCCGGTTTCTCCGCCAAAGCGGGGTAAGGAGTCGCCTATGGCAGTCCAGTCCGCGCGGTCGGAGAAGTAGTAATGCGCTTGTGGTTTGCGGTCGATGGCGTCGTGCAGATTCGCCAGGACAATGTCCATGATCTCCGGATGCTTGCTCGACTGACAGAACAGCGAGCTGCCGCAGGTATTGCAGAACGAGCGTTTACCATGCACCGAAGAGGCAAAAACGGTCAACTGCTCCTGTCCGGCAGTCAGGCTGAATCGCGGCGTGGGCACCCCTATCCAGGTCACATAGCCGGCCCCATGCATGCGCCGACACATCGAGCAGTGACAGTGACCGCAGAAGAGCGTCGGTAAGGCAAACTCAAACCGGACGGTGCCACAAAAACAGCTGCCGTAAACCAGTTCTGTTTTTTCCCCAGGTTCGTCCATGACTTCCTCCTCTTTGGAGATCGCGCCCCTTGGGTTGGCCGGTTCTGCTGCCGGCGGCTATTGAAATGAGACGTTCCGGCGTTGGTCGGTCAGGCATTCCTCATTGATGAACAGGCCGCCGTGCAGACGACACGTCTGTTCGTCCCGAACGGCCGGGTTCATATCGGGCATATAGCATTGCTCATTATAGAGGACGCCGCCGCGGGCCTGGCAGCGGCTGGCCTTGCCTTCGGATTGGGCCATTTGTTGATCAATGCCCTTATTGAACTCAGCAACTTTCTGGTTCCACTTGCGTTCGGCATAGGTGCACGAGGCAGCACCTACAGCAACGCATGCCAGCAGGCTGTACAGACAGAAGACGCAGAGGACCGGTCTTCCGACGGGCCATACAGACCGTTTATTATGCGGGAACGGCACACGGGTTGGACTGCACCACTTCAGCCATTTCATACAGTAAATCGTGCGACTCTTCCCAACCGATACAGGCATCGGTAATGGACACCCCATATTCGAGATGGGAACCTTCTTTCCAAGACTGATTCCCCGGTTTCAAATTGCTCTCCAAGAGGATGCCCATGACATCGTACTCTTGCTCTTGGCGCAGACGTAACACGTCCCGACAGATCGCAGACTGACGGGTATAGTCCTTGTTTGAATTGCCGTGGGAGCAGTCCACCATAATGGGGCGTGCGATCCCTTCTTTGGCAACCATCTCCGTCACCTGCGCAATATCCTCCTGGCGGTAATTGGGCCGCCCTCCCCCACCCCGCAAAATAATATGACGGTCGGGATTCCCCAAGGTCTTGATGACCGAGGTCATACCGTCGGCATTAATGCCCAGGAAACTATGCGGGTGACCGGCCGAAATCATGGCGTTGATCGCCCCGGAGACCTCCCCACCGGTCGTATTCTTGAAACCGACCGGCATGGAGAGCCCGCTTGCCATCTCTCTATGCGTCTGGCTCTGGGTCGTCCGTGCTCCTATGGCTGCCCAACTGAGCAGGTCGGCGACGTACTGCGGCGTTACCGGGTCTAACATTTCACTCGCGCAGGGTACGCCCGTATGGTTGATCTGGAGTAAAATTTCTCGGGCCCGTTCCAGACCGGTCGGAATATCGCACGACCCGTCAAGATGCGGATCGTTAATCAACCCCTTCCAGCCTATGGTTGTGCGCGGCTTCTCAAAATAGGTCCGCATCACCACAACGAGATGATCGCGCGTTTCATCAATCACCGGTTTGAGGCGCTCGGCGTATTCATAGGCGGCTTGGGGATCATGGATGGAGCATGGACCAGTAACCACGAGCAGGCGGTGCCGGTCCCGGCCGTGCAGGATATCACAGATCGCGCGGCGCGTTTGCATGACCAGACCAGCCGCGCCTTCGGTCAGCGGGAGTTTGGCTTTGACCGTTCGGGGAGAAACCAGGGGAGTCATCTCAGTGAGATGGGAATTTTCAATTTTCTCAGGCATGTGGCTTTCCAGTGGAAAAGCAGACGTGTCGCCGGCCTTTCGGTATAGTGGCATCTGAACTTCACCCAGCAGATGGGCGAAGTTCACGGCATACCACGTCTTTTGTCCGAATGCGAGCCCATTTCTCAGCCCACCCGGATAGGCGTCGTCGCCTCCAGGTACTCGGGCGCATCCTGCCATCGACACGACCGAGCCCAGACGACTTGAGAGTCCGGGAAGCCTAAGGCCAGGAACTCTGTAAAATATTTTTCGGCCCGCTTCGCACTCGCCTTTGACGGCTTAGCGTTAATCAACTCCGCGGCGACAAAGAGTTCCTCAACCATGGCAGGATCAATCTGTACGGCAAGACGGACCCGCCCCGCCGGGTCTGCGGCCGAGCACAAGCAGATTTCAAAATGTCCTTTAAACAGACGCCGCGCGGAGTCCGCATTCGGCCACAGTGCCAGGGCCAGAATGAGGTCGGGCTCTTCAAGGTACAGGGCCGCCAGGACCACTCCTTCGTGCGTAAACATCTTTACGCGCCAGGAGACTTCGGCAAGGGCAATAGCAAAGGGTTGGATACGACGATTAAACGCTCTTTGTGGGACTTCGACCTCCAGCACCACTCCCATGGATTCCTCCTCCACATACCACCAATCCACCACCACACAACGGATCCATTCCACACATCCACATATAACACCGCCAGAGGTGTTGCTCGTCTTTAGTAGAATATAACAGATTCAAAGTAAAGAAGCATTAGTCCAGGCGTGAGACCTAGAATGAGGTTCCCCTCAGTCCCCCTTTCCAAGAGGGAAGCGCGACAGCGCAGGGGGATTGCTCCTTCTTGGTCTACAGATCCCGGTCCAGCCCGCGCTTAACGATGATTTCCTTCATAATCTCGGCGGACCCTCCGGCAATCGTGGTCTGACGGATGTCGCGGTAGAACCGTTCGACCGCAAATTCTTTCATATAGCCATAGCCGCCGTGCAGTTGGACGCACTCATAGGCGACTTTATTGGCCACGTTACAGCCATACAGCTTTGCCATCGAGACTTCGGTACTACAGTCACGCCCGCTGGCCAGCACGTCGGCCGCGTAGTAGGTCAACTGACGGGCGGCTTCCAATTCGGTCGCCATATCCGCCAGGCGATGCGACACGACCTGATGGTCAAATATACGTTTGCCAAACGTCTCCCGCTCACGCGTATAGGTAAGCGTATCTTCAAGAGCCTGCTGGGCCGCACTCACGGCCATACTGGCCGCAATCAGGCGCTCGTCCTGGAAGTTCTGCATAATATAGTAAAACCCCTTGCCCTCTTGTCCCAAGAGGTTGTGACGTGGAACGCGCACGTCTTCAAAGACCAACTCGCCGGTATCCGAACTATGACAGCCCATTTTGTCCAGCTTTTTGGCCAGGCTGAAGCCGGGGGTGTCGCGCTCAACAAGAAACATGGAAATGCCACGCGCCTGGGCGTCCTTGTCGGTTTTGGCAGCCACGCAAAAGACATCGGCGTGGACGGAGTTGGTAATAAAAATCTTGGAGCCGTTGATGACGTAGGAATCGCCGTCTTTCACTGCCGTGGTGCGGATGCTGGCAACGTCGGAGCCGCCCGAGGGTTCGGTCACGCCTATGGCACAGACCGCCTCGCCCGTAATCATGGGCCGCAGGTAGTGTTCTTTCTGCTCCGATGTTCCATTGCGCGCGATATGGGTCGAGGACATGTCGGTATGGACCAGCACGCTGGTTGGTAAGCCCAAGGCCCGGCAGCGGCACAACTCCTCACAAAAGACGAGCGTCATCCAGATATCCCCGGCACTGCCTCCATATTCCACGGGGTGGCGGATACCCAGAAACCCGAGTTCACCCATGCGTCGGTAGAGCGACTTGGGAAAAAGGGCCTCCTCTTCCCACTGGTCAATATGGGGATGGACCTCCTTGGTCACAAAATTACGAACCTGTTCGCGGAATATCTCATGGTCTTCGGTAAAAAAGCGCGTCGGTGCGGTGAGCATCGTAATTCCTGACCTCCTGATGTGCGGTTGGCTTGAGCCTAGACGTTGGGTTTCGGAGGGTCAAGGCGAGCGGTGAGCAGTACAGATACGGCGACGGGTTGTCATTCCAATACTCCGTAGGGGCGATTCATGAATCGCCCCTACCTCTCCGCGGAGGGGATAGGGGAATCGTCGCGGTCAGCTCTCAGCCGGCACTACCCGCCGACCTTGCTCCAGACCTTGAACTGGAGGCGGGCATAGCCGCGCTCCGTGGCGTCGAGGTGTTCCGACACTTCCCGGTGCAGGGCGGGCAGCCGGTACCACGGGACCGCCGGCCAGGCGTGGTGCTCGGCGTGAAAGTTCATATTCCACAGCCACCAACTGAAAAACGGCCAGGTCTGCATGGTGCGCGTGCGCGCCAGAATGGAGCCTTCATTCGGCAGACCGGTGTGCTCGGTGGTTATCCAGATGGCTTGAAACATATGGCCCAGCAGCCCGGCAAACAGCACCCAGCCCATACCCGCGGGCCCGATGCAGGCCGCGACAATCAGCCCGACCCAAAAGAGGGCGATCACACCCGATTGCCAGGCCAGTGTGGAACGTTGGTCGGGCGGCGCCCAGGGTGCGAAAGCCGCCCACTTCTCATAGGCCAGGAAAGGGAAGCGCACCAAAGCGCCTGCTTTGAACTGGATAAGGCCCCAGCCGCTAATCATGAGCAGCCAGTTTTTCCATCGGGTCGGCCAGGACACCGGCTGCCCGCCTAAGAACAACAGCTCGGGGTCCTGGTCGGGATATTGGGTGTAGCGGTGATGATCGAAATGGAAGGCCCGGTACACGGCCGGTGCCATGCCAAAGGGAAAGCCGCTGAGCCAGGCACCCAGGGAGTTCAGCCAGACGGACTTAAAGGCGGTTTGGTGCGTACACTCGTGAAAGGGGGCGAACAGCGAAGCCCATATTCCACCAAGCCCGACCGAGAGCAGGCCCGCCGCCAGGTGAGAATGCGGCGTCACGAGCAGCACGCCATACGCACACAGCAGGAAAGCGGACAGATGGAGGGTCAGCCGGATAATGGACGGCCAGTCTTGGCGTTGCTGAAAGGTGCGCAGGAGGGTGCGGTCGATGAGCGAGCGGTGTTCAAAGGCTTCGTTCACACCGCCACGCTACAACCAGCGTGCGGAAACGTCAAGGAAAAACGCTTCACACCAGATAGCCGCCGTTCGGGCTCAGCACCTGTCCGGTCACATAGGCGGCATCGTCCGAGGCCAGATACAAATGCGCCGCGGCGATGTCTCCGGGTGTCCCCATCTGGCGCATGGGAATGCGACGGATAAAGAAATCTACGACCTTCTCGGCGGCAGGGCCGGTGCCCTGTTTGACCATGGGCATTTCGATCAGTCCGGGGGCAACCGCATTCACGGTAATGCCCGACCGCGCGTACTCCAGGGCCAGCGAGCGGGTAAAACCGATAATGGCGGCCTTTGCCGCAGCGTAGTGCGCGTTTTGCGGCCCGCCGGTCATGCCGGCAACAGAGGCGGTGTTAATCACCCGCCCCCACTGGGCGGCTATCATATCTTCGATCACGGCCCGGGTGCATAGAAAGGTGCCCTTCATGTGGACGTCGATCATGCGCTGCCAGTCTTCAGGCGTGATATCGAGCAGGTCCTTGATCTGGGCAATCCCGGCGTTGTTCACAAGAATACGGATTGGTCCATACGCGCTCTTGGCCTGATCAACCAGAGCGTTGACGGCCTGACGCTGAGTTACATCTACCTGAATGCCTATGGCCGGGGAAGCGTTGGTGTCATTGATCTCGGCAGCGACGGCCTGTGCGCGACGCTGGCTGATATCGGCCACAACGACGCGCGCTCCCTCCTGAGCAAAAAGCTGGGCGGTCGCCTGGCCGAGGCCCGACCCGGCGCCGGTTATCAGAGCGGTTTTTCCTGACAGTCGCATCTTAGCACCACTTCATATACGAGCCGCCGTTCGGACTGAGAATCTGACCCGTCATGAATCCGGCTTCCTCCGAGGCCAGATAGACGACGGCATGGGCGATATCTTCGGGTTGTCCCAGTTTGCGCATCGGAATGGTCTTGGTCATATTCTTGACCCAGCGCTCAGGACTCTGCCGGACCATCGGCGTGTCGATCACACCGGGGGCAACCGCATTGACCGTAATGCCCGACCGCGCCAGCTCACTTGCCATGGCAACCGTGAGCCCGGCAATACCGGCCTTGGCCGCACAGTAATGGGCCAAACGGACTCCTCCGGTAAAAGCCCCCATAGAGGAAGTACTGATCAACCGACCCCAGCCCGCCGTTTTCATCTCGGGTAAGACCGCGCGAAAGCAGTGATACGTGCCATTGAGATGAACGTCGAACATGTGGTCCCAATCCTCCTCGGTCATGTCCGCAAACGCGACCTGGGTTCCTATGCCGGCGTTGCTGAACAGAATATCAATCGCGCCCAACTCCTGGCCTGCCTGTGCCGTCGCCGTTTCAACCGCACGCAGGTCTGACACATCGACCCGAAGCGCGAGCGCCTTGCGACCCAATTCAGTGACGGCTTGGGCCGTTTCCTCAGCCCCGGCCAAGTTGATATCCGTCACCACAATATCGGCGCCGCCTTGGGCCAAGACCCGCGCGGTCGCGCGCCCGATGCCCGACCCGGCCCCGGTTATAAACGCCACTCTGCCTTCCACCCCTGCCACGTCAGGCCTCATTTCCTATGGCTACGGTTTCGACAGGTCGGACAGAAGTTTCTTCGGCTATCAGCTCACCCAGGCGTTCGTGAATCTCGGCTGCCTCTATATCTTTCAGGGCAATGGCCAGATTGCCCTGATCGTCGACCGAAAATCGGGCGTGTTTATCCAGTTCCAGCGCCAGACGGGAGATGATTGTATTCCGGGTAATATGGTCCAGATCGGCCCGCTCAAGCTCGCTCGTGCAGACTCCGCACAGCTTGTCCACCACGCCCTTGTGCTTTTCGATATAGAACATGGAATGCCCGATGACGCACTGGCCGTACTGGAGCGTGGTATACGTCCGGCCAGCCCGTTCCTCTTCAAAAATCCGCTTGGGCGGAGTGGGAAACGCGTCAATATGAGCGCGCACCCAGCCATCCTCGGGCTCGGGTTCAGCCTCACAGAACATGAGGTTGATATGCTGCATGCCGTCGGGTTTGGGATAGATTTCGATCAGCATCAGACTTCTCCCCTGCTTATGCCTGGATACGAAGAAGAACCCACCCCGGCCTTCGGCCACCCCTCCGAGGAGGGGAGCGGAATACATCCCCTCTCGGGAGGGGTGCTGCGAAGCAGCGGGGTGGGTTCCTCTCCGCTGTATGCCGCTCAAATATGTTTAGGCTTCCGTCCGCAGCTCGACCACATTGCCGTCCGGGTCACGGACAAAGACCACCGGAGCCAAACCAAGATTGGGTGGCGGGGCAAATTCCTGGAACTTCACCCGCCTTCTCTTGAGCACCCGTTTGGCCTCTTCAAGGTCTTCGACCTGGACTGCGATATGGGTGCCGATACCCGGAATATCCTTGTCGGCCATTGTGTTGCGTTGGCCAATGATATGCACCTGGGTGCCGTCCACCTCATACCAGGCTCCAGGTATACCCTTGATCTTGGGCCGCTCTATCTCACCCAAGCCGAGAATTTCCCCATAAAACCGCTTGGCCTTTCTCACGTCCGAGACCGGCACCCCAGTATGGCGGATCGATTTCGCCTTAATCATACTCCCCTCCTTTCGGGTTACTCCAATAAAAAATCTGACACGGCTTCGACAAAAGCGTCCTGTTCCTCCAGCATAATCATATGGCCCGAACTCGCGAAGTGGACCAGGCGCGAACCGGGAATGGCGCGCTGAAACGCCTCCCCATAGACCGGGGGAATAAGCTTGTCGGATTCTCCCCACAGCAACAGGGTGGGCAGTTGCAGCCGATGGATACGTTTCTTGAGCCCTTTGTCAGGAATCGGCCACAAGAATTTTCCGGTTGAGGCCAGGCATTTATACATCTCAAGCTGGGCTTCAGGCGATTGCAACTGTTCGGTGAACATTTGGCTCATGGGACCGCTGGGGTCATGAAACACATGTTCGACCATCTGCTGCGGGTTAAAGGTAAAGAAATCCGGAATGGGATCGTCCTCAAGCCAGAGTCCTGCCGGACAGACCAGCACGAGACGATTGATCCGGTACGGGGCGAGCGCAGCAATCTCTGCGGCCAACATGCCGCCCAGCGAGTGACCCATGATATGCGGGCTATCGATCTGCAACTCGTCAAGAAAATCGTGATAGTACAGGGCGAAGTCAATCACGTCGTCAATATGCTCGATACCGGTTCCAGATCCAAAGCCGGGATGGGCCGGAGCGTAAACGGTAAAAACCTGAGCGAGTTCCTCAAGAAACGGTGCCCCCACCATGGGGCCACCGGCACCGTGCAGAAACAGCAGCGGCTCGCCACTGCCGCCCCACTGCATTGAGGTGGTGAATTTTCCATTCCGAATAGCAACCTTCACTTCTTGCATTCCAAACAATCTCCATTCAGGGGGGCGGCATCTCAGAGGGCGGCGACCGGCATACGATCTTCTTCCTTCAGCGGGTGCGGTGCCCAACGGTCTTCCCATTCGTTCCACAACTGCTCGCGCAAAAAGGGTAAAACCTCTTTGGCGTACAGTTCGGTATTCTTGCGGGTCAGCTCGGCGCTCAGGTTGCCGAAGTGGAGCAGGGAGAAAAGTTGCCCGACGTTCATTTCCTTAATGACTTCCACCAGCCGTTCGCGCACGGTTTCCGGGGAGCCGGCAATAACATAGCCCTGCTCAACAAAATCTTTCCATTTGAGGTCGGCCAACTGCTCGAAACTGAAAGGCGACTTGAGCGACTTAATGGTCTTGAGCGTCAGGTAACCTGGCGCCGCAGCCCAATAATCGGGCACGTGCAGGCAGCGATGGTAGAAATACGAAGCCGCCTCGGCATAGTCCTTTTCCGCTTGGGCGTCCGTCTCGGATACCCCAATGAGTTGCAGATAGCCGGCGCGGTAGGGGTTCCGGTCTCGGCCGGCGCGGTCTACCGCCTCCCAATAGCCTTTCATAATCTGCGTGGCCGGCTCGTAGCCGAAATAACTCAGGAAGGCATACATATAGTCGTGCGCGGCCACCCAGTCCCAGGTCTCAACGCTGCCGCCGCCTGGAATCCACACCGGCGGATGCGGCTTTTGAATCGGGCGGGGCCAGATGTTCACATAGCGGAGTTGGTTGTATTTGCCGTTAAAGGCAAACGGTTCCGGCTCGGTCCAGGCCTTGATAATCAGATCGTGGCCTTCCCGATATTTCTCGCGTAGCGTCAGGGGCGTCTGGCCATACGCAAAATTGGTGTCCATCGACGTACCGACCGGAAAGCCACCTACAAAACGACCACCCGATATACAATCGAGCATGGCCATTTCTTCGGCAATCCGAATAGGCGGGTTATACAGCGCAATCGAGTTGCCCAGCACAATGAGTGAGGAATTGGAAGTCCGCCGGGCGAGCGCGGCCAGAATGAGATTGGGGGATGGCATCAGACCATAGGCGTTGGCATGGTGCTCATTCACGCAAATACCGTCAAACCCCAGGCTGTCCGCAAACTCCAGTTGATCCAGATATTCGTTGTAAAATTGATGGCCCCGAGCGGGGTCGTACAATTCACTGGAAACATCCACCCACACACTCGGGTGTTTTTCCTTAAAGTCCTCGGGCAGATCCTGATACGGCATCAAATGGAACCAATGGCATTTCATAACAGGCCCTCCTCATTGACGGCTCAGAACGAACATCAGAAACCTACCCCGCTGCTTCGCAGCACCCCTCCCAAGAGGGGATGAATGCCGCTCCCCTCCTTGGAGGGACGGCCCGTAGGGCCTGCCCCGTACTTGATACGGGGGCCGGGGTGGGTTCCTTACTCTTTGTGCAAAAAGTTGTATCAGCCGGGGATTTGAGCCACAAGAGGAAAATCCGACCTGTTTGTTCAGGCGGAAGCAACAGACACCGGAAGGAGAGCGGTTCTTGCCCACACGACCAGCATCAGCGCGGCAGCACACAGCAGACCGATACTAACTCCGGTAAACCCGAGTTGATAGCTGCCGGTCGTGTCATAGAGAAAGCCCATCAGCGTTGGGCCAACGAAACCGCTCAAACAGATAACGGTCTGATAGAAACCGTAAATCACGCCGTGCGCTTTCATGCCGAACATGTGCCCGGTCACGAGAGCGGTCAGCGGAGTGGTGCCACCAAAGAATAGGCCGAAGCAGACAACAAAGCCGACCATGGCAACCACGGGGGAAGCCCATAAGAGCAGGGCTATGCCCACACTGCCCAGAGCATAACAGGTCGCCGCCAGTTGCATGGGATCATAGCGCTCACTCGCCCAGCCAAAACCCAGCCCGCTGATCACCGACGCGCTGAGCAGTACACTCACCAGCAGGGCTGCGTGCTGGGCGGAAAAGCCTTGATCCGTAAAATAGGGATGCTGATGAATCATCACGGAAAAGAGACAGCCATAGGCCAGAAAATAGATACCGATGAGGGCCCAGAAACGGCCAGTCCGGAGCGTATCGCGGGCGGATATCCCCTCCCCTCCTCCAACGTCGCCTGGCGTATCGTCTGCGCTCCGTCCCGTCTCGCCGTCCGGTAGCAGACCCAGGTCAGCCGGCGTATCTCGCAGCAGTCCAAACAGCACTGGAACCAGGATAACCCATAGCAGCCCGCCCAGGATCAACAGGGTGAGACGCCAGTCCACCCACTCGATACAAGACGAGGCAAAGGGCGTCATGAGCAGTCCGCCCACAGGAGCACCGATCATGGCCGTGCCCATGGCCCGACCGCGCTTGCGCCTGAACCAGCGCGAAATGGCGATATTGACCGGCACATGGGCCAGGGCTGTAAACCCAACCCCCACCCCGAGACGCAGCAGATAGAGCTGCCACAAGGCGGTCAGCTGTGACAGCAGCATCAGGCACAGGCCCACTAATACGGCCGCCGGAATCATGACCGCCCGCGGCCCGTACAGACCAACCGCTCGCCCGACAAAGGGGGCGGTGAGCGCAATAGCCAACATAAAGGCGGAAATCCCACCCGATACCTGCGCCCGGGTCCAGCCGAACTCTGCGCTCAGCGGCTTGAGAAAGACGGTGAAGGACAGATTGCCAACACCCCCGGCCATCGACATGCTGACAAAGCACGCCACGACGATCCACCAGCCGTAGAAAAACGCGGGCGACCCCTCGCTCAATCCTCCGTCCCGACCTGCCATAGGGCTACGATAGAGTTCCACACGTCCACCGTCCAGGACACCAGCGAGAGTCCAGGCCACCCACCCAGTGAAGGGAGCAAAACACATCCCCTCTTGGGACGTGAGATGTGCATTGAGGCGTGAGCCTCCCGGGCCCGATCCGGCAGCCCCCGCCTCGGGCCGCCTGCCTGCCCGCTGCCTGGGAGCGCGGCCATCTTGGCCGCCTGCGGGCTGGAAGCCCGCACTCCTGGCCCCCTGCCGCAGACAGGCACGGCGCAGGGGAGCGGGGAGCTGTCGGGTAATGTAATGTGCATCACACGTCCAAGGAGGGGATAGGAAAACTCCCCTCTTGGGGCGTGGGATGCAAGATAGCGCTTTAGCCGGGGAAGAGGGTGGCGAGAGCCAAGGCGGGGCGGTCGTTTTTGACGGAGGGCGGAGCGACGCCTCCTCAAATGGCGCGAATCTTGGGCAATACCTCGTGGGCAAAGAGGCGCAGGCTCTGCGTCGCGAGTGCATCCGGCAGGGAACCGAACTGAAACATGGCCAGGAGGGTGCCGCGTTTGCCCTCTTCGCGTTGGCGTTTGATTTGAGCGATCACGCTTTCCGGGCCGCCCAGAATGACCGTCCCATTCTCAATTCCTTCATCGACGCTATAGCCCATGGCCTTGCCCGTCTCTTTACTCGTGACGTTCTTCAGCCAGTCGCGCATACCACCGACACTCATATGTCCGGGGATAAGCGAGACGGTACCGATATCAAACGACGCCAGCGCGCGGAAGAAGTGGTATTCCAAGTGCGCTTCGGCCTCCTGGCGGGCCTTTTTATCGCTCTCGCCAACGTATAACGCGCAGATCGAGGCAAACATGTCATCAAAATCCTCGGGGATGGTGATGCTTTGCTCTTGAGCCAGCCGATAATACGTCTCGTGCACCGAGCGCGTCCGCTCAATACTGACCCACGGCGTGGCAATATAGGTGCGATTCCTGACCGCAAAATCGAGCGAGTCCAGGCTATTGGCCGCCATCCAGATTTTCGGATAGGGCTGCTGCAAGGGCTTAGGCCAGATATTGTAGTCCCGGACGCGGTAAAACTGGCCATCAAAATCAAACCGCCCCTCACTCGAAAGCGCTTTCAGGACCAGGGAAAAACCTTCCCGGAACCGTGCCTGAGATTCCGCTGGGTTGACGTTGTAGGACAGGTATTCGGTCGGAAAACCACGCAGCGCTCCCCAAATGAAACGCCCATTGCTCAGGTGATCCAGCATGGCGACCTCTTCCGCAATGGCCAGCGGGTGGTGCAACGGAATGCACGTGCCGGTGACCGCCACTTGAAGATGTTTGGTGCGTTGTGAGACGGCTGCCGCCATGAGGTGCGTCGAAGGCACCATGGCACAAAATCCGCCACCGCCATGATGCTCCTGACAGGTGAAGCCATCCAACCCAAGCTCATCACTGAGCGTGATCCGGTCCAGCTCTTGTTGCAGTAATGCGTTTCCCTGAACAGGATCGAAATACTGATTCGAAAGGGGATACGATCCAGGCGTACCAACGGGAGCATCGTCAGGCAGGTGCGGCCAGCCAAACAGCACCATATTAAAGATTCTCATGCGCCTCCCCTCTCCTGTGGCGGAATGAAGGTGTCAATCGCCTGGATGACGGCCTCGCACTCTTCCACATACGGCAGATGTCCGGCCCCCGGAGTTATCACGCGGTGAGCGTGCGGCAGCGAGGCCGTCCACAGCGCGGCGTGGGCTGGGGCCAGGAGGGGGTCCTGCTCGCCCCAGATGACAAGCGTTGGGGTGGTCAAAAGATGCAAGTGATGGCGCAGGCTGCGACTGTGGAGGTAGGGGTCAAACACCAGTCGGATGCTCGCGTTTCGGTTGTTGATAAATGCGTCGGTCCAGTGACTCAGGTCGGGAACATACAGTGAGGCCCGTTCCGGAACTGCGTCCACAAAAAGATACTGGGGCAAGCGCGCCGGGTCCGTATAGAAGAGATTGGGGACCTTGGTCCAGTCCTGCACCAAGCCGAGCGGGCTAATCAAAACCAGCTTGGCAATCCGCTCCGGTCTGAGCAGAGCGAGTTCAGCCCCAACCCATCCCCCCAGGCACGAGCCGACAACAATCGGTCGTTCAAACGACAGCGCATCAAAGAATTGCAGCAGCAACACCGCCAAGTCATGCGGCGTCTTCGCCCACTCTGGCAAGGCGGATTGCCCATAGCCCGGCAGGTCGGGAACAAACACCTGGAAACGTTCGGCTAACCGTTGGTGGTAGTCCATCCAGCCCGGCTCGCCCCACAACCAGTGGAGCCATACCAGCGGCTGCCCCTGGCCAGCCTGACGGTAGCAAAATCGAATAGCGGCCCGTGCCACGCCATCTCCACGCAGTTCAAGCGTTTCTTGTTGTGGAGCCATACCCACAGATTTCCCCTTTTGCCATTAGGGTTAGCACAGGCGAAGCGATTCTACAGCCTGGAATATTTATTTTTGACTATACTCAGTAATTTTTTTATAGCCGAACTCACGGACTACTCCCATGTGTGCTAGGCAGTAGGAACGAAATTCTCAGCGAATGTCTCAAGGAGGTGTCTGATGCGGATAAAGCACATGTTGTGTGGTCTGGTCGTTGTTGCCCTGATTGGCGGTTTCCACTCGCGCGCGATGGCCGAGTTTTTCCCGTGGTGGGCGTTTGACAGCGTCATCGAGGAGGTCCAGGATCGGGGGACGCTGCGCGTCGGGCTCGGGCTGTTCGAGCCCTGGTCGGCCTGCAATGCCGACGGCGAACTGATCGGCTTCGAAATTGATGTGGCGAAAAGAGTGGCCGAGGACATGGGGGTGGAGATCGAATTTGCCCGGACGAACTGGAACTACGTCATCTCGGAACTGATCGCCGAGGAGTTTGACGTCATTATCAGCGGGATGCAAATCCTGCCGGAACGTAACCTCAGGATCAATTTCACATCCCCGTACAACGCTACCGGGACCTTCCTCGTGGCGAATACAGAGCAAACCACAGCCCTGGAAACGCTGACCGATTTCAACAGTTCCGATGTCACGATTGCGACCCGTCGGGGAGCCTCGTCAATACCTGCTATCGAGAATGTGTTTCCTGATGCCATGCTCCTTGCTCTTTGATACCGACAACGAGGTCCTCCAGGCCGTCGTCGCCGGTGACGCCCATGCTGCGGCGGCGTTCGCGACGACGCGGACCACGTGGGTTGAAGCCAACCCGGAGACTCTGCACCTGCCCTTCGAGGAGCCGTTTTCCTCGGGAGTGGCGGGTATGGCTGTGCGGAAAGGTGACCTCGATACTTTAAACTTTTTCAATAGTTGGATTGCGGTTCGCCATGCCGATGGCTGGCTCGAACAGCACCGCCAGTATTGGTTCGATACCCGTGAGTGGGCCGACCAAGTCGCGACCGATCCTGAAACCGTTGCTGCGTGCGATGAATCCTTTCAATAGTTGGCTAAAGCACGGGAGAACTTCTCCGGCCCGCGCAAGCCTCACGGTTACGGTCCCGCTGTATCAGGGTCGTGTGAGATAATCACAAAGTTCTGGTTATTCTGTTGCCATTCCACCGTCACGCGCTCACCCGGACTCGGGAAGTCGTCCATCACACATTCCCCCTCAACCCCCCGCAGAAACTCTTCCTCCGCCCCTTCCCCCACGGTCGTCACCCGCACCGTGGCCCGGCCGAGTTTGCTGTTATCGACGTAGGCCACGACCGTATGCTCGCCGTCGCCCAGCCGGTTCCAGTTGAATAACAACCCAAAGCCGTTGTTCGTATCACCACAGCTATCCACCGTATCCAACCGCTCGGTGCCATACGCCGCCACCTGTCGATCGAGGTTCCCCAGCTCGATCTCGACCGTCTCGGCGTCACACACCCAACCCGAAATGACCCCAAGGCCACTCTGAAAGGAGTTGGGCCCTGGGTTCTCCAGATAGCCCACTCCGGCTAACCCGGCCCGGTTCTCTCCGCGCGGCACACTCTCGCCCGCTATCATGAAGTTCTGGTTCGTCTGTTGCCACACCAGCCGGACCGTCTCTCCGTCCATCGGGAAGTTCTCCACCGTGCACTCGCCCGCTACGTCCTCTAAGAACTCTGCGCCCAGCGTCGTCACCGTCACTGTGGCTCGACCTAACTCCACTCCATCCACGCTGGCCCGGCCCAACTCGACGCCATTCACCCGCGCCAGGACCGTATGCTCACCGTCGTCCAGATGATTCCAGTTGTATAACAACCCAAAGCCGTTGTTCGTATCGCCACAGCTATCCACCGTATCCAACCGCTCGGTGCCATATGCCGCCACCTGCGTCGTGAGGTCCCCAATCTCAATCTCGATCTCCTCAGCGTCACACACCCAACCCGAAAGCACGCCAACCCCACTCTGAAAGGACTCCGGCCCTGGGTTCTCCAGATACCCGGCCAGCAGGCTGGTCTGTAAGGTATAGCTTCCAGTCCGGCGCCCATTGCCCGCCACGGCGATCACCACCGGCCCGGCCTCCACTCGGACGCTGAGCCGAAAGTTCTGCCGCGTCCCTCCGCTGTCCGCCATGTCTAGTTCTTCACCATCTTGCCAGACCGTGCCCCTGGTGTCGGTCGAGCCGATCGTCCCGACCAGCAATACCCCGGCGTGGGGGGCGGTAAACGTGAAATAATCGATATCGCGCGTGGTGTTGATCTGTCCGGCGGTGGACGAACTCCAGGGCGCGGTCTCGCCGAGGGAGACTACGGTCGCCCGCGCGGGCGTATTGCCGTGGTCGTCCCGGCTGCTCCCACCACCGCCACTACTCCCACCCCCCGGTGGTGGGGGCGGTGTCTGAAGGGTGAAGGTGAGTGTGGCAATCGGCTCATCCGAGAACTTGCCCGTTCCCTTGATGCTCATGATCATGCCCTGAGGTGAGGTCGGATCGTTGCTCAGGGAGAACTCCGTGCCGTCCTCGGTTCCCGCGTCGTACGGAAACAAGTCCACCGTCTTCGACGCTATCCAGTTGTTGCTGTCACGCAATGACAGCCTGGAGACACCCACGAACCAGTCCGGGCTCGGGGCCACCATTGTGACTAGGGTGACCAGGGGATGGGTGGGGGTAACTGTGATGTCAACCGTGGCGGTGGCAGTCCCGCCAGATGAGATACTCTTCTCAATGGTAGCGTGGGCATTCGAGCCGGCGGCCGTGATCTCGCTCTTGAGGGTGCTCGTGCCCCCAATCTCCGCCATACTCTCGATCCCCGCACTGGCCGTGCCGCCACTGCTCCAGAAGGTGACTTGGTCGTTATGGACGGCACCGATCAACGTCGTGAAATGCGCCCCGCCGGGCACGCCGCCGGGGGTGACACTGGTGGTCCATTTGCCCTCAAAGGTCACCCGATAGGTGGCCGATTGCGCGTGGGCAATGGCGGTCTGCCCCACAATCAACAGGAGAGCAAAAATCACGAGCAGTATGTTTTTGTTCATGGGCATATTGAGAGAGTCAGCATACTCACTTTTGACTACATCTCACTGTTCTTCAATATGATAGGAGCAATATCAAGGCGTGGAAACTACCCAATGAAGAGTGTGGAGGGTTTGCCGTTTATACGCTCTCGTCATGCCGGACGTGATCCGGCATCCAGAGGCCGGGAGGATGGGGCCCTGGATTCCTGTTTTCACAGGAATGACAGGCAGCTACACAGCATCGTGAGGTGCTCTAGAAAACGCTATCCAACAAAGAGCGTGTAGGGTTTGCCGTTCAGATGGATGAGTTCTTGCGGCGCCAGCAGGCATTTTTTCTCAGAGAGCACCCGGCTGGCGATCTCCCTATTAATGGGCGGCACCTGCTCCAACCCCTCAATCTGCTCCAGGGTCAGATACTCGGCGCGGTCAACCTCTTCCATATCGGGTTGCGGCTCACCGCTCAGCGGTTTCATCAGCAGGACGATATACAGACTGTTGCCAATGTCGGGATCACACCGATTCCGTAGGCCAACGACGCCCTGCACTTCTCCGGTCACACCGGATTCCTCCCGAACCTCCCGGACAACAGCCCGCTCAATGGTTTCGTCCGGCTCGACAAAGCCACCCGGCACCTGCCAGTTCCCCCTGCCCCGCCGTGATGCCCGGCGCACGAGCAGCAGGCGATTGTCGCGCACGACCGCGCCACCAACACCAAGGTTGTAGCCGCTGTTGTAGCGTTCGGGGATGGGCATAAAAATGAATCGGGAGACGCAGGCGTCTCCCGTTAGAATTACGAAAGCACCATGGGCAACCCGAGGTACTCGTTATACATGAAGTCCCGATGTTCGATCAGGGCGGGGTCGAGCGCCTGTTCAATCGCCGGATTGGGAAACTCGAGGGCGGCGCGTAACACCTCCATGATATTGCAGTGCTCGGGCGGCAGCGGTTTCATCAGGGCGCAAAACGTTGCCCAGTAGAAGTCCAGGGCCGTGACGTGTTCGCCCATGAGGAAGCGGTTGCCCTTTGCCTGCTCGGCTTTGAGGCGGGCAGACAGGAGGCCCAGAATATCGGTCACCCGTTTGGTTGCCTCCGGTCCGACGCCGGGCCGGTAACCGTATTTCGCGCCAAGATAGTGGCCCATCTCGGCAGGAACCGGGTAGTCCATATTCGGGTCTATGGCGGCATCGCACATCATGAGACGAGCCGACCAGCCCAAGCCCATTTCGCCGCAGATTTCATATGAAAGCCCGAACATCAGCGCGCGTTGCTCCGGGTCAGCCGGAATGAGGCGGGGTTCGGGCTGAAGGCGTTCGAGCAAAAGCAGGATCTCCGCCCAGCCGGACCGGGGCGCTTCGTCTTCATACATAGCGGACGGCGCACTATCTTCACCCGTCCACTCCACCAGGCCCTTATTGGCCGCAGGGTCACCGGGCATATAGAGCGTGGCGGTAAAGGGGATATTTTTGGTCTTGAGCATACCCTTGATCGCTTCTCCCCACGGACTCGGCGCATTGGCCACAAACGTCAGGCGCAGACCCGATGCCTGCTTGGCTTCTTCCAGACTTACAAACTGCATACCGTCCTCCTTCGCTTCGTTCTGATGACGCGGTATTCTAGCGGAATAGTGCAGCAGGCGCGATACGCGGCAAACCCGCTCCCCAGACGTGTCCCGCCCGCTGCCCTGTCTGGGAGCGCGGGCATCTTGCCCGCCCCGAAGCAGGCTGGAAGCCTGCGCTCCCAGTGGGAACAGCTTACCCGGTCACAGCCAAATGAGCAGGCCGGGCAACCACAGGGGGTTGCCCCTACGCTGGGCATTCCCTCTCCACCGGAGACTTGATCTCCCCCCTTTCCGCCGTTAGCCTCAGGCCCATGCCAACACCGGCCATGACACGCAACCCGTTTCCCTGGTTTTTGCTCCTCGGCTTGCTCCTGAGCGGATTTCTGATCTGGTTGATTTACTATAAGCCGGCGGCCACGGCAGAGGGAGAGTGGGTGATGTATCTCCCGGCGGCAAACGCCTGTTTTAACGCGCTGTGCGCCTGCTGTTTGATCGGCGGGTTTGTCAATATCAAGCGCGGCAACCGGGACAGGCATATACGCTGCATGCTGGCCGCGCTCGTGTTCTCGGTCCTCTTTCTGGTGAGTTATATCGTCTATCACCATTTTCACGGCGATACTCCTTTTCCCGGACAGGGGCCGGTTCGGCTGCTGTATTTTTTCATCCTGATCAGCCACATCGTGCTGTCCATTATCGCCCTGCCCCTGGTTTTTACCACGCTCTACCACGCGGCCCGCAAACAGTTTGAGGCCCACAAAAAGATCGCGCGCTACACCTTCCCGATCTGGCTCTACGTCTCGGTCACTGGTGTGCTCGTCTTCTTTTTTCTCAGGGCCTATACGTGAATAGGGGGCACCCCACCCCGGCCTACGGCCACCCCTCCGAGGAGGGGAGCAGAGCACATTCCCTCTTGGGAGGAGTGCCGCTCAGCGGCGGGGTGGGTTCTCGACTCCGACCGGCTTACAAGGCTGGCGGTTAAACTTGCAGTGTAATCGACTCAAGCGCATCGCCCCGCGCTTGTACCGCGCCGATAATGGCCGCGTCCTGACAGCCAAGAGCCTGAAGCTCCTTAATACACGCCTGGGCCTGTTCGTCCGGGACGCTGGCCAGGAGTCCACCGGCGGTCTGCGGATCGAACAGCAGAGCGTAGTACGGGTGCTGGGCCGCTCGCTCTACCTCGCGAATGGCCCGCCGCAGCCGAATGTTCTGCGGTTGCAGGGACGAAAAAATGCCCTGCTGAACGACCTCCAGCGCGCCGGGCAGGATCGGCAGCCGTTCCATATCAAGGATAGCGTCAATAGCTGAGGCGCGGACCATCTCGACCAGATGGCCCAGCAGGCCGAATCCGGTCACGTCGGTCATGGCGGTCGCGCCGTGCTGACGCAGGCAGTCTGCCCCGGCTCGATTTGACTGCCGCATGGAGGCCAGCGCGGCTTCGATCCAGCGACCCTTGGCCTTGTGGCGCATGTCTGCGGCAAACAGCGCACCGGTTCCCAATGCCTTGGTCAGAACCAGCGCCTGTCCCGGCTGCATGCCGCTTTTTTTCAGTACGGATTCCTGGCTGGCCAAACCGTTGATGGCAAATCCAAGCGCCAGTTCGCTGCCCTCGCTGGTATGCCCGCCAACCAGGGCGGTGTGTTCACGGTTGAGGACCTCCAAGGCCCCAGCCATGAGCTGGGTGAGCTGATCCTGTACCTTGTCTTCCAACCCATACGGGATGGTGACCATGGCCAGAGCAGTCTGTGGCTCGGCACCCATGGCAAAGATGTCGCCCAGGGCATGGGTGGCCGCGATTTGGCCAAAGACAAACGGGTCGTCAATAAAGGCTCGAAAAAAATCAACCGTCTGCACCACCGCCTTTCCGGGCGGAACGGTGACCACAGCCGCATCGTCCGGTGCGTGCAGACCGACAATGACATCGGAGCGGTCAACCGGCTCAAGACGCGCCAGGGCCTGGTTCAGGACCGTACTGCCGATTTTGGAGCCGCAGCCACCGCAGCGCATGGCAAAGGCGGAAATCTCCTTGAGGATATGCGTGTCGGCCAGACCCTGCTCTAGCTGAGCCGGTTCATCTTCGGGCATGTCCGGTAGCTCATTGTATTTGCGGATAAAGCGCCGGTCGATCCAGTCCTTCCACCTCCAGACCCACTTGCCTTCACCCGCCCAACTCGACCGTGAGGCCACCGCATATCGGTCTCCGGTAGAGATCAGGCTCAGAAACTGCTTTTGCGGCGCAAAGGCTTTGACCGCTTGGCCGCGCAGGAAGCGGCGAAGATTCTTGGCCAACGGCGGCCCTTGCCGTACGGCGAACACGCCCGATTTTGGGCGGGGATGGTTGACGACCGCCGCGATATCTCCGGCGGCAAAGACCTCGGGATGGGAAACGGACTGGAGCGTATCCTGCACGGAGATAAAACCCTGCTCGTCCGTGGCCAGGCCGGACTCCCCCGGCCAGTCGGCGGCGCCGGCCGTGGTGACCCACAGTATCTCATCCAGAGCGAGTTGGGTGTGATCGGCAAGTCGAACGCAACCTTCGGCAGCGCTGGTGACAAGACAATCCGTTCGGACCTCAACCCCTCGCTGCTTGAGAATGCGCCGAAACGCGGCGCGGACGCGCGGGTTGTGGGTCGGCAGAATCTCGGACGCCGCACTAATGAGGGAAAAAACAAGGTGATCGGCCGACCGCTTTTGCTGGGCGAGCAGATGTTCGAGACGGTATTGGACGGCCAGCAAGAGTTCCACACTCCCGGCGCCGCCGCCAATGACACCGATCGTCGTGCGTTCGGTGCGAGCCAGACAGCGCGCACGGAGCTTCTCCCACTGCCGCCAAAAACCGTCTATGGGCTTGACGGCCACACCGGTGTACGTAGCACCGGGAATATGCGCAATGGCAGGCGTCGCCCCGATATTAATGGACAAAACATCATAGGCCACGGGCGGCCGGGTGCGACACACAACCTGCTTGTTCGCCAGGTCCAGACCGATCACTTCATCGTGAAAAAATCGCGCCCCGGCAAACCGGGACAGCGGCCCGAGATCGATATGGGCCTGATCGAAGCTATAATGTCCGGCGATATAGCCGGGTAACATGCCGGAGTACGGCGCGTGGCTATCCCGGCAAATCAGCGTCAGACGGACGCCCGGCAGCGGCTGCATCCCAAAGCGTTTCAGCACCGTGACATGACTGTGGCCACCGCCAATCAGGACCAAATCTTTGACTACCGGAGTGGATGTCGGCCTCACAAAAGATACCCTTCAGTACGGCAGGAACCCACCCCGAAGCGAAACACGCTGTGATGCTATGCACGCTGCAAGAGCAGATTCCCGCTCACGTCATACTGGACTGTCCAGCCGGGCGGTACAACCACCGTGGTATCCGGTTCTTCCACGATGAGTGGGCCGCTCCGTGCCTGTTCAAGAGCGGTGCGCGGATACACCGCAGCCCGGCATTCGCCCACCTGCGGACCGAAATACGCCGTGCGTGAGGCTGGAGACGCAGGAGGACTCACGCTCCCTGCTCCAGTCAGTTCGGTAAAGCGCAGGTGGCCGGAGGAGGCCAGGGCCCGCAGCCGGACGCTGACCAGCTCAATCGTATCGGCTCGATCATAGCCAAATGCCTGTCGGTGCGCTTCGGTGAAGAGCCGGGCCAAGCGCTCCTGCATATCCGCGACCGACACGTCGGGAAAAGGCAGACTCAGCTCCGCTACCTGATAACCATATTTGAGATCGACCTGGCGCTCGAAGCGAATCTGATCCACGGCAATGCCTTCTTCGACTAGCTCGGCCCGGGCCTGGGTCTCAAGCTCTTGATAGTGACGCAGCACGGCCTGCGGGTCGATTTGGTCCAAAGCCACGGCCACGCTGCGAATATAGTCGTGGCGATAATCTGCCAATAACAACCCAAGCGCGCTGAATAAGCCGGGGTAGAGCGGAATCTGCACCTGCGTCATACTCAGGCTATCCGCCAGCGCGGCAGCGTGCATTGGCCCGGCCCCACCGAACGCGATCAGGGTAAAATCCCGCGGGTCTCGTCCGCGTTCGGTCGAGACGGCCCGCAGGGCGCGCATCATGGTCGCATTCGCTACCTGCGTGATGCCATAGGCCGCGGCCAGGACTTCCACATTGAGCGGTTGAGCGATCTTTTGCTCAATCGCGGTCCAGGCGGCCTGGCGATCAATGGTCAGAGTTGCCCCAGCGATAGCGTCAGGATTCATATAGCCAAGCACCACATTGGCATCAGTCACCGTCGGCTCGGTTCCGCCCCGGCCATAACAGGCCGGGCCAGGGTCCGCACTCGCGCTCTGGGGGCCGACCCGTAAGGCGCCCCCGTCATCTATCCAGGCAATACTGCCGCCTCCGGCACCCACTTCGACGATATCGAGCGAGGGGACGCGCAGCGCATGTCCTCCTCCACCGAACAGACGCGTGGTCGTGGTTGCGCCACCCCCGACCTCTCCGCCCGGCTTTTCAAGTGGCAGGCCGTTTTCAATCAAACAGGCTTTGGCGGTCGTCCCCCCCATGTCAAACGAGAGCACCTGATCCTGCTGTGTCTCCTGGGCAAAGCGCGCCGCAGCCAGCACGCCGGCAGCCGGACCCGACTCAATCATATACGCGGGCCGGCGCCGGGCGGCCTGGGCGCTCATGATGCCGCCGTTGGACTGCATAATCAGAACGCGCTCGCTATAAGTCGAAAGGTGCTGTTCCAGTCGGGTGAGATAGCGATCAACAACCGGAATCAGCGACGCATTAATGACGGTCGTACTGGTGCGTTCATACTCGCGAATCTCGGGATGTATATCGCACGACAGACACACCACCGTATCCGGCGCCACTTCAGCAATAAGCTGTCCCAGTTGCTGTTCGTGCGTGGGATTGAGATACGAGTTCACCAGACAAACAGAGATCGCTTCTACTCCGGCGGTCAAAAGCTGGTCGATCACCGCCCTGGCCTGTGCCAGATCGAGCGTTTGCTCGATCTGACCGTTGCCCAGGATGCGCTCCTGCACTTCCAGACGCAGGGAGCGAGGTACGAGAGGCGGCAGACGGTCCCAGTCCGCGTCATAGATATTGGGCCGGCGCTGCCCGCGCATTTCGAGTTCATCCCGAAAGCCCTGGGTGGCAATCAGTCCGGTCCGCGCAGTGGTGTCTTCAATGACCGCGTTCGAGGCAATGGTTGTACCGTGGACGAAGCCTTCGACCTGGGCCTGCGCATCGACTTCGCGCACACATTGGACAATATCTTCGCCAACCCGATCGAGCAGCGAGAGCACCTTGGTGGTAAACAGGCGTCCGTCGTCGCCAACCACAACAACATCGGTAAACGTTCCGCCTATATCAAAGCCTATACGCATGGGGAGGCTATACCATATCGAATCGTCTATCCAAACGGTGTAGGCGTTCTCATTCTCTTCCTGGATAATGGATTACGCCGGAAGGAACGACAGTCCGAGTAGGGGAGCGAGTCCGGTCTAAAACCGAGCTTTGCACATTCCCCCTCACCCCGGCCCTCTCCCCTGAGGGGAGAGGGGGATGGGAAACGCCCGACCCTCGACTAGTCTGCTGCCGCAGCCGGTTGCAGGCGAGCGGCTCGCAGTGCCTCGGTTTCCGGAATCTTGACCTCGGCCGCGTCCGCATCAATCACCACTCCATACTGCACTCGTGCCTGCGCCACGGACAGCTTTTCGTCCTGTACGTCGGCCAGCACCCGGGCGGGGTCACGCTCCAGAGGATTGCCGTGCCCGCCCGAGCCGGACACGATGTGGTGAATGCGATCGCCCGGTCTCACATCCATATGCATATGGGCTTTACGCGGCAGTTCTCGATTCTCTGTTTCGGGGTTCAGAATGTTCTTGGACAGCGCGCCGGACGCGCCACCGGCCAGCCCGCCGGAGGCGCGAATGAGGCGATTGGTGCGGACCATGACTTTTCCGGGGCTCAGGAAGCGCCACTGTTTATAGATGGATACCGAGCCCCGATGCTTGCCGGCGCCGCCCGTATCCGGCACATAGCCAAACCCGTCAACGACCAGCGGGAACTCACGTTCGAGCATCTCCGCCGGAATCGTTCCGTAGGACCCGAAGGCCATGGGGGCTACGCCATCAATACCGTCCTTGCGCGGCCGTCCGCCCCAACCCCCAAAGAAAATATCCATCACCGCAAACGGTGTCCCGTCTTCTTTCTCACCGGTAAAGTGCAAGACATCCCCACCCTCTCCGGGGATGGGCACCCGGTCGGGCAGGGCCTGGGCCAGGGCACGAAACAGCATATCAAAAACCCGAAAGAATAATGGGGCGCGGCCACCGACCGCGGCAGGAAAGCGCGGATTCACCAGACTGCCGACCGGCGCAACGACCTGTATGGGTCGAATGAAGCCGACATTGGTTAATACCTCCGGACTGACAATGCTCTTGACCGCGCCGTACACGGTGGCTTGCGTCATGCTCAGCGGCAGGTTGATGGCACCGCGCGCCTGCGGACCGGTCCCGGTGAAATCAACGCTCAAGGTTTCGCCTTGGGCGCGCAGGGTCACCTTGAGCGGCAGGGACACACCGTCAGAGCCAAAACCGTCGTCCTCAAAGGCATCCTCATAGACATACTCGCCCGGAGGAATCTCTTTGAGGGCCGCCCGGGTGGCCTTTTCCGCATAGCTAATCAAATAGTCACAGCACGAGTTGAAGGTGTCCAAGCCGTATTTTTCGAGCATTGTTTTCAGCTCTTGCTCGCCACGCCAGCAGCCCGCGATTTTTGCCTCTACATCTCCCAGCCACTCGTCGGACACCCGGACGTTGGCCAGAATCGTCTCCAGGAGGGCGTCGTTGCGCTCCCCAGCCGCGTACAGTTTGATCGGCGGCAGGCGGAGACCCTCTTCAAAGGTCTCGGTACACTGACTGCTGAACCCGCCCGGAAAGCGCCCGCCAATGTCGGTGTGGTGCGAATAGGCTAAGGTAAAGGCGACCCGCTTCCCCTGCCAGAACGTGGGCGCAATGATCATCACGTCCGGCATATGGGTGACACCGGCATACGGATCGTTCACCACAATCACGTCGCCGGACGCAAAGTCTTCCCCGTATTTTTTGAGAATGTACGGCATCACCGCAATAAAGAACGCCAGTTGAAACGGGGCCGCATAGCCCTGGCCGATTAACCGACCCTGGCCGTCACAGATAGCAGTGGCAAAATCTCCGGTTTTGACCATGGCCGAGCGGCCGGTCTTCCAGACCGCAATCGCCATTTCTTCGGTAATGGCGGCCAACTCGTTTTTCACCACCTCAACCAGAATAGGATCAAATGCCATAGCTCTCCTCTCAGGCCACGCGCCGGCAACGGACAGGACGCGGGCCGTCGCATTTAGCCGTCATCCTCCCAGGTCAGCCTGCAATGTCGCCCGGAGTTGCGCCGTCCGCTGCCAGTCAACCTGCTCTGTGCGCTCGTCAATAGCGACCCCGTATTCCCGCTCGGCGTATGCGGGCGAGATTTTCTCGTCCAACACGTCGTCCAGGACGAGCTGGGGGTCACGCACGAGCGGGTCGCCGTAGCCGCCCGCACCCGGTTGGACATGCAGCAGGGTTTCTCCGGACCGCACCTCAGTGTCGATCAGCATTTCGGGTGGGAGTTGGGTTTCTGCTTCGCCGGAGCGCAGTCTGGCAGCAAACGGGGTGCCGTCTTTTCCGCCGGCCAGCCCATAGGGAACGGATTTGACCCGACAGGTTCGGAGCATCACTCGGCCTTCCCCCAGAAAGCGCCATTGGCGGTACACGGACAGGGCGCCGCGATATTGTCCCGCACCACCGGTATCCGGCAAAAAGCCGAAGCCTTCCAGCATGACCGGACACTCGCGTTCGATCATTTCGGCAGGAATGCTGCGCATGGCACCACCCGCAGCCATGGGAGTGACACCTTCCACACCATCGCTATTGGGCCGCGCACCCCAGCCCGAGGTGTAAATATCCAGCAGCATGGACGGCACACCGGTGTCAACCTGGGGCGTATACACCAGCAGATTCGCCCCGCCCTCGCCCGCGGCGTAGACTTTATCTGGAATGGCCTGGGCCAGGGCGGCAAACACCATGTCGATAATCCGCCACATCAGCATTCCGCGTGCACCGACCGCACCGGGAAATTTGGGATTGACCACACAGCCCTCGGGGGCAGTCACCTGAATAGGAGCCATCAGCCCCGAGTTTGCCGGCGCATCCGTCTCAAGAATGGACCGAAAGGCCACGTACACACAGGCGCGGGTAAGATTGAAAGGGACGTTAATCGCGCTGCGCACCTGTGGGCCGGTTCCGTCGAAGTCAACCCGGACGGACTCGTCGGCAACGGTTACCGTGAGACGCAAATTGACCCCTTCCCCGCCCAGGCCGTCATCTTCAAACAGATCCGTACACACATATGAGCCATCCGGGATGGCAGCAATGCAGGCTCGCATGGCCCGTTCGCTGTACTGGCGTAACTGTTCGTTACAGGCTGCAAATTGTTCCAGCCCGTGGCGGTCAAGCAGCTCCCGGACCCCCTGGGCACCGCGCCGGCAGGCCGCGGCCTGGGCGTCCAGGTCGCCGCGCACATCCTCAGGTGCGCGGACATTGGCGGCAATCATATCAACCAGGTCGTGATTCAGCTCGCCTTGACTGAAGAGCTTCACCCCCGGAATACACACCCCTTCTTCGTAGACTTCGGCACTGGCTATGCCCATGCCGCCGGGGAAGCGTCCGCCAATATCGGTGTGGTGTTCTACGATGGCCGAAAAGCCGACCAGTTGTTCCTGCCAGAAAATGGGCATGACCAGCACGATATCCGGGAAGTGGGATACCCCACCGTAGGGATCATTGGAGACAATCACATCGCCAGGCTGGAGGTCGTCGCCAAATTTCTTCAGCACCCACGGCATGACCCCCATGATGTAGCCCAGATGGACACCTATGGTCAGACCCTGGGCGATCAACAAGCCCTGGGCATCGACCAGCGCAGTAGAAAAATCAGAGCCTTCCTTGGCCCCTAGCGAGCGCGCCGTCCGCTTCATGGTAATGCCCATCTCTTCGGCAACCGCGGTCAGCTCGTTTTTCATGACTTCGATCAGAATGGGGTCAAATGCGCTTGGCATGAACCGGCTCCCTTCACTTGCCCCTTATGCGGCGGAAAGTTCGCGCACGTGTAAAATTTCTCGCTCCCGCATGAGGCGAACGTCGGATGGAGTCAGCGTTAATAGCGCTATAGTCTTCCCTTCTGCTGTCACGAATTCAACCTCAAGCCCTTGCCCATCCTGGTAGCAATGCACCACAACGCCTATATCGCCTTCCTTGAGCCCATGATTTTCAACGTTATGGGTCAGGACAACCGTATCAAGCTCTTGGAACATATATTCCTTCCTCTTTTCTTACCTATAACGGGTAGGCCGTGACAAAGCGAGGATTATGCTGATGTTCCTCAATAATCCAAATAGTACGAATACGGACTTTCCTCTTTGTCTTTGTTTCCAGTGTCCCTTCAATGACGTATTTGATCCCATGAGTTGACCGCGAGATATTTGTCACTTCGTGAGTACGGGCAAGGGACAAGAGTTGCTGTTTAAGGTCTTCTTCCCTCGCTACACTAAAACCAATGGCCTGAAAGAATTTCGACTTTGCTTTGCCAACCGCATGCGTAGAAGAGAGCAGGTATCCTGATAATTTTCCTTGAGGAATATAGGCACGGCGTCGATTGGGTAATTTCACTTCACGACCTGTAAGACAATGTTCCCATACGCATCGACACTCGCCTGCCAGCGCGGTGGGACGACGACCGTGGTGTCAAACTCTTCGACAATCAGAGGACCGGCGGCGGCATGTTCGACCAAGTCACCGCGGCTCAGAATCCGGGTATCGAGCTCACCCTGTTGGGGGCCGAAATAGGCACGTCGAGAGTCCGGCTGCGCGGTCTTTTCTGCCGATTGGCTGAAAGACACGCCCAACTCGCTGAAGGACAGGCTTTGTGTCCGGATGGTTGCTTTCAGGCGGACGCTGACGATGGCAATGGTATCGTCTTCGCGTCGATATCCATACGTTTGTTCATGTGCGGCATGAAAGCTCTCGGCCAAAACCTGCCGGATGTCAGCCGCCTCAACCTGGGCCGGGAGCGGCAGGGTCAGTTCCGATGACTGGCGCTTATAGCGTAAGTCGATCAGGCGCTCATAGGTGAGACCGGGCCGCTCGCGCTGCTCATGCCGGGCCTCCTGCGCTGCGCGGTCTGCCAGGGCGTCAAATTCCTGGAGTAGCGCTGCGGGGTCAACCGCGTCCAAATCCTGTGGCACACTTTGTACGTAGTCAGAGCGCAGGTCGGCTACCAACAGGCCCAGCGCACTGAATACCCCGGGAAAGAGCGGAATATACACCTGCGACATACCCAGATTGTCGGCCAGCGTCGCCGCGTGCAGCGGGCCTGATCCACCGAAAGCGATCAGAGTAAACTCGCGTGGATCACGGCCCCGCTCGGTCGTGACCGCACGTATGGCACGCGTCATGGTCGCGTCAGCCACCTGATGAATTCCGAAGGCAAGCTCGTGGACCGATAGACCGAGACGGGCGCCCAGCTGCGTCTCGATTGCGGTCCGTGCAGCCGCGGCGTCAATGGGGACGGTGCCACCGGCGATGCTGGTCGGATTCATATACCCCAGGGCCACGTTGGCGTCGGTGATGGTCGGCTCGGTTCCGCTGCGGCCATAGCAGGCCGGCCCGGGGACGGCGCCGGCGCTGCGTGGACCGACGCGCAGCGCGCCGCCATCGTCTACCCAGGCCAGACTCCCTCCTCCCGCGCCGACCTCGACAATATCGTAGGCGGGAACGCGCAACGCATAGCCGGCCCCCTTGCTCAGTCGCCCGGCTCGGTTGATTCCCGCGCCGACCTCGCCCTCGGCGGTTTCAACCGGCTTGCCATTTTCTATCAGGCAGCCTTTGGCGGTTGTTCCACCCATATCAAACGCCACTGCCTGCGCCAGACCGATTTCCTGCGCCAGGCCGGCCGCAGCCAACGCACCAGCCGCAGGACCGGATTCAATCATATGCACCGGGCGGCGGCGGGCATGCGCAGCGGGCATGATCCCTCCGTTGGACTGCATGATTTGCAGTGGTGGGGGATATGCCCGTAGCTGCGTTTCCAACTGGTCCAGGTATCGTCCGACCACGGGCATCAGGTAGGCGTTCAGCGCCGTGGTGGAAGTGCGTTCGTACTCGCGCACCTCGGGCAGGATGTCGGCTGAGGAGCAGACCATGACTTCCGGGAACACCTCACGGATAAGAGCCACGGCCCGTTGTTCATGGCTGGGATTGACGTAAGAGTGCAGAAACGCCACGGCAATGGCTTCAACACCCTGGCGTTTGAGGCTGAGTATGGCCTGACGGACCTCTTCGTCGTTGAGTGGAGTTTCCACCTCGCCCCGAACAGTCAGGCGTTCGCTGACTTCGAGCCGGCGGCGACGCGGGATCAGGGGCGGCGTACGTTGCCAAAAAACGTTGTAGACGCCGGGACGCCCCAGACGTCGGATTTCCAATTCATCCCGAAAGCCTGTGGTGGTAATCAGTCCGGTCCGGGCGCCCTGTTCTTCCAGGACCGCGTTGGAGGCGATGGTTGTGCCGTGGACGAGGCTCGTAATGGGGCTCGCCGGGCGCTGGCGTTCGGCATCGGCAATACAGCGTCCAACGTCCGCACCAACAGAATCGGGCAAGGTCAGAATTTTATAGGTCAGAAGCTGGCCGTCGGCTCCGGCTATGACGACATCGGTGAAGGTTCCACCAATGTCAAAGGCAACGCGAAGACTGGCAGGAGTGGACATGCCGAGTTATGCAGGACTCAGAGGCAGGAGAAGCGCATACGCGCCGGCCTCAAGCCTTGAGCAGAGCAAAGGCCTCAATCTCAATGAGCAGGTCTTCAAGCACCAGCGCCTGAACGCCGATGAGGGTGCTGGCCGGTGGTTTTTCCTGGGGCAGATACTGGCTGCGAACCTCACGGACCACGCCGATCATGTCAGGCGTATAATTCACAATATACGTATTGGTCTTCAGCACGTCATCAAACGTGGCCCCAACCGCGGCCAGCGCTCGTTTGAGGTTTTCAAAGGTTTGGGCGACCTGGGCGCCCAGATCGCCCTTGCCCACCACCTCGTTGTTCGCGTCCAAGGCGACCTGACCCGAGATGAAAACAATTTTTCCCTCGGTTGCGGTCACAACCTGAGAGAAGCCCGGCAAAACGGGCAGACCAGCGGGATTCAGAAATTCCTTTTCCATACGTTTCTCCTCATGTCTGCTCCCTCTGAGAACCGGGCAACCACAGGGGGCTGAGAACCGGGCAACCACAGGGGGTTGCCCCTACCTTTTGCTCCCTCTCCCCTTGAGGGAGAGGGCTGGGGTGAGGGGTTTTTCTTCACCGGACCTTTCTGCGTCAGGGCCGCACTTCATAATAGGCGTTAAACGGATTGTCAAAATCGTGGCGGGTAAAGCGGGTGAAGCCGGCGTCGCGCGTCATGCTCCGCGCGACCTGTTCGTTAAAGCCCAGTGTGCCCAGGCCAGCCCCGTCCGGCTCGGATAAGGCCGAGGACATGCAGCCCATAACCGAGAAGGCATACATCAGCCCGGTCATGGGCTTCTTCAGATTTTCTTCAAACGTCGGGGCACTCTTGATATCGGCGATCAGCCAGGTTCCATCCGGCTTGAGCGCCGACCGAATGGCCCGAATGGCTTCGGCCGGATGGGTCATATCATGGATGCAGTCAAAGGTGGTGATGAAGTCAAAACTCGCATCAGCCGGCAACCCGTCCTGGGCCGCATGATGAAACCGGAGGTTGGTCAGTCCGGCCTCAGCCTTGTTCGCGTTGGCGCGAGCCAGCGCGTGCTCCGAGATGTCATAGCCATGAAAGTCGGCCTGCGGAAAGGCGGTGGCCATTTGGACCAGCGCAATCCCGGCGCCGCAGCCCACGTCCGCCACCTTTGCACCGGCTTGCAGCCTGGACTCGACACCGTCCAGGGCAGGCAGAACAACGGGGATCAGCGCGTGTCGATACCAGGGGGCAAAGACCCGCTCAATGCCCCGTGCGCCCTCTGAGCCACGCGCGTCGTAGGGCAGGCCCAGGCCGGTACGAAAGGCCTCGGGCAGTTTCTCCAATATGGCCATGCGTTGCGGAAAGTCGCTGAAAATACCTGCGGCAAACTTGGGACTGTCTTCGTCCGCAAGAATCATGGCCATTTCCGGCGAGAGGGAAAAACGCCCCTCCTCTGAATACTCAAGCAATTGGGCCGCGGCCTGTCCTCGGAGCCACTCCCGCACCCAGCGTTCGCTCAAGCCCGTTTTTTCGGCAAGCTCCTCGCTGGTCACTGGCCCGGCGCCATGCAACGCCCGGTACAGCCCGAGCCGGTCGCCCAGGTGAATCATGGCCGAGATTAACGCACCGCTCAGCAGGCCAAAGACTTTTTGGCCGCCAGCCTTGAGTTTGTCCGGGTCTATCTGCTCGCGAGGCTGCTGTGTTGACATATTCCCAGGTTCTCCAGCAGGGCAACCACGGGGGGTTGCCCCTACCTTTTGCTCCCTCTCCCCTTGAAGGAGAGGGTCGGGGTGAGGGGTGCTCGAATAACTACATCCCGCTGATCAGTTCGAGGATGGTGCCGTCCGGGTCTTTGAAGCAGACGACTCCAATCTCCGCGCCTCCCGGCCCTTCTATTTTTTTGAGTGGGGATAAAAATTCAACCTGCATTTCCTGGAGGTCGGCATAGGTCTTGTCGATATCGTCCACGTCGAAGGCGATACGGCAAATCCCGATATTATTGAGCGACGGGTAAGGCTCGCCCTGTGGGGGCGGATCGATGAACTGGACCAAGTCCAGAACCGGAGCGTTCTCATCGTCCCCGAGGCGCATGAACACGCCGCGCAGCTTCCGGGCGTCGAGGCCAAGCGCCTCACCCACCGTCGGGTCTTCAAGCGTAAAGTCGTTGACCTTGTTAAAGCCGAGTTTTTCATAAAACCCGATGGAGCGCTCCATATCGCGAACGCAGACATTGACGTGAAATAAACGAGTCAGCATGTTCCCCTCCTTTGTCTATATTTAGAGTCTTGGCGGCATCTCTTTGGCGGCATCTCTGTAGGCCGGATTAGCAGAGCGTAATCCGACACCCCTCACCCCGGCCCTCTCCCCCCAGGGGAGAGGGAGAATAAAGGTAGGGGCAACCCCCTGTGGTTGCCCTCTCCCCTTGGGGGAACAGGAAAAGACTACACTTGACCCGAACGCAGCACTTGGCCTGGCATGGCCCCGGTATGTTTGCCATCGTCGAACAGCACTTCTCCGTTCACGATCGTGTACTGCACGCCCTGGGCCGGCATGACCAGGCGCCGCCCGCCACCGGGCAGGTCGGCCCGCATTTCGCCGCGGCGTGCCGAGCCAACCGTGTTGTAGTCAAAAATCGCAAAGTCGGCTGCCATGCCTGTTGCGATCTTGCCCCGCGTGGTCATCCCGTAGAACGCAGCCGGCTCGGAGGTAATCCGCCTCACCGCGTGCTCAAGCGTCATGGCCTGTCGGTCCCTCACCCAGGTGCCGAGCAGATAGGTGCAGTAGCCGGCGTCACACAGCATGTCCACATGGGCGCCACCGTCTGACAGGCCAACCATGACCTGATCGTGCGTAATCAGCTCAGGGATACGGTCTTCGTCGGCGTTGAACAGCTCATAGGTATACTGGAGCTGCAAGTCGTCTTCGATGCACAGGTCCAAAAAGGTATCGAGCCCGTCTTTGCCGCGCTCTTTGGCAATCTCGGCCACGCTCTTGCCGATCATGGATTGCATGGCGGGATTCCCAACCTCATGAACGATGGCGCGTTCCCATTTGCCCGAGAATACCTTGGGCGACTCCATCTCTTTGCGGAATGCCGCCCGAAAGGATTCATCCCTGTAGAATTCCTTCTGCTTCTCAATCGGCTGGTCAAAGGCCGGCTTCCAACAGGGCAGATTGGCAAAAATGAAGGGCTTGCGCAGGTCGATCTGAATAATCAGCGGACGACAGGTTACCTGCGGAACGGCGCCCTTCTCGAACAGTGGCTCAATCGTGCGCAGGGTATTCATGGCCGCATCCGGTTGGTCGTCCCGGTTCAGCAAGGCCAGCCACGTGACCTGACGGCCGCTTTCGGTCAGGAGCATGTCCAGTAAGGCATGTTCCGTTTCGTCAACAATAGAGACATTATTGGTCAGGGCGAGTTCGATACTGCCCTTGCCGAGTTCTTTAAGCGCGTTGCAATAGGCCTTGAGTTCGTCCCAACTGGCGTTGCGGCAAGCAATCGGACGACCCTTATAGCCGATGTGCTGGGCGACATTCGTGGTCGAAAAGCCAAAGGCGCCGGCAGCCACCGCCTCTTTAATCAGGGCCTTGATCTGCACGATTTCCTCTTGTGTTGCGCCCCGCTCCATCGACTCTTCGCCCATCACAAAGTGGCGAAACGGAGTCAGCGCGGCCATAAAACCGATATTGATGCCGCTCCCGCGCTTTTCGGCCGCATTCATATATTCGGGGAAGGTGACCCAATCCCAGGTCACGCCTTTGCCCAGCACGTCAAACGGGATGGCTTCCACGTTGACCAGGTCCCAGGCGGCGATTTCCTGCACCTCAGGCTTACACGGGGCCAGGCCGACCCCACAATTGCCCATTACCAGACTCGTGACCCCATGCCAGGAAGAAGACGTGATGAGCGGATCCCAGCAAATCTGGGCGTCATAGTGAGTGTGCGGATCAACAAAGCCCGGTGCCACAATCAGGTCGGAGGCATCCACGACCTTCTTGGCTCCGTCTGAAACCTTGCCAATTTCGGCAATTTTTCCGTTGGCCACCGCAATATCGGCCCGGTAGCGTTCTGCGCCGGTTCCATCCACAACGGTTCCGTTTTTGATGATGAGATCGTATGACATGACACCCTCCTCTAGTTCTGGGGGTTAGGTTTTCATCCCCAATCCCTCATTGTTAAATCACTCCTTCGTCCTGAAACGCGTCCATTTCTGCCTGGCTCAAGCCGAGCAATTCTTTGTAGACATATTCATTATCTTCCGCATAGCACGGCGCAGCGCGTTCGGTCGGTCCGCCCTGACTCACCTGCCCGTTGGCAAAATGAAACGGAATATCCTTGATCGGCCAGGTTCCGATTTCGGTATGCTCCAGGGGGAGCAGCCAGTTCAGGTGTTTGAGCTGCGGGTCTTGTTCGATCCGATCCTGCGCGGTCTGACACACACCGGCCGGAACACCGGCGGCCTGTAAACGCTCTTGCAGGCCAAAGGGCGCCTGCTCTTGCGTCCAGGCACTCACCAGACGGTCCAACTCGTTCTGGTGCTTGATCCGCTCGGCCAGCGAGACAAATCGCCCCTGTGCCGCCCAGTCGGGGTTGCCCATTACGCGGACCAGAGCCTGCCATTCTTCTTCGGAAGTCACGGCTAGGGCAATCCAGCGGTCCTTCTCAGCGCCCTGGCCAGCGCAGGGGTAGGCCCCATGCGGCGCGGCGGGTGTGTAGGGCGAGCGATTACCGGTGCGCTGGTAGTGGCGGCCATTGACCGCGTGATCCAGTACCGCGGTGCCGGTCATACCAATGCCGGGCTCTACTTGCGAGCAATCCAGATACTGGCCCTTACCGGTCCGTTTTTTATAGTACAGGGCCATCAGAATGGTCATGGCACAATAATACGCGCCACTCCAGTCCATATACGAAAAGCCCCAGCCGGCAGGAGGATGGGGCGCGGGTAAACCCGACTGTTCGGTCAGGCCGCTCACGGCCTGGGCAATCGGTCCGTAGGAAGCGTATTTAACGTAGGGGCCTTGATAACCCCAACCGGGCTGCTGCATATAAATAATATCCGGCTTAATGGCTTTAAGAGTGTCATAGCCGAGTCCCCATTTTTGCATAGTCTCGGCCGTAAATGCCTCAACCACCACATCGCTGACCGCCACCAGCTTTTTGAACAGCTCGCGGCCCTGGGGCGCTTTCATATTCAGACTGATCCCGTATTTGCCGGCATTGATGTCATTGAAATACCCACCGCGATTGACGCTCTGGACCTTGCCGGTGTCCAGGCCGGTCAGGTCCATGGCCTCGGCTTTTTCTGCGCGTTCCCTCTTTGAGGCAAACGGCGGCATATAACGCAGGAAATCCAGCCGATCGCGCCATTCAATCCGAATGACTTCCGCCCCCAGGCTGGCTAATAAGCGCGGCCCGCCCGCCCCGGCCAGCAGCCAGGTCAGGTCGGCAATCCGAACGCCTTCCAAGGGTCGCCTTTTTTTTACGCCCACCCTACACGATTCCTTTGTCCTGTAAGTCCGCAAGCTCTTCCGCGCTCAGCCCGAGTTGCTCGCACAAGACCGTCCGGTTGTGCTCGCCGATAAGCGGCGCCCGCGGGCCCTGCCGCCAGGCACATTGATTCGGCAGCATGGGCGCGCCCGTATAGGTGTAGGATTCGTCTAACTCGGGATGTTCGACCTGAGAAAACGTGGCGCGGGTTTGCCACTGTATATCGTCGGGATTTTCTTCCGGCAGTCGAATGGGGGACCAGGGAATGCCCAGCTCTTGCGCCCCATGCCAGATTTCTTCCATGTCAAAGTCGGCTACACACGCCGCCTGGATATCGGCAAAGTGCTCGGTAAAGGCGCGCCCGCGGCGATTCTTGGGTTCTTTATAGTGTTCTGCATTCAGGTCGCCGGCCTTACCCTTGCTCTCCAGAAATTCGACCAGGGTTTCATATCCGCCCGGAAACGGATTGGGCAAAATAATGGAGTAACGCCCGTCTTTGGTTGGGAACTGCACCTCTGGTCCGATGGCCGGTTGGGCATGCCGCCCGGTCTGGCGGTAGCACGGCGTCTGGCCATAGATCCAGTGCGGAACGTCAATCTCGGTGCAGACGCTAACGGCCTGGTGAATGGGCAGCTCAATCATCTCTCCGACTTCGGTCATCTCGCGCCCGATGAGCGCGCCAACGGTGGCAATAAATGCCTGATTGCCGGCGATGTGATAGGCGTGCCACATCTGCGGGGCAATAGGCGGTGTGTCATAGCTGCCATCTTCTGTGGGACTGTAGCCGCAACACATCATTTGCCCGCCCAGCGCCAGATGGACCAGATCGTTGGCCTTATAGTCTCGCCACGGACCGCTGTTGCCAAACGGGGACAGGACCACATAAATCAATCGTGGGTTGAGCGCCTGCAGGGCGTTCCAGTCCAGCCCGAGTTTTTCCAGCGTTCCCAGCGGCTGGGCGTCAATCAGGACGTCGGCTTCCGCAATGAGCTGCTTGAGCAGGTCTGTCCCCGGCGGCGACTCTATATCCAGCGTGATGCCGCGCTTGCCGAAATTATAGTGCCAAAAATACAGGCTGCGTTCGGGGTGGACTTGGTCATGATAAAAGGGCCCAATCTCGCGCGTGGCTTGCCCGCCTGGCGGCTCGATTTTGAGCACATCTGCGCCAGCTCCGGCCAGCAACTTGCCGCAGAACTCTCCCTTTTCATCTGCGAGTTCCAGGACTTTGACATCAAACAGAAATCCATCCATACCGCTGCCCCCAGGAAGGAGGGCCAGTGGCCCTCCCCTCCTTTGTTCCTAGGGTTCCCCGAAGTCTCCATGCAGCCGCCAACGCGCTGCACAGAGGGTGTCAGGAAGAGGTGAGTCGTGGCACTGGAATCTGTTGCACTGCATATGATCTCAACTCGTCAGCTCTCGTGGGAGGACGAAATCCTTGCCATCCTGCGCCGCGACCAAAGCAGGTGTCTGCTGGGAGTCACTCTCAAGAATCCCCAGGGCGATCGACTTTAAGGGCTCGAGATACTCGTCGAGCTTAGTAAAGC
This sequence comes from Candidatus Binatia bacterium, assembly GCA_951812575.1. Taxonomy (GTDB): domain Bacteria; phylum Desulfobacterota; class Binatia; order Bin18; family Bin18; genus Bin18. Next base: position 3,737,190 of record OX638322.1, on the reverse strand, counting down.
TGCTGAGTGCCCAATGCCGCACCGCCCAAGACTGGGCCAGCACCAATAAACAATGGGCTTTGAGTCGGATATTCCCGGCTGGGAATTCCCCCTGGGCGACCCCATAGGCAATGATCTCCTCGAAAAAATGCTGAATCCGTTCTTCGCCCTCAAGAAAGCGCTTACGTTCCGCCAGCGTCAGCGACTTTGTTTCCTGATAGGCCAAGACCGTGTTGCGTCGCAGTTCGTCAGTCAGCACGGCGTACCGCTCGTAGGCCCGCAAAAACAGGGCGCGAGGACTGGCGCCGTCCTGTTTGAGCCGCTCAAACTCGGCGCGCTGTTTTTGAAACCCGATCTCGGCCCGGACCTGACCGGAAGAGAGCAGAAAGAAGAGAATTTCTTCCTTACTGGTAAAATAGTTGAAGACCGAACCCACACTGAGTCCGGCTTTTTGGGCAACCTCACGCACGCTGGTGTTGTGATAGCCGTTCTGGAGAAAGAGATTGAGTGCCGCGGCGGCAATGCGCTCCTGGCCTTCTTGCAGCCGCTTTTCGTCGGTCACCTGAGACGGGGCTTTGCGTTTTTTGCGTAAGACCTGAGATTTCACTGCTGAGCGCCTTTCGCCAGAATCCGGTGCGCGACGTAAACTGAGTGAATGTTCATTCCAAGCTCATACGATACGGGCCGGTCTTTTGTCAAGCCGGAAGAAACTCGCTAGAGTAGCCCCAAGGGCGATATATGCGACTCATTGGGGTTGACGTAGGCGGGACATTCACCGACGCGGTCTTGGCGGATACCCAGACGGATCGGTTGGCCATCCATAAAGTGCCGACGTCCCCAGACGATCCTTCTCTGGGGGTCATGCGCGCAATCACCGAGCTGTGCCACCACCAGACTATTCCACTCGACAGCATTGCCCTAATCTACCATGGCACGACGATCGCAACCAATGCTCTGCTGGAACATAAAGGCGCGACCGCGGGCATGCTTACCACCCAGGGCTACCGCGACATTCTCCACATCGGTCGCCACCAGCGGCCCCATCACTACTCCATCCAGCAGGAGATTCCCTGGCAGGACCGTCCCCTAGTCCGCCGCCGTTATCGCAAGGGTGTTCCGGAGCGGCTCATTCCGCCGCATGGCGAGGTCCTGATTCCGCTCGATGAAGCCGCGGTCCGTCAGGCGGCCCGCGAACTCAAAGACGCCCGGGTTGAATCGATCGCCGTCTGTTTTTTGTTCTCGTACCTCAACGCCGAGCATGAAAATCGCGCCCGTGAGATCATTCTCGAAGAATACCCCGAGGTCTTTGTCACCACCTCGGCTTCCCTCTCTCCCCAATTCCGTGAGTTCGAACGATTTACCACGACCGCCATTAACGCCTTTATCGGTCCTATCGTCCACCGCTATATTTCGCAGTTGGAGCAGCGCTTACGTAGCGCCGGGATTGGGGCCGAACTGCGCATCATTCGCTCCAACGGCGGGCTGGCTACGCCACGGGTAGTTGCCCAGAAACCCGCCCTGACCCTGCTGTCCGGCCCGGCCGCGGGCGTGCTTGGCGGAGCCTGGACGGGCGAGCGGTCGCAGCGTAACCGGCTCATTACCTTTGATGTGGGCGGCACCAGCGCCGATATCGGCGTGGTGACGGACGGGCAGTTCAGCGAAGCCACGGCCCGCGATACCTGGATAGCCGGTTATCCGGTTCTGGTCCCGATGATCGACATCCACACCATTGGCGCTGGCGGCGGCAGCATCGCCCATATTGACCCTGGCGGAGGTTTTCGGGTCGGGCCGCACAGCGCCGGCTCCCAGCCCGGCCCGGCGGCTTATGGTCGCGGAGGAACCCAGCCCACGGTCACGGACGCCAATATTCTCCTGGGTCGGCTGGACACCGACAATTTTCTCGGCGGTGCCATGGCGCTTGATGCCGCAGCTGCCAGGCGGGCCGTTCATGCTTTGGCCGATCCGCTCGGGTTGTCGGAACTGGAAGCTGCCGAAGGGATCGTGACGATTCTCAACAGCAATATGGCCAATGCCATACGCTCGCGCACCGTACAGAAAGGCATAGACCCGCGCGCCTACGCGCTGGTCGCCTTTGGCGGGGCCGGTCCACTCCACGGCGCGGAGGTCGCCCGCCTGCTGGGCGTTCCGGAGTGCATCATCCCCCCCTACCCCGGTATTACCTCGGCCGTTGGCCTGCTTACTACGGACGTCAAATACGATGCGACCCGGACCGCCTTTCAGGTCTCGACCGCTTTTGATCTGCCGCGGCTCAACGCGGCGTTTACGCAGATGCAAAACGAACTGCACCAACAGTTCAGCGACGACGGTATCGCCCAGGCCGCAGTCACCTTTACGCGTTTTGCCGATGTGCGCTACGTCGGTCAGGGCTATGAGCTGCGGGTCGCCGTGCCCGAGGGTCCACTCGATGCCGCCGCGCTCGACCGCATCACTGACCGTTTTCACCGGCAGCACGAATTGGAGTACGGTCATTTCTTTGTGGACAGCCCGATTGAAATCGTGACCATCCGTCTGGTCGGAGTTGGCCAGGCGCAGAGAATCCACACCGCGTCTTCATTCGGCTCCGGCTCGCCCCAGGCCGCGCTGGTCAAAACCCAGCCGTCGGTGTTTCGGGTTCAGAATGAGCTACGCAGCCTGGATACCGCCTTTTACCGACGGGAACGGCTCCCGGTCGATGAGATGGTTGCCGGTCCGGCGGTCATCCTGCAAACAGACTCGACCACCGTGGTTCCGCCGGATTGTACCTTTCGGCTCGACCCCCACGGGAATCTGCTCATTCAGATAGGAGGGGCAGCATGAGGACCCCGGCAGACAACGCTCCCAATGGCCACGACATTGATCCGATTACGGCCAGCGTCATCCTGGGTGCGCTGGAGAATATCGCGGTGGAGATGGGCTATAAGCTCATGCGCATGTCGTATTCGAGCATTATTCGGGAGTCCGAGGATTTCGGCACGGCCCTGGTCAATGCGCGTGGCGAACAATTGTGCGAGTCAAAGCAGAGCACCCCCCTCCAGTCCGGCCCGATTCCCGGCTATGTGCGCGGGATGCTTGACGCGCTTGCCAAGCGGGGAGAGTCTATCCGGCCCGGCGACGTCATCATGCATAACGATCCGTACGGCGGGGCCAGCCACGGCCCGGATGTCGGGTTTTGCGTGCCGGTTTTCTACCAGGATGATCTCGTCGGTTTTTCCGTTACCACGGCCCACCACCTCGATATTGGCTGCCAGACCCCGGGCAGCACCGGCATTGTCGAGGCATTTGACGCCTATGCCGAGGGTTTACAGTTCAAGGCCATCAAGGTGTCTGAGCAGGGCAACCGAAACGCGGCGGTGTGGCAGTTGTTGCGCGATAATATCCGCATCTCCGATCTGGTGGTGGGTGATATGGAGGCCCAGATCGCGGCCTGTCGTATCGGTGCCGAACGCTATGTCGAACTCATTGAGCGCTACGGGCTCCACACGGTCGAGGCGGCCTGCGCCTCCCTGTTTGATTACTCCGAGCGCTTGATGCGGCAGGCGATCGAACAGATTCCGGACGGCAGCTATACGGCCACCGGCCATATGGACGGCTATATTGACGATCCCGACCCAGGCCGGCGCAACCTGCCCATTTGCGTGACCCTGACGGTCAGCGGATCGGAGCTGAGCGTAGACCTGACCGGCACCGCACCGCAGGTGTCGGACCGGCCCATCAATATGCCGCTGGTGGGCACGGTTGATGTGGCCATCTGGCTGGTGCTGCGCTCGGTCCTGCTCGACACCGAAATCTACGGCGACCTGCCGCAAAACGCCGGACTCTACCGGCCCATTCAGATCATTGCGCCGCGTGGTACGCTGGCCAATCCTATTTTTCCGGCACCGACCATTGCCCGTTTTGTCACCGGCAACGTCTTAAGCGATACTGTTATGAAGGCCCTGGCCCTGGCCGTTCCCCGCCAGGTCAGTGCCGGTATCGGCAACCTCAAGGCCATTGCCTCAAGCGGGATGCGGCGGAACAACAGCCCCTGGGTGCATCTGGAAATTTTTGAGGGCAGCTACGGCGGTCGGTACGGTCATGACGGCATGGACACCGTTGATACGCTGTATGCCAACACCCGCAATAACCCCATTGAGGACGTGGAGTCCCACGTGCCGCTGCGGGTCGAACGCTACGAGCTAAGAGAGAATGCGTGTGCGCCTGGACAGTGGCGGGGCGGTATGGGGTCAATCAAGGAGCTGCACTATCTGAGTGACGGCGGCACGTCGGTTGAGGCCGACGGTTTTGTGTATGGAGCCTGGGGATTTGACGGTGGCAGCACGGGTATACCCGGCACCTTGACCTTGAGAACCCTCGATAACGAAGAAATCGCCCTGCCCTCAAAAGTTCCCTATCGTAGCGTCAAAGCCGGAGAGCGTTTAATTACCATTGGTGCCACCGGCGGTGGCTACGGCGACCCTTTCCGACGCGACCCGCAGCAGGTTCTGGAGGATGTGTTGGACGAATATTACACCCGAGACACCGCCCGGCGGGAGTATGGCGTCGTGATTACCCAAGAGATGCAGTTGGACCGTGAGGGGACGGAGCAGCTTCGACAGCAACGCCAAGACGCTCAGACGTAGAAATATGTGGAGTTCAACTCACAAGGGAGAGCCAGAACACCGCCTCGGATGAAACGAGATGAAATTCGAGTACGTACACTTGTTAGGCGCTGTTTTTTCCAATAGCGGATAGCCACCCTAAGGATTCTCCATGTCGAGTGGTGGTAGGTTCACGTGGAAGTCGCCCTGTCGGAGATTCACAGAGGCATCGTCTCTCCTTTTCCTCCCACTCGCTCCATCTGGAACGAACTACTCCACACGCACGGTGACCACATCTGTGTCGTGGTACTGCCGATGACCCACCGATGAGGCATAGTGCTTCAACAGCCTGAGCGACGCCGCCGATTCGTGCGGTAAATCGGCCACATCGATCACGGCCAGCAGGTCTTCCAGATTCGATTCGCCCGCGCTGGCGACGAACTCCAGCTCCACCGCCTTGCCGTCCGCGCGGGCCACCACCAGCAGGCGGCGTTCCGCGCCGATGTGCATCAGGCTGTGTACCGTTTCCTCCCCGACGGCGCGCAGGCGATGGGTCATCTCCTCTCCGATTTTCGTGTCGGCTGCGAACCTGACCAGGAACGCGTCCACGGCGGCCAAGGATTCGTCACTTAGCGGGACGTGCAGGCGCCGCGGCCTCGGACTAGTCAGATCAAGCATCGTGGACAGCAGCATCACCGTCAGACCGCCGGCCGTCATGCCGTTACCGAGAACTTCCCCGACGAATCCGGTCATGTACTCTGGAAAGAGCATGTCGAACTGGCAGGCGAGGCCAAGCCAGAAGCTTATCCCGACGATCAGATTCTTGCGGTAGTCGAGCCCTTCGGCGACCAGTACCTTTACGCCGAACATGCCCAGGAGCGCCACGACCATCGCCAGGTAGGCGGCGGCTACCGGACCCGGTATCGCGACGACCACCGCGAGTAGCTTGGGCAGGAAGGCAAGCGAGACGAATATCACTCCAACCCACACGCCGACTCTCCGAGCGGCAACACCCGTGAGTTCGGCAATCGCGATACTGCTGCCGTAGGTGGTATTCGGTACCGTGCCCGTCAAGCCGGAGAGCAGGTTGCCTAGCCCATCGGCATTGATCGCCCCCTGCACGGCCCGGAAATCGATGGCCCGGGGTTTACGCCAAGAAGCCCGTTGTATGGCGATGCTGTCGCCCAGGGTATCCATGGCCCCTACCAGCGTGACCATTACGAATCCGGGCAGCAGCGCCCAGAACGTGGAGCCGAGGCCGAAGTCGAGCCCCGGCCACCCACCTGGATCGGGGTAGCCGACCCAGGACGCCGCGACGATCCGCTCCACATCGTAGATACCGAAATAGTGGCCGACCAGACTCCCCACCATGAGTCCGATGCCGAGCGACCAAAGGCGCAATGTGCCGTCGAAACGCAGGGCCAGGAACACGATGGTTAACAAGGCGGCCCCAGCCGTCACCGGTCCGGCTGCAGGGTCGGCGAATTCTGGAACGTCCGTCATCTTGCGAAGGATCAGCGGCGCGAGGCTGACGGGAATCAGCATGAGGACGGTACCTGCAACCGTTGGCGTGAATACCCGTCGCAACGCCGCCATCTTCCAGCCGAGGACGAACTGCACCAGCGACGATATGATAATCAGTGTTGCCAGTAACGCAGGACCGCTCGCCTCCAGGGTGCTGATGCAGACTGGCAGGTAGGCTGGTGTGCTGCCCATCACCAGAATGTAACCGGCGCCGATGCGGCCGACCCGCACGCTCTGCACGATGGTCGCAATTCCGCTCACGACCACAGCGGCGAACACGGCCCACCCCAAATAGGCTTCCGAACCCCCGCCGAGGGTGACCAGCACTACGGGTGGCAGTAAGACCGAGGTAATCGCCAGCGTCGCGAACTGGGCTGCTATGCCAATGGACAGATGCAGCGGCGGACGCTCGTCCGCCTCGAACCGTAATGTCTCGTCACTCACTTGCGGCGGCTTCCCTCATGGTCACTCCAGACGTAAGGAGACCAATTACTTCTAGGCCCGCAGCCGCGGTAGTACGTCGTCGGTGAACCGCGTCGCCGCGGCCTGGGCCTCGGCCGTTGGCGTGACGAAATTCGGTCCTATGACGCCGAACTTGGTCACGCCCAGCTCCGCGAGTTGCACCAGCCTGTCGGCGCAGTAGCCCGGCGCTCCGACGATGGCGTAGCCGTCGATGAAATCGTCAGTGAGGGCCGTGGTCTGCTGGCCGCCCTGCTGGCCGTGCGCGTTCATGTCATAGAGATCGTGCAGCCGGTGAAAGACTTTCTTCTGCTGATCGTCGGCTGGCCCGGACACTGCGCCGTCCATCACCGAGAAACGCGCGAACAGTCCCGTGGAGGCGCGGCCCAGCTCGCGCCCCACGGCGAGGTCGTCGTGGCAGACGACATTGACGTAGGCGCCGAAACCGAGCGTGTCGGGATCACGTCCGGCGGCGCGGGCCGCCTCGCGGGCGGCGGCGATGCCCCAGGCGATGCGCTTCGGGTCGGCGCCGACGGCGAGCATCACCCGGTCGGCATGGCGGGCGGCGATGTCGATGACGCGGGGCCCGGTAGCAGCGACTTCGACCGGCACCTTCGGCCCATCGCCAGGCCAGCGAATGGAGCTGGCCCTCGGCGCATCGGCGAAACCGAGCCGTTCCGCGGGCGGCGCCGCCTCGTCCGGGATGCCAGAGCCTTCGAAGGCCACTTCCGCGCCCGCGAGATAGGCCTGCAACTGCTTGAGGTACGTCTCGAACCACCTCAGACGCGCCGGGGCGCGGCCAAGGTGTGCGAGGGCGCTATCGCCGCGGCCGATGCCGAGCACCATGCGGCCCCGAGAGAGGCGCTGGACCGCAAATGCCGAACTCGCGGTCACCGCAGGGTGCCGGGTGACGGGGTTCGTCACGGATGTCGCCAGTCCCAGCGTGTCCGAGGCGGTGGCCGCGAGCGCCAGGAACACATAGGGGTCGCCCGTCAGGTTCTGGGAGTCCCCCACACCGATGCCATCCCAGCCTTGCGCCTGGGCCCGCCGCGCAAAATCCGCGCTTCTCGTCGGTTCCGCTACCGTCCAAGTCCAGAATTCCATACGTATCTCCATTCCCCCCCTGCTCTGCCGACGCGCCGACGCTGTGGTGCGTCCTCACGTGGCCCAATGACTTGCCCCGCCGCTTCATTCCAAACGGCCTCGAAGGCCAGAATGAACGACGTGTTTCGGACAACAGAGTGGAGCGACAGATAGTGTCTCAGTTTGAATCCTTTGGATGTCACTCTCGTATGAGAGTTATATACTAGGGGGAATTATATACTAGGGTTGGGTAGTGTCTCAGTTTGAAAAATTGTGGCCAGTAAGGATAGGGCAGTCCGCTCTCCTCAGGCATCGGGTTCTCTTCTCGGCTCCAGGGCACGGCGCTGACGCACGTACGGGAACGCACTGCCCTTCTCCACACGACTGCCGGCCGGTTGTCCCTGGTAAAATTATCAGTTGACCCTGATAAAATTATGCAGCCGGGCACGGAACAGAACTGTCACCGCCAGCTCCCGGACGGGAGAGAAGGGCGGGACGAACACGGATGAAGAAAGAAATTCAAACTGAGACACTACCTAGGGTTGATATTATTCCCTGCTGAGAAGGAGACTCTATACATACCTTGCCGCCCCTGTCGCTGCCCAAATGGGTAGAAATAATGAAAAATGAGCGGGTATCGTTCGGGAATCTCACGATGACGCGGAACCGAAGTCCAGCAAGGGGCGGCACTCTTATCCCATCGCCCCGTCAATATGGACCTTGCGATACGAAAACAGCCACTGACCCTCGTGTTTGACCAGCCGGTCTTCGTACTCCCCGGCCATGGCTACCCGGCTGCCACCCTCCTTGGTGGTTGAGGTCAGCAGCAAAAAACACTTCGAGCGGGCCGTATCGCCATCCACCTCGGTCAAAATATTGGTCACATAGTGGCGCAGCTTGGGACTCTCGGCCGCCAGCCGCTTGACCTCGGCGGTAAAGCGGTCGAGTTCCCGATGGGCGTCAAATTTGCCGATCACCCCGTCAAAGACACCCTCCGGCGCGAAGCAGTCTGCCCAGCCCTGATAGTCTTCGTGGTCAATAGCAAAATTATACCGCGCGATCAGCTCGGCGATGGCCGTTTTGTCCCGGTCGTGTTGTTCTTCGGTCATGGCGCTTCCTCCAAAGTTCTCCTCAAACGCTTTTCCCAATGTTTCTCGGTGGGATTGGGGTGATGCCGAACTGAATATGTGAAGCCTGGGGCCGTAAAGTCAACAGTCCACTCCCTAAACCAAAAATCTTAAAAGTCAACTTAGCGACATCTCGCCAGGAGCACTGAGACACTCTCAAAAAGCGCGGGATGGACTTTCACATATTTCCGTGAGATAGCCTTTTCCCATAAGGATACACTTATGCAACTCAATCACACTCGTCTGCTGAACAACCTCACACAACTCGCCCAATTTGGAAAAGTTGAGACCGGGGTGAATCGGCTGTCCTTTACGTCTGAAGATCGCGCCGCCCGGCAGTGGCTGGTCGAACAGATGCGCGAGGCCGGCCTCGATGCGGAGATCGACGGGATTGGGAATGTGTACGGGCGGACACGCGGGGTGGACACCGCCGTGCTGATTGGTTCGCATACCGACTCTGTGCCGAAAGGCGGCTGGCTGGATGGCGCCATGGGGGTGCTATACGGCCTGGAGGTCGCCCGGACACGAAATGAATCGAACACTCTGCCCGGCCTTGGCGTTGACGTGATCTCCTTTGCCGATGAAGAAGGGACGTATCGAGCCCTGGCCGGCAGCTTGTCGTTTTGCGGCGAGTTATCGGACGTGGATATTAAAGACGCGAAAAATATGCACGGCGTCTCACTCACACACGCTCTGACTGAAGCCGGCTATGCCGGACAGCCCCGCGCCCGGATCGATCCGAGTCGCCATCTGGCCTATTTTGAAGGCCATATTGAGCAGGGGCCGCGACTTGAGGTCGAAGGACAAAAAATCGGTCTGGTGACCGCCATCGTGGGCATTCGCCGTAGCCGTATTACCTGTACCGGTCAGGCCGACCATGCCGGCACGACACCGATGCATTTACGCAAAGACGCCGGGGCCGTCCTGATTCGTCTCTGTGCCGAACTGCTCAACCGGTTTGCAAATGCCGGTAGCGAGCTGAGCGTATGGAACCTGGGCCATATTGTTTTTGAACCGGGCGCCGGCAATGTCGTACCCAGTTTGGCCCAGGTCCTGGTCGAGTTCCGCGACCCTCGGCCGGAAGTGCTTGATCGTCTGGAGGCTGAAATCAATGCGGCGGTCGCCGAGTTTCATGGACAACAGGGCGTGAGCATTGAGGTGGCTCATCTGTTGAGTATCGCCCCGGCGGATATGGACGCCGCCCTGGTCGATACCATTGAGGCCGCGACCCGGCAGCAGGCCGTTCCGGCCCTGCGTATGCCCAGCGGAGCCGGACACGATGCCATGGTCCTGAGTCGCTATGTCCCAACCGCCATGCTCTTTATCCCCAGCATCGGCGGCCGCAGCCACGATGTCGCCGAGGACACCAGCGCGGAAGATATCTGTCTGGGTGCAGATATTCTGGCTGACACGGTGGCATTATTGGCCCGGCAGAAAGGACTGGCATGAAGATCAAGATCATCAATCCCAACACCTCCGAGGAAATGACGCGCGCAATCGGTGCGGCCGGCGAGTCGGTAGCCCGGCCGGGCACCCAGATCACGGCGGTCAGCCCCCGATTCGGGCCGGCCTCCATCGAGTCCTACTACGATGACTATCTGAGTATTCCCGGTCTGCTCGAAGAAGTTCAAAAGGGAGAGGCCGAACGGTGCGACGCCTATATTATCGCCTGCTATGGCGACCCAGGCCTCCACGCAGCGCGCGAATGCACTGCCAAGCCGGTTGTCGGCATCGCCGAAGCCTCTCTGTATATGGCCTCCATGCTGGCCGCGCGCTTCTCTATTGTGACGGTGATTCCGCGGACACGCACCATGCTCGAAGAAATGGTCGCCGGGTATGGCTTTCGAGAAAAAGTGGTGAGTATCCGGACCTCTCCGCTGTATGTGCTTGATGTGGAAAAAGACCCGGCCGGAGCACTCGAAAAGCTGCGCGTCGAAGCGCGTCGGGCTCGGGACGAAGACGATGCCGAGGCTATTTTACTCGGCTGCGCCGGGTTTACCCAGTTTGCAGATGAGCTGGAGCGAGAACTTGAGATACCCGTCCTTGACGGCGTGGTGTGTGCCGTCAAGCTGGCCGAGTCGTTGGTCGAGTTGGGCAAGACCACGAGCAAATATAAAACCTACCGCCCACCGGAGAAGAAGGCCTACACCGGCATCTTCAAGCATTTTGGCCGCGAGTAGGGTCATCCCCTCTCCCCTCCTCGGAGGGGTGCCGCGTAGCGGCGGGGTGGGTTACGTCCCCACTCCGTTCTTATCCACCTGTCGTACCTTGAGCAGTAGCACTTTACCAGACTAGTCTGACTAGTTATATTCCACTTATGCGATCCGAATATTCTACTTACGAAGCCAAGGCACAATTCTCGGAGATCATCCGGCAGGTGCGTCAGGGAAGGACAATCACGGTTTCTTACCGTGGAGAGCCCGTGGCCGAGATTCGCCCGTTCCAACGAGGACCGGAAACAATAGAAGAACGTCTCGCGGAGTACGAACGCCGGGGTCTCCTAGCTCGTCCAAACGGGCAAAGGCAACCCCTCAAGGCCGTGGCGAGACGAGACGGCGCGCTCAGACGCTTTCTCGCCGAGCGAGACACATGAGCGTCGCTTACGTCGATACGTCCGCGCTGGTCTCAATCGCATTTAACGAGCGAGGTGGACCCCCCCTGGCACGGCGATTGGATAATTTCTCTCATCTCTTGTCCTCGAACCTGCTCGAAGCGGAGTTGCGCGCGGTATTCGCACGCGAGGAAATTGACTTTACGACAAGTCTTGTCTCCGGCATCGAGTGGGTCTTACCAGACCGACCCTTGACCCCAGAGCTGAAGATGGCTCTGGAAGCTGGTTACTTGAGGGGCGCAGATCTGTGGCATGTCGCGACAGCTCTCTACGTTGTCCGGGAACCAAGCGATATCTCATTCGTCACGCTTGACACCCGGCAGCGAGCGGTAGTCAAGACGCTTGGGTTTCAGACCTGATCTCAAACCAACGAACAGATCGTACAAGACAGCTCCATCAGACCGGCCGGAGTATCGTGCCGGGCAGCCCACCCTGGTGGACATTGTCCGAAAAAACGATATTGCCGCCGACAATGGTATGCTGGACGCCGGTGGCCCGTTCGATCAGGCGTGGCTTCTCTCCCGGCAGATCGTTGACCCATTCGGGCGGCTGAGGACCGATCGTCTCGGGATCAAAAATGACGAGGTCCGCATCAAGGCCCGCGGCAAGACGGCCCTTCCTGGGCTGATTGAGAAACCGGGCCGGCTCTGAGGTCAGACGGCGCACGCCCTCCTCAAGCGTCATGGCCTGGCGTTTTCTCACCCACTCCCCGAGCAGATAGGTCGGCACCCCGGCGTCGCAGTGCTGGTCCACATGCGCCCCGGCGTCGGACAGCCCGATGAGGCAGTCGGGATGGGTGATCAACTCACGCACTTCGTCAGGGTTGGTGTTGATGACCGAGAGCGTAATGCCCATCTCCAGGTTTTCGTCAATGGCCAAATCCAGGATCGTATCAACAGGGTCGCTGTCCGTTTCCGCGGCAATGTCCGCGATGCTTTTGTTCAAATGCCGGGTGTTATGCTCCTTCGTCACCTTGACCACATGAACCTGGTTCCACTGGTTGGTGAAAATGGCACCACCGATTTGCAGGTCCTGGCGAAAGGCTGCGCGAAACTCCGGCTTCCGGTAGAGCGCGATCTGTTCCGCAACCGGTCGATTGAACGCCTCCTTCCACGACGGCAGGCTGGCAAAGATAAAGGGCACTTTGAGGGTATAGTATTGCTGGATGGGGCGCGGGGTGACTTGGGGAGGAATCCGCAGTCCTTTGTCGAAAAAGGGTTGCAAGCGATCCAGGGCCGACCGGTAGACACCGGGTTTATCCGACCGTCCCAGGAGGGCCAGCCAGGTGACCGGACGCTGGCTGGCCTCGGCCATGGCCAGCAGCAACGCCAACTCCTCGTCGGTCAGCACGCTCACGCTCCGGGTCAGCGCGATTTCGATGACGCCCTTGCCCAGCTCTTGCATCACCCGACCAAGCGCGCAGAGTTCCTTCTGGGTGGCCATACGACTCGCCAGGGGTTTACCCTGGTAGCCGATGTGCTGGTCGAGCAGGCTCAGCGAGTAGCCATACGCTCCGGCCTGCATAGCCTCTCGAAAAAGAGCAGTCATGCGGGCGAGTTCTTCGTCATGGGCTTCGCGCTCGGAGGCTTCGGCGCCCATGACAAAATAGCGAAAGCTGGATAACGGTACGAGAAAGCCCACGTTGAGCGCCGTGCCGCGCTTCACAATGGCCTGCATATATTGTGGAAAACTCTCCCACTCATCCCAGGCCACGCCATTCAACAGTACCTCTTGCGGCATGGCCTCCACATTGACCAAGTCCCACGAGACGATGTCTTTCTCCTGCGGGCGACACGGCGCAACACCCACCCCGCAGTTGCCCATCAGAACGCTGGTCACCCCGTGCCAGCCCGAACAGGTGAGCAGCGGGTCCCAGGAGACCTGCGCGTCGTAGTGGGTATGGATATCGATAAAGCCCGGTGCGACCACGCAGCCGTCGGCGCGAATTGTTCGCGTTGCCGGTCCGGATACCGAGCCAACGTCGGTAATGACTCCGTCCTTGACTCCGACAGCACCGTGAAAGAGCGCCGCGCCAGTGCCGTCACAAATCTGAGCGTCTGTAATGAGCAGGTCGTAGGCCATGCTTCCCCCCTTTATTGGTCAATCTGGCTTGCATGGAGGATCGTAACGCCCACGAGATCTTCCCCCCGGTAGTGGTACACCAGATCTCCCTCCATACGGCTATCGGTGGCTTTCTGCGGTCGGCGGAAACTCACATACAATACGTCCGCTTCCTCGTCGTAGTCCATCCACAGCTTTTTTTCCCCCAGTTTGAGGAAATGAGCAGCCGACTCTAGGATGGCATCAGCTTCCGCCATAGTATGCCCTTTCGCAAGATCGTCTCTGGCTGTGACGTCATAAAAGCCGTTATTAGAAACCCGTCATCCGTCAGCTCTCGATACACCGCAACGACAGATTTCTCAGATATCGAGGTGGTTTCGTAATGACGAAGAGCGATGACCTCCCCTTTTCTTCCTGTCACAATATAGTCTGGATCTTCGACTGTTTCCACAACCAGATCGAGGTTTCCTGCCATATAGTCGTGCGACTCTACGACATGTATCCAGCGTTCACCTGTAATCCGTATCGGAATCCCTTTTTTCGATACCGGTCTCTCCATGCCCTCTTCCCACTAGATGCTTAGCACGTACAGGGCATCTAAGGATTCCAATATACGAGGGCGGTATAAGTGGTTTTTATCCGGCAGGCCGATCCTCTGCGGGCTTTGCCACCGAGGTGTCGTCACCCCCTAGTCCGGCCTGCTCTTTGACATAGAGAGCGATCTGCTCATGGGTGGCAAACCAGACCCCGGGTTTACTCTTCATGTAGGTGATGAGCTTGTCGAGCATTTGCATGCGGTAGCGATGACCGATGACCTGGGGATGCATGGTGAGAATATACATCGTCCCTTCTTCATAGGCACCGTCAAATTCGTCTTTCCAGATCGAATACACATCATCGGCGTTGCGGATACTGACGTGCCGACTCGGCCAGCTTATTTGAAACAAAGGCCAATCGTCGAGGATCCATTCAACCGGGAGTTCGATCAGTCCGGTTTCTTCTCCGTTGGCCAGCAGGCTGTAGGGCCGGTCGTCCGCCATCATGCTGCTCTCGTATAAAAAGCCCATTTCCTTGACGATCTGAATGGTTGCCGGTGTCAGGTCCCAGGCCGCGGACCGAAAGCCGGCCGGCCGTTTTCCCACCCTTTCGACGAAAATTTTCATGGCTTTCTCGTAGACGGCGCGCTCTTCCGCTTCGCTCAGCGTCAGTGGGTTTTCATGCACATAGGAGTGAAAGCCGATCTCATAGTCGGAGTGTTTTTTGATTTCCTCAATGACCTGCGGATGCAGGACCATCGAGATGGCAGGAATAAAAAACGAGGCCGGGATGTCGTGCTTTTCCAATAAGGCGAAGATACGCGGCATGCCGGCGCGCGCGCCATACTCACCCCGCGACATATACGAGGGACTTTGCTGGCCCTGAAATCCCATCCAGACCGGCTCGGTATCAAAGTCAAACGAAAGACTCACCGCAACTCGCGTCCCATCCGGCCAGGACTCAGGTGTCAGGTCTTTGCCGCTTCGGACCGTAGCCACATGCTGCTGAAACTGCTCCGGCTCCCACTGCCAGAGCGGGACTTCATCTTCGCCCGTCCCGTGACTGTAAGCGACTGAGGTTAGTCCCACCAGCACTCCAAGACCTACTAGGACAACAATGTTCTTTATCCAATCTGACCACAGTTGCTTCATAACATTTTCTCCTAAAAAAGAATGGACCTCTTACGCCCAAAGCCGTATCCCTTACCCGCCTTTTTGGTCACTAAAAAGCAAGAAAGGGCCATGCGAGCCAAAGAGGATAGGCAGCAAGAGCCGCCGCCGCTACGGCAACACCCATAGCCGTTTCAGCAGCATCTCCAGCCTTTGTCGTAGCGAGTTTGACCCAATACAAAGGGTGACAATTTTGGGCTTGCTCATAGGCTAATTTGGCTAGCTCAAAATCGATATCAGCTTGATCTCGCATGACCCTGGTCATATCAAGGGCGTCCATAGCCAATCTCAGATCGTTCAGTGTCGCGCGGGAATCTACTATAGCCTGTTGCCAATCAGCTCGGGCTTGCACTCGTTGACTCGAAGAAGCTTTCCGGTTGAAGCGTACGGTCTGGAAGGTGAGCCGTAAATCATTACGCTTGATACGGGCGATCTCTGCTTCTACTTGGGCTTGCTCATAGGCCAATCTGGCAATCTCAAATTTGGCATTAGCTTGCTCACGCGCAGATTCGGCAGCCTCAAGATCGGCTTGTAGGCGGGTACAAACACTCGCTAGTGAGGGGCTGGCAAATAAGGTCAGGATAATAATAGAAAGGAGAACTCTTCTCATATCCTGTCTCTCCACTCCCCTAATAGCACACACCCATACTCCACCTCTACGAGCGGGCGAAGATCTGGACGATATTGCCGGCCGGGTCTACGGCGGTGAAGTATTTGCCGTGTCCACCCATGTCCACGGTCTCGTTGACCGTGACGCCGTTTTGGGTCAGCTTCTCACGCATTTCTCCGAGGTCCTCGACCTCCAGCACAACGGTTGCCCCGCCACCCGGAGGGACCGAGCCTTCACTTGGGTCGGCCAGGGCTACTCCAACCCCATTCACATCGAACTGGGTCCAGCGATCGCCGTCGCGAAATTTGACGTCGAGACCCAGGATATCCTGGTAAAAATTGACCGCCTGGTCCATATTGTTGACCACGTAGTACGCGCTTGAAAACTTTTTCACTGCCATGTCCGAATTTCCTCCTCTTTCCTTGGCGTTCAGCTATCAACTTTTTAATGGAGAGGCTATAGGCTATGCCCGAACTCCCGGAAGTGGAAACCATTGTCCGCAAGCTCACACGTGGTGAACCCGCGGAGGCCGGACTGCCAACCTACCCTTCTCCCGTGGGAGCGGAGATCACCCATGCCTGGGGGAATTGGCAGAATTCCATACGGCCGTCCATTCGAGCAGTCACCCGCACCTTGCCCGGCCACCGGATCGAATCCCTTGGACGGCGCGGGAAATACATCGTTTTGACCTTGCAGTCCGGCGCAGACGCCTCCGTTCGGTATCTCATCATCCACCTCAAAATGAGCGGGCGGATTGAGGTTCGCAAAACCGGCTATCCACGGCACAAGCATGTGCACTTCACCTGTGGTTTCGATACGGGCTATACACTGCATTTTCATGACGCACGCAAGTTTGGGCGGGTCTATTGCGTGGACGACCTCGAAACCGTGACCGGTCATCTCGGCCCTGAACCGTTAGAATCGGATTTCACGCTGCGACGCTTTCGTCCACTCATTGCCAAAAAAACCGGTGGGCTCAAGGCACTGTTGCTGAATCAGTCTTTTATTGCCGGGGTGGGCAATATTTATGCGGACGAAGCGCTCTGGCGGGCCAGACTCCACCCTTTTTACCGGGCTGCTGAGCTTAATGGTCGCCAGGTCGCCGCGCTGCATAAAGCAATCCGAGCATCTCTGAACGACGGCATCAAGCATAACGGCGCGGCCATTGATTGGGTCTATCCTGAAGGCAATTACCAGAATTTCTTTCGGGTCTATGGCCGAACGGGCCAGCCCTGCCGGCGCTGTTGGACCCCGATTGAGCGCACCCTGGTCGGGCAGCGCAGTACGCATTTTTGTCCGCAGTGCCAGCGACTTTGAGTAGCGCAGGAAGCTACCCGGAGCCGTCTACGCGGACAGTCACGATGTCGATGTCATGATACTGCTGGTGCCGGACGGACGACGCGTAGTGCCGGAGCAGGCGGAGCGAGAGTTCGCGCTCGCCCGGCCGGTCAACCTGCTCTCTCAAGATCAGCATGCGGTCTTCCAGGTTGTCTTCCCCGAGTGCGGCGATGAATTCCAGGTCCGCAGTTCCGTGGTCGTTCCGCGCCACCACGAGCAGGCGCCGCCCTTCACGCTGAGTCTCATCCTCTTCCTGATGGGCGAGGCTTAGCAGCGCCTCCTCCCCGGCCGAGCAGAGGCGTTCCACGGCTACGGAGTTCCAGCGCATGCGTGCCGCTAACGCGCGCAGGAAGGCGTCAAGCTTGGGCAGGCCCGCAATATCCAGCTCCATTGCCAGGCGGCTCCGCCGGGGCGCAGTCAACTCCATGAACAGGAGCAGCGCGAGCAGAGTTAAGCCGCCGGCCGTCATGCCGTTTTCGAGCACCTTGCCCAAGGTCTCGCCAAGAGAGTCGGCGAAGATCGCCTGATTCTGAAAGCCCACCCCAACCCAGAACCCGATCCCGACGATGAGCGACATGCGCGCGTCAATCCCATCCTGCACCATCAGCTTCAGTGCCTGGACGAAGACCAGCGCCAGCAGCACGAACACATAGGCGCCGACCACAGGCGCGGGAATAGCGATCAGGAGGGCCGTCACTTTGGGCAGGAAAGCCAGACCGAGAAAAATAAGCCCGATATATACGCCAACGCTCCGCGCGCCGACCCCCGTCAGTTCGGCCAGCGACAGGCTGGTTGAATAGGTGGCGTTCGGGATGGTACCGGCCAGGCCGGACAGCAGGTTGCCGAGGCCGTCGGCATTGACCGCGCCCTGGACGACGCGCAGATCAACCGCCCGCCGGTCGCGCCATGAGATACGCTGAATGGCTGTGGCGTCCGCGATCGTGTCGACGGCTCCGATCAGGGTCACTAATACGAACGACGGCAGGAGCAACCAGAAGCGCCCGTCAAACGTGAGGTCGAGGCCCGGCCAGGCGATATTCGGCAGGCCGACCCACGCCGCGTCGGCAACGCCCTGCACATCGTAGAGGCCGAAGAACGCGGCGACGACACAACCTCCACCCAGCCCGATGACCGGGGCCCACAGCCGCCAGGCGTCCGGCGCGCGCAGGCTCAGAGCCACGATCGTGCCTAGAGTGATGACGACGCATACCGGAGCTGCGGACGCCGGCGTGCCCTCGGGCACATCCGTCAGCATGTCGAAGACGACCGGGGCAATGGAGATGACAATCAGGGCGAGGACCGTACCGGACACGACCGGTGTGACAACACGCCGGAGCAGCGACAAGCGTGCCGCCAGCGCGAACTGGATCGCCGATGATATGATAATCAGGGTCGCCAGCAGAGCGGGCCCGCCCTCCGTGAGCGCCGTGATACAGACAGCGATAAATGAGCCGGAGGTGCCCATGATCAAGATATGTCCGGCCCCGAACCGTCCGACCCGCACGGCCTGTACGAGCGTGGTGATCCCACTGATGATCACAGCCATGAAGATGGCCCACGAGATATAGGCTTCACTCTGGTCTGCCGCTTTCAGCACGACGAGTGGTAAAGTGATTATTGGTGTAAAAACGAGGACGGCGGCCTGGAGGCCAAGACCAGCGGCAAGCGCACGCGGCGGCCGCTCGTCCGGTTGGTAGCGGACGCTACTTGTAGATTTGGCGGTTTGTGGTCCCATCGCAGGTATATTCCTTTAAGGTTTTCCGTGAGACAGGAGCGGGTGGGGAAAAGGCTGTCACGCGAATTTTTTATGACGGCTGAGAAATCTATATGCAGCCCTTAATCGTGTCTACCGTTACTTTGTTAAACAGGCTGACTTCCAGGCGGTCGTGCCATACCTGATATCCGCGGATTTACCAAGTAGGCAGAAGGATTTTAGACAGGGACCTTTCCTATATACCGCGCCCTTGGTCGAATTAAACGGTCAGCTTTATATTGCTCTATGACATGGCCAACCCAGCCTATTGTCCGCCCTAATGCGAAAATAGCCAAAGCTGAACCATGTGCTAATTGCAGTACGTTCGCTAGCGATACGAGAGCAAAATCAATAGTCGGATGTTCACCGGTCATCTTGTGAGCCTGGGAGGCGACACTCGTGGCGAGAGTGAGAGCTGGAGAGCCAGAGTATCTCTTTCCGAGTTGTTTCAGCAGGAGCTTGGCGCGTGGGTCACCGTCCGGATACAACCTATGACCAAAGCCAGGAATCGATTCCCCTCGTCGCAACCGGTCTGCAATGAGCGTTTTCGCCCGCCTCGACGTTTGTACCTCCCGGAGGAGCGCTTCCACCTGGCCAGTTTGTCCACCATGTCTAACGCCGAGCAAAGCAGATAAGCCCGCCAGCACAGCCGAATAGAGTGTTGCCTGGGCTGAAGCCACACAGCGTGCTGTAAAGGAAGATACATTCAGCTCGTGATCCGCACACAGAATCAAGGCTAGAGTGAAAAGCTCTGTAGCCCGAGGATCACTAGGCGCCCAGCCCTGCTGTAGCGTTTGGGCCAGAGATGCCTGCGAACGCTCCTGTTCAGTGGCAACAAGAACAAGAGACTGAAGCAGACACGCCCCAGCTCGAGCGATGGCCTGAGGTCGCTTATCGTAAGCCTTTAAGTCTTCTTGAGAGATAAAGGGCAAAACGGCTTGAAACCTTTCTAGCGGGGGAAGCGCCCGTGCTGTTCGAGCAATAGCGCGAGTAGTTTTCGAGAGTGATAAAGGTGGAGAGGGCAACAAACCGAGTTGTCCGACCTCTAAACTTTCAAGCCATATGAGACCAGCAACCGCCTCAACGTCGTACTCCTTGACAAGATCGGCAACATTATACCCACGATAAAATAAGTGCCCAGCGTCAATGAGTGTAATCGCCGAATCTAAGAGCGGCGTTCCCCAGTGCAGAGCATCAGCTGTCAGCTTTGTTAATTTCGCCGGGTCGCGTCTCAGTTTTTTGCGCTCTTTTAGGCGTTGGACATCTTCCGTCGCATAGCGCCGTGCCCGGGTCTTCCCCCTGGTAGGCTCAGACCGAATAAGCCCTCGGCTGACATAGGCATATAGTGTAGGCGCAGTTATTCCCAACTCGGCACAGACTTCCTTGGTCGTTAGATAGCGCTTGCTCAGCACGGTTTCTCCCTTTCCCTTTTCGTTCTTATATTGATTTATAAATCAATATTGACAATATGAAAAGAGGAATCTAGGGTCGAATCATTAGAGGAGGAAATTTTATGAGTTCGCTGAGACCAATCCCCACGGAAGAGGTTCCGGCGCCTTCAAAGAAATCGAATTACCCCGAGCCATACGCGTCGCTGATGAATGGCCGGATCAAGAGAAAACTCGGGGATTTTTTTCATTTGAAAAATTTTGGAGTCAACCTGACCGCATTGTCCCCAGGGTCGATGTCCGCGTTGAAACATCAGCATTCTCAACAGGACGAATTCGTCTATATATTGAGTGGAACGCCAACCTTGGTCTACGGAAGCCGCGAATCTGTCCTGAGCCCTGGCGAATGCGTTGGATTTAAGGCGGGCGAAGGAAGCGCTCACCATCTTCTGAATCGTTCGGAAAACACGGTGACGTATCTTGAGATAGGTGATCGAACGTCAGGAGATGGTGTGGTCTATCCTGACGATGATATTTGCGCAAAATCCGAAGCCGATGGCACCTGGGCGTTTACGCACAAAGACGGGAGGCCCTACTAGGGCAGCCAGCCCGCAACAGCCTCTACCATTCCTCGCCAAACGGCCGGACTTCCACATTGAACGACCAACCCGAGCGGTCCTGATGGGCGACGTGGTAGGCCGTGTCGGCGATGGCTGACGGCTGAATGAAAAAATCGTCCGGCTTGTCGGGCAGCATCTTGCGTGTCCAGGCCAGGTCAATTACCGCATCAATGACGATATAGGCGACATGAATGCCCTGGGGCCCCAGGGTACGAGCCATGGACTCCGAGAGGATACGCTGGGCGGCTTTGGTCGGGGCAAAGCCGGCAAAACGGGGCTTCCCCCGTAATGCAGAGGTATTCCCGGAGGATAGGATGACGCCCTTGCCGGCTTCGATCATATCCGGGGCGACGGCCCTGGCCAGATACAGCAGGCCCATCGTATTGACCTGGAAATTGTCAGCCAGCGTTTGCGGTTCGATTTCAAGAAAAGTGCCGAACGCGCCACCCACCGCATTGTGGATCAGGATTTCAGGCGCGCCCATTTCTTCTTTCACCTGGGCGACAGTAGCGTTGACCGCGGCTTCGTCAGACACGTCGCACACATAGCCGCGCGAGTCTGTAATTTCTTTCTCCAGTTGCGACAAACGCTCCTGGGTCCGGGCCAGCATGGCCACGCGATAGCCGCCTTGGGCAAAACGGCGGCTGAGCGACGCTCCGGTTCCAGGGCCCACACCAGTAATCAAACACACAGCTCCAGCCATACCCTCTCCCTTCTCACCGTTCGTACAGACTCAGCAGATAATCCCACCAAAAGAGAGCAGCAGGAGTCCAGCCATCTTTATCAGCAGGGACATATCGGCCTCCAGACAATAGAGTGAGAAACTTCTACCCAGAAGTGCCACACCCCGCAACCTACTTCCTCGCGTCAGCCGGATCGCACTATTCCCTTTTTGACCCCTCACCAAGAATGCACTACACTGTCGTGCATGAACAAGACAGAGGTGTATAGCTGGCGGGTGGATACCAACCTGAAAAACGCGCTCGAACGAGTCGCTCATACCGAAAAGACCAGCGTTGCCAAATTACTTGACTCTATTGTGCGCAGCTGGTTGCAAGAATCTTCCTGGCTCAAAGGGGAGGACGAACAACAGCAGCGTTTACACTCCACCGCCCAAGAGTGTTTCGGAACGCTGAGCAGTGGAGGCCCTGATCTGGCAACACTGGCGAAAGAGCGAGTTCGCAGAAAAATCCGAGAGCGACATGCAGGCATACGGGCTCATTGATACCGGAGCGATTCTCGCCCTGCTGAATGGGAAGGATCGCTGGCATGATCAATGTGTCACAGCTTTCACCGCACTTCGTCTTCCCCTTGCTACGACAGCCGCCGTCCTTACAGAACTCTTCCATCTTCTCAGTGATCATCCACATGATGTTGAAGC
Organism: Candidatus Binatia bacterium; assembly: GCA_951812575.1. Lineage (GTDB taxonomy): Bacteria > Desulfobacterota > Binatia > Bin18 > Bin18 > Bin18. The sequence goes on along the minus strand of OX638322.1, from coordinate 3,714,973 downwards.
GGCATGGCGGTTCGTGCGCTCAGGGGCCATTGTTGTTTTGCCGATAACGGACTCCGATATGCCAGACTTGGACCGGCTCATGAAGCGATACAGCGACCATCCCATGGACTTTGCCGACGCGACCCTGGTGCGTCTTGCTCAGCGGGAGTCGTTGTCCACGATCTGCACGATCGACCATAATGATTTCGAGACCTATCGTATTGTTGGGAGACGGAAATTCCGCATTGTCCCGCCACGTTGACAGGCCGAAAGGTAGAGTCGCCTTTAGAAAATCGTGACCCATAGCGAGTACAGCGCAAAGCTGCCGTATATCACCGAGGCGGTGAGCATCATGATAATCGACACCGGCCCCGGTCGGGCCGAGGGCGGTAGATTGCGCAGATTCATATACAGCATCAAGGGCACATACAGGGCCATGGTCAGGCCGCTGAGCAGAGCGGCGTTAAACAGAAAGCCCAGGCCGGTGACGGCAAAACGCTCAAAAAACCAGGTGCTGGCCGTACCGGCGACCATAAAGAGGACGGCAAAAGGAACGTAGAGTTTGGCCTGGTCTATCTTTGCCCCAAACGGGAAGCTGGTGCGGACGATATAGGACCAGACACGGGCGTTGCCATCGACGCTGACCAATTGCGTGCTGAAGAGCGTGGCCATGCCGATTGCCAGAAAGAGATAAAATCCCACCGCGCCCATAGATTTTTCCAGAATCAGCGACATATCCCAGATAATCCGTCCCTCGGCCGGAACAACACCGCTGGGACGTAAGACGCACAGCACCCCAAACATGAACAGAAACATGGTAAAGCTGTTCAGCCCCCAGAAGAACAGGCATTGATCCAGGCGTATCCAGCGAAACCAGCCCTTGAAGGCACGTTGGTTGGCCTCCGTCTCCGGATAGAGATAGCCGGTTGCCTCTTCCTCGTTCGACCCGCCCCGCAGCGGGTTTTGGAGTTGAGGCATACGCGCCCCCATGCCGATGTTCTTGTCGCGCAGATAAAAGGCGTACCACAGGTTGCCAGCTCCGCCGGCGCCGGCGAACACCACGGCTCCGAAAAAGCGGCTGAAGGGGAAATCCTCCGTCAATTCAATGTGGCCAAAATTCACCAGCCCGCGAGCCATCTCGAAAACATGTTCCATGGTTCCGACCTGGAAGGCCACAAAAACCAGCCCCAGCGTAATGAAGACGACCATACCGATGACGATCCGTTCCATGGCCTGGTACATGACTTTGGGACCGAAGAGCGTGGCGGCGATCAACACAAAGGTCAGGCCGGTCCACATCCAGTCCGCGCCGGGACCGTCCGGTCCGAAGATAAGGCCCTTCAGGGCCGCACCGGAAACACGGGCCCAGCCGGGCAGGAACAGACCGGCAAAGGTCAGAAACAGCAGGATGTAAATAAAGCCCATCCAGACCCGAGCAAAGCCGGTATACGGCGCTTCGCCGGTCACGATGGTCCAGCGGCCGATCTCAAGGTTGACCCAGAGTTGCAGAAAGACCCCTAGCGCCGCGGCCCAGATCATGCTGGCCCCAAACTTGGCCGTAATCCACGGCCACATCACCAGTTCGCCGGCGCCTATGGAAAGACCGACCAGAACCGCCCCCGGCCCGGCCAATTGCCAGAACGAGCGGGTGCGCGGTGGCAGGTCCGCGGTTTTGAGTGGCGTAATATGCGAGGCCAAACCATCCTCCTTGCGGTCAGGGATTGTAGGGTGGATAGTTCGGAAGGACAACTGGCCATATCGTTTTTTGTAGACGGTCGTCAGAGAGAACCAAAGGGTATATATTTTGCCAGAGCTAGAGTTAGGTGAAACCGTACGCTGGGAACCACGAGGGAAAAGGAGACCAGCATGGACCTTATTCTCAGAAATGGACGCATTGCCGGGCAGGATGCACAAACGACCGTTGATATTGGTGTCCAGAATGGCCGCATCACAGCCATAGAATCCAATCTGTCAGCCGAAGGGCGTGAGCTTGACCTGCAGGATCGTTTAGTCGCACCCGGTTTCATTGAAACCCATATCCATTTGGACAAGTCCTGCATTCTGGATCGCTGCCAGTCGGCCGAAGGGGATCTGGAGGAAGTCCTGGTCCAAGTCACGGCTGCCAAACAGGCGTTCACGGCGGAAGATGTACATCAGCGGGCAGCCCGCACCTTGGAAAAATGCATACTGCACGGTACCACCCATATACGCACTCATCTTGAGGTTGACCCTGGTATAGGACTGCGTGGCCTCGACGGCGTGCTCCCCCTCATCCAGGAATATAAATGGGCGCTGGACCTTGAGGTGTGTGTCTTCCCGCAAGAAGGCTTGCTGAATAATCCAGGGACCGACGAACTTTTAGTGGCCGCGCTCAATCGGGGCGCGAGCGTTATTGGCGCCGCCCCTTACACGGACACTGATCCATACGGTCAGATAGATCGCATCTTTGAACTGGCGCGTGAGTTCAACGTTGCTATCGATATGCATTTAGACTTCGGCCATACCGCGGACGAGATGGATATTGAGTATGTGTGCAATCTCACGGAAAAGTTCGGCTATGGGGGCCGAGTCACGGTCGGCCATGTGACCAAACTGTCAACAATTGCTCCAGAACGATTTTCCGCCATCGCTCAACGCTTGGCAAATGTTGGTGTAGCGGTCACCGTGCTGCCCGCGACGGACCTCTACCTGATGGGTCGTCACCAGGATCACAATATCATTCGTGGCGTTACCCCGGTGCATAAACTCATACAGCAAGGCGTGACCTGTTCCCTCTCAACCAATAATGTCCTCAATCCCTTCACGCCGTTTGGCGACTGTTCGTTGATTCGCATGGCCAACCTGTATGCCAATATCTGCCAGGTGGATAATCAAGAGGAAGTTCGGGCCTGCTTTGATATGGTCACTCAATGTTCAGCCCAAATACTGGGACTCACAGACTATGGCGTGGAGGTAGGAAAGGCAGCCGATCTGGTTGTCCTGGACTGTACGGCTCCTGAAGCCGCTGTAGCAGAAGTGGCCGTCCCTCTGTACGGTTTCAAACGTGGCCGGCAGACATTCACCAGAAAACCGGCGGAACTGCACCGGCCTTGAGGCCACAATGCACGACCCCTTAGGCGCATTCTGTCGTCACACCCACGTCACGCGTATCGGTTCAGAGACAGGGCCGCTCGCGGGTCTGTCTCTTGCGGTAAAAGACGTCTTCCATATCAAAGGGCACCGAACGGGAGCCGGTAATCCGGACTGGCTCCGCACCCATCCCGCAGCCGAGACAACCGCTCCTGCGGTGCAACGTTTACTTGATGCCGGCGCCCATATTGTGGGCAAAACGCACACAGATGAGCTGGCTTACAGCCTCAATGGTGAAAATGTCCACTACGGCACGCCAGTGAATCCAAACGCAGTGGGCCGTATCCCAGGCGGATCTTCCAGTGGCTCGGCGGCTGCGGTAGCCGGCGGTCTGGTGGATTTTGCCATTGGAACCGATTGTGGCGGTTCGGTGCGTTTACCGGCCAGCTACGCTGGGATATGTGGTTTTCGACCGACCCACGGACGTATTCCGCTCGACGGGATAGTCCCACTCGCATCAAGCTTTGACACCGTTGGTTGGTTTGCCCGAGACGCGAGGCTCTTGGAAAAGGTCGGGCGTGTGCTCCTGGACGCTCAGACCGACGCTCGGCCTCCACGCCAACTGCTCTTGGCCTCAGACGCATTTCCTCTAGCAGGTGACGCCGTCACCGCAGCACTCCAATCCGCGGTCAACAGGATCAGCGCGGAGATCGGGCCTGTCCGGCCTGTAACGGTCAGCCCTGAAGGACTCTCGGAATGGATGCAGCTTTTCCGTGTCCTGCAAGGTGCGGAGATCTGGGCCAATCACGGCGCTTGGATTCGAGAGGTTCAACCCGCCTTCGGGCCGGGTATTCGTGAACGTTTCGAGTGGACGGCAACAATTCCGCAAGCGGCTGTAGACAGAGCCAAGGAAAAACGAGAGCGGGTCGCAACCCGTATGGAGGCATTACTCGGAGAAGATACCGTCTTATGTCTCCCCACCGCACCTGGCATTGCCCCGCTTCGGAACACGCCTGCGGATGAGTTGGAGGCGTTTCGGGCTCAGGCGTTAAGCCTCTTATGTATCGCTGGCCTGGCCCGTCTGCCTCAAGTCAACCTTCCACTGGGTAGTCTTGATTGTTGCCCGATTGGCTTATCCCTCATTGGGCCATGCGGGGCGGATATGTCGCTATTACAGCTTGCAGCAAGTTTGTTCCATAGATCGTGAAGGATATTTCGGTATGAAACCGAGAATGAATAAGAGGAAAAACAGGCTTTTTCTTTTCTGACATCGCCCAAGGACAACTCAATGCGCTTTGGTACGTATTATTTTCTTCAGGCTCCCCCGGACGCCTCCCACGAAGAGGTCATTCATCAGGAATTTGCCCAGATTCTGCTCAGCGAAGAACTCGGCTACGACAGCGTCTGGCTGACCGAGCATCACTTTATTGAGTATGGCATTTCAACCAGCCCCATGGCGCTGGCCGCGGCGATTGCCGCGCGGACCGAGCGTCTCAGCATCGGGCTGGCCGCGGTCATCCTGCCCTTTCATGATCCCATTCGTCTGGCCGAAGAAATTGCCTTTGTCGATATTCTCAGCCGCGGCCGGTTGCGCGTCGGGGTGGGTCGGGGCAATCGGCCCATCGAGTTTGTCGGCTACCGGGTTCCGCAGATAGAAAACCGGGAGCGCTTTAGCGAAACCCTGGCCGTTATGATTCAGGCCTGGACCCAGGAGCGCGTCTCCTATCACGGCAAGTTTTTTACCTTTGACGACATCCCGGTCATTCCCAAGCCCCACCAGAAACCCCATCCTCCGCTGTCGCTCGTCTGCGTCAGTCCCGAGACCATCCAACTGGCGGCCAGGAGCGGCTGGTCCATGTTGAATTCCATTCTGTTCGGTCCATTCAGCCAAATCGAACACAATCGGGATATCTATACTGCTGCCCTGAGTGAAGCCGGGCACTCCGAGGCCGCCATACAAGCGGCGCTCCGGTCGTGGGGAGTGTCGCGCCATATCTATGTCGCGCCAACCGACGCTCAGGCCCTGCGCGAAGCCCAGGCGGCCGAGTTGTGGTATCAACAGGCGCTGGCCCGCTTTCTCGTCCCCGAGCATATCGAGGCCGCCCCCCCTACCCTTCAGCCTCAGTTTCGCGCTCTGGCCGACCGTTTGGCTACTATCACCTGGGAGCAGCTTGTGGCAGAGACCGTGCTGTTCGGCTCGCCCGAGCGGATTGTAGACCGGGTGCGTGAAATGGAAGCGGCCGGGGTGGGAGAGTTGCTGTGCTGGATGAATTTCGGGGGGCTGCCGCAGGACCGGGTTGAACGCTCGATGCGCCTGTTTGCGGAAAAAGTCATGCCTCATTTTCGTTAGCCGGCACGACTTCACGAAAAAAATTATGGCGCTCGCTCTTGCCTTCCTCTTCTCAGGTTGAGTAGAAGAAAACGAGTCGAAACGCGCAATGAGGGAGGGTCAGACCAGGGGACGTATCACGCGCCAGCACATACCACACGACAAAGCAGTCTCAACGCTCGGACTAAGGAGGGCCTATGGGCAAGGTACAGATGCCGGACGGCAAAAAAATGGCCTGCTGTTTTTGTTTTGATATCGACGCCATGGCCTTATGGCTGGGGTTTTTCCGCTCTCCGACCGCCAATCCCCTGTCGCGCGGAGAATTCGGTCCTCGGGTGGCCATGCCGCGTATCCTGGACATCCTCGATAAATATTCCATCAAAGCGACCTTCTTTACCCCCGGTCACAGCGCCAAACTTTTTCGGGAGGTGGTGCAGGAGGCGCATCGTCGGGGCCACGAAATTGCGGCCCATAGCATGTACCACCAACCCTCCGAGGTTGGCCTGGCCATGAGCGGGGTTGAGCCGGCCTCGCCGGACGAGCAACGCGTCTATCTCGAACAACAGATTGAGCTGTTGGAAAAAACCGTGGGCGAACGGCCCATCGGTTTTCGCTCGCCCATTGGAGACTGGTTGGGCGAGCACGTGCCACAGCATCTGATCGACCTGGGTTTTGTCTATGACAGCAGTTTGCAGGGCCATGATTTTTTGCCCTATCGGCTGCGGATTGGCGATACGATCCAGACCGAGGAGCCTTTTGAGGTCACCTGGGGGCAGCCCTCGGAATTGCTTGAGATTCCCCTGCACTGGGATACCAACGACTTCGCCCAGTTTGAATTCATGGGCTATTATCTCGATCCCAAAAATCCCTGGTTCAATCCGGCCCCTTTCCACACCCCTTCCCAGTCGAAAGAAATTTTCACGTCGAGTTTCGACTATTGTTACGAACACGTCCCGGGTGGCATATGGAATACGATCCTCCACCCGCAGTGCTGCGGGCGGGATTTTAAGCCGGCCTGGCTGGAGAGCGTGATCCAGCACGTCTACGCCAAGCCCGGGGTCTGGTTCACAACCATGCGCGAGGCGGCCGCGGCCTGGCAGGATTAGCGGATCGGGAGATTAGAGTAGCCCTCAGTCGAGCCCTCCCCCAAGGGGAGAGGGAAATAAGAGGAGATCTTATGCGAATTTTCATATCGGTGGATATGGAAGGCATCTCTGGAGTGGAAACCGTGGAGGAGGTTTTTCAGGGCTTGCCGGGCTATCACACTTTTCGACAGATCATGGCCGGGGACGTGAATGCAGCCGTTCAGGGTGCGATCGAAGGGGGGGCGTCCGACATCGTGGTCTCGGACTCGCACGGTTATATGTGCAATATCCGCCCCAAGGATGTGCATCGCAAAGCCAGTCTGAAGTCCGGGATGAAGCGCAATTTATGCCAGTTCAAGGGCTTTAACCCCGGCTTTGATGGGGCGCTGTTTATTGGCTATCACTCAAAAGCCGGGACGCCGGACGGTATCCTCAGCCACACCTGGATTCCGGCCTTTCAGGATGTGCGGATAAACGGCCTGTCGGTTGGGGAGTATGGTCTGAACGGCTTTTTGGTCAGCAGCTTCGGCGTGCCTATTCTGATGCTGTCCGGTGACGACAAAACCATTGAGCAGGCCCGTCCGCTGCTCGGCGACATCGAGTATGTCGAGGTCAAAAAATCGCTCGGTTATTTCAAGGGCCAGCATCTTCCCCTGAGCGAGAGCCACGCCCGTATTCGCGAGGGCGCACGACGCGCCCTGCAGCGCTTTGCCAAACGGAAACCGTCCACTCTGGATATTGCCCTACCGGTCACGGTCGAGCTTGACCTGTGCCACGAGGCGAATGACTTGGTGACCGACATGGAGCAGGAAAATCGACGCTTTGTCGATGATGATACCCCGCAGGCGCTGAGCGACGCCGACCTGATCACCCACTACGCCCCAGTCGAACGCCGCGGGGCGGAAACGGTCGCGTATGTGTGTAACCGCTATGTCGATGCCTATAATACCTTGTTTACCCTGATGTCGTATTTTTACGAACGCGATATTGAATGGCTAATCGAAGAGGTCGCCAAACCGGAGGAATATCGTCGCAACCTGCAACCCCTCATCGCCGGCAGCCCGCTGAATTTCATGCAATAGGCCGAGCGCAAGCTGTTCGTTCAGATGTCCGATGGCCGCTGAAGTTTGAGTGAGGTCAATAGCTCCGTAGGGTCGAGAACCTTGACGATTGACTTCTTGAAATCCTTGGCGTCCCGACTGATTATTGACTGCGCGCCGACCAGATGCGCCGCTTGCTCCAGCACGGCGTCTTCAAAATCCGTTATCTTGCTTCTGAGCGCTGCCTCAATCACCGGTCGATTGACTGGCGCAATTTCAAAAAGTTCTATCAAGCGCTTTAGGGCGGAGCCTGCCTCGGATTTTTTCAGCGCCTGCAATAAAAGATAATCAAGCGTCGTGACCGTGGTTGCACAGAGGTAGGATTCCAGTCGGGATTGTTCAGTCAGAGCAAAGATTTGTGTCGCATACTGTGCAAACGGTTCTCGGTCCAATAGAGCGTCGAGCACGACATTAGTATCGATCAGTATTTTCACAGATATTTCTCCCGGAGATGCTCCTTGTATGCATCAGCATTCATCCGGTGTCCCTTCAGCACGCCGACAAGCGAAGCCGTAAGCGGGGGGAGTTTCTTTGCGGCTGGCTGCTTGGGCGGGCTGAGAGCATCAAAAAAATCGCCAACCATTTGGGAGACCGATTTGCCCCGGCGACCGGCCTCAAGTTTTCCTTTTTCGACGAGCCTTTCATCCATTCGTAAGGTGAGCTTAGTGTTCATGACGTACAAATATTATGTCATATACGTCACGTCAAGCCTTTGTTTGCCTTTCATTCAGTCATTCAGCGTTTCACTCTCTGTCAGGCCGAGCTGTCCATATGCATACAGCGTCACGGCGGTTTTCAAACTTGACACCCTGCGCCGGTAAGCCGTATACACTTCCAAAGCGTCGTTGTCCTGAATACTGACGACAAACCGAACGAGAAAGCGATTATGTGTGGCATCGTCGGATTCCTAGACAAAAGCGGCAATCGCCAGGCAGCGGTGGGGCAAACCTTACTCGACATGTTGTCCGCCCTCGACCGCCGTGGTCCGGATTCGAGCGGAGTTGCCGTCTATGCAGACCGTGGCGTAGACGCCTGTGTCCTGCGGATCAAGCTGGGCGAGCACGGGCCGTTCGAGACCCTGGCGGACATGGTTGTCGAACGGGTCAAAAGCCTCGTTTCGGTGTCTACGGTGGACCTCCAGGGTCCGTCTCTACGTTTGGTCGTCACGCCTCCGGAGAGCCCGGAATCTCTGGAACGGGCCATTGAAGCGGTGGATAGCAGCATTGAAGTCGTCAGCCTGGGCAGCCGCCTTGAGTTGGTCAAACAGGTTGGTTCTCCGGCAAATCTTGAAGCTACCTACGCGGTCTCGTCGTATGTCGGCACGCATGGTATTGGCCATACCCGCATGTCTACGGAGAGTCGCGTTGACCTCAGCCATTCTCAGCCCTTTTGGGCGCATGGCCGCGCCGACGTTGCCGTCGTCCATAACGGGCATATCACCAATTATCACAAGATGCGGCGCATCTATGAACAACAGGGACATCGTTTTTACACGGGGAACGACTCGGAAATTATCGGCCTGTATCTCGCCGACCGTATGGCACAGGGCGCCAGCTTTGCGGATGCGCTCCAGACCTCGCTGACCGATTTTGACGGGGCGTTCAGCTATCTGGCCGCAAGCGCGGACAGTCTGGGTTACGTCAAAGACCCATTTGCTTTCAAACCCCTGGTGGTGACTGACACACCGGCCTATGTCGCCATTGCCACCGAAGAACAGGCCCTGCGCTCCGCCCTGGGCGATGATTTTCCGGTGTGGGAGCCGGGGGTGAATACCGTCATGACCTGGACGGTAGAGGATGGCGTCGATTCGTAAGGACGTATCGTGAAAGACATCGACTGTACAGGCAAAACCTCCCGAGTCATCAATCAGGAAATCCGCCACCACATCCAGGCCGGCGAAACCGAGATCCACGTCCAGCATCCCCAGGCACGCCATAATCTCGGCGTGGCGGTTCTCCAGCAGGTCAGCCTGACCATGAGTGGCAGTGTGGGCTATTACTGTGGCGGGCTTATTGACGGACCGCGGATTGAGGTGCAGGGAAGTTGCGGCTGGGGCTTGGCGGAAAGCATGCTGAACGGCACAGTCATTGTGAACCAGAACGCGGGTAATAGTGCCGCTGCATCCATTCGAGGCGGAACGGTTGTAGTCCGGGGGAGTGCGAGTTCACGCGCCGGTATCGCCATGAAGGGCGGGACAATGATCGTCCAGGGCAATAGTGGCTATATGACCGGTTTCATGATGCAGAAAGGCACCATTATTGTCTGCGGCGATACGGCCGAAGCGCTGGGTGATTCCATGTATGAGGGACGTATCTTTGTGGGTGGCCGCATCGCGGACCTGGGCAACGACGCGGTCATTGCGGAGGTCACGGACCAGGACCAGGAATTCCTGGCAACCACCCTGGCTCAGTACGATATTGCCGCGCCGGCATCCTTTCAAAAGATCGTCTCCGGCAGACGCTTATGGCAGTTTGACAAAAAAGACTTTGACACCTGGCGGGAGGCCTTGTGAGTGAGCAAAGAACGAGCGAGCGCCCTGTTGTCCGACACAGCACCACCTGGAAACCTGAAACTATCGAAGATATCCAGGCCAAGGCCGATCTGGGCCGTTATCGTATTCGGGGCTTTAGTGCCCTGCGCGACCGTCCCCTGCCCTCCTTTGACGACCTGACGTTTGTGCCCTGTACCCTCACCCGGGTGCCCCTCGAAGGCTACCGTGAAAAATGTTCGACCAAGACCGTGCTCGGCAGCCGTTTTGCCAAAAAGCCGATTGAGATCGACATCCCCATTATGGTGACCGGGATGAGCTATGGCGCGCTGTCCTATAACGCCAAAGTCGCCCTGGCCAAAGCCGCGGCGCGTGCCGGAACATCCACGACAACGGGCGATGGGGGGATGTTGGCCGCCGAGCGCGAGCATTCGGATATTCTGATCTACGAAGTCTTACCCAGCCGCTACGGCATCGACGTGCACCATCTTCGGCAGGCCAATGCGATTGAGCTGACGGTGGGACAAGGGGCAAAGCCCGGTACGGGCGGGCTGCTGCTTGAGTCCAAGGTCTCGGACGAAATCGCCGAACTGCGAGACCTGCCTCCGGGCGTTGACCAGCGCAGCCCGTGCCGTCATCCGGACTGGCTCGGCCCGGACGATATGCTGACAAAAATAGAGGAGCTGCGCGAAGCAACCGACTGGCAGGTTCCCATTTTTGTCAAAATGGGCGCGGCGCGCGTGTATGATGATGTGAAGTTGGCGGCCAAGGCGGGAGCCGATGTCGTTGTGGTCGATGGGATGGAGGGCGGCACGGGCGCCTCGCCAGACATCCTGCTTGACCATACCGGGATTCCGACCCTGGCCGCGGTGAGCGAAGCCCGTGTTGCCCTGGAGGAATGCGGTCTGTACGGCACGGTCCAACTCATTATTGCCGGCGGCATACACAGCGGTACCGCCGCGGCGAAAGCGCTGGCGCTCGGCGCCGATGCCGTTTATATGGGTACTGCGGCCCTGATCGCCCTCAACTGTAACAAGCCGTTATACGTGGACGATTATCATGCCATCGGGGCCGAACCCTACGCCTGCCATCACTGTCATACCGGCCGCTGCCCGGTCGGCATTACGACCCAGGACCCAGAGCTGATGAAACGGCTGGATATTGACGCGGGTGCCGAGCGGGTTGGCAACTTCTTTAACGCGGCAACCCTGGAAATCCAAATGTTAGCGCGCTCGTGCGGGAAGTCGGACGTTCATGCTTTAGAGCCTGAAGACCTGCGCGCCTTAACGCTTGAGTCCTCCATGATCACCGGTATTCCCCTGGTTGGAACCAACGTGGTCTTTGCCGGAGGGCCGGGCTGGAAACCGTCGTCCGAACGGTAGCCTCCATGTCGTTTCTTCTGGCCTGTCCCAACTGCGGTGAGCGGAGCGTGTATGAGTTTCGCTCAGGCGGGGAATTTCGGGAACGACCGCCCGCGTCAGTTTCCTCACACGAGTGGGCGCGCTACCTGTATCTCCGAAAAAATAAGGCAGGTGAGACAACCGAGTGGTGGTATCATCAGTTGGGCTGTCGGTGCTGGTTTTTAGCCGTTCGTGACACACGCACCAACCTCGTCAAAGAAACCTATGAGCACGACTAGACTCCCACCCCATCCGGCCCACGTCATCGACCACGAGCAAACCCTGACCTTCACCTTTGCCGGAGAACGCATACAGGCACGGGCGGGCGATACCATCGCCTCGGCGCTCTACGCCGCGGGCCAGCGGACTTTCAGTCGGAGTTTCAAATACCATCGTCCGCGCGGGCTGTTATGTGGCGCGGGGCAATGCCCGAACTGTCTTATGAATGTGGATGGCACGCCCAGTGTCCGTACCTGTACCGAACCCGTCCGGCAGGGCATGCGCGTCCAGCCACAGAACGCATGGCCTTCGCTCAAGCACGACCTGCTGTCCATTATTGACACCTTCGACTGGCTACTGCCGATCGGCTTCTACTATAAGACTTTTATCCGTCCGCGTTTTTTCTGGCCCTTGGCAGAAAAATTTCTCCGCCGAGCCGCCGGCTTAGGAGAAATCAATACCCGGGCAAAGCCAAAAGGCGACTATGACCACGAGTATCGCCACACTGATATTACGGTTATTGGCGGCGGACCGGCCGGTCTGACGGCGGCGTATGAGGCTGCCCGCCTCGGCTGTCAGGTGACGCTGGTCGACGACCAGCCCGACCTCGGGGGTCATTTACGGTTTCAGACCGGGACCTATGATAACTGCGGCGAGCAGAGCGGCCTGACCGGCTTTGCCCTGGCCCGCTCATTACGGGAGCAAGTCACTTCACAGCCGAACGTTGATATTCTTTCGTCCGCGACCGTTTTTGGTGGCTATGAAGGCGGGCTGCTGGGCGTGATGCAGGCCAAGCGGCTGATCCATCTACGCACTCAACGCGTGATTATTGCAACCGGGAGTCACGAATATCCCGCCGTTTTTGCAAACAATGATTTACCTGGCGTCATGCTCGGCAGCGGTGTCCGGCGACTGCTGCACCTGTATGGCCTACAGCCCGGTACCCGAGCCGTTGTGGTCTGTCATGATGAGACAGGTTGGAGTCTCGCCACTGAGTTGCTCAGTGCCGGCATCCGGGTCGCAGCGGTTGTTGACTCTCGATACAGGCCGCCGGAAGCCCAGGGTTCCGCCCAACAGCTTCAACGCAGTGGCGTCGAGATGCTCACCTCCTACGCTATCCAAGCAGCCCGCGGGACGAATCATGTTGAGGGAGCTCTGGTTGTTCCCCTTGATGCCCAGCACCGGCCTTTTCCGCATGCCGGCCGTTTTATCCCGTGTGACTTGATTTGTCTTTCGACCGACCGGGCTCCGGCGACTGCCCTGGTGGCGCAGAGTGGAGGCGAGCTCCGCTACGATGAGGCGCTGGGCCAGACGGTTCCGCAGCAGCTTCCTCCCCAGGTGTTCTGTGCGGGGGACGTGACCGGCATTCATCATCTACCGGCAACGCTTGTCCAAGGACGTTTGGCCGGACTCCAAGCCGTTCACAGTCTACGCAATTCGGAAACATCTGCTCCTGCTTCTCACATCCAGACCTTACGACACGAGCTCGATGCCCTGGAGCAGGAATATCGACACCACTATGAGCCCTATCCTCAGCTTAGCTACGTCTGGGCCAACAAAAAGCAATTTGTGTGTGTCTGCGAAGACATTACCCATAAGGACCTGGCCCAGGGAGTCGCCGAGGGCTTTGACGAGGTCGAAACCCTCAAACGCTACAGCACGTTTTCAATGGGTCCGTGTCAGGGCCGCATGTGCGCGACTTCGTCAGCGCGGCTGTGCGCCCGATACGCCGGCTCTGAGCTGGCAACACGAACGACCACGGCCCGTCCGCCCGTGACGCCAGTTCCCCTCGGCGTACTGGCCGGACGCGGGCATCAGCCGGAAAAACATACCCCCCTGCACCATCGCCATATCGCGCTTGGCGCGGAGATGATGCTGCTGGGCAGTTGGAAACGTCCGTATGCGTATACCACGCCGAGCGAAGAACACGGAGCGGTTCGCGAGCGGGTCGGCCTCATAGACGTCAGCACCCTGGGAAAACTGGAGGTCAAAGGCAAAGACGCCGCGCGCCTGCTGGATAAAGTGTATACCCATACCTTTTCGACGCTTCGGGTCGGACGCATCCGGTATGGAGTGATGTGTGACGACAGCGGGATCATTATTGATGATGGCACAGTTTCACGTCTGGCCGACGATCATTTCTTTTTGACGACCACCACGGGCAATGTCGAATTCGTCGAACAATGGCTCAAATGGTGGACGGCCGGCACCGACCTATGCGCACATGTGACTAATGTGACCGGTGGGCTGGCGGCCATGAATATCGCCGGTCCGAACGCCAGGCAGGTGCTCAGCCAGCTCACGGATACTGATCTGTCTGCGGAGGCCTTTTCCTATATGGCGTGTCGGCACGCCACAGTAGCCGGGGTGCCGGCGCTGTTGTTGCGCATCGGCTTTGTCGGAGAGACCGGCTGGGAAATTCATGTTCCGGCTGAATGCGGGGAGCAGGTCTGGGACGCCATGATGACGGCGGGGGCAGAGTTTCAGATTGTCCCGTTTGGCGTTGGAGCACAGCGTATTTTACGTTTGGAGAAAAAACATGTCATCGTCGGCCAGGATACGGACGCGCTGTCCAATCCCTTGGAAGCCGATATGGAATGGGTGGTCAAGTTCAATAAGGACGACTTTATCGGCAAGCGTGGCCTCCAGGCCATACAGGAACGTGGTCCGCGTCATAAACTGGTTGGTTTTGCGCTGCACGACTCCGGTATGGCTGAAGGCGGCCAGGCGGTCGTAGTGAACGGGCAACCGGTCGGCAGGGTCGCCAGCGCGGCCTTCAGCCCGACTGCCGGGAAGTGTGTCGGCTTGGCCTGGGTACCGGTTGAGGTAGCGAGCGGCACGAGTCCATTGCAGATTCGTATCAACGGCACGGTTGCCCAAGCCGATATCATTGACGACGCCTTCTACGATCCTCAAGGCGAGCGCCTCAGGAGCTAGGATATGGCAAATGCCCCCCTCATCCGGCGCTCGGCGCTGCACGCTTTTCATCTGGCTGAGGCTAGCATGACCGAAGACCGGGACTGGCAGTGTGCCGACTCCTATGGCGCGGTTGACGCCGAAGTGCAGGCGGTCCGGGAACAGGTCGGGCTCAGCGATATCAGTCCGCTGGCCAAGCTCGATATTCAAGGCAACGACATATTCGCCGCGCTCGGCCAAAAGCTCTCGCTTGGGCTCGCCCTTGAGACCGTCCCCGTCGGGCGTGTCGTTCGCGTTCCTGCCCAGGCCCTCGACGTACAGACGGACGGACTGCTGTGTTCCCTGGCCAGGAACCATGCGCGGCTCATCTCCCCACCCGGAACAGCCAGCACAGTCCAGGTCCAAGTTGAATCGGTAACGCGGCAGACCGATGCCTCAGCATGCATGCACTCGACCGATGTCACGTCAAATTTTACCGCTATACAGATCGCCGGTCCGCACAGTCGGGACTTGTTGCGGAAACTCACCGCCCTGGACCTCAGGCCGGCCCAGTTCCCGGATTTGTCCTGCGCGCAAGGCAGTCTGGCGGGCATTCATACTCTGGTCATTCGCGCAGACATCCAGGCGCATCTGGCCTACCAGGTCTATTGTGGACGGGAGTTTGGGGAATACCTGTGGGACGCATTGTCAGATGCGGGCCAGGAGTTCGGCGCGCGCCCGTTTGGTCTGGCCGCCCAGCGCCAGTTACACGCACAAGGATGAGTCATGTTGCAGCTCTTTCGCACCCAACGGATGTGGCGTCGGCACGAGCTGAAAGACCGCTACGATGTCGTGATTATCGGGGCCGGCGTCCACGGCTTGGCTACCGCCTATTATCTCGGCAAACTGGGTGTAAAAAACGTTGCGGTGCTTGACCGGGGTTATCTCGGTGGGGGTAATAGTGGCCGCAATACGGCTATTCTGCGCGCGAATTATCGCACAGCCGAAGCCATTCCTTTTTACGATGAGAGCCTGCGGTTGTACCAGGAATTATCTCAAGAAGTTGATTTTAACGTTCTTTTTTCTCAGATTGGCCATCTGACGCTGGCGCATACGGACACCGGTGTTGATGGTTTGCGCGTCCGGGCTGAGGCCAACGCCTTGCTTGGCGTCAACAGCCGGCTCATTTTTCCCGAGGAGATCAAGAGCCTCGTGCCGGCCATGGATGTCAGCAAAGCGGCCCATGCCCCCATCCAGGCTGCGCTCTACCACCCTCCGGGCGGCATCATCCGGCACGATGCGGTGGTATGGGGTTATGCGCGCGGTGCGGACCGGATGGGCATAGAAATCCATCCGCATACGGAAGTCCAGGCGATAGACACCGATAACGGGGAGATCAGCGCGGTCCACACCAGTCGCGGTCGCATTGCGACCAACCTTGTCGTCAACGCGACCTCGGGCTGGTGTTCAACCGTTGCACGCATGGTGGACGTTGATCTACCCATTGTCTCCCATCCGCTCCAGGCCTGTGTCACCGAGCCCTTAAAGCCCTTTCTGGACAAGGTTATCGTGTCCGCCACGCTGCACGTGTATGTGAACCAGACCGACCGGGGAGAGGTCGTCATCGGTGCGGAGATCGACCCCTACGCCTCGTACAATAGCGCCTCCACACTGCCCACCCTGGAGATGATGGCCGCCCATGCTCTGGAACTGTTTCCGATCCTGGAAGAAGCCCGGGTTTTACGTCAGTGGAGCGGCATCTGTGATATGACACCCGACTTCAGCCCCATCATCAGCACAGTGCCGGAGGTCAAAGGCTTCATCGTCAACGTCGGTTGGGGAACCTATGGTTTCAAAGCCGGACCTGCCGGAGGAAAAACGGTCGCCGAGTTGATTGTGACGCATAAGACGCCCACATTAATCGAACCTTTTGCGCTGTCCCGGTTTTACGAGGATCGCTTAGTCGGAGAGAAGGCCGCGGCCGCAGTGTCGCATTAGTCAAGGGAAGTTCGACACGACATTCCACACAACTTCCACACAACAAGGAGAGGCCCATGGCAACAGTGCAAGACGTGGAAAAAATTGTTCGGGACAACGGCATCGAGTTCTTTCTGTGCTCCTTTGTGGAGATGAGCGGGGCGCCTAAGGCGAAAGTGGTGCCGGCCGTTCATCTCAACGACATGGCCGAGGGCAGCGCCGGCTTTGCCGGCTTTGCCGCAGGTAATATGGGTCAGGGACCGCACGATACCGATATGCTGGCCCTGCCGGATTTTAACAGCCTCGCCATTTTACCCTGGCGTCCCAACGTGGCCTGGGTCGCCAGCGACATCACCGTCGACGACCAGGCCTGGCCCTACTGTCCTCGTACGATTTTGCAGCGTCAATTGGCCACGGCACGAGAGAAAGGCTATGCCCTCAAAACCGGAGTCGAGCCGGAGTTCATTCTGACCCGGCGCACCGAGCAGGGCGGTTTTGAGCCGTTTGATGCGCTGGATACGCTGAGCAAGCCCTGTTACGACCTGCGCGCGCTGAACCGCAACCTGGATTTCACCACCACTCTACTGAGCTATATGCAGGGGCTAGGCTGGGACCCCTACGCCAACGATCACGAGGACGCCAACTGTCAGTTTGAGATCAACTGGACCTACTCCGACTGCCTGACCACCGCGGACCGGCACACCTTCTTTCGCTGGATGGTCCGCACCCTGGCCGAAGAGCGGGGCAGCATCGCCACCTTCATGCCCAAGCCGTTTTCCCACCTGACCGGCAACGGTTGCCATTTTCACACCAGCCTGTGGGACGCCGAGGGCGAGGCTAATCTGTTTCTCGACGAGTCGGACGAAAACGGCCTGTCCGAGTTGGCCTACTATTTCATCGGCGGCCTCAAGCACCACGCCCGGGCGATCGCTGCGGTAACCGCCCCCATCGTGAACTCCTATAAACGGCTGATTCGCGGTGCCCCGCTCTCGGGGGCAACCTGGGCTCCGGTCTATGTGACCTATGGGGCTTCAAACCGGACCCAGATGATTCGGATTCCCGGGCCGGGCCGGATGGAAAACCGGACGGTGGACGGTGCGGCCAACCCCTATCTGGCCCCGACCGTCATGCTGGCCGCCGGCCTCGACGGCATTGAACACAAAATGGAAGCCGGGAATCGCAACGACCGCAACTTATACGAAGTCCCGGAAGCAGAGTTGAAAGCCGAGGGGATTGGCTTTCTACCAACCAACCTCAGCGAAGCCCTTGATGAGCTTGAGCAGGACGAGGTCATCAAAGAGGCGCTCGGGCGCGAGTATGCCGAGTATTATATCCAGGTAAAACGCGACGAGTGGAAGAGCTATCACGATTCCGTCTCGCAGTGGGAAGTGGAGAACTATCTGGGGCTGTACTGAGTTTACGCCTGGGGGAATGCCGTTTGCATATTCCCCCTCACCCCCGCCCTCTCCCGCCAGGGGAGAGGGCGGGGGTGGCGCGTCAGCGGCGGGGTGGGTGCCTTTTGGTATCACACCTCCCAAGAGGGGATGGTATTCCCGTAGGGTGCACAGGACGCACCCTCCGAATCCCTACCCACCGTTCCTCCCGGTTTTTATGCTAGGCTCTGCGATATGACTCAACCGATAGGCCCAAGCCCGCAAGAGCTCCAACGTGCGCTCTCTGAGGCGGCGGCGTGGGTCGCGTCCTATTTGCAGCGGGTCGGCGACCGGCCGGTCCTGGCGCGTGTCTCACCGGGCGATATCGCGGCAACCCTACCCGAGTGCCCACCCGAACACGGTGAGTCGCTGGAGGTTATTCTCACAGATGTAGACCGTCTCATCCTGCCGGGTATTACACACTGGAATCATCCGGCCTTCTTTGCCTATTTTGGAATTAGCGGATCGGGTCCCGGTATCGTGGGCGAACTGATGTCCGCGGCACTCAACGTCAATGCCATGTTGTGGCGTACCTCACCCGCGGCAACCGAACTGGAGCAGCGCACACTGAGATGGGTCGCCGAGATGCTCGGCCTGCCGACCGACTGGTTCGGCGAAATCACAGACACGGCCTCAGCCTCCTCCTTATACGCGCTGGCCGCAGCGCGTGAGGCAGCCGGCCTGGGCATTCGCGAGCACGGCATGGCCGGTCGGAACGACCTGCCGCCGCTGGCGATGTACACCTCAACCCAGGCGCATAGTTCGATTGATAAAGCAGCGATTGCCCTGGGCATCGGGCGGCGTTGGACCAGGCATATTGAGACGGACGACGCGTTTCGGATGCGACCCGACCGCTTGGAGCAGACCATTACGAGCGACCTGGCTGCCGGAGTCAAACCCGTCGCCGTTGTGGCAACGGTCGGCACAACTTCGTCAACCAGTATTGACCCGATTCCGGCTATTGCCGGTATTTGCGAACGGTATCAGGTGTGGCTGCACGTTGACGCCGCCTATGGTGGAGCCGCAGCCCTGGTCCCCTCGCATCGAGAGGTACTGGCCGGCTGTGAGCGCGCCGATTCGTTTGTCACCAACCCGCACAAGTGGCTGCTGACCCCAATCGATTGCAGCCTGCTGTATACGCGCCGGCCCGACGACCTGAAACGCGCCTTTTCGCTGGTGGCCGAGTATCTCAAAACCGACGAGCAGGATGTCGTCAACTTTATGGACTACGGCCTGTCTCTGGGTCGGCGCTTTCGGGCGCTCAAGCTGTGGATGGTCATCCGCGCCTATGGCCGGGCCGGGCTGGCCTCAATCATCGGCGGCCATATGCGAGAAGCACACTGGCTGGCCGAGCAGATCGACGCCGCCCCAAACTGGGAGCGGCTGGCGCCAGTCCCGTTCTCCACCGTCTGTTTCCGCCACCTGCCGGCCAGCGGCCAAGACCCGGAGGAGCATAACGCAGCCCTCATCGACGCGGTGAACGCCAGCGGGCAGGCATTCTTGTCGCACACCAAACTGGACGACCGCTATGCCATCCGCGTTGCCATCGGCAACCAGGCCACCACGCATGAACACGTGGCGCGGGTGTGGGAGTTATTGCAGGCGGCAGCGCAGTCGGAATAAGAGACGGCCTTACGACGTCTGGCGCGTATTGCCGTTTTGCTCGGTTTGTTCTGATGGAGACGGACGTTCCTTGAGACGCACACTCACGCTCGACGGGTCCATACCCGCGACTTGAAGGCCGAGTGGGATGTTGACATCGTGCTCGGTCAGGGGAAGGCGGCTCCGCCCGGCCTGGGCGCTTGAGAGATCAACCTGCGCCCGCAGGCCACGCGGGTCAAGCAAGGCCAACAGTTCACGCGATCCTCGCACCCGCAGGTAGACTTCCTGGGTATTTCTACCGGTCATGTCCAAATGCCCTGGGATATTGTAGTAGACCACAGGAATCGCAAACCCAACCTCAGTGTTTTGCGGGCCAACCAGGATCAGCCAGAGGATGCAGACCGCCGCCAGGGCACCCAGCTTGGGGCGGATATTAGCCTCCAGCATGTTACGCCACCGCCAGTGAGCCCGCCTTTTCTTGGCGCCGGAAAGACGCACATTCAGCCAGGTCAACAGCTCGGACGATCCCGGCAGTGTCACCATGCCGCCCCGGTCGACGACGGAGACCGCGCCCCGCTCTTCCGAAACAACGACAGCCAGCGCGTCAGAACGCTCCGTAATCCCTAACGCGGCCCGATGACGAGTCCCATAGGTATAGGGCAGCGAGCGGGACTCTGAAAGCGGCAAGATGCAGCCGGCGCGACAGACCCGTCCGGCCCGAAGATAGACCGCACCGTCGTGCAGCGGGCTGGAGGGCGTAAACAAATTATCCAGGAGTAAATCGCTGACTTCGGCATCAATCAGGACGCCCTGGCTCCGCAACAGGGGTTCCACCGGGTCGTTCCGCTCAAAAACGAGGATTGCGCCGTAGCGCTTTTTCGCCAGGCTAAAACACGTGTCCGCTATGGTGACCAGGAAATCGGCAATCCGGGTCTCAGCCGGGGTTCGACGAAAAATCCTTGGGGTGGAGAGGACAGGATTGACCTGCTCAAGAATCTGACGAATTTCTGCCTGGAACACAACGACGACCAGAATAAAGGCCGCGGCCCAAATACCGCCCAGTACCCAGGTGGTTAAAAAGAGCCCGGCCTGGCTGGCGAGGAAATAGAACAGGCCGAGTACCGCCAGCCCAACCCCTATCCGTGCAGCCTGCGTTCCACGAAAGCGGATATAGGCCTGGTAGACGACAAACGCCATACAGGCGATGTCTATCCCGTCTCGCCAGCGAAATTCCCAACTGAGCGGAATGAAATTAAAAAATTCTGTCACGCTTTGTTACTCGGTGTAGTTCTCGTAAAAAACATAGCTGGTTGAGTAATCGCTCAATTCAAAATAGACCTTCTTCTCGCCTTCATCGACCCGGAAATTCAGGTTCTTGTCAGCATAGCCATAGCCAAAGCGGTAGGGTCTCGCCGTGCTGCCATCACCGGTTGATGTCGCGGTGCTGAGTTTATCGATCTCAATAAAGCGCAGGACCAGCTTTTCTCCGGCATAGATATCCAAGACGCCGTTGGTTCCCGTCCAGTTCTGGATGGAACGACTCAGCCGGTTCTGCGATTCCTGCGTACAACCGGCGAGTCCTCCTCCCAGCCCACACAGGAGAAGTCCGGTGACAATGATGCGAGAGCGCTGCCACAAGCACTGCATAGAGAACTCCTTACACTCGAACGTCTGTCCTTTTCAGATTACCATTCCTCCTCGTCACACGCAAAATACGTTGCGATTCTACCGCTTTCCTACCCATTAAAACCCCGCGCTCTTGACCCTGCCCCAGGGAACCCATACTGAGCGGAAAGAAGGCTGTTGTATGGCGGTTCCCCTGCTCGATCTCAAAGCTCAATACGCCACAATCCGGGAGGAAATCCGGGCGGCTATCGATCGTGTTCTGGAGCCCCAGCAATTCGTTTTGGGGCCAGAGGTTGCAGTCTTTGAGCGTGAGATTGCGGCCTACTCTCGATGTCGGTACGGGATCGGGGTCTCGTCCGGCACCGATGCCCTGCTGGTCGCCCTGATGGCAATTGATATTCGGCCGGACGATGAGATCATCACCTCGCCGTATACCTTTTTCGCCTCAGTCGGGAGCATTGCTCGTCTCGGAGCCCGGCCGGTCTTTGTTGATATTGACCCCCCGACGTATAATCTGGACCCCGCCCGGATCGAAGCCGCCATCACCCCACGGACCCGGGCCATTATCCCGATCCATCTGTTTGGCCAGATGGCGGACATGGACCCGATTCTTGAGATTGCCGCTCGTCGGAATCTTTTTCTGATCGAGGATGCCGCGCAGGCAATAGGCGCGGAGTACAAGGGCAAACGAGCGGGCGCACTTGGGCATTTGGGGTGTTTCAGTTTTTTTCCATCTAAAAATCTCGGCGGATACGGTGATGGCGGGCTGGTGACCACCAATGACGCACAGCTTGCGCAACGGGTCAGACAGTTGCGAAGTCATGGGGAGCAGTCCAGGTATGAGCATACTCGGGTGGGAGGGAACTTCCGCTTGGACGCCCTCCAAGCTGCGGTGCTGCGCGTCAAACTGCGGCATGTGGATGCCTGGACGGCGGCCCGGCAACGCAATGCCAACACGTATCGTCGGCTGTTTGCCTCCCGAGAACTCGGAGAGCTGAGCCCGCCGGTCGAGGCTCCGCAACGGCGACACGTCTACCATCAGTTTGTTGTCCAGAGCACCCATCGGGACGCCCTATTGGCAACGCTCCAGCGTCAGGGTATCGGCGCGGCCATTTACTATCCAACGCCGCTGCATCTCCAGCCCTGTTTTACCTCTTTGCACTATCAGCGTGGCGCGTTCCCTCACAGTGAATACGCCGCAGAGCACAGCCTGGCTCTGCCCATCTATCCGGAGCTCACCCCGGCCATGCAAGAAGAGGTGGTGCAGGCTATCGCGGCTTTTCACCACAACGAGAAAAGCGCGTAGCCCCGTTTGCTTTCAGAAGAAGGACGGCGCTCGGCTTAAAGTCTCCTCCAAACATTGACAGCGCATCGGTGGAGAGCGATAATTCTTCACGTTTTTAGCTCGTACAGGAAGGGTACACCATGCGTAGAAATTGGATCGATCTCAATAGTGATATGGGCGAATCGTTTGGCAACTTCGTGCTTGGCCGACCGGAAGAGGTCATGAAGCGCATCTCCCACGCTAATATTGCCTGCGGCTTTCATGCCGGCGACCCGAGCTGGATGAGTCGCACGGTGGAATGGGCCAAGCAGTACGGGGTCACCGTGGGCGCCCATCCGGGCTTTCCTGATTTGCTGGGCTTTGGCCGGCGGCTGATGAACATCACCCATCAAGAGGCGACCGATTATGTCGTCTATCAGGCCGGCGCCCTCAAGGCCTTTTGCGAAATGCACGGCCTCAGGCTGCAGGCCGCCAAGCCACACGGCGCGTTCTATTCGTGGGGGATACAGTCCGAAGACAATGCTCGCGCCATTCTGGAGGGCTTTCAGGCGGTTAATCCACACCTCACCGTCTATCTGCCCGCCCTGCCCTCTTTCCCGCTGGTCTCTACCGCGGAAAAGATGGGGTTTCGGGTGGTCAAGGAATTCTATCCGGGTCTCAACTACGACGAGACGGGTGCAATTACCGTCAAGCGCTCGTATGGCACCGAAGATGTGGAAGAGATCGTCGAGCTGGTGCTGCGCTTTGCCGTTGACGGACAGACAACTGCAGATAGCGGAGACGTGATCGATGTTGAGGGAGAAAGCGTGTGTGTCCACGGAGATGTGGTCAATGCGCCGGAAGTCCTTGACGGGCTGCACGCCGCCCTGCAGCGAGAAGGCATAGCCATTCGGAGCGCGATTCATACCGAGAGTGCCGACATTCTGCCTTTGCAGGAACGGGCGAGCGCCTAGCTTCTGACCGGTGGAACTCCTCGGTGATTCTACTCGGTAGGTGTGGAACAGGGTGGAACCATGTCAGAGACGCGCTATGACTACGGTGGCGATGAGTATCTGCTGGTGGTCTTCAGCGAGGCAATGGATCTCGCCATTAATTTCAAACTGCTGTCAATCTGTCGCGAGATTGAGCGCCGGCACCTCCCCGGCGTCATTGAGGTCTGCCCGGCCAACGCTTCCTATCTGGTTCATTTCCGGCCCGAAGAGACCCATCCCGACACCTTGATCCGAACCCTCAAGGAGCTCGAACGCGAGATTCAGTCTGCGGAGACGCTGACCTCCCGGCTGGTCGATATCCCGGTGCTGTTCGACGATCCCTGGACCCAGGAGTGCGCCAAACGTTTTGCCGACCGGCATCAGGACCCGTCGGTGTCCAACCTCGAATACCTGATGCGGGTCAACGGCTATTCCTCGAAGGAGGAGTTCATTACCGCCTACTGCGACCGGCCGTACTGGATCTCCATGGTCGGCTTTGTCCCCGGTACGGCCTGGTGCTATCGCATGTGCCCGCCCGAGCAGGCCATCCAGGCGCCCAAATACATTCGCCCGCGGACGGACACTCCCGAGCGCGCCGTCGCCCATGCCGGCGTGTTTCTATGCATTTACCCCGTGCAGGGGCCGGGCGGGTATCAGATGATCGGCATGTCTGCGGTGCCCGTGTATGATCCGGAGGAGCGTCTGCCAGACCTCCAGGGGCGCTATATTCTGGCCAATGCCGGAGATCGCTGGCAATTCCGGCCTATTGATATGGATGAGTATAATGATATCCGCGCGCAGGTCGAAGCCGGCAGCTATCGCTACCGCATTATCGAACAGGATTTTCGTCCGGGTGAATATATGCGCGATCCAGAGAGCTACCTCAAACACCTGCAAGAAGAAGCTGCCCATGCTTAGCGTCCTTGAGCCCGGCCTGTTGACTACCATCCAAGACCTGGGTCGCTTGCACTGGTACCATATCGGCATGCCGCCTTCAGGCGCGCTGGACAATTTCGCGTTCCGGATCGGCAACCTCCTGGTCGGCAACCCAGAGGACGCCGCCGGGCTGGAAGTCACCTATTCCGGACCGTCGTTCGAAGTGACGAGTGAGAGTTTGATCGCCATAACCGGAGCGGACGTCGCTTTTACGATCAACAATCAGCCCGCGGCACAGTGGCGCGCCCACACCCTGCACCCCGGCGACCGCGTCAGCCTGGGCGGAGTGCGCCGCGGGGCGCGGGCCTATATCTGTCTGGCCGGCGGGATTACGGTGTCCGAGCGACTCGGCAGCCGCTCGACGTATATGCTGGGCCGCTTTGGCGGCCTGGACGGACGCAAGCTCGAAGCCGGCGACGCTCTCCCACTCGGTACGCCACACACTGCGCCCGACGCGATGCTGGGACGCAGCTTCGATCCGACGCTGATCCCGGTCCCACAAAAGGAACTTGAGGTACGCGTCGTAATGGGGATGTGCAGCCATCGTGTGACCCCGGACAGCCTGAGAGAGTTTCTGGCGGTGGACTGGGAAGTCTCGACCGAAGCCGACCGGATCGGCTATCGTCTCAAAGGCCCGACATTCGAGTTCAACGCGGGCGAGCAGCCGTTTGGCGCGGGCGCCGATCCCTCCAATGTGGTCGATCTGGGCTACCCCATCGGCTCGATCCAGATTCCGGGCGGGCTGGAGGCTATCGTCCTCCTGAACGACGCGGTGACGGGCGGTGGCTATACCACTATTGGTACGGTTATCAGAGCCGACCTCGATTTGATTGCCCAGGCCTCGCCCGGCGGTCATATCCGCTTTCACCAAGTCACGATTAACGAGGCGCTCCAAGCACGCCGCGAGCGCGAGGCGCGCATTGAACAGGTTCGTCTGGAGTTAGGGATTTTCGATCAGGCCGGAATGTTGGGGCAGTAGAAGACGACAGGGTCACTATTCTCTCACCGTCATCACATACACTCCGGGGTTGTCCAGCCGGACCTGCCAGCCGGGAAAGACCACGATTGAGGTCGTGATTTCCTCAATAATGGCCGGCCCGACGACCACGTTGCCCACGAGCAATTGGGCTCCGTCGTAGACCGGTGTCGTCACAAAGGCATTGTTCTCTTCAAAGAAGGCCGGGCGTTCACCGCTCTGGGCGGGGGCGGGGTCAGGAGTTCCACTGGCGAGTGGCGGCAATTGAGGTCGCGCCACTTTGCCCACGACAGTGGACTCCAGATTCATAATCTCGACCGCATTATCCCGCTCACAATAGGTGAACAGTTCTTCGTGGCGCGCGTGAAACGCCTCGGCAATCGCGTCTATATTGCTGGCTGAGAGGTCTTCCAGCGGGATATCGACTTGGCACTCATGGACCTGATCGACGTAACGCATGTCCAGCGAGCGGGAGATTGTTATCACGTCCGCAGCGACTCCGGCGCTGCCCAGATCGTGTCTCCCCTGCATTTCCATGGCCGCGAAGGTGTCGTTGAGGTGGGCGTAGTCCATAGCGTCCAGACGGACTGCGCTGGATGATAGATAGCTGTGCTTCATGTCGGCCAGGATTTCACCAAACGCACAGAAGGCAGAGGACACCTTGGGAATGAGGATGGTCGGAATGCCCAGCTCGCTGGCCAGCCGACCGGCATGGGCCGGACCGGCCCCACCGCCAACGACCATCATGAAGTCACGCGGATCATAGCCACGTTCGATAGACACCCGCCGGATACCACTGACCATATTGGAGTTCACCAAAGTGAAGATCCCCTGGGCGGCCCGTTCAATATCCAGCTTGAGCGGGCCGGCGATCTCGGTTGCAATTACCCGGCGAGCCGCCTCGGCATCGATCCGTAGCCGACCACCGAGTAGTGCTTCCTGGTTCAGATAGCCCAGCACGACCAGGGCATCGGTCACGGTCGGGCGCTGTCCGCCCTGGCCGTAGGTGGCCGGTCCTGGCTGCGCGCCGGCGCTCTCTGGTCCGACCTGCAACAGCCCCATGCGATTCACGAAGGCAATACTGCCGCCGCCGGCCCCGAGGGTCTCGACCTGAAGCATGGGGATGCCGATCCGGTAGCGTAGAAAATCAACGTCCTTGACGATATTCGTCTTGCCGTCCTTGCTCAGGCTGATGTCAAAGCTGGTGCCGCCCATATCTACGGTAATGATATCACGCGGCCGGTCGCCGTCGTGCTCTTTACCGTCATGAAAGAACAGGCCGGCGTTCGGCCCCGCGGCCGGTCCCGAGTTCAGGGCGTAGATGCCTTTGTCGGCCAGAAAACGACCGGAGGTCAGGCCCCCATTGCTCTGCATATAGCGGACCGGATTGTCGTAGCCCAGGTCGCGCAGCAGGCCCTCCATACGCTCGACATATTGCTGGATGAGCGGACCGATATAGGCATTCATCACGGTCGTGCTGGTCCGGGTGTACTCACGGATCTGGGGCAGCAGATCAACCGACAGCGTTATATAGGTCCCGGGCATTTCTGCCCGAACCAACTCGGCGATACGCCGTTCGTGTTCGGGGTGCAGGAACGACCAGACCAGAGAGATAGCCACAGCCTCAACCCCCTCTTCCCGAAAGCGACGGACGCCGCGCCGGACATCGGCTTCGTTGAGCGGGACACGCACCTCCCCCGTACTCAGCACGCGCTCCTCGACTGGGAAACGCAACGCACGCGGGACCAGCATGGTGGCTTGGGGAAAGTCTGCGTCGTAGCGGTGTCCGTCTTCCTTGTGGCCGAGACGAATTTCGAGCGAGTCTTCATGGCCAGCGGTGCAGAACAGGCCGGTCTTGGCACCCTTGTGTTCGAGCAGGGCATTAACTCCGACGGTCGTGCCGAGAATGACCAGGTCGCAGGCTTGCAGGAAGTCCGCCACGCTACAGCCGAGGTCGGCTCCGATCTGCTCAAGTCCTTCGCGCACGGCGCTGGGCGGGTCCTGCGGGGTAGACGGCGTCTTATAGAGACGGATGCCTTCACCGGCCGCGGCCAGAATAAAGTCGGTAAACGTCCCGCCTGTATCAATACCGAGACGGTAAGCGTGCCGTGACATGGCTACTTTCCGGCCGCGAGTTTCTCTTGGACGCTGACCGCGTCAGGCATAGACCCCTGCGCGTCGTCCTCGACCCGGACGCCGTACTCCTCCCAGGCGGCCTGGACGGACACGAAGCCGTTGCGCACGTCTTCGAGTACCTTGTCCCGGTCGCGTTCATGCGGGTCGCCCACGCCGCCACCACCGGGGTTCTGGTTGGCGAAGCGTTCGCCCGGCTCGATTTCAGCAATCCGGTTGGTCTTGATCTCCTCGACGCGGCCGTCTTTCTTGTAATACAGCGCCCGTCCCACCTTGGGCTCGCGCAGCTTCGAGACCGCACCGAGCGCGCCCTGAGCCGGATAGCGCCGTCCTTCGCCGAACATGACAACCGTCATGGGATCGCGGAGCGGTTCGACTTCCCAGTGCGTACCAGAGCCGCCGCGCAGTTTTCCGGCCCCGCCCGAGTCCGTCATCAAACCGTAGCGGTGAATGATAATCGGATATTGGTATTCGAGAATTTCAACATCGCCACTCGTCAGGGCACCAAAACAGCACTGCGGACCCACGGCCGGCCAGCCGTCCGTCTTATGCGAGGCGCCACCACCGCTGATGATGGTGGCCAGGATCATGGAAACGTATTCTTCGCCCGAGCGGTAATCCTGCCCGGCAATGTTCAGCCCGTTTGAATGTCCCCAGGAGGCCACCGCCTTTTCGGGCAGGGCTTGTTCGAGCGCCATGCGCACGGCATCCGTAATCGACTCTGACGGGGTGGTTGTACAGTTGGCGTGCGGCGCCGGTTCCTGGGCGTTGGTCAGGGTACCTGCCGGGCCGACATCAACCGTGATGGGCCGATACAGGCCCTCGTTATACGGCGGGGGCAGTTGGGCGAACATCATCACCCCAAGGTAGACCCCGGACAGCGAGTTGGCCGCATAGGAATTGATAAAATACGGAATCTGGGGCGGACTCGACAGCGAGACGGCCATGCTGTCTCCGGCGATCTCGACGGTCGCGGCAATCTCGATATCACCATAGCCGTGTCCGGCGTCTTCAAGAACGGATTTACCGGAATAGGTCCCGTCAGGAATAGCGCTGATAAACGCCCGCATCTGGTGTTCGGCCAGATCGAGCAGTTGCGCCATACAGGCCATGACCACATCTTTGCCGTATTTCTCAAGCAGACCGATCAGGTGGCGCTCGCCAATCGTGACCGCGGCAAGCTGGGCGCGCATATCGCCGGCTTGGAGCCGGCGGGAGCGGACATTGGTCAGAATAAAATTCACCACATCTCGCCGCTCTACCCCGCGGTCCCGTATTTTCAGCGGTGGGATACGCAGGCCCTCGGCATAAATCTCTTTGGCTTCAGGGTTATAGCCGGCGGGCACGGGGCCGCCGATGTCGGTGACATGGCCTTTGCTGACCGTCCAGAACACGAGTTCGTCCTGGTAGAAGACCGGCTTATACATGCAGCAGTCAACAATATGGGAGCCGCTCCAGGCCGGATCGTTGTGGTAGAAGACATCCCCCGGATGGATATCGTCACCAAAATAGGCGGCCACGGTCCGCAGGGCCGGCATCAGCGAGCCTAAGTGAATAGGGATGTCCTGGCCTTGCAGAATCATCTCGCCGCTGCCGAGAAACAGGGCGTTGGAGTAATCGCGCGCAATATTGAACACGGACGAGCGCGACGTTTTCTCGATGGTCAGCGTCATCTCACGCTGGGTTGATTCAAGCATGCCCTGGACAACCGCCAAGGTAATCGGATCGGTCTTTGCCATACTATCCTCTCGTGTCGCGCTTGTTCTTTTGCCGATGAAGAACGGTCTCTCCGCGTCGTGAGCAACATAGCCAGCCGGCCCCTCCTCAGCAAGCCGTATTTGGACCCAAGGTGAGTTTCTGCTATCTCCTCAGGAGGAAAAACGGAAAGGAGTGAACACATGGGCCGTTTAGATGGAAAAGTCGCGATCATTACCGGAGCCGCGCGCGGTCAGGGTGCGGTGGCCGCCCGGACCTTTGCGCAAGAAGGCGCGTCCCTGGTGATCAGCGATATCCTGCCAGAGATTCAACACACCGCCACTCATATTCCTTCAGCCGGAGCCCGGGTCG
Source organism: Candidatus Binatia bacterium (assembly GCA_951812575.1). Classification (GTDB taxonomy): domain Bacteria; phylum Desulfobacterota; class Binatia; order Bin18; family Bin18; genus Bin18. The sequence continues at coordinate 3,685,403 of OX638322.1, read as the reverse complement.
AATGGGTCCAGGCTGACACTTCGGACCCGGACGGGATCGAGGCGGTTGTCGAAAAAGCTATTGCAAGCTTTGGTCGCATCGATGTTTTGTATAACAACGCCGGGGTTATTTTGGGTAAACCGTTTCAGGAGACGACCTTAGAGGAATGGGAACGGATTATTCGGATCGATCTGACCGGACCGTTTCTGATGAGCCAGGCAGTGGTCGCGCATATGGAGAAACAACAGCGCGGCTCGATTATTAACATCTCATCAGCCGGCGGCATTCTTGGCTATCCTCAGATGTCGGCCTATGGGGCGGCCAAAGGCGGGTTGGTGAATCTGACCCGCTGTATGGCGGTCGACCTGGCTGCGTATAATATTCGGGTCAATGCCATCTGTCCGGGCGCAATTGATACCCCCATGCCGCGCGAATACATCAAGGACATGGACAACAAAGAGGCGGTGTGGCAACAAATTGCGGACACGCATCTGCTCAAGCGTTTTGGGAACTCGCACGAAGTGGTCTCCCTGGCCCTCTATCTGGCCTCGGATGAGGCCAGCTTTATGACGGGCGCAGTCATTCCGGTTGATGGCGGCCACAGTGCGCATTAGGCCCTTCGACTTCGCTCCGCTACGCTCAGGGTGAACGGCCCCCGTTTGTCCAGAGCGTAGCCAACGGCAAAGTCGAAGGACGCTCCGGGTGACGTGGGGGTACGAGGGAGTTGATTCTGTCGCATCGGGCACGATACTGTCTGCGTCTACTGGAAATGAGCGCACTATCATGATCGAAGCCTCAGGTCTGACGAAACTCTACGGAGCGTTTCGTGCCATCTCGGATGTGAGTTTCTCCGTTAACCACGGAGAGATCGTGGGACTCCTCGGTCCGAACGGAGCGGGCAAGTCTACGACCATTCGCATTCTGGCCTGTATTCTGTCTCCGACCACGGGCACGGCCAGCGTTGCCGGCCATAGCGTGCTCAGCGAATCTCTGGCCGTCAGACGTCAACTCGGCTATATGCCGGAGCACATCTCACTCTACCCGGAGATGGAGGTGGCCACCTATCTCGATTTTGTGGGCAAGCTCAAAGGGCTGGGCGGCACGGCCCGGCGGGTTCGTGTATCCCAGGTCATTGAAGAACTGGACCTCGGCTCTGTGACCCGCGTCTACATCGGCACGCTTTCAAAAGGCTACCGCCAACGTGTCGGTCTGGCCCAGGCCATGCTGCACGATCCCAGCGTACTCATTCTTGACGAGCCGACCATCGGCCTCGACCCTGAGCAGGCCGCCGAGTTTCGACAGCTCATCCGCGGCATGCGCGGGAATCGGACCGTCTTGTTGTCCACCCATATTTTGCCCGAAGTGCGTATGACGTGTGATCGGGTGATGATCCTCGCCAGAGGCCAGTTGCTGGCCCTGGATACCCCAGACAATCTGACGCACCGGCTGCGCGATGCCAGTGAGGTTGTGGCCCATATTGAGGGCCCGCAAGCCGAAGTGGAAACCCTCCTGCACAGCCTGCCCGGTGTCCACGAGGTCCGGGTGACCTCCCAGGAGAATGGTGGTGTGACCTCCTATACGGTGCGCGCCGCTCAGCACGAAGATGTCCGGCCCAGCATTGTGGAAGCCGTGTCCGGACGTGGCTGGCGTTTATTTGAACTCCGCTCCCGAGAGATGGACCTCGAGGAAATCTTCCACCGGGTGGTTGATCAGCCGCAGCCATAAACAACGGCATCGATGAGACCGACGTATGGTTCTCCGCGCAATTTTCGTTAAAGAACTCCGATCTTACTTTGGCCTGTTTCTGGCGTATGCCATTGTGGCGGTTGCCCTGGCCTTGTGCGGTTTCTTTTTTTACACCGACATCAGCTTCTTTATGATGTGGGGCGGCCAGAACCTCGCACGTGGCTTGTGGGAATTCTTTTTCCACGATCTCCGCTATGTCCTCCTGCTGCTCGTCCCGGCCATCACCGCGCGCTCGTTTGCGGAAGAAAAAAAACTCGGTACTCTCGACCTGTTATGGACCTACCCGATCCCGGAGAGCAGCGTCTTACTGGGCAAATTCTTGGCGGCCGCCACCCTGCTGTTGGTCGTTCTGGGATTAACCCTGGTGTATCCCTTCGTCCTCTCGCACTGGCATCCCGAGGTATATTGGCCGGCGTTAATACCCGGCTATCTCGGTCTGCTGCTGATTGGCCTGGTGTTCATCAGCGTGGGCCTGCTCTTATCGGCCCTCACCGACAGCCAAGCGATTGCGGCCATGGCAACCCTCGGCGTCCTGGTCCTGTTCTGGTCGCTGACGTGGAACGAGCAGGCCGTGAGTGAAGCCTGGCTTCAGGTTCTGCTGCAAATTTCGCTCTTCGATCGCTTTTACAATTTCGCCCGAGGCGCGATTGACAGCCAGGAAATCACCTTTTTTCTCTTCTTTTTCTCATTCTTTTTGTTACTGACCTGGCAGGCGCTGCGCGCGCGGCGTTGGCGTGGCAAGGGTGAATTCTCCTCGGTGCGGACGTTTCTGGCCACGCCAAGCCGAAAGCAGTGGGTCACGGTGGCGATTCTCGATCTGCTTATTTTGGCCGGTCTGGTCGGTCTCCAAACGCTCTCTATTCGCAATAATCTGCGCTGGGACTTCACCCCCACGCAGACCTTATCCCTCTCAAAGCAGACCAAAGGCCTGCTGGCCGACCTGGATAAAGACGCGCTGCTGACCCTGTTTTTTGGCGGCTCTCCGGATGCCTATCAACGCTATGAGGATGTGCTCAAGCGCTTTACCGCGGAGAACGCCTACTTCCAGTATCGGATTCTGCACCGGGACCGGAACATCGGGCTTGCCCGGCAGTACGGGGCGACTCATTACGGCACTGCAGTCCTCGAATACGACGGGCAGCACAAACTCCTGCCGGGTGCGGGCGAGAAGACCATCACCGAGGCCCTGTTTCAGTTTCTCCGCCAGGAGCAAAAAACCATCTATTTTGTTGGTGGCCACGGCGAAAAAGACCCACAGAACGGTCAGCCGCAGTTGGGCTATAGCGAGGCCGCTTCAGCCTTACGCAACGAGAACTTTGTGATCCGGCCCGTCTTCCTGGCTCGGGCCGAGCGCATCCCCGAAGACGCGGCCCTGGTCGTAGTCAGCGGCCCGCAGACAGACTTCTTACCGGACGAGCTTGAGCGTCTTGGCCGCTATCTCTCGGCGGGCGGGAGCCTCCTCTTCATGCTTGACCCCATGCCGGCCCCCAACCTGACCGCCTTCCTCGCCCAGTACGGTGTCGAGCTTGACCAGGATGTTGTCTATGATCCACAGAACAGACTCTTCGGAGGCGATGCGCTAAGCCCGCTGGTGTCGCTGTATAATACCGGAGTCGAGATCGTAAAAGACTTCCAGGTCGGCACCATTTTCCCGCTCTCCCGTTCGGTTGAGCCGGCTGACCCATTGCCGAGCAGCGTGCTCTCAGCCGAACCATTCTGCCGCACCGGACCGGGCGCCTGGGCTCGCTTTCGTGCCGGAGCCGACTCACCCGAAGGCGCGGTAGACTTTGAGGGCACCAAGGCCCGGCCGGGACCGATTTCCCTGGCGGTGGCGGCAACGCTACGCCAAAGCCAGCCAACGAACGGGGACACGCCACCCGCTGGCGGAGACCAACCAGCGGAACCCGGTGCCCGCCTGGTTGTGTATGGAGACAGCGATTTTGCCAGCAATGCCAGGCTGTCCTTGCTGGGCAATAGAGACCTCTTTCTCAACACGGTGCAATGGCTGGTGCAGGACGAGGAGTTTATTACCGAACGCCCCAGGGATGCTACAATTCAGCAGAAAATTTCCACCTTGGTGCTCACCACGGAACAGACGCGGCAGTTATTCCTTATCACCATTGTTGCTGAGCCTGGTGTGATTCTTCTGCTTGGCATGCTGGTTTCCATCTATCGACGCAGACACCGGCGTTAGGCAGGAAAGATGCAATCATTCGTCCGTTGGGGTCGGCTTCACGTGCCATTCAGTTAGCCATAGGCTGACCCGGCCCTGGCGCGGACCGGCCTCACCGCCCAAGCCGCCCAGAATGGTAAAGGATTCATCCCGCTGGACCATGCCAACACCAGGAGCGTACAGCGTCACCGCCTTGGCCTGGCCATTGCGGCTCCAAAAGGTGACTTCGATACAATCTTCAAACACGCCCGCCGGCACCGCAGCCAACGCATTCAGCCCGGTGATTTCGTAGCGTCCGGCCGACGTTTTCCAGGTTGCCCCTGGTGTGAGTGGCGTTTTGAGGATGAACTGCGGCTGCTCGTCTTCGGACGCGGTGTCGCTCGGCTGCCTCACGACCCCGGTGGACGCTGCGGAGACAAACTCCGCAGGAGCGTCCTTGGCCAGGAGACTCTGCTGGATGCGCAGTACATAGCCCGCCCCCTTTCGGCTGACCACCTCCCAGGTCTCGGTTACGGGGCTTGTTGGCGTGCCCTCGCTCGACTCGTACTGCCAGCGATTGGCGACCGACAGGGGGAAATAGTCGCCGGGCAGTCTGGTTGCCTGGCCGGTCGCCGGGCTTGCCCCCACAGTCAGCAGCAGGGTCCCTAAAGCAGAATAGACGCACCATCGAATTACCCTCCCCCTAGCCCTCGCCCAGGGAAAGAGGGCTATACCCGGGCCTGGCAGGAGTCGGACATTGCCGATACTCGGCCTTGTGTCAGTTTTCTTTGTGCCCCTATAATCACCCATCTTTTCGTGACAAGGGCCCTATGGAGCGCAGCATGGAACGCATTGTAGACATCGTAGCCTACCCGACCTCTTTTCCTCTACCCCAGAATGCGACCGTTCAGCTTGGTATTGGCCGCGCTGTCAAACGCGACGCTGTTGTGGTCAAGGTCCACACCGAAAATGGACTGATTGGCTATGGTGAGTCTCACCACGCGCGGGCCCCCGGCACGGTCGCGCATGTCGTGAATACGACCTTACGCCAACTCGTGCTGGGCATGAATGCATTCGACACCACAGGAGTGTGGGAACGTGTCTATACCATGCAACTCCAGAGTCACGGCTTGGGCGCTGGGGCTGCCATAGCCCTGAGCGGCATTGATATGGCGTTGTGGGACATTCGCGGGAAGGCCTCAGGCTGGCCCTTGTACAAACTCCTCGGCGGCTCGGCCCAGCCAATTCCTGCGTATGCAGGGGGGGTGTCCTTGGGCTATCAAGCGCCGGAACATCTGGTGGAAGAGGTGCGTGCCCTGACGGAGTTGGGCTATAGCGCCGTGAAACTCCGCGTCGGAGATACTCCACAGCGTGACCTCGAACGGGTCCAAGCTGTCCGTGCCGCGTTTGGCCCTGACCTCACCCTATTGGTTGATGCAAATACCGGCTATTGCCTTGAAGATGTCCGTCAGGTCATGTCGCGGTTCGACGAACTCGCGGTCGGGTGGTTGGAAGAACCCTTTGCGGCCCACGACTACCGGAGCTATGCCACCGCGGCGACTTTTGGCCATATACCGCTTGCCGCGGGGGAGAATCATTACACTCGGTTTGAGTTTGTGCGGCTTATCGAGGATGGCGCTATTCGTATTCTACAGCCGGACTTGTCAAAGACAGGTGGTGTGACTGAGGCTCTGCGCATCGCTGCGTTAGCTTCAGCATGGAAGCTTCCGATCCACCCACATACATCGATGACCGGGATTAACATGGCTGCCACTATCCATTTTCTCGCTGCTATTAACAACGCTGGATATTTCGAAGCGGATGTTTCTCAGAACAATTTATTTCGTGACGAACTCGTCTCTACACCGTATAGGCTTGATGCCAAGGGCTGTGTTCTCCCCCTTGAAAAGCCGGGAATAGGAGTAGAAGTGGACGAAGATTTCCTGAGTGTACACCCCGTGATTGAGGGGCCTGGCTACGTCTAATCTTCCAAGTTACAGGCCGGAAAATGTCCGTCGTGATTGAGGCGTCCGCTATCTGCTCGAAGGCAGTGTCCGTAAAGCTGGCAAGCAGCTGCGCGTTACCGCGCAGCTTATTGATGCCACAACAGGCTATCATGTCTGGGCCGAACGATACGGCCGGGACCTCGGGGATATCTTTGCTCTTCAGGATGACGTGACAGCACAGAGAGTTTCCGCGTTGGCCATACAACTGCCAACTGGAGAACAGGCCCGGCTCGAACGTACGGCATTCGGCGCTCAGAGCCACCTTGCCGCAATGTATAGCGCACAGGGAAAAATAGTAGATGACCAGACTGAGATTCTTGCCGTTGCGCGCGAGCGTTCATTGTATCAGGACGAAGCGGTGTTGGAGACGTGCGTATATGAATCGCTTGCAGGAAGCCGAGTTGAATTAGAGACAGAGTGATCCGTTAATCCATCATTTTTTCCGCAAACTCTTCAATAACCGCAAGAGTCTTTTGCGTATCCGCCGCCGTCATAAACAGGATCAACTCCTGCACCCCCAACTCGCCGAGCTGGGGAATGACCTCTGGCTTGCGGAGTAAGGGTCCGGCGGCGCTCAGGGCCGAGACGGAGAGGTCGGCATAGTCCCGCCCGCGTTCAGTCATGAGAGCTTGTAATTGAGGAACGCTTTTTGACAGCACTTTGAGGGAGGCCGTGCCCGGCTGCCACCCGTCTCCCAAGTCGGCCACCCGCTTGAGGGCCGGCAGACTCTCCCCGCCGAAAATAATGGGCGGATGTGGCTTCTGAACCGGCAGAGGAACGTTGTGAATGTCTGAAAATGTGAGGAACTCGCCGGAGAAACTCGCGGGCTCGGCCCGCCAGACCGCTTTCATTATGTGCAGATATTCTCGGGTTTGTCGTGCCCGCCGAGTGAAGTCTTCCCCTAAGGCGTCGAACTCTTCTTTGAGCCAGCCGACCCCTACCCCAAATTGGAACCGTCCGTGAGATAACAGATCGACGGTGGTGACCGCCTTGGCAACCGCCAGCGGGTTGCGATAGGGGATGACGATGACGCTCGTCCCCAGCAGAATCCGCGAGGTTGCCAGGGCCAGACCTCCGAGCAGGACAAAGGGGTCTGGGAACGGAGCCCGGCGTGGAAAGCCGGCCGCTCCGTCCGCCGAATAGGGATAGGCCGCCTCAATTTTTTCTGGAATCACAATATGGTCTCCCAGCCAGAGCGAATGGTAGCCAAGCTCCTCCGCCTTTTGGGCGACCCGGATATAATCGTCCGCCTGGGGATCGGCGTTGACGCCAATGGAATAGTGAATGCCGAATTTCATACTGGTCCTCCTCATGCTGCACCGTCTGGGTCACACACATCATATCCCTACCATTGACGCAAAGGACACGGCACGTCATCGTGGAGGCAGAGACCCCTACCACAGAAAGGCAAGCGCATGGATGGTGCTATCGATATCGTCTGTAATCTCTTCACCCCACAAGAGGTCCAGCAGGGCCAGACCGGGGTGGATGAGTATTTTCTCGACCAGGTCCGGTTTCCAGCCGAGTTACGGCCCGGCGTACCGCTGGAAACCTATCTGGAGAAAATGGACCGCGCCCGGATTCAGCGCTCCCTACTGGTTGCGGTTCGTGCCGGCGACCTGCGCATCAAAGGCTCATTCGAGATTCCGTACGACCGGGTGGCGGACATCTGTCAGCGCTATCCGGACCGTTTTTCCGGGCTGGCCGGGGTTGATCCCACCCGGGGAATGCAGGGTCTGCGCGACCTGGAATACGCGGTCAAAGAGTACGGATTTGTCGGTGCCCATCTCTACCCGCACTGGTTTGGCCTGCCGCCCGACCACGCCCGCTATTATCCCATTTATGCCAAATGCTGCGAATTGGAGATTCCGCTGATGATGCAGGTCGGCCACTGCCTGCGCTATCAGCGTGAGCGGATTCTGCCGAGTGTCGGCCGGCCGATTACGCTGGATCAGATCGCCATTGATTTTCCCGAGCTGGTGCTCATCGGCATTCACCTGGGATATCCCTGGACGGAGGAGATGATCTCGGTGGCCTGGAAGCATGAGCATGTCTATATCGGCTCGGATGCCTATGCGCCGCGCCATTGGCCCGAGTCCTTTGTCCATTTCATCAACACCTGGGGGAAGGACAAAGTCCTGTTCGGGACGGACTGGCCGGTGATTGACCCCGAACGGGCAATCAAGGAGATCGATGCGCTCGAACTCAGGCCGGAATCCAAGCAGAAATTCTTGCGCGACACGGCCCTGCGGCTGTTCCGTCTGCCCGAATCGCCCGAGTATTAGAGGAGTATCATTCTTGACTCAGGTATAACCCAAGTTATACTTGAGCCGTATGAAAACAGCTATCTCGATTCCAGCTCCCATCTTCCATGCCGCCGAGCAACTCGCGCAACGAAACGGAGTTTCTCGGAGTGAATTATATACGAGGGCGATTGCGACCTACCTGAAAGCGCATCAAGGGGACGGTGTTACGCAACGCCTCGACGAAGTCTATGCAATGGAGGAGTCTTCGATATCCGCTCCTATTGACCCGGTGATTCACGCCTTACAGCTACGATCTCTCCCTCAAGAAGAATGGTAGTACGTCGCGGAGAAATATGGTGGGCCTCATTGTCTGAGCCAAGTGGGTCCGAACCCGGCTACCGTCGTCCACTTGTTATTATCCAGTCAAATGATTTTAATCGGAGTCGTATTCGGACTATTCTTGCGGCTGTCATAACCTCAAATCTTCGGCTCGCTTCCGCGCCGGGTAATATGCAGATCTCGGCAAAACATACCGGTCTGAAGCGAGACTCCGTCTTGAACGTTTCGCAACTCATCACCGTGGATAAGGCTTTTCTCACAGAAAAGATTGGCGAGTTGACAGACAGACAATTGCAAGAGATGAATGCGGGATTACGTTTGGTTTTAGCGCTTCAGGAATAGCCCGCGACAGTAAGGGATCGCTACCGTAAGGATGCTGCCCAATGGCAACGACCGACACCCCCCAATCCACGGACTTTATTCGGACGATTATCGCCGCCGACCTGAAGACCAATAAACATAACGGCCGAGTCGCCACCCGCTTTCCGCCCGAACCGAACGGCCATCTCCATATCGGACATGCCAAATCCATCTGCCTGAACTTTGGGGTGGCGCTGGAATATGGCGGGACGTGCAACCTCCGCTTCGACGACACCAACCCGACCAAAGAAAACATCGATTACGTCGAATCCATTAAGCGGGATGTCAAATGGCTCGGCTTTGACTGGGACGACCGGGAATACTACGCCTCGGACTATTTCGAGCAGTTGTATGACTATGCGGTCCAACTCATCAAAGACGGGCACGCCTATGTGTGCAGCCTGAGTCCTGACGAAATACGCGCCTATCGTGGCACCCTGACCGAGCCGGGTCGAGACAGCCCCTATCGGCAGCGCTCGGTTGAGGAAAATCTCGACCTGTTCGCCCGCATGCGGGCCGGCGAGTTTCCGGAGGGCGCCCACGTCCTGCGGGCCAGGATCGATATGGCCTCGCCCAACATCAATATGCGCGACCCCACGCTGTACCGGATTCTGAAGGCTACGCACCACCGCACGGGAGAGAGCTGGTGCATCTATCCCATGTATGACTTCACCCACTGCCTGAGTGACGCGCTCGAAGGCATCACCCATTCGCTGTGCACCCTGGAGTTCGAGGATCATCGTCCCCTGTACGACTGGGCGTTGGACGTCCTGCCCGTGCCGAGCCATCCCCAGCAGATCGAATTCGCCCGTTTGAACCTGACCTATACGGTCATGAGCAAACGCAAGCTCCTGGCTCTGGTGACGGATCAATACGTGAGCGGCTGGGACGACCCGCGCATGCCGACCCTGGCCGGACTCCGCCGCCGGGGTTACACGCCACAGTCGATTCGGACCTTCTGCGAACGCATCGGCCTGGCCAAACGGAACAGCACGGTTGACTATGCCATGCTCGAACACTGCATTCGCGAAGAGCTGAATCGAACCGCCCCACGGGTCATGGCGGTCCTCCGTCCCCTGCGAGTTGTCATAGACAATTATCCCCAAGATCAGGTTGAATACCTCGACGCGATCAATAACCCGGAAGATGCCGGCGCCGGCACGCGGCAGGTCCCCTTCTCGCGAGTGATCTATGTTGAGCGTGAGGACTTTCGTGAAGAGCCGCCGCGCAAATTTTTTCGTCTCGCGCCCGGCCGGGAAGTACGCTTACGCTACGCCTATATCGTCAAATGCGCCCGTGTTGTCAAAGATGACACCGGAGAAATTACGGAAATCCACTGTACCTATGATCCTGAGACGCGTAGCGGCGGGCCGGCCGCCGGTCGCAAGGTCAAAGCTACCATTCACTGGGTGTCAGCCGAGCACGCCGTCAACGCCGAGGTCCGGCTGTACGATCATTTCTTCACCAAGCCCGACCCGGATAATGTGGAAGACGGAGCGGCGTTCACCGATTATCTGAATCCACACTCGCTCGAAGTCCTGACCGACTGCACAGTCGAGCCGAGTCTGGCCCAGGCCGAAGCCGGCAGCCGCTTTCAGTTTGAACGGCAGGGCTATTTCTGCGTAGACACGACCGACTCGTCTCCGGGCCGCCCGGTCTTTAACCGAACCGTGACCTTGCGTGACACCTGGGCCAAAATCCAAAAAGCGGAGCAGCAGAAAAAGGCCTAGGCGCGCATGGCGACTTCGCTTCGAGCGCTGCAATTTGCGCCAACGGAACAGGCCGGGGCCGTCTCTGCGCTGCTCCTCCGACCCGCATCCGCCCGTGCCCTGCTCGTGCTGGGTCATGGGGCCGGAGCCGGGATGCGGCATCCCTTTATGCAGGCCGTGGCAGAACAGCTTGCCGCCCAGAAAATGGCGACGTTCCGCTATCAGTTTCCGTATATGGAAAAAGGAAAGAAAAGTCCGGACTCTCAAACGGTATTACGCGCAACCATCGTCTCTGCGGTTGCCGCCGCAAAAAAAGTTGCCCGGGGGTTGCCGCTGCTGGCCGGCGGGAAATCCATGGGAGGCCGGCTGACCTCGCTGGTTGCAGCCGAAGGCCGCCTGCCGGACGTCCAAGGGCTGATCTTTTTCGGCTTTCCCTTACACGCGGCCGGGAAACCGTCGAGCGAGCGGGGCGCGCATTTAGCCGAGGTGAACGTCCCCATGCTCTTCTTACAAGGAACGCGGGACAGGCTGGCCGAACTCGATCTCATCAGGCCGTTATGTCGCCGCCTGGGCAAGCGCGCGACCCTCCATAGTGTTGAGGGCGGCGACCACTCCTTTCACGTTCCCAAACGCTCGGGACGAACCGATGAGGACGTGCAAAACGAGTTGGCTGAGACCGTGGGGGCATGGGTCTCAGGTTTGTAGAATGGAGATATGGCCGGGTTGTACCCGGATGCGGTCAAGCCATATCCGAATCGCCTCAAAACGATCCAACTCAAAGCCACCCTCATGGGCGACATGGGTGTAGGCGTATAAGGCAATATCCGCAATCGTATAGCACTCGCTCACAAAAAAAGTCCGTTTTGCCAGGTGCTGCTCCATGACCTCAAGCGCGGCATAGCCGAGGAGACGTTTATATTCCAGCCCGGCGCGCCGTTCGTCTGTCAGCTCAGCGTGCATCAGCCAGAAGCGCGACGTGGCAATATTGGGCTCATGGCTGTACTGCTCAAAAAACATCCACTGGAGAATCTGTGCCCGAGCCAAGTGGTGGTCGGGCAGGAAAGCGGTGCTCTCAGCTAAATAGAAGAGAATCGCGTTGGACTCGGACAGACAGGTGCCGTCCTCCAACTCCAGGACGGGGATACGACCGTTGGGGTTGATCTGCAGAAAGTCCGGCGTGCGGGTCTCACCCTGGAGGATGTCGTGCTCAATGCGTTCAAAGGGAATCCCCAGCTGAGTGAGCAATAATCGGACTTTGTAACCGTTTCCGGAAGACAAATAGTCGTGCAGTTTGAGCATGACTCTCCCTCTGCCTCTCAGCCGATCACGCGCGATTCCCGCACGGCGTCAAGAATGGCCAGGCGGGTGACTTCGGCGGCTATCGTCCCGACCAGCGTGACCTCACTCCGCACCTGTCCGGCCGACACGCTGAACACCAGATCACCGTCCCACGGGCTGAAGGCGGGTGAGAGCGCTCGGGCGAACCCGGCGGTAGCCATTTTTGCCACGATAAAGAGTGCCTCCTGGCTCAGGGTCGCATTGGTCACGACGGCGACCAGGGTGGTGTTTTGGGGGAGTGAGGTTCTGGCTTCGGCACTGCCACGCAGCAGATGCTGCTCGGTGTTGAGAAACTGCCCGTGGGTATCAACCGCGCCAGCGATGATTTTCTCGTTTTCTCTGACATCACCAAAGGCATTCACCGCCGCACAGGCCAACACCTTAAGTTCGCCCGCTTGTATATGCCCGACGCCGAACCCGCCGGTCATGGGGCGACCGTTCTCCAGCCCCTTGCCCACGGTCGCGCCGCGCCCGACGCCGACTCTCCCGCGTGTATACTCGCTATTGGTGGCGGCTTTGCAGGCAGCATAGGCATCCTGGGCCGCCGGATAGACCGGTTCGCCATAGGCGAGATCAAAAATACACGCGGTGGGAACAATCGGCACAATCCGACCCGGTGTTGCCAGCCCCCGGCCCTGTTCCTGCTGATATTCCATGACGCCAGTGGACGCCCCAAGCCCATACGCGCTCCCGCCGGTAAACACCAGCGCATCAATCTCCTCAACCGAGTTGCCCAGATTGAGCGGGACAACATCACGCGTGCCTGGGGCCGAACCACACAGATGATACGCGCAGACCACCCGCTGCGTAAAAAGAAGTACGGAGATACCCGTGTTTCCCGCCAGACTCTGATGTCCTATCAAGAGGTTCTCAAGATGCATTCTTCTTCCCTTGCGCCCCGTAACGGCCTAGCGATCTCGGGCCGGATGCATACGGAGAAGGACTATTGGGCAGTCACACCACCATCGATGATCAGTTCTGTGCCGGTCACAAATGTCGCTTCTTTAGACGCCAGATAGACCACGCCGTACGCAATCTCGTCTGACTCGGCCATGCGGCCAACCGGGTGCCACTTGGCGGCACGTTGTTTCCACTTCTCGCCGAACGGGTCAAGAATCGCGGTGTCTACTCCGCCCGGATGAACCGAGTTCACCCGAATCTTCTCCTTGGCATACTGGATCGCCGCGGTCTTGGTCAGCAAGCGCAAGCCCCCTTTACTGGCATGATAGGCGGGCAACCCGCCACCACCGACAATCCCCGCAATTGACGAGATATTGATGATGGAACCGTGGCCAGCCTTCCGCATCTCGGGCACAGAGTATTTCATGCCCAAGAAAGCTCCAGTCAAATTCACCGCCAGCACTTTATTCCACACGTCCAGCGGCGTTTGCTCCACACCATAGTCTTCTCTCAGCCCGATACCGGCATTATTGACCAAGACCGTTAGCGTCCCAAAAGTTGCGACGGTGTCCTGGACCACTTTCTGCCATTGGTCTTCTTGCGACACATCGAGGTGAAAATAACGAGCGGCCGTGCCAATCTCCTGGGCCACTGTCTCGCCGCGCTCGTCCAGAATATCCGTCAGCACGACTTGTGCCCCTTCACGGGCAAACATCCGCGCCTCGGCCTCACCTTGGCCACGTGCGGCACCGGTAATAATTGCCACCTCACCCTCAAGGCGTCCTGCCATATATGCTCCTTCTGAAAAGAATCATCCTCTTCTTTACTTTGCGGTAAAGCCGCCATCCACCATCAACAAACTGCCCGTTACATAATCCGCCTCTGACGAGGCCAGGAAAATAACCGGGCCGACCATATCGGGAATCTTCCCCCAGCGACCGAGCGGAGTAAGTGCTTCGACTGTAGACTTAATGTCTTGATTTTCGTGAAACGGGCGGGTCATGGCGGTCGTCAAGAAGTTGGGGCAGATAGCGTTGACATTTATCCCATGCGGACCGTAGTCCACCGCAAGCTGACGGGTGAGATTCGCCGCGGCCGCCTTGGAGGCGCAGTAGGCCGGCTCCTCGGGTAAGCCTATCACCCCGGCAATCGAGACGATATTCACGATCTTTCCTCCGTCGCCCTGCTTCAGAAACTGGCGAATGGCTTGCTGGCAGCCATTCCATACGCCCTTGGCATTCACCCCCATGGTAAAATCGTACTCTTCTTCGGTCTTTTCATGGATGGGAGCTAAACGTGTGAACACGCCGGCATTGTTGACCATGATGTCAAGCCGGCCAAAGCGCGCAACCGCTTGTCGAATAACGGCTTCGACCTCCGGGCCTTTGGTCACATCCGCTTGCACAAAACAGGCCTGACCCCCCTGGGCCTCAATCACCTCAGCAGTCGCTCGCTGAGTGTCAGCATCGTAGCCCTCGGGCCGGGCATCAGACCGGATGTCCGAGCAGACGATGCGAGCCCCTTCGCTGGCGAAGCCTATGGCAATAGCCCGACCGATACCGGAGCTGGCGCCGGTAATCACTGCAACTTTTTCCTGCAACCTTCCCATTCTTTTCTCCTCTCCCTTTTTCCCTGGGCTTTCGTCTTCCCTCAGGTTTCATTCCTCTTCCCGGCACTTGATACCTGCCCGAGGAAAAGAGTACAACACGCTGGAAAGGTGGTCGTAGCGCCTCGACAATACCTGAACATCCGATATGGTAGGCGACATGACACGAAGATCACGCTAGCCGGAGGATACCAGCGTGCGAACAATTACCCTGTGTAGCGGAAAAGGTGGCGTCGGAAAGACCTTGCTGGCAACCAGCTTAGGCAGAATTATCCAGCGGCAAGAGAAATGTAATGTGCTCCTCGTTGATTTGGACTTGTCCGTCCGCGGCCTGACCCTCCTGGCTTTTCAAAACAAGTATGAACTTGATCAGCTTCCGTTCTCCTTAACCGATTATTTTTACTTGGAAGATGGGGATCAACCAGCGCTCCTGCATGGACTCCACAAAGGGCTCGCCCAAAACAACAGCAATGCCGAGGAAAACCATGAGACAACAGCTCAGGCAACGGCTGGCCCCTCGACCTATGAACGGTTGGACGGGCTTTTTATCATACCCTCTTCTACCGAAAGCGAGCGGCCCGACTGGACGCCGTTACACCACTTAGAGCTCAACGAAACGATCGACAAACTTGGCACGTTCTACGAGTTTGCAACGTCGTCATTACCCGTCGATTATGTCATTTTTGACACGCAGGCCGGGCTCGGGAGTCTGAGTTTGGCGGCCACAACTCTGAGCGATATGAACCTCATCGTGTTGGAAGAGGACGATATCAGCTGGCGAACTGCGCTCAATGCCCTCATGGAAATCTCAGCACTCAACAAACGACTCCAACGGAAATCCCACAGTTATTTTCTGGCCAACAAGGTAAACTCCAGTATGCTGGACGCGGCGGATAAGCTTAAAGCCTTTTCGTTTCTCCCCCCTGTCCCGTTTGATGCCTGGGTGCAGAAGCTTTTTGCTCACGCCACAATCACCGTGCTGGAGGGGGATTTCGAGGGGAGTGATTTCTTCAAGCAAGTGGAGTCGCAGGTGTGGCAGGAGTTAGCGGTCATTCTGGGCGTGCGGCAACGAACAACCGGGAACGGCCTGCGGTCTTCATGGTGGCGAGGATAGCCTGTAGGGACTGCAGGCGCAGGCAACGTTCCTCGCCGTCCTGTTCCAGCAAGCCCTCCCTATTCCCGCTCCAACCATACATCCGGGCAGGTCACCACACCATTCCGTTCAAAGATCGCGTCGATTTCGGCAAAGTCCTCTTGCCTGATATCCCATCCCAGGGCACCGACATTATCTTCTACCTCGGCCGCTTTGCGACAGCCAACCAAGGCCGTACTCACCACCGGGTGCGAGAGCGTCCAGCGCAGCGCAAACTGCGGCAGGCTTTTGTTATAACCGGCGGCCAAACCCTTCAACTCTTCCACGGCTTTGATGTTGTTGGGAAAGTGATCCGGGCCGAACATGGTCTGGAACAGATTGATGCCACCCATGCGGCCCTGACGCGCCCGCCAGTCCCCTTCGTCAAAGCTCATATCCGCATGAAAGGTTCCGCTCAGCAGACCGTAGGCGAGCGAGCCATAGGCCATGACACCCATGCTGTGTTCACGACAGTAGGGCAGGATCTCCTGGTCCATACGGCGATCGAACATATTCCAGCAGTATTGGGCGATATCCACTCGGCGGGTTGCCATGCTGGTTTCAATCTGCTCGCGCCGGAAGTTCGAGATGCCGATGGCCCGCGCCTTGCCCTGCTGCACAATGTCGTCCAGGGCCCGCATGGTCTCTTCGAAAGGCGTGTTCAGGTCCGGCCAGTGGACCATATACACGTCCACGTAGTCGGTGTTCAGATTCTTCAGGCTTTTCTCGATCGAGACCATGACCCGCTCGCGGCTGCTGTCTCGATAATTCGGCGCTTCTTTGTAGCCGATGCCAAACTTGGTCACGACAACCGCGTCTTTCCGACGGTCGCCGAGCGCCTTGGCCAACGAACGCTCCGAGGCCCCAAACCCATAGGCTTCGGCGGTATCAAAACACGTAATGCCCAGGTCCAAAGCGGTATGGACCGCGGCACTAAATTCTTGTTCTTCAATTGACCCATAGCCGCCGCCAATCTCCCAACAGCCGACGCCAATGGCAGACACTTCGATACCGGTTTGTCCAAAAGGACGGTATTCCATGAGCGAGTCCCCTCTCTAGTGCAGTTCGATGCCACCATCGACGTTGATGGCCTGTCCGGTCACGTTTTCGGCTCCGGCCAGGTAGACGGCCAGTTGTCCGATATCGTCCGGCGTTTGGGGCCGGCCCTGGGGGATCACGTTCTTGACCCAGCGTTGCCAGGAGTCCTCCTTGGATTCGTCCGGCTGCTTGAGCGACTCGGCCAGGTATTCCCACATCTGGGTGCGCAAAATGCCCGGGCAAATGGCGTTGACGCGGACATGGGCCTGGGCCAGCTCTTTGGCCAGGGAATTGGTAAAGCCCACAACCGCGAATTTTGAGGCGCAGTAGTGCGCCAGACCGCCAAAACCGCTCTTGCCCGCGATGGAGGCGATATTGATAATCAGACCCCCACCCCGGTTTTTGAGGGCGGGAATCGCGGCCTGACAGGAGAGAAAGACCCCTTTGGTGTTGACCGCAAAGGTCAGGTCCCAGGCATCTTCGGACATCTCTTCGACTTTCGCCATATTCACCACGCCCGCGTTACAGACCATGATGTCGAGACCGCCCAACGCGCCGGTAGTCTCCTCGACCATACGCAGGGTATCGCTCTTTTGAGTCACGTCGGCCTGAATCGCCAGTGACCGCCGCCCGAGCGCAATGATCTCTTCCGCAGTTTTCTGCGCCTGTGTAAACCCCCCGACCGCGGTCGCGCCATACTGCTGAGCCGTACTCGCCATGGTTTCAATGTCCGATACGGCTACATCGGCTCCGGCGTTGGCCAGCGCCAGGGCGATGCCCCGCCCAATCCCTCGTGCTCCGCCCGTCACCAGGGCGACTTTTCCATCCAGTTGTGACATACGTCTTCCTTTCTCCGTCTGCTTTAGAAACCGGCCGGGCGCGGACACCCGCCCATCATTTCAAACAGATGTTTCGCCACGTGCAGGGCTGTCCGGTCTTCAAGATAAGGGCCAACGATCTGGACCCCAATCGGCAATCCATTATCGAGCTGTCCCACTGGAATCACTGTAGCCGGTAGCAGACAGGCTCCGGCCGGCGCCATCCACGTTACCAAATCCCAATACGGTCGTTGCTGCCCGCCAACCAGGGCCGTCCGTCCGGCTTGGGGCTCAGAGTGATCGTGCGTGATGGCAGGACACGGCATGACCGGCAGCAGCATCACGTCCCAGTCCTGGAAGAACTCTTCCCAGCGTTTGCGCATCTGCATCCGGCGTTCGTTATAGCTCAGCCATTCGCGATGCCGCATGGCAAACAGCCGCCGGGTCTGGTCCGTCGAGGTGTTGCCGCTCGACTGCGCGTACTCTTCGATTTTGTCTCGCGAGACACCGCCGGACAGCGCAGACTGCAACAGGGCCATAAAGGTCGCCGCGATTTTTTCCAGGCTGAATTCGGGCCGCGCGTCGGCGCTCACCGTCGCGCCAGCACGTGCTAGTGCACTGGCGGCGTTTTCCAGCAGGGTTCGCGCTTCCGGCTCGACCGGACAACGAGGATCGTCCAGCCAAGTTGCAATGCGGTAGTCCTTGAGCGCGTGTTTGCGCGGAGCCGGCAGTTCCAAGCGCCACGCCGGTTGCTCCCAGCGATTGGGGCCGGCCATGATATCCAGCCCTAATTCCAGGTCTTCGACGCTCCGGGCCATGGGCCCGGCGACCGCCAGGTCGGCCATTGTCAGGGTTCCCGGCGGGCCCGGAATCTGCCCGTGGGCGGGCACAATGCCATAGCTCGGCTTGTGGCCGGTCACGCCGGACATATGGGACGGCAGACGAATCGAACCACCAATATCACTACCCAGTTCCAACGGCGTGAAGCCACAGGCCAACGCGGCACCTGAGCCACCGGACGAACCGCCCGGCGTGCGCGTGGTATCGTGCGGATTATTGGTCGTACCAAAAATCTCGTTATAGCTCTGCAAGTCACCGGCGTAGATCGGCAGATTGGTCTTACCGTAGATAATAGCCCCGGCTTCGCGCAGTCGGGCCACTGGCCAGGCGTCCTCCTCCGGAATGAAATCCGTGAGTTCCGGCGCGCCCGACGTCGTCCGCATGCCTTTGGTTTGATACGAATCCTTGATCGTCATCGGCACGCCGTGCAGCGGCCCTCGGGAGGTTCCTCCGGCCAACTCCGTATCTGCGGCATCGGCCTCTGCTCGCGCCCGTTCCGCGTCGATCGTCACGACGCTGTTAATGGTCTTATCAAGCGCTTCGACCCGAGCAAGAAAATAGTCAACGGCTTCACGGCTTGAAACCTCCTTCTTTTGGATCATGGCGGCGACTTCTGCGGTCGTCGCATAGGCAAGCTGCGACAGATCAGACATGGCTCCCTCCTTCTTCAGGCTGCCGTTTGGCTTGTGCCAGGCAGCAGCATCTTGCCACGCGCCCGGCGGGGACACAAGCTTGCAGAGCTGATACCTAGTGCAGTAAAGCCCAACCTCTCATGGCTCACACAGGAGGCAGTATGACCGCAACACAAGAGGCACTCATCGATAACCTCTACCACGCCCGCCGAAACGGAACCCGACCCGCCTACATTGATCCCATCCCTTCGGATTTGGACGAGGCGCTCGCCGTCCAACTCCGCGTTCTCCGGCGCTTTGAGGCGGCGGGAGAACGTCTTGGCGGCTGGAAGGTCGGGCTGACGTCGGGGAAAGCCCGTGATCGTATGGGAAAAGATGTGCGGCCGTTTGGCTATGTCCTCCGGAGTCGGGTCTTTTCGTCCGGAGCGACCCTTCCCGTTGCTTCGATTATGCGTTGTCATATTGAGCCCGAACTCTGCCTGATCGTCGACTCAGCCTTGCGTGGCCGGAACGTCGACCGCGAGCAGGCCAAGGCCGCGGTTCGAGCCGTTGCTCCGGCATTTGAGATCAACGAAGTTCGCGTCCAACCAGGTCAGGGCTCCCTCCCCTTGGTGGCCGACGGCTTAGCCCAGTGGGGGATCGTCGTTGGACCGGAAGCCCCGGTCCGAGACGGGCTGGTCGATACTACGGTCACATTTTCGCATGACGGCCAGGTGGTCGAGACCAAGACGCCAGGTACAACAATGGATGATCCCTATCTCTCGCTGTCACGCCTGTGCCACCGCCTGCATCCATTCGGTTTGGGCCTGGAGCCGGGTCAACCCGTCATTACCGGCTCGTTCTGTCATCACCCTGTCACGCAACCGGGGAGCTATAGCGCGGATTTTTCCGGCGTCGGAACCGTATCGGTTCAGTTTCGCTAAGCACGCCGCCTGCAGACGCCTAGTCTCACCTGAGTAAATTCTATAGGCTGCGCAGGACGGCACTCGCCAGGGCGAGAATCCATATATCTGAGGAAGAGAGAGGAAGATGAGCGAACACACCAACCCGCGGGTATTTTTTGATATCACAATCGGAGATGATGCAGCCGGACGGATCGTTTTTGAACTCCGGACCGACGTAGTTCCTGAAACCGCAGAAAATTTTCGGGCGTTATGTACCGGCGAGAAAGGGAGCGGCCAGTCCGGCAAACCCCTACACTACAAGGGTTCGACGTTTCACCGCGTCATTCCCGACTTCATGTGCCAGGGGGGAGATTTTACCAATGGCAACGGCACCGGGGGAGAGTCCATCTACGGCTCCAAGTTTGCCGACGAGAATTTTCAACTCAAGCATACCGACCCCGGTTTGCTGAGCATGGCCAACGCCGGTCCTGGGACGAACGGCTCCCAATTCTTTATTACCACCACCCAGACCCCCTGGCTGGACGGCAAACACGTGGTGTTCGGCAGTGTGGTCGAAGGCATGGACGTGGTCCGCGCCATGGAGGCCCAGGGCAGTCAGAGCGGACAACCCAGACAGCGGATTGTCATTGCCGATTGTGGACAGCTCGACTAGAGCGCCCAAGCGAGGCCAGACAGCGTCCGTAGATGGCGAAAAGGAGGTGAGGACAACATGCCAACCGTCTCTGCCAATCAGTGTGAGATGTATTATGAGGTCGATGACTTCACCGATCCCTGGATTACGGAGAAGGAGACGGTGTGGCTCCAACACGGGGTCGGTCGGAGTACCAGGTTCTGGTACCATTGGGTTCCTTCCCTGGCTCGCCACTATCGGGTGCTCCGCCGCGATATGCGTGGCCACGGCCAGTCTGCTGACCCTGGTCCGGACCATCGCTGGTCTCTGGACGAGTTGGTCACGGACATGCGCGACTTCATGGACGCGCTCGGTCTCCAGCAGGTACACTATGTGGGCGAGTCCATTGGCGGCATCCTCGGTGTACTGTTTGCCACGCGTTGGCCGGAGCGACTCAAGAGCCTGACGATTTGCAATTCACCGACGACGATTCGCCCCGCAGGCACACGCGCCTTGTCCGGTGAGCAAGGCAACCTGCACAAGCTCCTGGCCTCAGAAGGTTCTGTTGGATGGGGCCGTTTGATGATTGAGCGCAAGATCATCAGCGGACACAGCCCCGAGCATATTGAATGGGTTCTCAAGGAGTGGGCGAAAACACCAACCCATGTCTTACAGGGTATTACCAAGACGCTGGACGGTGCGGACACGGCGACGCTGCTGCCCCAGGTCACAGTCCCGACGCTGGTGTTGGCTCCTGCCAACAGCCCGATCACACCCCTGACCGACCAGCTCTCCATGCGTACGGAGATTCCCAACGCGCGGATTGCCATTATCGAGGGTCCTGGGCACGAAATCTATGTGGATAGACCCGAGGAGTGCCTGAGCGCCTTCCGGAATTTCTTGGGGTCGTTATAGCTGCGGGACCTTGAGCCGTAGAGTGGGGAAATACGTTCGGTAATAGCCACGGTCACGAGTCAGCAGACAATCGGCTTGCTGCAAGGCGTGGCTGCCAATCAGAAAGTCCATGAGCACATGCTGCCGAACAGGTAGTGCGGCATCACATCGCGGACAGACACGGACGCCTTTCCAGCCACAAGAAGGGCAGGTCAGCGTTTTTCCGCGTCGCTGCGTATAGCGCTGCCATATTTCCCCAGCGAACTGGAACGTAGCCATAGTTGAGCGTTCGAGCCGAATACGCGTCTCGTGGAGAAAAGCATCAAAATCGCGGGCACTTTCAAATTGTGAGCCGAGTTCTGCATAGACTCCTTCACTGATCACCAGCGCACCCTGTTGGTAGGATGCATCCAATGCCGCTACGGTCGCCTGCTGATGTGGTGCTTGGGGAATAAGGAGGTCCAAAAGGATGTTGGTATCAAGTGCCGTGACCATACTTCAGCCTTATGGTGCCTCCTCACCACGAAGAGCAGCGAGCACGACATCTGGATTTTTTCCCCGTTTTTTTTTGAGATAGCCACGATATTTCGTAAAGGGAGAAGCGGTTTTCCTTTTTGTGACGAGCACCCCGGCGTCCGTATCCTGAAACTCTAGGGTATCGCCCGGTCCAACCCCCATCCGTTGGCGTACAGCGAGAGGGATCGTGATTTGGCCCTTAGTGGTGATTTTGGCCTGCGACATGAGAGCCTGTCTTTGAGTAAGGATATATATTCTTACCTTAAAGTAAGGACATGAAAAATGCAAGAGGCCACCACCGAACAGAGGCCGGAGTTGAGTGAGGACGGAAGGGGAGAGCGACCTTCCGCCCTTAGCCGTGCAGCTAACCGCCCATAAACACCGCGACACACAGTACGACGCCGCCGATATACGTACCGAGAGCACCGACGACACGGAGAGGATGAGGTTGCGCCAGCGTCGAACTGGCGATCATACCGATGGCGTGCAGATAGCGACAGGCGGTCACCAGTATCATCGTCCACATGGCCCAAGCCGGGATGCCGCCCTCGCCCATCGCCACAATGAGCATGAGTAAGGCTAACATGGGCGCGTACTCGGTCGCGTTGCCGTGTGCGCGTACCATTTTATGTAAGCGGTCGGCGGGGTCCGAACCGTCGCCACTGTCGGGGTCCGTCTTCCCGCGTGTCATAGAAACCATAAAGCCGAGTACAAAGACCAACAAACCC
This sequence comes from Candidatus Binatia bacterium, assembly GCA_951812575.1. Lineage (GTDB taxonomy): Bacteria > Desulfobacterota > Binatia > Bin18 > Bin18 > Bin18. The sequence continues at coordinate 3,662,909 of OX638322.1, read as the reverse complement.
AGTAAACCGGAACATAGGACTGCCGTTTCCATATGCGCCTCCTTCGTGTTGAACACTGTAATCTGGGAAGTATGCTGCTCTCCTCGACCTCTTACCTGGGGCCTCCTGTATCGTGCGTCCGAAAGACGATTCGCGTCAAGGCTTGGGGAGAAATAGTTGTCAGGGTAAGACAGGGGAGACCGGATGAGCCGCCCCCTTCCCTGTCTTACGGTTTCCAGCAGTCGTCAATCCGCTGCATCTGGTCTATGGTAAAGTATAGGATAGAGCGTTTAGCAGGCTTTCCAATGCGCCGCGTGGGGTGTGTTCGGTGGCTTCGGTAGTATCCAGGCTTTTGATAGCCTCGAAGTAAGAGGCAAATGGGATGGTCATGCCCACCGGTCCTTTCCGTCATACTCAGATGAACACGGCGGGTGAGACATGAAACCGCTGGGCAAGGGCGCGTATGTGTTCGACGTTCAGCTCTCGCTTGCCACTCAAGACCTCTGACACAACCTCTTGAGAGCCGATTTCAGGAAAACTGGCTTGCGTCAGCCCATGCTCCTCCATGAAGAAGCTAAGCATCTCCCCCCCACTACAATCAGGGATAGCGTGATGCTGCTTTTCATACGCGTGGATGAGCGTGCCCAGGGTATCCAACAGTTCATATAGCGGGTGGGCCTCGTCCTTACCGATTTCGTCAATGAGGTCGTTGAGATGTTCAATAGCTTGTTCGTATTGCTCCTCGTTTCGTATGGCCAGGAGCGGACGAAGGGCTAACCAATGCTGTTGGAGAGCTTTTTCAAGCGCAGTCATTGCTTCCACCTTTCCCGATCATATTCACTATGCGTCAAAACATGGCGAATATAGACCTTACCCCGGTTGAAATGAACCGAGGCTATCAAGCGATATTTGTTCCCACCGATGTTGAATACAATCAGATCGTCAACATAATCTGCGGCAGGAAAGGTCGCTCGGAGTTCGGAAAATTTCTGAAAATCTGTTGTCCTCATGATTTTGAACCACCGGACCAGCCCAGTCTTACTGTCAGGGTGTTCTTCCCAGAAATCTTTCAATGCTTTACGGCTGATGACGTGCACGACTGCGCAATATCTTATAGCGGGCTATCTCTCAACTCAGCAGACGTACAGATTACGTGTTTTCTTCCGCCTCCCTTTGGCGTAGGGTAAGGCTGTACGATGACGGACTGAGGAGGCTAATATGATCAGCGTATCACAACTCGGATATTTGGGACTCAGCGTCAGTGACATGGCCGCCTGGGAACAATTCGCGACCACGGTGCTTGGGTTGGCCGTCAACGAGCACGCCGATGATGGCTCGCTCTATCTGCGTATGGATGAGTACCATCATCGATTTCTTGTGCATCCGACGGGCGCTGACGACCTCGCTTATATTGGCTGGGAAGTTGCCGATGAACACGCTTTACACGCCGTGGCTGACCAGCTTGGGGCAGCCGGGGTTGAAGTCACCCCAGGCACGCCTGAAGAGCGGGCTATTCGCCGGGTGGCTGGGCTGATTCGCTTCCAGGACCCGAGCGGTATTCCGTCAGAGATATTCTATGGTCCGCTCGTTCATTTTGATAAACCGTTTCAGTCTCCGCGACCGATCTCGGGCTTTAAAACCGGAGAGCAAGGCTTAGGACATTTTGTGATCCTGGTGAATGACGCCGAGCAGAGCATCAACTTTTATCGAGATGTCCTGGGGATGCGGATCAGCGATTATGTCCATATCACGCCTGCCCCGGGCACAACTTTTCAGGCCACCTTTTTCCACTGCAATCCGCGCCATCATTCGCTCGCCTTTATCGAAGCCCCTAACCCGCCCAAGCGTTTGAATCATTTCATGTTGCAGACGCAGTCGCTAAACGATGTGGGTTCGACCTATTATCTGTGCCAGGACCAGGACGTGCCGATTACGATGAGTCTGGGCCGTCATACCAACGACCATATGACCTCGTTCTATATGCAAACACCGTCCGGCTTTGCGGTTGAGTATGGCTGGGGCGCGCGTGAAGTGGATGACACGACCTGGCAGGTCCAAATGCACACCTCGGGCAGCATTTGGGGTCATGTCCGTCGGACAGCCAGTCTGGGCGGGGTCGCGCAGGAGCAGGCGTAGGGCACTGTGCGGTTTCGGTTATTCAGGAACGTCCCATTAAGAAAAACCCTCACCCTAACCCTCTCCCAGAGGGAGAGGGAATTAAAGGCGGGAGACCGTTTGTAGCCGACTCAGGGCGGTAGGTTGTCCAGGTAGGCCCGGACAATACGGTCAAAGGTTTCGGGCTGCTCCTCATACGTCCAGTGGCCAGCCTGAGGGATGACTGCTAGCTGACAGTGCGGCATCCGATCGTGGAAGTACTCGGCATATTTGACCGGCGTAAAATAGTCCTCGTCCCCGCAGATGGCGATCGACGGGGTCTGGATATGAGCGACTCGACTCATACAGTCGAAGGTGTCATCGCTGATCCAGTCCTTATACGTCACCTGCGGATCGGTCCCTGCCGTCAACTCGCTGATCGCATCGACGAGGGACTGGGGCGTGCTTTTGGCGAAGCCCAGACGCGGATCGATGGCAATCCCGGCTTCACCCGCCGCCAGTTGGCGGGAGTTCTCAAGGACGTTCGGGTCCACCCGCAGCCGCGCGCCCGTATCAATGAGCATCATGCCGGCGAGGCGGTCCGCATAATAGATGGCCGCGGTCAGGGCGATCCCGCCGCCGAGCGAATGTCCGGCGATCACAAACCGGTCCCAGCCTAAATGATCGGCCAGCCGAACGGCATAATAGGTGTAATCCGCGGCGCCACGAAACCCGCTGCCGGACGACTGGCCGTGCCCCGGCAGGTCTATCGCCACCGGCGTATGACGGTCGGCCATCGCCCGCATATGCCTGTGCCACACCCGGCCGTCACAGCCGGTTCCGTGGACGTAGAGGACGCGCTGCCCTGGGGAACCGTCTCCAGTGGTATGGTAATGTATCCGCAGTCCGTCAATATCGGCATATCCCATGCGTTCTCCTCCGTTGGCGGTCTGCTTGGCTATGCAGAGACGCCCGTATCGGCCGTCAGCCCGGCCGCTTCAATGCCGGCCACGGCACATTCCTCATCAATATCCGAGGTATCGCCCGATATCCCAACCGCCCCGATAATGGACTGAGACCCATCCCGGATCAGCACCCCACCCGGCACCGGCACAAGTTTTCCCTGGGCGACCGCAGTCAGGGCTTGCACAAAATGCGGCCGCTCGGCCGCGACGCTGCCCAGCACCCGAGACGAGCGGCCCATGCCCAACGCGCCCCACGCCTTGCCAATCGCCACATCGGCACGCATCAGGCTGGTCTCGTCTTCGCGTTGAAACGACTGGAGTTGTCCGGTTTCATCCAGTACCGCAACAGCGAGGGGGGCGGCATTCATGTCATGTGCCTTTTGAAGTGCTGCAGTGACAATCGTATTTGCCGTTTCCAGGTGTAAGCGAGCCATAGTGTCCCCCTATCCTTCCGACGATCCTACCATTACAGGTGGGCAACTGCCTCGCGGTGGATACGCATGAGTGCCGGTATGGTTTCGGGTAAGCGACGCCCAAACCCGCACTCGGTCGCAATGCCAAATCCACCCGCATGTTTCCGAGCGGTCTCTAAGCGTTTCAGGGTCCCCCGAATACCGTCCGTGTGGTGCACAAGGCCCAAGAAGAGCTTGGCATCGGCAATGGCAAGGTCGGCCAAGGGGGCAAAGTAGCCATCATCGTTCCGATTTCTGGGTACAGGCATATGAACGAAATCGACCGGACGGCTGACCGCGGCAACTCCGGCATTCGCCATCCGCACAACCACCCCCAGATCTTGGGGCTGCTTGAAATGTTTGTGGCCCAAGTCGCCATAACACAGATGGAGTCCAAGCAGGGTCTCGTCCGCAACGTGTTGAGACAGGTCCACCAGTGCCTGCACATAGCGCTCGAACGGGTCACCTGGAGCATCCCAGGGAAGCCCCAGCATAGGATCATGATCGTTGCTTTCAATGCTGGCCACCTCAGCCGCAATATCCCATTGGACGGCGAGATCACGCGGAGGAATCTCCTGGCTGAGACGCACGACCTCTCGCCGCATGGCATCCCGATAGGCGTCCCACATGGGTTGGAACGACTCGGGGGAATGCCCAATGAAGAGGCGCGTGCCGCTTTCGATCAATGGTAAGGATACCTGAAAGCGCACGCCCTGAGGAATGACCCCCCGGTCGCGGAGCGTACAGAACGCTGGGTAGGAGTTCCTGGCTTCCTGCGCATAGCCGAGGTGTGCGAAGTGGAGGGGACCTGTTCCCTCTTTTACCTTGAACTGCCAGTGATCCTGAAAACCACGTGGCATCCAGTCCATGCCTGGAGCACGCCACTCATCAGGATCGTCGGGATCGACCGGCTGCGGACGGGTGATACTTTCCAACTGCTCAGATGCTGCATACGTTTTTGCAGCCAGGAAGTTAATCCAGCCTTGTCGGTAGCCCGTTTCACCGTCAGGCAAAGCAAACAGGCTGTCGCCTAAGCCCTTGGCACAGCTGTCCATAACAGCATGCGCAGTGTTTCCCGGCACACTTCCGACCAACAACACAGAACCCGTAACGCGAGACATTATGATTTGCCTTTCTGATTCACTCAAACCAGCTTATCGCATGGGATCGACGTCGGGCAGACCGAGCAGGAACTGCCCATAGTTTTCATAGGCTGAATCATTGACCATCAAATGGGCCGCGGCGGTATGCAAATCCCGCAGGCAGCGCTGCAAGACATGCTCCAAACGCACGGCACTGCCGGCGCCAGCGCGAAAGGCGTTCGTCGTGATTTCAAGCGCCACGTCCGTGGCCAGGGTCGCGACGCTACGCATTTCAGCCTGGAGCGCCGAACCCGGCAGCTGGCCGGCACTGGCCGTCTGCCAGGCTTTTTCGAGGATGTCGATAACGACCAGGCGTGTTCCGCGCAGCCGGAGGTCTGCCTGGGCGATCATCCTTTGAATGACGGCTCTGTCACTCAAGCGCCGTTGGGGTCCATAGCCTCGTTTTTTCGATTGGGCCAGCTCAATAATCGCGTCAAGCGCACAGCGGGCAATCCCCAGTGCAAAGGCCGCGTGTTCATTCGCCACATAGCCCGGCCAGCCCATGAGATATAAGGGCCCGCCGCGCTGTGGCGGTGTGCTGCCTACTGCAAAAGTAAACGCCTCGGGCACAAACAGGTCCGCAACCGCGTAGTCACAACTGCCTGTGCCTTTCATGCCCAGCACATGCCAGTTGTCGATGACCTGAGCTTGGGCAACGGGGAAGACCACAGCCCGCACCTCGGGCGTCTGGGAGCCACGCTCGACCAGGGTTTGGACCAACACCCACTCGGCATGACGGATGCCACTGCCCCACGACCAGCGGCCGGTGACACGGTAGCCACCCTGCTCGGGCACAGCCCGGCCGGGCATCAATCCGCCCGCCATGGTCGGGACGCGGCCCTGTGGAAACACGCTGGCGATGGTTTCGTCCGGCAGAAAGGCACCCGCCATGCCGACAATGGCAGCCCCGATGAACATGCACCAGCCCGCAGACGGATTGATCGTCGTCACGGCCTCAATCACTTCCAGTTGCGTCACCGGGTCGGCCTCGGCCCCACCGAGTTCCGCCGGTAGTTTCAGCCTGAACAGGCCGGCCTCGAGCAGGGCTGCCACGGAGGCGTCGGGCAGCGTCCGAGCTTCCTCGGCTTGGTCTATCTGGGCGGCAAGCGTCCCACGGACCTGTTCGACCGCCTGTAGAAGCACCTGCCGCTTCTCGGCTCGGTCTGCGGGGAAAGACATCGGCATGTCCCCCTTACTCCTCTGCGTGCGCATGGGCAAAGAGCGCAGGGACAAACTTTTCCGTCTCGCCGCTCTCCTCGATGTTGTGCAATATCCAGTCCTGGAACATCTCCTTGCTGAAGGCAACCTTGCGGATGATCCAGTTGAGGACGGGACCAATGAGCGGCGTGGTTATGCCAATCTCAACACAGGTATAAAACGAGACACCATCTTCAACCGGGGCATACTCGTGCACAACCTGGCCGACCGGCAGCAGCCCGCCCAGGAGCGGCTCAAAATTAAACGCCTCTTCGTCGAACTTCGTCACCCGTGCCTTGGCGCGCACGGGGTGTTTGGCTGCGATGTTTTCTTGGATGGCAATCACGCTGCCCGGTCCAAGCCGACCGTCGGAGCCGTTTACGCGTTTAGCCCACCGAATCGCAATATGGTCGAACGGATGCCAGAAGCGGTACACCGGCACGAACGGGCCTGAGAAATCCTGGCCGTTATACGACGAAAACGTGTCAATATGCTCAAACCACCAGCGGAGGATGGGCGGCGTCACGCCCTTCATGGTGTCGTGTTTGATCCAGGCGCGGAAGCGTCCACCGGGAAGCTCCTCAAAGCCATATTGGGCAGAGTCGAGAGTTTTCATCGGTCCGAAGAAGCCGAGTTTTGGACCGGTCTTTGCCTCAGCCATCACTCGCTCCTTTCTCCTCTCCAGAGCCGGCGAGCCTGGCAATCGCCCTGAGTAAACTGTCCAGCGAATCGGGGTCAATCAGGCGATGTTCGCTGCCGGTCCGAATCAAGGTCGAATCGGGCAGGCCGCTCTTGCGGACCAATTCGACACTGTGAGCAAAAGGAACGGCTTCATCAGCCTCGGCGTGAAGGATCAGGGTATTCGGCTTGACCGTTGGCGCCCTCCCCCAGCGTTTCCAGGCCGGGCAGAGCAGCACGAGCGGCGTCTGTCCGCTGTCGATATTGAGCGCGACCGCACCGCCTCGACTGGAACCTACGATCACGTCGGGCTGATAACGCTCCCACTCGGCCTGCGCAATACGGACACAGGCGTCAAAGTCATCATTCGGCAGAAGAGGATTACAGACTGCAAAACCATTGGCCTTGAGAAACGTCGGCTTGGTCCCTCCAGGAGTTGCGCCAAAGCCGTGCAGGAAGAGAATTTTCATTGCGTGGCATCTGTGCTGCGGGAATTGAGCCGGGCGGAGCGTAAAAACGGGGCGGGAGACTCTCTCCCCGTCCCGCAGCAGCATGGCTAAAACATGGCAATGGGGTTCACCGGTGAGGCCGTCCCCTTGACCAGAACCAATGGAGCCACCGTCAGCATGAACGTCCAGCGTGAGTGCGCGGCACAAGCGGCGCTCAGGTCATCCAACATGCAGTTGTCAAGCAGGTGTATGCCCATGGCCACCAGGGTACACGAGTGGATGGGCATGATGAGGGTGTCATAGCCGCTCGGCACAACGTCACTCACTCCGTCACAGCCGAGTACGGCAATCTTCCGCTCGTGAATCCAGGGCAGACAGGCCGCGCCCAGCCCGGCCAGGCCGTCCTGAAGCGCATCCCAGTTGCCCTGGGCTTTTTGGCGCACATGGCGTCCAGTCCGCACAAAAAGCACATCGCCTTCTTCAACTTTGAAGTTTCCGGCCTGCTCCGCAGCTTCCAGGTCCGCCGGCGTGATCGCCTCACCCGGTTCCAGATAGTCACGCTTCTTGAGCGACGGAATATCGATCAACACCCCGCGTGACACAATGCCGTTTTTAATCGAATGGATCGCCCCGTTCAGCGCGCCCTGGGCGGTCACGTCCGAGGAGGGATAGCCGTTATACATCTTATCGTTATGAAACACGTGACACAGGGCATCGATATGCGTATTCGCAACCCCGTGCGGGGCAATGGCGAAATAATCGGCGCTATACGGCAGGGGGACCAGGCTCTCCTCACCCGGCGCACCGGTCTTCATCATCAGGTGCATGACCGGGGTCGGATTATCCGGCCCGTGATGCGTTGCCAAGGGGAGAGATAACGACACGGAGTGCCCGTCTTTCACCTCGGCAGCGGCCTGCGCGCGTTTCTCAGACGTAATATAGTTGAGCGCGCCAAGCTGATCGTCCGTTCCCCATTTTCCCCAGTTGCTCAAGGTCGAGAAGAACTCCTCCACTTGGGCTTCACTCAGATCGTCGTTGACTGCCATAACATCCTCCTTTTTTCATTCCGTCTCGTTCCACGCTTTTAGCGCAAAAGCGCGGAAAAGCAAAAGAGGCCCGGAGAGGCACTCGTTTTTACATTGACAGGCCGCCCCGTTTGGTTCGATAATCGCCTCGGACTTGTTTTATCCACATACCTAAAAAGGAGGCTGCTGTGTCACATGACATCGTCCTGAAGAACGGCCTGGTCGTCACGCCGAACGGCGTGATCCGGGGCGGGATTGCCGTTGAGGGGGAACAGATCGTCGCGGTCGGCGCGAGTTCAGAACTCGGGCAGGCCAAGCGTGAGATCGACGTTGAGGACAAAATCCTGTTCCCTGGGACGTTTGACCCCCACGTCCACTTCGGCATCTCGGACCGCTTTGGCGATGAGGCCATGGTCGAGGACTTCTTGCGCGACACCAAGGATTGTCTGATCGGCGGAGTCACGACGATTGCCACCACTACCCTGATCGGCAAGGATCCAATGCTGGACCTGTTTGACCAGGCGGTCGAGTGCGGCACCAATCATTCCTGGTGCGACTTCAAGGTGACCTGTGTGGTCAATACGCTCGATCAGGTCGCCCAAATCCCGGCCGTGGCCGCAAAGGGAGGCGTGTCGTATAAATTCTTTACTGGCTATTCCGGCCCGCAGGCCGAAGCCTTTGGCATGAATCCGGACGGCATTACGCCCTCTTTTTTTCATGCGGCGTGTGAGCAGTTGGCCCACTGTGGCCCCCCGACCTTTGCCAAGATTCATGCCGAAGACCCGCACGTCCGTGGCATCCTCATTGACCGCTTGCGTGAAATGGGTCGGGCCGACCAACTCACGGCCTGGGCCGAGTCCAGTCCGGAGTGGGCCGAAAGTGTCCAAGTCTATACCTATGGGATGATTGCCAATCAGCTCCGCGTCCCGATCTACCCGGTTCACATCAGCGCCGCCCATACCGTGGAAACCGTCAAGCGCCTGCACGCCGAAGGACTGAACATTGTAGGGGAAACGGTGGCCTGTTTTCTTAACACCACGGCCCCGGAAATGGACGCCCACGGCATGGGCGGAAAGGCGAAAATTCAGCCGCCGATTCGTTTTGAGAAAGACAAGGAGCGGCTGTGGCGCGGGCTTCAGGAAGGCACGTTATCTGTCGTCGGAACGGACAGCCTGACCTACTCCTCGTCGTTCAAGACCGATGGCGATTTCTGGGACTGCCGCGTGGGCATTAATCTCCAGGTTGCCGATACCTTGCCCCTCCTGTTCCACGAAGGGGTGAACAAAGGCCGGCTCGATCTGGTAACACTCTCAAAAGTCTTGTCCGAAAATGCGGCCAAGCTGTACGGCCTCTACCCCAAGAAGGGCGCCCTGGCCATCGGTTCTGATGCGGACATTGTGGTCCTCGACCCGGAAAAGGAAGCCGTGCTGGGGGTCGACCGGATGCGGTCGCGCGCGGACTACTCGTTATGGGAGGGTCGTCAGGTCAAGGGCATCCCGGTCAAAACCTTCCTGCGTGGCCAGTTGGTTATGGAGGACGGCGAGATTGTAGCCGAACAGCCAAGCGGTCGATTTGTTGAACAGGTTGTTCGACCGCGAGGATTATAACAAAGGAGACGGTTATGGCTCAGACCGAAGACAAAAATGCGATTTATGAACATGCCCAACTCGGCCATAAGCTCGGCTTCGGGAAAAAGCCCGCGCTGATTGTGGTGGACTTTCAGCTGGGCTTTACCGTTCCGGAACAGTCTCCACTTGCCGGCAATCTCGACGCCGAAGTCACGGCGACGAACGAACTCATCGCCGCGGCTCGCAAGAAAGACATTCCGGTTATTTTTACGGTTGTGGGCTATGATCCCCACCGGCAGGACGATGCCGGCCTGTGGCCCGAAAAGGCACCCTCGCTGCGTATGCTCACCCTCGGGAGCGATCTGGTCAAGCTCGACCCGCGCCTCAATCAGGAGCCCGGCGATCTGGTGATTACCAAAAAATACGCCTCCGGCTTCTTCGGTACCTATCTGGCCTCGACCTTAACCATGCAGTCGGTCGATACCGCCATCGTCACCGGCTGCACCACGAGCGGCTGTGTCCGCGCAACGGTAATGGATGCCCTGGCCAACGGCTTTCGGCCCATTGTGCCGATTGAGTGTGTCGGCGACCGGGCTCAAGAGCCGCACCAGGCCAATCTGTTCGATATCGGTGCAAAGTACGGGGATGTCATGCCGCTTCAGGAGGTGTTGGCGTATCTGGAGCAGTTGTAACTCTTTAGTGGATTGAGCGCCCTGCTCAGGCACTTCCCTTCGTCCCCAGGCTGGGTTAGGTTGTCGGGCGGTTGAAGTCGAGTATTTGGAGGAAAGTCAATGTGGGGAGTGAAGCAGTTCGCTATTTTTTCGGTCGTCTTACTGGTCAACCTGCCTGGGTGTGCGGAGGCGGGTGGCGGAGCAGCCGGTGGGCCGGTGGTTCTCATGGCGACGTCCCAGGGAGAGGTCAAGATCGAGCTGTTTGAGAAAGAGGCGCCGGAAACGGTCAAAAACTTTCTCGCCTATGTCAACGATAGCTTTTATGACGGGACGATTTTCCATCGGGTGATTCCCGGCTTCATGATCCAAGGGGGCGGCTTTACCGAGGCCATGCAGCAGAAGCCGACCAAGCCGGCCATCAAGAACGAGGCCGCCAACGGTCTGACCAACGATACCGGAACGCTGGCCATGGCCCGCACGAACGTGGTTGATTCCGCCACCTCTCAGTTCTTCATTAACGTCAATGATAATGACTTTCTGAACCATAAAGATACCTCGATGCAGGGCTTCGGGTATTGCGTGTTTGGCAGGGTCATAGAGGGCATGGACGTCGTGAGTGCCATCGAACAGGTGCAGACCGGGCGGAAGGGCATGCACGCCGACGTGCCGCAGGAGCCCATTATTATTCAATCGATGAAAGTCGTCTCCGAGGCGCAATATGGCGCTGAGAGTGAGTCGTAAATCCAATATACATACCGGAGGTAGTATGCGTTTACACACACGTTTCCATTGGTCTTCCTGGGTTCTCCTGACTGTGCTGAGTGGTGCGTTCGTTTTCTTCGCCGCGCCACAGCAGTCCGCAGCCGAGTTCTCCTCGGAACTGCAACAGGCGCTGGACTCCAGCAAATATGTCTATATCCAGTCCGAGCGGAAGAGCGGCGAGTTAGGCTCAAAGGCCGAAATCTGGTTTTTCAAGCATGATGGGGCCGTCTGGGTAGGGACGCCAAAGTCTACCTACCGCGTCAGGCGTATCCAGGCCGGACGCACAAAAGCCAAGGTCTGGATCGGCTCGCGCGATGGGCAGTCATTTGAGGCGACCGGGTCTCTGGTGAAGGACGATGCCGTCAACGAAATCATGTTTAAGGCCTTTGCCGAAAAATACCCGGACGGCTGGCCGCAATATGAAGAAGGCTTTCGGAGCGGTTTTGCCGACGGCTCACGCACCCTGGTGCGCTACGACCCAGCGGGCATGTAGGATCGGCAAAACTCCTAGAGCGTTTCACGATAAGTTGGAGTCGTGCCAGTCCGCACTTGTCGGGAAGGACAAGGTCCGACCCCAAGCGGCCCAGGCGGGCTGGAAGCCCGCACTCCTAAAGGAGGAGAGAGACGCGTGACCCAGCAACGTGATTTGCGCTAGCGTACAGGCAGTGGGCTGACAAGGGCGGAGCAAGTCTCCGCCCTTTTGCTGTTTCCCGGCGGGCAGACGCAATAGGGGAAGGCGGGAGAAGAGGGGCGATGGCGCACAGCAGGGACAACTGGTCAGGAACGCTTGGATTCGTGTTCGCCGCTATGGGGTCGGCGGTCGGATTGGGCAATGTCTGGCGCTTCTCGTATATTACCGGAGAGTATGGGGGTGCGGCATTCATCCTGGTCTATTTGGGCTGCGTCGTTGCGGTCGGCATCCCGATTATGATTGCCGAACTCCTCATCGGACGGAGCACCCAGCGCAATGTTGTTGGCGCATTTTCTACGCTGCGACCCGGCTCACCCTGGTTTCTGGCTGGCTGGCTCGGCGTGACGGTCGGTTTTGTCTTACTGTCCTACTATTCGGTCGTTGGTGGCTGGGTGCTGCATTATATTTCCCTCTCTCTGATTGACGGTTTTGCCGGTCAGTCCACAGCAGCCATCGAGCAGCTCTTTCAATCCCTGTCAGCCAATCAGGCCCTCCAGGTGTTCTGGCACGCGGTTTTCATGGGCGCCACCATCTGGTTTGTCTCGCGGGGCGTCTCGCGGGGTATTGAGTGGGGCAATAAAATCATGATGCCGGCCCTCTTCCTGATGCTGTGTTTTCTCCTGGTCTATGCCCTGACGACCGACGGTGCGGCAGAGGGCATTGCGTTTTTGCTGACCCCGCATTGGGACAAGATCAGCCCGAAAGCAGTCCTGGAAGCGCTGGGACAGGCGTTTTTCTCGCTCAGCGTTGGCATGGGCACGCTCATCACCTATGGCAGCTATTTGCAGCGCGATGCGCGCCTGCCCCGCTCAGCCCTGTTTGTGACAGCGAGTGATACCGGTATTGCCATCCTGGCAGGATTTGTCATCTTTCCCCTGGTATTTACCTTTCAGTTAGAACCGAACGCTGGCCCGGCGCTTATTTTTGAAACCCTGCCAGCCGCGTTCGGTCAGCTCCCGTTCGGACAGTTCCTGGCCGTTCTTTTCTTTTTGCTCCTGACCTTTGCGGCTTTAAGCTCCGCCATGCCGTTACTGGAGGTCGTGGTCGCGTATTTTGTTGACGAGCAGGGCTGGACGCGTATGCGGGCGAGTTGGGTCATGGGTGGCGGCATCTTTGCCCTGGGCGTCCCTTCCGCGCTGAACGGCGGTTTCTTCGGCTTTATGGATATGCTGACAACGAACTATCTCCTGCCCCTGGGCGGCCTCTTCGTTGCGGTGTTTGCCGGCTGGTGGCTGACGCATCAGGAGCGACAAACGGAAGTTCCGGCCAGCGCCCTGAGACCGGGCCTCTATCTGGTCTGGGTCTTTCTGCTGCGCTTTGTTGCGCCGATTGCCGTGACGATTATTTTGTTGCAATCGATCGGATTGTTCTAGCGTGAGTACGCACGAGACCGCGTGCTGCATCGTTGGTGGTGGTCCGGCCGGGACCATGCTCGCCCTCCTGCTGGCGCGTCAGGACGTGCCGGTCACGCTACTGGAAAGCCATCTCAATTTTGATCGTGATTTTCGCGGCGATACGCTCCATCCGTCAGTCATGGAGATATTGGATTCGATTGGCCTGGCCGGTCGTCTGCTGAGCCGGCGCCATGCCAAGATCGACCGCCTCTCCATCCAGACGCCTGAAGAATCGCTCCCGTTGATTGACCTGCGTCGCCTCAGAACGCCATACCCGTATATCACGCTGATTCCACAAGTCGATTTCCTGGATTTCATCACTACCGAGGCAAAACGCTATCCCCATTTTCAGCTTCGGATGGGAGCCAACGTCCAGGAGTTGGTCACAAAGAACGGGAGCGTCCAGGGCGTTCGCTATCGGACTACGAATGGGGACTGGCACGAGGTCCACGCTCAGCTCACGATTGGGGCGGACGGCCGTTTCTCTCGGCTGCGCCGTCTTGCCAAGCTGGAGCCGCAGACGACCAAGCCACCGATGGATATACTGTGGTTCCGGTTGCCGCGGCAGCCGGACGACCCGGTGGATGCCGGCGCGACGCTCCGTATCGGACCGGGACATCTGCTCGTCCTTCAGAATCGGCATAGCTATTGGCAAATCGGCTATGCCATCCTCAAAGACAGCTACAGCTACGTCCGCTCCGCCGGTCTGGAAGCCCTGCAACGCTCCGTTGGCGAGCTTGTTCCCTGGGCTCACGACCGCGTGGGCTATCTCTCGACCTGGCAGGATATTGCTGTCCTGTCCGTTGGTGCCGATCGGCTTTCACAGTGGTATCAAGCCGGCCTGCTGTTAATAGGCGACGCAGCTCATGTCATGTCTCCAGTCGGCGGTATCGGTATTAACTATGCTATCCATGATGCCGTGGTCGCGGCAAATATCCTGGCTCGGCCCCTGCGGAGTCACACTGTCCACGAGCGTCACCTGGCGGACATACAGCGGCAACGTGAGTGGCCGACGCGCGTTATCCAGGCGTTTCAGGCGCAGATTCAGCAGCGCCTTGTTGCGCCGGCATTACGCGACAGCGCGTCTTTTCGGCTCCCCCTAGCCATACGGCTGGCCCCACGTATTCCGCTGCTGCGCACGTTTCCCGCCCATATGATTGCCTTTGGACCAAAGCGGGTCCGCGTGGAAGCCAGGACGTAGGGACCATTCCCTCGCATAAGCCGACCATGATACCACTCTCCCCAGCGGTGGTGAGGCCCCAGCGGTGGTGAGGAGGAGTCATGGATTGGAATGCCCTGGTAGCAGCGACGCTTACTCTCTATAGACAAGCGGCAAGAGAGACGGTCAAGAAACTCGGGAAAGGCTGGTGGGTCGCCCTCCTACCGCTGGTGTACACGCCGCTCATCTTTCTTGCGGCAACCTTTTTTGGGCGTATGGGTTTTGCCGGGGGGCTCCTGGTTGGGCTGGTCATGGCCCTGTGCACCGGCTCGTATTTATACTTTATTGACGGTGTTGTGCACGGTCAGCGCGTTCAGCCACAGGAATTACTCGATAGTTGGCGGCCCTACTTCGGCTCGGTTATCAGCATTCTGTTCTTCCTGATGCTGATCCGCCTGCTGCTTTCGATGCTGCCCGGCGGGGCCGGCTCTCAGGCCCTGTATGTGCTCGTCCATCTCATTCTCCCGATCCTGCTCAGCCCGGTCACAGAGGTTATCTACCAGGGTCGGACTGACGGACTGGCCATGCTTCAGGAGAGTGTTGAGTTTCTGCGTGAAAGTGGCGTGGAGTGGTTTGTGCCCCTGGTTGGGCTGGTTGTGATTATGTCTATTATTGGTGGTTTACCGCCAATGGCCCTCGCCTCGTCGCTGTTCTTTCCGCTCGATATTCTGGCCATGCCGATGCAGATTGGTCGATCCATGCTGCTGCCCTTTAGCATCGGGTTTTGGAATTCGTCGGCGGAAATTATCTGGGCCGCAGGCAGTTCTTTTTTCCTCTACGTGGTGATGGTTTTTCGCGGTCTGTTATTTCGGGCGCTCGCCGCTGGGACTCGCCGGCAGCGTATCTTCCGCTCCCGTCTGGACTAGAGATAAGCCTTACTCAATAGGACCGAGGTCTATCTCCTCTAATATCTCCTCTTCCTCAGGACTCAGCTCTATATCTTCTAGGGCATCGTCTTCCACAGAGTCAGAGCCCAGAACCTCCTCTAAGGCGCTGAATTCCGTTTCCTCAAATTCGTCCTGCTCTTCCAACTCCGCTTCGTCCCGTTCTTCAAAGTCCCCGCCTAAGGCTTCTTCCAAAGGACTCAGCTCCGTTTCGGCTTCCACGGTTTCAAAGGTCTCGTCCACCTCTCCTGTCCATTCGGCAACAGCCGCCAGCATGGGTCTGACCAGTGCGGTCGGAATGCCATAGGCGACTTCGGGTCCAGGCTTGCCCATGGTCACATAGGACGCCTCATCGTCATCCTTTTCTTTGAAGAAAACTCCAGACATGATCCTGCGCCCGCCGACAAACTGAATTGTCTCAACGCGGAAAAACTTCCCGGTCACCTCACCGTTGATATTTCTTTGGTCCCCCATGGCGCTGACCTCCCAGCCATTTTCCGACGCCACGTCCCGAAACAGCATGAGCGCCATTTGTGGCGGAACGCTCAGATTCAGCTTCTCCCCTGCCTTGATCCGCTCTTCTTTTTTTGGCTCTACACCCGGAATGATGGTTGACACGGATGACACGGTTGATTTTACAGAGCCACAGCTTACGAGGCCGAGGAAGCTCAGGCTAACCGTCCAGACTGCGGTGCGCGTTATTTTCATGACCGCCTTTCCTCTCACATGAGGGCTGATGCTTATACGTGTTGTGCCAACTCAACAATGGGTGCGACTTGCTTAACGGCTTCAACACCATTGCCAAAAGCAGCTTGAGCCGCAGCCATGATCACCCGGGTGACGCCAGCTTCCTGGTAGTGCTTGAGCGTATCGCCATCCAGGCCACCTTCAGGCGAGGAGAGCAGGAGAACAGAGAATTCAAGGGCTTCAGGGTCACGACCGGCCTCCCGGGCCAGTTGTTTGATGACGGGAATGTCTTCCTTGGCCTGCTCGGGTGTGAGCCCCCCAGGGCACCAGCCATCGGCGTAGCGGGCCACCCGCTTGAGCGCGTAGCGCCGATCATGTGCGCCGAGAAAGATCGGCGGTGTTGGCTTTTGGACCGGCTTGGGAAAGAGTTTGACCGCAGGGAAGCGAACAAACTCGCCGTCATAGCTGGCTTCCTCCTTGGTCCACAGCTCCCGGAGGGCTTCCACCGATTCACGCAGATGTTGCCAGCGTTTGGGAAACTGTACACCCATAATTTCGGCTTCCTCGGGGAGCCAGCCGGCTCCGACCCCGAAGAGGAGTCGCCCGTTCGAGTACAGATCAATACTCGCCGCCGCCTTTGCGGTCGTGATCGTGTCACGCTCCGGCAGGAGGCAGATACCCGTCCCCAGACGAATCGTCTGTGTCGCCTGCGCAGCCGCCGCCAAGGCCACAAACGGGTCAACCAGATACGCATAGAATTCAGGTATTTTTCCATCCGGTGAGCGGGGATAATAGGTCGTAGAGTGCGTCGGTATGACGAGATGCTCGGCCACCCAAAATGACTCAAACCCGAGACGCTCGGCCTCGTGGGCAAGATTCCCTGGCTCTCCGGACTGTTCGGTTAAAAACGCGAGTACCCCGATATGCATGGCTAGCCTCCCTTACCTCGTGTCACTTTTTCTGTAAGAATTTGACCTTAATAGGAAATGGCCAGAGACTCAATTACGGCATCTATCCTACTACCCAAAACGCAGGCATTATCTTCCCTGACACAGCACCGTATGCGCCTTCTCTTCCTTTTTCTATTGTGTTTCATCTCAGCCTTCGTCTGGCCTCAAGCTCACGCTAACGAGGCGCCGGTTGGCCCACCAGGATTGAATCAGAATCCTGATCCACCAACCGCTTCAGCGGCTCCAGCAGACGCTTCCCCCTCCGCGGACATATCGTCCTCCGCTGTTTTTCTGCACGGCTATCGTGCGTTTCAGGACGAAGACTGGGAAGCTGCTCGCACGGCCTTTGAATACGTACCGCAACACGAGCCCCGACTGGCCGATTACAGCTTGTATTTTTTAGGGGAACTCCACCTCAAATCTGGTCACCCGGTGGAGGCGCGCGCTGTTTTCAAGCGGCTCTTGGACGAATATCCGACGACAGTCTGGCGGAGCAACGTAGCCCTGGCATTAGCCCGGCTCACCTTTGCGGAAGAACGATGGGAACGTACGCGTGCCTATGCCAAGCAAGCACAACAAGCCCCGCTGGTGACCGACGCGATTCGGCAGCAAGGCACGCTTCTCATTGCCCAGGCCGACGAACGACAAGGAAATCGGTCTCTCGCCTATCAACGCTATCAGGCCCTGCGGGCTAGCGTCCCACGAACGACAGTCGGGAAAACGGCCAAGGCCCGAGTCGCCGAGCTTCGCGAGCAGTATCCGGAGGATTTTCCACTTCAGACGGCTCAGGCGCACTACGACGAGGCGCAGCTGTTAGTGAAAGAGGAAGATGTTGAAACAGCACAGAACCTCGCCGAGCAGTTTCAGCTGCACTTCTCCACCAGCAGCCTGAGGCCGTCTGTTCTGCTCTTACTCGCCGGGCTCTATAAAAGCCTGGGACAACGAGAGGCCGCCATCGCCCAGTGGCGGGAGGTTGTCGAGCGCTATCCAAACACGGCGTTTGCTCCCAAAGCTCTGTACCGCTGGGCGCGATTTTTCTGGAATCAAGATGAAGACGATACGGCCCTGTTGCTCTTCAAACGGCTAACTAAAGGGTATCCACGCCACGACCTGGCCGCAGAGGCGTGGAATGCCATGGGGCGTATCTTTCAATCCGGGCAGGCCAATGCCAGCGCCGCTGCGGCCTATCAACAGCTCAGGCAGCAGTTCGCTGGCACGCCATTAGCCCTTGAAGCGCACTGGCGTCAAGGCTGGATGGCCTATGGCCAGGGCGACCACCAAACCGCACGGAAGATATTTCAAAAACTCGCCCAGTCTGTGCCTGGGACCGTCGAAGGCATACGCGCCCTGTACTGGCAGGCGCGCGCAGCCGGACATTTAGGTCAAGCCGAGGAAGCGGCCACCGTGTATCGACGGCTCCTGCGTCGCTATCCGCAGGGCTATTATGCGCTGTGGGCGGAAAAGCGTCTGGGCACAACCCTATCGGCCCTCCCCCGTCAGACCCCACGGGCCTCTCCTCCCCCCCGCCTCTCTGCGCCCCTGAGCGCACACTATCAGCGCTACACCACCCTCGTGGACCTTGGACTCCCAGGTCTGGCGCGTCGTGAGCTCGACTTCGTTCGCCACCACGCACCAAGGGGAACAGCTTGGACAAAATTTTTTATCTCCGAATATCAGCGCGTCAATGACTATACCTCGGTGTTTCGGTTACTGCAGCGGCTGAACATGCCAAACGCAGTCAGGCAGACGTATCTCTACCCACAAGCCTATTGGAAGCTCGTCCTCACCCACGCCGAAAAAAATGGACTTGATCCCTGTCTCGTTATTTCCCTCATTCGACAGGAAAGTCTGTTTGACGCAGCAGCCGTCTCACGGGCGAACGCTTATGGACTGATGCAGCTATTGCCGACAACTGCGGCTAGACTCACCGACTTGCCGCTGAACGGAGGGAGCGCTTTAACCGATCCGGCACTCAATATTCGGCTCGGGACGACCTATCTACGGGGGCTCTTGGAGCGCTATCAAGGGAGCCTTATTTTAGCTTTGGGCGCCTACAATGCGGGTGAAAAGGCGGCGGACAAGTGGCGCGCGCGATTTGGAGAGCTGGAACCGGACGAGTTTGTTGAGAACATCAGTTACGGCGAGACACGTCGCTATGTGAAGCTGGTCCTGCGCAACTATCGAACCTATGTGCAGATGTACGGGAATGGAGCAACGGTCGCTGATATCCGTTTGCCTTAGCCGTTCTGCAACGTCGTGAGAAGCTGGCACGGCAGCCCTCCAAATGCGCCGTTCGACATCACCAGCACGACGTCACCGGCCCGACACTCCGCGGTGAGACGGGTGCAAAGGTCTGACACGCTGCTGCCGGCGCGGGCATATTTGCCACGGGCCTGGAGGTCGGCGACGAGTTCGGCCGGTGCGAACAGGTCAGCGGCGGCGAGCGGGTCTTGTGGTTTGGTGAACACCGGGCCGAGCAGGATGCGGTCGGCGCGTCCAAGTGCCTCGGTCAGAGGTTTTTGAAAAACTTTTCTCCGACACGTATTGGAGCGCGGCTCAAAGACGGCCCAGATCCGACGGCCAGGATAACGTAGTTGGACGGCTTCGATCGCCACAGTGACGGCAGTGGGATGATGCGCAAAGTCGTCAATAATCGCAATTCCCTTGGCTTCCCCAACCAGCTCCTGGCGACGCTCGACCCCGAGAAAACTAGCCATACCGGGCGCGACCTCGTGGGCGGACAAGCCGACCATCTCAGCCAAGGCACTCACCCCCAAGGCATTCCGCACATTCATGCGCCCCATCAGCGGGCAGGTGAAACGCCCCCAGGCGTGTTGGCCTCGCGTAATCGTAAAAGCCAGTTGGCGACCGTCGTCCCGGATGTCGTGCGCCTGCCAGTCAGCCCGTTCGTTCAAACCGAACGTTACAAACGGTTTGCCGACCGACCGCGCGACGTGCAGCACCTCCGGGAAATCGTTACAGGCGACAATGGGAGCGCCGGACGGGATGATTTCAAGCAGACGGCGAAAGGCGGATTTAATCTGGTCGAGGTCCTGATAAATATCGGCATGGTCAAATTCGATGGCGTTCAGGAGAACTGCCTGCGGGCGGTAGTGCAGGAATTTCGGGCCCTTGTCAAAAAAGGCCGAGTCGTACTCGTCGCCCTCAATCACAAAATCTCGGCCACTGCCCAAACAGTAGCCCTGGCCAAAATTCCGGCTGATCCCCCCAACCAGAAGACTTGGTGACCGGCCAGCCTGGGCTAAGACCCAGGCTAACAGCGCCGTTGATGTGGTCTTGCCATGCGTTCCAGCGACAACTAACGGGCGTTTGTCAGCAAGAAAGAAGGCACCGACTGCCTGGGGGAAAGAGATGTAGGGGATGGCCGTGTCTAATAAGGCTGCGACTTCGGGGTTCGTGCGGGAGACCGCATTCCCCACAACGACGAGGTCTGGCGCGGGGCTCAGGTTCTCCCCCTGATAGCCCTGGATGACGGGGATGTCCGCCTGAGCGAGAAAGTCGCTCATCGGGGGATAGATCTCCCGGTCCGAGCCGGTCACCCGATAGCCGCGCTCTTTCAGCATGGCAGCCAGCGTGGCCATACCAACGCCGGCTATAGCGATACAATGGAGGTGACGGATTCCCCTCAGATCCGGTTCGGTGACATGCGGC
The DNA here is from genome assembly GCA_951812575.1 of Candidatus Binatia bacterium. Classification (GTDB taxonomy): domain Bacteria; phylum Desulfobacterota; class Binatia; order Bin18; family Bin18; genus Bin18. The sequence continues at coordinate 3,642,430 of OX638322.1, read as the reverse complement.
ATACCGGGCTCAGCTCACGCAGCCGTGTTCAGCCTACGATTTACGAGGCTAAAGGAAGAGCGCCGGGGTCTCCGAGGGCTTCTTCGTCTTGCGTATCCGGGGGTCCTGCGGCCTCAGGCGGGGGCCCACTCGCCTCCTGTCTCTCGGCGTCAAGCAAAGTCTGCATGACGGCGTTATGCAGGATTGGCCGAAAGGCGGTGATCTTTTCGTTCTCCCGACGTGGATGGACGCGATTACTCAGCATAATGATGTGGATGTTCCGCTCCAGGTCGATCCACACCGAGGTCCCGGTAAAGCCCAGATGACCAACGGAGCGGGACGAGAAAAATTCGCCCGCACTGGACCCCTGCGGGGAGGGGGTGTCCCAGCCGCAGGCCCAGGTCGAATCCGGCACCGCGGTGTTCACGGTCCAAAAGTCGCGCACGACATCGGCGGGCAGAAAGGGATGGGCGCCAGCATAACATTCCACCAGAGTACTGACTAAGCGATCGACCTCATCAATGGGCGCAAAGAGACCGGCATGGCCGGCGACGCCGCCCATGGCGGAGGCGTTGTCGTCGTGGACCTCCCCACACAAGATGCGTTCACGCCACGGACAGCGTTCGGTCGGAGCGATCATCTCGGTGGCCGTCTCATATTTTTTCTGGCGTAGCGTCTCGACATTAATAAACCCAATAGCCTGCAGGCCGAGTGGGCGATAAATCTTATTCCAGCAATATTGGTCAAGACTCATGCCACTCATATCCTCAATCAAGGCACCGAGCAGCATAAAGCCGAGGTCGCTGTACAGCGCACCCGCGCCCGGCTCATATTCGGCTTTTTCGCGCTGGATTTGGGAATAGATAAAATCCCGCGCGCTTTGTGAGCCCAGCGTCGCCAGCCGGGTGATCTTCTGTTTCTGCGTTCTGAGCTCTTCGTAGTATGGCCGCCAGGCTGGCAGCCCAGAGGAATGAGAGAGGAGTTGCCGTATGGTCGTCGCCGTTTTACCGCACGTCCCAAAGTTTGGGAAAAAGCGACTGATCCGATCATCGAGTCGGATTTTCTTTTCCGCCACGAAGCGCATCAGGACCACTGTGGTTGCCAGCGGCTTGGTGAGTGAAGCCAGATCAAAAACCGTGTCTTCGCTGAGCGGCGTGCGCTCAGGCTCCAGGCTTCGATATCCGTGCGCCTTGCGATAGACGACCTCTCCGTCTTGCCTGACTAAGACGACAGCTCCAGGAAACGTCCCATCTCGCACCGCCTCTTCTAACACCACATCCACCGCCGAGAAGTCCATCGTCCCTCCCTCCGCTTATGTTACTGCAGATTCAAGGAATACGAGCTGCTGCTGCCCGGCATCGAGGCGAACGCGGGTGCCCAACGGGAGAGCGAAATTCTCTCCGCCGTGCCCGGCCGGCAGACCAAACCCAACTGGATAGGAGTAATCTGCAAATGCGTCAGCAATAACAGACAAGAGCAAGGTCGGATCATCCTCCGTTCCCCAACACTCTTGCATATCCCCAAACACAACTCCTGCCAGATGTTCCAATACACCACCCTGCTTGAGCTGAACTAACATTCTGTCAATACGATACGGCTTTTCGCCAGTATCTTCAAGAAATAGAATAGCGCCTCGCGGATCAAAAGCAAAGGGCGTCCCCAGTGTTGCAACAAGGACGGACAAACAGCCGCCCAATAACGGCCCCTCGGCCACACCTGTCCGGAGGGTCGTCGAGAAGGGCAAATATTCCTCTCCTGTACCATGAGCCAGCAGATTGAACAGATGCGCGCTGGAGCGGGCAGATAGCCCCTCAGCGAACTCCCCAGCGACAAGGGGGCCATGAAAGCAGACCAAGCCAGCCCTTTGGACAAACGCATTCAGCAGCAGAGTGACATCGCTATAGCCGACGAAAATTTTCGGCTGCCGCGAGAAGGTCGTAAAATCGAGCATAGGCAGGAGACGACCGGAGCCATAGCCTGCCCGGCTACAAAAGACAGCCTGAACACTCGGGTCCGTGAGCATGGCGGTCAACTCCTCAGCTCGGGTCTGATCCGTCCCCGCGAAGAAGCGGTCACGTTGGAGCGCTTGGGCTCCAACCTGGACTGAAAATCCGCACTGCTGAAGCGCGAGACAACCCTCCTCCAGCTTGTCTGCCTGGACGGCAGCCGCGGGAGAGACAATGCCGATTCGATCGCCTGGATTGAGCCGTGGCGGCTTGTGGATGGCCATCCGTTACTGTGCACCAAAGAAGCGGCGCTTGTCCTCGGCGACTCGCGTCTCGTAGTCCCGTTCGAGTACGGCACTGGGCACGTAGAGGGGTTCGAGGCGGTGGCGCGTCTCCCAGACCTGTTCACAGGCGGTGACGAGATGCTTCAGTTGTTCCGGGAACAAGCCTTGAAAGCCGTCCGATTTGGCAATGAGCTGATTGGGATGGCATTCGACCAGGACAATTGAGGCTCCGGCCATGATGCCGGCCAGGGTCATGGGATGTACCAAATCGCGCAAACCGGTTCCGTGCGAGGCGTCTATGGCAATCGGCAGACAGGACAATTGATAGCGGAAGGCGGCCACCCCACCGAGGTCCAGGGTATTGCGCGTATACTTGTTGGCGCTCATGATCCCACGCTCACACAGGATGACATTTTCCTTGCCCAAGGCCATCACCCGCTCGACCCACAGCAAATAGGCTTCCATGTCCAGTGAGTTGCCGCGTTTATGGATGATGGGTAGCGGCGTGTCGCGCAAGCGGTTCAGCAAGGCCTGATTTTTGGCATTGGGTTCACCAATTTGGAAGCAGTCCACTCCCAAGTCCTCGTATATCGGCACGTCGCCTGGGTCGAGGACCTCGACAACGGTCGGCAGCTCGAATGCCCGTCCGGCTTTGACGATCAGATTGAGACCGTTGCGCAGGGCCTCGTCAGAGCTCGACCCAATGCCCTCCCAGCCGCTATACGGGCTGGAACGGTATTTAACCACCCCGCCACGCAGCACTTTCCCCCCAGCTTCTTTGACAATCCGGGCGGCTTCCATAATCTGGGCTTCACTCTCAACCGAGCACGGGCCGGCAATGACCGTAATGTCGTCGCCCCCAACCTCGACCGCACCGATCTGGACGCGCTGATGCATGAGGTTGCCGGGCGAGCCTTTTTGCGCCGCTCGCTTATACGCTCGCGAGATGGGAATCAGAGTCTCTACGCCGCCCATTTCTTGGACTTCGCCGGTCGGCAGGCGGGTAATATCCCCATACACCCCGATCAGGGTAATCTCCTCGCCAATCATTTTGCCGGTTTTATAACCCCAGCCATGGAGCTTGTTTTCAACAGCGGCAACTTCGTCTTGGGTTGCCCGCTTCGTCATTTTAATCAGCATAGTTGCACCTCAGCGTTTGCTTGCGCCAGCAAGAGAAGAGAAAAGACAAAAATAGACCTGTGATATGAACAAAAAGATGTGCCCCCTAGGGGGCAAAATAGAAAGCGAAGGAAAACGGGAAAGAAGAGAGCCGATCCGCCATAGCCCTTCTACCACTACCGCTTCTGCTGAAGCATTGTCAATATGGCGAACCGGGGAAACAGGCGTCGCTTACCGAGGCTGCAACGTCATCATCACCGGTCGATTCGGGCGCAGGGTAAAAATAGGGTCGGGCTCAACCGTACAACCGGGAACCAAGTTCAGCCGATATTTTTGGCCCACCGTGGCCAAGACAAGCTGGGCTTCCATGAGGGCAAAGGTATTGCCAATACATTGACGCGGGCCGCCGCCAAACGGGAAGTAGGCATAGCGTGGACGTTCGGCCACCCGTTCGGGCGTAAAGCGTTCGGGTTCAAAGCCCTCCGGATTATCCCAGATATCGGACCGCCGGTGGGTAACGTACGGACTGACGATCATCATGCCGCCCTTCTGAATCTTGAAGCGACCAATCACATCATCCGCTACGATGCCGCGACCTATGGCCCAGGCGGCCGGATACAGCCGCATGGTCTCTTCAATAATCATGCGGGTGTATGGGAGCTGGGGAAGGTCTGCGGCACTGGGCGTGTGGCCTCCGAGGACCGCATCCAATTCGGCGTGCAGCTTGCGTCCCGCCTCCGGATGTTTGGAGAGCAGATACCAGGCCCAGGCCAGCGTGACAGCGGTCGTTTCGTTGCCCGCTCCAATAAAAGTCGTGACCTCATCACGGAGTTCCTGATCGTTTAAGCCCTCGCCGGTCTCTTCGTCCCGTGCAGCCAGCAACATGCCCAGCAAATCCTCAGGTCCATCTGTGTTCAGCGCGGTCTTCTTGCGGCGTTTCCGAATAATGCTGAAGACCCTCTCATCGGACAGCCGTACAGCTTTCTGAAGGCGTCGATTGGCCGGGGTTGGCACCCAGAGCGGCAGGGAGAGCGGACGCCGCGTGCACCGACTCAGGTACTCCAGGGTGATCCGCGACCACTGCCGCATCTCATCGGTATCGGTCGCACTGAGATCGGTGCTGAACAGCGCCCGACCGACAATCATCGTGGCCAGGTCCTGCATTTCGGCCATCACATCAAATGGCTTGTCTGCCCGCTGGACTCTTGCCCAGCGCTCCAGCATGGCCGTGGTCTCATCGACCATGGTCGTCGCAAAATTCTCAATCTGTCGGCGGTGAAACGCGGGCTGAGCCAGCCTCCGTCGTCGCCGCCAGACCTCACCCTCGCTGGTGATGAGGCCATTGCCAAAGACCTGCTTCACCACTTCATTAAAAGCAGATTGCCTACCGTAGTTATGATTATTGCCCTGTAATACGTGTTGGACGTAGTCTGGATGACTGACAAAGTAAAACTGCCACGCTCCAGCCCTCATGCGGACCACATCGCCATACTCTCGCGCCAGGTCCATATAGATACGTGTCAGGTCACGGGGAGAGCCGAACACGAGAAAAGAAAGGAAGCCGAGGAGATTTGCAGGAGGGCCTGGAGGATCGATTATCGCTTGTGACTGACCGGGCCGGGAGTGAAGTTCGGGTTCGACCGCTTGGGCATCGGTTTGCATCTGCTGCCTCCTTGGGGGATATACGCTCGTACTCATTCGGCTAAACAGTCTGCATTCGTGTCTCAGCCTCGCTGATAACGAATCTAACATAGGGAGTCGGGAGAATCCTGAAAAAGCAACGCTATTCCGGTAGTGTTATGGTAGTACTCCGGTAGCGTCACCAGTGGTCTCAGACCAACATTACGTCTTCCCGCCCTTTCGCCTCGACCCGACCAATGCCTGCTTGTGGCGAAGTGTCCAAGTTACTCTGTCACTTCCGGAAAAAGTCCAGGCATCCAGCGCGAGGCAAACTTTGCTGGGAAAGCCAAGCGTAGCGGTGCACGCGAGCTTTCCGATACCAGTATTTCCTGCTCAAGCAGGACGGAAGTCACCCGGCGCGCCTGCCGTTCCATGGTCCCCAGGGTTGCAGCGACATCGCCACGCGGCAGTTCTCCCCGGAACAGCACCGCCTCGAGCACGGCCCCTGATTTCGGCGGCAGGGTGCCGGCGCGCACCTCCTCTTCCACCCAGATCAGAATCCGGTTCCGAAGCCGGTCCGGAGCGACCAGTCTTTCCATGAATTTCACTTGGTCGATACAGACACGGAGAAAGAACTGCGTGAACTCGGCCAGCGCCTCTTCGCTCAGATTGCCACGTCCGTCGAGGTCGTTGCGGCGGAGAAGATCGCAAGCCGCAAGCTGCGCCTTGTAGTCGGCAACACTGCGCGCGAGGCCACGTGCGATTGACCAGACGCCGCCCGTGTCGAGCGCGGCCCTCAGCATGGCGTAAGACATCAGGCGCGCCACACGCCCGTTGCCGTCCAGGAAAGGATGGATCCACAGCAAACGGTGGTGTGCGGCGGCTGACGCCAGGATCGAGTCCGTCGTGCCGAGATTACCGTAGACAGCCTCGAAGCGTTCCAGGAAGCGAGCGACGGCCCCTGGGCTTACCGGGATATGCTGACCAACCTGGACGTGACGATCACGCAACGCGCCGGGGACGACCCGGAGGAACTGCTTTGTGCCAGGCTCTTCGACCCGAAGCAGTTCCTCCGGGAGTCGTTCGCAAAATCGCCGGTGGATTTCCATGAGCTCACCCGCCGTCGCGGCGCGGCCCTCGATCCCGCCGTCGTCGATCCATTCCTGGACTGCAATATGGGCCTCGGCCTCACGCTGGAGACTGCGCATTTCCGGCTCAATGCTGTAGTCGCCCTTCAGCGCGCGTTCGATATCGACTGGGTGAGTATTGTGTCCCTCGATCAGGTTGCTGTAGTAACAGTTCATCGTCCGGAGGAGCGTCGCAAGCGCCGTGTGTACACCCTGCGGCAGACTGCGGGTGAAACCCGCGGATCGCGCGGCCAGTTCAACGGCAAGGTCAGTCAGCCCGGTTCGGTGCCTTGAGCCTTCTGCTATGAGCATAGGCTCCATCAGGGCTGCGTTCTCCTTTCGGTCTTCTCCCTTGCTAGAGGCCGTAAGAATGACCGGTTCAATATCCCTTTCGATATTCTTCATAGACTAGCAATATCAGGAAGTTACTTGCTCTTCCAGCACAATCCACACCTTGAATATGACCTCTTTCACGACCGCTTCTTAAGATGTAGAGTGGCATCTCCGGCAAGGGGATTGTATGTCACCCACTTGCAACCGACAGCCGCGTTGCTTTCCGAAAACGTCGATTGGCCGGAGTTGGCACCCAGAGCGGCAGGGAGAGCGGGCGCTGTGTGCACCGACTCAGATACTCCAGTATGATCCACAAGCTCCGCCGCATCGTATCGGTGTATCCCGTGCTGAGATCCGTGCTGAACAGGGCACGGCCGACAATCAGTGCGGCCAAGTCCTGCATTTCGGCCATCACATCAAGGGGCTTGTCCACCCACTGGACTCATATCGGCCAAACATTCTTCATTCGCATTTCGGTCTTGCTAATAACGAGATTTACACAGGGGTTCAGAGAAAATCCTGGGAAAACAAGGCAAAAACAGGAACTCCCCGTCCGAGGAGGAACATCACGGGTTTCCTTTCCATTCTCAAATCCTGTCGCCACGTTGCTTTCATAATGGAAGTTTCCTCCCGTAGTTAAATCACACCAAGGTTCCGTTTAAAGAGGACGCCGAGGAGATTCGCGGGGAGGCGGGAGGCTCTTTTATCGTTTTTGACTGAGCACGCCGAGAGTGAAGTTCGGGCTCGACCGCTTTGGCATCGATTGGCATCTGCCGCCTCCTTGGGGGATATACGCTCAGACTCATATCGGCTAAACAGTCTGTATTCGTATCTCGGCTTTGCTGACAACGAATCTAACACAGGGAGCAGAGAAAATCCTGTAAAAACAACGCTATTCCGGTAGTGTTACGGTAGTATTTCGGTAGCGTCACCAGTGACCCCAGACCGACATTACGTCTTTTCGCCCTTTCGCCTCGACCCAACCAATGCCTGCTTGTGGCGAGACAGTACCCGTATTGCCCTTCGCCCGACTCCTTTTGCCGTTCTTCAGTACTTCATCGAACATCCCGGACAGCTCGTGACAAAGGAAGAACTCCTCCGCGCTGTCTGGGCGGATACACGGGTCAGCGCCGCTGTCCTCAAAGGATACATTCAGCAGATTCGTAAAGCTTTGGGGGACGACGCGAGAGCGCCACGATTCATTGAAACCGTCCAGCGGCGTGGCTATCGTTTCATCGCCCCACTCACCACAGCCCAGCTCTCCCCACGCCTTGAGTCCCCAGGACAACAACCGCTCTCCTTCACACCCCAATCCGCCACTATCGTGGGTAGAGAAAAAGAACTGGCCCAATTACAGGCGTGGTTTGAAGTCGCTCGGTCCGGTCAACGCCAGATTGTCTTTGTGAGCGGTGAACCAGGTATTGGGAAGACGACTGTGGTTGAGGCGTTTCTTGAGCGTATTGGTCGCGTCGACGGTCAACGTCAACGCATTGCTCGCGGACAGTGTGTCGAATCGTATGGCACTGGAGAAGCCTATTTGCCAATCCTTGAAGCACTGGGTCGCCTGTGTCGTGCTGGAGAGCACGAACAGGACGACTCAATCCTGGCAATCTTGGATAGATATGCGCCAACCTGGCTTGTTCAGATGCCCTGGCTTGTTGATGAGGCCCGACTCGCCGATTTGCAGCGCAAGACCCACGGCACAACGCAGGCACGCATGTTACGTGAGATGGCAGAAGCCGTAGAGGCCATGACGGCAGCAACACCACTGCTCTTGGTGGTAGAAGACCTGCACTGGAGTGACCACGCCACGCTCGACCTTATTGCCCGTCTTGCCCAGCGACCCGAGCCCGCGCGCCTTCTGTTGATCGCGACCTATCGGTCAACCGCGGTTCGAACCGGCGGGCATCCTGTACAATCACTCACACAAGAGCTCCAACTCCATAATCGGTGTCAGAGTCTTTCTCTTCCGTTCCTGACAGCAGAAGCTATAGAAACCTATCTGGCGCGGCGCTTTCCAGGCATCCCATCCTGGACGCTACGCAGAACATTCTACCAACGGACTGAAGGGAATCCCCTCTTCCTCGTCAGCATGGCAAACGACCTGATAGCGCGGAACATATTGACCCAAGAAGAAGCAAGATGGAGTCTAAGGGCAGAAGAAACAGCCATAGCCGCTTACGTCCCCACAAGCCTCAGGCAGATGATTGAGCGGCATATCGGACGTCTCAGCCCGGAACAGCAACGCACGCTCGAAGCAGCAAGCATCGCCGGTATGGAGTTCTCAGCCGCGGCTACCGCTCCCGCCCTCAACGCTTCTCTTACCAATGTCGAGCGCCGCTATACGGACCTTGTCCAACACGGACACCTCATAGAAGCGGGTGGTGAGACTGAATGGCCGGATGGGACCGTTGCGGGCTGTTATCGGTTCACCCATGCCCTGTACCGGAGTGTTCTGCTTGATCGCATCCCCGCAGGTTCGCAAGTGCTGCTCCATCAAGAAATAGGACAGTGCAAAGAGCGAGGGTATATGAGTCGAACGCATGAAATCGCGGCAGAACTCGCTGCGCATTTTAATGCTGGACACGACGCTCCGCGAGCGGTCAAATATCTCCACCAGGCAGGTGAAAACGCGATCCTGCGGAGCGCGCATCGCGAAGCTGCTCACCTGTTGACACAAGCCCTCAATGTATTAAGGGAGCTGCCGCCTACTCCAGAGCGTGACCATCAGGAATTATCCCTCCTGATGGCGCTGGGTACGCCCCTCTCAGCAATAAAGGGGTGGGGAGCTGCGGAGGTCAAGCACACCTATGATCAGGCTCGGTCGCTCTGTCAACACGAGAAAGACCCACTGCTTCAGCATTCCGCTCTGATCGGACTCTGGGCATACCATTTTACGCGGGCAGAGCTGGAGACCGCCTCCAGACTGGCGGCTCAATTGCTCGCCACCGCCCAGGAATTTGATATAGAGCCCCTTCTCTTGGGTGCTCAGCTTGAGCTTGGCGCAACCGCTCTCTACGCAGGCGAGATCCAGACAGCTAAATCTCACCTGGAGCAATGCTTGAGGCACTATCACCGCTATACGCCCCCAGAGACGGGCTATATGGTTGACCCAGGAGTCGTCAGCGGTTCGCTTCTCGTCCAAACACTCTGGCTCTTAGGCTACCCGGATCAATCCCTGGCCCAAGGTGAGAACACGCTGAGGCTCGCTCGTCGCCTGGCTCATCCATTTAGCTTAGCCTATGCCCTCCAGATTCTTGACAACGTGTCCTGGATGTGTGGCCATTACCAGAACGCTACCGCGCTTGGCGAAGAACTCAACCAATTGGCTCGCGAGCATGATTTTGCCCTATATCTGGCAGGGGTCTCTATCTCTCAAGGCCGCCGTCTTGCCGAGCAAGGACACTACGCCGACGGGATTGGGCAAATTACGCGGGGACTCTCCATATCCAGCGGCCTTGGAGCTGCTCTGGGACGCCCGCACGCCTTACTGCTTCTGGCTCAGGCGTATGAGGGATTGGGCCGAGCAGACGAAGGACTCAAAACCATTGCAGAGGCGCTACAGGCAGTCCACCACACCGGGGAAGAATGGATTGCGCCCGAATTATATAGAGTCAAAGGAGAAATCCTGCGGCAAAAAGCCACCGTGACAGCGTCCGAAGAAAGTGAATCCTGTTTTCAAAAGGCGTTGGATATAGCTCGAAAACAACAGGCTAAGGCATGGGAGCTGCGCACGGCAATCAATTTATCCCGGTTGTGGCAACAACGCGGAAAAACACAAGCTGCTCAGGCTCTGCTGCAAGACACATATAGCTGGTTCACAGAGGGGTTTACGACCGCGGACCTCATAACCGCGAAGACATTGCAGAACTTTTGACCGTCGGCCCTTTACCCGAGCACGGGCATTTGCGTTCCGAAAAAGAATGATTATTGAAAAGAACGGAACGCTCTAGGCACCGGAGGGCGGACTCTGTCCAACGAGGCATGTTTTTATAATGGAGGAGAAAACAATGGGTGAGCAATCGAATCAAGCTGCTGAGACTTTTGCCTTTCAAGCGGAAACCAAACAACTTCTGAATCTCGTTATTCACTCGCTCTATACCAATAAGGATATTTTCCTGCGCGAACTGATCTCGAACGCGTCGGATGCGTTGGACAAACTGCGCTTTGAGTCGCTGACGAAGCCGGAACTGTTACCAGACGCAGCTGCACTCGAAATTCGTCTGGAAGTGGACAGGCAGAACCGTACGCTCACCATTACCGATAATGGTATCGGCATGAGCCGGGACGAGGTGGTGAACAATATCGGAACCATTGCCAAATCCGGCACGCGCACCCTGCTCGAACAGGTCCGGCAGGACGGGCAGTCGCCGGAAGCCTTATCCGAACTGATTGGCCGTTTCGGCGTGGGATTTTACTCGGCGTTTATGGTGGCGGACAAGGTCACCCTGGTCACCCGCCGCGCTGGCGAGGACATCGCCACGGAGTGGGAATCCACGGGAGACGGCGAGTATGCGCTGCGAGCGGCCGAGCGTTCCCAGAGCGGAACCTCAATCACCCTCCAACTCAAACCGGCTGACCCGGAAAACGGGATTGAGGATTTCACGGACTCTTGGGTACTGAGCAGTATTGTGAAACGGCACTCCGATTTTGTCACCTATCCTATTAAGAACAAACAGGAACGCGAAGAAATCGAGCGGGACGATGAGGGCAAGCCCAAGGAAGGCGCGCAACCGACCATTGTGGTTGAGGATAAGACCCTCAACTCCATGAAACCCATCTGGACGCGGACACCGTCCGAGGTCACAGAAGACGAATATACCGAATTCTACAAGCATATTGCCCACGACTGGAATCCTCCGCTCAAGACGCTCAATTTTCGGGCCGAGGGACGCTTTGAGTTTCAGGCCTTGGTCTTCTTGCCCTCACAAGCCCCATTCGATCTCGCCTTTCATGCCTCGCCGTTCGGGCTTCAACTCTACGCCCAACGGGTCATGATCATGGAGCAGTGCGAAGACCTCATTCCGCGCTACCTTCGTTTTCTGAAAGGCGTGGTGGATTCTGCTGATCTGCCGCTGAACGTTTCGCGCCAACGGCTCCAACAGGATCGGCATATTACCCAAATCCGGAATTGGCTGACCAAGAAAGTCCTGGACTCGTTGAGCAGCCTCGCTCAGCAGGATGCCGAGACCTATCTCACGTTTTGGGAACAGTTTGGTCGGGTGCTCAAGGAGGGACTGAGTACGGACTTTGAGAATAAAGACCGTATCGCCCCGCTGCTGCTCTTCCCGTCCTCCGAAGACCCGGAAAAGCTTGTCAGCTTGAAAGACTACCTTGAGCGCATGCCTCTCGCTCAGCCGGAGATTTTTTATCTAACTGGCGAGTCACGTAACGCCGTTGAGAACTCTCCGCATGTGGAGGCCTTCAAGGAAAAAGGCCATGAAGTCTTGTATTTGATTGACCCGGTGGATGAACTTGTCGTGCAATCCCTGACTGAGTTCGAGGGGAAAAAGCTCAAATCTATTGGGAAAGGTACGGTCCACATCGGCAGCGAGAGTGAACGGGAAGCGGCAGAGCAAGAGCTTAAGCAGAAGTCCGAGAGCTATACGGATTTACTCCAAACACTCCAGAAAATGCTGGACGAACATATTAAAGAAGTCCGCCTGTCCAATCGGCTGACGGCCTCTCCAGCCTGTCTGGTGAGTGAGGAGAACGACCCGAGCCCCCAAATGGAGCGGCTGTTACGCCAGGCTCAGCAGGCTCTGCCCACGCAAAAGCGGATCATGGAGCTGAACCCGACCCATCCCCTCTTGGAGAAACTCCAAGAGTGTTTTCAACACGACAACGACGATCCACGCCTGAAAACCTACGCCGAGTTGCTGTTTGGCTATGGCCTCCTGGCTGAGGGTTCGGAACTCCCCGACCCGGTGCGTTTTAATACTCATCTGGTGGAACTGATGGCGACCAACCTATAGGTTCGGGACCGGTATGTCTTTTCGTATTGGTCAGGGCGTAGACATTCACCGGCTTGTGCCGGGACGCAAGCTGGTTCTCGGCGGTGTGGAGGTCCCGTGGGAGAAGGGGCTCCTGGGCCACTCCGACGCCGATGTCGTCTGCCATGCCCTGAGCAACGCGCTCTTGGGCGCCCTGGGCGAGGGAGATATCGGCCAGCACTTCCCGGACTCCGACCCACGCTATCGGGATGCGTCAAGCCTTGCCCTGCTGCGGGTTGTTATGGAGAAAGTCAAGGCCCGGGGCTACCGCGTGTGCAATGCGGATGCGACCATCCTGGCGCAACAGCCCAAGCTCGCCGCCTATAAAGACGCTATGCGTCAAAACCTGGCGGAAGTCCTGGAGGTCGAGCCCTCAGGGATGAACATCAAAGCGACCACGGGCGAGAATCTGGGCTTTATCGGGCGTGCGGAAGGCATGCGGGCTGAGGCCGTTGTCCTTCTGGAGACCGCTCACACCGAGACACTCGACTAGGGCCACGTCGCCCCGTCTATAATATCTTTCCAAAATATGAGCAGGGCAGAACCGAGCGCTATTTGAGCGGTTTGGCGGAAAAGCCGTCGTCGCTGTACGACAGCAGCGCCCGTTTGCTATTGACCACCGTCTCCAACACGACCTCATGGCCCCACAGGCGATGCAGGTAGGAAATCGCTTTCTCCGCATATTCGAGCTGGAGATCCCGTCCCTCGTGGTGATGTTTGACATACAGGCTACGGTTCTGATTGTAATCCGCGTCTTCAATTTTAATGACCGGCACCCCGCCCATGCCCACGCTCTTGATCAGGGTTTCTTTGATGTCACGCCAGTCTTCTTTATCTGAGACCTTGGAGATCACGAGATCCTCGCCGCGTGGCTCATATTCGAACATATCCATTTCGCGCATGAGTTCTTCGGTTAGAAAGCGGCGCAGGAAAGAGGCATCCCGGTCCACTTCACGGGCTTCGAAAAGCGCCTGGGTGCCGGTCTTGGTTGGCCGGCCATATTTTTCGATCTCCTCCGGGGTCGGATCGTCGTGGCGGCGTTTAATATCATCCCACACTTTGAGACCCAGGTAGTAGGGGTTCAGGCCCTTGGGAAAGGGACGTACGACCTGGTTATGTCGGACGAGAAATTCAAGATACAGGTCTTGGGGCAGATCGAGGCTGTTCATGATTTCGCGGTGCCAGTAGCTGGCCCAGCCCTCGTTCATGATCTTCGTCTCCATCTGGGGGATAAAATACTGTGCGGTCTCGTGCACGATGGTGAGCAGGTCGCGCTCCCAATCGCTCAGCTTACGGTTGTGGTCACGAATAAACAGCAAGAGGTCTTCTTCTGGAGAAGCCGGCAGTTTATTGAGGTTCGGGGCTTCAGTATCTTCCTGCTGGTGCAGGTCGGCAAACGGATCGGCCGCGGGACGCGCGGCCTCTATCAGCCGTTCTCGCTGTTCTCGGAGCGTGAGCTTTTTGATCGCCAGATTCCGTCGGCACTGCAACGACAGGCCATGGGCGGCATCCATAATCCATTCGACCTTTTCAACCCCAATGGAGGGATCTTCAAGATAGGAACGGACCCGGTCGGCATGGACCTTAAAACGACTGATAGTGTACTCGGCCTGGGTACTCTTGAAGGTAAAATTGTTTTTGAAAAAATCGTTGTGTCCGTAGACATGGGCAATCGTCAGGACCTGGAGACAGAACGAGTTGTCGGTCATCAGGTAGGCGATCGACGGGTCAGAGTTGATGACCATCTCATACGGCAGGCCGGACACCCCGTAGTCGTACATGGTTTTGAGCTTCTCAAAGCTCTTGCCATAGGACCAGTGCGGGTAATGCGACGGCATGCCCGAATAGGCCATATAACCCAGCATCTGGTTGTGGTCACAGACCTCAAACTCTTGATCAAAACAGGATAAGCCGTACTCTTGGACCTTGGCCCGAATTTTTTCGTCCCAGCCTTCCAGGTCTTTCACATCCCACCCAGCCATACCTGCTCCTCAGCGGTTGCCGCAGCGTCCCTATTGTTCGGCCGCCGCGCGCGTTTCCGTATCGATCGGCGTGCGCTCTTTGGACATAAATGTCTTAAAGCTCGGCCAGATGTCTTCTTTGCGTTCGATCAGCACGGTCTGGAAATTCTCGGCTTCCAGGTGGCGGAAAATATTGAGCATGGAGCTTTCGTAATAGCGCGAGCCGAGCGGCTTGATCTCCCCATAGCCAAACAGGTTACACAGCTCGCACAGTTCTTGGGCGGCCTTGAGGGCCGCGGGGTTGTCGGAGTCAAAATTATCCCCATCCGAACAGTGGAAGGCATACAGATTCCACAAGGACGGATGATAGCGGGCCTGGATCACTTCGAGCGCTTTATTGTAACCGGAAGAGATAAACGTCCCGCCAGACTCTCCCTTATAGAAAAATTCTTCCTCGGTGACTTCTTTCCCCTCGGTATGATGGGCGATAAAGACAATCTCGACATTGCGGTATTTGGTGCAGACAAATTGGTACAGCAAGAAGAAGAAGCTGCGCGCCAGATATTTTTTCAGGGTGTCCATAGAGCCCGAGGTATCCATGATGCACAGGACCGCCGCGTTGGACTCCGGGCGGACATCTTCGACCAGGTGGCGATAGATGAGATCCTCTTTGCGAAAGGGGAAGCGTTGCTCCTCGTCCGTTTGGTCGTCGTCCTGTCTGGTAGTAGCCAGGCGACGTTTGATGCGGGATTTGGCCGTCCGTTTTTTGTCCAGCCGAATCCGGATGCCGGCTTTCCGAAAGCCCTTGCGCTTGCTGATGCGGTCGGACAGGACTTCGCGCAAAATCTTGCGTTCCATATCCGGCAGTTCGAGGTCCTCGAACATGATCTCGATCAGCTCTTCCAGGGTCACGTCGGTCTCATAATAATCAACACCGGGCTGATCGCCGGCTTTATCCTCGCCCTGCCCCTGGCCGGTTCCATCGGTCTTGCCAATGACTTGGCCCTTTTCTGAGCTGCCGTCTCCCTGTCCAACACCGGAGGCGTTTTCGCCGTAGATAAAGCGGTATTCCTTGACCCCGCGGATGGGCACCTTGATGACTTTATCTTTGTGCTTGCCGATGATGGACTCTTCGGCAATCAGGTCGGCGATATTCTCGCGCACCGCTTCCCTGACCTTCTGCCGGTGCCGCTGCCGGTCGCCAGCACTGCGGTCAGAGCGCAACGCATCAGATGAAGAATACGGACGAAAGATCGCGTTGATTGTCGGTTTCATACCCTGCACCGCCTCAACTCACCTCGGCAAGCCAGACTGAAGAGCAGCTGGCCGCAGGCTAGTCTTTCCATAAATGGTTGGCTGCGTATTTTAAGATCACGTCAACACTGTCCTCCGGATAGCCGAGTTCGATCAAGCGCCGCACCATGGCATCGTGCTTTTGCTGCTGTTCCTCGTCTCGCGTCCGCGCCTTGGTAATAATGCGGCTGATATCGCGCACGGAACTCATCAGCTTTTTCTCAATCGCGTCCTTCAGCGGCTCATAGCTCTCATACCCAACTTTTTCTCCGCGTCGTAACGTTGCCCAGAGATAGGCAATTACCTCCTGGCGGAAGCCGTCCGCGGCCGAGCCGATAATCGCAATCTGCTCCTCAATGGATTTAAGAAAGCCTTCGTCCGGCAAGAGTTCTTCCTTGGTATTGCGGTCTTTGACCTTGGTCTGGTTCACATACGCTTCGGCGTGGTCCAGGTAGTTCTGAAAGAGCGATTCGGCTTGTTCCTGATAGGAATAAACAAAGGCTTTGGTGATCTCCTTCTCCAGAATTTCGAGGTATTCTTTATGGATGGTGTCTTGGAGAAACTCCAGATACTGCTTGCGCAGATCGTCGGCAATTTCTATTTCCTTAACCATCCGAATCAGGGCTTCACGCACACTGATTGGGTTAATCGAGGACCCACCGTCCGACAGGGCATTGTCAAGCGCCTTCATGATGAAGCGGGTGGAGATGCCGGACATGCCCTCGCGCCTGGCATCCTCGCGCAGTTCTTTGACGGTGATTTTTTTGGTTCGGCCTTTTTCAACCACTTCCTCGCCGTTGTACAGGCGCAGCTTGGTCATCAGGTCGCATTTTGGCGAGGGCTCTAGACGTGACAGGATGGCGAACATTGCCGCGATTTCGAGCGTATGCGGTGCCACGCTCGCTCGGAAGTCGGAGTTGTGCAGCATCTTCTGGTAGATTTTGACCTCTTCGGACTGACGCAAATTATAGGGCACCCTGACCACAACGATACGGTCCAGAATCGCCTCGTTGGTATGATCGGCCTTGAACTTTTGCCACTCTGCCTCGTTCGAATGGGCCACAATAACCGTGTCGACAAAGACCATCCCGTGGCGACCTGGCGCGGGCACGAATTTCTCCTGCGTGGCCGTAATCATCGCGTGCAGATATTCCGTCTCGTTCTTGAAGACCTCAATAAACTCGACCATGCCGCGGTTGCCGACGTTGAACGCCCCATTCAGTTCAAGTACGCGCGGGTCACCTTCTGAGTAGCGGTCCAATTTTGAGATATCCTCCGAGCCGATCAGCACCGAGGTGTCCTGATTGTTCGGGTCAACCGGCGGTACGACACCAATCCCGCGGCGGTTTCGCTTGGAAAAACCGACCGTGGTGACCGGCATCTCTTCATAGCGGTTTTTGAACTCCTCACGCAGGCGCCAGCGGGTCACCGGACAGAGATCGCCCTCAATCCGCACGTCGAGCATCTTCTCGAATTCTTTGCGCAAATGGCGCGGGATGAGCAAGAGCGGCTCTTCGTGCATGGGCGATCCCGCAATCGCATAGATCGGCTCCAGCCCTTCCAGCCCGCGCTGGAGCTTCTCAACGAGCGAACTCTTCCCGGCCCCCACCGGCCCCATGAGATAGAGAACCTGGCGGCTCTCTTCACCGCGCATGGCTGCGGACTGGAAGTAGCGCACAATCTGGGCCAGGGTTTCTTCAATGCCGAAGAATTCGTCCTTGAAGAAATTATAGATTTTAAGTGACTCGTCCTTGAACAGCCGTCTGACCCGTGGATCATCGGTCTCGTTCACATCAGAGACCCCTTCGCGCATGATCATGTCATAGGTCCGCGCATGGGCGTGCTTGACCAGCGAGGGGTCTTTCCTGATCTTTTCCAGGTATTCGATGAAGGTTCCGCTCCAGTGTTTGCTCTCTTGATTCTCCCGGTCGGCCTGGATCATCCGCTCAAAGACATTCTGCTCGGCTGCCATAAAGCGCTCCTTGTATGAGTCCAAGGGGTTGCGTTGACAGTTACCCACCACCTCTTAGGGGCATTATAGGAAGTGGGAATGGCGAATCAAGCCCTAGGGTTAACACCACACCAACATGGAGAGTCTGAAAAATGGTCCCAACGGGATTTGAACCCGTGTCGCCGGCGTGAGAGGCCGGTGTCCTAGGCCAGGCTAGACGATGGGACCGCAGGAAAAGCTGAGGTGGTAGGACTCGAACCTACAATCGCCTGATCCAGAGTCAGGTGGCTTACCAATTAGCCCACACCTCAGTGCTGTTCAAAATAAATAAGCAATCAGAGGAAGTCAAGATTCAGCTGCGACTGGCGGCTCCGCTAAGACGCGGTCAATCCGGGCAAGACAGCGTTCTTTTCCCAACACCTCCATGACTTCAAAAATCCCAGGGCTCGCCGTCTTTCCGGTGAGCGCGACCCGGACCGGTTGGGCGATTTTGCCCAATTTAACCTGCTCGGTTTCCATAAACGCGGCAAAGATCCCATGGAGGGTCGGTTCGTCCCATACTGTCACGTCTTGCAGTTGGGTACGCAAACGCGCCAGCAACGGGAGAGTAGCAGCCTTCAGAAATTTCTTCACCGCCTTCTCTTCCAACGTGATATTGTCCGTCAGGTAGAATTGGGACTGTGTGCCCAACTCTACCAGCGTTTTGGCCCGGGGTTGCAGCGTGGTCACCATCCGTGCCAGCCAGTCGTCATCGGGCACGGGACGTTCCGTTTTGGGCAGAAAGGACTTTACTTCTTGCGTCAGTTGCTCGGCAGTCCGCGCGTTGAGATAGTGCGCATTCAGCCACTCCAGCTTTTCCGAGTTAAAGACGCCGGCTGAGGCTCCGACATCTGCGAGCTTGAATTTTTCCTCAAGCTCTTGCCACGAGAAGACCTCGTCGTCGCCATGCGCCCAGCCGAGACGCGCTAAAAAATTCACCAGCGCATCCGGCAAATAGCCCGCTTCTCGATAGGCGCGGACGGCGGTCGCCCCATGGCGCTTGCTGAGCGGTGCCCGGTCGTTACCTAAGATAAGGGGCAGGTGAGCGAACTGGGGGAGCGAGGCGTCCATTGCCTGGAAGAGCAGGACCTGACGCGGCGTGTTTGTCAGATGATCATCGCCTCGCACAATATGAGAGATGCGGAGGTCTGCGTCGTCGAAGACCGAGCAGAAGTTATAGGTCGGTGAGCCGTCGGAGCGCACCAGAATCAGGTCGTCCAGCTCCTGATTCTGAAACACCACCCGCCCCTTCAGCAGATCATCAACAACGGTCTCGCCTTCTTTGGGACTCCGGAAACGTACCGTGTAGGGACGAGACTCGCCCGGCTCGGGCAGATAGTCCCGGCAGGTCCCGTCGTAGGCCGGACTGCGCCCTGCGGCCAGGGCGGCTTTCCGTTTTGCCTCAAGCTCCTCAGGTGTACAAAAACAGCGAAAGGCCCGCCCTTGGCTGAGCAACCGTTCCCCCATTTCCTGGTACTGCGCCGAGCGCTGGCTCTGATAGTACGGGCCCTCGTCCCAAGCCAGCCCAAGCCAGCGCATCGAATCCACAATATCGTCGTGGAATTCCTGGGTAGAGCGCTGTACGTCGGTGTCGTCAATGCGCAGCACAAAGGTTCCGGCTTGTTGTCGCGCAGCCAGGAGGGCAAACAGGGCGGTCCGGGCTCCACCAATATGCAGGAAACCGGTCGGACTCGGGGCAAAACGTGAACGCACGACTGTCATGTCCGAACGCTACCCACGGGCAGCCGACAAGTCAACGCCGGACGGGCAGCATATCCGACTCTTAATACCGGTCCGCAAGGCGGAGGGGTTTGAGTTCTTGAAATGTATCAGCTAAGGTGCGTCGAGCTGAGCCGATAGCTCAGTTGGTAGAGCATCTGCCTTTTAAGCAGAGGGTCCCGGGTTCGAGCCCCGGTCGGCTCATTCCTCTTTTACAATCCCTATCTGTCCCCGTCGTCTAGCCTGGCCCAGGACACCGGCCTTTCACGCCGGCGACACGGGTTCAAATCCCGTCGGGGACACCTTTCTGCTTTTCTGCTTCCAACACAATCGGGCACTCAACGTTGTGCTCGCCTAAAGTTCTGGAAAATCGCCTCGCTTCCCTTCCAAAAAAATCTCTCCTATGTATATGTTGGTCTGGTGTGGTTGACCTGCTCATACGTTGCACTGACAACGTACTGGCCGATGCGTAGAGAACGAGACGCGCGGCAACACATATTGAATCGAGACATCTATCGACAATGCCTGTCATGGTCCGTGTGCATGGGGGAGACTCTGATTGTGCTCGCTACCAAAAGACCATCCAGACACCCCGCCGAACACGGCCGTCTATAATGACCAAGAACAAGCAACCCCGTGTAGCTCGGGAAACCGCTTTCCACGACACCATTGGCAGCCCACCGGCACCGGGCTTCTACGCCATCATAAACCTAAGCGTGGGCTACTACGTCGATACGATTGCGACACACATCAGACCGGGCCAGCGGGTGTTGGAGTATGGCTGTGGCAAAGACGGACTGTGTTTTGGTCTAGCAGAACGTCGGGTGCTGATTGACGCCATTGATATTTCATCTGCACGAATCGAGGCGGCCAAGAAGATTGCCACTGCGCGCGGGATCGACGAGAGGATCAAGTTCTGGGTGATGGACGCCCATAGGTTGAGATTCCCAGACCAGCATTTCGATGGAGTCTTTGGGAGTAGCATCCTTCACCATCTCAACCTCCCCCAAGCACTTGCGGAGATACGCCGCGTGCTAAAACCAAACGGGCACGCCGTCTTCTTTGAGCCCCTCGGGCACAACGGGCTGATCAACCTCTATCGCAAGCTGACTCCGCACCGGAGGACACAAGATGAGCATCCCCTGTTGTGCTCCGACCTGCGGCTCCTTGCTGACTTTTTCAGCGTGAAGATCACCTACTTTCACCTGCTCTCGCTGGCCGCCGCGCCCTTGCGTCATGTCTGGGGATTCCGGGGCGTGCTGAGGTTTCTTGATACAATCGACCAGGGGTTGTTTACACGTGTGCCGGCGAGTCGGAAACTGGCGTGGATTGCAGTGATTGAGCTGAGCTCGTGACCGGGAGGGACGGACGCGCCCGTCGGGATCCGCTCGCCAGACAATTGTTAGAACTTGACGATTTTGAGGACGACCGCGCTCGGCGGCATCAGCGCAACAGCCTGTCCGCTCCCCACGCTGCCGGTATTCCCAGTGCCTCCAGCCTGCGTGCTCGGGGTAGAGAATTTCTAGATTCTCCACCTCTCCAGATTGTTGAGATAAAGACATGGAAGTCTTTTCATGCATGAGGCCTGGCCCCATTGAGATACCCCATTCATCCAATTACACAAATATCCCCAAAGGCCCAAACTCTTCTCGGAGCAACGCCTTCGTATCATCGTAGCCCAGCCATTCCTGAATCAGCGTGGCGTAGACACGACGGAAGTCGGTCGTATAGCGCAGATTACCGTCGTCCAAATCGGTCAGACTGGGTGGAGTGCCGTAGAAACCACCTTTGACCTTCTCCCCAATGACGTACACCGGCGTGGCCGTACCGTGGTCAGTGCCTTTACTGGCATTCTCGGGGACGCGCCGGCCAAATTCGGTAAAGACCATAATCGCGACGTCATCGGCCCGACCGATGCGGTTGAGGTCTGCCATAAAGCCGCGTAGCGCGTCGGTGGTATAGGTCAGGAGACGGAAGTGGAGATCGTTTTGATGGACATGCGTATCAAAGACATTGCCCGCATAACTGACGTAGTACAGCCGGGTCGGGATCTCGGCTTTGATGAGTGCCGCGACCTTGCGCAAATCAAGCCCGAGACCAGCCGCCCGCACGCCATAGTCAACCGGGGTCTGATAGTCTGCCCACGCCTGACGGACAAAGGCCGCGCTTTCTGTCGCGTTTTCAGCCAAGCCTGTCAGGAAGTCCAAGGAAGCGTTGGCGGTGTCCCGCTTGTCACTCAGCCGCGGGAAGAGCGGTTGTTGCTGGTGAACCCCGTTCCGTTTAAACCCTTCGGGGTCATAGAAGACCAGGGGCGAATGATTACGGCTCCGCACGGCGAGAGATTGCGCGGTGGCAATATTGACCAGATAGTTGCGCTGCACCTCAGGGTCGAGCGCATCGGCCAAACGACCTAACCAGCCGAGCTTTTCTCCCGCATGAGGACTGCCCGTATGCCAAAAGCCCATGGACGCAAAATGCGACAGGATCGGATTTTCGTATCCGCAGGCGTGCACGATGGCCAGCTTGCCGTCTTTGTAGAGATGCTCGAATCCGGCCATGGCCGGATGAAAACCAAAGTGCGCGTCGATCTTTCGCACGTCTTGGGCCGGAATACCAATGGTCGGACGCTGCTGGTAATAGGCATCGTCACCATACGGAATGATGGTATTCACCCCGTCGTTCCCACCTGAGAGTTCGACCACGACAAGAATACGTTCTGGATGCGCATGGGGTGACGTCGCAGCCTCTGCTTGCTTTGCCAGTACGGAGAACGGGCCACGGGACACCAGGGGGGTACCGAGCAGTCCCGCCCCAACGCCGAGGCTGTACATGCCCACTCGGAGGGCATCGCGCCGGGATAGTGGCCTATTCAATAGGGATGTTTTGATCGAGGTCTTAGCCATACGCCTTATCCTTGTTATTAGCCCAACTGATATTCTGGCGTGCTCATAATGAGATGAACCAGATGGCGGATCGGTTCCTCCAGATAGGTCAGCGCCGGTTTGATCGTATCGGTCCCGAGCTCCTGGGTGAGGAAATCGATAAGCGCTTGTCGGTCATCTTCCGCCAAGGGAACCCGTAACAGACGATCAAGAAAATAATCAACGACTTCAGACGTTGAGGCGAGCCCAGCCTGACGGACGATACTGGTCATGGAGAGCTGGGCGGCAAAACGGGGAATGGGTTTCACCCGCCGAAAAGCTTCTTGCCAGCCGTGGGTGCTGCCGTAGCGAGTGTTATAGTCTTCGTCCGCTCCCGCCATCATATTAAACATGGACATGGACTCGGAGCCTGACGGCTCCATGCCGGACATGGCGTTATCATCGGTCTCAATCGTCGCCGCCGTAATCTCAAAGCCCTGGGCGATCTTGGTCGCGACCTTTTGGTTGGTCACCGGCATGAAACGGTCCGGCGGCCGGAAATTCACCATATCGGGAAAGAAGACCGCACGGGCGAAGTTCCCTCGTTCCAGCAGCAAAGCAGGCGTAATCCAGCTCCGTCCCCCCTCCCAGCCGGCGACGTTCGGTGGATGAAATAATTCCTGACCCAGGTCGCGGGTGGTGGTGTTGAAATCGGGCACGCCGGGAATATTGGTCAACCCGAGCTTGCGATAGGTCGAAATCACGAGATGCACCGGGCTTTTGATCTGCGTTGCGTAGGCTGACGGACTGTAGAAGTCGCGCGAGAGAAAAATCGTCGTCAACAGCGGTACGATTTCGTAGTGATGCTCTCGCAGGATCGCGCCGAGTTGCACCACCAGCTCGGGCGAGGGATTTTGTCGGACGAAATAACGATATAATTTGGCCGCAATAAAGCGGGCAGTCACATCCTGTTCCAGAACGATATCAATAATATCGATGCCGTCGTAATTCCCGGTGCGTCCAAGGAAGGTCTTCTGCCCTTCGTCGTGCAGCTCGGGCTTGACGACAAAGTCCAGTCCGATATGGGTCCAGCCGGTAAACGCCCGGGAGGCCTCGCGAATATCGGTCTCGGTATAATTGCCCACACCCAGGGTAAAGAGTTCCAGGATTTCTCTACCAAAGTTCTCGTTGGGGTGGCCTTTGATATTCTCTCCGGCATCAAGATAGACCAGCATGGCCGGGTCCTGGGCGACACCGATGAGAAGATCACGAAAATCCCCATTCCCCCGTTGCCAGAATAATTCGAGCTGCTTGAGGAGCTTACGGTAGTCCCGCACCTTGGTATCCGAGGTCGCAAAATGGCCGTGCCAGAACAGGGCAAGCTTTTCCTGGAGCGGGCGCTTTGTCACCAGCATACGCTGGGCCCACCACTGTCCGGCGCGCCGCATTTCCAGTGCGTCGGCCCGCAGCCAATAGAAAAAACGATCGACAACGGGCTGGAGGGGGCGATTCCCGCCGGGTTTGACCTTGACCCCCATGGACTCGCCGTTGACCCGGGCAATACGCACGGCATCGGCCCGGCTTTTGGGAAACGGGTCCAGCGTTGCATCGAACACTCCGGATTCGTCGAACGGCGGGACATGGCTGTTGTCGATGTCTTGGTAGTGCACCAGATGCCGAACCGCGGCGGCTGGCGTCATCGCCGCCAAGTGGTCAACTTCTTGGGGTGGACCGCCAAAACCGGCCCGCTCCAAGAGATGGGCGGCCCGGTCCGGGCTCCAGTCTTGGGCAGTGATGGGCGTTAGGTCGCCCGTCCAGGCATGGGGTCCGGCTCGCAGATTCTGTTGCTGGGAGCGAGCCTCCTCAGCGAAGAGAGAAGTCAGCAGCAGGACGAGAAAGATACCGGTTCCAGCCCCTACCCTGCTGACGAGCCTCCTCGGTCTCGGGTTCCAAATCCATTGCATAGACTAACCTTTCCTACCCCAGATATATACTCGCTGAGCCGGCTACCGCACAAGATGCCAAAAACCCTCCGATTCAGAGTTCCTGTCCTGCGCCGCTCCCTTGCCTTGATTGGCGAGAGAATATATCCGCTTAGCCAAGCACAGTGTTATCATTTTGCAATAAGCGACAGAGGTGGAGGGATTTTTGTATGGCACACAACCTGTTTGATTCTTTGCAAACCTTTACCACCGCGGCTGGAAAAACCGGCCAGTTCTACGCCCTGCCCCAACTCGAAAAAGCGGGCGTCGGACCAGTTTCTCGGCTTCCGATCAGTATCCGTATCGTGCTTGAGTCGGTCTTACGCAACTATGACGGCCAGAAGATTACTGAAGCGGATGTCCGGACCCTCGCCAACTGGGGACCGACCGAGACCCGCACGGCGGAAATTCCCTTTGTGGTGGCACGGATTATCCTGCAAGACTTTACCGGCGTTCCCCTGCTGGTCGACTTGGCCGCCATGCGTTCAGCCATGGCCAGACTGGGCAAAGACCCCAAACTGATCGAACCGCTGGTGCCGGTTGACCTAGTGGTCGACCATTCTATTCAGGTCGATCATTCAGGAGTGGGGAACGCTTTACAACGGAATATGGAGATCGAATTCGAGCGCAATCAGCCCCGGTATCAGTTTCTGAAATGGGGCATGCAGGCGTTCGACAGTTTTCAGGTCGTGCCGCCGGGTATCGGCATTGTCCACCAGGTCAATCTGGAATACCTGGCCAAAGGCGTCCTCGAGAGAGATGGCGTCTATTATCCGGATACCCTGGTCGGAACAGACTCGCATACCACCATGATTAACGGCCTTGGGGTGGTCGCCTGGGGTGTTGGAGGGATTGAGGCAGAGGCCGGCATGTTAGGGCAACCGGTGTATTTTCTCACTCCAGACGTCGTTGGTATGCATATGAGCGGCCACCTGCGTGAAGGTGTGACTGCGACCGACCTCGTGCTGCACTGTACCGAGATGCTCCGCGCCGCCAAGGTCGTCGGAAAATTCGTGGAATATTTTGGCGAGGGTGCAGCGTCCCTACCCCTGACCGATCGAGCAACGATTGCCAATATGGCGCCGGAGTATGGCGCGACTATGGGCTTTTTCCCGATTGATGAGGAAACCTGTACCTACCTGACGGCCACGGGTCGCACCGAGGAGCAGGTTGATGCGTTCCGGAGCTATTTTCAGGCCCAACAGATATTTGGCATCCCGCGTCAGGGCGAGGTGGACTACAGCCAGGTGCTTGAACTCGACTTGGCCGATGTGCAGCCTGGTCTGGCCGGTCCACGCCGCCCGCAGGACCGGATTGATCTCCCGGATATGAGGAAGACATTCCAGGGACTCCTCACAACACCGCTCAACGAGGGCGGTTTTCAGGCTGACCAATCGACGCTTGACCAGCGCTATACGGTGCCGAAAGACGCGCCTTCGAATATCGGCGATGTCGGACATGGGGATGTGCTCATTGCCGCGATTACTTCGTGTACCAACACCTCGAACCCGAGCGTGATGTTGGCAGCCGGGCTCGTGGCCAAGAAAGCGGTCGAGCGCGGGATGACGGTCAAACCGACAGTCAAAACGTCTCTGGGTCCGGGCTCGCGGGTCGTAACGGAATATCTGGAGAAAACCGGCTTACAGCAGTATCTCAACCAAGTCGGCTTTCAGACCGTGGGTTATGGCTGCACCACCTGTATCGGGAACTCCGGTCCCCTCGATCCGGAGATCGAACAGACGGTGATACAGCATAATCTGGTGGCCGCCAGCGTCTTGAGCGGCAATCGTAACTTCGAGGCGCGCGTCCATCAAAACATTCGAGCGAATTTTCTGATGAGTCCACCGCTGGTCGTGGCATTTGCCCTGGCGGGTCGGGTTGATATTGACCTGACCAGCGAGCCCGTGGGCCAGGACAAAGACGGAAACGACGTCTACTTGCGTGACCTGTGGCCGAACACGAGTGAAATTCAAGACCTCATGGCGTCCGCCATGGACTCGGATACCTACCGCAGGTTGTATGCCGATTTTGAAGAGCAAAATCCGCTCTGGAATGACATTTCAAGCTCAACCGGCGCGGTATACGAGTGGAATGCTGAATCGACCTATATTCAGGAACCGCCCTTCTTTGATGCGTTCGGCCTCCAGGCCGGGACGATTCAAGACATTACCGGCGCCCGTCCGCTGGCCGTGCTGGGCGATTCCGTCACCACCGACCACATCAGTCCCGCAGGAGCCATTAAGCCGGATGCGCCAGCCGGACAATATCTCCAGGAGCAGGGAGTTAAAGTCAAAGACTTCAATAGTTATGGCTCACGGCGCGGCAACGATCGCATCATGACCCGCGGCACGTTTGCGAACGTGCGGATTAAGAACTTGATGGTACCCGGAGTTGAAGGCGGAGTCACGCAGTATCATGCGGCTGACGGGAATGGTGGCGAGCAGATGGCGATCTACGATGCGGCCATGAAATATCAGGCCGCGGGCACCCCTCTGGTCGTGCTGGCCGGGCAGGAGTACGGCACGGGAAGTTCGCGTGACTGGGCCGCCAAAGGGACGCGACTGCTTGGGGTGAAAGCGGTCGTCGCCCAAAGCTTTGAGCGGATTCACCGCAGCAATTTGGTCTTTATGGGTGTGATACCCTGTCAGTTCAAAGAGGGTACCAGCGTGCAGACACTGCGTCTTGACGGGACGGAGACCTTTGATCTCATTGGACTCAACTCCGACCTCAAACCTCTCCAGGACGCGACCCTGGTCGTCCACCGCGCCAATGGACAGTCAACAGCTGTCCAGGTTACCGTTCGTATCGATACCCCTATTGAGGTCGAATACTACCGGCATGGGGGTATTTTGCCCTACGTGTTACGGCAGTTGGTTGCCTAAGGCTCCCGGGCGATTCAAGAATCGCCCCTCTCCAGATCGTCCCTTCACTGCGGGCTCTTATTGAGCGCCGTCTGCGGGTATTTTATACTTGCAAAGTGCCCGTTTGCTTCCTATGATCCGGCCACATGGCCTTACGAATCTTTTCTTTTCTTCTGAGTTTCCTCCTCGTTTGCCTTGCGCTCCCACCACAGGGCTGGCCAAAGACTGATCTGATGGATCAGTATCTCTCCTTATCGGGTACGTTTTCTTTCGTACGCCGGGCCCCAGAGGGAACGGTCTCAAAAAAGATCGTACTCACCGTCTTTGAGGACTTTCTGTGTCCACATTGCTATGATGTCTTCTCCAACCTCATCCCTGCCCTCAAGCAGAAATATCCGAATCAGCTCGACATCCACTTTCGCGCGGTTCCGCTTGTCCACGCGTCCTCTCAGATTCCAGCCCGTGCCTATGCCATCTCTCACGAATTAGGGCTGAGTGAAGAAATGCAGAGTGCATTATTTCAGGCACGCTTTGAGGAAGATATTGATACGGGCAGCCGAGACGGCATCGCCCTGGTTGCCCACCGCATCGGCCTCGATCCTGAATCGCTCCTGAGCCAACTCGATGCAGACGGGGGGAAGGCCGAGCTTGAAGCCACCGTTGCCCTGGGGAATAGCTATCATATTGAGAGTGTCCCGACCCTCATCATCGATGGGTGGATCCGGGTGCAGGACCTCTCTCCTCAGAACATCGAAACGATTATTGACGAGCTACTTGAGCGGAAACGGAGAGAACAGTGAGTCCAAAGCAGAACTCAATTTTACCATCTGGAGAGACAATCGCATCTTCGTCGGTATCCGCTAGGACGACAGTGTAACGCCAAAAGGGAGCGACATGAGCACTGCAGAGCGCAGCTATCTATATACACTGGGGGAACAGATTATTGCGCGGCGCAAGCTTGTTTTGCTGCTCGTGACCCTCGCCACCCTGGTCTTTGCCTCGTTTGCCGCTCAGCTTGACCTCGTCACGCGGTTCGACGAACAACTGCCGGAGAACCACCCTTTCATTCAGGTCCATAAGACCTACGCGCCGACCTTTGGCGGAGCCAACACCGTCATGCTGATGTTGGAGGTCGAAGAAGGTACCATCTTCAATCAGGCCACGTTGACCAAAATTTTCAATATGACCCAGGCCCTGGAGCGGGTGTATGGCGTGAATAATGAATTGGTCAACTCCATCGCCCACCGGACCAACCGCCGCGTGATCATGAAAAGTGGTGGGATGCAGGAAGTCGAGCCGGTCATGGAACGGGCACCCGAGACCGAGGCAGAAGTCGAACGCATACGCCGCATCGTGCATTCCTCGCGGAATTTATACGGCGTGCTGGTTTCGCTGGACGAAAAAGCCGCCCTGCTGAATGCCACCTTTATCGAGCAGCGGCTCGATTATCGACGATTGTTTGAGGAAGTCCGGCGCTCTGTGGTTGAACCGTATGAGGACGACAACACGCGGATTTATCTGGCCGGTCAACCCGCGCTGTACGGCTGGGTGTATTTCTACGCCAAGCAGGTCTACGTCATTTTTCTGGCAACGACGGTGCTGCTGTGGTTGCTGCTGTACTGGTATTTTCACGATGTCCGAGGGGCGCTGCGACCCACTTTGACCGGTGTCATATCGGCCATTTGGGGGCTGGGATTTATCAAGATGATCGGCTTCAGCCTCGACCCCCTCACCCTCGTCATTCCTTTCTTTATCACCGCCCGGGCGGTCAGCCACTCCGTCCAGATGCATGAACGCTATTATGAGGAGTATCGCAAGGCAAAAGGGCAAAAAGAGCCGGCCATTATTGCCTCGTTCGCCGAACTGTTCGTGCCGACCCTGTCGGGTATCCTGACCGACGCCCTGGGTTTGCTGGTGATCTTGTTCGTGCCTATCGTGCTCTTGCAGAAACTCGCCATCAGTGCGGCCGTGTGGATTCTCGCCATTACCGTGAGCGAACTCTTGCTGAACCCGATTGTCTACCACTACCTGCGTGAACCCGACATCCGGGTCGTTGAGCGACGCGAGAACGGGCTCTTCAAACGGATTGTCTCAGCTGCGGCGAATTTTCTCGTCTCTTCTGCAGGCAAAGGGCTGACGCTTGCCAGTTGGGCACTTGTTTTGGGCGTCAGCGTCTACTTCTGGCAAAATCTGGTGATTGGCGACCCGACCGCGGCCACCCCACTCCTGTATCGCGACTCTCCGCATAATACCGCCCATGCGCGTATTCAAGACACCTTTGGTGGGGTTGAACAGCTCATGGTTGTGGTTGAGCGTAAAGAGCCGGAGAAAAAAGAAGAGGCCGAAGACGCGAGCGAAACGAGTGCGCTCGACCGATTTCGTCAGCAAAGCGAGCAGCCCTCATTAGCGACTCCTGAGGTCTTGCCCTGGATCGAACAATTTCAGCGCGCGCTCGAACGCGACCCATCGGTCGGGTTGAGCTTCTCATTTGTGGATATTTTGTCGGTCGTCAATGGAGCCATTCATGAACAAGAGCCCAAATGGGAGGTCCTGCCCCGACGCACGAGTGAAGTCCGGCTCCTGCTCGCCTCCTACTTCTTCGGCACCTCATTTCAGGAAAGCGCGCAGGTCATTGATCACCAGTATCGCTCTGCCCCCGTCCGTTTCTTTCTGACCGACCATCAGGGAGAAACCATTCGGCGGGTTATTCAGCGGGCGCGCGACTATATCGATACCCATCCCAATGACGTCGCGCAGTTCCGGCTCGCCGGCGGCCCGATTGGCGTATTGGCCGCTGCCAACGAAGAGTTGTTTCGGAATGATATTCTGGTCAACGTCCTTGGTTTTGGCACGATCTTCCTCGTCCTCGTCATCACCTACCGCTCGGTCATGGCCGGGGTGTATATGATTATCCCTCTACTCGTCGCAAATGCCGTTATTAACGCGTATATGGGGGCTCGTGATATTGGCATCAATATCCATACTCTGCCGGTGGTGACGGTCGGCGTCGGATTCGGTATCGACTATGCCCTGTATATTGTGAGTCGTATTATCGAAGAACACCGGCTGGGCATGGGGCTGGATGACGCGGTCAGGACGGCCCTCGCAACGTCCGGGAAGGCAGTGACCTTTACCGCCCTGACCATGCTCCTCGGGACGCTGTTCTGGACGATGTCCAGCCTCCGCTTTAGCGCCGAGATGGGGCTGCTGCTCGCGCTCTGGATGGGAGTCAGCTTCTTGGCCACCGTGACGCTGTTACCCGTTCTGGTCGCGCTCTTCAAACCGCGCTTTGTCACGGCGCAAGCCGCCGGAGCCGCAGATTAACCGCCGTGTCCTTGGAACACTTGAGGAGAAGAACCGAAGGAAAATATTTCCCTGGCCCTGCCGCCCCTCCCAGAGGAGGGGGAAAAAGCCTCTTCTGAAACTATTGACAAATATACCCACTAATAAAGATAAAGCCATTGTAGAAAGGATACGATCATGAGCCGTGCTCCCCCGTGCTGACCAAACCGCCGCTCGCATATATCTCGCAGGAATATTATAAAAAGGAGAGGATTTTATGAGAACCTATTGGTGGACCAGAATTGCTTGCGCACTCACGCTCGTAGGTGCGATGAGTCTGTCAGCCCCGAGCTGGGTGGCTGCCGATGTCAACCCAGGGGACACCATTACCAAAGACAACATGGCTGAGGCAGGTGAACTCCTTATCCCAGGCATACAGTGGTTTGTCGAAAACGGCATGCCCATTAAGGTCACCGAGTATAAGAAAGTCAATCTGCCGAAACTCTACGCCGAAGCGACCGAGAAATACTCAGGCCAAGTCCAAATCTCGGCCGACGGCCGGGAAATGTTAAACTACGTAGCGGGTCTCCCGTTCCCAAACATTGATCCCAACGACCCCCTGGCTGGGGCGAAGATCATGTGGAACCAGGAACAGAAGCCTTCTTATGTGGATAACGTGGGGACCGAATGGATCATGGAGCTCGTCAATAACCGGGGCGAGATGGAACGGATGTACGGCTCCCAGTTCTGGCGTCGGATGATGTGGACCGGTCGTCTGTACACCGATCCCAAACCGATTGTCCCGAACAACCCGCCAATGCGCTATACGGAGCAGTTTGGTCCGCTTTTTATTCCAAACGATCTGAAGGGCGCTGGCGTGCTCAACACACGCTATCTGCCGACGAACATTCCGGATGACTCCTATATGTATCTGCCTGAGCTGCGTCGGGTGCGTCGTATCAGCGTCGCGAACCGCTCGGATGCCTTCTGGGGCACGGACATGGATCTCGACTCCCTGTGGGGCATGAATTCCAAGCACGCCTACTGGAAGTGGCGACTCTTGGCCGAAAAGCAAATCCTGGCTCCGGTCCATATGGGGCAATACGGCACCAGAGATGTCTGGTGTGCACAGCCGGACGGCAGAAGTGGCGTGCTCGCGGGTATGCCGTGCAATATCAACTGGGAAAAGCGCAACGTTTATGTTGTTGAAGGGCTCCCGGTTGCCTACAGCCAGTATGCCTATTCCAAGCGTATCATGTATGTCGACAAAGACTTCTGGGCGCAGAATTTCTCGGAAATGTACGACAACGGTGGTGAGCTGTGGAAACTCTGGTTTAACATGTTTGAGTATGGCCCCCTGCCGTACGAAGGATATCCGGTAAAACCTATCCGTGGTGCCAAATACAATTACACGGATGACTGGGCCTTTACTCCGCATGGGATGCAGATGGACCTCCAGCTTGCCCACTTCAGCAAGTGGGATGCGCCGTCCGGCTATGAGAAGCGGGAAGACTGGATCAACGAGTGGTATTTCAACGAGGCAATTGAATTTAATACCTCCAAAGCGTTCTCGGTGAACTTCCTCATCCAGAGCGCCCGTTAACCCTACAAACCAGCAGAGAGGGGTAACATGTCGGTTACCCCTCTCGCTCATGACAGACTAGCCGGCGGCTTTTTCTCTATTTTCTTTTTTGCTAGGGTGTCCGCACTTTCATTTTGCGGAGGGAGAATTATGGCCAGTGATACAGAGCAGACGGGCGGGGACAGTAATCTTTCAAAAGCGGTTTGGCATTACATTAGCGTTGGGGTGTTGTGGCTTGGGTTAATGCTCACTGGCCTCGCCTTTGAGCGTCTCGGACTGACCACATCGTATCTGACAGGCATACTCCCAGGCGAGGTGAACAGCCTCAGGACACAGGTCGCAGAGCTTGAGGGCAACAACAAGGATCTCACCCACGATAGGGACCGCGCGGCGAAAACACGCAACACGCTTGAGGTCGAGGTGAATAAGCTGAAACGGCTCCAGCGGGAACTCGAGGCCGAAATTGATGCATTGAAAGCCGCGCCGGCCGCAATGGTCACGCCCTCAGCGTCATAGTCCAGCCAGCAAGATTTTTGTAGGGTTTTTATGATCGGCGTTCAGAACGTTACCAAATATTATGGGCAAGTTTGCGCCCTCGACCGGGTTTCCTTTGAGGTCAAGAGTGGGGAAATTGTCGGCCTGCTCGGACCAAACGGTTCGGGCAAAACGACGCTCATGCGTATCCTGACCGGATTTTTTTCGGCAACTGAAGGGACAGTCCACGTGGCCGGGCTTGACGTGGCGACGTCTTCGCTTGCCGTCCGCAGCCGTCTGGGCTATCTGCCGGAAAACGTCGTCCTCTACCCGGACATGTCGGTCCGAGCATTTCTGAACTTCTGCGCTCGGGTCAAGATTAATGGCGTGTCACAGCGGCGCACTAATGTCGAACGCGTCCTCAGCGAGTGCGCGCTTGAAGACATGGCTCATCGTCAAATGGGAACGCTGTCGAAGGGCTACCGCCAGCGGGTAGGATTAGCCCAAGCCCTCCTGAGTGAACCCGAGGTCCTCATCCTGGACGAGCCGACGGTTGGCCTTGATCCGAACCAAGTGATCGACATCCGTGAGCTCATCAAGGGACTGGGCGGGAAGGCAACCATCCTGCTGTCAAGTCATATTCTGCACGAGGTGGAATTGACCTGCGAACGGGTGGTCATTATCGATAAGGGCCGCATCATTGCCGAAGACACCACGGAACGCCTGAGCGAGCGAGTCCAGGGCACGGCAAGCGTGCTGGTCCGAGTGGGCGGACCGCGTCAAAGCATTCTGCATGCACTCCGGGCGATCAAGGCGGTCGACCAAGTCACCGAGCAAAACGAGCAAGACGGTGACGGACCGGAGGCGGCGGTTTTTACGGTTCGGTCCTCCAATCACGATATCGCCCGAGAGATTGCCCAGACAGTAATCAATAACGGCTGGGCTCTGCATGAGATCAGACCGGTCACCCTCGACCTTGAGGCCCTCTTTGTCCGTTTGACCCGAAAAGAAGAGCAAAAGGAAGCGGAGTGAATAGTCACACAGCCCGTCACATCTTAGCATTGAGATCAGGCGATCAGCGTCATCGGGCGGAGAGCGGATGAGATATCTTTACAAAGGGTAGGACGATGTTTGCGAATTTTTGGGCCGTCCTGAATAAGGAATTACGCTCGTATTTTCTGTCGCCGTTTATTTATCTGATCTCGGCGGTCTTCCTGTTGCTGAGTGGCTATTATTTTTACTCCGACCTGGTTTTCTATGTCCAGTTCGGCTTTGGTCTGAATATCATGGAAAACTTTTGGCAGCTCATGTTCACCGACCTGCGTCTGGTCATCATGCTCACCGTCCCCTTCCTGACCATGCGTCTCTTCGCCGAAGAAAAGCGGCTCGGCACGATCGAGCTCTTGCTGACCTATCCGATGCGTGACACCGACCTCTTTTGGGGAAAATTTACCGCGTGTGCTATTGCCACGCTGTTTATGCTGTCGTTCACCCTGATCTATCCAGTCTTGATGTTTTTCCTGCAACCGTTCAACTGGACGTTGGTCGTGCCCGGATATGTGGGGCTGGTGATGCTCTCCCTGTCGTTTATTGCCTGTGGCCTGTTTATTTCGTCTCTCACGGATAATATCGTCGTTGCAGGTTTGGGCTCGCTCGGGACACTGCTCTTTTTTTGGATTCTGAGCTGGAATGACGGGGCGACGCAATTCGGGCTCATCAGCACGATTGCCTCCGTATCCATGGTCACCCACTTCCAGAGCTTTGCCCTTGGGTTCATCGATGCAAAAGAAATCGCCTTCTTTTTTCTCTTTATTATCTTTTTCAGCTTTCTGACCCTTCGCTCTCTGGAAGCGCGGCAGTGGAGAGGACGCCGATGAATGCCAACGTTCGCAACACGATTAAACTCATTATTGGCACTCTGGGGTTCTTTGCTCTGATTGTTGCTGTCCAATCTATCCTGTCCGAATATAATCAGCGGCTTGACCTGACTCCACAGAAAAAGTTTACGCTCTCGCAACGGGCGCAACAGGTCGTATCCGGCCTGAAACGCGATGTTCAGGTCATGGCCTTTGTGCACAGTGACCGTCCGGAAAATTTCTTTATCAAGGACATGCTCAGCCGCATGGCCAACCTCTCGCCGCACTTCAACTATAGTATTGTTGATATCAATCGGAATCCTGCCCTGGCCCGGGAATACCAGGCTACCCAATACGGAACTATGGTGTTTGAGTCGGGCGGGATACGCAGAGGGACGCTGCTGGGGAGGGGCGAATCCGCGGCCGTTGCCACCCTGCTTCAGGTTACGCGCGCGCAGGGCGACAAGGTCATCTATTTTCTGACCGGGCATGGGGAGGCCGCCCTGCCCGATGCGTCTCCGACTCGGGGCTACAGCAAACTCCGGGGGGCCCTGGTGGATGAGTTTTATGATGAGAAAACCCTCTCGCTCGGAGAGAGCGGAGCGGTCCCGGAGGATGCGACCGCGGTTGTCATCTTCGGCCCAACATCTGATTTTCTCCCGTTTGAGCTGGAAGCGCTGGACGTCTATGTGCGGCGTGGTGGCGCCCTGTTTGTCCTGCTCGACCCAGACAGCTCGCCCTCATTTGTTACCTTTCTTGAGCGCTACGGCATTAGCCTGCCGCCCCTTATTGCAGTCGATCCTACTAAGCGTCTGTTCGCCGGCGAGATGTTGACCTTCCGGGCTTCGGCCACCAAGAAACCGCACCCGATGATCCGCTCGGTTAATGCGCCGCCTATTTTTTCACTCGCCCGCGTGGTGTATATGGAGCCAGACGAGGAAAAAGGCTTGATTGCCACAGCTATTCTGGCGACCTCGCCCCAGGGCTGGGCCAGTGCCCAGGAAAACATCCCACGCACCGGGATTACAAAATTTGAGGAGGGGCGGGACTTTCGTGGCCCAATTCCTATTGCCGGTGAGATGGTTATTCGGACTGAGGAGGATACGCTCGGCCGCATTGTGGTGTTTGGCGATGCGGATTTCGTCAATAATAATTTAGTCGAACAGGGCGGCAATAAAGACCTCTTCATCAATGCCGTCAATTGGCTCGCCGAGGACCAAATTCAGATGGCGGCCAGGCCGGAGACCCAGCACTCGGGTGTCAATCAACTCTTTCTCTCCTCGGATCAAATTCAGACCGTTCTTGTCACAAGCACCGTCATTATACCGGGCTCTTTCTTGTTAATCGGGGTGGGTGTCTTTACGTGGCGGAGGTATCGCGGATGACGTGGCAGCGGGTCGGCCTATACTATCTTTTTGCTATTGTCCTCGGAGGGTATTACCTCCTTTTTGAGTGGCGTCCGGGCGGCCCGGAGGCGCCTATCTTTGAACCGCGTCCAGTCCGGGAGGGGACTTTTCTCACCCTCAAACGTGGCACGATTCATAAGCTCTCCATCCATCGCCCGAAGCATACCTTTGTCTCGCAGCGCAACGAGGCTCAGCCGGGTGAGATTCAGGCGGAGTGGCGGACCCTTAAGCCGTCGGGTGCACCGGTCACCTCTGCGCTTGTGATCAGTTTTCTTGAAAACCTCACCCCGGATAGAAAGGTACCCATCGTCCATGAGGCCCCGGAGGACTTGGCCTCGTACGGTCTGGCTCCCCCTGCTTCAACCGTTATCGTTGAAGGCGATGGAGAGCCAGGCAAGGAAACCGTTTT
Organism: Candidatus Binatia bacterium; assembly: GCA_951812575.1. Lineage (GTDB taxonomy): Bacteria > Desulfobacterota > Binatia > Bin18 > Bin18 > Bin18. Next base: position 3,606,353 of record OX638322.1, on the reverse strand, counting down.
CATTGGCGGCTATAATCCGACAAAAACGGCCGTCTATGCCCGTAAAGACGGCTCCCCCGAAGTGCTCCTATTGGGCTATAATGTGAAATATTACGAAGACCTTATCTTTCAGGCGACACGGCGTGGTACAGAAGAGCGTTCCTAACCGGCGACCAGTCTTAAGCCGACGTCCGAGCAAGAGAAGTCAGATGAACAAGCACTCTCGGCGGTTTTGTTCAAGGCTGCTCACATTATCGCTCTTGTTTATCTGGCTCGCCGTGCTGCCCGGCTGCCAGTTTGAAGAAATAAGTGTCCGGGACGACCTGACCACATATATGGACCAGGCGCGTTTATGGGCGGCGACCGAGGCAAAAATCAACAACGCGATCGCCAGCGCCCGAGAAGACCAGTTCGTTCATGACGACTTTGTGCTGGAAACCATGCGCCCGGCGATCGGGGTCGCCCGGGAGTATGTTGTCGAATTAGAGGGCTATGAACCACAGTCCCCGGCCCTGATGCAGATACATCAGGGCTATATCGAATCCTGGCGCGCCCATGAGTTTGCTCTGGTGTCAGTCGTCGATGCCGTTGAACGACAGGACTATATTCAGCTCTCACGGGCAAACGATGAGTTACTAGAGGCGCAGCGCTCGGTTTCGGATGTGCTTGCCGCTCTTGCGCGGCTGCTACGTGAAGCTGGCCTGGCTCCGGACACGCCGACTGGACGGCCTCTCACCCCCCCCCGTGAGGGGTTCAGCATTGACCCTTCCTCCTGAAGATACCCCCTTCAGAACGGCAAAAACACGGTGTCATCAGAGTATTACAAAAGCCCTTGGGACCCCTCCCCTTCTGCGGTAGTAGAAAAAAACCTGCCGCTGAGCTATTGATCCTTATCCCCACGCTCCATATGACAGTGGGAGGAAATTTCACCCAGGGCAGAGGTTTTCGAAAGGAGACTTGTATGATGAAGCTGAAAGCATATTTTTCCGCCGCGCTTGTATGCGCGGCAGTGGGGAGTTGGGTCGTCCCGGCCTCTGCTCAATTCCCTCAACCGGGGGACGTTGTCAATCAGAGCAATATGGCCGAGGCGGCTGATGTCCTCAATCCAACCGCAAACTGGATGATCAACCAGGGCATGAATATGAAGGTCATCGAGTACCGCAAGTATGAATGGCCCAGGGCCTACTCGGAGGCCACAGAGAAATTTGCCGGTCAAGTGAATTTGTCAGAAGATGGTCGGACGTTGACCAACTACGTCGCTGGGTGCCCGTTTCCTAACATCGACGTCAATGATCCCCTCGCCGGTGCCAAGGCCATGTGGAACCACGAGTACTTTCCGGATTTCACAGACAACGTGGGTTGCCCCTGGATTCTCGAGCTGGTGAACTACAAGGGCGAGATGGAGCGCTTTTATGCCTCGCACTTCTGGCGGCGTATGAAGTGGGAAGGCCGGCTGCACATGGACCCGAAGCCGATCGCGCCGTTTAACCCACAGATTACCTATACCGAGCAATGGGGGCCGCTATACGCCCCGAACGATCTGAAGGGTGCTGGCGTGCTGAACTTCCGGTATACCCCGCTCGAAAATCCGGATGACTCGTATATGTATCTGCCTGAGCTGCGCCGCGTGCGTCGTATCAGCGTGGCGAACCGCTCCGACGCCTTCTGGGGCACGGACATCGATATCGACTCGATCTGGGGCTTCAACGCCAAGCCCGGATACTGGACTTGGCGCGTCTTGGCCGAGAAAGAGACCCTCATGGCCGCCCACTCAGGCCATTATCAGGATCGAGAGGTCTGGGCTGCTGCGCCGGACGGCCGGAGCGGAGCGACCGCCTTTCTCTGGTCGGACACAGTGCAGTGGGAACGCCGGCCGGTATGGGTCGTCGAAGGCATCCCGACCGGGTATAACCAGTATGCCTACTCCAAGCGGGTTATCTATCTCGACAAGGAGTATTTCAACACCTCATGGTCAGAGACGTATGACCAGGGTGGTGAGATCTGGAAAACCTGGACTCAGCTCATGAACATCTCGACGAAGCCCTCAGACAAGTATATTGCCGCGGACTACGACGAGGAACAGGTCTTTACCCACAATGGCCAGGTGGTCGATATGCAGATTACCCACAGCTCCAAGTGGGACTGCCCTCCGGGGTATGACGAGTATTACGTGCCAAAGTACGACTGGTACTTCAACACCGCCAAAGAGTGGAACACGCCTGAGGCGTTCACCGTGAATTTCCTGATCCAGAGCGCTCGCTAAACGTCACAGCCCCCTGCCCTGCTGTGATGAAGAAAATCCCCCGTACAGGGTTGTACGGGGGATTTTTATTTTGATAAGAGGAACATTCATTTTGAGGAGGGAAGCTGCGGCAAGGTCAAGGTTTCATCCCCCATCGTCCCTTGACTTTTGCCGGAAAAAAATGCAAAGGACGGAAGGCACGAAATCTTGTTGGGGAAGCCTTAGTGCAAGTCGTCCATACCAAAAGGGAGGTCATGACGTTATGAATACAGAGAGGGCCGGCTTGGCCCAGAGATGCACCAGCCTTTTCGCCTCGCTGTTTACCGCTGCAACCCTACTCGGTCTGGCAGGATGCCACGGAGAGCAGCCAACCGCATGGAGCACAGCGCTGCTGGCACGGACCGACAAATTTTTTGGCGCCGCCCACGTCACGGGCGACACCTTTGTGGCCGTGGGCTATGCCGGCCGCATCTTGCGGAGTGAAGATGCGGGCAACACCTGGGCAGACGTTGATAGCGGCGTGCCCTGGACGCTCAACAACGTCAGCTTCGCCGGCGAGCATGGCTGGGCAGTCGGCCATAATGGGGCCGTCATCCACTCCCGGGACGGCGGCAAAACCTGGACAGCGCAAACCGCCGACACGGATAAGACCCTGATGGCGGTCTCCTTCGTTGACCAACTGCACGGCTGGGTGTGTGGTGATGAATCAACCTGGATGTGGACCGACAACGGCGGAGAGACCTGGAACGTCGAGTCCATGGACGTGTCTCAGATCGGCTTGTCCGAGCGCACCCGTCTCGCCGTGCCTGACATTATCTATTACAGCGTACAGTTTCTGGACAAAAACACCGGCTGGATGGTGGGTGAATACGGCAATGTCCGTTACACCACAGACGGCGGCAAAACCTGGGGGGCGCAGCACGGCAGTCTGCTCGATGAGCTCGTCGAGCAGGGGGGTGTGCGGGACGTCATGGTGATGGGCGCGTTTTTTAAGGTGCACTTCAGCGACCCCAATAATGGGGTGATGGTCGGCGCTGGTGGGGCTATTACAAAAACCAGTGACGGCGGTCAGACCTGGACCTGGGTGGCGCGTGAGGGCAGCAATGCGGATGTTCCCGCGCTGCATCTCTACGATATTGATACGCCGGGTGAGAATGGTCGTCTCGTCCTCACGGGCATGAATGCGGTCGTGCTTGATACCACCGACAGCGGAACCAACTGGAGCCCGACCGAGATGCCGGAGGGCGTATATACCTGGATCAATGCGGTTGCCTTTGGAGAGAACGGCAAGGGTGTTCTGGTAGGCGGGAAAGGCACCATCATGATCACCAGCGATGGCGGCAAGAGTTGGAAGATGGTTGAGCAGGAAATAGCCGAAGAGGAGGCTGCCGCGCACTAGTCAGGCGTCCGGGCGCCTGCTCACAGCAGTATCACGTAGAGTGAACGATTAGAAAAAAGGAGAAAACCGTGGCTGAGAGAAAGATGCCGACTATTGAAGAGCTCGAAGCGCATTCCAGGGACCGCGCCGCCCTCTATCGTTTGGGAGAGGGCCTGATCCGTAATCGCTTTCTGATCACGATCGGGGTATTGCTTATCACCGGCTTCATGGCCTGGCAGGCGTTATCGATCGAAATGTCTACCAGCTTTAACGACCTGCTTCCGTATCGTCATCCCTTCGTCCGTGTGCATTTCCGCTTTGCCGATCAATTCGGTGGGGCGAATAATGTCAACGTGATGCTGAAAGTGGATAAGGGCGACGTCTTCTCGGTACCTATGCTCCGAAAAATCTACGAGATGACACAGGCCATGGACCGCGTCACCGGGGTGAACCACGACCAAATTGAGTCGGTCGGTCATCGCACGACACGCTATCTCACGGTGTCGGGCGGGACGATTGCCACTCCCCCGGTCATGCGTCGTCCACCCAAGTCAGACCGAGAGGTCGCTGAAATCCAGGAAATTTGCTATAATACCGAAACCATCTACGGCCAGTTGGTCGCCCTGAACGGCCAAGCCCTCCTGCTGAAAGCCAATTTCATTGAGGGCAAGCTCGACTATAAGACCGTCTTTGAAGAGATCCGCCGGACCGTCAAAGAGCCCTTTGAGACCGCTGAGGAGACGATCTGGGTGGCGGGCGAGCCCCAGCTCTACGGCTGGATATACTACTACGCGAACGAAGTGTTTTACATTTTCCTGGCCGCGACGGTGGTGTGCTGGATCTTGCTCTACCTCTACTTCCACGATTGGCGCGGAGCGCTGCGCCCGACCATCACCGGCATTGTGTCGGCCTTTTGGGGCCTGGGTATTCAGGCCATGATGGGTTTCTCCATGGACCCGCTTGCCCTGGTGATTCCCTTCTTTGTCACGGCCCGAGCCGTGAGTCACTCGGTGCAGATGCACGAGCGCTATTACGAGGAATACCGCAAGTGGCAGTGGAATAAAGAGAAGGCGATTGTCGCCGCGTTTGCCGAATTATTCGTGCCAACCCTGAGCGGGATTATTACCGACTCGTTGGGCATGCTCGTCATCGTGGTTGTGCCGGTGGTCATCCTGCAAAAGATCGCCATCTCGGCTTCGATCTGGGTCGCCTCGGTTGCGATCAGCGAGTTGCTCATGAACCCGGTGGTGTACTACTACCTCAAAGCGCCCGAACCGGAAAAGGTCATGAAACGTGAGAACGGCTGGCTCCAACGTTTTGCTGACCGCTGCGCAGCCTGGATCACGACTCCCAAAAACGCCAAGCTGATTGTTATTTTCTGGGTCGCGTCCTTTCTGGTTGCCCTGACCCAGATTCGGCACCTCACCATCGGCGACCCAACCGCGGCCACGCCGCTATTGCATCTGGATTCGCCGTATAATCAGGCCCATATCGAGATTCAAAAGTATTTTGGCGGGATTGAACCGCTCATCATTGTGGTCGAGGGGCGTGACAAAGAAGTGCTCAAGAACCCCGATTTATTACGCCAACTCGAAAAATTCCAACGTCACATGGAGCGCGACAAGGACATTGGCTATAGCTTCTCACTGGCTGACATCATTCAAGCCATTAATATGACCTTCTATGATATGCAGCCACGCTGGGGGTCCATCCCGGCCAGTGCCCGGCGGGTGAGTTCGCTCTTCTTTTACTACTTTGCCGGCACCCCGCCCGGCGAGTCGTCGAAATTCCTCGACCCGAGCTATACGGTCTCGCGGGTGACGTTCTACTGCTCCAATCACCAGGGGGATAATATCGCCCGGATTATTCAGGAAGCGCGAAAATTCGTTGCCGACAACCCGTTGCCCAATGCGGACTGGCGTCTGGCCGGTGGTTTGATCGGGGTGACAGCCGCAGCGAATGAGGAGATTATCAAAAACAACCTGTATATGCACGGCCTGGGCTTCGGGACGATCTTCCTGATCGTGATGTTTACCTACCGTTCCCCGGTCGCCGCAGTCGTGATGATGATCGGCCTGTTCCTGGCCGACGGCGTTGTGAACGCGTATATGGGTGTCCGTAATATCGGTATCAACTTGCAGTCGCTGCCGGTGGTGACCGTCGGGGTTGGATTTGGTATCGACTACGCCTTATATATCGTCAGTCGAGCAGTGGAAGAATATGATGGTGATATCAACGACGCAGTCCGGTTAGGACTCTCGACAGCAGGGAAAGCGGTGGCCTTTACCGCGGCAACCCTGATCACAGCCACGGTTCTGTGGGCGTTCTCGAACATCCGTTTCTGCTCGGAAATGGGCCTGCTGCTGGCCTTGTGGATGGGCATCAGCTTCCTTGGCGCCTGTACCTTCGTGCCTGCGGCATTGGTGCTCTGGCATCCGAAGTTCTTTGTTCGTGCCGCCAGAGAAGGTATTATTGCCTAAAACCTCTTTCCCTTCTTTACTGAAGGCAAAAGAGGCAGCCTCGTGAGGCTGCCTCTTTTTTTGTCCAATGACACAGTGGAGGAACTGGTGAGTAGCCTTCCGCTCAGAGCAACCAGGTGGCTCAAGAGCAAGGCTTGACATATGCCGAACTGACTCAGGCTACACGTTACGGGAGTAATAGCCCCCTCATCGCCGGGACCATTCGAGCGAGGCGTCTATTCGTGAAAACGGGCCGGGGGGGATAAACGCGCGGTTAGCAATAACCACGCGTGAGTTGTTGGTAGGATGGGCTGCGAGGGAGCAATCTGGAGAATAAAGCGGAGTGCTTTACTACTGATCTTCCAGATCGTCACCATCCTTAAGGGCCTTGGGGTTCGCAGCCAATCCGGGCTCTCGGCTATCCTTATTGGCTTGCTTATACTGGTCAACCAAAGATGGCTTGGGCTCAGCATCCTTGATCTCATCGATTGGTGGGGCGCCGAGTTCACACCCGCCCAGCACGACAATCGATCCAATTCCACACGCGACAAGCCCGTGCCGCAGCCATTTGCCGTAACGAGAAAAAATATCTTGCATGGAGCGGACTATTAAAGAAAGCCGCCGCATTTGTCAAGAGCAGACAAGGGCGGAAATGCAGGGGAATACCGTCTGGGCAGTTGCAAAATATGAAGAATAACGCTAGAAGCAGCCTGGAATACCAAATTATCTTTTGTACGATATTACATTGCCTTAAGGATATGGGGAAAGGGGGTGACTTGCTACAGTCAGGGAAACGGAGAGTGAAGCAAGGTAGGGAGGATAATTCTTTGTTACAGGAGGGAAGGTTTATGACCAAACACAACAGGAAACAGCGCTCGGGCCTGCGAGGCCTCGTGGCCGGGTTGGCCGTCGCAGCGGGACTCGTGTGGCTGACGAGCCCCGCGCAAGCGGTGGTCCGGGTGGGCGACTCAGAGATTCAAGTCGTGTACGAGATGCAGCACGCATTTCAATTTGACGGCAGCCCTGGCGATAACTTCGAGTGGGTGCAGTGGCGCAACGAGATGCGCGTGGAGTACGAGTATCAAGATTTGGTGTCAACCGAAGGCGGACTGTTCGGTAAGAACATCAAGATCCCGGGGGTGCGGCGCGCCGACTTCTCCTTCATGTATCGGGGCCGTTTTGACCCGGTCTATGAGGTACGCGACAAATATGACGACATGTACTCCCACCGCATCAAGCAGTTCAAGTCCTTTACCTTTCCCGAGAACGGGTTTCGGGAAATGAACCTGGATGTGGACTTTGGGGATGTGATGGGCCACCGACTGTCGATGAAGCTGGGCAAGCAGCAGATCGTGTGGGGAGAATCCGATCTGTTCCGCTCCATTGACATTGCCAACCCTCTGCGGCTGGACCAGAACCAGGCGGTGGGCGAAGCTTTTGAGGACTTTCGGACCCCCATCTGGGCCATCAAATTTCTGTATGACATCGGGAATGTCGGGACGTTTATGTCCAACGTGGGTCTGGAGTTGTTCTACACCCCGCGCTGGCGACCCATCACCCAACACTTGGTGTTGGAAGGTGGCTGGGGTGGCCTGCGCTATGACGACCCGAATTATGTTGGCGATGTGGCAGATTATTTCCCAGTCACGGCTAACAACGGTCAGGAGATACTTACGACCGAGGGCGTCCCCTGGGCCCCCTATCGCGACTACGCCCGGATTCGTCACCCCTGGTCCGTGTTTCGGGTCGGGCGCAACCTGGGGAATATGGCCCCGGACAGCGGGTGTAATGCCGACGTGCCGTGTACGGACGACAGCGCGGGCCGGAACGGCAACTTCCTGTACCGGATCGGCGGCGGTCGCCACACCCACCATATTCGTGGCACCAAGTGGTCCAACAGCATGGTTGGCGTGCGGATGATGGGGAAGATGTTAGACAATTTCGACTTTACCCTGAACTATATGTTCAAGCGTACCGACCCGGCCGCCGTATTTGACCTGCCATCTTTCTTTGGTAGAGACCACGATACTGGGCTCGGCAGATTGGACCAGTACGGCCGGCGGCTCGGTTCCTTCAGCACGGATTTAGTTCCCGAATCCGGCGGGCTTTTTACACACGACCCGACCAACCCGGACAATTCGCTTCATTTCCGCCGCGCCCTGGACCGGTGTTTCAGAGAGAACAAAGCCACGTTTTTCAGTGGGGTCGACTCATATGGCTATAGCCAGGACGGTAACCCGAACAACGACCGGTATTCGACGGCGTGTTTCGAGGTCGCTCACTGGATGCCGTGGACGAATGTGTTTGGCTTTACGGTCACCTATAACGACTTCGACTACACCGGTGCGGTCTTCCGCCTGGAGCAGAGTTGGTCCACCAATGAGCCGCGCAACTGGGGCGGCTCGAACTACGGCGGCAGGTCTCAGGCCCACTTTGACGCAAGGTTGCAGCACGCTCGGGAGGTCTATCTGGACAGACTGGATGACAATCCGGAATACGCCGCGGCGGTTGATGCCTATGCGGCCGAAAACGGGGTTGACCGTCGTGGCGCAGTTTTCGGCGCACCGGACGTTGACCCACTCATCACCGGGCCACATAGCGATGGTGAGGGCAATCCCTGCGTACCGGGAGTGAACGTGTGTCCGGGTAAGAGGATCAACGGCTCGCGGATTAAGACCGGCACATCCGTGTGGCGGAGCATGATCGGCTTTGACCTGATTCAGTCGATAGGCAGTCTACCGGGCATGTCCTGGGCGCGCACCCTGCCGGGTGGCATTGGCGACCAGGCGACCTTCTACACCTTCCAGGCCCTGACCACCTATCAGAACAACAACCGCGCCAGGGGTATCAACGCCTTCACCAATGCGCCGCGAGACCGGCACAGTCGGTTCAATCAGTTGTACACCTTTGGCCTGTCGGGCTTCTACTTCCGGGGCAAGCTGGAGCCGCTATTTGCGTTCGCCTACTCCGTGAACGCCGAGCAGCCGTTGATTCTGGCTCAGACCTACTGGCACGGCCTGTTCTTCCGCAACCTTGACCTCTTTGCCGGTACGGTCATGTATATGGGCGGTCGCAACGACACGGACGCCACGGGGCTGCACCTGTGGGCCGACCGCGATCTGTTCTGGGTCCGCCTCCAGTACTACCTGCTGTAGTCACAACCGGAGAGGTGCAACGCCTCTCCTACAAACTCGGTCTCGAAAAGGGAGGCTCCTCAACAGGGCCTCCCTTTTTACGTTCGGATGTATGTCTCATGGTTTTGGTATTCGCTTAACATTTTTACTTGACATTCAGGTACTCAACGTACTATCCATGGGGGACACATTCTTTTCAAAGGAGGGAAGTCTATGGTCGAACGCAACAGGGGGCGAAGGCGAAGGGCAGGCCTGAGGGGATTCGTGGCCGGGCTGGCCATCGCAGCGGGACTCGTGTGGCTGACGAGCCCCGCACAAGCGACGATCCGAGTGGGGAATTCGGAGATTCAAGTCGTGTACGAGATGCAGCACGCATTTCAATATGACGGCAGCCCTGGCGATAACTTCGAGTGGGTGCAGTGGCGCAACGAGATGCGCGTGGAGTACGAGTATAGTGATCTTGTGACGCCCGAGGGCGGGTTGTTCGACAAGAACATCAAGATCCCGGGGGTGCGGCGCGCCGACTTCTCCTTCATGTATCGCGGTCGCTATGACCCGGTCTACGCGGTGCGCGACAAGTATGACGATATGTACCCCCACCGCATCAAGCAGTTCAAGTCCTTCTCATTTCCCGAGAACGGGTTTCGGGAAATGAACCTGGACGTGGACTTCGGGAATGTGATGGGCCATGGGCTGTCGATGAAGCTGGGGAAACAGCAGATCGTGTGGGGCGAATCCGATCTGTTCCGCTCCATCGATATTGCCAACCCGCTCCGGCTGGACCAGAACCAGGCGGTGGGCGAATCCTTTGAGGACTTTCGGACGCCCATCTGGGCTATCAAGTTCCTGTATGACATCGGGAACGTCGGGACGTTTATGTCCAACGTGGGCCTGGAGTTATTCTACACACCCCGCTGGCGACCCATCACTCAGCACTTAGTGTTGGAAGGTGGCTGGGGCGGCCTGCGCTATGATGACCCGAGCTTCATTGGCGATCCGACTGATTACTTTGATTCGCCGACCTCACCGAGGGTGTTGACCACCAAGGGTGTGCCCTGGGGGCCCTACCATGACTACGCCCGGATTCGCCATCCTTGGTCGTTGTTCCGGGTCGGGCGTAATACAAAGAATATGGCAGGCGATGCCGGCTGTACGGGTGCAGTGGGAGTGCCGTGTTCGGATTCGACGGAAGGACGGCCAGGCAACTTCCTGTATCGGATCGGCGGCGGGTCGAAGACCCACCACATTCGGGGCACGAAATGGGACAACAGCATGGTTGGCGTGCGGCTGATGGGGAAGATATTCGACAATTTTGACTTCACCCTGAACTATATGTTCAAGCGCACCGATCCGGGCGGCGTCTTCCATTTCGACACCTTCTTTGCCGATGCACCGCTTGATGCGGATGGCAAACGGACGGTGGGCTTGGACACCCGACCGCAATCGGCCGGATATCTAGGATCGGAAGTCATGGGTGTACCCACGGAGGGTAGATTTGCGGGCAGACATGTCGCCCCTGGGTCGTTTACTCATGACCCGACCAACCCGGACAACATGCTCAAATTCCGCCGCGCCCTGGACCGGTGTTTCGAGGATAACATTGCGACGAACTTCACCGGGGTCGACATGTACGGCTACAGTCAAGATGGCAACCCGAACAATGACCGGAGTTCGACGGCCTGTTTCGACGTGTCCCACTGGTATCCCTGGACAAACGTGTTCGGGTTTACGGTCACGTATAACGATTTCGACTACACCGGTGCGGTGTTCCGTCTGGAGCAGAGTTGGTCCACCAATGAGCCGCGCAACCAACTGCCGGTCGCCTTTGCGGGCGTGGACCAAAATCACTACGATGCGCGCTTGGAGGCGGCGCGAGCCAAAGCCATCGCGCAGGGCAAGACAGGCTCGGAGATTCCAGAAACTCCCTTTGAAGACGGCGACGGCAACCCGTGTATATCTGGGGCGTCCTTCTGTCCCAGCCCACGCCAGCGTATTGCCCGGATTAAGCACGGCAGCTCGGTCTGGCGGAGCATGATCGGGTTTGACCTGATTCAGTCCATTCAGTCCTTTCCGGGCATGGGCTGGGCGCGCGGCCTGCCGGGCGGCATTGGCGACCAGACCACCTTCTACACCTTCCAGGCCCTGACCACCTACCAGAACAATAACCGCGCAGCAAACCTGAACGCCTTTACGAATGCAGCCCAAGACCGGCACCATCGGTTTAACCAGCTGTACACGTTTGGTATGTCGGGCTTTTACTTCCGGGGCAAGCTGGAGCCGCTGTTTGCCTTCGCCTACTCGGTGAACGCCAAGCAGCCGCTGCTTCTGGCCCAGACCTACTGGCACGGCCTCTATTTCCGCAACCTCGACCTCTTTGCCGGTACGGTCATGTATATGGGCGGTCGCAACGACGTGGATGCCACGGGGCTGCACCTGTGGGCGGACCGCGATCTGTTCTGGATTCGTCTCCAGTACTACCTGCTGTAGACTCTCACCAGTAACCACTAACCGGGGCGGGTATCATACCCGCCCCTTTTTTTTCTCCCGCAGTATCCTCACCGTTGCGATAAGATTCATTCCTGGTCGATTACCAATCCAAGGAGGGGAGATATGCCATGTCTTGCGAGTGTTTACCAATTTATGACTGCGGTTGGTACGTTCGGAAGCCTCATAGTGTTTATCGTGGTTGCGTACTTTGGTTTCCAGCAACTTCAAAAGATACGAGAGCAGAACGAAACTATACGAAACCAAAGCGAATTGGATCGAATATTCGCATGGAAGAATTCCATACAAGATATCAACAGGCTTATAATCGAGAAGCCTGAAATCTTTATTCCTCTCTTGTATCCACAGTTGTATACGGACGGTGCGGACAAAAAAGAGGCTGAAGAAAAGGGCATGAAGATTACGGGCGCATATGCCAGTTTACACACGTTAGAAGCAATTTATCACATGCGCAAAGGCGACGGGCAAGACAGAAATCAGCTGAGACATTTCCTCGGAGCGTATGTAAGATCAAGTGATGAGATTCAAGAGATGTGGGGCGTAAAAGAATATCGCAGTGCTTTTACTCAGGACTTTCAGGATGAGATGCATACTGCTCTGTATGGGAGTAAGAACCCCTAATGGGCCCCAAAGCACTCGCACTAGAGCCGTTTTCATGCTGCTGTAGCGAGGCGATAACCGGCGTGGCGGAAATAATTGGCACACTCCGTAGGGGAGACGGCAGCCAGGGCCGGGCTCACCGCCGCCCACAAGCTCGCCACCGTCCGCGGGGCGACCGCGCGCAGGCGGGCTTTGAGTTTCGCAAAGACCTGCTCGATGGGATTGAAGTCCGGGCTGTACGGGGGCAGATAGAGCAGTTGTGCGCCGACGGCTTCAACCGCTTGGCGGACCCCGGCCACTTTATGACAGGCCAGATTGTCTAGGACGACGCAGTCGCCCGGCTGGAGGGTGGGGGCGAGGACTTGTTCAACATACGCCACAAAGGCGGGGCCATCGACCGGACCGTCGAGGACAGCGGGGGCGGTGAGCTGGTGGGCGCGGAGCGCGGCAATGAGCGTCGTCGTTTGCCAATGGCCGTGGGGGACTTTCGCCACGAGGCGCGTCCCGCGCCGACTCCGGCCATAGCGACGGGTCATCTTTGTCTGCAGAGCGGTCTCGTCTAGGAAGACGAGCCGCTGTCCGTCCCACTGCGGGGCCTGCCTCCGCCAGTGCTGCCGGGCCACCATGACATCAGGCCGATCTTGTTCGGCGGCGTGCAGGACTTTTTTTTACGGTCAGGCCAAGACGCCGGACGGCCCGCCAGACCGTGGTGAGCCCAACGGACACGCCCAAGGCCGTGCGCAATTCGGCCAGCGTCGCGTCGGGCTGCGCCGCGATGAGGGCTTCGAGTTGCTGGCGATACGGCGCTAGGAGCGGAGCCTGATACTGGGTCCGGTGCCTAGGGGCCACCTGGCCGCTCGCCCGGTAGCGCTGCATCAGCCGCCGTACCCAAGCCGGACTCACCCGATACTTGTGGGCCACCTCGGCGGTCGGGAGGCCCGCCTCCCGATCCGCCACTACCCGCTCCCGCAGGTCCAATGAATACGCTTGCATATGGCCTCCTGGCGACTGCCACCCTAACACTCTTGCTTCCCGACCGCTACACTACGGTGGAAACTGCTCTAGCAACTGTGGCCGTTGAAGCCTTGTAAACCGGAGCTGCGAACTCGGCCACATCGTTGGCTTGGTCCAATTGCGTTCCTTGACTTTTCCGCGTGGGCGGCATTGTATAAGCGCATGAGGGGTGTTCTGCTTACCTTCTTGCTCTGGATCGGGGCGTTGGTCGTACTGCCCGCTCCCGGCTGGGCCGAAGACAGCTCGGTAGATGCAGCCGACCGGGAAATTATTGAGCGCCTGACTCGCATGGAAACCCGACTGGATGGACTGGACACCCGCCTGGTCCGCGTAGAAACCCGCTTGGACGAAGGGCTGAAAAGACTGGATGACGGTATCAGGCAACTCCGCGAGGACATGAACAAACAGAATGAACAGCTCCACGACCGGCTAGGCAATTTTATGCTGCTCTTTACCGGCGTCATCAGCGTTATCGGCGTGATCCTCGCGACCCTCATCGGTGTAGGTAATCGGGACCGCAAGGCTACGCCGAGCACATCGCAGGCTGAGCGCGATAGCCTGGAAAACATTCGCGCGGCTTTGCACGCCCTCGCCCAACGTGATGAGAACGTTGCCGCCGTCCTCAAACAGTTCAACCTCTAACCCTTTCCATTTCTGAGAATCCATTGACTTCTCCGCTTGGGCGGCATTGTATAGACGCATGAGGGGGTTGCTGATCATCTGCTTATTCTGGGCCGGGGCGCTGGTCGCCCTGCCCGCTCCCGGTTGGGCCCAAGACCGCTCGTCGGACGCAACCGACCGGGAAATTATTGAGCGGCTGGGCCGCATAGGAACCCACCTGGATGGAATGGACACTCGTCTGGCCCGCGTAGAAACTCGTCTGGATGGACTGGAGGTCCGGCTGGGCGAAGGGCTGAAAAGACTGGAAGGTAGCATCACGCAACTCCGCGAAGACATCAGTAGTCGGCTGGACAGCTTCCTGTTTATCTTTATCGGTATCGTCGGCTTTATCGGCGTTATCATTGCAGCCCTCATTGGCGTTCTCGTCCGAGACCGTCGAACCCCTCCTGCTCTCGGCTCAGCCTGAGCGTGACAGCCTGGAAAATATCCGCGCGGCCTTACACGCCCTGGCCCAACGCGATGAGAACGTTGCCGCCGTGCTCAAACAGTTCAACTTGTAGCCTTTTCCGAAGCTGAGCATTCCTTGACTTTTCCGCGGGGGCAGCATTGTATAGGTACATGAGGGAGGTTCTGCTTACCTGCTTACTCTTGACCGGGCTGCTGGTCATCCTGTCCGGTTTTGTATGGGCCGAAGATAGTACGGCTGAATCGGCCAACCGCGAAGTGATTGAACACCTGATCCGTGTGGAAACCCGTCTGGACGGACTGGAGAGGGGCATTGGGCAATTGCGTGAAGACATGCAGTTCCAGAACCGGCAACTCCGTGAAGACATGACTCTCCAGAACCAGCAACTCCGCGAGGACATGCAGCTTCAGAACCAACATCTCCGGGAGGATATGCAGCGACTCCGCGAAGACCTGAATCACCAATTGGACCGACACTTTCAACTCATCCTTGGCGTCCTGGCGGCCTTTACCCTCATGTTCGTCAGTATCCTCGGCTTTGCCGTTTGGGACCGTCGGACTATGGTCAAGCCGTTTACCGACAAGGTGAAAAGTCTGGAAGACGACCTCTCAACCAAAGGCCGCCGCCTGGATGTCATTCTTGACGCGCTGCGGTCCCTGGGGCAGCGTGACGAGCGAGTCGCCGCCATTCTCAAACGCCTGAATCTGCTGTAGCGCGCTTCACTCCAAGCTGTCGCCATGCCATTCCGCTCTCGTTATGCCTGGCCTGATCCGGCATCCAGCGGCCTCCCTTTTTTCTTTGCGTGAAATATGGGAAGATGCCGCCTGCTTGAGCAGGCTCAGGACGAATCAAAGGAGGAGCATTGATATGGCGACAGTTGATGGCGGGACGCTTATTGGACGGATATTAAAGGAACAGGACGTGAAGTATATGTTTGCCGTAAATGGCGGACATACCTTCCCCATTCTGGCCACTCTCAGAGATAATGGCATCAAACTCATTCATATGCGCCACGAGCAAGCCACCGCCTATGCCGCGGATGGCTACGCCCGTGTGACCGGCAAACCCGGCATCTGTTGTGTCACTGCCGGTTGCGGCCTGACCAACGCGGTGACCGGCCTGTGTGGCGCCGGTCTGACCAATAGTGCGGTCGTCTGCCTCGCGGGTCAGCACCCTACCACTGAGGACTTTATCGGCTCTTTCCAGGAAGCCTACGGCTCGGATGTGGTGAGTTCGTTCTCGAAATTTGCCAAGCGCGTACTCGACTGGTCAACCATTGAAATCGACCTGCGTCAGGCATTTCGTGAGGCCACCTCAGCTCCCCAGGGCGTCTCCCTGCTCGAAATTCCAACCAATATTCTCTACCACCAGGAGGACGAAGCCAAGCAGCGCAAGGGCGCAAAAGTCTATGGTCCGGATGAACTCCGCTTCCAGGGCGACCCACGCCAGATCGAACGCGCGGTTGAACTCATCTTTCAGGCGAAAAAGCCGCTCATTGCCGGTGGAGACGGGATTTTCTGGTCCGGAGCCGAGGCCGAACTGAAAGAACTGGCCGAACTCACCAGTACCCCGGTGTACTGCCGTCGTGCCGGCCAGGGTGCGGTTGACGAAGACCATGCGCTCGCCATTCGTGGCGCGTGGAAAAAGCCGTTTACGGGCGAAGCCGATGTGGTGTTGGCGATTGGATTCAAATTCTGGAGTGGAGAAAAATTCGGACAGCCGCCTACCTGGAGCGATAAAGCCACCTATATTCAGGTCGATGCCACCGCCCAGCGGGTTGGCTGGCACGTCCCCGCCGAAGTCGGCATTGTCGGCGACCCCAAGCTGGTGCTGCGTCAGATGATTGACACGGCCAAGGCGATGCAGCTTGACTTTAGCGCCAAGCGGGAGAGTCCGTGGCTCCAGAACATGGTCGAGGTACGCGAGAACTATAATAAGCTCATCAGCGACCGTGAGCAGCAGCATCACGATTCCACCCCTATCCACCCCGACCGGCTGGCCAAAGACCTCACCTCGGTTATCGACACAGATGCCACCCTCATCGTCGACAGCTTCACGCTGAGTGGTTACACGAGTCAGTGGTTTACCGCCCATGAGCCGGGTCAGATTGTCGACGCCGGGCCACTGGCTCCAGTCGGGCACGGCGTGGGCATGGGTATTGGTGTGCAGCTCGGGCGTCCGGGCAAACAAGTCATCGTTGTCAGCGGGGACGGGGGTCTGGGCATCGGCGGCATGGATATGGAGACCGCAGCCAAATACAACATCCCGATTATTACCCTGCTGTGGAACAATAGCTCGTGGGGGCCGACGTTTGAGTCCATGCCCCTGCTCAAAGGCCGCACCGACCCGTTCGATATGATTAAGGACATTCGTTATGACAAGGTGTTTGAACCCATGGGGGTCTACACCGAGCATGTGGAGCAGCCGGATGAGATTATTCCGGCCCTGGAGCGTGCCCTGTCATCCGGTAAGACTTCGCTGATTAACGTGTTCGGCGATAAGAGCGTCGGCCACCCATCCCTCGGCGGAAACCTGTTAGGCTCAACTCAGGTCTAAGGAAAGAATTGCCAATCCAAAAAAAGGGCAGGCGTTATGCCTGCCCTTTTTTTATGGGTCCGTTAACTGAGCAACCGCCCTACCCGCCCTCTTTGCGCATCACGATTTCAATTTCATCAAGCGGAGAAACCCCTCGATTGCGAATATGACAGTTCCAGCCGGCAAACTGGCGTAAGTACGTAAACACTTCCCGGACCAGACCTGGCTTTACTTCTCTTTCCCATTCGTTCAGCCATTCGTCCCCCTCAAAATCTTCATCGTCCCAGGCCTCGGAAGGAATGTCCGTGCTCAGGGAGAAGCGTAGATTGAACGTATGCTCGTCTTTTTCTGCCATACAGCGCCTTTATGTGACGCCCAGCGTCGCCAGGTCTTCCAGATAGGTTGCGGCCGGTACCATGCCGATTTGGCGTCGTTTCCCGCCAATCAGGACGGTCGGCACTGCACTCACGAAATACGTATTCATCGCGTCTTCACATTGCTGACGCACCTGGTCTTGGAGGGTGGTATCTGCGATATCGTTCAGAAAGGCGTTCATATCGAGGCCTGCCTGCCGGGCAACCTCCACGCAGGTCTCTTTTTCAATCAGACTCTTGTTCTCGATAAAAAAGGCTCGGAAGAGTCCTGAGTGAAAGCGGAGGAAAGCGTCTTCGCCCTGACGCTGGGCGGCCGTACCGGCTTCCAGTCCAGGCATGCTCCAGCGCGGGAATTCGGCGTGCGGCCACATGGAATATTCCAGACCGTCCGGTTCGGCCAGGGCTGACGCCTTACGCCAGGCCTGCTCCACATAGCTGTCCTTAAACTGAAACGGAGAGGCCTCATAGTGCGGACGGAGGGCAAAGGGATGCCATTTGACACTGACTCGATCACCAAAGCGTTCCTTGATCTTGCGAAGCCGCTCCGCGGCCGGGAAACACCACGGTCACAGATAGTCCGAGAACTCGATGATTTCAATTGGTGTATCCATACGGTTATCCCCCTGTTGTACTGCCCCAGTTCTATCCGAAACAGGCTGTGCCGGCCAGGGGCCGGTCCAATTCCCTTGCATTTTCCCCAAAACAGCAGTACCACCATAAAAACACCAGATACCGCATCACAGTAAGGAGAACGAGTCATGCGAGTCATTGATGGAGATGCCCATTTTCTCGAACCGTTGGACCTTTTCCAACGCTATATTGATCCCACCTACCGCGAGCAGGCGATGCAGATTGAAACCGACCGGGTGAGCGGGGAAAAAAAGTTTCTGGTCAATGAGAAACCCATGCAGATCTTCGATGTCGAACAATTTCTGAGCGCGGTTGCCGGCTACGGCCAAAAGGAACAAGGCAAGGACCTGAACTCCTTCGACCGGTACCATTATTACAGTACTGAGTGGTCAGACATGGGCCAGCGGGTGCAATTCCTGGATGACGAGCAGATGGCCAGCCAGGTCATCTACCCGACGCTCGGCCTGTTCTGGGAGGGCGAGGTAGAAGATCCCTATCTGGCCGACGCCCACTGCCGCGCGTATAACACCTGGACATTTGAGGTGTGCCACTCACACAAGGATCGTCTCTACCCCGCAGCCCACATCTCCCTCCGTGACCCGCAGTTGGCCGTGCGAGAAATGGAACGCGTCGCCAAGCTCGGCTGCCGGACGATCTTTGTGGCGGCCGCACCCATTGACGGCAAGAGTTTTGGCTTACCGGAGTACGACCCGGTCTGGGCCGCGGCCCAGGACCTTGACCTGAGTATCGGTCTCCACCTCGTCGGTCATAAAAACTATGCTGGCAGCGAGTGGTTTCGGGATCGCGACCCTGGCTTTATGTATCTGACCATGAGCATCATCCAAGACCCGCGTCATGCCGTGACGGCCATGATGTATGATGGCGTGTTTGAACGCTTTCCCAAGCTGCGGGTCGCGACCATCGAGGCCATGGTCGGCTGGATAGGCGAGTGGCTGGAGCGGGTGGACTATCGCTACCAGTACATGGGCCACACCTCACAGATGAAACGCCCGGCGAGCGAGTATTTTGCCCGTAATATCTGGGTCAACGGTGACCCGGAGGAAAAGATGTTTCCCTTGATGGTTCAGTTTGCCGGCGACGACCGCTTCTTTATCGGCTCCGATTACCCACACGCCGAAGGATTCGTCGATCCGGTCCAGAAGGCGCGGGATGTCCTCTCCTCCTTACCGACGGAGTCCGTGGATAAGATTCTGGGCACCAACGCGGCGACGTTCTACGGTATTTAATAGTCTTGGCACGTTGGGCCAGCATGGGACGTTGTCTCCATGCTGGCTCCCTCAGCCTTGCAGCAGTTGGACGACCTCGTCGTGCAGCCGTCCGTTCGAGATCACTGCGTCACCGGTGTAAATAGACGGTGTGCCGGCAAAATCGGAGAACCGCCCGCCCGCTTCGGCGATCAGAATCTTGGTTGCCGCCACGTCCCAGGGCTTGATCTCCGGCTCCAGGGCGACCTCGGCCAGTCCCTTCGCTACCAGACTGTGTCCTAACGCATCCCCAAAGCCTCGCTGTCGAGCAGTCGCGTCAATTAAGCGCAAAAAAGGTTGCCAGCACGGCCGGGCTTTCAGGTCATTCAGACCGCCATGAATCAGCATAGCCTCCTGCAGTTGGGCGACCTCCGAGACAGACACCTGTTTGCCATTGGCAAAGGTGCCCTGCCCTTTCTGGGCATACAGCAGGTCGTCAAGGGCTGGTGCGTACATCACGCCGGCAGTGATTTCCCCGTCTTCTTCAAGAGCAATCAGTGTAGCAAAAAAAGGGATTCCGCGAATAAAATTTTTGGTGCCGTCAATCGGGTCGATAATCCACCGGGCGGATGTGTTGCCCGGCTGCTCACCGAGTTCTTCGCCCAGAAAGCCATGATCCGGGAAGTGCGTGTGCAGCACGTCGATAATGCGCGCCTCACACTCCCGGTCGGCTCTGGTGACGGGGGTACGATCAGCTTTCAGCTCAACCGTCAGATTGGTTTTGAAATAGCGCAGGGCAATATCGCCAGCGGCATGCGCGGCGGTTACCGCGGCGTGCAGGACAGGGTCCACGCTAGAGCAGCCCCCGAACCGCGCCACCATCAATCTGAAGGCTCGTACCCGTAATATAACTGGCCGCCTCCGAGGCCAGAAAGACAATACCGTTGGCCATTTCCAGCGGCTCGCCAATCCGGCCGAGCGGCACGTCTTTCCCCCCCTCCTCCAGGGCCTGTTCCAGGGAGATGCCGGCCTTTTCGGCCCGGATGGCCAGCGCCCCGGTGAGGCGGTCGGTGAGAATACGGCCGGGTAAGACCGTGTTGACCGTGATATTATACTTGCCAACCTCGCGCGACAGCGTCTTTGCCATGCCGACCACGGCTGGACGCACCCCGTTCGACAGGATGAGACCGTCAAGCGGCTCTTTGACCGACATGGACATGACGCTGACAATACGGCCCCAACGCTGCTGCTGCATATAGGGCAGCGCTTTGCGGATCAGCCGGACGGTGCTGAGAAAATTGAGCGCAAAAGCCTGCTCCCAGGCGGCATCATCCATGTCTCCAAAGCCGCCCAATGGCGGGCCGCCGGTATTCGGCACGAGGACGTGAACGGTGCCGAATTTGGCAACCGTCTCATCGACCAGCCTTTCGGCTGCTTCGGCTTGGGCGAGGTCTCCGGCTACGGCTAATACCTCGGCTCCTGTCTCACCCTGCATCTCGCGCGCAGCCTGGTCCAAGAGTTCCGGGTTACGGGCGCAGATGACGACTTTTGCCCCCTCTTTGGCAAACGCCAATGCGGTCGCCCGACCAATACCCTTACTGGCACCACCGACAATGACAACTTTATCCTTGAGACCGAGATCCATATATCTCTCCTCATGCGTTCTGGTCGCGTCTCTTGGGTGGCCTACAAATACCCCTTTTTCTCATAAAACCCGCGGACCGCTGACTCAAACCCCTGCGGATTATCTCCCATGACAGAATGACCAGCCTTGGGTACGAGGGCAAATTCCGAACCAGGAATCAGTTCTTGCAGGTCCCGTGCGCCATCCAGGGAGAAGACATCGCTCTCGCCGCCCTTGACTACCAAGGTCGGACATTGGATTTTCTTGACCGCCGCAGACAGTTCCTCCTGCATCTGTTTGACATCAACCTTACGGTGGCCGTCGCTGAAATACGTATCGTATTTCCAGGTCCACTTGCCCTCCGGAGTCTCTTTGAGATTATACACCACCGTATATTTGCGGATGACTTCGAGCGGACGCCTTGGATTAAACCGATGGATCACCTCTGCCGCCTGATCCAGAGAGTCAAACTCACGGTAGTTCTTCATAAAGTCACGGATATGCTTGACGCCTTTGGGCTCCACTCGCGGGCCAACATCCACGACGACCAGGGCTTCGACTTTGTCGGGATGTTTCGCGGTGAAGGCGAGCGAGTTTGCTCCCCCCATCGACATGCCGGTCAAGAAAAAATGCTCCAGACCGAGGGCGTCAGTGAAGGCATTCGCATCCTCGACCATGCTGGCGCGTGAATAGTCCTTATCGGCAGCCCAGTCCGTATCCCCATGGCCACGCTGATCGAAAGCCATGACGTGAAAATGGTCAGCCATGGCCGCCGCAAACAAATCCCAGGTATGACAGGTCTGCCCTACTCCATGCAGCAGGACTAATGGCGGCTTTTCCGGACTGCCCCAGTCGAGATAATGAAACCGCAGTCCGTTCGCCTGAACGTATTGATCCGTAAACTGTTTCGCGTCCGAGTTTGATTCCTGGGCCGTCATGCATCGTCCTCCTTTGGTGCGCGCTTCCCCTGCACTGTTGAGGGGCTACAATAAAGGAAAAGCTGCGTCCGGGAAAGAGATTCTCCTTTCTGTCGCTTTATAATAGCTGGCAAACTCATCGCCTTGGCTCACCCACTTTTTGAAAGATATAGCTATTTTTCAAAAAGTGCATATAATGCCCAAGTGCCCTTTGAATGGAATAAAGACAAGAGTGCCGTCAATGAAGAGAAGCATGGCATTGACTTCGAGACAGCTCAGGAATTGTGGCAAGATGAAAACCTCCTTGATCTTCCCTCAAAATATCCGAGTGAATCTCGTCGGATTGCTATCGGAAAAATTGGGTATACGTATTGGACGGCAATATACACGGTACGCAAGCAGACCATTCGTATTATTAGCGTCAGGAGGTCCCGATATGAAGAACGAACACTCTACGAAAAGGAAATCGGCAAAATTGACGAGCGCGGCAAATCTTGAAGAAAAGTTTGACGCAGGAGAAAGCGTTCTTGACTATTTTGATACATCTCAAGCCACCCGTCCTAACCAACATGGTGGCATACGCCCCGGCGCTGGACGAAAGCCCCAAGGACATGTTCGTCTTCAGGTGTATGTTTCTGCTCCTGTCAGAGAGAAAGCAAAGAAACGCGCAGAGTTAGAGAATACGAGTCTCAGTGCGATTGTGGAAAAGGCTCTGTTACGGCTTGGGGACTGACCAATCTGTGAACGCCCGCACCACCTCGGGCGTCACTTCTCCGAGGTTGGACAGGACGAGAGCCGCCTGACTAAAATCGTTGTTTTGGGTATATGCGTTCGGGACGGCGATACAGGCAATGCCAGCTCTGGAAGCCGCGGTGACGCCGCGATACGTGTCTTCCACGACCACGCACCGCTCTCGGGCCAAGCCGAGCCTTTTTGCCGCGGCTAAGAAGGCATCCGGCTCGGGTTTCGCCCGTTCGTAATCCTGGCGCGCGATCGTGTGATCGAAAAATCGGTCGAGGCCAAACCGCCTCAGGACGAAGTCTAAGTGTTCACGCCGGCTGTTGGTTGCAACGGTCAGTCCAAAGTGCTGAGACAACCGGGTGAGAGTCTCCTCCACATAGGGCATGAGCGTAGCTTCCGTTTTCAACAACTGAAGAAAAATGGGCGAGCGAAGCTGGCGCAAGGTGTCCGGCGCGACCGGCAATTTGTGCTTTTCTACGATGTATTCGGGTCCGATTCCCTGGGCGATCCAGTACTCCTCATATTCGCGTTGGGTCACGCTGACGCCATACGGCTTGAGCACTTCGCTATACGCGCGGTAGTACAGCCCCTCAGAGTCAATCAGCACCCCATCCAAATCGAAGATAACGCCAGCGTCTGCCATCCTTCCCCCACTTTCTCCAACACGCAATTCATTCGTTGCCTGTTTTGTAGTACACTCTCTGGCATGAAGGATCAGAATCCAGACCCGATCCAGCCTCGGAAAGCGGACCAAGACAATCCGTCCGCGGCCTGGGTCGAGATATTTCGTGAACTTGGCTTTCCAGCCTACCCTGTTCGGGTGGACGGAGACATGGTCTGCATTATGGCCCCGGCAGCGGATTGTCCGCGTTTACTCGAAGAGACCATCCGTGAACCGTTGATTCAACATGGCAAAGCTCTGGGCTATCGGTTTATTACACTCGACATCGGACACTTTGTGGAGTAACGGACAGCGCGTTCACTGCGTATCAAGGTCGGCCCGAGCCTGCTCCCAGTCCTGGCCGTTGAAGCGCTCGATTTCCAACTCTTCCAGATTCACGCCATCCACACAGCGCAGATTCACATCGATCATATTGGGATGTGAACGCGGAATATAGTACGAAGAGATGCCACACGTAGAACAAAAATAATGCTTGGCCGTCCTGGTATGAAATTCGTACAGGCCGAGGGCGTCTGGAGCGGACAGGAGTCGAAACTGCTCAGGTTCGACGATCCAGTGCAGAAAACCCTTCTTCCGACAGATTGAGCAATTACAGTCCAGTACCCGATCAATCTGACCGGAGACCTCAAACCGGACGCGCCCGCAATGACAACCTCCTGTGTAGCTTGGCATATTCGCCTCTCATCAGCCTCGGCATTCTCGGCGGAGGTCTCATGACCTCTTCCCTGCATAGCAAGAAACAACCGACCAGAGAAGCCGTCAGGCCCTTGACCCTTTGAGGCCCCAAGCGATATGAGGGAGCAGATCGGGGTGTGGCGCAGTCTGGTAGCGTACTCGCTTGGGGTGCGAGTGGTCGGCCGTTCAAATCGGCTCACCCCGACCACGTTGGCTACGTGAGGAAAGGCGATCACACCGGTGGTCGCCTTTTCTTTTTCTCAGCTTTCTGGTGGAATATCGCTATGATGATTCTGGTGTCGAACGACGACGGTATCCGGTCAGAAGGACTCCGTTGCCTCGAAGAAACCCTCGCAGGTGTTGGTGAGGTCTATACCGTTGCTCCCGACAAAGAGCAAAGCGCGGTCAGTCATTCGCTGACCTTACACCGGCCCCTGCGGATCGAAGAGGTCGCCCCACACCGCTTTGCCGTCAACGGCACTCCGACCGATTGTATCAATATTGCCGTCAAGGGGTTTTTACCCGTTCGGCCCGACCTGATCGTTTCAGGCATCAACAAAGGGCCGAATATGGGAGACGATATTACGTATTCGGGTACAGTCGCGGCGGCACTGGAAGGAGCCCTTTTAGGCATTCCGGCCATTGCCGTTTCGCTGGTAACATTTACTCCTCCCTACCATTTCCAAGCGGCCGCCGAATTCTCGGCCATGCTGGCAGCGGAAATCCAGACCCCTCGGTTTCCAGCGGATAGCCTGTTGAACGTCAACGTGCCGAACCTGCCGCCTGACCGGATCAGAGGCTATCGTTTTACCCGCCAGGGCAAACGGCACTATGGCGAGAATATCGACGTCCGCACGGACCCGAGAGGCAGAAAATACTACTGGATCGGTGGCGATGACCTCGGCTTCGATCCCATAGAAGGCTCGGACTGCGTCGCCGTCCACGACGGTTATATTTCAGTCACCCCCTTACGCGCGGACCTCACCCACCACAGCGCCCTCGAAGCCCTTCAGGACATCCGGCTACCGTGGCGCTAGGAAGCGGATCGGCCGATACTCCATGCAGCAGATCTATCTTGACCATAATGCAACGACGCCCATACGGCCGGAAGTCGTAGAGGCCATGCTGCCCTATTTCACGGGGGCGTTCGGCAACCCGTCAAGCGTGCACTGGGCCGGACGTCAGGCCAAACAGGCGCTGGAAACGGCCCGCGATCGGGTGGCGACACTGATTGGAGCCAAGTCCTCGGAAATACTGTTTACCAGCGGCGGGACAGAGAGTAATAATCTTGCCGTGCACGGGGTGCTCAAGCCGCGGGGAGCAAATCCCGCCCGTATCGTGACCACTCCCATCGAACACTCGTCTGTTCTGGAAACCGTCAAAGCCCTTGGCGCCGATGGCGCGCCAGTTGACATCGTAACGCTCACGGTGGATAGCCAGGGGCGGGTCAGTCCGAGGGAACTTGAAGCGGCCTTGACCCCAGATACTGCCCTCGTGAGCATCGGGCTTGCCAACCACGAGATTGGCACCCTCCAGCCTATTCGGGAGTTGAGCCCCACAATTCGTGAACGCGCTATCCCGTTCCATGTGGATGCGGTCCAGGCGGCGGGGAAAATCCCAGTTGATGTGAACCAGCTCGGGGTCGATATCTTATCACTGTCCGCGCACAAAATTTACGGTCCCAAAGGGATCGGGGCGCTGTATGTGCGACAGGGGACTGCGTTATCTCCCGTTTTTCGTGGCGGTCCCCAGGAGCGTGAAAAACGGCCCGGCACGGAGAATGTGGCTGCCGCCGTCGGCTTTGGATGCGCGGCTCAACTCTGCGCCCAAGATATTGAAACCACGCACCCGCGTCTGATACATCTCATAGCTCGCCTGTGGGACGGCATACAGTGGCATATCCCGGATGTCGCCCGCTACACGCCAACGCAGGCCTGCTTGCCGAACACTCTGAATGTCGGCTTTGCGGGAGCCTCAGGCGAAGGCTTGATGATGGGTCTCGATCTCGCCGGTATTGCCGTTTCCACCGGCTCCGCGTGTGCGGCAGGGTCGGTTGAACCGTCTCATGTGCTCCTGGCCGTGGGCTGCGACGAAGCCGGAGCCAAGAGTGCGATTCGGTTCAGCGCGGGCAGAGACACGACGGAAGAAGACATTGAGGCGGTGACACACGTACTGCCCGGTATTGTGGAACGAGTCCGAAAGGCGGGCCGGAGCGGCTGAGAGAAACAGCCGCGTACCTCTCTATGACAAACCCTCTCCACGACACTCAAGAGAATCATGGCACCCGCGTCCTTGCCGCGCTGAGTGGTGGGGTGGATAGCGCGGTCGCAACGGCTCTGCTGGTCGAAGCCGGCTACGAGGTCATTGCAATTTCCATGTTGCTCGCCGGCTCGGCCGAAGGTCATGCCGGCAGTTGCTGCTCTATTGATGATTTTCAGGATGCGCGCCGCGTGGCCGAACAGCTCGGCATTCCGTATTACGTCCTCAACCTGAAAGAAGCCTTCCAAACACGCGTCATTGATGTTTTCACGCAAGAATACCAGCGCGGTCGCACACCGAATCCCTGCCTGCTGTGCAATCGCGATCTCAAGTTTGACCTGTTATGGCAACGCGCCCGCGAACTCGACGCCGCGTATGTGGCCACCGGCCATTATGCCCGGATTGATTGGAATGCAGCGACCCGGACTGCCTACCTCTTACGCGGGACAGATCCGTATAAGGATCAGTCCTACTTCCTGTTTACGCTCAATCAGGCCCAGCTCAAACGCACCCTCTTTCCGGTTGGTCATCTGACCAAAGAGCAGGTCCGGGCCAAGGCCCGCGCGCTGGACCTGCGCGTAGCCGAGAAGCCGGAAAGTCAAGATATCTGTTTTGTCCCGGATGGAAATTACGCCCACTTTCTCGACCAGCGTATCGCCTCCGATCACGTGATATCAGGGGAAATTGTCGATCAGACGGGGCAGGTTTTAGGTTCACATGCCGGCATCCATCGTTTTACGATCGGCCAGCGGCGCGGCCTGGGTCTCGGCGGATTGACTCAGCCCCATTATGTCACCCATATTGACCCGGCGTCCGGCCGTGTGACCGTTGGCACGCAGGAGCAACTCAAGCGGCACGGCCTGCGGGCCAAAGACGTCAATTGGGTAGCGGGCAATCAACCGGATAAAATCCAGGTTGCGGCCAAAATTCGCTATCGTCAGGACCCTATTGCCGCAACGGTCAGCGCCACCACCGCCACCACCGCAGAGGTGTGGTTTCGGGCGGCGTCTCCAGCCATCACACCGGGACAGGCAGTCGTGTTTTATGATGGAGACCTCGTGCTGGGCGGTGGCTGGATTGAGGGCCCGCTACCGTAAAGGACGCTGTATTCATGTCGCTTGCCACCTCACTTGATATGACCTCTTCGCCGCACACCTCGCGTCGTGTTGCTATCACCACCCTGGGCTGTAAGGTGAATCAGTACGACGCGGCCACGCTGCAAGAGCGTCTCTCTGCCGCAGGTCACCAGTGCGTCCCTTTTGGCGATGCGGCCGAGGTCTATATCGTCAATAGCTGCACGGTCACCAATCAGGCGGACGCTGAGAGTCGCCAGTTGGTACGCCGGGCGAAGCGGCGCAACCCGGAGGCCCAGGTCATTATGACCGGCTGTTATGCCCAGGTGAGTCCCGAGGCTGTGGCTCACCTGCCCGAAGTGGATTATGTTGTTGGGCTCAATCGGCTTGACGATCTGGTTCGCCTGGTTGCTCAGGGGGCCTCCGCCACTCAGCCGCCGAACCAGAAGGTTTTTGTCAGCAAGCTGCGGACCGCCAGGCATGAAGCCACGCCAGGCATCAATACGTTTGGAGCAGTGACCTTTCAGGGCCAGACTCGAGCGTTTCTCAAAATTCAGGAAGGGTGCGACCTGTTCTGCACGTTTTGTATTGTGCCCATGTCACGTGGGGAAAGCCGCAGTATTGCCCCGCGCGTCATCCTGGAGCAGTTCGACCGCTTGGCCGACCAGGGCTTTCAGGAAGTGGTCCTGACCGGTATTCATCTGGGCGGCTATGGCACAGACCTCAGTCCCCAGGTCAATCTCACCTGGCTGCTCGAAGCGCTCGAGGAACGACGGCCGGTTCCGCGTATACGGCTGAGTTCGCTCGACCCGCATGAAATCAGTCCGGCCTTGATACAGCTCCTCGCCCACTCCGAGGTCCTGTGCCCCCATTTGCATATTCCGCTCCAATGGGGGCAAGATTCCATCCTGGCTCGGATGCGGAGGCGTTACGACACCGCCCTCGCCAGAGACATTCTGACCGAACTGCGCGAGCGTCTGCCCCACGCGGCCCTGGGGACAGACCTCATTGTCGGTTTTCCCGGTGAGGGCGAGGCGGAATTTGCCCAAGGCATGGACTTTTTGGAGGACAGCCCCTTCACGTACTTTCACGTCTTTCCCTACTCGGTCCGGAGCGGGACAACCGCGGCGAAGTTCACAGACCAAGTCTCTCCAGCCATTATCCAGGCGAGAGCCAGGCAGGTGCGTGCACTCGGCGAACGCAAGAAAGCGGCATTTGTCCGTCAATTCGAGTCTGAGACTTTGCCGGTCCTGTTTGAACACCAGCGGGACAAGGCCAGCGGCCGTCTCAAAGGCTATAGCCGCAACTATATCAGAGTCTATGCAGACGGCAGCGACGACGCCATAAACCGAGAAGTTCCAGTGAGCATTACGCGGGCCGATGAGGGGTTACTGTCCGGTACCATTCTTCAGGCTACCCCATGAGGAGTGTGCCCGCTCCCTAAAGCCTATGTCTGATCCGACCGACATGACTGCCCTTCAGTCCATCCTTGAGTATACCTTTGCCAACCCGGAACTCCTCCAACTTGCATTAACGCACCGGTCTGCCCAACTTGAAGAGGGCGAAGAGCAGAACGAAAAACTGGAATTCTTGGGTGACGCCGTTTTAGGGCTCGTGATGAGCGACCTCCTTTTCCGCCAGTTTCCACAATACCGCGAAGGCGACTTATCAAAGATGCGCGCCTCGCTGGTCAATGCGGAAGTGCTCGCAGTCAAGGCCCAGACCCTCTCCCTCGGAGACTGGCTGCGTATGGGGCGGGGCGAGGAGCGTAGCGGTGGCCGAGAAAAACCGTCTCTCCTGGCCGCGGCGTACGAGGCCGTACTGGGCGCCATCTACCTTGATAGCGGCTTCACTCCCGTCACCCTGCTCGTAGCCAAGCATTTTGCCGCAGACCTGCAAGAGACAGAGCGGATGGCCGCGTTTGACAGCAAAACCCGTTTGCAGGAAATCACCCAAAAAATATTTAAACAGACACCGTCCTATGAGGTCATTAAGGTGGACGGGCCTGACCACGAAAAACGATTTGTCAGCCGAGTATCCATAGCTGGGGAAATATACGGCCGGGGTGAAGGACGCAGCAAAAAACGTGCGCATCAGGCAGCGGCGTCCCAGACTCTCGAACTGCTCAAGCATAAGAATCTTACGTCGCTTAAAGACGTATAAATCGGGGCATGGTCTACTCCTTTCTGCGCCCGCTTTTTTTCGCCCTCGACCCTGAACACGCCCACCATCTGTCCATCAATGCGCTGAAACTGCTCCAAGCGTCTCAGCGGAGACCAACGCCAGCATTCAGCCATCAACGGCTCGCCCAAGACCTGTGGGGCCTCCGCTTCCCCAATCCCGTCGGCCTGGCGGCGGGCTACGACAAAAATGCGGCAGTTCCCCTGGTCTGGTCCACCTTGGGATTCGGGTTTGCCGAATTAGGCACAATCACAGCCAAAGCCCAGCCGGGTAATCCAAAACCGCGTATTTTTCGTCTTGCTCAGGACCGGGCGCTTATTAACCGATTGGGTTTTAACAACGATGGCGTGCGTGCCATCGCCCAGCGCTTGCCGTCCCTTTTGCTCCCCCACGGTTCTCGGCCTCTTCCGTTGGGGTTCAATATCGGCAAATCAAAGATAGTCCCCCTCAGCGACGCTGTGGAGGACTATCTCGAAAGTTGCGAAAAACTCCTCCCTTTTACGGACTACTTGGTTGTGAATGTCAGCTCCCCCAACACGCCAGAGCTCCGCAAACTGCAAGAGACGGAACGATTGAGTCGATTACTCGAAGCCCTCCTCGCCTGTATGCGACGATTCGCCGAGACGGAGCAGGCCCCACCCAAACCACTCCTGGTCAAAATCGCCCCGGACCTCAGCCCGGCTGCCGTTGAAGAAGTCGCCCGGCTGGCTCTGTCGGTCGGCGTCTCCGGTCTGATTGCAACCAATACCACCGTTGAGCGCCCCGGACTCCGCGCCGCCTCACCTGAAGCAGGAGGGCTGAGTGGTCTGCCCCTCGCCGCGCATGCACATGCAGTGCTACGGACTGCCTATCGCGCAGTGGAAGGCAAGCTTCCACTTATTGGGGTGGGCGGGATATTCTCGGCACAGGAGGCGTACCAGCGCATCCGTGCCGGGGCGTCATTGATCCAGATTTATACCGGGCTGATTTATGAAGGCCCTTTTCTCGCCCAGCGGATTGCGCGCGGGCTGATACGGATTATAGAGAGAGAAGGATTTCCCCATCTGCGAGACGCAGTCGGGAGAGACGCCTGATGTGCAGAAACGGAAAAGACTGGATGCCTGCCTCCGCAGGCCTGACCAAAAAGCAGCCATTCCCGCGGGAGCGGGCATCTGGCAGGAGGGAAATCGGCCATGGCAGGAGCACTCGCAGGCATACGCGTCCTTGAATGTGCCCAAGGCATAGCAGCCCCTTACACGGGCATGCTCCTTGCCGAGCAAGGGGCTGAGGCCATCAAGATCGAACACCCACAGGGCGACTCCATGCGCGACACGCCCGGATTTCATATTTGGAACCGGAGTAAACGGAGCATCGTGGCCGATCTTTCTTCTCAATCTGGTCGGCAGTTACTTCAGCAGCTTGTCTCAGAATCTGACATCCTCATTACCGATCACAAGCCTGGGACAGAAACAGCCCTCGGTCTTTCGTATGATGCGCTCCGCGAGGAAAATCCAGGTCTCATCTACTGCCACATGCCAGCCTTTGGTACGACAGGGCCGCATACCGAGCGGTACGCGGACGATGCCCTGGTTGCCGCATTCGGTGGACTCCACGGCAGTCAGTGGTCGCATCGTGATGGCGGCGTGTATCTCGTCGTACCTATTGCCAGTTATGGAGCGGCGTTTATCGCTTCGGGCGCTATCTGCGCCGCATTATTTGAGCGTCAGAGGAGCCAGCAAGGCCAGCAACTCGAAGTCTCGTGGTTAGCCGGCGTGTTTGCCATGCAAACCGGGGCGACACTCTACCATCCTGATATGTTACGCTTGTTTAGCAGCCGTCAAGACCCGCTCGGGCCCATTCCTGTCTACCGCCTGTATAAAGCCTCTGACGACTGGCTGTTTGTCGCCTGTGGGAATACCACCTTTTGGAATAAATTCTGCCTGGCGCTGGAACATCCGGAATGGACCGCAGACCCGCGCTATGAAAAAGCACCCTGGGGTATCCGGCCAGAAGACGGCCAGGAACTTGTAGCTACCATCTCCGCCATTATGGAGACCAGGTCACGCGAAGAGTGGTTAGGTATTCTGCGTGAGAATGATGTTCCTTCGGCACCGGTCATGAGTCGTCAAGAATTCATTGAGCATCCACAAGTCATTCACAACGGCATGCGAGTGGCAGTGGAAGACCCGGAACTCGGACCGACCATCCAAATGGGTGTGCCCCTACGGATGTCTGATACGCCAGGTTCCATCACTCGTCCCGCGCCAGTGTTAGGACACCATGCGGACGAACTGCAATCCGGCTTGTGGCAATCAGAGCCCCGTCATGCTCCCAGAGCTGTCTCAGCATCCAGGCAAACAAACTGCTCTTCCCCACCGCTTACCGGTGTTCGCGTTCTTGACTTCGCCAGCTATATCGCCGGAACCTTAGGACCGATGGTCCTGGCCCAGCTTGGCGCGGATGTCATCAAGGTCGAGACTTTCTCTGGTGATGCGTTCCGTACCTTTGGTTTTGGCTTTTTGGGTTGGAACCAAGGGAAGCGCGGTATAGCAGTCAATCTGAATACGCCTGAAGGACAAGAGGTCGTCTATGACCTGGTACGCAACGCTGACGTTGTGGTCGAGAATTTGCGGCCCGGCGCAACAAAGCGCTATGGCATTGATTACGAGACGTTGAGCAGCATCAATCCGCGCATTATTCATGCCTCTGTTACAGGCTTTGGCGCGGACGGTCCGGATTACAATCAGCCGGGATTTGACCCCCTCCTCCAGTCACGCTCCGGCGTGATGCGCGCGCAAGGCGGCCATGGCCAGCCACCATTCTATTTGACCTGTGGGATATGCGATTACGCCGCGGCGACCTTAACCGCCTATGGTGTGAGTGCGGCGTTGTACGCGCGGACTCGAACGGACAAGGGACAACATGTTGAGACCTCTTTGGCCAATGCCGCCATGGCCGTCCAATCCGGTGACTTCATTTTCTATCCCAACCGACCGGACTGTGAAAACGGTGGAGCTGATCTGTGGGGGAAGAGCCCCCTGTATCGCATTTATCCGAGTGCTGATTCTTCGTTCTTCCTGGCCGTGATGGAAGATGTTCACTGGCAGAAACTTGGTCAGGCATTGGGCTACCCGTCCTTATTCCAGGATTTTTCGTTCAACACAGCACGGGCGGGCGAGGTCGAAGGACCACTAGCGCAATCTCTCGCTACCATCTTTACAAAACAGCCAACCGCGGACTGGATCGCTCAACTCGACCGAGTTGGAGTCCCCTGCGCCCCGGTGTTATCAATTGCAGAACTCTTTGGGGATGAACACATTGCCGCAAACGACTTGATCGCGACCCATACCCATCCGGAGTGGGGAGAAGTGCGCCAAACCGGTCTCTTTGCCAAATTCTCCCGGACCCCTACGAGTATTCCTCGCGTTGCGCCGATGTTGGGCCAGCATACACGAGAAGTCCTCCGAGAAGTTGTTGGATACGATCAGGACCGGATTGATCAGTTGATGCAAGCAGGAGCGGTGAAGCAGGGAGAGTAAACGCGGCTCCGGGACTCGACCGTCGGCCACTTCTTCACGCGCACTACACCGTGGCACCAATAGAGGGAAAAGGAAATAGATGTGGCGGTGAAAATTCCAGCTGAATATCAAGCCCTTTTACTCAAGAAAGCCTGCGCGTATCGCCCTATTCGTCTTCAATGTTCTTGATCTGCAGACCGGCCGGCAGCGCCTCGTCCAGAATACGCGCCTGCTCCCTGGCCTCAAGCGGAACAACCTCTCGGACCTGCCTGGCCCACCGCTGGCCGGAAGAAAAGGATGCGAGTCGCTCGGCAACCCGTTCACGCAGGGCTTCATCCAGGTCGCGCGTGCGGTCGCCCGTACAGCGGGCGATTTGCGTCAGCGCAAACGCAGTCGCTTCAGGCTGACGCCAGGTTTTTTCAAGCAGACGCTGGACCCACCGGGCTGCTTTTTCTTTGCGGACCACACAGTTTGCCGGTCCGTACATGAGCGACCGCGCTCCGAGACGGGACAGCGCCCAGAGATCTTTGTCTGACGCCTTCTCTTTTTCGATGAGCCGGACCAGAGCCTCACCCATAGTATTTTTGGCTTCGGTATTGAGCCGCTCACAGCTTGCCGCCACCTGCCACATCTCTCGAACTTCCTGCGGCCCGGCTTTCCGGTTTCCGGATTTCTTGGGCGTTTTTGCCCGAGACGAACCTGGGAGAATGCGCGCGGCAATCTCACGCTGGAGTACGGTCTGCTGCTGTTGACTCAACCCCCCGGCCACCCGCTTCCACAGCGTCCACCATTCGGCCCGACACTGGGTCGCCTTCGCATGCGCGATGCCCCAGCCGTAGAGTTTCCAGATTTGTTGCATGCGCCACTCATCCGTGGGATGGCCAAATCCTGGGCGTAACAGAAAGCCGGCAAGATTCAGCCAACGGGCTTCATACTCAGGCCCCTTCCCCCGTCCTTTTTGTACCTCCCATACGACATCCCACAATGCGCGAATAGCGCTCAGCGGCCAACTGTCCCGCGTAGTTCCCAGGGTTTCTTCAAGCTGGCGGGTCAGGATCTGGGGCTTCGTATCCTGCCCTGCTGTTTTTCCGGTCGCAAACACCCGCTGCAAGAGAGACGCGGCGTTCGTCAAACGCGCTTCATCGATGACCAGTTCTTCGCTGACCGCTACGCGGGCGGCCGGCGACCCGCGGGAGAGCGGTCCTTCTCCACGTAGTTGAAACTGCAAGCGCCAACGATGGCCAGTCTTGCGCGCTTCGCACCACAGTTCGAGCGTCCCGACTTCAGTGAAACGAGCGGAGACCTGGACTGGAATTTTGGTGACCCCGGTTTTTTTGCCAAACCGCAGGACTGTCGTGATGGGAGGGAGGTGCGTCAGCGTGTCCGAGACCAGCCTGAGCACCTCCCCCGGCTGGTCACCGCTGCGCGTGCCCGAAGCGTAGAGCGGGAAACTCACCGGCTGATTGGCCAGGACCTCGAACTCCTGTTCCGTCAGGTGAATCTCTTCACCCTCCTCCATGCCTCTGCGTACGAGACAGACGGCGGAGACCGCATCGTCAGCCGGTTTGGCTTGCTGCTGCCCATTCCGAGAGCTTCCTCCAACGCCCAGGTAGTACGAACGGGCACTCCCCCCACCGATTCGGACTCCGTGGCCGCGCCGCACCAGGCCGTAATAGGCTGCTCCGTGGGCGACAGCTAAATCGAGATGCGCGTGGGAAAGGCTGGCGAGCTGCCACTCGTCTTGCCCGCGAGATGCTTCGTTTTGGAACCACGACGCAACTGTCCGTGCAATCCGCTCCCGTATGGCCAGCGGAGTCAGCACTCCACCGTTAAACAGCAGGGCATCCGGGCGTGCCAGCCCGAGCGATGTCTGCTCTACATCAGCGACGTGCTGTCTCAGAAAAAATGCGATATGGCGCAAGATCTCCGATTCTGTTTCATACGGCAGACCGAACTCCTGGAGTCCGGCCCGTTCATCTTGCCGAGGTGTGACCTCAGCTCCGACGTTGGGGAAAAACCCGTCAAGGACGACCCGTTCGATATCTGTTCGCGTCAGGCGGTCGCTCAGCGTACCGCCAATAACCGAGCTGCCACGACCGGGGATAGTCAGCGTCACCTGCGCTTTCAACGGGTCGGCAAACAGGTCTTCTTTGGCCGACCGACACAAATGGCATAATAGATGCCAGCGTTGGGGGTCGAGCCGTTTGCCCTTGTTGAGACGTTCTTCGACCAGACGGGCCAGCGCCACGTCCATATTATCGCCCCCAAGCAGCAGATGATCGCCGACCGCGACCCGTTCCAAGCCGAGTTGATTCCTGCCTGGCGTAATCGTCATCAGACTCAGATCGGTCGTCCCCCCACCAATGTCACAGACTAAAATAACGTCTCCGGATTTGAGTTGGGTCTGCCATGAGTCGCTATGTGCGGCTAACCAGGCGTATAAGGCCGCTTGTGGCTCTTCTAAAAGCGTCAGTTGCGAGAGTCCAGCGCGCCCGGCAGCTTCTACGGTCAGTTCGCGGGCGACTTCATCAAAAGAGGCGGGAACGGTCAGGATGATGTGTTGCTCTTCCAGCGGATGGGCCTTGCCCATTTCGTGTTGCCACGCCTGCCGAAGGTGCAGCAGATAACGAGACGCCGCCTCAACCGGAGATATTTTTTGGACTTCAGACAGTCCGTCCCAGGGCAAAATAGCGGCCTGTCTGTCTACCTCGGCATGACACAGCCACGACTTAGCCGAAGAGACGAGCCGGCCAGGGATGCGGGCGCCCTGGACCAGGGCGAACTGTCCCACCGCACACGCCGGTTCACGCTCCCACGGCAGGCTCAGGCTCCCCTCCGGCAGATCGTGCGGACCGGGTAAGTACAGGAACGACGGCAGCGTCGGGTGAGCGCTCACCGCTGCTTCGCGGCTTAATTGTGGGATGGGAAAGTGGAGGACCTCGGACGAGCGAGCCGTATCAATATAGGCGACCGCACAGTTTGTCGTACCCAAGTCTATACCAACAATGTAACGGGGATCGGCCGTCATGATATTCGCAGAGTAAGAATGACAAAATTATACGTCAGGGAGGCTCGCGACCAGCCCTGATACTGCATCGTTTGATCTGGTTGATATTCTCCCGAAAGGCGTGACGCCTACTCTGGGATTTCTACTTCCGCGGGCGCAATGATCTGCGGATTCTGGCCTGTTGGCTGTTCGGGCAGGGTCACCGAGACGGCTTCCCAGCCGGCATGACGCAACTCACCTCGAAAGGGCGCTACGCCGCTGACATTGCCAGTCAGCCGAACGGCCGAGGGGTCAAAATCCTCAGGAACGGCGACCGTATCACCTTCGGTTCCGTCCAAGACCGGTTCGATATTGAGGTACTCGGTCAGAACCTTTCGACACGACGCATGAATCGTCCGCACGGCAGCGCCGACCTGCGTATCGTCATACGCGCCGATATCCTCACGCAGGAAATCAACCAGCCGCCCTTCGCGCTGCAAGAGTGCCAAAAGGTGGACAGCCGTATCCGCAGGGGTCCCTGCCGGTGCCGGTGCTTCCTGCGGCTGCTCTTGTGCCAGCGGCCGCTCTTCGGCCGACCCTTGCGCGGTTCCTTCAAGCACGACACAGCGGGGAACGATCAGCAAAAGCAGCAGCCCGATGACAATGGGTGCTCCAGTAAAGTACACCAACGACGCAGAGTGGCCTTCTCCAGCCAGATTCTCGAGCGCGCCCATACCGACCTGGCCAAGCAGGTCGCCCTGCACGACGACATAATTCCCAACCGCCAATACGCTACTCAGCAAAATAATTGTCAGTAGAGCGGTCGAGGTCAGCTTTGGTTTCATAGGCCCCCGTACTCCAGCGCATCAACCCTGCGATTCAGTCCACAACGCACGCCTGAGCCAAATCGGAAAATAACGCCCAGCGCTCGATGCTGCGCGGCTCCTCAATAAGACCGCTGGTCAGACCCACGAAGGTGAGGTCCCGAACCGGGTCGGCCCAGGCCATGATGCTGCTGGCGCCGGCATGTCCGTAGGTCTGTGGCGAGGCGAGTGAGCCAAAATATGAAGGGAAGATACCGCTCCCACGCACCCAATACCCCAAGCCGCGATTCGCCGGGGCAAGCGGCCATTGTTTGGCCACGCGTATGGGCTCAATCAAGCGGTCTTCCATAGCACCGGTATGAATCGTGGTCGCCAGCTCAACCAGAGCCGGGCTGAGCAAACGGACGCCGTCAAGCTCGCCGCCGTTGAGCCACATTTGGTAGAAACGGGCCAAATCATACACAGTGGAATACGAGCCACCGCCCGGAATAGCCGCAGCCTGCACTTCAGGGGCGTTGAATGCCTCCAGAAACGACATGGGAAACGGCACGCCACCCTCATCAAGCGCTTGAACCGGAACCCGGCGTTCTTGCATGTCGGGCCGGACACCCATATGGGAGTCGTGCATGCCTAATGGGTCGTACAGATCTTCTTCGCACATTTGGGCAAAGCTGCGCTTGCCACCGTCTACCCGGCGGGCAATCTCAGCCAAAATCCACGATCCTGTCAGCGCGTGATAGTGGACGGCTTTTCCCGGTTCAAACTCCAACGGCTGGGCACAGATACGCGCAATCGTGGCCTCCCAATCTCCCCACTTTGACATCGGCCAGTCCATGGCCATGGTCGGGAATCCGGCTGTGTGGGTCATCACCTGAGAGACGGTGACACCTCGCTTACCGGCGGCGGCAAACTCCGGGATGTAATCCGCGACCTTATCGAACAGCTTGACCTCACCCTGGTCAACTTTCATGAGTAGCATCGTGGCGGTAATAGGCTTGGTGGTGGAAAACAAACAGAAGATGTCGTCCGTTTTTGCCATCCGATCCTTGGACGGTTCTGAGCGGCCCAGCGCGCGGGCGGCAACGATCTTGCCGTGCCGGGCGAGCAGAAACGCGCCGCCAAATAACCAGCCTTCCTCGATTTTACGTTCCACTACCGAAAAAAAACGTTCGACCCGAGTTGGGTCCATACCAACTGCTTGAGGTTCAACTGCTTGCATGCTTCATCCTCCTTTTGGTAAGTGCCAGTGGCACTCTGGCTAAGCCTCTGGTGGCTTTATCGTCATCCCCATAATGTTATAGCCACCGTCAATATGCACGATCTCACCGGTAATTTTTTCAGCCATTGGACTGCATAAAAACAACGCCACTTTGCCCGCATCGGTGTTCCGAATTTCCTCTCGCAACGGTGCATATTCGCGCATATGATTCTGCATAATCTCGAAACCGGGGATGCTGGTTCCAGCTTTGGTTGCAGTCGGACCGGGTGAAAGACCGTTGACTCGGATGCGATGCGGAGCCAGGTCAAAAGCAAGATTCTTGATGATATTGTCGAGCGCGGCCTTGGTAATACTCATGAGCTGGTAGCCGGGAATAACCTTTTCGCCTGCGTAATAGGTCATGGCCAGAATGCATCCACCCCGGTCCTTCATGAGCGGGAACGCACCCCGTGCCAGCGTAATCAGCGAATACGCGCTGACATCCATGGCCAAGGCGAAATCCGCGCGTGAGATGTTCACAAAGCGCTGCCCAAAAGACGTTGGCGGGGCATACGCAATAGAGTGAATCAGATAGTCCAGATGCCCGAACTCCTGTTCGACCTGGTCGAACAGCCGCTCGACCTGTTCGTCCTTACTCACATCGCACTCGGCAATCAGCGGATTATTCAGTTGGTTCGGGATGTCGCCCATCATACGCCGAACGGCCTTGCGCTGAATGGAGAGCGCAATCCGGGCGCCGCCATCGTTGAGCATCTTGGCGATGGGCCAGCCTATTGAATTGTCGTCCAGCACCCCCGCTACCAAGGCGGTTTTCCCGGAAAAGTCGAGAAAGCTTCCCACATTTGCATTACGGTCAACCATTCTCCCTCCAGTTTTCCCCATACGGCCCTTGCGCCTTGGAATACTTCACACAAACTTTCTGCGGTGCGGAAAGGTCAGAGTCAGCAGAATGAGAAGTATCACGGCATAGAACAGCCCAAAGCCAACGATACGCTCAGACTCGCCATAGACCTGTGCCCATATCACGTATGAGACCAGCATATAACCGACGCTGAACACGACCAGATGCCAACCAAAACGCCGCATTGTCCAGAGATGATATGCGAGGCTGCCCGCGACCAGCAGTTGCAAGGCGTGCATGAGTTGGGCAGACAGACCGAACACGCGAAAGCCCAAAATGACACTGGCCGGACCTTCGGCATAGGGCCGCTCAAACGGAGCAATAATATCCCAGACAATGAACACAGCCGCATAGACGGCCACCAGGCAGGCTGCAATGGTGACCATAATCGGCCGGGTCGGACGAGACGAAGAGCGGGACTGGATGCGCGTCGCAGCCATTAAGCACGAAAATCCTCAGGGATATCCTTTCCTGGTGTTTATTGCCCGGTGAACCGGGGCTCCCTTTTCTCCACAAAGGACTGAATCGCTTCTTTGTGGTCTGCCGTATGAAAACAGTGTTTTTCTATCGACAGTGAAGTATCGAGAACCAGATTGACCGTGTCACGGAGAATTTTATTCACTGAAACCTTGGTCCCCCGGATTGCCATACGCGGGCCATTGGCCATGCGGATGGCAAAGGCCATGGCTTTCTCCATGAGCTGATCCGCAGGAACAACGTGATTGACGAGACCAATACGCTCGGCCTCTTCGGCTTTCACTAAGTCGCCGGTCATGAGAAACTCCTTGGCTTTAGCCGTCCCAATCAGCCAGGGCCAGATAATGGCTCCCCCGTCTCCAGCAACCACTCCGACGCGGACATGCGGGTCACCAATTTTTGCGTTGTCCGCCGCATAAATGACATCGGAGAAGAGCGCCAGGGTGGCACCCAGACCGGTTGCCGGTCCGTTAACCGCGGCGATAATCGGCTGTTCTACCTCCAGCATGTCGATAATAATTTTACGCGCCTCGGCGAAGAGCGCATCCAACTGCGTGGCCGTCATATCCTGAAACCACTTGATATCGCCACCCGCGCAGAACGCGCGGCCTTTACCCGTCAGCACGACAGCCTCCGTCTCCGTATCCTGGGCGATATCGGCAAAGATCTGAGACAGTTCGGTATGCAACTGGGCGTTAATGGCATTCAGGGCTTGTGGACGATTGAATGAGACTGTCAACACCTTCCCTGCACGTTTTGCGTGGAGACATTCGTAACGGCTATAGTCCATCGGCTCTCCCTCCTTTTCTTCTTGACCCTTTTCTTCTTGACTGGGGCGGCCTATCATCGGGGCGGCTTATTATCGGTCAGGCAGCATCAACGATCAAGGGAAGGTGTTATGCGGATTTACTTTTGTCGACAGGGTTTGACCTATGTGTGCCGTATCCTTCAACAGGAACTGCCTGAGGATGACATTCTTGATTGTCCGCCCGATGCTGTTGCGGAAGCGGCCCAGAACGCAGATGTCTTGATCCCCACGGTCTCACCCATCGGCAGCGATGCGCTGCGTTCACCCCAGTTGAAGCTCGTCCAGCAGTACGGTGCAGGCTTGGACTCGGTCGATATTCCGGCAGCCACCGCTGCGGGTATCTACGTGGCGAATGTGCCAACGGCCGGTACTGGCAATGCTGAATCCGTTGCTGAACTTGCCCTGTTTTTCATGCTCGGTCTGGCCAGAAAATACCGCCAGACTCAAGAGAGTATTCAAAACAGAGTCCTGGGATCACCGATGGGGCAGGCCCTCAAGGGTAAAGCAGTCGCCATTATTGGCTATGGTGGCATTGGGCGGGCCCTTGCCCGGCGTTTGGCCGGCTTTGAAATGCACATCCTGGCCGTTTCCCGCCGGGGACCGACACCCGACAAGCCGGACAACGGCATTCCTCTCACCCATGTTGCCCAAGACGAGTTTCATGCGGTCCTGCGAGCGGCCGATTTTGTGATTACCGCCCCGCCCCTCAATGACGAAACGCGCGGCCTCATGGGCCAGGCTGAATTCGCCTGTATGAAGCCGGAAGCCTTTGTGATCAACGTCGCCCGCGGGCCAGTGTTAGACTACGCTGCCCTGCTGGCCGCCCTGAGGGAAGGCCGCATCGCTGGCGCGGGTCTGGACGTGTTCTGGTCCGAACCCTTTGATCCAAACGACGAAATTTTCCAGTATAACGTCTTGGCAACCCCGCACATCGGAGGCGCAACCGACGTCAGCCTCCAAGGCATAGCCAAGCGGGTGGCTGAGAATGTAAACCGGCTACGCAGGGGCGAAATGCCTCTGAACTGCATCAACGCAGAGGTGAAGCCGAAGGGATAGATGAAATCCACAGAGTATTTCCGGCATACGCGTATGCGGCCTGATAGACTCTCTATCAAGGACGAATGGATACAAAGAGCTATTGATACTCCAGCATCAGAGGAGGTTCAGGCTGATGGACGCTTCCGTCGCTGGGTATACATACATTCAGAAGGGAAGTACCTTAGAGTCATTCTTCTCGAAGATAGGGAGACAGTTCACAATGCCTTCTTCGATAGGAGCTATAAACCATGAAGGTGAAATATTTTAAGGATACAGATACGGCGCTCTTAGAATTTTCCAACCGTCCGATTCAGGAGACGCAGGCAGTCAACGAGAACGTCTATCTTGATCTCGACGCTGCTGGGAACCTGGTCAGCCTAACGATTGAGCACGCCACACACACCACGACTCTGCCTGAGGTTGTCGTGCAACAGTTCGACCACCAAGTCGCTCCATAGGTTTCACGTTCATGAAGGAGCATCCTTATCGCTATGGAGGCTAGGCTGAATAGGTATCCTCCATCTCTTCTCCGGGTATCGGCTGGCCTTCCAAGTACAATGTATCGTAACTCAGGTCCAAGCCGCCGGGCCATTCTACGGAGCCGGCAACTACCCGGGCAGCATTAAAGAGAGAGCGGTTTCGTAGACGGACAAAGATTCCTCGGTCCAAGTACGGGGCCAAATCAAACCTCCGTCGCTCCCCGGAGTCAAAGGTGACATCCAGTCTGTAGTTCTTGAGAGGTCGAATGTGTGTGACGCGGGGGTTCATCAATATCTCCTACTTCAAGGGGTCAATACCGAATACTTCTTCGCCATTTACTCCAAGACCATCCGGAGCATTCACCGCTCGCCACGGCCTATCTCACACAGATCGAACAAGGACAGATACGTGCCCGCACAGCAGACACGGTAGTCTTTGAGGTCGTCTTTACACTCCAGCGATATTACAAACAGCCAAGGGAAAAGATTCGTGACTCCTTCTTACCTCTCCTGGAACTACCCGGGATCATTCTGCCGGGTAAGCAACATTTTCGACAGGTCTTTGCCTGGTATATAGACCTGAGCCTTCCGTTTGCGGATGCCTATCACGCGGTTCTCATGAAACGCCTGAACCTGAATGAGATCGTCAGCTTTGATAGCGATTTTGACCGTATTCCGGGAATCGAACGCCACAAATTTTGAGGGCAAGCCCATCCGGCTGAAGGACTCACCCCACACCGCTATAATCGCTCGCTTGGCTGAGCCCCGGCAATAAAAAAGGCGGAGAGTTTCCTCCTCTCCGCCTGATATCGGGTTACGGAATGAATGCTACGACCGTTGCTCTGACGAGATATACGGGGATTGGTGACCTCCGGTGTATACCTGTGTCGGTCGAAAGATCCGGTTGTTCTTGAGTTGTTCATGCCAGTGGGCCAGCCAGCCAGCCACCCGGGCAATGGCAAAGATCGGTGTGAACTGGTCGATGGGAATATTCAGCTTGTCATAGACTACGCCGGAGTAAAAATCGACGTTCGAGGCAATCCCTTTTGCTCCGACCCGCTCGCTGATCACCTTCTCAACCTCTTGGGCGACCTTGTACAGCGGATGCTCACCTTTGGCTTCAAACAGCTTGAGGGCCAGACCTTGCAGGGCGTTCGCCCGTGGGTCTTTCACCTTGTATACCCGGTGGCCCATACCCATGATTTTTTGTTTGGCTGCCAGACGCGCTTCGATAAACGGCCTGGCATTGTCCACCGTTTCGATCTCCTGGAACATCTTGAGCGCCTGCTCGTTGGCTCCACCGTGGAGAGGGCCAGTCAAGGCGCCAATGGCCGACGACACCATGGTATACGGGTCGGCCTCGGTGGACCCGACGACCAAGCCGCTGAACGTCGAGGCATTCATCGTATGCTCAGCGTGCAGAATCAGGCATACGTCCATAATCCGCGCATCAAGCGGGTCGGGCTCCTCCTCGTTTAGCATCCACAGAAAATTCGCCGCATGAGACAGATCGTCCCGTGGCCGGACTGGTTCGTCGCCGTGGCGCATGCGCTCAAAGGCCGCCACAATGGTCGGCATCTTGGCAACGAGGCGAATGGTCGACCAATAGCGCTGCGTTTCATCTCGGATATCCCGGGCTGGATAAAACATGCCCATCGCAGCCACTGCGGCCTGGAGCATGTCCATGGGATGACCATTTTCCGGCATGCATTTCATCATATCGAGAATGCGATACTTGACCCGCCGGTGAGTACGTAGATCTTGATCAAAGTTCTTGAGTTCGTCACGAGTGGGCAGTTTCCCAAACAGGAGCAGATACGCCACCTCCTCATAGGTACTCTTCTCAGCCAGCTCCTCAATTGAGATGCCACGGTATTCCAGGATGCCCTCCAGGCCATTAATGAAGCCGATTTCCGACTCCATAATGGGCACCCCTTCTAGTCCGGGTACCAGTTTCTCCATACATCAACCTTTCTACACGTTCCCCAATCTTTCACATGTAAGCCAGGACGCGGCCTTAGCCCATCTGTTTGTTAAACGATTCGAGATCAAAGTAATCGCGCCAGGCAGAGATCTTGCCATCCGTAATTTCAAATATGCCCGCCACAGGTAAGGAAATCGTCTTCGGTCCCACAACAAAGGTATCAACCCGCTCGTTCATCACCACGTTTCCCGACGAGGTGGTATGCTTGATCTCGAACTGCGCGCTCTGCGCATCCTTGAGGAACGGCTCGACAAAGGCGCGGATTGCGGCGTGGCCGACAAAGGGCTCCATGGGGATATTGTGATAGAAGCAATCCTCGCTCAGATAGTCCAACAGTTCAGCCGCGTTCAGGTTTGACCAGGCGTTACAGAAATCCGTAACCAATTTTTCGTTTTCTGCACTCATAACAAGATCCTCCTTCGATATTGGCTGGAGGGACCCCAGCCGCCCTGCTATTCCTATCGGAAATGGGCCATACATAGCAAGCCTCTCTTATCCGATCCGGT
Source organism: Candidatus Binatia bacterium (assembly GCA_951812575.1). Taxonomy (GTDB): domain Bacteria; phylum Desulfobacterota; class Binatia; order Bin18; family Bin18; genus Bin18. The sequence goes on along the minus strand of OX638322.1, from coordinate 3,562,340 downwards.
TTTTCAGGTTGTGTTGACGCCCGAGCACCCCTTGTTTACTCTGCACGGATGGCCGATTTTTATCACCCCTTTGCGCCAACCGCAGACACGCTTCGTGCCCGCCGACCTGAAGTCAGCGAGATTCTCCCCAACCTCTTTGTTGGAGAATATCCGAGCGTCGAAGATATTCCGTGGCTCAGACAAACCTTCGGAATCTCTGCGGTTTTAAGCCTCCAGGATGCCGAGGATCTCACCCTGAAGGGACTGGATATCACCGCCCTTCATACCGCCTACCGCACCAATCAAATAACATTCTTCCGAACGCCTGCGGCCGATTATGATTGTGACAGCTTGGCTGAGGCTCTGCCTCAGGCCCTTGAGTTACTCCAGACCACCCTCCAGAGTGGCAACCGGGTGTTCCTCCACTGTAATGCCGGCTGCAATCGTGCCCCGACGGTTGCGATTGCCTATCTGCACGTCTATCACGCCATGTCACTCGAAGAAGCCCGCGACTTTTTTAAGGCGCGTCGTCCCTGCGGCCCATATATGAATCTGCTGTATCGTCATTTTGGCCAAGAGACCGGGGACGAAAGCTAAAAAAAGCTCGCAAAAACACTATCCGCTACTAGCAACCCCTTGGGGGTGAGTCTGACCTTTCCTGCACTCTGGGTCATGAGCCCTTCGCCCAGCATGTCAGCTGCGTGCGGAAACTGCGTAAAGAATGACTGCCCAAACCGCCTCGCAAATCCACTCAGGGACATACCATCCCTTTGGCGAAGACTGAGAAAGAGAAACTCACCACGCGCCTGCTCTTTGGTCAATTGCTCGACATAGTGGTCTGCCCGACCCGTAGAGAGCGCCAACTCCATATAGGCTTTTGGATTCCGTATATTGCTCCAGCGTACTCCCCAGTCTGGCGTACACGCGAACGAATGTGCTCCAGCTCCCAGCCCGAGATAGGCCCCGCCCTGCCAATAGCGCAGATTGTGCTGAGACGCGTACCCAGGGCGGGCAAAATTGGAGATCTCATAGCGCTCATAGCCGTGGGCGGCACATGCCGCCTGGACCTGAGCATACATGGCGATCTCGGTCTCTTCATCCACCGGTTGCAGGACTCCCTTTTGCCGCATTGCATAAAATGGAGTGTTCTCTTCATAGGTCAAACCGTACATCGAAATATGCTGCGGTTCACAGCCAAAGACTTGGTTGAGGTCGCGCGTCAGTAGGTCCGTTGTCTGATTTGGCACACCAAATATGAGGTCGATATTCAGGTTGAAAAACTTGGCTGCTCTTGCCAATTCGATTGCCCGCAGGGCCTCCTCTCCCGTGTGGAGTCGGCCCAGCGTCCGCAGCACAGACGGCTCAAATGATTGGATGCCGAGACTCAGCCGGCTTATCCCGAGCGCCCGATATCCGGAGAGTGTTTCGAGCGAACCAGTAGCCGGGTCAGCTTCAAGAGACATCTCTACGTCAGGGGACAGCGGACAGCGATCGGAGACGCAGGTGAGAAAACGCTCCAGCGATTCGGGCTGAAAGAGCGACGGTGTTCCGCCGCCGAAATAGATCGTTTCAAGCGTTTCGCCCTGCCAGGGCGGAGCCTGCATATAGGAGGTAAACTCTTTGCACAGGGCGTCGATATAACGCGCCTCAGGCCAGCTTTGGGCGGCGTAAGCGTTAAAGTCACAGTAGGGGCATTTGCTGAGACAATAGGGGATATGCACGTAGAGAGAAAAGGGCACGGCTCAGCCTACTTCCCATATTTTCTCAGCACGGCGACCACTATGCCGCGCACTTCTACCTGCTCTTCCGGCGCAAGAATCGGCTCCATACTTGGGTTGGCTGGTTGGAGACGTATCAGGCCATCGGCTTGTCGATGGAATGTCTTGACGGTTGCCTCACCATCGACAAGAGCGACAACGGTCTCTCCGTTGTCCGCGCTGGAGCGTGACTCGATAACGATAAAATCACCATCGAGAATGCCTTCGCCGACCATCGAGCCGCCCCGGACACGAAGCGTGAACGCGGTATGTGGTCGACGGACGAAATCAACCGGCACGGCAAGCCTATCCTCGGTTTCCAGGGCCTCAATGGGCGAACCGGCCGCAACTTCTCCAAGCAGCGGCAACTCAATGGCTTCGACTGGATTTTCAGGCGGCATGAGCGCAATGGCCCGGCTGCGGTTCCACCTTCTGGTAATCAGCCCTTTGCGTTCGAGATTACTCAAATGCTTGTGGACGGTCGCCAGAGAGGAGAGGCCGAAGTGGGCACCGATTTCCTCAAGGGTCGGGGCGTAGCCATGCCCTTCGACATACGCGTCCAGATAGTCCCAGATTTCCTTTTGCCTCCGGGTCAGTGTCATGCTGTTCCCTTGTCAGCGTTATGCCAGCGAACAGAGAGCGAATCAAGCTGGGCCGGCAGAGCGCAGCCTCCCCCCATCAGCGTGTTTCCATTGTCAAAGCAGAGTTTTAGTGATAGGGGCTGCGAGGGATACCGAGCGAAACGAGTCACATGATGAAGTATAGCGTTCTTATACTCGTCAACCTGCTTCTCTTTATGCAGCCACTCTCCTCTGTCTTTGCCAAGGAACCGTTAAAAGAGAACCTGGAGGAATTCATGGCCGGCGTCCAAAAGGTCATAGAGCAGACGGAACCTGTTTTTCAAGACAGTATCTTGTTGCAGTGGGCAAAGCTGACCTTTGGTATCCGGCATATGACCTATATTGTGGACACCCGTAATCCAGAAAAGACCCTGGGTATCGTCACTTTTACCTGCAAAGTGACACAGAGCGACTTTTTTGAGACCAGGGAGGAGGCTGAACAGGCGCCCGTCAAAAATATGATTCCCCGCCTTATCCCGTGTCAGACAACCTATGAGTGGAAAGCGGACCGGTGGGAGTACACTGGCGGAGCGACCTATATCCGCGGCGGCGACTGGAAGCCTATTCCAACAGATAAACCCGACGCCTTTCCTCAGCTCTACTTCGACCTGATGAAAGGTCCATCTACCAGCTCGCTGAGTCTCCCCAGTACGCAAGAAGAGGCGTCACAGGAACAATCGTCACAAGCCCTAACGGCAGAAACTGCGTCTTAATTTCGGGAACCGATGGTATCAGGCAGATCCTTCCTATCCTGCGTCAGAGGCGTTGCGCTCTCCTTTGCGCAGATATGGATACCGTTTGCAGCTGACGGGTGTGCCTCTGCAGGGCACAGGATGTCTCACCCCTGAGAGAGCAGGCTGATGGCTGAGCCGAGGAGTCCTTTGCCGTCTTCACACGCATCATCTCCGCAGGGCGTCCCGCTTCGGGCCGGCGTTGTTGGGGTTGGCTATCTCGGACGCTTTCATGCCCACAAGTATACCAATGTAGAGGGCGTCGATTTAGTTGGCGTGGTCGATACCAATCCTGCGCGGGCTAAAGAAGTCGCCCAGGAATGTCAGACCTCAGCCCAGGCCGATTATCGCGCGCTGTTCGGACACGTAGACTGCGTCAGCATCGCCGTGCCCACCCAATTGCACGCCGCAGTCGCCCAGGATTTTCTCATGCAGGGTATTGACGTCCTGGTTGAAAAGCCACTCACGGCGACAGGCGATGAAGGCCGCCGACTCGTCAACCTCGCACATGAGCGCGGCTGTATACTTCAGGTCGGGCATTTGGAACGCTTTAACCCCGCGCTCCGTTCGCTGACCGGTATACTGACGGCACCCCGCTTTATTGAGTGTCAGCGCGTCGCGCCTTTTATTGAGCGGGGGACAGACGTTGACGTGGTACGGGATCTCATGATTCACGACCTGGACGTGATTCTCAGCCTGGTCCGCTCGCCGGTTGTGTCACGCGAGGCGTTCGGCGTACCCGTTCTGACGGACGAGCCCGATATCGCGAATGTCCGCCTGCGGTTTGCTTCGGGCTGTATCGCGAATATTACTGCCAGCCGGGTGGCCCTCAAGCGAGAGCGGAAAATGCGCGTTTTCCAACCCGACACCTATCTTGTGGTGGATTATGGCGCGCATACCATTCGCATTTGTCGCCGCGAGCCGGCAGCAAACGAGACCGCCATGCCCAACCTCGCTTTTGAGGAGCGCGCGGTAGGGGGCGAAGACGCGCTGGAAGAAGAAATCAGAGCCTTCATCCGCTCCGTGCAAGACCGCAGTACCCCGCTCGTCAGCGGCCTGGACGGTCTCCAAGCCCTGGAAGAGGCCGAGCGCATTGTTGAAAGTCTGGAGATTCCCTAGTGCGGATTCTGCTCGTGGCTGGGGAAGCTTCAGGTGACGCGCACGGAGCCGACCTGGTCTCAGCTCTGAAGGCACAGCAGCCACAGCTTGACATTTTTGGAGTGGGTGGCCCGGCCCTGCGAGCGGCCGGTATGCAGACCCTGGTCGATTCGGCAGCCATCGCCGGTATGGGCTTATTCGAAGCTGCGGATAAGCTCACCGCCCTGTTGCGGACCTATCGGGCACTGACCCAAATCCTGCGCAGGCATCCCCCGGATCTGCTGGTGCTTATTGATTTTCCAGAGTTTAATCTGCGGCTGGCCAAAGTCGCCAAGCACGCCAAGGTTCCTGTCTTTTACTATATCAGCCCTCAGGTCTGGGCCTGGCGGAGGAAGCGGGTCTATACTATTGCCAAGTGGGTGGATCTGCTTGCCGCCGTGTTTCCGTTTGAGCCGGACTTTTATAGCGCGCATGGCTGCTCGGTTGAATTTGTTGGTCATCCGCTAGTTGGTCGTGTCCGACCAACCCGCTCTCGGGACGACACCCTCCGGCTGTACCACCTCAATCCCGCGCAAAAGACGATTGTCCTGCTGCCGGGCAGTCGGACGCAAGAGGTACGTTATTTGCTCCCTCCGCTGCTTCACGCCGCAACCGCGCTGGGAGAGCGGTATCAATTCATTCTCGCCGTCGCCTCAACCCTTGACCGCGACCACATCGAAACGACAGTCCGCGCCCACTCGGCCGCCATTCGGGTTGTTCAAGGCGATACCTATAATATTACGCATGCCGCCGACCTCGCTGTCGTGGCCTCTGGCACCGCGACACTGGAGGTCGCCCTGCTCGAACGGCCCATGGTGATTGTGTATCGCCTGGCTCCAGTGACCTATGCCCTGGCCCGTTTGTTTGTGCGCGTCCCCTTCATCGGGATGCCCAATCTCATTGCCGAACGACAGGTCGTACCCGAGTTGATTCAAAGCGCGGTCACGCCCGAGCGGATTGCCACTGAAGCGCAGCGGTTGCTAACCGATGCACGGGCATATAGCGTTGCCCAAGACGGGTTACGGGAGGTACGGGTCAGGCTTGGGGAACCTGGGGCTGCCAAACGGACGGCGGACTTGATTTTCAATTTATTGGCCCAGCGCTAGTTCGGCCTTGTGGAGTTATGACTGTTTATCGGCGCCTGCTGTTGTATTTGCGACCCTACCTCTACCGCGCCTTTCTTCCCGCGGTCGTGTGTATGGTCTTATTCAGCGCCACCAACGGGGTACTGCCCTTTCTGGTCGAGTATGTGTTTGATGATATTTTCGCCGACAAGGATCTCACCGCCCTCAAGACCCTGCCGCTCATTATTATCTTGACCTTCAGTTTTCGGAGCGTGTGCAATTTTGGCCATATCTATCTGATGGAATACGTGGGCCAACGGATCGTTGAGGATTTACGCAATACCCTGAATGCCCATCTCCAATCTCTCTCCCTGTCCTTTTTTCAGCGCCACCCAACGGGCACCCTGATCTCGCGGGTGACGAATGACACCCTGCTCGTCCGCCAGGCGCTCACCCAAGCCACGGCGTCGATGATGCGGGATGCGACAACGCTTATGGTCTTGGTGACGGTGGCGTTCATAAAGGATTGGGTGCTGGCCAGTATCGCCTTCATTGCCTTTCCCGCAACCATACTGCCGCTCATGCGAATTTATCAGAAGGTCCGTCGTTTGAGTCGAAAAGGCCAAGGCTCCCTCGGGTATTTGTCGGCATTATTGCAAGAAACCATCCAGGGGACACGCGTAGTCAAAGCCTTTGGGATGGAAGACTACGAACGGCAACGCTTTGCCGCCGAGAACCATCGGCTATACAAACACGCCATTCGGGCTGGGCGACTCAAGGCGTTCGTGCCCTCCATGGTCGAACTCCTGGCCGCCTGTGGCATTGCCGGAGTGGTATGGTACGGCGGGATGAGCGTCATTGAGGGGGAGCGGACCCAGGGCGAATTTGTAGCTTTTCTGACGGCCATGCTGCTTATTTATCAACCCTTCAAACATCTCACCCGAACGCAGGCTGCGGTGCAAAACGGATTGGCTGGGGCAGAACGGTTGTTCGAGGTCTTGGACGAGGGCAGCGATGTTCGAGACCGGCCGCAGGCGCACGGCCTGTCCCGCTTCAGGCAACGTATCCAGTTCCACGATGTCTCCTTTCGCTATCAAGAGGAGTGGGTCTTACGACATATAAACCTCACCATAGACACAGGGCAGGTCGTGGCCTTAGCCGGCCCCAGTGGAGGCGGCAAGAGTACCCTGGCCGATTTGATTCCGCGCTTCTACGATGTCAGTGAAGGACAGATCACGGTCGACGGAACAGACCTCCGCAGCCTGACCCTTGCCTCATTGCGCTCCCAGATTGCCGTGGTCACCCAGGCCACTTTTTTGTTTAATGACACCGTACGCAACAATATTGCCTACGGTATGCCGCAACGGCCCGAGGAGGAGATTATTGCCGCGGCCAAGGCCGCCCATGCCCACGACTTCATCATGGCACTCCCGGAGGGCTATGCGACCCAGATTGGCGAGCTCGGGGTTCGGCTGTCCGGAGGCCAGCGTCAACGACTCGCTATTGCGCGCGCGCTCCTGAAAAACGCACCCATGCTGATCCTGGATGAGGCCACCTCTTCACTTGATAACGAATCAGAACGCCTGGTCCAGGACGCTATCGAACGCCTGATGGTTGGGCGGACCGTGCTGGTGATTGCCCACCGCCTGTCCACCATTCAGCAGGCCGATCGGATTGTGGTCCTAGACGACGGACGCATTATGGAAGAAGGACCGCATGAAGAACTCTTGGCAGGCAACACGCACTACCGCCGTCTGTATGAACTCCAATTTCGCGCCGCGCCGCGCTCGGCCGCCTGACGCCTATGCTCGATTCAACTCAGCCCCCTTCCGGTCCTGCCGCCGCTGACGCTTCACCCCACCCGTTCAGCCGGCAACCCCGCTTCCCATTCAGAGAAAAGATGAAAATCCGTGTATGGGCCAGCCTCACCTTTGCGCTCCTGTGGTTGCTCAAGGTGACAACCAGAAAACAGTATATCGGCGCGGATGATTTGTTCGCGCGGTGGAATCGCGGCGAACAGGTCATCATGGCATTCTGGCATAGCCGTATTGTGCTCATGCGCTTTGGCTATCGCGGCTCAAAGGCCTGTGTCATGAATAGTATCCACCGAGACGGAGAAATCATCACTCGCGTGCTCAAGCGCTTCGGGATTGCCGCGGTCCGAGGCTCTTCTTCTCGCGGTTGGGTCGGTGGTCTCAAAGGCATGGTCGAGGCATATCGACTCGGCTACGATCTCATCGTTGTTCCGGACGGACCCCGAGGACCGTATCAGCGCGCCAAATCCGGTGTACTCCAGCTTGCCCGCGCCACCGGTGCCCCTGTATATCCGACCACGTATAGTGCGGCCTGGCATATCAGAATTGGAAGCTGGGACCGGCTTATGATCCCCTTCCCTTTTAGTCGGATCGTCTACGTGGTGGGGTCCCCTATCTCCGTTCCGGAAGATACCACCACCGCGCAACTGGAACAGAAGCGACAAGAACTGGAAGAGCGTTTACGGACCATTACCGGGCAGGCGGACGCCTATTTCGAGCACTCATGAGTCTCGCTGTCTATAATGTTCTTTTGACGATTCTGCTTGTCATCGCCTTTCCTTTTGTGATCATTGCGCTCATGCTGAGGCCACGCTATCGCATCGGATTGGGGCAACGACTCGGACGGCTGCCCTCAGACCTTATCCGACTGACACGGAACACGACACCATTCTGGCTTCACGCCCCTTCTGTGGGCGAACTTCTCGCCACCCGGCCCTTCTTATCCGCGCTGAAGGAGCGCTTTCCAGACACACCGCTTCTGGTTTCCGTGCAAACCGCAACGGCCTACCAAACCGCGACCGAACGGTGCCCCGAAGCGGATGGAGTGTTCTATTTCCCCCTCGACTATCCGCTGGTGAGTCGCCGCGTACTCAAGCGTATCGGACCCCAGGTATTCTTTTTCACCGAAACAGAGATGTGGCCGAATATGTTAGCCAGCCTTGCACGCCAGCGTATCCCGACCCTGCTGGTGAGCGGCCGCTTCTCCAGACGTGCACGACGGCGCTATGGCCTGCTCTCCCCCGTTTTTCGTCCAGTCTTGCAGAGCATTACCGCGTGTTGCATGCAGACACAGGAAGATGCGCAGCGCCTTATTGCCGCTGGCGCGGATGCTCGACGTGTTCAGGTGACAGGAAATTTCAAAGTTGACGGTGTGAACGCCGGTGGGGATACCGGCAAGGAAATCTTGGCCCAGGCAGGTTGTGGCGACCGTCCGTTGCTTATTGGCGCAAGCACCCATGATTCCGAAGAGGCAGTGCTCCTCCAAGCCGTTCGGGAGCTTCGGAGCCGTCTTCCCCATCTTCTTTTACTGCTGGCTCCACGTCATCCAGAACGTTTTTCTCACGTCGAGGCGTTATTACAGCAGCAGGGCTGGCGCTATATCAGACGCAGCGCGTGCTCCGCACCGGCACCGCCTGGCACTGAGGTGTTTCTCCTGGATACACTCGGCGAGCTTGCCAGTTTTTATGCCGCGGCTTCTCTCGTCTTTGTTGGTGGCAGCCTGATTCGAGGTCCTGGCGGGCATAGCATGATTGAACCGGCCCTCGCCGGGGTGCCGGTCTGTTTTGGTCCGCATACGCACAATTTTTCGTCGATTGCCGCGGAATTAGAAAAAGCCCAGGGAGGGATTAAACTCTACGACGCGCAGAGTTTGTATGACGCCGCTCTGCCGTTGCTGACCGATACCGACTTACGACGAAAGACAGGAGCGCGTGCGCGCAAAACCATTGAGCGGCAACAAGGCGCGGTTGAGCGCACCTTAAGCGTTGTCCTTCAGCACTGTCCGACCCGTGTTCCTTCCCACCCATAGCCTGCGTATGATTTCCCTCCAGCGTCTCGTCCAGAAAATATGGGCTCGTCAGGGCGTCCTCGGCGTATTGGGCTGGCTGGCGGCCACTCCCCTCTCGCTCCTGTTCTCATCCGTCGTCCGAGTCCGCAATTTTTTATATGAGAGGGGTATCCTTCGCAGTGAACAGCTTCCCCTCCACATCATTAGCGTGGGCAATCTCACTGTCGGCGGGACGGGGAAGACGCCTTTCGTTCTCTGGCTCGCTCGTTTGCTGCACGCTCAGCAGCACCGGGTCGGCATTCTCTCAAGAGGCTATAGGGGAAAAAACAATGGCGTCACAACAGTGGGTACGGACGGTCACACTCAGGCAACGCCGGAAGAGGTCGGAGACGAAGCAGTGATGCTGGCCAGAACCTTTTCCGGCGTCGTTCTGGCCGGACGCGACCGTGTCCGAGCGGCGCGGCTGGCGCAAGAAACCTATGGCGTCGAAGTGTTGATCCTGGATGATGGTTTTCAGTATCGACGCTTAGGCCGTAGCCTCGACATTCTGCTGCTTCATGCCCAGCAAAGAGAGACCACGGGGTGGCTGCTCCCTGCCGGCCCATTCCGTGAACCGTCCACCTCTATACATCGAGCAGACCTGGTCGTTGTGACGAAGGGGGAAGCGGTGCAGGCTCAGCAGGACTACGCTGCATCCCTTCATATACGGGGGAAACCCCTCTTTTTTGCGAACCCACGTCCGGCTGCGCTTATTCACTCCACACGTGGAGAGTGGCAAGAGTTACCCTTATTCTTATTGGCACATAAGAAAGTTATGCCGGTAAGCGGCGTTGCAGCTCCAGATCTGTTCCACCGTTTTATCAGAGAATTGGAAGCAGAAATTATAGACATGATGGTATTTCCAGACCATCATGTCTATACAGAGAGGGACTGGCAAACGATTACGTCAGTCAGCCGAGCGTGTGATTTTGTGGTGACGACGGAAAAAGATCTGGTGAAGCTTGAGAAGTTTCCGTTTGCCACGGATAAGCTCGTTGCTCTCCGTATCGATATGGAGGTCAGCGATGTCGAGCGGTTCTTAGCGTCTATTGAGTCTCAACTCGAAGGAATAGGAAGGCAAAAAAACGGAGAGTAAAAGCGCTATGGCAGCTCCGTTCCTTATTCAAGCCGTTTCCGCCCTGCTGGCTGATATTCCTGACGAGGGGAGAGCCCTCCTCGATATTAGCTGTAAAGAAGGGGATGTTTTAGCGTCTCTGCAACATCGACGTTTCACGCTCAGAGGGACCAATTTTGAAGCGAGCGGACCGGACAAGAACGGCATCCCCATTGATTACGGCGTAGACCTGCGTCAGCGGCTGCCCTACGACGATGCCAGTTTTGATGTGGTTTTGTTGATTGAGGTCATTGAACACCTGTCCGACCACCAGGCTGCGCTGGGCGAGCTCGCTCGGATTCTCAAACCCGGCGGAGCGTTAATTTTGACCACGCCCAATGTGATGCGCCTGAACTCGCGGGTGCACTTTATGCTCAGCGGCTACCACAAGACCAAACGACGCTTTATTCCGTTTGCAACTCCCCTCAACCACGCCCATCGATTTCACAACTATCCGATTGAACTGCCGATTTTATACTATCTGTGTAAGCAAAACGGGCTCAGTCTGGAACGTCTGGGGCACAGTAAGGTCAAGTTCTATTCGCGTTTCTTGCTGGCGACACTGGGCTTACCGGTGATTGCCTACACCTGGTATACGCTGTGGATACGCGAGAAAAATCCGAACCAGCGACAGGAGAACAGGAAGCTGCTGCGCTGGCTGTGCCACCCCCGTCTCCTGCTGGAAGACAATTTAGTGTTGCGCCTCCGGAAAGGTGAGACCGCCTGATGGAGCGTCTCCTCGTTGCCCAGACCGGTTTTCTTGGAGACGTGGTTTTGACCACTCCGCTCCTGAGTACCCTGCGGCGCGAACTCGACCTAGAGTCGCTGACCGTCCTCACCACCCCCCAGGCACGACCGCTCGTCCAGGCTCACCCCGCAGTGGACCAGGTTCTCGTGGATAGCAAGCGTGGGGACGACCGTGGGTTGCTCGGTCTGCTGCAAACTGCCCGTCGGCTCCGACGCCAGCAGTTTACGCTGACAGTCGCACCGCATAAATCCTTTCGGACCGCGCTGCTGCTGGCCCTGGCCGGCATTCCGCACCGCGTGGGATTTCGCCAAAGCCCCGGTTGGTTCTTGTATCATCAGACCGCTCAGCGAGACACCGACCGCCACGAAGTTGAACGTATTTTGTGTATTATGCGCGCCTTTGGTCTTGAGCCCGAAGCCTGCGACCGCACACCCTATGTCGCCTATCAGCCTGCCGCCCGGACCAACGCCCAGCGGCTCCTTAACGACGCCCAGCTTACAGCCTCCGACCCGGTGTTTATCGTGTGTCCGGGCTCGGTCTGGTATACCAAACGCTGGCCAACGGCAGGCTATAGTAGCCTCGTTCGTTCTCTGGCACGTCACTACGGACGCGTAGTGTTGTGTGGCGGCCCGGATGACGTACCCATAGCGCGGCAGGTCGAAGCTCAGGCTCAGGTATCGGGTCTGCTCAACCTTGCCGGTCAGGCCGACCTGCAAACATTTATGGCCCTCATTGACCGGGCCCAGGCGGTCATTAGCAACGACAGCGCGCCGATGCATCTTGCCGTTGCTCGCCAGGTGCCGGTTGTTGCAATCTTTTGCGCGACGACGCCAAGCTTGGGGTACGGTCCGTATAGCGACAATGCGGTGATCGTTGAAAAAAAGGATTTGTTTTGTCGCCCCTGCCGCCGGCATGGTGGGCCTGCCTGCCCGCGTGGCACTGAAGAGTGTATGCAACTGGTCACGGCCCAGGACGTGTTAGCCGGTGTCGATGGGCTGCTCAAACGCTCTGCGCTTCGTCCTGCGCAGATAAGCCACGGTTAGTAGAGTCACCATGACACTCCAGGAACGCTTTGCCGCCCTCAATGCCACAACGTCGGCAAACGCCAAAGCCTGGGCAGGGCAAAACAAGCAGGCCAAAGCCCGGCATTTTATCTTTCCCCCTCTTGGCGCGTTCTTTTCTTCTTATCTTGGCAAGGGCGAGTGGCGACACGGAATGCCTGGCTTGACGATAGCGTTGTTCGATTCCTACGCTGTATTTGTCACGTATGCCAAGCTGTGGGAAATTCAAAACGGACTGACAGCCGAGCCACCTGAACCGCAAGGCAACGCATCCACCCCTTCCGGGCACTCACACTCAGACACGGCATGATTGTCAGTCAGGGGCAGCCGGAAGATGAAACGCCTGGCCAGTCATGTCGCCCCCCGTCCGAGGTTCGCCTTCTTTCGTACCCTGACACCTCCGAACGGATTTACCGAACATGCTACCACCGCCGGTAGCTGGTGGCTCAAAGACGACCATGGGCATGGACTGCTGGCCGCCCTAGAAGCAATCAAAGCCGGCAGGGCCGACCGTCTCCAGGGCGGGCGAGGCATAATCCAGCGCGTTTCGTTCGACAAGCAGAGTTTTGCTATCGTCCGACGCTATCAGCGTGGTGGCCTCGTTCGCCATCTTGTGCACGACCTGTATTGGGACCGTCCACCGCGCCCCTTTGTCGAACTCTGCACGACAGTCATAGCCCGCGAACGTGGCGTTCCGACGGTTGAAGTCCTGGGCGCTGGGGTTGAGTGGCAGTCTTTTGGATTTTATCGAGGAACCCTCATCACGCGCGAAGCCCAGGGGTTCCTCAACTGGCGGGAATGGCTACAAACCAAACCGCCTGTTGAGGAACGGCGGGTTGTTACTGACAGCGTCTTACAGACGATCAACACCATGCACGAGAGTGGCATCTCTCATGCGGACCTCAACCTCACGAATATGCTCGTTCGGAATGACTCTGATCAGCACGAGCTGCTCATTATCGACTTCGACCGGGCACGCATCTTTCCCACGCCCCTCCCCTCTTCCCATCGCAAACGAAACCTTGCTCGCCTGCGGCGATCAATGGAGAAATTTGACGCCGAGGAGCGGTTGCGTGAGCAAGGACCAACTCTTGATGGATAAGAAAGGGCTGCACGGCATATTCCGCCGGGGTCAAGAATGATGCGCTCGCTTGGTCTATCTACCGTGAGAAGGGTCGGCCTCTCACGGACCCGAATTTCAGCTTCTCGCCCAGAGCCAGGAGACGGAGAAACACATTTATTATACCATCCAGAGTGTGACGCGACCCACTGTTGCCATCCAACCCGCTCGCATTCTCATCCTTCTCTTTGGAGCAATTGGGGATGTGACCCGGGCGCTGCCCTTACTCACTCGAGTCCGGCGGGGCTATCCACAGGCGCATATTGCCTGGGCGGTAGAACCAGCGTCAGCTCCTTTGCTTGAAGCGCACCCTGCCCTCAACGAGATATTGCTCTATAACCGGTCTCAAGGGCCGCGGCAGTTTTGGCCCTTTCTCCAAATGATTCGGTCTAAACAGTTTGATTTGATCCTCGACCTGCAGCGCCATGCCAAGAGTGGCCTGGTCAGCCTCTGGTCGCGGGCACCGGTTCGACTGGGGTTTCATCGTCAGAACACTAAAGAAGGCAATTGGCTGTGTAATACACATACGATCGATCCCATTCCAGACTTTTCTCTCAAACTTCGACAATATTTGCGTTTTGCGGACGCTCTGGGTCTGCCCGACGACGGAGTAGCATTTGACCTCCAGCTGCGGAAGGAAGAAGAGCCATATATCGACACCTTACTCGCCGATACCTCGCGTCCTTATGTGACCTTTTTTCTTGGCTCGCGCTGGCCAAGTCGGTTCTGGTTTCCAACGGCAACCGCTCAGGTGGCACGAACCCTCCAGCAGGAGTATGATATGGGCACAGTGTTGATTGGGGGGCCGGGAGAGGTGATGTTTGCGAGTCAAGTCAGCATCGCGCTGGGGGAGGCGAAAGCAACCGATTTGAGTGGGAAAACTAGCCTGCGTGATCTGATTGGTATTTTTTCGCGTACCCGGCTCGGCATTGGACCAGATTCAGGCCCCATGCATATTGCCGCGGCAGTGGGAGCGCCCGTGATTTCTCTGTGGGGCGCCACAAGCCCTATCCGCTCGGCACCGTGGGGCTCGGAAGATCTTGTTCTGTGCGGCTCAGCGGCGTGCAGTCCGTGTTATACGCGGGACTGTAAAATTCAGCGTGCCTGTATGCAGCGCATTACCCCAGAGCAGGTCCTTGATAAGGCGCGGCACGTCCTCAATCGTGTCCAGACGACATAAGCATGGCCCAGGAATCAGGGTCCAACCGGCATATCTGTATGAATCGTCCGAATATCCTTTTTCTCCTCATTGACTGTTTACGTGCCGATGCTGTTGTCGGCGAGGACCGGGGTGCACAGACGCCGACCCTGGATCGCCTCGCTCGTTCCGGCGTGGCCTGTACGCAGGCCATTGCCTCGGCTTCGTCAACAACGCCCTGTGTGGCCAGCCTGCTGACCGGCAGCTACTCCTTCGTACACGGCATTCGTTCGATTTTCGGGCTGAAACTAAACCCGGCAGTCCCATCCTTGGTCGACGCCTTCCGGGCGTATGGCTACCATACCTGGGCGGAAGTGAGTGGTCCCCTCTTTCCTGAGACCGATCTGGACCGCGGGTTTGACGTCTACCACTGTCGAGAGGGGTCAGCCTACCTGTCCACACATTGGGGCACAGATTTTCGGCGGCGCCTGCAAAGCCTACCGGTGCAGCAGCCGTGGTTCGGCTTTTTACATTTATGGGAACTGCATCATCGGCGGCATATCCTGCCAGCCTTCCGAGGCCAGACCTACGGCCGGAATCGCTACGAGCGTGCATTATCATGTCTGGACGCCGAGTTGGACAGACTCCTCACCGTGCTGCCCGAGAATACTCTCGTCGTGGTTCATGGTGACCATGGCGAACATGTCGTCCAGACAGACCTCCAATACCGCTGGTATCGCTTGGTGCGCGATCTGTCCGGACGGAAAACGATCAAGCGAGAAGGGCATGAGATGGACGTCTCCGAGGATCTCGTCCGGGTGCCGCTGGTCTTTTCGATGTCGGGAGCTGGGACAGACTCTCTCCGCCTGCCAGCGGGCAAACTCGCCCCTCAGCTCGTCCGCCAGATCGATGCCCTACCAACCCTGCTGGATCTCGTCGGGGCTCCGGTTCCGCATGGGATTCATGGGACGAGTATCAAGCCGGCCCTGCTGGATGATACCCCGCTCGGCCTGGAGGCTTATATAGAAGCGTTTTTGCGCGTCCGTTCAGATCCGCGCGATCAGCGGGTCGGTTGGCGTACGTCCGAGTGGAAATACATCTATGCCCCCAATAATCCGCGTATTCCCGCAGAGCTGTATCACCTTCCGAACGATCCCTCGGAACGGTACAACCTCGTCCACCAACGCCAAGATATGGCTGAGCTGCTTCAGCGCCGGATTGAGGACATACGACACGGATCGCGTGTCGCAACGCCAGAGTTTGTTATGTCAGAGACGGAAAAGGCCGATCTTGAAAAACGTCTGACCGATCTCGGCTATATGTAGGGAAGCCCGTTGTTGTGAGCGTTACGAGATGTAGGGAAGCCCGTTGTTGTGAGCGTTACGAGTTCCGTCAGCACGACCGTGCCCGCCATTGTCCATTCACACTTGGATGCTGCGCGAGTCACAGATCTCGTTTCCTCGCAGCCAAAACACTGGCGGCGCATCCGCATTTTCAAACAGGACGGCGGCACGACAGTAACGCTGATGTCCGACTCAACCCAGTCCGTCGTTGTCAAGCGCCACAAATTGGCCCATTGGCGTCGCCGGGCGGATGCCTTGATCCACGGCTCTCCAGCTCGCCGGGCGTGGCGTGGAGCGCAATTATTACAGACACACGGCTTTCCCGTTCCTCAACCTCTGGCCGTTGTGGAAAAACGGAGAGCCGGTCTGGTGCAGGAAAGTGTCTATATCAGCCAAGCACTGCCGTATCCTTCACTTTCGGACTATTGGCGGGAGTCTGCGTCGCGCTGGTCTGTGGTACGGCGGCGCCTTTTTCTCCGCGAACTGGCCCTCTTCGTGCGATCTTTTCACGCGGCTGGTCTGTATAGCGGAGATCTGAGAGACGCGAACCTGCTCGTGGAAGAATGCGAAGCGCAGCATGGACCGAGGTGGCGATTTTGCCTGGTTGATCTTGATCGCCTCAAACACTGTCCGAGCCTGACGCTGCGGCGGCGCGTTAAAAATCTGGTGCAGCTCGACCGGACTCTAGGCCGTCGAACCCGGCGGACTGAGCGCCTGTTCTTTTTGGATGCCTATCTTGGCCCTCCTCTGCCGCCATCCAAGCAGCGCCGCTCCTTGCTCAAAACGTTGCTATCCGTGCGTCGCCGGAAAGACCGCGAGTACGCCAGGCGAAAACGGCGTCGCGCGCCATCTGTAGCCAGCGCGCAGACACCCGGTGCGCCCGTTCTCGGCCCATCTCTTGGTGTCGTTCCTCGGCGTCCTATCTCGTGCTGTATTGTCTGCCTTAATGAGGAGCACGCTATTCGGCGCTGTCTGGAAAGCGTCAAGTGGTGCGATGAGATCGTCGTGGTTGACTCCTTTTCCACCGATAAGACTATAGAGATCTGTCAAGAGTATTCAGCCCATATCATTCAGCGTGCGTGGCCGGGCTATGTTGAGCAAAAACGTTTTGCGCTCGCTCAGGCAAGCCATGAGTGGATCCTCAATATTGATGCGGATGAAGAAGTCAGCCCGCTCCTTCAGAACGAGATTCAGGTTGTGCTGCAACAGGATGACCCCGCGGTCGACGGATTCTATATCCCACGCCTCGTCCACTATTTAGGACGCTGGTGGTGGCACGGCTGGTACCCCAGCTATCGGCTCCGGCTCTTCCGGAAACACAAGGTCAGGTGGGGCGGTGTCGACCCCCATGAAAAAGTGCTCCTGCATGGCCGCTCCGAGCATCTGAGCGGCAACTTCCATCACTATACCTACACCGATATCAGTGACCATCTTCGCACCGTGAACAGCCTGACAGATATCTCGTCCCGCGAGCTGATGTTGCGGCAGCGCCGGAAGTATCTGAGCGACGTGTTGTTGCGCCCGTTGTGGCGCTTTCTGAGATTTTATTTTTTCCGAGGCTGTATCAGAGATGGGATTCCCGGCCTTTTTGTTGCTGCGACCTCGGCATTCTACGTTTTCCTGAAATATGCCAAGCTGTGGGAGCAGGCATCAGATGCTGCGCAGAGCTCGTCCCGAAACACTTCTCATGACACGCCGGTTACGGATCCTGCACGTTGACCCAGAACGGCATTGGGGAGGCGGAGAGACTCAAGTGTTGGGCCTGACCCGCTATCTTCATCGAGCGGGCCATATCTCCCATGTTGCAACTCCGCTGCACGGCGCCTTGGCTCAGCGCCTCCAACACGATAACCTCGCCGTTCAGCCTCTCTCGGTCCGTAATCATCTTGATGGTCTGGCAGGATGGCGGCTGCGTCGTCTGGTCCGTAGAGAACGCTACGACCTGGTGCATTTTCATACGGCCAGAGCACATGCACTCAGTCCGTGGCTCCACGCCCTGCCAGTCCGCCGCCTAGTCACGCGTCGGATGGATTACCCAATCAAGGTAGGCTGGTTGAGTCGGTTTCTGTATGGCAGGCAGGTTGACATGATCGTCGCGATCTCCTCAGGCGTGGCGGCCGCACTGGGAACCGCACATATTTCCGATAGGACTATTCGCATTATCCCGAGTGGTATTGATACCAAGCAGTTTCTGCCCACAGCCTCCCAACGCATGGCTATTCGACACCAATACGGATTCAGTGAGGATACCACAGTGATTCTCATGGCCGGTACGCTGACGAAGCGCAAATCTCCCCACACACTAATCGAAGCAGCAGCCAAACTCCACTCCGACTGTCAGCAGGGTCAGCACGCTGGGCAGACCGGCCGGACGCTATCCCTCCGTTACCTCATCTGTGGAGATGGGCCACTCCGGCCGGAATTAGAAGCCCGTGTGCGTGCGCTTGGCCTAGCTTCCGTGTTTCACTTTGCCGGATTTTGTCGAGACGTATCTGCGCATTTAGCCGCCGCAGATATTTTTGTTCACACTCCCGTTTGGGAAGGTTTGGGCGTCGCCGTTATTGAAGCGCTGGCGGCGGGTCTCCCAGTGGTGGCAAGTCGGGTGGGCGGTCTAACTGAGCTCATCACCGATAGAGAAACAGGCCTCCTCATACCAGCGCAAGACCCCTCAGCCTTGTGCAACGCGCTCCTCCAATGCGTGCGCTCTCCTGACTGGGCAAAGACTTTGGGCGCCCATGGACAAGCCAGGGTCCGTACCCATTTTGATATCGAGACAACCGCACGTGCGAATGAAGCCCTCTATTACGAACTCTTGGCGGCAGCGCCGTGAGCGACAGAGAGGATCGCCATGAAGCCTCCGTCTTCTCGCCGCCGTCAGTCGTTCGGTAACCTCGCCGCCCTCCTCCCGCGCTTCTCGCGCGTTCGGGTACTGGTCATTGGCGACCTCATGCTCGATCGTTACATTTGGGGCCAAGTCAACCGTATCTCCCCTGAAGCACCTGTTCCTGTCGTGCGTGTCACACGTGAGAGCCTGCACGCCGGAGGAGCCGGAAATGTGGTGACCAATATCCGTGCCTTGGGTGGCAGTGTGACGGTCTGCGGCGTTGTAGGCAAGGATCAGGCGGGCCGACTCCTGCGAAGAGCATTACTGAGACAGGGCGCAAACGTCGGGGGTCTGGTAACCAGCAGTCCGTATGAGACGATTAGCAAAACCCGTATCATTGCTCACAGCCAGCAGGTCGTCCGACTTGACCGCGACCCGACCGATAGCCCGAGTGCGCGCGTACGAGCGCGACTGCGGACCTTTATCCAGCGCCATATCCACGACTTTGATGTCTGTGTGGTGTCGGACTACGGCAAAGGGCTGATTGAGGCCGACCTGCTTGACCTGCTGGCCACACTACGAACGCAACTGGACTTTGTCTACGTGATCGATCCGAAACGTCAGAATTTCGTTCATTATCGCGGCGCGAGTCTCATGAAGCCGAACAAAGAAGAAGCGGGACAAGCCACTCAGCTCGACATTGTGAATGACGCAACCTTGCAGCAGGCCGGTGCTCAGCTTCTCGATCTCTGGGACGCGGAGGCCGTGCTTGTTTCTCGCGGGGAAGAAGGCATGAGCTTATTTCAACCGGATCGTCGCGCGACCCATTTCTCAACCACCGCCCGTGAGGTCTTTGATGTCACAGGGGCAGGTGACACGGTCGTTGCCGTGTGCGCGCTCGCCCTCGGAACCGGTGCTGGACTCGAGGCCACCACCATTCTCGCCAACCACGCGGCTGGCATTGTGGTCGGCAAAGTCGGTACGGCGACTGTCAATAGGGAAGAATTGAAAGCCGCATTAAGGACCCCCCAGCCATGAAAAGTATGACCGGATTTGGGAACAGGAGTCTCGCCTTTTCGGGCGGACGGGCGACGGTTGATATCCGTGCGGTCAATCACCGTTTTCTCGAAATCAAACTCCACCTGCCCCGCGGCTTTCTGGCACTTGAGGATGAATTGCGAGCCCTAGTTGCCGCCCAGGTGAAGCGTGGGCGGATTGAAGTCTTCCTCACCCTCTCAGGACAGGCAGCGCGCTCGTATTCAGTTGTTCCCAATATTAAGCTCGCGCGAGCGTATCTACAGGCTGCGAAGGAACTCAAGGATGTGCTCGACCTCGGTGGAGATCTTACTATCCAGTTTTTTATGTCCCGGCCAGAAGTATTCCAGGTCGCCGAAGCGCACCAGCCTTCCAACGCCGAAATTGAGGCGTCAAAGAAAGCGCTGCAACATGCCCTCACTGCACTGGAGCGACACCGTCGACGTGAAGGGAAATTTTTGCAACGGGATCTCCAGAAGCGGATTGCCACTCTTGAAAAAATACGTCGGGATGTCGGGCGGCGCAGCGCGCGCACTCAACAGGCCACGCGCCAGAAATTGGCAGACAAGGTCACCGCGCTCTTGCCCCATCTCGACGCTGAACGACGGCGCGTTCTCCAAGATGTGGCGAGTCTGGCCCAAAAGAGCGATATCACTGAGGAATGCGTCCGGCTCCAAAGCCACTTCGGCGCGTTCTCCGATCTCCTCCGACTGGCCGAGCCCGTTGGAAAACGAATGGACTTTCTCCTGCAAGAGATGCAACGGGAGATCAACACGATCGGTGCAAAGGCCGATGATACGTCTATCCGCCATCTCGTCGTCCAGGCCAAGGAAGAGGTGGAAAAAATTCGCGAACAAGTGCAGAATATAGAATAACGTATGCTGGATGACGCAGATCAATGCTTGCGCTTCTCTCGGCGTGGGATTCTTCTAATCTTGTCAGCCCCCTCTGGAGCTGGGAAAACCACCCTGGCGCATGAACTGATTGCAAAAACATCTAATCTCGGCTGGTCAATTTCTCATACCACTCGACCTCGCCGGGCGGGGGAAATAGACGGCAAAGACTATCACTTTGTGAGTGAGGAGACTTTTCTTTCGCTTCGGGATCAGGAGGCCTTTGCCGAATGGGCTCGGGTCCACAGAGCCTACTACGGTACGACGCGCACGACTATTGAGAGTACGCTCAACACGGGTCAAGACCTCCTATTGGACATTGATGTCCAGGGGGCTGAACAGCTCAAGCTGTGTTATCCAGAGGCTGTGCTCGTCTTTATCCTGCCGCCTACGTGGCAAAAACTGGAAGATCGCTTACGCGCGCGGGAGACCGACGAGGAAGAGGCTATTACACAACGCATTCGGCGTGCGCAGGAAGAGACCCGAGCGTTAGCCCGTTATGACTATTGCGTCATCAACGACCAACTCGAGGCCAGCGTCGCGGCGTTACACGCCATTCTCTGTGCAGAAAGAACTCGCGTCTCACGCCTGGACCTCTCTCCCTTCTATATCAATTCTGCGCACTCAAGGTGTGATGCACCGCCCGTAGGGACCGAATGAACCAGCACCGCGACTTGGACAAAATTATTACGAAAGTCCAGTCCTACCATCCTGAGGCGAAGGTTGGCCTGATCACGGACGCGTACGCGTTTTCGGAGCAGATGCACCAGGGTCAGAAGCGCCACTCTGGCGAGCCCTACTTTATTCATCCGGTTGGGGTGGCGGAAATTATTACCGATATGAAGCTCGATGTGCCGAGCGTCGTCACCAGCCTGCTGCACGATACGGTGGAGGATACCTTAACCACCCTCGGTCAGATCGAACAGCATTTCGGTAACGAGGTCGCCGCCCTGGTCGACGGGGTGACAAAGATCAGCAAAATTCACTTCACCACTCGTGAAGAGCGTCAGGCCGAAAATTTCCGGAAAATGATTTTTGCCATGGCCCAGGATATCCGCGTGATCTTGGTGAAGCTCGCCGACCGCACCCATAATATGCGAACGCTCTCCTATCTGAGTGAGGATAAACAGCGGGAGATTTCGTCGGAGACGCTCGAAATTTACGCCCCGCTCGCCCATCGTTTGGGTATCTATTGGATGAAGAGCGAACTCGAGGATAACGCGCTCCGCTATCTACATCCAAAGGTCTACTCCGAGTTGAAGCGGAATATTATCAAGAAGAAGAGCGAGCGGAAGCAATATATTACCGAAGTCATGGACATCCTTGAAAAGACGTTGGTCGAGGCTGATATTACGGCCCAAGTCTCCGGCCGTCCGAAACACTTCTATTCGATCTATCAAAAAATGCGGTCTCAGAATCTGGTCTTCAGCCAGGTTTATGACTTGGTCGGCTTCCGCATTATCGTGCAATCCATGCGCGAATGTTATCAGGCGTTGGGCATAGTCCACAGTCACTGGCGCCCCGTTCCTGGCCGCTTTAAGGATTATATTGCCCTGCCCAAAGCGAATATGTATCAGTCGCTTCATACCACCGTCATTGGACCGCACGGGGAACGGATGGAGGTTCAGATTCGGACGCGCGAGATGCACCGGGTCGCAGAGGAAGGCATCGCCGCCCACTGGACCTATAAAGATGGCCAAGGACAAGAGGAAGCGCAGCGTTTCGCCTGGCTGCGCCAACTGGTTGAGTTGCAACAGCACGTCCAGGACCCTCAAGAATTTCTCCATACCATCAAAGAAGATCTCTTTACCGAAGAAGTGTACGCCTTCACCCCACAAGGCGATCTCAACAGTTTTCCGCGGGGCGCGTCGGTTATCGACTTTGCCTACCGCATTCATTCAGAAGTCGGTAATCGTTGCACCGGCGCCAGGGTAAGTGGACGCCAAGTCCCGTTGCGCTATCAACTCCAAAACGGCGATGTGGTCGAAATCGTCACAACCAGCAAACAATCGCCCAGCAAAGACTGGCTGAAAATTGTCAAAACGCCGAAGGCCAAAGCACGGATTCGACACTGGCTCAAGGAAGAGCAGCGCGAACGCAGCATTGCCCTTGGGCAAGAGCTCCTTGAGCGGGAGTTAGCCCGCAGTCACAGCTCGCTGACCGCGGTGCGCAAACAACGCCGCATCAGACCAACGCTGGAGGCGCTGGGACTCAGCGACGAAGAAACACTTTTTGCCGCGCTGGGTTATGGGCAAGTGACGGCCGGCCAGGTGCTCAGCCACCTCCTGCCCCAATCCAGCGGGACCCTCGAGCCGACAACGAAGAGCATCGAGCCTGAAAAAAGCCGCCAGAAACCCCCGTCAGAGGATGCAAGTGGAGTAAAGGTCGGTGGGATCGGGAATGTCCTGATTCGGTTTGGACGCTGTTGTAACCCCCTGCCTGGGGAGCGCATTGTGGGCGTTATCACGCGAGGCAAAGGCGTCACCGTTCATACGATCGCCTGTCAGCGCCTGCTGGAAAGTGACCCCCAACGACATATTGCCGTCAGTTGGGACCCCGCCGCAGATTATGCGCGTCTCGTGAAAATCGAAGTCCTGTCCGCGGACCGGCCCGGCCTCCTGACCAATATGAGTAAAGCGATCAGCACAGTGGGCCTCAATATCTTTAGTGCCGATGTCCGGACCCTGTCGGACAAGCGCGCCCTCAACGTCTTTGAAGTCCTCATCCCGAGCGCCGACGATCTTCAGCGTGTCATGCGCAGTTTGGAGCGGGTGAGAGGGGTGGTCAAAGTGTCACGCGTGACCCCCTAGGGAGGCTTGCAGCCACGCTCTTCCCCTTGGTGATCGGTCTGAAAAGAGGGGCGGCAGACGCACGGTTTATGGGGACAAAGCGAGCGGCCCGGGTGGTTTTAAGCCGCCTTCACAATTTTTCCAGACCGGATACAGCGCGTGCAGACGCGCAGGCGTTTCACCGAACCGGCGACGCTTGCCCGCACGCGTTGCAGGTTCGGTAACCAGCGACGCTTCGTCTTGTTATTTGCGTGACTCACATTATTGCCCACCGCGGGGCCTTTTCCACAAATTTCGCATCTCTGGGCCACAGCCATCCTCCTGAAAGCACCTGCGTATACCACAGGCGTGACACTCGCGCAACACGGGGAAGCCGAGCCGCTATTCCCGATAGGCGACAAGAATACGTTCAATCAGATTTGTGGTTGAAAAGCCGGCCTGATGACGAACCGCAACGACCCGTCCACCGGCGTGTTCAACACCTTCTTTTCCCACAATAGCCTCGGGGCTCCAGTCCCCCCCTTTGACCAGGATGTGCGGTTGGAGCCGACGAATCAGGGTCAGCGGCGTATCTTCTTCAAACGTGGTGACATAGTCAACGACTTCAAGGGCAGCCAGCAGGGTCAAGCGGCTGACTTGATCCAGAATGGGCCGCCTGTCGCCTTTCAGCCGTTTGACCGAAGCGTCGGTGTTTATACCAACCACCAGGATATCGCCAAACGTCTTCGCCTGAGCCAGCGTATAGACATGGCCGCTGTGCAGCAGGTCAAAACAGCCGTTGGTAAAAACGATGCGTTTACCCCGACGGCGGAGTCGCGCCAGCCGCTCCGCCAGCCGTTCTTCAGAAAAGATCTTTTGCATAGCGGTCCAATGCAGTCGTCTCGATCAGACTCTCCCCGAGCAACCGGTCCCAGACTGCCCTCAAAACGCGCTCTTTCCGGCTGAGGTAATGCCAACCAGAGACAAGGAAAACCGAAACTCAGTCTCATCAGGGTTGACTTTCTCAACAATCCCGAAATCAAACGTCCAACACTTCTGCGGAGAGAAGACACGAAAGAAGTAGCGCGACCCGATAAACGCCTGATCATTCAGATCATAGCGCGTGAAATAGGCGAGCGTCAGATATTCGTTCAGGCGCAGGACAACCCGGGAATTGAGCTCTTTCAGCAGCCGGTCGGCAATGGTCCGATACGAAACCCCAAGGCTCGTCCGGCGCTGCAGATGGCGCAGCAAAGGGCTCGTCTCGGGGAGCGGGCGTGGGTCGCGCAGATACCCGCCAATACGGGCGGCAATCATATCTCCCTGATCAACATCATAGGTCGTCTCCGCCGCCAGGGTAAAGAGTGAGAACGGGCGGATATGCGCGCTGATATCCACGTCGGAAAAATGCTGGTCCGTCTCGCTCAGGCCAAATCGCTCGCCCTCTTCGCGCAGCCGCCGGCTTGGGTCGTAGGCCTGGGTCACCGATAAACGGAGCAGTTCACGGACGCGGGCTTGCCGATTAGCCGCACCTGGCAGCGGGTCAAATTTCCCAAGGAGTCGGTTTGCAACACCATACACAAAGAGGCTGCGGCGGTTCATCCGGTCGAGCGCATCATACAGCGGCAGGTCATCCTGACCAACCCGAGGAACGTAGGAGAACGAGACCTGCGGCTCGATAACGTGTTGGAGTTTGCTCACCCGTCCCCAACCCACATCGAAAACCCGGGACAGGCGTGTGCCAAACTCAGCCTGAAGCTGGACCGTCTCTCTGGTCCGCATATTTTTCAGGCGTCCGGCACCAGGCACGACCGGTCGCCCACGCGCGCGAGAACTCGTATGGTAGACTGTTTCCCGTCCGGTCGCCGTCACCGAGCCATAGACGTATCCGCCCAGGGAGAAAGGGATGGATACCCAGGGAGCGAGATCAAAGCGTTGACCGTGGTAACCACGATTCCGAAAAAAATGGCTGGCCTGTATCGTCACTCCGGCCTCCAGACGGTCGTTCCAGAAACGGTGCTGGCCCTGAAAACTGACCTGCGGTAGCACCTGAAAGACATCATTCTGATCATTCCGCAAATCTTGATAATAGCGCGCCTCGGAACGAAGCTGCGCGTTCTTCCAGGTTTTCAGACCGCCGACGCGGGAGGCGGTAAACCGCCGTGAACGGAGCTGATGATCTTCCAGCCCCGGATGGAAGGAGATATTGAGTTCGCGCAAGAAGAAGTCGTCACTCACAAAAAAGAGATCGCTATATACCTCCAGCGTGTCGGCCAGACGCTGCCGGTGCGCTCCCGTGACGCTCCAGCGATCAACCGGCGAGGTCGTCGAAGCCGGTCCCCGAATCTGTTCGTTAAAATAGGAGGCGGAGAACTCGCCCTCTATCCGCTCACTGGGCGCATAGCGGTATTCGCCCAGGAGGCCGACCCGAGCGGAGGTTTCAATATCGGCCGTGAGCGTGAGGTCCTGACTCTTACTGATGGCCCAATAAAAGGGCTGTTCCCACTGGAAGCCGCGCTTACTCGAAAAGCTGGACCGGGGCGCGAGCGCGCCACTCTGGCGTGCCTTGCGAACGGGCACGACACCGTAGGGCACATATAGGAGCGGGATGTCCCGCGCCCGCAAGAGCCCGCCACGAATTTTTCCTGTTCCGCCCAGCGTCATATCAAACTCGGAGACATCCAGCCGCCAATCCGCCCGTTCGGGGCCATCACACTCACAGGTTGTTACAGATCCCTCTTCAATATGGTAGGTCTGACCATACGATTTTTGGAGTTTCCTGCCGGTAATCGTATATTGACGCTGGGGCAGGCGAATGATGCCATTTTCAATTTCGCCGGTTTCATCCGTGAGTTCCAGGCGTAAGGCCTCGGCCTGAATGTCCCCTTGCGGACCCTGTAGCACGACATTGCCACGGGCCTGCAGTTCGTTCCTGGTCCGGCTGACGCTCACCGTATCCGCGCTGAGCGTCGTTTGCCCCTTGGTGACAACGACGTTGCCTTGCGCCGCTACCGTTTCCCCGTCCTCTTCATAGCTCAGCGTGTCGGCGTTCACCTCCACGGCTTCTTGCGCGGAGACGGCCCCCACCCCGATGAGGCCGGAGAGCCTGAGCACGAGGAGAAAACCGAAAATTCTTTGCATGACCACCTCTATTCTCTCAGGCCGGCGACCCTGCGGACTGGGAGAGTGGAGGGGCAACCCCGGCTGCGGGAAAGAGCGACAGCACTTCCCCAACCAGAAACAACGAGCCGCACACCACAAGAACCTCTTGAGGCCCGACTCGATGGAGCAGTTGGCGACAGGCTGCCGCGGCTCCCTCAACGCTGCGCACGCAGCAGTTGGCAGAAAAAGCCCTTTGGACCGTATACGGATCTTCGGCCCGTGGTTGCGCGACCGCCGTCACAACAACCTTGGCGGCGACCTGTTCCAGGGCGGCGACCATCGGACGCCACTCCTTATCCTGCATGACCCCAAAAAGAAAAACAGGACGACGCTGCGGAGCGAGGTCGGGCAGTTCGGCCAGTAGGGCTTGAAGGGCCTGGATATTATGCGCCCCGTCAAGTACGACCAGGGGGTGCGTCGAGACAATATCCAACCTGCCCGGCCAGTGCACCAACCGTAATCCGGTACGCAGTTGAGCGGCCGTGACCGGGAAAGAGTCTTGGAGATATTCCAGACTCGCCAGAGCAACCGCAGCGTTGTGCAGCTGGAATTTTCCGTTGAGAGAGAGCTGGAGATCCTCATATTGAGAGCGCTTTCCGGCGTAGCAATACCGGCCGGACGCGTCTTGCTCAAGAGTGAAATCCCGGCCATACGACAGCATCGGGCTGCCTTGATCCCGAGCCCTCCGGTCTAAAACGTCGCGGCTCTCCCGGTCGAGCTGCCCGAGCACGACCGGCACCGCGGGCTTAATAATCCCGCCCTTTTCCCGCGCAATATCGGCCAGCGTTGCCCCCAGATATTGCTGGTGGTCAAGCCCGATACTGGTGATGATGGATACCCGCGGAGTGAGGACGTTGGTGGCATCCAGTCTTCCGCCTAAACCAACCTCCACAATGGCAATATCCACCCGGGCCTGGGCAAAAACATGGAAAGCCAACACGGTCATCATCTCGAACGGCGTCAACCGAATACCCGCCGGCTCAAGGTCGGACCTGATTGCCGCCACGCTATCCACCACCTCGCGTGGAGAGACTCGGCGCGAGCCGATCCGAATCCGCTCACAAAAGTCGATCAGGTGTGGCGACGTAAACAAGCCCACCCGGTATCCCGCAGCGCCGAGGATGGCGTGCAGCATGGCCGCGGTGGAGCCTTTTCCGTTCGTGCCTGCTATGTGAACGCTGGGGAATTGGCGCTGCGGGTCATCACCCAAACGGAGCGCGAGCTTGGTCCGCTCAAGCTTGAGGTCCATACGCTCGACTTCGAGTTCATACAGCCAGGCCAGTGTATCCGAGTAGTCAGACATCCTGTCTTTCTGAATAGCCGCTTACAGGATAGGGCGTTATGGGGGAGGGTGGGACGCTTTGGGGGTCGAGTCAGCAGTGGCGGCTGGCTGGCATAAGAGGCCGAGTAACTGGCTTAACACCCCGCGTAAATCCTTACGCTCAACAACCAGGTCTACCATCCCGTGTTCCAATAAAAATTCCGCTCGTTGAAAACCCGGGGGAAGTTTTTCCCGGATCGTCTGTTCGATCACGCGTTGTCCGGCAAAGCCAATCAAGGCCCCTGGCTCAGCAATATTGATGTCTCCCAGCATCCCCAGCGAGGCGGCGACGCCACCCGTCGTGGGATCAGTCATCACCGAGATATACGGCAGGCCGGCTTCTCGCAAACGACCCAGCGCCATCGTGATCTTTGCCATCTGCATTAGCGAGAGCACGCCTTCCTGCATCCTGGCACCACCGGAGGCGGAGAAGAAAATAACCGGCAGGTGTTCTGCGCGGGCGTGCTCGATAATCCGCGTCAGTTTTTCCCCCACAGCGGTCCCCATACTGCCACCGAGAAAAGAGAAGTCGAAACAGCCGAGCGCAATACGACGCCCGTCAAGGCTTGCCACCCCGCAGACAACGGCTTCGGCTCGTCCCGATCGGCCGCGCGCCTCGGCTAAGCGTTGGGCGTACGGTTTCCGGTCAGTGAAGGCCAGCGGGTCGGTGGAGGACAGGTGCGGCGCATGCTCAAGGAACGAACCACGATCAACGATGGTGAGCAGTCGTTGTTCGGCGGTCAGTCGGAGGTGAGCACCACATTTGGGACAAATAAAAAGGCGACGCTCGACTTCCTTCCGAAACAGAATTTCTTGACACGTCGCACATTTGAGCCAAATCGCCTCCCCTCCCTCTTGACTCAGCGTGACTGCCGGCTGTGCCATACTCCGCTCTTCCTTCAGTACTCTTCGCCCGTCGTCAGGACCGGGGTAGGGCGCTGGCCGTCCCGGTATCGTTTCGTGCGGCGGTCGCGAGACCGCGCAGGGCGGTTTTGAGCTCGGCAATAAGTGCGCCCACGCGCGGCACCATATCCGGTTGTCCCAGCGATTGCTCAATGACCTGTGAAATGGCGCTGCCGACAATAGCGGCATCCGCCACCCCCGCGACCTGCACGACATGTTCCGCCGAGGAGATGCCGAACCCGACCCCAACAGGCACAGGAGAAATGGCGCGGATGCGTCGAACCATAGCGCTCAAATCCGCCGGGAGAGCCGCCCGTACCCCCGTCACCCCCGTCACCGCGACATAATAAACAAATCCACGCGCCCGCGTCAGCACCCGCTGGGCGCGGTCAAGCGAGCTGGTCGGGGCGAGGAGAAAGATCATATCCAAATCGTGGCGGTCCGTCTCTCGTTTCAACTCCTCCGCCTCTTCGGGCGGTAAATCAACGCACAGCACGCCGTCAACACCGGCCTGGCGCGCATCGGCGGCAAAGCGCTCCCGACCGTAACGCCAGATCGGATTATAATAACCAAAGAGCAGGATGGGGACCGTGAGCGACTGTCGTACACGACGCACCAACTCGAATACGTGCGCCAACGACGTGCCGTGCTGCAAGGCCCGTTCCGCAGCGCGCTGCAGCGTCGGCCCATCGGCCATGGGGTCGGAAAACGGAACGCCGAGTTCGATGATGTCGGCCCCTTGTCGGACCATTTCATGGACGAGAGCGAAGGTCGTCTCGATATCGGGGTCCCCGGCGGTGATGAATGGGATGAGGCCGACCTCTCCGCGAGCCCGCAACTGGGTAAAGGTGTCGGCAATGCGCGTCATAGAGCGTTTTCACCAAGAAAGCTGGCCACGCTTTGGAGGTCTTTATCCCCTCGGCCAGAAACATTGATCACCACAATAGCCGTGGCTGGAAGTTGCGGGACGAGAGTTGCAGCATAGGCGACGGCATGCGCACTCTCCAAGGCAGGAATAATCCCTTCTGTCTCAGCCAAGAGCCGCATCCCCTCGACTGCGTGCGCATCCTGGACCGTTACACAGCGAATGCGCTGCTGGTCATTCCAATAGCTCAATTCTGGTCCAACGCCTGGATAGTCCAACCCCGGCGCAAGCGAGTGCGTTGCGGCAATCTGGCCGGTCTCGTCCTGGAGCACATACGTCTTGCTGCCGTGCAACACGCCGGCGTACCCGTTTGCCATTGAGGCCGCGTTCCGACCCGCACCGAGCCCCCCGGCCTCAACCGCAACCATGTGGACTGCGGTTTCGAGGAGAAAGGGAGCAAAGAGGCCCAGCGCATTGCTGCCACCCCCAACACAAGCAATGAGGTAGTCCGGCAAACGACCTTCGTGCCGCACGATCTGCTTCTTGGTCTCGCGTCCAATAACGGACTGAAAGTCACGGACCAACATCGGATACGGATGCGGACCGGCGACTGTTCCGATAACATAAAAGGTATGCGCCACATGCGTAATCCAGTCACGCAAGGCTTCATTCATCGCGTCTTTCAGGGTCTGACTCCCAGAAATGACCTCCCGCAGCGTTGCTCCCAAGAGTCGCATCCGGAAAACATTGGGCGCTTGGCGCACAGTATCTTCGCGGCCCATAAAGACCTCGCACGAGAACCCGAGGAGGGCCGCAACGGTCGCCGTTGCAACCCCGTGTTGACCAGCCCCGGTTTCGGCAATAAGTCGCTCTTTCCCCATACGTTTTGCCAATAAGGCCTGACCGATGGTGTTATTGATCTTATGCGCACCGGTATGACACAGATCTTCGCGCTTGAGATAGATCTTTGCTCCTCCAAGTCGCTCAGTCAAACGGGCGGCAAAGGTGAGCGGTGTCGGTCGGCCAATATAGTCACGCTGGAGTGCGCGAAGTTCTCGCTTAAACGTCGAGTCTCTGCGGCATTGGCAATAGACCTCTTCGAGCTCAAGCAAGGCCGGCATCAGGGTCTCCGCTACATAGCGGCCACCATAGAGACCAAAATGTCCATGTTTATCAGGCAGCTTTGGCATTGTTGATGAACGCGTACAGTTTTTCAGCATCTTTCTGTCCGGGAACTGACTCAACACCACTGGCGACATCGACGGCCCACGGCCGCACGGCCGCAACCGCAGTGGCCACATTCTCTGCATTGAGCCCCCCCGCCAAAATCGTCCGGTCCAGGATCAGCCGAGGAAGAGTCGCAGCATACCCCCAGGCAAAGGTCTCGCCCGTCCCTCCGTATCCGCGAGAACTATACGTGTCAAGGAGGAGGTAATCAGCCTGAATCCCTTCGAGTTGCTCAGGGAGAGAAGTCTCCGAGCCGACCCGAATCGCCTTGATGGTCGCAACCGACCAGTCCGTCAGGGCAGCAGCGTCCTCATCACCGTGGAACTGGACCGCGTCAAGCGAGAGAGACCGAATATAGGCAGCGATACGCCCCCGCTCCGCGTTAACGAAAACACCAACACAGCGAATATGCTGAGGAAGAATGCTCCGGATCGCTTTGGCAGTTGACCCAGAAACACAGCGTGGGCTGGGCGGATAAAAGTTCAGGCCAATCAGATCGGCGCCGGCCCGCACGGCAAGCCGGGCATCAGCGACCGTCGTAATACCACAGATTTTGACGCGGACGGACATAGGGAGACTACGAGGAATATCCTAACAGCGAGCGGAGCGGCTCTCCAGGGTCTGGCGCCGCCATAAAGGTCTCACCGATTAAGAACGCCCGCACCCCCTGAGCCTCGAGTCGGTTTAATTGATGCCGGGTTGACAGTCCGCTCTCAGATACCACCAGTACGTCGGAGGGCAGACTTTGCACCAGACGTTCAGTCGTCTCAATCGTCGTATGAAAGGTACGCAGATCCCGGTTGTTGATACCCAGCAAGGACGCGTCCTGGGCCAGGGCGCGCTCGCATTCTGCTTCATCATGCACTTCGACCAGACAGTCGATCCCCAGTGTTTGCGCCAGATGTATCAGGTCTTGCAGCTGGGCGTCTTCGAGAATCGC
Source organism: Candidatus Binatia bacterium (assembly GCA_951812575.1). Taxonomy (GTDB): domain Bacteria; phylum Desulfobacterota; class Binatia; order Bin18; family Bin18; genus Bin18. The sequence continues at coordinate 3,530,729 of OX638322.1, read as the reverse complement.
GACAATCAAGAGAATAGCACTCGCTCCGTAGGCACGAGCTTCGTACACTTGGTAGTCATCAGAGATGAAATCTTTTCTGAGGAGGGGGAGCGCAACCTGCTGGCGAATCTGTTTGAGATATTCGAGGCTACCCTGAAAAAACTTCTTTTCCGTAAGCACAGAGATGGCCGCGGCTCCCGAGGATTCATAGATACGGGCGAGAGCGAGGGGATCAAAGTCTTGCCGGATCACGCCCTTGGAGGGAGATGCCTTTTTTATCTCGGCAATAATCGTCCGCCCATTCCAGGTAGACAAGGTCTGGAAAAGACCGGGCGGCTGAGAGTGGAACAGCGGCATATCTTGAAGCTGGCCGAGCGATACCTGCCGTTTTTGGAGTGCGACTTCCTCGCGTTTATAGTCCACGATGTCGTCAAGAATCATACCGTTTCCCTGTGGGTCAGCGGGATAAATCCTTCCAGTGTCTGGGCCGCGGCTCCACTGTCAACCGTTGTCCTGGCAAGCGCAATTCCATCTGCTAGTGACGCAGCTGCGTTCCCAGCATAGAGGGCTGCTCCAGCATTGAGCAAGACAACGTCCCGGTGGGGACCTGGGGTTCCAGCTAAGACCGACCGGATGATATCTGCCGATTCCTGGGCACTTGAGACCTGGAGGGCGGTTAACGGACGACACGGAAAACCGTAATCCGTCGGATTGATGTTATACGTCCGAACGCCCTGTAGCCCCCACTCAGCAACTTGCGTCGGCCCGCTCAGCGACACCTCATCCAGTCCATCCTCTCCATGCACGACCAAGCCGTGCTGACAGCCCAATCGTCCGAGTGCCACGGCTAGCGGCTCAACCCAACGCCGGTCAAAGACACCAATGAGTTGATATTGCGCTCCCGCCGGATTCGTGAGAGGCCCAAGGATATTGAAGATGGTCCGTATCCCGACTTCCCGACGTGGGCCAACCGCATGGCGCATAGCTCGATGGAAGGCTGGGGCAAGCAAGAATCCGAAGCCGACTTTTCGCATGCAATATGCCACCTGCTGTGGCGACAGCTCAATACGCGCGCCGAGGGTTTCTAAGACATCAGCACCGCCAACCGTTCCAGACATTGCCCGATTGCCATGTTTTGCCACACATAAACCCGCGGCGGCAACCACAAAAGCGGCACAGGTCGAAATATTAAACGTATGGCAGCCGTCTCCCCCAGTGCCGCAGGTATCAATAACCGCGCGCTCCGGACGAACTGGTGTCGCCATAGCGCGCATAGCCCCAGCCGCCCCAGAGATCTCGGCGACGGTCTCACCCTTGATGTGAAGCGCGGTCAATAGGGCGCCAATCTGAGCCGGAGTGGCCTGCCCATCCATCAAATCGGTGATGACGGCATACATCTCTTCTTCCGTCAGATCTGCGCCGGCAACCACGTGGGCGATGGCATCTTTGACCGTCATGGATACAGCACGAAGGGTTAATCTGAGACCAGGTAGGCCTGGGCGAATTTCTCTTCACGTCGAAAGCGCGCAGCCACACGCTGGGCCTCGTCTTGGGGAAATGTTCCGACGCGCAAACGGTACAATGTTTCTCCGTTCTTTGTCAGCCTGTTGACGGAGGCGGTATAGCCTCGTCTACGGAGTTCCGCGGCAAGTTGGCGCGCCGTACTTGGGCTCTTTGTGACATGCACCTGAATGCTCCACCCACCCGGAACCTGCGGCTTTTTTTGGTCTTGCGCTTTACCTTTGCTTGGAGTGGGCGCGGTCAGTGCGATCTCTCGCTTTTTGTTTTGCGACGCCTGCGCTGGGTTTACAGAAACACCCTCTCCAACGGGTGGAGCTGAAGACATCGTCTGCGGCTGGCCGTTCTGAATCTTCTTCTCTGATATCCTCTTTGAAGTCAGCGGAAAGGTCTGGGGCGCAGGACGACTCACAGACACGTTGTGGTCAGCAGGCTCAACCGGAAAGCGTACGGTCCGCGTCTCCCGGGCGGTTTTATACACCTGCACTTCTTTTCCGATATAGATCCCAAAAGCAAAGACAAGAAGAAAGCTCACCACGACACTCCCGCATACGATACACCCCTCGGGGAGATTAACGTGAAAGGCATACTGCCGAACAGCCATGGCGAGTCCTTCCTCCTATTTCCTCATATACACCTGACTTATCCGAGAGAATGACAAAGGGGGAACAACGCTCCCCCTTCCCGACTCGTCCACTGGGGTGCGCGTTTCGAGGAACTGTTCAGATTCTCGACCACCCCGGCTGGCGCCTCGACTCCCCGACCTGGCTTCTATACGCTCCCAGCGCCTCCTCCGGTTGAGGGAGCGCTTGCCCGTTCCGTAAACTCGACAAGTGAGACTGGAGCGGCATCTCCACGGCGAGGACCTATCTTCAGCACCCGTGTATATCCACCCGCCCGACCCTGAAAGCGTGGAGCAACCTCATCAAACAAACGTTGGACCAGTTTTCGGCTCCCAAGATACGAGAAGGCAAGACGGCGTGTATGGACCGAATTCTTTTTTCCAAGGGTCACCAGACGGTCCGCCCAGCGGCGGAGTTCTTTGGCCTTCGCGTCAGTCGTTCGGACTTGTTCACGCAGCACCAACGCCTTCAATAAGTTCCGCAGCAGCGCCTTTCTGTGCGCTGCCGTACGGTTCAGTTTTCGCCCGGCTTTCAGATGTCGCATCGTCCTCGCTTCCCTGCTGCTCCGAGACTCTGGCTAGGCCAGATTGCCTTCACGGGAGACTCGCATTCGATCCAACTCTTCCCGAGGGGGAAATGCTTCCAGATGCATTCCAAGCTCTAATCCCATCTCATGCAGTAATTCTTTAATCTCGTTGAGTGATTTCCGTCCGAAATTCTTCGTTTTGAGCAGTTCGGGCTCGGCCTTGACAACGAGTTCACCCACATAGCGGATATCTGCGCTTTGGAGGCAATTGGCAGAACGAACCGAAAGCGCCAATTCTTCAATAGGTCGAAAAAGATTTTCATTCGTCGGTGACTGGTCTTCCTGTCCCGGACGCTCTTCTTGGCTGTCGATCCCTTCTGTCGTACCAGAAAAAATCGAGAGCTGATCTTGAGCGATCAGTGCGGCCGCGGCTACCGCTTCTTTCGGCTCAATGCTGCCATCGGTCCATATTTCAAGCGCCAGTCTTTCGTAGTCCGTCCGCTGACCAACACGCGCGTTGGTGACGGTGACATTGACCTTTCGAACCGGGGAAAACACCGCATCAAGGGGAATTGTGCCAACGGGGCTCTCTTCAGACTGATTCCGGTCAGCCGCCATATACCCGCGCCCTGTGCGAATCTCGGCTTCCACTTCGAGCTTTCCGTCTTGACTCAGTTTCGCAACATGGGCCTCTGGATTGAGAATGTCAACCTGAGGACCCACGACCAAATCCCCAGCGCTCACACTCTTCGCACCATTGACCCGCAGGGTGGCCGTTTCCATATCGCTGTCGTGGAGACGGAATCGAACTTCTTTGAGGTTCAGAAGGATATCTGTGACATCTTCCGTGACACCAGGAATCGTCGAGAATTCATGCACAACATCCTGAATCCTGACCTTGGTGATAGCCGCCCCAGGCAGGGAGGAGAGAAGAATGCGCCTCAGGGCATTGCCCAATGTTGTCCCGAATCCACGCTCAAACGGCTCGCCGATAAAGCGGCCATAGGTGGGGGTTAAGGTTTTGTCTTCAACATCGAGTGTCTTGGGCTTGATGAGATCACTCTCCTGCATGCTGCTCCCTCTTTCGTCCTGCATCCATGCCTAATACGATCCGCCACGCCAATCCGTTACGCTAGACTTTCGAGTACAGCTCAACAATAAGCTGTTCGTTGATAGGCAAGGTGATCTCCGACCGAGCCGGTAGGGCACGGACTTTTCCAGAAAAAGAATCCGTTTGGACCTCAAGCCATTCTGGCACTCCGCGTCGCTGGGCAAGCTCGACGGATTCTTGGATACGGGTAATTTTTCGGCTCGCCTCGTGTACCTGCACCTCGTCTCCGGCCTTGACACCGTACGATGGAATCGTCACTCTTCGTCCGTTGACGTGAAAATGGCCATGGCGTATCAACTGGCGAGCCTCTGAGCGTGAGGTTGCAAATCCCATCCGGTACACCATATTATCGAGACGACTCTCGAGCAGAATCAAAAGATTTTCTCCGGTGATGCCACGTTGGCGCTCGGCCCGCTCGAAAAGACGACGAAACGGCCCCTCAAGCGTCCCATAGATACGTTTCAGCTTTTGTTTCTCTCGCAACTGAACGCTGTACTCGGTCGCCTTTCTTCCTCTCCCTTGACCGTGCTGTCCCGGCGGGTAGCTTCTTCTCTCAATTGCACATTTATCCGTGTAACACCGTTCGCCTTTCAGAAAGAGTTTCAACCCTTCTCGACGGCAGAGACGGCAGGATGGGCCTCGATAGCGTGCCACAAAAAACCTCCTGATCTGTTCAGCTCCCAGCTCGCACACGCGGTCTCTTAGACTCTGCGACGCTTGGGCGGACGACAGCCATTGTGAGGGATAGGCGTGACGTCCCGGATAAGACTCACCGCAAACCCGGCGGACTGGAGTGCTCGCAGCGCAGATTCTCTCCCGGCACCGGGCCCCTTCACGTGCACCTGAACCGAGCGCATACCGGCATCGGCCGCTTTACGCGCCGCGCTCTCCGCCGCCATCTGGGCGGCAAACGGCGTGCCCTTCCGTGACCCCTTCAAGCCCACGCTCCCCGCGCTCGCCCAGGCCACAGTATTTCCTTGCGGGTCGGCAATGGTCACAATAGTATTGTTGAAGGTCGAGTAGATATTCACCACACCTTCTGGAATATTTTTCCGGATTTTCTTCTTCCGTGAGACAGACCGCCTCGCCGCTTTTGCCATACAGTGCCCCTCTCCTCACGCCGTCCACTATTTAGGAGTAGGCGCGACTTTTTTCCCGGCAACGGTCCGTCTCGGTCCCTTACGCGTCCGAGAATTATTTTTTGTCTTTTGACCGCGGGCCGGCAGATTTCGGCGGTGTCGAAGGCCCCGGTAGGCCCCAATGTCAATATAATGTTTAATATGACTCGCAACATCGCGCCTGAGGTCTCCCTCGACACGGTGGTCTTGATCGATAGCCCGCCGGATATTTACGATCTCATCATCCGCCAACGCGTCGGAATTGGCGTCTGGGTCAACTCCCGCCTCGGCCAGAATTTTGAGGGCGGTGACCCGTCCGATCCCATAGATATAGGTGAGACCGATACCGATTTTCTTGTTCCGGGGTAATTCGATACCTGCAATCCGTGCCATACGCCTTCTCCACTCTTGCTTGCGCCCGCGTCGGGAAAACACCTAGCCCTGTCGTTGCTTGTGTCGCGGGTTTTCACAGATGACCCGTATAATGCCCCTGCGTTTAATCACCTTACACTTTCGACACATTGGTTTCACAGAAGCCCGAACTTTCATGCCAACCTCATTTCCATGCTTACCTGAAAACGGTTCCGTGTATGAATACTTTTCTCTTACATGCTACTGAGCACCACTGGTCCATCTGCCAGGATCGCAACCGAATGCTCGAAGTGCGCTGAGAGACTGCCGTCTTTTGTCACCGCAGTCCACCCATCCTCTAGCATGGCGACCTCTGGAGCGCCCATGTTCACCATGGGCTCAATCGCGATGACCATTCCTTCGCGCAAGCGGACACCCCGGTTCCGCATACCATAATTGGGGACAGGCGGGTCTTCATGCAGCCTGCGCCCCACCCCATGTCCAACAAATTCTCGCACAACGGAGAAGCCATCTCGCTCGACACGCTCCTGAACTGCGGCAGATATATCGCCAAGACGGTTGCCAATACAGGCGTGGCCTATGCCTGCTTCAAGGGCGACGGCAGTCGTCTCTAAAAGCTGCCGAACAGACTGACCGACCTCTCCGACCGCAAAAGATACTGCGGCGTCACCATAAAATTCATCATACACTACACCAAAATCCAGGCTGACAATATCCCCGTCTTGAATGATCCGCTGCTGAGAGGGGATACCGTGGACGACTTCGTTATTCAAAGAGATACAAATATGGGCCGGGAACGGAACAGAACCGTTCCGAATCGTATACCCTTTAAATGCGGTTTGAGCCTTCTTTTTTGCAATCCATTCTTCCGCGACACCATCAAGCTCTCCGGTTGAGATACCTGGCCGAACACGCTGCCGTAGTTCGCTCAAGATTTCTGCAACAATGCGATTCGCGGTCCGCATTGTCTCTATCTCTTCAAGGGATTTCAGAAAAATCATCGGTGAGAAAATCGGACAGCGTCCTCTACCCTCGTCGCCCTCTGATGCGCCCGCGCTTCATGAAGCCTTCATAGTTTCTCATGATGAGCTGTGTTTCAATCTGCGCTACTGTGTCCAGAGCGACGCCAACGACAATAAGCAGCGCCGTTCCCCCAAAGAAAAATGGCACATTAAAAGACCCCACCAGAAGATTAGGCAAAACACAGACGATGGAGACATAAATTGCTCCCGTCAACGTTATCCGACTTAAGACCCGATCGATATAGTCCGCTGTGCGTTGCCCAGGACGGATACCAGGAATAAATCCGCCATTCTTTTTCATATTGTCGGCAACATCAGTAGGGTTGAAGACAACCGCAGTATAAAAATAACAGAAGAAGATAATCATCGCGACATAACTGACGTTATAGATCGACCCGCCCGGCGTCAAAACATTCGCAACGGTTTGGGCCCACGGATGGTCGGCAAAGCCGGCGATGGTCGCCGGAAAAATCAAGACCGAGGAGGCGAAAATCGGGGGGATCACTCCAGCGGTGTTCACTTTCAGTGGCAGATGAGAACTTTGCCCCCCATAGACTCTTCGACCTATAACCCGTTTTGCATACTGCACCGGAATGCGGCGCTGCCCGCGCTCCATGAAAATCACTGCGGCGACGATGGCGACCATGCCGACTAACAGGAGCAGTAATAAAAGGATGCTTAATTCACCCTCTCGAACAAACTCCGTCGTTGCGGTCACCGCTGAGGGAATACTGGCGACAATACCGGCGAATATGATGAGAGAAATGCCATTGCCAACGCCACGCTCGGTAATCTGTTCGCCTAACCACATGATAAAAGCAGTACCGGCGGCCAGCGTAAGCATCGTCATGAGACGAAATCCCCAGCCTGGATTAAAAACCACTAAGCTCCCGCCAGGTGCCTGAATCTGTTCGAGTCCGATGCTGATAAACAGCCCCTGAAGAAGAGCTAAACCGACCGTGCTGTAGCGGGTGTACTGGGTGATCTTACGCCGGCCTTGCTCCCCTTCTTTTGACAAACGCTCAAGGGTTGGGACCACAACGGTGAGGAGTTGGAAGATAATGGAGGCACTGATATAGGGCATAATGCCCAGGGCAAAGATAGAGAAACGCTCCAGGGCACCACCAGAAAAGAGGTTCACTAAGCCAAAAACAGTGCTGGCCGCTTGCTCGAAGAACGCTGCAAGCGCCTCTCCATCAATACCTGGAGTGGGGATTGCCACGCCGATGCGGTAGACGGCGAGCAAGGCAAAGGTAAAGAGGAGCCGGCGGCGCAGGTCTGATATCTTGGTTGCGTTTTGTAAGCCTTCGAACATGACTACCCGACCTCGGCTGTCCCCCCCAGCGCCGTAATTTTTTCACGCGCTTGCGCGCTAAAGGCATGGGCTCTTACCGTCAGGGCCTTTGTCAGTTCCCCCTTTGCCAATATTTTGACTTGACACTTACGACCGCTCACGAGACCAGACTGGCGAAACACCTCAAGGTCAACGACGCTCCCGGCCTCAAAGCGCTCCAGACTCCCAATGTTAATGATGGTATACTCCTGTCGAAATGGATTGTGGAATCCTCGTTTGGGTAACCTGCGGGAGAGCGGCATTTGTCCGCCTTCATAGCCAGGTGGAATATTGCCACCGGAGCGCGCACCGCTTCCTTTATGCCCGCGGCCGGCTGTTTTGCCGAGCCCGGAGCCCGGACCGCGGCCGACCCGCTTTCGTTTTTTCATCGACCCGGGGGCGGGCCGTAAGTGACTAAGATCCATTCTCACGCACCTCGATAAGATGAGAGACTCGACTCACCATCCCTTGGAGTGAGGGCGAATCGTTTCGCAGCACGGTCTTCCCAACGCGGGTGAGGCCAAGGCCGCGCAGGGTCTCGCGCTGGCGCCGCGTGCCCCCAATAGCACTCCGCTTCAGGGTGATGGCTAAGACCTGCCCTTTTCCTGCGTCGGTCATGCCCTATCCTTTCATACTCAGCGCGGGTTTCCCCCTCCGCTCGGCAACCTGCTCCGGACCCTCCAGGCTCTCCAGGGCAGCCAGTGTAGCCTTTACGGAGTTATGCGGGTTCGTCGATCCGAGACATTTTGTCAGCGCGTTCCGGACACCAGCCAATTCCATAACGATACGTACGCCGCCACCCGCGATGAGGCCGGTACCGGCCGCGGCGGGTTTGAGCAACACCTTGCCCGCACCGTGCCGGCCAATAACCGCGTAGGGCAAGGTATCTTCGACGAGGGGCACGCGAATCAAAGACTTCTTCGCGTGCTCAACGCCTTTCCGGATGGCTTCTGGGACTTCGTGAGCCTTCCCCAAGCCGTAGCCAACATGTCCCGCACTATCCCCAGCCACAACAACAGCGCTGAAACTGAAACGGCGTCCACCCTTGACCACTTTACTCACACGATTGATATGAACGACCTTCTCTTGAATATCGAGCTCGTCAGGATTAATCCGATCATCGTCAGTCGCCACAGGCATACTCCCTAGAGTTGTAGGCCAGCCTCGCGCGCCGCATCGGCGACCGCGCGGACCTGTCCATGAAAGAGGAATCCGTTCCGATCAAAAACGACGGTCTGTATCCCCTGCTCTTGACACTTTTTCGCAATGAGCTGTCCCACTTCCTTTGCTGCAGAGACCGTCGCCGCTTTTTGCTGCATCCGTTCCTTGAGGTCTGCCGAAAGGGTTGAGACGGACGCGAAAGACCGACCACTCTCATCAGAGATCACTTGGGCGTAGAGATGCTTATTGCTGCGGTAGATGCATAAGCGTGGCCGGCTGTCCGTTCCACGCACTTTCCGTCTGATCCGCTTTCGACGGAGCAGGCGGCTCCGTTCACGAGGGTTCGTCCCGGCCATTCCTATCCTCCAGCAGCAACAGCGGTCTTTCCAGCCTTTCTCCGCACCTGCTCATCTACGTATTTAATCCCTTTTCCCTTATAGGGCTCGGGTGGCCGGAGCCGACGGATTGATGCTGCAACTTCTCCGACCAATTGTTTATCGACCCCCTCGATTGTAATCTGCGTCTGGCGATCAACCTTGGCACTGACCCCCGTAGGCAGTTGGAAGAAAATAGGATGAGAAAACCCGAGGTTCAGCTGGAGGATGTCCTTCACCGCGTCGGCCCGGTATCCAACCCCATTAATTTCCAGCACCTTTGAAAACCCGGTCGAGACCCCTTGAACGGCATTGGCGACAAGCTTCCGAGTGAGCCCCTGCAGCGCTTTAGAGCGGCGAGCATCATCCGCCCGGATCAACAGCACGCTGGATGTCGTAATTTCGACCGAGAGCGCGGCGTCAACCGGCACCTGCAGGATCCCCTTTGGCCCTTCAGCCGTCAGCGTTCCCTGGTCACATGAAACTTTTACCCCATCCGGCAGCAGGACCGGCTTGTGCCCAACACCAGACATACGTTATGGCCCTCTTTCCCCTTTACCAGGCACTACACAGGACTTCCCCGCCGACGCGAAGCGCACGGGCCTCCCGGTCAACGATAACCCCACGAGAGGTCGACAGGACATTCACTCCGAGTCCGTTTCGCACGGCGGGGATAGCATCTGCCCGGACATAGCTTCGCAGGCTCGGCTTACTCACGCGCTGCACCCCGTGGAGTGCTGGGCGTCCGGCGTCATCATACTTGAGCTCAATGATGAGACAGGGAAATCCGTTATCCTCAACGCTGCGATAATTCTGGATGAAGCCTTCACTGACAAGGATTTGGACAATGGCTTCCTTGATACGGGAGCGCGGCACCGAGACGGTCTTTTTCCGCGCGCGTAAGGCGTTGCGGATGCTCGTCAGCAAATCGGCAATCGGGTCAGTTTGCATGATCCTCTTCCCTACCAACTTGCCTTGGTCATGCCGGGAATCTGGCCCTTCAGGGCATAGGTCCGTAGGCAGATACGACACATGCGGAAGCGACGATAGAAACCACGAGAGCGGCCGCACAGCGGACAGCGATTATATTCCCGAACGCGAAATTTAGGCTTCCGTTGTGCCTTTACGCGCAAACATGTTCGTGCCATAGCTCTTAACTCCGAAAAGGCATACCCAGGGCCCGCAGTAACGCACGCCCCTCGATATCCGTTTTTGCCGTCGTTACCATAGAGACGGTAAATCCCTTTATTTGATCAACCTTATCCAAATTTATTTCAGGGAAGATGGTATGTTCCCGAACCCCGAGAGAGTAATTCCCTCGGCCGTCAAAAGAACTATCCGATATGCCTCGAAAGTCCCTCACGCGGGGAAGCGCCACATTGACCAAGCGGTCAAAAAATTCATACATGCGCTCTCCGCGTAACGTGACCGCGCAACCGATCGTCATGCCTTCCCGGAGTTTAAAATTCGCAATCGATTTGTGAGCCCGAGTGACCACCGGCTTCTGTCCCACAATCAGTCCAATTTCCTCGACACTACTTTCGAGCAATTTGGCGTTTGTGGCTCCTTCTCCCAGCCCCATGTTGACAACGATCTTTGACAGACGCGGGACCTGCATCACGTTGGCACACCCCAACTCTTGCTTCAGAGCGGGAAGTAGTTGTCTATAGTAGAGGTCTTTAATACGAGCCATAAGTATCAGTCCAACACATTCCCGGTTCGTCGACTCACCCGCAGCTTCCGCCCATCAACGACCCGGAACCCGACCCGAGTCGGACGCCCGTCTTGAGGATCGACCAGCATCAGATTTGAGAGATGAATGGAGGCCTCTTTTTCCAATATCCCGCCAGAGTCCTGTGGCCCACGCGGCTTGACGTGGCGCTTGACCATATTGAGGCGTTCAACAACGGCTCGCTCCTGTTGCGGCTGTACCCGGATGACCTTTCCGATTTTTCCTCGCTCTTTTCCGGCGATAATCATCACAGAATCATTTTTTTTAATGCGTGCAGCCATGGCCTGTCCTACAGCACCTCTGGGGCGAGGGAAATAATTTTCATAAAACGCTTCGCCCGGAGCTCGCGCGCCACGGGTCCGAAAATACGTGTTCCAAGCGGCTCACGCTGATTATCGAGCAGCACGGCGGAATTGGTATCAAAACGAATATACGAGCCATCTGGACGGCCGAGTTCCTTAGCCGTTCGGACAACGACGGCGCGCATGACATCGCCTTTTTTCACTTTCGCATTGGGAATGGCTTCCCGGACCGAAACAACAACTTCATCACCAACCGATGCATACCTCCGACGTGTCCCACCGAGGACACGAATACACCGGACGCGTCGTGCCCCCGAGTTATCGGCAACGTCAAGAACGGATTCCACCTGAATCATACGCCTACCTCTTTACTCTACCGTCCCCGATGTCTCCGACTTCAATACCGCTCGTACGCGCCAGCGTTTATCTCGGCTGAGGGGTCTCGTTTCCGTAATGGTGACAAGATCTCCAGTCCGGCATTCGTTGGCGGGGTCATGCACCTTATATTTTTTCCGTTGGCGAACATACTTCTTGTACATCGGATGACGGACAAGCCGCTCAATTTGGACCGTGACAGTTTTATCCATCTTATCACTGACGACGACCCCTTGTCTGACTTTCCGGTTTCCAGGCACACCTAGCTCCGTTCTTTACTCGCGGTGCGAATACGTTCGTGTTGTATGGTCTTTACCCGAGCAATATCTCGACGAATTTTTCGGATTCGCATGGCGTCTTCAATTTGCCCTGTCCCTCTCCTCAAACGGAGACGAAAGAGTTCTTCACCCAGCTCTTGCGCTTTTCCCCGTATTTCTTCGTCGGTCAACTCTCGGACTTCACTCGCCCGCATATGTCGCTCCTAGTCGCTCTCGTATCTGCGTCCTGACCGGCAGTTTATTGGCAGCCAGCCGGAGCGCCTCGCGGGCGGTTTCGCGCGGGACGCCTTCAATTTCGAAGAGCATCCGTCCCGGCTTGACAACCGCAACCCAAAATTCGGGCGATGCCTTGCCCTTCCCCATGCGTGTTTCCGTTGGCTTTTTGGTTACTGGCTTATCGGGGAAGATCCGGATCCAAATACGCCCCCCGCGTCGGACATGGCGGGTCAACGCAATCCGGGCGGCTTCTATCTGTCGAGCGGTCACCCAGCCACGCTCAAGCGTTTGCAGGCCACAGTCGCCAAACGAGAGCGCCGCGCCACGTTGGGCGTTACCGTATATGCGTCTCCGTTGCTGTTTTCGGAATTTCGTTTTCCTGGGCGAGAGCATATCCGGCATCCTTTATGCGCTCACGGGTGAGCGATGCTGCTCTTCATCTTTGGTGAGGACCTCGCCTCGGAAGATCCACACCTTTACCCCAATCACACCATACGTGGTTCGGGATTCTGCCACACCATAACTAATATCGGCCCGCAAGGTATGCAGCGGAACCCGTCCTTCTCGGTACCACTCGGTCCGGGCGATCTCCGCCCCACCGAGCCGCCCCGAACAACGCACCTTCACTCCTTGTGCGCCCATACGAATGGCCCGCGTCACACTCTCCTTCATCGCACGCCGAAAGGCCACCCGTCGCTCAAGCTGAAGTGCGACATTTTCAGAGACGAGTTGCGCGTCCAGGTCAGGACGCCGGACTTCGTGAATATTCAGATAGACTTCCCGGTCTGTCCGCTGGACGAGGTCGGCCTTCAGCTTTTCTATCTCTACCCCTTTTTTCCCAATCACAATGCCGGGACGAGCGGTATAAATATTGATCTTTGCCTTATTCGCAGCGCGCTCCACCTCAATTTTTGCAATCCCGGCATGATAGAGACGCTTTTTAATGAACTCCCGGATGCGGATATCATCGTGCAGTAACGTGGCGTAGTCTCTTTCTGCAAACCAGCGAGACTCCCACCCCTCAAGCACGCCAACCCGGAACCCTTTTGGATGTACTTTCTGCCCCATCCTATTCTTCTTTCGTCTATTTCTCGTCTACAACAATGGTAAAATGACTCGTGCGCTTCCGAATCGGTGTGGCACGTCCATGCGCACGTGGGGTAAAGCGCCGAAAAGTTGCTCCCCCGTTTACGGTGGCCTGCTTCACATACAACGTGTCAGGGTCAACGTTCTGCGTATCTGTGGCGTTGGCAATGGCTGATTGAAGAGTTTTTATGAAAACACGAGCGGCCTTCTTTTGAGAAAAGCGCAGAACCATTAACGCTTCTTCGACCTGTTTCCCACGGATGAGGTCCGCTACTAAACGGGCTTTCCGTGGCGCCATCCGCACCTGACGAGTAATTGAGCGAACCTCCATAGCCGATACCTTCTATCTCCTTTTTACGTCGCCCCTCTTATCTCCGGCATGGCCATAGAATGTCCGCGTTGGAGAAAATTCACCGAGTTTATGGCCAACCATGTTTTCAGTCACATAGACGGGGATAAACTTTCTTCCATTGTGAACGGCGAATGTCAATCCGATCATTTCAGGGGTAATCGTGGAACGGCGTGACCACGTTTTAATCACCTTTTTATCACCGCTTTGCACGGCGGTATCGACCTTCTTCAACAAGCGGTCGTCAATGAATGGACCTTTTTTGACTGAGCGGGGCATCTTATTTCTTTCTCTTTTGGACAATATACTTGTCTGACTTTGAGCGTCGTCTGGTCTTATACCCCTTGGCCAAGACACCCCAGGGACTCATGGGATGATTGCCTTTGCTTCTTCCTTCACCTCCCCCAAGTGGGTGGTCTACCGGATTCATGGCAATACCTCGCACACGCGGCCGACGGCCAAACCACCGACTTCGACCAGCTTTCCCATACGAGACATTCTCATGATCGAGGTTGCCGACCTGACCGATGGTGGCTTTACAGTTTTGATGCACCAGCCGCATTTCTCCCGAAGGGAGCTTCACTGTTGCGTACACGCCTTCTCTCGCCATCAGTTGCGCGGAGGTCCCGGCACTCCTGACAATCTGCGCCCCTTTGCCTATCTTCAGCTCTATGTTGTGGATAATCGTCCCGACCGGCATACACCGCAGCGGCAAACAATTGCCAGGACGAATATCTGCTGATTCTCCTGACATGACAGCATTCCCAACAGCCAGACCGACAGGGGCGAGGATGTAGCGCTTCTCTCCATCCCGATAATGGAGTTGGGCAATATGTGCAGAGCGATTGGGATCATACTCTATGGCAGCAACCGTCGCCCCAATCCCGTCCTTGTCGCGACGGAAGTCTATCAAACGATACCGTCGTTTATGGCCACCGCCCCGATGCAGGACAGTGAGCCGCCCTCTATTATTCCGCCCACCCTGCTTGTGGAGGGGTGCCAGCAAGGACCGCTCCGGCCCTTTTTTTGTCTTGGTAACATCACTGAAGCTAGAGACACTTTGAAAGCGCCTCCCAGCAGACGTTGGTTTGTACTGTCGGACAGCCACGAGTTACGCCCCTTCAAAGAAGTCTATACGGTCGCCATCACGTAGGGTGACATAGGCCTTCTTCCAGGCAGCTTTTCTGCCCTGCGACCGACCAACGCGCCGATGTTTGCCGATATATTGAATCGTCCGCACTTGTTTGACTTTCACATCAAAAAGCGTCTCAACCGCGTTTTTAATACTCACCTTATTGGCCTGCGGGTGGACACGAAAGACGACCTGATTACCGACCTCACTGGCGAGGGTTGATTTCTCAGTGATCAATGGCGCGACAAGAACAGAATAGACATCCATATCACTCCCCACCTAGTCGCTCACTGATCTGCTGCATCGCCGCTTGTGTCACTAACATCTTTCGATAGCGAAGCAGGTCATACACATTCAGCCCTTGACTCAACAGGACCTTTACTCCAGGCAAATTGCGCGCGGATTTCTGTACGTTTACGTCTGCATCCGCCAAGACAAGCAAAACGCTATCGCCCATCTCAAGTTGCGCGAGCAGGATGACCATCTGCTTTGTTTTGGGCTCATCAAACTGAATGGCGTCGATGACGACCACCTCGTCTTGGCGCAGCTTCTGCGCGAGGGCGGCACGCAGGGCAATCTTCCGGGCCGACCGCGGCATACGGTACGCATACGAACGTGGCTGGGGACCGAACACCGTTGCCCCACCGACCCACACCGGAGACCGGTTACTGCCTGCCCGTGCCCGGCCGGTTCCTTTTTGTCGCCACGGTTTTCTTCCTCCACCACGCACCTGCGCCCGCGTCTTTGTTGCCGCCGTCCCAGAGCGACGCTTGGCCAACTGCATTCTCACTGTTTCGAACAAGAGATGCTCCCGCTGCGGCTGCTCGGAGATCACAGCGGGAAGAAGAATCTCTCCAACCTTCTCTCGTTGGGCAGAGAGAACACTAATAGACGTTTCCTGGGCTGCCATTGGTTGTCCTTACTATGGCTTATGGATAAGGACAACTTGTCCTCTCGCACCTGGCACAGACCCACGCAGAAAGAGAAGATTCTCATCTGGCTGGACGTCAACCACCTGCAGATTTAACGCCTTCATCCGATCATTCCCGTAATGGCCCGCCATTCTCTTGCCTTTGAAAATTTTTCCAGGGTAGGAGCGGTTTCCGATGGCCCCACCATGACGAAAATATTCATGCGTTCCATGACTCTTCGGAAACCCACCCATGCCGTGTCGTTTCATCACGCCGGCATAGCCCCGACCTTTTGTCCGGCCGACAACGTTGACTCGATCTCCAGACTGGAAGACGTGCCCAACGGTTATTTCACCACCGACCTCGTAGCCATCAATGTCATCGACCCGAAACTCCCGGAGGACAGCGAAGGGGCCGGCACCGGACTTCTGCGTATGACCTAAGACAGGCTGAGAAACACGGTGTGGTTTTTGACTTCCAAATCCCAGTTGGAGCGCAGTATACCCATCCCTTTGCTGAGTCTTCTTTTGCACAACGGTACATGGTCCGGTCTGTATGACCGTGACCGGGACAAGATTCCCCTCAGCGGAAAAAACCTGAGTCATGCCAAGCTTCTTACCTATTAATCCTTGCATCGTCACCGCTCCCGCTACTCCAGCTTGATTTCAACATCGACTCCGGCGGCCAATTCCAGTTTTCCAAGCGCGTCAATTGTTTGCTGAGTTGGGTCAAGGATATCGAGCAAACGCTTGTGGGTCCGTATCTCGAACTGTTCCCGTGACTTTTTGTCAACATGGGGTGAACGGTTCACCGTAAACCGTTCGATCCGCGTCGGAAGCGGGATAGGGCCAGCGACCCGCCCTCCGGTCCGCTTGACCGTTTCGACAATCTCTCTGACCGATTGATCAAGTACCCGGTGGTCATAGGCTTTGAGGCGGATACGGATCTTTTCATTCATGATAGTGGTCATAAGACCCTACTCCAGGATTTTGGTAACGACCCCCGCACCCACCGTGCGGCCGCCCTCCCGAATCGCAAACCGCAACCCCTCATCCATCGCAATCGGGGTCAGTAACGCCACCGTCATCTGCGTGTTGTCCCCCGGCATCACCATCTCCGTCCCCTCCTGCAATGTCACCGACCCCGTCACATCTGTCGTCCGAAAGTAAAACTGTGGCCGATACCCATTGAAAAACGGTGTGTGCCGCCCCCCCTCATCCTTCGTCAACACATACACCTCGGCCTCATACTTCGTGTGCGGCGTGATACTCCCCGGCTTGGCTAACACCTGCCCCCGCTCAATCTCTTCCCGCTTGATCCCCCGCAACAAACACCCCACATTGTCCCCCGCCACCCCTTCGTCTAAGAGCTTGCGAAACATCTCGACGCCGGTCACGGTTGTCTTCTGTGTCTCCCGAATCCCCACGATCTCCACCTCTTCTCCCACCTTGATCCGCCCCCGCTCCACCCGCCCCGTCGCCACCGTCCCCCGCCCCGAAATCGTAAACACGTCTTCGACCGACATTAAAAACTCTTGGTCCACATCCCGCGCCGGCTCGGGAATAAAACTGTCTACCGCAGCCATCAACTCCAGCACTTGCGCCTCCCCGTCGGCTTCCCCCTCTAACGCCCGCAGCGCACTCCCCCGAATGATGGGCGTGTCATCGCCCGGAAAGTCATACTTCGACAACAACTCCCGCATCTCTAACTCGACTAAGTCCAACAACTCCTCGTCATCCACCATGTCCACTTTGTTCATGAACACCACGATCGCCGGCACCCCCACTTGCCGCGCCAGTAGAATATGCTCCCGCGTCTGCGGCATCGGCCCGTCTGAGGCCGCCACGACCAATATCGCCCCGTCCATCTGCGCCGCCCCGGTGATCATGTTCTTGATATAGTCCGCATGCCCCGGACAGTCCACGTGCGCATAGTGCCGCTGCTCGGTCTCATATTCCACGTGCGCCGTGTTGATCGTGATCCCCCGCTCTTTCTCCTCCGGCGCTTTGTCAATCTCGTCAAACGCCACCGCCTCGGCCATCGCCCGCGCGGCTAACACTTTCGTGATCGCCGCCGTCAGCGTCGTCTTCCCATGATCAATATGCCCGATCGTCCCCACATTCATATGCGGCTTCGTCCGCTCAAACCGCTCCTTCGCCATCTCTCTCCCTTTCTGCGTAATGCGCTAAGAGTATCTACCACGAACAGAGGGAGCCTGTGCGACCACCTCATCGTTGGAGCTCGTCTTCGGAGGAGCATACCAGAACCCGGTCCGCTCCTTTATTCTGAAGTTCGCAATTCTAGATGCTATTTCAGAAGAGTCAACCGCCTGCGGTAGTAGATATTTAGGCTCGTTCCCCTCTGCTCTTCCCTCATCTTTTCTTCAGGTCACATGAGACACCGGTGGTGTTCACCTGTGGTCGAAATATCAAAAAGAAAGACGTTTAGCCACTCGATGAGCAAGAATATCTCTATTACCAGCGATAATGGGCAAATGCTTTATTCGCTTCCGCCATACGGTGCGTATCTTCACGTTTCTTCACGGCGCCCCCTCGATTCTGGGACGCCTCAAAGAGTTCACCGGCCAGCTTCTCTTCCATGTTCTTTTCCGAGCGTTGCCTGGAAGATTGGACAAGCCAGCGCATGGCCAGAGAATTCCGCCGGACTTGGCGTACCTCAACCGGCACCTGGTAAGTCGCACCACCAACTCTACGAGAGCGGACCTCAACAAGAGGTTTTACATTTTCTAATGCACGCTTAAAAACCTCGAGCGCGTCCTCTCCCGTTCTCTGCTGGATCAGTTCCATTGCTCCGTATATGATCTTCTCGACTTTTCCTTTTTCTCCATCGAGCATCATCATATTGGCGAATTTCGAGACACTAACATCGTGGTATTTCGGGTCCGGTAGAATCTCGCGTCGCGCGGCAGGTCCCTTACGTGGCATACTCTTCCCTCTCGTTCACTTGGGCTTCTTTGCGCCATATTTTGATCGGCCCTGCCTTCGTTCCTGGACACCGATGGAGTCAAGCGTGCCACGGATAATATGGTATCGGACGCCGGGTAAGTCCTTGACTCGGCCGCCACGGATAAGCACGATGGAATGTTCCTGCAGATTGTGTCCGATTCCGGGGATATACGCCGTCACCTCAATACCATTGGTCAGTCGCACACGGGCAACCTTTCTCAAGGCCGAGTTCGGCTTTTTCGGAGTCGTCGTATAGACCCGAGTACACACCCCCCGCCGTTGGGGACAGGATTGCAAGGCTGGAGCGGTCAATTTTCTGCGTTGTTGCACTCTTCCTTTTCGTACGAGTTGCTGAACCGTAGGCATTCATCCTCCTTGCGACTCTCGGCCTGCCGTTCTCAAGGAGGGAACGTGTCCTCCAACACATAATGATGCTGGACACGTTCCCTCTTTCTATGCTTCGAGTATTTGGGCAATGGGCAAAGGTTCTTCTTCCTCGAGCAAAACCTCCGGGCTTCCGGCAGTGAGCTGCGTATAACTCGGGGTGCCGGTTCCGGCAGGAATGAGCCGTCCCATGATGACATTCTCTTTGAGCCCTAACAGGTGATCGACCTTGCCATTAATAGCCGCTTCCGTCAGTACCTTAGTCGTTTCTTGGAACGAAGCGGCTGAGATGAAACTATCTGTCGAGAGACTCGCTTTTGTAATTCCCATCAGGAGCGATTTCGCTTCTGGGGGGGTGCCTCCATCAGCCAGCACACGTTCTGTCTCCTCTTGGAAGCGCCACTTCTCTACTTGCTCGCCAACCAAGAAATCAGAATCTCCAACCTCGGTCACGAGCACCCGCCGCATCATTTGTCTCACAATCACTTCGATATGTTTATCATGGATACGCACCCCCTGGAGGCGATAGATTTCTTGAATCGCGTCCACCAGAGACTTTGCGAGTTCGCGCTCGCCGAGAACACCAAGGATGTCATGCGGATTTGAGGACCCATCCATCAGCGGCTCTCCCGGCCGGACGTAATCGCCTTCTCGTACGCTGATATGTTTTCCCCGAGGAATGAGATACTCCCGCGCTTCGCCCACTTCAGGGGTAATCAACACCTTCCTTTTCCCTTTGGTATCTTTCCCAAAAGAGACCGTCCCTTCAATTTCGCTGATCACGGCGAACTCCTTCGGCTTGCGTGCCTCAAAGAGTTCGGCAACCCGAGGCAGCCCACCAGTAATATCTTTCGTTTTGGTAGTTTCTCGTGGGATCTTTGCCAGCACATCCCCTGCTTCAACCCGTTGGCCCGCGCTCACATTGATATTGGAGCCAACCGGCAGCAGATAGCGGGCGTCCAACCCATTCGACAGCTTCGCCGTTTTACCGCTGTCATCTTTGATTGATACCCGTGGGCGCATATTTGGATCGCGGAATTCGATGATGACCCGAGTAGACAGACCCGTCCGCTCATCGACCTTTTCTTGCATGGTCCTATCGTCGATATCACCAAATTTTATCTCACCGCTGACCTCAGTCAGGATGGGGACGGTGTAGGGGTCCCATTCCGCGATTAAATCGTTGGTTTTGACTTTTGCCCCGTCTTTCTTTTTCAGCTTTGCACCATAGACGATCTGATACCGTTCTCTTTCACGCTCCCGTCCTGGCTCGAGAACCTCAGTCACCGCAACCTCTCCGTTGCGGTTCATCACAACGAGATCACCGTCCCGGTCGACCACGGTCTTGAGGTTGATGTAGCGGAGTACGCCCTCATGCCGAACCGTCAGCGTCGTCTGCTCGGCCAGCCGACTGGCCGTCCCACCAATGTGGAAGGTCCGCATGGTCAGTTGGGTGCCTGGCTCGCCAATCGACTGTGCCGCAATGATGCCGACCGCCTCACCCAAATGCACTATCCGTCCACGGGCAAGGTCCCGGCCATAGCAGCGTGCACAGATGCCTCGCCTGGTCGTACAGGTCAGCGCAGAGCGTATCCAGACGCGCTCAATCCCGGCTTCTTCGATGCGCGTGACGAGGTCTCCATCAATTTCTTCGTTTGCGCGAACAACAACCTCCTGGGTAAAAGGATCACGAATATCATCCAGGGCCACGCGTCCTAAGACGCGCTCCCCAAGGCTTTCTATGATTTCCCCACCCTCAACCAGCGGGGCCATCTCGATACCATCAATCGTGCCGCAGTCCTCTTCGCTCACGATTGAGTCCTGAGCGACGTCAACAAGCCGCCGGGTCAGATAGCCAGAATTCGCGGTCTTGAGGGCGGTATCGGCTAAACCCTTCCGCGCCCCGTGGGTTGAAATGAAGTACTGGAGCACGGAGAGTCCTTCGCGGAAGTTGGCGGTAATCGGCGTTTCGATAATTTCGCCCGATGGCTTTGCCATGAGTCCGCGCATACCCGCGAGTTGGCGAATCTGCTGCGCACTGCCGCGCGACCCGGAGTCCGCCATCATATAGATGGGGCTAAACCCGGCTTTGTCCTCTTGGAGTCCTCTGAACATCTCATTGGCCGCTTCATCGGTAACCGAGGCCCAGGTATCAACCACCTTATTATGCCGCTCACCATCCGTAATCAGGCCTTTTGTATATTGGCTCTGAATCTCTTGCAGACTCTTTTGCGCCTGGTCCAGGAGATGGCCTTTTTCTTTCGGAATCACCATGTCCTTGATCCCGATGGAGATACCCGCCCGAGTCGCATACTCGAAGCCCAGATCTTTCAAACGGTCGGCGAAAATGACGGTGGCCTTGTTGCCCGCTTTCGAAAAGGCGGCATCAATCAAGGCCCCGAGTTCTTTTTTCTTCATCACCCGGTTGATATCCGCGAAAGGAATCTCAGGCGGCGCAATTTCCGCCAGCAGGATCCGACCCACCGTTGTTTCGACCCGGTCGCCGTCCAGGCGCACAGTGATCTTTGCCTGCAAGTCAACCGCGTCTTGATCGTAGGCAACCCGAACCTCACCCGGACTGCTGAAAATCTTTCCCTCACCGAGCGCGCCGGGGCGCTCACGGGTCGCGTTATACAGTCCGAGAACGATGTCCTGAGTGGGGGCGATCACTGCCTTGCCGTGAGCCGGGGAGAGAATGTTATTGGTTGACATCATCAGGCTGCGGGCCTCAACCTGGGCCTCAACCGACAGCGGGACATGCACGGCCATTTGGTCGCCGTCAAAGTCGGCATTATACGCCATACAGACGAGAGGGTGGAGTTGAATGGCCTTGCCCTCAATCAGGATGGGTTCAAAGGCCTGGATGCCGAGCCGATGCAGGGTTGGGGCGCGGTTGAGCAGAACCGGATGCTCCTTGATCACCTCGTCAAGGATATCCCAGACTTCCGGCCGTTCCTTTTCCACCATCTTCTTGGCACTCTTGATCGTGGTCGTATAGCCCCGCTCCTCAAGCTTGTTGTAGATGAAAGGTTTGAATAATTCCAAAGCCATATACTTCGGCAGGCCGCACTGATGCAGGCGTAATTCCGGTCCGACAACGATGACCGAGCGCCCCGAATAATCAACGCGCTTTCCGAGCAGGTTCTGGCGAAAACGTCCGCTTTTTCCTTTCAGCATATCGGACAAGGACTTGAGGGGACGCTTGTTCGGGCCGGTCAATGGTCGGCCTCGACGGCCGTTGTCAAAGAGGGCATCGACCGCCTCTTGAAGCATGCGCTTCTCGTTTCGAATAATAATATCCGGTGCGCTCAGCTCCATGAGCCGTTTGAGGCGATTGTTGCGGTTAATCACCCGACGATACAGGTCATTCAGATCTGAGGTCGCAAAGCGTCCCCCATCGAGCGGGACGAGGGGACGAAGGTCTGGGGGAATGACGGGGATGACTTCCAGAATCATCTCTTCCGGATGGTTGCTAGACTGCCGAAAGGCGTTGACCACCTTCAGGCGTTTCGCCGCTTTCTTCCGTCGGGCTTCGCTCGATGTCTCGACCATTTCAACCCGAAGCTCTCGCGCCAACTGTTCCAGGTCAAAGTCTTGCAATAACTCGCGGACCGCCTCCGCACCCATCCCGGCTCGAAAGCTCCCCGGACCAAATCCCTCAACAGCTTTCCGGTACTGAGTTTCACTCAGCAGTTCTTTTTGCTTGAGTGGCGTTTCGCCCGGATCAAGAACGATATAAGACTCGAAGTACAGTACGCGCTCAAGTTCTTTGAGCGTCATATCCATGAGTGTCCCAATCCGGCTGGGGAGGCTCTTCAAAAACCAGATGTGTGCCACTGGGCTGGCAAGGTCAATATGGCCCATTCGTTCACGACGGACTTTCGACTGAATGACCTCGACCCCGCACTTCTCGCAGACCACGCCTCTGTGGCGCATCCGTTTGTATTTGCCACAATTACACTCATAGTCTTTGGTCGGTCCGAATATTTTTGCGCAAAACAGCCCGTCACGCTCAGGCTTAAATGTTCGATAATTAATGGTTTCAGGCTTCTTGACCTCGCCATGGGACCAAGAGCAGACCATCTCTTTGGACGCCAAGGAGACCTGGATCGCATTAAAACGGAGCGGATTTTGGGGTTTTTCAAAAAGACCCAGAAAATCTTCCATTTCGTCCTCACCTCATCTTATTGATTTTCTTCAAGCAGCTCGACGTTGAGCGCCAGGCTCTGGAGCTCGCGAATCATCACATTGAATGACTCGGGCAAGCCAGGTTCCAGAACATTTTCACCTTTGACAATCGCTTCATACATCCGAGTTCGGCCGGCAACATCGTCCGATTTGACCGTGAGCATCTCTTGCAGGCTGTACGCGGCACCATAGGCTTCCAGTGCCCACACTTCCATTTCGCCAAGCCGTTGTCCCCCAAATTGCGCTTTTCCACCAAGAGGCTGTTGCGTCACCAGAGAATACGGCCCGGTTGAGCGCGCGTGAATCTTGTCTTCAACAAGATGATGCAGTTTCAAGATATACATCACACCAACGGTCACTGGCTGGCTGAAGGGTTCCCCTGTTCGCCCGTCGTAGAGCGTAGTCTGCCCAGTATCGGGCAGGTCGGCCTGCTCAAGCAAAGAGAAAATTTCTGTCTCTGGAGCACCGTCAAAGACCGGAGTCGCCACGTGAGAGCCGTGTTTCGAGCGACTGGCTAGCTCTTTGACCTCGGTCTCCGAGAGTCCATCAATAAGTCGAGAAACCTTTGTTGAACGAGCAAAGTCCTTAAGCCGCGCACGAAGACTGTCGGTCGCAGCTTCTCCCTCTTCCTCCGCATCATTCCCGACCTGTCTGCCAAGGGACTGCACCGCCCAACCGAGATGGGTTTCCAGGATCTGTCCGACATTCATACGAGAGGGTACGCCGAGGGGATTCAGGACAACATCGACCGGAGTACCATCCTCAAGATACGGCATGTCCTCTTCTGGAAGAATCCGGGACAGCACCCCTTTGTTCCCGTGTCTTCCAGCCATCTTGTCACCAACCTGGAGGCGACGTTTGATAGCGATAAAGACCTTCACCATCTTGATAATCCCCGGGGGCAGTTCGTCTCCACTCTTCAGTCTCTCAATTTTTCTTTCGCATTCCTCACGGATGGCGCCGACATGGTCGACAAGAGAATCTGCCGTCTTCCGTATCTCCTCTTCTATTGTCTCATCTCCTACTCGGACCCTGCGCCACAACTGCTCTGGCAGCGACTCCAGAAGCTCTTCCGTAATCGCCTGCCCTTTGGCGATCACTACGCGCCGGGACTCATCGTCACTGACCCGCATCGTTGCCGCCTTCCCAACCAACAGTTGCATGATCTTGCCACGTGTACTGTCTCGGATGATATGAATCTCCTCGTCTCTGTCTTGTTGCAGCCGTTGGATCTCGGCCTCTTCAAGATCCTGGCTACGCTCGTCCTTAGTCTCACCTTTCCGTGAGAAGACACGGACATCAATCACCGTGCCTTCGACCCCAGGGGGAACACGGAGCGAGGTATCACGGACCTCTCCGGCTTTTTCACCAAAAATTGCTCGAAGCAGTTTCTCTTCCGGTGAAAGTTGCGTCTCGCCTTTGGGTGTTATTTTTCCAACGAGAATATCACCCGGCCGTACTTCAGCACCGATTCTGACAATCCCACTCTCGTCAAGGTCCTTGAGTGCCTCTTCCCCAACATTCGGAATATCTTGAGTGATTTCCTCCGGTCCGAGTTTTGTGTCCCGAGCGACGCACTCAAATTCCTCGATGTGGACCGAGGTAAAGACATCGTCGCGAATGAGTCGCTCACTTACCAGGATGGAATCCTCGAAGTTATAGCCCCCCCAGATCATAAAGGCGACCAGGACGTTTCTCCCCAGCGCAAGTTCTCCCATTTCTGTGGCTGGGCCATCGGCGATGACATCCCCCGCCTTCACCCGGTCACCAATTTGGACGATAGGTCGCTGGTTAATACACGTATTTTGGTTGGAGCGTTGGTATTTCGTGAGGCTGTAGATATCAACACCAACGTCTCCCCGTGCCGTCTGCAATTCAGCTTTAATCACGACCCGAGTGGAATCTACACTCTCAACAATTCCATCGCGCTGAGCGACAAGGGCAGCCCCGGAGTCCCGGGCCACGACCCGCTCCATTCCGGTGCCAACAAGCGGAGCTTCCGTCCGGAGCAGGGGTACTGCCTGCCGTTGCATATTGGATCCCATCAATGCCCGGTTGGCATCATCATGCTCTAAGAAAGGAATCAGTGCGGCGGCCACACTCACCAACTGCGTCGGCGAGACATCCATGAGCTGAACCTGATCGGGAGGCACCATCACAAACTCCCCGCTACGCCTGGCAGAGACCAAGGTGCTGACAAAATTGCCTTCTTCATCAACCGGCGCATTCGCTTGGGCGATAGTCTGACTCTCCTCCTCCAGGGCGGATAAATAACGGACGTGCTCAGTCACTTGCCCACTCTCCGCTGTTCGATAGGGCGTCTCAATGAACCCAAACTCATTGACCCGAGCATAGGTCGAAAGACTCGAAATCAGTCCAATATTGGGCCCTTCCGGCGTTTCAATCGGACAGACGCGACCATAGTGAGTAGGGTGAACGTCACGTACCTCAAAGCCGGCACGTTCCCTCGTCAGCCCACCAGGCCCCAGCGCGGAAAGCCGTCGTTTATGCGTGACCTCTGACAGCGGATTCGTTTGGTCCATGAACTGGGAGAGCTGGCTCGATCCGAAAAACTCCTTGAGCGCCGCTGAAACCGGCTTATAATTGACCAATTCTTGCGGCATTAATGTCTCAACATCCTGGAGACTCATCCGCTCTTTTACTGCTCGCTCCATTCGGACTAAGCCTATACGAAACTGGTTTTCAACGAGCTCGCCGACTGCGCGGACGCGACGATTGCCTAAGTGGTCGATATCGTCCACAACGCCATTGCCGTTTTTGAGTTCAACGAGATACCGAACGGCCTCCAAGATATCTTCACGACTGAGGGTTCCGTGATCCAGCGGAGCGGTGAGTCCGAGCTTATGATTCAGCTTCAGACGCCCCACCCGGGAGAGATTGTAACGCTCGGGATTAAAGAACAGGTTGTGAAAAAATGACGTAGCCGCCTCGCTGGTCGGTGGATCGCCCGGGCGTAGACGACGATAGATCTCAATCATGGCCTCTGCCGGAGAGACGATCTTGTCTTGGAGGAGCGTATTGCGAAACGAAGCGCCAATCTGCGTATCGTCAATAAACAAGACTTCAAACTGGGACACACCACGCTCAATGAGGAGGTCGAGGTCTTCCTGCGTTATCTCCTCATTACACTGCATGAGGACTTCTTGGGTCGCGTGATCGATAATATCATGGGCCGCCACCCGTCCAAGCAGTTCCTCTCGCGAGATGGGTATCTGCTCAAGACCAGCCGCCTCTAACTGTCTCAGTGCCCCGCGGGTAAACTTCCGCCCCTCCTTGACTAACACATCACCGGTTTCAGGGTTACGAATATCCTGCGTGGCCCGCAGACCGAGGAGCTGGTCTGGCAGAAAAGCCCGTGCCGGTGTTTGTTCCCCTGCGTTGTTGAGAAAGATCGTATCCCTGCGATAGAAATAATTCAGCAACTCCTCGGTCGACATCCCCAACGCTCGCAAGAGCACGGTGGCGTGAAACTTGCGGCGGCGGTCAATCCGGACATAGAGAATATCTTTTGGGTCAAACTCAAAGTCGATCCACGACCCGCGGTAGGGAATGACGCGCGCAGAGTAGAGTAATTTCCCACTCGCATGCGTTTTCCCTTTATCATGATCAAAAAAGACTCCGGGAGACCGGTGGAGTTGACTCACAATCACCCGCTCAGTCCCGTTGACCATAAAGGTGCCATGATTGGTCATTAACGGGACCTCGCCAAAATAGACCTCCTGCTCTTTGACGTTCTTAATCGTCCGCGCACCGCTACTAGAATCAACATCCCACAGCACGAGTTGAATGGTGACCTTGAGGGGAGCGGCATAGGTCATCCCTCTTTGATGGCACTCTTCGACTGAGTATTTCGACTCGCCAAGCGTATAATTCACAAACTCCAGAGACGCCGTCTCGTTGAAGTCTTTGATCGGGAAAACGGACCGAAAAACTCCTTGGAGTCCGGCATCAGTCCTCTGGTCAGTAGGCAGCAACCGTTGGAGAAATTCGTCGTAGGAGTGGCGCTGAATTTCCAACAGATGCGGGAATTCGATGATTTTTTCGATATGACCAAAGGACCGTCGGATACGGAAATTATGCGCTAACTTACCAGCCATATCAGTCATACATGCCCTCCTACCGCTCCGTTTCTACTGCAACTCAACCAGCCCTCCAGCCTCTTCCAGCTTGTTTTTGATCTCTTCCGCTTCCGCCTTGGATGCTCCTTCTTTGACCGCTTTGGGCGCACTATCGACAAGCCCTTTGGCTTCTTTGAGTCCGAGCCCCGTCAATTCACGGACGACCTTAATAACCTGGATCTTTTTCTCCCCAGGCCCTGTCAGCACAACGTTGAATTCGTCTTTCTCCGCTTCCGCAGCAGGCGCAGCATCACCCCCAGCGGCCGCTCCTCCAGCAACCACCACCGGAGCAGCGGCGCTGACTCCCCATTTTTCTTCGAGCTTCTTGACTAAATCGGAAGCCTCAAGAATCGTGAGGTCAGAAAGTGTGGTAATGAGTTCATCCATCTTCTCTTCTGTCAGAGCCATACATTCCTCCTTCAGGAAAGTAATTTTCGATTAGTCCGAGTTCAGTTGGGACATACGTTCATTCAGTAATCGGGCAAGCTGGCCCCCAGAGGCGGACAACGCCCCGACAAGGCGGGTAGCGGGTTGGGACAGCACCCCTAGCAATTGCCCCTGGAGCGCCTCACGACTTGGTAATGTCGCTAACTCCTCTATGCCTGCAGTCTCTAGGAATTGCCCCTCTGTGACTCCTCCCTTAATAGTGAACTTCTCGTTTTCAGAGGCATAGCGAGCAACAACCTTTGTGAGTCCAACGATATCGCCATAGCCAAGGACCAAGCCATTCTGGCCGGCCAGGAGTTCCTTCAAGGACAGATACGGCGTGCCATCAATAGCGAGCGCTACCAGCGTATTCTTGGCGACGCGATATTCTCCAGACACTTCGCGCAGTTCGCGACGTAGAACATTGAGCTCTTCAACTGTTAAACCTTTATATTCGGTCACCACTGCTGCAGTCGCACTGGCAAATCGACTCTGCAGATCAATAACCGTTTCTTCCTTTGTTTGTCGGTCCATTGTTTCTCTTTCGTCGCGCCGAGATGAATGGCGTCGCTCTTCCTCGCCTTAACGGAAGGAGCCAGTCGGGTCGACGCGGACTCCTGGTCCCATGCTGGTACTCACCGTAATACTCTTGAGATAGGTGCCTTTTGCCGAGGCAGGCTTCGCACGCACCAGGCTCTCAAGAAGAGACTGGGCATTGTCAACAAGCTGCGCTTTTTCAAATGAGGCTTTACCGATCGGCACATGTACATTGCCCGCTTTGTCAACCCGATATTCGACCTTGCCTCCCTTCAGGTCTTGAACCGCCTGGGCAATATCTGTGGTCACCGTCCCAACTTTTGGGTTTGGCATGAGGCCTCGTGGCCCGAGAATTTTTCCGAGCCGCCCAACGACCCCCATCATATCTGGAGTGGCAACAGCCTTATCGAACTCTAGCCAACCTTCATCGCTAATACGCTTTGCCAGGTCTTCACCGCCGACAACGTCAGCACCCGCTTCCTCGGCCTCTTGAGCCTTTTCCCCTTTGGCGAAAACAGCAACACATACGGATTTCCCAGTTCCATGAGGAAGGAGCACTGTCCCACGGATGTTTTGGTCGGCCTTCCTCGGGTCAACACCGAGCCGTACTGCAAGCTCGACACTCTCGTCGAACCTGGCGCGTTTCGTCTCGCTGGCAAGGACAAGTGCTGCCTCTAAGGGGTAGCGCTTGGTCCGGTCGACCTTCTCCTGAGCAGAATGATAGCTTTTGCTTTTTCGAGCCATATCAGTTCACCACCTCAATTCCCATGCTGCGCGCCGTCCCGGCAATAATGCGCATTGCGCCCTCAAGGTCTTTCGCATTCAGATCCGGCATCTTCGTCGTGGCAATCGCCTCAATCTGTTTCTGAGTCACGGAACCCTTCATCTCCCTCGCCGGCTCACTAGAGGCTTTTTCCAGTCCGGCGGCCTTCTTCAGAAGCGTGGAGGCTGGCGGCGTCTTGGTGATAAAGGAAAAAGAGCGGTCTACATAAACAGTAATCACAACGGGAATCAGTAACCCTTGCTGGTCCTGCGTTTTCGCATTGAACGCTTTACAGAACTCCATGATATTGACCCCCCTTTGCCCAAGGGCAGGGCCGACGGGCGGGCTGGGGTTCGCTTGTCCAGCCGGAATCTGAAGCTTGATCGTTGTGTCTATTTTCTTTGCCATCGCTTCTCACCATTACTTATGCTTTTTCAACTTGGACAAGATCGAGCTCAACCGGAGTGGCCCGACCAAATATACTGATCAAGACGCGCAACTTCCCCTTATCCGGCTTCACTTCCTCAACAACGCCAGTAAAGTCCTGAAAAGGGCCATCAACAACTTTCACACCCTCTCCTGTCGCAAATGAGATTTTTGGCTTAGGCCGCAAGGCCCCCTCTTGAACTTGCTGGTGAATCTCGGACACCTCGGCTTCTGACACTGACGGAATAGTCTGAGGGTCGTTTGTTCCACCAACAAATCCAGTCACTTTGGGCGTTGACCGGACAACATGCCAAGTCTCATCATTCATCTCCATCTGTACGAGGATGTAACCCGGAAAAAATTTCCGAGCCGATGTACGCTTTTTTCCTTTTACTAACTCAACGACTTGCTCCTCTGGCACTAGCACGTCCCCGAACGCTTCCTGCTTCCCCAGAGTCCGAATACGTTCCTCTAAAGCGGCTTTCGCTTTGCGTTCGTACCCAGAATAGGTATGGACGATATACCATTGCTTGCCCATAACCTCAGGCCCCTTTATGCCGATAGTTAATTTCCCAGGAACGAGCGAAACAGCCACGACAGCACAGCATCGACCGAGAACAAGAACAGTGCAACGATTGCAACAAGGAGGAGCACAACCAGCGTCGCCGAGCGAACCTCTCTACGACTCGGCCAATGGACCTTCTGGGTCTCTGCCCACGCCTCTTGGCAATATGCCCGCGCTGTCTCAAACGCACCCATATAGTACTATCCTCATCTCGCTAGAGGAAACGCACCTACCCAAAGGGAACGGGTCAGGCAGGACTCGAACCTGCAACCCCCGGATTTGGAGTCCGGTGCTCTATCCAATTCGAGCTACTGACCCTCCTCTCTCACACCTTTACTTCTTTATGCGAGGTATGAGAGCGACAGATCGGGCAAAATTTCCGTCGAACAAGTTTATCGGGAGTGAGCTTCTTATTCTTGGTTGCGGTATAGTTTTTGTTTTTGCACCGCTCACAGGAAAGTCCAACAAGATCTCTCATAATAATTTCTCTCTTCTCTTACTCCAGGATTTTGGTGACAACCCCCGCACCCACCGTGCGGCCGCCCTCCCGAATCGCAAACCGCAACCCCTCATCCATCGCAATCGGGGTCAGTAACGCCACCGTCATCTGCGTGTTGTCCCCCGGCATCACCATCTCCGTCCCCTCCTGCAATGTCACCGACCCCGTCACATCTGTCGTCCGAAAGTAAAACTGTGGCCGATACCCATTGAAAAACGGTGTGTGCCGCCCCCCCTCATCCTTCGTCAACACATACACCTCGGCCTCATACTTCGTGTGCGGCGTGATACTCCCCGGCTTGGCTAACACCTGCCCCCGCTCAATCTCTTCCCGCTTGATCCCCCGCAACAAACACCCCACATTGTCCCCCGCCACCCCTTCGTCTAAGAGCTTGCGAAACATCTCGACGCCGGTCACGGTTGTCTTCTGTGTCTCCCGAATCCCCACGATCTCCACCTCTTCTCCCACCTTGATCCGCCCCCGCTCCACCCGCCCCGTCGCCACCGTCCCCCGCCCCGAAATCGTAAACACGTCTTCGACCGACATTAAAAACTCTTGGTCCACATCCCGCGCCGGCTCGGGAATAAAACTGTCTACCGCAGCCATCAACTCCAGCACTTGCGCCTCCCCGTCGGCTTCCCCCTCTAACGCCCGCAGCGCACTCCCCCGAATGATGGGCGTGTCATCGCCCGGAAAGTCATACTTCGACAACAACTCCCGCATCTCTAACTCGACTAAGTCCAACAACTCCTCGTCATCCACCATGTCCACTTTGTTCATGAACACCACGATCGCCGGCACCCCCACTTGCCGCGCCAGTAGAATATGCTCCCGCGTCTGCGGCATCGGCCCGTCTGAGGCCGCCACGACCAATATCGCCCCGTCCATCTGCGCCGCCCCGGTGATCATGTTCTTGATATAGTCCGCATGCCCCGGA
Source organism: Candidatus Binatia bacterium (assembly GCA_951812575.1). Taxonomy (GTDB): domain Bacteria; phylum Desulfobacterota; class Binatia; order Bin18; family Bin18; genus Bin18. The sequence continues at coordinate 3,499,381 of OX638322.1, read as the reverse complement.
CAGTCCACGTGCGCATAGTGCCGCTGCTCGGTCTCATATTCCACGTGCGCCGTGTTGATCGTGATCCCCCGCTCTTTCTCCTCCGGCGCTTTGTCAATCTCGTCAAACGCCACCGCCTCGGCCATCGCCCGCGCGGCTAACACTTTCGTGATCGCCGCCGTCAGCGTCGTCTTCCCATGATCAATATGCCCGATCGTCCCCACATTCATATGCGGCTTCGTCCGCTCAAACCGCTCCTTCGCCATCTCTCTCCCTTTCTGCGTAATGCGCTCAACAGTGAGAAACTTGTCTCAACTTTCCCAACAGTCAAGCTTTTAATAATCCGTTTCTTTCGTGAAAATGGGACAAGCCCAGGAGCGGGCTTGAACCGCCGACCTCGTCCTTACCAAGGACGTGCTCTACCTACTGAGCTACCTGGGCATTGGGATCAATTTTCTCACTTCGTCATAACCTAATGTTGGAGCGGGAAACGGGACTCGAACCCGCGACCCCGAGCTTGGAAGGCTCGCGCTCTAGCCAACTGAGCTATTCCCGCCCAAAGTCTTCCCTTTATTTAGAGTGGAGAGGGAAGGATTCGAACCTTCGAAGGCATATGCCGGCAGATTTACAGTCTGCTCCCTTTGGCCGCTCGGGCACCTCTCCATGCGCATGGTTTTCATCCCGATGAAAGCTGGCGATAGGAATTGAACCTACAACCTACTGATTACAAATCAGTTGCTCTACCGTTGAGCTACGCCAGCGTGACCGGGTATAATTTTCCGTAGCTCAATAATGTAGCTTAATAATTATGTAGATTTCAGAGCCTTTTCAAACGAAACCTTGTTATATCTCAGGGAAGCGGCTCATCCTACCCTAGCTCATTCCGGCAGTCAATAGCAATAAAATTACTTAATCTCTTTCTTCCTCGAAAAAGAAAATCTCCTTCAATTTCTATATCTTGCGGATAAATAGCAAAAAAACAGCCTGACGACAAGCAAGGACTCTGCCATGAGACTTTATAGTACTACGACGTACGAATCTGACGGAGACGTTCATAGAGTACGATGGCACCGGCGACAGAAACATTCAGGGAGGAAATCTGTCCTTCCATCGGTATTGATACTAAGTAATCACAGGTATTCTGGACGAGCGGGCGGATTCCTTTACCTTCGCCACCTAGGACGAGAGCGACTTTTCCATGCATATCGAGATCATACACGGTGGCGGTTGCCTGCGGATTGAGTCCGACAAGCCAGAAATTTGCTTGTTTTAAGGTCATGAGGGCATGCTGCAAATTGCCAACTCGACATATAGGAAGATATGCTGTTGCCCCAGCCGCGGCTTTTTCAACACTTGCCGAGAGTTGAGCAGAACGTCGTTTCGTTAATATCACGCCTCCGACCTTCGCTGACTCCGCTGTTCTGAGCAGCGCTCCAAGATTCCGAGGGTCCACTATCTCATCGAGTACCAGAATACAGTCTACTGGGCTCTGTATCAGCTCAGTCAGGATAGCATACTGAAACGGATGCATCCGAGCGGCGACTCCTTGGTGATTCCCCTCGTACGTGAGGGCATCAAGGAAAGCTGTGGATTGGTATTGAATGGGTATGTGAAGCTGTCGAGCATATTGAATGATGCTCTCCGTTTTCTTTAATCGGAGAGCATAAATGGTCTCAATGGTTTCTGGCTGTGTCCGGAGGTACTCGTTGAGAGGGCGGAGTCCATATATGACACGCGATTTACAGTGCAACGTATTTCTTCTAGGATTTCGTTTCATGGGCAAAATTCTGACACGCTATATCTTCCTCGAAATTACTCTGCCCTTCTGTCTCAGCTTGCTCATCTTTACCTGCATTTTGTTCACGGCGCGTATCCTGGAACTCATTGATTTGGTCATCAGTCGGGGCGTATCAATCCTGCATATCAGTAAAATGCTGTTCTTCGTCCTTCCTTCTTTTCTCGAAGTGACAGTGCCGATGGCCTTCCTCCTTGCCATTCTGTGGGGATTTGGCCGGCTCTCGACAGATAGAGAAATCATTGCGCTGAAAAGTTGTGGTATGAGTCTTTCTCAAATGGCCGTACCGCTTTCTCTGCTGGCAGTGGTCCTTTTAGGGATCTCTTTTTTCCTCACGCTCTCTGTCCGTCCATGGAGTAACGCCGGACTCGATCGTGTGTTCTATGATGTTTCGAGAACACGGGCAACCGCGGGCTTAAGAGAGAAGACGTTCAATAGTGAATTTTCAGGTCTGGTTATCTATGCGGAAGAAATTGAACCGCCAGGGACGGTTCTCAAAGGGATCATGATCGCTGATAGTCGGACTCCACATAGAAAAGATACCATTTTTGCTCACAATGGCCTCATTGTTCCGAGTGCTAAAGGAAATCTGTTGACCCTACGCTTAAACAAGGGGACTGTGCATAGTATGCAACAGGCAGAAAAGGGTCATCAGACCACCCATTTCTCTGTCTATGATGTGACGTTGGATACTGCTGCACTGCTCGCTCACGTGAGCGAGCCGAACCATAGCCCCAAAGATATGACTATAGCGGAACTCCTCCACCGCTTGTCTCAGAGTCAAGAGGCGTCTTCACAACATAATAAAGCGCTTGTTGAATTCCATCGACGCCTTGCCCTGCCGTTTGCATGTGTGGTCTTTAGTCTGATCGCTCTTCCTCTTAGTGTACGAACGACTTGGGCCTTTCGTTCGGTCGGATTTGGTATAAGCCTCGGCATTATCCTGCTCTACTATCTGCTGCTTACTGTCGGGGAGACGTTTGGAGAAAGGGGAGTGCTCTCTCCTGCCATTGCCCTGTGGATACCGAATGTCGTCTTAGGCGGTCTCGGTGTCTATCTCTTCTCTCGGGTGACGCAAGAAAAACCCCTTTTCCCTCTCCTGGTTTGGTTGTCACCGTGTTTTTCTAAGCGCTCATTGTCCTCTTTTGTCGTCCAATGATTCCGACACGGGTTATGGATCAAACTGGCCTTCCTTTTCCTTCTCGACTCATCGCAGTCTATCTATGCAAAGAATTTATTCGTCTCTTTTTACTCTGCCTTCTTCTCTTTCTCGGACTCTCACTACTGGTTGATTTTTTTGATCGCTTTAGCAGTTTCGTGAAATACAAAGCACCCCTCTCCGCTATAGGCAGCTATTTTCTTTTTAAATTACCCCTCTTTGTCACCCAGGCTGTCCCTGCCGCGGCACTCGCCGGGTCGCTGCTGAGCCTCGGGATGCTCTCCCGCCATAAGGAGCTCCAGGCACTCAAAGCCTGTGGTGTGAGTGCCTGGCAGATGGCCGCTCCCCTCCTCGTATCTGCCGGTGTATTAAGTCTTGGTGGATGGGTGTGGAACGAGAATGTCGTTCCGTACGCCTTTCACAAGTCCCGATATATCAATACCGTGGAGATTAAAGGCAAGGCTTTTAAAGGTCTCTTTCAGACGCGAGGGTTCTGGTACCATGGAACAAATAGCTTCTACCATATCGACCACTTTGATTCACGCCGGAATGTCCTTTCCGGCCTCACTATTTATACCCTCAGTGAGAATTTTCAGGTGCAGTTTTTAACGAAGATTGCTCAAGCCTCTTGGCGAGACGGAAGATGGTATTTTGAAGGAGTCCAGGAGAGCAGGCTGGAGCGAGGAGACACGCAGCATTCGCTCTCGCCATCTCTTCTACTCAAGGAAACACCAGAAGACTTCTCCCTTGTTGCCATGAAATCCGAAGAGTTTTCATCACAGGCACTCAGGGCTTATATCGCGGATCTCCAACAAAAGGGCCTCGATACGACAGAATATCAAGTAGACCTCAAGCTCAAGGGTGCGATCCCTTTTGCGGCATTTGTGATGACACTATTAGGGGCAGCACTTGCGATACCGGGCGCGAAGCAACTGACCGTGCCAACAGCACTCGCTGCGGCTCTGCTTGTTGGGTTTGGCTACTGGGTCTTTCTCGCCCTCACCGTTTCTCTCGGTAACGGCGGGATCCTGCCCCCGACCCTTTCTGCTTGGCTCGCTAATGGAACGCTCAGCTTAGTCGGTATTTATTTCCTTCTCGGCATCGACTAATTGGCCTATAAGAGCTTACCGCTTTGAATACTGAGGGCGCTTCCGCGCTTTGTGCCTGCCATACTTCTTGCGCTCAACTTCTCGTGAGTCGCGGGTAATAAATCCTTCTTTTTTCAGGAGGGTCCGAAAGTCTGGGCTGGCTTTGAGAAGGGCACGGGTAATCCCATGACGAATAGCAGCAGCTTGGGCAGAGTTTCCGCCCCCTTGGACGTTGGCCTTGACATCGTATTGGTCTTCCGTTTGCGTCACGATGAGTGGCTGCCGCGCAATCATCCGGATTGCTTCACGGCCAAAATATTCGTCAAGAGCTTTTTTGTTGACGGTATACCGCCCTTCCCCAGGAAGCAGGCGAACTCTGGCAATCGCTGTTTTTCGTTTTCCAGTTCCCCAACACTCTGATTGATTCTCAGCCATACAAATCGCCTTCCTTCTCTCTTTCTCGGCCCCCACTCTTTATTGAGCGATGGACATCTGGGCGGCGTGAGGGTGGGATACGTCAGGATAGATTTTTAATTTCTTTACCAACTTGCGTCCAAGAGCATTCTTCGGCAACATCCCGGCTACCGCCTTTTTCAGGATGTATTCAGGGGACGATTTGAGCAGCTGTTCCGCAGACCGCTGTCGTATACCGCCCGGGTATCCCGTATGCCGGTAGTATTGTTTATCTTGACGCTTCTTCCCCGTCAGTCTCACATGGCGTGCATTAATGACGACAATAAAGTCTCCAGTGTCAGTATGGGGAGAAAAGGCTGGATTTCCCTTCCCTCGTAAGGCGCTCGCGATGTTACTTGCAAGACGCCCGACGACTTGGTCTTTCGCGTCGACCAGATACCAAGGGCGTGCGGGGAGCGCTTGTTCCTGGGGTAATGTTTGCGTTTCTTTCTTCATAGATCACAGCACTTTCATCGACAGGTATGGGGGATGGCGGGGCCGACGAGACTCGAACTCGCGACCTCCGGCGTGACAGGCCGGCGTTCTAAACCAGCTGAACTACGACCCCACCATATGGGCGGTATCCGATTTGAACGGATGGCCCTCGGCTTGTAAGGCCGATGCTCTTCCTCTGAGCTAACCGCCCTACATACAAGGACGAAAGAGGCTAGCGAGCGTGCCTTATCCTAAACGAGGCTCCGAGCTCTACCACTGCTCCCTTTCCTAGTCAATCCCCTCATGTTTCTTAATGGGTTACGATCTCGGTTGATTCAGTCGGGTCAGGTGCATCGGAAGAATAGAGAGGATCCTCATCAACCACCGTCTCTTTCTTTGCTAGGAACTCCTCAGGCTCGGCAAGGACGAGCGCATTGCGGAGCACTGCGTCAAGGTGGTCAACAGGTTCGACATGGACGGCTCGCAAGATATTCGCTGGAACTTCCTGGAGGTCTTTTTCGTTTTCAATTGGGATGACTATTCTTGTTATCCCTCCACGATGGGCGGCGAGTATCTTCTCCTTGAGACCACCAATGGGGAGCACACGGCCACGAAGGGTAATTTCTCCGGTCATAGCCGTTTCATGTCGAACCGGGATCTTTGTCAGAGCCGATACTAGACAGGTTGCCATTGTCACGCCGGCCGATGGACCGTCTTTCGGGATCGCTCCTTCTGGAATGTGGATGTGCACATCAATGTTCTGGTAAAAATCCTTGTCGAGCCCTAACTCATCGGCACGTGAGCGTACATAGCTCATCGCCGCCTGAGCAGACTCTTGCATCACATCACCAATTTTTCCAGTAATGGTTAACTTACCTTTACCAGGGACAATGGTCACCTCAGTAGCAAGCAATTCACCTCCCATATCAGTCCAGGCCAAGCCAGTCACGACACCAATCTTGTCTTCCTGCTCTGTCTTACTCACCCGATATCGGACAGGCCCCAAATACTTTTCGAGTCGTTTCTGATTTAGTCGGACATGCGTATCTTTGCCCTTTTTGACAACTTCCACCGCGACCTTTCGACACAACGTCGCGATTTCCCGTTCGAGATTTCTGACTCCAGATTCTCGGGTATAGAAGCGTACCACGGTAGACAGGATCCGGTCAGAGCACGTGATATTCTGCTCGGTCAGGCCGTTGGCCTCACGTTGCTTTTTAAACAAAAAATGCTTCGCGATATTTAATTTTTCCCACTCGGTGTAACCAGGGATTCTAATAATCTCCATGCGGTCCTGGAGGGGACGTGGAATTCGCTCAAGATTATTTGCCGTACAGATAAAAAGAATTTTCGACAGATCGTAATCTACATCGAGGTAATGGTCGTTGAAGGTCGTATTCTGTTCTGGATCCAGAACCTCCATCAACGCGGCAGACGGATCCCCCCGAAAATCGGTTGACATCTTGTCGATCTCATCGAGAAGGAAGACCGGGTTCCCTGATCCTGCTTTTTTCATTCCCTGGATTATTTTCCCAGGCATTGCTCCGATATAGGTCCGGCGGTGTCCCCGGATTTCTGCCTCGTCGCGCACTCCACCGAGGGAGACTCGAACAAACTCTCGGTCCGTCGAGCGGGCAATGGACTTTCCTAAGGACGTTTTCCCCACCCCCGGAGGACCGACAAAACAGAGAATCGGACCTTTCAACTCGCCGACAAGACTCTGGACAGCAAGATATTCCAGGATGCGTTCTTTGACCTTTTCCAGACCGTAGTGGTCCTCGTCTAAAATCTTTTCCGCATCTTGAATATCCAGTTTATCTTCCGTGTATTCATACCAGGGCAGGACGAGCAACCAGTCAATATAGTTTCGCACAACAGTCGCCTCGGCAGACATCGGCGACATCATCTTCAGCTTCTTGAGTTCCTTTTCTACTTTGTCCCGAGCCTCTTGAGACAATTTCTTTTGTCGGATTTTTTCTTCGAGCTCTTGCAACTCATTCTTGAATTCGTCTTTTTCTCCGAGTTCTTTTTGAATGGACCGCATCTGCTCGTTGAGATAGTACTCTTTCTGGGTCTTTTCCATTTGTTTTTTGACCCGGTTGCGTATCCTCCGCTCCACCTCAAGTATCTCAATCTCGGAACGCGTGAAGCTCAGTACTTTCTCTAACCGGTCAGCGGGATCGATCGTTTCGAGCAGGGTCTGTTTATCCTCCAGTTTAATACCAAGGTGAGCAATAATAGTATCGGCGAGTCGAGACGGATCATCAAGCGCCGAGACCGACATAATCATCTCTGGGGGAATCTTCTTATTCAGACGCACATAGTTCTCAAATGCCGTATTCACGCTTTTCACCAACGCATCGATTTCGGCTTGTCGTTGTGACGTCTCTTCAACCTCTTCCACGTCAGCCCAGAAGAAGTCATTCTGCTCCACGTATTGGACAACCTGTCCGCGCTGTTTCCCCTCAACCAGCACCTTCACGGTCCCGTCTGGCAACCGGAGGAGTTGCACAACATGCCCAATGGTACCCATGGAATAAATGTCATTAGCAATCGGATCGTTGACTTTCGCATCACGCTGCGTTGCAAGAAAAATCAGTTTATCGCCGGCAACCGATTCTTCGAATGCCTTAATCGACTTTTGCCGCCCCACAAAGAGGGGAACGACCATGTGAGGAAAAACAATAATATTTCGTAACGGTAAAAGCGGTAGACGCACGGCCCCTCCTTTTTCCGATCTCTCTTTATTGGTCTTTCTGGAACAACATGCCGCTGTTTTCCGAATCGGGTTGTCAGGCACTCTCGGCCGTTGCCTTTTGGTACATCACAATAGGCTGCACATTGCGTGACACCACTTCTTCGGAAATAAGGACTTCTTTGATATTCGGCTGTGAGGGGATATCGTACATGATATCCAGCATGATGTTTTCCATAATAGCACGCAGCCCGCGAGCCCCGGTTTTTCTGGCTAATGCCTCACGAGCGATCGCAGTTAGCGCGCCTTCCGTAAAGCGCAGGTGAACATTCTCCAATTCAAAGAGCTTTTGGTATTGACGAACGAGCGCATTTTTTGGCTCACGCAAAATGCGGACTAACGCCTGATCGTCCAGTTCCTTGAGGGTCGCTAAAACGGGAAGCCGACCGATAAATTCCGGTATCATGCCAAATTTCAGGAGGTCTTCCGGTTGTACTTCTGTGAGCAGACTGCTCCCCTTCAGGTTGGTGCTTCGGACATCTGCCCCAAACCCAAGACTCTTCCCCCCAATCCGTCGTTGAATAACATCTTCCAGACCGACAAACGCGCCGCCGCAGATAAAGAGGATATTCGTCGTATCAACCTGGACGAACTCTTGCTGCGGGTGTTTCCGGCCTCCTTTTGGGGGTACACTCGCAACGGTCCCTTCAATAATCTTGAGCAACGCTTGTTGGACACCCTCACCGGAAACATCTCGGGTAATCGAAGGATTATCACCTTTTCGGGCGATCTTGTCGATTTCATCGATATAGACGATTCCCTTCTGACATTTCTCGACGTCATAATCAGCATTTTGCAATAAACTTAAGACAATATTCTCGACATCCTCCCCAACATACCCGGCCTCGGTCAGACTTGTTGCATCACCGATCGTAAAAGGCACCTGGAGGAAACGAGCCAAAGTTTGGGCCAGGAGAGTTTTCCCCGACCCCGTCGGACCAAGCAGGAGAATATTAGACTTTTGGAGTTCCACCTCACTGGTCATTAATTGCGAGTCAACGCGTTTGTAGTGATTGTGGACGGCAACGGAGAGAATTTTCTTTGCTTGCTCCTGTCCAATGACGTATTGATCCAAAACACGCTTTATCTCTGCCGGTTTTGGGACGGTTGAGGATGCCGCCAGCGAGTCTTCCTGGTCACACTCCTCTGCGATAATGTCATTACACAGATCGATACATTCGTCACAGATATAGACCGTAGGGCCCGCAATCAGTTTACGAACCTCGTCCTGACTCTTGCCACAAAAAGAGCAAACCAAATTTCCGGGACGATCATCGCCATTTCTGGGCATAGCTACTCCTTGGATCGTTTTCAAACCGCACGGTATAGGGATATGTGCTCCGGGTTAGCGTGGTGTCCCTCCGCTCGGAAGAAAAAACAGTATCCATATTCACTTACCAGTCCGTACTAGATAGCCACCAGATCCATAGTGTCGCAGAGAGAAGCTTTCATCTTTCAGCCCAATCACACGGGGAGCGAAAAGGTTCTTCACCAAGGGTATATATTAGTCGTTTTCCTCGGCACCAGCAACGTCTTCTTGGACCACTCGAACATGGGCCTTTCCCACAACCGCCTGAAGTGCCTTTTCTCTGCACAGCCGCCCTTGCAGCATCTGGCGATTACTCGGATCAGCGTAGAATGTATCAATCTGCTGTCGCTGTTCGACACTCGTCGCTCCGAAATTTTCAATCTTCAGATCAACCTCTTCCTCCGTACTTGTAATGCCGAGTTGCTCTACCAGTGCATCAAGGAGCAGTGTCGTCTCAATCTGTCGCTTTGCCCGCTGGGAAAAATCCTCGCGTATAGCCTCAGGAATAGTCGGGTCATCAAAGCTAACATTGCTCTGTCCCTGCATGCCCGACTCAACGAACAACTGTTGCGCTTGTTCACGAATGAGGCCAGGCGGGACCTCAAAAGGATTTTTGTCGAGTATTTGGCTCAGCACGGCGTCATGCATCTGCCCTTCGGCTGTCCGCTCCGCCATCTGTTCCATATTCTCCCGAACCCTGGCGCGCAACTCTTCGAGGGTATCACACTCTCCGTGATCTTTTGCAAACTCATCGTCCAAAAGAGGCACTTCCTTTTGAGCAATATCGTGTATGGTGGCGCGAAAGGTAGCGGTAGGCCTAGCCTCCTGCTGATCGGATTCTGTCTCTTGAGGTCCCTGGGGCAATGGCAGCGAAAATTCAATAGTCTGTCCTTTCTTGATGCCAATGAGTTGCTCTTGAAACCCAGGCAGGAAAGACTCTTTGCCCAACTCAACCAATCGCCCCTTTCCTTCGAGCCCCGGAATGGCTCGCCCCTGTTGTACGGCACGGTAGTCCAGGGTAACAACATCTCCCGACTCAGCCCGATCTCGCTCCGTTACGGGATGAAGCTGAGAAAAAGATTCGGCAAGTCGAGCTAAGGACTCATCAACCTCCCTCTCCGCTACTGACGAAATCACTTTGTCAACCGCTATCCCCTCGTAATCCACGTTCTTGACCTCAGGCTTCGTCTCAACCGTCGCTGAATAACAGAAAGGATTTCCCGCGACCAAGCGCTCGGCCACAATCTGCGGCTTTGTCACAATGGCAAGTTCGTGCTCCTCTATGGCTTTGGCAAGAGACTCTTCAACCAGAGAGGAACTTACTTCTGCAGCAATCTCTTCTCCAAAGCGACGTTCGAGCACCCGCCTTGGCACTCGCCCAGCCCGAAAGCCTTTCAGTCGAACGCGGTTTTGATAGGTTCGATACGCCTTCTCCAGTCCAGCTTGGACTTGATCCGCAGGAATCTCGAAAGCAATTTTTTTCTGGACCGAACTCAACCTCTCAATCGAAATCTTCATACAACAATAACCTACTACGGATCTCTTCCTACCACCCGGATAAGACGCGCATGCGAGAGGGGGGACTTGAACCCCCATCCGCTTCAAGCGGACTAGATCCTAAGTCTAGCGCGTCTGCCAATTTCGCCACTCTCGCATATGTCCTCACCAAGGGTGATGGGCCGCCGGAGATTCGAACTCCGGACCCGCTGATTAAGAGTCAGCTGCTCTGCCAACTGAGCTAGCGGCCCACGGGCACCATAACCACTATTCCTAGTGATGGCAACCGGAGCCATGACCGCACTGATTCAGGGGAATATTACGCTCTGGAGTGAAAAGAACAGGTGGGTGAAGGGACTTGAACCCTCGACTCCTGGGACCACAACCCAGTGCTCTACCAACTGAGCTACACCCACCCTATGCGCCAGAAGGGATTCGAACCCCCGACCCACGGCTTAGAAGGCCGTTGCTCTATCCAGCTGAGCTACTGGCGCCCGCAAGGCCTCACGTGTCAGGAGCATCGGGCTTTTCCTCCTGACTATGACATCGTATCGGGGCGAGCCGATTTGAACGGCCGACCCCCTGCTCCCAAGGCAGGTGCGCTACCAGGCTGCGCTACGCCCCGACATGGTTCAGTTCCCGTTCAACGTGGAGATTGCGACGTTCTCGCTTCCCCCACCCTAACATGCCGTCAAACGCCGGACAAATCGAGTCCTGTTCCCGCTTCAACGCAGCCTCGTTCGTTAGCTGCCCAAGAAAAAACGTGTCGAACGGTCGGCAAAATCGAAAACGGGTGCCCAATACACCCCGAGGACAACAGTCGCCACACTCAAGATTGCCAATAAGGAGCCATTGTGTGGATCGAGAGCGACCTCCCCTTCCAAATCAGATGGCTCATCTAGGAACATCGTCTTTACAATGCGGGCATAATAGTAGAGGGACACGACACTGTTCAATATCCCAACCACGGCAAGCCAATAGAATTGGCCCTTCACCACCGCCGCAAAGAGATAGAATTTGCCAATAAAGCCAGCGAGCGGAGGAAGACCTGTGAGAGAAAAGAGGAAAATTGCCATTGCTGCCGCAGGCAACGCACCCCCTCTCCAGGCGAGCCCACGAAAGCCGTCCAGGTCTTCGCGACCAGTATTATTCGCTACAACCATGACGACGATGAACGCCCCGAGATTCATCAAATAATAGACGACGATGTAGAACAGCATCGCCCGCAGCCCTTCGTCGCTGAGCACAACAAAGCCCATGAGGATGTAGCCGGCGTGAGCGATGCTGGAATAGGCTAAGAGACGCTTCACATTCTGCTGGTTGAGGGCGGCGAGGTTCCCCAGCGTCATCGTCGCCATCGCCACAATAAGCATAAGCTGTGGCCACTCGACGCCGGGAACGAATTGCCACATGCCGGCGTCTCCACTTTGAGAGAGGGCTGGATAGAAAAATCTCATCAGGAGGGCGAAGCCCGCCGCCTTTGAGCCGACCGAAAGAAAGGCCGTCACAGGAATGGGTGCCCCGTGGTAGACATCGGGAGCCCACATATGGAAAGGAACCGCGGCAATTTTATAGCCGAACCCGGCCAGCATAAGGACAAGGGCGATAAATAATGTGAGTTGATCCGGAGCGTTTTGTAGCAGAGCAGCGTTAATCTCTGCATAGTCCAGGCTTCCGGTCAAACCAAAGATCCAGCTCATGCCATAGATCATGGTCCCCGAGGCCACACCACCGTAAATGAGATATTTCAGCGCGGCTTCTCCAGATCTTCGATTGCGCGTCAAATATCCCGTAAGCACATAGGATGTCAGACTGACGAACTCTAAAGATAGATAGGCCAGGAGCAGATTCGTTGCCGAGGCCATGAAAAACATACCGAGTCCGCTCGCCAGTAAAATGCCATAGTATTCACCCTGATTCGGGCCGTTAATCTCCCGCGAGCCAAGGGACATCCAGACGACTCCGACTAGGGATAAGGAAAGAATCACCTTAAAAAAAATGGCAAAACTATCCAGCGCAATCATGCGATGAAACAGCCACCCTTCCCCAACTCCTTGTAATCCTTCGATAAAACGGACGCCAAAAAAGGACAGGCCCGAAGTAAAAACCAGGGCCAGAGCGGCTCCGACCAGGGCAATATTGCCGAGCCGCTCCTTATCCTCCACACATAGGTCTACAAGAAAAATCGCCAGAATGGAGAGAAGGAGAATCCCTTCAGGGTAGAGATATGCCAGGCTTTCAATACTGCCGAGGTTCATGGCATGCTTTCTCTCTCGTTCGACACACTAGCGCAGCGCAACTGCCGCGGTATCAGGACTATTCGTGCTGGCAGACAGCACGACCTCGTTGAGCCCCTGGAGCGAGACGTCGAGCAGGTCCAGAACGGCGTGCGGATAAAATCCCAGGATCACAACAATAGCCCCGAGCGGGACCAACATACACAGCTCTCGCGTATTGATTTCTGAGAGGTGCATGTCGGCGTACTCCTCACGTGGTTTTCCAAGAAACATCTGCTGGATCGTCCAGAGCAGGTAGCTCGCCGTGATAATGACGGTCAGCGCGCCGAGCAGGGTCGGAATTTTATGCGTGTGCCATGCGCCGAGGAGACACAGAACCTCAGAAATAAAGGCCGACAGACCAGGCAATCCCATGGCGGCAAAAAAAGCGAGACCCATCACTCCGGTATAGACCGGCATCACAGTAGCCAAGCCGCCAAACCCGTCAATGCGCCGATGGTGGGCCCGGTCGTAGATCACCCCGACAATGAGGAAGAGCATGGCGGTAATCGTGCCGTGATTAAACATCTGTAAGACCGCACCGTTGATCCCTTGTGGGGTAAACGAGGCCATCCCTAACATGACATAGCCCATGTGACTGATGCTGGAATAGGCCACCAGTTTTTTCAGATCCTTGGGCTCGGTAAAACACTGGGATAAGGCACAGAAGGCCCCATAGACGATATTCCAGGCGCCTAAGGCGGCCAGACAGTACGGCGCAAAAAAGAAGGTTTCTGCCGGGAGAAGAGGATAATTGACTCGTAAAATCCCATACGTTCCCATTTTCAGCAGCACCCCTGCCAGAATAACGGAAATCGCGGTTGGCGCTTCGACGTGGGCGTCAGGCAGCCAGGTGTGTAAGGGGAAGGCCGGAATTTTCACGGCAAAGTTAATAAAGAGCGCGAGCCACATGATTTCTGGCAAGGAGAAGCCAAACAGGAGCGGCTCGGCCTGAAAGTGCTGCGCCACGGCGGGGAGCTGGGTCAAATCAAAAGTGTAGCCGACACCTTCGACAGCCCCGGCTTGAAAGTAGAAGACCAGCATACAGACCAACATCAGCGCACTGCCGAGCATGGTATACAGAAAAAATTTAATTGCCGCATATTCACGCCGCGGCCCACCCCATATGCCAATCAGGAAATACATCGGCAGCAGCATCAACTCCCAGAATATGAAAAACAAGAAGAAGTCCATGGCGCAAAAAACACCCGTCATGGCCGTATCCAACAGCAGGAACAGGGCGAAATAGCCCTTCTCGGCCCGCTCAATATTCCACGAAGCGAGAATGCAGATAGGACACAGAACGGCGGTCAGCAAGATCATGGATATGCTGACTCCATCGACTCCAACAAAGTATCGGATATTAAATGATTCAATCCACGGGACATTCACAACAAACTGAAGCGCTGTGGTCGTGGTATCAAAGTTCTGATAGAGCCAGATTCCCAAAAAGAAGGCCGGCAGGGTAAAAGCAAAAGCAGTCCATCGAATGAGATCTTTTGCTTGACTCGGCAGGCAGAAGACGGTGACCATGCCGGCCAGAGGAAAGAAAATCATTAAGGTGAGAATAGAGGACTCCATAACGGCTCCTTACCGCACATCCACACAATGGGCTTGATAAAAGGTCTGGTTCACCGGAGCTCCGAGACTCCCTCTTTTGTAAACATCAGACGCCACTGGATTCGTCTGGTGGAGAGCCACAGCGCTATTCCGACCACGATCACCAGAGAGAGAAACGCGATAACGACAGGGACTAATATGTCCGCCCCTACGCGCGGTAAGAATTGGGAGACGGCAATCGCACCAACAATGACATACAGATAAATACTGAGGTTGCCGGTCTGGATCTGGCGCAACCGATTGCCAATACCAAAGGTGACATCGGCCAGTCCGTTTACCAGCCCATCAATGACGTAGTGGTCAAATCGACCAACCGCCCAGCCTACCACGCCGGTCACTTTGGCAATGCCATTCACAATAAAGTCGATGACATTCCGATCAAAGGCGGAGCATAACCAGCTGACCACCAGGGTCCCTCGGACGGCGGTCGCATGGTAGAGTTCGTCAACATAGTATTTGTTGAACACGGCCTGATACGGCACACCGCCTCCGACCGCAGTAAACGTGTCGGCTGACAGGGACTGCCGATAGTAAATCAGATACGCGAGGAATATGCCGACTGCCGCAATGCCAACGGAAGCTGCCATCAGGACATACTCGATCACCTCAACATGGTGATGGGCAGCGTGGCCACCGCCATGACCACCGGCAAAGACAGGCTCGAACCAGTGCTCCAGGATATTACTCCCGCCAAGGGCGGGGG
Source organism: Candidatus Binatia bacterium (assembly GCA_951812575.1). Taxonomy (GTDB): domain Bacteria; phylum Desulfobacterota; class Binatia; order Bin18; family Bin18; genus Bin18. The sequence goes on along the minus strand of OX638322.1, from coordinate 3,484,312 downwards.
GTACCCCAAGAAAACCGGCAAAGAGCGCACCCACGGCAAGAACAATTAAGGGGTAGGTCATCACTGGAGGGGATTCGTGCAAATGCTCTTTGGTGTGCTCATCGGCACGATTCTCTCCAAAAAACACCATGAAGACCTGACGAAACATATAAAACGCGGTCATCCCGGCAGCCGCAAACCCGATCAACCACAGGAACGGATGCCCCCCGGAAAACGTCAGCCAGAGAATTTCGTCCTTTGAGAAAAATCCGGCCAGAGGCGGGATGCCGGCAATCGCAATCGTTGAGATCAAAAAGGTCCAAAAGGTGAGTGGCATTTTCTCTCTGAGCCCACCCATCTTACGCATGTCCTGCTCATCGCCCATGGCATGGATGACGCTTCCCGAGCCCAGAAACAGGCAGGCCTTAAAAAAGGCATGTGTCATCAGATGGAAAACGGCAGCGCCATACGCCCCAACACCGACACCCAGCACCATATAGCCGAGCTGACTGACTGTTGAATATGCGAGCACTTTCTTAATATCAAACTGGGCGAGGCCAATGGTCGCCGCAACGAGCGCGGTTAAGGCTCCGACCGTCGCCACCACGCCGAGCGCCACCGGCGACATGGAAAAGAGAAAGTGCATCCGAGCCATCATATACACGCCGGCGGTCACCATGGTCGCAGCATGGATCAGCGCGCTCACCGGAGTCGGTCCGGCCATTGCATCCGGCAACCACACATAGAGTGGAATCTGGGCGGACTTCCCAGTCGCTCCGACAAAAAGACACAGCGCCGCGAGCGTCGCCGCCGGGACGCCCCAGACCATTTGCCCTTCCAGGTGATGCACCAGCTGACCCAGGTCACGAAAGACCGCGGTCGTGCCGTGTCCCGCTTCAAAGAGACTCCAGAAAATAATAAAAATACCCAGCGTAAAGCCTGCGTCACCAATCCGGTTGACGATAAAAGCCTTGTTTCCAGCAGTGGTGTTCGCCTGTTCCTTATACCAGAATCCAATCAGTCCATATGAGCACAGCCCGACGCCTTCCCAGCCTACAAACATCAACACGAGATTATCGGCTAGAACCAAGGTCAGCATCGCCGCGGTAAAAAGATTGAGATAGGCGAAAAAGCGCCAGTACGCTTCATCATCATGCATATAGCCGATTGAATACAGGTGAATCAGACCGCCAATACCGGTGACGATCAGGATCATCATGGCGGATAGTGGATCGACAGCGAAAGCAATATCGACCTGAAGAGAACCGATGTGTATCCAACGCAGGAGCGTATCGAGCAGGTAGCGTTCTTCAGGCACCAGACTGGTGAGCTGAAAAAAGGCCCGTAGCGCAAAGATAAAGGCCAGACCGACAGCCGTGCAGGCAACGACGCTGATCCCGTTCTTCCCAAAACGCTCCTGGATCTTCGCCCCGAAAACACCATTAATAACGGCACCGAGCAGGGGAAAGAGAACGATCCAGCGCAGGTAGGAGACGAGAAGCGGGTGATCCATAGACTAGCCTTGCAAGCTATCGACGGCTTCGATGTCGATCGACGAAAAATTCTGATAGATCCCGAGCACAATGGCCAAACCAATCACCGCTTCGGCAGCGGCGAGCATAATCACGAAAATCGCAAACACCTGGCCATCGTAATTGCCGGAAGAAAAATGTGAAAAGGCAATATAGTTGATGTTTGCGGAGTTCAGAATCAGCTCCACGCCCAAAAGAATTCCGATGGCATTCTTCCGGGTTAGGACACAATAGAGGCCAAGCACAAAAACAGCCAGACTGACAAACAGGAAGTGCCGTAGCCCTATATCGAGCAGTAGTCCATCCATAATCATTCGTAGCGTGAGGAAGGTTGTCCCGTCTTAAATGGGAGGATGAAAAAAATCAAGGGAGGCCGTCGAGAGCGCGCGCAGAACCTTGACTCAGCCATCATCCGTCGACCATGGGCCCACGCAGTTCCTTCCGTGATACGACAACCGCTCCAATCAACGCCACGAGCAACACGACTGAAGCGAGCTCGAATGGCAAGATATACGGCCCAAGGAAAGCCTCTCCAATACCGGACGTCGTCGGCTCGACCACCGGTTCAGCATGCTGTACCCATTCAGCCGCCCCAATACAGACTCCCATGACTGTCCCAACAATGCCAAGAATCAACGCCGCGGGAATACGTCCGACCGTACGATTCGAGACCTCGACATCGGCGATCCGATGGGTGAGCATCACCGCAAAAAGGATGAGCACGAGAATGCCACCGATGTAGAGCATGACCTGAATCACCGCGACAAAGTCAGCGGCTAACAGGGCGTACAAGCCGGCGACCCCCATGAATGTTCCCAACAGCGCAAAGGCGGAATACACCAAGTTGTGAGAGCCCGCGACGATGAGCGCCGACCCGATAGTCAAAGCGGCTAGCAGATAGAAAACCAACGCTTCCAAAGGCATGGCGATATCTCCTCATCCGCAACTTATGGGGCGGCCTCTTCTTGCTCTTTTTTATATTTCTTCATATCAATGGGCTCCGCCCATTCTGCAAGAAATTCCATGCCACGGTCCAAGATCGGCGCAATCAACGGATCAGTCTCCTCCCCCTTCTTCGCCTTATACGCCAATACGGGGTCCTTCACGAAACGACGGATCATGCTCTCCAGTGAGTAGTCCGCCCCTTCAAACTCGGTCGTATGATGGATCGATCCGGTGGGACAGACCTCGCTACACAGGCCGCAGTACATACATTTGGCGATGTCGATATCAAAACGACTGAGGAGCATCGCCCGAGTCACTTTGTCCTTTGGCGCGTCAATCACAATACAGTCAATCGGACACGCCCGCTCGCACGCCAAACAGCCAGTGCAAATCTCCAAGTCAACCTCAAGAATGCCGCGATAGCGCAGGGGCAGCGTATCTTGAACGCGGACCGCCGTCCGGTCAGGGTACTGAATAGTATATGGCTTACGGACGAAGTGAGACATGGTGACACTCATTCCTTCAAAAATCGTGGCAACCGCATCTTTCGCGTGCTTCAGATATCGGCCCATACTACTCGCCATAGAGCGTTCCCCTAGTAATCACTTTAGATTGCTGGATTAAAATAGAGTTCCGGCTTAGCCCGACGTAAATGGTATAGGACACGTCGAAAGAAAATGACAATAAGAGCCAGCGTACCGACAACCATGAGATATGGTACGAACGCATTCCCCTCGGGCCAAATCACCATCCAGACCGCTGTCCCAACCAAATTCACAAATCCAAGCGGCACCAAATACTTCCAACACAACGACATCATCTGATCCACCCGGATACGAGGCAGGGTGGCACGTATCCACATGGCCAAGAAAACCCAGAAATACGCCTTGAGGAAAAAGACCGTGAGTTGCGCAATATTCAACACCACTGTGTTATTTGTCCAGCCGGTCGGGATCTGCCAGCCACCTAAAAATAAGACGGCCATAATGGCACCCGTCACGTATAAGCTGCCCCATTCTGCCAAAAAGAAGAGTGCAAACCGGAAGCCGCTGTACTCGGTCGCAAAGCCAGCCACCAATTCCGATTCCGCCTCTGGAATGTCAAAAGGCGTTCGGTTGGTTTCCGCCAGGGCGGAAATGTAGAAAGCAAAGGCGGCAATGAACGTAAACGGACTATGGAAGAGGAACCAGTCCCAAGGTGCCCAGCCTTGCGCTTGAATAATGCCTTGGGTACTCAACGTTCCGGTCAGCAACACGACGGGCAGCAAGGCCAGTCCAGCGGGAATCTCATAACTCACGACTTGGGCGGCGGATCGAATGCCTCCCAGCAGAGACCATTTATTATTCGATGCCCAACCCGCCATCAGGACACCAACGGCGGAAAGTGCAACGATTGCCACGATGTAGAGAATTCCTACGTTGAGGTCGGCAATAACGAGCGCACTGCTGAACGGAATAACGACAAAGGTCGCCAGAAATCCCCAGACCAGCAGATAGGGCGCAAACACAAACAGCGGACGGTCCGCGGCATCAGGGACCACATCTTCCTTCAGGATATTTTTCACCCCATCAGCCAGCCCTTGCAGAACACCTTGAGGTCCAACCCGATTCGGCCCAACCCGTGACTGAATGCGCGACCAGACCCGCCGCTCAAGCCAAATGGTGATCGTCACCAGGGGTAAAACAAAGCCAAAGACAACGATAGCGGCAAACAGAAACATCATAGCGGGATAGACTGCCTCCGCCGGGAGCCCACCGAACACGCCGCTGGCAATTAAACCGTCAATAAAGCTCTGCATAGCGCCGCACTCGTACCGTATTTCCCGTTACCGGTCAACTTCAGGAGCCACCACATCAAGGCTGGCAATCAACGCAATCAAGTCGGCAATCATAATCCCGCGACTGAGTTTGTCCACTATGCTCATCGCTGAGAATGAGCCAGTTCTAATTTTTGTTCGATAGGGAAACTCACTCCCGTCACTGACCACATACCAGCCCATATCCCCCCGAGAGGCTTCGACACGGACATGCGCGTCGCCAACCGGCGGTTTGAGCTTCTTGGCCACTCTTGCCAGGACCGGCCCGTCAGGAATCATATCCAGACATTGACGGACGATTTTGCAGGATTCTTTTAGTTCTTTAATCCGCACCATATAACGGTCAAAGCAATCGCCCAGGGTGCCGACTTCGCCGGTCCCGACAGGCACTTCAAAGTCTAATTCCGGGTAAATCGAATAAGGCTCATCCCGGCGCACATCATACTGAAAACCACAGCCGCGCAGATTGGGTCCGACCAAGTTGTAGTTAATCGCCTCTTCTTTGCTGACCGCAGCAACATTGGCCAAGCGTTCGACATAGATCTTATTATAGGAAATCAGGTCGTTGTATTCGTCAATGAGGGGTTCAAATTGATCCAGGAAGGCCGTCACTTGTTCGGCATAGCCCGGCGGCAAATCCCAAGCGACGCCACCAATACGCATATAGTTAAAGGTCAACCGCGCACCGCACAGATCTTCAAGCAGGTTATTCACCTTCTCCCGCTCCCGAATCGCATGCGTAAATGGGGTCATCCCGCCAATATCCATGACCATGGTCCCAACCGAGAGCAGGTGACTGGCGATCCGGCCTAATTCGCAAGCAATAATTCGACAAAACTCTCCCCGCCGAGGAACCTCAATCCCGGCCGCGCGCTCACAAACCATGGCCCAGCCCTGGTTACACTGCATAGCCGAGACATAATCGACGCGATCCGTATAGGGCATGAAGCCGTGATAACCGACCTTCTCGGATATCTTCTCTATGGAGCGATGCAGATAACCGATGTCGGGAAGTGCCGTCCGCATGATTTCGCCATCAGCCTTGACCACGAAACGCAACACCCCATGCGTACTTGGGTGTTGGGGACCCATATTCAGGGTCATCTCTTCTGTTGCCAGACCATCATCACGTTGGACTTCAAACTCATACCCTGCCAGACTCATAGATGCCTCCCGCTTTGGGTTTGCATACAAGGGGCGATAGAAAAGACGAAGGTGGGTTGGAACACGAGCGTGAATTTATTTCAGCAAGCTCTCTCGACGCGTACTGATGCCATGGTACTCTTCAGGCTCGACAAAATCCTTGCGGAGCGGATGCCCGACCCAGTCTTCCGGCATTAATAAACGCCGCAAGTCCGAATGTCCGGTAAAGACGACGCCAAGCAAGTCATAGATCTCGCGTTCCAACCAATTGGCGGCTTTCCAGACCGCTTCCACAGAAGGCATGCTCGGCTCTTCGCGCGATACATTCACCTTGACCACTATCGCATGTCGATGGGTATAGGAGTACAGGTGGAGAACCACTTGGATGTAGTCCTCTTTTAAGAAGTCAACACCGGACATATTCGTTAGACAGTCAAAGGCCAAATCCGGGTCGTCGTGAAGAAATTGACACATCTCCACGATAGCGTCTGACTTGACAAGGATAAAGGGATCAAGGGCGTCAGCCTCAAAAGCTGTAATGGCGTCGTTGTGCTGGTCTTGTAATCTTTGGTGTATCTCGGTGGGACTCATAGTTCACACACTACCGTGCCCTTCCTGATGCGCCGCTTGTCGTCAATATTCTTTATGCCGCGGCTTGCGCAGAGGAGCCCTTCACCAACCAGCGCTCCTGCATCATCTTTTCTTGGAGTTTGAGCAAGCCCTCTGTCAGGGCTTCAGGACGGGGCGGACAGCCGGGAACGTATACATCAACGGGAATCACCTTATCGACACCATCGCAGACCGAGTACGCTAACTGAAACAGCCCTCCGCAATTTGAACAACTCCCCATAGAAATCACATATTTAGGGTCGGGCATTTGATCGTAAAGGACTTTAGTCCGGAGTGCCATCTTCAATGTGAGCGTCCCAGCAATAATCATCATATCGGACTGACGCGGGGTCGCCCGTGGGGCCGCCCCGAAACGCTCCAAGTCCGCTCGGGGACCGCCGGTTTGCATGAGCTCAATCGCACAGCACGCAAGGCCGAAGAGCATATACCACACCGATGATTTCCGGGTCCAATTGAGCACCTCATCAAGCTTGGTTGTGATCACCATCTCTGGAATACTATTGATCAGGGACATGCTTCCTCCTCAGGCGGCTTTCGGCAATTCGGATTCTTTCGCGGAGGTCTGAGCTTCGGCGGCGGTTGGTTGGAGTCGCTTGAGCCATTCAAGGTCACGCTTGGCCCAGACATAGACCAGCCCCACAACAAGAATGCCCAGAAAGATCAGGATTTCAGTGAGGGCAAAGAGCCCTTGCCCATTGAGCAACCAGTCGCGAAAGGCCACGGCAACCGGAAAAATAAAGGCAACCTCGATTTCGAATATCACAAACACGAGGGCGATCAGGTAGAAACGAATATTGAAATTGATCCAGGCACCCCCGGTCGGTGGCTCTCCGCACTCATACGTGGTCAGCTTCTTTGCCTCTGGATTGTGCGGACGCAGGAGCTTTCCCAGCGCGAGGTGCACGGCACAGAACGCAATGGCAAGGATGGAAAAGACGAGAACATTCCCGAGATTAAACAGCACCGTACAAGCTCCTTCTATTCAACAGGGCTCTCCCAGCCTCCATTCTCCCATTTGGACAGTGATCCACCTTCAGAGCGGTGGCTCAGCACTGTGGTGACGAGCAGATTCTGTATACTCTCCCTGCCCACGATGGGCAAGCTCCTCTCGCAACCCCACCCTGTGTGCAATCTGTCCGATGGAGACATTAGCCAGATACGATCCCAACAAGCGTTGAGCCTCCCCCCATACAGAGATCTGATTACACACCGGATGATAGCAGCAGGCATTCCCGTCCTCGTCGAGACATTCCATCAGCAATAGCCGCCCTTCTAAACACTCATACACCGCCCGCAAGCTGATATCAGACGCAGGCTTCTTGAGCGTAAACCCGCCACGCGCCCCCATATGGGACTCAACCAATCCCCCAGTCGCAAGCTGTTTCATAATCTTCGACAGGAAGTGCGCGGGAATATCTTGTTTTGTCTGGATCTCTCGCCTTGGAACAACCCTATCCTGAGGCTGAGCAGCAAGATACGTCAACGCCCGAACCGCGTAGTCTACCCGCCTTCCGATGTTCATCAGAGAGCTACGCTCGGTTGATTTTGAGGATGCTCCGATACTCATAGCCTCACTTTTGCGTGCCTTGGTTGAGGCCCATTGACGTGCGTTTCTGCTCCCTACAACTCAGCTCCACGGAATTTTTGCTTTTGGCTTTGAATTTTGCGCTGCAATGCCATAAGGGCATCTAAAACATTCTCAGGACGGGGTGGACAGCCAGGCACATAGACGTCAACAGGGACAATATGGTCGATACCAGCGACGGTGGTGTAGTTATCATAAAACCCGCCGGTTGAAGCACAAGCCCCAAAAGCCATCACCCAGTTCGGCTCTGCCATTTGCTCGTATACACGTTTCAGGATGGGAGCCTGGCGACACGTCACCGTTCCAATCACCATCAGCAAATCAGCTTGTCTGGGGCTAAATCGGGGCAGTAAGGCCCCAAAACGGTCGATGTCATACGGCGTCATAGACAGCGCCATATATTCCATGGCACAGCACGCGGTTGCAAATGGGTAAGGAAAAATCGAATACTTCCGGGCCCAGCCAATGGCTTTATCCAATTGGGTCAGAACGACCGCATCACCCAGCAAGGCTTCTTCTCCGCCCTGTAGCCGTGTGGCCGTTACTTGCGTGGCGTTGTTTTCCATATCTTCCCCGTCTCGGTCCCGCTCGCGTTGCGCCCTTATCTAGGCGGCATCCTTCTTGGTTGAGCCCTGTCCCCGCCAGTCCGCTACCGCCGCCTTGATCGCATCCTCCGCTAAGACCGAACAGTGAATCTTCACCGGCGGTAACGCCAACTCCTCTACGATCTGGGTGTTCTTGATCTCCCCCGCCTCGGCCACCGTCTTGCCCTTCACCAACTCCGTCACATAACTCGACGACGCAATGGCCGACCCACACCCAAAGGTCTTGAACTTCGCATCTTCAATCACTTCGGTCTGCGGGTTGATCTTGAGCTGTAACTTCATCACGTCCCCGCACTCCGGGGCGCCCACCACGCCGGTGCCCACATTCATTTCCTCGGCCTCAAAACTCCCCACGTTCCGCGGCCGCTCGTAATGCTCTATGACTCGCTCAGTGTATGCCATCGGTTTCTCCTTATAAAAAGCTGTTATGCAGGAAATCTCTCACTCATTGATTGACCTGATGATAGAGTTCTAAAGTCCAACTTGTCAACCGTTCCGCTGTGGAAGAAGCACCGGACAGATCCTTTTCTGACGGTTGTCCAACATTATAGCGCTACCATTTTTCATATTTCACCGCCTGACGCTCGTATCCGGCTCCACGCAGGAGGTCTCTCAATAACAGAACGGGCCTCCCTATCCCGCAGATATAAAACTGCCGGCTAGGCTGTCTCGCCTCTTTCACAAAATGCTGTTCAATATAGGGTAAAAGTACCTTCTCTATTGAATATTTCTCCGGCTCACACTGATCGGTCAACGGTTGAAAGGAAAAATGAGCGCACTGGCCCTCCCACCTTTGCCACTCGGCAGCGTACAGCAAGTCCCCTGCCTGTGGCGCAGCATACAGCAACCGGGCGGTGTGATGTCCGCTCGCAGTCAGGAGGCGGGCAATCATAGGACGAAAAGGCACGACACCAACTCGGTCGGCAATAAAAATGTATTCGGTGTCCAGTAGCTGGTCGAGGACAAAGCTTCCCCACGGGCCGCTAAAGCACAGGACAGCGCCTTCTTGCAGGCTAAAGAGATATGAGGAACCAGGACCACCATCAACCTGATTCAAACAAATCTCAAAACATTCCTCTTCTTCGGGCAAGGAGGCAATCGTGTATGCCCGGGTAAGCGTCTGTCCACCTATCGGGAGCAAAAACGAGAGGAATTGGCCCGGCACAAAAGAGAGCTTCCGGCCATTCGCCACCCGGAGAAAAAAAGAGCGGGTCTCCGGAGTTCGTTCAACAATCTTTTCGATAGCTGCGGTAAAGGTCGGCGAGGAAGACATGCGCGCAGTTGCTCTCCATCTAGACCTGTTGGTTAATGGTGTAGCGAGGAATACGGATTTTCACTTCCCCTTCAGCCATAACCGCTTGACAACCCAGCCGCGACGTTGACACCAAACCAGGGGCCTTGTCGAGCATATCGTCTTCTTCCTCTTCGTTCTCGGTCAAATGCACCATGCCCTGGGTGACAATCACGTGGCAGGTCGTACAGGCACAATTGCCGCCGCAAGCGTGTTCGAGCTCAACGCCATGGCCAAGTAAGATGTCGAGGATGGAACCCGGTTCCCCGTCATGGTGAAACGGAGCCTGGGAGGGATCAAATTCAATCACCTGTTCAGGACTCCCGTTTTCAAACGAGACGTATAATTTTGCCATACCGATGGACGGAGATTGCCCTATTGGAGAGTCCCGGGGCTGACCAGCGGTGTTTCGACCTGCTTCAGGACTTGCTGGGCAATCTCAAGAAAGGTCTGACTCTGCGGGTGGTCAGGCTGGGCGATAACAAGCGGGAGGCCCGCATCCCCTCCGGCGACAATCTCATGGACGAGGGGCACCTGGCCGAGGAACGGCAGATTAAATTGCTCGGCCATTTTTGCTCCGTTGCCATGGGAAAAAATATGCGCTTCGTGCCCGCAGGAACGACAGATCAGGTAACTCATATTTTCAATAACGCCCAAGACCGGAACGTCGACTTCCTCAAACATCTTGATGCCCCGCCGCGCATCAAGCAGCGCCACATCCTGAGGCGTCGTTACAATGACCCCGCCGGAGAGCGGGACCTTTTGCACCAAGGTCAGTTGCGCGTCGCCGGTGCCAGGCGGCAGGTCCACGACGAGCACATCCAATTCTCCCCACTCGACCTTGGTAATAAACTCGGTCAGCAGCTTATCGATCATCGGCCCGCGCCAAATGACGGCGTGGCTGTCTGGAATCAGAAAGCCCATGGACATGACCCGCATGTCGTATTTGGTCACTGGGATCAAGCGTTTATCTTCCGTACTCTTGGGCTTCTCGGTAATACCCAACATGAGGGGGATACTCGGTCCATAGACATCGGCATCCATCACCCCAACCCGCTGGCCCGTTCGAGCCAGCGCGGTTGCCAGGTTCACCGAGACCGTTGATTTTCCTACCCCACCCTTGCCGCTGGCCACCGCGACCACATGCCGCACCCCTGGAATCTCAGGCTTGGACTGAGGTGTGGGTTTTGGGGCGTCCGGCTGCTGGATGGAAATCTCTACGGGCAGGTGGACGAGCGGGCGCAGCGTTTCAATCACCCGCTGCCGAATGTTTGCGATGACCTCCGCATTGCCGGTTGAAGGGGCGAGTTCTACCGTCACCGCCGCGCCGCCGACAGCAATATCCTTGACCACGCCGAAGGCGACAATATCTCGGCTAAAGCCGGGATATTTGACCTGTTTGAGCGCTTCTAATAATTCCTGGGGTGTTGGTGGTGTTGGCATAGATGCGCCTTTAATGTGTCCCTTCGGGATCATCCTGGCTATGCTGATGATCTTGGCTCTCGCCTAAACTCCGCAGGTAGGCATAGGTGTAAATGCCCGTTTCGTGGCCGTCATCCCAGGTCGGATTCACGGCATAATTGCCAACCATATCGATGCTCACAAGCTGAGGATTTTCCACCTCAATAAAGTGGCGTTCGCCACCATGACCCTGGCAGACCGCGCACGGACACCAGCCCCGCAGATAGGCGAAGGGATAGTCATTCAGGGTATCGTCATCCCACAGCACACGCAGGAGCTGGTCTTCCATAATGGGCGTGAGGAGAAGGGGAGTCGGCATAGCATCCTCGTTATTCAGCCCTAGTGGACCGACTGGGGCAACTGCATTTCCTCTGCCGCGACAACCTGCCGGGCGATCCCGAAAAACTCCTGGGCCACAGGATGGTCAGGAGCCGAGACAACCACCGGCTTGCCCGCGTCGGCACCAACTCGTACCTCTTCAACCAGGGGTACCTCACCCAGCACCTTCAGGCCCGTTTTCTGGGCGCCGCCATGGCCAAAGATTTCTTCTTTTTCGTGACAGACCGGACACTCGTAAAAACTCATATTCTCGATTATCCCGAGAAGCGGGACGTTGACCTGTTTGAACATGCTGATCCCGCGCTGAACGTCAAGCAGGGCCACATCTTGTGGTGTCGTCACAACAACACCCCCGTGCAGGGGAACTTCCTGAGCCAGGGTGAGGGCAATATCTCCGGTACCGGGCGGTAGGTCCACAACCAAGTAATCCAGCTCACTCCAGATAACGTCACGCAGGAACTGGCGGACAATGCTCATTACAATGGGACCTCGCCAGATCACCGGAGACTGGTCATCCAGAAAAAATCCCATTGAGATGAGACTCACCCCATACTTTTCAACCGGGTAGATCTTTTTGTCCTGCCCCGCCCGTGGCGTGGCCTCGGTCCCCATCATCAGCGGCACGCTGGGCCCATAAATGTCGGCATCAAGCAGCCCAACCTTATGTCCCAACGACCCTAGAGCCAGGGCGAGGTTGACCGCAACCGTAGATTTCCCGACTCCGCCTTTCCCACTGGCCACTGCCAGAATGCGCCGAACCCCAGGAATATCCGCGCGCTCTCGTACGGCTTGGTTGCCCGCGTTGCCGCCCTGGTGCGGTTCCCCAGCTTGAGCGGCAAACGCGTGGATATGGACATGCACGATCTCGGGCAAGGTCGTCAATTCTTGCGTGATGCGTCCGCGCAAGTGGCGGAGGACATCTTCTTTGATACTGCTTGCCCGGATCTGCACCACCGCACTGTCTGCCTGGACCTGGACCTTGCCAACAAGTCCTAGAGTCACAATATCTCGCTGTGAGCCTGGATATTGAATCTGCCTGAGACGTTCAGTGATACGAGTGTGGATGTCAGGGGTGTTGTGTTCGTCCACTCGGCCCTCTCCTCAGCATCAAATCTGCTGCCGATTTCTCCTTACTACATTGGCGACGGCGAAATACGGGTAAATGTAGACCTGTAAAGTCTTCCTTATCAAGCCCAGGTGATCCATTCAAGAATGGTCGTGTGGCGCTTGAGAAGAGCCACGCATACGAAATGCAAATCATTGACACAATGAACAGCAGGACTTTGAGCAAAATACCGACCTTGGCGAAATCCAGGAAACGATATCCACCCGCTCCATAGACCATAAGGCTGGTTTGGGACCCAAGTGGAGAGGTCAAGCTCGACGACGCGGCGGCAGTTACGGCAATCACAAGCGGTTTGGCATCAACCCCAGACTGGAGCACGGCCTCACGGGCGAGGGGAAAGACGAGCGCGACATTCGACATATCGCCCGCCCTGACGGTCGAACGAGCCGGCGCTGAAGACGGCTCCGCTGAAGAGGTCAACGCCCATGGCAAACGCGCCGAGCCTTTTCAGTTGGCGTCTTCTTTTTCTTTCCTTTGGGGTGGCAGGGCGGGCGTCTCCGGGGGGGAGGCTGAGACGCTCCTGAGTAAAATATACGGATCGCCACCAATACCCATTCCCCGCGTAATACCCATCGTTCCGTACTGATAGCCGATCAACGTCCCGGTAAACCAGTACGACTCACCCTTGAGGGGGATATCTTTCACAAGAGCCCGGTCCGCATAGAACAGGAGTATCCGGTCCATGATACTCGCCTTCATGGAAACGGCACCATTACCGACAACCAGGGTCGGCAGCATCGTTATCCCATAGTATTCCACGTACTCAACCTCACCCGTCTGCCTATCTCGTATAAAATAGCGTTGTTTGTCTCGATCAGGGAAACGTCGGAAGCCGCCTGTCACCGTGATCTCTTGTCCGACTTTTTGGTTTGCAAAAAAGCGGACAAATGCATCGGCCCGCGCCTCCGCGCTGGAGTAGAAGAATGCCGTTCCAATGAAGAGAGGGAGCCAGAGCGTCGACGAGCGACATACCTGCATCGTCTTCTCCTCTTGCCAGAAGCTTACCGTCCGCAGTCTATGTAATTCCCCGACAAAAGAAAAGGATTGCGGCCCTTGCCGCTCTCTTGCCGTCCCGCTCCTTTCAGGCCACAATAAGTGAGGATGGGCAGGAGGGTGTGTAATGCGGCGACACTGGCGTGCAAAACTGACCCCTTTTCAGCAGCGAATCTTTGACCGGAGCACTGCGGTCACAACGATTGAATTTGATCCAACCTCACAACTTCGAGCGGCGGTCAAAGCCCTGCCCGCCGCTCTCGAGGCAGAAGAGCAAGCCCGTGTCGCAGCGCTCTCCCAAACCATTGTCAATCACATCTGCCGGAAGCTCAGGGTCCGCACGGTCCAGGTGCGCGTACACGGCACCCGCCCGTCGAACCAACAGGGGGAACTCCACGGGCTCTACACGCAATACAGCGGAGGCAGTAAAAATGATTCGATCCAGGTCTGGATGCGAACCGCAAAACGAAAACAAACCGTGGCCTTCCGAACCTTTCTGAGAACCCTGTTACATGAGGTCTGCCATCATTTAGACTATACCTACTTCCACTTCCGGGAATCCTATCATACTGAGGGGTTCTTTCAGCGCGAGTCCAGCCTCTTTCACCGCTTAATGTCCCCAACGACACAACCCTCGCAGGCGGCTCAGAAGCCGTCCCAATCCTTATCCTCTCTGGTACAGGAATTCCTCCCAAGTCAGGGGCAGACTCAGCCGGAACGCTAGCAGTCATTGCCCAAGACTCTTGGACATCCGACTCGGCCTCATGTCTTCCTCTTCCTTTGTGCTATAGTGCTCTTCTAAAAAACGTTCGGCAATCCAGGAAGGAAATGCGTATGCCTGAGTGGGTTTATGTCAAGGATATTGCCCAATACGAAGGGCAAGAAGTCGAGATCCGCGGCTGGTTGTACAACAAGCGCTCCAGCGGAAAGCTCCACTTTCTTCAAGTGCGCGACGGCACCGGCACGATCCAGTGTGTGGTATTCAGGGGCGACGTCTCGACCGAGACCTTTGCCCTAGGGCAGGACCTCACCCAGGAGTCGTCCGTTATTGTCCAAGGTACGGTCCGGGCGGATACGCGCTCACCGATTGGATTTGAACTCGGCGTCAGCGGCTTACACCTCACCCAGCAGGCCCACGCCTACCCGATTACCCCCAAAGAACACGGAGTTGCCTTTCTGCTCGACCACCGCCACCTGTGGCTTCGCTCCTCACGCCAGCAGGCTCTCCTGCGTATTCGCAGTGAAGTCATCAAAGCGTGTCGAGACTACTTCGATGCGCGTGGCTTTACCCTGCTCGATGCTCCGATCTTCACCCCGGCCGCCTGTGAAGGGACAACCACCCTTTTCCCGGTCGACTATTTCGATGACACGGTCTATCTCACCCAGAGCGGTCAGCTCTATATGGAAGCCGGCGCCATGGCGTTCGGCAAAGTCTACTGCTGCGGTCCGACCTTTCGTGCCGAGAAATCCAAAACGCGGCGCCATCTCACTGAATTTTGGATGATTGAGCCCGAAGTGGCCTACTGCGATCTGGATGGCGACATGGAGCTCGCCGAAGATTTTCTGGAGACCGTTGTCCAGCGCGTCCTGACCAACCGACAGGCGGAACTCCAGACGCTTGAGCGTGATATCGCCAAACTCGCCCAGGTGAAGAAGCCGTTTCCGCGTATCAGCTACAGCGAAGCGATCGAACGCCTGCAAGCCAAGGGCGTCGACATTCAATGGGGGGACGACTTTGGCGGTGATGACGAAACCATCCTATCCGAACAATTTGACCGTCCGGTTATCATCCATCGCTACCCGATAGACAACAAGGCCTTTTATATGAAGACCGACCCACAGGATGCCACCGTTGCCCTCTGCATGGACGTCCTCGCGCCAGAAGGCTATGGCGAGATCATCGGGGGCGGTCAGCGTGAGGACGACCTCGCCGCCTTACAGGGAAAACTGGAGGCGCATGACCTGTCTGAAGAAGCCTTCTCTTGGTATCTTGACCTGAGACGCTACGGCTCCGTTCCCCATGCAGGTTTTGGCATGGGCATTGAGCGTATAGTCACCTGGCTATGCGGTCTGCACCACGTCCGAGAATCAATTCCATTTCCCAGAATGTTAGAGCGAGTGACACCCTAACGGATCACTGGAGAGCCGAGGCGGTCTTTGACGCCGGCTCTGGCACGCGCGGAGCCTGCTCTTCTCGGATTGCCCTCAGCAGGGCAATATTGTCGCTGTGTCCCGTCCGGTAGGCAGTCACTTTGCCACGGATAGGTTGTCCTAAGAGGTAGAGATCGCCGAGCAGATCAAGAATTTTGTGGCGGACAAGCTCATCCTCGAAGCGAAGCGGCGGATTGATGATTCCTTGCTCGCCAATCACGAGGCAGTTATTCAGCCGGCCACCATTGGCAAGACCCATCTCTTCAAGCGCTTCAATCTCCTTAAGAAAACCGAAGGTCCGCGCCGGCGCGATCGTCTCACGATAGCTGTCGGCATCACGCTGAACGTAGTGAAACTCCTGTCTCCCAACTGGCTCTGGATATTCCAGACAGTAGCCGATCTCAAGCTGCTCCGAGGGCTCAATGCGGAGGAATTTCCCCGCGCTGTGGTCACCGACCTGATAGGTCCGGTCTACGCTCAAGGCCTCTACATTTTCGTCTTGTTCAACAATGCCGGCACTGTCGAGCAATTGACAGAATTCCAGCGCCGACCCGTCGAGAATAGGAACCTCACCCTGCATTTTGATGAGCAGATTGGTGATGCCATAGCCGTGCAGGGCCGAGAGCAGATGTTCAACCGTTTTCACCCCCGCTCCCTCCCGATACAGGCTGGTTGCATAGCCGGTCGACTGGACATACTCGACCGTGGCCGGAATCAGGACGTCTGAGGACAAGGGCCCGAAAACAATGCCGCTACCCGGCGGCAAGGGATGGAAAATAATCCCCGTGCGCACCCCCGAGTGGAGCCCCCGGCCATGCACGACCACACTCTGACGAATGGTCCGGGCCGGGATTTTTCGCGTCGTGTGCGCGGCGGGGAAGTCCGTATCAGTCGCAGTGACGGCTATCTGGGTAGCGGCAGGCTGATTCGGCTCTGTTCCCAGGGCACGGTAGACCGAACGGAGTAAGGTATCCAGCGAGAAGGGCTTTTCGAGGAAATCTGCTGCTCCAAGTTTTGTGGCGCGGACGGCTGTTTCGATCGTTCCATGACCGGAGATCACAATGATCGGCAGTTCAGGCTCCCGAGACTGGAGTTGTTCGAGCAGAGCGATCCCATCAACGTGCGGCATCCAGATATCGAGGAGGACCAGACACGGCTGCCACGTAGCGACTAAGTCAAGAACGTTTTCACCCGAGTCCGCCTCAAGCGTACGGAACCCCTCATCTTGCAAAACTCCACGTAACATCGTCCGGATTTTTTCTTCGTCATCCACGATTAGGATCGGCGCTTCCATAGACGTCCCTCCCCTGCCTCACGCTGCGTCTTCAATGGACGGTGACGAGGGCTTCTCGCGCAGCATCTCTGTCCGACGAGCACTCCCGCGCACAGGCATCTCAATAACGAACCGACTGCCTCGTGGCGGATTGTCTCGTACTCGGATAAAGGCCTGATGGTCCGCCACCACGGTGGCAACAATGGCCAGCCCGAGCCCGGTCCCGTCCTTTTTGGTTGAAAAATACGGCTCAAACAATCGCTCCTTTATGTCCGGCGGGATCCCACAGCCATTATCAGCGACTTCGATACGCGCAATGCCGAGCGGGCGTAAATAGCTCGTTGTGACTTCGATACGGCCCGGAGGCCCAGCCGTCCCTTCTCGGCAGGCGACAACGGCATTGTCCAACAGATTACGCAGGACGCGGCGCATCCCCTCGCGGTCAAGCTCGAACAACGGGAGGGAGTGGTCCGGCATAAAGACAACGTCCAGCTCGCGGTAGGCTTCGGCGATCAGAACAATGGTCTCCTGTGCCAAGGCGTTCAGGTCATGCAGACTCTGCTTTCCAGCCGACAGACGGGCAAACGTGGAAAATTCGTTGACAAGTTTTTTAATCGCGTCGACTTCATGCGCAATGCTCTGCACACACTCGTCAAACACTTCGTTCCCGTCCGTAATCTGGGGACCAAACCGGCGCTGGAGGCGCTGCGCCGCAAGCTGAATCGGTGTCAGCGGATTTTTGATTTCATGTGCAATCCGACGGGCAACTTCACGCCAAGCTTCCATCCGTTCGACTTGGACGATCTGCGTGACATCCTCAAAAAAGCATAACACCCCGAGCGCATGACCACGGTCGTCAGGCAGAGAGGTGCCCGTTATTAAGAGGGAGTGGACGTGTCCATCGCGATCCAAACGGAGCTGGCCTTGCTGTTCTTGACCGGCATCGTTCCCGGTGCCGTTTTGCCCAAGAAGGAGTTCATGAACAATGCGCTGCACTTCCCGGAACTCACTTGCGGAGAAAATATCACGATAGGCCTGCCCAATAACGCTCTCGGCGTGCAAACCCAGCAACTGTTCCGCCGCCCGATTCAGGGTGGAGAGCCGACCATCCCGATCGAACGAGACGACGCCGGCGTTGATATTCCCGAGCAGGATCTCCATATAGCGACGCCGGGCCTCAAGTTCCTGGTGACTCTGCTGGAGGTCGACGGTCATCCGATTGAAGGCGGAAACGAGCGTTCCGATCTCATCCTCTCCCTCTCCCTCAATCCGATGCGCCCAGTGACCCTGAGCGACCTCCCGGGTGGCGGCCGATAATTGCTGGAGGGGAACGGTAATTTTTTTCGCCAGATAGACACCCACCCAGATCGCCGAGAAGATGACAACCAGAGTGACCAGGACCATCGTAATCACATAATTGTTCTTGATTGGCTGCTTCAATATCCTGAGTTGGCGATACTCGCCCAACGCTTCGACCACCTGCAGCCCTTGTCTAACGATGTTCGCAGGAACCTGGGTGCCGGCCACAACAACACCGACCAGGTGTTCTCCAATGATGACAGGAACACCTCCGTACACCAACTCGGCCTGCTCCAGCGTCACGATTTGCCGGACCTCTTCGGTCTCAGACCGGACCCGTTCCAAGAGGGGTTCGTCGAGTTGGGGAGCCGTCAGCGCCCCGCTCGTCTCCGGCGCATTGGCCACAAGGGTGAGCGCGGCGGAGTACACGACGAGTTGGGTCAGGCCACGTTCGTGCTGCTCGCTGTTCATGCGGGATTGCAACCTCTCATAGTGCGTCGGCTCAAGGAGGTCTTGGGCGATAATCGTCCGAGCGATTGTCCGCGCGTGCGTCAGGGTCTCATCAGCAAGACGTGCATAGACGCCGTCAACGACCTCAAGCGAGCTGCTTAACGAGCGCTCAACACGCAGGGCAAACCAATTCTCGATCGATTTCGTCAGAAAACCGATTCCGATAAGGAACAAGAGTACTGCCGGGAAAAGAGAAATACCTAAAAAAGCCAGAACGAGTCGAGAGCGGAGGTGTGCGCCGGGCAGCTTCCGACGGCGCTCGTAGAACAGCTTCAGCAGGTTCCGACCAACCAGGAAAACCAGCAAAACGAGGAGGATGATATTGAGATTGATCAGCAGAATAAAAATAATATTGCTGATCAGACTTTCGCCGTCGCTGAGTTGTGGCGAGCGGCTCTGGAGAAAGGCAAACAAAAAGACGCCCAGTGCTGCCGCGATGATGACAGCGATCTCCCAGAACTGGCGACGTTTATGCTCCTCCAAGCGATTTTCGTGGACCGGGGCTTCCATGCTCTCTCGCCCTGCTCATGTCAGCGATAAAAACAATGAAGATATACCATCATCATCAGAGTTCTACCATTCTCCGTTTGGGCCGCTGGCGCTAGAACAAATCGCCCTGTTCTTTTTTCCCGGGTGGGTCAATATGCAAATGCTGGTAGGCATTGAGGGTAGCCAGCCGTCCCCGCGGTGTACGCTGCAAAAACCCCTCCTGCAAGAGATAGGGCTCGTACACGTCTTCGATGGTGCTCTTCTCTTCACCAATGGCCGCGGCTATGGTCTCGACACCGACCGGTCCACCGTTAAATTTCTCGATAATCGTTCGCAGAATCGCCAGGTCCATTTTGTCAAATCCGGCCTCATCCACTTCAACTAGCGTCAGGGCGGCATGGGCCACTGCTTGCGTCACAACCGGCTCTTTCTTCACTTGGGCATAGTCGCGTACCCGTCGGAGTAAGCGGTTGGCAATGCGAGGGGTTCCCCGTGAGCGACGCGCGATTGCTGCGGTTCCGCCCGGGTCGACCTCAATCTCAAGAATTGAGGCTGATCGACGAATGATCTGTTCCAACTCGGCCACCTGGTAAAAATCCAGGCGAAAGGTTGACCCGAAACGGTCTCGGAGCGGTGAGGTCAAGAGTCCGGCACGGGTGGTGGCACCAACTAAGGTGAAGTGCTTCAGGGGCAACTTGACCGTTCGGGCTGACGGTCCCTGGCCAACAACGAGGTCCAGTTCAAAGTCCTCCATTGCCGGATACAAAAACTCCTCAACCACGTGATTGAGTCGATGGATCTCGTCAATGAAGAGTACGTCGCCCTCTTCCAGGTTGGTCAGAATAGCGGCCAAGTCGCCGGGTCGCTCAATCACCGGGCCGGTAGTGGCCCGAATCGTGACATCCATTTCACGCGCGATAATATGCGCCAGGGATGTTTTTCCTAATCCGGGCGGACCACAGAAGAGCAGGTGGTCAAGAACGTCAGCCCGTTGCTTGGCCGCCTCAATGGCGATTGCAAGATTCTGCTTCGTGCCTTCCTGTCCGATGTATTCTTCAAGACTGCGTGGGCGGAGCGAGCCCTCGACACGTGGCTCATCAGGCCAGGCAGTCTCGCCGTCCGACAGAGCGTCCAGCGACGACATATGGGGATTCAGCACGTCACGCCCCGGACCATCCGCATTGCCGTGCGTCTCTTTCGGCATGTCTTTCGCGGTGCGGCTCATGTGCTGAGCCTCCGTAACGATTCTCGGATCACATCGGCAATAATCGTGTGTCCATCCCGGACAACCGCACGCACGGTCTTCTCGGCTTGTGCCTGCCGATAGCCTAGATTCACCAGAGCAGAGGTCGCTTCGGTCGAGAGTGGACTGGGCGTTGCCATCGGAGTCCCATTCTGTACTTCACTGGCGCCAACTTTCTCCTGGAGTTCGACAACCAGACGTTCCGCCGTCTTTTTTCCAACGCCTGGAGTCGCAACCAAGCGTGTCACATCGCGCGTATGCAGCGCATTCTCCAGCTCATCAACCGGAATACCCGACAGAATATTCAGGGCCAGGCGCGGGCCGATGCCGCTCACGCCGCGCAGCAGCAGAAAATACGACTTCTCTTTTTCTTCCAGAAAGCCGAACAGTTGGAGGGCGTCTTCCCGCGCATGGGTATGGATGAGCAAGCTGACCGGTTCCCCGACTCCTGGTAGATGATAGAAGGTTTGTAACGACACCAATACCTGATAGCCGACCCCGCCAACGTCGACAATGAGCTGCTCAGGGGTCTTTTCGTGGAGCACTCCGTGGAGGCGCGCAATCATAAGCTGTTGCCGTGCGAGCTGTTACCGATGCTTTTTCGGGTCTGCGGCGAGCATCTGAGCGACCGTCTGTTCAGTAAAGACGTCGCGCAAAGAGCGAGCCTTCCTGCCCCCAGACCGCCGTGGCTGAGCACCAGCCTGGCGGAGCATATCGGGCATGCGGGCAGCGCTACAGTAACAAATGGCCGCCGCGAGCGCATCCGTCGCATCCTGGCTTGACGGAAAGACCCCCGCCTCTCCGTCTGGATGGCGCAATTGGGAAAAGACCGCTTTTTGGACCTGTATTTTCCCGGCCCGGCCATACCCGGTCACCGCCGTCTTAATTTCCGTGGGATTATACTCGGCAATCCGCAGACCGGCTTGGGCCGCGGCCAGGAGTACGACGCCCCGCGCCTCGCCGAGGCGCAGAGCGCTCTGGACGTTATGGGCCACAAAGGCTTTTTCAAGACTCAAGACGTGGGGAGTCCAGCGGTCAATCACCGTCACAAGCGCTTCATAGATGAGACGCAGGCGTTCGGGCAGGGAGCGGAAGCCTTTGACAGAGACGACATCGCCGGCACAAAAGATCAGCGTCCGGCGCGTCTTCTCAATGACACCCCATCCGGTCCGCAGCGTGCCAGGGTCTATCCCCAACACGCGCAGTGGAGTCTGAGCGTTGCGAGAGTCGATAGCCTTTTCCTTCCTTCCTTAGGCCGCACTGAGTCGTTCCATCTCCTCTTCAGCAATTTCGACATTCGCGGAAACGGTTTGGACATCGTCAAGCTCCTGGAGGGCGTCGAGCAGACGTAAGGTTTGTTCAGCCTCCTTACCGGAGAGGCTGACCGTGTTTTGGGGTACCATCGTTGCTTCAACGGACACCGTCCCAATATTGGCGTTTTCGAGCGCCTGCCGCACGTCTTCGAGGTCATCAGGAGCGGTCACAATCTCAAACATCTCATCGCCCGTTGTGACATCTTCCGCCCCGGCGTCAAGGGCAATCTCCATGAGTTGATCTTCCTCAGCCTGGTCTTTTTCTATGGTAATAATGCCCTTGTGGGTGAACATCCAGGCAACGGAGTTAGGCTGGCCCAAGCTCCCTCCACTTTTGGTGAACAGATGGCGCACTTCGGAAACTGTTCGATTTTTATTGTCCGTCAGCGTCTGCAGCATAATGGCCGCTCCGCCTGGCGCATGCCCCTCGTAGGTCACCTCTTCATAGCTGACGCCCTCAAGCTCTCCAGCGCCTTTTTTCACCGCCCGGTCTATGGTATCGCCTGGCATACTGGCCGCCTTTGCCGCGGCTATGGCTGTGCGCAGGCGTGGGTTTGCGGATGGATCGCTCCCACCCATCCGGGCCGCGATCGAGAGGTCTTTAATCAATTTTGTGAACATCTTGCCCCGACGGGCATCCTTGACTGCCTTCTTATGCTTAATGGTGCTCCATTTGGAATGGCCGGACATGACCGTCTCCTCGCGTCAGACTTGCGGTTATGGGTAACATACTTCTGGGGGAGAGTAAACGCACGAGCGCCCTATTGATGTCTCCGCTCTGATACAGTAAAGCCCCGCAATAATTAGACTTTCAGCTCCTCCCAGTGTAGCCGGACTCCATGAGGGGAGTGGCCGGGGACGAAAAAACACGATACACCCGAGCCTCGCGGAGACTCGCTCCCCTTGGGGAAAGGACATTCCGAGTGCGACTCATTACCATTCTTGCTCATACCGGTGTTGTCACCGGACTCGCAGGTTTGTTTTTCGGCGGCCTCGCCTGGATGTATAACTCCCCGTTTGGGGCGGTCATGGTTCTCGGCAGCCTCGTGCTCCTGTTCGCCAGCGGCCTGTCAGGCTGGTATTACGGTTTTAGTCCCCTGTGGCAGCCGGCTGGATGGGAAGAGCAGGTCACCCACGACGATCATCATTATGTGGTGTCAACGCAGCGCTACCCACCCTATCTCGTTCGCCAGGCAAAGAAGCAGGGCGGCATGCAGTTTGGAACCGCCGTGTATGCCGTACACGCAGCGGACCAGGAAGTGGCCGAGGAAGCCCAGGCCGTATACGGGCTGCAATGGAAGGAACGCCAGGAGGCACGAGAAGGGCATCAGTGGGTGGTGCAGGTCTTGCGACAGGGCCGCCTGGCCGAACTGGAAGGATTTCGGCCGGTGGCAGAGGACATGATCTAAAGACACCCTGGTTCTACACTTTCGTTTTCAAACTCCGGCAGCATCATGCCGGAGGAGGCGTCCGTTGCGGGTCCCGCGGTGACGACCCTGCTCTATGGTGACTATCCCGTTCACAATAACCGAGTGAATACCGGGAGGATGACGGCGCGGTTCTTGATAGGTCCCAACATCGGCAACCGTCTGGGGATCAAAGATGACAAGGTCTGCATAGGAACCGTCACAAATGAGACCACGGTCTCGAAGGCAGAATTTTTGTGCGGGGAAGCCAGTCATCCGATGAACCGCTTCTTCTAGCGTCAGTAGTTGTGTGTCCCGGACGTATTTCCCCAGGACACAGGCAAACGTGCCGTACAGACGAGGATGCGGCTTACCCGCAACAGACGGAATACCATCAGAGCCGATCATGGTTGTAGGGTGCGCTAAAACGCGACGGACATCTGCCTCATCCATCCCAAAAATAACAGCGACCGTACTTTCTCCTTCTCCGGCAATAAGCTCAGCCACAGTTTGCTGGAGGGACTTTCCCGTCAGTTGGCAGATGTCTTCCAAGGTCTTGCCTTCATACTCATGCTTGACGGGCGTTGAGGCAATCAAGACATCGCTCGGAGCGGCGCGTTCAATCACACCACCCTGGACGAGCGCCGCCAGCGTCGTACTGCCTGCGGTATACGGGTAGGCGTCAGAAGAAATATCGAGACCGCGCGCCCGCGCTTGCTCCACCAGGGCCAAAGAGTCTCGCACTTTGCCCCAATTCTTTCGACCCATCGCTTTGTGATGGGAAATCTGGACCCCCGCGCCGGACTCTTCACCAATGCGGATCGTTTCCTGAATGGAGTCGAGCAGATGATCGGCTTCATCGCGCATATGCGTCGCATAGACACCATGGTATGCGGCCACGACCTTTGCCAAGGCGATCACTTCTTCTGTCTGAGCATAACGGCCAGGCGCGTAGAATAGGCCGGTTGACATGCCAGCCGCCCCGGCTTCCATCCCTTCTTGGACAAGAGCCTGCATGCGCCCAACATCCTGAGCGTCAGGCTCCCGCTTTTCATCAGATAACGCTCCGTACCGAACGGCTGCGTGAGGAATGAGACAGGCCACATTGACGGCGGCTGGTCGGGATTCGAGCGCATGATAAAACTCAGCCGTGGTCTCCCACGAAAAGTCGCCCAGCGGACCGAACAAGAGCGGCCCAAAACTCCGTAAAAAGTTGCGATAGGCATCATTTGCCGGAGCGGCCCCAAAGCCGCAGTTGCCTATGACCTCAGTCGTGACGCCCTGCAGAATCTTGAAATCGCACAGCGGACGATCAAGCAGAGCAAAGTCATCGTGGGAGTGGACATCGATAAAACCAGGGGTAACCACACGACCCGTTGCGTCAATCGACTGGCCCGCATCACCACTCAGGCTGCCAACAGCGACGATCCGATCGCCCCGGACCCCAATATCTGCCTGCACACCGAGTTGACCAGTGCCATCGATAATCGTTCCGTTCCGAATAACGATGTCGTAGTGCATGCGTAACCTCTACACTTATGCCAGAACCGGCCGGAACTTCAGCACCGCGATGTCCTCTGACCAGTCCTCAAAAACGCTCTCGACCGGCATACCAATCGCCACTTGCTCAGGGTCACACTCGATAATATTACTCATCAGTTGTGGCCCTTCCTCCAGGGTGACAAGCGCCACGACATAGGGCACATCCTCGGTAAACGCTTTGGTCACCGGACGATAGACAACGGTAAACGATAATACCGTTCCGCGGCCGGACGCCCGCACCCATTCGACTTGCTCGCTCATGCAGGCCGTACAATAGAGACGCGGATAAAATTGGTAGTGGCCACAGGCGCCACACTGCTGTATGCGCAACTCATGATTCCGACAGCCTTCCCAGAACGGTTGCGTTTCGCCGGTCGGAACAGGCAGGGCCTTTGCTATTGCCGTTGTCATCATCCAACCTCCTTCCCAAGAATCATGGAGCAGTGCGTGGACATAATGCCCCCCTGCGCATGGACAAAAGCGATGTTGGCATCTTTGACCTGACGTGGTCCGCATGCACCGCGCAGTTGGAAGACCGCCTCCGTTACCGAAAACATCGAGCCAGGATGCCCAGGGTGACAGTGCGACATCATCCCACCATGCGTATTCACCGGGAGTTCACCTCCTAACTCAATCCGGCCGCCCTCAACAAATCGCCCCCCTTCCCCCTTGGGACAAAACCCCAAGTCTTCCAGCTCAATGACCACGACCGGGGTAAAGCAGTCGTACAACTCAGCTACGTCAATATCCTTGGGCCCCAGCCCGGCCATGGCATAGGCACGTTCACCTGCCTCTTTTGCCGCCGAGGTCGTGAGGCTGCGGGCTTGACTGATGTGTTCGTGCGAATGCCCCTCCCCGACCCCCAGCATGTAGACGGGAGGATGGGGGAAATCCCTGGCCCGTTCGGCCGAGGTAAGAATAAGAGCCGCTCCACCGTCGGACACCAGCGAGCAGTCCAGCAGGTGCAAGGGCGAGGCAATCATCCTTGAGTTGACGACATCGTCAACCGTAATCGGGTCGCGCATCTGCGCGGCCGGATTCATCGAGGCGTGCCGCCGACAGGCCACCGCCACCGCGGCCAATTGTTCGCTAGTGGTTCCATAGGCGTGCATATGCGCCTGGGCGATCAGCGCGTAAAACGCCGGGATGGGGGGACCGTAGGGTCGTTCAAACTGGGCGTGTCCGGCCGTTGACATGGCTTCAATCGCCCGATCCCGCGAGAGGCCGGACAGCATGTTGTCCGCCATAGTGATGAGTACCGTGTGACACATGCCACTGGCAATCGCCGCGGCGGCATGATGCAGAATCGCCAGGGTCGTCCCGCCACCCGTGGCCACGTTGAGACAGTAGCGCGGGAAGATCTGCATATACTCGGCGATCATCTCCGCATGATACATATAGGGCTCGACAAACGAATTGCAGGTAATCAACCCATCGACCTCAGCCTTGGTTATGCCCGCGTCTTCCAGCGCTCGTTTGGCTGCGTTGACGTAGAGTTGGGTGGCGCTCAGCTGGGGCACAACACCAATCTCAGTATCGGCCGCCCCTACAATAGCGACTTTTCCTCGGAGCGATTCCATAGCTCTCCTCCGTATGCCTGTGTTTTAGCGATTCTCTGTTCTTGGCATCATCTCGGCCCACACGCAAGGCACCGGGCGGGCCGTAGCGCGGCGTTCACGGACCAAGTAGGGGTTCAACCAGATCAATCCCCGGTGGCAACTCGAACCTGAAGAGAGTGTCGCCCAGCGCCGTCTCACGGTCGATATTCGTAAAGGATACCCGCGTGGTATTGCCCAGCGGGTCAGTAACTACAGCTTGGAGGATATCGAACGTTGCTTTACTCACCTCGATATCCAACAGGCCTACAGCCTCAGCCGCTTGCTTGGGCGTGAGACGCAGCCGGTGCACGCTGCGGGTCTCCCCTTGAAGGAGGACGGAGAAGTCCTCTTCCAAGCGTCCGACTCCGGTGAGAAACGAGATCGGCGTCTGCGAGCTGAAGGCGTATTGAAAAGGTGTCTTTATCACTTGCCGCTCCGAGGGTTGATACAGCCAGAGGGCGCTGCCATCGGCGACCACGAGCTGCCGCGGGTCCGTAAATTCCCAACGCATCCGGCCCGGTTTCTTGAAGAACACCTGTCCGCGAGAGCTGAGCGTATGTCCTAGTGTGGCCGAGGTGACCTCCTGGACAAAGTCGGCTCGGAAGCCCTCTGTTTCGTCGTAACGCGCTTGGAGACGGGCCACAATCGTTGCGCTTGCGGCCGTCTCGCTCGGCGCTTTCGTACCAGCAGATTGTCCCTGGGCCTCCTCGGCCGCAGGAGCGGCAAAAAAAGAGCCCTCAGGCAAGACGAGCAGGAGGAAGAGCAGGCTGGTCCTAAAAAAACGCATGGACCATCTTCGCGCAGAGTAAGAATAAAGCACGGAGGGGTGAGTCCCGGCCTACTCGGCCTCGGCCTGGGCCGGCACCAGAACCTCGCGCGGCTTCCCGGCTTCGCCGGCAGGCGCGATGAGACCTTCGCGCTCCATCCGTTCAATCATGCGCGCCGCCCGGTTATAGCCGACGCGCAAGCGGCGTTGCAGCCAGGAGATGGAGGCCTGGCGACTTTCCATCACCAGGTCACGCGCCTGCTCATACATTTCATCGTAATCCTCTTCCTCGTGCGGACCAGCCCCCTTCTGCGTTCGTGCCGATTCGAGCGCAGTGACCAACTCCTCATCGAAAACCGGCTTGCCCTGCTTCTTAATCGCCACGGCGAACTTTCTGATCTCGGGTTCCGAGACAAAGGCGCCATGGATACGCTGGGGTTTGGCGCTGCCCGGCGGTAGGAACAGCATATCGCCATCGCCCAACAGACGCTCGGCACCAACGGCGTCCAGGATCGTCCGGGAGTCGATACGAGAGGAGACCTGAAAGGAAACCCGGGCCGGAAAGTTCGCTTTAATCAATCCCGTGATCACATCCACAGACGGTCGCTGGGTTGCCAGAATCAGATGAATGCCGGCCGCGCGCCCCATCTGAGCCAGCCGGGTAATCGGCTCCTCGATTTCCCGACCGACCGTCAACATCAGATCGGCCAGTTCATCAACCAGAACAATCAGATAGGGTAAGCGTTGATGGTTGAGTTCAAGCTGGGGCTTGGACTGCGATTGCACGGAAGTCAACTCGTCTTCGTCGTCGTGGACAACCTCGGTCAGCTTGATAACCCCGTCGGTGTCCGTTTCCCCGGTTTCGAGGGCGCGGTTATAAGCCGCAATATTTCGGACGCCTTTATCCTTGAGCAGCTTATAGCGGTACTCCATGCGCCGCACGACTTCCTGGAGGGCGACGCCGGCCTCCTTGGGATTGGTAATGACATGCGACAATTGGTGCGGCAGGCCCTCGTATAACGAGAGTTCCAGCATTTTCGGATCAATCATAATAAAGCGCACGTCGCGCGGCGTCGCCCGGGCCAGAATGCTCATAATCATCACATTGAGCGAGACTGACTTTCCGGTCCCGGTTGCCCCCGCCACCAGCAGGTGGGGCATCCGCGCCAGATCAGTCACCACAGGGTTGCCAACCGTATCCTTGCCTAAGGCCAGCGCCAGGGGCGACTCGGTCTGGTGGCAGGCGCCACTGTCCAGAATCTCGCGCAGACAGACCTTCTCACGCTTGGGATTGGAGACCTCGATGCCCACGACGGCTTTGCCCGGAATGGGAGCCAGGATGCGGACGGACACGGCGCGTAAGGCCATTTGCAGATCATCGGCTAATGACACGACGCGATTGACCTTGACTCCCGGCGCCGGCTCAAACTCATAGGTCGTAATAACCGGGCCAGGCCGCACGGCGACCACACTGCCGGAGACACCAAAATCACCCAGCTTGTTTTCCAATATCTGAGAGCTGGCGTGCAGCGCTTCTTCATCAACCTTCACCGCTAAACGGACGGGCGGGTCGAGCAGGGCCAGGGTGGGTAAGACATACGGTCTATTGTCCGCGCCACCGGTCGGGCTGGGAGGCTGCGCCGGAGGGGCGGGCTTGTCCTCGTCCGTCGCCGCGGGTGGCCGACTGATAATAATAGGCGGCTTACTCCCTTCTGGCTCATCAAAAGCGTCTGGCCGCTCAGATTCAGGCGCCGGTTGGCGCGTTTTCTTCTTTGGCAGCGGACGGGACGGCGGTGACTCTTTCTTGAGTGTATAGACTTCGGCGTCACCCTCTCCACAAAATAGCGGTTCAGACGGCGGTGTTTGTCGCTCCGTCCGCCGGGCCGTCCAACGCGTCGCCAGTTGTTCTAGCCCGCCTGAGAGCTGACCCGCGACCAGACCGGAGAGGGCCCGCAGTCGAGACCAGCCGAACCGCCCGAACGCGCGTCCGCCTGTAGCCAGCCCACTCCCCAGTTTCACCAGGGAGAGCTGAGTTGTGCCCATAAACGATACCAGCAAAACAGGAAACAAGAGTAAGTAGGCACCGACAAGGTTCCCGGCTTGGCGCAGATGGAGGGCCAGGAAGCTCCCGATCCAACCTCCGGCCTGGAAGACTGGCCGTCCATCGAACCAGAGGGCCAGAAAGGCTGAAGCCGCCAGGGTAAAGACAACAAACGAGATGCCCTGGAAGAATGGGGCAGCGCACCGCAGCCAGTGAAAGCGGAGGGCCATAGCGTACAGCAAGATAGCCGGGAGTAGATACACCGTCAGGCCAAATGCCCGGCACAAAACGTGGGCGACCAAATATCCGGCCCGGCCGACCTGATTACTGTCCGCAGCGTCAGGCTGATACGAAAAAAAGGCGAGTCCCAGAAAGATGGTGAGCGTCACGCACAGGACACCAATCCCCTCGCCCAAGGCGGAACGTTCCTGGGAAACGGAACGTTCTTGAACAGTACTGTGTTCTTGCTCGGCATCTTTGTCTTGCCGGCGTAAGTTTTTCCTGACTGCCATTCCACCCTCCCCACATCTACATCTCCATGACAAACGGCAAGACCACAGGCCGGCGCCCTAGTGTCTTGCGAAAATAACGCCGCAAGGTCAGCCGAACCTGCTCCTTCACGACACCACTATCAGTCCGAGACTCGGCCGGCAGCTCATCAAGCATGGCACGGACCGCCTCTTTGGCGGCGGCATATCCGTCTCCGTTCGTTGATGGAAGAAAGCCGCGCGAGAGCAGATCGGGTCCGCTCAAGAGCTCGCCGGTCTGTTGTTCTAGCCCGATGATGGCGACCACCAGGCCGTCCTCGGCCACGTGTCGGCGGTCACGCAGGACTTCTTCTTCGATCCCGGCCAGCCCGTCAACAAACACCCGACCGGCGGGAACCGACCCGGTCAGACGCGCCTCCCCGGCCTGTATCTCCAATACCTGTCCATCTTCGAGCAGAAAGACATTATTGGGATCAACGCCCACCTCTCGGGCCAACCCACAGTGCCGCGCCAGGAAACGATATTCTCCGTGTATGGGCACAAAGTACTGGGGGCGCACCAGGTTGAGCATCAAGCGCAATTCGTCCTGAGCCGCATGACCGGACACATGCACGCAGGCAATGGCCTCATAATACACTTCGGCTCCTCGTCGGGAGAGATGATCAATCAGCCGCGCTATGGTCCGCTCATTGCCTGGAATAACCCGTGATGAGAGGATAACGGTATCCCCAGCCTCCAGCTGTATCCGCTTGTGATCTCCGACCGCAATCCGGGATAAGGCCGACAGAGGCTCGCCTTGTGATCCGGTGGTGAGCAAGGTCACGGTATGCGGAGCGAGGTCCGGTACACGCGCAATATCGATCAGCGCCTCTTGGGGCAGCGGCAAGTGTCCAGTCTCCTCAGCAATGTCAATATTGCTCACCAGCCGTTTGCCCACAACGCCAACCTGGCGGCCCTGTTTGACCGACAGGTCAACAACTTGGCGTATACGGTGAATATGCGAGGCAAAGGTTGCCACCAGGACTTTGCCCTGGGCGTGGGCAATAATATCCTCAATCGGTCGGGTGATCGTGCGTTCGGACGGGGTAGCGCCGGCGCGCTCAACATTGGTCGAGTCGGACATCAAGAGCAGCACCCCTTGCTCTCCCCATTCGGCAAAACGACTCAGGTCGGACCGCTGCCCGTCTATCGGCGTCTGATCGAATCGAAAATCTCCAGTATGAATGATCGTCCCGAGTGGCGTGGTAATGGCCAGTGCCGAGGCGTCGACAATACTGTGCGTGACATGCATCCCTTCAAGACGAAAAGGACCGATCTCCCAGGCTTCCCGAGGCCGGAACTCGTGCAGTTGCACCTCATCGTCAAGGTGATGCTCCTGCAGTTTGTCACGCACCAGGCCGAGGGTGAACGGCGTTCCATAGACCGGCACCTGAAATTCTTTGAGCAGATGCGGCAGGGCGCCAATATGATCCTCGTGGCCGTGTGTCAGCACCACTGCCTGCAAATGGTGCTGCTCGCGCAGATAGCTCAGGTCGGGGATGACGATATCTATCCCCAACATCTCCTGTTCGGGAAACATCAGCCCACAGTCTATGACGATCGCGACGGTTTCCGCAGAGCTGGCCGGGCTGTACTCAATCACCATCAGATTAAGCCCAATCTCGCCCAGGCCGCCGAGTGGCACGATACGCAGGCGACCGTCACTCATGGTGTGGCCCTATATGCGGTCTCACGACCGTCTTGTTCACCCAGACGTTCCGGTTGTCCAGATGGCGGAGAAGATGGAGCATGCTCGGCAGACGGCAGTGAGGATTCGGCGGTTTTCAACCGAGCGGCAATCGCCGCCTCAACCTGCGTCAGCAGGGCGCTGCGGGCTGCCTTTCTGGAGCCGTCTCGACGAATCGGAATCGGTACCCCAAAGATAATCTCAATTTCTCCAGAACGGACCTTCCAGTCTCCAGGGGGGAGGATTGACCGGCTGCCGTTAATCGTGATGGGAATGACCGGCACCCCCGCTTCCACTGCGGCCATAAAACCTCCGGGCTTAAACGGCAAGAGACGACCGTCTTCCCCACGCGTCCCTTCAGGGAAAAACAGAACGGAGATATGCGCGCCAAGGAGTTCCTTGACTTTACGCAAGGTGGCAACAGCCTGGGTTCGGCTGCCCCGATCGACTAATACTTGATGGGTCCGATATATACACGCGCCCAAAATGGGCATTTTACGCAGCTCGTGCTTTGCCACCCAACGCAAGGGGAAATCTTCGAGGGCAGCCATGAGCGCCAAGATGTCAAACTGGCTCTGATGATTAGACATAAAAAGATAGGCCGAGTGGGGATTCAACTGACTCAGACCCTGCACACGGACAGACACGCCACACGCCCATAGATTTCCTTTTGCCCAGAACCGGATAAGACGGGCCGCGCGCTCGGCATACGGATCGAAAAAAGAGAGGAAATAGACTGGACCGCCCCAGAACACGGTATGCAGGACAATAAATGCCATGCGTAGTGTGGCAAGAATGATCAAAGACCGCTCCTCTTTACCCGCTCCCTCATCGTATTCTTATTATAGTTTCTTCTCCAACTGGCCGTCAACGCAGTTGATTTTTCTCCACCTGGGCATACAATCGCAGTGGCTCGCAGGAGGTGGCGTGTGATTGTGGAATGCCCTTCCTGCCATACTCGTTATCGGACCGACGTGGCAGGGGTGGTTGATGAGACAACGTTTTTTGAATGTTCGCGGCCAGACTGCGGACATGTTTTCCAGTTTGCCCCGCCGCTCGTCCAAATAGACCACCTTCCAGAACCAGACGTTGATCCGGAAGTCGCACCATCCGAGACCCCCGCCGCCGACCCGGCCTTTACGTCTTCTGGCGACTTGTCCTCTTCCGACACGCTTTCGACACAGCTCTCTAATGCTGATTTGCCCACAGATCAAGACTGGTCGGATAGCCCATCCCCTGATTTGGCCCCGGATGGAGAATCAGAAGCCGCAGATTCAACCAGCTCCGTCAGGTCTGCAAAACCGAGGACGGGCCACGTCGCACCCGCTCAGTTCACCCCGGTCGCGTCGCGAGCGCTTGATACCCTTCCGTCAGCCACGGACTCTTTCTCTCACAAGGACCACTCTGACGGAGACCGGGTTGAGCAGCCTGCCCGCCCAACTCCGACCTCACACGGGACGGTTCTTTCATCCCGGTTACCCATCCTGCTCCTTGGCCTGATCGTCGCCGGATATGCCAGCTTGACCTTCATCGCCTCCTCCTACATAGAGCAGACTGCAGCAGTGTTCTCGCACCTTCCGGTCCTCGGCTCCTTACTCGACGCCGAACGCCCGTCCGCGCGGCATATTGCCCTCACAAAAATGCGCGGAGGCTTTTGGCACACAAAAGACGGGCACCAAGTCTTTGCTATTGCCGGCAGGGCGGAGAACCAAGCCACGGCACCTGCACAGCGCATTCAAATCGAGGGAACGCTGCTCGGCGATAGTGGTCAGGTGTTAGGCCAGCGGCTCATCTTCTGCGGAACCGAGACCGCCCCAGAAGTGCTCGAAAGTCTCTCCCGCCGGCAGGTGCATATCTTGCAGAGCCTCATGCCGCCCAAGCAGTTCTGGGTCGCGGCCGGAGAAAGTGTTGATTTTCTGATTGCGTTTACCGACCCGCCCGACCGGGTCGTCGAATTCAGCAGCCGTGTTGTCGCGGCCCAATTCGGGCGGTCTTCTTAAGACTGCTCGTCGGTTCCTTTGCCCGATCCCTGCTCGGGCGTGACATCGATCTCGTCTGAGGTTTTCACGGCTTTTCGAAAGCTACGTATGCCTTTGCCGAGTCCCTCACCGATCTCCGGCAATTTCCCTGCCCCAAATATAATGAGGACGATAATGAGAATAATAGCGAGTTCGCCAACACCGAGACCAAACATGGTGCTCCCACTATAAGCCGGCCCGCGCCGCCGGGCAAGGCACACGCGTTTCCTTGCGGCCCGTGGCCGAGACAGCTAGAATGCCTCAAATGTCGGCCGCGGTCTTAACCCCTGTCCCTCCCGCACAGCGTGACCCACTCGCGCGCTTCCTCCTATTCTCCCTCCTCCTGCATCTGCTTCTGCTCCTGTTGTGGCCCCAATTCAAACGCGCCACAGCCCCGCCGCAAGAACAATTGACGGCGGTTGAGCTGTTGCCGCCGGAGGCGTTCACCCCGCCCCAGGTCGCGCAGGTGCCGCCTCAGGTCCAGGAACCGGAGCCAGCCGAGGAACCACCCAAGGAGGAACAACAGCCACCTCCGGCCGTCCCGGAGCAACAGATCGTCAGTGTACCGGATGAGGTCAACGATCAAGTTCCGGATAAGACCCGTTTTCTCAGCGACCAGAATACTGCGGTCAAAGAGCAGACTGTCGCAGTCGGAACACCGCTGACCAAGCCGCCCGAAGAAAAAAATCAGCCAACGCCGGACAAGGCCGACGCAGTCACCCAGAAAGAGCCGACCCAACTCGCCCTCAACACCCCAGGCCGCAGTCGCAAACCACCGGTTGACAATCCCTTGGAAGAAGCGCTGAAGGACACCAAACACAAGCGGTCGCCACTGCAAGGGGATCCCAAGGCGCGGAGAGCCAAACCCCAACTCTTTGCCCGACCGGATGACGTATTGGCAAAAGGCTGGCTGTCAACAGACGGCGAAGCCGAAGATGAAGAAGAAGCCCAGCGCACCCCGCCCTCGGGCAATGAACTCCTGGCCATGGCTCCGCCGCCGGCCCGCGAAAATTTTCTCACCATGCCGGGACCGCGCGGCACCCTCGACTTTCTACCCGACGTGCGTAAGGGCAACCTCACCTTTCTCAATACCAAGGCGAGTCGCTTTGCGCCGTTTGTCCGCCGGGTTGCCCAGCGCGTGTTTCAGCATCTCTTGATTCGGCAGCGCCGCAATCTCCAGGTTGACGACGTCGTGGCCGCCCGCAACTACGTGCAACTCCAGGCCAAGCTGGATGACAAGGGTGTTCTCCGTGGCGTGACCCTGCATACCCGCTCGGGAAGCTATGCGGTTGACGAGAGCCTGTTGGACGCCTGCCAGCAGGGCGCCTGGGACGAAAATCCGCCGCCGGAAGCAAAATCCGAAGACGGGTTTTATCACTTTATTTTCCGCTCCCGCATCAACGCCCGTTTCGACGCCACCGGCCTGCGTGGGATCCTCACCTTCCTGGAAGTTGGCCTGGTCTAACCTTTCTTCCAAAAGCGCCCTCAAATTCCACTTCCAAGGGTACTTTGTTCACCCTTGCAAAGCCTAAAAGCGACTGCTAGCCTGTTTAGAATCCTTCTGGCAGCCCCCTACCCATCCGACCTGCCAGATATCTTTCCTGTGGGGCCGTAGCTCAGTTGGGAGAGCGCTAGAATCGCACTCTAGAGGTCGTGAGTTCAATTCTCATCGGCTCCACTTTTCTTCTCAAACAGTGGACGCTTCTGGCCTGCTTCCCCTAAGAGGCCAATACGCCCCAGAAGACTCAGCCTGCTCGGACTGGTGACTTTCGGTGTGTTACCTCCGAGGGATGCCCGGGTCGTTAAGACGGTCGAGGCCATCCGGCGAAATCTCTTGTCGCATACTCCAATCGGGGGGTCGCGCGCTATCAGAATGACCAGTATCAACGGGCGCATGACGTTCCGCAGGATGTTCCCGGTAATCCCTGGTTTATCTCGACGCTCTGGTTAGGAGAGTATGAAATCACGCGGGCAGAGAATCTTCAGCAACATGTAGAGAGATTTCATGCTCTAGGGGGTAACGAATGAATTGCGCCACAGATTTGCTGCTGGCATAGCCCCGATCTCTTAACCTGTTCCTATCCGTCAGCCTTCGCCAGCCCTACCCTTGACACCACTCCGGCATAGGCGGAGAGTGGGTAAGCCAACCCTGGGCGATCCCGGCTTATTTTCCCGTCACACTAAGCAGCCATCCTCCATTGTTGACCGGTTTTTGACCCCTCACCGGGTGGAGGTGTCCCTTTTCTCGACAAGGAGCTCCGGTTGTGTCAGAAGACTCTCTGCCCAAAGTGGATATATTACTGAAAGAATCCGGCTCCACTATTCCTCCAGACGTGGACGGCAACGAAGGAAAGCCGCCGCAGGGATACAACATCGACGAGGAGCCGACTCTTGCCGCGGCTACCGATACAATCAAACTCGTCCCAAACAGCACGTTTGTCTCTAGTCCACCCTCTGACCAAGGTTCCACGGGTTCTCCAAGTGCGAGGAGCTTGAAGCGCTCCCCATGGGAGCAGGACATCTTAACACCAGACCAGTTTGCTCGCCCGGCTCGGGAATCGCTGGCGGCGTGGACCGGAGAGCGGCGCCTGTTACTGGCAGTCCTCAAGGAAGCAGTCCATACCTACCACAGATATTGCCAGGCCCACACGCGGCGGGAGCAACGGTTGTTCGGCGAGGTCCAAGAGTGGATTTGGGCACGGGATACGGACCACTTATACGCCTTTGAGAGTATCTGCGCGTATCTCGATCTTGATCCAAATTTTATCCGTACCGGCCTGCCGCGTGTATACGCCCAGTCTACTTCGTCCACGTTTCCTGTAGGAACGAGACGAAAGGAACAACCTCTGCCCGCTGAGGCAACCTCGTTCGTCTGGGGCGTCTAAGCAAGAACCCCCACGGTCACGTCGAGGCTGCATAGAGAAAAGGAAACGCTGGTAAGAATTGCCCCCAACCTTATCGTACATCCCTCAAGAACGAAGATGAATCACTTTGACCGGCCCGAGGAGCTGCTACCAATCAGGACGCCAGCGTGGACCGGATTGTCATGGCTGAGCCAGGCTCCTGCGTGGCTTGTGTCCAGACGAAGAGTCTGCTAATGGTAAGCTTGTAGTCGACCTTGTTTGTTCGCTGAGTTTAGTTCGAGATTGCTAAGGCCCCTGGAACTGCACTCGTAGCTCTTGGGGCCTTTTTGTATTCATATAGAGGTTTGTATGGCAACGAATTTGTATATCGGTAATCTCTCCTTTGAGACGACGACTCCTGACCTCGAGACCTTGTTTGGTCAGGCCGGGACCGTCACGTCCGCCAATATCATTATGGATAGAGACACGGGTCGCTCGCGTGGGTTTGGGTTTGTCGAGATGGGGAGCGCAAGCGAAGCCCAAGCGGCCATCAAGCAGTTCGATGGCTATGAGTTCCAAGGCCGAGCCTTGAAGGTCAACGAGGCAAAACCTCGCGAGCCACGCTCAGGAGGGAATCGCTCGTCCGGTGGCGGTCGCGAGCGGCGTTGGTAGGGTAGGTAGGCGGAGCTGTCCAGCCGTTTCCGTAAGAGCGTGCTTGTCGCTTTTGAAGAGAGGGATGGCGACGAGGACGATGATTAGATAAGAGTCCCCCTGTCTCACCTTGTGAGGCAGGGTCAAACCCGTCTGCTGTCCCCTCCCTACTCCACCCGAAGAATTGGACCTTCCTCTGGACGGCCCTTCGACACCCTGTCCCTTGCCGGACTTTTCGGAAGGTCATAAATCTTCCTCCCATTGCCAGGAGGGAGAAGGAAAGACTACCGGCATCTGATAGAAATCGTATCCGTCGACGTCCGTCGACTCTCCTCTTGACAGCACTCCAACACAGGAGGAAGGTGAATGAGCCAACCCTGGGCGATCTCCGCTTAACGCTTTATCCACCGCACTAAGTCGCTGTCCTCCATCGTTGACCGGTTTATGACGCCTCACCGCGTGGAGGGGTCGTCTCCCCCAACGCGGAGGTCCGTCACTGACCTGTCCGAAACGACCCTCTTGTTGAAAGAACGCGCCGGCCTCCTGAGCATTGGGGGTAATCCCCTAGGGGGCACCCCATCAGATGGAGATAGAGGATGACACGATTACTGGTTGGATTGGGATTAGTCTTTGTCGTTGTTGCTGCGCAGACCGTCTTCACCATTGGCGAGTGGGAGCGAGGCATGGTTGTCCAGTTTGGCAATCCCAAACGTATCATCCAAGAGCCGGGACTCTATTTTAAGCTACCCGGTATCCAGAATCTGGTACGTTTTGAGAAGCGCGTACTCACAACCGATGCGCGTGCGGCCGAATACATTACGCTTGATAAGAAACGCGTCCTCGTCGATCATGTCTCACGCTGGCGTATTCAAGACCCCCTCCAATACTATCGCAGCGTACGAGATCAGATACGAGCAGTGGCGCGCTTGGATGACATTATTGCCGCCCGACTTCGGCAAGAAATAGCGACGCACAATTTCCTCGATCTGATTCGCGAGAAACGTGAAGAGATTATGGCAACCGTGACCAAGGCTACGCGTGAGACAGCCAAGACTTTTGGGATTGAGGTAAACGATGTTCGCATCAAACGACTCGACCTGCCCGACGAAGTGCAGGCCAGCGTGTTCGCCAGGATGCGGGCGGAGCGGGAACGCATTGCCAAGCGATACCGGGCGGAGGGGGAGGAGCAAGCTCAACAGCTGCGAGCGGTAGCGGACCGGGAGCGGGAAGTGATCCTTGCCACGGCGTATGAGACGAGTGAAAAACTCAAAGGGGGAGGCGATGCTGAGGCGACCGGGATTTATGCTAACGCTTTTGGCAAAGATGCGGAATTCTATGCCTTCACCCGTCGGCTCCAGGCGTATGAGAAGATCCTGAGTAGCGATACAACCTTAGTCCTCAATTCCGACTCAGAGCTGCTGGAATATTTGCAAAGTCCGGGCACGGCACGAGGGAGCAGCCAATAGATAATCAACACAGAAAATCGCAACACAGGAAATCGAACGGGGGCATTGATGGGCGACAAGTCACCGAAGTCAAAACAACGTAGCCAGAAGCAGAAGAAAACCGCCAAGGCGAGAAACGCGGCCAAGGTGAGGTCGAAGCAAGACCGCTACAGCCATGCCCTGCAGCCCGTGGCGAAAGGTAAGACGTAGCAGAAACACGGGGTGAGCAGGCAATGGAAGAATGGATAGACCCTCAAGCCTTTCCCTGTAAGGAGTGAACCATCTCTTTCGGATTGGGCGGACGCACGCGAAGAGAGGCGTCATTAAGAGGATGGAGGGGCTTCTTGCAGGTAGGTACGCAACCAACCGTCCCGAATTCCCTGGGAGACAAAGCTGGGAACCGATTGGCCCGTAATGCGGTCGAATTCAATCACATGGCCGTGCTGGGCCTGCCGCAGACAGGCGTGCTTCTGATCTTCCTCAAATCCCAACCGGGTGAGCAAGTCCTGAATTGAGGCAAAGTGCAGCATCTCGGCCTGGGACAGGCGCAACAACGCCTCCGTGGGCGTATCAACGTGGACCAGGCGCGACAGCGTTTCAACGTCATACCAGCCACGGAACTGGGCCCGCTCCCATTGAACGGCCACCACGTCCATCCCGACCGAGATATCAATCACCTCGCCCGCGTCCGGCCCCTCAACCCGAAATCCTCCGCCTAAATCCAGAATGGACCCTTCACGAAGAGCCACGTGGTCTCCAATATCAAGAATAAAGGCTGCCATACGCTGTGGATCGGAACCGTTCTCAGGCCGTTCTTCCTGCCTCGTGTCATCTTACATAGCACGCTGGACCGGAACGAGAACACCACTCCATCTTCTCCAGGCTGTAGGCCCTATGCTATGGAGGGATATATCGAAACCAAGTAGAGATAAGGAGACCTCACTATGGCAGTCAAACACCCGACCACTGATGACCTCGCCGATATTGCAGCTGGCTACGGCCTGGAACTGACCGATGACGACCTGGAGTCGTTTCAGGGGCTTATGGGTGGGGTTCTGGAATCCTACGCCCGACTGGATGAGCTTACCGAGCCGAGCCTGCCTGTCTCCTATCCGCGGACGCCGGGCTACCGGCCCCAGCCGGAAGACAACCCGCTCGGGGCCTGGTACTGGCGGACGGACCTCAAAGGCGCGTCCTCAGGACTGCTGGCGGGGAAAACCCTGGCCATCAAGGATAACGTCTGTGTCGCCGGCGTCCCCATGATGAACGGCAGCAGTATTCTCGAAGGCTACACCCCGGAAATCGACGCCACTATTGTGACCCGTATTCTTGATGCTGGCGGTCACATTGTGGGCAAGGCTGTGTGTGAGAATCTGTGTTTCTCCGGCGGCAGTCATACCAATGCTACCGGTCCGGTGCTCAACCCGCACAACCACAGCCGCACCACCGGGGGCTCTTCGTGCGGCAGCGGGGCGCTGGTCGCGGCGGGCATGGTCGATATGGCGATTGGTGGCGACCAGGGCGGTTCGATTCGTATGCCGGCCTCATGGTGTGGTATCTACGGGCATAAACCAACCTACGGCCTGGTTCCGTATACCGGCATCATGCCGATTGAAATCACGC
Source organism: Candidatus Binatia bacterium (assembly GCA_951812575.1). GTDB lineage: Bacteria > Desulfobacterota > Binatia > Bin18 > Bin18 > Bin18. The sequence continues at coordinate 3,444,442 of OX638322.1, read as the reverse complement.
TGGATCATACCGGGCCGATGACGCGCAACGTCCACGATGCGGCCCTGCTGCTTGAAGTGTTGGCCGGTCCGGACGGCCTGGACCCGCGCCAGCAGGCCGGGCTCCAAGGCCAGGCCTACACCCAGACCCTCAGCGGAGATATTGGCGGGCTACGGATTGGCGTTGTCGAAGAAGGCTTTGGCTGGGACGTATCAGAACCGGACGTCGACGACAGCGTCAGGGAAGCGGCCCAGGCATTTGAGAAACTCGGGGCGACGGTCACACCCGTGTCCTTACCCTGGCACCGCGATGGCCGGCATGTCTGGAACAGTATTGCCACCGAAGGTCCGACCCTGCTGATGGTCGAAGGCGGCGGCATGGGGACGAATTGGAAGGGGCATTATACCACCAGCCTGCTTGATGCCGCGGCGCGTGGACGGCTCACCCGTCCAAACGACCTGTCGGAAACCGTCAAAATGGTCATTCTGCTCGGCCGCTATATGCAGGAGCACTATCACGGCCATTATTATGCCAAGGCCCAGAACATGGCCCGTGCTCTGGGAGCGGCCTACGATGCCGCCCTGCAAGAGTATGATCTATTGCTCATGCCGACCCTGCCGATGAAAGCCACCAAAATCCCCGGACCGGACGCCAGTCGCGAAGAGTACGTGCAGCGTGCCCTCGAAATGCTGCACAACACCTGTCCGTTCGACGTGACCGGCCATCCCGCGCTGACAGCTCCCTGCGCGGTCTCGGAAGGCTTACCGGTGGGCATGATGCTGATTGGCCGGCACGGGGATGACGCCACCGTCTTACGCGCCGCGGACGCATTCGAGAAAAACGTGTTTGCCGCACCCACCCCGCCGCAGGCATAGAGGCGACATGATTACGGTGGCCGCGCTCTATATCTATCCCGTGAAATCGTGCGCGGGGGTCCGCCGCGCGCAGGCCACCCTCGACGCGCGTGGCCTCCGGTACGACCGTGGCTGGATGATCGTTGACGGGCACGACGAGTTCGTGACCCAGCGCGAACATCCTCGCCTGGCCTTGATTACCCCCCAGCTTGAGGCTGACACGCTACGCCTTACAACACCCGAGGGACAGGCGGTCTCGATCCCAACAACGGGTGTCGTCGGACCAACGCGCCGCGTGCGGGTGTGGCGTGATTGGTGTGAGGCAGTCGATCAGGGCGACGCCGTAGCCCAGTTCTTTTCCGACTGGTTGGGGGAATCCGTCCGGTTGGTCAAAATGGCCGACTCCTTCGAGCGCCGAGTTGACCCGCGCTATGCAAAAGCCCTGGCATTCACCGGCTTCTCCGATGGCTATCCGCTGCTGCTCGTTTCGGAGGCGTCCCTGGACGACCTCAACGCGCGACTCGACACACCGCTACCCATGAACCGTTTCCGCCCCAATCTGGTGGTCACCGGCTGCGACCGGTATGCCGAGGACGGCTGGCAACAGGTGCAGATCAACACCCTCACCTTTGATGTCGCCAAGCCGTGTGAGCGATGTACAGTCACCACCACCGACCAGGCGACGGGCGAACGCGGCGTCGAGCCGCTGCGTACTCTGGCGACCTATCGGCGGGTCGGCACGAAAGTCTATTTTGGACAGAACATTATTCATCGGACGGCAGGCACTCTTACCGTGGGGGAGCCGGTCGAGGTTGTGTTAAGAGAACAGTCACGTTCGTGAGTGGATAGACCAATCGGAAGGAGGACTCCATGCTCGTAGACGGGAAATGGGAAGACGACTGGCAGATGAAAAAACGCACGGACGCCCAGGGCCGCTTTGTCCGTCAGGAATCGACGTTTCGGCATTGGATCACCCCGGACGGCTCGCCCGGCCCGACCGGAGACGGCGGCTTTCAGGCCGAGCCGGGGCGCTATCACCTGTATATTGCCTACAATTGCCCCTGGGCCTGCCGAGCGCTGCTCTACCGCAAGCTGAAAAAACTGGAGGACGCCATCTCGGTTTCGATCGCTATCCCAGAATTCACCGACCAGGGCTATAGCTTTGGTGAATATCCTGGATCCGTTCCCGATCCGCTGTTCAATATCCGCTACGTCCACGAACTCTATACCCGCGCCGACCCCCATTTTACCGGCCGCCCGACCGTGCCGGTGCTGTGGGATAAGCAGCGGAGCACGATGGTCAATAATGAGTCGGCCGACATCATCCGCATGTTCAATACCGCCTTTGACGCCTATGGAGACGCCACAGTCGATTTTTATCCTGCGGATTTGCGACCCGAGATCGACGCCCTGAACGAGCGGATATACGAGGGCCTCAACAACGGCGTCTACCGGACTGGATTTGCCGTGAGCCAAGCGGCGTATGAGGCGGCCGTGAATGATGTATTCACCTGCCTGGACGAATTGGAACAACGGCTAGAGGGACAGTCCTATCTCCTTGGCGAGCGGCTCACCGAGACGGATTGGCGGGCGTTTGTGACCCTGATTCGTTTTGATATTGCCTATCACGGCCTCTTCAAGTGCAATATCCGCCGCATTATCGACTACCCTAATCTATCGGCCTATCTCAAACGGCTGTATGACGTGCCCGGTGTGGCCGAGACGGTAAATTTTGAGCACATCAAACGAACATATTATACCATTCGGAGAGTGAATCCGAGCGGCATTATCCCTGCCGGCCCGGAGCGGGTGTTGGCCGCCTGAAACCCTCGGCTGAGTTTACAAGCGGTCCAATGACGGCTCGGCAATTTTCAATAATTGTTTGCCCTGATTCTTGCCTTCAAAAAGCCGCAAGAACGTGCGTGGCGCGTTTTCAAATCCCTCTTGAATGTCCTCCTGAAAGGTCAACTGGTCGCTGGTAATCCATTCCGTCAGCTCTCGGGCCGCCTGACCGAACCGGGCAGTATAGTCGATGACAATAAAGCCCTCCATCCGTGCCCGTTGGATCACCAGATTCATATAGTTTTTCGGTCCGGGCGGTGGTGTTGCCTCGTTGTAGCGCGAAATTCCGCCACACAGCACCACCCGTGCGTTGAGCGCAATATGCGCCAGCGCCGCGTCCAGGATGTCCCCCCCAACATTATCGAAATACAGATAGATGCCGTCCGGGCATAACGCGCCGAGCCGCGCTTCCACATCTTCGGCCTTGTAATCGATGGCCGCGTCATAGTGGGCCTCTTCAGTCAGCCAGCGACATTTTTCCGGTCCGCCAGCAATCCCGATGACCCGGCAGCCCTTGATCTTGGCAACCTGTCCGGCAATCGAGCCGGTTGCCCCGGCCGCGCCCGATACCACACAGGTCTCGCCAGCTTTGGGCTGTCCGATGTCCAAAATACCGAAATACGCGGTCAGACCCGTCACTCCCAGGACACCCAACGGCCAGGTTAATGGGGTGTCAGCCGGAATCTTTGTTGGCGGCATCAGACCACCCCGTTCACTGGCGGCCGCATACTCCTGCCAGCCGAAGCCGCCCTGTACGCACTCGCCCGGCCGAAAATTCGGATGGCGCGACTCAACCACCTGGCCCACGCTCAGGGCCCGCATGACCTCACCAATCTGGACCGGCGGGATATAGCTCTTGCGATCCTCGATCCAGCCACGCATCGCCGGCTCAAAGGCGAGGTAGAGATTACGGACCAGAAACTGTCCGTCTTCAAGCTGCGGTATCTCGGCTTCGTGATACGCAAAGTCCGATTCCTTGACCATGCCCTGCGGACGGCAGGCCAAATGCCACTGTCGATTGATATGCTGGCTCACGAATAGTCTCCTTCCGAACTCGTCGTCTTCATGCAAGACTTTATAGCATTGCGTCCATACATCCGGCTATGACGGGCCGACGAGAGCCCAAGGGTGCCCACCAGCCACCCCGTCACTAGACCGAGTTGTCCCTCTGCTCGACTTGGCTTACAATCGAGACTGCGCCTCCACCACCCCACGAGACGGAGGAGTGGAAACATGGAGCGAAAACCGACTGCAAACAAAAACGAGAAAGGATGATGCGCATGGCTGTGCTTTATGTGTGTCTCTCGCTGCTCCTTTTGAGCCTGCCGGCATGCAGCAAGAGTCTTATTCCAAAACTCTCAGGTCCCGACAAATCGGCTTCAACCGCCCCACTCGCAGAAGAGGGCAAAATCGATGCGGACTCTCAGACCGCCCACTTTTCAGTGCCGCCGCAACAACTGGCAGCCCTGTTAATCAAGACGGCCAAGGATGAGGGTTGGGCACCCAAGCAAAAGGCGGTTGAAAACGATGAGCGCTGGGTGGTGACCATTCGCGACCCGGACAAACCGCTCGGCAAGTCAGAGCAGAACGTCTTTATCGAAAGCAATTCCGATAGTGGCAGCATCATTCGGATTGGCTCCGGCATGGCGTCGCTACCCGAACGCTTACTGACACCGCTCAAAGCCAACGTGACGACCTATTATGAGCCACCCAAGCAGGTGGCGCAGACACTGGCGGTGACGGGGGAGCGAGACTATTCCGATAGAAAGTCTGCGGCCGATGTAGTAGTCACGGCCGGGACGCCAATGCGGCCATACCGGAAACTGGGGAAGGTCCGATCAAGCGTACAGCGTAACGAAAAAACGCTCTCCCAGAAAATCTGGGATGCGCCGCTGTCTCTTATTCGAGACGCCGACGAGGAGAGCACCAGCAAGACCCGTCTGTTCAACAAACTCAGCGCCAATGCGATACGCAAATACGGCAGTCAGGTCGATGCGATTATTAAAGCCCGCTACAAAGCCCGCACGGACGGCAGCGCGTTTGCATCAGGGCTGGCGGTGCAGTATGTCGCGACCGAAGAACGCCTGCAGGAGATTGAACGCCTGCACGAGCGCGGCTACTTGACCGACACCGAGTACGCGGACAAACGGGCGAAAATTCTGCAGGGACTCTAAGGTCTGCTCCGGGAGCGCGGGCATCTCGCCCGCGTCCGGCTTCACTTCACCACCTTCACTTCACAACAATCGGGTTAATCGGCGAGCCGGCAGCGCCGACAATCTTGAGCGGCGTACAGGCATACAGGAAAGCATACTGGCCGTCTTGCGCACAATCGGTGGCCAGGTCTTCGAGCCAGTTGATTTCGCTGAACAGGACGCCGAGATTGCGCATGAGCGCCCCGTGGAGCGGCACAAAGCAACCGGACTCGGGGTGAGACGTTTGTTCGCTGGCCAGGGTATCGCTGCCCAGGCTGGGAATTTCCATTTCGTGGAACCAGTTCACCAACTCGGGACTGTACGCAATCCCCGGTTCGCTCATAGCCTGGACAGCCGTATCAGGCGAGTCGTCCGTTGCGTCTTCGCCGTAATAGGCCGCCGGCCCTTCGGCAAAAAAGCGGTTCAGCCAGCCGGTCCGAATCAGGAGAATATCATGTTTTTCTATGGTCAACTTTTGATGTTCGGCCGTCTGCTGCAACTCGTCCAGACTGATGCCATACCCGGCAGGCAGGTAGGGCAGATTTTTGTAGCGAGCCACATCGAGCAATACGCCGCGGCCGACCACGCCGCGTTCCGCTATGGGCAGAATGCTGTCTTTACTGAGTCCGCCACCCATGGTCGTTCTAGCGTCATAACCATTATAGAGTTTGTCGTCGAACCAGACGTGACCCAATGCATCATACTGCGTCGTAGCCTGAAGATTGGTCATCATGACGTCATCGGCATACTCGATCCCGCCCGGAAACGGCTGGGCTTTCCCGCTCAGATAATGGCCCTTGTCCATGACCATCATCCGGCTCGGCTGGCTGCGCCCCTTATAGCCAGGGTCGCCGTCGGGATGGCACATGCGTACCTGGAGCGTAAAGACCTTGCCGTTCTGTACCGCCCGCACCCCGCGCAAGACTTCCGCTTGGGTTAGAAAATTCAGAGAGCCGAGTTCATCGTCCGTACCCCAGCGTCCCCAGTTTTGGGGCGCATCTTTTAAGAGTTCTGTAAGCGTCTGAGCCATGTCCGCCTCCTTTTGAAAGAATTGAAGGGACGGATAGCAAACCTCAGATACCCAGACAAGCATTCATCTGACCGGTGGCGACCCGTGTGAGACGTTCTGCAGACCCACCCCCGCTGGCACGTCGCTGTCGTTCCTGGCAATAAAGAAGAGCAAAATATCAGAGCGGATTCAGGCACGTGACTCACAGACCGGACAGCAGTCGATTGCGGACCCTGTTTTTTACCCTTGTTATTGGTGTGGCACTCTGTAGCAGTCCCGGCGCTACCGCTGAGTCAGACGAGCCGCCAACACCCGGCCAGGAGAACTTTCGCCTCGTAGACGAGGGCGGCAATTCCACGACCGATCTGAGTATAGACCCGCATATCGACCCGCCCCAAGTCGGCCTCGACCCAACGGCTATCGTTACCGCCCACAACATCCTCGGATTAGTGTTTCAGCAGTCGGCAGCCGCCCGACAACTCTGGTTCATCTTTGCCGGAGTTGGACTGGGGTTGCTGATTTTTTCTGCGGTCCTCGTCCGGCTCATTGATCGGTCCCGAACCACCACCGCTCTCCTGGTGTCCTGGGCGCTGGCCTTCAGCGTGTTCGCCTATCTGCACTGGACCGCCCTGGACTCGGTTCAGCAGCAGCACCAGCTCCTGACACGGCTGGTCCAGCATGCGGCAGACGAGGCTTCCGCGCCAGACTTTCTTGTCCCTCTGGCGGCCACAATCCAACCCCTTCCCCGAGAGTTGCTGGCTGCCACGCATCTCTGTCTGGACCTGCTGGTCTTGGGGTCAATGCTGCTCCTGTGGCGGCTCGGGAGGCCGGACAGACCCTAAGCGGTGTTCCGAGACTCACAGCGCGGGATTATCTAAAGGTAGCCCGACCCTGACCCGTCCGTGGGTCGCGCCGTTTACGTCCCACATATGGGTAAAATGACGGGTTGCCGTACAGATATCGCGATAGGCGCGCGCAATGGGGTTATTCATATACACTCCGCGACCGCCGCCAGCATCCCAGATCAGGTTTGCTGCTTGGAAGGCCAGCTTGCCAGCGTAAGCGCCCGCGGCACGATATTTTGTTCGCTGCTCGGGCGATGGCAGGTCGCCCACTTCGATGATCTGCATAATCTCGTCGCAGTTTCTGTACAGTAGGGCTTTGGCGGCCTCGACCGCCAGCGTCGCTTCCGAAATTTTCGTGTGTTGCAACACCTGCTCGTGCAGGCCCTGGCCGGACATGAGCGTGACCCGGCTTTTAACCTGCTCAACATAGTCGCGCACAATGCCCTCGGCGATTCCGACCGACGCGCTGGAGATGAGAATGCCGAACGTCATATAGCTGGGTGAGCGGTAGAGCGGCGCACGATTGACCTTGCGCCCCGGACTCGTCTCACCGCCTTTCAGATGCCGTAGCGGTAGCGTCATATGGGTCGGGATAAACACGCGGTCGGCTTTGACATCGTGGCTGGCCGAGCCCCGCAGTCCGATGGCGTCCCAGGTATCGAGAATCTCAAAGGCGCCCTGGGGCAGGATGAAATAGCGCTCTTCAGGCTTGCCGCCCGGTCCGTTTTCCACCATGGCCGCAAACAGGCACCAGTCACAGCTCGTGACCCCACTCACAAACGGAAACTGCCCGGACAGCTCATACCCGCCCCGGACCTTTCGGGCTTTGCCTAAAAGGGGGATGAGAATGCCGCTCAACAGATTTTGCGGACTCGTCCCCCAGACCGTTTCCTGGGCACGCTCCGGCCACTGCGCAACCATGAAGTTATGGCCGATGTATTGGGCCAGACACCAGGCGGTTGAACCACAGCCGCTGCCGACCGTCGTCAGAATATCGACCATACCGGACAGGTGGGCCTCACACCCCCCATAGCGCGCCGGCTGGAGAATCCGGGCGAGACCGGCCGCCCGCAGTTCCTGGCGGGTTTCATCGGGCAGGTGTCGGATATCATCGGTATGCGGTGCGCGTTGGCGGAGAATTGGTGCCAGCGCCCGAGCCCGGCGGACGAGTTCCTCGTGTGAGCCAACCCGGGGATAGCGCCTGCGGCGTGGTTCCATTTTCGCCGTGGATATACGCTTGCTCATGCTGTCCTCCTCGTTTTGTGTATTGCACTGGAGCACGGGCCGGGCAACCACAGGGGGTTGCCCCTACATGGTCCTCCCTTGCAGGAGGGCTGGCGGATAGGCTAGGTTCGAGCCGCAACCACGAAGACAGGAGCACCCGTATGGCGATTACCACCATCACCCACTATTTTGATTATAAGAGCCCGTATGCCTACCTTGCCCAAGAGGAAACCTTTCAGCTCGAAAACGAGTTTGATGTGACAGTAAACTTTCTGCCGTTGACACTGGACATTCCTAAATTTCTGGGTTCTGCCGAGGTCGATAACGCTGGCAAAGTCATGGCTGAGGAGCGGAATGCCCATCAGTGGCGGCGGGTGAAATACAGCTATATGGACTGTCGGCGGGAGGCCACGCGACGCGGTCTGACGATTCGGGGACCCCGCCATATTTTCGACTCCTCGCTGAGCCATATCGGCATGTTGTACGCCAAACAGCAGGGGGATTTTCGGCCCTACCACCAACTCGTGTATGAACGCTTTTGGAAACGCGAACTGGCTATTGAGGACCCCCAAGTGCTAAAGCACGTGCTGGAAGAAGTCGGTATCGATACTCAGGGGTTTCTCGATTACCTGAACGGCGACGGTCGCCGCGAGTTGGAGCGCATACAAGCCGAGGCCGAAAAGGTGGGCGTATTCGGTGTCCCGAGCTATGTGGTCAACGGCGAGCTGTTCTGGGGCGCTGAGCGCCTGGTCCGCGTGCGCGAGCGCCTGGCAGCCTAGGCCACTGTTGCCCGAAGGCGCGTTGGTGTTAGAGTCTGGCCGGAAGAGACCCGAGGGGTAAGGCTCCGATTATGGTCGTCCTGCTCGTCACACTATTGGCCATCCTGTTCCTCTTCTACGTCTGGTCCCGAGGACGCGAACAGACTCATAGCGTCCCGTCCTATTTCTTCAATGCGGTCAAAGTCTACGCCTTGCTTGGGGAAGAGGACGCCAAAGTCGCGGCCCGGGCCGCCGGCAAGATTGCTACCCCTCGTCAGCGGACCATGATGCTGGATTATCTGAACAGACGGACGTCTGAGCTGCTGCTGGAAACAGCGGAACAGAACGCCGGTCAGAACCCGCTGGTGATCGTCGAGCGCCTCTTACAGCTCAAACAGGAAATGAGCCTCCAGGCCGAGCCCACGGACGAGCGAGCGCCTGACCCCATCCCTGAAAAACAGTGGTTGCAGGACCATAATCAAGCCTATCTGCGAGCGCTGGGGCGGGGCGACCCCAGCGTCTTTGTTGCCCAACATCCGGATCTCTTCTCCTCTCAAACCACCAAGCCGGTCACGGCCAAAAACGATGAAGCAGTCTGATCCCCCCCAGGCGCGCCCTCCCCTTGCCACCCTTTCTCAATCCGCGGTTACGTTATCCGCTTCCCACTCAGCGGTAGCCCCCACTCTCGTTCGGACGTCGCGGCCACGCTGGCTGTTACTCGGCCTGGCGGTGGCCATTATTTTTACCGATGCCGTGGGCTATACGGTTATCATCCCGGCGCTGCCAAGCTTTATGGCGGAATTGGGCTTGGGAGAAACCCGCGCGGGTACGCTATACGCCTCATACGGTTTGATTTCTCTGCTGCTGTATCTCCCCTTCGGTCTGCTGGTGGATCGCTGGGGCGAACGGCGGTGGCTGACGGTGGGTATGCTGACCCTGGGAGTTGCCTCGCTCGGATTCTGGCAGGCCAGCGGATTCTGGACCCTGCTCGGCTGCCGCGTCACGCAAGGAATCGCCGCGTCCGCAACCTGGGCTGCGGCCCTTCCCCTTGCGGCCCGGCTGGCGACCACAGAGCGGCGTGGCGTGGAAATGAGCGTCCTGATGATGGCCTTCAGTATCGGCGTGGTTGCCGGGCCGGCCCTCGGCAGTCTGGGTCAGGTGCGTGACCCCTTCCTGTATTTTGCCGGGGTGCCGTTTGGCCTGGCCATCTGCGCCTTTGCCCTGCTGCCGCGCCATGCGCCACCCTCCGCTCATGTCGTTGCCGACTCGGTCGCTCCATCTTTTTTCCGAGATGGATTGCGGCGTGAGCTTGTGTGCGCCTGCTTGGTGATTCTCGTCACCTGTGCCACGCTGGGGGCCATTGAGATACTGCTTCCGCTCCAGTTCTCCCGGCTGGGCTGGACGCGCCAGCACATCGGTCTGTTCTTTTCGGGCTGGGGTCTGGCTATGCTGATTATCCAGCCCCTCATCGGTTGGTGGTCGGATCGGCGCGGGCGACGGGAACCCATCCAATTCGGCCTGCTCGCCGCGGCGGTCCTCACGCCCAGCCTGTTTTCCGCTCTTGATTCGATCTGGCTGTTCCCCCTCGCCCTGGGAACAATTTTTGCCTTGTCGGCAGCCCTTGTCCCCACCCTACCCCTGATGGCGGACTATCTCACCGACGGGCAGTCTGGCAGAGCCTTCGGGTTTTATAATATGGCCTTCAGTCTTGGCATCGTGTTAGGACCCTGGTCAGGAGGCTATATCACCGAGCACCTCAATGTGCTCTGGGCCGCGGTCCTGGTCAGTCTTCCCCTGCTGGTTATGGTGCCGCTTGTTCCCTATCTTTTACGCCATCCGCATCCACGAAAGGTATAGCCAGTGACGCAATTACGGTCCCCAAGCTACGACCTGGCCGATATCGTCGCCGTCAATGATCTGTATCACCAACGCGGCTGGACGGACGGCCTGCCCATTCTTCCCCCTACCGAGGAACTGGTTCAGGACTGTCTCGATGCGGCTGGCCTGGCACCGAGCGCGGTTATTGGCGTCGAGTCCGTCCGCCAACGTCCGATTACCGGGGAGAAGGTCGCCATCAATGCGGTGATGGCGGGCTGTCTGCCAGCCTATATGCCCGTGGTCGTCGCCGTAATCAAAGCCATGTGCCAGCCGGAGTTCAATCTGCACGGCAGTACGGCGAGCACCGGTGGCAGTGCCCAGTTTATTGTGGTCAACGGCCCCATTCGACAGCGTATCGGGCTGAACGCCACCCATAATGTCCTGGCTAATCACAGCCGGGCCAATGCCTGTATTGGCCGTGCCATCCGTCTCATACTCATTAATGTGCTGGGCTGTCTGCCCGGACAGCTCGACCGCTCCACCCTGGGTCATCCGGGCAAATTCAGCTTCTGTATTGCCGAAGACGAAGAAGACAGCCCCTGGACACCTCTCGCGCAACAGCGTGGCATTCCTGCCGGTACGTCTGCGGTCACCGTTATGGCGGGAGAGTCCCCGCACCAAACCATGAACGAGTGGACCCGCGACCCGGAAGAAATCGCCGAGACCTTTGCCGCGGAGATACGTCACAATATGCTGACCTATTCGATCTGGGCCGGGAATTATGCCCTGATCGTTCCCAAACAACTACGCGATCTCATTACGGCCGCGGGGTGGCAAAAGCGTGATATCCAGGAATATATCTACCGTTCCGCCCAGGTTGTGCGCCGCGACTGGGCTACGGTGGGAAAAAAGCAGGTCGTCAACCTGGGCAAGGGAGCCGACCAACGCTTCAGCGCCTTACGCTCACCGGACGATTTACTGGTGGTTGCCGCCGGTGGTCCGGCAGGTGGGTTTGGGGCGATTGTGCCGCCGTGGTTGGGTTCCCGGTCGCAGGCTGTCACGCAGATCGTCGAAACCCCGTAAAGGAGTCATACTATGACACTACGCGTTCTCGATCCAACTTTTGACGGTGGCCAGGCGACCCAGGCGACCGTCTCCCGCCTGTCCTCTCTGGCCGGACGGACGGTCGGCCTGCTCGACAACGGCAAGCTCAATGTAGACATCTTGCTCAATCACGTCGAAACACTCCTGCGTTCACAACACGGCGTCAGTACCGTCATCCGCCTACACAAACCGGATGCCAGCCGTCCAGTTCCTGAAGATGTCGCAAAAGGGTTCGCAGCGTGTGACGCGGTCATTTCCGCGGTCGGTGATTGAGGCAGCTGTTCATCGTGCAGTTTGCACGATGCCCTGACTGCCGAAAAGGCCGGTGTAGCGGCCACCGCCATTATCACCGATCGTTTTGTCCCAACGGCTAAGGCCATGGCTACGGTCCAGGGTATGTCCGACTACCCTTTTGCCGTTATCCCCCACCCCATTGCCAGCAATACCGAGCAGACCCTGCGCGAAAAGGCAGTGGATGCCGTACGACAATGCGTCGAGATTCTGTTGCAAGGCGAGACACAGGCCGATGCCTAGCGACAGCGTAGCGGAGTCTTTCCCGCTTGAGCCCTCGGCTGACGAAATGCGTCACCTAGTTGACCAGGCGATGCAGTATATTACTGCCCATATTGAGTCCTTACCGGACCAGCCGGCAGCCAACACCGAAGGCGGAGCCGAACTCGCCCGCAGCCTGCGAGAGCCCCTGCCCGAGCAGGGACAGGCATACTCCGAGCTTTTGCAGATTCTGTTCCAGACCGCCATTCCTCGCAGTTTCAACTGCGCCGGACCGGGCTATCTGGCCTACGTGCCCGGCGGCGGTATCTTTCATGCCGCGGTGGCTGACCTGATTAGTGACGCGGTGAATCGGTACGTCGGTGTCTGGGCCGCATCCCCCGGCCTGGCCCAGCTTGAAGCCAATGTGGTGCGCTGGTTCTGCGATATTACCGGCTATCCACCCTCTGCCGGTGGGTTTCTGACTACCGGGGGTTCGCTGGCAAATTTCTCGGCCATTTTTACCGCCCGCCGGGAGCGCCTGCCCGAGGATTTTCTGGCCGGTACGCTCTACACCTCAAGCCAGACCCACCATTCGGTTCAGAAGGCAGCCTTGCTGGCCGGATTTCCTGCTCACAACGTTCGGGAGATTCCAACCGACGAACAGTTCCGCATCCGGCTCGATGCCTTACAGCAGCACATCGAGGCGGACCGGCAGGCGGGTCTTACTCCATTTCTCATTCTCGGAAACGCAGGGACGACGAATACGGGCGCAGTAGACGATCTCACTGCCCTGGCCGATATTGCCCACCAACACGGGCTCTGGCTGCATGTTGACGCGGCCTACGGTGGCTTCTTTATGCTGACCCAGCGTGGTCGGGCTCGATTAGGCGGAATTGAGCGGGCGGATTCGATCACCCTTGACCCGCATAAGGGCCTCTTTCTTCCTTTTGGCACCGGGTCTCTTCTCGTGCGGGAGCGTGAGGCCCTCAAGCGGGCGCATCAAGGTGAGGCAGCCGCCTATCTGCCGACCATGCAGGATGATCCCGATTGCGTAGATTTTTGCCAGATCTCGCCCGAACTCTCGCGCGACTTTCGCGGTCTGCGCGTCTGGCTGCCCCTCAAGATGCACGGCATTCAGCCCTTTCGGCAGGCCCTGGAGGAAAAACTCGATCTAGCCGCCTGGGCCACCGCCGAGCTCAAAAAAATCCCGGAGACTGAAATTGTTGCCGAGCCGCAATTATCCATTGTCGCCTTTCGGCTGAACCGACCCGGATTGGATACGCCCGCTCTCAACGCACTGAATCATACCTGGCTTCAAGCCATCAATGCCCGCAAACGGGTCCTGCTGACCGGTACGATGCTGGGTGACCGATTTGCTATCCGTATCTGTGCGTTATGTTTTCGGACTCACCAGGATCGCCTGGAGATGTGTCTGGAAGATATTCGGGCGGCGTGCCAAGCGGTGTCAAACGCGTAGGTATGGTCTCTGAGAACGCGGCTTCGCGTCAACCCCTCACCTCGCTTCAGCAGGTCGCACCCCTGACCTGGAATTGACCCCGGCTTGACGTCGTCTCCTTTCGTATGAGAGGAGGACAGGTATGGACTGGAAGGAGGGACGCTATGAAGGGGACAGCCATCGGACTCGTGGTCGGCAGTTTTCTGTGCTTTCTGCAGAGCGTTGATTATCTGCGGCAGAGCGACCTCAAGGGCCTAGTCTTGTTGGGCATTGGCGGGGTGTTTCTGTACTTGGCGAAAATGGCCTGGGAGAAGCCCTTGGGCGATCCTGATGACTAACGCGGAGAGAACAGAGTCCTCTCCGTTTTGCCGTTACTGTTTTCCCTCCTCCATCATACGACAAAACAGATTCACTTGTTCCATATGGGCCAGGGACTGGCAGCGGGTCCGGGCCAGGGCCGGGCTGGCCACCACGATGGCCAGACTCTGGGCGCGTGAGAGGGCCACGTTGAGTCGATTCTTGTGAAACAGAAAGTCGATCCCGCGTGGAGACGTATCGCCCTGACTGGCGCACATGGACAGAATGACGACCGGCGCTTCCTGACCCTGAAATTTATCGACCGTACCGACCCTGGCCTCCGGCCCCAAAGCCGCCTGGAGTTTGCGCACCTGCAGATTGTACGGGGCAACACACAGAATGTCGGACAGTTGCAACGGCCGCAGCCGCTGTCCGGTCGTATCCGTGATGTCCCGGCCAAGCAGTTCGCCAACTACCTCGCGGACCGCCTGTACCTCCTCGTCACTCGCCTGCGTATTGCCTTCGTGCGACACGGGGACAAAAACCAGACCGGCTTCCTGGGTAATGATTCCGCTCCCTGTTTGGGGCAGGCATACGCGCCGCTGGGCCGTTTGAGGCGCGGCGTGGAGGCGCCCTTCGTACACTGCATCAGATAAAAAATGACAGATCTCAGGATGCAGCCGCCACGTCGTCGCTAAGAACACACCCATATCGGGCGGGATGGTCGCCTTCCCTTGGAGCAAGTATTCGAGAATGGACAGACCGCTCTCTCCGGGATGCGCGCCCTGGACCGGTTGACCCAACTGCATCTGATCGCCGCACAGGACGATGTTATCCGTAGCCGCGGCCATACCCATGAGGTTGGCCACCGACACCTGACCGGCCTCGTCCACAAAGAGATAGTCAAGCTTGCCCCGCAGCCCAGGGTCGCTCAACGCCCAAGCCGTTCCTCCAAGCAGCCGAAACTGCTCCAGGCGTGGAATCGCATCCCGCACACGCGGGACATAGCTCGCCTCGGGACATAGCTCAAAAAACCGCTCCTCAGCCGGACCGCCTATTTTGAGGCATTCCAGTTGCCCCTGCCGCAGTTCCTTGCATTTGCGCATGAGGTTGAGAATGGCGGCATGGCTGTTGGCGGTAATACCCACGCGCTTGCCTCGGTCCAGCAGGGCCAGAATCGTCCGGGCGCCCAGCGTGGTCTTGCCGCTGCCCGGCGGACCTTGCAGACACAAGGTTGAGTGGTCAAGCGACTCGACCAGCCGAAGAACGGCGTGGGAGAGGTCTGTTGAGTCTGTGGAGTCTTTGGGGTCTGTTGGGTCGGACTCAAAGGACCCAATCGACTCAAAGGACCCAATCGACTCAACTGACCCAATCGACTCAACTGACCCAATCGACTCAACTGACCCAATCGACTCAACTGACCCAATCGACTCAACTGACCCAATCGACTCAACTGACCCAACCCGCGGGGGCCGCCGCAGAAGAAAGTCGTGCAGCGCGGCCGGGAGTCGGTTTTCTTCCTGCCAGGTTTGGGCGACATCCCTGACGGCATTTTCAATCACCTGGGCGGAGACGTATTCATCCGGAATCAGTGAAAGCGAGTCCGGCGGTAGGCCATTCGGAAGCTGCTTCAGCCGCTGTGGACTGAACTTGAGACAAATACGTCCCCGCTCTTGGTCCACGGCCTGAATGGGTATTTTCACCTCAAGATCATGGGCAAAATAGCACCTGTCTCCAACATTCAGCCTGGTCTCCTGGTTGGGGTCGAAACGATACCAGAAGCCGGAAGAGCGTTTGATGGGTTCCGGTGGCTGTGAGAGCCGCCTTAAACCGCCTAAGCAGTGCATATCCTGCACCAGCTCTTCTTCGGTCATGGCGTGACGGTCAAACATCGCCCACCACACTGGTTTCGCCTCCCGACGATGAAATTCAACCGTGTGTCCCAGCAGCCGGGAGAGGCCGGTCGGGTCGGTTGGGTCCTTTGGGTCGGTTGGGTCCTTTGGGTCGGTTGGGTCCTTTGGGTCCGACCCAACAGACTCAACAGACTCAACAGACTCAATGAACTCAATCCCGGCTTCCTGCTGACGCTCCCGAAGCCAACAGGTCAACTGCCAGGTTGATTCACAGTCGTCTCGGTTATAGGCGCGAATCGCCTGGAGCAGCGGAGAGGCGGTCCAGTCTTGGGACTCGCCACTCGCCAGCCAGCGTTCGTAGACCGCAATGGAGTCAACCGCGCTCGTTACCTCCCCGGCCCGTGCGGGCCGGTATAAACGTTCGAGGTTTTTAATCGAATAGTGTGGCTCGCCGACCCGCACGCCGTGCCGGACGACGGCATACAAATCAACAAAGACCTCGTGGCGCAGGAGTGCGTCAACTTCGGCTTCTCGGCTGCCGTGCCGACCCATCAGCCGCCGCAGCGCGGCCACCTCGTAATTGGCGTAGTGATAAATATGTAGCGTGGGGTCGGCCTGCCAGCCGGCGTAGACCCAATCGATAAAATCACAAAAGGCCCGCCGTTCCTGATCGATGTCATGCGCCCACCAGTCGTGGAACACGCGCTGACCGTCATCAGGCGTCAGCGCGCCAAAGAGATATTCCAGTCCGCCTTTCACCAGCGGATAGCCCTCCATATCAAAAAAGATGTCCCCCGGAGAGGCCGGAGGCAGCAGGGCTAAACCCCGCCGCTGGGCCGGTGGGTCAGCCGGCGGGTCAGAGAGAAGAATCCGATAGGCTGGCCGGTCGGCCCCGACCGAGGCGGCTTGCAACTGCGCCTGCTCCTTGAGCCGGGCAAACACCGCGTCCTCGATTCTTGGGACATGCGTCAGCGTGGACTCTGCCAGGGAGGTCAGCGTAGGGATGCCGGCTGCGTTGAGTTTCTGAATCTGGCTCACGCTGATATTGGCCACACGGCTCAGATGGTCGGCTGTCTCAAGTATCCGGGTCGCCTGCGCAGTCCAGCGGCCGTAGTCCCCGCCAAGCTCCGGACTGGGCTGTACCGCTGGATCAAAGTGCCGCATATAAGCCAAAAAGGCCCGTTTCAGAGCGAGATAGTAGTAGATGAAGTCGGCGGTCCGAAAGCGGCGGCGTTCACCGGAGCCGAGCCAGAGCAGCATCGAATCCGGCCGGTGCTCCTGAACGGTCCGGAGCAGGTCGGCGGAGCAGCAGAGTTGAATCAGACGTGCCGGACTCGGCTGCGTGGCGAGGGTGGCATCCCACGCCTCGTAGCCATAGTTGCCCAGAGCGGACGGCCCAGCAGTCCGCACCAGAAAGTCGGGCCGGCCGAGAAAATACTCGGGTCGAAGGTCTTGGACCGCGCCGTTTTGTAGCCAGCCTTGGTAGATGACTTCGTGGCCGGTCTGCATTGCCGTTATGGTCGCCTCAACCCGGTCGGCGTCCGCAGGTGGCGTATAAACCTCCCGTCCCTCTTGTCGAAGTTGGGTCAGACACGCCTGTTCATGTTTTCGTCCCCGTTCGGTGATCGTGGTCAGTGAGAGCGGTTCGGGGTCGGGCTGAGCCAGGTCGGGAGAGTCCAGTGCGTAGCGCGACATCCACGTCGCAAACGGCGAGGCAAGAAATTCATGCAGGTCGCTCGGGCTGTAATAATACCGTCCGTTGTCCTTCTGCATACAGCGGCCCTTCCCCACCGCTATTCCAAAACGACTCCGCGGACGGCACCGTGAAAGAATGACGACACCGCTCTGCCTATTGGTGTCCGTGTGGCCAGCAGGTGGGATAAGGAAAACCGCGCATCAAACTCGGCTTTGGCCCGTTCAAACTCCAGCATATTCGCCGGCCGCTGAGAGACAGCGCGCCCAGTCTGGCTTAGCAGCAGACGGACACGATACCGCTCTTCCATCGACCATACCCGCTCCTGGCTCACCCCACCGCTCAGCGATGAGTTCAGAAAGACAAAAACAAAACGTTCCTGGAGAGCGAGATGTTGCAGGAGAACAGCCTCCTCGTTTTGCAGGGGGTTAAGGTATACTCGGCCGGCAACGTGCCGTTCAGATTCCGTACCGAGCTGAAAGGCGAAGGTCACAACCCAGACTCCGCCCTTCGCCTGATAGCCAACACAATTCAATAGAAACGGCTGGAGGGGCCGGCGATACGAGAAGACTTCCTCCACCCGCATGGCCAGGGCGGTCTCGCGACCACCCTTCAGCTCAACCACCGCAGGTGAGTCTGGGACCGTCGTTTGGAGTCTTTGGTGAGACCTTGCATCGAGCTCGACTTTCATGGCCTCTGTGTCTTAGCGCGAGTGGGGCTGGTCGGCTAGCTGGGCAGTGTATATTATGGCAGCTTTCTTATCTTGTAGTTAGACTCCGATATCGTGAAAACCCCGAACCAAGGGGATAAGCCTCTATACGACCCGGTGAGTGACCACAAATTTGGCTGCTAGGAGAACTTCGGGAGATGTTTATTGAACGACGCCTCAATCGGTCGAATAACGTGATTGAGCTTTGGAGTTGCCAGTGGGAGAACACTAAAGGCAGTCCTGCTAAGAAGGTCTATCTTAAGAAAATTTGCGATGAACAACAGATCCGCTACGACGCTGACGACGCCCTGTCAGAAAAGGTGGCAATATGCTGGGCCTCTGGACGGACTCTTGGCAATATCGCTGTTCAATCGCCCACTCTTTTAGGACATTTTCCGGAGCGAGAAGGTAGTGATGCGACTTTACCCTGCGACCTCGGTGATGCGGGCAAGTTTCAGAACGGGGTAGCGCGGTTATGGTGCAGAACGCACCAGACTCACTGGGGGACCAAAGCTGATCTTGAGTCTTATGAGCAACAGGGCGAGATGCGCTGTGCGAACTGGGCACAGCCTATGAACTATGTCGTCGAACCATTGACCATCGATCTCGATGATTATGCCGCAGTGGGCATTTGGTGCTCGATGCCCGCGGCCCTCTCCACTGTAGAGATAAAGCCGAGGCCCCCAAAAATTCACGTTCACGTCCGCAAAAACGCGAATGATGAAAAAAAAGTCGTTGATCAGGATTACAACGCTGTATCGTTGAGATATCGCACAAATTCGGGAATGTTCGACAGTGAGGAGATCACCCGTGTGAACATTACCCCTCCTGCTGCATTTGATTTTGTGTACGCGCTAGAATCTAGTCAAGAAATGAGCTGTATTTCGTGTTCAAAGTGCGGATATCCACATCTCGATTTGGCAGATTTTGCAAGGAAGCCCCATAGAAAACACTTCTGTGGGAACTGTGGACGAGACAGTACCTGGAGTCGAGATCCCATTGTATCGACACCTCTAAAGCCACTGCATGACAGGGTCTCCACGGACAGCAACATTAGGACTCCTGAGAGAACTCTAAACTTAGACACCTATCCGGGATGTTCCTACACGGTTTGGGCTTCTACTCCGGCGATAGTTTGGACTGCAAGCCGTCCACAAGAGTTCGGGATTCACGTACACATGCACGATGGATCAAAGCGTGTAGTAGACGATACTTTTGGCGAAGTAATACTTAAAGGAGTACCACTTGAGCGGTCCGAACTAATTACGGCAATGATCGACCGGTCCATAGTTTAGACCAGAGTCTCTCCTTCTCGTTGAATCTAGGTCATTGGCCTTGAGTGAGGCTACATCTTATCGTGAAGCGCTCTAGCCCAGCGCGTGCAGACCGCACTCACGAGCGTAGCGCATCGAGCCGGCCGGCCAGAACCTGGGCAACCGGAGCCATTGGTTCAAGCCGTTCGAACAGAATCTTTAGAATGGCGGTCATTGGGGTGGCCAGCAGCATGCCGACCACGCCCCACAGCATGCCCCACACGATCAAGGTCATGAGGATGACGATCGGGTGCAGGTCGAGGGCTTCCCCCATGACCTTGGGTTCAATGATATTGCCGATAATGATCTGGACCAGGCCCGGCAGCAGGATGGCCAGGGTTGCGGTCGTAGTCGAGATATCCGGGCTGACGACAACAACAGGCACGGGAAGCAAGGTCGCGATGATCGACCCGACGCTGGGAATGAAATTGAGCAGGAAGGCGAGCAGGCCAAAGACCAGCGCCAGATCGACGCCGAGGACGGTCAGGGTGAGGCCAACCAGGACCCCCGTGGCCAGTGAGATCAGGGCCTTGGTCACGATATAGTGTTCGACCTGTTTCTCAACCTCCGCCCAGACACCACCGGATTGCCCGTTGTGCCGCGCGCCGCCAAGCAGCAAATACAGGACAAAAATCAACACCAGCAAGCCCTGCGAGAGCAGGCCGACTATGGCGTTCGTCGTATGCAGCAGCATACCGCTGATGTTGCCGAGGGGCAGTTGGGCGAACGGGCTTCCTTCCGCGCGGAACGTACCGGCTGGGAGGAGAGCCAACATTTTTGCCCCGAGCAGCTCAATCTGCTGCTGATAGGCGGCGGCATTCGCCTGCAGCTGACTCACGGAGGTTGAGATGAGCAGGCCCAGGCTGCCGAGAATCAGCACGCCGACAACCAGGGTCGAAGCCACGGCGACGAACTGCGGCAGGCGGAGGTGACGGACCTGGAATTCAACCAGCGGCAGCAACCCATAGGCAATAAACACGGCCAGGACAAAAGGAACCAGAACGGGTCGCAGCCAGTACAGAGCGGCCGCTACCGCCACTGTGCTGATAATGAGCAGGCAGATGGTTTGAATTCGTTGTTCGTGCTGGGCGGGGTCCATACGGGAAACTCTTTCCCGCAAGGGAGAAGGAGGTGGGGGGATAGCGGGGCGAAACCTCGACCGAGGGCTCTCCCCACTGACTTATTCAGGTATTACCCTTGCGGCTGGGCATCTTTGAGGAGCCGGACAATCTCGGGATAGCCTCTGCCCATCGCGACTGCTTCAGGCGTCCAGCCATCTCCACTTCCGCCCTGTACATCGGCCCCTTTGGCCAAGAGGGCCTCAACGATATCTCTATGGCCGTTGTATACCGCATAGCGTAGCGGCGTGAAGCCGTCCTTGTCTTCAACATTGACATCCGCACCGGCTTCGAGCAATGTATTAACAACGTCGGTCTTGCCAGCGGACGCGGCATAGCGGAGGGCGGTTTCTCCGTGCGCCCCCGCAACATTCGGGTCCATACCGGCTTCGAGCATAAGCTGGACCGGCTTCAGATCGCCCATCCGCGCCCGGCTCCGAAACGACTTTTCACTATATTTCACGTTCCAGGCCTTCAATTGAGCCCGTGGGTCGTCCGCCGGTGCGGGCGCGCAGCCGGCGGCACACACAAGCAAAACAAGAACACTGCAAACGAAAGACGTGAAACGGTGCTGTGACATTCCTTCCCCTTTTCGACAGATACTCCAGACTCTATTTCATGCCCTATGGACAAAGGCTGAAAGAGTCGTCTCATTTCCTCCTATCAATTACCAGTCTTGCCAAGACGGGCAAGACCCCCGAGGCCCCACAGCAGGCCCTCAGCACTGAACAGCGCTAGCCTTGCCTCTGCATCATAATGAGCGAATACGACTCAAACGCCCCCGTTCCAAAATCGACCTCGAGCCGCTCGGCAAAGCCGCTTTCGTGCGGGCTCAGAATCTTGCGCGCGCGTTTCGCTTTAGGCTGATGGCCGGGTGGGCGGTCCGGAAAAGAGAGACTCTGTCCGTCGTAGATCAGTTGGTAGTCAACCAGCCCTCCCCCATCGGTATAGGCACGGGCCTCAAGCTGCTGGCTGGCGGCATGATAGCCGAGCATCACACAGGCGTCATGTACGTCCAAGCGCCCGTCCTTCAGCGGGTAGACCACGCGCATACGTAGGGACAGAAATTGACCACCCGCCTCCCACGCTCCGACCATCTGCTTGTGAAATCGCCGCCCACCTTTCGCATAGCTCCCATCGCCGTGAAAGCGACCCACGAGAAATGCGAGCTTCCAGAGCAGTTGCGGGGGCGGTTTGGGCGGATGGGCGAGTTTGTCAGACGGCAGCGGGTCCAGCATGTATCCTCCTCACTGACACCGGCGTGGTGCCCCATTCAGGTTCGGAATGGCCCTCATTCGGGGCGGGTTCCTGATGCGCTAGACGGACCGGGCAGCACGAAGGGGGATAATATGGAGTGCCCCCGTCTCTGGGTTCTCCCCTAACGCGATATCAACCTCATAGACAGCGCGAATGGCGTCAACAGTCAAGACGGCGCGAGGCGTTCCGGCTGCGTAGACCCGCCCAGCATGGAGTAGCACAACCGTAGCACAAGCAGCCGCGGCCAAGTTGAGGTCGTGGAGGACGCTAACGACAGTGACTCCCTGCTGGACTAATGAAGTCAGGATATCAGCCAGGGCAAACTGATGCCGCATATCCAAACTCGTTGTTGGCTCGTCAAGCAGGAGAAAGGCCGGATTTTGGGCCAGTGCGCGAGCAAGCATCACCCGCTGGAACTCACCACCGGACAGGGTAGTAACCTGTCGGTCGGCGAGCTGAGAGACTTCAGTCAGCTGCATAGCCCGCTGAATGATCTCTTCGTCTTCAACATCCTCACTTTGCCAACGCTCAAGATGGGGAGCGCGACCCAGGGCGACGACTTCTCGAACGTGAAATGGAAAAGACAAGTCCGTGCGTTGCGGAAGGAAAGCAAGCTGTTTGGCACGTGCTCGGTTAGGCCATTCATCCAACGCTTTCCCGGCGAAGCGCACCACTCCTGTCGATGCCGGTAACACCCCTGCCATAATGCGCAAGAGCGTTGATTTTCCGGCACCGTTGGGACCCAGGATACCGATCCATTGTCCGGGAGACAGGTCGATCGAGATCCTATCCAGAATCAGGGTATGGTCGGGGGTGTAGCGAATGTGTTGGAGGGCAAAGGCCGAAGTTTGCATGATCGGCATACTCGTCACCCGAGGCTTCGCTGGGCTCTATCCTGTCTGAGCAGCAGGTGCAAGAAGAGCGGCGCCCCTACGCAGGCGGTGATAATACCCAGACGCAGTTCTTCGCTGACCACGAGCGTACGCGCCAGCAGGTCGCACCACACCAGGAAAACGGCCCCACCCAGCGCAGCGTTCGGCAACAGCGTTCGATGGTTAGGGCCAACCAGCAGCCGCATGGCGTGTGGAATAACCAGTCCAACGAACCCAATAGTCCCGCTCACCGCCACCGCGGCACTCGCCAGTAACGCCGAGAACACCAGCAAGCAGCGCTTGACGGTCTCTACCCGCATGCCGAGCGTGGTCGCGGTCTCTTCGCCAAGCGTCAGGACGTTCAGATCACGCGCGAAGCACAGCACGGGGAGGAAGCCGGCGAGCGCGAACGGCAGCATCATCTGCAAATGTGGCCAACTCCGTCCATCCAGCCCACCCATGAGCCAGAACAGGAGTTGACGCGAGACCTCGTAGTGAGCCAGGCTCAGTACCAGCGTAGTCAGCGCCCCAAACAGCGTGTTGACCGCGACCCCGACGAGGAGGAGCTGCGAGAGCCCGGTGCGGCCCTGTTGCGTGGCGAACAGATAGACGCCAAAGGCGGTGGTCAGGGCACCAGCGAACGTGGCGAGCGGCAGGACGAAGGTGGCCCCCGTGGCCAACCCGCAACTGATAGCCAGTGCACCGGCCAGCGCGCCTCCGCTCGACACGCCGATCAGGCCGGCGTCCGCGAGCGGGTTGCGGAACAGCCCCTGCATGGCCGCGCCAGCCACGGCCAAACTGGCCCCGACCACAGCCGCGGCCAAAACTCGTGGCAGGCGAATCAGGTAAACGATGGTGGCCTGAGCACGCTCGTGGGCGTCGATTGGGAGTTCGAATAATACGCACCACAACAGGCGTGCGGTGGTCTCAAGGGGGATCGAGACTTGTCCCCAGGCAACCGCGGCCGTCGCCGACACGACAAGAAGGCCGGTCCACACCGGCAGCGACCAGCCGGCCCCGCGGCTACGCCCCGGGCTGTCAGTGCGCCTGTCCATGCTGCTGAAACGCCACGGAGTCCAGCGTGGCAAACGCCTGCGGATGGAGGAGACGTGCCAGGCGCTCGACTCCGTTCACGATATGGTGCGACAACGAACTGACCGACGGACCGGAGACGACATACACGCG
Source organism: Candidatus Binatia bacterium (assembly GCA_951812575.1). Classification (GTDB taxonomy): domain Bacteria; phylum Desulfobacterota; class Binatia; order Bin18; family Bin18; genus Bin18. The sequence goes on along the minus strand of OX638322.1, from coordinate 3,420,572 downwards.
TCGCTGTTGAATCGCGTCTATCGTTGCCAAGCTCGCGTCGGCCAGCAGTACGGGGCGCAGACTGCCGCTGCCTGTCTGGTCGGCCTCGCCACCGACCAGGATCACCGCCGGGTTGAGCTGGATGAGCGCTTCACGGGAAAGCTGCTTGACGCCGTGGATACCGGCCTCGGCTGCGACGTTCAGACCGCCGGCACGGCTAATCATCTCGTTCAGCGTCGTCCCGTGTCCGGCCGTAAAGCCGCCTGGGAAATAGTACAGGGTGCGGGGGTGTGGCGCACGGGCCACGCGCTCCTGCACGGCGCGCAGGCGGCGGTCCATAGTGGTGATCAGCCGTCGGGCTTGCGGCAGTGCACCGACCGACCGACCGACGGCCAGAACGTTACGCTGTACCCCGGCAAAAGACTCGTGCCGGGCGATCTCACACAGCGGGATACCGCTCGCACGCAGGAGACCGCGAGCCGTCACCCCGGTGTAGGCCGAGGCGCTGACGATGACGAGGTCGGGCCGTAAGGCAATCACCTGTTCGGCATTGGCGGAGACCTTGTGCCGGACCTGGCGTGCAGTCTCCACGCTGTGAGAATAGCGCGGGTCATCCACCAGCCAGGTCAGACCGAGAATCCGTCCGGTTGGGATGAGCGCCAGCAGGATCTCGTCGCCAGCCAGCGTCATCGACACGACCCGTCGTGGTGGAAATACCGGAGGCGAGACTTGGCCGTGCACGACATGCTCGCGGTAGACGAATGCCGTCAGCAGCAACACGCCAGCCAGCCACACGGTGAGGCGCGTGGTTAAACGGAGTGGCTCATTCAGCCTGTTTCGAACGGACGATCGCAGCACGTTTCCCTCATTCGTGTTCGCCGGTCCTCAGGTTCAAAACTCCGCCCGGAACCCGGTCAGGAACGTCGTTTCCGCGGACGAGAAGTTCACAACCTCCTCATAGTCGGCGTCAAACAGATTCATCGCCTTTCCTTCCAGGGTCAGGGCACGAATGCCCCAGCGGTCTTCGAACAGCAGCCAGGATAGAGCGATATCCGCCCGCTCATAGCCGTCGTGCAGAACGCTGCCGCCCGAGGCGAAACTATACTCGGACACATTTCCTTTGAGATACAGATGGAAGTTGGCGTTCAGGCGCGCGCCGGCGTAGTGCAGCGTCAACGACCCGACATGCTTGGGTCGCCGAATCAGCGCGCCGCCTTTTGCGTACGCGCCGCTTGCCGGGCCATTGAGGACTCTGGTCTCCAGGTAGGTATACGAGCCGCGCACGGAGAAGCCATAGGGCAGCCAGGCGCGCGCGCCGGCTTCAAGCCCTCGGCTGCGGGTGCGCTCGACGTTGAGAAAGGTCGGCGCGGGCGCTTCCGTAAAGGTATACGCAATCAGGTTTTTATGCGTGGAGGAAAACCAGGTCAGGCTCAACGCGGCATCCAATCCGGCCAGAGCAAGCGGCTGGTCTACACCGAACTCCCAGCTCTTGGATTCTTCCGGTTTCAGGTTGGGGTCGCCGCGGGAAAATGCGGAGTTGCTGAAGTTTTCGTAAAAACTGGCGGCTTTGAGGCCCTGGCTATAACCGCCGCGCAGCTTGGTGTTGAGGCCGGGCAGCACAAGGGCGGCCGAGATCCGTGGGTTGACGTGCGTCCCGTACGTAAACGCATCGTCCACGCGGAACCCGGACGTGACGAACAGCGTGTCACGCCACGCCAGACGGAGTTGGGAGTAGAATGACTGCGCATTGCGGCTGGCAACGAGTCCGCCATAGGTTGTCTGCTGGTTGTAGTGTTCACTTTCGACCGAGCCACCGAGCGTGAAGACCGGTGAGATGTCATACAGAACCGGCAGGAAAAAGTCTGAGGAATAATCGGCGGACAAGCGATATTGGCGATCCCTGCTGACGTAGGCACCGAAGTCTATGCCTTCATCCTGCGGGTCACGATAGGTTTGCCAGTCGTATAACAGTCCGAGTTGCAGGGAGTGTCGCCACCAGGCCACGGGCTGGTAGACCGCGCGCGGGCCAATGATCAGACGGCGACTATCGGTATACGCCCGCGGGTCCAGCATGTTGTTACGCCGGTCGATACGATCGCCGGAACTGGTCGGAAAATGAAATCGGCTGTCGATATGGCGAACAGTCGTCATGAGTTGCAAGGTATCGTGGGGGTCAAGGTCGAACCGTGCCGCAAGGGTGGTGTTGCTAAAATCATTATTGATCGACAGGAGCCCCTCAGTGTCAACCCGTCCGATGGCAAGGTTGTAGCCGTACAGGCTCGTCCCGCCCGAGACGCCAGCGCGTTCCTCGAAGGTGTCGGGGTTGCCCATACGGAAGCCCAGCGTTGCGCGCGCCAGACCCTGCCCGCGTGGCGTCAGGAGTTGGATGACCGAACTCATAGCGTCAGAGCCGTACAGAGCGCTCTGCGGGCCGCGCACCACTTCAATGCGCCCTACCCCCAGAGTCGTTAGATCGTTGAAATTGAACGCGCCGCCAGCCTGATTGACCTTCACCCCGTCTATCAAAATTAAGTTGTGGTCGGACTCGCCGCCGCGCGTAAAGAGTGATGTCGTGCCGCCGCGCCCGCCTGACGGAACGAAGGTCAGCCCCGGCACCTCGCGCAACTGTTCGAACACCTCGGTGGTCTGGCGGTGTGCGATCTCTTCCTGCGTCAGCACCGTCACCGCATGGGTAGACTGTGCGAGCGATTCTTCCAGTTTGGACGCCGTGACAATGATAGTGTCCAGCCTGAGAGGTGCGGGCTCGGCCTGCACGGCCGGCGGTCTGGCGGGTGACGGCTGAGCAAGCACGGCGCTCGCCGTCCAGACGAGTACCGCAATCGTCAGACCGCAGGTGTGGTACGAAAGCTTGTCCATCCTCTTCCCTCCTCGGGGAAGCCTTCCCCTGGTAGAGAAGAGGGTGTGTTGGGAACTGCTGAAAACCACCCAGAGCGGGTCAGCAGCAACCTACGTATCCAGAACGGGAACACGCGGTAACCCTTCTCCCTCCGCGGAGAGGCCGGTTCATGGCTTCAGGCAGGTTTCCTGGCTTAGGGGTTCAGGGGTTCACACCCCAACGCCTGTCAGCAGCCTTCCCACCGGTATGCACCGGCAGTGGCATCATCGAGACAGGCTCCCCCATCACAGTGGCGGGACCGCGTCGGCTTCGCACCGACTTCCCTTTTCCACCCTGTATGGGCACCTCAAGCACGGTTCGGGTCAGTTGGTATCGAAGGCCCACTGTATTGTCAAGCACAACAACTGCAAACGCGGTGGCGCTGGCTCAGGCGGAAGCCAGACGGACGAGCTGCCGGGCGAACGTCGGATTACTGCCGAAGTGCAGATGGATATAACTCGCCAGGCAGCGCTTATACACATAGCCTTCGGGTCGGGTCGCCTCCGCTGCACGCTGGCGGACCTGATACAGCGTCCGAGTCTGCTTGACGGCAAGGTCCGGCACCAATTCCGAGTAGTGAAATTCATGGCCGCGGACTCGCAAGGCTGAGAACAGGTCATTGGTTGGCGTAATAGCCACCTCTGCGTATCCCAGCGCGCTCAGGCGCGACCGCATACGAACGACAGTGGGATAGACGCCAACCATAGGGAAGTCGTGTCCCTCCACGTCCTGGATGCCTTGGGTCAGATACATAAACCCGCCACACTCGGCGTAGACCGTTTTCCCGTCCTGGATAAAATCTTTCATCTCCTGACGCATACTCGTGTTGGCGGCTAATGTCCGGGCGTGGACTTCAGGATAGCCACCCCCAAGGTAGAGGCCGTGTAGATTCGGGGGGAGATGCGGGTCGTGCAGCGGACTGAAGAAAACGAGGGTGGCACCTGCTTGTTCCAGGAGTTCCAGATTGTCGGGATAGTAAAAACAGAAGGCTTCGTCCCGGGCGATGCCAAAACGAACGGGAGAGTCCGGTCGCAGGGCCCTGTGGGGCTGGGGATTAGGGGGTGGGGGTTGGGGAAGGGCACGCAGCCGAAGGAGCGATGACAGGTCGAGATGGTCTTCTATCACCCCGGCCAAGTGATCGATCTGTCCGGCAGATAATTGTTGCTCTTCTCTGGTGACCAGTCCTAAGTGGCGTTCGGGCAGGGTGCTGGTCTCGTCGGCTGGGAGTCCGCCGAGTACGGTGATATTGGGAACGTCGCGGACGGCCTCTTCAAGATAGCGCAGATGGCCCGGCCCGCCTATCTTATTGAAGATCACGCCGGCGACATTCAGCTCTGGATCGAAATGCTGAAATCCGTGAATGACGGCCGCAACACTGCGCGCCATGGCCGAGGCATCAACCACCAAGATGACCGGCAGCCCCAGCCATTTTGCCATTTCTGCCGTACTGCCGGCTTCGCTCTTGCCGTCATAGCCATCAAACAAGCCCATCATCCCTTCCACAACGCCAACGTCGTGACCGCGCAGACTGCGGTTGAACACGGCTGTGTTGTAGGCGCGCGACAACATCCAGCCATCGAGGTTTCTGGACGGAACTCCAGCGACCGTAGTATGGTGCCCAGGGTCAATAAAGTCCGGGCCAATCTTGAAAGGCTGGACGGACAAGCCGCGTTTGCGTAAAGCGGCCAGCAAGCCGAGGGTCAGCGTGGTTTTCCCAACACCGCTCTGCGTGCCGGCAATAACGAATCCGTGCACAGATCCTCCTTGTCCGCCCAGCATAGGCCATTACCTTGCAATCTGCGAATGTCCTCGGCATCATGGCTCCCCATGACTTTGCAAGACCTCCCTCTCCCAGGCTCGGTTGAAAGGCAAAAAGCCGGTGTTGTGGCGTATCGGCAAGAACCGGACGGAACATATGCCATCCTGATCATTACCGCCCGGCGGCAACGCGATGCCTGGATCTTTCCGGTCGGAACGGTTGATCCGGGCGAGACGCTGGAGCAGGCCGCGGCCCGCGAGTGTATGGAGGAGAGCGGTTATACGGTGCGGACCGGGCCACTGCTGAAAGCGCTCGACCTCGCCCACAAAAACGGCCGGCGCCGCTTCTCGTTCTTTGCCGCCCAGGTGACGGGCGAGGTGGACGAGTACGAAACCGACCGGCGCCGGCGTTGGGTGCCACTAGCCCAGCTCGTCGAGACCGTCAGCGAGGCGTTTGCCCCGGTCGCGCGGGCCGCCCTGGCCCATCTATCCGCCTAGCTCGTCAGACGGAACCACCATGAGCGCACGGGTCCTTATGATCCAGGGAACCGGGTCCGACGTCGGAAAGTCCGTCGTGGTCGCGGGGTTGTGCCGCCTAGCCAAGCAACAGGGATTACGGGTCGCTCCGTTCAAACCCCAGAATATGTCGAACAACGCGGCCGCGTGCGCGGCGGGCGGGGAGATTGGCCGTGCTCAGGCCGTACAGGCGCGCGCCGCCGGGCTCGAACCGCACCCGGATTTCAACCCTGTACTGTTGAAGCCACAGACCGACCGTGGGGCGCAGATCGTCGTCCACGGCAAACCGGTCGGCCTGCTGAACGCCGTAGACTATACTACCGGGCGTGCCCGTCTGATGACCGCCGTCATGCAGAGTTTTCAGCGTCTCGTCGCCGCCCACGACCTGGTTATCGTCGAAGGGGCCGGCAGTCCGGCCGAGGTCAACCTGCGGACCGGCGATATTGCGAATATGGGGTTCGCACTCACCGCGGGGGTGCCCGTCTGCCTGGTCGGCGATATTGACCGTGGGGGCGTCATTGCCGCCCTAGTCGGGACCCAGAGCGTGCTGGACCCTGAGGACAGCGCGCTGATTACGGGTTTTCTGGTCAACAAGTTTCGGGGCGACCCAGCCCTGTTTACACAGGGGGTCACGGCGATTGAGCGGCGCACGGGCTGGCCGTGCTTTGGCGTGGTCCCGTGGATGCCGGCCGCGACGCGCCTACCCGCGGAAGACGCGGTATCGCTCTCACTCGGGCACAGCGAACGTACCGATTGTATTCGGATTGCGGCGCCCCTGTTGTCCCGCCTAGCGAACTTCGACGACGCCGACCCGCTCCGGTTTGAGCCGGACGTGGATTTTACCTTTGTGCCGCCCGGTCGTCCGATTCCACGTGACGTGGATGTTGTGATCCTCTTCGGCACCAAATCGACCAACGGCGACCTGGACTTCCTGCGCGCCCAGGGCTGGGACCACGACGTGGTAGCGCATGCCAGAGCCGGCGGCCGCATATTGGGCGTGTGCGGCGGCTTCCAGATGTTAGGCCGTCACATTCACGACCCAGCGGGTACGGACGGTCCGGTCGGGTCGCGTCCAGGGCTCGGCCTGCTCGAACTCGAGACGACCATGGCCGGTGAAAAAACCGTTCGTCCGGCACGCGGACGTTGCACCCTGAGTGGTGCGTCCGTCACGGGCTATGAAATTCACACCGGCCAGTCAGACGGGCGTGCCCTGACCCGGCCAATGTTTCAACTCGAAACCGGCCCGGACGGCTCACGCAGCCAAGACGGTCTGATCGAGGGCACATATCTACACGGGCTGTTCGGGAACGATGCGTATCGCCGCGCCTGGCTCGGTCGCATCCGCTGTGTCGCGGATGCGGCGTTGCAATACGAGGCTAGCGTCGAGGCGGCCTTAGACGACGTAGCCGCTACGCTGGCCGACAGTGTGGATACGGACGCGCTGTTCTCAACGGCGCGTCGACCCAGCCCAGCAAAGCCGACGGCTCAGATGCCGTAGACCTGGGCGACGCTGTCCCCGAGTAAATTATTGCGCGCGGTCTCTGACAGCGGGGCGACCAGCTCCTCCAGCTCTTCCATATAGTTTCCGGGATGATCGAAGTGAGGGTAATCGGTGGCCCAGAAGAAACGATCATTGCCCACATACTCGATGATATGCGCAAGCGCCCGCTCGTCCGGGTCCCCGGAAATCCAGCACTGGCGCTTAAAATAGACGCTCGGTTTTTCCTTGAGCGGCACATTATCGCCCAGGCTGGTTTCATACGTCGTATCCATCCGGTCCAGGGCCGCGCCTATCCAGCCCGCACCAGACTCAAGAAGCACGACTTTGATCTGGGGAAAGCGATCAAACAGTCCCCATTGGAACAGGCCATAGAGCGCCTGCTGGGGTCCCTGCATGCCCAACGTGTTTTGCATCCAGCGCGCGCTCTTCATACCGTCAAAGCGCTGATAGGTCCGAATCTTGGGATGTTCGGCCATGGGATGGATGGCGACCGGCACGGCAAGTTCCTGGGCTTTCGACCAAAAGATGTCGTGGTCGGGATGGGCGTGCGGGATACGGGTGAGTGTATAGGGTGCGAGAAAAGCGCCTTTGGCTCCTGCGTACACGGAGCGTTCGAGTTCTGCCGCGGCCGCGGTTGGGTCGGCCAGCGAAATATGGGCAATGGCAATCAGGCGACCGTCCGAGTCGGAACAGAAATCACAGAGCCAGCGGTTGTACGCCTTGGCATACGCCAGGGACAGCTCTGCGTCATCAAGCTCGCACTCCCAGGTGAGACCCAGGCTGGGGTAGAGAATGGCTTTGGCAATGCCTTCTTGATCCAGGAGGGCTACCCGCTCCTGGGGGTCCATGGAGCCAAAGGGAGCGCTGCCGGGGTAGGATTGCTCCATCATCTGTTCGATTTCTTTGGTCCCCTTCCCCATGCCACCCAGACCGGTTAGGACGCGCACGTCAAAAAAACGGGACGGCTTGCCGTTCATTTCCAGGACTTCTCGCCCCTCAAGCGTCCGAATACGGAGCGCCCGGTCCCTATAGGCAGGATCGATATACCGCTCCCAGGCGTCCGCCGGTTCAAGGATGTGACCGTCCGCGTCAATAATATTGTCATAGTCGAGCGCCATTGTGTCTTTTCCTCCTATTCCATTTCTCTTCCAGCCTGTCTTCCAGATTGGAATGCCCCGCCTGCGGCGTATAAGACACTATATGGTCTTGGGCTTTTGTCATACCAATTTCCAGCCCGTCCATCCACTCAGCCGACCGCTTGGCGATCGGCCCCCTATGTCAACCGTGCTGATGGGTCCGTGAGTCCGCTTTTATCTTGACGCCCAGTGCATAGGCGTCCCGTTTGGGGATATGGCATGCCTCGCTCACCGCGCGCGCGGCCTCTTTCAAGCCGACCCCGTCCGCCAAGAGCTGCCGCATCAGTGCTGCCGCAGATTGTTCCGAAGTGCTCTCATCTTTCCTGTCCCAGCCCTCGACCACGAGCGCGACTTCGCCTTTGACCGGCCGGTTGTGGAACGCACTGAGAACCGCACTGACCGGTCCGCGCAGGATTTCCTCGAACTGTTTGGTAAGCTCTCGCCCTACGACAACGCGACGATCTCCGAAAATCTGCGCAAGGTCGGCCAGGGTACGCAACAGACGGTGCGGGGACTCGTAAAAAATGAGGGGCCGCTCTTCGTGGCAGAGTTCCCGCAACGCGCTTTGGCGCTGGCCCTGCTTTGCCGGCAAAAATCCTTCAAAAGCGAAACGATCGGTTGGCAAACCACCTACGCTCATCAACGCGGTCAACATGGACGGGCCGGGGATCGGAACGATCGGGATGTCCACCTCAGCGGCACTCTTGACCAAACGATAGCCTGGGTCGGAGATACACGGGGTACCGGCATCGCTGACCAGGGCAATATTTTTGCCCGCCAGCAAGGTTTCAACGAGCACAGGGGCTTTGGTTGATTCGCTGTGATCGTGATAGCTCGTTAGCGGAGTCGGAATCCCATAATGTGTCAGAAGCTTGCGCGTATGGCGGGTGTCTTCTGCCGCAATCAGGTCAACTTCCTTGAGGATACGCAACGCCCGGAGGGTGATGTCTTCCAGGTTGCCGATGGGCGTGGCGACAATGTAGAGCGTACCGGCCACGTCACCGGCCCCAGTCGCGGGCATACCGAAAATCACGATCAATTGTGCGCTGAGAGACCTTGGCAATGACCGGCAGGCGACGCTTGTACTGCGAGTTCATGATCCGGCGCACAATCTGATCGATAAAGTCGGCCTGAAATCCCTCGGCCCGCAATTCCTCACGGGAGTAGCGCAGGTCGACCAGCAGATACAACAGCTCGTCAACCTGCTGATAGGAAAATCCCAGCTCTTGCTCATCGGTCTGCCCCGCCCACAGATCCGCGGAGGGCTGTTTGGTCACAACGGCCTCTGGTACGCCTATACAATCGGACAAGGCCCAGACTTGGGTCTTATACAAATCGCCCAGAGGATTGATGGCCGAGGCCATATCGCCAAACAGCGTCCCATAGCCCAACAGCAGTTCGGTCTTATTACTTGTGCCCAGCACGAGCGCATTCCAGCGGGCCGAGTGGTCGTACAGAATAGTCATGCGCTCGCGGGCCATTTTATTGCCGCGGCGCATGTTGTCGGCGTCGGAGAATTTGGCGAAATACGCGTCCACCTGAGCTGAAATATCAACCGTAATCGACGCTATCCCGGTTGCGGCAATCACCAAATCGGCGTGCTCGATACTCTCTTTGCTCGATGTTTTATACGGCATTTTCACGGCCAGCACATTGTCGGGCCCTAAGGCCGCCGCCGCCAGACACGCGCTGAGGGCAGAGTCCACCCCACCCGAGAGACCCACAACCACCCGCTTGAGGCCGACCTTATGGACTTCGTTGATAATGAACGCAGACAAGACGTGCCGGAGGAGTTCCGGATTGGTTGGGATACGACTCATGCTTACTCGTCTTTTGTCACTCACGTCACGGTCGAATACACACAGGGCAACCGCCCCGTCCAACCAAGAAAGCGCGCCCTTAGCCCATCAGCCCAGGGTTGGCTCCGCCGTCTATGGTAATATTGGCGCCGTGGATAAAGGCCGCGCGCGCGGAGGAGAGGAACAGGATCAGGTCCGCGACTTCCTCCGCTTCGCCAACGCGGCCCAGCGGGGTCATTTTGCGGAGAGTTTCTTCGGGGCTGCCGCCTCCCTGACTGAAGACGGAGGCAAACTGCTGGAGCCGTTCGGTCAGAATCGGGCCGGGGTTGATGCCGACGACGCGGACCCCATGCTGCGCCCCTTCGGCAGCCAGGGCTTTGGTAAAATGGTTGAGCGCCGCGTTTGCCGCGCCACCGACCATGTAGTTGGCTATGGGCCGCAGGCCACCGGTTCCGATAATATTCACAATAACGCCGCTGCCCTGCTGCTGCATATGCGGAAAAACCTCGCGCGCCATCCGCACATAGCCAAAAAACTTGAGCGTCCAGTCCTCCGTCCAGTCCTCGTCCGAGATGTCAAGAAACGGACCGGGCCGGGCACTGCCGGCATTGTTCACCAGAATGTCGATCCGTCCGAATTCTTCCCGGCAGCGCGCCACTACGCTTTTGATCGCCTCAGCCTGGGTGAGGTCGGCCTGCACGGCGATGAGACGTCCACTCCCCACACCCTGGGCAAGCGCGGCGGTCTCGTCCAGGGCCTCCGCGCCCCGAGCACAAATGAGGACAACCGCCCTTTCGGCGAGAAAACCAAGCGCGGCGGCCCGACCTATGCCTTTGCTGCCGCCGGTTACGAGCACGACTTTGTTTTCGAGTTCGAGTTGCATGCGACGCTCTACACCGGACGAAATTTTGGGATCTTGACCCCAGGTTCGTGTTCAATAAAGACGACCTCGACCGGCATATCCATCCTGATCGCGTCATTGTCGATATCGATCAGACTGGTCACCATAATAAGGTCGGCATCTTCGTCCAATTGCACCTGTGCCACGTTATACGGCACTTTTTCATTCGCGGCCGGGTGGACCGGATGGACAATAATGGTCCACGAAAACACTTTGCCCCTGCCGCTCATTTTTACCCATTCGTGCTCCAGGGTGTTGCAGTGCGGACACATGGGTTTGGGCAGCCAACGAAACCGCTGGCAGGCGGTACATCGCTGCATCAGCAGTTCATCACGATTACAGCCATTCCAGAACTCTTCATCGTCGATATTCGGTACCGGGCGAGGAAAATTTATTGCGTCAGCCACACTCAGGTCTCCCCTTTCCTTTTCCTGGTGATTTTCCTTATCCCAGAACAACCCTATTGAATAGAGGTAATCAGCTTTGCGTGTCGTTCGAGCACCGACCACTGCGTGTCAGACTGGTCCGGCTCAATGAGAAAGAGGACGCGATTCACCCCTACGCTCAGTAGTTCCTCAACCCGGCTTTCGAGCGAGTTCTCTCCGGCAAATGCCTTTCCGGTAATAACGCTCAGGTCAAACTGATCCATAGCGCGTCCATACTGCTCCATCTGTTCGCGAATCGCTGCCAGTCCGCCGGCGAGGTCTGGTCGATCAATCGGAATCCAGCCATCGCAGTATTCGGCAATCCGCTTTGGCGACCACTTCGAGTCCGCGCCCATTAGGATCGGCGGGCCGCCCGCCTGCACCGGCTTGGGCCAGCACCAGATGGGATCAAAGTCAACAAACTGGCCGTGAAATTCCGCCTCATCCCTGGTCCAGATCTCGCGGATGGCCAGCACGCGCTCGCGGGTCTGTTTCCAGCGATCCTTGAAAGCTATCCCATGATCGCCCATCTCCTCGGCGTTCCAGCCCGCACCAATGCCAAACAGGAAGCGGCCGTTGGACACCCGGTCCAGACAAGCCGTGCTCTTGGCCAGATTAATGGGGTTGTGCTCCGGCACCAGACAGACCGACGTCCCGATCTTGAGCGTGTGGGTCACTGCCGCGGCCGCGGTCAACCCGACAAAAGGATCGTAGAATTCGCTGTAATACATGGGGAGTTCCCCGCCCAGCGGAAACGGCGTCTTACGGCTGGTGGGAATATGCGAGTGCTCTCCAAAGAACAGGGACTCAAAGCCATTCTCTTCGGCCCAACGCGCCAGGTCTGCGGGCTGGATGCTGTAATGCGTTGGAATCGTTACCAAGCCAAAGTCGGCCATACTTCTCTCCCTTCTATTGACTCCCCTGAGTGAACCACAAGGCATACCAAAAAACGAAAAGGACGGCCGTGCGGTCGCCCTTTCAGTACGGTTGCCATCACCTTAGTGCGCATGCGCCGGCTGCTTCTTCCGCTGCTTTCCTTGCCCGTGGCGATGGGCATGGGCATGATCGTGCGACTGCCCTTTCCCTTGCGCGTGACCGTGAAGCCGGAAGTTGGTGTCATGACTGTGCGTATGCCCATGGTCGTGATCATGCCCGTGCGTCGCCAGCGCATAGGTGGGCTGTTTGAGCCCGCGCTGTTTGCGGACTTCTTTAGCCTGGGCGGCGGAGTCGTCAAACGCGTTGCCCTTGCCCGCGGCGTGCGCGGCAAAACGTTTGACCGAATACTCATCCATATGGCAGGACAGCGGGATTTGTGAATGCTGCATGCACAAGGGTCGTGGATCACGCGCGTTCTTGCGCGAGGCGGTCACCGGGTCATAGGGTTCCCCGCTCACGCCATGAGAAATGGCGAAAGAGGAGACAATCCGGGGAGCTTTTCTGCCGCAGTCCGGACAGGGCTTTTTCGTCTGCGCCTCACCCAGGGAGCAGAGTTCTTCAAAGACGATGTCACAGGGCGGGCAGTGGTATTCGTAGAGTGGCATGCTGACATATCCTCTTTACCTAATGGCTTTACTCAATGGCGGTTGGCGCGTGGGGCAGCTCATCCCAGTCTTCCGGGTCGTGCGAGATCCAGACCGTACACTCGTGCAGGTCCCGAATAGCCCGCAGGCGTTGGATGGACAATGACGAGGCCGCGGGATCGGTGTCCAGCGGCATCCCGGACAGGGTGTTGAATTGTTCGCGCAGATGGAGCGTATCGCCGACCAGGAGGAGGGAACGATTCGGCAGACGCACATGCAGTGAGCTTTCCCCAGGGGTATGCCCCGGAGTTTTCAGCATATGCAGGCTGCCGTCCCCAAAAACGTCAAAGTCGCCGTTGAGTTCCAGCCACTGAAAGCCCCGCGTGGGCACAATATCCTTGAACACAAACACATCGCGCAGGTGGGGCTCCGGCCAGTAGGCGTAGCGCAACTCGTCCTGCATGATGATGAAGGTTGCGTTGGGGAAGGCGTGCATATAGCCCGTGTGGTCGAGATGCAGATGGGAGAGCAGGACATACTTAATGTCCGACATTTTGTAGCCGAGCGCCTGAATCTGCCGATCGAGCAGCATCTCCTTGGGATACGAAACCTGAAGATGTTCGGCAAACGGCCCCCAGTGCGCGACCGGGTCATCCGCCACCGCAGGGTGACAGCCGGTGTCGAACAAGACCAGGCCCTTGTCATGTTCAATCAGATAGGCCGGACAGGGTATGGTCACCAAATCAGGCGCCCCGCCGTGCATCAGCAGCCCTTGCGGAACGGTCAGTTCCGCGTTCGGCAAGGCCCACATACGCCGTGCTTTTCCATCCGCCATAAAACCCTCCTGTTTTGTCGTAAGGACCTGTTCAGAGCCTGCTAAGAACCGTTGACCGCATCCTAGGCCATGCCCGTCTCCTGTGTCAAACGTAGCGTCGGTTTAGCCATACTGACACTTACGGGAATGGGGAGGTGGGTCACACGTAGTGTGGCACAGCGGAGTTTGCAGAATTTTATGATCGCCCCGTGGGTCCCGGACGTAGAAGGACAGTAACAAGGGCGGTTCGGGAGCGCGTGTTTCCAGAGAGCCTCGGATGGCGAAGACACCCTCCTACCGACTTTTCGGTAACTTCAGGACGCGCTCGCCGATGACCCCACGCAGAATCTCGTTTGTGCCGGCGGCAATGGTCCCGGATCGGGCGCTGAGAGCTCGGTACGACCAGCGTGCCTGATCAATGGCAAACGGGGAGTCTTTGGCCAGGGTCGAGTAAGGCCCCAAGAGCTCCATGGCAAAATTGGCGACGCGTAGATTCAGTTCCGTGGAAGTGATTTTCGCAAAAGAGCCTTCCGGGCCCGGCGGTTGGCCCTTTATCTGACGCGTAAGCCGTCGCAGCTCATTATACTTTATGGCTGCTGCTTCTATGGCAAACTGGGCAAGTTGCTGGCGCACGGCAGCGTTTTCGCCGGCCGGCTTTCCGTCTCGTTCCAGCCGGTGCGCCAGGTCGTGCAACTGGGGCAAGAGCGTCTCCACCCGGTAATAACTGCTGGTGGCCACACGTTCAAACATCAGAGTGGTAATCGCCACCATCCAGCCACGGTTTTTTTCGCCAACCAGATTCTCTTTGGGCACTCGGACATCTTCGAAAAAGACTTCGTTAAACTCGGCATCGCCGTTCATCTGGACGAGCGGCCGGACGGTAATGCCAGGACTGCGCATATCAACCAGTAGATAGCTGATGCCGTTATGCTTGGGCGCGTCCGGGTCGGTCCGGACCAGTAAAAAACACCAGTCCGAGTGCTGCGCCCAGCTTGTCCATACCTTCTGACCGTTCACTACAAAATGATCGCCGTCTTCCACCGCACGCGTCTGTAGGGAGGCCAAGTCCGAACCCGAGCCCGGCTCGGAATAGCCCTGACACCACAGATCTTCGGCCGGCAGGATTGTGGGCAGGAAGCGCTGCTTTTGCTCCTCCGTCCCCCAGTGCATCAGCGTGGGTCCTAGCATGGTGACCCCGCTCATATTGATCCCACCGGGCACTTGGGCACGCGCCAGCTCTTCGTTGAAAATCGCCTGTTCACTGACCGACGCCCCTCGGCCGCCGTATTCCTGCGGCCACCACAGGCCAATCCAGCCTCCGGCGTGCAGTGTTTTATGCCAGTCCTTGCGCCGCTCCCAGCGTTCGTCGACGCTGAGGTCATCGTCTCTTCCAGCTCGCAAATCAGTCGGGACATTCGCTTCCAGCCAAGAGCGGACCTCATGACGGAATTGCTCTTCTTCAGACGTATAGCTGAAGTCCATACTCTCTCCTTTTCTACAAGTCTGGGTATTACACCAAACGTCTTTCTGAGGCACAAGAGGACTGTCAATCAGCAATCTGATGCGGAGGACTGCATCCCCACCAATTTTCGTCGCAGGAGAAGCCTTATACAATCGCTGAAACCTGAGATAAGGTGGGCCGGAATCGGTCCCAACTGGAAGTAGCGCGGATGATCACCACAGCTTGCATTTTTATTCCTGCGACAGGCCCCGATCCCTTATCCCGGCTGGGAGGAATGTCTCTTCTCAAACGCGCCGTCCTCAGCGCCCAACGTGCCGGGGCAAAAACGTGTTATCTGGTCATGGACGCGCGGTCGGAAGTCCAGCCCGCCCGGCAGGAAACACTGCAACGCGATCTGTGTGGCGATAAACGCCTCACGACTCAGGTCGTCTGGATACAACCGGCCAACGGTCCCGCTGCTCAACCCGCACCAGCCCGGACGGCAACTAATGGTCACTGTCTCTACTATTCGCTCGCCACGCTTTTTTCCCCAGCTCTGGTGTGTGACCTCGACCGGACTGCTCAGCCTGGCGAGACGGTAAGCGTCGAAACAGAGTGTGGCACGTCCGCGCTGGTACTCGGTCCACAGCCGGACGCCACCTTCGGTCTGCCTGTCCAGGAAACGACAGCCAGGACTGGGACGACCGGAGTGGTCGAGGTTGGACGGTCATCACTCAGGACCGTTCCGGCTTCTCCCCACCTGCTCTACCAGTTGACTGATTCGACTTCCCTACGGCACGCGGAATCCGCCCTCCTCGCCTCGCTCGATAATCTAAAGGACGGTCTGGTCGATACCTATCTCAATCGCAAACTCTCCCGTCCTCTGACGCGATTTTTCTTAAGCACGGCCCTGACTCCGAACCAGATTACGGTACTGTCCTGCCTGATTGGCCTCCTCGGCGCGGCCTGTTTCTTTCAGGCTGACTATTGGGGGCCCGTCTTGGGCGCCCTCCTCTTACAGCTCTCCGCGGTGATTGACTGCTGTGATGGGGAAGTCGCCCGTATGAAGTTTCTCGAATCCCGGTTGGGCGCCTGGCTCGATATTACGCTCGATACTGTCGTTCATATCGCTACATTCGTCGGGCTGGGTTTCGCAGTGTGGGCACAGGGCGGGACGCAGGCGCCATTTGTTCTTGTCGGCCTCATGGTCGGAGGAATCGTGATGTCTTTCGCCTGTGTCGTCGTGGCGGATCGAACGGTCGTGCCTGATCCGTACCAGCAAACCTGGCAGGCCAGGCTGTTACACAGAATGGTCTTCGGCTTGGCGAGTCGAGACTATTCGCTATTGATCTTCCTGTGCGCGGTATTTCAACAATTATTGTGGTTTCTCTGGGCCGCGGCCATTGGAGTACAGGTGTTCTGGCTGACGGTGGCGGTCCTGCTGTATCACGTCCGCCGATTCAAACGCGCGACCCATTGTCCGGCGCGCGCGTGCGTGCAAGGCCCCGCCTCTCGACTGCCCTAGGCTCGTCTCTCCCGCCACGCCTTGCACGGCTTTGCTCCGGTCCGTACCATGGACAGAAACGTCCGACCGCCCAAGGATACCGCTATGGATTTTGCCTTTTCAGAAGACCAACTCTTGCTGCAACAGACCCTCCGCCAATACGCCAAAGATAAGCTGGCGCCCAACTACCATCGCTGGGACCGGGGCGAGGTCATTTCACGCGCGCTCATCAAAGAAGCCGCCGAGCTCGGCGTCTTTGGCCTGCGGGTCCCAGAACGGTTTGGTGGGCTTATGGCCGACTATGTGACCTGCGGCGTGATGGCCGAAGAACTGTCTCGGGGAGATTTCAACTATAGTCTCTATATTCAGCTTGGCCTCATTGCCTCCGAACTGTTGGCAGACTTTGCCCACCCGGAAGTCCAGGCAGAATGGCTCCCCCGGCACGCGGCTGGCGAGGCGGTCATCGCCTTTGGCCTGACAGAGCCGGGGGCGGGTTCGGACGCGGCCAATATCACGACCCGGGCAGAGAAAATGGGCGACGATTATGTCATTAGCGGAGAAAAGGCCTCCATCACTTTTGCCGGGTATGCGGACGCGTGCATTGTCTTTGCCCGGACTGGTGACGCCGGCGCACGCGGGATTTCTGCCTTTCTGGTTCCGCTCGACGCTCCCGGAGTCACCCGCCAGCCCTATTTTGCCGCTGGAGAGCGACTGACCCAGCGCGGGTCTCTCTTTTTCGATGGCGTCCGGGTGCCTGCGCGCAATATGGTGGGCGAGCCGGGCGAGGGCTTTTATCAGGCAATGATCGCCTTTGATTTCAACCGGGCGATCATTGCCCTGGCGTGTATTGGGGCGGCTCAGCAGTCTCTTGACGAAACAATTGAATATACAAAAGGTCGGGAGGTGTTCGGCAAACCGCTGGCAACGTTTGAAGGGGTCGCCTTCCAAATTGCCGAACATCTGACGCTATTAGAGTCCGCCCGGGTCTTATCGTATAAATGTCTGTGGCTCAAAGATCAGGGACGCAAACACACTGCGGAAGCCGCCATGGTCAAATGGTTTGGCCCGAAGTCAGCGGCCGAGGCCATTCATGCCTGTATGATCTTACATGGGCACTACGGCTATAATATGGAATCCCCGCTCGAACAGCGCTGGCGGGATGTGGTGGGGCTCGAAATCGGCGACGGAACGCCGGAAATTATGAAAGGTATTGTCGCCCGGGAAGCGTTTGGTCGGGAATATACTTCGTATCGATAGAACCAGGGGCACGGCCTGCCGTACCCCTGCTGAACCTAGGCCAGAAAACTCCGGACCTTCTCAACAAACGTATCCATCTGCTCAACCTCGGGGCGATGTCCACACCCCTCCAACACGAGCAGTTCAGACCCGGCAATGGACTGCTGATAGACCGCGGCCGCGCTCACTGGAGCGATCTGGTCGTCCTGACCCCAAATAATCAGCGTCTTGACTTCATCGCTGCACGCAAGCAGGGGGCCCAAGCTGGGGTTGAACATATACGGCTGCCAGGCAATGCGTGCGCTTTCAGCCCGCGCGTCTTCCCATGCCTCGAACTGCTCCGGCGTGGGTTCTCCGCCGTACAGCTTGGCGAACTCTGGAGTGCCTTCAATATCCTTCACGCTCGCGTCCAGGTAGGCCTTCGCCGTCACCTGGAACATGTCCGCGATATATCCCTCCGGCGGGCGGATGCCAAAAGGCGTCACGAGCACCATACGTCGGAACTGAGCAGCGTTGCAGGCCGCCATCTCGGCCGCGATCCATCCACCCAGGGAAAAACCGATGATATTTGCCGGTACGAGATTCTGTTCGCGGAGCACCCGACCGTATAAGCCAGCCAGGTCACGGATATTACTCACCCACTCGACGCGCTCGGTCCGACCGAACCCTGGATGTAAAGGGATCATGACCCTATTGTCACGAGCCAGTTCATTATGCCAGTTTGTAATCCCGGGGGGGCCGAGTTCTTCATGCAGAACGATCAGGGGGCTGCCGGAACCACCCTCAATAACGGTCAACTCAGCGTCCCCGACTTTAACTTTCTTTTCCTCCCATTGTGTCTCTGCCAAGGCAGTGTCTCCTTTCCTTTTGTATGCAGAACGGCCACCCCTACCACACCCCGTTCGGGATGGAAAGAGCACGCCGCCGAATAAGGGTGATGCGGACTACGTTTACACAACTATCGGGCCTGACGGGGGAGGCGAGGAGAAGAGCAAACAGCCCCGGCGGTAACGCAGGACCCTTCCCGCCAGGAACCATGGCGGGAGGGGTCAAAAGGTCACGCTTCGGTTCCACCTATACAGACGGCCAACGTTTTGATTTAGTTTCCGCCAGGGAGAGGAGAGAAGTGCCAGCTCACAATCTCCCATTGTCCCGAAGGACGCGCATACGTGAACATGTACTGCCCATTCACCGTCTGCTCCATACCGTCCTTCGGCTTGGTCGTCAGTTGATACAGCCCCCAGGCAACTCCGGTCTCCCCGATAACCATATATTCTTCATGCGCCGGGTTGAGGTTCGCCTCTTCAAAGGAGTCAAAGTAGTCTTGTACGGCCTGGTGAAAGGCCGCTTTACCCACGGCAGGAAACGGGGAGTATAAACCAAACAAGACGACCTCCTCGTGGACGTGGGCCATCACGTCGTTGAGGTCTTTCCCGTTAATTGCCTGTATTTCCTCCCCAAATCTCTGAATCAAGGCATCTCGCGTCTGCTGGGCAGCGCTCTCCGAGACGATACTCCCAAGCACCAAGACAACGGCGACAACAAGCACACATCTCCAACTCATGGTCCTTTTTTCCTGGTTTCTCATTGCACCCCTCCTTTACTCTTCGACCCCGAGTGGAGAGAAATGCAGCCCGACCAAGACCCATTTCCCATCTCTTTTTGCGTAGGTGAATGTGTATCGACCATGGATCACCTCGCGCGGCCCAACGGCCGGTACCTCGGTATTCGTAAAATGCCCCCAGGCCAAGGCACTCGCGCCGATAATGCGGAATTCGGGATTGATCGGCGTAAAGATAACGCGTTCGCTATCGGCAAAGAATCCTTCCAGCATGTCCGTTATGGCTGCTCTGCCCTTGACGGCAAAGGGAGACAACATGCCGAACAGCACCACATCATCGTGCGCGTTCACAGAAAAAGCCGATGCATCCTGTGCATTAAAACGCTTCATGTCTGCGTTAAAGACCGCTCTCACATCATCCAAGTCGTCCCCATAGGCTGCGCCGGTTACGCATAAGAGCAGCAACGCAATACCGGCGATCATTCCTCGCTTCTCGTCAACCATACGTCCCCCTTTCTCGAGTCGGGTTATTTTGCTTCCCCTCAGGTTTGTAAATATGAAAAAGGGATAAAGCGCAAGGGTAACCGTGTTTCCAAGTGTCACCACAACGAATGGAGCTGGATATTGCCTGAAACAAAAGGAAAAAGCGCGCCCTGGAGGATTCGAACCTCCGACCTACAGATTCGTAGTCTGCCGCTCTATCCGGACTGAGCTAAGGGCGCGTAGGTAGGAAACCTGAACGTGAGGACAATTCGACAGAGCCTCCTTCTTACCACACGCGGGAAGGAAACCGCAACGTCGGTCGGAACGGAGAGGGAGGGATTCGAACCCTCGGTACGCGATTAAACGTACACTCGCTTAGCAGGCGAGCGCCTTCGACCACTCGGCCACCTCTCCGTATCAATGTGGGCTGCCGATAGTATCGATTCCTTTTCCTGCGCGCAACGACGCCACTATATGCTGCCGATAAACCTCAATATCAGGGTATTGACAATTGAAATTGAAAATGATTTTCAATTTCATCTATGAACGAAACAGGCCAGACTTCCAAGTCTATTACTGATGTTCACATTGTTTATGAATGTCGATGTCCGTGCGGGAGTCTGTTAGCCAGGCAACACGCTGATGGCATAGAGCTCAAGTGTCGACGCTGTAAGCGGGTTGTTATCATTCCCTGGAAAACCGCTTCGACATGGCGGACGGTCACGATGCGGTCGCCCAAACCGCAGTAGGACAATGCGAATCCGGACAAGAAAATGGGCGGCCCCAATGAAGCGACCGCCCACGAAAACACCAAGCGATGCAGTGGTCATTTCACCCGACGGAGCGTGACCTCAGGCTCAACATTTTTCGTTTTCACCATGCCCAGGTACATCTCCAATTCTTCAATGTCCTCCTGCTCGCCTTCGATATGGTTCTCAAGCATGGAGCACAGGGCGACATTGCCTTCGGCCAGCGCATGGGCTTCCAGATATGCCTGCATGGCCTCTTTTTCGAGCGCCAGGTCCTGCTGTAGCATTTCTTCCAGGTCGGTTGACTGGTGTACCGTCGTCCCAATCTCAACTGAGGGGACACCACCCAGGGAAACAATCTTTTGGCCAAACGTATGGGCATGGGACAGCGCGGTCTTGCTTTGGCCCTCAAAGAAATCAGTAAAGACCTTACGCCACAGACCGTTCACTAAGAGAGCGTGCTGCTGGTATTGGAGGGTCGCGGCGTGTTCAAGGGTAACGGCCTTATTCAATGCGGCAATAACTTTTTGGGTATCCATGAGAGACCTCCTTGGTTACGAGAATTAATCAACCAACGATGAATACACTATACACATTCGGATGACCCTTGTCAACTCTAAGTTATTGATTTTATTGAAGAATTGATTTTGAAAATCATTTTCAACTAGACATCGCAATGATTTTGAAATTCACTTTCAATATGACCCGAATAACGCCCTATAGCCCGGATAACAGGCACACGAGCAAGACCTACAGGGTCAGTTTGCGAAGGTCTTTACCAATGACGCTGGCATTACGGCGCGCGTCTGCCCGCAAGGACATGTCTATCTTCAGGTTGGGCACACCTGCCTTTCGTTCCGTACAGAGCATTTTGTGGACTTGGCTCAGGTCGTCCACGCGGCGGAACGACATATATTGGAAACCAGTTCACATTGGACCTCACATACCCAACATTAGAGAATTGCGACAATCGACGATGCTGTAACAAAACACTCAACAACCTTCCCTGAGCATACAGCGGCCCGCGGTCCCAACCCAGAGCCCAGCGCAAAACGCACTCGGGTATCCGTTTCATCGGAGGGTAGAATGTTCCGCGATCCGTTCACTGCTGAAGCCTGGCAACTTCGTCACCAAGCGAACCTCGTTCCTTTCCAAGTCTTCCTATCGGCAGCCGTATGGCTGGAAGAGCGCTATCAGCGTTCTCCATCGGCTCAGACCGCCCGCAGCATTGCTTTTCACTATTTGCTGCTGGCCATGCGCCCGAACCTGGCCTCTGTTCGTATGGCCGAAGAATATGCTGCCCGCGCAGTCCGCTGGCGAGAACGGGCTGAAGAACCGTTCTCGCCCGAGCAGGCCTTCTTACAGTAGCAGCGGGAGGAGTCCCCCTCTCCTCCTCCCAGGGTCCCTAGGGAATCCCTCCTCGCCTAGGGACCCTCTCCTTCTCTTACCGAGCGGGGGCATGAACAGGGACAGGCGGGCAACACAACGTCATGCGGAAAAAGGAGCGTACCGAATGGCCGGACCATAACATTTCACCAGAAGCGACGTATCGAGAATCCCGCCCAGCTCCGACCGGGCAGGCGGACAACACAACAGCAGACACAAACAAGGAGTACACAGAATGACCGCATCTCAACCTTTCACCATATCGACTTGGAAATGGCTGCTCGGTCTGAGCGTTTTTTTTCTCGCCCTGCTTGTCAGCGTGCCGAGTTTCGCCGCCATTAAAGTATATCTGGGAAATCCAAAATCCGGAGGCACTGCCTCGGGTATTACCGCGATTTCGGGCTGGGCCTATTCGACTGAAGGAGTTGCCGTGACTGTCAAAATGCGTCTGAACGGAGAAACACGTGAAGAAATCCCGTGTTGTGGCCCGCGTCCAGATGTCCAAGCTCATCCTGCTCACCCGAACGCCCCACTGGAAACCGGCTATGGGCTGTTATTCAACTATGCGAATCTTCCGGCCGGGGTGCATACCATTGGCGTAGAAGTCAGCGCCAACGGCGAAGACCCTGTGGTCGTCGATCATGCTGTCACCGTTGTTGTTCCCGCCGACTCGGAATTTCTCAGCGCCGTTGATCTCGACGCGGCTTCGGCCAGTATTGAGAGGGACAAAATTGTCGTGAGCGGGATTGAGGTCACGGACAAAGCCAGTGGCATGACCGCGACCGTCGATATCGACCTCAACTATCAGACCGGTCTGCAATCCTTTCAGATCTCGTCGGCGCAAGAGCCTGGTGATCCGACGGCGTCTTTTGATGCAAGCCAAATCCTAGCGGATGTCGCCGCCGCCATTTTCGACACCTATGACGCGCTGCATATGGCGTCGGAATGCCCGGACCCATCTCAGAGGCAGGCGTCCGTGGACACCCTGTGTGCAGCGGTCTATTCCCTGGTCGGGACAAGTGCTGCAAGCGAGGCTGATGCGATTGCCCTGCTGCCCGCTGTCCAACATGCCTGGCGGGATGCGCGCGTCCCCTGGGAGCAGAGCGAGGCGTTTCTGTTTGGGCCGGTGGACACGGACGAACACGACCCCTTCCTGGACACTTGGCCGCTTAATGTCACTGATCTCGAAGCCATCATCGCGTCCAGCGCTGACATTGCGACCGTCGAGCTTGCTGACGACGTTCAGGGCTTCCATGCCCTGGAATATCTGCTGTTCCAGGACATGAACGGCAACACCGACCCGGCCGCGATTGTGAACGCCCTCCACACCGACGAACGCAGGAGGGCCTACGCGCGGAGGGTGGTTGAGGAGTTTGTCAGCCATACCCAGGCACTCCGTGACAGTTGGGACCCGGAAGGTGGCAACTATGTGCACGAACTCGCCCTGGCCGGCCGGGGCAGTACGGACTACACCGACCAGAGATCGGCCATGCAGACGCTGGTCGAGAGCATGGTCGGGATTGCAGCGGAACTCGCTGGAGCAAAAATAGGCGATCCCTTAGCAGCAGGGAGCAACGAGGAAGAAGAGTCGCGCTACAGCAATAACTCCAGGATCGACTTCCTCAACAACGTGCGCAGTATCAACAACGTCTATGAGGGCCGTTTTGATCAGACCGACAGCACCTCGATGGGGGTGACGGATTTTGTCGCCGATCAAGACTCGGCCCTGGACGCGGAGGTCCGGATGGCGATCCGTGACGCCATGGCGGCGATCATCGCCATCCCAGAGCCCTTTGGGCAGAGCATCACTGACTATCCCGATGCTGTCCAAAAGGCCGTCGATGCAGCCACGCACTTGGAGACGACGCTGCAAAGAATCATCGACGAGGTTATCGCTGCGGCGAGTTTCGCCCACTAACCGCGCGAGTGCAGGACCAATGAGCCGGAGTGGGTGAACCCGCTCCGGCTACCAAAACATTGCTTTACATCAGGAACAGTTCATGCAGAAACCTCGTTTTATCGTCTTCACCCTCACGTTGCTCACACTATGTGTCTCCGCCTTCTTCCGGCATTCCTCGGCCTGGGCCACTATTACCGCGACCCTGGAAAATCCGCCCGACGGAGAACACATGTCCGGCATTCGTACTATCTCGGGCTGGGCGTATAGCGATACGGGCGTGCCGGTCAGTATCCGGCTTCGCATTGACGGTGAACTCCGGGAAACGATTCCGTGTTGTGGAGAACGCAGCGATGTCCGAGCCGTTTTTCCGAACGCCCCTTTGGCCACATCCTTCAGCCTGTTGTTCAATTACGGTCGACTCAGTGCCGGAGTGCATACTATTGGAATCGAAGTCCAGGCCGCTGGTGAGACCGTAGTGGTTCTGGATCACGCTGTGGCGGTCGTCAAACCAGGGGATGTGGAGTTTGTGGAGACGATGGATATGACGGCCGCCACTGTTCGCATTGAGGACAACGAGCTGCTGATAGCCGATGCGCTTGTCCAGCATATCCCGACTGACCTGCGTCTCAAATATGCGCCCAGCTTCCAATCGCCGCTCCTGGTTGAAGCCAGGCCGAGCGGAGCCGATGGAAGCCAGACCGCGGCCCTGGCCGGCGGAGCCACAACGATTTTTAGTGCCGCCAGCCAGGCGTTTGAGCTGCCGGCTCCGAATCTCGACGGGGCACGGCTGGACAAGCATCTGGCTGGGGATACCGCTTTTGGAGACAGCTTTGTCACCGCCCCTGCTCCGGTCTTCAGCGGGCTGGGGCCCATTTTCAATAATAATGCCTGCGACAGTTGCCATCCAAAAAATGGCCGGGGACGGCCACCGCGGGACGGCGAACGCATGGCCTCCATGTTTCTTCGGGTCAGCCTGCCCGGCACCGACCCGCTGACGGGCGGTCCCCTGGCCGTCCCCGGTATGGGCACGCAGCTCCAGCACCTGGCCAACTTTGGAGTGCTACCCGAAGCCGATGTTGCCATTAGCGAAGAGTTCAACGACGGCATGTTTGGCGACGGCGAGACGTTTGAGTTGCGCCGTCTGCACTTTCGGATCGAGAATCCTACCCAGCCGCTTCCGGACACGGTGCTCACTTCTCCTCGCACCGCCCTTCCGGTCTTTGGACGGGGTCTGCTTGAAGCGATTGATGAGGACACAATTCTGGGCTTTGCGGACGAGGACGATGCGGACGGCGATGGCATCTCAGGCCGACCCAATTGGGTCTGGGACGTGGTGCGGCAGCAAACGGCGCTCGGACGCTTTGGCTGGAAGGCCAATAATCCAAACCTCTTGCAGCAGACCTTTACCGCCTACAACCAAGACATGGGCGTGACCAATCCCTTCCTTCCCCAAGAAAGCGCATTTGGTCAGATTCAGGATGACGGCTTGGCGGACGACCCTGAGATTGATCTGGAAACGGTTGACGTTGCTACTTTTTACGTTCAGACACTCGCGGTGCCTGCCCGTCGCACTCTCGACGATCCGCAGGTGCAGGACGGAGAAGACCTATTTCATGAGGCGCAGTGCACGGGCTGTCATATTCCGACCATTCGGACCGGCGTCTTAGCCGGAGTGCCGGAAGTGTCCAACCAGACCATTCATCCCTACACCGACCTGCTTCTGCACGACATGGGAGACGGCCTGGCGGATGGCCGGCCGGATTTTGTCGCAACGGGCCGGGAATGGCGGACACCCCCGTTATGGGGCATCGGCCTGACCCGGCGCGCCCAAGGTCACACCTTGTTCCTGCACGATGGTCGGGCGCGCAATCTTACAGAAGCCATTCTGTGGCATGGCGGGGAAGCCGAAGCCGCACGGGAGGCTTTCCGCCTGATGCCTGTGGATGAGCGCAAGGCATTACTCACCTTTTTGGAGTCGCTATAGGGATCACCATGCAGCAAGTGAGCACACCGCAGACCCATGGAATACCAAGTTGCAGGGAGAAGGCTGCTTCCCCTGCCGCAGACCCTGGGGTTTGACTACCCCTACCCCGGGGCCTGCTCTCCTCGGGCTGACGTTTCGGACTGGATGAGGAATGGTATGGTACGAAAAAGCGCATCCTCCCGCAGACCGCAGACTGGCTTTCTCAGCGCCCGTGCCATGCTCTTGCTCTCCGAATACAGCCTTATCCTCTTTCTCTTGTGGGCGGTCGCGGTCGAGCAGACCAAACCCACCCGACCACTGGTTTCTCAGCGACCCGAAGCTCCAGAGATGGCGCTCACTAGCGTGACCCACGCCGCCCTCCCGTCTCATTCATCGCCGGGCCAACACATGCCCACGCAGTGGCAATGTCAGCCGGCTGAACTCCCTGGGCAATTTCCTGGCGTAACCCAGGTTGATCTATGCCCCGACCCTGGCGTGCCCATCCAAATCGGCACGCTCCGTTTGCACGTCTGCCAGCGCGACTTTTTTCAGATTGCAGAGGCGATTAACACAGCCGAGGCCCGCTTACCCGCGGCTGAAACAGCGGCAAGGTTAAGCAAAACAGACCCGGACCATGACCCCCGAGAATAAAGGAGAACGACTATGTATGACACGCACCTGTGGCAAACACCGGATAAACGCATCAGTGTTTCTTTATGTTCCGAAGGCTGTCTGCACGTGATGGTGGGCCGAGCCATCATTAAAATGACCCCGGAAGAATTCTTTGCGCTGCAAGCCGTGGCAGCCAAGGCCGCCCAGGATTTGCGGAAGCCGCCCGTCACGCAGCACGACTCGGTAGGTCATTAAGAGCGGTGATACGCCCGGAAGCGATCTACGGGCGACCCAATGACCAACGTCATACCCGTCAGAATAGGGGCAATGCGTTCAAATCAATCCCGGCAATATGGCGCGCCGTTGCAAAGGATAATTCTCAAATGTCTCGTGATACCACGCGTGGCGCCAGAGTGCCCTCGGCACCATGTTTGCAATCGTCCACAGGGCAAACGCGAGGCCCGGTAGCGACCAGCTCAACAGCGCGAAGCCGATCCATTCGATTATTTCGCCCAGCAGATTGGGGCATGACACGAGATTGAAAACACCGCCGCGGGGAATGACGTATTTACCACCGTTATCCATACGCAACCGCCAGAGACGATAGTCAGACCAGATATTCAACGCGCCGCCGCTTATTGCCAACGTCATACCGATGACAAATCGCGGGTCGGTCACCCAATCGTTGGCATAATCGGCGATGTATCCCATAAACCATCCCCATAAGCCGCCGTTGAGTACATTGAAAACTATGCCGGACGCGCACAGCATGACTCGCATCTGGCTATCGCGTCGCGGAACAATCCACGGCCAGATCAGCGCTCGATGGGTGTAGTGCGCGACCCATAGAGCGACCACTGTATTGCCGACAAAATGATGGTGCGGACTGAAAAAGTATATGCCCGGGAAGGTAAGCAGCGCGGGCACCTCCATTACAAACCACCCCCAGCGGTTGTTGATGCGAGGCCCGATACCCGTGCCCCCAACGCGCTCTACCGGGTCCCACTTCACCAAACCCGCGATCAGTGCCAACGGCGACAACCCCGCCCAGATTCCGGCGAGGACCTCAAATGCGGGCAATTCCCCGCTCACAAACACATTCCCTGCTCTTTGAACCAATTGAGGGCATCGCGGATCGATTCTTCAAGTGGCCGAGATTCGTATCCCAATTGTCTCCTCGCTGAGGACTCATCAACAGACACCGGACAGTCTCGCAAAAGGTCAAGCGAATTTCTGGAGTAAAGAGGCGGTTGATCTTTCATCGCAGCGTATAGTTGAATAAAAGGCAAACCCGCCAGAGCCAGAAAATAGGGCACGGCAGGGCGCGTCACACGCCGCCCCAGAATGTGGGAACACAGACGTGCCAGTTCAACAATCTTTGCGTATCGCCCCGTGGTAAAATACACCTCACCAAGACATTCACTCTTCCCCGCCGCATTTGCGATAGCAGCCGCCACATCTCGCACATCGCTCCACCAGAATCCCTCATCGATGAGACACGGCAACCGCTTTTGCGCGATGGCGAGCAACATGCCACCAACGAGGGTCGGCTCCGTATCACCGGGACCGATAAGACTCGAAGGGCAGATAACAGATGCATTGATCCGACCACTCCTCGCCGCTTCGAGCACGCTGATATGCGCTTCGGTTTTTGTGACCGTATAGGGGATTTTGGCATGCTGTCCCAGCTTTGAATCAGCGTCTAAGACCCTTCCACGCAACGGGCTGAATGCGTGTATGGAACCGATGTGCACCAGCCTGCGTACGCCGTTGCCAACACACGCTTTAATCGCGTTTCGGGTACCCGTCAGGTTGACTGCCCTGGCCAAATCCTCGGGATCAGCGCCAATCGTCACAATCGCAGCATTGTGTACGACGACATCAGCATTTTGGAATGCCGAGTTCAACGATTCGATATTTCGAACATCCGCAGGCCATAATTCGACCCGCTTGCTCAGGTCATCGGGAAATTTGCGACTGCTGCCCTGGCGCGTAACAGCGCGCACCGTATACCCGCACCGCAGCAAGGCGCGGCATATATGGCTTCCGAGAAAACCCGCAGCACCGGTCACGGCAACGAGGCGTTTTGTGTCTTTAGGATCGTATGCCTTGTCGTTGGAATCGGACATCACCCATTCCTCAGTTATCCTTGGCGGCGCTATTGGCCAACTCCAGGACGAGTGTCATCCCTGCGCCTTTCTCCAGACCGTGCAGCGCGAAGACTTGCACAGACAAATCTTCTCCCCACTTGCGAGCACGTAAAAAATCTCTTCAGTAAACCTCAACACGTTACAGTATTCGTTTCAATATCCTTCGTCACTGAAAAGACGAGAGCCCTTCAGGGTCACAACCTCACCGGCTGCTCCGCTGCCGGAAATGCAGAGTGGCGGTCTGGCCGGTCCTGGGTCTGTGGGGAGAGGCCCCAGGGCGGTAGGAGGGATGCCCCGGGGCCAGATGCAAGGCCCAACACCAAACCTTGCATAGCGAAAACGGCGAACCTGCGACCGACGCTCGGCTTACAACAAAAGAGCCCGCAGAGTATGTATATCTCTACGGGCTCGAGGCTGCTTGCCTTTGGCCTTTTGCAGATAATATTGAAATTGAATATCAATTTCAATTAGAGAGTTTAACCTTAAGGATAATATATGTCAAGTCCCGTCCCGCTCCGGTACGAGATGCGGTTTCTATCGGGAGAGTGGAGACTTGGGTGCCGGTGCGGGCGCACTCTCCTCTGCCTGAAAGCCCGCCTTGATGTGGCTGCCGTCACAATACGGCTTGTTTTTGGACTTGCCGCACCGGCATAAATATAGCGGGTCTTTTTGTCCTTGGTACTTCCCCCCTCTCCTGTCGATGAGGCTGGTTTCTCCGCGAACTTCGTAGGGACCGTTCTTTAAGGCGCGGATCGTCACTTTTGTCATGCAGGTCTCTTTCTCTTGAGTATTCTCGGGCTCAGGCTATCATTCACGGCAATACGCGCTAGGGTGGCTCTCACGGTTCCACAGGGCTTGTTTCTATAATTGAAATTGATTATCAATTTCATCGAGGAGAGGAAACCAGGAGCCCATGAGCGAAAGCTCCCACTGTTTGATATGAAAACACTTGCCGACCTCGGTCCCGAAGAGCAGGGCTGTATTCACTCCATCACGGGCACGGACGGCATTGCCCAGCGGCTGGCTGAACTCGGCTTTACCAACGGCCAGACCGTGCGGGTCATCCGTTTTGCGCCGCTGGGTGATCCGATGCAGATACGTATCCGAGGCTTTCACCTCGCGCTCCGGCGACACGAGGCCATGCGGGTCTGTCTTACCGAACAAGTAAGAAGAGTAGAGGAGTAGGCTGCCCGCTACGTGCCTGGCCCTATCACTATGGATGTCGCAACATCAGCAGCTTCGTCTGCTCGCACTACCGCCGCCCCCAGTGCCGATTCCTATCGGGTTGCCGTGATCGGGAATCCCAATACGGGTAAGACGACCCTCTTTAATGCGCTCACCGGCCTCAGCCAACACACCGGAAATTACCCTGGGGTGACAGTCGAAAGTGCGCTCGGCGAATTTCGTCAGAATGGCGTCCGGTTTCTCGCGGTTGACCTACCGGGAGTCTATTCGCTTGCGCCCCGCGCGCCGGATGAGATGGTAGCGGTCTCCGTCCTGCTCGGCTCCGGCGACGAAGCAGTCACGCCAGATGTTGTCTTGTGCGTGGTCGATGCGACAAACCTCGATCGCAATCTCTACATTGCGACCCAGATCATGGATATTGGGCTTCCCTGCGTCATTGCGCTGACCATGCTCGATCTGGCGGAAAAGCAGGGCGTGCACATCGATATTGCCGCTCTTGAGAAACGCCTAGGGGTGCGCGTCGTCCCGGTGCAGGCCACAAAACGTCAAGGGATCAATCAACTCCGTCAGACCCTGTACGATACGCTCAACGCGGCCGTCTCCCCACCCCGGCCGGTTGTGTTTCCCGAAGCGTTCACGCAAGAAGCCCGGACGCTGGCCCGGCAACTCACCCAGGCTCACCCGACTGCCCGCTTCCCCCACTTTCTGGTTGAGCGGCTGCTGATCGACACCGGTGGCATGGTTGAGCAGGACCTCACCCGGCAATACGGAGCGCAGGTGCGGGACTCTGCGCATGCGGCCCGCCAGCGTTTGGCCGCTGACGCGATCCAACTCCCGCAGATGGAAGTGGATCACCGCTATGCGTGGATCGCCCAGGTCGTGGTGGACGCGCAGCGCTCTTCGCCTCCCGTGAGCCGTGGCCGGACAGACTGGTCTGAGCTGATTGACTCCCTCGTCACGCATAAAGTCTGGGGACTGGTGATTTTTCTGAGTGTTATGGGTGTGACCTTCCAGTCCATTTTTTCCTGGGCACTGCCGCTCATGGACAGTATTGATACCGTCTTTTCAGCGCTGGGCTCCTGGGTCGGTAGCACGCTGCCCGAGGGTCCGCTGCAAAGCCTGATTGTCGATGGCGTGATCGGCGGGGTGGGCGCGGTGGTGGTGTTTGTCCCGCAAATTGCGATGCTGTTCGGCTTGATCGCCATCCTTGAAGATTCCGGCTATATGGCGCGGGCGGCTTTTCTTATGGATCGCGTGATGGCCGGCTTTGGACTGTCGGGACGGAGTTTTATTCCGCTGCTCTCCTCTTTCGCCTGCGCGATTCCGGGCATTATGGCGGCTCGAACAATTGACAATAGGCGGGATCGGATTGCGACCATTCTCATTGCGCCCCTGATGAGCTGTAGCGCGCGGCTGCCCGTGTATGTGCTGCTGATCTCGGCTTTTATCCCGGCCCAGACCGTGTGGGGGATTTTTGGTTTGCAGGGACTGACGCTCTTTTGCATGTATTGTCTCGGCCTGCTCGTTGCCCCTCCGATTGCCTGGATACTCAAGCGGACGCTGCTGAGTGGTGAAGCCGTGCCTTTTCTCATGGAACTGCCGCCCTTCAAGCTGCCGGCCTGGCGGGTAGTCCTGTTTCGCATGTACGACCGCAGCATGGCCTTTCTCAGGCGTGCTGGCAGTATCATCCTGGCCACGACAATCCTGGTCTGGGCACTCTCCTATTATCCGAATCAGGACCTTGTCTCAGAAGATCTTGAGACCCGCCGGGCGACCGCCACGGAAGCCGAGTTGGCGCTGCTTGAGCGTGAAGTGGCCGGCATTCGCTTACGCGAAAGTTATCTCGGACAGGCCGGACGGACGATTGAGCCGCTTGTTCAGCCCCTAGGCTGGGACTGGAAAATCGGCATGGCCACGCTGGCGAGTTTTCCGGCTCGTGAGGTGATTATTGCCGCACTCGGGACGATCTATAATCTGGGTGCCGGCCAAGATGAAGAGAGCGTCGAATTGCGCGAGGCCATGCGAGCGGAGCGCTGGCCGGACGGCCGGCCAGTGTATACGCCGCTTGTGGCGATTTCGATCATGGTCTTTTTTGCCCTGTGCTGTCAGTGCGGCGCCACCCTGGCGACCATCAAGCGGGAAACCGATTCCTGGGGCTATCCGCTCTTGACCTTTATCTATATGACGGGTCTGGCGTATCTTGGAGCACTGGCCGTGTATCAGATAGGCAGCCGGTTGATTGGGTAAACCATGGATCTCCAAACTCTGCTGATGTTTCCGGTTATTGTCGTGGCCGTCTTATACGTCTGCCGCTCGCTCTGGCCCAGACGGGCGAAAACAGGCTGCGCCTCGTGCCCGCAGAACCGGCAGCGCACAGACGATTACGTGTGAGGTGAGACGTGGCGAAACCCACCCCTGCCCTTCAGTGATTGCGTTCCGGTTGCCCGTTCCTTCCAGTAACTCCCGACTGCCATGCATACGTCCCTGCGCCAAGCCACGCCCCTGGCTCTCTTCTGGTTCCTGATCATGGGGGCCCTCGGAGTCTTTTTCCCCTACTACGGCTTGTATTTACGTGAGAATATGGGCCTTGACGGGTTTCAGGTTGGCGTTGTCTTTGCCACCCTGCCCCTGGTCGGTTTCTTCGTGCAGCCTCTGTGGGGTATTGTCGCGGACCGGAGTGGGCTGCGGATTCGCGTCCTGGCGGTGTTGGCCTCGGGTTCGGCAGTCGGGTATTTCTTACTTGGCTATATGGACAGCTTTCCGGCTCTGGTGTGTATCACGGTTCTGTTCGCCTTTTTTTCTCGCGCCCTGATTCCCATGACTGTTTCGGTGAGCCTGGCGGTGCTCCAGGGCAGCCAGCATGCCTTTGGCATTATCAGAGCGTTTGGGACACTCGGGTTTTTCTGTGCCGTGCTGGGCTTTCCGTGGCTGTTGGCCACTCTCCCCCCGCTGGCAGTATTCCAGACAACATCTCTCAGTCTGCCGTCAGAACCCCAGCTGGGGATCCTCTTCCCGCTGGCCGCCGGCCTTACCCTGTGTGCAGCCGTTTCAGCGCTCACCCTTCCCCACCGTGGGCCGGTTGCGTTGCGCGCGCTGCAAGGCGAGTGGCGCAGCCTTCTCTCTCAGGGGCCGTTCCTGCGCGTGACCCTGGTTGGATTTCTCGCCTTTTTCTTTCTCCACGGTCCGATGGATATCTTTCCCATTTATATCCGTGACCGGGGGGGCGATATCGGGACTATTCGTAACATGTGGTGTGTGATGCTCATCCCGGAGATTATCTTCATGACCCTATTGGGAACGAGTGTCCGCCGCCTTGGTGCGCGTGGACTCCTGGCTGTGGGGATAGGGGCGGGCGCTATCCGCTGGCTTTTCCTCAGTCAAGTGACCGCCCTCCCGCTGCTCTACCCGATCCAAGTCCTCCATGCCCTGACGGTTACCGGGCTCTTTCTGGGGGGACCGCTCTATCTCGAAGCAACGATACCACCCCAACTGCGCTCAACCGGTCAGGCTCTCTTTAGCATGATCAGCATGGGCTTAGGCGGGGGGTGTTCCAGCTTGATGACTGGAGTCCTGCTTGAACAGGTCGGGATTAACGCGCCGTATCTCGCCGGCGGAGCGGGTGCACTCCTGTTGGCCCTACTGCTCCCGTCTCTCCTCCCATCCCTTCAGCCCCCTCCGCCATCGCAAGACCAGGGCTGAATTACTGCGGGATCTCGATGTAAAAGTCGCCGTATGCGGAGACCTTCAAGGTATGGCCGGGAAAGACGACGATCGTTGTGGTCGGTAGCTCGACGACGGCCGGTCCCCGTACCGTCATGCCGGGTTCGAGTGCTTGGCCCGCGTAGATATTCGTGTCAGTGAAACCCCCGCGCTCGGGAAAATAGAGCGGCCGCGTGCCCGACTTTGTCGGTGACGGATCTTCAGGACCCAGCGTCTGCTCTTCCAGTAGCAGCGGCGGTAGCCGGCCCGTCGCGGTGACCCGCCAGCCGTTCATGTCGACCGGCATATCGCGCAGGCAATAAGTGTAGAGGCGTTCGTGGGCATCGTGGAAGGAGTTGGCCATGCGTTCGATGTCGTCCTCGCCGAGCGGTCCGCTCGGGATCGACACGATGATCTCGTGCGTCTGGTAGGGGTATTTCGCGTCGGCAAACCGTGTCGTTTTGATGTCCTCGGCCACAAAGCCCTGCGCCTCGAGCTGCGCCTGCGCCTGCGCCTCCATCTCGTCGTAGATCGCGTTGACGGCATTGATATCCATGTCCCCGGTATTCATCGGCCGCGTCGTGAGGTAGGCGTGTCCGACGTCTGCAGCGAGCATGCCGAACGCGCACAACCCGCCGGCGATGATCGGGCAGATGGCCTTGCTGACCCCGAGATCCTGCGCGATCTTTGCAGCGTGCGCGCCGCCGGCTCCGCCGCCGACGACAACGGTATACCCGCGTGGATCGACACCGCGCATGACCGACACCGCACGCATCGCGCCGACCATCTCGGTGTTAATGATTCGGTAGATCGCCGCGGCTGTTTCGACCGTACTCATGCCGAGGCGGTCGCCGACGACCGTCAGCGCGTGTTCGGCCGCCGCGCGGTCGAGCGTCATCCGTCCGCCGAGAAAATTCTCAGGATTGATATAACCGAGGATCAGGTTCGCGTCGGTGACGGTCGGCGCCGTGCCGCCGTAGCCATAACACGCGGGTCCTGGCACGGCGCCGGCGCTTTGCGGGCCCACGCGCAACATGCCGCCGGGATCGATCCACGCCATGCTCCCGCCACCCGCCCCGATCGAATGGATGTCGACAGCGGCCACGCCGAGCGGGAAGCCCGCGATCTCCATATCCGTGCTCATCGGGATCTTGCCGCCGGTGATCATGGACACCTCGAAGCTCGTGCCGCCCATCTCGATCAGCATTTGATTCTGCTCGCCGTGGCGATGACCGATGAACAAACTCGCCGGTGGGCCCGCGGCGGGTCCCGAGCCGACTGCGAGCACCGGTCGCTTCTGGATCTCGGGCACACGTGCCGATCCGCCGGTGACCTGCATGATCAAGAGGTCCTTCTGATAGCCGTTGTCCCGAAAGAACTCGGCGATCTTGGTCAGATAGTCTTCGATCGCGGGACCGACGTAGGCGCTCAACACCGTAGCGCAGGCCCTCGGGTATTCCCGAATCCGAGGCAGAATGTCGATGCTTAACGCCGTATAGGCATCCGGCATTTCCTCGGCGAGGATCGCCTCGATGCGCCTTTCGTGCGCGGGATTGATCATCGACCACATCAGGCACACGGCGACCGAGTCGACGCCTTCCTCTTTGAAGTGGGAGAGCGCACGCCGCACGCTGTCTTCGTCGAGCGGTTCCTCGATTTCGCCGGTATAGAGCATGCGTTCGGATACGCCCAAGCGCAGGTGGCGCGGGATCAGCGGCTCGGGGGGTAAGAGTTGGAGGTTATAGCGGTCCGGTTTGTGGCCGTCACGAAGGTACAGGATGTCGCGGAATCCCTCGGTGTGAAGGATCCCCATCTTGGGACCACTGCGATTGATGATGGTATTGGTGGCGATGGTGGTGCCGTGGATGATATGTTCGCAACGTGTGACGAATTGCGCGACGTCCAGGCCCTGTTGCCGAGCGAGGTCCCGCACACCGGCGAAAACGGCCTGCTCGGGCGCCGCAGGTGTGCTTGGCGTCTTCCAGACCTCAAGGCCGCCCGCCTCGGTCGCGAGGATGAAATCGGTGAACGTACCGCCGATATCGATGCCGAGGCGCATACCCATGAATGCCGGTTCCCTAGTCGTCGGAGCGGGAATTAGAGCGTGGCGTCCGCATCCTCCGGCGGCAGCGGATTGAGCGCGTACTCATCCCCCGGTCCGAGGAGCGAGCGGAAGTATGTCCCCGCGTTCGGCCCTGACGGATCGATAATCTCGATGGTCTGATTCGCCCGCATCTCGGCGCGTAACGCCGTGGTGGCCGCTTCGTCTACCGCGAAGGTTTCCGGATCGATCACGACACCGTAATCGTTGCGCGCGGTTTCGACGCTGACAAACTCATCGCGCACGTCGCGCGCGACTTTGTCCATCGGGCGATCAAGTGGATTGCCATAACCGCCGCCGCCGGTCGAGACCGCGCACCATGTCTCGCCTTCGCGCGTACGGAAGTACGATGACGCACTCACGATATACTTCTTATCGTCCTTGTCCACGCGGTACAGCGCACCGCCGTCACCCGGCTTGCCGCCGAACAGTCCGAACGGCGGATTGGACATGCCGTCGCCGTACCCGTAATTGTCGATCTGGCCGGTGCCGCGCGGCGTCACAAAGAAATTCAGGCCCGGTCCGCCGCAATGCTTGCCGGCGCCCATCGAATCGGGGCGTACCTGGTATTCCTTCACCACGAGCGGGAAGTGCAGCTCGATGATCTCGATCGGGGCAAAGCGCAGCCCGCCCACGGTGCCGGGCGTGACCAGAAACGGCCAGCCGTCGGAGGTTGCCGATGCGCCTCCGCCGGAACTGCCGTTGAAGAGGATCACGCCGAAGGGTTTCTCGACGCCTTCGACGCGTCGGTCGATTCCGGTCGTCACGCAGTTCGGCGTCACGTGCCCGCAACCGGCGACGACCTTCTCCGGGATCGCCTGCGCGAGACACTTCCACACCGCGTCGGTGATCGAATCGGCCGGCACAATGGTCGCCGCAGCAGTCGGTCCCGGCCATTCGGCGTTGACGATAGTGCCCTTCGGCGCCTTGACCTTGATGTGTTGCAGGCACCCCTCGTTATGCGGGATGCTGGGATCGATGCACATGAGGATCGCGGTCGACACCGAATTGCGGCAGGTCGCCCAGCCCGCGTTCACGCCACCACGCCCCTGTGGATCGGAGCCTTCGAAATCGACGCTGAGCTTGTAGCCGTCGATGGTCAGCTTGCAGCGAATCGCGATATCGGTACGCCCGTAGCCGTCCGAATCGACCCATGCTTCCGACTCGTAGATTCCGTCCGGCCAAGTTTCAAGCTCTTCGCGCGTGCGCCGGTCGGTGTACGCGATGATCTCGCGCGAGAAACGCTTGAGCGTATCGGCACCCCAGGTGTCCAGGAGCTCCAGCAGGCGCTTCTTACCGGTTTTCGCTGAACCGATCTGTGACATCAGATCGCCGTAGATGAAGTCGCGGTAGCGGACGTTTTCCAGCAGGAAGTTCAGGACATCCTTTCGCATCTCGCCGCGGTCGGCGATCTTCAAGGGCGAGATCTGCAGGCCCTCGCTCCAAATGTCGGTGGCGTAGATCGGCACGCTGGTACGATATGCCGAGCCGACATCCATGTGGTGCCCAGTCGCCGCCGACCAGAACAGATGCTCACCCTTGTAGAAGACGGGTGTCGCGAGCACGAAATCGCCCAGATGCGTATTACCGTAATAGGCGCTGTTGACGAGGATCAAATCGCCGTCGTGGAGATCCTCGGGGCCGAAGAACTTCGCGATCTCGCCGATCGCGACAGGCTGCGCGTTGACATGAATGGGCAACCCGCCGAACACGCAGAGCGCGTTCGGCGGGATCTCCGCATCGTAGACCGCGCAGGAGAAATCCCGCGCCTCGGCGATGATCGACGACCACGCGGAGTATTCGAAGGTCAACGACATCTCCTTGACGATCGCATTGAGGGCGTTGAAGACCACCGCAAAGGTGGTCGGATCGAGTTTACGCGTGGCGCCCTCGAGCGCCGCATCCGCCGTCGTGATATCCTCGGCGGTGGCATCCTTTTTGATTGTGCTCACTATGCCGTCACCTGATCACGCCACGCGGGTCGAGGGTTCGGGCAGCTTCTTGAAGGCCTCGAGCAGCTGTTCGAGGCTCCACACGGCACCCCAACCAACTTCGCACATCCTGATGGTCGGCGCGTGCAGTTCGGGTAAGGTCGTGCCGCAGCAGTCCTCGATCATGATGGCCTTGTAATCGCGGTACATCGCGTCCTTGGTGGTGCCGGCGACGCATTGATTCGTGAGCACGCCCGAGATGAGCAGGGTCTCGACCGCGAGCCCCTTCAGGATCGTGTCGAGCTCGGTGTTGAAGAACGCGCTCAAGCGCCGCTTGTCCACGATCCACTCGTCGGGGAGCACTTCGTACTCGTCGTATATGCCGTGGCCCCAGGAGCCGACGCGGAAGCCGCCGCCGTGCAGAAACGGCCGGGTATCCCAGAAGACCCCGGCATCGATCTCGTTGTGCAGGCCGTGGGTGGTCCATATCACCGGCATACCCTTGGCGCGAGCGCCGTCGAGCATGCGCTTGGTCGGCTCAATAACGCGTTGCATGTGGGAGATGTCGACGCCGCTCTTCGCGTACCAGCCGTCATCCGAAAGAACGTCGTTCTGTAGGTCGATCAGGACCAAAGCGGTATGGCCGGGCACCAACGACCAATCGGGCGCGGTGTAAGCTTGTGTTGACATTGGAAACCTCCTCTCAGCGAATATGGGGCATTACCTTGTTGGCAAACAGTTCGAGCGACTCGGCCACCTTTTCGTGCGCCAGGCCCGGGAAGTGCCACAGACCCCACACCTCGTGGATGTCGGGGTAATCGGCCTTGAGCTTGTTCACGCGTTCGATCGCGTGCTCGGGCGTGCCGACGATGTAGAGGTCGTCCGCCAGCAGATCATCTGCATTAAGCTCGTCACCGATCACTTGGGTCACGCCGCGGTCCTTCGAATTCTGAAACCATCTGTCATAGACCTTCATCATATTCTCGGCATAGGGTCTCAGATCAGCCCAGGTTTTCTCGGGATCCTCGGAAACGACGAAGTAGCGAAGATGACGCACTTCCCCAGGTCCCCAGCCGAGCTTCTTGCATTCCTCTGCGTAGAGCTTGGGGGACTCCATGCCTGGTCCTTGTGAGAGAATCCCGACGTGGTCTCTCGCCGCACGGCGCAGGCCGGCGGGCGCACGGCCGCCATAGAGGATCGGGATGTCATGCGCGGGCGGCGGGTCCGGCGTGATGTTGGAGTATTGCCAGAACTCGCCGTCGTAGCTAAAGGTCTCACCCTGCCAGCACTTGCGAATGATGTCCACTCCTTCACTCAGGCGCCGTCCGCGCTCACTGGTCGGGATCCCCCAGCCGTCGTACTCGACCCCACGGTAACCTTGCACGAGCCCGAGGCAGAAGCGCCCGCCGGACATCAAGTCGATGACGGCTGCCTCCTCCGCCACTAAAACGGGATCGTGCAGCGGCAGGATGAGATTCGGCCCGATCTCCATGCGTTTGGTGCGCGCCGCCAGCGCGGCGCAGACCGCCATAGGTGAGGTGCAATGGCCTTCGGACTCGGTGAAGTGATGTTCATAGACCCAGCAGCTGTCGAACCCCAGATCTTCGGCATAAACGGCGAGCTCGATTTCATCCTGATAGAGCTTGGACCAGGACTTGGTGCGGAACTGCTGTGGATACCTCATGTGGATCGAGAAACCTACTTTCATGCGGTTCTCCGTTGACTGTCTCTCCAATGCGGAATGGTGGGCAATTGCTCGAGT
Source organism: Candidatus Binatia bacterium (assembly GCA_951812575.1). Lineage (GTDB taxonomy): Bacteria > Desulfobacterota > Binatia > Bin18 > Bin18 > Bin18. The sequence goes on along the minus strand of OX638322.1, from coordinate 3,381,664 downwards.
GACGGTGTGGACGTAACCATGGCTTCATTGTTGCTGTGGAGCGATATCCGGCGTACCGGTGGCCGGCCAATAGGCTGGACCATAACACTATACGGATAAAAAACACCATACTTTCATACTCCGCAATGGACCACTGCGAACACCACGGCCAGCCCGATGACGCTGACCCCGGTCATCCTCCTCGGCTGCCGCAAGACCACGGCTGAACTGACATCTTCGCGGTACGGTTTTCTAAGGACGACTCTCCCGCAGCACACCCGTCAGTCCGTCCGACGGATGACTTCCACCTCGATAGTGGACGAAGAGGCGGACGTATGGGCTTCAAGGCGCCGCCGAATGGCGCGCTTCAGCGCGGCTCGGGTTGGTGGGAAGAGCAAACTGAAACCGACAACGTCGGTTACAATTCCCGGTGTAATCAAGAGGAGTCCGGCCCCGAGAATAAGCGCGGCATCGATCAACTCTCCGGTTGGGGCAATCCCGTTGTGGAGATTTTCCTGCATCTGTCGCAGCGTCCGCCAGCCTTCCAGCCGTGCCAGATACGCGCCAACAACACCCGTACCGACAACCAGCAAAATCGTCAGACCGACTCCGAGGACGCTGCCGACCTGGAGGAGTAGGTACAACTCCGTGAGTGGGACAATGGTGAATAATAGGAGAAGTCGAAAGAACATGGCTTACGCAGAATATGAGTCAAGCCTGTCCGAAACGGTGGACAGCTCAGACAGGAGCCGGAACGTTACCGCACGCCACGGCTCAATCGATCGGGCAGAAGATTACGCAGGAACGGTAGTCCGACCACGAGAACGGCTACGCCAAGACCGAGCCAGATGCCATTGCTCCACACCATCCCCATGACGATCATAGACAATCCCCACAGGGCGATCAGCAGACACAGGCCGGCTTGCAGGACAACAGGGTTCATCAGCGTCTCTCTCCTTGCAGGAGTTGTTATTCGTCTCGCGCGTCGCCCTGAGATGCTTTCCGAGCCCGGTCGGCAGCGAGGGCGTCAACCCGGTGGTCTACCAGGGCGTCGGCTCGCGCCAGCAAGGCTTCATCGTTGGTGAACTTCTCGACCATATAGCTCAGGTCACTGAGATCGTGGATCAGAAACTTGACCGCCTGATCACGGACCATCTGTTCGCGGACCACGTGGAGCAGGTCTACCACAACGTCTTCTAGTTCGGAGCCTTCTACGTCCAGGGCCATTTCAAAAGCACGCTCGACGGAAACCTTTTTCCCGGCCTCGCGGCTATAGGCGTTGAGGAGAGAGCGGAGGCGGACCACGGTTGAGGGGTCGAACCAGACTTTGCTGCTCTCCGCGACATCCGGGTCGTTCTCAACTACTCCCTCGACGAGGGCCAGCGCTCCGAGATGACTGGCCTCGTGACGCGCCATGCCAAACCAGAACTTGCGCAGCTCTTCCTGGTCTTCAAACACGCGGGTGAACTGCATATAGAGGGCCATCGCCTTTTTTTCGAGATTGACCGCAGTGCGGAGAATATCTCTGACCGTTATCCGTTGCGGTCGCCGCCGCAAATCCGCTCGCTCAGCCATGCTCTCCTCTTAGCAAAATAGGGATGGAGAAGAAACCGAGACGTGCCAGAAAAGTTGCGTATTCGCCCCTCTGCCGTGGGGCTGGAGGGACATTACAGCACGACCTTCTGCTGCCCCAGCAGTACGCCGTGTTCCGGATCGAGAGTCACGACCGCCACACTCCCACCATCATCCACCCCCATATATAACGGTGCTGGCGTACCGGGATAACACGACGTGGTTGTCCCCTGACTGAGATCGTTGAAGACATGTACATGCCCCATAGCCAGGTAATCCAGGCCGGACTGTTCGATTTCTTCCGGTTTCACTGGCGAAGAGCGCTGGATTTCCTCTTCTTCGACATAATAGCCGTGGGCCATACCGATATGCCACCAATCGCCTTGGCGCTCCGGGACTCCGGCCAGGGGGCGGAAGGAGGGGTCATGCTCAACCAGGCCCTTGCCCCATACGGTTGCCTGCAATTCCGGGAATTGTATCGTGCGGCCCGCCTCTTCCGTCAGGGTATGGACGTGCGGTCCGGCTGTGGTGAAATCGACCTTTTTGTATATCGACCGGTGGTCATAACAGTCGTGATTGCCAGGAATGAGAATGACCGGACAGGGTACGCGCCGGAGTTCAGCATTGACAAATTCGACCCCGGATTCCGGCACCCGGTTTGAGTCAAACAGATCGCCGGCAATGAGAAACAAATCGGCCGGCGTATCGCACACCAGGTCAACGACTTTTCGAAACGCCTCCTGAATGCGGCGTTGGTAGGCCTGGCCGGCTTCTCCGCGGCCAAAGGTATCGCTCTCAAGATGGACATCAGAGGTATGAATAATAGTCAGGCGTGATTGCGCCATGTACACTCCTTTAGGCGGTCCGGGTCGGATCAAGATCAGCTTTCAAAGGCAGGAGAACCGTCGCACTCCCCAGCGTGAGGCGAGCCGCTTCTGCACTCTCAACCCAGACCTCGCAGGTGACGTGTCCGGTTCCGGCTTCGATCCATTTCTTGGTCACCGTGCCTGTACACACCAGACGCTCATTGACATAGGCAATATCGCGATTGGCATACGACAGCTTCTTCAGCGTTCCCTGTTCACCGATCCACCCCGTCAATAATTGCGATAAAAACGCTCCGCGGAGCGGACCGTGCACCACAATATCCCGATAACCCTCGGCCTGGGTGAAATCCTTATCAAAGTGAATCCGCTGTGGATTCCAGGTGATGCCGCTATACAGGAACAACAGGGTGTTTGACGGCATCTTCTCCAGACTCGGCAGCGTCATCCCCTCGGTCACGTCTTCAAAATACAGCTGTGTCTCCATGACTCCCTGGCCCCGCACCTGTCAGCGCAAAATAGACGACCCTTTTTCAACAACGACGACCTCATCGTTCTGGTTCGTATAGGTGGTCTCGCGTACCACGAAGATCAAGGGCCCGGATCGCCCCTCTTTTTGGTAGATGTCCACTATTTTACTGCGCGCGGTCAGGGTATCGCCGACGCGAATCGGAGCAAAAAACTCGATGTCCGTTCCACCATCCATCAGGCGCGGAAGCGGGGTCGGCGGAATGGGAAAGCGCCCTTCGTAGGGCAGCCCGTCGGGCCGGAGTTCGTCTTCGGGGACCGGGTCCGTCAGCGGAGCCATATAGAACAGAGGTGGCGCTATCAGCCCGCCATAGCGGCTCTGCTTTGCCTGCTCGGCATCCGTGTAGAGGGGGTTGCGGTCATCGGTGGCCACCGCGAAGCGTTTGACATCCAGCGCCGTGACCTCAATCGTCCAGGGCGGCGCCTGACGACCGATCCAGGCTCGAATTTCCTCTGTAATCAGCGATTCTGCCACAATCTTCCTCGTCAGCGATCTGATAATCAGTTCCATCTCCCTACCAGTTGGCCGTTGGAACGGCAAGCGGGAACACCGCGTTCGGACCTCTGCAAGGACGCTCTCCCTCCCGGCTTGAGATCATATTCGGGGGTCGGTACAGTCCGGGCATGACTGACTTTGCGCACACATTTCTCCTCCTCTTCGGCCAACTCGCCTTTGGCGGTGTCTTTGCCCTGAGTGTACCGGGGTTTCATGAGATTGAACGCGGGTTTTTCAAGTCCACGGCCTGCGTCTATCTGGGCTGTGGTCTGATTATCTGCATCGGCAAACTATCCCTGGCCTACTCAGCACTTCCAGACACGCTGTGGAATATACGAACGTTTGAGGGCGGTTTGTGGCTGCTGTTTTGCGTGCTGTGCGGACTGTACACCTATACCTTGTGGGGAGAGCGCTTTGTCCTGCGTGCCCGCGCCTATCTGTTCACCCTGCTCTTTGGGCTGATTGCTTTGAGTTTCAGCGCCAGCGTGTATCGGACGGCACCGCTTTTTTCAATCGAGACGCTTGTCTATCCGCTCAGTTTTCTGACCTCAGCCCTGATGCTGGGCGCGGTAGCAACCGGGATGTCCCTGGGTCATTGGTATCTCATAGAGCTCGACCTCTCTCTCGACCCTTTTAAGCGGATATTCACCTTTTATGCCGGCACTGTCGTCGTCCAGCTCGCAACCCTGACGCTAGGTCTTGGCCTCCTTCTGCTCAGTAGTCACACCGCAACAAGCACCAGCGTCCGGGAGCTGTGGACGGAGCATCAGACCCTACTCTGGATGCGGCTGGGCTTGGGGCCGCTGGCCTCGCTTGGTGTTGCCTATATGATCTGGCGGACACTTCAGATTCCGCAAACCATGGCGGCAACCGGTCTTTTTTATGTCGCCACTCTGGCGGCTATTGTGGGCGAATTTCTGGGGCGTTTTGTGCTGTTTCGGACCACCCTGCCGCTCTAATGACTGCTTCTCAGCGGATGAGGACTAGTCGTAGATTTTCAGGGCCGATATGCGCAGCCCGTCTGAGGTCCAGCCAACGTCAAAGCCCACGCGCATGCCCTCGGTCAGGAATCGAATGTCCAGACGAGGCGCCCCGATCAGCCGTAAAAACGGAAAGACAAAGGGAATTTCTTTCCCGGAATCGCTCAGAACGACGCCTGTTTCATTACCGGAAGCAATCTTATGGATTACTCCCTGATAGAAACGGTCTGGGGCGGGTTCGCCCTCCGGCTTTTGCGGCATATCCATTGCCATGGCTCGGCCATTTTCCCGGTTCGGCTCACTACGCAAAGAGCATTTCATGCATGGCGCTGCCAGCCGGCACCATGGGGAATACCCCTTCACTTTTCGGAATGACCACTTCCACCAGAACGGGTCCCGTCTCCGCAAAGGCGGCCCGCAGCGTGGCGGACAACTCAGACGATTTCTCTGCCCGAAACCCTTTGGCTCCATAGGCCTCGGCCAGTTTCACAAAGTCCGGCATGGCATCCATATAGGAGTGAGAGTACCGCTCCTCGTAGAATTTCTCCTGCCACTGCCGCACCATGCCCAGATAGTGGTTGTTCAGGATGATAACCTTGACCGGCACATTATACTGGACGGCAGCCGACAGTTCCTGGATGTTCATCTGGATACTGCCGTCACCGCTAATCACCACGACCTGTCTGTCAGGTGCGGCAAAGTGGGCCCCAATCCCGGCCGGCAAGCCATAGCCCATGGTCCCTAGTCCACCCGACGTCAGCCACGAACGCGGCTGGGTGAACTTCATCATCTGGGCGGCCCACATCTGGTGTTGGCCCACATCAGTCACAACAATGGCGTCGCCCCCGGTTATCTGATTGATCTCTTCCAGCACCCCTCGTGGCAGGATTTCGCCATCCGCACCTTGAGTCTGATAGGGCAGTGGTTTTTCCTGTTTCCAAGCCATGATGTGCTGCCGCCATTCTCCCCATATCTTCTGGCGCGGCGCCAGTTGTTCACGGGTTTTGACTTTCCCGAGCATGACCTGCAAGACTTCCTTGATATCTCCCACAATGGGGACATCGACTTTGATATTCTTACTGATCGAAGAAGGATCAATATCGATATGGACGATCTTCTCTGCCTTGGGTGCGAAGTCGCTCGTCCGGCCCGTGACCCGGTCATCAAACCGTGCCCCCACGGCAATGAGGGCGTCACAGTTCTGGACCGCCATATTGGTCCAATACCCGCCGTGCATACCCAACATACCCAGGCTCAACGGGTCATCGCTCGGATACACACCCAAGGCCATGACCGTTGTGGTAATCGGGACCTTGAGTCCACGGACCAGTTCGATGAGCGCTTCGGACGCGCCAGACCACTGCACCCCGCCACCGACATAGAAGAGCGGTCGTTCGGCCTGTTCAATGACTTCAAGCGCCCGTTCGATCTGTCGAATGTTTCCCTTAAGGGTCGGTTTATAGCCTCGGAGGCTCACAGTTTCAGGATAGGAAAATGGGGCTTCAGCGGTCTGCACGTCCTTGGGTAGATCAATCAAGACCGGTCCCGGTCGTCCACTGCCGGCAATATGGAAGGCCTCTTTAATCGTCTGGGAGATGTCGTGGACATCCCGGATCAAATAATTGTGCTTGGTGCAGGGACGGGTGATGCCGGTCACATCGGCTTCCTGAAAGGCATCGTTGCCGATCATATTCGTCGGCACCTGACCACAGATGACAACGAGCGGGGTTGAATCCATATAAGCATCCGCGATGCCGGTGACCGTATTCGTTGCCCCTGGCCCCGAGGTCACTAGCACGACGCCGGGACGACCGGAGACCCGTGCATATCCCTCGGCCATATGAGCAGCGCCCTGTTCGTGTCGGACCAGGATATGGCGTAAAGCCGGATTCTGGACCAAGGCATCATAAGTCGGCAGGATAGCCCCACCAGGATAGCCGAAGATGGTATCCGCGCCTTCAGCCAGCAGGCTTTCGATTGTAATCTGTGCACCGGTCATTTTTGTCATGATATGCCTCTGCTCCAGTCTCCAGGGTGAGTAATTATACGAGGGCCGGGAAAAAACTCAAGGAACCACCAGCCCCTGAATATTCGCTTGACAGAATAGCCTATCCTCCGCTATTTGTTAGTTCTTTGGTATTTTTAACCTCAATAAATTCGGCATGTGATCGAAGTGAGCAGGGTCCATATGGAACTCGACAGTATTGACCATCTGGATAGGCATATCCTCTCGGTTCTCCAGGAGAATTGCAAACTCTCACTGGTTAAAATTGGCGAACGCGTAGGGCTGTCGGCACCATCCGTTATCGAACGCATTAAGAAACTGGAAGAGAGCGGCGTCATACGTGGGTATACCGCTGTTCTCGACGCACGCAAGCTGGGGAAGGATACAACCGCTTTTATTGGCGTTTCCATTAATCATCCCAAGCTGATTACGCAGTTTGAAACGGCCATCGATGGTTTTGAAGACATTCAGGAATGTCACCATGTGACTGGCGAATATACCCTCCTGCTGAAGGTCAAGGCCGATAACACCTCAGACCTTGAGGAGGTGATTCGTCAAATTCGCTCGCTTGAAGGGGTGGAACGGACGGAAACGTCTGTGGTGTTGTCTACGCATACCGAAGGACTGTGGTTGAGGCTCCAATCAGGGGGAAACTCGGCTGTAGATGGTCATCGGCATGGAGTGACAACCGCGCTCGCTCCGCGGATGAGACGCGGGGTCTGACGGCCCACGAGCGCGGGCAGCCCGATACCGCACAGAGACAGGAAGGGGCGCATATGACATACGCCGGTATACCTCAGAAACAAGGACTGTACGATCCCAGCTTTGAACATGACGCCTGCGGCATTGGCTTTGTGGTCAATATTACAGGGGCACAGTCACATAAGGTGGTCGAGCAAGGTTTAACCGTTCTGGTCAATCTTGATCATCGTGGGGCACGCGGCTGCGAAGAAGGCACGGGAGACGGAGCGGGCATGCTCCTCCAACTCCCCCATCGCTTCCTGAACTCAGCCTGTCATGGTCTGAATATCAGCCTGCCCGACCCTGGCCAGTACGGAGTCGGCATGGTCTACCTGCCACCCGATAAGGCTCAGCGACACGACTGCGAGCAGCGCCTGGAGGCCATCGTCAGAGAAGAAGGCCAAACTGTCTTGGGCTGGCGGGATGTCCCGACCAATAATGCCGGCCTGGGTGAGACTGCCAAGGCGTGTGAACCGTGTATCCGGCAGGTTTTCATTGGTCGCAGTGCCGACGGTCTGGCAGATGATCTCGCCTTTGAGCGTAAGCTGTATGTGATCCGGCGTCGTGTGACGAACGCCATCCGTTACGGCGGGGTCGCCGGTGGAGAATATTTCTATATTCCCAGCCTGTCGTATAAGACCCTGATCTATAAGGGCATGCTCACGCCGCAGCAACTCGAAACATTCTATCCGGACCTGTCCGACCCGGACATGGAGAGCGCTATTGCCCTGGTCCATTCACGCTTTAGCACCAACACCTTTCCGAGTTGGGAACGCTCCCACCCGTATCGCTACCTCATCCATAACGGCGAGATTAATACCCTACGGGGGAACGTCAACTGGATGCGAGCCCGGCAGGCACTCATGGCCTCAGAACTCTTCGGGGACGACCTGTCGAAGGTCTTTCCGGTTGTCCTGGAAGACGGCAGCGATTCCGCCATTTTTGATAACTGCTTGGAATTCCTGGCGCTGAGCGGGCGTTCGCTGCCCCACGCGATGATGATGATGATCCCCGAGCCGTGGGAGAATCATGCCAGCATGGCCGACACCAAGCGGGCCTTTTATGAATACCACAGTTGTCTGATGGAGCCCTGGGACGGCCCGGCCTCCATCGCCTTCACGGACGGCATCCGCGTGGGAGCCGTCCTGGACCGGAACGGACTCCGCCCGTCCCGCTACTACGTCACCAAGGACGACCTGGTCATCATGGGTTCCGAGGTGGGGGTGCTCGAAGTCGAGCCGGAACGCGTATTGGAGAAACGACGGCTCCAGCCGGGACGGATGTTCCTGGTCGACACGGAGAAGGGCCGCATTATCAGTGACGAAGAATTAAAACGGGAAATCATCAGCGCCCAGCCCTACCGTCAGTGGCTGAACGAACACACGCTGTATTTCGATCAACTGCCGGATGTGGCAGAGGAGCAGCCGGCCTACGATCATGAGGCCACGCTCCAGCGCCTGCGCGCGTTTGGGTACAGCTTTGAAGATTTGAAAGTCAATATCGGGCCAATGGCGCTGAATAAAATCCAGCCCATCGGTTCCATGGGCACGGATACGCCGCTGGCCGTGTTGTCCGATAAGCCCCAGCTTTTATACAACTATTTCAAGCAACTCTTTGCCCAGGTGACCAATCCTCCTATTGACCCGATTCGAGAAGAACTCGTCACGTCAACAACGCTGACGCTGGGCTCGGAGGGTAATCTGATCGATTCCCGGCCAGACAATGGTCGCCAGATCCGGCTGCCCATTCCTATTCTGAAAAATTCAGACCTCGAAAAGCTGCGGCGTATTGACCAGCCGGGGCTCAAGACCGTGACCCTGCCCATACTCTTTAACCCCACGAATGGCAAAGACGGTCTTGAGCAGGCTTTAGACGAACTCTGTCAGGCTGCGGACACGGCGATTGAGAACGGCGCAACGCTGCTGATCCTGTCGGATAGAGGCATTGATGTCGAACGCGCCGCGATGCCGGCCTTGCTGGCGGCGTCGGGCTTGCACCATCACCTGATTCGGACCGGCAGCCGCACCCGGGTCGGACTCGTGCTCGAATCGGGCGAGCCGCGCGAGGTGCATCATTTCTGCGTGCTGCTCGGCTACGGCGTCCAGGCGATTAATCCGTATATGGCCTACGAGTGTCTGAACGACATGATCGGTGAAGGCATGCTAACGGACATCAGCTATCATGACGCGGTGAGCGGCTATATCAAAGCCGCGGTCAAGGGCATCGTCAAAGTCATGTCCAAGATGGGTATTTCAACGATTAAATCCTACTGCGGCGCGCAGATTTTTGAAGCCATTGGGCTGGGTCGAGATCTGGCTGATCGCTACTTCACCTGGACCCCCTCCCGCGTGGGAGGCATTGGCCTGGCGGAACTCGCCCACGAAGCGAGCCAGCAACATGCCCGAGCGTTCCCGACCATTCCCGTTCGTGGTCAGACGCTTGAAGTGTACGGCCAGTATCAGTTCCGCAAAGACGGTGAACTGCATCTCTTTAACCCGCGCACTATTCACCTGCTGCAAAAGGCCTGTCGTATCAACGACTATGCGACCTTTAAGGAGTATACGCGGCTCATAGACGACCAGTCTGAGCGGCTCGCTACGCTGCGCGGACTCTTGGAATTAAAGCTGGTGGCTGAGCCGATTCCACTTGAGGAAGTCGAGTCGGTCGAGGCCATTACCGCCCGCTTTAAGACCGGCGCCATGTCCTACGGCTCCATCAGTAAAGAGGCACATGAGTCGCTCGCTATTGCCATGAACCGTATCGGTGGCAAAAGCAATACGGGCGAAGGTGGGGAAGACATTGCGCGCTATACGCCGGATCCCAATGGCGACTCGCGGAATAGTGCGATCAAGCAGGTCGCCTCGGGCCGTTTCGGCGTTACCAGCGAATATCTGACCCAGGCGCGTGAGATCCAGATCAAAATGGCCCAGGGAGCGAAGCCCGGAGAAGGCGGCGAGCTGCCCGGTCGGAAAGTCTATCCGTGGATTGCCAAGGTACGCTTATCCACCCCCGGCGTGGGACTGATTTCCCCGCCCCCCCACCACGATATCTATTCAATTGAAGACCTAGCCCAGCTCATTCACGACTTGAAGAACGCCAATACCGAGGCGCGAATCAGCGTAAAACTGGTCTCCGAGGTCGGGGTCGGCACGATTGCCGCCGGCGTTGCCAAAGGCCATGCCGATGTCGTGCTGATTAGTGGTCACGATGGCGGGACCGGGGCCTCGCCGCAGACGAGTATCAAACACGCCGGCCTGCCCTGGGAGCTCGGCTTGGCGGAAACGCACCAGACCCTTGTCCTCAACAATTTGCGCAGCCGGATTGCAGTCGAAACCGACGGTCAACTCAAAACCGGCCGGGATGTAGTAGTTGCCGCGTTGCTGGGGGCGGAAGAGTTCGGTTTCGCCACAGCCGCCCTGGTTTCATTGGGCTGTATTATGATGCGGGTCTGTCACCTCGACACCTGTCCGGTCGGCGTCGCAACCCAGAATCCGGTATTGCGCAAGAAGTTCATGGGTGACCCAACCCATGCGGTCAACTTCATGCAGTTCGTGGCTCAGGAAATTCGTGAGTATATGGCCCAACTCGGCTTTCGGACCATGAATGACATGATTGGTCGAACCGACAAAATTGAGGCCCGCAGAGCGATCGCCCACTGGAAAGCCAAGGGCCTGGACTACACCGATATTCTGCACCAACCCCAGGTTGGTCCCGAAATCGGTCGGTACTGCCAGATTGGCCAAAACCACGGCATTGAGCGCTCTCTGGATAAACAGACCCTGATTGACCTGGCACGTCCGGCGCTGGAACGTCAAGAAAAAGTGTCCGCGACGCTACCCATTCAAAACGTCAACCGCGTCACCGGAACGATACTAGGCAGTGAGGTCACCCGACGCTACGGTCGAGAAGGCTTGCCGGAAGATACTATCCACTTTCATTTCCAGGGATCGGCCGGTCAGAGCTTTGGGGCGTTTGTCCCGCCCGGTATGACGCTCGAACTGGAGGGCGATGCCAACGACTACTTCGCCAAGGGCTTCTCTGGCGGAAAGGTCATACTGTATCCGCCCACAGGCTCAACCTTTACGGCGGAGGAAAACATCATCGTCGGCAATGTGGCCTTTTATGGCGCGACCAACGGGGAGGCCTATATTCGCGGCATGGCGGGAGAACGCTTCTGTGTTCGGAACAGCGGTGTGCGAGCCGTAGTCGAAGGGGTCGGCGACCATGGCTGTGAGTATATGACGGGCGGTCGCGTGGTCGTGCTGGGTGAGACTGGACGCAACTTCGCCGCGGGCATGTCCGGCGGAATCGCCTACGTACTGGACGCACACGCGACCTTTCGCAACCAGTGTAATCTCGAAACCGTCAGCCTGGACAGGCTCAACGAGGACGACCTCCAGGACGTTCGCGCCCTGCTGCAAAAACACGTCCAGTATACCCGCAGCGCCCAGGCCCAGCAGATTCTTGAGGACTGGGAGGCACGGGTACTGGAATTTGTCAAAGTCATGCCCAAGGACTACCAACGCATGCTCGACGCGATTAGCCGGGCCGAAGGTAGTGGCTTGGCCGGAGACGAAGCCATCATGGCCGCTTTTGAGGCTAATAAGAACGATGCCGCGCGGGTGAGCGGCAACTAACACGCTGAAACCGCATGGAAACTGACGAAGGAAGACCGTATGGGTAAGCCTACTGGATTCATGGAATACGAGCGGGAGTTGCCCGCAGACCGTTCACCAGTCGAACGGGTCAATGACTGGGGGGAGTTTCATCAGCATTTTTCTGAGAGCAAACTTCAGGAGCAGGGCGGCCGCTGTATGGATTGCGGCATCCCATTCTGTCATACCGGAACCTTGATCAGCGGCATGGCCTCGGGTTGTCCGATTAATAACCTGATCCCGGAGTGGAATGACCTGGTCTATCGCGGACTCTGGCGGGAGGCGCTGGAGCGGCTGCACAAAACCAATAATTTTCCGGAGTTCACCGGTCGGGTATGTCCGGCGCCGTGCGAGGGATCGTGCGTGCTCGGGATTACGAATCCGCCGGTCACCATCAAAAACCTTGAGTGCTCTATCGTCGATCGCGGCTTTGCCGAAGGCTGGGTGGTCCCGCATCCGCCGGAGGAACGGACCGGAAAAAAGGTGGCGGTGGTCGGGTCGGGTCCAGCCGGCCTCTCGTGTGCGGCACAACTCAATAAAGCCGGCCACGCGGTCACCGTCTACGAACGGGCCGACCGTATCGGCGGCTTGCTCATGTACGGTATCCCCAATATGAAGCTGGACAAGGCCATTGTACAGCGCCGCGTCGACCTGATGGCCCAAGAGGGCGTTACCTTTGTGACGAATACGGCCGTTGGCAGCGACATTCCGGCGGCTCGATTACAGGAAGATTTTGATGCCGTCGTCTTGTGCGGAGGGGCGACAAAACCACGCGATCTGCCGGCAGAAGGCCGTCACCTCAACGGCATCCATTTCGCCATGGAGTTCCTCCACGCGAACACCAAAAGCCTGCTCGACTCGGACCATGTGGATGGAGCGTATATCTCTGCGACGGATAAAAATGTGATCGTTATTGGAGGTGGAGACACCGGTACCGACTGTGTTGGCACGTCACTCCGCCACAAATGCAAGACGCTGACCCAATTTGAAATTCTTCCTCAGCCTCCCCTGGAGCGGCAGCCGGACAATCCCTGGCCGGAGTGGCCTAAAATTTTGCGGGTCGATTATGGACAAGAGGAAGCAGAAGCCCGGTTTGGTGCGGACCCACGCATCTATTTGATTCAAACGGAACGATTTGTAGGCGACGCACACGGCAATGTCAAAGAGTTGCACACCGTCGAGATAGAATGGGGGAAAAACGAAAACGGCGCGTTTATTCCCAAGCCCCTGTCAGGAACAGAAAAGGTCTGGCCGGCAGACTTGGTTCTGCTCGCTATGGGCTTTCTTGGGCCGGAAGACCCGGTCCTCGAACAACTCGGGGTTGAGCGTGATCCGCGCTCGAATGCCAAAGCGGAATACGGTCGGTTCCAGACAAACGTGGGCGGCGTCTTTGCCGCCGGCGACATACGCCGCGGCCAGAGTCTGGTCGTCTGGGCCTTTAATGAAGGGCGCGGCGCGGCCAGAGAGGTAGACCGCTACCTCATGGGCAGTACCGAGCTGCCATAGTGCTTGCTATAAGGGATACGGATAAAGAAGCAGAAGGATCAGCGTTTATGAAAAAGATCACCGTCTACTCAACAGATTATTGAGGCTTTTGCACCGCAGCAAAGGCTTTGCTCACCCAAAAAGGCGTTCCGTTCGAAGACGTTGACGTGTCTGACGATCCCGCACTGCGGCAAGAGATTGCCCGGCGTTCAGGTCAACGCACCGTCCCCCAGATTTTTATCGGAGAAGAGTCCATCGGGGGCTTCATGGAATTGCAGACGCTGGAAGTCAGCGGCGAGCTAGACGACATGTTGGCCGAATAGCATGGCAACGCTTCGACTCTGTACTCCTCACCCGCAGTCAGCCGGCTTCTCTTTTTCTCCTGTCCGGACTTTGCTATACCCTCAACATCTTTTTTGAGGAGGAAAGCATGGCACTCTATCTTGACGAAGTCTGGCTCAAGGACCCGAGCCCGGAGCGAATGAAGGAGTTTGTCGGACTCATCGGCTCGGCCGCAAAGAACCCTGCTTCGGTCGGCGCACCCCAGGAGGTCCGCTTTGCCGGTGGCCCGTGGTTCTCAAATGAAGAGCCCAAGGTTATCTTTCTGGTGGATATTCCCGACCATACCCCTACCTTTCAAGTCTTTGGCAAAATCGTCTCAAGCGGCCTGATTGAAAAGCGCCGCCTGACCCCGATTGTGGAATGGAGCGAAGTCGAAAAGCTGGTCGAGCAGTTGTAGAAATCTCGGCGTACAGTCAGTCGCTGGGAGGAGGTTGGACCAGCTCAAGGACAATATGGTCGGGGTCCCAGAAGTAGCAGGTGTACCCTCCCCGGTTGACGCCTGAAGTGATGGCGTTCGGCGGCGAGAAGAAATGAACGCCGTCCGCCGTGAGTTGCTCGTAACGAGCGTGGATGTCCGTAACTGTTAGCGCGAGGTGGGCCTCGCCGGGATTACAGATGTCCGGCTTCTGTCGCCTGCCTTTCGGATGAATATACTCAACCAACTCAAGGTCGTGGTTCGAGCGACCGTGCGGCTGGCCTGGAATGACAAATTGGGCAACTTTGAGGTGGGCGTTCTCATACCCAACCAAACGGCTTGTATAGGCGTTGGCCTGTTCCTGGACGAGCAGCAGCTTGAGTCCCAGCTTCTGGTAGAAGGCAATTGATCGATCAAGGTCCGAAACGGTCAGGCTGAAATGCCAGACGCCCAACATGGCAGTCTCCTTTGGTGCTCAAGGAATAGAGAGCATTCCCGGTATACCGGCTCCCTCAGTCAAATGCCAATCCGCCGCAGACGTTGAGCGCTTGGCCGGTAATATAGCTCGCCGCATCTGACAGGAGGAACCAGATGGCCTCGGCAACCTCCTGGGGGCTCTCGATCCGTCCGAGGGGAATCGTGTCGGCCAAACCCGCCAGAGATTCTTCTACGCTGATGCCGCGTCGAGCAGCCCGTTCCCTGTGGATACTATGCGTCATTGGAGTATCAACGATTCCTGGGCAGACCGCATTGACCTGGATGTTGGCGGCAGCGAGACTGGCGGCGGCAGAGCGAACCAAGCTAATGAGGCCGGCTTTACTCGCCGCATAGTCGCTACTATCGGCACGCGGTCCACGCCCGGCAACCGAAGCCACCACCACCATACGGCCGGGTTGATTGTTCTCGATCAGGTGACGAGCAGTGGCCTGGATGCTACAGAATGCGCCAGTCAGATTTATCTCGAACGTCCGACGCCACTGATGGGGAGACAACTCCAGGAAGTTACCGGTATGGATAATGCCGGCCGTATACACGAGCCGGGTGACGACACCGAAGGCCGCATGCGCCTGGGCGATCAAGGCGGCAACAGACGCCTCATCGGTCACGTCAACACGGTGGGCAAGGGCTTCGGTGTGGAGGTTGGCGACACTTGCCTCAGCGCACGCATAATCGATATCAGCAGCAACAAGTGGAACCCCCTGGTCGGCGAGCTTGGCAATAATGGCGCTGCCGATACCACCGCAGCCAACCACCACGGTGGCTCCGCCAAGTGACTCACGCACTGCCATCGCGTCTCCTCGGGAGGGACCCCTCACCCGTTCTCTCTGGGAGAGGGAACGGATTTCGGGGGGAACGCTGTCTCCCTCTACCCGACAGTCTGTGTCCGCCTTTAGGCCGCCGTCTCACACACCTCACAGGCTTCCGGGTTGTTCTGCTCGGCCAGAATCCGGTCTGCTTCGGTTTGATACTGGGGGGTATCCCGACGTGGGGTGCGGGTGTCGCCATCATTCATCACCCCATCCTTCCAGTCATCGTCCTCCGCCCAGCGAAACGGCAGGTGTTTGATCTGACCGGGCTGTGGGAGCGAGGAAAACGCCTCTAGGGCCTCAAGCAGGATCGCACGCTGGAGTTCCAGCTCGAGCGGCTTGCCAGTTGTGTGGCCGAGTAAGTAGTCGAGAAAGGCCGCACGGGGAGGATAAACGGCCTGGAGAATGTCCAGCGCGCTGCCCATGCATAGAGTCGGAATGCCGGCGGCCTCGGCATGGCGGGCAATCAGTCCCACGGACTGATGACACACAGGTCAAACGGGGACCAGCAAAGCCACATCAACACGCTCGGCCTTCAACTGCTCGGTCAGTTGCGGGGCTAATGACTCACGGACTTTCCGGGTCGAATAGATGCCGCCCATAAAGGTAAAGGCATGCTCGGCCAGCTCGCCGATAACTCCTTCTGCTTCTAAGCGGCGGAGCGTATCAATCGGGAAGACCACGTTGGGATCACGTCGGGCGTCAGTCTGGTCGTAGGCAAAATGGGCAGTCCGCAGGTCTGAGGTGGTGACATCCTTGGGGATCGATCGAAAGGAGAAATCATCCTTGGTATGAAAGGCGACTTGGCCGGTCACATAAATGCCACCGGAAGCAATCAGGCCCAGGCGGCACTCCGACAACGGCTTGGTCAGCGGGGTCCACGGCGGCGTGTCTTCGTTATGCACCCATTGGTACGTCTTGTAGCCCAGCGCAGCATAATTGGCCGTAATGCGTTTGATATAATCGACTGGTGGCTTCTGCATATGCTCCTCCAACGCCTTCACACTGTCAGGTTTTCTTTCCAAAGACAACGGGCCTCTGCCCTGCGCGACTATCCACCCGGTCTTCACCCTGACACATCGCCAAATGCGGCAATAACCGGGGCGTGATCCGAAGCTCCCTTGCCTTTGCGCGCCTCGCGGTCTATGGCAACGTCCGTGCACCGCTCAGCCAACGACTGGGTGACGAGGATATGGTCAATCCGGAGCCCCTTGTTTTTGGGGAAGGCCAGTTGACGATAATCCCACCAGCTATACCGCTTGCCTTCGGCGTGATGGAGGCGAAACGTATCAACCAAGCCCCACTCACACAGAGCAGAAAATGCTTGGCGCATGTCCGGATGAAACAGGACGCTGTCTTCCCATCCCTCCGGGTCATGGACATCCCGCGCCTCGGGCGCGATATTCAAATCTCCGCACACAGCGAGCGGCCTTCCAGCATCGCACTGAGCGTCAAGAAAGTGCCGGACACGGCTCAGCCAGGTGCGCTTATACGCAAACTTCTCACTTCCGACCATCTGCCCGTTCGGAACGTAGAGACACAGGACGTGAACACCTGCAACGTGGACGGACAAGAAACGAGCTTCGGGGTCTTTGGAGTCACCAGCGAGGCGACTCAGGACCCGGCTCGGCTCCGAGCGAGACAGGATAGCCACGCCGTTATAGGTCTTTTGTCCACAAACGGTCACGCAGTAGCCAACCTCCTCAAATTCGCGGCGAGGGAAAGCGTCGTCCGTCACTTTTGTTTCTTGCAGACAGACAATGTCAGGCAGTTGCTGGCGGGTGAGCCATTCCAGCACCCGCTCCTTGCGCGCCCGAATCGAATTGACGTTCCAAGTGGCAATACGCACCGGTCGGCCTATGATCCAACTTCGGCTAAGGGTACTCCCTGGAGACCAATCTTGCCATACGTCAGACCAGAAAAGGATGGGACCGAGTGCGTTAATTCGCTAAAGACGTCGCTAATCGAAACAGAGTCCGGGCCGTCCAACCGCGTACTCAGCAAGGCCAGCACTTCCCAGCCGGCTTTCGCTTCTCCCGGTGGCAGGAAGGCCTGAGAGAGCCGCTGGACCCGCCCGGCCTGATTCGTACACGTCCCGTCCGTCTCCACGGCCGCCGCGATCGGCAGCACAATGTCAGCGTACTCGGTCGTGCCATTATAATCCGTGTCGAGTACGATGACAGTTGTTTCGCCCAGGGCGCTATCAATACGTTCTTGGCCGAATGCCGTGACGAGGTCTGCACCAAGAATAAAGAGGATTTTCACCTGCCCCTGCTCTGCCGCCGCGAGAATTGCCGCAGCCTCGTCTCCGCCGTTCAGCAGACCCAGACTCTTCAGTCCTTGGGTATTCGGGTTTTTGTCGGCGTGGATCAGGAAGTCATCGTGAAACGCATCGGCCGGAGACCATGACAGGCCAGCCGTGTGTGTGGAGCCGATTTGCTCCCTGAGCAGGCGGGAGAGCAGAAAGGCCTCTTCGTTGGTGGCCTTGGCTCCGATAATCGCCGCGACCGCATCCGCACCATACTCGTCTTGGACCGAACGGACGGCTTGCACCACCTTTTTGCCAGCCTCGTCCCACGAGGCGACCGTGAAAGACGATTCACTTCGCACTAAAGGAGTGGGAATCCGGCTGTCCTGTTGAAAGGACTTATACCAGTGCCGCCCTTCATCACACATCCAATACGCGTTGACGTCGGAATTCTGGCGCGGCCGAAACCGGAAGATCTCGCCCTGCCGATGGTAGATATCGATGTTACAGCCGGTGGCGCAGCGGGTGCAGGTCGAGGGCGTTTTTTCAAGATACCAGACCCGGGACTTGAAGCGGAAATCTTTGCTCGTCAGCGCCCCCACCGGACACACGTCAACAACATTGCCGGAGTAGGGATTGTCGAGTTGCTTTCCTGGGAAGAGACTGATGCGGGAGTGATCACCACGATCAAAAATGCCCAACTCGCCGGTCCGGGTTATTTCATCGCAGAAGCGGGTACAGCGGGCACACAGAATGCAGCGCTCTTCGTCGAGCACGACTTCGGGTCCAAGGTCAACCACTTTCCCCTTATGCACCTTGGCCTCAAGCTGCATCTCGCTCTTATAGGAACCGTACAGCATGTAATAGTCTTGGAGCTTGCACTCGCCAGCCTGGTCGCAGATGGGACAATCGATCGGGTGGTTGATTAAAAGAAATTCGAGCACCGCGGCTTGGGCATGTTTCGCTCTTTCACTGGTGGTTTTTACCACCATGCCATCGGACACACGCGTGTTACAGCCAATCTGCAGTTTGGGCATGTTTTCTATTTCGACCAGACACATACGGCAGTTTCCCGATATGCTGAGTCCGGGGTGGTAACAGTAATGCGGCACTTCAATACCGGCCTGTTCGGCAGCTTGGATGACGTTGAGGCCGTCTTCGACCGTCACTTCTTGGCCATCGATTACAAGTGTTGGCATGAAAACCTCTGGGGGAGACTCAGGCAGCTTCGGGCTGGACGGCTACCTTTTTCAGCGGGCAGCCGCCTTGCGTCACATGGGCAACAAATTCGTCGCGGAATTTCGTCAGATAGCTCTGGGTGGGCATGGCAGCCGCGTCAGCCAAAACACACACCGTATTGCCCGTCATATTGGTACAGATACGGTCCATCAGTTCGATATCCTCGACTTTGCCGTTGCCCTCTTCGAGTCGCACCAGGAGCTTGTGTAACCAGCCGGTTCCTTCTCGACACGGCGAGCACTGGCCGCAGGATTCATGGTGATAGAAGCGGTCAATGATCTCCAAGGCGCGGACCATACAGGTGTCTTCATCCATGACGATAATGCCGGCGGTGCCCAGGAAGGCTCCAATGGCGCGCATGGAGTCAAAGTCCATATGGACGTCAATCTCGTCCGGCGTCAGAACGGGGAAGGACGACCCGGCCGGCATGACGGCCTTGAGTTGCTTGCCATCCTTGATGCCACCCGCATAGTCGTAAATCATCTCGCGCAGCGGCATACCCATGGGCAGCTCAAACATACCGGGTTTCTCCACATGCCCGCTGACTCCATATATTTTGGGACCCGGCCCGCTTTCAGGGCCAATGGACCGAAACCAGTCCGGACCGTTTTTGATAATAGACGGCACGCAGGCAAGCGTTTCCACGTTATTCACAATAGTTGGGCAGCCAAATAAGCCGTATACGGCCGGGAACGGCGGTTTAATGCGGGGATAGGCGCGCTTGCCTTCAAGCGACTCAATCAGGCCGGTCTCTTCCCCACAGATATAGGCTCCGGCTCCCCGGTGGACGTAGACCTCAAGATCAAAGCCGGTGCCGAAAATATCTTTGCCAAACAGGCCCTGGTCATACGCCTCGGCCAGGGCCTGTTCCAGACATTTTGCGCCGTAGGCGAATTCTCCTCTGATATAGATATAGGCCGTGTGGGCGTTGATGGCGTAGCAGGTGATGAGAATACCTTCGAGCAGGATATGGGTGTTCTTCTCGATGATCGCCCGATCTTTGAACGTTCCGGGCTCACTCTCGTCTGCGTTGCAACACAGATAGACGGGCTTATCCGAGTCCTTGGGTAAGAATCCCCATTTGACGCCTGCCGGAAAACCCGCCCCGCCCCGTCCACGCAGGTTCGATTCTTTTACCTGGGCCGTGACTTCCTCAGGCTTGAGCGTCGTCAGCGCCTTACGCGCTGCGGCATAGCCATCATGAGCCAGGTAGACATCAAGCTTGTGAATATCAGGAACATCTTCATGGCGCAGTAAGACGTTTTCGGCCATTCGTCCTTCCTTACCCCTCCTCAGGGAACATAAGATCGAGAGGAAACATCGCTTCTGGCAGGATATCGGCCCCAGTTTTGAGTGTCAAACATCCTTATCGGGCAGCCATTTACATTTCTAGTGCCCTCTGGTTTAACGTCCGCCTAATGAGTGATTTCATTCTCCTGTGGACCCATGTACTCAGCTTAGCCATCTTCTTCGGTAGCAGCGTCACCCTCCTCGTCATGTTGCTACCGCCGGCCGCTCAGATTGACGACCCAGCAGCAAAACAAACCTATTTGGCCAAGGGTCTGAAATACTACAATCCGCTCAGCATCGGCTCACTCGGAGTCGTGCTGATGACCGGCGCGTGGAGTCTCACGGCATTCAAAGCCAAGCCCGGCTTGTCATTCTTTACTCCGGAGGGATATTTGTCAGACTTTGGTAGCCTGTTGAGCCTCAAGCTCCTCATTGTTTTTATTCTGATTAATGTGAGCGCCGCGGTTTCCCTAGGTATGGGCCATCGCCTGGTCCGCACCGAGGTACGCGGAGAGGCATTCCCACCGGACAAACTACCTGGTCTGGTCAAGCGCATCCAAATTTTTACCGGAGTGGCGATAGTCCTGACCGCCTGGATTGTCTGGATTTCGCTCGACATGTCGCGGCTAGGGTTGGCAGTGTCAGGGATGGGACTGTAAGCTCTCACTTTCCTGACCAACGCGGCGGACGCTTTTCAGTAAAGGCGGCGACACCTTCCCGGAAGTCTGACTCGGTCATCATGCGGTCAATCAGGCTGCGCGAACGCCGGACCGCCGAGGCCACGTCGCCGTGCAGGTCGGCATAGATCTGGTTTTTGGTTACCCGCAACGATCCAGGGGAAACACGGGCTATCATCTTGTAGATGTAGTCGTACGTGTATGGCAGGAGTTCGTCGAACGGCAAGACTTTATTGACCAGACCCAATTCATAGGCTTCTTCTGCCAGAAAGATGCGACTCGTGAGCAGGATATCATTCGCCCGCGTGACGCCCATCAGGCGCGGGAGCAGCCAGGACAGGCCAAACTCGGTCGGCAGGTTCAGGGCTCCGTGGGCGGTTGTGAATTTTGCCCCTTCCGCGGCAAAACGAATATCGGCATAGCAGGCGACAGCCAGGCCAGCGCCCGCGACTGCACCGTTAATGGCCGCAATCACTGGTTTGGTGAGGCCGAATTGATACGCGAAATCCGCGTCAAACTCGGGCCGGACGCCATAGCCAGGAGTCGGCATGGTGTCTGGCGTGCCTGGGTCGTAGCCACCTTTTTCAACATGTCCCTCAAGCGCCCGCGAATCCGCCCCAACACAAAAATCCCGGCCCGCCCCGGTCACGAGAATGGCCCGCACCTCCGGGTCGTTCTCGGCTTGCTCAATAGACCAGCGATACTCAACGTGCATTCTGCCCGTCCACGAGTTTCTGCGCTGAGGACGGTTGAGGGTAATGGTCGCGATCCGGTCTTTGACGGTGTATGCGATGACTTTCCGCTCCATAGTGTCCCTTTTTATACGTACGAATTACCCCCGCCAACTATTTGTCAGGCGCGCGAATGCCGCAAGACTCAGTGTCTCTCCGCGGCGCTGTAAGTCAATGTCCGCCCGTTGGCCAATGGCTTCAAGGTCTGCCCCACCAACACTGCGCAACGCATTGCGTAACGTTTTTCGGCGTTGATTAAAGGCCGCCTTCACGATTTGGCGAAACAGGCCCTCATCGGCCACTTCAACCCGAGGCTCTTTGTGGAAAATCAGTTTAATCACCTGAGAGTGTACCTGTGGCGCGGGGAAAAAGCTGCGGGGCCCAACCGAGCACACTGCTTCCGGCGTGGCGTAGAGTTGAATCAGGACGGACAGCACGCCATACGCCTTTGTCCCTGGAGAGGCGGTAATGCGCTCGGCCACCTCCCGTTGGAGCATGACGGTAGCCTGCGGGAACTGCGTCCGGTGGTCGAGCAACCGAAAGAGGATGGGCGTCGCCGCATTGTATGGGAGGCTGGCCACGACTTTGAAGGACTGTGCCCGCAACGTATCTTTCAGGTCCAGACGAAGAAAGTCAGCCGTAATCATCCGGACGTACCCCTCGTGGGCGAAGCGTGCAGCCAGTCGTTCGGCCAAGGTCGTGTCCATTTCGACTAAAATGAGCTGCCCTGCTTGGTTGACCAAGACTTCAGATAATGCCCCGAGCCCCGGTCCGATCTCCAACACGTTATCTTCAGGGCGGATGGCCGCGGCTGCCACCATACGCTGGATCACGTCGGCATCAATCAGAAAATGCTGACCAAGACGTTTATGGGGACGAATGCCAAGTTCACCAAGGGCGAAACGGGCTTGTTGGAGCAAGGTCGGCGGGGCGGCTTTCACACCGGGGTTCTCCTAGGCATTTTCTAACGGCAGCACAGCAGACGCATTCAGGTCCAGTCCAGAACGCTGTCCTGCGGCAAGACGCCAGGCACCGGCAAAAGCGATCATGGCCGCATTATCCGTACACAGCTTCAACGGCGGAAAGAAAGCTCGAAAATCGTTTTGCTCTCCGGCTTCGGTCATATATTGGCGCAGTCGAGAATTGGCTGAGACACCACCGGAGACGACAACGCGGCGGATGTTCAGATCATGAGCCGCTCGTATAGTGGTGTCCACTACGGTGTCCACTACGGCTTCTTGGTAACTGGCAGCTATGTCGGCCGGGGTATGCCGCTCTCGCTCCGGAGAGGCGAGAAATTGACGCAGGGCAGTCTTGAGCCCGCTATAGCTAAAGTCATACCTCGCCTTTTTGATACGCGCACGGGGGAACCGAATGGCGTCCCGTCGGCCTGCTTTGGCGAGTTCATCGATAATCCGACCGCCCGGGTATCCGAGGCCGAGCATTTTCGCGCCTTTATCGAACGCCTCGCCAGCCGCATCATCCCGGGTCGCGCCAAGACGCTGGTAGTGTCCCCAGTCCCGCGCAAGATATAAACTCGTATGGCCGCCGGACACTAACACGCACAGGAATGGAAAATCGACCTCGTGTTCGAGCTGCACCGCCAGCAGATGCCCCTCAAGGTGATTGATACCAATAAAGGGGAGATTCTTGGCAAAGGCGAGCGATTTCGCAAGCGACACGCCAACCAGCAACGAACCGACCAAACCCGGTCCAGCAGTGACGGCAATCCCGTCAATAGCGTTGAGAGTAATGTCTGCTTGCTCCAACGCCGCATTGAGAACGGGAAGGGCGTTTTGTATGTGCTGCCGCGAGGCCAGTTCGGGTACGATCCCACCATAGGGGCCATGAATCGCGTCCTGAGACGAGACAATGTTAGACAGGATGCGTCGTCCACGCAGGACGGCCACGGCCGTGTCATCGCACGAGGACTCAATGCCCAAGACCGTGAGGGACTTTTGACCGGGCATGTTCACGGCGTACTTTCATCCGGCAGCCGGGCAAGGGCACTAATGGCGCGTAAGCTTTGAGGAGAAATTTCCAGGCAGCGCTGGTAACTGAGCCGAGCGTCCTCATATGCTCCTAAATCCTCATGAACCATTCCTTGGAGGCATGTCGTTTTCGCCATCCACTCAGCGTCCTCTTCCGATTCCGATAACACGAGTTCTACTTTCAGTAAAAATACCAGAGCTTGGCGGGCATCACCTTGAGCAAAGGTCGTACGGCCAAGAAAGTAATAGCCGTAGGGTTGCAAAGGAGCAATATTCACTGCTCGCTCAAAAAAGATACGGGCGCGATGGAAATCTTCCCGAATCAACGCGGTCTGACCTTGTTCTACAAAATGGAGGGCTATGCGATCCTGGGGAGAAAATATGGCAGGATCAGGCAGGGGGGGAACCGTTTGCTCTGGCATCATTATTCCCTGGTACGGGAATTGCCTTCCATTCTGTGCCGCTTCTCCAATTTGATTATAGGCTTCACCCTCTTGTGCATATCCAGCCAGACTTCCACTTGCCAGCACGAGAATGGTACTCGGCAGCAGAGATCTCAATAGAGGGCGCAGCAGGGCGATTACAATATATGCCACCATGGTTTTGACCGGCTCGGCTGCAGTGATGGCGAATCTATTGAAACGGGATGCATGGACTCAGACAACACCACTGCCGCCTCGCCAACAGGAAGTTTTGGTGCTGGAGATTGGTGGTCTGACGATGTCGTCCGAACGGGAGGACGAGGCGGAGTTGGGCCAGAAGTGTGATACGGGCACGAAAGAATCGGCTCCCGCCCCTTTGGGAAAGCCTCTTGCATCACCTTGGGACAATGTGGAGTCGCACGCAGACCGGTTTGTTGATCAATCGCCACTAGAGTGACCCCAGGCGGAGACGAGAAATCCGTGATCGGCATCCCCACGGTCGCGCGTTTCATAAATGCAGTCCAGATAGGCAAGGCCGCTTGGGCACCCGAGAGGTTGAGCGAGACCCGGCGATCAAACCCGACCCACACCACCGTTAAGAGATCGGGCGTATAACCGACAAACCAGGCATCTCCGTAATCGTTCGTGGTGCCCGTCTTTCCTGCGGCAGGACGGACAAATCCTCGCCGACGGGCCCCCACACCCGTTCCCTGTTTCATGACTCCCTCCAGCAGGTGAGTCAAAACATAGACATCGTCCGGATGAATCCGCTGTTCGACTGTCATCTGGTGCTGCTCAATCATTTCCCCCGTGCGACTGGTGATCCAGTGAATCGTCTCCGGTCGGGTCGCAATGCCTTGATTGGCCAAAGTGCTATACGCGAAGGCGACCTCGAGGGGAGTCACCTCAGCCGCTCCGAGAGCAAGGGAGGGGTAAGCCGGCAAAGGACTGGTAAAGCCCAGACGAACGGCCATTTGGCGAGCGGGTTCAAGGCCGACTTCCTGGGCAATACGCGCCGTCGCCGCATTCGACGATTTTTCAAGAGCTTTTCGAAGACTTACCATGCCACGATAGCGATTTTTATAGTTCCGTGGACTCCATTCTTTATCTTCATAGAACCAACTGAAGGGCGCATCGTTCACGAGACTGGTGGGCAGGAACCGACCGTCTCTCTGCTGTCTTTCTTTTTCAAGGGCCGCCAGGAACACCACTGGCTTAAAGATCGAGCCCAGTTGCCGGCGCGCTTGTACCGTCCGATTAAACTGCGACACCTGGTAGTCACGTCCACCCACTAAAGCGAGAATATGTCCCGTTTGGGGTTGGATCGCGACAAGGCAGGCCTGGAGGCGCTCTTCGGGCATCTCTCGTTTCAACTGCGGATGCTTTTCCTCCAGTTCCGTCAGCCCTGTCTGAATGACTTCGCGCGCGATCTGCTGAAGTCGCATATCCAAGACCGTAAAGATATTGAGCCCGGCCTTGGTCAATGTTCCAGCCGGGTAGTGGGCTTCAAGCTCTTTTCTGATGAAGTCAACAAAATATGGCGCTTTATTTTTCTCGGGTGGCATCTGACGCGGTCCCGCTTCTTCGTGCCGAGCCGCGTCCGCTTCCTCTTCCGTAATAGTCCCTAATGTGACCATTCTTTGGAGAATGTGATTCCGCCGCAGGATGGCACGCTCAGGATGACGGTTGGGGGCATATCGGTTCGGCGCTTTGATCATGCCGGCAATAATCGCCATTTCTCCGAGCGTTAGATCCCGGGGCGCCTTTCCAAAGTAGAATCGAGCTGCTTCCCAAATACCCAAAATACTCTTTGCGCCCCGCTGACCTAAGTAAATTTCATTCAAATAATTCTCGAGAATTTGTAGCTTGGAATAATGATTTTCAATAATGAGCGCCAGACAGACTTCGGTCAGCTTGCGCTTGATGGTTCTTTCTTGGGAAAGAAAGAAGTTCTTAATCAGCTGCTGCGTCAGCGTGCTGCCACCTTGGACGGTTCGTCCAGCAGTGACGTTTGCCCATAAAGCTCCCAAGATGCGCCACCAATCAACCCCGCTATGTTCAAAAAAGCGGTGATCTTCAGCCGCCAGCACGGCTTTGACCAGCAGAGAGGGAACTTCGTAGAGTTTCACTACCCTGCGTTCTTCCCACGCTTGAGCATAGAAACGCGTAATGATTTCCGGCTCCGTCTCGATGGCCTGGATTACAGTCTGATCGTCAAGATCGGTCAGGCGTTCGATCCGCCCCTGCTGTATGGACAGCAGAATCCGTCGAGCAGGGCGTTCTCGTCCGGGATACGTGGATTCCCGTAAAAAAATCTGGACTTCTCCGCTTTGGGCATTGCGCCAATAGTCTCCCCGAGCACGAATGGGGTGTTCGACCTGTTGATAATCCAAGCGAGCCAGATGGTCAAAGAGCGCAGCCTCTTCCACCTTGAGTCCAGGGTAAAGGAGGAGCGGATGCGCATAGACCTTGGACGGTACTGCCCAGCGATGGTCAGAGAAGCGTTGAACGGCTGCGTCTTCTAATTTGTGGTAAAACTGCCAGCCAAGAACGCTCGCAGTTCCAAGCAGCCCCAGGAAAAGAAAACCAATGAGACTCCAGAATATCCGTTGCATATCCATCACAAATAAGAGCGGAGAGATGCCAATATCAATGGTGGTGTCGCCGCACTATGCTGGATGTCCTCCCCTTTTGAGCTCGACGTATCGCATCCGCAAATCGTACAGCACGTTTTCCAGCATCTGCCCCTCACCTGCATCAAGGTTACCCGCAGTTTTTTGTTGTAACATGGCAAGTATATCGATCATCTGCTGCGCTGCGGTCAGATCGGTTCGGGTTGCCTGACCAGGGGTGGCTGGAATCTCCCCGAGAGACATGAGCGCCTGCGTACTCAGCCCAAGAATAAAGCTCGAAAAAGTAATCTCAATTTGATCAGACGCGGCCTCATGGGGGCGGTCTGGCGCTGATGTCCCCTGCGTCTCAGCTTGGGGTGGCGCCGAGCCTTGCCGAGTATCCTCAGCGCCCTCCTCTGTCTGCGTTGATTGGGGCTCTCCTGATTCTGGAGAGAAGCGGCGGCGATCAGTAACCCGAAATCCCTGGCTCCGCTCTTGTTCTTCTTCGCTCATTGAAGTAACCCTCCATCATCGTACAACCCATTATGCCACACTATAGTGGGTTTTCGCACGCTTTGACACTCAGCGGGCACGTCTACGCCCTGAGATCAGTTTCCCCAGGACTTGTTCTGGCGTTACTTCTTCCAGAGAGATCCCCTCTCGATCCGGCCATTTCTCGCGGTAGCAGGTATTTTTGATGACCTGAAGCCCTCCCCCGAGAGGACGCCATTGTTCGGGTCGAGTCGGTCCAAATATGACGACGCCTTGTGCGCCGACCGCCCCGGCAAGATGGCTCACTCCAGAGTCGTTTCCTATATAACAGCTTGCTCGGATGAGGATACTCGCGACCTGTTGGAGTTCAAGAGATGTCTCAGCATGGCCATAGCGACGCCAATATTCGCCTTCCTCCGCCTCGGCAGGCCCAAGCAATATGAGCACTTCCCGGTCCCCGCTGTTCCTCCACCACTCGGCCACATGCCGAAATCCTTCTGCTCTCCATCGTTTTCTCTGCCCACCGCTGCCTGGATGGACTATTAAGACATGCTTCGACTCCCATCCTCGCTGTCGCCAATATTCCACTCCCCATTGGAGCCATGGCTCTTTGAGTTGTATGGAAGGAGGTCTAGGCAGCCGCTCCTCTCCTGTCTCCCCCAGACAATTCAAATAATAAGCGCTTGCATGAGACTCCACTTGGCCTGAAAAAAAAGGGAAGACCGCGGCTCGACCAGGCGCATATTTCTCCAGGTTCTTCTTCAGCTGCGGGAGAGAAGCACCAAACCACGATAAAACTAAGGTGGCAGGTGAAAAAAAGCTGTCGAGGTCAGCGTCTTTGGCTGAAGAACAAGGAGCGAAAAGGCGTGCAAAGCGCGCTTCATCGAGGGAAACAGTCTGTACCGAGACGGATCGAGGGAAGCATGCGAAGTCCCCAAGAAGGGCACGCGTCGTTTCTCTGCCGACAACAACGAGGTTGTGTTGATGTTCGCCAATTGCCTGTAACACAGGTAAAAAACAGAGAAAGTCGCCAAGACTGCCGGGGAAAAGGACGATTGTACGGGCCATCTCTGAATTGACTTTCAAGGTGTACCTGGATAGCGTGGGAGAGATTCTTTAGTGCTTAAGCGCTGAGCCTTTTTATTTGTGCATTATGCCTGCACCCTGCCAAGTCGCAGATTCTCTCCTTCAACTCATTGGGAATACTCCCATTGTTCAACTTCGCAATATCCCTCGCCCTGGGAGCGCCGAGATATGGGCGAAGCTTGAATCACTCAACCCTGGCGGAAGTCTTAAAGACCGGATTTGCCTCAGCATGATCGAAGCAGCGGAACGCTCGGGAGAGTTAGCGCCTGGAATGACCATTGTCGAGCCTACGAGTGGTAACACAGGGATTGGCCTCGCCCTTGTTGCGGCAGTGAAGGGTTATCAATTGACCCTCACAATGCCGGACACGATGAGCGAAGAACGTCAGAACCTTCTTGCCGCATACGGTGCCGACCTTATTTTGACGCCAGATACAAAAGGGATGCACGCGGCGATTCAAAAAGCGCAGCAAACCGCTGCCAGTCACCCTGACTATTTTATGCCACAACAATTCGATAATCCAGCAAACCCAGAAATACATCGGCAAACAACCGCCCAAGAAATCCTGCAGCAGCTCCCTCACCTGGATGCTCTCGTCCTTGGGGTTGGGACTGGTGGAACAATCACTGGTGTTGGAGAAATACTGAAGCAAGCATATCCACAACTCCAAATCTTTGCCGTTGAGCCGACCGCTTCTCCCGTTCTTGAAGGAAAAGATCCCGGTTACCATAACATCCAAGGTATTGGTGCAGGGTTTGTTCCCTCAATTTTGGATACAGAAATCTACGATGAGGTCCTCTCCGTGTCAGATGAAGAAGCCACAACCTATACACGAGACCTCGCCCGCCAGGAAGGTATTCTTGTGGGCATTTCATCTGGTGCAGTCTGTGCAGCATCCGTCCGAGTAGCAAGCAATTTAGGAGAAGGGAAGACCGTTCTCACCATCTTTTGTGATGCTGGAGAGCGTTATCTCACAACAGACATCTTCCATGCGGAGGGCATTTAACGTGAACATTGAGCCGTATACGGATATGGATACCGAACTCG
>OX638322.1:0-3345000 GCA_951812575.1 Candidatus Binatia bacterium | reverse complement strand
TCGCACAGTACTCATAGAAAACGGCACCCTCACCGGCTATCTACAGGATCGCCTCAACGCGAAGCTGATGAATATGCAACCGACCGGGAACGGGCGCCGCGAGAGTTTTGCGCACATGCCCATGCCACGCATGACGAATACGTTCATGCTGCCTGGCGAATCCACACCAGAAGATATTATTCGTTCGGTTCCGAACGGCCTGTATGCCGTCTCTTTTGGAGGTGGCCAGGTTGACATCACAAGTGGAAAATTCGTTTTCTCAGCAAGCGAGGCATATCTGATTGAAGATGGGAAAGTAACGCGGCCTGTCAAAGGTGCTACTCTGATTGGGAATGGGTCAGATGTCCTGACGCGGATTTCCATGGTCGGCAACGATCTCAAGCTTGACGAAGGCATTGGCACATGCGGAAAAGAAGGCCAGTCCGTCCCGGTTGGCGTCGGTCTTCCCACTATCCGAGTCGATGGACTGACTGTTGGCGGAACTCAGGCCTAGGAAGCGTAGCGCGCCGTATGCTGTGGAGTCTTCTCCGTCGCATTAAAGGACAGATATGGACCTGACAGAACTTGCCGCAGATGCTCTCGATCAAGCCCGTCAGCGGGGCGCAACCGCAGGAGATTTGGTGATTGCGAGCGGGGAATCCTTTTCTGCGGGTATTCGCCTGGGAAAAGTCGAGAAAATTCAAAACTCCCAAGAGAAACGGATGGGGCTGCGTCTCTTTGCGGGTCAGAGTAGCGCGATGACCTCAACTGCAAATTTTACGCATGCGGCATTACAGGCTTTTGTTACGGAAACCCTCGATCTTGCCAAAGCGACGGCAGCTGATCCATTCTCCGGCCTCCCCGACCAGTCAGATTTGGCCCAGGACGTTCCAGACCTCGATCTCACCGACACCAGCGTATCCCTCACGCTGGAAGAGAAACTTGCGCGAGCCCAGGAAGCGGAGGAAGCGGCATTTGCCAGCGATTCAAGAATTACGAATTCCGAGGGGGCCGAGTTTGCGAACGCATCTCGTGAAATGGTCTATGCAAACTCCCTGGGCTTTTGTGGCAGCTACCACACCACGAATTTCTCGCTGAGTGTTGTTCCGGTCGCTTCCCAAGACGGAGGGATGCAGCGAGATTACTGGTATTCATCGCAACGGAAACTCGAGGATCTTGAAGCGGCAAAAGCGGTCGGCCAAAAAGCCGCAGAGCGGACGGTCCGTCGTCTTGGGGCAAAACAAGTCCGGACCCAAGAAGCGCCGGTCGTCTTTGAACCGGAGATGGCGGCCAGTTTACTCCGTCATCTGGCCGGCGCGATTTCTGGCTCGGCCTTATATCGAAAAACTTCTTTCCTGCTGGATAAAATCGGCGAAAAGATTGCAGCAGATGGAATCTTTGTCGAAGACCACGCACGCATTCCTGCCGCTTTAGGCTCAAAACCTTTTGATGGAGAAGGACTGCCAACCCGCCAGAATATTGTCGTTGAGAACGGGGGGCTCACGAGCTATCTCCTGGATACCTATTCTGCACGTAAACTCGGGCTCCAATCTACGGGCAACGCCAGCCGCTCTTTTGCCGATACTCCGACGGCCAGCACAACGAATTTCTTCTTGCGGCCCGGTACAACCCCACCCGAAGATATTATTCGTTCGGTTCGGTCCGGCTTATATGTCACCGAGCTGTCCGGATTCGGTGTCAATCCCGTGACGGGCGACTACTCGCGGGGAGCGGTTGGGCTGTGGATCGAAGGCGGAGAGGTCGTCTATCCGGTGGAGGAGATCACTATCGCCGGCAATCTGCTCGATATGTTCAAAAACATTGAGGTCATAGGCAATGACTTAGAACGGCGCGGGACGATCTCCGCACCAACGGTGAAAATTGCCCGCATGACGATTGCCGGGACATAAGCGTCCTTTTGCCAAAGACATGGGAAGGCGCTAGGCTACGCTCCGCGTGCGACAGAAACTTTACGACTATCTCGCGGACCGGCCAGGTGGAGCAACTTCGGCCGAGTTGCTCCACGAGATTTTCGTTTCAGGCGCAATTGCTCCTTTTCCTTCCCAACGTGACCCGGAACTGGGCGCGCGCCTCATCCATGCGGCCCTTGGTGCTGATCAACATTGTTCCTACGATGCGAAAACAGACCGCTGGACGCTCACGCTCCACGCCGACCTTAACCGCCCACTCCACGATACCCAGTTTGTCGTTCTTGACCTCGAAACAACCGGTCTCAAGCCCGGGAAAGCGGCCATAACTGAAGTCGCCGCGGTTCGAGTCAGCCACGGGAAGATTGGCGAGGAGTTTCATACCCTACTCAATCCGGGGCAGCATGTTCCAGCCGGGATAACCCGTTTGACCGGTATCACCAATGCCATGCTCAGAGACCAGCCGCGGATTGAAGAAATCTTTCCTCAGTTACAGCATTTTCTCGGCCTGGCAGTCATCGTTGCCCACAATGCCAGCTTTGACCTTGGCTTCCTCAACTTTGACGCGCAACGTCTCTCCGCTGCCCCTTTACGAAACTCCTCAGTCTGCACCCTGAAGCTGGCCAGACGACTTCTATCTGGCATTCGATCCCGTTCGCTCGACTCGGTCGCTGCCCACCTTGGCGTCTCGTATCCGACCCAACATCGCGCCTTGGCAGATGCGCGGGTGACGGCGGAAATTTTCTGCATTTTTCTGGAGCAGCTCGTCCAACAAGGGGTCACCACGCTCGGCCAGCTCCTCGAGTTTCAACAGAGCGCCCGCGATGGCCGCCGTTTTAAATGTTTTGTCCCCCGCCCGACTCTGGCAAATATTCCGGCAAGCCCTGGAGTGTATCGGATGCTCGATGCCGAAGGGAAGCTGCTCTACATCGGCAAAGCCAAGAATCTGCATCGTCGAGTCAACTCCTATTTCACCAATTCTTCGGGACACAGCGACAAGGTCCTCGATTTGGTCCGCCACGTACGCGACGTTGTCTACGAACAAACCGGCTCGGAGCTTGAGGCGTCGTTACGCGAGGCTAGCCTGATTCGCGCTCTCAAACCACCGTATAATCGACTTTCCAAGCATCTCCCCCTGGTCGCATTTCTCAAGCTCAGCGTCAGGAATGCCTATCCTCGCCTGTCGGTCACGGCAAAGCCGGGAAGTCATCGTGCCCTGTATATTGGCCCGTTCCGCAATCGCGACTTCGCCGAACGAGCCCAGCGCCTCCTGGCTCGACTTTTTGGCCTCAGAACCTGTCCGGGCAACCTCTCACCGACTCCCGAGGCGTCGCCTTGCGTGAGCGGTCAAATTGGTGCTTGTACCGCGCCGTGCGTAGGACGGGTCTCACGCGAGACCTACCGGGAGCAAGTGCAGCGTTTCAGCGCGGCGCTCAGTGGTGAAGCCCCAATACTGCGAGAGACGTTAATAGCAAAACGTGACCGTCTTGCCGCAGATTTACAATACGAAGGGGCCGCCCGCTTACAGCAGGATATCGAGTTGCTCGACCATATCCTTCATCTGCATCAGCGCTTTCATTGGATTGTGACGCGGGCGAATGCCTTGCTCTTATTGCCCAGCCGCCAAACCGGGATGGCCCAGGCATATCTCGTCCTCAACGGACGTCTGATCGAAAACCGCACCGTCTCCAACCTGGGCGACCTGAAATATGTGGCGGCCCTCGCCGATGAACATTTTGATACAGATCGCGATGTCCCTTTGCGACCTCACGAAATTGACGCCAGCGTGATTCTCTCCGCTTGGTTGCAGAACCCGGAGCAAGCGCAGAGCGCCGTTTTTTCGATTAGCGCCCCGTCGGCACTCGGCAACCAGCTGGACGAGCTGCAAACAGCCCTGAGCGACCTCCAGCGGATTGCGTTTGCGTGAGATTCAGCGGAGAGCACGAGGATCTTTAGGGACTTGCGACCCGCCGAACCGCCCCCTATAGTTTGCCCACCATGACAGTAACGGCACGCCTGCAGGAATTACTCAGGCAGCCCGGTCCAGCTTTGGTTCTGGGGGCACACGATGCGCTCTCCGCCAGACTGGCCCAGGAGGCCGGATTCGATGCCATCTGGGCCAGCGGTTTTGGCATCTCGGCCACCAATGCCATGCCGGACGCCAACATACTCACAATGAGTGAGACTTTGGAGGCGGTGCGGCGGATGAGCGCCGCGGTGAGTATTCCGGTGATTGCCGATTGTGACAACGGCTTTGGCAATGCCATTAATGTCATGCGCACGGTGGCCGAGTACGAGCGCGCCGGAGTGGCCGGCATTTGCATTGAGGATAATATCTTTCCCAAACGGTGCAGTTTTTACGCCGGAGTCCAGCGTGAACTCGTCCCGATTGACGAACATGCCCGGAAGATCCAGGCCGCGACGGCCGCGCGGCAGAATACCGACCTTGTCATTATTGCCCGCACGGAAGCTTTTATTGCCGGCTGGGGGAAACACGAGGCATTGCATCGAGCCCGGGCCTATGCTGAGGCGGGCGCCGATGCCATCCTCATTCATTCAAAAGCGGCGACGTTTGATGAAGAGCTGAGGGATTTTGCGGCAAGCTGGGATCTGCCCTGTCCGCTCGTATCCGTACCAACGACCTATGCCGATGTCACGGCTCACGACCTTGCCGCCGCCGGTTTTCAGCTCGTCATTTTTGCCAACCAGACCCTGCGCGCCGCCGTCACCGGGATGCGAAGCGCACTGGCGACCCTCAAACAGGAGGGACGGCCGGCCGCGGTTGACGAACAGATCGTGACCTTGTCCGAGATCTACGACCTCGTTGGGGTGCCAGACCTCCAGGCCAACGAAAAGAAATTTCTCGTCCCCGGCGGACATGAGGTGACCGCTATTATTATTGCGGCCGGCTTTGAGGAAGGCCTCTTACCCCTGATTGAGGACCGTCCAAAAGCCATGCTTGAAATCAAGGGTAAGACCATTCTTGAGCGACAGATTCAGGTGCTGAACGAGTGCGGGGTCAAAGATATTGTCGTTGTCCGAGGCTATCGTAAAGAACAAATCAATCTGCCGAATATTCGCTACTATGACAACGACCGCTTCCGTGAGACTGGCGAGCTCGCGTCCTTCTTTCTGGCCGAGGCGGAGATGACCGGCCGCTTCCTCTTTCTCTATTCAGATATTCTTCTCGATCCCTCTATTCTCGAAAAATTGCTCAAGTCTCAAGCTGATATCAGCATTGTGGTTGATCGTGCCTGGAATGATCACGAACCAGGACAGGCCGAGGTCCGAACGAAGCATCCCGACTTGGTGGTTACCCATCAGCCTCCCAAAACAGGCTATCGCTACCTCCCAACCGCCGAACCCACGACATTGGCGCAGGTCGGTCAACATATTGCCCAACAGGATGCGGACGGCGAGTTTATTGGCCTCGCCATGTTTTCTGCCTCGGGGGCGCAAGCCTTGCGGGCGACTTATCAAGCGCTTCAGACGGCCAGCGCGACACGTCGCTTCCATGAGGCGAACACCCTGGAAACCGCGGCGTTCACCGATATGCTCCAAGAACTCGTTGATCGCAAACACGACATCGCCTGTGTGGACATTTATAAAGGTTGGCTTGAAATCGATACCTTCGAAGATTATCGACGTGCCTGGGCAAAAATCCACTAGCCTCACGATGGCTGGGTACGAACACCCAGGCTGGCTTCACGGTCTCAGGTAGAGGGACCTATGGACTTACAAAACATGAACGCTCTCATTAAAGACGAGTACACGTTTTTTCTGCGCGAGCGGGACAACTGGAGCCTGACCGCCGGTCCGCAGGACCTGGAGCTTGTTGCCCACGCGATGCGTGTCCTCTTGCACGCACGGACCACGCCAGACTTCCTGGACGACTATCGTGCGCTCGTGGCCTGCCAGAATGCGGACGGAGGCTGGAGTCCCCTCTCTTCCGATACCGAGAGCACCGTCTGGGTGTCTGCCTTCTGCGGCTTGATGCTCATTCGCGGCAACCGTTTTCTGCGGCACGCTCAACTGACCCAGTCGGTCCGGCAGGCCATCGACTACTTTCTTGATACCCAGCACCAGGACGGCCGGTGGGTTGACCCGGCCTGGGCCGACCTGGACACGACCAGCCATCCGGTCAGTTTTTTTAATGTGGTCATGGCCCTGGGTGAACCCCACAGGCAGCAGGAGGTCCGACACGCCTGGCAGCAGGGCATGCGCTTTATCATCGACAACCAGAGCCCAGATGGTGGCTGGTACGATGAGGAGTTTCACCCGTCCGGCGTGGAGATTACCGCTCACCTCATTCAGGATGCGCTGGTCGCCGACCTCGTTCTTGATCAACAGGTCAGCGGGGTCCGTGAGGCGTGTACCAAAGGGGCGGCGCGTTTGTGTGACTGGCAAGCCTCGGCCGGCGCGTGGGACGAAGAGAACGTCGACCACACCATGGACTGTACGCGGTCGCTCATGCTGGTGACCCATATTCTGGAGGACCCCCACAGACGTGGAACTATTCTGCGCGGTCTCAATTGGATTCTGGACAATAAGAACGACCACGGCTGGGGCGACTTTCCCGGCATGGAGACAAATCTGGAGCGCACCTGTGACGGCATCGATACCCTGCTGAAATATCAAGCCTACCACAACAGCGACACGCACGATGTTGTCAAACTCTGGGGATATCTCCCCTAGGCATCCGTTGCGCCTGGTTTATGCCATCGTCGTCTGCTCCGACAAAAAACGGCTGGCAGGCTGTCTGCCAGGCCGATGAACTTCTCCCCGGCGAACGGAAGCTCATCACACTCAACGGCGTAGAGATTGCGCTTTTCAATATCGACGGAGCCGTCTTCGCCATCAACAACCGCTGCCCTCACCGCAAGGGCCCCTTGATTCGTGGCTATACGGATAGTGAAGGCGGCATCAAATGTCCGATGCACGGCTGGCAATTTGATCTGCGGACCGGACAGAGCCGGCGGCCGGCCCAGGCCACGACGTACCGGACAAAAATCGAGGACGGGGCTGTGTATCTGGCACTGTAGCGTCGTGCCGCACACCTCTTTCTCCAGCCTACCGGCCGATTGCTCCCTCTCCGCCCCATACAGCCTTTACGGGGCGGCGTAGACGTGCAGCGTCCGTACTCCCGCTGACTCATCCCTCAGCCCGTCTGTGAGCCCGAAACTCCGCGACCCCGCAGTACAGGACCGGCACGACAAATACGGTCAGCAGCGCGATGGCCATGCCGCCAAAAGACGGGATAGCCATAGGCACCATAATATCGGCCCCGCGTCCCCGCGAGGTGAGCACGGGCAAGAGGGCCAAGAGTGTCGTAGCGGTGGTCATCAGCGCCGGCCGTATACGCCGTTGGGCCGCCTCAAGGACCGCAGCCCGAATGTCCTCGCTCGTTCTGGGCGTATGTTTTTCAAATCGCTGTTTGAGATAGGTGGCTATCAGGACTCCGTTATCCGTCGCGATCCCAAACAGCGCAATAAAGCCAACCCACACCGCTATGCTCAAATTAAAGGGGCGAACCTGGAACAAGTCACGGAAATTTGTTTCTCCCACAGCGAAATTCAAGAACCAGTCTTGGGCATAGAGCCATAACATCAGAAACCCGCCTGCCCACGCGACAAAGATACCCGAGAAGATGAATACGGTCGTCATGGCTGAGCGGAATTGCAAATACAGAATAAGAAAAATCACAAAGAGAGTGAGTGGAATAACAATTCGTAAGCGCTTCTTTGCTCGAAGCTGGTTCTCATAACTGCCGGCAAATGCATAGCTGACTCCTGCTGGCAGTTGCCATTCGCCTCGCGCAATTTTGTCTTGCAGATATGCCTGTGCCGCCTCGACGACGTCAACTTCGGCATGGCCGGACTTTTTGTCAAAGACCACATAGCTCGTCAGGAAGGTATCCTCACTCTTGATCACTTGAGCGCGGCGTTCGAATGCAATATCTGCAAGCTCGCGGAGCGGGATGTGTTGTCCGAGTGGCGTGGGAATGAGAATCCCGCCCAACGTTTCCAGGTCGTTCCGCAGTTCTCGGAGATACCGAATCCGTACCGGATACCGCTCTCGTCCTTCAACCGTCAGGGTCAGCGGCTTTCCACCGACGGCGACTTCGATGATGTCCTGGACATCCTTGATCGTGAGCCCATAGCGGGCGATCTGAGCGCGATTAATCCGAATCTCCAGATACGGCTTGCCAACGACACGGTCCGCGACGACGGTTGCCGGTTCGATCGTCGGTACCTCTTTCAGCCACGTTTCAATCTGCTGCCCGACGGCATCAATAATTTCCAGGCTGGGCCCTCTCACTTTTACGCCCATGGGCGCCCGCATCCCGGATTGCAGCATCACGATACGAGCGGCGATGGGTTGGAGCTTAGGCGCGGACGTGACGCCGGGGATTTGGGCGACCTGGACGATTTCATTCCAGATATCATCGGGAGTATGAATATGAGACCGCCACTGTCGATACGGTCGCCCATCCGGATCTGGAATAAGCCGTCCCTGCGCATCGCGAACAAACGTGTCAGTGTCCGCGTTATAGCGAAAAGAGGCAGGATAGCCATTGGCATCGACGATGTACTCCGACTTGTAGTTGATGACGTTCTCAAACATGGAAATAGGAGCCGGGTCGAGTGAAGAATCGACTCGTCCCAGTTTCCCTACACTCAATTCGACCTCAGGAATCGAGGAAACCGCCATATCGAGCTTCTTCACGACCTCTAGCGCTTCCCCAATGGACGCATGCGGCATGGTCGTCGGCATATACAAAAACGACCCTTCGTCGAGCGGCGGCATAAACTCCTCGCCCATACGCGCCCACATCGCTCCACCCGCTATCACCACGCTGAGAGGAATGACTGCGAACAGGAGTTTATGCTGGAGGCACCAGCCGAGGAGTCGTGGGTACACATCCTGAAAAAACTTGAAGAAGGTCAGTATCAGGGCAATCAGTACTCCCACAAAGACCATGTTGAGAGGTGTCCCTGTTTCGACTCCAATGGGGAGCCAAGACCGGACCAGAAAGAACAGGGTGATGACGATAATGGCAGCCGGAACGAGGTAACGTTCGTAACGGGAAAGCCACACATAACGAGAGAGAAACGTCTCACGCGCCAGGTTAGAGGCACCCAGCAGCAGCAGGACGAGGCCAGGAAAGAGGTAGATCCACATCAGCAGGAGGCCAACAACGCTCTCGGCGAGGTAGAGTCCTCGCCTCAGACCGGTTCGCCCCGTCAAATCCCGAAAAAGGAGATAGGCCGCTGGTGGGATCACAACGAGCGAAACAAACAGCGCCCCCAGAAGAGCAAATGTCTTGGTGTAGGCAAGCGGCGCAAACAGTTTTCCTTCCGCGGCCTGGAGGGCAAATACGGGCAGAAAACTCACGACTGTCGTCAGGACTGCGGTGCGCACCGCCCCGGCAACCTCGACAGTTGCTTCATAGACTATCTCCAGACGGCTCTTACCGGGCGGGGCGGCGCTGAGGTGGAAGAGGATATTTTCACACAGGACAATACCCATATCGACCATCGTGCCAATGGCTATGACAATGCCGGAGAGCGCCACAATATTGGCCTGCACCTGGAACGATTGCATGAGGCCAAAAGCAATAAGGATAGCCAGGGGAAGCACCAGAGCAATCAGGAAGGCGCTCATCAGGTGGAAGACCATAACGACCACCACGATGATGGTCACGAGGATTTCTTCCGTCAGGGCGGCCTTGAGCGTTCCAAGCGTCTCAAGAATCAATCCGGTCCGGTCATAGAAAGGCACAATCGTGAGTTTTGATACGGTACCATCAGCGAGAGTCTTTTCCGGCATGCCGGGAGAGATTTCGTCAATCTTCGCCCGAACGTTCTGTATTGTCGTGAGAGGATTCTCGCCATAGCGGACAACCACGACTCCCCCCACGACCTCCGCCCCATCTTTGTCAAGCGCTCCACGTCGCAGTGCCGGACCGAGACGCACCTGCGCGACATCTTTGACCTGAACCGGGATATTATTCTCCCGAACGGCGATAGCGATGTCCTCAACGTCTTGGAGGGTCTGGATAAAGCCTAAGCCGCGGACGACATATTCCACCCGGTTCACTTCGATAGTGCGCGCACCGACATCGAGATTGGAACTCCGGACCGCGTTTATGATCTGGGCAAGACTGACGTCATACGCCCGAAGCGCATCGGGGTTGATGTCGATTTGATACTCTTTGACAAACCCGCCGATGGAGGCCACTTCGGCGACTCCCTCCGCCCCTTGCAACGCATAGCGGACATACCAGTCCTGGACGCTACGAATCTCGTCCAGATTCCAGCCACCGGTCGGACTGCCCTCAGGATCACGACCTTCGAGCGTATACCAAAAGATCTGCCCCAGGGCGGTCGCATCCGGTCCCAGGGCGGGAGAAACATCGTCCGGTAACAGACCCTGTGGAAGACTGGAGAATTTTTCCAGCACGCGCGACCGTGACCAATAGAAGTCGATGTCATCCTCAAAAATAATGTAGATGGATGAGTATCCAAAATAGGAAAAGCTCCGGATGGTTTTGACACCGGGCAGCCCCAGGAGGGAAACCGTCAGCGGATAGCTGATTTGATCCTCAACATCACGCGGAGAGCGTCCCGGCCATTTCGTAAAGACAATTTGCTGATTCTCGCTAATGTCCGGGATGGCGTCGACCATGACCGGGTTCTGAGGGAGAAAATCGAGCTTCCAATCAAACGGGGCAACCATAACGCCCCACGCAGTAACGAAGATAATGAAGAGGGCAACGACCAGCTTATTTTCAAGACAAAAGCGGATAGCGGTATTCATGCAGAGCTCCCCTATGTCTTTGGACCTCAATGGGCATGCGTACCGCCTGCCCGCCCGCCGTGGGGATTCATCATGCTGCGTTTGCCCTGAATCTGGAGGTCTGCATCAATTTTGAACGCGCCACTGGAAACGACACGTTCCCCCTCATGGACACCGGCTTTGACCACGTAATAGTCCCCTGCGCGCGGACCGAGCGTGACGATTCGGCCCTCATACGTCCCAGTGCCCAGTTTCTGCACATACACAATGGCGCGCTTCCCCGTAATGAGCGGCGCGGACGCAGGAATGACCAGCGGCGGCCCTGCCCGGTGTTCGTGGTTGTGGCCCAGCAGAGGAAGGCTGTCGGCCAGGACCAGGGTCATTCCACAAACGGGGCAACTGCCCGCCACCTCGCGTATCACCTCCGGGTGCATAGGGCAGATATACTGGCCGGTATAAGAAGGCCCAACGACGGTTCCCCGGTCCGAAATCTGAGCCTGGATCGTTGCGGTGGCGAATAATCCAGGCTTCAGCCTGAGGTCGGGGTTTTCTACGTTCACCCGCACCCGGACTGTGCGTGTTCTCTCGTCCAGGAAGGGCTGAACGAAGGAGACTACTCCGTGAAATTCTTCTCCGGGGAACGCCTCGGCCCGAAAGGCCACCTGTTGCCCGTAGCGAAGCCAGGGCAGATCAGACTCATAGGCATCCAGATACAACCACAGGCGTGACAGATCGGCAATCGTGTAAATCTCGGTGCCCGTGTCCACATACATGCCCTCGTTGATCTGCTTCTCCACCACAATCCCGCCTATAGGAGCGTAGATGGTGACCTGCTCATCGGCCTGCCCCCGTTTCTCAATCTGACCCACCTGCGTACTCGTCAGCCCCAGCAGGCGCAGCTTGTCTCGGGCAGCTTGCACCGAGCGCTCCGACGAGCGTTTCACGATAGTACTGGTGCTCCCACGCAGCCGCTCGAGTGAGCGGGCCGC
Organism: Candidatus Binatia bacterium; assembly: GCA_951812575.1. Classification (GTDB taxonomy): domain Bacteria; phylum Desulfobacterota; class Binatia; order Bin18; family Bin18; genus Bin18. Next base: position 3,333,305 of record OX638322.1, on the reverse strand, counting down.
CTGAATCAGCTCTTCCTGAGCAGACAAGAGCTCCGGGCTGTAGAGAGAGACCATATGGTCGCCCTGGTTGACGCGAATCCCGGTATAGTTCACATACAGGCGGTCCACGCGGCCGGGTACCCAGGCAGTAATATGCTTGAGCCGCGTTTCGTCATAATCAATCTTCCCGACCAGCCGCACCTCCCGGGCGACCCATTTCCGCTCCACCAGCGCGGTCTCAAGTTGGATCAAACGCTTGGCAGCGTCGCTGAGCCTCATTTCCCGACCGGAGCTCTCCACTTCTCCACCCTGCGGGACAGTGGCGTGCAAGGCGTGTCCCTGCGTGTCATGCCCGGCGTGCTGGGCGATGCTCTGCCCAACCCCTGTCACTATCGTCAGACACAGGAGCACGCCTTTCATCACGAAAACGTTGATATTCCCCATGGGGTTCACCTTCCCCTCTCTTCAACGGAGAGGAAATCACTGTATCCTCCGCCCAACATAAAAAGCTTGGCGATGGCGATAACTCGATCCGTTCGAGCCCGGCTCAGCGACAGCTCGAAATCCAGCAACCTCCGGCCTGAATCGAGCACGTCCAGGAAACCGGCCTCGCCACTCTCATAGGCAGTAAAGCTGGCCTCAATAGACTCTTCGGCTTTGGGCAGCAGCGTATGGGTAAAGAGAGCAGTCTTGCGCTCGGCATCGCGTAGCGCAAATCGCGCTCGGGCAAAGTCTGAGGCTAACACCGCAGCGCTATCCCGACGTTGCGCTTCGAGGCTGTATTGCCGCAGGACCGCTTCCTCGACTCTCGCCTGATTCTTCCGCCCATAGATCGGGAGGGTCATTGAGAGCGTCGGCAGCAGGGCATCTTTGCCGCTATCCGTTGGCCCCGGACGCTTATCCGTCGCGATATAATCAAGGCCGAGAGTAAAATCGGGGTAGGCCGTCTTTCCGGCCAGTTCGACGCCCACGCGTCTCGCCTGAATGAGCGCATCGAAGCGCGCAAGCCCAGGATTGCCTGCGAGGACAGTCTCTTCGGTCAACTGCCGGGCCGCACTCGCTTCTGCATCCAGAGCCGGGTCCAGGAGCAGGCTGGGAGGAATGTGAACAGGGGCTGTCGTGGGACGATTCAACAGTGCGTTGAACGCCACTTGGGTCGGTTGTCTGACCTCACGGAATTCCGCGAGGCGGTCCTCTAATTGTCCCAGCTCGGTCTGCACGCGGACCAGATCGCTATGTGTCCCGATCCCGGAGCGAAAACGGACCTGGAGGACTTTTTCCCAGGATTGAACAAGCTGGAGAGTCTCTGCGGCGGTGCGGACCGCAGCATGGAGATAGACCAGTTCGGCATACGTCTTGGTCACGTCAAAAACGAGTTCGTTCTTGAGGCTCAGAAAACGATAAAATGCCGAGTGTGCCTCAAAATCTGCCTCATCACCACGCAGCGCCAGCGTTCCGAACCATGGAAACGCTTGGCTCATGCCGAGCCGATGCTGCTGCGCTCCGACTCGAGTCTCAACCGAACGCAGGAAATACCCATAGGTCAGTCGGGGGTCAGCAAGAGCAGTGACTTGAGGACGTTTTTTGAGAGCCGCCTGATAGGCCGCAAAACTCCCCCGCAGCTTGGCACTGTTTTCGAGTGCAGAGCGGAGATAGCCATGCAGAGTCTCAGGAAATCGTCCTGGAGCAGAGGCGCGAGGCTCCGCCTGTCTCCCTTGGGTGCTGACCGTACCAAGCGAGCCTTCTCCCGGAACAGGCCGTAAAGCATTGCTCTGGGGCATGGGAGGCGACCCTCCTCCAGTACGCGCAGTGAAGGTGGGAGCCGTCGCGCACCCCAACGGCAGAGGAGTTATAACGGCAAGTGCAATAACCAACAATCGCCTCGCGAAACCGTTCATCATAAGAGGCTACTTTCTCAATACTGGTGGTATTGTGCGTCTTCGGAAGACACACAGAGCGCGGTGTGGCGTCAGTGTGCCGTCGCAACACAGAAATGAGAACTACCACCGTCCAGGTGATAGCGTGGGGGGGATTAGAGGCGGAAAATAGAGAAGGACAGATACAGTGGGACAGAGCGTTGCGCCCGCCCTGCTGAGAGTCGAAGGTCAAGGGATACTGGCCGAGAGGAGACACTCACTGATGCGACCGGGAACGCGAGGAAACGCGACGCAGATGAGCTTGCAGACAGTTCCTCGCCTCCCAACACCAGAGGCTTGAGGAAGAAATGCTCTCCACAATCTGGACATTTCTCAGGGGTGGAATGCGACTCCCTGTCCGAGGTATGACACGGGGCGGTCTGGGCTGAATCGGGAGGAGAGGCGCTGGTCGTCCGAGTATGACCGGCAGCAAAGCACATCTGCGTGCAATGCAGGAGCAGCACCAGAAAGAGAAAGGTGACACAATACTGCTGGTAAACTCGACCCATGGTGTTACGCTAGCATAAGAGGAGAATTGAAACCAAGTACCCCCTGTCTGCTCGGAGAGCCGTGGGCCCGTCGTGCAGGACCGTGATACCACCCTCCTCAATACTGAACTGACCGTTCAGGATAGAGCTTAGTCGAGAAATGAGTACACTGATGAAATGCCAGCGCGATTTATTTTCTTTGCCCGACGGCCAGCACTACCTCAACTGTGCCTATATGTCGCCATTGTTAAAAGCTGTTGAGACAGCCGGTATCGACGGTCTGCGACGCAAATCCGCGCCCGCCGAGATTACGCCCACAGATTTTTTTGATCCGGCCGAAGAATTGCGCCTTGTGTTTGCCCGACTCATACACACCTCGCCCGAGCGGATCGCCCTCATCCCCGCGGTCAGTTATGGGATGGGTATCGCGACATACAACCTGCCGCTCACACCGGAACAGAACGTCGTGATTCCCGGTGAAGAGTTCCCGAGCAATGTCTATCCCTGGCTGGAGCAGTGTAAGCGCATGCGAGCAACCTTGCGCAGGGTTGACCGACCCCGAGGAACGCCCGCACCGGGAACAGTCTGGAACGCTCGATTTCTCGAAGCCATCGATACCAAGACTGCCGTCGTAGCCCTGAGCAGTGTGCACTGGACAGACGGCACTCTCTTTGAGCTGGAACAGATTGGACAGCGAGCCCGCGAGGTGGGCGCGCTGTTTATTGTGGACGGTACCCAGTCGGTTGGCGCTCTGCCGTTTGATTTCGAGCGGGTTCAACCCGACCTTTTGGTCTGCGCCGGCTATAAATGGCTGCTCGGTCCCTACCAGTACAGCTTCGCGGCTGTCGGCGATCGCTTGCTGAACGGGGAGCCATTTGAGCACAACTGGATTAACCGCAAAGACAGCCAGAATTTCAGCGCCCTAATCAACTATCAGTCCGAATATCAACCGGGGGCACGACGTTTTGATACCGGGGAGCGCTCGAATTTCATCATGATTCCCATGCTCCTCGCAGCCCTCAAGCAGATCGACGAATGGGGGGTGGATAGCATCCAGACTTACTGCGCCCGGCTGAGCAGAGAACTAGGTCAGGCCCTTGACGGGACTCCCTACACGGTCGCGCCACCACACGAACGCGCGGCCCACTTATTTGGTGTTCGGATTGCCGATGTCGAGCAGATCCCCGCTATTCTCGAAGCCTTACGTCGGCGCGCCGTGTACGTCTCGCAGCGCGGCGCCTCTATTCGCGTGTCGCCCCATGTCTACAATACGAAGGAAGATATTATGACGCTGGCCGAGGCACTGCGGGCAGTCGCACGCTAACTCCCACCGGGATCTTTTGATCCTGCTTGTGAGCTTGTCGGTTTTGACTATTTGGTATATGCCTCTGATTTTCTCATGCTAAATGGCTAACCGACGGGCCGGACTTCTTCTTTGGAAACCCCGTCACTCTCCAAAGAAGAAAGGCGAGGAATGTATGCTGGCAATATGGCGCGATTTCTGAAACGCTAGATGGACAGATCAGGGCAAAAAATTTCTCGGCAAGGACACAGGCAAAAGAAAGGAGAGATGAGCAATGCATACGAATATGTTTCTAGCTGTAGCGATGCTCGGAGCCGCCTTGACATGGACGGGATGCGAATTGGGAGCCGGAGATTCAGAAGTCAACGTCGAAGCCATTTCCGGCAGCAAGATGGTGGTGACAGGGATCGACGACTTCGAGTGCTTTCGCGCCGAGGTCCAGTCGGCACAGCAGCCGCCCGTGTATGTCCCCCAGGACGAAGGGGCAACAGAAAAAGTCGTCAATGGAGAGGCCACGATTCCCGTAGCTATGAGCATGGGCCAAATCATCGTTACCAAGGTGAGGCTCACTATTCCAGAGAATTGCGGGTCGGTGAATGGGGAAATTGAATATAGAGGGGATCCCAACTCCAATGTGCACGGACCTCTCCCCTTCACTTTTATCTCTGGTGACACCCAGACCTTTCCGCGCCATACCTTCAAATAGCGTCGGGTCCGACCCCATCTCTTCAGACGGTCTGGATTCGAGCCCCTTTGAGACTGACCTCCCAGCGCATCGGCGCTGGGAGGTCTCCGTCCGAGGTCAGGAGACGAGCGTGAGTGATACCGCGACTCGGCGAGCGGAGTGGGAAACTCGCTATCACACCGGCCACACCGCTTGGCAGCGGGAATCAGCCAACCCAGCCCTTCTCACCTGGCTGGCGCAAGGACTGCTGCATCCGTGTCGTATACTTATTCCCGGCTGTGGGCGTTGCCATGAGGTCGTCACCCTGGCCCAGCAGGGGTTCGAGGTCACCGCCGTTGATCTCGCTCCGTCGGCAGTCTGCGGCGCCCAGCGGTTGATTGAGCACGCGGGTGTTACCGCACAAGTCATTCAAGCCGACTTACTCGACTGGAATGCCCCGGACCCCTTCGATGCCATCTACGACCAGACCTGTCTGTGTGCCCTCGACCCCTCAACCCGCCAGGACTACGAACGCCAACTCTTCTCGTGGCTCAGGCCGGGCGGACAGATGTTTGCGCTCTTTATGCAAGCCACAAACCCGGATGGTCCGCCGTTTCCGTGCGATCTCGATACCATGCACCAGCTTTTTCAGGACGCTCGCTGGGAATGGCGAGAGGCTGAGCCGCTCTCCATTCCGCATCCGGCCGGACTGCACGAACTGGGCTGTATCCTCACACGTCGGGCCTAGCACGCCTGCTCGCCTCCTTTGACCTCTCTCAAGGCAGACTACATCGCAGCGCGCGGGTGAAGCACCAGAGCCGGATTACATGCCACCTCTTTCGTAGTACTCAAAAACACGAAAGATAATCCGCGTCGGTCTGAAATAGGAGGCGTTCTTATTGACGACCTGCCGCTTGACCGTTTGGGTCGTCCAATTGCCAAAGGCATCGTACCGATAGGTAAACATCTCGGTGTGGCGCCGCCGACCATCGTCCACGTACACGATACGCTCGGTCGGATCACCGTTGTTATTGAAGTGGACGTCCGTTCGCTCACTCAACCTAGAGTCCGTGGCATAGACAAAAGAAACTCGGGTCACCAGGGTTCCCTGAAAATCGCGGTGGTAGACGACCTTCTTCACGAGCGTATCTGCCGCGTCATACCACGACTGCTCTTCAATATTGCCCTGAACATCGTAACGCGAGGTCGTACGGATTTTCAGTTCACCGCCCGGCTGATAGATACGGGACTCGATTTCTCTGCCATTGACGTCATACTGAAAATTTGTTTGTTCTGTCAGCACGTCCATAGCCGAATAGGAACGCGACAGGGATTCATGCCCGGCATAGGATGAGACAACACGCCCCAAAAGGCTGTTCTCCGGCCCATAGCGCTGCACTTCTCTTTCCTTGGTGCGCGCGTCGTACACAAAGACCGCACGCTCACGGAGCGTTCCATCCGGGTCATACGAGAGACGCTCAGTGAGATTACCGCGCCGGTCAAACCGATCAGTACGAATCGGCAGTTCTGTCTGCGACTCCCACTTGTCACCCTGTTTCACTAAGCCGGCCCGAAAGATGGATAACGATCTGACGGGCCCCCGCAGTCCGAGGATGTCCCTTTCGGTCTCCGTTTGCTGTCCCGGGCCAGGAGAGTGCACGCTTTCGCAGGACAAACAGAGCAGTCCAAGGAGAAAGGCGCCGAGGAACCGATATATATCACCCCTGAGTCTTGGCATTATTTTTCTATTTTCCGTATTTGAAAAAAGTATGGTAGATTTCATATTGCTTGTCTTAACTCAGATGGAGAGCGCTCATCATGCTGTTTCGCGAACTCAACCGCAGCGCCACCAAGACCTATCTGATTGGGTGCGAAAAAACACAGGAAGTCGCCCTCATTGATCCAGTCCTGGAAAAAACCGACCGCTATCTCGCCCTGCTCGCCTATTATGGATATACGCTCAACAGCATCATCGATACGCACACCCACGCGGATCATCTAACGGGGAGTTGGGAGTTGCGGGATCTGACCGATGCGCCGGTGATCATGCATCGGCGAGCCCCCGCCCCGCATGTTGATATGCATGTCGAAGACGGACAACTCATCCGAGTCGGGACGCTCACCCTACACGTGCTCGCAACCCCAGGCCATACACCTGACAGTATGTGCCTCCATGCCATGGATCGGGTGTTCACCGGCGACACCCTGTTTATCCACGGCACCGGACGGACCGACTTTCCCGAGGGCGACCCAGGCGACCAGTATGACAGCATCTATCATAAACTGTTTCCGCTGCCCGACAGCACGCTTGTCTTTCCCGGTCATGACTATCGGGGGCATACCCAATCCACTATCGGTGAAGAAAAACAGACCAATCCGCGTGTTGCCGGTCGCAGTCGCCAGGAATATGTCGATTTGATGAACAACCTCCACCTCTCACTGCCAGATAAAATTCAGGAAGTTCTCCAACCGAACCAGTCTGCCATTGAAGACCAATCCATCCAGTTTCCGAGTCTCTCGGCACTGAATGACGTGCGCCAGCTTTCCGCCCAAGAAGTCCAAGCCCAACGGGAGAGCCCTACCCCCCCGCTCCTGCTCGATGTTCGCGAGCCGGACGAGTATAGCGACGACCTCGGCCATATCCCGGGCAGTATCCTCATTCCGCTCAAAGAGGTGCCGGTTCGCGCGGGAGAAATTGAACGCCACAAAAGCAGCCATATCATCGTTGTGTGTCGGGCCGGAGTCCGCAGCACAACGGCCGCCGCCATTCTCACCGGCCTTGGATTCGGGCATGTCTCGAATCTCAGGGGGGGGATGCTGGACTGGAACGAGCAACAGCTACCCATTGCGCGCTAGTTGGGAAGGAGCAGATTGCATGGAAACAGCCCCTCACGAAGCGTCCCAGGCAGCACCCGGAGTGAGATGGGCCAAGGTCATTGATCACACCAAATGTATCGGCTGCCACGCGTGCAGCACGGCCTGTAAATCAGAGAACCACGTTCCGCTTTCGGTCAATCGCACCTATGTGAAATATACCGACGTGGGCACCTTCCCAAGCGCGCGACGGGCTTTTCAAGTCACCCGCTGCAATCAGTGTCAGGACGCACCCTGCACCCACGCCTGTCCGACCGCGGCCATGTACGCCCGGTCTGACGGCATTGTGGATTTCGACAAATCCATCTGTATTGGCTGCAAAGCCTGTATCGCGGCCTGTCCGTACGATGCCATCTTTATCAATCCCGAAGACCACTCGGCCGAGAAGTGTAATTTTTGTGCGCATCGGATCGATATGAATCTGGAGCCGGCCTGCGTGGTGGTGTGCCCGACAGAAGCGATCATGGTAGGCGACCTGAACGACTCCGATTCAAGCGTGGCAACAATCGTAGGCCGGGAGCCCGTTGCGGTGCGGCGTCCTGAAAAGGAAACCCACCCTAAACTGTTCTATACCGGTGCCCATCAGGCCACGCTAGACCCGTTGGCTGCCACCCGGCCCAAAGGCGGGCTTTTTCTGTGGAGCGAGCAGGGCCAGGGGCCCCAGCAGGTGACCTCGGGCCATCCGACCCGGCACAATAGCTCTACCCAGGCCGTGCTGGCGTATGACGTGCCGCACCGTGCCCCGTGGGACTGGCGGCTGAGCCTGTATACCTGGACCAAAGGGCTTGCCTCGGGAGCCTATCTGATTCCGGCTTTTCTGGTGCTCTTTGGAATGCTGAGTCCTGAGCATATGCTCTGGCAATGGCTTGCCCCAATTCTGAGCGGGATATTCCTCGCCCTCACCGGTCTGATTCTCATCGCCGATCTGGATCACCCCGAGCGCTTTATGCTGATCTTTACCCGCCCGCAGTGGAGGAGTTGGTTGGTCCGGGGCGCTTTTATCATCCTGGGTTTTGGCGGTGTTCTGATCCTCCACTTTTTGGCCAGTCTCTTTACAGGCGGAACGGCCTGGCAGTCGGGCCTGATGCTGCTCGGCATTCCACTGGGCGTACTGACGAGTGTGTACACCGCCTATCTCTTTGCCCAATCGACGGCCCGTGACCTGTGGCAAAACCCGCTCCTTCCCCCCCATTTTCTCGTCCAAACGCTTATTGCGGGAGCCGCGGCGCTCCTCCCCTGCGCGGTCTGGTGGGCACCTACCGTGGTTTCACCAGTCGCCACGCTCCTGGGAATAGCGTGCGCACTGCATCTCCTCCTGGTGAGCGGGGAATTCACCCTGCACCATCCCACCGTCCATGCCCATCTTGCCGCTGCCGAGATGACGAAGGGTCAATACCGGATGTATTTCTGGGGTGGTATGCTCCTCGTCTCTGTCGGCCTGCTCGCCCCATGGGCCGGCATACCGGCAGGGTGTGCCGCCCTCATTGGATTGCTGGCGTATGAACACGCCTACGTACAGGCTGGGCAAAGCGTACCGCTCGCCTAGGGGGTATGGCCATGAGTACTGAGCGACCTGATAAACGCGTGTCTGCCGCTCGCCAGGATACGGAGGCGCGAGGGGAGACATTTTATCCAGGACCAAGTCGCAACCACCTCGCGTCGTTTCCTCCTAAGGAGCGCTGGGACGATTGGGTTGAGTTGGACGCCCGCGCCTGGCCGCAGCGCGTCGAACAACATTCTATGCTTGTTCCCACCACGTGTTTTAACTGTGAGTCGGCCTGCGGCCTGCTGGCCTATGTTGATCCAGAGACGCTCAGCATCAGAAAATTCGAGGGTAATCCTGAACATCCGGCCTCACGCGGCCGGAACTGCGCCAAGGGCCCGGCCACACTCAACCAGATCAACGATCCTGATCGCATCCTCCAGCCCCTGAAACGGGCGGGCAAACGCGGCGAGGGCAAGTGGCAGCAGGTCTCCTGGGACGAAGCCCTGCATGATATTGCCGGCCGCCTCCGGCGGGCTCTCCAGGAAGACCGTCACAACGAAATCATGTACCACGTTGGCCGGCCGGGTGAGGATGGGTACACCGAGCGCGTCCTGGCCGCCTGGGGTGTCGATGGCCACAACTCTCATACCAATATCTGCTCGTCCGGAGCCCGCGCCGGATATCATTTTTGGATGGGCGCCGACCGCCCCAGCCCCGACCACGAACATGCCGAGGTCATCCTTCTCATCAGCGCTCACCTGGAATCGGGCCATTATTTTAATCCGCACGCCCAACGCATTATGGACGCCAAGCAGCGCGGGGCCAAACTCATCGTTTTCGACGTCCGCCTGTCCAATAGCGCAACCCATGCCGACCATTGGGTTGCGCCGTATCCGGGCAGTGAGGCCGCTATTCTGCTTGCCATAGCCAATCACCTGATTCAGAACGAACACTATAACCGGACCTTTGTCCGTGACTGGTGGAACTGGCAAGAATATATCCAAGAAGAACGGCCCGACCTGGAACCCACGTTTGAGAACTTTGAGGCCGTTCTAAAACAGCTCTATACGCAGTACAGTTTTACGTTTGCCGCCCAGGAATCCGGTGTCAGTCCGCAGACCGTTGAAGCCATCGCCACGCTGGTTGCCTCGGCTGGAACGCGACTGGCGACCCACACCTGGCGGAGCGCGTCCGCCGGGAACCTCGGTGGCTGGCAGGTGGCGCGAGCGCTGTTTTTTCTCAACGCGCTCATGGGTGCCGTAGCCACACCGGGCGGGACGTATCCCAATGCGTGGAACAAGTTTGTGCCGCGGCCTATCCATACCCCACCCCACCCGCCTATGTGGAATACGCTTTCCTGGCCAACCGAGTACCCGCTGGCAATCAACGAACTCTCTTTTCTCCTGCCACATTTTCTGAAAGAAGAGCGCGCGAAACTCGATGTCTACTTCACTCGGGTGTATAACCCGGTCTGGACCAATCCCGACGGATTTTCGTGGATTGAAACCCTCAGTGACGAACAGAAAATCGGCCTGCACGTCGCCTTGACTCCAACCTGGAACGAGAGTGCCTATTTCGCCGATTACATCCTGCCCATGGGCATCGGCAGTGAGCGCCACGATACGCACTCCTACGAAACGCACGACGCCCAGTGGATCGGGTTCCGGCAGCCCGTCCTGAGAACGGCCAGAGAACGTCTCGGCCAACCGGTGACAGACACGCGCCAGGCAAACCCAGGCGCAGTCTGGGAAGAGAATGAGTTCTGGATCGAGTTGTCCTGGCAGGTCGACCCGGACGGCGCGCTGGGGATCCGCCAATACTTTGAATCCAAAGCCCACCCAGGTCAGAAACTGACACTTGACGAGTATTACGGGTTTATTTTTGAGCAGTCAGTCCCAGGGCTCCAGGAACAGGCCGCTGCCCAAGGCCTCTCGCCGCTGGCCTATATGCGTCGCTACGGCGCGTTTGAAATCCAAAAAAACATCGGCGCCGTCCACGCGCAAACAGTCCCGCCGGCTGAGCTGGACAATACCCAGGTTGATAGTCTGGGTCGCGTCTTCACCGCAAGCCCCAAGCCCGCCGGTCCGAATATCGTCCCCCTGCCCTCACCTGACGGTGATACGGACGGTCGTCGCCGTGTTGGCGTCCGAATAACGGGCCAAGAGAGCAGAGATGGCGAGATATATAGAGGCTTTCCCACGCCAAGCGGCCGTCTCGAATTTTATTCCAAGACCCTCAAGGACTGGGGCTGGCCGGAATACGCCCTCCCCACGTATAGCAAGAGTCACATCCATCCCGACCGGCTCGCAGACGACCAAATGGTCTTGATCCCAACCTTTCGCCTACCGGTCCAGATTCATACCCGGAGCGCGAATGCCAAATGGCTGGACGAGATTGCCCACACCAACCCGCTCTGGCTGCATCCCGGTGATGCCACACGCCTGGGCGTACGCACGGGAGACCTCGTCCGGGTCGAAACCGAGATCGGCTATTTTGTGCTCAAGGCCTGGGTGACGGAAGGGATTCGACCCGGTGTTGTTGGCTGTAGTCACCATATGGGCCGCTGGAAACTCGATCAGGCCGGCCAGCGCCAGATGATGGCCACGGTCGGACTCGACCGCAACGGCAGTCAATGGCGCTTGTCTCGCAAGCAGGCAGTCCGCGGCTATCAGAGCGAGGATGCCGATAGCGCACGTGTCTGGTGGACGGACACCGGCGTGCATCAGAATCTCACCTTTCCGGTCCACCCTGACCCGGTCTCCGGCATGCACTGTTGGCATCAGGCCGTCCGAGTCAGCCCCGCCCAAAAGGGCGATCAGTATGGGGATATCCAGGTCGATACGGACAAGGCGCATGCCGCGTATAAGAAATGGCTCGAACTGACCCGACCGGCCGGCCAAGTCTCGCCCGACGGCACGCGGCGGCCCTACTGGATGTTACGCCCGCTCAAGCCGGGTCGAGAGCACTATCAACTGCCTGAGACGGAGAGACCGCCTAAGGACTGATGACGCGCTTTCTCCCGTTTCTCGACCTCCGGGCCTACCAGCTTCGTCATCTCCCGCGGGACCTGCTCGCCAGCCCGAGCGTGACCTTTCTCGACATTCCTCAAGGCGTGGCCTATGCCATGATCGCCGGTCTTCCCCCGGCCATGGGTCTGTATGCGGCCGCCCTGCCGGCCATAGTGGGCGCGCTGTTCCGCAGCTCCCGCCATGTAGTGACTGGTCCCACGAACGCCGTGAGTCTGCTGGTTGGCACTGCCGTCGCCGCTGAGGTGGCGCACGGTGGCGCGAGTCCCATGACCGTCGGAGTTACTCTGGCCTTTATGGTTGGGGTGGTCCAATTTCTCGCCGGGCTGCTGCGACTCGACGCGCTCGCCGATTATATCTCACAGCCGGTTGTCCGTGGGTATATCTCAGGCGCCGCGGTCCTGATTATGATCGGCCAGCTTCCCAATGCAACCGGCACGACCCACGTTTCAGGCGATCCCGCCCAGATGATCGGCGGCTGGTTGTCTTCACTCTCGGAAGTTCATCTGCTCGCCGTCTCTTTCACGCTCGGCACACTTGTGTGCGTCCTGTATCTGCGCCACTTTTACCCCCGTCTGCCAGCCTCGCTCATCGCCCTGGGGCTCAGCATCGGCGTGGCGCAGCTCTTCCAATTGTCAGACGCGGGACTCCATCTCGTTGCCGACCTCGCCCCTCTGCCAACCGGACTACCACCGCTCACCGTCCCGCACTTGGACCAGTGGGCAGGACTGCTCCCGACGGCAATTGCTTGTGCTGTTCTGTCCCTGGTTGAGTCCAGCTCTGTGGCTCGGACGCTTGCGGCCCGGTCGGGACAGCGGCTCGACATGGCAGCCGAATTTTCGGGCCAAGGGCTGGCGAACATCGCCGCTGCTTTCTCGGGTGGCTATCCGGTCAGCGGCAGTCTGGCCCGTTCGACCTTGAATCAGCAAGCCGGAGCACAGAGCCGTCTGTCCGCGCTGTTCTGCGGACTGTTGATGCTGGCCGTGCTGCTCTTTTTCGGACCGGTCGTCAATCAGACACCGATTGCGAGTCTGGCCGGTCTGTTGTTCGTCCTGGCCTCGGACCTCATCGACAGGGATCGGATTCGGATGATACTGCGCGGCACCCGAGGCGACCGGGCGGCATTTCTCGCCACGCTGGCCGGGACGTGGCTGGTGCCGCTCGACCAGGCGATTTATATTGGCGTCGGGATCAGCATCATCCTCTTTTTACGTCGCGTCCGGCTGCTCACGGTCCGAGAGATGGCTATTGGTGAGAAAGGCCGTTTTCGAGAGGTTGACCACGAGCAGGAAGAGCGGGGGCAGCAGTGTTCCGCCATTCGTATTCTCAACCTGACGGGTCCGTTATTTTTTGCCGCATCCGGAGAACTCCAAGACGCGCTTGAGCGCATGAATGCCGAGCCTCACGTCCGCGTCGTTATTCTTCGTATCCGGCAGACACAGGGCTTGGACATCACCATCGCCAGCCTGCTCGAATCCAGCCAACGTCAGTTGGAGAGCGCCGGCAGGACCCTCCTCGTCCTGGGCCTGCGCCCCGAGGCCATGCAGTTACTTGAGAAAACCGGCGTCGCCGGCCGTATCGGGCTGGCGAATCTCTTTCCGGCTCAATCCGGCTGGTTTACCGCCATGGAGGCCGCTCTCCGTCGCGCCCTCACGTTGGCAGGGGACCATGGCTGCGGCACGCACTGTCCTTTTGCCGTATATCTCACCGCTCAAGAAGCACTCCGGGGTAATTCTGCGGTATCACCTTGACAGAAGGCATACCTAGCTGAAAACCATCAGCCCCAGTCGCAGAGCAACCAACGTTCCAAAATCCCCTTGCCTTGGCCTCTGCGTCTGGTTACGTTGAGGCCGTTTTGTAGGAGGGGTCCGCACCCAGGGGAAGGATGTCACCGGATGTCGCAGTACGTCGAAGGACCAGACGCAGGTCTTATTGTTGAAGACCATGCCCAACTCATCGAATACTTCTTTGACGCCGCAAAGCCCCGAGCAGACTGGCGTATTGGCACAGAGTACGAACTGCTCGGCGTGTCACGTCGGAGTGGCCGCGCCGCGCGCTACTCCGGGCGGCGTGGTATTGAGTATATCCTGAGCCGTCTGGCCGACTCCCTGGAATGGGAACCCCAGGAAGAAGAAGGCCACATTATCGCCCTCCAGGGTGAGCGCGCCAATATTGCGCTTGAACCCGGCGCTCAACTCGAACTCTCCGGCGAACAGTGCGAGACCGTCCATTGTGCGGACAAAGAACTTCGTCGCCATCTCGAGCACCTGCTGCCCATTGCGGACGAACTGGACATTGACTTCGTGAACCTGGGAGTCCAGCCGGTCAGCCCGCTCGACGACATCCAATGGATTCCCAAGACGCGCTATCAGATCATGGCCCCGTATATGGAAAGGGTCGGCACGCTGGGGCATCGCATGATGAAGCAAACCGCGTCCATTCAGGTCAATTTCGACTTTAGCGACGAAGCCGACGCCATGCTGAAGTTTAAGGCCAGCATGGGCCTCGTCCCCATCCTGTCCGCCATGTTTGCCAACTCCCCGATTTCAGACGGCAGTCTGAACGGTTTTATGACCATGCGCGGCCACGTCTGGACCGAGACGGACAAGCGCCGGTGCGGCCTACTGCGCTTTGCCTTTGCCGACGCTCCGACGTTTGAAGACTATGCCGAGTACGCGCTGAATATTCCCATGTATTTCATTGTGCGCCAGGGCCAGTGGATCAATATGACCCATATGTCTTTTCGTCAATTCCTGGAGGAAGGACACGAAGGGGAACGCCCCACCCTGGAGGACTGGAGCATTCACCTGACGACCCTCTTTCCGGAAGTGCGGATCAAAAAATACCTGGAGATTCGCTGCTTCGACAATCAGCCGTTTGAATACATGCTGGCCGTCCCGGCCCTCACCAAGGGCATCTTTTTTGATACCGACCCCCTGCTGGCCGCCTGGGATCTGGTTAAAAAATGGAGCTGGGACGAGCGTCTCGAAGCCTATCATCAGGCCCACCGCCAGGCCCTGGGCGCACGCGTCCGGGGCATCCGCCTGCTCGATCTGGCCAAAGAGCTGGTCGCGATTGCCTGGGAAGGCCTGGATCGACATAACGACTGCAACGCGGCCGGAGCAAATGAGACCATCTATCTTGAGCGGCTGCGTGATGAGATCGACAAAGGCCAATGTCCAGCCTATCGCGTGATTGAAGAGTGGATGACCCACTGGAACTACGACGCCAAACGCCTCGTTGACGGCACGGCCTACCGGCTGCCGGATGAGGACGAATAAGCGGTAGCCCCTCCCTCAACACCGCTTTCCTCTCCCCACCACACTGCCGAGGACCGCGGCATGACGGCCCTACCCGCTCTTGAGGTTACACCGAGCCGTCAACGCGCACGGTTAGAATATCAACGTTGTGATACTGTTGGTGTCGTACAGATGAGGCAAAGTGGCGCAGCAACCGCAGCGAGAGTTCACGCTCGTTTGGCGTTTCCACATGTTCCCCGAGCAAGGCCATGTGGTCTTCAAGGTTTTCCTCGCCGACCGCCGCCATAAACTCCAAGTCCACGGCACCGCCATCCGGGCGTGCGATTACACGCAAACGGCGTTCCGCGTGAGTCGCCGAGTCCTCCCTTTGTTGCACCAGGCTCGTAAGCGCTTCCTCACCGATCAAACCCAGGCGTTGGGTCGCCCCCGCACTCCACCTCAGGCGGGCAGCACACTCGCTCAGGAAAGCCTCAAGCTTTGGCAGGCTCGCGATTGCCAACTCCATTTCAAGATGTCTGCGGCGCGGGCCGGTCAGCTCCATAAATACGGTTAATCCCACCACCATGAGACCCCCCGCAGTGATGCCGTCGCTCAGGAGCAGCCCCCAGACCCCGCTCAGATAGTCCGGGAAAATGGCCTGATACTGAAAGCCCACCCCAACCCAGAACGACACGCCGGTCACCAGCGTTTTACGATAATCGCTCCCTCCTTGGAGAATAAGCTGCATCCCCTGATTCAGTATGGGGCTAAACAGAATAATGAGATAGGCGGCAGCCACCGGACTCGGAATGGCGATCAACACGGCCATCGCCTTCGGCAGGAACGCCAAGGCGAAAAAGACGAGGCCGATACATATCCCGACACGACGCGCCGCCACGCCGGTCAGCTCCACAAACGGTGCGCTTGATGGAGCAGTCCCCGTCGGTATCGTCCCAGCGAGGCCGCACAGCAGATTGCCCAAGCCGACGGTGGTAACCGCGCCCTGGACCGAGCGGAGGTCGGTCGCCCGCCGTCTGCGCCACGAGACCCGCTGAGTGGCAACGGCATGGCCGAGGGTCCCTGTTGTCCCGATTAGTGCCACAAACAGGAATCCCGGCAGGAGAGACCAGAAGGCGGGACTAAACGTCAACCCCACCCCTGGCCAGGCGTTGGTGGGAAAACCGATCCAGGGCGCGGCTAATATCTGCTCGGTATCATACAGACCAAACGGTGCGGCCACCGCACAGCCTAACGAGATCCCAATAAGCGGCGCCCATAGTCGCCATGTCGCTGGGGCCCGTAGCGAGATCGCCAAGGCCGTAGCAAAGGTGACCGCCGCACTCGTCGGGGCCACGGCCCACGGCGTCCCTTCCGGCACCGCGCTCAGCAGCCGAAAGACTGCTGGCATGATGGAAACAGGTATCAAAGCGAGGAGTGTCCCGGTCACCACCGGTGTGATGAAGCGCCGCAGCAGGGAGAGACGGGTAGCAAGCGCGAACTGAAGCGCCGAGGCAACAATCAGCAGGGTCGCCATCAGGGACGGACCGCCTTCAACAAGCGCCGTGATGCATACGCCGATGAAGGCACTGCTAGTCGCCATAGGGAGCACATAGCCAGAGCCAAAGCGTCCGATGCGGAAAACCTGCAATACCGACGTTACGGCATTCACCGCAAACAGCGCAAAGATGCCCCAGGACAGATAGGTTTCGTCCTGATTCGCCGCCCGCATGATAATGGTCGGGATGAGCACCAAGCTGGGGCACATGATGATCGCCCGCTGAAAGCTGAGCCCAAAGGCGAGCGTATACGGTGGGCGTTCATCGGGTTCGTAGAGGAGAGAAGGCATCTGCTAGCTCTATTCCGCTCCTAGACTATAAATAATCAGACCGGGGGAATACCAGTTTCTCTATATCCCCCCATTATACATCATGCAAAATCTCTCCCGCTGGCTTCGTCTTATGCCCTTGTATGTTGACGTAGAGGGAGCTTGACACGGGCTTTTATCTCACTGGGCAATAGATTAGGTTTTTTCGAGAGGAACTATGAGAGAAGTCGGCACATTCGAGGCCAAAACTCACCTGTCCGCGCTTCTGGACGAGGTCTCGCGCGGAGAAACCATCATCATCACCAAACGTGGGCGTGCGGTGGCCCGGTTGATACCACCGGAAGCTCCTGACCGGGAAGACGCTCTGGCCGCAGCCACCACCCTTCACACTCTGCGCAAGCGCATAGGGTGGGCGACCACCGAGGATATTCTGCAGATGCGCAACGAGGGTCGGCGTTGAAGGCGGGCGGTCTTGGACAACCGTTAACAAATGAGAAGAGTCGTTTTTTAAAGGAGGCGGTGGCGGCAATGATCCGACGGGTAGCCCCTGAGATATCGATGTCTGATTTCCCATACATACAGGGATGAATACTTCTGACCGCCTCCAACCAACCCCCAACCCCTAACCCCCACCCCCTTTTCTGTTTCCCCCCTCCGCGTTTCGTGTTATGAAGCCGGTACACAACGATTGGAATAAGGAGGGTCGTATGGATATTCCCAAAGACAAGCTCCTCTGGATCTATGAGCGCATGCAGCTCATCCGGGTGTTTGAAACCAGGGTCAGCACCGAGTTTGGGAAGGGGAAAATTCCGGGCTTCGTGCATTTGTACGCGGGCGAAGAAGCGGTCGCTGTCGGGATTTGTGCTCATCTCACGGACGCCGACTATATGACCTCGACCCATCGCGGACACGGCCACTGTGTCGCAAAAGGGGTGGACGTGCGGGGCATGATGGCCGAACTGTTCGGCAAAGCGACCGGGATTTGCAAGGGCAAGGGCGGCTCCATGCATATTGCCGATATGGACAAGGGCATGCTGGGAGCCAACGGGATTGTTGGCGGGGGGCCGCCGCTGGCCTGCGGGTCCGGCCTGACCGCCAAAACCAATGGTACTGACCAGGTCACGATCTGTTTCTTTGGGGACGGAGCGTCAGAACAGGGCACCTTGCACGAGAGCCTCAACCTGGCCGCAATCTGGAAGCTGCCGATTATTTTTGTGGCCGAGAATAACGGCTATGCCGAGTCTACGCCGGCGCATTATCATTGCAGTGTCGAGAATATCGCCGACCGCGCCGCAGCGTATAATATGCCGGGCGTGACCATAGACGGGAATGACCTGTTTGCGGTGTATGAATCGGCGCATGAGGCCGTTGCACGAGCCCGCGCCGGACAGGGGCCGAGCCTGTTGGAGTGTAAGACCTATCGTCACTACGGCCATTTCGAAGGCGATGCGCAGACCTATAAAATTGCCGAAGAAAACGAGAAATACCGCACCGAACTCGACCCGATCAAGCGCTTCAAAGACGCCGTCCTGCCCCGTGGCCTTATATCCGAAGACGAGTTGGCTGCAATCGATCAACGGGTCAATGCCGCGATTGACGAAGCCGTCACATTCGCGGAAGACAGCCCCTTCCCCGAGGTCCAGGAAACCTTCACCGACGTATATGTGAATTATTAGGAGCTTGCGGAGAAACATTATGGCAGAGCGAGAATTGAATTTTGGTGAGGCGCTGAATGAAGCCATGCGTCAGGAAATGCAGCGCGACCCCAAAGTGGTGATCATGGGCGAGGACGTGGCCGGTGGAGCCGATGTCGATCACCTCGAAGGCGACGATGCCTGGGGCGGCGTCCTGGGCGTGACAAAAGGTCTAGTCAAGGAATTTGGCCGGAATCGTGTTATCGATACGCCTATCAGCGAGTCCGGCTTTATTGGCGCGGCCGTTGGCGCCGCGGCCACCGGCCTGCGGCCCATTGCCGAGATGATGTTCGTCGGGTTTATGGGCGTGTGTTTTGACCAGCTCCTGAATCAGGGGGCAAAACTCCGCTATATGTTTGGCGGCAAAGCGAAAGTCCCGCTGGTGATTCGGACCATCTGCGGGGGCGGCTACCGCGCCGCTGCCCAGCACTCTCAGGTGTTGCACTCCCTCTTTACCCACATCCCCGGCCTCAAAACGGTCGTCCCCTCGACCCCGTATGATGCCAAAGGACTCCTGATTTCGGCCATCCGGGATGACGACCTGGTCATCTTCTTTGAAGACATCACCTTCGGCGGCATAAAGGGTGCCGTGCCGGAGGAAGACTACACCATTCCCTTTGGAAAAGCGGACATCAAGCGCGCCGGCGAGGATGTTACGATCGTGGCTATCGGCAAGATGGTCCACCATTCCCTGACCGCAGCCACGGAGCTGGAAAAGCAGGGTAAAAGCGCAGAGGTGCTCGATCCCCGCACCCTCTCGCCCTTTGACGAAGAGACGGTGCTGGAATCGGTCGAGAAGACGGGCCGGCTGGTGATCGCCGACGAATCGCACCCGCGCTGCAATGTGGCAACCGATATCGCGGCCATGGTTGCGGACAAGGGGTTTGATTACTTGAACGCACCCATAAAAATGGTATCGGCTCCTCACACCCCGGTGCCGTTCAGTCCGCCCCTGGAAGATCACTATCTGCCCAACCCGCAAAAAATCAGCGAGGCAGCATTAGGACTGTTTTAGGAACGGAAATTGGGGACTGGGGGTTAGGTTTCCCCAACCCCCAGTCCCCAACCCCTAACCCCTATTTCCCATGTCGTCCGTCGGTATTATTGCAAACCCGCGCGCGGGCAAGGACATTCGCCGCCTTGTGGCGCATGGCTCTATCCTCGATACCCAGGAAAAAGTCTATATCGTCCGACGGGCTATTCTCGGCATTCAGGGTGCCGAGGCGGACGAAGTGGTTCTCTTTCCTGACCCGGCCAATATCTTTACCAAAGCCCTGTCCGGGATTGAAAACGAGCTGCGTCTCAGCACCCGTTTTCTTGAAATGTCGATCTTTGACGAGGCCAGCGACTCGACCCGAGCGGCGCAGCTCATGTGCGAGCAGGGGGTGGCCTGCGTCATCGTCATTGGCGGCGACGGCACCAACCGGGTGGTCACCAAAGGCAGTGGTCGCATGCCACTCATTCCGCTTTCAACCGGAACGAACAACGCCTTTCCCCAGTTTTTGGAGTCCACCCTGGCGGGCCTGGCCGCGGGCTATTACGCGGTCCGGCACTTCTCCCCGGAAACGTGCACCCGCCCGACCAAGCGGCTCAACCTGTACCGCAACGGCACGCTCGAAGACATCGCCCTGGTTGATGCGGCCGTGTGTGACTACCAGTTTGTGGGGGCCAGGGCCGTATGGGAGGCCGAGCGCCTCAGAGAACTCTTTCTCACCCAGGGCCAGCCCACGAATATCGGCCTGGCCTCAATCGGCGGCAGCCTGCATCCGATCCGTCCGTCTGACGACGCCGGGCTGTATGTCCAGTTTGGGGGCAATAGCCGCTCGATCAACGCGCCCATTGCCCCCGGGATGGTAGTCCCCGTCCCGATCAAACAGCACAGTCTAATGGAGCTTGGCACGCGGCTGCCCGTCACGTTCACGCCCTCGATTATCGCGCTCGACGGCGAGCGGGAGCTGGTTGTGAATGCGGACGACCGGTGGGAGATTGCACTCTCGTGGGACGGCCCACGCGTGCTGGAGATTGAAAAGGTCATGGACGCCGCCCGCCACACAACCGCTTGAGCCAGCCTGCCACAGGGAAGCGTCGCATGAAAATCGTTCTGTGCTCCACCCATTTCCCCCATTGTTCCGAGACGCTCCGACACCATCTGCCGAATGACACCATCATTGCCTGCCCGGCGGAGGAGGTGTTGCGCACGACGCGCGACGCCGATGTAGTTGTGCCAACCATGCACCGCGTGGATGCGGGCATTATTCGCGCCACCTCGGCACGTATGATCCATCAGTTCGGCGTCGGACTCGAAGGCGTAGATATTCCGACTGCAACCGAACAGGGCATCTATGTGGCCAATGTCCCCGGCCAAGAAGGAGCAGGCAACGCCGCCTCAGTCTCGGAACACGCTATTTTTCTCATGCTCGCCCTGGCCCGAAAATTTCCCCAGGCGGCCGAGAACGTGCGCAACGGCGTCTTTGGCTCGCCTATGGGTAAGGGGCTGTTGGATAAGACAGTCGCTATTCTTGGCGTCGGGAGTATCGGGACGGAGTTGGCCAGCCGCCTGCGCCATTTTGACGTGCGGCTGTTGGGTCTGAAACAACACCCGTCCGAGCGCATAAAGGAAGAATACGGGTTTGACTTCCTCGGTGGGCCGCACGACCTTGGTCACGTCCTGGCAGAGGCTGACTTCGTTGTCCTGGCCCTTCCGGTTACGCCCCACACGCGGGAGATCATCAACGCACCAGCCCTCGCCAGCATGAAAAACACGGCCTACCTCATTAATGTTGGGCGCGGCCCGGTCATCGATCATGACGCCCTGGTGACGGCCCTGGCCAACAAAGATATCGCCGGAGCAGCCCTAGACGTTTTTTGGGACGAGCCGACCGACCCGGCTGACCCACTGTTCCAACACAATGTGATTGCCACGCCCCATACTGCGGGTGTCACCGATTTGTCGTATAACGATATCGCGCGCGGTCTGGCCGCCAATGTCAACCGCCTGCGCGCCGGCGAGCCGCCCATCAACTGTGTCAACCTGGCGGAAGTTCAAGCCAAATAACCCTCTGCTCTATGCATTGCTCTCAATCGGTCTGGCTGATTTCCCTTGGAGTCCTGCTCTCTCTGCTCATGGGCTGCACCGACTCGACGCCGTCCAAGCCGCCCCGCCAACCCACCCCACTCGACCTGTCTACGGTGGGCACGATTTCCGGAAGCGTCCACTTCGAGGGTCCCGTGCCGGCGCAAAGCGTTGTTCAGCTTGGTGGCTGGTCGGAATGCGCCGCCCAACACGAGGGGACAGTCTACGCCGACGATGTGTTGGTCACCAACGGCAGGTTGCAAAACGCTCTGGTGTATATCAAGGACGGGCTGGGCGAGCGAGTTTTTGCCGTTCCTGAAGAACCGGTTGAGAACGATCAAAAAGGCTGTGTCTTTCTGCCGCGTATTATGGCGCTTCGAGTCGATCAACCGATTCGCTATCTCAATAGCGACCCCATGGCCCATAATGTCCACGGCCTGCCGCGCAATTCGTCACACTGGAATTTCAGCCTGGGGCTCAAGGGTACGTCACGGAACGTGACCGTGGATGCGGAGGAAGTCGGCATTGAGGTCAAGTGTGACATCCACGGCTGGATGCGGAGTTATCTGGGAGCATTCGACCATCCGTATTTTGCCCTGAGCGATCAGGACGGAGCCTTCAGACTCCTCAATGTTCCACCCGGCGAGTACACCATCGCGGCTTGGCATGAGCGGTTTGGCACGCGCTCACAAAAAGTTTCTCTGCCTGAAAAGGGAGAAGCTGTCGTCGCGTTCACGTTTCAGGCAAACGCGCAGCAGGAGTAGCCCGTCACTCCTCTATCGGCCAGTCCTTGGCGACTTTTCCGCTGATCTGGAAAATCAGGTGATAGGCCAGACCGAAGCCAAGCACCAGGACAATAATCAGCCACAGCGGTCCAAAGGTAATCGACGGATAATGCCCGGAGCCGGTGATCATGCCGAACAGCATGGGAACGGACAGAAAGGTGTTTGTCCGAGAGGCGAGCAATGCCCGCTTGGGTAGCGCCGGGTCCGGTGCCTCACCCTTGACCGTAGCCGTGATGATCTGCTGCTGGGCCGGCCAGATAATGAACCAGACATTAAACCACATAATCGTACCGAACAGCGCACCCATGCTGATCCACAGCCCTGCACTCGATCCGAACAGACCGGCATCGCCGGTAAAGCCGCTCCCCAGCAGGAAATACTTCCAGAGAATCATCAACAGACCGGACAAAAAGGTGAACATGGCTCCCCAGCGGAACCACCACAGCGTACGCGGCATGATCTGCGGCACAACCTGTTTGCGGACGTCCGCCTCAAGCGCGCCCTGAAAGTGAGCGTTGATCAGGTTGAAATAGTACAGCAGGCCGATCCAGGTGATCCCGGCCAGTAAATGGACCCAGCGGAATAGCGCTTGGAGAATATCGTCCATCGTCTTCCCTCCGTATGACTCTGCCTCTTCTCCCGTGCTGCCACTAAAGACGGTCGCGTGGCAGGAGTCAATGGCGGGACAGCCTGACGTGGGAAGAGGACGGACTATCTCCGGGCGAAACGCTTCGCTAAGGAAAGAAACGAGAATCACATGTGCTCGGGCATAAAGGGGGAAATCGCGTGCAATATCTTCTGATTGGATTGGGAGGCTTTTTCGGTGCAAACGCACGCTTTCTGGTTTCGAGTTGGGCGGCACGGCTTCTGGGAGCCAATTTTCCATACGGGACGTTTCTGGCCAATATCAGCGGGAGTTTGCTCTTAGGTGTCACTCTCGCCGTTCTGCATGACCGGGCGCTCTTGGCATCTCCACAACGACATTTTTTCGTCGTTGGGTTTCTGGGCGCCTATACCACCTTCTCGACGTTCGCGTATGAATCCATGCAGTTGTTTCAGAACGGTAGCGTTCTGCTCGGTGTGTTGAATATTGTTGGCAGCGTGATGGTTGGCCTGCTGGCCGTTGTGTGTGGTTTCTGGATTGGCAGATTATTGTAAACACCCACGGCTTCCATTACCTATGCATGACACAGACTTGTTCCACAGGTCATACCCAGGAGAGAAGGAACGTCGATGGAACATACTCCGCCAGGCTGGACCGAACCTGAAACCGTGGCCGTTCGTCCGGAAGCCACGCTTGACCTGAACGTGGTGGATACCTATGTGCGTGAGCGTCTGCCCGATGCTGACGGCCTGCTGACGGTCGTGCAATTTGCCGGCGGACATGCCAATCTGACCTATCTGGTGCGTTTTGGTGCTCGCGAATACGTCCTCCGCCGGCCACCCGGCGGCCCACTGGCCGTAGGGGCCTATGATATGGCTCGGGAATTTCGGACGCTGTCTGCCCTGTGGCCAGTTTTCCCACCGGCCTCGCGGCCGTATTTTTTTTGTGACGACACGAGCGTCCTGGGTGCACCGTTTTTTGTCATGGAGCGCAGAAGCGGCCTGGTTATTCATAAAGACCTGCCGGCGGAGCAGCTTGGTCGGCCGGACGTGTATATCCGCCTCAGCGAAGCCGTTGTGGACACCCTGGTTGACTTCCACGCAGTAGATTACCGGGCGGTCGGACTCGACACCTTGGGCAGACCCCAGGGCTTTGTCGAACGGCAGGTTCGCAACTGGCGCAAGCGCTGGGAGTCGGCCAAGGTCGAAGAACTTCCGCTTATGGATGAACTTGGACAGTGGTTGGCTAGCCATGTGCCAGCTTCGCCCCCTCCAACCCTGCTGCACAATGACTATAAGCTCGACAATCTGATGGTCGATCCAACAGACATCACTCGGATTATTGCTCTCTTCGACTGGGACCAATGCACGCTCGGCGACCCACTCATCGACCTGGGTCTGTTGCTCAATTATTGGACCCAGCACGATGACCCGCCGGGCCGACGGGAGATTGCCCAAATGCCCGTTTTACCGGGGTTCCTGTCCCGAGACGCAATCGTTCAGCGCTATGCTCGACGGAGTGGCCGTGACGTCGGCAATATCAGATTTTATGAGACCTTCGCGTTGTGGAAAACAGCCGTGGTGGGTATGCAGCTCTTTGTATTGTACAAGAACGGCCAACTCAGGGATGAGCGACTCAGCGATTTTGATCGCCGCGCCGTCATCCTGGCTGAGACCGCGCATGCGGTCGCTCATCCCAGCCAGTTTTGATACAAACGAGTCGGTATTTTTCGTATAGACTAATTGGTTGCGACTAGGTATGAGCAGTACATTGTTTGCACGATTCGGTTGTCTGCTGATCTGCTGTCTTGTTTTAAGCCAGTGTACACCAGCACGCCGCCTGCCGCCGCCTGCGCCTCAGCCACTCAGTGTGACTCCACCGTCCCCACCGCCGACACCGCCAGTTTCGGCAGAAGAGCTGCTCAACCGGTTCAACATATCTCTGGACCGGGCGTAATCCGGGTAGGGTTACGCCCGGCGTATTGACCCTGCGGATAAGTCCCCAGGGGGGTTACTGAGCGGAGGTTTGCGTCTCCTGCCCTGGAGCAGAACCCGCAGTGTGTAGCGGACAGGTCTGCCCAATCTCCAGACCGAGGGCATGAATCAACCGGCCGTAGCCGACAAAGGTCACAATCCGCCAGCCCAGTTCCAGGATTTCCGGCTCTGTAAAATGCTCGCGTAAAGCATCAAACAACGCGGGTGAAGCCTGACGGTGGTCACCGGCAAGAATATCCGCAAAACGAATGGCCGCTTTCTCGCGCGGTGTAAAGAGTTCACTGGTATCGTACTGGGGCAGCGCTGCAATCAGTTCTTCCGTCACTCCTTGTTGCCTTGCCAAGGCAAACCGGGCGTGCATTCATAAATTGCAGTCGTTGCGCTCGGCCACCTTGAGGCGGGCCAACTCGGTCAGTTTGACATCGACATTGCCCCGCTCGCCTGACACCAATGGGAAATAGAAATTGATAAACGACTTGAACACCTCAGGCGCGTGGGCAAACACCTGCACGAACTCCGACCCACCGAGTTCCTGGTCGTATTCACGCATAATTGCCTGGAGTTCGACGTCAACCTGATCAAAGGGAACCTTGCTCACCCGATCCATGGGACTCCTCCTGTTTTTACGCTGCCCTTTCTCTTGTGCGATTTTTCGACAAAAAGCAAGCGCTGGTCCGCTACGCTGATGAAAAGAGGAAACGTGTCCTCCGACAGCCTGGAGATGCGGGACACGTTTCCTCTTTGTCGCATTGACAGGTAGTTGTGTTTTCTGAACCATAAGAGCCCAGCATGCCCGTCTACCAACTGACCGAGGAACTCGTCTTTCCCAATCCTGAATGGGCCAACCCGGAAGGGCTGCTGGCGGTTGGCGGCGACCTGAGCCTCAAACGCTTATTGCTGGCCTATCAACTCGGCATTTTTCCCTGGTATAGTGATGACTCCCCGATCCTGTGGTGGAGCCCGCCGCAACGCTGTGTCATCGACCCGGACGGGTTTCATATATCCCGCAGCCTACGCCGGTTGCTCCGGCAGGAGCGCTTTTTGGTCACGTTCGACCGGGCCTTTGAAGAGGTGGTCTACGCCTGCGCGGAAACCCGGCTGCGGAACGGGGAAGGCACCTGGATTACGCCCGATATGCTGACCGCCTACTGTGCCCTGCATGAAGCCGGCTTTGCCCATTCGGCTGAGGCCTGGGACGACGGTGAGCTTGTCGGGGGGATTTACGGGGTGAGTTTGGGCCGCGCGTTCTTCGGCGAGTCCATGTTCAAACGCGTGGCCAATGCCTCAAAAGTCGCCTTCTGCCGCTTAACGCAGCAGCTCCACCAATGGCAGTTTCAATTGATCGACTGTCAGATCGCCAATCCGCATCTGCAACGGCTCGGGGCGTATGAAATTCCCCGCGCAACGTTTCTTCAGCGCCTCGCCGAGGCCCAGCAGTTCCCAACCCGACGCGGGAAGTGGTGAAACGGAGGTAGGGACGACGGCGAGCGGCTTTGAACAAAAAGTCCCCTCCAGGGAGGGGTGGGTTGCCCGCCTTACAGCCCCAGCACGTCTTTCATCGAATACAGCCCGTTGGGCTTATCCGCCAGCCACAGGGCGGCCCGAACCGCGCCGCGAGCCAAACACTCACGATTCAAGGCGCGATGGGTGAGCTCCAAGCGTTCGCCAAAGCCGGCAAAATGGACGGTGTGCTCGCCCACGGTATCGCCGCCGCGCAAGGTCATCATGCCGATTTCTTCGTCTGTTCGCTGCCCCGTAATACCTTGACGGCCATACTTCGCACTCTGATCGAAATCCTTGCCCTGGGCCTCGGCAATAATCCGGCCCAGAGCGAGCGCGGTTCCGCTGGGTGCGTCAATTTTGAAGCGATGGTGCATTTCCACTACTTCAGGATCGAAGTCTGGACCCACGATCTTTGCCACGTCCTCGACGACTTTCATTAAGATATTCACCCCAACACTCATATTGGGGGCAATCAGGACCCGGCTCTGAGGAGCGATACGTTCCGCCTCGGTCCGTTGCTCAGCCGACAGACCGGTCGTGCCAATGGCTATGCCAGCTCCGCTGGCGACCGCCGTCCGCAGATGGTCCATTGCCGCATCGGCCAGGGTAAAGTCCAGGGTAACAGTATCCGGGCCAGCCACCGCCGCATAATCACTCGTCACCGGCACCCCGAGTGATCCGATGCCGGCGGTTTCGCCAGCGTCCGAGCCAAGGGCAGGATGACCCGCCGCTTCGATTGCGCCAACGAGCTGAGCATCAGGATGTTCGTGAATGAGACGCACCAGCATTTTTCCCATGCGCCCGGCCGCACCACAGATGACGATATTCGTTCCCATGTCTCTTCCCCTCTCCGTAGGGGCAATTCATGAATTGCCCCTACAGCGTCACATCTCCCATAGACGTGTGATACCAATTCGCCTGCCCGGTGTCGAACCGGCGGGCGCACGCTTCGACTTCGCCCCTCTGGGGCTACGCTCAGCCCGAACGGGGGCCGCCCCAAGGATCGGCTGCCCTCTCCCCTTGAGGGAGAGGGGCCAGATGAGTGGCCCTAGGGGGCCCATCTAATGCGCCGCACACCTCAGAGAGAGGATAAAACTAAATCAGCTCGTACTTCTTGAGCGTGGCTTTCAGCTTTTCCTTATTGGTCTCGGCCATGGGGGCCAGTGGCTGGCGCAACTCGGCTTCACACATACCCATCAGCGCCAGGGCGGTCTTGGCCGGAATCGGATTGGTCTCGATAAACAGGGCACGGATGAGCGGGACGAGGCGGAGTTGCAGGGCGGACGCTTTGTCCCACTCCCTGTTCAGCCCGGCGTTTGCCAGCTCGGCCATGGCCTTGGGCGCAACATTGGCTGCGGTGCTGATAACGCCGGCGCCGCCCAGCGCCATCATGGAAAACGTCAGCGTATCTTCGCCCGACAAGATGGCCAAGTTGTCACCGCAGGCGAGCCGGATGTCGATCACCTGATCGACCGAGCCGGAGGCTTCCTTGACGCCAACAATGTTCCCGATCTGGGACAGACGGGCCATGGTCTCGGGCAGGATATTCGAGCCCGTTCGGCTCGGGATATTGTAAAAGACGATGGGGAAGTCCTGAGCTGCCTCGGCCACCGCTCTGTAGTGCTGGTAAATGCCTTCTTGCGGCGGCCGGTTATAATACGGTGAGATCATGAGCGCGCCGTCGGCCCCGATCTCTTGGGCCTCGCACGTCATCTGGATGGCTTCCGCGGTTGAGTTCGATCCCGTCCCGGCCACTACGGGAATACGCTTCCTGGCGGCCTCGACAACCAGTTTGACCACCTGCGTGTGTTCCTGGTGAGAGAGCGTCGCAGACTCACCCGTTGTCCCACACGGAACGATCCCTTGCGTCCCGCTTTTAATATGCCATTCAACCAGGTCCGCCAGCCGTTGCTCATCGACGGCATTGTTCTTGAACGGCGTAACTAGCGCAACCAGTGATCCTGAAAACATGCTGTCCTCCTGTTCCCTTTCGCGGCGAGAGAAGAACACCCATCCTACTCGACTTCGACAATTCCTTCAAAGACTTCTTCCGCCGCGCCGGTCATATAGACGTGGTTATCTTCGACGCGCCATTCTATTTCCAGGTCGCCACCACGCAGGTGGACGATGACCCGGCGCTCCGATTTCTCGTTCAGGACCGCAGCCACGGCCGCCCCACAGGCTCCCGTGCCACACGCCCAGGTTTCCCCGGAGCCGCGTTCCCACACTCGCATATTGAGTTCGGACGGACTGACCACCTGAATGAATTCGGTGTTGACCCGGTTCGGGAAGAAGGCGTGGCTTTCAAACTGGGGACCGATTTTTCCCAGCTCTATGGCCTCAACATCATCGACAAAAGTGACACAGTGCGGATTGCCCATGGAAACACAGGTCACGGCATACGCGTGCCCGTCAACGTGCAGCGGCTGGTTCACAATGTGGCCTTGGGCGGCAACAGGAATCCGCGGCCCGTCCAGGATGGGCTCACCCATATCCACCGTCACGCGGGCCACTCTGCCCTCTTCAACTTCGAGAAAGAGCACCTTCAGCCCGGCGTCGGTGTCCACTCGGAGCGGATTGTCGGTCGTAATGCCGTGGTCGTAGAGATACTTCCCGACGCAGCGGATCCCGTTGCCGCACATCTCCCCGCGACTGCCGTCCGCGTTATACATCTCCATGCGGGCATGGGCCGTCTCCGACGGGCAGATCAAAATAAGCCCATCTCCACCTATACCCGTCCGGCGCTGACTCACCTGCCGGGCGACCCTGACGGGATCGGGAAGCGGAGTGTCAAACGCGTTGACGTAGATATAGTCGTTGCTGATGCCGTGCATCTTGGTAAACGGAAGCTTCATGCGTACTACCTTCCACTGACTGCCTACCGGCTAGAAAGGGTAAACGTGTTCAGCATCTCATATCTATTGGAGAATACGTTTACCCTTTGCCCCCTCCGGCCTGCTCCTGCCAGACCAGCTCAACCGTATTCGAGACATTACCCAGATAGCCGTCCAAAGTAACGGCCAGGACGCGGTAGCGGTACAGGGTTCCAGCCGTCAGCGGCTCGTCCGTATAGCTGAACTTTTTCTCTTGTTGGAAGCGGTCACGGTCTTCTACCGGAATCAGTGCCAGCCGGGTAAAGGGCTGTCTGTCTGCCCCGTCTCGTTGCGCCCGTAGTACCACAAAGCCGCCCAGGTCGTCCATCTGGCTGCCATCGGCGTAGCGCTGGGGGCGCCCCCAGCGCAGCGTGACCCCCCGCTCTTCTATGGTCAAGGCTAAATCACCAATCGCTTCGGGCGCAACGAGCGAGGGGGGACGAATATCGGTTTTATGCCCGCAGGCGGATAGCAGGAGCAACGCACCAACTCCAAGCAGGCAGGCGAGAACGTATTGCCTCAGCACGATCAGACTCCTGCCGAGCGAAGCTGACGCTCAACATTTTTTTGCGCAGTCCCGCCATAGGACTGACGCCGCTCGACCGCGGCTTCCAGGCTCAAGCGGGGCAGCAGGTCGGCCTCGAACAGGGGGGAAAATTGCCGCCAGTCCTGAAGCGTCAACTGGTGGAGTTCTTTTCCCTCAGCCACACACCACTGGACCACCGCACCGACAACGCTATGGGCCTGGCGAAACGGCAGCTTCTTCTCAACCAGATAGTCGGCAACATCGGTGGCCAGCATGAATCCGCCCAGCGCCGCCTCGGTCAGTCGCTCGGTACGAAAACGCAACTGCCCCAGCATGGGCTCAAGAACGGTCAGAATGCCCTTGAGCGTGTCTACCGTATCAAACAGCGGCTCCTTATCTTCTTGCAGGTCGCGATTATAGGTCAGCGGCAAGCCCTTGAGCACGGTCAACAGGGCGAACAGGTTCCCGTACAGGCGGCCTGTCTTGCCGCGGATAATTTCCGGGACGTCGGGGTTCTTTTTTTGGGGCATCATGGAACTGCCGGTCGAAAAGGCCTCCGGCAAATCAATAAAGCCGAATTCACTGCTCGACCACAGTACGAGATCTTCGGACAAACGGCTGAGATGCATCCCCAGGATCGCTCCGCTGGACAGAAACTCGACCACAAAATCCCGGTCGGCCACCGTATCCAGGCTGTTTTCACTCACCCGAGCAAAACCGAGCAAGCGCGCAACATAGGCGCGATCAATCGGCAGCGTGGTGCCGGCCAGCGCCCCGGCCCCCAGGGGCAGAACATTCACCCGCTCGCCGCACTGCTGCAAGCGTTCGGCATCACGGCTGAACATCTCGTGGTAGGCGAGTAGATGATGGGCCAGCAGCACGGGCTGGGCACGCTGGAGATGGGTATAGCCGGGCAGGACAACGGCCCGGTGGCGCTTGGCCACTCTGGCCAGCCGTTTCTGCAAACGGGTGAGGAGTTTGTGAATCGCCGCGATCTCATCGCGCACAAAGAGGCGCACATCCAGCAGGACCTGATCGTTACGGCTTCGGGCCGTATGCAGCTTGCCGCCGAGCGGGCCGATTTTCTCCGTGAGCCGCCGCTCGATGGCCATATGAATATCCTCGTCCGACGGCAGGAAGGGAAAACGGTCCCGCTCCAACTCACGCTCGATATTTTTGAGCCCGGTCAGAATTTTCTGTCCCTCGGCTCGACTCAGCAGCTTCTGTTTGACCAGCATCCGACAGTGGGCCACACTGCCCTGGACGTCGTAACGGGCCAGGCGTCGATCAAAGGCCAGCGAAGACGTGAAGGCTTCCATTCGCGGGTCGGCCGCGGCAGCAAATCGTCCAGCCCAGGCTTTTGTGCTTTTTGATTTCATCGAGACATACTGGGCGAGAACGCGCGGCTGACACCATCCCGTCGATTCTTGCCCCTCGGGAGACGTTCGTCCCTACTTCTGGGCCAGCCTACGTATACGCAAACGCAGGGAATTGAGGCGGATGAATCCTTCCGCGTCTGCCTGTTGATACTCGCCGCTCTCGTCAAAAGAGGCGACCTCGGGACTGTACAGGGTGCGATCAGATTTGCGACCCACGACCATCACATTGCCTTTATACAGCTTGAGCCGGACTGTGCCGGTGACGTTTTTCTGCGACTCATCAATAGCGGCCTGGAGCATCTCACGTTCAGGCGCAAACCAATAACCATAATAGATCATCTCCGCGTAGCGCGGGATCAGCGAGTCGCGCAGATGCACGACTTCGCGGTCCAGGGTCAGCGTCTCCAGCGCCCGGTGCGCCGCATGCAGAATCGTGCCGCCGGGCGTCTCATACACACCCCGCGCCTTCATACCCACGTAGCGATTCTCGACCAGGTCACATCGCCCAACACCGTGTTTTCCGCCCAGCTCGTTGGCTTTGGCCAGCAGGCGGGCCGGAGACAGCGCTTGACCGTTAATCGTCGTGGGATCGCCGGCCACAAAATCGACTTCAATATATTCCGGCTGGTCGGGGGCGTTCTCCGGTGAGACCGACAGCACGAACATATCTTCATACGGTTCCCGCCAGGGATCCTCCAGGATGCCGCCCTCAAAACTCAGGTGCAGCAGGTTGCGGTCCGTGCTGTAGGGCTTCTCCCGGCTGACCGGAATGGGAATCTGACGTTCTTCGGCATAGGCGATGAGGTCGGCTCGGCCCTGCATATCCCATTCCCGCCAGGGCGCAATCACGGTGATATGCGGCTCCAGGGCATAATAGGTCAGCTCAAAGCGAACCTGGTCGTTGCCTTTTCCTGTCGCGCCGTGCGACACCGCATCTGCACCTTCCTGGCGAGCGATTTCAATCTGGCGCTTGGCGATCAACGGCCGGGCGATGGACGTCCCCAGCAGATAACCGTCCTCGTAAGACGTGTTGGCGCGCAGCATGGGAAACACATACTCACGCACGAACTCCTCGCGCAGGTCTTCGATATAGATCGTACTGGCCCCGACCGCCTTGGCTTTTTCTTCGACGGGTTCGAGTTCCTCCCCCTGGCCAAGGTCGGCGCAAAAGGCGACCACCTCGCAGCCATAGGTATCAATCAGCCAGCGCAGAATGACCGAGGTATCGAGTCCGCCACTATAGGCAAGCACGACTTTTTTCACATCTACCACAAGCGATTTCCTTTCAATCCAGACGGCTCAGCGCCGACTACCCTTGGAGCAGCCAGACCATAATGGCCTTTTGGATATGCAGACGGTTCTCGGATTGGTCAAAAACGACCGACTGTGGGCCGTCCAGCACGTCCGCCGTGATCTCCTCTCCCCGATGAGCGGGCAGACAGTGCATGACCAGGGCGTCCGGTTTTGTCAGGCTCATCACCTCGGCATTGACCTGATAGTCAGCGAACGCCTGGCGGCGGACCGCCCCTTCCTCCTCCTGGCCCATGCTTGTCCACACATCGGTATAGACCGCGTCAGCCTCACGCACGGCCTCGGCTACGGTATGGGTGACCGTCACCCGCGCGTCGGCTTGGCGCGTCTGCTCCAGGACGGCCCGGTCCGGCTCATATCCGGGTGGACAGGCCAGCACGAAACGAAACGGCAGTTTCACCGCGGCGTGTAACCAGGAGTGCACCACGTTATTGCCATCACCGACAAAGGCGATTTTCAGGCCCTCAAGAGCGCCCCGGTGTTCGATCAGGGTCAAACAGTCGGCCAGGACCTGGCAGGGATGAAGCAGATCGGACAAGCCGTTGATGACCGGAATCGTCGCGGCCTGGGCGAATTCGGTCAGCACCTGATGTGAGAAGGTTCTGGCCATAATGAGATCAACCCAGCGAGAAAGGTTCTTGGCAACATCGGGAACGGTTTCCCGTGTACCCAGACCGATATCCTGGGGTGAGAGATAAATCGCATACCCGCCCAGTTGGTCCATGCCGGCCTCGAACGTCACCCGGGTACGCAAGCTGGGCTTCTCAAAAATCATCGCCAGCGTTTTGCCTGCCAGGATCGGATGCGGCCAGCCCTTTTGGCGGTCAGCCTTGAGCCGCTGCGCCAGCGCAAAGAGCGTCTCGACCTCGTCCTGGGTCAAATCGCTGATGCTGATCAGGTCGCGTTTCATTGTTGGGCCAGTACTTTTTCAAGGATGTCCAGGCCCTCGTCGATCTCATCCTTGGTAATAATCAACGGTGGGATGAAGCGCAGCACTTTTCCCGCGGCGCAATTGATCATCACCCCTTCGGTCAGGCAGGTGTCCGCAATTTTTCCGCCTTCACGGTCGAGTTCAGCTCCCAGAATCAGCCCTTTTCCGCGCACATCGGTAATAAAGGAAAACTTTTCTTTCAGCGCCTGAAGCCGACTCAGGAAATAGGCTCCCATCTCGGCACAATTGTCGAGCACGCCCTCGTTGAGCAGGGTTTCAACCACCGCAATACCGGCTGCACAGGCAATCGCATTGCCGCCAAACGTTGAGCCGTGCGTACCGAGGCTGAGGCTTTCCGCCACCTCGGCTGTTGTCAGCATGGCCCCAATCGGCACACCCCCGCCCAGCGCCTTGGCGAGCGGCATAATATCCGGAGTCACCCCTGCGTGTTCATGGGCGAAAAGTTTGCCCGTCCGACCGATACCGACTTGCACTTCGTCGAAAATGAGCAGCAGTCCGTTGCGGTCGCACAACTCGCGCAATCCTCTGAGGTAGCCGTCGGGCGGTACGACCACCCCGCCTTCGCCCTGAATCGGCTCGACCAGAATCGCGACGGTCTTATCTGATAGCGCCTCTTCCATGGCCGCCAAGTCCCCAAACGGCACATAGCGGAAACCCTCCAGAACCGGTCCGAACCCCTGGCGGACTTTTTCCTGACCGGTGGCGGCAATCGTGGCCATGGTCCGACCGTGGAACGAACCCAGCGTGGAGAGAATCTCATAGCGCCCCTCACGCTTATCCACCCCATATTTGCGCGCCAGTTTAATCGAGGCTTCGTTGGCCTCGGCCCCGCTGTTGCAAAAGAACACCTTATCGGCAAACGAATGCGTACACAGCAGTTCGGCCAGACGTGCCTGCGGAATAATATAATGCAGATTGGAAATATGCGTGAGCGTCGCAACCTGTTCCTGCACAGCTTTGACCACCGCGGGGTGACATTGCCCCAGGTTCATCACCGCCAGGCTGGCAAAAAAATCCAAATAGGACTTCCCCTCCGCGTCCCACAGGCGACAGCCTTCACCCCGGACAAAGGCAACCGGAAAACGGGCATAGGTGGAACACAGATATTGATTGTTCAGGTCAACGATTTCCTGGCTGTTCATATTCTTTTCCCCCTGGCTGCTCTGTCAAAAAACCACACTTTCACAGTTACCGCGCGCCGGCACCTCTCGCGCTTCTGGCGGAAGTTCACCCCTATACACCTGCCCCCTGTTTTTGCCAAGAGCTTTTGCCAAGAGCTTTTGCCAAGAGCGCACGAAAAAGCGTTACGCCGCGCGCCGGACCACTTCAGTCCCAATACCGGTTTTGGTCAGAATCTCCAGCAGGATGGCGTGGCGTACCCGGCCGTCAAGGATATGCGCCTTTTGCGCCCCACCGTGCAGGGCGGCAATACAGCACTCGACCTTGGGAATCATCCCGGCATGAATGACGCCCTCTTCGATGAGCACTTCCGCCTCGGCTGCGGTCAACGTCGGCAGGAGGTTATCGTCTTTATCCTTAATCCCAGCGACATCGGTCAGGAGAATGAACTTTTCGGCCTGGAGGGCTTCAGCTATTTTTCCGGCAACCAGATCGGCGTTGATATTATACGTCTCACCGGCCAAGCCAATCCCAATCGGGGCGATGACCGGGATGAAGTCTTGTGCAGTCAAGGCGTGAATCACCCGCGGGTTCACGCCTATAATCTCTCCCACACACCCAATATCCTGCACGGTCCGCCCGTTTTCCTCCGCATCGACCAGCATTTTACGCGCCACGACCAACTCGCCATCTTTGCCGGTAATCCCCACCGCGGGATTCCCCTGCCCATTGATGAGGGTCACAATCTCCTTATTAACCCGGTTGAGCACCATCTCGACCACTTCCATGGTCGGGGCATTGGTCACGCGCATACCACGCACAAAGTGCGAGGGAATATCCAGGCGCTTGAGCAACTGTCCGATCTGCGGGCCACCGCCGTGGACGATAACCGGCTTCATACCCACGTATTTAAGGAGGACGATGTCCTCGGCAAAGTGTTGCTTGAGGTCCGCGTCCTGCATGGCGTGCCCGCCATATTTGATAACAATCGTCTTACCGGAAAAACGACGAATAAACGGCAAGGCTTCCAACAGGATATCGGCTTTTTGAATGAGTTCGTCCATAGCAATACACATCCGTGCTCAGGGATACAGCCTGGTGTTCTCCGTCTCACTCTGTAGTGTGACTTGCGCTTGGTCAAGAGCGGCTTGGTTTCTGGTTTCGCTCGACTATAATGACAGGCCATGCACTCACGTCCATTTCTCTGGCCAACGTATTTGGCCGGCCTCCTGTATCTGGGCGGTTTTGGCTGCCCGGCTGAGGCACGAGCCGACCTCTATCGTTGGACCGACGCTCGGGGGGTGATTCACTTTGTGGATGAAAGCGTCGAGATTCCTGAAACCTACCAGGAGCAGGTCCAAATCTATCGCTCTTCCTCTTCGGACGTTGCCTCATCACCAGCCCTCATCACCCCGAGCCACACGTATTCCGCACGCAGCCAGGGAGCCTTTGCCCAAAAAATCGCCCTGGATTTTGGTCTGATCAAAGACGGCAGCATCGACGCCTTAGGCCCGCTGAACGGAGTCGGCATCCAGCCTGCGGGAGGCTGGCAGGTAAACCACGCCCTCGACCCGGACAGTATAGAGCAACTGGTAGCGGCGGTTCGGCGGGCGGCAACAACCCAGCGTCTGGCGCTCTCCGCTGATGGGGCCGAAGCGATTGTCCGTCAGGCCGCGGTTGACTTTCTTCCGCCGCCACCGCCACCCGAACCCATCGTCCAAACAGCGCCCGCCGTTGTCGTTGTCGAACAACCACCGCGTATTAT
Source organism: Candidatus Binatia bacterium (assembly GCA_951812575.1). GTDB lineage: Bacteria > Desulfobacterota > Binatia > Bin18 > Bin18 > Bin18. The sequence continues at coordinate 3,296,927 of OX638322.1, read as the reverse complement.
CGAAGTTATCCGCGAGCCCTATTACGTTGAAACGCCAGCGGTCGTGCATGCCCTGCGACCTTATCGTCCGCACAGGCGGCTCCGTCGCTTCCCTCGTCAGGAACGCAGAGAGCGAGAGGTTTACCGCCCGCCGCATACGATTCAGCGTCGCAATCCCTCGATTCGTCCGTCCGGGCCGTCCATCACCCACAGGACTCCCGGCCACTCGATTCGGCGCGGCCCTTTTATCGCCAACACAACAACCCAGGCCGCAGCGCCGTTTATCCGACGGTAATTCTCATCAGGGAGTTATAGAAAAATGGAAGAGCAACCCACAGCCATCCCCCCCGTACCACTCGCCCTTGAAGGCTCGGCCATACTCCACCAGATGTTTCGGGTACGCTGGGCGGACTGGAAGGCCGTATCTGCCAGGACCCAAAACGAGATTCTGGACGACGCAGTACAAGCCTTCACGGCAATGGAAGCGGAAGGCTCCGCACAAACCGGACTCTTTTCCCTCTTGGGTCATAAGGGCGACCTCATGCTTGTCCACTTTCGACCGACCTTTGATGCCGTGAACGAGGCAGAGTTGCAGGTCGCAAGGCTCGGGCTGAGCGATTTTCTGGAGCCCACGACCTCGTATGTCTCGGTGGTCGAGCTCGGCCTGTATGAAGCCTCAATCCACTTATACCGCAGCCTGGCCGAACAGGGTCTCCATCCGGACACGGCCGAATGGCGCGCAGCCGTAGAGAAAGAGCTTGCTCAAAAACGCGAAGCCATGGCCGGTCGGGTCTGGCCGTCCATTCCGGCCCGCCGCTATCTCAGCTTCTATCCGATGGACAAGAAACGCGGCGAGGACAAAAACTGGTATCAGCTTTCCATCTCTACCCGGCAGCAGATGATGCGCGCCCACGGCATGATCGGCCGTCGCTATGCCGGCCAGGTGACCCAGATTATCTCGGGCTCAATTGGCTTCGACGACTGGGAGTGGGGCGTTGACCTTTTTGCCGACGATCCCCTGGTGTTCAAAAAACTCGTCTATGAGATGCGCTTTGACGAGGCCAGCGCCGCGTATGGGCTGTTTGGGTCGTTTTATCTCGGGCTGCGTTTTCCGGCCGCAGAGCTCGGCAGTCTGCTGAACGGACGCGCTCCGGCCTTTCGGCAGGAGTAAGCCTCAGGCGAGCCGCTTGCTCTTTCTTTTCCGCTGGTGATCATTACAATGGCGGGCCATGACAAGCGCAGATGTCGTCGTTCTTGGGGCGGGCGTGATCGGCAGCTCCATTGCCCACACCTTTGCCCGACACCAATACAAGACCATCCTGGTCGATAAACAACAGCCGGGCCGGGAAGCGTCTGCTGCCGCGGCCGGGATTTTGGCCGTTTCCAGCGGGCGCTCGAAGCGCGGCCCGATGTATCAGCTCAAGAAGGCCAGCCAAACGCTCTACCCAGCACTGATTCAGGAGATTCAGCAGGCAACCGGCATCGACGTTGAATATCAAACCGTCGGCGTTTTGTGTCTTATCCGCAACGATGCAGACGAAAAAAAATACCGTAAGCTATATGAGCTCAGACAAGAACAGGGCCATCCTGTCACCTGGCTGTCAGCCGAGGCGGTCCGGCAAGCCGAACCGGCCTTGACCCCAAACCTGCGTGGGGCCGTCCATTTTTCGGGCGATCACCATCTGCATAACGGCAAGCTGGCCGCAGCCTGGGCGCGGGCGGCGGAACACTGCGGCGCGCAACTGAGAACGGGCACGACGGTGACCGAGGTCCGCCTGACACAAGGGCGCGTCCAGTCTGTTCGCATCGGCGAAGACTGGGTTGAGGCCGGGACGGTGGTGATTGCGACGGGCTCTTGGTCGCGTCAGGTCGGAGACCTGTTTGGTATCGCGATTCCCGTCGAGCCGGCCAAAGGTCAGATGCTGGCCGTTCGCGCGACTCAGCTCAGCCACGTGATCTCGTGTGACGAACATTATCTGGTCCCGCGCAAAAACGGCGAGGTCATTATTGGCTCAAGCGTCGAGTATGTCGGGCATACAAAGGACGTGACGCTGGATACGATTCAGGCTTTTATTGACCGCTCAGAAGCGCTTGTGCCAGGGATCAGCAAGGCCCCGCTCAGCCGGTTTTGGGCCGGGTTACGGCCCTATTCACCGACGCGTCGGCCCATTCTGTGCCGGGCGCCCGGCATCGACAATGTTGTCCTGGCCACCGGTCACCATCGCAACGGCATTGTCCTGGCCCCCATTACCGGCAAGTTGATTTACGAACTGATCACAACAGACCAGCCCTCGCTGGACCTGACCCCCTTCGCCCTGCCCAGGGAGCCTCTTCCGCCACCAGGGCCGGACGAGTCGCCCGATGAGGCGGATTGAAGTCCGTGTCGCATTGCCACACCCATAGCAGTGTGCGATAATCCTTTCCGTTCGAGCGAGAGGGAACGCCATATTCCGGAGGGAGGACACTGTATGGACGAGGTCAAGATTCGAGTGCTCAAAAACGGGCCGTACGAGGTTAAAGGTGCCGTCACCGTCACGGACCAGAAGCGCAACCCGTATACGACTGAGGACGACGCCATTTATCTGTGTCGTTGTGGTCAGTCGGCAAACAAGCCATTCTGCGACGGCACCCACACCGCAGCCGGCTTTAAGGGCGAAGAAACGGCCGAATAGCGTACTGAACAAATGCAAATACGCCCTCTTACCGCATTTGCATTTGTCTGCTTTATCGGCTTCGGTCTGCGTGGAGACGTTGAGGCAGCCTGTCTTTCCCAGAACATTGGGGGAACGACCTTCCATTCATGCTCTGATGGCTCGACAGGCACCTCTCAAAACTTTGGCGATACGACCTTCCACAATTGGTCCGACGGCTCAGCAGGTACATCCCGAAACCTTGGCGATACCACCTTTCACAATTGGTCCGACGGCTCGGTAGGCCTCTCTCGAGACCTTGGCGGTACCACCTTTCACAATTGGTCCGACGGCTCAGCAGGCATCTCCCGAAACCTTGGCGATACGACCTTCCACACCTGGTCCGACGGCGCGGCAGGCGCCTCTCAAAACCTTGGCGGTACCACCTTCCACAACTGGCCTGATGGCGCGGCAGACACTTCTCGCAACCTTAGCGGTACAATCTTTCACAACCGGGATTAATCCTGCTCTAGACTCTCATCAGCCTCGGGCGTTCTCATGTTTTCCGATAGCGTCGGTTGTGCCGCACCACTCAGCACCTGAACCGCTCGTACACCGGCCCCGTAGCGATAGACCATTTCTCCGCCCCAATACCCCTGGATCGTTAGGCCGATCAATCCCATGCCGGCCAGGATGATATACAGGAACGGCAATTGCTCACGAATTTGCAACCGCGCCACAAGCAGGACGATAAAAAATCCGAGCAGCACATACCCGCCGTATTCGTGGTAGAAGAGCAGTTCCCCGACTTGGGGATCAAAAACACTGCCGGGCTGTGGGAGCTGCTGTTCGATCCAGCCACTCAGGACAGCCAGGCCCACCGCACCAACACCGGCGAGGAAACCGATTTTACCGGCCTGCTGCCAGTCTCGCCGTCCGCCAAGGCTTCCACCACAGTCAAGAAGCACGCCAAAGACAACCAGGGCAATGGCAAAATGCACACACACGGGATGTAGCAAGACAATAAGACCGCTGTCGAGCGGAGGCACCGGAACGCCTTCATCAGCCCAGCCGAAGCCGATCGTCAGCACGTAGCCGGCGGCGAGCATGCAGCCCACCGGCCTCCAGAGTCTCCCGTCTTTTATGGCACTGGGCAGACCCATCTGCGGGCCGATTTCTCTCTTCATGTCTCAATGCTAGACTATGTCGAAATGCACCCGGATACTACAGGAGGGACGCGTGCCACCGTCTGAAACATCCGCTTCCGTCGCGGTCGCCCGGCTGGGTGAGATCGAGCCGGGAGAGACCAAAAAATTCATGCTGTCAGTCGAGGGACGGGAAACCGAGTGTTTTCTGGTGCACTATGACGGCCAGTACTTTGCGTACATCAACCGCTGTGCGCACGTGCCCATGACCATGGACTGGATCGATAACCAGTTCTTGACCGAAGACGGCCGCTATATCCTGTGCGCCACGCACGGGGCCGCTTTTGAGCCGAATACCGGAGAGTGTATTTTTGGTCCGCCGTGCGGAAAGTTTTTAGTCCGCGTTCCGCTCACCATAGACGGAGACCGGATTCTGGCCGGTCAGCCGATTGAAGACGAGGGGGTGGACTGATTCGTCGGGCCATCAGGAGCTGGGGGCGTCCGCACTCAGCCCTTATTCCCACTCGTCACCGAAGTGGGCGCGCAGCAGACGTTGTTTGAGATAGTCCAGACTACCGAGGTCTTCGATGATATCGCCGCCGGTATCATAAAAGAAAATCTCACCGCGCTTATTGCGTCCGATCGCCACCAGCCATTCGAGCTCATCGCGATCTTCCAGCAGGTAATTGATGGTCTGTGAGACCCCTTTGGCAGGGATCAGCGTGACTTTTGAAGAGTGTGATTTTTCTTGTGTATTTGATGGCATCTTCTATCTCCACCGAAGCGCTTTTCCGGGGGCGGTACGGGGATGTTGCCCGAAGCATAGGAGGCTGTTTTCATCAAGTCAATACAGCAATTGCGATTGTTTCAACGTGGTAGGTATGGGGGAAAAGATCGACGGGCTGGAGGCACTCAAGCCGGTATCCCAACTGGCCGAGACGGTGCATATCACGGGCGAGTGTCGTAGGGTCGCACGAGACGTAGACAATCTTTGGAATCTTGAGTCGAGGGATATCGTCGAGGCTGTCGGCGGCTCCCGCCCGAGGCGGGTCCAATACCAGGATATCAGCCTCCACTTTGCGTTGGGCTAATGTTTGGAGCCCGGCTCGGGCCGAGGCATGAATGGAGGTCACATTGTCCAGCCCTGTCCGGGTCACGTTCTCCCGAGCGTCGGCAAGCGCATGCGGGTCCTGTTCGATGCCGATGAGCGTGCTGACCCGTCCGGCGATCGGCAAGCTCAGATTACCCGCGCCCATATGGCATTCAATCACTTTTTGTGATTTATGAAAATTGCCCAATCGGAGAAGAGCCGCGATCAGCACACGGTTGCCCGCGGGATTAACCTGCGTAAACCCGCCCCGCTTCACCTCCAGGACCAGGTCATCAACGCCCAGGTCCAGCACAATACGGGTCTCGCCCCACACACGGCGCCAGCCGCGGCCAAAGAGTATCAACCCGGCAACATCCTCGTGCCTGGCGACAAAAGCCGTACACGCTTCCTCATCAGCGGTCTGAAAACGACCTTCTGCATTCCCTATCAGAACCACTCCTCCGGTCGCAGCACGGACAGGATCGCTCGTGATCAGCTCGACCCGGCGGACGGTGGTCCGCAACCGGGTCAGCCAGGCGCGGGCGTGCGCCAAATGCGTGGCACTGCCCTCCCCGGCAATGAGACAGTCCTCGAGCTCGACCAACTCGTGCGACTGAGACTGATAAAAGCCGAGCCGGGCCGACGGTTCGGTCCGCAGGCGGATACGATGGCGATAGCGCCACTCCTGCGGGCTAGGAAGAATCGGCAGGACGGGCGGGTCCGCCACGCCTCCAATACGCCGCAGATGCTCGCGGACCAGTGCTTCCTTGGCCCTGAGTTGTTCCGCATAGGTCACATGCTGCCACGGGCAACCACCGCAGCGCGGCACATAACGACACGGCGGCATCCGCCGGGCCGGTGTGGCTTGTCGTATAGCGACGAGCTGTCCGTGGGCGTAGCGTTTTTTTTCTTCGGTCAGGACAACGTCCACTCGATCCCCAGGGGCCGTGTGCGGGACAAAGACGACCTTACCACCGTCTTTGCCATTCACCCGTCCGATGCCCGCCGGACCGTAGGATAGCCTGTCAATTGTGAGCGAGATTGGAATCGAGGACATGCGACTTTCAACCTGGGTCTGTTCGTTATCGGACGGCCACTCACCCGGCAGACGGCAAGCAGCTGGTATTCCTGGCTTATGTCAATATGTGGTAGGAGACAAGCCATGCTCACCATCCGACGCGGGAGACGAACGGACCTCAGCGCCTGCCAGACGATGCTCTTCCCAGATGCTTCCGGCGGGGAGTGGCGTAAGGCGGAAGTTCGTCACTGGCGGCGGCTCGCTCGGGACCCTGCACTCGACTTCTATGTGGCCCAGCATGGCGGCCTGCTCCAGGGTATGATTCTCGTCAGCTATATCCGTCGCCTCCAGCGTGCGGGTTGGCTGGCAATTATCGATATCGCGGTCTTGCCTTCTGCGCCGGCGCAGGTCGGGCAAGCGCTACTCGATTTCGCAAAGGAGCGCGCCCAGAAGCGGGCGTGTCTCAGCGTGGTCTGGCTGCCGAGTTCGGGCCAGTCAACCGTGCCGCTTACCCCCACCTTTTTGAGGGATAACGGCTTTCAACAGGTCGGAGAGTTCTGGTCGTGCCCCCTGGAATAGGAGCCAGGCTGGCGTCCAACACCATGCCATATAGAATTCCCCTACTTGACCCTGGAACCCGGCCCGAGCTATTAGGAAGCGAGTAGTACGGCGTGTCGGGGTGTGGCTCAGCCTGGTAGAGCACACGGTTCGGGACCGTGGGGTCGCTGGTTCAAATCCAGTCACCCCGACCATGACTATCCCACTTTCCGGGAATCCGTGCCCATCCATCGGGTATGCCGATGGGTGAAGACTCATAGCTCATGCTGTCAGATCTCGACCTGGGCGTTCTGACCCTCTCCAGCGTTGCCGCCTATCTGTGTGGCTCCATTCCAACTGGTGCGCTGATCGCAAAGCGACAGGGGGTTGCTATCCAGGAGGCGGGGAGCGGCAACGTGGGGGCCACGAATGTTGCACGCACGGCCGGGAAAAAGGCTGGCCTCCTGACCCTGATAGGGGATGTCGGCAAAGGTCTCTTCCCCGTTCTCATTATCCGCTGGCTGGGATTGAGCGAGATTGTTCAGGCCAGTGCCGCCGTGATGGCAACCCTGGGCCACCTTTTTCCTGTCTTTCTGCGTTTTGCGGGCGGAAAGGGGGTGGCCACCGGGCTGGGCGTTTTTTTGGGCCTCGCGCCAACAGCCATCCTGACGGCCCTGCTCGGTTTTGCCCTAGTGTTTGCGGTATTCCGCATTGTCTCGCTGGCCTCTCTCGTGGCCGCAGCGCTCACCCCCGGCCTCATCTTCCTTTTCGCCTATCCGCGGCCGGTTCTGCTTGCCGGCATATTGGTCGCCGGGTTGATCATTGTCCGTCATCACGAGAATATCGGGCGGTTGTTGAAAGGTGAGGAGAAAAAGTTGCGGTCAGGAAAATCGTCTCCTCCTGCCTAAAAAAAGAGCGCTGCCTGTGAACTAGGCAGCATGGGCCTGCTGCATCCATGCTGTTTCTTGAGGAATTTCCGGCTCCTGGGGTCAGTGCAGACTGGCATTTGTCTTGCTCATATCCATAAGAGTGCCGTAAGGTGGATTACGCCCTCCGCAGTATGCCTGTCCGCTTTACATGTTGCATATTTTATTTTAGAGAGGGCCTAGAGAGGGTAGTAATATGGGCACACTGAAAAAGGTTGAAGCGATTATTAAGCCGTTCAAGCTAGACGAAGTGAAAGAGGGTCTGAATGCTGCCGGCTTATCTGGGCTCACCGTGAGCGAGGTTAAGGGCTTTGGCCGCCAAAAGGGGCATACCGAACTCTACCGGGGCGCCGAATATGTGGTTGACTTTCTCCCCAAGGTCAAGCTGGAAATCGTCGTCAGGGAGGAGCAGGTGGCCACGGTCGTCGAGACCATCCAGGAGGCGGCTAAAACAGGCCGTATCGGAGACGGAAAAATTTTCGTCAATTCAGTTGAAGAAGTCATTCGTATACGGACAGGTGAACGCGGGGAAGACGCATTGTAATGCCGCCCGCGAGCATCTGCACGGAACATTATTGCTAGTGTAAGGAGGAAAAGAATCACTATGACGCCACAAGAAGCTATCGCTCTGGCAAAGGAGAAAGGCGCGGAGTTAGTCGATCTCAAGTTCATGGACCTGATCGGGACCTGGCAACATTTCACCATACCCTTGAGTGAATATAACGAAGACCTCTTCGAGGACGGGTCCGGCTTTGACGGCTCTTCGATTCGCGGCTGGCAGCCGATTAACGCCTCGGACATGCTGGTCATGCCCGACCCCAGCACCGCGGTCATGGATCCGTTCTACGAACGGCCGACGCTCAGCCTGCTCTGCAATATCGTGGATCCGATCACGCGTGAGCCCTACTCGCGTGACCCGCGCGGCATCGCCAAGAAGGCTGAAGCCTATGTCCAGTCCGGCGGGTTCGGCGAAGTGGCGTATTTCGGGCCTGAGCCGGAATTTTTCATTCTCGACGAAGTCCGTTTCGATCAGAATGCGTATGAAGGCTATTATCACGTCAATTCGATTGAAGGCGTCTGGAACTCCGGCCGGGAAGAAGGTCCCAATCTCGGCTATAAGCCCCGGCACAAAGAGGGCTACTTCCCGGTATCGCCCCTCGACTCGTATCAGGACATCCGCACCGAGATGGTGCAGATGATGGAGCGGGTTGGGATTCGAGTCGAGAAGCACCACCACGAGGTCGCCACCGCCGGCCAGGCGGAGATCGACCTACGCTTCCTGCCGCTGGTCCAAATGGCGGATGCGCTGCAATGGTATAAATATATTGTCAAAAACGTGGCCAAGCGGCACGGGAAGACCGCGACCTTTATGCCCAAGCCAGTCTTTGGTGATAACGGCTCGGGTATGCATACCCACCAGTCGGTCTGGAAGGACGGCAACCCGCTCTTCGCCGGTGATGGCTATGGCGGCATGAGCGAATTTGCCATGCACTATATTGCCGGCATCCTGGCCCACGCGCCGGCCATTTGTGCCTTTGCCGCTCCAACGGCCAATTCCTATCGTCGTCTGGTTCCGGGATTTGAAGCGCCGGTCAACCTGGCCTACTCTTCCCGCAACCGTTCGGCAGCAGTGCGTATTCCCATGTATTCCATGAGTCCCAAGGCGAAGCGCATTGAGGTCCGCTTCCCGGATGCAACCAGCAATGGCTATCTGGCCTTTTCAGCGATGCTGATGGCCGGGCTCGACGGGGTTGAGCGAAAGCTGAATCCGGGCGATCCGCTGGATAAAGACATCTATGCCCTGACCCCCGAGGAGTTGGCCCATGTCCCATCCGTGCCCGGCTCACTGCCGGAGGCACTGGACGCCTTGGAAAAAGATTATGATTTCCTGCTGAAGGGTGATGTGTTTACCCAAGATGTGGTAGAGACATGGGTCGAATACAAACGCACCCAGGAGATTGACGAACTCCGCCTACGGCCTCACCCTTACGAATTTGCGCTGTATTACGACGCATAACGCAGAAAATTCGGCCGTGCCCCAAAAGCCCTGGAAGACTCGGTCCTCCAGGGCTTTTTCTTTTGCCGGACGCCTCGACTCCTTGACAAAGCCAGGTGTCTCAGGCAGACAAGGGTGGCGTAAACGCTCTGGTTTACTGAGAAAATAAGATCAACTAAACAAGGAGAAGAATCTATGCTGCTCGATGGAAGAGTCGCTATTGTGACAGGAGCCGGACGTGGAATCGGACGGGAAGAAGCCTTGCTCCTCGCAAAAAACGGAGCCAAGGTTGTGGTCAACGACCTGGGCGGCAGCTTCGATGGCACCGGCTCGGATGACAGCCCGGCCCAACAGGTGGTTGATGAAATTAAGGCTGCGGGTGGGGAAGCCGTGGCGAATTTTGAGAGCGTTACTGACTTCGCAGGTGCCAAACGTATTGTCGAATGTGCGCTCGATTCCTTTGGCAAGCTCAACATTCTCGTCAACAACGCCGGCATCCTGCGTGACCGGATGATCTTCAATATGTCTGAAGACGAGTGGGACGCGGTCCTGAACGTCCACTTGAAAGGTTCTTTCAACTGCGCCCGCCACGCCTGCGAATACTGGCGCGAGCAGCATAAACAGGGCAATCTTTTGAATGGCCGCGTGATTAACACCTCTTCGGACGCCGGTCTGCTTGGGAGTCCTGGCCAACCTAACTACGGTCCGGCAAAAGCGGCGCTGGCCACCATGGCCATTATCGTTGACCGCGAGATGCAGAAATATGGGGTCACCGGCAATGCCATCGCCCCGCTGGCGCGCACGCGGATGACCGTGGACGCGACGCCGCAAACTGCCGGTCTGATGGCCGGGCCGGAAGAAGAAGGCGCGCATGACTATTTTGATCCCGGCCATATTGCGCCGTTGGTCACCTGGCTGGCGAGTGAAGATGCGGCAGATGTCCACGGCGAAGTGTTTCGGGTTGGTGGAGGCTGTGTGTGGCTGATGCAGGGCTGGCATTCTGTCGGAACCGTCAAGAAAAAAGGCATGTGGGACGCGGCCGAGTTGGGCGAGCAACTCAAGGTCGAACTGGCCAAGGGCAATACCGCCAAAGAAGACCTGGGATCAATCTTCAAGTCCCTCAAACAGGACTAAGTCCCTGACCTTAGACAGTCGGTACCAGAAGAGGAGGGCCGGCCCGGCCCTTCTGGTCCGTCTCTCTTGGTATTCCAGGACGTTCAGAACCCGGACATTTTTGTGAGCCAGCCATCTGCCTATAATATTCTGATTGTGTGTCACGCCAATACCAGCCGAAGCGTGATGGCCCACGTCCTCTTGGAAAAAATGTTGGCGGAGCGCGCTGTTCGGCATATTGACGTGCGATCCGGCGGCATAGCCATTTACGCCAGGGACGGCATGATCGCCTCCCTGGACGCCTATTTCATCTTGCAGGAGCACGGGATTCAGATTAAACGCGACGAGTTCGTTTCAACCGACCTCAAACGGCATCGGGAGCTGATAGCCAACGCCGATCTCATCCTGACGATGACGAACGAGCAAAAATCCATGCTCGACGCCTATCCCGAGGCAGACGGCAAGGCGGCCTTTACGCTCAAGGAGTTTGCCGGCGAGCAGGGAGATATTGAGGACCCAGCCATGCAGGGCGAAGAGGCATTTCGGGCGCGCATGGTCGAAATCAAGCGCTGTCTTGAGCATTCGTTTGACGACCTCCTGCAACGAGCCGCGTGACCAGCATGTCGCATCCGTCATCAGGGGCTGGCTTTACCAATCCGGCCGACACCACGATCCGGGATATTCTGGCAACCCCGCGGACGGTTGCCGTTGTCGGCTGTTCGCCTGACCCGAGTCGTGACAGCCATCAAATTGCCTCTCTGCTCAAGGCCAGGGGCCATACCATTATCCCGGTGAACCCACACTGCCAGGAGGTGCTGGGCGAGCAATGTTTTCCGAGTCTGCGCGCCGTGCCGACTCGCATAGAGATGGTTGACGTGTTCCGGCGCTCGCAGTTCGTCGGCCCGGTTGCCGAGGAATCCATAGCCATAGGCGCGTCCATACTGTGGCTACAATTAGGCGTCATTGACCCTGTTGCGGCACAGCGGGCGCACGCGGCAGGACTCACCGTAGTCATGGATCGCTGCCCGGCTATTGAATACCGGAGGCTGTTTTAGCGTTGCGTTATGTCCGATTCGCTCTCAAATAAAGGACACTCTGGCAAGCTCAAGTCCTGGCAGCGGCTCGACTCTGAAACCGTCTATTCGTGTCGCATCTTTTCGCTGCAAAAGAACCGCTCCCGTTCGCCCCGGACCAACAAGGAACACGACTTCTTCGTGCTCGACAGCGGCGATTGGGTCAATATCATACCCGTGACAGCCGATGACCGCGTTGTGCTGATCCGCCAATATCGGCACGGGACGGAAGACTTTACGCTCGAAATTCCGGGCGGCATGGTAGACCAGGAAGACCCTTCACCGCTATACGCCGCCCGGCGGGAAATGCAAGAAGAGAGCGGCTACGACTCAGAGGACATTATTCCGCTGGGCGCGATTCACCCCAACCCGGCCATTCAGGGCAACCGCTGTCACAGCTTTCTGGCCCGCAACGTCGAAAAACGCTTCGAGCCGAACTTTGACACGACCGAGGAAACCGAAGTAACGCTAGCCCCGCTTGCCGATATCCCTGACCTCATTCGCCAAGGGCAGATTACCCACGCGTTGGTTGTGGTAGCGTTTCACTGGTACGACCTGCTGTCCAAGTAGCGGACTGCCCCTTCCCTTGTCTCATCCTCCTCAAACTGATTTGAGAGTGTGAAAAATCGGGTATAAAGAGAGTATAGAGAAAGGAGAAAGGGTATTTCAGTTGAGGGAACAAAAGAGCGGATTCGCTACTATCTGGACTGGGTGCGTCTCCTGTGGGCAGGTACGCTTCTTAATGCCAGTGGGCTTGTTGGCCTTACCCTTACCCTGGACAGTCGCGTGAAGATAGTCTTATTTGTGAGTGGGCTACTGCTTGAGGGGGCATTTGTGTTTGTGATCTTTCTCGCTCATAAAAGGATCGAAGCTCTTATTACAAAACTGGAGGAAACAGCATGAGCTACGAGACTATTGCGATCATTGGTGGTGTCTTGACTTTTGTTATGATCGGTGGGCTTGCCTGGCTGATTGTCAGGTCCATGTAATCGGACCGGCTCGCACCCACCCCCATGAGCGGCACCTGGGTCCCTTCCCTGCAGGCCTCTATCTCGCCGTCAGGCGCTTCTGAGTCCTCAGCTTTCCCCGCCCAGCCGTTCGCGCACCAACCGGCCCATCTCCTGGCAGCCAACCACGCGGCACTCGGGCTGAGCAATATCTGGCGTGCGGTAACCATTTCCCAGCACCTGATCAACCGCCTCTTCAATCGCCAGGGCGGCTTCGTCTTGACCAAAGGAGAGGCGCAGCATGAGCGCGGTGGACAGAATCATGGCCAGCGGGTTGGCCTTGTCCTGACCCGCAATGTCCGGCGCCGTGCCATGAATGGGCTCAAACAGACCGCGGCTGCCTTCGCCGAGCGACGCAGACGGCAGCAGGCCCATGGAGCCGGCCAGCATGGAAGCCTCATCCGTTAGGATGTCGCCGAACATATTTTCCGCGGCAATCACGTCAAAGTCAGCGGGTCGCCGGATCAGATGCATCGACATGGCATCCACCAACACGTCTTCGTACTCGACATCAGGATACTCTTGGGCGACTTCATTGGCGACTTCGCGCCACATGCGTGAGGAGGCCATGATGTTGGCCTTATCGACCGAGGTGAGCTTCTTGCGCCGTTTACGCGCCAGGTCGAATGAGGCCCGCATGAGTCGCTCGACCTCGCCCTCGGTATAGAAAATCGTATCGACCGCCTCCCGTCCGGACGCGCCGGTCCGACGTTCGCTCGGCCGGCCATAATAGACGCCCCCGGTCAGCTCCCGGACGACCATGAGATCGACGCCTGCCAGGACTTCGGGTTTCAGGGTCGAGGCGTGCAGCAGATGGCGGTTGACCTGAACCGGTCGCAAGTTGGCAAAAAGTTCCAGCTCTTTGCGCAGCCCGAGAATGGCTTGCTCGGGTCGGACCGAGGCTTTCGGGTCGTCCCATTTCGGTCCCCCGACGGCACCCAGCAGGACGGCATCGCTTTCTTTGGCCGTTCGCAGAGCCGAATCCGTCAGAGCCACGCCGTGTTCGTCAATCGAGCAGCCGCCCGCCAAAGCCGGCTCAAAAGAAAACTCAATGCCAAATCGCGCGCCAGCGATCTTGAGAACGTTGATTGCCTCGCCCATGACCTCGGGACCAATGCCGTCACCGCTAAATACTGCAATATTATGCGCCATGCTTTCTCCTTTTCGTCGGTCAAATCCATCACAAACGGGAGCACAAGCAAATAGGGGCGACCGTCTGGCCGCCCCCTGTACTCACCCGTCGTCACGCAGACGAGACTTATGGCCCTTCGCGATGGACGCCGGACCGGTCTCCATAGCGGTCTATCTGAGCAAATTTATTGAGCGCATTGGTGAAGGCCAAGGCGCTGGCCATAATAATGTCGGTGTGGGAGCCCTGGCCGTTCACGGATGCTCCGTTTTTGCGCAGGAGACACGAGACCTCGCCCTGAGCATCCGTCCCGCCGGTGATGGATTTGACTGAGTAGCGCTCTAGTTTGAGGTCCATTTCGGCAATCTGCGCAATCGCCTTGTAGCAGGCGTCAACCATGCCATCGCCAGAGGCGTTTTCCATCAGTTCCTCGCCGTTCACCTTCATCTTTACGGTGGCATGTGGAACCGCCATGCTGGATGAGGTGACATTCATATACAGCAACTCGTACTTCTCGGGGATGCGCGCCGTTTCTTCCATCACAATCGCGATCAGGTCTTCGTCGTAGACGCTCTTTTTCTTGTCGGCCAAGGCTTTGAAACGCACAAATGCCTTATTCATATCGGTTCCCGTATAGTCAATGCCCAGGAATTTCAGCCGCTCAATAAAGGCGTGCCGGCCCGAGTGTTTCCCCAGCACGAGTCTATTGCTGTCCAAGCCTATCGTCTGAGGCTGCATGATCTCATAGGTCAGTTTGTATTTCAGGACGCCGTCCTGGTGAATACCGGCCTCGTGGGCAAAGGCGTTATCGCCGACCACCGGCTTGTTGATGGGAACGCTAATGCCGGTGATTTGAGACAGGAGCTGACTGGAGGGGTAAATCTGCTCAGTCACGACATGGGTTTTGATATTGGCGAACACATCCTCTCGCGTTCTGAGCGCCATGACCACTTCTTCCATGGACGTATTCCCGGCGCGTTCGCCTATGCCGTTAATCGTGCACTCCACCTGGCGGGCGCCGTTCTCAATGGCGGCCAAGGAGTTCGCTACGGCCAGGCCCAAATCGTTGTGGCAATGCGCACTCCACGTCACGTCTCCACCACCGGGAACCGTTTCCTGCAGATACTGAAACAGAGCCCCGAACTGATGCGGGATGGCATAGCCGGTGGTATCGGGGACATTGATGGTCACGGCTCCGGCCCGAATGACTTCACCGAAAATCTGGGCCAGAAAGTCACGGTCCGTGCGAGAGGCGTCTTCCGCCGAGAACTCGATATAGTCCAGGTATTTTTTCGCATACTCGACCGCCCAGACCGCGGCGTCGATACACTCCTGACGACTCATCATGAGTTTATGTTTGAGATGGATGTCGGAGGTGGCGATGAAAATATGCACCCCAGGCTGCTTGGCCTGCTCGACGGCCTGAATGGAGCGCCGAATGTCGTCTTCCTTGGTGCGCGACAGACTCAGGACAATAGGCGTTGAGACGAGTTCGGCCACACGCCGGACCGATTCAAAGTCGCCCTCTGAAGACGCGGCAAAGCCGGCCTCAATCACATCCACATTGAGCTTTTCGAGCTGTCCGGCGACCATCACCTTTTCTTCGATATTCATGGTCGCGCCGGGCGACTGCTCGCCGTCGCGTAGCGTGGTATCAAAAATCTTTACAACTTCGCGTTCCATAACGTCCTCCTGCGTGTTGTCCATATAAAAAAAGGGCTGCGAGTATACCCGCAGCCCTCTCAAACAAGAGGCCACGGATCAGAATTTCCGCCCGTGGCCTCCAAGAGTCTGGTGTGACCTATACACCTCCCTCGGATCCCTCAGGCGGGATGCTAAGCAGGAGGCCGAGTAGGAGACCTAACGTGTTAGTCGTGTTGATCATACACTCTCCTTTATACCGGACCCTTTTTCTCATTGTCAAGTGAACGGGGCTGCTGCTCAGGGGGTTCACGGAGCTGTTTTGGTTGGACAAGGGCAACGTCAGGCCCGGCTTCCTCTGGGCGTTTGTTCTTCAGCAAACGCAGTAACATACCGACCGGACCGGACAACGCATAGACTCCAGCAATGACAAATAACATGATCTGCGGCTCGGCGATGGTTAGCTGTAGGAGAATAATCCCCGCAACCAGCAGGCCAAAGGGCTGACGGTCACGTAGATTCAGACCCTTAAAGCTTGCATAGCGAATCGTAGTGATCATTAGACCGGCCAGAACATACACCAACATGAGGAGGGTGATGTGCTTGCTTGTCGTCCCTTCACCACCCAGGTAGTCATACACCCAGATCGTCGTCGCAATGACGGCCGCCGCAGCCGGGATCGGCAGACCAACAAAACTCTCCTTATCCACCACTCCACTTTGGACATTAAAGCGAGCCAGGCGGAGGGCCCCACACACCACGTATAATGCTGCCGCCAACCACCCCCACGCGCCCCACGGCTCCAATGCCCAGCGATAGGCCAACAAACCGGGAGCCACACCAAAGGCGACCAGGTCGGACAGGGAATCGTATTCCGCGCCAAAACGGCTGGAGGTTTTCGTCATCCGGGCAATACGGCCATCGAGAGAATCGAAGATCAGCGCAATCAGGATCGCCGTTGCCGCAACCCGGAACTCTCCCTGCAGGGTGGTCACGCTGGCGTAAAACCCGCAGAACAGTCCACCCGTTGTAAACAGATTGGGCAGCAGATAGACGCCCTTGCGCAGGGGAGGACGTATTTTTTTACGGGTCGGCAGCCGTCGGACTTTTTCGCGTGTTTGCATAGCCACGGGCAAGCTCCCTGTTACGTTTTCGTATGAGTGCGGTATTCGCCGATCACCGTCTCTCCAGCCTTTACTCGTTGTCCGACGGCTATTTTCAGCTCCGCCTCTGCCGGACAATACACGTCCACCCGCGAGCCCAACATGATCATGCCGTACCGGTCGCCTCGTTGGACCTGGTCTCCGTCTGTCAGACGACAGACAATACGCCGGGCCAGCATACCAGCAATCTGGACCAGGACAACCTGGCGGCCGTGTGTATCCTGAATACTGACCGCATTCTGCTCGTTGACCTCGGCGGCATCGGCGGCAAACGCGGCTCGAAATTTTCCTGGCTGATAGTGAATCCGGGTCACCTGTCCAGTCACCGGTACGCGGTTGACATGCACGTTGAGCGGAGACAGGAAGATGCCGACCCGAGCAGCAGATTGCTCCGAGGCGTATTGACCGTGCGCCAGCGGCTCAACCGTTACCACGCGTCCATCGGCAGGAGAGACAATCGCGTCGGTATCGTCAGGAATCTCGCGATCAGGATCACGAAAGAAAAAGGCAATAAAGAGAGTGAGCCCAAGGAGAATCCAGCCAGAGAAGGAAAAGCCGAGCAGACCGAGTACGAGAGAGAGTGAGCCAAACCCGAAGATCCAGGGATATCCCTCACGCGCAAAATGCATAATCAAAACAGGGGAAGCGAAAAGAGAAAGAGGAGGCCACGCTCCCCTCCCCGCGTGTCTGCCCCGTCATGGCCCGAGTTAATTTTTCGCCTTATCGACCAGCCTATCCTGCTGGAGCCAGGGCATCATACCGCGTAGATTGTCGCCGACAACTTCAGCCCTATGACTCGCGCCCTCTTTGCGCAGGGCATTAAAGCGCGGCAAGCCAGACCGATATTCATTCATCCATTCGTCGGCGAATTTTCCAGACTGAATATCAGCCAGGATATGCTTCATCGCTGCACGGGTTTCGTCTCCAATGACCCGTTTACCCCGGGTCATATCTCCAAACTCGGCCGTATTGCTGATCGAGTAGCGCATATTCGTGATCCCGCCTTCGTAGATGAGGTCCACGATCAGCTTCATTTCGTGCAGGCACTCAAAATACGCCATCTCCGGCGCATATCCGGCATCGACCAGGGTCTCAAAACCGGCCCGCATGAGTTCGGTCACTCCGCCGCACAGAACGGTCTGTTCCCCAAACAGATCGGTCTCGGTCTCTTCTTTGAACGAGGTCTCCAAGATCGCCGCGCGTCCCCCGCCGATGGCCGACGCGTAGGCCATGGACACCGACTTGGTATCCCCGGACGGGTCTTGCGCAATCGCGATCAGGCAGGGCACACCCCGGCCCTTCTCAAATTCACTCCGGACGAGATGGCCGGGACCTTTGGGGGCGACCATGAAAACGTTCACCGCTTCGGGCGGAACAATTTTCTTGAAGTGGATATTAAATCCGTGCGCACAAGCCAGGTATTTCCCGGCGGTGAGCCCGGCTTTAATATCAGACGCATACATCTCGCTGGCGACCTCGTCGGGCGTCAGGATCATGATGATATCGGCGTCAGCCGAGGCAGCTCCGACCTCCTGGACCACAAAGCCGGCCTCCTCGGCCTTTTTCCAGGAGCCGCTGTCTTTTCGCAGCCCAATCCGGACATCCATCCCGGAGTCACGCAGGTTGAGAGCGTGGGCGTGGCCCTGACTGCCGTATCCGACAATGACAATTTTCTTACCCGAAAGCAGGGACAGATCGGCATCGTTGTCATAATAAATATTCATGCTCATGCTACTTACTCCTTATGTCTTTTCCTCCTGAGCTCTCTCGTCTCGTCTGCAGGCATGACGGAGAGCCTCTGGATGCTCCTAGCGCAGCCGACGCACCTTTCGCTGCTGCTCCAATGTATTGTCCACGGTCGTTGCTGAGAGTGTCTGAAGCCCACGCTGAACGGCGACTTTTCCGGTGCGCACGATCTCCTTGACACCCAGCGGCTTGAGCAAATCCAAGATGGCAGTAATCTTCCCCTCATCACCGGTCACTTCAATCACAAAGGATCGCGGCCCGGCATCGATCACCTTGGCTCGGAAGATATCGATAATATTCAGAATTTCACCGCGTGTACGTTCGTCTGCTGCAACCTTGATGAGCGCCATCTCACGTTCCACGTGCGGCGTGTCTTGGAAGTCACTGACCTTGATGACACAGATCAGTTTATTGAGCTGTTTCGTGATCTGCTCGACAATCTGATCGTCGCCTTCCGTAACGAGCGTGACACGGGACAATGAGGGGTCCAGGGTCTTTGCCACGCTCAGGCTGTCAATATTGAAGCCTCGGCCACTAAAAAGCCCCGCGACCCGAGCGAGAACACCGAATTCATTCTCAACTAAGATAGAGATTGTATGACGCATAGGTCCTGTCGCTCAATGAGCTTCTGAGAAGGAAACGTTTAACCGGGCGACACTCCAGCCACACGAGTGGGGCTGAGGTACTCCCAGGCGAGTCGAAACCGTGAACGCAGCGATCCTCAGTTATGCTGCTTGTCGTTTGTGGCGGGCGAGGATTTCCATGATGCGATCTTTACCCGCCAGTTTTTGTTTTTGGATCGTTTTTTCTTCAATCTCTTCTTCTTCAGTCAGGAAGGATTTTTCTCTGAGTTCTTGAAGGCGCTGTTTGAGTTGAGCGTGTTCCTCATAGTGGCGGCGCAATTCGGGGTCAGTATCGATCAGGGAACGTATCAACTCTTCTTCTTTGACATCCATAAGCAACCCTCCTGAAAATGAAAAGAGAGGAGAACTCTAGTACAGCCCGAGTGAGGTTGTCAACGTCTCATCCCATACCCTGCGGAGAAGCAGCGGCTCTCCGCAGGGATTTACATATGCTTAATGACTCGCTTCTTCTTTCGCCTGCTTGCTCTCTTGAATGATTTTTTCCGTTAAATGATGCGGCACTTCTTCGTAGTGCGAAAAACCAACCTCAAAGGTACCGCGTCCACTTGTCATAGACCGGAGATCAGGCGCATAGGTTAATATCTCAGCCATGGGAACGGACGCCTTGATGATCTGGTTATGGCCCTTGGCGTCGACACTCACGAGTCTGCCACGGCGTCGATTGATGTCGCCACTGATATCCCCCATATACTCCTCTGGCACGGTGATATCGAGGTGCATAATGGGCTCCAGCAACACGGGCTTGGCCTTTTCCAGCGCGTTCTGGATGCCAATAGACCCGGCAATCTGAAACGCCATGTCCGAGGAGTCCACATCGTGATAGGAGCCGTCATACAGCGCCACTTGGACATCCACCATGGGATAGCCAGCCAGGAATCCTTTGCCCAGAGCGTCAACCACACCTTTTTCCACTGACTGAATATATTGACGCGGAATCGCGCCACCTTTTATTTCATTGATGAACTCAAAGCCGGTCCCACGGGCTAGAGGTCCGACACGCAGCCAGGTATCGCCAAACTGGCCGCGCCCGCCCGATTGTTTCTTCAAGCGTCCCTGGGCCTCGGTTCTACCGGTGATGGTTTCACGATACGGAACCTTGGGCGCTTTCAGCTCCACATCAACCCCGTATTTCCGCTTCAGTTTCTCGACTACGACTTCAATATGAAGCTGGCCGGCCCCGGAAATAAGGATTTCGTTGGACTGTTGGTCGCGGTCCACTCTGAGGGCCGGGTCTTCCTCATTGAGCCGGTCCAGGGAGGTCATAATCTTTTCTTCGTCGCCGCGAGACTTGAGCTCCAGGGCAAACGAGATAGCCGGATTGAATTCGACCAGTGGGGGCAGCAGAACGGGGGTTTTTTCGTCGCACAGCGTATCGCCGGTATGCGTCTCTTTGAGCTTGGCCACACCGATGATATCGCCCGGCAGTGCCGTGGTCACCGGCTCCTGTTTTTTGCCCTTCAGGTGAAACAACTGGCCGAGACGTTCTTTGGCATCACGGGTCGTATTATACACGACCGAGTCGCTCTCCACTTTTCCGGAAATCACATGGAAGAGCGCCAGTTTGCCCGCCTGCGAATCAACCGTCTTAAACACGCGGGCGGTAAACGGCGCGGTCGGGTCAGGGCTGCGCTCAACTGATTCCTGGGTTTTCGGATCGGTACAGACCACACTCGGACGAGAGTCTGGTGACGGCAGCAGATCAACTATTGCGTTCAACATCGGCTGGATGCCCAAAGTCTGGCTCCCGGAAAGGCACAGCACGGGGAAAATCTGGGCGGCAGCCACACCCTCGCTCAATCCCTGGGTAATGTCCTCCGCGCTCAACTCCTCGCCCTCAAGATAGCGCGTCAGGAGGTCATCGTTTGTTTCTGCAACCGCCTCAATTAACTTTTCACGATAGTCATCCGCTTGCTCTTGGAGATCAGCGGGAATGGCCTCGGTCGTGACTTCGCCCTTATCACCTTGAAACATCAGGGTTTGCATGGACAGTAGGTCAACCACGCCCCGAAAGTCGGCCTGAGAGCCAATCGGAATGTGAATCGGGGTCAGGGTGGTCTCAAGAGCACTATTCAGGGCATCGATAGCCGCGCCGAATTCCCCTTCCTCCCGATCCATCCGGGACAGACAGACGATGCGAGGCAGCTGCATGTCCTTGGCCCAGTTCCACAGCCGTTCGGTCTCGACCTTGAGCTGGCCCGCTGGGCCGGCGACGAAGAGGGCACCACTCATCGCCTCCATGGCATAGCGGGTGTCCGGCAAAAAGTTCCCATATCCAGGCGGGTCGATTAAACAAATATCGTGCTTCTTCCAACTCAGCGTATGAAAAGCCGTTGACAGGGTCGCTTTCCGTCGTATTTCCTCAGGCTCAAAGTCGAGCACCGAGCTTTCCTCCTCCACCCGTCCCTGACGGGTGGTCTCGCCCGCGGCGTATAAGAGTGCTTCCCCCAGGGTCGTCTTCCCAGCCCCGCCTTCAGCGAGCAGTCCAATGGTTCGGATGCGATGCATATCATCAGCAGCCATATTTCCCTCCTTCATGGAAGCGTCACACGATCTGCGTTACTGCGTTGTGTCACAGTCGTCTTCATATCGCGTCTCCGCTCTTAATGATTTCGTTCATACAGAATCCGCAGGCCCTCCAGGGTCACAAACTCATCGACCTCCTCAATGGTTCGTGATTCTGCCGCGATCAGCTGAGCAAATCCACCCGTGGCGATCACGCGCGCCTGCGCGCCATTTTCATGTTGAATACGCTCTACCATCCCGTCAACCAGCGCCGTGTAGCCATAATAGATACCAGACTGGATGGCGTTGACCGTATTGCGGCCAACGATCTTAGGCGGCTTGATCAATTCCACCCGGTAGAGTTTAGCCGTTTTGTGAAAGAGCGCATCCAGGGAAATCCCAACACCAGGGACAATCGCTCCCCCCAGGTATTCCCCGGCTTGCGTCACGTAGTCAAAAGTTGTGGCAGTCCCAAAATCGACAATAATCGTGGCGGTCCGGTAGCGTTCGTAGGCCGCCACCGCATTCACGATCCGGTCGGCCCCAACCTCTCGGGGATTATCGTACAGGATCGGCATCCCGGTCTTGATGCCGGGACCGACAATGAGAGGAGTCAACTGAAAATACGTCTGGGCAAGATCTTCAAGCGTTTTCACCATGGCCGGCACAACACTCGACGCAATAATACCGGCCACACAAGAGAGGCTGAGTCCACGAGCAGTAAACAAGCTTTGCAGCAAGACTCCGTACTCGTCTGCCGTTCGCTCCGCCTCGGTCACAAAGCGCCAGTGGTAGGCGAGGTCTTGCGTGTCGTAGAGACCGGCGACCGTATGCGTATTCCCCACATCAACGGCGAGTATCATGGATGTCCACTTCAATCAGTTCACTGTGTCCGTCTTTCGATAGCCATCAGCCACGGTCACATCACCAGCCAGAATACGCTGGACGCGCGGGGACGACCTCGCCTGCCCTTCCGGAGACACGGATTCAACCAAGAGTGCACCGTCCCGATCAATGCCACGCACCGTCCCTGAGATTATCCCTTCAGGCGCTGTTACCGTGATCGACTTTCCCAGCAACTCGGACGCATAGCCTTCCCAGGCTGCACCCACTACCGGGAATCCTTTTTCTAGCCACAGAACGTATAATTTCTCAAGGTGGGTCAGCAAACTGACAGCAAACGCGGCCCGGTCAACCGGCTCCCCACGTATCAGGAAGAGCGAAGAGGCCCTATCCTGCAACGCCTCAGGAAATGAAGAGAGCGGAGCATTGATATTGACTCCGATACCGACAATGACGGACCTGAGTTGCGGGCCGTTTGCCTGCATCTCAGTCAGGATGCCGCACACTTTTTTTCCTGAGACCAGGACATCGTTGGGCCATTTGATGGCGGGAGACAACTGCGTCTGTTGGACGATGGCTTCGGCCACTGCCACGGAGGCCAGCAGGCTTAATTGCGGTGCGGCTGAGGTAGATTTCCGGGGGCGGAGAATCACCGACAGATAGAGGTTTACTCCGGGCGGCGAAACCCAGCTCCGCCCCAGGCGGCCCTTGCCGCCACTTTGCGCATCAGCGATCACAACCGTTCCCTCGGCTGCATCCTCGCGCGCCAGTCTGGCAGCCGACGTATTGGTGGAATCGATGGTGTCAAAAAAATGCAGCGGGCGACCGAGCAGCCGCGTTGCCGGTTGGGACAACTGAGACACGAGGGCCATCTCAAAGCCGCGGTCAGGCAGGTCGTCCATAAAAGCGCTCCAGACCCTACAGCTCCGACTCACAGGTCACAGACATACTCAGGTCGGCGGCCGGAGTGGAATGGGTCAGGACACCGACCGAGATAAAATCCACCCCCGTTTCCGCCACGTCCCGCACGCGGCCCAGCGATATATTGCCCGAGGCTTCAACCAGGGCTCGTCCGTGTATCAGTTGTACGGCTTCGGTCATCCGGGTGGTGGTCATATTGTCCAGCAGAATGATGTCGGCCTGGGCGTCGAGCGCTTCTTCGACCTCGGCCAGAGTTGTACACTCCACTTCGATACGCAGCCATGTTGATGCCTGACTCCGCGCCTGGCGGACCGCGGCACCCACCCCACCACAGACGGCAATGTGATTGTCCTTAATCAATACCCCGTCGTCCAGCCCGAGCCGATGATTTCTTCCCCCACCCTGGACAACCGCATACTTATCCAGCAGGCGCAGACCGGGCAGGGTCTTGCGGGTATCAATAATGGTGCAGCGGGTTCCGGCCACGGCCTCGACAAATTTTCGAGTCAGGGTCGCCACCCCGGAGAGGTGTTGCAGAAAATTGAGCAAGGTCCGCTCCGCCGTAAGCAGGCCGGCGGCCTGCCCCCACACCTCGGCAACAACCGTTCCAACCGAAACCTGACCCCCCTCTTGCCCGAGCAAACGCACCTCGGCCGTTTTATCCGTCTGCGCCAGAACCATTCCAATTATTGGCAGTCCTGCCAGCACAATATCGGCCTTGGCCGTAATTTTTCCACGCGCCGCCTGGTTGGTAGGAATCGTCGCTCTTGTGGTCGCATCGCCCCGACCAACGTCCTCTTCCAGCGCGAGACGAATCAGCCGGTCCACAGCCGGATGGTCAAACGGATACATGGCCTAGGAATGTATACAGCCGGAGAGGCTGAAACAAGGTGAGAGCATGTCGAGCCCTCGTACCGGATGGATAAAAGACGCTGGAAACTCTTCGTGGTAATGTACGTGCAGTACACAGGTCAGGAGTGGGTATGCAAAAGAAGCTGACAATCACCATAGACGAAGACGTATACGCAGGCCTGTACCAAGTCGTAGGGAGACGGAAGATCAGCCGGTTTATCGAGTCCTTGGTCAGGTTCTACGTCATATATGGCGACATTCAGGAGGGCTACCGGCAGATGGCGGCAGATACCGAACGAGAAGCCGAAGCGATGGAGTGGGTAGAGGGGACGGCAGATATCCTTAAGTAGAATCAACAAGAAGGGACGTTTCCCTTCCATATCAACGGCGAGGGGTCCTCAGCCAGGACCGGTATAATATCAAGTTCAACAAGATGAGCATTGTCTGGCGAATCCAGGGCAAATACCGGCTTCCCTTCGGTAAGCGCTTCCAGGCATAATTTCTCAATTTTACCGCCCTTTTCAGCATGGGCGATGAGAAGATGGTTGGCGAGAGTGGCGATATAAGCGTTACGCCTAGCGGCGATAGTTGTGGTGGGACGACGGATGTTATCGTCAAAAAAAGACAGAAGCAGCAAGCGTCCTTCGTCCAGTGGCTTCTTCCAGCCTTTCGGAATCCGCATGTTGCCAAGCCCACGCGCCGGACAGACGACGACGGACGCCGAACCTCGTAACAGCAGGTCCAGGAATTCCTTTTCCATAGGAGACTGGAACCCGCCGACAATCGTCACGTCGATTTCACGCAGCACCCGCGCGAGATCATAGGTCTTGAGTATGATGTCACCCGGACAACGCACCGAGCAGCAGAAGCCAATCAGCCTTGTATCGAGTATGCAGAGGTCGCCCTTTAATGTGACCGCCGCTATGCTCCCTACGTCAGCACAACGCCGCACCGCAGACGGCATGTCCGGTACTCCCGGTTCATAGCGCTTGATCTTCAATCCTTCACGTCCGGCTAAGCCGTCTCAAATTCTAAGCTGGAGAGGTTGAGAGTGGGGGAGCGTTTCGAGAGATGAAGTATTTCCACACCTACCACGTCGTTCGATTCGTTATAATCGAGCACTACACCCGGCGAGACTTCTTCAGACTCGACGATAGTAGAGGTGTCGAGGCGCAGGTAGAGCGCATCGGCTTCTTTATCGACGTGCAGTTTCATAATTTTTCTTTCATGTTGCGATCAAAGAATACACTCACCACCCGCCAAGGTGCAACGCGAGTGTTAACAGCTACGCGCAATATCCGGTTACCCTGTTCCGGGAAACGATGGAATCAATCCATTATCAAAACACACCTGGATTAAAGATTTTGCTGTCGCATTATTGACGTAACTCCAGCCTCTCTTGTCGCAAATCGCTTGCATTACGCTCTCGAATGCTTTGAGACATTCGCTGAGAGATTCTTTCGCACTACCCCGTCGGTAATGTTCATGTGCATTCAAGAACTCCTGTTGCGCTCCGGCATAGTGTCCTTGATTGAGTAGCTTTAGAGCTGGCTGAACAACCTCGGAATGAAGCAATTCGGAATCGACACGAATAATTTCTCCGTTTGTAAATTGATAACCAACACCATGCTCCTTGAACCTAACATTTAGCTCCTCTATTGCACGGTCTGCTCTCTCTGACGCATTCTCTCGTTCTAAGTAATTCCAGCTTCTCGTACGGCGATCTATGGTCAGAGATGACAACTCTACCGCATCAAGGGCCTTTTCGACATCTTCTTCTTGAAGGAAGAAATCTCTGAGTTCTTCAATGTAATTTCTACCTCCATAACGCTCCATTGTTCTCGGTCTCGGTAGAGTGAAAACACCATATTCGTGACATAAGGTATTGACTATGAACCGATAAGCTTCTCTTACCGATCTGTAGCTGTAATAACCGTGCCTCATGACATTATATTGGGCCTCATTCCCAAAGGTATCCCTCCAGATGTAAACAATCTGCACTCTGAGAGGATTAGGGAGTTCGTCGTAGACGTAAACATCAGGAGCCTCTCCTCGAAGTCTCTTTTGACGTTTCGAGAATATGTCAAATATCGGCAAGACTGATTCCTCCTACATAGTGTTCACTAACCACTCACACTTTGAAAATGTTTCCTCGCAGCCTTAAACCTCGGCCTACAGACGCCGGACATCGGACAAGGCAACCATCTTACGGTCCAGGGTCAGGACTTCCAGGCCAGCGCGGGAATAGTCGTCGGCGATGAGGCGGTCGAACAGCCCTGGGCCACCGGAGGCATTGAGCGCTTCGATGACCGAACGCCCGTTTAGAGGAGCAACCAGCCCGCTGCGGAGGACATCGAGTAAGGAAGTGCGGACGTCGGCCTTGGACACTCCATAGTGGTGCTGCACGGCGACATACGCTTCCCCGACGACTTGGTTTGAGACAAAGACCTCGGAGGTCTGGTCTTCGACCAGGGCGCGAAGCTTACTCACGCAATACGCGAAGTCCTTTTCCGGGTCTCCAGTGAGCAACCGTACCAGGACTGAGGTATCAATCCCGTAGCGACGGATCATATGGTTGCTCCCGGAAGGCTTGCAGGTCGAACGGCGGATGTCCGGGTGGAATCTTGTCGCGAAGCCCCCCGAGCCGAGACAAATCTATCCGCCGCGGCCGCAGGATGAATCCGTCAGGGCCTTCTTCCAGTTCGAGTTGATCGCCTGGGCCCACGCCGAGCGCATTTAACACCCTCGCCGGGAAAGTCACTTGGCGCTTAGATGTGATCTTTACAACCATATCATTTCTCCTTACAAAAAATATATATAAGTAAGGAGAAACGATCAAGCGATGGATCTATCGCAGCCTGACGTAAGGGAGCGTCAAGCGTCTACCCCAACGCGGCGAGATTTTCATTAAGCGTCCCTAACTGCGACTCCATGTCGGCCAGCTTGGAGCGCTCCTTTGCAACTACTTCGGGGTTTGCCCGTGAGAGGAATTTCTCGTTGCCAAGCTTTTTCCGTACACCCGCAAGCGTGCCGCTCAGCTTTTTGATCTGTCCGTTCAAACGCGCCCGTTCTTTCTCGATATCGATGACCCCGAGCACGTAGACCTCAAGCTCGCCCACGACCGCGGTGGCGGAATCGCGCGTCCGCTCGGCGTCCGCAGCCATTTCGACCGACTCGACCCCGGCCAGACCTTGAATATGGACCAGTCCCTTGTTCAGGATATCCGGCGCTTCGCCCACCGTTTTGATGCGTACCTGCACCCGCTGTTTCGGTGGCACCGTATACTGGCTGCGAATATCGCGGATGGCCCGAATGACGGCCTGTAAAAAGTCTACCTGCTGTTCCAGTTGCTCATCCTGCCAGCTCGTATTCGGCTGCGGCCACGGCGCGCGGGATATCGTATCTGGCGTCTGAAGCGGACTCTCAATTCCGCGCTGGGTAGCATGTGCATTCAATTGTTGCCATAAAAAGTCGGTCACAAAGGGAATGAACGGGTGAAACAGCCGCAGTGTCTGATCAACGCAAAAGGCCAGGACTTGTCGGGCGCTGTCCGCGCCGTCCGCGCGCAGACGCGGCTTGATCATTTCCAGATACCAGTCGCACAGCTCCGACCAGAAAAAGTCCCGCGCCACCGACAGGGCGGCCGACGGATTATAGGCTTCAAGCTGTTGCTGCACTTCGGCGAGTGCCCGCGTCAGACGGGATAGGATCCAGCGTTCTTCGAACGGCAGCACCGCCGGGTTCCGTTCCACAAAAGACGTCTGCTCAAGATTCGGCAAGGCAAACCGTACCGCGTTCCACAGCTTATTGCAGAAGTGGCGGCCGACCTCGAAGCGCTCGCTGATCAGCTTGGCCGAGGGGATGTCCGGCATGGTCCCGAGCACATCAAATTCCTTGCCGGTTTGGGGACACACATAGGTAAAAATGCTGCTGCCGTGCTTGGCTTTTGCCAGGTCTACGGGTTCATTGGTAAACGGCGAAATGGCTTGAACAGGGAGACGGATGTCCTGGGAGCCGGTTTGCATCTCACACAGGACGTAGCGCATGGCATCACAGCCGTAGCGTTCGATAATATCCACCGGATCAATACCGTTGCCCTTCGACTTGCTCATCCGTTCGCCTTTGCCATCCAGAATCGTGGCGTGGATAAAGACGGCGGTGAACGGCACATCGCCCAGGTTATACAGGCCCATCAGGACCATGCGGGCAACCCATAGGGTAATGATGTCGCGCCCGGTCACCAGGCACGAACCGGGATAGTAATACGACAGGCAGTCGGGAGAGCCGTTGCGTGTCCCCAGGGGCGACTGACCGGCCTCGATTGCTGCGGTTTCGGGGTCGGGCCAGCCCAGGGTGCTGTGCGGCCACAACCCGCTCGAAAACCAGGTATCCAGCACGTCGGGGTCACGCACAAAACCGGCCGCTTCCAGGTCTCTCACCACGTCCTCTTGGTCAGGCGGCTCGCGCAAACTCACCAAAATTTTTCCGTTGATTTGCTCCGACGTATCGTCGGCACTGTGTTGAGCCAGACGACTGGGCATATCGGGACCAATGAGTTCATCGGTCTCGCTCGTCTGCAAGCGGGCGACCACATCTTCCCGCGTCAGATAGGGGGCAAGCCAGGCAAGCTGTTCCAGAAGTGCCTGGCCTTGGAAGCTGCCCGACCAGATCGGAATCTGATGTCCCCACCAGAGTTGGCGACTGATACACCAGTCCCGCTTCTCGGCAAGCCAGTTGATATAGGTGTTCCGGTAGCGAACGTCCGGGTGAAACGAAACGTTCTTGCCCGTGGGCGAACGCCACTCGCCTGCGGCAGCGTCAAGGGCGGCCTGGGCCAATCCGGGTGCGACAAATTCGTTAGCTGTTCCCCGGCCGCATACCACACCACCGTCCACATCGCCCATGCGTACGAACCACTGCTCCGACAGATAGGGCTCGACCGGGGTCTTGGAACGGTCTGAGTGGCCGATTTCGATCTCCCGATCTTCGATGGATTCAAGCAGGCCGTGAGCGTCCAAATCCTGAATAATTTTGTCGCGCGCGGCAAAGCGGTCGAGCCCTTGGTACGACCCGGCCCGGTCGTTCAAAGAACCATCGGTATGCAGAATGTTGATAATACCGATCTCTTCGCTGTGGCGGCCCCAGACCTCGTAGTCGTTGGGGTCATGGCCCGGAGTGATTTTCACACAACCGCTGCCCAATTCGGGTTTCGCCCATTCATCGCAGATGAGCGGCATCGGGCGGTCCAGGAGCGGGAGGCGCACCAGACGACCGGCCCTGGCCATGGCCGCGAGCTGTTCAAGCTGCGGCAGATGCGTCTCGCGTCGTTTTTCGAGCCGGGCCACTTCGGCTTCCAGCTCGCTGCGCTCTTTTTGGCTGGCTCGGGTCAGGCGCTCCTGTGTTTTGCGAATGAGTTCTTCCAGCGCCCCGCGTGGGTCGGGATGGCAGGCGACCGCCGTATCGCCCAGCATGGTTTCAGGCCGCGTTGTGGCAACCACAACGTACTCCGGTTCGCCGGGCTGAGGATCAATGACGGGATAGCGCAGATGCCAGAAATGTCCCTGAACGCTTTCATACACAATCTCGTCATCCGCGACTGCCGTTTGCAGGTGGCAGTCCCAGTTGACCAGGCGCGTCCCACGGAAAATCAGGCCGTCCCGGAAGAGACGAAAAAAGGTCCACTGGACGGCCCGGGCACAGACGGCGTCCATGGTAAAGCGCTGGCGGTCCCAGTCGCACGAACAGCCCATAGCCTGCTGTTGGCTGACGATGCGGGCCTGGTATTGCTCTTTCCAGTCCCAGATACGTTCGACCAGGGCCTCGCGGCCAACATCATGCCGCGTTTTGCCTTCCAGCTCGAACAGACGCTTTTCCACAACGGCCTGCGTGGCGATGCCGGCATGATCCGTCCCCGCCATCCACAACGCGTTCTCTCCCAGCATGCGGTGCCAGCGCGTCAGCATGTCCTGCATGACGTTGTCCATGGCGTGTCCCATGTGCAACGCACCGGTGACATTCGGCAGCGGCATCATGATCACATAGCGTTGCTCGTTGTCGTCCGGGGTGGCGGCAAAAGGTTTGGTCTCGGCCCAGCGCCGGACTATCGTTTTTTCCAGTCCGGTCGGGTCATATTGGCTTGCCAGTTCGTTTGGCATCAACTCGCTCCTTGGGAAGGCGGACTCATACTCTGAAACAGGCAGTCTGTTGTATCAGAAGCCCAGTAAAAAGGGGCCTCCCTCTTTTTGAGAAAGGCCCCCTGACCTATGCGAAAGGGGGGACTTGAACCCCCACGGGTTTTACCCCACAGGATCCTGAATCCTGCGCGTCTGCCAATTCCGCCACTTTCGCGTAAAGTACGTGCAGTACTTACCCGCCGCCCTGTTCGCCTGTCAATCCCGCAGGGGTGCAGCATTCCTAGCGGGACGAATCATTCTTGAGCAGCTGACCCTGGTACAAAACAAAGGATGAGAGGGAGGGGTCGCGTGCCAGCCCTTACTCCGGCTCCTGATGGCCCGCGTTGGCCAGGAATGAGACAAACACGGCCACGCTGAGTGCGCCCAAGACGCCCAGCGTCACGGCCCCAGTTGACACGAACCCGTCGGCAAAGCCCGCAGCAGACCAAGCCCCGACAAGTATTACCACCCCAAGGCCTACTCCTAATACTGTTCCAAGCATGCGCAAAACTCCTTGTCTTCCGATACAGCCTGTCGCTTCCTTTACCAGTTCTCCGGCTGGAGAACTAGAGCACTCGCGGTCTTTGCGTCAGGAGTGCGTGTACCAGTCCTTTTGCCGCCTAGTATTTTTTTGGGATTCTCGGTAAGGGAAGGGGATACGATCGAACACAGCACCAAAAAGGAGGTTGGTATGTCAACGGCGAACGGTGAAGTCAGTCTTGAGGGGTCCATCGATTGTGATGGTCATATTTTGGAGCCGCCCGGTTTGTGGGAGCAATATCTTGAGCCGCAATACCGCGAGCGGGCCATTCGGATTAAAACAGACGATGAGGGCTGGGAATATTTTGAGTTTGATGGCAAACCGTCCCGACTGTGCCAGCGCGGTTTCCCCGGCATTCTGGGCGCCATGGGCCAGCCGGATATCGTGCCAGGTCCGGACCGCCGTTATATTGATGGCGCGCCGCTTGGCTCAATGGACGCCAAGGAACGCGTAGAGCGGATTGACGGCGAAGGGCTGGCAAAATCGATTCTCTACCCCACCATCGGGCTCTTGTGGGAGTCTGAGGTCCAGGACCCGGAAATCTCGGCTGCCTATTGCCGGGCCTATAACCGCTGGATTGTGGACTTTTGCTCCGAGTCGGGTGGACGCCTCATCCCTATCGCCCATCTGTCCGGTACCGACGCCAACGAAGCGGCGAAAGAGCTGGAGCGGGCAGTCAAGGCGGGTTGTAAAGGCGCCTTTTTCGCGCCGTTTACCTGGACGAAGAAATCGCATGGGCATCCAGACTATGATCCGGTCTGGGCAAAGGCACAGGAACTGGATGTGCCCGTTGCCCTGCATCCGACCTTCGAGCCGATCCAATTCATGCCTCACGGGCGCTTTGAAGAACTCGTGCCGACGGAGCCGATCGACTTCAACTGGTATTTTGATGTGCTGGTCGCCCAAAACATGCAGCAGGCGTTTGTGTCGCTCTTTCACCATGGCGTGTTCGAGCGCTTCCCCACGGTGAAGGCCGTCGTGCTCGAATCCCAGGCCGGCTGGATTGGCTATTTGCTCGACCGGATGGACGCCGTGTTTGAGGGTCCGCTGGCCCATTCGACCCAGCTCAAGGAGCGGCCCAGCTTTTATTTTCAGCGCCAGTGCTGGATCTCGGCCGACCCGGACGAAAAAGCCTTGCAGCACATCATTGAATTCGTCGGAGCCGACAAATTCTTCTGGGCATCGGACTTCCCGCACCCGGACCACAGCGACCAGTATATGCCGGCCCTGAAACGGCTGGTCACGCCACTCTCCGAAACGGCTCGGCAGCAGGTCATCGGGGCAAACGTGGCCGAGGTCTATAAGCTGGGGCAGTAGCTCCTGGCGGACCGACAACCTGAGACCCATAGGCCCGCAACTATTGCGGGCCTTTTTACTGATGCCCGGACCGGCCGGGCGGAGACCACTTTCCGTACACCATATCCCGTGCATTACAAATTGCTGCTCGAATACGATGGCACCAATTATCATGGCTGGCAGATTCAGCCCACGGGCGCCACTGTTCAAGGGACGCTCGAAGCCGTCTTAGCCCGGATTCTGAATACGCCCGTTCGCGTACGGGTAGCCGGGCGAACAGACGCAGGGGTTCACGCACTGGGCCAAGTGGCCACCTTTCAGGCCACCACTCCTCTCAACCTGGTACGGTTTCAGCACAGCCTCAACTCGGTTCTGCCCTCAGATATTGTCATCCGGGCGATCAGCAAGGTGGCAGACACGTTTCATCCGCGCTACGACGCGCACAGCAGGACCTATCAGTACCGCATCTGGAACCGGCCCTCCCCCTCGGCCATGCATGTCCGCTACTCGTGGCATATCCCCTATCCTTTGGACCAAGATACAATGAATGCCGCCGCAACCCTGCTCATCGGGCATCACAATTTTTCGTCTTTTCAGGGAGCGGACTCCGTAGAACGGACGCCGTGGCGCACGGTGATGCACAGTGCCATCTGTCGCGAGCGCGATTTTCTCGTATATACGGTCGAAGCCCGGTCATTCCTGCGCCATATGGTCAGGAATATCGTCGGCACCTTGGTAGACGTCGGTCGAGGCGCTTTGAGCGTAGACGAATTTTCCACCGTCTTTGCGGCGCGCAACCGATCTCGGGCCGGACTGAACGCACCGCCGCAAGGCTTGTTCTTGGTTACCGTCCGCTATTAAAAAGGCAGCCACCTATGGGACTTCTCCAGGACATCAGAGCAGCTCTCGCCCCCGTCGGGCTCAACCTTATCGGGACAACGCCGAGATCTGACTATGAGGCATTGGTTCCGCCGCAGTATCATATCAAGCAGCGGTTTCCTGAGGCCGAGACTGTCGTTGTTATTGGGAATGGCGGTGGAGAATTTTGGCACCACTTCCGGGAATATACCGAGGTGCGGCCAAGCTATCTCCAGCAGCATGACCATCCGCTGGATGACTACACAGTCGAAGTGATAAAAGCGCGGCTGACGCCGCTTTTAGACACGACCCCCGCTCAGTATCGCCTGATCTATCCGTTTCAGTTTTTCAGCGGCCTGACCGTATCCTTCATGCACCTGGCACAGGCCGCACGGTTGTCAGTGCCCAGTATCCTTGGCGTCCAGCTCCATCCGATGTATGGGCCCTGGATAGCCTGGCGCGCCGCGGTTTTGATTGATCACGACCTCCCAGCGCTCGCGGCCCCAGCCCAGGGCTTTGATCCGTGTTCCACCTGCGTGGAGCGGCCCTGTATAGCTGCCTGTCCGACCCAGGCCGTCAGCGCCGTACAGGACTGGGACCTGCTTGCCTGCACGCAGCATCGCCTGCGCGTCCCGACCGATTGCGCTGAACGCTGTCACGCCCGGTACACCTGCGTCTACGGTCGTGAGCATCGCTACCCTGAGGACGAACTCGCCTATCATCAGCGTTTCAGCCTGGCCACCGCGCGGGCGTACTTCAAGAAGTCCGAGGGGGCAAACTAGTCGTTTGGCAGTAAATTTCCCTGCTCATCGAGCCGGAGATTCGTCTGCTGAGCTTGCGCAAGCACTTTCGGAGCCCAGGCCACATGACCGGCATCGGTTCCGCCGAGAATGGCCATCAAATGTGCATCGCCATCGCCGACATTTTTAAATCCGCGCATCACGCCGGGCGGGACGGATACCGTGTCCCAGGCGTCCAGGATCACTTCTTGTTCTCCCTCATCCCCCCAGTAGATGGACCATTGCCCTGACAGCGGGATAAACACCTCGACCGTACTGTGACTGTGCAGCGCCGCGCCTTTGCCCGGACTCGCACCAACATAAGTGACGTTAAAGTCCTGAACCGCGGTAATCGCGGGGTTGAGATTCGTATCCTCGGTGACGCCGCGGCCGATCACGTTATAGATATCCCGTTCGTGGCCTGGGATATTGCTATCAACAAACGCCTGCGCGCTGGACTTGAGTTCTTTGAAACGGGCGACGCGTTCGAGCATTGCTGCTTTTGAAACGTGGGTGTTTGCCATTGGTCCCTCCTTAGCGGTCTTCCCGTACGATTCTTCTTCCTTACCTCGGTCTGACCGGGAGGTGCAAGAGTTGAGTGGAATAATTGGAAGCAGACCCTATCCGCTTCCCCATAGAGACGCTTGCATGGACAGAGGGAATCCAGTAAGCGCAGGGCATGGCGACAAAGAACGGACGCGGCCGGGGGAGAAAGAGCCAACGTCCCCTCCCAGCGGACAAAAAAGCTGGGGATGCTCACTCTTTTAAGCAGGCCCTCCGCGAAGAAGCAGTCTTGCAAGCCGCGGCAGACTGTTTTGGCGAACAGGGTTACCGGGCAACGACGCTCGAAACCATTGCCGAGCGGCTGGGGATTTCCCGCGTCACCCTGTATCGTTACTGTCCGAGTAAAGAAGAACTGCTGATTCGGGTGTTTGAGCGTTCCATTGCTATTTTTCAACGCGACCTGCGACAGATTTGTTTGCAGCCCATCGCGCCCGAAGAGAAGCTGCGACAGATTATCCGGCATCAGGTCCGTCTCATGGCGGACCACCGAAATTTTCTGACGGTTTTTTTTAGTGAAGAGAGTAATCTGCCAGGGGAGATTGCCGAACGGGCACGCGCCGAACGACGGGTCTATGACGGACTTATTGAGGAAGTTATTGCAGCAGGCGTCAAAGCCGGACGCCTCGCCCCGCTCCCGGCCAAGCTGGTGTCATTTGCCATTCTCGGCATGTGCAACTGGCTGTATCAGTGGTACCAACCCGAAGGGCGACTCTCTGCCGATGAGGTTGCGAGCAATTTTATACAACTGGTTGAGCAGGGCTATTTGCGGGCCGACCCGCAACAGGAAATTCTTCAACGTTTGGACAGGGTGGAAGCGGCGCTGTCGAACCTGCGGCCCGCTCAGCACTCGGACGGATAAAAGTCTACTCGCCATCCCGCACGGGAATCGGCGAGTTACACCAGCGACCACCGGCTTCGTCATAATGCGCCCACCACCGCCGGCCGTTTTTGCGAAAGAGTTTAAACAAACAGCCATGCTCGTCACACCACGGCGGGCTGGGCTCTGTCTGGGGTGGAGGGGGAATAGGCTGCTGGTGCTGGGGTTTAAGCTGCTGGTGCTGGGGTTTAAGCTGCTGGTGCTGGGGTCGTGGAGCGGGCTTTATTTTTGGTTGGCGGGGGGTAAAACCCATCGCTTCGAGCTCAACGATCACAGCGGCCATACCGCCGGCGCCATCAACCGGCATCTCCAGACGGCACTCATAGCCCTCGGGGCTGATGCACCAGACCTCGCACGTTCCCATTGTCGCCTGAGGACTGGGCATCGGCAGAGGGGACTCTTCCGGCGGGGCATCCCCAGGCTGTTCGCCGGGCCACTCCTCATCCCAAACGGGCGAAGCCGGGAAGGAGGGGACAAATCGTTTGGATGATTTACGCTCCACTGACCTCTCGTCGGACAAGCTGGGCTCCGGCCACCAGGGCTCCCAGCTTGGCTCGGGCTAAATTCCGGGACGACGCAGAAAAGCCACAATCGCAGGTCAAGTAGAGCTTTTCCGGATGCACATGTTCAAGAGTCAGACGAATACGCTCGGCCACATCTTCCGCCGTCTCCAGGTACATGGATTTCACATCAATGACCCCAGCCGCAAACTCACGATCATCGCCATATTGGCTCCAGAGCGCCAGCTCGGCCATTTCTCGATTCGCAAATTCCAGGGCAAATTGATCGACCTTCACGTCAAGGATGCCGGGGAATAGCGGTTTATACGTCCGCTTCATGGCCGGCCGGCCCTGATTATTGCCAAAGCAGACGTGGAGGGCGATTTTGGCCTCCACACCCTCCAGGGTTGTATTGAACAGCTTGACTGTTTCTTCGATGGACAGGGCGGGCTCCCGACCCACGGCGGAGGGTTCGTCAAGCTGAATAAAGGTCGCGCCAGCCGCAACAACACCGCGGAGTTCCTTATTCACGAGTTCCGCCAAGTCGTACAGGAGGGGCAGATAGTCGCCCTGTGGATAGCCAGCCTGGAGCCGGATGGGCATGGCAATCGTGAGCGGACCGGGGCAGCAGACTTTGAGCGGTTTATCGGTTTGAGCTTGGACAAAGGTAAATTCATCAACTAGCCCGAAGCCGTCAGGGGCGCTGACCCGTTCGGTTGTCTCAAAACGTGGCGCACTATCATAGCTCATGATACCGAGCTTGCGTTGCGCCCGGACCATATTGAGACCGGATAATTTTTCGACCACGTTCCACAGAAAGCGCTGACGACGAATCTCACCATCAGTCAGAATGTCCAGGCCGGCTTCTTCCTGGTCCCACACGGCCATTTTTACCGCGTCTTGAATGGCTTCTTCGACATCTGCCGGACCGGCCGTTCCGGCGCGGAGGGCTCTTCTGGTCGCAATCAACCACGAGGGTGAGGCATAGGAGCCAACACCCATTGTAGGGAAAAGCCCAAGATCGGTGCCATTGAGGGTCGGCATCACTACTTCCCTGTTCTTCCTATAACGCTTCTGGAAAGAGGGCGAGCAACTCCGCCCCGTCCGGGGTCTGCCACGCCCCGCGAACCATATAGGTCTGGAGGGTTTCCACTCGAAAGCCCACGGCGAGCAACTCTCGTAATAATGTTGCGTGCCGTGTAGGAAAACGCATACGCAGGGCCTTTCCCTGTTCACGCTCAGCCGCAGACAGAATCAATGCGCGTAAGACCGAGGGTTGCGTTGCTACGGCAGGACCGAAAAACGTCCCCGCCTCTGTGCGCAGGAAGCACAGGTAGCCCGCAAGCTGCCCCTGAACGAGGGCGGCAATATGCGGCGGCTGGGCATGGAAAAATCGCAGATCTTGTTCACGCCCGATACCGGTTAAGCGCGTATCCAGTGCCGCCAGGTGCTCGATATACTCCGCTTGCCACTCCCGGATTTCGACATCTTCTGAAACGTCTCCCCGAATGTTACGCCCAACCAATGAAGCGATCGTGTCACACACCTCAAAACCGAGCGAGCTATACAGCGGAAAGGACACCACGTTAAAGGCGTCCTGGACCAGCCGGAGCGAAGGACACCCTCCCCCAGCCTCAATCACGGCCTGCATCAGGGCCCGTCCGACCCCTCTGGTTTGGGCCCTCGGATCAACAGTAATCGGGCCAATACCGGCCGTATCGCCCCGAAGATGGATGAACCCGGAGCCAACGATCTGTCCATCCTGGAGCGCGGTGAAACACTCGTTGGGCTCAAGCCGCGCATACCCTTGTGCGATAGATGTCCCGGCAGCCGACGATGGAAACGGCTCGGGGTAGCCGTGACGACGAAAGACGTCGTTGAAGGCGGCAACCATGACGGCCCCAACGCGAGGAATGTCCTCCGCTAGCATGTGGCGAATCGTCACGGTCATTACGCCCCCTCTTCCCTCCCCCTACGTGCCGACACCAGTAAAGAGCAGTGTATCTCAGCCTTGTAACAAAAAACTTTCCTGCTGTCTGCCCACGAGAGCATATTTTCTGGATGCCTGCCCCATAATGGCCAGCCGGGCCACCCTGACTTTTCCCACTTGTCTGAGCATGGTACCGTAGCCGGGATTTTTTCAGCGTCGATCAAACCAGCCCAGAGAGGAAGTGTATGGAAGCCTGTGGTGAGTTATCCCCGCCTCCGAGAACCTTGTTAGGTCCCGGTCCGAGCAACGTCCATCCTCGGGTCCTGCGTGCCCTGTCCACCCCGCTTGTTGGTCACCTTGACCCGGAGTTTATTCGGCTGATGGAAGAGACCAAGGCACTCCTCCGGTTTGTCTTTCAAACCTCGAATCCCCTCACGCTCCCTATTTCGGGAACTGGTAGCGCAGGCATGGAAACCTGCTTTGTGAATATGGTCGAACCTGGAGACGAGGTCGTCATCGGCGTCAACGGCGTATTCGGTACCCGCATGGTCGATGTGGTGCAACGCTGCGGCGGAACGCCCGTTATCATGGAAGCTCCCTGGGGGGCCGTCTTTAGCCCGGACGATATCCGCGCGGCCCTCAAGCGCTGTACGCGACCAAAGCTGGTAGCGATCGTCAATGCCGAAACGTCAACCGGCGCCTGGCAGCCTCTGGTAGATGTCGCTCCGCTCGTCCACGAGGCAGGGGCACTGTTTCTTGTTGATGCGGTGACGTCGCTCGGCGGCTGTCCCCTCAAAATAGATGCATGGCAGATTGATGTCTGTTATAGCGGCACCCAGAAGTGCCTGAGCTGTCCGCCCGGCCTCTCGCCCGTCACCTTTAGTCCGGCCGCCCAAGAGGTCATACGGAACCGCAAGCACAAGGTTCAGAGCTGGTATCTGGACCTGAGCCTGCTTGAGCAATATTGGGGTGAGGAACGCGTGTACCACCACACCGCCCCTATCTCGATGAACTATGCCCTGCGGGAGGCCTTACGGCTCGTTTCCGAAGAAGGCTTAGCCGCACGATTTCGTCGCCACGAGGACAATCATTTGGCCCTCGCTGCCGGCCTCAACGCGCTAGGGATGCGGCTTGTCGCCCAGGAAGGCGCCCGCCTCTGGATGCTCAACAGCGTCGCCATCCCCGATGGCATTGACGATGCAACCGTTCGCAAGCACCTCCTCGCTGAGTATAATATCGAGATTGGTGCCGGCTTGGGCGTGTTCGCCGGAAAAGTCTGGCGTATTGGCCTGATGGGAGAATCCAGCACCCGTAGTAATGTTCTGCTTGTTTTAAGCGCACTGGAGGCCGTGTTACAGCAAAATGGTCATGCTTGCGCAGCCGGGGCTGGTGTCAGCGCGGCGCAAGAAGTATACGCGACGCGGGAATCCAGAGCGCGCCTCAATCAGCATGAGGCCCGGTAAAAAGGCTCACCAGGACAGCCGGCAGCCCGCCGGTGTGATATGATATAAGAGAAGCGTCGAGGAATAATGCGAGCGTCCGTTAGCTCCTTTTTCTTGCTGTGTTTTTTTGCTCTCCTGCTGCCGGTGACAGACGGCCGGGCTGAGCCGACACTCACCCTGCTGTCCGCCGATCAGATTCCCCCTTTAGTGGACGATCTTGACCGCAGCTCTCTCAAAGCCGCGCTCCAACAGAGCCTCGCGGCCCTGGAGCAGAAGCCGGACTCCCAAGCATTTTCCTTTGGACAGCAACAGGTCGGCGTCGGCCGGGTCCGGGACAGTCTCGGCGCATTTCTTGCCCTGCTCGATCAGCCCGGAGATCTCGCTCTGGAGGTCCGGAGAGCATTCGACCTCTATCGGGCGACCGTACCTGTGCTTTTCACTGCCTACCACGAACCCGAACTGCGGGGCAGCTTTATCCGAACCGAGCGGTATCGCTACCCTTTGTATCGTCCTCCGACTGATTTGGTGAAAGTTGACGCCTCCCGATTTACGACGAAGAGTAAACATACCCTCCAATCAGCCCAAAAAGCTGGACACGTTTACTCTTTCCAGCGGTTTCCGCAAGACATGTACGGTCGCGTCGCAAACGGGCGACTCGTCCCCTATTTCTCCCGGACTCAGATTGATGGACAACATATTCTGGTGTCTCAGCACCGAGAACTCGTCTGGCTCGATGACCCAGTTGAGCGTTTTTTCCTCCATATTCAGGGATCCGGGAAAATTCGGCTGCCGGACGGTGCCTGGTTTCGGGTCGGCTATGCGGCCTCAAACGGCTGGCCGTATCGGAGCATAGGCAAGCTACTCCTCAGTCAAGGGAAACTCCAGTCCGGAGAAGCGTCGGCCCAGGGCATCCGCCACTATCTGCGGCAGCATCCAGCCGAACAAGATCGAATCTTGTTCCATAATGGTCGTTATATTTTCTTTCGGGTTGTCTCCGCCGGGCCGCTGGGTAGCTTGGGCGTCCCGCTGACACCGGGCCGTTCAATTGCGGTCGACCCGAACTGGTATCCGTCGGGTGCGTTTGGCTTTATCCGTGCCACCAAGCCTCACCTGGAGGAGAGCGGGCAGGTCTCGTGGCAACCCTTTTCGCGTTTTGTGGCGCTGCAAGACCGCGGTGCCGCCATTACCGGTCCCGGACGCGCGGATATCTATTGGGGGAGTGGGCCACAACCAGAGGCCGGCCTGATGGCCCAACACGGCGAACTGTATATTTTTCTCAAAAAGTCGTAGCTCCCCTACTCAACGCGAACCAGATTTGTCATAATACGCATACCCCTGCAATAGGACAGACATCCATGGCCTCTGTGGCAAAAATCTCCCATTCCGGCCTACGACATATTGCCCTGAATGTGGCGGATGTTGCCGTTTCGGTTGAGTTTTACACCACCTTGTTCGGCATGCAGGTCGTCTGGCAGCCCGACCCGGACAATGCCTACCTCTCCTCGGGCTGTGACAATCTGGCCCTGCATAAGGCGACACCCCGACGCGGTCGAGCGGGGCAGCGCCTCGACCATGTCGGATTCATTGTTCCGCGGAGCGACGATGTCGACCGAGCCGCCACAATACTGGAGACGCACGAGGTCCCTATCGTCAAACCAGTCCGGACCCATCGGGATGGCAGCCGCTCCCTGTACTGTGCCGACCCGGATGGTACGATCATCCAAATTCTGTATGAGCCCACCCTCAGCCAACAGCGCGTCACATGAAGTGAAAGGCCACGCGCGTCTTTTTGCCGCCTGGGCAGTCCACGCCTACACGGCTTCCGGGGTTATCGCCGGATTTCTCTCCCTCCAGGCTATTTTCCTGAGCAAGCCTCGGCAGGCCTTTGTCTGGATGTTGGTCGCCGTACTCATTGATGCGACCGATGGCGTTCTGGCGAGAGCTGTTCAGGTGAAACGGATTCTGCCCTGGTTTGACGGCGCCAAGCTGGATGACATTGTTGACTATTTTACCTATGTCATTATCCCGGCCGTTTTTCTCTACCAGTTCCAGTTGCTGCCGGCTTCTGGAACGCTGCTCTTCGTGGCGGCGTTGCTCCTTTCCAGCGCGTATGGTTTTTGTCAGGCCGAGGCCAAAACACGGGATTTCTTTTTTACCGGTTTTCCCTCCTACTGGAATATTGTGGCGTTCTATCTCTACGCAGGCGGGACGCCCATTTGGCTGAACGGTAGCCTGGTA
This sequence comes from Candidatus Binatia bacterium, assembly GCA_951812575.1. Lineage (GTDB taxonomy): Bacteria > Desulfobacterota > Binatia > Bin18 > Bin18 > Bin18. The sequence goes on along the minus strand of OX638322.1, from coordinate 3,255,774 downwards.
CTCCTCCTTGCCATAGGCGTCTTTATCCCTATTCGCTATGTTTATCCTACGCGTACCGTTCGCCTGCGTTTCTTGACGAATGTGCTCGGCGCCATTTGGGTTGGTGTCCTTCTCCTGCTGCTATCCCAGCTCCCCCATGCCCATCCCTGGCTCGTCATTGCCTCTCTCTACTACCCTCTCTACTACACTGCCCTCTCCTTCTACTTCCACTTCACCACCTCACCCCCTTCTTCAAAACTTCCGACTCGGACTTGACAGCCAGAAAATCAGACACATTTTTCTGATAAGGCTCACTGGAGCAAAATTTACATTAGTGTAGCGTCCACTAGCCTGCGGGTATGCGCTTGAGGGCTTCTTCCCGGCGGAATGGGCCAGTTATCTCCGATACTATGGATAGCGCCTCGCTACATTAGAATGAAAATTGCTCTAGAGGGGCAGAACAGATGGAGACAACAAAAGACCGCGAGGAAAAGGCATCGGCCCTCTTATCCAAAGGCTATCAGGCCCAAAGACAAGGCGACCTGGGGGAAGCCATGCGCTTCTATCAGGAGTCCATCCAACTGCATCCGACCGCGGAGGCACATACATCTCTCGGCTGGACGTATGGTTTTCTCCGTCGTTACGAGGACGCAATTGAAGAATGCCGTACCGCCATTGCCCTCAACCCCGAGTTTGGCAATCCGTACAACGACATCGGTCTCTATCTTATGAGGATGGGCAAGCTGGACGCCGCCGTCCCCTGGTTAGAGCACGCGATAGAGGCGGCCCATTATGACACGCCGCATTATCCGTATCTGAACCTGGGCCGGATTGCCCTCGCAAAAGGGGACCTCCTCCAGGCAGCCCGAGAATTTGGGCGAGCGCTTACGGCTGAGCCCCGTTCACTGACCGCTCGCCGAACCCTTGCCGCCCTTTCCGCTCAATTAAACTAAAAAAGAGCAATTCATCCCCTCTCGCTTCGTTAGCGGAGCAGGGAGTTGGGTCGATTCAACAGAAAGGGCACGATATCGACAGTGGGCCTGCGACGCCGTCTCTCCGGGAAAGATAAAAGGAGCGGACCAAGGATGAGACCGCCCAGAAAACCGCCAATATGGGCCCCCCAGGCAATAGGGGGCGATGAAAAGAAAGCGGTTTCTCCAATAGCGTATACAGAGATAGCACCGACCACATGAAAGAAGACCCAGCCGCTCAAAAAGAGGATCGTCAGAGTTCCTTCAAGAGGCTGGGGAGAGGAATGCGCGGTGGTATCGGACTCCTGGGTTGAGAAAAAAACCAGACAATAGACACCGGCAACGGCGGCAATCGCCCCACTCGCGCCTATCATTGGGGTTGAGGAAAACGGTGTCATCGCCGCCTGGGTTAACAGGGCAATGACGTTGCCACACAGATACAACACCAGGTAGCGGGCTGCTCCTAACCGCGCCTCTACCGCGTTCCCGAGAAAAAACAGGCAGAGCAGATTGCCAACCAGATGCAGCCCACTCCCATGCAGGAAGAGACAGGCAAAAAGCGAGGAAGAAACGGGGAATTGGCCCTGGGTTAGCGCCAGAGAGAATTGTGCGGGAATCCAGCCATAGGCCGTGAGGAAGGGCTGGAATGCCGGGCCGAGTGTGAGCTCATAGGCAAAACAACACAGCATCGCTCCCATAAGCATATGATTTGCCCACGGGAAACCTGCGCCCTGGCGCTCTTCTTCGAGGTAGTACACGCTCCTGATCCTTGCTCAGGTTTTCTCTCACCAGCGTATTCCACCACCACCTCCAACAGTTCCGTCCACTCGTCCAAGCACGGTGAAGTAGGGCTCTCTATAGCACCTTCAATAGGGGTATGATAGTAGGAGAGAAATCATTATGCCGATCTACGAATACTACTGCCGGGCGTGCAAAAGACAGCAAAGCCTCATTTTTATGAAGATAGGAGACGTCCAGAAGTCTCCTCGGTGTCAATACTGCAAGCAACGCCGCCTCACCCGGATACTCTCGCGTTTTGCCTATCATCAGGGTGAAGAGGCTCGACTCAAGAATCTGGACACCAATGCCCCCAGAGACGAGGCATTCTACCGCGACAACCGCAACGTGGGCCTGTGGGCAAAGAAACGAGCAAGAGAAATGGGCGTTGATCTCGGCCCGCAGTTCGATGAGACGGTAGAAAAGGCCCGCAGTGGGAAAATTCTCGATGATCGCTAGCCTGTCTTGATCCTCTTGATTGTTAGGCTGACCAAACATGCTTCGTACGGCACGCGATCAGCTCTGGCGCATTTGCCGGATCGTGAGCGGGATTGTTCTCCTGCTTGTGGGCCTCTTTCTCAGCCTGCCCGGCATTCCCGGTCCGGGCATTGTGTTAATCTTTGTCGGCTTTGGGATTCTGAGTCGAGATTTTGAGTGGGCCAAACGCTGGCACCTCCGTCTCAAAGACACGGCTCAGCAGATTACCAACCGTCGAAAAACGGCCAAGCGCCAAGAGCAGGCAGCAACCGGACAAGAGACCAATGATTAAGCTCTACGATTTTTCCCTGTCTCCCCGCGCGCGCAAGGTGCGGATCACCCTTGCGGCAAAGGGGCTGGAGTATGAAAAGGTCCCGATTGACATCACCCAAGGAGAGCAGAAAACACCCGAATATCTGACAATTAACCCCTATGGGAAAGTCCCCGCGCTCCAGGACAATGGGACAACGGTCTATGAGTCCACCATTATCATGGAATACTTGAACGACACCTACCCTACCCCGCCACTGCTTCCGGACGATGTCGGACAGCGGGCTCGAGCCCGTGTCCTCATGCATTATGCCGATAATCCGTATGAGCACGCCGTGGCAACCCTGGCCGCAGAGCTCCTGCTCAAACCCCTGCAGGGCGATACCGCTGACCACGAGGTCGTCTCGCAAGCACATACGGCCCTGACCCTGTGCTTCGATCACCTCACAAACGAGCTTGGCAGCAATGATTTTCTGGTCGGCTCGACATTGACCCTGGCAGATATTCCGTACGTGTCATGGGCCCTCCTGTTTCCCAGGCTCAATGTCGATATTCCGCATCCCAGGCTTGAGGCGTGGATCAATCGACTCAAAGAGCAGCCGAGTGTGCGGGCAGCAGGCTAAGACCGGGGGTGAAGCCCGACACAACGCTCCTTCATTCCCCATCCCTCCGAGGTATTATGTTTAGCGGCATTATTGAAACAACCGGAACCATTACGAAGATCGACTCCATTGCCGAAGGTGTTCGTCTCAGGCTGCGAACCAATCTTCCCACCCAGGAGATCAGTCTGGGCGAGAGCATTTGCACCAATGGTGCCTGCTTAACCGTGACCGCCATTGAGGCCGATCAACTCGGCTTTGACGTTTCAGCGGAGTCTTTGCGACGCACGACCCTGGGAGAACTCCAAGTTGGCGATAGGGTGAATCTGGAACGCTCACTCCGACTTGAGGACCGTCTGTCCGGTCATCTGGTCTGGGGGCATGTTGACGGAGTTGGACGCGTCACATCCATTCGGCCGGAAGCCGATTCGTTTCTCTATACCTTCACGCTCCCGGCCGAGCTTAGTCGCTATTTGGTGGAGAAAGGCTCGGTGGCAGTTGATGGCATTAGTCTGACGGTCTTTGATTGTCAGCCCACAGCATTTACCTGTGCCATTATTCCCCACACCCACACGGTCACCACACTGCATCAGCGCAAGCCTGGTGATCGGGTCAATATCGAGGGGGATATGCAGGGGAAATATATTGAGAAGTTCGTCCAGGACGTGCTCGAAGGGATGTTGGCCGCCCCCCTCCAATCTATTCGGGACGAGGTCGCCGCCCTCCGTCAGCAGATCGAACAAAAAGACGGCTAGGGTCGGAGCCGGTCTTTTCTTCGACGGCATTTTTGTCCCCCCGGCTCTGCCTGAGCAGAGGATATCTCCCATTCAGATTGCCCACTCCCGCCTGCTCGGATAAGAAGAGCGCTCAGGCATCAGAGGGGGAAGCTATGGCCGATGCGACTGCCCGCACTATCGTCCAACACGCAAAAGAGCAGCATCGTTTGGCGCTGACCGAAAGAGAGGCAAAGGCCTTAGTTCAGTCGGCCGGCATTCCTACCGTACGAACGGAGCTGGCTCGAACCGCCGACGAGGCGATCACGCTCGCCCGAGATATGGGGTTCCCGGTTGCGCTCAAGATCAGCTCAGCCGACGTCGCCCATAAAAGCGATATCGGCGGCGTGCAACTCAACCTCGCCACAGAAGCCGCCGTCCGCCGCGCGTTTCATGACATCGTGACTGCCGTCCGTACTACCCAGCCTGCCGCAGCCATCGAAGGCATCTCGGTTCAACCCATGGCCCAACCCGGAGTTGAGGTCATTATCGGCCTGACATCCGATCCGCAGTTCGGTCCGCTCATCATGTTTGGCCTGGGTGGAGTGCATGTCGAGGTGCTCAAAGATGTGGCCTTCCGGGTGGCTCCGCTCCGCCCGCAGGACGCTGCTGATATGATCCGTGAGATCAGTGGATTTCCCCTGTTAACCGGTCATCGCGGTCAAGCCGCCGTTGACCTGGCCGCTCTGGAGCAGGCCCTCCTCTCGCTGTCGGCCTTAGCCGAGGCTCAGCCGGATATCCAAGAACTCGACCTCAACCCCGTTTTTGCCTACGAGGACGGCTGTCTCGTCGTTGATGCCCACGTCGTCCTCCACGCTGGGGGTCCCCGCGCCCCATCCCGTCCGCTGTCGGACGAGACACGGGCGGCCTTGGCGCGCACGTTTCATCCACGGACGGTTGCCGTGGTCGGCGATAAACGCGCCATGAATTATCTGTGGTTACGGAGCCAGACGACCTTCGAGGGCAAAGTCTATTCCGTCCAGATTGACGAACGGGAAGTTCAGGGCATTACGGATTTAGGGGTTCCCAACTACCCCAGCCTGGAGTCGATTCCAGACGAGATCGACTATGTCATCACCGCGGTACCCCGCCAGGTCGCGCCTCACATTGTTGCGGAGTGCGTCACGAAAAAGGTCGCTGGGGTGATGCTCTTCACCTCAGGCTTCTCCGAAGTCCATGACGAAGAGGGACAGCGCTTGGAACAGAGAGTGACCAAAACCGCGCGGGAGGCCGGGCTCGCCCTGATCGGTCCGAACTGCATGGGCATCTACCATCCAAAAATCGGCCTCCGCAATTATCCCGACCTGCCGGCTGGGGAACCGGGCTCAGTCGGGTTTATCGGTCAGAGCGGTACTCACACGATCACCTTCAGCATGGCAGCCGCCAGTCATGGACTGCGTATCAGCAAGGCCGTCAGTTTTGGGAACGCGACAGTCCTTGATGCCAGTGACTACCTCGACTATCTCGCGCACGACGACGAAACGGAAATTATCGGTATATACCTTGAGGGCGTACGAGAAGGGCGCCGCTTTTTTAGCTTGCTCCGCGAGGTCACACCCCACAAACCGGTTGTTATCTGGAAGGGTGGCCAGACCGAGGCCGGCCAGCGGGCCACCTCGTCACACACCGGCTCACTCGCCGTCCCCGCTACCGTATGGGCGTCCATGGTTCGTCAGGCCGGAGCCGTATCCGCGAGCAGTTTTGATGAATTGCTTGATGTCATCAAGCTGCTGCGGTTTACCAAACCAGCAACCGGAGACGGAGTGGGGCTGATTGCCATGACGGGCGGTCCCTCGGTCAGTCTCACCGATGCCTGTGCCGCTGCCGGTCTGCGGGTTCCTCCACTCAGCCCTGCCTCTTACGAAGAATTGTCTTCGTTCTTTAACGTCATTGGCGGCAGCTTTCAGAACCCTCTCGATTCCGGTCATACGATTGGGATGGGCCAGCGGACCGATACCCTGGACCGATTGCTCTCCATCCTTGACCGTGACCCGCATATTGATGCGATTGTCATGGATACCGGGGCCGGCTTGGTGGCCGGACAGTGGAAAGCCCGGCCGCAAACCCTGACGACCCTGCTCGACACCCTGAGTCGCTTTGCCACGCATTCAGCCAAGCCCTTTCTTGTTGTGCTCCAGCCGTTTGCCCATGAAGCGAGTCTGCTCCACGCCCGAGCCCAGTTTCATCAACGCGGCATCGCGACCGTAGCCACCCATGAGCGGGCTGCCGCAGCCCTCCGTCTTGTGACCGACTATCATCGCGCCCACTCCGCTTCCGCGTGAGAGCGTGCTCCTCTCTCATCACGAACCGCTTGTTCCGGGTGAGATGACAGCTCCGATCAATACCGCCTCGCACGGATCGCCATACCGGTGTACCGTCTCACCTGTGTCTGTAATTGACCTGCCCGAAATGATGCGATAGCAGTGTGGGGCTCGCGGTGCGGGTCCATTTTTTACCTGCTACTCGCCCGTTTTGGACATGCTGCAAGGAGGAGACGATGACATACATCATCACGAGACTATGCCGGGACTGCGTCGACACAGGCTGTGTGGCCGTTTGTCCGGTTGACTGCATTTATAAATATACCGGCGCTGACACCGAAAAATACCCGAACCAACTCTATATCCATCCGGACGAATGTATTGACTGTGGGGCGTGCGAGCCCGAATGCCCCTGGCAGGCCATTTTTGAGGAAGTTGCTGTACCCGACGTGTTTGAATCCGACACTCCGCTCAACTACGCAATGGTTGACGACGAGGCCGATTTTGAGGTCGCCGGACATGAGAAGATAGACCATCCCACCTCGGATGAGATTGCCGAGAACAAGCAGAAGTGGGGCTGGGACGGCTGACGGCCGAGGATACATCGACGAGAGAAAACACGAGGGGGCAGCTTCCAGAGCTGCCCCCTTTTACATATCCCTTTCGCCCAGCTCGACTACGCACTGCGTTTTAACTCTTCCTCAACCAGGACCAGCCGGTCATTCCCGAAAAACATAGAGTCGCCGTTGACATAGATCGTCGGCGTCCCGAATCCTCCGCGTTCGATCACCGCGTCCGTGTTGGCCCGAACCCGATCTTTATAGTCCTGACGTTTGATCTTGTCGAAATACTCTTCTTCATCAAGGCCGACTGCTGCAACAATTTTCCGCAGCACCTCATCCTGACTGATGTCCTGATCCTCGCCCCAGTAGGTCTCAAACACCCGATAGCTATAGGGGAGAAACTTGCCAGGATGTTCGAGCGCGACAAGCGCGCCGCGCAGCGCTTTGACCGAATTCACCGGAAAAACAGAGGGGGGCATGACAATTTTCAGGCCATAGTAGCGCGCCCAGTCGCTCATATCTTTTGCCATATAGTGTTGCTTGGCCGGTACCCCCTTTTCCCGGAACTCGTACACCGAAGGATTGACCGTATTGAACACCCCGCCCACCAGAAACGGACGCCACTGCAGGTCGGCATTGTATTTGCGGCACAGCCCATCGATCTTGGTGAACGCCAGATAGGTCCATGGGCTGGAGTAATCATAAAAAAATTCTACGGTGGCCATAGCATCCTCCCTGAATCGCACCGGTTAAGACAGCAGAAACTCGACTAATAACTCGTTAAACGCATCGGCGTAGAAGAGATGAATATTATGTCTTCCATCCGGAAACACGTGTAAGCGCGACCCGGCGATCCCCTGCTGTAAGACATGGGCATGAAAGGGTGGTACCAGGGGATCTTTGCCCCCATGTATCAGAAAGGTGGGGCAGGTGATCTGCGCCAGGCGATCCCGACACAAATCGCCACCCGCTTTCAACAGCATCTGCTGGGCGTCACACCAGCGAGCCCACAGATCCTGAAATTCATCGCCATACATCGCCTGCATCGGTGCGGCCGCGCGGGGAGACCAATCCGCTACACGACGCGTTTTCTCGTAGGCGTCAATATCATCCTGGGAAACATAGGCATTCCCGCCCCAGAGCGCCATCTTGGTTATCCGGTGCGGATAGGCCAAGGTCAGTAACAAACTCGTAATCGCGCCGTCGCTCCATCCACCCACGGCATAAGTCGAACAACCGAGCGTCTCCATCAGAGCCACGAAATCCTCGGCGTCCTGCTGATAGAAATCGAGCGGAAACGCGCGGGCGGGCGGGCGGGATTTCCCATAGCCGCGCGGGTCAGGCGCAACAACCCGGATACCGCGCCGGGGGAGCGCTTCCAATTGTGGAGCGAAATCCGATTGTCCGGTTCCCAGCGCTCCGGGCAATAAGAGGAAGGGCGGCCCGTTCCCAAGATCTTCATAATGGAGTCTCACTCCGCGTATGTCTGCGTATGGCATACGTCCTCCGCACAGTAACGTTGCCCGCTGTGATACCATGCCCGTCAGCAAGAGAGAAGCCGGCTTGCCCTTGCAGCCATCCCCTATCTCTGACACAACCAACCCAGTGATATTCTTCACAAATATAGGGGACGCATGAAAACCATTGGACTGACCGGCGGGATCGGCTCGGGCAAAAGTACAGTCTCCAAGATCCTGGCCACGCTTGGTGCCCATATTATTGACGCGGACATCGTCGGACACGAAATCTATCTGCCGGGCAGGGCCGCCTGGAAACAGGTCACCGAGGCCTTCGGGCAGGAAATCGTCGCGGCAGACCACACCATAGACCGCAAAAAGCTGGGGGCTATTGTCTTCAGGAGTCCGGACGTGCTCGCCCGGCTGAATGCCATCGTCCACCCGATTATGCTCGAAGAAATCCGGCAGCGTATCCAGGCTCAGCGAGCCGAAGGCTTTGCCGCGCCCATTGTGGTTGAGGCGGCGATCCTGATTGAGGCTAACTGGCTGCCTCTGGCCGACACGGTCTGGGTGGTAGAAACCGACAAAGACGCGGCCATTCGCCGGGTGGCCGAGCAACGCGGCATGTCCGCCGCAGACGCCGAAGCCCGGATTGCAAACCAGCTTTCAAACGCAGAGCGTCGCAAACACGCCCAGCTTGTCATCCACAATAACGGTTCACTCCAGGCCCTTGAGCAGCAAATCCAACAGGCGTGGGATCAGCTCGGAGAATGAGTCGTATACACGCGACAGGCCTTATCTTCGATGTGGATGGGACGCTCGCCCAGTCGGTCGAGTTTTTCTACGAGATCGCCTTGGAAGTTCTTGCTCTGGCCGGTATTCCTCCAGTTCCGCGCGACCGGGTGTATGAGCTGATGCGTCGCGGGGTGGAGAATCCACTCGTTCAGCTCTTTCCCCCCGGCTATCCTAACCCGGCGGATCGTATCAAGCGTATCACCGACAGCCGTATGGACGCATGGCTGCGGCGCTATCATGAAGAGACGCAGGCCGTTCCGGGGAGTCTCGAACTCTTGCACCACCTTCATCAACACGGCTTTCAACTCGGGATCGCCACCTCGTCCGGCCGTGCCTTGCCCTTTCTTGATACCTGGGGTGTCCGTCACCTCTTTAACGGCATCGTCGGCCGGGAAGACGTCACCCACCGGAAACCCCATCCGGAACCCGTTCTGAAGTGCCTGGAACATCTACAGCTTACTCCTCACCAGGCGGTGTATATTGGCGACTCCCCCATTGATATTCAAGCCGGCAAGGCAGCCGGGGTTGCTACCGTTGGGGTCCTCACCGGCACCAGTACCGACGCGGTCATGCGGCAGGAGCAGGCGGATTATATCCTGCCGAGTATTGCTGAACTCCCCCGGCTGCTCGCCACCTAGGCGAGTGATGCGACCTGCCGTGCGAGGGGCAACCACGGGGGGTTGCCCCTACACAGGAAAATATCTTCGGACGACAGGCGTTCCTCAGGCATCCTCGTACCGCGGCTCGCGTTTCTCCAGAAAGGCGGCAATACCCTCGCGCACGTCATTGGTCCGCGTGGTCAGGATCTGGTTGCGGTCTTCCATCGCAATGGCCGCCTCCAGCGTTGGCGCGTCAACCGAATAGCGCAGGCATTCTTTCGTCAATCTTACCCCCAGGGGCGAGTTGCGCAGAATATGGCGGGCCATTACTTCGGCGGCCTGATCCAGTTCGGCGTCCGGCACCAGGCGAGAGGCCAGCCCGGTTGCCAGGGCGCGTTGTGCATCAATAAAATCCCCGGTCAGTAGAAGCTCGGAAGCGACCGAAGAGCCGACCAGCCGGGGCAGAAAATAACTCACACCCACATCACAGGCCGACAGCCCGATACGGATAAAGGCCGCGTTCATACGGGCGGATTCCCCAACAAGGCGGATATCGCTCGCCAGAGCCAGGGCAAAACCGCCCCCGGCGGCCGGACCGTGAACAGCAGCAATAAACGGTTGCGGGGCACGGTGAATTTTAATCGCCAGCTCGGCGATTCGGCGCTGGTCCCGCAGGCCCTGGGCCACGGAATAGGTCCCGGTTGCGGCGCTTGACTGTTTGAGATCAAGCCCAGCACAAAAGCCGCGGCCCGCACCCCGCAGGATGACCACCCGGACAGTCTGATCCTGGTGCAGTTCGTCGAGCACGGTATGCAGTTCGTTGACCAGCAGACTATTCATGGCGTTCAGCGCCGCCGGACGGTTCAGGACGAGCCATAAGAGGTCCGTATCCCGTCGCAGCTCCAGGGTTTCGTAGCGCTCATTCATACTTCTCTCCAACTTCCCTCTGGACATCTACTCGTTCAGGAAGAGTGTAAACCGTACTCGCAGGAAATAAGGCGCGATTTTCTTCCTGATCAGCGACCGTACAATGGCGGACAGATTCCCGAATTTCCGCCCGGAGCCGCTCTTTTTCCGTTTTCTCCTCAAATGCTCCCATGATCCATATCTTTACATACATTTTATACTTGGCAGGACAAGCCCAATCACTAAGTCGATCAAGACTCTCCCATCAGATTAAATCAACGAGCGTGACTGACAGCCGTCAACGGTAATACACGCCCCGGAAACCCACTGGGCGCGTTCCGAAGCCAAAAAGACGACCACATCCGCCACTTCTTCCGGCTTTCCAAAACGCCCGACCGGCAGCTCGGCTTTGACAAAAGCGGCAATGCCCTCGGGGTTTTCTTTTTGTCGTTGTTCCCACGCTCCCCCAGGGAAGAGAATCGACCCCGGCGCAACGCTGTTGACCCGTATCCCCTTGGGAGCCAGCGCGCGGGCCATTTCCTTGGACAAGCTGATCATGGCCGCCTTTGCGGCGTTATAGGTCATCGGTCCGCCCCACTCGCGGCCGTAAATCGACGCAATGTTAATCACACAGCCCGCTTTGCGCTCTTCCATGGACGGGACGACCAACTGGCACAGGTCCAGCGCGGAAAAGAAATTGAGAGCAAAGCCGGCCTGCCAGTCCTGCCGGGAGGCGCCCAGATTGCCGCCCGGACGCGACCCGCCGACATTGTTGATGAGAATATCGACCCCGCCAAAATGTTGCTGCGTCGATTCGACCCAGCGCCGGGCCTCAGCTTCCTGGCTCACATCCAGGGCCATGGCCAGCACCTCAACGCCCGCCGCCCGAGCTTCTTGCGCGGTGGCCTCAAGCTGCTCTCGGCCGCGCGCGCACAGGCTCAAACGACAGCCTTCCGCGGCCAGTCCCAGGGCAATGGCGCGTCCAATGCCGCGGCTCGCTCCGCTAATCATGGCAACGTGATTTGAGAGTCCAAGGTTCATACCGTCCTCCTTTATCTGCTCGATTCGAACTAAACATAGCCTATTTCCAAGAAAAGGGCCGGGTCCGCCTCTCTTGCCAGACGGCAGGGTGTCCGCTTAGATGGGCCCGCTGTTGTACGCGGCCAAGGGGGCTCACTGTGCCAGAACATTTTCTTTTGGAAAAAGACGGGACCATTGCCACGCTCACCTTTAACCGACCGGAAAAACGTAATCCACTCAACGAAGACATTGCCCTGGAACTGGAGCGCCTGCAATACCAGATCCGCGACGACGCGGACATTCGCGTGGTTGTTTTTACCGGGACGGGCAATACGTTTTCAGCCGGTGCAGACCTCTCGCCCATCAGAGGCATCAGCGACCGCCAGGAACGGCGTAAAATCTTCGCTCCGCTCGGCAAGCGGTGGACACGCGCCATTGCCCGCACGCTCGATATGTTTGCCAATATGGAGCCGGTCGTGATTGCCGCAATCAACGGCTACGCGATCGGTGGCGGCTGGTCGCTAGCGCTGGCGTGTGATTTTCGGATAGCGGTTGAGGAAGCGGAGTTCTGGTTTCCCGAAGTGGACCTCGGCGTGCCGCTGAGTCCACCCTCAACCGCCCTGCTGGTTGCCAATGTGGGGCCGAATCGAGCCAAGGACATCATCCTCAACTGCCGGCACCTGAAGGCGGACGAAGCCCTCCAACTCGGCTTGGTCAATCAGGTGGTCACCCAAGCAGAACTCCTGCCGACCGCATACGCCCTGGCCCGCAGTCTGGCCGATAAAAACCCGACGGCGGTCATGGTCTCCAAGGCGACCGTGAACAGCCTGGCCCGCGGCAACACTGTCCTGCGGCCCGATCTGATGTTCACCAGAGAGTAAAACACACCCGCGAGCGCTGATGCAGCGTGTATTGAGAGGGAGGAAACCCCATGCCAGAAAAAGAACGTTGTCCTGAAATTCGGAATGAGATTCGCAAATTCTGTAGTCAGTATGGAGACGAATATTGGCGCGGGCTCGATAAGGAAAATCGCTATCCAGAGCAGTTTGTTGATGAACTGACTCAAGCCGGCTGGTTGGCGGCCTTAATCCCCGAACAATACGGTGGCTCGGGACTGACGGTGACCGAAGCCAGCGTGATTTTAGAAGAGATCAACCGCTCGGGCGGCAATGCCGCCGCCTGCCATGCCCAGATGTACATCATGGGCTCCCTGCTCCGGCACGGCAGCGCTGAACAGAAACAACGCTATTTACCCCATATTGCGAGCGGGGAGCTTCGCCTCCAGGCCTTTGGCGTCACCGAGCCGGACGCTGGCTCCGATACGACGCATATTCGCACCACGGCCGAAAGAGACGGTGACTACTACATCGTCAACGGCGGTAAAATTTTCACCTCCCGGGTGCAGCACTCCGATATGCTCCTCCTCCTGGCCCGGACCACTCCGTATGACGAGAGCCCCAAAAGAACGCTCGGCATGAGTATCTTTCTCGTGGATTTGCGTGAGGCCGGAGACGCCGTCGAGGTGCGCCCGATTGACGCCATGATTAACCATGAAACCAACCAGCTCTTTTTCCACGAGCTCAAGGTCCCGGTCGAGAATCTGATTGGCGAAGAGGGCTCCGGCTTCTACTATATTCTCGACGGCATGAATGCCGAGCGTATCCTGGTCGCCTCCGAGGCCATTGGTGACGCCCGCTGGTTTATCAAGCGTGCCGTCCAGTACGGCAATGAACGCGAGATTTTTGGGCGGCCCATCACCAAGAACCAGGGCATCCAGTTTCCGCTGGCCCAGGCCTATGCCCAGACTGAGGCCGCGGACCTCATGCGCTTTCGCGCCTCCGATTTATTTGACGCCGGTGAAGCCTGTGGCGCAGAGGCCAATATGGCGAAGCTCTTGTGCTCGCAAGCCTCCTGGGCCGCCGCCAACGCGGCCATCGATACCCACGGCGGGTATGGCTTTGCCGCCGAGTACGATGTGGAGCGCAAGTTCCGTGAGAGTCGCTTGTTCTCAATCGCGCCCATCTCGAACAATATGGTGCTCAACTTTATTGCCGAGCACGTACTGGGCATGCCGCGATCGTATTAGGAGTCGGCAATGAAAATCGACACGGCCCTGATGCCCTCGACCTTCGAGGTAGCGGCAAAGGTTGCTCGTGAGGCCGAAGAAATGGGCCTGGATGGATTATGGAGTGCGGAGACCAGCCACGATCCGTTTTTTCCGCTCGTGGTCGCCGCCAGGGAAACCGAACGTATCCAGCTTGGCACCGGTGTCGCCATTGTCTTTCCGCGCAGTCCCATGGTGCTGGCAAATATCTGCTGGGATTTACAAGCCAACTCCGGCGGGCGCTTCATGCTCGGGCTGGGTACCCAGGTCAAGGGTCACAACCAGCGGCGCTTTAGCGTCAAATGGGAAGCCCCGGTGAAACGGCTGCGCGAAGTCGTCCTGTCGCTGCGGGCCATCTGGGACTGCTGGCAGAACGACACCGCGCTCAACTTTGAGGGTGAGTTTTATCAATTCTCGCTGATGACGCCTTTCTTTAATCCCGGCCCGATCGAGCAGCCCCATATTCCCATTATTCTCTCCGGTCTGAATCCCTTGATCAGCCGGCTTGCCGGCGAGGTCGGCGACGGATTCTTTGTCCATAATTTTCACACCCCAACCTATCTCAAGGAAACGGTGCTGCCCAATATTGAAAAGGGCCTGGCCAAAGCCGGCCGGCAGCGCGAGGACTTCACCCTGCAAACCGGGACGTTCATTGCCAGCGGAGCTACGCCGGACGAAGTCCGGCAAGCCGTCGGCGCGGTGCGGCAACAGGTCGCTTTTTATGCCTCAACGCGGACCTATAAAGGCGTACTCGACGCGCACGGCTGGGGAGAGACCTGCTTTCGGCTGAATGAAAAGGCCGCCAAGGGCGACTGGGACGGCATGGCGGCGGAAATTACCGACGAGATGTTGGACGAAATCGCCGTCATCGGCACCTACGACACCATCGCTACAAAACTGGCCACTCGGTATAGCGGGCTCCTGGACCGTCTCATCGTTGGCTTTGGTGCCTCAGAGCGTCAGGACCCGGGGCGCTACCGCGAATTCGTTCAGGAAGTGAGATCACAGATGCATACGTAAGAGAAAGAGGAACCCACCTCGGCCTGCGGCCACCCCTCCCAGGAGGGGACGGAACACCGTGTGAACTGAAACCGGGGGAACAGGAGGGAAGTATGGGGGCACTGACTGACAAATACTGCATTGTCGGCGTGGGAGAAACGCCGCATATGCGTCCATCCAACCGCACAACCTTGTCCATGGCGTGTGAGGCGGTCAAAAAGGCAATGGCCGATGCCGGCCTGGAGCCGCGCGATATCGACGGCATGACCAGCTATCAGGCCGGAGACTCAACGACTTCGAATCATATCGCCACGTCGCTCGGTATGCGGCTCAACTATTCGGTCGATATTCTCGGCGGAGGGTCGAGTACCGAAGCCCTGATCGGCAACACGATCGGCTTGCTGGAAGCCGGCTATTGCAAAACCATGGTCATCTTCCGCTCCATGAACGGGCGCTCCGGGCGACGCATGGGCGGGCAAGCGCCGAGCGGTCCGGTGCCACCAACCCGGGCGGCTGAGGATAATCAGTTCATGATGCCCTGGGGCTGGACCTCGCCGGCCCAACGCTTCGGCATGTCTGCCATGCGCTATTTACGCGACACCGGTACGACGACCAGGTCGCTGGCTGAAATTGCGGTAGCCCATCGCTATCACGCCAGCCTGAACCCCAAGGCAGTCATGCGCCACCCCATTACGATTGAAGATCACCAGAATTCACGCTGGGTGGTCAAGCCGCTGCGCCTGCTCGACTGCTGCCTCGAAACCGATGTCTCGGCCTGTCTCATTGTCACTTCGCGTGAGCGTGCCTATGATCTGCGCCAGCCGCCGGTTTTCATTATGGGCGGGACGGGGCGGACCATGGCTCCCAACGCGGCCTGGAACTACTCGCGCCCGGAGATCCACTACGTCGCCGGGAATTACGGCCGTAAGCGTTTGTTCGGCATGGCCGGGATCAGTCAAAAAGACGTAAACCTGATTTCGTGCTACGACGCGTTCACCTTCACCACCCTGATTCAGCTCGAAGCCTACGGTTTCTGCGGCAAGGGCGAGGCGGGTGAGTTTGTGAAAGGCGGCCGGTTGCAGATTGACCACGAACTGCCGTCCAACCTCTCCGGGGGACATTTGTCCGAGGGCTATACCCACGGGGTGAGCATGGTGATTGAAAATGTGCGCCAACTCCGTCACCGCGCCGATGACGCCTGTCCGGGCTGGGCAGAGGGCAAACACAGCTACGGCCGTCAGGCCGGCTGTCGTCAGGTGAAAGACGCCCGCATTGCGGCCTGTCTCGGTTGGGGAACGGAAACCATGTCGAGTTCCGCCATTCTGCGCGGGATTTCAGCCTGAAGGAGCGCTGGTTATGCCTGGTCCGATTGATTACAGTAAAATCACAATCACGCCCGACTTCGACACCGTGGAATGGTGGATGGCCACCAAAGAGCACAAATACCTCGTACGCCAGTGCCAGGACTGCGGACACAAATGGTTTCCGCCCTTCCCTGCCTGCAATAAATGCAACTCCATGGACCTCGGCTGGTTTGAGACCGCCGGAACCGGCGTGCTCCACAGCTATATCGTCGTGACCCAGCCCATCCTGGGCGCCTTTGTCGAAGCGGTCCCCTATGTTGTCGGCCTGATTGAGTTGGACGACTGTCACGAAGCCGATGGCTCGCTCGTCCGCGTCGGCGGGGTCATGCTGGACGATGAAGAAGACGTGGCCATCGGTCTGCCCGTCAGCGTGGAATATGAGCAGACCAACGAGGCCAACATCGTCGTGCCGCGTTGGAAGATCAGCGGCACGGCAGAAAACACCTGGAAGTTCAATGAATAATTCTTCACATTGATGCAGAGACGGAAACCACTGTTGGTTTAGCCTCACGAGCAGTGGCAAAGTACATGAGTTACCACTTACATGGTTATGCTAAAAAATGCCGACTGTACTAAAAAGAGGGCCGTATCGATTCTTTTTCGTCGCGCTTGACCATAACGAGCCGCCACATATTCATGTCCAACGGGAGCGCATGGTCGCGAAATTTTGGCTTGACCCTATGGCCCTGCAAAAGACAGGAGGTTTCAGTCGGACGGAACTCAACACTATTGCAAGACTAGTAAACGAAGAAAGAGAGTATTTCCTGGAGGGTTGGCATGACTTCTTCGGCCATGGAGATTGAAGAGGCGCGGGCTCAGAGAGTCGCTATTGAGGACGACTCCCTTACGGTTGACCTTGTTGACGGTCGGACCGTCATCGTCCCGCTCGCTTGGTACGCACGCCTATGGCACGGCACCCCAGAGGAGCGAAAGAACTTTGAGATTATTGGTGATGGGACGCTCATCCATTGGCCTGATCTCGATGAAGACCTGAGCATCTCTGGCATTTTAGTTGGACGAAAGTCAGGTGAGAGTCAACAATCGTTAAAGAAATGGCTGGAAGGGCGGGCGAAGTCTGGAAGTCAGTCGGTGTAGTATATCCGCGACTGTTGAATGAAACTCCTCGTCTTCATCGGTCTCTGGCTCCTGTGCGCGATCCTGTCGGCCTGCATTGCGGCCAGCAAGGGCCGGGAGTGGCAAGGCCGGCTGATTGGAGGCGTATTGATCGGCCCATTCGGACTCCTGATCGGGCTTCTCCCGGCCCGCTACAAAAAGCCGGTGCGGCTCCCACCCCGGCTGTCCATCGTGTGCGCCATCACCGCCGCCGTGCTCTCGATTGGCGCGTTTTACGCCCTGCACAGCGCTTACTGGGGCAGCGCCGTTCTCCTCTTTCTGGTGACCGGTCTGCTGGCGGAGATTGTCTTTCTGACCGACTCGGCTGACACCCAGCAGGAGCCTGACGACCCCAATCCTCCCACCCCTCCCCCAAGTCTCAACAGCCGCCCGCTGGTGTAGGCGCTCTCAAAATAAGCCCTACTACGAATCAGCGGTTTATCCGTACAGGAACGATATCCCTCCGTTCCGTCATCTTGACCTCCCTCGGAGAAACCGTTTAGCTAGGCGCACGTCTATGTCCGCTCTTAAGGAGGCGCGTGTGGCTGAAGAAATCCTGTGCTCAATCCACGAAGGCATCGCAACCATTACCCTGAACCGCCCGGAAAAGCGGAACGCCATGAACACGGCGGTGCTGGAGGGGCTGGAGCATTATTTTAGCGAACTGGAGACCAACACCGATGTCCGCGCGATTATCGTCCGCGGTGAAGGGAAAGCCTTTTGTGCCGGCCTGGACTTGCGGGAGTTAAACGCCCGCCAGCAGAGCGACGAAGATGCGGAAACCGGGATTATCGAGCTGCTCGGAAAAATCGAAACGTCCCGCCATCCGACCATTGCCATGGTCCAGGGCGATGCCCTGGCCGGCGGCTGTGAACTCGCCCTGCACTGTGATCTGCGCGTGGTCTCGGAAGTCGCCCGGTTTGGCATGCCCCTGGCCCGGCTGGGGCTCATTGTTCCGTTTCGCTTAGGTCAGAAACTCGTCGAGATTGTTGGCCCGGCCTTCACCAAGCAGATTCTGCTCACCGGCCAGCCGGTAAACGCCCAGCGGGCGTATGAAATCGGCATGGTGCATCAACTCGTCTCTGCCGACGAGTTGGAAGCGGCTACGCTGGCACTGGCCCGAACGATTGCCGCCAACGCACCGCTGTCTCTGGCCGGCATGAAAAAGAGCATCCTACGTATGATCTCGCTCCGGGACAATATAGACTCCGACGATCTCAACACCCTGGTCCGTCAGGCGCGTAAGAGCGAAGATGCCAACGAGGGCGTGCGGGCCATGCTGGAGAAACGCCCGCCGCGTTTTCGTGGAGTATAGAATCTCCCTCCCTCTCCGGGAGAGAGAAACGAATCGCGTCCCGCACGCCTGAGACCATCTCATGCTGTCCCTCCGGCTCCGCGCTACGGTGTACACGCTTGTCATCCCCGGCTTCCTGGTCGGCTATCTGCCCTGGAAACTGCGGCCGCTTGAGGCCGTAGCCCCGCTGCCCCTCTCGGCTCTGTTTTCCCTGTTCGGCTTTCTCCTCTGCCTGGGGGGAGGAGCTTTACTCTTTTCGGCGGCGTATTATCTTGTTCGACGTGGCGACGGCACTCCGTTCCCACTCGATCCACCCCAGCGCATGGTTGTTGCCGGTCCGTATGCCCATATTCAGCATCCCATGCTGGTCGGTCTGTTTGCCATGCTGTGTGGCCAGATCGTCTGGTTTCCGTCCGTCCACGTCTTGCTCTATACGCTGTTTCTACTGCTGGCCGGTCGCGCACTCGTGCTTCATATTGAGGAACCTGCCCTGAGAAAACGGTTTGGTGAGGACTATATAGCCTATCAGGCGGCCATACCGCGCTGGTTTCCGTTGCCGGCCGCATCCGGCCCGACAGATGCGGCCTGACTCCAGCAGACCTTGCAGACGAGTACACGTATAAGGAGAAAAACTGTGAGTGATCGACATCTTGAACTCGGCGTCTTCGCCCCCACCATTGGCTGCGCGCCCTCATTTGGTAAAAATGCCTTTGCCCTGGTCTCGTCCGCCGAGCAGCGCACCGAGCCGACGTATGACTACAACCTCCGTATTGCGCAACTCCTCGACCAGAGCGGGCTCGAGATTTTTTTCATGGCCCAACGGGGCGGAGCGGGCTTTGGGCCGGCGCGCTTTTGGAGTTATTCGCTCGACTCGTTTACCACCGCCGCCGGTCTGGCCATGGCCACCCGGAATCTCCAGCTCATTTCCACGGTCCACACCGCCTTTTATCATCCCGGCATGGTGGCCCGGATTGGGGCCACTCTGGATCAGATCAGCCGCGGCCGCTGGGCGCTGAACCTCGTCAGTGGCTGGGCGGAGCAGGACTTTCGTATGCTTGACATCCCCCTGCTGGAGCACGATAAGCGCTATGCCCAGTCCACGGAGTTCGTCGAGGTCCTCAAGAAATTCTGGACCGAGGACTGGTTTGACTATGCGGGCGAGTTTTTCTCCATCAGCCAGGGCACCTGCTATCCGAAACCGGCCCGGCCGCCGCTCCTGTATAATGCCGGGAGTTCGCCGGTTGGCCGGGATTTTGCCGCCCAGTATTGCGACTGGTATTTTGCCGGAGCCCAGGCACCGGAACTCCTGGCCGAGGAAGTGGCCGATGTGCGTTCCCGTGCGGCCAAACAAGGCCGTGAGGTGAAGGTGATCATCTACCTCTTTGTCTTATGCCGCGACACGGAAGAAGCCGCCCACGCGGAAATCGAAGAGATATTTGCACACGCGGAGTTCGACAGTGCCCGAGAGTGGCTGGAAACCTTAACCGGCCAAACGGTGGGCACAGTCGCCTCGACCCTGGGCCAGGGCGTTTCGGTCGAAGACATGCTGCGGAGCGTTATTCTCGGGGTCGGCAGCGGCAAGCTGATTGGAACCCCGGAGCAAGTTGCCCACGCACTCGCCCAGTTTCACGCGGCCGGTGCCGATGCGGTCGGCTTGACGTTCAGACATGTCGAAGAAGAGCTGCAAGACTTTATTGCCACCGTCGTTCCCCTTCTCGAACGTGAAGGAGTCCGCCGTCCACGAACACTCGAAGCGGACTCGCTCAGGGCATCCGGCTGAGCGGTTTGTCCTTCTCTGACTTCACATACAAGCGCTGCTCACCCGATCTCTTTCTCGTACGTAACAGAAGACTGGAGGCGATCTTCGGGGATATCGTAATATGCCCGGAGGACGGCCTCCGAGCTCGCCGAGAGCGTATAACCGGCGGCTTCCAGCGCGTTCCGCGCTTTGTAATTGCCGGCATAGGTGCCAATCACGATGCGGCCCACTCCGTGAATCTGCCGCTCTATGTATACCCGTAGAAGAGAGCCAATCCCGCTCCGCTGCCGGTCGGGCAGGATATACGCATGACGCAGAAGCGCAACGTCTTTGACATATTCCAGGCCCATCACGCCAAGGAGCGTATCCGGGCCGAAAGCTCCATACCAGCTGAGCCGTTTCGCTTCTTTTGCCCAGTCGTCGAGCGTCATCTCCGGGTCATGATATTCCTCGGCGGGCAAAAATTCCTGGTACCAGCGCGCCGCAGTATTAATGACGGCCAGGGCGGCCCCACGGTCGCTCTCAGTCAGCAGCCGTATCTGTATGTCACTCGGTACGTCGGACATGCAGCCTTCCAATCCTTTCGAGCAGACCTGACCGTCTACTCGCCCTGATAGCTGATCCGATAAATCACCCCGGCGCGGTCGTCGGATACCAGCAGCGCCCCATCCGGCATCACCAGGACATCAACCGGACGCCCCCAGGCTCCGTCTTTCTGGAGCCAGCCTTCGGCAAAGACTTCGTAGCTCGTTGCGGTATTGTTCTCCAGGCGGACCAGCATCACCCGATAGCCAATCGGGGTGCTGCGGTTCCACGAGCCGTGTTCGGCAATAAAAATCTGATTCCGGTAGGCAGTCGGGAACATCGAGCCCGTATAAAAGCGCATACCCAGGGGCGCGACATGGGGTCCGAGTTCCTGCGCGGGGGGGGTCAATGCGCTGCAGGGCCGCTCCGACCCAAAGTCCGGGTCGGGGATGCTGCTACCGTGGCAGTACGGAAATCCGAAGTGCAAGCCGGGCTGCGGGGCATGATTGAGTTCACACGGCGGGGAATCGTCGCCCAGCCAGTCCCGCCCGTTGTCCGTGAACCAGAGTTCCCGGGTTTCAGGATGCCAGTCAAACCCGACGGTGTTACGCACGCCGCGGGCAAAGTTTTCCAGCCCGCTGCCGTCCGGCTTCATACGCAGAATCGAGGCATAGCGGGAGTCGCTCTTGGTACACACATTACACGGGGCACCGACGGGGACGTATAATAAATTATCGGGTCCGAACCCAATAAACTTCCAGCCGTGCCATCTGTCACGCGGAAGCGTATCGTTCACCACAACCGGCGGGGGCGGGTTACTGAGCCGCGACTCAATAGCATCAAAACGGAGAATGCGGTTGACCTCGGCCACATATAGCGCACCGTCACGAAAGGCCACGCCACTCGGCATGAATAAGCTCTCGGCAAGCGTATGCACCTCATCAGCCCGCTGGTCCTGATTACGATCAACCACCGCATAGACTTTTCCCGCGCGCTGGGTGCCGACAAAAACCGTCCCCTGATCTCCCAGGGCAAGCGCGCGCGCATTTGGGACGCGGGGCGCGTACACGGCGATCTGAAAGCCGGGTGGCAGAGAAATCCGAGCCAACGGAGAAGACTGAGCCTGGGCAAGGCTTGCTCCAACTGCGATCAAGAGACCAATCAGGATACACATCCGTCCGAAAACCATCTTCAGACTCCCGCCTGCACACATTCCGAGGGCTACCCGCCCTGGTATTCGACAAGGACAGGGCGCTTCCCCCTCGCTTGAGCGACCCTGGTCCGCTATGCTGCCGTCGCTCATCTTTCTACAACGACCTTGCTCAAACCATCAAGGACACTCGCATTGTCGCACGCCTCTTCACCAAACACAGCACCCTCCCCTTCGGCTCCTCCTGACGCCTCTCAGGGCCTTCCCCCGTCTTCCGGTCAATCGCGCTCACCGGTCTATATGCCAACGCCCTATTTCTGGTTTCTGGCCGGAACCGGCAGCTGGTTCATGGCCATTGGGATGCAAAACGTTCTGTTTTCCTGGTTGGTGGTCGGCGTTCTCAATGCCGAGGCGGAATGGGTCGGGATCACCCAGAGCGCGATGATGATTCCGGCCGTGCTTTTGGCTCTGCCCGGCGGAACCATTGCCGACCGCTATGACCAACGGCGTCTGCTGATGCTCCTGCACCTGGTTGCGAGCGGTATTTCCGCCGGCCTCTTCCTGGCCGTTGCCAACGACTGGTTGTCCATTCCCCTCCTCATCGCCTACGCCATTGGCATGGGCACGGTCCAGGCGTTTGTCATGCCCACCCGCGACGCGCAACTCTCTCAGGTCGCGGGCGCCAATATGTTGCGCTCGGTGACCGGGATGACCATGACACAGTGGAGCATGCAAATACTCGGCTCTCTGCTGGCAGGGACGGCACGCTGGGTCGGGACGGTTCCGGCCCTGGGCCTGCACAGTCTGGTGCTGCTGGCCGGTATTCTTCCGTTACGGAAGCTGTCCAGCCCGAAGAAACGTCAGTCACAGGGCAGTCTGCATCTCTCGGACGTGATTGAAGGGGTGCGAGAGGTCCGCCAGTCTCCGGCCCTCTCGGCCACACTGCTACTCGCGGTCGCAGTCGGCGTTTTCTTTATTGGCCCCTTCCTGGTGGTCCTGCCCCTTTTAGTCCGCGACTTTTACCACGGCGGGGTGGACCAACTGGCCTACCTCAATATGGCCTTTCCGCTGGGAACAATTCTTGGCTCCCTGGGCATGCTCTGGGCGGGCGGGATTCGGCATAAGGGCGAAGCCCAGATCGTGGCCCTCCTCTTCGGCGCGGGCTGCCTCTTCATGGTTTCGTTCGGCTTGCCCTTTTGGGGCACCATGCTGACCGTGTGCGCCTGGGGGGTGAGTGCGGCCCTCTTCATCAACGCCGGCCGGACCGTGTATCAGGAGCAGGCCAGCGTCGCCAATCGCGCTCGCGTGCTCTCCGTCTATACCATCGGTTTTATGGGAGCCGCCGGCATACTCGGCGCTCCTTTATCCGGTGTCCTGGTCGACGCTATCGGTCCCCTGACGACCTGTATCGTTATGAGTAGCGCCATGGTCGTCGTGGTCGGGTTCGTTTTTCTACGGACCTCAATCAGGCAGGTCCAGTAGGAAGGCAACCCGACAGAGTTCTCTAGCGCCCCATTTCCATCAGAGCGTTAGTCGTATGCGAATCCGGGTCCGCCCCTCTGACTCCGGCTTCGTTGAAATAGGGCTCCCCTTCCCATTCTGACGGGGGTTGTTCGGTCGAGGGAATTTCCCCGACCGTGGCCAGCATTTTCTGAAAATCAACCATCACGAAGTTGGGGACAAACAGTTGTTCTTCCTGGTAGTTATAGCGCGCCCCGGAAAGCGGGTTGGACGGGTAGCCGGCATGCGGTTTTTTTGTCACAAAGGCACAGTGGACGAGCCCCTTTTGGAGTTCCCCAGTCGTATCGTACATCTCGGCGATTCCGACGCCGAAGGTCTCCTGGTCAACGTAGAGCACCCGCTTTGAATAGGCGTATTTTCTGGGGGAGTTGAGCGGCCTGGCCTCCACGACCCACACCCGCCGTTTTTCCCAGGTCACACACGGCAGCGCTGCCCGGAGGCCCTGGCCTGTATCCCGTTGGCCGCACCACTCGGCCGGGTCCCCATAGCGGCCGCTGTGCAGCACCCCGAGAATATCTTTTTCCGCCAGGAGCCGGAAATCCCAGCTTCCGATTTTCGCATTAAAACCATAAAACGAGTCAAGATCATAATCCGAGCCCCAAATACTGGCGCTGCGGTCCGCCACACTGATCCGCCGCACGCGACGGAGTTGTGGCGAGTAGACATAGGTATCGTCTGCCGCACTCGCCGGGATATAGCGAAACTCGAGCACGGCCAGCCCCTTATAGCGATTGGGCAACACCAACGGCCCCCACATATGACTATGCCGCACCGCAGGATTATGCGGGATGATGGGCTTCGGGTCCGTGTACAAGCGCCCCGTCCACATCACCCGACGCCACGAATTATCGAATGACTGGTCCACATTGCCCTGGCTGTTGACGAGATGGGCGACATAGCTCGCCCCGATATTGTCGATGCTATAGGGCGGCTGGGCATGATTCCACATGATCTTGTATCCCGCCAAGTGGTCCTGGGCGGCAATGACGGGAAACGGCGCTCCGGCAATATAGTTCGCTATTTCTCGTCCATCGGCAGAGATGACAACCTGTCCCGCGTAGCGTTCCGTTGCGTCCTGATACGCTCGGGGCCAGGTGTAGGGACGTGGCTCTCCGATCCCCATGGTCATGCCCTGCTCCAGCATCCAGCGCGTGGACGGGGTGAGCAGTTCGGCGGCCTGAGCCATATTGGTCGCGGTAATGGTGTCACCGGGACTGACATCCGCCCGGCACAGCGGCACTGCCCCCATCATCAGAGTCACGCTCACAAGTAGACGCCAGAGTCTTTTTTGCATCTGCTCCCCCTCCGTGCAGGTTCGGACAGTTCAACTTTTTCTTACTGTAGCCCGTCAGCGCGCTCGCCTAAAGGACCACCCGCTGTCGCGTCCGGCCCGACCGGGCTTGCATCCTCGCTTGGGAGGGCTATTGTTCTCTTCAGTCTCCACACTGGGGCAAAGCCAGAGAAGAGAAAGGAGAGCAGTATGAAACTCTACGATTGCCAAATGGCCCCCAACCCCCGTCGGGTGCGTGTCTTTCTGGCGGAAAAAGGGGTCGATATTCCCAAGACCGAGGTCAGTATTATCGAAGGGGAAAATCTCAAGCCGGAATATCTGGCGGTGAATCCGCGCGGCCTGCTGCCCACGCTCGAACTCGACGACGGGAACCGTATCGACGAGACCATCGCGATTTGTCGCTATATTGAAGAGACGCAGCCGGAGCCCAACCTCATGGGCCGGGACGCCTTGGAAAAGGCCCAAATCGAGTCGTGGCAACGCCACATGGAATTCGACGGTCTCAATCCTACCGGCGAGATGTTTCGCAACTCGTTTGACCCCTTTAAGAACCGGGGCTTGCCCGGTCTGGAGAACGTCCAGGCCATTCCCGAACTGGCCGCCCGGGGGAAGGCCGGCGTCGAACGTTTTTATGAGCGGCTGGAACAACGGCTCAGCCAGAGCACCTATATTGCCGGGGAGCGGTACACCGTTGCCGATATCACCGCGCTGTGTGTGGTCGATTTTGCCAGTTTTGCCAAGATGGGCATTCCCGAAGCCAACACCAACACCAAGCGCTGGCACGCGGACGTCTCCTCACGACCGAGCGCCAAGGCGTAAGCGTTCGCCTATTTTTCTCCCTCTCCTCTGGGAGAGGGCTGGGGCTCCCTACTCTCAAAGCCACTTCTTGCCCTCCTCCTCGCTGGTGGCTATGGTGAATCACCATGAGTGTTGAATTGATCAGCGTTCTGATAGCCGTCCTTGCGGTCGGAGCGACCCTGGCCGGGTTGATTCTGAGCGGGCAACGGGCCATCCGCGCCGAACTGGCCGCCCAGCGTCGGGACTTCAGTGCCGAACTGGCGGAACTCCGCCGGGAAATCGCCGCCCAGCGCCAGGAGTTCAGCGAGCGGTTTACGGCCCTGGAGCAGCAAATCGCCGAACTGCGCGAGCGCATGACTCACCTCGAAGGACTGCTGGACGGCCTGCGCGAGGCCATCGCCATCCGGCAGGGAGCCGCGTAACCGTCGTTCCAACAGTCCTGCAGGGGTCTTACCCCAGGCTCCTGCTCGGCTCAAGGAGCCGAACACTGAAGATAGCCTTCCAGGCAGGTGAACAATTCCTGTATATGGGCGGCATGCCTGCGGGGGACCCTGGCCAGTCTGTACACGAGGCCGAAGAGTGGATTCTTGGGCACGATCCGCATTTCAAAGGAGACCAGGGTGTGTTCCTGTTGCGGGGCAAATCTCCAGACCCCCCAACCGGTATGGAAGCCCTGAAAGTAGGCGACCCGAATCTGCTCCACAGGGGTCACGACAGTAATTTCCCAGCCCGTCCAGATGCCGGGTACGGGGGTAAACGCGAGGCGGTCGCCGATCCGTTCTCGGCCCTGGTCCGGCAACTGAGAGGGCCGGAGTCGGGGGTGAAACTTCCTGGGCCACCACAATGGATAGTCTTCAAAGGCGAGGATAGCCTCGTACACGCGGGCTCTGGAGCAGGGGATCAGCCGGCTTTCGGAGGTATGGATGATGGTCACGGGTTCCAAGGATGTGATGCAAATGACGCTCTCGGCCCGAAGCCCCCTCACCCCAACCCTCTCCCTCAAGGGGAGAGGGAGCAGCTTCCTCTCCCGCGCGGCGTCATGGGTAGCCACGTTCATGAGGCCGGGAAGCACTCCGCCCCTTCGATTTAGCCGTCCGACCAGTTCTCCATAGAAAAATTCTCGGGCAGCGGCGCGAACATTACCCGTGCCGGTCCCCCGATTGTACGCGTTTTATGGCCCTGGCCGGTGACATCGGCGGCGATAAAGGCTTCGCCGGTGCTCCACTGCCGGACCTGATTATCCGTGGTGGTGACTTCCAGCGTCCCGGACAGGACGACAACGACCTGGCGCGTTGGCGCCTGGTGCCAATCCTGGTTCAGCCCTGCGGGCAGATCGACAAAACATACGCCTGGCGAGGTATAGGTGTTGGATAAGAGCAGGGTATGGCCTTCGGCATCTTGTCGCTCGTTCGTGATCGGGATATCAATCTCCTCGAACTGCGACCCGCCAGTCGGGGTTGCTACGAAACGGGTAATTTTCATATATCCTCCAATGAGTAAACGTATCCTCAGACAGATGAGTAAATGTTGGTGTGTTTACTCATTCTGTCCTGTGCAGAACTTTTCATATGACTCAGACAACGGCAACAGACGCTCCCGCCTCAGAGGCGCCACCAGCCGAGCCGCCGGCCTATAGCCGACGTAAAGCGATTGGCCTGTTTACCGGAATAGGGCTGCTCCTGCTGTTTCTCCTGACCGGTCCGCCGGCGGATATGGACCTGATCGCCTGGCACACCGCGGGCGTGGTCGCCCTCATGGGGACGTGGTGGATCACCGAGGCCACCCATATTACCGTCACGGGTCTCGTCCCGCTCGTCCTGTTTCCGCTGCTCGATATCTTGAGCGCGCATGAGGTCTCCACCGCGTATGCCGATCACATCGTCTTTTTATTCTTTGGCGCCTTTTTTCTGGCCATCGCCATGGAGAAATGGCAGCTCCACCGGCGGGTCGCCTTGCTGATCCTGTCCAGTATAGGCCGCTCGCCCCAGTTGCTCATTCTCGGCTTTCTCAGTACGACCGCCCTGCTCTCCATGTGGGTATCCAATACTGCCTCAACCATTATCATGCTGCCGATAGCCCTGGCGGTCCTGCATCATGCCGCCAGCCAGGGCTATGACACCACCCAGGGCTTTGGCATTGCGCTGATGCTCGGCCTGGCCTATAGCGCCTCGATCGGTGGGGTGAGCACGCCGGTGGGCACCCCGCCCAACGTCGTGTTCATGGGCGCGTTTACCAAGCTCTTTCCAGACGCGCCGGATATCGGCTTCTTCCAATGGATGCTGTTTGGCGTGCCGACCGCAGCTCTCATGGTGGTCAGCGTCTGGTTTTATCTGGTCTATATCTATTTCCGGGTGCCGAGCGCCGGCTGGCAGGACAACCAGGCCTTTTTAACCCAACAGCTCCAGGACCTCGGTCCCATACGCGGTGGAGAACGGCGGGTGTTGCTGTTATCGCTGACCACTGCGCTGCTCTGGGTTTTCAGGAAGGATATTGATTTCGGGGCGCTGTCCCTACCCGGCTGGGCCAGTCTGTTTCCCCACCCGCACCACATCCAGGATTCGACCGTCGCCATATTGGCCGCCATCCTGCTGTTTCTTGTTCCGTCCGGACAAAAAAAGGGCGAGTTCCTGCTGACCTGGGATGACACTGTCAAAATTCCGTGGGGGATTCTGGTCCTGCTCGGCGGCAGCCTCGCCCTGGCCGAGGGCGTTGGACATTCCGGCCTGGCGAACTGGGCCGGCTCCCAACTGTCTTTTCTGCGGGATGTGTCCCCTTTTGTCGCCATCTTCTCCGTGTGCGCCCTCATGGTCTGGCTGACCGAGTTTACCAGCAATACGGCCACGACAACCCTGGTCATGCCCGTACTCGCCGCCACCGCGACCGGGCTGGAGGTTGACCCGCTGCTGCTCATGATCCCCGCCACCTTTGCGGCCTCCTTTGCCTTTATGCTACCGACCGCCACCGCGCCGAACGCCATTATTTTTGCCAGTGGCCATGTCACCCTGCCGCAAATGTTCGGGGCCGGTTTCGGCCTCAATATCCTGAGTATCCTTATTCTGACCGGACTTTTATATGTGATCGGGGTCCCGGCGTTCGGGATCGAGCTGGACAGCCTGCCGGATTGGGTGCCGAGGTAGAGGCCGATGACGAGTCACACGCACTTATCTCAGCTCGGCTGGCAGGCCATCGAAGAGTCGCTGTGGACGCAGGGCTATGCCACGCTGCCTCGGATTCTCACGCCCGAGGAATGCGCGACACTCGTTCGTCTGTATGCGAAGACCGCACGCTTCCGCAAGCGGGTGAATATGGCGCAGCATCGATTTGGCGTCGGCGAGTACCAGTACTTTGCGGACCCGCTGCCGCGGCTCGTCACTCGCCTCAGAGCGCAGGCCTACCCGCCCCTGGCCCGGATTGCGAATCGCTGGATGGCCGCTCTCAAACAGCCCGAGACCTTTCCTCCAACGCTGGCGCGTTTCCTCAGCCTCTGCCAGAAACAAGGCCAGGTCAAACCGACCCCCCTGCTGCTGTATTACGAACAGGACGGCTATAACTGTTTACATCAGGACGTGTATGGGCCAATCGCCTTTCCCTTGCAAATGACATTCTGTCTGAGCTGTCCACAGACTGACTACACGGGTGGAGAATTTCTGCTGGTTGAACAACGTCCCCGAGCCCAGTCGCGCGGTATCGCGCTCACCCTGCAGCAAGGCGAAGGTATCATTTTCACCACGCGCTATCGTCCGGTACGCGGTACACGGGGCTATTATCGGCTGACCGTCCGACACGGCGTCAGCACCGTCACCTCCGGGCAGCGCTATACCCTGGGCGTTATTTTTCATAACGCCCAATAAAGGCTGATATGATTCTTGTCCTCTTCTTTCTGTCCGGTTTTACCGCCCTGCTGTACGAAGTGGTCTGGGAACGCCTGCTACACGTTGTGTTCGGGCTGTCGACCTATGCCGTCACCGTGGTCACTGCGGCCTTCATGCTGGGGCTTGCCCTGGGTTATATGGCCGGCCAGAGCCGCCGCCTGTCCCGCTATCACCCCTTTGTCGTGTATGGTCTGGCAGAAGGATTGATCGGCGTTTTCGCCCTGATTTTTCCCTTTGTGCTGAAAATTATCGATATGGCCTATGTGGCGTCCGGCGGCAGTTTTGCGCTGCAAATCGTGCTTACCCTGCTCGCCCTGGCGCTGCCCGCAACGCTGATGGGACTCACCCTGCCCACCCTGGCTCGGCAGCTCGCTCAGGAGGGCCGCACCGGGCGCCGGGTCGGGCTCTTGTACGCGATCAATACCACCGGTTCCGTGCTCGGAGCGTTTTTTGCCGGGGTCTTTTTCATTCGGACCTATGGCGTATTTCAAACCACGCTGATCGCAACCGCGATCAATACCGTCATCTGTCTGCTTGCTCTGGCTCAACCCCGTCGGCCCGTCCCACCGCCGGCCGGGCCGGCCGACCGGCCCGAGCGCACTGAGCACACTGCTCTACTCCCGCTCAGGTTACTCTTTTTTCCGTTTATCACCGGCTTTACGGGCCTCGCGCTGCAGATCATCTGGGTGCGCACCCTGATCTGTGTGGTGTCGAACAACACCTATTCCTTCTCGGTTGTTCTGGCCGGCATCCTGGCGGGTCTCGCCCTGGGAGCATGGTTATACGCTGCGTGCGGGCCGTCGCGGGCCAGCCGGCCGACCAAGGCGCTGGTGTTTCTGCTGGTTCAAGCTATCGGAGCGGCTGCGATTCTCGTTTCGTTAGGTGTCTTCAACCAGCTCCACGATGTCACCCTTGACCTCAGTCGTCAGGTCGGCGGCAATCATTGGCTCGCCCTGGGTCTGGTCCGTTTTTCCGCGGCCGCGGTCGTGACCCTTATTCCCTCCATCGCTTCGGGCTTTGTCGTCCCTCTCCTGGTTGACCTCTTTCGCGATCAGACCAAGCACTCTCCACACCGCGCTGCCGGCCTTGTCTTTGCCGCCAATACCTTCGGCAGTCTGAGCGGCGCGCTCAGCGGCGGACTGGTCCTGATTCCGCTGCTGGGGCTGAGTCAGGGCATGGTCTGCCTGGCCCTGGTTTCAGTCGGCGCCGGCCTTCTCTTGCTGATGATGACGCGACCCTATGGTACGCTCCGGCTGGCCGGGGGTGGCCTCGTCGCAGCAGCGGCCCTGGTGGTTGCCGTGCTCGTGCCCAAAGAGCTGACGCTCATGAAATGGTACGACCGCTTTGAGAATATCGAAGGGGAACTGCTGTTCTATCGTGAGGGCGTAGCCGGCACACTGGCCGTTTTCCAGGTCGGTGAGATCAAGGAACTTTTTATCAATTGCATTGAGGAGGTGCCCACCCACCGAGATGCCGTCGCTACCTTCAAGCTGCTGGGCCACCTGCCTCTGCTGCTCCAGCCCGACCCCCAACAGGTTCTGGTCAACGCGGTCGGCGGCGGGATCACCTTAGGGGCGGTGACCAAACATGCTGTGACGGTCGAAGCGGTGGACATTGTGCCCGATGTCCAGGCGACTATGCATTTTTTCGGAGCCGAAAACGGCAATGTCGTGGACCGCACAAACTGGACACTGATTGCTGATGACGGGCGGAATTATCTGAAGGTGTCGCCCCAGCGCTATGACGCGATTACCGCTGACGCAACCCACCCGGCCGCCGCCGAGTCCTGGATGCTGTATACGCTGGAATATTACCAACAGGTGTATGACAAACTGAATAACACCGGCGTCTATGTCCAATGGCTGCCCTTACACAATATGGCACCGACCGATTATTTGTCGGTGTTATACACGTTCCGGCGCGTGTTCCGCGCAGAGACCCTCCTCCTGTTCACCAGTCGGTACACCCTGCTGGTTGGAGCCAAACAACCCCTGGCCCTGTCTCCCGCCGTTCTGGACCGACGTCTCGGGCAGCTCAGTGCGGAGGTCCGCGCCGACCTGGAAGAGATTGGCATCAGCCGCGGGCAGGATATTCTCAAGCATATTATTTTTGATGGGCCGCGCATTGATGCCCTGGTCCGAGATGACTATCCGCTCCTGACCGACGACCATACCTCCGTCGAGTTTGCCGAGCTCAATCGCTTGGGCATTGCCGGAACGATGCCCTTTATCCTGGCGCGGCTCCTGCCCCATATTCAGCCGGACCGGTTGGCCGAGCAGTATGGCGTCGAACCGACCACCATGCTCGCCCGCGCCCTCTTCATGCGCTCCAAGGCGGTAGGCACGGATGATCCGCTCGAACGTTCATATGCGACCCTCAGCGAGGTTGACCAGGCCGCTCGCCTGACCCCGGAGGATAAGGATATCGACTATTACCGCGAGATTAGCACACTGGAGTTTCTGGACCTGCTGGTCGCCCGCTATGCGGAATTGCTCAACTCCTCGAATCCGAACGCCCTCCTGCCCAAAGCGCGGCTGGCCGCCCAACTGCGACCGGACAATCCGTTTGTTCAGGAGCTGCTCGGGGTGACCTTACTGAAATTGGAGCACTACGAAGAAGCGCTGGACCCACTCGAAGCGGCCGTGCAGGTGAAGCCGGACGATTTCAATTATCTTTCGAACCTGGCCTTTGCCTATGAGCAGGTCGGACGCTATGCGGATGCGTTGCAGATGCTCCAACGGGCCAAAGACGCCAATCCGGGCGCGGCGCAAGTCCTGGACCAGGCCAGTGCCCGTATTGAACAAAAAATGCGGGCCGCGGGCGAAGCAGCCGAAGCCGCCGAGTAGGCACTGCTACACCGCCTGACGCTCGGCAATCAACTGGTCAATTTCGTCTTTGAGACGGTCCAGGACAACGTCGTAGCCGAAGTGGCCGAGCTTGACGCTCTTCTTCTTGAGATTGACCGTTGTGGGTCCGCACCACAGACCCAGGTCCGCATCATCGGTCTCGCCGGGACCGTTGACCCGACACCCCATGACGGCAATGGTGATATCATGCTGCTTGGCGTAGGCGGACATGGCCTTGACCTCCTGGGCGAGCTCGACGAATTTCTCATTCTCAACCCGCGAGCAGCTTGGACAGGAGATGATATTCATGCCCTTGCCGAAGTCGGGGACTGAGATGAAACGACCGTTTCGAGCATCGTCGAGAATGCTGAAGCCGGCGTTGACCTCCTCGTGTTTACGCTCATTGGGCAGGGTCAGGGACACCCGAATCGTATCGCCCACGCCGTTGGCCAACAGTTTTTCAAAAGCAATCCGGCTCTTGATCACGCCGTCCGGCGGCAAACCGGCTTCGGTCACGCCCAGATGGAGGGGGACATCCGGTCGCGCTTGGGAAAAACGGGTGTTGGCTTCGACGACCTTGGCCGGGTCGGAATCTTTGAGCGACACAACGAACCGCTCGTATTGCAGGTCTTCCATGAGCTGGCAGTGATACAGCGTTGATTGGACCAGGGCTTCCATCTGGTCGCCGGGATATTGTTCAAGGAAGGCCGGCGCCACCGAACCACAGTTGACGCCAATACGGACGGCGACATCATGCTCTCGGGCGACAGCAACCAGCCAGGCGACCTTTTGCGGAATGGTTTTGCGCTTTTCAATATGATGCAGGTGGCCGGGGTTATAGCGGATTTTGTCAACAAAGGGGGCCACCTGGTCGGCAACCTTGTAATTCTCCTGGAGGTCGACGGATAAGGTCGCCGAGGTTTGAGCGCGGATTTCCTTGAGGGCCGCGGCCTCTTTGGGGTTGTCCACCGCAATGCGCACAACCCCCGCTCCGGCCTCTTCGAGTTGATGCACCTGCGCGACGGTGGCATCGATATCCGTGGTTTTGGTCGCGCACATACTCTGCACGACAATGGGGGCGCCCGCCCCAACCTGGACTGTGCCGATCCGGACTGCACGTGTGGGTTTTCTTTTCAGCATGCTTTCAATCACTTCCGAGGTCTAGTGTTTCACCGGCATTTGGACAATGGGGGCACTGGGGTGCTGTTCGGCGTGTTCCTCCAGCCGCTGCTGGATCTCGGCTATCCATTGCCGCGCCTTTTCCTCGTCGATCTCCCCGGCGTCTCTCTTGCGGACGACCTCATCCACAAACCGCTCGAAAAATGTCTTCATACGCCACCCTTTTCCGCCCCCCGCCTATCACGAAATCGGCGCCTGAGCTAGGCGGCCCGCTTCCGCCCGTTTGTGTCAGATGATACCGTCTCGGCATGGCTGCCCAGATCGTCAAAGGCAAGCTCATTGCCCAGTCAGTCTATGCGGAACTTGGAGCGGACATTGCAGAGTTGATCCAGCGCACCGGACGCAGACCCGTTCTGGTCAGTATTTATATCGGCTCGAACCCGGCTATCGAAGTCTATATTCGATCCATGAATCGGATTGCCCGCGGGTTGGGGATTGAGTATCGCTGGTACCATCTCCCGGACAATGCCCAGGAGGCCGAGGTGCTGCGCCGTTTGGAGCAGTTGAATCAGGACCCTGAAGTCACCGGGGTGATCATTCAGCTCCCACTGCCTGAGCATTTACGTCGCTCTGTCCTGGTCAACCATATTACCCCGCAGAAAGATGTGGACGGCACCCATCCGGAAAATGTCGGGGCCGCTGTCACCGGAGAGATACGCATTGGCTCCTGTACCGCTCTGGCCGTCATGCGCCTGTTGGACGCAACCGGGCTCGACATGGAAGGCAAAGAGGCGGTTATTGTCGGACACAGCGAACTTGTGGGCAAGCCGCTCAGCCTGATGCTGGTCGACCGCTTAGCCACGGTGACCATCTGTCACATCGCGACCGCCGAGCGAGGGCTGTTAGCCGAGCATGTCCGTCGGGCAGAGGTCCTCGTTGTGGCAGTCGGCTCTCCCGGGTTAATCAAGGGCGACTGGGTCCGTCCCGGGGCAGCCGTGATCGATGTGGGCATCAATCAGGTGGGCTCACGCCTCGTTGGCGATGTGGAATTTGACGCGGCCAAGGAACGCGCGGCGTTTATCACGCCGGTTCCGGGCGGCGTCGGACCGGTGACGGTGTCTATGCTCATGAACAACACCGTCAACGCCTTCCATACCCAGGTGGGACATCTGTCCGAAGGCTGAGCACCCGGTCGATGAGACCGCCCCCAAGGTTTCATCATGCCGCCGCCTGCCGACGCAATCCGGAGAGAGCGAACGCCGGCCTGAGAGATGACCGGCAGCAGCGCGGCGCCTATCAGGGCGCATTTACGGTCCCAACGGTTCTTCTTCGAGCGTCACCGTAATTTGGAGGGGCTGGTTCTTTCGCAAGACGGAAAAGGCCACCTGGTCTCCGGGACTGTAGCGCTGTATGGCTTCGGTAAAATCCTGGGCGGTCCGAACCGGCGCGTTCTCAACCGCGACAATAAGGTCGCCGACAGGATAGCGCTCCCGCGTGAGATGATCGTGCGCGGCAACGAGGGGCATGACAAACGGACCGGCCGGAGACAGGGCCAGCGCAATGATGGCGGCTTTCTTCACTAAATCATTCCGGTTGTGCCGCGTGGGCGCATTCACGCCTTCAAAACCGGAACGATGTGCCGGACTGCCCTCAATCACGCTTAAGACCCGGACGCCCTCCGGTCCTTCCTCGGCTGTGGCATACAGGACGCCGAGATAGGTGCGTTTGGACTGAGCCACAGACGGGTCGGGCCATTCGGAGAACTGACTGTCCGTTGCAGCAGAGGACCAGTCTTCGTGCGGCTGCAATTCTCTGAAATCAGACGCTGGGGGTTCGACCGGAACGGCCGGTTGGCTCAGGCCGCTCTGGACCGGAATCTCCAGCACTTGCGGGGCGCCGACCGCCTGGGAATACTGGTCCGTATTAGCCGGAGCATTCTGCGCCTGGGCGAGACGTGGAGGGGTCCACAGACCGGCGGTCAGGACACCGGCCATAACGAATGGCAACCAGAGCACACGCGCCTGCACTATCGGGCCTCCTTTTGCCGTCCTCGCTCCTGGCCGCCCATTATTCATCTCTCACTCTCAAAGTGCAAGCCGGCGCAATTACCGGGCCGATTTGAGCTTGGCCAGCTCAGCCTCCAACTCGCTTACCGGCAGCACCTCTCCGGGGTTCTGCATGACGCGGACAAAACGCACCATCCCATCCGTGTCAATCAGCACATAGGCTCTCTGGCTGAGCCGCTTTTCCCGGTCCAGCCAGCCCACATAGTTTTCAACCACCTCGGGGGCGTCAAACGCGCTCAACAACGGATAGCTGAGGGCCAGTTGTTCGCGAAATATGCGCTGGGAAGCCGTGTGATTCGTACTGATTCCCAGGACCACCGCGTCGAGTTGCTTTTCCTGCCGAGCGTCCTGCCCGGTTGATAACTGGAGGGTTCAGCCGGGGGTAAAGTCCAAAATATAAAACAGCAGCAGGACGTTTTTCTTCCCCGTAAAATCCGAGAGGCAGACCGTCTGGCCGTCCTGCGCCTCACCGTCCTGTGCGGGCAAACAGAAGGCGGGCGCGGGACTCCCGACCTCAACCGCGGCATCGACGGGACGACCCCACAGCAGCAGACCGACGATGAGGACAACGCACCAATGCCAGTTCGATTTGCTCATACCCATTCCCGTCCGCCATACGCCTAGCGTACGGCATACACGTCGTAGCGCACTTCACCCCGTTCCAGATACGCTTCTCCGATCCCAACACACAGGCAACGATTCATCCATAGATAGTCGGGGTGAGCGGTATGGCACCAGGGATTCGTCCGAATCGGCGTCCCGCTCGGCGGAATCTCGCCGTCCAAAAAATTCTGATAGCCGTCCGCGCCCATATCCAACACCCCATTATAGGTCACATAGATCAGCGCGCCGTCGTGCGCCTCCACGGTCGCCCGCACATCCAGATACGCCACCCCATCGGGTCGGACAGTCAGCCAGTCCGCGCCAACCGGACGCAGCTTGCCTTGCAGTTTGGGACCTTCGACTTTCCCGCCCGTGACGTATACATTGACCCGGACGCCGCCGGGCACCGGCCCTATTGTTTCAGGCGGCATTTCCAGGGTGGCGGTATAGGAAAAGAGGTGCTCCATAGTGTACTCGAACATGTCATCCCCTTGTTGTGGCGGTGGCTCCTGGACAAGAGCAGACCTACCCCGTCCCCCTCAGGGCGTCAAGACGAAGGACCAACCTGAAGGAGTCGTGCAGTATCGGAGAGAGATGACACCCGACGACGGGATGACGCCAGGAGAAGGAGTCAGCCGATGGCAAAAGCCCAGTACTGTCTGATGTGTGCCGAAGAACTCTACCAGATGAGCAACTATGGGGAGCCGGCGGACGGCAACTGGCCGCCCATGGTTGAGGACGAAAAATACGGGACGCTGGTTATCTGTCCCGCCTGTGAGGCGGAGCACGTCACCTTTATTGACGACACCCCCGGCCATCCCCCGGTGCGGCGCATTCGGATGCTCAAGCCCCGCGCATAGACTCAGTGCCCGGCTGAAGTCTGCGCCTGTATGGCCCGGTACTCAGGCTCGAAGAAAAATTGGGCTTCTCCGCCGGCGGGTTTGAGGTGGTCGAGCCAGGTCGCATCGGGGTCAAACTTGGCAAAGAACGGCCGCTGGACCCAATCGGCATTGCGTCCCTGGATAAAGCGCAGGACAAAGACCTTTTCGCCGTTTACTTCGGTGATGCCCTGCACCTCGACCTTGCCCGGCCCCGCACTCATGGACGGGCCACGGGCGGTCCGCGCCAGGCCGGAGACCTGGGAAATGGCCTCACGATAAATCTCCCAGGCGCGGGCCAGAGGCACCTCAAAATAGTGCCGCGCCCCGGTATCGCGCTCAACGAACATATAGTACGGGATGATGCCCAAACGGACCTGGGTCCGCCACAACCGGGTCCACACTGCGGCATCATCGTTGATATGGGCCAGGAGCGGCCCCTGACCGCGGATAACCGCTCCGGTCGAGCGCAGACGCCGGATGGCTGCACGGACCTGCGGCTGCTCCAATTCTCTCCAGTGATTATAGTGCGCCATGAACGCCACGTGTTTACCGGCGGCGACGAGCTGTTCGCACAGCCGCATGAGGTCGTCGGCATCCGCATCACTCGTAAAGCGGAAGGGCCAGTAGGTCAGCGCTTTTGTTCCGATCCGAATGGTTTGGATGTGCTCGAACTCCGGTTGGAGCAGGGGACGCAGGTATTCGGCCAAGTGGTGGGTTTTCATGACCATCGGATCTCCACCGGTCATGAGCAGATCGCTCACCTGCGGCTGTGATGCCAGATAGCTGTGAAGTTGACCGGCGTCGTTTGAATTAAAACGCAGCTCCTGAATGCCCACGAACTGCGCCCAGCGGAAACAGAAGGTGCAATACGTATGACACGTCTGACCCTGGCTTGGAAAAAAGAGGACGGTTTCGCGATACTTATGCTGCATGCCGGGCAGCGACTCGCCGTCCAGGTGCGGGACATTCATCTGCTGTTGGCCGGCGGGATGCGGGTTCAGCCGGATACGGATCTCATCTGCGGCGGCTTTGATCGCGATTCGATCCGCCCCTTTCCTGAGCAAGTCGGCCATGCGCTCAAAATCTTCCGGCAGCAACATGCCGGGCTGCGGAAAAGTCAACTGGAACATCGGATCATCGGGGACATTATCCCAATCGATGAGGTGCTCGATGACGTACGGGTTAATGCGAAAGGGCAAGACACTGGCCACCACCTGCATATTAAACCGTTGCTCATCGGATAATCGTTGCAGTTGCGGAATCTGGTCGAGGTGGCGCTCATTATACACCTTGAAGCGCGGCGCCGAGGATTCAGACGTGACAGCAACGGGGGATCCGTTTGCAATATCAAGACGGTGAGTGGTTTCATTCAGCATAGAGATACCTCCCCTGAGGAGTCTCCTCTTGCCAACTCGCACCGCTTCATGCCAATTCCGCCGCTTCGTGCCAACTCACACCACCTCATACCAATTCCACTGCTTCATACATTGCGAGCCCGAGGAAAGAGAGCAGCTCTGCCTTTCGGAGAGCGGAGGGAGACTGTAGAAAGAAATAATCGAAAAGTCAAGTAAAAAAGGCCGGTTACAAGAACGGGGTTTTATTCTGAATATGGGAAGAAGAAGAAGATTGCTTCTCCCTCCCTGATCTGAAGACGCAGCCGCCCGGTGAGCGTAATGGGCAGACTTTACGCCACCTCAGCGACTGGCGCGGTGGTGAATGTCAGGGCGTGATGATCGTAGTCGACGATCACATGGGCGCTCTCGGCCACCTCGCCCGCAATGATTTTCCGGCCAAGATGAGTCTCTATCTCTTTCTGCAGGAGGCGTTTGAGCGGGCGGGCCCCATAGGTCGGGTCATAGCCGGTTTGGGCGAAGTATTCCTTAGCACTTTCCGTCAGTTCGAGCGTGATTTGCCGTTCGGCCAGCCGCTCCCGCAAGTGTGCAAGCTGAATCTCGATGATCTGTTTGAGGTGGTCCCGGCTCAGACTGTGGAACACTACGATTTCATCCACCCGATTCAGAAATTCCGGTCGGAATTCGTTCCGCAGGGCCTCCAGAGCGTCTCGCTTCATGCCCTCATACGCCTCGGCGTCATCCCCGCCTCGATAGCCCAAAATGAGTTGGCTGCCGACGTTCGAGGTCATGATAATAACAGTGTTCTTAAAATCCACCGTCCGTCCGTGCCCATCGGTCAGCCGTCCGTCGTCCAAAATTTGCAGCAGGGCGTTGAAGACATCGGGGTGGGCTTTTTCGACCTCGTCAAACAGGATGACCGCGTAGGGTTTCCGCCGGACCGCTTCGGTCAGTTGTCCACCCTCGTCATAGCCCACATACCCCGGCGGCGCACCGATGAGACGCGCGACCGTATGCTTCTCCATATATTCCGACATATCGAGTCGGACCATATTGGCCTCAGCGTCGAACAAAAACTCGGCCAACGCCCGCGCCAGTTCGGTTTTTCCCACCCCGGTCGGCCCCAGGAAGATGAACGACCCAATCGGACGGTGCGGGTCTTTGAGCCCCGAGCGGGCCCGAATCACCGCGTCGGCCACCGCCTGGACGGCTTCTTCTTGACCGATCAGCCGGTGGTGCAGCAACTCACCCAGGCGCAATAATTTTTCCCGTTCGCCTTCGAGCAGCTTTGCAACCGGAATGCCCGTCCAGCGTGCGATAATGGCGGCAATATCGTCTTCGTCAACCTCTTCCTTGAGAAGGCGACTCGGCCCCTGCTCGCCGTGCAGCGTCGCTTCCCCAGCCGCCAGGTCCCGCTCAAGCTGGGCCAGCTTGCCGTATTTGAGTTCGGCCACCCGGTTGAGGTCGTAGTCGCGCTCTGCTTTTTCAATGGCCCGTCTGGTCTGCTCAATGTCTTCTTTGAGACTGCGTAACTGACCGATGCTGTTCTTCTCCGTCTCCCAGCGGGCGGTCAGCGCCCCGGCCTCGGCCTGACAATCCGCCAGCTCCTTTTCCAGCTTCTCCAGGCGTGCCTGCGAGGCCTGGTCGGTCTCCTTGCGCAGGGCTTCGCGTTCAATTTCAAGTTGCAGCACCCGCCTGGACACCTCGTCCAGTTCCGTCGGCATGGAGTCAATTTCGGTGCGCAGCCGGGCGGCGGCTTCATCTATCAGGTCAATCGCCTTATCCGGCAGAAAGCGATCACTGATGTAGCGCTGCGACAAGACCGCCGCAGTCACCAGTGCCGCGTCCTTGATGCGCACCCCGTGGTGGATTTCGTAGCGTTCCCGCAGTCCGCGTAGAATGGAAATCGTGTCTTCCACGGATGGCTGGTCAACCGTGACCGGCTGAAAGCGCCGTTCCAGCGCCCGGTCCTTTTCCACGTATTGACGATACTCGTCCAGCGTGGTCGCCCCGATGCAGTGCAGTTCGCCGCGGGCCAGCATCGGCTTCAGCAGATTGGAGGCGTCCATAGCGCCCTCCGAGGCTCCTGCGCCCACCACCGTATGCAACTCGTCAATAAACAGCACCACCTCGCCCTCGGATTCCTGGACCTCTTTGAGTACGGCCTTGAGTCGTTCTTCAAACTCCCCCCGAAATTTTGCACCGGCAATCAGCGCACCCATATCCAGGACGATCACCCGGCGATGCTTCAGGCTTTCCGGCACATCGCCGCTGACAATACGCTGCGCCAGCCCTTCCACAATGGCGGTCTTGCCAACGCCTGGGTCGCCGATCAGCACCGGATTATTCTTGGTACGGCGAGACAGCACCTGCACGACCCGGCGAATTTCATCATCCCGGCCGATAACCGGGTCCAGCTTGCCCAGGCTCGCCGCCTGCGTCAGGTCCCGGCCGTAGCGCTCCAGGGCCTGATAGGTGCCCTCCGGATTCTGATTGGTCACCCGCTGGTGGCCGCGCACTTTCCGGAGCGCCGCAAGCAGGCGCTCTCGGCTGAGGCCGTGGTCACGCAACAAACGGCCCGTCGCCCCGTCGTCTTCCAGCATGGCCAGCAGCACATGCTCGACGCTGACGTAGTCGTCTTTCAGTTCCTTGGCTTCATCTTCAGCGCGGGTGAGCAACTGGGATAAGCGCTGGGTGACGTACACCTGGTCCGGGCCACTGGCCGGGCCGGACACTTGCGGAATGCGACCTAGCACCCTTTCAAGCTCAGCGCTCAGCGCAGCGAGGGACACCTCGGC
Source organism: Candidatus Binatia bacterium (assembly GCA_951812575.1). Classification (GTDB taxonomy): domain Bacteria; phylum Desulfobacterota; class Binatia; order Bin18; family Bin18; genus Bin18. The sequence goes on along the minus strand of OX638322.1, from coordinate 3,214,872 downwards.
CTGAGTAATGAGAGCCGGGACAATTCCGTCGGAAGATTCCGTTAAGGCGGCCAACACGTGCTCAACATCGACCCCCTGATGATTCCGTTGGGTTGCCAGCGCCTGGGCCTGGCGTAGAGCCTCCTGTGATTTTTCAGTCAAACGATTGAGATCCACGCTGCCCTCCTTCCTCCAGCCGTTCGGGCTCTTTAACTGGTTGTGACTTTTGACTGTCAAAAAGGTAAGGCTGATTTGGGGCGTGTCAAGGAGAAACGGTAGAATGTCCCTCCCCTCCACTGTCATAGCTCTCAGAGGGAATACCGCCTCCCTCTCCTCTGAAGGGTTGAGAACCCGCCAGTTTTGGAGAGATCGGGAATCCGGGGTGCTGCACATGAGGTGGTGGCCCCTGTTCGGGCTGATCCGTAGGGGCATGCCCCTACAGCGGCACCCCTCCCATAGACGTGTGAGGCAAACGAACTGGTCTGACGGTTGGCGGACGCTTTGTCCCTCACCCGGTCTACGGCCAGCCCTCCCAAGACGTGTGAGGCAAATTACATGACTCGGCGGCCCCCCGCTCCCCTGCGCCGTGCCTGCCTGCGACAGGGGGCCCAGGAGTGCGGGCTTCCAGCCCGCCTGGCCGCCAGGCGGGGTGATGCGAATTAACGTGTTTAGCGATTTCGCCCTCACCCCATCCCCTCTCCCCAGGGGGCGCTTTTTACCCTCGTCCCCTGGGAGAGGGCGGCCCGCAGGGCCGGGTGAGGGCGCGAGGACACGGCCCGGACGGCCTATGCCCGGGCGCGTTTACCCGACGGCTCTTTCTTTTCGATCCATCAGATCCACGACTTTGGGCGACCTTGTTTCCGCCACCCAGCTCGTCATACGCTGCACGGCTTCGATCATATCTCCACACCAGCGTTCAATAAAATCGGTCGGGAGGTCGTGGTCGAGCGGAATCGCCTCACTCGCGGTGAGTGCTCTCGCGCCGTCAAAGCCGACATAGGCAATCCGGGCGGTGAGCTCCTCCCGCGGGCGCTGGAATGCCGATCCGGGCAGGACGGCAACACCTGTATCGTGCAGGAGCACCTCACACAGAGCGGCACTATCCATGATACCGCGCTGCGCCAGCCGCTCGGCAAAGGGTGAAAAATCCGGGAAGAGATAAAAAGCGCCAACCGGCGCATGCACCCGGACACCGGCCGCCTGAAGAATCTGCGTACAGCGTTGGCCCAGGTCCGACAGAATGCGACGGACGTGCGAGAGATAGCGTTCGATCCCGATGCTGGCCTGAAACGCCCGGGTGGCCGCATATTGAATCGGAGCGCTGACCGACGTATAGGTCTCGCTGGCCACGGCCGCCATCGCTTCCATCAGCCAGAACAAGTCCGGCGGAAAGATAAACGTCCCCAGTCGCCAACCGCCGGCGCCACACCATTTGGACAGCCCGGAACTGATGATGGTTCCTTCCGGATAGAAACGGGCGACAGACACGTGCGCCCCCTGGTGATGGAGTTGGCCATAAATTTCATCGGACAGCAGAATCACCCCGAACTGCCGCGCAACCGCGGCCAACTCTTCGAGTTCGTGCGCCGTATAGCTGCCCCCCTCGGGGTTGCCGGGATAATTCAAGACGAGAATCCGCGGCCGGTCCGGATCGGCTTTGCAGATGGCTTCCAGGCGCTGGGGGGAGACGCGCCAGTTCTCTTCGAATGCCGTCGGGATCAGATTGACGGTGCGACCGATGATGCGAGCCTGCGGGATATAGGACACCCAGGCTGGAGACGGCACGAGCAATTCGCCGTAAAAGGTCAGCTGCAAGAGGAACAGGAGTTCTTTTGAGCCGGGCCCGACCAGGACGCCCTCGGGGCGAGCCTGCACGCGGTCTTTCTGGCGATGAAACTCCGCCACGGCTTCCCGCAGGGCGGGCAGACCGGTGACCGGCAGGTAATCGTCTTCGTGGGCGTGCAGCCGAAGCGCGTTCACCACCTCGGACGGAATGGGAAATGGCGATTGGCCCAACCCGAGTTTATAGACGCGGTGCCCCTCGCGGCGGAGCGCGTTACTCCGCTCATTGATCGCTAAAGTTGCTGACTGTCCGAGTCCCCGCACGTTGAGATTGAGGCTGCCACATCGGTGATGACCCTGAGGTTCCACTGCATCCCCCTCCCCCACCATCCTCCGGCGTTGTCTCACGGCCGATGCGCCTTGCGCGCGTCTCTACCAGAATACCGTATGCCTCGGGGAGATACAAATGTGAGAGAATTTCAGCCGGGAATCGGCGTAAAACGCGATGCTAAGGGAATGCTGAGCCCATCAATACTTCTTCTGCCATAAAATATGGGCTTCGCTGGCACCCCCCGAACTGGAGGACGTATCGATCTGCCAGTTCGGACTGAGCTGATACTCCAGAGAGACTTTTCGCTCACCTTTCTTCGTTAGATCACGAGCGACAGATACCCGTAACCCCTTGGGCAAAGAAAGCCCAAAGCCGACCGTCCCGCCGGCGATATCCAGATTCGAGAGCCTGAACCCTGCCCCGAGCCGCTCCAGCCCAAGGGCTTGCGAGACCGACTCACCTATTTTGGCAGCGGCGTAGCCGCTCGTGATGGCCAAGGCCTGTTTCTCAAGGTCAAGCTTTTCGCCTTGCTCAAGCGCGCCGGCCGGCTTTCCAAACAGGAGTACGGCCAAGATATCGGCCTGTTCCAATTCCGGCTTGCTGCGTAAGACGAGGGTAGGTTCGTCCGCTGTTCCCCGGACAACGACTTCAACGACATGGTCAGGTGCCTGGTACTGCGCCACAATGTCCAGGCTGGGATTGATTTTTCTCCCTCCGGTAAACTGAACTTTACCCCCATCCAGGGTGAAACGTCGCCCCTGAAAACCCGCCCAGCCTTGAACCACTTTGATATCCCCAACCAGGCGGGGCTCTGCCCCGTGTTCTTTCGTCACCTTGACCGCACCAGTCAGATCAACCGCAGCGTTCGCGTGTTTGATCCGGGTATTCCGGTGGACTCGGACGGTCAGATCCATGGTCGCATTCCGAGCTGCCCGGTCCTCAACCGTCTGTTCCCTGGCTGCTGTGTGCTCGGCCACAGAGCGAGCGGTCTGACCGACCGGGATAATGAGAATGGTTTCGTCCCGATTGACCGGTCTGCTATCGAGAAAGGCAAGGTCCGGGCGCAGGGTGGCCCGCAGGACTTCCACTGTACCACTCAGGTGCGGTGCCGTGAGTGCTCCGGATATTTTGACAGCGGCACCGATTTCAGCCTGATACTGCCTGGTATGAAGAGCCGGCCATTGCTCAGCGTTCAGGGTCACATCGATGCCCTGTGGCGTGTAATCGCGTAAGCTGATTGCTCCCTGCCCCGTAAGCTTGCCTTTTCCGGAGACAGCAGAGATTTCCTCAATGCGAATCGCCTCAGAGTGAGCGACCAGCGTCAGCGTCGCATCGGAAATCATCGTTCCGAGTGGAGCGACCGTCACCTGACCATTTCGGATCCCGATTGTTCCTTGCGGGAACAGGTCCGTGGGCGGTCCATGCAAGGCCATGTCAACATACAGTTCCCCGGCAATATCGCTGGCCCTCCTGCCACTCAGAGCGTTCAGAAAAGCCAAGTTTAATCCGCTGGAGCGCACACGGGCGTCGAGGTCTCCCAGGATTCCGGCTGTGAGCCCGTTGTGCCAGTGCAGGGCCAGCGGCAGCGTCCCGGAGACCTGCAAGGCATGCTGCTCATCCTGCTCAAAGGTCAGATCGAGTGTGGCCTGCTTGTCCCGATAGGTAAACGCGGACGAGAGCCCTTTGTATGGCTGTTCGATGATGTGTAATGGATCGGTGGCGAGGCTGCCCTCGATAATCGGTACCTCGGCAGTCCCGGAGAGCCGAATACGCGCAGACAGCGCGCCGGTAACGGTTGGCATATCCGGTACGAGCGGTCGCAGCTCGGCTATAGTGAACTCCCCGACCTCCACCTGAAAATCCTGCGCGCCGTGCGTTGAGACGCGCCCGTCTAAGGCGATGTGTTGGTCTCCGTTTCTCAGTCGTAGGGACTCGACCGCTATGGCCCCAGTCTGCTGTGTTACCGTAGCCGGCTCTCTCAATTCCCAGACGCCGCCGGGCAGTGTAAACGCCAGCGCATTCACGCCCACGCTTAACCGGTCGGGCCACCGGACAATCCGAGCGTCCAGATATTGTTTCCGAGATGCACTATCCGTGGCGTGGACCGTCATCCATACCCCAGGAGCCTCTTCGTGCGTCAACTCCAATTGGGCGTCAACCGATTGCAGCGCAACTCCGGCATGCAGTCCGGCGAATTCAAGCGCTATACTTCCTGTCGGCCACAGCTCGCCCCTGGTCAGGTCATACTCGATCGTTCCTTGGTTCAGCGTCCCCCCTTGCAGTGCAACAGCGCGAGTCTGCCCGGACCCAGAGAGGGTCAGTTGGGTCAGATTGCCCTCAGCCTCACCCGCCAGCGTGAGCTGACCTGTTCCCTTTTGGCCAGCCAGAGCCAGCCACGGGGCAAGGTCGGAAACGTTGAGCTGGTACGCCAGTTTCCCCCTCTGTGCGAACGTCGTCCCCAGTTCTCCCCGGACCGCGAGGCTGGCATTCTGGGCTTTGAGATGCATATCCGCAATCTCCACCCTCCCATCGGCCACCGAGGCGTCAAAACGGCCACTGCGTATTGATATTGGGCCAAGGCTCGAAGGAGCGAGCGTGAACAAGGCCCGGACATCCATACTGGACAAGTCTAGCCCCCTGCCCTGCACCGTACCGGACAGGTTGAGATCGCTCGTCATGACCGGGGGTGTATCGGCTTTTGCCGGCGTTCCGTTTCCTGGTCTCACACCGGGAACCATTTTTTGCAAGTCAAGGTGATCAACCGCAAGGGTGAAGGCATACGCGAGTTCGTCTGCAAGCTGAATTTCAGCGTTCCAGTTCGCCCGACCTGATCTCGCGGCAATCGTCCCGGCGATCTCGCCCACTTGCTGCTTGACGCTCCCGGTCAGCCCCACCGCGCCGACCTGCCACTCCCCAACACGCAGCGCCTGCCCTTGGACGATAGCGTTGCCGGTCAGACCGGCCATATCAGCCCCCTGTCCCGCCAATTCCAGGCTGCCCTCAAAGATACCGCCCAGTGCTTCGTCACCCCGCAGCTTTGTGAGATCAAAATGCGAGAAAGCGACCGAGCCGGTGTATGTGGGTTCGTTCTGACTCAAGTCGGCCCACGCCTGCCCCCTGAGTTCAGCATCCGCGACTGCCAGCCTTATGTCGGCGTGCAGGTCAGCGGGTACACCTGTAACGCGGACTTTTCCAGACATCGCGTCTTGGATCGGCCAGCCGGGAACAAGCGCAGCCAGGTCGGTCGCGGCCAGCTTTTGAATGGAAAGTGTTCCGTCCAGGGTCAGAGTGTTCAGGTCTGCGACTTGGCCGGTAAACCGCATCCGGGACTGCGCTGAGGTGACATCAACATGAGGGATGTCAATGGAGAGATGTTCCAGGTCGCCGTGCACCGATACCGAAGCGACAAGATTCAGTGGCGGAGCCGGGGCCGCGGTAATGCTGGTCGCAAATCTGTCACACACAACCTGCAACTGGTCGCCCTCCAGTGCGGCCCGGGCCTCAAGGGTCAGATCGTGCAAACGATACGAAGAGTGGTCGGCAAGAAAGAACTCGACCGTCGCGTTGTGGATGGTGACAGCGCCGAGGACAACAGCAACTCCCGGCGAAGAGTCTGCCCCTTGTGCAGTGTCCGGAACAAAGGCTTGCACCAGATTCCACTTGCCCGCCTCGTCTTGGGTCAGTCGGACGACAGGCTCATACACGTCCACATGCGTCAGGCTCACCTGACCGTTGAGCAGCGGGCGGAGCGCATACCCGACGGTCAACCGGGGAATGCGAACGACCGCCTCTTCTTCGTAACGAACGACCAGGTCGGTGAGTTGAAGCCCCCGCCACACCGATCCTTCCAGACCGCCCAGGCTGATCTCTCCGGGCAGCGCGGTGTTCAGGGTCGAGACGATCCGGTCGTGCAGGAGTTTCTGAAACTGGGCAGTCTGCAGAAAAAGCAGAGCCCCAACAATGAGCAGAGTGACCACGCCACCGACAATCAGCAGCACCCGCCACACGTACCGCACCCGTTCTCCCTCCCTCAAAACGATTGTCCAATACCGAAATGGACGTGCCACGGCTCATCATCGTCCGCAGGGTCGATGGGAAAACCCACATCGAGCCGCAGCGGTCCGATGGGCGTGGCGTAACTCAGCCCAAAGCCGGGCGCGAATTGAAGACTGTCAACCGGAATATCATAGCTCTCAAGCGAGAGCTGACCAAAATCGAGGAAGACCGCCCCGGCCAGTTCACGCCATAACGGCCGCCGCAGTTCGACCGACCCTTCGATCGCGCTGAGTCCTCCGAGCGGGTCGTCGGCAGCGTTCAGGGCACCGAGTTTACGCCGGCCGTAGCCACGCACTCCCCCGTCGCCGCCGGCATAAAAGCGCTCGGACAGAGGGATATTGCGCGGTGAGCCAAAAAAGTCGCTCAGGCCCATTTTCAGACGAGTAGCGAGGACCACCCCCCAGCCGAGACGCTGATAGCGCTTGGCCTCAGCCGTCAGGCTGAAGAATTTATAATCTCCACCCCAGACCGCCCCGGCTTGATTGGCAACCACGGACAGCAGCTCGCCCTGGGTCGGATTCAAGGGATCTTCAGTCGTGTCCCAGACCAGCCCGAGAGTCGGACCGGACAATACGCCCTCGCGACGCAGGCCCTCCAGGGCCCGGATGGTGGAACTGCCGACTGCGTTGAATTTCAGAAATTCGACCCGATAGTCAACATAGCCCGAGAAGGCCGGAGAAAAGCGGCGCTCGATACGCGGACGCAGACGGGAATAATTGAGGAGATAGGTGTCTTCGTCTGCCTGCCCTTGCTTGGCGTCAATGTGCAGCGTTGTAGCATGGGCTAGAAAGTAGGGCTGCACGAAGGTGGCTCCAAGAGAACGCTGGATGGCCGACAAACGCAGTTCCGCGGACAGGCGGCGACCGCCACCCAACCAATTCCGGTGCTGCCAGGCTGCCAGACCGATAAACTCCTCGTCCGTACTATAGCCGGCCCCAAGCCGAATGCTGCGCGGCTCTTTTTCCGCCACACGTATACGGATGGGAACCTGACGCGGTTTCTCGCCCTCCTGCTGGAATTCCATTCGCACCGAGTGAAACAGGTCCAGGTTCAGAATATTCTGACGCGACCGCTCAATAGCTGCCAGAGAAAACGGCTCGCCGGACGCGTAGGTCAATTCTCTGAGCACAAGTTGCGGATCAACCTTCCGCGCGCCATCCACCTGAGTTACCCCAAATATGGTCGGCGGTCCCGGCGAGATAGAGTACGTAACCCGCGCCTGCCGGGTATTCAGGTCAACCTCGGCTTTGCGTTCGATTTCAACCCAGGAATGGCCATGCTGAAGAAAAATCTGACGCAGCGCCTGATCAGTCTGAACGTAGGCCGCCTCGGTAAAGAGATCACCGGACTCAAGCGGGAGACGCTCAGGAAGCGCAACACCGGTCGGGGCTTTTGTTCTGACATCGACGCTCAGCGCTCCAACCGTAACGGGCTCGTTTTCTTTCATCCGCACGACCAGGGAAACGCTCCCCTGCGCGTCATCGGTGTGCAGGTCGTACGTCACCTGAGCCTGATAATAGCCCTGGGTTTCATAATAGTGTCGAACCCGTTCGAGATCTCGCTCAAATGTGACGGGATCAAAAAGCGACTTCTTTTTCCAGGGCATATACCAGGGCCGGGTTGTGGTTTGCAGCTCAGCCAGCAGGGTTTCGGTATCGAACTGCTCATTGCCGGAAAGCACGATCGACTCGACCCGCCATTCACGCTCCGCGTCGAGTTGTTCGAGCGAGCGGGCAAACACGACCCCACTCCTCCAGCCTGGGGTCCAGACGCAGCAGAGCAGGACGGCAAGAGACAGGACGAGCTGAGAGCCAGGAAGGCTTCTTTCTCCCAGCCTCATGACATTGAGCGAAAGCAAATATGAGGGGCAGAGCGCGGGCAAGATGGTTAATCCTTCAAAGGGTTGTCGGTAGCCAGAGAGCGGAGTGTGACACCGTCAAGAGCGTGAGCGACCGCCTGATTCCGCCGGTCAAGCAGAGCCGAGATGGCATCTCCACCATCAGTTGTGTCGGGCTCACCACCAGACGTGCGCAGGATGTCCAACACGCGCACGACCTCAATCTGTTCGGGCGGACGGCCAAGCATCATGCCTTCTGGTTCGACGGTCTGAAACAATATACCTTGTGCCAGCAGCGTTTCAATTAGGGGTTCCAGCACGGAGAGCTGAACGCGCATATTTTTGGCAAGAGCGGCAACCGACCATGGCGCTTGTTCGGCGAGATAGCGCCGCGTAATTGCAGCCAGGGCGGTCAGTGCGAGTCGTTCCTGCGACAGCGGGGTTTTGCCATCCAGCTCGGCTCGGTAGGAGTTCGGATATTGATGAAAACAGGCAACTTCGGTACCCACCAGAATAATCAGCCAACTGGCGTACACCCAGATAAAAAAGAAAACCAGAATAGCAAAACTCGAATAGATGGCCGCATAGCGCGTGGAACCGGCAATAAAGGCGGTAAAGCCGACCCCGGCCAACTGCCACAAAACGGCCGCGACCACACCGCCGAGCAGCGCCGAGCCAAAGCGCACCGTAGTATTGGGCACAAAGACGTACAAAAACGTGAAGGCAATACATAAGAATGAGAACGGCATCAGTTGCGTCGCCACAATAATAAGCGGGCCGAGCCACTCGTTCGCAATCATATACTGCACCACAGTGTGACTCTGGGCCGAGGCGATAACGGTCAATGCCGTAAAGACCAGAACCGGACCAACCAGGACCACGCTCAGATAGTCACTGCATTTCTTGCCCCAGGTACGAGAGTGCCGCACTTGCCAGATGGCGTTGAACGAGTCTTCAATTTTGCTGATCAGCGAAACCACGGTATAGAACAGGGCCGCCATCCCGACAGCGCCCAGCACCCCAACGCGCAGGTTGCTCACAAACTCCAAGATACGCCGGGTAATTTCAGCACCCGGCTCGCCCAACGGTTCCAAGGCTTGGGCCAGGGACGGCTCAATGAGATTGTGTACTCCGAATGCCTTGAGCACGGCAAACATGGCCGCCAAGAGCGGCACCAAGGCCAAAAGGGTCACATAGGTCAGCCCCATGGCCCGCAGGCTGAGCGCATCGTCCTGAACTTTTTTGTGGACAGCAGAAAAAAAGGAATAACCCCGTGTTAGCCACTGTGTTAGAGCTGCCCACAGGTGTTGGAGAGCGAAACTCCAGACCTTTTTGACGCGATACTCCTGGTTCATGCAGCAGTCTATCCTATAGCTTAAAAAAACAACCTTTTCTTTGGGCGGAGGTATCTGAATGTTTGCGGCCCATTGCATTCTCAAACAATATGAAAATCAAGAGCGAACGGCCCAACGCTCCTGGCCTTCGGACACGAGGGTCTATGTCGTTGCGGTCATTAACCCTGTTTTGGCCGCAGCCATACTCTGGCGCGAAGCGTATGAACAAACACAGGACGCCCCAGAACGGGTCCAAGCCTTGGTTGAAGCGGTGGTCGAGCAGGTACGGGGGGCAGGGCTCGCCGCCTCTCCCCATATCCTCAGCGGCAACCCAAAGCAGGTTCTTGTAGAAGCAACTGAGCGTTGGGATGCAGACTGCATTTTGGTCGGGGCACGAGGGCTACGCGGAATCGGGAGATTCTTCCTCGGCAGCGTGTCAGCCGCGGTCTCCTCGCGGTCACACTGTTCGGTTGGGGTAGTACATACAGACAGCGACACTGAGTAAGACGTCGCGCCTCTTCATCGGTGCGAGGAGAGAAGTCACACCCCCCTTCTCTCCTCAAGACGGCAAGGACTCACGCTATCAAAATCAGATCAGATACGAGAGCTTTGTCACCAGCACCGGACACGGGACATGGCGGATCACCCGTTCGGCAACGCTGCCGATAAACACATGGGCGAGTCCGGTCCGCCCGTGTGAGCCCGTCACAATCAAGTCTGCTTGTTGCGTTGCCGCCTCATCGCAAATCGCCCGAAAACGGCCGGCCGCGTCTCCCATCTGCCAAAGTCTCTGCGCTCGTGTCTGCTATTCTCATGGGAGAAGCCTCCATTTCTGCTATACTACCGCGCGTATGCCTGAAGTCGCATATCTCAAAGACTTGGTCATTGTGTTTGGGGTGGCGGTGGCGGTCGTCACCCTCCTGAGGCGCGCTCACTTTCCCTCGATTGCCGGGTTCATTCTGACCGGGGCACTCGTCGGGCCGACCGGCCTTGGGCTCATCAACGACGCCCATCGTGTCGAGGTCCTGGCCGAGGTGGGCGTCGTCCTCCTGCTCTTCGGGATCGGGCTGGAACTCTCGCTCGACCGGCTCCGGCGTCTGTGGAAAGCCATCCTGCTGGGCGGGGGCCTGCAGGTCGCCCTTACGGTGGCATGCGCAACGGGGGTAGCCATCGGGGGCGGGCTAGCGCCCGGCCCCGCGCTCTTCCTGGGCTGTGTCGTCGCGGTCTCCAGCACGGCCATCGTCTTGCGTGCGCTTTCCACGAGCGGCGAACTCGAAGCGCCGCACGGCCGCCTGGCGGTCGGCATCCTCGTCTTCCAGGACCTGTGTGTGGTGCCGATGATGTTGGCCGTACCCTACCTGGCTGGAGAAGGGGGCGCCATCGGGGACATTGGCGTGACGGTCGGCACGGCCCTTATTGTCCTCGTGGGGGTGTTGCTCGCCGCGCACCGCATCGTCCCCCGCTTGCTCGCGTTCGTGGCGCGGACCCGCGAGCGCGAACTCTTCATTCTGAGCGTCTTTCTCGTTTGCTTCGGCACGGCCTGGGCCTTATCGCTGGCGGGCATCTCACTGGCCCTCGGGGCGTTTCTGGCCGGCCTGGTTGTCGCGGGCAGCGAGTTCCGGCACCAGGCGATGTCAGAGGTGATCCCGGCCCGCGAGGTCCTGGCCAGTCTGTTCTTCGTGTCTGTCGGCATGCTGCTGAATGTGGCGGACATCGGTGCGCACCTGATAGCGACCGTCGGGCTCCTGTGCGTCATCCTGGTCGGCAAGTTCGCGATTATTCTCGGCACCGCCCTGCTCCTCCGCCTGCCCTTGCGGGTGGGGATCCTGTCCGCCGCCACACTGTGCCAGATCGGGGAATTCTCCTTCGTGCTCTTGAACGCCGCGTCCGGAACCGACCTCCTCCCAGCCGCGCTTGCCCACAACCTGCTGATGGCCATCGTCCTCTCCATGCTGCTGACGCCACCGGCCATTGCATTCGGTCCGCGCCTCATCGGCGGCGCGGCATACGTGCCCTGGCTGAACCGACTCCTGGGGGCAGAGCCACCCGGCATCGATATGCCCGAGCCGCCCAGCGGCCATGTCATCGTGGCCGGCTATGGCCTGACAGGCCAACGCGTCTGCCGGGCCGTGCGGGGGATGGGGTTGACCTATGTCGCGGTTGACCGGAACCCGGACAAGGTCCGCGCGGCCCACGCCGCCGGCGACCGGGCCGTCCTCGGAGACGTTGCGCAACAGGAGGTGCTGGAGGAACTGGGCTGCCGGCAGGCCCGCCTGGTGGTCGTGAACATCAACGACACGAAGGCCGCCGAGGCCGCCGTTCGTACGGTGCGGGCGACCGCCCCGCACGTCGCGGTGATCGCCCGAGCCCCGTACGAGATGGACAAGGACGTGCTGCAATCCGCCGGGGCTGCCGAGGTCATTACGGCCGAAGCCACGGCGAGCGAGGCGATCGTGGCAACCTGTCTGGCGACTCTGCGCACGACGCAGCCACCGGCCTGAGCATGCCAGACACACCCGGCAGTGACCTGCTCCAAGCGGCCTGGGAGAGGAGGTGGGCGGCTCTCCTCCTGGGAGGGCGGCCAGGATGGCCGCCCTACGGGCTGGAAACCCGCACTCCTAAAAGGGGAGAGAGACGCGCTACACCGCAGCGTTCTCTGCTCTGGCGTTCTTCTTTCACCGCTACAGTTGCGCGTCCCACTTGTGTTCCGCGAGATTTTCGCCTACCCGAATGAAGCAAGGAGGCAGATATGGAAGAGCATATCACCTTTCCGGTTAGCGAGGGCGAGAACGCCATCACCTTAGAAGGGCTCCTTTCAACCTCACACCAGGCTCCCGCGCTTGGGGCGGTGTTGTGTCATCCCCATCCGCTGTATGGGGGCGAAATGCACAACAACGTGGTGTCAGCGTTAGCACACGCCTTCCAAAAGGAGAATATCGCCACGCTGCGATTCAATTTCCGTGGGGTTGGGCGCAGTGAAGGCAGCCACGACGAAGGCGTGGCCGAGCGCGAGGACGTGAAAGCGGCCGTCACGACGCTGCTGGACCGGCAGGCCGTCTCGACCGTCGTGGTTGCCGGCTATTCGTTTGGCTCGATGGTAGGACTGCAAGCCGGGGCGGAAGACGACCGCGTCCAGCGCCTGATTGGCGTGGCCTTCCCGCTTGGATTGCGTGATCCCGCGTTTCTTGTGAACGTGACCAAACCGATCCTGCTCATCAGCGGCGACCGCGACACCTACTCCCCCATCCCCGACCTGACCGAGCTGGTTGCAAAGATATCCGCCCCAAAGCAGCTCGAAACCATTAACGGCGCGGACCATTTCTTTATGGCCCGAGAGGGCGAAGTCGCCCAGGCCGCAGTCTCCTTTCTTCAGCAGACCTAGAGCAAATCACGATTCCGTGTAGCCACCCGTTCGTCCTGAGCGTAGCAAAGCGAAGTCGAAGGACTGGATGCCGGATCAAAGCCTGCCCCGGACATGATCCGGGGTCCGGCATGACGAGCATACTGGCGATGCTCCGCCAATCCGACCTACGTGTCTGATTTTTCAGGCGATATCTCCTCGCCTGCATCGCCCTGGGCAATACGCATACGCACCTGCGTCGCCCGGCCGCCTTGTTCCTCCACAACCTCGGCAGTGGCGTTTCGGAGCCGGACCCGGTCACCGACCTTGAGCAACCGATTCAAGCGGCTGACCAGCAACCCCGACAGCGTATCCACGTCGGGCGCATACAGATCAAGACCCAACTCCCGGTTCACGCGTTCGATCGGCAACTGTCCGCTCACCTTGAAGGTATCGGCCCCTTCGGGCACGATTTCCGGCGGCTCGCTGTCAAACTCGTCCTGCACGTCGCCGACGATCTGCTCAACAACATTCTCCATGGTAATGACACCAACAACCGAACCGAACTCATCGTCCACCAACGCCATCTGCTGGTGAGTGCTTTGCATCTCTCGCAAAAGCCGGCTGATCGGCAGGGTCTCGGGAATATGTCGGATAGGCCGCGCGACCGACCTGAGAATGCCCTCGTCGTCAGTCAGGCCAAGCAGGTCTTTGACATGGACCAGCCCAACCACCTCATCCAATGACCCGTTACACAGCGGAAAGCGCGTGTGCCGCGTCTCCTTGGCGACTTCCAGGCATTTTTCGAGCGACCAGTGCACATCGAAGAACACGACATCCCTGCGGGCAACCATCACCTGGCGTGCCAGCATATCGTCAAAATGAAAAACCGCGTTGAGGAGTTGCAGTTCCGAGGCGGACAACTCTCCGGCCTTCCGCCCCAGATGAATATCGGCCCTGATCTCGTCCTCCGTGACAGCGGGCACACCCAGGCCGCCGGTAAAAAAGCCGGAGAACGCCTGCGTGACCCGAATGAGGGGTGAAAGACCTCTCTGCATCAGCGTCAGCGGCCAGACGATAAGATGCCACATGTCTCGCCAGTGAGTTGCCCCATACGTCTTGGGAAGAATCTCACCCACAAACAGGATGGCGACGGTCAAACCGACAGAAAACGCCGGTACCCAGACTGAGCCCAATACCTGCGCGGCGTACATTCCGCAGATTGTCGCGCCAGCCGTGTTCGCGACTGTATTGAGTATCAGGATCGCGGAGGTCGGGCGGGCGATGTTCGCCTTCATGGCGATGAACCGCTCGGCCAGGCGGGCGTGTTTCCCCTCTGCCCGCTCAGCCTCAAGCGACCCGGTACGGGTCGAGTACAGCGTGGCTTCGAACAGCGAGCACATGCTCGATATCAGAACCGTCAACCCTGCAACAACAAGCAGCGTCGTCATCTCTGCGCCTCCGCTCTGCGGGTCCGAGTCATAATAGTGATGAAAACACGGTCGCCAACCCGAGAAAGCTGAAGAATCCAAAGACATCGGTGACCGTGGTCAGTACGATTGAGGAGGATTGCGCCGGGTCTTGTCCCATTCTCGCCAGCAACACCGGGATCATGGCTCCTGCAACTCCGGCGATAGCCATCGAAACCACCATGGCGAGGCCGATGACGAACACGAGTCCGGGTGAGCCGCTCCACACGTATACGCCGACACAAGTGACAAGGGCGATTCCCAGGCCGTTCACCAGGCCGGCGGCAAATTCCTTGGTAACGACCTGGGGCCAGTGGCGCAGGGTGATTTCGCGCAGGGCAAGCCCGCGAAGAACGACGGCCAGGGCCTGCGCGCCGGTGTTGCCCGATTGACCGGCCACAACCGGCAACAAGACAGCAAGCGCGGTGAACCGGGAGATCGTATCCTCGAAGAGCCCAACCACAGCCGCCGCCAGGAATGCGGTGGCAAGATTGATCTGCAACCAGGGCAAGCGCTTGCGAATAGCGAAGCTCACTTTCGAGAGGGCACGCTCTTCCTTGCTCGCGCCCGTGATGCTGACGAGGTCAGCACTGAGCTCTTCTTCGACCGCAGACACCATTTCGTTAAGCCGGATGATCCCAAGCGGCTTGTTGTCATAGTCGACCACCGGGATGCTGGTCAGCTTGTGGCGCTCCATAGTCTCGACGATCTCTTCACGTGTGGTGAATGCGGATACGGCAACAGGCAGCCCTTTGACTAAGGACAGCAGTGTCGTTTCCGACTCGGCCAGCACGACCTCTTGAATGGGGACGGTCCCGGACAGACGCCCATCGCTATCCACAATCAACGGGTCAAGCACGCGCCGCCGCTGCCGTATCGACCGCAGCCGCTCCAGCGCTTCCTCGACTTTCATATCAGGTCGGAAGACCGTGATTCGGGGGTCCATGAGCCGGCCGGCGCTGCCTGTGGGGTGCTGCATGAGGGCGTGTAACTCTCTCGCCTCTGCCCGTGCTAACCCAGCGAGGAGATCGTCACAACGCGGTGTATCGAGTCCGCCCAACAGCGCGCCGGCCTGGGGTGGGTCCAAATTGCGGATCAGTTCCCTGCCGCGATCGAGGTCGATCCCCACGAGAATATCCAGGGCCTTGGCCGGCGACAGACGCCGAAATACTTCAGTGGCAGTCTCCGGTGCTACTTGGGAGAGCGCCTCGGCTACCTCGGATGGCGTTGAAATTTCGAGATGATCCGCCGCTTCCTCCGGGTGACGTTCAAAAAAATCCTGGACAAGCGATCGTTCGATTTCGGGGCTAGCTGGCGTCACGATTCGTCTCTCCCGGTTGGGTGGTTGCGAATATCTCACTGAGGCCAAGCGAATAAAATTCGCTCAGGGAAGTCAGCAGGTGTAGTGCTGGCGGGCGAGCCTTATAAGGACCCAGACGTTTGAGGGTGTCGGCTCCAATCGTCCCCAGGAATGTCCCCTGCGGGTCCACAACCGCGAGTAGCTCCAGCGACGCCTCCCGGCCCCCCAGAGTCTGAGCGCTGGCGTAGGAAGGTACTGCTGGTGTCGTGTCCAACTCCAAAGACCCAAGGGGGGCATCGTGCCTGCTGCCGAGCAACTGGCCCGGCGTCACGGCGCCCACCAGACGCTGGGAGCGATTGAGCACGAAGATGCGAGAGGCGACCGGACCGCCGCTTTCGCTGAGACGGGCCAGCGCCTCTTCTACCGTGAGGTCGGAGTGGAGCGTGAGTACCGATGGGTCGGCAAGCGCTCCGGCGGACTGAGCCGGATACCTCAGAGCTTGATTGAGCGACGCACGCACCGGGTCTGAAAGACCGCTGAGCGTATCTTCCCGAACTTCCGGTTCCAGTTGGCGCAGCAGCGCGGCGGCAATCGACAGGGGCAACTGCTCCACGATCTGCGAACGTCCTCCTGCGGGCCAGTGCACGAGGCACGCCCTGGCCAAGGCGGGGGTGAGGCGGGCAAGCACACTGGCAGCACTCTCGGCCGGCGCCTCCTGCAAGGCTGCCACGATTTCACCGGGAGAGAACCCTTCCAACACCCGCGCCACTTCTTCGGGATGGCGGTTCAGATGGATATGGACCATTGCCCGTATAGTGCTCATCCCTCCCTCCTCAGCACCACCGACACTTCGTCACAATACTTCCGTGCCGGGAGATGCACCTGACCGTCAGCCGCATCAAGCACAATGGACGTGGGAGTGATTTCTCGCACGACGCCTTCAATGCCCGCCACGCGCACGACATCACCGATTCGATATGCCTTTGCCGCGTAGTAGGAGGCCATGATGTTACTCACAATTGGACCTGAGCCCAGACTGAGCGAGAGCGCCAATCCCCCCAGGATGGCGGCAATAATGATTAAAATCGTTGCGGTGAAGAATCCACTCTCTAATCCGATTTCCTGTGCACCAACGAGGAGGGCGATGACAAAAACAGCGATCTGAGCGACCCGTCCAAGAACCGGCGCGTACTCGACGCCGGCTGCCGCAGCCACCCTCGTCGTCCACCGATTGACCAGGATTCCTGCGCCCAGACCCATGAAGGCAATCACCACCGCTAACAGGACGCGGGGCAAATAATAGGCAATACTCTGCAATAAGTCCGTCACGACCGGCAGGGGCAGTTTGTCGATCGCAGCGGCCACGAAGAACAACAGCACTACCCAATACACGAGCGTTCCGATGATCCGTGGGGCATCCTCGGCAAGTCTCGTTCCGCTGAGACCTTCAGCCAGACGGAATTGTCTGTTGATACGGGCGACAGCCGCCACGACAATCTTTTTCGTGAGGAAACGTGCAAGAATCGCCGCAATCCAGCCCACTAACAGCAGGCCGGTCGCGCCCAGGGCGGCGGGCAGCATATTGACGAGACGCTCGGATATGTGTTCTAGGACGTTCGTCCAATCAGAAAAGCGCATGGCTCCTCCTGAATATAAAATTCGTCACAGGAATCAGAGACTCCGGCAGCAAGGATGGGACAGGTATCCCTTTTTGATGTATTCGGCTGAACGGACAAAAGAGGCAGACGCATATAGATGGGATCTTTATGCGTCTGCAAAGAAAAGGGTGAGCGCCATCTCGAAGCGTCGATTCAATTCTCTCAGTCGTTGGGAGTCCATAGCCAGGATGTCTCGCTCAAACCAGGAATCTGCCAAATAGAGCGAGCGGTTCAGGTCCACGAATGTACGAGGAATATGCGCGGCAACCACCGCGGCGACTTTCATACGATATCTCCGAAGCAGATCGGCCGGCAGACCGACCAGGAAAGTTTCATTCTAAGACTTAGAGATAGGTCAGATAGTGCAGGATGACAATCTACTGCTGCGGAGGCAGGGCACGCCACGAGTACGAGAGGCTACGGCTCCTGACGGACAATGCCCGAAACACGATCAAAGTCCGTGTCATAACTGAGGATTTCGGTGAGCCCCTGCTTTTCCACAATCGATAAATCTCATTATCCTTTAATAATCCACTCTTCTCACCGCCTCAAACGGCTGCTCCGCATCCTCGGCCAGGGCGGTGATAGTGTCCAGCGTCCGCCGCAGGTCGCGGTCGTGCTGCTCGTACACCCGCTCGAAGACGCTCAGGTCTCGCAGATAGGTCAGATAGTGCAGGATGACCGCGTTATTGAGCTGAACGGAGGCAAAGTCCGAGGTTTGTGAAACAGCCCCGGGCAGTTGACGAAATTCTTCCTGGAGCTGAGTGAACAAGTCTTTTCGCTGTACCAGTTTTTCCGCCTCGGACGACTCCGAGGCGTATAACGCGCCCAACCGCCGCCGGGCCTGTTCGAGAAAGTGTGAAACGGCCAACTCCTTTTCCCAGGTGGCTCGCAGGCGCCGGGTCAGGGCATGGGTCTCTCCGTGTGCTGTGGTAAAAAAGTCGATGGCGCCGCGATACCCGGCAAAATTGGCCAGCGATTCGTTAAAGGCCGTCTGTCCGGACAGATAAAACGTATTGTGAAACAGCTCGTGCAGTACGATATTGGCCAGGCTGGCCCGGTCATATCCCAACAGTTGAGGCAGCAGCGGGTCGGCAAACCAGCCCAGGGTGCTGAAGGCCGCCGCTGTCCGCATATAGGTGTCAAACCCCTGCGCCTCCAAACGCCGGATTTCCGCGTCTGCTTGCGCGCTGTCAAAATACCCCTTGTAGGAGACCCGACCGACAATCGGGAACCACCAGGTATAGGCTTCCAAACGCGTCCGGTGGGCCGCGGTGACCACATAAATGGTTGGCGGCGAGGGAAGTTCGGACAGGCTGCCATAACTCCCGCCAACCCGGAAGCCGAGGTCCTGCTCGGCAAAGGCCCGCACCCGCAAGACGAGCCGGAGTTTTTCCTGGGTGGGCAGGTCGAGCTGGTCGGGTGCCTGTAAGATGTCGGCAATAGGTTTGCGGTACCACAGAATTTTTGCCTCTTCATAGCCGGCTTGCAGAATGTATAACGGCGAGCAGGCCGGCAGCACGCACAGGCAGGCAAACATGAGTGAGCGGGCCGATATTTGGTAGCGTCTCAGTTTGAAATTCCCCCTCACCCCAGCCCTCTCCCTCCAGGGGAGAGGGAGCGGAATTTCAGGACCCCAAACCATACACGCATGGCCGCCTCGTTATATTTCTTCCAGAACAGGGCCGTCCGTGCGGGACTGTGAGGGGCCGGCAGTGTGGGTGTACTGCAACTGGTATAAGCGCCAGTAAATGCCGCGCTGCGCCATCAGTGCCTGATGGGTCCCGACTTCCCGCAGCCGGCCCTTATGCAGGACGATAATGCGATCGACATTCTGGATGGTTGAGAATCGATGCGCCACCACCAGCGTGGTCCGATTCCGCATCAACTTGGTCAGCGCATCCTGAATGAGCACCTCAGTCTCCGGGTCGACGCTGGAGGTGGCTTCGTCCAGGACCAGGATGGCGGGGTCATAGGCCAGGGCGCGGGCAAACGACAGGAGTTGGCGCTGGCCGGCGGACAGGTTGGCGCCCCGCTCATGCAGGTGTTCGTGGTAGCCGCCCGGCAGTTCCCGAATAAAGCCCGCCGCATTCACATGCCGGGCGGCGTGCCGCAAATCGTCCAGCGTCAGGTCGGTCCGGCCCAAACTCAGATTGGTGGCCACATCGCCTACGAACAGGAAGACGTCCTGCAACACCACGCCAATCCGGCTGCGCAGAGTGTGGAGTTCCCACTCACGAATGTCCACGCCGTCCACCAGGATACTGCCGCGCTGAATATCGTAAAAGCGGTTGAGCAGCTTGCTGATCGTGGTCTTGCCCGCGCCGGTCGCCCCGACCAGGGCGATACTCTCACCGGGAGCGACCGAAAAGGACACGTCCCGCAGCACCCACTCCGGCTCGTTATACGCAAACCAGACGTGGTCAAATACGATATGGCCCGTCACCTCGGGCGGCCGATACCCCTCGGGCGGAGAGGTCAGCGTGACCGGCGTGTCCAGCAACTGAAACACGCGCTCAACCGCGGTCATGGCCGTCTGCATGGTGGTGTATTTTGTACTGAATTCCCGGATCGGGACAAAGAACCGTTGCAGGTATTCGATAAAAGCCACCAGCGTCCCCAGGGCGACCAGGCCCTGGCCGACCTGGCCCGCGCCATACCACAGCATGAGCGCAATCGAGATGACACTCAGCGCCTCGACAATGGAGAACAGACTGGCCTCATAGATATTGGACAAGTGGTTGGCGTCACGGTGGGCGCGATTGCGCTGTTCAAACTCGGCAAACATTTTTCGTTCCTGGGCAAACACCTGCACGACCATGATCCCGGACAGGGTTTCCTGCAGAAAGGCATTGATCCGCGCCAGGCGTTCCCGGATGGTCCGGTAGGTCACGCGCGTTCGGGTCCGAAAAAAATTCAGGATGAGCAACAACGGGGGCAGCAGGGCCAGCGTCACGACGGCCAGGTGAAAATCGATCGACAGCATAATCACGACAATGCCCACCAGGGTCAGGATGTCCATGAAGATGGTCAGCGTCCCGGCAGAGAAGGCGTCGTTAATGGCATCGACATCCGTCGTCAGACGGGTGACCAGGCGGCCGACCGGCGTACGCTCAAAAAAGCTCGACGGCAGTTCCTGCACGTGGCTGAACAGGTCGCGCCGCAAATCGGCCAGGCTGTGCTGGGCGACCAGCATCGTGGCCTGAAACTGGACGTAGAAAAAAAGAAACTCGCCCAGCAGCGCCGCGGCAAAGAGCAGCCCGATGCGCGTCAGCCCCGCGGTGTCCCCCTGCTCGATATACCAATCTATACCCAGCTTGAGCAGATACGGCTGGGCCAGCAGACAGGCAGAGGTCAGCGGCAGGCAGACCAGCGCCACAATAAAGGTCGCGCGGTACGGCCGGACATAGCTCCACAGCCGACGCAGCAGCGCCAGATCATAGGTTTTATCGAGGGCCGCTTCGTGTTGTCCCGTGTTCACAGTTCCGCCAGTTCCTCTTCGAGTGCCTGGTCCTGAAAGATTTCCGTATACATCTCCCCCCGCTCGACCAGCTCGGTGTGCGTCCCCATCTCGACGACCCGCCCCGCCTCCAGGACCACGATGAGGTCGGCGTCCCGTATGGCCGACACCCGGTGCGAAATAATGAGTACGGTCTTTTCTGTGGTACTCGTTCGCAGGGCCTGAAGGATCTCACCCTCCGTTGTCGCATCGACACTGGACAGCGCGTCGTCCAGAACGAGTATAGGCGTGTCGGCCAGCAGGGCCCGCGACAGGGTGAGGCGCTGCTTTTGCCCGCCCGACAGCGTCATCCCCCGCTCACCAATGACGGTCTCATAGCCCTTGGGGAAATCTTCAACCTCAGCGTCAACACGGGCCAAGGCGGCCGCCCGGCGGGCGGCGTCACTGTCCACCTCGGGTTGGGAAAAGGCAATATTGTCCTGAATGCGGGCCGAAAAGAGAAACGGGTCCTGGGGGACAAAGCCGATACAGCGCCGGAGCTCGGCCAGTGAGAAGAGACGAATATCGCGTCCGTCAATGGTGATGGCGCCGCTGGTGACGTCGAACAAACGCGGCAGCAGATTGACCAGACTACTCTTGCCCGCTCCCATACGACCGACAATGGCGACGGTTTTTCCGGCCGGGACCGTAAACGTAATATCGTGCAATACGGTCCGCCTGTCCGGCGAGCGTCCGTTGCCTAAGCCACCGTCCGGTCTCTGCTCGCTGGCCGGATAGGCAAAATCCACGTGCCGAAACCCAATCTCGCCGCGCACCGGGGGCGTGCTCCGGCTCGCACCGTTCCCCGTGCCGTCTACGAGGTCGGGCCGGGTCTGCCAGATCACCTCCAGCCGCTGCATGGCGGCCTTGCCGCGCTGATACAGAGAGATCAGCCAGCCCATGGCCATGGTCGGCCAGGCCAGCAGGTGCAGATAGCCCATAAACGCCACCAGGTCGCCCAAACTGAGTTGGCCGGCAATGACCTGTGAGCCGCCGTACCACAACACGACCAGCAGTCCCGTTCCGGATACGCCTTTCATCAGCGGCGGGAACAGGCCGCGCAGGCGAGCCAGGGCAATATTCTCGGTCTTGAAACGGTCATTCAGCCCGCCAAAGACCCGGTTCTGCCAGGCCTCACGCACATAGGCACGAATGACCGGCATACCACTGATGCTTTCCTGGACACGACTCGACAGGTCGGCCAGGCCGGCCTGCACGTTGAGCGTGCGCTCCATGAGCTGGCGGCTCATCGCTCTGACCACCAGAAACATGAAGGGATACGGAGTGATCGCCAACAGGGTCAGGATCGGGTCCATGGCCAGCATGGCCGACATGGCATACACATAATACAGGGGGGTGTTCAGGATGTTGATAATGCCCAGGCCGAGCAGCAGCCGCACCGCGGTCACGTCGTTGACCAGGCGCGACATCAGGTCACCAATGGGCTGGCGCTGGTAATAGCTCAGCGACAGGGTCTGCAAATGCGCAAACAGCTCGTTGCGGAGCTGGTACTCGATATCCCGCCCGATGTTGAAGATCAGAAAGCGCGAAAAGGAGCGAACAATCCCCTGGAGCAGGGCAATTCCGATAATCAGCAGGACCGTAGACACAATCTCGCGGACCGGCCGACCGTGCTCGATCCCTTCAACCGCCTGCTTGAGCAGCCACGGGATGGACATGGCCAGGGTCGCCGTCGTCACCAGACAGGCGATGCCGCGCATATACCGATAGCGGTATTGATAAATATAGCCCCACAGACGTTGCATGCGTTCCGCTCAGCTGAGCGGGGCTGCTGCCTCTGACACGGCCCGTGAGTCCGTCTCCTCAACAAGACGTGCTATCCGCATCATCAGCCCCACCGTTGCCCACCACACCAGCCCGACTTCCGCATCACCCCAGTTATACTGGGTCAGGCCACCAATCAGAAAACCGACCAGGCCGAGCCAGCAGCCCAGGGTCAGGCTTCTGAGCGGCTCGGTTCGTTGTCTCGTATAGGCACGCCAGCCCGTCATGATAATCGAGCCGACCAGGAAGAGAAAGGCCGCCAGACCGAGCAGGCCGGCATCCACCCACATCTGGAGGAAATTATTGTGCGCATGCGCATCGGTATCCGCTTGGGGGTAGCGCTGATAAAAAGTCTCCCGAAACTGCTTATAGTTCCCAAACCCCCAGCCGGTCAGGGGGCGCTCCTTAATCATATCCATATTGGCCAGCCAGATCTGACTGCGCCCAATATTGGCCTGAAGGTCAAAGAGCGAGAATCCACGTTCGCGCACCCCCGGCCCGGCGCTGACAAAGAGCAGACCGCCCACCACCACGCCCCCGATCACGGCCAGCACGGCGCGGCGGCCCTGTACCAGCCCATACATCACCAGCGACACACCGTAGGCGATCCAGACGCCGCGCGTGAGAGAGAAAAACAGGGCCAGCAGCATGCACACCCAGCCAACACCCGCCAGGAGACGCTGCCTTGGTACTAATCCGGGAGACAATCCCCAGGCGGTGATCAGGCAGAGTGGAAAGAGCAAGGCATGGGCATAGGTAATCCCGGACGGATGCAGCCCTTTCACCCGGTAGCCCTCCTGACGGCCAAACCAGAATGGGTCGAGGTTGGACTCCTTGCCGACCAGGGTTTTGGCCAGATCAAGCCCGGTAAAGTGCTGCACAATGCCGTAGGCCGCAACTGCGCCGGCCACCCAGAGCGCAACGATCAACAGTTTTTCTGCTTCCCGCCCGTTGCGGACGAGCACAAAGACCGCCAGACAGCCACCCATGAGCCACATTTTCCGATAGCCGATGAAAGACTGAAGCGGGTCAGGGCTCAGAACGGTTGAGACCAGGAGCGCACCGAAGAAAAAGAGGAAGGGCTGCCACAGCGGCACGCGGGGCAGACAGCGGGTCTGCCACAGCGTATAGCCGAGGAAGGCCAGCAGACAGCCCAGCGCGGTTTGCTGCAGGGCGATGGGTAAATTCCAACTCGCAAAGAACAGCACGAGCAGGCCGACCCGCACAGAGTCGTCCCAGCGCTGGGCTTGTATCAGGGCCGACACAATCCGAATCCTATACACCGCGCCTGGTCAGGATGACCTTGACCGTCTCGGTCAAGACGCGGATGTCCAGCCACAGCGAATAATTATAGATATAGGCCAGGTCGTATTTCAGCTTGTACTCGGGCGTAGTGTGGTATTCGCCGTTGACCTGGGCCAGACCGGTCAGACCAGGTTTGACCTGGAGACGTTCCGCATAGCCGGGAATCGTCTGCTGAAACTCGGCCACAAACTCGGGCCGCTCCGGGCGGGGACCAACCAGACTCATGGAGCCGTTGAGGACGTTGAAAAGCTGCGGGATTTCGTCAATCCGGGTGGCCCGCAACAGGCGACCGACCGGCGTCACCCGGCTGTCATCCGAGCGCGCCAGCACCGGTCCGGTCCGGGCCTCGGCCTCATGGACCATGGTGCGCAGTTTATACAGGATGAACTCTTTTCCGTGCCGGCCCACCCGACGCTGCCGGTACAGCATCGGTCCTGACGACGAGAGCTTGACCAGGCAGGCGGCCACACCCACCAGCGGCAAACACAGGACCAGCAGGACGCCGGCAATCAGACGATCGCTGATACTTTTCATCACAAAGGCCAGTTCTTCACGCGGGTTCTTCAGCACCTCGACCAAGGGCACGTCGTGCAGACGCACGGACGACACCCGTCCCACCAGAATGTCATACACGGAGGGGACCACCAGGACGCGCGGCCGCTCAGCCGCCAGGTGGCCGGTCGGCAGATTCAACAGCCGGTCAACAAACGTATCTTTCCAACTGGCGGACGACAGGAGAATGACCTCATCGATCTCGACCTGTTCGAGGACCTGGGGCAGACTGTCCAGCCTGCCCAGCCACGGAATATCCGTCTCTTCTTGTGTCTGACAGGCGGGCTCCTCCAACCCGATTGCGCCCACGACATCGAGGCCAGGAGACGGGCGGAGGTCGGTCAGGCTGGAGAGAAACATCCGCACATCCTGGGCCAGACCGATCAGAAGGACGCGCACCGGGCTGGCGTGTCCGAGACGATGGTCCGTCCAGAGTCGTACGCCAACAATGCCAAGGGTGTTAAACGCCCAGAAGACCACCAGCACGGAGCGCGGGAAGGACAGGTCACCGCGAAAGAAATACCAAGCCGCAGTGGCCAGCAGTTGGATGCCGAGGGCCGTCGCCACCCGCGTTGCCAGACGGACGCGCCGGTGCGGTGCCGGCTGGTCGTACAAGCCGAAGAAATAGAGCAGTGCCACCTGCGTCCCCAAGAGCAACAGCAGCGGGTGGGCAACCTCGGTGAGACGCGACGCCGGCAGGAAATCTGCCGTCAGGGGAAAGGGCAGATAGACGCGCAGGGAAAAGGCACTCCCATACGCAATGCCGGCCCACACCAGGTCGGCCAGCATCAGCAGCAGAACGGTCCGGTCGTTTCTGCGGGGCGACCGTCTCCCGGAGTCACGCGTCCGTCCCGGTGTTCCGGGCGGAAGTACAGGCTTCACAACGTATTACTCTCCCTCGGGGCGTTCGGAAATCGCGCGTACAACGCCCGACGAGAGACTATATACCGATGCTTCCAAAAGTAGTAGGCAAGACCACGCAGATGTTTCCAGCCCAGGCGCGAGAAGGCCGAGCGGGCGATGCGTTGCTCGGCGTGCGTCACCACCGCGGCCGGCTGGTAGACCACCTGCCAGCCGGCCTGATGCATGCGCAGACACAGATCGACATCTTCCGGACCGTAGAAAATCCGCTCATCCAGCAGGCCGACCTCATCCAGCGCCCGCCGGCGGATGAGTTGGCAGGCACCGATCATATAGTCCACCGGCCGTAGCGTATCGTGCGCCCAGTCCGCCAACTCGGCCCGTCGGGCGGCGCGGCGCGTGAGCGCGGACGGAAAACGACGTCCGAGCTTGTCCAGGAGGGTCGGAAACAAACGGCACGACAGACACAGTTGCCCCTCGGCATCAACGAGTTTGGGCCCGCACAGGCCGATCTCCGGCCTGGAGTCAAGCAGCTGCACGAGCTGGTCCAACGCGCCGGGATGCGCAATCGTATCGTCATCCAGGATGAGGATATAGTCTCCCTGCGCGCACCGGATACCCTGATTCCGCGCCGGTGCAACCCCCCGGTTTTTCCGATTCGCAATAATACGGACGCGAGGGAAGCCGTCCCTCAATAACGACACCGTCTGATCCCGCGAGCCGTTATCCACCACGATCACCTCGTGGCTGACCGTCAGACCGGCCGGCAGCGAAGCCAGACAGGCCTCAATCGTAGACGCGGAATTCCAGGCCAGGATGACAACCGAGACCTTCATTGCTGAGCCCCGGACTGTCCGAACGGTCGGGTCGCTGCCCGCGCCGCTGCGGACCAGCGTTTGGTTGACACAAAGGGCCGATACAAACTGTAGAAACCGGCCCGTCTGAGACGTCTCCAGGCCCACAGCCTGGCCAGCCCGCGGATACCCAGGGCCAACAGGACCAACCCGTACTCACGCATCCGAATTCTGCGCAAAAACTCGGCCCAGGGATACTCCGCGACCGGGCCGTTTTCGAGCAGGCGGGCGTGCTGGCGGCGAATCTGCATTTTACCGCCCTCGGCACGCACCCGCTCGGCAAAGTAATCGTGCCAGGTCTGCGGCAGGACAAAAAACACCTGAGCCTGCGTGGCTTTACACACGCGTTGTTTGCCGACCGCAACCGTCAGCCAGGCATCTTCCAGCAGCAAGTCTTCCGGCATGGGCGCGCTCAGCGCATCTTTGCGCATCAGGAAGAGACGGCCGCCGGCATTGCCGAAGTTGAATCGATACGGCAGCGCGCCCATCCGACTCCAGATACCCGTCTTTGGCTCCAGCATCGGGACTTCACGCGCAGCCACCAGCCCCAACTGCGGCTCCGCCCGCATACGCGCGTATAAATAGGCGATAGCCTGCGGTTCAATGCGGACATCGGCATCACAGAACAGGAGCAGGTCTCCGTACGCCCACTGCCACAGGGTATTCATGGCCCTGGGTTTCCCCCGCCAAGCCGCCAGCAGCACGCGGCACGTCCGTATCCCCGGCCCCTCAGTTCCTAGAGAGGACTGAGACTGTTTCTGCGTTTGAGCCGGCTCTGCGGAGGAGAGCCTAAGCTCCCGGAGCGATATCGCGTGACGCGCACAAAAATCCCGGACCGCCAGCAGTGGCGGACAGGACCTTCGACTCGGCTCAGGACAGGGCTGGGCTGGGCCGACCCCGTTAATGCAGATGAGCAGTTCCCGGACACAGCCGGACGGAAGCTGGGACGACAGACTGGCCGCCAACAGACTCTCCAGCATACTGCCCAGGTCCGGTTCATCCGCCCGGCACGGAATGGTCAGCGAGAACATGTCGTCAATCATCGCAAGGAGGAAGGATCGGCGATGTCGGATATATCGTTGCGGTTAGTGTAACATATCGGTCAACCAGAACTAGCGGCCCCGACGCCTAACGGCTTGGCGAGCGGCCCCTCAGGGCAAAAGCCGCCGATAGAGTTGTGCGAGCAGGGCGGCCTCGGCGCGAATCGACCGGACCGCCGGGAATGCCCGGGAGAGCCGGGCGACCAAAGTCGGTTCGGTAATAAAACGCCTCATCCTTTGCCGCAGGTCAGCGATATTACGCGGCTCAAACAGCAGCCCCTTCACCCCATCCCGCACCCACTCGCGCATACCGCCAAAGGCGGCCGTGATCACCGGGGTGTGGGCCAGAAAGGCTTCCCGAATCAAACACAAGCGTTTCTCGTCCGGATAGGGCGCATAGGCCGCCTCGCCGCCATAGAGACGCAGTTCGGCCTGGGGCCGGGTCTGAAAGGCTTCGACCAGCAGCTGGACGCCCTTCACCGGGTCCACAACGCCGATATAGCCAAAAACCAGGGGCCGCTTGCCCCTGTTTTTCTGAGGAGCAAGGGCTTTCGGAGCGGGCCGAAGGGTGTCGGTCTGCAAGCCACACTCGTGAAACAGAATCTTCTCTGGCGGTATGCCAAAAGCCACAAACTGCTCGCGCAGAAAGCGCGACGGCTCCGATTCCTGCAAATGCCAGACAGGCACGTCGATCAGTCCGGGCCGGCATACTGACATAAGTCAAGCGAAAACAGGGTCATGCACCAGAAACCGACGTTGCAACAAGCAGCTCTCTCAAGGACTACGAAAAGACCACGAAAAATCCAAACACCTTACTTGACAAGGTTGAACTTTCAGTGATACTGTACTGGATGAAAAGAGTCAGACGGTATGTATTTCTTTTAAGGAGACTTTTATGAGCGGTATAAATCTCGGTACAGTCAGTGGCTCCCTGGCCCCTCAAATGAAAATGGAAGAAGGCAAGCTCAACAAAATGCTGGACAACGCTGACGTTAGCGATCCAGTCGCCATGGTCAAGATGCAAATGGAATACGCGCGCTATAACATGGAAATTGGCTTCGAGAGCGCTATAGTGAAAGACCTCAAGGATGCGGTCAGCCAAATAACGCAGAGATTATAGGTGTCGCAGCCGACGTAGCGTCGTATCGTATCTGTGTCTGCGGAAAAACCAAGGAATTGAAGTCAATGGAAATCCCTAAAGAAACACTGCGTTACTGTGCTGATCTTGGCTTTGTTGCCTGTCGCCTGCCGGCGATGCGTGAGTATGCACTCAACATCTTTCAAGGTATCAAGGAAGTCGCACCTGATAATCCGGCATGGATTATCGGGGTTGCAATGGTCTACGCCAACTGTGACAACAATACCAAAGAAGCGTGTAATTTCATGATGAAACAGGAGGTCTCCGCCGAGTCGGGTGACTTGATGGCTCGCGCTTTTTTGGGGCTTTTTCTGATTATGGAAAAGCGCACCAGCGAGGGAGAGCGGATTATGAGGGTAGTGCTCGCCGACGGCAGCGACCCGGACGCAGCCCGTCTTGCCCAGTCGGCACTGGATAACATGAGCTAGCGAAGATTACCGACCGCTGAGGCTAGCGTTACCTCGGTTGACACGGCCTCCCAGGATTCCCAAGCCTTGCTTCGATCGTTATAGCCGCCCCATGATTCCTCATCTTTAATATTGCAAAGCAGATTTGTGCACGTTTTATTCTCATTCAATCCGCTGCTTGGCTTTCGAGTTATTTTGCTCGCCGCTTCGCTGGGGTTGCTCTTTGGCTGTAAAGCCGAACTGTATTCGCAGTTAGACGAACAAGAGGGGAACGAAATGCTTGCCCTGTTGCTCGATTATGGGATCAGCAGCGAAAAACAACCTGGAAAAGACAACACGGTCAGTCTATATGTTGATGGGGACAGGATATCGGATGCGGTTGCGTTATTGCGCAGGAGCGGCTACCCGAAGAACAAATTCTCCACAATTGAGGACGTTATCCGTACAGATAAACTGATAACGACTCCGTTTGAAGAACACACGCTTTATATTTATGGCTTGTCACAGGGAATTGCAGAGACTTTATCACAAATAGACGGGGTCATGGATACGCGGGTGCATATTGTCATACCCCAGGAAGACCAGTCCTCAGACCAAACGCAGACTGCCTCCGCGTCAGTCTTTGTGAAGCATGACCCTAATTACGACTTTCGTTCCCATATCCCAGAAATCAAGGCAATCGTATCCAGTGGAATAGCAGGGATGCCTTATGACGCCGTCCAGGTCGCACTATTTCCCGCACAGCAGGAAGACCTTGTTCAACTTGACCCACAGGATCTTGAGTCAATCCTCTCAATTGAACTGTCAGCCCACTCAGTGCTGCGATTTTACCTGATTTTGGGAGGCTGCCTGGGGCTGCTGATGGTGTCAATGGCGGTTAATGTTTACTTGTTGCAAAAAAAATAGCATGCTCCTTCGGGTGTACCGCTGAAAGCGACAAAGAGGCATGATTTCAATCCCGGCCGACAAGCCCAAAATTTTCCCTCGTCAATTGTTTCCCGAACTCCTTCGGTTTAATTTTCTTCCGACAGGATATATGGACATCAGTTGGTGGCAGGCTGATTGGTTGCCAATTAAATTGCCGAAATCCATTGTTGAAGAGTATTGGCAAACCTCAGGTCAGAACTCAGGTCAGGATAGTGCGGCGCATACACATTTTTTACTTCGTCTGAGCAAGGAGAGCGCGTAGACGTATCGCCGCAACTCGACAGGCAAGAACCCTGTACGACACTCTCTATCATATGGTGCACTTCGCAATAAAAAAACTGGAACAAATGGTGATCTCACCCGTCGATAAAGTCGTTAAGGCTGAGGATTATCAGTGCATCATCGAAAGTCAGCAGGCAATCACCGAAATACAGGAACAGGCGCAGAGACTGTACCAGCAAAAAAAAGACGAAGCGTATAAAGCCGGTGAGAGCGAAGCACAAAAGCTTATCAGCGCACAAATGCTGAATTCCGTTGCTGCTGCCGTTGAGTACTTGTCTGAAGTAGAGGGGAAACTCGTATCTCTTGTCATTGAATCAGTGAAGAAAATTATCGGAAACCTGCACGAGACAGACGCAACCGTCGGGTTAATCAAGAGCGCATTGTATAGGGTACGCAATGAAAGTCGCGTCACCCTGTGTGTATCGTCCACACAGGTTCAGGCGGTCAACCGGAGAATTGAAGAAATCACCGCGGATTATCCGAACATTGACTTTGTCGACGTTGTCCCGGACCAGGCGCTTTCCAGCGGTGCGTGCCGCGTGGAGACGGAGTTAGGCTCAGTCGATACCAGCCTTGATTTGCAAATCGATTTGCTCGAAAAGGCGTTGTCAAAAAATTTCAATCAAACAATAGCCGGGAAGTGATATGGCAAAACTGGCCGTCCTGATGTCCGAATTGGTCCAACGGTACGAGATTGAGAACCTGACGGCCGACGAGCAAGGCCGTTATACGCTGACCTTCGATGACGATCTGGAAGTGCAGTGCTTTGAAAAATTTGATCTGATACACCTGATTGCATCTTTGGGTCATCTGCCGCAACAACAGACCCAGGTTGCTGATTGGCTGCGACATCTGCTTCATTACGCATTGATGCGGCTGAAACACCATACGTCGACGCCGACGCTGGACGAAAACAATCGCGTGTTGTTATTTGAACGATTTGAGACCAGCAATATCAATAGCCAGGATTTTGAAGAGAAACTCGAACAATACGTGAACGGCCTCGAGGAATATCAACGTTTCCTCTCCCAAGACCGGTCATCGTCTTTTTCAATATCGGGCCAGGTGATGTTCAAGCCGTGAGCAAACGAGCAGTCTTGGGACAATGGACACAGGCTTCAATTACATTACCGATGCACTCGAAACCACAGTCAAGAACCTCGAATTGACTGCAATGCGCGGGCGGGTGCTGGAAGTTACCGGCGTACTGATTCGGGCAACGGCTCCGAGCGCCAAAGTCGGAGAATTGTGCATTCTGCAGAACGCAGGCGAAAAAGACAAAATGATGGCGGAAGTCGTTGGCTTTGAAAATACGGTGGCACTGCTGACGCCGATGGGCGACATGGTCGGCGTATCCAATACTACCGAGGTCATCCCAACGGGTCGTTTACATGAGGTGTCGGTTGGTCCGGACGTTCTGGGCAAAGTGCTGGATGGTCTCGGCCGGCCTTTTAATGGGGAGACTTTCGAATCTGCCATGACCTATCCTATCCATGCCGCTCCCCCCAATCCGATGCAGCGAAAAGTGATTGCTCAGCCGTTAGCTCTGGGATTGCGCGTTCTTGACGGCTTGCTGACCTGCGGCGAAGGCCAGCGCATGGGAATTTTCGCCGCTGCCGGCGGGGGGAAGAGCACCTTACTTTCAATGTTGATCCGAAATGCCGCGGCAGACGTTAAAGTCCTTGCGCTCATTGGTGAGCGTGGACGTGAGGTCCGTGAATTTATTGAGCAGGACATTGGGGAAGAAGGATTGAAGCAAGCGGTCCTTGTGGTCTCGACCTCAGACCGTCCGGCGATGGAACGGCTGAAAGCGGCCTACGTTGCGACGGCCATCGCCGAGTACTTCAGAGATCAGGGCAAGAATGTATTACTGATGATGGATTCGGTCACCCGTTTTGCGAGGGCGCAACGGGAGATTGGCCTCGCCGCCGGTGAACCGCCGACCCGCCGGGGATTTCCACCTTCGGTTTTTGCCGCCTTGCCCCAGTTGATGGAGCGGGCCGGGCAGTCTGATAAAGGTTCTATCACCGCACTGTACACGGTACTCGTTGAAGGCGACGATATGACCGAACCAATTGCAGATGAAACTCGTTCCATTCTGGATGGGCATATTATTCTGTCGCGCAAACTCGCACAGGAAAACCATTACCCTGCGGTTGACGTGTTAGCCAGTGTCAGCCGGGTGATGAACACTATCATCGACGCTGAGCACAGGCGCGTTGCCGGGCGGATTCGCCAATTACTCGCGAAGTACAGAGAAATCGAATTGCTGCTCAAAATCGGTGAATACAAGGAAGGTTCGGATGCTGACGCCGATGAGGCTGTTGCCAAGGTCGACAGCATCAATGCACTGCTGAAACAGGAAATGCGTGAGGTGTCAGCTTTTGATACCACCCTACAACAGATGCGGGAAATCGTGGATGGATAAACCACATGCTTGCTGATCTGCTGAACATCAAACGTCTACACGAAGACGATGCGGTCGCGGCACTGGCCGAGGCCCGAGCAAGCCTGGATCAAAAAACAACTGCTCACCAGTTGAAACAACGCGAACAAGCTGACTATGAAACGTGGCGCATTGCGGAGGAGGAGCGCTTATATCAACGCATCCAGGGCAAGAATATAACGCTGAGTAAACTGGAGGTAATGCGCGAGAAAATCGCATCCTTGAGGAGCAAAGATTTACAACTTCAGGAGGAGGTTGTACAGGCTGCCCAAGACGTAGAGTGTGCGCGGAAGGCATTGGCAGAAGCGGCCCAAAGGCGCATTGAGGCACACAAGGATGTTGTTAAGTATGAGGAGTACCAGCAGATTCTCCTCGACGCAGAACAACATGAACGGGAGCGCCAAGAGGAAGTGGAGAACGAAGACCTCCTGTCAGGGAAATTTTCAACACGAGCACTATAGGAGCTCATGATGGAGAAAATCTCAAGACAGTCCAGTCCAATCAAACCTGGCCGGCAGGCCCCTGCCGGTCGAAGAAGAGCAAAGCGACAGTTACACGACGCAGAAGAACGTTTTGCCTCCCTGCTGGAAGAACCTGCCGACGCCTCGCAGATAGCTCGGCGAGAAGATGGCAGGAGGCCACTGGACGGCCGCACTCATAAATCAACCGGCAACCCCGCCGATGCCTCGCAGATAGCTCGGCGAGAAGATGGCAGGAGGCCACTGGACGGCCGCACTCATAAATCAACCGGCAACCCCGCCGATGCCTCGCAGATAGCTCGGCGAGAAGATGGGAAGAAGCCCGTGGACGACCGCACTGATAAACCAAGCGACGACCCCGCCGGCCCCAGGCTGCTGCACGGAGAACAGATACTGGCACACATGATGGGCACTCCTGCTCCAACGCAAGCCGGTCAGGATTCACCCCCCGCAGTCCACCGTATTAACGAGATTGTCCGCCAGATTGCTGATCGCGTGCTTGTGTCTTCGCCCGCCTCCGAGACCAGCCCCGAAGTCCGGATTCAGTTGAAAGATTCATTGATGCAAGGGAGCGATGTGCGCATTTTTCGCGATGGAGGAGAATTGAAAATCGTGTTTGTTGCCCATTCGCAGGATGCGCAGAATTATATCGCGCAAAACAAAGGGCAGATAGAGCAGGCGCTCGGCAATCGTTTACCAGATGAAACGGTTAACGTCAGCATTGAGACACAGGCTGATGCGCGGAGTTCGGATGGGCAAAACGACGGGCGTTCCCGTCAGCAATACATAGCAGAGGACGACCTGACCACCGTCCTCCATGACAGCAACAGTTAATGTGGGAGTAATGTGAACAATGGGATGGCAGTCATCTGACAGTACAGACCCAGCTGGATGGAATAATGGAAAAAAATCTCAGCGCGCCTGAAGACGCAAACGACACCGTAACCCCGGACCAGGACAAGACTATCGCCAATCTGCCGATTGATGTGGTTTTTGTTGCCGGTCGTCTCAAGATAACCCTGAACGATCTGCAGCACATTCAGACCGGATATGTTTTTGACTTGCAACGCAATTCGGACAGGCACATAGAAATCTGTGCCAACGGCGTAAAGATCGGGAGCGGAGAACTTGTTGAAATTGATGGGCGTGCCGGAGTCAGAGTTCTTGAATGCGAGTAGGTGAACAGTCGGAATCACAGGATTTGTTTGTGCTCTCAATAGCGCGTCTGACAGGCTCGTCCAATGGATGATTCGAGCGTGACGGACTGAATATCGTAACGGACATGGACAACCTTGATCCATCCACACTGATTGTCTTTCTGGGAGCCCTCAGTACGTTACCGTTCCTGGTGGTAATGGGAACTTCCTTTGTCAAGTTAGTGATCGTCTTTTCCCTAGTACGGAACGCCCTGGGCATTCAGCAGATTCCACCGAATATGGCGCTGCACGGCCTGGCGCTGATTTTAACCATCTATATCATGGCGCCCGTCGGGCTAGAGAGCTACGAAAACATCGTGAGCCAGAATGCAACATTCACCAGTCGTCACTCAATCGAGCAGGCCGTTATCGAGGGACTTGGACCGTATCGGGAGTTTTTGGGCAAGCACGCCAATGACAAAGCACGTGCGTTCTTTATGACCACGGCAGAAGACTTATGGGCCGAGAAATATCATGAGGATATACACGAAGACAATATCATTATCCTGCTGCCGGCCTTTATTGTCGGAGAGTTAACGGCGGCCTTTGAAATCGGCTTTTTATTGTATCTCCCGTTTATCGTCATTGACCTGGTCGTTTCCAATATTCTGCTGGCAATGGGTATGATGATGATGTCCCCGATGACCATATCCCTACCGTTCAAGTTGCTGCTATTTGTCTTCCTTGACGGCTGGAGTCGGCTCATCCATGGTCTGATTCTGTCCTACCAGTAAACCCGTGACGTCATGTCGGAAGCCGAAATTATCAATCACGCCCAGCAGGCACTGCTGCTGGTTCTGACTTTGTCATTGCCGTCCATAGCGGTTGTGTCAATCGTGGGAATTCTTATTGGCCTGGTGCAGGCATTGACGCAGATTCAGGAACAGACCGTTTCCTTTGCCCTCAAACTGATAGCTCTCGTCGCCATGTTGATGCTGACCGCGGGGTGGATGGGTAGCGGGCTTATCAGTTACGCTTCCATATCCTTTGCCAGGATTGAAGACATTTTTTATTGATCAGGCAGTCACGCAACAATGGACCACGTGCTTGACCTCGTCAAAGAAGTCCTGCTGATAATGTCGCTTGGACTGCCACGTATGATCGGGACGATGTCGGTGCTGTCGTTTATGGGCTCCCAGTTAATGGGGGGGCCCTTTGCCCGCAATGGCATTGCGGCCGGCCTTGCTTTGATTCTCTATCCACTCCTCGCCCATGAAATTCGGGCGGCCGAATTAACGCTTGCCCTGCTCATCGGCATTGCCGCCAAAGAGCTCTTCATCGGCATGATGATAGGGTATCCGCTGACCGTCGTTTTCTGGGCGATTCAAGCGGTGGGGTTTTTTATTGACAACCAGCGTGGAGCGGCGATGGGGAGTTCTTTTGATCCGTTAATCGGGCAACAATCTTCTCCTCTTGGCCTGTTCATGTCGCAAACCCTGGTCACGTTATTCTTTGTTACGGGGATTTTCCTTGTCTTCCTGGACAGTCTTTACACCAGTTATGCAATCTGGCCGCTGACTTCTTTTTTCCCTGCAATCAATTCGGACCTGCTTGAGTTCTTCCTCAAGCAATTTATTTTAATCTCGAAGCTGGCAGTGGTCGTTGGGGGACCGATCATCATTTCGATGTTTTTTACCGAGTTCGGATTAGGTCTGATTGGCAGGTTCGCCCCACAACTCAATATTTTCTTTTTGTCGATGCCAATCAAAAGCGCCGTTGCGAATTTCTTGCTTCTTTTCTTCCTGGGAACTGCAGTTTTCTATTTTAGCGACATGCTGCGTGATCTCAAAGATCATATTCATGAATTGGAGCGGATTTTCCAATGAGCGACTCCTCTGGTGACAAAACTGAACCACCGACTCCCAAGCGCTTACGTGACGCACGGAAGAAGGGACAGGTAGCGAAGAGTAAAGAAGTTGCCAGCACCGCGGTTATCGTGACCGCACTCTTCTTTCTCTGGACGGCGAGCGACTTCTATTTACACGAGTTGGAGGCGTTATTGGATCCGCCGATATGGCTTGAGAGCGTCCCTTTTGAAACGGGATTTGATACCATGCTCAAAAAGGCTATCGAAATCGGCTTACTGATGATCCTGCCGTTAGTGTGTCTGGCTATGCTTGCCGGAGTTATTGGAAACCTTGCCCAGGTGGGTGTTTTGCTGGCTCCCGAGGCGGTCAAGCCCGATTTAAAGAAGTTAAATCCCTTTTCCGCACTAAAGAATATTTTTTCCAAGAAGAATTTCGTAGAGTTGGTAAAGTCGATTTTCAAAATAGTGTTTCTTACCTACTTAATTGGGCATATCATCTGGACCGCCTTACCAACATTATTACGGATTCCTTACTGCGGAATTGATTGTATCATGCCGATACTGGGCGATATGTTTTCGACAGTATTTATATACGCATCAGTGACTTTTGTCGTCGTTGCGGCGGCAGACTATATTTTTCAGAAATTCGAATATATCAAAGGGCTGAAAATGTCCAAGGATGAGGTCAAACGAGAATACAAGGAAATGGAGGGAAGCCCAGAGATTAAGGGCCGCCGCCGCCAGTTGTTTATGGAGATTATTGATTCCCAACAGGTTTCCAATGTCAAACGTTCAAGTGTCATAGTCAGTAATCCAACCCATCTTGCCGTCGGTCTGTACTACGAACAGGAAAAAACCGCCTTACCGATTGTCACTTTGAAGGAGCAGGGAATTATCGCTCAGAGAATCATTGAGATTGCGGAGCAGGAAGGGATTCCGGTCATGCAGAATGTCTCGCTGGCACATTCGTTGGTGGAAGAGTCCGACCTCAATGAATACATACCCGATAGTTTGATTGCACCCGTTGCTGAAGTGTTGCGGGTGGTTCGGGAATTATGAGCCGGCCCGTCAGTTCACGCGCCCTGGTTGAACCAGGAACGTATCTCCCTTCGGGCAAAACTCTTGACGTCGTTATAGTCATATAAACTGTCCCGGGTCGCGACCGACGAGACGATGGCATCGACAAGCTGCTGGGGAACCGTTCCCCGTTTTGGCACAGACATACCGGCGTTCTCCAGCCCTTCCATATACCATTTGCCGATCCGGTTGTCCTCAATCCAGGTAGCAGTATTTCTATTCGTCCGGCGCGTAAGCTCTTCCAGTGTCGTCACGTGCCTTTCCGCGATGAGTCGCCTCATCTCCGAGCGCACTTCTCTAGGAAGATTGAGCGATTGCAGACGCTGTGACAGGGTTTTCACATCGGTCAGACTAGTGCGGTATTCTGAGCCTACATCCCTGACCTCAGGCACCTTCTTCGGCTTCAGCCGGCTTACAAGCCTGGACAGCCTGCTCTCCGCGCCTTTTTGACCCGGTCCACCTACGACCTGCGTATCCTGCTGCCTTTCAATAGCCGCGTCTTCAGTCGCCCCGGCGTCCACCCTTTCTGGAGATGAGGTTCCATCCTGCTCTACAATAGGCTCTTGCGTCACCGCTGCGTCCGTTTCCTCCGAATTGACACGTTGCTCCTCGGAGTCGAGGAATTCATCAATCAGACGTTCCGCAATGTCGGCTCCCTCGGCATACTCGACAACATGGGTCGGTCTTCGGGGATCATCACCGGTGGCCGCCAGCACAGCATCGTAGATGCGCTGCGAAAGGCGTTCCTGGTCTTCTGGGCGCACGCTGTAGTCCGTTGCGCTCAGAGCGGGCCGCTGTTCGATTCCTTCCGTCAGAGCCCTGGACAAGTAGTAGTCGGTCTCGGACCTCCCGGCCATGAAGTTCGCGGCAACGAGGTTCTCGTGATAATCCCTGAGATTGAGCTTCAGGCTCCCGACGGTCGGTGTCTCCAGTTGAGTCAAGATCTGCCTGACCCGGCGAGTGGTCAACGGCTTGCCCAGGCGGACGTCCTGGGACAGGTGCAGCAGCGTGCTCTCCTTCTCGTCCGCATCGTAATAGGACGACTCGTGCATAGCACGAATAAAGCTGTTGTAGGCCGCTTCCTGCTCCACCTGCCGAGTGGTGGGATCCTGGAATTTATTCCGGACCCAAGAGATAACACGATTGAAGACGTTGTTGCCCCGAACCCTTAAATCACCGGTGTTCGTATCAACCGTTATGACTGCACTCGATCGCGTCTCGGCCAAATTCTTAAACGTGCTGATATCGACTCCCGACATACTTCTCCTCCATATATTCAATACAGACAACCCAGTGTCAGGACTTAATGTAATCAGAACCACCGCGGTATACCGATTCCAGGGCCTGGTCAGCGATCATCTGCGCAAGCCCCGGCACTTCCCTGAGCGGCAGCTTATAGCCCGGTAACCCGCTGTTCAGCTTCTGCATCTCAAGATTGCCGGCATTGAGCGTGAACTCGCTACGCATTGCACGCAGGTCGGGACCGACCGAACCTGGCCTCGGCAGCTTCTCATGTTCAGCCAGCGCGGCAAGATACTTCACTTCCGCGTCCAGCTGTCCGGTTCGGTCCTTGCCGCTCTTGCAGATGTCCTTATCAACCTGATTTGCGAACGTTACGGCCGTCTCAAAGTCGGGTAACAAATCACGTGAAATTCGGCCTCGTTCAACATTGTTGGCGAGGTAGGTGCTAAACCTGCTGATATTCCCCATAGCGAACCCTTCACCCACGCCTTCGGCCACAGTTCTGGCTATGAGGGGGGTGGCGTGATCCGGTTTATTGGTATTCGCGATGCGCTCCACGAACGGACTGGATGTACCGAGACTGACCGTTCGGGCCCTGAACTCGCCTTGTTGTCTAACGTTGGAGGTGTTGTCGGGAACAAAGTTTGATGGGAGAGACAAATTCGCATTGACACTATTTCCTGGCATACATAGACTCCTTTAGCTCAAGACAGCAGAGTGCAGGGACTCTGCTTACTGCTCGGCACGTAGATGGTAATAGGCCGTTTCTGGGCCTTTCTTCAGGGCAATGAAGTCTGGAGTGATCGACACGATAGTATAGCCATTCGCCAACTGCGCCCCCTGACTGTAGCGCTGCCCATCTCTCATGATGATATGTGGGATCGCACCGAAACTGATACTGCGAATATCCAGCTCGACTGACGACTCTGGCGTACCGTCCTCGTCGAGGTCCGTTGCCAGCGGTGGTCTTGAATTGAACTTTTTGTTGAATGCGTGGATTATTTCCGTCAATTTCTTCTGTTCTTCCAATTTCAAATCTCCCGGGAGTATGAGACCCTGTTCCGTCGTCTCGATCTGAACCTGGTCCAGGTCCGCTTCAAGCAACATGTTTTGTAACGCCCGAACACGATCTTTTTGGGTCTGCACTTCATCCTTCAGACTGTTGTAGTTAGGACCATCCCGATGGAGAGCTTGCAACGCTGTTTCCCAGGTATCAGCGTCCCTCACATAACCCCGTACGATAAAGTCACCGGGAGAGTATGGTACTGAAACCACTTCGACGGAGTTATTTTTGTCCTGATTAACCTGGTGATCCAGGACTATCGATAATGCCTGCTGAATCCCTTCGGCTGCAACGATATCGGTTTCCAGATCACTATTGATTTTGACAATATTCGCCACCAGACGCTGCCGGTTTAACTCAGTATCAACATAACCGGTAATCTGAGGTAACTGCCCTGCTGTGTCAGCTCGCTGTATCCGAATAGCGGCACCATAGTGGGCCAAAAGTCGCCTGAGTTCCACAGTTTGCTGACGACTGAGTCGAGGACGGTCAACCTTTGTCGGGGACAGTAACCAGACCGCCACCCCGACCATCCCCACAAGGGCGGACAATGCGTAGGCATAGGGTATCCGTCTGGACCGGGCAGGAGGGGGAACAGTTTGTACGCCCGCCGTATCATCTGCTCCAGCATCAGGCGATTGGTCGCCCGGCACCGCTTCATCGTGCACCGCTTCCCTGGATTCTATTTTCTTCTCAAGAAGCAAATCAATCGTAGGCCATTCCACCTCTGTCGGACCTGCGGCAAGAAACAAGGTGCCAACGGTAATAACCTGGAAGGGCTCAAGGACGATGCTCTCCCCTTCAAATTTTTCATCATCAACATAAATCGGGCGATCCGCATCGAGCAATTTCAGAACAGCTTTGTTCTCATCAACACGTAAGCTGATGTGTCTGTTGGATAAACTGACATCGTCCAGAATCAGATCACAACTCTCATCTTTACCCAGAACGGACTCTTCAGCGGATAGAAGAACTTCAGCACCGACATGGGTGCCTGATAATACTTTCAATATCCAGCGGTTTGCTGTCATGGTCCTTCACTCAACCGAACAATATAGTGTTCAAGATTCAGGCGCGTCTTGATCTCCTCACCCGCTTGCTCCGCCGCAGACCGCTCCGGCATCGGACCCACCAGAACCGTGAAGAGCTCCCCCTCGGTGGTCTTGTTCGGCACTATATAGCTCTGGTACTTGGCGTCTTTCAAACGAGTGTGCAGGCCAACAGCGTTAGCCTGATGCCTGAAGCTGCCCACCTGCAGGTTCCAGCCTATAGACGGACCGTGCCCGTCCAGAACAGACCTCTCCTTCTCTGATGGATGGTCAGTTTCATCCACAACCTCGGCGGGTGGTTGGGTGACGCTTTCCTCTGACACCTTTCGCCCTCCCATCCTCTGCGGCATTTTTCCGCCCACAACGGCACTCGACGTCGGGACCGAGGCAGAGGGTTCGCGTTTGATGGGTTTCAACACCGGGCGGGCGGCTCTGCTTTCATCTTCAAAACCGGTGTTAATTTCATAGTCAATCGAAGTATCGACAATCCTCGGGGTAATCACAAAATAGCGATCAAACACACGCTCGCTTTCTCCGCTCTGGGTAAAGAAGAAACCCAGGAGCGGAATACGACCAAGCAGGGGAATTCGCCGTTTGTTCAAGATACGCTCGCGGATATTATATCCACCGATCAACAAACTGTACTGTTCCTGAATGACAGTCTGCGTCTGGATAAGGGTCTGTGTGATTTCAGGCACTTCCGTTACGGGTGCCGCAGTACTCCTGGCCCCGTCCTCAATATGGACGGACAGTTGGATTTTGCGCTCATCGCCTTCGTACACAACGTGTGGGCGGACTTGCATCACTATGCCGTAAGAAACCGGCACGAGATCAACCGCATCTGACCTTTCCGTACCAAGCCTGACATAAAACGTCTGGTTATTCTGAAACAGGGCTTCGTGATTATCGAGCGTCAATACCGAAGGACGCACCACGACGCGACTCTTACCTTCTTCCTGAAGTGCGGATATCCGTGCGATAATTTCCCTGGTCGCGTTCACGTTCAGGCCCACAGGATTATTCACCAAAATGTTCAGGTCAAGGTCTTCCTCGGTGGTCCGGAATTGCCAGTCAAAACCCAAGTCCTCCGCTTCGGAGGCGTCGATATCCAATATCGTCACCAGTATTTCAATCTGGTCCAGCGGGATATCAAGTTCCTTGATCAGGCGTTCATAGATCGGGATTCTCTCTTTCCGGTCACAGACGATGATGGCGTTCAAGCGCGGGTCGCCAATGATATACGCCCGATCGTCTCGCAGGCCCGCGGGCGGTACCAGGGGTGCCGCAGGTGGCGTCTGTCCGGCCTCCTCACTCGGAACCAAGCCGGTGCCGCGCAATTTTCTGGGAGCGGCGCCCACACCGCTCCCTACGATATTTGTGATATACGCAACATTCATGATGTTGCCGAGCAGTTCAGCAAGATTGGTTACCCCGGTTCTATTTCCCGAAGCCTTATTGGTCGCTTCATCAACGTAGCCATATTCAATGCGGAAAACCCGCACCACATAGCCCTCTTCGTTCGCCGCCGCTTCCGACCGAGCAGCAACTCGCATCACAATGTCCGCTACCAGTTCAACAAATCGCGGCGGCCCGGCCACCTGAATAATATTCTGGGCTGGAACGACCTTCCAGTTGAGCGGCGCGCCGTGAATGTCAAGACTCTGCAGATAGCTCTGGAACTCTGCCACCTGGGCATAGGGCAGATCCATGGTTCCTTGCTCTATCTCGGCGACGTTATACACGTATAAGGTTGTGCCGTCATAGACCCAGGACAGGTTATATATTTTTGTGAGGTCAGTGAGAAAATCTCTTGCCTCCATGGGTGGGAAGTCACCGCTGACAGAAGCCACGATATCCGGGCTGATAACGGCCGGAATCGAGAGGCTGGCAGCAAAATCATACAAGACTTCTCGTAAGGATTCATCACGGGCAAAGTAACCATATTCTTCGTCCAGCCAGGCAGAGCTAGCGGACACGCTAGACGGACAGAGCAGGAGAAAAAGAAACGCCGACGCCTTGATCATAGGCACCAGAATACGCGAACCGCCAGAGGCATACGAATGAGCAGCCAGTTCCGTTGGCCAGGTTTTACTCGCCCCCTCTCGGGGCAGAGAAGGCGTACTCAATATCGACGGATTGCAACGTCGGCTTAAAGGTATTCGCGTCCAGCGTGAGCACCTGCTCCATTCTTATGCGACTGGCAGCGGGATCCAGAGAAAGCCGCTCTTCCGACTGATCCGTCACGCCGTCTACCGGACCCGCACTTGTTGAAGTAATGGTAATACCGCCCTGGTCATTTTTGGCAATGCTATACGTAGACCCTGTGAGTCTCATAGCCGGGGCAGCCTGGAACGGAGACAGATGCTCATCCTCAAACATCTCTATGACACGGGCGAAGTTCCCTTGATGGGCATATCTTGAAATACCGAGTAGCATTGCTTCGTTCAACTGGCCCGCCTCGTTGGTACAATACAGACGTAATCGGCTTATGATTGTGGCCGGATCCTTTCCTAGATCCTCTCCTTCCAGGGAATAAGTGGCAGACCCCAAGTCACTCAGAAAGGACGCCGTCAGGCCGTCATCAACAGGTTCTGTGCTCTCCAATGCGCCGTCCAGATCTCTTTGTACCTCGGCGAACGCTGCGGCCGAAAGCCCCGTGCGGCCGGTTTTCCCTAAGCGGTTCGGCGCGGGCAACGTAACACCGACGTTACGCAGCATCACCACCGTACTGTCAGAGAGCTCCTCTGTAGAGGTGGCCGGTTCAAATTCCGAAATTACTCCCCTCCTGTCATCCAAAACCTGCTGCAGGCTGCTCAACAACAGAGCGTATTCGGCCGCCTTCTTCACGCCTGGCGCATAGGTTTCCTCATCACGCATACCGATCTCGCTTGCCGCGAAAATAATCTGGACATAGGCCGCACCTTCACGAAAGGGGTGGAGAGGAGCCCCCTGAAGCTGATCAGCCAGGCCTTGCAGTTGGTCATCGCTCGTGTTCACCAGCATTAATCTCCAAAACGCCTGCATCACCCTGTCTCTGGTATCCAGCACTAACTCTTTCTTCGGACCCTGTACTGCCCTCAGCAGGGTGTCGTTAATCCTGGTCAACGCCTGTTGTACATCCCCGGACGACGCCCCCGGCTGACCCAATACAGCAACACTGTCGCCGAGTTGCAAATACGCCTGGGCGAAGTCCTGCGCGAGGTTTGCAGGCACATCGTCGTACATGGCCCGTTCAAGCAATAACGACTTTATTGGCTCTGCTATTCGAAGTTTGTCGATTTCTTCATACGCTGTACACCGTTCCTCGGCAAACTTCCTTATCGGTTTATATAGCTTTTGCTCCTGGTACTCTGACAAGATAAGCTCCTCCCCATCCATGGCCTTGCGATGGATGGCATCTGAGGCCCCCTCCTCAAGCTCCTTATTCAACGCCTGAAACAAGCTTTTTTCCAGATGTTCCAGATTGATATCTAGCCCCCGCTGCGACGTGATCTTTTTAAACGTCTTGCACGAGTACGAGTCCTTGTTGGTGAGGGAGACCTTATCATTCAGGATTGCACGGTAGGCTTTCTGCAGATGGCCGGCAATTATCCTGTCAGCGATTTTAGCGGCGGCTTCCGAGGTAACAAAAACGGTATCACCCTTGCTCGCACGGACAATTGCCTGCTCTACTTCCCGACCAATACCCTCCAAGTCGCAATGTGCTTGCAACTGCGTACTCAAGTCTTCCACCTGGGTCGTATCAAGCACGCCCTCTCCGACAAATAATGGTGTTTCCGCATGCTGATATGTGTGTGCTTGCAACTGCATACCAAAATCTTCCACCTGGGCCGTATCAAGCAAGCCCTCTCTAGAAAATAATCGTTTTTCCACCTCGTCATATCTAATCTGCAGCATACTGGGGTCGGAACCGGCTGCCACAGGTTTGCTATAGGTGCTTGATACCTTCTGATTAGAGTCAATAAATAGTTCTTTAGTCTTCGCCGCCCCATTCAGGGCCAGGGTCACTTTTCTTGCATGCAAAGGCTTGCCTTCCACCAATTCATCGCTCAGACTGGTTGAGCCCACAACAGTCTCGGTAATCTGGTCGCCATACGATTGCTTCAGAGCGTCGACAAAAAGCTTTGCCACCTCCTGGTTCTCTGATGGCTGCAGATTCTTGACCCATTTCACGGTGCCGAGGCCACTTTCCACGCCTTTCCTATCAGCAGTCAGACGGAAGGTGGCAGAAGGGTCACTTGCATCGACGACTGATTGAAATTTCTGAAGGTCGACCTCAGACATGAGATTTCCCCCTATTGATGCTG
The DNA here is from genome assembly GCA_951812575.1 of Candidatus Binatia bacterium. GTDB lineage: Bacteria > Desulfobacterota > Binatia > Bin18 > Bin18 > Bin18. Next base: position 3,170,470 of record OX638322.1, on the reverse strand, counting down.
GACCCTTCAAGTGAACTCAAGTTAACTTGAAGGGTGATAATATGACCAGACTCCCTCAAGTATCACCTCAGCCGATTGCAAACCCTTTTTTATCGTATCCAACTGGCTGAATTCTTCGGGTGAGACACCGGCTTTGAGCAGTGTATCAATGGCGTGGACCTGGTCAGTCAGGTCCGCCCGTAACCTGGTCTTGAACTCCCCGTCGACATCTTCTTTTAACTTGTTTTCAATATCCGGGGTGAGACGTTCTTCAGGCGAAACGGCCATCAGTCTCTCCTACACTTTCAATGCGGGGGTGCCGAATTCCCGCGCCTGATCGAAAGGCGACTCATCTGCAGCAGGCTCAGCGGTCCAATTGACCAGCTTCTTCTTCCAATTCTCCGCCAAATTCACAAACCCTCCGACAACAGACTCAAACTGCGCCAGCCGCATCAACTCCAACCTTTCTTCGCGAATCAGTACGACTCTCTTACTCATTGCCTCCACTCCCAGGGTTGCACCATTCGTTCCCCTGAACAGATAGTTCGCCTCCAATAACGTGGCGGAGAATCTTTCAAGATCCACCTCAGGCGCGGTCGCCAGATACGAGTACAGATACACTGATTCCTCGTCTTGACTTAATTCAAAGCTCACCGCAACATCATCAAATAGGAGGTTGCAACGTTCTTCCTCATCCACTTGCAGGTCGGGAATACCAATTGAATGACCGAACTCCTGGAGCAGGTTTCTTATCATATCGGCTGACATTGAGTCTCCTTACTAGGCTGGGTTATGTGCGCAGCTTCCCGTTCACTATCTGCGCCATTGCCTCTGTGCGCTTGAGCAACTCGGTGTGGTCTTCTTCGTCCGCCGTCACCTCGCACAGGGTTGTGACCGCCTCAATTGCTTTTTTCGCGTTTTCCCAATCTTCCATGGCGAGGTAACATTCACCCGCATGAAAGGCGTAAATCGGGTTTGTCGCATCGACAAGGGCGGCGCAAGAGTAGGCATTGATTGCAGACTCGTGTTCAGCCAGCCGATGATAACAAGCGGCTAATCCCAGCCAAAAACGGCCCTCTGCAGGCTCATGGAGCGTGAGAAATTGAAACAGCGTCTTCGCATCTTCGTATTTTTGTTGCTGATACAGGTTGTACGTCACGTTATAAACCGCTTCGAGTTCCTCCGTGCTGTAGCCTTTGACGACGCTGAGCGGGATGCCTGATTTCAAACATTGTACGGCCAGTTTTTCGACTGTTTTCAGCTGTTCATCCGTTAATTCTGCTTCCGCCATAATGGAATGCCCTCTTCTGTCTACAGTTATACCGAGGTGTGGATTTGCCTTTCCACTTCTCTGGTGGAAGACAGCGTAGCGAGCAGCGCGTGGGTAGAATTCTCCAACATTTCTATCAATTGCCGAATCTTGCGCTGATCCTCTTCATCAAGCGCCGCCATTTTCATCAGTTCAGCCCTGTTTCGCTGAACTCCTGCCCGCGCCATCTCAGCGTCGTACTGATCCTTCGAGTCCACCACTGTTGTCGCACCACCGGCGATCTGGACTGCACCTGACACCATTTGCACGCCTGATTTCACTCTTTCTCCAGCCTTTATTACGCGCGCGGTATTTGTGCCGAGTTGTTTTGCTATTGCTCTGACAAATACCGTGGTCTTCTGGGTTCCTTCGGTGGTTCCTTCGGTGGTTCCTTCGGTGACTCCCTCGGTGGTTCCTTCGGTGACTCCCTCGGTGGTTCCTTCGGTGACTCCCTCGGTGGTTCCTTCGGTGACGCCTTCGGTGACGCCTTCGGTGACGCCTTCGGTGACGCCTTCGGTGACGCCTTCGGTGACGCCTTCGGTGACTGCCGCGGCTCCTTCGCCAGCCGCCGCGGCTCCTTCGGCTGCTATTTCGGTGGCCGAGCTGATCGCGTTGGAGACCGTACTAATGAGGGTAGCACCGCCGCTGACGACGGCTGGAGCAATGCTCGCGACCAATATCACCGCTGTCAGCGCTATTGAGAACGCCATCTTTGCCTTATCGTCCATTCCCATGGCATCCGTCATCTTATCCATTCCACCGCTTTCCTGCATAATCATAATGGCGAGCATCGCGGTCGCAGCAATAAGAAGCGGCGCCGCGGCGGCGCCCCCTGAAACAACGCCAACAATGGCGGCTACCACGAAGGTCAACGCCACCCCAATCCAGCCAAAGATTTTCCCGACGAGGGCCCCCGTGTTGTGCTTGTGGCTTGCCTTCAAAGCCTTCTTGAGCTTCTCTAAGGTCTTATTGTTTTTCAGCTCTTTCTCTAGCGCCCTGGTCTTAATCTGTCCTTCAACGGTTTCTATCCGAGACTCGCCGAATTTTTTTTGCAAGCCATACAGCAAAGTCATTAAATCGGCCGGACTCATCTTCACCGGCGCCGGCAGTCTCGGCCCTCCTCCCACCGGGGGCGTCGGCTGAGAATTTCCAGCAGCATCGGAGTCAACAGAGAGGTGGGAAGGAGTCTGACTCCCGGCAACCCGTCCGACGCCATCGGTCGTAGGAGGCTGCGATGAGATAGGGGGGCGTGTATGTTCCACATTATTAAGGTTGTTTATAGGCATAGGTATCTCCTATTCTTTTGACAGTTGGTCTTTCATCAATTGTGCCCTGTCCTTGAGCGTCTGATCCGCATCCCCCCCCCAGAGCACGGCGTCTACGTAGGCCTCAGCGGCCTCGTTGTGCCCGGACGCCATGAAGCACTGAGCCAGATTCAGATACATCTCCAAATCAGGGGTGTCGGCATACAACTCCGCATAGCTTAAGGCGCTCGCCGCCGCGCTATAGTCTTTCAGCTGTTGGCGGCAGTAGCCAAGTCCTGTCCAGAATCTGGGATTCTGATGATCGTATAAACAGAGCAACTCAAAGCTCTTCAAAGCCTCGGCGTATTTGCCCTGCTGATACCACCCATAGGCGACACCATAGATACTCTCCAACGACTCGGTCGAGATATTCCTCGCTTCCCCTAAGGTCTGTTTTCCCTGCAATACACCCGCCGCCCCTTCCACCAGAATTGCTGCTACGTCTTTGGCGTCCATTCGTATCTCCTTCGGCAAATTTTTGGTGCCGGTGCCGGGCCTCAACTCCAATATGGTGTGGTTTATCGAAAACCGGCGAGGACGTCTTTCATCAGGTCCTTGGCCTGGTTCTCCACGCCGCTTGCACCCTGTACCGCCTCATTGGACTTATCCACCACACTCCTCAGTTTGATCATGAACAAATCATTATTACTGGATAACTTATCTATGAAGTCGTCCATATACTGTATGTTCACGCTCCATTCATCTTTGTTGTGCCTATCATCGTTGCCGGTGTGGTCCCAATCAATATTATGCGCCTCACAATAGTCCTTCATGTCCTGAGGCATGGTCGCAAGACCATCATCGTCCGCCTTTTGCTTAAGGGCATTCATCCTGGACTTCATAGCGCGCGCGTCTTGAATCTCCTTCAGCTTGTCCTGGGCTTCCTCGGTGCGGTCACCGGCTATGCCTTGCATTGTTTGGGCGCGATTTAAAAACAGCATCAGCAGTTTTTCATTCAACGACATACTCGTGTCAGGATTGGTGCTTGCCCCAGCAATTGTTGTTGCTCCGCTTATGCCACTCGTTGTTCCTTCAGCCATAACTCTGCCCTCCTATACCTGGTTTTCCGTATTCGACCGCTGAAACTCCTGTCGTTGCAACAAACGAAACAAATCAGGTCGGCGCAAACTACACTCTGATTATGCCCCTGGTCGAACGCCTTGGCCGACTCGCCCCGCGCCCTTGCCTGCCCAAAGCCCCGGATGCTGCGAGGCTGTTCTCTTCCGCTTCCAATTCCTGCCACAATTGCTCGATATTCTCCCGAGCCTCCTTGGATAGCTCCGGGGGGCATAGGTCGCTTTGCAGGAATTTGTCAATAGCCTCCGGATTGGTGATACCAAAACTCTCCAAAACAGCTCCGAGGCGTGCAGAGACTTCTTTCGCCTTGTCGATCCATTCCTGTGATTCCGAAACCATTTGGTCAAGGGCCGCCTCACGGTCGTTTGCTTCCATTTTTCCCCCTATGCATAACGTGAGTTCGGGCTAAGAGGCTCCGAATGAGGTAAGGTTATGGGTGCCTACACCAAAGTCTTATCTCACAGGAGTCCCTCAATGCGCAACCTACTGGAAGTGTTCTGTGATGTCGATGATTTCTGTCAGCAGTTTGAGCCCGTCTGGCGCCAGCATCTCGTAGCGAGCGGTCGTCTCCAGCGCCAGCGCGCCCGCCGCCTGAGTTTGAGCGAGGTGATGACGATCAGGATCGTCTTCCACCATTCGCACTACCGCACCTTCAAAGCCTTCTACCCGACCCACGTCCTTCGGCACTGGCGGACGGAGTTTCCCGGCCTAGTGAGCTACGCTCGCTTTGTGGAGTTCATTCCCTCGACCCTAGGGCCACTGTGTGCGTATCTCCGCCAGTGCTATGGCTCCTGTACGGGGACCTCCTTTGTGGATGCGACGGCACTGGCGGTGTGCCATAACCGCCGGATCGCCCAGCATAAAGTCTTTGCGGACTTGGCGGCGCGGGGCCGCACCTCGGTCGGATGGTTCTTTGGCTTTACACTCCACCTCGTCGGCAATGACCGGGGCGAGTTACTGCGGGTAGCGCTCACGCCAGGTCATACCGACGACCGTAAGCCGGTGCCTAAACTCGCCCCCTCGCTCTTTGGCAAACTATTTGCCGACAAGGGCTATATCTCTGCCGCGTTGACCAAGGAGCTGCTGACGACGTTTGGGGCCCACTTACTGACTCCGCTCAAACGCACAATGAAACCGCGCCTCCTCTTGTGGACGGACAAAGTATTGCTGCGTAAACGCGCGATTGTCGAAACCCTCTTCGATCCACTCAAACATATCTCCCAGATCGAACACTCCCGCCACCGCAGCCCTAGCAACTTCCTCGTCCATCTCCTCTGTGGCCTCATCGCCTCCTGCCATCAACCCAAGAAACCTTCCCTTCACCTTCCCCCTGGCTTAACCCGAACTCAGGTTATGCATATACTCCTATACCAGGAATATTAAAGCGTTATTTTTCCAATCGGTTGGACAGTGATTTCCTGAGTTAATTCCTGAAAGGACAAGACGGCCAAATCGTACAGCTCTACTTCCAACATTTTACGCACGTAACGACGAATATCCATGGCTGTCACCAGGACCGGTTTGCTACTGCGCCTGGCCATATCACCAATCATGCTCTTGCTTTCATCGATGAACTGGCGCGTCACCTGGGGATCAAGCGCAAGATAGTTGCCCGATGAGGTTTGACGTATGCCGCCGCGGATGGAGTCTTCTAAATCCTGATCCAACAGATAGGCCGAGAGGATGTTCTGTTCACTGCTGTACTTATAGCTGATATAGCGTTTGAGATCGCCACGCACGTATTCGGTCAACAACACCCCGTCTTTCTCCTTTTGTCCCCATTCAACCAAAGATTCCAGAATCAGACGGATATTTCGGATCGAAATATCCTCACTCACGAGTCTTTGAAGAATCTCGGTCGTCAAATGAATCGGCAACACGCGTTGCACTTCCTTGAGCAGCTCCGGAAAAGTCGCCTGCAACTGCGTAAACAGGTAGGAGGTTTCCTGGATACCGATAAACTCTTCCGAGTACCTTTTGAGTACATACGAGAGGTGACAGGTCAGAATCCGAGGCAGCTCCATATAGGACAGACTTAATTTATCCAGTTGGTCCTTGTGCCCCTCTTCAATCCAGACCGTGTCGATATTCGGCAGAAATTGCTCGTCTTTGTCATGCGGGCAGTCCAGGGCATCGAGTTGCTCGTCACTATCCGCATACAGCACACAGCCGGGTCTCAGTTTGCCTTTCGCAACCGGAACTTCCTGCATCAGAATGGAATACTGTCCGGTGAGCGACATATTTTCGTTAAAGCGCAGATGTATGCCGGGGAAGGGCACACCGAGATCAAGATACAACGCCCGGCGCACCTTTAACGCTTCCTGATTCAGGAAACGCAGATCAATGGCATTCTGCAGACTTGCTTCAATATCCACCAGCAGCGGAATGCCCAAGGTGACTTCTTCCTGCCCGGACAATTGCTCGCTTGTTTCCTGATCGGATTGAGCGTTGACCCGCGAGGCGGGAAGCAGCGCGGAAATATCCTGCTCCTCGGCTTTTTCTTTCTTCTTGTCGTGGCTCCGAGACAACAACAGACCGCCACCACCGGTAATAGCCGACAAGACCAGAAAGGTCGCTACGGGGAACCCTGGAATGAGGCTGAAGGCCGCCATTAAGCCGGACGCAACCATCAACGCGCGTGGTTGTGCGCCAAACTGTGCACCGATATCACTCGCCAGGTTTTCTGTCTCGTCGGTACTGACGCGCGTCACGATGATGCCTGACGTCATGGCAATCAACAGCGCGGGTATCTGTGCAACCAAACCATCGCCGATGGTCAGAATTGAATAAATATGGATAGCCTCGACAACGTCCAGGCCGCGTTGCAATACTCCAATGGAGAGACCGCCGATGAGGTTGATAACGATGATAATCAGGCCCGCAATTGCGTCTCCCTTGACGAATTTCATCGCGCCGTCCATCGAGCCATAGAGCTGGCTCTCTTTTTCAACCATCTCCCGGCGGTGCTTTGCTTCGCCAACGTCGATAACGCCCGCGCGCATATCTCCGTCTATACTCATCTGCTTACCCGGCATGGCATCGAGCGAAAAGCGGGCGCTGACTTCCGCCACGCGCTCCGCCCCCTTGGTAATCACCAGGAATTGTACAATCGTTATGATCAAAAAGATGACAAGACCGACAATAAGGTTGCCGGCCACCACAAAATTACCGAAAGTATCAACGATTCTCCCGGCGTCCGCCTGCAACAATACGAGGCGCGTCGTGGTAATGGACAGGGACAGACGGAACAAGGTTGATAACAGCAAGACCGCGGGAAAAGCGAAAAACTCAGCCGCCGACGCTATGTAGACCGACAGCATCAGCAAAATGACCGCGATACTCATGCTCACACCGATTAAAATGTCAACCACAACGGTTGGCAGCGGCAAAATCATCATGAAGATAATTGACACCAGCAAAAAGGCCAGCAGCACATCCTTGCGCTGGGTGAGGGCGTAGAGGAAGGACTGGACCTGATCACGAGTCATGCTGGTCGATCCCGAGGGTAGGGGTTAAAGCGAGCTGTTCGACGGAATCCTGAGAGACCGGCCTCCCCTCTTGACTGTTGCCGTTCGCCACACACCTGCGCATTAAAGACATCGCCGTACGTTCCTCGGGCGATAAGGGCAGGCGCAAAACCTCTTCAATCAACTCCGCACTCTGCTGTACCCTGCCGAGGCGTACATACGCATACGCAAGCATCTTGAGACATTGTTGGTTATCCCTGTCAAAGAGGCGCAAGAACCTGAGCAGTGTCACCGCCTGCTCTGGCATATTTTGCTGTAAATAGGTATGGGCGGCAATAAGGAGCCAGCTGATGTGGGCTTCTTCCAGGGCCAGCGTATCTACCACAACTTCGGTCCTCATCTTTCATCCGTCACAGACTATCCCCGGATCAAGGCGTCACGGCCCAGGTTCAAATTCTCAAAATTGCCTCTCATCGTGGAAAACAAGGCTTGCGCTGCTTGTAGGGTTTGCCTGTCCTGATCGTTCACGGGTTTATGCCGGGCGCTGATCACCTCAATCTCTCGAAACAAGCGGGCATAGTTAGAAGGAATGGTCACTTCCCTGTCGGGAATCTGTGGCGTAACAGCACCCATAAGGATTCGATCGCTGGCGTACAGATCAAGCACCTCATCGAGATGAGAATGGATGGGCGCGCTGAGCGGCAGATACGTCTTCGTGTGCGGAAAGTCGCCGATTCGAGTTGTGCCGTAGCTTTGATAAGAAATCCCTTCAATACCCGTGTTCAGAGAAACTGCCATCTCAATTCTTCCTCTCGCTTGTTAGCGCGACAACGCGATTTCCCCGTCCCTCTTTGCATACGGCGCAAACACGGCAGCCGCTCATCGCTCGCTCTTTTTATGCTATTCGCCTCCAGGCCAGCCCAGGCTTAACACCCCGCGTCCTCATAGAGTTTGCACAGAAAGTCAAACGCGTTGTTCATTTGATTCGCGTTCGACTTATCCAGACGAATCGCTAGCACCAGGATGGCATCGTCCTTCAAACCGACCTGAACAAGAAAAGGGAGGTAGTTGTCGAAATGACACTGCCGCAGCAGGGAGAGCATTTTTTCTTCCGCCTGCCGCAAGGCCACCTCCCGGAAAAGCGCCAGGACCACTTCTTCGGCAGAGCATTCTATGTCAAGCAAATACTCATTATCCCCGATCACAAAATTATACACCGCAGAGGTGTCACCAGTGAGCCCTTCAAAGCCCAGGGCGCGACTGAATTCCGCAAGGGCTTCGTTCCACCACGCAGAGGCCGTGTTATTCGTCTGCATACTCATTATCGATCAAGGTATCTAAGGATTGCTGCACGGACTGCAACAATCGCTCGCGTTTCACAGGATCGCTATTAAACACTTTAAGCGGGACCAGCCGAACGACTTCCTTGAATCCCTGGAGAAAATAGATTCCCGGCTCGCTACCGGAGATACCAAGTTTACCCGGGAGCGCGGTGAAAACACCTTCGCCCTGCCATCCCCGGTCTTGCGCGGTGAGCAATTCTTTCATCAGATCGTGCGTTCCCACGCTTTCCGGCACAGCCACATACCGATGCCGTACACGGTCCAGCAACGCCTGGCACTCGTCGTACATGCTGTTTAAGGACTTCAACTGGTACATATCATCCATAATCTGTTTCAGCCGAACCTTGGATATGGAGTGCGTGCTCGCGCCCAGGTCGGCTGACAGAGACTTGAGAAGAAAATTGACCGCTTCCGGAAATTTTCTGTCCTCATACTGCGCAACGACTTTCGTGTACGCTTCCTGGACGGTGCCGTAGTCAAGCACAACGTCACGATACAAATCGCGCAGTTGTTGCGTATCACTCAAACCGCTTTCAGAAAAACTGTTGGCAACCGTGGAGACGTTCAATCCCGCCTGGATAGCAGGGGCTTCTTCCGCTTGCAGTTGCTCAATAGTCTGTTCCAACGCGGATAACAGCTTCGGGTCGGCGTGTTCTATTTTCGCCTGCTCGTGTGCGTACGACAAGGCAAGAAACTGATGCGTCGCGTCCGAAGAAAACTCTCTGGCACCTTGACGCAGCTTTTCGGGCGTTGCCTGAGCGCCTTCTCCCAGAACTGTTTTGACAAAATCACTGAGCTTTTTATTGCGCTCAAGGTCCGGGACCTGCTTCAGATATTTTTCAGCCTGCTCCATCGCAAAGGTCTTGAGTCCGGCTCTCCCCTTGATCTTGCGTTTGGATAACTTGTCCTCGACACGCTCGCTCTGGCCGAAAGTCAGTTCTTCGGCGGCATCCTCCAATTCCCCAATAGGATCATGGGAACGCGTTATGCTCTGCCCACGATAATTGCTGCTCTCCAGACCCTGCCGCGTCGCAGGGCCCGGAGTAGAGGGGGGGCCTTGGTTGGCCTGCCCGACAGAGTCAATGAAATTGCTCATAGGGTCACAACTCCAGCATTACTCGTGGTTACACGCGTGCAAATATCCCCGAGCTGGTCTGGTGTTCCATTTGCAGCAAATCTTTGAAGGATTGCTGCATGTCCTGAGCAGATTTGTGCAGATTGTCCGCATATTGGCGTTCGCGCTCCAAGTTGGCACGCCGGCGTTCAGTAAGAGCGTCGTCTCTCTTACTTTTTGCCTGCATCTGATCCGCCCCAAACTTGAGTCCTGAACTGGCGATCTGACCGGTACCCGAGACGAGCTGGGAGTAGCCCTGGGTTTTCAATGAAATACTCTGGGCTTTTTGCGATATCACCATGACGCGGCTTTGCTCTTTCACCTTGGCAAGCGTTTCAGAGTCTCGCTCTGGTGGCGTCTCAGGCTCTTCGGGAGGCACTTCAGAGTCCGACTCCAGTGGCGTCTCAGGCGCTTCGGAGACCAGCGGTTCAGTGCTCGACTCTAGTGGCGTCTCCGGCGCTTCGGAGGTCAGCTCAGTGCTCGACTCCAGCGACGTCTCCGGCGCTTCGGGTGTCGGCGCTTCGGGTGCCGGCGCTTTGGGTGTCGGCGCTTCGGAGGTCGGCGCTTCAGTCGTCAGCTTGAAACTCTTGGCTCCGCCGGCAACGCTGATACCTCCGGAAACAATTGCCGCAGAGCCGGAAACAATGCCGCTAGCGAGGGCCAGACCGGCGCTTGATTCAAGGTCTTTCGCCGACTGATTCATTTCATCCGCAACACTCGTGATGTCCTCAATGACTTGATCTCTCGATTCTTTTTCTGCTTCATTGTTCAATTTGATCAACGTCGCGGCAAGCTCGCTGTAATCAAATGCCACGTTCTCGGAGATGGTGTTAAGCGCCAAAGACGCTTTTTCAGCGTTCACTTTGCCCAACGGTGGCGGAGGTGACGACACGCTTCTTGTGACGGCACCGGGCGGAAGGTCCCCAGCATCATACGATGGATTGTGGACGTGCGTTTTCCCACTCACTTCCGGCGAATCCAGGTCGCGATTCACGATAGGAGGAACATTGGAGGAAATATTATCAATGGGTGGCATGGTCAAATCTCCTTTGGGTAATGGCCGGGGAACTGTCTGTCTGCAAATCCAACGAATCTCTGCTTTCCCTCGCTACGAGCGGGTTAGTTTATACATCCTCTTGGCCATATCAAACATCGTGTATGTTCTTCAAGAGGTTCTTCAAGAGTAGGAGCAACCTGACCTACAAAAGCCGCCGATAGAGTCGTGCGAGCAGGGCGGCGTCGGCGCGAATCGACCGGACCGCGGGGAATGCCCGGGAGAGCCGGGCGACCAAAGTCGGTTCGGTAATAAAACGCCTCATCTTTTGCCGCAGGTCAGCGATATTACGCGGCTCAAAGAGAAGCCCGTTCACACCGTCCGTTACCCACTCGCGCATGCCGCCAAAATCGGCCGTAATCACCGGGGTATGGGCCAGAAAGGCTTCCCGAATCACCAGCGGCGCATTTTCATACCAGATCGAAGGCACGACGACGACATCCACCTCAGCCAGAATGCGCCCGAGTTCATGCTGCTCGTAGCGGCCCATGCACCGAATACGGGCCGAGCTGGCCAACCGCGAGCGGAAACGCTTCTCGTCCGGATAGGGCGCATAGGCCGCCTCGCCGCCATAGAGACGTAACTCTGCCTGGGGCAGGGTCTGAAAGGCTTCGACCAGCAGCTGGACGCCCTTCACCGGGTCCACAACGCCGATATAGCCAAAGACGATGGGCCGCTTGCCCCTGGTTCTCTGAGGAGCAAGGGTTTTCGGAGCGAGCCGAATGGCGTCGGTCTGCAAGCCACACTCGTGAAACAGAATTTTCTCTGGCGGCAGCCCAAACGCCACAAACTGCTCGCGCAGGAAGCGCGACGGCGCCGATTCCTGCAAATGCCAGACAGGCAAATCGATCAGTCTGGGTCGGCATACTGACATAAGTGAAGCGAAAACAGGGTCATGCACCAGAAACCCATGTTTGACAATGTTGAATTTTTAGTGATACGTTGCCAAATAATCAAACTTGCCCGTATTCATTTCCTTTAGGAGTTTTGTATGAGTGGTGTGACTCTCGATGCAGTCGGCGGCTCCATGGCCCCTCAACTGAAACAGGAAGAAAATAAGCTCAACAAAATGCTGGACAACGCTGACGTTAGCGATCCGGTCGCCATGGTCAAGATGCAAATGGAATACACGCGCTATAACATGGAAATTGGCTTCGAGAGCGCTATGGTGAAAGACCTCAAGGATGCGGTCAGCCAAATAACGCAGAGATTATAGGTGTCGCAGCCGACGTAGCGTCGTATCGTATCTGTGTCTGCGGAAAAACCAAGGAATTGAAGTCAATGGAAATCCCTAAAGAAACACTGCGTTACTGTGCTGATCTTGGCTTTGTTGCCTGTCGCCTGCCGGCGATGCGTGAGTATGCACTCAACATCTTTCAAGGTATCAAGGAAGTCGCACCCGATAATCCGGCATGGATTATCGGGGTTGCGATGGTCTACGCCAACTGTGACAACAATCCCGGGGAAGCGTGTAATTTCATGATGAAACAGGAGGTCTCCGCCGAGTCGGGTGACTTGATGGCCCGCGCTTTTTTGGGGCTTTTTCTGATTATGGAAAAGCGCGCTAACGAGGGAGAGCGGATTATGAGGGTAGTGCTCGCCGACGGCAGCGACCCGGACGCAGCCCGTCTTGCCCAATCGGCCCTGGATAACATGAGCTAGCGAAGATTACCAGCCTAGCCAGGGCTAGCGCTACCTCGGTTAACACGGCCTCCCAGGATTCCCAAGCCTTGCTTCGATCACTATAGCCGTCCTATGATTCCTCATCTTTAGTATTACAAAGCAGATTTGTGCACGTTTTATTCTCATTCAATCCGCTGCTTGGCTTTCGAGTTATTTTGCTCGCCGCTTCGCTGGGGTTGCTCTTTGGCTGTAAAGCCGAACTGTATTCGCAGTTAGACGAACAAGAGGGGAACGAAATGCTTGCCCTGTTGCTCGATTATGGGATCAGCAGCGAAAAACAACCTGGAAAAGACAACACGGTCAGTCTATATGTTGATGAAGACAGGATAGCGGATGCGGTTGCGTTATTGCGCAGGAGCGGCTACCCGAAGAACAAATTCTCCACAATTGCGGATGTTATCCGTACAGATAAACTGATAACGACTCCGTTTGAAGAACACACGCTTTATATTTATGGCTTGTCACAGGGAATTGCAGAGACTTTATCACAAATAGACGGGGTCATGGATACGCGGGTGCATATTGTCATACCCCAGGAAGACCAGTCGTCAGACCAAACGCGGACTGCCTCCGCGTCAGTCTTTGTGAAGCATGACCCTAATTACGACTTTCGTTCCCATATCCCAGAAATCAAGGCAATCGTATCCAGTGGAATAGCAGGGATGCCTTATGACGCCGTCCAGGTCGCACTATTTCCCGCACAGCAGGAAGACCTTGTTCAACTTGACCCACAGGATCTTGAGTCAATCCTCTCAATTGAACTGTCAGCCCACTCAGTGCTGCGATTTTACCTGATTTTGGGAGGCTGCCTGGGGCTGCTGATGGTATCAATGGCGGTTAATGTTTACCTGTTGCAAAAAAAATAGCATGCTCCTTCGGGTGTACCGCTGAAAGCGACAAAGAGGCATGATTTCAATCCCGGCCGACAAGCCCAAAATTTTCCCTCGTCAATTGTTTCCCGAACTCCTTCGGTTTAATTTTCTTCCGACAGGATATATGGACATCAGTTGGTGGCAGGCTGATTGGTTGCCAACCGAACTGCTTGCCGCTACGCAGACCAGTGACCGTGCAAACGCATATTTGTCACAATTCCTTTTGAACCAGTTTGAGTTGGACCAGGATTTTGATTTTGACTTCTCAATTGAAAAGAAACACCTGGCGCTCCTTGGTTCGGATCAGTTGAGACGTTTGGTATATTTGGATGGTCTGACCCTGCAATCAGATCATATTGCTCACGTCATTCGCAGTCAGGACCGACAAGTGCTCAAGGATGCGGTCGGTGAGGCAGATTATTTCTTTACAATCAAACGCGGTAGGCTCTTGCTCGATGAAGTGGCGATTGAACCCGAAAAGCGGGACACCACCACCGATCTTTCTGCTCTCAAGCAAAACTGCTACCGGCTCGGTATCGGAAGTCTCGCAACCGCTATGTCCGACATGCCGAAAGCGTTTATTCAGCGTCTACAGTTTAAATTGCCGAAATCCATTGTTGAAGAGTATTGGCAAACCTCAGGTCAGAACTCAGGTCAGGATAGTGCGGCGCATACACATTTTTTACTTCGTCTGAGCAAGGAGAGCGCGTAGACGTATCGCCGCAACTCGACAGGCAAGAACCCTGTACGACACTCTCTATCATATGGTGCACTTCGCAATAAAAAAACTGGAACAAATGGTGATCTCACCCGTCGATAAAGTCGTTAAGGCTGAGGATTATCAGTGCATCATCGAAAGTCAGCGGGCAATCACCGAAATACAGGAACAGGCGCAGAGACTGTACCAGCAAAAAAAAGACGAAGCGTATAAAGCCGGTGAGAGCGAAGCACAAAAGCTTATCAGCGCACAAATGCTGAATTCCGTTGCTGCTGCCGTTGAGTACTTGTCTGAAGTAGAGGGGAAACTCGTATCTCTTGTCATTGAATCAGTGAAGAAAATTATCGGAAACCTGCACGAGACAGACGCAACCGTCGGGTTAATCAAGAGCGCATTGTATAGGGTACGCAATGAAAGTCGCGTCACCCTGTGTGTATCGTCCACACAGGTTCAGGCGGTCAACCGGAGAATTGAAGAAATCACCGCGGATTATCCGAACATTGACTTTGTCGACGTTGTCCCGGACCAGGCGCTTTCCAGCGGTGCGTGCCGCGTGGAGACGGAGTTAGGCTCAGTCGATACCAGCCTTGATTTGCAAATCGATTTGCTCGAAAAGGCGTTGTCAAAAAATTTCAATCAAACAATAGCCGGGAAGTGATATGGCAAAACTGGCCGTCCTGATGTCCGAATTGGTCCAACGGTACGAGATTGAGAACCTGACGGCCGACGAGCAAGGCCGTTATACGCTGACCTTCGATGACGATCTGGAAGTGCAGTGCTTTGAAAAATTTGATCTGATACACCTGATTGCATCTTTGGGTCATCTGCCGCAACAACAGACCCAGGTTGCTGATTGGCTGCGACATCTGCTTCATTACGCATTGATGCGGCTGAAACACCATACGTCGACGCCGACGCTGGACGAAAACAATCGCGTGTTGTTATTTGAACGATTTGAGACCAGCAATATCAATAGCCAGGATTTTGAAGAGAAACTCGAACAATACGTGAACGGCCTCGAGGAATATCAACGTTTCCTCTCCCAAGACCGGTCATCGTCTTTTTCAATATCGGGCCAGGTGATGTTCAAGCCGTGAGCAAACGAGCAGTCTTGGGACAATGGACACAGGCTTCAATTACATTACCGATGCACTCGAAACCACAGTCAAGAACCTCGAATTGACTGCAATGCGCGGGCGGGTGCTGGAAGTTACCGGCGTACTGATTCGGGCAACGGCTCCGAGCGCCAAAGTCGGAGAATTGTGCATTCTGCAGAACGCAGGCGAAAAAGACAAAATGATGGCGGAAGTCGTTGGCTTTGAAAATACGGTGGCACTGCTGACGCCGATGGGCGACATGGTCGGCGTATCCAATACTACCGAGGTCATCCCAACGGGTCGTTTACATGAGGTGTCGGTTGGTCCGGACGTTCTGGGCAAAGTGCTGGATGGTCTCGGCCGGCCTTTTAATGGGGAGACTTTCGAATCTGCCATGACCTATCCTATCCATGCCGCTCCCCCCAATCCGATGCAGCGAAAAGTGATTGCTCAGCCGTTAGCTCTGGGATTGCGCGTTCTTGACGGCTTGCTGACCTGCGGCGAAGGCCAGCGCATGGGAATTTTCGCCGCTGCCGGCGGGGGGAAGAGCACCTTACTTTCAATGTTGATCCGAAATGCCGCGGCAGACGTTAAAGTCCTTGCGCTCATTGGTGAGCGTGGACGTGAGGTCCGTGAATTTATTGAGCAGGACATTGGGGAAGAAGGATTGAAGCAAGCGGTCCTTGTGGTCTCGACCTCAGACCGTCCGGCGATGGAACGGCTGAAAGCGGCCTACGTTGCGACGGCCATCGCCGAGTACTTCAGAGATCAGGGCAAGAATGTATTACTGATGATGGATTCGGTCACCCGTTTTGCGAGGGCGCAACGGGAGATTGGCCTCGCCGCCGGTGAACCGCCGACCCGCCGGGGATTTCCACCTTCGGTTTTTGCCGCCTTGCCCCAGTTGATGGAGCGGGCCGGGCAGTCTGATAAAGGTTCTATCACCGCACTGTACACGGTACTCGTTGAAGGCGACGATATGACCGAACCAATTGCAGATGAAACTCGTTCCATTCTGGATGGGCATATTATTCTGTCGCGCAAACTCGCACAGGAAAACCATTACCCTGCGGTTGACGTGTTAGCCAGTGTCAGCCGGGTGATGAACACTATCATCGACGCTGAGCACAGGCGCGTTGCCGGGCGGATTCGCCAATTACTCGCGAAGTACAGAGAAATCGAATTGCTGCTCAAAATCGGTGAATACAAGGAAGGTTCGGATGCTGACGCCGATGAGGCTGTTGCCAAGGTCGACAGCATCAATGCACTGCTGAAACAGGAAATGCGTGAGGTGTCAGCTTTTGATACCACCCTACAACAGATGCGGGAAATCGTGGATGGATAAACCACATGCTTGCTGATCTGCTGAACATCAAACGTCTACACGAAGACGATGCGGTCGCGGCACTGGCCGAGGCCCGAGCAAGCCTGGATCAAAAAACAACTGCTCACCAGTTGAAACAACGCGAACAAGCTGACTATGAAACGTGGCGCATTGCGGAGGAGGAGCGCTTATATCAACGCATCCAGGGCAAGAATATAACGCTGAGTAAACTGGAGGTAATGCGCGAGAAAATCGCATCCTTGAGGAGCAAAGATTTACAACTTCAGGAGGAGGTTGTACAGGCTGCCCAAGACGTAGAGTGTGCGCGGAAGGCATTGGCAGAAGCGGCCCAAAGGCGCATTGAGGCACACAAGGATGTTGTTAAGTATGAGGAGTACCAGCAGATTCTCCTCGACGCAGAACAACATGAACGGGAGCGCCAAGAGGAAGTGGAGAACGAAGACCTCCTGTCAGGGAAATTTTCAACACGAGCACTATAGGAGCTCATGATGGAGAAAATCTCAAGACAGTCCAGTCCAATCAAACCTGGCCGGCAGGCCCCTGCCGGTCGAAGAAGAGCAAAGCGACAGTTACACGACGCAGAAGAACGTTTTGCCTCCCTGCTGGAAGAACCCGCCGACGCCTCGCAGATAGCTCGGCGAGAAGATGGCAGGAGGCCACTGGACGGCCGCACTCATAAATCAACCGGCAACCCCGCCGACGCCTCGCAGATAGCTCGGCGAGAAGATGGGAAGAAGCCCGTGGACGACCGCACTGATAAACCAAGCGACGACCCCACCGGCCCCAGGCTGCTGCACGGAGAACAGATACTGGCACACATGATGGGCACTCCTGCTCCAACGCAAGCCGGTCAGGATTCACCCCCCGCAGTCCACCGTATTAACGAGATTGTCCGCCAGATTGCTGATCGCGTGCTTGTGTCTTCGCCCGCCTCCGAGACCAGCCCCGAAGTCCGGATTCAGTTGAAAGATTCATTGATGCAAGGGAGCGATGTGCGCATTTTTCGCGATGGAGGAGAATTGAAAATCGTGTTTGTTGCCCATTCGCAGGATGCGCAGAATTATATCGCGCAAAACAAAGGGCAGATAGAGCAGGCGCTCGGTAATCGTTTACCAGATGAAACGGTTAACGTCAGCATTGAGACACAGGCTGATGCGCGGAGTTCGGATGGGCAAAACGACGGGCGTTCCCGTCAGCAATACATAGCAGAGGACGACCTGACTACCGTCCTCCATGACAGCAACAGTTAATGTGGGAGTAATGTGAGCAATGGGATGGCAACCCGTCGCCTATCCGGTTTACTCTGATGAGTCGGTTCGCGTGACGAACCAGCTCTCCCAATTTGTCACGGGCACCCTTCAGCTACCTATGGGTCAACAGGTCTATAGCGCAGAACTCGCGGCGGTCGGTGACGATTACAGCGCCTGCATCAGGCTGGAGTGCGATATAGGCGATGGTGCACTGTCGGTATATTTGAACGCCAGCACGCTCAACGCCGTTTTACACAATGTTGTTCCTGTCCAACACTTTCGCACATTAGCCGACCTGTGGCAGCTTGCTTTACTTGAAGCCGCAATAGCACCGCTGGTGGAAGCCCTACAAGAACAATGCGGCGAGGTCCTGGCACTCGGGCAGGTGAACTCAGTGACCGAATCTCCTCCAGCCAACAGCTTGCGGCTCGTTATTCAGGCAGCGGAGATCAAAGCAGCCTGGTCAATAGTGATCAAAATTGAAAATACATTGCCGCCGGCGATAATGGAATGGTTCGAGCAGTCTGCACAACGTGCGGTGGCAAGAGATTACGGTTGGTTACCCTTACCGGTCAAACTGGAGGTCGGATATACATCGTTACCCCTGTCCGAGGTGAAGTCTCTCAGGAGTGGTGATGTGATCATGAGTGATATTTACTATTTATCCGACGGACAGGTACGCATCAATATCAACGAGTCTTTTTTTTGCTTTGCGGAGATGGATGGCAGTCATCTGACAGTACAGACCCAGCTGGATGGAACAATGGAAAAAAATCTCAGCGCGCCTGAAGACGCAAACGACACCGTAACCCCGGACCAGGACAAGACTATCGCCAATCTGCCGATTGATGTGGTTTTTGTTGCCGGTCGTCTCAAGATAACCCTGAACGATCTGCAGCATATTCAGACCGGATATGTTTTTGACTTGCAACGCAATTCGGACAGGCACATAGAAATCTGTGCCAACGGCGTAAAGATCGGGAGCGGAGAACTTGTTGAAATTGATGGGCGTGCCGGAGTCAGAGTTCTTGAATGCGAGTAGGTGAACAGTCGGAATCACAGGATTTGTTTGTGCTCTCAATAGCGCGTCTGACAGGCTCGTCCAATGGATGATTCGAGCGTGACGGACTGAATATCGTAACGGACATGGACAACCTTGATCCATCCACACTGATTGTCTTTCTGGGAGCCCTCAGTACGTTACCGTTCCTGGTGGTAATGGGAACTTCCTTTGTCAAGTTAGTGATCGTCTTTTCCCTAGTACGGAACGCCCTGGGCATTCAGCAGATTCCGCCGAATATGGCGCTGCACGGCCTGGCGCTGATTTTAACCATCTATATCATGGCGCCCGTCGGGCTAGAGAGCTACGAAAACATCGTGAGCCAGAATGCAACATTCACCAGTCGTCACTCAATCGAGCAGGCCGTTATCGAGGGACTTGGACCGTATCGGGAGTTTTTGGGCAAGCACGCCAATGACAAAGCACGTGCGTTCTTTATGACCACGGCAGAAGACTTATGGGCCGAGAAATATCATGAGGATATACACGAAGACAATATCATTATCCTGCTGCCGGCCTTTATTGTCGGAGAGTTAACGGCGGCCTTTGAAATCGGCTTTTTATTGTATCTCCCGTTTATCGTCATTGACCTGGTCGTTTCCAATATTCTGCTGGCAATGGGTATGATGATGATGTCCCCGATGACCATATCCCTACCGTTCAAGTTGCTGCTATTTGTCTTCCTTGACGGCTGGAGTCGGCTCATCCATGGTCTGATTCTGTCCTACCAGTAAACCCGTGACGTCATGTCGGAAGCCGAAATTATCAATCACGCCCAGCAGGCACTGCTGCTGGTTCTGACTTTGTCATTGCCGTCCATAGCGGTTGTGTCAATCGTGGGAATTCTTATTGGCCTGGTGCAGGCATTGACGCAGATTCAGGAACAGACCGTTTCCTTTGCCCTCAAACTGATAGCTCTCGTCGCCATGTTGATGCTGACCGCGGGGTGGATGGGTAGCGGGCTTATCAGTTACGCTTCCATATCCTTTGCCAGGATTGAAGACATTTTTTATTGATCAGGCAGTCACGCAACAATGGACCACGTGCTTGACCTCGTCAAAGAAGTCCTGCTGATAATGTCGCTTGGACTGCCACGTATGATCGGGACGATGTCGGTGCTGTCGTTTATGGGCTCCCAGTTAATGGGGGGGCCCTTTGCCCGCAATGGCATTGCGGCCGGCCTTGCTTTGATTCTCTATCCACTCCTCGCCCATGAAATTCGGGCGGCCGAATTAACGCTTGCCCTGCTCATCGGCATTGCCGCCAAAGAGCTCTTCATCGGCATGATGATAGGGTATCCGCTGACCGTCGTTTTCTGGGCGATTCAAGCGGTGGGGTTTTTTATTGACAACCAGCGTGGAGCGGCGATGGGGAGTTCTTTTGATCCGTTAATCGGGCAACAATCTTCTCCTCTTGGCCTGTTCATGTCGCAAACCCTGGTCACGTTATTCTTTGTTACGGGGATTTTCCTTGTCTTCCTGGACAGTCTTTACACCAGTTATGCAATCTGGCCGCTGACTTCTTTTTTCCCTGCAATCAATTCGGACCTGCTTGAGTTCTTCCTCAAGCAATTTATTTTAATCTCGAAGCTGGCAGTGGTCGTTGGGGGACCGATCATCATTTCGATGTTTTTTACCGAGTTCGGATTAGGTCTGATTGGCAGGTTCGCCCCACAACTCAATATTTTCTTTTTGTCGATGCCAATCAAAAGCGCCGTTGCGAATTTCTTGCTTCTTTTCTTCCTGGGAACTGCAGTTTTCTATTTTAGCGACATGCTGCGTGATCTCAAAGATCATATTCATGAATTGGAGCGGATTTTCCAATGAGCGACTCCTCTGGTGACAAAACTGAACCACCGACTCCCAAGCGCTTACGTGACGCACGGAAGAAGGGACAGGTAGCGAAGAGTAAAGAAGTTGCCAGCACCGCGGTTATCGTGACCGCACTCTTCTTTCTCTGGACGGCGAGCGACTTCTATTTACACGAGTTGGAGGCGTTATTGGATCCGCCGATATGGCTTGAGAGCGTCCCTTTTGAAACGGGATTTGATACCATGCTCAAAAAGGCTATCGAAATCGGCTTACTGATGATCCTGCCGTTAGTGTGTCTGGCTATGCTTGCCGGAGTTATTGGAAACCTTGCCCAGGTGGGTGTTTTGCTGGCTCCCGAGGCGGTCAAGCCCGATTTAAAGAAGTTAAATCCCTTTTCCGCACTAAAGAATATTTTTTCCAAGAAGAATTTCGTAGAGTTGGTAAAGTCGATTTTCAAAATAGTGTTTCTTACCTACTTAATTGGGCATATCATCTGGACCGCCTTACCAACATTATTACGGATTCCTTACTGCGGAATTGATTGTATCATGCCGATACTGGGCGATATGTTTTCGACAGTATTTATATACGCATCAGTGACTTTTGTCGTCGTTGCGGCGGCAGACTATATTTTTCAGAAATTCGAATATATCAAAGGGCTGAAAATGTCCAAGGATGAGGTCAAACGAGAATACAAGGAAATGGAGGGAAGCCCAGAGATTAAGGGCCGCCGCCGCCAGTTGTTTATGGAGATTATTGATTCCCAACAGGTTTCCAATGTCAAACGTTCAAGTGTCATAGTCAGTAATCCAACCCATCTTGCCGTCGGTCTGTACTACGAACAGGAAAAAACCGCCTTACCGATTGTCACTTTGAAGGAGCAGGGAATTATCGCTCAGAGAATCATTGAGATTGCGGAGCAGGAAGGGATTCCGGTCATGCAGAATGTCTCGCTGGCACATTCGTTGGTGGAAGAGTCCGACCTCAATGAATACATACCCGATAGTTTGATTGCACCCGTTGCTGAAGTGTTGCGGGTGGTTCGGGAATTATGAGCCGGCCCGTCAGTTCACGCGCCCTGGTTGAACCAGGAATGTATCTTCTCTCGGACCAGCCTCTCCATATCGTTATAGTCATATAACCTGTCCAGGCCCGCGACCAACGCGACGACCTCATCGGCAAGCTCCGGGGGAACCCTGTCCCGTTTTGGCACAGGGATGTTGGCCTGCTCCAGCATTTCCCTATACCATCTGCCGAGCCGGTTGTCCGCAATCCAGACAGCAGCATTTCTATTCGTCTGGCGCCTCAGCTCTACCTGTGACGTCACCTGCCCTTGCTCGATGAGTCGCCCCACCTTCGAGCGTATTCCCCTGGGAAGATTGAGCGGTTCCAGACGCTGTGACAGAGCCTGCGTGTCGATCCAGGAACGTATTTTCCCTCGGACCAGCCTCTTCATATCGTTATAGTCATGTAACCCGTCCAGGGTCGCGACCAACGCGACGACCTCATCGGCAAGCTCCGGGGGAACAGTTCCCCGTTTTGGCACAGGCATATCGGCATTCCTCAGCCCTTCCCTATACCATCTATCGAGCCGGTTGTCCTCAATCCAGACAGCAGCATTTCTATTCGTCTGGCGCGTAAGCTGTACCTGTGTCGTCACCTGCCCTTGCTCGATGAGTCGCCCCACCTTCGAGCGTAGTTCCCTGGGAAGATTGAGCGGTTGCAGACGCTGTGACAGAGCCTGCATAACGGTCGGGCTCTTGATGTTCTTTGAGGAATCAGGCGGACTCCTGCGCATCAGCCGTCTTACCCACACGGCCATCCTGCTCCTCGCGCCCGGCTGCCTGGCGGCCACCGTTTCATCCTGCTCTACAACAGGCTCTGGCGTCGCCGCTGCCTCCGTTTCCTGCAAACGGATACGTTCCTCCTCGGCAAGGATACGTTGCTCCTCGGTGTCGAGAAATTCATCAACCAGAGGGCCCGCAATGCGGGCTCCCTCGGGATACTCGACAATATGGGTCGGATGATTTACGGGATCATCACCGGTGGCCGCCATCACAGCATCGTAGATGCGCTGCGAAAGGCGTTTCTGGTCCTCTGGGCGCACGCTGTAGTTTCTTTCCCTCAGAGCGGGCCGATCTTCGATTGCTTCCCGCAGTTCCCTGGACAAGTGGTCGCTTTCGAACCTCCCGGCCATGAAGTTCGCGGCAATGCAGTTCTCGTGATAAGTCCTGTGATCGGCATTCGTGGACCCGACGGTCGGCGTCTCCAGTTGGGTCAAGATCTGCCTGATCCGACGAGTGGTCAACGGCTTGCCCAGGCGGACGTCCTGGGACAGGTGCATCATCGTCATCTCCTTCTCTAACTCATCGTAACGGGGAGACGCGTGCATGGAACGAATAAAGCTGTTGTAGGCCGCCTGCTGCTCCACCTGCCGAGTGGTGGGATCCTGGAATTTATTCCGGACCCAAGTGATAACACGATTGAAGACGTTGTTGCTGCGACTCCTTAAATCACCGGTGTTCATATTAACGGTTAGAGTCGCATCTGATCGCCTCTCGGCCAATTGCCGAAACGTGATGAAATCGATTTCCGACATACTTCTCCTCCATATTCAATACAGACGACCCAGTGTCAGGACTTAATGTAATCAGAACCACCGCGGTATACCGATTCCAGGGCCTGGTCAGCGATCATCTGCGCAAGCCCCGGCACTTCCCTGAGCGGCAGCTTATAGCCCGGTAACCCGCTGTTCAGCTTCTGCATCTCAAGATTGCCGGCATTGAGCGTGAACTCGCTGCGCATTGCACGCAGGTCGGGACCGACCGAACCTGGCCTCGGCAGCTTCTCATGTTCAGCCAGCGCGGCAAGATACTTCACTTCCGCGTCCAGCTGTCCGGTTCGGTCCTTGCCGCTCTTGCAGTTGAATAGGGGCGTCTCATCCATCAGATTCCCTACCAGCGCGAGCCTGGACACCATTTTATAGGGATCCTCTCCACCCCTGATGAAGGACCTCTCCTGCCAGATACGCTTGGCATCGCTCGCTGCCGTGTGCAGATTCTGGTATTGTTTATCCAGCGCGGAAACCCGACGCCCCACTTCCGTTTGGTTCTCGGCTGTTACCCTACCCTCCCTGAGGTCATTGCGCAGTTGCTCTCGTTCCCGGTTGATCTCCACAAGTTTGTCGCCAACATCGCCGCCGAGTCCGGCTCCGGTTCCGCCAAGCAGCTGGGTCAGATCAGGATCGTTCTTTTCCATGGCGTAACCCCACCCCATCAGTTGCTTCCATCCAGGGGCAGTGGAAGGAATATGGTACATCTTACCGACAGCCGCGCCGTTTACACCAAAGTTGAACGTCCGAACGTTGATATTCGCCTTGATGGTGCGTAGCTGACCAGCATTATCGCGAACCGTCAGTTCAAGAGGCTGCTCCTGTGCCAGGGCCTTCAGAGCGATAGTCTGACGTTGCAACATCTCGCGTTCGTTACCGCTCGGCCTCAGCTTCGCCCGCAACCGATCCGGCGTCAGCAACGAAATGGAGGATAAATTGAGGTTCACCGTATTGCCCTCAAGGGCGCTCTGAAATTTGGCCGGATCGGAGACCAGGGCGGCGACCGCCACTTCTTCCGCCATTTTCTTGCTCGCCGCAGAGCGCATCTGCGCAGCATAGGTTTTGGCTTGGGCCGGATCGCTACGAATCGTCGAAAGGATCGATGCCTTCAATTCAGGCGGTTCTTGAACAAGAAGGTCTCCGATCATCGTATCTAATTGTTTGTCCGACAATTTGTTGAGGTTCGACGCCGTGATGTCATAAGCATCAAGGACGCCGTGCCGCAGCCCCGAGAACAGCAGTTCGTTGCTCTCGTTAGTCAGTTGCGTGTGAGCGAGGTTTGGAGCATGCTTATACTGCATTCTATCGGCGTGGCTGATGCCGTTGGAATCATAACCCTCGGAGAAGTGTGCGGACAGCTGCTTCGCCGGCGTGATCCTACTTTCGACCGTATAGGTGTGGTCATCAAGAGTGTAGTGCAGATCCTTGTGTATCGTCTCCCAGGGTTGGTCGTTCAGCGCCTTGGTCTTCGCTCCATGCAACTGAAACTTCAGATCGGGCATATCATTTTTGGAGACGCCAGCCGCCTTGAGCTGATGAGTAAGAAACTCTCGCATCAGCGCCTGCTGGCCAATTCTCGGGTGCACCAGAGGTAACCATGGTCCCCCTTCTCCACGTGTTTTCGCGTCCCACTGGGCCCGCAGTTGCTTTATGCTGTCAGCGTCGGTCGCGGTTTCCTTGATGAGGGAAAACGAGGTATCCCAGATCTCCTTGGCTGCCAGGGTGAGCCTATCTCCCTGGGGCAGCCGGCGCGCCGCCGAGCGGTCGCCCGCCAGCTCTTTCGCCTGAGTCAGCAGTCGATGCTGGTCTTCCAGCACACCGACTATTTGGTTTTTTGATGCGTCCGAGAGACCGGGAACCGACAGGTTCCGGGCGACTGTCAGCGCCGCGGTCACGTTGAGGAGATTTGAATCGATGCGGTCACTCCGGCTGACGGCTTCCTGGCCCTGTGTCAGGTCAAGGTCGTACAGGCTCATCAGGTCCACCACGTCCATATGCCGGTCCGCGAGTCGTTCCTGAAGATTTTGCATGAAGGTCAAGGTCTCTACGCTGGCGTCACCATTTTCCTGGAGTTCCACACGCTTTTTGGACAGCCATCCTTGCACCAACGCAAGATTATGCTGGTTGGAGCCCATCAGGGTATTAACCTCGGTCCGTTCAGCCTCGGTCAGCGGCGTATGTTCGGACTTATCAAGCAACACGGAGGCGCGTAAGATGTCCTTATCAACCTGATTTGCGAACGTTACGGCCGTCTCAAAGTCGGGTAACAAATCACGTGAAATTCGGCCTCGTTCAACATTGTTGGCGAGGTAGGTGCTAAACCTGCTGATATTCCCCATAGCGAACCCTTCACCCACGCCTTCGGCCACAGTTCTGGCTATGAGGGGGGTGGCGTGATCCGGTTTATTGGTATTCGCGATGCGCTCCACGAACGGACTGGATGTACCGAGACTGACCGTTCGGGCCTTGAACTCGCCTTGTTGTCTAACCTTGGAGGTGTTGTCGGGAACAAAGTTTGATGGGAGAGACAAATTCGCATTGACACTATTTCCTGGCATACATAGACTCCTTTAGCTCAAGACAGCAGAGTGCAGGGACTCTGCTTACTGCTCGGCACGTAGATGGTAATAGGCCGTTTCTGGGCCTTTCTTCAGGGCAATGAAGTCTGGAGTGATCGACACGATAGTATAGCCATTCGCCAACTGCGCCCCCTGACTGTAGTGCTGCCCATCTCTCATGATGATATGTGGGATCGCACCGAAACTGATACTGCGAATATCCAGCTCGACTGACGACTCTGGCGTACCGTCCTCGTCGAGGTCCGTTGCCAGCGGTGGTCTTGAATTGAACTTTTTGTTGAATGCGTGGATTATTTCCGTCAATTTCTTCTGTTCTTCCAATTTCAAATCTCCCGGGAGTATGAGACCCTGTTCCGTCGTCTCGATCTGAACCTGGTCCAGGTCCGCTTCAAGCAACATGTTTTGTAACGCCCGAACACGATCTTTTTGGGTCTGCACTTCATCCTTCAGACTGTTGTAGTTAGGACCATCCCGATGGAGAGCTTGCAACGCTGTTTCCCAGGTATCAGCGTCCCTCACATAACCCCGTACGATAAAGTCACCGGGAGAGTATGGTACTGAAACCACTTCGACGGAGTTATTTTTGTCCTGATTAACCTGGTGATCCAGGACTATCGATAATGCCTGCTGAATCCCTTCGGCTGCAACGATATCGGTTTCCAGATCACTATTGATTTTGACAATATTCGCCACCAGACGCTGCCGGTTTAACTCAGTATCAACATAACCGGTAATCTGAGGTAACTGCCCTGCTGTGTCAGCTCGCTGTATCCGAATAGCGGCACCATAGTGGGCCAAAAGTCGCCTGAGTTCTGCAGTTTGCTGACGACTGAGTCGAGGACGGTCAACCTTTGTCGGGGACAGTAACCAGACCGCCACCCCGACCATCCCCACAAGGGCGGACAATGCGTAGGCATAGGGTATCCGTCTGGACCGGGCAGGAGGGGGAACAGTTTGTACGCCCGCCGTATCATCTGCTCCAGCATCAGGCGATTGGTCGCCCGGCACCGCTTCATCGTGCACCGCTTCCCTGGATTCTATTTTCTTCTCAAGAAGCAAATCAATCGTAGGCCATTCCACCTCTGTCGGACCTGCGGCAAGAAACAAGGTGCCAACGGTAATAACCTGGAAGGGCTCAAGGACGATGCTCTCCCCTTCAAATTTTTCATCATCAACATAAATCGGGCGATCCGCATCGAGCAATTTCAGAACAGCTTTGTTCTCATCAACACGTAAGCTGATGTGTCTGTTGGATAAACTGACATCGTCCAGAATCAGATCACAACTCTCATCTTTACCCAGAACGGACTCTTCAGCGGATAGAAGAACTTCAGCACCGACATGGGTGCCTGATAATACTTTCAATATCCAGCGGTTTGCTGTCATGGTCCTTCACTCAACCGAACAATATAGTGTTCAAGATTCAGGCGCGTCTTGATCTCCTCACCCGCTTGCTCCGCCGCAGACCGCTCCGGCATCGGACCCACCAGAACCGTGAAGAGCTCCCCCTCGGTGGTCTTGTTCGGCACTATATAGCTCTGGTACTTGGCGTCTTTCAAACGAGTGTGCAGGCCAACAGCGTTAGCCTGATGCCTGAAGCTGCCCACCTGCAGGTTCCAGCCTATAGACGGACCGTGCCCGTCCAGAACAGACCTCTCCTTCTCTGATGGATGGTCAGTTTCATCCACAACCTCGGCGGGTGGTTGGGTGACGCTTTCCTCTGACACCTTTCGCCCTCCCATCCTCTGCGGCATTTTTCCGCCCACAACGGCACTCGACGTCGGGACCGAGGCAGAGGGTTCGCGTTTGATGGGTTTCAACACCGGGCGGGCGGCTCTGCTTTCATCTTCAAAACCGGTGTTAATTTCATAGTCAATCGAAGTATCGACAATCCTCGGGGTAATCACAAAATAGCGATCAAACACACGCTCGCTTTCTCCGCTCTGGGTAAAGAAGAAACCCAGGAGCGGAATACGACCAAGCAGGGGAATTCGCCGTTTGTTCAAGATACGCTCGCGGATATTATATCCACCGATCAACAAACTGTACTGTTCCTGAATGACAGTCTGCGTCTGGATAAGGGTCTGTGTGATTTCAGGCACTTCCGTTACGGGTGCCGCAGTACTCCTGGCCCCGTCCTCAATATGGACGGACAGTTGGATTTTGCGCTCGTCGCCTTCGTACACAACGTGTGGGCGGACTTGCATCACTATGCCGTAAGAAACCGGCACGAGATCAACCGCATCTGACCTTTCCGTACCAAGCCTGACATAAAACGTCTGGTTATTCTGAAACAGGGCTTCGTGATTATCGAGCGTCAATACCGAAGGACGCACCACGACGCGACTCTTACCTTCTTCCTGAAGTGCGGATATCCGTGCGATAATTTCCCTGGTCGCGTTCACGTTCAGGCCCACAGGATTATTCACCAAAATGTTCAGGTCAAGGTCTTCCTCGGTGGTCCGGAATTGCCAGTCAAAACCCAAGTCCTCCGCTTCGGAGGCGTCGATATCCAATATCGTCACCAGTATTTCAATCTGGTCCAGCGGGATATCAAGTTCCTTGATCAGGCGTTCATAGATCGGGATTCTCTCTTTCCGGTCACAGACGATGATGGCGTTCAAGCGCGGGTCGCCAATGATATACGCCCGATCGTCTCGCAGGCCCGCGGGCGGTACCAGGGGTGCCGCAGGTGGCGTCTGTCCGGCCTCCTCACTCGGAACCAAGCCGGTGCCGCGCAATTTTCTGGGAGCGGCGCCCACACCGCTCCCTACGATATTTGTGATATACGCAACATTCATGATGTTGCCGAGCAGTTCAGCAAGATTGGTTACCCCGGTTCTATTTCCCGAAGCCTTATTGGTCGCTTCATCAACGTAGCCATATTCAATGCGGAAAACCCGCACCACATAGCCCTCTTCGTTCGCCGCCGCTTCCGACCGAGCAGCAACTCGCATCACAATGTCCGCTACCAGTTCAACAAATCGCGGCGGCCCGGCCACCTGAATAATATTCTGGGCTGGAACGACCTTCCAGTTGAGCGGCGCGCCGTGAATGTCAAGACTCTGCAGATAGCTCTGGAACTCTGCCACCTGGGCATAGGGCAGATCCATGGTTCCTTGCTCTATCTCGGCGACGTTATACACGTATAAGGTTGTGCCGTCATAGACCCAGGACAGGTTATATATTTTTGTGAGGTCAGTGAGAAAATCTCTTGCCTCCATGGGTGGGAAGTCACCGCTGACAGAAGCCACGATATCCGGGCTGATAACGGCCGGAATCGAGAGGCTGGCAGCAAAATCATACAAGACTTCTCGTAAGGATTCATCACGGGCAAAGTAACCATATTCTTCGTCCAGCCAGGCAGAGCTAGCGGACACGCTAGACGGACAGAGCAGGAGAAAAAGAAACGCCGACGCCTTGATCATAGGCACCAGAATACGCGAACCGCCAGAGGCATACGAATGAGCAGCCAGTTCCGTTGGCCAGGTTTTACTCGCCCCCTCTCGGGGCAGAGAAGGCGTACTCAATATCGACGGATTGCAACGTCGGCTTAAAGGTATTCGCGTCCAGCGTGAGCACCTGCCTGGTTCTGATGTGACTGGAGTTGGGATCCAGACGCTGCAGTGAGCCCGACGGATCGATTATGTGGCCTACCGGTCCCTCACCTATTGAAGTAATGGTAATGCCGCCCTGGTCATTTTTGGCAATGTTATACCTGGGAGCTACTTGTCCCATAGCCGGGGTATCTTGGAACGGGGACAGCTGCTCATCCTGAAAGACCTGCAGGATACCGACGAAGTTCCCTTGGTGGGCATATCTTGAAATACCGAGGAGCATGGCCACGTTCAACTGGTCCGTCTCGCCGGTACAATACTGGTGTAAGCGGCTGACGATGGTCTCCGGATTTCTTCCTAGATCCTCTCCGTCCAGGGTATACGTGGCACGTCCCAAGTCGTTCAGAAAGGACTGAGTCAGACCGTCATGAATAGGTTCTCGGCTCCCCAATGCGCGGTCAAGATCGCTTTGTACCTCGGCGAGCGCTGCGGCCGAAAGCCCCGTGTTGCCGGCTTGCCCCAAGCGGTTCGGCGCGGGCAACCTCACACCGACGTTACGCAGCATCACCAGCGTACGGTCAGAGAGATCCTCTGGAGAGGTCGGCGGTGCAAGTGGCGCAAGCTCTCCCTGCTTGTCACCCAAAACCCGCCGCAGGCTGCTCAACAACAGATGGTATTCGGCCGCCCTCCCTACGCTTGGCAAATAGTATTCCTCATTAGCGTCAAAGATCTCGGTTCCCACGAAAACAAACTTGGCATAGGCCACACCTTCACTAAAGGGGTGGAGAGGAGGCCTCTGAAGCTGACCGGCCAGGTCGTGCACCTGGTCATCGCTCGCGTTCACCAGCAAACATTTCCAAAACGCCTGCATCACCCGGTCTCTGTTATCTACCCCGAGCCCTGCATCCTTGGTGGCAGCCAGCATGGTGTCGTGAATCCTGGTCAACGCCTGTTCTACCTCCCCGGGCGACGCCCCCGCCCGACCCAATACCGCAATACTGTCGCCGAGGTGCACAGCCGCCTGGGCGAAGGCCGGCGCGAGGTGTGCCGGCACCTCGTCGTGCAAGGCCCGTTCAAGCAAGGCCGACTTTGTTGGCTCCGCTATGGGAAGGCGGTCGATTGCTGCATGCGCGGCAAACCGTTCCCCGGCAAACTTCGTTATCGTTTTATCGACTATCTCTTGCTGCTCGGCCTCTGACAAGACAAGCGGCTGCTTGGCAATGTGCCGACGGCCGATGGCACTGGTAACCCGGTCCTCAAGCTCATTATTTATCTCCCGCATCACACTTTCTTCCACCCGTTCCGGATTGATCGTCAGCCCCCGCCGCGACGTGAGCTTTGCAAGCGTCTGGCGCGATAATGAGCCCTCCTGGGCGAGGGAGAGCTTATTCTCCATCAGGACGGCCCCATAGGCTTTCTTCAGACTATCGGTAATCCTCCTGTCGGCGATTTCAGCAGCGACTTCCGAGGTGACAAAAACGGTCCCACCCCGGCTCGCCCAATCAATTTCCTGCGCGACTTCCTGACCGAGCCCCTCCCAGTCGAGGTGGGAACGCAGCTGCGTCATCAAAGCTGTCGACTGGGTCGAATCCCGCACCCCCTCTCCGGAAAATAATCGTTTTGCCACATGCTCATATTTAATCTGCAGTAAACTGAGGTCGGAACCGGCTGCTAGCGGCTTGCTATAGTCACTGGCTATCTTGTGATTCGTTTCAACAAATTGTCTTTGCAGGTTTGCCGCAAGATGCAGAACCTGGACCACTTTTTTTGAATGCAAAGGCTTACCGCGCAACAGTTCATTGCCCAGACCGCTGGAGTCAACAACAGAATTGGTAATCTGGTCGCCATACGATTGCCGCAGCGCATCGACAAAAGTCTGGGTCACCTCCCGGTTCTTTGAGGACCGCAGATTCTTGACCCATTGCACGACGCCGAGGCCACATTTGACGCCGGTCCTATCGGTAGTCAGGCGGAAGGTGGCATTCCGGCGCTCACCGCTCAGGGCGGTTGATTGAAACTCCTGAATGTTGATCGTCATGAGATTGCTCTCCATTGATGCTGGACCCTTCAAGTGAACTCAAGTTAACTTGAAGGGTGATAATATGACCAGACTCCCTCAAGTATCACCTCAGCCGATTGCAAACCCTTTTTTATCGTGTCCAACTGGCTGAATTCTTCGGGTGAGACACCGGCTTTGAGCAACGTATCAATGGCGTGGACCTGGTCAGTCAGGTCCGCCCGTAACCTGGTCTTGAACTCCCCGTCGACATCTTCTTTTAATTTGTTTTCAACATCCAGAGTGAGACGTTCTTCAGGCGAAACGGCCATCATTCCCTCCTACACTTTCAATGCGTGCGTGCCGAATTCCTGCGTCTGATCGAAAGACGACTCATCTGCAGCAGGCTCAGCGGTCCAATTGACCAGCTTCTTCTTCCAATTCTCCGCCAAATTCACAAACCCTCCGACAACAGACTCAAACTGCGCCAGCCGCATCAACTCCAACCTTTCTTCGCGAATCAGTACGACTCTCTTACTCATTGCCTCCACTCCCAGGGTTGCACCATTCGTTCCCCTGAACAGATAGTTCGCCTCCAACAACGTGGCGTAGAATTTTTCAAGATCCACCTCAGGCGCGGTCGCCAGATACGAGTACAGATACACTGATTCCTCGTCTTGACTGAACTCAAAGCTCACCGCAACATCATCAAATAGGAGGTTGCAACGTTCTTCCTCATCCACTTGCAGGTCGGGAATACCAATTGAATGACCGAACTCCTGGAGCAGGTTTCTTACCATATCGGCTGACATTGAGTCTCCTTACTAGGCTGGGTTATGTGCGCAGCTTCCCGTTCACTATCTGCGACATTGTTTCCGTGCGCTTGAGCAACTCGGTGTGGTCTTCTTCGTCCGCCGTCACCTCGCACAGGGTTGTGACCGCCTCAATTGCTTTTTTCGCGTTTTCCCAATCTTCCATGGCGAGGTAACATTCACCCGCATGAAAGGCGTAAATCGGGTTTGTCGCATCGACAAGGGCGGCGCAAGAGTAGGCATTGATTGCAGACTCGTGTTCAGCCAGCCGATGATAACAAGCGGCTAATCCCAGCCAAAAACGGCCCTCTGCAGGCTCATGGAGCGTGAGAAATTGAAACAGCGTCTTCGCATCTTCGTATTTTTGTTGCTGATACAGGTTGTACGTCACGTTATAAACCGCTTCGAGTTCCTCCGTGCTGTAGCCTTTGACGACGCTGAGCGGGATGCCTGATTTCAAACATTGTACGGCCAGTTTTTCGACTGTTTTCAGCTGTTCATCCGTTAATTCTGCTTCCGCCATAATGGAATGCCCTCTTCTGTCTACAGTTATACCGAGGTGTGGATTTGCCTTTCCACTTCTCTGGTGGAAGACAGCGTAGCGAGCAGCGCGTGGGTAGAATTCTCCAACATTTCTATCAATTGCCGAATCTTGCGCTGATCCTCTTCATCAAGCGCCGCCATTTTCATCAGTTGAGCCTTGTTTCGCTGAACTCCTGCCCGCGCCATCTCAGCGTCGTACTGATCCTTCGAGTCCACTACTGTTGTCGCACCACCGGCGATCTGGACTGCACCTGACACCATTTGCACGCCTGATTTCAATCTTTCTCCAGCCTTTATTACGCGCGCGGTACTTGTGCCGAGTTGTTTTGCCATTGCTCTGACAAATACCGTGGTCTTCTGGGTTCCTTCGGTGGTTCCTTCGGTGGTTCCTTCGGTGACTCCCTCGGTGGTTCCTTCGGTGACTCCCTCGGTGGTTCCTTCGGTGACTCCCTCGGTGGTTCCTTCGGTGACGCCTTCGGTGACGCCTTCGGTGACGCCTTCGGTGACGCCTTCGGTGACGCCTTCGGTGACTGCCGCGGTTGCTTCGCCGGCCGCCGCGGCTCCTTCGGCTGCTATTTCGGTGGTCGAGCTCACCGCGTTGGAGATCGTACCAATGAGGGTAGCACCGCCGCTGACGACGGCTGGAGCAATGCTCACGACCAATATCACCGCTGTCAGCGCTATTGAGAACGCCATCTTTGCCTTATCGTCCATTCCCATGGCATCCGTCATCTTATCCATTCCACCGCTTTCCTGCATAATCATAATGGCGAGCATCGCGGTCGCGGCAACAATAAGCGGCGCCGCGGCGGCGCCCCCTGAAATAACGCCAACAATGGCGGCTACCACGATGGTCAACGCCACCCCAATCCAGCCAAAGACTTTCCCGACGATGGTCCCCGCGTTGTCCTTGTGGCTTATCTTCAAAGCCTTCTTGAGCTTCTCTAAGGTCTTATTGTTTTTCAGCTCTTTCTCTAGCGCCCTGGTCTTAATCTGTCCTTCAACGGTTTTTATCCGAGACTCGCCGAATTTTTTTTGCAAGCCATACAGCAAAGTCATTAAATCGGCCGGACTCATCTTCACCGGCGCCGGCAGTCTCGGCCCTCCTCCCACCGGGGGCGTCGGCTGAGAATTTCCAGCAGCATCGGAGTCAACAGAGAGGTGGGAAGGAGTCTGACTCCCGGCAACCCGTCCGACGCCATCGGTCGTAGGGGGCTGCGATGAGATAGGGGGGCGTGTATAGTCCACATTATTGAGGTCGCTGAGCGGCATAAATGTCTCCTATTCTTTTGACAGTTGGTCTTTCATCAATTGTGCCCTGTCCTTGAGCGTCTGATCCGCATCCCCCCCCCAGAGCACGGCGTCTACGTAGGCCTCAGCGGCCTCGTTGTGCCCGGATGCCATGAAGCACTGAGCCAGATTCAGATACATCTCCAAATCAGGGGTGTCGGCATACAACTCCGCATAGCTTAAGGCGCTCGCCGCCGCGCTATAGTCTTTCAGCTGTTGGCGGCAGTAGCCAAGTCCTGTCCAGAATCTGGGATTCTGATGATCGTATAAACAGAGCAACTCAAAGCTCTTCAAAGCCTCGGCGTATTTGCCCTGCTGATACCACCCATAGGCGACACCATAGATACTCTCCAACGACTCGGTCGAGATATTCCTCGCTTCCCCTAAGGTCTGTTTTCCCTGCAATACACCCGCCGCCCCTTCCACCAGAATTGCTGCTACGTCTTTGGCGTCCATTCGTATCTCCTTCGGCAAATTTTTGGTGCCGGTGCCAGGCCTCAACTCCAATATGGTGTGGTTTATCGAAAACCGGCGAGGACGTCTTTCATCAGGTCCTTGGCCTGGTTCTCCACGCCGCTTGCACCCTGTACCGCCTCATTGGACTTATCCACCACACTCCTCAGTTTGATCATGAACAAATCATTATTACTGGATAACTTATCTATGAAATCGTCCATATACTGTATGTTCACGCTCCATTCATCTTTGTTGTGCCTATCATCGTTGCCGGTGTGGTCCCAATCAATATTATGCGCCTCACAATAGTCCTTCATGTCCTGAGGCATGTCCGAATGACCATCATCGTCCGCCTTTTGCTTAAGATCATTCATCCTGGACTTCATAGCGCGCGCGTCTTGAATCTCCTTCAGCTTGTCCTGGGCTTCCTCGGTGCGGTCACCGGCTATGCCTTGCATTGTTTGGGCGCGATTTAAAAACAGCATCAGCAGTTTTTCATTCAACGACATACTCGTGTCAGGATTGGTGCTTGCCCCAGCAATTGTTGTTGCTCCGCTTATGCCACTCGTTGTTCCTTCAGCCATAACTCTGCCCTCCTATACCTGGTTTTCCGTATTCGATCGCTGAGACTCCTGTCTTTGCAACAATCAAGGCGGCGCAAATTACACTCTGACTATGTCCCTGCTCCGACGCCTTGGCCGACTCGCCCCGCGCCCTTGCCTGCCCAAAGCCCCGGATGCTGCGAGGCTGTTCTCTTCCGCTTCCAATTCCTGCCACAATTGCTCGATATTCTCCCGAGCCTCCTTGGATAGCCCCGGGGGGCAGTCGTCGCTTTGCAGGAATTTGTCAATAGCCTCCGGATTGGTGATACCAAAACTCTCCAGAACAGCTCCGAGGCGTGTAGAGACTTCTTTCGCCTTGTCGATCCATTCCTGTGATTCCGAAACCATTTGGTCAAGGGCCGCCTCACGGTCGTTTGCTTCCATTTTTCCTCCTTGGATATACACTCTGTATGTATGTTGTTGTACACTAAAGCGTTATTTTTCCAATCGGTTGGATAGTGATTTCCTGAGTTAATTCCTGAAAGGACAAGACGGCCAAATCGTACAGCTCTACTTCCAACATTTTACGCACGTAACGACGAATATCCATGGCTGTCACCAGGACCGGTTTGCTACTGCGCCTGGCCATATCACCAATCATGCTCTTGCTTTCATCGATGAACTGGCGCGTCACCTGGGGATCAAGCGCAAGATAGTTGCCCGATGAGGTTTGACGTATGCCGCCGCGGATGGAGTCTTCTAAATCCTGATCCAACAGATAGGCCGAGAGGATGTTCTGTTCACTGCTGTACTTATAGCTGATATAGCGTTTGAGATCGCCACGCACGTATTCGGTCAACAACACCCCGTCTTTCTCCTTTTGTCCCCATTCAACCAAAGATTCCAGAATCAGACGGATATTTCGGATCGAAATATCCTCACTCACGAGTCTTTGAAGAATCTCGGTCGTCAAATGAATCGGCAACACGCGTTGCACTTCCTTGAGCAGCTCCGGAAAAGTCGCCTGCAACTGCGTAAACAGGTAGGAGGTTTCCTGGATACCGATAAACTCTTCCGAGTACCTTTTGAGTACATACGAGAGGTGACAGGTCAGAATCCGAGGCAGCTCCATATAGGACAGACTTAATTTATCCAGTTGGTCCTTGTGCCCCTCTTCAATCCAGACCGTGTCGATATTCGGCAGAAATTGCTCGTCTTTGTCATGCGGGCAGTCCAGGGCATCGAGTTGCTCGTCACTATCCGCATACAGCACACAGCCGGGTCTCAGTTTGCCTTTCGCAACCGGAACTTCCTGCATCAGAATGGAATACTGTCCGGTGAGCGACATATTTTCGTTAAAGCGCAGATGTATGCCGGGGAAGGGCACACCGAGATCAAGATACAACGCCCGGCGCACCTTTAACGCTTCCTGATTCAGGAAACGCAGATCAATGGCATTCTGCAGACTTGCTTCAATATCCACCAGCAGCGGAATGCCCAAGGTGACTTCTTCCTGCCCGGACAATTGCTCGCTTGTTTCCTGATCGGATTGAGCGTTGACCCGCGAGGCGGGAAGCAGCGCGGAAATATCCTGCTCCTCGGCTTTTTCTTTCTTCTTGTCGTGGCTCCGAGACAACAACAGACCGCCACCACCGGTAATAGCCGACAAGACCAGAAAGGTCGCTACGGGGAACCCTGGAATGAGGCTGAAGGCCGCCATTAAGCCGGACGCAACCATCAACGCGCGTGGTTGTGCGCCAAACTGTGCACCGATATCACTCGCCAGGTTTTCTGTCTCGTCGGTACTGACGCGCGTCACGATGATGCCTGACGTCATGGCAATCAACAGCGCGGGTATCTGTGCAACCAAACCATCGCCGATGGTCAGAATTGAATAAATATGGATAGCCTCGACAACGTCCAGGCCGCGTTGCAATACTCCAATGGAGAGACCGCCGATGAGGTTGATAACGATGATAATCAGGCCCGCAATTGCGTCTCCCTTGACGAATTTCATCGCGCCGTCCATCGAGCCATAGAGCTGGCTCTCTTTTTCAACCATCTCCCGGCGGTGCTTTGCTTCGCCAACGTCGATAACGCCCGCGCGCATATCTCCGTCTATACTCATCTGCTTACCCGGCATGGCATCGAGCGAAAAGCGGGCGCTGACTTCCGCCACGCGCTCCGCCCCCTTGGTAATCACCAGGAATTGTACAATCGTTATGATCAAAAAGATGACAAGACCGACAATAAGGTTGCCGGCCACCACAAAATTACCGAAAGTATCAACGATTCTCCCGGCGTCCGCCTGCAACAATACGAGGCGCGTCGTGGTAATGGACAGGGACAGACGGAACAAGGTTGATAACAGCAAGACCGCGGGAAAAGCGAAAAACTCAGCCGCCGACGCTATGTAGACCGACAGCATCAGCAAAATGACCGCGATACTCATGCTCACACCGATTAAAATGTCAACCACAACGGTTGGCAGCGGCAAAATCATCATGAAGATAATTGACACCAGCAAAAAGGCCAGCAGCACATCCTTGCGCTGGGTGAGGGCGTAGAGGAAGGACTGGACCTGATCACGAGTCATGCTGGTCGATCCCGAGGGTAGGGGTTAAAGCGAGCTGTTCGACGGAATCCTGAGAGACCGGCCTCCCCTCTTGACTGTTGCCGTTCGCCACACACCTGCGCATTAAAGACATCGCCGTACGTTCCTCGGGCGATAAGGGCAGGCGCAAAACCTCTTCAATCAACTCCGCACTCTGCTGTACCCTGCCGAGGCGTACATACGCATACGCAAGCATCTTGAGACATTGTTGGTTATCCCTGTCAAAGAGGCGCAAGAACCTGAGCAGTGTCACCGCCTGCTCTGGCATATTTTGCTGTAAATAGGTATGGGCGGCAATAAGGAGCCAGCTGATGTGGGCTTCTTCCAGGGCCAGCGTATCTACCACAACTTCGGTCCTCATCTTTCATCCGTCACAGACTATCCCCGGATCAAGGCGTCACGGCCCAGGTTCAAATTCTCAAAATTGCCTCTCATCGTGGAAAACAAGGCTTGCGCTGCTTGTAGGGTTTGCCTGTCCTGATCGTTCACGGGTTTATGCCGGGCGCTGATCACCTCAATCTCTCGAAACAAGCGGGCATAGTTAGAAGGAATGGTCACTTCCCTGTCGGGAATCTGTGGCGTAACAGCACCCATAAGGATTCGATCGCTGGCGTACAGATCAAGCACCTCATCGAGATGAGAATGGATGGGCGCGCTGAGCGGCAGATACGTCTTCGTGTGCGGAAAGTCGCCGATTCGAGTTGTGCCGTAGCTTTGATAAGAAATCCCTTCAATACCCGTGTTCAGAGAAACTGCCATCTCAATTCTTCCTCTCGCTTGTTAGCGCGACAACGCGATTTCCCCGTCCCTCTTTGCATACGGCGCAAACACGGCAGCCGCTCATCGCTCGCTCTTTTTATGCTATTCGCCTCCAGGCCAGCCCAGGCTTAACACCCCGCGTCCTCATAGAGTTTGCACAGAAAGTCAAACGCGTTGTTCATTTGATTCGCGTTCGACTTATCCAGACGAATCGCTAGCACCAGGATGGCATCGTCCTTCAAACCGACCTGAACAAGAAAAGGGAGGTAGTTGTCGAAATGACACTGCCGCAGCAGGGAGAGCATTTTTTCTTCCGCCTGCCGCAAGGCCACCTCCCGGAAAAGCGCCAGGACCACTTCTTCGGCAGAGCATTCTATGTCAAGCAAATACTCATTATCCCCGATCACAAAATTATACACCGCAGAGGTGTCACCAGTGAGCCCTTCAAAGCCCAGGGCGCGACTGAATTCCGCAAGGGCTTCGTTCCACCACGCAGAGGCCGTGTTATTCGTCTGCATACTCATTATCGATCAAGGTATCTAAGGATTGCTGCACGGACTGCAACAATCGCTCGCGTTTCACAGGATCGCTATTAAACACTTTAAGCGGGACCAGCCGAACGACTTCCTTGAATCCCTGGAGAAAATAGATTCCCGGCTCGCTACCGGAGATACCAAGTTTACCCGGGAGCGCGGTGAAAACACCTTCGCCCTGCCATCCCCGGTCTTGCGCGGTGAGCAATTCTTTCATCAGATCGTGCGTTCCCACGCTTTCCGGCACAGCCACATACCGATGCCGTACACGGTCCAGCAACGCCTGGCACTCGTCGTACATGCTGTTTAAGGACTTCAACTGGTACATATCATCCATAATCTGTTTCAGCCGAACCTTGGATATGGAGTGCGTGCTCGCGCCCAGG
The DNA here is from genome assembly GCA_951812575.1 of Candidatus Binatia bacterium. Lineage (GTDB taxonomy): Bacteria > Desulfobacterota > Binatia > Bin18 > Bin18 > Bin18. The sequence continues at coordinate 3,131,309 of OX638322.1, read as the reverse complement.
TCGGCTGACAGAGACTTGAGAAGAAAATTGACCGCTTCCGGAAATTTTCTGTCCTCATACTGCGCAACGACTTTCGTGTACGCTTCCTGGACGGTGCCGTAGTCAAGCACAACGTCACGATACAAATCGCGCAGTTGTTGCGTATCACTCAAACCGCTTTCAGAAAAACTGTTGGCAACCGTGGAGACGTTCAATCCCGCCTGGATAGCAGGGGCTTCTTCCGCTTGCAGTTGCTCAATAGTCTGTTCCAACGCGGATAACAGCTTCGGGTCGGCGTGTTCTATTTTCGCCTGCTCGTGTGCGTACGACAAGGCAAGAAACTGATGCGTCGCGTCCGAAGAAAACTCTCTGGCACCTTGACGCAGCTTTTCGGGCGTTGCCTGAGCGCCTTCTCCCAGAACTGTTTTGACAAAATCACTGAGCTTTTTATTGCGCTCAAGGTCCGGGACCTGCTTCAGATATTTTTCAGCCTGCTCCATCGCAAAGGTCTTGAGTCCGGCTCTCCCCTTGATCTTGCGTTTGGATAACTTGTCCTCGACACGCTCGCTCTGGCCGAAAGTCAGTTCTTCGGCGGCATCCTCCAATTCCCCAATAGGATCATGGGAACGCGTTATGCTCTGCCCACGATAATTGCTGCTCTCCAGACCCTGCCGCGTCGCAGGGCCCGGAGTAGAGGGGGGGCCTTGGTTGGCCTGCCCGACAGAGTCAATGAAATTGCTCATAGGGTCACAACTCCAGCATTACTCGTGGTTACACGCGTGCAAATATCCCCGAGCTGGTCTGGTGTTCCATTTGCAGCAAATCTTTGAAGGATTGCTGCATGTCCTGAGCAGATTTGTGCAGATTGTCCGCATATTGGCGTTCGCGCTCCAAGTTGGCACGCCGGCGTTCAGTAAGAGCGTCGTCTCTCTTACTTTTTGCCTGCATCTGATCCGCCCCAAACTTGAGTCCTGAACTGGCGATCTGACCGGTACCCGAGACGAGCTGGGAGTAGCCCTGGGTTTTCAATGAAATACTCTGGGCTTTTTGCGATATCACCATGACGCGGCTTTGCTCTTTCACCTTGGCAAGCGTTTCAGAGTCTCGCTCTGGTGGCGTCTCAGGCTCTTCGGGAGGCACTTCAGAGTCCGACTCCAGTGGCGTCTCAGGCGCTTCGGAGATCAGCGGTTCAGTGCTCGACTCTAGTGGCGTCTCCGGCGCTTCGGAGGTCAGCTCAGTGCTCGACTCCAGTGTCGTCTCCGGCGCTTCGGGTGTCGGCGCTTCGGGTGCCGGCGCTTTGGGTGTCGGCGCTTCGGAGGTCGGCGCTTCAGTCGTCAGCTTGAAACTCTTGGCTCCGCCGGCAACGCTGATACCTCCGGAAACAATTGCCGCAGAGCCGGAAACAATGCCGCTAGCGAGGGCCAGACCGGCGCTTGATTCAAGGTCTTTCGCCGACTGATTCATTTCATCCGCAACACTCGTGATGTCCTCAATGACTTGATCTCTCGATTCTTTTTCTGCTTCATTGTTCAATTTGATCAACGTCGCGGCAAGCTCGCTGTAATCAAATGCCACGTTCTCGGAGATGGTGTTAAGCGCCAAAGACGCTTTTTCAGCGTTCACTTTGCCCAACGGTGGCGGAGGTGACGACACGCTTCTTGTGACGGCACCGGGCGGAAGGTCCCCAGCATCATACGATGGATTGTGGACGTGCGTTTTCCCACTCACTTCCGGCGAATCCAGGTCGCGATTCACGATAGGAGGAACATTGGAGGAAATATTATCAATGGGTGGCATGGTCAAATCTCCTTTGGGTAATGGCCGGGGAACTGTCTGCAAATCCAACCCCTCGCTGCGAACAGGTTAAATCATATATTGGCCATATTACATACATACTGTCCGCTTTTCAAGAGTAGGAGCAACCTGACCTACAAAAGCCGCCGATAGAGTCGTGCGAGCAGGGCGGCGTCGGCGCGAATCGACCGGACCGCGGGGAATGCCCGGGAGAGCCGGGCGACCAAAGTCGGTTCGGTAATAAAACGCCTCATCTTTTGCCGCAGGTCAGCGATATTACGCGGCTCAAAGAGAAGCCCGTTCACACCGTCCGTTACCCACTCGCGCATGCCGCCAAAATCGGCCGTAATCACCGGGGTATGGGCCAGAAAGGCTTCCCGAATCACCAGCGGCGCATTTTCATACCAGATCGAAGGCACGACGACGACATCCACCTCAGCCAGAATGCGCCCGAGTTCATGCTGCTCGTAGCGGCCCATGCACCGAATACGGGCCGAGCTGGCCAACCGCGAGCGGAAACGCTTCTCGTCCGGATAGGGCGCATAGGCCGCCTCGCCGCCATAGAGACGTAACTCTGCCTGGGGCAGGGTCTGAAAGGCTTCGACCAGCAGCTGGACGCCCTTCACCGGGTCCACAACGCCGATATAGCCAAAGACGATGGGCCGCTTGCCCCTGGTTTTCTGAGGAGCAAGCGCTTTCGGGGCGGGCTGAATGGCGTCGGTCTGCAAGCCACACTCGTGAAACAGAATCTTCTCTGGCGGTATCCCAAACGCCACAAACTGCTCGCGCAGGAAGCGCGACGGCGCTAAAAACAGCGACACCGACTCACACAGCGTCCGAATATGGGCCATACGGGCCTGAATCTGTTGCCGGGCCGCGAGCGAGACGGACTGGGAACCGGCACGTTTACCGTACCAACGCCGCGCCCGCTCTCTGAGCCAGGACTGCTGACCCAGGAGCGGTTTCAGCCAGCCATAGAGGACCGACATCTTTGGATCGAGCAAGTGGTGGAAACACTGGGCGCAGCCGGCGTCGGTCTGGCCGGAACAGACCGATAAATCAGGTTTCAGAAACCGGCCGCGCTGGCAGATGAGCCAGTAGTCGTGCAGCGTCATCACCACCGGAATCTGACGCTGAACCGCCTCTCGCACACACGTTGTGGACAGGTAGACCAAGTGCTGGAAATGGACGATGTCGGGCTGGAAACGATCCAGCATCTGTCCAAAACGGGCGGCAACGGTGTCGTTTTGATAGCTGTCGGCAAAGCTCGTGCTCCCCCGTAGGGTATGGTTGATACGGCTGAGCTCAACCTGGTCGGTCGTCGTTGTTTCCACCTCGTACTCAGGTTGCTGTGCGTTTTCGCGCCGCGCAAAAACCGAGACGGCGTGACCCTGCCGCGCCAGCTCCCGGGCAAGAGTGGCGGCGTAGGTTTCGGTCCCTCCCAGATATTCCGGCGGCAAACCGTTGACGACCTGGACAATACGCATGTTCTACAGCCTCTTTCAGCCGTCTCTTTACATCCACTTCGTACCGATACTCCCGCTTTGAGGGAAGAACCCTCCTGCCCGCGCCATTGAGAAAACAACCAGGATCGGTTATGACAGGCGCGTTACGTGTCCGTGAAAAATATACGAATCGTGCGACATACGGAGGGAGTAACACGTGCACCGATTTGGGTATCTCATTCTCATTGTTCTGTTCCTCAGTCTGATAGCGCCTTCTGTGGCATTTGCCTATCTCGACCCGGGCAGTGGCAGCATGCTGCTCCAACTCGTCCTTGGCGGACTGGCCGGCCTGGCGGTCATCGCCAAACTCTACTGGCACCGCCTGCTTGGCCTCTTTGGTAGACATTCCCCACAGGAGGAAAGCGAGTCGGAAACGAATTCGACCTCCCTCTCGACCTCAGACTCCTCTGATGGCCCACAGTAGAGCGGATAAGGGGCCTTGTCTCTTCTTATCCGCCCATTCAGACTCATACCAGCATGGCCGCTTCCCACCTTGAGCCGGGCTCATTCCGCGACCGGACCAGCCGGGTCTTTTACCAGGACGGCGCGGTGCTGCGCGGCCTCAATACCCATGCCGCTCAAGAGTGGGAAGTCCTCAAGGCCCAGCCATTCTTCCAACAATTCATGGCCGAAGGGAAAATTGTCCGAACCGAGCAGGTTGAGCCCACAGACGCTTCACCCCACGCCGGACAATGGGATGCACACTGGTCCGTTATTCTCAAACACCAGGCCATTCCGTTTATCTCCTATCCCTACGAGTGGCCATTCAGCATGTTGCAGGATGCCGCCCGACTGACCCTTGACCTTCAGGCCGCTGCCCTGAACGTCGACATGACGCTCAAAGACGCCACGCCCTTCAATATCCAATGGTCCGGCAGCCAGCCGGTCTTTATCGATATTCCCTCGTTCGAGCGGTTGCGACCCGGCGAGCCGTGGGTCGGCTATCGCCAGTTCTGCCAGTTGTTTCTCTACCCGCTCTTTCTGCAAGCCTACAAAGATATCCCCTTTCAGCCCTGGCTGCGTGGCAATCTGGAAGGCATTGAGCCGGCCCAGTGCGCCCACCTCATGTCGCTCAGAGACCTGCTCCGACCGGGCGTGCTGTCGCATGTCGTTCTCCAGGCCAAAGCTCAAGCCTCGTACGCCCGGACAGAGCACAATCTCAAAAAAGATTTACGTCAGGCCGGCTTTCATAAGGCGTTGATTCAGGCCAATGTCAGCCGGCTCCGGAAACTCGTGGCTCAACTGACCTGGCAGCAGACGCGCTCAACCTGGTCCGACTATACCGAAGCCCTCCCCTACACGGAAAGTGAGCAACACCAGAAGGCCGATTTTGTGCGGCGTATCACTCATTCCCGGCGCTGGAATCTTGTCTGGGACCTGGGCTGCAATACTGGCACGTTCTCGCGCATTGCCGCAGAAAATGCCGACTACGTACTGGCGATGGATATCGATGCTCTGGCGGTTGACCGCCTCTATTGCGCCCTCAAGCAGGAGCACTCCCCCAACGTTCTGCCCCTCATCGGCAATGTGGCCGACCCCGCTCCAAATTGCGGTTGGCGTGGGCAAGAACGGAAGGCACTCGTTGCACGCGGCAAACCCGACCTGACCCTCTGCCTGGCCCTGCTCCACCATGTGGTCATCAGTGCCCATATTCCGCTCAGGGAATTCGTCTCTTGGCTGGCGAGTCTCGGCACGGCGCTGGTGATTGAGTTCGTCACCCGCGACGACCCCATGGTTCAGACCCTGCTGCGGCATAAGGCCGATCACTACACGGACTATGACCTGGGATATTTCGAGCGCTGCCTGGCGGATGTCTTTGAAATTGACCGGCAAGAGACACTCGCATCAGGCACGCGCATACTCTACTACGCGCGGAGCAAACAGGCATAGTCGCCCGAGTATAGATGAACCAGCATCAAGCATCCGCCCCCATATCCCGATACCCAGGGCTTGCACTATGCAGTCTGCACTTCCTGATAGTGTGGAATTTCGCAGTTACGCAGCCGCTATTTGACCTCCTGGCTCGTCACGCTGAATTCTTTGTCATCCGACAGTCTGCCCCGCTGGATATCATCCTGTTTGTCCTGCTCCTGTTCCTGGGCTTCCCCGCCCTGCTTCTGCTCCCGGCATGGGTGATAAATTGGATTCACAGAGGGATAAGTCTCGGACTGCTACTGTGTCTGCTGGCGCTCGGCTCGGCTGCTCTCGCAGTTCAAGCTTTACAAGCAGCCCCACAGATGCCAAGTTCTGTTCTCGTTAGCAGCGCTGCCCTGATTGGCCTGCTCACGGTTAGCGCTTATTACCGCTTCCCCGTGGTACGGACGTTTTTCACCCTGCTCTCACCCGGCCTGGTGCTCGTTCCGGCCCTCTTTCTCTTCTTCTCTCCGGTCTCAGCCCTGCTGTTCTCTCAGAAGGAAGTTGCTGTTGCGCAGGTTGAGATTGACAATCCACCGCCCATTGTCATGGTGGTCTTCGACGAATTTCCCTTGACCTCTCTGCTGGACGAGCATTATCAGATCGACTCGGTCCGCTACCCTTATTTTGCCGCGCTTGCCGAACAGTCAACTTGGTTCCGCAATGCCACAACAGTGAGTGGAGATACCGTTGTGGCCGTCCCCTCGTTGTTGACCGGGCAATACCCAGACCGGTTTCGTATGCCCCGCGCATCAGATTATCCCTTCAACTTCTTCACCCTTCTCGGCAGAACGTACACATTTGAAGTGAACGAAACCCGCACCCAGATATGTCCGGAATCCTTATGCGGTAGTGGAATTGTCCGTCAAACTACGCTCCCCGGCCGGATGCAGTCGCTCCTCACCGACCTTTCCATAGTCTATCTTCATCTGCTCGCCCCTCATGCTTGGAAGACACATCTCCCCTCGATAACCCATGACTGGATGAACTTTACAACTGTGGATAAGCCTATGACGGAGGATACAAGGAATCGAACCCGCCTGCATAAATGGTTGTGGAAAGACCTTCACCTCGAACGTCCCATAGAACGGCCTCAACAGTTCCTACAGTTTATTGACTCTATTCGTTCGACTGATCAGCCGACATTATTTTTCCTGCACGTCCTTCTACCCCATATCCCATACAGGATGCTCCCTTCAGAAAAGCATTACACTGTTAAGTCCGTTTTGCCGAGGCTCGACAAGGGAAAACGCACTGATGACACCTGGGAGGCCATTCAAAACCAGCAACGATTTCTTCTTCAGGCCGGCTTTATGGACACCCTGTTAGGAAAACTGCTCAGGAAGCTCAAGGCGGCTGGACTCTACGACCCCGCTCTCATTGTTGTCACGGCGGATCATGGTGTCAGCTTCCGCCCAGGCGATTACAGAAGGATACTTACACCAACGAATGCTCAGGATATCATGGCCATTCCGCTTTTTATCAAAGCTCCTTTCCAACAAGTGGGAAAAGCCAGCGACCAGACGGTTGAAATAATTGACATCCTGCCGTCTATCGCAGACCTGCTCGATATTGACCCGCCGGCAGCTACGGACGGACACTCAGTCTTTAACCCTGCTTTCCCGGACCGAGCGCGGAAAACAATTTTCAGCACTTCCTTTACCGAGAAAAAACAAATGGAGATTGCTTCTGCAACGCTCCGCCAAGAAGTCCAAAAAACACTCGAAAGACAGTTGGAATACTTTGGTTCAGGCCATAGCCGACCCAATGGCCTGTTTACCATTGGCCGCTACCCGGACTTGATAGGAAAGCCGATTAAGACCTTCGTAGTGGAACAAGACCGCCACAGCGCAGTCTCGATAGATCAGCCGGAAGGTTTTACCCATGTCGATCTGCACGCTGCGTTTATTCCGGCCTACATAACCGGACAATTCTATGCAGACGCTACCGAGAACACTCCGACTCCGATACTCGCCGTTGCCATAAATGGGACTATCCAGGCCGTAACCCAGCCCTGGGTGTCCCTTGCGGAGAAAGACCGCGGGCGCTGGTCAGCACTCGTGCCCGAAGAGGCGTTTCAGCACGGGCGAAATAACGTAGAGGTGTTTGAGGTCCAACGAAACGGGCAGGACTATCGCCTCCGGCGTCCCGCTGGGTCAATGCAGGCATTGTCGAGCGGTACCGCACTCAGAGAGCATGGTACGGAAGATTTCTCTTGACCCGCCCTACCCCTACAGCAGGTTGAAGCGCCTCAGCACCGCAGCTACCGTGATTCTGCTGCCCCAATGCCTGGACGGCTTCCAATCAGACGGAAGCATGCACCTGAGCAATACCCCTCCGCATCACGGCATCCAATAGGCTGAGATGGTAAAAGTCAAGTTGCTCTACTCGGCCTTGTCACCCGCGACGATCCCATTGACCTTGATCCCGGTTACGCTATGGTGAGGCATCCCCTGAGGAGACCGGCACTATGCGTACGGATACCGTTGTACGAGCTCGCATTGATCCAGATATAAAGGCACGAGCGGCTGAAGCACTGGAAGCGCTGGGACTGTCCGTATCGGACGCTATTCGTCTGCTGCTGGTCCGCATCGCGGAGGAAAAGCGCCTACCGTTTACGGACCGAGTGCCCAATGCCATCACCACCAAAGCGATAAACGAGTTGGAAAGTGGCAAGGGAAAACGCTTCGACACGCCGGACGATCTGTTTCAGGACTTGGGGATTTGACAAAACGTGCTCACCCCGGTCCGCTCGACGCAGTTCAAACGCGACGTCAAGCGACTAGAAAAGCGTGGCAAAGACTTGTCCAAGCTGCGGACCCTATTGTCGCTGTTGATCGAACGTCAGCCGTTACCGGCGTACTACTCGGATCATCCACTCAAGGGGAACCGGAGAGGATACAGGGACGCTCATATTGAGCCGGACTGGCTACTCCTTTATCGAGTGGTTGGCAACGAACTGCATCTTGTCCGTACAGGCAGCCATGCCGATCTGTTTTAGGCGTGCGGGCATTCCCGCACTCAAAAGCCCAACTGACATGAGTACCCCCTCAGGGAGTTCCCTCACGCAGTAAGCGCCGTTTGAGACGATTTTTCAGGGATAACAGCCACGGACGGTTGGTCTTGAGCAGAGCGGTATACACCGGCAGGAACATCCGCCGGACCGAAAAATACACCACCGTGCGCCAGGAATGACCATACGCGGCCACAAGGTGAGCCGGAATCAAGCGCGTTCCCTGCCCCTGTCCGGTGCCCTGCTCCTGTTCCTGCCAGAGCCAGTCCGTTACGGTGGTGATCCGCAGATACTCCACCGCTTGCGTTGCACAGGCGCGCCCGAGACCAACTCCGGGAACCGGCGCGGTTGCCGCTTCCCGTTCCTGCCGTGCCGCTTCGCAGGCCGCCAGAATATTCTCGGTCATCTGCTCCAGTCGAAAGTGATCCAGAATACGCTGACGCCCCTGCCGGCCCATGCCTTTCCGTTGCTCCGGCTCGTCCAGCAGCCGGACCAGGACGGTCGCATACTGCCGGGCCTCGTCTTCTTCCGTCCCCCGGTCAATCAGCACCCCGCATTCGAGTGTGACCAGCTCACGCTGTCCGCCCACGTCGGCCCCCACAACCGGCACCCCGCAGGCCAGGGCTTCATAGACCGAAAGCGCAATGCCCTCCCACTCCGACGGCAGAAAGAACAGGTCCGCCGCGGCCAGGAGGTCCCTGATGCCCGTATTGGACAACGCTCCGACGAGGCGGACCTGCCGCTCCAGCCGGTGCTTGCGAATAAACGTCTTGAGCCACGCAAAATCCGGCCCGTCGCCGGCAACTATCAGCACAAAATCCGTCCGGTCTTGGGCGAGGCGGAGCGCTGTCTGCGCCAGGACTTTCGGTTGTTTTTGGGCGCAGATACGCCCGACAAACACAATCAGCGGCGTTGAAGCAGCAATATCGTAGTGCCGGCGGGCACGGCGGCCCCGCTCGGCATCGGGCTGCCAATAGTCCGTGTCGATATTCGTATGACACACGTCGATAGCGGCCGGGTCCGCACCCCGCCCGGCCATCCAGTCTTTCAGATGTGCCGACGACACCAGGCTGCGATCAAGCGTTTCCTGGTAATTGACCGACATCTGCGGATAGCCGCCGTTCTTCCACGCCTCTTCCTCAATATGGCAAAAATCAAGCAGGGGCAGCTTTGGAAAATGCGCCCGCAGATAGGGCAGGAGTTGGTAGCCGAATTCGCTATGCGAGACAAGCACCGCGTCCATCTCCCGGCTGTGGATGAGAGCGCGCACAAAGCGCGGATAGTCCGCGGGCCGCAGAAAATGGTGCAGGATAAAAATATCGGGCGTCAAGCCAGCGAACTGGGCCAGCCAGGGATGATCGCCGCTGAGGGTGGTCGCAATCGTCACTTCCCAACCGCGCCGGACGAGCTGGCCGAGCAAATCCAGATTGAACTTGTCCGACCCGCCCATGGCCAGCCACGGCGCGAGCAGCAGCAGACGCGGCTTCTCCTTGTGGAGTCGATTCTCCCACGGGAGGGTATCGGAAACGGTTTCATACGGCACGAGCGGCGCGGCCTGGGGGGTGGGAAAATCCTCCCAGAGACGCGGGTAGCGCTGACGTAGTTGTTTCCGAAAGTCAGCCTCGCGCTTCCCGCCATCCCAGTTGTCCCAGCGGTCGCCGTGATTCTCGCGGCGGCGATACCAGTCGAGATACTCCGGCAGCGTCGTGCCCCAATGGCCCTCGTCGGCGCAGTGCAGCCAGAAGTCCCAGTCTTCCAGTCCGCCCCGGATCGTTTCGTCATAGCCGCCAACGGCGGTATGCACGCTACGCCGCACCGCGCCGGTGATGTCCACCAGATTCTGCTCCAGGAAGACACCACCGTTGTGGAAGCCCTGCTCCCACAGGTACTCGTTGGCATCAAAGCCGACCGAGTAGCCCTTCACAAACGCGAATTCGGGATAGGATTCCAAGAGCCAGATCCATTTCTCTATGGCGGTCGGCTCCAGCATGTTGTCCGTATCGAGCTGGACGACGTACTCTGCCCGCGCGGCCCGATACGCCGTATTCCGTCCGGCGCTGGGCCCCTGATTGACCTCGTGATCAATCACCCGAATCCTTGTGTCGGTGTTGCGGTAGGAGTCGAGAATATCCAGCGCTTCCGGGTCGGTCGAGCCGTCGTTGACGATAATCCATTCCCACTGCTGGAAAGACTGCCGCAGGACGGACCGTGCCGTCTCGTGGAAAATCGCGCCGGTGTTGTAATACGGCGTCACGATGGTCACGACCGGCGGGGCGGTCGGATCGACCGGACGATAACCATAGACCGGACGCCGGTCCGAGGCCGGGGTGTTGGTGTAATCGGGACTGTTGGGATCAATCATTGTTTTCTACTTTGGCCGGAAATTCCTGGACCGGCTTGACCAGTTTCAAACGTATACACAAGCGGCCCCAAAAATTCTTCTGCCAGTAGCGTGTCTGAGCCTGCCAGTGCGCGGTCTGTTCTTCGTACTGCCGAGCAATTTTCTCCCAGTTGCTTCGCTGCTCTTCCAGCCACGCCTTCCCTTGCTCCAACTCGTCGATCCACACCTGCTGCGCGGTAGACTGCTCTTCCTGCCAGGTTTTGCCGGTTTCAAGTTCCTTTATCCAGCCCTTGAGATCTTGAATGAGGGCAGTTTGGGTCTCGGCCACGCTGCGCCAACTGGCCTGTTGGGCTTCCTGCCAGGCTTTGCCGCGTTCCAGCTCGCTAATCCAGCGGCGGAGCTTGGTCAGCGTGCTAAAAGCTTCGTCCAGCACGCGACCCTCAGACTGCGAGCCCTGGTCTTGAGAGAGTTTGAGGGCACGGCGAGCGGCTTTCGTTATCTCATCCGCCCCACGCTCGAACTGATAGGCGTGCGAGGCGTTGCCGCCGTGCCAGCGATAACAGACCAGGGGACGCACCAGAAAGCCAACCCGATACGTCAAGCACAGCCTGAGCCACATAGCATAGTCACAGGCAAAGCCCAGGTCCGGGTCAAATCCCCCCTGTTCGAGCAGGGCGCTACGCCGGGCCAGGACGGTTGGCGCGCACACCCGGTTGCCGTTGAGCAGCAGGGTCCGAAAATACTCCGGCCCATCCCAGACCATGTCTTCGGTCGCGTCCTCAATCCAGTCGGCAAACGAGCTTGGGGCCGACTCCTCGACCAGCGTTTCCACCGCAGAATGGACAAAACCGACGGTTTCATCCGCGCTCAGCAGTTGGATTTTACGCTCCAGATTTTCGGGCAGCATGACATCGTCCTGATGAAAGAGACACACGAACTCTCCGGCGGCGAGTTCAAGACAGCGGTTCCAATTGGCCGGGATACCAAGCCGCTCCGGATTCCGGTGCAGCTGTATTCTCGGGTCAGAGAAGGACTGGACAATATCGAGCGTCGTGTCGGTTGAGCCGTCGTCAACAACCAGGAGTTCAAAATCCTGATAGGTCTGGTTCAGAATGCTGCGGAGGGCCTCTTCAATATAATCCGCACCGTTATACGTGGGCAGACAGACGCTGACCGCGCGGGTCGGTGTCAGTTTCGGTCTCCCCGCATCCGCAGAGAAAGGGCCGAGGCGCGGGCTTGCTTCCCTCGGCTTGCCTTGCACGGCCTCATACACGGCTTCCATATCCTGGGCGTACGCCGCCGGGTCCCGGATTGGCGTCGCGGCTGGCGTGAGCTGTTCCCGCAGCCGGGTATCGGTTCGCAGGCGCTCCAGGCAGCGCCGCAGGTCGTCGGCGTTCTCGGCTTCGAACAGCAGGCCGTTCACCCCGTCCCGAATGACTTCGGGCAGGGCCCCGCGCCGGGCGGCAATGACCGGCAGACCGGCCTGAAGGGCCTCCCGTGTGACCAGCGAAAAGGTCTCCTCGCAGATACCGGGGACGACCAGCACGTCGTGCCGGGCCAGAATCGTACTCAATTCATCATGCCTGTAGGTTCCGCAAAAACGGACAGGCAGGTCTGTCGCATCGGCCTCCAATTGGTCGACATAGGTCTGCCAGGCCGCCACGCGGTTCCCGTACAGGGAGACCTCAATACTCCCGCCCGGTAATCCCCGCGTTGCTTCAAGCAATAAATGCGCGCCTTTATGCGGCAGGAGCACACCAATGTATAACACCCGCAGCGGTCCGGGCGGCTGATCTTTGCGGTTCTCCGGCAATATCTGCCGGCCGGGAACGATTCCGGGCGCAACGATCTGAAGGCGCGGCCCCACAAAAGGAAAAATCTCTTGCATCCTGTCGGCCAGAAATTGGGACGGAACAATGACCCGCCGTGGAATATGAAGGAGTTGCTCAAAATAGGCAAAACGCCGCCGGGCTTCATCCGCGCCTGTCACCGACTGCAGGCAGGCAACGCAGCGCTCGCCCCGGTCCGGCCCCGGACACAGCCGGGTGTGGTTATCTATCAGATGAATGCGGTAACAGGCGAAAAAGAAATCGTGCAGGCTGAGCACAACCGGATAGCCGAGTTGGGCCGGCACGTGGATCAGGCTGCCGGACAGATGCCCGACATGCTGGATATGAACGACGTCGGGCCGGGTGTCGGTCAATACCTGATGGAAGGCCCCGTTGAGAAACGGATTGTCATACTCCAGGCGGAAGTGCGAGACCCGGCTGAGGTTGTTGACGATACGCACGACGTGCACCCCGTCGCCCATATCGGCCGCATCCGGTCGGACCGAAAACTCTTCCGCTTCGGGGTCGGCCATGCGTGCGAAGACGGTGACGCTGTGGCCCCGCTCCGCAAGCGCCTGGGACAGAGTCGCGGTCACCAGTTCCGCCCCTCCCCACTCCTGAGGCGGATAGCCGTGCGCCACCTGGAGAATACGCATATTTACTGCCGTTTTATACTCTCTTGCAGCGAAAGCCGACGGACCAGAGACGGAGCCAGTATATGCTTTCGTTCGCCAAGCCAGATACCCCAGAGTGCCGCAAAATGCCAGGCCAGGGCCAGGCTCCCCCAGCGGAGTCCCACGCGCAAACGCCCGTGTCTTTTGAGCCAGCGCCAAAAGGACAGGTCCCGGCGGGCGACTCGCCAGGCCGTTGGGAGGAAAGACCACCCGGACAGACGTGGGGTCTGACGGAAATCGCCCACCGCCTGGGCATGATCAAAATGTCGTCTGAGGTTCATCCAGGGACCATAACCGTGGGAATGGTACACCAGCGAGTCGGCCCGGTAGACCGTCTGATAGCCGGCTTCAAGAACACTCTTTGCCCAGAGTTGATCTTCGGCAAATTCCACCTCGGGAAAAGGGATTTCCCGCCACACCCTCCGTCGCAACACCGCACTGACGTTCGAGAAAAAATAAAAATAGGCCGGGTTATTGGCATAGTCCGGGGCCTGACTGCTGTTCAGGCAGGATTCCGCCCGGCCCGACAGCTCGTCCTCAACGATGCGTCGCCATTCCATGGGGTGGCAGTGCGGTCTGGGGAGGTGGCGGCTGTATGCTCCGGCGATCGATGGGTCGGCTCGAAGGGGGGCCAGCAGCGCGTCCAGCCAGCCGGCGTTGGCCGGGGTCGCATCCTGGGTCAGAAACACCACATAGTCGCCTCGCGCGTAGTTCGCGGCCAGATTGCGGGTTTTACCGTGGCCGAACTCCTGGGGCGGAATCCGTATGACCCGCACCGCGTGCGACTCAAGAATGGGCAGGGTCCGGTCGCGCGAGCCGGAGTCGACAGCCAGGATTTCAATCAGGCGGAATTCTCCCCGCTGGGCACGCACACTCCGCAAGACTTCGTCCAGATAGCGTTCACCATTTTTCGTGACGAACAGAACGGACACACTCGGCAGGCTGGTCATGGGTCGACTCTTTGTCCGGACGGCACTTCTCCCCTCGGCCCTGTGTCGGACGGTACGGCATCTGTCTTGCGGCAAACAATAACAGCATTGTCGGGCCACGCCCACATATGGTTAAAGGCCGTATGCATTTTCTCGGCCCAGACAGCCACGGCGTCCTGCTGCGCGTGCATCTGCCGGCGGAGGCGGTTCTCCACAGTCACCAGGTCGGCGGCGGGAGTGATCCGCAACAGCCGCAGGAACCGAAAATAGGCGGATCGCGCCCGGTCTTTCAGCCACCCTCGCTGCGGGTCGGTTCGGTACACGCCGGTTTCCGCTTTGGGCGAGAATGAGAGCGGATCAAAGGCGAAGGGGATCTCTGCGCGGTTGGTGGACACCACCTGCAATCCAGCGTACCGGCAGATCGCTTCAAGCAGCTCAGGGTGATAGAAGCGGACATGCTCAGGGTCGCGCCAAAATCCGAACAGATGCATCCGAATCGACTCGGGATTGGGCACGACAAGCACGACGGTTCCCGCCGCGCTGACGCGAGGTGCGAGCAATTCAAAAAAATGCAGAACCTGCTCAAAGGGCAGATGCTCCAAAAAATGCGAGCAAAAGACCCCGTCATAGGTCTCAGTCGTCTGCTCCAGAAAGGCGAAAACATCCTGTTCCACAACGTCCCAGCCGTGTTGGCGCACCCAGGCCACCACCGCCGGGTTGCGCTCCACGCCCAGCGCGGGAATCCCCGCTTCGGCCAGCAACTCAAGGAAAATGCCCGAACCACAGGCCAGGTCCAGCACCTTGCCACAGTCCCGGAAGTGGGCGACATGAGCGGCAAGCCCATCACGAATCAACTGCCGGTCGCGCAGCTTGAATTCATAATCGGCGTAGTCGAAGAGAGCGGCCACAACGTTTTTCTCATCTCCTGTTCGGGTTGAACGTCAGAAGGGACCGTGGGCCGCCCCCTCGTCGATCATGGCCTGTTGTTCATGTTCGGGCAGTAGAGAAAGCATGTCGCCCTTACGCCCCTCACGCTTCGCCTTTTTCCCGCACGTAAGCCTCTTGCACACGTTTCAACTCGTATTGGAGCCGGGCTATTTCCTCATCCTTTTGCAACAGGCGATCATACGCCAGATGCAGCATGGGGACTGAATACCGGGTTTGTTCTTCCGCACTCAGCTCCTCACCCAGGAGCCGAAACGGGTCCGGTCCAAGCCGAGGAGAAATTTCCCGCATCAAGGTGCCCGAAATCGTCCGTACGCGGTGGTCAAGCCGGTCCAACTCGGCCTGCCGAGTGTGCCCCGCAGCGGTTTCCGCCGCTCCGGGCTTGATCCCCACTCCGACCAGAGAGTGGGGAAACAGCGGCAGACCCTGGATATACACCCGGTGCGGGGCAAAGCGCTCTAACAGCAGCTCAAATCCCTGCGGGGCAAAGCGCCAGTAATCGGCCGGGAATTCATGGACGGGAAAGTCCATCACCGAGCTGATCACGACCAGACCGCCGGGCCGCAGCACCCGAAATACCTCGGCCAGCGCCTGGATCGGATTTTTGACGTGCTCCAGGGTTTCCAGCAGCAGGACGGTTCCGACCGTGGCGGTGGCAAACGAGAGCTGGTGGACATCTTCTATCCGGTCTACTCCCGGTCCGGGCCGCATATCACAGCCGGTGTAGTCGCTGTCGGCAAACAGCGGGCGCAGGTCGGCCGAGTCCAACTGCCCTTCAACCTGAAGAGCACCAATCTCGACGACAGGCTGGGGTATGGTCAGCATCTCGGCGACGGCCTGGACGCACACTCTGATATTCTCACGCATCGGACCCCTCGCTCCGGTTACAGATAATCGGCAAAAAATCCCCGGCAGCGCTGGAAGGCATACCGGCCGAACCAAAAGAGCCCGACCCCACAGCAGCCGCTATACACCAGCGCACCACCCAGGTGCAGGCTACCCGACAGAATAATTGAGCGGTAGGCATCGGTAATCGCCACCATCGGGTTCAGGAGAAACAGCACGCCGACGGCTTCCGGAATGAGGCTGGCCGGATACAGAATCGGGGTCAGGAAAAACCACACCAGAAAACCCGCGGTGGCGAGCTGTTCGACATCCCGAAAGAAGACGTTGCCACAGGCGAGCAGCATGCCCAGCCCAATCGCCAGGAACAGCGCCAGACCCAGGGGCAGGCACAGCAACAGCCCCACCCCGCCGATGAACGTGCCTTTCCACAGCATCAGCCCGACCAGGAACAACAGAAAGCCGACACCCTGCACCAGAAAGCTGGCCAGCACCACTGCCACGACCAGCAGTTCCGACGGAAACTGCAACCTCTTGACCATATTGGCGTTGTTGGTGATGGCGGTCACCGAGCGCAAACAGGCTTCCTGAAACGCCAGCCACGGCCACAGACCGCAGAACACAAACTCGGCAAAACCGTGCCCGCCCTCAATCTCGCCCACCCGGTAAATCACCGAGAACACCATGGTGTACAGACCTAACAGGATGGCCGGCTGGATCAAGGACCACAGGCCGCCCAGACTCGTGCCGGCGAAGCGGGCGCCGATCTCGCGCCGGACCATGGTCGCCAGGAGATAGCGATGCGTCGTCAGGGTGGTCAGCATACGTTACAGACTTTCCTGCATCTCCTTACATCCTGGGAGCGCGGCCCTCTTGCCCGCCTGGCTCTTTCTCCTGGGAGCGCGGCCCTCTTGCCCGCCTGGTTCTTTCTCCTGGGAGCGCGGGCATCTTGCCCGCCTGGTTCTTTCTCCTGGGAGCGCGGGCATCTTGGCCGCCTGGCCTTTGCGGGCTGGAAGCCCGCACTCCCAGGGGGGGGAAGCCCGCACTCCTATTGATTCATCACGTCCAGCTCCCGACAAAGCACTGATCTTCGTCAGACCAGTCAACCATCTTGACGTACCGGGTGCCTTCTTTCATCGTCCTTCTCTTCTCCTGGGCGCGCGGCCCTCTTGGCCGCCTGGCCTTTGCGGGCTGGAAGCCCGCACTCCCAGGGAGGGGAAGCCCGGACTCCTATTGATTCATCACGTCCAGCTCCCGACAAAGCACTGATCTTCGTCAGACCAGTCAACCATCTTGACGTACCGGATGCCTTCTTTCATCGTCCTTCTCTTCTCCTGGGCGCGCGGCCCTCTTGGCCGCCTGGCCTTTGCGGGCTGGAAGCCCGCACTCCCAGGGAGGATGGATTCATCACGTCCAGCTCCCGACAAAGCACTGGTCTTCGTCAGACCAGTCAACCATCTTGACGTACCGGATGCCTTCTTTCATCGTCCTTCTCTTCTCCTGGGAGCGCGGCCATCTTGGCCGCCTGGCCTTTGCGGGCTGGAAGCCCGCACTCCCAGGGGGGATGGATTCATCACGTCCAGCTCCCGACAAAGCACTGATCTTCGTCAGACCAGTCAACCATCTTGACGTACCGGGTGCCTTCTTTCATCGTCCTTCTCTTCTCCTGGGCGCGCGGCCATCTTGCCCGCCTGGCTTTTGCGGGCTGGAAGCCCGCACTCCCAGGGGGGGGAAGCCCGCACTCCTATTGATTCATCACGTCCAGCTCCCGACAAAGCACTGGTCTTCGTCAGACCAGTCAACCATCTTGACGTACCGGATGCCTTCTTTCATCGTCCTTCTCTTCTCCTGGGAGCGCGGCCATCTTGGCCGTCTGGCCTTTGCGGGCTGGAAGCCCGCACTCCCAGGGGGGATGGATTCATCACGTCCAGCGGTGCGGCAAACGGCACACGCCCAGCTCGCGGCTCTCGCCCCGCACCGAAAAATCCTTTTCCACGGTATCAAACATGCGCAGGCCGGACGGGTCAAGAACGTGGGTCCGAAAGGTGTAGTTGCCGGGCAGCAGGCTGAGGCTGACCTCATACCCGATCCGAAAGGTGTGAGTGTCCACCCGCTGGGGTTCAACCTGGTCCATGTCGCTGAAGATACCATACACACCGAACTGATCGTTCCGCCGCACATGGCCGACCGCAAAGACGGGCGGCTGGCCGTCGGGCACCTCGGCGATCATTTCGAGTCGGGCAGTATCGCCCAGGTCAAACACGTCGGTTTCGCGGTCGTCGGTGTCCAGCAGGCGGACCTGACGCAGGCGGCTGGGCCGGACCGCGGCGGCCACGGGCGGCGCCTCGGCCTGCCGTTCTTCCTGGGCTTCCAGCTCGCGCAGATAGTCCTCAAACGCCAGCGTCACCTCGGCCGCGCCCCCCCAGGCGCGGACCCGGCCGTGGTCGAGCCACAGGGCTTTCTGGCACAGCTTCCGGACGTGGTACATGCTGTGGGAGCAGAACAGGAGCGTTTTCCCCCGGCCCAGAAACGCCTCCATACGGCGAATGCACTTCTTCTGAAACGCCTCGTCGCCGACCGCCAGCACCTCGTCCGTAATCAGGATATCGGGCCGGATGGTGGAGGCCACGGCAAAGCCCAGGCGCATATACATGCCCGAGGAATAGGTTTTGACCGGCTGGTCGATAAAGTCGTCCAGCTCGGCAAAGGCGATAATCTCCGGGACCAGGGCCTCGGTTTCCGCGCCCTCCAGGCCCAGCATGGCCGCGGAAAAATAGATATTCTCCCGCCCGGTGTATTCCGGGTGGAAGCCCGTACCCAGTTCCAAGAGTGCGCCCACCCGGCCGGATACTTGGACGGTACCGCACGAGGGCCGGGTCACGCCGGAGATGAGCTTGAGCAGGGTGGATTTGCCCGAGCCGTTGCGCCCGATAATGCCACACGACTGGCCGGCTTCCAGATGCAGGCCGACCTCCCGCAAGGCCCAGAAGTCCTGATGATAGCGGCGGGACGACACAAACAGCTCTTTGAGCCGGTCGAGCGGGCGAGCGTACAGCTTATAGCATTTCCCCAGATTCTGCGTGCGGATAACCCAGTCTGACGAAGGGCTACTGGCTCCCTCTCCCCCGGAGGGAGAGGGTCGGGGTGAGGGGGATACGGCAGAGCGAGACACGACCGACATCTACAACAGTTTCACAATCGCCGCGATGGCCGTCACGATGCCCAGCGCTACCAGCCAGAGTTGCTTGTATAACGCCTCAAAACGCTCCACCACTCGCGTCTCCAGGGCGGCTATCTCCGCCCTCACCTCGGCGATGTCCGTCTTCAACTCGGCCTTCACTTCGACGATCTCGGCCTTCACTTCGACGATCTCGGCGGTCACGGCTGCTTCCAGGCCGGCGATGTCGGCCTTGGTGGCGACACTTTCGGTGAACGCCTCTCGAATCGTGTCTGTGATCGCCTCGGCCTGTTGCGCTTCAAAGCCCGCCGCGGTCAGCGCCTTGGCCGCGTGTAAGGTATCAAACGTTGCGCTCGCCATAGCCTTTCCCTTACAACAGTTTCACAATCGCCGCGATGGCCGTCACAATACCCAGCGCTACCAGCCAGAGTTGCTTGTATAAGCCCGCGATGTCCGCCTTCACTGCGGCTCTCAGGTCGGCTATCTCCGCCTTCACCTCAGCGATGTCGGCCTTGGTGGCGACACTTTCGGTGAACGCCTCTCGAATCGTGTCTGTGATTGCCTCGGCCTGTTGCGCTTCAAAGCCCGCCGCGGTCAGCGCCTTGGCCGCGTGTAAGGTGTCAAACGTTGCGCTCGCCATAGGGCACCCAGCCTACCAACTCACCAGGCAAAACGCAAAACTCCCGATCTCCTGTGAACCACTCCCGATCTCCTATCCCCTCCTTGGAGGGGTGGCCCAAAGGGCCGGGGTGGGTTCTCCCCATCAGGAGAAAGCGCTAAAGGCCACGATGGAGAAGGCAAAACGATGAAGCAAGCTCCCTGGGAGTGCGGGCTTCCAGCCCGCAAAAGAAAAAACAGCGGCCAAGATGGCCGCGCTCCCAATATAAAAAAAGCCGCGATGTCGATAATCATTTTTTGAAAAGGTCTGAATGGGTCCCGGTCCGCAGGAATATGATTTCTTCCGGGTCCTCGTCATCTCAGATAAGAAGCCAGTCAGGCTCGACATGACATTCCCATGACGGTGCCCATTGTCCGGCCAAACGGTGAGGCTTATGACGCGGGTCAAGCGGCGTTTCCGTCGCAATTTTCTCGATGACCTCTTGCAGCTTGGCCGTATCCTTTCCGCGTCTCTTGGCCTTTTTGACATCCTTTTTGAACTGCGTCGTGAGATGCAGCTTATTCATCGTCAAAGAGGTCGGCCATCAGTTCATCCACGCTGTTGTAACTCAGCAGGTCCTTCTTTGTTCGCGCCTGCCGGATAGCGGCCAGACTCTCGGCATTGGGGATTCTTGACTCGTCAGGCTGCTTCGATGTGGACAGCTCACTCACGTCGGCCACTCCTTGGTGGCCCTGCGCGTGCAGTCCGCGATTCGGGTTCGATTTCTCCTTGTCCATGGTTGCCTCTTTCTCGTCCATCTCGAATGCCCTTACACAGAATCATCTTCCGGCTGCACATTCAAGGGTGCGGGACGACGAAACCCACCCCGCCGCTGCGCGGCACAAAGAGGGGGTAGGAAGATATGCGGCGTATCGATTGCGCACAAAAAAAAAGAGGCAAGGGCCGAAACCCTTGCCTCCTGCTATCCGACTGTTATCCGTCGCTGACGGTTATGGTGCTGCTTCGTACCCCGCAAAGTTCATGCGGAAGCCGCCACCCATCTGAGCGATATGCGACCATACGAGTCCGGCGTCAGCAACGGTAGAAGCAGGCAGCGTAATCTGTACGACGCCTCGGGCATCACAGCCCAGTGTGCTTGCGTCTACCACGTTGATATTGTTCATTAAGGTAAGATCCATAGACGCTGCATCTGCTCCTTCACAGTACACCATTGCAGCGAGTTCGCGTGGGGTGGTGGTCTCCTCGCCTGTGCTAGCATCATAAGTTGGTGCGACTGCAGTGTCCAACCACACGTAGATCGTACTGGCAGAATCGTTCGCCATGTCCGTATCAAACCGAGCCGTCACCACCTGGGCTGCTGCTATCAACCCAGGGCACTCAGCAATAGTAGAGCAATCGATCCCATCCGAGTCGGGCGTATCGGCGTCGGGCGTTGGTGCCTCAGCATTTACCGTGGCGGTTGGAATCTCCGTGCCGAAAAAGCTGCCTTCCCCAACATCCTGGAGAATCGCCCAGGTCGCAAACTTTACGCTGGTATCGGCAGGAGCAGTGATAGCACCCGTCGAATCGCACCCGTCATTTGCAGTATTAGTATCGTCCTCATCCTGATCGGCATCAGTCGTATAGGTCCCCAGGTCACGCACTACCACATACCCTTCTGCCGCTATCATAGTGCCCTCGCCCGGCTCCCTGGTCTCGTCCGAGCCAGCCCGGTCAGGGGCCCCGGTCGTCGTCTCGCTTCCTGGTAGCCCGTATATACTAGCCGTCTCATCTCCAACTCCCACCAGCAGTCCGACCCGTGTTCCTCCATCATCCATAGCCTCTTCCTGGAGCACGGCATACCCAAACTGATTGCCCGCCAGGCATAGCTCGCCGGAGGCCTGCATAGTCCCTGTCTCGTCGAAAGCTGCGACTTCAATGATATTGACTCTGCCGGCCGTAACATCAGCATCAGCCGCACTGGCTTGGTTGTCCACCCCGATGATGGTGGCCATGTTCTCGCCGGCCATGTAATACGGAATCAGCTTCCCCTCGGTAGCCCCGTCGGCAAAGTCGCCCTGTTCATAGGCCGACGCACTGCCAAATGAAAATGCGAGGCCCATGGCAACAGCTATCAGGCCCGCACAAAATTTCTTTCTCTCCATCGTGTTGCTCCTTTCTTCCCTTGTCCTTCTATTTTTATTTGCTGTGTTCATTGGTTCGCCAGTTCGTTTACTCTGGTGTTTGCGCAGTGTTTGCATCATACCTCCTCGTACAGTTTTCGGTCTTCCGCGGTCCAGCTCTGGCCTCTATTCCTCTTCGTGTTCCGCCCTGTATAAAGCAAACGTGGCGAACCATAATGGATATCGTTTTCCCTGTCAAGCCGAATCTCAGCCCTGTTTGGCTGCCGCCCGGCTGGGCTTTGGTTGCGTGTCCTTCCCGTTATCCCTGTACCACTGTCCGTTGTCAAGACGGACCCAGCGTTCCTTCACAACAGAGTCTAATGACAGTTCGGTCATGCCGGGAACCGTGAGTTGATATTTGATGACGACTCTGACCTGAGCTTCGTTCTCGTGTTCCTGGAGTTTGTTAATAGAGTACTCGGTGTATTTCATCAATGGGGAGCGTCTTCTGAGGTATTGCGTCGGGGTCATCTTGCCGGTGTGCGCATAGGCTTCGTATTCATAGGCAGCCAGGTCGTCGTCCTGAATCCGGGCCTCCCAGAACGCCGCCACCCGTTGTTCGAGCGGCTGGGCCTGCTGCTGGAAAAGAAGGGCCACCAGGGCCACGAGCACCACCCCTCCCACCGCTACGCGTATGGCGAATTGATTACGTCCAGACCCCTTCATCAGCACGTGCTTACTTCCCGCTCCCGTAAGGTTTTCCGTTACTCCACACTATAGTTGATTCTGAAAAAAAGTGTCAAGTGGAGACGGCTTGAGCAGGTGTGTTTCACAGCAGCTACTTCAGCGCAATCATCGCGGCCAGGAGACCGGCGACAATACTCATAAACGTGAAGAAGGTGGTCTTGTTGAGCATCTTCTCGTCAATCGTCTTCTGAATACCCTTCACATCAAACTCCACACGTTCAAGACGCTGTTCCACACCCTCGAACTGTTTATCCACACCCTCGAACCGTTTATCCATCCGGCGTTCCAGACCCTCGAACCGTTCATCCACCCGGCGTTCCAGGCTCTCGAACCGTTCATCCACACCCTCGAACCGTTCATCCATCCGGCGTTCCAGACCCTCGAACCGTTCATCCACCCGCTTCTCCAGGTTCTCGGTCCGCTCGTCAATGCGGCCTAACGTGTATTCCCAGCTCTTGTCTTCGGCGGCGGCCATATGTCGTATTAGTTCAAACCCGGTTTCGGTTGTCAAGTTGGCTGATTTACATCGCTCAAGCGCCGCTGGGCTCACAGCCCACGCAACGTGGGCCTGGGGTTAGTTTACTCCGCTCAGGCGCCGCTGGGCTCACAGCCCACGCAACGTGGGCCTGGGGTTAGTAGGGGTTTAAGCGCCCAGGGAAAGGCTAAGGGGGATTGAGGGGGATAAGGGTCGCGCCGTAAAAGCCGCGCTGGAGGAGGCAAAACGATGCCTTCCCTGGGAGTGCGGGCTTCCAGCCCGCAAAGAAAAGAATAAGCGGCCAAGATGGCCACGCTCCCAGGGGGGAAGAGAATATCGCAATTAGGAGGCGGGCTTCCTCTACTGGGAGGACCGGCATTCCAGGAACCCACCCCGGCCCCCGTATCAAGTACGGGGCAGGCTCTGCGGGCCACCCCTCCCGAGAGGGGATGAAAAGCTCATGTCACTCCCTGTGCTAACAGACCCAGGATGAATTCTCCGGAAATGCGCCGCTCCCGATGCGCGGCATAAGAGAGAGGCCCACACCCCGTCGGGATAGACCTGTCACACTGGGAAGGGTAAAATAGAGACATTACGGTTTCATTACCCTTGCGGATACGTCAGAGGAAGCGTACAGAAGGACGCATAAGGACGAGGAGAGAAAGGAGTGGCACGATGAAGAGGGTTAATATTTTTACACTGGCGCTGACACTGGGCTGCTGGGTCGGGAGTGCATCTGCGGCGCTACTAGATGCGGAGGACGCGCTGCTGGTCCCGTACTATGAAGTCAGCGGTAATCTAGCCACTCTCATCGGCGTGCAGCATGTTGCGACCCCTCCGGCTGTAGCATTCTCGGTCATTAACGTTGCCGTGTATAGTGGCGACGACGGCGCTCTGGAAGCGCGGTCGGATATCTGTCTGAGAGAGGATGAGTTCGGGTTCGTTGTCCTTCAATCCGCCCAACCCACAGCACAGGATACCGCCCAGGGAATATACCTTTCGAAGGCGGAAGATGGCATTTCCGACAGAGGATTTGTGACGTTGGCCTATGGGGGGTCAACGAGTGATTGCGCGCTCACTGGGACTGTGGCTACGGATTCTGCTCCAGCAGACAAGGATGTCATGGTCGCATGGGCGATTATGCAAGATATTGGCAGTGGCTTTTTTGCGACGGAGATTCCGATTACCGAGGGGGTATGGGCAGCGAGTGTAGACGCCTTCACGGAGCGGCCGGCAAGGGACCCGCAAACGGCAACCTGTTATGTAACCGCTGGGAATAATGCTGGGGATCCTGCCCCAACTGACGTGAACCCCGCTGGGAATGGCTGTGAGGCTGATACCAATACCTTTGTCCCGGCCGGTCAGGCATATTGTTATTCGAATACTGACGAGAACCGGACTCCTGTTCATCTTCAATTGAACGACGCTAAGAACGGCTGTAACGATCCATTCACCCACACCTTTGTCCCGAGAAGGACGCGGCTTCCGAAGATTGATGCGGTGGCCGGCGCTCCCGGTGTGAGCCTCGTTTGTACGGGTACGGATGGCTGTCCTGGGCTGGCTGTCAACGCTGACCCTCCCCCTACGATCGGTGCCCGCTTCGATGTGGAAAGCTCCAACAGGTCCGTCTCAAACATCTATCTGTGGCTGGACACCGCGCCCCTGGACGGCCGGGATGTGCAAGCGGGTGACTTCAGCATTGTGTGCGAGGATGGCACTGAGCCGCAACTGACGGCCAGCCAACTCAACCGAATTGACATCGACGGCAAGGTGAGTGTGATTAACCCGACTGGGCTGGGGTGTTCCGGGCGCGGGGTGCTGAACCTGACATTACCGAGGCGGGCAGCGGTCGATGACGGTTGTTACGTCAGCACTGACACAGCTATGACTCTTGTTACTGGTACTGAAGCGACCGCAGTACTTGACGACCTCAACAATAGATGCCATTCGTTCCGGCGCACCACCGCTTCGGACATTAATAGCGGGAAAGGTCATTGTTACCGGAGCGGCACAGAGAGCTCGGTGCGAGTGGAGGCGGTAGAACTCAAAGAGAACTCTGACGACGCAGATGCAGTAACCGACTGCAGGGAATACACCTACGTGGCTGACGTGACCGCCGATGCTCCAGACGGCTTTATATTCTCGCACATCAAGCAGGCAAACGACCACTTTCGTACGAACTTCCCCGGCTACGAGAAATAACCCTCGCCTTACCCCCCCCCCCGCGCCCCTTCACGGGCGTGGGGGGTGACAACCTGCCCGGCTGAGGAACGGAAAGCGCGGTGGTGTGTCAGCGTGTGAAGCCGCCACCATCGCGTATCAACAGGCCACCCCGGCCTATGAAAACACCAGCCTGGGTCACGAAAAGTTCAGCTCGCGGGGGCATTGTCCGCCCGCTCCCCTTCCCCATCCCCTCCTTGGAGGGGTGGGTTTCCTCCCCTGGGAGTGCGGGCTTCCAGCCCGCAAAAGAGAAAACTGCGGCCAAGATGGCCGCGCGCCCAGGAGGAAAGAAGGAAAACACGCGGCCAAGATGCCCGCACTCCGGGGAGAAAGTATACAGGCGGGCAATCTATGGCCCTATGACGGCGGAGGCTGGGAAGCGCGAACCCGTCCACCACGGACCGTCACGACCGCCTGTCTTTCCAGCGCCTGCCGATGTCGCTCAAGCACTTCAGCCATAAAGACAATACGTCGCGTCGCCGGCACGTCCAGTCTGCTAGACGGCGGCCGGCGCACCGATCGATAAGAAACTTCACGACTCCGCTACCGATACGGCAGACAGGGTATCCTTGGCGATGACCGCATGCGCGTAGGCGATACACGCGCGAATGTCATCCGCTTCCAGATCGGGGTAATCCTCCAGAATAGCCGCTGGTGTCACTCCCTGTGCCAACAAACTCAGGACGAGTTCTACCGAAATGCGCATATCCCGAACAATAGGTTTGCCGCCAAAGACATCCGGGCGCACGGTGATGCGGGTCAACAGGGAAGCGTTTATTTTGTCTTCGGTTGCGGCCATATGTGGTATTAGTTCAAAGCCGGTTTCGGTTGTCAAGCGGACGGCTGGGAGGGCGGGACTCCTTTCCTGGGAGGGGGGCTTCCAGAGCGCAAAGGAGAAAACTGCGGCCAAGATGGCCGCGCTCCCAGGGGAAAGAAGAAAAAACTGCGGCCAAGATGGCCGCGCTCTCAGGGGAAAGAAGAAAAAACTGCGGCCAAGATGGCCGCGCTCCCAGGGGAAAGAAGAAAAAACTGCGGCCAAGATGGCCGCACTCCCAGGGGAAGAGAATAATCAGGCGGCCAAGATGCCTTCCCTGGGAGTGCGGGCTTCCAGCCCGCAGAGAAAAGAAGAAGCGGGCAAGATGCCCGCGCTCCCAGGGGGGAAGAAGAAGCGGGCAAGATGGCCGCGCGCCCAGGGGGGAAGAAGTACACGGGCGGGCCGGATGGCGGCGCTCCCAGGGGGAAAGGAGGAAGCGGATAGAATGACCAAGCGGATAGAAGAGGATATACGCTCCCCAGGGCCGAAATGGCACTCGCGCGGCTATCTGCCACACTTCGAGGGCGGGGCCGTTCCCCAGACTCTCACCTTTCGTCTGTACGACAGCCTTCCGGCTGCATTGCGAGCCACCTGGGCATCAGAGTTGGCACGTTTGCCTGAAGCCAAACGGCGCTCACAGCGACGCCGGCGCATCGAGACTGCGCTCGATAACGGTTATGGCGCGTGTTTGCTGGCAAACCCGGACGTGGCCCGGCTGATGGTAGATGCCCTCAAGCACTTCGACGGGGAACGCTATCATCTTCATGCCTGGTGCGTGATGCCCAACCATGTGCACGTTCTGGTCACGCCGCTCGGGCACCATACGCTTTCCTCAATCATCCATTCGTGGAAGTCGCATACGGCGAATCGCGCCAATAAACGGCTGGGCCGGCGCGGGGCGGTGTGGATGCAGGAGTATTTCGACCGGGCGGTCCGCGACGAACGTCACTTCATCGCGGCTGTGGAGTATATCGAAAATAACCCGGTACAGGCCGGGTTGTGTGAGCACGCCACGGATTGGGAATGGAGCAGCGCGGGAGACAGGACCCAAGCTTCATTATGAGGAGTACGGGCTTCCTCCCTGGGAGTGCGGGCTTCTAGCCCGCAAAGAAAAAACAGGCAGGCAAGATGCCTGCGCTCCCAGGAGAAGAAAATAAACAGGCGGGCAGGATGCCCGCGCTCCGGGGAGAAAAGAGGGCAGCGCTCCCCGTAGACCAGCAAAAATACCCGCTTCTATTGCTCGCTGGTGCCGGGCTGTGCGGCGGGGGGCTTGCCGGCGACGGGCTGACGGGCGCTTTCGATCATATTGCGCAGGCGGTGGATGCGGTCGGTGAACTCTTTTGTCACAGTTTGTGCTTCGTTCCGGTCGCGAATGACGTAGGGCGTAATCAGGACGACGAGTTCGGTCCGCTCGCGCCTGTCCTGCTCGAACCGAAAGAGGCGGCCCAACACGGGCACGTCCATCAGCAGGGGCACGCCGTTGCGGGTGCGCTCAATCCGTTCGTCGATAATGCCGCCGATCAAAACGGATTCGCGGTTGCGCACCACCACCGTGGTCTCGGTTTCGCGCGAGGTAAAGCTGGGCGAGTTGGTGTCGCCGAACGAGGCCACTCCGACATCGCTGACCTCCTGGCGAATCTCCATATTGACCAGACCGGCCGAGTTGACCTGGGGCAGGATGGTCAGGATCGTCCCGGTATCCCGATACTGGATGCTGGACACGATATTCGCGGTCGCCAGGGTGCTCTGCTGGGTGGAGGTCAGAATCGGCACCTCTGTCCCGATCAGGATATGCGCCTCGCGATTATCCGCGGCAATCACGTGCGGAGTGGCCAGAATGTTCACCTTGGAGCGCGAGTTGACCGCCCGGATCAGCGCTATAAAATTGTCCTGGTCGGTAAGAAGAGAAAAAATACCGTCCCGACCGATAGTCACCGCCTTTTTGGCCCCCGCCGGGAGCAGCCCACTGCCGGTCCCGCCCTCCCCGTCCGTGCCCAGAATATTCTCTATCCCCCCAGTGGCAAAGGCGTATTCGATGCCGAATTGCAGGTCGCCGGTGAGCGTAATCTCCGCAATGATGGCTTCAATCAGCACCTGCCGCGGCACTACGTCGATCCGGACCAGCACCTCCCGGATTTTGTCGTAGTCGCGGGGAGTGGCCAGAATAATCAGGGAGTTCGAGATCTCGTCGGCCACCATGCGGACGACCTCCTTGAAGAGCGG
Source organism: Candidatus Binatia bacterium (assembly GCA_951812575.1). Classification (GTDB taxonomy): domain Bacteria; phylum Desulfobacterota; class Binatia; order Bin18; family Bin18; genus Bin18. The sequence goes on along the minus strand of OX638322.1, from coordinate 3,103,165 downwards.
CGTCTCGCCCTCTACGGGCTCAATCAGAACGCTGCGACCCCCGCCGCCGCGTGAGCCGCGTCCACTGAGTCCGCCGCCGCGTCCGGTCTCCGAGTCTCTGTCGGTTTGGCTCGTATTGTCCCCGCCAGCCCGGTCACGCCCGCTACGGCGGCGGCCGCCACCCCCGCCGCCGCCGTATAAATCGCCCAGCACGTCGGCCAGGTCGGCGGCCTTGGCGTTTTCGACCGCGTACACGTAGACGGCGCGTCCCCCGCCCTTTTCCGGCGGTACGTCCAGGACTCTGATCCAGCTTTCAATCCGGTCGAAAACCTTCTCGTTAAAGCCGAAGACGACAATCGCGTTCAGCCGGGTGAGCGGAATGATATACAGCCCGCGCTCCTCCGCGTTCTCGACGGTCACGCCGTAGGGCTGAAGGATGCTCACCAATTCCTTGCCCAGGTCCTCAACGTTGGCGTGTTCGATGCGGTAGACCTGGGTGTGGAGGGTCCGAAACGTGTCCGTGTCAAACGCGGAGATCAGGTCGCGCAGGCGTTCGACGTTCGAGGCCAGGTCGGTCAGGATGACCAGATTGCCCCGCGGGTAGGCGACCACATGGCCGCCGGGCGAGACAAAGGGTTGCAGAATTTCCGTCATCTCGGTGGCCGCAATATGCTCGACCTTGATCAGTTCAATGACGAACTCGCCCTGCGTGGACGCGGTGCGGCGCCGGCCGCTGCTTTCGCTCAGCAGGGGCACCTGGGTCTTGGCCTCACCAACCGGGGCAATATGGTAGATGTCGCCGGCTTTGACCGCGGCGATGCCGTTGAGACGCAGGATCTGATGGAACAGCGGAAAGAGGTCCTGACCACGAATTTTGCTGGCCGTCCGCAGGGTGACCGCACCCTGCACCCTGGGATCGATCGAGTAGTGGATGCACAGCCCCGCCGCCAGCCCCTGGATGACTTCCCGAATGTCGGCTCCCTCGAAATTCAATTCAATCAGGTCGTCCGCACCAACCGGGACGCACTCTTCCGCGCCGGCCTCGGCCATAGCGGCCAGCGCCGGGTCGTCCTCGTCGGACAGCCCGTCTTCGGCAAACGGCGCGTCGTCGGCCGGCAGCGTGTCGTCGGCCGCCTGCGCTCGACCCGGAGTCGGCCGGCTCAACATGAAAAAACACAGGAGCAGGCATGCCCATTCCCCGACTCGTCCCATTCCCGCCGCACGTATCCGCATAGATTCCTGCATTCCTCTCACTCTGGCCTCTCACTCTGGCCTCTCACTCTGGCCTCTCACTCTGGCTCCTCGGCCTGTGCCTCTGCCGGCTCTGCTTCTTGCTCTCGTTTGGCCCGTCGTTCGCGCGCGGCCTGTCGTCGGATCAGGCGGAGACGGCGCTGCAATTGCCGGATATTCTCCCGAATCCGGGCCGGGTCATCGCCGTCCGCCTCCGCGGGCTGGCTCTCGGCCGGCTGCCGGGCCTGTTTTGCGGCGGCTGCTTTCTTGGGGGTCAGCCGGGGCAGGCTCGTGGCTTTTTTACTGCTGAGCAGGGCGAGGGGCAAGACCACCTCTTCCGCGTCATCCCCCAGAGAGATAATGGCCTCAGAGGCGGTCAGATGGGTGAGGCGATAGCGATCGATCTGCTCTCCCGTCTGCACCCGCGTCACGCGATTGCCCTGTGAGGAGTCGGCCAGAAAGGCCTCTTCCCGGCCTGGGGTCAACAGGACACCAACCAGCGTGAGATGCGAGGGCGGCGGGGGCGGCTCGGTGGAAACGGCTGGCTGGACAACGACCGGTCGCTTCCGGTCCGGCGAAAAGAGGTCTTTGTCGGTGATCTGCCGGGCTAGGCGCTGACCGGTCTGGATGACGCGCACCGGCAGGGCCGGAGCGGAGCGGTCCTTTGTCCGGGCGTGCGCTGACTCCGGTTGAACACCGGGCATGGCCCGGCTCCAGGTGTTCACCATCTGCCAGATGATGCCGAGGGCGATGACCGCCAGGATCGTATGGAAAAATCGCCGAATGCGCATACTCTGGGCTCACTCTCCCTTCGCCCTCTGGTCTTTCTTCGCTATCTGAAGGGCCGCGCCCCCCTGCGCGCTTGCGCGCATGATGCCTTCTACCTCAAGTGTAATCGTCAGCGGCGGGCGGGCGGTCTGCCGGCGGCGGCGGCGGCGGCGGCCGGGGGTCCCGATATCCAAACGGGATACCGACAGCAACCAGTCTTCATATTCCACCCGAGCAAGAAAATCCGCAACCGCCGGTGTGTCGCCCCGAAACGTCATCTGGACCGCGGTCTTGCGCAAGGACCCGAGCGAGCGCTCTCTCAGCACCTGGGTGGTGACCAGGGTCAACCCGCTCCGGTCGGCAAAGGTTTGGACCCGTTCCTGCAACTGAGCCGCGGCCAGGGTCGGGGTTTCACCGGGGACGAGTTGGTCATAGGCCGCGGCAAACTGTTTCTCCAAGGTGCGCATCCGCTGCTGGACTTCAGCGGCGCGGTCCCGTTGCCGCTGCATTTTTGCCAGACGCTGCACGTCGCGCTCAATTCGCTCTTCGAGCTGGGTGGTATAGGCCAGATAGGGGGCAATCACCCCATAGCGGAGGGCCACCAACAGCAGTGCGCCACAGGCCAGGCCGGCGAGGAGCCGCTCTCGGGCAGAGAGGCGCTGCCAGGCCTCCCAAAGTGCGTTTAGCCGCATGGGTTCACCTGTGCGCCCAGGGTGAAGGTTTCGCCCTTGCCGGTGGTCTTAAAAGGCGCTTTGGGCGCAACATCCTGCAGGCAGGGCGAGGCTTCCAGAGTTCCAACCAGGTCGGAGGACGAGCCGCTCTTGGCCACGCCCGTGAGTTCGACCCTGCCGTTCTTGAACTGGAAGTCCGTGAGGTAGACCTCCTGGGGGATGCGCCCCGACATATCTTCGAGGAGCGGTGTCAGTCGGACGCGGGTCTCGGCTCGCAGGGTTTGGAGTTGCCTCTGCAGACGTTGCACGACCGCTTCGTCATCCTGGACCTGCCGCACCGCTGGGGCCAGGGCCTGAATCTGGTCCTGGACCTGGTTGAGGGCGCGGCGGTCCTGGATCACAACGGACAAGGTCCAGACCAGACTCAGCACCACAATACAGCTCACAAACACCAGGGTGAGTGGAGAGAGCGTTTTTTCCCGGCGCGCTCGACTTGAAGCCGGCAGAACATTGACCTCTTTCCCCTCTCCCACGGCCTGGAGGGCCGCACCAATGGCGGAACAGGTGACGACGGACAAGGCCCCGTCCGCGGCGACGACCGGAAACCGTTCCTGGGCGGCGTGGGCCAGGTCCCAGTCCGGCTCCACGCTCACGGGCAGCGTCCCGTGCCCGTCCCAGGTAAAGACCGGAATCGCCTCCGGAGCACTGCCGGGGAAATTCCGGGCAATACCGTGGGTGAGCGTATCGGTCCAGGCGCCGGCCTCGGCAACGCGCGCCACCGGGACGCTGTGACTGGCCACGAGCTGTCGCCCGTGCAGAAAATTCAATTCCAGGTTCCCGTCTTCCTGAGCGGCCAGGACCTGCTGCCGGTGCTCGGCCGGGCAACAGGCCAAGAGAGTCGTGGTGTGCGCCGCACTGCTCAGGGTGACGCTCTGCGGGCGCAGACTGTGCTCGACCAGGAGGTGGACCAGGGGATCGACGGTCTGACGGGGGAAACAAAAAATAACGATGCCGAGCCGCCGCTCTTCCCCGCCCTCTTCCGTTATCACGTAATCATAATAGAGCTCTTCCTCACGGAAGGGCAGCAGGCGCTCGACTTCATAGCGGACGACCTGTTCCAGCGAGCCGCGCGCGGCTTGCGGCACGACCAGCCGACTCACACTCGCCTCTTGCCGGGGCAGGCACAGAATGGTCTGGTCGGGCAGAGTTTCGAGGTCGGCCAGAAAGTCGGTTAAGGCGTGACGGATAGCCGGCAGATGGTCCTTGGCGGGTTCCGGCAGGGGAACGGTCCGCGCTGTTTTCAGCCCCACCTGAAAGAAGCGCTTGGTACTGTGCACAAAGCTGACGGCGTGCGCTCCAACGGCGATGCCGAGGCCGTCACAATAGTCAACCGTGGCGAGACGCTGCACGCTCGGCGGAAGCTTCACCCAAGCCTCCTGTTGTCGCATGTGTGCTGCGTATTCCTCGCCCCCTGCCTGGGGGAGCGGCCATCCTGGCCGCTGGCGGGCTGGAAGCCCGCACTCCTATGGGTTCCTGTTCGCATCACACCTTCTCCTGTCACGCCGTTTATTCGGAACTGCGAATATCGGCGTCCACACTGGAGCCGCCGTCCGCGCCGTCCGCGCCGTAGGAGAGCACCTCAAATTCTTTTCCGGCCAGACGATAGACATAGTCCCGGTCCCACGGGTCCTTGGGCACCTGCTTTCTGAGATAGGGACCGTCCCAGCGCTCCACGCCGGACGGCGCCTGGCGTAACACGGCCAGGCCCTCCTCTTCGGTCGGATAGCGGCCGACGTCCAGTTTGAACATCTCCAGCGCACTGGCGAGATTCTCGATCTGCACCCGGGCGGCCTGGGGCTTGGCTTTCTCGGCCCGGCCCATGACGTTCGGCCCGACCAGGGCAACCAGCAGACCGATGATGACCATCACGACCAGGAGTTCGATGAGCGTAAAACCGGCCTGACCGGACATTGGGGTCGGTTGGGTCGGTTGGGTCTGTTGAGTCTGTCGCATACGCCACTTCCTTTCTGCCCGTCCGTCAGAGGGGCATGTCGTTGATACTGAAGATACCAACCAGCATGGCAATCACCACAAAACCGATGACCAGTCCCATCGTCAGCAACAGGATGGGTTCGACCAGCGAGGTCAGCCGCCTGATCTGTCGCTGCGTCTCGCGTTCAAAGTAATCGGCCACCTGCTTCAGCATATCATCCAGTCGGCCGGTTTCCTCGCCCACCCCGATCATTTGCAGCGCCAGCGGCGGAAAGGCGCCGGTGCGGCCGAGCGGGGCGGCCAGCCCCTGCCCTTCCCGGACACCGGTGCGGACTTCCTTGACGGCCTGACGGATGACGCTGTTCCCGACGACGGCCTCCACCACCTCCAGCGCCTGGAGCAGCGGCACCCCGCTGCTGAGCAGGGTGCTGAGGGTGCGGGAAAAACGGCCCACCTCGCGTTTTTGGAGCAAGGAGCCGAACAGGGGGAGGCGGAGGCAGAAGCCGTCCCAGGCCAGGCGACCCTGGGGGGTGGCCACGTAGCGCTGCCAGCCAAACACGCCGCCGGCCCCGGCCAGGAGGAAACCCCACCAGGAGGAACGCAACACCTCACTGGTCGCCAGCATGAACCGGGTTGACGCCGGGAGGGCCTGGCCGCTGTCGGCAAACAAGCCGGCAAAGCGCGGCAGAATGAAGATGAACATGAAGACTATCGCCCCGGCGCCAAAGAGGACGAGCAGGACCGGATAGGTCAGCGCCGACTTCACCTCCTCCTGGACCTCCTGGGCGCGCTCAAGATATTCCGTCAGGCGTTGCAGCGCCGTCTCCAGAAAGCCACCGACCTCTCCGGCCCGGGCCATGTTCAGATACAAGGGTGGAAAGATGGTCGGGTACTCGGCTAAGGCATCGGCCAGCGATTGGCCCTGCTGCACGGTCTTCAGCACCTCAGCCACCACCTGGCTGAGGGCCGGTTTTGACGTCAGCCCGACCAGGACTGACAGCGCCCGGTCCAGGGGTAAGCCTGCCGCAAGCATGGTTGACAGCTCACGGGTCAGGAGCAGGACGTCACGCTGCGTGACCCGACCACGCCAGGGGACAGCCGGCAGAGACAGATTCCAATTGCGTACGGTTTTTGCCTGCCGGTCGTGTGGGGGCGCGACGTTGAGGGGGATATAGCCCTGGGTGTGGAGCCAGGCCACGACCGCACGCTCCTCTGCGGCCTCTCTGACGCCTTCAATCAGTTGTCCCTGCGGTGTGGTTGCCTGGTATTGGAACTGCGGCATTTTTTGAGTCTGTCGTTTGGGTCTGTTGGGTCGTTTGGGTCTATGAGGTCTGTTGAGTCGTTTGGGTCTATGGAGTCTGTTGGGTCTGTTGAGTCTATGGAGTCTGTTGGGTCGTTTGGATCTATGAGGTCTGTTGGGTCGTTTGGGTCTATGGGGTCTGTTGGGTCGTTTGGGTCTATGGGGTCTGTTGGGTCGTTTGGGTCTATGGGGTCTGTTGGGTCGTTTGGGTCTGGGGCATTAGCGGTAGCGGGGCAGGATGTGCTTGCCGAAGAGTTCGAGTTGTTTTCTCAGCTCTGCGCGGGGGAGGAGGCCCTGGTCAAACAGCCACGCAAACCATTCCGGGTTGGCCGCGTCGGCCAGGGCGTCTATGCCGCGCACCACATCGTCCACCGGCCCGGCATACAGATAATTCGCCCGTATCATACGCTCAACTGTCCATTCCTGTAGAGGCAGACGTTGCTGCCCGCTCGGATATTCGAGTTCATCCTCGGGAAAACGAAACGCTTCCCAAAAACCAAAATGCCCCCAGAAGCGTTTATATCCTACCCCGACCAGTCCCTCTTCCGCCAGACGCACGGCCTGCGGAACGGTATCGGCAAAATATATCTGGCGCAGAACGCCGATGTTCGACCCCAGCGGCAACCAGCGACCGGCTCGGCCGGCCTCTTCGGCATAGATTTGGGCGAGCTGGCGAACCTGTTCGTGGCGCGACAGGAGAATCATGGGGATGACCCCTTCTCGGGCGCACCAGCGGATGGTGGACTCGCTGACCGAAAACGCCTGAAACAGCGGGGGATGGGGTTTTTGGTAGGACTTGGGCACGACGGTGAGGCGGTGAACGTTGCCCTGGTCGTCCAGCTCTCCCGGCGTGCCGTATTGCCGGGTCCACGGCGCGGGCGGCCAGGGCGTGCCGCTCTCGTACGGGTAGGGGTATTCATAAAATTCGCCCTGAAAGCGGAACGGCTCGTCCGACCAGGCCAGCTTGAGAATATGGTAGACCTCCTCAAAGGCACGCCGATTGGTCTCATCCAGGCCGGACTGGTCGCTGGTCGTGGCGGAAATATGCACCTTCTGCGCCATCTGGTTCAGCCAGCGCTGCTGGTAGCCGCGGGCAAAGCCGACAAAAGAGCGGCCCTGGGTCAGCTGGTCCAGCCAGGCCGTTGTCACCGCCAGGCGCAGCGGGTCCCAACCGGGCAGCACATAGCCGATGGGGCCGACCTGTATCCGCTTGGTCTGCATGGCCACGTACAGCAGAAACTCGGGCGGAGCGCCCATCTCGAAGCCTTCGCTGTGCAGGTGGTGCTCCGGGAAGGCGACCGCGTCAAAGCCCAGCTCTTCGGCAAACTGGGCCAGCTCGACCACCTCCTCAAACATGGCCTGCCAGCGGTCCGAATGCGCGGCGATCGGCCGTAAGGTCTTACGCTCCTCCAGCGTGGCCGGGATTGAGGGCAGTAAAAACAGCATGAACTTCATAGTGCGTCCAGTCGGGCCGAAGACGGTACGATTGTATACCACTTCGACCGGACGTACAGCAGCCCGGCGTTTTGAGGAACCCTCACCCGCTGGGCTATCACAGGACAATTATATAACCCAAATCTTAGTCAGCTGGAGGGGGGGAGGAGGTACGGGAGGACTATCGAACAAGGCTGTTCGGTCGAACAGGCGCAAGAGGCATTAGACCATCTTGTTCCTGTCCATAGGGATTTTATGAACCTGAACGTCGATTGTCACTTTCAATCAGGCATTACCGAAAATGGGCATGAGGCGGCTACGCCTGTCAGGAGAAAGGGGAGACCGCAGTAGGGGCGACCGGCCGGTCGCCCCTACCAGGAGGCGAAGGCCGGGCAACCACAGGGGGTTGCCCCTACGATATACATTCCCTCTCCCCTGGAGGGAGAGGGCCAGGGTGAGGGGGTAAATATTACGAGATGTCCGGCGCGTCGCTGCCCAGTTCTTCCAGAACTGCGGCGCACAGCAGCGGGAAGAGGATTTCGTGGTGGCCGGTGAGCTGAAAGCCGCGCCCGCCCTGTTGGGTGGGGCGGTGGACCACGTTGACCGTCGGTCGATAGTGCCGGATGAAATCAAGGTCGACCGTGGTCAGTGTCCGCACCGGATGGCCGAGATTCCGCGCCAGCGAGAGCGCTTTCAGGAACACCTCGGGAATGATCACCGCGGAACCCAGATTGAGAAACACCCCGCCCTCCAGCTGGGCGACCACCGAGGTCAGCAGGTGAAAGTCGCGCAGGCTGCCCTCCCCGATGGCCCGACCGTCCACGCTGGGGTGCATATGGATGATATCCGTTCCGATCGCGACGTGCACGCAGGCGGGCACCTCCAGCCGGGCACACGCGGCCAGCACGCTCAGCGCGGCGTGGGGCAACTGTTCGGCGAGGATACGGTCTCCCACGGCCCGGCCAATCCCGACCCCCTGCTGTATCACCCCGGTTTGCATGGCGGCGTTCAGAAATTCCCCGGTTTCCTGTGCCATGCCGAACCGGCCCGTATCCAGGCTGGCGGCGACGTCTTCGGAGGTCGCCCCCTGATAGGCCAGTTCAAAGTCGTGGATAATACCGGCCCCGTTCAGCGCAACCGCGGCAATAATGCCGCGCTCCAGGAGGTCGATAATCAGCGGGGACAGGCCGACTTTGAGCGGATGGGCGCCCATGCCCAGGACAACGGGCCGCCCGGACCGGACCGCGGTGGCGATACGGCTGGCGACCTCTGCCAGGTCGGGAGCGGCCAGAATACGGGGCAGAGAGTGCAGAAACTCTCTCAGGCTGCCACCCACCCGCCACGGCGTGCCCAGGCCCTGCGCGGCAACTTTGCTGCTGCGTTGACTGAGCGGATAGGTGGCGGCTCGCCTCGGGTCGATAGGGGGGAATTTCATGGCGTCTCACTCACCGGCGGCTGCCGGGGTGGTGCTCGCTTACCGTGGTGCGGTCCGTTCGATCAGCGTCCGCAAGGCTTCCCCTTGCTGGTGTAAGGCCAGCATGCTTTCCTCATGCCGTTTCTCGGCAAGGTCCGTTTGGCGTTGCCGGTCGGCAGTGCTCCGCTGCATTATCTTCAAGCCGGAGGCAATCAAGACGCATTGCACCAAGCCCACCAGGCCCGCGACCCCGGCCTGGGCATAGGTTGCCCATAGAGAGGCATTCTGGAAAGCAATCGTCGCATTCTGGAAAGCAATCGTCGCTGCCTCAAACTCACTCATGGGGTCGTTTTCCCCTATGCTCAGTCCTGTGTCAAGCCGATGGTCAGCGCGGTTATCGTCCTGTGTTGGTGCGGTTTTTCACGCTTCACCCTCCGGGCGCCCGGTCCCGTAGAGGCTGCGGTCCACCATCTCGCAGATCACGTGGCCAATCAGCAGATGGGTTTCCTGAATCCGGGGTGTGACGGTTGTGGCCGAGACGCACAGGCAGTGATCGACCAGCGCAGCCATCGCCCCCCCACTCCCGCCCGTCAGCCCGATGGTCGGCATGCCAATCGTGCGACAACACTCAAGGCCGCGCAGCACGTTTGCCGAGTTGCCGCTTGTCGAGAGCGCGATGGCCACATCCTTGTCTTTGCCAAGCGCCTGTATCTGCTTGGCAAAAATATCGGCGGGACCGTAGTCGTTCGCAATCGAGGTCAAAGCCGAGGAGTCGGTTGTCAGCGCAATGGCCGGCAGCGGAGGACGATCGATCAGATAGCGATTCACGAACTCGGCGGCCAGGTGCTGCGCGTCGGCCGCGCTGCCGCCATTCCCGAACAGGAGAATTTTCCCACCTGTACGGAGTGTCCGGATAACTGTGTCGGTTGCGGCGATCAGTTCACTGCTCTGCGTCCGCAGGAAGTCTGATTTGGCCTCAATACTCGCCTGAAAAATCCGTGTGATTGCTTCTTTCATGGGTAAAGCTGCCGGTCTTGAGAGGCCGCTTGTACTGCGTCAAGCAAGCCGACGCCGATGATTCAGAGAGAAGGGTATAGGCGTCAGTAATGGTAGCGTAACTGAGCTATAAGAATTGCGCCATCTACGATTTTGTAAACGATGCGATGCTCATCGTTTATTCGCCTCGACCAATAACCGGAGAGCGCGTGCTTCAGTGGTTCCGGCTTTCCTATACCCTTGAAAGCCTCACGCTGAATATCTTTTATCAGAGCATGTATGCGGTTGACCATTTTCTTGTCTGTCTTCTGCCAGTACAAGTAGTCTTCCCAGGCTTTCTCTGCAAAGATCAGCTTCACTCAATGAGTTCCCTCTCTTTGCCTTTGCCTTCCTCCAACTCTGTCATGGCTTCAACTAAGCGCTTCGTATTCTTTGGGCTTCTGAGGAGGTAGGCCGTTTCTTCCAGAGCCTGATAGTCTTCCATGGAAATCATCACGACCGCTCCTTCCCCCTTCCGGGTAATAGCGACGGGTGCGTGATCATTACAGACGCGTTCCATGGTTTTCGCCAGACTGTTTCGAGCCGCAGTATAACTGATGCTGTCCATTCTGCTACCTCTAGATCCCTACAGGAACTTTGCATCACGGTAACGACGGATACCGGGGGCGTCAACCAACGCGGGTACGGCACTTTCCGAGGCAGAGACTCGACCTCCCCTCCTTGGACGTGTGATGCAGATTCCATTATTCGGCGCCCTCCCGCTCCCCTGCGCCGTGCCTGTCCGTGACAGGGGGCCAGGAGTGCGGGCTTCCAGCCCGCAAGCGGCCAGGATGGCCGCACTCCCAGGCAGCGGGAGAGGGCTGGGGTGAGGGGGAGCGAGCAAACTGAACCACGACCAGAAAGGCGGGAGGCTTGACACTCCGGGGTGAGGTGGGTATTAGACAGGACTGGAAAAATTCCCCGGTCTCAATGGCGGAGGGGCCACACCCGTTCCCATTCCGAACACGGCCGTTAAGCCCTCCAGCGCCGATGGTACTGCAGCGACATGCTGTGGGAGAGTAGGTCGAGGCCGGGGTTTTCTTTTTCAACCTTTTTCAACGTCTCTCCCGGCTTTGTTGGGTGGAGGGCCAGACGATAATCCTGAGCGGGCGTAATTCAGTGGTAGAATGCCAGCTTCCCAAGCTGGACGTCGCCGGTTCAAGTCCGGTCGCCCGCTTCTCCGTCCCAATGAGTAAACGTGCCGACATCCCGTGGCTGTTGGGGGGTGCGTTTACCCATTCCGTGAAGTGATCTGTTATGCCGATAGTCAGATGCCCGCTGTGCCGTAAGGAAACGTCGTGGCAGGACAACGTCTACCGTCCTTTTTGTTCGGAGCGCTGCCGGACGCTGGACCGCGGGGCGTGGGTGAGTGAGACGTATCATATTCCCGGCGAGACGGCCGACCCGACACACCCGGAGAACGACCATGAGTAAGCGCACCCGCCAAAGATCTGCCGGCGGAGCGCCCTCCCTCCCTGACCCTCCCCCTCTGAGGGGGGAGGGAAAATCTGCTCCCTCTCCCCTGGAGGGAGAGGGCTGGGGTGAGGGGGAATAAGCAAACAAGGTTCAAGACCCTCGCGTGTCCGGCATGGCGATCCATCCGACAGCCATTATTTCTCCGCAGGCCGACATTGATCCCGGCGTTGACATTGGCCCCTATGTCGTGATTGACGGCGCCGTCCGGGTCGGACGCGGAACGCGGATTCTGGCCCATGCCGTCCTGACCGGCTGGACCGAAATCGGCCAGGACAATGAAATCCATATGGGCGCGGTCATCGGCCACGTTCCGCAGGACGTGTCATACTCGGGCGCAAAAAGTTATCTCAGAATCGGTCACCGCAATATCATCCGTGAGCACGGCCAGATTCACCGCGGGACGCAGCCCGAGAGCGCCACGATTATCGGCAACGACAATTATCTCATGCAGCACGCCCATGTCGCGCATAATTGCCGCCTGGGCAATCAAACCATCATTGCCGGCGGCGCGCTCCTGGCCGGCTATGTCGAAGTCGCGGATCGGGCCTTTGTATCGGGCAACTGTGTGGTGCATCAGTTTGTCAGGATCGGCACCCTGGCCCTGCTGCGGGGTCTGTCCCGGACCAGCCGGGATGTCCCACCCTTTTGTATTATGGACGGTACCCATACCGTGCGCGGACTCAATGTCGTCGGCCTGCGGCGGGCCGGTTTCAGTCGGGAGCGCATTACTGCCCTCAGACGGGCGTTTACTACCCTGTTCCGCCAGCGGGGAAACATGCGCCCCAAGGTCGAACGGCTGTTGGAGAGTGCCCCGTCCCAGGATGTCCGGGTCGTGCTCGATTTCATCCGAAACTCGGAAAGGGGGGTGTGTTTTGGGCCACGGCGCTCTTCCGGACCGCAGCACGGAGACCGGAATGAGGAAGGGTGACAAGGCGGCGACCGGATTCGAACCGGTGAATGGAGGTTTTGCAGACCTCTCCCTTAGCCACTTGGGTACGCCGCCGCGTCGATGCTGCCGTGGAGCAGGATTTGCCAATCTACCCCGCCCCTCACGTGCTTGCAACACCCTTCTAATGGACTGAAGGACTGGATGCAGATGTCGTCCATATGATACATGTGTCGCCAGATAACAGGGATGGGGGATGAAGCTGGTGACTACGTTTGAATGGCTGTCCATTACTGCCTACTATCTCCAACTGCTCATCATTGGCGGGGGCCTCTGGATGATGCGGGAGGCTGGACAGCGACGGGATCGGCAGCTTGATCAGCAAGCGCAAGCCTTGGAGAAGATGGGTGCAGGGATCGAGCGCCTCCTGGAGCACACGAAATGAAGAAGAAATCTCCATCAGGAGAAATCGGCTGGTTCATCTCCCTCTCCCCACAGTAGATGTGTGATGCGAAATGTAGGGGCGACGCATGCGTCGCCCCTACCCTGCCTGGGAGCGCGGCCATCTTGGCCGCTTGCGGGCTGGAAGCCCGCACTACCTGGCCCCCTGTCGCAGACAGGCACGGCGCAGGGGGGCGCGGGTTCCTGGGAATCAGTTTTTCCCATAGCCAACAAGCGGAAAGCCGAGTCGAAACGACAGTATATTCGCACAGTTCAACCGCCCCCTCTTTGGTCGCTGCTGAAGTTCTGATAGCACTTTGCTCATGATCGAACGTTACACCCGACCGGCGCTGCGCAAGGTCTGGTCGGAGGAGAACAAGTTTTCCACCTGGCTGGAGGTCGAACTGCTGGCGTGCGAGGCCCTGGCCGAGCGCGGCGACATCCCGGCGGCGGTTATTCCGCGGCTGAGACAACACGCCCGGCTTGATATCGGCCGCATGCAGGAAATCGAGGCCGAGGTCAAGCACGATGTAGTTGCCTTTGTCACCGCGGTGGCCGAGAGCGTCGGCGAAGAGGGACGCTATCTGCACCTCGGCCTGACCTCGTCGGATGTGATTGATACCGGCTTTGCCGTGCAGCTGTGCGAGGCAACGGACGTGATTCTGGCCGACCTGGATGCCCTGCTCGACGTGCTGCGGCGCCGCGCCCGGGAACATCGACACACGGTCATGATCGGCCGCAGCCACGGCGTGCATGCCGAGCCGATTACTTTCGGCCTCAAGGTCGCCCACTGGTTCGCCGAGATGGAACGCAACAAGGACCGCCTGGAGCAGGCCCGGCGCGAGATTGCGGTCGGCAAAATCTCGGGCGCGGTCGGCACTTATGCCAATATCGATCCTGCGGTCGAAGCCGCTATTTGTGCGCGCCTGGGGCTGGTGCCGGAAACCATTGCCACCCAGGTGGTCCCGCGTGACCGGCATGCCGCCTTTTTCTCGACCCTGGCGCTGATCGGCAGCTCGCTCGACCGGATTGCAACCGAGCTGCGCCATCTGCAACGCACCGAGGTTTTTGAGGTCCAGGAACCGTTTACTCCCGGCCAGAAGGGCTCATCGGCCATGCCGCATAAGCGCAACCCGTGGCAGTTGGAAAATGTGAGCGGACTGGCCCGCCTGCTGCGCGGCTACGCGCTGTCGGCCCTGGAGAACGTGCCCCTGTGGCATGAGCGGGATATCAGCCACTCCTCGGTCGAGCGGGTGATCGGCCCGGACGCGACCACGCTGCTCGATTTTATGCTGGCCCGGCTGACCACGCTGGTGGACCGGCTGGTGGTGCATCCGGAGCGGATGCAGGCCAATATGGCCGTGCTGGGGGAAGCGATTTATTCCGAACATCTGCTCCTGGCCCTGGTCCGCAAAGGCATTTCCCGCGAAGAGGCCTATGGCTGGGTGCAGCGCAACGCCATGAAGGTCTGGGAAGACCAGGCCTCCTTTGCCGCCGAGGTGCGCCGGGACCCGGATATTACCCGGCTGCTGGAGCCGGCTGAAATCGATCGACTCTTTGACGCAAGCCACGCCCTGCGGCATACCGACCGCATCTTCGAGCGCGTGTTTGCGCGCACGAAGTGAGGGAGAGAAGTGGAGAGTAAAGCACTGGGGGACAGGGAAACCCACCCCGCTGCGCGGCAGGGGGCCAGGAGTGCGGGCTGCCAGCCCGCATGCGGCCAAGATGGCCGCACTCCCAGGAAGCGGCAGGGGGCCAGGAGTGCGGGCTGCCAGCCCGCAAGCGGCCAAGATGGCCGCGCTCCCAGGAAACGGGGGGGGCGAGCGGCCCAGGGTGGGTTTGAGAGTGAGCAGTGAAGAGTGAAGCCCTGTGGGAGCGGAGCATGCTGGCCAAGGTCTACGTCACGCCCAAAAAAGCCATTCTCGACCCGCAGGGAAAAGCCATTGCGCAGTCCCTGCACGCCCTCGACTACGCGGAAGTCAGCGAGGTCCGTATGGGCAAGTACCTGGAGGTCCGGCTGACCGGCCTCTCCAAACAGCACGCCGCACAACGCGTCGAAGAGATGTGCCAACGCCTCTTGGCCAACCTCATCATTGAGGACTTTCGCTTTGAGATTGTCGAGGAGTAACACCGAGTGAAGTGGGGTGTCGTCACCTTCCCCGGCTCGAACGACGACCGGGACTCCATCTACTGCCTGGAGCGCGTCCTCGGCCAGGAGGCGGTCGCGTTATGGCATAAAGACCGGGACCTGCACGGGGTCGAGGCGATTGTGCTGCCGGGCGGGTTTTCCTATGGCGACTATCTCCGCTGCGGGGCGGTCGCCCGCTTCTCGCCGGTCATGTCCAGCGTGGTGGCGTTTGCCCGCGCCGGCGGGCCGGTGCTGGGCATGTGTAACGGCTTTCAGATTCTGTGCGAGAGCGGACTCCTGCCGGGAGCGCTGGTTCGCAACCGTTCGCTGGCGTTTATCTGCGAGTGGGTCTCCGTCCGGGTGGAAACGACGCGCACCCGTTTTACGGCCCGGTATGCGGCGGGCGCGTGTCTGTCCCTGCCGATCAAACACGGCGCGGGCTGCTATGTGGCGGACGAGGCGACCCTCACGGCGCTCCGGGACAACGATCAGATCGTCTTCCGCTATGTGAATCGGGACGGCGAAGCGCTGGACGCGGCCAACCCGAATGGGGCCGTGCAGAATATCGCCGGGGTGACCAACACCGGCGGCAACGTGGTCGGACTCATGCCCCATCCCGAACACGCCGTCGAAGCCCTGCTGGGAGGCGAAGACGGGCGCACACTCTTTACCTCGGTCTTTGCGTAGCCCTATGGCGTCCATACCGGTTGATCTGCAACTCGCTCACGACCACGGCCTGTCAACCGACGAGTACGACCGCCTCGTCCGGACCCTGGGGCGCCCCCCGACGTTCGAGGAGTTGGGCGTATTCTCCGTGATGTGGTCGGAGCACTGCAGCTATAAAAGTTCCCGGCGCTTTCTGCGGCGGCTGCCGACAACCGGACCGGCCATCCTCCAGGGGCCGGGCGAGAATGCCGGCATCGTCGATATTGGCGACGGGCTGGCCGCGGTCTTCAAGATCGAAAGCCATAACCATCCGTCTTTTATCGAGCCCTATCACGGGGCCGCCACCGGGGTGGGCGGTATTCTGCGCGATGTCTTTACCATGGGTGCCCGCCCGATTGCCTCGCTGAACTCGCTCCGCTTCGGGGCGATAGAGCATCCCCGCACCGCCCAGCTGCTCAAGGGGGTGGTGGGGGGTATCGGCGGCTACGGCAACAGTGTCGGCGTGCCGACCGTCGGCGGCGAGGTGTATTTCAACCCCGGCTATAACGGCAATATCCTGGTGAATGCCTTTACCCTGGGCATTGCCCCGGCCGATCGGATTTTTCGGGCGACGGCCGCGGGGGTGGGAAATCCGGTGATCTATGTGGGCTCGCGCACCGGTCGGGACGGGATTCACGGCGCGAGCCTGCTGGCCTCACGGGAATTTGATGACAAGTCCGAAGAACTCCGGCCGGCCGTCCAGGTGGGCGACCCGTTCACCGAGAATATCCTGATTGAAGCCTGCCTGGCCCTCATGCAGCAGGACCTGATTATCGGTATTCAGGATATGGGGGCCGCCGGCCTGACCAGTTCGTCGGTTGAAATGGCCGACCGGGGCCAGGCCGGCATCGTCCTGGACCTGGATACGGTCCCGACCCGCGAAGCCGGCATTACCCCCTATGAGTTGCTGCTGTCCGAGTCCCAGGAGCGGATGCTGATCGTCGCCAAGGAGGGCTGTGAAGAGGCGGTCACAAACGTGTTTGCCACCTGGGACCTCCAGGCCGTCGTTATTGGGGAAGTCACGGATGACGGCCTGTTCCGCACGATGTGGCAGGGAGAGGAAGTCGTCCGCATTCCGGTCTCGGCCCTGACCTCGCAGGCGCCGGCCTACGAACGCCCGGCGGCCAGACCGGCCGACCTGACGGCGAAACAACAGCTCGACCTCGGCACCCTGCCGCTGCCGACCGACTATGCCGGCGTCCTGACCACGCTGCTCACCACGCCGAACCTGGCCAGTAAGGAGTGGGTCTACCGGCAGTACGATTTTCTGGTGGGCGGGAATACGGTGGTCCAGCCCGGCTCGGATGCGGCCATCATGCGGCTCAAGGAGTCGGACAAGGGGCTGGGCATCAGTGTCGATTGTAATAGCCGCTACTGCGCGCTCGACCCCTACCGCGGGGCGGCGATTGCGGTGGCCGAGAGTGCGCGCAATCTCGCCGTCAGCGGGGCCAGGCCGGTGGCCCTGTCCGACTGCCTCAATTTCGGCAACCCCGAGAAGCCGGAGGTGATGTGGCAGTTCGTCCAGGCCATTGACGGCCTGCGGGCCGCCTGCGAAGCCCTGGAAGTTGCGGTAGTCAGCGGCAACGTCAGCTTCTATAATGAAACCGATGGTCAGGCAATTCCTCCGACTCCGACCGTAGCCATGGTCGGGATTGTAGACACGGTCACGCACCATGTCACCCAGTGGTTCAAGCACCCGGGCGATCTCGTCGTCCTGTTGGGAGAGACCCACGAAGAACTCGGCGCGAGTGAATATCTGGCCACGATCCATAAGCAGGAATGTGGCCGGCCCCCCCGGCTTGACCTGGAGCGGGAAAAGCTCCTCCAGCAGGTGTGCGTCCGGGCCGCCCGGGCCGGGCTGTTTTCCTCGGCCCATGATGTGGCCGAAGGCGGCCTGGCCGTGGCCCTGGCGGAAGCGTGTATCAGCCATCCCCGGCAGACTATCGGAGCACGGGTGACACTGAGCGGCGATCTGCGCCCCGACGCCTTGCTCTTTGGAGAAAGCCAATCGCGTGCTATTGTTTCGGTCCGGCCGGCCGACTGGGATCAACTCAAGGCGCTGCTCCACACGCATCGCTTACCCTTTACCGTCTTGGGTGAAGTCGGCGGGACGGACCTCGAAATCGCGGGCTATATGAAAATCGCAACAGCGGCCTTACGCCGGCAGTGGCAAACGGCGCTGGCTCAACAGCTGACAAATAAGTAGGGGCGACGCATACGTCGCCCCTACTGAGCGGGGGGGGGATAGCGGGGTGCACGATACAGCCGAGGCGGTGTTCGATGGTTTCCACGAAGAGTGCGGGGTCGTGGGCGTCTATGGTCATCCGGAGGCGGCCAACCTGGCCTATCTGGCCTTGTATGCCCTGCAACATCGGGGCCAGGAGTCGGCAGGCATTACCTCTTCAAACGGCCAGGCCCTGCTGACGCATAAAGGCATGGGCCTGGTGGCCGATATTTTTGACGAAAAGTTGATTCGTCGCCTGGAAGGGCCAAGCGCCATTGGCCACAACCGCTATTCCACCGCCGGCTCGACGATGCTCAAGAACACCCAGCCCCTGCTGGCCAAGTATACGCTCGGCTCGGTGGCGATTGCGCATAACGGCAACCTGGTCAATGCCGAAGAGCTGCGCGTGCGGCTCGAAGCGGGCGGCTCGATTTTTCAGTCTACGGTCGATACCGAGGTCATCCTGCATCTCATTGCCGCCTCGCAGGCCGGGCAGCCGGTTGACCGTATTATCGACGCCTTATCGCAGGTGCGGGGGGCCTATTCTCTGGTCTTCCTGAGCGAGGATCATATGGTTGCGGCGCGCGACCCCTACGGGTTTCGGCCGCTGGTGCTGGGTCGCATCAAACACGCGGGCCAGACGGGCTATGTGGTCACGTCCGAGACCTGTGCGCTGGACCTGATCGGGGCGCGGTATGAGCGGGAAGTCCAGGCCGGAGAGGTCATCCTGTTTGATGCCAACGGCATGACCTGCTACAGCCCGTTCCCGCAGGCGCCGGCGGCCCGCTGTATTTTCGAGCAGGTCTATTTTGCGCGACCGGACAGCACCATGTTCGGGCAGAATGTCTACCAGGCGCGGAAGGCGTTCGGGCGTCAGTTGGCGCGCGAGGCCCCGGTCGAGGCGGATGTCGTCATTCCCGTTCCGGACTCCGGGGTGCCCGCGGCCCTGGGCTATGCGGAAGAAGCCCGGCTGCCGTTTGAAATGGGCCTGATCCGCAATCACTATGTGGGCCGGACTTTCATTGAACCCCAATCGTCCATCCGCCATTTTGGGGTCAAGGTCAAGCTCAACGCCCAGGCCGAGCTGCTGTGCGGCAAACGGGTCATCGTAGTGGACGACTCCCTTGTGCGCGGGACGACCAGCCGCAAAATCGTCAAGATGATTCGTTCAGCCGGAGCCCGGGAGGTCCATGTGCGGATCAGCGCCCCGCCGACGATTTCCCCCTGCTTTTACGGGGTGGATACGCCGACCAGACGGGAATTGATTGCCTCCTCCCATTCGGTCGAAGAGATCAGCCGCTATGTCACCGCCGATAGTCTGGCCTATCTGAGCGAGGCGGGCATGTACGCCGGGCTCCAGGCCAACGGGAACGGCTTTTGCGATGCCTGTTTTACCGGTCGCTACCCGCTGGCGCTGGGGAGCCGTCCCAAAGGCAGCCAGCTCTCGCTGTTCGGCGAACAGGCGTAGGGTCGTCCAGGTGCCGTCCGCCAATACAGACTGGGCCCTGTCCCCGGCCTGACAGGGTTTGACCCTGCCCCTGGGAATCTTTTATGCTGGGCGGTAGTCTTGCTCGTAGCGGGGCGGCGAATGCCCGGAACTCGACATGTCAGATCTCCCAAATCTTTTGAGCTTCCTGCGCATTGCGCTTATTCCCTTTCTTGTCTATTGCCTGACGGATACGGACCCGGTCTCAAGCCTGATGGCGGCGGGTATTTTCTTCGTTGCCTGTCTGACCGATTATTTCGATGGCTATCTTGCCCGCAAGCACGGCCAGACAACCATCCTCGGCACCTTCCTCGACCCGCTGGCCGATAAGCTGCTGGTGATGGCCGCTCTGGTCATGCTGGCGGCCAGCGACCGTGAGCCGCACCTCCCGGCCTGGATGGTCGTGGTGATCCTTGGACGGGAAATAGCGGTGACCGGGCTGCGGAGCGTTGCCGCCGGACAGGGACTGGTCGTTTCCGCCGACCAGCTCGGCAAATATAAAACCCTCTTCCAGATGTTTGCTCTGCACGGTCTGATCATTCACTATCAATACGGCTCCGTCGATTTTCATCTGCTGGGGATGTATTTTTTGTGGATCGCCCTGGTCGTCGGCGTGTGGTCCGGCCTCGACTATCATGTCAGCGTGGCGCGCCTGCTGCTGGGCAAACATCGGGCCGCAAACTCGACGCAACGCGCCTCCCTACCCGCTTCGACCCCGCCTGCCCCGCAACGACACGGGGGATCGGTATGACGGTCCTGGTGACGGGCGCGGGCGGCTTTATCGGCTTCCATGTCAGCCGGTATTTACTCGAACGCGGCGATAGCGTCGTCGGACTCGACAACCTGAACCCCTATTATGATGTCCGTCTGAAAGAAGCCCGCCTGGCCCAGCTCACTACCCACGAACGGTTTGCATTCGCGCGTCTCAACCTGGCTGACCGACAGGGCATGGAAGAAATGTTCGTCCGCCATACGCCGGAGCGGGTAATCCATCTCGCGGCCCAGGCCGGGGTGCGCCACTCCCTGACCCACCCGCACGCCTATATCGACAGTAATCTGGTGGGGTTCCTGCATATCCTCGAAGGCTGCCGGCAGACCGGGGTGCGGCATCTGACGTACGCGTCGAGCAGCTCGGTGTACGGCGCCAATACAAAGCTGCCCTTTTCGGTGCAGGACAATGTTGACCACCCGGTCTCCCTGTATGCCGTCTCAAAAAAGGCCAACGAACTGCTGGCCCATACCTACAGCCATGCCTATCACCTGCCGACGACGGGCCTGCGCTTTTTCACCGTCTATGGCCCGTGGGGTCGGCCGGATATGGCCCTGTTCATCTTTACCAAGGCCATCCTGGCCGGCGAGCCGATTGCCGTGTTCAATTACGGCCGGATGCAGCGCGCCTTTACCTATATCGACGATATTGTCGAGGGGGTGGTGCGCGTGCATGACCGTCGCGCCCAACCCAACCCCCACTGGTCGGGCAGGAATCCCGACCCCGGCACCAGTACCGCTCCCTACCGCGTGTATAATATCGGCCATCCTCGGCCGGTGGGGTTACTCCACTTTATCGAAGTGCTGGAACACACCCTGGGGAAGAAAGCCGAAAAACGCCTGCTGCCGTTGCAGGCCGGCGACATCCCCGCCACCTGGGCCGATGTTGCGGACCTCATGAAGGATGTGGGCTTCCGTCCCGCCACAACCATAGAGGAAGGCATTCCTCGTTTCGTGCAGTGGTATCGCGAGTACTATCGGGTCTGAGACACAGACCCAATCGACCCCACAGACCCCACAGACTCAACAGACCCAATCGACCCCACAGACTCAATCGACAGCCTTTACGTACGTTCGTGGGGTGCGAGGGTGGTCAGCGCCAGGGCGTGGATCGCCTGCTGCATATCGTTCGCCAATGCGGCGTAGACCAGGCGGTGGCGCTGGACGGGGTTCTTGCCGGTAAACAGCGGAGACACTACCGTGACCCGGTAATGCCCGCCGCCGGCCGCGGCTCCGGCATGACCAGTGTGCAGGGCGCTCTCGTCTATGACCTGCACCTCGGTCGCGGACAGGGCCCGCCGGAGTGTGTCTTCGATGCGTTCCGGAGTGTTCATTGGTCCAGACACGTTTACTCTTTTTCGTGCGCGGAGGGAAAAACCGGAGCGCGGCGTTCCATCACGGAGCTGAGCCCCTCACCCACGTCTTTGCCGAAAAAGCCCAGCATCTCCAGGGCGAGCGAATAATCGAACGAGGTATGCGCGGCGGCCCGCAGCCACTGGTTGAGCGACTGCTTGGTCCAACGAATGGCCTGCTGGGCGCCCATCGCCAGTTTGTTGGCCACTTCCATCGCCTTGGGCATGAGTTCATCCGGCGGGACAACCATGCTGACCAGGCCAATCCGCTCGGCTTCTTTGGCGTCCAGCATATCACACGTCAGCAGATAGTATTTGGCCTTGGCCATGCCGACCAGCAGGGGCCAGATGACCGCGGCATGGTCTCCGGCGGCCACCCCGAGCCGGGTATGCCCATCGGTGAAACGCGCCTTCTCCGAGGCAATGCTGATATCGGCCAGCAGCGCGACCGCCAGCCCGGCCCCGACCGCCACACCGTTAATCGCCGAGATAATGGGTTTATCGCAGTTGATCATATTGTGGACGATGTCCCGCGCTTCTTTCATCGTCCCGGAGACGACATCGAGGTTGCCCATGGATTTCTCAACCACGTCAAAATCACCCCCGGCCGAGAAGGCCCGACCGGCTCCGGTAATCACCGCCACGCGCACGTCCGGGTCGTCTGCGATATCGAGCCAGACCTTACTCAGCTCGTAGTGCAGGCGGAAATTTGTCGAGTTGAGGGACTCGGGCCGGTTAATCGTCAGGAGCGCAATTCCGTCGTTTTTCTCGATGATGAGATGTTCGTAGTTTTCCCGGTACGCCATGCTGCTTCCTCCTTTGCGTTGTGCCGATCTGTGTTCCAGCTTTTCAAAGCCGGGCGGATTTGTACAGCCGGGCCGCGTAGGAAGAACCCCCCTCTTGGGACGAGTGATGCATATTACATGACTCGGCGCCCCCCCCGCCCCCCTGCGCCGTGCCTGTCTGCGGCAGGGGGCCGGGAGTGCGGGCTGGCAGCCCGCAAGCGGCCAAGATGGCCGCGCTCCCAGGGGGTGGGAGCATGGCGTTCTTCCGCGCGCTCCTCAAGCACGGCTTCCAGCAGCCCGCCTCCCTGGCCTACGGGCTGTCTCAGGATATCTCGGGGGCTGCCAGCACCGCGGCGCGTCACGATATCCGCCCGCACCAAGCGGGCGAGCTTGGCGTCGCTATCCACCGCGTCCATCTCTGGTCTGCCCTCGGCCTCATGTCCCACCGGCACAATGCGGGCAACGGGCGTTCGGCGGTCCATTACCAAGACGGATTCTCCCGATTTGACGCGACGCAGATAGGCGCTCAAGCCATTTTTGACCTCTGAAATCGTGGCGCGAATCATGCTCATTTCTCCATTAAGGTGGCTATGTTAGCGCACTTTACGCTTCCGTATAGCCCGCCGTTCCCTTCCGTAGGGTGCCTCCCATGCACCAGCCTCCTGGTGCGCAGGGCGCTGCGGCAGGGGGCCGGGAGTGCGGGCTTCCAGCCCGCAAGCGGCCAAGATGGCCGCTCTCCCAGGGGGTGGGTTCTCCCCGACCAGCGGCAACCGCGCGTGCTGGAGGGCCGCGGCCTAATGCGCCTCGGCCCAATTGCCGCCCACGCCGATATCAACGCGGAGCGGAACGTCGAGCGCCATCACCCCTTCCATGCTCTCGCGAACCAGGGTCCGTATCCGCTCAAGCTCCGTGTCCGGCACCTCGAATAATAACTCGTCGTGCACCTGGAGGAGCATGCGCGTCTGCAATTCCTGCCGGCTGAGCTGTTGCGCAATGGTGACCATGGCGACTTTGATCAGGTCCGCCGCCGTGCCCTGAATGGGCGTGTTGATGGCGATCCGTTCCGCGGCGCTGGCCAGCTGCGGGCTTTTGCTCCCCAGGTCGGGGACGTAGCGCCGGCGACCGAACAGCGTCGAGACATAGCCGCGCTCCTGGGCGCCGGTCAGCGTGCCGTCCATATAGGTCTTAATGCCGCCGTAGCGCCTGAAATACTGGTCGATATAGGCTTGGGCGGTCTTGAAGGGAATGCGGAGCGTACGCGCCAGTCGCCGCGCGCCCATACCGTAGATCAGACCGAAATTAATCGTTTTGGCCTCACGCCGCTGGTCGCTCGACACCGCCTCCAGGGTGGTCTCGAAAATTTCCGCCGCGGTGCGGGCATGCACATCCTGACCCTTGCGAAAGGATTCGACCAGAACGGGGTCGTGGCTCAGGTGGGCCAGGAGGCGGAGCTCAATCTGCGAGTAGTCCGCGGAGAGGAGATGCCAGCCCGGTTCCGGCACAAAGGCCGTTCGGATGCGCCGCCCCTCTTCGCTCCGGATGGGGATATTCTGCAGGTTGGGATTGCTGGAAGACAGCCGTCCCGTGGCCGTCACGGTCTGATTAAACGAGGTATGCACGCGACCGGTGTCTTCACGGATGAGCTTGGGTAAAGCGTCCACATAGGTGCTCTGGAGTTTGGCAAAGCTCCGATAGGCTAATATCTTCTCCGGCAGGGGATATTCTTCGGCCAGGCGTTCAAGCACGGATGAATCGGTCGACGATCCCGTCTTGGTTTTTTTGCCCCGCGGCAGTCCGAGCTTCTCGAACAGGACGGCCTGGAGTTGCTTCGGAGAGGCGATGTTGAACGGCTCCCCGGCCATGGCGTGGATTTCCGCTTCGAGTCGGGCGCGCTGTTGCCCGAATTCGCCGGACAGGAGGGCCAGGACTGCGGTGTCCACCCGCATCCCGGTCCGTTCCATTTGCGCCAATACCTGAACGAGCGGCGTTTCAATATCGGCGAACAGGCGGTCCATACCTTCTTCTTTGACACGCGGGAACAAACGGTGGGCCAGCCGGAGGGTCATATCCGCGTCTTCTCCGGCGTAGCGCGTGGCATCCTCGACCGACACATCGGCAAAATTCTTTCTGGCGCCATCGGTCACGTCCTCATACGAGACCATGGTGTAGCCCAGATGTTCTTGCGCCAGGGCATTCAGGTTGTGGCGCTGGGTGGGGTTGAGGAGATACGAGGCCAGCATGGTGTCGGCCAGGCGGTTGTGCGAGCGCAGGCCGTAGTTGGCCAGGACCATCAGGTCGTATTTCAGGTTCTGACCGACGAGGGTCAGCGAGGGGTCGGCAAAAAGCGTACGGAGCGCGGCGAGCGTCTTGTCGAGCGGTACGTGGGGGGCGGTATCGTCCGAGCGATGCCCAACCGGAATATACCAGGCCTGCCGCTCTTCGGTCGCCAGCGAAACACCGACCAGTTCCGCATCGAGCGGGTTGAGCGCCGTCGTTTCCGTATCGAGGCAATAGGTTTTGGCTGCCTGAATGCGGGTGACGAGCGAGTCGAGCTGTTGCGCGGTACGCACGGACTCGTAGACACCGGGGGGTTCCGCCGGCGCGGCGCGTTCATCAGCCAGGGAAAACTCCCAGTCGGTGTCCAAATCGGCCAGGAAGCGACGGAATTCAAACTCGGTAAACAGCTCGTGTAAACGCTCGTGGTCAGGTTCTGTCAGCGCCAGGTCTTCAAGCGCCGGGGTCAGAGGGACATCCTGTCTGAGGGTCGCCAGCGTTTTTGACAGGCGGGCCAATTCGGCGTGCTCCCGGATACGCTGGCCAAGTTTACCTTTGATTTCGGCGGCGTGCTGCAATACGCTCTCCACATTCTGCCACTGCGTGATCAGCTTGATCGCGGTCTTCTCACCAACGCCGGGGATGCCAGGGATATTGTCGGTGGCGTCGCCCATCAAGGCCTGCACCTCGACGACGCGTCCCGGCTCGACGCCGAATTTTGCCTGCACTTCGGCAGGGCCGATGCGCCGGTCCCGCATGGTATCGAGCATGCTGACTCGCTCTGAGACGAGCTGCATCAAGTCTTTATCTCCGGAAACAATAACCACCTCCGCGCCGTCTCGCCCCCAGCGCGTCGCCAGGGTGGCGATAATGTCATCGGCCTCGTAACCGGCAAGTTCAAGAATGGGGATATTATAGGCCTGGACAATATCCTTGATGCGGGGGATCTGCACCCGCAGCTCATCCGGCATGGTGGCCCGGTTGGCCTTATACTGCGGATAGATATCGTGGCGAAAATTCTTTCCTGGGGAGTCAAAAACCATGCCGAGATGGCTGGGGGCATGCTCCGCATGGATACGCTGGAGCATATTCACAAAACCGAAGATGGCGTTGGTTGGAAATCCCTGAGCGTTGGTCAGCTCCCGTACCGCGTAAAAGGCACGGTAGATGTACGACTGTCCGTCAATGAGGAAAACGGGAGTGGATACTGGTATCACAACGCAACTGCGGCAGGAGAAGGAGAAAGCGGGTGACCGGGGTCGAACCGGCGACCTTGTGCTTGGCAAGCACACGCTCTAGCCAGCTGAGCTACACCCGCGTTGAGCGCAATAATTAGAGACCGAATCTACCACACCTCAGCCGAGAGTCAACTGCAAATAAAGGGGGGGTAGTGGTTCAGTTTGCTTGTTCCCCCTCACCCCAGCCCTCTCCCCGCTGACGTGTGATGCGGATTACATTATTCGGCGACCCCCCGCTCCCCTGCGCCGTGCCTGTCTGCGCCAGGGGGCCGGGAGTGCGGGCTTCCAGCCCGCAAGCGGCCAAGGGCCGCTCTCCCAGGAAGCGGGTTATTAGGTCGGGTCCCGGTCCGTGCCGGCTGCCGTCCCGGTATGACCAAATCCGCCGTGACGCTGCGTGGAGCCGAGCGTATCGACTTCAGTCCAACGGACACGTGCCACCGGAGCGACGATGAGCTGGGCGACGCGGTCGCCCCGTTTGATCTCGACCGGTTTGTCGCCAAGGTTGATGAGCAGGATCTTGACCTCTTCCCGATAGTCGGCATCAATCGTTCCCGGAGCGTTCAGGATGGTCAGCCCCCGGCGCAGGGCGAGTCCGCTGCGGGGACGAATCTGGGCCTCGTAATCCTGCGGCAGGGC
The DNA here is from genome assembly GCA_951812575.1 of Candidatus Binatia bacterium. Lineage (GTDB taxonomy): Bacteria > Desulfobacterota > Binatia > Bin18 > Bin18 > Bin18. The sequence goes on along the minus strand of OX638322.1, from coordinate 3,076,943 downwards.
CAGGGCGAATCCGGTCGGAATCACACACCGTTGGAGCGGCGCAAGGACGACAGTGTCCGTCAGAGCGGCGGCGATATCCATCCCGGCGGAGCCGGGGGTCATATAACGGGGGAGCGGGATCGACGGCGTGCCCGGTTCAGCCCGGCGCACGCGCGTAATGGGAACGACGATCTGTGCGCTCACCCGCTCGGGCTCCTTCGGGGGTGTTCCGTACCGCTAGCGTGCCTCGCCCTGCTCTGCCAGGGCTTCACGCCGGCTGAGACGAATTTTTCCCTGCCGATCGATCTCAAGGACTTTGACGGTAATCTCGTCCCCCTCGTCAACAATATCGGTCACCTGCCGCACCCGCTCGGGCGCAAGTTGGGAGATGTGGACCAGCCCTTCTTTCCCAGGCAGGATCTCGACAAAAGCCCCGAAATCGACCACTTTCTTGACCGTTCCGGTGTAGAGTTTGCCGATCTCCGCATCTGCGGTGACCGCCTCGACTTTGCTGATCGCCCGATCCATGGAGTCTCCGTCGGAGGAGGCAATGGATACGGTCCCGTCGTCTTCGACATCGATTTTGACGCCGGTCTCTTCGACAATAGAGCGGATCATTTTTCCGCCGGGACCAATCAGGTCGCGAATTTTATCCGGCTTGATTTTCAGGGTCAGAATCCGCGGCGCATGTTCTGCGACCTGTTCACGGGGAGTTTCGAGCGACTCGGCCATCTTCCCAAGAATGTGCAAACGCCCGTCACGGGCCTGATATAAGGCCTGGCGCATGATCTCGCGCGTGACGCCGGCAATTTTGATATCCATCTGGAGGGCGGTAATGCCGTCGGCCGTGCCCGCAACCTTGAAGTCCATATCGCCCAGATGATCCTCGTCGCCCAGGATGTCGCTGAGAATCCGGACCTCTTCTCCTTCTTTGATCAGCCCCATCGCAATGCCGGCGACCGGTGCCACGATCGGGACGCCGGCGTCCATCAGTGACAGCGCGCCGCTGCACACGGTGGCCATGGAGGAAGAGCCGTTTGATTCCAGGATTTCCGACACGACCCGGATAGTATAGGGGAATGCATTGCCCGCCGGGAGAACGGCCAGCAGTGCCCGTTCGGCAAGTGCGCCGTGCCCGATCTCTCGCCGTCCGGGATTCCGCATCGGACGGGCTTCCCCCACACTGAAAGGAGGGAAGTTGTAATGCAGCATGAATTTCCGGTACTGCTCACCGATCAAGGCATCCACCCGTTGCTCGTCTGCGGATGTCCCCAGCGTCGCAACCGCCAGGGCTTGTGTTTCGCCGCGTGTGAAAAGGGCCGAGCCGTGCGTTCGGGGCAGCATGCCGACTTCACACGAGATGGGACGAATATCGGTCAATCCGCGTCCGTCTACGCGCTGGCTCTTGTCAACAATCGCCGTGCGCATGATTTCGCCGGTCAGCTTTTCCAGGGCTTCCGCAACCTCCCCGCCCCGGTCGGCGAACTCTTCCCCGAGCGCTTCAGTCGCTTCCTTCTTGGCCGACTTGATGGCGGTCCCGCGCTCCAGTTTCGCCGCAATCGTCAGAGCCGTACTGAGCTTTTGGGTCGCGGCGGCCCGAACACGCTCGGCCAGCTCGGTATCAATCGCGGGCTCCGCGAACTGCCGTTTTGGCTTTCCGGCGACCCGGACAAGTTCGTCCTGCACGTCGAGAACCGGAGCCGCGGCTTCCTGAGCAAGGAACAGTGCCTCAAGCATGTCTTCTTCAGAGACTATGCGCGCGCCGCCCTCAACCATGACAATGGCATCCCGGCCGGCAGCGACAAACAGGTTGATATCGCTGTCCTGGAATTGACTCTGCAACGGATTGACCACCAGTTCTCCGTGTAAGCGTCCGATCCGTACGCCGGCGATGGGCCCCCCGAAAGGGATATCGGAGACGTGCAGGGCCGCAGAGGCGCCGATGAGGGCCAAGGTGTCGGCATCGTTTTCCCGGTCCACCGACAGGACCGACGCAACAATCTGGGTCTCACAGGCGAAGCCCTTGGGAAAGAGCGGCCGAATCGCTCGGTCTACAATCCGCGAGGTGAGAACCTCGCGCTCTGCCGGACGCCCTTCCCGCTTGAAAAATCCTCCGGGAATTTTTCCCGCCGCATAGGTGCGTTCCTGGTAGTCGACAGTCAGAGGGAAAAAGTCGATCCCCTCACGGGGTGAATCGGATGCCACCGCAGTGACCAGGACAACGGTTTCTCCGTATTGGACGAGGGCCGCGCCACTCGTCTGTTTGGCAAGGCGCCCGGTTTCAATAGACAGCGGGCGTCCGTAATATTCCATTTCGATTTTTTTATACATGTCTTCCTTCGATTTTTTGTGCGCCGGGGTCCTTACGACACGGCGCTGGCTCTCTCCACGACTCTCTCAGCAACTCTCTCCACAGCTCTCTTCTCAGCTCTCTTCTCAACAAGGGATACAAGAGGGATACAAGAGATGAGGACGTTGACCTAACGTCGCAAGCCGAGACGTTGGAGCATACTGCGATAGCGCTGTACGTCTTTACTCCGCAGGTAGTCGAGCAAACGGCGACGACGACCCACCATTTTCAGCAGGCCGCGTCGAGAGAGGTGATCTTTTTTATGGGTTTTGAAATGCTCGGTGAGATGGATGATCCGTTTGGTCAGAATGGCAATTTGGACTTCGGGTGAGCCCGTATCCGTATCGTGCACCCGAAACTGACTGATGGTTTCGCTTTTCTGTTCAGCCTCCTGCATAAGTCTTCCTTCTTTCTTCCTTGCTCCTTGAGTATTCTTTTCGTTTTTAACACGCTGTTTTTCTAGTGTAAAGTTCAAAGACACGGGCAAGCTTCCACATGCCCTCCTCAACAACGACAATGGCAATCAATTCGCGCTCCGCGCTCAGAATCCGGGCCGTCTCGCCGGTGGCCTGGGCTGCGGGCAGTGTCTGTACAATAGCCTGCTGTCCGTGCCGGATGAGCGCTGCCTCCGGGGCTGATACCACAAAAGTCCGGTAGGACCGGGTTGCCTGGACTAATGAGAGCAGGGGCAGCGGCTGTCCCGGTTGGGGACTCTGGACCTGAGAGAGCGGAACAGCCTGGTCGATGGTGAACGCCCCAAAAGTCGTCCGACGGAGACTCGTCAGATGGGCAAGACTGTTCAGCGCCACTCCTATATCGGCGGCCAGGACCCGGATATAGGTGCCCTTTGAGCACGAGACCGAAAAATGAAGGGCGGGCGGCTCTCCGCGCGTCAGAGCGAGGTGGGATACCTGCACCCGACGGGGCTCGCGCTCCACCTCAATGCCTTGGCGGGCCAGTTTGTACAGCGGAACGCCTTTTCGTTTCAGCGCGGAATACATGGGCGGAGTCTGCCAGGAGTCGCCCATAAACCGCTGCTCGACTGTTCTCAGCCGCGTCGGGGTGCAGGCTGGAACAGGCGCCGTGCGGGTAACCGTCCCGGTGCAGTCGAGCGTATCGGTCTCAACGCCGAGTTGCAGCGTTCCGGCATAGGACTTCTGTTCGGCCATGAGGAACTGCGAGAGTTTGGTTCCGGCCCCCAGACAGATGGGCAGCAGGCCGCTGGCAAAGGGGTCGAGCGTGCCGAGATGGCCAATTTTCTTGACCTGTAGCGCCCTTTTGAGAATACGGACAACCTCCGCAGACGTCGGCCCTTGTGGCTTGTCGATGAGGAGGAGACCATCGAGTCTGGCCACTAGCGGTCTTCCTGTTTTATTTGGTGAAAAAGATTTTCCAGGTGATTGACCTCATCCAGGGTCGAGTCATAGAAAAATTCAAGCGTGGGGGTGTAGCGGAGTTGCAAACGGGCGGCCACCTGACGGCGGATATAGCCGGCCGCGCTCCGGAGACCGGTCAGGGCTTCCGCACGGGTTTCGTCCTGGAGGGTCCGCACGAAGATGCGTGCCAGGCGCAGGTCGGGGCTCAGGGTCGCAGCAGTCACGGTTACCCCGCTGACTCTGGGGTCTTTCACTTCCCGTAAGACAATATCGGCAATCGCGTGGAGGAGCAAACCGCTCACCCGTTCAGGACGACGGACAGGCATAGCAATCTTCTAGTAATGGAGAATCTCGACTTGGGTTTCACCCAGCTCGGCGACGTGCAGCCGTTCAATAAAATTCGTCACCGCCTGTAAGGCGCCCTCAACATAGGCGTGATCAGAGCCGACCTGGCAGACCGCCAGAGCAATGGTTTGCCACTGGTCCTGCTCGGCGTACTCTGCGACAGAAACGTTGAATTCGTTTCTGACGCGGCGCTTGATCTTCCGAACAACGCCACGTTTCTCCTTTAAGGAATGACTCGCATGACAGTAGAGGATCAGTCGCAGCACGCCCACAACCATCGGCCACCTCCTGATAGGGCCCGGGAACGACCAGGCAGCAGATCACCCTGGTCGCCCCACCCCTCCGCTTTCCCCGGTACCGGCTATGACGCGTGCTGTTCCACTTCCTGAGGGCGTGGTTCGAGGCGCCGTACGACTTCTTCGAGCTCATACACCTCCAAGACATCGCCGACTTTGACATCCTGAAAATTCTCGACGCTGGCCCCGCATTCCGTTCCGGCCGAGACTTCGCGGACGTCATCCTTGAATCGACGCAGCGTCGAAAGACGTCCGGTGTGGACCACCACGTGATCACGGACAACGCGAACCTGAGCCCCGCGCGTGACTCCACCTTCGACCACCATGCAGCCGGCAACCATGCCCATCTTTGAAACCGAAAAGACCTCCCGGACTTCCGCTCGACCGAGCGGGTTTTCTTTATAGGTCGGGGCGAGCATGCCCTCCATGGCCGCCCGGACATCGGCAATGACATCATAAATAATGCCGTACAATCGCAGCTCAATACCCTCCCGGTCCGCCAACTGAGCCGCCTTGACCTCGGGGCGGATATTAAAGCCGATAATAATGCCCTTCGAGGCTGAGGCGAGCAAGACGTCGGATTCGGAGATACCGCCAACAGAGGCGTGCAGCACGGTCAGCTTCACCTCGTCGGTAGACAACCGGCTCAGCGCATCTCGCACGGCTTCGGCCGAGCCCTGGACATCGGCTTTAATAATCACCCGAAGCTCCTGCATCTCTCCGGCTTGGGCCTGTTGATAAAAGTCTTCGAGCGAGGTCCGACTACTCTTCGTCAATTCCGTCTCACGCCGCTTCTCTGTCCGGTAGTCTGCGATCTGACGCGCCTTGGCTTCGTCACCCAGGGAGACAAACATATCCCCGGCTTCAGGTACTCCGGTCAGGCCAAGAATCTCGACCGGCATGGACGGGAGGGCAATTTTTACCTTCTGGCCCCGACTATCAATCATGGCCCTGACCCGGCCATGTTCCGTACCACACACAAAGGGATCGCCGACTTTCAATTGTCCCTCTTGGATCAGGACCGTGGCGACCGCCCCACGGCCCCGGTCGAGCTGGGCTTCCACAATGACCCCACGCGCAAATTTGTTCGGATTGGCGCGCAGTTCCATGATGTCGGCCTGGAGGGTCAGCATCTCCAAGAGATGTGCAATCCCCTCTCCGGTGAGAGCGGACACCGGAGCAAAAATAATATCCCCGCCCAGATCCTCTGCGACCAGGCCCTGGGACATCAGCTCGCGCTTGACCCGTTCGGGGTCTGCTCCTGGCTTGTCTATTTTGTTCACCGCCACAATGATGGGGACCTCGGCGGCCCGGGCGTGGTTAATGGCCTCAACGGTCTGGGGCATGACCCCATCGTCCGCGGCCACCACCAGTGTCACAATATCCGTTGCCTTGGCGCCACGCGCGCGCATAGAGGTGAAGGCCTCGTGGCCCGGGGTGTCAAGAAACGTCACGCTGCGGCCTTCGACCGGCACGTTATAGGCCCCGATATGTTGGGTAATGCCGCCCTGTTCGTGGTCGGTGACATTCGTCTGTCGAATCTTATCCAGCAGTGACGTTTTCCCATGGTCGACATGCCCCATGATGGTCACCACCGGCGGCCGCGACTCAAGCGCGCCGTCATCTTCCGAGGCTTCGTGCTCGTCTTCCAGGACAGACTCGGCATCAAAAGCCACATTCTCGACCGTATATTCGAAGTCCGCGGCCACGAGCGAGGCCGTATCATGATCGAGGATCTGATTAATGGTGGCCATGACCCCGAGGCTCATCAGCTTTTTGATAACTTCTCCGACCTTTATCCCCAGGCTATGGGCCAAATCTCCAACGGTAATCACTTCGGATATACGCACAACACGCTTGCTGGCCTTGGGGACCGTAATTTCGGTCTGCCGTTGCTCTTTGCCCGGCAGGATCCGTTTCCTTTTTGACCCGCGCGTGACGTGTGCATCGCGCTCTTGGACATCGAGCGACTCGGCGCTGCGGATAACCTTCCGCTTCTTGCCCCGCCTTTTCCCGCCCGCCCCTATGCCCTCACCACTCGTCCCCTCACGGGTACCGACATCGGCGGAAAAGGGAGAAGGAGAGGCGGGGCGGGTAGAGCCGGCCGGCCGTGGGACGGCGGGTTCGGCGAGTTTACCAAGATCAATCCGGCCCAGCACCCGTGCCGGACGAGCTCCCTCTTGACTGGCGGCCTCTGACGCCGGAGCCGAGTCTTTACTCGTATCTCCTGTGGTGGGAGCCTCTGCCACAACCGCGATGTGTTGTTCCCCGGCCGGGGTGTCGCTACCGGGGGTGACAGGAGTGGGCTGTTCTTGTTCAACAGGCGCCTGTTCTTCCTCTGCACCTGCACTGGCTGTTCCGTCATCGACCGACACGGGTATGGACAGCCCGGGAACCTCGCCCCGGGACTCCTGTTGAGGAGGCTCGTCTATCGATTCAGGCGATTGAGGGGGGAGGTCGAAGGCGGGTGTCTCGGCAGAGAGCGGTTCGGGAATGAATGGAGCGGGCTGTTGTACAGGAGCGTCAAACGCGACAGGCGCAAACGTCGGCAGCGGCTCTTCAACGGTTGGCGCCGAAAATGCGACAGGGGCCGATTCGGACCACGCAGCGGTGTCATCGTTCAGGACTTCGACACGCTTTCGGCGGCGAATCACGTTTGGGCGAATCCGATTCTCGCTAGTCTCTTCCCGAGCGGCCACAACATGCTCTTTTTGCTGGTCAAGCTCGGTGACAACACGCTCGGCAACGACTTTTTCTTCTCCGAGAACGAGCGAGGGAGCAGCAGGCGACTGGAGCACCTGCTGGACGGCATCGGCAGCGTGCTCCGAGAGCGTGCTTTGGGCCTTTTTCCCATGGATGCCCTGAGCTTCAAGCTGAGTCAGCACTTGCCGTGTTTCGACTCCCCATTCCTTGGCTAATTCATGGATACGCTTGCGTGACATATGACCTCATCGCCGTCTCTTCACCCCGGCAGGCTGGGTTCTATCAGAGCAGCATAGCTGACCCGTGCCTCGCGGGAGCATACCGCTCGTAAGGATCGACACCTCTTCATCCGTGCATTGACAAAAGCATTAACACATTCCCGGCTGGCATGGAGATATCCGCCTCGACCACGGCTGCGAGCCGGAATGAGCCGGCCTTGAGGCGTCGCCGTCAACCGTAACAACCGGCCTTTCTTCTCTCGGCGGCCACATCCCAGACAGGTCCGAATCGGCTCGGAGTGCTTCATACGTCCTCGGCAGCGGTCTCCGTCGGCTCCGCTCGGTCTCCTCCATCAACGGGAGCCGGGGCGGATTCTGCCTGCATAGGTGCCGAGGACGTCTCAACCGTCTCCGTATCCTGTTCACTGAGCTCAGCCTCCTGTTCCGCCGCTATTTTCTCGGCCTGCGCCTTGGCCGCGGACCAGATCACCGGAGCCCGGTCTGGTCCAATCCCTTCAATTTCGAACAGCGTCTCAATATCGGCAGCAGCGATGTCCTGAGCCGACTTAAAGCCCTGTTGGTATAAGAGCTCTGCCGTAATATCGGCGTTCGACTCCCCGATCCCCGGGATGGCATTTAACGCTTCAAGGACCTGGACATGTTCCAACTCTACTTCCGACTCGGACCGGACGTCCAGCTTCCAGTTTGTCAGACGGGAAGCCAGCCGGACATTTTGGCCCTTCTTCCCAATCGCCAGAGAGAGCTGGTCGTCCGGGACGATCACTTCCATGGTGTTTTCGTCTTCATCCAGAATAATCTTGGCCACCTTGGCCGGCAGAATGGCGCGACAGACATATTCAGCCGGGTCAGGCGTCCAGGGAACAATATCTATCCGTTCTCCCCGGAGTTCTTGGACAACGGATTGGACGCGCGTCCCCTTCATCCCAACACAGGCTCCTACAGGGTCGACATCAGGGTCGGGTGAGTGCACGCCAATCTTTGCGCGGGTGCCCGGTTCTCGGGCGGCGCCCTTGATTTCCACAATGCCTTCGTACACCTCCGGCGCCTCTTGCTCGAACAGTTTGATCAAGAACCCTGGGTGGGTGCGAGAGAGCACGATCTGGGGGCCTTTTTGCGCCAGATCGACATCCAGGATATAGGCCCGTATCCGGTCCCCCTGACGGTATCGCTCCCAAGGAATCTGTTCCTTTTCGGGCAGGATCGCGTCAGTCCGACCCAAATTGACAATGATGTTCCGCCGTTCAACGCGCTGGACGATCCCGGAAAAGAGTTCGCCTTTCCGATTCTTGAATTCATTATAGATCAGCTCACGTTCGGCCTCGCGGACCTTCTGAATGACGCTCTGTTTTGCCACTTGGGCGGCAATGCGGCCAAAAGACGCCGCGGGAAGCTTACTGAGCAGTTCGTCGCCAAGCTGAGCCTCAGGGTCCAGCGTCTCTTGCGCTGCCGCCACCTCTATTTCGGTTTCCGCATCGGTCACGGTCCCGACAACCGTTTTAATTTCAAAGAGTTCAATTTCGCCTATGTCCTCATTAAATTTCGCTTCGATCTGCTTCTGGCCAAAGGTCCGGCGGGCCGCAGACAGCATGGCACTCTCGAGCGCCTCGACAATAACGCCGCGGTCCATCCCTTTTTCTTTACTGACTTGTTCGATCACCCGATTCAAGTCTGACTGCATAGCGGTTACCTCGTCTGACGGCGTCTGCTTTTCCGTTTCTTCTTCTCAGGACTCTTCCCAGGCAGGGGGAGAGGAAGATCAACATGGGCCCGCGCCACATTCGCCCAGCTCACCCGAACTTTTCCTCTTTCCTGGTCAACGACGCTAACAGCATTCTCTTCTACTTCACATATCGGGCCAATGAAAGCCCGCTTCCCGTCCTGGGCAATCTTTGTCTGTAAGCGGACCGGTTGTCCCATATAGCGGTGACACTGGCTGGGACGAAAGAGCGGACGCTGAAGACCGGGAGAGGACACCTCAAGTGTATAGCGCCAGGGAACAGGGTCATGAACATCAAGCACATCGCTCAGTTGTCTATGGACTCGGGTACAATCGTCCAGCGTCACCCCGTCTGTGTTTTCCAGCAAGACCCGCAGCACCCAGCGGCCGTTCTCGGTCAACAAGTCCACGCCCCACAACTCAAAGCCTTCATCCTCGGCCAGGGGAATGGCCAGGGTCTCAACCTGCTGGATAATCTCTGGGACTGAGGGTTGCATATGGAAAAAAAAAGTGGGCTCCCGCCCACTTTTCCCTCACTTCCCTCGCTAGGCTAAACGATCCTCTCCCGTCGCGCAAGAGGCGTCGCCGGCCTCATTCTCCTTTTCCGCCGTTTTCAAGATCGTGCAGGGTTGCCAGATCGATAATCGTATAGGACTGTTTCCCCTGAGGTGTGACGATCTCGACCTCGTCGTCGAGTTCCTTGTGCAAGAGCGCCTGGCCAATCGGAGAGTGGAGCGAAATCTGCCCCGCAGCCGGGTCAACTTCTTCGGGAAAAACGATCTGATACTCGACCACATCACCCGAATCGACCTCTTCGAGGGTGACTCGGCTGCCGTAGGCAATCGAACCTTTTGGAATACTCGACAGGTCATACAGCGAGAGTTGCTGCATCCGCTCCGTCAGCTGGGCGATCCGGGCCTGGACATAGTCCTGGCGCGCGCGCGCCGCTTCGTACTCGGCGTTTTCACTCAGGTCGCCATGGGCCGCGGCCTCATGCAGGTCTTTCGGAATGCGGACATTGAGTTCGTGGTATAATTCGTCAAGTTCTTTTTTCAGTTTTTTTACAATCGGCAGGTCCATAACTCCCCCATCCGGTCCGTCTTCTGTCTGGCAAGGACGTTCCGCACAAGCGCAACAGGGGTTGGTGACGCTTATGCACCAACCCCTCCACACAATAAGTATCTACTTCAGCAGTTAGGCGGTCAGGATATGGATCGTACAGGCCGACCCGAGGCCAATCACATGGGCAAGGCCGGCCTTGGCTCCTTCAACCTGGCGCGCTCCCCCCTGGCCTCGAAGCTGTGTCACGATCTCATAGATATTCGCGACTCCGGTTGCCCCCAGCGGATGCCCCTTGGAGAGCAGGCCGCCACTGACATTGACGGGAATATCGCCACCCAGTTCGGTCCGCCCTTCGTCAATCATCCGCCCGGCTTCACCTTCAGCACACAGGCCCAGATTCTCGTAGTGCAGCAGCTCTGCTGTGGCAAAACAATCGTGGAGTTCGACCAGACTCAGGTCTTGCGGTCCGATACCGGCTTTTTCATAGGCTTCTTTTGCCGCATTCTGCGTCAACGTATTGACATCGGGCATGGTCAGATCCCGGTCGGTATACGGATCCGAGGTGAGGACAGAAGTCGCGACTTTTATCGGCTTACTGGTGAATTGCTTTATCTTGTCTTCTGACATCAAGATCGTCGCCGCCGCACCGTCTCCGGTCGGGCAACACATATAGAGCGTATTGGGATAGGCAACCATACGGGCATTCATCACATCATCCAGCGACACCTCAACCTGGTATTGGGACAAGGGGTTGTGGACTGAATGCTTATGGTTCTTCACCGAGATTTTGGCGAAATGCTCGGCCGTCGTTCCGTGCTTGCGCATATGTTCCACGCCGGCCTGACCAAAGACGGCCGGCATCAGGCCGCTGCCCAATACGCCTTCAACGCTCTCTCCTCCGCTCCGGGCTCCGCCACCGAGCAGGCCCATCTTGCCCATCTGCTCAACACCAACGGCCATGGTGACATCGTACATACCCGACGCGACCCCGATATAGGCCTCGCGGACGGCTGTCGAACCCGTTGCGCAGGCGTTGGATACATTGAGGGCCGGGATGCCGGTCTGGCCAATTTGCTGCAAAATCTTCTGCGCATTCATGGCATTGGCCTGGAACAAATTCCCACACACAAGCATCTCGACGTCCTTGATGGACGCCCCGGCGTCTTTGAGGGCGAGGACCCCCGCTTCTGCTCCCATTTGGGACACGTCCTTGTCCGGATAGCGTCCAAACTTGATCATGCCGACACCGACCACATATACGTCTCTCATAACTTACACCCCTTTGCCGTTATCAGCTTTCCTTAATTTTTGCCCGGCCTGAAAAAGAAAGCAATAATGTCAATGGTCTCCTCATCACCGTGCGCGTTTTTTTCCTTCCGTTCGCGGACCTTCCGCGTCACCATGTCCACCGGCATGCCAAATTCGATCTTTTGCGGGTCAGGCTCAATATCGACCAAATTGCACCGAACGCTCACCCCTTCCGGGAGATCGACAATTGCGGAGACGTACGGAACCGGGATACCGGGTGCGGACTGATGCACGATGGAGTATACGTAGAGCGTGCCGTGATCGCTGAGCCGCACCTCGGACAAATCTCCGACATACGTACATTTGCTGCACCCGACCCGGTTCCCACCGATATAGGTAGCGTTACAGGCGGGGCATCGATAGCCGACAAGATACGGCTTTTCGTCCGGGGCGGCGGGCAAGTGTAACATCGGTGCGATTGCCCGTTGTGTATTCGCCATTACCAAGTCCTCTCTACTGGTCCAACCCTGTCTCCGTTTGTCGAGGTATCGCTTGTGGTGCCGGCAATATGTCGGAAGAGTAAGGGACTCATTCCTGCGTTGTACATCAGGAACGCCGCCTATCAGCCCGCTGCTCGGCCCATGTGCGGGACCGGAAAAATCTATGCTACAGTGCAGCCACCAATATACGAGCGCACCTCCCAAAACAAGACCTTGAGAAATTTGATAGTGATTCGGTTTCACATCGCTCTTGACCGCTGAGGGGGAGCGCCCCCCCTCCCTGTCCCTCCCCCTCAGCGGGGGGAGGGACAATCTGCTCCCTCTCCCCTGGAACGTGTGCTGCACATTGTGGCGTAAGCCGCCCGGGACCGGGCCGGCGGCCCCCGCCTCGGGCCGCTCGCCCTCCTGCTGCCTGGGAGCGCGGGCATCTTGCCCGCTGTTTTTTCCTTTGCGGGCTGGAAGCCCGCACTCCCAGGGAGGGCAGCCCGCACTCCCGGCCCCCCGGCGCGGACGGGCACGGCGCAGGGGAGCGGGGGATCGCCGAATAATGTAATCTGCAGCACACGTCCACAGAGGGGAGAGGGACAATCAAAAGCTCTCAGCAACGTGACAGACCGGTGTGGCTGCACCGGCTCGGTGCCGCGGCCCGGACGGCACTCACCGTGCTGTATCCGTGGCGCTGCCTCAACTGCGCCATCGGTCTTCCCGCGGACCACGCCTTCTGCCCGACGTGTTGGGGTTGGATCCGGCTCGTCCACTCCCCGCTCTGCACGCAGTGCGGCCGCCCCTTTGCCTCCAGAGTCGGACCCGACCATATCTGTCCTCAGTGCCTGCAACAGCCGCCCAGTTTTCGCCATGCGCGTGCCTGGGCTGTGTATAGCAGCACCCCAAGCGGCTCGCCCCAGCCTCTCCGTCAGAGCATCCGCCGGTTCAAATATGAGCGTAATATGAGAGCCGGGAAGGCACTCGCCGGACTCACGGCACACCATTTTTCCCTCGTCCAGGAGCGGGACGCAGGGCAGGCGCAAGACTATGCTCGCGTTCTTCCCGTCCCCCTGCACCTGACCCGACTGCGCTGGCGTGGATTCAATCAGTCTCTCATCCTGGCCCGTGCGATTGGGCAGCGCATCAACACGCCGGTTGATCCCTGGCTGCTCAGTCGCACCCGGCCGACCCCGCCCCAGACGCAGCTGAGTCGGGAAGAGCGTCGCGCTAATGTCCGAGGAGCCTTTCAGGTGAATACGCCCGCCCTGGCCAAGGGAAAACGATTCCTCCTTGTGGACGACGTGTATACATCCGGTGCGACGGTTGAAGAGTGTGCCCGAACCCTGTACCAGAATGGAGCACGCAGCGTTGATGTTTTTACTCTCGCCCGCGTGGTCGATCTCTAAGAGCGTATGACGACACCTCTCTCTCTTGGCGTTCTCATTTCCGGGGGCGGCACCAACCTCCAGGCCATTATCGATGCCGTCGAGCGCGGAGACCTGCCGGCCCGCATCCGTATTGTGGTCAGTAACCGGAGGGATGCCTATGGCCTGGTGCGGGCAGCGCGTCACGGCCTCTCAACAGGAGTGATTGCGCACACGGATTTTGCGTCTCGGGAAGAGTTTGACCAGCACCTGGTCACCCTCTTGCACGAACACGGGGTTGAGCTGGTCATTCTGGCCGGCTTTATGCGCCTGCTCTCCGCGCGTTTTATTCGGGCCTTCCCCCACCGTATTCTGAATATCCACCCGGCCCTCCTGCCGGCCTTCCCCGGTCTGCACGCGCAGCGTCAGGCGCTGGAACGCGGCGTGCGGATCAGCGGCGCAACCGTCCACATGGTTGACGAAGAAATGGACCATGGTCCGATTATTATGCAGGCCGCCGTCCCCGTCTATCCTGACGATACGGAAGACAGCTTGAGCGCGCGGATTCTGGCCCAGGAACATCGCATCTACCCGGCCGCCATCAAGCTCTTTGCCGAAGGCCGGGTGGTGGTTCGAGGGAACTCTGTCCTCATTCGTGACGAACACCATCGTCCGCAAACCGGCTTCCGGTCTCCCGCCGCAGTATGACGACCGCCTCCCCCGGTGCGGGCATAATCGGGATCGATGAATCCGGCAAGGGGGATTATTTCGGCCCGCTGGTCGTCGCCGGAGCATATGTGACGCCGGACCAGGAAGCCCGGCTGCGCGACCTGGGCGTGCGGGATAGCAAGACCTGCTCGGATAAACGCGCCCATACCCTGGCCGCCCATATCCGCACGCTGTGTCCGACCACCCTCGTGACCATTGGCCCCGAGCGCTACAACAGCCTGTACGCCTCGCTCAAGAATCTCAACGTCCTGCTCGCCTGGGGACATGCCCGCGCCATAGAAAATCTCCTGGAAACAGTCACCTGTGAACGGGTGATTGCCGACCAATTCGGGAATGCGCGCTTTCTCAATAACGCCCTGATGCAAAAAGGCCGCGCGGTCGAGCTCATTCAAAAGCCACGCGCCGAACAAGAGATAGCCGTGGCCGCCGCCTCGCTGGTTGCCCGGGCAGAATTCTTGCGCCGCCTGCAGGATTTGAGCGGCCGCTTTGCCCTCCCGCTGCCGAAAGGCGCGGGCCCTCAGGTCATCACCGCCGGCAAAGCCGTTGTGGAGCAGTACGGCCCGGACAGCCTGGGCCGGTTCGCCAAGCTGCATTTTCGCACAACGCAAAAAGTGCTTGTGTGAGAGACGCAGTCCTTGCCCCACACCCGCGTTTCCTCTAAAGAGGAGACGTAGCCTTCCACCGCCCGAAAAGCCGGACACGCTTCCTCTCTATCCCGTCTGCCATGGCACACAGTTCCCATCCTGCATTTGACCGACTCGTCAATATCATGGCGACGCTGCGCAGCCCGGACGGCTGCCCGTGGGATAAAGAGCAAACGCCGCAGACCCTGAAGCCGTATCTGGTCGAAGAGACCTATGAGGTGCTGGACGCCCTTGAGGCCGAGGACTGGGCTGAGTTGAAAGAGGAATTGGGGGATTTGCTCCTCCAGGTCGTGTTTCATGCTCAGCTTATGGCGGAAGCCGGGGAGTTTACTATTGACGATGTGGCCCAAGCCATCGCCGATAAAATGACGCGCCGCCACCCGCATGTCTTTAGTGACCTGAAAGTCGAGAGCGCCGAAGAGGTCAGTCAGAACTGGGCCAAAATCAAAGCCCAGGAGAAAAGGGCAAAAAAACGGGAAAGAGGAGCCGCGGATCAATCCGTTCTGGCCGGTGTTCCCAAAGGCGCGCCGGCCTTGATCCAGGCGCAACGCTTGGGCGAAAAGGCCACCCGCGTCGGTTTTGACTGGCCGTCAGCCAGCGCGGTCTTTGAAAAGGTGACGGAAGAGTACCAGGAATTGGCAGCGGCACTGGCAACGACGCACACAGAGCACCAGGAACATGAACTCGGCGACCTGTTGTTTGCGTTGACCAGCCTCGCCCGTCATCTTGACCTGGACGCCGAGTCTGCCCTGCGCAAGGCCAGCAGTCGTTTTGGCAAACGCTTTCGGTATATCGAGGAGCAGCTCGCCCACGGCCGGGAGGATATCTATCACACCTCACTGGCGCGGCTGGAGGAATTGTGGCAGGAGGCCAAGCAGACGCTGGGGTAGGATGCCCAGTAAGGCGCGCAGTTCGGCTTTCCCGCCCGGCCAGACCAGGACCGCAAAACTACCCAAACCGATCAGGACAGCCCCGCCCAGACTCCCCAGCCGGCTGAGACGAGAAGCGGCCGGGTCAAGCCAGTCAACCTGTCCCACAAACCACCAGAGGACGATCAGCATCCCGACCGAGGCGATGCCACTCCACAGCAGCGAGACGGCCCATGGGCGCCACGGAAAGGCGGGAAAGCGTCGTGAGAGGCAGACGGCTTGGAACACCAGATTGGCCAGTGCGGCGAGCGAGGTGGCGGCGGCAAGGCCGACCACCCCCCAATTCTGCATCGAGAGCAGACCGCTCAGAGCGGCGATACCCTGCGCCAGCCAGTGCGTCTCAGCGGGGAGACTGATACCGCCCATGAGAACAAGGCTGGCGCCTATTTTCACCGCGAGGGCGACCACCCCGCCCCATACCGGCGTCCGGGTATCCCCGAGGGCATACAAACAGGCCGTGACCTGACGCGTCGCCGCGACCGCCCATAAACCCAGGGCCAGCGCTTGTAGGGTCGTCGCCGTCGCCACAACGTCCTGAGCGGAAAAGGCACCTCTGAAAAACAGGACCGCCGTCATGGGCGTCGCCAGAACCGCCAGCCCAACCGCCGCGGGCAGCGTGACGACATTGACCAGCCGCAGGGCAAAACCCAGACTCTCCTGCATGCCGGCCCAGTCACGCTGCCCGGCGTGCGTCGCCAGACCGGGTAAGACCGCGGTACTCAGGGCAACCACAAAAATTCCAACGGGGAATTCAAACAACCGGCTGGCATACCACAGGCAGGAGACGCTTCCGTCCGCGAGCAGTGAGGCAAGCAGCGTACTGATAATCTGATTGAGTTGGAAAATACCGGTCCCAAAGACGAGCGGCACCAAGAGCCGGCCCATACGCCGTAAGGCCGGATGGCGGGGCTGCCAGCTCAGACGCAAGGACACCCCGTGGCGGACGAGCGCGGGCAACTGCCACAGGAGTTGGCAGACGCCACCCAGCACGACCCCATAGGCCAGGCTCATCACCGGCTCGGCCATATGGGCGGACAGGCCGAGTACGCTCACGATGACTGCCGCGTTAAACAGCACCGGCGCAAAGGCCGGGGCCGTAAAGTGCCGCAGCGCATGCAAGACCCCCATGGCTAACGCGGCTGCGCCAACACAGAAGAGGTAGACAAACATGACGCGGGTCAAATCAATGGTGAGCAGCAACTTGTCGTCCGTAAAGCCGGGCGCGAAGAGGCGGGTGAGAGGGGCGGCAAAGCATATCCCCAGGCCGGTCAAAACGAGCAGCAGGCCGAGGCCGGTCCCGAAGAAGGCGCGAATCATGCGACTCGCCGCGCGTGATCGCCGGGCGAGATATCTGGTCAGCACCGGCACAAAGGCGGCATCGGTTGCCCCCTCACCAACGAGACGCCGGAGCAGGTTGGGAATACGGAATGCAACAAAAAACGCGTCAGTGGCCAGGCCCGCCCCAAAGACGGAGCCAATCACCATATCCCGACCCAGGCCGGCAATGCGGCTCAGCAGCGTCAGCCCACCGATCTGCCCTACGGCCTGAACAACCTGTGCGTTTTCTCCCGTGTCTTGTTGTGCGCCGCGTACACCGGACCTGGCAGCCTTGGGGCCATCCTTTTGCCCCGCCGTCGTCCTCAGCCGCCAGCTGCGCGACATTGATTCGTCTCTCCACTCATGGTAGGAACAGTGCCTCAGTCAGAGAGGAGTATTGTACGTGGCATCAGGAGAAAAGAAACGTCATCGCCAGAGCGAGGTTCGGCGCGCCCGCAACCATGCAGCAAAATCACGGGTGAAGACCCTCATGAAAAGAGTCGCGGCAGCGGTCGAGAGCGGAGAGAGCACAACGGTCGAGAGTTCTCTGCGGACGGCGGTCAGTGCACTTCACCGGGCGGGTCAGAAACGGATTATTCCCAAACACGCGGCAGACCGGCATATCGGCCAGCTCTCAAAACTGGTCCATACACATAAAACCGCCGCCTCGGCCTGACCCTATCGGTAAGGGGCCACAGGCCCTTTTTCTGTTTCCACTAGAAATTGTCGCCCAGACGAAAAGAGACCTCACGTGCCGCCGCGACAAAGAGGCGCCCAACTGCCAGGCGGCGTTGTGTCTCTGAGAACTGCACATCTGTGAGGCCAGGCAGGTCGGCAGGGTCGAGCGTTCCCCGCAGGAATTCGGGCGAGGTCGTCACCAAGACCTGGGGAATCGCACTGTAATGTTCCGTCACCCGCAGGTTGTCGGCCTGCCACAGGACGTTCCCGCTTCCTCGGTCGGTGAGCTGGATGTCGATGGAAAGCACCATTTCGTACTCAAGAACCTGATCGCGACGGTCAAACGAAAACGGTCGCAGTTCCAGCGTCTGGAGTTGAGCGGAGATCACCCCTTCGCCCGTGTCGGTGACCCGAATATTTCGACGGGTCCGAAACTCTCGCTCGATGGCCCACTGGAGTTCCTTTTCCACACCGGTCTCAAGCGTATGGTTGGAGAATTCAGCAAAGCTCACACTCTGGATTCCCTGCGGTAAGGGGGCGGTCCCCGCAAACTGATAGCCGCACGCGCTCCACAGGCAGACACACACGGCGATCAAAATGGAATACGCTTTCTTCATGAAAGACCTGAGCCGGAGAGTTTTCAACAAGACGCTAGGCGAGAACGAAGTTCACCAGTCGCCCCGGCACGACGATTTCGCGCCGGATGGTCTTGCCCGCTAAATACGTGGCCACCTTGTCCTGCTTTCTCGCCGCGTCCAGGGCCGTTTCCTTATCCGCGTCAACGGCAAGCTCAATGGTCGCCCGGAATTTTCCGTTGACCTGGACCGCGACGGTGACCGTCTCATCCTGAATGAGCTCCGGGTCGTACGACGGCCAGGTTTCGTACGTCAGTGTCTCCGCGTGCCCCAGACGCTGCCACAATTCTTCGCCCAGATGGGGGGCGAAGGGAGCGAGTAAGAGCACAAACCCCTCGGCCAAAACCCGCGGCAGGCGGTCAGCCTTTTGCGCGTCGTTCACAAACACCATCAGGGCACTCAGCGCGGTGTGGAAGCGCATGCCTTCGATGTCTTCCGTGACTTTTTTGACCGTTTTATGAAAGAGGCGGGTGAGTGCAGTGTCGGACTGCGGGTCCGCGTTGGTAATAGCCGAGCGCAACTCGCCGGCGTCGGCCACAATCAGCGACCAGGCCCGATGCAGGAAGCGATACACGCCGGCAACCGAACGCGTATTCCAGGGTTTGACCTGCTCCAGCGGCCCCATAAACATCTCATAGCAGCGCAGTGCATCCGCCCCGTACTCCGCAATCACGGCATCCGGATTCACGACATTGCCCCGTGATTTCGACATTTTGTCGGTTTGGAGCTCCAGTTCCAGGTCCGTATCCTCCGGGTGATAGGGCTTGTCGTCGCGCCATATCACTTGGTCTACCGGGACATAGGCCACGCTGAGCGGTGTTGTCGGGTCTGCCCGAAGCGCGTACTCGGCCTCCTCGCTGCCTTCTCGATTGATCTTCTCAACCGCGCCCGCCGCATAGCCCTGCCCATGCTCGTCCCGGTAATAGCGATAACTGAGCCCCAGGATCATGCCTTGATTGACCAGACGCTGGAAGGGTTCAGGCGTGGACACGAGGCCGCAGTCATACAGGACGTGGTGCCAGAAGCGGGCATACAATAAGTGCAGCACAGCGTGCTCCACGCCCCCGACGTATAAATCCACCGGCATCCAGTACCGTTCGGCATCCACGTCCCACGGCTTGTCCGTATTCTGCGGGTCCAGGAAACGCAGAAAATACCAGCAGCTCCCGGCCCACTGGGGCATGGTGTTGGTTTCCCGCAGGGCCGGCTGGCCCGATGCCGGTGCGGTCGTCTCCACCCAGTCCTGGGCGGCAGCCAGGGGTGGCTCACCCGTTCCCGTTGGCCGAAAACTCTCGACTTCGGGCAAAAGCACAGGCAGGTCGTGTGGCTCGACCGGCTGGGGTTGTCCGTCTACATGGAGAATGGGAAACGGCTCGCCCCAATAGCGCTGGCGGCTGAACAGCCAGTCCCGGAGCTTATAATTCACCGTGCCTTCGCCGTGGCCGTTTTCCTCCAGCCAGGCCTGCATCTTTTTCTTAGCCTGGGCCACGTCGAGGCCGTCTAAAAAGCCTGAGTTCACATGGGGTCCGTCTCCAATATAGGCTCCGCTTGCCATATCCCCACCCCGGACCACTTCGACAATCGGGATGTCGAACTGGCGGGCAAAATCCCAGTCTCGCTCGTCTCCGCCCGGCACGGCCATAATCGCCCCGGTTCCATAGGTGAACAGGACATAATCGGCGACCCAGATCGGAATGGGCTCTCCATTGGCGGGATTCAGCGCATAGCCGCCGGTGTTGACCCCGGTCTTTTCTTTCAGCAGTTCCGTACGGGCCAGGTCGGACTTGCGCAGCGCCTCTTCTTTATAGGCCTCAACTACGGCCCGATTTTCCGGGGTGGTGATGCGCTCAACCAGGGGATGTTCCGGGGCCAGGACACAATAGGTCGCGCCAAACAGCGTATCCGGGCGCGTGGTAAAGACGTCGAAAAAGGCGTCTTCTTGCGCGAGCAAGGAGCCATCGCCGTGGCACAGTTGGAAGCGAATACGGGCGCCCTCGCTCCGCCCGATCCAGTTGCGCTGCATTTCCTTGACATTGTCCGGCCAATCGAGGTCGTCGAGTCCGGTCAGCAGCCGTTCCGCATAGGCCGTGATACGGAGCATCCACTGCCGCATGGGCCTGCGGATGACCTCATGTCCACCGCGCTCACTCTTACCGTCGATGACTTCTTCGTTGGCCAGGACCGTGCCCAGGGCCGGACACCAGTTGACCGGCACCTCTGCCATATAGGCCAGACCGCGCTCGTACAGTTTGAGGAAAATCCACTGCGTCCAGCGATAGTAATCGGGGTCACAGGTCGAAATCTCCCGGTCCCAATCGTAGGAAAAGCCCAGGGCCTGGATCTGACGCCGAAAGGTCGTGATATTGCGGGCCGTTGTTTCCCGCGGGTGCGTACCCGTCTCAATCGCATACTGTTCCGCGGGCAGTCCGAACGCGTCCCAGCCCATGGGATGCAGGACATTCAATCCCCGCATGCGCTTGTAACGGGCCAGGATATCGGTTGCGGTATAGCCTTCCGGGTGTCCGACGTGCAGTCCGGCGGCACTCGGATACGGGAACATGTCCAGGATGTAGTATTTTTGCTTCTGACGGTCGATCTCGGCGCGAAAAGTCTTGTGTTCAAGCCAGTAACGTTGCCATTTCGGCTCGATGACATTCGGCTGATAGCGCACTTTGCCACCTGCGGGCGCTTCCGGCGCGCCTCCATTGGACTGTTTATTCGAGAGACTCATGAGGCTGTACTTTCTTCAAAGAGTAAACGTGTCAATATCTGCATGTCTAGTGGAGGGCACGTTTACTCTTTCCGACAACATGCGCGATCCGATCCAGCACACCATTGACAAAGGTCGGCGTGTCATCACTACAGTAGCGGCGAGCAATTTCAATGGCTTCGTTAATCGTCACCCCCGCGGATAAGTCGGGGTAGGTTGCCAGTTCATACGCCCCGAGACGGAGCAGATTCAGATCGACCTTCGGCAAACGACCGATCCGCCAGTGCTCGGCAGCGGCGGCGATCATACTGTCAAGCTGCCGCCGCTCGCGCCACGTCCCGGTCACCAAATCCGCGGTAAACTCCCGGACCTCGGTGGCCTGGGTAAAGCACTGCTCAAAGAGCGCCAGCGCCTGCCGCGGAGTCACCCCGCTGATATCAATCTGGTACAGGACCTGGAGGGCATATTCACGCTCCTGGCGTCGGCTTCCACGGGCTGCCATACGACACTTACTCGATTGCCTGCAAGGCCCTGAGAGTGTGGACCATCTCAATGGCGGACAGGGCCGCTTCCCAGCCCTTATTCCCAAGTTTTGCACCGGCCCGGTCGAGCGCCTGCTCAACGGAGTCCGTGGTCAGCACTCCAAATGTCACGGGTACGCCGGAGGAGAGCATAATCTCTTTAATGCCCTGCGTCATGGCCGCCGCAATATAATCGAAGTGGGGCGTCTCACCCTTGATGACCGCCCCAACACAGACCACGGCCTCGTAGCGTCCGCTGGTTGCCATCCGTTTGGCAAACAGGGGGATGTCAAACGCCCCAGGCACCAGCACCACATCGATGTCTGCGTCCCGCGCCCCGTGGCGGCAGAAGGCGTCAATGGCGCCCGCCTGTAAGCGCTCGGTGATCAAACTATTGAACTGCGACACCACAACGCCAAACCGCATCCCCGTCGCATCAAGCTTGCCAGTAATGATCCGGGCCATAGCTTCCCCTCTTCACGCAGTGATCGATCCGATTGACAGCCTTAGAGCAAGGGTTTGAGCTCAGAGAATAGATGCCCCAGTTTGTCTTTCTTCGCCTGGAGATAATGGATATTCTCCTTGTGGGGTGGCGTCTCAATGGGTTGGCGTTCAACCACGTTCACCCCGTATTCTTCGAGCCCGCTGATTTTCTGCGGATTATTCGTCAGCAAACGCACCTGCGAGACCCGCAGGTCGCGGAGAATCTGCGCCCCGATACCATAATCCCGGAGATCCTCCTCAAATCCAAGATGGAGGTTGGCTTCAACCGTGTCCATGCCTTTATCCTGGAGGGCGTAGGCGCGGATCTTATTGGCCAGTCCGATCCCGCGGCCCTCTTGTTGCAGATAGATCACAACCCCGCGGCCTTCCTCGGCAATACACTCCATGGCATGCGTGAGCTGTTCTCCGCAGTCACACCGCTCAGAACCAAACACATCGCCGGTTAAACATTGCGAATGGACCCGAACCGTGACGGGTTCCTGGGTCGTAATCCGGCCTTTGACCAGGGCAATATGTTCGTGGTTATCGACTTCGGTTCGGTACACGATGGCTAAAAATCGCCCCCCGAACGGACTCGTGATTTCCCCCTCACCCACCCGATGGATGACGGATTCGGTCCGTAAACGATAGGTAGTCAGGCTGGCTATGCTCACAATCGGCAGGGCGTGCTCTTGCGCAAAGGCTTCAATCTCCTGGCCCTGAGCAATCTCGCCATCATCGCGGAGAATCGTACAGAGGGTTGCCGTCGGCTTGAGACCGGCCAGTCGGGCCAGATCAATACCGGCTTCAGATAAGCCACGTCGAGCCAACACGCCACCCCGGTGAGCGAAGAGGGGAAAGATATGACCCGGCATCACCAGGTCGGCCGGGCGGGCGTCATCGCGCACCGCCGTCGTGATCGTCACCGCGCGATCATAGGCGGATATGCCGGTTGTCACGCCGCGGCGGGCTTCGATCGAGGCGCCAAAGGCCCGTTGACGACTCCCCTCATAGCCATGCCCGAGCATGGGAATCCCGAGCTCGCGAATTTTCTCTTCGGTCAGGGCCAAACACACCAGGCCACGACCATGGGTGGCCATGAAGTTGACGCCATCCGGCGTGGTCAGATCAGCCGCCAGACACAGGTCCGCCTCCCCCTCCCCGGTGTCGTTTTCAACCAGGATCACCATTTTTCCCTGGCTGAGCTGTTGGAGCGCCTCTTCTATGGGTGATAGCGCGATTGGCATAGCCCCTCCTTATGTCCGAATATAGCCTGACACCACCACATCGTTCCCACTGCGGTCCACCTGCATTGTATGGAGTTTTATGCCCTCGGCAACCCGTCCAATCCCTAACGGCGCGAGCATGGCCCGTCCATCACCGCCAAGCAGCACCGCACCATAAAAAAAGAGGAGCTTATGTACCAACCCTTCGTGCAAGGCGACCGCCGCAACCTGCCCGCCTCCCTCGATCAGCACGTGCTTTGCCCCGCGCTGGGCCAGGGTTTCGAGCACCGGCCGGAGCAGAATCTTTCCTCGCTTGCCGGGAAAGGTCAGGATTTCAACGCCGGACCGCTCGAAAGCGGCACCCCGGAGTTGAGCGGCGCGGCGCGTTGTGGCAATCACGGTGGCGGCTTTGGAAGAAAGGCGGCACACCTGAGCCTGAGGGCTCATCCTGAGCCGCCCGTCGAGAATAACGCGCAGGGGATCCCGTCCCCCACGGATGCGACACGTCAACTGGGGGTCGTCGGCTTGTACGGTTTCTGCGCCGACCAAGATCGCGTCTACCTGATTGCGCAACGCGTGGACTTTGCGCCGCGATGCCGCTCCGCTGATCCAGCGGGCATCTCCACTCGCCGTCGCGATGCGGCCGTCGAGGGAAGCCGCCAATTTCAAGGTGACAAAGGGCAATCCGGTCTGGACCGCCACCGCAAAATCCTCATTGGTCCGCTGGCACAGCTCTTTGAGCACGCCGGTCGTGACCGCAATGCCGGCCCGGCGCAGCCGCCGAATCCCACGCCCACGAACCCGTGGATTGGGGTCGGTCATACCTACCACCACCCGAGCGACACCCGCCTCAATCAGGGCCTGGGTACAGGGGGGCGTTCGGCCGTAGTGCGCGCACGGTTCCAGGTTAACGTACACGGTCGCCCCACGGACCGGGTGGGTCGCTTTGCGCAGCGCTTCAATCTCGGCATGCGGCAGTCCCGCCCGACGATGATAGCCTTCACCAATAATACGACCGCCGCGGACCAGAACGGCGCCTACAACGGGGTTCGGACTCGTCCGCCCCTGCGCCCGCAGGGCCAGGTCCACCGCGCGCCGCATAAACACCTCATCAGTGTTCATGATTGCGGCTTTTCCGGCTCCGCGCGCCGTGCCTGTTTTTCGTCGTCCGCACTGCGTTCCCGAATGAGGTCTCTGAGCTCGGACATGAACTCGTCCAGATCTTGAAAAGAGCGATACACAGAAGAAAACCGGACATAGGCCACCTTGTCCAGATCGTACAGATGGCGCATGACTTCTTCGCCAATAACGGCGCCCGAGATTTCTTTATCGCCCCGTCCCTGGAGCGTGCGCTCGATGCGGTCCGCAATATCTTCTATGGTCTCAATGCTGATCGGACGTTTTTCACACGCTTTTTTGAGGCCGGTGATAATTTTCAGCCGATCATATGGCTCCCGCCGCCCGTCCTTCTTTACGACCAGGGGTAAAATTTCTTCAACCCGCTCATACGTCGTAAAGCGTCGCTCACACTCCTCACACTCCCGCCGCCGGCGGGTGACATCGCCCTCCCGACTCAAACGAGAATCGATGACGCGACTTTCCAGATGGGAACAAAAGGGACACTTCATACGCTGCGGGGGGGAGCGGGGCTCACGCTATCACCTGACAATTCGTGCTCTCCGTTTCAGCTTAGGCCATCCGCGCAACCCGGTGGGCATAGACGGGGAACTGCTGGCACAGCTCACGGACCTCTTCACCAATAGCGGTCAGTCCCCGCTCGTCGCCAACTCGCTGCAGGGCACGGGCAATAAGGTCGGCAATGTGATCCATCTCAGCTTCTTTCATACCCCGACTCGTCACCGCTGGTGTGCCAATACGAACCCCGCTGGTCACAAAGGGAGAGCGCGTATCAAACGGGATCGCGTTTTTATTGACCGTAATCCGCGCCTGATCCAGGGTCTCCTGGGCCACTTTGCCGGTCAGTTCGGTCTCGCGCAGGTCGAGCAGCATCAGATGGTTCTCCGTGCCGCCCGAGACCAGGCGAAACCCGCGCCGGACGAGACTGGCGGCCAGGGCTTGCGCATTGGTGATAATCTGCTGCTGGTAGGCTCGAAACTCCGGTGTGGCCGCTTCCTTCAGCGCCACGGCCTTGGCCGCAATCACATGCATCAGCGGTCCGCCCTGATTACCGGGAAAGACGGACGAATTCACGCTCTTGGCCAAATCCTGGCGGCACATAATCATCCCACCGCGTGGCCCGCGTAGCGTCTTATGGGTCGTGGTCGTGACCAGATCGGCATACGGCACGGGAGAGGGGTGCAGCCCGGCAGCCACCAGCCCGGCAAAGTGGGCAATATCGACCATCAACAGCGCCCCAACCTCATCGGCAATGTCGCGAAAGGGTGCCGTGTCAATCTGGCGTGGATAGGCACTGTGTCCGGCTACGATCATCTGAGGCCGATGTTGACGCGCAAGCGCCGCAATCTCGGCGTAGTCAATCCGTTGGTTGTCCTCCCGGACGCCATAGGGGACGACCTGAAAAAATTTCCCGGAAAAATTGACCGGACTGCCGTGCGTGAGATGACCCCCGTGCGATAAATTCATGCTCAGGATGGTATCTCCCGGCTGGAGCTGAGAGAAATAGGCGGCCATATTGGCCTGGGCTCCGGAGTGCGGCTGGACATTAACGTGCTCGGCACCGAACAGCGCCTTGGCACGGTCAATGGCGAGCTGTTCGACCACATCCACATACTCGCAGCCACCGTAGTAGCGCTTCCGGGGATAGCCTTCCGCATACTTATTCGTGAGCACGGACCCCTGCGCCTCCAGCACAGCCTCGCTCACCACATTCTCTGAGGCGATGAGCTCCAGGTTGTACTCCTGGCGTCGCGTCTCCTCTTGAATGGCGGCGTAGACATCAGGGTCGTGCTGGGCGAGCTGACTTGTCATACCGGTGCTCCTTCTCCCTCCCCTACGACGGTTTTCACAGCGAACCGTTCCCTTTCTCCTCATAGATATAGAAAAATCGCAGGGCTCCGGAGAGACCACTGCGATTCTTTCGGTCTGGACACTCCTGAGCCCGTATACGGCCGGCTATTTTTGGCTTTCGATATAGTCGATAACGTTCCGGACCGTCCGAATCTTTTCCGCCTGTTCGTCAGAGATTTCGGTATCGTACTCTTCTTCCAGCGCCATCACGAGCTCGACAATATCCAGCGAGTCCGCGCCAAGATCTTCGATAAACGAAGAATCCAGGCTGACCTCATCCTCACTCACACCCAATTGCTCACAAATAATTTCCTTGACACGTGCCTCGGTCGAAGCTTCTGCCATAGCCGGGACCTCCTCTCTCCTGTCGCTCGGCGGTCTCTGAGGAGTTGGCCGAACCAACTCCAGCTACATATACATGCCGCCATTGACGTTAATGATCTGTCCAGTGATATAGCCCGCTCGGGGGTCTGCCAAGAACGCTACCGTGTCGGCAACTTCCTCAACCCTTCCCCAACGGCCAGCGGGAATATGGCTCAGATATCCTGTTTTCGCCTCTTCTGGCAAGGACCTGGTCATATCGGTCTCAATAAACCCTGGGGCGACGGCATTCACCGTAATCGACCGTGAGGCGAGCTCCTTCGCCATCGTCTTGGTAAAACCAATGATACCGGCTTTTGCGGCTGAATAGGCCGCTTGTCCGGTATTCCCGGTTTGGGCGACAACGGACGTCAGGTTAATAATCCGACCAAAGCGCTGCTTCATCATGGAGCGAGTGACCGCCTTTGTACAGCGAAAGACGCCGGTCAAATTCGTATTGAGGACGGATTCCCACTCGTCTTCCTTGAGCCGTACCAGCAGCGTATCAATCGACATGCCGGCATTATTGACCAGGATGTCTATTTTCCCCTGCTGCTCAAGAATATCTCGCGTTGCGCTTGTGACAGCAACGCCGTCGGCGATGTCAAATTGACAGACCTCGGCCCGTCCGTTGCGGGCCTCAATACCAGCGCGGACATCCTCAGCCGCGGCCCGATTCTTGACATAGTTAATCACCACGGTCGCACCGTCTTGAGCCAGACGTTCCGCGACCGCGCGGCCAATCCCACGTGAGGCGCCGGTCACCAAAGCGATGAGTCCGTCCAAGCCGCCGCGGCCGCTTGCGTCCGCGCCCATTAGCGCAACAGCTCCAGGCTGGCGATCAAGCTATCGGGATCGCTCACAGAAACGCACGGGAACTTCCGATCGATGCGTTTGAACAAACCGCTGAGGACGCGCCCCGCTCCCAGTTCCACCGCTCCCTCACAGCCGAGGTCTCGCACCCGCTGCATGCTTTCTTCCCAGCGGACGGGCGCCGTGACTTGTCGGACCAGCAGGTCTTTGACCTGCTCCGCAGCCCGGTTGACTGCGGCCGTGGCATTGGCAATCACCCCAACCCTCAGCGGACGGACGGTTCTCGGTTCGAGGACGCGTGCCAGCCCCTCCGCAGCCGGGGCCATGAGGGCACAGTGAAAAGGCGCGCTCACCGCAAGTTCGACCGCCCGTTTTGCCCCACGCGCCTTGGCACCGGCCACGGCTCTTTGCACCGCTCCGGCATGACCGGCGATGACCACCTGGTCGCCCCCGTTCAAATTCGCCGCAGAGACAACTGCACCCTGCGCCGCTTCCGTGCACACCTCTGCGACAACCTGCTCGGACAGGCCAAACAGGGCCGCCATTGCACCCACCCCGGGCGGGACGGCCGCCTGCATCAGGCGGCCGCGCTCCCGCACGATACGGACGGCATCGGCGAAGTCGAGCGCGCCAGCCGCAACCAGAGCCGAGTACTCGCCTAAACTGTGGCCGGCAACGCAGACCGGTTGCAGGTCCACCTCCTGGGCCAGCGCCCGCCAGGCGGCAACGCTGGTTGTGACAATGGCGGGTTGCGTGTTGTGGGTCAGGATGAGGTCTTCTTCCGGCCCCTCAAAACACAGCGTGGACAACGAGAACCCCAGGGCGGCATCCGCCTCGGCAAACACCTCGGCGGCCACGGGAAACCGCTCCACCAGGGCGCGTCCCATGCCGACGGTCTGAGACCCTTGCCCAGGGAAAAGAAAGGCCAGCGGACGACTCATTCGGCAGGCTCCGACGGCTCTGTTTCGTCACGCTTATCGTGCCGGTTGGGTGGGCCGATCTTGTCGGGCGCGGCGGGTGTTCCGGCTTCTGCTGCGGCGTCTTTGGTCGGACGGAATTTCTGGCGAAGTTGCGACCAGATTCTGCGTCCGCGGCCGTCCGCAGTCAGCGCTTCCAGGTCTGGTAGCCGCTGCAAGCTTTCGGTAATGTGCCGGTTCACCCCGCGCTGGAGCGATTCGTGGGCAACCCGAATGGCGTTCTTGATCGCCTTGGGTGAAGACGATCCGTGCGCAATAATGGTCACGCCATCCGTGCCCAGGAGTGGGGCGCCTCCGACTTCGTCGTAATCAATGCTGGCTCGCAAATCGGCAAACGAGCGCTTGAGCAGCAGAAAGGCCAGCTTCCCGCGCCAGCTTGACGAGAAGAGGGAGCGGAGCTGACCTTGGGTAAAGTCATAAAATCCCTCCATCGTCTTGAGCGCGATATTCCCGGTAAATCCGTCGGTGACCGCGACGTCGACCCCGCCATTATTGAGCTCGCGGCCTTCAATATAACCGATGTAGTTGAGGGGCAGCCTGGAGAGGACAGTGTGGGCGGCTCGTGTTGTTTCGGTCCCTTTTGAGTCCTCCTCGCCGTTACTCAGGACGCCAACCCGAGGACTCCGAATGCCCCGCACGACCCGGGCGTAGACCTCGCCCATAATGGCAAACTGCACCAGGTGTACGGGTTTACACTCAACATTGGCCCCAGCGTCAACCAGACAGGTGCGGCCGCTCAGGGCGGGCACGACCGTGACAATAGCCGGGCGCTCGACATCGGGCAGGCAACCGAGCCTGGTGACCGCCAGACCGAGCACGGCGCCCGAATTCCCGGCACTCACCACAGCACCGGCTTTTCCGTCTTTAACCTGAGTAAAGGCGACGCGCAGAGAGGAGTCACGCTTGCGGCGCAGAGCCGCGACAGGAGAATCTCCCATCTCAATGACCTCGCTCGCGTGCTGGATAACGAGCTGAGAGGACTCTCGCTGTCCGTTCCGGCGGAGCTCGTGTCGAACCCTTTCCTGATCCCCAACGAGGAGCAGTGAGACCCCGTACTCCTGGGCGGCCTGGACGGCTCCGGCAACAGCGGCTTGGGGAGCCAGATCACCCCCCATGGCATCTAGCGCGATATGCATGGTGGGCTGCTCACCGTCGCTCTTCCCCGGCAGGAGGGAAGTCCTCCTCAGTACGACGCATGGGAGGCTACTCTTCTTCGATCGTCATCACCTGCCGCCCGCGGTAGTAGCCGCAGGTGCCACAGATACGGTGGGGCAGAACCGGGTCCCCGCACTGGGAACAGATTGACCACTGTGTGACAACAAGCGCGTGGTGAGCACGACGTTGGTTGCGTTTTGACTTTGACGTTTTGCGCTTTGGTACAGCCATAACTTTCTCTTCCTTCTATGAATATACACGCTAGGAGTGGGCTTTTTCTGTCTTCTCAGAAGACGCCCGCTGTGTAGGCAGGCGGAGGGTCGCAAGGGCGGCGAGACGCGGGTCCGTCCATCCGGGCGAACAGGAGCACCCTTCGCTGTTGAGATTCACCCCACACTGTTCACACAGCCCTTTACACGTCTCCTGACACAGCGGGTAGCTCGGCAGCGATAAGAAAAACTGCTCGCGAACCAGGAGCGACACATCAACCGTATCCCCACTATAAAAGCTGGCGGCCAAGTCTTCCTGGTTCAGTTCGGTTTCGCGACCAGGAGCCCCCTGCGGACTGGCCGGCAGGAGCACCCAGGAGAAGGGACGACTCAATGCCAGCGGAAACTCTTCGAGGCAACGGGCACACTGCCCGGCCAGGTCGGCGCTCAGCGTACCGTCAAACAAGAGGTCTTCGCCGGAACGCATATAGTGCAGCGCAACCCGCAGCGGACCCGTCAATCGATACTCGCCCCCATCACGCCCCGGACGATGGCTTAGGAATCGGTTCAGCGTCTGAGCATCCTCATCAAACTGGACCGCGGTCGGGGACGAACCGATATTTTCAACGAGGATTTGCACGCCTTCACCTATCTGGGGGAATGTATAGTGAAACGCACTGCAATGCAACGCAATCACACCGAGATCCGAGCGCTCGAAATCGCCCCTCTGCCGACTCGCTCCGACGCTTTTTCGGCGTCAGCTTCGTTGCCGTCACGTTCGCCGTCGGTATATGCTCTCAGCCCCATGTCTCTTTTATCTCACCTCATCGGCCTGGTGCTGTGCATCGTGTGGATATTCAGCCTGTGGTTGCTCCTGGCCGGCCGTCGCGGGTTTCCTTCGCGCAGGCCGCTCCGGCCTCTGGCGCTCTTAGGCGGCATGCTGCTCTTTTTCGTTTTAAGCCTGACCGGAATGGTCTACCTGCAACTCCTGTTCCCGAGTTGACGCCGCGAGTGGCAGGCTGGACCCATAACGCTCAGACCGCCCACAACGATCCGATCTCCTTCGCCTGGGCCTCTTGGGGGGTGGGATTGCGTCTACGCAGCCTTCTCAACGGTCAGGGAGATCCGTGTACCGAGCTGACGCAAGACCGCGTCTATCGTGCCCGCCTTGGTCGCATGGTCCGGATTCAGCATCCGCCGCACCTCGCTTTCGGCAACGGCCAAATCGCGGGCGAGACGGCGTTGCGAGCGGTTGGTCTGGCGACAGGTTTCGTATAATGCCGCTTTCAGGGCGATCTGCAACGGTGGGACGACCAGCGGTCGCCGTTTGCTGGCGCGTGACGGCTCGGGCAGGGCTTGGCCCTCGCGGATCGTCGTCGCGATCAGCTCCCGCAGCAAGTCCTTCGCCTCGTCCAGCGCTTCCTCGCGGGTCGCTCCATCTGTCGCCCCCCACCCGAAATCCGGGAACGTGACGACAAACCGGCCGTCCTCATCCCGTTCGATCTCCACCGGATAGTCGAACGTATTCGGCATAGGTGTACCACTCCTTCATTTTCACGGGAATTCGTCCTTCTCAATGCAGAGGTCCGCGAGCCTTGTTCAGCAGGCCTTTCCCGATGTCTTTTTTCCGATCCTTCACTGTGGTTTTCCGATTGTCTACATACAGCGTTCCGTGCGAGCCTGGCCCTTCCGAGGCAATAAAACGGACGTCCAAGCCCTTGGCTTTCGCCCATTTACGGACGTTCCGTATGAACTGCCTTCCGTTCATACTTCCCAATATGCGTTCATTTTTGTACGCATTCAACCCCGAGCCTCTCTCAGATGCAGCCCTCAAAAACACCGTCTGATCTCACAGGGGAGTGAATCTGGACGGTCTTGGTTGGAAAGCTCTGCGTGATGCGGGTCGCCGATGAGCACGTTTGTACTGGACCGCTCTGTTACACTGGGGAACACCTTGGTACTTCTACTAGACGGGGGAACGAAGGCTCGCCAAGCCCGCGACACTGCCACCGCTCAGGCCTGCTGGCAGGCGTACAAACAGGAGAGACGACATGCCCGTCAAAGCGCATCAGGCGAGTGAGTATCTCAAGACACCGGAAGACGTCGCAGCTTATCTGAACGCGGCGATTGAGGAGATGGGAGAGGACCCGCGCTTGCTCATGAAAGCCTTGCGCAACGTGGCTGCCGCGCAAGGCGGCGTATCCGCGCTCGCGCGGCAGGCCAAGCTGGACCGGGTCGCATTGTCTCCTGCCCTGTCCGGCCGGCGTCATCCCCGGCTGGACACGCTTGCCAAAGTGGCTGCCGCGTGTGGTGTCAAGCTCCAGTTCTCGGCGTAGCGTAGATGGGCCGCTACCATTGACACCTTACCGCCACCCCATATACTGGTTAACTAAACTAGATTGATTGAGGGCAGCCATGATTGAAGTTGGCACCTTTGAAGCAAAAACTCATTTGTCCGCCCTGCTCGAAAAAGTCAGCCAAGGGCAAGAAGTACTCATCACCAAACGGGGCGAGCCGATTGCGCGGCTGGTGCCGGCTCAACGGTCCGACCGGACACAGGTCGCCGCTACCATTGACACCTTGTTTGAGTTTCGCAAAGGCATGAAGCTGGACGGTCTGGACTGGAAGGCTCTGCGCGATACGGGGCGCCGATGAGCACGTTTGTACTGGACTGCTCTGTCGCACTGGCGTGGTTGTTTCAAGATGAAGCCGGCCCCAACACAGATCAATTACTCAAGGAGCTGCGGGATGATGACCGTAACGCAATCGTCCCTAATCTCTGGCGCCTGGAGCTCGGTAACGTTCTGGTGCAGGCGGAACGACATGGAAGGATAACAGCCGCACAGCTCACGACCGCCCTGGAGCTTGTTCGCGGCCTTCCCATCACCACCGATGCCGAGACCGACAACCGGGCGTTCAGAGAGATATTGAACCTCGCCCGTACCACATCTCTCACAACCCACGATGCCTCTTATCTGGAACTGGCCATGCGGCATGGAGTGCCCTTAGCAACGCTGGACAAGGCCCTGATTCGGGCAGCCCGCGGAGTTGCCGTGAAGACCTTACCGGCCTAGCTGGCACTGTCCGGAGGGAGAAGCTATGCACACTGAGATCGACGAGGTGACGGCTGGCATATACCGCCTATCGACTTATGTCGAAGAGGTCGATTTTACGTTTAACCAGTATCTCATTGACGCTGACCAGCCCTTGCTGTTTCATTGCGGCATGCGAGCGCTCTTTCCGGTGATCTCCGCAGCGGTGCCTCAAGTGATGCCGCTGACGCGCCTGCGGTGGATCTCGTTCGGGCATTGGGAAGCCGACGAGTCGGGGGCGATGAACGACTGGCTAGAGGCCGCCTCTGAGGCCCAAGTCGCCGTTGGGACCATGGGCTGCATGCTTTCCGTCAATGATCTGGCTGTTCGCCCGCCCAAACCGCTTGAAGATGAGGAGCGTCTCGATCTGGGCGGCAAGCGGGTGCGTTACCTGGCTACACCCCATGTCCCACACGGTTGGGATGCGGGCGTACTGTTTGAAGAGACGAGCAAAACCCTCTTCTGCGGCGATCTTTTTACCCGGACCGGGCGCTGCGAGGCGCTCTCGGAAGACGATCCTATCGCGCCCGCTCTGGCGGTAGAGGACACCTTTGGAGCCACTGCTCTGACCCCGAACACCGCCCCGACCATTCGCCGTCTGGCTGCCCTCAAGCCGGCGATGCTGGCGTTGATGCATGGGTCCGCTTTTCGCGGGGACTGTGAACGTGCCCTGCTCACGTTGGCCGACAGTTATGAGGAACGGTTTAGGCGGGTAAGGTAGGAGTAAGCAGATTGCTGTTGTGACACACGCTAAGAGATGGAAATTTACGTCTCATAACGCATTATCTGTCAAACTTGGCAGAAAATGCGAGCTCTCGTTGTAATGGAACACTTTACTAAACATCTGTTAATCAGGGCAGGGGAGTTGGTCACGCTTCCTGATCCGATGAACCAGATCTTTTCCGATCTTCCTACACTACACTTTCTACTGGCTGACCTCGTTGTTTAGCGTGCTGGCAAATGCTCCTGAAACCACGCGCTGGTATGCTGCATCGTCTGCTCAAAGCCTTCGCCTCGGTACACGTCGTCATGGATCATGTTTTCCAGCACAACGAGTTTCTTCGGGTCCCGGGCTTTGGCGTACATACTCTGCGCTTCAAATAGCGGCACGAGTTCATCCTTGTCCGTATGAATCCACTGAATGGCCCGAGGACTGATCCGGTCCACAACACTCTCGGGTTTATATTCCATGATATCCAGTAGTGATTCAAACGAGACTTCTGTCCGAAACTGGGGGTAACGCTTCTGAAGGTCTTCCAGAATGGCGACCGTTTCGGGATCGCGGACCATCAGCCGCTTGGTTTCCATATAGGCAGGCTTGCCAGTCAGGACAAACTCGGCCTTCTCCCTGCGGACTTTGTCCATGAACCGGTCAAAATTTGGTCCCAAGCGAAACTGCCGCTCAAGGTCACCCGGCCCGACCACGCCGACTGTACACTTCGCCCGTTCGTCTATGGCTGCCGTATAGGAGACATTGGCACAGCCAAAGCTCGTGCCGTACAGCCCAATGCTGTCTGGATTCACTTCAGGCTGGTGTTGCATAAACGTCATAGCGTTCCGAATATCCGTCACCTGGGCCATAGGGATGAGACGCGAGCGCGGTTCACCACCGCTCTCGCCAAAATAACGGTAGTCGAAGTTCAGCGTGATATAGCCGTCGGCTTGCAGCCGCTTGGCGTTATCCAGGAGAAAGATTTCCTTCACCGCGGTGAAGCCATGACAAAAAATGACCGCTGCGCGTTGCTCACCGGTTTGATAGTCATCCGGCAAACCAAGGATGCCAGCCATTGGCGTGCCTTCACTATAAAACTGTACCTTTTTGTCCATCGTGTCCTCCTTTTGTACTATTCAATCCGATGGCGAATCCTCGGCTACTCCCGAGAAAACGGAGTCCCCCAGGCATCTGCAAACGCCAACTCTTCGACCGACCGCCGCGAGATCGGTCCGTGTCCCCGCAGGACGGGATAACCAATCGGCACAACCGCTGCCGTCCCCCACGGATCAGGAATCCCTAGCAGTTCACGAACCGCTGGCTCTTCCATACACAGCAAGGTCGTAATCACACACCCCAATCCTTCGGCTCGGCAGGCGAGGAGGAGGTTTTGGACTGCGGGGTAAATTGATCCGCCGCCAACAACAGACAAACGGTCCAGCTTTGCGTCAGTCACCGCCAGCCCTTCCGGATTAAAACACACGACCAGCAGAGCCGGGGTCTCACCAAAGTGTTCTGTCAGATAGTTACT
The DNA here is from genome assembly GCA_951812575.1 of Candidatus Binatia bacterium. GTDB lineage: Bacteria > Desulfobacterota > Binatia > Bin18 > Bin18 > Bin18. Next base: position 3,042,070 of record OX638322.1, on the reverse strand, counting down.
AGCGCGAATCATCCGCTCGGCCTTTTTCCGTTCTTCTTCAGGGGCATCGGCCAGTCGCTCCACATACGCTTTGGTATAAGGAAGCGTGACCTGTTGATATAATTCGCCAAGACGTTGTTTGCGGGCCGAGTCTTTGACGACAATGATGCGCCAGGCTTGGCGGTTGCCGCCAGACGGTGCCCAGGTCGCAGCTTCTAAGACCCGATATAAGACGTCATCTGGAATGGGGTCTGGTCGCAACCGTCGCACCGCCCGTAAAGTCCGCATCGCTTCATACAGATCAATCATTGTCGTTCTATCCTTATAACGCGGCTAGCGTTTTCTCCGGCTGGGCATCGGCTTTTTGGTTGGCGTCCGTTCAGCTTGTCATTCATTCCAGTACGGGTGGCTTGTCCGATACGGCCGCCTGGACCTCCGGAGTGACTTTGATCGGCCGTTCACAATCCACATTGATCAGCTGCCAGTCGAAGTATTCATCCTTGCGCCAGTTTGCCTTTTCCCACTGGCGGAACTCTTCGCCCAGTCCGTGATGAATCCCTTGTGGATTGACCAGCATCATCCCCGGTGGTACTTCGAGCCCGAGCAGCGTGCCGGCATGCACCAAGACGACTTCATCATAGTCAATATTGCGGTGATACCATGGCACCCGCTCAACATCTCGCTCGCTTTCGGCGGGGCGGGGCATGAAATTGCACACGACAAACCCTTTGGCCTGAAAAATGCAGTGAACGCTGGGCGGCAGATGCAGCCGATCGCTCATAATTGGCCGATAGTCACGAATGTTCATTTTGAAAGGGAAGAGATCGCCTTTCCACCCGACAACGTCTAACGGATGGAACGGGTAGTACACTGAGGTATACTCGCTTTCGCGCTTGATGCGCAGCTCCCATTCTTGCTGACCGTTGGCCTGCAGAACCTGTGGCTCCGGAACCTGAATCACCGCCGGATCAAACGGAGCGTGGCGCCCCAGGCCACCGTAGTCAGGAAACTCGACCTCTGCGACGGATTCAATAAGCATGAAGAAATTGTCCGCTCCGTCAGGCACGACGCGATAGGTCACCCCTTTGGGCAGGGCGATATAGTCGCCCGGTTCGTACGCCAATGGGCCAAATTCGGTCTCAAACGTGCCCGTCCCGCGATGAATAAAATAGATCTCATCCCCATCGGCATTGCGCACATAATAGGGCATGGCGGCACTGCGCCGACTGATCGCAATCGACACGTCGGCATTATAGAATGCCTTCAGTGGTACCCCCCGCGGATCGTCTTGGTCACTTGGGGTGAGTTTGTTGCTGTCGACGTCCCACGGTCTGAGGGGGCCCTCAATCCGTGTCCAGCCGGTCGGCTCATGTACATGGTACAGCTCGGCCACCCGGCCCGAAAAGCCCTGACGGCCCAGTTCGTCTTCTTTGAGCTCTCCCACGCCAACATGCGCCTGATGCGGCACCTGCCCCTTCGAGAAATGAATCCAAGATTTCATTGCGTCTCCTCCTTTACAAAATGAATCTGTGAGCCGTGGACCTCGACAAAATTGGGCTCATAGGGAAAATCTGCGGAAATGGGTTGGGTTGCCATGCGATCTCTCGCTTCGTGGGTGACGCCCGCTCTATGCGGAGTTGTGCGTTAAATCTCGAGTCCGGTGCTACCGAATATGCGGCATCACCTCTTCGGCGAATCGTTGGACGGATTCGTCGAGGAGAGCCTGCGGCATCCCGCCTTGGTCGAACATCGCGAGCTGAACGTCGAGGTCGAGTGCTTCGCAGGCCCGATTCGTTTTGTCGATGACCTCATCGGCGCTCCCGCACATCGAAAAGGAACAGATGTCTTCGAAGGTCGGCATTTTCGCGGGGAGCAAGTTGGGCCCGAAGTTGACCTCACCCCAAGGGACAAACACTTGCATCGCCCAGCCGAGGTAGCCCATCTGATGCGGCATCCAGCGACGGCGCGCTTCGTCCGAACTCGCAGCAATGTGCGCGTACGAGACGGCTCCCACCCGAGGCTGCGACCCGTGCACGGTCGGCTTGAATTTCTCCCGGTAGCGATCGACCACAGGCTGAAAATCCTGGAGAGGCCTGACGACCGTGGGAAGCATCAGCGGCAGGCCGAGGGACGCAGCCCGGTCGACCGATATTTCGCTCGCGCTTCCGATCCAGACGGGTGGATGGGGTTTCTGCTCCGGGCGCGGCTGGGCCGTTACAGCCTGGAGCCCGCGACTGGGCCAATCGGATTTGGCCTTCGCCCAGAATTCGAGGAGGGCCTCGACATGCTCCGTAAACAGCGCCTGGGACTGCTCGGGGTCGTACCCGAGATCCCGATACGTGCGGCGGACGATGCCTCGCCCGACCACGACCTCGACGCGTCCATTGGAAATCGCATCGAGAGTGGCGTAATCCTCGGCGACTCGTAGCGGGTCGAGGCTTCCGATCAGCGTCACCCCCGTCGAGAGGCGCATTCTCTCGGTACGGGCAGCAACCGCAGCAAGCACGACTGGCGGTGCCGACAACACGTAGTCGCAGAGATGGTGCTCGCCAACCGAGAAGAGGTCGAAACCCATCTCTTCGGCGCGCACACCCAGATCGACAATCTGACGGTGCCGCGCGGCGGGCGTGAGCTTCTTGCCAGTCGCCGGGTCAGGTAGAAGATCTCCAAGAGTGAGCAATCCAATGTCCATAGAATGTTCCTCCGCAATAGAATATGTCTGTAACGATCGTTACACCAGACCATGAACATGAATAGAAAGGGAAGTCAATGCTTTGGAGACCACGGGCGCCCGGGCAACTCTTCCACAATCTGACCTGGCGCCGCCTGCGCTCGCGTTGGGACTAGCTGAGCTTCCGACACCAAGCGGCTCCGGGGAATCCCGAGGATCAATGCGCTTTAGGGTCCATCTGCGTAGCCAAGGCCCGGATCGCGAGGCCGATGAGTTCGAAGTGCCGTCGTAGTTTGACACCGTCTGGATTGATCTGGTGGGCGAGAAAACCCCCTTCGCCCGCCGCAGCGCCGAACCGTGTCAGCTCATCGACGGCGCTCGGTGCAAGATTGATGTCGGCGTCCTCAAGCGTCAACTCGACGATCCGTCGCATGCTAAAGAAGGCTAAGTCGTGACCACGCCGGATAGGCTCAGCCGACGCCTCGTCGCTGGGGCCCCGCTCGAGAGCAATCAGCATAAAAAACCGCAGGAACTCAGGGTCTGCCTCAAGATGTGCTGCGGCGGTAGCGAGTGCCGTCTGAGCACGATCCGCTCCTGAGGCCTTCCCTTTCGGCGGTTGCTGGGGAAGCCCTCGCAGGAAGCGTTCTGCGCCGTCCTGAGCGACCGAGGCAAGAAGTCCCTCTTTGCTCCCAAAGTGCCAATAGATCGAGGACGCAGGCAGACCTGAACGCCGGCTCACCGCTGAGATGCTCGTCCCGGTGAAGCCGCGCTCCGCCATCAGCTTGTGGGCGGCTTCGAGGATTCGTGTGCGAGATTCTGCGCCTTGCTGCTGGCGAAGGTTAAGTCTGGTGGGAGACTTGGAAGTCACTTTCTCCTCATCACTCGGTTGCGCCTTGTTGCATGAGATCGCGGGGGGCGTTGTATCCGAATTCGCTGTTTGCGCCTTTCGAAACCCCGGCTGTTGGAGCTGCGACGCCATGAGGGTTGACTCCCGTTCCCAGACGCTCGCTTCCACACCGCGGCTACAAACTGCTGTACCAGTTTGCCAATTCGGTCCCGATGAGATGGGGGTTGTCCTCTTGGATGAAATGAATGCCCGCGCCAATGTCGACCACTTGCAGATTCGGTAGATTTTGCTGACACCACGAAACGGCTTGGGCATCGATGATCCCTCCTGGGGTGGCGGACAAGAGCAACTTCGGCAACCGGGATTGCTGGAGTTTGCGGTTGTACTCCTCCACCATCGCCACGACGGCGGCGGGCTCACCCGCGATCGGAATCTCGTTCGGCCAACGCCACAACGGCTTGCGACTCGACGGGTCGATGTACGGAGCCCGATAGTGGTCCAGTTCGGCGTCCGTGAGTGCGCGAACGACCAACGAGGGCAAGATCTGCTCCACGAACATATGCTGATTGACGATCATGTCCCAGCCGACATCTGGTGTCCGGAAGGCTTGAAACGTCTCCTTTAGGTCCGGGGGCATCGCGTCCCAACTCGGGATTGGCATCAAAATCGCCTCCATGAACGCAAGCGCCTTGATGTTCGCTTCGTTGCGCATCGCATAGTGGAACCCTAAGGCCGAGCCCCAGTCGTGAATGACGAGGGTGAGATTCTGTAAGCCGAGCGTGTCAATAAAGCCCTCGACGTATGTGGCGTGATCAAAAAAGGAATAGTCGATATCGGGCTTGTCCGATTTGCCCATCCCGATCAGATCCAGAGCGATACAGCGCGCATGGGATTGGACGTGGGGGATAATATTCCGCCACAGATACGACGAGGTCGGGTTGCCGTGCAGGAACAGCACGGGATCGCCGTTGCCTGCCTCGATATAATGCATCCGTGAGCCGTGGACGGCCACGTAGTGGGGCGCATACGGAAAATCTGCGGAAATCGCTTGGGGCGCCATAGGGTCTCTCCTTGTGGGTAAGCTTACGGCTCTCCGCTGTTAGAAAATCAGGAGGAGCAGGGCCACTCTTGCGCACCTTTGGCGCGCTCTTGAACAGCTGAACAGCGAAAATCTGCTGAAGCTTAACAGAAAGGCTTTGTATATCAACCTTGGCCTCGCCCGAGCTGATATCATGGAGTTGAGCCTCAACGGCCGCCTTGGCGGGACACAGGCTGCTGTTCTCTTGTCAGCAGCAAAAAAGGACAAAAAGAGGAATCTAAAGAAAATATTGGCCAGTCAGGAGAAGCCGGGCTTCGTCCCGCTCAAAATCCCAATGCCCCCCGACTAAGATACGAACCGCTCCGAGTTGGCCAATCGCCCCACCGATGAGATAGGGCGCATCCGGCTGTCTCGTCATCTGACGAAGGCCACCGCCAATGAAAAGCCAGTCGTACCAGCTTCTTCCCGAAACGAACTGGAACGGAAACCCAATCAGTTGCCACTCGCGGTTGGTGATTCCAGCCACGTCGCGGATCTCCGTCACATGGCAAACGGCTTTGAGGTCGGCGTAGAACGGAGCAACTTATCCACGCGAGCAAACAGCGAATAGGGATTTGAAGGTCTATTCCTGCGTCGAGGGAATCAAGGCAGAAGAGCAAGGCTCACTCGCGTTGAGGTAGCGGTACACACTCGCCTTTGAGAGCAGGTAGTCTGCCATCAACGTTTTAATGAGTGTCCCTTTCTTGCAGCGGCGGCGGAGTTCGGTGATCTAAGGTGGTCATGTTTTCAGCCAGTTCTCAACGGGTTTCAACAGGAAGGTCTCAAGGTCGATGCCGTCGCCACCGACGAGCAGCTTACGCGTGGGTCGAAATGCCTCGGAGAAAGCCGCCATGCCAGCCAGCGTATCAGCAGCGCGCCCGCTTTTCACTTCAATAGCGACCAGGCTGTTGCCGGCACGGACGACAAAGTCCACCTCGCGGTTGCGCTCACGCCAGTAATAGGCTTGGCACTCACCTCCGGCCGCGGCGTTGGCCAGATGTGCGCCAACCGCCGACTCCACCAAGCGTCCCCAAAAGGCACGATCCTGGCGGGCCTGCCTGAGTGTCATTCCTGCCTGGGCCGTGATCAGTGCGGTGTTGAAGACCTGAAGCTTGGGGCTCGACGCCCGCCGCCGGGCTACGCCTCCAGCGTATTTTTGCAGGCCGGTGACCAGACCCGCACCGGACAGCAGGTCAAGGTAATGGGCCAAGGTGGTCGCGTTGCCGGCATCTTGCAGCTGACCGAGCATCTTGGTGTAGGACAGAATCTGCCCGGAGTAGGCGCAGCTCAGTTCAAGCAGTCTGCGCAGCAAAGCCGGCTTGTCTACGCGAGAGAGGAGCAGCACGTCGCGGGAGACGATGGGTTCAATGAGCGAGTCGCGGACATAACGCGCCCAGCGGACCGGCTGCCGGATGAGCGGTGCCGCGCCGGGATACGCGCCGTAGAAGAGGTACTGGTCCAGAGACCAGCCGAATGCCTGTCGCATTTCGGCAAAGCTCCAGTGCGGGAGCCGCACCATCTCGAACCGTCCGGCCAGACTCTCGCTCAGGCCGCGCTCGACCAGAAGTGGAGCCGAGCCGAGCAAAACGACCTTCAGTGGTCGGCCCGTATGGGTGTCGGCATCCCACAGGTGCTTGACCGTCTCCGACCAGCCTGGGACCTTCTGCACCTCGTCGAGAACCAGGAGCGCCCCGTCCGTATCCGCCGCCTCGGTAAGACTCCGCGCCGCCTCCCATTGCTGTTCAATCCACTGGATGCCGCGTAAGGTTGGCTCGTCCGCACTCGCATAGCGGGTCGGCAGGCCGGACTGCCGCGCCGCCTGCCCCGCCAGCGTCGTCTTGCCGACCTGGCGCGCCCCGGCAACAACCTGGATAAAACGCCGCGGCTCCAGCAGACGGCGGATCAATTCTTGAGTCTGGGGACGGACATAGCTCAACGATTTACTCATGACAATGAGTAATTTTACTCAAGAGATTGAGTAGTTCAAGGCTGTTTCGACAATAATGCACCCAGGCCGGATATCTGCTCCCTCTCCCCTGGAGGGAGAGGGCTGGGGTGAGGGGGACATGCAAACTGAACCACTACCGACGGGCCGTTAGCATTGACACGATACTGTCAACCGATAGGCTGGCCGGTCAAGCGAGATTGATTGAGGGCAGCCATGATTGAAGTTGGCATCTTTGAAGCAAAAACTCAGCTGTCCGCCCTGCTCGAAAAAGCCAGCCAAGGACAAGAAGTGCTCATCACCAAGCGGGGCGAGCCGATTGCGCGGTTGGTTCCGGCTCAACGGTCCGACCGGCCACAGGTCGCCGCAACCATTGACACCCTGCTTGAGTTTCGCAAAGGCATGAAGCTGGACGGCCTGGACTGGAAGGCTCTGCGTGATACGGGGCGCCGATGAGTACGTTTGTACTGGACTGCTCCGTCGCATCAGGTAGCTAAGACAGAGGCTACCGTTGAAGAGCTTGTTGGAAAGATTGAACGCGGCAAGCTGTATTTTGGCATTACTCAACAAGGCCACACCTACAAGACGGCCCACCTCCGGTTAGACGGCCCATCCTGCGGACAGCACTTCGGCCTGTTCCAGAACAGTCCGTGTCGCTCGCTCCTGCTTGTCGGGCGGATAACCGTGTTTGCGCAGAACACGTTTGACCAGTCGGCGCAGGTTGGCGCGGACATTTTCGCGCAGCGTCCAGTCAATAGTAACGTTGTTGCGCACGGTTCTTACCAACTCACGGGCGATATCACGCAGGGTTTCATCGCCGAGCACCTGAACCGCGCTGTCATTTGTTTCGAGCGCGTCATAAAATGCGACCTCGTCTTCTGACAGGCCAAGTTTTTCGCCCCGAGCGCTTGCCTCGCGCAACTCCTGGGCAAGCTGAATCAGCTCTTCAATCACCTGCGCGGCTTCGACGGCCCGGTTCTGATAGCGACGCAGAGTGTGCTCCAGCATCTCGGCGAACGACCGCGCCTGGACAACGTTTCGTTTTCGGCGGACGGCGAGTTCGCCGTTCAACAATTTCTGCAACAGTTCGACCGCGAGGTTGCGCTGCGGCATATCCCGCACCTCGGCCAGGAATTCATCCGACAGAACCGAGATATCGGGCTTCTCCAGCCCAGCGGCGGAGAAGATGTCGATCACTCCTTCCGAGGCCACGGCCCGCGAAACGATCTGGCGTACCGCATGGTCCAACTCTTCCTCGGGACGGGCATCACCAGCTGTCCGCTTGGCGAGGACCGACCGGACAGCCTGAAAGAACGCGACCTCGTCCCGAATGTGCAGCGCGGCTTCATGCGGGACGGCTAAAGCAAATGCCTGAGACAGCTCCCGTACCGCAACCAGGTATCGATCCTTGCCGTTCTCCTGGGCCAGGATATGTTCTTGCGCCGCCGGCAGCAGGGCCAGCCGTTCCGTCGGTGCGCCGCTGATCCACTGAGAGCGGTCAAAGCCGTGGAACAGGTCGCAACAGACCTCATACTTCTCCTGCATCACCTCTACCGCTTGCTCCTGGTCGAACGCGGTTTCTCCGGTGCCGCCGCTCTGGGTATAGGTTGCCAATGCGCGTTTCAGTTCATGCGCCAGCCCCAGGTAATCCACCACCAGCCCGCCCGGCTTATCCCGGAACACCCGGTTGACTCTGGCGATAGCCTGCATCAGGCCGTGGCCGCGCATGGGCTTGTCCACATACATGGTGTGCAGGCTCGGTGCATCAAAGCCGGTCAGCCACATGTCGCGCACGAGTACCAGGCACAGCGAGTCGCCGGGGTCGCGGAAGCGTTTTGCCAGGGCCTCACGCTGCGACTTGGTGCGAATATGCGGCTGCCAAGCGGGAGGGTCGGATGCCGAACCGGTCATGACGACTTTGATTTGTCCCTTGTCGTCTTCCTCCCGATGCCAGGCCGGGCGCAGCCGCACCAGTTCGCGGTACAGCTCGATGCAAATGCGCCGGCTCATGCAGACGACCATGGCCTTGCCGTCGAGCGCTTCCAGGCGCTGCTCAAAGTGGGCGACGATATCCTGCGCGATCAGCTTCAGGCGCTTTTCAGTGCCGACAATCGCTTCGAGTTGCGCCCATTTGGTTTTGAGCTTTTCCTGACGAGCGATCTCCTCGCCCTCGGTTGCGTCCTCGAAGCCGGGATCAATGTTCGGTCGCTCGCTCTCGTCGAGTGAGAGCTTGGCCAGCCGACTCTCGTAATAGATCGGTACCGTGGCTTTGTCCTCAACCGCGCGCTGAATGTCATAGACGCTGATGTAGTCGCCGAACACGGCTCGGGTGTTGACATCCTGCAACTCAATCGGCGTGCCGGTGAAGCCGACAAACGAGGCATGCGGCAAGGCGTCCCGCATATGCCGGGCATAGCCGTCGATGAAGTCGTACTGGCTGCGGTGGGCTTCATCGGCAATAACCACGATATTGCGCCGCTCCGACAGCACCGGGTGCCGGTCACCCCGCTTTCCTGTGCGAGGGGTGCGCCCCTCGCGCTCCCCGGCTGAGGATTCCTTTTTGTGAGGGGTGGCCCCCTCATGCTCCCCGGCTGAGGGCTCTTCAGGAAAGAACTTCTGAATGGTGGTGAAGACCACGCCGCCCGACTCGACTGCGAGCTTGGCGCGCAGGTCTGCCCGGCTTGCCGCCTGCATCGGCGGCTGGCGCAACAGGTCGCGGCAACGCGCGAACGTACCGAAAAGCTGGTCGTCCAGATCGTTGCGGTCGGTCAGTACCACTACGGTCGGATTCGCCATTGCCTGTTCACGGATTATGCGCCCGGCATAGAAGGCCATCGTCAGGCTCTTGCCCGACCCCTGTGTATGCCACACCACGCCGATACGCCGGTCGCCGGGCTCGCCTCCAGGTTTGCGGCCCGACTCGTAGCGGCCAAACCCACTGGAAATCTGTCCTTCCGCCAGCTCCAACTCCGCGGCTCGCAGGGTCTCGGTGACGGCAACCCTGACCGCGTGGAACTGGTGATAGCCGGCCATTTTCTTGACCAATGCCCCGCTGCCGTCATCCTCGAATACGATGAAGTCGCGGACCAACGAGAGAAGGCGGCCCGGTAGGCAAACGCCTTCGAGCATGACCTGCAATTGGGGCAGGTGCGAATCGGCCAGGGTTTCGCCCGAGGCCGTGCGCCAGGGCTTGAACCACTCCCGCCCGGCGGTCAGCGTACCGATACGCGCTTCGACTCCGTCCGAGATCAGCAGGGCCGCGTTCATGCTGAACAGCGTCGGCAGTTCGGCCTTATAGGTCTGGAGTTGTTGCCAGGCGGTCCAGATGGTCGCGTCTTCGTCCGCCGGGTTCTTGAGTTCGATCACCCCGAGCGGCAGGCCGTTGACGAACAGCACTACATCGGGCCGGCGTTCGTGCTTGTTCTCAACAACCGTAAACTGATTGACTGCCAGCCAGTCGTTATTGATGGGCGTATCAAAGTCGATCACCCGCGCCTGCGCGCCTCGGACCGTCCCGTCATCCGTGCGATGCTCCACCGTCACGCCATCCACGAACATACGGAGAAAGGCGCGGTTGCGGGCTTCGAGTGTTGGCCCTTCCAAGTGGGTCAGCTTCCGAAAGGCGTCGTCCAGGGCTTCGGTCGGCAGGTGAGGGTTGAGTCGGGCGAGCGCATCGCGTAGCCGCCGTTCCAGCACCACCGCTCCGTAGTCTCCGCGCTCTGCGCCCGGCGTATCGGGCGCGATGGCGGGGCCGTGGGCGACACTCCAGCCGAGGCTTTCGAGCCAGACCAGGGCAGCGTCTTCGACGGTGGATTCGGTGAGGGTGGTCACGAGAATTCCCAGGGGTTGATAACCGTGACGCCCAAGGAGTCGAAATCCCTGACGTTGCGGGTTGCGACGGCTAGGTCATGGGTTTTCGCCGTCCCCGCAATAAGCGCATCGCCCAAATCCAGCGTACGTCCGGAACGTTGCGCTTGTGCCCGAAATCGGGCCGCCCACTCTGCCCCTACCCTCTCCACGGGCAGGATGTGATCCTCGTATTCAGCTATGAACCCCAGCAGACCATCTTGCAGACTGGCCCGCCGTTGTCCGTGTGCCATGCGCTGCAACCCATATTCCAGCTCATGTATCACAATCGACGAGAGCCATAGGTCGTCGTGTTCCATGAGGAACGCGACGACGCGTAAGTGCGGAGTGCTGCGTACTACCTCCGAGACCACGTTAGTATCCAGGAGATAGCCACTCATTCGTCTTCCTCGTCGACAAACGGGATTTTCCGATTTGAACTGCGGTCCGGGATCTCGAGTTCCATCCCGCGCGGCATGTTTTCGACCAACCACTGACCAAGCGGCTTGCGCGGCGGCGATTGCCTTTGCCACAGTCGTTTGGGCACCACGACGAAAGTGTTTCTCCTGCCGATATGCTGCGGCCCCTCCGTCTCGGCCAGCCGCAGGACCTCGGACAGGTGGGTCTTAGCTTCGGCAACGGTCCATACACGCTGGGGTTTGGACATTTCCATGGTCACACCTCCGGCGGTCAAACGATACTGGTCTAGTATAGACCATGTTGGACGGTGTTTCGACGGTGGATTCAGTGGAGGGGGTCACGGTAGTCAAATCAGGAAGTCGCGCTTTACCCAAAACAGCGAGATAAGGAGCATGATGTGGAGGACAATAAAGGCTATCGGAATCCACTTTTCTATACGAGTGACAGCACTATAGGATGTCCCGCGCCCCTCTCCGGCCAACTGCCACTCATAGGCATACAGCGCAACTGGCAGATGTTCTTCAAGTTGGCGGATTATCTTGAATTTGACAGTATTCAGATCACTGTGGGACTTAATGATCTGATACCAAAGCACGGAGACCAGGATGCCGAGTATTGGAACCAGCGTCGTCCAATAGCTCTGACCGAACCCCTCAGATTGAATGCCGTAGAGAGTAACGAGCGCGATGTTGAGTGTGAGGAGATAGCGACTCGAAGCGACTCGGCGCGCGCTGACATTCTCGGCGGACTGGACATATATCTTATATTGCTCAAGGAGGTCCGGGCCGAAGGAATCACCATACGTCTCTTTCGTGTAATGAACCAAACGCCCATTCGACTGCTGGGACATCAGGCTATCTCGCTCCACCAATAAGCAGTCTCAGATTTTTCCATGTCCAGTTGTAAATCTTGTCCGAATGACGTGCCATGTCAGGCTTAGTACACTTCCCTCGGGGTCTCCCCCATAGCAAGAAGTACGGGTTTCCTTCCTCACGCGTAATGGTTAGTTCTGCCGCCACGCCTTTCGCCGTATGGGTATGCTGTCCGCAAATAACGATCGTGAGGTCAGTTCGACGGATACGGCTCCGAACTTTCTCTTTCCAATTCCCGGTGAATGGTTCCTTGACTGACCAATCCGCAATAGAAAAGGGTGAATCTGGATTTTTTGCCTGACCAACCAAAGCATTCCTCAGTTCCTCATCGTGGTCGAAGTCAAAACTGATGAATGTGCGTTTCATTGCCACTGCTCAACCTCCTTCACGGTGACGGAAGATTCTCGACGGGTGGGTTTTAGCTTCGGCGGGTCTGGCGATAGATTCGGTGAGGGTTTTTATGGGGAGACAGGAAAGAATTGCGGCTCAGGACTTCCTACTTCCGCCATTTGCAAACCTTTTCCTTGGAAGAAACCAGATAAAGCTTGAGAAAACTCATCCGTGGTTTCCAAACCAGCAACACCTGACAATTCACGACCGGAACGAGTCAGAGCAACGCCTGACAGCCTAAATTCCTTATTCAGGTTACGCTCGTTGGTAGGAACCAGAATCCAGTATCGATCTTGAAAGCGGAAAGGTATGCGTATCAACCGAGGTGGGTTGTCAACTCTAAGCCCTATGCTCAATTTATAGTCGTACCAGGAATTGTAATCGGATATTATTAACCCATGTTCGTTGAGAACATTAAGTGCATCGAAGTTCAGGTTATACGCTTTCAGAGAGTTAGATGCTGCGTTACCACCAAGAGAAGGAACTCTGGCATCCATGAGCGTCTTCCCATCTGGGCTCAAGAATACACAGGCTGAGCAGAATTTTCTGAATAGGCGTGCCGTATCCTGATCAATATTTTTCAAAATCCCTAGCGTCCGAATGGACGTACTCCCTGCCCGCTCAACTTCGCCGGCGAGAACTTTTGCCCACAAAGATTGCATCTCTTCCGACGACACGTCCTGCACATCGCTGAAGAAACGGGCCGTCCAGTCGTGATCCGGCTCGTTATTTGCCACCTCCTTGTCACCGAGTTGACTGGCAGCTTGCCTTACCACTGATGCGATATTGATTTGTCTTTTCCGTTCTTGAAATTGAATCCTCTGATTCACCGTGTTTGCAATGTCCAGTTCTCCAGTGACATCAGTGTCTTGGGACACCAGTATCGCCCGTGCTTCCGCTTGAGCCTCAGCTTGGATTCGTAGGACGTTCGCATCTCCCTCCGCAGCTATCTGCTTTGCTTGAGCTTCTCGACGGGCTTTCCAAGGCGCCAACATTGAACCCGCAACGCTACCTACGCCGCTAGCGGCATAGTCCAGTAATTTTTCTAACGCCTTAACATTCAACTCCACGGCTTTAGCCTCCTTCCCGACCTCTCAGCCGTAACTCACCAGAAACGAGCTTGGGCAACAGCGTGTCACGCAATATAGCAAGGGCGCGCGATTCATGGCAGTTGGCTATAATGCGGTCAATCATCGGCTGAGCGATACTCTGGAACAAAGCCGCTAGTGATTCCGTAGGTAGGCATATCTCGAACTGCCCCATAGTTTTCCAACTGGTACGCGGCATCCTTGTGCCTGTCGAAGTTTGATCGGTATAAGCAACGAATTCATCGCTTGAGATACAGAAGAGGACAAAGGACGACCAAAAGTTCGCATTGGGTGCGACAACAACGATATCCGTGGAACAAACGCCCCCTACAGGCGCAATGCCGACCTTGTGGAAGTACGGTCGCAACTTTCCAAACAGAAACTCACCCCGTCGAAATTCATACTTGTTGCTCCCAACGCCAACCGCAGTGCTCCATTCCGAAAGTGCGATGCAGCGCTTCGGCATGTTTTCAAGTGCAATGTAGGACGTCTCCAAGTTAATATCGTTTGGCTGAACCCCACGCCGAGGATGTTCTGCAACATCCGTCAACTTTCCAACCTCCCACCCCTTCGGTATCTCCCCCAACTCCGAATCGACAAAGCGGTCGGGGAATAACGCGGCGATGCTTGGGTCTATCCCGTCAAGATATGCCTGTGCGCGTTCCACGGTCCAATCACTCCCCCCTGGAGGGGGAGTCGCAGAAGCCAAGCCGTCAGGCGCAGGCGCAGGCGGAGGCGGAGGGGGGGACCCCCTCCCCGAAAGACTGGCGTCTTCCGACCCTCCCTCAAGGGGAGGGTGATGAGCAAGGGGAGGGTGATGAGGCAGGGCAGCATAAATGCTCTCCAACACGCCGAAGCAATTCTCAAATACTTCGTGATTCCAAAAGCGCAGGACCCTGTACCCCTTTTTCTGTAAAAACTCGTCTCGCCGAGCATCGGAGGTTGTCTGCTCCGCGTGTTGACCACCGTCCAGTTCGATGAGCAACTTTTCGGGCAGGCAGGCAAAGTCGGCAATATACGGGCCGATGGGCTGCTGGCGGCGGAATTTGTAGCCGCCGAGTTGTTTGTTGCACAGGTAGTGCCAGAGCAGGCCCTCGGCGTTGGTTTGATTTTGGCGCAGGGCTTGGGCTTTTTGGAGGGTTTGCGGGGAGTAGAGGCGTCTGATTTCCCCCCACCGGCGCGCCTGCGGGCTGTCGCCCTTGGCTTGCCGACTCCCCCTCAAGGGGGGAGTGATTTGGGCGGCGGCGTGCCGCCGGAGGGCGGCCTTGGCATGAACGGGGTCGAAGTCTATGAACCAACTCTTGAAGAGCGCTCGGGCCATTTCTTCGAGTGTTTCATTCATGCGGCGGTTGAGTTCGATCTTGTCGTCCAGGGTTCCGAGGATGTGGGCGATGGTGTGTTGTTCGGGGAGGGAAGGGACAACTAGTGATACTCTTCGCAGCTCACTTTGTTTGATCCCTAGCACCGTCGTTCCGGTGGCACGCGCCGTCAGTTGCTTCTGTACAAACTCGGATTGCATCAGGAATTTTAGGAATCTGTTATCGAGCACGTTCGGTTTACCACGCAAGGTGACTAAGCGCTGCGCGAGGGCAACTTTAGTGTGGTCGAGTTGCGCAATCTCGCCCAGCGGTGCTTCAGTGGTCATTACAACATCACCTGGCTCCGGCAATCCTCGTCGCATCCAGGTGTCGTATTCTACGGGGTCTATAAATTCGCTGGGTTTATCGATGTGACCGTTCTTGACAACCTTGGCTGTCACGAGCGGCACACCAAATGCCGTTTTTCGAGGTGTCTTCCCACGATAATCAATGATCGCAGACATGCACTCTTCGATTGGTGCCAGACGCCAGCCGTCGGGCCAGCTAGTCTCCCCCGCCCCTCCTCGCTCTTCTTTCTCCACCAACACCACATACTCCCGCTCAATCTCACGCTGAAAACTGTCCGGCAACCGCGCCCAGTCACGCGCTTCTACGAGAAAGGGGATGGTGGATTCCTGTACTGCTTCATTGAATTCGGCCAGTTGCGTGGTGCCGATTTTGGCGAGACCGGGACCGCGTAATATCAGGTCAAGGTCGCTGCCTTCGTGGCTTCTGCCGTTGACACGGCTGCCGTAGGCCCACACTTCTACACCGGGCAGATGCTCGCGCAGCAAGCGTGTAATCTGTTCCCGATGTCGGGGTTTCACATCGAGGTGCCGGGTCATGATGTTGACTGTTTTATCGCGTGGGACACCGCCTTCGCGTCCGTGATAAATGCGGGTAACGCGGCCAGCACTTCCTCGGCGTAGTCTTCGCCGTAGCGGTGGGCGGAATTGTTGCGGCAGTCGCGGTAGTGCAGCCAGCGCTCACACTCGTCACTCGTAATCAGGGCGTGCTTGGCGGCATGACGGAAAATGTCTTTGAAATGGAGTTTATCGGCTTCGCGGTTGCTGGCGAAGTACTCTCGTAGCCGCTTTTTCAGCAGGCTGCCGCACTGCTCTTCAATGATTTCGAATTCCTTGACGCACGCCGAGCGGTAGAGGTCATGTTCAATTTCTCCCGGGCCGTAGTCCTGGAACAAATCAAATGCGCGTTCCAGTGTTTCGATGCAGCGGTCAAGGTAGTCGGTGTTGATATTCACGGCATGTCCTTAAAACCCAGCCTTTGCAGATTCGCTTCAATGGCCGCGTCCAGCTTTGCGGATTCGGTCTGCTGCGTGCGTAACTCCGTGACGAGCCGTTGCATCTTGTGCTCGAACGGCTCGCCGTCGTCCTGTTGCGCTTCCGCGCCGACGTAGCGACCGGGGGTCAGCACATAGCCGTGCTTGCGCACCTCTGCCAGGGAGGCGCTTTTGCAGAAGCCGGGGATGTCGGAGTAGAACTTTTCCCCCTCACCCCGGCCCTCTCCCTCCAGGGGAGAGGGAGAGTTGGTGTCACCCCGGCTCTCTCCCTTCGAGGGAGAGGGGGTAGGATGGGACTCTCCTTGCGAGGAGGAAGGCAGGTGATTGCGCCAAGCGTGGTAGGTGTCGGCGATGCGGGCAATGTCGGTGTCGGTCAGTTCGCGGTGGGTGCGGTCTACCATGCGACCGAGCTTGCGGGCATCGATGAAGAGGATTTCGCCGTGGCGGCCGCTGGACTGCCGGTTCTTGCGATTGCGGGCCAGAAACCACAGGCAGGCCGGGATTTGAGTTGAGTAGAAAAGTTGGCCGGGTAGTGCCACCATGCAGTCCACCAGGCTGGCTTCGATCAGGCTTTTCCTGATGTGTCCCTCGCCCGACTGATTGGACGACATGGAGCCGTTGGCGAGCACGAAGCCAGCCGTGCCGGCCGGTGCCAAATGGTGGACGATATGTTGGACCCAGGCGAAGTTGGCGTTGCCTTTGGGCGGGGTGCCGTACTGCCAGCGCTTGTCTTCGGTCAGCCGTTCGCCGCCCCAGTCGGAGATGTTGAAGGGTGGGTTGGCCAGGATGAAGTCGGCCTTGAGGTCGGGGTGACGGTCGTTGTGGAAGGTGTCGCCGTGGGCGATCTGGCCCTCGATGCCGCGGATGGCGAGGTTCATCTTGGCCAGCCGCCAGGTGGTGTAGTTCGACTCCTGACCATAAATCGAGATGTCAGCCTTGGTGCCCTGCGGGGCGCTGCCCCCATTGCCGTTACCGGATTGATGGGCGCGGATGAAGGCGACCGACTGCACGAACATGCCGGAGGAGCCGCAGCAGGGGTCATAGACCCGGCCTTGATAGGGCTCCAGCATCTCGACTAACAGCTTGACCACGCAGCGTGGGGTGTAGAACTCGCCGCCCTTCTTGCCTTCGGCGCTGGCGAACTGCGACAGAAAGTATTCGTAGACGCGACCCAACACGTCCTTGGACCGGGCCTCTGCGTCGCCGACCTGGATATTGCTGATGAGATCAATGAGCTGGCCGAGCCGCTGCTTGTCGAGCGCCGGGCGGGCGTAGTCCTTGGGCAGTACGTCCTTGAGCGCCGTATTGTCGCGCTCAATGCCGGTCATGGCGTCATCAACGAGTTCGCCAATCGTAGCTTGCCGCGCCTGGGCCTTGAGCTGTGTCCAGCGGGCCTCGGGCGGCACCCAGAAGATGTTCTCGGCGCGGTACTCGTCCGGGTCCTCGGGGTCGGCGCCCTCGGCCCGTTCGGATTCGAGGCGGGTGTGTACCTCCTCGAAGGCGTCGGAGATGTATTTCAGAAAGATGAGGCCGAGAACGACATGCTTGTACTCGGCGGCGTCCATGCTGCCGCGCAGGGCATCGGCCATGCCCCAGAGTTCGGCCTCGTAGCCGGTCGTCGCACCTTGGGCGGTGGCCTGCGTTTGTCCCTGTTCCACATCCTTTCCCTTCGCTCGCTTGAATATTCTGCCGCCTGACAAAGCTATCCAGATGCGCCATTGGTCAGAAGGTAGCCCTGATTGGAACGGCGGAACATCCCCGGCCAGTTCTCCCACACTGTCCCTAATCCAGCGTATGTTGGGCTACGAGTTCGCGGTTCCAGGTCGCATCGCCAAAGGTCACCTCCGAGCCCTTGGCGCGCTTGAAATAAATGTGGAGATCGTGCTCCCAGGTAAAGCCAATACCGCCGTGAACCTGTATGCCTTCGCTCGTCACCTGACGGTAGGCATCGCTGCAATACGCCTTGGCCATGGCGGCGGCCAGTGCGGCGTCGGGTGCATCGTTTGAGACGGCCCAGGCGGCGTAATATGTGGCCGACTTGGCCCCCTCGACCTGCACCAGCATATCGGCGCATTTATGCTGGATGGCTTGAAACGACCCGATCGGGCGGCCAAACTGCTCGCGCACCTTGGCGTATTCCACACTCATGTCCAGCACCTGTTGCGCGCCTCCACACATTTCGGCGCTCAGGGCTACTTTGCTCTGGTTGAGGACACGAGACAAAACATCCCAGCCCTGGCCGGCCGCCCCCAGCAGAGCATCGGCGCCGACGTGCACGTTCTCCAGGGTCACCTCACACAGCTTCCGCGTCTGATCCATGGTTTTGAGCAGACGGGTTCCAAGGCCGGCCTGTTGACGGTCGAGCAGAAACAGTGTCACCCCTTCGGACGTTCGCGCGGCACAGATGATGTGATCGACAACATGGGCGTCAGACACAAATAATTTCACCCCGTTCAACACATACCCACCACCGTTCTTCTCCGCACTGAGGTTGATGCCGGCCTCATCCCAGCGGGCGTGTTCTTCGAGGACGGCCAGGGTCAGCGTGGTCTGCCCGGACGCCATACCGGGCAGCAGAGCCTTTTTCTGCTCTTCACTCCCAGCCACCTGCACACACAGACCGCCCAGCGCAACGGTCGAAAAGAAGGGACCGGGCAGCACGACCTTACCCATCTCTTCCAGCACGACGACCAGATCAACCAGGGACAGCCCGGCTCCACCGTATTCTTCGGGCACAATCAGCCCCATCCAGCCCAGTCCGGCCATCTTGTTCCAAACCTCATCCGCATAGCCCCGCTCGTCCTCCATCATCTGGCGGACATAGGACATGGGACATTCGTTGCGTAAGAAGTCAGCGGCGGATTGGCGCAGAAGATCCTGCTCTTCACTAAAACCGAAATCCATGACACCCCCACAAAAAAGAACGAGGACTGAGTGGTGCCCAGTCCTCGTTATCGCCCGTTATTATTTGATTTAGCTGTTGGCCAGAATGGTCACACAGCCAACCGAACCTGGGCCACCCAGGTTATGGGCCAAGCCTACTTCCGCGTCCTTGACCTGCCGGTCTCCGGCTTTGCCCCATAAGTGCTGCGACACCTCGTAGATCATGCGAATGCCGGTTGCGCCAATGGGATGACCAAACGATTTCAGACCACCCGAGGGGTTCACCGGAACCGCGCCGCCGTCAATGTTCGCCCGACCCTCGGCCACATAGCGCCAGCCCTCGCCTTTTTCGCACAGGCCGAGGTCTTCATAGTTCAGGATCTCGGTAATGGTGAAGCAGTCATGGCATTCGACCAGGTCAATATCCTTGGCCGTCATACCGGCTTGTTCATAGGCCGATTGGGCCGCCTGAGCCGTGGCGGGGAAGCCGGTGTAGGCGAAGCTCGGTTTCATATACGGCTCGCCCGAGGTGACGGATAAGCCGACGCCTTTGACTTTCACCGGGTCAGGTCGGAACGAGCGGGCCAGTTCTTCCTTACAGATAATCACCGCCGCGGCGCCGTCCGTGGTCGGGCAGCAATCCAGCAGACCGAGCGGGCTGCAAATCAACGGTGCGTTGACGACCTGGTCTTCCGAGACCTCCATCCGAAAGTGGGCCTTGGGGCTCATCGTGCCGTTGTGATGATTTTTGATGGCGACCTTGGCCAGGGCCGTCTTATCAATGCCATACGTCTCAAAGTAGCGGTTGGCCGCCATGGCAAACAGCGACGGAGCGGTCGTGCCATAGCCCACAACGGGATGGTCGCCAAACGTCCCCAGACCGCGCTGACCGGAGTCACGCAGCTTCTCAAAACCCAGCGCCAGAACCACATCGTACATGCCGGAGGCAACCGCCATACACGCATTCCGAAACGCATCCATGCCCGAGGCGCAGTAGTTTTCCACACGGGTAATCGGAATATTGAACAGCTTGAGCGGGTCGGCCAGAGCGTTACCGGCGCTGGCCGAGCTGAGCGTCCCGACCCAGGCGGCCTGAATCTGACTCGGATCGATGCGCGCGTCCGTATAGGCGTCATGCGCAGCCTCGACAATCATATCTTCGGCGCTCTTGTCGTAGTTTTCACCAAACTTACTGCATCCAGCCCCAATCACCGCGACCTTGTCCCGAATATTCATACTGCCTCCTCTCAAAGATGTCGTGTCTTGCCTAGGTTCGCCTATTCTGCCGGCCGTGCCTTCCAGAAATAATTCTTGATCCCATAGCCTTCATGATATTTGCGAAATGTCAACTCGAGCGGCATGCCGATCTCCACCCGCTCGGCCTCGCAATCCGTGAGTTGGACAAAGACGCGCCCGCCGCCCTCAAGATCGACCACGGCGTGCGTCGTTGGCGGGTCGGGCGTCTCGGTCAGATAGTCGTTCGTAAAGGTGAAGAGCGTCCCCCGCCGCGACAGCTTGATCTCTTCCAGCCCCTCCCGATAGCCACATTCCGTACAGATGCGGTGAATGGGAAACTGAATGACGCCACACGCCGGGCATTTCCCGCCATACAGGGGCAGAATCTGCTTTTGGTCGCGCAGCAGCACGACCGGAGTGGATTCGTCCTGCGTCGTGTAATCCTTCCGAATCAGCTTCCGAAAGCGGGCGTATTTGCCATAGGATTGCAGCGTCCGCTTCACCTCAATCTGCGAATACACGCTCCGGGCAACCTGAAAACCGGTAATCCCGTCTGTGACCCGAAACAGCGCCGCATCACCTCCGTCTCCGTAGCCGGCAACCAGGATCAGATCGCCCGGCTTGGCCCGTTCAAGCACCGCGGCCAGCAGGACCAGCGGCTGGGCCGTCCCGGCGTCCCCAACCGTATTCCAAAACGTTTCCTGCACCTGGCTCTTCATATCAAATCCCAGGCCGCGCAGGGCGCCCCGCAGCGCCTTTTGGCTGGGAGCGGCAATGGCCGCGTTGGTAATGTCCTTGGCTTCGAGATGGCATTTTTGCAGCAGGCCCTGCACGGTTTCCGCAATAAAACGATTATAGCCGAACTTGTTCTCAAAGCCGCCGGGAAACGATTTGAGATAGTCCTGCTCTTCGGTTCGCCACGTGCCGAGAAATTCCTGGCTGACCGTATGAGTGCCAACCAGCTCGGCGATCACGTTTTCCGAGCCAATGACCAGGGCCCCGCCGGCATCGCCGTAGTTCTGTTCCTGTATCGTGTCCGGCTCCCCCATGCGCGCGTCGCCGGCGCAGACTAATAACAGTTCCCCCGCTTTGGCCAAATCCAGGGCGGTAAGGAGGGCCGAGGTGCCGGCGCGCAGCGAATCGGTGAAATCCATGGTCCGCAGCTCTTTACCCGTATCCAGGACGGTGGCAACGGTGGCCGCGGCCTGCTTCTCTCGGTAGGGCGAGGTCGTTGAGGCAAAGAAGATCCCCGCGACCGCTTTGGGGTTGCGATCTCCCAGGGCGTCTATACTGGCATTCATGGCCAGGGTCAGGCTGTCCTCATCAAAACTGGCCAGGGCCCGCTCCCCGCCTAATGACGGGCCGTCCCACTCTTTGGCGATCACATCACGCGGGAGACGATACGAGGGGATATACGACCCATACGAAACAATACCGACCATATTCAGCGCTCCAGTTTCTCGTATGCTGCGGCTTAATTGAGCCGACTCTCCGGTATGCCCGCGCGGGTCATGCAACCGTCAACCTGGAGGTTGATACCATTCACATATCCACCCGCCTTTGAGGCCAGGAACACGCACGGCCAGGCGATTTCGAGGCCCGTCCCAAAACGATTCAGGGCGGTCGAGCCGGTGGCTTTGTCTTGCAGCTCCTTGGTCGGCCACAGGACTTCCTTGACCCCTGGGGTTTCGATCGGACCGGGCGAGATGCAGTTCACGCGAATACCGTAGTCGGCCCACTCAATGGCCAGGGAGCGGGTCAAGTTGATAATCCCCGCCTTTGCCGCCCCATAGTGCGACATCGTGGCTGAACCAAACACCCCGGCGTCGGACGAGATATTAATGATGCTGCCGCCGGTCTGCTTTTCCATCATGACCAGGGCCGCAGCCTTGGAGAAGAGAAAGGTGCCGTTCAGATTGATAGCCACAATGGCGCTGAACCCATTCGCCGAGATCTCGTGGGCGTTGGCCACAAAGCTCGCACCGGCGTTATTGATTAAAATATCAACCCGACCCCATCTTTGCACGGTTTTCTCGATAACCGCCTCGACCTGATCGTTTTTGCGCACATCACACACAATAGTGTCAACTTCGCCCCCGTCCTGTTTGATCCCTTCCGCAACCGGGCCCAGGTGGTCCATCGTCCGGCTGGTAATCATCACCGGAGCACCACGGCGGCAGAACTCAGCCGCGATTTCCGCCCCGATTCCGGTTCCACCGCCGGTGATAACGGTGACTTTCCCCGCAATGTCAAACGCCGCATCGGTCATGTTTACTCCCCAGTATGCCTATCAGCCAAAAACGCGCAGCCAACTCTGACCGCCGTCCGTCGTGCGTAAGATGGCTCCATATCCGCCCACAATCCAGCCATGCGCCGCATCATGGAAATCAACCGCCCGCAGCCAGGTTGCGATAGGCATGCCGACACCCGTCGGTTGCCACTCTCCACCCTGCAGGCGCAGCACCCGCCCGGCTCCGCCCACGATCCAGCCACCGCCGTCAGGGCCGGTTAAATATGGCGCGTATAAGGGTTCGGTATCGAACAGGGCTCCGTCTGCCTGCCCGATAAAATTCCACTGCTGACCGGCGTTGGTGGTGGTCGCGACCTTTCCCTCAAGTCCGACCACCACGCCAGTGTTCATATCGGAAAAGGAGATCCCAAAGAAGGTGGGCAGATTCAGGGCGTCGCTGAATCCGGCCTGCCCGAGCAGGCTGTTCTGCTGCTCCAGCCAGTGCTGTCCGCCATCTGTGGTATGGTAGATCTTGCCAAACTCGCCCACAATCCAGCCAGTATTTTCATCCAGGAACTGGACATCGTAGAAGATGGGGTCCACCAGGGCCAGGGTGGCATCCGCCCCGACTCCTTCGAGCGAAGGCTGGATATAGCCCGACTCCCAGGACTCTCCGCCGTTTGTCGTTTTCAGATAGGTCGCCCGGTCGGCGGCGGCCCAGCCGTGGCGGGTATCGATAAAAGAAATGCCGAATATCGGATCGGCCAGTTGGCTGTCCTGCGGCTGCCAGGTCTCGCCCCCATCCGTGGAGTGCAGCATGACGCCGTCCTGCCCACTGATCCAGCCATGCTGATCATCGGGAAACGCAATGCTGTACAGGGCGGCGTTGGTCCCGCTGTCCTTGGCCTGCCAGCTCTGGCCACCATCGGTGGTGAGGAGGATTTTCCCCGCATAACCGACGACCACGGCTCTCTCGGCCGAGAGGGCCTCCACATCAAAAAATTTATCCGTCAGGGTAATCAGGCTGGTATTCAGCGGAACTTCCTCAATCGCCTCACGGCACGCCGAGAAGGCGCTCAGGATACAGACAAGAGCACACAGGAGAGGGATGCGTCGCATATCGGCCTACTTCCGCTGACTGCACCCACTGTCTACCCTCTTCCCCTACGCTTTGCAACGTGGCTGCGAGCGGCTGTCCGTTCCGCCGCCCTTCCGATTGAGCTGTGATTTGGTATAATTCCGCGCGATTAAAGCGGCACACTATAAGAGCTAAGGAGAGAATATGGCCCCAGCAAAAATTACGTGGACCCAGATTGATGAAGCCCCGGCACTGGCAACCTTCGCCCTCCTGCCTATCATCCGGGCGTATACCAAAGGGTCGGGCATTGAGGTGGAAACCAGCGACATCTCCCTGGCCGGCAGAATCATCGCCAACTTTCCCGACAAGCTGACTGACGAGCAGAAGATTCCCGATTGTCTGACCCAACTCGGGGAGATGACGCAAACGCCCCAGGCCAATATCGTCAAACTGCCCAATATCAGCGCCACCATTCCCCAACTCAAAGACGCGATCAAAGAGTTGCAGGCCAAAGGCTACGACATCCCCGACTATCCGGAAGAACCCAAAAACGACGCGGAGCGGGCGCTCCAGGCGCGTTTTGCCGTGGTTCTCGGCTCGGCCGTCAATCCGGTTCTGCGGGAGGGCAACTCCGACCGCCGGGCGGCTGCTTCGGTCAAAAAATTCTTTCAGCAGAATCCCCACAAGATGATGCAGCAGTGGCCGCAGAGCGGCTCCAAGGCCCGGGTGGCCCATATGCAGGGCAAGGACTTCTACGAGAGCGAAAAATCGACCACCCTGGCCGCCGCGACCCAGGCGCGAATCGAATTTGTTGCGAGCGACGGCAGCGTGACCGTCCTGAAAGACGGGCTGGCTCTGCTTGAGGGCGAAGTCATTGATGCCTCGGTCATGAACGTCAAAGCCCTGCGCGCCTTCTATGCCGAGCAGATGGACGCGGCCAGGAACGACGGGGTGTTGCTGTCCTTACACCTCAAATCGACCATGATGAAAGTCTCCGACCCCATCATGTTCGGCCACTGTGTGTCCGTCTATTTCCAGGATGCGCTCGACAAGCACGCCGAGGCGCTCAAGGAAATCGGGGCGAACGTCAACTACGGCCTGGCCGATGTGCTGGCCAAGCTCGACCGTCTGCCGGCCGAGAAAAAAACCGAGATCGAGGCCGATATTGCCGCGGTGTATGAAAAACGACCGGCGCTGGCCATGGTCAACGCCCGCCGCGGCATCACCAATCTGCACGTCCCGAATGACATCATCATCGACGCCTCCATGCCCAACGTTGTGCGTGACGGCGGCCGGATGTGGAATAAGAACGACGAACTCCAGGATACCGTCGCCATGGTCCCGGACCGCTGCTACGCGACCATGTATAAGGAAATTCTCGAAGACGCCAAACAGCACGGGCAGTTTGACCCGGCCACCATGGGCGGCGTCTCCAACGTCGGCTTGATGGCCCAGAAAGCCGAGGAGTACGGCTCGCACGACAAGACCTTTGAAGCCCCGGCCGACGGGACCATGCGCGTCGTGGACGCGGCCGGGACCAGCCTGCTTGAGCAGTCCGTCGAGGTCGGCGATATCTTCAGGATGAGCCAGACCAAGGACGCCCCGATCCGCGACTGGGTCCGCCTGGCGGTGTCCCGCGCAAAGGCCTCCGGGTCACCGGCGATTTTCTGGCTGGACGAGAACCGGGGGCACGACACGCAAATCCTCAAGAAGGTCAATACCTATCTGCCGGAGCACGACACCACCGGGCTGGATATGCGCGTGATGAAACCCCAGGAGGCCATGCGCTTCTCCCTGGAACGGATTCGGAGAGGAGAAGACACGATTGCGGTCACGGGCAATGTCCTGCGTGACTATCTGACCGACCTGTTTCCGATTCTTGAACTGGGCACCAGCGCCCGCATGCTATCCATCGTGCCGCTGATGAAAGGCGGCGGCCTGTTCGAGACCGGCGCGGGCGGCTCCGCTCCCAAGCACGTGCAGCAGTTCGTGCAAGAAGGCCACCTCAGATGGGATTCGCTGGGTGAATACTGCGCCCTGGTACCCTCGCTTGAGCTGATCGCCGAAAACACCAAGAACGAAACAGCCGCGCTGTTTGCGGAAACGCTTGACCAGGCCATCAGCACCTACCTGGAAAACTCGCGCTCTCCGTCTCGCAAGGTGAACGAAATCGACAACCGGGGCAGCACCTTCTATCTGGCTCTGTACTGGGCTCAGGCCCTGGCCGCCCAGACCAAAGATACGGCCATACAGGCCCGCTTTGCCGGGGTGGCAAAACAACTCGAAGCACAGGAAGCCACGATTACCGAAGAACTGCTGGCCGCCCAGGGCGAGCCGGTCGATGTCGGCGGCTATTACGTGCCCGACCCGGAAAAGGCCAGCCAGGCCATGCGGCCCAGCGCGACCTTTAATGCCATTATTGACGGGATGTAGAAGACACTGCCCCCCTCTCTTGTAGCGGAGAGAGCGTTTGCCGCTCTCTCCCTACCTACTCGGATCCTTCCGCAGAAAATCGGCCAAGGAGATGTAAAGCGAGTGAGTACAGACCTGCTTCCAACGTTTATCCGCGAACATTACGAAGTGCATGAATGGAAGCATGCCTGCGCCATCCTGAAGGAGGATTTCCCCCGCGAATGGAACGACTGAGCAAATCATCTTCTTCCACAACGTCTAAGACGGATTGGCCGCGACTCAAGGCGATGTCAGAGCAAGACATTCGGCTCACCGACGAGCATCCGGCCGCCGAGGTGGACCATATCGTCCGCGGCATTGCCCGCCAGGGCTTGCGGCCCGTTCCGCCCAAAGCACTGATTTCCCTGCGGGTGGATGCGGACGTGCTGGCGTGGTTCAAAGCGCAGGGCGCCGGCTATCAGACCCGGATGAACGCGGTGTTACGGGCCTTCAAGGAAGCCAGCGGCTAATTGGGAGTCCGGCGAGCGGGGGGGGCGGGCAGCAGCAACGACAGGGACTCTTCGGAGGCCCTCTATGGTTTTCTACCCACACTGATCATATGCGGACTTGACCTCGTATACCTGTCTCCCTCTTCAGAGCCGTACCGATCTTCCAGAACTAAGCCAGCTTGCTCATACAGTGCCTGCATCTGCCGGGGGGTGTAAAGCCGCATTGAGGAGGTGTTTCGAGGGTCTTGAGTGCCGTCAATCACCCTGCGGACGATCAACCGTTGGGCTTTCTGATCCCAGCGGCCTCGCATGATGACCCGGCCCTCCACCTGGACCCGCTCAAAGTTCCGCAGGATATGCTCTCGATTTGGCTGATCGATCAGCAGCCGCCCCCCGCGCCTCAAAGCGCGCGCATAGCGCTGCAGCAGGTCGGCATTCTCACTGTCTGAGAAGTAGCCAAAGCTGGCAAACCAACTGAACACGCCGTGGAACGCGGCCGAGAAATCGATCTGCCTCAGATCATTCACCGCGAACGTACCGGTCAATCGCTCTCGCTGAAACTGAGCGCCTGCGCTGTCAATGAACCGTTTGTTCCGATCGACACCCGTGACACAGCAGCCTGCCTTTGCGAGATGAACCGCGATTCGGCCTGCCCCGCACGGCGCATCAAGGACCTGGTGTCCTCTCCGGAGGCGGAGCACGCGCCTAATGAACCCTACTTCTTGTACTCCAGCTTCATCGGAAGGGAACCAGATGTCGTCATCTAGCGTTTCGAACCATTGTTTCATGCCGGCGGCCTCTCCGACCGTTTCAGCAACAGGGAGCCTGATCCCCCCTTGCAGATATCCATAACCGTCTTAACAATTTGCACATTAGTCAGGAACTCCACCATATCAGACCTCCTCTAATCATTCGGCCATCTCGCCCGCTCACCCGCGATTCGTTCGGAATCCCCCAAAAACTGAACGCTGGTATTGCAAACCGGGGCTGTTTACGTCTGATAAGATGGTCTCTGTTAAAGTTGCCGAGCTGAGGAGTTACTCTGCGATCTTGGCTTGTATCTGCTCGGGGGGTTCTACTACGTGATGCTTGGTCTCGTTCACCATAGTAATAAGAGTGCCGGGAGGATCACTGAGTTTTTCTACGTGCTCGATCTGGGCTGCGTCTATCCATTCCATATAGGCTCATTAAGTATATTATTCCCCTACCCTGCCTAATCCCCACTCCACAACTTCTGGTAAAAGGTCTACCAGGGGCAGACTGTAATGCCACCGCCTCACCTACGGAGACTCGTCCCGCATATCAGAAATGGTCTGGGCTATGCCCTGTCCCGAGAGAGAAATAGGGGGATGATTTTGAGGCTGCCCTTTCTTTTGCGGAGGAGACAGAAGGCCGTCCGCTTCCAGAAGGCGAATTTTCGCGTCCATATCCGTTTCGGAAGTAAGTGGTTTAATCACAGCTATGGGACGCCCACGCTCAGTGATGAGTACGTCTTCCCCGGCTTTCACGATTTTCATGTAACGTGAGAAGGCCTGATTGATTTCTCGAAGTCCGACGGATTTCATCATTCACCCCTCTACATAGCTACGTCACTACACAGACTGGATTCTTGACCAGCACCAATCAAGCCGCGTGTCAGTCGCGCGCCGCTGCCCGGCGCAAGCGGTCCATGATGGCCCGGCCCATACCGGTCTCAGGAACGGATTCGATGACGACTCGATCCAAACCGGAGGTGTCCAGCCGTCTGAGCGCGGCAAACAGGCGGGCCGCCGCGTCGAGCAGATTCCCGTCCGCTGACAACGCTTCCGTTCTCGTATAGCCGTGGGCATCGGACCGGAGGGTGAGACTGAGCAGCCCGAGCCGTTCGCCGGCCTCGGGCTGAGGCAGGGGGTCTCCAGGCTTCAGCAGGACAACAGGGACGCGCGGCGCATAGTGCGACAGCAGCGTTCCCGGCGAACGCCGGTCCGCTTGGGTTGGTTCCCCCGTGCGGACCGGGCCGATAACCGACTCGATCTGTTCGAGCGTGACGCCCCCAGGCCGGAGCAGCACGGCGTGTTGATCGGTCAGCGCACAGACCGTTGATTCAACGCCGACTTTGCACGGACCGCCGTCAATAATCAGAGCGACCTCGTCCCCGAGCGAATCGTGCACATGCGCCGCAGTCGTTGGGCTGACGTACCCAAACGGGTTGGCGCTTGGTGCCGCAATCGGGAAATCGACGGCCCGCAGGAGCGCCAGCGCAACCGGGTGTGCCGGCATGCGCAACGCAACCGTCCCCAGCCCGGCAGTGACCAGGTCGGGAATGATGGGGCGTTTGGGCAGGACCAGCGTCAACGCGCCCGGCCAGAAGGCGTCCATGAGTTGCCGGGCGCGCGGGTCAAGGGCGGTGACGTATTGGGAAGCGGCGTCTTTATCCCCAATATGGACAATCAGCGGGTCGAACTCGGGGCGGTTCTTGGCGGCAAAGACTTTGGCCACCGCCTGTTCATTCAGCGCATTTGCGCCCAGACCGTAGACGGTTTCCGTGGGGAAGGCCACGATCTCTCCGGCCCCGAGCCGTTCGGCCGCGTGCAGAATTGTCCGTGGGTCGTTACCGTCAAGGATGCGGGACATCAATATAGATCCTGGGGGTTGGGGGTTAGGACTGTTTTTCTGGGGTCAGATAGGTATAGCTGCCCAGGACGGCTTCGTATTCTCTGAGCAGGGCTTCCTCCACTTCGGCAGGGACGCCGGTTTGCCCGGCGCCCTCGCGGATGCGAGTGCGGAATGCGGCCAGGAGTTCTTCTCGTTCGTAGCGAAAAATATGGAGGACGTCTTCTACCGTATGACCTGGAATGATCTCGGTGATTTGTGCCGTACCGTTCCCATCAATCACCACCGAGACATCGTGAACGTGGCCAAAGAGATTGTGGTAGTCACCCATGACATCCTGATACGCACCCGTAAAAAACACTCCCAGATAATACGGCTCTCCGTTCAAGGCGTGGAGTTCCAGATACTCCTTGATGTCCCGCAGGTCCACAAAATTATCGACCTTACCGTCCGAGTCACAGGTGAGGTCCGCCAAATAGCCCTTCCGCTCAGGAATCTCGTTCAGCCGGTGAATCGGCATGATGGGAAAGAGCTGTTCGAGCGCCCAGGAATCGGGAATGGACTGAAAGACGGAAAAATTACAAATAAATTTATGCGCCAGGCGTTGTTCCAGGTCTTCAAACTCCTCGGGCATATGCTTGACCGCCTTGGCAAACTTGAGCGCCCGTTCGCACGTGCCCCAGAAGAGTTCCTGACCCAGCCCGCGGTCCTCCAGGGAGAGATAGCCGAGGTTGAAGAGTGAAAACATTTCTTCGCGCTGCTCCAGGATGTCGTGATAATACTCACGGTAGTTCTTGGCGTTCGTCCCGGTATAGATATCGTACATCTCCTGGATGACTTCCGGCCGGCTCTCATAGTCATCGACCCGCACCGGGCCGTTTGAGAGCCCGATTTCATCCACGCTATCGAAGACCAGCATGGCATGCGGCGCGGCGATCATCCGTCCGGTTTCCGTCAGCACGGTGGGCTCTTCAACCCCCTCGCTCTCACACACCTCTTTAATCGAGTAAATAATATCGTTGGCATACTCCTGGACAGAGTAATTGACGCTCGACTCCGAAGCCGTGCGGGAGCCGTCATAATCAATACCCAAGCCACCACCCACGTCGAGAGAGGTGAGCTGCGGACAGGACTGGCGCAGCTTGGCATAGGTGCGGGCCGCCTCCTTGACCGCGTACTTCACCCGCCTGATCTCCGTGACCTGTGAGCCGATATGAAAGTGCAGCAGGCTCAGACAGTCGAGCATGTCGGCTTCTCGGAGGAAACCAATACATTTGAGCAGGTCGGTTGTGGTGAATCCGAACTTGGACAAATCCCCGCTCGATTTCTCCCACTTGCCGCTTCCGCGAGCCGACAGTTTGAGGCGGAGGCCAATACGCGGGCGGATGCCGAAGCGGGGGCTACACGCCAGCAGCGCGTGCAGCTCAAAGATGCTCTCCACTACAATAAAGACGCGCTTGCCGATCCGTGTGCCGATCAGGGCCAGTTTGATATAGCCCGCGTCCTTCACCCCATTACAGATAATGGGCGAACGCCGATTGTGGGTCAGCGCCAATGCAACGGCCAGCTCGGCCTTGCTGCCGACCTCAAGACCGACCTGGTACGGGTCTCCAAAACGGAGGACATCCCGCACCACCTCTTTCTTCTGGTTGACCTTGATGGGATAGGCCGGGATGTAGTCTTTGCGGTAACCGAATTCTCTGATGGCAGACTCAAAGGCTGCGGCCAGGATATGCAGCTGATGCTGGATAATCTGGGGGAAACGCAGCACAACCGGCGTGGCAATGCCCCGGTCTCCGAGTTGGGTAACCAAATCTTTTAGTGGGGTGTGAGCGGGCCGTGACGTAGGGAAGGCACACACGACTTCCCCGTTGTCATTCACCCGGAAGTACTCACTGCCCCAGTTCCGAATACCGTACAGAGCGATAGTCTCTTCCAGCACCGTTTGGGCAGACAAGGTGCGGCTGTCCACAACCGCCACCTCGGCTCCCCACGCCGGTGTCAGGGAAAGCGGTCTGGCTTCCTTGGGTTCGCTCCTAGTCATACGAGTCATGAAAGATACTCACTTTAGGCGGTCAGATATCTGGTGCGCGCTCTCAGCAGAGGAAAGACAACGAGATTTTATAGAGGCTTTCATATGTCGTGTCAAAAGTTCAGCTACGAGGGTGGCATTGAGCCCGGAAACGCCATCCCTTACAATTTTTCCTGTCATGACAGCACCCTCCTCCTCCACCCACACTCAGCAGGTCATTCTCGGCCTGGTGCAGATGGCGTGCAGCGACCGACCGAGCGCCAATCTGGACCAGGCGATTGCCGCTATCCAGGGGGCTGCCCGGCAGGGAGCGCAGATCATCTGCCTCCAGGAATTGTTCGGGTCGCGCTATTTCTGCCAGAGCGAAGACGTTGAGCGGTTCGCTCTGGCCGAGCCCGTCCCCGGACCCACCACCGAGCGCCTGAGCCAACTCGCCGCGGCCCATCAGGTCGTCCTGATCGTGCCCGTGTTTGAGAAACGAGCAGAGGGGATTTTTCATAACACTGCGGTGGTGATCGATGCCGACGGAACGCTCCTCGGCCAGTACCGCAAGATGCACATCCCGGATGACCCGCTCTATTACGAGAAGTTCTATTTTACCCCCGGCGACCTCGGATTTCGGACCTTCCACACCCGCTACGCGCGGATTGGAGTACTTATCTGCTGGGACCAGTGGTTTCCCGAGGGCGCACGGCTCACCGCGCTGAGTGGAGCCCAGCTCCTATTTTATCCGAGCGCTATCGGCGACCATCCAGACGACGGAGCAGAAGAGCATCGGACGCAACGGGAAGCCTGGCAGATCATGCAGCGCAGCCACGCGATCGCCAACGGGCTGTATGTCGCCGCGGTCAACCGTGTCGGCCGGGAAGGAGCGCTCAATTTCTGGGGCACCTCCTTTGTCAGCGACCCGTTTGGCCGCATCCTCAAGCAGGCGAGCGACGACAACGAGGAAACCCTGATTATTCCGTGTGCGCTCGACCGGCTCAACGCCACGCGCCAGTATTGGCCGTTTTTCCGCGACCGCCGGATTGACGCCTACACCGACCTGACCCGGCGTTTTCTTGACTCCTAGCTCTGCCGAGTCGTTCGCACATATCAACGTCTGGTCCGCTCGTATGACTTCTCCCCAGCCCACACCAGCCCAACTCGGCTTTCGGATGCCCGCGGAATGGGAACCACACGCCGCCACCTGGCTGGCCTGGCCGCACAATCGGGATACCTGGCCCGGCATGGACTCGGCCATTGCCGCGCTGTATATCCGGATGATCGCCGCCCTGTACCGGGACGAACGAGTACATATTTGCGTGAATGACCCCGAGACCGCGGGACACGTCCGCCACACCCTTGACACGGCCGGAGTGGACCTTACTCGTATTGGGATATACAAAATTCCGACCAACGATGCCTGGACCCGAGATCACGGCCCGATTTTTCTGACCCGTCAGCACGGACAAAGGATCGAACTCGGTCTGACAAACTGGACGTTTAACGCCTGGGGGGCCAAATACCCGCCCTGGGACCTGGACGACCGCGTTCCGGAACGTATCGCCCGGTGTCTCGACATTATCCCGTTTACGCCGGACATGGTGCTTGAAGGCGGGTCCATCGATGTCAACGGCCGGGGCATGCTGCTGACAACCGAGTCCTGCTTACTCAACCCCACTCGCAACCCGGCTCTCACCCGCTCCGATATTGAGCACCTCCTGAAAGCGTTTCTCGGGGTGCACCGTATTGGCTGGCTCGGCGAGGGGATCGTCGGGGATGACACGGACGGCCATGTGGACGACGTCGCCCGGTTCGTCAATTCCACGACCGTGGTGTGTGCGGTCGAAGACGATCCAGCCGACGCGAACTATAAACCGCTTCAGGACAACCTCCATCGATTGCGGTCCATGCGTGACCAGAGCGGACAAGCCCTGCGTGTGGTTCCGCTCCCCATGCCCGGTCCGGTGGAGTCTGCGGGCGAACGTCTGCCTGCCAGTTATGCCAATTTCTATATCGCCAATCGTACCGTGCTGGTCCCAACCTATGACCACCCCCATGACCGCACCGCCCAGGTCATCCTCCAAGGGCTGTTTCCGGGGCGGCGCATCCGGGGGATTCCGTGTCGCGAGCTTGTAGTCGGCCTCGGCGCGTTGCACTGCGTCACCATGCAGCAGCCGGCGTGTGACCGGAATTATCAACCGGCGTGAACATGTACACATCTCGTTCGATCAAGGATAAATTAAAGAGACAACGGACGCACCGACGAGGAATGAAATGGCTGCTGGTGCTACGGCTGTGAGCCAAGAAATCCAACAGGAAGTGGAGCGACTGCGCACGGAGTTGGCGTTGCATAATCATCGCTACTACGTCCTCGACGAGCCGCTCATCAGCGACACGGAATACGATCACCTCTTTCGGCGTCTGGTTGACCTGGAAACCGCGTATCCCGAACTGCACGACCCGGCCTCCCCCACCCAGAAGGTCGGCGCGCCGCCGCTGGCAGCATTCACTCAGGTTCGCCACACCGTACCGATGCTGTCGCTGGCCAACGTCGTCTCCCGAGCGGAGATGCAGGAATTTCATCAGCGCGTCCAGCGCACACTGGAAACAACGCAGGACGTTGAATACGTGGCCGAGCCGAAAATCGACGGGGTCGCCGTCGAGCTGGTCTATGAAAACGGCAAACTGACCGTGGGCTCGACACGCGGCGATGGAGTCACGGGCGAAGACGTCACGGCCAACCTCAAAACCGTGCGCTCCATTCCCTTAACCCTCCTCTCCCAGCCTGCGCATCCGATTCCGAGACGGCTTGAAGTCCGCGGGGAAGTCTTTCTGCCCAAGGCGTCTTTCCGCAGCCTCAACGACACGCGGGCAGAGACCGGCGAGCCTCTTTTCGCCAATCCACGGAATGCCACCGCCGGTTCGCTCAAACAACTCGACTCGTCCATCACCGCCCAGCGGCCGCTCGATTTCTTTTGCTATGGAGTCGGACAGATTGAGGGCGATATGTTTGCGTCCTATTGGGAGCTGCGCCGTGCGTTCACAGGCTGGGGCATCAAACCGGTTCCGCTCGGCCGCGTGTGTCCGACCGTCGAGGAGGTCTTCGCGGTCTGCGACGATCTGGAAACGCGGCGCGACAGCTTAGAGTACGACATTGACGGCGTGGTGATTAAGGTGAACAGCTTTACGCTGCAAGCCCAGCTCGGCCAGATTTCACGCTCGCCCCGCTGGGCCACGGCGTATAAATTTCCGGCTATCCAGGCAACGACCACCGTCCTGAATATCGCTCCGCAAGTCGGCCGGATCGGCACGCTGACCCCGGTGGCCGAGTTGGCTCCGGTCCATATCGGCGGCGTGACCGTCAAAAGCGCGTCCCTGCACAATATGGATGAAATCAAACGCAAGGACATCCGTATTGGCGATACCGTCATCGTCGAGCGCGCCGGCGATGTCATCCCCTATGTGGTGAAAACAATCCCGGAGAAGCGCACCGGCCAGGAACGGAGCTTTGTGATGCCGACCGTCTGCCCCGTATGCGGGGCACAGGTCGCACGCGAGGAAGGTGAGGCTGCGTATCGCTGCACCGGTCTGGCCTGTTCGGCCCAACTCAAGGAAAGTCTCAAATTCTTTGCTGCCCGCGGCTCTATGGATATCGACGGGCTGGGAGAGAAAATTATCGACCAGTTGGTTGACAAGGACCTCGTCCGAGACCCCGGCGACCTCTACCTGCTGACCGCTGAGCAGCTTGCCGCGCTCGACCGGCTGGGGGAAAAATCCGCCCACAATCTGGTCGCTGCTCTTGAGCGCAGCAAGACCACCAGCCTGCCCCGCTTGATCGCCGCCTTGGGTATCCGCCACCTGGGCGAAGCCACGGCGCGTCAGTTGGCCGAGCATTTCGGCGATTTGGATCGCATCATGCAGGCCGAGGAGGAAGCCCTCCAGGACGTGCCCGATATCGGGCCGGAGGTCGCGCGGAGCGTGGCCGCTTTTTTCGGGCAGGAACGCAACCGGGCCGTTGTCAAGAAATTGCTCGACACGGGGGTGCACTTCCCGCGGCTTGAGGCCAAGCCGACCGGCCGCCTGCACGGCCAGACCTTCGTCCTGACCGGCAGCCTGGCCAGCCTGACCCGACCGCAGGCCAAACAGCGCCTCGAAGCCCTTGGCGCAAAGGTCACGTCCAGCGTCTCAAAAAAGACGGACTACGTCGTCGCCGGCATCGACCCCGGCTCAAAACGCGACAAGGCCGAAAAGCTGGGAGTCCCTATTCTGAGCGAAGAAGAATTGTTGGAGAAATTGTCGGGGTAGTAATAAAGCGGTGCTCTCCGGCCGCCGGCTTTTGCGGGCTGGAAGCCTGCACCCCTCAGGTGTATTCTCCTCTGGGCTTAAGCAGTGAGCAGATTTAACCGAACGGGGATGACGCTATGGACGATACATCCACACAAGAATCCCTTGAACTTGACGTGACCAATTTCGGACCGATCATCAAGGCCACAGTTGACCTGCGGCCGCTGACGGTATTCGTCGGACCGAGCAACACCGGTAAGTCCTATCTGGCAATTCTGATTTACGCGCTGCATCAACGTTTCAGTTATTTCAGCGATAGGAAGGGCCGGCCCGAGCCAATATTTTTTTCCCGAGGAGCCTGGATGCGCTGGAGCGGCTTGGAGTGGAAGCAGACACGGAAGACAGCCCTGTCTGCACTGACCAAAATGGCGGAACAGATACTTGGGACGGACAAGAGACAGGCGCTCTATAAAGAGGGCATCGTTCTGTCCGGTCCGGTTGCGGATGTCATCCGTTCCGTACTTGAGGCAACCGGCGACGGTCTGGGCAACGAAATCAGCCGGTGCTTTGGCATCGGTGCACCCGACGCGCTCATACGAAAGGGAAGCAGGGAAGGCGCACACATTGTTCTCCGCCGGTCTGGGTCGAACGCTGAGCCCTCAATTAAGCATGGGTTGACAATCGGATCGCGGGAAACCGCATTCAGGGCAACGATTCCCGACGGAACACGAATGCGGGTCGCTGGCGGAGAGGCCGAGTTTTGGCGTGCCTGGGCCGAGCAAGTGCTCTCGGTGACAGACCGGACGGAAAAACCCTCGGATTTCGGGGCGTGGCCCCCTCTGGACTCTTTTGTCTCTCACGTCTGGTCCGATATCCTCGCTCCCCTGTATTATCTCCCGTTCTATCTCCCCGCGGATCGAACCGGCGTGATGCACGCCCACCGTATGGTCGTAAGCGCCCTGATCCAAGGCTCGGCAACATCGGGCTTGCATCCACCCCCTCCTTCCCCTCTGCTGTCGGGTGTTCTGGCGGATTTTCTCGATCAGTTACTCAGACTGAGCTATCCAGAGCGGCGCAAGTCCCCATACGACTTTGGCACGCCACTCGAAGCCGCCTTGCTCGGCGGGTCGGTGAGGGTCAAAAGTTCTGAGGTCATCCACTACCCACGTTTCACCTACCGGCCAAAGGGCTGGAAGGACGACCTGCCCTTAATGAACGCATCCTCTATGGTGTCGGAGCTTGCGCCGGTGGTGCTGTATCTGCGCCATGTGATTGAACCCCGGGACGTGTTGATCGTCGAGGAGCCGGAATCGCATCTGCATCCGGCCATGCAGGTTGAATTCACACGTCAACTTGCCGCGCTCGTCCGGGCAGGCGTCAGGGTGCTTATCACAACGCACAGTGAGTGGGTGCTTGAGGAGCTTGCGAACATCGTGCAGCGCTCCAAACTTCCCGAGAAGCGCGGGAAGGGAGACGCGGACAGCACTGTTGCGCTCCGCCCTGACCAAGTGGGAGCATGGCTGTTCAAGCAAAAACGCCGCCCAAAGGGGTCGGTTGTGGAGGAAATAAAGCTGGATGAGGAAACCGGACTCTATCCAACCGGTTATGATGCCGTCAGCGAGGCGCTGTACAACGAGAGTGTCAACATTTTCAACCGCATCCAGGACAGTAAGACCGAATGAGTGGGACGGTTACGGCGTGTGCTAGCCAAGTCTCCGGTTCCTGCCATGCCACTCGCTGTAATAAGGACGGCTGCCGGGTCAGTTTGAAGGGGGCACCGCGCGAGCGCGTCGTTATCGACATGGACTGCGAGGCCCTCCAAGTCTCGGACGATCAGAAACGGTGCGATTATCTGTTCGTTGGTGAAGAAGACAATACAACCTGGGTCGTACCGATTGAATTGAAAAGCGGCAGATTGAGAGCCAGAGAGATATTGGAGCAGCTTGAGGAAGGCGTCAAAATGGCTGACATGTGGCTCCCACAAGAGATTTCATTCCAACTCGTTCCAGTCCTGGCGCATGGGAGAAAAATTCATCGGAGCGATCTCAAAGTGCTCCGCTCCAGAAAAATACGACTGCGTGGGCAAAGGAAAGGGTCCGTACTCATTAGATGCGGCGACCCATTGACCAAGGCACTTACGGGATAGAAAGTCGGTCAGCCTTCCCGTCCCAGTCGCGACGATTTGCGGGAAGCCCCTACCCACTGTCCCGTAAATCGTGGCTCATGCGGATGGCGGCCTCGCGGCCCTGATAATAGCCCGGCAGATACTTGACCTGGCGGTAGCCGAGCCGGCGGTAGAACGCCTGGGCGCCGGGATTATTGGCGCGTACCTCTAAATTGACGACCGGGATACCACCGGCGCGGGCTACCTGCTCTTGCCACGCAACCAGACGCTGCCCTATCCCCAACCGGCGTGCAGCAGGCTCGACTGCAAGCAGGTTCAGATGGGCCCGCTCGGCGTAAAATTGCATAATGGCAAAACCGACCAGCCGCCCGGCGTGCCAGGCCGTGAGGACATTGCTGTCACGCCCGCGAATATGCGCGGCCACCCGGCGGGCGGTCCATGTCCACGCCAAGCCGTGCTCGACCAGGTCACGCGACATAAGCGCGATACGCTGCGCATCGCGCAGCCGCGCGAGTTTCAGTTCAGTGTGGTCTGGTTGTGGAGCAGTCGCCATACAGTATTACATCGAGGTAGAATTGTTCGTTGAAATACGATCTTTCTCTCCGGTCGCTCCCCACTGCCGGGCACGGGCGACAAATTCAGCCTGGTGTAAAGGCCAGTCGTGTAAGAGCGCAGGGTCGAAATCTGCGCCGTTCGGCCAGACAAGGGTGTGCACTTCTGAGTCTATGCTCACCTGATCGAAGGCGACAGGGTCCTGTAGTGGTCCATACAGTTCGCCGGCGAGGACAGGCTGAAAGTCAATCGTTTGTTCAGTTTCATCGTCAAAGCAAATACGGAGCGTATAAGGAGCCAATCTCTTAAATGATTTGACCCTGTATATACGGGTCATGATCCCGAAGAACCTACTCAACTCAGGCATGGCAACATCCTACGCCCTGAGACAAAGAAGGCAACTCTCACCAGCCTTTCTGGGAGCGCGGCCATCTTGGCCGCGTTGCGGGCTGGAAGCCCGCACTCCCAGCAGGATAGTCCCCGATCCCTCCTCTTCCCCCCCCTTGCTTACACCCACAGCGTTTTAAGGCAACTCTCACCAGCGCCGACTCCTTATCCTGGGAGCGCGGCCATCTTGGCCGCGTTGCGGGCTGGAAGCCCGCACTCCTAATTGAAGCCCGTCCCCCTAGGTGGTATGACACGGACGATCCAATACAGAAAGCGAGCAATAGACATACCCATGGAGACGCAATCAAGCCCACAGTCCCTGACCGGTGCGGAAGTTGCCATTCAGACCGCGGCCGCGGCTGGCATTGATGTATGTTTTGCCAATCCGGGTACGACCGAGTTATACCTCGTGCAGGCCCTCGACCGCTGTCCGGGCATCAAACCGGTGCTGGCGGTTTTTGAGGGTGTGTGTACCGGCGCGGCCGACGGCTATGCGCGGGTCACCGGTCGTCCGGCCCTGGCCCTGCTCCATTTGGGTCCGGGGCTGGCCAACGGACAGGCCAATTTGCATAACGCCCGCAAGGCCCACTCGCCCGTGGTGTCCATCGTGGGCGAACATGCCACCTGGCATATTGCCGCCAACGCCCCGCTGACCGCAGACATTGAAACCCTGGCCCGGCCCATGTCTCAATTTGTCCTGACCGCAAACAGCCCGGATACGGTCGGGCAGGACATGGCCGAGGTCATTGCCCGTGCGGCCCAGCTGCCAACCGGCCCGACCACTCTGATTCTGCCGGGCGATATCCAATGGGCAAGCGTCAACACCTCACCCGTCCAGCCGAAGATTGCCGCGCCCGCGCCGCCGGATGTGGACGAGACCGAACGCGCGGCCCGGGCGCTCCGTACGGGCCAGACCGCGCTGGTGCTGAGCGGCAGTGCGCTGCGCACCGCCGGGCTGCAAGCCGCCGACCGGATCGAACGGGCGACCGGCTGCCGGGTGCTGACGCCGACCTTTCCGCCCATTCAGGATCGCGGCATCGGCCTGATCTCCCCGGACAAAATCCCCTACGCCCCGGAACCGGCCACGCAACTCCTGGAGCCGTATAAGAATGTCATTCTGGCCGGCGCGCACGAACCGGTCGCGTTTTTTGGCTATCCGAATACCCGCAGCAGTTTGTGCGCGGAGGACGTGCAGCTTATTCAGTTATGCAGTGCCGATATTGATCCGGCGACCGCGCTCGCCGCGCTCGCCGATGCGCTTGACGCACCCGCCGGGCGTACGGCGCCGGCCCTGCCCCGTCCGGAAGTGCCGAACGGCCCCCTCACGCCGGCCAATATGTGTAGAGCCCTGGCTGCGGCCCAGCCCGAGGGCGCGATTGTCATGGATGAGGGCGCAACCGCGGGGTTCGCTTATCATGGCATGGCCGGCGGAGCCCCGCCGTTTACCTATATGGCGCTGACGGGCGGCTCGATCGGCCAAGGGCTGCCGTGTGCGGTGGGAGCGGCGGCCGCGGCCCCGGATCGTCCGACCATCTGCCTCGAAGGCGACGGCTCTTCGCTGTACACCATTCAGTCCTTGTGGACGATGGCGCGCGAGCAACAGAACCTGACCAGTATCATTTGTAAGAACAGAGCCTATTCCATTTTGCGCTGGGAATTGGAACGCGCCAAGATGACACCGGGAGAGGCCAGCCTGGCGCTGACGGCGCTCGATTCTCCTGAGTTCGACTTTGTGAAATTAGCCGAGGGCTTTGGCGTGGAAGGCCGGGCGGTGCATACCACACAAGAACTCAACGACACTCTCCAGTCCGCCTTCAAAAACCCAGGACCGCTGCTCATTGAGGCCAATCTCGAATAGGTAGAGTCGCGCTCTCCGTTGCACGATCATGAACATTCCGTCCGGGCTGTACCGGCCCTCCCTGGCCCTGCTGACCGACCTCTACCAGCTCACCATGGCGTATGGTTATTGGAAGTCAGGGCTCGCCGAGCGGGAGTCCGTTTTCAATCTCTTCTTCCGCCACAATCCATTTGGAGGAAGCTTCAGCATCGCCTGCGGCCTTGAATACATGGTGGATTTTCTGCGCCATTTTCGGTTCGATGCGGACGACACGGCCTTTCTGACCGAGGTGTGCGGTGCTGACGGCAAACCGCTGTTCGACCGGGCGTTTCTTGACGCCCTGGAGTCCATGCGGTTCAGTTGTCAGGTCGATGCCATCCCGGAAGGCACGCTGGTTTTTCCACCCGAGCCTTTGGTCCGCGTCCAAGGACCACTGATGCAGTGCCAGCTTATCGAGACGGCGTTGCTCAACCTGATCAACTTCCAAACGCTGGTCGCGACCAAAGCCGCTCGGATCTGCCTGGCGACCGGCGGAGAACCCGTCCTGGAGTTCGGCCTGCGCCGCGCCCAGGGCATCGACGGCGGTCTGGCAGCCAGCCGGGCCGCGTATATCGGCGGCTGTGATGCGACCTCGAACGTGCTGGCCGGCAAGCTGTTCGGGATTCCGGTCAGAGGGACGCACGCGCATAGCTGGGTGATGGTCTTTGATGACGATCTGGAAGCGTTCCAGACCTATGCCGAGGCCATGCCCAATAACTGCATCTTTCTGGTGGACACCTACAACACTCTGGAGGGGGTACGGAAAGCCGCCCAAGTGGGGCAATGGCTGCGGGCCCACGGCCATGAAATGGTCGGCATCCGGCTCGATTCGGGCAACCTGGCCCAACTCAGCATCGCAGCCCGGAACATTCTGGACGCCGCCGGCTTTCCCGACGCCCGCATTGTCGGCAGCAGTGATCTGGACGAACGCCTGATCACCCAACTCAAGGAGCAGGGTAGCACGATTGATGTGTGGGGGGTGGGGACGAAACTCGTGACCGCGTACGATCAGCCCGCCCTGGGCGGGGTGTATAAGCTGACCGCGATCCGCGCTCCGGATGGCTCGTGGCAGGACAGAATCAAGCTGTCGGAAGAGACGGTGAAAGTGACCAATCCGGATATTCCCCAAGTCCGCCGTTACCACACGCACCAAGGGTTTCTGTGCGACGTGATGTATGGCAAAGAGGCGGATCTCACAGACGGCTGCACCATGGTCGATGTGAGCGATCCGGCCACACGCCGCAGGATTTCGGGAGACACGGCTTTTTCTGACTTATTAGCACCGGTGTTCCGTCAGGGTAGAGCCGTCTACGACAGTCCGTCCCTGACCCGCATCCGACAGCGTACCCAGGAGCAGCTCGCCAAACTTCCCGGCGAGATCACCCGCTTGAACCGGCCCGGACAGTATCCGGTCGGGCTTGAGGAGAGCCTGTACGAGCGCAAGGTCCAGCTCATCCGTCAGGCAGAAGTCCATTCCGCTTGACGGAACCTGAGCCTGGTAATTTGCCGCCCTCCATGTCATGTTCTCTTGCAGACAGGAGGGAACTATGGAGTTGCAAGATATCCTGTACGAAAAGCGTGGCCCGGCGGCCTGGATCACCCTCAATCGGCCGACCGTGCTGAATGCCCTCTCACCCGCGCTGGTCCGGAGTCTCAGGCAGGCCTGTACCGACGCGCAAGAGGATGCCCAGGTGCGGGCGGTGGTCTTTACCGGCGCGGGTCGGGGATTTTGTGCCGGCGCCGATATCAGCACCATGGAGCACACACGTCTGGATGATTTTCGGACGTTTCTGCACGAGCTGGCCACGACCTGGTCGTTGATCCGCACCCTGCCCAAGCCCACCATCGCGGCCATTAACGGCGTGGTCGTTGGCGCGGGCTTCGAGCTGACTCTGGTGTGCGATTTCCGCATTGCCGCAAGCACCGCCCGCATCGGGTCGGCCGAGGTCAATATCAACCAGCCCATGACCAACGGCTCCACGCATATCCTGCCCCGCCTGGTTGGCGAGACCAAGGCCAAGGAACTCGGCATGACGGGGGATATTATCGAGGCTACCGAGGCCGAGCGGATTGGCCTGCTCACCGCCTGTGTGAAACCGGACGCCCTCGAAGAGCGTGTCAACACCCTGGTCGATACCCTGGTCAGCCGCGGGCCGATAGCCATCTCCCAGGTCAAACAGTGCTTTGCCCGCAACCGGGACGTTGACATCGAGACGGCCATCATGGGCGAGAATGAAGCGGCGACCGCGTGCTTTTTATCGGCCGACCAGCAGGAAGGCTTGCGCGCCTTTCGTGAAAAACGCGCTCCACGCTGGTCGGGAACCTAGAGCAAATTACGATGCTGTATAGCCGCCCGTTCCCTTCCGTAGGGTGCATCCCATGCACCGGCTTCCTGGTGCGCAGGGCGCACCCTACGAGAGCCCAGGCCACGAGCAGACTGGCAGCGCTGCAATCTATCGTGAAACGCTCTAGGGGCCGGGCAGAGTGCAGAAGGAGGCCGAGATGAAAATTCGCAATACCTCACATATTGCTATTGGGGTCAGCAATATGGAGCAATCGCTCACATTTTATCGTGACATCTTGGGGCTGCGGGTCACCCTGGACGATCCGCAGGAGAATCCGGGCGGAGCGTTGGCCAAGCCGCGTCACGGAGTGTATCTGCGTTGGGACGATGGGCCGGATGCCACTTTTATCGTCCTGTCGGAGAACCAGCCGGTTTCCGGTGGGGCGCTCAGCCTCAATCAGGTCGGTATTCACCATTTTGCCTTTTGGGTGGACGACCTCGAAGCCACATTTGAAAAAGTCCGGGCCGCCGGGGTGCCGATCGTCATGCCGCCCACAACCTTTGATAGCGTGGCCTATGGTGAAGAGTCGGGCGGACAGGTCCTGACCACGCTCTTCAAAGACCCCGACGGTATCGTGCTGCAACTCGATCAGCGGGTGGCGTAAAGGAGGACATATGGCACTGGGACAAAACAAGGTCGAATACGAGGTCATCGAAGGCTGGGAACAACTGCCCGAAGGGTGGTCGTTTGTTGAGGTTGCCGGGGTCGCGACCGACTCGCAGGACCGGGTGTATGCCTTTAACCGGGGCGAGCATCCCATGGTCGTGTTTGATCGGGACGGCACGTTTCTGAACGCCTGGGGAGAAGATATCTTTACCAACGCGCACGGTATTTTTATCGGTCCTGATGACACCATCTACTGTGCTGACAACTTCGACCATACGGTCCGTCTCTTCACCCCGGACGGCACCCTCATCAAAACGCTGGGCGAGAAAGACAAACCCGCGGAGACCGGTTTTCAGGCCTGGACTACGCCGGTCCAACAATCCGCCGGTCCATTTAATATGGTCACCAACGTCGCCCTCTCACCCCAAGGCGATATGTATATCGCCGATGGCTATGGCAACGCACGGGTGCATAAATTCTCGGCCGCGGGAGAACTCCAGTTCTCCTGGGGGGAGCCCGGCAGTGGCCCCGGACAGTTCAAAATACCTCACGCGATTGCCGTTGACCGACGCGGACGGGTGTATGTCGCCGACCGGGAGAACTCGCGCATCCAGCTTTTTAGCGGGGAAGGCGACTATGTCACCGAGTGGACGCATGTGAATCGGCCGGACGATCTGTATATCGACGAGGACGAAAATCTCTTTGTCGCCGAGCTGGGTTTCAAGGTTGCGTCTATGCCGAATAATATGGGAGCCGCAGTACCGCCGCACGAACCACACGCGTGCGTGACCGTGCTCACCCTGGACGGGGAGGTCCAACACCGCTTTGGTGGGCATGGCCTGGAGCCGGGCAATTTCTATGCGCCGCACGGCATCTGGGCCGACTCGCGCGGCGATCTCTACGTCAGCGAAGTGAACTATAGCGCCGGCGGGAGACAAGGCTTGATCCCTCTTGACGGACATGTGCTGCAAAAATTCGTTCGCCTCCAGAAATGAGAACAACCCGGAGACAAACGTATGGTACGCGTTGCGGTTCTGGACGATTATCAGGACGTTGCTCGAAAGATGACCGACTGGAGCGTGCTGCCGGCGGACGTTGTGGTCGCGGTGTTCCGCGACCACCTCACCGACCAGACCGCCGTGGCCAGACGGCTCAAGGACTTCGACATCGTCATGGCGATGCGGGAACGGACGCCCTTCCCGCGTACGCTGCTGGAGCAGCTCCCACGGTTGCGATTATTGACCACAACGGGCATGCGCAACGCCGCTATCGATATGCAGGCCGCCGCAGACTGTCACGTCCTGGTATGCGGAACCGGCGGCATCCTGTACCCGACCGCCGAACTCACCTGGGGTCTGATTTTATCGCTCCTGCGTCATATTCCGGACGAAGACCAGGCCACCCGAGCGGGACGCTGGCAGATCAGCATGGGGCTGGGGCTGAACGGTAAAACACTCGGGCTGATGGGGCTGGGACGATTGGGGTCAGAGGTGGCAAGAGTCGGCAATGCCTTTCAGATGGACGTCATTGCCTGGA
This sequence comes from Candidatus Binatia bacterium, assembly GCA_951812575.1. Classification (GTDB taxonomy): domain Bacteria; phylum Desulfobacterota; class Binatia; order Bin18; family Bin18; genus Bin18. Next base: position 2,997,629 of record OX638322.1, on the reverse strand, counting down.
GTCAAAATCTGACCGCCGAGCGCGCGGCTGAGTGCGGCGCGACCTTAGTGAGTAAAGACGAACTCCTGGCCCGCGCCGACATTCTTTCGATTCATCTGGTTCTGAGCGCTCGGTCGCGTGGTCTCATCGGACACCAGGAACTCAGCCGGATGAAGCCCACGGCCTATTTGATTAACACCTCGCGGGGACCGATTGTCGACGAGGCCGCGCTCATCGCGGCCCTCCAGAATGGAACGATCGCAGGTACAGGCTTGGACGTGTTTGACGAGGAACCCTTGCCCCTGGATCATCCACTGCGGCGCACGGCAAACACCGTCATCACGCCCCATATCGGCTATGTGACGGAGGAGACGTATAAAGTCTTCTGTGACGAGACGGTCGAGAATATCCAGGCATTTTTGCAGGGAGCTCCGGTGCGGGTGTTGAATTAAGCCGCTGGGCCGGGGGGGAGGTTGTCCCCTACTCCACGTCCGTCATGACAAAATTCTGCTGGTTCTGCTGCCACTCCAGGGTGGTGGTCTCGCCGGGCATGGGGAAGTCCTCGGCGACACACTCCCCCTCGGCCCCCCGCAGAAACTCTTCCTCGGCTCCCGCCCCCAGTGTCGTCACCCGCACCGTGGCCCGGCCCAACTCCAGGTCATCCACATAGGCGATAACCTCATGCTCGCCATCGCCCAGCCGGTTCCAGTTGAACAATAAGCCAAACCCGTTGTCCGTGTCCCCACAGGCATCCACGGTGTCCAGCCGTTCGGTCCCATACGAGGCTGCCTGCCGCCCGATAGGCCCAATCTCCAACTCGACCGTGTCGGCTGCACACACCCAACCCGACAGCACCCCCACCCCACTCTGAAAGGAATTATGCCCCGGATTCTCTAGAAACCCCGTCAGTCCGCTCGGCCGGCCCGTATTGGTCCCGGTCGGAGGACTCCCCCGCGCAATGACGAAGTTCTGCTGACTCTGCTGCCATACCAGTTGCACCCGCTCGCCCCGCGTCGGGAAGTTATCCACCTCACACGTCCCCTCCACTCCCCGCAGAAACTCCGCACCCAGCGTCGTCACCGTGACCGTGGCCCGGCCGAGTTCGACCCCATCGACCAGGGCCACGACTGTATGCTCCCCATCCCCTAACAGATTCCAGTTGAACAACAAGCCAAAGCCGTTGTCCGTGTCCCCACACACACTCGCCGTATCCAACCGCTCCGTCCCATACGCCGCTTCCTGCGGCACCCCGTTCACCTCGATCTCCACCACCTCCGCGGCACACACCCAACCCGACAGTACGCCCACGCCACTCTGAAAGGAGTCCGGCCCCGGGTTCTCCAGATAGCCCACCAGGAGGTGGGTCTCCAATGTATAGCTGCCGGTTCGCCGCCCATTGCCTGCCACCGCCACCACCACCGGCCCGGCCTCCACCGGCGCACTCAGCCGAGAGTTCTGCCGCACCCCGCCAGTATCCGCACGGACCAGTTCCTCGCCGTCCTGCCAGACGGTCCCAGCAGCATCGGTCGAGCCTATGGTCTCAACCACCAACACCCCGGCCTGGGGCAGGACGAATTGGAAGTAATCGATATCGTCCGCCGGGTTGATCTGCCCGGCGGTGGAGGACGCCCAGGGGGCGGAACTACCCAGCCGGACACGGGTCGCTTGGGCGGGGGTGTTACCATGCAGGTCACGGCGGCCCTCCCCGCCACCACCGGGTGGTGGCGGCAGATTCAGCGGGATCTCCACGTCGGCCTCGGATTCCCGGTACGCCCGGAACGTGCTGTAACGATCGCCGCCCGCCCAAGCCTTGACTTGCAACAGCTCAGTGCCAGCAGCGTCCACCTCGCTGATGGCTATCGAATATTCCTCCACGCTCAGGCTGGAATCCGCCTCGCGCAGGTAGCCCCAGTTGATCAGCCAGTGCCCGTTGTCCAGGACGTCGACGCTGCCGGTAAAAGGAGCATGGCCGTACCTGCGGTCCAGCCGGACCTCGCGCAGGAACTCGGCCGTGCCGGTGGCCGGGTCGATGTCATACTCCACGGCTCTGGAGAATGGCGGAAGGTCGCTTCTTTTCGGGGACTCTCCGATTTCCTCGGACAGGCAGTCTACGCCGTTGTCGAATAACACTACCGTATCCGAAGCGGTCTCCGTGGCATGGTGCTGCCGGCAAAATTCATTCCGGCCGTTCTCGTCGCCGCTGATCGCCAGGAAGGCGCGGTCGTCGGGAAAGTCGTCCCGGTCCGTCCCGCCGAGTTGCCATACGAGATCGGTGCCGGGATCGGTCTCCGACTTCCCGGACCGGTTGATCCTCACGACCTGCGCGCAGCCCCTGGATGACGCGACGACATCTCCGTCGATCAAGGTGAGGGCGTTGATGTGCGCAGTAATGGCCGGGTCCGAGCTCAAGCCATACCTATACCCCAGACAGTCGGGATCGATCGTCAGATGGTCCCAGGAGTTCCAACTCCACAATGTTTCTCCGGTTGGCGAGACCTCCTCAAGAACGTTCTCGACTGTATTTGTTTCATTCCCCCCAACGGCGCGGGTCACAATCCCATGGGAGAAAAACAGGAAGGTGTCGTCTTCGGTGATCAGAAAATCATGCAGGCTGGCGGTGTGATCCGCGTGCGTCGTTTCTACGGTCCTGATGACGTTGAAGGAGGCATCGAGCAGGGAGTGTTTGCCGTCAAACGACGACCCGAGGCGGTGCGTGACCGAGTAGTGTACCTGCCGTCCGTCGATCTCGAGGTCGGTGACATGACGGCGGAAGTTCAGCGGAATCTTGTCCGGGGAGGGTCTGACGAATCTGGGCACGCCGTTGTTGTCCATGACGGCCAGAAAGGCCGGAGTTCGAGGGAAAGGATTCCGCGCAGGCGTAAAGAACATCAGGCCATCTGACACCCCGGCCTGCTTCTTGGTGATCTTGATGTTGGGAAAGGTCGGCGGAATGCAGTGGACGATATAAGTCACCGAATCACTACCGTCGCTGAGTTCGATGGCGACATCCTGGTCGCTGTCAACGACGACGTTGTTGTCCAGAGCCGTGCCCGCCACCGGGATGTTGTTCAGTGTCAGTTGGTGCGAGGCGTCCCCTGCGGTTGCCGTCACACGTAAGGTAGTGGCATCCCGGCAACGCAGGGCGTAGTGGTACGTCCTGGGATTAAAGACCGGATACATACTGCCCAGCCCGCCGGTCACCGCGAGCGCGCTCAGTTCCAGCCCGCCGGTTTCCGGTGCGTCGTCGTCCACAATGGTCACCTGGGTAGTAGTCTGGCTACCTAAGCTGACTCCGGTTGGTAAGGTGCTGCCAAAGGACACCGTGAACGTCTCCGCACTTTCGACCACCGTGTCGTCGACCGTGGCGAAGTTGGCGGGCTTTTGCGTCTCGCCGGCATCAAACCTGATACTGCCGGAGATCGAATAATCGCCGGACGCAGCAGGCGACGCCATCACTGGAATGGTCACGGTCCGCTCGGGGTCGACGTCCAGCGTCACCACCACGTCCACGGTCCAGCCCTCGGTGACGGTGTAGGTCGTCGAGCCAAACGAGACCGTCACCGCTGGGTCGTCATTGTCGGCGATGGTCACAACGGTGGTGCCGGGGCTGCCCTCGGATACGTCGGAAGGCAAGGTGCCGAAGCTGAGTTCAACCGTCTCGTCGTCGTCCTCGGCGTCGTCGGTCGCCGTGAAGGTTACGGATTTCAAGGTTTCGCCTGAATTGAAAGTCACTTGGTTCGGGTCCGGTACTGTGAAGTCGTCGGTCTCAGCCCCGGCGCCGGGTGTTGCTTCCAGAGGAATGGTCAGGGTACGCTCGGGGTCTGCGCTCAGTTGAACTTGCACCGCCACGCTGCCGTCTTCGTCTGCGGAGTAGGCGGCGTCGCCGAAAGACACCGTGACCGCTGGGATTTGAGCCGAAGCGCTTGACCCGAATAAGGCCAGTATCGCTCCCAGCAGTACGTGTACTGCGCACAGTCGCATTGCCGTGAGTCCGACTTCCGTCACTTCGAAACCACTCCTTCGCGCGCCGACATCGTGCCAATCGCTTCCTTGATTGATGCCTGCCGCTAGTATGAACGACCTCTATAGCATGTCGACTGTTTCGATAGGGCTATTGGGATATCAGCCGGGTCAATCCGACCGACATTGTACCCAGAGGCTCCGCTCAGATTTTTGCGGACAAAAGACTGCTCTATTTTACGCCAACCGTTGCGCAATCTCAACGTATGTGTCCAGGAAGGGCAGAATCACCTCGCGGCCTTCGGTCGGAATGCGCACGGCGGTTCTGACGGCTCCCATATCCCGGTAGCGCCCCAGGCGTTGCTCGTCCGGGGTGTCGATGCAGAAGAACGAGATGGGAATGGAGCCTGGGGCACGCCCGGCTTTTTCCATGCGTTCGTTCAGGTCGGCCACGGCGGCCGGCCAGTCGTCAATCAGGGTCTCGATGGGCAGCCAACCGTCGCAGTGATCGGCTACGCGCTGCCGGCCCAGTTTGGAGCTCATGCTGCCCAGAATGATGGGCGGGTGCGGCACGGTCAGCGGCTTGGGGTAGGACCAGACCCGGTCGAAGTTCACGAACTCGCCGTGGTAGGAGGCTTCTTCCTGCGTCCACAGGGCTTTCATGGCCTCAATATGCTCTTTGAAGACCTGCCAGCGCCGGTTGGGCGGGGTGCCGTGGTTCTGCATTTCTTCCCGAATCCAGCCGGCACCCACGCCGAACAGGAAACGGCCGTTGGAAATACGGTCCAGGGTTGCCACCTGCTTGGCCTGGTAGAGGGGCTCGTGCTCGATAACCAGTGAGACCCCGGTACCCAACAGGATTTTCTCGGTCACGGCCGCGGCTGCGGCCAGACTCGAGAACGGATCGGACATGTGGATGTATTCTTTGGGCAGCGGGCCACCGGCCGGCCAGGGGGTTTCCCGGCTCGCCGGAATATGGGTGTGTTCGGGCACCCACAGGGACTCAAAGCCGCGTTCCTCGCAGGCGACGGCCAATTCCGCCGCTGGCATGGTGTATTCGGTATTAAAACTGAAGATGCCAAGCTTCATGCACCTGCTCCTTCCAGGTCAAAGGGTATCAAACGAATTCGAGCTCTCGGTCTATAGCCGTCGTGGAGCGGTAATAGCACGTCTGCCGGGCCTGACCGGTGGCGTCTTTGGTATGACACACTCCGCCTCTGCGAGGGATGACGCGGTACAGCACGGAATTCTGTTCGCAGTTGACTCGGACGTCAATCAGATCGAGCACATCGCCCGAGGTCGCGCCCTTCCGCCATAACTCGTTCCGCGAGGTGGACCATAACACCGCCTGTCGAGTTTTGAACGTCTCCCGGAGTGCCAGGTCATTCGCATAGCCGATAAACAGCACCTCGCCATTCTCGGCGTGTTGCAAAACGACCGGGATGACATCCTGGTCGGTTTCGGCGACCTTGCGCAACTTCTTAAAATCGAGGGTCAGTGCCGTGCCTTCTTCAAGGGTATTCATGCGGGGACACCTCTTCCTAATAGCCTGCGTCTTCGTACGGTCCCAGACCGCGTTTGTAGATCAGGAGTTTTCGCTCGAACGAGCAGACTTCCTGTCCGTCTTGATTGACCGCCCGGGTGCGGACATGCAGCACGGCCTGGGCCGGGCGGGAGCGCGATTCCCGTTTGTCGAGCAGTTCGGACTCGGCATAAATCGTATCGCCGGCTTTCACCGGAGTCGGCAGTGTGACCTCGGTCCAGCCGAGGTTGGCCACGACCTTGTTGAAGGTTTTGGTTGTCATGGCGGTGACCGCGCTCAACACCAGGGTTTCGCTAATCACGTTTTCTCCGCCATACACATTGTGATTATACACCGCGTCGGCGGTACGGGCGGAGAGGTCGGCAGACCGAAAGGTGTGTTGCCGATTGTCCTCAGCTGTAAACGTGCGTCCCGGTCGGTGTTCAAAGACTTGGCCGACTTCAAAGTCTTCGAACTCGATGCCCGCGATCTCCATGAACACATTGTCTTCAAGTTTTCGGTGCGAATGAAACTGACTCATGGTAGTGTACCTTCAGTCTAGTAATTGACGGCTTCAAACGGCACGGCGTCACGTTTATACACCAGCAGGTCATAGCCCATCACGCACACCAGCTTCCCGTCCTGATTCACCCCCCTGGTTTCGACCGTGAGCTTGCCGCACGCGGCATCACCGGCAACCTCCTCCTTGGCCCTAATCTCGGTCTCGGCGTAGAGCGTATCTCCGCCAAAGACAGGAGCCGTCATATTGAGCGCAGACCAGCCCAGGATGCGCGTCTTCTTGAAAAACGTCTTCCAGGTCATGCCGATCAGGCGTTGCAGGGTCAGCGTGCTGACGACCAGAGGTTTTTTCCACTCGGTCTTGGAGGCGTAGTGAGCATCAAAATGGATCATGGCCTGGTTGAGCGTATCAAACGATTCTTCGAGGTTATCCTGTTGGGTAATCGTCAAACCGGGCCGATGTTTGAAAATCTGCCCGACCCGGAAGTCTTCGAAGTCGAGTCCGTAGCGCTCTCGAAACCGCTTCTCCCCAACCTGGATATGCGACGCATAGGCAAGTTCAGCCATACCAATACACTCCAATCTTCATGTATCTGACAGGCCAGGCAATTTACCAGGAATCAGTGGACTCGGGTAGGGTCCAGCCCGCAAAAGAAGGCGGCGGGCAAGATGCCCGCGCTCCCAGAGGAGGAAGAGCGTCAAATGGGGGTGGGCGGGCGGTTCACGAACCGCCCGCCGCTTCTCAGGCTAGGCGCTGCTTTGTGCAGCGTCGACGCTCCACATCCCAGAGCCATGCGCGGAGATAAACAAAAAGGCGAAGCAGTAGACAACGGCCAACTCGCCCTGATTCTGAATCGGGAGGAGGGCATTCATGCCGTGGGCCATCCAATAGGCGGCGGCCATCAGGCCGCTACAAATAAAGGCCGCCCAGGTGGTCATCAGCCCGATCATAATCAGCGCCCCGCCAACCAGTTCAATGGTCCCTGCGCCGTAGATGATAAACGCGGGTGCTTCCGGTACCGGTGGGGGAAAACCCAACAGCTTTTGGGTCCCGTGGAAAAGAAAGGTGAATCCCAAGACGATCCGCATCAGCGCATACGTCTGTCCTCCATACGCCCCCATAAACGAAGCCATAGCTTTCCTCCTTTGGTCTGGAATGCCTTCGTCATAGCAATGTTGGAGATAAAACTTCAAGCGGATTTACTGTCCGCTAGAAACCGATATAATATCTCGTATGAACTTTCCTGGGATTGAAAGGATTACCATTGACCCTGTGGTCATGGGTGGAAAGCCCTGTATTAGAGGTCTGCGGGTCACTGTAGGAACAATTACAGGCTTACTCGCTTCTAATGTTGAGCGCACGGAGATTCTTCGTCTCTACCCGTACCTGGAAGCAGAGGATATCTTGGCCGCTCTTGCCTACGCCACATGGAGAGCGGAGGAGCAAGAATTGCCCCTCAAATCCTCTTGAAATTCGTTATTGACATGAACCTGTCCCCTCAGTGGACGGGAGTTTTCCGTCAGAACGGGCTGGATGCCGTACACTGGTCTGAACTCGGAGACGGGAGAGCCCCTGATAGCGAAATCATGGAGTATGCAAGAAGGGAGAGCTACGTTGTCTTCACCCATGACCTCGATTTCAGCACCCTTCTCTTCCATACACAAGCGACTGCTCCGAGTGTAATCCAGATCAGGTCGGAAGACACTCGTCCTTCAACGATGGGCGCTGTTATACTGGCAGCCATCGCAACAACGGAGAAGGCCCTTGAGCAAGGCGCTCTGCTGACGGTAGACCCGAGAAAGCAAAGACTGCACCTCTTACCACTAGGATCGGATACGGAGAAATAACCTCCTTACGCTCCCCCTCAGCCTGCCCTGCTCAATACTTGGCCATCACCTTTTCGGCAAAGTCGGTCATCTGCCTGACCGGGTCGTCGTCCATGACCTGAAAGGCAAAATGCGACAGGCCGGCGTCTTCGAGGGCGTGGATGCGCGCAATAACCTCGTCCGGCTGGCCAATGATGGCCACCACCTCGGCCAGTTCCGGCACGATAAATTCCGCCTCGTCCTCACGCGGATAAATGATATGGCCCTCGTGCAGGGTGAGATGCCGTGTTTCCGCAGGGAGTCCCGCCGCGTATTTTTTGTAGCGCTCAACCCACTCCGCCACTGCCGGAATCGGCGGCAGCAAGGCGCTGCCCCACTCTACCTGGACGTGCAGGAAATTCATAATGAACGGGGCGACCAGGCTCATGATGCGCGGTGTTGCGGTGGTCTCACCAGGCGAGAGCAGCGCGGTGGGGAAGAAACATCTTGAGGGTACGTCGTCCGGTGATTTGCCGCGCTTGTGGGCCGCGTCGTCGATGATCGCCCGAGCCGCCCGCAGCCCGTCCGGGTCTATCCCCCAGGTGATATGGCCGTCCGATTCCGAGCCGCAATAGGCCAGGGTCTTGGGACCCAGGGCCGAGATGCTGACCGTCACCGGGTCTTTGAGGTTGATATAACTGCGGTGCGGATGCAGAAAACGGACAGCGTGCTCTTCACCCTCCTCCTGGAGCGTTCCCGTCTCACCGGCCAGCAGGGTCTGGATCAGACGCACTTCCTTTTTCATGCGCGTGAGGCTGATGGGTCGCAGGCCCATCGTCAGGCGAGCGGTGTTGCCTGTTCCCACCCCTAATTCAACCCGGCCGGGGGCGAGTTGGTTGATAGTCGCGATCGAATGGGCAATGGTCGGGGCCAGGCGCGTCGTCGGCACGGCCACGCCGGTTCCGAGTCGAATCGTGGAGGTCTTATGCGCCGCCAGGGCCATGGTCGCATAGACGTCCGAATAGATCATCTGCGAATCGTAAAACCAGGCTTGGCGATAGCCCAGCCGCTCGGCCAGTTCGACCAGTTCAAAATCGCCGACCCGCGCCGGAAAGGTCACTCCAAAATCCATCAGCTTCTCCTCTTTGAGCAAGGATTAGTGCCGCATGCATATCGGGCCAGCGGGCAGAGGTCCAGCCGTTATGAGTTTTCTGGTCATCGTGACGTGAGTATGCCAATGACCTATACTCATATGTCGAGCCGCAACGGTCTATTGGAATATTTAGATGTGCTAGGAGTACGATGGCGGATTTGACAGTTGAGCTTCTCAGAGCCGAAGCCAGGGCGTTTGCGGAAATCGAGTCTGGCCACGATGAACCAGCCCTGTACGGGGTGACGGATGGTAAGGCTGTTGGAACCTACTTCGAGCATAAGTTCCAGGCTTATCTTCATACCAAGTACGACTACGAGGAAGGCTCGTCGGCCAAGGGCATCGATTTCCCTGGCCTTGGAGTGGACATGAAGGTCACGAGCATCAGGCAGCCGCAGTCTTCTTGTCCTTACAAATCAGCAAGACAGAAAATCTACGGACTCGGCTATTCGTTGCTGGTCTTCGTCTACGAGAAGACCGATAACACTACCGCGGCAACCGGGTGCCTAAACATCCAACACGTGATCTTTGTGGAAGCGAGCTGCACTGCTGATTTTCAGATGACTACGGGACTCATTGGAATACTCAGGAACGAAGGTAACAAGGACGACCTCATTGCCTTCATGAGTGATAAGATGCTTCCGGTAGACGAGATCGAGGCATCTAACATAGCTGACGAATTATTGGAGCGTCCTCCCGAGACCGGCTTCCTCACGATCTCCAACGCACTCCAATGGCGGCTACAGTATCGTCGCGTTATAGACAGAGCTGGCTCAGTCTCAGGAGTTATCCGCGTCAAATGAATCCTAAAGCGGCTAAACAGACGGTGGAGTTTGGCGATTTCCAGACTCCTCTGCGCCTAGCCAAATCGGTATGCAGCCTCCTGCTTCGCACCGGTTTTGAGCCTTCCTCCATAATTGAGCCCACGTGCGGCCAGGGCGCTTTTCTCGCCGCGGCTCTTGAGGCGTTTCCAGACGCCACGGTACGAGGCTACGAATACAATCCAGCCCATGCTGAAGCGGCCCATCAGACCGTGTCACGGTTTTCTCAGGCGACGGTACAAAAGGGGGACTTCTTTCGGGTTGATTGGGATACTGAACTCTCGAAGCTCGCCGACCCGCTTCTCATTCTCGGCAACCCGCCGTGGGTGACTAACGCTGCGGTTAGCTCACTGGGCGGCAGTAATCTCCCGGAGAAGTCAAACCTCGATGGCTTGCGCGGCATTGACGCCCTGACGGGGCGCGCAAATTTTGACATCTCGGAATGGATGCTACGAGAAAATCTCCGCTGGCTCAGGGGACGACATGGGGCCATCGCGGTGCTGTGTAAGACGAGCGTCGCCCGGAAGGTTCTCGTCCATGCCTGGGATACGTCTCTCCCTATCGAGTCCGCAACGATCTATCGGCTTGACGCTCATCGAGAGTTCGGCGTTTCGGTAGATGCCTGCCTGCTTTTCGTTTGTCTGACTCCAGGCACCCAAACCCGCGAGTGTGTCGTCTACGATACTCTGAATGCCCCAAGGCCATCGTCGAACTTCGGCATGAGAGATGATCGCCTCGTATCCGACTTGGAGACTTACAAACGCCTACAATCCCTTTCCTCGGACGGTCTGACTGGATGGCGCTCAGGTGTAAAGCACGACTGTAGTCGGGTCTTCGAGTTCTCAGTCAAGGACGGAGAATTGACCAACGGCCTTGGTGAAGTCGTATCGCTGGAGACCGATGTTGTCTTTCCTCTGTTGAAGAGTTCCGATGTCGCCGGTCACCGTCCCCCCCGGAAATACCTCTTGGTTCCTCACCGGTCCATGGAGGAATCGTCGCTCGAGCTTCGCAGTCACGCGCCTCGGGCGTGGCAATACTTAACTGCTCACGAACGGACTCTGGAAGCCCGTGCTAGTGCGGTCTACAAGAAGAGGCCAAAGTTCTCGATCTTCGGAGTCGGGCCATACTCCTTCGCCCCTTGGAAAGTCGCAATCTCTGGACTCTACAAGGACCTACGTTTCACAAAGATCGGACCGATCAATGGCCAGCCCATACTGCTTGACGATACCTGCTACTTCTTCCCGTGTGACAGCGAGGAGGAGTGCCTGTCTCTGTACGAGCTCGTGTCATCGCCGCTTGCGCTCGAGTTCTGGTCATCCCTCGTATTCTGGGACTCCAAACGTCCGATTACGGCTAAGCTGCTGAATCTGCTGGACCTCGCCTGTCTGGCAAAGAAGACGGGAGCCTGGACTCCGACTACGCGGCGTATCGCGGAGCGGCAAATGACCCCCTACACGACCGGTTCGCACCAGCCCATGCTTTTTCGGGAATCGTCCTCCCGGTACGGATTGACGGAGAAAGTATTCAACCCTTTAGCCAACGATAAGAATAAGAAGTAGCACGGTATGTCTGCGAGCAGTATCGACCAGGCGATCGAACATCATATCAACGGTCGCTTGGACCAGGCCCTCGGACTCTACGTGCAGGCCCTCCAAGAGGACCCGCAGACTCCAGGGGCCGCGGACCTCATATCGGCTATCCTCCGCACCTATCTCGAATTGGCCCTGGCTTTGATGAAAACAGGCCGTAACTCGGACGCCATCCGCAGCTTTCAGCGCGTCCTGGCCATCCAACCCGATGAACCTGTGGCACACGCCTATCTCAGTCGGCTCTTCATCTCGGACAACGATTTACCCCAGGCAACGCGGTACTTGCGCCACTATCTGCGCCTGGTGCCGGAGGATCATATCGGGGCCAGGCTGCTCCTCGCCTATACGGGCGCAGAGGCGGTCCCGGAGCGACCGGCACCGGCCTATATTACGCGCCTGTATGATAATTACGCCGCCTCGTACGACCAGAAGTTGGTCAACAGCCTGCGCTATCAGTGCCCGCAGTTGATTCGGGCGGCGTTGGAGCGGCACTGTCAGGATAAAGTCGCCATTCTTGACCTGGGCTGTGGAACCGGCCTGTGTGGCCAGGCGGTCAGTCCGATGGCCACACGCCTGGATGGCGTGGACCTGTCCCCGCAAATGCTGGCCAAAGCCCGACAGCGCGCGATCTATAATGAACTGACCGTGGGCGACCTTTACCCTTTTCTGGAGAAGAAGGCGGGCTGGTATGATGTGCTCGTTGCCGCGGGTGTGTTTGAGCATATCGGCGACCCCCGCCACGTTTTCCGGGCCGCGTTCGGCGCGCTCCGGGACTCCGGCTTGTTCATTTTCACGGCTGAAGACAACCCGACCCAGGAGCTGAGCGTGAACAGCTCAGGTTACTATATGCATGGCCGGGCCTATCTGGCAGGGCGGGCGACACAGTGCGGGTTCGCCGTCAGTTCTCTCGAATCGGTCACGCTGCGCCTTGATAACGGCAGGCCGGTCCGGGGGCTGTGTGTCGTGCTGCGCAAGACCCCGTAGCGAACCGGCAAAGAGCCGGGGGTAGTGGTTCAGTTTGCATATTCCCCCTCACCCCAACCCTCTCCCACCAGGGGAGAGGGGGCGAACATCCCCTCCCCTCTGTGAGGGGGAGGGCCAGGGAGGGGGGCACTCCGCCGGCAGAGGTCAAGAGCGATTTGAAACTGAACCAGTATCGAGCCGAGGGCGATACGCGTGGTCTACCTACTCAACCGTCTCGACTGGCGGAGCCGGTTCTTCTGCTTCGCTGTCTGCCGGGGCGTAGGCAAACGTCAGCTTGTCCTCGTCAAAGTCGATCTCGACCTCGCCCCCTTCTTGGAGCTGGCCGAACAGAATTTCATCCGCCAGCACCTGCTTCACCTCGGTCTGGATCAGGCGCGCCATCGGGCGGGCGCCAAAGGTTTTGTCATAGCCCTTTTCCGCCAGATAGCGGCGCGCGGCCGGCGTCAGCGTAATGGACACTTTGCGTTCGGTAAGCTGCTCGACCAGTTCCTTGACGAACTTTTCAACCACCCGCTCAATGGCCTGCATGGGCAGAGAGCGAAAGTGCACGATGGCGTCCAGGCGGTTCCGAAATTCCGGGCTGAAGAGCTTCTCAATCGCCTGCTGATCCTTGCCCTCGTTTGAGATATTGCCAAAGCCAATGGCATGCGCCGCTATTTCACGGGCGCCGGCATTGCTGGTCATGATAATAATCACATGCCGGAAGTCGGCCTTTTTGCCATTGTTGTCGGTCAGGGTGGCGTGGTCCATGACCTGCAATAAAATATTGAACAGGTCGGGATGGGCTTTTTCGATCTCGTCCAGCAAGAGGACCGCGTGCGGATTGCGCGTGACTGCGTCGGTGAGCAAGCCGCCCTGATCGAAGCCGACGTATCCCGGCGGCGCACCAATCAGACGCGAGACCGTGTGCTTCTCCATATACTCGCTCATGTCAAAGCGCAGAAATTGGAGGCCCAGGGTTTCGGCCAGTTGCTTGGCGACCTCGGTTTTGCCCACTCCGGTCGGCCCCGAGAACAGAAACGAGCCGACGGGTTTTTCGGGCTGGCCCAGGCCAGCCCGCGCCAGCCGAATGGCCCGCACCAGGGTTTCAATCGCCGTATCCTGGCCAAAGACGACGCCCTTGAGGTCGGCATCCAGGCTTTGTAAGCGCTCTTTGTCCGAAGCGGAAACGCTGCGCGGCGGTATCCGGGCGATCTTGGCTACAATGGACTCGATGTCGGTGTCATGAATGATCTTCTTGCCGTCTTCCTCCGGAGCGGGGCGGATCTGAAAGGACGCCCCCACCTCGTCGATCACGTCAATCGCTTTGTCCGGCAGAAACCGATCATTGATATATTTTGCCGACAGTTCGGCCGCAGCCTTGAGGGCGTCACGTGTATATTCCACCCCGTGATGTTCTTCGTAGTGCGGTTTGAGGCCGTTCAGAATTTCCACGGCGTCTTCGATGCTCGGCTCGTGGACTTCAATTTTTTGAAACCGCCGCGCCAGGGCTCGGTCCCGTTCAAAATAACTCCGGTACTCGTGATAGGTGGTAGCGCCGATACAGCGCAGCTTGCCTGAGGCCAACGCCGGTTTGAGGATATTCGAGGCGTCCATGGACCCACCGCTGGTGGCTCCGGCCCCGACTATGGTGTGAATTTCATCGATAAACAGGATCGCCCCCGGCTGTTTATCCAGCGCTTTCAATACGGCTTTGAGCCGTTCCTCAAACTGGCCTCGGAATTTTGTGCCGGCCAGGACGGAGCCCATATCGAGCGAGTAGATGCGGACCTCTTTTAAGACCTCGGGCACCTCGCCCGCGGCAAGCTTGAGCGCCAGGCCGTCTGCAATCGCGGTCTTGCCCACCCCCGAATCGCCGACATAGATCGGGTTGTTCTTGCGCCGCCGACACAACACATGAATGGTCCGCTCGATCTCGACCTCGCGCCCGATCAGCGGATCGATATCCCCGTCTTTGGCCTTTTGGACCAGATTGGTGGTAAACGCCTCAAGCGGGTCTTTGACCGGACGGGGCTCGCCGTCTTCGTCCGGACTGTCCTGCGCGGAGCCGGGCCCGGCTTCTTCGTCGGACGGCGTTTTGGAGATGCCGTGCGAGATGTAATTCAGCACGTCCAGCCGGGTCACGCCGTGCTTCTCCAAGAGATAGACCGCGTGACTGTTGTCCTCGCGAAACAGGGCGACAAAGAAATTGCGCGTCTCAATGACTTCTTTGCCCGCGGATTGCACATGGGCCGCGGCCCGCTGCAATACCCGGTGAAAGGCCAGAGTCTGCTGGGGGTCAACCTCACCGGCATCCTCCGGCAGCGACTCCAGATTCTCTTTGAGAAACTCCTCAAGGTCGGCTTGGAGTTCTTTGACGTCTCCGCCGCACTGCCGCACAATCTCGGCCACGGTCTCATCGAACAGCAAGGCGTGCAGCACATGTTCCAGACAGAGAAACTCGTGCCGCCGACGCCGTGCCTCGTTAATCGCCAGACCAATCGTGACTTCCAGTTCCCGACTAATTCGCATGGTAAGGACTCCCGACCGCTCGCTAGGCTTCTTCCATACTGCACTTTAAGGGAAATTCATGTTTCTTGGCTAAACTGTCAACGCGGGAGACTTTCGCCTCGGCCACCTCATAGGTATACACGCCGGCCACGCCAGTCCCCTGCCGATGGACGTGCAGCATAATCTGGGTGGCCTTGGTTGCGTCGTGACGAAAGACATTCTGGAGGATGTAAACCACAAACTCCATGGTGGTGTAGTCATCGTTGTGCAACAGAACCTTGTAGAGCGGTGGCTTCTTGAGCTTTTTTTCGGTTTCGGTAACTACGCCGTGGTCGAGATCCGTGTCGCGATCATTCTGATCTCTCATAACGCCCTCACACTCTGCATCTACTCCTCTGCTTCCATACCGCGATCAGAGGGTCGAGACAAGCATGCAGCCACCAAACCCCTCACCCTCACCAAGACCTCACCCTGAACTGTCGGTACCAATTGCCAAGGACAAAGTCCGTCTGGTATCCCTATTCGCACGGTTCTCACACACGATCTGAGAAACCGGTGATTATCTCTCTACGGAGGCAGTATGCCAGACACAGTGTCCTATCGGCTACCGGAAACCGCGACTCCTGAGCGGTACGTGATTCGCCTGACTCCCGATCTCACTCATTTCACTTTTACGGGTGAGGAAACGATCACCATCACCGTCCATGAGGCCACCCCCACCCTCGTCCTGAACGCCTGCGAGCTGACGATTCAGCAGGTTGCATTGACGGATGAAACAGGCGTAACCCAAACGGGCAAGGCAACCCTCGACGAACCGAACGAGCGAGCGGTTCTCGAGTTCCCGCAGGTCGTCAGCCCCGGCCGCTATACCTTACGGCTCGCTTTTGAAGGCATCCTCAACGACAAGTTGAAGGGGTTTTACCGAAGCAGTTATAAGGATGCGGACGGCAACGACAAGACCCTGGCCACCACCCAGTTTGAGCCAACCGACGCCCGGCGGGCCTTTCCGTGTTGGGACGAGCCAGCAGCCAAAGCCGTCTTTCAGGCGACGTTGGTGATTGATGAGGGCCTGACGGCCATCTCTAATACGGCCGTGGTGAGTGAAGAGCCGATCCCTGGGACGGGCAAGAAAGCCGTCGTGTTTGCCGACACGATAAAGATGTCAACCTATTTGGTGGCCTTCATCGTGGGTGAATTTGAGGCCAGCGAAGCCGTGCATATTGACGGCACACCGCTGCGCGTGTGGGCCGTACCGGGCAAGCAACATCTCGCTGCGTTCGGGCGGGCCATCGGCGCCGCGTCACTGCAATTCTTCAACGACTACTACGGACGGCCCTATCCCGGCGACAAGCTCGACCTGATTGCCATTCCAGACTTCGCTTTCGGAGCGATGGAGAACCTTGGAGCCATTACCTTTCGGGAAACCGCCCTGCTGATTGATGAAAATACCGCAGCCCGGAGTGAGCTGGAACGCGTTGCCGACGTGGTTTCACACGAAAATGCCCACATGTGGTTCGGCGATCTCGCCACCATGAAGTGGTGGAATGGGATATGGCTCAACGAAGCGTTCGCTACCTTTATGGAGCTGATGGCGGTCGATGCCTGGAAGCCCGAATGGCAGCGCTGGACTAGCTTTGCCGTCTCGCGCGCCGCTGCGCTGCAGATTGACGGGCTGCGCAGCTCCCGCCCCATCGAATTTCCGGTCGAACACCCGGATGAGGCAGAGGGAATGTTTGACATTCTTACCTATGAGAAAGGTGCGTCCGTCCTCCGCATGCTGGAACAATATATCGGCCCTCAAGCCTTTCAAAATGGCGTTCGCAACTATTTGAGAAAGCACGCCTATGACAACGCCGAGACGACAGACCTGTGGGATGCCCTGGAGGAAGCAACCCAACAGCCGGTCCGGTCCATGATGGATAGCTGGGTCTTCCAGGCGGGTTATCCCCTGATTTCCGTTGCGATGGACGGCTCTGAACTGATGATTTCTCAACAGCCGTTTCATTATATGCAAAACGGCACCCAGCAGGCTGAAGACAAACGCTGGCAGGCCCCGATTTTTATCAAAACCAAAAGAGCGGCTGAAACCGGGACCCAGACCGCCCTGCTGACTACTGACGCACTGCGCCTGCCCCTCTCGAAGCGACCGGACTGGGTCGTCGTCAACGCGGGCGGGTACGGTTTTTATCGGGTCCGATACGCCCCAGACCTGCTCGGCCAGCTTACCGCAGATATCCATGCCCAGCTCTCTCCGATCGAGCGCTTCAATCTGATCAACGATACCTGGGCGACCGCGCAGGCCGGTCTGACGCCGCTGTCCGCCTATCTCGACCTCCTGCCCGTCTTCCGGGAAGAGTCAGACCACAATGTGTGGGCCGCTATTCTCGGCTCGTGTCATTATCTCTACCGTCTACTCGACCCAGGACAGCGTCCGGCCTTGCAACGTCATATCCGCGAACTGCTCACCCCACTCAGCCAGCAGTTGGGTTGGTCTCCACACGCGGATGAGGATGCCCTTATCGGCCAGCTCAGAGGAGAGCTGCTGAGCGCGCTGGGCACCCTTGGAGACGATGCGGCCACCCAGGCGCAGGCGCGTGCGCTCTATACACAGTATCAGGCCGACCGGAACGCCGTGGACCGCAATCTGGTTCCCGCGCTGGTATCGATTCTTGCCCATACGGGCGACGTTGCGGTATATGACGAATTTCGTCAGATTTCGCACAACGCCGCAACACCGCAAGAAGAGCAGCGCTATCAGTTCGCGCTGGCCAGCTTCCGTCACCCAGACCTCTTCACCCGGACCCTGGACATGACGCTCAACGGCGAGGTCCGCACCCAGAACGCGCCCTACCTCATGCGCTCGCTGTTGATGAACACCGAGGGCCGTGAGCTGGCCTGGCGTTTTCTCCAGGAACGCTGGGGCGACATGCTGGAGAAGTTCCCGGACGTGTCCATCGTCCGCATGTGCGAAGGGATTACCGCGCTCGTCACACCGGAGCTTGAGGCCCAGGTCAACGCCTTCTTCACCGACCACCCCGTCCCGAACGCCGGCAAGATGATGGATCAACACCTGGAAAAGCTGCACGTCGCGGTTGCCTGCCAGCAACGCGAGGCCGAGAACCTGCGGGAGTATTTTGAGCGGGCGGGGTAGAGGGGGAGCTTTCTACTCCCTCTCCCCTGGAGGGAGAGGGCTGGGGTGAGGGGGACAATATCAGATGAGTGAGTTTGTTATCTGTATCGACAGCGAGAGTAATCCGGCCAGTCTGATCGTGGGAAAAGTCTACCGTACCCTATCAGACGCTGAAGCCCAGACGCACGGCTTACTCCGCGTCCTTGACGAAGACGATTCAGAGCCAGACGGATATCTCTATCCGGCCTCCATGTTCGTCCCGGTTGACCTGCCTGAGGCAGCGAAGAGAGCTTTAACCGCAGCGCGGGTTTGAGTCTAAGGACGGTCGGATTACACTACGCTAATCCGACCTACATACCTGGAAGAGCGCATTCTTCAGGCGAGGCATCCTGCCATATCCGTTGGGTACGCAGGCGTAAGAGCGATAACAACTCGGAGAGTTCAACAAGCCCTTCTGCCTCTGTGCGCTCGGCAGAGGTGAGGGCTTCTCCTCGATCCTGTCGGTCCAGGAGACCATGCAAACGTTCGTTCACCCCCTGCGGCAGTTTGAATCGATCAAGGTCAGCCGGCATTTCAAACTCGACGAGAACATGTTGAGGCATCGGTGCCTTCTTTTCTAGGATTGGCTGTGGCTATTCCCCCGTCACTGATTCGACGTATGCCAGCGCTGTTACCTCAAAAGCTTTCGGGTCGGTAAACTCTCCCAACTGCACGCGCCGCATATGGGCGCGGTTGTCCTCTAGTTCGACCACGCATTCCACGACCCCCCGGCGGGCTGAGGCTCCCTCACCTGCCTCCTCAGGGGGCAGGAGTTTGGCTTCGGGGGTCATCTGCTTGATCTGGTTCCGGTGCTCCGTCAACCAAGCGTCGAACTCCTCCTGGCTGATACTTGTCTCGTCCCAGAACGCAGCTTGATCGTAAGGCGGTTCCCGGAAGCGGCGCAGCAGGAAGTCGCGGTCCAGGAAGGCCAGCAGATTACCGGCCTTGGGGCCGGAGTCACGATCAAGCAGGACCCGGTAGAGGGCCTTGAATGCCTGGGCCGGCGCGATCGGAACGAGACGCGCAGTGTCGAATAACGCAGCCTGCAAGGCATTATCCTCCTGCGGAATATCGGGCAGGTGGGCGGCGAGCTGGCGCAGAAAGGCGCGCTGGCTGGCGGTCAGCTCGGCGGCGCGCTCCGGTAGCCTGTCCTGCAAGACGATCCGTTCCTCGGGGCTGGCGTAATGCTCCAGCCAGTAGCGGGCCGCCTGAGCCCGGCGTTCGAGCTGCTGCCGCTCAATAGCCGTCAGGGCCGCGCCCTTGCGCTTTTCGATCTCTCCGCTGAGGTCAAGATGCGGGAGTTGCGTAATCGTCGCCACCAGTTGAAAGTCCGCGGCGTAGAAATCATCCGCCAGGGTCGTCTGCGCCAGTTGATACACCCGCTTATCGTCCTTCGATACCTGAGGATCGCGATATGTGCGGGTATGGAATCGGTCAAAGTCATTGAAGATTTTGATAACGGATTTTTCGTCCGGAGAGAAATTCACCGGCTGTTTGGGCTGGGTGCGGATCATGACGAAGCGCAGGATTTCGGGCGGCAGGAAATCCGCCATCTCCCGCGCCGAAACCCCCAGTCCCTTGGACGAACTCATCTTGGCGCCGCCGACCAGAAAAAACTCGTACGGGATGTTGAGCGGCGGGGCCTGATTAAAAATCCGGCGCAAACAGGCCGCGGCCACGTCCCGAGAGCCGCCCTTTGTGGTGTGATCTTTGCCCGCGCCCTCAATCGTAATGTGGAACGTTTTCCACTTGGCGGTCCATTCGAGCTTCCAGGGGAGTTTGCCCTTGCCGTCAAACGGCGAAACTTTTCCTTGATAGCCACACCCGGATGCCCAGGTGACGAGGTCGGGCCGGCAGGTGTAGGTGACTTCTTTGCCGTCGTAGTCGGTGACCTCGGTCGTGCCAATGCGTCCGCACTGTTCGCACACGGCCTGGAAGGGGTACCAGTTATCCGGCCGCTCGGCCTTACTGACCTCTTTGTAGACGCGCCGGACGGTCGCAGCGTTGCGCAGAATATCGTCAGTGGCCTCATTGAATTGACCCGAGCGATAGATATCGCGCAGCCGGTAGGTCTCGGCCTCAACGTTCAGGTCGCGGAACACGCTGAAAAAATCTTGAATATAATGTTCGGAGATATCGGAAAAGGCAGAGCCCGGCGGTGGCGGCACCTGACACAGCGGCACGCCGAGATAGGGCCGGAAAAACTCTTCTTCGCCTGCCGGCAACTCGTCCAGAGGGTCGTAGTCATCAACCCCAAAGGTATAGCGGACCGGCAGGCCACGGGCCTGAATCGCCCGGAAAACGACATCGTGAATGAGTACGCCCCGCAGAGCGCCAACGTGGGCGCGGCCCGAGGGGGTCTTCGAGTCGTTAATGAGTTGTTCTCCCTCAACCTGGGCGGCGATTTTATCACACCAAAGCATGCATCCTCTCCAACCTGTGTATTCTCCCGCTCGGTAAGCGGGAATCCAGCCAAGAAGCAGGCTCTGTTATGCTATGAAAACACAAAAAAGGCAAAGGCGAAGGGCGGGCAACCACAGGGGGTTGCCCCTACGCTGTACATTCCCTCTCCCCTGGCGGGAGAGGGCTAGGGTGAGGGGGATGCTTCGCAGACAGAAGAACGACGGGAAACTGAGACACAGGCCGTTCTTCGCTTTACAGGCCTCGTGGCAAGTTCTATGAAGGAGGAAGGGTCTGTGAGGCAGTGAGGCGGGACGGACACAGCGGGAAGGAGAGCGCGGATTGTGGAACAGGACCGAGCAGCCGTCGTACATGCGCTCCGGGTCTCCGAGCAGATTCTTTCCCTGGTTCACGAACACACAGAGCACATTGAGCAGCTCCGGCCCGGCACTCGGCATTCCCTCGACCTGAGACAGGTTCCGCGTCTCAACGGTTTGGAAGCGGCAACCCTGCTGCGGCTCGTGCAGCACGGGAAGAGTCGGGGGGTGACGGTCCAGTTTACCGGCGTCCGTCAGCAGGCCCATCAAGCGTTTATCGGGCTTGATCTCGGCCTGCTCGATCCACCCGAACCTGCGCGCGGCAGACTGTCGCTGCTGGAGTCGATTGGCGACCATACTCTGACCGCCGTGGCAACGGGCCGGCGGATTATCGAAATGATCGGCGAGCTCGCCTATTGGTTGTGTCTTGCCCCCTGGCGCGGGAAAGGCATCAAATGGGACCGAACCCGCGAGCAAATCGTAAAAATTGGTGTGGACGGCATCCCGATTGTCACCTTTCTGTCCTTTCTGATCGGCGCGGTCCTGGCCCTGAACGCCGCCAGCCAGCTCCGCCAGTTCGGTGCCGCTATCTATATCGCGAATCTCGTCGCCGTTTCCATGACGCGCGAGATGGCTCCCTTGATTACCGCTATTATTGTCGCCGGGCGGAGTGGGTCGGCCATTACCGCAGAGCTTGGCACCATGGTGGTATCCGAAGAGATCGACGCCATGCGCACCATGGCCCTCAGTCCGGGTCGTTTTTTGCTGCTGCCGCGTATGCTGGCCCTGCTGTGCGCCGTGCCAAGTCTGACCATGCTCTCAAATGTGACCGGCATTTTCGGGGGGTATTGGATCGGCGTTCTGGTCCTTGGACTTGGCAGTCGGAACTATCTCCAGCAAACCGGCCAGGCCCTGCTGATGAGCGATCTGGTCACAGGTATGATAAAAAGCCTGGTCTTCGCCGTTCTGATCGGTTTGGTCGCCTGCTACCGGGGCTGCTATGTGCACGGCGGAGCCGAAGGCGTGGGGACGAATACCACGGCCTCCGTCGTGGCTTCCATTGTGCTGTGCATTCTGGCGGATGCCGTCTTTACCACGATCTTTTTCTATCTTTCCTAACCAATAGTGAGTCAGCATGACGACAACAGCGCACTCCTCACCATCCGTTCTCCCCGCCGTTCAGGTCGACGGGCTGGTCGCCGAGTACGGCGGACATGCTGTTCTTGACCACGTCAGCATGCAGGCCCAGCAAGGCGAAATCACGGTGGTGTTAGGGGAAAGCGGCTGCGGAAAAACGACCCTGCTACGCCATATTGTCGGGCTGCTGACGCCAAAGGCGGGCAGCGTCTGTATCAACGGACAGAATTTTCATGCGGCAAGCGAAGAGGAGCGGGAGCGGATCTTGCGTGACCTCGGCATGTCGTTTCAGGGCGGAGCCCTGTTTGGCTCTCTGACTCTGGAAGAGAATGTTGCCCTGCCCATTATCGAACACACCCAGGTAGACCAGGAAACCGCGACCATGCTGGCCAGAATGAAGCTCTGCGTCGTTGGCCTGGAACACGCCGCCCGGTTGTTACCCGCCGAAATCAGCGGAGGCATGAAGAAACGGGCGGCCGTTGCCCGCGCGCTGGCTCTCGACCCCGGCCTGCTGCTCTTCGACGAACTCTCGGCCGGTCTCGATCCGGTCACCGCACGGGAATTAGATGAATTGGTCCTGCGCTTAAAAGAGCATCTGGGCATGACGATTGTGATTGTGACGCATGAACTCGGGAGCATTCAAATGATTGCCGACCGGGCCGTCATGCTGGACGCCGGAAAAGTCCTGGCTGCGGGCCCCTTAGACGAGGTCCGGCAGACAGACCACCCGAAGATCCGGGCCTTTTTCGACCGTCGTCCCCGCGCCAGGACCCTGCGCGGGGATTTGCGTGACAGCCTGATCATGAATGGAGAGCGCTATGGGACAGGATCGGGTTAAGGTCGGCCTGTTCGTCACGGTCAGTTTCTTTTTATTTGCCAGCGCCCTGCTGTGGCTGGCGGGCTCACGTTTTTTTCAGCCGGTCGATACCTACACCATTCTCTTTACGGAGTCGGTCAGTGGACTGTTACCCGGCGCCGCGGTCGAATATCAGGGGGTGACCGTGGGGAAGGTCGAAACCATCGGCCTGACCCAGGATACGCCGCCCCGCGCGCGGGTGGCCATTGCGCTCCAGCCGGGCACCCCAATCCGGCGGGATACCACGGCGCATCTGATCGGCTCCTTTGTGACCGGCATTCGCTATATCGAACTGGCGGGAGGGTCGAGTGCCGCGCCGGTCCTGGACCCTGGGGCTGTTATTCCCGTGCAGCGCGGGGGACTTGAGGAATTCCGGGACCGGGCCGGGGCCATTGCCGAACGCCTGCTGGATACCCTGACCCGCATTGAACAGGGGGTGCTGAGCGAACACAATTTGACCGCGTTGACGGATTTTCTGAAAAATATGTCACTGCTGACGAAAGACCTGCGCACCTCGCTGGCCGAAGTGTCCACGCCGGACACACGGCTGGCCTTACGCCAGATGGTCGATAATTTAGCCCAGACTGCCGCCGGTCTGAAAAACGCCACCGCCGCCATCAATACGATTCGGGAAGAGCTGTTTCAGGATGGTAAAGCCATGCTGGTCCAGATTCGGCACACCGCGGAGGTCACCGCCGACCTCGCCAGCGACGTGCGTCGCCTGACCCAGCACGTGGACGCGCTGGTGGTCGATAACCGCCACGAGGTCCGGCAGGTCCTGAACAATTTGTCACACACCTCGCGTGAACTCAGAGAGCTGAGCGAATCCTTACGCGCCGACCCGTCTTCGCTCGTCTGGGGGACAACGGTCTCGGCCAGAGAAATTCCCGATCCATGAGGTATCCCAGGCTCTTCTTTCCGGTTCTTCTCACCAGCCTTGTGCTCGGCGGGTGTAGTCTCACGCGCTCCAAACAAGAGGTGCAGTATTACGCCTTGACCCTGCCCACGCGCTCTGCTGCCCCGTCCAGTCCGGCACCCATCACGGCGTCGCTCGTCGTGCGGCCGTTTAGCGCCCAACCGCCGTATCATCGGGACCGCATGGTCTATCGCTCTTCACCCTATGAGTTTGATTTTTATCACTATCACCGCTGGGTCACGAAACCGGCTGACATGCTCACCACCCTGACCCGACGGACTCTGCAACAGTCGGGTCTCTTTACGACCGTCTATCCCACCCCGGACGCTCGGGCCGACCTGCGGCTCGGAGGCGTGGTCCGGCAATACGAAGAGGTCGATCAGGCACAATCCTGGCAAGCGGTGCTCAGTATCGAGGTGTGGCTGTCCCGCTCCCAGGAGCCGGCCCCTTTTTGGTTCCGGTCCTATAGCGCAACCCGGCTGGCGGCGAAGCGCAACCCCGCGGCTGTGGCGGAGGCGATGAGCCAGAATTTACAGGATATTCTTGCGCGCCTGACCAACGATCTCACCGGCGCACTGGCCACCAAGCCGGTACCCTGACAACAAGGATACCAGTACGACAATACGCCTGGTGTAGGAGCAGGCCCAAGACCAGCCCCTACAACGTGGAAGGGCGCCTAATCTCCATTGACCGAAAACGCGAGCAGGGCGTTGCCCGACATCCCGCCCCACAGGCCGTAGCCAGACATCACGTACAGCATACCGTCCACAATGGTCGGCCCCGGGCCGTCAAATGAGCCGCCCTTGGTCTTGACGCCGTTGGTGCTCTCATACTCCTGATCGGCGTTGTAGTCCCAGACGACAGTGCCGCTGTCGGCGGCATAGCCACGCAGATGGCCGTCCACCGAACCGGAGAACACCACGCCGGGCAGGGCCGACACGGCCGCCGACTGGGCCGGGCTGCACTGCGGTCGGTCGCCACAGCCGACCGGCGGAACGTGCCATTTGCGCGCGCCGCTCTCGATATCAATGGCAAACATGCCGCCCCCGACGCTGCCGTCCAGGGTGGTAGCCCAGCCCGTATCCGAGTTCTCTACCGTCCTGAGGCCAATATCGGACAGGGCCACATAGACCTGTTTGGCATCGGCCGCCGAACCCCATTGAATCCCGCCGGCCAGGCCGCCCTTGCCGACGCGGTGCTGCCAGAGAATCTCTCCGTTCCGGTCCGGGTCTATGGCATGCATCACCCCGGACTTCTGGCCGGCCAGGATGACACGCCGGCCATCCGGCAAAATGCGCAGGATGGGCGAGGAGGCAAAGTCCAGGTCCGGACCGCGCGCCTCGGGACAGTTGGTATCGTCCTCGGTCTCGCAGGCGACATTCCAGGCGTCACCCGCGGTAAACTGTTTTGACCACAGGGCTTGGCCGCTCCGCATGTCGAAGGCCATCACCGCATCACTCGTCAGTGAGGCTGGGTCGGAGTAATTATCGCCCGTGGTGACATAGACACGGTTGCGCTCGGGGTCGAGAGCGGGAGAGGACCAGACCGAGGCGCCGGACGGCCCCCACAACTGCACGCCGACCTTATTCTTGCGAACCGGCGCCGGCGGCTCTGGGATGGTATACGACCGCCAGACCAGCTTGCCGTTAAAGCGGTTTAAGGCCACCATGGAGCCACGAAACGTGCAGCACTCATAGCTGGGGTCGCCGCCGGCGACTTCTTCGAGCGCGGTGGCCGAAGCATAGATGCGGTTGCCGTGCGTTTTGGGCGTACCGGTAATCCTCGCCAGAGGATGATCGTCGATTCTGACCCGCCAGAGCTGCCGGCCGGTCTGGGCATCAAGCGCGTAGAGATTGGCCTCAGAATCGCCGACATAGACGACGTGGCGCGGCGGGTTGGTCGCGGGCAGGTTGTCAACTACCGGGGTGGCGCGCACCCCGGCCGCGGTTTTGACCGACCAGTGCAGACAGCCGGTTTTGGCGTCAAGCGCGTACACCAGGCCCTTCATCGAGCCGATAAAGACCCGGCCGCCGACCACAGTCGGCTGGGAGACCCGAAAGTCCATGGGCAGCCCGAACACCCACTTGACCTTCAGCTCAGGCACCTGGTCGGCGCTGATACCGGCGGCCTCGGCGGATTGGAAGCGGGTGTTGAAGACATCCACCCCCCAGCCGTTCCACTGCGGGGCGCCGTCTTCGACCACGAACTCGCCCGGCGCGTCTTCACAAAATCCGGCGACCGTCTCGTCCTTTTCGGTCGGAGGCGGCAGTTGCTTATCGGTGATCCACTCGGCTAAAGCGCGTCGCTCTTGATTGGTCCGAGTCATGCCCTGGAATTGCATCTTGCCAAGTTCCAGAGAGTGCAAGACCATCACGGCCGGCAGGCGTTGCATGACATTGCGGTGCGGCGCACGTTTGACCTGCCCCTCGTGGCAGCGCGCGCAGTGCGCCTGGTAGAGCGCTTCGCCGTCACTTCCCCCTTCGGTTGATGGGAGAGCCCAACTCGATGGAATCACCAAGCTCGACAACAGCGCACTACACACAAGGGCCTGGATCATGACACGTATTTTTTGCTGTGGAGACTCGTCACGGACAGACATACACCGACCTCCTTCTTCCCAATATCCCCTCTTTATTGCCTTGGAGAAGCATTTTATGCAAATCCCTCCGTCACAAGAAACATCTGGCTCCACACCCAGGAGCCTTACCCAAAGCTCGCTACGATGCGTGTCATGCTCACTCGTCACGCATTCTCGATACACTTGCCGAAATCAGGACATGAGGGTCGAGGACTATCTGCTCTGGGGCCGACCGCGAAAGTCACGAACTATTTGGGAAACATCTTCTTCGCTCAAATGGGCAGCCCTTCTCTTCTGCTAAGTTCACGGCCCACTCGTCGAACGCGACTGCTGCGACCCGTTCAACGTTCACAGGAAACTCCTGAGCGGAAATATGGGAGCGCGGCCCACTATCCGCCGGGGAAGGGCTTGAAGCCGTCGTGGCGTTTACGCGGGACGCCCGGACCGCGGTCTGCCGCGCCCCGGACGCCCCGGTCGCTCACTTACAGCGGTGGTTGTATGCAGGAAGGCATTTCATGGAGTGCACGCGGAACCCGGATGCGTACAGCGGATCGGGGATACGGTAATCTCGCTCTTCTGTGGTATGCAGATCGAACGGCTCGATAAACGTCTCAAAGTCAACCTCGAGGCGCAGCGTGTAGTCACAGTTATTCCGCACCCAATAGCTCTGCGGCTGGACGTCCCTGGCGAGGCACTCCGGCAAATTTTCTAGTATGACGCTGCCATGGCCATCGTCGGCACAAGCGTCGCCGACAGCCATGGTCACGGCAAGCGCCACCGCAGCAATCAAAACGTTGCATCTGTTCATCGAACCTCTCTTTCTCCTGGCAATCCCATCAGCGCAGCCTACCCCTCTTCCTCTTCATCAAAATGACAGCTGTGATAGCGTGTACAGCACTTGACGGACCGCACGTGATTATCTTCTACCCCGAATATTCGGGGGACTTCGCTAAATTTCTCTTGCGTCGGTATCAGATAGAACCTGTGAGCGATAATTTGGTGCTTGAAATCGACGCGGAGGTCCACCGTTTCGTCACAGTTATTCCGCACCCAATAGCTCTGCGACTGGATGTTCTTGTTGACGCACCCCGGCAAATCGACGGGGTCGCAACCGTCGGCGCGAGCGTCGCCGACAGCCATGGTCACGGCAAGCGCCACCGCGGCAATCAAAACGTTTCGTCTGTTCATCGAACCTCTCTTTCTCCTGGCAATCCCATCAGCGCAGCCTACCCCTCTTCCTCTTCATCAAAATTACAGCTGTGATAGCGTGTACAGCACTTGACGGACCGCACGCGACTATCTCCTACCCCGAGTATTAGGGGGACTTCGCCAAATCTCTCTTGCGTCGGTATCAGATAGAACCTGTGAGCGGTAATTTGTTGCTTGAAATCGACGCGGAGGTCCACCGTTTCGTCACAGTTATTCCGCACCCAATAGCCCAGCGAGTGGATGTTCTTGTTGACGCACCCCGGCAAATCGACGGGGTCGCAACCGTCGGCGCGAGCGTCGCCGACAGCCATGGTCACGGCAAGCGCCACCGCAGCAATCAAAACGTTTCGTCTGTTCATCGAACCTCTCCTTCTCCTGGCAATCCCATCAGCGCAGCCTACCCCTCTTCCTCTTCATCAAAATGACAGCTGTGATAGCGTGTACAGCACTTGACGGACCGCACGTGATTATCTCCTACCCCGAGTATTCGGGGGGCTCTGCTAAATCTCTCTTGCGTCGGTATCAGATCGAAGCTGTGAGCGTCTTCGTACTAGAAGCCATCTCATAAATAGTAACGGAGCAAGATAAGGATACAACCGAGGTAGACGAAGCCGAGATAGTTGGCGGGGTAGTCCTCAAAGCGCGTCAGGCTGCGGCGGTAGTTTTGGAGCCAGGCAAACAGGCGCTCGACCTTCCAGCGGCGGCGATACCGGCGCAAGGGCCGTCCATCCTGGGTCGGAGGCCGTTGGCGGTTGCGCTTATGCGGTGCGATCAGCTCAATGCCTAGGGCGGCAAGGCTCTGGTCCAGCGGATCACTGTCATAGGCGCGGTCCCCAATCAAACGGTGGGGCTGG
Organism: Candidatus Binatia bacterium; assembly: GCA_951812575.1. Lineage (GTDB taxonomy): Bacteria > Desulfobacterota > Binatia > Bin18 > Bin18 > Bin18. The sequence continues at coordinate 2,969,373 of OX638322.1, read as the reverse complement.
GCGGCGGTGAGACGCCGGGCGAGAGTGGCGGGGACCAGGGTGCCTTCATGGGGCGCAGCAGAGGCCGTGTGGATGGCGACAGGAAGACCATGGCGGTCTGCCACCGCCATGAGTCTCGTACCCTTGCCCCGCTTGGTCGCTCCCACGTCTCGGCCGTTTTTTTCGCCACAATGAAGGGGGCGTCTATGAAACACGCGCTCAGGTCTAACGCCCCCCGCGTCCGTAAATCCTCGGCCAAGGTTTCCAACACGCGCCGGAGTACCCCCGCCCGCACCCACTGCGGGAAGCGGCGATGGCACGTCTGGTAGGGCGGAAAGCGCTCCGATAAGTCTTGAGGGCTGAGCCTGGCTCGCCAGTGTGGAGCAGCGGCTTCATGACGCAACAGGTCGCCCGTTCTATACCGCCCGCAAGGCGGCAACAGGATTGAGCCGAGCGGCTTGGTAGGCCGGATAGAACCCGAACAAAATACCCACCCCCACCCCCATCCCCACACCGAGCAGGCCGGCCGGGACCGACAGCACGAAGGTCCAGTCCGAGAACTGACAAAAGACATACGAGCCCCCGAGGCCGAGACCGAGACCGAGCAGGCCGCCGAGCAGGGACAGCATGACAGACTCCGTCAGGAATTGGCTCTGAACGTCCTTGCGATTGGCTCCCAGAGCCCGCCGGATGCCGATCTCCTTTCGGCGCTCAGTCACGGAGGCCAGCATGACGTTCATCACTCCAATACCGCCGACGATGAGGGAGATACTCCCGATCGCACCCAACAGCAGCGTGAAGAGTTGACTCTGCCTTTTCATCTGCTCAATCAACTGCTGGGCGCTTTCCACCTCGACATTCAGGTTTCTCTCCCGCTGGCGGAAATAGCTCTCCACCTCCCGTGTGGCCACCATATAATGAACGTCGGGTCTCACGCGCGCGATGATCTGTTTGATCTCTGCGTTGTCGAACGTGCGTTGCGCCGTGGTAATGGGCACGAAGGCCGCCCGGTCCACATTGAACGCCCGCGCATCCCTTGCTATCGCCGGTTGCAGCACCCCGACCACAGTGTAGAGACGCCCAAGCAGTCTGATCGACTCGCCCACGATGTGCGTGACGCCGGCCCTCCGCAGAGTCTGGGCGACCTGGGCTCCAATGACACAGTAGTAGCGGCGAAAGTCCAGGTCCGAGAGAAATCGACCCGTGCCGAGGCTCAGCTTGTTGAGGTCGGCAAAAGAGGCGGTCACCCCCAGCACCTCGCCATTGGCTATCCGCTTCCCGGTATAGACGAACTGCCCATACGCCTCGACCCACGGGGCGGCGACCGCAATAGACGCGGTCCGGTCCGAAAGCCCCACCGCGTCTTCCAGGCGGATAGCGGGCGGGCGACGCGCAGTATCGCTGCTGCGCAGTCTCCGGATCGTCAGGATATCGGTGCCGAGTTCGCGTAGTTGTTTGAGAGACTCGGATTTGACGATCGCACCGACCGAAATCATCGCAATCACCGAGCCGGTCCCAATAGTCATGCCGACCAACGCCAGCAGGGTGCGTTGTTTTGTGGCGTACAGACTCTTGACCGCCTCTTTGACGTTGGTCTTGAGGATCACTGGCGATGACCTCGCGGCTTATCCGTGCTGCGGCGCTTCCTCGTGCAGGACCCCATCGCTGATCCGGGTCTGCCGTATACATTGCTGCGCAATCGCCCGGTCGTGGGTAATAACAATGACCGTCAGTCCTTCCTCCGCATTCAAACGAAGAAAAATCCGCATAATCTCCTGGCCAATGCGTGGGTCAAGGGCGCCGGTGGGTTCATCGGCCAGCAGGATGCTCGGCTCTCCGATCAGCGCCCGAGCAATAGCCACCCGCTGTTGTTGTCCACCGGAGAGTTCGTTCGGCTTGTGGGCGGCCCGGTCTTGCATCCCGACCTTTTCCAAGACCGCCTGCGAGCGTTGCCCGATCTCTTTGTCCCCCAGCCTGCGGTACACCAGGGGAAGAGCGACATTCTCCTGGGCCGTCAGGCGCGGTAACAAGTGAAAGGACTGAAACACGAAGCCAATGCTGGCATTTCGGATGCGGGATAGTTCGTCATCGTTTATCGTCGAGACTTCACGCCCCTCCAGCAGATACGATCCACTCGTGGGCTGGTCCAACAGGCCGATGATGTTCATCAGGGTCGATTTGCCACACCCCGAAGCACCCATGATCGACAGCAGGTCGCCCTGGTTCACCTCGAGGTTGACACCCTGTAAGACGTCCACGCGAATCGGGCCGACACGATAGCTCTTGCAAAGGTCTACCAGACGCAGCATACGGACACCCCGGCTCAGACTCCAGAAAGCACCACTTCATCGCCGGCCTCAAGCCCGCGGACGATTTCCACTGCGTCCACGGTGGTCACGCCGGTATCGACCTCGATCTGTTTCACCCCGCCGGTCTCCTTGTCCCTGATGCGCAACCAGGCTTTGCCGTTGCGCGTCTGCACCGCGCTGAAGGGGACGAGCAAGGCGTCCGGCTTTTCATAAATCTCGACTGCGAGATTGGCCGACATCCCCAGACGCAACTGTGCTCGCTGCGCCGGGGTGAGGTCTTCAATGGTCACGGTGATCTCGAACAGAGGAAACGTATTTCTTCCCTGACCGGGCTGGCCGGCTTGCGCGGAGACGTGGGCGATGGCCCCCGTCAACTCCAGACCGGGAAAGGCATCGCCGCTGATATGGACTTGCTGACCCAGGTGGACCTTTGCAATGTCCACCTCATCCACCTGTCCCGTGACCGAGAGGCCGTCAAGATCGCCGATGGTCAGCAAAAGTGCCCCCTGCGCCACCGACTGACCTTTTGCGAGGCGTTCTCCGCCCTGGTCCGACTTCCCGCTGCCATCCTGCCGCGGCTGGAGTATGACCCCGGCAACCGGCGCATGGACCACCGCCCTCTGCAAAATGTCCTCCAGTGTCTGTAGCTGGCTACGGGCATTGTCGAGCTCTAACTGGGCCACCTGCTTTTCCGCGGCCCCGCCCTTGGCCAACACGCTCGCAAGGTCCTGCTGGCCCGCCTCATAGTCCAACTGGAGGTTGCGGAGCTGCTGTTCCGCGGCCTCGTGCTCCGCAGCGGGGATGACTCCCCTTTCCAACAGAAACGCAGTTTCGTCCCGTTTTTGCTTCTGGGTTTCGAGTTGCAGCTTGGTCTTGCTGATCGCCCGCCGCACACGCGCCACCTCAACGTTGTTTTCCCAATCTTCAAGCTCGTTAAAACGCTTGAGGGCTTTAATATACTGTGTTTGCGTCTGGCGATACTTGCTCTCAATCTCGGTGGTATCCAGATCGACCAGCCGGTGTCCGCGCGTGACCTGTGCCCCGTACTGAAAATGGGTTGCCGCCACCGTGCCGGGAATCGGGCTGACCACCTGGACCTCCCGGCGCGGAACCAACCGTCCGGACAAGGTAATCGCCGAGGCGAGCCGTTGAGGTGCCACCACCACGGTGCGCAAGTCCGCGGAAGCCGACGCCTCGGACACGGGCAGCGACGCGCCTGAGCGGTCTAGCGGGTGGTCAGTCTCCCAGACGTACAGACCGGCCGCCAGAAACGTGGCGACGATGGCCACCACTGCTACGCGCTCCCGCTTTGTTGCCGAGGCGAGGGTCTGGTTGTTTTCTTCGATTCTGCGGTACGCCTCCTGGAGTTGGGCGTGTTGCGCCTTGGCCGCCTCCGCCAGCCGCAGCTCGGCATCGCGCAGGGCCTTGATCTCGGTAATATCGCTGAATAAGGCAATGACGCCGATTCTCTTGACCTCACCGTCCTGGACGGATTGGAGATATGAGGTGGTGATCGCCAAGGTGGTGGTCTTGTCGTCGCGCTGAATATCGATCGCCCGCCGGGGCTCGACCTCCGCCTCATAGACGGCATCCAGCACGGCTTGAGTAAAAGCGTCCATGCCGTCCAGAGTCATGAAGACTTCGGCGAATACGCGCCCGACCACCTCGTTCTGTGAGAGTCCCAGTATACGGGACGCCTCTGGATTAAAGGTCGAGAGGCGTCCGTCGAGATCTATCGTCAGGATCCCGCCGTGCATATGGTCCAGAATGTTTTTATAGATCACCGCGTCCTGGTCCATTATTCTTCCATCCTTTTGATATCGATCTTCCAGGTCTCCAGGGTCGTGCCCAGTGTCCGGTCGAACGAAGTCAACGCGTTGAGATAGGCGGTGGTGGTGCTCACTTCGTTATTATGGGCATTGACCAGGTCGTCCTCAAAGATGACCAGTTGGAAGTTTGTCGACAGGCCCAATTTCAGCTTTTCCTGTTCGACGGCGATCTTTTGCTCGGCCAGTTCCCGGGCCCGGCGCGCCAGGTCAACCTGTCGCAGTCGGACCACAACGTCACGCACGGCGTTGCGGACCTCGATATCGATATTCTGGCGGAATTCCGTGAGGTCGTGCTCGGCCTGTTGCAGGGCGGTGCTGGCCCTCACATACCGCTGCTGCCGGGTCAGATCCCCATAGAAGGGAATACTCAATCCCAGCCCGACTCCATACGTGCCTCTATTGACGACATCACCCAGGGCGCTTCCAAGCGTCCTGCGCAATGATTTTTGGCTATCAGTGGCAGAGGTCGCCAGGCTGAAAGACAGGTCCCACAGCCGGTTGTTCTTCGCCACCACGAGGTCGGTCTTGAGGTTCTCGAGACTCAGCAGCGCTCGGAGATAATCCGGACGATGCTTGAAGGCGGTGGCCAGGCTGAGGGCCAGATCGGGAGACGTGGGGGTGATGGTCAAGGGTTCCGTTGGTTCAATCTGTGTCCGACTGTCAATATCCAACACGTTAATCAGGCCGAGCCGGGCGTTATCCAGGCTGTTTTGGGTTTCCGTCAGCCTGAGTTCCCGATTGGCGATATCCGCCTCGGTCTGTATGGCATCACGCTCAGCCATTCTGCCGGTCTGGATCAGGAGTTGGTTCACGGCCAGTTGCTCCCGGGTCCGTTGCAAGGAGCGGGCGCTGATGTCGACCTGACGTTTGGCCAGGGTAAAGCGCCGATAGGCCGAAATGACCGAGTTGACGATGTTGATAAGAGTCGTCTTGAACGTCAGGACGTTGATCTCTTCTCGGCGCCGGGCGTTCCTCAGGTTGGCGGTCGCTACTGCCACGCCACCGCCTTTCAGCAAGGGCTGGACAAAATTGAGCGACGGCGAGGAGGTGTACGAATCTTGTGCCCCTGCGTCCCGGAAGGTGTTGTTCAAGCCGACAGAGAACGCTCCGCCGGTAGGGAGGCGCAGAGTGACCGTGGGGAAGAGTGTGGTCCCTTCATTGTATTCCAACCTTCTCCGCTCGGCATCCCAGGCGATATCATAATCGACGAGGGAATCGATGTTGACGTCTGGCCAAAACTCGTCCTCGGCTACTTTGAGGTCGAACTTCTGCGTGACGCGGCTGAGACGTGCGTTAAAAAGGCTCCGGTTGTTCTGCAGGGCCAGCGCAATACTCTCAGCCAGGGTCAGCTCCATGGAGGGCTGACTCTGGCTGAGGTTTTGCGGAGGGGGGGTAGCTCCATGGGGGGCTGGCCCTGGCTCATGGCTCAGTGCCACCGGGGCACTGTGGAAGACCATCAACACAACGAAGAAGATGCTCGCACACCTCATATAGCCAAAAGGATAAGGGATTCGGGCACCATCTTCCAGTCAGGGGGAAACACCTCGGGGGCAGATGTCTTATTCCCCATTCACCGAGAACGCGATCAGGGCGTTACCACCGATGCCACCGGAAAAGCCGTAGCCCGAATGGACGTAGACCATACCGTCGACAATAGTCGGCCCTGGGCCGTCAAATGAGCCGCCGCGGGTCTTGATGCCATTGGTGCTCTCATACTCCTGGTCGGCGTTGTACTCCCACACCACCGCTCCGCTGTCGGTCGCATAGGCGCGTAAATGGCTATCCACGGAACCGGAGAAGACCACGCCGGGCAGCGCCGACACCGCGGCCGACTGGGCCGGACTGCAATTGGTTCGCTCCCCGCAGCCTGGCGGTGGGACGTGCCATTTGCGCTCACCGGTCTCGATATCAAGGGCAAACATGCCGCCCCCCACACTACTGTCGAGCCTGGTATCAAAGCCGATATCGGAATCCCTGACGGTCCTCAGCCCAATATCGGACAGCGCCACATAGACCTGTTTGGCATCTGCGGCCGAGCCCCATTGAATCCCGCCGACCAGGCCGCCCTTGCCGACCCGCTCCTGCCAGAGAATCTCACCGTTCCGGTCCGGGTCTATGGCGTGCATCACCCCGGACTTCTGGCCGGCCAGGATAATACGCCGACCGTCAGGCAGTATCCGCAGGATGGGCGAGGAGGCGAAGTCCAGGTCCGGGCCGCGCGCCTCCGGACAGTTGGTATCGTCCTCCAGCTCACAACCCGCGTTCCAGGCGTCGTTGGGCGTAAATTGCTTCGACCATAAGACGTCCCCGGTGCGCAGATCAAGGGCGACCACCGCATCACTCGTCAGCGAGGCCGGGTCGGAGTAATTATCGCCCGTGGTCACATATATGCGGTTGCGCTCCGGGTCGAGCGCGGGGGAAGACCAGATCGACGCCCCGGACGGTCCCCAGAGCTGCACGCCGATCGCATTCTTACGGACCGGTACGGCTGGGTCCAGCATATAGGCCCGCCACACCAGCTTGCCGTTAAAACGGTTGAGGGCCATGATCTTGCCGCGAAACGTACAACACTCGTAGGTCGGGTCGGAGCCGGCGATTTCCTCCAGGGCGGTAGTGGACACGTAGAGCCGGTTGCCGTGCGTTTTGGGCGTGCCGGTAATCGTCGCCAAGGGATGGTCGTCCACGTCCACTTTCCAGAGTTCCTTGCCCGTGCGGGCGTCCAGCGCATACATGTTTGCCGCCGCGTCGCCCACATAGACAACATGGCGTGGCGGGGTGGTACCCGGCAGGGTATCGACCACCATGGTCGAGCGTACCCCACCGTCCGTTTTCACCGACCAGTACAAGCAGCCGGTCTTGGCATCGAGCGAATAAATCCGGCCCTGGAGCGAACCGATAAACACCCGCCCGCCCACCACGGTCGGCTGGGAGACCCGAAAATCCATGGGCAAGCCAAACACCCATTTGACCTCGAGATTGGGCACTTGGTCGGCTGCAATGCCAGCCTGCTCAGCCGACTGGAAGCGGCTATTGGTGAGATCAGCCCCCCAGCCGTTCCACTGCGGAGCGCCGTCTTCGATAGAGAATTCGCCTGGCGCGTCCGCGCAAAATCCGGCAACCGTCTCGTCCGTGTCCTTGACCTTCTTGCCGGTGATCCATTCAGACAAGGCGCGGCGCTCGGCAATGGTTCGCATCCAGCCCTGCATGCGCATCTTGCCTACGCTCAGCGAATGCAGCACCATCTCCGCGGGCAGGCGTGACATGACCTCACGGATCGGGGCCCGTTTCACCTGGCCTTCATGACACTGGGCGCAGTAGGTGTTGTAGAGTTGCTCCGCATCGGGCGTCTGGTGGGCGCCGGCCTCCATTGCCCAACTCGCCGGGACACTCCACTGGAGCACGGCAAAACACAGCGCTCCGCTCAGCCACGTTATCAGGTTTTTGAGCCCTACCCTATCCGTCGTACCCATAACACTCCCCCTTTTGTGTGTTGCAAGAACCTGCCTATTTGTCATCGACCGAAAAGGCCAGCAGCGCGTTGCCCGGCATGCCGCCCCAATAGCCGTAGCCGGAATTCACATACAACATGCCGTCGACAATCGTCGGGCCGGGCCCGTCGAACGAGCCTCCTTTGGTCTGGACCCCATTCGTGCTTTCGTATTCCTGGTCGGCGTTATACTCCCAGACCACGGCGCCGTCTGCGGCTGAGTAGGCGCGCAAATGGCCATCGACAGAACCGGAAAAGACCACGCCGGGGATCACGGATATGGCCGCGGACTGCGCCGGGCTGCACTGGGCGCGCCCGTTACAGCCTGGGGGCGGGGTATGCCATTTACGCTCACCCGTCTCCACATCATAGGCAAACATCCCCCCGCCGACACTCCCGTCAAGGCTGGTCGTCCAGCCCAGGTCTTTATCTTTGTGGGTCTCAATACCGATATCGGACAGGGCCACATAGATGGTCCGGGCATCGGCCGCCGGTCCCCACTGGATGCCCCCGATCAGGCCGCCCTTGCCCAACCGCTGCTGCCAGAGAATTTCGCCGTCCCGGTCTGGGTCTACGGCGTGAAGGACGCCGGATTTCTGTCCGGCCAGGAGGACGCGCTTGCCGCTGGGCAGCGTGACCAGAATCGCCGACGAGCCAAAGTCCAAATCCGGACCCCTGGCCTCGGGACAGTTCGAGTCGTCATCGGTCTCACAGCCGATATTCCAGGCGTCGTTCGGCGTAAACTGTTGAGACCAGAGGAATTCACCCGTTCTCAGATCAAAAGCCACGATGGCATCGCTGGTGAGCGAAGCCGGGTCCGAATAATTGTCACCCGTGGTGACATACAGCCGGCCGCGTTCCAGATCGAGTGTGGGGGAAGACCAGACCGAGGCTCCCGAGGGGCCCCACAACTGGGTGCCCTTCCTGTTTTTCCGAACCGGAACGGCCGGCTCTGGAATCGTATAGGTCTTCCAGACCATCTTGCCGTTAATCGGGTTCATGGCCACCAGCGTGCCCCGAAAGGTACAGCACTCGTAGTCGGCATCCGCGCCGGCCGCCTCTTCCAGGGCCGTCAGGGGCACGTAGAGCCGATTGCCGTGCAGCTTGGGCGTTCCGGTGATACGCGCCATGGGATGATCGTCAATCTTGTTGCGCCATAACTCCGTGCCCGTCCGGGCGTCCAGGGCGTAGACCGTGGCTTCGGAATCCCCGAAATAGACCACATAGCGGGCCGGATCGGTCCCCGGCAGTTTTCCGACGACCAGGGTCGAACGCACCCCGGATCTGGGTTTCATCGACCAGTACAGACAGCCGGTCTTGGCATCGAGCGAATACACCCGGCCTTTCATGGTGCCGACAAAGACCCGGTTGCCGACCACAGTCGGCTGGGAGGTCTGGTAGTCCATCGGCAGGCCAAACACCCACTTGACCTTCAGCTTGGAGACCTGCTCTGCGCTGACCCCGGCCTGTTCCGCGGGCTGGAAACGGCTGTTGACGACATCCACACCCCAGCCGTTCCACTGCGGGGTGTCGTCTGCGACCATGAATTCGCCTGGGGCGTCGGCACAAAAACCCGCCACCGTTTCATCGGTAGCTGCCTCCGGTTTGAGCTTCTTGCTGGTGACCCATTCGGAGATGGCGCGGCGCTCTTCGTTGGTCCGCAGCACGCCTTGGAATTTCATTTTGCCCAACTCCAGCGAGTGCAACACGAACTCGGCCGGCAGGCGGCGCATAATGTCAAGCTGCGCCGCACGGGTTGACTGCCCGGCGTGACATTTCGCGCAGTGCTGCTCATACAACGCCTGACCATCGGGCTTCTGCTCTTCTGGGGTAACGGCCCAGCTTGGAGAGCAGAACAAACCGGTGAGCGCTACGGCCAGGCCGGCTGCCCAACGGATGTGCCACCGGTGCGTGTGAGTCGAGCTCCAGTACTGTGTCATGATCCCCTCCTTCATGCTCAACTCTACACTATTTACCGCGCATTTGGTCGTTCTGCTAGCGCAGCACCGGTAGGATGGAGGGAAATGGATGGGTTGGGGACGGCTTATGATTTATGCGGGCGCCGTTCCCAGTCATACTCGCGATTCGTCACCACATCTTCCATGCGTTGGATGCGACGGTCGAGATGATCAAAGGTGTGTTTCAAACGGTGGAGCGCCAGCCCGCGCGAGTTGACGTAGGCGTCATAGAACTCGCGTTCGCCCGCACTGGCGAACGGCACGACAGGCTCTGGCTTCATCACCATCGCAGCCAATAGATACAGGCCGCCCACAGGCCACAGCCCGGAGAAGAGAAAAAACAGGACGGCCAGCATCCGCGTCCAAAAGAGTGAAATATCGAGATAGTCGGCGATCCCTTTACACACACCGAGCAGCATCCCGTCGCGTGACCGGTATAAGCCCGTCGGGCGTTCGGCTGTTGTCATCGTTTTCCTTCTCCTTTCCTTTCCTGGTCAAGCAAAAGCGTCTCCAACGCTTCCACGCGGGCCTCCATCTTGGATAGGCCCTGATAGAGTTCCTGAATCATCTGGGCTTCATCCGCCTGGGCCAGATGGCCCTGTTTGGGCGTGCTTTTTCTCCAGATGAGCCACACGGTCAGCGCCAGCCCTCCAACCACCGCAACAAAGACCGAGACGAAGATGAAGAGAACAACAAGCGACCAAATTGGGGCATCCATATTTCAGACTCACTCTCTATCAGTTCGCTTCGTGACAACAGATTAGTCCTGTGGCGGCGCGGTGGTCTTTTGCTCAACCGCGGCTTTGAGCCTGGCTAACTCTTTTTCAATCTCCTCATCGCCTTCCAGTCGGACAAACTCTTGTGCGAGTTGATGCTCAGCGCTGGGGCCGGGGTTGACCAGGTCGGATTCCGCTTCCATGCGCTCAATCCGATTTTCAAATTGCTCAAATCGGACAAACGCCTCCGAGCTATCGAGGCGGCGCAGGTCTTCCTGGGCGCGTTTCCGCTTTTGGGCATGGATATGACGCTGGATGAGCAGGCGCTGTTTTTCGCGGACGGTGCCAAGCTTATTTTCCAACTGGGTCATATCCTCCTGATACTGGCGAATCAGCGCGTCACACTCGGTGCGTTCTTTTTGCAGCGCGGTGCTGCGTTCGGTATAGCGACGCTTCTGCATGAGGGCCTCACGCGCCAGGTCTTCGCGCCCTTTATCGACTGCGAGCTGGGCCTTTTCGCCCCACTGGCCGGCCCGTGTTCCGACCGTTTGACAGTCACGCTCGATTTTCTTTTTTGCGGCCATCGCCCCGGCGCAGGAGGCTTTAATTTCGACCAGGGTATCCTCCATTTCCTTAATCATGAGCCGAATGAGCTTCTCCGGGTCTTCCGCTTTATCAAGCATGGCGTTGAGGTTGGCGCTGATAATGTCACGGACTCGGGTGAAAATCCCCATGATGCTTCTCCTTTGCTATCGATACACTCTGGAGTATTGCATCTCGTATGCCAATTCAGAAAGTCTTTTCTTTCCAGATACTTATAAAAATAAAGAGGAACAGTGTAGATTTATTTTCGCTCTCGATATGCTATATACACCGATATATGGCGAAAAAACCCACTGCCTTTACTCCAGACACCTCTTCTGGTCCTCAGGAAGCACTCGGACAGTCAGAAGCATTCCTGGCATTTCAGGAGCGCTTATCCCAGGTGGCTCGGGTCAACCGGCCGGTTCTCCTGATAGGGGAACGCGGGACGGGCAAAGAGCTTGCCGCGGCTCGACTGCATTACCTGTCTGAGCGATGGCAAGGGCCCTTTGTCACCCTGCACTGTGCGGCACTCTCACCCGGCCTGATCGAAGCCGAATTATTCGGCCATGAAGCCGGGGCTTTTACCGGAGCGACCCGCCAGCGCCTCGGCCGCTTTGAGAGCGCTCACAACGGCACCCTCTTTCTTGATGAGATTGGAAACATTCCGCTTGAAACCCAGGAGAAAATTCTGCGGGTGGTCGAATATGGCAGCTTCGAGCGGGTCGGCAGTTCGCAGCCGATTGAGACTCATGTGCGGATTATTGGCGCAACCAATGCCGACCTCAGGGCGCTCGCGGCACGCGGGCAGTTCAGAGCCGACCTGCTCGACCGGCTGTCTTTCGAGGTGCTTTTTCTCCCGCCCCTGCGTGAGCGCCCCGAGGATATTGTGTTCCTCACCAACCATTTTGCCGCGCGGATGGCTTTCGAGTTGGGACGGGAAGACGTGCCGCAGTTCAGTGACGCCGCGCGTACCGTTCTGGATAATTATCCCTGGCCGGGCAATGTCAGAGAATTGAAAAATGTGGTCGAGCGCGCAGTCTATCGTGCGGATACGAGCTTGATTCGTGAGGCCGACATCGTACTCGACCCGTTTCAGCCCTCCCCCCAGGCGTCAGGGGAACAAGAAGAGGAACCAGCCGTCTTCCCTCGGGCGGTCCCCACCGATGAGAGCGCTTCTCACACATCCTTTACCCAGGCGGTACAGGAGTTCGAGTGTAAGCTGCTTACAAACGGATTACGTGCGACGCGGTATAATCAAAAGAAGACCGCCGAACGACTTGGCCTGAGCTACCATCAGTTTCGGGGCTTATACCGGAAATATGCGCAGCGCTTACAGCGGCAAGAGGACTAAGCGTAGAAGCGGTACACGCCCTCGGCCACACACGCCGGCTTACTGCTCTCTTCCACCTCAAAGGTCAGACCGACCGTGACTTGCAGGCCGCCGGTCACATCTTCCACATTGTTCAACGCGGCCCGCGCCCGTACCTTTTTGCCGACCGGGACAGGCGACGGAAAGCGGAGTTTATTCAGCCCGTAGTTCACGCCCATTTTAATGCCCTGCACCGCCCAGATCTGATCCATGAAATAGGGGGCTAACGAGAGGGTATAATACCCGTGGGCAACAGGACCGCCAAAGGGCGACTCTTTTTTGGCACGCTCGACGTCAAGATGAATCCACTGGTGATCATGGGTACACTCGGCAAAGGCGTTGATTTCTTCCTGGGTGACGAGATGCCAATCCGAGACGCCGAGTTCCTGACCAACCAGGGATTTGACGTCGTTATAGTCTACTTTTCGGGTCGTCATATATGACTCCTTTCTGTACGAAACGGGTGCGAAATCGTGTTCTTTCCCTATTGTCTTGAGTGTCGTGTTGTCAAGGGGAAGAGCGGCCTGTAGGCTCTCCACAATGACCCAAGACGCACCCCCACCCCCAGAGACCGGCTTGTGCGCCTCCTGCCAGCACACCCGCGAGATTGTGAGTGGCAAGGGCTCCCGCTTCTATTATTGCGGACGGTCTGAAACGGACGCTCGTTATGCCAAGTATCCACGTCTGCCAGTCCGCGAGTGCCCCGGCTATCAATCGACTCTTGCCAGGGCGACAGAGACATAGAAAGACTGCGCTATCGCAGGCTAGCGATGGAGCAGCATCGCGGTCGTGGGCACCCCGTTGCCTGAAGAGACAAAGGCCACCTCGGCGTCCGGGACCTGGTTAATGGCCTGTCCGCGCAGTTGACGCACGGCTTCAACAACATTTTCCATGCCGTGAATATAGCCTTCGGACAGGTTGCCGCCACTGGTGTTGAGCGGCAGCGAGCCATGCGGCCATAACAGCTTGCCGTCAGACACAAAGTCTCCCCCCTCGCCGCGTTGGCAGAAGCCCAGTTCCTCAATCGCCATGAGGACCAGCGGGGTAAAATGGTCATACACGAAACACACATCCACGTCGCTGTGCGCTATTCCGGCCCGGGCAAACAGGGCTTTGCCGGTCACGGTGGATTCCGTTTCGGCTTTCTCAACGTTTTTCACCACACGCTGGGCGTTCCACTCTCCCGCGCCAAAGGCCCCACCCATAATATAGGTCGGTTTGTGCGGACCGTTTTTTGCCCGGTCAGCCGAGGTAATCACCACCGCGGCCCCGCCGTCGGTTTCCAGACAGCAGTCCAGCAGATGGAGGGGGTCGGCGATAATACGCGAGCTCTGATGGTCTTCAATGGTGATCGGCCGACCCCGCATGACCGCGTTGGGGTTGGTCTGGGCATGCGTCCGACAGGCAACTGAGATGGCGCCAAAGTCCGCGCTCTTGGTCCCGTATAAATGCATATGCCGGCGTGCGGCCAGAGCGACCATCTGGGCTGGACTGAAGAGACCGTAGGGTTCGAGGTAGGCACCCACACCGGACGCCCCCCTGCGGACAGCGGCGCGTCCGAAGCGCGGCGTCCCACGGCCCGAGCGTTCGTTCATGGCCCGGAAGGCGATCACGCAATTGGCCATGCCGGTGGCCACGGCCATGGCTCCGAGCAGAATCGAGCCGACCGGCCCGCCTCCGCCGCCGTAGGGCGCTTCCGCGTAGAAACGCAGTTCCGGGATACCCAGGTTTGCCGCGATATCGACCGGGTCGTTATTATCCATGGAGAACTTGGCGATACCGTCTATATCGCTCGGCTTGAGTCCGGCGTCGGCAATCGCGTTGCGGATGGCTTCGACCGCCAGGCTCATTTCGCTGCGGCCCGAATCTTTTGAGTATTCGGTGTGACCGATGCCAACGATGGCTGTCTTATCTTTCAGGGCTTCCGTTTCCATACCGACCTCCCGGAACCGAATTGAAGCCGGAATTAGAGCACAGGTCGGCCGGATTTGCCACAGCCGTACCCCGTGAACGGTCCTATTGAATAGTGTAGGATGGAGGCGCTGTTTCCAGCCTTGGAGTAACGCACACGGAACGTGAAGGCATCGGGCTATGCACACAATGCAATATCGGGGTTATACCGCTCGTATCGAATTCGACGAGGACGACCGCATATTTGTCGGCCATCTGGCCGGCATAAAGGATATCGTCGGTTTTCATGGAACAACGGTTGACGAACTTGAGCGTGCTTTTCATGAGTCTGTCGATGCCTATAAAAAAACCCCGCTCGGTCTTCCCTCTACCGAGGATATGGTCCTCACTGACACAACGCAGGAGAAGGTTCATGCCGATAGCCTGGCACACAAGGGCGAAGACTGCGTACCAGACAAACGGGGCGTGAGGACACCGTGACGCCAGCGCGCGCTTCAGACGCGGTCCGCCATACGCCGGAGCCGGCACGAACCGCAACGGACCGGCGGTCGGAGTTTGAGCATGACCGCGCCCGGATTATCCACTCGGCGGCGTTTCGGCGTTTGCAGGGCAAGACCCAGGTCTTCGGCATCTACGAGGGAGATTTTTTTCGGACCCGCCTCACCCACTCTCTCGAAGTCGCTCAAATTGCCAAGGGCGTTGCCCTGACGCTGGGAGCCGACCCGGACTTGGTCGAGGCGGTCTGCCTGGCCCACGACTTGGGCCATCCGCCCTTTGGCCATAACGGCGAGCGGACGCTGCATCAACTCATGCGGGCGCATGGCGGCTTTGAGGGCAACGCGCAGACCCTGCGCATTGTGACCCGTCTTGAACACAAGCATGCCGACTATGCCGGCCTGAATCTGACCTACCAAACCCTGGACGGCATGCTCAAATACAAAACCTGCATCGACGCAAGCGCGATAGCCAACGCGCCACAAGGCTTGGTCAAAGGCTTTTACGCCGCAGACCACGCCTTCGTCGAGGTCATTGTCCGCCAGACCGGCAGCGGGCAGCAGCGCAGCCTTGAGTGCCAAATCATGGATGTGGCGGATGACATCGCCTATTCCGTGCACGACTTGGAGGACAGTCTCAAAGCCGGCTTACTCTCCCCGGCCGACCTGCGGCGTCTTCCGCCGGCGCGGGTGGTGCGTGATGTCAATACAAAGCTGACCGCCTGGGGACAGCCCGTCACTGAAAGCACGGTCCACCAAGAACTATCCCAGATTGCCGACCGACTCGAACAGCTTGAACAGCGGTCTTTTCGGGCGGGTAGAAAAATGCTGACGCGCGATCTCATTCATGAATTTGCCAGTTCGGTTGGCATCCAATCACACGCCCGCCACGAACACATTGACACCGACTTTCCCAACCGGGTCCGCATTGAGGCACTCAAGGCATTTGAGTCGTATAAGGTCATCAACAATCCGCGTGTGACTACCCTCGCCCATAAGGGTAAAGAAGTCCTCCGCCGCCTGTTTGCCGTACTCGACCAAGGTCAGGAGTCCATCGGTCTCTTCCCCGAAGACCACGGCGAGCACTATGAAAACGCACTCCTCAACGGCGACGAGGCGGCCCGCAAACGGGTCATCTGCGACTTTCTGGCCGGCATGACCGACTCGTACGCCCTGCGGTTTTACAGCCGATTGTTCGTTCCGGGCGAGGGGAGTTTTTACGAGATGTTATAAGTGTCAAGTCTACAAGGTGGACTTAGAGAGGAGATAGGGAGTGCCCTATAGAAACAAAACTTACGTTTCCTTCGATGGTGACAATGATATTCACTACTATTGGTTGATGCGCGCGTGGAAACAGAGTGATATGACGTCTTTCAATTTCTATGACGCGCACGACCTGAATACAGCATCTGACACGAGCCTGGAATCATCAATAAAAAGACAGTTAGCGGATAGACTACGAAATTCAAAATCTTTTATCCTCTTGGCAGGAGAACGTACCAGATTTCTCTACAAGTTTGTTCGTTGGGAGATTGAACAAGCGGTAACAAGGGACCTACCCATTATCGTCGTTAACCTGAACGGCTTGCGCTTCATGGACGAATCGCGTTGCCCTCCCTTACTCAAATCCCAATTAGCCGTCCATGTTAGTTTCAACGCTCACATTATTGAACACGCTCTCGAAGACTGGACTCAACAACATCTGGGGTTTCGCTACCAAGGAAAAACTGGGCCTTTCTATTACCGAGAGGCCGTGTATCAGGGGCTTGGACTCTGAGATGGGCCCCTTTGTATACTATGACACAGCTGTATCTGAAATCTTTCTTTAACTGGAAGTTGATTCTTTCCGTACTTGAGGCGTTTGGTGCACTTTGGATTCTCGTATCAATTTTGGATTACTTCTCTCAATTACCAGAGTTCTCATCCTGGCTTAAGACTCAATGGATGCTATTCTGTACCTTCGGGATTCTTATTGGGGCATACCGTAGCTGGCCTCGCCTATCCTATTGTTATCCGCTGAAAAATCGCGATATTCAGATTGAAATCAAGATCAAAGACTTGTTCCGTCAAAAAGGAGCATGGGTTATCAGCACGAACACAACATTTGATATTGAGCTTTCTCCTGATTTGATCTCACCGGAGAGCCTCCAAGGACAGTTCACATCGCGTTTTTACTCTAACTGGAGAGCCCTCGATAACGTGGTTACGGGACAGCTCGAAACGATTACTCCATTGGAAAATCTCAGCGGCGATCGTCGTGGCAAATCGAAAAGATACCGATTCGGTGAGACCATCCATGTCTCACCATCGAAAGATCATTCAGCTTATCTCGTAGCAATTTCAGATTTGAACGAACATGGTAATGCGTCAGGTTCTCTTGACAATCTACGTCAAGCTCTGGCAGGGCTCTGGGATTTTGTCAGGACTCGTGGGAGTCATGGGAATCTATCAATACCAATTTTGGGTACCGGTCCAACTCGCCTACCACAGACAAGAGAAGAAATTGCAATAGAAATAATACGGTCCTTCATTGCCGCAAGTGCAGAATCTACATTCTGTCCGAAACTCACGGTTGTGATCCATCCCAGTGACGTCTCGGAGTACGGAATGGATCTACAAAACCTGGACAACTTCCTTTCACTTGCATGCAAATTTAATGGGGTTGTTTCCAGTGAGACAGGAAATGAAGCACTAGGTCAAGGGATTCAGTGATATTGTCAACCTCATAGTCATTTCTTCTTCATGCTGTAAGCTAAGCCTAGAATCTGTCATCCGCTAAATTAAGGGACAGATTTAGATCGATAATAACTCATCAGAGTCTATGTGCTGCCAGATGTGGCTCAGTTCAGCCATTAGATGAAATATAAATTCACCGACTATTTTGAGAACGAAGTCTTGCGGAAACGCCCGTATCTGAAAAAAGAATGGTGTATTCAAATAGTCGAAAGCCCGATCCGAAGTGAACCGCAGGAAAACAATCGGTTCCGCTTTTGGGGGGCGGTTCCCGAACTGAACAATCGCGTATTACGAGTGATTACACTTACGGACAAGGTAACAATCCACAACGCTTTTCCCGATCGGAGGTTCAAACCATGAAGCTGATCTATCATCCTGACACGGACTCGCTTTACATTGACCTCTCCGAGCGACCGGGTGTGGACAGCCAGGAGATATCAGAGGGTGTTGTGCTGGATTACGATGCCCAAGGTAAATTGGTTGGGATTGATATCGATAACGCTAGCAACAAGGTAACGCTCAACGAATTGACGCTCAGCAAGGTACCAGCCGAGATACAGACCATGACACCCTGATCCGTCACTATGCCCTTAACTGTCACCACTTGAAGTGAAGCGGCGCGTATTGCGACGGCGGACGATCTTCAGTTAAATTGCCCACATCAGCGAGGTGGCTATGGCTGAGCAAAGAACACTCAAGCAGCTCACGAAAAAAGACTTCCTGGAAAGGGTGCACCACGGTACTCTTTCAACGGATCAGGTCTTGGCAAAACTGCTAACAGAACTCCAACAGTTTGAGCAGAAGTACGGGATGCGCTCGGAAGTGTTTCAGGCTCTCATTGTTGGGACTCCTGCCGAGGACCATCCCGATTTCACGCAGTGGGCCATGTGTTACCGGAGTTATTTCCGTACGCTACAAACGAAGTTCCCCCTCAAAGAACTCGCAGACTATGCCCATTGAGGGCCGCTACCAAGTACAACTACTCAACCACTGCTGGACGCTCTATACTCTCCTGACTGATGCCTTCTCTCTTCCTGAGCGTTTTCATGTCGAATTCCCAACTTCGGTTGAGGATGCCCTGATTTCCGGAGCGCTCCATATTAGGGTCCCAGTCGCAGAGACCGGGACACTTTCCCTCAGGGAAGAATATGCCTTTGGGCAACAAGGGCTCATCGTGAGCAGGTATAGTTACAATATTATTGATAATAACGAGAAGAATATATTCAGAGCGGACAATCTCCCCTATCACCAGCGGGATTACCGCAGCCAACTCTTATCGTACCCTCCCCACCATATACACGATGAGCAGGGGCGAATTCGTTCCTTCAGCGGCCACCTTGAGGACTTCATTACCGAGACTGTACGATTATTCTCAGCACGATCGTCTTGATAGAGAGGAATTTGAGTATAGCTACATGACTCTTCCGGTCGAAGTCCGAAGACTCTTGGGGATAGCCCCACGAGCGAAGGTCGCCTTTATCGTCGAAGACTCCCAGGTTCGTCTTGCTCCGGCGAGCAGTATTGTAGAACGCACGGCAGGTGACCTGAGGTCACGGAGGGTAGTAAAAAGTGCGAGGCAGTTACGACGAGCAGCAGAGCAGACCATTGCAGATGGAGTTATTGAGCGTAGCTAAGTCGAAAACATATGCAATCCGACCAGTTCCGGTTCCATATCACAGACGCCGCACAATCGCTTGGCCTCAAAGCCGTCTGCTTTGTGCTTGAGGGGGTCCGTAATCAACAGACGAACCCTGAGTTTGAAAAACTCAAGGCGCACACGCTGGCCCAGGTGACCGCAGGCCTCTCGTCTGAGGCTATACAGACCGACTCTATTCTGAGCGGTTTTCGTGCCCTGCATGATGCGATTGGACGCTCCAATCGAAAAAACGTGGCCTCGCCGGAAAGCTTGCTCAAGCTGGTCTTACAAACAGGCGGGCTGCCGCAGGTCAATCTGCTGGTTGATATCTATAACCTCGTATCAGTGAAAACCCGTCTCTCTTTGGGGGCGCACGACCTCAGCGCGATCAACGGCAATGTGCAACTTCGTCTCACGGACGGCAGCGAGACCTTTTGGCCGATGGGCTCGGACAAGCCCAAAGTCGTCAGCCCCGGCGAATACGCCTATATCGATGACGGGCACAACGTGCTGTGTCGCTTGGAGGTACGCCAGTGCGAGAAAACGAAAATCAGCCTCGATACGACCGACGGTTTTTTCATCGTGCAGGGCAATGCCCGGACGGAAGAGGCTTATCTGCACGAAGTGACGAACGAACTCCTCGCCCTCATCAAACGGTTTTGCGGTGGGCAGGCACGTATGCTGTCAGAGTGACGCCACCCGCTTCAGATACCTCTTCGGGAATCCTCTTCTCCGGTGGGCAGATTGTGGTCCATCTCAAACGCCGGCTGCTGGAGTTTAGCGCAGCGGCCCACCAGCTTGGCCGGTACGCCGGCGACCGTACAGCCCGACGGGACATTGGTCAGCACGACACTGCCCGCACCCACCTTGGCGTTTGCCCCGACCTCGACATTGCCCAGAATCTTGGCCCCGGCACTGATCAACACCCCGGTCCGAATCTTGGGATGCCGGTCACCAGACTCTTTTCCGGTTCCTCCGAGGGTCACTTCCTGGAGCATGGACACATCGTTCTCAACCACGGCCGTCTCCCCAATGACGAGGCTGCTGCCGTGGTCAATAAAAATCCCCGAACCAATACGGGCCGCGGGGTGGATATCCACGCTGAAGACTTCCGAAATCCGGTTCTGCAGGCAGAAGGCCAAGGTCTTCCGATCCTGCTTCCACAGCCAGTGCGAGATACGATGGGCTTCGAGCGCGTGCAAGCCCTTATAGTACAGCAGAGGCGCTGAATAGAACGAACAGGCCGGGTCGCGGTCACGCACCGCGCAGATGTCCGCTCGAACAGCCTGCCCAATCTGCGGGTCATCGATCAGCGCTTCCATCATGATGTCGCGCAGGGTAATGGACGGCAGATTGAGATTGGTCAGCTTCCCGGCCAAAAGATAGCTCAGCGCCTCCTCCAGTGAGGAGTGATTCAGAATAATCGAGTGGAGAAAGCTCGCCAGCACCGGCTCGCGGTCGGCTTCCAACGCGGCTTCGTCTCGAATGGCTTGCCAGACCCAGTCGTCAGATGTGTGGTGTTGCTTGACGGCGCGCATGCAGGTCCTCCTGAGAAAACTTTCTGGTATGATCAGGCTTTCTCCTTGCCCTAGGCTTTTCCTCTACACGGAACGGTGAGGAAGAACAATATGATAGCACTAATATGGGATACGCTGTATGAAACGCCTCTGTGTTTTTACCGGGTCGTACCTGGGCGCCCGACCGGAATATCTCTCGGCCGCCCAAGCCCTCGGCAGAGAACTGGCCGCCCGCGGTCTCGAACTGGTCTACGGTGGGGCGCATATCGGTCTTATGGGCGCGCTGGCTGACACGGTCCTTGCCGAGCATGGGCGGGTGGTCGGCGTCATTCCCGACACGCTGGTTGACCGAGAGGTGGCCCACCACGGCCTCTCGGAACTCCACGTGGTTGGCTCCATGCATGAGCGCAAGGCGAAAATGGCCGAACTCGCGGACGGGGTGATCGCCCTGCCCGGTGGCATTGGCACGCTGGAGGAATTGTTTGAAGCGCTCACCTGGCGGGCGTTAAATATCCATGCCAAGCCCTGCGGCCTGCTGAACGTCAATCATTACTACGACCTCCTGCTGCAGTTCTTGCAGCACAGCGTGAATGAGCAGTTTTTGAAAGCTGAGTATCGCGCCCTGCTTCTGGTCGAAGAACAACCGGGCAAGCTGCTTGATCGCTTGGAACAACAAGAAGGCTCACCATGACTTATACACCCATCAATCTGACGCAAAAACTCACCACGTTCTCAGACCATTGGTCTCCCAAAATAATCGCTCAGATGAACGACTATCATTTCAAGCTGGTCAAGCTCCAAGGCGATTTTGTCTGGCACAGACATGTTGACACGGATGAAGTCTTTCTTGTTCTACAGGGATCGATGCAGATTGATTTTCGGGATGGCAGTGTGGCGCTGAGGGCGGGAGAAATGTTTATTGTGCCGAAAGGCATTGAGCATAAGCCGTGGGCCGAAAAAGAATGTCACGTCTTGCTGGTTGAGCCCGCAGGCACGGTCAATACAGGCGATGCCGGTGGCGACTTGACCGCCGACAATGCTAGTTGGGTCTAGGAGCGCCTTATGTCTACCCTCACCGTTGTTGAAGCGGACTTGCATCGGCCCGATCACCAAGAAGCGATCCTCCAGCTTGTGAACAATTACGCCCGCGATCCGATGGGCAATAGTCAAGACCTGCCGCAAGACGTGTGCACTCGCCTTATTCCAGGCCTGCAAGCCCACCCGACAACGTTGATTTTCCTGGCCTATCGAGGAGACGAAGCCGTGGGGATTGCCGTGTGTTTCCGTGGTTTCTCTACCTTTGCTGCGAAACCGCTGCTAAACATCCACGACTTGGCAGTGAATCCGGACTGTCGCGGACAAGGCATCGGGCGCTTCTTATTACAGCGCGTAGAACACAAGGCACGTGAGCTCGGCTGCTGTAAGCTGACACTGGAAGTGCAACTCAATAATACGGTTGCCCAAGGATTGTATTTTGGTGTCGGCTTTATTCGAGCGACCTATGATCCGGAGGCCGGGCAGGTTCTTTTTTTGCAAAAGCCGCTGTGACACAGTTCTTCTTTAATCGGGCAGTACGAAAAAGATGGAGAACACAAGATGGAGGCATAGACTACCGTCCCGATTGCGTGCTTGACTCCCTCATCACAGCGGTCTACTCCTCAGAAAGATGAAAACAATCTCGATTGCCGTGGATGAGCACTTGCTCGAACAGATTGATACCCTTGCCCAGGCGAGACGCAAGAAGCGAGCTGAGCTGTTCAGTGAAGCCGCTCGCCAGTGGCTCAAACAGCAGCGGCTCAAAGCACTCGTGAAACAGGACCGCCAGGGCTATCGCAAAAAACCTGTCCAAGCTGATGAGTTTGAGCCTCTCCTGCGTGCCCAGCAGTGGGAGAAAATGTGAGGCGCGGTGAGATTTGGAATTTTCGTTTTGATAGACCGGACAAACAACGCCCGGTACTTATCCTGACTCGCCAAGAGATCATTCCTGTGCTGCATACGGTCACGGTGGCACCCCTCACAAGTACAATTCGAGGCGTACCGAGTGAAGTCGTGCTCGGTCCTGAAGCTGGTCTTAAAAATCAATCCGCCATCAATCTCCACCATCTGGTTACTGTTCCAAAGTCTCAACTCAAGCGCTTTGTCGGAACTGTTTCCCCTGCAACACTCCAACGCGTCAAGGAGGCTATGCTCTTCGCTCTAGGTTTTGACGATTAGCCGGCGTAACCGGCGGGGTATGCCTTGCGCCTCACGGGCGACTTGCCGTAGCGATTCTCACATGGATACCACACCGCCGGACTACTACTACCGTAACTTCCCGTCCCAGGTCCTGCCGACTCGGACGCCGTTTACCCGCGTCGGTCGAGGGGACGCGGGACTCTTGTTTATCTATGTCTCCAACCGTCGCCAACGCTGGAGCGTCTTGCTCGACAAGGAGCGGGTGGAGTACATCTATCCGGAAGCGCGCAAGCAGATTCCACCCGGCTTCGCGCACGTCTGGCTGTTGGAAAAATGCTATAGCACGCGCCCTGCCGGTTTCCACACCCGGACAAAACATTCCTCTCCGCTCCGCCAGCCCGCTCAAGGAGACCGTACCCCGGTCACCGGACTGGGAGAGTCGTTCATTCTCTTAGCCGAACCGTCTCCCGCGCCCGGCGTGCAGGGCGACGTCCTGTCCTACCACTTGCAGGAAGGGGCTGCTATCGAAGCGGCCGAAGCATACACCAAACGGTACCACCGTCGCGCCGTGGTGGGTTTGCTGGTCTGGGACGATTATTGGTTCTAGGTCTCACCCCTCACAGCCAGCCCGATTTGCGGCGGCTCGGCGGTTCCACACCGGTCAGACATAACCGCACCGCGCTCCAGGCCGCGTGAAACGCGCCGCGCAGGGCAACCGCGTCAACGGCGAGTACGCGCATCCAGACGCCTACATTGCCGGGCAGGATCGAAGCACCGGCATAGATGCCGGGAAGAGGATCGAGCGCCGTTCGGAGGGTGGTCACCAATTCCTCGGTATCGTGGTCCGACACGACCCAGAACGTCCCCTGCGTCTGATAACGCTGCAGGGCCGAAGGCAGACTCGTAACGAACTCGTGGCCGCTCATCTCGAAGCGGTCTACACAGTGACGCTGCCCGTCCGATCGTTGGAATACGGTTTCGCTGAAAATCGAGCCAAACGGACGGCCCAGGGCGTCCGGGTCGTGCAGTCCAAAGGCATCGCCACTGATGGCCGTCGCGCCTTCTTCGACAGCGATGTGGACAGCAGAGCGGAAGTGCGCTTGGGGGAATAATGCGAGCGGGTCGGGTAGATACTCGACAAAGCTGCCCTTGCCCGCCCGGATGGAAACCTGCTGCGTGGCGACCCTGCCCTCCCGCATCGAGTGGACAACGGTTGCCCCTTGGGTGGTCAGATGCACACACGCGCCGTCCTCCACCGAAAAATCGAGCGCCAGACGCTCATTTTCATACACCCCACCAGAGATGGACTGGAGCATCAGCGTCAGCATCCCGTGCGGAGCCCGGTCGAGACAAAACGGCTGGGTGAGGGTGAAAGGATAGGTCGTCCGTTGCCTGGCGATAAAGGTCTGACCGGAGGGGTCGCGTTTGAAGCTGAGAGACACATGGGGAGACGTAGCGGAGCATGGCTCGGCTAAAAGCCGAAAGGGGGATGCACTGCTCATAGTGTTTTGCACAAGCTGCGCCGCTCAGCGTAAAAAATATCTTCTGGCGAGCGGGACTTCATCCGCGGGCTCGCACGTCAGCAGCTCGCCATCGGCGTATACCTCATGCGTGTGCGGGTTGACCGTGATGTCCGGGCAGGCATCGTTATGCAGCATATCCCCCTTCCCCACCGCGCGGGTATTCCGAATCGGCAACATGGGTTTGTTGAGTTCGAGCTTGCGCGGAATATCGGCCTCAAGCGCCAGGGAACTGGCAAAAATCGCACTGAGGGCAGACGGCGCGCTGCCCACCGCGCCCCACATGGGGCGCTGGATAATAGGCTCAACCGGGAAGATACAGCCACTCGCGTCTCCCATGATAGACCAGGCCATAAAACCGCCCTTCATCACCATCAGTGGTTTGGCTCCAAAAAATGCCGCTCCCCACAACACCAGATCGGCCATCTTACCGGCTTCCAGCGAGCCGACGTAGTGGTCAATGCCCATCGCCCGGGCCGGGTTGATAGTGTATTTGGCGATATAACGTTTGATCCGCTCATTATCGGCGCGGGTCGTTTTTTCCGTGGAGAGACGGCCACGTTGGTCCTTCATCTTACTCGCCAGCCGCCAGCAATTCGTAATGGTTTCATGCACCCGTCCCATCCCCTGCGTGTCCGCGGCAAAGATCGAAATCGCGCCCAGGTCGTGCAACACGTCTTCTGCGGCCATGGTCTGCGGCCGGATGCGGCTTTCGGCAAAGGCGACATCTTCCGGCAAGCGCCAGTTCAGCATGTGGGCGTCCATGGTCATGGGCAGGGCTTCGTCGAGCGCGTTGCGCGAGTAGGGGTTGGTCGGATTGGTGGAAGACGGCAGGCAGTTGGGCACGCCCGCGACGCGGATGAGATCGGGCGCGTGGCCGCCTCCGGCCCCCTCAACGTGGTACATATGAATCGTCCGACCGGCGATCGCGGCCAGCGTGTCCTCGCAATAGCCCGCCTCGTTGATGGTGTCGGTATGGAGCTGCACCTGAAAGTCGTATTGATCCGCCACCGTGAGCGCGCAGTCGATGGTGGCCGGCATGGCCCCGAAATCTTCGTGGACCTTGACGCCGATCGCCCCACCGGCCACGCTCTCCTCAATCGCGGCGCCGACGTGCGAGTTGCCCCGTCCCAGAAAGCCGAAATTTAAGGGATAGTGCTCGCAGGCTTTAAGCATCTTGGCCAGATTATTCGGTCCCGCGCAGCTGATATCGAAATGCGGCCCCATGGTTCCGCCAATGATGGTCGTAATACCGCTGGCCAGGGCGTGTTCACACTGCTGCGGACACAGGAAATGAGCGTGCGCCTCCACTCCCCCCGGAGTAATGATCAGGCCATCGCCGTGCACGATGGTCGTACACGGACCGCAGACCAACTCGGGCTGAACCCCGGCCTGGATGGCGGGATTGCCGGCTTTGCCCACACCGACGATCTTGCCGTCTTTAATACCGATATCGCCCTTCACAATGCCCAGCACCGGGTCGATGATCGTGGCGTTCTGGACCACCATATCCAGCCCGCCCGACGCCGCGGTCGTGGGGGCGTGAAAGCCCATCCCGTCGCGCATCACCTTGCCGGCCCCAGTCAGACACTCGTCACCATAGACCGCAGAGTCATGCTCAACCTCGGCCAGCAGCGAGGTGTCGCCCAGACGCACCATATCGCCCGTTGTTGGCCCATACGTGGCCGCATAGGCCGCCCGTGTCAGTCTGGCCATATTCCCTCCTATGCGCCTTTGAAGCCGCGTTCTTTGGCCCGTTGGAGAGCGGCCCGCTTGACCGCCTCGGAATGAATGGAGCCGTTGGTGAGATTATTGAGACCGGTGACTTCGCCGCTGCCGCCCAGAGCGACTAACGGAACGGCCTTCTTCACCCCAGGCTCAAAGCGCGCCGACGCGCCGGCCGGCACGTCCAGGCGCATGCCGAACGCCTGCGCCCGATCAAACTCCAGGACCTTGTTGGCTTCAAAGAAATGAAAATGGCTGGTCACCTGGATGGCGCGATCCCCGGTATTGACGACCTCCAGGGTCAGGGTTTCGCGGCCTGCGTTGAGGTCGATCTCTTCGTCAGGCGTGATAATTCCGCCGGGCCGCCCATACGGCGATTCGGGCAGGGGCTCGGAGCCGGGCCGGATCGGATTATACACGGCAATGAGCTTGGTCCCATCCGCGAACATCCCATCCACCATAATCCGGGACACCAACTGGGCAACGTTGGGCAACACGTCATCGGTCGTCAGCAGCGTTGATCCCAGGCTGACCAGTTCCGCGACCGATTTCCCCTCGCGCGCGCCCTCAAGCAGCTCATCCGTAATATAGGCAATGGACTCGGCGGCGTTGAGCTTGAGCCCCTTGGCCTTATGACGGCGTGCCAGTTCAGCCGCCATAAAAATGGTCAGGCGTTCGTTTTCCGTAGGTGTGAGGTTCAGCATGAGTGTTCCTCCTGGAGATCGATTACTGAGCGTGGGGTATACGCCAGACGCACGGGTCAATTCGCAAACAACCGCGTCGCCTGGGTCTCATGCCGCATCATGGCAATATCCGCGACCGGCGTAAAGCTGCTGAGAGACGCGGGCAGGGGCGCGGCAAGCCGCGCGGTCAGCGTGGGGCGTATCTGCTGGATAATCAGTTGGGCCTGGATATGACTCACAAAGCCGAGCCGGATAGCGGCACTCACAAACGCCATGCCCATGAGGTGGCCGGACAGCAGGCAGGCCTGCTCCGCGTCTAACCCAACCCCACGCCAGACCAGCCCTTGAACAACCGGGAGGTGACTCCACGCCTGCCCGGTTTTGACACGCTCCAGATAGTCGGCCGCGCGGGGCGTCTTGAGCCGGTCGTGCACACGCAGCAGGGCCCGACCGGCCCGCTGTGATACCACGCGCAACTCACGCGCAAGCGAGAGCGCTTCCAGTTCTGCATCAACCGCAGCAACTTTTTCCAGCTCGTCCGCCGCACGATGCGCCCATACCAGGGCGGGTCGGTCGCACCGTGCCCACCGATGGCGGAGTTGGCCCTGGACGAAGTGCAGCAGGGTCTCGGCGTCCTGCACATAGGTATCGGTGAAGAGCGTCTCTAGCCCCCACGAAGCGGCAAACCCACCACCGGGGAAAAAACTGTCACCGTGTTGCAGCGCGGTCAGCAGGGCAGTCGAGTCAGTCATGCGGGCTTTTTCTTAGCCGAGGCCAGCCTCGAATACAAACTCGCCTGGGGGCGATTTTTTTGTTACATCACTTAATCTATGCAACCGACGTATCTTCAGTCATCCGACATTATCAACTACCAACACCCGACAGTGTGGGCCTGTGCGAAGGATCTGACCCAAGGTTTGAACGATCCTTTCGAAGTGACGCAGCGCTGCTTCGAATGGGTGCGCGATACGATCAAGCACAGTGTTGATTTTCGGCTGAATCCGGTCACCTGTACGGCGGCTGAGGTCCTCGAAGCCGGCACCGGCTTTTGCTATGCCAAGAGCCACCTCTTGGCCGCGCTCCTGCGTGCGAATACCCTTCCAACCGGGCTGTGCTATCAGCGGCTGAGCATAAACGAAGACGGCGCGCCCTTCTGTTTGCATGGCCTGAATGCCGTCTGTCTACCGGACATTGGTTGGTATCGTATTGATGCGCGGGGCAATACGTCCGGTATTGATGCCCGATTTAGTCCGCCCCAGGAACAACTGGCCTTCTCTCTTGCCTGGCCAGGGGAAGCCGACTTGCCCGAGGTCTGGCCCGAACCGCTACCGGTGGTCGTCCAATCGTTACGAACGCATGCGACCTATGAGGCGCTCGCTGCCGACCTGCCGGATGTGCCGCTCATTTCCGGCTAAGGCTCCTCAGTGACCCACCTCGCCGCTGCCCAGCCTCTCTCCCGCGAGGAGAGCCCAGCGTTATGACCACATCGGTGGAGTCTCCAGACAAACATCCGTTCGTCCTTCACCCCCATCGCACCTTTACGACCCTGAGCCTGCCCGTCATGGCCTCCCTCGTGGTCGAGCCGTTTGCCAGCCTGGTCGATACCGCATTTGTGGAACGGCTGGGCGCGGCTTCGGCAGCCGGACTGGGCGCGGCAACCGCCTTGCTATCCGGCATCCTGTGGATATTCAATTTTCTGGGCGTGGGCACCCAAACCGAGGTGGCACAGGCCGTTGGCGCAGGAAAGGCGCACCGGGTCGGCAGCGTGGCCAGCCTGGGCTTGCTGCTCGCCGTTCTTTTGGGGCTGGGTCTGACGCTCATCACCTGGCCGGGAATCGAGCGCTTTTCCGTCTGGATGAGCGCGGATGCCGTCGTGCAGACGGATACACAAATCTATCTGCACATTCGCCTGCTCGGCGTGGTTCCGAGTCTGGTCGTGACGGCGGCTTTTGGCGTATTGCGCGGGCTGCAAGCCATGCGCACATCGCTCTGGATTGCGGGCGGGATGAGTCTGGTCAACATCATCTTGGACCCTATTCTGATTTTCGGGGCTGGCCCGATTCCGGCGCTGGGAATTGCCGGCGCCGCCTGGGCGACCGTGCTGAGTCAGATTCTCGGCATGGTATGGGCGCTCTGGGTCGTTGCCAGACGCACGGGCCTGAGCGGCGAGTTTGCCTGGCAACGGACGCGCCGTTTTTTTCTGATTGGCCGCGACCTGGCATTGCGGACAGGATTCGCTCAAATCTTTATGCTGATTTCGACCTGGACATCCCTTCAGATCAGCATCGAGGCCGGCGCGGCGCATCAGGCCCTGCGTCAGTTATGGATGTTTTTGGCCTTTTTGCTGGATACCTATGCCGTCACGGCCCAGAGCCTGATCGGCTACTTCCTGGGCGCAACACGGATAGACATCGCCCGGCAGGCCGCGCGTATTGCCTGTCGCTGGGCGCTTGGGACCGGCGGGGTGCTGTTCCTGGCGTTGCTGCTGGGCGAGCGTCTCCTGGCGTTTCTTTTAGTGCCGCCGAGCGCCCAGACACTTTTCCTGACGGGCCTCCTCATCTGCGCCGCGACCCAGCCGCTCAACGCGCTGTCCTTTGTCACAGACGGTATTCACTGGGGAACCGGCGATTATGCCTATCTGCGCAACGCCATGATCGCGGCCACGGGGACGGGCGTCCTGGTCCTGCTGTTCATCGACCCGACGCATACGCAGGCATTTGCTCAGGTGTGGCTGGCGATGGCCGTGTGGATCGTCATCCGGGCGACGTTTGGCCTGCTGCGTATCTGGCCGGGCATAGGCAAAGCGGTCCTACGGCTGTCAGAGCCGGACTCGGCGGCCCATCGGTAAAAAAATATAGTCCTCTCCCTATCCCCCCATCTCTGCGATACGCCGCGCCATCCATTCGACGTAGGTCGTGCGGGTCATACCGCGCCTTCGCGCCTCACTGTCGATGAAAGCGGCCACGCCCTCATCGAGTGCGATATGAATGCGTACGCTCCGACCCGAGGGACGGATTAACGGGATGGACACAAGAGTCTGCCCGGCCAAGGGTTTCACCCGTTCCAGAGCGCTTGGCTGCCTGATTTCCTCGCCGTCCTTCTCCGCCTCAACCGCATAATCGCGCAGCGCTTCTTCAGCGTTCAGCAGTGCCTCGTCAACGGTTTTTCCCATGGCAACGATGCCGGGAAGGTCGGGAAACGTCACGCCGTAAGCGCCCTTTTTGCCGTCGATCAGCGCGGGATACCGGAGCATGTCTGCGTCCTCCTCTGGGGTCAATTATTCTGGCCAACCCGCCTTTTTTGCGATGGAACGGGCCACGCCGAGGGACACCGTCTTATGTCTGGACAGGGTAATTTCTTGCGCATATATATGCGTCTTTTTATGGAGAGACATCAAGCCTCTCCGACCAAGAATTGAGCGATACAGACGGGAGTAGTCTGGTAGGAGTATATTGCGAAGATTATACTGAGAGACAGGAAAGGAGGCGGTCATGTCTCGCTCGTTCTCTGGTGGCTGTGCGTGTGGCGCAATCCGATATGAGTGTACAGCTGACCCGGTGTTCTCGTGGAATTGCCACTGTCGGGACTGTCAACGCGCGAGCGGCAGCGCCTTTTGCCCGATTTCATACGTCCCCAAGACGGCGCTCTCCAGCACCGGGGCGGTCGCCTATTACGAGGTGAAGGCCGAAAGCGGGCGGGCCGTAAGTCGCGGTTTTTGTCCGCAGTGCGGCTCGCCGGTCTTTATCCTGGCCGAACTGGTTCCCGACCTGATAGGCGTCTGGGCCGCCAGCCGGGATGAGCCGGGGCAGTTTCAGCCCGCGGTCAATGTCTGGACCGCGAGCGGCCAGCCCTGGGATGAGATGCACGCCGCCCTGCCCGCCTGTCCGAAAGCCCCGACCGACGCGGAGATGCGGCAGATACTGGGCGCTGCGTGAAAGGGCCGAGATCAAGATTCCGTCTTTTCCCTTGACGCGGCTCCGGCGTTTTTCATACAGTCGGGGTCAATCACACGCAAAGAGGAGGCAGGCTATGATCACACGCAGCAACCCGGATGTGGGCTATATGTCGGACGAGGCTTTCCGGACCTACGGCTTCACCCAAAGCATCAGAGCCGGGAATATGCTCTATCTGTCGGGTGTCGCTCCCTTCAAAGGCAACCTTGATGATGTTGAGGTCGTCGGGGTCGGAGATATCCGCGCCCAGGTCGCCCAGGTCCTGGAGATCATCCAACGCTGTCTGGCCGCCGAGGGCGCGACCTTTAAAAACTGGGTCGCCCAGACCGTCTATACCACGAATATGACCGAACTCCAGAAAACGGCTGACATCTTTCGCGAGGCATTCGGGGACTATACGCCGACGAGTACCTGGGTCGAGATCAAGGGCCTGTTTGTTCCCGAGCAACTGGTCGAGATCAACGGGACGGCCATTTTGGACTGAGCCTGTCGTCTTTTGCTGAACGGCAACCACGTTCCTTGTCTGGAGCCTGTATCAAAGGAGTTCCGTCATGTCAGACCAATTCGCCTATTTGGATGCGACCGCCCAGGCCGAACTCGTCAAAAACGGCGCGGCTTCACCCCTGGAGCTGGTCGATGCCGCGATTGCCCGGATCGAACAGCTCAACCCCCAGCTCAACGCGGTGATTCACCCCTTGTTTGACAAGGCACGCGCCCAGGCCCAGGCCGCCGCCCTGCCGGACGGCCCCTTTCGCGGCGTCCCGTTTGTGATGAAAGACCTGCTCGGCGGGCCGGCCGGAGAGCCGCTGCATAACGGCATGCAGTTCCTGAAGCGGCTGAACTTCACCTCACCGCAAGACACCTATCTGTCGGTGAAGTTCCGCGAGGCCGGTTTTATCAGCGTGGGTCGGACCAACACGCCCGAATGGGGGCTGATGGGCACGACCGAACCCGCGGCCTACGGCCCCACCCATAACCCGTGGAATCTCGACCATTCTCCCGGTGGCTCAAGCGGCGGCAGCTCCGCTTGTGTCGCCGCCCGCATAGTTACCGTCGGGCACGGCGGTGATGGGGGCGGGTCGCTGCGTATTCCGGCCAGCATGTGCGGCATTGTCGGGCTCAAACCCAGCCGGGGTCGAGTGTCGTTTGGTCCGGGCATGGGCGAGTGCTGGCACGGGATGGCCAATGAAGGCGTGATGACGCTTTCGGTCCGCGACATGGCCGGTGTGCTCGATAGTATGCAGGGCGTCATGCCCGGCGACCCCTATGCCGCGCCCACGCCGGTTCGGCCGTACACCGAAGAAGTCGGGAGCGATCCCGGCAGGCTCCGCATCGGCCTTATGCTCCAGCGGCCTCGCAACGATGCTCCCCTGCATCAGGAGTGCAAGCTCGCGGTCGAGCAGACCGGCAAGCTGCTCGAATCGCTCGGCCATACGATCGAGATTGCGCATCCCGAAGCCTATGACGAACCCGAGTGGCTCGATCACTGGACTCTTGTAGTCAACGCCCACTCCGCCCTGACTGCGGATGATATTGAAGCCGCCGCCGGGCAGCGCATTGGCGAAGGTGATATTGAGCCCTACGCCTGGCGCTTTGTGGAGGAGGGCCGCAAGATTTCGGCAACCAGTTATCTGGCGTCGATGAACTGGCTGCACGCCTGGGCACGCCGTCTGGCCAGTTGGTGGGTCGGCGGTTTTGATCTCCTGGTCACTCCCACACTGGGTGAGCCGCCGCCACGCCTGGGCGATATGGGCGGGCCCAGCGCGGACAATCTTGCCAAGTGGGAGCGCAATCTTGAGGTGATTCCGTTCACGCCGGCGAATAATGCCTCGGGCCAGCCAGGGCTGTCGCTGCCGCTCCATTGGACTCCGGACGGCCTGCCGGTCGGCGTCCATTTTGTCCCGGCCTATGGCCAGGAGGATTTGCTGCTGCGGGTTGGGTCCCAGATCGAGCAGGCCCAGCCGTGGATGGATAAGCGTCCGCCGGTGTGTGCGTAAACCTCGCTCCCTCAGGGAGGACAGCCGCATGAGGAGGAAGCATGGAATTCGGGATTGCCTATCCGGCCCGGCTTGATGCCTGGAAAGACTTGGTCCGAGCCGAAGAACTCGGCTTCAGCTATGCCTGGTTCTATGACTCGCAGATGCTCTATAGCGATGTGTACGCCTGCCTGGCTCTGGCGGCCGAGCATACCAAAACGATCAAACTCGGAACCGGCGTTGCCATCCCCAGCAGCCGGCTCGCCCCGGTCACGGCGCACTCGATTGCCACCATTAACCAGCTTGCCCCCGGACGCGCCATCCTCGGCATCGGCACGGGTTTTACCGGTCGGAACACCATGGGCCTGCCGCCCGTCCGGCTCGGGCCGACCCGAGAGTATATGCAGCAGTGTCGAGCCCTGTTACGCGGGGAGGAGATACTCTTTCGTGAAGGCGGGCGCGAACGCTGGATTCGCTTTCTGCACCCCGAACACGGCTATATTAACCTGCAAGATAGCATTCCGATTTACTTTGCGGCCAACGGCCCCAAGGCGATGGAGCTGACCGGGGAGGTTGCGGACGGCTGGATCACCGTTTTCTCGGACGCCGAATATTTCAGCCGCGACCTGGCAACCGTGGCGCGGGGTGCGGAGAAAGCGGGCCGGTCGGTCGAGGCGATTGCGCGCATGGCCCTGACAACCAGCTGCCTGCTCCAGCCAGGCGAGTCGCCGACCTCGCCCCGTGTCATCGAACGGGTTGGTCCATACGCCATTCTGCCTCTGCACGCCATGTGGGAAGGTTCGGCGGTGGCCGTCGAGCAGTCCCCCTTGGGCCAGCTATACGCGCGCTACCGTGACGATTATATTGCCAAGATGCAGACCCCCCAGGATCGTCGCTATCTTGAGGTGCATGAGGGGCATTTGATCTATCTCAAACCGGGGGAGGAGGACTACCTGACTGAAGACCTGATTCGGACCTCGACGCTGACCGGGACCGGCGAGGAAATCATCGCCCGCATCAAGGCGCTCGAAGCCGCCGGTCTGACCCAGGTTGCCGTTCAGGTTGTGACGGATGGCCGGGAACTCATCGAAGAGTTTGGCCGAGAAGTGATTGCGAAGTATCAATAACCACCCGTAAGGAGGAAAGAGCATGGCAACGAAAAAGGCCGCACAGAACGCCGCGAAGATTATCGATCCGGGCTGGAGCTGGGACGATAAGCTGCCTCTGGCCCAGGCCAAGCAGATCGGCAATACCATTTACGTGTCCGGCCAGGTCGCTTTCAACTCGCAAGGCAAGCTGGTCGGCAAGGGTAATATGAAGACCCAGACGCGCCAGGTCTTCCGCAACATCAAGGCGGTTCTCGCTGCGGCGGGCGCGAAGATGGACCATATTATCAAGATCAATACCTATATCACCGACGGCAGCAAGTTCATGGAGATGCTCGAAGCGCGCGGAGATATCTTCGGCGACAACCCGCCGGCCAGTACGGCCGTTGTGGTGGCCGGTCTGGCTTTTCCGGGGCTCCTGATCGAGGTCGAAGCGATTGCCGTCAAGCCGTAACGCTACGCTGCTCGACCGAACCCGGAACCCGCAGCAAAGAGGAAACGTGTCCTCCACCAGACATGAAAGGCTGGGCACGTTTCCTCCTCACCTCAAGGGCTTGCTGCTCATGCTCGGCGCAAGCTTGTGCTGGAGCACGGGTGGCCTATTTGTTCGCTCCGTCAGCATCCCCAACAGCTGGGAGATTGCCTTCTGGCGCTCGCTCAGCATGGGGGTGTTCTTGCTCGTCTGGCTCTCCTTTCGCTACGCGGGCAACATGCGGCGGGCGGTCGTCGCCATCGGGCCGGGCGGCTTCCTGGCCGGCCTGTGTCTGGCTGCCGCCTTCCTGGGTTTCATTCTCGCCGTCACTCAGACAACGGTGGCGCATACCCTGGTCATTGCCAGCACCTCGCCCTTTCTGGCCGCGATTTTTGGCCGGGTGTTTCTCGGGGAGTTGGTTCCGGCACGTCGCTACGTTGCGATGAGCATTGCCTTAACCGGCATCGTCGCCATGTGTCTCGACTCTTTCACCGCCGGGACGCTGGCGGGGAGTATCGTAGCCGGCGGCTGTGCGGTTGCCTTTGCAGCCTGTGTGATTTTGCTGCGTCACAGTCAGGCGCGGGCCGATATGACGCCGGCCATTCTGGTTGCCGCGCTCATCTCCAGCGCTGTGGCCCTGTCCTTCAGCCTACCGTTTCAGGCCATGTGGCAGGACATCGGTATCCTGGCCTGCATGGGCACCCTTCAGGGTGGGCTGGGTTGCCTGCTCATGACGCTGGCGGCGCGATATATTACCGCGGTTGAAGTCAGTCTCCTGGCTCTCCTGGAAACGATCCTTGGACCGCTGTGGGTGTGGATCGGCGTGGGAGAACGGCCCAGCGATCTCGCCATTGTTGGCGGCGTGGTGGTGGTTGCCTCGTTGGCGCTGAACGAATTCCTGGGCCTGTACCGACAGAGCCGCACAGGGGAAGCACCAGCTGCACTGCCCTCAGGTCAATCCGTGTGATCTCGTTTATTATTCCCGCCTATAATGAGCAGGATAACATTGGCCGAACGCTCCAGGCCCTGCGTCAGGCCGTTCAGTCCTTAGACACAGTCTGTGAAATTCTGGTAGTGGATGATGCTTCGACCGATCAGACCGCTTCGCTCGCTGCGTCCTGTGGGGCGCGCGTCCTTTCGGTCAGAAATCGTCATATTGCGGCAACCCGCAACGTTGGAGCGCACGCCACAAAGGGCGACTCTCTCTTCTTTATTGATGCGGATACCTGGGTCAACGCCCCTCTCCTCCACGCGGCCGTTCGCGCCCTCCAGCAGGGAGCGGTCGGTGGCGGCAGCCGGTTTCGCTTTGACCGGCCGCTGCCGTGGTATGGCAAAATCGCTGAGCGCATCGTGCCGCCGCTCTACAGCCTGGCGGGGCTGGCCAGCGGAAGTTTTCTGTTTTGTACCCGGTCCGCCTTTGAGGCCGCTGGCGGTTTTGACGAGAGGCGCTATGCGTCGGAAGAAGTCTGGCTGAGTCTAGCGCTCCGTAAACGCGGCAGATTCGTAATTCTACGGGAGCATGTGATTACGTCAGGTCGTAAACTCCGGGTCTATTCACTGCGGGAGACGTTTCGCCTGTTTGGCTATCTGCTCCGAACCGGGCCGCGGGCACTGCGTCAACGCCAGGGGCTGGAGTTCTGGTATGGCGAGCGGCGGGCGGATACGACCAAGCCGGAGGGGGGCGGATGACCGCCGCTCGCCCGTTTGGTCTTGTAGGCCGGCTAAGCCGACCTGCTTGCTACGCAGAAAGAGCAACATCCCCTCTTGGGAGGGGTGGCCGAAGGCCGGGGTGGGTTCCTGGGAGCGCGGCCATCTTGGCCGCTATTTTTTCCTTTGCGGGCTGGAAGCCCGCACTCCCAGGGAGGGAAGCCCTCTGCCTTACGCACACACCGGCGGCAGTTTCTCAATCCACGGCTGGGCCTGTTCGAGTTGAGCCGCCACGCTGAGCAACACGTCCTCCCGTCCGTACGCCGGCATGAGATGCACGCCGACCGGCAGGCCGTCTTCACTCCAGTGTAAGGGCAGGGAAATCCCCGGCTGACCGGTCACATTCCCAACCGGGGTATACGGAATCAGGTCGATTATGCGCCGATACACCTCATCCGGGTCGGCCGCGGCGCTGCATAATTGACCCAGAGACGGCGCCGGCGCGCTCAGGGTCGAGGTGAGGAGCAGGTCAAACCCGTCGGCCCACCAGGCGGCGAGACGTCGTTCCCAGCGCTCCAGCCATTCGAGGGCGGCAATATACTCCGTCACGCCGATGGACCGGCCCCGGTTCATGAGGGTCCAGGTGTAACGCTCGAAATCGCCGGGCCCGACTTCGCGGCCCAGCGCGTCGGCAACGTCTTCGGCGGTCCGGGCGGAGTGGGCAAGCACAATCGTGCTAAAGTGAGCGCCCCATTGCTCGTCCAGGGCTTGCGGATATGTAACCTCGACCCGATGCCCGAGGGACTCCAGCAGCTTTGCCGTGTTTTCTGCCGCGGCGACACATTCGGGATGCAGGGCGTCTTGATTGCCCGGTCGCCTGGTCATCAGGCCAATGCGGAGCGAGCCGGGCTCACGCCGGGTGGCCTCGGCGAACGAGCCCTCACACGCGGGCGCCGTATATGGGTCGCCCGGCATGCCCCCTGCGGTCGCATCGAGGACGG
Source organism: Candidatus Binatia bacterium (assembly GCA_951812575.1). Taxonomy (GTDB): domain Bacteria; phylum Desulfobacterota; class Binatia; order Bin18; family Bin18; genus Bin18. The sequence goes on along the minus strand of OX638322.1, from coordinate 2,932,589 downwards.
TGGCCGCATCACGCACGGACAGACAGACCACCCCTTCGGCAATACAGCCGGCCCAGGCTTCGCCATAATCCGGCCCGAGCGATAACCGCCCCCGGCTGGGTTTCAGGCCGACCAGGCCACACGCGCTGGCCGGGATGCGAATCGACCCCCCGCCATCGTTGGCGTGCGCCACCGGTACCAGACGCGCGGCTACCGCCGCGGCACTGCCGCCACTCGACCCGCCCGTCGAGTGATTGGTATTCCACGGGTTGCGGGTTGGACCGTAGGCTTCCGGCTCCGTCGTGGTGGCGAACCCGAATTCCGGGGTATTGGTCTGGCCAATCGTAATCAGACCTGAAGCACGGAATTTATCGGCCAGGTAGGTGCTGTGGGGGGCCGTGTATTGCGCCTCTTTGAGCCCCTTGCAGCCACTATGGATTTCGTCACCCGCATGCACGCAGAACAGGTCTTTCAGCAGGAAGGGCACGCCCTTGAGCGGGCCGTCGGGTAAGCTGGCCGAGTCCGCTTCGGCGCGCGCCTTTTCATACCGCGGACGGATCACGGCATTCAGTTGCGGGTTGAACTTCTCCACCCGCTCGATAGCGGCGTCCACCAGCTCACGCGGGCTGACTGCTCCGCTCCGCACCAACTCGGCCTGCGCGGTTGCATCCATTTTTGCAAGATCGTCTGCCATGATCGGTCCTCCTTTATGGTTGATCGTGAATTATCCTGCCAGGTGAGAAAGTTTGTCAAGGAATCCAGCCCAGACAAGAAGTAATTATCTCAAAATCATTGATTCCGCTCAAAGATGCTATAGCCTGTACGGGTCCCTTATCTTTTCGCGCTCAGGAGGTCGTTCTCATGAAGCTGACAAAAGTACTCATCGGTCTGGTCATTGTTGCCCTGATTGGCAGTGCCAGCGGGTTGGCGCTGGCCCATAAGCGACGGGCAGCCAAGAGCATCATAAACAAGATCGAGCGGCGCGGGACCCTGGTTGTCGCGGCGGGCATCTTTGAACCCTGGGTCACGTGCAGTACCCAAGGCACGCTGATTGGCTATGAAATTGATCTTGCCAAAAAAATAGCCGAGGACATGGGGGTTGAGGTTGAATTTGTTCCGGTGCAGTGGCGCTATATTCAGTGGGGACTGCTCGCCGATCAATTTGACATCATAGTTAGTTATGGGGTGAATGCCGAGCGCGCCCTTCGGGTCAATTACTCCTCACCCCACCAGGAGTTTGGTATCTCGATTGTGGTAAATACCAAGCTGACAGTTACGAAGCTGGCAGAGCTGAATCGCTCCAGTGTCACCATTGCGGCGCGGAAGGGGGCCACCTCCCAGACTTTTGTCGAGAATATGTTTCCCCAGACGACCGTCCTGACCTTTGAGACAGCCCCCGAGATACAAAACGCAGTCGTCGCCGGCACGGCCCATGCCGCGGCTGTCTATGAGCCGAATCAGGTCGAGTGGCTGGAGGACTATCCCGATACGCTGTACAGCCCTTTTGAGCAGACGTTTGACAAGATCGCCGGCGCGATTGCCCTGCGCAAGGGTGATGCGGACGCGGTGAATTTTTTCAATAGCTGGGTGGCGGCCAACAAGAGCAACGGCTGGCTCCAGGAGCGTCACCAATACTGGTTCAATACCCGTGAGTGGGTGGATCAGATCGCTGCGGACGCCTCCCAATGCCAGTAGCCGGATGATCGAACATGATACTGTTATTATCACGTTTATGTGGGACGAAGAGCAGGCAAGAGCGAATCTCTCCAAACATGGTGTAGGGTTTGACGAGGCCAAAACCGTATTTGATGATCCACTCTGTTATGAAGAAGGATACGACGCCGAAAGATGATGAACTGCGCCCGGAGTACGATCTCAAAAACTTGCGGGTCAGAAAAATGGGGCTGGGTCGTAAAAGTTTTGGCGATACGGTTCGCCTAGAGGCTGATGTAATAGAAGTGTTTCCCAGTGCGGAGGCTGTAAATGAGGCGCTACGCTTTCTCATCAAGGTCACGAAAGACAGCACCCACACTCTTCGAAGTGGTAAAGACGATATTTAACCCCTGGCTCTTATTGTGGGTGGCTTGTCTGCCTGAACGATACCACTAGAGAGAACACATATGAGCCGTATAGGCGTTGGTTTCTGGGGCGGGATGGCGGTCAATGAACTCATTGACTGCATCAACCTGGCAGACCAAAGGGGCTATGAGTCTGCCTACTTGATCGAAAGCTTTGCCGATGCTTTTGGCGTGCTGTCGGCCTGCGCGCGTGAGACGTCCAGGATTATTCTTGCTACCGGCGTGGCCACCGTCTTTACGCGCAACCCGACGACTATTGCCACCGCTGCCGCGACCGTGGATGCTATTTCAGCCGGCCGCTTTCGACTCGGCTTAGGCATCGGCCACTCGGAAATCCACCGGGCGCGAGATAATCCGGAACCGGGTCGCCCCTTCCCTTTTGACCGGCCCCTGCGCCGGCTGCGCGAAACAACCGAGGTTGTCCGTACTATCCTGAAAGGCGCAACCGAGGGCCGGCACGTCAATTATAGCGGCCAGATCTTTCAGATTAGCGACTACGAGCCGTGGCTCCACCCGTACCGCGATACGATCCCGTGCTATTTGGGGGCGCTGTCGGAAAAGACCCTGGCGCTGGCGGGCGAGATCGCCGACGGTGTCCTGCCCATTTTTGTCCCGCTCGACAGCGTTCCGGAGGTCCTGTCAGCGGTCCGACGCGGGGCGCGGCGGGTTGGTCGCGACCCGGCCGCCATTGATATTGGCTGCTATCTGCCGTGCTGTGTCAGCCCGGACCCCGCTGCGGCAAAACGCGCCATGCAGTACGTGACGGCCATTCATATTACCGCCTATGGTTTGTACGCCCAGTATTTTGAAAGACGCGGTTATGCGGAGACGGTCGCTCGGATGCGGACCTGCGCCGTACGGGGCGATATGGACGGAGCAGCCGCCCTGGTCACGGATGAGATGGTCGACGCCTTTGCCGTCTATGGTTCCGCCGAGCAGTGTCACCAAAAGATCACGCGCTACCGGGAGGCCGGGGTGACGCTGCCCATTGTCTACCCTATCCATCCGACCTTCACCAACTATCTGCCGGATGCCGCGGCCCGGGACGGCATCCGCTATACCCTTGAGGCTTTGGCTCCGGGGTAAGCGGGCTCCAGAAGCTTCTTGTAAGGCAAAATACTTATCGATAATACTATGTCATACTATTGTTTTATCGATGGAGTCTTAGCATGCAAACGGTAACCATCTCACCTAAGTTCCAAATTGTCATCCCGAAGGAAATCCGCGAAAGTCTACAGCTCAGTCCGGGCCAAAAAGTGCATGCGATCGTATACGATGGCCGCATCGAACTTATCCCCCTACAGCCCTTGAAACAGGTGCGCGGGTTTCTGAAGGGCATCGATACAACGGTCATCCGAGAGAAGGATTGCCGGAGTAAGATATACCGTGAAGAAGAAAACAAGCGAATGAACCCTTGTCACTGACGAAACGGGAACAACACAACCCCGGAGGGCCGGCCTCCCGCCCCATCTTCCTCACTCCCCGCTTGAGTACCCCCTCGCTTTCCAGCGTCCAGACCTGCTCCGGCGTATAGGACAAATAGTAGGCTCGCCCTGCGCGCCGTCCTGAGCTAAGAGAGAATGCAGACAAAGAACGGGCAGCACAGGAGGAAGCATATGTCAGCCTATATCATTGTGGATGTTCAGGTGACCGACCCCGAGGTGTACACCGGCTACACCAAACTCGTCCCGGCAACGGTCGAAGCCTACGGCGGGAAGTTCATCGTCCGGGGGGGAGCCGCCGAAAACATGGAGGGCGACTGGGAACCCAACCGGGTGGTTGTGCTCGAATTCGAGAGCGTGGCCCAGGCCAAGGCGTGGTATCACTCGGAAGAGTACCGCGAGCCGAAGGGCATCCGGCACAGCGCCTCTCACGGGAAAATGATTGTGGTTGAAGGGGCAGCGTAATCGCGTATGCAATTCCTGACAACAGATTTATGTGACGCCCATCCGGACCTTGTCCGCGTTGTGGAACCACTGTTTACCAATTACGGCGGCAAGGTCTGTTTTGGTGGCGAGGTCGTGACCATAAAATGTCACGAAGATAATTCCCTGGTCAAAGAGAACGCCGGCAAACCGGGGCAAGGAAAAGTATTGGTCGTGGACGGCGGCGGCTCCATGCGGCGCGCCTTGCTGGGCGATATGATCGCGGCCACGGCACTCCGGAATGGCTGGGAGGGGTGCATCATCTATGGCTGCATTCGGGATATTGACGCCATCCGGGTGTTGGAGCTTGGCGTGCAGGCGCTCGGAGTCATGCCCCTCCGAACAGAGAAACGTGGCATTGGCGAGCTGGATGTTCCGGTCACGTTCGGGGGCGTCACCTTTCAGCCCGGCGAGTTTGTGTATGCGGACAATAACGGCATTATTGTGTCAGCCGAACCGCTTATCACGCCGGCCTCATAGTTTGTCAATATCAGTTCGAGACGTATCACGCTAAGAAACCCAGCCACAGAGCAACAACATTGTTGCCTATGGGGGAGGAAGGGTGCTACTGATCGGGCAAGTATTCTTCACTAAAGGACTCCCCATGCTTATCGATCAACCCGACGGCAATTTCACCTTCATCAAAAGTAGCGGTCCTTTTTCTTCCGGCTGTCGGGCTCAGTCCGGCTATGAGGTGGCACACGCCACCTTTCATCCGCTGCCCGCACTGGAGAAAGGCTATGAGCTGATTGCGCGCCATCTTCAGCAGCTCGGCCGGCCCATCCAGGCCCTGTGCGGTATGGAGCTGCGCATCCCGCAACCGCTCTCACCCCAGGGGTTTGCCGAGTTCAATGAACCCTACGTCCAGCGGCTCGCAGACTGGAAGGTCCTTGTTGACGGCCTCAACCCGACGGCGCGGACCAATGTGGCGCTGGCCGTCCACCCGGTTGCCGAGCCCTCGCTCTACGGGTTTTCCTACACCGTGCCCACGGACCACGACCGTCCCAGCTTTATGCTGTCCGGGGCGGCTGAAATCCAGCGATCCGAAAAAGGAACTGAGATCGTCAGCCGCGGAGATGTGTCGCCGCAGGGTATCAGCCAAAAGACGCAGGCGGTTCTTGAGGTCCTGACAGACCGCTTACAGGAGTTCAGCCTCGCCTGGACCGATGTGACGGCCGTCGAGCTGTACACCGTTCACAATGCGTATCCGCTACTGGAAACGGAGATTCTGCCGGGTCTGGCCAGCGGGGGGCATCACGGCCTGCGCTGGCACTACGCCCGTCCACCGGTCACCGAGGTCGAGGTCGAGATGGGCGCGCATGGAGTCTATCAGGAGTTGGTCTTGCCGGGGTGAGGTGGCCATATGTCACGCTCCATGTCTGGCTGTACGTTGTACTACTTTCCAGCTTCTTCATAGCCGGGAACTCTCCTACAGCGACCTCCCTTGCTGGCGGACTTTGGCTTCAGGCACGAACCGGTCGGCGCGCTATTTGGCATCGTTTCTGTAGACAACTCTCATAGCTTGCGTGCCTTCCAGAAGTGTGGGTTCAAGCGTTACGCCGTGATTCAGGAGGAAGACGGTAGGACGGTCCACGATCTGGTTGTCCGGGCGAATTGAACCCAATCGGAGTAGCCGACTGCTAAATCGGGTCGTATCGACCAGAAAGGCGATGTAGATGACGCTCTTCGACCTCAGCAATCACGTAGCCCTGGTCACTGGAGGGAACCATGGCATCGGCGCTGCGACGGTTCGGGTCCTGGCCGAGTGCGGCGCGCGCGTGCTCGTAACGTACCTCAGACTCGAAGACGAGCACGACCCTGGCATTCCAGAGGCCTACGGTAGGAATCGGGCCTCGGACGCGGAGCACGTTCTCGCGGCCATACGTGCAAAGGGCGGCCAGGCAATAGCCGTAGAGGTTGACCTCGCGGATGCAGCAACGCCACGTCGTCTGTTCGACTTGGCGGAAGGCGAGCTTGGCCCGGTGGATATCCTGGTGAACAACGCGTCGGGTTGGCTGGCGGACACGTTCCGAGCTGGCACGACAGACCCGCTTGGGCGTCGCCTCCGTCGAGTCTCTGCTGAGACATTCGAGCGACAGTTTGCGGTCGACGCCCGTGGGACGGCTACGCTGATTGCCGAGTTCGCGCGGCGCCATGCAGAGCGGGGCGCCAAATGGGGACGCATCATAGGCCTGACCTCAGGCGGCCCCGACGGGTTTCCAGGTGAGGTCTCCTACGGAGCGGCCAAGGCAGCCCTCGAAAACTACACCATGGCGGCGGCGTTCGAGTTGGCCCACCTCGGGATCACCGCGAGCGCAGTGTATCCCCCAGTCACCGACACCGGATGGGTTACGGATGAGGTGCGACGCCATGTGCAGGAGAGCACGGATCTGGTTCACATCGTGGGATCGGAGGAGGTCGCCCGCGTCATCGCCTGCCTGGTCTCAGACCACGCAGGGCTCATAACCGGCAATACAGTGCGCCTCCGCTGAACTGGCGTGCTTGGGGCAGGGCCGTCTGCTGTCCTGTGGTACGACAAAGTGCGGGCATTCGGGACCGTACTGTTGGGCTGGACCATAGGGCGCTATCCCGAGCAGCCCTTCCTCCGCGATATAATTACGCCGAGTACCCGTTAGGAGAGACCAACCTGGACATCGACGCCGTCGCAGTCCGGGATGTCGGGTTACGCCTACGGCTAACCCGACCTACAAGGCTGCACATAATGGTGAATTGCACTTCAGCTCTGCAAGGCCAGTTCCTCGCGCACGATGCGCCGGACCGCCTCCGGTGTCAGAGGTTGCTCGGTAAGACCAACTTGCACCTTGAGCGCTTCATTGACGAGCGTTTGATAGCCCCGGCCGGTCTGCTCCGACAGCGTACGAAAGTGGTCAAGGACGTCGTTGTCCAGATACAGCGTAATACGGGTCTTACCCGTCGTAGACTCTACCACTCCCCGTTTGGCTTTTGAAAAGTCATATTCCTTTTTCATAGGCTCGCCTCTCTTTTGGCTCTGCACGCCGCACGGAAATGAGGCGGAAATCTTCGCCCCTGTGTGCGTACACGATGACCATCAAACGTCCAAAGGTATTCATCCCTATGGAGACAAATCGCTGTTCCCCCTCAGCGGAATCATCTTCAATCGTGAGTGCCAAGGGATCATTCAGGACACCGTCGCCCTCCGTCAGCGATACCCCATGGCGGCGGCGATTGATTGAATTTTTCTTCGGATCGAAAGTGATTCCCACCCTGCTAATATATGCATAATATGCATATATTCCAATTGCTCAGTGCGGTGCGCTATTCGCCCGAGCCCACTCGGGGGCTGGCTAAGACAGGCATTCGCCCCACCCGGCCTGGCATAGACCCGAAAAGCCACTCCCGCCAGAGTCACGCCTCATCCGGCAAATAGGCGATGGCCTCAACCTCCAGCAGAAGGTCCTCAAACGCCAGGGCGGCAACCTGGACACCGGTACTGGCCGGGTTGAACTTGGTGAAGTATTCCCGTCGGACCGCGAAATATTCCTCGTAGTTCTGGATATTGGTGGTGAAATAGCTCGTCATTTTCACCACGTTATCGAAGGTCGCACCCGCCTGCGCCAAGACCGTTTTCATATTCTCAAAGACTTGTCGCGTCTGTGCCCCCAGGTCGCCCTTGCCAACGACTCGGCCGTCGGCATCGACCGCGACCTGACCCGAGAGAAACAAGAGGTTGCCGATCTTCAGTCCTTGTGAGAGCGGAAAATCCTCGTCCCATTTCCAACCCGGATCGATGATGTGCGGCGTAATCATTGGCTCTGCCCTCCTGTCCATATACGTTTATTTTCCGTTGGTTCGTGCAGCACGCCTCTGTTGGGTGGCGGTTTCGTCAACAGTGAGTGAAATCGGATCTATCACGACCCCGTAATCGCTCTCGGCCCCCTCAATCGAGACATATTCGTTTCTCACATCGCCCAGGACCGCGGCGGGGTCACGCTTGAGCGGGTCACCCCAACCGCCGCCGCCACAGCTCTGAAAAAACAGGACATCGCCCCGCTCCGAGGGCTCAAGAAACGCCACGTCCGTGACTGTCCGCGCCTGTTCACTGTCATAGTGGACAACCGCATAATTCCCCACCCCGGCCTGCCCTCCGCAGTAGCCCTGCAAGGCGTGGCGTGCACCCTGGACCCAGATATTCAAATAGATGGGCGAGTCGGTCTGGTAGGCCATGCGCCTCATGCTATAGGACGGAGCGCCGCGCCACTGGCCCGCCGCGGCCGAGTCCGTGGAATACTCCCCCTCCAAATACAGAAAGGGATACTGGATCTCGGTCATTTCGACCGAAGCCAGTTGGAGGGCGCAGAACAGCGCCGACCAGCCGCCCCAGCCATCGACCCCATACGTTCCTCCGGAGCTGACTGGCGAGGCGTGATAGTCATAGCTGATGAAGAAATTCTTGGTGCGGGGGTCCTCGCCGTGCGTCCAGAGCATGCTCAGGTCTATGCTGGTGGTGCCGACCCGTTCGGGCACAATCTTTCCCAGCGCCTGCATGACCGCTTCGCCGATCGTGCAGCCGATGCAGATGGTGGCATACCCGGCCGCAGCCGGCGGGTCGGGATTCACCACCGAGCCCTCCGGCAGGACGACCCGAATGGGCCGGAAAAATCCTGAATTAATTGGCACTTCCGGACATACCGCGGAAAAGCAACCGTAGACGTAGGAAATAGTATTCCCCACGACGCTGTTAATAACCCCCGGGCTCTGGGCGTGGGAGCCACTGAAATCCACGACCACCTCACCCTCTTTCACTTCAATGCAGACATCCACATTGATGTTCTCGTTGCCGCGAAAGTCCTGGTCTAAGAGGCTGCGACCAGTATAGGCGCCCGTGGGCCACTGGGCGATGGCATTGCGGAACTTCTTCTCGCTGTAGTCGAAGGTGTACTGGACGCCCTCCTGAACGGTCGCCAGCCCGTATTTATCGACCACCGCCCGAATACGTTCCTCGCCTATTTTGCAGGCACCGATCATGGCGTTAATGTCTGCGATGGCAATATCGGGTAAGCGGTTGTTTGCCTTCAGCAGATCCCAGACGTCTCGCCGCCGTTCGCCCTTTTCAAACACCTTGACCGGAGGAAAGCGAAAGCCTTCCTGCCAGACTTCCTCGGCCTCGGCGTTGAGTCCACCCGGCACCGGGCCACCGACATCCAGCATATGGGCGCGTACCGAGGCAAAGAAAACCGGTTTGTTATTGCAGAAAACGGGCAGGATGATGGTGTAGTCGCCGATATGCGTCCCGCCAAAGAACGGGTCACAGGCCAGAATCACATCGCCGTCGTTCAGGTCACCGCGGAAGAACCGAATACAGGCCTCGACCGAGGTCAGGCAGGCATAAATATGCACCGGCACAGCATCTCCCCGAGAAACCAGCCCGACCTGTTTACCGTCGTAGGAGAACACGCCGGCCGAACAATCGTGGGCTTCGTTAAAAATAGGCGAGACCGAAGCCCTGACCATGGTCTTGATTATTTCTTCGGCAACCGACTCGAAATATTCCCGGATGATTTCCGCGGTGATTGGGGTAATCATGAGCTTGCTCCTGTCTGACGCATATTCACTCGTCGGTTAACGTCTGCGAGCAGCGGCGCCCTTTGTCTTGGGCTTCCGCTTGCGCACGGCTGGTGTGTCCTCCCCCGGCCGTGCGCAAGGTCAGCACCCCACTCGCAAGGCGCCGGTCGGCGCAGAAGGTATCAACGGAGAGCTCCGCGTCTTCCGTCTGGATACTGAAGACCGGCCTCCTCTCCAGACTTTTCTCATCGGGCGGTCCATTGAGACAGGCTGTCACCGAGGCTGGTTGGCGAAGCGCAACCCTGACTTCGGAAGCCGGTGCGCCGTGCCCGTCCTCAGCGGCTCGCCCATCAGAAACGATTTCCAAACGTTCGATAGATATTTCGGGAAACGCGATCTCGCATTTTTCGACCGACGGCAGCTTACGCCGGGCTGAATAACCGGGGGGACCCCAGCCGTTGACCCCGTCCACACTCGCCGCCCCAGGATAGATCAGAGCGTCAAGCGAAAAAATTCGGTACTTGGCAAAACAACAACGCACGAACGCCTGGGTGGGCATACGGGGTAAAGGCTGATCCGTACACGCGCTCAGTGCTCCCGAAACCGCGTTGATAATCTCACTGCCTGGGTGAGCCTGGCCCCAGCCGACTGCCGCGGGGTAAGCCGGTCGGACGAGCGAGCCTTCTGTAGCCTGGAACCGAACGACGCGCAGGACCCCGGAATTCATGGGCAGATCGTCCCCCAGCAGACTGATCAGCGGTAGCAGGGCACTCCCGCAGCTTGCACCCCAGGCGCTATTCATGAACGAGGGGCTTTGGGCATCCGAGCCGGAAAAATCAAGCGTCACCTGTCCGTCCCGCACTTCCAGTTGACAGCGGACAACCGGCGAGCGCTCGGCACAGTCATGGCCGAGTGTGGCCTGACCGTGGAAAACGCCCGGCGACCAGTCGCGGATCAACGTCCGGGTCGCCGCTTCCGAATAGTCCAGCGCGTATTCCAGCCCTTCGACAAAAGGCTCGAAGCCGTACCGGGCCAGCATCCGCTGGACGCGCTCCTGCCCCAGCGCCAGGGTCGCCAGCATGGCGTCCAGCAAACCCCGGGTCTGGTCCGGCACCCGGCTGTTGAGCAGAACCGTCTGATGGATATCTCTGTCCAGCCGGCCAAAGCGAGCAAGTTTGATCGGAATAATACGCACCCCTTCGGCCCATACTTCCAAGGCCGGCGGATTATAGCCGCCCACAATCTGACCGCCGAAGTCCGGCATATGGACCCGGACGAGGAGACAGCCCACCAGTTCCTCGGTGGCGTAGACCGGCGCAAAGACCGTCAGGTCCTGGGTCTGCGTCCCGCCCCGATACGGATCGTTGGTCACCACCAGGTCGCCGGCCCGCAGATTGAACTCGTAATAATCGAGAATAGCCTGCGCGGTGAGCGCCAGGGAGGGGATGTGAAACGGGTTTTCGGCAACCACCACCTCACCACTCGCATTAGTGAAGGCCACCGCGTAGTCGCGGGCTTCACTGACCGTCTCGGACGGACTGTTATGCTCCAGGGCGATGCTCATGTCGTCCACAATCGCCCGCAGATTATGACGTAGGATTTCGCGTTTGACAGGGCTTAATTTCGGTCTCTGGTCCATAGGGCTTATTTGGCGACCTGAATGACATAGGTCAGAAACTGATCGAGCATGGCCTCTTGGTTCGGATAAATGACCACACTCGTGTTTGCTTCCTCAATAATCGCCGGGCCGGTGATCAGGTTGCCGGGCCGGACCCGCTCTCCATCGTAAATATCCGTTTCCACAAAGCCGTACGGCTCGAAGTACACCGGGCGACGGCCTTTGCGCGCATGGCCGGCATCCTCGTCTTCAAACGGATGGCTTTCAAAGTGCAGCGGCGCACGCACTCCGATCATGTCCAGGCGTACGCTGACGATCTCCACCGACTGTTCGGGCCGCTGAAATTTATAGATCTGCTCGTGCAGTTCGTGGAACTCCTCCAGGGTTTGCGACAGACTGACCTCGCTCAGCCGACGCGTCCGTGCCTGGATGGGCACGATCACTTCCTGGACCTGACCCTCGTAGCGAATATCGAGGAAACGGTGGACCAGCATTTCGCGGATGCGGGAGCGGTCGCCTAACAGCGCCTCGGCCTCCTGGTGCAGACGCGCCAAAACGCCATTCAGCTCCTCCAAGTCAACGCGGTCGGACTTGGCGATAAACGATTGCACCTTGGAGACTTTGAAGTTAGCGATGAGGTTTCCCAGCGCGGATAAGACTGAAGCATTTTTCGGGACCAGAATGGTGCGGATGCCAAGGTCGCGGACTTGCGTTCCCGCGTGGACCGGCCCGGCTCCCCCAAAGGCCAACAGCGCAAAATCTCGCGGGTCCCGCCCCCGGGCAACCGATACATAGCGGATGGCGTTAATCATGCTGTTGTTTGCAATGTCAAAAATCCCGCTGGCCGCTTCTTCCACGCTGATATTCATGGGCTCGGCAATATGATGCTGGATCGCCTGGTGGGCGGCGTGTCGATCAAGCTCCATCTGTCCATCCAGAAAAGAGCCCGAGTCGAGATAGCCCAGGACAAGATCGGCGTCCGTCACCGTGGGCTCGGTTCCGCCCCGGCCATAGCAGGCCGGCCCAGGCTGGGCGCCAGCCGAGCGCGGTCCGACCCGGAGTGCCCCGGCGTCGTCGAGCCAGGCGATCGAGCCGCCGCCGGCCCCAATGGTATGAATATCGATCAGCGGGATGGCGACCCGATAGCGGCTGATCCAGTTGTCCACACCAACCTCCGGGGCGGAATCCTTAATCAGACAGACGTCGTAACTCGTGCCGCCCATATCGGCCGTGATGATATTTTTATAACCGGACTGCTCACCTAAGAACGTCGCCGCCACCACACCGCCCGAAGGACCGGACAAGACGGCATCCACGCCGTGCTCGCGCGCAAAGCCGATATCCATCATCCCACCGTTGGACTGCATCAGGAAGAGCCCACCCCGGAACCCCTGGGCTTCGAGCCTGACGGACAGCTGTTCCAGGTAGGCGCGCAGTTTCGGGCTGGTATAGGCGTTCACGACCGTGGTGCTGACCCGTTCGAACTCCCGTACCTGGGGCAGTACGTCCGAGGACAGCGTGACAAACAGGGCCGGATCGACCTCGTGGATAATGTCGCGCACGCGCCGCTCGTGAACAGGGTTCACAAAGCTGAACAGGAGACACACGGCAATGGCCTCTACCCCAACCCCGCGCAGGCGCTCCAGCGCGGTGTACACTTCCGGCTCATCCAGCGGCGTGACAATCTGACCGCTGGCGTCAATGCGCTCGGTCACACCCAGCCGTTTCCCGCGCTCAACAATGGGATGGGGCGGCGGCAACCGGATATCGAACAGGCTTTCCTTATACCCGCGGCGCAGCTCAATAACGTCTCGAAATCCCTTGGTGGTGATCAGGCCGATGTTTGCGCCGGCAAACTCCAGCATGGTGTTCGTCACAACGGTCGTGCCAAGGACAATAGGGTCAGTCTCGGCCAGGAGCGTCTGAAGGGAGATGCCAAAATGGGCCGCAATCTGCTCCAGCCCACCAAAGACACTGGCCGCTTCATCAGTGGCAATCGTCGGCGTCTTCCCGCTATACATCTGCTGGTCGGTATTGACCGCAACAAAATCGGTAAAAGTCCCGCCAACGTCGATTCCAATGCGATAGCCCATGAGTGCGTCTCGAATAATCCTTAGCTGAAATAAAGAGAAATGCAAAAACCCTATGCGACCTTATATGTCCCCCCTAGGGGACGACAGCTATTGCCTCAACTTCGATCCGGACCTCATCCGAGACAAGCCGGGCCACTTGGACCGTGGCCGAGACCGGCGGCTCACTCGGCCAATACTCGTTCCGGACCTCTTGGATGGCCAACACATCGTCCATGTCTTGAATATAGACCGTCATTTTGACGACGTCGTTCAAGGTCGCGCCGGCCTCGGCAAAAATCGCCCGCATCTGCTCAAAGATGCGCCGTGTTTGCGCCTTCACATCGCCGGGGGCGACCGTATTCCCGTTTTCGTCGCGCGCAGTCATGCCCGTTGTAAAAACAAGGTCGTGCCCCGCAGGCACCTGGATCGCCTGCGCCCAGGGCCCGAACTCGCCTGGCCGCGACCAGAACGAGGTGTTCAGGATCTTCTTTGTGCTCATTGTTTCTCTCCCTGGTTCATCGACCGTGTCCAGCACTTGAGACGCCGCACTCGTAGCGCACTACTCCCGCGCCACCAGCCTGTACGGACCGACATCTCCCCTCGCGCCTAAACCTTCTCCATTGGGATATCGGACATTTTCAGATTAGAGAAGCATTCTTTTCCCAACCGCATGGACTCCGGAGTTTCCTTGAAAGAATTGATCATCACGGCCTCGTAGCTCTCAAGATTCTGGGTGTAATTCACTGCCAAACCCCGAGTCTTTCCATAGTAGGCTAGACCACCCTGAAGGAGTTCACAGCACCGCTTGATCACCTCGTTCCTAGAGAATCCTTTGGAGGACGAAAGGACATACAGAAAATCTGGCTTCGAATCCAAGTAAGCCGCCTGATAGACCATCGGTTCGTTTGAATCTTCTTCCTTGACCTTCTCAACCGCACCAGATAGCGATGCCCCGAGCTTTCGCCTCTCATCTAGGACGAGGTCACACAGCTCATCTTGAATCATAAGATAGTTGCTTCTCTTCAGAGCCGGGTCGAACAGACGAACCAACTCCTCATCCAGTCCATCTTCATACGACTCAAGCCTTGTGGATAGACGGTCAGACAAATGTTCGATTGGTTTAGCCTGCAAGTTCGCGATTTTCCTCTTTCTAATTAAACTCTTGACCTCGGTCTTATGCTCGCCAATCTCTTCGAGGATGTCCTGAAGTGAAGCGACCTCACAGGGAGATCCTCCGTAGAGAACATAGAACTCAAAGATATGTTTCTCTATGCCGACAGTTCGTTGCAGCCGAGAGCAGATTGCATTGCGTGCTTCCAGATATAGGATGAGATCATTGATCGTCCTTAGTTCAATCAGAATGTTCAAGAAGTCGTTTACGGAGAGGTAGGAAATGGGAACCGAATCGACCTCGAGTGGTATGTCCTGATTGAGAGCTACTGCCTCGAGCGTTTCGACAATGACGACTGCTCGGACGGGCTCGATTTGGTTGGGCTTGAAAGAGACCTGTCCCCGTCTCTGGTGGCTGCACCAAAACTCTCGTGTCTTGAATGTCCTGATACCGCCCCCCACCTGCCTCAGTGCGGCTTTCGTGCTCTTCTGAACCCACCGCACGAGTGTGTCACCAGTCCTTGTTTTAGGGTCCTGCTGACATTTCATCGAAACAAGAATTCCCCTGTCTCTCAGAGCGAGCAGCAGGTCAACGACCTCCTTGTCTGAATTGACTGTGTACTGAGGACTTCGAAAGACATTCTCCCACGTCAGTGGCACACTCGCCAGCCGCTCAAGAAATCTTTCAGCCTGATCTGTTCTCTGCATTCTAGAGTCCTAAAATGATTTGGTATGCACTCCGTGTAGCGCGTCGAAGCAGCCAATCGCGAGGGCACGCCATGTCACCTGGCATCCGCGCTCGGCGGAACACGTGAATATACGTCTCATTTTATGACCCCTCCGAGGACCAATACTGCCTCGTAGTGACAGCGTATTGGCTTACCGAGATGAACTGACTGTACGCTTCGTGCTATCTCGTTATTTGAGCTGTATGACACCCACAGGCTTATCGACCCCCTCAACCAACATCTTGTATCCCACACTAGATCGATAGATGACTACCTCTGGCATGTACGCGTAGTGATAGTGGTAATGGTATTCTGATTGTTGCCAAATCTGGCCGTTAATCAGCTTGATAAGTGTCTCGCCCTCCCATCCTTCAAATTCACCATCAATCTTGCTTTCTATGACTCTCGGAAGGCTACCAACTGTAGATACTTGCTTCCTACCTTCTTCAACTCCCTTCAAATACATTTCTATTAACTGGATGCGAATCTTGTCACGCTCGTCGGAGGTAAGCTTCTGAAGTCCCATTTATGTTTGTAGGGATTTGGACAGCAATTTCTCGAGGGGGACGTCAGGATATTCTTGGGCATAGGCGACTCTCGACAAGATAGCGAGAAGTCCAAGAGTTAGAATGAACGGCTTCATCGGTGTCCTCCAAAACTAGCGTGGACGCTACAGCAGCGACACACCTTCAAGCCGTGCGGCCTTCTGATCGAAGGTGTACAGCGGCTGGGCTCCAGACCGTTCGGCCACCGCCAGGATCATCAGGTCGGAACATCCAGAACTGGCTGAAGCGGATTTAGCTGGCGCAATTGGTGAGCGGAGGGAAGACGTCCATCAGGCATCCTCCCGTCGATCAGGCCGCACGCGCACAGCATGCGCGCAGAAGACGAGTCGACAAAAGGCGGCCGCATGGAATTGGTCAGTCAATGTGATGTACCACCCTCCGGAATCGAATTCGACGCTCACTGCGGCCATGTTCAGGTTCCGTTTATCACAGCTTCGGCCTGTCGAAGCTGATCCGTGACCCATCCGAAGTCCGGGGCCTCACCGAGGATCATGCCCTGCATAGCTCGGTAGTCTTGTTCGATCACCGTGCGCAGTTCCGCTTGAGGAACCAGTCGCACCGATCCGGGAACCGCTTCTTCGAACCGTTTCCAGGCCTGCCGGAACGCGACAAGGTTGTGGTTCCGAACCGCATCCAGCAGGTCGGTGTCGACCAAAGCCGACTGGCCGACTTCCGTCGCCGTGATCACCGCGACATCGTAGTAGTGACGCGAAACGCGGTCCTTATCAACCGGCAGACGTCCGTCATCCCGGTATCCGCAATGTGCGCCATGCAGGATCAGCAGCTTCTCCCAATAGGTGCGCTCGGGCGCGATCACTCGAATGCCCGCCGAGGCGAACGACCAGTTCGGAAGCTCATCGGCGATGTAAGGTGTAAGCGTGCAGTGTACGCGGGGGTCAAGCGCCGACTTGGCTCCCGCCTCGATCTTCACTCGTGGGGCCACATACGTGACGCTACCGCTGGGATAGAAGGTGGGGTACTCGATGGAGAGCGTCTGTCCATCAACATCGCCCTCATCCGGAACAACCTGACAGCCGGTGGAGAGTTCCTCGATCCGACTCGCCAGAACGGTCCGCAGGTCTCCACGAATGTATCCGCTGCACGCCGCCCCGAGTTCCTTGAACAGCGCGGCCCGTTTCTTGTTCGACAGGTGGCTCGCTGCGGTCGGGTCGCGCTCCCCTTCGAAGCCCAGACCGTCGCGGAACACCACGAGATCGATGTCCTCCGAAAAGCGTTTGATGAGCCCGAAGGCCTTGGACAGCGACGTCCCGCCCTTGAAGAGTAGCTTCGGATGCTCCTCCGGCCGGCGGTTGAACAGCGCGTCGAGCACCAGGCAGACCCAGAAGTCCTTCTCAACATAGCCCGGCAACGTATCGAGGCGGGCTGCCGCCGCTTCGAAGACATCGCGCCTGTCCTGCTCTGGCAGGGCAAGGAACGATTCAAAGCCACCGGTCATACAGCAGCGGCCTGATCACTCGCTATGCTGCGCGCTAGCGGCAATGCCCAACCGGGCAGACCCCGGCTGTTGTGCAACAAGTCGAGCTTCACGTCGTCGGGAAGATGACGATTCAGCGTCGAGACGACCTCTCCGTCCGCAGCCGCGCGGGGACCCAGCCAACGCAGGGCCTGAACTACCGGCGCGGCGGGTCTTCCCGCCCACTGCATGACGCTCGGACCCGCATGCCGGAACCGGACAGTCCTTCCGTCGATCTTGAGCGTCCTCGAGTGGCCGTCCGTCACGTAGCTGACCTTCGCGGGCACTGCGTTGGTGAGGCCCAGCTGATTCGCGGCTACCAAGCCATCCGGCATGATCCGCACACCGTCCCGTCGTGCCAGCGCTGCAATGACGGCATCCAGATCGACAGGCGCTGGCCGATTCAGCACGTTGCTGATCCGGGGCATGTCGTACAAGCCGTGGCCCACTCGGCGCAGCCGTCCCGCCTTGACGAGACGAGACAAAGCCTGGTCGATGGCCTCGCGGCTGCCGAGGTCCAGGAAGTCTCTGGGCGTGCACACCCAGCTTCCGCTATCGTGGGCGGACACCCTCTGCCTGATCTTGTCGGCGATTCCAGTCATTGGATCACATCCATACGTTCGGATGTCTCTTGGTACATATGTCAGAAATCTATGCTATTTACCTTACTATGTCAAGGATGCCGTCTTCCGGCGGGAGTTCCGGGTCAGCCCAGCCACGCCCAGAGTGACGAACGCCGGCTCACCGAGGCTTACAGGTCTAGGCTGGGCAGGAAGCCGCCCCTGCTCCCGTTACTTGCCGAGCTGCTTGCGTAGCTCTCGCGTGGCCTCTTGGTCGATAGCGAGCGTTTCGTCCTCGATACTACCGGTCAGGACAACTCCATACGCGGCTCGGGCCTGCTCGACCGACACCCAGCGTTCAAGGACGTCACGACGAACATCTTCCGGATTACGCTCGGTCGGCGGACCATAACCGCCGCCGCCACAGTCCCGGTAGCGTATGAGCTCACCAGGCAGCAGGTCTCCAGTAAAGATGTTCGGCAACGGAATCTCGTTCCCGTCCCGGTCGATCTTCGTTGCCCAGGCCTTACTGCCCGCCTGACCGCCCCGCACCCCTTGGGCCGGCGTCTCGTAGCCTTCCATAGGAAAGGTACAGGTCACCGGATCGCCTTTCGGACCGTATTCCGCTTCAATCGCAGGCGCGCCCCGAAACCGCCCCGGTCCACCACTGTCCTGGGCTAATTTTTCAGACTTGACGAACAACGGGTACTTCTGTTCGTCGATCTCAACGCTGTCCCGGTACAAGAGGCCCGAGATGACGGCAATACCGTAGGTCACCCAGCCGTCGCACACAGGAGAAGCTGGCCCGCCATTGCCCCCCAGGATGAGCTGGTTGACGTAGGCGGCACCGTTGCGCCGCGTGTCCGTACCCGAGATAACTGCATAGCCCGCGTTTTGGGCAACCCCGCCTTC
The DNA here is from genome assembly GCA_951812575.1 of Candidatus Binatia bacterium. Taxonomy (GTDB): domain Bacteria; phylum Desulfobacterota; class Binatia; order Bin18; family Bin18; genus Bin18. Next base: position 2,914,023 of record OX638322.1, on the reverse strand, counting down.
CGCAGTGCCCCAGCCCTCACCGAGTTCGGCAAAGGCCGACTGGGTGATGCCCACCAGCCGGTTAGCCGGATTCGTGGTCGCGAGTGAACACGAATGCGGAAAGCGCGGAATACCGACCACACACCCTTCTCGCAGCTTGACGTGTATACGCCGGAAGCTGCCGGCATTATGGGGTACGTCAGGGTCCAACGCGCTAAAGATGCCCTGCATGACGCTCGATATCGAACAGGCCTCCGACGAGTTCGCCCCGCCGGCAACGTTGTCCGGGTTGTCGCGGAGATCGACTGCAATCCGACCATCCTGTGTATCGATGGTAATTTCGACCTTGAGCGGCAGGCCATCGGGCAGACCCGGAAACGGGTCGTGCCGACCAGTCCCGATCACGTCGCCACCTGGCAGCTGCCGGATGGCGTGGATCATCCGACGTTCCGAATAATCCAACCACTCGTGAACGAACGTCCTGATCGTCTCGGAGCCGTACTTTGCAACAAGGTCCTGAATCTTCCGCTCCCCAACCCGGGCTGCGCCTAACATCGCCAGATAGTCACCATACCACTGCTCGGGAACGCGGATACGCCGGCGACACAAGCGGATAATGTCGTCGACATCTGTGTAAGCACGTTGCACGCAGACGCAGGGGAAGAGCAAGGCACCCTCTTCGTATACGTCGCGCGCAGCCGGCATATACGAGGTAGGCAAAGCGTTGCCGATATCGGACAGGTGGGCCTTGGCAACCGCCGTGAACAGATGCTGCCCCTCGCAGAAAACCGGTACGAGGATGGTGTGATCTGCGGGATGGGAGTTCCCCAAGTATGGATCGTTATGCAAAAAAGCATCGCCCTCGGCAAGATCGGGATGCAGCTCGCACATGGCCCGGGCCTGAAGATGAGAGCCGTAGATATGAGCCGGCAACCCTTCTGCTGCGGCCAGGAGCTCGTGCCGGCCAGTCACACTGGTTGTGATTGAGCACGAAAAATCACGCGCAATACTGATCGCGGCTGAGCGGCCGGCCCGGAGCAGGGTTTGGGTCATCTCACGCACGATCGCTTCAAACCGATTTGCCAGTACGGCGAGCAAGGTCGGATCAAGCGTTGTCTGCTGCACCTCTCGACTGTGTGTCTGCGCTGCCATCCGTACTGCCTTTCTCATACGTCAATCAGGGTATGCTGATGAGATAGTTATTAAGCGGCGCCACCTGGGCGACGCTGTGTGGGTAGAGCACGATCGTCGTCGTTGGCTCCTCGATGATGGCTGGTCCGTGGAGCTGCATGCCGGGCTCAAGCGCTGATCCCAAGTACAGCGGAGTATCAGTGCGACCCTGGCCTGCGAAATGCACACTCCGGTGCGCATGTGGCATTGCCCCGCGCGGTGCATCCTGCGCAGGCGGGCGGTCTGGTTGCATCCGATCCAGGAGCCCGCTCAAACGTCCCTTCCAGTACAGGCACTCGACCTCGGCCCCTGCTTCCCTGACGGCAAAAACTCGCTCGTGCACCCGATGGAAGCCCTGGACCAGGGCTGCAACGTCGGGCGGCCCATCAAAGCGGTCCTTTTCCAAGGGAATCTCGAGTTCCCAGACCTGAGTGGGGTAGCGGGCTTCAACAAAGAAGTCCCGCTTAAAATTGTGGAGGCCCCGCGCCCGCAGCTCCGACTCAAGTGTATCCATTTCGGCGTGCAGGGACTGTAAGGCCTCATTCACCTCGGTGTAGGCGAAATCGTCCGTCACAGCCAGTCTACTCAGACTGAACTCAGCGACAATGTCCGAGTACTGTGCGCCACAGGCGCTGAGCGCACTCGCGGTCCGGGGGATGAGCACCTGAGGACAGCCCAGGGCTTGGGCAATAGCAACAATGTTCAGTCCGGCGGCTCCTCCCCCAGCGACAAGCAGTGTCTCGCGCGGGTCAATACCTTCGTTCACCGAGATCTCCTGGATCGCCTGCACCATGGCCTCACCGGCAATGGTCAGAATAGCCTGTGCGGCTTGGTCGATCGTCTGCTCCAGCGGCTCGGCAATGGTGCCAACGGCTCGCCACGCGGCCTCCGTATCCAGCTGCATCTGTCCTCCCAGGAAGTAGGCGGGGTTCAAGTAGCCAAGCGCCAGGGCCGCATCCGTGACCGTCGGCCGTGTTCCTCCCCGTCCGTAGCAGGCCGGACCGGGCTCAGCGCCTGCACTGTGGGGGCCGATACGGAGCAGACCACCAGGGTCGATCCAGGCGATCGAGCCGCCGCCTGCGCCAATGCTCCGGACATCAACGGACGAGAGGCCGGTCATGTGTCCAACCCACTGACCACCGAGCCAGGTTTCACGCGTAGCCTTTATCAGGCTATCCCGCACCAGACTGACGTCGAAGCTCGTCCCACCCGTATCACACGTGATGACATCACGGCTGCCAACCTCAGCCTGCGCGTAATGCAGCGCCGCCACCGGCGCGAGCGCGGGACCCGAGCGGATAGTATTAATAGGACGCTCCGCCAGCTCCTGAATAGGCATGACGCCACCGGACGATGTTGCGCCGAGAATCTCGCCACGAAAGCCGGCGCTACTCACATCCTGGGCAATCTCACGCAGATGGTGCTGCATGAGCGGTTTGAGTGAGGCATCGATGACGGTTGCCGATGCCCGACGATATTCACGAATAATCGGATTGAGCCGGGATGAGAGCGTGTAGGCAACCCCGGGCAGTTCCTCCTCAATCAACCCACCCAGAATCGCCTCGTGGGCCGGGTTGACAATGGACCAAACCAGACAGACACCAATCGCCTCAATGTGATGCGCCCGGAGGCGCTTGAGAACACTGCGCGCGTGCTCCACATCGAGCGGGACAACAACCTCTCCCTCCGCATTCACCCGCTCCCGTATCTCAAAGGTGAGACGCCGCGGGACATAGGGTTCCGGGTAGGGTGCGGTGAAGTCATAGGCGTTGGTCTTGCCGCCCTCGCGCAGCACCAGGATGTCAGGAAAGCCTTCGGTTGTCAGAAATGCAGTCTTGCCGGTCTTCCCCTCGACCACGGCGTTCGTCGCTGTGGTCGTTCCATAGATAAAGAGGTCGGCCTGGCTGAGAAGGGTGGGCACGTCAGGCTCACCAAGCTGCCGGGCCGCGACCGTAAGGCCCTGCTCCACACCGTGAAAGATCCGCTCTCGGGTCGTGAGGCCCTTCCCGATCGTCATGCGCCCCATGTTGTCAGCGACAACAACATCGGTAAACGTGCCGCCAACGTCGATGGCAATGCGATAGCCCATGAACAACCCCAAACGATGCTGAGCTGAAATGCCGGATAAGTCCGGGCATTATACTCTCAGTCTTCCAGATATCCAGCACTACCTGCATATCTCACTGTTTTTGCTCATGCTATGAGCGCTTACCGGCGTATCCCTGTAAGCGTCCCTGTGGCGATGATCTCATCACGACAGATGGCGTATCTGGACAGCATGAGGAGCCGGATTTTCTTCGCAAGGGAGCACCGAATACCGGTGCTATCGTGGACGCTTTGGTGTTTCATCGAGCGTCGAATTGACGCAGAGTGACGGACGAATACATAGGGCGAGATTCATGGGGGAAAGTGCTGGAGGTGAGCGGCGAAGGTACGGGGTGAGTGCACTCATCAAGGCCGGCGCACTTGAGATAGGTGACGGATACCGAGCCAAGAACAATGAATTCGCCCCTTCGGGCTTGCCGTTCGCGCGTGCGGGAAATATCAAGGATGGCTTTCAATTCGCTGACGCCGACCGATTCCCGGAGGAAAACCTTGAGCGGATAGGAAACAAAATCAGCGAATCGGGCGACGTTGTTTTCACTTCAAAAGGAACCGTAGGAGGCTTTGCCTTTGTCCGAGAAGATACTCCCCGTTTTGTTTATTCCCCGCAATTGTGTTTCTGGAGGTCACGCGACCCCAGCTTGATTGACCCTCGTTTCCTTTTTTATTGGATGTCCGGGCGCGAGTTCTTTGTTCAATTCAAGGGTGTTTCCGGGCAAACGGACATGGCTGAATACGTGAGCCTTCGGGATCAGCGCAGCATGCACCTTACCTTGCCGCCCCTCCCCGAACAACGCGCCATCGCCCACATCCTCGGCACCCTGGACGACAAAATCGAACTCAACCGCCGCATGAACGAAACACTCGAAGAGATGGCGCGGGCGCTCTTCAAGAGTTGGTTCATAGACTTCGACCCCATTCATGCCAAAGCCGCCCTCAAGCGCCACGCCGCCGCCCAAATCACTCCCCCCTTGAGGGGGAGTCGGCAAGCCAAGGGCGACAGCCCGCAGGCGCGCCGGTGGGGGGAAATCAGACGCCTCTACTCCCCGCAAACCCTCCAAAAAGCCCAAGCCCTGCGCCAAAATCAAACCAACGCCGAGGGCCTGCTCTGGCACTACCTGCGCAACAAACAACTCGGCGGCTACAAATTCCGCCGCCAGCAGCCCATCGGCCCGTATATTGCCGACTTTTCCTGCCTGTCCGAAAAGCTGCTCATCGAACTGGACGGTGGCCAACATGCGGAGCAGACAGCCTCCGATGCTCGACGAGACGAGTTTTTACAGAAAAAGGGATACGGGGTCCTGCGCTTTTGGAATGCGGAGCCATTCCTGTGTATGGCTCAAACGGCCAAGTTGGTTGGCACGATAAAAAGTTGGTAACGGGACCAGGGGTTATTGTCGGACGGAAAGGGAATCCCGGAGTAATCACATGGGTGCAGAGTGATTTCTTTCCCATCGACACGACGTTCTATGTCGTACCTAAAGAGAGCAAACATAAATTGCATTTTTTATTCTACGCCCTGGAAAGACAGGGACTCGCAAACCTCTCCGCTGATTCAGCGGTGCCTGGCTTGAACCGCAGTCTGGCCTATATGAATAAGCAGCTTATCCCTGATGACAAGGCGATCACAAGTTTTAACGATTATGCTGAGACGCTTTTCGCTCGTCGCCATCGGCTAGAGGAAGAGACCCGCGCCCTTGCCGCCTTGCGTGACACGCTGTTGCCCAAGCTGGTGTCAGGGGAGGTGCGGGTACAAAGTTTTCACCGAGAAGGAGATTAAGTAATGGCAATGAAACGTGCATTCATCAGTTTTGACTTCGACCATGATAAGGACCTGCCGGGGTCTTTGGTTAGTCAGGCAAAGCGCTCGGAGTCGCCATTCAACATTACAGATTGGTCATTAAAGGAACCTATAAACGAAAAGTGGAAACAGAAAGCCCGAGAGTTGATACGCAAGGCCGACCTTATTATCGTCATCTGCGGAGAACATACGCATGATGCGGATGGAGTGGCGGCAGAGGTCACTATCGTCCATGAGGAGAAAAAGCCGTACTTCTTGCTGAAAGGTCGGAGACGCAAGACCTGTAAAAAGCCAAGGTCGGCGCGCCATGATGACGAGATTTACAAATGGAAATGGAAACACCTGGGACGGCTGATTAACGGAGAAAGATATCCTAATGTCCCAGCAGTCCAATGAGCGTCTGGTTCATCACACGAAAGAGACGTATGGTGGTTCCTTCGGTACGGACCTTCTTGAGCAATATAAGATATATGTCCAGTCCGCCGAGAATGTCAGTGCGCGCCGAGTCGCTTCGAGTCGCTATCTCCTCACACTAAATATCGCGCTCGTTACTCTCTACGGCATTCAATCTGATGGGTTCGGTCAGAGCTATTGGGCGATACTGGTTCCAATACTCGGCATCCTGGTCTCTTGGCTTTGGTACCAGATCATCAAGTCTCACAGTGATCTGAATACTGTCAAATTCAAGATAATCCACGAACTTGAAGAACATCTGCCAGTTGCGCTGTATGCCTATGAGTGGCAGTTGGCCGGAGAGGGGCGCGGGACATCCTATAGTGCCGTCACTCGTATAGAAAAGTGGATTCCAATAGCTTTTGTTGTCCTCCATATCATTCTCCTTATCTCGCTGTTTTTGGTACAGTGCGGCTTTCTGGTTTGGCTACCGTGACCCCCTCCACTGAATCCACCGTCGAAACACCGTCCAACATGGTCTATACTAGACCAGTATCGTTTGACCGCCGGAGGTGTGACCATGGAAATGTCCAAACCCCAGCGTGTATGGACCGTTGCCGAAGCTAAGACCCACCTGTCGGAAATTTTGCGGCTGGCCGAAGTAGAAGGGCCGCAAACTATCGGAACCCGGCGGCCATGTGTCGTCGTGCCCGCTGACACGTGGTACGCGAAAACCGTACCTCGTAAACCCCTTGGCCAGTGGTTGGTCGAAAACATGCCGCGCGGGATGGAACTCGAGATCCCGGACCGCAGTTCAAATCGGAAAATCCCGTTTGTCGACGAGGAAGACGAATGAGTGGCTATCTCCTGGATACTAACGTGGTCTCGGAGGTAGTACGCAGCACTCCGCACTTACGCGTCGTCGCGTTCCTCATGGAACACGACGACCTATGGCTCTCGTCGATTGTGATACATGAGCTGGAATATGGGTTGCAGCGCATGGCACACGGACAACGGCGGGCCAGTCTGCAAGATGGTCTGCTGGGGTTCATAGCTGAATACGAGGATCACATCCTGCCCGTGGAGAGGGTAGGGGCAGAGTGGGCGGCCCGATTTCGGGCACAAGCGCAACGTTCCGGACGTACGCTGGATTTGGGCGATGCGCTTATTGCGGGGACGGCGAAAACCCATGACCTAGCCGTCGCAACCCGCAACGTCAGGGATTTCGACTCCTTGGGCGTCACGGTTATCAACCCCTGGGAATTCTCATGACCACCCTCACCGAATCCACCGTCGAAGACGCTGCCCTGACTTGGCTCGAAAGCCTCGGCTGGAACGTCGCCCACGGCCCCGCCATCGCGCCCGATACGCCGGGCGCAGAGCGCGGAGACTACGGAGCGGTGGTGCTGGAACGGCGGTTGCGCGATGCGCTCGCCCGACTCAACCCCACCCTGCCGACCGAAGCCCTGGACGGCGCTTTGCGGAAGCTGACCCACTTGGAAGGGCCGACGCTCGAAGCCCGCAACCGTGCCTTTCACCGCATGCTCGTGGATGGTGTGACGGTGGAGTATCGTACAGATGATGGGTCAGTATGCGGCGCGCAAGCGCGGGTAATCGACTTTGACACGCCCACCAATAACGCCTGGCTGGCGGTCAATCAGTTTACTGTCGTTGAGAACAAACACGAGCGCCGGCCTGATGTGGTGCTGTTCGTCAACGGCCTGCCGCTCGGGGTGATCGAACTCAAGAACCCGGCGGACGAAGACGCGACCATCTGGACCGCCTGGCAACAACTCCAGACCTATAAGGCCGAACTGCCGACGCTGTTCAGCATGAACGTGGCTCTGCTGGTCTCGGACGGGGTCGAAGCACGTATCGGCACGCTGACCGCCGGGCGGGAGTGGTTCAAGCCCTGGCGTACGATCTCAGGCGAAACCCTGGCCGACTCGCAACTGTTGCAGAAATTGTTGAACGGCGAACTCGCCGTCCGCCGAAAACGAAACGTTGTCCAGGCGCGGTCGTTCGCCGAGATGCTGGAACACACCCTGCGTCGCTATCAGAACCGGGCCGTCGAAGCCGCGCAGGTGATAGAAGAACTGATTCAACTCGCCCAGGAGTTGCGCGAGGCAAGCGCCCGCGGCGAAAAACTCGGCCTGTCGGAAGACGAGGTCGCGTTCTACGACGCGCTCGAAACAAATGACAGTGCGGTTCAGGTGCTCGGCGACGAGACCCTGCGCGATATTGCCCGCGAGTTGGTGAGAACCGTGCGCGACAATGTTACCATTGACTGGACACTGCGCGAAAATGTCCGCGCCAACCTGCGCCGACTGGTCAAACGTATTCTGCGTAAGCACGGCTACCCGCCCGACAAACAGGAAAGAGCGACGCGGACCGTGCTGGAACAGGCCGAGGTATTGTCCGCGGGCTGGGCGGTCTAACCGGAGGCAGAGCGTCTTAAGGACGTTCGCCTTGACCTCCAAATATAAACGCGCGATGGTGCGAGAACTGACACAGTCGGGGGGAAGCCAATGACCACGGTCGGCACGGGCAAAATGGTTGGCGCCCAGGTGAAACGGGTCGAAGACCCGCGGGTGCTGTTGGGTCAAAGCCAGTATGTCGATGATATCCATCTGCCCGGCACCCTCGGAGTCGCCTTTGTCCGCAGCCCCTATGCCCATGCCCGGATACTCACGATCGATGTCAGCGCCGCTCAAGCGTATCCCGGTGTAGAGGCGGTCTTGACCGGGGCGGATATCACCCAGGCGGTCCGTCCACTCCGCGTGGAGTATGATCCGGCCAAGGCCCCGAAACATAAGCCGTGTAACTGGTCCGTATTAGCCCTGGACAAGGTTCGCTTCGTGGGAGAACCCGTGGCGGTCGTCGTGGCTGCGGACCGCTACACGGCAGAGGATGCCGCGGCTCAGGTGGCAGTCGAGTATGAGCCCCTGGAGGTTGTGCGCGACATAACCCAGGCCATGCAGCCGGACGCCCCGCTCATCCATTCGGAATGGGGCGACAATCTCATGCAGTCGGTAGACATGGAGGCCGGCGCGATTGCCCAGGCATTTCAGACGGCAGACTGCATCGTGGCCGAGCGCTTCGCGACCGGTCGGCATGTGGCGCTGCCCATGGAAGCCCGTGGCTGTCTGGCCCACTATGAGCCAGCCTTGGGCTCCCTGACACTGTGGTCCTCGACCCAGGTGCCGCATCTGATGCGGGCTCACTTGGCCCGCCTGCTCGACTTTCCCGAGCACCATATTCGGGTCATTGCCCCGGATGTCGGCGGGGGGTTTGGACCCAAAGCCTATGTCTATCCCGAGGAAGTCCTGCTGACCTTTCTGGCCAAGCATGTCGGCCGCCCGGTCAAATGGATCGAAGACCGGCGCGAAAACCTGTCCGCCTCGACCTTGCAGGCCAAGCAGCAAGTCGTGCAGGCCGAACTCGCCCTGACCAAGGAGGGAACTATTCTGGGGGTGAGGGGGCGTTTTATCTGCGACGTGGGTGCCTACTCGGCCTATCCGTGGGGTTCCGCCCTGGAGGCCGGCATGGCGGCTTCGGCCTTCCCCGGAGGCCCGTATAAGGTCCCGGCCTTCCGTTGCGAGGCCCTGTCGGTTGTCACCAACAAGACCACGAGTGGGGCCTATCGTGGGGTGGGCTTGCCGGTCAGCATCCTGGTCATGGAACGCCTGCTCGACCTGGGGGCACAGAAATTGGGGCTCGACCCGGCCGAGTTGCGCCTGCGCAATATGATCCGCAAGGAGGAACATCCCTATCAGGTTATCACCGGGGTTGAGATTGAAAGCGGCAGTCACCGGGAGGCGCTGCAAAAGGCCCTGGGCATGCTCGACTACGCGGCTTTCCGGACCGAGCAGCAACAAGCGAGACAGCACGGACGCTATCTCGGTGTTGGCCTGGGCTGTTATGTCGAGAGTTCGTCCTACAGCTATCGCAGTTTCGAGCCGGTCGGCATCACCTGGGGTGGCTATGAATCGGCTACCGTACGCATAGACGCGAACGGCAAGGTCACCGTCCTGGTCGGTACCCACTCGCACGGCCAGGGCCATGAGACGACGTTTGCCCAGGTTGCGGCGGACGAGCTGGGCGTGCCCGTGGCTGACGTCAGAGTGATCCAGGGAGATACCACCACCGTTCCGCACGGCTGGGGGACGTGGGCCAGCCGCAGTGCCGTGCTCGGCGGCGGCGCCATTATTCAGGCGTCGAGCCGGCTGCGGGAGAAAATTCTGCGCACGGCATCACGTCTGAGCGAAGTGCCACAAGATGATCTTGAGCTGGCCGAGGGGCAGGTCCGGCGCAAGACGGACGGCCTGGCGCTCATGCCCCTCCAGGACATCGCCCACCTGCTGGTTGTCCAGGCACCCGCAGGTCTGCCGGAAGACGAAGAGCCGGGTTTGGAAGCGACTGCGCACTACACCCCGCCGCCCTGGACCCACGCTAATGCCACGGTTCTGGCAACAGTCGAGGTGGACATCGAAACCGGCTACGTCCGGCTGCTGCGTCTGATTGTGGTCGAAGACTGTGGCACCATTATCAACCCGCTGGTGGTTGACGGACAGATCCAGGGCGGCGTGGCCCAGGGGATCGGCTCGGCTCTGTACGAACAGACGGTGTACGACGATAACGGGCAGTTGCTGACGGGGACGCTGATGGACTATCTGGCCCCCACCGCGGTGGACGTTCCTCAGGTCGAAATCGGACATATTGAAACCCCAGCCCCGAACACGCCACACGGCATCAAGGGCATGGGCGAAGGCGGAGCCATTTCCCCGCCGGCAGCCATCGCCAACGCCGTGGCAGACGCCCTGGCACCGTTGGGGGTACGGGTCAACGAGATTCCGCTCACCCCGGAGCGCGTTCTCGCCCTGATTGACCAGGCACGGGCGTGAAAGAGACGATAAGGGTGCGCGAGAGGAGAAGCGTATGCGTCTCGGCCTCACCCTCACCGGCGACCAACTGACAATGGCGGATATCATCCCTTTAGTCGGCGCTCGCCTGAACCGCTTTGAGGGCACAGATACAACCTGCGGTGGCTGCTAGTGTTCTAACCCAATGCACCAATTGCCATTGGCTAAGCGCATTCGCTAGCTCCGTTGCCGGTACGGCACCTTCAGCCAATGCTGCATTTGCTCCACTGAAGTAGATGGGAAACGTTGCGAGCATGCAAAGCGCGCAAATAGATGCCGCGATGAGCCAGTTTTTACTCGGCATCTTCTTCCAGATTGCCAACCCCAAAGCTAACCATGTGATACCCGTTGCACTAAAACCGAGCGGCATCATAAAGCTTGCGATGTGACCTGAGTTATCGCGAAAAATCGAAACAAAAGACGCCGGTTCAAGCGCCTGCCAGTAAGGCACCAATCCCATAGCGAGAAGTAGCAGAGCGCCCGCCAGTAAGCCCAGGAGCACCGTTGCGATTTGTGTTGGTATGTTCATTTCTCTTTCCGCCTACTATGCGCCGGCGGCCTTTACGCAGCGCCCTGGGCACCGTTGGGGGTACGGGTCAACGAGATTCCGCTCACCCCGGAGCGCGTTCTCGCTCTAATTGACCAGGGGCGCAGTGGGGCATGAATATAGGTAGAAGGGGCTGCCAGAGGAGAGGCCTCTACGCTGCCGCTCATTAACCGCCGGTCTTCATCTTGAACCGAAAGTCGCAGTAATTGGCGCCCTTCATGATCGTTTGTGTCCGGGTCATGGTGACCTCAGGACCTCCCACCGCTTCAATATCCACGTCCATCTCACACGTCAGCAGCGCGCCGAGTTCGGGTTCTCCCAGTTGCCGGAAGAAATCCGCGTAGCGGCAACTGGTGATATTGAACTCCCAGGCTTCTGGCTCCCGCTTGAGCGTCTCAAGGTCCACATCACCGCCGACCCGTTTGAACATGGCCTCATTGATGGCGTCCCATTTCTGCCGAGGGCTGCCGGAGAGCTGACCCCCGATTTCCTGGTAGAGATTGCCCGACCACTCCCGGAGGGCCTGGCTGGCAATCTGGTTCGCCCGCTCCTCCCCCAGCTCGGCCCGAAAGGCGCGAAGCATGGGCACGAGTACCTGAGCTTGAATCTGGACCTTTTCAAGCAGGGAGAGACCGATTTTACCAAACGCTGGCGCAAAAATATCCGGAGTAGCGTCCGCTTGCTGCTCGTTCGCCTTCAGATCATCGGTACTCGCCATGGCATTCCTCCTGTATTCATGGGCTGCATCTAGGACAGCCGAGTTATGACATTACCAGAGCAAACCCTGGGGTGGCGTGTCAACTCGCGGAACGCAATTAGTTCTGCGCAGCTCTTGACACCATCGATTTGAAAGATGCAGAAGGGCTGTGAGAGCGGGTGAACGCAGCCGACGATTATAAAGAAGATCGCGCCAAAATAAGGAGGGAGTGCCATGCAAACCGCCATGGAGAACAGACGCTGGTCAAAGGAATACCCCGAACTGGGGACCGGACCCGTACCGGCGGAATCGTGCATTTCCCCGGAGTATTTTGAGCTTGAACGCGAACGGGTCTTTCGCCGCACCTGGCTCAACGTGGGCCGCGTCGATGATATTCCCAATACGGGCGACTTTTTCGTGCGCGAGCTGGCGGTGTGTAAAACCTCGATTCTGGTCATCCGGGGAAAGGACGGCGTCATACGTGGCTTTCACAATGTCTGTTCGCACCGCTCCAACAAGCTGGTCTGGGAAGAACGCGGAACCTGCCGAGGAGCCCTAGCCTGCCATTTTCATAGCTGGGGGTATAACGCCCAGGGGCAACTCACCGGCGTGCCGGATGAAGAGAACTTCCATGATATCGATAAGAGCGAGCTGGGACTCACCCCGGTGACCACCGACATCTGGGAAGGATTCATCTTCGTGCATCTGGGCCCACAGCCCCAAGAGACGCTCACCGACTACCTGGGTGGCGTGGCTGAACAGATGAAAGGTGCCGCCTTTCATAAGCGCCGCCTAACCCATACCTATAAAGTCGAAGAGCAGGCCAACTGGAAGGTCGCCCTGGACGCCCAGAACGAAGCCTACCACCTGCCCTTCCAGCATCGCTATTCCTTTCCCGGCATGTTCGTCCTCAAGGACAACCGCTATCTGCGTCTCTCGGGCGTGAAGCTGTATAATCACCACGCGGTCTGGTCGACCACCTATAATTCAGCAAGTACGCCGACGCCGACCGGCGCGCTCATGAACCAGCTCAATACCGCCACCACCAACAGCCGCCTGCCTATGCTGGGGGACTTTGACTTTTTTGTGATCTTTCCCAATTTTGTCATTCTCCAGTTTCGGGGCATCGAAGACGACTATTACATGACGTATAATTTCTGGCCGCTGGCGGTCGATCGCTGTATCTGGGAGATCAAATTTCATTTTCCGCCCGCCGAAACTGCTAGCCAGCGACTCAGCCAGGAATACCTCAAACACCGCATCTGTGATGTGCTCCAGGAGGACGCCGTGGCGCATGAGACCCTGCAAACTGGCCTGACCGCGCGGGCAAAAACGCATCTCATCCTCCAGGACGATGAGATCCAGATTCGGCATTTTCACACAGTGTTGGAAGACTATATGGGCTTTTTCAACGGACGGGGGCACTGATGTCCGGAGTGCCTCTGCCGGAGCCGTTTCAGAGCCTTGAACCGTTCAGCGCCTGGGCTCTGGCCACAGAGCGCGAGCGACGCGCCAAACGCCTGTCCAGCAGTATGGAGGAGATTCAGGCGTTCTACGACGCGCTCTTTCCTCAACTGGAAGCCGTGGTTGCCTATCTCGACCAATTTCCGCTTGACCAACTCCCCGCAGAAGCGCAGCCGCTCTACTATCTGACGCTGTCGCTGGTGGAAGTCACCAGCGCCGTGGAGTTGTATCACAATCCCCATATCTTTGAGGCCATTGAGCCCACCCGCTTCCGGCGGGTGGAGTAAACCTCCCACGAACGGTTTTCATCAAAAAGGTTTTCATCAGAAAGGAGCACGGGCCATGGCTGGGCAATTAGACACAAGAGTAGCACTGGTGACCGGTGGCGGCTCGGGCATTGGGCGCGCCTCGGCGGTAGTTTTTGCCAGAGCAGATGCCAAGGTTGTTGTTGCCGACGTGGATGAGGACGGCGGACAGGAGACGGTCCGCATGATCGAATCGGCCGGTGGAACAGCGCGGTTCGTCCGCGCCGATGTCTCCCAGGCGGCGGAGGTGGCCGCCCTGGTCGAGCAGGCCGTGGGCACCTATGGCCGTTTGGACTGCGCCTTGAATAACGCTGGTATCCAGGGAGACATCAAGCAGACCGCCGAGTGCAGCCAGGAGAACTGGGATCGGATTATTGCGACCAACCTGACCGGCGTGTGGTTATGCATGAAACACGAGATCCCGCACATGTTGAGCCAAGGTGGGGGTGCGATCGTCAACACCGCCTCGAACTTCGGGCTGGTCGGATCGAACGGGATGCCAGCCTATTCGGCCAGCAAGCACGGCGTCCTCGGCCTGACGAAAACCGCGGCCCTGGAGTACGCCAAGTCCGGCATTCGGGTCAACGCCGTCTGTCCGGGGCCGGTCCAAACGCCGCTGGTCGATAAGGTCCTGGCCGCCCAGCCTGAACTGGGCGACCAGATCATCAAGGCCATCGAGGCCAGGGAGCCAGTAGGGCGCATGGGGCAACCGGAGGAGATTGCCGAGGCGGTAGTCTGGCTGTGTTCCGATGCCGCCTCTTTTGTGACCGGAACGGCTATGTCCGTAGATGGCGGCTTTGTCACGCAGTAGCAGCGCGAATCAGGAGAGTGAGCCATGTCTACCCAGGCAACGAGTCACTATGCCACCATCAACGGCCTCAGGATGCATTATGTGGAGTGGGGAAGTGCGCAGGCGACGCCCATGGTCTGTCTGCACGGTTTGCGCGCCTATGGCCACTGGTTCGATGAGTGGGCCGCCGTCGTGAGCGACCGGTATCGCGTCCTGGCTCTGGACCAGCGCGGGCGGGGTGAGACCGACTGGGCTGCGGACGGCGACTACACACGAGCGGCCTATGTCTCGGACGTGGAAGCCTTTGTCGAGACGCTTCAACTCGACAAGCTCATCCTGATTGGTCACTCGATGGGTGGTCTCAACGCCATCCACTACGCCGCGCGTCACCCCGACCGGGTGCTGGCACTGGGCATCCTGGACATCGGCCCGGAGGTTGACCCCACGGGCATGCAGCGTATGCGCACCGAACTGGGGAACACGCCTGCGGGGTTTGACTCGTGGCAGGCGGCCAAGGCGTTTCTGAAAATGCGCCATTCCAAAGCCTCAGAGGAAAACCGCCAGACCCGCCTCACCTGGATGCTCAAAGAGGGCTCGGACGGCACGATTGCGTGGCGGATAGACCAGGCCATCTTCGATCCAAACCTGAAGCCTGACGACCCGCAGCAGACCTGGGATCTTTTGAGTCAGATTCGTTGCCCGACCCTGATCTTGCGTGGTGGGGAGTCAGATGTACTGAGCGCTGACACCTGTCAAAAAATGCTCACATGTATCCCGGACGGTCGGTGGGCCGAAATTCCCGGCGCGGGTCATATGGTGCTTGAGGATAATCCCGAGGCGTGTAACGCGGCGCTGCTCGACTTCTTCCAAAAGAGAGACAAAGCTTAGGAGGATATCATGTCCGCCCATCTCGACCTTCAAGACTTCTCAAGAACACGGCAGGACCTGCTGCACGCCAGGCATCTGCCGGGAGAGTTTTATACCTCGCCCGAGATCTTCCAAAAAGAGATCGAACAGATCTTCATGAAAGACTGGATCTGCGTCGGACGGGTCGAGCAATATACTGAGCCGGGCGACTACCGCGCCCTGCGCATTGCCGGCGAGCCCGTCCTTGTCTGTAAGGATAAGAACGGCGCGCTGCACGCCTTTGCCAACGTGTGTCAGCATCGCGGTGTCGAGGTGGTCCAGGGCGAGGGGAATACCCAGGAGTTCAGCTGTCCGTATCACGCCTGGACGTACGGTCTGAACGGCGAGCTGACCGGCGCGCCCTATAGTGCACAGGTCACGGATTTCGACTGGAAGTCCTGTCGTTTGCCTGGCGTTCAACTCGACACCTGGGCGGGCTATATCTTTATTAACTTCGATCCTCAGGCAGAAAGCCTGGCCTCCTATCTCGCTGTCGACCGCGTGCAGGAAGCCGCCGGGTTTCTACGCGCCGAAGAGACGCGCATCGCCGACGAGTACACCTTTGAGCTGGACTGCAACTGGAAGTTTATCCCGGAAAACCTGATGGACATCTATCACGTCGGGGTGATTCATGGTTCGTCTTTTGGCAAGGTCTTTCCCGTAGATAAATTTCCGTTCTACCTGACCCCACACGGCTATCACTCGGAGTACGAAAGCCTGACCATGGCCCCGGATGGCGCCTGGCTGTTTGGCAAGGCCATGCCCTGGCTGGAGCAGAAGTCGCAGTCCTTTGCCTTCACCATCTTCATCCGGCCGAGCTTCAATATGTTTGCCCGGCCCGACATGCTCCAGCCGTGGTTCTGTCATCCCATTGCGCCGGACAAAACGCGCATTACCATCCTGACCCAATACCCGGACGAGTGGTTTGAGCAGCCGGCCTTCGAGGCCAAGAACACGGTGGTCAAGGATTTCATTCGGCTGGTCGCCGGCGAAGACACCGAGATGATGCTCTCGCTCCAGAACGGCGTCGGCTCCCGCCACTTCCGCCCCGGTCCGACTATGGGCCTCGAAAAAGCCATTCACCATTTGCTGAACTCCTATCTCGATCGCATGTTCGGGACGGAGATGGCGGGGTAAGTCCATCGATTCGCCCATCTATTTTGGGTGGGCGATAATGCGCCATCAAACGCATCAGAGTGGGAGACGAGCATGGAGCACGAGCGTTTCAGTTATTCACCGATTGTCGACCGTAAACCGCTGCGCTTTCCAAACGGCGCTCGGGTCGCGGTCTGGGTGATTCCGAACATTGAGCACTTTCACTTCGACAAGCCCGCGACCTCGATTACGCCGGTTACGGCGCATCTGAAACCTGATGTGCTGAACTACTCCTGGCGCGATTACGGCGTGCGGGTCGGCATTTGGCGCATGATGGAGGTCATGGATCGATACGACGTGCCGGGTACGGTCGCCCTGAACTCGGAGGTCTGTGCGCACTATCCGCAGATCATTGAGGCCGGCAATCAGCGCCACTGGGAGTGGATGGGACACGGCACGACGAACTCGGTGCTCCTCAACGAGCAACCCGAGGCCGAGGAACGGGTACTGATCCGGGACGTGGTAGACACCATCCGGTCGGTAACTGGGACGGCACCCAAAGGCTGGCTGAGCCCAGCGCTGAGCGAATCCTACCGGACGCCGGACCTGCTGGCGGAAAATGGAATCGAGTACGTCTGCAACTGGATCAATGACGAGCAGCCCTACCCGATGCGGGTCGCCCAGGGACGCTTGATCTCAATGCCCTATTCGGTCGAGCTCAATGACATCCCGGCCTTCCTTGAGCATGGCATGTCCGGGGAGGAGTTCTACCAGATGATCGTGGACCAGTTTGATGTGCTCTATGAGGACGGTGCCAAGACCGGGCGGGTCATGGCGATCTGTCTGCATCCCTTCCTGATCGGCCATCCCTTTCGCAGCAAATACTTCGCCAAGGCGCTCGCCCACATCACCCAGCGGGAAGAGGTCTGGATTGCACAGGGCGGAGAGATCGCAGACTGGTATACGACCCACTATCTGGAATAGGTCGATTAGGAGGGATCAGGCGTGAAATGCGGCGTCTTTCTTCCAAAAGGCAATACTGGGATCGCAGCACGACGGCTGCTCTTCCATCGGAAACTGAGGTGTGCCAGATTGGAATACATAAGACAGGTTGGGAGTCCGTCGTGAAAACGCGCAAAAGTAAGGAAATCGGACAGTACATCGTCGTGGACCCGGACATCTGTCACGGCCAGCCGACTTTCAAGGGGACCCGGATCATGGTCAGGAGTGTCCTTGAAATGCTTGTCAAAGGCTGGGATTGGGATCGAGTCTCGGCTGCATATGATGGCCGGATCGATCACGACGCAATCGCTGAGGTCCTCTCGCTTGCGGGCGAGGCTCTCATCGAAAAAGCTGAAGAACGGCAGCGGGCGGCGTGAACATTCTGGATGAAGACATCAGCGTCCTCGAACGAGATAGGCTCCGCGCTCGCAAGATTCACTTTCGACAGATTGGGTTTGAAATCGGTCGTTTCGGGATGAAGGATCGAGACGATATCATCCCGTTGCTGCATACTCTTCGTCGCCCAACGTTTTTCACACGAGATCACGGTTTCTACCACCCCAGCCTGCTTCATGCTGCTTACTGCCTCGTGTATCTTGATGTCGCTTTTGATGAGACCGCCGAATTCATCCACCGTTTCTTACGGCATCCCGCCTTTCGTACGCAGGCACAGCGCATGGGGAAAGTCGTCCGCGCCCACCACAACGGGGTGAGTTACCGGCAAGTGCATGAGAAAAAAGCCCAGGCGCTCCGCTGGTGACTCTGCCTCCTGCGCTGGGTTTTGCCGTTCCATTCGAATATATGCACTAGGGCAAATTACGATTCTGTGTAGCCGCCCGTCATTCCGGCGAAAGCAGGGATCCAGCCCCAACCCCCGCCCTCTGGATGCCGGATCAAGTCCGGCATGACAAAGGTAGCGCGATGTGGCTACAACTTATCGTAAACCGCTCTAGAGCAATCTACGCTTCCGTATAGCCCGCCGTTCCCTTCCGTAGGGTGCATCCCCTGCACCAGCCTCCTGGTGCGCAGGGCGCACCCTACGAAAGCCCGAGCCGGGAGCGGACTGGCACGGCTACAACGTATTGCAAACCGGTCTAGCCTTCTTAATGACAGAAGGTTAAGACTAAAAAGATTATATTCCAAGCACTTAGGACTTCTAGTCAGCCATAATAGAGAGAGGAGAGCAATGGTCTGAGATGATGCTTTTCTACCTGGACGGTACCTACGCTTGAAGTGGCATGATAGAGTTCCTTGCCCGTCTCGAGCGCCTCTTTAATAACAAGGGAAGGATTCGCAGCGTACTCTCGGACATCACTTTCCGTGACCACCACGATATCCTTGGCGAAACCAAGACCCCACAGGTGGCGGTATATCTCTTGAGCAACCTTTCCACGGTGGCTGCCATCGGGCATGATGACTAAAGCATCCAGATCGCTATTCGGTCCCATCTCTCCGCGGGCGGCAGAACCAAAGAGGATAATCCGCAGGGGATGTACCGCATCAACGATGCGGCGCACGAGTTCGTGAAGGAGTCTCTGGTCGGGTTTCATGACGGCTCTCTCACCAGATGTTTTAGCATACCATAAGATATCACCGACAGAAGCGATTATTCGTCATCAGGGTCAATACGTTGACAGCACCCTCACCGCGTCATACGACTGCTGACAGCAAAAAGGGGTGTGAGACCTATGACCGCTGTCAAACTGGATGAACCGCTATCGATCCTCGTTCTGCTCGGGCTGACCCTGCCCGAAGTGTCTGAGGGCGACCTGGCAAAGATTCGGGCTGCGGCGCCCGGCTCGACCGTCAAGGTTGCCCCTCGGGTCGGCGATGCTGTCGACATGGCCGCCGATGTTGAGGTCATCCTTGGCTTCCTGCCCGAAGCCTTGTTTCAGGCCGCTCCCCGCCTGCGCTGGGTGCATGCCATCGCCTCGGGGGTGGATATGTTTCTCTACCCGGCGATGCGGGACTCCGATGTGGTGCTGACCGGTGAAAAGGGCCTGGTGGGCGGACATTTGGCGGACACCGGGTTCGGCCTGCTCCTGGCGCTCACCCGCCAGATTGCGACCGCTATCCGCCTCGGCTCGGCCAGTTGGCAGGAACGTGAGGCCATGCGCCGCAAAGAGATTGAGCTTGAAGGGCTGACGATGGGCATTGTCGGCTTCGGGGGGACCGGTCGGGCGATGGCCCGTCGGGCGGTGGCGTTTGGTATGCGCGTCTTAGCTCTGGACGAACAGCCTGTCCCAGCGTCGGACGGAGTGGACGCGGTATGGGGACGGGAGCGGTTGGCCGAGTTACTGGCGTCCTCCGACGTGGTTGCGATCTGCTGCCCGCTCACGGCCGAGACGCGCCAGATGTTCAACGCGGCAACATTTGCCGACCTGAAGCCGGGCGCGCTGCTGGTCAACGTCACCCGGGGTGAGATCATAGACGGGGAGGCGCTGGTACAGGCGCTGCAAGACGGGCGGTGTGGCGGCGCGGCGCTTGATGTCGCCCCGATCGAGCCCTTGCCGGCCGATCATCCCTTGTGGACGTTTGAGAACGTCGTCATGACGCCGCACACGGCCGGCGCCAGCCAACTGCGCGCCACGCGCAACCTCGACCGCTTTTGTGAAAACCTGCGTCGTATCCAGCGGGGTGAACCCCTCCTCGGGGTGGTCGACAAACAGCTGGGGTACTAAGGACGGTCGTAGAGAAAAGGCTAAGGCTAAGGCTAAGGCTAAGCGCAACGCTTCCTGAGTATTTCCCTTCGATATCATCACCGGGCTTTACGGAGGGGTGACGGGTGCGATTTCCTTCAGCCGGGGCAGCACGTCCCTGGCGAAAAGCCTGATGCCCTTCTCGGCCTCGGCATGGGTCATGAATCCCGACCGCCCAATCATGACCAGATGACCAAAACCGCCGACCTTGCGGTAAAAATCCATGATCTGCTGGTAGACGGTGGCAGGGCTGCCGGCGAACAGGATCCCCCGCGCCATAGCTTGCGCTGTGTCTATATTCGTGAGCCCCCCGACGTTGAGGATAGCCGGAGCGGCGGGCTTGTTTGCCTGCGCCTGCTGCGCTCGGCTGCCGTCCGTCGGCCCCTCGGCCTGAGTGTCCGGCCTGGGTGCGGTGCGGTAGACCTGAGGCGCAAAGTGTGGCGGCGTTGCCCCAGGCAGAAACTGGGCGTACTGGGGCGCCATCTTCAGGCTCGTGTTGAGAAACCACAGCAGCTTGCTCCCAATCTCCACACCCTCTTCATGGGTGTCGCCGACATAGACCAAGGCCGCATACGCAAAGTGGTCGGTCATGACCTTGGGCAGCCCAGCCTCCGCGCGCGCCTGACGATACGCGGTCCAGGCCCGCCTGGTCCCCTCCTCGCCGCGCAGGACTAACACATTGACCATCCCCCGCCGACCGACCTCGCTCGCCGTTTCCGGGTCGCCCGTCGCCGCCCATAGGGGCGGATGCGGCTGCTGCCACGGGCGCGGCCAGATGTTCACGTGCCGGTGCGTGTAGTGCTTGCCCTCCCAACTGAACGGCCCCTCCTGAAAGGTCAAGGCTTTGGTGACGAGATCGATCGCCTCCCAGTAGCGCTCAATATTCGTCACCGGGTTGGCATTGTTCGACGCCATCTCACTCGCGCCCGACTTCACGAAGCCGATATCCAGACGTCCACGCGAAATGACATCCGCCGTGGCATACTCCTCCGCGACTCTGACCGGGTCGGGCCGGAGCGAGATCAGGGTCCCCATACTGAGAATGCGGACCTTGCGTATCTGACGGGCGAGGATACCCAGGACCAGCGGGTTGGCCCCAAACAGGGAATTGATTCCGGCATGATGCTCGATGGCGACAACATTGATTCCCCGCTCGTCACACAGCATGAACTCGTCAAAGGTTTCCTCGAACAAGTCAGCAGCGACCCGTGGGTCGCAATACTTATTCGGCAGGCTGGCTCGGACGGAATCGGCGCGATTGAGCACGTCTTTTGGCACGAAGGGATACGGGTTCTCGTTGTGATACCAGACTTCCATGGCGCGACCCTCAACCTCTTCCTCGCTCAACCCTCTTGTTCCAGGAAGGCAACCACGCGAGCGACAAAAGCCTCGGGCTGCTCGATCTCAGGATGATGCCCCGCCTCAGCAATGACATCGAAGTACGAGCCGGGAATCAACGCGCTGTAGGCCCGTCCGTAGGACGGCGGCACGATCCCGTCGCTCGCCCCCCACAGCACCAGCGTCGGCCGCCTGATCCGACGCAGCCAACGCTTGAGCTGAGGGTTATACATATAGGGCTGCCAGCCGTACAGGCACAGCGCGTCCCAGTTCCGGGCGTGGACGACGATTTCGTCATCCGATAGCGCGTTAAAGTCCGGCGTCCATTTCTCGGGGTCATGCCAGCTGTGCTGCTGTACTTCCTGGGGGGAGGTATTAAAGACGTCCAGGATATCCGGGGTCTCGCGATCGCTGATCTTGATGCCAAAGGCATCCACCAGGACGAGCCGGTCAATACGATGGCTGCACGCGACCGCGATTTCCGCCGCCAGCCAGCCGCCAAAGGACAATCCCACGAGGCTGACCCGCTCATGGGGCAGCGCTTCAAGGACGTCTAAATACAGGTGGACCAAGTCGTATACGGTATCGAAGTCCGCCGGACGTTCTGAGTGGCCGAAGCCTGGGTGTGAGGGGACTATGAGCTCTGCCCGCCTGCCGAGCAGATCGAGAAAACGCGCCTGCGGATCGACGGTGTGCATACCGTGCAGAAGCAGGACTGGCCGTCCCTGGCCCCGGCGTATCACTTCGAGCTCAATGTCCTCGACTGACAAACGCTCTCCGACCGCCGCCTCGATGTCATTCATCCTGACTTCCTACGGCTATTCGTTCTCCGTGCTCCACTGTCGTGGTCCCGACAGATCAAAAGTACGGATTGTATGCTCGTCCAGGAGACCATAAGCGACCCAGATCGTGTTCTCAAGCTCTGTGTGGCTATTGACGATGAGGGCTGCGCCGCATGACGGCTCTGGCCGTGCAGTCTTTTCTGTACGGTACGCAACCGTTACAGTGCAGTCTCATGGGGAATCCCAAAAGGAGGCAGCAATGAAATTCGGACTGATGCATGACTTCCGTAATCCTGCGCCTTGGTTCCGGCCCTATTCCGACCTCTACCGGCTCTTGCTTGACCAGTGTGTCCGGGCCGATGAACTCGGCTATGACAATATCTGGCTGACCGAACACCACTTCAGCGGGGACTATAACCCCACGCCTCTACAGGCCGCGACCGCCATTGCGGCGCGGACCGAACGCATCCGCATTGGCACGTTTGTGCTGCTGCTGCCTTTCTATCATCCTGTGCGTGTGGCCGAAGAAGTCGCTTTTATTGACAACCTCTCCAAGGGGCGGTTTGACCTCGGGGTAGGACAGGGCTATCGCGTCGATGAATTCTCCGGCTTTTGTATGCCCCGCAAAGAGCGTTCGGCCCGTCTGGCTGAGGGGCTCGACCTGATCCGACACCTGTGGACCGAGGATACGGTTACGTTCGAAGGAAAGTTTACCCAGATCAAAGATGTGCATATCCAGCCCGAACCTTTGCAGCAGCCCCATCCCCCTATCTGGATTGGTGCGCGCACCGAAAAAGCCATGCAGCGAGCGGCCCGCGAGGGCTATCACCTGCACCTCACGTTGGGCCCGGACTGGGCTCCCCGCTACTATGAGCTGCTGGAACAGCAGGGCCGCACACCGGCTGACTTTTCGACCACCCAACTGCACTTCGTGTATGTGGCGCCGACCGAGGACGAGGCCTGGGAGGACATCCAGGACCAGGCCCACTGGATGATGCAGGTGTACGATGGCTGGTTTAAGACCAGTGGAGATGTCGCCGGCGACGAGCGGCTGTGGGACATCAAAGAGGCACGAGACATTCGTCACTCGTCCTATGGGCAGGCCTGGATGGTAGGCAGTCCGGACCAAGTAGCGCGCAAAGTTGAGGCGTTTGTCAAAACCTCATCCTGTACCCACTTAGTCATGGCTATGCAGGTCCCGGGGGTCGATCCGGCCAAGGGCACCCGCTCGATGGAACTGTTCGCTCAGGAGATCATGCCGGCATTCCGCTAAGGGCAATATTCCTCCTGGCGCAAGCCAAAGACGCGGGATGTTGATCCGGTTAGGCGGCGGCAGTGCGCAGTCGGGCCGCTCGTCTGACCTGTGGTTCCTTATGGAACGCACCGTCCTTCATGATCATGAGGAGATTGTCCGGGTCCTGGAGTAGGCTGATATCCTCGACGGGATTGCCATCGACTAGGATCAGATCGGCCAGATAACTCTCTTTGATCATTCCAAGCTGGTCCCCGAAACACTCACCACCGGACTTGGTCGCCATCATGAGCGTTTCAGCTGGGCTGAATCCCATCAGATTCACAAAGTGTTCGAGGTCCCGAGCATCCTTACCGATCCGGTTCCAGGCAAAGCCATAGTCACCAAACGGCAAGACGCGCACCCCGCGTCTGTGTAGTTCTTGCGTGGTGTGTATGGCGCTTTCCAGTTCGTGCTCAAAGCCCCACGCTTCGGCCATAGCCCGAGTTACACCGTACTCTTCCATCTGGTTCAGCGTGGCATAACTGAGGCCGATGGCTGGATTGACGAAGTACTCGTCCTTATTGGCTTCGAGTAAGTCGAGCGCTTCTTCGTCGCAAAAATTCGCGTGGTAGATGAGTGTGATGCCGTGCCGGATGCACATCTTGACGGATTCAGCCGTACGCGCATGCGCGACCACGCGCCGGTTGTGCGCGTGCGCCAGACTACAGCATGCCGCCACTTCGTCCTCCTGCATCACTGTCATTTGTGCGGTACCGGTTCGCACGAAGTTGTCGCCCGAAATCATGAGTTTAATAACGTCGACGCCCTCACGGATCATCAGCCGGGTGTATTTCCGGATCTCTTCGGGGCCGTCGAGGACCTCCGCGAAACCTTCATGGTACATATGCAGCTGCCTTAAGTCGCCCAGCCCGCCGGTCACGGTGAGTTCTGGCGTGGCAGCTTGCATGCGTGGCCCCGGGATCTTGCCGGCATTAATCTCATTACGGATAACAATATCGAGTCTCGCCTTGGCAGAGGAGCCGTTCACCAGGGCGGTGAAACCGTGATCGAGCATGGTCTTCACGTTATGCATGGTGATGAGCACATGCTCCTCCACGGGGATTTCGCCGGTCTCGTAGAGGTCTGCTCCCATGTTGGGATAGGTCGGGTGTCCGTGACAGTTGACCAAGCCTGGCATCAGTGTGGCGCCGTCACCGTTGACGACTGTGGCACCGTCCCGAGCCACGGTGTGAGCACCTGCAGCGATAGTCTTGATACGCGTATCCTGGACAAGGACCTCGCCCAAGTACGGCGCACTCCCACTTCCGTCGAGAATCATCACGTTGGTGAATACGGTATCCGCCATGGGCCTGCCCTCCTTCATGGTCGACCATGGTCGCCTTGGGCCACCAGACCAACTATCAACTATGCGCCATTATGCCATGGATGCGTGCGTTCCAGAAGATGAAGGATTGAGGATTTTTACTTTACTCGTGAATGGCTTCTTCTTCTCACTCGCCGGCTTGACACATCCCCCCCAATGGCAGGACAATCCCGGACATCAAGACTAAAAGGAGGTCATTATGCTCGGAGCTGTCGCACATGTAGGGATTACCGTCCCGGATATGGAGAAAGCCATTGCCTTCTACCGGGATGTATTGGGACTGAAGGTGATTGGTGATTTTAGCATCGAGGGGGAAGAGATCAGTGATCTGGTCCAAGAGCCCGGCACCAAAGTGCGCTCGGTATTCCTGCGTAACGAGGACGACCGCCAGAGCGCCCCGGTTGAACTCCTCCACTTTAGTGAATCGGCTGAGCAGGGTGGCCAGCCGTATGCGGGTGTCACCCACAACGGGATTACGGAGATTGCCTTTTGGGTGAAAGACATTGAAAAGACCTATGAGGCCCTGCGGAATCAAGGCGTAGAGTTTTACTCGCGGCCCCATACCTTCACCCTCGACAACTATGGCACGGCGAAGGCGGTATATTGCAAGGATCCGTTTGGCACGACCCTCGAACTGATGCAGATGGTCAAGGAGGAGTAGCAGTAGGTCGGATGAGAGGTCAGGTTCTGAACTGACTCCCTGGCGCGACTCAAGTGATTTTCACTTGGATTTACCACGCTTTTTCCCTCACCCCGAGTCGCTCCGCTCCTGTTTCCCTCGCGGGGAGAGGGTTCTTCCTGATTGCCTCTCTCCACAAACGTCACGGTATATTGCTCTAGGACTAGGGGCTAGGTCTTGTATTTACCCCTCGCGAGAAACGCTCCCCGGAAGAGTAGGCTGAATTGATCAAATACAGAGCTGACCCGGTAGAATACGGGAGATACTGCCACCCTTATAAGTAAGCGTGCGGAGGGACACGATGAACCACCGACAAATCGTCGAGGCAAAGCTTTTAGAAGTGGGGATCACACTCAGCAACGATGACCTTGAGCAGCTCACTACGGCCTATGCAGCGTTGCTCGAATGGGAATCTGTCGTGCAGGCCATGGTGCGACCGGAGACAGAACCCGCCTTGATCTTTCAGGCAGCAGTGGAGGACTGAACAATGGCACGCTCAAGCTCCGAACTCGCTTATATGTCGCTCGCAGAGGCCGCTGACCTCATCAAAAACGGTGAACTGTCCCCAGTTGAACTGACCCAAGCCATGGTGGAACGCATTGCCGCGCTCGACTCGCAGGTCCACGCCTACGTCACAGTCTTTGCCGAAGAGGCGCTGGCTGCCGCTCAGGAGGCAGAAGAGCAAATCCGGGCTGGGGACTATCGAGGCCCGTTGCACGGCATTCCTCTGGCCGTCAAAGACATCTATGAAGCAGGCCGGACGACCGGAGGCTCAAAGTTACGCAGAGATTATACGGCTCGGCAGGACTGCACCTCCGTTGCGAAACTCAAGCAGGCCGGTGGGCTACTGCTCGGGAAGCTGGCAACCTACGAATTTGCTGCAGGAACGCCAACCCTGGCTTCGCATTTCCAGCCAGCCCGTAACCCCTGGAACCTTGAGATTGACCCAGGCGGATCGAGCAGCGGTTCAGGAGCGGCCCTGGCCGCCGGAATGATTTTCGGTGCCATGGGGAGTGATACGGGCGGCTCAATCCGCTGGCCTGCTTTCTGCTGTGGTATTGTCGGTATGAAGGCCACGTACGGCCGGGTGAGCCGCACAGGCGTTTTCCCCCTGTCATGGAATCTCGACCACACGGGGCCCATGACTCGAACCGTTCAAGACAGTGCGCTCATGCTCCAGGCTTGCGCTGGCTACGACCCCCTCGATCCGGCGTCCGCCAAGGTGCCGGTTCCCGATTTTAGTGAAAAGTTGGGTCGCGATATCAAAGGCCTGCGTCTCGGCATTCCGCGCACGCTCTTCCAAGACAACTGCGGAGAGGAGATCCTCGCCACGTTTAATGCGGCCGTGACACAAATGGAAACGCTTGGGGCTGAGATCGTCGACGTGGCATCAATCACACTGGGCGAACTGCAAGCAACATTCTGGCCGCTCACCTGTGCCGATGCTGCGGCGTATCATCTGGCCGACATGCAGACTCAGGCCGAGGACTACAACCAGGACCTGCGTCTCATCCTTGCGCTGGGCAATCTCGTGCGAGGGACGACCTATCTGCAATGTCAGAGAGTCCGAGAGCAAATCCGTACTCAGCTGCTGCAGCAATTGGAGACCGTTGACCTGTTCATGCTCCCCACTACTGGAGTGATGCCCGCCCCGATTCGGTCGGATTCGCCCGGCCTGTATTTGATGGCCGAAGACTTCGCGATTTACACGCCGTTGTTCAACCTGACAGGCTTCCCCGCGCTTGCGCTCCCCTGCGGCTTCAGTAGTAGCGGGCTGCCCATTGGCTTCCAGCTCGCAGGGCGGCCGTTTGACGAGGCGACGGTTTTTCAGGTTGGGCATAGCTACGAGCAGTCAACACCGTGGCACACCCGTCATCCGTCGCTCTGAACGAATACAAGATTCGCCCCTATGACCAGAATCATAAATTGCTCTAGCCGGTGGCCACGCAATAGACCTGATCGGCATCAGCCGGCAGCGCCTGCGCACTCCAGGTTGCACCGGCGTCAGCGCTGGTGAACACCTGACCCTTTTTGCTGGCGCAGACCATACGGTCGGTGTGGCGTTGGTCGATGGACATGGCGAAGAGGGTGCTGTTGACCGCATGGCCAATATCCACCCGCTCCCAGTTCAGACCGCCGTCCTCGCTGTGGAACAGGCCACCGACGTTGCTCTCGAAATCGCCCCCGCCGGACAGCCACAGCTTGGTGGGCATACCTGGCACCTCACGCAGGCAGCGGCAATAAGTGGTGCCGTGGTCGTTCAGCGGCTCAATGGGTACGCGCTGCCAGTGGTCGCCCCGGTCGGTGCTGCGAAACATACCGACGCGACAGATGGCCGTGACCGTTCCCGGACTCAGACGGCTGGCCAGCACGCCGTGCATGTCCACGGTATCGTCGGTGAGGTATTGACCGTGACTGAGGTTCTGCCAGTGTTCCCCCCCGTCCAGAGACCGGAGCAGCCCCCCGACTTCCAGGGAGGCGTACAGTTCGTCCCGGTCGGCAACGCTGCCGGACATCATCAGCACCCGCTTGGCCGGTATGCCCTGAGGAGGCATGGTCACATCGGGGAAACGGACGCTCACCGGGAGCTGATGCCAACGCTCTCCGGCGTCGTCGCTGCGATATATCTCCGCAGACTCGTACCCGGCGAACATGATCTGCGGGTCGGCCGGATGGAATAATAGCGACCACATGGGCAGGCCGTGGTCAGGGACCACCACCTTCTCCCAGTGGTCGCCGTGATCATCGCTGCGGTACGGGCCCTCTTGAGTGGCGACGTAGACCACCTCGGGCCGGTGGGGATGGATGGTGATGGCGCGGACCTCGGGCGCGTCCGGCAGCCCCTGCGTGATCGGCTCCCACTCCCCCTGCCCGAACACACTCCGATACAGGCCGCTTTTGACGACCAGCTTGATACCCATATGCTTTTCTACCCATTCGATGCCTGGGCTGGTGTCACCGGCCAGACCGGCGAAGACGTACGATGTGCTGTTGTCCGTTGCCATAGCCTCTTCCTCCTTATTTGAGCGGCGGCACGATCTCGCTCGGATCGAGCCCGAGTTCCAGGGTCCCGACGCTGGACAGACAATAGTCGCTGGGTGGGAACTGGACCGGCCCGACGGCGCCGTCCCGGAACAGCCGCTCAAGCGGGACGGTCTTGAAGAGCGCATGGGCGCCTCCCAGCGTGAGCGCCGTCCGCGTGATCCGCGCCCCGGCCTCGCCAACCAGATACTTGGCGCGGAACAGCGCCGCCACGGTCTCCGAGGTCGGTCCCTGGGTGTCGCTGAGCCAGGCCGAATGATAGGTCAGCAGCCGGGCGGCCTCCAGGTCCACGCTCATATCGGCCACCCGCCGGCGCACATCCGGGTGGTAGGCCATCGGCTGGGTATAGCCCCGCGGGACCCTTTCCTGCACCAGCTCACGTACGGCGTTGTAGGCGGCCGCGGCTACACCCAGATACACCGCCGTATAGGAGGCCCACAGCCAGTTCGCCCCACTACGGATGAAAGGCAGGATATCGTCGGTCTGGTAGAGCACGGCGTCCTGCGACACGAAACAGTCTTCGAGAATAAGAGAGTCACTACGCGTCGCCCGCATACCGAGCGTATCCCATATCTCGTCGACGCGCCGTCCCGGCGCCCGGCGTGGAACCATCAGCAGGAGAGCGGCCCCAGGCTTATCGACCTCCTCAGGATGCGCCAGCACGGCACAGAAGTCAGCCGCTTCCAACATGGAAGCAAACGCTTTTCTGCCGGTGATCTGATATCCGCCCGCAACCTGCCGGGCGCGCGTGGCCGGTTGGTAGGTAGCCAGCAGTCCGGACGTCCTCGGCTCGGAGAAGTTCCCGGCAATCAGCCTTTGCTCTTTGACGACCAGATCGGCCAGGCGCTGCTTGGTGTCCGGGGGGACGATTGGACTCTCAAAAAGGGGACCGATGATCGACAGGTGCATATTGAACGAGAGGGCCGTGGCCGGACAGCCCTGGGCGAGTTCCTCGGCCGCCAGGGAGTAGTTGAGTAGCCCGACGCCCTCTCCGCCCATCTCTGGGGGAACATTGAGACTGTAGAATCCCTCCCGGCGCAGGGCCGCATAGTTTTCCAGCGGATGGCTGGCTTCCTGGTCATGCGTGGCGGCGCGGGTGGCGAAGTCTGCTGCCAACCGCCGGCTCCGCTGCTGGAGGCGTGTCCCTGCTTCGCTGACCTGAAAGTTCATGACCGCCCTCCTTGTCTTCGGCTACGGGGTCAGGCTGTCCAGAATCGGGAAAGAACCCTGCACCATACGGCTTTATCTCCCCACAGCAGCCGGCCTGTCAACCCGACGGCTCCCGAGCAGGAAAATTTGTTCAGCTGCAAAGCGACGGCGCGGCGTCCATTGTATTCCCGACCGAGATGGAGCAGGATAACATCATCATTCGAGGACAACACATCGACGAGGGATGCGATGCAAGACAGTACAGACACACACGTGAACGGCAAACGCTGGACGCTCGACCACCCAGAGCTGGGAACTGGGTCCTTACCGATCACACCCTATCTTTCCGCGGAGTATTTTGAGCGGGAGCGCGAGAAAATTTTCAGCCGGTCCTGGATATGTACGGGCAAGAAGGTCGAAGAGATCCCGCAGCCGGGCGATTATCTGGTGCTGGATATTGCGGTCGGTAAAACCTCGGCCCTCCTCGTCCGGGGCAAAGACGGTCGGGTACGCGGGTTTCACAATGTGTGCAAACATCGCGGCAATCGACTGGCCTGGAACGACCGTGGCGCGTGCGGGACCGGGTTGACGTGCCGCTTCCACGGCTGGACCTATGCCTCGGACGGCCGCCTGATCGGGGTGCCGGAAGAAGATATGTTCTTTGACTTTGACAAACGGGACTACGGCCTGAGTCCGATTGCCACGGATGTCTGGGAAGGATTTATTTTTATCAATCTTGATCCCGACCCACCGGAAACGCTGCACCAGTATCTGGGCGAAGTAGTTGATCTGCTGCGCGGCTATGCGTTTGACCGTCTGCCGCTGAGCTGGTCGTATACGGCCGAGCAGAAATGCAACTGGCGGATTCTACGCGACTCGCAACTCGAATTCTATCATGGCAAAGCGCTGCATCAGCAGTTCGCCGGCAAGGTGATGATGAATAAGCAGCAGCCGTCCTGCCACGTCCTCGACGCCAAACTCTTTCGCCGCCACAGCATGATGTCGTTTTACGGCGACCGCCGGAATACCCAACGCACACCCATGGAGCTATTGATGGCCCAATTCGGGGCCAGCTTCAAAACCTTTCCCAGTGCGCGAGATATGGACCGCTGGCCCCTGGGGGTCAATCCCACGCGCAGCAGACAGTGGTTCTTTGATATTTATTATATCTTTCCCAACTTTCACTTGGTGATTCTGAGCCCCTTTCTGTTTGTCGCCCATACCATGTTGCCGGAGACGGTGCATCGCTCGACCTGGAACGCGCGGGGCTATTTCCCGCAGCCCACGACCGCCGCCGAGTCGGTGACGCGCGAATATAATAAATGCCTGGCGCGGGACGTGTGGCTGGAAGACGGCAGCACCCTGGAAAACACCCAGCGCGGGATCGAGTCGGGCGTCCTGAGCCACTATCCGGTCCAGGACCAGGAATTGCTGATCCGCCACGCCCATAAGGTGGCGGAAGAGCTGCTCGCCAGCGACGGACAAGCGGAGTGAGCCATGTCCGATACGAGCCTGCCCGAGCCGTTCACCGACCTTGAGCCGCTGGCCGCGGTTTGGGCGCTGGCGACCGAAACCGAGCGTAACCAGCAGCGCCTCAGCAGCACCATGGCTCAGATTCAAGCCTTCTACGACACCCTGCTGCCCCGCATGGAGGCCGTCCTCACCTATCTGAGTACATTCCCGCCAGAGCCGCCAGACGCGCTGCCCCAAAAGGCCCGGCGGCTCTTATATCTAGCCCTGGCTATGGCCGAAATCACCACCGCCGTGGAACTCCATCAGCAGCCCAGCGTGCCCGCCGGCTTCGATCCGCAGCGCTTTATTCCCGACCACGAGCGGACGAAACGATAAACTCAGCTCAACGCTGCGTTCACCTCCTCGGCCAGTTCAACCAGAGCAGGTGGGCTGACGATTGTTCCGTCTTTGACGATTTGCTGGTCAGCGATTGCTATCGATTGCAACGACATCACCGCGTCGGGGTGGTTTTCCCCCCCTCCCGGCATCCACGGTGGTAAGCCCAGGCCGATGGCGTTATAGCCGGTGATGCGCTGATCTTCGATGAACGATTTCCCGGTAAAGCGAGCCCCTGGGTGGAGGCCACAAGAAAAGTGGACCACATAGCCGAATTCTCCACCCCCGGCTCGGCGCAGGGCACGCTCCATCACTCGTCGTTCCGGCCCACCGCCGGTCACCTCCTGAATCTTTCCGTTCAGGGCGAGACTGAGGGGTTCGGCCATGGTCGTATAATACTCATGGAAGACGGTCTCACATTTGATCACACCGCGGACTGACTCCAACTCTGGAATCAAGACCACCGTGCCCGGAACAAAATACCCACCCGGCTCTTCGGCTTTGGCCAGCGCAAATCCATCCGGCTCGGCCAGGGTAAAGGTGACATCCGTACCCAGGCGGTTGGTAATGCGACACTCCTTGCCGCTCGCTTCGCCGACGAGCGCGCCAAAGGCATTCGAGAGGGCAAAGAGTTGGTCGAGCTTGCCCTTGCCCAGCAGGCGCGCTAACCCGCCGGCCCCAATATCGGCGCCCAGGAAATAGCGGGTTCGCTGATTTTGCATGGCCGAGTCAAAAGCCTTGGAGCCGGCCAGATAGGGAAAGCACAGATCAATCCAGACATCACATTCCCGGACTGCCGCCCTGAAGTGATCGGGCAGGTAGGTGTCGGCCAACGCGCCCTGATACGGCAGCCGCGGTGCAAGCACGATCGTCGCGACCTTTGCCCCCGCACTACAGCAGGCGTTCTGGACCGCCTCCACCGCGGGCATGTCCGTACTCGTATCGGCCGAGATCAGGACACTCTCGCCTGCTTTGATACACATCATATCCGTCGCCAGCACCGAGGCGGCGTTGGCTAATTCCGGAGTAATCCCGTTGTTCATCATGACGCTTACCTCTTAATTGACCGGTTCGGTCTCAAAACCAATCCGCTTCATATTGTACGTAATCATATTGTGCACAGCCGCTTCATATCTGGAGAACGGTCCAGGCCGATAGGCTTGTGATTTAAAGCCCCGCTGTAAGGACTGGACCATACTGACATCCTCCCCCAGTACCGTCTGTATGAACTCCTCATAGACCTGGATTTTTTCCTGAAAATCCTGTTGGGCAAAATGCTCGGCGGGAAA
Organism: Candidatus Binatia bacterium; assembly: GCA_951812575.1. GTDB lineage: Bacteria > Desulfobacterota > Binatia > Bin18 > Bin18 > Bin18. The sequence goes on along the minus strand of OX638322.1, from coordinate 2,881,405 downwards.
CAGCAGGTACACCATGCCTTGGCTTTCCTCCGGTCCGTCCACGGGCCACGAGGTAATGAAGCTGAAGAAGTCGAAACGAGGAAAGAATGCCATATTGGGGCGAATGTGGCTGGAATATCCACCACTGTGCAATTCCGTAGGCAGCCAGGGCATCGGACCAAACAGGGACTGGCCATCGGGCGTGAGAGTGCCACCCTTAAAGCGTCCGTGATAGCCGCCTTCGGTGAGCGTAAACTTGTAGGTTTCGAGCGGCTGATGCGGCCCAAACGTCGCGGCGTGCAGGACCGCAATATGATAGATATCAACCAGGTTTTCGCACATCAGCTTCCAGTTGCAGTCGAGCGTGAAGCTGAACTTGGCGGCCAGCCGGAGTTTCTCGCACTGATAGGCTCCGTAGACCTGAGGGGCATCGCCCAGAAACGAAGCCAGGCTTTCACTCCCGGCATCGAAATTTATGAACAGATACCCGTCCCAGGTATCCAGTTTGACCGTCGGTAGGCGGCAGGCGGTCGGCTGGAACCCTGCCACATCCTCGACGTACGGGGCGTTCAGGAGCTTGCCGGTGAGGTCATAGGTCCAACCATGATACGGACAGCTGAAGGATTGTTTGTTCCCACTCCCGCTGGCGACCTCGGTCCCCCGATGGGCGCACACATTTGAGAAGGCGTTGAATTGTCCGGTCTGATCCCGGCACACAACGACCGGCTCATCAACGATCCGAAGCGCGAAGTAATCGCCGGGCTTCTCTAATTCTTCGACCCGGCCCACACACAGCCAGTCCTTTAAGAAGATCTGCCGCTTTTCTCGCTCGAAGATCTCAGGAGAGGTATAGATGTGACCTGGCAGGTGGCGGGCTTGCGGCCGCGGCGGTAGCGTATACTCGTCTTGCTGTGCCTGCTGTATATGACCCATGGTATGTCCTCTCGATGAATAGCAGCGAATGGCTACGCGCTTTTTTGAAAATGGGGCATCACCTCTTTGGCAAAGAGACGCATGGCCCGCACCGTTTTGGCCTGATCCACCCCAGGGAACTGCATCCAACACAGCAGATAATCCATGCCTAATTCTTGCTGGTATTTCTCGATCTCCCGAATGCAGTGATCCGGGTCGCCGATAATGAATCGCTCCCGGTGGGTGTCAAAGGTCACGCTCGCCGGGTCCTTGACCAACTCGCCCTTATCATCCTTGAGCGGGCGGACATTGGCCCACTTGCCGTACATCCCGGCGTGCAGATACATGATGCCCTCCCGGGCCTCTTCCTCGGCTTGGGCCGTGGTCTCAGCCACATAGACCTCGCGAATGACCGGCGTGGCGCTGGACGTCTTATTGAACCGCTGGAGCTGCTGCCGATACATCCGGTAGTGCTCTTTCAGTTCATTTAGATGATGCCGGGGCGAAGCCACCAAGGCCGACCCCCACTGGGCCGCCCGGCGCACCCCGCCGCGGGTTGAGGCCCCGATCCAGATCGGCGGGTGCGGCTGTTGGACAGGCTTGGGGGTAATGGACAGGTCTTCCACCTGGTAGTACTGGCCCGAAAACGAGAAGCGTTCGGTTGTCCAGCCCCGAATCATCAGATCGAGCTGTTCTTCCATCCGTGGCTCACGCCCCGAACGCTGTTCTTCGTACGCGGCGAACTCCTCCGGTCGGTAGCCGGTCGCGACGCCGAAGATAAAACGACCCGCCGCGATATTATCGAGCACCGCCACGTCCTCGGCGGCCTGGACCGGCCGATGGAGCGGCAAGAGATACATGCTCGTCCCGATGGTGAGCTTTGATGTCCGCGCGGCCATGGCCGCCGCCGTCACCAAAAGCGAGGGGCAGATACCGTCTTCCAGAAAGTGGTGCTCGACCAGCCAGGCCGATTCAAACCCAATCTCTTCGGCAATGACAATCTGGTCCAGCATCTCACGATAGAGCTGCGCGTGGGTCTGGCCGGAGTCCGGCCGGAGCTGCATAGAGAACGGACCGATCCCGAATCGCATCATACCCTGCCCTCCTTTGGTGAAGCCGTTAAAATTATTCTCCTCTGAGCGGGGACTGTCAATGTTTGGAGCAGCCGCAGTCGGCTCTCGAATCAGCGTTATGGCGTGAGCGAGCCAGGAACGTGTTGACGTCCCTCGTCGAGTGTGCGAAGCGGGGAAATAGTCACGATATAAGCGGTTTCGGCTTGAGCTCCAATCCGGTCGGATGTTCTCGTTCCGTTCGCTTCCTCTGAGCTCTGCATTGCTTCGCTGTATGTTCAGGTCGGAACGATGAGCGGCAAGACCGTCTCGCACAGGAGGGGCAATTATGGACAGTTACCGAGTCATTTCGTCGGATAGCCATATTTTTGAACCGTCCGACTTGTGGACCAGCAGAGTAGAGCCCCAGTTCAGAGAACGCGCCCCCCGCGTTGTCCACCGCGCCGAAGATGCCACCGACTGGTGGGTCTGCGAGGGGTTGAAGGGCGTCAGCGGGGCGTCCGGGGGAGCACTGACGGGCGTACGATTTGAGGATCCCGAGAAGGTGAGTTTTACCGGGTCACTCAAAGACGTCTGGCCGGGGAGCTATATTCCCGAGGCCCATCTGAAAGACATGGAACTCGACGGAGTTGAGGGGAGCGTTATCTATCCTACCCAGGGGCTTATACTGTACGGCCTTCCCGATGGCGCGCTGTTCTCCGCTCTGTGCCGGGCGTATAATGACTGGCTGGCTGATTTCTGCCGGCCGTTCCCACACCGGATAAAAGGTATCGCGATGCTCAACCTTGATGAGGTTCAAGAGGCGATTAAAGAGCTCACGCGATGTGCCACACTCGGCCTGGCTGGAGCTATGATCACCGTGTCGCCTCCTGCCGGGCGATCCTATGATTCGGCTGAGTATGATCCGCTGTGGGCTGCTGCCCAGGATCTGGATATGCCGCTGAGCCTGCACGTCGCGACGAACAGGACAGAGTCGCAGGACTCGGCATTAGATGTCGAGGATATTCCGCCGGCCTTTTTCACCAATATTGACCACTGGGTGCGCATGTCTCTGGCCCATATGATCTTCGGTGGCGTCTTCGAGCGCTATCCGCGCCTGCGGGTCGTTTCTGTAGAGCAAGAACTCTCGTGGGCCCCACACTTCTTGAACCGGCTGGACAACACCTATACCCAACGCCCTCAAGCAAGGAGCCACCGCCGGTTTAAGAACGCGCTGCTGCCCAGCGATTATTTCCACCATAATGTCTTTCTGAGTTTCCAAGAAGACGCCTTGGGCATTCGTGACCGGCACCTTATTGGAGTGGAGAATCTCATGTGGGGCTCTGATTATCCCCATCCCGAGTCTACCTTTCCCCGGTCGCGGCAGATTCTCGATCAGATTCTCGCCGAGTGCACCCAGGACGAGAAGGCCAGTATAGCCGGGGGCAACGCCGCCAGAGTATACCATTTCGATTAAGGGGAGCCTGCGAGCGGCACAACAAGGGAGATCGGATTTTATATATCTCCTGTCTTGGGGGGGTCATAGCCTGCCATCAACTCATCGACGATGGCGTGGAACTCGTCCCACGGGGTCTCCCGATAGGCATGGCCGCGCACGATGAACGAGGCTCCGGCATAGAATTTCTCATACTGCTGGTGTCGGCCCGCGAACTCGGAGCCAACCATATCCCAGGCCAGCTTGAACAGCTTCATGCGCGAGACCGCGTCTGCCTGGGGTGTCTGAAAGTATGCCGCAAACTGCTCGGCGAGTTTTTCGTCCTCCATGACCGAGATGTCCGCCGGCATCTGAAATACGCCCCCACCGCACAGGTCGCGCAGTTGGTCGATAAACTGGCTATAGTTCTGGGTGCACCAGTCGAGGGCCGCGTACATCATCCGTCGGTTAAAACACACATAGCCGTCCGGCCAGCTCTCACAGGCGTTGATCTGGCCGTGTACCATGCCGGCAATGGCGCCCTCGACCGAGGCCATTTTTCCGAGTGCCTCTCGCACGGCCGGAATCTGGGCCGCACCGCTTGTATGGGCAATCTTGCTACACAGGCCGAGCAGCAGGCGCATCTTCGACCAATACCGCACGTTGGACTGATGATTGCCAAAGCAGTGGCTCGGAGTCTTGAGGTAGATGTCCCGCGATAACACCGCGTCGTTATGAACAAAAACTTTCTCCCAAGGCACCTTCACCTGGTCGCACATGACCATGCTGTCGGTTTCGTCATAGCGGTAGGCCAGTGGTGAATCAAACTCCGAGCGGCAAGCAGCTTCCATGGATTTACGTGACCACAGACTCAGCCCTGGGGCATTGCACGGCACGGCGCACGTAACCGCCTCTTTTTTCTGGTCAGGTGACAGCGGGATGACATTCCCGATCCAGATATCATTGGCGAACACCGCACCCGTCGCCAGCATCTTCATACCGGAAATCACGACGCCGTCGTCTTCCTCACGGACGACGCGGAGCGTTGGCACGGGCAGATTCTGGCGCTGATAGAATTCCGGGTCTCGGGCGGCTTGGGGAGGCAGCACGGCATAGACGGTGTAGATGTCGTTATCGCGCACGTAGCGATAATAGGCGAGCAGATGGTCCGGATTGCCGCACGGCGGCTTCAGCTCGTCCGTCTTCATGGCCATACCGGTCACAAAGCTGGCCACGTGGTCGGGCGAGCGCCCGAACATGCCGTAGGTCAGGTCCGCGATTTTTCGGTGCCCGACCATCCGCCGTTGCAGGTCGTCGCGCGACTTGGCCCGTAAATAGTAAATTGAGTGCCGGCTGCCGTCCTCTTCGTAGCTCAGCGTCTCGTGATTCGCCGGGTCGGCCTTCATGTCATAGATGGCAGCCACCGTGCGCGCGGCGTTGTGGAACGCCGGATGGGTCGTGACATCCTCGACCCGTTCACTGCCGATATAGACCACCCGTCCGTCACGCAGGGACTCCAAATGCTCCTGGCCGGTCTTCAGCATGGACGTCTCCTTTACGTCGGCTCAGTATGAGTCGTGCATAGCACGCATTGTGGGCGAAATCGCGTTGGCTCCTCAATTGAATATGAGAGGGGGTAGCGGGAGGACGCCCCTCACAGCAGGTGATGGCAGGTGAGCTAAGGGGGAGGAGGCTCACTTGACTTTTACCGCCGACTGACCCAGTTTCTCTCCAATAGTTGTCGTTGTCCGGATGGGTCCGCCACCACTGAAGAGCGCGCACGGGCGCGCGTAATAAGGAATGTCAGATGTACGAAATGTTATCCGGCCTGCGCGTGGTCGAAATGGGTCATATTGCCCTTGGCCCCCTCGCTTCCCAGATGTTGGGTGACTATGGCGCGGAAGTCATCAAAATCGAGCCGCCAAGCGGCGATGTGTACCGCGCCCTCGGAGTAAGCCGCAACCAGGGCATGAGCGCCCAATGGATGGCTTGCAATCGCAACAAACGCAGCGTGGCTATCGACCTCAAGCGTGAGGAAGGTCGGGAACTGCTGCGCGACTTACTGAAGACGGCGGACGCGTTCCTGCACAACATGCGTCCCCCCGCTATTCGCCGCTTAGGCTTCGACTACGCGGCGGTGCGCAAAATCAATCCCGACATCGTCTACTGCTTCTCCGGCGGCTTCGGACAGAACGGTCCGTATAAGGATTACCCGGCGTTCGACGATATCATCCAGGCGTACTCGGGCATCGCGGCTGTCAATAGCCTGCAAACCGGACAACCCGAACTGGTCCCCATGGTGATGTGCGACACCATGACCGGACAAGCGCTCGGGCAAGCCCTCCTCGCAGGGCTCCTCAGTCGTCAACTGCACGGCGAAGGCGTCTGCATCGAAGTACCGATGTACGAGTTGGTGGTGAGCGCGCTCATGAATCAACACCTGAACGGCGAAGGCTTCGTTCCCGCGGAAGGGCCACTTGGTTACAACCGCGTGCTGAACCCCTCAAGACGCCCGTGTCGAACGAAAGACGGCTTCATGGTGCATGGCGTCTACAAGGTCGAGAACTGGCGCAAGTTGTGCGAGGCGGTGGGCCGCCACGATTTGCTCGATAGCGGCCTGCTGGACGACCAGCACACCGTCGCGGCCAACATCTCAACCCTGTACAAAATCATGCTCGAAGAGGTCATGCCGCAACGCACGAATACCGAATGGGTCGCGCTCTTCAATGCATTGGACATTCCTTACGCTGAAGTCCAGCAGCTGGACACGTTAATGGACGACGCGCACTTGCGTGCCGTTGGGTTGTTCGAAGAATATGAGCATCCGACAGAAGGGGCCGTGCGGCAAATTCGCCAACCGATCAATGTGACCGGACGTGACCGCCACGGCGACCGGCCACCGCCGCAGGTCGGCCAGGACACCACAGCTGTCTTGAACGAGCTGTACGGCGATGAGGACCAGGTGCGCCAGCTCATCGATGACGGCATTGTCGTCGCCCAGTAAACGCAGGCGAAGAAATCGGAAGTGGTACAATTCATCCTGCACGCGTAACTGTTGCCGAGGAGTACACGCCCATGCCTACTCACGATAAAAACGTCGAGTTTGACGCGGCCGCCATCGCACCGGTGCGTTACGGCACGCCGGAAATGGAAGCCTTGTTAGCCGCCATTGGGGAGAGTGCGGCGGCAAGTAAAGCGGCCGGAAAGAACCCTTTTCCCGCGATCGATCTGGTACGCGATTCGCGCCTTGGCGCGCTCAGAGTCCCGGTCGACGAGGGCGGCGGCGGTTGTACGCTACGAGAATATTTCGCCATGTTGATGGATCTCGCGGCCGCGGATTCCGATGTTGCCCAGATCTTGCGCGTGCATTTCTGGTTTACCGAAGAGCGTCTCCGCACACCAGACGGAACCGTACGGCAACGGTGGTTGTCGCGCATTGTGGCCGGCAAGATATTTGGCAATGCGTTTACCGAGATTGGCACCAGAGAAAAAGCCGGCAGCTTTGCGATGCAGACCCGCCTTGAGCCGGTGGACGCTGGCTACAGGCTGAATGGTACCAAATACTTTTGTACCGGCAGCTTATTTTCTGACTGGGTCCTGGTGGCGGCATCAACACCGGAAGGCAAAATCACCAATGTCGTCGTGCCATGCGATCGCGCAGGGGTGACGTTCGAAGACGATTGGGACGGCGTCGGCCAACACTTTACGGGCAGCGGGACTGGCCGATTCGAAAATGTCGCGGTCGCGCAAGAAGAAGTATTGCGACAAACGAAGTCAGCGAACATCGTAGTCGACGAAACGCCCTTGCCGACAAATACCTACTTAGGCGGTCAGTTTTTGCAGTTGATCCTGACTGCGATCGTGGTGGGTAATATGCGGAACGTCGTCGCCGACGCGATTCGCCTGGTGCGCACGCGGAAACGGACGTTTACCCACGCGAGTGCCGATACTGCCGCCGCCGACCCGCAATTCCAGGAAATGGTCGGGCGCTTGTCGAGCTCGACACTCGCGGCTGAGGCCACTGTTCTCGCTGCCGCGGAGGCGCAAGGGCTGGCGCTCGATTCCGCCGACACGGGCCAAATCGGTTTCGAACTCGCACATCGCGCCTCCTTACTCTCGGCGCAAGCCAAGGTCTTTATCGATGAGGTCGCGCCGCGCGCGGCGAGCCTGATGTACGAACTCGGCGGCGCGTCTTCGACTTTACGGACAACCGGACTCGACGAACACTGGCGCAACATCGTGACCCTCTCGTCGCATAATCCTGCGGCGTTCAAGGCACGTGCGATCGGGGATTATCTGGTCAACGGGACGAAGTTGCCGACGAATTTATATTTTTAGGAGGAGCGCCCATCTGCTAGCCCATATTCTTCACCATTCCGCCGTCGATGTCATACGCCGCACCCGTGATAAAGCTGGCTCGTTCTGAGCACAGAAAGGCGACCAGGTCGGCAATCTCTTCAGGGCGGCCAAACCGACCGAGCGGAATATTGGCGGTGGCAAAGTCGTTGATCATGCCGTCCGGGTCGTCGGGATTCAACGTCTTTGCCAAACCATCCCACAGTGGAGTCCGCGTCGGCCCTGGGCAGACGGCGTTCACCAGGATGTTATCCTTAGCCAGTTCGTCGGCTAAGGTTTTGCTCAGGCTGATGACAGCCGCTTTCGTTGTGTTGTAGTCGATCAATCCAGCGTTGGGCTGTTTGCCGAAGATCGACGAAATATTGATAATCCGGCCCCATTTTTGTTTTTGCATCAGGGGAATGGCAAGCCGGGAGCAGCGAATCACGCTGAACAGATTGATATCAAGATTATCGTGCCACTCCTCATCTGACAGGCCCAGCCCCTGACTCAGATGGTACCAGCCAGCATTATTGACCAGGATATCAAGCTTGCCGAACTGCTGTGCCGTGGTGTCAAAAAGGGTCTGGATGCCTGCCACTTTACTGACATCAGCCTGGACTGCTAGGGCCTGCGGACCTAAAGCTTGGGCGGTACGAGCTAATTGCTCCTCACCGCGGGCGCAAATCACGACGCGGGCTCCCTCTTTGACTAGGCGCTGGGCCATGGCCTCGCCCAGACCGTAGCTCGCTCCAGTAACGACCGCTACGCGATCTTTTAAACCAAGATCCATATCTCCCTCCTTCCTACACCATCGCTTATCAATTCGGGGTTGCAATATCAAACGATACCGGATCGTGGTTCAGTTTCACATCGCGCTTGACCGCTGAGGCGGAGCGCCCCCCCTCCCTGGCCCTCCCCCTCAGCGGGGGGAGGGAAAATCTGCTCCCTCTCCCCTGGAGGGAGAGGGCTGGGGTGAGGGGGAACAAGCAAACTGAACCACGACCCAATCGTGGAATGACTTTACAATACGCTGGGCAGGTACTAGAAGGTGAGTTGCCATATGGACAGGTGATGCAGAAGGAGGCAACGATGGCGATGGGACTGGACCAGGTGCAACCAGCGGCCCCGCTGGATTTTTTGATGATTGATGCCGACCACCATTATTATGAGCCGGATGATTGCTTCACGCGTCATATGGAATCAGCCTATGCCGACCGTGCGGTCAATATCCGCAGAGGCGAGGGCAAGTTTGGACGGGTATATATCGGCGATGAACGTATGCGATTTTTTAGCGTCATTCCTGGTGACCACACGGGCGGGCCTGGCGCACTACAGAAATTTCTCAAGAGCCACTCAGGCGAGGGCGACGGCCTGGTCTCGGGCGAGACGGTCTCAGCGCCAACGTTTCCCGAATCAACAGACTCCAACGTGCGGTTGCGCAAGATGAATGAACAAGGGGTCGAAGCCGCCCTGATGCTTCCGACGCTGGGTGTCGGCATCGCGCATGAGCTCCGCCACGAGCCGCAAGCCTTGTTCGCCAATTTGCGCGCGTTTAACCGCTGGCTCGAAGAGGACTGGAGCTTTGGGAGGGATGGCCGTCTCTATGGTATTCCCGTCCTGTCGCTTGTGGATATTGATCTCGCAGTCTCCGAACTCGAACGGGTCCTCGCCTTAGGCGCACGAAGTGTGAACTTAACGCCAGGTCCGGTCAATGGGCACTCGCCGGCAGACCCGCTGTATGATCCGTTCTGGGCACGCTGTCAGGAAGCCGGCATTCCGGTTGTGTTTCATCTGGGCAATGACGGCCTGACCGAAATATACTCCTCACAATGGAGTGAGAACCCCTCCCCTCCGAGCCACCGGCTCAGTCCGTTCCAACGGGTGATCGCTTCGACGGAACGCGCGACGGCTGATACCCTGAGCGCGCTCGTGTTCCACAATCTGTTCGGTCGATTTCCGGGTCTGCAGGTCGTGAGCATTGAGAATGGGGCCACATGGATTGCGCCCTTACTCAAGGCCATGGACCACGCGGCGCGGTTGTCGGGTCCGCGAGATTGGACATTCGGCCATGCTCCGGACCGACCCAGCGAAATTTTCAAGCGACACATTAAAGTCTCTCCCTTTCCGGAAGAGGACATTCCGGCGCTGGTCGAGGTCCTCGGGCCAGAAAACGTGTTGGCCGGGTCCGACTGGCCGCATCCTGAGGGATGTGCTGAGCCGATTGATTATGTGGAAGGGCTGGAAGGCTTGTCACCTGAGGTGGTGCGTGCGGTGATGCGCGATAACACACAGAAGCTCTTTGGCGTCTAACCCGACCCCACAGGTCAAACTGTGTTACCAACCCGTGGGGCCGTTCTTCTCAGGAGGGAACAGCATGGCTCACATGGATCAACACTCACACAAGCCGAAAGAGAACGGAGCAGTCGAGCATTATGACGTGGTGGTCATCGGGGCGGGCTTTGGCGGCCTGTATGCCCTGCACCATCTGCGCGGAATGGGCCTCTCGGTGCGCGTCTACGACGGTGCTGCCGGCGTGGGCGGCACGTGGTGGTGGAACCGCTATCCCGGTGCACGGGTCGATTTTCCAGGCAGCCCCTTCTACTGCTACACGTTCTCAGAAGAGCTCGTACGGGAGTGGGACTGGCCCGAGACCCAGCCCGATCAGCCCTCGGTGCTGGCCTATTTGGAGTACGTCGCCGACCGGTTCGACCTGCGCCGCGACATCCAGTTCGAAACCTGGATGCGCGACGCCTGCTACGACGAAGAGGCGCAACGCTGGAGGCTCGAAACCAGCGCCGGCGAGCGCATCTCGGCCCAGTTCCTGATCTGCGCGGTCGGCACCCTCTCGGCGACACATAAGCCAGATATCCCAGGGCTCGACACCTTTGCCGGCGAGTGTTACCACACCGGCCGCTGGCCGCATGAACCCGTCTCCTTTGCGGGTAAGCGCGTCGGCGTGATCGGGACCGGCTCCTCGGGGGTGCAGTCGATTCCCGAGATCGCCCGCGAGGCCGCGTACCTGACGGTGTTTCAGCGTACGCCGCAGTACAGTATCCCGGTCCGCAACCGCCCCATGGACCCCGAGGTGGTGCGGCAGGCCCGCGAGAACTGGGCCGCAATCCGCGCAAAGATGACCGCCTCGCCCCTGGGCGCGCCATTCGAGGTCTCCGAGCGCTCGGCCTTCGAGGACACGCCCGAGCAGCGCCAGGCGCTCTACGAAGAACTCTGGCAGAAGGGTGGCTTCCATATCCTCTTTGGCAGCTATGCCGACATCCTGACCAATAAGGAGGCCAACCGTACGCTGGCCGACTTTGTGCGCGGCAAGATCGGTGAGATCGTGCGCGACCCCGCGACCGCCGAGAAATTGATGCCCGACTACTATCTGGGTACCAAGCGCCAGCTTCTCGATGACGGCTATTACGAAACCTTCAACCGCGACAACGTCGCTCTGGTCGACCTGCGCCAAGACCCGATTCAGGAGATCCTGCCCGAAGGCGTGCGCACCGCCAACAGCGAACACCTGCTCGACATGCTCGTGCTGGCAACGGGCTTCGACGCCATCACCGGCGCGCTGCTGCGCCTCAACCCGAGGGGACGCGGCGGTGCCAGCCTTGAGGAGAAATGGCGCACACGCTTCGACTCTTACCTCGGCATGACGGTGGCCGACTTCCCCAACCTGTTTATGATCCACGGCCCTGGGTCGCCCTCGGTGCTCTTCAATATGCCGCTCGGCGCCGAGCTCGAGTCGGCCTGGATCGGCGACTGCGTACGCTACCTGCGCACACACGGTCTAGGCGCCATCGAGCCGACCCCCGACGCCGAGCAGCGCTGGGACCGCGAGGTCGCCGGGATCGCCAACGAGACGCTCTACCCCCTCACCGACTCGTGGTACACGGGGGCCAACATCCCAGGCAAGCACCGCCAGTTCTGCGTGTACCTGGGCGGTCCCGACTACTTCCGGCGCCTCGCCGAGGTCGCCGCCCAGGGCTACGAGGGCTTCGTGTTCGAGCCGGAGTACGGTCAGCTGACCGAGGAGCTTGCCAGCTAGCGGTTGCGTAAAGCACCTCGGGGGACGCCTCATTCGGCCTCATACCGAGTGAAGTTCGTTTCCCACCCTGATAACCCGACAGCCCTCCGCCGGTATTTATCGTTGGGTCCACGTCCAGTACATTATGCAGAGCATAATTCAGCCTCCGTCCCTCAAAATCTGCCGGAGGTATTGAAAGGAGAGACTGGTGCACGACCCCAAGTTTGGATTACTTCTACCTGCGGACGACTTTGCCGCTGCCAAGCAGGCAGCCTTGCAAGCAGAAAGCGAGGGCTTTTACTCGGTATCGATGATCGATCACTTCTTTACTCCGCTCGGAGAACCTCAAACACCCATGTTTGAGTGCTATACGACGCTGACGGCTATTGCCGCGGTGACCGAGCGTATCCGCCTCACGCCATGCGTGACGTCCGTTTCGTTTCGCCCGCCGCCGATGTTGGCCAAAATTGCGTCTACCCTCGACAACATCAGCAACGGCCGTCTGACGCTCGGGTTAGGCGCGGGCTGGAAGCCGGACGAATACCACGCCCATGGGTATTCCTATCTCTCGAATCGGGAGCGCTTGGATCAACTTGCCGAAGCCGTTCAGGTGCTAAAGGCGATGTTCACGCAAGAGGAACCGAGCTTTCAGGGCAAACATTTCTCGATTGACAAAGCCTACAACAATCCCCGGCCCGTCCAAAAACCTCACCCGCCGCTGATGCTGGGTGGCTCGGGCAGCGGTCTCCTCAAGATCGCCGCCACCGAAGCGAATATTCTGAATATCAACCCGCCGGTCTTTAATGGTAAGGATTATCCGAACGATCCGGCTATGACCTTGAAATTCGACACGCCCTATCTGAAAAAACGGATTGGCATGCTGCACGGCTATATGGAAGAATGCGGGCGCGACCCAAAGGAGATAGAGCTGGGTTCTTTAATGGTACTCCACCTGACCCGAGACCCCGCAGACGCGGCGCTCGCCCAAACCGCGGCCTTTCTCGGCTTTCCTGATGCCGACACGGCGCTGCGGTCGCCCCTGACGTTGCTGGGCACGCCAGACAGCGTCAAACGGGAGATCCACACCCGTATTGAGGAGATGGGTCTCACCTATACGATTGTTATCCCGGTCTCCCCCGAGTCTCATGAACTGTTCGTGAATGAGGTCATGCCCGAGTTTGTGTCGTGAGGGGATCGGTCCAGTCGAACGGAGAAGAACCGTGAGCGACATCAAGCAATCCATACACGATCAATTCGGGCGGGCAGCCGCCCAGTATAAAACCAGCCAGGTCCATGCCACAGGCGAGGATTTGGTCCGGATTGCCAAGCTGGTGCAACAGCAGGAACCGCCGGACGCCCTGGATGCGGGCTGTGGAGCGGGCCATACCTCGGTGGCCATCGCTCCGCACAGTCGCCGGGTCGTCGCCCTCGACCTCACCCCGCATATGCTGGAACAGGTCGAGCAGTTGGCCGCCGAACGCGGCTTCTCCCACATCGAAACGCGCCAGGGCGATGTCGAACAGATTCCGTTTGCCGACAACAGCTTTGACCTGGTGGTCTCCCGCTATAGCGCCCATCACTGGCCGAACCCTCTGACGGCGCTCCAGGAATGCCATCGCGTGCTGAAGCCCGGCGGGCGGTTTATTCTGAGCGATACCATTTCGCCTGAAGAGCCGGCGTACGACACCTTTTTGCAAACGTTTGAACTCCTGCGTGACGCCTCGCACGTCCGGGACCACACGGTTGCCCAGTGGCAGGCCATGTTTGAACGCAGCGGGTTTCAGTCACGGGTCGTTTCCACTTGGCGTCTGCCGCTGGACTTCCAGGCCTGGACGGCACGGATGGCGACTCCGCCGGCACGAGTCGCCATGGTACAGCACTTGTATGATAAAGCGCCCGAGGAGATCCGAACGGCTTTCGCCATTCAGGACAACTACGATTTTGCCCTGTACGGAGCGCTGTTCGAGGCGACCCGTCAGGGCGGCTAGCGGGAGGCAGCCATGGGCACGATAGTCTTACGCGATGGTGTCATTTTTGACGGCCACAGCCCCGAGTTGCTCGACGGGGCAGACGTCCTGATAGAAGACGGCGAAATCAAAGAGATCTCCGAGCAGCCGCTCAAGGCTGCTAGCGCCCAGGAAATCCATCTGGGTGGGCGTTTTCTCATGCCCGGTCTGATCGACGCCCACTTCCATGCCTATGCCGCCCGCGTCAATCTTTCCAGCCTGGACGATTGGCCCATGTCGCTTTTGAGTCAACACGCCCGCACGCTGCTGGAAGACGCTCTCCAGCGTGGCTTTACCAGCGTACGGGATGCGGCCGGAGCTGATTTTGGCCTGGCCGCCGCAGTTGAGCAGGGCTTGATCAAGGGGCCTCGTCTGTTTTTCTCGGGCCGGGCACTGAGCCAGACCGGCGGTCATGGTGATACGCGGCCGGTCAAACATTTTGAGCCGTGCGCCTGCGGCTTTCAGGGCTGTCTTTCACAAGTAGCGGACGGGGTGGATGCGGTCCGCCGGGCGGCCCGGGAAGAACTGCGCAAAGGGGCGCATCAGATCAAAATCATGGCCACGGGCGGCCTCTCCTCACCGACCGACCCGGTGTGGATGCTGCAATACTCGGACGAGGAAATCCGTGCCGCGGTCGAGGAAGCAGCCTCGCGGCGCACCTATGTCATGGCCCACGCCTATACCGCGGAAGCCATTGCCCGCATCGTTAAACTAGGGGTACGCTCAATCGAGCACGCCAATCTGATTGACCAACCAACCGCAGAACTGGTCGCCCAGCACGGAGCCTATGTCGTCCCCACCCTGGTGACGTATGAAACCCTCGGCGAGCTGGGCAAGGAGTTGGGCCTGCCCGAGGGCAATATCGTCAAGCTGAAAGAAATCCAGACCGCGGGACTGACCTCGCTTGAGCTGTGTCAGGCGGCCGGGATCAAGCTGGGCTACGGAACCGATCTGCTGGGGCCCCTACACGCCCAGCAGTGTCGCGAGTTCCTGATCCGGCGAGAGGTTCTCAGCCCCATCGATATCCTGCGTTCGGCAACGACGATCAACGCCGAAATCCTGAACCAGTCGGGAAAACTTGGGACAGTCGCTCCGGGAGCCTACGCCGACCTGGTCGTGTTTGATGGCAATCCGCTTGAAGACCTCGGCGTCTTACAGCCCGAGGCGGGCGGGCCGCGGCTGGTTATGAAGGCCGGCGCGATCTATAAGAACTCGCTGTGACGAGACGGCTTATCCGCAATCTAGAGCGGTTTACCAGAGGTTGTCGCTATTCCAGTACGCTCTCGTCATGCCGGACGTGATCCGGCATCCAGAGGCCGGGGGGCCGGGGGCCTGGATGCCCGCTTTCGCAGGAAGGGCGGAACGGCTACATAGCATCGTTATTTGCTCTAGGACGGGATGTCGGCTTACGCCTGCGGCTAAGCCGCCCTACAGGGCTCCCACAGGGCTGCGCATAATGGTGAATTCGCTGGCCCTCCACCGGTTCAGCGAGCCGCTGAGCAGTCCCGATCAACGGCTGGGTCAGCGCTGCCACCGCGGGGTTGGCCAAGAGGGTGGCCAGGAGGACAGCTTCTCAATGAGCAAGGTCCGGCCCCCAGCCACCACCCCGGACGCAGCGCGCTACCGCCCTCTTAGGGCAGCGGCGAGGTCTGACCCTTGTTGTTGCGGCCCCAACAGACTATCTCGCCATCGGTCCGCAGCCCGCAGCTGTGATACTTCCCCACACTCACCCGGCTAAAGGTGCCGCCGGGCAGATCGCTCACCTGCTGATAGTCGTCCCGCCCCCAGCACGCTACCGTCCCATCCGTCCGCACCCCACAGCTGAAATCCCACCCCGCACTCACCCGGCCAAAGGTGCCGGTGGGCCTATCGCTCACCTGCTGATGGTTGTTGCGCCCCCAGCACGCCAGCGTGTCATCGCGCTTGACCCCGCAGCTGTGCCACATCCCCGCACTCACCTGGCTAAACGACCCGTCGGGCGTATTGGTGGTCTGGTTAAAGTCGTTGCGGCCCCAGCACGCCAGCGTGTGATCCGTCTGTATCCCGCAACTGTGATTCCCCCCTGCACTCACCGCCACAAAGGCGGCGTTCTTGAGAGCAGCGGGCAGCGTGGTCGCGCCATAGTGCTTCCAGCCCCAACAGGTGACCGTGCCACTGCTCTGTACCCCGCAGCTGTGCTTGCGGCCCGCATCCACCACGCGAAAGGTGGCGTCGAACAGGGAGGTGGTAGGCGTACGGCTGACCTGGTGATAGCTGTCGTCGCCCCAGCAGACTACCGTGCCATCGAGCTTCTCCCCACAGCTGTGCGTATCCCCGGCACTTACCGCTAGAAAGGCGCCGGGGGGCGCATCACTAACCTGGTCATAGAGATCCCAGCCCCAGCAGGCCACCGTGCCATCGGTCTGCACCCCACAGCTGTGATTCTGCCCCGCACTCACCCCCACAAAGGTGGCGGCGGTGAGGGCGGCGGGCAACGTGGTCTGCCCATAGTGGTCCCAGCCCCAGCAGGTCACCGTGCCATCGGTCTGCACCCCGCAGCTGTGATTCTGCCCCGCACTCACCGTACGAAAGCTACCGGGAGGCGTCTCACTCACCTGGCCATAGTAGTCGGCGCCCCAGCAGACCACCGTGCCATCGCGCTTGACTCCACAGCCGTGCTCCCCGCCCGCACTTACCCCCAGAAAAGGGTCGGCCGGCGTCTCACTCACCTGGCCATAGTCGTCGAGGCCCCAGCAGATCACCGTGCCATTGGATTTCAACCCGCAGTTGAGCAGAAGCCCCGCACTCACCGCCACAAAGGTGCCGGTGGGCTGATCACTGAGCGCGTTATAGAAGTCATGGCCCCAGCAGGCCAGCTTACCATCGCGCTTCACCCCACAGCTGTGATTCCCCCCCCCACTCACCCCCACAAAGGCGCCGGTGGGTGTATCGCTGACCGAGCCATAGCTGTCGGAGCCCCAGCAGACCACTGTGAGATCGGCCTGCAGCCCGCAGGTGTGATACGCTCCCGCGCTCAAGACGCTCTCTCCCGGCGGCCTGGACTCGCCATCGCCGTCCCGGCCCCAGCAGACCACGGTCCCATCGGGCTGCACCCCGCAGGCGTGATCCCCCCCCGCACTCACCGCCACAAAGTCCGTGCTGGTCGGCGTTGCGCTCACCTGGTCATAGGCGTCGGCGCCCCAGCACGCTACCGTCCCATCGGTATACCGCCCGCAACTGTGCTCTTTCCCCACACTCACCCCAATAAACGCCCCATCGGGCACGACCGTGACTCCGAAGGTCGTCGTGGTCACGTCCATGCTTGCCCCGTCATCTGCGGTCACCGTGATCGTCGCCTGCCCTGGAGCCTGCCCGGTGACAGTCAGCGTCTGCCCGTCTACCGCCACGGTGGTGATAGTCGGGTCGGACGAGGTCGCCGTGAGCCTGGGCTCGTCCTCATCGGCATCGGTGACGGCGACGGTCAGCTCGGCCAGGCCGTCCACCCCGACGACCACGGGCGCGAGAGGGGCAATGATGGGCAGGGTGTTGGAGTTGGTGGGCCGAGTGAGCTGGCCAGAGTAGTTGTCGCCCCAACAGGCCACCTCGCCATCGGTCTTCACCCCGCAGGTATGATCCCCCCCCGCACTCACCGTGCTAAAGGTGGTGGCGGTGAGGGCGGCGGGCACGCTGCTCTGGCCCGACTGGTTGCTGCCCCAACAGCGCATCCTGCCATCGGTCTTCACCCCGCAGCTGTGATACGCCCCCGCACTCACCGCGCGAAAGCTGCCGGAGGGGGCGCTGGCCTGGCCCTGGGCGTTGTTGCCCCAACACTCCACCGTACCATCGAGATGCAGCCCGCAGTTGTGACTTCCCCCCGCACTCACCCTGCTAAAAGGGCCGTCACGGTCTTCGGCCTGATCCCAATGGTTGTCGCCCCAGCACGCCACCGTGAGATCGGACCGCAGCCCGCAGGTGTGAAATCTCCCCGCGCTCACCGTGCGAAAGGTGGTAGCTGCAAGGTTGGCGGGGACACTACCTTGGCCGTATGCGTCCCAGCCCCAGCACTCTGCCGTGCCATCGGTATGCAGCCCGCAGTTGTGAACTCTCCCCGCACTCACCGCGCGAAAGGTGGCGGCGGTAGGTGTATCGCCGACCTGATTATAGTCGTTGTTGCCCCAGCAGCGCACTCTGCCATTGTCCTGCAGCCCGCAGGTGTGATGCTGCCCCACACTCAGCGTGCGAAAGGGGGTGGCGGGCGTATTACTGACCACGTTATAGTTGTTGGCGCCCCAGCAGTCCACCGTGCCATCGACCTGCAATCCGCAGGTGTGCTCCCCCCCCGCACCCACCGCGCTCAATGCCCAATCGGGCGCCACCGTGACCCCGAAGGTCGCCGTGACTACGGAATGGGAATTGCCATTCTCGTCATCTGCCGTCAAGCTGATCGTCGCCTGCCCCAGGGCCTGCCCGGTGAGAGTCAGCGTGTACTCCTCCACGGCCACAGTGACAATACTCGTGTTGGACGAGGTCGCCGTGAGCGTGGGATGATGTTCCGGATTTTCGTCGAGGACGGGGACGACTATCTCGATCGGGATGTCCACCCCGATGACCGCGGATGCGGGAGGCGCGATGACGGGCGATATGTTCCAGTGGGCCGCCGCCATCACCACCCAGCCACCAAGGACCGTCAGGGAAACCACAAGACTGATGGCCGTGCGCATGAGCGTGGGCATACGTGCTCCTTTTCTGAGCTGCTCGAACAAAAAGAGGGGGTATCGGGTTGAAAATTTTTGACCGGAAAAAACGGGACAGTCCACTCTCTCCCAGTCCCCCTCAGTCATCGGGCCCTCCTCTCGGCTCCTCCGCACGGTCCTGACACGGACACGGAAGGACACCAGCCCTCTCCACTACCCGACACCGACCCGGTTGTCCACCTGTTCGGCGAGCCGCTGAGCAGTCCCGATGAGCGGCTGGGTCAGCGCTGCCACCGCGGGGTCGGCCAAGAGGGCGGCCAGGAGGACAGCTTCTCAATGAGCAAGGTCCGGCCCCCAGCCACCACCCCGGACGCAGCGCGCTACCGCCCTCTTAGGGCAGCGGCGAGGTCTGACCCTTGTTGTTGCGGCCCCAACAGACTATCTCGCCATCGGTCCGCAGCCCGCAGCTGTGATACTTCCCCACACTCACCCGGCTAAAGGTGCCGCCGGGCAGATCGCTCACCTGCTGATAGTCGTCCCGCCCCCAGCACGCTACCGTCCCATCCGTCCGCACCCCACAGCTGAAATCCCACCCCGCACTCACCCGGCCAAAGGTGCCGGTGGGCCTATCGCTCACCTGCTGATGGTTGTTGCGCCCCCAGCACGCCACGCTGCCATCGAGCTTGACCCCGCAGCTGTGCCACATCCCCACACTCACCTGGCTAAACGACCCGTCGGGCGTATTGGTGGTCTGGTTAAAGTCGTTGCGGCCCCAGCACGCCAGCGTGTGATCCGTCTGTATCCCGCAACTGTGATTCCCCCCTGCACTCACCGCCACAAAGGCGGCGTTCTTGAGAGCAGCGGGCAGCGTGGTCGCGCCATAGTGCTTCCAGCCCCAACAGGTGACCGTGCCACTGCTCTGTACCCCGCAGCTGTGCTTGCGGCCCGCATCCACCACGCGAAAGGTGGCGTCGAACAGGGAGGTGGTAGGCGTACGGCTGACCTGGTGATAGCTGTCGTCGCCCCAGCAGACTACCGTGCCATCGAGCTTCTCCCCACAGCTGTGCGTATCCCCGGCACTTACCGCTAGAAAGGCGCCGGGGGGCGCATCACTAACCTGGTCATAGAGATCCCAGCCCCAGCAGGCCACCGTGCCATCGGTCTGCACCCCACAGCTGTGATTCTGCCCCGCACTCACCCCCACAAAGGTGGCGGCGGTGAGGGCGGCGGGCAACGTGGTCTGCCCATAGTGGTCCCAGCCCCAGCAGGTCACCGTGCCATCGGTCTGCACCCCGCAGCTGTGATTCTGCCCCGCACTCACCGTACGAAAGCTACCGGGAGGCGTCTCACTCACCTGGCCATAGTAGTCGGCGCCCCAGCAGACCACCGTGCCATCGCGCTTGACTCCACAGCCGTGCTCCCCGCCCGCACTTACCCCCAGAAAAGGGTCGGCCGGCGTCTCACTCACCTGGCCATAGTCGTCGAGGCCCCAGCAGATCACCGTGCCATTGGATTTCAACCCGCAGTTGAGCAGAAGCCCCGCACTCACCGCCACAAAGGTGCCGGTGGGCTGATCACTGAGCGCGTTATAGAAGTCATGGCCCCAGCAGGCCAGCTTACCATCGCGCTTCACCCCACAGCTGTGATTCCCCCCCCCACTCACCCCCACAAAGGCGCCGGTGGGTGTATCGCTGACCGAGCCATAGCTGTCGGAGCCCCAGCAGACCACTGTGAGATCGGCCTGCAGCCCGCAGGTGTGATACGCTCCCGCGCTCAAGACGCTCTCTCCCGGCGGCCTGGACTCGCCATCGCCGTCCCGGCCCCAGCAGACCACGGTCCCATCGGGCTGCACCCCGCAGGCGTGATCCCCCCCCGCACTCACCGCCACAAAGTCCGTGCTGGTCGGCGTTGCGCTCACCTGGTCATAGGCGTCGGCGCCCCAGCACGCTACCGTCCCATCGGTATACCGCCCGCAACTGTGCTCTTTCCCCACACTCACCCCAATAAACGCTCCATCGGGCACGACCGTGACTCCGAAGGTCGTCGTGGTCACGTCCATGCTTGCCCCGCCATCTGCGGTCACCGTGATCGTCGCCTGCCCTGGAGCCTGCCCGGTGACAGTCAGCGTCTGCCCGTCTACCGCCACGGTGGTGATAGTCGGGTCGGACGAGGTCGCCGAGAGCCTGGGCTCGTCCCCATCGTCGTCGCTGGCCGTGACGGTCCGCTCGGCCAGGCCGTCCACCCCGACGACCACGGGCGCGAGAGGGGCAATGACGGGCAGGGTGTTGGAGTTGGTAGGCCGAGTGAGCTGGCCAGAGTAGTTGTCGCCCCAACAGGCCACCTCGCCATCGGTCTTCACCCCGCAGGTATGATCCCCCCCCGCACTCACCGTGCTAAAGGTGGTGGCGGTGAGGGCGGCGGGCACGCTGCTCTGGCCCGACTGGTTGCTGCCCCAACAGCGCATCCTGCCATCGGTCTTCACCCCGCAGCTGTGATAGTCCCCCGCACTCACCGCCACAAAGCTGCCGGAGGGGGCGCTGGCCTGGCCCTCGGCGTTCTCACCCCAACACTCCACGGTACCATCGAGATGCAGCCCGCAGTTGTGACTTCCCCCCGCACTCACCCTGCTAAAAGGGCCGTCACGGTCTTCGGCCTGACCCCAATGGTTGTCGCCCCAGCACGCCACCGTGAGATCGGACCGCAGTCCGCAGTTGTGCAAAAATCCCGCGCTCACCGTGCGAAAGGTGGTGGCGGCAAGGTTGGCGGGGACACTACCTTGGCCTTCTGTGTCCCAGCCCCAGCACTCTGCCGTGCCATCGGTATGCAGCCCGCAGTTGTGATGTCCCCCCGCACTCACCGCGCGAAAGGTGGCGGCGGTGGGCGTCCCGTCGATCTGATTATAGTGGTTCGCGCCCCAGCACTCTACCGTGCCATTAGCCTGCAGCCCGCAGCTGTGATTCCGCCCCACACTCACCGACACAAAGTGGCCGGCGGGCGTATTGCTGGTCTGGCTATAGGCGTTCCAACCCCAGCAGTCCACCGTGCCATCGACCTGCAACCCGCAGGTGTGCTCCCCCCCCGCACCCACCGCGCTCAATGCCCAATCGGGCGCCACCGTGACCCCGAAGGTCGCCGTGACTACGGAATGGGAATTGCCATTCTCGTCATCTGCCGTCAAGCTGATCGTCGCCTGCCCCAGGGCCTGCCCGGTGAGAGTCAGCGTGTACTCCTCCACGGCCACAGTGACAATACTCGTGTTGGACGAGGTCGCCGTGAGCGTGGGATGATGTTCCGGATTTTCGTCGAGGACGGGGACGACTATCTCGATCGGGCTGTCCACCCCGATGACCGCGGATGCGGGAGGCGCGATGACGGGCGATATGTTCCAGTGGGCCGCCGCCACCACCACCCATCCACCAAGGACCGTCAGGGAAACCACAAGACTGATGACCGTGCGCATGAGCGTGGGCATACGTGCTCCTTTTCTGAGC
This sequence comes from Candidatus Binatia bacterium, assembly GCA_951812575.1. GTDB lineage: Bacteria > Desulfobacterota > Binatia > Bin18 > Bin18 > Bin18. Next base: position 2,859,495 of record OX638322.1, on the reverse strand, counting down.
TGCTCGAACAAAAAGAGGGGGTATCGGGTTGAAAATTTTTGACCGGAAAAAACGGGACAGTCCACTCTCTCCCAGTCCCCCTCAGTCATCGGGCCCTCCTCTCGGCTCCTCCGCACGGTCCTGACACGGACACGGAAGGACACCAGCCCTCTCCACTACCCGACACCGACCCGGTTGTCCACCTGTTCGGCGAGCCGCTGAGCAGTCCCGATGAGCGGCTGGGTCAGCGCTGCCACCGCGGGGTCGGCCAAGAGGGCGGCCAGGAGGACAGCTTCTCAATGAGCAAGGTCCGGCCCCAGCCACCACCCCGGACGCAGCGCGCTACCGCCCTCTTAGGGCAGCGGCGAGGTCTGACCCTTGTTGTTGTGGCCCCAACAGACTATCTCGCCATCGGTCCGCAGCCCGCAGCTGTGATACCTCCCCACACTCACCTGGCTGAAACTGCCGCCCGGCGTATCGCTGACCTGGTTATGGTTATTGCGCCCCCAACAGGCCAGCGTGTGATCCGTCTTCAGCCCACAGCTGTGATACCACCCCGCACTCACCGAGATAAAAGCCGTGTTGGCGGGCGGACTGGCCCGGTTGTAGCCGTCATTACCCCGGCAATCCACCGTGCCATCAATATGCACCCCACAGGTGTGCTTATACCCCGCACTGATCGAGCGAAAGGTGTCGTCGAAGACTGGCAGAGTACGCTGGCCATCGTCGTTGAGGCCCCAGCACCCCACCGTGTGATAGGTCAGCACCCCACAGGTGTGATTCCCCCCTGCGCTTACCGACACAAAGGGATTGGGCGTGCTGCCACCGGGCTCAAGGGGCCCAAGGGTAAACAAGCCCGGGCAGTAGGACGGAGGGTCCTCCCCCCCTCCATATCCATGCGGCAACGAGTCCCAGCATTCGGAGCGCACCCCCGTCTGCCCATAGCGATTCCAGCCCCAGCAGCGCACCGTGCCATCGGGCTGCACCCCACAGGTGTGCTTCCGCCCCGCACTCACCGCCACAAAGTCGTTGGGCGTCGGCGGCCTGGACTCGCCATCGCCGTCCCGGCCCCAGCAGACCACGGTCCCATCGGGCTGCACCCCGCAGGTGTGATCCCCCCCCGCACTCACCGCCACAAAGTCCGTGCTGGTCGGCGTTGCGCTCACCTGGTCATAGGCGTCGGCGCCCCAGCACGCTACCGTCCCATCGGTATACCGCCCGCAACTGTGCTCTTTCCCCACACTCACCCCAATAAACGCTCCATCGGGCACGACCGTGACTCCGAAGGTCGTCGTGGTCACGTCCATGCTTGCCCCGTCATCTGCGGTCACCGTGATCGTCGCCTGCCCTGGAGCCTGCCCGGTGACAGTCAGCGTCTGCCCGTCTACCGCCACGGTGGTGATAGTCGGGTCGGACGAGGTCGCCGTGAGCCTGGGCTCGTCCTCATCGGCATCGGTGACGGCGACGGTCAGCTCGGTCAGGCTGTCCACCCCGACGACCACGGGCGCGAGAGGGGCAATGATGACGGGCAGGGTGTTGGAGTTGGTGGGCCGAGTGAGCTGGCCAGAGTAGTTGTCGCCCCAACAGGCCACTACGCCATCGGTCTTCACCCCGCAGGTATGATCCCCCCCCGCACTCACCGTGCTAAAGGGGGTGGCGGTGAGGGCGGCGGGCACGCTGCTCTGGCCCGACTGGTTGCTGCCCCAACAGCGCATCCTGCCATCGGTCTTCACCCCGCAGCTGTGATACGCCCCCGCACTCACCGCGCGAAAGCTGCCGGAGGGGGCGCTGGCCTGGCCCTGGGCGTTGTTGCCCCAACACTCCACCGTACCATCGAGATGCAGCCCGCAGTTGTGACTTCCCCCCGCACTCACCCTGCTAAAAGGGCCGTCACGGTCTTCGGCCTGATCCCAATGGTTGTCGCCCCAGCACGCCACCGTGAGATCGGACCGCAGCCCGCAGGTGTGAAATCTCCCCGCGCTCACCGTGCGAAAGGTGGTAGCTGCAAGGTTGGCGGGGACACTACCTTGGCCGTATGCGTCCCAGCCCCAGCACTCTGCCGTGCCATCGGTATGCAGCCCGCAGTTGTGAACTCTCCCCGCACTCACCGCGCGAAAGGTGGCGGCGGTAGGTGTATCGCCGACCTGATTATAGTCGTTGTTGCCCCAGCAGCGCACTCTGCCATTGTCCTGCAGCCCGCAGGTGTGATGCTGCCCCACACTCAGCGTGCGAAAGGGGGTGGCGGGCGTATTACTGACCACGTTATAGTTGTTGGCGCCCCAGCAGTCCACCGTGCCATCGACCTGCAACCCGCAGGTGTGCTCCCCCCCCGCACCCACCGCGCTCAATGCCCAATCGGGCGCCACCGTGACCCCGAAGGTCGCCGTGACTACGGAATGGGAATTGCCATTCTCGTCATCTGCCGTCAAGCTGATCGTCGCCTGCCCCAGGGCCTGCCCGGTGAGAGTCAGCGTGTACTCCTCCACGGCCACAGTGACGAGGCTCGTGTTGGACGAGATCGCCGTGAGCGTGGGATGATGTTCCGGATTTTCGTCGAGGACGGGGACGACTATCTCGATCGGGATGTCCACCCCGATGACCGCGGGTGCGGGGGGCGCGATGACGGGCGATATGTTCCAGTGGGCCGCCGCCATCACCACCCAGCCACCAAGGACCGTCAGGGAAACCACAAGACTGATGGCCGTGCGCATGAGCGTGGGCATACGCCCTCCTTTCCTGGTTTGCTCGAACAAAAAGAGGGGGTATCGGGTTGAAAAACAGGGCAGTGGTCCTTTCTACCCGACTGCCCAGCCGGTTGTCCATAGTAGAATTACTAGCGTGTGTTCACCCTAGAGGGTGTTCTGCACTTTGAGGGTTAGGTGGCTTATGATGCGGGGATGGAACGGAGAGCGTATCCGAGCGATGTGAGTGATGAGGAGTGGGCGTTAGTCGCGCCCTATGTGACGTTAATGAGGGAAGCGGCTCCCCAACGGTGTCATGCGTTGCGAGAGGTCTTCAACGGCGTTCGCTGGCTGGTGCGGGCCGGTGCCCCGTGGCGGATGTTCCCCAACGATCTGCCCCCGTGGTCGGTGGTCTATCAACAGACCCAGCGATGGTTAAAGGCGGGGGTGTTCGAGGCGCTGGTGCACGATTTACGGATAGTGCTGCGGGTGGCCGGGGGGCGCCAGGGCCAGCCCTCGGCGGCCGTGCTCGATAGTCGAACGTTACAGTCGAGCCCCGAGAGTGGGGGGCGGGCGGGCTACGATGGGGGGAAGCGCCGCAAGGGGAGTAAGGTGCCTATGGCCGTCGATACGTTGGGCCATCTCTTAGCCCTCCACATCACGCCGGCCAACGAACAGGATCGAGCGCAGGTAAAGACGCTAGCGCGCCAGGTCCAAACGGTGACCGGAGAGCGGGTCAACCTCGCCTTTGTCGATCAAGGCTATACCGGGACACAGCCGGCCCAGGATGCGGCAGCGGTGGGCATCCGCCTAGAGGTGGTCAAGCTCGCGGCCGCCAAGCACGGCTTCGTCCTCCTCCCCCGCCGCTGGGTGGTGGAGCGCAGTTTCGGGTGGACGGCCCGCTTTCGGCGCCTTGCTCGCGACTACGAACGCCTCCCTACAACGTTGGCCGGGCTCCACTTCTTGACATTTGCCACGCTGATGCTCAAACGGATCGTCGCCCTGATCCTCCAAAGTCCCTAACACGCCCTAGGCCGAAACCCCACGACCATTACCCCTCGGGCCGGTGAGATCGGCCCGGATACGGCAAATGAGGACCTCACTTTTTCTCGGAATCGGGCAGAAAGGGCGATGGGCCGGAATAAGGCCCATATTTCCATTTTAAGGCCCCTAAAATTTCTCGCGTCCAAAGTATCGCCCGGCCCCCGGTTCGCGCCGCCCCTTGCCCTGGATAGCAGGGAACAGCGCGCTGCGTAGCACGACATTGGGCGCACCGCGCTTCGCCTCGGGCCACAAAGGCAACTGGATACCTCGGCCGGGCCGCGTGGCTCCTGGGCTCCTTGCTGCTGCATCTGCTGGCTGAACTCCATGAGATGGGCACCAGCGGCTCCCAGCTTCACGTTGGAGGGCGTCTCTGCCATCCCCGCCTCCTCTCCCCCGCGCTCTCCCTACTATCACGGCCCCTATAGTGCTACGGCAAGCCTCTGCTGGAGATCGAACCCTCCTAGGAAACTGCTTCCAGTCGAGATCAGTGGCTACGAATAATCCCACATGCGGCCCGAGCGCCACCAGCACACCCGGCTTCCTCGCCGTCCGGACAATACGTATCCGGATTAACGTGAACGATGAAGGCGCTCCCGTCCTCATCGAACACCGACAGTGGCCCTTCAGACAGGGTTACACGCGAGGTGGTGGTCAGGAGGTTGCCCTGTCCGTTGTCGTCAACAGTCAGATTTATCAAATCGCCAGCGTGGAAAGGGTGGTTGCCATCCGGACTCGAGTTGCTGTTCGGTCCAGGATCGAAGTGTCCCTTGGCAGCCGAGCAGGGACTGCATTCGCCCGTCTCATGAATATGGAGCGCATGCTGGCCAGCTTCAAGGCCGCGACGGACCCGGACGAGGAGATCGACGAGCTTCACTCCCTCGGACGATGGGCGCTCCCGTAGGAAGACCGACCCGATCCGCGGTTCCCAAGGATCGTCACACGAGCGAAGGATTGCATGGGCCGTGTGCTCCGCAATGTCTTGGAGTTCCTCAGCGCGTGACTCCAGAGCTGAGCTTGCAAGGGCGAGCAGGCATACACCGGCCGTGCCAGCCCCGAGCATACCAGTCCCTCTTGACCTCAGTAAACGTTGAACAAACTTCATCGCACCACCTTCTATGCAGGAATTATGCAGTCCCATGCCCCAGTCATAGCAGACCTCCACTGGACTCGCCATGTCAGGCGCAGACTGCCTTTTCCCTTGTCAACCAGAGATGGGGCGACAATGGCCTTCCCCTTTCCCTAATTGCTAGCTCCTTAACGGGCTGTCCTGGTCATAAGCGAACAAAAGGGCTGTGCTCGTCTTGCTGGTTGCTACCCCCCGGACCCTGATGCGCTCCCCGGCTTGGCTCTGTAGAGTCTTGACCAGGACAAAGCAGAGGGGCAGGAAAGCCTATGACCTCCGTCTAGAGGGTGTTCTGCACTTTGAGGGTTAGGTGGCTTATGATGCGGGGATGGAACGGAGAGCGTATCCGAGCGATGTGAGTGATGAGGAGTGGGCGTTAGTCGCGCCCTATGTGACGTTAATGAGGGAAGCGGCTCCCCAACGGTGTCATGCGTTGCGAGAGGTCTTCAACGGCGTTCGCTGGCTGGTGCGGGCCGGTGCCCCGTGGCGGATGTTCCCCAACGATCTGCCCCCGTGGTCGGTGGTCTATCAACAGACCCAGCGATGGTTAAAGGCGGGGGTGTTCGAGGCGCTGGTGCACGATTTACGGATAGTGCTGCGGGTGGCCGGGGGGCGCCAGGGCCAGCCCTCGGCGGCCGTGCTCGATAGTCGAACGTTACAGTCGAGCCCCGAGAGTGGGGGGCGGGCGGGCTACGATGGGGGGAAGCGCCGCAAGGGGAGTAAGGTGCCTATGGCCGTCGATACGTTGGGCCATCTCTTAGCCCTCCACATCACGCCGGCCAACGAACAGGATCGAGCGCAGGTAAAGACGCTAGCGCGCCAGGTCCAAACGGTGACCGGAGAGCGGGTCAACCTCGCCTTTGTCGATCAAGGCTATACCGGGACACAGCCGGCCCAGGATGCGGCAGCGGTGGGCATCCGCCTAGAGGTGGTCAAGCTCGCGGCCGCCAAGCACGGCTTCGTCCTCCTCCCCCGCCGCTGGGTGGTGGAGCGCAGTTTCGGGTGGACGGCCCGCTTTCGGCGCCTTGCTCGCGACTACGAACGCCTCCCTACAACGTTGGCCGGGCTCCACTTCTTGACATTTGCCACGCTGATGCTCAAACGGATCGTCGCCCTGATCCTCCAAAGTCCCTAACACGCCCTAGAGCAAACTCCGCTGCTGTGTAGCCGCTCGTCATTCCGGCGCAAGCAGGCATTCAGGCTCCCGGCCCCCCGGCCGCTGGATGCCGGATCGCGTCCGGCATGACGAGAGCGCACCGGCACGGCTTCAGCGCAACGCGAACAGCGCGGTCTCGGGTGCCTTGTCGAGCACACGGAGCAATGCCTTGGCTGCGCCGGTGGGGCGGCGTTTGCCCTGTTCCCAGTTGCGGATCGTTTCGTGTGGCACGTCTATGCGCCGGGCGAACTCGTGTTGGGTGAATCCCAGGCGCTTCCGGACGCGTCGGACGAATTGTGCCATGTCCCGCATCGCTTCGGCATCGTCATAGCGTTGCTGTGCGGCGATGTCCCGTTCGGTCGTTGCGTCCAGTACTGCGTAATTGACTCGTCCTGCGGGCAGGTCTCGCCGCTGGCCGGGATCAATCCTGACGCGCGTTCTTGTCATATTCCCTGACCTCCCTCTTATTGGCTTTACGGGCTGAAATGATACGGATGGTATAATTCCGTACGGTAAAAATTACGACGAACATCCGACCTTCAATCTCACCCAACAGCCGGTAGCGCTCCTCGCCGTAGTCCCAACGCTGATCCCGACTGGTAATCCGATTTGCATCAAGAAAAGTCCGAATGGCATAGGCAAAATCGAACCCGCGTTGCGCAAAACACGCAGCACTCTTTGCGTCATCTCACTCGAACTCCATGAGTCTGTGTAGGCCATTGGCCTACCGCATGTCAACACGGAAGGAAAGATGGACGCTCAGGACAAACGAGAGGCCCTTCGTGCTGAGCCTGTCCTGAACCGAGTCGAAGGGCGGAACCCGTCAGGGCGGAGTCGAGCATGGATGCCGGGTCACGTCCGGCATGACGAGAACGCAACAGTACGGCTACAGCCTATCGTAAATCGCTCTAGCCTTCGACCTGTTCGGCGAGCCGCTGGGCCGTATCGATCAAGGGTTGGGTCAGGGCCGCCACCTCGGGGTCGGCACACATTATAATCTTGTCCGGGTCCGCAGCCAGAGGGTCAACGTCCACATGTCGGTGCGCAATGCGCCACTGCCCGTCCTGTTTCACCAAACGGTCGACGTAGCGCCCCTGGCCAAAAATCTTATACCCCCCTGGGGTCGCCAGCGCGGCCAGGACGCTGACCTGTCCGGTCGCTTCATCCCCGTTGACCTCATACAGTAAGTTGCTGGTCATATGCCGACAGCGAATTTCCCGCACATGCACCCGGGCATACTCGCGCAGGGCCGCATGACCGCGAACTACCCAGGTTGCGACCTGAAAACCTCCGTCGGGAGTGAAGCACTGCACCCAGGCTTCCGGCTCCAGATTGTCTATCGCATGGGCGTAGCGAGCACACAATTCTTGGATGGCGAGTTTCTCGATCCAGGTCTGTTCCATACCGCACCTCTCTTTCTCCTCACTCTCTTTCATGAAGAGAACGCCGGATTCAAGAGTTGTTGCGAGCTAAAGAGGAATGGTGCTAGGGGTCAAGTGACTCGCCTTGTATTTCCCCCTCACCCCAGCCCTCTCCCTCCAGGGGAGAGGGAGCAGACATTCCCTCCCCCTTGAGGGGAGGGTTAGGGAGGGGGCACTCGGCAGACAGAGAGGGCAACGTGAAACTGAACCGCTACGTATCTATCACCTATCTTGGTCCCCATTCTTCACGATGAATCGTTTCGGCATCTCTATGGGCATCAGTCCCCGCGAGCCGCTCGTCAAGGTCGGGGAGATGGCCAAGGCAATTGAAGCGAGAGGATTTGAGGCCCTGTGGTTCATTGATTTTCAGCTCGGTCTGAAGGATGTCTATACGAGCATGTCTCTGGCCGCTTTGGCGACCGAAAAGATCGCCATTGGTCCGGCGGTGACGAATGTGATTACCCGGCACCCAACGGTCACTGCCAACGCTATGACCGCCCTGGATGAGCTTTCAGAGGAACGCGCCCTGTTGGGGCTGGGCGTGGGTTGGTCGGCCGTACAGGGGGCTGGCTGCAAACCGTCTACAGTGAATGAGGTGCGCGCCGGGATAAGCGCGTTCCGCCAGATGTTTACCGGCGAGGAGGTCGCCCTGTACGATACGCGCGTTCAGCTTGCGACTGCCCGCCGTCAGATCCCGATCTACCTTGCGGCGGCACAGCCGCGCATGCTCCGCTTGTGCGGTGAAACCTGCGACGGGATCATCCTCATGGGGGCTGCCGAGCCTGACTTTTGTCACTGGCAGCTCAACTCTCTGTATGAAGGTTTGGAGAAGGCGGGTCGAAACCGGAGCGAACTCACCATCGACCTGTTTGTGACGATGAGCGTCAACGAGGATGAAAACTTAGCTCTGAATGATGTCCGCGCTTGGGCTACCAGTCAGGCGGCAACCTTCCGTACGTGGAAACGTCTTCCCCCGGCCTGGGAGCGCTTTCGGCCGGATTTCGAACGCGCGGCGCAGCACTACCAACTGGTTGAGCACTTGTCCTTACGAGCCGGCCACAAAGAAAACGTGAGTGATGAGTTTGTGCAGTCCGTCGCTATTGCGGGCAATAGACGCACGTGTATCGATCGACTGAGTGAGTTGGCCCGGCTTGATATTGACCGGATCACGTTTGCTCTCCTGTCTGGGGGACGGATACGCCGCTTAGACGAGTTGGCAACCCATGTGATGCCCGCCCTTGCCGGGGTCGAGCCGGGTTAGGCGTCAGGTCAGTGGTACAAAATCGTATTCGCCGGCCTGCAAAACCAGGAACACAACCGACTCCTCCCCAGCGTTCGTCACAAGGTGGGGACGGCGTGGGACCACTGCGTATGTCTCACCGGGTGCCAGATAAACGTTTTCTTTGGGGTCTCGCATAAATATACGCAGGCGGCCGTGGAGAACGTAGAAGATGTCCTGGACCTCGGTGTGGCAGTGCCAGGGGACCTTCTGACTTGGGCTGAGTTGCAGTTCGGCGATCCGAAATCCCGGTCGCCGGGCGTGGTAGACCAGACGCTCGACTTCCAATAGCGAACTCGGATTCTTGATCGGTTCCTTTTTCATTGGCGTGTTCCTCGTTGACTCGATCTCATGCGTAGATAAACCAAGGGAGGCAGGCAGGGCAACGCTGGCCACAACATGAAGTTCCGTCCGGCTTTGCAATACCGTGCGGGCTTGCACTATCCTGTGTCCGGCAGTTGTTCACTCAGCTCTGCTCTGTCTGAAAAGAGAGAGCAAAAGAAGGAGGTGTCCGCATGAAAAAAGAATCCATCAACCCCGACAACGTCTGGAAGCCGGAAGACTACTTCAATATCTACCACTCTCCCGGTTTACCCAAAGTCCCACCCGAAAAATCAGGCTGGGAACAAGCCGTTAAAAAGGGCAACTGGCTGTTTATCTCGGGCCAGACGCCGACCACGCCAGACGGAAAGACGGTTGCCACCGATATGCACGCCCAACTCCGACAGGCGCTACAAAACACCCGGAATATTGTCGAGACGGTGGGCGGTGCGATGGATGACATTGTCTCGATCCGCTACTACTTCAAGGCCGGCTATATGGAGGAGGGGTTGGCTGCGCTGCGGGATTTGGGCGGCGAGTATTTTCAGAGCCCCTACCCCTCCACGACCTGCGTCGAGGTTGTGCGGGTGGCCTGGGCCGATCACCTCTTGGAGGTTGAGGCCATCGCCATGCTCGATGCGTGAGGGAAGCTCCCTCTACGTATTACTCGGTAAAGGTCGCCTCGACGCGGCCGAGCGGACCAAAGTCGCCCAGCACCCGGACACCCGGAGCGATATCAGTCGGCTGAATACACGTTCCGGTGGTCACGAGCTGTCCGGCCTTGAGACCGTCCGCCCGGACCGTAAGTTCATTGGCCAGCCAGGTGAGGGCAATACGCGGGTCGCCGAGCACGTTGGCGCCGCGTCCCTCGCCCGCCCGGACGCCGTTCAGGCTGAGCCAGACGGGATGGGTGGCGAGGTCGAGCGTTCGCCAGTCGGCGGCGGCCGCGCGTCCCCATACGAACAAGTCGGCGCAGGCACTATCCGCGATGAGCTGGGCGGGACCGGCGGTGCTGAAATCCAGGAATCGCGAGTCGGGGACCTCAATGGCCGGATGCAGGCTCGCCACACTGGCCAGGACCTCGTCCATCGAGTATTCATAATCGCGCGGTGGCAGGTCGTGCGCCAGCCGGAAGGCAAACTCAAGCTCCGCCACGCGCATCCCATTCGCGCCGAGCGAGAGCGTTGCCGGGCTCCGGCCGATCTTCCCCGCCAGCAACCGCCCCGCCAGTGGCCCGTCCACCCCAATATGTGCCTGTCCGGCCTGACTGGTGGCGGCAATCTTCCAGCCCGAAACGGACTGCCCCGAACGGCTGGCCAGCCTGGCCTGAACCGCATAGCCATCCTCAATGGTCTGCGGCCGACACGCATCGGGTAATTGTTCGAGCTTGCGGCCAGCCTGCCAGGCGTTCCAGAGTAACTGGGCAGCCGCGTGTATTTGCGCTTGGTCCATGCGTTTCATCCAGTCTCAATACGGAACGATCCTCAGATCGTGTCGGGGTGATGCTGCTATTGTGCAGCTTTTACTTGCCACTCCTTCGTAATCCGTTCCTCTTCTCCACCAGGAGTCCAAATCACTAATGCGTGCACCGGGTCCTTGGATTTCACCGTGTGACGCGTCTTCGTGTTGGCCGGGACCAGACAGGCCATGCCGGCGCTGAGCGTCTGTACCTTGCCCTCACTCGTCTGTTCCATCTCTCCGGACAGAATATAAAAAGTTTCGGTCGACTGATGGATATGGTTGGGCACATCCACCCCAGGCGGCACGACCAAGTACCCGAGCGTGAGCTCGGTCGTCCCCCCGAGGCGTTGGTCAATCAGGATAGTCACTTCTGTCTTCGTGACCGGATCGATGTATGTCGTTGCCTGTTCGGGGCGGACAAACCGCGACACCTCCTCGGCCAGGGCTGTTGGAACAATGAACACGAGCCCCGCCAGTATTACAGCAAGACTCGTCCAACGTGAGAGACACAGGATAGGCATCATTAAAATCTCCTTTTGACATTCGCTCCCGTTTGGCGGGATAATACCGGACAGTCAGCACCGGAAACGCTTCAGGCCACCTTAGGACGATCACTCGGGCGACGGCAAGAGCCGTACAGAACAGGAGGGATTCTTATGGCCGGCAAAGACAGCAGCGATCGCAGCCTGCGTATCGCCTCGATGACCACCATGCTGGATTATCACTGGATGTTTCTACGCAGCCTCTCGTCTTCGGTCCGGGAGTATTTAGGCGAGGCTGGCCTGGAGGCGCTTGAGCGCGGCTTCCGACGGGCGGGGTATTCTCGCGGCCAGCGGATTCGCGACCGCCCGGAGACCTTTGCCGAAGGACGCGACGCCCTGTCGCTGATCCGCTACTGGGATATGGGCGAGCACGCCATGGCCGCGGAGACGGGCTCGTTTGCAGTCAGCGGCACCGGGGCGCGGGCAACCGTCACCCTCCCCCATGTTCCGGGCGCGGACTACTTCAGCACCCATGCCGGGGGTGACATACTGGAGCCCTATTGGCGCAATACCTTGACGGGTATGGCGGAAGGCTATGATGCGGCAACCGGGGTCGAGTTCTCGGCCGTGACCTTGGACCTGAACACGCCCTGGCAGCTCACCTGGACCTACCGGGGCGAATCCGAAGAGGTCACTGCCGGGCCGGTGGAGGATGTTTTTGCTCAGCCGTCCAGGGCTATCCAGCTCACCCGCAGTACCTTTGCCGCGTTTGCCGTGATGCAGATGTATATCGGCTTTGAGCTGATTGATCGGTTTGACGCCTCAGGCGAGCGGGCGTTGCGCGAGGCCCTGTATCAGTTCGGGGTCGAGCGCGGCCAGGGCATGCGCGAACAGGCGCTGAGCCAGGGACGGCCGCTGGACTTTCAGTCCTGGTTCGAGGTGCTCCAGGAGCGCGACCCGGCCGAATCGGTTTTTGTCTTTCGCGGCGACACCCACATTTCACCCGGCGTTATGCAGGCCGAGTGCACCTACTGTCCGCTGGCCGAGGTCTGGTCGGAAGAGGGCGAGCGCGGCCTGAAGCTCGGCTATATGTACGATGTCGAGGTCCATCGGGGTTTGGTGGAATCCTACCATCCGGGTGGCAGGATACGCTGGAATACGGTCAAGACCCGTGGAGACCGGACGTGCAAATTCTATTTCTCCATTCCCGAATTGGTGACGCGGAACGATCCCGACTGGGCTCAGCCGCGCCGTCAGCACTAGGAGGTGCACTATGTTAGAACTGCTCGACAACCCCGTCCCGTGGCCCAACGGCGCGCGCTGTGCGGCCTCCATTACATTCGACATGGATACGGACAGCGCCCTGCACCTGTCGCACGCCGACGCCTATAAACGGGTGGCCGCCCTGTCGTGGCTACGCTACGACGAGGTGGCGGTGCCGCGGATCGTGAAGCTGTTTAACCACTACCATATCAAGGGGACCTTTTTCGTGCCGGGCTGGTGCGCCGAACGCTATCCGGCCACGGTCGAGACGATTGTCGCCAGCGAGCACGAACTGGCCTATCACGGCTATCTGCACGAGAACCCCATGGACCAGACCCGCGAGGGCGAACGCTACTGGTTGGAGCGCAGCATTGAGGCAATCGAGCGGCTCAGCGGCAAACGACCGGCGGGCGGACGGGCGCCGTATTACAACTACTCGCCCCACTCTACCGGGCTGCTGGCCCAGGCCGGCTTTGTGTACGATTCGAGTCTCATGGCCGATAGCCAGCCCTACGTCATGCGCGCACCCGAGGGTGAGGTCATCGAATTGCCGACCGACTGGGCTATGGACGACTGGCCGCAATACGCGCATAGCCCGGACTTTCGTTATCTGATGCCCACGCGCGCGCCGGATAAAGCAATGGAAATCTTCATGGCGGAGTTCGAGGCCGCTTACGAGTGCGGTGGCCTGTGGGTCACGGTCTGGCATCCGTTTGTGACCGGACGACTGGCCCGCCTCGCCGAAGTGGCAAAGATGATAGAAGCGATGCAAAACCGGGGCGGCGTGTGGTTTGCCACCATGGAGGAAATCGCCCTGCACGTGCAGCGGTGTATTGCTGACGGGAGCTATACGCCGCGCGTTGTTTCCATGCCCTATTATGAAGAACCCATCCCAGAATTGACCGAAGGATTCCCCGCGGGCCTGGAACTCAGAAAGCCGAGCGGTTAGGCCGGACGCCGTGTATGCCACGTCGTGCTTTGCTCATAGGCATATGCCAGGCGCAGGACCGTCGCTTCCTCAAACGGCCGCCCAACGAGCTGGAGCCCGACCGGCAGACCGTCTTGTGTAAACCCGCACGGCACCGAAATGGCGGGCAGGCCCGTCATGTTAAACGGTCGGGTTGCCCGAGCGATATGGGCCGCAACGGGGAATTCCTTGCCACCTATGCTGACGCTCGGCGCGTCTATCCTGCTGGCCGCCAGGACGGTCGTGGGCGTCACCAACGCATCCACCCGGCCGAGCAGGTCGAGCATCTCCTGGCGTAACAACGAGCGGAAGCGTTGGGCCTTGAGGTAGTGCACGGCCTGCACACACGCGCCCAGTAACAGCCGGGTGCGCACATCAGCGCCATAGTCCTGGCTACGCGTCTGCATGGTCCGGGCATGAATCTCGTAGGCCTCCGCGGCAATAATGGCGGTCGAGCTGGCAATCACATGCTGAATGCTGGGAATCGAGACGGCTTCGACTGTCGCCCCGAGGGAAGACAAATGCTGTATAGCAGCCTGCACCCCCTCCCGGACTGCCGGTTCAACGTCCTCAAAAAAATACTCTTGCGGTACACCGAGACGCAGCCCACGGATGTCCTCCTTCAGGGCCGCCGTATAATCCGGCACCGCTACCGCGCTGGCGGTCGGGTCGTTGGGGTCGGGACCGGCGATGGCGTGCAGCAGCACGGCCGCGTCGGCCACCGTTCTGACCATAGGACCGACATGATCGCACGAATGGCTGAGCGGATAGACCCCGAACCGACTCACCCGCCCATACGTCGGTTTGAGCCCCACGATGCCGCTGAGCGAAGCCGGGATACGGACCGAGCCGCCCGTATCCGTTCCGAGCGTCCCCAGGGCCAGTCCGGCCGCCATGGCCACCGCCGATCCGCCGCTCGACCCACCGGGAAGACGGGTGCGATCCCACGGGTTGCGGGGAGTACCGTAGTGCGGGTTGAGCGAGGTCCCACCCCAGGCGAACTCGTGCATATTGAGTTTTCCCAGCAGAATCGTACCGGCTTGCCTGAGTCGGGTGACAACTGTGGCATCGCTGTCCGCAATATGATCGGCCATGATTTTTGAGCCGCAGGTCATGCGGACGTCCTTAACCGCAAACAGGTCCTTGAGCGCGATGGGGATGCCGTGCAGCGGACCCCGATACCGCCCGTGTACGATTTCCTGTTCCGCGCTGCGCGCCGCGGCCAGCGCTTCGTCTCTCAAGATGGTGAGATAGGCAAGGTATTCGTCGTTCAATCGGTCAATCCGGTCCAGATAAGCCTGGGTTACCTCTAGGGGCGAGACTTCTTTCTTTTGGATGAGAGGCGCTAACTCGACAATGCTCGTAAAGGCCAACTCTTCAGTCTTCATTGCGTTGGCCCTCCGACATGACAAAGCGCACCGCCGGCTCTATATGACCGAGGTTCAAGGCGTCCAACGCGTCCAGGCCCGCAGACAATTGCACATACAGCGTCGTCAGCTCTTTGAGCGCATCTTCGCTCAGCGGTTCCGCAAGCTTGTCTTGGAGAAGAGCCGCCACGAGTTCTCGATCTCTCATGTCCATTTCGCCTCCCTCAGCAACTGTTGCCTGTGGGTCGGCGCCCAGAGGTCCGTCGCGCGGATTTTGCGAGCTTGTCATTCTGGGGAGCGAAGGTGAAAAATGGCATCAGGCATCTTCGGCTAGAGCAGGTCTGCCCCAGCCTGGGCACACTCCTCGTCCTGCTGACCAGTCCCCCCACCAACGCCACACCCGCCCTCAAGGACCCCATCGCGCATGATCGCAACGCCCCCCTGGCTGGCGATCATATGGCCCCCTTCTGCCGCAACAATCCCACGTACAATCGGGCTGTCGGCCATTTGTTGGAGGGCACCGCTGGGCCGAGCAAAGCCGGCTGAAGCGACGGCCTTCCCCTGAGAGCCGTAGACGCCGGCCCACAGGGCATCGTCCATGCGGTTGAACGCCACGAGGCGTCCTCCAGCGTCACATACGGCTACGCTGATCTTGATGTTGAGCTCTTGCGCCTTGGCTATGGCCCCGACAACAATGCGGTTCGCTTCCTCCAATGTAAGCGCCATACGGCAAACCCTCCTCTCTCGTTATAAGATTGAACTTGCAAATTCCGGGTAATTTTGCAAACGATGCAAAGGAAAAAGATAGTAGCGTTTGGCCGAGCAACCTACAGGAAAGGAGCAGTCACATGAGGGCAGAGAGTCTGGAATATCAAGACGGGGATGTCACGCTCAAGGGATTTGTGGCGCTGGATGACCAGAGCAACCATAAGCGACCCGGCATTCTGGTGATGCCCGAGGCATTCGGATTGGGCAAGCAGGCCAAGGACCGGGCCCTGCGACTGGCCTCACTCGGCTATGCCGCACTGGCGGGCGACCCGTATGGCAACGGCCTGGAGGTCAGCGATTTGCAGGAAGCGATTAAACACGCCGGAGCCATACGCGAGGATAACACCAAGTTTCGCCAGCGCATCCGCGCCGGACTCGACGCGCTGATGGCACTGCCGCAGGTTGATACCGACCGGCTCGTGGTCATGGGCTATTGCATGGGTGGCTCCTGTTCCCTGGAGATGGCGCGGGACGGCGCACCGCTGAGGGGCGTGGTCTCATTCCACGGCGCCTTGGAAACGCAGAGTCCAGCAGAGCCGGGAAAGGTCCAGGCAAAGGTCCTGGTGTGCCACGGTGCGGATGATCCCTTTGTTCCGGTCGAACATGTCACTGCCTTTGAAGAGGAAATGACCAAGGCCGGAGTTGACTGGCAGGTCATCAGCTACGGCGGCACGGTGCATAGCTTTACAAACCCGGAGGCCGACGGCTCCATAGAAGGCATTTGCTACAATAAACAGGCGGATGAGCGCTCGTGGCAGGCGATGCAGGCGTTTTTTGACGAGATTTTCGCCTAGCCGCTATCCCGACCGGCCCGACCGGCCCGACCGGATTGCATACACATCGACCTCTTCACGTCCAGCCATCCAGGCCGTCTCGCGGTGCTGGACTTGGACGTGAAGGCGTGAGCCCGCAAGCTGTTCCAAAAATTTTTCGACCCCCTCCCGTCGCGGGTCGCCAAAAAAAGCCCTGCCGCCCGTTTTAAGCGTGGCCGCCAAGAGCTTATACATCCAGCCGCCGTCGACCGCCTCGTACAGCACGTCAGCCCCGACAAGCACATCGTACTGGCCAAGCTGCCGCACGCTATTCTCATCCAGCCAGCAGCGGCACTGTTCCTGAACGCGGGGGACGGTGTTAAGTGCACAATTCCGCTGGACCAGCCGCAGAGACTCGGGAATATGGTCAAGCGCGGTGACACGCGCGCCCAGTGAAGCCAACACCACACTCTCCAGCCCGACCCCGCAGCCAATCACCAAGGCATGCTTCTCGCGCCACCACTCGGCGGGATAGGTCGAGGCGAGATACTGCGACAGGGCGAGGCTGGCTGGCCAAGCCAGATGCCAGTAGTCGTTCGCGCCACAGTACGGACAGCGGGAAAAATCGGGCTGGACGTTGCGGAGCTCAATCAAACGCACGACGAGTTGTGGCGTGACCCGATACGGGAGAATGCTTTCTTCAAACAACAGGCGTTCGCTCATACCCCGGCAATCCTTTCAGGTAGGATACGAAGACATTTCATCATTATCAGGAAAAAGGCGGATGAGGAGACCCGTTCTCGCTTGACAGCGGCCATTCCCGTGCACTAGGACGGAGGCACGAGGAGATCGCGGGGAGTACACATCCTTTTTTCAGTGAACATTGAGCGAGAGGAGGGACACTATGGCACGGCTCAGTCTCGTTGACCGCAAGCAGATGAGTCCGCAGTATGCGCAACTGGTGGAACGGGTAAAGGACGCTGACGGCTATGTCAACTTTTTGAGTATGATGGCCCACCGTCAGGAGGTCGTTGAGCCCATGTGGCGAGCCTATGTCGATATGTTCGAGGGAGGCGTTGTCGAGCCACCGCTCAAGGAGTTGGTGCGCATCAAAATTGCCTATCTGAACGGGTGTTTATTTTGACAGGGCTTTCGCTACGCATCGGTGATGCGCAAAGGACTGACCGAAGAAAAAATCGCCCAGCTTGAGGATTACGAAAACAGCCCGGCCTTTACTCCGCGCGAGAAGAGTGCCCTCCGCTATGCCGAAAAGCTGGCCGTTGACTATGACTCGATGGATAATGACGAGTTCTTTATCGGGCTCCAGCAACATTTTACCGACGCCGAGATCGTAGAGCTTGGCATTGTGATTGGATATGACATCGCCTTTGGCCGGCTGCTGCGCGTGTTTGACGCCGACCCGAAGGTGTGTGAAGTCCCGGAGCATCGGGAGGTTGGCGTAGACGTGACCCCATCCCCCGCTCTGTCCACAGCAAAATAGCGCGTGCTACGGGTGGGTCAGGCCGGCCCACCCTCTTCTCTTGGCCAGCTTACCGGAACGGTTCGGAGCTGTCGTCAAACAGCACCCTCAGATCCGTTCGATAATCGTGGCAATGCCCATGCCGCCACCGATACACATGGTGACGAGCCCGGTGGTTTTATCCTGACGTTCGAGTTCGTCGAGAACGGTACCCATGAGCATGCTGCCGGTGGCACCGAGCGGATGACCGAGAGCGATCGCCCCACCGTTGACGTTAACCGTGTCCGGGTCCATATCACAGTCGCGCATGGTTTTCAGGGGGACAACCGCAAACGCCTCGTTGATCTCAATCAGGTCAATATCCTTGATCGTCATACCGGCTTTTTTGAGGACTTTTTTGGTCGCCGGAACCGGTGCGGTCAACATGATAATGGGCTCATCCCCCGCAGTGGCAGTGGCGACAATCCGAGCGCGCGGCTTCATACCGTGGCTGCGGGCATACTCCGGAGAGGCGAGCAGCAGGGCTCCCGCACCGTCAACAATGCCTGAAGAATTGCCGGCGTGATGCACATGGTTGATCTCTTGCACGTCCGTGTAGCGAGACAGCGCCTTTTCGTCGAAACTCAGCGTGTCGCCCTTTTGGACATACTCTCCCAGTTTCGCAAAGGACGGCGGCAGTTGACCCAGTCCCTCAAGCGTCGTGTTTGGTCGTGGATATTCGTCGTGTTCCAGAACCGGCGTGCCGTCCGCACCGCGCACGGGAATCAGGCTCTTTTTCAGGCGGCCCTCTTTATGAGCGCGGGTGTAGCGCTGCTGGCTCGACAGCGCGAAGGTGTCACAATCTTCGCGGCTGAAGCCCTCTCGGGTGGCAATCAAATCGCCTGAGATGCCTTGCTGGACAAGCGGATGGAGTTGGCGCAGATGCCGATTATGGCCGTCAATCCCACCGCGGTCCGCATTCATCGGCACGCGGGACATGGACTCCACCCCACCGGCAACCACCAGGTCCTGCTCACCGGACTTGATGCCCATGGCCGCAAAATTGACCGCCTGCTGTCCCGAGCCGCAGAAACGGTTAATCGTCACCCCGGTCGAATCGTTCGGCCACTCGGCTGCCAGCACGGACATCCGGGCGATGCACATGGCCTGTTCGCCATAGGCCGTTACACAGCCGACCACTACGTCGTCAACCTCGCTCGGGTCCAGGTCGTTTCGTTCCTTTGTGGCATTCAGGACTTGCGCCATGAGCTCCTGGGGATGGACCCCTGCCAGCGCACCATCCTTCTTTCCCCGTCCGCGCGGGGTGCGAACGGCATCAATAATCCAGGCTTCACCCATGACTTCCTCCATCGTTTCCGGTCAGCTAATGCAGTGAGACGAGACGGTGCTCCGGACACCGCTGTTGTGACCAACTCAGTGCGGCGAGATGGCCATGGCCATCATGACCGAGCGCTCAATTTCGGCGATCACGCTGCCGACTTCGTGGCCGATCAGGTCCATTTTGCGCAACTGCTCGACACGGGGAGTCGCCCGTTCGAGTTCCCGGGCGGTGAAGATATCGCGCAGGAATCCGGAGGCGTCGACCAGACAGATCATGGCCACATCCCTGGGATCGGGGATATCATCGGACAGCAACACATCCGAAATCCGCAGTCTGACCTCACGTTCGACACGTCCGTCGATCGTCGGATAGCGTCGCGCCCGGAAGACCCACAGGAACTTCTTGTCCTGGGACTCCAGAATGCCACGCTCAATCAAGCGAGCTAACGCCTGCTGCCGGATTTCGGTCGTCTCCTGACCGGCCAGGGTCTCTATCCAACCCCTGGTATCCTTAGTCTCGCCAGCATTCGCAATATGCGCCAAGGCCTGATCGAGGATCGGGTTTCCGGTCGGTGTCGTGTCAAGACAGGTGAGTTGCTCAAGATCGTTGTCGATGCGGTTGGCAAAGGCCAGGTCCATCAACACCGCACCGGCCAGGATGTATTCCACCGCCCCTCCACGGGTCGGCAGGAAGACCCCGTCGTCGTCCAGCATTAACAGCATGATCTCTTCGGCAAAGGTCAGCATAACATGTCCTCAGGACTGAGCCGCCAGGGCGCTCTCACGGGTGTCGTAGTAGTCGAGCATGGTCAGGAAGCCGCTGCCCTCCATGACGGGTTTGCAGGTCGCCCGAAGCGTACAGAGCATCAGCTTGCCGCCACCCTGTTGGCATCTTTTGGCACCCACAAGCATGATACGCAGACCGGCGCTGCCGATGTAATCCATCTTGCTGCAGTCGAGCAATATCCGGGTATTACCGCGTTCAACGACGCCCGAGATATACTTCTCCAGGTCCGGTGCGGTGGAACCGTCGATACGCCCGTCCAGTGAAACAACAACTACAGAGTCTACCGTTTGCTCTTCAATCTTCAATGACGCGTCCTCAGGATTGTGCGGCCAGGGCGCCCTCACGGGTGTCGTAATAGTCGAGCATGGTCAGGAACCCGCTGACCTCCATGACGGATTTGCAGGTGGCCCGGAGCGTGCAGAGCGTCAATTTCCCGCCACCCTGTTGGCATTTTTTGGCACCCACAAGCACGACGCGCAGACCGGCGCTGCTGATGTAATCCATCTGGCTGCAATCGAGCAATATCTGAGTATCACCGCGTTCAACGACTGCCGAAATGTGCTTCTCCAGATCCGGTGCAGTGGAACCGTCTACCCGCCCATCCAGTGAGACAACAACCATGGAGCCTATCGTTTGCTCTTCAATCTTCATTGGGCAGCCTTTCTCTTCAATCTCGGCCGACTCGTCGCGTTCAGCCGTCTGGCTGAGGCAGGGATAGCACAGTGACCGGTGGGCGGCAACCCATTTCTGGGCCACTGGCAGAGCCTGTCCGTAGCAATTATCACTCTTGGCGAGGCGGGCAATTGCTGGCAGAATACCCCGAAGTCAGGGGACTGGACACTACAATCGAACAGGGAGATGCATATGGACAACGGAATTCTATCAGGACTGCGAGTGATCGACTGCGGGACCTATGTTGCCGGGCCGGCCTCAACGACCATCATGTCGGATTTCGGGGCCGAGGTGTTGAAGATCGAGCGACCGCAGGGCGGAGACCTCTACCGCTCCATGTCGGATTTACCGGGCTTTGCCAAGGCAGACCTCAACTGGGGCTGGATTCTGACCAGTCGGAACAAGAAGAGCGTCGCCCTCGACCTGGCTTCACCCCAGGGCAGAGAGGTGCTCATTCGGCTGGTCAAAACCGCGGACGTGTTTGTCTCCAACTACCAGCATCCGCTGCTCGAAAAGTTCCGGCTGACCTGGGCTGACCTTCAGCCGGAAAACGAGCGGCTCATCTATGCCCATCTGAGCGGCTACGGAGATGCGGGCGAGGACGCCGACGCACCGACATTTGACGCCCTGGCCTATTGGGCGCGCTCGGGCCTGATGATGAGCGTCGTAGGCATGGACGGCACACCGGGCGGCCCGCGTCCGGGCATGGGCGACCACCCGACCTCGGTATCTCTGTTTAGCGCGATTATGCTCGGCCTGTATCAGCGCGAACGGACCGGACGGGGCCTAAAAGTCGGGACCTCGTTGCTGGCCAGCGGAGCCTGGGCCAACGCCTGCGACCTCCAGGCCAAATTCTGCAATGCCACCTTTCCGGAACGCGGCGAAGACGGTACGCCGCCGAACCCGTTAGCCGCCGGCTATCGGAGTCGTGACGGCAAAGCCTTCCTGGCCATCCTGCTCGACCCCGACAAGGAACTCCCCAATCTGTGTAAGGCCCTCGGCCAGGCCGAACTGGCCACCAACCCGCTGTTTGCCACCAACGAGGCCAGAGCGGAGAATGCAGCGGCCCTCTTTGCCATTTTACAGGGCCAGTTTGAAACGCGGGATCTCGATGAGTGGCGGGTACTGTTCAAGCAGGCCGACATCAAATGGGCTCCCCTGCCCGTGCGGGACGAAGTGGTCGAAGACCCCCAGATGCGGGCCGCCGGCGCATTCGTGGACATGGAGTACCCTGGGCACGGCAAGCTGACGACCGTCAACAGCCCCATTTTTACGACCGACGGTGAAAAGCGAACCCCAACCCCGGCGCCGCAGTTAGGCGATCATACCGGCGAAATCCTGCGCGACCTGGGGTATGACGAAGCGGCCATAGCCGCGCTGGTGCGTGACGGCGTGGCGGCAGTGGGCGGATGACTTTATCCAGTAGTGTCGGATGACGCCTGCGGCTCATCCGACTTGCGGACTGGGGGAGGAATCATGCAATACGTCTATCCATGCGACCTCACCCCTGACGTCGAAGAGGGCAAAGGATACGTTGTGACCTTCTCCGACGTTCCCGAGGCCATCACCGGCGCACGAACCAAAGAGGAATCCCTTGTTCTGGCCGAGGACGCCCTAGCCGTCGCGCTCGGTACATACGTCGAGAACCGTGAGGACATCCCAATCCCAAGCACTGCCATAGGCGGCCAAGTCTTGGTTGCCCTCCCGTCCATCGTTGCCGCCAAATTGGCGCTCTACACGGCCATGCGCCGCCAAGGTATTACCAATGTTGCCCTAGCCAAGCGTCTGGGCTTGAGCGAGTCCGCAGTCCGTAGGCTAATCAATCCCAATCATCGCTCACACATCAGCAGCGTTGAAGCGGCCTTGCGCGCCGTTGGACGCGGCTTAGTGGTGGGAGACCGGGCGGTAGCGTGACACTCTCGTTCGTCCAGCCCGAAGGCAATGCAGACCGAGTCCAAAAAAGGACAGAAGCATGACTGATGAGAAAGCTCTAAATAAAGAAGGAGCCGAAGCATTGGAGGAGTTCATTAAGTCCCAAGAGGGGCGCGGGTACCCAAGCTTCTGGCACGCTGACAAAGAGTCCCAACATTCAATGGAAGTCTCCGCAACCCAAGAATGGGCCAATGAATTGAACAAGCAAGACCACTCGATACATGGAATCAAGACGAACCCCGACGATCCCCCAGACTGCCTTGCCGAGATGGATGGGGAGCGGATTGGTGTCGAAGTGACTGAGCTGACAGTCGACGAAAAAGAGAGGAAAAAGTATGTGAAGGCCAAAGATGAATCCAAGATCAACATCTTCCTCGCACCCGGTCAGGTCGATGACGACAAGACAAAAGAACACCTAGAAGAAGCGAGCAGGAGTCGGCCGAAAGTAAGAGTGCCGAACACTGCGGACTGGTCCTTTGATAAGTTCCGCAACAAACTAGCCGATATAGTACAGGAAAAGGACAAGAAAATGCGGAAACAGAAGGAAAAGGGTGAGCTTATTTCCTTAGATAAGTATTTTCTGCTGATCGTGACCGATGAACAAAACTTATGGAAAGGACGCTTGGAGGAGTACTTGCACAGGATCAAATTGCCCCGGCCTCAGTACTTTGACGCCATCTACATAATGATGTCGTACATGCCCAATGATGGAGACTCTGGACTTCGTAGAGTACGGAACTCTAATTTGAAGCGTTTCGACTACGAGGAGGCACGGCCCAATCTTGGCCAAGGACACTACCCCGTCTTTGAAGTTTACTTATCTTCATCAGCTACGGGGAGTGCTCATTTACTTTCTGATAGCGCGCAAAGAAGCCAGGAGCCACAGTCAGAGTGAGGGAATACCTTCTTGGACCAGTTCCAGAACCTGAATCAACCAGCTTCAACGCGGGTCATTGGGCAACGTGCGCTGGGTGAAGCCCACTACCATGCCAAAGGCTTGCTCCGGCCCGAGAATGATGGTCTCTGCGCCATCCGGTTCGGGTCGGAGTTGCTTGTCTCTCAGAAAATCCTGGGCTTGGCCAAGGTCTGCGGTCTTGAATATCAGGGAATAAATGCCCTCGCCGTTTTGCTCCAGCTCTCGGCCTTCCGGGCTGGTCGCAGAGAGCGGCTGGGCCAGTTCCACGACCGTATCTTCTCCAACAGCCACAAAGGCGCTCTGCTTGCGCCCCTCGGTGTGCTCCTCGTGGAGCAGGGTCCCGTCCAGAATGTCGCAATACAGCCGCTTGGCCGCGGACAGGTCCCTGACGACTACGCCGATGTGCGAGGCACGCTGGATGCCGAGCGGATGCCGGCGCCAGGGGTCGCTTGACCAGCCCGGTTCCAGCCGTGGGTCGGCGATGTAATCGCCGGACAGGGCAAACTCCAGTTGACCGGGTGTCTGTCGAGGGTGCGTCCAAATGGCCGCCGTGTCGTACGGCGGCTTTACCTCTTTGCCGACCAGGTTATACAGCCGCAGGTCGGCTGCATCGAGCCGGGCGGCAATGGCCGCAACATCATCCACATACCAGGCGATGGAGTGGAAGTGCTGCCCGAAACGATCGTGAAATCTTTTCACCGACGGATTCCTGAGGTTCTCCACGCGGGCGGGCATCATCGGCTCCATGATGACATCCCCGATGGCAATCAGGGAGGCGTTGCGGCCAGCTAGCTCTTCATAGCCGTTATAGAAGCGCGTGACGGAGAACACGTCGTCATACCATCGGTCAACGGCTTCGAGGTCGTCCACAACATGGGTGAGATGAAACAGCTTGCCTATGGTGAACATGGGTGCCTCCCCGTGCGTATGCGCGAGCCAGTCACAGCCGCGCCGATTTGCTCAGTCGTTGTTGGCCCAGCTCTCTTCGTAGTTCGTGTGCATGCGGCCCC
Organism: Candidatus Binatia bacterium; assembly: GCA_951812575.1. Lineage (GTDB taxonomy): Bacteria > Desulfobacterota > Binatia > Bin18 > Bin18 > Bin18. The sequence continues at coordinate 2,835,314 of OX638322.1, read as the reverse complement.
GCGCGCGGAGGTGCTGTATCTTCCACTCTCCGTTCACTTTGACGTAATCGTCCTCATAGCGCGCCGCCAGCCATTTGGCCTGATTATCCTTGTAGAACGTGAACGGTCCGAAGAAGTACCAGATGCCCGTGGCCCGGTCGCCGTCTATTTTGATGATCGGGTTCATCACCTGGTGCTGGGAGAAGCTGATCAGCGTCTGGAATTTTTTGAACAGTTCGCGAATGGCTGTATGGCCCTGGGCCTTGCCGAAACCAGCGCCTTCCCAGATCCCGTCTTCGGCAAAAATCGTGGTGATACGCTCCGGGTTATGGTCGTCATCGCAAATATCGCAGTAGGTTGCCTTGAGTTGCTTGATGGCCTCAAGGTCCTCAATACGGGTTAATCTCTGTTCGAGCTCAGCGACATCCATTGTCTTTCTCCTTCCCGTGTTTCAGACTCAGTTCTCACCAGCCCGGAGCACCTGCCCTGGCAGGCCGCCGACATGTGCTCCCTCTTCGTACAGCACGTGTCCGTTGACAATCGTGTATATAATACCCTCCGACTGCGTCACGAGCCGCCGCCCGCCACCGGGTAAATCGTGCCGAACCTCCGGGCGTTCCGGAGAGCGAACGGTGTTCAGGTCGAAAATGGTGATGTCAGCCGCCATTCCGGGCTGCAACAGGCCGCGCTGAGGCAGGCCAAAATACTGCGCCGGCTCGGAGGTGATGCGCTTCACCGCATGTTCCAGCGTAATCGCCTGTTTGTCGCGCACGAAGGTGCCTAACAGATAGGTCGGATAGCCGGCGTTACACAGCATGTCGACGTGCGCACCGCCGTCGGAGATGCCAATCAGCGTGCGTGGGTCACTGAACTTCTTTGCCACCCGTTCCTCATTGATATCGAGCCGCGGCAGCATGTAGTCAATCTTGAGCCCGTCTTCAAGCGAGAGATCAAAGAAGGCGTCGAGTGGTGCCACGCCACGCTCCTGAGCTATCTGGGCGATCGTTTTCCACTCAAGCGCCTTGAGGGCCGGCTGCGTCGCTTCCTTCACCTGCGTCTTCTTCCAGATGTCACGCAAAAGCGGGCGGTGTTCCAGGTCGGCGGCAAAGGCGCGGCGAAACTCCGCGTCCGCATAGGTCCGCTTTTGATCTTCGAGCGAGGCATCACCGAATACCGGCTTCATGGAGCGCAGACTGGCGAACAGGAACGGGTTGCGCAGATTAAACTCAACCGTCAGTGGCCGCACCGCAACTTGCGGGCGGCAACCGCGGGCCAGCAGCGGCGCAACCTGGTCCAGGGTGTCGGCCCAGGCTGTTGGCGCATCGTCCCGGTCGCGCAGATTCAGCCAGGTGACGGGCCGTTCGCTCTCGGCCACGAGCAACTCAAGCAGCGCGTATTCTTTTGCGGAAACCGTGCTCGGCTGTTTCGTCAGCGCGATTTCAATCGTGCCGCGGCCGCGTTCTGCGAGGAGCCTGGAATAGGCCCGCAGTTCATCCCGGCTCGCCAAACGGCAGGCCAGCGGTTTGGCTTTGTAGCCGATATGCTGGGGCAGGACCGTGAGCGAGAAGCCGAGTGCGCCGGCGTTAAGCGCTTCGTCCAGCAGCGCGCTGATCTTCCCCGTTTCATCCTGTGTCGCCTCACGCTCCATAGCGTCGTTCCCCATGACGAACTGACGGAACGGAGACAGGGCGGCCAGAAATCCGACGTTGATACCAACCCCGCGCTGAGCCGCCGCAGCCATATACTGCGGGAAACTTTCCCAATCCCACGGCAGGCCCTGGCTGAGGACTTCGTACGGAATCGCCTCAACGTGGACAAGGTTCGAGGTCGCAATATCGCGCTCTTCGGGCCTACAGGGAGCCAGTCCGACACCACAGTTACCCATGATGACGCTAGTCACGCCATGCCAGGATGAACAGGTGACCAGCGGGTCCCAACAGATTTGGGCATCATAATGGGTATGCGGATCAATAAAGCCCGGCGCAACAATGAGATCGGCGGCGTCGATGACGCGCGTGGCTCCGTCCGTGATTCTGTCCGCTTCCTTGCCTATCTCGACGATACGACCGGCCCGGACGGCCAGGTCGGCACGAAAAGCGGGCTGCCCGCTGCCATCAACGAGGGTGCCGTTTTTTATGAGTAGATCGTAGGCCATTGTCATTACCCCCTTTTTGGGCTCCGGTGCGAGACTAATCACTGCCTGTGGCCAGCGCAAGTTCGGGTTGCTCCCCAGGCTGGCCGATCTGCCATTCACGGGCGAGGTCCTGAGCCCGCACCATGCGCGCATAGGCCCGGTTGTGGACCAGCAGACTCTCGTGCGTGCCCTGCTCCACCACCCGGCCGTGGTCCAGGACTACGATCAGGTCGGCGTTGCGGATGGTGCTGAGACGGTGGGCGATGGCCACGGTGGTGCGCTGGGCGGTAAGGCGCGAAATCGCTTCTTGGATCAAATGTTCGGTTTCGGTGTCCACCGACGAGGTCGCCTCGTCAAGGATCAGAATGGGGGCGTCTTTGAGCAGCGCCCGCGCAATGGACAGGCGTTGTTTTTGCCCCGCGGATAAGCGGACCCCACGCTCCCCAATGAGGGTATCATAGCCCTGGGACAAGCCGAGGATGAATTCCTCCGCGTTGGCCGCCTGCGCCGCAGCGCGCAGCTCGGCCTCCGAGGCGTCCGGGCGACCAAAGAGAAGATTCTGGCGAACGGTGCCGTGGAAGAGAAAGATATCCTGCAACACCATGGCGATATTGCCGCGCAGAAAGTCGAGGTCCAAAGACTGCACCTCGTGTCCACCAACGCGGACCGAGCCGTGTTGGGGATCGTAAAAGCGCGGAATGAGGTTGGTCACCGTGGTCTTTCCCGCGCCGGTCGCGCCAACCAAGGCGACCATGGTCCCGGCTGCAACGGTGATGTTGATATCGTGGAGAACCGGCCGGTCCGGCTGATAGCCGAACGTGACGTTTTGGAGCTCCACGTCCCAGGTCATCCGGTCCGGCCGCACGCCGTGGGGCGGGCTGATAATATCGGGCTGGAGGTTGAGCAGTTCAAACACCCGCTCCGAGCTGACCGTGGCTTTCTGGAGCGTGTCGTTGATATTGGCGAGTTGCAAAAAGGGTTGATAGATCTGGGTCAGATACACAATAAACACAAACAGGTCAGCCGCACTCACCCGACCGCCGAGCGCCATGACGCCCCCCAGGAGTGCGATGAGCACCACCCCGACGCCGCTGGTGACTTCTATCACACCGACCGGAACGAAGGACAGGGTACTGGCCCGCAGCATATCGTCCCGTAGCCGTTGGCTGCGGTGTTCGATCGCTCGCGCCTGGAGCTTTTCCTGAACAAACGACTTGATGACCGTCACGCCGGACAGATTATCCTGCACCTGGGCGGTCAGGTCTTCAAGACGCTGTCGCACGGGACGCCACTCGGTACGGACTTTTGACACCGCGCGAAAGACGATCCAACTGGCCACCGGCAGCGGCAGCAGGGCAACCAGGGCGAGCTGCCAGTTCAGATAAAACAGCACACAGATCATGGCCGTCGGCAGCACAAAAGCGTTGATCGTTTCCGGAATGCCGTGAGCGATAAAATCTTCGATAGCCTCAATGTCGTTGATCGAGCGGGCAATCAGCCCGCCGGTGCGTTGCGTATGAAAAAAGCTGTGGGGCAGACTCTGCAAGTGGGTATACACCCGGACCATAAGGCTGTGCAGGACATCAAAAGACACCTCGTGGGAGAAACGCCCATAGCCATACCGAAACAGCCCCCGGCCGACATACACCACCAGCAGCAGTCCGGTAACGCTGAGTAGGGCGGGCAGCGTTCCTCCCCCTTCGGTGATCCACTGAATAATCCGGCGGATGAGCAGCGGCGGCACCAGACCGGTGCCGGCGAAGAGCAGACCGCAGGCGACCGCCACCAGCATCTTTTTTTGGCTGGCGCGCAATAATTGCAACAGACTCAGCAGGGTCGACATACGCCTCCTTATGCGTCCAAATGGTATATTCTGGCGGTATTGCCGCCGACAATCCTGGCCCGTTCCTCTTCGCTGCACTCACTCAGAATCTCGTCGAGAATCTGCTGTGACCTGGGAAAAGTGCATTCGGGATGGGGGTAGTCTGACCCCCACAGGAGATTATCCACGCCAATAAGCTGCCGGTCTCTGATACCCAGGGCATCTTCCTGAAAGCTGATAAAGACGTTGCGGTGAAAATAGTCGCTGGGTAGCATATCTTCCGTAAATCGATACGCGTCGTGCTGGGGTCTTTGGGTATAGGTATAGTCCAGACGTTCGAGGAAATGAGACGCCCAGGAGACCTCCTGCTCGATTGAGCCCACCCGGAGTTTCGGATAGCGCTCGAAGACCCCACTCAAAATCAGGCGGGCGAGCGACATGCGCACCCAGTGATCCACATTCACCAGGGCCGGGTAGTCTATGGCCTCAAGAGTCCCTTCATCGATATAGCCCGAACCCGGCCGATTGGTCGCCAGGTGGAGACTGAGCGGCAGGTCCAAATCCTGGGCCGCCGCCCATAACGGTTCGTACATCGGTCGATCATACGACTTCTGCTCGGTCGGATAGACCGAGATCATCGCCCCGACCAGCCCCAGTTTGGCGCAGCGCTCCATCTCACGGATACCCGACTGAACATCGTCAATGTCGAGCATGGCGATGCCTTTCAGACGGTCGGGGAAGGCGCTACAGAACTCGGCCAGCCAGTCGTTATACGCGTGACACAAGGCGGTCAGCAGTTCGCTATCGGGATGGCCGTACAGCAATAGTCCCTGACTGGGATAGAGGAGCGCGATATCAATACCATCCGCGTCCATATCGGCAATGCGCGCCTCGGGGATATAGGCTCCCGGCCGGACATTGTCCATGCTATCGGCAAAGCTCATCTTTTCCGGGGCTTCAAACCGCATCCCCATCTGCGATCCACCCGACCCACCGCTGGCCCCGATGAGTCCGTCGCACATCCACCAGTCGGTATCATCCTCCGCGCGGTGGACCACGTGTGGAGCGCGGTCTTTGAACTTCGCCTCAACCCGGCTCGTCCACAGGTCGGCCGGCTCAAAAACATGGTCGTCCGACGAGATGACTCTCCGGCGCGCCATCGCAGTTCCTCCTTTTATCCGGCCGCTCCGTGGCGGAGCAGTTTGCCCGGGGTCGCCTGCGTACACTGTCCGTCTTCGAAGATGGTGACCCCGTTGACCAGGATGTGCCGATATCCCTCGGCTTTCTGCACGCGGCGCCACTCGTTGGTCGGCAGATCGTGTACCACTTCCTCCGGCAGCGAGCGTAGCTGCTCCAGTTCATACACCACAATGTCCGCCGCCATACCGACGCGCAGACTGCCTCGATCTTTGAAACCGGCCGCCCAGGCCGGCATCCCGCTCAACCGGAAATGCGCCTCCTCCAAACTGATGATCCCGGCGTCCCGGACCAGCCAGGATAAGACTTCCGTCGGATAGATGGCCGGGGTGATGAATTTGACGTGGGCCCCTCCATCGGAGAGACCCGGCATGGTGTAGGGCGAGTTCATGACATCCCGGTAGCCCTCGATATTGGCATTGGTGGTCGGCCCCGCCCATTCGGTACGCAAATCGTCCGCCACCGACAGGTCAAGCATGGCGTCAACCACATGCTTGTGCTCCCACTCGGCAATCTGGGCCACCGACAGCCCCTCGTACGTCGGTTTGAGTTCAGGGTTGCGAACCTTGCGGGCGATGTAGCGCGTCAACGCCCCAAAGGCGAGGTCCAAGGTTTCAAAGCCGCCCTGGTCATAGTCCTGCCGCATGGCCTGACGCAGTTCGGGATTGGACAGTTTCGCTTTCTTTTCTTCCACGGTTCCGAGCGTCGCCTCGCGCCACAGCGGGGAGCCGTCGAACATATTCCAGTGTTCGAGCGTCATCCGCACCGGTGCCCGGGCGGTCACGGCCTGGCCAAACACGCGCCGGCCGCGGTCGTTCGCCTCGGCGATCCATTTGAGTTGCGACTGGTGCGACTCCGGATGGGCGTCAAAAATCTCCACCGAGTTGTACAACAGCGGCCGGCCACTCTCCGCCGCCAGTTTTTCCAGAAAGAGAAAATCCGCCTCAATCCCGAGCAGGCTTTCGCCCGCTCCGGATTGGGAAAACTGGATGCAGCCCTCCCCGCGTTCAGCCAGCGCTCGCCCCAGGGTCAGATAGAATTCGTCCGGCAGGATGTCGGTAATCATCGGCGTACCGTCATAGTCGCGCTGGACCGAGATTCGGCTCTCCGGCACAAAACGCTGGGCCGACCAGCCCACCGCCCCGGCGTCCAGGGCCGTATGCAGATGGCGGATAATGGCCTGCGTCTCCTGTTCGTTCGGAAAACGCTGCTTGGCCGCATCAAAGCCGCCCATCTCATACGCAACGGCCGGGGCCACAGGGAACAGATGCGAGATGTTGATCCCCAGCGGCATCCGGGCGAGTGCGTCCATATATTGCGAAAAGGTCTCCCAATCGGCCTGTATCGAGACTTTCATGGGCTCAAGCGGAATGGCCTCGTTACGCGACAGGGCCAGCATGGCCCGCTCGGCATCCTGGGCGTGGAGCGGCGCAAAGCCAAAGCCACAGTTCCCGATTGTCACGGAGGTCACCCCATGCCAACTGCTGATCGTACAGTAGGCGTCCCAGTGAATCTGCGCGTCGTAGTGGGTGTGCAGATCGATAAAGCCCGGCGCGACAATATGTCCACTGGCATCAATCACGCTGGCCGCCTGACTGGTCTTGAGGTTGCCGATTGCTGCGATCAGTCCGCTCTTGATGCCGATATCGGCTCGGTAGCGCGGCACCCGGGTGCCATCGACGACAGTCCCGTTTTTGATAATCGTATCAAACTGCGGCATGGCGCCCTCCTTATTGTGAGTTCTCTGAGTGGCCCGCACTTGACGCCGGGCGATGATCGGCGTGCAGGTCAGCCGCACAGACCCAATCGTGCTCGCCCCGGCCGCTGGCAACTCCGGCCTCAAAGAGCCGGGTCAGGGCATCGAACATCCCAGGGTCAATGTCCGCGTCTCGACTGTAGTTGGCAATCAGCCGGCTGATGGCAACCATGACACTGACGCTGCTTTCAATCTTGTCGGGGTTGGTTGCAAAATCCTCTTGCCGAGCCTTGTCCAGGATATCCGTCACCATCAACGGAATAGTCTTTTTGATAAAGGCTTCATACTGATCCAGGGGAACACTCTCGTTCCGGCAGATCTTGACCGCCTGGAGTAAACCGACCACCAGGGGCGCGACGGGGATGATACACGACAGGTCGAAGGCGGACGCGGCTCCAGGGTTCTCGCCCAGAAAGAGGACGCCACCGAGCCGCTCCAGCATGGCCTGACAGGTGACAAAAGCTGCCGGGTCCCCGCTGCACAGAATTTGGAGCTGAGGGGTTCCTACCAGATTGGGATAGCCAATGATCGCCCCATCCAGATAGCGTCCACCGGCCGTGGTAATGTGGGCTCCTAGCCGGCGCGCTTCGTTTGGCGTGCCGGTCGTCAATTCAATGATGATTTTTCCTCTCAGTCGGCGCCGTTCATTTTCAAGCAGAGTCAGACAGTCGGCACAGTTCGCAATATTGAAAATCGTCCACGGGCTAGCCTCAAGGGCCGCCCCAACAGAGTCGGCGACGGTCACCCCGGTCACGCCGGACTGGACAATCGCCTCGGCTTTCTGCCGGGTACGGTTCCAGATGGTGAGTGTGGTCCCGCCTTTTGCCAGCGTGCGGACCAGGGCCGAGCCCATTAGCCCACAACCGATAACGCTGATCTCGCTCATAGCCCCCTCCCCTTCATCACCTACCACATTCTCTTCTCCAGAGAGAATAGGCATAGGGAGAGCTATTGCGACTACAATTTAACGAATCCGCCTATGGATTAAGAGGATGATGAAAATCAAGCAGGACTGGATCACGGAATCGTAGGGTGCTGCCAGACGATTCCTCTCACGCCGCGATCTTCCATTGAGAGCTTCTCGGGCGTATTTCAAAAAGAAGTCGTGCTGTCTTACGTGATGCTTTCTTTTCCGAAGTCTTAGCCAGCGTTAGGAGTACTTCTTTAACGGATTCGTCCTGAGAGGCTTTATGTGCAATCACTCGTGTGAGTTTGTCTGCTGCTGCCCCAAAGACGTAAGTTGCTCCGGTTCGCTGAACTTTCCTATTCTCAACCCGAGAGAGATGTTCGGGACTTACACCTAAAATCTGGGCGAAATCCTTTGCTGGCAACTCTGCATATTTGCGCAAAAACCTGACTTCAGCTCCGGTAAGCGGATCGACCTTCTGGATAAGGACTTTTGTAATTATATCATCCAACTGTTCTACTTTCGGGATTTCAACGAGCTCTTCTCCGCACTGACATGTATAGAGTGTCACCCCAACTAAAAACACATTGTCCAACCCACTCTCGACGTATTGATACGGCTGCTCAAGGGTCGTCTTCTGACCCCTCAAATCCCTGTCACAGCCAGGGCACCGCATAAATCCTCCTTAGCGAATCACAGTTATGAGAATTAACTTGCCGTTAATCTCAACTACGCAGGACATGGGCTCTCCATCAATTGTTGAGCCATCCACTTTATACCGCCACAATCGGAAAGGCTTGCTATGCTCGACCACACGGCCATATTTCAGACAATGTCTAATGTCACGCCGACTGAGTTTTCGTTGCGCCATACGTTGTCTGGCATGGCGGGTCAACACAAGCTCAACGTCTCGCTCAAGTAGCCGAATCCGTTCGATCGCGTGGCGTGGAGATAAGGGACGATCGGGAAGACGATCTTCTTTCTTCATGTCTACTCCTCTTCCACATCTTCCAACTTGCCATATCGTCCTCCTTTCGGCCCTAGTGCATTCTCTCCTCTTCCCTCTTCTGGGCGCCGACGAATATACTTGATTATTTATCAAGTTTAAGAAAAACTGTCAAACGACCTCAGTCTTCCCTTTTAACCACAGGACAAATCGGCTAGGACAGGTGCTGAAACCTCGCTTAGCGGGGCACAGACTACTCGGTACACCCTACCGCGTAGGAGAAGGGGGAACAGCATGACAGCCAACCGAACGTATGACATTGATGTGGAAGACGTTGAATATCTCCGTCACGGGGACAAGCCGCTACTGGCCCGTATGTTCAAGCCACGCGGGCCGGGGCCGTTTCCGGCTATTATCGAACTCCACGGCGGAGCCTGGTGCTTAGGTGACCGCCTGATGGACGTTGCCATCAACGAACCCCTGGCAAAAAGCGGGGTGGTCGTGGCCGCGCTCGATTTCCGTGTGCCGCCCGAAGCCTCGTACCCCGGCTCCCTGGCTGACATCAATTACGCCATCCGGTGGTTCAAGACGCAGGCCATGGAGTTTGGCAGCCGTCCGGACCTCGTGGGCGCATTGGGCAGCTCCAGCGGTGCCCATCAGGCGATACTGGCGGGTATGCGACCGTTCGATACCAGGTACGCTGCCCTTCCCTTACCTACCGGCGCGCCGGACGTTGATGCGAGCCTGCGTTGCACCGTCCTGTGCTGGCCGGTTATTGATCCCTTGGCACGCTATCATTATGCCAAGAAGCTGAAAGCGGGCGGGAAACCCTATCCCGATTTAATAGACTTGGTGCTGCCCCTGCACGACAAGTACTGGAAGACCGAAGAGGCTATGGCCGAGGGCAATCCGGTCCTCGCCCTGGAACGTGGCGAACAGGTCGAACTGCCGCCCGCGCTCTACATACAAGGCACCCAGGACAGAGCCCATCCCCGTCCTGACCTTGACCGTTTTGTCGAACACTACCGTCAGGCTGGCGGCCAGGTCGCCCTGGAGATGTACGAGGGCGAGGCGGAAGGGTTTATTATCAGGAATCCATCTTCACCAGCTTCCGCACAGGCCCTTGAGAAAATCATCGAATTCGTCCACGCCCAGCTTCAGTGAGGATAGAGCGGGCTGATCTACCTGACATTATGACCGTCGCTGATTTCATGCGGTTAGGCATTTCTGATGTTGTCGGCCTGATTCGGACCGGCCAGCTCTCGCCGCTCGCACTCGTTCAGTCCTGCCTCGACCGCATTGAGTCGCTCAATCCCGCTTTGAATACCTACCTCACCGTCATGGCGGACGCGGCGCTAGCTGCGGCCAAAGTAGCGGAACAAGCAGTGACGGCGGGAGACGCACTCGGACCACTCCACGGCGTTCCCGTTGCGCTGAAGGACAACTGCGAGGTCGCTGGGGTTCGGATGACCGGTGGGACTCCGTTCCTGAGGGATCATATTGCGCCCGCCGATGCCGAGATCGTCTCGCGCCTGCGCCAGGCGGGCGCCATTATCCTGGGCAAGCTCAATATGCACGAGTGGGCCATTGGCGGCACGACGCGCAATCCGCATTATGGCCCGTGTCATAATCCCTGGGACCCCACACGCATTCCCGGCGGTTCCAGCGGGGGATCGGGTGCGGCCGTTGCTGCGGATCTGGCCCTGATTACAGTCGGTACGGATACAGGCGGGTCGGTGCGTATTCCGGCGGCGCTGAATGGGGTCTGCGGTCTTCGGCCGACCATGGGTCGCATCAGCAATCGGGGCGTTATCCCGGTCAGTTGGACCTTTGACACGGTTGGTCCGCTGGCCCGCCGGGCGGAAGACATCGCACGGGTACTGCAAGTCCTGGCCGGCTATGATCCGCACGATTTGACCTCCCGCGATCAGCCGACCGGGAATTATCTGGCCGAACTCAACGACGGCGTCACCGGTTGGCGCGTGGGCCTGCTCGGCGGACATTTCCAGACAGAGCCCCAGCCGGCGGTGGTGACGCTCGTCACGCAAGCGGCCCGTGTATTTGAAGAGCTGGGGACCCACGTAGAGGAAGTGGAACTGGACGGCGCGGAGGGAACGATTGAACGCGCGAGTAAAATGCTCCTGGCCGACGCCGCCGCTTTTCATCAAGCCCGGCTTGCGGAACGGGCGGAAGGTTTCGGATCGGACGTGCGGACACGGTTACGGATTGGCGCCCTGGTCAGCGGCAGCCAGTATGCCCTCGCCCGCCAGGAGCAGCGCCGCTGGCAACGCCAGCTCAAGCAGACCTTCGAGCGCTACGATCTCCTCCTGGCACCGACCTGTGGCATTCCGGCTCCGCTCATTGAAGAAAGCGAAGGCGTCCAGACAACCCGACTCCTGACCCGTTTTACCTATCCGTTCAGCTTAGCCCAACTGCCCGTGCTGAGCGTCCCGTGCGGGTTTACCCAAGGCCCGCTCCCGGTCGGGATGCAGCTCATAGCCCCGGCCTGGGCAGAAGCCAGTATTCTGCGCGCGGCACAAGCGTATCAGCAGGTCACGGACTGGCATCTGCGGCGGCCTAACGTGGAATAATAGGCAGCACGATGTGAGAGGGGCGACTCTCATCATGGAATACGCGCTGTAAAGCTGGCTCTAGCTGTCGCGCCTCAGCGGCGGATTGTCCCGTCTGCGGATTCCGATCAAAGCGCGGGAAATTCGAGCTGGCAATCTCGACCCGCAGGCGGTGGCCGGCTTTAAAGACATTGCTGGTGGCCCATAAGTCTATGGAGTATTCGTATACCTCTCCCGGTGTGAGCAGTTTCGCCGCCGCCCGCGATTCCCGATAGCGCCCGCGCAGAATGCCGTCCGTAAGATTGCGCGCATAGCCGTCCGGCTGGACGTCAACCAGCTTGGCGGTAAAGTCCGTATCCACAGCGCTGGTCGCCGCGTACAAACTGAGCGTGATGGGGCCAGTCACCTCCACGTCTCGCTCCAGGACTGGCGTAGTGTAGATCAACACATCCTGCCGTTCCTCGATGGCGCGCTGATCAAATGCGCCGCCCGGCATAGCAGCCGGCCAGCCGGTGACCCCGCCGCCTCTGGTCGGCACGGGGTGGCGTGGGTCGGAGACATACACATCCGCCGGTTCCGTACGGGGCGGCTCGGGACTCAACCAGCCGTCGCCACGGAGGCTATTCGCGTGGCCGTTACTGTGCAGGTAATATTTGGTGTATTGCGTGCGGGCGAGCGGCCATTCATCCTCCGTCCGCCACACATTCTCGCCCATGACAAAGAGGCGCACCCGCGGCTCCTCTAAGAGCCCGTTCTGTTTTCCTTTGAGCCAATAGTCAAACCATTTGATGTGGAGGCCATCCAGGTCCGTGACGACGGCATGACTGGAAAAACCATAATCCACCTCTCCGACTACGTTGCCGAGGGGTAAGGTATGATACCAGGGACCAATAACGAGTTTTTGTCCCTGCCGGGCTTCCTGGGTCGCCCCATGCTCACGCATGCCAAGATAATTTCGCAGCGTACCACCCAGAAAAATATCGTACCAGCCGCCCACATTGCAGACCGGCACCCTGACCGCGCGATGCCGGGCTTCGATATTCCAGCGCGCCCAGTACTCGTCGTCATCCGGGTGGTTAAGCCAGTCGTAAAAGTACGGGGCGGCCTCGTTCAGGAACGGAAAATCGTTCAGGGGCAGATGCTGAAACCAGACGCGCAGGTCATCAATCGCGCCGATCAACTGCCTGAGATGGTCCGCAGGCACACCATCTTTCTGTATCCGGCGCATCAATGTATCCGGCGCAAGGCGGGCCAGCGTCCAACTGGCGTTAAACCCGAGGGCAAAGGCCCCGCCCTGATACGCCCAGCCTTCGTGATAGTGAGAGGCGGTAATCAGTGGAAAGATTGCTTTGAGATGGGGCGGCGTACTGAGCGCGGCGAGCCACTGAGTCGCACCCACATAGGACGCCCCATACATGCCAACCTTCCCATCGGACCACGCCTGGACCGCACACCACTCCACCGAATCATAGCCGTCCAGGATGTCATCTCGGAAGGTATAAAACTCCCCGTCGGACGCATACCGCCCGCGGGTGTCCTGGACGACCACGGCATACCCCGCGCTGGCCGTCCGCACGACGTCAAGCATCAGTATCACGCCAGCCAGCAGATTTTTATTATACGGTGTGCGTTGGAGGATAACCGGGTATTTCCCTGGTGTGGCCGGGCGATACACGTCGGCTCGCAAGACGGTCCCATCCCGCATCGGGACAGGCACGTCTTTTTCAATGCTGAGACTTGATTCTCCCATAACGTTGTTCCCGACCGGTCATCCTGGCCACGCTTGCAAACTGTCCCTGATACGATTCGGCACCTAGCCGACCAGCGGCTCGAATGTCAAGGCGAGTACTCGCCCTGCGAGCAAGAGAGAAAAGCGGTGGGCCCTGAGCCCGCTCCGGCTCGCGCGTTTCACAATAAGTTATAGCCGTGCCACTGCGCGCTCGTCATGCCGGACTTGATCCGGCATCCAGAGGCCGGGGGGCTGGAGGGCTGGATTCCTGCTTGCGCAGGAATGACGGGCAGCCACACAGAATCGTAATTTGCCCTGGCCGGTGATGGCAAATGGTTTTTTCTACTTTCTCTCTGATCTGTGAACATGATACCGTCCTGTCCCAGATGTCTGGTCAGGCGAGGGTTGATTTCACAAGCGTTCACTGGCCAGAGATTGCGGCTGCAATCAAGAGTGGACAGGACTAAGGGGGCCGGTATGGACACGCAGAATGGGAAATTTGTCGATTGCTCGGGCGCGGCAGCACCAAAGCTGAACCTCTGGCCGTCCGTCCTCATTTCCAAGGAAGACATTGAGGCCGAAGTCGCCCGCCTCGCAGATGGCTCCACTCCGGCAAATGGCCGGCGTGCCTCCCAGATCGTCCATCCAAACGCTCGCGAACCAGGCCGCGGGCTGGCGCCTGGCATCCGCGTGACGCTGAACGTACTGCGGCCAGGCGAGCAGACCCAGCCGATTCGCCATAACTCCACCCAGGTGGATTTTTGCATCCGTGGTGCGGGCTCCGTTATGGTGCACGGCAGGCGTATCGACTTCGGGCAGTATGATGTGTGGAATACTCCATCAATGGCCCCATATTGGTATATGAATGACGGTGATGAGCTGCAAGTGCGACTCACGTATAGTAACGCCGCTCTGCTCGAAAAGATGAACGTGCATATTGTGGATGACGACCCACCGCTGACAGAAGGGCCTGAGAAAGCGCCGGAAGCAGCGGCAGGCGCGCGGGGTGAAGGCGAAAGTCCCTTTGGGACCTTCCAATTAAACGAGGCCGGCGCGTTCTTAATGCCCTATGAGCGCCTTATTAATCCGACGGCAGTAGTGTCCGCCCCGCTGCACTGGCCCTGGCAGCGTGTCAAGGCGGAACTCGATAAATTGGCTGCGCTGGGCAAGGACTACGTCGGACGACGGTTGTATCTGCTGTACAATCCGGCCACCGGCAGAACAAACGGCACCACCCAGAATTTCTTTGCGACCATGACGGTACGGCCGCCTCGAATAGTTGACCGTCCACACCGCCATACGTCGGCGGCAATCAACTATTATTTTGCCGGTAGTGGACGCAGCTCGGTTGAGGGGAAAATCTACGAGTGGAAAGCGGGCGACCTGATGCTGTCAGCACCGGGTTGGGGCGTTCACAACCATGCATCGTATGATGAGCCGGTGTACGAACTGACGATTCAAGACCAGCCCCTCAATATCGCCATGGAGTCGCTGTTGTGGCAGGAGAGTTTACAGCAACCCATGAAAGTACTTGGTGCGCAAGCCGGGTTCGCCACCAACCGAAAGGTTGGGGGGAATTAGGAGTTCGCTAAGCGGCCAAAATCCTGCACAGCCTGTTGCTATATAACGACTTCATCTCAACCGAACAGAGCAAATTTGGTTACTGACAGACCAATAAAGGAGATCACGATGAAAATCGGATTCAACATGCCACAGCTCACGACGTTCGCTAGCCGACGGGCCGTCCATGAATTTGCAGTCCGTGCCGACCAATTGGGCTATGACTCGCTGTGGGTCCAAGATCACTTGTTGTATCCGGAACACCCGGCCCAGAGCCATCCCATACACCAAGCTGTCCTTGGGCCGGACAAACTCGTGCAATGGCCCGAGGCGTACGAAAGCTTGCTCGCACCTTTGGAATCACTCGCCTATGTCGCTGGGATAACCCAGCATATCCGCGTCGGGACTTCCGTTCTGGTCTTTGGCTATCATCGGCCCGTGGCGCTCGCCAAACAAATCGCAACTATTGACCTGCTCTCGGGCGGACGGTTCGATCTCGGTATTGGCCTAGGCTGGTCACGCGAAGAATATGCACAGATGGAGACACCATTTGAGAAACTGGGCGCCCGTTGTAGCGACTTTATTCGCGCCTTACGCGCAGCGTGGAAGACGAATCCAACCCAGCATGACGGTCCGTTCTACACTATTCCACGGGGATCAACCTCACCCAAGCCAACACAGCGTGACGCCCACGGCAATCCAGCCGTACCGATTCTTGGTGGCTTTTTGAGCGACGCAGGCTTGGCACGGGTGGCCGAGTTGTGTGATGCCTGGCATCCGGCTGGTCATACCGTCGAGCTTGCGACCACGCGTATGCAACATATTAACCAGATGGCAAAAGAGGAGTTTGGCCGCGGTCCGCTTCAACTCGTCCATCGTGTGTTTGCCGCCCCTGCCTTACCCAGTATTGAGAAAATCGGCGACCAACTCATGCAGCCAAACTGGATCGGCACGCCTGACGAGATGCTGCCGCAGCTCAAAGAGTGTAAGGAAGCCGGCATCGATGAAGTCGTAATCGATACCAGCTTCTTCCAAGAAATGACGAGTGAAGACGACTGGATCGCCCAACCCGACTTTTTTAAGCCGTTGTTGGACGAAGCGCATCGGTAAGTGAACAAGAGGAGGACACCCATGTCCGCGCGCCTTGCCGATGGATACGTCTCAGCCGACGGCCATGTCGTTGAGCCGGCCGATTTATGGACGACCCGAATGGACCGGCGCTTCCGCGACCGGGCGCCCCACATCGAGACCCGCAAGTCGGTCGATTTCTATGTGATCGACGGACTCGACCCAGTGGCGGTCGGCCTCGATGGCGCGGCCCTGGAAAGCAAAATTGCCGGCAAAGTCGAGTCGCCGGTAGCCCGTCACGCGGATACCCGTCCGGGAGCCTGGGACCCGCAGGAGCGGCTCAAAGACCAGGCGCTCGATAACCTGCGGGCCGAGGTGATCTACCCCGGCCAGTGGAGTCTCATGTTCTACCGGATTGCAGATGCCGAGTACCAACGCGCGGCCGTCCGGGTGTATAACGACTGGCTGAGCGAGTTCTGCGCCTATGCGCCGCATCGCTTGCTTGGCGCTGCTATCCTGCCCATGCAGGGCCCCCTCGAATGGGCTGCCGAAGAAGCCGAACGCGCCGCCAAGATAGGCCTCAAGGCGGTCATGATCCCGGCCGCCGTCCCGGCCCGGCCGTATATTCATCCCGACTATGAACCGTTGTGGGCGCGCTTGGAAGAAATCGGGCTGCCGGCGGTAGCCCACTCGGGAACCGCCGCTGATATCGGTGCCTCCACCCACGAAAAAGCTCGTCGGATCGGTCCGGGTATGGCGTTTATGGACGAAAAAGCTTTCCAACCCATGAACGCGCTGACCGAGCTGATCTGGAGCGGTGCGCCCCAGCGCTATCCCAGGCTGAAGTTTATCATTTCCGAGGGCGGGATCGGCTGGATTGCGTGTCTGCTGCGCTTGATGGATCACTGGTGGGAAGATCATCGCCACTGGATGCAACCGCAACTCAATGAGCCGCCCAGTACTTATTTCAAGCGCCAGTTCTGGGCCACGTTTGAGGATGACCGGGCCGGGATTCTGACCCGTGAACTCATTGGTGTGGAGCGCCTCATGTGGGGGGCCGACTATCCCCATACCGAGGGTACCTTTCCCAAGTCCCGGCAGCAGATTGCCAAGGATTTTACCGGCGTCCCGGACGACGAAGTGTATCAGATGGTCGTCGGCAACGCGGCGCAGCTCTTCGGGATACCGCTCTGACTGGAAGGAGAACATCTATGATCGAACCGTATAATGCCGTTGGTTTGGTTCCGACGTTTTGGGGTATCCGCACCCGGGCGGATATGCAGAAGAATATCGAGCATATTCGCAGTCTGACCAAGGCCGCCTTCTGGCTCTCCAATCTTGATATTCCGGTCCGTCTGCTCGCCATCCCAGAGGGTGCCTTGCAAGGCTTTAACGACGAAGTCCTGGACGTCGATCACAAGGAGTTTGCGCAGACGTGCGCGATTGACATACCAGGCCCGGAGACCGACCAGCTCGGCGAACTCGCGCGTGAGTACGGGGTCTTCATTATGGCCCAGGCCAAGGCGCGGCATGAAGACTGGCCCAAGCTATTTTTCAATGTCGGCTTTATCCTCGATCCGGATGGTCAGCTCCTTCTCAAACACTATAAGATCTCCTCCCTGTTGCCGTGTGAGCGCTCGGTGTCGCCCCACGATCTCTTTGACTGGTGGATTGAAAAATACGGCCGCAGCCTGGAGGCATTCTGGCCGGTAGCCGACACTGAGATTGGCCGACTCGGCATCATGATGGCCATGGAAGGCAACTACCCGGAGAACGGCCGGGGACTGGCGATGAATGGCGCGGAGGTCGTCTATCGCGCTTCCCTGCCCGGCCCGTTCACCCAGAACGATATCTTTGAGATTTCCAACCGCGCCCGGGCGCTGGAAAACAATATGTATATTGTTGCCCCCAACATCGGCGGCTATCACCTCTACCCGGACAGCGAGACGCCGATTGACGCCGGTAGCGGTCAGTCCATGGTCGTAGATTACAAGGGAACCATCGTTGGCAAACAGCGTGACACCAACGGGTCAACCTATGTCAGGGGCGTAATCGATATCGAAGCCTTACGCCACCACCGGGCCAACGCCCAGGTCACGAACTGGATGAAGGACGTGCGGGCGGAAATGGCGCAGCTCATTTACGAAAAGCCGATCTATCCCAAGAATCGCTATATCGACAAAATCCCCGGCAACCACGCACAGTACAAAGAAGAGGTCATCGACCAACAGATTGCCCTGATGCAGGCCCGCGATATCTGGAAAAAGCCGGCAAAGTGAGGGGATAGGAAGTGGGCGTCGAGAAATCTGATGATGCAGCTAATAATGCGCAATAATTTCCCGCGCAAACTCAACAATGCTCTCCTCAACATAGCCCCACGGCGGAGAGATCACCATTTGGGTCAGACCGGCGGCTTCTAATTCTTTGAGGCGCGTAATCACTTCCTCTCGGGTGCCGGTCATGCTCATGGCTCGAATCACCTCCGGGGTAATGAACTCTTCTTCGCCCGGATGCAGAAACCGTGAGTGGGTCACATGAATGTCATCCCAGCGTTCGTCCAGATAGGCTCGGTATCGTGGAGTGAGAAACGGCTCAAAATAGGCGGGCGCGTTCTTGCCCTGCCGAACGACCTCATACGCATAGTGCAGCCCCACGGCAATACGTGGCCCGACTCGGCTGAGGACCCGAGGGCTATCGAGCGTTTCGCCTGGGCGCAGTACGCATGCGACACCGACAGTGACGACCGGATACTCTTTGTGTTGTCCTGACGATTGCGGCCTGCCCTTGGCCGCTTTGTCTAATGTCGCCGTCAGTGCGTCAGGAGTAATGGTACTCACTGTAATCAACCCGTCACCGAGTTCCCCGGCCAAGGCCAGCGCTTTGGGATATGAAGCGGCAAGATAAATCGGGACGGGATCGTTGACGTTAATATAGCCGTGCTCGCGGTCGAGGAAACGGATCTGACTGTGACGTCCGCGTTCATGGTATTCAACTGCTTCTCCACGCAGCAGTTTTCGACACACGTCGATAGTATGCCGAAATGTATCCAAGCGGACGGGCGGCATGCCCATGGCGCGCCAGGCAGTGTGGCCGGTCCCAAGGCCGAGAATGGTCCGGCCTGGTGCGAGTTGGTTCACCGTGGTGATCGAGTGGGCAATGACCGGGGCAATACGGGTGCCGGCAATCGCTACGGCCGTCCCAAGCTGGATGGTGCTCGTATGCTCAGCCGCCAGGGTCATACACGCATACACGTCTGAGGCCAGCATCTGGGTATCGACAAACCACGCGTTGGTGAAACCCATTTGTTCGGCCAGCACGGCATGCTTCCAACTGTTTTGAATATGCGACTGAAAACTCACCCCAAAGTTCATGGCAGGTTCCTACCCAAGCTCGACGTCTTCGACAATAAACATGCGGGAGTTGGCGAAGTCCACAAACTTTGCCTCATCCGGACGGATAATTTCGAGATAGCGGGGATGGGTAAACGCCTTGCCAATATCCTCCACGCTGTCAAACCATAGTTCGGCGATACCATCGAATGGCTCATAATCTGACGGTGGGAAACCTGGCACGGGGGCGACGAGCGTATGGCCCTGGACATATTTTCGGACGTACTGCCAGAACTCCGGCACGCTTCTGACCAGCGGACCGTGATTGTTTTTCCAATAGTCCTGAAACTCGGCCACGCTCATCCCGGCCTTGCGACGTGCGCACCCAATAAATTTAACCATACGTTCCCCCCTCCATAAAAAATCAGGCAAAAAGAATCGTTGGCATGGTCGGGTAAATCCGTGTACGAGTCAAGTTGTGATCCCTGAAGGAGGACGTATGCCCTACGCGAACGATAACGGAGTCAAGCTGTGGTACGACAGGAATGGAAGCGGCGAGCCGCTGGTTGTCAGCGGAGGATTCGGTCTTTTACACGACCAATTCGCTCATATCCGTGACCTGCTCACCCCCCACCTCCAGGTGATTGATTGGCATTACCGGGGCGCCGGCTTGTCAGACCGCGCCTGGCCTGGAGGCTATCCGTTAGACCGGTGGGTAGACGATCTTGCTGTCATTCTCGATCAGGCGGGTTTCGACCGGGTACACTTATGGGGCACCTCGACCGGCGCACCGCTGAACGTCCGGTTTGCGGCCCGGCATCCCGAGCGGGTCAAAAGCCTCATCGCCTATCCTGGTATTTCATTTAGCCCCGAGAGCCGCCGCATGTTTCGCGTCTTTCAAGACGTGGCCGAAGCGTTCGGCTACGAGGCGCTGGGACGCCTGACCCAATGGATAGGCTGCGCCGAGCACAACGTGTTTGGCGACCGGGCCAATGAGATTGCCCTTTTTGAAATTGAGTCTTTCAAGCGCAATTTTTCCATCCCGTCTTTAGCCAAGACGCTCGAAACTTTTGCCCACTGTGACCTGTCTGCCGATGTCGCCAAGCTCACCATGCCGGTCCTGGTGCTCATGGGGAACTCCGGCCATCTGGGAGCAGCCACACCGGGGCAAACCGCGGCAATCGAAGCGTTTACTGCCCAATGTCCCCATGCCGAGGTGAGGCTCGTTGAGAACGGGGGCGGGACCTATCACATGATCGAACAGCCCGACCAGACGGCTGCCGTTGTCATTGATTTTGTGAACACCCATGCCAGAGCCTGAGGGGGGCCAGAAAGGAGGAAAGAGTTTGATTATGTGTTGCGTGCGTGTCACATTATACGCATGAATAAATCAGCGGTCGTACACGCGCGGATAGAGCCCCAAATAAAAAATCAAGCTGAGGGCGTTCTCCAGAAGCTTGGACTCAGTCCCACGGAAGCGATTCGACTCTTCTACCGCCAGATTTGTCTGCGCGGTGGCCTCCCGTTTCCAGTCCTTATCCCTAACAAATTGACGGCTAAGACGCTGAAGAAAAGCCAGCGGGGGGAGGACGTCCATACATTCGACTCACTGGAGGAGATGCTTGAGAGCTGGGAGCAATGAAAAAGCTCTCCCAGACAAAGCAATTCGTGGCGTAATCCCCAAAGGAAGACCCTGCTAAACCTTGACGGCAGGCTGAGCGCTTTGCGATAAGGGAGGTATCCAGTCCAAAGGAGGGGTTCTATGCTCGATTGCGTCGTCAAAGGTGGACAGGTCGTTACTCCCCAAGCCGTCGGGGAAATGGATGTTGGCATTCAGGGCGAAAAGATCGTCGCCGTAGGCTGGTCAGGTACGCTGTCGGAACAGGCCACCCGGGTGATTGACGCCAGCGGCAAAATTGTCATCCCAGGTGGAATCGAGCCCCACGCGCATATCGGCATTCCCGTGCCGAGCGAGTGGTCGGGTCAGCCGGATATCATGACCCAGCCGCCCCAGGACGCCAGCCGGGCCGCCGCGTTTGGGGGGGTCACGACCATCGTCGATTTTGCTGGAGATCTGAGTTTTGCAGAGGTAGAAGACGCAACACCCAAATCCATTATGAGTGTTGTGGAGGAACGCCGCAGTGTGTTTCGCACCCACGCCTACACCGACTATACCTTTCACTACATTCTGGCGGGCGAGGTCGCGCCGGAGACCATTGGCGAGATTGGTGAGGCCATACAGGAAGGCATCGCCAGCTTCAAGATTTTTACGACGTTTCATCCCATCCGGGTTCCCTATGGACATCTGTGGACGATATTTGCCGAGGTGGCCAAGCACGGCGGCATTATGGCGGTCCACGCCGAAGAAGACGAGGTCGTGCGCTATATGACCGAAAAGCTCAAGCGTGAGGGCCGCGACCAGGGGTATAACCTCCACTTGGTGCACAACAACATCTCTGAAGACTTGGCCTTCCGTCATATTATCCGTCTGGCTCAGCATACGGAGGCGGGTATTTACTTTGTGCATACGACCGCCAAAGAAGGCGTGGCAGCCATCGCCGAGGCGCGCAACGCCGGTCAGCCGGTGTACGGCGAGGCGCTCCACAATTATCTCCAGTTCACCTGCGATGATTACAAGAAACCCGGCGGGACCGCGATTCATACCTATCCGGCGATTAAATTCGCGGATGACCGAGATGCGCTGATCGCCGGCCTGATGGACGGTCGTTTGGCGACCACGGCCACAGATGAATACACGACCCATAAAGGTCCGAAGTTGTGGGGCGATACCATCGAGACCGTCTGTGGCGGGCATAACGGCATTGAGACCCGCATGCCGGTCGCCTTCACCAAGTTTGTGGCCGAGCGTAATGTGTCTCTGCAACGCTTTGTTGATATTACCTCGGCCAACGCCGCCAAACTCCTCGGGCTCTATCCCCGGAAGGGAGCGATTCAGCCGGGGAGCGATGCCGATATCGTCCTGATTGACCCCGACATGCAAAAAACGCTCACTATGGACGATCTGCACGCAGACTCTGACTACAGCATCTGGGAGGGCTTTACCTGCCAGGGCTATCCGGTGCTGACCATGCTACGTGGTAAGGTAATTGTCGATCAGGGACAACTGGTCGGGAGTGCGACTGACGGCCAATGGCTCAAACGGCGGGTGTCGGGTGATATCATCTCGCGGCCAGTGGTATAGACAGCGAAGACACCCTCACCCTAGCCCTCTCCCTGGGGGAGAGGGAAATGGGAGGTCTGCATGAAAAAAGTGGGCGGGGTGCTGGCCTGGCATCCCGAAGTGTCCATGACCCAGGAAGAGATCGATGATTTTCTGTCCGGGCGCTGGGTTGTGCGCCTGGCGACGCTGGCGCGGGACGGATATCCGCACGTGACTCCGCTGTGGTACTACTGGGATGGCCAGTGTCTCTATCTCGCCCTGACCCGAAATCGGCTCGCCTTCAAACACCTCAACCGTGACCCGCGCTGCTCGGCCGCCATTGATATGGATGACCGCCCGCTTATGGGCATGCGGACCAATATGGCCAAGGCGGTGGTGATCAAAGGCAAGGCGGAAATGGCGGCGGTTGGCTCGGGGAAAACCGTGCGGGTCGAAGCCGGCCCGTGGCAGGGTGAGCATACCCCGGAGCGCCTGGTGAGCCTGCTGGGCAACCGTTATAGCCTCTCGGCCCGCGACGGGGCACTCGGTTTTAGCCACGAGTCGTTTGGTGAACTCTTCGCTCGACCGGAGGGACGGGACAGCCAGCTCTTTAAGGACAACGAAGGCCGCGTCATCACGAAAATCCAACCTCAAAAGATCCAAGCCTGGGATTTCTCGAAGGCACCCATGGGTTATGTAGAGTGAAGCGCAAGGAGACACGGCATGACACGTTCTTTCACTGTTGCGGCGGCCCAGCTTGGGCCGAGTTCCAGCACCAAGGCCCAGACCGTCGAACGCATGGTCGCACTGATTCAAGAAGCCGGACGGCGCGACGTCGAACTACTGACCTTTTCCGAGCTTTCCCTGACCCCGTATTTTGCCACGCGGGTACGCGAAGCCTGGCAGGATTTTCCCGAAGACGGTCTGCCTTCAGCCGTAACCCAGCCCCTTTTTGAGGCCGCGCGTCAGGCGGAATTACACTGGGTCTTTCCCTTTGCCGAGCGTGAAAACGGCCAAGTCTATAATACGGCGGTTCTCATTGATCCGAGCGGGACCATTGTCCAGAAATACCGCAAGGCTCATATTCCCGGTGTGGTCGAGCCGCGATGGGAGGGCCTCGATATTTTTGAGAAGCGCTATTTTACAGAAGGGAATCTGGGCTTTCCGGTGACGGCGTTGCGTACCGGCGAGTCGGCCAAGCTGGGCATGCTCATCTGTTATGACCGGCGTTTCTCAGAGGCCTACCGGGCGCTCGCGCTCGGCGGGGCTGAGCTGATCTGCATTCCATACAATACCCCCACTTTTGGCCGCCCCCCAGAAGAAGGTCATGAAACCGCCGAAATTCTCCTGCGCGCCGCCGCTATAGAAAATCAAGTCTTTATTGTCGCGGCCGGAAAAGCCGGCGTTGAAGATGGCGTCGAGTATATTGGGGGCAGTGAGGTCATCTCACCCGAAGGGAAGATATTGGCCAAGGCTCAGACTGACGGAGATGAACTGGTCGTCACCACGATCGACCTGGACGCGCTCGCAAAGCTCAAAGCACGCTGGGATTTCATGCCGGACCGCCGACCCGAACTGTACCAGACCCTCTCAGACGAGGATGGTACACCCGTAGCGTCAGCGGGAAAGTGAGGGTATCAGCCTTCGTGTCTGGGGATAATCCAGAGGAAGAAACGACGATGAAAGCCGAGCAAAACATCTCTGGACGCCCAACGCGCCAGAACGCAACTGACGAGGATATCCCGATCCTTGATCTTGGCCCGTTTCTCGCAGGCGAAGACGGGGCGGCCGAAAAGACCGCAACGAAACTCCGCTCCGCGCTCGAACAGACTGGTTTCTTCTATATTCTGAACCACGGCGTTGCCAAAGGTCTGCGTGACCATCTGATTAAACAAACCGCGGCGTTCTACCGCCTGCCGCTTGAGCGGAAGCTGCCGCTCAAGATGAATGCCTACGGGGTCGGCTATGTACCCAGGCGGGGCGAGTTGCTCAAAACCTCGCCATATTACACCGGCACGAAAAAACCCGACGTGTGTGAAGTCTTGATTCTGCAACGCGACTGGGGACCTGGCTCGGAAACGCGACAGAACCCGTGGCCAGACCATATGCCACTCTTTCGGCAGGCGGTTCAGGGGTTTTTTGAAGCCACGGAGGACCTGGCGATTCAGATGATGCCGTTGTACGCCTTGGCCCTCGGGCTTGAGCGCGACTTCTTTGCGCATAAGTTCCGCAAATATAAAGCCCTCAATGCCCTCCGGGTTTCGTATATGCCGCCGGATACGCTGGAGGACGACGAGTTTCACGTCGGTCCGCATACGGACGGATCGTTCATGACTCTGCTGGCCACATCGGATCAGCTCGGCCTGGAAATTCTGTCGCCGTCTGGTCAGTGGCTGAAGATGCCGCTCATTCCAGATGCCTTTGTGGTCAACGCGGGCGACCTGTTAACCCGTTGGTCCAACGGACGGGTCCGGTCCACACCGCACCGGGTCATCAACACCTCGGGGGAGGACCGCTATTCGACTCCCCTCTTTGTGCAGCCCACCGCAGACACGATCATTGATTGTCTGCCAACCTGCTGCGGTCCGGACAACCCTCCCCAAGAGCCGCCTATCGCCTGTGTCGATTACCTCCGGTGGTTTATGGCAGAGAATTTTGCGCTGGGAAAGCGCAGCGACGATAGGCCGGAGTCGTCGTAGGTTTTTCAGGAAAGGCATAGACTTCAGCTACCACCATGACCCGCACCCCCATCGGACGACTGCGCTTGGTTGGCATTCTGGAAGGTATCTCTTTTCTCGTGCTGCTCGGTATCGCCATGCCGCTGAAGTATGTGTGGGGACAGCCGCTGGCGGTACGGATTGTCGGTCTGATTCACGGCCTGCTGTTTCTCTGGTTTTGCGGCGTGTTGCTCACCGCAAAAGACGCGGCCGGCTGGGACCTGAAAAAAGCCGGTCGGATTTTCGTTGCCGCGCTGTTGCCTTTTGGACCCTTTGTGATTGATAGGGGATTACGCAGAGAGGATGAGGCACTGAGGGAAAAAACACCGGCCTAGATAAAGGAGAAAGCCATGCAAACAATCAGTAAAGAGCACATTGTCCGTACCTTTGACGCGACCCATCCACCCGCGGCTCGCATTCAGCCGGGAGAAGTCTTTGTCATGGAAACCAACGATCGCTTCCGCGACTGGAACGACGGCGGTCAGTGGCCCATGGAGCAGTTGTCCGTGATGACCGGCCCGGTATGGATCGAAGGCGCCCAGCCCGGCCACACTCTGGCAATCGAAGTCCTGGACATTCGGCCTGCACTGGGCTTTGGCTATGTGGTGGCGATTCCGGGCTACGGCTTACTCAAGGACCAGGTCGAGTTCTGCAAAAAGGTCGTGCCGATTGAGGGCAATCGTATTCGCTACAACGACACGATCAGCCTGCCGTTTATTCCGAATATCAGCAAAATTGGCCTCGCTCCTGCCGATGGCTCCCTGCCCAGCAACGCGGTCGGCGCTTTTGGCGGTCAGCTCAGCAATAGTCAGCTCGGCAGCGGTTCTACTGTGTTTCTGCCGGTGAGTGTAGAGGGCGGCCTGCTGAGCATAGAAGATGTGCATGCCCGGATGGGCGACGGCGAGGCAACGGCCTCGGCGGTTGAAATCGCGGCGGAAGTGACGCTACGCTGCCGCGTCGCGCACGAATTTCCGGTGCAGCGACCGCTGGTGATCACGCAAGATGAAGTCCTCACCATGGGTGACGGAGAGACGATGGAAGTCGCCGCACGTCAGGCCCTGGAAGACCTGTCTCACCTCCTAGAGGATCGCGCCGGGGTCAACCCAACCGAAGCCGCTATGCTGGCCAGCGTTGCCGCCGACCTGCGTATTTCAGAAGCGGCAGGCTCTCCGTGTCATGTGCGGGCCGCAATAGACCGGGACATTCTCAATCTATAAGTATCCGACCCAACCGCTTCCTCAGCCCTGGGGCGGTTTGAATGCCGGCGCCATCACGGCGCTGGCATTTGTCGTAATCGCCAGACGGATATCTTTGACCGGCTTGTACTCCGGGTCATCCACAAAGTCCTGTATTGCTTGCTCGGAAGGGAATTTGACGACCACCACCCCTTTTGCAGGCTCACCCTGGAGCGGGGTTGCGTTAAAGTCGGCCACCACGACTTCGGCCTTATACTTGGCCAGAAAAGGTAATACTCCGGGGATGTACTCTTTCTGGTATCGCTCCGGATCCGTAATCGTCTGGGTCAAAATAAAATAGGCTGACATCGTTATCCTCCTTGAATGGTGTTTACCTCTTTTGGGCCTGTCCGAACGATCCGCTGCCGGAGTCCAGAAACGCCTGTTCTTCCGGTGTGGACGTTCGTCCGAGCAGGACGTTGCGGTGCGGAAAGCGACCGAAGCGCTGGATAATAGACAGATGCTTTCGGGCCGAGCCTTGAAAATCTTCGATTAGTGCGGCCCACTCCGGGGGAGCGGCCGCTAGCACGGCATCTCCGCGACGTACCGCTTCCTCTTGGAGTGCCAGGTCCTCGGCGTGCTGGAACGGCATCAAACAAAACAGTTGCTCCAGCACACTCAAAGAGGAATAAAAGGTGCGCTCAAAGCCGCGCCGGGTGACGTGTTGCGCTAAGGGATCGGCCGCAAAGGCCGCGGCCGTGCCGCGATAGAGATTCCGCGGCAACTGATCGAGGGCGATAATCAGCGCCAGCCACCCGCGAGGATGAGACTCCCAGGACGCCAGTCCGCCGGACTGGGCTTGCCTCACGAGATCGGAAAAACGGGTGTGGATGACGGCGTCGGTTTCGGGTGTGGCCTGAAACCAAAAAGGATAACGCCCTTCGGCCTTGCGCGCGTCTGAAGCCGCGTCGGCGAACCAGAACTGAAGCAGTTGTTCGGGGTCCATAGGCGTCCGGGTATCCACTTTAATGGAGAATTCTGACGGCTTCCCCGTCTTGAACGAGCACGGTTGGGTCCATCCCGACAAACAGCCCAGTACCAACAACGCCGGGAATCGAGAGGACATGTTGCTCAAATTCGGCAGGCCGGGCAATCGGACCGATTGCGCAGTCAATAATGGCGTTGCCGTTATCGGAGACAAACGCACCCGATTCGGTCTGCCGCGAGGTTGGCTCGCAGGACAGGGCCCGCAGACGCCGACAGCAGGCCGCGACCCCAAACGGCACGACCTCAACCGGTAGCCTGCCCCGCTCTCCAAGCGCTGACACCAGCTTCTCGGTTCCGACCAGAACGATAAATTTTTGAGCGGCGGCAGCCACAATTTTCTCGCGTACCATGGCACCGCCATAGCCTTTGATAAGGTTCCGGTCGGGATCAACTTCGTCTGCACCATCAACAGCAATATCAATAGTCTCGACCGCGTCAAAAGTCGTCAGGGGAATGCTCAACTCCTGGGCGAGAGCCTTCGTTACTTGGGAGGTCGGAATCCCACGAATACGTAAGCCGGCACGCACCCGAGCGCCAAGCGCACGCACGAAAGCGCTCGCGGCCCGGCCCGTGCCCAGACCAACGACATCTCCGTCTTTAACAAATTCGAGGGCGCGTTCGGCGATGGCCATACCTTGTCTGCTGTGTCAGGAGAAACCCCTAGGCCAGGGCTTGCGTGATTGTCTCGCGCAAGGTTTGCAAGCCGACCGGTACGTCCGACCCGAGGTGCACGCGCAGCACTCGCCGCCCCCGTTCGGCCAGCACCGCAAAGTCACCTTGGGCTTGAAAGCGTTTCAGAGTGCCAAAACTATAGCGCTGGCCGGGAATGTCCAGATCGTTGGCATCGTCTGACGTAATCTGGAGAAACACACCGGAGTTGGGGCCGCCCTTATGCAGTTGGCCGGTGGAGTGCAGGAAGCGCGGACCAAAACCGAGGGTAGTGGCCACTTTCTTCGCGTCCCGTACGGCACGGCGCAAGGTTTGCAACTCGGCGCAGGTTTCCTCGTTCATTTCAATATAGGCGTTGATGGCAAAATAATCGCCTGCCTGAAGCAGTCCGAGATATGCACTAAGCAACGCCACCGCGTCCTGACCGGCTGCCGCAGCCTGGAGCGCTGTGGTATTTGCCAAATCTGAGAAGAAGCGTAGGCCCCGGTCCTCTAAAAACGGCGTCTCGTCCAACACCTGGCCGGTCTCTTCAAACGTCGCGGTCAGCTGTCGGGTGGCCTTTTTACTGGCCTCCACATCCGGCTGGTTAAACGCGTGAACCCCGAGCATGGCGCTGGCCACAGCCGTCGCCATTTCCCAGCGGAAAAATTCCTGACCAAGGCTGGGCGTATCGTCGAGGCTGATACGCACAACCGGCTGGCCGGCTTTTTCGAGTGTGTCCATGGCCGCATCCTGTTCGGCCACAGGCGCGCTGTTGAGTCGGATGTAGATAAAGAGCCGATCCTGACCATAGACCTCGGGCGGACCCAGGGGCTCTGCGTCAATCGGAATAAGCCCGTGCCCCTCCTTGCCGGTCGACTCGGCAAGGAGTTGCTCAAGCCACGCGCCTAAGGCGTCGATACCCGGCGAAGTCACGAGCGTCACCTTGTCTCGACCGTGTTGCGCCAGGGTGCCCATAATCGTTCCCAGCGTGACACCGGGATTGACCTCGGGCGGCACACTCGCCGAGCAGGCCTGGACCATCAGGGCGGAGCGGTCCAGAAAGCGCTGGACGTCAATGCCCATCAGGGCGGCCGGAACCATGCCAAAATTCGACAGGGCCGAATATCGTCCGCCAATGCTGGGCACTCCCGGAAAGATGGAGCGGAACCGACGGTGTTCGGCAAGCTGTTGGAGCGGGCTGTCGGGGTCAGTGATGGCGATAAACCGCGAGCCGGCTCTGTCCGCGCCAATGGCCTGGGCGACCTGGTCAAAGAAATACTGCGTAAAGGCATTCGGTTCGGTCGTCCCACCCGACTTTGAAGAGACAATAAACAGCGTCTTCCTGGGATCGATTTTTTGTGCACAGGCTCTGACCTGGGCCGGCACGGTCGAGTCAAGCACGAGGAGTTCCGGACAGCCATCCATCACGCCAAAGGTGCGTTTCAGGACCTCCGGGCCCAAGCTCGACCCGCCCATGCCAAGCAGGAGAATGTGCTGAAAGTCGTCAGCCTTGATCTCTTCGGCAAGCTGCATGAGGGAGCTGAGATTCGTCCGCTGCGCCTCGACGATATCGAGCCAGCCAAGCCACTGATTCTCGTCCTTTCCAGACCAGAGCGCAGAGTCCTTTTGCCATAAGCGCCGGACTTTCCCCTGTGTCCGCCAGTCTTTCAGGGTGGTTTCAATGAGGGCGGAAGCGCCATCCAGACTATACGTCTGCTGAGCCAGTTCACTGCCCAGCATGGCTTGGCGCTTGCGTTCTATTGAACTCAGCAGAGCGTCAAACGGTTCAACGAATTTACGCACGGCTTCAGCCAGGAGCTGGCCGGTCGCATCGTGCAGAGACACTCCGACCTCGGCCAAAGTGCGGATGATAGTCCGTGCGTCCTCCAGGTTTTCTTCCCAGTTGGTGGTCAGCCGTGGCTCGGCTCGGCCTCCATCCCGGAAGGCCATAAAGGTTTCGCCCGGCATGGTATTGACGGTGTCCGGGCCAATCAGTTCGTCAACATAAAGCGTTTTGGAATAGCGCGGGTTTTTCGTACTCGTGCTGGCCCAGAGCAGGCGTTGCGGTCGCGCACCGTTTGCTTCGAGGGCCTGCCAGCGTTCGCTGGCCATCAGGTTTTTATAGGATGCGTAGGCAATTTTTGCGTTTGCAATGGCGACTTTCCCGAGCAGGAGCTCGATCTTGGCCTTTTGCTCTGCACCGTCTGCGGCCTCAACAGCCTGGCTGAGTTTCTCGTCGATCAGAGTGTCGATGCGACTGATAAAAAAGCTGGCGACACTCGCCACTGAGCTCAGGTCCCCGCCCTTTTGAGCGAGCTGCTCCAAGCCGTCCAAGTACGCCTCGGCAACCGCTTCGTACGCTTCAACCGCAAAGAGCAGGGTCACGTTGATATTGATCCCCTCACCGATTAGCTGGGCGATGGCCGGAACGCCGGCTTGGGTGGCCGGCACCTTAATCATGACGTTGGTCCGATCGACCATTGTGTACAAACGCCGGGCTTCTTCGAGGGTCCCTTGCGTGTCATGGGCCAGATAGGGGGAGACCTCAAGGCTGACATAGCCGTCTTTGCCCTCGGTTTTCCGATAGACCTCAAACAACACGTCCGCGGCCAGCCGGATGTCCTGAATCGCCAGACGCTCATACACGTCTATGGCCGATCCCACCCCCTGTTCGACCAGGGCCTGCATGGGTTGATCGTAATCGGAACTGCCCGTCAGCGCCTTCTCAAAAATGGCCGGATTCGACGTCATACCGAGCAGGCCGTCATGCTCGACCATGGCCCGGAGATCACCAGAAGTGATAAGGCTGCGCTGGATATTGTCATACCAGATACTTTGACCCAATTGCTGGACAGCAACTAATGGATTCTCCATGCTCTTCCTCGTCCTTCCCCCTCACCCCAGGCACTCATTCCTACCGGGTAGGGCCCGAATGGCATCAGCGATCTGCACGACCCACCCCCTTCTAGCATAGCTCCTTTCTCGTCAGCAAAGGGGGAGAACTTGAGCGACGAGCGCCGGCAGGCTGCCAGCACTCCCAGGGGGCTCAGTCGGGCATATCGGACCGCGCGCCTGCGGCCTGGGCGAGCCGGTCTTCCTGCGGAGAGACGGCCTGGGGACGGTCGCGCGCTGCATCGACGATACAGAAAAAACCAAAGGGCTCATCGCCGCCAGACAGAAACTGATGGGGGGTCCAGGGAGCAACGTATACGGTATCAAGCGCCTGTATCTCACAGGCTTGATCGTTCAGCACCACCCGCCCCTGCCCGCGTACGACAATCACAACGTGCGCATGGGCGTGTTTCTCCAAGCTGGAGTAGCCACCCGGTTCGATTTCAAAATAGCGCAGATGAAAGCTGGTCTCTTCGGCCTGTTTACCGACCAGAACCTGGCGGACAATGCTTTTCCACTCTCGTCCCGCTTCCTGTCCCTGCTTGTAGGATTCGCATTCGACCTCGGACCAGGTGTACGGGTCGTGGTCTTTTTGCGCGCGAATGAGACGACTTTTGGGAGCGGACATGGCCTTCCTCAGGCAAACTCAATAATTGTCTTGAGTGAGTCTCGCGCGTCAGCCGCGTTGCGATAGGCCGCGTGGAGTTGCTCAAACGGAAAACGATGGGTGATGAATTGCTCGGCGGTAATGACGCCATCCTGGACCAGCCGAAGTGCTTCGCGGGTATCGTTCGGTCCGCACGAATAGCTGGGGATCAGACGAACTTCGTTAAAATACAGATCGTTGGGCGAGAGGGTCAGCGTGTCGTCCGGTTTACTGGCCGTAAACAGCACCACGGTTCCGCCTTTGGCCACACATCGCAGACCGAGTTGCATGGCTTCGATCGAACCCGGTCCGACAATGACGATCTCGGCCATCTCACCCTTGGTATATTCCCGTAGCGCGTCTTCGACACTGCCGTCTTTTACCTCATGCGGATTCAGCGTGAGATCAGCGCCGAGTTCACGCGCCTTTGTACAGCGGTATGGAACGAAATCGGTTCCAATAATGGTTCGAGCTCCAGCGTGTTTTGCCAGGGCGACATGCAACTGCCCCATAATGCCGAGTCCGATCACAAAGACACTGTCGCCGGCCTGAAACCCCGAGCGCCGCAGGGATTTGACCGCACAGGCCGTGGGTTCGACCAAAGAGCCGTCGGCAAACGACATCTGCTCAGGCAGGCGTAAGGTATCGCCGGACAAATTGTCCTTAGGCACCACGAAGTATTCAGCCATGCCGCCGGGAACGATCTTTGTTGCCCGCCAGGTTGGACACTGGACAAACTCGCCGCGTTGACACGCCCGGCACGAAAAACATGGTGCGTGGTGATGGACGAATACCCGGTCGCCGGGCTGGAAGTCCTCTACCCCCTCGCCGATTTCAACGATTTCACCCGCAGGCTCATGCCCAAACACCAGCGGGGCCTTTTTCTTCATATACCAGCCCATCACGTCGCCCGAGCAGATCCCGCACGCCCGCGTCTTCACCAATGCCTCGCCCGGTCCAACGGCAGGGATAGGGTCGTCTTCAAAACGGATATCGGTTGAATCGTATAAACGGGCGACTTTCATGCTGGGCATAGTGACAGCGGCTTCCTTTCTGCGTCTCAACTTGGACCATTATGCCAGGAGAGGATTTCGCAGCAAGCCAGACAGAGTTCTTGCGAAATCACTCGGAAGAAAGTTATGCTTTTAGTATGAAAACGGCGATCTCCATCCCTGATTCCGTATACACTGATGCGGAACGCCTCGCCCAGCGCTTAGGGAAGTCTCGCAGTCAGTTGTATAGTGAGGCGGTTGCGGCATATATCATCCGTTACGATACCGAGACGCTGACAGAAGCTATGAACAAAGTGTGGGGCACTGTTGGTGTCCATTCCGACCCTGCCTTTTCATCCGTGACTCGACGCATTCTCGAACGGAGCGAATGGTAGTAGCTCAAGGTGAAGTTATGCAGACCGTGAAAGTTCCGTTAGATAGTAAACAAGAGCAGGAGGAGAAACAGCGAGCCGGTTACTTGTGCAGACCTGTTAAAAAGGGAGAGTTCGATATTTGGGAAGATGAACAAGTCTGGGGCGAATCAGACTAACTGAGATTTATGCAGCTTTCCTATTGCGCTGGGCTTTTAGACCAAGCCGCTCTTTTCAGGACCGAGTCAATAGACAAGAGTGTGTCTGGCGCGAGTCCTAGCGACACTCATGGAAGGAAAAACGGATTACTTGTGGAATATGTCCTTTTGTATGCCTTCTATAAAGAAGTCTCCTGTTGTGTTTCACGGTAACAGCTCTTCATCACAGTTATCATATGCTTCTTTCACCGCCGGATGGTTATTCCTACAAGCTTTCAGCAGGATGAGCCCGTATCTAATTAACTTCTCACTGCGTTGGGGCGCAAACCACTCGCCGTTGAACTTGCCTCCGTGAAATAAATTATTTCGGACGCGTCCTACTAATTTGATAACGAGTTCAGCTTTGCTCTTGTGGTCAGGCAATCTTTCATTCCACGCCAATTTCCCTTCACGGATGGTTTGTTTCTTGGGTGGACGATCAACAAAATAGGCGACAGCCCCTTGGAGTTCCCTCGTTTCGGCTGATTCAATGATATCTTGAACTTCTTTAGCCTTAGCAAAATCAGTCCAATTCGCCTTAGCAATCTCCTTTTCTCCTCTATTTTCTCTAAACCCTACGGCCTTTAGACAACATTCACATCGTGCAAACTCCTTAAAGAATTCAAATGCAAGCCTATCGAGTTGGGCTGTTTGAGACATACGCATCTCTCTCCTATCTCAGCCGTCTCTGCTCTCCAGCTTTACCACATATTCCGATATCAGCCGACAGCCTCAAACGGCCTGTTGGCCCGCTCGTACTTGCCGTCTTCCTTCTCTACCTTCACTGAAATACTTTTTCTCATTCCTGTTTCAACCGGGAGGCCAGTATCCCTACGACACGCCAGCCTCCCCTGCGGGACGACGGAGATCAAGGCTCAAATCTAATCGATCATACGGAACAACCGGCGCGCGCGCGTTGCCGTGAGTTGTACTTGGCCGGAATTCGACGAGGCCGACTTGACGCAGGTATTCAAGATCGCCACTCACGTTCTTTACCTCTCGCCCAAGGAGCGAGGCCAATGCTCGGACTGACTGCGGGTGTTTCTCGGCCACTACCCACAGAAGGGTGAGACGCTTTGGCGTCAGACATTTCCGGAAGGTTTCGATATCAACGAAGAAGAGAGACTCCTCTGCCGGTAGAGTGGATTTCTCTTCTGTTCGTCGAAAGATAGACTGCAATTCTTCTTTATTCTCTTCCCAGCTCTTGATCCCGACCTTCACACGTTTGACTTTCATAACTCACCTCGGAGAACGGCTTCTACATCCCTGACAAAAGTGTTCCATAATTGTTCAGGACTCGTAAAATGATACGGTTCCTCTTTCCCACGGATGTGGCGATGATGTGGTTTGCCTGGGTGAATATCGTACAAGACGATTATTTCTTGTGTCCGGGGATTTCCGAGATAACAGCGATACCGAACGCCTTCAGGATAATCTGCACTCTCAGGGACAATCCGAATATCAACTTCTAACAGAAGGTCCTCTCGAAGTTGGATTTTACGGTGAAAAGGTCCACCTGAAAGATTCATATTTTGTAGGCATCATATACCTACAAAATTAGCCTATCAAGCAAGTCGCTACGCCCCACTCGTCACATACGTAGCGAGGTTGATCGGGCCGAGCGGAGCGGCCAGGGCGGCCAGGCGAGTCATTTCCTGGCGGAAGCGCGGACCGTGGTGCACATTGGTCGCTATATGGGCCATTTCGTGCAGCAGGATGCCTTCCCCTTTGGGGAAGGGAAAAGCCTCCAACAAAATTCGGCGTCGTTTCTTGTCGCAGTAGCCAGCTATGTATTTACTCATTGCGGCAGACACCCCAGGCACGATGAGCGGATCGTGGAGCGTGACACGGTATGGGGGCAGCGCGTTGGCAAAGTACTGGCGGTTGAAATACTCGAAATGTCGCTGGTACTGCTCCTGCCACTCGGCGAGCTGGGCGGCGGTAGCTCTATAGCGCTTGCGATCTTTCCAGGTAGAAAGAGTGGAGCGGGTGGCTCCCATGTATTTTTCCTGTCGTGGTCTGCGGTTGTATGAGGAGGGAGAAGAACTCTCGCCCTACCCCTCTCCCAGGGGGAGAGGGAAACGCGATAAGGCTGGGAAGGGCCTAGGCCGCCATCATCCACTTGGCCATGCGCAACATGTCCTGCGGGCTCTCGGGCAGTTTGCGCATGACCGAGGCCTCAAAGCCGGAGTGCATGAGACAGTTCTGACACAGGGCGTCTTCGCGCTTTTCCCAGTAGTCCCAATCCACACCGTTCCAGAACTCGTCCCAGGTCTTGAAGTATTTCTTGCCGATTAAATAGCACGGGTCCTTCCAGCCAAAGGGTGTCCGGGTGACATTGCCCCACGGCGTACAGGGATAGTCGCGCTCGCCAGCGGCGAATTCGAGGAACAGCGGGGTGAGCGAAATCTTGTAGCGCTCGGACAGTTTTAGCACGTGTTTGAACTTCTGGTGAATCTCGTCCCGATACAGAAAATGGTTGGTCTCAAGCGCCTGGTAATGATAGCCGGGCGAAATCATGATGCCGTCCACTCCCAGCCCGGTCAGCATCTCGCACATCTCTTCGATCTCTTCCATGCTGGTTTCGCGGAACACCGTGGTGTTGGTGCACATGGAGTACCCGAGCTGTTTGCCGCGCTTGATCATTTCAACGGCCGTATCAAAGACGCCGGGCTTGTCACACACAAAGTCGTGGGTGTCACGCATACCATCCAGATGCACGTTAATGGACAGGCGTTTATGCGGTTTCCCTTTGGCGTAAAATCGTTCTAGCAAAATCCCATTGGTACACAGATAGATGTGACGCTTGCGGTCAATAATGCCCTCGATGAGTTCCGGCAGCTCCGGATACACGGTCGGTTCTCCGCCACAAATCGACA
Organism: Candidatus Binatia bacterium; assembly: GCA_951812575.1. Taxonomy (GTDB): domain Bacteria; phylum Desulfobacterota; class Binatia; order Bin18; family Bin18; genus Bin18. The sequence continues at coordinate 2,799,590 of OX638322.1, read as the reverse complement.
CCACCGGCGCGCCGGACTGATCTACTGCTTCAAAGCATTGATCGAGCGAGAGTCGGTCTTTGAGATCGCCCTGGTGTCGCTCCGGCGTACAGCCCACACAGGCCAGATTGCAGGTGTATAAGGGCTCAAGCATGAGCACGACGGGATAACGAGACTGGCCGTTCAGCTTGTTCTTGAGCTGCCATTTGATCATGTCGGTAGTGATATGTAATGGAAACCGCATACCCTTCCTTGTCCTTAGCCTGTCAGGCCGTTTGCCCCCTTCAGCCTCACCGGCTGACCGTTCGGTTAGGGAATATTACCGATCCGTCTACAAGCTCGCAAGGGGGAAAGTCTGAATACAGAATTTGGTGCTTTACAAGTTTTCGGGCCTTGGTCACAATAGAACTATGGCAAAGAAGAAGATGGGCGGTCGGGGCAGTGGTGGAAGACAGGAGAACGCGACGCTCGGAGAGCTGAAAGAGGTTGCGACACGGCTGGGCATTCAGGTCCGAGAGGAAAAGTTGCTGCGCGAAGTTGGGTATCGCGTTCGTGGCGGAGGCTGTCGCGTGCACGACCAGGACGTCGTCTTCCTCGACCGGGACCGGCCGGTGACCGAACGGGTTGACATTCTGCTTGATGAGCTCTCGCAACGCGCGGTTGATACGCAGGCGCTGTCGCCGTCAATCCGTCACCTTCTGGCAGGCATAACAGGAGAGCATCCAGCATGAGTGAGCGGCTTGACACTTTTCGGCTCTGGATCAAAGAGCAGGGGCTCAAGGCTACCGCTCAACGAGAAGACATCGCCCGCGTCTTTTTTGCGATCACGCGCCATATCAGTGTGGAAGAACTCTATAGCGAAGTCCGCCAGATCAATCCGCGGGTGGGCTATGCTACCGTCTACCGGACCCTCAAATTACTCAAGGAGTGCGGACTTGCCGAGGAGCGCCATTTTGCCGATGGACAGGCCCGCTTTGAGAACGTTGAAGCCGAACGGCATCACGATCATCTGATCTGCGAACGCTGCGGGCGCATTATCGAGTTCGTCCAGCCCCGGATTGAAGAACTCCAGGAAGAACTTGCTCTGCGCTACGACTTTGTGGCGACCACGCACAAGATGGAAATCTACGGGATTTGCAAAGAATGCCGAGAGAGTCTTGACCCGCGTCAGGGGCGCTTCTTCAGCGGTTAGGCATCGAGCCCAAAGAGGCGCGCGGTATTGCGCCAGGTGGCCTGCGCCACCTCTTCAAGTGGCACGGCTTTCAGCCGGGCAAGCGTTGCCGCTACCTGGGAGACATAGGCGGGTTCGTTCCGCCGGCCGCGGTATGGGATCGGAGCCAGATACGGGCAATCGGTCTCAATGAGCAGGCGGTCCATTGGTACAAGGGGCACGACCGCGCGCAGGCCCTGTGCGTTCTTGAACGTCACAATCCCACTGAACGAAAGAGACAAACCCAGGGCCAGTAGGGCCTCGGCTTCCGGTGCAGTGCCGGTGAAGCAGTGCATCACGCCTCGAACCCGGCCGCCGCCTTCCTGGCGGAGAATCTCAGCCGCTTCAGCGTAGGCCTCACGGACATGCATGGAGAGCGGCAGGTCGAGTTCGAGCGCGAGTTGGATAAAGGTACGAAAATGCCTCCGTTGTGCTTCGCGGGGAGAATACTCGTAGTAAAAATCCAGGCCGGTCTCACCCAACCCAACAACCTTGGGCTCCTGAGCCAAGCGACGGAGTTGGTCATAGGTTTCCGGGGTAATCGTTGCGGCGTTGTGCGGGTGCACACCCACCGTGGCAAAAACATCGGGGTGTTCCTGGGTCAGCGCCACGGCTTTTTCGTTATGCCAGAACTCGCCCGTCGCTCCAATCGTAATAAAACGTTCGATGCCGGATTGGCGCGCCCGGGTCAGGAGGGCGGTCCGGTCTTCGTCAAACTGTGTGTCGGTCAGATGACAGTGCGAATCGGCCAAGCGCATGGTCGGCGTCCTTCCCTGCTAACCCATCGCCTCCTGCTCCGGCACGTTTTCGTCGAGTTTGACAAATAATGGCGCGGGCTGCCGCAGGGCTTGGCCTGGGGCGAGCGTCCCCGGTTCCCACGTGCCGATAGCCCGACTGTTGTCATAGCGCAGCACGAGATGCTCGCCTCGTGCGTCTTCGACGGTCTGCGTATACTGACGGCCAAAGAGCAGACCCTCATAGCCGAGGAACTCGTGGAGCTGTTGGCTGGTGTGGGGCAGTATGGGCGCCCAGAGAATTTTTAACCAGTCAATGGCCTGTAGCGCCACATAGACTGACGTGGCGGCCTGTTGCGGGTCCGTCTTAATCGTGCTCCAGGGTGCCGCGTCGTGCACGTACTGGTTCGCCCGTTGGCTCAGCCGTCGGACCTCCTGCATGGCGGCTTTGAGCTTGACACCGTCGTATAAGTCCCCAACGCTGTGGAAACCGGCTTTGACTTCATCGAGCAAGCTCTGATCTTTTCCGCTCAACGGACCTGGTTCGGGGATAACGCCCTGCCAGCGCTTATAGGCAAAGCCTAACACCCGGTTCACCAAATTACCCCAATTCGCCACCAGTTCGTTATTCACGCGTTCCACAAAATCGTCCCAGGTAAAATCCACATCGCTGGCTTCCGGCGCGATGGCGGTAAGCGCGTACCGCCACGCATCAGCCTGGTAGCGTTCGAGCACGTTCAGGATGCTGATAATATGCCCCTGGCTTTTGCTGAACTTCCGGCCGTACATATTCAGGTATTCGTTGGCCGGCACGTCATAGGGCAGATTCAGGTTCTGGTAGGCGATCAGCATCGCCGGCCACATCATGGCGTGAAAGGGGATATTGTCCTTACCGATAAAATTATAGATACGGGCCTGGGGGTTGGTGTTGGCGTCCCACCACTGGCGCCATTGTTCGGCCTCGTTATTAAGTTGAGCCCACTCTTTTGCCGCACTCAGATAGCCGATGACGGCGTCATACCAGACATAGATACATTTCCCTGCGGTGTTCGGTAGCGGAATCGAGACGCCCCACTCCATGTCGCGGGTGATAGGGCGACCGCGCAGTTCCGTTTGTTCCACCTGGGTGCGCGCAAAATGGATGACATTTGGCCGCCAGTGCGTTTTGCCGTCTTGCAGCCAGGACCGCAGCGGGTCCTGGAGTTTCGACAAGTCCAGGAAGTAATGCTCGGTCTCCCGGACTTCGAGGCTGGTATTCCCGGTAATCCGTGAGCGAGGGTTCTTGAGCTCAACCGCTTCGTAGGTACGCCCGCACTGATCGCACTGGTCCCCACGCGCTTCGTCGTAGTCACAAAACGGGCAGTTGCCCTCAACATAGCGGTCGGGCAAGAAACGGCTGGCTTTGGCGTCATACAATTGCTGCTGGCTGTCCTGGTAGATATAGCCACCCTCAAGATGGGTACGAAAAAGATCCTGCGTCACATCCCAGTGGTTTTGGGTATCCGTATGGGTGAAGAGATCGAACGTCAGACCGAGCTTGAGGTAGCTGTCGATAAACGTGGCATGAAACCGATCAACAATCTCAGCCGGGCCGACACCCTCGGCCTCGGCCCGGACGGTAATAGGGGTGCCGTGCGTATCGGAGCCACTCACCATCAGGACATGGTTGCCGCGCATCCGCTGGAAGCGGGCAAAAATATCGGGCGGAAGATAGGCGCCGGCAATGTGACCGATGTGTTGCTCACCATTTGCGTACGGCCAGGCGACGCCAACAAGTATATGTCGTGGTTGGTCCATGTCTGTCTCCTCGAATCTCTCTAAAGAGCAAACGTGCCCAGCTTCATTTAGCTGTTTGGAGGGCGCGTTTACTCTTTCCTAGCGGGCGGGCGCAGCCTCAGCAAGTTCCAGCAGCATATCTTCTACTGCGAGTCGAGGATGGGCGTTCCGACCCAGGGCCTGTATCGTCTCGTAGACGACGGTGAGATCGTGTAAAGCCCGGGCGAGGCCCACTTTTGCGGTCGCCTGGGCCAGGGCGGGCAGGCAGTCCTGATAGCGCACGACCGCGCTGTTGCCAAGCAGGAGGTAACGGAGCGCCTCTTCATACCAGGCCAGAACGAGTTCCAGGCGGGCGCCCTTCTCCAGTGCTGTTGGCGTCTCGGCTTTCTTCTTTGTCTTGGAGCTACGGTCGGCTACCAGCCACTCAGCCAGTTGGGACAAAGTTGAAAAAGAAGCCCCGTGTACCGTGGAGAGGTGCTCGACAACCCACTGGCGCTCCTCCATCAGTGTGGGGGGATCAAGGCCGAGGGCGCGGCCAATACTCCCGCGGCTATAGCGGGCGAGGAGGCTCGCGGTGTCGGCCTCCAGACCAGCCTCCTGCCTCAGGATGCGTTCCACCTCCTGAACCGGTAAGGGAGCAAAGCGCACGTGTTGGCAGCGCGACAGCAGGGGGAGGGAGAGCGTGGCCCCGCTCGCGGCAACCAGCACGACAATCGCGTCGCCGGGCGGCTCTTCAAGAATCTTCAGCAAGGCACTCTGCGCCTGGTCCGTCAAGATATGCGCCTCATTGAGTATGCAGACTTTCTTGCCGCCGCGAACGGGCCGGAGCGCCAGAAACCGCTGCATCGCCCGAATCTGGTCGATACCCATGCTCTGCTTTCCGGGCAGGGGCGCACTCAAATAATAGTCCGGGTGAGAGCCCGCTTGCAGAGACACACAGGCCGGACAGGAGGCACACCCATGCTGGGGGGCCTCCTGGCAGAGTAAAGCGTGCGCCAGGGCAATGGCGGTACACCGCTTGCCGATGCCGTCCGGCCCGGTGAAGAGATAGGCATGGGCAACTCGATCTTTGGCCAGTGCCTTGCGCAATGTCGCCAGCGCTGAGGCATGGCCGTGTATCTGATCCAGCAGCATAGTTCTCCCGAGTACCTAGCCCTCGATCACGGCAGGCAAGCGTTCGCGGACGCCGGCCAGAACAGCAGCATGCACGGCCTCGATATCCTGGGCCGCATCGATCAGGCAGACCCGCTCGGGCTCGGCGCGGGCAATGGCGAGGAACCCCTCACGCACCCGCTCATGAAAAGTCACCGACGCGGCCTCAAAATGGTCAACCGCCGCCGCTCCCCGTCGCGCGTGGGCGCGCTGCATCCCAACGGCAATCGGCAGGTCCAACACGAAGGTGAGTTGAGGTCGGCATGCCCCGCACACAAAGGCGTTCAGCCGAGCAATCTCCGCCAGATCAAAGCCACGTCCATAGCCTTGATACGCGGTGGTCGAGTCTGCATACCGGTCGCATAACACAATACGCCCGGCGTGCAGGCCGGGCAGGATGACCTCATGAATATGCTGCGCCCGGTCGGCGAGCATGAGCAGCAATTCAGCCGGAGGAACGAGTCTGTCGGTCGGCTGCCCGGTGTGCGGGCGTAACAGGAGCTGACGTAGGGCCTGACCGACTGGCGTACCGCCCGGCTCCCGCGTCTCAACCACGTCGTGGCCACGCACGTGCAACGCCTCGGCCAAGAGAGAGGCCTGGGTGGTCTTGCCGCCGCCTTCGCTCCCCTCAAAGGTGATAAAAAATCCGCTCATGAAACGTACTCTGTGGGCGTGTGGAACATAGCGAAAAAGTTAGCCGACTTCCAATCCGACCGATCGCATCAGTGCCAAAGCATTACTCTTTTGGACGACACCGGTCCGCATGCGGTAGTCGAACCGCAGCTCGCCGTCTTCGAATTGATCTTCAAAACAGACATTAACCACACGCGGAGACAGGCTGTCGGCGATCCGGGCCAGGGCGAGGTCATGGGTTGTGACCAAACCAATGGCTCCCCGCTCAAGCAGACTGCGGACCACGGCTGTCGCCCCAATCTGGCGGTCGTGGGAATTCGTCCCGTGAAAAATCTCGTCCAGAAGAAACAGCACGGGTACCGGACCTGCCGCGCCATCCATCAGTTGGCGGACGCGCATCACTTCTGCGTAGAAACGGGACGTCCCGGCATGCAGAGAGTCCTGGATGCGCAGGCTTGCTCCAAGCGTCAGCGGGGAGAGGCGGAGGTACCGCGCCCGCACCGGGGCACCGGCCAGGGCCAGGACGGCGTTCACCCCGACGGTCCTGAGCAGTGTACTCTTGCCCGACATATTGGAACCACTGACGATCAAGGCCTGAGGATGCTGATGTAGAGCCACATCATTGCGCACACAGTGTCGTTCGGGCAACAGTGGGTGGCCGAGACCCGTTCCTTCAAAACAGGCGCTCCGTTGGCCGTCCTTTTTCTGGGGCACCAGTTCCGGGAAGGGGTCGGTCGGGTGCTCATACGCATAGCCGGCCAGCGCATTCAGGGCCTCGAATTGGCCGATCGCATGCAGCCAGTCGGCAATGGCCCGGCCCGAGACGGCCCGCCAGCGTTCGAGGGCGCAGGCGAGCTGGGTCGTCCACAGCAGCAGGCCGGCCAGCGGAATAAAAATCTGATTCTTGCGAGATTCGAGCAAGGTAATCAAGCGGTTAAGGCGGGCGATCTGGCGTGAGGGCGGTAAGCCGTTGGTTGCAATCAATGCCTGGAGACGGGCCAGCCACGGACACGCAAACACCTCTTGTTCGAGACAAGTCAGGACCGTGGACAGCAGGCTGAGTTCGCGTCCGAAGCGCTCGATGTTGGCAACGGCGCGTCCAACCCGCTGCCGGACGCTGGCGGCAAAGAGACCCTGCACCACACTCGCCACCACAAACGGGATCGGCCCAATCGAGGTCAGTCCCCAGGCGGCCAGGGTCACCAGCGACAGCAACGAGAGAATACCGGCTACAATAGACACTCGCCAGCCGGAGAGATGGGGTGGCGAGTGTCCCCAGTCTTGCAGAATATTGGGCGAGACGCCGGCGTCAATATCGTTGCCACGGACGGCAAGCTCTTCGCGCAGGTCGAGACGGAGACAGAGTTCATCAATGGCGGTCTGGCGGGCACGGATATCCTCGGGCGTCGCAGGTGTTGTCAGCCAGGCGGCCAGGGTCTGTCGTCCACTCGAGGTCCGCGCGGTGCATAGCAAGGCAAACACCGAGCCTGGACCAAACAGGTCGAGATCGACGGCATAGGGATGACCAGCCTGCTGACTCTCTTGCAGAAACACGCTCCCCGGCTCTCCACACTCAACCCAACGATCTTCAAGTCGGGCTAATCCTTGAGTGTAAAACGCTACACTCCGCTCTGCCCGCAGCAGCCGGTGTTTAATTCGCTCATGGTAAAGCACGAGTCCGGCAAAGCCGATTACAAAAGGCAGCAACCAGCCCCACGCCAAGGTTCCGGGCAGCAGGAAAAACCACGAAAAACCACAGCCGGCAAGAAAGAGAATCAGACGCGCGTGGCCTATCACTCGGTCCCGCTGCGTACACTGGTGGAATTGGCTTTCGCGCTGACTCAGCCGTTCAGTATACGCGGCGTGCGGGTCCATGGGGCGCGGGCGGTCACCAGTATTCCGCGACAGGTCGGCCGACATCATGCTGTAGTCCTTTTCACGTTCTCCAAAGGTAGGGTCGGGTCAGCGCAGGCTGAGATACCAGGCGATCAGGGATTCCCCGACGAATAGATAACACCCGGCGCCAAACGCCAAGAACGGACCGAACGGTAAGACGAGTTTGGAGTCGGCCCGACGGCGTAGCATGGTAGCAACCCCGATCACCGATCCGGTGCAAGAAGCAAGCAGCAGGGTAAAAGGTATGGCGCGCCAGCCCAGAAACGCGCCTATCATGGCCAACAGTTTGATGTCCCCCCCGCCCATGCCCTCACGTCTGGTCACGGCCCAATAGCCGAAGGCCACTACCAGCAGGACGCCGGCCCCGACTCCGGCCCCTATGAGCGACTCCCAGAACGTCAGGTGTGGAGAGATCGCGGAAAAGAGCAGACCGAGGATGATCCCGGGCAGACTGATGACATCGGGAATAATTTTATGATCCACATCAATAAACGTGATGACGACCAAGGCCGCGGCAAAGACGAAATACCCCAGGGTTACCAGGCTGACGCCAAATTGAATCACCAGCAGACCGGCAATCGCTGCGGTCAGCAGTTCGACCCAGAAGTAGCGGACCGAAAACCGGGCGCCGCACACCCGACACCGTCCGCGTCGAACAAGATAGGTAAATAACGGAATAGTATCGTACCAGGCCAGGGGTGTTGAGCAGCTCCGGCAGTGGGAACCAGGGGAGACCACCGACTCCTCAAGCGGGAGACGGTAGATACACACATTCAGGAAACTCCCAATGCAGGCGCCGCAGACACCGGCAAGCAGGCAAACAAACAGCGGTGGGAGGTCAATGGCTAGCAACCGCTGTAGTCTAATCGATCCGGACCCGACCGGCAAGATTGATCACAAGGTGCTTTGAGAACCGTCCGTCGGGAGACGCCAGCGTGAGGGTCATCCCGCCATCAACATGGCCACGAGGAATAAAAATCACATCGCCGCGCGAATTGGCGGCCGCGACGATCACACTCGCCGGCAAGGGGATGCTGCCCGACCCATCGCCGGTGCGGTCATGACTGTGGAGACGATGGTCCTGCCAGCGTCCGTTTTCTCTTTTTTCGACGAGATAGGTGTCCGAGCCAGGCTGGAAGGTCACGCGTAAGCGGCGGTTATGCGCGATGGCTTGCATCCGAACGAGCTGGAGGTCGGCGGCCACCTGTCGGACCCCACTATTGACCGCGACGCGCTGGAGGAGTGGGGCGAGTTGGAGCGAGGCTATCCCAGTCAGAATCCCCAGCAGCGCAATGACCAGCAGGAGTTCAAGCAGGGAAAAGCCTCGGGAGCCCTGGCTAGGCATCAAACTGCTCCGTCCAGGATACCGTTCGGTGCAAGAGCATCAGGGCCCGCACGACGGCTTCACAACTGTAATTCACGGCCAACGGTGCGCAGGCGCTGCTGCGTTGTACCCGATCAAAATCCAGCTTTTGACCCGGACTTCCATTGTCGTGGACCAGAACAGCGCCGAGAATCTGGCCACACACATTTGGCCCCACGGCGCGCAGGTCGCCCTCACCCACAATCACGACGAGGCCCTGCCACTGGAACGTCACATTGCTGAGCAGCACGGCACGCGGAATAATCAGGACACCGACCCCGGTCACCCGGGCATTGTTAGCCATCCGGAGGGGAGCGGGGCTCTCCTGGACCTGCGTGACGCGCGGCTGGGCTGCCGTCCCATAGGTATATGGGTCATGCTCAAGATGCTGCGTAATCTCCAGGACCTGATCCGGCTCCAGCCTGGCGATTTGCTCCTGTATCTCAACCAGCGCGGTCTGAAGCTGGCGCCACTCTTCAGTGGATAACAGATAGGCGAAGGGCGTGGTCGCAGAACTCGGGGTAAACGGTCCTCGATCATGTGGGGCTGTGGGAAGGTGGATGTGGGTGGGCTGGGCCGTTGCCCGCAGACCTGCCGCAGACAGATCGAGCCGTAGGAAACACGTCGGGTCCTCCAGCCGACAAGGCAGGGGATCAAAACGCGGCAGTAGCGTCGCCCCGCGGACCCAGGCAAGGCCAGGGGTACACACGCCAAAGACGGTACTGCCACCATCCGCCCGACAGAAGCGATTGGCCCGGGTGACGATCCGCTGTTTCAGGGAATGCTGCGCGGTGATGAGATCGGTCTGTGCCTGGGTTTGGCTCACCGCAAATGGAGCAATATCAGGGCAGCGATCAGACAGGCCGGCGGCGAGGGCATGATTCCTGCCGTCTATGCTGAAATCTGGAATACGATGCCCCGACCCGGGCGGACTGGTTGCCGGGTCAATAAAGTCCGGCCGGAGCCCCGCACCGAGACTGGTCACCGCACCCCAGGGCGTAAACGGGGGAAGCGCGATCACTTCTTGGAGCACTCGTCGGGACGCCTCAGCCCCGGTTCCGGTGGCGGTAATCTGATAGCGCCTGGTATCAAGCTCCTCAATTCGGACCGTATACGTTCCCGCACCGAGCGCTTGAGGTCCGAGCGTTACGGGGAAGGTCTCTCCCGGCAGATTGGCTTCGAGCCAGTTCTTGCCCACCTCGGCTCCGGCCTGGGCGAGCCAGAACGCCTGGACGCCGCTCCTCAGATTCTGTGAGAGAAACAGGTCAACGCGGCTGAGTAAGGTTCTGCTGCCTCCAATGGCGGCCAGCAGGGTCATCAGGATGAGGGTGGTCAGCAACACAACGCCGCGCTCTGAACCAAGGACAACACGCCGGAAGAGTATCCGCATGGGATTCGGTTGAGGCTCAGTTGGGTGGATTCGACAGAAAGATGGCCGAGCCCAGGCTGGCGGTAATAGGTTCGCCGACCTGAGGGTCGGGATGTGGCTGAGCAGTGCGGACGACCAGGTCGATCAAAAAGACGGCGGCCCGCTCGGCAGGATCAAGCGGTGGCAGGAGTTGGGTACCGTCCCGGTCAAAATAGGACAACAGAAAACCGTCCGCAGGAATATTGCCGATAAAGGGCTGGGCAGAGCCCTTCCCGGTCGCACGGCGAAGCATCTGCGCCTGGGCATCATAGCTATACCTGACCCGTTCGCTCGGATCATCCGGACAGCCGTCCGCAAGCGAACCAAAATGGTCGCCGCGAAAGTCATACTGGAAGGCGATGGCCTGCTCCTCGGCCCTGAGGAGGCGTTCGAATCCGGCGCACGCCCCACCCCGGACTGGTCGCGCGCCGGCCATACGCAGCTCTCTGACCAAGAAATCAACGGCCAATCGACTGCTCTCGCGGACGTTTAATCGTGCGGTTTCCGCACTCAGGGTCTGAAGGTTGAAACGGTAAAATCCATACAGGGCGAGCATGAAAAGACTCGCTACGCTCATGGCGACAAGCGCTTCGAGCAGGGTCCAGCCGGCTTGTCGCCAGGGAGAGCGGCGCTGCAGAACGGACGACCGTCCGCTCTTTCGAGACCTGCACAGTATAGAGTGACTGCTGGCTGTCTGCATCCCTCTCAGCCCCTACCGATTCACAACCGTCACCAGGTCCACAGAGCGAGGACCCTGGGCAAACCACGAGACCGTGACATCAATGCGGGTGACGCCAGGCTCGGGTGCGTCAGGCGTCACCCGCCAGCTTCGGGTATACCCCGGTCGTGGCGAGTCTTCACCATCCTGGAGCGGCTCAAAGGCTGCCCGGAATTCTTCCAGCCTTTCTTGGGCTAAAATTGTCGCCTGAGTCACATGTTCACTGACTGACCCGACCCGAATGACCGTGGTGACTCCAGCCGCCAGCCCGAGCGAGGCAATCGCGAACACCGCCATAGCCACGAGGACTTCAATCAGCGAATAGCCGCGATGCATAGCAGTTGTTTTCTTCATTGATGCAGGCTTTTTGCCCTCCCTACTACTATATCGATCTCTACTTTTCACAAGAGGTTGGTCGGTTCATGTGAAGATTTGCGTCCTTTGTCTCGCCTCATCCGTCTGTATAGATAGACGCTGTTATGCAGGAGGTTTTCGATGGACGGTCAATCTGCGGTAGAATTTGCGACGCCGACCCGAGTCCACATTGGTTTGTCAGTCCGTGATACGGAGCGCTCCACTCTATTCTATCGAAATCTGTTCGCCCAGGAGCCGACCAAGCTGCGCCCAGGCTATGCGAAGTTCGAGGTCGCCGACCCGCCCGTGAACCTGACATTGAATGTAGATGCAGAACGACAGACCCGGCCCGGTCCAAGTGCCCACTTTGGTGTTCAGGTTAAATCGACCAAGACCGTGGCTCAGGTTGCAGCCCGGTTACGGGCCGCGGGGCTCAATCCACGCCTGGAAGATGCCGTCTCGTGTTGTTACGCTGTGCAGGACAAAGCCTGGGTCACTGACCCGGACGGTCATGCCTGGGAGATTTTTGTGGTCCTGGATGCCGATGCGTCAGATTACGTCAGAAAGAGGCGGAATGCCGGCGATGCGGAAACAGGCGACGCTCCACACCAAGAGGCCACTCAAAGCTCCTGTTGTGCGACCGAATGCTGTTTGGAATAGGAGGAGGTATGGGCGTCTCGACCGAGCAAGCCTGGCAGGCCATGAGCCAGCAGTTACGCACGTTCTTTCGCTGCCGCGTCACTGACGACCAGTTAACGGAAGACCTGCTCCAAGAGACATTTGTGCGGGTCCATAACGGACTCGCCTCCCTCCGGAAACAGGAACGGCTGGCAGCCTGGGTTTATCGTATTGCCCATAACACGCTAAAGGATTATTTCCGCACGGGCTCCGTATCGAAAGAGGTCCTCGCCCCTGACGGCGTCGTGGCGGACGCCATCCCTGAAGAGAACACTGCGGAAGAGAACTATAACAAGGAGATCGCGGCCGGTCTGGGCTGCATCGTACAACAGTTGTCGCCACGGTATCGTGAGGCAATAGAGCTGACAGAGCTTCAAGGGCTGACACAAAGTGAGGTCGGCGCCCGCTTAGGCTTGTCCCTGTCCGGGGCCAAGTCTCGCGTCCAACGCGGTCGAGCCAAGCTCAAAGACCTGTTGCTGGAGTGCTGCCATTTTGAGCTTGACCGGCACGGCAATGTGATCGATTACCGGCCGCAGCACGCGTGTTCGGGCTGCGGCGAAAACCCGACCACGGCTCAAGCCTCCCCGATCACGACAAGCCAATCAGACAGCTGCTGTGGATGAAGAAATGCCGCAGTAGGCGGACTCCTCCCGTGCCCATTCTCCCCGGTTGCTCCATAGATCCAGGTCGCGCACGCAACCATACATTGCATCCTTTTCCGAGACCACATAGTTTTCAGACAGAGAGGGATAAAAATATGCCGCATGAAACATTGTTGAAATTCAATTACCCGAACACCCTGCTGCGTGAGTATACACACTGGGCGGTCTTACTGCGCCCACAGCAAGTAACACTCGGCTCGCTCGTACTGGTGTGTCGCGCAGAAGTCACGAGTATGGCGGAGGTCTCAGCCGAGGCTTTTACCGAGTTGCATACAGTCACGGCTGACCTGGAAGGGACGCTCAAACGTGTCTTCACCTTTGACAAAATTAACTATCTGTTACTTATGATGGTCGATAGGCATGTCCACTTCCATGTCATTCCGCGCTACGCCACCCCGCGGGCGATAGGCGGCGTTGCATTTCCCGACCGATCCTGGCCTAAGCCGCCCGATGTCACCCAAGCGTTGGAGCTGGCCGAGCAACAGTTCACGGAATTATTCCAACTGCTCCAGACGGCGTGGCCGGCATAACGCGCCTGACGCGGTCAGCCCTGCGGTGTTGAGACTCACCCTTCTCCTGGAGAAATGTCCACGATATTTGAGAAAAATATCGGTCGTGTAAAAATATCGAAAGAAAGAGCGATAGGGGGGTTGCAAAATCTACACTAATAGCTAGTAAGCTGTATCTATGATGCATGCTGCTGTGGATATGATGATGATGGTGGATGTGGAAGGTGGCGAGCAGCAGCCCCGCTATTCGTCATACAACCCATTCAAAGCGCTCCTCCGTAACGTTTTATCCGATGCCTTTGTGGTACGCGATTTAGTGCGGAAGGGTAACAATTTGTTTCTCTCTCAGTTTGAGTTGGACCGGATGTGGTTTTTCTCAAAAGATGAGAGCCCGTTCAGCTTCCTGTGGATCTGTCAGCACCTGGCTCTCGACCCGCGGAAGATCCAAGCCCTGTACTGCTCTGCCGAGCCGACGAGGATCCCGCGTTGGTGGGCAGCGTAAGAGAGAACCGCGGCTGTTACCGCGAGACAAGTTTACCGCTCAGCCTTTGCCTTTTGTAAGGCCTCGGTCAAGAGCGGCACGGCTTCGGCGTAGTCGCCGACAACGCCGAGATCGGCCGTTTTGAATATCGGCGCTTTCGCTTTGATATTGATAGCCACAATGGTGCCGGCCTTACGCAAGCCCACCATATGCTCGAACGCGCCTCGAATACCAATGGCAAAATACAGCTTCGGTGCGATCGCCCGACCGGTAATGCCGACCTGATGTTGCCGGGGAAGCCAACCCAGGTCCGAAATATCCCGCGTCGAAGCCAGTGGCACTCCGCCTAACACATCGGCCAGTTGTTCAATCACGGGCAGATTCTCCGGCCCACCTATACCTTTCCCAACACCAATAGCGATGTCCGCGGCATCCAGAGCCGCGGCTTTGGCCGCGTCGGCGCCCGTTTGTGACACCAGTTGCACGCGGCTGTGGATATCGTCCTCAAGCGTCAGTCTTTCCACTCGTACCTGACGGCCGGAAACGGGCTGAGAGGGAGACAGCATACCTGGGCGGACCGTCGCCATTGCGGGTGTTGTTTTCGATAGAATCGGCGCAACGATATTACCGCCAAACGCGGGCTTGAGTTGCAGCAAGCGTCCCTGATCGTCAACTTCCAAATCCACACAGTCGCCGGTGAGGCCCAAGCCAAGCCGTGCCGCAACCCGCGGCGCCAAGTCGCGGCCAATCGCGGTTGAGCCCAACAGCAACACCTGTGGTTTGTGTGCTTGAACCGCCCGACTCAACAGCGCGGCATACAGGTCGGTGTCATAGCAGGCAAGACGGGCATCCTCGGCCCGGTAGACCACGTCGGCACCATACTCCGCTAAAGGCGCGATATGGGCGTCAAGCCCGCTACCGATCAAAACAGCACCCACTTCACAGCTGTACTGGGCCGACAGCTCAACAGCTTTTCCCAAAAGCTCAAAGCTGACCGGCCGGAGCGTGTCACCCAAGGTTTCAGCTACAACCCAGACCGCTTTCCCCGGCTCGAGGTCAGCGCTTCGGACTTTCTTTTCGCCCGCGGTACCATCATCGGTCCACGTTCCAAACAGCCCACGGGCCAAGAGGGCCTGAACCAGGGTATCGATCTGTTCAGGTAATTCCCCTTCGAGCACACGACTTTCCCGGTTGTCTTCAACAGTCTGGACAGACTCCACCCAGGTCGGCGATCCCGCGGCCCCAAATCGCGCCAAGTCCGCCGAGAGGTCACTCGCCGTCACCGTCTCCACCGGCTTCTCTTGGGCGGCTTGTCGCTCGGCTTTCCTGGGGAAGCGTTCCGGCGCCAGATCCTCGGTGGCCGACACCAGAGCTGGCAGGGGACAATCAAGGGTGTCAAAACCACTATCGGTCTCACGCTCAACCCGGAGAGTCTGCCCGTTGGTGTCGAGCGTTAATGCAGCCACGCCCGTCACCTGAGGAATATCAAGCAACTCGGCAATCTCCGGTCCGACCTGACCGGTTTCCGCATCGGTACTATGCCGACCACACAGGATGAGGTCATAGCCTTCTCGCTCGCACGCCCAGGCTAAGGTGCGCGCGGTCGCCAGCGTGTCTGCCCCGGCAAACGCCCGGTCCGTCAGATGCACGGCCCGGTCCGCTCCCAGGGCCAGGCAGTAGCGCAGCGCCTCCTCTGCCTGGGGTGGTCCCATCGTCAGCGCAACCACTTCGCCGCCGTGTTCGTCCCGCAATTCCAGCGCTTTCAACAATCCGCGGATATCAAACGAACTGACCTCGGACGGTACGCCCTCACGCCGGAGGGTTTTTGTTTCCGGGTCGAGCTTCATGGCCGAAACCATGGGCACCTGCTTCACCAACACAATACTCTTCATAGATAGGCCCACTCCCTGGATCAAAGCGGTGCGCAGCAGCCTATCTTGCGGGGCCGCACAGCGTCAACCAAGCCGACTCAACAGCGCTCACTCTTGTCCCGACGGTAAGGACAAGAGAATCACCGTCAGTAACGGTTTTAGCGGGTGCTGGGCAGGAAAACGCCGGAACTGGAGAGGAGAGACTAACCGGAGCTACTCCGTCCCGCGTCCGGGTGTATATTCGTCGGCCGGCAGGCTGTAGCAGGTAATGATCTTGCGCTCCTTGAACCACCAGCGGCCTTCGTCCTTGATGAATTTGTCATTATAACGACCAAAGACGATCATGGGCTTATCAGTCGACTTCGTGATGGCGTCGGCATCCAGATAGCAGGTTGAGGTGGCCTCGTTGCCCGATACTGCAATCACGGGCGACTCCATTTTGTGGCGCAGAAAGCGCACACCGTTCCGTAGTGTATTATCGTAGTTGGCATACCAGCCCTTCACGGCGTCGCGGCCCTCATAGCGCTTGTTGCTTTCGTATGCCGGAAGCAGAACCGCGTCGGTATGAAACAGGGCGGCGATTTCGTCTACTGTGCCACGGTCTACCACATGGCAGTAGGTATGGAGCAGTTGCGGAATGGCAATAACATCGTCCGCGTAAGACATGCTCGGTCCTCCTGTTGCGTGTTTACTGTCTCCGTCCACGTATCCGGAGTAATTCGTTAATCGTCAGATCGATGTCCTCGTCCCGTAATAGCGGCGCCGCGACGCGCTTGCGCCGGGCGACGTCGAGGCTGATGTCCGCGGTCACAAAATCTTCCTCGTAATAGCGTCCCTTGGCAATACACTGTCCAAAAGGGTCGATCACCTCTGAACCGCCCCAGAACCCCACCCCGTCTTCAAAGCCGACCCGATTGGCGTAGATCACAAACACCCCGAAGGTTTCGGCATAGACGCGATTCAGCGCCTCCCAATAGCGCGCGTTCTCGTCCCGCTCCCTATTGTCAGCAATGCCGCGGAGCGGGCTGGACGACGGGCAGATGAGCAGCAGGGCCTGATCGAGGGTCGCAATATACGCCGTGGACGGATGCCACAGATCTTCGCACACCAGGGTTGCCGCGCGACCGTACGGGGTATCAAAGGCGCGCACGCTATCCCCGCGTGCGAAATAGCGCTGCTCGTCAAACATGCCATAGGTCGGCAGATAGACCTTACGATGGACGTGGCGAACCTCTCCCGCACAGAGATAAACGGCAGCGTTATAAAAACAAAAGTCCGGGCTCTCCTCGACCAGCCCAGCCAGACAGGCCACCGATTTGCTCAGCTCCCGCAGTTGGGTGAACTCCGGCGCGTCTTGGCGCAGGGCGACCGTCGCCACCATGTCCCGCAGGTGATAGCCGGTCAGACTCAACTCGGGAAAGATGAGAAGCTCAACATTCTCCTTCTTGGCGCGGGCAATGACCTGTTCGTAGAGGGTCAGGTTGGCGGCAACATCTCCGAGACGCGGGCTAAGCTGAGCAATACCGATTTTGAAGTGTGTATTCACAGTGACACGGTGGTTATGCTGCGCTTCCTTTTCCAAACAGACTGCTCAGCCATCTGACGAAGGTCCGCCACAGCCCGCCCCGTTTCCCGGATTTGACCTCATCGGGCAAGGTCTGGATTTCGGTCTCCATGGCCCTGAAGAACTGACCGATCAGCATTTTCGCCGCACCGTCCACCAGGCGTTGTCCGACGCTGGCCAGCAGCCCACCGATCTGGATATCACCGTGGTAGGTCAGTATGGTCTGGCCGTTTTGCTCGGCTAAATCAACCGTGCCCGTCCCCTTGAGAAAGCCCTGCTTACCCTTCCCGTCAAGGCTGAGCTTGTAATGCGAGGGCGGCTGGATCTCCTCCATCTTGACCGTACCGTTATAGACGCCTTTGACCGCAGCCACGCCAACCTTGATCTCTCCACTATATTCATTCTCGCCGCTTTCTTGCAGACTCTCACAACCGGGCATGCACTTGGCGAGTTGGTTCGGGTCGGTCAAGAATCTCCAGACCTTCTGTTGGGGGGCTAGAATGGTTCGTGTTCCGTTGAGTTTCATAATTGGTGTCCCGTGCGCGCAGCCCCACTCCTGACAGATTATGTTCTGAGCGGTCGGAAGAAGGCGCGTATATCATTGACCAGGAGTTCAGGTTCTTCCATCGGTGCGAAATGCCCACCCGAGGCCATGGGCGTCCAGCGTTGTAAATTGTAATAGCCCTCGGCCCACTTGCGCGGCATGAGAATAACTTCTTCTGAAAAAACGGCAACGCCGGTCGGTGCCTGGACAACCGGCGTCTGCTCATGCGACGGCTTCCAGGGATTATGGGTTGCTTCATAATAATAGCGTGCGGACGTGCCAAAACTCTGGGTAACCCAGTATAACGTCATCGTGGTACAGAGATCATCCTTGCTAAAACGTTTTTCGACATCCCCGTTGCAATCGCTCCAGGTGCGGCGCTTTTCCAGAATCCAGGCACACAGCCCGACCGGCGAGTCATTGAGGGCAAAGGCCAGGGTCTGCGGCTTGGTCGTCTGCAAGGCAGAATAGCCGCTCTCAGCGGCAAAAAAGTTCAGATTCCTTTCATGCCAGCCCTCCTCTTCCGGTCCGTACTCGGACGCCTCGGGCATGGAGCCGACAAAAATATCCAGCGGAGCCATGAGGTTGACATGACAGCCGAGCAGGTGCTCGGCGTACTTATGCCCAAGCTGGGCGGTAATGAGCGCTCCCCAGTCGCCGCCCTGAGCGGCGAATTTTTCATAGCCCAAGACATCTTGCATGAGCCCGCGCCACAGATCGGCCGTTCGCCAGAAATTGATACCTGGGGTGGTCAGCGGGGTGGAAAATCCATACCCCGGCAAGGACGGCACAACGACATCGAACGCATCGTTCGGGTCGCCACCGAACGCGGCCGGATCGGTCAGCGGCCGAATGACTTTATGAAAATCCCAGAAGGTCCACGGCCAGCCGTGGCTCAGGATCAGCGGTGTCGGATTCGGGCCTTTTCCCGGCTCGTGGATGAAATGGATCGGCACACCGTCAATCGTCGTCTTATAGTGGGAGAAGGCGTTCATATCGCGTTCAACCGCGCGCCAGTCGTAGTCGGTACGCCAGTATTCGACCACTTCCTGGAGGTAGGCTTGATTCGTCCCATACGCCCACTGCTCGTTGGCAAACTCCCCCGGCCAGCGCGCCTTTGCCAGCCGCTCGCGTAAGTCTGCCAACACCGCATCCGGGACAGAGACCGTAAACGCTTCTTTGCTGCTCATGACGCCCTCCTTTTTGGCATACAGTGCGCTTGGCACCCAGCAGGACAGATACTGCCCTTCCCCGCTGCTGGCAAGAGGGGCTTCCCCTGCTGAAACGCTCAGTCCACCTCGACCGTCGCCGGTGCCACGTCGGGCTGCTGCTCGAACTGAGCGGCAATTCGTTCCAGCTCTTTCCCGGAGATGGTCTCTTTCTCTAAGAGGACCTGGGCTGCCTGACGCAGAATGGGGAGCTTCGCCTTCAATATGGTGGTGATACGCGCGTGTTGTTCCTCGATAATACGGCGGACCTCATTATCGATCTCCCGCGCGGTCTCCTCGCTGTAGTCGCCCAGCCCCTGCGGCTGGCCGTTTTGCAGGAACATGGGCTGGCGCTCCTGGTCAAAGCTTTGCTGACCGAGCGTATCGCTCATCCCGTAGGATTTGACCATGCTCTTGGCCGTATCGGTTGCTTTGAGCAGATCGTCTCGGGCCCCAGTCGAGATCTCCTGGTAAATCAGCTCTTCGGCCACCCGACCGCCGAGGAGCACGGCGATCTTGTTTTCCAACTCGGATTTGGTCATCAGAAACCGATCTTCGCTCGGCAGTTGGAGGGTATAGCCCAAGGCCGCGACACCCCGCGGAATAATCGAGATCTTTTGGACTTCGTCCGACCCCGGTAACGACATGCCTGCCAACGCATGACCAATCTCGTGGTGGGCGACACGCGCTTTTTCTTTTTGGCCGAGGACACGATTCTTCTTTTCCAGTCCGGCAATCACCCGCTCAACCGCCTCCTGGAGTTCGGGCAGGCCCACCGTGTCTTTGCCGCGCCGGACCGCCAGCAGCGCCGACTCGTTGACGATGTTGGCTAAATCCGCGCCGGCAAAGCCCGGCGTCATGGCGGCAACTACTTCCAGATCGGTTTCAGCCTCAAGAGGAACAGTGCGGGCGTGTACCTGAAGAATAGCCAGCCGACCGGTTTTGTCCGGACGGTCTACTACCACATTACGGTCAAAGCGTCCGGCCCGCAGCAGGGCTTGGTCCAGGATCTCAGGTCGGTTGGTGGCTGCCATGAGAATGACCCCAGCCCGCTGATCAAACCCATCCATCTCCACAAGTAGCTGGTTGAGGGTCTGTTCCCGCTCATCGTGAGAGACGGGTCCCATGCCGCGCGCTTTGCCCAGGGCGTCCAGTTCATCCATAAAAATAATGCAGGGGGCCTTTTCCTTGGCCTGGGTAAACAGGTCGCGGACGCGGGCCGCGCCGACACCGACGAACATCTCCACAAACTCTGAACCGCTAATCGAAAAAAACGGTACCTGGGCTTCTCCCGCCACCGCTTTGGCCAGCAGCGTTTTCCCCGTCCCCGGCGGTCCCACCAGCAAAATACCCTTCGGAATTTTTCCCCCGAGCCGACTGAATTTTTCCGGCGTCTTGAGAAACTCAATGACTTCCTGGAGTTCGGTCTCGGCTTCTTCGACTCCCGCGACATCGGTGAAGCGGACTTTGACATCCTGCTCCATATAGATCTTGGCCTTACTCTTGCCGATCGACATAAAGCCGCCACCGAAGCCACCCCGCTGGGCCATCCGCCGCATCAGAATCAGCCAGACGCCAAAGAATAACAGGACCGGCAGAATCCAGGACAGCAGGTCACTGACAAACGTGCTCTCAATCTCACCGGCAAAGCGGACCTCGCGAGTGGCCAGTTGCTCGGCCAAGTCGGATGCCACCCGGACCGTCACAAACTGGCTGGGCTGTCCTTCGACGGGATCGTTGAGCGTCCCCTGGATATAGCGCTCCGAGATACGAATCTCTGCGATGCGGCCATCATTCAAGTATTCCTGAAACTGGCTGTAGGGAATCTGTTCAATGCGGGTCGCCTGCATCCACACGCTATGCAGGATGACGACACCCCAGAGCGCAATAAAAAGATACCAGATGTTAAACTTTGTCTTTTTGTCCATGACCGCTCCATTATAGCGCGCCGAAACCGACTGCCTAGTCAACGCCGTCTTGCGACTGACAGAGCCCGGCGCTCCGCGTCAGGAGGCGGCAATCATATTGCACTTTCATCTGGGCCGGGCAATAGTCAGTGCCCATGCGTCATTCCCCCACGAGCCGCTTTATCCATGTCACTGACCTTGCCCTGCATTACCTGGAATGGGGCGAAGCAGCGAATCCCGCGCTCATCCTGCTTCACGGCGGCTCGGCCCATGCCCATTGGTGGGACCATATTGCCCCGGCGCTGGCGCGGACGCACCGCGTACTCGCGCTCGATCTGCGCGGTCATGGAGAGAGCGCCTGGACGCACCCGCCCGCCTACGAGATCGCGGATTACGTCGCGGACCTTGAAGGCGTTATCACCGCTCTTGACCTCGATGCCCCCGGTCTTATGGGTCACTCGCTCGGAGGCTTTGTGGCGCTGCGTTACGGCACAACAGCCGTAGCGAGCCGTGGCGCATGCGTCATTGTTGATAGCGGTTCCCGGCTACGCCCGAGTCGAACGATGCGTTTGCTGCGTTCCCTGCCACCACCGACGTACTCCACCGAGGCCGATGTCTACGCTCGATTTCGGCTGCTACCGGCAGAGACGTGGGCAACGCCCGAGTTGCTGAGGTATATTGCCCGACACAGTGTGAGACCCGACCATGCAGGGCATTTTCACCTCACAAGCGATCGTGCTGCTATGACCCGCCAACCGTGCGATCTGGAGCCGCAGCTCGCGCGTATTGCTTGCCCCATCCTGTTCATCCGGGGCCAATACAGCAGGACGCTTTCGGCTGAGCGATTATCCCACCTGGTCCATACCTGTCCGCGGGCCACAGGGATTGAAATTCCCCAGGCCGGACACCACGTTTTCCTCGATCAGCCCGTAGCCTTTCTTGACACCGTGACTACTTTCCTGCACGAGACAAGTAGGGCTTCCGCCTGATTCACGGAGAAAGACGGAGGGTACAGAGGGGATGCCATCCGGGCGCTGGCATGATAGGAGATAGGGTCTATGTTCTGGTTTGGATTTATCGTTGGTGCGGTCTCGGCCACCGTATTTATTCTGTATGGCAATGGTGAGCTGCTGGTGAAACTCCGCGATCAGATAAAAAGCGCCTCTGATCGGTTCTGGGAGTCGCAGAAAAAATAAACGCCTCTGCATTCCGATTCCTCAATAGCGCTTTTTCTTTTGGCATCCTTTTTGTCCCGCTCACTTTGTTCGCCTCTTGGCCTTGTGCTAGAGTTCGGTTCGGGCAAGCGAGAAGCAGCCGCAGGAAGCATATCATAAGGAGGGTAGGCGTATGGCAAAGCCGCTGGATGGAATCCGTGTCCTTGACTGGACTATATGGCAGCAGGGGCCGGTCGCGACCATGATGCTCGGCGACCTCGGGGCTGAGGTCATCAAGCTCGAAGAACGCGTGGGGGGCGACCCTGGGCGGGGCGTAATGCAAATTGCCGGAGCCAAAACTGGTGCGCGCAACTATTATTTTGAAGCCAATAACCGGCATAAAAAGAGCGTCACGCTCGATCTCAAGAAACCCGAGGCCAAAGAAATCGTCTATAAGCTGGTCGAGAAGTCAGACGTCTTTGTCCAGAACTATCGGAAGGGCGTGGCGGCCAAGCTCGGTCTCGATTATGCCACCCTCTCGAAATACAACCCAAAGCTGATCTATGCCAGCGCAACCGGCTATGGCCCGAACGGGCCGGACGCGGGTGAACCCTCCTTTGACTATATGGGCCTGGCCCGGTCCGGGATCATGACCGCGGCGGGTGAGCCGGACATGGATCCCATGAATATTACCGGCGGTATCGCCGACCAAATGGGCGCTATCATGCTGGCCCACGGCATTACCGTGGCCCTGTTGGCCCGCGAACGCTTGGGCGTCGGCCAGGAGGTCGATACCTCACACCTGGGCAGTATGATGGCTCTCCAGGGGCTCAATCTGGCCTGCCGCTTGACCCTGGGCAAAGAGTTCAAGCGTTTTTATCGTACCAAAGCGATAAACCCACTCTGGAATCACTATAAGTGCCAGGACGATAAATGGATCTGTCTGGCCATGCCGCAAGCCGACCGCTACTGGTCGGATTTCTGTAAAACGCTCGGCATTCCGGAGCTGGAGAAAGACCCGCGCTTTGAGAACATGAAGGTGCGCGGTCGCAACGCCGAGGAAATCATCGCCATTGTCGATGAAATTTTTGTCTCAAAGCCACGCGCGGAATGGATGCAAATCCTGAAAGACGGCGGTGACTTCATTTATACGCTGGTGAATAACATCACCGACCTGCCGGACGACCCGCAAATGCAGGCCAACGACTATGTCGTGGATTATGCCCACCCCACCTGGGGCGAAACGCAGATCGTCGGCTCCCCCCTGATCTTGAGCGAGACACCGGCCGACCCGAAGGCCCCGGCCCCGGAGTTTGGCGAGCATACCGAACAGGTCCTGGTCGACATGCTGGGCTATTCCTGGGAGGACGTGGGGAGATTGCGAGAGACTGAGGTGCTGTAAGGCTTCCGTAGGGGCAGCCCGTGTGGCTGCCCTTTTCGCTACGACCAAACAACCCGATGCCGCAACTCTTCCCCCCGCACATAACGCCGGAGATTCTCCAGCCACAGCTCACCAACCCGCGGCAGATACAGCGGCGAGGTTGAGGCTGTATGCGGGGTGATAAACACATTCGGCATATCCCATAAGTCATCGTCCACGGGCCACGGCTCTGTAGGCAGGACGTCGAGGCAGGCGTGGCGCAGCCTTCCTGCCCGCAGTGCCTCTTTGAGCGCAGCAATATCGACGATGACTCCCCGTGCGATATTGATCAGGGTGGCAGAGGGCTTCATGAGAGCCAACTCATCCGCACCAATAAGCCCGTGCGTCTGGGGGTTGGCCGGAGTGGCCAGAATGACAAAATCGGCCTCGGGAAGAAACCGGTGGAGGTCGGCCAGCGTGCCTTGCTGCTCCACCCCGACCACAGGTTGAGTTGATTGACGAATGCCGAGAATCCGCAGCCCAAAGCCGGTCAGCATGGCGACAATGCGACTGCCAATGGCACCGAGACCGATGACCAGAGTGGTTTTGTCGCTCAGGCTCTCAAGCCCGAGTTCTTGCCAGCGGTGTTGGCGTTGACGGGCGGACAATTCACCAAACCGTTTTGCCGACCACAGCACAAAGCCCACGGCAAACTCAGCCACCTCAGGGGCGTTTGTGCCAGGACTGTGGGAGACGAGCGCACCTTTGGCCCGCATGGCATCATAAAAACGGCCGTCCGTGCCGGCGTCTTCGGTATGCGCCCAGCGTGGCTGCGGGAGCTGTATCATGGTGTCGATGAACGCTTTGCGATACGCGTCGCCGGCTAACACGATGAGGTCGCAGTCATCCGGCGAGGCCGACCAGGAGCCGTCCGGCTCAATCAAGGCCCAGCCCAGCTCTGGCACGATAGCCTGGGCAGCTTCTCCAAAACGGACAAAAAATTCTCGGCCAGCCGCAACTTTCATCAAGACCTCCCTCTCCAGCGGTCTTACCACGAAAGAGAAGCGGATGCCTATGGAAGCAGGAAATAGAGAGCCCCACGTTGACTGGACAGCCCAGTCCAAATATGCGACACGGCAGCACATATGAAATTCGGCATGATCCACGACTTCCGCAATCCAGCCCGATGGCACCGCCCATATCCGGAGCTGTATCACGCCATGCTCAATCAAATCGTTCGGGCTGAAGAGCTGGGCTATGACAACGTCTGGCTGGCGGAACATCACTTCACCGAAGACGGCTATAATCCGTCCAGCCTGCCGACCGCCGCGGCCATTGCCGCGCGAACGAGCCGCATTCGGATCGGGACCTATATTCTGCTGATGCCGTTTCAGCATCCGGTCCGGGTGGCCGAAGACACGACCTGCATCGATATCTGGTCAAACGGGCGCTTTGATCTGGGTGCCGGGCAGGGCTATGCCGCGGGCGAGTTTCAGGCTCTGCATATCCCACGCACAGAACGTTCAGCTCGTTTGGCCGAAGGCGTCGAATTGGTCCGCCGCCTATGGACTGAAGAAAATGTGACGTTCGAGGGCCGCTTTACGCAGGTCAGCGACCTGACGCTCTCTCCGAGGCCGGTCCAGCAACCGCATATTCCGCTGTGGATTGGCGCGCGGGCCGACAAGGCGATTCAGCGCGTGGCCCAAAT
Organism: Candidatus Binatia bacterium; assembly: GCA_951812575.1. Classification (GTDB taxonomy): domain Bacteria; phylum Desulfobacterota; class Binatia; order Bin18; family Bin18; genus Bin18. The sequence goes on along the minus strand of OX638322.1, from coordinate 2,774,721 downwards.
GGGCTGTCATCTCATGGCAACGATCGGTCCGGACCCCGCCCCGCTCTATATCCAGACCCTGAGAGAAAACGGCTATGACCCGGCTGATTTCAACATCGGACAAATCCGGATGGTCTACGTCGCCGAGAATGAAGACCAGGCTTGGGAAGATGTCCAGGAGCATCTGCACTATTCCATGCAGTACTACGGCATCATCCTGGCCGAAGCCAACGACGCACCGGGCGACGCAGACGGCTGGCAGTTCACCCACGCTAGCCAACTCCGTGACTCAGGCTTTGGCCGGGCCGCTATGATCGGCACCCCAGACCAGGTCGCCCGCAAAATGGAAAAGTTCCGCCAGCGTTTTCACTGCACCCATTTTGTGCTGGGTACACAACTCCCAGGGCTTGACCCGCAAAAGGCCACACGCTCGTTGGAGCTGTTTGCCCGGGAAGTCCTACCGGCGTTTCGGGGCAGGTAGCGCATCATATCTTACGCCCATTCCAATCTTCTCACTTTTCATTACAATGGGGCGTAGGAGTTTTTGCCATGCTCCAAAGACTACCTCAGTTGCTCAAAGAATTAACGCCTCACGAGCAGGCACAGGTCGAAACCTTTGCGGCCTTCATTCTCGCTCGTCGTAAACTCCAGCAGCCGCAGCTCCTCACGAACGATCTTTCAGTCCAAGAACTCACCGAGCTGGTTGCTTCAGCAGGAAGCTTTGAGTGGCTCGAAGAGGAAGAGGATATTTATTCCCCGGATGATGGCGAGGCAATACAGTGGCCCAGTCCCCCGTCAAACGAGGAAGCGTAGTTCTGATACGCTATCCGTTTACGAACCTGACCGGAGCAAAGGTTCGACCCGCACTCGTTTTGACACCTGATTTTCTACTACCTCGTCTTGATGATGTCCTCTGCCTCTTTATCTCATCCTCAATCCCCGAAGACCTTCTTCCGACCGATCTTGTCCTGGATGCCGAGCATTCTTCTTTTCCCAAAACAGGCTTGAAGCGCCGCTCTGCGTTGAGAGCACACAAATTAGCCTTGCTTCAAAAATCCCTTGTGCCGCGCCAGCTAGGAGAAATCGGGCAACCGCTCCTTGATGAAGTCGATCAGCGGTTACGGTTGGCTTTGGGGTTGTAGTTCTATCGCGGACTGAGGCAACTCACGAAGCCCGCAGCATCACAGCAATCGACCTCCCCCGGCTCGCAACGCTTTTCATTGCTGCCCGGCCAGTTCCTGCTCGATACACGCCAGGGCTTGCTGCGGAGTGGAGACCGCGGTGTAGAGACCGCAGAATTTCTGGTTGATGAGCGCTTCGGCAAAGCCGCGCTCGAATTGCTGCAACAGGCCGTCGAAATAGCCGTTGGTATTCACCAGAATAACCGGCTTGGAGTGAAAGCCGAGCTGCTTCAGGGAGATCACCTCAAGAACTTCCTCTAATGTCCCAAACCCGCCCGGCAGGGCGATAAACGCGTCCCCACGTTCATCCAGGCCCTGCTTCCGGCTGCGCATATCATCGGCGGTATGCATTTCATGCCCGGCCTGTCCGTAGCCGTCTTCGAGAAAGCGCGTCAGGATCACACCGACCACCCGCCCGCCGGCGGCCAACATGGACTGGGACACGGCTCCCATCAGGCCGGTATTGCCGCCACCATAGATTAAGGTGTAGTCGCGCTGCGCCAGCAGTTGGCCCAATTCAGCCGCTACGTCCAGATACACCTGCGGACAACGTTTGCTTGACGCGCAGTAGACGGTGATAGCACGCGGGCGATCAGGGAGATGGGAAGCGGGCATTGCTGAGTAACCAAGCGGTCATGCAGTGGGCTCGGGAAGGAGGTCTGAGGCACCTGGAGAGTCAGCCCCCTCCCCGCTTCTCCCTTATGAGAGATTGTTCACCACACCGTCCATGCCACTCCACTCGACAATCGGCGTGAGGCGGCGTTTGGTGATCAGGCCCTGGGCAACGAGGGTCGAAAAGGTAGTGAAGGTCTTGGCATGATCTTGGATATCCAGAACCAGCACCATCTTCGCCTCTTCGTTCGAGGCCCAGGGTCCGGCTTTCAGCGTGACCCCCTCAGGAAAGCCGGTCTCCCCGCTTAAGACCCCCTTGAACATGTTATGGACCTCCTTGGTCCGGGATGGCTCCCAATATATCTCATCCAAATAGAGCGGCATACGATTTCCCTCCTTCTGGGATAGATTTGCTCGGGCATAGCAAAAAAACCACATCCGGCCTAGCCCTCAACTCCGCCGGCAGCCCTCCCGCCTTTGGCATTCCGGGTGCGGTATGCTAGCGTCTGCGCCAAGGCGTCGTGCTGAGAACGTTGACAACACGGGAAGGAGGCACCAATGGCACTGCCGCTGCAAGGGATTCGCGTGCTGGATATCGCCAGCATGTTGGCTGGTCCGTATGGAGCGACCATGTTGGGCGATATGGGTGCGGACGTGATTAAAATCGAGCCCCCCTATGGGGATGAATCCCGTGCTATTGGTCCCAAGGTCGAGAATGACAGCGGCTTTTACGTCGGAATTAACCGCAATAAACGCGGCCTGGTGCTTGACCTGACCCAGCCGGAGGGCAAAGCCCTGTATTTCCGGCTGGTCCGAACGGCCGACATTATTGTCGACAACCTCCGCCCCCAAGCCAAAGCCAAGCTAGGGGTGACATACGAAGAAACGTGCAAGTATAACGACAAAATCATCTGCATCTCGGTCAGCGCCTTTGGCCAGGACGGACCGTATGGCGGCCGGCCGGGCATTGACCCCCTGGCCCAGGCGCTGACCGGCTTTATGAGCGTTACCGGAGAGCGGGACGGCAAGCCGCTCAAGGCCGGGCCGGCTATCGCCGACGCTACCTGTGCCAATCTGGTCGCCTTTGCCGCCATGGTCGGCCTGTGGACCCGCGAGCAACAGGGCATTGGCCAGCAGATTGAGTTGTGTCTGATGGACGGGCTGATCCACGTCCAGCCGTCCCAGGTCGGCCAATTCTTTCTCAGTCAGTACATCCAGCCGCGCGTCGGGAATGCCAGTCCGTTTTATGCGCCCTACGGAACCTTCAGGTGCAAGGATGGCCGGGACATTCAGATTGCCTCTTTTAATAACAAGTTCTTCCATAATATCTGCCGCGCGATCGAACGTGAGGACCTGATGGCGGACCCGCGCTTTGAGACCGGAGAGCTTCGCCTGCAACACGAAGCCGCCCTCAATGCGGCGTTACAGGCCGAATTTGCCAAAAGAGACGTAGATGACATGATGCAGCGCTTGAGTGCAGCGGACGTGATGGCCGCGCCGGTGAACACCTTGCACGAAACCTTTGCCGACCCCCAAGTCCGGCATAACAACATGGCGGTCGAGGTGGACCATGCGCGGATCGGTCCCCTCAAAGTTAGCGGTATTCCGGCCAAGCTCAAGAAAACACCGGGCGCCGTGCGCCTCGCCCCTCCGACCCTGGGTCAGCATACCTGGGAGATATTGCAGGAGATGGGCGTGAGCGGCGATGAGGTGGAGCAACTGAAACACAAGGGTGTGATCAAGTAGATTCGGAAGGGAGGGTCCATGCCCCGAGGAGCCGATGGCATCGTTCTGGCCCTGAAAGAGGCCGGTGTCTCGACCATTTTTGGTATCCCCAGCATTCATAATATCGGCCTGTACGAGTCCTTACGCCACGAGCCCTCGATTCGGCATATTGGCTGTCGGCACGAAGCTGGCGCCACCCATATGGCGGACGGTTATGCCCGGGCGAGCGGCGGACTGGGCGTTATTGTTTCGTCAACCGGTCCGGGCGCGGGCTTTACGGTTTCGGCCCTGCAAGAAGCCTGGGGCAGTTGCTCGCCGGTTCTGATGATTACGACCAATATCGACGCCGCCAAGATCGGCAAAGGTTTGGGCGTCCTGCACGAACTGGAAGAACAAACGTCTCTCTTTCGGACCATTACTAAAGAGGTGATTATTCCCCGGACGGGTGATGATTTGAATGCGGCCGCCAAGCGCGCCATCGCCCTGACTCAGGCCGGCCGGCCCGGCCCGGTGTGTTTGGAAGTCCCCACCGACCTGATGGCTGGAGACGCACCTGCGGAGACTCCGACACCACCGAACGGCACTCCAGCCCTTCCGCCGTTGCCCCCCCGGCTTGACGAGGCGGTCGCCATTTTGCGCAATGCAAAGCAGCCTCTCATTCTGGCGGGAACGGACGCGGCCCGGGCGAGTGTTTCCGGAGACTTGGCCGGAGATGTTCAAGCTTTGGCCGAGACCCTATGCGCACCCGTCATCACCAACACGCCGGGCAAAGGCGTGGTCCCGGAAGATCACGCCCTGGCCTTCGGTAATGCCGCGCGCAAACTGGTGGTCAAAGACATCGTGCCCGGCTGTGATGCGGCCGTCGTGATTGGTTCCCGGTTGCGTGAGGTCGATGCCAAACGTCGCGGCCTGGTCCTGCCCGAACAGTTGATTCATGTCGATTGGGACGAGCGCTGGATCAGCAAAAATTATCCGGCCGCGCTGCCGCTGGTCGGAGATATTGGCGCCATTACCCGCGCGCTGCGCAATCAACTCGAAGGAGAACCCTACACCGGCCCGCGCCAGGAACGGACCGCGGCGTGGCGGCAGCAGGCGGATGCGGAGATCGAGCGACTTGCCCAAGAGCGTCCGGAAATTCAGTCGCTCAAGGCGATTCGGGCCGTACTGCCCCGAGACAGCGCCCTGGTGGTCGATAACACCCAGCTTGGCTATTGGGCCGAGTATTTTTATCCGTCCTATCAGGCGAATGGGATCATCGGGGCCAAAGGCTCCGGTCTGCTCGGATTCAGTTTTCCAGCGGCCATTGGCGTCAAGATAGCGCGGCCGGATACCCCGGTTGTCGGCCTGATCGGCGACGGAGGCTTTCTTTACACGGCACAGGAATTGGCCACCTGCGTGCGCCACAATGTTGGCTTTCCCCTCATTGTGGTCAACGATGATGCGTTTGGGGTGATCGGTTATTTGCAGCGGACCGCGTATCAAGAGGCATATCAGGCTCAACTGACAAATCCGGACTTCCTGGCCTTCGCCTCAGCCTTCGGCGTCCCGGCAACGCGCGTCCAGTCTCCGGCAGAGCTCCAATCGGCCTTGGACCGGACACTCGCCTCCGGAGAGATGCATCTCATCGAGTATCAAATGACCATTCAGGAACCCCCGTTTGGGAAGTATTAGCGCAAGGAGGCAGCATGACACAGCGTCGAACCACCATTTGGGGCTGGGGATTTGAAGACGAACAGCCGACCCCGGAACAGAAAAAAAATATCGCCAAGGGCATTGCCGAGAGTGTCGGGGCCAGCGATTTTAGCCTCGACCCGGAGCCCCGCGTTGAGGACATCCAGCTCCGCACGCCGCGTCTCTCACCGCCCGAGGCTCTTGCCAACATCTGCTCAATCGAGACCTACGACCGCGCGGCCCATGCCTATGGCAAAGCTCTGCCCGATATCGTGCGGGCCTTCCGTCTGGATTTCCCGAACCCGCCCGATGTGGTGGCCTTTCCCAGGACCGAGGACGATGTGGTGTCCGTCTTGGACTGGTGCAACCAGGTGGGGGCTGCGGCTATTCCGTTTGGCGGGGGATCGAGCGTAACCAGCGGCGTCGAGCCTCCGACGGGGGACGCCTACCCTGGGAGCGTGTCCATCGACCTGCGCTATCTCGACAAAGTGTTGGAGATTGATGAATCCTCACGCGCGGCCCGCATTCAGGCTGGTGTGTACGGCCCGGCCCTTGAGGCCCAACTCAAGCCGCACGGCTATACCCTGCGGCATTACCCCCAGTCGTTTGAGTTCTCGACCCTGGGCGGCTGGATTGCCACCCGCTCGGGCGGGCATTTTGCCACGCTGTACACCCATATCGACGAGTTGGTCGAGTCCACCCGAGTCGTTACCCCGAACGGGATTGTCGCTTCGCGTCGCCTGCCGGGGTCGGGCGCCGGTCCAAGCCCGGACCGCATGTTTATCGGCTCGGAGGGGATTCTGGGTATCATTACCGAAGCCTGGATGCGCTTGCAGCATCGTCCGATCTATCGGGCCTCAACCGCGGTGCACTTTGAAAAATTTGAGAATGGGGTAGAAGCGATTCGTTTGCTCAGTCAGTCGGGCCTGTATCCCACCAATTGTCGCATTCTCGATCCGACCGAGGTCAAACGGAACAATGTCGGCAATGGTACGGGCGGCAGCCTGCTCATGCTCGGCTTTGAATCTGCGGACCATCCGCTCGAAGCCTGGATCAACCGCGCGCTTGAGTGCTGCACCGATCTGGGCGGCACGACACCTAACGGGGTCGTGATTAAAGGCGGTGGAGAAACGACAGGGCGGGGAGGCTCGGTTGGCGACTGGCGCAACGCCTTTATTCGTATGCCCTACGCCTTTTCGACCATGGCGGCCATGGGCGCGATATTCGACACCACCGAGAGTTCGATTCCGTGGAATCGGTTTCACGAATTCCACGCCGGGGTGATGCGGGATGTCCAAAGCGCGCTGGATGAGGTGTGTGGTGGCGGCGTGCTGTCGTGCCGCTTTACCCATGTCTATCCCGACGGTCCCGCGCCGTATTTCACCTTTACCGGCATGGGCAAAAAAGGCAGCGAGCTGGAGCAATGGCATGAGATCAAAACCGCAGCTTCCGAGGCGGTCGTGCGCTATGGCGGCACGGTGACACATCACCACTCCGTCGGGCGGACCCATCGTCCGCAGTATGAGAAGCAGCGCCCGGACCTCTTCGCCAGCGCCCTTCAGGCTGCGAAAGCCGCCCTTGATCCGCAGGGTCTGCTGAATCCGGGCGTGTTAATCGATCCGCGTCCCTGATTCCAACGACGCATCATATGAGGAGGAGCAGTAAACAACCATGACGAGGGAAATGAAGAATATCCGTGAAGCCATCATGGATGGCCAGACCAAAACCGAAGACTTTGAGGGGCTTCCGCTCCCGGAGTCGATGCTGGCGGTCACCACGCATAAAGACGACGTGAACATGTTCCAGGGGCTTGAGTCCTGGGAAAAAGATCCTAGAAAGAGCCTGCACCTTGACCAAGTGTCGGTACCGGAGGTCGGCCCAAACGAAGCCCTGGTCGCTATCATGGCCTCCAGCATCAATTTCAATACGGTCTGGAGCGCCATCTTTGAGCCCCTGCCCACGTTTTTGTTCCTGGAGCGAAACGCCAAGAAAAGCCCGTGGGACAGCCGGCATAATCTGCCGTACCACATCCTGGGCAGCGACGCGTCCGGGGTGGTGTTGAAGGTCGGGCCTGGGGTGAACCTGTTCAAGCCGGGCGACGAAGTCACCGTTCACTGCAACTATGTGGACATGCAGGCCCCGGACGGCCACGACGATTCCATGCTCGACCCGGACCAGCGCATCTGGGGCTTTGAAACCAATTTTGGCGCTCTGGCTGAAATTGCTGTTGTCCGGGCCAACCAGCTCATGCCCAAGCCGCCGCATCTTACCTGGGAAGAGTCGGCGTCCATGCCGCTGGTCAACTCCACCTCATATCGTATGCTGGTCAGCGAAAACGGTACCCATATCAAACAGGGCGATATCGTCCTGATCTGGGGCGCGGTTGGCGGGCTGGGCGGCTTTGCATTGCAGTATGTGTTGAACGCGGGCGCATTCCCCATCTGTGTGGTGTCATCCCAGGACAAGGTCAAGTTATGCGAAACCATCGGCGCGCGCTGGGTGATTGACCGGAATGCAGAAGGCTACCAATTCTGGAATGAAGACGGGTCGCAAAACCTGGGCGAACTGCGGCGCTTTGGCAAGCAGATTCGGGATATGACGGGCGGAGAAGACCCGGATGTGGTGTATGAGCATCCGGGCCATGAAACCTTTGCGGCGAGCGTCTTTATTGCCCGCCCTGGGGGGCAGGTCGTCACCTGCGCTTCGACCAGCGGCTATAATCACGAGTACGACAACCGCTATTTGTGGATGCACAAGAAGCGCATCATCGGCTCGCACTTTGCCAACTACAGAGAAGCCTGGGAGGCGAATCGGTTGGTCTGCAAACGCGCCATTCATCCCCTCCTGTCGGAGACCTATCCCCTGGCCGAGACCGGTGAGGCAGCCTATCGGGTGCACCACAATACGCAGATCGGAAAAATTGGTGTGCTCTGCCTCGCCCCGGAGGAAGGGCTGGGCGTCACGGACGAGGAAGGCCGCGCGCGGCATATTGGGCAGATTAATTTGTACCGAAATGCCGTCAAAGGCGATTTTCGCCTGGTGAAGACCGAGCCGTAATGAGTCGTAGGGGCAACCCCCTGTGGTTGCCCGGCTCCGCTGCCCCATGTCTACCATTACCATCCGTTCCGCCACTGCGGACGACGTGCCGCTCATCCTTGGGTTCATCAGGGAATTGGCTCGATTCGAGAACGAGCCGGACGCGGTCAAGACCACACAAGAAGACCTGCTGCGCGACGGCTTTGGCGAACAGCCCCGATTCGAGGCGCTGATTGCCGAGCGGAACGACAAGCCGGTCGGTTTTGCCCTGTTCTTTGCGACCTACTCCACCTGGGAGGGACGGCCGAGCCTCTACCTCGAAGACCTGTTTGTCGTCGAGTCAGCGCGTAAATATGGAGTCGGGCGGGCGCTCATGGCCAAACTGGCCGCTCTTTCAGTCGAACGCGGCTATCAGCGCCTGGAGCTTCAGGTTTTGGACTGGAACCCCGCCCGCGAGTTCTACCATCGTCTGGGCATGGGCCATATGGACGAATGGCTGCCCTACCGGCTCAGCGGTCAAGCGCTGCATGCACTGGCGGCTGAGTCAAAACCCTCGTAGGGGGGTTTCTCACCCTTATACGTGTGTAACCCAAATGCCTGATCCAGGTGTCTCATACAAATAGAGGAAGACTGCGTCCATGCTCGTTAGGGTTGGAATAGCTGAGATGGGAGTACTGCCGGCTGAACGTGAGGAGTGTTTCGGCACGTTTGTGGCCCTTCAGCGCGACCGGGCGAGGCGGCTGGCCTGGCGCCTGGTCGGCGGCGACGAGGCCGCGGCTGAAGATGTCACCCAAGAGGCTTTCGTCAGGGCCTATCAGGCGCTGGGCCGCTTTCGGGGTGAGGCCAGTCTCGAAACATGGTTCTATCGTATCCTGGTTCGTCAGGCGCATAACTATCGCCGCTGGCGGACGGTGCGGACCCTCTGGCATAGTGAAAGTGAAGCGGAACCCGCCGATCCAACATCAGCCGTGCAAAGCGATCCAGGGTTGCGGCGGCGGATCGCTCAGGCCCTGGACCAACTCTCACGTCGGCAGCGCGAAGCCTTCGTACTGGTCTATCTTGAGGGCTTTACGGTGCAGGAGTGCGCCGATTTTCTGGGAAGCCCGAGCGGAACCGTGAAGAGCCATCTCCATCGCGCCCTGGTAAAAATGCGCACAGAGTTGGCCGACCTGAATGACGAAACAGGAGATGCAACGGAGACAGGAGGCGCGTAGTCATGCCCTCTTCAGATGAACGTAAAGACCTCAGGCCCGACGATCGACGCTTTATTCAGCGTGTGGCCGACCACTATACGCCCCAGCCACTTTCGGCGGCGCGTCAGGCGACGTTTGACCGAAGGCTTAGCGAACGGCTGGCGGACTCGGCCCGGCTTCCTTTCCTGCGGCCCGCCAGCCTGCTTGCAGCGGCGTGTGCGGTGCTACTGTGGTTTGCACTTCCCTCGCAACAGGTTTCCGACCCGAACTTCAAAGACCTCACTCCACGGTCAGCCTCAACACCACTCGCACAGGATACCGACGCGGCGAATACGCAAGACATAACCTCTCACGCCAGCCTTTTGGCGTATGCCTATTATCAATCGGAAGCGCAGACTGACTTTCTTCCTGCTGAATATCTTGCCCTGGCTGATGCTTTTGAACTGTTGTGACGGCTGTTATGAGAAAGACCCGCATATTGATGTTTGTTGCTGTATTCGCTCTGTGTGAATGGGGCGGCTGGGCGGCTGACGGCTGGGCGCAGCCCCCAGGGCCGTCCGCCCGTCATACACCTCCCGGTCTGCGCCTTGAGCGCCTTGTCGAGGAGTTGGGGCTTGATACACAAACCCTGGCCCGGGTAGACGCCATCATCGACGCTTCACGCGCCAAGAAGCGGACCCTGCGGCGTCAATTGCGCGAAGCACGCGAGCAGATGCACGGCCTGTTGGCAGCACAGGAGCCCCAGGAAGTCGAATTATTGAAACAAGTCGAGCGTATTGGTGGCCTGCGGACGGAACTCCGCAAAGAGCAATTAAAGACCATGCTCCGCGTCCGCGCTCTGCTGAGCCCGGAGCAACGCGCCTCATTGCTCGAACGGCTCAACAAGAGCCCCCGGCGTGGCCGGCGCGGGTTTGGCCGGCATCAGGACTTTCAATCCTCTCCTCTACCGGACGAATCCAGGTAACCCGGAATTTGTCCACGCGTGTCTAATCAGACAGACGTATATACCAAGGAGGTCGATATATGACAAAAAGAAAATGGATCATCATCGGTGCAAGTGTGGTTACGGCAGGACTCCTGCTTACCTCACTCGTGTCCGCTCGCCCCGGACACGGGCGTTCCGGTTGGGGCGGGCCGGGGGCCTTCCCCTTGCGGGTGTTGCGGCACCTGGACCTGAGCGAAACCCAGCAGGCCAGCATCGAGGCGATCAGGGAAAAACATCGGGAAAGTCTGACCGGCCTCAAAAAGAGTCTGAGGGAGGCCCGTCAAGAGATCATGAACCGCCTCCTGGGAGAGTCGGATGTTGAAGCCGGTGACTTCACTGCCCTGCAAGCCAAATTGAATCAGCTGAGATCGGCTCTATTTGAAGAATCTCTGACCATGGCATTAGCTATCCGTGCCGAACTGACCCCAGCGCAGCGCGCGCAGGCCGCGACCAAGCTTGAGGAGATGCGGGCGCGTTGGGCCGAGAAACGCGCCAAGCGGCATCACGGAGGATGTGCCGAACGGCATCACGAGGAATGTGCCGAACGGCATAAAACGAAGGAGAAGAACGGCTAACCGCCCGGCGTAATCAAGCAAAAGGGGCGCCCAAGGCGTCCCTTTTTTGCATTGGACCGACGGCGGCTACTGCGCTACCAGGCCACCGTCTACCTGCATCGGAATACCGGTCACAAACGAGGCCGCATCCGAACACAGCCAGACGACGGCTTCGCCAACTTCAGCGGGCTGCCCAAAACGGCCAACCGGCTCCATGGACACGGCGAGTTCATCGAATCCCGGAGACAGTTGTGCTCCCCGTTCGACCATGGGGGTTTGAATCACCCCCGGACAGACGGCGTTCACCCGAATGCCGGATTTGGCGTATTCCAGGGCCGCGGTCTTGGTCAGACCGACCACACCATGTTTACTCGCCACATAGTCGGGCAGGCCGGGAAAGCCAACCAGCCCGGCGGCCGAAGCCGTATTGACAATAGTCCCGCCGCCCTGGCTGAGCATCTGTTGGATCTCGTATTTCATGCACAGCCAGACGCCGGTCAGGTTCACCGCAATCGTCCGGTCAAACTCTTCCTCAGTACAGTCAATCGTCGGTTTCACACCCCCCTCGATGCCCGCGTTATTGAACGCACAGTCGAGGCGGCCATAGGTCTCAACTGTCTTTGCGACCAGCGTCTCCACATCTGCGGCCTGCGACACATCGGCTTTGACAAAAATGGCTTCTCCACCCGCGGCTTCAATCTGCTGCACGGTTTCCTGACCACCTTCCACCACAATATCCGACACAACGACTTTGGCACCTTCTCGGGCAAAGACGAGCGCCGTGGCCCGACCAATACCGGACCCGGCTCCGGTCACGAGTGCAATTTTGTTGTCCAATCGTCCTGGCATATTTTCCTCCTATTTGGCTCCTATTGGGTGACCAGACCGCCATCGACCGCCATGGGGTGACCCGTTACAAACGAGGCCGCATCGGAACACAGCCACACCACGGCCTCGGCAATTTCCTGGGGCTGGCCGAGCCGACCGACCGGCTCGACTGCGGCGACCGACTCCGCCAACTGCGGATTGTGGCTGAAGGCCCGCTGGACCATGGGAGTATCAATCACACCGGGACAGACTGCATTGACCCGAATCCCGGCCTTGGCATATTCCAGGGCCGCTGTTTTTGTCAGTCCCACGACCCCGTGCTTGGCTGCAACATAGGGAGCGATACCCTGAAAGCCCACCAGCCCGGCGACAGAGGCCGTGTTGACAATGGCTCCGCCGCCCTGTTTGAGCATCTGTGGAATTTCATACTTGAGACACAGCCAGACGCCTTTCAGGTCGATAGCCACGACCCGCTCCCAGTTGGCTTCGCTACACTCAGTGGTGGGGGACTGCTCGCCCTCGATGCCCGCATTATTGAACGCGCAGTCGAGGCGGCCATAGGTTTCAACCGCCGTGTTGACTAATGCCTCAACCTCGCCGGCTTGAGCGACATCTACTTTCACAAAGGTGGCCTGTCCGCCCGCAGCAGAGATCTGCTGCACGGTTTCCTCACCGCCCTCAGCCACAATGTCCGAGACAACAACCTGAGCGCCTTCCCGCGCAAAAGCGAGCGCCGTTTGCCGTCCAATACCCGAGCCTGCGCCGGTGACAAGCGCAACTTTTCCCTCGGTCAATCCTGCCATACGTTTCCTCCTGTTTCGGTTGGTTTCTTGAAAGGGTGTATCAGAGAAGAGTGAGTCAGATAATCGGTCCTGGCGAGAAGCGACACGGCAGATGCTTAATCCCGTGAATAAAATTATGCGTCAGCCGCTCGGGTTCTCCAGTGATTTCAAGGTCCGGAAGACGCTGAAAGAGTTCCCGGAACAAGACTGCCATCTCCCGCCGGGCCAGGTTTACCCCTAAGCAGAAGTGGGCGCCCGCCCCAAATCCGAGATGCTCATTCGGACTCCGCGTAATATCAAAGCCATACGGGTCTGCGAAGACCGCTTCATCCCGATTGGCCGAGGCATACAAAAGGAAGACCTTCTCACCCTGACACAGCGGCTGGCCACCGATCTCGGTGTCACAGGTTGTCGTGCGCCGCATATAAATGACCGGGCTGGCCCAGCGGACAATCTCTTCGATAGCGGTCTTGGCATAGGCGTCAAAATCCGACTGCCACAGCGCACGCTGGTCCGGAAAGTCACTCAGGAGCTTGATGCCGTGGCTAATCGCATTGCGCGTGGTCTCATTGCCGGCGGCAACCAGGAGGACGAAAAAAGAGCATAGATCCTGGTCAGTCAGACGATCCCCGTCAAGTTCGGCGTACACGAGGGCTGAAGTCAGATCGTCGGTGGGATGCCGGAGGCGCTGTTGGCGCATATCAGCCATAAGCTGACTGAGGCTCTGACCGGCCTGTATCACCGCCGCGAATCGCTCGGCCAGATCCTCTGTTCCGTACTCGGGGTCTATGCCTCCCAAGATGATATTGGTTTGCTCGAAGACAAAGGCGTGCTGACTCTCAGGGACACCCAATATGTCACAGATAATTTGAATCGGAAACGGCGCGGCAATGGCATCGACAAAGTCACACTCGCCCCGTTCAATAACGGCATTAATCACCCGCCGTGCAGCCTCCTGCACGTCGTTTTCGACCTGCCGTAAGTGACGCGGGGTGAAGGCTTGTGACACCAGACTACGGAGTCTTTTATGCCGAGGATCGTCCATCACAATCATGGAGCCGAAAGATTCCCGCGCTTCGGGCGGAGTATCCATGAGGGTAATGCCTTTGGCTGAGGAAAAGATCTGGGAATTCAAGCTGGCGTGGAGCACATCGGCATGCCGGCTCAACACCCAATAGCCCTCCCCCTGTATCGGAACGCTGGTTTCGCCTTCCTCAAAAAATGCAACGGGGTGCTCTTTGCGCAGTAGGGCAAAAGCGCCTTCTCGTTCTTCCAGACTTTTGCGCCAGAAGGCCCAGTTCGACAGGTCAATATCGTCGATAGAGTCAGGATAGTGAGGTTGCATACCTCTCCTTCGTCCTGGGACTAGTCATTAATACACGTCCAGCCTTCGCAGACTGCGGTGACTTCATTACTCACCAGGGATTTGATATCGGCGGCAGCTTTTTTTGAGGTTGCCGTCCGGGTGCACATATCTGTTGTCACGGTCTCACCGACCCCATTGAAGGCATAGACCAGATATTCTTCCCCTTCTTGGAACAGCACTCCACACAGTTCGGTTGTGGCGTAGGTTTCGAGGATCAGTTGGGATTTGTCCGTGCCTTTGATCGCGGTGCCGACATCCATCGTGACCCGGAGCGTCTCAAACTCGTATAGGTGCTCAAAGCCCAGCATGGACTTCCACGCCCCGTACAGCCAGCCGTCGGCCTCGATATGCTCGACGTTCGCTGCCGTCCCTACAAAGACGACATCGACGGCTTCCGCTCCCTGGCTGGGCGACGGTGGCGTGAGGCAGGTACAGGCCTGCGCCGGAATAGGCAGCAGCCCGAACACAGCTCCCAACACAGCAATGCAGCCAACAATAAGCCCCCGAAAACGATCCATCATGCTTCTCCTCTTTCATTTTGTTTCGGGAACGTTAGCGTTCTTTCCGTCTTGTATCAATCGCTACCCGCCCATGTGCCAGGTCCAGTCAGATGTGGAGGCAGCACGGCTCTCTGGGCATCTGCTGGCGTGGTCAGTTCCCGGGCAAGCTCATCTTTTGGTACGACCCGTTTACGATAGATATCGACGTCCCACACCGCTTCATAAGCCCCCTGATTGTCCATATACGTTAAACGCACCCAGCGGCCTCCTGGAGCCTCAAAGATATTGAAATACTGACTGAGCGCATCAATAATGCGGTCTGTCTGGGACTGTAAACCTGCCTGCCATGATTTCTGCGACCAGGTGTTCCCCGTCCGTCGCGCGTCTTGCGCCTTTTGTTCGACGTTTGAGACGACGCTGAAATACCCTTCACCTGGCGCAAACCCTTGTACCAGCTTAATGGCCTGCTCCTCTTTCGGCCCCATCGGCTTTTCCGCACATGCCGTCAGGAACAGCCCCAATAAGATGAAAACGACGGGCACACTTCTCGCTGAGGGTCCAGGGTATTGCCGGTGTATTTTTTTTGGCTTTACTACGCGGCGTTTTCCCTCACCTGATAAAGTGGGGAGGAGATCAGCAAAAATATCATCCGCTAGCTGCTGGACGTGGCGTGTTTTCTTCTCGTTTCGACTTCCGGTCTTCTGGTACAAACGATCTACAGACACTTTGGTGAACGGCATACAGCACCTCCTGTTGACGAGAAAAGCGGCAGAACATGACAGACTTGCTATGCGCAGCTCAAGACTCCCAGACTAGGAGGAGCTGGGAATGGTAAAAGCGGCCTGCTCGACAATTCCCCAATACCGGTACGCCCACGACCGATGTTCACGGGCGGTAAAGCCGCTCAACACACCCTGGATACACACGGGGTCACCCGCCTTGTGGGAACTCGCGAAGTCAGCCGAGTTTGTCTTCCCTTCGAGCGTCCAGGGTAGCTCTTGACCAGAGCCGATCTGTTTGACCTGTAAGGTCACGATAGAGGAATTCTGTACCACGCCGACCCTGTCGGCGGTGCCGCAGTAGACAATAGGCTTATTCTCCAACGTAGGCCACGTTTGTGTCCGAAAGGCCGCCGGTCCCTGTTGGTCGGCTTTGGCTAAAAGTGAAACCAACTCCGCTTCACTGAGGGGTGGAGGTTGTGGTTGGGAACAGCTCAGCACGGCGCTACTTATCAATCCGCTTATGAGGGCTGTCTTACTCATGTTGCGTCCTCCGTTTGCTCAGTACGCTACGAGCGGTAAACTCTTTGGTCCTCTAACAATGAGAGATTCCATCCTGGTGACCGGCTCATCCGTGCCAGCAAGCGCGGGAAACTGACCAAACAATTCTTCAAAGGCGATTTTGGCTTCAAGTCGGGCAAGCTGTGCGCCTAAGCAATAATGAATTCCGTAGCCAAAGGCTAAATGGCCCTCAGTATCGCGCGTAATGTTGAACCGCTCGGATTCAGAAAACTTCCGCTCATCCCGATTTGCCGACGCCACAAGGGGAAAGACCAACGTATTGGCCGGTAACGTTGTCTCGGCGATTTCAACGTCTTGGGTAAGCTGTCGCACAAGACCCTGGACGGGACCATCAAAGCGGAGAGTTTCTTCTATGGCATTGGGAATAAGAGACGGGTCGGCTCGTAGCTTTTCCATCTGCTCAGGATGATCCAAGAGGGCCAGCATCATATTGCCGATGAGGTTTGTGGTTGTCTCGTTACCTGCGACCAGCAGCAAGGTGAGCAAGCTGAGTACTTCCCATTCATTCAGCTTTTGCTCCTCTTCTTCGGCCTGGACCAATGCGGTGGTGAGATCCTCACGCGGATCTGTCCGACGCGCTGCAATGACAGCTTGGAAGTAGGTGCGGAACTCAGCAATACTCTCACGAATCCGTTTTTCATCTCCTACGGTAAACATGCGGTTGGTTGCCAGAATGATATCGTCTGACCAGCGCTTAAAGTCCGCTCGGTCCTCGGACTTCACTCCAAGCATCTCGGCAATGACAATGACTGGAAGTGGGCTCGACAAGTCGTGGACTAGGTCGAATTCAGATTTCCCAGCGAGTTGATCTATCAGCCCTTGAGCGACTTCACGAATGCGAGGTTCAAGACTCCGAATAATGCGTGGCGTAAAGGCTTTATTAACCAATTTGCGTAAACGGGTGTGATCCGGCGGATCGCAGGAAACGAGCGAAGGCGCCTCCGGAACGGGGTTAAGGTCGCCAAGCATATTCGCCAGGAATGTAGCCGAGGAGAAAAGACTCGGATTTTTAAGCGCAAAATCGACATCGTCGTAGCGACTGAGAGCCCAGAAGCCGAGTCCCTCAATCTGATAGGCTGGCGCATGTTCACGCAGGTAGGTGTAATAGGGATATGGATTTTCTTTCACTTCTGGCAGCATTGGATTGTATTCCACGGCTCCTCCTTTTTTATGACTCACTTAAAGAATTTCTTGATAAAATTTTTGCATAGTGTAATTATTTGAAGATGTCAACATACTATGCTAAGAAATCGGTCGGAGAGTGAGAGCATTCTCGCGTCCAAGGAAACAGGAAATATCGAAATGGCTAAGCCCACTCAGGTGGATACTCAGGACGATTTTGCCGCTGAGGCAACCGCGCTGTTCCTACCGATTCACTATAAGATCGGTATGGCGCTCGAAGATGTGCTGCGTTGCGGCCAGTTGTCACGCAAGCAGGTTGCCATCTTGTGGCTGATGCGGACAGAGCGAGATACCCATGGGCGTATGCGCCGGAAAGACATCGAGCGCCTCCTTGCCTCCTGGTTTGAAACCAGCAGCCCCACGATTACGCGCGCCCTGCGCGACATGGCGAATACACCGCTCAAACTCGTCCGTCTCGTTGAGGACCCAGACTCGGGCCGAGAAAAACAAGTCGTTCTGACCCCAAAGGGAGAACGCTTCCTTCATACCATGGAAGAAGAAGGGAAGAAGTTTCTCCAGCCCTTTCTGGCTCAGATGCCACCCGCAGAATCGAGAGAACTCTTTCGCCTCTTACGCAAGGGTGTCGGTCTCTTTGAGAAGGCAACAAAACGCTGAGGTTTACGACAATTTTATTTCGTCAAACATAGCGCAACGGAGGTGAGACTGTTAGGGTAGACTCCTCTTTATCACCGCTTATTTTGCAAACAATCCAAAGGAGGGAAGGCAATGAGTGGCTATACGATTATTGATGTTGATACGCATGTGACGGAGAGTCCGGATCTGTGGACGAGTCGGGCCCCGGAAAAGATGCGCGACCGGGTGCCCCACGTCGAAACTGATAAAGACGGTCGTTTGTCCTGGTTTGTGGGGGGAGAGTCCTTACTGGCCAACCCCGGCATGACCGCCACCGCTGGCCGCGGCAATATGCAGAATCCGCCCAAGAACTACGAGGAGATGCACCCCGGCGCGCATGATGCCCAGGAGCGGCTCAAGTATATGGATCAGATGGGTATCTGGGCCATGGTGATGTATCCCAACGTCGGCGGGTTCGGCGCTCAGGAATTCTTGAAACTGAACGACCCCGAGCTGATGCTGACCTGCGTACAGATCTATAACGACTGGCAGACCGAATGGGCCTCGGCCGACACGCGGCGCTTGCTGCCGATCACCTCGCTGCCCTTCTGGGATGTCGAGGCCGCGGTCACCGAAATACGGCGCTGCGCCACCATGGGACATCGCGGCATCCTGTTCACCGGCGAGCCGCAGTTCTGGGGACAGCCCTTGCTCGGCGACCCGCACTGGAACCCGCTCTGGGAGGTATCGATTGAGTTGAACCTGCCGATCAGCTTCCACATTGGATCGGGCAATATGGAGCTGGGTCTGCTCAAGAACAAGATTGAGTCCTACGGCAAGATGGCGGCTTTTACCGAACTGTCCGTGGATGTCTTTTTGCGCAACGGCATGCAGATGACCGACCTGATCATGTCCGGCGTACTGGCCCGCTATCCAGAGATCCAATTCATCTCGGTCGAGAGCGGGATAGGCTGGATTCCCTTTGTGCTCGAAGCGCTGGATTATCAGTTTCAGGACAACGGCGTCTCCAAGGACAACCCGGAGTTCGACAGGCTGCCGTCCGAGTACTTCGCCCGTAATATTTACGCCTGTTACTGGTTCGAGCAGACCGCGCCCCGGCGGCTGATCGACAAGGTCGGCGTGGATAACATTCTGTTTGAGACCGACTTTCCACATCCGACGTCGCTCTATGGCGACGAGGTGCATAAACGGATCAAGGGTGGTTTATCCGACTGTGAAGAGTCCGTCCGCCGCAAGATTTTGTGGGACAACGCCCAGCAGCTCTATCAAGTCGCACCCCCTACCGCCCAGGACGAAGCCAAACGCGAGACCGTGGCTGCCGCGGCCTAACACGCAAGAACAACGCGAAAGCATGTCGTAATTCCGTGGTGTCAGGGAGGGAACACATGGGACGCACGTATAATGTGATCGATTCGGATGGTCATGTCCTCGAACCGCGCAATTTCTGGCAAGAGTATATTGACCCAAAGTACCGCGATCGGGCGCCTGAGTTGATCGTCGATGAAGCGGGGAAAGAGCGCTTTCAGGTAGAAGGTAGATTACTTGGTCCGCCCGCTGGACTTGGATTGATCGGAGCAATTGGAGTGCGCGAAAAGGTCAACGGGCAATGGGTCCACGCACCGAGAGTGGAGATCGACATGGCCTACACCCAGGGCCGAGCAGGCGGCTTTGATCCGCACGCCCGGATTCCGGACATGGACCTGGACGGCATTGACGCCGCTTTTCTGTATCCCAGCCTGGGCCTGTTTGCCGGTGCGATTGCGGACCCCCAACTCGCCGCCGCGGCCAGCCGGGCCTATAACCGCTGGCTGGCCGATTACTGCGCACCCTACCCGGACCGGCTGTTCGGCGTGGCCATGCTACCCATGCAGTCGATCGAGTTGGCCGTGGAAGAGCTGCGCTATGCGCGCAACGAACTCGGCATGCGGGCCGGTTTTCTGCGACCCAACCCGTATAACGAGAAAATGCTCGGCCACCGGGACTACGACGTGTTTTGGGCCGAAGCTCAGGACCTCGACTTTTCGGTTGGCATCCACGAAGGAACCGGTGGCATGCCCGCCGTTGGGGTGGAGCGTTTTCGGAGCTTTGGGGCCAAGCACATGGTGTCTCACACCATGGAGATGATGCTGGCCGCGCTGTCGATCATCTGGGACGGCGTATGCGAACGCTTCCCCAAAGTGCGGGTTGGTTTTCTGGAGTCAGGCGGAGGGTGGATGGCCCCCTGGCTGGACCGTATGGACCGCCATTTTGAAGATAAGGGGCTGTTCAACGATTCCACGCTGACCATGCCGCCCAGCGAGTATTTCAAGCGTCAGTGCTGGATTTCGTATGAACCGGTGGAAGGCAACCTCACCCATCTGGTGGACTATATCGGCCCGCACAAAGTTCTGTGGGCGACCGACTATCCCCATCCGGACGGTTTCTTTCCAGGGGCACCCGAGCAGATTGCTGAAAAACTGCCGGAAGAACACCAGCACGCGGTGCTGGCCGGGGGCGCTATGCAATTCTACAATTTGAGTTAGGGCCTTCAGTTCCGAAGAGCCGGCTGCGATGGAGCTGCCCTCATGAACCTGCTGCAAATTCACAATTTGCGGTCTTTCTACACTGCCTCGTCGTCACCCCCTAGCTATCCGTAGTGCGTCTGCCAAGGCTTGAGGGATTTCGAGTGGGAAAAATCGGGCTGCTGTATAACCATAGTCTTCTCCACTCTCGTCAACAACGCGAATGTATCCGTGAGAGGCAGCTTCTTCATCTGGAATGACTCGGTACAATTTCCCTACCTCCAACGACACTTTGTAGTCTCCGTTATCGATACAGGCCGCGAAGTGAGACGTTTTTACGATTTTCTCTTTCATGGCTTATCTAGCAAAGGGAACTGACTACCCCCGCAGGGGCTTATTGTATCCAAATATCCAAGAGGTTGAAAAACGCCGCTAGAGACGCTACTATTCCTAACGCATGAGAAAGTATTTTACAACGGGAGAGGCCGCTAAATACCTCGGTGTTACGCCCTCACGAGTGCGTCAGTATATCGTTGAGGAACGCCTCGAATCTGAAAAATACGGCAGGGATCATATGATTCAGGAGAGCACCCTGGCAGAATTTGCAAAACGCGGGAAAAAGAAGCGGGGCCGACCCAAAAAGCAACTGCAAAGCTCATGAACGCGCTGGGAGCATTTCAGGCGGCAAAAAATGACGACAGTCCTTCAGACAACCACCGAGACCGATATAGCCCTACCGACTCGGCAGCATCCTGTTGTGACGCTGCATGGGGATACGCGTGACCTTATTCGGCAGTTCCCGGATGATACGTTTCAATGCGTCGTCACCTCGCCCCCGTATTGGGGCGTCAGAGACTACGGCGTTGAAGATCAGATCGGCGCCGAGTCGGATTTATCCCAATACATTGAACATCTTGTCGGCGTCTTTCGTGAGGTTCGTAGGGTGTTGAAGTCGGATGGCACGTTCTGGCTCAATATCGCTAATACCTACTCGTCCGGTGGCAGAAAATGGCGGGATGCAGATGATAAGAATAAGGGCCGGGCCATGTCGTACCGCCCACCAACCCCGCCCGGACTGAAGAAAAAGGACCTGATTGGGGTCGCCTGGTTATTAGCGCTGGAATGTCAAAAAGACGGCTGGTATCTGCGGAATGACATTATCTGGCACAAGCCCAACTGCCAGCCCGAAAGCGTCAAAGACAGGTTCACAGTGTCCCACGAATATCTGTTCATGTTTTCAAAATCCGAGCGATACTATTTTGACCAAGAGGCAATTAAGGAGAACACGACAAACGGTAACGGGCGGAAAAACAGGCGGACGGTCTGGTCGATCAATACGGAGCCCTGTCCTGAAGCGCATTTTTCGGTCTTTCCCAGAGCCTTGATTCGCCCCTGCATTGTCGCCGGCAGCCGGAAAGACGATATTATACTCGATCCTTTTTATGGGGCCGGCACGGTTGGGATTGTGACAAAAGAACTCGGGCGGCGGTGTGTTGGTATAGAACTGAATAGTGAATATCTGGACATCGCAGAACGGAGAGCCGCAATGGTGCAAGCGGCCCTCATTCCTGAGGTATGAAAAATTCCCACTCTGCATGGACTCGACAAGTATCTTTACTCAAGTTCTTGATCTGTAATTTTCTCTCACCTCCACCGTCAAAGTACAGACTGAAAATAATCTGGCCGTCCTCATTGCGAACATAACAGTAGCCGGGCTTTGGAAAGGGAATTATATACCTGTGTACCAAAAACCGCTTGACTAATCCCCCTCATTTTGGTACACTGAGTCCATAAATCAGAGAGGGGATTCAACATGGCAACCGCACACAACGCACCGGGAAAACACTACCGCAAGGGCGTCAGCCTCGTCCAGGCCATCAAGCAGTTTGGGGATGATGCCAAGGCCGAAGCCTGGTTTGTCGCGCGTCGTTGGCCGAACGGTATTCAGTGCCCCAAGTGTGAGAGCGACGCCATTTCGACCCGGACCGGCAAGCGTCAGACTCCGCAGTACCATTGCAAGGACTGTACGGCCAACTTCACCGTGAAGACGGACACCATCATGCACAATTCCAAGCTGCCCCTCAACAAGTGGGCGCTGGCATTCTACCTGTACAGCACGCACCTGAAAGGCGTCAGCAGCATGAAGTTACACCGGGACTTGGACATCACCCAAAAGGCGGCATGGCATTTGGCCCACCGGATTCGGGAAATGTGGAATGACGAGACGGGCCGCATGGCAGGACCGACGGAAGCGGACGAGACCTACATGGGTGGCCGGGAGAAGAACAAGCATAACAGCAAGAAGCTCAAGGCCGGTCGTGGGCCGGTTGGGAAATCTGCCGTGGTTGGCATCAAGGACCGTGAGACCAACACCGTC
This sequence comes from Candidatus Binatia bacterium, assembly GCA_951812575.1. Classification (GTDB taxonomy): domain Bacteria; phylum Desulfobacterota; class Binatia; order Bin18; family Bin18; genus Bin18. The sequence goes on along the minus strand of OX638322.1, from coordinate 2,752,354 downwards.
AAAGCAACAGTGGTCAAACGGACGGATGCCCCGACGCTCCAAGGGTTCGTCAATACGCATCGCGCCGAAGGGGCGAAGGTGTACACGGACGAGCATCGCAGCTATGAGGGCTTAGACAACCATGAGTCCGTCAAGCATAGTGTGAGCGAATATGTGAAGGACCAAGCCCACACCAACGGGATTGAGAGCTTTTGGGCGATGTTGAAGCGCGGCTATCACGGCACCTACCATCACATGAGTGAGAAGCACTTAGAGCGGTGCGTGCAGGAGTTCTCCGGTCGGCACAACGCCCGTCCGTTGGACACGATTGAGCAAATGGACGCCCTGACAAAAAGCATGGTTGGCAAGCGGCTAGAGTACCGGGATTTGGTGGCGTAGGCGGGGAGGGGGCAACATGGCATCTCGTTCTGTGGATTCGGATGATTTGTTTCCGAACGAAATCCGAAATCCTATTGAATTTACACAAGCATTGGATGGTGTGGAGCTTCATACCAAGCTCCACGAGAAGCTGTTCAAACATTCAACCAGGAGAGATGGCAGCCTCAAGCCGGAAGCGAAGGTGCGAATCGCCTGGATCATCAAGCTGATCCGTGAATATGGCTACGAGAGCAGGCAGATTGACATTGAAGTCTCGGCAGGTCGTATAGGACGAGCGGCAGAATCTGGAAACGATACGGTTTTTGCAGATATCGTCGTGTATCGTGATTTCACATCGAAAGAGTGTCTGTTTGTCATTGAAACGAAAGCGCCGCGCGAGAGGAAAGGAATACGTCAAGCTGAGTCCTATGCGCGCAACCTCGGGGCGGAATACCATGCATGGCATAATGGGGAAAATCCTGCCCAGTTCTTTAGAACTGAGCGGTTCGGGAGGGAATCACAGCCGATTGGTGATATTCCACGCTGGGTCGGAACCGAGCCCGTTGTAGCAGAAATCCCAAAGTCCATGTCCTTGCCGCCATTTCGAGACGAGAACGAAATGCGGGGAGTGGTGCATCGGTGTCACGAACTGATCCTGGAAAAAGAAGGTCATGATCCCGCTCAGGCTTTTGACGAACTCACGAAGTTGCTTTTTCTGAAGCTCTATGACGAGCGTGAAGTCCCCGCTGTCTATAAATGTATGGTCTTAGCGAGTGATACGTCAAAAACCCTTGCAACTCGTTTGCGCCAAGTGTTCAAGGAAGCCGTCTCAGCAAGCCGTTACAAAGATGTATTTGAGTCGAAGTTTCAAAAACGCACCCAAGTGGCGCTTGAACTTAACGACTTTACCATTTTTGAAGTCATCAAACTCCTACAAGGGTTTAGTCTTATCAGCACAGTGGGAAGTATAGACGGGGCGGATATTAAGGGGACGGTCTTTGAACAAATGGTGGGGAATACCTTTCGGGGTGAATTAGCGCAATTCTTTACGCCTCGTGAGTTGGTTCGGTGCATCGCCTCAATGATTCCCCCCAAGGCGACCGACCGAGTGCTTGACCCTTCATGTGGGAGCGGCGGGTTTCTCGTCATGGCGATCAGAAGCGTACTCAATCGACTGAAAGTTGAGCACCCGAATCTGAAATCAGAGCAACTGCAAGATCGGATTAGTTACTTTGCCACGCATAATCTCTATGGGTGTGACATCAATGACCGCATGGCACGTGTTGCGAAGATGAACATGATTATGCATGGGGATGGACATGCCGGCATCGTTCAGACAAATGGCATGTCCTTGGCCAGTGGATTGCCCGACCAATGGAGCAACGAGTTAGGCGAAGAAGGAAAGTTCAATATCATCTATTCAAATCCGCCATTCGCAGGGAGCGAAAAAGACTCGGATGTTCTCGAAAAATTCACGTTGGGAAAAAACAAACAGGGGAAAACGAAAAATGTCAGTAAAGAGGTGCTATTTGTTGAAATGATTATTAAACTGCTTGCACCAGGAGGAAAAGCGGGCTTAGTGCTCCCAGCCGGGGTATTCAACAACCCGAGCATGAAGGATTTACGGGACTATATTTGCCAGCACGCGAAGATCATAGCACTGATTGGGCTGCCTCACTTGGCGTTTCAAGTCTCTGGTGCCAACAACGAGGGGCACCTGCTGTTTATCGAGAAAGTCGAAAAAGTACCGCCTGATTACACCATTTTTATTGATTGGGCGGGCGAAGTGGGAATCAACTCAGTAGGCCATAAGATAGAACGCAACGACTTGGTGGATGTCGCGGCGAGATTCCAGAAGCCCCCGCCCAAAAACCAAATTCGATTCAGCGAACTCAAGGGGCGCATTGACCCCTGGTTTTACCATCCCAATTACAGCACACTTATCAATCGGCTCAAATCAGCCGGGCACCAATGGTATAGGCTGGGCGAGATGCTGACATTATCGCCTGAGTTATTCAAACGCACAGCTTACGATAGCAATGCCAGTTTGCAGTATGTTGAGAAAGGGGATGTTGATTTAGAAAAGGGGGAGATTCTTTCTTTTAGCGAACACTCCCCCTCAGACATTCCGAGTAGGGCGAGGTTTATTCTGCGGAAAGACGATATTCTTTTCCCTGATATCTATGATTCTATGCGCGGGGTTGCCCTTGTTCCTCAACAATTCGATGGCTGTATTGCGACGAGCCGGTTTTTTGTTGTCCGCCATAATCCTGACAGGATTCTCCTGGAGTTTATCAGGCACTTCTTTACCAAGCCTGAGATACTCGCACTCATGAAACGGGCCTGTTCAGGTGAAATTAACCCAGGCATCACGAAAGATGCGTTTTTCAACATTCGTATTCCACTGCCTGAACTGGAGGAGCAAAGGCGTATCCTCAAAAGCATCCGTAGAATACAGAAGAAGAAGCAACAACTGTATGAATCCATTGCTCGTCTTGATGGCCAGATTGAAAATCACGTGCGGGCCTCAATTCCAGAAGTCATTGCCAACTATGAAGACATCAAGATTCGGCGTGCCGAATTTATTGGCGCTGCTCAATTACCCCTCTTGAACAAAAAAGAGGAAACGACATGAAGAAGAAATCCAAGAAGCCCCAAGGCCGTCCCCTCAAGTACGCCATGCCCGACCGGATTGACGCCTCACCGGAGCGAATTGCGGAAGTCGTGTTGGGTGCAAAGCCTAAGAAACAGTGGGATTATGAAGAAAAGACAGGCCGGAAGCGGACTCGAAAGTCGGCCTAATTTTGGTACACAGGTATATAATTCCCAAACTTATCTTTGCTAAATGGCTCTGATGAGAAACTATGATGAACCCGCAGAGCATCTCCGAAGTTTTGCAGGGTGGTTTCATCGAACAAATTACTCCCATTCAGGATAAATCTGTGATCGGCAGAGAAAACAGAAATCACACGCTGAATCCAGTGGAGTTGGCCAGCGGTCAATGCCGGGATTGAGCGCACTAAGGATTCTATAAGCTGTCGTTTATCGTTATTCATGCTTTTTCGTGTCGAACTCAGCGTATGTGGAGAATGCCCTGCCCTCTCACGCCGGGCCGCTGCGCAGAATCTGCTTGCGTTCCAACTCTTGTACCTGGTCTGTCGTATAGCCGAGCCATTGGGTCAGAATCTCCGTATTATGCTCGCCCAGCGTCGGGGCTTGCAGCTCAAGGGTCTGAGGAAATTCCGAAAACCGGAGCGCGAAGCCAGGGACATCCATATCGCCGAGGAAGCGGTCATGGACCGTTCGGACCGTTCCCCGCTGGCGCAGGTGCGGATGCTGGAGGGCCTCAGGTACGGACAGAATAGGCGCGACCGGCACATGATATTCTTTCAGCGTGGCAATGGCCGCGTCATCGCTCGGCTGAGAGTGGAGCCAGTCCTCAATGGTCGCTACCAATTCGTCCAGATGATTCATACGCGCTTCGTTATCGGTAAAGCGCGGGTCCCGCGCCAGCTCGGGCTGCCCCATTGCCTCGCACAGCTTGGTCCAGTGCTGCTCCAGGGGCGCGATCAGAATCATATAGCGCTCATGTCCCTTGAACACGCCAGCTGGAGCCGCATACCACGAATGCGCTCCCGAGCGAGTCGGATTTATTTTTCCTTTGCTCAGGCTGTACATCTGAAAGCTGGCTTCATGGTAATGCGCATAGGTATCGAGCAACGCCAGGTCCAGGTGCTGTCCGCGCCCGGTGCGCTCGCGGTATAACAACGCGGCGCAGACCGCGCCCATAGCATGCGCTCCGGTGGAGACGTCGCCCAGGGCCACCATCGGGAATATGGGCGGGCCGTCCTTTTCGCCGCCCATCGAAGTGACGCCTGAGTAGGCCGCGCCCACCCAGTCGAAACCGGGCTCGTGGGCGAGTGGTCCGGTCTGCCCAAAGGCGGAAATCGAACACATCACCAGCCGGGGGTTGAGCTGACTCACCACGTCGTAGCCGAGGCCCAGGCGACCGATGACGCCGGGAGCATAGTTCTCGACCAGCACATCGACTTTCTCGACCAGCCCCTTGAGGATGGCCAACCCCTCCGGGGTCTTGGCGTTCAGGCATAAGTCCTTCTTGCCGCGGTTGTGCTGGACAAAATAGCCGCTCCGGCCATCAACTATAACCGGCCCTATGCGTGCGCCGTCACCCGCCGGTGCCAGTTCCACCTTAATCACCTCAGCCCCCATTTCCGCCAGCATCAGCGTGCAGGTCGGTCCGGCCACGATCTGGGTGAAATCCAACACCTTGTACCCGTCCAGTACATGCTTCGGCTGATTCATTCTGCCCTCCCTTATTTTTCTACTGCCCCCATAACAGTCCAGGGAAGAGAGGCAAGAGGGCGAAGCGGGGCCATATTCCCTATTCTTGCTCCCGTGAGAGCGTGGAGTGTATAGAACATTCAGGCAACCCATAATTTGAGGAGCGGAGATATGAACCCCGTCACTGCCGCGCTCGAACTGCAACCCATAATCCGGAAATATCTCGACAAGGGAGAGCAGGAAGCCAGACTGGCGAACGAAGTATTCACCGCGGTCGGCCAAGTCGGACTCTTTAGACTCTTCGCCCCGCACGAAGTCGGTGGCCCGGAAGCCTCTCCGGCTGTCGCGCTCGCCGCTATTGAGGCGGTCAGTGCCGCCGACCCGGCCGTTGGCTGGTGTATTGGAAATTCTCAGCCCGCCTGTTTGGCTGTCGGCTGGCTGGCTGAGGACGAGCGGGCGAAACTCTTTGCCGAGCCAAACCGCAACTTCGGCTTTTCGGCAGCACCGGCCGGTCGGGCCGTTCCGGAAAACGGCGGCTATCGCCTCAGTGGCGAGTGGCCGGTTGTAACGGGCTGTGAGGATGCCCCCTGGTGCGCCCTCGCGGGTCTGGTCATGGATGGAGATAGGCCACGCCAGGTGAATGGCGTACCCGATGGACGGCTTTTCCTGATTCCAACGGCGGACATCGTCATCTCGCCTACCTGGCGGGGAGCCGCGGCCATGCGTGGAACGGGCAGTCATGCTGTGAGTGTGGATAAGGTCTTCGTACCTGAAGGCTTCGCCCATACTCCGGCTAAGCCACGCGTGATTGACCGCCCCTTGTATCGCCTCCCGCTCCCGTTATTGTTTGCGCCCGCCGGTGCTGCCGTCGCCCTGGGGGCCTTGGACACTGCTGTGGCGAGTGCCAGAGAAGCGCTGGGTGCCAAGGTCTCCTCCTTTAGCGGGCAGACGATCCGTGACCAAACGCCGATTCAGGAGCTGATTGCTCACAGCAGCGCCGCATTACGGGCGGCCCGGGCGGGGCTTCTTGCTGCGACAAACGCCGTCTGGGACCCGGCGAGTACCGGTGCTGAGGTCCCGTTACCGCTCCGGGCGGAACTGTACGCCTCCACTTTCTATGTCCTGGACACGGCGCGGGATACCGTCAGCCAGCTATATGCCCGGGGCACGCGCGCAGGGTTTATGCAGGGCAACCCACTGGAACGGGCGCTCAGGAATCTGCACGCCATTGCCTTTGGCTATGAATCCTCGCGTGGCATTCAGCATTCCGCCGGACGGGTATTACTCGGCGGCGAGCCACTCGACCCCCTGTTCTGAACGGGACCGCCAGGTGTCCGACTTCGTAGTTGAGCCGCACCACTCGAAACCAGCCCAGGGATGCGATATATCTGGGCAACGAACAAAAACGGCAAGGAGGGGATATCATGGGGAATATGCAACAACATCCGCAGAAGCCAAACGGCAACGGCGCGGTCGAGCAGTATGACGCGATCGTGATTGGCGCCGGGGTGTCAGGCTTGTATCAGCTGTACAAACTCAGAGAGATGGGGCTGTCGGTGCGCGTCTTTGAGGACGCGGGCGGCGTGGGCGGCACCTGGTATTGGAACCGCTATCCGGGTTGCCGCTTTGACTCCGAGAGTGAGACCTACGGGTATTCATGGTCGGAGGAACTCTTACAGGAATGGAACTGGAAGGAGCACTTTTCCGGTCAGCCCGAGAACGAGCGCTACCTCAACTTTGTGGCCGACAAGTTCAAGCTGCGCCCCTACATCCAGCTCAACTCTCGGGTCAGCTCGGCGGTCTACGACGAGGACGCGCACTGCTGGGAGGTCCAGGTTGAGGGTGGCCAGCGCGCCCGGGCCCAGTTTCTCATTGGCGCGGTCGGTGTGCTGTCCGCGAAGTATACGCCGCCCTTTGCAGGCATCGATAGCTTCAAGGGCGAATCGTTTCACACCTCGAGCTGGCCCAAGGAAAAGGTGGACTTCAGCGGCAAACGGGTCGGCTGCATCGGCACGGGTGCCACGGCCATTCAGCTCATCCCGATCGTGGCCGAAGAAGCCGGTCATCTCACTGTCTTTCAGCGCACCCCGAACTACGCCGCACCGTGCAGGAATTCGGAGGTCAGCCCGGAGGCCCAGGCCGCGTGGAAGGCCCGCTACCCGGAAATCCATAAAAAGTGTCGCGGAACCTCGGCCGGCTTTGAACACGAATTCGACCCACGTTCGGCCCTGGAGGTCTCGGAGGAAGAACGGTTGGAGCTGTACGAGAAGTTATGGATACAGCCCGGCTTCACCAAATGGCTCGGCAATTTCCGCGATATTATGACTAGCCAGGAAGCCAACGAAACGTTCTCCGAGTTCGTTCGCAACAAAATACGCGAGCGGGTGCACGACCCCGAGGTGGCCGAATTGCTGGTTCCCAAGGATCATCCATTCGGTGCTAAGCGGATACCCTTGGAAACTCACTATTACGAGGCCTACAACCGGGACAATGTGAAATTGGTTGACGTCCGTAAGGCCCCGATCGAACGCATTACCCCTAAGGGTGTGCAGACCCAGGATGCCGAGTACGAACTCGACGTGATTATCTATGCCACTGGTTTCGACGCGGTGTCCGGACCGCTGACCCGGATCGATATTCGCGGCGAAGGCGGTCAGACGTTTCGGGATAAGTGGGCCAATGGGCCGCGCAGCTATCTGGGTATCCAGACTGCTGGCTTCCCGAATTTCTTTATTGCCGCCAGCACGGCCTTCTGCAACTACACCGTCTGCGCTGAGATGATTGTGGAATGGATTGCGGATTGTATCGGACATATGCGTGAGAAGGACCTATCAAGCATTGCGCCCACCCTACAGGCAGAGCAGGAATGGGTAGATCACTCGAACGAGATTGCTTCGCAGACGCTCCTGACCGATACGGAGTCTTGGTTTATGGGGGCGAATATTCCCGGTAAGGCGCGCGCCCTGCTCCTGTACGCCAACACGGTTCCAGAGTATCGGAAGAGGTGCCGGGCCGCGGCTGATGGCGGCTATAAGGAGTTTGTCCTGCAATAGACCATGTCTTTCGGCGGGCGAATCTTGTATTCGCCCCCCCCCTTCAGAGGGCGATCACAGGGGATTGCCCCTCCAACACAAAGGAGTCCTTTTTCGTCAGTCCAGGCTCCATTATAGTGAAAGGCCCGTCAGTCTGATGGGGAATGGAACCCTCACTTTCATAAACCCGATCCATGGTACGTCTCCAAAGTTCTGTTCCAATTGCCTGCTGCACCGCAATAGCCCGCCATATCTCAGCGACCAAGCCCTGAGAGACGTTGCACCACGCTACTCGCACCGCTCGTGGGTATGAGCTATATCTGAGCAACGCAGAACGACTGTAAGGAGGGGAATACTATGGGGAATATTCAACAACATCCGCAGAAGCCAAACGGCAACGGCGCGGTCGAGCAGTATGACGCGATCGTGATTGGCGCCGGGGTGTCAGGCTTGTATCAGCTGTACAAACTCAGAGAGATAGGGCTGTCGGTACGCGTCTTTGAGGACGGAGGCGGCGTGGGCGGTACCTGGTATTGGAACCGCTATCCGGGCTGTCGCTTTGATTCCGAGAGTGAGACCTACGGATATTCATGGTCGAAGGAACTCTTACAGGAATGGAACTGGAAGGAGCACTTTTCCGGTCAGCCCGAGAACGAGCGCTACCTCAACTATGTGGCCGACAAGTTTGATCTGCGCCCCTACATCCAGCTCAATTCTCGGGTCAGCTCGGCGGTCTACGACGAAGACGCGCATCAGTGGGAGGTGCAGGTCGAGGGGGGCCAGCGCGCCCGGGCGCAGTTTCTGGTCGGGGCGGTCGGTATCCTGTCCGCGAAATATACCCCCTCGTTTGCAGGTATCGACAGCTTCGAGGGGCTGTCCTTTCACACCTCGAACTGGCCCAAGGAAAAGGTGGACTTCAGCGGCAAACGGGTGGGCTGCATCGGCACGGGGGCTACGGCCGTCCAACTCATCCCGATCGTGGCCGAGGAAGCCGGTCATCTGACCGTCTTTCAGCGCACCCCGAACTACTGCGCGCCGTGCAGGAATTCGGAGGTCAGCCCGGAGACCCAGGCCGCGTGGAAGGCCAGTTATGAGGAAATCCACAAACGCTGCCGCGAAACCTCGGTCGCCTTTCGACACGAATTTGATCCGCGTTCGGCCCTGGAGGTCTCGGAGGAAGAGCGACTAGAGCTGTACGAGAAGTTATGGATGCAGCCCGGCTTCACCAAATGGCTCGGCAATTTCCACGATATTATGACCAATCGGGAGGCGAATGAGACCTTTGCCGAGTTTGTCCGCAACAAAATCCGCGAGCGGGTGCATGACCCCGAGGTGGCGGAAATGCTGGTCCCCAAAGACCACCCGTTCGGGGCCAAGCGCATCCCATTGGAAACCCATTATTACGAGGCCTACAACCGGAACAATGTGAAGCTGGTCGATGTCCGTAAGGCTCCGATTGAACGTATCACACCCAAGGGCGTGAAAACTCAGGATGCCGAGTACGAACTCGACGCGATCATCTATGCGACCGGTTTTGACGTGGTGACCGGTCCGCTGACCCAAATCGACATTCGCGGGGCAGGCGGACAGCGCTTCAAAGACAAATGGGCAAATGGGCCACGGACTCATCTCGGCATTCAGACCGCGGGTTTCCCGAATTTCTTCATTGCCGCGAACTCGGCCTTCTGCAACTACACCGTATGTGCCGAGATGATCGCGGAGTGGATTGCGGACTGTATCGACCATCTGCGCGAGAAGAAGCTGTCGAGTATTGCGCCCACCCAACAGGCCGAGGACGCCTGGGTCGAGCACTCCAACGAGTTGGCCTCGCATACCCTGCTGGGTGATACCGACTCCTGGTTTATGGGGGCAAATATTCCGGGCAAGGCGCGCGCTCTGCTCCTGTACGCCAACCGCGCCCCTGAGTATCGCAGGAAGTGCCAGGAGGCCGCCGCCAGCGGCTATCAGGATTTTGTGCTGCAATAGACAGTGGAGGGGTGAATACAAGATGCGCCCCTCCATAAAAAAGGAAGATCGCATCATGCAACACGCAATCAGGTTGTATGGGGTTGGCGGGACTCGGTCAGCCCGGTGTCGTTGGGTGCTTTATGAGTTGGGTCTGGATTTTGAATATATAGATAGAGATGGCTTGATCGGCAGTGACGAGTTGCGCACCTTTCATCCTCAGGCGAAAAGCCCGGCAGCGGTCATTGATGGTCTCGTTTTGTTTGAGTCATCCGCAATCTGTAACTATCTTTGTGACATGGTCGCCGACAATAAATTGCTAGCACCGTCGGGAACACCGGCGCGAGGGCGGCATGAGCAGTGGGTGTCATTTGCCCAGTCAGAGATAGAAGGATGGCTCTGGAGTAATTTTAAGCATAGAACGCTGTACCCTGAGAAAAGACGTGTTCCAGCCGTCATCGAACAGAACTACAAAGAAATTCACGCGGGACTTTCGGTATTGGAGAAGACGTGCACGGAATCGGATTATCTTGTTGGCGACGAGTTCAGTGCGACGGATATTATTGTTGGTTGGACGGTGAACTGGGCGAGGAACGGAGGCAAGGTAAGCTTCGATGAATTTCCATCGCTGTCCGCCTATCTCGGCCGTCTGTTTGCGCGCGAGCATTGTACGCTGAGTCCTCCCGACTAAAGCGCTCGCTGAGTCGGGAGCGTGTCATACAGATAAATTATTGGAGGAAAGCATGATGAAACCAGTCTGTTTGGTTCTGGGTGCCGGTGCCGGTATTGGCGGAACAGTGGCCGCTAAATTCGCGAGCGAGGGCTATCATTCGTGTTTATGTCGCAGAACCGATCAAGAAGGTTTAGATCGGTTGGTCAAAAAAATAGAAAACGACGGTGGCTCCGCTACCGGGTTTTTAATGAACGCCATCGAAGACAATGTGATTGAAGACCTCATCGAGTCGATCGAAGCGGACATCGGTCCGATAGAAGTCGTTGTCTACAATTTGGGTGCCCAAACGGGTATGAAGCTGCTGCATGAGACCACGTATAAGGAATTTGAGTGGGGCTGGAGAATAGCCAACCTCGGTTTATTCAGAACCGCAAAAGTCCTGTGTCCACTGATGGAAAAAAGAGGAAAAGGAACGATCCTTGTCACCTCTGCAACCGCTGCTATGCGAGGGAATAAGACGCAACATTCTCACGCCTCAGCGATGGGTGGAAGAAGAATGCTGTGCCAGTCGTTGAATGCGGAATTTGCTTCCAAAGGCATTCATGTCGCGCATATTGTTGTCGATGGTGCTGTCGATGCCCCGGACACTCTAGGCAAGATACTGGGTCCCGAAAAATACCAAGCGTTAAGAGAAACAAAGGGCATGGAGCACGATGGCTTAGTCTTGCCTGAGAAAGTAGCAGAAACTTATTATCATCTGGCCCAACAACATCGATCCACTTGGACTCACCAAATCGATTTGCGCGCCTTCTCAGATCTCGCCTGGTGGAATCACTAAACAGTCTTTGGATGCGTTGACTCAGAGTCTCGTATCTACTCGGCTGAGAGAATGACGGAGGTATCTTGTATGATTGACGTTTCCTATATCGCTGCTCCCTGCCCTGTCCGGGCGGACATCGAGGAAGCGCATACCTTTTTTTGGCAAAAACTCGCCGCTCCCGGCACGTGGTGGACTGGTGCTGAGCGTGTGGCTATCGGTGCAGAGGTGCGCCAAGCCCATCACTGCCAGCTGTGCCAAGAGCGGAAGGCGGCCCTTTCGCCCACAGCGATCCAGGGGACTCACGATACTGGGGGAGTGTTACCGGAAACCGCCGTTGAGATGATTCACCGGGTCACGACGGATCCAGGCCGGCTGAGTAAGCGGTGGTACGACGACCTGCTGGCCCAGGGGCTGTCAGACACCCACTATGTCGAGGCGCTAGGCGTCGTTGGGCGCACGGTCAGTGTCGATTCGTTTTGTCGTGGCCTGGGTCTCCCGTTGCATCCCCTCCCAACCCCCGTTGCAGGCGAACCGAGCCGGCGGCGTCCGCTCGAAGCCACACTCGATGGTGCCTGGGTTCCTATGGTTCCAAACGGACAGGCGAATGTCATCCGTGCCCTCAGTCTCGTCCCGGACGAAGTACACCTCAGTATCGAGGTTCTGCTTCCGGTTCAGTACATGGAAATCTCTGAGGTCAGGAATCTGTCGAGCGATCCCGGCCGTGCGATCAGTCGCTCCCAGATAGAGATCCTCGCCGCGCGTGTCTCCGCGCTCAACCAGTGCTTCTATTGAACGACCGGTCATACGACACTGCTCCGGGGGAGCAGCCAAGTTGATGGGATCGATGTGGAACTGACGTCAGTTGTTACTCCAGGTGTAGAGAGCGGCGTGCCACACGGGGCATGCCTGACCGCCTTTGCGGAGGCTGTCCTCGGAACCGATGCTACCGCGCTGGTGGCGGCTCGTCAGCAGGTCCTGGCAGAGCTCGGTCCAGCAGGGCTGGTTGATGCGGCGGCTGTGGTGGCCACGTTCATGCAGATGGACCGGATTGCGGATGGGGCGGGGATCCCTCTCGACGCCGCTTTTGTTGAGCCAACCCAGGAAATGCGGACCAGACTGGGATTCAACGACTTCGCCTCGGCGCAGAATACGCTGAGCGTGGTGACCTAGTCACATACGAAGAGAGGTCTTACTGAGGCCTCGCCCAACCCTCTTGGCTTTCCAGAGATGTTGGCCGAATGGCACCATCGGCCTTACTTTTTGGTCATTATTCGGATTCGCCCAGCTCGTCTTGCGCATCCCATACACGCAACTTGCCCGGCTCTATGCGGAGGCATTCCATTGGAATCCCTTTATACGCTTCCACAAAGTCTTGCGCCTTGGCCGCGCCCTGATATCGCACGGCCATGCGATGCATGATCGGCCCGAGGTCCCAGTCGACTATCTTTGCCTGCCCGCGCACTTCAATACCGCGATAGGGTGGCAGGTCTTCCGCAACGACCAGACTCACTTGAGGGTGGCGTTTACGGTGTAGCCCATCGTTTTTTTTCCACGTCACTCCCATCTGCCGTAAGGCGTACCAGATACAATGGCGGGACACCCCAAAGTGCTGCGCGCGTTCCTTTTGCGTCCGATCTGGATACTGCTGCACGTGCGCCCGCAACGCTGCCCAATCGAGCCGGCTAGGACCACGAGGGCCAGGCCGCTGGTAGGCCAGCCCGTCCGGGGCCGTCACCCAGTGATAGACACTCGCTCTTGAGACCTGAAACCGGCGCGCCGCTGCGGCCTTGCTCCCGCCACCTCTCACAAAATCGATTACCCGTTTGCGTAAATCTGACGAACATCGCATCCCGTCAGCCTGACAGAGTTCCCTCCCCCTGTCTACTTATTTGTGGGCTTCGCTATAATATGTTTGGACTTAGCGTCGTCGGCAGGGATGAAGACCGTAAAGCCTCCATCCTGCCATTCCTGCCATACAGGCGAGAGCAGGACCTGGCCGTTAGGAAAGTGTGTGGCCAGAATCGCACATTTGGGCTGGTCGAGAAAATCACCGAGATCTTCAGGCTGTAATTTGCGCATATAGCACCTCCCTATCATACATGGCATGGGCTATGAGGGACATTCGTTAACAGGGGAACGAGTAATCCCGTCCGACTTCACAGACTTGCACATGATAGTGCGAGAAGAACTCTGTCCTGCCCCTCTCCTGTGCATGCCGATGTTCAGGATGCTCCCGCCACACTTTGGCTGCCGCCATGGTCTGAAATTCTGCAATAGAGACGCTTTCACCGTCGCTGGCTACAAAATCCTTGACGGAAAGAAAGCCCGGTATGGTCTGAACCAGAGTTCTCATCTCCTGGGTAAGTTGTACCAAGGCATCCTGGTCCGCTCCCGCCCGGAGTCGGGTACGAAATATGACAATAACCATAATCCCCTCTGACTAACTATCCGTTATAAGCCGCACCGTGCGAGTGTCATTTCATTGCAGAACGACGGGTTAGGCGGCAGCCCCTTGCCCGCAGCCACCGTCCTTCAGCACTCGTTTTGTCGATGGGGGATATTTTTCCAGTGTCACGGCTGGTCGAATTGGTCGCTCGACCAAATTCCCGCCGCAGTTCGGACAGGTCCAGCCGAACTTTTCTTCAGCGCAGGTTCGACAGAAGGTACATTCGAATGAACATATGATTGCCTGAGGAGAAGCCGGCGGTAAATCGGCATCACAGCATTCACAGTTGGGACGCAGTTCTAACATGCAGACTCCTTTTAATGCGTGGCAGTGGCATAATCTTGCCCGGCCAGACCTCAACGCCGCCCAGCAAGATCAACCAACATGAAGCCGGCCAGCGTGGCAACGAGCACTACCAGCAGTCCGTGCGCGACCATGAGACGCTCAAGTCTTTCCATGGGGTCCACTCAATCTCCGTTACCCGACCTTTATTGTTTAATCCGGGCGACCGCTCGCAAACGGAACCGGCATCTCGGGGCTGTTCGTATCAATCAACGGCAACAATTCGCCTGTGGGAAGAGTCGCGTGACCCGCACGCCAGTCTTTCATCCATTTCGGATCGTCTTCACACCGGGGATTGTGCCAAGGCAGGAGGCCCCGCAGGAGATAGGGGCCAACATGAAATATCATTGACACGATCTCTCGAATCGCGCCCATCAGGTGCCGAGGCCGGCTGAGCAATTTGTCTTTTTTCAAGGCCGTGAACATGCCCACTATGCCGAACCAGACCACGTGCACCGATCCGTGGAACATGCCAAAAGCCCGTGGCAGATATTTCCCCGAATAGGCCATATAGGTGTCAAACGCGACCGTTTTATGTTCGGTTTCCTCCACCATATGCATGAGCCAGAACGAGGCGACGTGCGGGGACGCACCACGAAACAGACGCGCCCTTTTATTGATCAACCAATGGGTGAAGCCATTCGTCATGGTCTCGAATCCGGCGTTATAGGCGAGTTGGGTACGGAGACTCTTTTGAGACAATCGGGCATACGATTCGGCCAGCCGTTGTTCGACGGCGACAAGCTCCGGATATCCATTCGCTTTCAAGAGTTCGTTCAAGCGTCGATGACATTGATAATGGAGCCCTTCTTGCCCATTGAATCCGCGCATGTCCTTCAATAACTCAGGCTCGCTGATGTGGGTCATTGCTTGCTTCGTGGATTTCATCAAATAGGGCTCAAGATACGGCATGGTCAGAGACAGACCATTAAAGAGATGCGAGCGGAACGGATTATCGGGGACCCAGACCGGATCGAGATCGTCGGGGAACTCGAACGCAAACGGCCGAATAATAATCTCATCAACGCATTTGGGCTCGTAGGTATAATTTCGCTTTGCCATAGTCCCTCCTGTCTCGTTTCGACTGCGACGAGCGCGGCCTTCAGGTCTTCACGTGTCTCAGTGTCTTAGTCCTGGAGAATCTCCTATTCTCCCCCGATGTGGATGGCGCCCCTCTCTTTCGGTTCGTGGAATGACGTGCAAAAAATCACATAGCGCTGACTATGCCAAGCCGACGGCGACTGCGGCCCGTTCTTCGTTGAACGGGATATGGGCTGCATCCTGGCGTTGATACGAGACACCCTCGGTTCGCAAGTCGTCCCGACTGCGGTCCGCTTTCGTCATCTCCCGCCGCCCGATACGACGCCATACGCAGATTTCTTCGGCTGTGATATGCACTTTGGCGAAGCGGTCAACGAGATGCGGCTGCATAAAAGCTTCTGGGAGAGCGTGCCGTCGCAGGCGAACATCCTATCGCACGGTTTGAGAAGGATAATGTCAGGTCAAGGAGGACAACATGGACGTAGGCTTATTATTTCCGTTTCGCAATCCGCCCCAGTGGCGCACACCCTGGCCGCAGTTTTATGCCGAGCAACTCAAACAAACCCAGATAGCCGAAGAACTCGGCTACGACACCGTTTGGTTGACCGAACATCACTTTGCTGAAGATGGCTACTCGCCGTCTCTCCTGCCGATTGCCAGCGCCGTGGCGACCATGACCAGTCGGGTCCGGATTGGGACGTTTCTGCTGCTGTTGCCGTTGCACAATGCGGTGCGCGTGGGAGAAGATGCCGCAACCGTCGATATCATTTCCAATGGTCGCTTCGATATGGGTTTCGGACAGGGCTATTCGCCGTCCGAGTTCGAAGGCTATGGCATTCCCCGCAAACAACGGGCGTCCCTGCTCGAAGAAGGCATCGAAGTCATCCGAGGTATGTGGACCCAAGATCCGTTCTCGTACGAGGGCAAGCACTACCATCTCAAGAATATCAGCTTAGTCCCCAAACCCGCGCAAAATCCGCATCCCCCATTGTGGATTGGGGCGGGACAACCAAAAGCGGTCGAACGCGCGGCCCGGATGGGCTGCCACTTCCTGGGCACAAACGACGCCGGTGCCCAGGAGACCTATGACACTGCCCTGCGCACCCACGGACGTGATCCCAAAGACTTTCACGCCGCTCAACTCCGTTGGGCACATGTTGCCCCGACGCGAGACGAAGCCTGGGACAATGTCCAAGAGCATCTGCACTATATGTTAACTTGGTACGGTCGCTGGCTGGCTGAGGCCAAGGACTTTGCCGGTGCCGAGAAATTTGCTCAGCTCCCACCAGCAGCAGAACTGCGCAATGTGACGGATCAGCTCATTGGTGCCCCAATGGTTGGCACGCCTGACGATGTTAGCCGGGAGATTGAAGCCATGACCGGCACAATACGGACGACCCATATTGTCATGGGCATGCATCTGCCGGGTTTGGACCCAGCCAAGAGCCAACGGTCGATGGAGCTGTTTGCGAAAGAAATTATGCCAAGTCTGCACTAACCTGGTTCAATAAGGGGGAACACGTCATGGCAGAAATACGAGAAATCACGTCGGGACTGCTCTATCCGGAAGGGCCGGTTGCGATGGACGATGGCAGTATCATCGTTACCGAGCTCCAGACCGGCAGGCTGGTGCGGGTGCAGCCAGATGGAAAGAAAGACGTTGTTGCAGAGCTCGGCGGGTCGGCAAACGGCGCGGCAATCGGTCCGGACGGGATGATGTATGTGTGCAACAACGGAGGCCTCAAACTGATCGAAGTCGATGGAAAACTCACGCCCGGAGATGGCCTTGCGGATGATTATACGGGCGGCAGTATTCAGCGCGTTGATATCATGCGTGGCACAGTCGAAACGCTGTATACCGAGTGTAATGGCCGTCAGCTCCGGGGTCCGAACGATATTGTGTTCGATGCCGCCGGTGGGTTCTGGTTCACCGACTTTGGCAAGGTTCAAGAGACCCAGAAAGACCGCTGTGGCGTGTATTACGCCAAGCCGGACGGCTCACAGATTACAGAGATGGTCTTCCCTATTGACGGGCCTAACGGGGTTGGCCTCGCACGGGACGATACCACACTCTATGTCGCCCAGACGTTCGAGGGACGGGTCTGGCAATGGGATCTCGCGGGGCCAGGAGAATTCGCGCAAATGGGCGGCGGAGGTGGGAGTCTGCTGACCGGACCAGGAGGCGGACAACTCTTAGTCGGCCTCCCCGGCTACCAACTGCTTGATTCCATGGCCGTGGATAGTGCGGGGAATGTGTGTGTCGCCACCCTCATGAATGGCGGTATTAGCGTCATTTCGCCCGACGGGGTGTCAGTGGAACATCTTCCTACCCCCGATCCGCTCACCACGAACATTTGCTTTGGCGGACCCGACCTGCAAACGGCCTATATTACGCTGACCAGTCAGGGCAAGTTGGTAGCTATGGACTGGCCTCGCCCGGGGCTCAAGCTGCACTATACGCGCTAGGGGCGAAAAGGAGGACCGACTTGATCGGTCCCCTGCTCTTTCATTTACCCCGCGATTTATCTCAGCCCCCGGAAGCAGGTGCGCACCTCGCGTAGATACGACTCGGGTTGTTCGAACGCGGCGAAATGGCCACCCTTGTCGAGTTCGTTGAAGTACACCACATTCGCGAATCGCCTCTCGGCCAAGCGTCTGGAGGTGTGAAAGATCTCCTTGGGGAAGATGGAGCACCCGACGGGAACGTTGACCGGATCCTGCCGGGCGAATGCCTCGTTGAAGCTCTCCCAATACAGTCGGGCAGAAGAAGTGGCGGTCGCCGGCAACCAATACAGCATCACGTTGTCGAGCAGTTCATCGCGCGTGACAACGTTCTCTGGATGGCCATCGCAGTCCATCCACGACCAGAACTTCTCGATAATCCAGGCCGCTTGTCCAGCGGGGGAATCGGTCAGACCATACCCGACCGTTTGCGGCCGGGTGCTTTGCTGCTTGGAATAGCCGGAGTCCCAGTCGTTGTAATACTTCATTTTTTCGAGCGCCGATTTTTCCTGTTCCGTCAAATCGTCCATCGTTGGATCGGGCATCGCCAGCACCAGGTTCATGTGGATGCCGAGGCAATTGTCTGGATCCTGCACACCGATGTACATCGTCACCACCGCGCCCCAATCGCCGCCCTGGGCAGCGTAGCGCGTATAGCCGAGCCGCTGCATCAGCTGCGACCAGGCACGTGCAATGCGTTGCACCTTCCATCCGGTGCGTGACGGCTTATCGGAGAATCCGTAGCCCGGCAGCGACGGGGCAACCACGTGAAATGCGTCGGCAGCATCGCCCCCGAACGCGGTCGGATTTGTCAGCGGCTCAATGACTTTATGGAACTCGACGATCGATCCCGGCCAGCCGTGCGAAATCACCAGCGGCATTGCGTCAGGATGCGGTGAGCGAGCATGAATGAAATGAATCCCCAGTCCGTCGATCGTGGTCCGGAACTGCGGAAAGCGATTGAGCTGCTCCTCTCGCGCCCGCCAGTCGTACTGCTCGAGCCAGTATTTGCACAGCTCCTGCGTATAACTGAGCGGGATCCCCTGGGTCCAGTCGTCCACACATTCCTGCTCGGGCCACCGGGTGTTGCGCAGCCGCTGCTTCAGGTCGCCGAGCTGCTCGTCAGTTGCCGCAATGCGAAAAGGCTCGATGTGATCACTCATGAATTGCCATCCTTCCGATCGTGGGTTTACAGCCAGCAGTAATCATAGGATGCCTTTACGTACCACAGACTCAGATCAGAATCACCGGTTTCCACCCGCAATCATTGGCGGCCAGTGACAACAAGGCTCGACAAAACTGATGAAACGAGAAGATATGGCCCCAGCTTCCTGCGTATCGCGATTCGATATCGGGCTCGGCTGGAAGCCACGGACGTAGGTGGCCAATCGCTGAATGATACCCTCTCACGTCCGGTCTAGCTTAACGACTGGTCGCAGGTGCGGGAATTGATGAAGTCACAAGTCGCCACCCCCGTTGGTCGTCCTCCTGAACCCTTGCGTCCGCCGGACAGGGTGTGAAAAAACCAGGGAGAGAAAAACAAGGAGGAAGAGATGGCAGACCCACAGTTTGACCGGGCAAAAGCCGACGCCTTTTCCAAAAAGATGCTCGGCATTTTAAATGACGCGAGCGTGGCCCAGATGATAGTCATCGGCCACCAAGTCGGCCTGTTTGACACACTGGCTGGCTTAGCCCCCTCGACGAGTGAGCAGATTGCGGCGGCGAGTAGCTTAAACGAACGCTACGTGCGCGAGTGGCTCGGAGCCATGGTGACCGGCCGGATTGTGGACTATGACCCTGCCGGGAAAACCTACCGCCTCCCGCCTGAGCATGCCGCCGCCATCACTCGAGCAGCCGGCCCGAAGAACCTCGCGGCGCTGCTACAAATGGTGCCAATGGTGGCAAGAGTCCAGCAGGGCATCGTGGACAGTTTTCGCAACGGCGGCGGCGTGCCGTATTCAGCGTTCAATGACTTCCATCAGCTGATGGCCGAGGTGAGTGGAGCCGTCCACGATGTGTCTCTCGTTGACACGACCTTGCCCCTCGTTTCCCAGTTGGTCGAGCGTTTACGCACGGGCATTGACGTCCTCGACGTCGGATGTGGAAGTGGCCATGCGGTCAATCTCATGGCGAAAGCGTTTCCACAGAGCCGCTTTACAGGCTATGACTTCTCGGAAGAAGGCGTCGCTGCGGGCCGGGCGGAAGCGCAGGAGTGGGGCCTCTCCAATACCCAGTTGGCCGTCAAGGATGCGGCCGAGCTCGACGAGGTCAGCCGCTACGACTTCATCACCGCCTTTGATTCCATCCACGACCAGGCGCATCCCCGCGCCGTACTTAAGGGCATTGCCCAGGCCCTGCGGCCCGACGGCACGTTTTTGATGGTGGATGTGAACAGCTCGAGTCATTTGGAGGAGAACCGCGACCACATCCTGGGACCGATGTTGTATAGCATCTCGTGCATGCATTGAATGTCGGTCTCATTGGCCCTCCGGGGTGAGGGTCTCGGCGCGATGTGGGGCAGACACAAGGCTCAGGAGCTGTTGAGCGAAGCCGGCTTTACTCAGGTCACCATCAAGAATGTCGAACAGGATATGATGAATAACTACTACATCTGCACGAAGGGCTAGCGAAGCCGACGGCATGTGGAGTGGTTGGGGGTTGTAGGGACAAAGATAAGCCGTTTCCTTATGTGGGAGATATCTGAGTATCCTCCAGGCTTTCCATTTCCTCCTCCCATGTCATACGCTTCCCCAAGCAGTTCAAGACCGGTTCAGAAGGCAGGGCTTCAGGGAAAAGGACCCCTCGCTGCGTAATTGTCCCATCGGCTAAGAGCATGATGGCGGTGACCGCTGGTCCGGTGATAATCAGATTTCGATCGGCTGAAGCCCCACGAAACGTACAGCGGGTACGGACACCGTGCTTCTCTCCCTCAACATAGACAACGACCCCAAATCCAGTCCCCTTGGCAGCATCGAGCGCGGCAATCCGTTGGAATAGTGGGCTCTCGACAAAGTACCGCGAGGTCAAAAACTCCACCATAAAATCAAAGGGGACAATAGGACTCTCGCCAACTTGCAAGGGTTCTGTGGTGCACAAACGCGCGTCTCGCAGAAAGGTCAGGAGTGAGTTAAACTCCTCCACCCAATACCCACCCTTACACACGACTGCCTGCGGCTCCTTAAGCAGGGCACGAGAGGCGTGGAGCATCAAGGGCTCCCCATGTCCTACTACTCGTACGGTCTGCCGCCCGATCGGCGGGGGGAAATTTAAGCTTTCCTCCTCTGTCCAGGCCTGGATCTCTTGGATCTGGCCAGCACGACAGACAGGAACAGAGGCGCTCGCCATACCCATCCGATGGATCCACAGGGCGCGGGCAAAAACGCTGATGCTGGCAATCCAATTTAGACCAATCCGATCTACGCGCTCCAGCCTATCTGCCCCAGCTCGGGCCCAGAGGTTCGTCAATCCTGGGGAACCTCCGATTCCCAGGACGAGCGTACAGCCACGCCGCTCAGCTTCTCCACTATATTGAGCCGCCAGATCACTGACGTTGAGATCATCGTTGATATCGACATAGTGGACTCCCGCCTCTACAGCAGCGCGCATACCGGGCAGACCCGTATCGGAATACGGGCCGGCAAAGTTACCGATGAGATCTGTGTTGCGCGCAGCCGCCAAGAGGGCCGGATGATCACGAATGTCCAGACCGAGACCTGCGCTCGCCCCAACCTCTTGAGCAACCCGCTTGGCCTGCTCACCGTCCAAATCTGAGACAACAAGTTCAGTAATACTGTCTTCCTGGGCCAAAAGCCTGGCAATCCGAGAGCCTTGGGTGCCCGCGCCTCCGAGTAGCAGCACACGCATCAGTCCCCTCCCCTTGTGGCGAGCGCTCGTATTTAGGCAGTCGCCCGCAGGCTGTCTGGCACTTCGAGCTCAGCGATCACTTCATCGCTCGTGAGCACCCGGCAGAAGGCCAGACGCAGAATTTCGAGGCTTGCTTCATGGGCCTGTTGCGAATAGGTGGCATTGGCGTCGCTGACAAAAAACACCTTATAGTCCAGCATCGCAGCGTCCCGTGCGGTGGACTCACAACAGATATTGGTAGCAACCCCGGTGATAATCAGACTTTCCCTTTTGAGACCTCGCAAGAGGCCCTCAAGGTTAGACGAGCCAGGAATGAGCGCGCTCCAGCGACACTTTTGGACCTGATGATCTTCAGGCTGGACGTCAAGCTCGGCGTAGAGCTCGACCCCTGTCGTCCCTTCGATCATAGGCGGTAGAAAATCCCACATCAGGCCGGCATCACTGCCGTCTTTCCGTTCAACATGCCGGATCCAAATGACAGGGACTCCCGCTTGCCGGCACGTATGAGCCAGCCGGTTGATGGTTGGGACGATCTCACGAGCGGCCGGGACCTCGCTGTGCGCTCCAGGTAGCAGGACGTCGTTCTCCATATCGATAACGAGAAGCGCGACGTTTGCGGGGTCAATGCGCCAATCGGTTTTCCTGTGCGGATCAAACGCTGTCGGGTGTGCCATGGGACCTCCTCCTTTTCGTCAGCGAATTGTCAGAGAATTCGTGCAGGGAGTATATGCTCTCTGGCTTCTGCAAGTCAAAGAGACATTGCTTTCTATGCGTTCGATACCGTCCGCGAGACGATTGGCCGGCTGTCTGCGCGCGGCACCCGAGCCGCTTTTGCGTTTGGGAGTGAGACCAGGCGTCCCCTCCAGCATGAGGCTGGACGAGTGTTGCTCGGTGCACAGCCCACGCTTCCTGCATTCTAAAACCGCCGTAAACGGAGCACTAAACGGACCTCTTGACCTGCCAGGAAGAAGCAACCGGCCTGAACCGGTCCCCTATTTGGACAGCGGGCCGACCGCCGCCCCATTCACTTGCACGGTGTGTGTTCCTGCGGCGAGCACGGCGGCTGTCTCTTGCTCGACCAGCGTGCCTTTGAAGAACTCAGGATTGGCGTCGGCCCAGAAATGGACCGGATTCGTCAGCACGAAGTCACGAAAATTGTCTGCGTCCATCAAGCCATCCTCAACCAGTTCGTATGCTTCGGATAAGACCCCGGCCATGTCCGTCACGTCGAAATGGCCAATGTCCGAGCCGAATAAGGCGTTCAGCTGCGAGCCGAGCGGAAGATTTTTCCGATTAAAAGCCACGGCGTTCATTTTGTCATCCGCCTCACAGCCGAAATAAAAATTCTTGGCAAACAGCTCGTGAAAGTCCTGCTTCTTGTCGATCTGGCACGCTGCGTAATCATCCAGATTCTCGACACCACCCGTCCCGGAACCATACGGCTGCGCTGCCGTGTCCAGGGGAGATTCACTCTCTTTTAATGCATCGACGATTTCTTGACTTCCGTACGATTCGGCCAACTGCCGCAGCAAATCCACATCGAGGTTTTCTGGCTTGACTTCCTCCAAGGCGTCCATATGACGTTTCTCCCAGTGCTCGATCAGGTCAACGTACAGCTGACACGCCCAGCCGACGCCACCTTCCAGAAAACCAAACTTCAGGGTCGGGAACCGGCGGGTTACACCGCCCAAAAAGAGCGCTTTACACACCGCTTCACCGGCAGCGGCAAAATGGCCAATGTGGTTGTAGCAAAAGTTCGACGGCGAGACGCGTAGGCCATAGCCCTTGCTGCCGGAATGGAAGGTCGGCGAGAAGCCGAGCTCGACACACTTCGCCCACACGGGGTCATAATCATACTCGCTGTCGAGTCCGAGGACATCATACCAGGCGGCAACGCTTGCGGCTGTGGGATGTTCCTCGGCAATAGCGGGTATCTGACGTCGAATCATGCTGCCCAGCATGACGACCTTTAATCCCAGTTGGTGCTTCACATGTTCGAGCTCTGCAATGGCTTCTTCCGGCGTGTGCATCGGAATCACGGCCACCGGCGTCAGACGATCCGAGAAGTTGCGGAAATAATCTGCGCTAAACGTATTGAATGCGCGACAGGTCACCCGCCGCGTCTCGTCATCGGCAATCGTGGGGAGTGACAGACCTATAGTCGGATACATGACCGAAAAATCGAAACCGAGTTCCTCCATGCGTTCATACAGCAACTGCGGCATAAACGCCGTGGCGCGGTCCCGCGTATTCTTGGTCGGAAATCCCCAGAACCCCTGCTGCCCAATCCGTCGCTTGCGCCTCTCGGCCACAGACATCGAGAGCTGTTGGTCGACGAGCGCGGGGCGTAATGAGAACCCCTCCGCTGCCATATCTCCACCAATCTTTCGCAGCCGTTCCTGGACCAACGGCCCAAACTCAAGCCAGTGTCCGTCGGCGTCAATGATCGGATGGTTCAGCTGCTTCCGCAGTACTGTGTTCCTGATAGTCCCGTTACGACTCATACTCGCCCTCCTTGGACCGATTTTCAGATGCTCCGCTTCACCGTTATCACTTGAGACACTTCACGGACATTCCGCGGAGAAGTCAAGCCAGACAGAGGGCGCTGTCTGACTGAACCTCTACCAAAAGGCACCACGATACGCCGTCGCCGGGTGGGTCGGTGGAAGCCTATCGTCACCGAAGATTTTTCGGCGCAGGGTACCGGGAGTGTACGCCTCTTTGGCAAGCCCCCGCTTCCGCAGCTCGGGCATCACATGTTCGATGAACTCAGTGTAGCTGCCTGGGATAGTGGCGTTGATGACATTGATACCGTCGATGCCGGCTTCCTGCCACGCGGCGAGTTGCTGCGCGATTTGTTCGGGGGTGCCAGTGACGCGGCTCGACGTGCCGGTTAGCATGCCGATGTCACGCACGGTCGCCTCGCGTCCCACAACCGCGGCCTGCACCCAGGGGAGTATGCTGCGGATGCCTTCTACCTGAATGTCGGTGACCGGGTCGTCCAGGGAGTACGTGCCCAGATCGACGCCCATACCGCCGCCCAGATGGCAGATCATCGTCTCATCGTCGATCATCTCATCAAGTGCTTTGCTCTTTCGCACTGCCTCTGCCTCGGTGCTGCCAACCACGAACGAGAGGCCTTGGAAGAATTTGACGTCCTCGCGGCGTCGACCAGCCTGTTTGAGCAGACCGCTCATGGTCTCGATGATCGAGGCTGCAACCTCAGGCCGTGGAACGACCAGAAACTGCGCCTCGGCGTTAGCTGCTGCGAATCGCATCCCGGCTTCGGACGCTCCAGCCTGAAACAGCAGAGGCGTGCGCTGCGGCGAAGGGGCGACGAGATGCGGCCCTTCGACTGAGTAGCGTTCTCCAACATGATGGATACGGTGGATTTTCTCGAAGTCAGCGTGAATCCCCGATTCACGATCCTGCAACAGCGCGCCGTCATCCCATGAGCCTTCCCACAGCTTATAGGTGACGTCAACATACTCGCCGGCCCACTCGTAGCGTTCATCGTGCAGTGTCAGCGCTTGGCCAAAGTTGCAGGCGGCATTGACCAACGCATTGGTGACAATATTCCACGCAATGCGCCCCTTGGAGACGTGATCGAGCGTCGAAATCTTCCGTGCAAAATTGAACGGGTGTTCCTGCACGATATTGCTCGTAAAAGCCAGCCCGAGGTGTTCGGTGTTGTACGCCAAGGCAGACAAGATGACCGACGGATCGTTGCTGGGAATTTGCAGGCCAGATTCGACATGTTTTCGGTAGGAACCATTGAAATCGTTATATAGGCCCGCCACGTCTGCAAAAAAGATAATGTCGAACAGCCCCGCCTCCAGTTCCTTGGCCAGGTTGACCCACAGCTCCAGGGAGTTGAATTCGATCTGACGCGCATCGGGTCGGCGCCACACGCCATGCAGGATATGAGATGCCGTGTTCATGACGAACGCCGAAAACAACAGCGGGGGAGGCATACATCACTCCAGGGCCGATGTGTCCATCTGTAGGGTTTCTTCTACGCCGATCAGTGAGACGCGAACATAGCCTGGATTGGACAAGGGGCAAACCGCCTGTTCGCCCCTTTCTTTTGACACCTGATACGTGGCGGGTTACATTCAGCTATGATTCGCAGCTTTCGCCATAAGGGATTACGGCAGCTCTACCGGACGGGTAAGACTGCCGGACTGAATCCCCAATGGGTGAAACGTTTGCGGGCCATCCTGGCGCGATTGGACGCCAGTACACGGCCCCAGGATATGGACCATCCGGGGTTACGGCTCCACCCGCTCAAGGGGGAGTGGGTCGGATTCTGGGCGGTCGAGGTATCAGGGAACTGGCGGGTGGTGTTTCGCTTTGAAGCTGACGCCCCCGGCGACGTCGATTTGATCGATTATCACTAGGAGTAAAAGACCATGGCAATGCATAATCCTCCTCATCCTGGCGAAACGATCCGGGAACTGTGCTTGGAACCTTTGGGCCTGACGGTGACGGCGGCGGCGGAAGGTCTGGGGGTCTCGCGGAAAGCCTTGTCTGAACTGCTGAACGGCCATAGTAGCATTTCTCCGAGTATGGCCGTTCGATTAGAAAAGGCTTTTGGTGGGAGTGCGGAAAGCTGGCTGCGGCAGCAAATGCAGTATGATCTATGGCAGGTGCAAAAGCAGGCCGGGAAGATCAAGGTCAAACGCTTTGAGTTGACTCCGGCCTAGACCCTGCGGTTGCGTCCCGGTATGGAGATAAGCGCTCCGTTGAAACAGTACCTTCCAAAGCTGCGAGGATGGTAGGTGTATAGGGAACATCCTTGGCCAATGATTGTTCTCCGCTTACACTGAACAAGTACGCCCCGGACCCGCCTCTGCTTTGCATGCGCCCGGGGCAGAGCTTTATTTTAGGGCTCCCGTTTTTCTATCGTCACCTTCGGCGCCTCGCAATGATACATATTCTCCCTTTTCTAAACACCCTCTAGGGCCGCTTGCGCTGGTATTTCTGACCTAACGCCTCCTCATCGCGCAGATATTTGGCCATACGTTCGTGGCTGAAGCCATACGGGCCGCTGCCGAATAAACCGACTTCTTCAATCGCCAGCTGCTCTAATTCAGCATTGCTGGATAAATCGCCTAAGCCTTGCTCAGTCGGCAGCCCGGCAGCCTGCCAGGCGTCAAATCCACCCTGCAATACTGCGACGCGTGTATAGCCCATGGCTTTTAAGGTGGGGACGGATAAGGGCGAGAGATTCCCCTTGCGGCACATCAGAACCACCAGGATCGTTTTATCCGGTACTTCGTGTTCAATCTGGAGGTCGAGCTTGCCCCGCGAGAGCCAGCGTGCGCCCGGCACATGAGCGGTGGCGAAATCGCCCAGACTCCGCACGTCGAGCAGCGCAGGCCGCTGGCCGGCATCGAGCTGAGTCTGCAAGGCCTGCGGGGTGAGGAGTTCGGCCTGCGCACGAGCTTCAGCCAGGCCAGGGGTCGGTAGGGCCAGGGGCTTTACCCCAGCCGGTAATCCCTGCAGCAGCCGTGCCATCCATACGGGCTGGCCAAAATCAATCTCTTGGGGGTCGCCAGTCTCAAGATCAAACCCGGATGCCTTCCAGGCGGTCGTGCCGCCGTCCAGGACACTCACGTCTGGATAGCCGGCTCCCTTGAGTACAGACGCGGCGAGAATCGCCCGGGCGCGGCCGGCACACATGGTGATAATCGGTGCGTTCTTCACTCCGACCAAACTCTCGACCAGGAGGGCGATCTGAGTCGCGGGACAAAAATGGGTACCGGGAATATGGCCGGCCCGATACTCGCTAAGCAAACGCACGTCGAGCAAGTAGAGTAACTCGCCCTTTTCCTGCCGAGCGCGGAGGTCTTGAGGGGTGATGCTGGCAATGCCGTCCTCTCTGGCCACCTGCTCGGCAAACTGTTTGCAGGCTGAGATACCAGTCTCAGAAAGTCGAGGCACGGGGACGCCGTCGCCTTTCTCAAGTTCCTCGGTGTAGCCGGCAATGCGCCAAGCCCCGGTGCCACCTTTCAGCGCGTAGACGGCGGTAAAACCCATCCGCCGTAAAGTATGCGCTCCCAGCAAGCTGCGCGTGCGGCCGGCACAGTTGGTGACAATCGTCCGGCCTTTGTCCGGTACAACCTCGGGCGCGATCAGGGCTAACTGCCCACCTGGGGCACAATACGCGCCCGGCAAATGCGCCGCCTTGAATTCCGGCTCGGTACGGGTATCAAAGATATACAGCGGTTCGCCTTGCTGAAGGCGCGCATGGAGCTCTTCGGCCGTCATCTCGGGGATGTCCTCTTCGACCTGGAGACGCTCGCCATAGACTTTGCCCCGTAAACTCCAGCCGTGCATGGTCTCATAGCCAGCCGCTGTCCAAGCCGTGAGACCGCCGTCCAGGACCGACACAGTGGTATAGCCCAGGGTTTCCAGGCTGAGGGCCGCCCGAGTCGAGCGTTGGCCGGTATCGCAGTACAGAACCGTATGGATATCAGTCTGAGGGACTAACACCGAAATATATTTTTCTAATGATCCGCGCGGGATGCAGTTGGTGCCAGGAATCTGGCCCAGGGAAAATTCTCCCCAGTCCCGGACATCAATAACCGCATACAGCGCCTGGCTGTCCAGGAGCGCTTTGAGATCTTGGGCACGAATACTGCCTGCCATGAGAGTCCCTCCTTGTGACGCGTACGGAAAGGTCCGCAAGTGCTTGACCGCGCCCATACCCTAGTGGAACAATCGAAGCCTAGGCTCAAGAGATGGTCAATACCCACAAGATGAACTGACTGCTGCAAAGGAGGGACATATGGCCGAAAAATGGAAAATTGAGGGTGATTATTTTGAATCGTGCAATTGCGACACGGTCTGTGCCTGTTTGATCCAGAATCCGCCCCCTCGTGGGCGGTGTGACGCGGCCCTGGCGTTTCATGTCAATCAGGGGAGCTATGGCCAGACGGGCCTCGGCGGTCTGAACACTGTGCTCGTGGTGTCCTTTCCCGGTCCGGGCAAGATGGGGGACGGCAACTGGACTGCGGCCCTGTACGTGGACGACCAGGCCTCCACAGACCAGCAAGAGGGGCTGAGCAATATTTTCTCCGGTCAGGCGGGTGGACCCATGCAGCTGGTCTCGGGGCTGATCAGTAATTTTCTGGGGATCAAGACCGCTCCCATTGCGTTTACCGTGGACGCCAACAACCGGCGGCTGACGATTCCGGACGTGCTGGAGATCGACATTGAGGCCCTGACCGGTCGGGACGGCAGTGAGCCGCTCTGGGTCACCAACGCCAATCACCCGGTTTCGCCCAAGCTGTCGCTGGCCAAATCCAACGCGTATCGCTACACCGACCACAATCTGGCCTGGGACGTCAGTAATACCAACGGCCATTTTGCGCCGTTTAGCTGGCAGAATTAGCCTGTTTTCACGGGGCTGGACCGTGCGTTCAGCCCCCGACCCATAGCCCCTTCCCCGTTGGAAAAGGGCTGCGGTGAGGGAAGAGACTGCTGGCCATGACCTTACGAGATAAGACCATCATCGTCACCGCCCTCGTGCTGCTGTCCGTGCTGGCCTGGATTGCCACCGTGCGTCAGGCCGGCGGGATGGGGCTCGGCCTGACGACCATGAGTATGACTATGGGCCTGCCATTCTCGGTCTCTAATGCCGTCCTGTACATTGCCCTCTGGGGGGTCATGATGGTGGCCATGATGTTCCCGTCCGTCGCGCCAACGGCCGTGCTGTTCGCTACCGTAACGCGCCAAAAACGAGAGCAGGCTGCTCCCTTTGCTCCGGCTTGGCTCTTTATCGCCGGGTATGCCGTACTGTGGACCCTGACCGGCGGGGTGGCCTATGCCGGGGACATCGCCATCCAGTCCCTGCCCGACACCTTTCTTGGCCTGCGAACGCATGGCTCTGTTATCGGTGGGCTGACTCTTATCATCGCCGGCCTGTATCAGCTCAGCCCGCTCAAATACGTCTGCCTGTCGAAATGTCGCTCCCCTCTCGGCTTCCTGCTCAATAGTTGGCGAGACGGATATTGGGGGGCGTTTCGGATGGGCCTTCACCACGGCGCCTACTGCCTGGGGTGTTGCTGGAGTCTGATGGCCGTGCTGTTCGTTGTCGGCACCATGAACCTGGTGTGGATGGGTGTTTTGACCCTGATTATTTTTATGGAGAAAATTCTTCCCTACGGGGTGGCACTGGGGAAAGGCACGGGCGTTGGCCTGATCGGCCTGGGACTGGTCCTGGTCGTCGCCCCCAGTACGCTGGCCGTGGGCTAAGCCGGCGACGCCAGAGCACGATTCGTTGTTTTTTCAGACCTAGGAAACACGAATGCCCGCACAAGGTTGGGACGATTATATCGCACAGCTCCGGCACCGAAAGACTGAAGCCCGGAGCCAGGGCGGTCCCGAGGCCATCGCTCGGGCGCATAGGCGGGGGAAGCTGACCGCCCGTGAACGGCTGACCTTACTCCTGGACGAGGACAGCTTCCACGAAATTGGACTGCTGGCCGAAGGCAGCGTGGACACACCTGGGAAACCCGCCCAGCACCTCCCGGCCGACGGAGTGGTAACGGGCTGGGGCACGATACACGGCCGCCATGTATGTGTGGTGGCTGACGACGGCACCTTGGTGGGAGGAGCGGCCAGCCTGAAAAATATTGCGAAACGCTTTCGCCTGCGCCGCTTGGCCCTGGAACAGGGCTATCCTTTCATTGGTCTCTATGAAGGCTCTGCCATCCGCTTCCAGGACTCGATGCAGGCCCGCCAGATGACCCAAGTGCCGGCCTTTCGAGAGGTCACCGATTGCGTAGGGAGAATTCCTCAGGTCGCCGCCATGCTGGGTGCCTGTTTTGGCCGGCCACCCATTGATGGGCTGTACGCCGATTTTACGCTGATGGTCAAAGGTTCCGGCTTTGTCGGCTGGTCCGGACCGACCCTGGTCCGGGGCGGGCTTGGCGAAGAGGTCGATATCGACCGCCTGGCCGGCCCTGATATGCACGCCCGGACAACCGGGTTTGTTGATCGGGTCTCATCGAATGAGCAGGAGTGTATTGCCGCTATCCGGACCTTTCTCACCTTTCTACCTCAAAACTGCTGGGAGCTGCCTCCGCGCGAACCCTCCACCGATGACCCCAACCGTCTGTGCCCTGAACTGCTCGATATCGTCCCGACTCGTCTCCGCAAGCCGTACGACGTCGCCCGGGTGATCGCCGCTCTTGTTGACCACGGCCAGACCTTTGCCTACAAGCCAGACTTCGGCCAAAGCGTCATGACCTGCCTGGCCCGTCTTGACGGGCGCGTGGTTGGGATTGTGGCCAGTCAGCCGGACTACCAGGCCGGGGCCCTGGACTGGGCGTCAGCGGCCAAGGTCCGCCGTTTTATTGCAGTCTGTGACTCGTTTCACATTCCGCTCGTTTTTCTGCAGGACCAACCAGGCTTTCTCATTGGCCAACAGGCCGAGACCAGCAATATGCTCTACTGGGGCGGTACGCTGATTGATGCGGTGGAGCGGGCAAGCACCCCTAAGATCACTCTCATTCTGCGCAAGGCGCATGGCGCGGCGATGTGGGCCATGGGTGGACGCGGGAGCCCGTATTCGCCCGATCTACAAATTGCCTGGCCGCTCGCGATCGTGACCGGCACTGGTCCGACCTCGGCCGTCTATACGGTCCACAGCCGAGAGCTGCAAGAAGCGCGCGACCCGGACCAGCTGCAGGCTGAACTGGAGGCCAAGTACAGTCGCCAGGGGTCGGTCTACGAAGCCGCGGCCGCATTTGGGGTTGATGATATTATTGAACCGCCCGAGACCCGTCGGTATCTGATTCGTGCTCTGGCCTTTCTGTGTGGCAAACAGGCCCGACAGCTCGGACCCAAAGTCCGCCTGTTCCCCTAGGTGAGAAATGCTCGGGGAAAACGATAGCGCGCTTGCCGAGCCGTGCGACGAACTCCTGACGTTATCGGCTCAGCTGCCACTCATTGTCCGGGTCATCGCACGCAACTGTCGTCCGAAAGAGAATTCTTGGCTCATCAGTGGGCCATGGACGACCACGATGCAGGACGCAGCGGTTATCCCAGATCACCAGGTCACCGACCTGCCACCGGTGGGTAAAAATACGCGGCGGCTGACACGCGCTTTGCGTCAGTTCACCCAGCAGTGAACGACTGCGTTCAACATCTTCTCCCACAATGTGGCTGGCATGCCGGCCGACAAAGAGCGACTTTCTGCCCGTCTCTTCATGGATGCGGACGACCGGATGCGCGACAGGCGGCAGGGCTGCGCGTTCGGCGGCGGTCATTAAATCGGCAGATTTACCGTGGCTGTCCGCGCTCATCCGTCGTGCTGTGCGTCAAAGTCGCGTCGACTAGTGGATATGCGGCACGATGTGCGCTGTAAACAGATCGAGCGATCTTTGGCTTTCCGCCGGACTCAATGAGCCCCAGGCGAACGAACCGACGAAATAATTGATCCCACTCTCCGAGACCAATCGTTGGATTTGATCACGGACTGTGTCGACCGATCCGATCAGTATCGTTTCTCCCGCGAGGCAGAGGTCCCACGCAAAAAAATTGTCGTAGGCGTGATCATTGTGCTGATGCCACAGCTGCATGATTGAGTTATACCAATCATCGTACGCCGGCTTCGCCACCGCAAAGGCTTGTGCGTCGGTTTCCGCCACATAGATTTGGCGCATTGCGCCCAGCTTCAGCCTGTCGGTGCCGCCATTGCCGCTGTCAGCGGCGACTGCTCGATATCGAGCCATGAGATTCGTGATGAGCGACGGGGGGCCGAGGCTCATGAAGTGCATTCCCTCACGCGCGGCAAATTCGACCCCGGCTTCACTGAACGATGGATACCAGAGCGGCGGATACGGGTCCTGGAACGGTTTGAGAGTCATGGGCACATCTCGAAACTCGAAATGTTTCCCGGCGTAATTCAGCACCTCGTTGCACATACCCTGACGGAATATCTCAAGGACTTCGGTGAAGATTTCCCGGGTCTTTTCCGGATCAACACTGTAGGTAGCGATTTCGTACGGTGACACGCCACGGCTGATGCCGAGTTCCATGCGCCCGTTTGAAAGGTGGTCCAGCATGCAGACTTCCTCTATGAGGCGCAGGGGATGATACATCGGCAACAAATACGCCATGGGGCTGAAGCGGATATGCGTGGTCCTCTGCGCGAGCGCCGCGAAGAACACCGATGGAGAGGGCGCCATACCGAGCGGGGTCGAATGGTGTTCCGCCAGATGATAGCCGTAAAAACTGGCTTTGTCCGCCGATTCGATCAGTTTGAGACGTGACTCGTAAAGATCACCGACCGAATTTGGGCCGCGATCAACCCAGTCGAACATCCCGAATTCGATTTTTGCTGCCATCACGGATTCTCCTCTTCCATGCTCACGCTCGCCGCACATTTCCGCATCTTATGATTAAGAGGAAAACGGCAAAGGTTTTCGGGCTCGTGCAGCTCATAATAATGCTGTTGGCGCATTCCTACCAGGAATCCGCTTTTTGCTGAAGATGGTCCTCAACTCTCCTGATTACAAGAGGACGGACTTGTTCTTATGGCCCGACCACTTCGGCAGATCATCGTGCATATCCATGACCCGCATCCCATAGAAAATATGACACGTGGGTTTAAAGCTCGCTGGCACCTGGGGCGGACGCCCGAAATCAAACAGGGAGGGAAACGCCAGCCACATCTTGCGGCCCTCATCCGCAATCAGCGTTCCACACCCGGCACAGCTGACTTTGCAGGGGAGAGTGCGCTCGTACTGCTGCCGCTCGCTATTGTAGAAGCGGAGCTGAGTGATGCCGTGCGTGATGCGCACGTGGCGTTTGTGAAAAATGGCGGCCCACTGCATTGGCGCGCCGTGCAGCGTCTGGCAGACCACGCAGTGACAGATTTTCGCGTCAACCGGATCTGCGCTGACTTCGTATCGGACGGCCTGACAGTGGCACCTGGCACGGTATTTTGCCGTAAAGGTCGTATCCTCAATCGACGCAAATGCGTCTCCAAATTCTTTTTGCATACGAACGTTGCCCTACTCCTCCGGAAGAGAGAGATTCAAGGTGGCCTCGGCCAGGCACACGAGTGAGCCCAGTTGATTGGTACCGCGCACGGTACAGCCGACCCGACAGTGATCTCCCATGGCCTGTGCCGCCGTCACCTCGCCCTGCAGGGTGACCACATGCCCGACCCGAAACGGCTCGATCGCGCGCATGAGCAAGCGGCCGCCGGAGTAAAACGCGGACAGCGGAAACGACAGGCTGAGCATCTGCTCCACGTAGGACAGGGTGGCCGGCCCGGCGTTGACGGCCCCACCAAAAATGTTTTGGCGTGCAAACTCCTCATCCGTGTGGATATTGCTCGTCATGAGCCGACCCGCCAACTGGATATCGTTATAGCCCAGAATCGTGTCCTGGCTCTCCGTGACCCGGAGCGTCGGCAGCGTGCTGCCCACCGTGGCGTGCTCGGCCGTCAGGACCCGACGCGCTTCGGCCACAGGCTGCCCGGGCTTGACTGCCGTTCCCCCTGTCTCGGCCTCCCCCGAGGCAGGTACAGTCTTCTGTCCCTGGGCATAGGCGAAGATGCAGGTGTAATCGTAGTCGGCGACCAGGACCCCGCGTTGGTTGACCGCTTCCACGCGAAAGGTCACAAACTTGCTGCCGCGGCGTTCATACTTGTCCAGGACCCGACGGGTGGCGGTGATGCAATCGCCGACTACGACCGGCGCATGCCACCGCATGTCGCACTTGGCAAACGGCGTCTGGCGACGTGCGGTCTTGGAGTCTTCGAGCGCGACAAACCCGTTGTGCTCCGCCAGGTCGTAGCGCAGCAACGGCGCGTAGGCCAACACCATGCTGGGCATGGCCAGGACTGCGGCCGGGTGTGTCGCATCGTTGGTCTGCTCCAGTTCCGCCCCGCGGGCGTGTTGGGTGGCCCGGGCGTACTCGCGCAGCGTGTCCGTGGTGATGCTGACCGTGGTCTCGGTTCCGGTTTGACCAATGGCCACCGCGTCATAGTCCCACAGCTTCTCGGGCTCGTTTGACATGCCTTCCCTCCCTGCTCGTCCAGACAGCGCCCCCAGCCTACTCGAGACTGCTCCGGGGTGCAATTTGCGGTGGCTTGCCAAGAGCCGACTCTGTAAGGGTATAAGGGGGAAAGCCCCCTGGGGAGAATCAGCGGAGGGGCTGCAGGCTGGCCCTGGGACGACCGGCAGCGGAAAGGAACAGAATAATGAGTGCAATTGGAGAGAAGATTTCAGACTACACCGGGAAGGTCACGTCGGTGACGCTGACGGAGGCAGGCTCCATTATGAATGCCGAGGGAGAAGCCGGACCGTTCGGCACCTACCTGTATACGGCAACGTTCGGTCCGGCGGTGGGTCCGGCGG
Source organism: Candidatus Binatia bacterium (assembly GCA_951812575.1). Lineage (GTDB taxonomy): Bacteria > Desulfobacterota > Binatia > Bin18 > Bin18 > Bin18. The sequence continues at coordinate 2,717,628 of OX638322.1, read as the reverse complement.
AAGAAACGGGCCCACTGACGGGCCGGGTTCAGGATTTTCGTCCGGATGGCAGCGTGGTGCCCCAAGTCGTCACGGGGGTGTGGCGTAAGAGCGGGCACCGCCAGTGGGAAGTGAAGGCGATCAACATGGCCGCAGACGGGAAGTGCCTTTTCTTCGTCGAAGTGTGGGATTTGGCGACGCGGTCGCTCTCGGGCACGATCTACGCCTTGGACTAAGCTTCATCGCCTCCGAGACGCAAGCCTCGGAGGCGATGATGGCCGTTGACAGGTCATTTTCAGCGGGGTATCTCACCTCCACCATATGCCCGCCGCCGAGTTGTTCCCCGGTTGCATATCATAAGAGCAAGCCGTCCAGACCAAGAGAGCCCTGTTATGAGTCAAGAAGGAAAACCATTTCTGTTGCAGATGTCCGCGGATCACATGCTGGCCCAGGCGCGCGAGATGACCGGGATCGATATTATCGACGAGGCGGCCGTGGAACCGTTCCGGGTTTTACACGCCGCGTATAATACCGATGCCTGCCTGCACGAACGGGGCGCGGTCGCCATTGAAAAAAAATTATTGCGTCTGCTCTGTAACCGGTTGCGGATGCAGCGGGACTTTGCCCAGCATCCGGAAATTGCCGAGATCGAGATTCACAATCCGACCTTTGTCTACGGCCAGCTGAGAAGCGGCACCACAAAAATACAGAAGCTCCTGGCCGCCTCCGGGGATTTTCACTATCTCCCCTTCTGGCAGACGTATCACCCGTCGCTGCTCACCGGGTCCATAACGGAGTCCCCGCAACCCCGGATTGAGGAAGCGGACGCATTTATCCGCTGGTTCGATAGCATGTCACCGGATGCCAAGTTAGGGCACCGTTTTCAAACCTTCGAACCGGAGGAGGAAAGTCTCGTACTCGAACATAGCCTGGTCAGCGGTGTCTTTATCGCGTTCAATACGATGAGCAGTTATATGCAGTGGTTGGCCACCCAGAACCCGACCACTACCGTAGAATACCTGCGCGATATGCTGAAATACCTGCAATGGCAATCGGGTAAAAACAAACCCTGGGTCTTAAAAAGCCCACTGTGGTGCGGACTTGAACCGTTTATTGTGGATGTCTTTCCGGATGCCCGCCTGCTCATGACCCATCGCACTCCGCACAAGACTCTCCCGAGCCTGTGCCGCTTACTGGATACCTTTCACGCCCCGTTTTCCGACAAGCCACCGGAGTATGAAACGCTCAGAATGGGGCTCGCGATGGGAATGGAGGAACATCTGAAGAACAGGCAAAGCCGGCCAGACATCAAGATTCTGGACATTCCCTATGATGAAGTCACCGGGCCCAGTGAGGACGTCGCCACCACGGTGTATGAATTCTGTGGCATGCCTTTGCGTGAGGAGGCATTGCAAAACATACGCAACTGGGAGGCGGCGAATCCTATCCACAAATTAGGCGCGTTCACCTATGACCCGGCTGACTATCAATTGACGCCCGACCTGATTAACCGGGACTTCGCCTCCTATTTGGAGTTTCTCAACAACACGTTTCCTGCAATCTTGAACGCTCAATAAACAATTATGTTCGTATGACCAGGAAATATAGGCTCTTGCCAAGACAAACCCTGTGTGACACGATTGGCTATCTTTAACTGGAGGACATGTTATGGGGCTCAATACCATCGAGAACAATATTGTGGGGGTTACGGAGAGAGATTCATCGGCCTATGTACCTCCCTTCCAGCTCACCGTCGGGCAGCCAGCACCCATCGCGGCGAACGGCGGTTTATCCTACATGTCGTTCGATCAGGACGGGGATGCGGGCACCGCTGCGGCGATGGAGGCGGCGCTCCGCCAGGTTGCCGAGGGTGAAGGACAGGCGGTCATCGACATGATCGAGAACGCCCCGCCCGGCCCGATCGAGACCCGGTGGGGCCTCGGCTTTCGGAGCTACGACGAGTGCCTGGACTATATTCGGGCGAACAACATCGAAGCTCCAGAAGGCGGCGTCGCACTGCCGCTGCGCTACACGGTCCACGAGCAGCCGTCCTATTCGGTCGTTTCGTCCAACGCTATCTGGCGGGACCCGGCGCGCGCGGACATGGTAAAGATGTTTCGCAAGGAAGAGCAGGAGATCGGGCGGCGAGGTCTCTATTTTCCGCAAATCCTGCGTGACGCGCGCCGCATGGCGCAGTACTATCCCGGTCTTTCGCCCACCAGCCCCGAGTGCATGGACAAACTCGGCGTCTCACTCGCCCACTGCGAGTCGAAATGCCAGAACTTCTACGACGCCGCCGAGGTGGAGCGTGTGTTCTACCCGGAGATCGAGCAACTCCTGCTCGATTTCTTCCCCGGTGCGACCGATGCGCTGGTGTACAACCACGACGTGTTTGACAAGGATTACAAGGGTCCTGTCAAGGAAGACCAGGACAACAAGAATCCGGGGGTCAACACCTTCTACGCCAACATCGTCCACAACGACCTGAACGACAACAGCGGGCGGGTACGCTGCCGTGAGCTGCTGACGAAGAACCTGCGCAACTTCGGGCGTCAGCAGCACTACACCGAGGCGGAGGCGGACGCCAAGATGTCGCGGCGGTTTATGTCGATCAACCTGGCCAAGCCGATGGAGACCGTGCAACAGAATCCATTTGTACTCTGCGCCTGGCCGTCGTTCGCGGACCAGCCGTACATCACCAACTACCGCATCTACGACGACCGGGTGGGTGAGACGACCCGCTTCACCTACCGCCCCAACCACGAGTGGTACTGGCTTCCGCAGCAGACGTCGACCGAGGTGTCGATGCTCAAGTGTTATGACTCGGTGACCGACGGCTCCGTCTCGCGTTGGTCATTCCACTCCGCCTGCGTCGACCCGACCGCGCCCGAGGACGCCCCCTGCCGCAAGAACGTGGTGGTTCGATCCTATATCTTCTTCTAAGCAGACAACCCGACGCAGCGCTCTCCTCGCTGCGTCGGGGATATCAGGGACGTAGCAATCTTTTATCCGGCGGGTGAGTCCGGTTGCCAACGCGCAGCCCCCACTCGCCCGCGCTGACAGACTTTCTGGTTCGAGATATTCACTGCACCCTAGAGGGACAAATTGACGACGTACGAACCTTTCACGGTCGACATTCCGGAAACGGCTCTCGTAGATCTTCGCGAGCGTCTGCAACGGACTCGACTGGCGCCGGAGTTCGCGAACGATGATTGGCGCTTCGGCACGAATGGGGCCTATTTGCAGGAACTGCTGGACTATTGGGCGACAGATTTCGACTGGCGCACACAAGAAGCTGCGATCAACCAGTTTTCGAACTACAAAACGACGATTGACGGCGTTCCTATCCACTTCATCTATGAAAAAGGCAAGGGCCCGAACCCGACGCCGCTGATATTAAGCCATGGCTGGCCTTGGACGTTCTGGGATTGGCACAAAGTTATCGGTCCGCTCACTGATCCCGCTACCTACGGTGGCGATCCCGCAGATTCATTTGATGTCATCGTGCCGTCCCTGCCAGGCTTTGGTTTTTCGACACCACTGACGACGACCGGGTTCAATTTCTGGCGCTCTGCTGATCTGTGGGTCTCACTCATGCGCGAGGTGCTGGGTTACGACAAATTTGCCGGCGGCGGCGGAGACTGGGGTTCGCTCACAACTGCCCAACTGGGACATAAATACGCCGAGCACATGCTCGGCGTGTACCTACTTTTGATGGCGCCGCTCACGCTCTTCAACGTGCCGCTCAGCACATTACCCGAAGAATCAGAGTTTTCCGCAGATGAAGCCGGTTGGTACGAACGAAACCAGGATTTTTTCACGGACGGAAGTGGCTATTCGGCCATTCAATCGACGAGACCCCAGACTATTGCCTACGCAATGAACGACTCGCCCGCCGGGTTATGCGCCTGGCTCCTGGAGAAACGCCGCAGCTGGAGCGATTGCGGCGACAATGTCGAGAGCCGCTTCAGCAAGGATGACCTGCTGACGGGGATCAGTATCTACTGGTTCACCCAGTCGTATGGAACCTCGGCCCGCTACTATTATGAGTGTACACACAACCAGTGGCAGCCAGCGCATGATCGGACCCCGGTGGTCGAGGCCCCGGCCGGGGTTGGCGTGTTTTCAGAAGAGGCGTTCTTCATGCCACGGAGCTGGGCCGAGCGTTATTACAACCTTCAACATTGGACGATGATGAAACCTGGCGGGCACTTTGCGCCGATGGAAGAGCCACAGGCGCTTACTGAGGACATACGGACGTTCTTTCGCTCATTGCGGGGATAGTGTCCGCCCAGAAACCGCGCTCAATAACGACGCCGAACGTAGTGCGCGCCGCTTCAGCACGGAAAATTCATACTCAAGCCCAACCAAAACCAGTGAGCGGGATCTCATCGGAACGAAATTGAGCGAAAGATCCGGAACAACCTGCTCAAGGGCGTCAGTGAGGAGGCGCGCTGCCCCGTCAGGCTAGGATGGACTGAAATTCCTCCTCTGTTGGCTGGGTCTCAAACTTCGGAATCGCGGGGTTCATCGTATCCCACGGTTGGGCACTGGCCGTCCAAATGTCGGCGGCAGGCCGAACCCAACTCGGATCATCCAAGCTACTGGCGCGGAGGGACATCATAACGGGATACGCCGACGGGAGGGCGACCAGCGGAGAGCCGCACATCGGACAGAAGCCATGGCGGACCGAGGTCCCGCGCTCCCCAGACGTCTCATAGTATTGGGGACTCCCTTGGGTGAACTGCACCTTGGCGGCAGGAACACCAACGACGGTATTGTAGGCGCTGCCCGTGGCGCGTTGGCAGTCGCGACAGTGACAATTGAGAGACATCATAGGCTCGGCCGAACATTCATACCGAATCGCGCCACACGCGCACCCACCCGTAAAGGGAGTTGAAACCGGCATAAGAGAACCCTCCTTTTGCCCACGGCCTTAGCAGGTTGGCGGGTGTGTCACAAGTCGAAAGGCGAAGGCGTTATTGGAAGCACTGGCATAAGCTGAGGCTGAAGCGGTGATACCGCTGATTCTTGTCCTGACTTGTGGTAGATGAAGATGAGAATACATTTTTGAGGGGCGCAAGGATGACGACAGCACAGATCAATTATGCCATCCCGAACGCGGATGGCAGCCAGCGCTACGCGTATGACAATAGTTTTAAACAACTGCCGGCCGGGGTGACGCGGCGCAAGAATGGTGAATCACAACCGTTTACCGTTGAGGTGCACGACGGCCGGACGTTGTCACCGCCCCCCTCGTTAATGAGAAATGGCTATTGTCTGGCCGTGGATTTCGACACCGCCCTCGATTTACAGAACAATGGCTTGGACTCCGAGAAGATCGTGCATACGTATTACCCCGAAATTCGTCGCCTCGTCACTGAAGCGCTGGGCGGTGCCGATGCGGTGAAACGCGCGATTGTTTTCGACCACACGATTCGCTCAAGGGTCCGAAAAGCCAAAGCAGAAAAAGAGACCAACGGCGAGAACGTCGGCGGCTATGCGAGTACGGCGCACAACGACAACACGAGTGCTTCGGCGAAAAATCGGGTGCGCTTATTGTCTCAAGCGAAAGCGGCGGGCGGTAGTTTGACCTTGCCCAAACCGCCACTAACGGAGCGCGAGGCGGAAGAAATCGTGTCCGGACGGTTTGGGCTCTTTAATGTCTGGCGGCATTTCCGCAAGGACTACCCGGTCTTGGATTACCCACTCGCAGTACTCGATGCTCAATCTGCCCGTCCGGAGGACTTCCTCAGCAGTCAGTATATTTATCCCGATCGCGTGGGTGAAACTGCCTCTGTACTGCGAAATCCCGAGCATCGTTGGATCTACTATAGCGAAATGCGTCATAACGAGGCGTTAATTTTTAAAGTGTTCGACTCTGCGTCCGAACTCGGGGCGTGCACCGCCGAACAATGCCCGCCCAATACCGCGCATACCTCTTTTCGCCTCGCCGACTCGGATGCTTCCACACTCGCACGCGAATCGATTGAGTGCCGGGTTTTAGTCGAGTTTGTTGCGTCCAGCTAAGGTCAGTCAGACGTCAATTAAGATGGAAGGAGCATACACTATGACAACCGCTGCATCCCCAATGACCCCCCGTCAGTTCGATGATCAGAACATTCAGTGGGGTGAACTCGAGGGTTTCAAACACATGCTGGTTTCGATCTTCTTCATCGATGAAGCCCGGAACCGCGTCGACTTGCTGATCAAATTTGACCCGAATGAAAAGGTCTTGTTACATCGGCATCTCGCCGATACCAATACCTTTGTCGTTGAAGGGGATCATGTGATTTATGAACCCGACGGGAGTGTCAGAGAGGTGCGCCCGGTGGGCCAGTATACCTTCGGCACGGGGCGGGATGCCCATGATGAAGGCGGCGGTCCCAACGGCTGCGTTTTGTATTACAGCGTGCGCGGCGAGAGCGACGCCTTGTTCGATATGCTCGACGCCGATTCGAACGTGACAGCGACATTACACACCGCGGACTTCAAAGCGGTGTTGGACGCCCAACAGCAGGCCGCCTGATACCAAGTCAACGTGCGAGGACACCGAGTGATCCCTTCCAGACGATATGAAGTTCTGGGCGGAAAAGGAGATCGGCGATGTCGGCAAAAATCGAATTCGGGATGTTCGACTGGGTTGATCGCGGCCCAAATTCGGTCGGTGATCTTTACGAGTCACGTCTCAAACTGATCGAATCGGCGGACAAAGCCAGTTTTTACGGCTATCATCTGGCGGAACACCATTCGACCCCGCTCGGTATGGCGCCCTCTCCATCGGTGTTCTTCGCGGCGCTCGCGCAGAGGACCACGCATATCCGCTTCAGCCCCATGGCGTATTTGTTGCCGATGTATCATCCCCTGCGCCTCATAGAGGAAGTCTGCATGCTGGACCACCTTTCAAACGGGCGCATGGAACTCGGCATCAGCCGTGGCGTGTCACCGTACGAAATCGCTACCTACAGTGTTGATCCGGAAAAGACCCGGGAAATCTTCACCGAAGTCCTTGAGATATTCCGTCAGGGTATGTGCAACGAGGTGCTGAATTACGCCGGGAAACATTTCGAGTTTCGAGATGTGCCCATGACTCTCAAACCGTTCCAGGACCCGTATCCGCCGCTCTGGTATCCATCGTTCAGTGAAGCCGGGGTCGAATTTGCCGCGCGTGAGGGAATGCACTTCATGAGCCTCGGCCCCCCGTCGCTCATCACGAATCTCATGGCTCGATATCGAGCAGTCGCCGCTGACAGCGGCAATGGCGGCACCGACAGGCTGAAGCTGGGCGCAATGCGCCAAATCTATGTGGCGGAAACCGACGCACAAGCCTTTGCGGTGGCGAAGCCGGCGTACGATGATTGGTATAACTCAATCATGCAGCTGTGGCATCAGCACAATGATCACGCCTACGACAATTTTTTTGCGTGGGACCTCTGCCTCGCGGGAGAAACGATACTGATCGGATCGGTCGACACAGTCCGTGATCAAATCCAACGATTGGTCTCGGAGAGTGGGATCAATTATTTCGTCGGTTCGTTCGCCTGGGGCTCATTGAGTCCGGCGGAAAGCCAAAGATCGCTCGATCTGTTTACCTCACACATCGTGCCGCACATCCACTAGATTTTGTCTGCAGTGACTCATTTAACCTGACTACCTCTTTTGGGTGAGTAGTCTTGTTGCCAACAATCTTGCGTACCGGACACTGACATATGGCGACTGTTACTTGTAGGTGCACAACCGTGCAAATTGAGTTCTTCACCAAAAACGATTTGTTCCGGTTTGAGTGTTGCTGCCACGATTGCACTGCGGCCTTGTGGTACGCGAACAAGCGCGGGGGGCCTTCCCCTCCGATCCATCAGTGTTTGGATACCAGTTGGTTCCCAAATGAGTTTAAGATCGTGACGGGCGAGGATAAGCTTGGGGCCTTTCTGAATTTCGAAAACGCCGACACCACTCGCTTTTATTGCACGGACTGCTGGAGTGTGTTGTTCGCCGACCATCCCGCCTACGCCAAGAAATTAGTGGTGACGCAGGTCATGAATTACAAGGAGTTCAAGGGCTTGGACAATGCGGAGTTAATGCCCCTGCAAGCGCGGCATTTCTTAAAGGACCTCAGCGGGGAGCAGTTCGCAGCGCTCCCGGCTTGGCGCGGAGACCCGTCGCACGTCTACCACAGCGCCGCCGACATCTTGATGGCCCAGTTCCCTGCGATTCAAGCGGCCGGGAAGGAGGGCGCGAAAATGAACGCGCAGATTCTCCTCGGGAAGACTGGTGGTGCATTTGTCCCGACAGGCGAGGCGTGCGGGGCATAGGAGATCTGATTCTGATAAACTTAATTACCATGCAACGTCCCCTATTTTTCCTTTTTCCTCGGCTATCGATCGCGGAACATCACCGCAACGAAGGCGTGAATCGCGAAAAATTTGGCCTCAGAGCTTCTCTTTAAACTGAGCGAGAAGCGGTGATACGGCCACATGGCATAACTGACGATTTCGGGTGGAAACTGATGATTCCTATAGAGACGTGTGGTACGAGTGGGTGTGTCGTGATTAGTGGACATCACAGTGACTCCTCACACGGGAGTCACAATGTGACCATACTGTACAGAAGGTCACACGAGGGACCGCGCTCACGTGCGGAAAGGAGGGTCTCAAATGACATTGACAGCAACTGAACTCTATACCGGCAACTACGGTATCATGGACACGGACGGGCATATCATTGAACCGGCTGATCTGTGGACCGGCGACCTGATGGAAGCCAAGTATAAGGATCGGGGCCTCCGCTTCGGTCGGACTGCTGAGGGGCCGCATCTCCAGCTGGACGGGAAATTTCTCCGAGGCAATGACCTCAAGAGTGTACAAGCGATCATGGGTATGGGTCGGGCACTCGCGGAGATGGAGGGACTCAAGATGGAATGGCCGGGGGACGCTGATCCAGCTGGCTACAACCCCACGGCGCGACTGGCCCGAGCGGACACTGAGGGACTCAAATATACCGCTATCTTCACGTCCCTCGGGCTCCTGTGGAACACCCACATCACGGATATTGAGTTGGCCCATGCAATGTGTCGGGCCTACAATCGGTGGGTGATTGACTTCTGCTCCGGGAGCAATGGCCGGCTTGTGCCGATAGCGCATTGCTTTCTTGGGGACTCCAAGGTAGCCGCGGAAGATCTCACAGCAGCAGTGAAGGCAGGCGCCAAGGGTGCGATGATCGTGACCTTTAATATCCGGAGATTACCCTTGGGGGATACGGAATGGGACCCCTTTTATGCCGCAGCCCAGGATCTGGATGTGCCGATTTGCATCCACGTGTCTGGCGAGCTCCGGGAGTATCGGCCGTTTACCAGAATCCAGCCGAAGATCCTGCATGACGGTGGACAATTTCTGATGTCCGTCCTGGGTGGCAGAGTGGCAATGGAAATCGCGCTCGTGGATATGTTTCAGTACGGGCTGTTCGAGCGCTTCCCGCGACTGCGCGTCGGCTTCTTTGAAGGAGGCGCGGGTTGGGTCCCCTCCTTGCTCGATAAGATGGAGGCGGTCTTCGATACCCAGGTCGGCGAGCGCAGCATCAAGCGAACCGCTCGACCAAAGGAGACGTTCGCTCAGCAATGCTTTGTGAGTGGCGATCCGGACGAAACGGGCTGGGCAAAAACAATCGAAGACTTCGACCCCCATCAATTCGGCTGGGCGTCGGATTTTCCGCATCCGGACCACCCCGGAAACTATATGGAGCATCTTGCTCACCTCGCCGGGAGCCTCCACACACCGGAAGCCCGCAACGGCCTGTTGGGAGATGCTTCGGTCCGATTTTTCGGGCTGGCTTGAGGACATCTACCGTACACATGTGCCGACAAACCGCCGTACGTGCCGCTCTGTGTCAAAAGCATGTACGGTCCTTGGGCACTGTCATACAGCTGAGGAACTCCATGGCCAAACCTCGTTTCCCGACGGACGGTCCCCTCCGCCTGTACTACCACCACACCAGCAGCGCCTCGATGCGTGTGACGCTGTATTTACGGTGTCGTGGCGTACCGTCTTCGCACGTCACCCTGGTGAGTACGGGTTTCGGCACCGATGAGCGCGGTATCCCGGTTTACACCATGCCGCAAAACGATCCCGAAACGGAGCGGCTGGGGACGACGGACCTGAAGGCGTTCAACCCGGAGGGGCGCGTACCCGTACTGTTGCTGCCGGACGGAAGAAAGATGACGCAATCGGGTCCGATCATCGAGCTGATCGAAGACTGGTTCGACCATGATGGCCCGCCGATGTTACCTGCGGACCCCTGGCTGCGGGCGCAGGTTCGCCGCATCATGTGGATTATTGCTGCCGATACCCAGCCGTATCAGAATATCCCGTTTATTATCCAGGCAATCGGCGAATGGGGTATGACCAAAGCCCCTCCGACGGAGCATCCGCTCCGGCTGCACTTTATCCGCCGTGAATTCGGTGCCATCGAACACATCATGTCGCAGTGTGCAGGGAAATTCTCTGTCGGCGACTCGATCACCTACGCCGACTGCTTCATCGTCCCTCAGATACGAAACGCGCTGCTGGCAGGCATTGACCTGCCGAGTGAGTTCCCGACGCTGAACCGCGTGTGGGAAAACATGCTGGCCGTGCCCGAAGTCCACGCGGTTCTGGACCAGGCTGGCGGTGTCGTTCAGCCGCTCTTTTTCGATGAGGAAAAATTCGCAGTCTACGCTGACAACGCCAAACCCGAGAAGGGGTTGTCGTCATAATGGCAATGACGAGCAAGCACGAGCCCCAACCGTTCGTTTAGACCCACGCCACAGCTTCTCAACTACGCTTCGCTCACGACACGGCTCGCGGCTTCGATGGCCCCTTCGCCATGGGGGATGTTCAGCGCTTTCAGACCTGCGTCGATCACCGCGAGCATGCCCAAGGTCATGTGTGCATTCACGTGACCCATGTGGGCGACGCGGAAGAATCCATGGTAGGCGGGGTCGGAAGGCTCCGCCATGCCCAACCCAATGCCCAGGGTCACCCCGGACTTTTTTTCGGTCCAGCGTCTCAGTTCGGTGGCATGCGGGGCATCCATGGAAGCCGCAGTAACCGAGTGGGAACGGTCTTTTGGGTCGGTGATGTTGAGACGAATGGAACTGCCCACTCCCCAGGCATCGAACGCGGCCCAGACCGCTCGGCTGAGTTTCGCATGCCGGTCCCAGGCTGCCTCGAGTCCTTCCTCCTCCAGCAGCATGGTCAAAGCTTCCCGCAGTCCAAAAAGATGGTGCGTCGGGGCGGTGCCGAAAAAGTAGTGATAAAACACCTCCGGGTGGATGCGCGGACGCAGATCCCAGTACGGAGTCACCAGGTCCGCTTTCTGACGAGCTTCGAGCACCCGCTGGTTGAAAAACATAAACCCCAGTCCCGGCGGAGTCATGAGGCCCTTCTGGCTGCCCGCCACCATCAGGTCTACGCCCCAGCTATCCATTTCAAAGGGGTCACAGGCCAAGCTGGCCATAGCATCGATCATGTACAAGGCTGGATGCCCGGAGGAACGGATGCACTCGCCCAGGGCGGCGATATCATTTCTGACCGAACTGGCCGTGTCCGTTTGCACGACCAGAATCGCTTTGTAGCGACGGTTCGAATCGGCTTTCAGCTTGGCTGCTACCTGATCCAGGTCCACCGGAGCCGATTTGCCGAAATCTACCAGGTCGACTTCCACCCCGAGCCGTTCGGCCATGCTGGCCCAGAATACGACGAAGCGTCCCGTAGCCAGGGCAAGCACCCTGTCCCCGCGCGAGAGCGTGTTGGTCAGGGCGGCCTCCCAGGTGCCGTGCCCGTTAGCGATATAGATGGCGACTTCCCCGGAACTCTTGGCCACCCGGTTCAAATCCGGAATCATGCCGTCCACCATTTCGTGGAGGGCGCCCTCATAGATATTCGGTGCCGCTTGGTGCATTGCCTGCAGGACGCGGTCTGGAATCACCGAAGGACCCGGAATGGCAAGATAATGACGACCTTGGCTTAATGACATGGAATTCCTTGGAAGCAAATTAGGGAAGATAAAAAATTTCAGAGATAGAGGCTTCTAGGCATCTGCATCCATATACCTTTCTCATACACGATCCTACTTTCTAACCCTAGTTCCATTACCCGATCATGAGAAAATAGGATCAGACTCAGCCTCGACGTATCCACCCCAGCCATAGGGAAAGAGCAGAAAGCCGTATCTCCCCGCCGCACTTTTTCTACCACAGGGAAAGTAGTCTCATTATTCGAGTCTGACCCTATATACGTTCAGCAGCTCAGGAATGTCTTTTGTTTAATCAATGCTTGGGAGGCTCTCATAGCGCTCAATACTCTCCTGGGACCAAACTTGCGATCTATCTACGCCTTCCGCGAACGATGGCACATCGGCGGGAAGCGATACCCACGGGAGCTTCCGACTCGTAAATATGTGTGCCTGCGGTGCTACGGCGTCCGGATTCTCGAGCGTTCCAGCCCGCACGGCGATCACTGGAACTTTGTGATACCGATACCGGACCCAGACGATAACGCCACACGATACGCAGGAATGGAGCTCACAGCCCGCGCCACTACCGGTGGGACCGATCCCCATCCGCGTCTCGCCCGTAATCTGGAAATCTTCTTCACATACGATAGTGTGAATGACGAAAGCGCTTCCGGTAGTGCGCTGACAATCGCTGCAATGGCAAGCTTGCGTGACTAACGGTTCGCTACGGATTTCGTAGCGAACATTTCCGCAAGCGCATTTTCCCGAAAGCTCCGAGGTCATAGCCGGTTCTCCGATTGTCTAATCATCAGATTGCTTTCACACATTACGCCTATTGTTAGGTGGCTGGGCGTTTAACGAAACCTCGGACATGTTTTCGTTGTGCTTTGCTACATCTCAAAGCTGATACTAGTCGCTTTCGCCTGCCCGTCCGGCCACTTGCCGCCTCAGAGAAGGCGGGCCCGTCGATAACCGCGCTTCATCCGTGGGCACGAAAGCGCCGCCGACTTTATCCAGCAGAATCTGTGCGTTCATTTCGATGCCTTCGCCACCCGCGGCTTTCATCCTGGGAAAGTGTGCGAGCAGATTCTCCGCAGCGCCCCGGTACACGTGCGATGGGTCGCCAGGCCAGGGCGGCAACGCCGCAATTTGTTCTGCATTGAGGTCCTTCAGGAAATGCCGGGCCTGCGGCTCCATCCGGACAACGTTCGTCAGGCCCTCGAATTCTTTGTACGCGGCCACCTGTGACACGAGAATCCTTTTCTCGTAGAATGGATGGTCGCCGAACAGCACCGTCCAGCACGCCTTGCAATAGAAACGTGTGGTATCAGCCGACTCATAATTCATGAATGCACCCAGTTTCTCTTCGCCCGTCATGATACGAAAGTCGTTCGGCAGCCAGCAGCAGTCCGCACAGAGATTGTGTGGATATTCTGGGCCGCCGCGCTCAGTCGCATACCACAGGGCCGAGATGCAATCATGGCAACAACATTCGTGTCGGAAAAGCTCTTTGTTTGCGGGGAAGTCGATACGAACGGAACTGCACTTGCACTGAATAGTCGCCATAGTTTTTCTCGTGGGTGAGCCTTTCGAATTTTCGAATCTGGTAAACCAACACTTAACTACAGTTTTACTGCGAATCAATGTTTCTACGTCCGTAAACATTGTGGAAAGTACTGCGGAAGGAATCCCATGAGTCGAGTCTGACCCCATATAGTATGAGGTGACGGGCACTCCGATGGTCTCGGGTATTACGCCGAACCTGCAATCCTGCGATAATCCTCCGACACCTGCCCCTGGCCTGGCCCGCCGAGTCCCAGGCCAGTAGTGTGATAAGCGAAAAGCACAAGAAAAGGAGCAAAGATGCACGATAACGACCAAGCCATGCGCGAGTTTGCCAAGACCTTAGCGCTGCCAGAATTTGAAGAAACGGCTTTCACGAAACCACCACCGCTGCGAGAGGCGCGCGTGGCGATCGTGACCAGCGCCGCGCTCCACCGAATCGGCAGCCCCAAGTGGCAGGGGGAGGATTTCCACTTTGAGACCTTGCCGCATGACGCCCGCGACCTGAAGCTCGGCCACCTGAGCCCGAACTTTGACCGGGCTGGCTTTGCCGCTGACATGAACGTCGTCTATCCGGTCGACCGCCTGCAGGAACTCTCCGATCAGGGGGTGATCGGCAGCCTCGCGATGTTTACCACTTATCATTCCTGCAGTCACTCTCTGTGAAGGACACGCTCACACCGGCAGCCATTGCCGAAACCTACTGGCGTGTAGCCCATCAGGACCGTAGCGTCTGGACAACCGAGCTCGCAGTGCGCCCGTTTAAGGAGAATTTCTAAGCTGGAGCAAGGAGATGGGCTCGTGAGAGTTCTCGGGCATCCCAGTCGGGTAAAGATTTTTTACAGCGAAAGGAGAGACATATGAAGCTAAGTATGAACTTGCGGAATTGGGGTCCTCATTCGACCGCTGACATCATGCTCGAATGTGCCCATGCGGTCGATGAGTCCGGACTTGATACGCTCTGGATTAACGAGCATATTGCGATCCCACCGAATCTCGAAATGCCAAGCGGCTTCCCTGATTTCTCACAAGGACGGGTTCTCGATCCGTTTGCGACTCTCGCATTCCTCGCCTCGGCGACAAAACGGATCGGCTTAGGCACGGCCGTCATCCTCCTCCCCTACCGCCCCCCGCTTCCAACGGCAAAACTCGCCGCAACCGTCCATGAACTGTCGGGTGAGCGTTTGCGTTTGGGCGTGGGCGTGGGCTGGATGAAAGAGGAATTTCAGGCCCTCGGGGTTGCCTACAGTCGGCGCGGGGCAATGACGAACGAAACCTTAGCCTTTATCCGCCAGTGTTTTGATGGTGACGATACAGCTGAAGCGAATGGGCAACCCTTTTTATTTCGGCCCCGTCCCGCCTGCCCCCCAATCTATGTTGGGGGTGCACCACCGCATAGCCTTGAACGCACAGTGAAGTATGGTCACGGCTGGATTCCAGCTGGTGTCGAGGCGGAAGCCCTCAAGCCCGATATTGAAAAGCTGCAACAGATGGCCCAGGAGGCGGGCCGCTCGGCGCTTGAAGTGGTTGCCATGAAAACCTTGCCCATCGATGACCCACCAAAGGCGATCGACTACGCGAAAGGCTTTGCGGAGGTAGGCGTGACCCATCTTGTCCATACCCAAGGGTACGAGAGTGCGGCTGAATATCGACAGAACATCGCTATTCTGGAAGAAAGAATTCGGCCAGCTTTAGCAGACTAAGGAAAAGGTTCTGGGAGAGCCGGGCACGACGGGCGTGCAGCTCGCGATGGCCTACCGACCGGTGGCCCTGCGCGCGATCAGATAGCCCGCAATGCCGGCCAAGAGACCGGATGCGGCAATCGCGCAGAGGGTCTCGAGGTCAAACATCAGTGCGCTCTGACGATGGGTCTCGCCGGCTGCGCGGGGATCTCTGAGCCGTCGGGCGCTGTTCAGGGTGGACCCTACGTCGCCTCCTGAATACCTCAAACCCTTAGGTCGATCTTAGTCCATAGCGATGGCTGATATTTCAAACATAGCCCCCGGAGCATAGAGCTCGGTCACTCCATGCAGCGCACTACCCGTAGGAGTGGAATCGCCAAAGGCTTTAGTGAGCACATCTAAATTCGCATTAGTTTGTGGCACATCAGTAGTGTATATGAAGTAATGAACAACGTCAGATAGCTCCATGTCAGCTTCTTTCAGAATACGCTCCACATGGTCTATTGCCATGGCCATCTGTGCGCGCATATCACCGACGTGACAAGGTTCTCCTGTCTCTTCGTCCATCGCAACTTGGCCAGTAACAAACACAATTCGGGTATAGTCTTCTATGATCTCTCCCTGAGGAACTCCGAGGTTTTTGAAAAAGGGGGATATAGTGACAGGTGTTCTCTTCATTTCTTACTCCTTTCCACCTCAATGATAGGCGGTATCTGTTTTCAGAATCGAAGCACTGAGAACTGGAGATAAATAGCATAAGGGCATGGCGTCTGCGAGCAGCGACTACACATCGCCCGGTGCTCGTCTTGGGCGCCCACCTCTCCCCTGTCTGTTGTCACCTGTGTAGGTAGTGAGACTTTCCCATAGGCATGCATGCCCGGTCACAGCGGTGTCAGAAATGAGCCGTGCTTAGTTTGTAACCAGGACAGCTTCCTATCGGAGAGTCGATAAGATATATATAGGCGACCTGAAAACCGACGTAGAATAATAGAGGATGGAACACCATGACGAACACGACTCAACAGCCACACAGAAACGGATCGCTCGAATACTGTGACGCCGTCATCATCGGAGCGGGCGTTGGCGGCATGTACGCCTTACACCACCTGCGCGAAATGGGCCTGTCCGTGCGCGTGTACGACGGCGCTGGCGGTATCGGCGGAACCTGGTGGTGGAACCGCTACCCCGGTGCACGGGTCGATGGTCCGGGCAGCCCTTTCTACTGCTACACCTTCTCAGAAGAGCTGGTGCGGGAGTGGGACTGGGCCGAGACCCAGCCAAGCCAAGAGCAGGTACTGGACTACCTTGAGCACGTCGCCGATCGGCTCGACCTGCGCCGCGACATCCAGCTTGAGACCTGGATACGCGACGCCCGTTATGACGAAGCGGTCCAGCGCTGGACAGTTGAGACCAGCGCTGGCGCGCGGGTCTCGGCTCAATTTTTGATCTGCGCAGTCGGCACCCTCTCGGCGGCCCACAAACCCGACTTCCCTGGACTCGACGATTTTGCCGGTGAGTGCTACCACACCGGCCGCTGGCCGCAGGAGCCTGTTTCTTTTGCGGGTAAACGCGTTGGCGTGATCGGGACTGGCTCCTCGGGGGTACAGGCGGTTCCTGAAATCGCCCGCGAGGCCGCACACCTGACGGTGTTCCAGCGCACCCCGCAGTACAGCATCCCGGCGCGTAACCGTCCCCTCGAGCCTGAGTTAATGCAGTACGCCCGCGAAAACTGGGACGAAGTCCGGGCGAAAATGAACGCCCATCCCGTAGGCATGCCGTTCGAGACCACCTCGCGCTTGGGCGCCGAGGACACCCCCGAACAACGCCAGGCGCTCTACGAAGAGCTGTGGCAGAAGGGCAGCTTCAACCTCCTTTTCGGCAGCTATGCCGACCTCCTGACCAATAAGGAGACCAACCGCACGCTGGCCGATTTTGTACGCGCTAAGATTCGTGCGTGCGTGAAGGACCCCGAGATTGCCGAGAAGCTGATGCCAGACTACTATCTGGGCACCAAGCGCCAGATCCTCGATAATGGCTACTACGAAACCTTCAATCGCGATAACGTCACTTTAGTAGACTTACGCGAAGACCCGATTCAGACGGTCACTTCAACAGGTGTCCGGACTGAGACCGGCGACCATCCGCTCGATATGATCGTGATGGCAACGGGCTTCGACGCCATCAGCGGCACTATGCTACGCCTCAACCCCAAGGGGCGGGGCGGCGTCGGCCTCAAGGAGAAGTGGAGCAGTCGCTTCGATAACTACCTTGGTATGGCGATTGCCGACTTCCCCAATCTGTTTATGATCCATGGCCCAGGCTCACCCTCAGTGCTGTATAACATGCCGCTCGGTGCCGAACGCGAGACGGAGTGGATCGGCAACTGCGTGCAATATCTACGCGAACGTGGTCTGGGTGCCATCGAGGCGACGCCGGACGCCGAGAAAGACTGGGACAAAGAGGTCAACGAACTCGCCAACGAGACGCTCTACCCCCTCACTGACTCCTGGTACACAGGCGCCAACATCCCAGGCAAGCCCCGTCAGTTCTGCGTCCACCTGGGTGGTCCGCTGTACTTTCAGCGCATCTCTGAGGCTGCCGCCAAGGGCTACGAGGGGTTCGTGTTTGAGGAGGAGAACAACGGAGACGTCTCCGCCGCGTCCTGAGCGCCTCAGAACATCGACCCGGGCGCTACCCTATACCGGCACGCTGAACGGCAGGATGGCCGTCCCGAATCTGGTTGCGCTGCTGGTGCTGGCACGGGTGGTGGTTGGGGCGAAGAAGGGCGTCTTGGATTCAACCGGTTAGGGCTACAGGGGCCCGCGCCCTTTTCTAAACCTCAAAGCGTGCCTGCATCCGCTCCCACCA
Organism: Candidatus Binatia bacterium; assembly: GCA_951812575.1. Taxonomy (GTDB): domain Bacteria; phylum Desulfobacterota; class Binatia; order Bin18; family Bin18; genus Bin18. The sequence goes on along the minus strand of OX638322.1, from coordinate 2,699,548 downwards.
CTTGCCCAAAGACGGGGCAGAATCAAACAGCGGTTCGTCGCTGACTCGGGTGATCCAGGTGAAGGTGCCGAAAAGACTGAAATCAGCATAGGTTAAAATCTCAAACAAATATTCGTGCCCTAAAGCGACGGCCTCAAGGTCGGCGAGGACAGATTTGAAGCGTGGACGAAATTCGTCGCGCCTGGCGGCAATATCTTCGAGCGGTGCGCCCAGCCGCGCCTCGAAGTTTTCACGGAAATAGGCGCGGTCGACCGGCTCGATCTTTTCAAAGACGTCGTACACTACGACCGGAAAGAACGCTGGATGCAGCGTGGTGTCGACATACATATTAAAAAACCGACAGGCCTTTTTTATGCCAAGGACAGGAAAGAGCTTGGGCTCTGGGTGCTGCTCTTCCAAATACTCTGCGATTTTCCACGAATCGGAAACAACCGTGCTGTTATCTTTGATGACCGGCACACGATCCTGGTTGGAGAAAGTCAGCTTGTCTTTATCACAAAACCGAATTGGTACAGTGGTATAATCCAGGTTCTTATAGCGCAGCGCGGCTTTGGTACGGGCACAGAATGGACTGCAGCGTAGGTCATTTGCTCCAGTGAGATCATAGACTTCGATCATGGGATTTCCCCTCTCTCATATCTCTGACGCCTTTCGTCATTGCCAAAAAAAGAGAAGAAGTCAAGGAGACGGGTGGTGGTACAGGTGTACCACCACCCGTTCGCATTTGCCTCTGTAAATTTGTACTCTACAATCATGGTCTGGCTGCAGACAGCTTCCTTGGGGGACGGTGTTAGACGGCAAGGAGTTGCAGCGTGTAAGAGTTGGGTGCGCGGCGGCCTCATTGTCGTCCGAAGGTACGGGGCCGCTCATGCGATTTCATGAATTGAATGATCCGGAGAGGAGAGACGGATGAATAGGCAACATGATGCGGGGGTCGCGCAGCACATCGGGACATACAGCGATGCGGTAGAGATTGAGTCCACCCAACGCATTCTCTATGTGTCCGGTACCCCCGGTATTGACGCGGACAGTGGCCACTTGCCGGACGACTTCGCCGAGCAAGCGGAGCTCGCCTGGCGCAACGTCGTGAACATTCTCAAGCGGGCGGATATGGGTGTTGAAGATATCGTCAAACTGACCCAGCATCTTCTTCGGCGGGAAGACTTGAAAACCTATCGAGCAATACGCTCACGGTATTTGGGGACCTGCGCTCCGGCCTCAATGCTCACCCTGCTCCCCGGTCTCGTTTGGCCGAATATGCTGATCGAGCTGGAGGTCGTGGCCGCGAAATAAAGCCGGGAAGGCCCTGTCAAGTTTTCGGAGGGAGAGCACGAACCTCACGTAGTGTGAGATCAGTTGAGGCGTCTCCTTACACTACACCCCTAACCAATACAGGCCGATGAGGATGACACAGACCGAGACGGCCCACACTTCAAACGCCATGCGCAGCGGCCAGGGCGCCGTTCTGAGTTCCATGAAATCAAGAAAGACGAAACGGATTTTGACAAAGGTGATAATCAAAATAGCCGCGGTCGCGTAGTGAAATTTCTCCCCAAAACCGAATCCATGCCCAAACTGCCACGACAATCCCGTCGCCACGATCAAGCCGACCCAAATACCGGTAATTCTGGATTGAAGCGAAACTGCCATAGGTCACCGCATCAGATACAGCAGCGCGAAAAGCGCGATCCACAAGATGTCCACGAGGTGCCAAAAACACGCCCCGCTTTCGAGCACGCCCACGCCTTGAGCATCAAATTTCGCATCGCGCACGAACTGCCAGAGGAAAACCAGAACACCAATCCCGATCACCATGTGCAGCAGATGAATACCCGTCATCAGGTAGTAGTACATAAAGAAATTATTCGTCTCTATGGTCAAACCGGCGGCAATCTTTTCGCCCCATTCAAAATATTTGATGACGACGAAACCAGTACCGCAAAGGATGGCCGACACGAAACAGCCGCGGGCCCGCGAGAGCCGGCCTGCCCGAGCGCCGTGAACGGCGAGTGCGACCAGCCAGGAACTCGTCAACAGCAGCACGGTATTGAGGAGCCCGAGGGTTTGGTTGAGCAGTTGCTGCTGTTCGACGAATAACGCGACTTCTTGCGACCGATCGTAGACAAAGACCGCGAACAACAGAGAAAAGACCAGGATGTCGCCGATGATGAACATCCACACGCCGGTTTCGCCAGGCAGGTGCGGCTTGACCGAGTCCGGTAGCGCGGAAGTTGAAGACATTGGTGATGCGTCTTTCTAGGCGGCCACCGCCGGTTCAGACTGCGCTTGCTGTTTTATGGCGCCCATAAGGATAAAAGGCATCGCGATATACCAGGTAAAAAAGACCAGAAAGGGTACCCACCAGACAAACAAGCCATCCCAGGCGAAAGGCCCCGTCTTGAAAAAGGTTAACAGCCCGCCAGGCACAAACAGCACCGCCACCCAGAGATTGTAGTACCCGACCCAACGCGGGAATATCGGCTCGGCCTGCTTATCACTCAAGATACACAGGCCGAGGGCAATGTTCTGGATTATGAACGGCGCGAAGGTCATTAACAGCGTGATCCAACCAATATCGTTCAGCATCCGGGTCAACTCGGGATCGTGATCAGGCCGGAATGCCGCCCCCGTCCAAAACACGGACGCAAACACAAACACCAGCGTGGTGACACAGCCGGCGCCAAGTTGCGTGTATGTAAATACGGGGACGAGATCGCCTTCGATACGTTTCATCTGCATGGACAGCGCCGCAGCGAACGAACAAATAAACCCGGCGCTGCTCATAATCAGCAAAATCCCGAAGCGCATGGACAGGGTGTTTTCGCTATAGATCGCCGCAACGTCTTCGGCGCTGAGGCTCGGCGCAATCGGCGGAATGAAATTCGCGAACAAAAACCCAACCAGACAAATCACGGCAAACCCTATCGCGGACCAGGCACAGATCAATTGGTTTCGAATATTCATCTCTCCCCCCCTTCGAATATGAGTTGACATTCGAGTTGTAGGTTATTTCGCGCTCATGCCGAGGTAGGCAGGATAAGCCCACACATCACTTACCGTCAAGCGACACAATAAATCAGGTTTTCATTGACGGAGAGTAAAGGCAGACTCACCCTATCCACCCCAGCCATAGGGAAAGAGCAGAAAGCCGTATCTCCCCGCCGCACTTTTTCTACCACAGGGAAAGTAGTCTCATTATTCGAGTCTGACCCTATATACGTTCAGCAGCTCAGGAATGTCTTTTGTTTAATCAATGCTTGGGAGGCTCTCATAGCGCTCAATACTCTCCTGGGACCAAACTTGCGATCTATCTACGCCTTCCGCGAACGATGGCACATCGGCGGGAAGCGATACCCACGGGAGCTTCCGACTCGTAAATATGTGTGCCTGCGGTGCTACGGCGTCCGGATTCTCGAGCGTTCCAGCCCGCACGGCGATCACTGGAACTTTGTGATACCGATACCGGACCCAGACGATAACGCCACACGATACGCAGGAATGGAGCTCACAGCCCGCGCCACTACCGGTGGGACCGATCCCCATCCGCGTCTCGCCCGTAATCTGGAAATCTTCTTCACATACGATAGTGTGAATGACGAAAGCGCTTCCGGTAGTGCGCTGACAATCGCTGCAATGGCAAGCTTGCGTGACTAACGGTTCGCTACGGATTTCGTAGCGAACATTTCCGCAAGCGCATTTTCCCGAAAGCTCCGAGGTCATAGCCGGTTCTCCGATTGTCTAATCATCAGATTGCTTTCACACATTACGCCTATTGTTAGGTGGCTGGGCGTTTAACGAAACCTCGGACATGTTTTCGTTGTGCTTTGCTACATCTCAAAGCTGATACTAGTCGCTTTCGCCTGCCCGTCCGGCCACTTGCCGCCTCAGAGAAGGCGGGCCCGTCGATAACCGCGCTTCATCCGTGGGCACGAAAGCGCCGCCGACTTTATCCAGCAGAATCTGTGCGTTCATTTCGATGCCTTCGCCACCCGCGGCTTTCATCCTGGGAAAGTGTGCGAGCAGATTCTCCGCAGCGCCCCGGTACACGTGCGATGGGTCGCCAGGCCAGGGCGGCAACGCCGCAATTTGTTCTGCATTGAGGTCCTTCAGGAAATGCCGGGCCTGCGGCTCCATCCGGACAACGTTCGTCAGGCCCTCGAATTCTTTGTACGCGGCCACCTGTGACACGAGAATCCTTTTCTCGTAGAATGGATGGTCGCCGAACAGCACCGTCCAGCACGCCTTGCAATAGAAACGTGTGGTATCAGCCGACTCATAATTCATGAATGCACCCAGTTTCTCTTCGCCCGTCATGATACGAAAGTCGTTCGGCAGCCAGCAGCAGTCCGCACAGAGATTGTGTGGATATTCTGGGCCGCCGCGCTCAGTCGCATACCACAGGGCCGAGATGCAATCATGGCAACAACATTCGTGTCGGAAAAGCTCTTTGTTTGCGGGGAAGTCGATACGAACGGAACTGCACTTGCACTGAATAGTCGCCATAGTTTTTCTCGTGGGTGAGCCTTTCGAATTTTCGAATCTGGTAAACCAACACTTAACTACAGTTTTACTGCGAATCAATGTTTCTACGTCCGTAAACATTGTGGAAAGTACTGCGGAAGGAATCCCATGAGTCGAGTCTGACCCCATATAGTATGAGGTGACGGGCACTCCGATGGTCTCGGGTATTACGCCGAACCTGTAATCCTGCGATAGTCCTCCGACACTTGCCCCTGGCCTGGCCCGCCGAGTCCCAGGCCAGTAGTGTGATAAGCGAAAAGCACAAGAAAAGGAGCAGAGATGCACGATAACGACCAAGCCATGCGCGAGTTTGCCAAGACCTTAGCGCTACCAGAATTTGAAGAAACCGCTTTCACGAAACCACCACCGCTGCGAGAGGCGCGCGTGGCGATCGTGACCAGCGCCGCGCTCCACCGAATCGGCAGCCCCAAGTGGAAGGTTGAGGATTTCCACTTTGAGACCTTGCCGCATGACGCCCGCGACCTGAAGCTCGGCCACCTGAGCCCGAACTTTGACCGGGCTGGCTTTGCCGCTGACATGAACGTCGTCTATCCGGTCGACCGCCTGCAGGAACTCTCCGATCAGGGGGTGATCGGCAGCCTCGCTAATTACCACTACGCCTTCGCCGGCAACCAACCCGAAGGGCTCTCCGCGTTGCGCTTGGATACTGGTCCGGCCTGCGCTCAAAAGATGCGTGAGGATGGAGTGGATGTTGTCCTGCTCACTCCGGTTTGACCGCTGTGTCCGCGTACCGTGTGTACGCTGGCCCACGTCTTCGAGGCGGCTGGCCTGTCAACGATCGTGATCTCGTCGATACGTGATGTTGCAGAACGCATGCGTCCACCCCGCGTGCTGTATGCAGAATTTCCATTAGGGCTACCGCTCGGCAAGCCCCGCGACGCGGCCTATCAGCACCGGGTACTCGAAGCGGCCTTTGCCCTGCTGGAGCGGCCGAGTGGACCGGTTCTCGTAGACTTCCCGGAGACGATCCAAAGCAGGGGCGGGGAGCCCTTAGAGTGTCCGCTTCCGCCTCGTTACGATCTGAACCTGCACCCGGCCATTGACGAAGCCCAAGCGTTACGCGCTGCTTACGACCGCGCTGTAGCGAAAACTGGGCGGACCAGTGTCGGCCGGGTGATCCATGCGGATCAGATTCCTGCCGCACTCGAGAAGTTCGTCCGTATCGCCGAAGGGGAAGCCTGGGATCAGGTTGGGTTCGAGGGGACGCCTATGCAGGTCGTGCACGATATCCGGGCCTACTACGAAGAGTTGGCCTGCCAACTGGTAGCCGACGAGCCCATTCCGGCGTGGGGCGCTGAGCGTTGGTTCTACGATAAAACCGAGGCCGGTAAGGTGTTGCTGACGGCACGCCGTACGCTGAAGGAGAGTGGGGCGGACCGTCCGATTTGGTTTTTCATGGCCCCGGGCTCACGCCAGTAAAGCCGGCCGTAGTCGACATGAGGAACAAGGAGAAGACATGCCGGAAAAAACGGCGTCGGAAGTCGAAGGCAAGATGGTTGATCTGGGTGTCCAACTGCACGGTGGGGCCGGGTATATGAAGGAGTTCGAGATCAGTCGGATGTATCGTGATTCCCGGGTCAGCCTGATCTACGCAGGCAGTTCGGAAGTCATGAAAATCATCAACAGAGATAGATCGAATAAACCTTGAGGTCCGTGAGTATCTTTCTTGCCATCCGAGTGAAGCCCAGTCCACCCAGGCAGACTGAGTCAGGAGCAACACATGAAGACATCCATCATGGTCGGCGGAGCGACGCATACCGATATGCAGAGCATGGTTGAGTTTGTCCAACACGCTGAGCGTTTGGGAGTCGATTATGCCTGGTCGGCGGAGGGGTGGAGCCAGGATGCGGTAACATCACTTGCGTATCTCGCGGGCCAGACCAAGCGCATCATCCTCGGCACCGGTATTATGCAGATCAGCGCCCGGGCACCGTCGATGATGGCTATGACAGCCCTGTCCTTACACGATCTCTCCGGAGGACGCTTCATCTTAGGCTTGGGAACAAGCGGCCCCCAAGTCGTGGAAGGGTTGCAGGGCGTCCCATTTCACGCGCCGCTTATCCGACTGAAAGAGACAGTCGATATTATCCGCATGGCTTTTCGGGGTGAGAAGCTACGCTATGAAGGCAAGTTCCATACCCTGCCGCGACCGGGCGGTGAGGGCAAGGCGCTCCGGCTTGATCATAAGCCCGTGGACATCCCCATCTTTCTGGCAACCCTGGCACCCAAGGCGCTTGAATATACAGGCGCAATGGCAGATGGCTGGCTCGGCACCTCATTTTCGCCTGAGTGTCCCGAAGCCCATCTGGCTTATATTCGCAAAGGGGCAGAAGCAGCAGGACGGAAACTCAGCGACATTTCCCTGCATACTGGGTGCGTGGTTGTGCTTGGCGACAATGTCGAAGAGCTGATCAATATGCGCAAGCCGTCTGTCGCCTTTAGTATGGGCGCTATGGGCTCGGCCACAGCGAATTTTTACAACGCGGCCTTCCAACGCGCCGGGTTTGAGGACGATGCCAAAGCCATTCAACAATTATGGATTGATGGCAAACGCAAAGAAGCCGCCGAGCGCGTTCCGGACGCCATGGTCACCCAGTTTGGAGCCGTCGGGACCCCAGACATGATTCGCAAACGCTTTCAAAAATACAAAGACGTGGGAATTGACGGACTAACACTCCGCATTGAAGCCGCGGATCATGCGAAGCGCATGGCAGACCTCGAACAGGTGATGGATGTGGTTGGCTCGATTGAACAGTGAACTGATAACGCCGTTCTGGGATTTCAAGATAACGATCTGGATGTCCAGTACTCCGTGACTGTTGGTATCGACGCCGGCCCTTCTTAGGCGGTGTATGGTTTGGCTAAAATCTCCTGCAAACTTTGACCACCAACATTCTCGGCGGCGAGTTCCGCGTGATAGCGAACGGAGATGCGCAGGAACGCGAATCGCCAGCGATCTGGATCGCGACGTAAACGGTGCTGGTAGGTACCAATAAGAACCGTGTTGTTCGCAACGATCTCGAAAAAGTAGGCCAGCGTTGTTGCTTCGTCGCCTTCAACGTCAATCTGCATGTTCGTGCTGATATGCCCGGTGGCGAAGAGTTTGGCACTCGGGTTTGCTGCACCCTCAATCGCCGGCATATAAAAGGTGTCAATAATCTCACGGCGTCCGCGATAGACCCGATCAGAACCGGGGAGCAGCGCGTCGAGCCCGACCATTTCCACCACCCCGTCCGTGGTGAACACGTCGCCCAATCCTTCCCAGTCCTCGGAGTCGAGCCGCATACAATAGTCGCGCCAGGTGTGCCGAATGGCTTCGAGATCTTCCAGATGCTGAAGTCGAGCGAGAATACTCTTGAGATCGGTGTCATTCATAGCCGTTTTCCGATTCCGCAGTACGAACCTTGTCGTGGGCTGTCGATGTTTTTGTTGTTTTTGTGTCGGGAGGCGTACACAAGTGGCGTGGATTTTGTCATAAATCTGTTTTACGCCGGACTACGCAGAATTGGAAGAGATCGTCATCCTCGTGGATTTTTTCCTGCTACTGCGGAAGGAGTCCCCTTAGTCGAGTCTGACCCCATATACCGCGAGTCACGCAAGACTCAGTCCTCCTTTTTGGACATGAAATCCGCAAAGACGCCTTCGTAGTCCGGATGCCAGCGCGAGAGCGCCGGGCGGTTCTCAGTCATGTCACCCGCCGCCCACTCGATACGCCGGTGGTCGATCTCGGGCGTTACATCATTGTCTGGACACAGCACGTAAAAGTCGCCACGGTCCATGGCTGCAAGCAGGTGGTCCGCTACCTGCTCGGGCATCCAAGCACCGGGCGGCTTTTCCTGCGCGAATCGCTTTGTCAATCCTGTGTATGTAAAGCCCGGAATCAGGAGGTGCGCCGTAACTCGGCAGCCGTCGATAAGACGGAGTTGATGGGCAAGGCTCTCGGTCAAGCTCTTGATACCGGCCTTGGATACGTTGTACGCCGCGTCGCCGGGTGGATTGGTGATGCCCTGCTTCGATCCCGTATTGATGATCGCGCAAGGGGTGCCCTGGTCGATCATTCCCTGGGTGAAGACCTGGAGCCCGTTAATCACACCCCAGAGGTTCACGCTGAGTGCTCTCTGCCAGCCCTCGTAGTGCTCCCAGGGGGTACCGCCTCCGCGCGTACCGGCATTGTTCATCAGCACGGCAACCTCGCCGAACCGATCGAGCACGGCGTCTCGAAGAGCCTGCACGGATTCAAGGCGAGCCACATCGACCGGAGCTACCAGGATCGCGTCCGCGCCTCGCGCGCTCTGCCTTGCGAGGGTGTCGGCCGCGGAGCTGAGCTTCTCCTCGTCCTGGTCCGCGATACACACGTTCAAGCCCAGCGCTACAAGACGCTCAGCCGTGGCAAAACCAATGCCACTGGCGCCGCCGGTGATCACCGCCGTACGGTTTGGAGTTAAAGCGGAATGTGTCATTCGGGGGATCCTCCTTGGGTTCAGCGAACCACCTTCTTCGCCACCGAACGCCGTGTTCACCCGCGTGAGGTGGCATTATGCGAGGAGCGTCTACTCAGTAGGAAGTACGAAACCCATATCCCGCTTCCCACTGACATCATAGATCCCTGCCGAGTAGCTCGTAATGTCGCCACGTATATTCGATCTGCTCTTCTTATCTACGATTCTACTTTCTCATTCCAATGCTACGACAGCAATATCTTCCCGCGGCGTTTTTTCTGACACTGCGGAAGGAGTCTCATTAGTCGAGTCTGACCCCATATAGTATGAGGTGACGGGTGCTGTCCCATTGAGGACGCGGTTGCAAGTCTCAGCACGCCCTGGCCTGACACGCTTCGTCGGTCGTCACGGTGAGATGGAACAACCCCAGGCGGCGCTGGAGCAAGCGAGGGCCTGGCACGACCAGATTGTAGGGATGATGGGGGAACCGGGGTTAGAGAAGTCGCGGCTGTTCCATAAGTTTGTAGGGGCGTATTGCCATACACCCTCAGGCGCGTTATGAGCCCAGAGTAGAAACCGCAGTGGTACGACCTAAAAAAACAGCAACCTCACCTAACTACCGGGCCATCATCTGCGCCGTCGGCCAAGCCTTGTTCGCTGAGCGCGGTTTCGCCGGCACGACTATCCGCGAGATTGCCAAACAGGCGGGTGTCAACTCGGGCCTGCTGTACCACTATTACTCCAACAAAGAAACGCTGTATCTGTCGCTGCTGGAAACAGCCGTCAGCGAAATCGTCGTGCAAGTCGAAAACATTGCCGCCAGCCCGGACACCCCGGAGGAAAAAATCCGCCAGATTGTCCAGGCATGGCTCGCATACTACCAGGCCCATCCACAAAGTTTTCTTCTCATCCAGCGAGCAGTCAATGAACACAGCCCTGCAGCGCAAGCTCTAGCCCAACATTGGTTTTCGCGTTGCTTCACCGCCATTGACGCCATCACCACCGAAGGCGTCCAACATGGGCTTTTCAGACCGCTGCCGCCCGCCCTCTTGTCATTTGCCATTGAGGGGCTCCTAGAGCATGCCGTACACATCCATAAGCTCATAGGGGACATTAGCCCGGATCTATCTGGTGCCTCCCTACTGGACGAACTGGCAAATCTGGTCCTCACCCTATTGCGGACCGATACGCCCAAGCGAAGCGTTCCTGTTCGCCGTGGCAAGAAGCGTCTACCGGGTAAGAAACCAAGGCGTAGCTCACAGTGAACATAGATGATCCGTCAACGGAGCTACGCCGGTTCAGTAGCCTCTCTGAATGTAAACACTAAAGACCAGCACCTTCTCGTCTAGGTCGCACTCCCGCCTGAACATCCAGCCTTCTTTGCGAGGCTCTCCAAGAGACCGCTCGCAGAGCCTTCCCCCAACGCACAGGGACATTACAAAGAATGCCTTGAAAGAGGCCGCAAACTGAGCAGGTCGGTTACGGGGACTGCTTCGGCCGCAAGGAGTCACAAACGGTCGAAGAACTGGGGAAGAAACGGGCTAGTCGCGCACGCCTTACGCTGATGGCTAGATAATACCAAAATCGGGTCTTGACTTAACTAATCAATTGATGCATTATGTCAATAATTCATCGTATGATTAATTATAAACCCTTGGAAGGAAAAGGAGAACAGGATGAACGAACAAGAGGTAAATGAAGTTATGGAGCTCGAGCGCAAATTGTATCGGCTGTACCAGTCCGGGGATGTCGACGAGATGATAGACCACCTTATGGAGAACGCCCGGGTGTGTCCGCCCGGCTCTGAATCTATTGTCGGGAGAGAAAACCAACGGGTATTATTCAAAGAACTCGCCAAAATGGAAGGCTTCGAGCTGTTCTGGGAACCACTTGAGGCTCAGGTGAGCGCGTCTAGCGACATGGCTTACGTGTATGGATCGGTCAGATGGAAAATGCCGGGAAGCGCTGAAGAAGTGGGGAAATATATCTCCATCTGGGTCAAGGAAAACGGCGAATGGAAGAACGCCGTAGAAATCCGTAATTCCAACGGGTAGCGGAACAATGATTAAAATGGGCGAACAAGACACATCGCGCTCATCAGAGCGTGCCGCACCCTCGGCTAGGCATCGGCCTGTTTACCCACAGACGTCCTGATTGAGATGGTCGCGTAGCGTGTCGCCGGTGTATTCGCGCCGGTGCCGCCCGCGCTTTTGTAGTATGGGTACAACCTCGTCAACGAATTCTTTGAGGTTGTTCGGCATGACTGTCGGTGTGATGTTAAAGCCGTCGCCACCGGTTTCATCGAGTATGGCTTCCATCTGGTCAGCGACTTGTTCAGGCGTCCCGACAATTTGCGGGCAGCCAATCGTTGCTCCGTAGATTTTCCCGACTTCGCGCATGGTCAGTTTGTCTTTTCCTAAGTCGCCGGCCTTATACATCTTGGTAAAAATATCCAATAAGCCCTGGATGCCTTCGACCTCGATGTCTTCAATCGGCGCATCAAGATCGTACTGCGACAAATCGTGGTTGGAGTGCCCGGAAAGGAGCGCGAGGCCGCCTTCATACGGGACCAATGCATTAAACTCTCGCTGCCTGCGCTTCGCCTCCGCTTCGGTCCCACCCAGGATAGTCTGAATGCCCCAGATGTATTTGAGGCTGGATGGATCCCTTCCGTTTTTCTTTAACCTTCCCCGCATATCGTCGGCAAAAGATTTCAATGCACGCGTGGTGAGCTGCACGCCAAATGCCGCCTCTGCATGCTTGGCGCAAAAGTCACGACCTGCATCTGACGCGCCCGCCTGAAACAGTACGGGGTAGCCCTGCGGCGAGGGTTCAACCGCCGAAATACCGGGGCATGAAAACCATTTGCCTTTGTGCTTGATCGGGTGGACCTTGCTTGCATCAACAAACACCCCCGTCTTCTTGTCCGCGACGACCGCGTCTGGCTCCCAGCTGCTCCACAGTTTGTGGCAGACCTCCATGTATTCGTCCGCACGCTTATAGCGCTCGGTGTGCGGGACCATTTTTTCCAGTCCAAGGTTCACGGCCTCGGCCACGTGGGCGGAGGTGACGATGTTCCAGCCAATCCGCCCTTTGGTCAGATGATCAAGCGTGCTCAATTTGCGTACCGCCATATACGGCTGGTAATAGGTCAGGGAAAGGGTCACCGCGTAACCGAGCCTCTCGGTCACGGCAGCCAGCATCGGAATGACCAGGGTCGGATCGTGCATGGGAAACTGGATGGCATGGGTGAGCGCTTCGTCCATCCGATTCCGGTAATTCCCGAATGCCGCTAAGGTATCGGCAAAAAAGATGGCATCGAACTTGCCGCGTTCCAGCGTCCGCGCCAGGTCCTGCCAGATTTCAGGTTTCGCAAACGAGCCGGCGACCTGGCTGTCGGGATGCAACCAGGAGCCCACGGAATGATTCATCGGGCCAAACATCACAAAACCATTCAGATGCATTAACTTTTTCACGTTTGGACTCCTCTCTCGTCATTTCCGACTTCACGGTGATCGGCCGCGCTTCAGCTCGGCGACGCTGCGGCCAGCAGCCGTTCGGCATTTTTTAACGCCGGTTCGGCGTTGGCCTGCCAGCGATCGAGGGCCGTCTTCATGCGCGGTTCACTCAGGTGATTTTCCATGCCGCGGGTGAGATTCAGGCGCGAGCTTGCCTGCCACGCCGTTATGTCCGGCTCGGTCGCATGCAGCGCGGAAGTGTTGAGCATACCGTGCGCAAACCGGACCCAATCGAGCGGGACGTCGACCTGGGCGACGGGTGGGCAGAGCCGGTTCTTCTCGGCATCGTCGCGGCCGGTGGACTCGATAAACCCGAGCATGGCCGCGTAATACGTCTGGACCACGCCAGTGAGCGATTGAATCACGATGCGGCCCGGCTCGAAGATCGGCCGGACGGGTTGCTTGTGGTAGCCGCAGGCCGTGCAATCGACATGCACGTGGCCGCGCTCAGTTGGAATCTCCCCTTTCTCCAGGATGATGCGGTCGGCGCCCAGACTTCGCACGCGACCCAGGCGTACCACGTTTTCGATCTGCATCAACGCTTCGCGTTCGGCGGCGTTCAGGATGGCACCCCGAAACATGGTCGGCATGATCTGCGGCTCGAAGCGTTGCAGTTGGCCGCACGCTTCGAGTCGGGGCCAAAGCGCATCTGCCGTCTCGGCCTGGGCGAGGGCCTCGATGCCAAGCGATAATCCGGCGACGGTCTCGGTGACCAGATCGAGCGGCTGGAGCGTCCTGCGGTCCAGCAACCAGGCTTCGCGGGGTCTGATCCACCTGATCCTGTCGGGATCTTCGCCGTTGTCGAGCAGCCAGTTGCAGGCATCCATAGCGGTCTTGCCTGCCCCAATGATGGTGTAGCCGGTCGGACGCTCAGCCATATTGGCCAGCTCACCGAGGGGAATGAATGTGACATCCGGATCAACCGTGAACGACGGCGTATGCGTTGCCGGGACCGTTACGTCGAGATAGGTCGTGTCCACAATCTTGCGGCGCACGCGCACCGTCGTGCTGGCGCCGGTCACGCGTGAGGTGAACGCGTGCTCGTTTGCCCAGTCCCCGACGTAGTCACACATGTCGAAGAAGCGCACCTGTCCCGACGGCAGCAGCACTTCGTCGAGCACCCGTTGGTAATAGGCACAGATCTCCGCGGCCGTCGAGCGCTCATAGAATCCTGCGTTCGGGCCGGTTTGGTCGATCGATTCCGTGCCCAGCATCCGCGAGTTCACGCCGTAGCAGGCCGAGGCGTGGTGAATGCGCACGAATGGGTAGGCGTCATTCCAATGGCCGCCCGGACAGTGGCGCCGTTCGACCATGACGACGTCGGCGTCACACTCGGCGATGAGCGCATCGGCAAACGCCATGCCGGAAGCCCCGGCTCCGACGATAAGATAGTCCGTCTCGATCACGCTCGTGATCCCACATCTGCTAGAAGCTATCCCATAAATGTCTGACGGATAGGCCGCCGATCCTAGGCAAAAGTGGCGGCTCTCCTATTTATGGGATGAGTTCTAGACACAATCTTTACCGTTATCCTAGCGATACGTTCAGCAGCCTGGCATAAATCTTGTGCGGCTCTGGTTCGGTTGCACCAAGTAGATCAATGCTGATGTTCGTAGAATCAAAGTACTCGTACCACTCGGCTTCTACGACAACTTTCTCAAATTCGTGAACTTGTTCAGCGCTGCTCAGCCCAAAAACTCCGACGAACCCCTTTTCGGGAGCTTTCGGTAGAGTTTGGTCAATCTTACTCCAGCCCAAAACGATCGCGCCGCCTGCACGCCCAGCGTTTATATAGACATCCAGCGATTTCAGATACGCGAGTTTGTCAACTTCACTCAAAGCGTGCCAACGGGCATTGGGATGCCATACGATGGCTAATATATGCATGGGTTCTCCTCCGGTACTCTCGCCATATTTGTCTGTCGCTTTAGATGCGGATGACTACGACTCCACCTAGCGGAGGTATGCCACCTAACTATAATTATCCTGCCTGCACATGCATATAGATTTATATACTGCCAGGCATCTACATCCATATGCTTTTCTCATACACGATCCTCCTTTCTCATCCTTAAGCAACCCGTGCTACGCGGCCGGCTTGACGCTGAACTCCAACCCCAACGCCTTGGCAATCTTCAGGACAGTACCAAGTTGAGGATTGCCGTCTTCCGAGAGCGCTTTGTAAAGGCTCTCTCGACCCAAGCCAGTTTCACGGGCCAAGGCCGCCATGCCCTTGGCCCGGGCAATATCTCCCAGGGCCTTTGCCACAAACGCGGGGTCCCCATCACACTCGGCGATGGATGCTTCCAGGTACGCGGCCATTTCCTCTGGGGTGCGAAGATGTTCGGCAACATCGTAATCATAAATTTTCGTAGCCATTTCAGACCTCCAGGCCCTGCAATAACTCATAGGCCAACTTCATGTCCTTGGCCTGGCTCGATTTGTCTCCGCCGCAGAGCAGGATAACAAGTATATCCTGCCGCAGGGTGTAGTAGACCCGATAGCCAGGACCGATATCGATCTTCAACTCAGAAAGGCCAGACTTCAGGTTCCGGTGTTGGCCGGGGTTCCCTTCTGCAAGACGTTGGATTCGGGCCTGAATTCGGGCACGACCCGGCAAGTCCTTGAGGCGGTCCAGCCACCGAGTGAACTCCGAGGTTGCTTTGAGCTGAGCCACGACAACAATCGTATCCCACAGGATACATATTGCAAGCCTGTTCAAAGCGGGCGGGCTGTTCTTTCTACCTTCGAACGAGATCGCTTACCCGGAGCGGGACGCCATCGGATAAAGCGAACAGTTCGGCTGTCCTCTCTCAGAATGCACCTACTGAGTCTGCTTCTCTTCAAGGGTTTTTACGTCTCTTTCGCTCAGCAGAGTTATTTCGGTAATTCAAGGACACGGGCAGACAGAGGGGACGTTGCAACATTATTATCTTTGATCTTCGGATCTTTCGTCTCCGTAGAAGACAAGTGAGCCTGGTTCACGGGTAAGGCTAAAAAGCTGCAAGGTTCCCTTTCCTACCCTCTCAGTGCTTCGATCCCCCTCATTCAGGCTTCGGTGAGCGTCTCCTGCGACCTCACCCACCGCGTTCGAGGTTCGACTTCGGCCGTCTGAAGGCGTTCTGCCTGCCACGCTTTCTTCAACATTTGCCGAAATTTGATGACCGCCACGTCCGTCTGCGAGAGGTGTTCGCGGCGCCAGTCCGACAGCGTCCCCTGCCCCATGACCATCGCCCGATCCGGTCCGATGTTGCAGTGGTAAATGTTGTTCGGCAGTCCCCATTTGCGCCAATGTACCGACTGAATGATCCACGCGCGGGCACGATCCTTGAATTCGCCATGGAAGGTCGCGCACGTGAACACGCGGACCTTGCCTTCGTCGATCGGGACGGACCAGAAGATCGCGCCGGCCGGCCAGATCGGCGGACGCGCGCTTCTTAAATTGGGTCGTGCCATGTTCTCGCGTAACGACGCCGAGTAGTTCTTTAGTGCGTGACCGCAAGTATGCGAGCAAATCGTGCTTGCGGGAGCCAAAATCCGCATCAATTAATATAGACATGCTCATTTACATCCTTGCGTGGGATGGAATTATTGTCTTACTAGTGGTCTTAGTGTGCATGGTTCATCCTGCTCATAGCCGATCCGTTCGGCTGTCTACCCCTCGTCCTCATAATTCAGTACGTGAGTATAGATCATGGTTGTACTCTCGTCACGATGTGACGAGTAATTCCTGGGATATTCTTCGCGGAGCTTATCTTAAGCAAAGTCGAAGGGCTCAGGATGACAAGTTTGTGAAACGGGGTATCATTTTATCGTCGTTCTCCTTCGACTTTACCGCTAACGCGACAACGCTCAGGCCGAACGGGGCCGCTTCTTATTTCAGCCACACGGAAATAGATATCTCCCTCTCCCTTATCTCCCTTTCCAAAGTCCCCTTGCCTTAGCTCCACTGTCTGGTGACGCTGGGGCCGCCTTGCTGGAGGGCCCTTAAAAGGGGGAGGTTGTCACTGGATGTCGCAGTACGTCGAAGGACCTAACACGGGTCTTGTTATTGAAGACCACGCCCAACTCATCGAATATTTCTTTCAAGCCGCAAAGCCCCGAGAAGATTGGTATATTGGCACCGAATATGAAATGCCGGGCGAGAGTGGGACAGTAGGGCCAGACTCGACCTATCCGCCCAAGCCATATGGAAAGATCAGAAAGCGGTATCTCTCCGCCGCACTTTCTCTACCACAGGGAAAGTCGTCTCATTATTCGAGTCTGACCCTATATACCCCCCGTGGACAGTTTTTGAGGGACAGGGCTGAACACCATAGGCGCTAACCTGCTTGAAGAGGAGTAGGCATGCCACTTCAAGCAGGACATTATGCCGAGTCGTGCGCTTCCGCTCAATCCGCCGTGGCCCTCAAGATGACCATCTTCAGTAAAAGGCCGATTCCTGGTATGGGTGCGTCGAATAGCATTTCCAAGGAGCAAACACATGGCAGGACGATTAGACGGCAAAGTGGCCCTGGTGACCGGTGGCGGCTCAGGTATTGGCCAGGCAACGGCACTCATTTTTGCTCGCGAAGGCGCTAAAGTTGTAGTTGCGGACATCACTGTCGAAGGCGGCGAAGAGACCGTTCGGCAAATTCAAGCCGCCGGCGGAGACGCGACCTTTGTCAAAACCGATGTCTCAAAAGCTGCCGAGGTTGAAGCACTCGTCAATAAGACGGTCGAAACGTATGGGCAGCTCGACTGCGCGTTTAACAACGCAGGCATCGAAGGCGCAGCAAAGTTCACCACTGAGTGCACCGAGGAAGAATTTGATCGCACGATCGCGGTGAACGTGACCGGCGTGTGGCTGTGCATGAAATATGAAATTCAACACATGCTCAGCCACGGCGGTGGTTCGATCGTCAATACTGCCTCAGCGGCGGGCCTGATTGGCCTCCCCTCGGCGTCTGATTATGTGGCCAGCAAACACGCGGTTGTTGGTCTGACTAAAACGGCTGCGCTGGAATACGCCAAGTCCGGCATTCGGGTCAATACCGTGTGTCCCGGTGCGATTGACACGCCAATGATCGCGCGCAGCGCGCAAGCCATCCCCGGTTTTGATGAACTCGCCGTCGCCATGGAACCTGTTGGCCGTTTTGGCCAGTCGTCGGAAATCGGTGAAGCCGTCGCGTGGCTGTGTTCCAATGCAGCGTCGTTTGTGACTGGCATCCCCATGTCGGTTGACGGAGGAATGGTCGCGCAGTGATGACAGCCAGAGTCGTTCCGTAGGCTGATCTGGCCAGTCTGGCTGGCCAGGGGATCGGCGTCTCAGATTGGTTGTTGGTGACGCAGGAAGCGGTGAATGCTTATGCTGACGCCACCAACGACCATCAGTGGATTTGTGAAGACGTTGAGCGAGCCAAGCGGGAATCGCCATTTGGTGGAACTGTCGCGCCCGGTTATTTCATCCTGGCGCTTATACCCGGCTCGCATACCCTCCCTTATAATTCCTTTATTTCATTCAAGACCTCCGAAGGCCGATAAATCCGCCGATGTTTCGGGTGAAGGGTGGAGAGATTTTTTACGCATAGAGGAAATGGTATGGCGGTGAGAGAAGGGAAGGATGGCTATGAATATTCGCACCGCGCAAGCAACCGATATTCGGGACATGGTGGCTATCGCCGAGACGAAACGCATTGAGTATGAGGGCTATTCACCGGTGTTCTGGCGAAAAGCCACCGACTCCGCGCCGACCCAGGAGTTATTCTTTCCGCAACTGCTCGCCAGTCCCGATGTGATCGCCCTCGTCGCTGAGGAAGGGGAGACGCCCCGTGGGAGAGCGGGTAGCAGGAGAGGGTTGCGCTGTGTTAAAGACAGAACGTGTTAAAGACGGAACAAAGGAGGGGACATAATGGCGAGCTATCCGGTGATATCGTCAGATGACCATGTGTTTGAGCCAGCGGATTTGTGGACGAGTCGGCTCGATAAGCCATTCCGCGATCGCGCACCCCACGTGATTCATCGCGACGAGGATGACACCGACTGGTGGGTATGCGACGGCCTCGTGGGCCTCAGCGGCGGGTCAGGTGGCTCACTGTTGGGCAAGCGCTTTGATGAATCGCCCGACAAGCTGAGTTTTGCCGATAAGATCGAGAATGTCCGGCCCGGGGCGTATCTGCCCGAAGAACGCCTCAAAGATATGGATGCCGACGGCATCGACCTGGCGCTGGTGTATCCCACGCAAGGGCTGCTGCTGTACAGCGTGCCAGATAGCACCCTCCTCACCGCCTTATGCAAAGCCTACAACGACTGGCTCGTTGAGTTTTGTGGCGGGTCGGCGGGCCGGATCAAAGGGATCGCGATGTTGGATATCGACGACATTGGGTCGGCGATCCGGGAGATCGAGCGGTGCGCGAAACTGGGCCTCGTCGGGGCGATGATCTCGGTGTATCCGGCCGAGGAGAACTCATACGATCGACCTGAATACGAGCCGTTCTGGTCGGCGGCGGAAGATTTACGTATGCCGCTCAGCCTCCATATTGTGACCAACCGGCCGGCCGCGCAGACCGGCCAAGGCGATGGGGCACTCCGGTCACTGGACGGGCCGATTGATTTCGCGGCCCTGGCGAATGCGGATCACTGGGTGCGGATGTCCTTAGCCCGAATGATTCTGAGTGGGGTCTTTGAACGCCATCCGCGGCTACAAGTCGGCTCGATTGAACAAGAAGTCTCGTGGGCGCCGCACTTCATCGAACGCCTCGACTACACCTATACGCAGCGCCCCCAAAGTGGCGGGTATCGGTTTGGGGAAGCGATGCTCCCCAGCGATTACTTCCGTCGCAACGTCTTCATCAGCTTTCAAGAAGATGCGGTGGGCTTGCGGGAGCGGCAGTTCATTGGGATGGACAATCTCCTGTGGGGGTCGGACTATCCGCATGCCGAGTCGACGTTTCCGCGCTCGCAACAGATCCTGACGGAGATCTTGGCCGACTGCACGGAGGAGGAGAAGGCGAAGATCGTGGGTGGGAACACGGCTCGCATTTACAACCTCGGCTAAGGGATGATTAACAAAGACCAAGTAAGAGAGCAGGTGGAAGGAATTGTCTTATTTTTCTAAATTCCACAGTCTTTGTGGAAATAAGTCGGCTCTTTTCATCCACGGTAAGGAAGGAAAGAGACGGTCGTTTTCTTCCGCACCTTTGGAAAATCATAGGATCGTTGGATTTTACCCCGTTGCTGATACTGCTGCCCAATTCAAAGAACACCTCATAGACTGTCGTCAAGGCAAGGTTTTACAAGCCTTCTCATGGCAGTTGAAGAATTCGGCAGCAGTATCCGTTGCTACGGCATGCCCCTCCTTACCGCTGTGGAGCACGAAGCCAAGGCCCGGGGCGTGGTGAATGCGCACGAACGGGTAAGCATCGTTCCAATGGCCACCCGGACAGTGGCGCCGATCGACCATCACGACGTCAGCATCACATTCAGCGATGAGCGCGTCAGCAAACGCCATACCGGAAGCCCCGGCTCCGACGATAAGATAGTCAGTCTCGATCACACTCGTGATCCCGTTTCTTTCCTATCCTTCAGGCTTCGGTGAGCGTCTCCTGCGACCTCACCCGCCGCGCTCGAGGTTCGACTTCGGCCGTCTGAAGGCGTTCTGCCTGCCACGCTTTCTTCAACATTTGCCGAAATTTGATGACCGCCACGTCCGTCTGCGAGAGGTGTTCGCGGCGCCAGTCCGACAGCGCCCCCTGCCCCATGACCATTGCACGATCCGGTCCGATATTGCAGTGGTAAATGTTGTTCGGCAGTCCCCATTTGCGCCAATGTACCGACTGCATGATCCACGCGCGGGCACGATCCTTGAATTCGCCGTGGAAGGTCGCGCACGTGAACACGCGGACCTTGCCTTCGTCGATCGGGACGGACCAGAAGATCGCGCCGGCCGGCCAGATCGGCGGGTGCGGCGCAAAATAAATATAGCCCGGGACATGCATGTCCCAACCCGAGGCGTAGTGCGAGCCGCGGTGATCCGGCCCGGTCGTCTCCATGCCAACTTCCAAGCCGCCGCACTCAAGCTCGAGTCCGTAATGTTTTCCATAGCGCGCCTGGTCGAGAAACTGCGAACAGCGCGCGTGCGCGAAACAGGCATGCGCGGCATCGGCGTTGTTGTCGATGGAATTCAGATAATTGCAGTCCCAGTCCCAATGTATGAACCACGGCCAGGAGCCCGACATTGCCTGGGCGACATGCGGAATGTTAGCGTCGAGGTCGGGCACCTTGTCGGGATCTCCCATGTAAGCCCAGATCACATGATGTCTTTCCAGCGCCGGATAGACGCGTGTTCGGGTCTTGCGCGGTAACGGGCTGTCCGGACCTTCCGCGAGCGCTGCCACGCATTGGCCGCTACCGTCGAACGTCCAGCCGTGGTACGGACAACTGACCGTGCCGGGGGAATGCAGGTTGACCCAGCCTTGCGACAAGCGCGCCAGTCGATGCGGGCAGACGTCGCTTAAAGCGCGAGGCGAGCCATCCTCGTCGCGAAATATAACGAGGTCCTCGCCCAGTAAGCGGGACGATTGCAGCTGATTTTCTCGCAGGTCCTTCGCCGGCATCACGGGATACCAGAAATTGCGTAGACCTTTGTAGGGGACATCATCCGGGATGTCTTTGGGCAGTTCTTGCAGATGCGGCGGGCACCGATCTGCCCAACGCTTCCAACGCCTCAGATCGGAATGAGGCGCCAGCGAAGAAAGCGCCGCCCTCAACGTACCTTTTGATTCACACTGTATGAGTTCGCGTCGATTTATCTCGACGTTACGCGCGCGCCACCAGTCCCCGATCATTGTTAACATGGATATTCTCCCCGTTTAGACGTGCGAATGAACGTCGCGTTAGCGTATAAGATGAACAAAGCGCCAGCAACATATCTGCAATCAATTTTTATGCCTGTTCTCTATCGTTTTTTTCCGTTTTCCGATATTTCTCCGCCCATCGCGTCCGGTAAACGCGCGATCAAGGGCGCCGCGGCACGTATAGTCCGGCGGGAGGAGAATCGCCATGCCAGAGACTGATTTGCGCACGATCGACCAGAAACTGATCGACGCGGATTTCTTCAGCGACCAGGATGCCGTCTACGAGCTGTTCACGCAGATGCGGCGGGACGACCCCGTCCACTGGACCGTGCGCGACGATGGCGTCGGCTTCTGGTCGGTCTTCAAGCACGCGGAATGCAGAGCGGTACTCGACGATGCGGTGCTCTTCAATACCGGAACTACCGGGCAAATGCCGCCGTTCGCCGCAGAGCTCGACATCGTGTCTAAGAAGGGTTTCGGCGTCGGCGAGAGCATCCTGACGACCGACCCGCCACGGCACACGAAAGTGCGGGCGGTCTTCGAAGGGCCATTCAAACCGAAAGCGATGCTGGATTACACCGATCGTTGCACCGAAATCATCAGGGGCATCTTTAACAATCTGCCGGCTTCAGGCGAGTGCGATCTCGTCGCCGATATCGGCGCCAGGATCCCGATGGCCGTGATCTCCGACATCCTGAAAGTGCCGGAAGAGGACTGGGTGAGGATCCTGAGCTGGGGAAAGATGTCCCACCAGGGCTTCAATCACGACGCCGAGACATCGCTGCAGGGATTCAACAACATGACCCAGTATTGCCTCGGCTTGTCTAACGAGCGCCGGGGCTGCCCGATGGACGATCCACTCGCCCTGCTCGCCAACGCCGAGGTGGATGGGAAGCCCCTGTCGGACGCGGAGGTCGGCAGGAACGGCATGCTGATGCTCGTCGCGGGTTTTGAAACCACCCGGAACGCGTTTGCCGGTGGCGTACAGACGCTGCTCGAGCATCCGGATCAAATGCAGTATCTGCGCGAGAATCCAAAAGGTATGCGCCGCGCGGTAGAAGAAGTCGTGCGCTGGACGAACGCGGCGGTTGCCTTCAGACGGATGGCGACTGCGGATACGGAACTCGGCGGCAAACAAATCAAAAAAGGCGACAATATCGTGGTCTGGTTCCCATCGGCGAACCGCGACGAGGACGTGTTCGAGAACGCCGACGTTTTCGACATCACGCGCCATCCGAATCCGCACATCGGCTTCGCTGCCGGCGCGCACTTCTGTGCCGGCGCCCCGCTCGCCAAGCTCGAGCTCGAGATAGCGCTGCAGGAAGTGCTCGATCGTTACGACGGCATCGAAGTCATCGGGCCCGTTGAGTATATTCCGTCGAACTACGTGTTCGGCCTCGCGACCATGCCCGTGCGACTGCGGCGTAAAGCGGCCGCGTAGGTCACCGTCACCGGAGTCCTCTCAGAAAAGTTCTCAAACGGCATTGTCAAGTTATTCAAACCAGGCACACACTTCACGCAAGGTGAGGTAGGCCAGGGCTCCCCTTACGTAGCTATTTGCTCCGTTGTCACTTCATGCCAGGTCGTAAAGACTTGGTCTCGAAACAATCGATAGTGGGTTGCCTTTATGAAGTGGCGACCGACCCGAAAGAGATTGTTAATCGGACTATGGACGGAAAGAAAGCGTTGGTACAGACATACAGCGTGGCTGATAATCTCAGGCGGAAAGCGATGCTTTCGATACAGACTTGTGCTACGAGAACGCATACCCTCGTTACGACATGGAAAGCCGCTACTTCACAAGGGCCTCCTTCACTTGACAATACCCACGGTAGGCCTCTGCATGTAGTCGGGAAACTGTGCAGATTCCTTTGGTAGCCCTCACCGCATGGGAGGCCGACGCCGATATCATAAAGCGCTCTCAGGGTTAAAGCCGGAAAGGGAATAGCTGTGAATAAAATGATGCACCTGACGGGTTTTATGGTTCATTGTCCGGCACCCCACACTCTTCTCTCGTGGATATATCCACGAGAGAAGACGCGGCATTACTGGTATGAGCCTGAGTATTGGCAGACCATTGCCCGCACCCTGGAGCGGGGTAAGTTTGATATGTTCTTTTTTGCCGACCAGCTAGCCGCCTATGATGCCTACAAAGGCGGCATGGAGCCCACTCTCCGCTATGCTCTTCAGTTTCCCATCCACGACCCGGTTGTTTTGGTCCCCGCCTTGTCGACGGTCACCGAAAAACTCGGGTTTGCCATTACCATGTCCGCCACTTATTACGCTCCCTACATGTTGGTTCGGAAGCTCTCTACGCTAGACCATCTGACAAAAGGCCGCGTCGGCTGGAACATTGTCACCTCCTTTCACGGAAACGAAGCTCGGAACTTGGGCCTGGAGACGGTCATTCCTCATGATGAGCGGTATGAGCGAGCCGAAGAGTACATGGAGGTGTGTTATCAGCTGTGGAACAGTTGGGACTCGGACGCAGTGGTAATGGACATGGAGAGGGGAGTGTTTGCTGATCCAACTAAGGTCCGGAAGATAGACTTTAAGGGTAGATGGTTTCAGTGTACGGGACCGTCGAGTGTCATGCCTTCACCGCAAGGCCATCCAGTGCTCATCCAGGCTGGCGCATCGGGCCGAGGCCGGGAGTTTGCCGCCAAGCACGCGGAGTGCATTTTCGGGCTGCAACGCACCCCCCAAGCGATGCGTGCGTTTGCCGACGACATGCGGGCTCGGGCTAAAAAGTACGGCCGCAAGCCTGAAGACATCAAAATTCTCTGGGGGGTGATTCCTATTGTGGGGAAGACAGAAGAGGAGGCCAAGGCAAAAAAGCGGGCAGGTCTTGAACGCATTCCGATTGAGGCCGGGCTAGCACTGATGTCGGGTCATTTCAATTACGATCTGTCACAGCTGGATTTGGACCAGCCATTTGAGAACCTTGAAGTGCCAGGTATCCAGGGCATGGTGGAGATCTTCACTCAGCAGCCCGGGAAAAAACCAACATTGCGGGAGGTAGCCACCCTCTATGGAGCAGGGATAGCTATGCCGCATCTTATAGGTACGTCGGAGCAGGTGGCCGACCAGCTAGCCTACTTGCACAAGGAAGGTGGGGGCGATGGGTTCCAATTCAGCCCGGCCTACTATGGGCCGGATTACTTTGAAGAGATAGTAGACTTGCTCATTCCGGTGCTGCAGAAGCGGGGATTGTTTCGGAAGGAGTATGAAGGCGGAATCCTGCGGGAGCATTTGCAGCAGTATTAGGACCACAACGACGATTTGGAGTTCTTCCGGGTCGAGTTGTTCAGATTTTGTTCCCTATCCTGATCACTTGACAGTGCGGGGCCTCATTACTCTTCGATGATTTCGATTGCGAACTCGGGGCAGCTCTGCGCTGCTAAACGGGCTTTTTCCTCGAGTTCCGCTGGGATGTCGCCGTCAATGAGCAGCACGGCGAGGTCCTCATCGTTAAGGCCGAAGATCTCAGGTGCAAGCGCGTGGCAGCGGGCGTGGCCCTGGCAGGCATAGGTGTTTAAGTTAATCTTCATGGGAGATGCACGGATATCCTGCTCACCCGTGACCAGTCATTGATGCCCTCGATAGCGGGAGGAACGGGTTTGATTGTATGACCCGTGCTTAAGCCCATGTATCTGCTACTTCTCACTCGTGGGGGTGAAGGTCAGTGGCATATACCTTGGAGCCCGAACAAAGCTCCCTACTGCCTGTGGGATATGACCGTCGGCGAATGCGATGTCGTCCATCGCGTCGAGGAGTTGATTGGTCGCAGTCTCCGCTTCCATTGCCGCGAGGTAAGTCCCGATGCAAAAGTGGCGCCCAAGTGAGAACGTCATGTGGTTGGCGGCGCCGGTAAATTCCCTATCAGTTTGCAAATCATCACGGAAAATATTGAAGGTATCCGGTTCAGAGAATTTCCGTGGGTCTCGATTCGCTGCGGCCAGCAGCAAGGTTACCGTCGAGCCGGCGGGGACAGTCACGCCATGGAACTCGACATCCTCCGATGCCTGGCGCATGATCATCAGCACTGCGGCCGTGTGTCGGAGGGACTCGGCGAAAGCGGTCTTGATCAAACTGCGATCCTCGCGCACCGCTTGCAGTTGATCGGGGTTTTCCAGGAGACGGAGCCACATGTTCGACATCTGTAAGTCTGTCGACTCGCTGCCGGCGACGAGGAGGAAGCTGATATACGACTTAATATCGATGTCGGACATCCTTTCTCCGTTGATTTCGGCGTGCACGATTTGGCTGATCAGGTCGTCACGCGGGTTTTCCTTACGATCTTGGATGAGTGGCATCATGTACGCCTTCAACTCATCATGCGTGCGGAGCCCTGCCGCAGTGAGGTCGGGGTCGCCTGTCGTATTGGTCAAGAAGTCGTGGATATCGTTATACCAGCGATGGAACTTCCCCTTGTCTTGCGGGTCAAGCCCGAGGACGTCAATAATCACACTCAGCGGGAGCCTCTGCGTGAACTGGGACACCAGCTCGACTTTGCCATCGTAGCGCCAGGCATCGATGAGCTGCTTAGAATTGTTCACGACAATCGACTCGAAGTTCTCTCGCAGCTTAGCTCCTCGCAGCGTGGGGATGACGACAGCGCGAGTGTGCCGGTGTTCGCTTCCTTCCAGTTGCATGATGTTTCTGCCATGCACAGGTTCCAACTGCCAGGAATAATTGTCAGTCGTGAATGACGGATTCCTGAGAGCGAACTTGATGTCCTCGTGGCGAGAAATGACCCAGCTGTTAAGTCCCTCCTGAAAATAGATCGGGTGATTCTCGCGGATATCAGCAAGGATCGGATACGGATCCTTTTCGTACTCGGACGACATGATATTGGGCGCAGACATAATGGCAACTTCCCTTTGCTACGGTCGAGTAAAGAACTTTAACGGGAGGTTCTCTCCTTATTAAAGGGACGGCAGCTGAGGTCTGAATTTAGGCAGCGTCACGTCGTCACTGACAGTGTCGAACCAGACTTCAACCGGCATACCGACTTGGAGCTCGTCAGGCACTACCCCCGTCACCCAGGTTGTGAGTCGCGGCCCTTCATCCAGTTCGACCACCACTGCTGCATATGGAACGTCCTCGGCGAAT
Source organism: Candidatus Binatia bacterium (assembly GCA_951812575.1). Taxonomy (GTDB): domain Bacteria; phylum Desulfobacterota; class Binatia; order Bin18; family Bin18; genus Bin18. Next base: position 2,673,100 of record OX638322.1, on the reverse strand, counting down.
GCCGGGTCGAGCGCCTGATACACGGTCGTCCAACAATAGACCGTGCCTATTCCTTTCGTCGGAGCCCATTCCCACTCCAGGGAGTGACAACCGGTGCACATGGGCCGCGGCGGATGACGCCACGTTCCACACTGCTGACAGCATTGAAAGCGCAGCTCCCGCTGCTGGCACCAGTCATAGAATTCCTTTGTGTAGCCCCCCAAGACGGGCAATCGAACAAGCGGTGTTGCATTCTCAGTCGTCATGTTGTGACTCCCTCAGCGACGTACAATCGCGATCGATCCATGCCCGTGGCCTCCCCAGCCGGTCACCACCCCGAACTCGGCGTCTTGCACCTGACGCGAGCCGGCCTCGTGGCGGAGTTGCACCACAGCCTCAACCAGGTGGTTCATACCGGTATTGTGCGCCTGTGAGAGCAGACCGCCGTGCGTATTCACCGGTAGCGCGCCGCCGAGTTCGATCCGTCCGTTTTCAACGAAAGGTCCACCTTCGCCTTTCTTGCAGAATCCCGCCGACTCAATTTGCAAAATGGCCTGCCCGGTGAAGCAGTCGTAAATCTCGGCGAAATCAATATCGCTCGGCTGGACCCCGGCCATCGCGTAGGCGCGCGGCGCGCAAAAGTCGAGCCCGATTTTGAGGATATCGGGTCGATTGGGAATGTCGTGGGGTGGAAACGGATGGCCCGACGCCACGCCCGTCACATAGACAGGCTTCTTGCGCAGATCTTTGGCGCGCTCGGCAGACGTCATGAGTAACGCTGCAGCGCCATCGGTCTCCAGGCAACAATCCAACAGCCGGTAGGGATAACTGATCCACCGCGACGACAAGTAGTCCTCCAAGGTGAGCGGCGCCCGCTGCATGAGGGCGTTGGGGTGTAACTGGGCGTGTTTGCGCATCGCCACCGCCACCGCACCCAGTTGCTCGTGGGTGGTGCCATACCGTTGCATATGTCGCTGCGTCATCCATGCGTAATGTTGGGGCGGCGCCGCCACGCCGAACGGTGCGTAGTAGTCCCTGATGGTTTCCGCCGCTTGTAGTCCCGTCCCAGGGTCAGACGTCACCTGCCGGGCTCTCCGTCCGGAATAGAACCGGCTGCACAGAGGAATCAATGCATACTGCGCAATCCCACTGGCCAGCGCGGTGGCGGCGGACTCAACGGCAGACACACACATGGCCCCACCCATTTCCTGGAGAGAGGTGGTGTAATGCAAATCTTGCAGCCCCAGGTTCGCACAAAAATCACCCGCCGTGCCGCCGCTCCCGGCGCCGTTGGGGAGAATCACCGCATCGATGTCTCCAGGCTGTATGCCGGCATCCTCGATCGCGCCCAGCGACGCCTCCAGGGCAAGTTCGAGCGCACTCTTAGGCGTGCCGCGCGTGTAGTCTGTCTCGCCAATGCCGACGATGCAGGTTTGATCCCTCAAATCGGTTAACGCAGGCATACGCATTGCCCCCTACAGGTATGACAGAGTTTCCAGGATGTGGCTTCGACAAAGACCGGGCTACAGCCATTCCTCCTCTGTATGCAGGCGGGTCAGGTGAATCTTTTTCATCTTCCACCGGCCATCTTCCTTCACATAGTCTTCGTGATAATGCCCCCAGCCCTTAAAGTTGCAGGTCGGCAGGCGCACATCGTCAAACATCGACCAGACACCGCGTGCGGTTGTTGGGCCGGTCAGTTCGATTTCCGGCATGTAGCCCTGATGTATCGATTTTGCGCCGGTCATCAGCGTACGGATGCCGTCAACCAGCGCGTCGCGGCCCTCGATCTTGATGTCACGCGGCAGATCCTCGCTGGCGCGCGGTGCGCCCTCGTATAACGCCGAAATATCGGCAGTGAAACATTCGCTCAAAAGATCCCACTGCCGCGTGTCCATCAATCGGAAATAGCGCGCTTTGAGCTGGCGGATCGCTTCCACATCGTTGTGTTGGTCGATGGTCATGTGTTGCTCCCTTGGGCTGCGTGTTGTTTGATCAGCCGTCACAGAATACCTGGACGGGCTCCTCGTAAAAGATCGGTCCAGGGTAACGCGTTTGGGCAACAAAAACGAGGAGCAGCTGCGCCGCACGTTCCTCCAGGGCATGTTGGTGGGATGCTCCGCTCCGGCCCAGCATCGCTCCATCTCGCAGTATACGTTGACAGCTCCGGGGCTTCTCAGTAGACTGCGTCGTCACTCCACTAAAACACTCTTTTGATCGGCGTTGAGGGAGAACATTCGGGTGTTGACAATGACGGAAAAGCGCTGGCGCGCACCGCAGGACGTGCCTGGATGCCGCCGGACGACCTGGTCGCCTGTGAGGTCGCCCGTCCCGTCATGAGTGGCCGTCATTTTTACCCGGTGCGCCCCGAGCGGTTTTTCGTGAGGAATCATTATGGCTGACACACAACTCAATCGTACCAGCGCCCACATCACCCAGCCCAAGTCGCAGGGGGCGTCTCAGGCTATGCTGTACGCCACGGGGCTGACCGAAGCCGATATGCAGCGCGCCCAGGTCGGTATCGCCAGCGTGTGGTTCGACGGCAATCCGTGCAATATGCACCTGGGCGACATCGCCACGAAGGTCAAAGAGGGCGTGGGGGCCGCCGACATGGTCGGGATGCGTTTCAACACGGTTGGGGTGTCGGACGGCATTTCCATGGGCACGAGCGGCATGAGCTTCTCGCTGCAATCGCGCGACCTCATCGCCGACTCCATCGAAACCGTTATGGGTGCGCAATGGTATGACGGCCTCATCACCATCCCCGGCTGCGACAAAAACATGCCCGGCGTCATCATGGCGATGGGACGTGTGAATCGCCCGGCCTTGATGATCTACGGCGGCACCATCCGCCCCGGTCACAGCGGCGGTAAGACGCTCGACATCGTGTCGGCGTTCCAGTGCTATGGTCAGTATATTGCCAAAACCATCACCGACGCCGAGCGCCAGGATGTCGTCCGCCATGCCTGCCCCGGCGCCGGGGCGTGTGGCGGCATGTACACCGCCAACACCATGGCCTCAGCCATTGAAGCGCTGGGCATGAGCCTGCCGTTCAGCTCCTCGACGCCGGCCACCGACCCCGGCAAGCTCGACGAGAGCCTCCGGGCTGGACAGGCGATACGCGCCTTGCTGGAGCAGGATATCAAACCGCGCGATATCATGACCCGTCAAGCGTTCGAAAACGCCATGGTCATGGTCATGGCGCTCGGCGGCTCGACCAACGCCGTGCTGCATCTGATCGCTATGGCTCGCGCTGTTGACGTGGCACTCACCATCGACGACTTCCAGGCGGTGAGTGACCGTGTGCCGTATGTGGCCGACCTCAAACCCAGCGGCAAGTATGTGATGGAAGATCTGCATAACATCGGCGGCACTCCGGCAGTGATGCAGTATCTCCTGGACAAAGGGCTGCTGCATGGTGACTGCCTGACGGTGACGGGCAAGACCCTGGCCGAAAACCTGCAGGATCTTCCCGGACTCCCGGAAGAACAGGACATTATTCAGCCAATTGAGCGTCCGATTAAAGAGACGGGGCATATTTGTATTCTCAAGGGCAATCTCGCACCAGATGGGGCGGTGGGTAAAATCACCGGCAAAGAAGGTCTGGTTTTCACCGGACCGGCCAAGGTCTTCGACTCGGAAGAGGATATGCTGCACGCGCTCGAACGCCAGGAGATCAAACACGGCGATGTCGTGGTCATTCGCTACGAGGGTCCGAAAGGCGGGCCGGGTATGCCGGAAATGCTGACCCCCACGTCAGCCCTGGTGGGTGCCGGTCTGGGTGGGGGCGTCGCGCTCTTGACCGACGGACGTTTTTCCGGCGGCTCGCACGGTTTCCTTATCGGTCATATCGTCCCCGAAGCGCAGGAAGGCGGCCCGATCGGCCTGATTCAGGACGGCGACATCATCACCATTGATGCGGAGCAAAACAGCCTTGACGTTGCCGTCAGTGACGAGGAGATGGCACGCCGTCGGGCACAGTGGACCATGCCGCCGTACAAGGCGACGCGAGGGACGCTGTACAAATATATCAAGAGCGTAAAAAACGCCTCCGAAGGCTGCGTGACGGACGAATAAATTCTTTGCGCCTCTCCGGCTAACGGCTTGTTGCCTCACTCGGGCGTCTGCTTGTTGAGCCAGCTTCTTGGCGGTCTTCCACCTCCCGCAGGGAAGGCGCCTTGAGCCGCCCCTCCCCCCTGTTTATGAGATCACCGCGTCGATGTCTCCAGGCTGATCGTTGGACAAGCAGGTCCGCCTCCGTAAGCATGGAATTGCGTCCACAACCTTGCGCCCGTCATGTTTGACAACTAAAGAAAACAGTGAGGGTCATACCAGGGTATGGACAGATCGTCTGCCACAATTCTGCCACAATGGGGCGAAGCTCTACCGGATCGCGCTCGAAGGCATGACCTCACGTAGCGTGAGGTCAGATGCAGAGCGTTCTGAGGAGGATTCACGCGCATGAGTTATATCGACGTCGTCGAGAAAATCGACATACCAAGACCGCAGAAGCATTATACCGAACCCTATTTTGAAGAGGTGCTTGGCCTGCCGATCGCGTATCGCCGCGAGGGGGCGGGCGAAGCGACGGTTTTGTTTCACGGGGCCGGCTTCACACGCATGTGGCTGCCGTTCTATGCCATGCTTGCAGAAAAGCTGGACTTCGTTGCCCCTGAGTGCCCCGGTTTTGGTGAAACTCCACTGCCGCAGTGGGTGCGCGGTTTCGATGATCTCACCATCCTCTATGACCAGTTGTTCGAGCAGCTTGAACTCTCCCACATCCACCTCATCGGTTTTTCGATGGGTGGCTGGGCAGCCGCCGAGTTTGCCTCGTTTTATCCGCGCCGGCTCAAATCGCTCTCGCTCATCACCCCGGTTGGACTGCGTCTTGCAGACGATCCTGGCGTCGATATTTTTCAGCTCTCCCCACCCGAAGTCATGGACCGTCTCTTCAAGGACAAGGACGTGATGCAGGAATGGTTACCGGACGGGGAGGATTTCGACGAAAGCATTCATATGTATAGTGAGTTCTCTGCCGCGGCGCGCCTCATGTGGGCACCGCGCTACAACCTCAAGCTCGAACACCGCCTACAGCGACTGACCTGTCCAACCCAGGTCATTGGGGCCGAAGAAGACCGCCTCGTCCCCAACGCCATGTCGGATAAATTTGCCGCAGTATTACCGAACTGCCGACTGACCCGCATCGCGGGCACCGGCCACGAACCGCTTTTGGAACGGCCGCGTGAACTTGCCGCTATTCTGACGGCTTTTATCGAGGAGGCGACACAATGAACAAGCTGCGTTTTTATTTCTTTCACTTGATGCCCTACCCGCACATTCCGCCGGCGTCTGAAATCCAGTCAACCTGGGTGTCGTTGTCGAATAAGCATTATGACCCACATCGCGGCCACTCGCTGTACAACGAATACCTCGACCAACTCGCCGCTGCTGAACAATTCGGTTTCGACGCGATTGCTGTCAACGAACATCACGCGAATTTCTATGGCACGATGCCGTCGCCAAACATTATTGCCGCGATGCTGGTGCAGCGGACGAAAGAAATCCCGATCGGCATTATCGGCAATGCCATCCCCCTGCATGGCAACCCCCTGCGGGTCGCCGAGGAAATCGCCATGCTCGACGTCATTTCGGGCGGACGCATTATTTCAGGCTTTGTGCGCGGCATCGGGTGTGAATACTTCAACAACGGGATCGCGCCGGCCGATTCGCTGGAACGCTTCAACGAAGCTCATGACTTGATCCTCAAAGCCTGGACTGATGACGGCCCATTTACCTGGCAGGGCGATCATTTCTACGTCCCTAATGTCAATCCCATTCCGCGCCCGATTCAGCAACCCCATCCGCCGATCTGGATCCCAGGCCAGGGCTCGCTCGAAACGTTGCAGTTCATTGCGGAACACAAATACACCTATATGATGGTGTTCTCTCCCTTGTGGTTCACCAAAATGGCGTTCGACGGCCTGCGGGAAGAGTGTCATCGGCTCGGTTACGACGCACCCAAGAGCATGTTCAACGCCTGCGTACCAACCTACGTCGCCGAGACCGACGAACAGGCTCACCGCGAGGCCAAAGCCCACCTGTCGTGGGTCTTCAACACCGGGCTCAAAATCCCTGACCAATTCTTTTTCCCGCCGGGCTATATGTCGACCAAGTCGTTTCGCAACTTCATCGGCCTGCTGCAAAAAGGGAAGGTCAAACCGCAGGTCAACCTGACCTATGACGAGTTGATCGCCGATCGCTATATCATTGTCGGCTCTCCAGAGACGGTCAAGAACGAACTCGGCTACTACTGCGACGAAGTGGGCGCGGGTGGTATGATCGGCCCGGGCTCGCCCTACGGACCGATGCCGAACTGGATGGTCATGAAGCATATGCAGATCGTTTCCGAGGAAGTCATGCCCGAATTCCGCGAAGCCGATGGCTTGCCGGACTACCAGCGAGCCGAGCCGAACTCCCAACGCTCGCGGGCCGAACTCGCCGCAGTCAAAGGCAAACCGGAGGAAACTGCTCGCTCTCGGGTGACGGGCGGCGGCGACAGACTGATCGAACACCGCCTGGCCCACGTTGCAGAGGTGATTGATCCGACAATGGAACACGCCCAGTGAAGCGTACCCGACGATACCCACAACGGCCTTCCGGCGGGGCGACAGCGATGCTATGAGTCGAGAGCCCACGCAGGAAGCGACACTCGAAGGCACGGGGCCTCATCCCGAGAGCGTGTGCGAGGAGTGAGGTGTCACGGGCCGAAAACGAAGGCGTGAGATGACCACAATCCGTCGAGGGAACCCCAGATGCAAATCGGATATTTCACCGAACGACCGTATCGCTGGCTGCCCGAAGAGCTCGTTTTGAAGAACCGGGCGTTTTTCGCCATCTCGAACGAGCATTTCGACCGCGAAAAGGCGGCCGACGACTACAATTATTATCTCGACGAATATTGCTACGCCGAGGACCTGGGCTTCGACGCCCTGGCCCTGAATGAGCATCATGGTAACCCGATCTGCATGGGATCGGTCATGAATGTAGAGGCCTCCATCCTGGCTCGGATTACCAGCAAGGCCAAGATTGTTCTGGTCGGGAACCCCTTGCCGGTCATCAAACATCCGCTGCGGATGGCCGAAGAGCTGGCCGAGATCGATCTCATCTCGCGCGGCCGCCTGGTCACCGGCTGGGTGCGCGGCGCGGGCAGCGAACAGTTTTTCAATAATGCCAATCCGGCCTATAACCGCGAATTGTTCAACGAAGCCCACGACTTTATCGTGCAGGCCTGGACCAAGCCGGGACCGTGGCGCTACGAGGGCAAACATTTTCATTATCGCCACGTCAATCCGTGGGCGCTGCCCTACCAGAAACCCTACCCGCCGATGTGGATCCCTGGGACGCTGAGCCCCGAGACCGTCGAGTGGTCCGCCGCACATCGGTATCCGTATATCGGGCTTGGCACCCCGCTACCGGCCACGTGCGAGTTGTGGGACTTCTATGCGGACGAGGCGGCCAAGCATGGCTATCAGGCCGGGCCGGAGAATTTCGGCTACATGGTCGCAACAGCCGTGGGAGAGACGGAGGAGAAAGCGCAGCAGGCCGCGGCAGGATTCGTCTATGGGGGAGGACAGAACGCCTTCTCGGCGGCGGAATTCATGATGCCACCGGGCTACAACTCAAAAGCGGCCATTCGCAACCTGGCGAAGACCCAGACCAGCGTGTGGCTCGGGATCAGCGGCCAGAAGCTGAGAGAGCAGAAGCAGGGCGTAGCGGACGAAGAGATCGATTATACTGCCATCCGGGGCAAGCTGCAGACGGCCCTGGAGCGCGGGCAGCGGAACATGCAGGTGATTGTCGGTACGCCCACGACAGTGATCCCTAAAATCAAGGCGATCATGAGCGTCCTGCGGGTCGGGATCTTCATCATCCTGCACCTGCAGGGACCGCACGGTGACGACGAGCGGCGCACCAGCATGCGCTTATTCGCGGAAGAGGTGATACCGGAGCTAAAGGATCACGCACGGACGATCGGTATCACAGACCCGTTTGAGCGCTCGCCCGGCTCGGTGAGCTTGGGAGCCGGGACCAAACGCGCGCCCGTCGCGGACCGCAGCCCACTATCCGAACTGGGGTTCCACTAGTCCACCGGCGGTGTTCCCGGCCGGGACGGAGAGCGTCAACAGAATCGAAGCGAGCTCACGATTTCCATGCATCCTTCCAACATGAAAATCGGCGCCCTGACCCCGACCTGGACCGGTTCACTTGCGGGGCAAACGCCGACGATCCAACAGTCCCTGGCGTTTGCCCGGCATGCGGAAGCCGTCGGCCTCGACAGCATCTGGTTGACCGACCATCTGTATTGGGAAGCCTATGCCGACTTCCGCGCGGTGGGGATCGAGTTGCCTGCGGAATGGGAGGGAGTCAAAGGCGGGCAGTGGGAGTGCTGGACATTTGCCGCGGCCCTCGCGACCCAAACGTCCACGATTCAAATCGGGACCCTGGTCTCCAATACGACCTTCCGGAATCCGGCCTTACTCGCCCGGACGGCGGATAATGTGATCGCCCTGAGTAACGGCCGTCTCATCCTCGGCTTGGGTGCGGGTGATTTCACGTCCGAGCATCTCGCCTATGGCTTCGACTTTGAGCGGAATGTCAGCCGCTTTGAGGAAGCGCTCCATATTGTCCTGCCCCTGCTCAAAGGTGAGCGTTTCTCTTATACGGGGGAACTGCACCGGGTTGAGGATGCGGAACTCCTGCCGCGCTCCGAGGCCGGGGTGCCGCCGATTTTGATCGGCACGTTGAAGGGCAAGCCGCGCATGTCCCGCCTCACGGCGCAATATGCCGATATGTGGAACTGCATGATCGCGTTTAACGATTGCGCGATCGAGACGTTTCTCGGGGCCTGGGAGCCAATCCGTGTGGCCTGCGAACGCCACGGGCGCGATCCAAAGACGCTCTCTCGGGGCGCGACGGTGGCGGTCAATTTCACCGATGGGCCGTATGAAATCATTCCCACCTCGGTGCCATTCTCCGGTTCGATTGAGCAAATCGCCGACCGGTTTGCCGAGTACGCGGCGCACGAGGCAGAGCATGTGTCCGTGATTCCACACCCGTGGAACGAGGAGGGGCTCGATAAACTCGCCGAAGTCGTAGCCTATCTCCGCAAGTAGGGGGAGAGGCGTATTACCGAGGGGCTTGCCAACTCTTCGTATCCGAAGTCAGTAGCTCCTCGGCAGGCCCATCCGTTCGCCCAGGAAATCCAGCCCCATCTCGTAAGATAAGTAAGACAGTCAATATGGACTGGGGGCAAGAGGTTCGTCCGGGGACAGATAAAAGGATTGCCCTAGCGCGTTTTACGATAGGTTGTAGCCATATTGCTCCGCCTTCGTCATGCCGGACTTGATCCGGCATCCAGAGGTGGGGGGGGCTGGAAGCCTGGATTCCTGCTTGCGCAGGAATGACGGGCGGCTACACAGCATCGTAATTTGCTCTAGCGAAGCGCGACGAAGCCCCTCTTGGCTGCGGGGCAGACGCAGCGCTCTTCCCGCTGCGTCTGCTGTTCTTCTTAGAAGAAGATATAGGAGCGAACGACCACGTTTTTGCGGCAGGGCGCGTCGTCAGGTGCGGTCGGGTCGACGCAGGCGGAGTGGAATGACCAACGCGACACCGAACCGTCGGTCACGGAGTCGTAGCACTTCAGCATCGACACCTCGGTCGAGGTCTGCTGCGGAAGCCAGTACCACTCGTGGTTGGGGCGGTAGGTGAAGCGGGTCGTCTCGCCCACCCGGTCGTCGTAGATGCGGTAGTTGGTGATGTACGGCTGGTCCGCGAACGACGGCCAGGCGCACAGGACAAAGGGATACTGGCCCACGGTCTCCATCGGCTTGGCGAGGTTGATCGACATGAACCGCCGCGACATCTTGGCGTCGGCCTCTGCCTCGGTGTAGTGCTGCTGGCGCCCGAAGTTGCGCAGGTTCTTGGTGAGCAGCTCGCGGCAACGTACCCGCCCGCTGTTGTCGTTCAGGTCGTTGTGGACGATGTCGGCGTAGTAAGTATTGACCCCCGGGTCCTTGTTGTCCTGATCTTCCTTGACGGGCCCCTTGTAATCCTTGTCAAACAGGCCGTGGTTGTACACGAACGCGTCGGTCGCACCGGGGAAGAAATCGAGCAGGAGTTTTTCTATCTCCGGGTAGAACACGCGCTCGACCTCGGCTGCGTCGTAAAAGTTCTGGCACTTCGATTCGATATGAGCGAGTGAGACGCCGAGCTTGTCCATGCACTCGGGGCTGGTGGGCGAGAGACCGGGATAATACTCTTCCATCCGGCGCGCGTCGCGCAGGATCTGCGGAAAATAGAGACATCCCCTACTGATGTTCTGCCCTTCCCTGCGAAACATTTTGGCCATGTCCGCGCGCGCCGGGTCCCGCCAGATGGCATTGGACGAAACAATGGAGTAGGACGGCTGCTCGTGGACCGTGTAGGGCAGCGGCAGTGCGACGCCGCCTTCCGGGGCTTCGATGTTGTTCGCCCGAATATAGTCCAGGCACTCGTCGTAGCTCCGAAAGCCGCGACCCCACTTGGTCTCGATCGGGCCGGGCGGGGCGTTCTCGATCATGTCGATAACCGCCTGCTCTTCCCCCTCCCTAATCTGGCGCAGCGCCGCCTCTATCGCCGCAGCAGTGCCCGCATCCCCGTCCTGATCGAACGACATATAGGACAAACCGCCGTTCGCCGCGATGGGGGCCGGCTGTCCGACGGTGAGTTGGAGGGGAGGCACATAGGCCGATGAAACTGTCTTCATACCCGTAGCAACACTGTTCTCCATTTCCTTGAGCCCGTCCATACTATACCCCCGAGTTAAAGATACCCCAGCGTGGCACGCAGGGCTTGTCTTGGCAAGGGTGTGGAATCGCTATTGCCTGATTCGCCTCTCGGTAATCTATCGAGGTTGGGCAGGACCGATAGTGTGGCAAGTGCTGGAGTACAAGACACGCTAAGTTGCCAGCTCAGTATCGATAGCTGGCTGGGAAAACACAGTTATCGGGCGCTCTGGCCCCTCATATAGCTCTATATCAACCAAAGTGGTATTCGCTGAGCAACCTTGAGAGAGACTGGAAGAACCCTTGTCCAGGGTCAGCATGTTGGGATTACCGTGCAGATCCAAACTCCCAATTTCCCCCGGTTGCTCCGGGTCATACCACGCCCCGGTATGGAGCTGAACAACACCTGGACGCAGAGTATTCGAGATGACTGCTCCCGCCAAACAAGCGCCACGGTCATTAAAAACTTTCACCAGATCGCCGTCCTTAATTCCACGGCGCTCAGCATCTTCAGGACTCAACCTGATCGGCTCACGCTGACGAATTTTACTATCGACACTGACTTTGCCATGGTCAAACTGACTATGAAGACGCTTACCAGGGTTTGGAGAAATTAAATGTAGCGGGTATTGCTTCGCCTTTGGCGAACCCAGCCATTCTTCTGGCTCCAACCAGGCTGGATGCCCAAGACAATCCTCGTAGTGAAAACTGTCAATATCGGCTGAGAAAATTTCGATTTTACCGCTGGGGGTCGCTAATGGATTTTCTTCAGGGTTCTTTCTGAACAATTGCAGCGTGCCTCCGGGCAGAAAAACATCATCCGGAAGGTGCTGATCAGTATGCAGCTCAATCTGCCCACCATCCCAAAACGCACCGAAACTTGGCAATTGGTAACCAAACTCTGCCGCATTCTCTTTCGAAATGGCATAGAGGTGCTTCAACCACTGTTCCTCATCGCGGTTTTCCGTAAAATCGTCTGCAAAGCCTAGTCGCTCGGAAAGCCCACTAAAGATCTGATAGTCCGAACGTGATTGCCTGTAGGGCTCGACCGCTCGTCGCATAGGAATTAAAAAATTGGTCGCGGAGTTACAACCCAAATCGTTGCGTTCCAGCATCGTCGAGGCGGGGAAAACAATGTCGGCATGGCGGGCACTGGCGTTCCAAAAGTGTTCATTAATGATGATAGTGTCCGGCTTGCGCCACGCTTCCAGTAAACGGTTAATATCTTGATGGTGGTGAAAGGGATTGCCTCCCGCCCAATAAATGAGTTGAATATCAGGATACTGGTAACGTCCACCGTCGTAGTCAAACGCCTTGCCCGGGTTGAGCAACATATCGGCCAATCTGGCAAAGGGGATAAACGTGCTCACGTCGTTCTCGCCCTGCGGTAATGCCGCCCACTTAAAGGGTAAAGCCCATTCTGTGCCCAAATCGTGAGTGCAGTTGTATCCCAACGTAATCCCTCGACCCGGCAAACCAATCTGTCCCAACATCGCCGCCAAAACGATACCCGCCCACCACGGCTGCTCACCCTTGTCAGCGCGTTGTATTGACCAACTGACCGAAATCATGGTGCGGCTGTTGGCCATGCGTCTGGCAAGTGCCCGCAGTTTGTCTGCCGGTAGTCCACAAATATTCTGTGCCCAATCCGCGTCCTTGACTTGACCGTCAACCTCACCCATCAGATAGGGTAAAAACTGTTCAAAACCAATGCAGTATTTGTCCAGAAACGCTTTGTCATGCAAATGCTCTACGACCAAAGTATGGGCGAGAGCCAGCATGATTGCTGTATCGGTATTCGGAATGGCGGCGAGCCAATCGGCACCGACGGTGTCGGCCACATCATCTTGAACCGGGCTGATATTAACAAAATTGACCCCAGCATCTTTTGCTTCCTGCATGTGACTGAAACTCGTATGCGCAGCCAGTCCCCCCGGAGAAGGATCGGTGTTTTTTGCAGGGGCACCACCAAAGAGGACCACCAGTTCCGCATGCTCCGCCACCAGCTTCCAGGGCTGAGCTTGTAATGACAATGGATAGCCTTCCACGCCCAATACACGCCGCGCGATCACGTTGCCCGCACCCAACGAGTAACTATCCACTCCATCGGTGTAACCACCAAATCTTTTCATGAACCGATGCAGCTGGCTCAGTGCGTGATGAAATCGGCCAGCACTTGCCCAACCATAGCAACCGGCATAAATGGCCTCATTTCCATATTCCGACTTCACACGCTGCAACGCATCTGCGGCAATATCCAGAGCAGTTTCCCAATCAACAGCCACAAATGGCTCACCACCTCGTTTGCTGCGGTCGCTGTTCTCTCGCTTCTCCAGATAGCTTTTGCGTATCATCGGCTGGGGAATGCGGCAGTTGTCGTCTAAGGCGTTCAACAGCGAGTGACCAATAGGCGATGGACATTCATCCTGCTCAACGGGGAGTACTCCTTTAATTTTATTATTCTCAACCTCCAACAGATAATTTCCCCAGTGGGTAGAGGTAGGAACTAAACGAGACATCTTGGACATGAGAGGCACTCCAAACTCATTTTTTGTCTTTGGGAAGTCATAACTCGAAATTATGGTCACTACGAACCCGACAATACTCCCCCGAAGGGGAGGTTGGCTGCCGTGACGGCGGCAACTCGCACCAATGGTCAGTAGCTCCTCGGCAGGCCCATCCGTTCGCCCAGGAAATTTTTCACCATCTCGTTCGAGATGGGGCTGAAGGGGCCGAGGCGAGCGTCGCGGAAGAGACGTTCCATTGGGGTTTCCTCGACCAGCCCGTGGCCGGCGAGCACGCGCATGCCGCGGTCGGTCGCCCGGATCGCCGCTTCGGTGGCGGCCAACTTCGCCATAGCGGCCTCGCTGGCACACTCCCTCCCGTTGGATTGCAACCAGGCCGCCTTCTGGGTGAGCAGGCGTATTTGTTCGAGGTCAGTCGCGACGTCGGCCAGCGGATGTTGCAACGCCTGGTAACTGCCGATAGGGCGGCCAAAGGCCGTGCGCTCTTTGGCATACTCGAGCGCCTGATCCAAAACCGCTGCCGTAATACCGACGTACATGGCCGCACACAGAATACGCTCTTCGTCGAGGGACGACAGGAGGTGGTACCAGCCGCGGCCCCGCTGGCCGACAATGGCGTCCGCCGGAGCCCGCGCGTCGTCCAGGAAGACTTCGCAGGTGCAGGCTGCCCGCATTCCCATCAGTTCCAAGCGGCGTACCTCGACGCCTGCCTGGTCGCGCGGCGTCAAGATGAGGGACAGCCCACCGGCTCGTTTGCCTTCGACGTCATCAGTCCGGCAAAGCACCAGGATCGCGTCCGCATCGTCAGCGAAAGAGGTAAAGAGCTTTTGGCCGCGCACAACCCACTCGTCTCCGTCCCGCTCGGCCCGGGTCGTGAGGCCCAGAACGTCCGTGCCGCCGCTTGGCTCGGTCATGCCGAACGCCATCAGGAAATCGCCTGAAGCGAGCCGTGGAAGCAGCTCGGCCTTTTGATCCTTCGATCCATGTTCACGCAGTGTCCGAGCGGTCATGGATACCAGGAGCCAGTCGGTCGCAAGCGACGGGAAACGGTAAGCGAGTTCCTCGGTCAGGACGGCAGCCGTCATCACATTGGCGCCACTGCCTCCGAACTCTTCCGGGACGGAAAGGCCCATCCAACCCAGTTCGGCAAAGCGTTTCCAGAGCGCTTTGGGAATTTTTCGCGACCGATCCAATTCTCGGATACGGGGTTCGGGCAGCTCCTCCTCAAAAAATCGTCGGACACTGTCGCGTAGAATGTCGTGCTCCGCAGGCGGATCAAAGTCCATGATCAGGCCCTTCGTTCAGTTGACAGTCCCGTTGCCCTCCCCGCAACCGGTCTCAACGCAACTGCAAGAAATGCTCACCCCGGTACAAATCGCCGGCCTTCAACGAGCCGACATCAAAGGCGCGCAGATCCATGAAGTAGTCAGGTTTGGCGTCCGGGAAGGGCCGATAGCGGAGATCGTCACCGAAGAAACGCAGCACGACGGTATGGCGGGTCGGGCAGGCGGTATCGACCGGCGCTCCGCCGTGTAACGCCCCCGAATGCAGTACGACGGCATCACCGGGTTCCAGATCCCAGGAGAGCACGTCCCACGAATTGGGGTCCTCGGCCCGCTCGGCTTCGATGTCTGGCAGGCGCGGAAAATGCTCGGCGCCCCACAGGGGCCGAGTCGGGTCCTTGGAGTCCATAAACGCCGCCCCATCGTACATCGGGCCGACATGAGAGATCCTGACGACTTCCAAGGCGTTCCGGGCCGGCAATGCCTCGAAGCTGATCCAGATATTCGCCAGATGAGCCCCTTCGGCCGGGAAATAGGGCGTGTCCTGGTGCCACAGGGTGCGGCCTACCTCTCCGCCGTTTTTGATAAAAATCTCCTCGCCAAAATACCAGACGTGCTCCGACCCCCAGAGGTCTGCGAGGAAGTCCGCGAAACCCAGTTTCTTCAGCATCGGCCCGTAGACTTCGAGCGATTTGGCGGTGCCGAGATCGTTGTAGTGCGAATCGCTCGTGCCTTTGTAGATATCGAGAGCCGTCGGGCCTGGATTGGCGAGGTTGAAGTCCAGACAACGCCGGCACTCGGCCAGCTCGGCCGTGCTCAAAAGCCCCTCGGCTTTGATCACGCCGTCGCTTGCAAAAGCTTGTCGCATCGCTTCGGTGACCTGGATCATTTTTCGCCTCCTTCGGTGTCGCTCCCATTCACACCGGATAGTAGGGCGGAGCGGGTTGTTTCCATGTTGTTCCTACCGCCAAATCCCCTGCCCTTCAAGGTTTCGGTCTCTCCACCGCCCGCAGGTATCCCACTCATTCGAGAACGTCCCTCAGTAAACGCTCAATCTTTAGCCGGCGGTGAGTCCAGAGCGAAGGTCACCACAGGTAAAACGGCGATAGTCAACAGCACAATAAACGAGGGGTTGGACCACTCCACACCCATGGGCCGATAGACCTGGCCGGTTATCGCCGTATTGCCAAAATAGAGCAACAGAATGAGCCAGCCGCAGCGGCTCCAGAGCCGCATGTTGACCACTGGGTGGGCGGGCGGCGGTGCCGGAGTGGTCATGCCCAATAGCGCCTTCCAGCGCTGAATATCCCAGAGGATTAACGCCAGCAGCCCCAAACTCATCACGCTGACGACGATAGCGGTGGGCACCACCCCTGTGCTCCAGCAAAACACAAGAATTGTCACAAGAATAGGAGCGGCAAGCGCCGCCCCCAAAGCCGCGTGGCGCTGCGTTATCAGCAGCACGGCGGCCGTGAGCTGTAGTGCCCCTACAAATTGATAGAACCGACCGGTAGCATGAAAGGCATGCAGGAACTCGTGAAAAACCCCCGTGTTCGCCGGGTCGGTAAACGGCTGTCCCAGCAGCTTCTTGAGCCCTGCGGGAATGAAGGCAAAACCGATCATCATGCGCAATACAATGGCACTGATGTAGATCCCCCGGCATTCATGCGCTCGAGCGATGCGCTCTTCAAGCCATGTGAATGTCATGCTCCGGCCTCAACAACGATACAGTCTATGGCGCTCTTCTAAACTGCTTGGGCGCGGGCGACCAGCCCCCCTGCCCCGCTGTGGAGTAGGGGCGACCGGCCGGTCGCCCCTACTTGACTTGCGAATACGGACAAATCGGTATCTACTATGGATCGCGTAAGGGAGGTGCCGTCATGAGCCTTTCACCTATGGGAAACTCTCACGTCGATTTCAACTGGCCGACAGCCGGTATGACCTCGGTCCCGTATCAAATCTTTTGTGATCCTGGGGTGTATCGCCTTGAGCAGGAACGCATCTTCAGAGGGCCAACCTGGAGTTATGTCGGGCTCGAAGCCGAGGTCGCCAGCCCTGGTGACTTCAAGGCCACGTTTGTCGGCGACACGCCGATTGTGGTGTCGCGTGACAAAGAGGGCGGTCTGCATGCCTTTGTCAATCGCTGCGCACACCGGGGAGCTATGGTCTGCCGCGAGTCTCGGGGCAATAAGGCGAGCCATACCTGTATTTACCATCAGTGGAGCTATAACCAGAAAGGCGACCTGATTGGGGTGCCGTTCCGTAAGGGGATTAATCAACAGGGCGGCTACCCGGCCGACTTTGACCCTGCGCAGCATTCACTCCAGAAACTCCAGGTCGATACCTACAAAGGTCTGATCTTCGCGTCGTTCTCTGCTGAGGTTGAGCCCCTCTTCGACTATCTTGGCCCGGCCATGCGTCCGTGGCTCGACCGGGTTTTCAATCGACCCGTGCAGGTCCTGGGCTATGCCCGGCAATTCACCCACGCCAACTGGAAGCTCTATTCGGAGAATGTGAAAGATCCCTATCATGCCAGTCTGCTCCATCTCTTCCTGACCACTTTTGGCCTGTACCGTTCCTCTCAGGGCGGTGGCATCACTATGGATGAGACTGGCCGGCACAGCATAGTGCGCGCCTATAGGAAGACGGAGCAAGAAGAGACTGCCGCGTATAAGGGCAAGAATATGCATAGCTATCAAAAAGACTATGCCCTGGCTGATCCGTCTCTGCTCACCTCGCGTCAAGAATTTGATACCGACTTGAATGTTCAAATCCAGACGATCTTCCCCAGCCTGGTTGTCCAGCAGATTCAAAACACCCTGGCCACCCGACAGATTTTGCCCAAGGGACCGGAGCGGTTTGAGCTCGTGTTTACCTTCTTTGGCTTTGAAGAGGACGACGAGGAGATGCGCCGCATCCGTATCAAACAGGCCAATTTAGCCGGGCCGGCCGGCTATGTCTCAATGGAAGACGGCTATGCCACAGAACTGGTCCAGCAGGCGATTGTCAGAGAACAGGACGAATGCTCAATGATCGAATTGGGCGGTACCGGGACAGAGGACCAGGAGAACCTCATCACTGAGACGGCTCTGCGCGGCTATTGGAATTACTATCACGACGTGATGGGGTTTTCATAAAACGTCACCCACGTAAGACGGCCGCACCGTTTATTCAGAATCACTCGTTTTGCTTTACACGCCTGTTTCAAAACGGCCGTTTTACATCCGATAACATCATTTCTGTCAAGGCTGCCTTTCGTTCTGCTTCGCCTATGATGCATAAGGAAGGGCCGCCCGCCGGGGTAAAGACGGGCGACCCGCCCCCGACTCATCTGGGGGAGGGAGCCGGGGGACCTTTGGCGACCCGCCGACCACCATATCTACTGTAACCCCTGAAAACACATGAAAATGCCGTTGCTCACGCTGGCGAAAATCCGGGCGGATATTTTGGCGCTGGAGAAAGAGACCAAGGGGTTGTTGGACGAGATGTAGCCACCCCACCATCTCGACGGCAGTCCTGACAAGTACAGAAAACTCTTGACGAGTTGCGAAATGCCGGGTGTTTAACTTAAACCAGTTAACAAAGTGCACACATTGGATGACTATCCGTCCATGGAGGTACGCTTCGATTGGAGTACGGAGAAGAATCAACAACTCGTTGAACAGCGAGGCATCTCCTTCGAGCGTGGCGTCACCGCAATCGAACAAGGTGGCTTGGTAAACGTGCTGGAACACCCTAATCAGGAGCGATACCCGGGGCAGTCGACCTACGTGGTAGACATCGAAGAATACATCTATCTCGTCCCGTTCGTGAGTGAGGCGGACGGCTCGCGGTTCCTGAAGACGATCATCCCCAGCCGGAAGGCGACGCGTGACTATCGCAGGAGGCAACCATGATGAGCAGCGAAATGAGTACCGAAGAGAGGGAAATTCTGGAGAAGTTCGAGCACGGCGAGTTGCGACCTGCTTCCAACGTCGAGCACGAGCTCGTGCAGGCCCGTCAAGCGGCTCGCAATACGTTCAACAAGACCCGGCGAGTCAACCTGCGGGTGACCGAACGTGACTTCAGTCTCGCCCACGCACGGGCGCGGGAGGAGGGCATTCCATATCAGACGCTTTTGTCGAGCGTCATCCACAAATACCTGTCGGGTCGGCTGGTCGAGAAGGGATAGGAGACCGATCAAGTCACACGGAGGAAGCGTAAATGAGACCGGCCGAGATCATTTTCGAGGTCACGGAGGCCGTGAGTGTTGCCCATTAGTCACTGAGGCCCTATGCTGTGTCTCACAGAAATTGTGAGGCTGCGCCTATGAAAAACATCACCGTATCCGTTGACGAAGAAACCCATCGGCTCGCCCGTATCCGGGCGGCGGAGTTGGACACCTCGGTGTCGGCCCTGGTGCGGAACTACCTGAAGAGTCTGTCTGGCGGCCGCGGAATGGCGGCGGACCAGTCGGGCGTGGAGACGGCAGCAGAACTCCGGCATACGAAGTTGGATGAGGTGCTTGCCGACTTTGATGCGCGGGGCGTAGGGTTGCGCATGGCTGACAACCTGTCTCGGGAGGAGTTGTATGATCGCGATGCCGCTCGGGCCGAGGCTGAGATGGAACGAAAACGCCGCGCAGCCACCTAGTCACGATGCGTTTTGTTGATACCAACGTCCTGCTCTACGGGGTCAGCCCGTTGCCAGAGGACGCAGGCAAGCGCCGCCGGGCCCTCGAGTTGTTGAGGGAGCCCGACTTGGCCGTGTCGGTTCAGGTATTCCAAGAGTTTTATCATCAGGCGACGCGCTCCACTCGTCCGGGGCGGCTCACCCACGCCGATGCCCTGGCCTTCCTGGGAACCCTCCTGAGATTTCCGATCCAGGATGTCACGCTCGATGTGTTTCGCACCGGCGTCGCTATCAGCCAAGGCTTTGGGCTGTCATACTGGGACGGGGCGATTCTTGCGGCAGCGCGTGCCCTGGGCTGCGACGCGGTCTATTCCGAGGACCTGAGCGAGGAGCAGGACTACGACGGCCTGCGGGTCATCAATCCGTTTCTGGAAGAATCGGAAACCCCATGACCACCGACACCTCCGAACGCGACCTCGAACGCCTCATCTGCACCGCGCTGTCCGGCCATCCGGGCGATAGGTGTTGATCGTGAACGGTTCGTTCTTTTCGGCGAGGTTGTGGAGGTGACTACGCATTGCACTCTGGCTACCCAAGATGGCCGCAAACCAGACCAACATCATCTGACAGTCAGAGGAGAACTGCTGCATGGTGTTCCTGATCTCGACCTTGGCCTCTTCGCTGATCTTCGGTTCGCCACGGATCAAGACAGTGAACCGATATTCTCTCTGGTGTGAAAATTCCTCTCGTTTCACAAAGGGTACCACCGCCGCTCGCTCGTCCTCGGGAAAAGCCTCGATCATTTCTGTAGGGTTACGCTGATAGACGACCGGGCCGTGATAAACCCACACGACCTTATCAGCGACTTCCGGGGGAAGAAGTTGCCGTAGCACCTCATCTCGGGAACTGAGGCTAACGTCAGACCATCTCGAATACGCGGCAAAGGCCGCGCCCAACTCTTTTGCAAACTCCGACGGATTGGCAATTAGCGTCGCACAGTCATACCCAGATTCCTTCAGCATTTTCCGTAATTCCCAATCCATCCTTGGTTTAGCCGAAGTGCAGAACATCCAGAAATCGTTCCTTTCAAGCGTCATTTGCCGGGAAAAATTCGAGTCTTCTCCTTTTCTTTTCCATGTCGCGGATCGTGGTATACACCGCTATCCGTTGGGCCGAGCTTTCCTGCGTGCCCTCCCCTGGCTCCATCTTGGCCATAATCAGCAGCCCGGTGCCGTCCTGTGACACGACCCAATTGACGAACATGCTGTTGGCGAACAGGCTGCGTTTGAGGCTGGCCAGGGCGGACGGGGTGTGGGGCACGGTTTCCATGAACGGATCAACGTTCATGCCGTCGGTCGTGCCGGTGATGTTGTCCATGGTCGCGACACTGGCCACATCTTCGTCGCGAACCTCTTTGATGCCCGGCAGCAGGGCGATTTTTTCCGAGAACTCTTTGACAATGCCCAGGGTGCGCGGGTTGAAGACGCCGTTTTCGTCGGGGTTGTCGTTGAAGACGCCGACCACGATGAGATCGCGTATGCCGAAGCGTTCCTCGACCATCTTGTTATACTTGATGACCGGGTCGTTGGCCGGGAAATTTGCCTCGACATCGCCCTCAAAGCGCAGGCTTTGCAGGGGGAGTGTGGCCAGAACCGTACTGGCGAGGGCCAGTATGATGACCAGCCATCGAAAACGGATGATCCACCGAAAAATGACTCCATGTTTTCTTCTTTGCCGGCCTGGCAGGCGGCCTGATTCGGCATCACACTGAGCGAGGTTGGTGTGACGGCGTAGTAACCCGACAGAGCCTTAAAAGTCCATCGGCAGCCGCAAATGGTCGCGATAGATCCGGTCGCGGTACTCCAATAATTGGGGAGACAGCGCCTCAGCCACTACGGGGTCGGTGTTCACAAACGAGGCCCGGAAGGCCGCATCCATCGGACACAGATCGAGCGGCAGGGGCTCGACGAGTACGGCAAACGTGGACCAGTAAATGTCCAGGGCGGACAGCGTGTCCCCGATCAGATACCGGCGGCCTTGGGCCTGCTGCTCGGCTAAGCGGGCACTCAGGGTCCGCAGGATCTGGGCGACACGCTGGGGGGCGGCTTCGGCAGTGGCCGGGCTATAGCCGTACTTGCCGCCCAGGTAGGACGCGGTCGCTTTGCCCTGCTCGCCCACTTCAGGGTTGGACAAGAGCCCATGGACGATCATGATACGGCGGAACCAGCCAAAGCCGGTCTCGCCACACAACTCATTACACAGCCCGAACATGAGAATGCGATCGGTCTCATCGTCCGGCACCAGCGATGGCTGCGGGGCGAGCCGTTCAACCAGATAGAGTTGTTCATTCCAGGTGGTGCGCGGCCGTTCCTCATTCCAGACGGCTACGGGCGCGCTGCTCTGACGGGTCCAGTCCTGCAAGGCGGCATCATGCCCGGCCGCTTTACCGACCAGCGTAAACGGCAGGTTCTTGACATGACACATGCCTTTGAGCCCCTCGGCCCACGGGTTGGGGCGGCCCGGAGGGGCAACAATCCGTAATCCGTCCAGGGTTTTGGCCTGCTCGATGCCGATGTAGTCTGCCATGCGGTTTTCCTCCTTGGTGTTCACACTGTCGAGCCTTTAGAGCAGGAAATGGACGAGAGGACAACTCACGTCTCGGTGTCGGATGACACCGTGCTCATCCGTCCTACGGGATATCACTATCAGTATCGCAGTGTCGTTTGACAGCGGCTGCCGCTTCCGGTACGGGGGTTGGCATCAACGCTGACACTGGAGATACGGAATGAAGCTTTTGGACACGAGCAGTCTCGACTGGATTCATTTCACAGGGGACGATAGGTTCGACTATCCTATCGACTACTGGGCCTCCGTTCTCACGATACGACCGGACGGTCACATCGACATCCTGTTTCGTTGGGAGCCCAATTCCTATTGTCATTTTCATCAGCATCTAGTCGACACAACGACGACCGTGCTGCAGGGGGAACACCACGTCATCGAGATCGAGCAGGGCAAGGAGATCAAGCACAAGGTCCGTCTCGCCGGTGATTACGCACACAAACCGGCTGGGGACGTTCATATGGAGTACGCGGGCCCAACGGGATCGCTCCTGCTCTTCAACATGTACGCCCCTGATGGCCGGCTCTTCGACATCCTCGACTCGGACGGGAACGTGATCGCTCCCATTTCGACCGAGGACCTTATGCAACAACAGCGCCTCGCGAGCTAGAGCAATTCACGCTTCCGTATAGCCCGCCGTTCCCTTCCGTAGGGTGCATCCCATGCACCAACCCCCTGGTGCGCAGGGCGCACCCTACGAGCGTGTCCAGGCTAAAAGGGTGCCCAAGGAAGAGGCCGGTTGCACCCATCCGTTCAGTCTGAGCGTAGCGCCAACGCGGTCGAAGACCGGCACGGGGGCCGCCCTTCGACTTTGCCGCTCAGGACGACCGAGAGCACGACGCGCACACTTTTAAGGTAGACACGGTACTACGAGCGCCCGGGCCGAGAGCAGATAGGCAGCGCTACAACCTGTCAGGAAACGCCCCAGCCACGAGTGGGCTCGCGGCTGGAAGACCACAGCGCAGAAACATCCGTTCCATAACACTGGGCCTTCTACACCAACCCTACAGCGAATCTGCAAATCCTTTGATATCGCGGATGGTGGCAGCGTACACGTCCGGGATCGCTTTGGGGAAAAGGACGTCGGCGGCGTGGCATGTCCCGTTGACGGTCCGGCTGTAGACCGGCACCCCCGCTGCCATGAGCCGCTGATAATGGACGAGCCCCTCATCCCGCAGGGGGTCTAATTCGTTGACCGAGATGACGTGTGGGGGTAACCCCTGCAGGTCTTCCCCTGTGGCCCAGTACGGCCAGCACAGCGGATTTTTCGCGTTCTTGCCTTCAGGGTCATAGACGTTTGCCAGCACCTCCATCTGGTGGCAGTTGATCAAGTAGTTGTCGTTCTCGTACAGAGAGCGTAGCTCCTGGCCCGGCTGTGCCCACCCGCCATAAATGTACGGGCACAAGGCGTAGACGCCAGCAATTTGTTCAAGGCGTCCGTCCTGCTTGGCCTGCAAACACGTGGCCAGAGCGAGATTCCCTCCGCCAGACTCACCGGACGCAATAATCTTCGAGACCCCCAGGCTGGCCTTGTTGTCAAACGTCCATTGCAGTCCGCTCGTGCAGTCGTTGAGGCCGGCCGGAAACGGATGGTTGCCAAGCTTGCCTGCGCCATTACGGAATTCCACGCCAACGGCGATCATACCGGCGGCAGCCAGTTCGTCGCGCCAGCGTCGATAGGATGGATCATCGGCTGTCAGGATCACCATGCCGCCGCCGTGCATATGATACACACAGGGCAGCGGGCCAGACACATTCTGGGGCGTATGGATGTACAGATTGATGTCGTTACCGTCCACGCCCTTGATGACCTCGGTCCGCCGCTCAACATTCGGAATCGCTGGCAGGTCGGCGCACAGGGCGGCAAACACCGTTGCCATGCCGGCCTCGCTTGCTGCACAGAAGTCGATCTGCTCCGGCAAGGGCGAGTCCGCGTTGACCGGTACAGGCGGCAGGGCCACGTCGAGCTTAAAGGGCGCACAAGCGGCGACCAGACGGGGATCGGTGCGGGGGTCGGTCTTCAAGACCTGGTCCGGATTGCCGAGACGACCCGGTAAGAGAGGCTGATCGTTCTGGTGTGATATCGCTGTTGTCATTGTATTACTCCTTTCTGATTGTCCTGACTAAAGACCTGCATACCAAACTATCATGGTAGGGAAAAGAAGTTGGGCCGAGACCCGATGTCGGCAGACTCGCCGGTACTCCCGGTCTGAGCTTGCGCACGGAACCTTGGCTGTGAGAGACTCGCAGACGGCTGGCGCTCCATGAGGAACCCAGCCCGTTAATTCCGAGGGGGGAGCAGGGATGGAACGCATGACTCCTGAAGAATGCCGGAGTTTCTTACTCAGTCCGGTGCGGACCGGCAAGCTGGCTACCGTGCGGAAAGACGGCCGGCCCCTGATCGTGCCAGTGTGGTATGACCTTGAGGGAGAGACCCTTGTCTTTATGACGGGGCGGGACTCGATCAAGGCACGTAATATACGTCACGAGCCTCGGGTCAGCGTGTGTGTCGATGATGAGGTGACACCGTTCGCGTATGTCGAACTCGCCGGCACGGCCGTCATGTCCGATGACGCAGACCAAGTGCGCTATTGGGCAACGCGGATCGGGGGGCGCTATATGGGGCAGGCGTTAGCCGAGACCTATGGGCAGATCAACAGCGGGTCGGGGGAGTTGATCGTACACGTCACGCCAACCCACCTGTATGGCTATAAAGAGGTGACCGGGCGGTATCCACAGCCGACATAGCCGCCAGGACCCGTGCGGTCGGCGTGGCAGGTTCCAGTACCGCAATTTTTAGACTGCGCAACTTCGCTCAGGCGTCGTACAGTTGGGCGTTGCGCTGGGCCGCAGCTTTCAGCTCGTCGTCGCTGTAGTCGAAGCGTGGCTTGCCAGCCGGGACGCACAGCCCGCGCTGTACGGCCTCGCGGGCTTCGACGCGCGCGAGCCAGGCGGTCAGGTGGGTGAGGTCCGAGACATCCACGTTGGCCCACCGATACGCGCGCGCCCACGGAAAGGTGGCGATATCGACCATCGAATATTCGCCGCACAGATACTCCTGGTCACGGAGCGCATCATTCAAGACGCCCAGCAGACGTTTCGATTCCGTGACGTAGCGTTCGATCGCATATTCGTCGACAATGCCTTTCGGAGCTGCGATGCGTTGAAAAAACATCGCCTGCCCGAGCATCGGACCGACCGCGCTCATCTGGAACATGAGCCACTGCATGGCCTTATGACGCAGCGTGGGATCGGTCGGCCAGAGTTTGCCGCTCCGCTCTGCGAGATAGAGCAAAATCGCTCCCGATTCGGCCAGCACAAAGTCCTCATTATCATGGTCAACGATGACGGGAATGCGTCCATTCGGATTGAGTTTGAGAAACTCCGGGGTCTTCTGTTCATTTCTGTTGAAGTGGAGATACTCCACGTCGTAATCGATGCCAAGCTCTTCAAGGGCAATAGAGGCTTTCCACCCGTTCGCGGTCGGGGCGGTATACAAAGTGATTTCGCTCATAGGTCTGGTCCTCAAGATTCATCGAGAGTCGCGGAGCCAGCGGATTGATTTGCTCCGGTGAGCATGGTTCCAAAAAATGACGAGAGAAACAACCGGAGGGATCGTCACGGCAGTTTCATGATTGCCATTCATTCATGACGGCTCTACAGTTCGGATTGGCAGAGTTTCAGTTTTGAACGGATACCATTGACCGCAAAGGAGATGCTATGCAGGCACGCACACCCGAAGAAATCGATCATCTGTTTGTGAAGGCCATGAATGAGGGTGATGTTGAGGCTATGCTGACCCTCTACGAGCCGGACCAGGTCTTTGTCTCCCAGCCGGGACAACCCGTGGTGCGTGGAGCCGGCGAGTCTTTGCGCGAGAAGCTCCGCGATTTTACGAGTCTGAGGCCCCAACTCAAGATTGAGATGAAGCATGTGGTGGAAGCTGGCGACATCGCGTTGTACTGCTGCCAGTGGACCATGCAGGTCACAGGACCTGATGGTCAGGAGCAGACTCTGTCCGGCCGGGATGCGAATGTGGCTCGCCGTCAGCCCGATGGGACGTGGCGTATCCTCATCGATAATCCTTTTCACGAGGAGTATATGCTCAAGGAGAGCACGGCCTCATAAGTATCAGAGAGCCGGCAGTCCCTCGTGACGTATTGTCAACTTATCGGGGGGCGATGGTGCATTGCTCCGTCATGCCCCTTGCTGACGCCGGAGCATGACGGAGTGTGAGCATAGCCACTTCGGGAGGATTTTTTGTGGAGACGGCGCGTGAATTCTTAAAGTTGGGCCTCTTCATGCCCAATTGCTCTTACTTATCGGCAATATCAACGTACCGGACGGTCCCGGACGAATGGCCGTACTCGACCAACAAAGCGATTGCACTCGCGGCTGAAGCAGCAGGTTTTGATATGCTCTTCCCGGTGAGCCGCTGGCGCGGATTCGGCGGCGAGACCAATTACATGGGAATTTCCCTGGAAACGACGACCTGGGCTGCGGGCTTGCTCGAAGCAACGTCGAGGATCAATATTTTTTCCACCGTTCATGTCCCACTGTTTCATCCCGCGGTTGTGGCCAAAATGGGCGCTACGCTCGATCACCTCAGTGGTGGGCGGTGGGGGATCAATATCGTCAGTGGCTGGAGCGGAGCCGAGTTTGACATGATGGGCATCGAACTCGACGAACATGCGGAACGGTACGCGCGTACCGCCGCCTTTATTGAGGTTCTGCGTGGGTTGTGGAGCGAACCCCCCGGTTCATTCAACTACGAGTCAAAATGGTACACCATCAAGGGCGGCTACTCGATACCCCAGCCGACGGTCCAGCCCCAAATCGTGAATGCAGGGTCATCGGAAGACGGTCGCAACATGACCGCGCGTCATTGTGATTGGTCATTCCTGTCCACGCCATCGCTCGAAGCCACGCCAGACATTGTTCGCGATATCAAATCGCGCGCTTCAGCCCTGAATCGGCGCGTGCGGACTGCGACTTTCCCCTATGTACTGTGGCGCGATACGGAGGAGGAGGCACGGGCGGAAATCACACGGATGATCGAGTGCAAGGATCGTGTTGCCGCGCAGAACTGGATGGATGAATTTAATATCGGCGGTGAGTCCTTTGATCAATTTACGCTGGATATGTTTACCGTCGGCGCAGGAGCGATTCATGTCGTGGGAACAAAAGAACAGGTCGCTGACAAACTCGCCTTTCTCTATGACGGTGGACTCGACGGCGTCCTGATAATCATGCAGGACTACCTCGGTGATACCCAGCGATTCGCACGAGATATCATCCCGCTGCTGCGCGAACGGGGTGTTGTCGCGTGAGAAGGCTCGAAGAGAGGACTGTTAAATTATCGTGGTCCTTGCAAAACCGTCGCTCGGTATGCCGTAACGAAGGCATGCGTTCTCGTAGCAGCAGTGACTCTCGCTTGACGTGCGGAAATTTCCGTGTTCGGGTAAGAAAATCGTTTAATGTAGGAGGGCATGCAATGGCAGATGTCGGGTCTGAAAAGGTCTTCGAGAACGACAAGGTAATCGTTTGGAACTTCGAGCTCGCCCCAGGCGAGGAAACGCCCGTGCACACCCACGAGCACAGCTATATGTGGTACGCGATCTCGGGTGCGCCCCTGCAGGTGACCGACGAGAACGAGAACGATTTGGGCACAATGGAGGTGCCGACGGGCGCAATCTTTTCGCTGAAAGTGGAGAATGGCGAAATCGAGGTTGTGTCCGGGCCGGGCAAGGGGATGTGCGTCCCGGCACGTCATAAGGCACGCAACGCCGGGACAACGCCGTATCGGGAGGTCCTGGTCGAGTTTAAATAAATCCCGGTCGCTGCTCCGTCCGTAAGGGAGAGAAACTCCCGTCCCGATCATCCTGCTTCGACCGGCTCAGGAAACCCCGTACAGAGCCCTACCGTTCTTGGGCTTGACGAGCCAGCCGCGCGTACCCATCACGGGTCTGCGGCAAGCGGCGGTCCAGAATCCGCGCAGCGATGACCGTGCGCAGGATCTGGGCCGTGCCGCCCCCAATCGTGAACATGCGAGCGTCCCGCACCATGCGTTCAGCCGGCGTGTTGCGCGAATAGCCCTTGGCGCCAAACACTTGTAAGGCGTCATTTGTGACCTTAATGGCCATTTCCGAGGCGAACAGCTTTGCTTGCGCAGCCGCGTTCGGGTCCGGGAACGGGCTCTCGTGGGGACCGCGCGAACGGGCCGCACTGTGGATCATGAGCCGCGCCGCTTCGATCTGTGTCGACATATCGGCCAGCATCCACTGCAGGCCCTGAAACTCGGCAATCGGCCGACCGAACTGTTCTCGGTCCAAAGCGTATTGTTTTGCCCCTTCATAGGCTCCGGTCGCCAGCCCTAAAGCAACCGTGCCCGCGCCAACCCGTTGGGTGTTGTAGGCGTTCATCAATTCGGCAAAGCCACGCCTGAAGCCGCCCGGCGGCGTTAAGACCCGGTCGGCAGGCAGTTCGAGATCTTCGAAATGCACTTCGGCTTCAGGAATACCCCGCAAGCCCATCGTGGGTTCACGCTGACCGATGCGCAAGCCGCGATCCTGGTCGCGAACGGCAATAAAGCCACCGATGCCTTGCTCTGTCCCCTGTCCGTCAAACACGCGGGCGAAGATCAGATGGAGTCTCGAAACACCGCCCCCGGTAATCCAATGCTTCATGCCGTTCAGCACATAGGTATCGCCGCGTTTATCAGCCCGCGTGGTCATCTCCGATGCGGCACTGCCGGCCTGAGGCTCGGTAATACAGATGGCGGGCTTATCCCCAGCCAGGACAAGCGCAGCCGCACGCTCTTTTTGCGCCGGCGTGCCGTAGTGCATGATGGCGGAAAGCGCCCCCATATTCGCTTCGACCGCAATGCGTCCGGTCACCCCGCACACTTTTGCCATCTCTTCGATGACCAGCACCACGTCGAGATAGCTCCGTCCGGCCCCACCAAACTCCGGCGGGATGGTCATGCCAAAGAATCCCGCCTCATTTAACGCCCGCACATTCTCCCAGGGGTATTGTTCGCTGCGATCAACCTCCGCGGCGCGCGGTGCGATCACGTCCCGTGCCAATTCGCGCGCCCGCGCCCGTAACGCAAGCTGCGACTCAGTCAGCATGTAATGCATGGCCGAAACCCTCCCTACGCGTGCAGGCCGGCAACTCTTTGCCGCGCGTGTTCCGCCCGCGCGTCGTCGCCGCAGGCCTGCAACACGCTTGCGTACTTTTGCCAGCTTCCAAGACTGTTGGGTCTCAACAACGCCCGCTGCGCCAGCAGCGCCCGTGCCTGCTCATAGCGTTCAGCGCGAATGGCCGCCTCGATGAGAATCTGCGTAAAGATATCTCGCTGCGCATGCGATCCTCCGATCCCAAACCAGCGATCGCGTAGCGGCCACAAGACCTCGACCGCCCGAGCATACTCCTCGTTTTCAAACGACAGCACTCCTTCACACATCGGCACCACCACATCCGCCATCAGCGAAGCGGAATAATTGTCTGGTGTATGGGCAAACGATTCGAGTGCATTGATATACGTCTGCGCGGTCTCCTTGTCGTCCGCAGATGCCAGCGCCATCAGGCTATGCAGATCGGTAAAGGCCAGCACATGATCATCGACCCGCTTCCGCGCATACTCCGCCAAGGGCTCCCAGCGATCACCCACATCAACCCCCAGCAATTCCAGGCGCTTGAGCAGCGAAGCACCGTTTTGCACATCCAGGAAGAATTCCGTGTTCGCGGTCAGTATCCTGTTGTCATAGACGTCCAAGGTAAAATCATAGTCACCCCGCTCAAGCGCGAATAATGCCAGGTGCCACCAATTATGGCCTTGAAACGGGTTGCGGTCAGCCCATTGCTCGACCGGCCGATCGATCAAGGCAATCCCCTCGTCCAGGCGGCCCTGCATCTCCATCACATGCGCGACCGAGTGGATCGCCCACAGGTCGTCCGGGTTCAGGTCAATTGACCGGCGACCAAAGGCTTCTGCTTGCGCGTAATCGCCGCATTCTTCAAGCGCAAAGGCCAACATGCCGAGGACGAAGCTGTAACCGGGGATCGACTCATCCCACAAGTCGAACACGCCGGCAACGGTATTGCGAATGACATAACTCCGACCGGTCCAGAAAGTCGAATGGTGGTGCATTTTGAGCGCCAGCAGGTCGTGAGGATGGTCGGCCAGTATGGCCTCCCAAGCGGCACAGGCCCGTTCGAGATTGCCGGTTGCCAACCCTTCCAAGGCGTCGCAGTGCAGACGTTCGCGGCGAGTGTCGGGCGCAAGATGTTCGCGGGCGTGTGACGCGCTGGCCAGCATTTTCGGGCGGACCGCGACCGTCTCGAGCATGGACATAATATACCCTCGGACCACGTGTGCCATTGGAAAGTCCGGGTCGAGTTCGAGAACACGCTTCAGATTTTTTGGCGCCACGAGACGATAATTCCAGAGGTCGGTCAGCACCTTGTCATACTCGGTCAGAGCCTCGGCATTCGTCACTGTGATATCAAGACCGCGAACGTCGGTGGGCATGATATTTCTCCTTCGTGTTACGGCAGCATAGTGTTGGGTCAAATGAAAAAGGAATTATAAGTTATTTGGGTCGTTTCGGCCACGCACTATACGCTATGGCATACCGGGCCATCATCCGTCTGATGTTGCTAACCCAATACCGCCAAGACTTCTTTGTCTCCACAGGATATATCAGCTGCTTAAGGTTTGAACGAAGAGCCGAAGTTCATAAGGGAGGATCGGCATGAGTGTACTGGATGGACCGCGGACGGAATGGCGTCGGATTTTGCACGAAGGCCAGCCCAGGTGGGTCAAGCCGGACGGCGACGGGCTGCTGCTGGGCGATGGCCGAGCGATTCATGAGGCCGAGGCCACCTATCTGCCGCCGTGCGAACCAAGCAAGATCCTGTGCATTCACCTGAATTATGAATCGCGCCGTGCCGAGTTCCGCGTCCCACACATTGAGACGCCCACGTATTTTCAGAAGCCGACAACGGCGCTGAACAGTCATCGGGGTTCCCTCGTGCGTCCGCAAGGCACGAAGTATCTCAACTACGAAGGGGAGGTGGCGGTGATTGTTGGTAAACCGATGCGCAACGTGGGCCGCGATGAGGTGTGGGAGTATATCGCGGGCTTTGCACCCGGTAATGACGTGGGAAGCCAGGACTTTCGCGATACGGATGCGGGCTCGATGCTGCGCGTCAAAGGGATGGACGGCTTTTGCCCGATTGGCCCAGGGATCGTGAGTGGGGTGGACATTCGCCAAGCCACGCTCCGGACCTACCTCAATGACGCGGTCGTACAGGAAGGCGCTCTGAGTGAGATGATCTTTCCGATCGACTATATCCTGGCCGATCTGTGTCGCTATATCACGCTCCTGCCTGGAGATGTGATTATGTCGGGCACACCCAGAAACTCACGCCCAATGAATGTTGGAGATCTGGTCGAGGTTGAGGTCACCGGTCTGGGGCGACTCTCGAATCGGGTCGTCGAAGCGCCAGCGCCCACATATCAGGTTGGACATCAACCGACCGACACCGACGCTGTCCGCCGCGTCGCATTAGGGTCGGATTGGCGGCGTGAGAAATGATGCAGGCGAGGTGGCGGTCGTAGCCCGCCATCATCGCCCCTGGCAATTCCAGAAATCAAAAAGGTCAAGAATGAAGGTCAAGACTCTTCTCTCTCATGGACGATCTGTGATAATTCTTTCGTTGACGTATGCTGAAAATATCTTCACCTCTCTTGCGGACTTGCCTCCTCGCCCTTCTGCTGCCAGTCCCGTTACTGTTGCCGACTTTCCACACGCATCCTGAACAGCACCATGCGCATGGGCACGAGAGCACACATAGCCACTCGGCGATTGTCCACGTGGATTTCCTCGCCTCGCCTGCCCATGACCACGACGAGTATGACACGGGGCATAACGCTCCGGATGAACACTCCTCAAGGTCCGACTCTCACATAAGCCTCTCCGCGCTGCTCCCACGGAGCTTTGTGCTACTCGGCGTGGCCCTCGAACACCTCCCGCTTGCTCCTCCCACTGCACTTCCGGTCAACACTCGACGACCATCGACCGTGTCGTGGGTGTGTCAACCTGACCACCCACCGGCCAGAGAATCGGCCTGTTTCCCGGCCATTTCTCCTCGCTCTCCCCCCGGTCACGTATAGGTTTCGTATCCGACTGTCGTTTATCCCTTAAAGAATGAGCGGACTTCGGCTTGGCGAACTCCCCCGCCATGCCCTCAGGAAGTCGTGTCTCTCCTATGGAGGACCGCGCCCATGTTGCGGAATTACTCTATGGGCTTCGGTGTGCTGATGTTGCTGACCAGCTGCCAGTTGGGCGACACTCGTCTGCCCGAAGACCAGGCCCATGAACCGACCAGCATCACGAAGTGGACGACGAAGACTGAACTCTTTGTGGACTTTGCGCCGTTAGTCGTGGGCAAAGCCACGCCTTTTGCAGTACATCTGACCGACTTGGAGACAGCTCAGGCGGTCTCCAGGGATGCCGTCATAACGACGCTGGAAGGTCGAGACGGCCAGCACCTCACCGTCCACTCGGAAACACCGACATCGCCGGGCATTTACCGCCCCGTGCTCACACCGACCGAACCCGGCACGTATCGTTTGCGGTTTACCCGGTCTCATCCCGACACCCAGACCGTGCTCGATACGATTGACGCGGGCGAAGTAGTCGTGGTGGCAACCGAGAAAGACCGCGTCAACCCGGCAGAAGAGCCGACGGGCGACGGCATTGCCTTTCTGAAAGAGCAGCAGTGGCAGATAGGATTAGCGACCCAGGCAGTCGCCACTCGGGAACTGCACCCCACGCTCCAACTCCACGCGGAAGTCACACCCGCAGCCGGGGGAGAAGTTCATATCACGGCACCGATCATTGGGCGGGCGGTGGCCGTGGATAAAGGTGTTC
The DNA here is from genome assembly GCA_951812575.1 of Candidatus Binatia bacterium. Taxonomy (GTDB): domain Bacteria; phylum Desulfobacterota; class Binatia; order Bin18; family Bin18; genus Bin18. Next base: position 2,640,317 of record OX638322.1, on the reverse strand, counting down.
CCACACCAGGACAGCGCGTTGAACCGGGCGAGCCACTCGCACTGCTGCTCCCCTTACCCACCAAGAGCCGCGCCGAACTCGTCTATGCCGTGCAGGCGAGCCAGTCTGAGCTTGAGGCCGCCCGACACGAGTTGGCACGCGTGCAGAACCTGTATGCAGACCGCATTGTTCCCAAGCGACGCCTGGAGCAAGCCCAAAAAAACGTGGCCGTCCTCACAGCCCGACTGTCGGCCTCCCGTGCGGAACTCTCTCTGCTCGACGTGAACCCGACCAGCGCCGCGGCCCTCCAAACCTCTCGGGCTAAACGCTTTCTCCTGCGTGCACCGATGGCCGGGACAGTGGTCACGGTCAACTTTACTCCTGGGGCACTGATTGAAGCGGGTCATCGCCTGTTCACCATTATGAATCTGGAGCACGTCTGGATTAACGGGCACGTCTTTGAGGCGGACATCGCCAAAGTCCGCCATGTGGAGCGGGTCCGCTTTACCGCTCCGGCCCTCAGCTCGCCCCTACTCCTCTCTCCACCAGATGTGCGGTTGGTGACCCTGGGCAGCGTGCTGCACCCCGAGAACCGCTCCGTCCCGCTTATCCTGGCGGTCAATAATGCTCAGGGCCACTTAAAAATTGGCATGCATGGCGAGCTTGGCGTGCCAACCGGAGAAGTCGTCCAGGCCCTTGCCGTCCCGGTCAGTGCCGTCGTGTATGACAGGGGCGTCCCGCTTGCCTTTGTCCAGGTGGGGGGAGAGACGTTTACGCGGCGAGAACTGGAGCTGGGCGTCAAGCAGGACGACTTTGTAGAAGTGCGGGCGGGGCTCAGCGCTGGTGAGCGAGTCGTGACTCGGGGGACGTATCGGGTGCATCTCGCCTCCCTCTCCACCACGCTTCCCGAACACGACCATGCGCACTAGCCCCAGGACACAGTCATGAATCGTCTTATTCGCTGGTCGTTGGCCAATCGCAAGATTGTCCTGACGCTCGCCCTGGCGGTGTTACTCGGCGGCACGCTGGTCGCCGTCCGCATGCCAGTCGATGTCTTCCCGGACCTGACCGCGCCAACGGTCACCGTCCTGGCCGAGGCGCACGGAATGGCGGCGGAAGAAGTGGAGATGCTCATCACGCTTCCCCTCGAAACGGCGGTGAATGGGGCGGCAGGTGTGCGGCGTGTCCGCTCGTCGTCTGCGACCGGCATTTCCGTGGTGTGGGTCGAATTTGTCTGGGGCACGGATCTGTATCAGGCCCGGCAGGTGGTGAGTGAAAAACTCCAACTGGCCCGGGCCGCTCTCCCGCCAGAAGTCGCTTCGCCCATTCTTGCTCCGATCTCCTCCATTATGGGTGAAATCATGCTGGTGAGCCTCACGAGTGCGCAGCATTCGCCGCTTGACCTCCGTTCGACCGCCGACTGGGTGATACGCCGGCGGCTGCTTTCCGTCCCTGGGGTGTCGCAAGTCATCCCCATTGGCGGTGGGGTCAAACAGTATCAGGTGTTGCTGTCTCCGGAGCGAATGGCGGCGTATGGGGTGAGTCTGACCGCAGTGACGGAAGCCGTGCGCCTGACCAACCAGAACACCTCGGCGGGGTTCTATGTGGACGGTGGTCAAGAGTATCTCATTCATGGCGTGGGGCGGGTGCGGCAGTTAGCAGACATCGCGCAGACTGTTGTGGCCACGCACACTGAGCAGCCCGTGTTTCTCTCTCAAGTCGCTGACGTGCGGATCGGGCCAGCGCTGAAACGCGGCGAGGGGGCCGTCCAAGGCAAGCCAGCCGTGATTCTCAGTCTCCAGAAACAGCCCGGGGCAAATACCCTGACCTTAACCCAGGCCTTGGACACGACCCTGAGCACCATACAACGCACCCTTCCGGACGGAATGCGCATTAATGCTCATATCTTCCGCCAGGCGGACTTTATTGCGGTAGCGATTGAAAACGTCGTTGATGCCCTGCGAGACGGCGTGCTGGTGGTGGTCGGTATTCTCCTCCTCTTTCTCCTGAATATCCGCGCCACGCTCATCACCCTGGTCGCTATTCCGCTCTCCCTGCTCGTCGCCGTCCTTTCGCTGCATCTCTTCGGCGGCACGATGAACACGATGACCCTGGGCGGTATGGCCATTGCCATTGGCGCACTGGTCGATGACGCCATTATCGATGTCGAGAACGTCTTTCGCCGACTGAGAGAGAACGCGGCGTTGCCGCAGTCGGCACGGGCGAACCCGCTGACCGTCACGCTGAAGGCGTCCCTGGAGATTCGTCCGTCTATTACCTTTGCCACGGCCATCATTGCGCTGGTCTTTGTCCCGCTCTTCTTCCTCAGCGGCGTTGAAGGACGCTTGCTCGCTCCGTTGGGCGTAGCCTATCTGATCGCGCTGTTTGCCTCGCTCCTGGTTGCTCTGACCGTCACGCCCGTGCTCTGCTCGCTGCTCCTGCCTCATTCAAAGGGAGTCATCACGCGCCAGGAGAATCCCTTGGTGCGTCACCTCCAGCACGCCTATCAAAAACTGCTCACCCGCGTGTTGCCGCGTCCCGGTCTGGTTATCCTTACGTCTGCCATGCTGTTTGTCGCAACGCTTTCCCTCACCCCGTTCTTAGGCCGGACGTTTCTGCCGGAGTTTAATGAAGGCACGCTCACGATTAATACGGTTACGCTCCCAGGCACCTCCCTGGCCGAGTCTGATCGACTGGGGCAGCTGGTCGAAGAGATTCTCCTGTCGTTTCCGGAGGTAAAAACCACGGCGCGACGAACCGGGCGGGCCGAGCTCGACGAACATGCCCAAGGGGTCGAAGCCTCCGAAATCGATGTGGGACTCCAGATGCAAGCGCGCTCGAAAGCGGAGTTCCTCGCCGCGCTACGCCGCGCGCTTGCGGTTGTGCCGGGTATGAGCATGACCATCGGTCAGCCGATATCTCACCGGATTGACCACATGCTGTCCGGCACGCGGGCGAATATCGCGGTGAAAGTCTTTGGCGATGATTTACAGCGCCTGCGCCGTCTGGCCCAAGTGGTCCGGGATACCATGGCCCAGGTTCGTGGTGTTGTGGACTTGGCTATTGAGCAACAGACCGACCTGCCGGTTCTTCACGTGCAACTCAGGCGGGAACGGATTGCCCGGATCGGGCTCACCGTTGGAGAGGTGGCTGAGGCCTTGGAAACGGCTTTTCTCGGGAAGACCGTTTCCCGCGTTTTGGAAGGCCAGCGAAGCTTTGACCTGGTCGTTCGCTACGAGGCCGCGACCCGGAAGGACCTCAACACGATTCTCTCCACGCTGATTGACACGCCACGCGGGGGAAAAGTCCCGCTGCGGCTGTTGGCAGACGTCAGCCGGGCACTCGGGCCAAACACGATCGGGCGCGAGAATGTACAGCGCCGCATCGTGGTGAGTTGCAATGTGGCGGGACGGGCTCTGCAGGAGGTCGTGCGGGAGATACAGCGGCAGGTCGCAGCACAGGTGGCGCTGCCCCAGGGCTACTACATTGTCTATGGAGGCCAGTTTGAAAGCGCCCAGGAAGCATCGCGCACGATCGGCCTGTTAAGCCTGCTGGTGTTGGGTGGCATTCTGTTCTTGCTCACTACGGCGCTACGGTCTGGCCGCGATGCCCTCATTATCCTGGTCAATCTGCCCTTGGCGTTCATGGGCGGCGTCATGGGGATATTCGTGTCTGGCGGGATACTGAGCGTGGCCTCGCTGGTGGGACTGATTACGCTCTTTGGCATCGCCACCCGAAACGGCATTATGCTGGTCACCCATATTCGTCACCTGATGGAAGAGGAAGGCGAGCAGTTCCGAGTGGCGGTGGAGCGCGGCGCGCTGGAAAGACTCTCGCCCATTCTGATGACCGCCCTCTCGTCCGGTCTGGCCCTCCTGCCGCTGGTCGTGCGGGCTGGCGACCCAGGCAGCGAAATACTTACGCCAATGGCGATTGTCATTTTATGCGGTCTCATTACCTCGACCGCGCTCAACCTCGTTGTTGTTCCGGCCTTATACCTCAAGTTTGGCCGACCACTTACCGCGCAGGGAGAGGAGCGATGATACAGAAACGATGGGCGCTGTTTGCGCTGGTATGGACGGTACTGCTGGTCGGCCAGATCACACAGGGAGCGGCGGAGGAGACAGACGCTCCCTTACGGGTGAACTTGCCAACCGCGCTTGGATTGGCCTTGCAGGGAAACCCCGACATGCAGGCAAAACGACACGCCCTCGGGCTGGCCGAGGGACGCGTCCAGCAGTCTGAGCTGGTGTTTCAAGAAAATCCCCGAGTCAGTATCGAGGCGGATTACCGCAACCGGCGGTTTCGTGCACCCACCGGGAGGTCAACCGCCGATGCCGCAGTCTCAGTCCTTCAGGAAATCGAAATTGCGGGGCAAGCCGCCCATCGCCGCCAGGCAGCCGCCTCTCACCTGAGCTATACGGAGTGGGTCATTGCCGATGCGGAGCGGCTCCTGCGACTGGAAGTCATGCGTGCGTTTTATGAGTTGCTGGCGATACAAGAAAGAATCCAAGCCCGACAGGGCAGTCTGGAGACCCGTGAGACCCTCTTTCAGGCCGGTCGTGAGCGTTATGTGCAGGAAGATATCTCGGTGCTGGAACTCAGCGCGCTGCGCCTCGATACCGACGAGGCGCGCGCGCGTCTGCTCGCCGACGAGCAGGAGCGCGTGCTCGCAGAAAAGCAGCTCGGATTGCTCCTTGGTCTTGGTGTAGAGCAACCGCTCGCTGCGCTTGGAGACCTGTTTGCGGCCTCTCGACCGGCCGCTCTCCCAGACCCGCTGCCATCCCAAGCGGCACTCATCGCCTGTGCCCTGGAGCATCGGCCCGACTACCAGGCTGCGCGCCGCAAAGTAGAAACCCGAGAAGCCGAACTGCGTCTCGCCCGGGCGAACCGGCTGCCGAATATCGCCCTTGGTCCAATGTATAAGCTCGACAATGAGGACCAGGTGGTGGGCGGCGCGCTGACCATTCCGCTGCCCCTCTTCAACCGCCAGACGCACGAAATAACGGCGGCGACGGCGAAGGTCGAGATGGCGCGGCAGGAGCTGACATCCCGAACGCTCAGCGTGCGCCACGAGGTGGCTGCCGCGTATGCGCGCCTCCAACTCGCCCGGCAGCAGCGCGCCGCGTATGGAACGGACTACTTCGATGCTCTGGCCCGGACGGGAGAGTTGACCCGCCGGGCCTATGCGGCAGGTGAGCTGAGTAGTGTTGAGTTGAGCGCGGCTCTGGAACGGCTCGGGCAGTCTCGTTCTCGGGCGGTTAACGCGGCGCTCACCGTCCTTCAAGCGCGGGCAACATTCGCAGCCCGGCTTGCCTTCCGCTGCCTCGATACGAGCCACGAATGAGGTCGGGCTGATGGGGCCCGACGCCATCAAGACTTCTTTGTCTCCAAAGAATATGCTACCTGCTTCATGTTTGTCTGGAGAACTGAAATCCAAGAAGGAGGACTGACAGCATGAGTCAAACCACAATACACCCTGAACCGAGCCACACGGAATCGAGCCGTGTCCCGACTGCCGACGAGCTGGGCTTTGATCCCGGCGCCCTGCGTGAGAAATATGCCGCCGAGCGCGTGAAACGTCTGCGCACAGACGCGAACAATCAATACCGGGAAATTACCGGTCAGTTCGCACACTATAACGAAGACCACTATGTAGAGCCGGGCTTCACCCGCCCCGCGCTGCAAGAAGACATCGATGTGGTGATTATTGGCGGCGGCTTTGGAGGCATGCTGGCCGCGGTACGGCTGCAAGAGGCCGGCATTACCAATTTTCGCATCATCGAGAAAGCCGGAGATTTTGGCGGCACCTGGTACTGGAACCGCTATCCGGGCGCGCAGTGTGATATTGAAGGCTATCTCTACCTGCCCCTGCTCGAAGAGCTCAATTACATCCCGAAGGAACGCTACTCTTTCGCACCGGAGATATATGCCCACGCGCAACGGATTGGCAAGCACTACAATTTGTACGAACGCACCTGTTTCCAGACGAAAGTCAAAGAGGCCCGTTGGGATGAGGCAGCCGGACGCTGGGTGGTCACCACCGATCGCGGCGATGCGTTCAAGACGCGCTTTGTGATCATGTCGAGTGGGCCGCTGAACAAACCCAAGTTGCCGGGGATTCCTGGGATCGAAAATTTCAAAGGCCATACCTTCCATACCAGTCGGTGGGACTATGGCTACACGGGTGGGGATACCACCGGGGGCTTACACAAACTCCACGATAAGCGGGTCGGGATTATTGGGACAGGAGCCACGGCGATTCAGTGCATCCCCCATCTGGGCGAGCATGCAAAGCAGCTCTACGTCTTCCAGCGTACGCCGTCCTCGGTGGACGAACGTAATAACACCCCCACCAACCCGGAATGGGCGAAGACGCTCAAGCCCGGCTGGCAGACGTATCGGAACCGCAACTTCACCGCGCTCTTGGACGGGGTGCAGCTTGAGGACGATCAGGTCCGCGACAAGTGGACCAGCCCGCTCAAGAAGCTCAGCGATCTGCTCTCCAGCCAGAATGACTCGGATCTCTCCGGCCGAGAGAAGGCGCTCTTGGCGGAGATCGCCGACTTTCAGAAGATGAATGAGATTCGTGAGCGCATATCCTCGACCGTGCAAGACCCGGAGACGGCCGAGGCGCTCAAGCCGTGGTTCGGCCAGTGGTGCAAGCGCCCGACCTTCAACGACGAGTATCTGCCGACCTTTAACCGGCCGAGCGTCACGCTGGTCGATACCGGCGGACAAGGGGTCGATCGCGTGACCGAGCACGGCGTCGTGGTGGATGGGGTGGAGTACGAAGTGGACTGTCTGATCTTCGCCACCGGCTTCGAGGTGGGGACCGCGTACACCCGGCGGGCCGAGTTCGGCATGTACGGCCGTGACGGCGTGTCGCTGGCCGACGCCTGGGCGGACGGGATGCGGACCTTCCACGGTTTTTTGAGCTGCGGCTTTCCGAACTGTTTCCACATGGGGCTGACCCAGACCGGCCTTACGGCGAACTTCACCTATATGCTCGATAATCAGGCCCAGCATGTTGCCCAGCTCATTACGCTGGTGAATCGCCGCAGCGCGCAATCAATCGAGCCGACCTCTGAAGCCGAGGCCGAGTGGGTGCAACTCGTGAATGGACCGAACATGATGACCAAGTACCAAGACGTCTGTACGCCGGGCTACTACAACGGCGAGGGGACCAACGAGGGGCAGGGATTTCTTCAGGCCATATACCCCAAGGGCGCGCTGGCCTTTTACGATATGCTCGCCGAGTGGCGTGAAAAGGGAGACTTTGAAGGTCTTATTGTGAAATGAATGGGGAATACGATGCAACCTCTCCTCTTGTATGGCGTGCCGTTTTCGCAACCGGTGCGCGCGGTCATGTGGCTGATGCTGTATAAGCGGACGCCGTTTAAAATGGTCCTGATCAACCCCGGCTCAAAAGGGGACACCGGCAGCCGCAATCCAGCCTATCTGGCCAAAAATCCCGGCGGGACGATTCCGACGATCGAGGAGCCGGACACCGGCTTTGTGCTCAGCGAGGCGCACGCCATTATGTGCTATTTGAGCAATACGCACGGCTGGGAAGACGTCTACCCGACGGATCATCGGCTGCGCGCCAAGGTAGACTGGTATTTGCATTACCATCACCGTAATGTCCGCGACGCCTCCGTCGGCCTAGTCGCACCAAAGATCCGCAAAGATCTGAATATCCCGGACGTTATTCAACAGGCCGCCCACGCGACACTGACGAAGGCACTCCACGCTTTGGAGTCGAGTTGGCTTGCGGAATCCCGCTATGTGACGGGCGAACAACTCACGCTGGCCGACTTTGCCGCCTACGTGGAGATCGGACAGCTACAGCCGGGTTTTACCAACGTCTTCGACTTCGCGCCCTTCCCCAACGTGCGACGCTGGTTAGACGAAATGAAACGCGTTGACGGACACGACGATGTGCACGTCGTGCTGGCCGAGCTCGGCGATATCAGCGGCGAGCCGCCGACCATGGAGGCGATCAGGAGCGCGAACAAAAACGCGCTCAGGGTCTTGAAGGCAAAACTGAGGGAACTGACGCAGTGACTAACATTCCAAGAAAGGTGGTCTCCACTGACTGACGGGGAAAGGTTCCCCTATTGATCTGGGTACTCTTGGCTCGGATATGCCAAGGACGGGGCGCGTGGCTGAGTCTTTCCCAGATGAGCCAAGGCTCGAATCAGAGCATGCTGGAACGCGTGACCGCTCTGGCTCGGTGACATGTGGGCGAGCAGGCGTACGATAGCTGGGGAACAAGACACTTCACAAAGGAGGATGCAGTATGGCAGGCTCATTTGAAGACCGGTTCGAGATTCAGGAACTCGTCTCGCGCTATAACCACGCGATTGACTTCGCCGACTATGACGCCTGGGTCGATTGCTTTACCCCGGACGGTGTTTTCGAGGGCGGCGCAGGCCGCTTCGTCGGCCGCGCCGAGCTGCAGAAATTTACCGAGCAGTTCAAACAGATGCGGCTCAAGATGCCGAACATCCGCCACTGTGTGCTCAACACCGTCACCGAGGTCGATGGCGACAGTGCGACCTCGTGTTCCTACCTGCAACTGCTGACCACCGGCCAGGAAGGCACCAAGCTGCTGTTCTCCGGCCGCTATAACGACAAAGTGGTCAAAGTCGACGGGCGGTGGCACTTCAAGGAGCGCATCGCCACCCGCGATATGCCCCCGAAAGAGTAAGGCTACAAGCAGGGGGCGCGGTGACCCCCTCGCCTCTCTTAAAGAGAAGGGAAACGACGATGAAGATCGAGGTCGGCGAGTCACTAGGCTATTCCTATCTGCGACACGTCAAGAAATGTTGGTTGGTGCAAGCCAACTGGAAGGTATCTGATCGTTGGCCGAGACACGGTCCCGATACGAACACGGAATTGGAAAACCTGTTCCGCGAAATGCAAGATGAGTTTGACTCAGACGGAAAGGTCTTCAAAAAGACAAAGGACGTTCACCAACTGATCAAACAAGCTGAAATCGACGTCGTCGGGGTGGATTTGAATGGCGGTGTTCACGCATTGGAAGTCGCCTTCCACGAATACGGTTTACGTTATGGTGACGACCCTGACAATCGGATTTTGAAGAAGCTGTTGAGGACCTATTTGATACTCCGCGCCTACCACGGCTCAGACAGAAAGCTCCACATTTCCTTCCTTTCCCCGAAAGTGAACCCCGCGGTTGTAGGGCTCTTGAAGGAAGTCTTCAACGGACTGGAAAAAAAGAAATATCCAAAAGTGACCTGGAGTCTGCTGATCAACGAAGATTTCAGGGACAAAGTCCTGCAAGCAACGCTGGACGCGACAAAGACCATGGCGGACTCATCAGAGTTGTTCGTTCGCGCGAAGAGGTTACTGGATATTGTAGGGAAGGCAGGGAGCGGCCGGAAGCTTGCGAGTGGACGGCAGACTGATGGCGGCGGTCCGACAAATGAGCCGGCGGTCCAGTCCGATTTCCGACAACCCCAGGGTCCCGACTCGGGCTTGAAAGCAATCCTCGACCAATGGCCTGGTGACGAGACTGACGAGGAGATCGCGGCGGCGCTGGAGAACCTGTCTTGATTCCGTCTGGCGCACTGCTTTTACTCGACACGAATATCCTTGTGCATTTGATCCGAGGACGAGCAATTGGACGGAGAATCGCTGCCGACCACAATCTTCAGGATCGGGCCGAGAAGCCCCTAATCTCGATCATAACAGTCGGAGAGATACACGCGCTGACAAGAAAACTCGCTTGGGGTCCAGCCAAACGCCAATCCCTCGCTGATCTGCTTACCAATCTTGTGATAGTTCATCCGCAACAGAGAGGGATCGTTGAGCGCTACGCCGAGATTGATTTTTACTGTGAAAAGGAGTTGAAGCCAGCAGAGCCGATGGGACAGAACGACATATGGATCGCGGCTTCGGCAGCCGCCCTTGATGCCTACCTGTTGACGGCAGATACAGATTTTCTCCGGCTTGCACCGCGCTATCTTCAGTTAGTTATTGTTGACCCACAGACTGGAGAGTCTCAGATAGTGTCGAAATAAGTCATCGGCGCTCCTCTATGACGAGCTGTGAAACAGGAGTGCCTTTCGCTTTCGCTCGGCGTAGCCCAGAGAGAGGCTTGCGGGTCGGCAAGGTCACGACGCCCTGAGCGGCCAACTGGGCAAGGCGGGCCTCTTGACTCTGGATTTGCGTGGCAGACTGGAGCGGCTGCAAGAGAGCAATCGGTTTACCACGATCAGTCACGACAATCTCCTCTCCCTGTTTTGTCAAACGCAAATAATAGGTGAGCCGGTTCTTGAGTTCCTTGACTCCCACAGTGCTCATGCCAGCCTCCTTGAAGTAGCTACTCCAGCCACGAAAAAAGGAAAAGGAAAGTCTGGACCGTTCCAGCCGCCCGGCGGGCTGTTCATTCCGCACCGATTTGCTACCCTGGCCCACAAATGTACGTCTCGGACCACAAAGGCCCCCACCTGTCGGTGTGTGGGCCGCTCAACTTTGTCCGGCCAATCCAGAGCTAGCCCGGAAGGAAAGCCATGATGGAACCCCAGGGATACTGTGCGGACGCATTCGCGGCCGTTCGCGAGGCGTTTCAGGAGAACTTCGCAACAGACGAGGAGCTGGGCGCCAGTGCCTGTGTTGTACACGACGGAGAAGTGGTCGTTGATCTGTGGGGCGGTTCCGCAGCACCGGGTGGTGAGCCCTGGCAGCAGGACACCATCGTCAACGTGTACTCCACCACCAAAACCATGGCCGCCGTCTGCATGTTAATGCTCGCCGACCGGGGTCTGATCGAGTTCGACGCTCCGGTTGCGCGTTACTGGCCGGAGTTCGCTCAGAACGGCAAGGAAGGCGTCCTGGTTCGCCATGTGATGAGCCACTCGGCCGGGTTGTCGGGTTTCGACTCACGCGTCGAGATCGAGGAACTCTACAACTGGGATGATATCTGCGACAGGCTGGCCCGCCAGGCACCGTGGTGGGAGCCGGGGACTGCCTCGGGATACCATGCTATCACCCAAGGCTATCTGCAGGGAGAAATCCTGCGCCGGGTCGACGGCCGCAGCCTCGGTACGTTTTTTCGCGAGGAGGTCGCAACCCCGCTCAAGGTTGATTTTCATATTGGGCTGGATACCCGACACGATGGGCGTGTTGGCGAGATGGTTCCGCCTTCGGCGACTATGGATGAGATGCCGGGTGATCCGGATTCGATTGCCACACGGACGTTTCGGTCTGCCGCGTTGACGGGTCGGGAGCCGCAGACGCGGGCTTGGCGGGCGGCGGAGATTCCAGCCGCGGGCGGGATCGGCAACGCGCGGGCCGTCGCCCGCGTGCATGGGGCGCTGGCCGCGGGTGGCGCTCTTGACGGCGTCCGGCTGATGGCACCCGAAACGGTGGCCATGGCCCAGCAACGGCAGACCAACGGCAAAGACCTCGTGCTCGGCGTGTGGATGCTGTTCGGCATGGGCTTTGGCTTGATGAACCCACGGATTCCGTTCACGCCGAGCCCCGGTGCCTTCTACTGGGGCGGCTGGGGCGGGTCAATCGCCGTGGTCGATCCCGATACCCGCGCCTCGATCGCCTATGTGATGAACAAAATGGGTGACAGCACGCTGGGCGATCAGCGCTCGGCGCGGATTATCGCGGCGACCTATGCTGCGCTGCAACAAGGATGCCGGTGATGACCCAGGCAGTAGCGCCCAATCCGAACTACCGCTACGAGCCCAAGCCCGTCGATGAGATCGTTGTCAGGGCGTTCAACTTCGACTTTCCCGACGATCTCGACCCCAGGTGGGCCAGGAACTCCGTGGTCAGATCGCATATGTTTAACGGCTTTTCGTTGACCATGCCGTATCTTGAACCCTATTTGATCAAGTCGATCCGGCGGGCGCTGCCGCTCATTCGGGAGGAACGTCTTCGAAAAGACATCAAAGGGTTCTGCGGCCAGGAGTCTCGTCACTACGCCTGTCACCGGCGGCTCAACGAACTTATCAAGAAAAACGGCTATCCCGAGTTGGCCGAAATCGAGCAGCGTATGGAGCGGTCTTACGCCCGTCTGCAAGCGCGGAGCCTTGAAACCCAGCTCGCCTATAACGCCGGGTTCGAGACCATGACGGCGGGCTTTACCCGCTGGATGACCACAAAACGCTGGGTGCTGTGGGGCGGCAATTGCCCGTGGGTTTCCTCGTTCTGGGTGATGCATATGGTCGAGGAAACGGAGCACAAAACCGTCGCCTATGATACCTATATGGCCTGTTCGGGCCGCTATCTGAAACGGGCAATCGGCGTCCTGCACGGCAGTTTTCATGTGCTCGGCTACGGCCTCATCGCCATGCGGGAAGCGCTGCGCAAGGACGGTCTGTGGGGACGGCCCAGTACGATGCGCGAACTCGCGCGAGAGATGGGCGCCCTCCTCTGGAACGTTGGTCCCTCTCTGTTACGCGCCATGCGCCCAGGGCACAACCCGCGTTGTGACGAAGACCCGCAGTGGCAAAAGGACTGGGTCGTGGCGCATAAACGCTTAGCGCCTGACACACCCATCCCTTTGCTTGATACCTCCGACCCGGACGTTCCAGTGCCGTTCTGAGCAGAACCAATCAATAAAAAGGAGGGCTCTCCGGAGCCCTCACACGATGCAGCGCCTTATCCGAGGGTATTCACCGCAGATGGGAACGTGTTGATCCCCAGCGCTTCCCGAAAATCCGCGGTGGGTTGCACGACCATCGCATCGACGCTGATGCCAATCGCATTGGCGACGCGGTCCAGCATGCTGAAGTTGCCGCCGATGATCGACGCCGTCGTGACCGCATCGGGACCTAGTCGCTCGGCGATGGCATCACGTGCTGTCGCCAGTTCTGTGGTATCGGGTTTCATCAAAGCAGCGGCGAATCGCACGAGCTCGCACCCGTGTTCCACACCGCTGTCAATACGTGCATCGATCGCGCCAGCTAACTCGTAGCTTCGATTGTGAGCTCTTCCGCTCTCCCGGAGCAGATGGGCATGCCACGTGGTTCAGTAGAAGCACTGGTTTTGTTCCGACACCTTGGTGGCGACGAGTTCTATTTGGGCTCGCGAAAGGGCGTGGTCTGATGTGGCGTGAAAATCGAGCAAATGCTCAGCTCCGAAATACTGCTGACTGACCAGGCCAATCACGCGGCGGGCTTCATCAGGGACGAGGCTCACGGCGCGGAAAATATTCCCCGCCGGACTTTCGCCGTATAACGATTGGGCCAATGCGCCACCTGCCGGAGCGCTGGGGACGCTGGCGGTAAAGAAGCCCTCATCGACGGCTTCAGCCGGGCGTTCGAAAGAGGGGAGCGTACCGTCGGCGGGCTCCAGTAATTTTCGGGGTGGTAGGCCGAGACCGCGGGCAAAGACGTCAAGATTGGAGAGGCGCGACACCAGCGCGACGATTTCAACATACGCGCCCTCGCTCACACCCTGAGCTTGTATGTCCTGGCAGAACTGGCGGTCGATGTTGTGCGAATCAACCGCCACCGCGCGCGCCAATCGCACTGCCGCGTCAGGGAGTTTGGCCTGCGCCGCCAGCTTCTCACCGTCGACCGCTTCTTGTAAGCCCTGTTCGCATTGCGCGATACGTGCAGTGGCAGCAATAGCGGTTCTCTGGGCTGCGGTGCCCCAGGTACCGCTGCGCGTATAGGACTGCATTTCGTCAACGTGTAAGGCTTCAATCGTGGGAGAAACGGGGTAGCGAGAATCTGCGTAAAGCGTCATTGGAATGAACCCTCCTCTCTCGAAATTGTGCTTCGTTTATCAGTCATTTCAATAAACCAGGAAATCCCGCCGTGCAAATGCGCTCGTGTTGGGTTTACCTCTTGACAAGCCGCTTCACAAGGCGACAATGCCTCGCAAGGGGCCGAGTCTATGAACCCATTGACCCCACCAGAGGACGGAGGAGCTTACCATGAGCACAACCTTGCGTTACCTTCATCATCCCGCGTCGCAGCCGTGCCGCGCGGCGCATCAATTCATGCTGGAGAATGATATTCCCTTTGAAGCCGAGTTGGTCGATATCACCACCGATATCAACGAGCGACCGGAGTTCCGGGACAAGTACAACCCGACCGGGCAGGTGCCGATTCTCGTGGATGGCGACTTCGTGATCTGGGAGAGTGCGGCCATTGCGTTCTACCTGAACGAGAAGTTTCAATGTCCCGACCACTGGTTCGGGCGCGACACCCAGCAGAGAGGGCTTATTCAGCAGTGTCTGCAATGGTACGCCTACACGCTCCGCCTCGGCGGAGGCGCGTTCCACTGGACGATCTTCGCCCCCATGATCTACGGGGACGATAAGGACTTCTCTGCGGAGATAAAGAAAGGGCGCTATATTCTGTACGAGTCCCTTGACCTCCTGGAGGCCTACTGGCTCAAAGACCGTGCTTATGTGTGCGGCGACAAGATCAGCTATGCGGACCTGGCCGCCTACCAGGATCTCGTTTCCCATGACGCGGGGAAGATCATTCCGGACGGGGTGTGGAAGAAGCACCCCAAGGTCAGGGCATGGTTCGATACCGTGGCTGAACGTCCGCACGCGAAGACGGTGAGTGCCTGGCAGTATGAGAACGTTGGAAAAATATTGAACGACGGTGTGAAGTTTGAGTTTAGGCGAAAAACCGCAGTCTTAAAGGGAACGGAGGTCCACAGCGGCCACAACCACGGCATTATTTACGCCGGCCAGGACGACAGCTACTTAAAGGAGGAGTCCGCCAGGGGCACCACCTAGGAGTTCTTTGGTTGAGAGAGCGATGGAAGTGTCTTGATGGTTGGCGTTTCCTATACAAATGCCTCCTGTCCTGTCCGGGTGGGCATGAACGAAGCGCATACTCTCTTGTAGCAAAAACTTGTCGAACCCGGCACCTGGTGGACTGGTACTCGGCGTGTGGATGCTGTTCGGCATGGGCTTTGGCTTGATGAACCCACGGATTCCGTTCACGCCGAGCCCCGGTGCCTTCTACTGGGGCGGCTGGGGCGGGTCTATTACCGTGGTCGATCCCGATACCCGCACCTCGATCGCCTATGCGATGAACAAAATGGGTGACAGCACGCTGGGCGATCAGCGCTCGGCGCGGATTATCGCGGCGACCTATGCTGCGCTGCAAACGATGACAGGCGTTACCAGAACCCGGAGGATATAATGGCGACAATCGATCTCTATGAAGCGATGCGGACCTTACGGGCCGTACGGCGGCTCCGCCCGGACCCGATTCCAGAAGACGTGCTCTACCGGGTCCTCGAAGCCGCCACCTGGGCACCGACTGGCGGCAACCGCCAGGCCTGGCGGATCATTGTGGTCAAAGACCCTGCCCGTAAACGGCGTCTCGGCGAATTGTATAAGCAGGTCACACTTCCCTATCTTAAATCGTATATGGAGCGGTTGGCCGGCGCCTCTGAGGAGGAACGCAGAAGAGCCGAGCGGACGATCCACGCCAGCAACTACCTGGTGGAACATTTTGGCGAGACGCCGGTGCTGCTGGTCGTGTGTTTTAACCCGGAAGGGCTTGCCGTCACCGATGCGAAGCTTGACAGACTGTCCGTTGTTGGCGGCGGGTCGATCTACCCGGCAGTAGAAAACCTCCTGCTTGCCTGCCGGGCCGAGGGTCTGGGGTGTGTGCTGACGACGCTGCTGTGTATGGAAGAGCCGGAGGTTCGCACCCTCTTGGGGATTCCCGATCCGTGGGGAACGGCGGCAGTCGTGCCGATTGGCTATCCCGTCTTGCGCGGGCACGGGCCGATCTCGCGGCGGTCGGTAGAAGAATTGGCGTTTACGGATGCCTGGGGAACACCGTTTTCTCGGGAATAGCTGAGGAGACAATTCCTCTGTAGGGGCAACCCCCTGTGGTTGCCCTCCTGCCCTATCAAATGATGACATACGACCCAGCCCAACATCATCGCCGGTCTATCCGTTTGCAGGGCCACGATTATGCGCAGCCGGGAGCGTATTTTGTCACTATTTGCACCCAAAATCACGAATATCTGTTTGGCGATATTGCGGATGGTGAGATGGTATTAAACGAGGCCGGTCAAATGGTGCGGGGGATGTGGGATGAATTGCCGCTGTATTATCCCGGCATTGAAACCGACGCCTTCATCGTCATGCCCAACCACATCCACGGCATTATCACCATTCGGCTACCCGAGGCGGGATCGCCCCTATCCCCCGGCCTCCGTGCCTGCCCGCCCCTCCATCCGCCCGGACACCCCCCGCCCCCCGCCGGGCAACCACAGGGGGTTGCCCCGTGTACCAACGTCAACACGAGTCGTCAGCAGCGAGCCCATATCAAGGCGGGCCGCGACCGAATCGTTTATCCTGCGGGGAGGAATGATGCCGAACCAGATGAATTTAGACCCCTTCGTACCTGAGGTGTTGGAAGACCCCTACGCGGTCTTCGCCGAACTGCGGCGGCGGGGCGTCTATCAACTGCCTGACACCCCCATGTTCATCGCGACCCGTTTCCGCGATGTCGAGTATGTCTTGATGCATCCGGAGCTATTCTCGGTTCACGGCCTCACCGAAGGACTCACCCGCGATACCCCGGAGATTCGGGAGATTGAGGCTCAGGGCTGGCCGGACGTCAACGTCCTCAGTAAGGCCGACCCACCCGAGCACACCGGCTATCGGAGTGTGGTCAACCGGCCCTTCTCCGCCCAGAGCGTAAAAAAGCTCGAACCCCGCTTACAGGAGATCGCCAACCGTTTGATTGACGCCTGCCTTGAGAGTAACGAGATCGAGTTTGTCAGCCAGTTTGCCCAACCCTTTCCGCTCTACGTCTTTGCCGAGCTGATGGGCCTGCCCGAGGAAGATATTCCCCGAGTGAAGCGGTGGTGTGACGCCCGGATCGAGCGCATGGGCGGGACCATGATCAGCCACGAGCGGGAGCTGGCCTGCGTGCGCCTGGCGGTGGAGTTTCAGCACTATCTGTTTCATCAGATCGAAGCGCGCCGGGCAGCGCCCCGCGACGACCTGATCTCCCATATGGTGACGGCCTCGGTGGAGAAATTCGGCGGTCGCACGCTGACAACCGAAGAGCTGATCAGCATGATCGATATTATCCTGCTGGGGGGTAACGACACCACGATCAATCTGCTGAGTAGCGGCCTGGCGCTGCTGCTCCAGCACCCGGAGCAACTGGCTCTGGTGACGGCAAACCCTTCCCTGATTCCCAACTTCGTTGAAGAAGCGATGCGGATCGAATCTCCGGTCCAGTGTCTGTTCCGGACGGTCAAAGAGGACACCCAGGTGGATGGCGTCCGGCTGCCCAAAGGGTCCCGGGTGGCGGTCATGTATGGCGCGGCCAACCGGGACGCGGAGCAGTTTCCGGACCCGGACCGGTTTGACGTGCGGCGGCCGAATGCCAGGATGAGCGTAGCCTTTGGCGCGGGGGTGCATTTCTGTCTCGGCGCTTCGTTGGCGCGCCTGGAAGGAAAAGTCGCCTTTGAGGCCCTCCTGAGCCGGCTGGGCACCATACGTCTGGCCGAGGGCAAGAACGATTTTCGCTATGCCATTAACCCCGTGATCCGCGGTCTCAAAGAGCTGCATATCGAGTGTGATCCATAGGGTAAAGCGATCGATGATGGGCAGGGGGCCTGACGTATGACAAGCGGAGCTGAGGAAGAGAGCTCCGGTCAACGCAGAAACGATGAGGCATGTTCAGATACGGGCACGAAGCGGAGGGCTCGTCCAGAGGCTTTGAGCAGACAATGTAGCATCCCACCGCCTGGTTTCAGGAGAATTCGCCGGCCCGCTGAGCACTGAGCGGTCGAATTTCGACTATGACAATCGACTCCTAGAAGAGCTCTCGAGCCCTGTATTTACGCTTGTTCTCCTGGCTGGAATGTGCCAAGAACGGAGCGTATGGCCGAGTACTTCCCAGATGAGCTGACGCTTGCGCCCTTTTTGAATGCCCTGGATGTGGGGGTGATTATCATTGATCAGACTGGGACAATGGTCTGGGCAAATGACAAGCTTTACCAACTCACCGATCTCACCCCAGCTCAGTTGGTCGGTCTCAAGACGAAGGAAATGGCGAAGCTGCCAGCCATTCAAGCAAGTGTAAACCCGGAGTGGGTCAAGGACTCATTCTGGGAAGCTGTCCGGGAGAATGGGCAGGTCACAGACACCACTCAGCCACGCTATGGCTATGCGCAACTGGGAAATGGAGTCCAACTCCTGTCCGCAGAGCACTATATCCGGAATGAAGCGGAAGGGCTGCGCTACATCGTCCTTACCGTCCAGGCCTCGGCTGACCTGCTCACTGCCAGAGAAAAAATCGGTGAACTCGAACAGCGCACCGCGCTGTATCAAGAACAGCTCAGCGCCCTCCACACTCGCGTGTTAGGTCAGGATATCGTCTACCAGAGCGAAAGCCTGAGCCGAGTCTTTGAACGGGCACTCCGCCTGGCTCGCCTAGAGGGGAATATCTTCTTGACGGGTGAAACCGGCGTGGGCAAGAGCCTGTTAGCCCAGTACATCCATACCATGAGTGCGCGCTCCAGCGGTCCCTTTATTCACGTCAACTGTGCCAGCCTGCCAGCCTCACTGATTGAAGCCGAATTGTTTGGCTATGCCGAAGGGGCCTTCACCGGGGCAAAACGAAAAGGCCGGCGTGGGGTCATTGAGATGGGTCAAGACGGGACTGTTTTTTTGGATGAGATTGGCGACATGCCGGTCGAGATGCAGGCCAAGCTGCTGACCGTTTTAGAGGACAAAGAGATACGTCGCCTTGGAGCAGAACAGACAGTGAAAATAGACGTTCGCTTCCTCGCGGCGACAAACAGACAACCCGAGACGTTGTTGCAGGAGCAGACCTTGCGGAACGATTTGTATTACCGCTTAGCTATGAACCGGATTGACCTGCCGCCCTTGCGCGAACATCCTGAAGATATTCCAGCCTTGATGAACGCGACCATGGCCGAGTTTAACGAAAAGCATACGACAGCCCTGACCCTGCATCCCGAGCTCATAGAACAGGTCCAGGCCCTTCCCTTCCCCGGTAATATTCGTGAGCTCAAGAACGTGGTGTGGCAGATCGCCTCGGAGAGCGGCCAGACCACAGGTGAGATCACGCTCCAGATGCTTCCCCCGGAACTCATGCCAACCATTCACAGTTCAAGGGCCATCTCCTCTCAGACAGCCCTTCCCCCACGAGTCGTAGAGACCGGGACTGAGGAAGCGCAACACTGGCAGACATTTTGTGAGGAGCACCAGGGCGATGTGTATGCCATGGCGGACGCGCTCGGCGTTCACCGCACCACGGTTATCCGCAAGCTCAAGAAATACGGTCTGCCTTACGCCCGCAAGCCTCGGGTGCAGCGAGCTTCGCCCAAAACGGTCGCCCCATCGTAAACCCTGATGGCGTACCAAAGATTCAAATCTGTAACCGCCGTAAGTCTCCCTATCCAGGCGAGTCGTGTTTATGCGCTTCCATATAGGTACGGAGTACCGCTTGTATCTTCCGCTGATAGCCTTTCCCGTGTTGTTTGAACCAGTGCAGTACATCGGCATCGACTCGGATACTAATTTGCTGTTTGCGTTTGGGCAAAACGAGGCGCGCTTTTGTCCAATCCGGGTCCGCTTCAGCTTCATCCGGGTCTTCAGCAATGAGCTGTTCCAGCTTCTCATCAGTCATCGCCTCGACCCTGGTCCAATCCGTCTGGTCTTCGCCGCGCCCGATAGCCTTGTCAATCTGCTTCGCGGTATATGTTTTGGTATGCTCGCCTTTCGTCATTGCGTGCACTCCTCATTGAAATGGGGCGACAACGCCCAGCTCGCATTGTAAAGACCACAGTCACAAAACGCCCTGCAATCTTCCCGGTCGCCAGCTGTCGCTCTTCCTCATCAGCGTGGAGTGAAGGACGAATGACATGCGGACCGGCGAATAACTCTTTGGCTCGGAGGAAGTCCCAGCCGTGCTTTGCGATATTACTCAGTCGTTTGTTTTCGTCCCACTCAAAATCCATTGCATCACACTTTGTAGATACAATGGAAAGGTTCTTTGTTGCAAGGGTCTTTTCAGTCCGCAGGGAAAACGCACACTGTGCGCACGGTGTGCAGCGTACAGGAGATTGCGGCGCACACCGTTACCGTTTCGTCCCGCTCATCTGCCTCTGTCCTTTCTAAACGCCTGATTCCCTGAGAATTATTTCCTCACCCATTCTCGCAGGAGCGTTGGCACCGACATTGCTGTTCTCTAGGTCCATTGCGCATCAACCGGATAGGAGAAGAGCCATGGCGCCAAAAGCCAATCACACTGACCCAGCACATGTTCGTCCTCGCACCAGAGTGTCTCTGCAAAAAACCTTGCGCGCACTTGGAGGACGCGAGATCAGCGCGGATGAGCCTTTGCGCGCAGACGAGCGTTATGGACTGAGCATTGAGGGACGACGGTTTGTGTTTCGTGACCCTGCCACCTTCCACCGCTTTAAGGAGGAGTTACGCACATGAGCGACAAAAAAACAGACAAGGGAATTTTAGTGCGGAAGGTGCAGTTCGAGTTTCCCGAGAACTTCAAACCCTACTGGAACCCAGCCCAACCAGTGCTCAGCCACTTGGCCAACGGCGCCTCCATCCTGCTGCCCTATATGGAGCCGTTTATCATTGACTCCATTCGGAAGGCGACGAAACATATCTCTGATCCTGCTTTGCTAGAAGAAGCCAAAGCTTGGATGGGCCAGGAAGCCCAGCACTTTAAACAACACCGCCGGTTCAACGAGGTGCTGATTGCCAAAGGCTATCCCCAACTTCGCGAGCGGGAAAAGCAGATGGAGCGAGAGTATCAAGAACTCGGCAAACGCTCTCTCAAATACCAGGTCGCGTATACGGCCGGCTTTGAAGTTATGGCCTTGTCGATTGCACATATGCTGATCGAACAGCGCAAACATTTTTTTGGTGAGGCCGATCGACCCGTAGCGTCCATGTGGCTATGGCATTTAATCGAGGAAATCGAACACAAGAACCTTGCCTTTGATATGTATCAACATCTGTATGGCGGGCATTGGTATCGAGCCTACGGCATCCTGTGCGCCCTCATCCATATGATGGGCCTTATCCGGGACACCTATATCGTGTTGCTCAAGGCTGATGGCCTATGGGGCAAGTGGAAGACCCGTTGGACAATCAAGAAGATTGCCTTCCGATTGTTTGTATCCTTCCTACCACGCACCATCCGTTACGCCATGCCGGGCCATCATCCGTCCCATGTCGCCAATCCGGAATGGATGAAGGAGTGGGTCGCGCTATTCGACAAAGGGGAAGTTGGGCTGACTAAGCTCGATACTACTAAGATGTCTTTGTCTCCAAAGGAGATGTTCCCTGCGCAATAGACAAGCTGACAGAAATCATTACCCATCGAGACGGCTTATGTGTCGTCGAAAAACGGACAGGAGGTAATAATGCATGATCTCATCGTTCAAGGCGGAACGATTGCTGACGGAACCGGACAACCCAGTTTCACTGGAGATATCGCAGTTACGGATGGCAAGATTAGCGGGGTCGGTTCGGATTTGGGCCAAGCGAAACGGACATTAAAGGCGGACGGACTGATAGTAGCCCCTGGCTGGGTGGATGTGCATACCCATTATGATGGCCAGGTATCGTGGGACCCGTTGCTGACTCCATCGCTGTGGCATGGAGTGTCTACGATCGTTATGGGTAATTGCGGTGTGGGCTTTGCGCCGGTTGTACCTGAGCGTCGTGAAGAACTGATTGGCATGATGGAAAGCGTTGAAGATATTCCGCGCCAATCCTTGTCGGCTGGTATCGACTGGCAGTGGGAAACCTTCCCAGAATATCTAGACGCGCTCGACGCTATTCCCCGCACGATTGATGTTGGCACGCAGATACCGCATATCCCTTTGCGCCTATACGTCATGGGCGAGCGGGGAGCTGGCAAAGAATCAGCTGCCCCAGAAGATATCGAACAAATGGCGACCATGACTCGGGCTGCCATCGAAGCCGGTGCGTTAGGCTTCTCCACCTCTCGAACTATGGTCCATGCCACGCCAGAAGGCGTGCCCGTCCCTGGTACCTTCGCCAGCCCGGATGAGTTGTTAGGTATTGGTCGCGGGATTACCCAAACCGGACGTGGCCTTATGGAAGTCGTCTCAGACGCTGTACTTGGACAAAACATTGATAGCGAACTAGGTTGGATGCAGGAGCTGGCGGCAAGCGGCTGCCCGGTGACATTCTTGCTCGCGCAGACAAACCCACAACCTCATGTCTGGCGCGATATCTTACAGCGCTGTGAAACAGCCACGAATAACGGGGCGCGGATTATTCCGCAGGTCTTTGCCCGACCGGTCACTATTCTGTTCAGTTTTCAAGGGGAAAATCCGTTCCAATATTTGCCGAGCTATGCACCGCTTAAGGCTCTCCCGCATGCAGAAAAAATGCAGGCCCTACGCAACCCTGATGTGCGCAAACGCCTGCTGACCGAAGAAGACCCGAACACGGCTGGTATGTCTATCTTGTATCAACAGGAATCCACGTGGCGGATGACCTACCCCATGGGCCAGCCGCTCAACTACTTCCCTGATGGAGACACTAATGTCGCTGCCATAGCTGCCCGGCGTGGCTGTGATCCGCGTGAAGTTGTGTATGATCTGTTGTTAGAGGACGATGGACGCGCCTTCCTCATGTATGCCATTGCCGGCTATGCCGAGCAGAGTCGTGACCCGTTGTACGAAATGCTGACCCATCCCATGACCGTCATGGGTGGCAGTGACTCGGGTGCCCATATGCGCACGATCTGTGATGCCAGTGTCCAGACCTTTATGCTTATCGACTGGGTACGGAACCGCGCCGAAGACGATCCGTACCATCTCCCGATTGAGCTTGTGGTTAAGAAACAGAGCCGCGATACGGCCCGGCTGTTCGGTATGCATGATCGGGGCACCCTCGAACCCGGCATGAAAGCTGATTTGAACCTCATAGACCTGGACGCGCTCCACATTGAGAAGCCGGAAATGGTACACGATCTGCCTGCCGACATGCCCCGCCTGATGCAAACGGCCCGAGGCTATGTGGCCTCATTAGTCAGCGGAGAAGTCGTACAAGAAAACGGCGAAGCAACCGGGGCCCGTCCTGGAAAAGTCGTTAGAAGCGGCGAGTGTGCACAACAGCAACGGGCAGCTGCGTAATGGAGGAAACCTATGAGCACCTCAAAGAGTGGACTGATTGTCGATGCAGACGGGCATGTCTTAGAGCCTTTGGATACGTGGCAAAAATACATTGATCCCAAATACCGCGACCGGTCCGTGCGCATGGAGCACGATGAAAATGGCTGGGAAGTATTGTTGTTCGATAACAAGCCGTGTGAAGTCGCCCGTGGCACGCTTGGCGCGATCGGTGGCGTGGGCTCAGATGCCGAGGAACTCGAAGCCTTTTTCACCCCAGGCAAGCGAACGTATGCTGATGGTGCTCCGCTGGGCAGTTACGATCCAACCGCGCGTATCAGAGTGATGGATGAAGAGCAGATCGATGTTGCCCTGTTGTATCCGACTCTTGGGATATTCTGGGAAGGTTGGGTCATGGAAGCCAAACTCGCCTCAGCCTATACGCGTGCCTACAATCGCTGGATTATCGACTTCTGCAGCGACCACCCCAAGCGGCTGTTTCCAATTGCCCATATCTCCCTGCTCGACCCGGAAGGCGCAGTAGACGAAGTAAAATGGGCTAAGGAGCAGGGCTGTGTGGGCGTATATCTGTCGCCGGATATGCCTGCTCGAGGCGGCAAACATTTTGATGATCCGGCCTTTGTCCGTTTTTGGGAGACGGTGCAAGATTTAGACATGCCCGTTGGGTTTCATGTAGTCGTGCGTGATAACCCTTCGTTTCAAGAATGGCTCAAGCCAGATGCGTCAGCTGGATTATTTACCTTTGCCTTTCTGGCCATTGATGTGATGGCTGCCTTCACCCAAATGATGTCGTTGGGCATGTTTGAGAAATATCCACGTCTGAAATGTACCGTCCTTGAATCCGGAGCCAACTGGATCTCGGCCTGGCTTGACCGCCTCGATCACAAGTACCGCCCCATGGCCAGCCGGACCAATTTGAAGATGGCACCAAGTGAGTACTTCTATCGCCAATGTTTGGTGTCGGCAGACCCTGATGAGACGCTGACCGCCAAGGTCATCGAACATATTGGGGCCGACTATTTTCTGTGGGCGTCAGACTATCCGCATATTGATGCAGACTTCGGGGTGGTCAAAGAACTCAAGGAACGCATTGCGCCGTTACCCGCGCCAGATCAGCGCAAAGTGCTGGGTGAGAATGCAATCCGTTTCTATGGATTGAACGTGTAAGCCAGATAGAGATGTTTGAATTCCTGACTGGCGAAGGAGGCGCGTTATGGCTGGCCGATTAGCCGGAAAAGTAGCAGTGGTGACTGGTGGCAGCTCAGGCATAGGCCGGGCTACCGCGCAGATTTTTGCTCGTGAGGGGGCCAAGGTTGTTGTGGCCGATATCGGGGTTGAGGGCGGCGCAGAAACCGTGCGTCTGATTAACGGCTCGGGTGGAGAAGCAATCTTTGTCCAGACCGATGTTGCCCAGCCTGCTGACGCAGAGGCCATGGTCAAGAAAGCGCTTGAGATCTATGGACGGCTCGACTGTGCCTTCAATAACGCCGGCATCGAAGGTGTGGTCCAACCAACCGTGGACTATGACGAGGCAGATTGGGACCGAGTCATATCGATTAACCTGACCGGTGTGTGGCTGTGCATGAAGTATGAACTCCAGCAGATGCTCACACAGGGCAGCGGCGCGATTGTGAATACGGCGTCAATTGCGGGGCTGGTTGGTCTTCCTGGCTTTTCGGCGTATGTGGCAGCCAAACATGGAGTCAACGGATTGACCAAGACGGCCGCGCTGGAATATGCCAAGTCCGGCATTCGCGTCAACGCCGTGTGTCCGGGGGCGATTCGCACGCCGATGTTTGAACGCGGAGCGCGGGACAATCCGGGCATTGAGGAGCAAGTCATGGCCGCTGAACCGATTGGACGCATGGCTGAACCCGCCGAAGTGGGTGAGGCTGTCGTCTGGTTGTGTTCTGATGCGGCATCCTTTGTGACCGGTCTACCGATGGCGGTTGATGGTGGCTGGATAGCGCAGTAGGGCGGGGTGATGCGAGTACGCGTCGGATGTCAATAAATTTAGGCAACACCGCGGTTTGCCGGCGAGGATATGAGCAAGGATATGCCGTTTAGTCGAACTCTCAATCATCCATGAAGATGGTCCAAGAGTGAAATCCTTTTGAACAGGAGGGCTTAGGTTATGTCAACGCGCGAAAAGGTGTATGCGGTTCTGGTTATCGTGGGAGTTCTCCTCCCCATGTACTACAACGTCCAGTACATGGGTGCAGGTGGGAATCTTTTGGTTGATTTTTTCACCGTGCCAATGGAAAGCGCGGTGACAGCCTCGCTCCTGTTCGACCTGCTGGTCGCGTTTATCGCGTATAATGTTTGGTTATTCTCCGAGGGACGAACGCTTGGGACGCGGAATTTCGTTATCTGCCTCGCGGTCTCATGGCTGGTGGCATTTTCCGCCGGTTTACCGTTATTCCTGTTGCTCCGTGAGCGGCAGAGACAGTTTGCTGAGAGCGCTTAGACTCGTTAAGGAGGGCCTTTCGTATGGACTTCAATCCACTGTCTCCGGAAGTGACGGCGAATCCGTACCCGTATTACACTGAGCTGAGGAACAAAGCCCCAGTCATTTGGCTTGAGCCTTTTCAGTGTTGGGCTCTGAGCCGGTATGCCGATGTGGACTTTGCCTTGCGCAACCCGCAGATATTTTCGTCTTCGGTATTTACGGCTGAAGCCTTGGGCGATCTGAATCCAGTACCGGAGGTACCGTGGATTGTTGATATGAATCCTCCCGACCATACCCGACTGCGGAAGCTGGCCAATAAAGGCTTTGCACCTCGCCTCATCCGAACCCTTGAACCACGCGTGCAGGCAATTATCCAAGAGTTGATCGAACCGATACGCGGGCAGTCGGAGATCGATCTCGTCGCAACATTCTCCGGACCGCTCCCAACGATCGTCATCGCGGAGATGCTCGGTGTCGAGCCTGAACGGCGCGATGACTTTAAGGTCTGGTCGGATGACGTGATCAGAGCTACCGGTCGTCCAACTGACGAGGCTGAGCGGGATCAGATTCGCAGAAGCGAAGCCGAACTCCGGACCTATTTTGAGCAGATGATAGAACGGCGCCGAACTGAGCCTGGAGAGGACGTGATTACCGCTCTGGTGCAAGCCGAAGAAGAGCGCGATATGCTGTCTTCAAAAGAGATTCTCGCTTTGGCCGTCTTACTGCTGTTAGCTGGGAATGAAACGACGACCAACTTGATTGGAAACGCGGTTCTTACCTTACTCAACCATCCCGATGAATTGGCCAAAGTTCGAGCCGACCCTGCCCTATTGCCTGCGCTCGTCGAAGAAGTGCTGCGCTATGACTCGCCCGTTCAGGTGATTTTCCGCCGGACGGCCCAGGAAGTGGAGTTGGAAGGCGGGAAGATTCCAGCCGAACAGAACGTCTTCTTGCTTTTGGGATCGGCCAATCGTGATGAGCGGCGGTTTCCTGAACCGGACCGTTTTGATATCGCCCGCAATCCCCAGGGTCACATCGCCTTTGGCTATGGCATCCACTACTGCCTAGGCGCTCCGCTGGCCCGGCTTGAAGGTCGGAATGCCTTAGAAGCGCTGCTGTTTGACTGTCTGCCTTTCTCCTGTGCGACTGAACGGGTCGAGCAGATCGCGTCGCTCATCGTCCGAGGCCCACAGACTTTACCGCTCCGATTTGATACAGCAGGAGCGTAAAGTCTGGACAAAAGAAGGAGGAATACCATGGCAGTACAGGGAACGTGCGATCAAAAGTTTCAGGAAGTACGGCGGGAGTTCGAGCGTAATTTTGCGGAGCGGGATGAAGTTGGCGCCTCGGTGTGTGTGACCGTCGGCGGGCAAACGGTCGTCGATCTGTGGGGCGGGACGGCTGACACCGAGACCGGCGCGCCGTGGACCGATGAGACAGTCAGCATTGTCTTTTCCTCAACAAAAGGCGCAACGGCCATTTGCGCCCACGTCCTGGCCTCGCGCGGCGAACTCGACCTTGATGCGCCAGTCGCCACCTACTGGCCCGAGTTTGCCCAGGCCGGTAAGGAAAATATCCAGGTTAAGATGCTCCTCAATCACCAGGCTGGTCTGCCAGCCGTGCGTGAGGATTTACCGCAAGGCGCTTATGCGGATTGGGACCTGATGGTCAATGCGCTGGCTAAGGAAGAACCGTTTTGGGAGCCCGGCACGCGGAACGGCTATCATGCTCTCACGTATGGCTGGCTGATAGGCGAAGTTGTACGACGCGTCTCCGGCAAGTCGCTCGGCACCTTCTTTCGGGACGAGATTGCCCAGCCCCTTGGCCTGGACTTCTGGATCGGTCTACCCGAAGACAAAGAGCCCAGGGTTGCCCCCATGATTGCCGCCGAGCCCGACCCAAACAGCGCGCTCTTTCAGGAAATGGCCACACCGGGCACGCTGGCGGCATTAGCCATACTCAACGTCGGCGGTTATATGGGCGCCGTTCCCGAGTATGACACCCGGGCCGCGCATGCAGCGGAAATCGGTGGTGCGGGCGGGATCACCAACGCGCGTGGGCTGGCCGGGATGTATGAACCGCTCGCCCTGGGCGGCAAAAAGGGCAACGTCGAACTGGTCAACGCCGATACCCTGGCGCGTATGGGCCGCGTGTCGTCTGCAACCGGCAGGGACGCCGTGCTGGTCATGCCGACCCGGTTTGCCCTGGGTTTCATGAAAACCATGGACAACCGCAAGGAGCCGGCGGGCGTGCAGGACAGTGTCCTGTTCTCGGAGGAGGCGTTCGGTCATGTTGGCGCGGGCGGCTCGTTCGGCTTTGCCGACCCCAAAGCCGGCATGTCGTTTGGCTATACCATGAACCGGATGGGCTCAGGCGCCTCGCTCAATGAGCGGGGACAGAGCCTAGTCGATGCCGTCTACCGGGCGCTGGGTTATCAATCGAGTGAATCGGGTGCTTGGAGGTAAGCGCCGCATGACCGGAGGATTGAATGCCACGCATCATCGAAGAACAAATTGATAAACTTAACTTCCAGGGAGCAGTAGACGCAGACGGCCACATCCTTGAAGCCGCAGACCTGTGGGAAACATATTGTGATCCCAAATATCGCTCAACGGCGATACGCTTAAAGGTGGACGATCAGGGCATGGATTACTTGGAAATTTGCGGGAAGCCTTCGCGAGTCAGCCGTGGCGGAGCATTCTCGAGTGTGGGGTCGATGGGCCAGGTGACGCGAGAAAAAGGCGAGGTTGATCGGCGTCAACATTATGGTGATGAGTTTTTACTCGGAGCAATGGACGCCAAGCAGCGGCTGCGACGCCTCGATTTAGAGGGACTCGAGGCCGCGATTATTTATCCCAGCCTCGATCTGGTGTGGGAAACGGAATGTGAAGATGCGGACTATGCCCAGGCTATGTGCCGGGCGTATAACCGCTGGATCGTGGACTGGTGCTCTGACAGTGGTGGCCGCTTGATTCCAGTTGCCCATCTTTCGCTGGGAGATCCACACGCCGCAGCACAAGAATTAGAACGGGCAGTCAAAGCCGGCTGTAAAGGCGGCTGGGTCGTCCAGTTTGTCATGACCCGAAAACCGCATGCCCATCCAGATCATGATGTCTTGTTCGCCAAAGCCCAGGAGCTTGACGTCCCATTAGGCGTCCATCCCTCCCTCGAACCCCAGTGGGCCCTGCCGGGTCGCTACGATCTGGAGTATGTCCGTAAGCAAAGCTTCTTTCTGAATGTCACCGCCTCGGACGCTGCCCGGCACGCGCTCACAAGTTTTATGCAGTACGGGACGTTTGAAAAATTTCCAAAACTCAAACTTGTCATTCTCGAAGTCGGCGCAGGTTGGGCTAGTTATTGGCTCGACCGTATGGACGCCGTGTATGACAGCATCATTGGCCGGTCGTTGCCGATCAAAGAGCGCCCCAGTGAATATTTCAAACGCAACGTATGGATCTCCGCCGATCCGGACGAAAAAGCGTTGCCGGCCATGGTTGACCTGCTCGGAGCGGATCGTTTCTTCTGGGCATCCGATTTTCCGCATCCCGACCATACGGGAGACTATATTAAAGAGTTGGACAACCTCACGACAGAGATGCCGGAACAGGCCCGGCTCCAGGTCTTGGGAGAAAATGTCCGGCGCGTCTACAATTTTCCGGCTGGGAGTTAGCGGAGAAAGGCAGAGGTCATGCCCACAAAAGAACCGTTTACTATCCAGATCTCGGACGAGGTCCTAACCGATCTGCGTGAGCGTTTGATCCGAACCCGTTGGGCCAATGATTTCGCCAATGATGAATGGGCGTATGGCACGAATGGCGCGTATCTCAAAGAGTTAGTCACGTATTGGATTGAAGAGTACGACTGGCGCACCCACGAAGCCGAGATGAATGCGTTCGCCAATTACAAGACGACGATTGAAGACATTCCCATCCATTTCGTCCACGAACCGGGCAAAGGCCCGAAGCCTATTCCATTGATTCTGAGTCATGGCTGGCCATGGACCTTTTGGGACTTCCATAAAGTCATCCGACCGCTCAGCGACCCCGCCGCGTTTGGCGGTGATCCAGCCGATGCCTTTGACGTGATCGTGCCGTCCCTGCCCGGTTTTGGCTTTTCCACCCCGCTCACCACGACTGGTATCAATTACTGGCGGACGGCCGACTTATGGGTCAGGCTGATGCAAGACGTGCTGGGCTACGACAAGTTTGGTGCGCAAGGCGGAGACTGGGGGGCGCTGATTACCGCCCAGCTCGGCCATAAATACGCCAACAAGTTAATTGGAACCCATGTGAATGTCATGGCTCCGCTGGACATTTTTGGTGGAAGCATGCCGGCGGAGTCAGAATATGGGCCGGGCGAGGAAGGCTTATACGAAAAAAACACCCATTTTTTCACCGCGGAGAGTGGCTACTCTGCCCTACAGTCAACAAAGCCTCAAACG
Source organism: Candidatus Binatia bacterium (assembly GCA_951812575.1). Taxonomy (GTDB): domain Bacteria; phylum Desulfobacterota; class Binatia; order Bin18; family Bin18; genus Bin18. The sequence goes on along the minus strand of OX638322.1, from coordinate 2,610,294 downwards.
CTGGCGTTTGCGCTGAACGACTCTCCGGTCGGACTGTGTTCCTGGATTGTGGAAAAACGGCGGACGTGGAGCGATTGTAGTGGTGATGTCGAAAAACGCTTCACCAAAGACGAATTGCTGACAACGATGATGATCTACTGGATCACTCAAAGTTTTGGCACGTCCGCCCGCTACTATTACGAAGCAACCCACCAGCCCTGGCAGCCCTCGCATAATCGAACACCCGTGGTCGAAAGCCCAATGGGGGTCGCCGTCTTCTATGAAGACGTTATCGTCATGCCGAGGAAGTGGGCGGACAATTATTACAACCTGAAACACTGGACGCCGATGCCGTCAGGCGGACACTTTGCGTCCATGGAAGAGCCACACCTGCTGATTGATGATGTGCGGGCATTCTTTCGTCCGCTGCGAAGCTAATCGAGCACACGTATTTCTGACAGAACAAGGAGGTCATATATGGCAGGACTCTTAGACGGAAAGGTCGCTCTGATCACGGGTGCAAGCACCGGCATTGGCCGGGCGACGGCCCAGGTGTTTGCTCGCGAGGGAGCAAAAGTCGCGGTGGCTGATGTGAATGTCGAAGGCGCGGAGGAAACCGTGCGTTTGATCAAAAACGCTGGGGGCGACGCGATCTTTATCCGGACTGACGTTTCCAAAGCGGCTGACACAGAGGCCATGGTCAAGCAAGTGGTGGAGACCTATGGCCGGCTGGACTGTGCCTTTAATAATGCCGGCATCGAAGGCGACTTCGTGCCAACCCCGGACTATCCTGAGGCAACCTGGGATCGGGTGATCGGCATTAATCTCAAAGGCGTATGGTTGAGTATGAAAGCAGAAATCCAGCAGATGCTCAGCCAGGGTGGCGGCGCGATTGTGAATACGGCCTCTGTGGCAGGTTTACAAGGCATACCGGCCGGGTCTGCCTATGTCGCAGCCAAACACGGTGTGGTCGGACTCACCAAGACGGCCGCTCTTGAGTACGCCAAGGCCGGTATTCGGGTGAATGCGGTCTGTCCAGGCGCTGTGGATACCCCAATGCTCAAACGCGCCTTTGAAAAAGTGCCCGAAATGGCCGAAGGGATTAACGCCGCAGAACCCGTTGGTCGTATGGCGCAACCGAGTGAGATCGGCGAAGCCGTGGCCTGGTTGTGTTCCGAAGCGGCCTCGTTTGTCACCGGCCATCCCATGGCGGTCGATGGCGGCTATGTGGCGCAGTAAAATAGCAATGGCAAAACAGGATAGTCTGGAGTGAAACAAAGGAGGATTGCAATGGCAACATTCGATACGATTATCAGAGGCGGAACCATTGTCGATGGGACGCGCGTCCCGCGCTACAAGGCCGACATTGGTATTACGGACGGCCAGATCGCCAAAATCGGACGGCTTGCGAGTCATGAGGCGACAAAGGTCATTGATGCGGGTGGCCTGATCGTTGCGCCGGGCTTTATTGATTTACACACGCATTACGATGCCCAGATTCACTGGGACCCCTACTGCTCCATCGGCGGCTGGCACGGTGTGACGTCTGTGACCATCGGCAACTGCGGCTTTGGTTTTGCCCCGGTGCATGGCAAGGATTTTGAGCGTGCCCTGCTGTCATTATCGCGTAACGAGGCCATTCCGCTCGAACCCATGAAAGTCTCGATGAAGCCGGATTGGGAGACCTTCCCGGAGTGGATGGATCATCTGGATCGATTGCCGTTGGGTATTAATCTCTCACAGTTGGTTCCCATCACCCCGCTGGTAGCTTATGCCATGGGGGGATTTGCCGAGGCCAAGAAGCGGCTACCCAATGAAAAGGAAGTCCAGACTGCGGTGCAATTATTTCATGAAGCCATGCGCGCCGGCGCCGTTGGCTGGGGGGCGCAACGCCTGTTTCCGGAAAGTACCGCTTCGGTCCAGCGCGACTATGATGGCACGCCGATGATTTCGGACGTTCTGTCGGATGAGTTCTATCTGACGATGGCCGATGCGCTACGCGAATATGAGATTGGCTTTATTGAGTTGACTCAGTCGAGCGCGACCGCCAATGACGAAGGCATCGGCATGCTGCGCGACATGAATTTCAACACCCACCTGGCCGAACAGAGCGGGCACTCGGTAATCTATAACGCCCTCGTCGCGCACGAACAGACGGTCGAACCGCTCCGCGCCCAGCTCAAATGGCTGGACGATATGGTTGAAAAAGGGATTCCGGTGTACGGTCAGGCGGCGACGGTCCGTGCTCCATTCACGATTAATTTTAAGGACTGGAATCTATTTGATGATAATGAGACCTGGCGTGATGCCACGCTGGGAACCGTTGAAGAGAAGCGGATCAAGCTGGCCGATCCAGACCGGCGTAAGGCCATGCGGGCAGAATACGACGCCGGGACACCGACACGTGACTTTATTTTTGGGGAGCTGCATAAATTCGTGGCGACCAAGATCAAAAACCCTGAGCTGCGAGAGAAATATCTGAATCTGTCTGTCGAAGAGATCGCCAAGCGGGACAATAAGCATGTGATCGATGCGATCTTGGACATCAGTGTGGCGGATAATCTGGAGACAGAATGGTTGGGGCCGGTCGTCAACGGGAATGCCCAGATTCATAAGGAGATGATGAATTCACCGGTCGCCATTCCAGGGGCGTCCGACGGTGGCGCACATATCAAATTCCTCACGCTGGGGGTGTATCCGACCGATATGCTGACCTGGCTGGTGCGAGATAGTCATGCGCTCTCTTTAGAAGAAGCCCACTTCCGCTTGAGCGCCCTCCCGGCCTGGGCCGCCCAGTTCAAGGACCGCGGCACGCTGCGCGAGGGCTTGGCGGCGGATATCGTGGTCTATGATCTGCCGAACCTCAAGCTGCTACCCATTGAGGTGGCCTACGACCTACCGGCCGGCGAATGGCGCCGGATACAGAAGGCCGAGGGCTATCGCCATATTTTGGTGAATGGGGTTGAGACCTTCCAGGATGGGAAATGCATGGGGGCAACGCCGGGCGGCTTGCTGCGCCACGGGCGGGCTGTTTAGAGTCGCTTTTCAATAGACACATTCCGGGAGCACGGGCGCTCTGCCCGTGCTTCGTTCACACACTGGCAAAAGTGGCTTCAACTAAAGCCCGAGACCGCTCACCCAGCCCGCCGCCCGCGCACATGAAGTTCGGACTGTAACCGAATCCGATGCGACTGCGCGGGTCGGCAATGCCACACGCACCTCCCGCCCCTGCCGTCCCGAAGCTGTTCGGGTTCGGCCCCATATAGGCGAAGTCGGGCGTATTCAGCAGCAGCCCCAAGGTGGTGCGGAAGTGATCGCCCCAGACCAGGCATTGGTCGTCCCATTGGAGCTCTGCCGCGTGGGCAATCGCCTCCGGGCTGAGGACCCGTACCCCGTCGATCTCCCCGCCCCGTGCCAGGGCCGCAAACAGCCGCGCTACCGCACGGGCGTTGCCGTGACCGTTTGCGGACGGCCATTCGATTTGTCGAAAGGTCAGGCTGTTAAACACATCCTCCTGCCGGGGCAGGGCGGCAAAAGACCGACCGGGCTTGGTGGTCGGATCGCTCAGCACGGCTGCGGTTTCATTTGCCGGGTTGGGAATAATATCACACACCCGTTCGAGTTCGTCCGCGCCCAGCCCGATGTGATAATCAAGGCCGAGCGGCGCGGCGACTTCCTCTCGAAAAAAGCGGCCAATAGACTTTCCAGACACGCGGCGAACAATTTCCCCCACCAGATTCCCGTAGGTTGAAGAGTGATACGCCCCGCGCGTACCGGGCTCCCAGGCCGGCGGCATGTCTTCGAGCACCCTGACCATTACCTCCGGCTCGAAGAGCGCTCCCGGCGGGGCCGTGTCGGTATAGACCAAGGCGGCCATATGCCCGAGGACCTGTTTGACCGTAATCGTCCCTTTTTCCTGCTTGCCGAATTCCGGCCAGTAGGTCACCACCGGCGCATCAATATCGAGCAGTCCCCGGTCGGCCAGCACATGGGAGCACAACGCAGCCATGCCTTTGGCCACCGAGAACATGCACACGATCGTATCGGCCTGCCATGGCTGGCTGCGAGCTTCATCGCAGTAGCCACCCCACAAATCTACGACTTTCTGACCGTCGGCGTATACGCATACCGCAGCTCCGATCTCTTCCTGCTGAGTAAAGCTTGCGGTGAAAACATCGCGGACGGCGCTGAATTGCGGGTCACACTCTCCGTGGATGGGAATATTCGTCATGCTCTCTTCCTCCCTGCGCCAGAGTTTAACCTGGCCGGAAAGGAAGTGACAATATGGCGGGCATAACCCGAAGGCAGCCGTCCTCCCTTCCCGCGTTTGACTCTGGCCGGTAATGGCCTTACGCTCGGCGTGACATTCCCAACCCCGACTCAAGAATAAGGAGGGTCAAATATGAGTCAACAGCAGGCATACGCACAGCCGCCCGCTCCGCGTCCCTTTGAGCTGGACGTTGAGAAGTTACGAGACCTGGAACGCCAGCATAAGCTGCCGGTCTTTACGACCTTTCAGGATCATGCCGACGGAGATTTCACCGTTATTGTCGCAGGCAAAGGGGTCTATCTCTGGGATGCTGAGGGCAATCAGTATCTCGACGGCTGCTCCGGCATTGGCAATGTGGGCTTGGGCTATGACCAGACCGAGATTGCCGACGCGGTCCACGCGCAAATGAAGACCCTCCCGTTTCATTTAGGCGGCTGGAATTTCTCCACCCCGCCCTCCATTGAGCTGGCAGCAAAATTAACCCAGCATGCACCAGACGGGCTGAACCGGGTGATTTTTGTCTCAGGCGGTTCAGAAGCCAACGAGACGGTCATCAAGGTCAGTCGCCTCTATTTCCGGTTGCGCGGTTTTGAGAAGAAAACCACGGCAATTGCGCTGGACCGCAGCTATCATGGGGCAACGTATGGGGCCGCCAGCCTGACGGGGCTGCCGCATATGCACGAACACTTTGAGCCTATGCTGTCAAAGGTCCGACATATCCCCACCCCGTACCGCTATCGTTGTGAGCAGTGTGGAACGCAGCCGGCCTGTACGTTGGCATGTGCGGATATGCTGGAAAAGGTCATTCTCGAAGAAGGGCCGGAAACCGTTGCTTTTTTTATTGCCGAACCCGTGCTGGGAGGCGGGGGCGGCATCCCCCTTCCCCCGGAATACTTTCAGCGTATCCGGGCGATCTGTGACAAATATGATGTGCTCATGGTGTCGGATGAAGTCATCACCGGTTTCGGACGGACAGGTAAGATGTTCGCCATTGAGCATGCGGGCGTCACCCCGGATATGATCAGCACGGCCAAGGGCATCAATAGCGGTTATCTGCCGCTCGGCGCGGTGCTCCTGCACGAGAAGATTTACGACACATTCATGCAGGCTCCCGAAGGCACCGATTTCTCCCACGGCTATACCAACTCCGGTCATCCGGTGTGCTGCGCGGCCGGGCTGAAGACACTTGAAATTATGGAGCGAGATCAGCTCGTCGACCATGCAGCCCAGATGGGGGCGCTCTTTCACGAGGGGCTGGCCGAATTGCACTCCTCGCCCATCGTCGGCGATGTGCGGGGTTTGGGCTTAATCGCGGCTCTGGAGTTTGTCTGCAATAAAGACACGCGCGAGCCTTTTCCGCCCGAGTACAATGTCGCGGACTACGTCCGTCGGGCGGCCCTGAAGCGCGGGCTGCTGGTGCGGGAAATAGGACCTGATGTGATTTTTATGGCGCCGCCGCTGATTATTACCCAGCAGGAGGTCAGCCTGCTCCTCCAGCGTCTGAAAGACACGCTAACCGAAACCGAAGCCTGGCTCGCCGCCAAGACGTAAGATTATAATGGGCCGTCGGCACCGCGCTAGTAGCCGCTGGCCTTGATCGGCATATCCCCAAGGGCTATATCTACTTCGCCATGGGCTTCTCGCTGGCTGTAGAAATCGTAAGCCTGCGGCTGGCCCACAAGAAAGCTCCGGCAAGCTCCTCATGAGCTCTGTGCGCCCCAACCCTCTGGCGCCGAGCGGAGCCCTGCGAGAGCTTTCCGGGAGGGACCGAGTGCGGTTTTGGGAGTTTCGGAGTAACAAGCTCAGATGATCAAGAAAGCCTACGCCGACACTCCGAGTGGCCAGATGCACTACTACTACGGCGGACCGCAGAAAAAGCCGCCGATCATTTTTCTGCACCAGAACGTTAGCAGTGCAAAGGCCTTCGAACCCACCCTCCGACTGCTGATTGACCAGTTTCACTGCATCGCCGTGGACCTGCCCGGCTTCGGAGGCTCCTTTGACCCGCCCGAATTCAATTCGATCAGTACGCTCACTGGCTACACCATGGAGTTCCTCGACACGCTCGGTTTCGAGAAATTTCACCTCTGCGGCAGCCACACCGGAGCCGGGATGTCCGCGGAAATATCGTCGCTCTATCCCGACCGGGCGCTGTCCTGCATGATGATCGGTGCGTTGTTGTTTACCGAAGAACAATCCGCGCGGTTCCGGAAGGAGTTCAGCGGCTCCGCCGCCCCGGGCTTCAACACCGCCTACCTGAAAGAGACCTGGGACTACGTCTACGACATCGGCGGCAAGCTTGATCTAGACAATATGCACGACGAGTTCACCGGGGCGTTACGCAACTGGAGGGTTCGCGACATGATCTTCCGCTGCGTTTGGGATTACCCCTTTGGCCAGTTCATTCCGAAGATCCAATGCCCAACTCTCTTGATTTGCGCCCCAGACGACGTTCTCTATCCGGGTCACCAGAACACTGCGGCGGCGATGCCGCAGGCGAAGGCCATCGATGTCAAAGGTATGGACATGGAACCGAACCTCGATCCGGAAGGGGTGAGCCGGGGCATCATCGATTTTCTGACCGAGAACGACCTGAGCTGAGCACCGGCGGCGACCGGCCGGTACGCTCGGGTAGGGAGACACGAATTGATGATCAAGAAGGCCTACGCAGATACGCCTAGTGGTCAAATGCACTATTACCATGGTGGCCCGCAGGAAAAGCCGCCGATTGTGTTTCTGCATCAGAACGTCAGTGGCGCTAAGGGGTATGAACGCACGCTCGAGAAGTTGATCGACCGCTGTCATTGCATTGCGGTCGACCTGCCCGGCTTCGGTGGCTCCTTTGACCCGCCGGAGTTCCATTCGATCAGCACGCTCACCCAATACACGATGGACTTTCTCGATACGCTCGGTATCGAGAAGTTCCATGCCTTCGGCAATCACACGGGTGCCGGTATGGCCGCCGAAATGGCGTCGCTCTATCCCGAGCGCGTGCTGTCTTGCATGATGGTCGGTGCACTGTTGCTGACCGAGGAACAGGCCGCGCCCTACCGCGACGAGTTCAGTGGCTCCGTCGGGCCGAGCCATGAAGCCGAATACCTCAAAATCACCTGGGACTACATCTATAACCTGGGCGGTAATCGCGATCTAGACAATATGAACGACGAGTTCTCAGGAGCACTGCGGGCCTGGAAGGTTCGCGGCATGATCTATCGATGCGTGTGGGATTACCGCTTCGATCTGTTCATTCAGGACATCAAGTGCCCGACCTTGTTGATGTGCGCTCCAGACGATGTCCTCTACCTCGGCCACCAAAACACCGCCGCCGCCATGCCAAAGGCGAAGGCCATTGATGTCAAAGGCACAAATTTCGAGCCATTCCTTGATCCGGAAGGAGTGAGCCAAGGCGTTATCGATTTCCTGACCGAGAACAACCTGAGCTAAGGGCGCCCGGCCGGACGATTTCTCCAGTTCGGAATCTAGGCTACCCAGCACTAGACAGGTTTGAGTTGATACCGAATCGGCAAGTTCTTCAGTCCCCCCACGAAGGGTGTCTTCGAGGCGGGTGCAGGGCCGGTGACTTCCAGCGACGCGAGCCGCGGGATGAGATGGCCGAACAGGGAACGGAGATCCATGCGGGCGAGGTGGGATCCCAGACAGAAATGTACACCGTAGCCGAAGGCGATCTGCCGCTCGGCGCGGTGCTTTTGCACGAGAAGATTTACGACACCTTTCTACAGGCTCTCGAAGGCACCGATTTCTCCCACGGCTATACCAACTCCGGTCATCCGGTGTGCTGCGCGGTCGGGCTGAAGACGCTTGAAATTATTCAGCCCCTCGAAATCGCCCTGCGCGCCAAGCAGCGAGCATGTCGCGTCACGGGCCTCTGCCAGAGCGAGGAGGCCCCGCTACTGTCCGTCCTCTCCCGTATGCAAGGTGTTGCCCCCTTCATCAAAGCCGAATGCGTATTTGAAGGGGACCGGGTCGAAGTACTCGCGGAAGAGCGTAATTTTTCCCTTTTTCACAAGGAACAGTCCACCATAACTCTGATGATATATACGGCCTGTCGGGACGATCTCTACCTGGCCCGTGAACTCAGCAAAAATCCATTCTGGGTCCTGCAACGGGTGGAAGACCAAGTCTGAGGTAAAATCGGCCTTTCCGCTGTTTTCCGGCCAAGCGGCGTAATGCTGAATCAGGGCTGCTCTACCGCTCACGCGTTCCGGGAAGCCTTTTGGCGCATAGGGCATCTCCTGCACGGCATCCTCGGCCCATACGCCGGCAAACTTCGCCATGTCCTTCTGCTCCAGGGCCGTGAGGAAATCCTGCACCGCTTTTTTCGTCTGCTGCCGCTTGATATACGACACGGGATTAGCGGCGGCATTCTTGCCGGCTGGGCCGAATACATCACGGGTTCCGCTTTCCTCACGCAGGTTAAAGGTATGGCTGGTCACTCGCCATATCCCGTCGGTTTTTTGTAATTCATAGCGGTAGTCACCCTGGACTTGCCAAAACAGGTCCCCCACATAATGGTCGGCGATAACATTGGCGGTCGCTTCGGCCCGTGTCCTGTTGAGTGTGACGGCAATGTCTGAGACCGCATGCCGAGTCCGGTCGAAACCCGGTAAGACAGACGCCCACTGGGTCATCAGCGCCTGCGGGCTTATGCGTTCGACCTCACCGCCCGTGAGCGAGGTATAATCCATCTCGACTTCATCGGCATACAGCTTTTCGATTTCTTCAAAGTTGCCCTGGTCCGCTAAGATTCCAATACTTTCAATGGTAGTTTTAATAGCCGCCTCGTCTTGCGGATCACTCGCCGCGGGTACCGCGGGACTCGCCACGGTCAGTACGCTTATGAGCAATACTCCGGTGAGTACGTGATTCATGCCTGCTCCTTCTCTATTTCAGGATTGCGTTGAAATGCTCAGCTACCGCATCGCTTGCTGCTGTAATCGGACTCGGAGCGTCATAGAAATCAAACTGGCTCACATCGTCCAGCCACAGTTCTGTGACGTTGGAGTCCATACGGCGGGCATATTCGTGCGCTCCTTGCGGAATGGCGGCCGCTTCGGAATGGACGAGCAAAGTTGGTTTTTTCAGTTGCTCTGCGGTCTGGAGCGCATCGTAGGTGAGCCAGCCTTCCCACGAGGCCGCGTTAAACTTGTTATCGTATTCTGAGATAAGGCCTCGATCCGTTTCCGTGTAATACGGCGCTTGATACATCACTGCCTTGTCGTTCGTCAGGCTGGCCGCTTCCAGGATAACCGGTTGAGGCGACTGTTCCGCCTCCCGGCTCATTTGGATAAGATTTTTGACCCCTTCTTCACCGCCGTAGACGACTTTGACGATGTCCGTATTATGCAACCAGGGCGCTACGAGCGCCAAGGCTTTGATATGGCTATTGGCCAGCGTCGCATCGCTCATATATCCGGACGAGGCGCAAATCCCCAAGCCGCCAATCCGGCCTGCCTCCACTTCGGGCCGCGTGGCCAGGTAATGCACGGCAGCATGAATATCTTCGGTTTTCCGCTTCGGATTTTCCAAATACTGAATCACGTCGGGCGATTGTCCCCAGCCGCGAAAGTCGAAAGCCAATGCGGCATACCCCCGGTCGGCCATTTCAGCGGCATACGTGCCGGCCATTTGTTCTTTCACAGTCGTCCAGGCTCCGGTGACGACCACACCCGGGAGCTTCTGACTGTTCGTATATCCATCGGGCAGGTACAAATTTCCAGCGAGGGTCTGTCCTTGGCTTTCAAACGTCACGGGCTTCAGCGTCGCAGCCTTTCCGTTTGTGGAGAGAAGGGCGAGGAGCAATACGATAGTTAAGCCTAGTGTTTTCATCGTGTTTCATCCTTTCCTGTTGGCGTTCATCTCTACGCTCCAGGCTGTACCATAAAGACGCTTGATCGATACTACAAATACTTTATATTCATAGGATTGATACTTTTGGAATATATCTATGGAGCTCCGCCATCTCCGTTACTTTGTGGCCGTCGCTGAGGAAGAAAACATCCGACGTGCGGCAAAGCGCTTACATATTGTCCAGCCCGCGCTGAGCCGGCAGATGCATCAGATGGAAGAAGAGATGGAATGCGTCCTGTTCGATCGCCTGCCGCGCGGTATACGCTTAAATGCTGCCGGCAAGGCGTTCCTTGGGTCAGCGCGCGAGATCCTCGGTCGCACCGATGAAGCAGTGGCACACGCGCGCCGAGTGGCCCAAGGGGAAGCCGGTCAGCTCCATATCGGATTCATAGAAAGCGCCTCCTGGTTTGGAGCCTTTCCCAAGTCGATCCAGCAATACCGCGTACGCTACCCAAATGTGAGTCTTGATCTCCGCCCAATGTTCTCAACCGCTCAATTTAAGGCAATCGTCGCAGGTGGGCTCGATGCTGGCTTTTGCTATACTTTCGAAGCCCTGCCCGAAGGTTGCCAGGCGTTACTGCTCCGAATGGACACGGTCGTGCTCGCAGTGCCGCGACGCTATGGCTGGAAAAAGCGGGGCGACGTGCGCCTGGAAGATCTGAAGACCGAGGCGTTTGTGGGTCTCTCGCGGTCTATCGCCCCGGCGTATGTAGATCGCATCGTGTCAACGACATATGCGAGCGGGTTGTCACCCAATATCGTGCAGGAAGCCATCGACGAAAGAACACTACTCAGTTTGGTTTCTGCCGGAATTGGCGTCGGCTTTTGTAACTCGGCCAATGAAGGTCGCAAACCGAAGCTTGTAGACCTCGTGCCTGTGATCGATCTCGACCTCAAGCTCCCGCTCTGCTTCATATGGAAGCAGTCGAGCTCATCCGCAGCACTGAGCGCGTTCCGCTCAATCGTATCGCGCCACCAAGATATGGATCGGCAGACATAAGGCTATGCGGTATCTAGAGCCATCGGAGCGACCGTTCCGGGACCAGCTAGATACCGATAGCCTAGACCTGTTTTGGTATTCTCCCACTCTGCCCTTTATTGCAAACGGGCGAGGTTCGGCTATGCCATCCCAGATCTACTTTACGATCAGCCCCTCGAAATCGCCCTGCGCGCGCCAGGCGGCGAGCATATCGTAAAAGGGCACTGCGCCGTCGGGATACTGGGTCTCGATAAAGCCATGCCCCTCGTTTTTTCCCTCTCCGTTGTAGTAACCCGGCGTACAGGTGTTCTGGTACTCGGTCATGAAGGTCGGGCCGGTCACCAGCTTCACCCACTCGTCCTCGGCTTCGAGGGTGGGCTCGATGGATTTCGCGTCGCGATTGCCCACCTGGGTAATGAGGTGGGCGATGTGAACGGCCTGCCCGTTCAGCATATAGGTGAAGTTGGGCGCGAGGCCGGTCTGGGTGAGCCCCATATGAAAACAGTTCGGAAAGCCGTTGCTCAGAAAGCCGTGGTAGGTCTTCATGCCGTCGGCCCAGTAATCGCTCAGCGACAGCCCGTCACGGCCGTACACCTCAAACTCGGCGCGGCGCGTGTAGGCCGTCCCAACCTCGAAGCCGGTCGCGTAGATCAGGCAGTCCACTTCGTACTCGACGCCGTCCACGACCACCGCGGTCTCGGTGACACGCTCGACGCCCTTGCCTTTGGTGTCCACCAGCTTCACGTTGGGGCGGTTGAAGGTCGGCAGGTATTCGTCGTTAAAGGTCGGGCGCTTGCACCACTGTCCGTACCAGGGTTTGAGCGCTTCCGCGGTCTCAGGGTCGGTGACGGTCGAGGACACGCGCGTCCGAATCTCGTTCATCTTCTGATAGTCGGCGATCTCCGACATGAGCGCCATACCTTCGTCGGAGAGGTCTGAATCCTCCTTGCCCGTAAGCAGTTCGGAGAGTTTCTTGAACAGGCTGGTCCACTTGTCGCCGACGAGGTCTTCCTCAACCGGAATCCCGGCCAAAATGGAGCAGAAGTTGTTGTTGCGGTAATCCTGCCAGCCGGGCTTCAGCGTCCGTACCCATTCCGGGTCGGTCGGCTTGTTGCCGCGTTCGTCCACCGACGACGGCGTGCGCTGGAACACGTAGAGCTGCTTGGCATGCTCGCCCAGGTGCGGTACGGACTGGATCGCGGTGGCTCCGGTGCCGATGATACCCACACGCTTGTCTTTGAGTTTGTACATGCCGCCGGTCGTATCCCCACCGGTGTAGTCGTAGTCCCAGCGGCTGGTGTGGAAGGTATGCCCTTTGAACTTTTCGATGCCGGGAATCGCCGGTAGCTTGGGACGATTCAGGGGCCCGCTCGACATGATCACAAAGCGTGCCTGGAAGACATCGTCGCGATCGGTGGTAATCGTCCAGCGCCCGTCCTCATCGTTCCAGCGCGCCTGCCTGACCTGGGTCTGGAAGCAGGCCCGCTCGTAGAGATTGAAATGTTTCCCGATCCGCTGGGCGTGCTCAAAGATCTCCGGCGCAAAGGAGTATTTTTCCTTGGGTATATAGCCGGTCTCTTCGAGCAGGGGCAGATAGACGTAGGACTCGATGTCACACTGGGCGCCGGGGTAGCGGTTCCAGTACCAGGTCCCACCAAAATCTCCGGCCTTCTCGATGATGCGAATATTGGTGATCCCTTCCTTCTGCAGCCGCGCGGCCGCCAGCAGGCCGCCAAAGCCGCCACCAATAATCACCGCGTCGAGTTCTTCTTGCAGCGCGGGGCGGGTAAAGCCCGGCTCGACATAGGGATCGGTATTGTAGTGTTCGTGCTGGCCGGTGATTTCCTGATACTGGTTGTTTCCGTCCGCCCGGAGACGCCTGTCACGCTCCTCGGCATACTTCTGACGCAGGTCGGCCGGATCGAAGCCCAGTTCTTCGGGAGTCGGAATTCCGTTCGGTTGGGATTGCTCTACCGCTTCATTCATCTGTCAGCCCTCCTTCTTGATGCGGTGTCTTGCGGGCGGGATATTTTCTCCGCCCGCGCGAAGTCTTGCATATCGCTAAAATTTTGACAAGACAAAGCACACAACCTGCGTTGATTCCCCCTCACAACTTCGCTACTTGAGTCTTACTCGATAGCGGAGCGTATGGGAATTTTCGCGGAGTTTTGCGAAATTCCTCTTTTGCTTTGATCTGGCGGACCACGAAACCACCTGCCCGATCCACCGCCCCGCCGAAGCAATGCGGAGTAGTCTGTAATCGATAGAGAACTATAAGTGAGACAGACCAACCCGCACGAGCGAGGAGAGGACATGACAAAACAAGAGGCGATCGACACGGTGAATAAGTTTATGGACCTCCTCCTGACGGACTTCCCCGAGTGCGCCAAGATGATGGCGGACGAGTTCGCCTGGGAGAACTTTCTGCCGTCCCATATACCTTTTGGCGGCCGCTACGAGGGTGCGGCGGGAACGCAAAAGTATTTAGCCCAACTGGCAGAGACGTGGGTGATCGGCGAACTCGTCTTCCATGATTTTATTTTCGACCCGGAGACGCGCAGGATGGCGGCGACAGGGGTAGAAAAAAACGGTAAGTCGATAGAAACGGGGCGCACCTGCGATATGGCGTTCGTCTGGGAATTCCGCTTCGCGGAGGATGGGAAGCTTACATACCTGCGCGAATATAACGACACGGCTGCTATTGGTGGGACATTCGATAGCTAGCAGTGCGCTTGCAGACGTGCTGTGTACTCAGGGCATTTGTAGCGGAAGGAGCCCTCCGTGAAAGCAGACAGTGAGCAATTGCAGACCGCATTGGCAGCCCGAGGGCTCGGGCTGGGCGATACGGTGCGGGTCAGTCACATTATTGAGGCCGATTCAGAGAGCGTCTGGCAGGTGATCTCTCAACCCGGTCAACTCCCCCGCTATCATCCGTTCTGTCAGGCAACCACGGTTCTCAAATGGCCCGGGGTTGGGGCAAAAGACACGGTCTCCTACTACAGTGGCGTGCATTACGAGCGCGATTTTGTGAGGTGGCTCGAGGGGGTGGGATTTGACATTGAAGTCGGGCCGCCCTCACGCAAGACGGCACGCGTGGAGTGGCGCATCACAGCGCAGGGCGAGCGGCAGAGCGAGTTGGCCATTACCGTGATCCCCTACCTGAAAGCGGACTTGTCCATCCCTCAGAAGCGGGCCTATCAGCAACGGTTGTTTGGCGACACCATCGCCCAGTACCTCGACAGCGTCGTGCGGGGGGTCGGGCATGTGGCCACTACGGGGCAGGCCGTGCAAAAAAATCAGTTCGGGTCACATCCCCTGTACTCGGATTAAGCAGCCTGGAGGGCAGGGAGTCACGATGCCCCTGCCCCGTAGAGAGTCATTACCCCATGCGCCGCTTCCCCGCTGCGCCATGGCTCTGTTATACTCGGCCAGTCTCAAGAACGACCAGTGTTAACGTACGGAGGACTGAATACATGTCTGAAGCGCAGGAGAAGCCCCTGATTGGCACCATGGACGGGCTCTCGAAGCCGAAAAAACCGCAGTCGTACTACGATGCCATCAAGCAGAAGTTTACCGAGGAGCGTGATCTCAGGCTGGACTACCGACCGGAAGGGACGCAGCAATATACGTCTGACCTGACCGGTTCTTTCGCCAGGTACGAGACCGACCCCTACGGCGGCGAGATCGTTCCCCGCGAGCCCATTAACGATACGGTCGAGTGCTTATTCATTGGCGGTGGGTTCTCGGCACTGCTCACCTCAGCCCGGCTGCGTGAATATGGCGTTGAGAGTATCCGCATCGTCGAGCGGGGAGCCGATGTGGGTGGCACGTGGTACTGGAATCGCTACCCCGGAGTGGCCTGCGACGTGATCTCGTATGACTATCTCCCGCTACTCGATGAGATGGACTACGTACCCAAGCACCATTACGCCAGGGGCCCGGAAATCCTGGCCCACTGTCAGGCCATTGCCAGAAGATACAATCTGTACGAGCTGGCGGTTTTTCAGACCACGGTCACCTCCACCATATGGAACGAAGAAGAAGAGATGTGGCAGCTCACCACAGACCGAGGCGACCACATGAAGGCGCGCTTCGTTATCTGCGCCAACGGCACGCTGTCCAAACCCAAGCTGTCCAAAATCAAGGGCATGGAGTCCTTCACAGGCCACTCCTTTCATACCTCGCGCTGGGACTATGATTATACCAGGGAAGACTTGTCCGGCCTGGAGGATAAGGTCGTCGGCATCATCGGCACGGGCGCGACCGCGGTGCAGGCCATTCCCGGTCTGGGCGCATCATCGAAAGAGCTGTACGTGTTCCAACGCACGCCGTCTTCCATAGATATCCGGGACGACTGGCCAACCGATCCCAACTGGGCGCGCAAACTGAAGCCGGGCTGGCAGGCCAAGCGGCGCGAACGCGCCATGCGCGGGCCGCGACTGACCGAAGAGCAGCGGGCCGCGCGCGCAGCCATGTCTCGCGAGGAGAAAATCCAGCGGCAGGAGAACGCCAATATCGACTATATGATGCGCATTCACAAACGCATCGACGAGGTCGTGAAGGACAAAGCCACCGCTAACGCGCTCAAGCCGTGGTATATGTTCATGTGCAAGCGGCCCTGCTTTCATAACGACTATCTGCCGACTTTCAACCGCCCCAACGTGCACCTGGTCGATACCCACGGCAAAGGCATCACCGAAATCACCGCGAAAGGACCGGTATTTGACGGGACGCAGTACGAGCTCGATGTCCTGATCTATGCCACCGGCTTCGAGGTGCAGAAGACCGGTATTTACAATCAGATCAGAGGAGAAAACGGCCTCGACCTGAACGATAAATACAGCAGCGGCATCCGCACCCTGCTCGGCATTCACTCGCAGGGCTATCCCAACCTGTTCATCATGGGTGGCTATCAGGCATCGTTTCAGTTCAACCTGACGGACATGCTGCAATCCCAGGGGGATCATATTGCAGCGTGTATCGACTATGTGCGGCGGCATGACTATCAGTCCCTCGACGTGACCTCCGAGGCAGAAGAGTGGTGGGTCCAGGAAGTGATCCATCATCGCGGCAAAACCACCCGCAACCAGGACTGTACGCCGGGCTATTATAATTTCGAGGGCGAATTTCAGCGCCGTCAGGACGGCAATTATAACGGCGGCTTTCCCAAATACGTAACGCACCTCAAAGAAGTCCGGGCGCAAATGGCAGAGAATTTTGTGTTTACGAAAGAAAGAATAAATCAGTGAATGGCGAGGGTAGGGGTGAATCCACAGGGCGGAAATCTTTTTGAGGTGGTAACCCCCCTGGGATTCTCTGTGCGCACAACCGCAGACTATTGGTCGCTCATCGAGACACAACATCCGAAGCTCAGAGGCCGCGTGCAGGCTGTTATTCAAGTCCTTTCCACTCCGGACCAGATTTGTTGTAGCTTGCAGGACGCGGGGATTTATCTCTTTTATAAATCAGACCGCAAGCGACTCCTGGGTGCAGTTGTCAGGCGACTGGATGGAGAGGGATTTCTTATCACTGCCTATCCATGCGATAGGGTAAAAGAAGGAGAGGTGATATGGCCCACATAAAAGTCATTCACGACCCGGCCGGAGAAACCCTCACTGTGTACTGGGATGACCCGGAACATGAGGAAGTGTGCGAAGAAGTAGGCCGTGGTCTTATTTTAATCAAGGATGTTCAGGGCGAGGTCATTGGCTTCGAGCGATTATACTTTAAGTCAAAGACCCCCGCCCATGAGCTTGGAGTTGTCCTCCAAACGGCAAAGGCGTAATTGCTCCTCTCATAAACTCCGCGCACTCATCTTATCCCTGACTGTCACTGACAAAAGCTTGATAGGGAGTGCGGCCACCAAAGAAAGTAAGGAACCAAAATCAAGAAAAGCAGGAGAACATTACACATGACCACAACATACGAAACATTTACCCTCGAACGCTCCGGTCCCATTGTCACCGTCTCTTTCAATCGACCGGCAAAACTCAATCCCCTCAACGAGCAGGTGCTGCGCGAGTTTCTGGCCATTACCTACGAGTTGCAAGAGGACGAGGATTCACGGGTTGTGATCCTGACCGGCAAGGGTCGCTCGTTCAGCGTTGGCGCAGATATGAACGCCCTGTCGAGTAGCGCCAAAGCGGAAACCCAGGCCACGCTCACCGATAGCGCCAGGCTGCGGATGGCAAAGCTCGGCTGGCGGGTGATGGACGAGTGGGAACGCCTGGACCAGATCAGCATCGCCGCGGTCAATGGTTTTGCGGTAGGCGGAGGCGTGTCCTTGGCCATGGCGTGTGATTTTCGCATTGCCGCCAGCGGTGCCCGCATGTGGCTGCCCGAGGTACGGCTCGGTGTGCCGTATATGTGGGGCTCGATTACCCGCATGATCAATTTGATCGGCATGGCCAAGGCCAAAGAACTGGTGATGACCTGTGATGAGCTGACCGCGGAAGAAGCCTGTGAGGTCGGCCTGGTCAATCAGGTCGTACCGTTGGAGGAGCTGCCCGACGCGGTCCACGCCTTCGCCCAGAAGCTACTCAACAAGCCGCCCATGGCGCTACGTCGGACAAAAGAATTTTTCAAAGCGCTGAGCACCAACAAGGCTGGCGATATTACCTATGCCGACGCCCATCTGGGGCTGGCCTGCACGCTGGGAGACGATATGCGCGAAGCCGTGGCTGCGTTCCGAGAGAAACGCGACCCGGTGTTTGCCAATCGCTAGGCGGAGTCAGAGAGTTGAGTCGGAGGGACTCGTATGCAACAGACTGCCATTGATCCGATCCGGTACGACACCCTTGTCCAAAACGAGCGGGTCCACAGGTCGCTGTACACCGACCCGCATATTTTTACCGATGAGTTGGAAAAGATTTTTTACCACGGCTGGGTGTTTATTGGTCACGACAGTGAAATCCCCCAGCCGGGAGACTTTATGACGCGCCAGGTCGGCACCCAGTCGGTCATCCTGGTGCGCGGCACAGATAACAAGATATCGGCCCTCCTCAACCGCTGCGCGCATCGTGGCACGACCGTCTGCCCGGCGGAGCGCGGCCACACTCGCACGTTTACCTGTCCCTATCATGGCTGGAGCTATGACCTGACTGGCACCTTGCAGGGCGTCCCCTACCCGGCCGGATATGGGGAGTCTTTTGATAAAAAAGAGTACGGGCTGACGCGCCTGCCACGGCTGGAGAGCTATCGGGGGTTTGTGTTCGTCAGTTTGAGTCCGAGCGGTATCTCGCTGGCCGATCATCTTGGCACGGCGGCGCAATTGATCGACCGGGCGTGTGGTCTCTCGCCGGAGGGCGAGATCGAACTTGGCGCCGGCTGGATCAAGCATCGCTACCCGTCCAACTGGAAAATGCTGCCCGAAAACGACACGGACGGCTATCATCTCGGCTTTGTGCACCGTTCCATATTGAAAGCGGTCGGCTCGCAGTATCGGCGCTTTGTGGGTGAGGAAAAAAGCATCAAGTCCGTCCTGCGCGACTGGGGGCAGGGACACACGGAAATCGACTTTGTCCCGGCCTACCAACAGCCGTTCGAGTGGTTTGGCGGCGTCTCGGAGGGTCTGGCCGCCTCCTATCTGGCGGCCATGGAACGTAGCTATGGCAAAGAGGAAACCCAGCGCCGGGTTTTCGACGGCCCGCCGCACGCCTTTATTTTTCCTAATCTTTTTTTGGCCGAGATGAATATCGCCATCATGCAACCCGTCAGCGTTGACGAATGCGTCCAGTGGCATACGCCGCTGTTCCTCAAGGGTGTGCCCGAATTCAACAAGCGCCTGTTACGGCAGAGCGAAGCGGCAATGGGGCCGGGGTCATTTCTGCTGCCCGAAGACGTGACGATTGCGAGTCGCAACCAGGTCGGATTAGTCACGCGGAACGCCGAGTGGCTGGAACTGAGTCGCGGCCTGAATCGTGAGTATGTCGATAGCCAACAGCAGCGCGTCGGGCATATGACCGACGAGACAACAAACCGGGCGTTCTGGTTGCACTATCGCAGCGTGATGCAGAACGGCCGGGCCTAGCAGCTATGGTGTCCGACGCCGAGTATAGAGCGGTTGAGGCATTCTTGTATAAAGAAGCGCGCTATGCGGATGAAGCGCGCTATGCGGACTGGGAAGCCTTGTGGACGGACGACGCCGTATACTGGGTACCGGCGACAACCGACCCCGAGGTTGATCCCAACACCCACATCTCGCACATCTACGACAACCGGCAGAGGATTGCCACGCGCATCAAACTCCTGCAAAGCGGCCATCGCTACAGCCAGGAACCGGCCTCGTCCATGCGCCGGTTGATTTCCAATATCGAAGTCGAGAAAAACAAAGATGATACGTTCGTTGTCGGCTCGAATTTCCTTTTGGTCGAGCTCTCGATTCAGGCCAAACACGAGACCCATATGTGGGCCGGACGCACGACGCATACCCTTCGGTGGGTTGACGGTGAACTCAAGATGAGTCGTAAAAAAATCGTCCTGGTCAACGCCGCCGAACCGCTGCCGAATATGTCCTTCCTGATATAGCCAGTAGCGGTGTGGACGCCCGGAGAACCGGCACAATTCAAGTTCATTGGGTCGGCTCGATCATGGTCACCAGCTTTTCAGCGGCTGTCGCCAATTCGGTCCCTACCGTCGAAGCTCCATTTTTTCCGTACACGCCGAAGACTTGGCGGTCCGGCCGTAGGATGACAGCCTGGCCGCCGCCTATGCGTTTGAACCACGCGGCAAGGGCACCGTCCGTATCGACAACCGTGCTCGCGGGTGAAGCCGCGTTATGGGTGTGGGTCGGTGCGACGTGGATAAAGCGTGTCTTGAGCGTAGAAAATGTCTGGGCAGTTGCCTCGGCGATTGTATCCGCAGGGTTCATATTGAGTCCAAGCACGGCAAAATCGTCACCCAGGACCGTATCAAGCGGTATCCGCTCGCCTGACATGGTTGCTACGACGGGCTGGTCGATCTGATGGCCATGGACGGTCCGCGCGCTCGGAGGCGTGGTCGCGTCGAAGAACCCAGGGCCGAGCGGCCAGGCAGGTTCCCACAGAAAGGGCTTTTGCAGAACGGGAAAGATTCTCGCCAACGAGAAAAAGGAATCGCGCAGGAAAGCAGCGATAGGATTCCGTGTTTGAATAACGCTTCCCGTGCGGATGGCCTGCTCGATTATTGTCCGGGCATGCCGGGCACGCTCGGACGGATAGGTGTCTAGCAGCTTCGAGGTATAGCGACCGGCCAGCACGCCTTCGAGCTTCCAGCACAGGTTAGAGGCATCACGGATGCCGGCACACATGCCTTGTCCGAGAAAGGGCGGAGTTTGATGGGCTGCATCGCCCAGCAGCAAGACGCGCCCCGACCGCCATGATCGGGCAATCAGTCCGTGAAAAGTATATACCTTCTTACGAATAAGCGTGCACTGCTCCGGCTTGAGGTCGTCATGCAGACGATGCAGGTGGGGTGCCATCAGGGCAAGAACCGTCTCTTCGCGTTCAAGCTCCTCAGGGTCATCGTCAGGCCGGAGCATAAACTCCCAACGGATATGGCGGCCTTCGCAGGGAACCAGCGTCGTTGGTCTGCGTCGGTCACACACTTGATAGACTCGTTTGCGAAACTCAAAGTCTCCCTCTAAGAGAATGTCACATACCAACCACGGCTCGTCGGTATTCAGCGTGTCGAGCGGAATATCAGCCAACTCGCGGGCCGTACTCGTCGCGCCGTCGCAACCGAGGAGGTAAGAACTCGTCACCTCGTCGCGGTGGCTACTCTCCCGGTGCGAGAGGGTGATGTGCAGGCCAGTGTCATCCTGATCGAACGTCTCCAGGGTCCAGCCGAGTCGGACCTCAACCGAGGGATAGCGTTCCACCCCACGCCGCAAATACGCTTCAAGGGCAGGTTGATTAAAGAAATTCCCATTTGGCCAGCCATGACGTCTCGGCATATCGCGAAAGTCCAGGGCCATGAGCGTTCGCCCACTCCCGTTGACGAAGGCCGCCTCGGTCGCTGGGGTTGAAACACTTTTGATATCATCCGCCAGCCCCAGGAACTGAAAGATCCGCATGGTCTCGCCGTCGAAGTGCACGGCCCGCGGGATGTCGTAGATCTCGGTATTCTGCTCAACGACCAGCACCCGCACGCCACGCCGACCGAGCAGGTTCGCGGCCACCGCCCCGGTCGGGCCGTAGCCACAGATCACGACATCGTAGTGCACGCTGAGTTACCTTCCCCGGCTCCGGCAGACCGCCCGCCGCCCCGGAGTCGATGAGCGTTTAGCCGTGGGCCTTGTTCCAGCCTTCGATGACGGCCGGCATGTCCGGGGGTTGAAAGAATACTTCGGGCTGACGTGTTTCGCCCCAGAGCGACCAGGAGTCCTCCATTGGCCAATCCTCTCGGACCTGCCACCCCGCGTCGTCGAGAATCCGATCCATGTCGGCAAAGTACTCAAAGAAGGTGCCGCTCGGGTCACGCATATACCAGAACATATTTCCGCCAATGGGATGACGGCCAGGACCGGCGATTTGCGCGTCTTCGTGCTCGCGCAAATACAGGGTTGCTGCACGGCATACGGAATCGATGTCATCGTGTTCGATGGCGTAGTGATTCAGATACGGCACCGGACCGGGGGCGAGCAGTAAATTATGATGATCGGGTGAGCAACGCAGAAAAAATGCTATCCCGCCAACGATATCGGATACGCGATAGCCTATGCCCTCGGTATAAAATTTGAGACTCGCTGCCACATCGGGTGACCCAACGACAATATGCCCAAGCCGACGCGGTGGATGCGGTGTTGCTTCGGTCAGTAAAGAATGCCGAGCATCGAGACGATTGCGATCGCCCGGTCGGTTCATAATGCGCTGTGGTTGGGCTGGGGTGTCAGCCACTTCTGCCGGCTCGATTACGACATCCCATTTGTTGACCGGATCAGGAACGCGAAGCCTGCCATTGCTGCGTTGTGAGGCAATGCCCAGCCCCTCAAGGTTCTTTACAATCCTGTCCAGGTCTTCTTCGCTTTCACACCCAACCCGCATCTCGCGCAATTGCCGAAACGGGGCTTCATTGATTGTGATTTGACCCGGCTGATCCGTCGGCCCCCAACTCCGGGAGCCGCCGGTGAAACCAATCTCTTGGTAAAACGTATCGAGCATAGCCGGGGCGGGCACGCCGATCTCCATTCCGAGCAGTCTGTGCAAGGCCATAGTCTACAATCTCCTCTTTGGTTTTTTGGGACATATGTGTTGTGGGTCTGGGTTGCCATATGCGAGGCAGGTATCTACCATTTGCCCAGCCATCCACCTCAACCTGAGACCGGGCATATCATGAAAGGGATTTTCATCAAACGAGACAACGGCAATGCAGGACGGTTGACATGGTGACGATTCTCCTCTTGCTGGGTGCGATTCCGGTTGTCTGGTACGTATGGGAGCGGCGGCAGCGGCAGACGCAAGCGATGCCGGGCGGCATTCACGAGGACCTCACCCTTCCCCACGCTGAAGAGTGGGAGCTGTATCACAACGCCTTTTCGCTCTGCTCGAAGAAGACTCGGGTGTGTTTGGCCGAGCTTGGCATTCCGTATAAGAGCCATCACATCGACCTGATCGAGACCGGCGCCTACGAAAACATCTCGCGCCATTTCCTCCAGGTGAACCCCGCCGCACTGGTCCCTGTCCTCGTCCATAACGGCCACCCGATTTACGAGTCCCACGAGCAACTCGCCTACGCAGCCCAGCATGCCGGCCAATCGGCTGCGCTTGTGCCAGAGAACAAAGAGCCGCGCAGCGTCATGGAGTATTGGGTTCACAAATCTTCGCTGGTCGGAGACGACCCCCTCGCCAGCATCAATGAAACCGCGGGCAACGCTGTCCCTGGGCTCACCATCCCCATCTTTGCCGCAATGATCGAGCACATTCCGGTCTCGCGGATTGTGGAGGGGCTGTTGTTTCATCGATTGAAAAAACGAGCCCTGTTTTTCTTATTGTTGAAACTCCGAGGCGTCCGGCATCTGCCTCGATTAAAACCGATTGTGAAGCTCATCCGCAGCAGCCGTACCGCGATGCACACCCATCTGGATGAGTTGGAACGCGCCCTCGCCCAGAGCGGCGGCCCGTGGATCGTGGGCGAGCAATTCACGCTGGCTGATGTGGGAATGATGGTCATCCTGGAACGTCTGCGTGAAGTGGACTGGCTCGAAGAGTTTCTGGGCGAACGCAGACCCCACGTCAGCCGCTATTGGGAGGCACTCCAGGCGCGACCCAGCTATCAGGCCGGAGTCAGCGCGTTTGCGCATCCCACCGTAACCCAAGGGGCAGAGAAGGTTGTTGCGCTCAAACAAACGGAACCCGCCTTTCGTGAGGCGCTCGTCGGAGCGCTGTAAGCGAGTTCAAGAATCGACAATCGCTGGTAGGGCAATCGTTTCGGGATCAATCCTGCAACTCGCTGGATTCCATACGTCGGTTGTGCCTTCTCATGCCTCGGCCCTCGTCCTCGCCAGGGTATGACCCCGCAAATGCGGGAAGCTCCTGTAGAGGCTCAAAATGGCACCAGGTAGTCCAGGAGCCGTAAAACTTCGCGTTTCGCCGCTTCGATTTTTTCAGCGTGCATGGGTAGTTCTACTCTCTTTCCTTTGCTACTGCCCACGGATCGACAACCTCGATGTCAATGTCCTCGAAGTCCCGAACATTGCGCGTCGCCACTGCCATGTCACGGGAGCGGGCGATTGCCGCGATCTGGCCGTCTGCCGGTGCGATGGGGCGACCGATAGAACGGCGCGTGGCAGCAATGTCGGCGTATGCGCGCGCCGCCTCGCTGTCAAACGGCAGCACCCGGCTCTCGAAAGCATCGCGCAGCATCATCTCGATATCCGAGATCAGCGTTTCCCGACGCCGGCCTGTCGGCAAAATGGCGGCACCGTAACGCAACTCCGCTTCGCCGACCGCTGAGAAAAACAGGGCTTCCAAGGGATGACCGGCGGCCCACGTCTCGACGGCGGGATCGGGCGACTTGCGCATCAGTTCAGACACCACATTGGTGTCAAGCAGCACGGACATGGCCGCAAGCTCAATCGAAGGATGGCGGCTCGCGGCCGGGCTCGCGAGGCGGCAACTCCAGGTCCACGCCGTTGGCCGGCCCGAAGTGCGCGCGGATGATGCTCACGAGGTTCCGCGAACTCGGCTTGCACCCGACGGCATCGCGCAGGATCAGCCGCGCCTCCTCTTCCATGGAGCGGCCGTTGTCCGCCGCCCGCACGCGCAGCCGGGTTTTCACATGGTCGTCGAGATTGCGGATCGTGATGCTCGCCATAATCATGCCCTCCGTCCGTCCGGGAGCCCAGTTTACGCAGCGATTGCGATGCAATCAAGACAGTGTAAATGGCCTGATGACGAGGCGGCCTCCTCATCCTCATGCCTCGGCCATCGTCCTCGCCAGGGTATGACCCCGCAAACGCTGGAATCCACTGTAGAAGCTCAAGATAAGGCCGGGCAATCCCGGAGTCGTAATCTCTTGGGCAAAAGACGGCCGTTTCAGGAGGCTTTCATAGTGTGTCTTGAGTCGCGGGTGACGCTTGATGGGATAGCCGGCACACACCAGCCGATGGAGAGAGATAAACCAGGCGATTTCGAGTACGGAGATCCGTTGTCCGATCAGCCAGGTATTCGCTCGTAACCACTGCTCAAGCGTATCAAAAGCCGCGGCAAAGGCCCGGAGAGATGCCCGAGCCTGGTCCGGTCGTATTCCTTCCTTGGCAAAGGCGCGCCACCAGGCGACTTCTTTGTCTCGCTTGGTGTCCGGCGCGCCGCTTTGTTCATAGGCTTTCAGCACCTTGGGAGACTTTTTTGCCAGGGCGTACGGCACCAAAAACCCCATGGTAATCGTCCGCAGGTCCATATGGAGCGAGTCTTCAAGCGCCAAGGATTCCCGGACTCGCGCGCGCTCGGATGCATTCTGAGGGAAAAACGCTGGCACCGGTGAGGGCAGTTCATCAAGGTATTCCATGATGTCATTACTCTCGACATGGACAACACCATCGTGGACCAACACCGGGACAACGCCTCTGGGATTGATGCCGAGAAACCACGGGGTAGCATGCGCCTGGCGGAGCAAATCGACCGGGTGAGACTCCCACGTAATCCCCTTTTCCGCCAAGAAAATCCGGACTTTCTGTGAACACGCGGAACCCTGGAAGTGTAAGAGGTGGAGGCCTTGCCAGCTCTTGACCTCTGGTGTGGTGACGGCTTCATCAGAAAGCTGCATCAGCCTGCTCCTCGTTTATGGTATGCGGGGAAAGATAGTACAGCAGCACGGTGAACGCCAGTCTATACGGGCTGAGCCTAGTGTGACACCGGCTACGTTGTCACGCCGGCGGACAGTGACCCGGCCCCTCACCCATTGCCCCGCGTCAGCGTATCCCCTGCGGACTGTGCGCGTTTTCCCGCGACCGCAATGCCGCTGAGCATACCGGCAAACACCAATTGGTGCAGCGGGTAAACCCCATACCAGTAGACAAGACCAGAGAGACCGAGCGGATCGAAGATGGCGGTTTGGCGAATGGTGGCCTGGTGCGCATCGCCTTCAACAACAAACTCCAACCAGGCCCGACCGGGCAGCTTCATCTCGGCCTGTAGGCGTAAGAGACGGTCGGGTTCGATCGCCTCAACCCGCCAGCAGTCCAGCGTGTCGCCAACCTTGAGGTGGTCGGGATGAGGTCGGCCACGGCGCATACCGACTCCGCCGAGCAGCAGATCGAAAAAGCCGCGCAGTTGCCACAACCAGTTGCCGTAATACCAGCCCATCTCCCCACCAATACGGAGAATCGGACGAAAGGCCACTGCCGGTGAGACGGGAACACGAACAGTCCGAGCGTCAATCAGGCGGGGACCAAACCGAACGCCGCCCCACGTCCGGAGCGGGCCGGCCATCGAGAGGGCGTCAGACCAGCGGGACTCGGCAAGCTCCCGGTCTTCGCGCTGAAGGGCCTGGGCAATGGCCTTACTCACCCCGATGGGCCGAATGGCAAAATGCTGCAAGGCTGAGTCGTCTTGCACAATGGTTGGATGTCGTAAACTCTCGACCAGTTTGCGGCCAACGCGGGCATACAGCGGCGTGACCAGCCCCAGCCACAGACTCGACAGACGCGGCGTCAGGACCGGCACAGAGAGCATCCAGCGTCGGACCCCCCGCTGCCGGGCATACTCCTGCATCAATTCCCGATACGAGACTTGGTCGGCCCCTCCAATTTCAAAGACTCGGTTTCCCGCACAGCGCAACTCAAGCGCGGCGGTCAGATAGGCGAGCAAATCCGCGATGGCAATCGGTTGGGCCTGGACCGACACCCAGCGCGGCGTGAGCATGACGGGTAGGCGTTCGACCAGAGCCCGGATCATTTCAAAAGACAGGCTGCCGGGGCCGATGACAATCGACGCGCGCAGTTCAATCGTCTGGACGCCTGAGGTGCGCAGGATGCGGCCGACTTCCTGCCTGCTCCGCAGATGGGACGAGAGCGGACCGGCGCTGTCGCCCAGACCGCCAAGATAGATCAGGCGTCGTACTCCAGCCTGACGTGCCGCCCGTCCGAAATTGTGGGCCGCCTGACGGTCCTGTGTCTCGAATGCTCCGGCCGACCCCATCGAGTGGACGAGGTAGTAGGCCGTATGCACCTGCTGGAGTGCGGCGTCCAGGGAAGCCGGATTCAGAACGTCGCCGGCGACAACTTCAGTCTGCGCTCCAACGCGCGGTTGCAGGAATGCGGGCTGACGCGCCAGACAGCGAACGGCATGGCCTTGCCGTTCCAGGGCTTTGAGCAAGCGCCCACCGACATAGCCCGTTGCGCCGGTGAGCAGAATACGGGAGGAAGACTCGCCCACGAGCAACCTCGGCGGCTGGCCGCTGATTACCGCTGCGATTCAAAAAGATACACGCGTCCGACGTTGACCTCGCCCATGATGTGCTGACCAGGGGTGCTCATGGCGAACTCAGGAATACCATCCTGATTCAGGTCACCCGGCGAGAGTACGGTGTAGCCGAATTTTGAGCCCTGGTGGCCCCAGGGATTATCGAGCGTCATGAGGTGCCGGCCGTCACGCCCATTATAGACAAACACCTCGCCCTGAATGTCGAACGCATCCACCGCCTGAAATGGCGCTCCAACTATAATCTCGGGTACCTCGTCCGCGTTCACGTCCATGCTGGTAGCCAGCGCCCAGCCAAAGCCGGCGTGTTTGCGCGGAAACGGGTCCTTGAGGGTATAGATCACGGAACCGTCCTTCCCACTGATAGCGTAGGCAACGCCCTGACCCTGATAAGCCCCAACATCGTGGTAGGGCGCGCCGACCAGCAGGTCGGGTGTCCCGTCTTTATTCAGATCCCCAGCACCGACCACCCGCCAGCCAAAAGTCGAACCCTCTTTTGGCTCCGGGTTGTCGATCGTGAGCAATAACTGGCCATCTGCGCCGTTATAGATATACGCTCGCCCTTGGACACTCAGCTTGCCGACCGTGGTGTAAGGAGCGCCGACCGCAATCTCCTGGATGCCATCCTGATTGAAATCCCCGGCTGCGTTGACAAACCATCCAAACGCAGAGCCACCCTGGTCGGTGGGCGGCGCAAGTGTGTGGACGAGCGATCCGTCCTGACCGCTGTAGACAAATGCCCTGCCCTCTCCGTCCTGGTTATAGGCACCCACGACCAACTCGGGGATCGTATCGCCGGTGACATCTCCAATGCCGGTGACCGACCAGCCGAATCCCGCGCCGGGCTGGGACTGAGGCGGTTTGAGCGTGAGCAAATACGCCCCGTTCGTGCCGCTGAAGACGTAGGCTTGGCCGCCTTTATTCTGGCCAAAGGCGCCGATCAACAAATCCGGGATGCCGTCCTGGTCCACATCTCCGGCCGCGGCCACCGAGCAGGCAAACGCCGCGGCCTTTTGCGGAAACGGATGATCGAGGGTGTAGAGCAGCTTGGCCGTCTGCCCGTCAAAAACAAAGGCCCGGCCTTGATGGTCCACGTTTTTCCCCTCTTTTTCAGCACCGCCAAAGCCAACCTCTTTCCCGGTCATGCCCTTCCTGGCATAGGGTTGGTCATACGCACCAACGAGATAATCCGGGATGCCGTCGCCCGTCACATCGTCCAGCATGGCCAGTGAGGTCGAAAAACTGGAAAACCGCATCCGGATGGGATTATCCAGGATTTTAATATTCGGGCCGGCCCACACAGCAGAACTCACCAGCAGGAGAGCGGTGAGAGAAAGACTCACCAGCGGAAGAGATACTGAAAAACGAAACGGCCCAAACATGCTGAAACTCCTTACTGCGCTCGACACGGTCACTGTGTTTTTTATTCCTGCCTCTTCAAGCCACCTTCTCGGGAAAAGCTATTCCCTCTTCCCCAAGGGGAGAGGGCCAAGGTGAGGGGAAGGAGAGGAGGCCAGACCTATACTCCCTGAGCCGCCTCCACAACGGGCGCGACGGTGTCTATGCAGGCCATGGCTTGGCCGGTTGCGATCGCTTGGGCAAAAGGCTGGGAGAAGAGCACGATCCGGCTTGCCCCGGCATCGCGATAGGCTTTCATCTCATCGGCTGAGAGCGTCCCGTCTTTGGGATCAATAAAGGCCGACATCTGCAACGCGTCCGGGTCACGCCCAAACTCTCTGGCCATGGTGCGGATCGATGCAACCTTGGTTTTATAGTCCTCGGGGTCAAACGCCAGCGGACACCAGCCATCATAGGACCGGGCGACCCGCTCCAGCGCCTTGGGCACGTGGCCGCCCAAGAAGATGGGCGGACCGGCCTTCTGGACGGGCTTGGGATCGCAGAACACAGGCGGGAACTGGACCATTTCGCCTTGATAGCTGGGCTTTTTCTCAGTCCAGCAAATGCGCAATGCTTCGGTCGTTTCGCGCAAGCGCCGCCAGCGCAGCCGGAAGTTGGTGCCCATGACCTCGGTTTCTTCGCGCAGCCAGCCGGCCCCGACGCCAATGATAGTCCGGCCGCCGGAATAGAGATCGAGGGTGGCGATCACCTTTGCGGTGATGAGCGGTTCGCGTTCCGGGAATAAACAAATGCCGGTGGCCAGCTTGAGCGTGGTGGTGGCAGCGGCGGCCATCGTCAGCGCAATAAACGGGTCGGCCCAGCGGTTGTAGTGCTCGGGTAGGGTCCCACCCCCAGGCACCTCGGTTTTGAATCCGACAGGAATCACGGGATGTTCTGGGATCCAGAGGGATTCGAAGCCCAAGCCTTCGACCCGTTGCGCGATTCCAGTAATATCCTGCGTCTCTACCGTTGCCGGCACGAGGATACCAATATCCATACCTTGCCCTCCTTACGATTCATACGACCACGATGGGGATTATCAACTCGGGGAAAGGGAAGCGGGAGCGGGCCGCCCGCCCACTCCCATCATCAGCAGACAAAGCGCTTTACGCACTGCGGACAATACGGCCTGGCCGTGCACCCGTGTCTTTTCCGTTTTCCTGAACGACTTCTCCGCTCACATAGGTTTTCTCGTAGCCTTGAGCGGTCTGCATCAGACGTGGCATCCCGGCCGGCAGATCGTAGATCATCTCGGGATGGCTGACGCTCAGATTGTCGTAATCGATCAGGTTCACATCCGCCTTGGCCCCTGGCTCAAGCGTGCCACGGTCTTGCATGCCAAACAGACGCGCGCCATCGTGGGTGAGTTTCTTCACCACAAACTCAAGCGGCAAGCGCTTGGGATCGTCCTCGGCTTTGTCCCGCGCCCAGTGGGTCAGGGCATAGGTCGGGACACCGGCGTCAATAATCTGTCGCACGTGGGCGCCCGCATCGCTGCCGCCCATGACCGTAATGGGATCACAGATCAGTTCATGGAGCGGCTCGGCGTTGCCATCCGCATAGCCGGCCGCAGCATACATCAAAAAGGCCCGGCCGTTTTGTTCGAGCATCAGGTCATAGACCACCTCGCGCGGGCTGCGGCCTTCGCGGGCGGCAAGGGCGGCAATGCTCTTGTCGGCACTCGGCTCATAGCTCAGCTCCTCGCCCATGGGATAGGTCCGCTCCCAGACCCGCTCGTTCTGATACAGCAGGGACATGCCGGTGGTGTTGGGGTCCTGTTCCGTGACCAGCTTGTGGCGCAACTCAGGGTTACGCAGTGCGGCCATCTTTTCGTCGTGAGACAGTTTTTTCAGGGGTTGAAAACTCGGCAGATATTCAAATGGATTATCCCCCTGAAAGCTGAACAGCACACACACCGGACGGGCAAACACCATCGGCGTGATCGGGACGCCACCTTCAACCGCGGCGGTACATTTAGCCATAACCTCACGCCATTGGGCGGGATAGGTATTATTCTGGGCCAGGAGGAAAGTCAGCGGACAGCCCGTCGCCCGGGAGATCCGAATCATCATATCCACTTCTGGCAGCAGGTCCGGGTCTTCGCCGGCAATACCGCGCGGCACCATTTCGAGAATGCCGCGGCCGGTTGAGCGCACAGCCTGGGCAATTCCGATCAGCTCGTTTTCATGGGCGAACGTGCCGGGGACGGGTTCACCGTCATTGGCCGTATGCACCAGCGTCCGTGAACTCGAAAAGCCCAAGGCACCGGCGAGGACGGCGTCTTTGACAATAGCGCCCATCTTGGCAATGTCCTCTTCGGTCGCGGGTTCGTTCTTTGCGCCGCGTTCACCCATGACAAAGGCCCGCACCGCGCCGTGCGTAATCATGCCGCCCGCGTCCAGGGTGCGGGGCATCTTATCCAGCACATCGAGGTATTCGGCAAAGCTCTGCCAGCCCCACGGCAGCCCGGCCGACAGCGACGGAGCAGGAATGTCTTCCACCCCCTCCATGAGACCAATCAGCCACTCGTGGCGATCTGGCGTGGCCGGCGCAAAGCCTACCCCGCAGTTACCCATGACCACGGTCGAAACGCCGTGCCAGAGTGACGGGGTCATTTGTTCGTCCCAGGCCACCTGACCGTCATAGTGGGTATGCGCATCGACCCAGGCCGGCGTCACCAGCAGACCATCGGCATTCACCGTCTGCTTGGCACTTCCCAAGTCTTTACCGACGGCGGCAATACGCCCATCGGCAATGGCCACGTCGCCCATAAAAGCCGGCTTTCCCGTTCCGTCAACAATTTTTCCGCCACGAATGACTATCTCGTGCATGCAGGAACCTCCTTCGATTTGTCGGATGATTGATCGACCGGGAGCACCATATAGGGTTCACCGCCGGTATGGCAACCGGCTTGAGGGCAGTGCAGAACCTGTGCGCTTCCCAGATCGTTACTATTTGAGGATTGATTTCGCAAGGAGGATTGCTAGGCTAGAGGCCCTGGAGATGGTCTACTCTGATGGCAGAACTGCCCAATGCCGAATACGCAATCATCTCAATGGAGAAGTTGACTGACTACTGCCTCAACGCCGACCATCCTCGCGGCAAGGATAAAGCCCACGTTTTCGCAACGGTTCTTGGCTTGACTCGGAATGACGCGAAGCGGCTTGCTACTCTGGTACAACAAGCTGCACGACAAGGGGAGGTCACAAAAGAAGAGCGGTCTCCTTTTGGTTACTATTACAGGGTGGACTGGCCGGTCTCTGGCAAAGAAGACGCCATTCTGCGAACGATTTGGGAAATCCGGCCAGGTGAAACTATCCCGCGCTTAGTCACAGCTTTTATTAAATAGGGAAAAAACTATGGGATCGCCCAAAAATCTGGATAGCGTAGCATTACTGCAACCCCTTCCAGCAGAAAGCCTCCATCTTGTTGATGAGCGCTATGATTTGTCTGGCGGCCTTGCCGCCGGAACAGTCGGTACCATCGTTGAAATCCGTCCTCCCTCTTCTTCAGAGCCAATACACTATGTCGTTGAGTTTGCCGATGGGCAGGGATGTGGCTACGCGCTCGCCACTATCCCGGCTGAAGTATGCCTTATTTTGTACTATAGGCCGCAAGAACCCCTTGAAGTATATGCCTGACACGCTATGGGAGAGCGATTGCATTCGGGAAAAACCAGAAACCAAACCGCAAACCAACAGGAGGAGAAAGGATGAGTGAGAACACCTATAACGGGAGTTGTTTTTGTGGAGCCGTGCAGTTGACCGTCAGCGGCGCCCCCGCAGCCATGGGCTACTGCCACTGTGAGTCGTGCCGCCACTGGTCGGCGGGACCGGTCAATGCCTTTACCTTATGGCCGCCCGACGCAGTCCAGGTCACCCAAGGGGCGGACAAGCTCGGCAGCTATGCCAAGACCGACAATAGTCACCGCAAATGGTGCACGGCCTGCGGCGGCCACGTATTTACCGAGCATCCCGGCATGGGCCTGACCGATGTGTATGCGGCCGTGATCCCGGACTTTCCTTTTCAGCCCGGCGTGCACGTCTTCTACGGCGAAACCGTGCTGCGTATCCACGACGGCGTTGTCAAACAGAAAGATGTGCCGGCCGAAATGGGCGGCTCCGGCGAAGTGCTGTCGGAATAATCAATCCTCAGCAGCCCCACCCTCAGGTGGGGCTGGTAATCGGGCCAGGGCAGAGCATCGCGGCCACCAATATGATACGCCTGGATTCAGGCCGCCAGCAGGCCCTGGCGCGTGACCCAGTCCAGGGTCTCATTCAGCCCCTTTGTATAGCGTACGAAGATCTCGTCCACTTCATCCGCGGAGACGATGAGCGGCGGACACAACGCCAGCGTGTCGCCGATGGCCCGGGAAATCAGACCGTTGTCTTTCATGCGGGCCAGGCTGTATTTCCCGACTGCGGCGTCCGGATCAAAAGCCTGGCCGGTCGCCTTGTCCATAACCAGCTCGCACGCACCAACCAGACCCTTGCCGCGTACCTCGCCGACCAGCGGGTGGTCGGCCAGCCGTTGCAGGTGGGCCTGAAACTGCTCACCAAGCCGGGCCGCTCGCTCGAAAATGCCGTCTCTTTCGTAGATTTCGAGCACCTTGAGTCCCAGCGCGGCCGAGACGGGATGACCGCTATAGGTAAAGCCATGACCGAATATCCCCCATTCTTTGCTCACCTCGGCAACCGCCTGATAGATGAACTCGGGGATCATGACCGCGCTCAACGGCAGATAGGCCGAGGTTAGCGACTTGGCCAGAGATATGGTGGCCGGCTGGAGATCAAAGGTCTGGACGGCGAAAGGGTTGCCTGTGCGGCCAAAGCCGGTGATGACCTCGTCGTCGATGAACAGGACATCGTATTTTTTCAGCACCCGCTGGATCTTCGGGAAATACGAATCCGGCGGCACCAGTACACCCCCCGCGCCCATAATCGGTTCGGCAATAAACGCCGCAACCGTGTCCGGGTTTTCCGCCAGGATGAGCCGCTCCAGGTTATCGACCAGCCGAGTGGTAAAGTCCTCTTCACTTTCGCCGGGCTCATGAAAGCGGTAGTAGTGCGGGCAGTCGGTGTGCAGAAAACTTTCGACCGGCAGATCAAACCCCTGGTGAAAGGGGGCTAGACCGGTGGCGCTGGCTGCGGCGAACGTCACGCCGTGGTAGGCTTTGTTCCGGGCGATGATTTTTTTCTTCTCGGGTCGCCCGACGGCATTGTTGTAATAGCGCATGAGCTTGATCTGCGTATCGTTCGCGTCAGAGCCCGAGAGGCCGAAAAAGACTTTGGAAAATCCACCCGGCACCACCGCCTTGAGTTTTTCCGCGAGTTGCATGGCCGTGTCGTGGCTCTTGTCGGCGAAAAGATGGCCATAGGACAGCTTCTTGATCTGCTCGTAGGCAGTCTGGGCGAGCTCTTCGTTGCCATAACCGAGCGACGTGCACCAGAGTCCGGCCAGGCCGTCAATATACTGCTTACCGTCTTCGTCCCAGACATAAATCCCTTCACCCCGCACGATCATCAGCGGCCCCTGTTCGTTCAGGGTGGCGATCTGGGCCATAGGGTGAAACACGCTGGCAAGGTCGCGCCTGCCGAGCGGCGTTAGTGTTCCTGGCTCGTTCATGGTTCGCTCCTCCGTTGGTCTATATACTCATCAGTCATACATCTGACTCATCAGCCCAGTACGGCACACTCCGCGTTTTCATCATCTGACGAAAGGTCTGGGTCGAGTTGGGCAATAGCTCACCCGTCCCCCAATCGCAGATGACTCCATACTGGCGAATCACATCGTACAGGTCGAGCTGGCCCGTGCGGAAGCGCTCGGCAACCTGCTGCGGGTCCTCCTCCAGCCAGCACTTGCGCTGCGCGGCGATCTGTCGACGTGCTGCCCGGGTGGCGGTTGCATCGATTTCGTACTCCGCCAAGTCTTCGTCGATAACGGTGAGCACAACGCCGTAGTCTTTGCGTGCCCGCTCGACCGACACATAGTCATCCACAACGTCTTCGAGCACCCTTTGCGGGTCACGCTCGAGCGGGTCACCATAGCCTCCACCGCCCGAGGTCCCCCGCCAGAAACGCGCTCCGGTATGTACGGGAACATTCGAGAACACCGCGCCCAGGAAGCGCGCCTCCTCACCCGGTGGTTCAAGCCAGAGCCCATGCGGACGCGCCGGGAGACCGCCCTCAATACCCCACACGATCGACCGTTCACGGTCGCAGAAATAGGAGAACACGCAGTTTTCCACGTCCAGGATGGTGCCGCCTTTGTCGAGCCCAACGCCACCCCGCCATTCTCCAGGACCGGCGCTGTCGGTGACGATCTCAAAACGGTCGGTCCGAACCGGACACAGCCGTTCCTGGCCTTCAACCGGCTGGATCATCAAGCCCACGCCAAAGCACGAGGCCGTCACGCCGAGCCCGTCCCGGCCGTTCCGGCCACCCCAGCCGCCGGACAGCCAGTCGTACAGCATAAAATAGGGACGGTCATCTCCACGGGCGTCATAGCCGCCGGTTTGCAGATACTCGATGTTAAAGGCGCACGCCATGGCCCGCTCCGGCATGAGAGCGGAGAACAGCTCAAAGATCGCGTTCATGATTTTCTCGAAACCCATGACAAAGCCGGATACCGCCACCGGCCAGCGGGCACTGACGATGGTATCGTCGGGAACAATGACCTTGACGGTCCGATACAACCCGGCGTTCAGCGGGACGTCTGGAAAAAACGTTTTCATACCGGACACAATGCCGGCAAAGGTCCCCCCGAAGGCACAGTTGTAGATGGAGCCTATCGTGGGGTGGGAACCGCTGAGGTCGAATTCCGCCTCGTCGCCCCTGATCGTCAGTTTGACCCGGATGGGGATCATCCCTTCTTGCCCGGCCGGGTCCTGATCGACAAAATCGACCGTCTCCCACGACCCGTCAGGCAGCTCGCTCAGGCGGAGGCGTATCGCGCGTTCGACGTAATCCTGAACCTCGGCAAAGGCGGTGATGATGGTCTCGACGCCGTATTTGCCGCACAGGCGGAGAATTTCTCGCTCGGCAATACGCGTTGCCTGGGTCTGGGCATCCATATCGCCGATGATGGCATCGGGGTCGCGGGTGTTCTTGGCCACCAGGCGCGCCACATCGCGACAGTACTCGCCCCGCCGCCAGATCTTGACCGGTGGCACGCGGATACCCTCTTTGAACATCTCGCGGGCGCTGACATCAAACGACCCCGGTACGCTGCCGCCCATATCCGCCCAGTGCCCGTTTGCCTGGCTCCAGGCGATGAGCCGGCCGTCAACAAAAATCGGTAACAGCACCCGGGTATCGTTGAAGTGCGTCCCGCCCACATACGGATCATTGATCAGGAAGACATCCCCCGGATGGATATCGTCGCCAAACTCGTCGATGACCGCTTTACAGGTGTAGTGCAGAGTCCCGACGTGGGCCGCCAGGTCCTGGTTTCCCTGGGCCACGGTATTCCCCCCGGCATCGCACAGCGCGTTGGAGAAATCGCGATTGTAGACCACGAAGGAGTAACAGGTCCGACGCACCTGCTCTGCCATCTGATCCACGATATTCACGAAAGCGTTGCGTAACACCTCGAAGGTCACTGGGTCGAGGGTCGTGCTGGGTGCAGGTAATTTGGTCATGATCGCATCCTCGTTCTCAGACCGTAATGATGAGATTCAACCACGGATCAACCGTCACCGAAGCTCCCGGCGGCACGAGAGTGGTCGAGTCGAGCTGCTGGACTACGGCCGGCCCGGGCAGTTCCGCGCCACTCGACAAGTCGTCCCGCCAGTAGATCGGAGTCTCCAACGACTCTTTATCAAACCCGACCTTGCGCCAGGCTCGCGGCTCGGGTCTGGCCGTATCAGCGACGTGGCTGGCCAGTTCGGCTTTGGGCGTCAGCCCGACCGCCGTCAGGTTCAGGCGAAAGATCTCGATGCCGGCGCCGGCACGCCGGTAGTTATATTCCCGCTCGTGCGCCGCGCCGAAAGCGTCAACGGTCTCCTGCACACTGGTAAAGGGCGTCCCGACAGCTACGGCAAGCGACCGCCACTGGCCGCTATAGCGCATATCGATCGTCCGCTTGAGGATGATGTCCTTGTCCGCAACTCCCTCTTTGGTCAGCCGCGCGCGTGCCTCCGCTTCGAGGAGTCGAAACTCCGCTTCTATTGCCTGGGGGTCGGCCTGGGCCGTATCGACCAGATAAGTCGTCAGGAGATCGTGTTGGATGTCCACCAACAAACAGCCCATAGCCGAGGTCACCCCGGGGTGGGGTGGGACAATGACTGTCGGGATGGACAGCTCTGTGGCCAACGCGACCCCGTGCAGCGGTCCAGCCCCGCCGAAGGCAATCAGCGCGAAGTCGCGGGGATCGTAGCCGCGCATGATAGACACCAGACGAATGGCGTCCGCCGTATTGGCGTTCGCGACATTGAGAATTGCCCTGGCAGCGGTCCTCACATCCATGCCAAGGGGACGCGCAATTTTTTGCTCAATCGCCGCGGTCGCGCGAGCCAGGTCGAGGTCGAGGTTTCCGCCGACCAGGTCTCCACCCAAACGCCCCAGGACCAGGTTGGCATCGGTATTGGTGGGGTTCTCGCCGCCGCGGCCATAGCAGGCGGGACCCGGGATGGAGCCGGCCGACTGCGGGCCGTTACGGAGCGAGCCCGCCTCATCGATCCAGGCAATCGAGCCACCCCCGGCTCCAATGGTCTTGATATCGATACTCGGAAAACAGATCGGATGTCCGTGCTCAATATGCCAGTCACGGGTCGTCAACATCTGCGAGTCCCACACGAGCGACACGTCCGTACTGGTGCCACCCATATCGAAGCCTATCGAATTGGGAAACCCGCACAGGTTGCCGATGTAACGGTTTGCGATGGCGCCGGCGGCAATACCAGAACTCGCCAGACGCGCGGCCTGCGAGCCAACGCCCTGGGGCGTCATCACCCCACCACCGCTATGGAGGAGCAGCACATCGCTGGTATAGCCGCCCTGTTTCAGCCGCTCTTGCAGACGCAGGGTATAAGCCCCGATCACCGGGTGCAGCACGGCGTTGACGACCGCGGTGGAAAACCGGTCATGCTCAAAGATTTCGGGCAGGACCTCGGCCGACGTCGAGATGGCTACCCCCGGCAGTTCTTCTTCGAGTATGGCCTTCAGCGCCTGCTCGTTCGCCATGTTTGCGAACGAGTTCATAAAGCAGATGGCCACGGCCTCGTATTTGCGTTTGCGCAGTTTCGCCGCAAGCGCACGCGCTTCGGCAACATCAATCGGCTTCTCAACCCTGCCCGAGGAATCGGTGCGCTCCGCAATAGGCAGGCGATCCCGCCGGCGAATATACGGCGGGGGGTTATCACGATAGGCGTCCCATAAGTCTTCTTTCGTGGACCGGCCAATTTCGATGACGTCGCGAAAGCCTTCGGTGACGACCATGGCGGTGTGGGGCAGGTTGCGCTCGATCAACGCGTTGGTTGCAACCGTGGTACCGTGCGCAAACAGCGTCACGTCGGAGAGCGCGATGCCGGCCTTGTCGAGCCCGTCCAGCGCGGCCTCAATGGGATCCTTGGAGGAAGGGACTTTGGCAATGTGCAGTGCATTCGTGGTTTCGTTGAGCACACAGACATCGGTAAAAGTACCGCCAATATCAACGGCAACACGGACGTTGGTCATACCTTATCCCTCACGACAGGCAGGGAGAGCGGGAATCGCGGCCATCCCGGGGCCTCACCGTTTGGCGCTGTATCGGATATATACCATCTAGTGGCGGGTATACTCACTCGCCCCTTCCACGTCAACAACTAAGTGCTCCTCACGGAATAGCCGCTCCCTATCCTCACACCAACGGGCTGGGAGAACGGCCAGGGATTCGCGGCTTGGAGCAAACCTACGGAAAACCGGTTGAGAATTTCGCCTCCAGGGCGACAATCGCATGCAGGCCGGGCGCGTTAATCCCGGACCCGTGTTCACGATAGGATTTATCAAAAAGATTCTCAACCGCCAGCAGCGCAGAAATATGATCGTTGACCTTCCAGTTGAGACGCAGGTTGGTGGTCAGCCAGCCCAGGGTCCCGTTTGGATTGATACGTGAGTCACGTTCATCGCGTACACTCAGCCGGTTTTGATCAGCGCTAAAACGCAGAAAGGCTTCAAGCTCAAGATTGCGCGTCAGAGCATAGAGTGTCCCCACTCGCCCATTGGCTGGAGGGATGCGGCTGGCTGGTGCCGTCTTTCCATTGGGGAACCGCTCTTCCGCCCAGGTGTAAGTCAATGACGCGAAGAGTTCCCAGCCATCCCGCGCGGAGAAGCGTCCGCTCGCCTCTATGCCAAAGAGGCGGACGGAATTGAGATTCCGGCTTTGGACGATGAATCTATTCTCGGACGTGACTGCTCCCGTGGGGACGGCTTCGATCTTATCCTCAAAATCCGAGTAAAACCCAAAGACTTCGCCCCGAAAACGGGAGAACGACCATTTAAGTCCGGCATCAATGCTCAGCACCTTTTCCGGTTTGAGGTGAGGATTCGGAATGTTGAAACGATTGCCCGGTCGCGGACCGAGGGTCGACAGATCAAAGACGTTCGGGACTCGAAAGCCACGGCCAATATTAGCCACAAGGTTCACGCTGGGGGTCAGACGATACGTCAGGCCCGCCTGCCCGGTCAGATCGTCAATGCCGAGACTGACTCCGATCTCACGATCCGCCTGGGGCAGATCAATATCAAAATAACTCACCCGGCCGCCAAGCACGGCGACCAGTTGTGGATGGAGCCGGATGGTACTCTGCACATACCCGGCAAAGCTATTGAGGGTCGCTCCATTGGCAAACCGACTTTGGAGAACCAGCCGTTCGCCGGTTTCCCGATTTCGTCCTCTGCGCCGGCTGGTAATGGAGTCCAAATACACCTCAGCCCCATAAGTCAGAAACAATCGGTCCCGCCAGTGTGAGGTGAGCTGGGCTGTCACGCCGACCATACGACTCCGGTTGCGTTCTCGTTGCTCCAGAGGACTCCCGAAATCTTGCGTGCGGCGATCGTCGTTGATTTCCTGAAAGCTCGTGTGGAACTCCAGCCGGTCAATCAGTGTCAAGGGCTGCTGCATCCGGTAGCGTCCGTGGAGAAACACCCGATCGTTGGGCTCAAAAAAAAAGCGGGCAGCGCTGGGATGGGTCTGTCCAAAGCCGGCCACCAACTCATCATAGCGTGGTGTTTTGGGTTGGCGCAGATACTGGACATTCAGCAAGGCGTCATGCGCGCCATGTTTGGTCAAGAGCGTCCCGTTTGCCGCGTATGCCTCAAAATCGGACGGGCTCTGGATATGGGCGTCACCGCCATCCCGCCGATCGTCCCGGTTTTGGTAGGTCAGGCCAGCGCTGAAACCTAGACCCTGTTTTCCTCCGCTCAGGGACAGACGGGTAATACCCGCCAGGTCCGCGCTGGCAAAACGGCCAATCGCTCGACTGTCGAACTGCCAGTCTTGGGTCTGATACTCCGGGACCGGAGTGATAATGTGCACAACGCCACCCAGGGCATCGCTCCCATACAGCGTTGAACCCGCACCCCGCACGACCTCAAGACGCTCAACGTTATACGCATCGACCAAGGCAGAGTATTGGTTTGGCGCAGGACGGAAGAACGCGGTGTTCAGCCGCATGCCGTCCACCAGCATCAAGACAGAGCTGCCGGTCAGGCCACGAATGATCGGCGTGCCTTGGCCAGGCGTTGTCTCTTGGACGAACACGCCGGTCGCGCCCCGGAGCAAATCCGGCAGTACGCCGGGAGTCTGCCGGGCAATCTCGTTCTGCCGTATCGTGGTGACGGCCTGCGGCACCTCGAAGCTGGCTTGTTCCCGACGCGCCGCGGTAATCGTCAGCTCGGGCAGGATGATAATGCCGGTCTTGTCTTGTGGTGAAGCGGAACTTTCTTGCGCTCCGCTCCACCGAGGAACACCAAGCTGGAAGAGACCCAGGATCAGGAGGAAGCTGCAAGCGCATAAGCTGCGCCTTCCGCCCAAGCCACCGCCATTTTTCATACAGAGGAGACTGTTTACTTGCCTATTGGCGTCAGTTTGACAATAAATCCGTCGGGCAGCTCGCGTTTCCCCGCGATAAAATCGCCATTGATATCCGTCACCCACAGTGCCCCATTGACCACCAACATGCCAACCGGATTCATAAAGCCGCTGGCGACGAGATGTAGCGTGCCGTCCGCACCGGCGCGGTACACCCGGCCATCCGTTTTGAGCGCTTGCGTCATCGGCACCGGCGCCTGGATGTCGGCCACGTCGGCGATAAAGAGCTGACCGCCATACGTGCTAAAACCTTCCGGCGCACGCATAATACCCATGGGCTGGGAGAGCCCCGCCACAACCGGCGTGGCGTCAACCTTGCCGCCGGGCGATACCCGCACGACCATTCCGCTCCCCTCGGAAGGCGGCTCCAGGATACCACCCGCCTTGAGGGTGACGAGCATGGACTGTCCATCGGCGGAAAAGGCCAAACCCATCGGTGCGCCGTTGACCGCCCCATCAAAGGTTAC
This sequence comes from Candidatus Binatia bacterium, assembly GCA_951812575.1. Lineage (GTDB taxonomy): Bacteria > Desulfobacterota > Binatia > Bin18 > Bin18 > Bin18. Next base: position 2,569,368 of record OX638322.1, on the reverse strand, counting down.
GAATGGAGAACAGGTGTTATCGGCCGCGACCTGATAGATGGAATTATTGAATGCGGTAATCGCAAAGAAACGGTCGGCGAACGCACTGCCGTCCGGGCCGAATCGGGCATCCACGCCAAAACCGCTCACCCCGGCATTGGTGTCGCCCGTTTCGGTGAGCGTACACACCACACTGGCTTCGTCTTTCGAGTTGGGATCAACCCGCTGGATAATATGGTTGGCAGTTGCACCCGGTGCGGCCACTCTTGCCTGGGCAATGGAGTAAATATGTCCGGCGAACTCACCGAAGCCGGCCGGTGCGACGCCGTAGCCAGTGACCGGCAGCAGGCGGCCCAGCCCGACCAATTCGGATATTTTGCCGTCCGTACTGATCGAAACAATCTTGCTCCCTTTTTCGCCTTCCTCGCCACCATCGTCGTTGAGCCAGATGGCATCGCCCTGAGCGTGGAGCCAAAGCGGGTCATAGAATTCACCCGGAGGAATCAGCATCTCGACACCGAAGCCCTCAGCAGCCGTAATCGTCGGAGCCGCCATTAAGCGCCCCATCAAGTCCTTGACTTCTTCGTCCGCGAACACCGTTGTTCCGAAGACACCCAGACTCAAAATCGCCGTCAGTATAATACGCCGCACCCCGGTTAAAACTTTCTTCATTCTCCCCTCCTTATACATGGCAGGTCCGAGTTGGATAGGGCCGGATCAGGAAGCTGCCCTGGGCGGCACCCTGAGCGGCAGGCGGGTCAGGCCGACCAGACGGTTGTTATTCGTCCATTCGAGATCGCCGACGATCTCGAAGTCCGCGTAGCGGGCCAGCAGTTCTTCAAACACCACCCGGATTTCGAGCCGCGCCAGGTTGGCCCCCAAACAGAAGTGGGTGCCCAGACCAAAGCCAATATGAAAATTGGGGCTGCGCCCGATATCGAACCGGAACGGGTCCACGAACTCATCTTCGTCCCGGTTGGCCGACATCTCCCAGATGGTGACCTTTTGTCCCTGGCGTATGCGCTGTCCGCGCAGCTCGATATCGCGCGTTGTCGTCCGGCGTTTGTACACGGACGGCGAGGTCCAGCGCACGATTTCTTCGACCGCGCTCTTCATCAACCCAGGGTCGGACCGCAGACGTTCCAGTTCGTGCGGATTTTCAATCAGCGCTACCAGGCCGCCGGCAATGGAGCTGCGCGTGGTCTCAGCCCCGGCTGGCAAGAGCAAGGCAAAGAAGGCCCGCAGCTCACGATTGTCGAGCTGCGGGGAGCCGTCCTCTAACTGGGCGTGAACAATCACGGACAGGATGTCGTCCGCGGGCTCGCGACGTTTCTGCTCCACGATCCTGTCCGCGTACGCGCCCAGGCGTTTGATATGCTCCAGGGCCAGGGCTTCGCCCGTCCCGGCGCCAATGGCCAAGTCAACAATATGCCCCAGCTCTTCCCGATCTTCCTGCGGAATCCCGAGAATAATGCAGATAGCCTGCAGGGGCAGTTCGCGCGCCACGGTCGGGACGAAATCAAACGGCTCTTCGGGTGAGATGCCGTCAAGAATATGGCGGGTCCGTTCTCTGAGCTGAGCCTCCAGCCGACCGATCATACGCGGCAGGAAACCGGTATTAACCAGGTCACGTAACCGGCGATGCTTGGGATCGTCCGTCTGGTTCAGTTGATAGCCGGCTCCCCTGCCGTCGAAAATCTGCGTTCCGCCCAACTCGGAAGAAAATGTCTCGGCATCCTTAAAAACGTCCACCACATCATTGTAGCGGCTCACCACCCAGAACCCCTCACCGCCCGGCGTGTACTCGGTCGGCGCATGCCACCAGACCGGGGCCTCACGCCGCAGGTGAGAAAAAAATTCGTGCGGAAAGCCGTTGGCAAATGAACGGCCATACGACAGATCAACAGACTCCATAGCGCTCTCTCGTCAGTGGACTTGTTTATATATGGTAGATATCCAACACCCCCTCGACAATATCGTTCAAGAGGGTGACCTTCTTTTTGGCAATCCGATAGCTCTCCGCCGTCCGCCGGAGCTCATACTCATAAAAGCCGTAATAGAGAAACGACCGCTGTTTTCCGGGCTTGTAGGCGTTCACCTGCCAGTGCGCCGCCACGACCGGTCGCTCAGCGTCCTCGTTCGTGAGACGGATATTGGTAATCAGGTGGCAGGTCCGGTCCAGGGGCTGGGAGGCTGGCGACAGGCCCGACTCGATCCGCCAGACCCGGTCTTCCAGTCCGGCCTTGCTATTGTAATAGATCAGCGACAGCTCGCTCTGCGGGTCGTTCGTGGGTCGGCCGTCATCAGTCCAGGCCGGTACCCAGTATTCCGCATCGTCGGCATACAGGGCCAGCCAGTCCGCCCAGCGGCGCTGGTCCAGACAGGCGGCCTCGTCAAACACCACCTGGGTACAGTGCGCCAGTAGGTCAACCGGCATGGCCGTTTCCGCGGGTGGCTTCCTGGCCCTGGCTCATGAGGGCCAGCCAGCGCCGATACTGGCCCTGAAAAATAATCTCGTCCTGAAAGTTGCCGCTGCTGGCGATCGGTTGCAGTCCGACCGAGCGGGCGTCGGCATCGGCGCCCGAGACGGTCCGGCCGGTACCGCGCACATAGCCCTGCTGCCAGCGCACCTGGTGACCGTTAAAGCCGCGCTGGCAGGCCTCGAACGCGGCCAGGTCGTCCGGCGTGCCGACTCCGCTGGCGTTGAAAAAGTCTTCGTACTGGCGCAGCCGGTGCGCCCGCGTCTCGGGGGCCTCACCCACCGGCGCAAGGCAATAGGTCGAGACCAGGGTCCTATCGACCGCCAGCGGGATCACGACCCGAATCTGGGCCGAGATCTGATCCATCAGAAACACGTTGGGGTAGAGCAGCAGGTTGCGCAACCGTTCGACCATCCAGCGCGCCTGCGCTTCACCATATTGGGCGCACAGGGCGTCCCGCTGGGCGTACGAGGGTCGGACCTGCGGGTTAGGGTAGTCGGTCCACAGCAGGGTGTGGCCGTTACCCAGGTCGTAACAGCCGGTCGCATTGGTCGGGGCGTCCAGGCGTTCGGCGTCCAGGGATTGTACCTCGTCCGAGCTCGACTGCGCGCGGCGCTGGACGACACCCACAAAGGTGCGGTGGACCACGTCGAAATGATAGCCGTCCACGCCGTTTTCCACCTGGAGCTTCCAGTTGCCGTGATAGGTGTAATCCGCGCTACCGGCGACCACCTCCCAGCCATCCGGAGCCTGGTCGGCCAGCATATCGATGATCGGCAGGGCCGCAACCAGATGGTCTTCGAGAGCGGGCACGTCGGCGTTGAGCGAGCCGAACAGAAAGCCTTTGTAATTGGCCAGTCGGGCGATGGGCGTGAGACCGTGCGGCTGTTCCTCGAACGCGGCTGGATAGGCACCGTTGGCATGGTCCTTGATGCTGATCAGCGCACCGGCAGTATTGAACGACCAGCCGTGATACGGACAGGTCAGCACCCGCCGGTTGCCGCGTTTGAGCGGGCATACGGTGGCCCCTCGGTGCGGACAGGCGTTGATGAACGCGCCGACCTGACCGGCCTTGTCGCGCATCAGGAGGACCGGCTGGCGGCCCATGCTGGTCGTAAAGAAATCGTGCGGTCGGGCAAGCTGGCTCTCATGTGCCAGGTAGATCCAACTGCCCTCGAAGATGTGCTGCATCTCCAGGTCAAAGACGCGCGGGTCCCGGAATACGTCCCGGTCCACCGTAAATACGCCCTGCTCAGGACGGTCCATAATGTAATCGCGCACGTCCCGCTCAAGGTCTCCAACCGGTTGCCGGCCGTTCAGACCGGTGCCGGATGCAACTGAGCCGACAGTCTGGATACTCATGTCTGCAATTCCTCCCGAATCATGACGTTCCCGGTTACGATCCCTTATCGGACGTTGTGTCTCGGTTCGGACGGACTGTCAAGCATGAATGGCAAACGCAGGCGACGCAGGCGGTACCCCACACCGCGGTCCGCGCTAGGCCACGTCATAGGCTTCGAGTTTAGGCGCGGCCATTTCTTCGTCGAAATGGGCCTGGGACCAGGGCCAGCTTGCCGGCACACCGTGCTTGTCCAGATACCAGCTATTGCAGCCCGTCGCCCAAATCGATTTCTTGGCGGCCTGCGCACGGGACCGCTCATAGTCATCCGTGGCCGGGCGGCTGGCGCTGATTTCCCGGCACTCCCCCCTGCGTATTCTTTCCATGAGTTGCAGGATATAGCCCAGTTGCAGTTCGGCAATGCGGATCAACGAAAAGTTGCCGACCGGACCGTTGGGGCCGTTCAGCATAAAGAAGTTCGGAAACTCCGGAATGGAAATCGAGAGATAGGCAACCGGATGGTCCGCCCATACGTCGTCAAGATCGACACCGCCCCGGCCGCGCACCAGGGTCGGTCGAATAAATCGGTTGGCCCGAAAGCCGGTCGCCAGCACCAGGACGTCCAGTTCGTGCAGTTTGCCATCCTTAGTCCGAACGCCCTTGGGTTCAACGGTTTCAATGCCGGAGACCACGAGTTCGGCGTTCGGATGCTGAATGGACTCATAGAAATTGGGCGAAAGAATGAGACGCTTACAGGCCGCCCGATAATCTGGCCGGAGTTTCTCACGTAATGCCGGGTCTTTTACCGTCTCTTCAAGGTTGGCCAGGCAGACGGCTTCAATCTCTCTCATCTCGGGGGAATCAGAATCAATGACCGCCTTACTGAAATTGTCAAAAAAGCCCTCCTGCTCTTCGCGCAGCGCGTAGATTTTCTGCAGGTCGTTGGCAAACACGGCTCGCTCGGCAGCCGCGTAGGCGTCGTTCTCCATTTTGAAGACCCACTGCGCGGTACGCTGGAATAAGGTGTAGCGGGCCACCCGCTCAACCAGGGCGGTGGTAATCTGGATTGCGGTCGAGCCGGTGCCGACCACGCCAACCCGCGCGCCGTCGAGCGGGACACTGTGATCCCACTCAGCGCTATGGAAGTGCGCGCCCTCGAAGGTGTCGAGACCGGGGATGGTCGCCCGATTGGGATGGTGCAGCACGCCGGTGGCGGCAATGATGATATCCGCCTGGTCTTCGCGTCCCTGACTGGTCCGAATCTGCCAGCGGCCGTCAATGAATTCGCAGGCCGTAATCTCTTCCTCAAAGCGGACACGGTCTACAACGGCGTACTTCTGAGCAACATTCTCGAAATAAGTCCGAATCTCAGGGCCCGGAGCAAACACCTGACTCCAGTCCGGGTTGGGTTCAAAAGAATAGGTGTATGAATGCGCCGGCACGTCGCAGGCCAGGCCCGGATAGGTGTTCGCCCGCCAGGTACCGCCCAGGGCGTCTGACTTCTCATAGATGACAAAGTTGTCATAGCCGGCCTCACGAAACTTGATAGCGGACAGGATGCCGGCCATGCCCGCGCCGATAATGACGATGCGCGGACCTTGCGGGGCGTGTTTGAGGTCTTGGGGGTTCAGATTGGGTTCGGCCATATATCCGTTCCTTCCTTATACAAAACGCGGGCTGGTATACACCGGCAGGCCGAAGGTCCGCCGCCCGAGCAGGGCCTTGCCTTCCATACCGGCAAAGGGCTGATGGATGACCGCGGCCCGCACGTCGCGGTACATCTGTTCCATGGGGTTCTTCTTGAACAGGGCTGCGCCGCCGACCATGCGCATGGCTTTATCAACCACCTGAACGCAGGCTTCCATCACAAACTGAAAACACGAGATCAGATTGACGAGGTCTTCCTGGGTGCGCACCTTGACGTCCTCGTGAGCGGCAACGGACTGATGCAGCATGGCCCGTGCCGAGCGCAGACCGATTTCCATTTCCGCGGCCAGGAGTTGATTGCTCGGATAGTGGGTCATGGGCTGATCGAACGGCTCTTGTTTCCGTCCAGCAACCCAGTTCATCGCGTAATCGCGCGCCGCCTGGGCCAGGCCGATATAACACGCCGGGCCGGAGGCCACCCACCATGAGGCGGTAATGTCGGCGATGGCGTCCCAGCTTTGGGCCGGTCGTAACACCGCGGCATCGTCAGAGACAAACACATTGTTCCAGACCACATCATTGCTCTGCGAAGAACGGATGCTCATCGTATCCCAGTTGGTCTGAATCTCGACGCCCTCAGCTGTGGTCGGAAAGAAGCACAGCAGGCATTGCGGGCCGTTGTCAGGGTCTTCATAGCGCGCGGTCGTCAGCAGATAGTCGGCCCCTGCGGACATGGTGCCAAAGCCGCTCTTGCCGTTCAGCCGGTAGCCGCCGTCCACCTTGGTCGCCTGACGAGTCGTATCGTTAATACCGGCAAAGCCGACCGAGCTGTTCATTTTTGGATCGCTGACCGGTCCTCCGAAAATCAGACCGTCGGTCACTGTCGCCTTGAGCATGGGCTCCAGAGCGTCCACCTGTGGTCCCTCGCCCTTCTGGTTGAGCCGCCACAGGTCGGCCAGAATGGAGACCACGATGTGGTGCATATTGACGGCAATGGCCATGGGCAGGTCGCCGTAGGCCAGACGTTCCTGGGCCATGGCAATATCCAGCGGTGTAGCGCCGCCGCCGCCCAGCTCTTCCGGTACGATGAGCGCGGTATAGCCCGACGCTTTCATGGCCGCCACATTTTCATGCGGAAAGCTGCTGTCCGCATCGTGCTCGGCCACCCGTAATTTGAAATCGTCGGCGTGAGCGGCCGCCATAGCGATGAGGCGCTGCTGACGCTCGGTTGGATTCGTTGCCATGTCTGAGACCTCCTTGCTTTCCATGCGATCTTGTCACCTTGTTCTAAATTAGACGGGCATCAGTTCCGTATCAGAGTAACTGGACAGAAGCGTGTTCTGCGTCACCACCTGGGGACCAAGCCACCACGGTGAGGGCCTACAGGCTCCACCATATGAGGATAAACACGCCAAACAGGAAGTCGTAGCCCAGACACATCGGCACATACCAATGGGAAAGGGAAAAATTAAGGCATTTGGGATGCCCGGTGATCACATCCCACACGCCATGCGTAAAGCACGCGAGCGCGAAAAAGACGGGACTCACCCATAAGCCCGCAAAGGCGAGTCCCGTCACGAGCGCCCCCATACCGATTTGCAGAGCCTCTTTCTTCGGCTCGGGGGAAAGCACGCCCATGCCGACATAGACGCCTCCGAGCACTCCCCCGAGAATCCCCAAACTTTCTAAGACGTGCTCTTCTGGCAAAAACCAGTGGCCGAGCGCAATCGCAACCGCGATCAGCGCGCCACTGAAAATAAATCCTGGATGCGTCAACTGCTTGGTATCCACCCGGCTCTGAGATGCGAGACGGGAGCCCAGACTTTCCTGGGCGGGGATAGAGACTTGGACTTGCGACATGACGATCTCCTTGCTTTACATGCACCCCTATCAAATTGTTCTAACCGGATAAGCGTCAGGTTCGTATCAGACAAACCGGACAAACGTCAAACTTTAGCTCATCAGCCGTCCTCGTATGACTGCTCACTCGGCTCGCAGGACTTGTCATGGCGTCCCGGTTCAGCCACCTCAGGGCAAGCCCGAGTGGCCGGGCCGCCAGGGCCGTGCTACACACACGACAGGAGGGCAGATTATGACACAGCCATCAACTTCCACCGCCCAGGACCAGCCGAGCTACGACTGGCCCACGCTAATCGATGAACTCAACCGCCGTCTCCACCTGCGCGCTACACCAATCGGTATGAAATGGTTTACCTCGGTCGAGGAAATGGAAGCGATTCCCCGGCTCCGGCGTCCCAAGGATATCCACACCGCCGACCAACTCGTCGCCCAGGCCGCCCGGCTCAATTGGACTGTCGGCCTGACGGCAAAAGATTTGGTCGGCAGCCAGTGCTCGGCCGTGTTGGGTCTCGCCCCCCAGGACGAGGAGTGGCGGTGCGGCAAAACCATGGCCGGCGTGTGGTTTGAGACCGAGCAGGACTCAGCCGCCCACCAACAGGCCATGGATGTCGTGCCCTACGGCCGCTATCAGGCCCTGGCGGTCTCGCCGCTGGTGTCGGGTCGGCTCAACCCGCCGGATATCTGTCTGATTTACGCCACCCCGGCCCAGATGATCCTGTTGATCAACGGCCTGCAATGGACGGGCTATAGAAAAATGCAGTGGGGCAGCGTGGGCGAGTCGGCCTGCGCCGACTCCTGGGGACGGGCCAAGCTGACCGGGGAGCCGAGCGTCTCGATTCCGTGCTATGCCGAGCGGCGCTACGGGGGCGTACTTGAGGATGAGCTGCTGATGGCCATACCGCCTCACTACCTGCCGAAAGCCCTGGACGGCTTGGCCCGGCTGGCCAAGAACGGGCTGTCCTACCCTATTCCCCAGTACGGCATCCAGAGCGATGCACGGGCGGGTCTGGGCTTCAGCTACAAAGACGCGAAGTAGGCCGTATGGTGTGAAACGCCTTCCGGCTTCCGCCGGAATGACGGCGGGGACGGGCTATACGAAAGCATGAATTGCGCTAGTCTCGTCCGAGCAGCAGGTCTGGCCTAATCACGGCTCGATGGAGGGGCACGGCATTCACGGTTGCCTTGGACACCATCAGTGCGTTGGCATTTTTTGCGGCCAGGCTCCGGGCCAGCTCGGTGACCGTCGGCATCAGCTTGTCCGGCGTCACCACCTGATTCAGCATCCCCAGGGATAAGAGCTCGTTTGCCGTGTAATGGCAGCAGGTCAGCATCATCTCTTTGGCCCGTGCCGGTCCCACCTGGGCAGCCAGCAGCGTCGCCATAGACGGACTCAACGGGGCCCCAAGATCGACCTCGGGAAACCAGAACTCCGCCCCTTCGACGGCGACACGCAGGTCGCAGCCGAGTACCAACCCCCAGCCTCCCCCAACCGCATAGCCATTCACCGCCGCGATCGTGATTGGCTCAAGGTGGACCAAGCTTGCCAGGACGCGTTCCGTCAAACGTGTCCGGCGGGGAGCGAATTCCTGAAAAATCGCTTCGCGCTCGTGTGGATCATCTACTCCTTTGGTAAGCGACAAATCTGCGCCTGCGCAGAAGGAGTTTCCCGCCCCAGTGAAAATAAGCACCCGAACCCCGGTATCGTCCCGGAGCCGGCATAAGAGGGCGTCCAGCTCCAGCAGGATGTCTTCGTTTAATGGGTTGCGTTTCTCTGGTCGATTAAAGGTGAGTGTTGCAATGCGGTCTTCTTTTTCGAGTAAAAAATGCCTTGGCATTTTGTCCCCCTAGCGCATACTATACGGCCTCTTTATGGAGCTGGGTATATCGTTCCAGGTCTCTAACGACCACTGTAGAGAACCAGGGTCAGTCAACAGTCCCGTGGAGGCTCACTAGCGATCCACCCGCCCACACGAGTCTGTGCGGACTGACCAATAAAGGATTGATACCAAGTATGATTCACAATCTGACGCCGCGGGTGAGTGCGATTACCAGGGGGTGAGAGCTGACCGCGGGGAGAAGCGGTTTCCCCAAGTGAAAAAACGGAAAGGAGGCCATAATGGAAAGCAAGAGCGAAGAAAAACTGTCAGGCCTAGCAGCAGCGCAACTCCTTCCCGAGCAATTCCGAGACCTTGCCCCATTCCTTGAATGGGCCTTGGCAACGGAGCCTGAGCGGAGTGCGAAGCGTCAGGCCAGCCCGATGGAAGAAATCAACGCGTTTTATCAAGCCATATTCTCGCGGATGAAAGACATTCTGCCGTTTTTGGACCAGTTTACAGCCGAGAATGCTCCGGATGATGTGCGGCGCTTATTCCATCTCACCCTCTCCTTGGCCGAAGTCGCCCCGGCGGTTGAAAATTACGGGCAGCCAAGTGTTGTTGATGGGTATGATGTCACCCGCTTTGTCGAAAATCACGAACAATTAAAATAAGGAAGGGCATCGCCAGAGGAGGGAAACACATGGCGCTGGGGAAAAACAAATGGCACGACCGTTATCCGGAGCTCGGGACTGGCCCCATCCCGGTCGAACCGTATGTCTCACCGGAATATTTCGAGCAAGAACGCGCCCAGGTCTTTCGCAAAACGTGGCTCAATATCGGCCGGGTCGAGCAGATTCCTCAGCCTGGGGATTATTTTGTCAACGACCTTACCATCTGTAACACCTCGATTCTGGTTGTTCGTGGCAAGGATGGTGAGGTCCACGCCTTCCATAACATGTGCTCGCACCGCGGCAATCAACTGGTGTGGGACACCAAGGGCAGGTGTCAGACTTTTTCATGCAAGTTCCACGGCTGGACATACGCCCTGGATGGCTCGCTCCGCCATATCACGGATGAACACAATTTCTTCGGTCTCAAGAGAGAAACGCTCAGTATGACGCCGGTTGCGGTCGGTACCTGGGAGGGTTTCATCTTTATCAATGTGGACCCCGACCCTCAACAGACCTTGCCGGAGTACTTGGGGGAAGGACTGCGCACAAGCATTCAAGGCTATCCCTTTGAGGACCTCTCGACCAACTGTTTTTCCTGGCATACGGACGTGCAGGCCAACTGGAAGGTTGCCAAAGATGCCTTCCAGGAGGTGTATCATATCTCCACCCTGCACCGCCGCATCATTGGGGATGTGTATGCGAGCAAGGCCAATCCGTATGCGAACGCGCTCGACTTTACCCTTTATCCTCCGCATGGCCGGGTGTCGCTGTCCGCAAACCCGGACCGGAAACTCACCGGTGTTGAGTCCATAGTACAGGGGTTTGGCTCGACGGTGCTGCAACAGAATAACAGCGCTTCGGAGAAGCTACCCGCAGGTGTGAACCCTACGGGGTATCCGCACTGGTCCTTCGATGGCTTGGCGCTGTTTCCGAACTGCCTTATCTATGTGTCAAAGGGAACGTATCTGACCCATATTTTTTGGCCTATAACGGAAAATCTGACACGCTGGGAAATTCGGACCTATTCCCCCCAAGCGGAAACGCTCTCGGGCCGATTCAGCCAGGAATACGGGAAGGTTTCCTTCCGCGACACCTTGTTAGAAGATGCCAGTACGCTGGAGCGCACCCAAACAATGCTGAGGTCGGGCGCGAAGAAGGAAATCGTTCTGCAAGACGAAGAGCTCCTCATCCGCCAGCATCATAAAGTGACGGAAAGTTTTTTGAACGCATCGAAAGGGAGCCAGCCGAATGTCTGAGCGTCAACTGCCGGAGGGGTTTCAGGATCTTGAGCCATATCTTGAATGGTCTTTGGCCACGGACCGTGAGCGCAGTATCAAACGCCAGACGAGTCCGATGACCAAGATCACTGCCTTTTATCACGCCATTGTGCCGCGTATGGATGAAATCCTGGCCCATTTAGAGCAGTATCCGTTGGAGCAGGTCCCGGCCGATGCGCAAAGCCTGTTCTATCTCACTCTGTCGTTAGCCAAGATTGCTCCGGCGGTTGAAATGTATGGCGAACCTGTGCCTGAGGGGCTGGATGCGTTACGACTTGAGAACATTGATATCTATCCGACCCGAAGCTGAGCACGGGCAAAGAAAAGGAGGGCAAGGGTATGACCACACAGACCAACGGAGCCACTGACGGGAAATGGCTCGCGCGGTATCCTGAGTTGGGAACTGGACCGGTCCCCATCGAACCCTACATCTCACCCGAGTATTTCGAGAAAGAGCGCGAGCATATTTTTCGGAAAGTCTGGCTCAATGTAGGCCGAGTGGAACAGATTCCCGAGCCCGGCGACTATTTTGTGAAAGACTTGGCCGTGTGTCGGACCTCGATCATCATTGTCCGCGGTCACGATGGCCGGGTGCACGCCTTTCACAATATGTGCTCGCACCGCGGCAATCCGGTCGTGTGGAATGCAAAGGGCGCGTGCAAGATGTTCACCTGCCGCTACCACAGTTGGACGTATGGGCTGGATGGTGCTTTGCGACATATCCCGGACGAAAAGAATTTCTATGGCATCGAGAAGGACGCGCATGGACTGACGCCGGTTGCCGTTGATACCTGGGAGGGATTTATTTTTATTAATATCGATCCACGCCCAAAAGAGACGCTGCGCGAATATCTCGGAGCAGTGGGGGAAAGTTTTGAGGGCTATCCGTTTGCGGAGATGGCAACCGGCTGCTCGACCTGGGAGATCGACGTGAATGCCAATTGGAAGGTGTGTAAAGATGCCTTCCAAGAGGTCTACCATATCTTCAGTCTGCATCACAAAAGTACGGGAGCGGCGTTTGCCAGCACGTCCAATCCGTATTTGAATGTACATGAACTGGCGCTGTTTGGCCCGCACGCACGCATATCGGTCCCGGCGAATCTCGACTGGAAACCCACCCCGGTTGAAGCCTTGGCAAGGCGATATGGCATGCTGGCCCTGCAAAAACAGGGCAGCTCTTCACAGGGCATGCCTGCTGGGGTGAATCCAACCGGTTCCCCGGACTGGTCGTTCTCGGGATTGATCTATTTCCCCAATATGTGTCTCTTTGTTGCGGACGGCGGGATTATCATGCACACCATGTGGCCCCTGTCGGAAAACCGTACCCACTGGGAAGCCCGGACCTATTTCCCGAAAGCGAAAACGCTGGCGCACCGATTCAGCCAGGAGTACAGCCGGGCCACGTTCGTCGACGGAGTACTGGTCGAGGATGGCGGGACGTTTGAGAAAACCCAGTCCATGCTGGCCTCAGGAGCAAAGAAACACGTCATCTTGGGAGATGAAGAGCTGCTCATCCGTCACCATCACAAGGTGACAGAACAGTTCTTTAACGCGTAGCTTCGCTATCGCAGCAAAAAGGAGGACTGCCATGAGTCGCACCTACAATATTATTGACGCGGATGGTCACGTGTTAGAACCACCCGACTTTTGGCAAGACTACATTGACCCAGCCTACCGTGACCGCGCACCGCAGCTCTTCGTCGATACCGACGGACAAGAGCGGTTGCGCATAGAAGGCAAGGTGCTGGGTGGTCCCAAGGGGTTAGGATTTGCTGGTGCCATCGGTGCTCGACAGGGAGCGGCTCCGACCGACATCCGCTACATCGAGGGCAGGAAGGGGGGCTTTGATCCCCACGCGCGTATCCCGGACATGGAAATCGACAGCATTGATGCGGCAGTCCTCTATCCCACCATTGGTCTGTTCTGTGGAGCGGCGAGTGACCCGTTATTGTCTGCCGCGCTGTGTCGGGCCTACAACCGCTGGCTGGCGGATTACTGCAAGCCGTATCCGGATCGCCTGTTTGGCGCGGCGATGTTGCCGTTGCAGTCGGCAGAGCTGGCAATCGCCGAGATGCGCTATGCCCGCAAGGAACTCGGTATGCGGAGTGGCTTTGTCCGCCCCGATCCCTATCTTGGCCGTTCGCTTGACCATCCGGACTACGAACCGTTCTGGGCCGAAGCGCAAGAACTCGACTTTGCTATTGGTCTGCACGAAGGCACTGGTGTCCACGAAGGGCCTGGGGCGATGCCAGCTATGGGCGTTGATCGTGTCAAGAGTCATGGTGCGAAACATATTGTGTCGCACACCATGGAGATGATGATCGGCTGCTTGAGCGTGATCTGGGGTGGTGTCTGCGAGCGCTTCCCGAAAGTGCGGATTGCCTTTCTCGAGTCGGGTGGAGGCTGGATTGCCGGGTGGCTGGACCGCATGGATCGCCACTTTCAAGACGGTGACGTGTTCGACGACTCCGGGCTGCGGATGAAACCGAGCGAGTATTTCCAGCGACAGTGCTGGATTTCTTTCGAGCCAGTTGAGAGAAGCCTGCCGTATCTTGCTGAATATCTGGGGCCAAACAAGATACTCTGGGCCACTGATTATCCGCATCCTGATGGGTTCTTTCCTGGCGCCCCGGCTATGATTGCAGAGAAACTACCTGAGAAAATCAGGCGGCAGGTTCTGGCCGAAAGCGCCATCCAGTTCTATAAACTGATTTGAGACTGCCTTTGCCGAGAAGATCGGCGGTCCCGACCCCTTCTCCGAAGAAGCAGTCGAGCGGCATATTCGGACGGTCACGCGTATTATTCTGACTGGTGTGCTAGCGGAACCCGTGCTCGGCTATCAACGCTAGAGACTTTTCAGGGCCACTGAAGTATCTGTTACTTCAGCCGGTTCACATCGTCCGGGTTGATCAGGTCCGGGACGGTCCAGCCGTCGATATCGTATTCCGCCATACACTGCTCGACAAATGATTTGAGTTGATCCGCGCGGCCCATGGCTATGGCCGCGGGCAGGTTTTCGAGCTTAATATTCTCGTAGTTGCCGGCGTAGTTGCGTTCGTACAGTTCGTGCCGCCCACCAAACTCGGTCCCGACGGCATCCCATAAAATCTTGAGCAGCTTGACGCGCTCCAGCGCATCATAATCGTTGGAGCCGCGTAAATACTTCTCCAGATAGGGCTGGAGCTCCGGCGTTTTGAAGTCTTTCACATGTGAGTTGAGATAGATCAGGCCGCTTGAAATGGTTTGCTCGATAATCTCTTTGATACGGGGGTAGGCAACCGGGGCCAGGACGCGGTAGGCCAGGCCGTATTCCGTGTTGGGCTGGAGGGCACCATTGACCCATTGGTCGGGGGTCTTGGTCATGGCCTCGGTCAGGCCCCAAAACATATGTCGCCAGGCCAGCACCTCACCGACCTGCACCTGGGCGCTGCGCTGGTCCTGTATGCCAATCGCCTCTATGGCTTTCAGCAAGACCCCGGCCAGAAAGTCCAGCTTAACCGCGAAACGGGTGCAGCCATGCAGGGTAAAGCGCGGGATAAAACCTGAGCCGGGGAAAAAGGTGTTGGCCTTATCCAGGTCGCGGTAGACAAACAGATTCTCCCAGGGGATGAGGACCTTGTCCAACACCAGAATGGCATCGTTCTCATCCAGACGGGAAGACAGCGGATAGTCGAACGGACTCCCCATGGTAGCGGCGTGCAATTCATACGACGGGCGACAGATCAGCTTTACGCCGGCACTCTGCATGGGAATCATGGCAAACAGCGCCATCTCGGGTTTGCCCAGAGGCGTCGGCCCGTAGAAGCCGATGAAATTATGGTGCGTCAGGGCGGAGCCGGTCGCGACCACCTTGGCGCCGCTGACAATGACCCCCGCGTCGGTTTCTTTTTCCACCCGCACATAGACATCTTCGACGTCGTCCGGAGACTTGGTCTTATCAACCGGCGGGTTCACCAGGGCATGGTTGAGAAACAGGCAGCGCTCCTGGGTGTGACGATACCAGCGTAAGGCATTGTCCTGATACGGCGCATAGAACTCGGCGTTGGCGCCCAGGGTGCCGGTCAAGCTGGCTTTGTAGTCCGGCGAGCGCCCCATCCAGCCGTAGGAGATGCGCGCCCACTCGGCAATGGCGTCCCGGCTGCCGACCAGATCCTCCGTGCTCTTCGGTACCTTGTAAAACTTATGCGTGAACCCGCCGTTCCCGGTATCTGTCGGCGTGCTGAGCGTCGGTGCTTTCTGCGGGTCGTGCAGGGCATCATACATACGCGCCAGCATGCGGGCGGAATTCCGAAAGGCCGGGTGCTGAGTGACGTCTTTGACGCGCTCGCCATAGATCCAGACCTCTCGGTCGTCCCGCAGGCTGTCAAGGAATTCCTGGCCGGTCAGGGGTCGTTGTCCGGACTCGCTATCGGGTTGCGACCTCGGGTCGGCGGCCGGTGTCTGCTGGCTCATCGTCTGTCCTCCACGCTCACCTGCTGCGGTCTGCTTCTGTCTATAGGGCGGACCGGGTTTCGGCAAGTTCGAGCGGGGCGGCTGCCTAGCCACCTATGGCCGAAACTGCAAGGCCCTGGGCACGAGTCGCGTCGGCTGAGATACCACTTGATACGCGGTTTCCACCCACTCACAGATATAGCGACGGGTATCCCTGGGGTCGATCATTTCTTCGATCTGGAATTTGTTTAACGGGCCGAGCGGTCCCCGCACGCTCTCGATCCGGGCATTGAGTTCCGCACGGAAGGCGACTGGATCGTCCGCTTCTGCCAACTGCCGTTTATAGGCCGCTTCGATGCCGCCTTCGGGTGGAATCCCGCCGACATCCGCAGCCGGCCAGGTGACACGCATCGAGGGTTCCGAGCGCGGGGTGGCATAATTATTCCCGGCAACGCCAAAGCTGCGGCGCATCAGAACGGTAAAGATGGGGACACGGACCTGGGCGAAGGCAATCATCCATTCGGCCCCTTTGCGAATCGTGCCCGTTTTCTCGTGCTCCAGGCCGACCGCGAAGCCGGGGTTATCGACCAGGTTCAAGAGCGGCAGATGAAACAGATCGCACAAATCCAGGTGGCGCGTCAGCTTGTCGCAGCCGTCGGCGGTGAGCGCACCACCGTTGGCATGCTGGCTGTCAGAGGCAATCACCCCCAGAGGATAACCGTTGAATCTCACGAACCCGGTCACCTGATCGGTCCCCCACAAGGGACCGATCTCAAAAAAAGAATCCCGGTCGGCCATTAACCTGATGGCCTGCCGAATGTCAAAGGTCGTGGTCCGTTTTCTGGCGATGAGGGTCGCCAGCCCCTCTTCACGCCGGTCGATCGGATCATTCGCGCTGGCCGCGTGTACGGGCGGAACCTCGTATACGCTGGAGGGTAGATAGGACAGAAACGTCCGGGTCATTGCCATGGCTTCTTCTTCGGATTCTGCCAGATTGTCTACCGCACCATTCGTACAGTGAATATGCCAGCCGCCGAGTTCCTCCTTGGTGATATCGTAGCCCATGGCATGCGAGACAACCGGCGGTCCGGCGACAAAGAGCTGGGCGATATCACGCACCATGACCGAGAAGTGGCCCAGGACGGCCTTGGCCGCGCCAATGCCGACCACGCTGCCGAGCAGCAGATTGACCACCGGTATGGTCGCGAGTTGCTCGGCGTACATGCTGCTGCCCAGGTGCCCGGGTAGATACGATCCGCCCCCACCTGCCACCCGCGGCCTGCCGGCTTTGATGGCGCCCGCGCTTTCCTTGGCGCTGCTCTCCCCCTCTTTTTTCTGGGCTGGCACCATAGCTGCGACACTGCCCCCACCGGACGAGCCGTCCAGCAGCCGTATCGAGGGCAGACGCATTTCCGTTGCCAGGCGGTCCAGATAGCCGCTCTTTGCAGCGATCGCCCCATCGGCATGGCCTCCCCGAGACGTGAAATCATCGGCGCATACCACGACACCCCGCCGGTCTATTTTCCCCCAGCCACCAACACTGTTTGCCGGGGTAAACCCCACGATGGCCCCATCTTCATCATAGGACGCAAAACCCGCGACACTGCCGACCTCCCGAAAGGAGCCCTCGTCCAGCAACAGCTCAACCCGCTCCCGGCAGGTCAGCTTGCCGCGAGAGCGTTGGCGCACCACGCCGGGGTCGTCGGAGCCGGGCTCCAAGCGCTGTTTGGCAAATTTCCGGAGGAGCGCGACCTCTTCCAGTACGGCCTTCCAGGGCTGTGTACTCTCTTTCGCTTGAGGGGTAACGGCGTGCGACGGAGACACGACCGCCACCACCTGTCCTGCGGCGACGGTGTCCCCGGCCCGGAGCGGTTGCAGTGCCGCTATGACACCGGCACATCCTGCCGTGACCAGGGTTTCCATCTTCATGGCACTCACGACCAGCAGCGTGTCACCGGGCGACACCCTATCACCCACCCGTACACGGACCTCCACCACAGAGCTCTCCAGTGGGCACTGCACGGATTCCTGGCCCTCGGCCACCTCCAGGGCCGGCAGGCGTGCAGTCGGCACGGCAACCGGTCCCGGAGCCGTCACGCCCAGCCTGGCAGCCTGCTGCTCCAGCAAGGCAAGCGCGCTGCCTTCCGCCGCGGAGAAAGACGCAGAGCTCAGCTCCGGGGTCTCTGCCAATAATGATGTTCTGGCATCGCCGGCCCGAACGGACGGATGGGCGAGGATGGCGCACAGTTGGTGCAAATTGGTGCGCAGACCACCAAGATGGAACTCATCCAGCGTCTGCCGCGTGCGTGTCATTGCGGCGGCGTAAGAACCGGACGTACAGATGAGTTTCGCCAGCAAGGGGTCGAACTGTGGCGGTGGGGCATAGCCCAGATAGCCACACCCATCCACCCGAACGCCCGCGCCCGAGGGTTCCTTATAGGCCGTAATGCGCCCCGTACTCGCGGCAACGACACGCGCCTGCACGGCAAAACCGCGCGGTGTACCGACTGCGTGCTGGTCACCAAGACCGAGCGAAGCGAGCGTTTCACCCGCGGCGATACGAAACTGGGCCTCGACCAAATCAATACCGGTGACCTGTTCGGTAACCGTATGCTCAACCTGAATCCGCGGATTACATTCAATAAAAAAATACTCGCCGGTCTCGGGCGAGACCAGGAACTCGACCGTGCCGGCATTCACATACGCGGCCGCCTTCACCAGGGTGATCGCAGCGGTAAGCATCTGCTCTCGCAGCGTGGGATCCAGCCCCGGAGCGGGGGCCACCTCAACGACCTTCTGGTGGCGCAATTGGACCGAGCAGTCGCGTTCGTGCAGATGGACCACATTGCCAGATGAATCCGCCAGAATTTGGACCTCGATGTGCCTGGGCCGGGCGATCAGCCTTTCGAGAAAGACGGCTCCGTCACCGAATGCGGCCTGGGCTTCGCTGCAACAGCGCTCAAAGGCCTCGGCCATCTGCTCGGCTCTCTCGACGACCCGCATACCGCGCCCCCCACCCCCGGCTGCGGCCTTGAGCATCACCGGATATCCAAGATCGTGGGCCAGCTTTTCTGCTTCCCGCGCGGACTCGATGGGTTTGGCGCTACCGGGCACAACGGGAATGTCCAGCGACTCGGCAAGCGTCCGCGCTCTGACTTTATCGCCGAATAAGGCCAGCGTCTCCGGCGACGGACCGATAAACGTGACTCCCTCGGCGGCGCACAACGCAGCAAAAGCGGCGTTTTCGGACAAGAAACCATAGCCAGGGTGTAGACAGTCACACCCGCGGGATTTGGCGGTCTGGACGAGCATGTCCGCGTTCAAATATGCCGCAACAGCGTCCGCCGCCGTACCGATCTCATGACTTTCCGTCATACAGCGGGTATGTAGCGAAAGCGCATCAATAGCCGGATACACCCCGACCGATTCCAGGCCCAAGGCCGTTGCTGATTTAGCAATGCGAATGGCGATTTCGCCACGGTTAGCGATCAAGACGCGGGTGTGCACTATTGCTTTCCCCCTCTCCGGCTCCTTTTCCCCTATTCATTGCACGAGAACGTATCAGAGGTGAAGGAGGGTAACGGCAACATATACGTCCGCCGTCCGATTCTGACAGGAGAGTATCAGCCGAGAACCGGCTTGGTGTGCTGCGAGAGGAAAGGAGAGAAGTGGAGCCGATGAGAATTGAACTCACGACCTCTTGAATGCCATTCAAGCGCTCTCCCAACTGAGCTACGGCCCCACGGTATCGAACGAATGGAGGTTGGGTCGGTCTGCTAGGACAGAAATAGTGCCATGTTCTCCGGTAGGCGTCAACTCGTGGATAGCCCCTATTGCGGGCCAATGGCGATGGCAAACGGTTTCTTCCCGACCTCAATCGTGGCGACGACTTGTTGGCCGAGCGTACTGAAGACCTGGACGACCTCGCCCTCGTCCTTCCGGGAGCCGAACAACGTCGTATAGCCTCGCAGGCCGTTTGGCGTAATCGCAATACCGTACGGTTCGTTATTCACCGCGTTGAAGCGCGGATTAAAAGCCACATTAAAAGACGGGGTGCTGAGCTCCGGATTAATGTCCGCCTCCGTTATCACCGATACGGTTGCGTCGAGGAAGTTTGCGACAAAAGCATCCACCCTCAGCTCTCTTTTTACCAGTTCCAGTGCCGTTTCCGGTATCACGGCTACCCCGGCAGGCTGCACCCCGACTTGCAGATGCTGCACTCCGTCCTCGTCAGGGTTGGTATCAATGACTTTGTTTTCTTTTGTATCGATAAAGGAAACCGTATCTCCATTGTCATCGCCCTTATCGGTATCAGTTGCACCGAAATTCGTCACATAGACGCGCGTCCCGTCCACGCTGGCCGCGACCCCGAGCGGTCCCTCTCCCACCACAAGCGGGTCAGGCAGGGGAGTATGCGTCGTCAGGTCAATCACGGTGACGGTGTCATCGTCAAAGTTCGGCACATAGGCTCGTAGCCCATTAGGAGTGACGGCAATGGCAATGGACTGCGGACGCCGGCCCACCGCGATGGTGGTTGTCTGGGTCCGTGTGGCGGTATCAATGACAGAAACAGTATTGTCCTCAATATTCGTCACATAGGCGGTGGCTCCATCCGGAGCAAAGGCAACCCCCTGCGGCTCATCGCCAACCGGGATCGTCGCCACGACGGTCTTGGTGGCCGTGTTGATAACGGAGACCGTATTGTCTCCGGCATTCGCCACATAAGCTTCCTGCCCGTCCGGGCTGATCGCGATGCCGCGTGGGCGGTCACCAACCGGAATGTGCTGCACCCCGTCCGCCTCGGGATCGGTGTCAATAACGGTATTTGTGCTGGTACTGATGACCGCCACGGCGTTTTCATTCACCAGGGTTATATAGGCCCTGGCTCCTGTCTCCTCCCCGCAGGCGCTCGTATCAAGCAGGCAGAAGTCGTGGTCGGTCTCCTCGTCCCTGAAACAACTCAGGTCGCCCTCACCAAACCCAAGCGTCTGACAGCTCAGTTCGCCAAGCGCCTCTCTGTCACATTCCTCTCCAACATCTCGCCCACCATTGCCACACAGGGGCCAGGGCAGAAAACACTGGCAGCTCTCGCTCCAGAGAAATCCGGCGTCCACCGTTATTGTTTCATCCTCGCCCTTGGCCTTGATATCCACATCCTGAAGGGTCAATAATGAGCCGGTTACCGTTACACTGCTCTCTTCGGTCAGCTCGAACTCTTCGAGCAACTCGGCGTCTCCCAGGCGGACCACGGAGACTTCGTGATCGAAAATCCGGGTCTCAGCCGGGTCCGCAGTGTCCCGGATTTCGACGCCAATCGTCCGTGCGCCGCTGGGAATCAGATTAAAATTGATGAGGCCGCCAAAACCGGTATTCGGTGGAGCCACTGCGGGGAAAGCGTCCTTGACATCAAGCCGGTCCGAGCAACACAGAATTTCCTCCCCAACCTCGGTCGGGGTATCGCCGTCTATCCGCAGCGAAACACGATCAATCTCAGCATCGGGATTTCTGGTAAACGCCCAACCGGAAATCATTCCAATACCCCCGGCTGTAACCTGAGTATGAACAGTCTGTCCCGGTGGATTTTCAAGGACCGCAGTAATCGCGCTATCATCATCCGGGCTTGGTATCTCCAGGCCGTCTGGAGGCGTTTCGGTTCCAGTCGATAGCGTCCGCGAGCCGACAACACCGAGTCCCTGGATATTGGGCTGCCAAGCTACCCAGAGTTCGCCGGACTTGGTTTCATCACTCTCGGGAGTGGAGTCACGAAAAGTGACATTATGGAACATGATTTCTTGTGCTTCGGTGTTAATCTCGGGGCTGGTAGAGCCGATCAAACTCGGACGCTCAAGGAATTCATAGCCACCCGGTCGGACCACGGTTACGGTGCGCTCAATAATTTTACTCGCAACGCCCTCGGCAGATACCTCAATGCGAACCCTATGTCTCCCCTTTGCCTGATCCTTTCCCCTCTCCTCATCTCCTTCCCCAATGCCTTCGAGCAGACCGAAGTTAAACACCTGTCCAAAGCCGCTCCTGAGCGCGTGCTCGCCATACTCTTCTTGAACATCTCCTCGATCCACACAACAGGGAATCTCCCCAGAGTCCTGGCCGTCAATGGAAAGCTGAATGGTAACGGGCAGTGCAACCGGATTGTCGGGATCGTCAGAGACCGCAAACGCCCAGCCGGAAATGGGCATGACGCCACTCACAAACTGGTCCTCGCCCGGAATCTCCAGTGTAGCCCGAATCCCCGCCCAGACCATGCGTGTTGCCCCACCGGTCAGGAGAAGGGAAACGATAATGGACAGCATGACACATCGTTTATTCATGATTTATTCAGTCGCCTCTTCCACAGTTTGCGCTCCCACCGCAGCCACCCGGATTCCCATTTCCTGGGCACGCTCCAGCAGTGTCGAGCGCTCCAGCATGAGCGTCTTGCCAGCCTCGATGGCTAAAACGGCAGCCTTGACCTCGTGCATGACCGCGATGGTATCGGGTCCAACGGCTGGAACGTCAAAGCGCAAATCCTGTTGGGGCTTACTGACTTTCACCACAATACTGCCTTCCCCGCCCAATGCGCCACCGCGCCGAATGGCGGCGTTTGTGCCCTCAACGCCTTCGACCGCCAGGACCGTCCCACGCTTGACGACGACACTCTGTCCGATATCCCAGCGACCGATCTCTTTTGCCACCGCAACCCCGAGCCGGATATCCTGCCACTGCTGCGCATCCGGCTCAGCGCGGGTCAATACACCTTCTTGGGGCACAAGAGATGAGAGGAAGCGGGTGGATTCGACAATCGTAATCCCCTCGTCTTCAAGTTCCTGTGCCACCCCACGCAGGATCACGTCATCCTTCAGACTCGGCAGTTTGCTAATGAAAGCCAGCCCGCATGCATCGGGCTGTATCTGGGTCATGGCACCCGTTTTATAGATACCCCCAGCCATAACGGCCTGGGTCACCTCTGCCTCGTGGAAGGTGGTAATAATTTTTCCGAGTTCCCCGACCCGCACCCAGGTGACGTGGGACGCGTGGTCGTGAATGGCCTGAGGCGTTTCCCCCTGGTGAGCGACGGCAATGACCTCAACCCCCTCTGCACGGGCCGCCGCGCAGAAGAGAAGCGGGAATTGTCCATTGCCTGCAATGAGACCAAGACGCGTCATGGATGCGGACGCTCGCTAGAGGGCCACCACGCGGTTAGCCAAGATCATCCTCACCCTCTTGGCCGGCATTCCGCCGTGGACGACAAATGCCCCGCCGTGAGTTGGCAATGAACTCCGCCAAATGAACGGCCTCGGGCGATGCCGCCTGTTCCTGGCGGGTGCGGTCGGCCGCCTCTTTGGGCGTCAGTCCCTCGGCGAAAAACGTCCGATAGGCTTTTTTGAGGGCGCTCAGTTGTTCCTCGCTGAACCCGCGCCGTTTGAGTCCGATGAGATTCAGACCAAACAGACGGGCCCGATCTCCCTGGGCCATGCAGTACGGCGGCACATCAAGAGAGACCATCGCCCCCCCACCGAGGTAGGCCGACTCCCCAATACGCGTAAACTGATGGATAGCGGCCAGCCCACCCACGCCAACATAATCTTCGAGTATGACGTGGCCGGCCAGGGTCGCACAATTCGCCAGAATCACATGGTTTCCGATCTGACAGTCGTGGCCCACATGAGAGTAGACCATGAAGAGATTATCATTCCCGATCCGCGTTACCATCCCGCCGCCGGTAGTACCGATATTTAAGGTGGCAAATTCGCGGATGGTGTTGCAATCACCAATGGTGAGACTGCTGTCCTCCCCCTGATATTTCTTATCCTGCGGGATGGCCCCGACGCTCGCGAATTGAAAAATGGTGTTCTCGCACCCAATCGTCGTGCACCCCTCAATCACGCTATGCGGCCCGATACTGGAATCCCGGCCAATACGAACCTGCGGGCCAATCACCGCATAAGGTCCGACTTGGACCCCGTGATCAAGCTCCGCGCCGGGCGCGATCACCGCCGACGGATGGATCGCGGTCTCGGTACTCACGCCGGCGTCTCGCTTTCCGAGTCCACATCAACAACCGTGAATGCGAGTTCCGCCGCGACCTGCCCATCAACCCGAGCAGTCCCCTGCATTTTCCAGAACGTGCCGCGACGGCGCAGGATTTCCACTTCTATCAGCAGTTGATCGCCAGGAATAACTTGGCGTCGAAAGCGAACACGGTCGAGCCCGGTCAACATCGCGAGCCGGTGCGGCGACTGGGCCGGCAACTGGGGAGGAACAGCGGTCTCCGCGGAAGGATCGACGGACGAACGCGCCAGCACACCACCAGCCTGGACAACGGCTTCGCAGATGAGCACGCCGGGCATCAGCGGTCGGTCGGGGAAGTGCCCGACAAAGAAAGGCTCGTTGATCGTCACGTTTTTGAGTGCGACGATACGTTTCCCGGCTGAGATTTCCACCACCCGGTCAACGAGGAGGAACGGGTAGCGATGGGGGAGAACAGAAGCGACAGTGGGATGATCCATGTGACGGTGAGCACACAGCCGTCTCTTAGTTTTTAAAAGAGATCTTGGTGCCCCTTTTATTATAGGCTTCGATGACCGACTCAGTCAGATCAATGCTTTTTGAGCCGTACAGCACAACCGTGTTATTGCCTTCGAGAATAACCGAATAACTCCCCTGTTCGCCAAGGTCGTTGACGACTTGACGGAGTTCGACCAGGATACGCGCGGTCAGTTCGCGGTCTCTGATCTTGAGCTCCTCTTGGGAGTCTTTATACAGCCGTTCAAAGTCGCGCAGCTCCTGGCGGTAGTCTCGCTGCAACGCGATCCGTTCATCGTCCCGGAGTAAGAGAGCTTTTTTCTCAAGCTCCTCCTTGAGCTTTTCGACTTTTTCCCGGCGCTTTTCGAGCTTTCGTTCCATCCGGCCCACTTCGGCCTTAAACGTGTCTTTCGCTTTTTTTCCGGCGCTCGACGTGTTCAGCGCGATCTGGAGGTCCACATAGCCGACCCGAATGTCGTCAGCCCCTTCACCACTGTCGGGGAAGAGGAGAAAACCAAGACTCACGGCGATACAAACGATTTTTTTCCAATACATATCTCTCTCCATTGTTAGAGTGCTTGATCCAAACGTCTCCCTAGGCGTAGAGACGGACACACAGCGCTGCGGGTCACACCTTTGGATTAATAAAACCCACCATACCGGCCTCGTCCGCCGCCAATACCACCCCTTGAGCCACCGAACGAAAAGTGAATATTGCTGGTCCGCTCATTTTTTTTCGCATTGAGCGCTTTGGCAAGATCGATCCGGATGGGTCCGAACGGCGACTTCCAGCGGATCCCGGCCCCAACCGAATAACGCAGATCCCCAAGGTCAACGCCTTGTTCAGCCGTAAAGGCGTTGCCGATATCGCTAAAGACCGCGCCCCTCAGGTTCAGTTGTTTGACGATCGGAAAACGCAGCTCATTCTGGAACGTCAGCTGTTGGCTGCCGCCAATCGGCCGATGATACGTTTCTGCGCGTATCCCGTTGGGCGCCTCCCTATCATTAATCAAAACCGTGACAGGCCGACGCGGCCCTAAACTCCGTTCGCCAAACCCCCGGATGGAGTGCAGTCCACCGGGGAAGTAGCGGTCAAACAGCGGGAGGTCGTCCTCCAGGATTTTTTCAGCCTCCCCGCCGATAACGGGTTCATCCGTAAAATCAATATCACCCACCCCATACCCAAAGAAGTTATTCGACATCCAGGTCAATTGCCCGAAGCGTGGGTTGCGATAGACCGGGAAGAAGAACTGAGCCTGAAGTTCAGCCTTGCTATACGTCGCATCTCCCCCAAGACCGGCCTGACTGAAAGTGATTTGTTGATAGGAGCCGGCGGTCGGATCCATGGGGTTGTTGAGGGTATTGCGCCGAAAGGTTGGGGTAATTCTGCTTGTGGTTTGGGCCCCCTTTTCGGCCCGGACCGCATCGGGAGCGATCGGTTCAAAATTGCTGATCTTGGATTTTTCCCACTGGTATTGCATACCAATATCCACATCATCCAGGGGAAAGCCCCACAGGGTTTTGAGCCCTAATTCGTCAATGGGATAGAAGAGCCGTACCCCACCGCCCGTCCCGGCCCTGTCAAAATCCTCAAACGCAAAGCGCCAGTCGAAGATCTCCGTCCCCAAGGTCAGATGGGTATCCAGAAAATAGGGATCCGTCCAACTGAGGGTGGAGTTCCGGTACCGGCTGCCCAGACTGCCGCTAATCACAAACTGATGGCCATACCCAAAGAGATTCATTTCCTGAATACGGGCGGAACCGATGAGACTGGTCGCGGTATTAAATCCGGCCCCAATACTGAAGGCTCCGGTTTGGGTCTCCTTGACATCGACCAACACATTGAGCAGATCGCTCCGTGCGCCCCGGCGCGTCGCAATATTCACATCCTGGAAAAACCCGAGTCGCTGGACCCGGGCACGGCTGTGCTCTATTCTGGTGGCGTTGAACTTGCTCTGCTCGGCAATGCGCAGTTCTCGCCGAATGACTTTGTCACGCGTTTTGGTATTGCCCGCAATATCAATCCGGTCGACATAGACTTCCGGCCCCTTATCAACCCGATAAGAGATGTTGACGACGCTGTCGTCCTGCTCGACCTGGGTTTCCGGCTCAACGTTCACAAAAGCAAAACCGTGGTTGCTGAAATAGCCGGTCAACCGAAAGACATCTTCCCGGAGATTACTGGCCTTAAAGACCTCGCCTTCTTCCAGGGCAACCGCCCGCAGGGCCTGGTCTTCACTCCCGGGGAAATCACCGACAATATGCACTTCGCCAAGGGTATATTGCTCACCCTCGTCGATCCGAATGGTCACATGCATGCCGTCATCGTGGCGTTCGATTTTCGGCTCATCGACTTTGACGTTGATATAACCGTTATCGTAGTAATAGGCGGTAATCCGCTCCGTGTCCGTCTTGAGCGCCTCTCGGTTGAGCGTCCCCATGCTCGTGAAGCGAGATAAAAAACTCTTCTTGCGAGTCGCCATAATGGATTGCAGCCGGGCATCTTCAAACGTCTCATTCCCCTCAAAATGGATTTGAGCGATACCGGTCGGCTTCTGTTCCTCGATCGTAAAGGTCACCGTGGCTTCTCCCGGACCGAACTGCTCGGCCCGATACGAGATATCGGTGTCTAAATACCCTTTTTCTTCATAGGCTTTTTTGGCGTCTTCTATCCCCCGCCTGATGCGGACGGGGTTGAGAATGGTGCGAGGATGAATTTTCAGCGCGACCTCAAGCGCTTCTTTGTCGAGCTTCTTATTTCCTTCGAAGAGGACTTCGCGAATGAGTGGCCGCTCACTGACCCAATACGTCAAGACGTTACGGCCGTCTTCTCGCTCGAACCGCGCTTCCACATTATGGAAGAATCCCATGTCATAAATGGACCGGATATCCGCATCAACCGTATCCCGATTCAACGCGGTACCAGGCAGAGCAGAGGTCCGAATGCGGATCGCCTCTTCCTCCACACGGTCGTTGCCGCCAATCACAATGGTATCGACAATGTCGGCCGGCTCCTCGGGCTGAGCGGATTCGAATGGGTCGTCTTCCGGTTCGTCCGCTTCGACTACTTCGACCTCGGATGCGTCACCGTCTTCGATTCCCTCTTCTTCAAGCAATGTCTCGGCTTCAAATTCATCCACTTCAAAGACATCGTCAGGAAGGGTGTCGGGAATATGATCTTCCGAGAGTTCGGCGTCGTCAGCCAGGGCAGGAGATACAACTCCCAGAAGCCCGGAGCAAATGAACAGACATATGCTGGTGATTGCGAGAAATGTGCGAGCCATGTGTGTCGTGTCTGCCTTTGAGACCGCCCTTCCCCCTACCAAAATCACCTCACATTGTAAAGGCAGCAATCCCCTTCCTACCTTCCCTGAAAGGAGCCGGGGAGGAAGTGGCGAACGCTAGAATTTTCGCACCGGAAGCACCTTGACCATAGCCCCTCCCCCGCACACGCGTCCCTGCTATAGCTCCGGTCAGGATGTCCCGTCTCCTTGGTCTACCTCGGTGAGTATGCCATGTTTGAGTCGCAGTGTCCGATCCATCGCTGCGGCAAGTTTTTCGCTATGCGTGACAACAATCATGGCCACGCCCATGGCCTGATTCAACGCGAGCAGCAAGCGCAGTACCCCCTCGCCGGTCTCGGGGTCAAGATTGCCGGTCGGCTCGTCGGCCAGTACCAGCCGAGGCTCCAGGACCAGGGCACGCGCAACCGCTACCCGTTGCTGTTCTCCCCCGGACAATTCTCCCGGCCGGTGGCTCAGCCGGGCAGACAGACCGACCCGCTCCAATATCTGAGCGGCACGGGTCCGGGACCCCTCCTGGCTCAGTCCGGCGATCAGTCCTGGCATCATCACATTCTCAAGAGCACTAAAATCCGGCAGGAGATGATGCAGTTGAAAGACAAATCCAATCTCTCGGTTGCGTAAGGCGGCCTGTTCTCCTTCGGGCAGGCTGAACAGGTCTTGACCGTCGAGCGTGACCTGTCCTGAGGTAGGCCGGTCGAGTGTACCCAGAATATGCAGCAGCGTACTCTTCCCCACTCCGGATTCTCCAATGATAGCAGTCCGTTCGGCCGGCCGCAGGGCGAGGTCCAATTTTTCCAGCACACGAACCGCGTGTTCCCCTTCTCCGTACTGTTTGCTGAGCTGCGTTGCCTGGAGGAGATATGCCATTTCTCAGCGGTCCGTTCCTTACTCGTAGCGAATGACCTCGACCGGCGCCAATCGCGCGGCCTGACGCGCGGGATAGATGGTGGCGAGCAAACAGATAATCACAGACGCGACCCCAACAATGAAAAAATTCTCCGCATACATTTTCACCGGCAGGGTCGAAACATAGAAAACGTCTTTCGGGAGTTCGATGAACTCATAGCGGTCCAGCAGCCAACAGCCGACCCAACCCAGCAGCGTGCCCATCAGCGTTCCGACAACGCCGATGATGAGCCCTTTATAGATAAAGACGCGACTGAGGGCGTTACCCGTTGCTCCCATGGACTTCAACACCGCGATATCCTTACGTTTTTCCATGACCACCATGATCAGCGTGGCAATGATATTGAACGCGGCAACCAGGACGATGAGCAGGAGCACGATAAAGTAGACAACCTTTTCAAGTTTCAGCGCGGCAAAAATATTGCTGTTCACCTCGGTCCAGTCTCGGGTCGTATAGGGGAATCCCAACACGCCTTCTAACTCGCGGGCGACCGTTTGGGCTTGATACACATCGCGGACCTTTACCTCAATACCGGTCACCTGTTCGCCCAGGGTAAAAAACTGTTGCGCATCGGCGAGCGACATATAGATCAAGGCGCTATCGTATTCAAACATGCCCGCGTCAAACACCCCGACAATCACAAAGCGCTTGACCCTGGGGACAACGCCAAGGGGACCGGGGGTGGTGCTCAGCGGAGAAATGATATTGATCGGGTCGCCCACAAAGACGCCAATTTGACGCGCCAGCTCATGCCCGACGAGCACACCGGAGAGATGAACCGTTTGGACTGTTTCCTCAGTCTGAAACGTCAATTCCTGTTTTTGGCCGAGCTGGTCGACTTCACCAAAAGATAGATGCGCATCAATATCGACCACCGCACTGGCCAACGAGGGGTCGACTCCACGCACAAGCGAGCCAGACACACTCTGTCCCGCACTGACCATCACCTGACCGTAAACAAACGGTGCCACGGCCACCACATCGGGCACCTGACTCACCGCGTCAACGACATCCGTATATCCGTCCACAAAACCCTGCAAGCTGGAAATCACGACGTGCGGATTAAAGCCCAGAATGCGGTCTCGTAAATCTTCTTCAAATCCCGTCATTACCGCCAAGACGATGTTCAGCGTCATCACGCCAATCATGACTCCAACCATGGAAATCATGGTGATTAACGAGATAAAGACCTCGCGCCGTCTGGCTCGAAGATAACGCAGGCTCAGAAAAAGTTCGTATCGCACAAGCTACCGGAATAGAGTTAAGCAGACACTGCTCGGACCTTTTACACCCAGCCCCGTAGGCTTTCTATCATGAAACAATATCTATTTTTCTTTTTTTGTAGCTGGTTAGAATAAAAATTTAATCCAGAGCTTGAAATATATTTCTAATTCGTTTACCCTGTGAACATGTGGTGGTTGTGGATGTGGTTGTGGATAGGCCCTGATTGGGGCACGGGCTCTTGAGTGAGCCTTCTTGCTTACTGGAATGCCATGACGGTAAAGGAATTTGCGGTCATGGCATTCCCCCTCCCTCCCTGAGCGCTCTCCTCCGAGCGTCCATTCGTTCCATACACAGCCCAAGAGATCTTTTCTCCTAGGTTTTCCGCAGCTTGCGCACATCACCGACCCGGACCGTGAGGCCGCTGCGGTCGAAGTATTCCAGCAGAGGAATGGCAGTTTTTCGGCTAATACCGAGCAGGTCGCGGAATATGGCCGCGGTAATGTCTCCGTGGGACGCCACATAGTCAGTCAATGTCGCCTGCGCTTGACCTAGCACTGTGCCACTGATGTAGAAATCCGGTGTAATTTTGACCAGCGCGCCCCGTGACTCAAGCACCCCTAAGAAATCGTTCAGCCGCTTACGAGGAAGTTGTAGTAACTCCGCCAGCCCCTTCGTGTCCGGTGGGGTGAATCGTCCGTCTTGCACGAGCCGTTCGAGTCGAGCGGCGATGGCCTGCTCTTCCTGGCTTAACGAGACAGTGTGGGACGGCAGACGCAGCAGGCTCTCGTGGCGAACGACAATCCCCTCCGCAATAAGCCGTTCAGCCACAACCCGAAAAATCTTGGGGGTCAGGCTAAACGGCAATTGGCTCCGCACCGACTCCATTTCCATCCCCTGAGCCAGCGGGGTCTGGGCGTGAAAGACGGCCAGCATCTTTTCGACGGCAGCAACCAACCGCTGCCACTTTGTCGCAATGGAATAGGCTTCGGGATGCTGGGCATCGGGAAAAGGCAGAATCGCCGCATCGTCTGCAAGCAGGGCAGTAATTTCCTCTTCGCGGGCGTTCACCCCGTGGTAAATCTCGTCCAACCGGACGGCAAACTGCGGGCAGATTTCCAGATAGGCGTGGCAGGCCTCGCGTAGGTCTCGGGTTTGCAGGGCATACAAGCGTTCCGTAACCTGTGTCTCCGCCTTACGGTGGCGTTGGGCAAAAGGATTGATCACCACCCCGCCTCCCAAGGTCCCCTGTGCTGTTTGATTTCGCAGCACGAAGTGGTCCCCGCGCAGGGCAACCAAGGGCTCCTGGGCGACAATTTGACACAGGGCCGTCGATTTCGGCGGCAAGACCTCACGCCCACCAAGCACGATGATTTTCCCGATGACTTCTGCCGTGCCAAGATGAATGCGCACCCGCTCGTGGTTCACAACCTCACGTCCCGCGCTCGGCCGAATTTCAACGCTGGCATCAAAACGGGTGGTCGTCATGCGGACTTGGGGATGACACACGACATGGCCACGAGCCATATCCGCCTTATCCAGTCCGACCAGATTCAGCGCAACCCGCTGTCCCCAATGCGCTTCGGACCTGTCCTCCCCGTGGACCTGGAGCGAGCGCACGCGCGCTTCGCTTTGCGTCGGAAGCACCCGCACGGTCTCACCTTCACGGACCGTTCCGGCCAGCGCGGTCCCGGTCACAACAACCCCGTGACCCTTGAGCGTAAAGACCCGGTCGACCGGCAGCCGAAAGTAGCCGGGCTGAGAAGGCCGGCTATAGGATTCAAGCTGCCGCGCAATCTCCTGTTGCAGGCTGTCCAGACCCTGGCCGGTCACAGACGAGACCAGCAGGATGGGCGCGTCTTCAAAAATGGTGTCAATCGTCAGAATTTCGATTTCTTCCCGGACCTCTTCAATCCGCTCGGGACCCACCATATCGGCTTTGGTAATAACGAAGAGGCCCTTCTGCACGCCCAGCAGGTGGAGAAAATCGAAATGCTCCTCGGTTTGGGGCATCACGCCATCGTCCGCGGCAACGGTAAACAGCACCAAGTCTATGCCTTGGGCGCCGGCCAGCATATTGCGGATAAAACGCTCGTGACCAGGCACATCAACAATCCCGGCCCGCTCGCCGCCCGGCAAATCCAGATAGGCAAAACCGAGATCAATGGAGATGCCCCGTTCCTTTTCCTCTTTGAGCCGGTCGGTATCGTGACCGGTCAGGGCCTTGAGCAATGAGGTCTTGCCGTGGTCAATATGTCCGGCAGTACCAATAATATGCGGCATAGCGTGTCCCTGAGACAGGAGCGCATTGTGTCAAAAAGAAGGGTGGAAAGAAATCCCTCACAAGCGGGCAGTAGTCCAGATGGCCAAGACAGGACGCAGAGACCTGTGCTACCAGGAATACTCGACCCGATATGAAACAATTCGCACACCTGAGCCCTGAAGAAGTCAGGCAGACCGCTCGTACGACCCTGGATTTTTATGAACGGTTTGCGGAAGCGTTCTGGCGTGGGACGCAAGGCCACGATGTCAGCCAGAACCGAGCCGCCCTGCTCGATCATATAGCGGGAGACGGTCCATATTCCATCCTCGACTTCGGCTGCGGCCCAGGCCGTGACCTGGCAGCCTTTCGCGACCTGGGCCACGAGGCCGTTGGCCTGGACGGCGCGGAACGCTTTGTTGAAATGGCCAGACGCCAGACGGGCTGCGAGGTGTGGCATCAGGATTTTCTCGATCTGAGACTCCCGTCCGAGCGCTTTGACGGCATTTTTGCCAACGCCGCACTCTTTCATATTCCGAGCCAGGAGTTGCCGCGCATTCTCGGACAGCTTTGGGAGACGCTCAAACCGAACGGTGTCCTGTTCAGCTCCAATCCGCGCGGCAATGACCAAGAATTCTGGCAAGACCATCGCTACGGCAGCTTTTACACGTTTGAGACGTGGCAACGGTTGCTCGCGGATGCAAATTTTCAAGAAGTCACGCATTACTACCGTCCACCCGGAAAACCGCGCCAACAACAGCCCTGGCTGGCCACCGTGTGGCGCAAGGTCATCACCTAGTCGGCTGTTCTGCCGCGCGGCGTGGAACTACTCCTGCCGCCCGTTCTCTGCTATGTGTCGCACACGAAAGGAGCACGACGATGCGGAACACTACGTACAGGACTGTCGTATGGGGGGCCATCCTTACCCTCGGCCTGACCGGCGCGGTGTGGGCTCAGGAGGACAAGCGGACCGTTGAGAGCTTTCTGGCCGAAAGTCGGAATGCCACCATGGCCACGATTCGCGCCAATGGCACACCCCAGCTTACTCCAGTCTGGTTTGTGTGGGACGGCGAGCAATTTATCGTCTCCATTACCACCGAGCGCGCCAAATATAAAAACCTGGTCCGCGACACTCGCATGAGCCTGTGCATCGATGATGTCACCGGCTTCGGCTATGTCACGGCTGAGGGCAAAGTCGAAATCCGCGAGCAGGATATTTGGGAGGACACCCGGAAAATCCTGGTGAAATATCAGGGCGAGGAAGGCGGCGCGAAATATCTTGAACGCATGAAAACGGAGCCCCGGGTTCTGGTTGTCATGAAGCCCACCCGGATGGAGACCGTGGGGTTGGCAAAATAACGTCGGCCCCTGTGCTACGCCGGGGGCCGGGTCGCTCCACATTTCCAGCAGGCGGTAAACTGGCCTTCCAGATTTTCCCCGCAGCGTGGACAGGACCAGGGTGGAGCACCTTTCTGGCCAGCCCGAGCACCGTGGTCGTAGGCTTGGGCAATCGCCCGACCCTGGTCAAAGTCCATATCGTTCGCCACCCACACGGAAGGATTGGTGTCAGCGGTGACTGGCAGGCTGCCACGGAGAGGAAATAGGTGCTCGCCCTGGACAATCGCTTCGATGCCCTCGGCTTCGAGTAGACCCTTGACCAGATGCGCTTCAGTCGGGTCGTGAGCAGTGTAGACACGCCTCATGGTGGTTGACCGGCTCTCCGTTAGGGAAAAATGCCGAGTTCCATATACGATACGGCAATTTTTTTCATCGCGCTGATAAAGGCGGCCGTACGCAGGTCGGGTATCCGTGCATCCCCTTTCCACTCTTCGTAGATCTGATGATAGGCGGTAATCATGGTTTCCTCCAGCCCCGAATTCACCAGATCGATTTCATCCGCACCATGCACGATTGACCGGCGCTCCGCCTCCGGGAGCCAGGTGTCCGTCAGGCGTTCAACCGTGTGGAGAATCCTGTCAAAGGCGGATTGCTCAAAGCGCTTGCCCATGCGACCCAGGTTGACATGCGACAGATTCTTCAGCCACTCAAAATACGAGACCGTCACCCCACCGGCGTTCAGATACACATCGGGAATGATCCACACGCCCCTGGCGGATAAGATGTCCTCAGCCTGGGCGGTGACCGGGCCGTTGGCGGCCTCGGCAACAATTTTGGCCTGAATGCGGGGGGCATTCGCCTCGGTAATCTGGTTTTCGAGGGCGGCCGGGATCAGGATGTCACACTCCCGTTCCAGCGTGTCGGAAGAAGGCCGGATGTTCTCCGCCCCCGGGAAATCGAGAATGGAGCGCGTCTCTCGCCGGTGGGCGAGGACCGCGTCCACATCGAGCCCCCGAGGATTATAAATCCCGCCCTCATACTCGGCGATACCGACAATCCGACAACCGCCCTCCCGGCAGAATTTTGCTGCGTGGTAGCCCACATTGCCGAGTCCCTGCACAATGACCGTCTTGTCCGCCAGGCCCGGACTCAGGCCGATCCGTTTCATGTCTTCAGCCTGCTCACACGCTTCGCGCAGCCCGAAATACACCCCGCGCCCGGTTGCCTCGACCCGGCCCTGTATTCCCCCTTGGGTGATGGGTTTTCCGGTCACACAGGCCGTGGCATCGATCTGGCCGGGATAAAACGACGCATAGGTATCAAAGATCCAGGCCATCTCACGGCCGCCGGTGCCATAGTCGGGAGCCGGGACATCAACGCCGGGACCAATGAAATTCTTCTTGATCAGTTCGGCCGTATAGCGCCGCGTGATCCGCTCTATTTCGTCAGGCGTATAGCGATTCGGATCGATCTGGACCCCGCCCTTGGCACCTCCGAACGGGACGTCAACCAGGGCGCATTTATACGTCATCAATGCGGCCAGCGCCTTGACCTCATGTTCACTCACCTCCGGCGCATACCGAATGCCGCCCTTACACGGCGCTTTGTGGTGGCTGTGCTGCACCCGCCAGCCGGAGATCACTTCGTATCCGTGCTGCGTTTTGATGGGGAAATGCACGGTATACACGCTGTTACAGGTGCGTACCTGCTTGAGCAGGCCCTCCGGGTAGGTCAGGAATCGGGCCGCTCTATCGAAACTCCGGTTCACGTTCTCAAAAAAACCGAGTGTTCCGTTTGTTTTTGGCATGTGACTCCCCTCCCCTCCATGTTCATTGGCTTGGTTTATTGTATCAGAACAGGAAAGGGGTTTCGGGCACCCTAGCGTCATATTTATTCGCCCCATTGACCTCTACGGGGAGGCATGAAACCTCGGGCCATTATGCGTACCCAGCCATCATTTCCCTTCTCCCGGTATCAGGACGCGACAGGCCCGGAACGGATTCTCTCCTTTTATGATCCGGCCAGTCAGATGCGAGCGGTGATTGTCATTGACACCACTGCTTTTGGCATGAGTGCGGGTGGCGTGCGGATGCTCCCCGACCTGTCGGTTGAAGAGATGATCCGCCTGGCTCGGGCCATGACGTATAAATATCTGATGCTCGAATTTCCGGCCGGGGGCGCAAAAGCCGGCATCTGGTACGACCCGGCAACCCAGGACCGCCAGGCGGTTCTGGACGCGTTCCTCCAGGTTCTTCAGCCCCTGTATGAAAAGCGGACCTATTATCCCGGCGCGGACATGGGGACGTCGGACGACGACTTTCTGCCGCTACGGAACGCGGCGGGGAAGCGGCGCTATAGTGGGTTGCGGATCAAACAGTTTGCGGGATTGCCGCTTGAAGACCAATTGACGGGCTTTGGCGTGGTTGAGTCAGCCCTGGTGGCGGCCAAGGCTTTTCAACTGCCGATACGAGGCGCTACGGTTGCCGTTGAGGGGTTCGGCAAGGTTGGGGGCGGGGCGGCTCGTTTCTTTATCCGGGCGGGAGCCCGGGTGGTGGCCGTCTCAACTCTGGCCGGTACCCGTCATGACCCGAAGGGTCTGGATGTCGAGCGGCTCTTGGAGCTGCGCCAAGAGTATGGAGATGAGGCCGTCCGGCACTATCGAGGTGGGAGACTGCTCTCTCGGCGCGCGCTCTTTACGCTGCCGGTTGATATCCTCATTCCCGGTGCCCGCCCGGATGTCATTCATGCGAAGAACGTTGACCGGATTCAGGCCAAACTGGTTGTCCCGGCGGCAAACATTCCGTTTCGACCCTCGATTGCGAACCGCCTGTCCCGGCGCGGGGTTGGCGTCGTGCCCGATTTTGTCTCAAACGGCGGCGGGGTCCTGGCCGCGCTGGCCGATATCCGGGGACTTGGGACCGAGAAATCCTTTGCCTTTGTCAGCCAGCATATTCGGAAGAATACCAAACTGGTGCTCTCGCGGAGCAAACGCTCGCGCTGTCCACCGTTTGAGGCGGCGCTCAGGATTGTTCGAGAGCGCTGGAAAAAGACCGCGCGGACACGTCAGCCGCTGAGTGCAGAGGACGCGTAACGGCATGTTGCTTTTTCCTCAAGCGGGAGCCCAGAATCGTAGAACGGAGAGAAAAGTATGGAGTTTCACACACGCACAGTCACGGCAAACGGCATCCACTTTCACTGCCTCGAAGCCGGTCGCGGACCGCTCGTCCTGTGTTTGCACGGCTTTCCGGATAATGCCTATACCTATCGTACCCTCTTACCGGCCCTGGCCGAGGCGGGTTTTCATGCCGTCGCGCCGTTCATGCGAGGCTATGCCCCAACGTCTGCCCCAGCGGACGGACGCTATCAATCGGTCCTGCTCGCGCAAGATGCGGTTGCGTTGATTCCGGCTTTGGGAGCCGAGCGGGCGTGTATCGTGGGGCATGACTGGGGCGCGTTTGCGACCTTTGGAGCGGCCGCCCTCGCGCCGGGGCGGATACAGAAAATTGTCGTCCTTGCGGTCGCGCATCCGGGGGCCATGCTGGGTGCCTTGGCCTCGGACTACGACATGATCAAAGGCGGCTGGCACGCCTACTTTTTTCAGATGCCGTTCGCCGAACAGGCGGTCTCGGCCCACGATTTTGCCTTTATCGAGCGCTGGTGGCAGGACGCCTCGCCCGAGTACGACATTCCGGCAGAGATCATGGCCAGCGTGAAAGAGACCTTTCGGCAGCCGGGGGTGGTGACCGCTGCGCTCAATTACTACCGGCATACGTTTCATCCCGATAATCGAGACCCGGCCCTACAGTCCCTCCAGGAGAAGATGGTCGCCCCCACCACGGTTCCGACGCTTGCCCTGCATGGCACACGAGACCGGCCAGGCCGTCTTGCCGCCTTCAACGCCATAGACCATTTGTTCACCCAGGGCCTGGAAAAAGAAATCTATCTGGGGCTTGGACATTTCCTGCACCTGGAAAGGCCAGCCGAAATCAACCCACGGATTGTTGCATTCCTCGCGTCGTGAACATACGAGAGAGGCAGCCGGGGGACCTCGTTAAGAGAACGGCTGCTTACTCCACCCCCCTACCGAAACGCCGCCATCACCTCCTGCAAGGCGACCATTTGGTTGCCGTTGGCTGATGAGGGCACCAGAATAGGCGTCTTGAGGCCGGTGTCATACCAGGCTTCGACGCCGGCTCTGACCTCGGACACACTGCCGTACAGGGTGACCTGGCTCAGCCAGCGGTCGGACATGAGGGACGGAATCTTCTCGTCTTCCTTATTGACGATGGCCTGCTGGATGGCCTGCATTTCCTCTTCATAGCCGGCTTCGATCCAATACTGCTGATAGTTGGGCAAGCGGACATAGGTGCTGAGGGTCCGGCGATGGACCTTCGCGGCCGCCTCTTTATCGTCCGAAATAATGGTCGGGATCATATTACCGACAAAAAACCCGTCATCCTGCATTTTTTCCTGCGGCAGGAAGCTCAGCGACGTGGCCATATGCGACCGGGCAGCATTGGCCCAGACCGCGCCCTGAGAAATCTCGGCCGACAGTTTGACCATGGCCTTGCGTAAGGTGGCCAGGACAATGGGCGGCAGCGCATCCTTTCGGCCAACGCTGGCGTGCAGGTCGGAGACAAATTGGCGCATATCGGCCAGTGGCTTGCCGGCCTTTACCTTCAGGCGGTTCAGCATCGGACCGTGACTCACACCCACGCCAAAACGGAAGCGTCCGCCCGAGACCTCATGAATAAGAGCCGCAGTTTGGGCAAAATCATACGGATGACGGGTATACATATTGGCAATGCTGGTCCCGAACGGAATCTCGTTGGTGGCAAAGGCCAGGGCCTCGCACAGGCCAATACAGTCGCCGACACTCTGACAGTAAATACCGCTGAAGCCTTCCTTTTCAATTTGGGTTGCCACGTCCAGGGTTTGTTTTCTTCGCCCGGCAACGGCGACCAGGGCGATGGCCGGTTTCTGCGTCATAGAGCCTCCTTTGTGTATTGCTCGATATCCGTTCTCGTTGCAGGAAAGCAACAGGATCGTGCCAAAGTGTCATGTTTCTTGTTCCGTCCGGTTACGTATCTGACGTAGACGGCGACTGTCTAGGGAGGCTGGGAATCTCTACTCAGTTGGGCTTCCAACCTCTTCCGCGCCTCACCCTTGGCACGATAAAAGAATCAGTTTATTCTGACCAAAATACACTTCCAATAGAGATCACAATGCAGACCACAACCATATCCAAGCTCAAAACGTCGCTCAGTGCGTATTTGCGTCAGGTCAAAGCTGGCGAAGAAGTGATCATCACCGAGTACGGTCGCCCGGTCGCACGTTTGCTTCCCCCCAGTCAAGTATCTCTCCCCGAGCACCTGCAAGACATGGAGAAAGCCGGTCTTGTGAGGCGTGGGGAAAAACCCTTACCGGAAGACTTTTGGGATCTCCTACGCCCTTCTGACCCCCAGGCAGCCGTCCGTTCGACGGTCGTGCGTGAGCGGGAAGAAGGCCGGTGATATGCTGGGATACGATCTCATTGGCAGATTACCAAGATTTCTCTCCTGATCCAGACAATTACCCACATCGTCCCCCCGACCCAAAGGAACGTGACGCACGAGCACGGCTTAGCGATTTCTTCGATAAGAACCGAGAAGCGGTTTTTTTCTCTCGGCAGCTCGAAGTACAGAATGAAGGAAGCTATTTCCATTGGATCACGAACCGTGCATTACGAGACTTAGAGGCACAGGGGCTTATAAGACGAGAGAAAAGAGGGATCAAAACAGGCGGGTCGATTATGCTACTATGGCATCGCTCCTTCCGATATTACCGTCGGAGCGCCTCCCGTCTTGTCACGCTTGTGGAAGAATATGCCGACCCGAATATCGGGGCTGCGCTTAGGCTCCACGGCGAAAGTATGATCCTCGAAGGATTCGCGCGATCTCAGTTTGTTATGAAGGGACGTAACGTTAATAGGTTTCGTGACAAAGAATGGGAGGAGTCTGGTCACGATCTAGATTTCATTTTCGAGAAGGATGGCGTGGCCTACGGTATCGAAGTTAAGAACACACTCGGTTATATGAACCATGACGAACTGACGATCAAAATCAGACTCTGCAAGTATTTAGGTATTCGTCCGGTATTTGTCGTTAGAATGTTTCCCGCCCATTGGATGGAGGAAGTCCGACAAGAAGGAGGGTTTGTCTTGATTCTCAAGTATCAACTCTATCCTTGGACACATAAGGACTTAGCAAAACGAGTAAAGGAACAACTCGATTTACCCGTTGACGCTCCTCGTACGCTCTATGATGTTACTATGAAACGTTTTCTTACTTGGCACGAGAAAAACCTGTGAATTAAGAAATCGATTCACAACCAGATATATATAAGTCCTTGTAATGTAAAGATAAATTCTGTACCCCTATTAATACGTAGTGTCTATTTCTTATTACTGATTAACAAAAAAAGGCCGGCAAAGCCGGCCTGTCTCAAAATCCAAATCAGGGCAGGACGCGCTATACATCAATGCGGTCGTAATACCGAATACTCGCCGGACTGGCCAGCTTTGAGCTGAGGTTCTCAAAATCGCCTCTCTCGGTCCGCCAATTCAGATATTTCTGATAGTGCTCGCGGGAATCCCAGCGTTCGTAGAACACGAGGTTGTTCGACTCGTCGAGATTGCCGTAGATATCAATACTCTGGCAGCCATCGTAGGCGCGCGTATCCGGTAATGCCTCTTTCAGATAGTCTTTCACCTCTTGCACGCATTCAGGTTTGACCTGTACTTCCAGCAGAACGACCGTTGTACCCATTCTGGCATCCTCCTTTGTGGATATGTCTCTGCGTATTGAGTTGCACGGCCTTGCCTGGATATCAACCCCTGGACCTTATAATAGCTCTTGCGCTATAAGAAAAGAAAAAACAGGAGGTGACTATGCCACAAGTGATTGGTGGAGAAATCGGCGACATTAAAGAGGATCTCTGGTCCTGTGGTCCCTGTCAGGACGAGACTGGCGTCGAGCATAAAGACACCCTGGTCAGGGTGCTGATGTGCTGTGCTACCAAGCACGATGCCTGGGAAACCGCTCAGGACGCCGAGAAAAAGATCGTGACAATTAAGTCCCGAAAGGCAGACCGCTAAGCGCCGGCGCTGACCAGCGATACTCGCGTTGATACAGCATACGAGCCCATCGCACCCCGGTGGGCTCTTTTTTTCCCTTCCCCCATCCCCTCCTCGGAGGAGTGGCGCGTTAGCGCCGGGGTGGGTTTCCAAGTGGCTAGTTTAGACAGAGAAGAGGACACGCATATGAGCTATTGGCAGACTGAACAGAGCGACGGGGTCGTAATCGCAAAATACCATAACCCACCGATGAATTATTTCTGTGCGGAAGGCACCCAAGAATTGTGGAAGCTGATTGAGGACTGGCGCGACCCTGCTATCCGGGCCGTCGTGTTGACCGGCGCGATGGAGGGCAAGTTCATTACCCACTACAGCGTGGAAGAACTGGTTGATTTGGCCAAGGACCGGGAAGCCATGCGTCAGGCCGGCACCTCACTCACCGCGGCCTATCATGCCATGCTGAAGAATTTGAGCGAGCTGCCCAAGGCGATTATCGTTGCCATGAACGGAGACACCATGGGCGGGGGGTTTGAACTCAGCCTGTCGTGCGACCTGCGTATCGGCCAGAAGGGTGACTATCGGTATGGGTTTCCGGAAGTCAAACTCGGCATTCTTCCCGGCGGCAGCGGCACCCAGCGCCTGTCGCGGCTGATCGGGATCGGACGTGCGCTTGAGTTTGTGATTCGCTCTCGCGTGGTCCCGCCCGACGAGGCGCTCCATTTCGGTCTGGTCCACGAAGTGGCCGATGACGCGCTCGCCCGCGCCACGGAAATCGCCCGTGAGATTGCGAATTTCCCGCCGATTGCCGTCGCCCGCGCCAAGCACTCGGTCTACGCCGGCAACGATACCCACCTCGCCGCCGGACTCGACATAGAAAGCTCGGCCTTTCTGGAGACCATGCTGTCCGACGACGGCCTGCTGGCCATGCAGACCTATATTGATCTACCGTACGAGAAACGGCGCGACTGGCTCGATAGTCCTACCAACCCCGGCTATACCGGCAAGTAAGTTCTCTCTACTCTCGGAAGCCCGACTTGGTTTCCGAGAGTTGTCCTCTTTTTCATACAGACCATTGTCCTCGAAAGACGCCCTATAGAGCGAGGAGGCTGTTATGCACATCTCGGGAATGATGCACGTCAATGTCAACTGTCGTGATTATGAGCGTTCGCGTCAGTTTTACGAACTGCTCGGGTTCAAGGTCATGTGGGAAGTGCCGGAGCGGAACACCCCAGAAGTGGCGGCCGCGGTCGGCATGCCGCCGTATCTTGTACGGGGTGCCTTGCTCCAGTTAGAAGGCTCTCCCACCACACCGCTTATCGATCTCTTGGAATGGAAAGAACCCCGAGACAACGACCCGCCGTACCCGCATCTGTACCATCTCGGTATCGCTCGGATTGCTCTGCTCAGCGCGAATCTTGATGCCGATGTCCAAACCCTGAAGGAGAACGGAGTCGAATTTATCTCCGAGCCCGTCCTGCTCGATCCTCCCGACGCGCCCAGCGCACGCTTTGTGTGTTTCAAAGACCCGGACGGAACCGTGCTGGAGTTGGTTGAGATGGAACAATCCTAGGTCGGTTGGACGAAAACACAGGTCGGATTAGCGTAGCGTAATCCGACAAAGGGCCTCCCCTTTACCACGGCCGGCGAAACTCGCACTTGGGCAGCTTTGCCTGAAGCGCGTCGATGCCACCGCGACTGGCCAGCGTGCTGCGCAGATTGAGCACCCGC
Organism: Candidatus Binatia bacterium; assembly: GCA_951812575.1. Lineage (GTDB taxonomy): Bacteria > Desulfobacterota > Binatia > Bin18 > Bin18 > Bin18. Next base: position 2,527,471 of record OX638322.1, on the reverse strand, counting down.
AGCCCGCTCAGGCTTTGCAGATGGACTAGGCCGGCGTCACTGATGCGTGTATCGTATAGCCACAGCACGCGCAGCCCGGTCAGATGGGCCAGATGGGCCAGGCTGTCATTATTTATCCGCGAGGCCGAGAGTTGCAGGTATTGAATGGCGTGCCCAGGGATAGCGCGAAATGGCGAAAGATCGGTAGACGCCTGCGGGTTGACGTTGAGCCGGAGTTCTTTACCCGCGGGGATAGAAAAACTCCCCTGCGCCCGACCAATCGGCTCCCAGAAGGCATAGTCATCCGCGCGATGCACTCCATCCCGGATGAATAGCTCTCCCATGGAGCGGTTGGTGGGGAAGTGAAGGTCTCGGGCCGGGAGGCTGAGATGTTCTTCGGCGGCGCCGTTGTTCGTACCAGTCACGGCCAAGTTACTACCTTTTCCCGTCGAACTCAGGCATTCACATCAATGACCACGCGGCCACGGACCTGTCCGCGTAAAATCTGCGGGGCCAGCTCCAACACTTTGGACATGGGTTCCACCACGGTCATGGCGTCCAGCCTTTCCAGCGGCAGGTCCTGGGCGAGACGGTCCCAGGCCGTTTGCCGTTTGGGGTTGGGACACATTACGGAGTCCACCCCGATCAAACTGACGTTCCGCAGAATGAATGGCAGAACCGAGGTCGGCAGATCAGCCCCGCCGGCCAGACCACAGGCCGCCACCGCCCCGCCGTAACAGGTCCCCCGCAGAACCGAGGCCAAGGTCTGTCCGCCCACGGAGTCGACACCGCCCGCCCAGCGCTCGGCGTCCAGCGGGCGGCCCGAGGGCTCGGCGAGTTCGGCCCGTTCAACAATGGTCGAGGCGCCCAGACCGGTGAGATAGTCGCTCAGTTCCGGTCGTCCGGTTGATGCCGCCACTTTGTAACCAAGCTGGGATAGCACGGCGACCGCTACGCTACCGACGCCGCCCGCGGCCCCGGTCACAATCACCTCTTTCTCTCCGGGTGTTACGCCCATGCGCTCCAGGTCCAGGATACAGAGCATGGCCGTATAGCCGGCCGTGCCCACGGCCATGGCTTGTTTGAGGCTGAAGGCGTCAGGCACGCGCGTCAGCCATTCGGATTTGACCCGCTGTTTCTGGGCATAGCCACCGCCGTGGCTCATGCTGAGTTCCCAGCCGGTGATCAAGACCTTATCTCCAGGCTGATAGGCTGGCGAACTCGACGCCTCGACCGTCCCGGCCAAGTCGATCCCGCCAATCATGGGGTAGGTGCGCGCAATGGGCGCGGTCCCGGTGACGGCCAGGCCGTCTTTGTAGTTCAGCGTGGAATAGGCGACGTTGACGGTCACATCCCCGGCTGGCAGATCGTCCAGCGTGATTTCTTTCAGCTCGGACGAGATTTTCTTCTCAACCCTGTTGATGACAATTGCGTGTATGGCTTCCCCCATGCGTTTCAACTCCTCACGATGACTATGTATGGATACCAGACGGGCAGGATATCCAGCCTGCGGAGAAAAGGCTACACCCCGTACCCGGCACGCTACAGAAGGCCACAGTCTAAAATGAAGAGCCGAACTGCTTGAGAAACTCTAATTCCGCCGGTGTTGAAGCCCGGCCCAGGACGGTGTTGCGGTGGGGAAACCGACCGAAGCGGTCTATCACCTCCTGATGTCTGACCGCATAGGAGGTATCAAAATAGGCGCGCTCTTCGGCCAACTGCTGAAAGAGCATGACCGAGCGCTGCTGATGTGTACGATCCTCGCTATGCATAAACGGGACGTATACGAAATAGCGTTCGATCAGACGCAACTGCCGGTCAAACCCCGCAGCGATCATTTGCTTTGCTATCTGCCATGCCAGCGGGTCGGTCGCAAAGGCGCGCGGGTCGTTGCGGAACATATTGCGGGGAAACTGATCCAGGACCAGGATAAGCGCTAGTCCGCCCCGCGCCGTCTCCGTCCAGTGGGTGAGTTGACCTTGAGCGGCCAGCTCATAATCGGCCTGGAAACGCTGGACGATCTGCCGGTCGAAGTCGGCATTCTGGACAAACCAGCGCGGGGCGTATTCTTCAAAATAGGCCGGCTCGTCCCGGACTTCGTCAAACCAGAAGGTCAAGATTTCTTCGATGTCGGACATGTGCGGACCGTCCCGGCAGGGAGTGCAGACCAGGGCGGGCCTGAACGGCCCGCCCTCTGACCCCGAGAGTGAACCCGAGAGTTAAATTGCCCGGTAGGCGGCAAACGACTGGGTTGACGACCGCGCGCTGGGGTCGGTCACCACGTTGACCACTGCCGGCTTGCCCGAGGCGACCGCGCGTTCGAGTGCCGGCCGAATATCCTCTGGCCTTTCGACAAACTCGCCGTGCGCCCCGAACACCTTGGCCATCTCATCATACCGGCTGAAGCCCAGGTCGCGTCCGGCGTTCATCACCCCCGCGCCAGCCCAGCCGCCATTATTGCTGATGACGATGATGGCCGGAATGTTCTTGCGGACCATGGTATCGATTTCCATGCCGTTCATACCAAACGAACCGTCTCCGCTGAGGACAATGACCTGGGTGTCCGGTTTGGCCACTTTTGCGCCCAGTCCGAACGGCACGGCCACGCCCATACAGCCGTTCGGGCCGGCGTTGACCCGGTGGCCGGGAGCGTTGGTCGGCACCGATTGCCGCGCAAAGTTGAGAATCTCGTGGCCGTCGACGACAATAATGGCGTCGCGGTCCATAAAGTCCCGGACCTCCTTGCACAAGCGGAGGGGGTGCATGGGCGAGGTGTCCGCCTGCATGATGGCACTCATCTTTTCCTGAGAGCGTTGGTCATAGCCGCGCAGCGTATCGATCCAGGCCAGTTCGTCCCGGCCCTGGAAAGAGTCGCTGGCCTCGTCGATCAGTTGGCGTAAGACCACCTTGGCGTCACCCACGATCCCGACATCAACCGCGCGGTTGCGGCCGATCTCTTCGTCCGCGATATCGACCTGAATCATCTTGACATCTTCCGCAAAACGCGGCGCCTGTCCAAAACCCAGAATGAAATTGAAGCGCGTGCCGACAACCAGCACCACATCGGCCTCTTTCCAGGCCCGGTTGCGCGCGCCCAGAAAGCTCAGGGCATGATCCTCAGGAATGACGCCACGCCCCTGTGGGGTGGTGTAAAAGGGAATGCCGGTCGTTTCAACAAACTCCTGGAGTTCCTGCATTGCGCCCGACCAGATGATGCCGGTGCCGGTAATCACCAGAGGCCTCTCAGCCGCCTTCAGCAACGCCACCGCCTCCTTGACCAAGGCCGGATCACCGCCCACCCGCGGGACCTGATGGGGCCGTTTGGGAAACGTGACTTCCTCTTCTTCAACCACCCGGTAGAGCACATCGCCCGGCAGATCGACATAGACCGGACCCGGCTGGCCGCTGGTGGCCACGCGAAAGGCTTTATTGATGATTTCCGGAATGCGACGCGCGTCTTTGACCCGCTCGGACATTTTGGTGATCGGCTTGAACATGCCGACCTGATCCATCTCCTGGAACGCGCCCATGCCGTCCTGGGAAATGGCACTCGCTCCGCCCAGAGCAACGACCGGAACGGCGTCCAGATAGGCATTGCCCACACCGGTGATCAGATTCGTAACGCCAGGGCCGGAGGCGGCAAAGCACACTCCCGGCTTGCCCAGCACCCGACTATAGGCATGGGCCGCCATGGAAGCCCCCTGCTCGTGGCGCACATCGACCGAGTTAAATCCAATCTCAATGCATTTGGAGGCCACATCGACCATCGGTCCGCCAGTGATGTAGAAAACAGTATCCACGCCCTCGTCTTTGAGCGATTTGACAACTAATGAATTACCATCAACCTTTGCCATAGACTCTACTCCCCTTTCTTCCGAGTTCTTCTTGGTTCATGCCGTGTGACGGAGCATCTTATCCTTAGTGCGCCCAAAAATGCCAGAGGCGGTCAGGAGGACCTCCGTTACACCCGCACTACAAGACGTCCCTCAGCCCGAAATGCCACACTCATCGACTCCGTAGTATACGCCACACCCCTCCGGCCAAAGGGATCAAGCAGAATCAGACCGGCTTCGCCTCGTGTCTGGTGGGTGAGGTGAGCGAGAGCGGTACGAGCGGCCTGTGCGGGGTCTTTGCCGCCGCGCAGCAATTCCACCGCCGTGCGGGCCAGGGTCGCCCGAATAATCTGCTCGCCATCGCCCGTTGCCGAGCAGGCGCCCATTGCGCTGTCCGCATACGTCCCGGCCCCAATGACAGCGGAGTCACCCACACGACCGGAGCGCTTGCCCATCACGCCGCCGGTTGAGGTTGCCGCCGCCAGCCTGCCCGACGAATCCAAGGCAACCGCCCCCACCGTACCGGGTTCGCCGTTGGTCCGTTGCGCCTGTCCTGAGCCTAGGCGAAGGGCCTGCCAACGCTGGTGTTGACGGGGGGTAATCAGTTCGTCTGCCGCAGCTTGCGGCAGTCCGTGCTCGCGTGCGAATCGTTCCGCACCCTGGCCGACTAGGAACACGTGTCGCCCGTCTGCCATGACCTCCCGAGCAAGGCGGATGGCGTTCTTGATGTTCCTGGCCGCTCCCACGGCACCAGTCTGAAATGTCGAACCATCCATGAGGGAGGCGTCAACTTCGACGGTCCCGTCTTCTGTCAGACACGAGCCAAGGCCGGCGTTGAAGAGAGGATGATCTTCGAGGGTCACGGTAGCTTGCACAACCGCATCGAGGGCAGTCCCGCCCCGAACAAGAATACCCCAGCCTGCCTTAAAAGCGGCCGTCAATCCTGATCGACGCTCGGCTTGCAGTGCTGATGGCGTCACAGCTCCGGCACCACCATGGAGGATCAGAGCCGGAGTCATGGTGTGAAGCGAACCTTGCCTCTATAAAAGGGCTGCTCCCTCTCCCCTGGAGGGAGAGGGCTGGGGTGAGGGGGACAGGGCAAGGCGAGCCGTGCCCCTATAAATCCAGCGTCTGCGCCACCACTTCACGGTGCGTCGGGGCACTGCCGAAGGCGGCTTCGGACGCCAGGCCGCGCCGATAAAAGAGGTGCATATCGTGCTCCCAGGTAAACCCGATACCACCGTGGACCTGAATGGCCTCACTGGTCACCGTTTTACACATATCGCTGCAATACGCCTTGGCCATGGGCACGGCCTGGGACGCTTCGTCCACATTCTCATCGACCGTCCAGGCTGCGTAATAGGTCAGTGAGCGCGCGTTTTCGACCTGGACCATCATATCCACACATTTGTGCTTGACGGCTTGAAAACTGCCTATGGGTTTCCCGAACTGCACCCGCTCTTTAGCGTACTCAACGGCCATATCGAGCGCCTGCTGTCCGGTCCCGACCATCTCGGTGCACAGCCCGGCGATGGCTTGATCGAGGACGCGCTGGAGAATCGGCCAGCCCTGGCCCACCTCGCCAAGAACCTGCGAGCTGGCCACCGCAACATCCTGGAAGGCGACGTGACACTGGCGACGGGTCATGTCCACGGTTTTCAATTGGGTGATCTCGACCCCCGGCGACTTGGCATCGACCAGAAAGAGCGTAATACCCTCCTCTGCCGGAGCATCGGGTGAACCGGTACGTGCGGCAACCACCATCTGATCGGCAACATGCGCGTCCGGCACAAAAAGTTTTTCCCCGGACAGCACAAAGTCGCTGCCCCGAGCCGTTGCCGGCATCCCGATGCCACCGGCATCATAGCGGCCGCTCTTTTCGGCTTGGGCCAGGGTCATGACCCATTCACCCGCCGCGACCTTGGGAAGAACGGCGTTCTTTTGCTCGTCCGAGCCGCCGACCAGCACAGCCGCACTGCCCAGGAGCACGGTCGCCAGGAACGGCCCAGGCATCAGAGACCTGCCCATCTCTTCCATCACGACAACCAGATCGAGAAAACTCCCGCCAATCCCGCCGTGCCCCTCGGGAATCAGAATACCCATCCAGCCCAACTCCGCGGCTTTTTTCCAGAGCTCTGTGGCGTGGGCGCTGTCATCTTCCATCATCTTGCGTACGAACGTGGTCGGGCATTCCGCGTCCAGGAATTTTCGAGCCGAGTCGCGCAGCAGTTCTTGATCTTCACTAAAACCGAAATCCATGCTTCCCCCTTTAACCCTTTGACAACCGCAGGACGCGCTCGCCAACGATATTACGCATGATCTCCGACGTCCCGCCCGCAATCGTGTACAGGCGGGAGCCTAAGGCGCGCCGCGCCCAAAAACCGTTATCGATGCCTTGATCTTCACCCAAGGCGCACTGACTGTACGGACCCAGCAGTTCCATCGCAAAATGTACCATGCGGATATAGAGTTCACTCCCGGCCAGCTTGCTGATCGAGCCTTCCGGCCCCGGCGGGTTACCGCGTAACTGTTGGGTCAGTTGCCGATAGCCGTTGAACTTGAGCGCCTGGATTTCAACATGAAAGGCGGCCACCTGCTGTCGCACATCCGGGTCGTCGGCTGCCGGTTGACCATTGACCTCCAGGTCTTTGATGCACGCCTTCAATCTGTCCAGCATGGGCTCCAGGTTGTAGACCATGCCGAAGTTCGCTCGCTCGAACATGAGCGTCGTAATCGCCACCTGCCAGCCGTTATTCCGTTCGCCAACCAGATTGGCTTTGGGCACCCGGACATCCTCGAAGAAGACCTCATTGAATTCCGCATCACCCGAGATTTGGACCAGGGGCCGGACCGTGACCCCAGGCGAGTGCATATCCACCAGGAGATAGGACAGTCCTTTGTGCTTGGGTGCGTCGGGGTCGGTCCGCGCCACAAGAATGCAGTAGTCCGCTTTGTGGGCAAAGCTCGTCCAGACTTTCTGGCCGTTCACAACAAAGTCGTCGCCAGCGTCAACCGCCCGCGTCTGGAGGGAGGCCAGGTCCGAGCCGGAACCCGGTTCGGAATAGCCCTGGCACCACAGTTCGTCGGCGCTGAGAATCTTGGGCACAAAACGCTCTTTCTGCTCCTCCGTTCCCCAGTGCATCAGGGTCGGGCCGACCAGCGAAATCCCCAGCGGATTGGCTAATCCGGGCGCGTGCACCCGGGCCATCTCCTGCTGGTAGATGGTCTGCTCCATGATTGTCGCGCCCCGGCCGCCGTACTCCTGGGGCCAATGAATGCCGACCCAGCCCGCGCCGTGCAGCTTCTTCTGCCAGTCGAACTTGATCTGAAAGCGCTCTTCCTGGTCGATAATCTCGAAGGTGGCCGGGTCGTAGTTGTCCGCCGGATTGGCTTCGAGCCACGAGCGCAGTTCCTGCCGAAACGTTTCTTCCTGTGGAGAATAGTCAAAGTCCACGCTGTACTCCTGTCGCGGGGAAGTATCGCGCGCGAATTATAGTTTTTGGCCGGGAGAAAGGAAAGGGGCCGGGGAGAAAGACTGCGCCCGGCTTGACACTTGGCCCGCGCGCTGACTAATTGAGCCCGACATCTTTCTCTAGCTGATCGGGGGTTCGGGTGCGCTATCGCCAAACATTCATCCCAACATTACGTGAAGATCCGACTGAGGCCGAAGTCATCAGCCATAAACTCTTGCTGCGTGCGGGTATGATGCGCCAGGTGGCGCGTGGCGTGTATGACTTTCTGCCGCTCGGGCTGCGCGTGGTGCGGAAAGTCGAAAACATTGTCCGCGAAGAGATGAACCGCGCGGGGGCCCAGGAAATTCTCATGCCGGCGGTCTGTCCGGCCGAACTCTGGCAGGAGAGTGGTCGCTGGGATGTGTATGGTAGAGAGCTGCTGCGCATCAAAGATCGGCACGACCGCGACTTCTGCTTTGGACCGACCCATGAGGAGGTCGTGACCGATATCGTCCGGCGTGAAATCCGGTCGTACCGGGACCTGCCGCTCAATCTGTATCAGATCCAGACCAAGTTTCGGGATGAAGTCCGGCCCCGTTTTGGCTTGATGCGCGGCCGCGAGTTTATCATGAAAGACGCCTATTCCTTTCATACCGACCTGGAGGACTGCCAGCGCGAATACCGCAATATGTACGACGCCTACCGGCGGGTCTTTGATCGCTGCGGCTTAACCTACCGTCCGGTTGAGGCGGATACTGGAGCCATCGGGGGCAGTCTGTCACACGAGTTCCAGGTGCTGGCGGACTCCGGCGAAGACGCCCTTGTCAGTTGTGACTCGTGCGAGTATGCCGCCAATGTGGAAAAAGCCGAACTCGCCCCACCGCCGCCGCCGTCAGACACGCGCGCAGCAGCGCTCACCCGAGTCGAGACGCCAGACCAACGGACCATCGAGGAAGTCTCGACCTTTCTGGGTGAGTCCCCGGAGCGCTTCGTCAAGACCCTGCTCTACGAGACCGATACGGGCGCGGTAGTCGCCGCCCTGGTGCGGGGAGACCACGAGCTCAGCGAGCCCAAGCTGAAAAACCTGCTCGGCTGTGAGTGGGTCGCGCTCGCGGATGAAGAAACTGTCCATAAGGTGACGGGCGCCCCAACCGGTTTTGCCGGGCCACTACGGATCGAGGCCCGGCTCATCAGCGACCAGACTCTGCGGGCTGCAAGAGGCCTGGTGTGTGGGGCAAACGAGCGGGATATGCATATGACCGGGCTTGATATCGAGCGCGACCTGCCCGCCCTCCAGTTCGCCGACCTGCGCCGGGCAATAGCGGGCGACACCTGCCCGCGCTGTGAGAAAGGGCGGTTTACCGCTCATCGCGGCATTGAGGTCGGTCAGACGTTTTATCTTGGCACGAAGTATAGCCAGGCGATGAATGCGACCTATTTGGATGCCACAGGCGCACAGCATCCCATGGAAATGGGCTGTTATGGCATTGGTATTACCCGGACCGTTGCGGCCGCCATTGAGCAGAACCATGATGAGGCCGGCATTGTCTGGCCCAAACCGCTCGCGCCCGCAGACATCCATATCGTGCCGGTCAATTGGAATGACGACACGACCCGGAAGGCGGCAGAAGATGTCTATGCCAAACTCCGGCAGTCCGGGACGGATGTCTTGTTTGACGATCGGGCAGAGCGGCCGGGTGTGAAATTTAAGGATGCTGACCTGCTGGGCATCCCGCTCCGGGCCACGATTGGTGGCAAGTCTTTAGCCCGCGGGGTGATTGAATTAAAGCTCCGCGCGGATGGAACAATGACGGAAGTCCCGGCAGATCGGGCGGTCGAAACCATCCGGCAGGCGCTCAGTAATGCGGAGACCGCCTGAGTCCGGGCCTGTCCCGAGCCGAGTCGAAGGGAAGCGCGCAACACCATGGCTCCTCGTTCCGTCAATCAGGCACGTAACACGCAGGCACGACCTCGGGGTTCCCGGAAAACTCGTCCTGAGCCGAGTCGAAGGGCGAGCCACCCGCGCGCGCGCCGCCGACTGATCTTTGCGCTCGACGTTGCTTCACTGAAGGAAGTGAATCACTACGTTGCCCTGCTTGCCGACGAGGTCGGCCTGTTCAAGGTCGGCAAGCAGCTGTTCGTGCACGCCGGCCCCGAGGTGATCCGTCGCATTCACGCCAAGGGCGGGGCGGTCTTTCTCGACCTCAAATTCCACGACATTCCCCAGACCGTGGCTTCCGCCTCAGTGGAAGCCGCCCGTCTGGGGGTAAAGATGTTCACCCTGCACGCCTCCGGCGGCACCGATATGTTACAGCAGGCCCACCGGGCAGTCCGCAGCGTGTGTCGCGCCGAACAGCTCACCCGCCCAACCCTTCTAGCGGTCACCGTGCTGACGAGTCTGGGCCGAGACGACCTCAAGCAGGTCGGAGTCAGGGCTGGTCCGGCGGCGCAGGTCGTTCGGCTCGCCCGGCTTGCCCAGCAAGTGGGTATTGACGGTCTGGTAGCCTCTCCTCAAGAAATTGCCGCAATCCGTCGTGCCTGTGGAGACAAACTGACCCTGGTCATTCCAGGCGTTCGTCCGCAGGGCAGCACGGCCGACGATCAGAAGCGAATTCTCACGCCGCACCAGGCCATGCGGGCCGGAGCGAATTATCTGGTTGTGGGCAGACCTATTCGGGATGCCACCGACCCGCGCCAGGCCGCACGCGATATTGTCACAGACATGGCATGGGGGCTGAGCGGATGACCTCAGGCAGAGACACGCTCACGGCAATAGAGCGGAGAATAGGGAAAGAAAAAGGCAATCCGCATGTCGCGCAATGGGCAAGACGACGGATATAAAGTCATTGTCTACTGGGTTAACGAGGGCTGTGTTGGATGGAATCGATAGACAATATCGTGCTCGCGTACGAGGACGAGCCGGTCGCGAGCCAGTTGTTCTAAAAAGAGGTCGTCCGTATGCAAACGCCGAATGCGTTCTTTGAGATCGTCAGTCTCGCGCAACAGCGTCCGGACTTGCGTTTCCAATGCGCGCTGCTCTTCGGTCAGTTGAAAGAGATGCACAAGCCCGCGCTCGCTCCACACGGTTGAATACCCGAGCAGGGCGTACAGCGCCAGAATCGATGGGAACCACACCCAGCCGAACCACCGCACCACCATTCGTCCCATACAGCACATTCTACTGACTGCGAAAGGCTGGAGCAACTTTGCGCGCTGGAACGAAACAGGACACAGACAGCACGACAGGAGGATCGGGTGAAGATCAGGAAAATTATTGGCCGAGAAATTCTGGATAGCCGGGGGAATCCGACGGTTGAGGTTGAAGTGATCCTGGCGGACGGTGCGGGTGGGCGCGCGGCAGCGCCTTCAGGTGCGTCAACCGGAGCCCACGAGGCGTGGGAACTTCGAGATCGAGCCCGAAAACGCTATCGCGGCAAGGGCGTCCAAAAAGCGACGGCGCAGGTGAACGAACACATCACCCGTCGCCTGAAAGGCAAGGACGCCAGCGACCAGCTCGCCATTGACCAACTTCTCCTTGAGTTGGACGGCACGGCAAACAAGAAGCGCATGGGAGCAAATGCGCTCATCGCCACCTCGCTCGCCGTTGCAAAAGCAGCGGCCGCATCTGCCGGACAGCCCCTCTATCGCTTTCTGGGCGGTACGCGTGCGCGGACGCTTCCAGTCCCACTCATCAACGTACTCAACGGCGGAGCCCATGCGACCAATAATCTCGACATCCAGGAGTTTATGATCGTTCCGGCCGGCACCCGCTCGTTCCGCGAGGCCCTGCGCATTGGCGCGGAAGTGTTCGCCGTGCTCAAAGACATTCTTCAAAAAAAAGGGCTTACCACGGCCGTGGGAGACGAGGGGGGAGTGGCCCCCGATCTGCGCTCAAACGAAGAGGCGTTCGACCTCCTGCTTGAGTCTGTGACGCAAGCGGGCTACACCCCAGGTCGGCACGTCTCTCTGGCTCTCGATGTCGCGGCGACCGAGCTATACCAGGACGGGCAGTACGTTTTTCATAAAGCCGGCGGAGCCACTCGGCAGGCGGAAGACCTCGTTCAACAGTACGCCAAATGGGCGGCGCACTATCCGCTGGTCTCTATCGAGGACGGCCTGGCCGAAGACGACTGGGACGGATGGCGATTACTCACCCAGGAGCTGGGAACAACACTCCAGCTTGTGGGCGACGATTTGTTTGTCACCAACCCGCAACGGCTCGCTCGCGGTGTTGCGGACAGGGCGGCGAATGCCATCCTTGTCAAGGTCAATCAGATCGGCACCCTAAGCGAAACCCTGGAAACGGTCGCCTTGGGGAAAAAGCACGGGTATGCGGCGGTGATCTCGCATCGTTCGGGAGAAACAGAGGACACCACGATTGCTGATCTGTCTGTCGCGTTGAATGCCGGACAGATCAAAACCGGCAGTGTCTGCCGCGGCGAACGGACGGCCAAGTATAACCAACTGTTACGCATTGAAGAAGAACTCGGGCGACGCGCCGTGTACGCCGGCCACACGGCGTTTGCAGCACGAAAATAACACCCTGTTCTTGTGTATTTTTGTTGCAGCAAAGGCGTCGATCTGATAGAAGAAAACGCAAATACCCTTCCGCCTTTTTCTATGGACTAAGGGGTTCCCACACTCATAGCGAAGGAGGTCACTATGCCTGCGAAGAAGAAAGCGGCCAAGAAAACCGTAAAGAAGGCGGCCAAGAAGGCCCCGGCCAAGAAAGCAGCTAAGAAAGCTCCGGCTAAGAAAAGAGCGGCCAAGAAGGCCCCGGCTAAGAAAGCAGCTAAGAAAGCTCCGGCTAAGAAGAGAGCGGCCAAGAAGGCCCCGGCTAAGAAGAGAGCGGCCAAGAAGGCCCCGGCTAAGAAGAGAGCGGCCAAGAAGAGAGCGTAGCGTCGCTCAGCGCGGCGGCGAGACACGAGGCGGAGGATTTCCAAGAAAAGGCCCCAAAGCGGGCCTTTTCTTTTGTGCCCATGAAACAGCGACTTGCCGCGTACACTGCTGAGGTATTCTTCCCGGAACGCGAGAAATTTACCGCTCCGCTGCTCTTGCTGCCGGGTTTATGGACGGGAAGCTGGATATGGCAGGAAGTCGCGTGGGGATTTTCTCAACGTGGTTGGGCATGCTGGGCGCTTGACCTGTACGAGCCGCACGCAGCCCGCCGGCGAGGCGACATCTCTCTTGACGATCATCTCACGACCATTACCACCGCCGCCGCTACGTTCGATTGCCCACCCATTGTGATCGGTTTTGATCTCGGTAGTCTCCTCTCACTCCTCGTCGCTACCCGCGTACAACCGCGCGCCCTCATCTGCATCTCTCCCATGCTGCCCTGCCACTGGCAACCCGACCTGCGCCCGGCTCTCCCGCTGGTGCGACTCGCCACCCTGCCCGCGCTTCTGTGGAATCGCGCCCATCCCCCTCCGTCTCGTCGTCTGGCCCGCGATTTTCTTTTTCACACGCTTCCGGCAGGACTGCCCGACCAGTTATACGCCCAGCTTGAGCCGGACTCGGGTAGCGTCGTCCGTACCCTTACCCGAGGCCAGACCGATTTTCCGACAATCCCCCTGCCCTGTCCCAGTCTGGTTGTCTGGGGGCAGGAAGACCGCATGGTGCCCGCTTCAGCCGTGCGTTGGCTCGCAGACGCCCTGCGGGCCACCAGCCTGAGCTACCCGGACCAAGGTCACTGGCTGCTGGCCGGTCCACGGGCGGCGACCCTTGTCGGGGATATCCATCGCTGGTTGATCCGCTCGCTGGGAGAAGCGCTGTTATTACCTCCGGAAGAAAACGAGTAGTCACAGCCGTCCAAGCGCCCGAGTGGACCCGGCCTGGATCGTTCCCTATTGCCACTGATATAGAAAGAGTGGGTTCTGTCCCCAACGATTATCTCAAGGTCTATCCGTCTCCATGCTCCAGCTTATCAATCTGTCCCTCGCCTTTGGCGGACAGGAACTGTTCCGTAATCTCAACTGGCATATTCGGAAAGGCGATCGGGTGGGTCTGGTTGGCCCTAACGGTGCGGGCAAGACAACCCTTTTCCGCCTCTTGACCGGACAGCTTGAGCCCGATACGGGCCGAGTCCAGCGCGGTCGGGACCTCAGCATTGGCTATCTGCCCCAGGAGGGAATCGACATTTCCGGACGTGACCTCTTCGCTGAGACGCGCTCTGCTTTACCGGAGCTGACCGCGCTACAGCAGGAACTGGAGACGATTCAGGCCGCGCTCGACAGCGCTAATGGAGCGGCCTCCGATGCGTTGGCACAAGCGGAACTGATTACACGCTACGGAGACCTCCAGCACCGAATCGAAGAACTCGACGGGTTTCAGGCCGATGCCCAGGTCGCCAAGGTCCTGACCGGCCTGGGCTTTCACGAGGCGCAGTTTACGACGCGCACCGAGACGTTCAGTGGGGGCTGGCAGATGCGGATTGCGCTGGCCAAGCTCCTGCTCCAGCAGCCCGCCGTCTTGCTGCTCGATGAGCCGACCAATCACCTCGATCTCGACTCGCTGCTGTGGCTTGAGTCGTATCTGCACAATTACCGCGGCAGTATTGTCATCGTTTCGCACGACCGGTCCTTTCTGGATCGGATGGTTAATCGGGTGGTCGCCCTGCATCGCTCTGCCCTGACCGAATATACGGGCAACTACTCGACCTTTGAACACGTTTTTGAAGAACACCTGGAGTCGTATCGAAAAGCCTATGACACGCAGCAGGAAGAGATTGAGCGCCTCACCCGCTTTATCAATACGTTTCGCTATAACGCCCGGAAAGCTCCGCAGGTCCAGAGCCGCGTCAAACAGCTTGAGAAGATGGAAAAGCTCGACCCGCCCCAAACCGTGCCCAAGGGTGTCCGCTTTCATTTTCCTCAGGCTCCTCGGAGCGGGCGACGAGTGATCGAATTACAGGGGGTCAGCAAACGCTACGACAGCGTGCAGGTGTTTGAGAATATAGACTTGGTGATTGAGCGTGGAGACCGGGTGGCGGTCGTCGGCGTCAACGGGGCGGGCAAGTCCACCCTCAGCCGCATCCTGTCCGGGGTTGAAGAGCCCACCTCAGGCGACCGTCAGCTCGGTCATCAGGTCGTCCTCGATTACTATGCCCAGCAGCAGGCCGAACGCTTACAGACCAACAACACGGTGTATGAAGAGATCGTCCGGGAAGCGGCCATCGACGTCGTTCCCCAGCTCCGGACTCTGCTGGGAGCCTTCCTCTTTTCCGGGGATGCGATTGAAAAGCGCGTCGCCGTGCTCAGCGGCGGTGAAAAAAGTCGACTGGCATTGGCAAAAATGCTGCTGCAGGCCTCGAATCTGCTCATTCTGGATGAGCCCACCAACCATCTCGATATCCGCACCAAAGACATCGTGAAAGAAGCCCTGTTGCAGTATGCGGGAACTTTTGTCGTGGTGTCGCACGACCGCTATTTTCTCAGCGGTCTGGTGACAAAAGTGCTTGAACTCCAAGATGGGTACTGCACCACCTATCCCGGAACGTTTGAAGAGTTTCTGGAGCGGAAAGAGCGACAGACAGACTCGTCTCCACCCCAGGAACAGGTTCGCCTTCAGAGCGTAGTCCAGCGGGCCGCCGTTGCTTCGCCTACGGCAAGCGCGGCGGGTATTGAAGGGACGCTGGCCGCCATCCGCGAGGCAAAGCACGGCAAGCTCTCCTATCAACAGCAAAAGGCCGCCCGGGCCGAACGGCAAAAACGGGCCAAACGGTTGGCCGCGCTGGAGCAGCATATCGCCACGCTGGAGGACCACAAGGAAAGGCTCGAACGCCGCCTTGCGGATGAAAAGACGTTTCAGGACCGAGAAAAAGCCCGCGAGGTGGCCGGCCAGTATGAGCAGGTCAAACAGCAACTTGACGAGCAGTATGTGGAATGGACGGCATTAGCCGAAGAACACGAAAGCGATTAGACCCGGGACGTCATTCTGGAAGACGTAATTCTGGAAAAGGGAGAGACACTATGCGCATAGGATTGGGCCTGCCGCCGACCGGACATCATTTCGAGGTGTATCAGCAGGTCGCACGCCAGGCCGAAGAACGCGGCTTCGAGAGCTTGTGGTTCGGTGAAGCCTGGGGTACGGAGACGAGTACGCTGGTCACCGCCTTTCTGGCCACCACGCAGCGCATTCATGTCGGTACGGGCATCATCTCGCTCTACCTCCGCCCACCAACGCTCACCGCTATGCAGGCCGCCAGCATGGATTTGGTTGCGCCAGGTCGGGCGCGGCTGGGCATCGGGGTGAGCACGCGCAATATCAACACTTTTCACGGTATTGCCTGGGACCGGCCCGTAGCCCGCACGCGCGAGTATGTGGATATTGTCCGCCGCGTGCTGGCCGGCGAGCGGGTTACGCGTACCGACGGGTTCTACCGGCCACAGGGCTTTCGTCTCAGCCTGCGCCTGTCGGGAGCCATGCCTATCTATCTGGCGGCCGTGAACCCGCGCATGCTCCAGCTAGTCGGAGAGATCGCGGACGGCGTGCTGCTGGCCTGGTTGCCGGCGCGACAGATTCCCCATTCGCTGGCCGAGATTGCAAAAGGGGCGGAACGTGCCGGGCGCAGTCTGAGCGATATCGATATCGGCTGCTATGTGCATACGCTGGTCAAACAGGACCGGGAACAGGCCCTGCGACAACTGCGCCATGTGTTGGTGGGCTACTGCCAGGCCAATACGTATATCCAGGGTTTCCGCCGCTTCGGCTATAGCGATATTCTGGATGAAGTGCATGCCCGTTGGCAGGCTGGCGACCGGAAGGGAGCGGAAGAATCCATTCCGGATTCCATGGTCGAAGAGTTGTTCGTCTTCGGTCCGCCCGAAGACTGCCGCGCCCAACTTGGTCATTTTATCGACGCCGGCGTGGAGCACCCCATAGTCGCCTCTCCACCGACGAGCCAAATCACCGGGGAAGATATGCATATGCTGGTTGAGACGTTCGGGCAGTAAATTCCCCGTGTCCAGGCTCAAGGTCCGAGCGGTGCAATCACAAGATTCGACTCCTCCAAAGATCAGTAGGTCGGATTAGCGGAGCGTAATCCGGCAAGTACGGAAGGCCGGCTTACGCCTATGGCTAGCCCGACCTACAAAACTCTTTCCTGAGAAGAATACGCTATGGCGTTCGTAGTATTGGTTGTGTTGGTCGTATTGGCAGCGGCACGGGTCGAGCCGGCAGAGGGACAGACGTGGTTCAAGCAGGCGCAGGTCATGACGAAGGCATGATTGGAGCCATCTTCGTAACACTTATCACATCACAACCTATTTATATTATCTAACACGAAATCTGTGTCTTCCGGCCCAGATATCATGTCATGACATGCTAAAATATGATAAAGATGCTGTCCTATATATTTTACTGGATCATAGGCGTACACGCGCGCATTCCGCAAACGGTACTGGTACGCAGAAAACTCCCTGAAAAAGCGGATCAGTTGGTCATCATCAATCTCTAAGCTATTCAAGACAAAAGCGAATTCACCAGCAAGTAAATCAAGCTCGACGAGTACATCCTGCAGTTCGTCCGGCTGGTCTTGTAACCCATTGAGAACATCATACCATTTACCCATGGAGAAGTGTTCTCTGAACTTTCATAGGATCCGATATTGCCTCCACGCAGGTGTCATGGTCGTCAGAGACTAAGAGAAGTGTCCGAATCACATTTTTTCGAAAGTTGAGATAACATGTCCGCAGCCTTTTTCGCAGAAGCTTACGACGATTGAGGTCAGGCAGGACAACGACAAGAAACCAAGTAAATATGCTGACTAAGAATCCCGTAGATATGCTGAAGAGGATTTGATTCCCGTGGAGTTTGTACAATACTCTGGCGAAGCCCGTTTCGCGACACAGGGGTGGTATGGGTAATCCGCCCCCTACAAGCACACCAACGAAAGCAATTGCAGAAAAGAACAGAATAAGGATTCGAGTCATTAATCCTTCGGAAAGGCTAAAGAAATACTCCAGGATCAATCTTAAAGAAGTCCCCCAGCTTCTTCGCCTGCTCCCTGCTGATAGCTCGCCTCCCATTAAGCACCTCTGAGGCTACATCCTGAGAGCCGAAGAGTTGCCAGATGTCCTTATGGTCGAGGTCGTTATCATCCATGAGGGAGCGTAGCATCTGATGCGGCGGCAGGTCTTTGATCGGATAGTGTTCCTCGTCATACTGCTGAATCAGGTCACTGAGGAGGTCTACAAGCCGCTCTTCTTCAGGCGAAAGGCCCTCTTCGTCCCGGTCAACAAGTTCACGGATAATGGCGTTCAGCCGGTCGTACTCGGCCTCGGTCCGGATCTTCACCGGCAGCGCCTTGGAAAGGAGACGGGCATACTTCTGTTCATCAAAGATTGAGAGCGTGCTCATTTCCAGTCCCCCTTATCATAGTCCTGGTGTGTCAGGATATGCAGGATATAGACTCGTTGCGTTCGGTAGTTAATCCGCGCGATCAGCCGATAGGTATTCCCTGCGATATTAAAAACTGTCCGGCGGCCCACGAGGTCTGCGTGTCGAAAGGTGCGTCGTGTGTCGGCTAAAGTCGTCCAAGTGGCGTGGCGCGTCTTCCGATACCAGTCTTCAAGGGCGGCTGTCGCGTCTGGATGTAAGCGGACGAAGTCTCGAAGCGCCTTGCGGCTGATGACTTTCACTGCTCGTCATCTTTTCAATTTGATGAGAAAAGGGCAATCCTTTGGGTAGTCAAGGGCGATGACACAGACCGCCCTACCACATCACCCAACCAACTTCGCCAGAATCCGCTCATACTCTCTATTATTCTCTGCCTGCACATTGACGTGATGCAGGTCCACCCCGCCCTCGGCCTGGGCTTGCAGGCGGTCGATGCCTGCTTCCACCGATCCTACACAGCCGGTTGCATCGACCAACTGAGCGGGCACGGCTTCACCGGCGGCGCGTGAGCCACCGGCCCAGGCTTTTTTGACGGTTTCAACCGCTTCCCCGTAGCCCAGCCGGGTGAGTTGGGCGGCGTAGAACGTGCCCATGCGGCCAATGTAAAAGGCCAGCATACCGGCTGAGGCGGCGTGGGCTTTATCAACCTGCGAAGTCACCGTGATCGTGCCTGGCGAACGGACAGCGACCGCGTCGGCCGGACGTCCGACGGCCAGGCTGGCTTGGCGCAGATTGTCAATCTCGCTCTTGAGATGCTCAATGGGAATCAGAATCGGCAACCAGCCGTCGGCCAGCTCGGCGGTCATTTTCACACTCTTGGCATTCATCGTTGCCAGATAAATCGGAATATGGGTGCGAACGGGCTGAAAGCGCAACGTAAAGCCGCGTTGCAGATCGAACAGCTTGCCCGAGTATTTGAGCGGCTCACCCTTCATAATCGTGTTGATGATCTCCACATACTCGCGCATGCGCTGGAGTGGAGGATTGAATGCGACCCCATGAAAATGTTCGATCACCTGTGGGCCACTCGTCCCCAGGCCGAGCAGCATCCGCCCCTCAGAGACCTCATCCAGGGTGGCAAAGTGTTGGGCCAGTGCTGCGGGGGTGCGTGAGTAGGTATTCACAATCGCCGTGCCGAGATTGATAGTCTTCGTCTTGTCGGCCAGCAGGGTCAGAATGGTGAAGGCATCCCGCCCCCAGGCTTCCGGCACCCAGGCCGAATGCACCCCGGCCGCCTCCGCGATTTGCACCTTTTCACACAGCGCCCGGTAGTCGAGCTTACCCTGCCAATCGATACCAATGGAAATTTTATAGGCCATATCCTTTATCCTTTCTCGGGCTCAGTTCAGTCGCGCGACTGTAGCACGTCCCCTTTTGAGCGTCAGCTATTCGCCGTGTCTGTTCTGCCGAGACGGTGCTTGACAACCGCGCGCGCTTCAGGCGAGAAGGGGAGCCTGTCAAAAAAGGAAACGCATGCCACCCTCCTCACAAGAAGAGACTCCCGACCAGAACAGCCCTGTTTCTCAACCCCACGACGCACCCCCTGAGGTCGGCGGACCGTATGCCTATTACGTCCTGGCCGTCCTCTTTGTGGTGTACGTGTTTAATTTCATTGACCGTCAAATCCTGGCCATCTTGCTCCAGCCGATTAAGGAGGACCTGCAAGTCTCGGACACGGCCATGGGGTTTCTGACCGGTTTTGCCTTTGCCGTTTTTTACGCGATTGCCGGCCTACCCCTCGCCCGCGTCGCCGACCGCTGGGTCCGGCGGAGCCTGATTGCCCTGAGTCTCGCGACCTGGAGCCTGATGACTGCGGCCTCAGGCCTGTCACGGAATTTTACCGATCTGGCATTGGCCCGGGTGGGCGTCGGCATAGGTGAGGCGGGCTGCACCCCGCCGGCGCATTCCCTGCTGTCCGACTATTTCCCCCCGGAAAAGCGCGCGACCGTGCTGGCCGTGTATGCGTGTGGCATTTACATGGGCGTGGGTCTGGGCTTCTGGTTGGGCGGCTGGCTGAATGATGCCTTTGGCTGGCGGGTGGCGTTTATGGTTATCGGCCTGCCCGGGGTCGCCATGGCCGTCGTGGTGCGTTTCACGGTCCGCGAGCCCCCGCGAGGTATGAGCGAACGGACGGCAGCCACGAGTCGTTCCTACAGCCTGGGGGAAACCTGGCGGTTTCTGACCCGCCTGCCCAGCGGTCGTCGCATCAGTTTGGCGGCGGCCTTTCAGGCCTTTGTGGGTTATGGGCTCGCGGCCTGGATTCCGGCCTTTTTCATTCGCCTCCACGGTATGACACCCGGAGAGCTGGGCTTATGGTTGTCCTGGATTACCGGCATAGGCGGCGCGATTGGCGCCTTTTCCGGCGGCTGGCTTGCGGACCGCTGGGTCAGGGACCAGCCCAAGGCGCGCGCCCATATCAGTCTGGTTGGCGCGCTGTGTTCGACGCCCTTTATCGTCGCAGCCCTGGTACTCGATAATACCACCCTGGCGCTATTAAGCTTCTTCCCGGCGAACGTCTTTGGCACGATGTGGATAGGACCGGCCGGCTCTATTGTGCAGGACCTTGCTCCGCCGGCCATGCGGGCAACGGCTTCGGCGGTCTTTATTTTTATCCTGACGATGATCGGCCTGGGGGCCGGCCCCCAAACGGTCGGCATTCTCAACGATCTGATCGGGACGCCGGACGCGATTCGCTACTCCCTGCTCGGCGTCGCTGTCAGCACCAGTCTGCTGTCCGCCGTCTTTTTCTGGCTGACCGGCAAGACCTTGGAACAGGATCTCGCCGCCAAGCGGCAATTATAGGAGTGCGGGCTTCCAGCCCGCAATGATGATACATAAAGCTGCGGCCAAGATGGCCGCGCTCCCAGGACAAAAGAAGGATGAGCGGATACTGACTATACCTGCACCTCAATGGCGTAATAGCCCCGCTCGGTCGGAGCGGAGAAATATTCCGCCAGCCGGGACAAGACCCGAGGAAAAATCTCGTTCTCCCGGTCGGCGGCCTGCATCTGTTTCCGGCTGGTCCAAAAACTCAGCCCGCGTCCGCTGCCGTACGCGCGATTGGCCAGCCACAGCACTCCCTGAAAGCCAGGCTGCTGCCTGAGGACGGGCAGATATTCTTGCTCATACACGGTCCGGGCCGACTCAAGCTGCGCCTCGGGAACGGGCAAAGTAATCATCCGGGCGAACAGCCCGCCAATATGCTGGCCGGCCCGGACCAGGACTTCGTATTGTTCAGGCTGCGGGTGTGCGGTCAGAAACGGTAACAGCATGGCGGCAACGGCCTTGCGGCTCTTCAGCTCGGAGCGGGTCAGCGCAGTCTCGGAATTCCACAAGGTGACGATGAAGCCCGTATGCGCCTCCGGGTCAGACAGCACCAAGGCTCCATGGAATCCGGGCTCCCGGACCAGCGGCGGCAGCACCGCACTCCGATAGACAGACAGGAAGTCAGTCAGGAGGTCGGGTCGGCATTGGATGGGAATAACACGCGCGTACATAGGATGGTGTTCCTTTTAAAGTGTTGCCCGGAGGTCGGTCAGAAACCCTTGGATGACCTGAAAGCCCCGGTCCCAGAATTCGGGCTGATTGATGTCTATACGCATCTGCGCCAGGGCGTACTCCGGCCGCTGTGAGCCGCCACTTTCCAATAGGCGGAAATAACCAGGCACAAAGTCTTCCCCCTGGTCGAGATAGCGTTGATACAGGGCCAGGGTAAGCAGTTCGCCGAACGGATAGGAATAGCAGTAGAACCGGCTGTGAATAAAATGCGGAATATACGACCAGCCCCAGCGATAGACGGGCAACAGCTCAACGCTCTGGCCAAAGAGCTTGCCCTGTTCGGCCATCCACAGCTCGCACAGGTCGTCGGCGCTGAGTTGCCCGTCCCGGCGCTGGGCATGCGCCGCCATCTCAAAGCGAGTCAGGGCGGTTTGGCGAAAGACCGTGCCGTACATCTCCTCCAAAACCTCGCACAGCAGGGCGCGGCGCGTGTCCGGCTGCTCGGCCTTATCCAGCAGATGCCGGGTCAAAACAATTTCCGCAAAGACCGAGGCCGTCTCCGCAAGCACCAGGGGAGCGTCGTAGTGCAGGAATTTCTGGCGGCGTGCCAGCAAATCATGAATGCCGTGGCCCAGCTCGTGGGCCACGGTCGAGACCGCGCGTCCGGTACCGGTATAGCTGCACAGCACATATGGATGGTGGGCGGGCGACAAGGCCGCGCAAAAGGCGCCGCCGCGTTTCCCGGCACGGACTTCAGCATCAATCCACCGGTTCTGGAAAAACTCCTCGGCCAGGGCCGCAAACTGTTCGTTAAAATTCCCAAAAGCGGTCAGGATCAAACCCCGAGCGTCAGCAAAGGGGATTTCCTCGATCTCGGTTTCAATCGGCGCGTATAGGTCCGTGTTCTTGAGCCGTTCGACCCCGAGCAATTCCGCCTTCAGCTGAAAATATTCCTGGACCAGGGGATAGTGGCGTTCGACTGCCTGCATCATCGCCTCGACGGTTGGGGGGGCGACCTCGTTCGACAGGTGGGTGGGTAGCGTCACGTCGTCGTACTGACGCTGCTCGCACTCAATTTTATGATCGAGCAGCAGATTGTTAAAAACAGAGGTCAGCACAAGCGCGTGCTGGGCGTAGGTTTCCAGAAATGAGGTCAGAGCCCGCTCGCGCAGCTCGCCGTCCGGCTGGCGCAGCAGTGCCAGGATTTCACCGTCGGTGAGCAGATGTTCTTCGTCGTCCCTGGTGAGTGGAAACCGGAGCGAGCCGCTGAGCTCGTCATACAGCTGCCGAAAGGCGTGTTTGCCCGACAGGTTTTTATGATTGAGGAGTTGCTCCTCTTTTTCACTCAACGTGTGCGGCTTAAAGCGCCGGACCACTTCCAGATAGTGTTGATAGTCTTGCAACTCCGGGACGGTGAGGAGTTGGGCAAGCTGCTCGTCCGGCAACGCAATGAGTTCCAGAGAGAAGAAGACCAACAGGTTCTCGATACTAGTGGCGGCTTCGCGCGTGTGCTGAACAAGCTGTTGGGCCGCTTGATCCTGGGTATCAGCCGCAAACAGGAGCGAGGCGTAAAAGGCGGGGCGGCGACGGAGCTCGGTAATAGCTTCATACTCGGCCAACGCCTGGGCGAGTGCCATCCCGTCGACCTGACCGCTTTCAACCTCGCCACGATAGGTCTCCGCAAAGACTTCTGCCCGACGGCGCGCTTCCGCAAGGTCGGCCTCCAGCTGCGGGTCGTCCGGGCTGGAATACAGTCCTCCCAAGTCCCAGCGTACGCCTTCCGCTTTGAGTCCGGATTGCTGCATAATATCGTCCTTTTCTCGGTTCGCGCCTCTGAAGCGTGTCTACTCGTTCTCTGTCTTCTTGTATGTCTGCTCCAGACCTGTCAAGAATAGGGCAGACACAAGGAGGGATGACCCATGGTGACAAACGGTGTGTCGCATATTGCCGTCGGCGTGCGAGATATGGACGCCTCGCTACGTTTTTATCGCGATCTGCTCGGCTTTGAGGTCGTCCGGGACGAAGTGCAATCAACCCAGGGGACGGTCCTACCGGCCTTGTATCAAGAGCCACACGACCAGCGGCGGGTGGCGACACTGTATTGGAAAAAAGGCCCCCACGAGGCGTTTTTGGTCTTATCCGAACACTCGGATAAGCCGGTCAGCGGCGAGCCCATCAAACTTGACCAGATCGGCATCCATCACTACGCCTTTTGGGTGGAAAATCTCCCCCAGGTCTACGAGGAATTGAAGGCCAAGGGCGCCGATTTTGTCGTGCCGCCGACCGTTACCAGAACAACAGACGGTAACTTTAACAGTACCTTCCTGCGTGACCCGGATGGCATTCTGGTTCAGCTTGACGAGTTGGTGGCAGACTGACCTGCGAGTTGCGGCCAGGCCTCAACCGTATCGATTTGTGTAAGAAGAGACTCTTCGTATCTCGTATAAGGCGGGTGATACGAATGAGGCCCTCACCCCAACCCCTCTCCCGCTGGGGGCTGAGTAGTCAGTAGGTCGGATTAGCGGAGCGTAATCCGACAGGCGGGCTGGCCCTTCGACTTCGCTCCGCTCAGAACGAACGGAAGGCCACGTGTGTTGAGCGTCGCCCGAAGGGCGGCAAGGCGTCAGGTCTATCAGCTTGTGAGCCTCTGCTTCTCCGGGTAGTTCGCCTCTGACTCCAGCAGCCTCAGTTGTTCGTACCGAGGTTCATACGAATGCGCGTGCGGATGCTCTGATGCTGCCCGGTGGTATTCCCTTTTTGCCCGGCCATACGTCGCGGAAGTACAGTATTCAAACAGTTCCTTTTTGCTGTTTCTTTTTCGGATGACTCGTGAAGAAACATTTTTGAACCCATGTGCCAGAAGAGACTCTTCGTATAAGGCGGGCGTGGTGACATGGACGCCATAGAACGTGCTGTTGCCTATAATGTAATGTACTTCAGCGTCAGGTTTCAGCGCGGAGCGCATCGATCGGATATGTTCGTCCACATCATGAAAATATTTCTTTACATACAGCGAGAGCAGTTCGCTATTCTTTTCTCCGGTCCTTTCAATTTTTTCCACGACCGTATCCAAGGAAGGCATCGCGCACTCATGGGCGGGCGTCCACGAGGTCAAGCGGCTGGTTGCAATTCCCCAGGTGCCTCCAATTGCCTGCCAATCCAGTTCACCCGCTTCTCGCGCCTCGCCCAGGAAACCAAGCCAAAACATATAGGGACGAAGTTCCCGGATATAGCTTATGCGATTGGGGTACGGGGGAGAGGTGACAAGGGCATCGAAGTGGGACTCCTCGTGAAAGGGAGAAGCGCTATTGTGCAAGTGAACGACCCCTTTTCCCGGTAAAGGCGCTATCGCACTGGCAATGAAGGCTTCTGCATAGCTCTCGAAAGCCAGAAGAATTTCCTGCTTCGAGTGAGATGCGGTGTCATCCTGAAAGGAAACGGAAACGTGATTAAACGCCGCAGCGGAATGTTCAATGGCAACTCTGGCGAACGCTATCCAGAGTGGGGAAAGAAAGCCGGCGTTTTTTGGTTCGTCGATTATTTTGATAAGCGAAGCTCGCAGTTGAGCAAGTATTATGAGCGTATCCCTACTCCACCACCTTTCGATGTTCTTGAGGGGCGGAAGCCACAAAGATTCGTCCTGGGTGTCTGTGGCACTGAGGACAACCTTCCGTAGAGCGTCTCGAAGGGCCGCTACATCGTCTCCAGAAAAATTCGCGAGCTTGATATTGCCGAACCAGACCAGAAAAGGGTTAATATCAAACAGCGTGCTCTTGTAGCCGCGTTCTGCGGCCACAACTCCGGTAGTGGCTGTCCCTGAGAATGGGTCGAGGATGTTACGGGGGTCTGGCAAATCGTCAATGATCCGGCCAACAAGTTTGACCGAGTAGGCAGGAGTCAGTCGCAACCATCCGTGCCGCCCCAGCGAGCGATTATATTTGAAGGTGTAGTCCGAGCGCTGAGATATCATGCCGGTCGTAGTAAGGTTTCTAAAATACCTTCAATTTCTGTCCGAATTACCCGCCTGTTCGCCTCGAAAAAACCCGCAAGATCATAGCCAACGACCTCATCCATGAAATCATACAGTGATGTAAAAGGTCCGGAATCTCGGACACCGGTCAAAATACCGCATCGATTGTTGCGATAGCGTAGCACAATGTCGGAATCAATTTGACTCGAGAAGACCGCGAATACTGGAAGATAGCCATGCGACCACGCTACGGTGGCATTATCAATATCAGCGTTCTGTCTCTTCGAATCTTTGCTCTTGTAGCCCTGACGTATCTCAAAGACCGCCCCGCGACGCGGAACATCCGGTATGTCAAGCAGTCTACAATAGTCTACCATCCACTTTCGAGTTCTCTCCCGAACGTCTCTTCTGGCAATGTCCTCCAGTCCCAAACGGCCGTCAAGGGACAATTTCTTTGACTCGCCCGACCGAGTTTTTGTTGAATAAGACCAAGTTAATGGTGCCCGGTCCGCATATCCAGCGGCGTCGAACAGGACTTCACGGAAAAGACGCTCACAGCCAATGCCAATCTGCCGATAGACGGATGTCATTCCTCCAGCGGCTTTGTGGGCTGCATACATCAGGTCAGAATCCAGCCCTATCCACGAATAAAAGGGGTCGCTTCCGTATAAATTTTTGAAGTCAATAAGTACCAAGCCCTGTTTCCGCGCAGAGGAGCCGAATTTCGGGGTGTAATAGGCACACTTACGGATCGGTTCAAGGAAAATTTCAAGATAATCTATTTCAGGCATAAGGAGGAGTATTGTTTATTCTGGCTAACACCGGGCTAAACGAACCGCAAGCCTCTGGGATGGAGCGGACAGATTGACCACGCTTCATCGCTTTTGCTACGAGGGACGCTCTCCCCTGCACGAAAGGTTTTCAGCATGACACAACCATACGCGCTCACTATCGCCACAGCCGCCGAACGTATTCGTACCCAGCAGCTCTCCCCCGTGACCCTGGTCCAATCCTGTTTGAACCGCCTGGAGCAGCTTGAGCCACAGCTCCGTGCCTGGGTGACGATCGACGGTGAGGGGGCCTTAGCTACCGCCCAGCAGTACGAAACGGAAATCAACAGCGGACACTACCGGGGTCCGCTGCACGGCATCCCACTCGGCCTCAAAGACATCTTCTTTACCGCCGGAATGAAGACGACCATGGGGTCGACTATTTATGCCGACTATGTCCCGGACTATGACGCCACAGCCGTGCGCCGCCTCAAGGAAGCCGGAGCGATCATTCTGGGTAAAGTCCAGACCACGGAATTTGCCGCCCTGGCTCCGTCGCCAACCCGCAACCCCTGGAATCTTGAACACACGCCGGGCGGCTCCAGCAGCGGGTCGGCGGCTGCGGTGGCCGCGCAGGTGTGCTTTGGTGCCTTGGGCTCTCAGACCTATGGCTCAACCATACGCCCAGCCGCCTATTGCGGCTGCGTCGGCCTCAAGCCGACCTTTGGCCGAATCAGCGCCTACGGCGTCTATCCTCTGGCGGGCAGCCTGGACCATGTGGGGATTTTTTCCCGCAGCGTGACCGATACGGCCCTACTGCTTCAGGTCCTGGCCGGCGAGGACGCGAACGACCCGATGAGCGCGGTGCAACCGATCCCGAACTATACCGCCGCTCTGGCCGACCCGCAGCCGCCTCGCGTCGGCTTGGTCCGGGAGTTCTTTCTTGAAAAAGCCGATGCGGAAACCCAGCAGCATATTGAAGCCGTGGCGGAGCAACTGACCCAAGCCGGGGCGCATATCACCGAGGTTGCACTCCCGGAGAGCTTCAAGGGCGAGCCTGAAGCCCACTTCAGGATGATGTTCGTTGAGTCGGCCTATTCGCATAGCGAGGTCTACAATCGGTATAAAGAGCAGTACAGCCCGCAGATGAAGGACTTGATCGAGAAGGGCCTCCAGGTCTCCGGCGTGGAGTATATGGAGGCCCAACGCCACCAACACGCGTTTCGGACCGAGATGGACGCGCTCTGCCGGACAGTAGACGCCCTGCTGACTCCGGCAACCCCGGCCCCCGCGCCCAAAGGCTTCGCCACCACCGGTGATCCGACCTTTAACGGTCCGGCAACCTTTTCCGGCCTGCCCAGCCTGGCCTTACCCTCGGGGCTGAGTCAAACCGGCCTGCCCTTGGGTCTACAGCTCATGGGCGCGGCCTTTGCCGAAGACAAGCTGTTGGCGGTTGGCGAGTGGTGTGCGGACGTGTTGGCTTTCTCGGAGACGCCATCGATCGCATAATCGTCGGGACGGATGATCGGTCTCTCAACTGACCAATAACACTATCCCGCCGACGATGAAAATCGTCCCAGCCACGTCGGCTTTGGTGATGCGTTCACTATCGTGCAGCACCAGATGGCTCAGGACGAGCGTGACGAGCGGTACGGCTGAGGTAAAGGGAGCAACAACAACGGCGGGCAGATATTCCAGCGCAAAAAACAGCGAAAAAATAGCCAGAGTTGAGGTCAGACCGGCCAGACCAAAATAGACGCCCGCCCAACGCGGTAGGGAAAGCAACTGGCCTGCCTGTCCACTCGCAAAAAAATAGGCCGCATACATCACCACGCCGGCAAGAATGCCGATGCACGCACCAAACACCGGCTCATTACTCGACTGCAAACCGAGTTTGGCAAGAATGGGATTCATCCCGTAACAAAAGGCAGCAAGAAACGGATAGAGGAGAGTGCTCGTCCTCATCTCCGGCCTTCCCAACGGTTTTGTCCGGTCAGAATCACCACCCCGGCCACAACGCTCAGGATGCCGCTCAGAATCTTGAGGCTGATATCCTCCTGCAAAAAAAGCAATGCAAAAACCGTGGTAAAAAGCGGCGCGGTATTCACCAAGGGCGTGCTCTTGGCCGCCCCAAGATGAGCGACCCCCAAGTAATTACACATCCGGCCCAAACATGGACCAACGATGCCCGCGGCGATAAACCACAGCGCAGCCTGGGGCGTAATCACCTGCGTCACCGAACGCGGATGAAGTGCAAAGACCAGGGCCATCAACGGCAGGCTGGCACCCAGCCCGCACAGCAGCCCGACCGAGACACTCGCGTACGGCAGCCCCTTGCGGATAAAGATGGGCGACATCCCCCACAGGCAGGCCGCGCTGAGGGCAAAGAGTTCGCCGTAGAACACACCACCTCCAAGCCTCAATCACCCTCACAAACACAACAAAGAAATGATTGCAGAAAATTTCACCTGAGGGTCTCCCCGCAGGGATAAGAACAGGAAATGGAGATGAGGACAACTCGGCTCAGGCCCTCTCTATATCGTTCAGACTGAGGGAGAGTGTTTAGCTATGGTTCAGTTGACACCACGGACCGGACAGGCGTACACGCAAAGAACGCAGGTATAGACGAAGGAAGTACAGAGGAGAGACTCATGTCAACAATCAGGCGCGTTGTTACAGGTCACCGAGCGGACGGAAAATCGATCATTGCGAGCGATGGAGAAGTGGCAGGCATTGAGGTCCCCGGCCTGCCTGGTGCCACGTTAACCACGCTGTGGGGTGCAGACGAAACCCTCACCTATCCTGACGACGGGAGCGAACCGCGGCATCACGCCTGGTTTCCGCCAGTCGGCGGGTTTCGCTTTGCCTCGTTTGTTTTATCTCCGGACAGCACTCCGCCTGCGGACGGCGACCCGGCAGAAGCCGCTGCCGAAGCCGAGCGCCTGTTTCCGGGCTTGCTGGCGACCATGGAACCGGATGATCCGGGTATGCATCGCTCGGCGACCGTCGATACGCTGTATATTGTGTCTGGGCGCTGCGTGCTCGAACTCGACGACGGCTCAAAAACCGAGCTTGGCGCAGGGGATGTGATCGTTCAGAGCGGTACCATGCACCGTTGGCACAACCCGTGGGATGAACCGTGCCACGTCATCGCCTTTCTGGCCGGCGCGCATATGAAGTAGGAGCAGGGTAAGCAGGGTATAGGCTGTTCATGGCTGGCACGGCCTTTCCCGTCCGCTATCGGCTGGTCGGTTTGCTGACCACCGGGAGCATGATCAACTATCTTGATCGGGTCAATATCGCGGTGGCCGCGCCGGTCATGCTGGAATCCCTGGGCTGGGACGAGGGCCGCTTCGGGATGATCCTCTCGGCTTTTCTGGTCGTGCCGGAGCCGATTCGGATTGCAGCGTCAGACCCTGGCAGCAGCACCACGAGCGTGACATGAGAGGCCGGCATGAATAAGAAAGCACTCGCTTTATTGGGATTAGGGCATCTGATGGTTGACCTCAATACCGGCGCTCTGCCCGCCCTGCTGCCCTTTCTCAAAACAAGCTTTGGTTTGTCCTATGCGATGACAGGCGTCCTGGTCCTGGTCGCGAATGTGACCTCTTCCGTTATTCAACCGCTCTTCGGTTATATGTCGGACCGCAGCGCCCAGGCCTGGCTGCTGCCGTTCGGAGTCGTGGCGGCGACCTGTGGGATGGCCAGCGTGGGGCTGGTGACGAGCTACCCCGCCCTGCTGGTGGTCGTCTTCGTCAGTGGGATCGGCATTGCCAGCTATCACCCCGAAGCCTATAAGACCGCCTACCTGTCTACCGGCGAGAAAAAAGCAACCGGGATCTCACTCTTTTCCGTGGGCGGCAACCTCGGTTTGGGTCTGGGCCCGCTGGCAGTTGCCTTTTGTCTGACCACTTTCGGTCAAGGCGGTCTCTTACTGTTCTGGATACCGGGGATACTGGTTGGCGTGCTCTTTATGCGCGCCCTGCCCTGGCTGTCGCAAACCAGGCCGACACTCACCGACGCGGCTCCGGCCACAGCGGCCATTCCGCGCTCCGCCCTGGCCCTGGTGTTGAGTATCGTCACCCTCGGGGCGTGCGTCCACGCGGGGATGTCAACCTATGTTCCGCTCTATCTGGCCGACCAGGGCGGGGATACGCTCAAGGTCGGCTCGGTGCTGTCCCTGTTCCTGATCGCCGGAGCGATCGGCACGCTGTTGGGTGGGCCGCTGTCCGACCATATCGGCCACAAACGCTTTCTGGTCTATTGCACAGGTCTGCTGTGTCCCTTGATTTCTCTCTTTCTGCAGACAAACGGAACGACCAGCATCGTGATCTTGGGGTTGGCCGGTATGTGTCTGGCTCCGATGTTCTCTGTCACCCTGGTCATCGCTCAGGGTCTCATGCGCGGCCGGCTGGGTATCACCGCCGGTCTCATGACCGGTCTCGGTATTGGGGTGGGCGGTCTGGGTGTCGCCGTCCTCGGAGTTGCGGCCGATATGTGGGGACTGGCAACCACTATGCAGTGTATCGCTCTCTTGCCCCTCCTGCCCTGGATATTAGTCTGGTTTCTCCCTAACGACGCTCCCCACGCAGTAGAACCAACTCCTGCGCTCCAGTCGGCGGCGGGCAAGAGCGCCTGACCCATCAACACGAAGAATATTCCGGTTGTTTTCGCTGAAGTGATCTGCTAGTTTTCGCCACTGTTACCGGGATTTTCTCGTCTGGGTCGATTGTGAACAACACAACCCCGGAGGCCGTGCACGCGTCAGCCGGGGTTTCTTTTTATTGTGTACAGAGGAGGTTTTATGGCTGGACCACGTCGAAGAGGCGGCGGTGGTGGCAGGCGGAAGCGGAAGGAGCGGAATACCGAGCCCAAGGCTGAAAAAGATGTGATTGAAATGAATGGGACCGTCACCCAAGTGTTACCCAACGCCTTCTTCCGGGTTGAGCTTGAGAACGGCCACTCCATCCTCGCCCATGTTGCCGGCAAGATGCGCAAGTTTTTTATCAAAATCATTCAGGGTGACAGCGTCACGGTTCAGCTCTCCCCGTACGATCTCGAACGCGGCCGGATCACCTTCCGCCATCGCTAGCGCGCCCTTCTAGCCGAAGTGTCGCAGCAGGTGACACAGGATACGAAAGCCGTCCTGCATATGGGACAGTTCGGCAAATTCGTTCGGCGCATGGTAGGCTTCATTTCTGCCGAAACCGGTAATCTGCACGTCGAAGTCATGCTCCTGCAGAAAGCGGACATAGGGCAGACTGCCCGTCAGGGCAAAGGGCTGAGCGTCGGGTCGTACGGCCGCAACCGCTTGGGCTAGGGCCGCATAGCCGGCTGAGGTCCGGTCACACGCCATTCCGCCGGACGGCGTTCCCAACATCTCAAACCGGGCCGTCCCGACCTGTCCGTTGCAGGCATAGCGGCCTGGGCCAAAGACCGGCAGTTGGCTGACATCCAGCCTTTCCAGAAAGGCCGCCAGCCCTTTTTTCACTCCGTCGGGGTCATACCACGGCGTCAGACGGATATCGCCTTCAATACGGGCTGTAGACGGAATTTTCGTCAGCGTATCATTCTCAACCTGTACCCGCGTCGGTTTGAGCGACGACGGTGCGCGAAAGCCGTACTCGTGTTCTTTTGGGTGAACGGGATAGTGGGCGTAAAACCACTGCTGGAGGGCGCGGGTCACTTCCGTGGCCAGTTCTGCGGCATTGATCCCGTTTTGTGGAAATCCCGAATGGCTGCCCTTGCCCTCAATAGCCAGTCGCCACAGGGCCATCCCGGCGGTTGCCGTGGTTGGTCCGAAGTCAGCACTATCGATCCAGTACAGCGGTCCGTTCTTGAGGTGATCGAGCCGTCCGTCCTTGACCAGCCGGCCAATCCCGACGCCGTGCGTGTTGGAGAGTTCTTCATCGGCAATAATGACCCCGACCACACTGTGGTCGAGCTCCACCTCAGATTCGGCGAGCTGGGCAAAGAGGTCGGTCAGAACGGTCACATGGCCCAGGCAGTCGGTAACCCCTCGCCCGTACAAACGGTCTCCCTCGACCTGCAACGCAAAGGGCGGGCGCTGCCAGTCTTTTGGGTCGGCCGGCACCACATCGAGATGGGCACCCACGAAAGCAACGGTCTGGTTGGTACGTCCAACAGAACGGCCCGGATAGCTCAGGATCAGATTCCCGCGGCCTTTAGCATAACTCACCCGTTCCACCTGCAAGCGGCCACGGGCGGTGTAAGCAGATAGCTCGTCGAGAACGATATCTCCGGCGAGATCTTCCTGTGGGGGCGGCTGCGCCTGAGACGGAGAATTCTGTAGGCGCTCCCCAACGGCGACCAGGGCGCGCAGGACACGCAGAAAGCGGTCCGTATTCAGCCGCCACTGACCGAGGTCCAAGGGCGGAACGGGATGATGAGCGGAGTGCTGCCGGCGCCAGCGACTCCAGGGCCAGGCCATATTGGGAGGCTTCTCCTTACACGCCCTCGGCTTCAAAGACTTCTTTGGCGACCTGAAACGCGTTGACGGCGGTTGGCGCGCCGGCATAAAAAGCCATCTGGATTAAAATCTCAATAATTTCTTCCTTGGTCAGGCCGGCGTTCAGACCATTCGCGATATGGCTCTTGAGTTGGGGCAGCCGCTGCATGGCCGTCAGGGCCGCAATCACGGCCACGCTGCGCATTTTGAGCTCCAGCCCCGGCCTGGTCCAGACCCGGCCGAAGACGACCTCGTTCAACATCTCATCCAGGTCCGGAGCGAGTTCGGCCAGCGCGCTGGCCGAGGCCCCGAAGCGGTCTCCACTCAACTTTTTTCGGATTTCGATTCCTTTTTCCAGATCGCTCTGATTTGCCATGGCATCCCTCCTGCGCTGTAAAATATGTGGCTTGGGGACTATACCGCAGGCCAAGCGGCGGCAACAAGGGCGGCTCCGGACGGCGGGTCTTTGGGCTCCCCCTTCCTGCCCGGAGCGTGTCGTTGTTCTTGACAGACCTACTCCGGGCATGCTCAACACAAACAATGTACTCTGCACGAGGGAGTGTGGAGCAGAGGAGGGAATACGTGAGATTTGGTCTTTTCTACCAGCTGCCGTGCGCCGATACCCAGACCCAGACAACACGCTATCAAGAGACGATTGAACAGATTATCCATGCTGAGCAACTCGGTTTCGATTGTGCCTGGCTGGCGGAACTGCACTTTTATAAGCACTTCTCGATTATGTCGTCGCCGCTGATTGTGGCCACGGCTATTGCCCAACGGACCCAGCGCATCCGCCTGGGCATTGCCGTCAACCTGCTGCCGCTGTGGCACCCGGTCCGCAACGCCGAAGAGGGGGCGACGGTCGATCTGTTGAGCAATGGACGCCTGGAGTTCGGCGTCGGACGCGGAACGATTCCGCTCCATTTTGCCGGCTTTGATCGCTCACGAGACGACAGCCGCGAGCGCTTTGAAGAAAGTCTGGAGATCATCAAACAAGCCTGGACGAATGAGTCGTTTTCTTATGACGGCAGCTATTACACAATTCCGGAGACCAGTGTCGTACCCAGACCACTGCAACAGCCCCATCCGCCCATCAGGATCGCCGCCAACAGCCCGGAAACCGCGGTGTTTGCCGGGAAAATCGGCCATCCGATATTTGTGG
The DNA here is from genome assembly GCA_951812575.1 of Candidatus Binatia bacterium. GTDB lineage: Bacteria > Desulfobacterota > Binatia > Bin18 > Bin18 > Bin18. The sequence continues at coordinate 2,493,940 of OX638322.1, read as the reverse complement.
CATCGGTCACCAATCCCCTGCCCAAGATGTTTGAGCAGGTCGCAACCTATCGCCACTCCTGGAACGAACACGCCCCCCATAACGGGCAGTCCACCCACCCCATGTACCCGCCCCAGGATGTCTCAACCATGTTTTTTATGCACCCAGGTGAAAGCCTGGAGCAGGTTCGCCAGACGGTAGAGCCGAGCATTCGGCATTACTTCGGGAGCGTCCTGGGCATGATGACCAGCGGAACGACCAAACAAGAGGACATGGAGTCGTACCGCTATACCGCGGAGATCCGTAAAAATCTGGAGAGTATTACCTTTGAGCAAGTCGTTGACAGCATGGCTATTTTCGGTCCCACCGGCGCCTGTGTGGAGCGTATTCGCCAGCTCCATCAAGAGCTCAATATGAACGAACTGATCTGCTGGTTTAATCCGGGCGGCATGGTGCCGCATGAGCAGGTCAAGGCCGCCATGACCCGTTTTGCGCAGACCGTCATTCCTGAGGTCAAAGGTCTCTAGGGCAAAAATCCGTTTGGTCTCCGGCCAGAAATACGCTAGATAAGAGCAATACTGCTTAACACCAGGTTTGAGAACACTCTATACACAGGAGGGTCGCTATGGGACGTATATTTTTTCGCGGTGTGAATCTGATTGACGGCGAGCATAAGCCCCAACCCAATTCTACCGTGGTAGTACAGGGACAGCGCATCAAGGCGGTTGGGAAAAATGGCGATATGCCCAAACCCAACGCCAGGGATGTCGTATATGATCTGAGTGGGAAATCCCTCATGCCGGGCATGGTCCAGTGCCACTATCATGTCGCCTATGCCAATGTCGGCGACATGAACGATATTGACATGAAATATCCGCCGACCTATCTGACGCTCATCGCGGCCAAGAACGCCGAGCTGCTGCTGAGCTGTGGCTACACCGGTGCGGCTGGAGCGGGCTCGATGCACAACATCGATGTCACGCTGAAAAAGGCCATTAACTCGGGCATGATTCCGGGTCCGCGGTTTCTGGCCTGCGGTCGGGACGTGGTGACCACCGGCGATTCGGTAGACTGTCATCCCAACTTCTGGAAGATGGGCATGGACGGCTTAGCCCGCGTGTGCGACGGACCGGACGATTTTCGCAAAGCCGTGCGGGAAGAAATCAAGATGGGGGTGGACATCATCAAACTCTACCCGACCGGCGGACATGGCCTGATGTGGGATGAGGACACCATGACCATGAGCCAGGACGAAATCGACTCCGCGACCACCGCCGCCCATGAACGCGGCCGAAAAATACGGGGCCACATCATTTCCAAGAAAGGTATCCTGGCCGCCCTCCAAGCCGGCATGGATGTGATCGACCACGGCGACCGGATGGATGACGAGTGCATTGAGGGCATGCTCGAACAAGAGACTTTTGTGGTGCCGAGCTTGTACTTCCCCTGGAAAGTCGTCGAGGAAAAACGCCGTACGGGTTCGAGTGACTGGGGTGGCGTCGACAGCATGGAACGGAATCTGGAGCACTCGTATGAAGTCCTGCCCAAAGCCAATAAAGCTGGGGTGAAACTGGTCATCGGTGACGATTTCGGTATCGCCTCCATGCCGCACGGCGAGTACGCCTGCGAGTTGGAAGCCTATGTCAAAGGCGCCGGCATCCCGGCCAACGAGGTTCTGCGCTGGGCCACCAAGAATGGCGCAGAGTTGCTCGGCATGGGCGATGAGCTGGGGACCATCGAGCCGGGCAAGATCGCCGACCTCCTCATCGTCAAGGGCAATCCGACCAAAGACATCACCATCCTGCAGGACAAAAAGAACCTGCACGCCATCATGAAGGATGGGGAGTTTTACCGAAACGAGCTGACCCCGAGCCGGGCCAGACTCCAGAGAGCTGCGTAGTCGTACGCGACCCGCACGATAACGAAGGGGCACGGTAGGCCGTGCCCCTTTTTGTTGGCGTCCAGGCTTTTCAAGTCGTCCGTCTTTCGCTACGAGAAGGAGAGAGAAGGAAACGTATGAGCCGGATTATTGACGCGGACAGCCATTTCATGGAACCGCTCGATTTATGGGAGCGCTATATTGAACCGGAGTTTCGGACCCGCTGCCTGCGCTTCACCCAGGACCCGGAAACCGGCGGGCATGCCATGCTCATTAACGAATCAAAACGGATTCGCGGGGTGGGTGAGTTCAGCATGGAAGACCTGCTCGGCGTGGGCGTGGGATACGGACAGAAGGAGGACGGCTCGGGGCTGGGTTCTTTCGATTTTTCCAGCGCGTTTAATAATACCCTCGAAGACATGGACCGGCGGATCGCCTACTTGGACAACGAGGGCTTTGAGTGCCAGTTTATCTATCCGACTCTAGGGCTGATGTGGGAGGGTCAGGTGACCGACCCGGATTTGGCGGCTGCCCATTGTCGCGCCTATAACACCTGGACGCTGGAGGTGTGCGCCCATCACCGCACCCGGCTGTATCCGGTCGGACATATTTCTCTGCGCCATCCCACCCAGGCGGTACGCGAGATCGAGCGCCTGGCCGATGCGGGCATGCGAACGATCTTTGTCGGAGCCCTGCCGGTTGACGGCAAGAGTTTCGGCAGTCCGGATTTTGACCCGGTCTGGGACGCCGCCCAGTATCACGACATGGCGGTGGGTCTCCATCTGGTCGTGCATCCCAACTACCTGGGTCACGACTGGTATGCGGACCGCCGGCCCGGCTTCATGTTCCTGAGTATGAACGGCATTCAGGACCCCCGCATGGCCCTCACCACCATGGTCTACGACGGGGTGTTCGAGCGCTTTCCCAAGCTACGCGTCGCCACCATTGAATCCGCCAGCGGTTGGGTCGTCGAGTGGCTCGACCGCCTCGATTATCGCTACAGCTATATGGGCCACTCGTGTCAGATGGAGCGTCCGGCCAGCGAGTATTTTGAGCGGAACATCTGGATTGCGGCCGACCCGGATGAGCGTCTGCTGCCCTATATGGTTGAACTGCTCGGCGACCACAAGTTTTTTATCGGCTCGGACTACCCCCACGCCGAAGGCTTTACCGACCCGGTTGCCAAAGCACGGAACGCCTTACACAGCCTGCCGGAGGCATCGGTCAACAAAATATTGGGAGAAAACGCGGTCCAGTTTTTTGGACTCTAACCCAAGTCAAGTAAGGAGGGAGCTATGAATCTCGAAGACATCGCCCAACGCGTCCAAACGCTCGAAGACGTCGAGGCCATCAAAAAGCTCAAGGCCCGCTACTGTGCCGGGGCGGACGAGCGGGATGAAGACAAGTTTGTCGGCTGCTTCACGGAAGACGCCGTCTGGGACGGCGGCAATTTCGGACACTTCGAAGGGAAAGCCGCCATTCGGGATTTTTTTGGCACCATTCCCCAGGTCCTGTCATTTGCCATTCACTACGTGATGAATCCGCGTATTGAGGTCAACGGCGACACGGCCACCGGCTATTGGTATCTGCTGGAGCCCTGCACCATGCTCGAAGGCGGCGAGCAGGCGGTCTGGGGTGTGGCCAAATACGAAGAAGAATACGTCCGGGAGGACGGGGAGTGGAAAATCCGCAACCTGATCCTCGCTCCGGAGTGCTGGACCCCGTTTGAGCAAGGCTGGGTCAATCAGCAGTTTATCGGACAATAGATCTCATTGGCGGGCCACTGGGCGGCCCGCCAGCCGAGTTTCTACCCGAGTGCCACCGCTACGTCATATATGACCACCTATAGCTTAGGCGTCGATGTCGGCGGGACCTTCACCGACTTGGTGTGTGCGGACGAGGCCGGACAGACGCAGACCGAGAAAGTCCTGACGACCGGAGAGAATCAAGCCCTGGGCGTTCTCAACGGCATCGGCAAATTGGCCCGCAAATATGGACTGGCCGAGCAGGATTTTCTCAGCCGGATAGCGGTTGTTGTCCATGGCACAACGGTCGCCACCAACACCATGTTGGAATACACTGGCGCCACTACCGGGCTGATCACCACCGCCGGCTTTCGCGATACCATAGAGATCCGCCGCAACTATAAAGAGGCGGCTTTTGATATTCACCTCCCGGCCCCGTATCAGATCGTCCCGCGCCGCCGGCGTCTCGGCGTGACCGAGCGGATTGATTACGCCGGTCAGGTCGTCAAACCCCTGGCAGAAGCCGAGGTCCGTGCGGCCGTGCAGCGCCTGGCGGAGGTGCAGGTCGAAGCCATAGCCGTGTGTTATCTGTTTGCGTTTTTGAATCCCGTTCACGAACTCCGCACGCGTGAGCTTATTCGTGAGATCCTGCCCGATGTTCATGTCTCGCTGTCGTCAGAGGTCCTGCCCCAGGTCCGCGAATTCGAGCGCCTGAGCACAACCCTGGTCGATGCCTATGTCACCCCTCGCTTACAAAAGTATTTGGAGCGGCTGGACATGGAGTTTCGTCAGCGCGGATTTCAGGGCGACATCTTCATCATGCAAGGCAATGGCGGTATCGTGGGCCTGGAACAGGCCAGGGCTCACGGCGTCCAGGCCCTCCTGTCCGGGCCGGCCAGCGGCGTGGTGGCCGGCGCGTATCTGGGCCAGGCGTCCGGATTCAAGGATGTCATCACCGTTGATATGGGAGGCACGAGCTTCGATGTCTGCCTGGTGCAGGACGGTCGGCCCAAAACCGGCACCGATCAATGGATGAGTCGGTATCGGATTGCGGTGCCGTTTATTGATATTCACACCATTGGCGCTGGTGGCGGCAGTATCGCCTGGGTCGACGAGGGAGGCGCGCTGCGCGTTGGCCCCCAGAGCGCAGGCGCCCATCCGGGCCCGGCGTGTTACGGCTTTGGCGGCCGGGAGGCCACGGTCACGGACGCGGACGTGGTCCTGGGCTATATCAGTCCCGAGTCTTTCCTGGGCGGCGAAATGCGGCTGGACGCTGAGGCGGCCCGACAGTCAATCGAGACCAGGGTCGCTCAGCCGCTGGAGATGAGCCTGCTGGAAGCGGCCAGCGGTATTTTTCGTATTGTCAATAACGGTATGAGCAATAGCGTTCGGCGGGTTTCTCTGGCAAAAGGCTATGACCCACGTGACTTCGCGCTGACCGCGTTCGGCGGCGCCGGCGCTATTCATGCCGGGGCACTGGTCGAAGACCTTGGCATTCAAACCATTCTGATTCCCAAAGGCACAGCTCCCGTCCTGTGCGCCCTGGGTGATCTCTTGTCCGACCTGCGGGTGAGTCGGGTGCGTAGTTTCTATGCGCGTGGGAGTGAGTTGGACCTGGAGGCCATGAACACTCAGTTCCGGCATATGCGCGAGGAAGCCCTGGGGTTGTTCGGGAGTCAGCAGCACCACCTGGGCCAGACTTTTGCCCAATTCTCGCTTGAGATGCGCTATATCGGCCAGACACACGAAGTGACGGTTCCGGTTACCATGCAGGCAGAGCAGCTCAATACCACAGATATAGCGACAACGATCCAGGGCTTTCACAATCTGCACGAGCAGTTATACACCTTTCAGAAACCCGAGGATGAAGTCGAAATTCTCAATATCCACCTCGACCTCGTCGGACAAAGAGCAAAACCGAGCTTGCAAACAGCCCGTCGGGGCAGTCGGGAGGCCCAGGTTGCACTCCAGGGCACCCGGCCTGTCTACTCGGCCTCGACCCAAGACTATGTTGAGACGGATATTTACAACGGAGCGCAACTCGTGCCGGGGCATTGTGTGGTCGGCCCGGCCATCATCGAGGAAGCCCGCACCTCCATCGTCCTTTTTGCCGGCCAACGCGCGACCCTCGACGAGCATCTCACCTATGTGGTTGAGGTCGAGTGATATGGCACCCTCCCTCGACCCAGCCAAAGAAGTGAGCACGACCATAGAAACAACCCTCGGACGGGCGCGGCCGGCACTCCTGCGCCGCCTGGCCTCTTTAGCCTTAATCGATCGTCGGCACGTTACCGTTGCACTCACAACAGCAGACGGACGCGTAGTCGGGATAGACCCGGCGGCGCGCCTGGGCATGGTCCGGTCGGTGGCCCGGACGGTCTGTGACGCCTTTTCCGAAAACATCACTGAGGGAGACATCATCCTCACCAACGATCCGTTTTCGGGCGGGACGCATATTCAGGACCTGACGCTGCTACGTCCGCTCTTTGTCGCTGAGCAACTCATCGGCTGGACCGTTGTCCAGACGCCTCTGCCCGACCTGGGCGGCATGGCCCTGGGTGGGTATTATCCGTTTGCCCTCGAAATCTGGGCGGAGGGCATTCGGGTCACGCCGGCCAAGCTCTACCGCAAGGGCGTCCTGCAACGCGACGCGCTCACCATGCTGACCCTCAATAGCCGGCTGCCGCATCTGGTCGAAAAAGACGTGCAGAATATGGTCGATATTCTGGAACTGGCCAATACGGCTGTGACCGCCCTGGCCGCCCGTCAAACTCCAGCGGTCTACACCCAAGCCCTCGACCGTATCATCGTCGATACTGCTGCCCAGGCTCAGGCCGCCCTGTCTGCACTGCCGCCCGGCGAGTGGCAGGGGGAGAGTGGGCCCATACACTGCTGTTTGGAAGAAGCGGATTTGCACGTCACAGTCCGTCTGACCGTTTCAGGCCAGGCCGTCGAACTCGATTTCTCCGGCAGTTCCCCCGCAGCCAAAGGCTTTGTGAACACCACCGTAGCCACCGCTCAGGCCGTAGCGGCGATTCCTTTTCTCGCTCTCTGGCCCTCCCTACCTGCCAATGAGGGCGTTTTCCAGCACCTCCATATATTCCTTCCTGACAACACTTTTTTACACGCCAAGCTACCGATGTCGGTGGGCTGGTCGCCCTACCAGCCGAGCCAGGCCGTCGTTCAGGCCGTCGCGGCGGCCCTCGGTCAGACGCACCGGACCCTGCCGCCCGCAAAGCACTTGACCGCACCGGTCACCGCCCCGCCCCTGCCTTTTACCGTCACCGGGTGCGGCCGTCCCGGCTGTCCCTTCTCTCCCCCCCCAACCCCCAACCCCTAACCCCCACAAAGGAGATCCCGTATGATCGACCGCATTACCGCCCTGGTGATCAAGGATTCCCTAGAGGCCATCTCTGAAGAAATGAGTAAAACGGTTGAGCGGACAGCCGTGCACCCGCTGTTCAACGAAGTGCACGACTACTCGACCGGGGTGTTCTTTTATGATGGCAGTGATGTGCGCCTGGTCGCCCGAGCGACGGCGATTCCCGTCCATATCTTTGCCTCCATCCTGTCGGTTGAAGCCCTGATGGAGTCGTTTCAGGACAACCTGCACGAGGGCGATATCGTCATGCTGAACGATCCGTATTACGGCGGCACGCATCACGCCGACTGGACCGTAATGAAACCCGTCTTCTTTGACGGCAAACCGGTGCTGTTTCCCTCGGTCCGCGCCCACATGGCCGATTTTGGAGGGCCGGTGGCGGGCGGCTATAATCCCGAAGCCAAGGATATTTGGCAGGAAGCCCTGCGTATCCCGCCGATCAAACTCTTCGAGAAGGGTGTCCTGCGCCAGGATGTGCTCGACTGGATTCTGGCCAACTCCCGTATTCCCCATGTGTTGCGTGGCGATCTGGCCGCCATGTTCGGGGCGTGCAATCTGGCTGAGCAGCGCGTCCAGGCATTGTTCGCCAAGTATGGTGGGGATGTGGTCAATGAGAGTATCGAATACACGCTCGACTATGCGGAAAAACGCTTTCGGGCCGAGGTCGCCAAGTGGCCGGACGGAGAATACCGGGGCAGTGCGACTTTGGACCACGACAGTCTGGGCAACTACGATGTCGAGGTGAAAACAACCGTCACCATCAAGGGCTCTGATCTGAGCGTTGACCTGAGCGGCTCAAGCCCGGAAACGCCCGGCTTTGTGAACAGCCCGTTTGGCAATACGGCCTCGTGGGTCTATACCGCCCTGTGTTCAGTGCTGCCCGAAGACATTCCAATCAACTCCGGCGTATTTCGAGCCGTGACCATTACCGCACCGGAGGGCACCGTCGTGAACCCGCTCCCGCCGGCTCCGTGCATGTTCAGCACGGTCGTGATCGGCGGCGATGTCGGCACGGCCACCATGCAGGCATTAGAGCAGGCCATTCCCGATAAAGTCGGCTCGGTGTCGCTCAACTACTGTCTGTGCACCACCTACGGGCATGACTCTCGGTACGGCGAAATGTTTGTGACCATTGAGTACGGGAATACCCTCGTGGCGGCCGGCGGGACCCAGGGCCAGGATGGCTGGGGCGGCTGGCCGGCCCCCATGTGCGGACTGATTTACTCCACGGTTGAGATGAGCGAGATTCAGTTCCCCTTTTTCTACCACCAGTATGAATACGTTGGTGATACGGCCGCTCCGGGGCAGTGGCGCGGGGTGCCGGGCTTTGCCATGAAGCGCGAAAGCGTCCGGGACACCTCCATCATCAACGTGGCGCTGACAGGCGTGCGCCACTCCTCGCCCGGCTTTGCCGGCGGAAAGAACGGGGCGAGCAGCCGCTATGTCCTGAACTGGGGCACGGAGCATGAGGAAGAAGTCCTGGAGTCAGCCGCGAATCGCCCCTCCCCGCCGGGCTCGATTATCTCCACCTTTAAGGGCGGCGGAGGTGGTTGGGGCAACCCCTTTGCCCGCGACCCGCAAAAAGTCCTCAACGACGTGCTGGATGAGTTTATCACCAGAGACAGCGCCGAACGGGACTACGGCGTCGTGATCCAGCCGGACAGCATGACCATCGATACCGACGAGACCCTGCGGCGCCGGGCACTCGCCGCCAAGTAAGCACCCAAGGAGCAGCCGTATGCGACGCCTCCGTTCAACCGGGAAGATCAGACGGCCGACCGCGGAAGAATTGTCCGATTTAGCCGAGCTGTCCTTTCTCCGCCTCACCCCCCAGGAAGCCCTCGACCTTGAGGAACTCAGCGAGGGCCTGCTCAGCACCTTGGATCGTCTGGACGACCTGCCGCAGCCACGCTGGCCGATTCGATACACCGACCGCGACCCCGGCTATCGGCCGACACCGGAAGAGGACCCGTATAATATTTTTATTCGCAAGTGTCGGGTCAGCGGCGCGCCTGACGGCCCGCTCGCCGACAAGAAAGTCGGCCTGAAAGACAACATCGCCGTGGCCGGCATTCCGCTGACGAACGGCTCCCGGCTTGCGGCAGGCTATGTGCCGGATTGTGACGCAACCGTGGTCGAGCGGCTGTTGGACGCGGGCGCCGAAATCGTCGGCAAGCTCAATATGGACAGTTTCGCGCTCTCCCCTTCGGCGGAAACCAGCGAGTTCGGCTACGCCCGCAACCCCCGCAACCCCGACCATTCGCCCGGTGGCTCGTCCGGCGGCAGTGGCGCGGCGGTAGCCAACGGTGATGTCGATATCGCCCTGGGTGTGGATGAGGGCGGCAGTGGCCGCATTCCGGCGGCCTGGTGTGGCATCACCAGCATCAAGGCAACGCATGGCCTCGTGCCCTCCTTTGGCTTGACCTATATGGACCACACCCTGGATTTCATTTGCCCCATGGCGCGGACCGTCCGGGAGGTTGCGCAAACCCTTGAGGTGATTGCCGGTGACGACCCACGTGACCCCCAGTGGGTGCGCGGCCCCATTCAGACCGAGCCGTATACCGAAGCCCTGACAACCGACATCCACGGCCTCCGTATCGGCCTGGTCAAAGAGGGGCTGGCCGGGCGGGCGGTCGAACCGGAAGTTGTTGACGCCTTTCAAAAAGGGATCGCCCAGCTCGGTACTCTGGGTGCCGCGTGCAGTGAGATTTCTCTGCCGCTGTTCAAAAGCGCCTGGGCCATTTGGACGGGCATTGCCAGTCATTCGATCCCCGCGCTGATCGAGTCTGACGGCGAAGGCTACGGGCATGGCGGGGCGAGCAATGTCGGCTGGGTCGAAACCTTTGGCCGCGCCCGCCGCGCCCGGGCCAACGACCTGCCGCCGTTTCTGAAACTGATTCTGCCGGTCGGGAATTATCTCCGCCGCGAGTACAATAATCGCTACTACGCCCTGGCCCAGAATCTCCGTCTCAGCTTCACCCGGCAGATCGAACACGCCCTGCAGGAAGTCGATATTCTTGCCCTGCCGACCACGCCCATGCGAGCCCCCAAGCTCGAAGCAGGACTGACCCTCAAAGACTTGGTCCGACGCAGTGCCGCGGCCGGCCAGAACACCAGTGCGTTTAATTTATCGGGCCATCCCGCGCTGAACCTGCCCTGCGGCCTGCGCGACGGCCTACCGGTCGGCCTGCAGCTCGTTGGCCGACGGTGGCAGGAGAGCGCTCTCTTGCGCGTTGCATACGCCTTTGAGCAGAGTGTGGATTGGGAACGGCTGTAGATGGAAGCGAGAGCGAAGAGCCGACCGGAAGCGGTGACTTGAGAGCAATGTATCATATATGATACCCCTCGAAGATGTCGCGGAAGAAGCGGGGTGGATATATATTCGTGACGTTTAAGGGGGATCATCCTCCTCGGCACGTCCATATTTTTCGCGGGAAGAAACTCGTTGCCCGTTGGGATTTGACCAACCAACAGGTCCTGTCGGGGGCGGTTTCTTCCCGGCTCAGACAGTATCTGAAGGAGCTCTATGAAGAAGGCAACTCAGACGATTAGAGACCCGGACAAACGGCTTCGCTCGGTCTCCTATTTCCCTCAGACGGCGACCTTTCTCGTCACCTTTCTGAACGGACGGGCGTATCAATTACCTCGGACGGCTTTTGCCGCAGATTTGGAGTTCGATCAGACCTCACCAGTAGCGGCTGTTCGGGTGGGTGAAGACCTCGACTATTACTTCACCATCTATTTTGCATCAGGAGAAACCTTTGAAGTCCCGTGGGACCGGGTGCTGTACGAGTGCGAACCGGACTATCCCTACTTTAAGCAAAACCGGAAAAAGCAGGATACATCAGCCCTGCTCTTCGAGGCCCGACAAATTCGCCATCTTAGAAAACAAGCAGGGTTGACCCAGGCCGATCTCGCAAAAAGGGCCGGCATGGCCCGTCCGAATCTGACCCGCCTCGAAGCCGGTCGCTGTCGTCCCGCCTTAGAAACGCTTGAACGGATCGCCCGTGCTCTTGGTCAGCCGGTGAGTCAGCTTGTTTCTTCGCGAGCAACCGTACCCAAGGAAAGGCAGAAGAAGACGCCTCAGAAAAGAAGAGTAGCATAGGGGGAAATCATGACCGACCTCAACACCTATCAAACACGTCGAGAAGCGCTCAGGCAAAAATATCTCGCAGATGACAGCCCAGCAGCGTCGCCGCAGTATACCGGCGGAGTCGACCATCTGGCGCTGATCAGCCTGGACCTCGAAAAGACGATTCAATTCTATACCGAGGTCGTCGGCATGCGGCTGACCAAGATCGTCACCAATCGTGACGAGCCAACGTCAACTCATATCTTTCTGGATATGGGCGGCGGGAACCAGCTCGCCTTCTTTGATTTTCCGCAGAAAGACACCGAGCCAACTATCCAGGGTGTGGGCAGCATGCATCACGTTGCCTTCAAGGCCACGTCCGATCAGTTCCAGGCATTACTAGCTAACCTGGACGAAAGGGGCCTGCCCTACTCTCTCCACGGTTCCCGCGAGAAAGGCTCAGTGTATATGCGCGACCCGGATAATATCCAGGTGGAAGTCACAACGGGCTATGGATGATACCCCCAGGGAGACCCGACAGAATAATCGTCGCCCACCTCTCCCATTGTGCAAGCGGACTGTGCTAGGACCAAAGAAATCTATCCTGGCGCTACGCGCCACCCCTTCACCGGGGAATAGGCTAAGGAGGGAGCAAGTATGCTCGGAGCTGTTGCACACGTTGGTATTACGGTTCGGGATATGGACCGGGCTGTCGAGTTTTATCGGGACATGCTGGGGCTCAAGGTCATTGGCGATGTGACCATTCAGGGGGAAGAAGCCAGCACGGTCACCCAGGTGCCGGAGGCAAAACTGCGCGCCGTCTACCTGCGTTACGAAGACGACCCCAAAGGCCCGCCGATCGAACTTCTGCATTTCATTGAGCCCGGCGACACGGGCAATCCGTATCCAGGACTGGCCAACCCCGGCATCACAGAAGTCGCGTTTTGGGTCAAAGATATCGAAAAGACCTACCAGGACCTGAGCGCCAAGGGCGTTGAGTTTTATTCGCGGCCACAGATGTTCGATCTGGAGGGAGAAGGCTACGGGAAGGTTAAGGCCGTATACTTCCGCGATCCGGACGGCACGACCCTGGAGTTAATGCAGGATTGTTCGGGTTGACCGGCTGGTCTTAGTGGAGCATGAGTGTCGCCCTTAGGCGTCGCTCTTCTCTGCCCCAAACCAGATCATACCGTCCAGATATTTTTGAGGAACCAGGACCGCCCCCTCCATAATCCGCCGCGCCGTCCGCTTGGTTATCACCTGCTCGGCGTACCACCCTCCGCCCCGGCGTGAGACCGTTGCTCCGACCTCCATGAATCCGGCAGGATGCCCGATCCGGATGTCGTGTGTGGCCACCTGCCGGGCAACCTCATGCACGACGGTTCCCTCAACCTGAGCGGCAAGGGCAGTACACATCGCGACTGTCCCCGGCACGGTGCGGTGCGTGTTCCGCATGGAAATCGCGCGGGCCAACAGGTTAATGCTTTCCGCCTCCACCCTCTTGCCACTACTTGCCAGATAGGTTGCTGGTGGGGCGACCAGCACGACTTTGGGCGTATGCTGAAATTTCTCGTGAGCCTCCTCAAGGCTCGGGGTGAGGCCAAGCAGGATAGCAGCTTTGCATCGAATCTCTTCCAAGGTCTGCTGCAAGGCTGACTCTGCATCGAGTGCGGGCGCGAGTTGAGTGGCGTCCGCACCCAGTTCGCTGGCACGGACGAAAACCGTTGGAATCGCGGCGTCCACGACCGAGATCGTCACAATACGTGAGTCCGCCAGTTCACACGGCTGACGCGGCAGGCCAGTAGGCAATAGCTCCCCTCCGAGCGAGCCACCAGGGTCCGGGTATTCCAGGGTAATGCACGCCCCTGGAGCGGGCACGCCATCAATCATATACTCGCCCTCAACCACAGCCTGGCCTGCGCAGACCGGGACACGGGCGACATAGCGTTTACCCGTATTCGTCGAGAACACACGGACTGTGGTCACCGGCTCTACCGCGGGAACAATACCCTCATCAATGGCAAACGGGCCGACCGCTGCCGCCATATTGCCGCAGGTCCCGCTCCAGTCGATGTGTGGCGTCCGCACGTCAACCTGGCCGAAGGTGAAAGTGACATCGCTGTCCGACTGCGGACTGCGGCCCACAATAACGACTTTGCTAAGAGAAGAAATCCCACCGCCGAGGCCGTCTATCTGACGGCCGTGGACATCGGGACTGCCCAGGGCGGCCAGGATAATACGGTCACGCACGAGCGGTGAATAGGGAGCCAACACGTCTTCTCGGAAGCAGACCGCCCGGCTGGTCCCGCCCCGCATAAAGACAGCGGGTATTTTTGTCTGCATACGCTCCTACGCCTTACGGAATGCCGGCATCACTTCTTTGGCAAAGCGACGGAAGGACGCCATATCGTAGTCGGGATACATCGACACAATGAAATACTGCACTCCGGCATCCGCATACGCCTGGACCGCTGCCCTGACAGCGTCAGGCGGCTGCTTGAGTTGCTCAGGGCTGAGCGATGTAGACTTCTGTATCTCGGCGGGGTCGCGGCCGACCTCTTTGCAGATGGCGTCAAATTTCACAGCGATCTTTCTGGCCGCTTCGGCTCCTCCTTTACGGACAAAGAAATGCCAGATGTCGGCATGTCGAGCGACCAGCGGCTGAACCACCTTGGGTCCCATTCCACCAATCAAAATCGGGGGATAGGGTTTCTGGAGCGGCTTGGGCTCAAATGGGGCATCTTTGATCTGATAGTATTTGCCCTCATACGTTGTCTTTTCCTGAGTGAATAGCATTTTGATGAGTTCGACAGATTCGACGAGCCGTCGTGCGCGCCCGCCCGGCGTGTAAAACGGGATGCCAAACACGTCGTGTTCCAGCTTAAACCAGCCCGCACCCATTCCCAGAATCAGGCGTCCGCCACTCACATGATCGACCGTTGCCGCCATTTTGGCGAGCAACGCCGGATTACGATACGTATTGCCAGTGACGAGCAGACCGGTTTTCAACCGCTTCGTCTGAGCGGCAAGCGCCGCGAGCAAGGTCCAGCCTTCCAAACACGGGCCGGCTGAATCGGAAAAGATCGGCAGAAAGTGATCAAAACCAAAAGCGCTATCATAGCCAAGTTCATCAGCTTCCAGCCATACGTCCTGCACTTGACTGTAGGGCACATGCTGCGGCGGGGTTTGCACTCCGAACCGGAGCTGACCAGTCGATTCCGCCGCAGCCGGTTGGGGCTGAGAAAGATTGCCGGCTAACGCGGCTGCGGTCACCACTGCGCTGGTATTCTTGAGAAAGGTTCGACGGGATATCTGCTCTTTCGCCATACGGTCTCCTTCACTTGGTGTCATGATCGCGTTGAACCGTCAGTCACGCCTTGGCCATCACATCGTTGGCAAACGCTTCCATCTGCGGATACAGGTCGGTCTGAAATTTCCGACGCGGCACCCAGCCTGGGGCAAACACGAACAGGCGGTGTACCCCGGCGTCTTCAAACTGTTTCACCGTATCCAGTGTGGGCTGGACACCAGGCTCAAGCCCAACGGTAATCTCAAATTGGGAAAAATCCCGACCGGCCTGTTGGGTCAATTCTTCGAGTTGGCTCACATACGGTTTGACGCTCTCGGGGGTATAGCGGATGCCGCACCAGCCGTCCGCCACCTCAGCCGCGCGCTTGAGAGCGGCCCGACTCTCCCCGCCAAAAACGAGCGGCGGATAAGGGTCCTGGACCGGCTTGGGGTTAAATCCCACCGGCTTGAAATCGTGAAATTTCCCGGAAAACTGCGGGGTCTCTTCGGTCCACAGGGTCCGCATGACGCGCACCGCCTCCCGCGTCCGCGCGGCCCGGTCACGAAACGGCATGCCGACCGCCGCAAACTCTTCTTCACACCAGCCCACGCCAATGCCGAAGATCACCCGGCCTTGAGACAAGACGTCCAGGCTGGCCACCGCTTTGGCCACCGCCAAGGTATTCCGCAGGGGAAGCACAAAGACGCCGGTTCCGAGCTTAATCGTGGTGGTCTGGGCCGCTACAAAGGACAGCGCCACAAACGGGTCATGTAAATTGACGCCCGGCCCGCCGGGGAATTTGCCGTCCGCAGAACCCGGATAGCGTGCCTGCATTTCAACCGGTACGGCCAAGTGTTCGGGAATCCAGACCGATTCATAGCCGAGGGCTTCCGCCTGTTGAGCCACTTGGGTCAAGGGCTCAGGTCGCACGGTTGACCCGCTCCCAACGCCGACTAACGCGAATTTCATGTATTCTTCCTTTCTCTTGTTGTCACGCCCGGTCCGACTTTAGCCGCCATGCGGCGTCCCGAAAATCCGATCACCCGCATCGCCAAGACCGGGAACGATATAGCCAATGTCGTTGAGACGGTCATCAACGGCCGCCGTATACACGTCAACGTCCGGGTGGTTTGCCGCCAGGCGGGTCAGCCCTTCCGGGACCGCCACCAGGCAAATTGCCCGTATGAACCGGCAGCCGGCTTGCTTTAATATGTCAACCGTCGCACTACAGGTGCCGCCGGTCCCCAACATCGGGTCAATAATCAGCGCGGTCCGCTCGGGCAGGCGGTCAACCAGTTTTTCAAAATAGGGTACGGGCTCCAGGGTTTCTTCATTCCGGTATAACCCGACCAGACTGACCTCGATATGCGGCAGAATCTGAAGCACACCGGGTAAAAGGCCCAGGCCGGCCCGGACGACCGGGACAACCGTCAACAGGTCCACTCTGAGATGATCCGCCTCAACCGTTCCGGCCCAGCCCTGGATCGTTTTCCTTTCAGTCGCCAAGTCCCGCAGCGCTTCATAGGTGAGCAGTGTCGCCAGCTCCGCACTCAGTTCACGAAAGAGCTTGGGCCCGGTTTCAGCCGCTCGGAGCAAATCGATTTTATGCCGCACTAAGGGATGGCGTATCTCATGTACTGACATGGTTCGCTCCTAGGACTGCCCGGCCATACATAATTTTTCAATCACGGACAGAATACGGCCCGTCCCATTCTCGAAGGTCTCCCGCCGGATACTCTCATTCGGCTGGTGGGCTTGGTCAAGATCGCCGGGCCCACAGATCAGAGACGCGATACCGCCCGAGGCAAACTGACAGCCGTCGGTCGCAAACGGCGCACCACTACTGGTCTGTTGGCCGACCACGTCAAATAATACGCCTTCGAGAGGGGTCTCCCGCGGCGAAAACAACGGCGGTACCACGAGCGGCTCCGAGAATTCGATACTAGCCTGATGTGCAGACCCGCTGAAATCAAGCAGGTCAAGGGCTTGGACCCGACGGGTAATCTCGTGCAGGCAGTCGAGCGGGTCGGCCTTGGGCAGGGGCCGGTAGCTGACCTGGATCGTGCACTGCTCGGCAATCATATTGCCTGCAGTCCCGCCGCGCACCAGTCCGAAGTTCAGCGTCGGATAGGGTGAGTCCGGGAACAGCTCGGCAAATTCGGCAGACGGGGCGGCGCGTAATTCAGCCTGATACTGACCAATGGTGTTGATGACCTTTCCGGCAACCGCAATCGCGTTCACGCCCGTCTCGGGTGTACTGCTGTGGCCGCCCATGCCGCGGACGCTCATCGAGAAAACCGCCACCCCCTTATGGGTATGAAAGACTCTGTACGAGGTCGGCTCACCGATCCAGGCCAGACGGGGCTGCGGGATATTACCCAACAGGTCAGACAACTCGGGCACGAGGCGTTCCGCTCCCAGACAGCCGACTTCCTCATCCGCGGTAAACAGAAAGACGACCGGCCGTGTGAGCCGCTTGAGATCGAGGACCGCCGCGGCGTCCACGCACTGTGCCAGAAAAATCTTCATATCCGAGGTGCCGCGTCCGTAGACGCGATCATCCTCCACGCCAAGGGTCAGCGGGTCGCGTGTCCAGCCGGGCTGATCGAGAAACGGGACCGTATCCACATGGCCGGAGAGAATCAGGCCGTCCGGCTCGGGCGGGCCGGCAAACGCAATCAGATTGGCTTTGGGCACCCCGGCGACTTCTGCGCGCTGCAAGGCAACCTGGAAGCCATGCTCCTCCAAATGATTGCCGAGGTAGGCCATGGCCTCGACATTGCTCTTTTGACTCACGGTGTCATAGCCAACCAAACGGCCGGCAATTTCTTGCAGATAGTCACCCATAGCGTTCTGGCCCCTTCCAGTTTGATGCCGGAGGCATAATACTAGAAAAATAGGGGCGAGCCGTACAGCCCTATGAATTGAGCCGTAACGATCGGAATCGTCATGATCAAACTCAGCGTCAACGTCAATAAAATCGCCACCCTGCGTAACGCTCGGGGCGGCGACCAGCCGAATGTCGTTCGGGCCGCCCAAACCTGCATCGACGCCGGCTGTCACGGCATCACCGTGCACCCACGCCCGGACGGCCGCCATATTCGCTATCAGGACGTGAGAGACCTCGCCGCCCTGCTCGCAGACCACAGCAGTATTGAATTCAATATCGAGGGCTATCCTTCGACCGAGTTCCTGGACCTGGTCTGCCGGGTGCGACCAACCCAGTGCACCCTGGTGCCCGACCCGCCAGACGTACTGACCTCAAACGCCGGCTGGGACCTCAGCCGCGATGTCGCCTGGCTCGGTCAGGTCTTGCGACGTTTACACGACAACGGCATACGGATCAGTCTTTTTCTCGATCCGAATAACGAACAAGTGAGACGAGCAAAGGAGGTCGGCACGGATCGGATTGAACTCTATACGGAACAATACGCCCGTCTCTTTGGCAGTGCCGAGCAAGACCAAGTCTATGCCGCGTATCACACCGCAGCCCAAGCGGCGCAGGAAGCCGGCCTGGGTCTGAATGCGGGGCACGACCTCAACCTGGAGAACCTGCCTTACTTTGCAGAGCATTTACCCGGCTTACTCGAAGTGTCCATCGGCCACGCCCTGATTTGCGACGCGCTCTACATGGGGCTGGTAGCAAGCGTGAAAGCCTATCTGAGCGCGCTGAGGCATGGGGCGTAAATCAGCGGTGGGACCGACCTCCACCGACACCAAGGAACCGCCGTCAGTAGCTTGACACGCGGCATCCGATATGAATACACATAAAAATACATATTGAAAGGTGCAAGAAATGCGGACCAATATCGAGCTTGATGCCGAACTTGTTCGGGAGGCGCAGGAATTGAGCCGGATAAAGACCAAGAGGGAACTGGTCCACCAAGCGCTGAAGGAATTCGTCAACCATCGGAAGCGCCTTGATCTGCGGAAACTTGAGGGTTCGAACCTCCTCGACCCGGAGTATGACTACAAGGAACTGCGCGCCGCCGGAGCCTGACGCTGCATGTACTTGGTAGATACCTCCGTGTGGGTCGATTACATCCGAGGCCGAGATTGCCAGCACGTCGAATTCTTACGAGATTTGCTATCGAACCCCATCGCCGTCTGGATTACACACTTGATCTATATGGAGATTCTCCAGGGCGCACGCGACGCAGCATCTTTTGATCGACTGCGAAGCTACTTCAGTGGACAACAATTCTATTCATTCAGCGACATGACCGCAGGTCACACAGCTGCCGCCCGCATCTACCTGGATTGCCGGCAACGCGGCGTCACCGTGCGCTCGACCGCGGACTGTTTGATTGCAGCGTGCGCCATACAGTCCAAGACGACCCTGCTGCACCACGACAGAGACTTCGAGCGAATCGCCTCCGTCTTCCCGGCGCTGAAAGAAAAGAGCTTCCTCGGCTGATTTGCGACGCGCGCTACATGGGGCTGGTAGCAAGCGTGAAAGCCTATCTGAACGCGCTGAGGCATACAGCACCATAATGTGCTATTGCGGTAGGCGTTCTCTATGGGTCGCATATCAGGAGAGCCGATCAGACCGGAAAAAAGAGGCGCGATGGACAAGGAGCAAGCCTTAACACTGTTGCGAGATCACAAAGCGGTCTTGGTGCAACGTTTCGGTGTAGTCGATATCGCGCTTTTCGGATCGATCGCTCGTGGGGAGGCGACATCCGATAGCGACATGGACATCCTGATTCGTTTTAACGGACCTGCGACGTCCAAGCGCTACTTTGGTGTGCAATTCTACTTGGAAGACCTGACAGGGCTCTCAGTTGATCTGGTCACCGACAAAGCACTCCGCCCTGAACTACGCCCGTATGTCGAGCGAGAGGCCATTTATGTCTGATGCCGAGCGAGAGCAGTGGGACTGGCGTTTCTACGTGAATGACATGATTGAATTTGCCGAGAAAGTCCAATCCTTTACCGACGGTATGGATCAAGACACTTTTGTCAGTGACACTCTCACATATGATGCTACTTTGCGGAATCTGGAACTGATTGGCGAGGCGGCTACCCATATCCCGGACGCGGTCCGCGAAACCTACCTGGAAATCCCGTGGCGAACGGTAGTGAACACACGCAACCGTATTGCGCATGGATATCTGGGGATAGATAACGATATCATCTGGGACATTATTCAAAATGATATTCTTGCATTGTTGCTCTCCTTGAGACAGATAGCAGAGGGAACGGAGTCGGTTGACTAGGCCAAAACCCAGTGGAACTCCACTTTGAGCCCAGCCTTGACTTCCAACGCCAAGCGATTGAAGCATGGATTGATCGGCTGCAGCGCGCCACAGAAGAGCAACGATTGACACACCCAATAAGGAGGACTCAGATGCCTGAGCATAAGACTTTTTCGTTAGGGGATTTTCCGCTCGAATGTGGCCTCATTCTGCGCAAGGCGCAGCTCGCCTATCAGGTCTATGGCGAGCTCAACAGCAGCAAAGACAACGCCGTCCTGCTGTGCTCGTGGTATTCCGGCGATCACACCGGCTATGAGTTCTTGATCCGGGAAGGCAAGTGTTTTGACCCAACCAAATATTGTGTGATTGGCGTCAATATGTTCACCAACGGGCTGTCTTCTTCTCCCAGCACGACGCCCATTCCCATGAATGGCCCGCACTTTCCGGCAACGACCATCCGCGACAATGTACGGGCTCAGCACGCCCTCGTTCAAAGCCTAGGTATTGAATCGCTCGCTCTGGTCTCCGGCTACTCGATGGGCGCGCAGCAGTGCTTTCAGTGGGCGGTCAGTCATCCGGATATGGTCGAGCGGATTGCGCCGTGGTGCGGCGCGGCGCGGACCACTCCGCATACCCATGTCTTTATCGAAGGCTTTACTTCCGCGCTCCGCGCGGACGCGGCCTGGAACCACGGCCATTACGCCCAACCGCCGGCCACGGGCGTGCGCGCCATGGCTCGGGTATATGCCGGCTGGGGCCTGTCGCAGGCCTGGTATCGGGAAGAGCTGTACAAGCAGCTCGGACATCCGAGCGTCGAAGATTTCCTGGTCTATTTCTGGGAGAACTTTTTTCTCCAGTGCGATGCGAATAATCTGCTAGCCCAGGCAAAGACGTGGCAGGATCATAATGTCGGTGACTCGCCAGGATTTGACGGGGACTGGCGGAAAGCGCTGGCCACGGTTTCTGCCAAGGCTATGATTATGCCGGGCCGGACCGATCTCTACTTTCCACCTGAAGACAGCCAGGCAGAGACAGACTGCATGCCGAACGCCGTATATCGACCGATACCATCGATTTGGGGACATTTGGCGGGTATCGGGATGAATCCGGAGGACAACGATTTTATTGACACGGCGATTCAGGAGTGTTTGGCGTCGTAAGACGGGGCTGACGGTCCGTCGTCAAGAACACAGCCATTCATAACCCTGCCCTCACAGCAGTTTCACCAACGCGGCGACTACGCCGATGGCCACCACCATCATTGAGCCGAGGCGGATCGTCAGCCGCAATTCCAGCTCTTTCATATCGTGGCGAAGGCGCGCTTCGAGTTCCTTCAGGTCTTGCTTGGTGGCCAATTTCTCATCAATCAAGGCTGCCTGCGAGCGTGCCAGCACTTCGGCCTGCGCTTCCGGCATCCCGGCCTGGGTCAGCTCTTTCACGAATGCATGAGTGTCGAACGCGAGAGTCGCCATACTTATCTCCGCACCCTGGTTTCAAGCATACTCACGCCTGCCGGTCAATCAAAGCCAACCGCGTCTGCTGGCCTTCCTACAACTATCCTCCCACCCCCGCTTTCTCTGCTAAAGACGCATAACTCACCCCGTCACCATTGTCGGCATTCACCGGCAGGCCGGCTTCCTGCCAACCAGCGATGGCTTGGCCCTGCTGGTCTTGCCCGCCACCAAAGCCGCCCATCATATTCGAGACCTGCGTATATCCGGCCTGTTGCATGATCTCGGCGGCGCGCTGCGAGCGGCCGCCGGCCTGACAGCCGACGACGACAGTGGCCTCCTTGGGTATGGCCGCTTCGACAACGGCCAAGAAGTGCGGGTTCGGGACTGGTCGACCGGCGGCTTGATCAAAAAAGACCACGGGAATATTGACGGCGCGCTCGGGGTGCCCAGCCTGGAATTCCGCCTCGGTTCGGACATCCAGGTAAACGACCGCGGCGTCCTGGCTCAGGGTCTGGTGCGCTTGCGGTGGGGTTATTTGTGCAATGGCCATAGATGCAACCTCCCTCTTGTTGCTGCGGGTGGGTCTGATATGGAAATACCCGCGCACGAAGTCAGCATATTCGTGGACCCCTGGCAATCCGTCAAGCAAGGCAGGAACAAGAGAGCAAGAAACAAAGAAGAAAGAGGAGAACGCGATGGAAGAAGCCGTCTATTGGAGTCGTGAAGGCAGTATTGCAACCATTACCCTCAACCGTCCGGCCCAGTTTAACGTAATGAACAATGAACTCTCGGCCGGCCTGCGCAAAGCCCTGATGGAATGCTGGGATGACGACGAGGTGCGGGCGGTGATTCTCACCGGGAATGGCAGGGCGTTTAGTGGTGGGGGCGATATCAAGTTCTTTGTCGGAGCGCTGGCACAGCAGAATATTATTCCGAGCCTGGAGAAAATGATGCCGGTCCTGCACGCGGCCATTGCCATGATTCGTGAAATTCCCAAACCTGTCATTGCCGCGCTCAACGGCGTGGCCGCAGGCGGCGGGTTCGGTTTGGCACTCGCCTGCGATTTCCGTATTGCCTCACCTCAGGTCAATCTTGTCACCGCCTTTCTGGGCATCGGTGCAAGCCCAGACTCCAGCTCAACCTTTTTCCTGCCGCGTCACGTTGGCTTGGCCAAGGCGACCGAAATGTTTTTGCGGAACAAACCCGTTCCGGCCGAAGAGGCGCTGAACCTGGGGCTGCTGACCGCCGTGGTCGAGCCCGACCAGGTGATGGCCGAGGCGAGAAAACTGGCCGAAGAATTGGCCCAGGGTCCGACCGCCGCCTTTGGACGGACCAAACTGCTGCTTAATCAAAGTCTCGGCAACTCCTTACACGAACAACTGCACAGCGAAGCCCGCTCGATCACCCTGTCAATGGGAACGCCCGATTTCGCGGAGGGGATTACGGCCTTTGTCGAGAAACGTAAGGCCCGGTTTACAGGCAAGTAACGAAGCGGCGATTCGTAATACATCCCCTCTCCCTCTGGGAGAGGGCTAGGGTGAGGGTTCCCCTCCGGGGAGGGGGACAGAACAAGGCAGAGACACTATGCAAGCCATTACTATTCAAGAACCGGGCGGCCCGGAGGTGCTCAAGTTGGGCAGCGTCCCCGATCCAATACCCAGCCCCGAACAGGTTCTCGTGCGGGTGCGGGCAACCGCCCTGAACCGGGCGGATACGCTCCAGCGCCAGGGCCAATATCCACCGCCGCCGGGTGAGTCCGATATTCTCGGGCTCGAACTCGCCGGAGAGGTGGAAACCGTGGGATCGGCAGTGCGCACGGTTGCCGTTGGCGAGCGTGTCTTCGGTCTGGTCGGCGGGGGCGGCTATGCGGAAAAAGCGGTTATTGATGCCCGCATGGCCATGCCGATTCCCGCGGGTTGGAGCTTCGCCCAGGCCGTGGCCGTCCCGGAGGTGTATTTCACCGCTCAGGAAACGATCTTCACCCTGGCCGGTCTGAAGCGGGGCGAAACCATCCTGATTCATGCCGGGGCGAGCGGCGTTGGGACGGCCGGCATTCAGATGGCCCGCGAAACCGGTGCCACCGTGCTGGTCACGGCGGGTTCAGCCGAAAAAATCCAACGCTGTGTGGACCTCGGCGCGACTGCCGGCTGCAACTACAAAGAGCAGGACTTCGCCGAGTGGGTGCAACACACCACCGATGGAAAAGGCGTGGAGGTCATCGAAGATTTTATTGGTGCGGCGTATTGGGACAAGAACCTCAAAAGCCTCACGCTTGGCGGCCGGCTGGTCCTCGTCGGTGTGATGGGCGGAGTCAAGGTGGAGACGAATCTTGGGTTGATTCTGAGAAAACGCCTCCAGGTATTTGGCTCCGTGCTGCGTACTCGGCCCCTGGCGGATAAAATTGATATCACCCGCCGCTTTCAAGCGAACTGGCTGCCGCTTTTAACCGCAGGCAGGATCAAGCCCATCATTGATTGCCGCTTTCCCTTGGAGCAAGCAGCCGAGGCGCATCAATACATGGAGGACAATAAAAATTTCGGCAAGATTATTCTGGAAGTTCCGTAAGCGCGGCCTCAGGCAGGGACGGCCTCAGCCGTCCCCCACCCAAGTCTAGGCCCGCTTCAGCGTCAGCACGCTCCCCTCGCCATCGGCAGCAATATAGACTGTCCCGTCTCCACCCACGGCCAAGCCGGAGAATGGTGTGAGCGGCCCCTGAATCAGACCGGCAATCCCCATGAGTATTTGTGGTGTCACGCCAGGCTGGGCACCGACTGGCAGGCCGGAAGCAATCGTCTGTTGCTGTTTTGTGCCGAGCGACACCGCGATGAGTTCTTTGCTGCCTGCGTCAACAATCAGGAGTTGATCGCCAAGCAGGCCAAGCCCCTGGGGTGACGACAGGCCCTCGACCACGGCTGAGCTGCCACCATTCACATGTGACACCTGACCTTTGTCGGGCTCGCTGACATAGCACGACCCGTCATCAGCCACAGCCACCCCATTCGGGCGGCCAAGACCGCGGGCCAGGACGGTGACGTTGCCGTCTGCGGTCACCTTGAGCAGGCGTCCTTCGCCACCCTCTGCGACCACAACCGCACCGTCCTGGGTCGGCGCGAGGCTATAGAGTTCGTTGAGTTCGTTGGCCAGCGTCTGCGCCTCACGCGTGCTGAAATTATACAGGACGACTTCGCCGGCTGAGGTCGTGACATACACGTTGTTGGCCGGACCGGCGGCAATACCGCGGATAAAGCCGGGATAGCCCTCTTGGGTAAACATCGTCGGACGGCTGACCTGCCCGTCCCGGCTGACGGATATCATACTCATACCGTCAGCCGCATAGACCGCCCCGTCACCGGTCACGGTGATGCCGAACGGACCGAGTAAACCCGCGGGCACCAGTATGCGCTCGCTTCCGTCCGCCAGAATCTCGGCAACCCCACCGTCCACAAAGTGCGAAATAAAGAGCCGGTTGTCATCCGCAAAGGCCAGATTATCGATCCCCGGTCGGACGTTGGCGACAACGGTTTTTTCTCCGCTTTGGATATCGATCTTCGTCACCTCCCCGCTGGCAGCCTGGGTTGTTGTCAACAGACCATTCCGGTCAAACTTGACCGCAGTCGGAACGGCAAAACCAGACATAAAGCGCTCAGGCGCGCCGCCTTCGAGCGGGCAGCGCCAGATCTCACCCGCCGCGATTTGCGGGAAATACAGTTTGCCGTCAGGCCCAACCGAGAGCGCATTCGGCAGCGGCAGGTTCTCGGCCATCACCCGAGGCTCCCGGCCGTCCGGATACAGTTCAAACAGGCGGCCGCCCGGTCGGCACTCATCCATGAACAAGCGGTCCTGGTAGGCGGTGATACCGTTTGCCGCGGGCACATTGTCCGCAATGACCCGGACTTCGCCGCTGGGCGTACGGGCGCTGACCCGCGCGCTCATCACCTCGGTCACATACATGACATCGTGCGAGTCAAAGGCGATATCATCCGGCGCAACAATCGGCCCACCAACCGGCGAGATCGTTTCACACGCGCCGCTGCCAGTATCGACCGCGCTCACCTGACTGCCGAACGCCTGGACCACGTAGAGTTGCCCATCCGAACCCATGCGCATCCCATTCGCCCCGAACAACGCGCTAGGCGACGAGAGACGCGCCAACTGCCAGCCGGCCGCGGCCTGTGGCTGTGTGTTTTCTCCGTATCGATTCATATTCCCCTCCTTCAGTCGGGCTGTGTATCTATTGTCCTTTGAATACGGGTTTTCGTCGCTCCCGCCAAGCTTTATGGGCCTCGTGACTATCTTCAGTCTGACCGAGCAGCATGAATCGGTAGATGTCGGTCTGCGCCGCCTCTTTGAGCGAGGCGATATCGAGTCCTTTATTCAGCGACTCTTTGGCCATCCGCACTGCAAGCGGCGGCAGGGCGGCGAGCCGGCTGGCGTAGTCTTGCGCCAAGGGCATGAGTTCCGGAAGCGACACAACCTTATTGACCAGCCCGACCCGGTAGGCTTCCTCTGCGCTAATACGTTCTCCAAGCAGCACCATTTCCATGGCTTTCCCGCGTCCGACATAGCGCGCGAGTCGAACCGCTCCACCATAGGCCGGCAGAATACCGAGCGGGACCTGGGGCACGCCGAGTTCGGCATTGTCCGAGGCGAGCAGAATATCGCAGCACAGCGTGATCAGACAGCCGATCCCGACGGCAAAACCGTTAATCGCGGCAACCACGGGTTTGGGATAGTCCGCGACCGCATTGAAGACGGGGAAGCCTTTGGGCGAGACAGAGGCCAGGTGCGCGCCAACGGTGGTGACCTTGTGGGTCTTGGCATTACCCAAATCCGCACCGGCAGAGAACGCCTTACCCCCGCTACCGGTCAGAATGGTGACCAGGACCTCCGGGTCGTCTTCCATCATGCCGAAGACGGCAATGATCTCTTCCGACATTTGGGTGGTCCACGCGTTGCGCTTCTCGGGACGATTAATCGTAACGGTCGCTATACTGTCCTGCTTTTCGTAGAGCAGCGTTTCGTATGACATGGGCAGCCCCCCTGTGTGATATGGTCCCGTTCCAACTGATTGCCAAACAAAAACGGGGCGGTTCCCCAGCCACCCCTGCGATTGTCCCGATCTGGTATCGGGAAAAAAGAAGTATCTTATTCCTTGCCAATCCGCGCCATTTTGCCGGCGTAGTCGCGCACCCGTTGCCAGTCATACTCACGATAGAGCTGCATCTTTTCCGCTTCCATGGAACCTTCGGCGTGCAGGGCCAGCACGGCATTATAGCCCCCAAAGTCCGAGGTGGTGATGTCCTGAATCAGGTTAATCACCTGGAGTCGTTCCTTGCCCGAGGTGCCCTTCTTGCCCTTCATATATTTCTCGATCAACGGTCCGGTCTCCTCGCTCCGCAGGTCTTCGACTGCCGGAGCGGTCACCAGAATACCGCCGGCCAAGTCCTGGACGTGCGACAGGGCCTGGTGGAAATCGGCCGCAAAATGATGCTTGGCGATATTCACGGTCGGGGGGTCGGGGATGACCATGCCGAAGTCGGTCGCGCGCGCCTTCAGGCACGCCATATGGGTCAGCGAACGGGTGGTTTCGGCATAACTAGCCAGCCAGAAGAGTTTCTCTTTGACATGGGCGGCTCTTTCGATGCCGTTGTACTCGGCCATCAAGCGCCCGGCGCCGGCCAAAAGGTCGAGAAAGGGCAGCTTGTACGAAATCGCGGTCAGGCGATGATACTCCACAAACGACAGCGCCAAGGGACCGGCAAACTGCCATTCGCCTTGTAGGAAAATTCGCTCGTTGGGCACGAACACATCATCAAAGATGGTCAGCGTTTCGGTCATTTTTACGCCCGAGCTGACCGGATGATCGAAGCTGTTACGCTGGGTGTACGAACCGTAGCCGCTCATCAGCAACTTGAGCCCTGGGGTATTCAGCGGAATCGCAAAGGCGACCGCGTAGTCCTTGTCCTCTTCGCCCATGGCCCGCGTGGGCAGGACGATCATCTCATTGGCGTGGGTAGTATTTGAGGTGTGGACCTTGGCCCCGCGCACCACAATGCCGTCTTCCCGTTCTTCCACAATGCGCAGATACGAATCCGGGTCCTCCTGTTCCGAGGGTCGCAAGGCGCGGTCGCCCTTGGTATCGGTCTGGGCCAGGGCAAAGCTGATATCTTCTTTACAACAGTAATCATAAAAGGCTTTGACCCGTTGGTGGTAGGCTGTCCCGCAGGCCTCATCAATTTTCCGGGAGGTCCGCAGCAGGCCAAACAGTGCATCACTGCCAACCACTTTGGCAAGCACGACCAGCGTTCCGCCCTCCCGGCAGGCAGTCTCGATCAACTCACTCCGTTTGAGCAGTTGTTCGCTATTCTGCGGTGGCAGAAAATAGCGGCTCATCTCCTCACCGGTCTCGGGGTTCTGGACAACAGCCAGTTCCCGGTACTCCGGGTCGTGCATGAGGCGATAGTCCGTCGCTTCGTGATCGATGGCGGTTTGAACGAGCGGATGGGCAGTCACGTCGGGGATACGTTGGCCTCGAAAATAGACCTGGCGGTCGTCTTTCAGGCTGTCTTTGTATTGCTCAACCGTGCGTAGCGGCATAGGATAATCCTCGCTTTCAAAATTTCTCTCTTGTCATAATCGTGATGCAGCCAAAGCTCAAGCAGGCCGTTCAGCTTTTTAACCGTCGGGAATACTTTGACAGCCACCAAGTGCTCGAAGAGGTCTGGCAGGAAGCCGACACGGCAGACAAAGCATTTTACGAAGCCCTGATTCGCCTGGCCACCGGCCTCCACATGCGTTTCAACCGGGGCGGCTCACAGGGCGCGATCAATCTGCTGACCCAAGCCCTCATGCGGCTTGAAGACTTTCGTCCCACCTCACACGGGATTGATGTTGCCCGGCTGTACCGGGACATTGATGCCCATGTCACAGACCTCAAGGCAGAGGAGAAACCCAAGCCTGGTTTCTTCGAGCGCTGGAAAGTTCCCCGGATTTACGCTGCCGACTGATCTCAGCGGCGAAGCTGATCGATCGAATACGTCCCGGCCGTGGGTTCCAGTTCAACCTCGAACGATTCCATCACCCGCGCCACCATGCCGTAGAAGCCAATGGCCAGGGCCAGCTCGACCATCTGGCGCGGCCCCAAATCCTTCTCCAAGGCCGCAAAGGTCTCAGCCGATGCTTTGACATTCTGCGTGACCTCATCGGTAAAACGGATCACATTCTTTTCCACCTCGTTAAAAGCGTCCGAGTCGGCCCCCTGGGGAAGGGCTTCTACCTGAGCGTCCGTAACGCCTGTCTCCTTGGCGATGGGCACATGCTGGGTCCACTCATAGTTGGCCCCGGTCAGATGCGCCACCCGCAGGATGGCCAGCTCACGCAGATGGGCGTCCAGCTCCTGTTTCGTCAAAATGGACTGGCCAAAAGACAACAGCGGTATGGCGTTCGTCGGCGCGTTCAGGAACATCTTCATTATGTTGAGCGGCGGGAGCTTTTCCGCTGCAATGCGAACCTTTTCCGGTAAGTCCTCAAGATTGGGATAGGGAATACGAGCCATGCGTCCTCCTTGTGTCGGCGTCAAACAGGCACCGACCCTAGCCTGTCGAGCAAGCCGAAGTCAATGCGCGAGCCTGCTTCGATAGCCCTCTCATCTCTGTTACACTCCGACCTCCTACAGAGAGTGACCATGAATATGCACATTCCCATCACCCCCACTGAGCAGCCCAAACCCAAACCGTACGATGCCGAACTCGGGTTTGGCCAAGTCTTTACCGATCATATGTTTCTCCTGGACGGTGTGGCCGATACGGGTTGGTCCAACCCGCGTATCGTGCCGTACGGGCCGCTTTCGCTGGAGCCGGCCACCGTCGGTCTGCACTATGCCCAAGCCATCTTTGAAGGCCTCAAGGCATATCGTTCGCCGGACGATACCATTCTGCTCTTTCGGCCAGATCGCAATATCGCCCGCTTCAATCGCTCTGCCGTCCGGCTGTGTATCCCGCCGATTGACCCGGACCTCTTTCTCTCGGCGCTCAAGCAGTTGGTAAAACTGGACCAGGACTGGGTGCCGCGTGCGCCCGGCACCTCCCTGTATATCCGGCCGGTTGCTTTCGCGCGCGATCCCGACCTGCGGGTGCGACCGTCTCACACCTACCAGTTCTTTATTATTCTCTCGCCGGTCGCCGCCTATTATCCCGAAGGCTTCAAACCGCTGCGGATACGGGTGGAAGACCGCTATGTGCGGGCTGTACGAGGCGGAACCGGAGCCGCGAAAACGGCGGGGAATTATGCCGGCAGTTTATTCGCCGGCGAAGAAGCCCATAAAGACGGTTTTGCCCAGGTGTTATGGCTCGACGGCGTCGAACAGCGATACATCGAAGAAGTCGGCTCCATGAATATCGCCTTTGTGCTCGGTGATGAACTCGTCACCCCACCGATCACCGGGACTATCCTCGAAGGCGTGACCCGCGCCTCCGTGCTCCAACTCGCCCAGGACTTTGGGCTGCGGGTGGCAGAGCGACCTATTACCATCACCGAAGTCCTGACTGCGGCGCGGAAGGGGCTGCTGCGCGAGGTATTTGGTGCCGGAACCGCAGCCGTCATCTCACCGGTCAGCGAGCTGTCGTATAAAGACGAGCGTATTGTCATCAATAACGGCCAGGTCGGCCCGCTGGCCCAACGCCTGTTCGACGAGTTGTCCGCCATCCAGCGCGGCCTGAAACCCGACCGCCACGGCTGGATGGTGGAGGTTGATTCGTCACTCTAAGACGCTTCAACTGTTGCTTGCCTTTAGCTTCCTGCGCTACTGTCGAGAATGGCTGGAGGCTAGGCATGATGGAGTTTGGCGTCACCTATACTGCGGATAAGAACTTCACTGATGTCCTATGGGGAGTCAAACGGGCGGAAGAGTTGGGGTTCAGCTTTGTCGGCATCCCTGACACGCCGTATCAATCCATGGATGTCTACCCGTATCTGGCGGCCTGTGCCCTGCAGACCTCTCGCATTAGGCTCGGCCCCTATATTACCAATCCGCTCACGCGTCACCCCAGTATTACCGCCAGCGCGATGGCAACCATTCAGGTCATGTCGGGCGGACGTGCCTTTCTCGCCATGGGGCGGGGGAATAGTGCGGTCAAGCAGTTAGGCTGGAAACCGGCCTCGTGGAAACAGTACCGACGAGCGGTCCCGGATATCCGCCGCTGGATGCGAGGCGAGGCCGTAGACGTTGAGGGCTCGCCGGTCCCGTTACGCTTGGAATTCACGG
Organism: Candidatus Binatia bacterium; assembly: GCA_951812575.1. GTDB lineage: Bacteria > Desulfobacterota > Binatia > Bin18 > Bin18 > Bin18. The sequence goes on along the minus strand of OX638322.1, from coordinate 2,463,677 downwards.
AGGGTGAAATCCCGATTTCTCTGGGAGTCTGGGGCCCGCGAGGAGCTCAGGTCGCGGGAGAACTGGCGGATTGCGCAACAACCGAGTGCGCTGAGGTTGGCGCCGTCGCATGGTTTGCCGAAAAAACGCAAAAAGCGGCCCGGGAAGCGGACCGCGCACCGATCGACTTTGAGGTGAGTTCGGCGACCTTTGTCTCTGACGACATCCACAAGGCCAGAGAGATATGCCGCTGGGAGCCCGATATCCTCACCAGCCTGATTTGGGGTCTGGTCCAAACCTGTCCTCCTGAGGAGTTACCCGCCTCGCTGATAAAAGGCTTCGAGACGCTCATAGAGGACAAGCCGTCCTGGCAGAAGTACGATTGGGACGGTCACAGAATAGATATTGTTGGGTTTGAGGCGGCCATGGCCGACGAAGGGCACAGGAAGCTGCTGACAGATGAGATGGTGGATCGCTTTTGTGTTTTAGGCAGTGTTGAGGCATGCGTTGAAAAACTGAGGGTGTTGGAAAGCGTGGGGGTCAACAGGTTTTGTGCCTATCTTTTTGGGTTGGATCGGGAAGAGCTGGATCGACAGTTACGCGCCTATGCGGAACGCATCATGCCACACTTTCAGTAGGGTCCTTTGGACCTGAGTAGCAAAGGGGGATGCTGATGAAAATCATTGATGGCGACAGTCACTTCATGGAGCCCCTGGATTTATACGAGCGGTATATTGAACCAGCCTACCGGGAGCGGGCTATGCGGGTTGAGACCGACCCGGCCAGCGGCAATCGTAAACTCCTCGTCGATGGCAGACCCATGCAGATTCTCGATGTTGAGCAAGCCCTGGGCATCGCTGTCGCCTATGGCCAAAAAGAAGCGGGCCAGGACATCGACAGCTTTGACCGCTACTTGGCCTTTAGCGCGGACTGGCAGAATATGGATAAACGGGTTGGTTTTCTTGATGAAGAAGGCATGGATTGCCAAGTGATTTATCCCACCCTGGGTCTGTATTGGGAAGGAGAAGTTGATGATCCTCTCCTTGCCGATGCGCTGTGCCGGGCGTACAACACCTGGGCCTTTGAGCTGTGTGCGTCCCATAAGGACCGGCTGTTCCCCGCGGCCCATATTTCACTGCGTGACGCGCACTTGGCGGCGCGGGAGATGGAGCGGGTGGCCAAGCTGGGGTGTCGCACCGTGTTTATCGGAGCGGCGCCCATAGAGGGCAGGAGCCTGGGGCATCCGGACTTTGATCCGGCCTGGGCCGCGGCTCAGGATCTCAATCTCGGCATTGCCCTTCATCTGGTGGTACATCCCGACTACAGCGGGAGTCAGTGGTACCGCGACCGGGACCCCAGATTCATGTACGTCTCCATGAAGGTCGTTGAAGACCCGCGTCATGCTCTCACGACCATGCTGTACGATGGCGTGTTTGAGCGTTTTCCTCAGCTTCGCGTGGCAACGGTTGAAGCCAGAGCCGGCTGGGTGGGAGAGTGGCTGGAGCTGTTTGATTATCGCTATAAGTATATGGGCCACACCTCCCAGATGAAGCGACCGGCCAGCGAGTACTTTGCGCGCAACATCTGGATTAATGGTGACCCGGAAGAGAAGATGTTTCCGCTGATTGTGCAGTTTGCCGGGGATGATCGGTTTTTCACCGGCTCCGACTATCCTCACGCCGAGGGATTTGTCCACCCGGTACAAAAGGTGCGAAACTTACTCTCCGCTCTACCAGCCACGTCCGTTGACAAGATTCTTGGCGCCAATGCGAGCAAGTTCTACGGCATCTAAGTAGGGTCGAAAGAGTGTGGAGGGGCGAGGTTTTCTCGCTCCTCCAGTCTATATTAATCCAGGCCGTGCGCGGCCCGTTGAGTAACGGCGAAGTCCTCTTCGGGCGAGTAGACGAGCGTTTTGCGACCGTAAACGGCAAAATAGAGTACCGCCGCGGCATACCATACCGCACAGCCCCAGACGCCAACCCGGTAGTCCGGGTTGAGGAATAAAAAGAGCAGCGTAATCAGCGCAATGATGAAAGCGGTCCAGGCGCCAGGTACGCCGACCGGACTGCGATACGGCCGCTCAATATTGGGCAGATTTTTGCGCAGCAGGACGAATGACAACATTTGCAGCATGTACGAGATCACGGCGCCAAATACGGCCATATTAAGCAGCACCGCCCCCACCGGAACGTCACCGAATATAGCCTCGGAGTAATGAATCGCCAGGGCGACACCGTAGCCGATAATCGCTCCAATAATGAGCGCGATATGGGGCGTTTGACGGCTGCCGTGGGTGACCGACATCCAGTGGGGGAAATAGCCCGCCCGGGACAGGGAGTAGATGTTGCGCCCAGAGGCAAAGATGATGGTGTGGAAGCTGGCGATCAAACCGGCCACCGCAATCAGGGCTAACAGTTTCGTGCCTATTCCCTGGCCAAAGATCGTCCGAAAGCCCAGGAACAACGGCTCGTCGGACAGCCCGACCTCCTTGGCTCCGGGTGCGATCCCCGCGTTCAGAAAGAGCATCGCGAAAGCCGTGAAGATGAGGGTCAGCAGGCCCAACAGAATGCTTTTCGGCATGTCCTGTTTTGGGTCGTGCGCCTCTTCTGCCGCCAAAGGCAGTTCCTCAATCGCCAGATAAAACCAGATCGCAAACGGCAAGGCCCATGCAATACCCAGCCAGCCTTTGGGCAAGACCCGGCTCGCTCCCCCCTCCGGTTCGATGCTGAGCACCCACTCCCAGGAGAAATGCGACACCGCCCCGATATAGAAAATCAGCAGGATAGCCAGAGCAACAAAGGTCATGAACACGGCAACCCGAAACGTGATCTCCACCCCCCAGATATTGAGACCGACAAAGAGCACATACGCCAGCAGCCACCACACCGGAGCAAACGCCTCGGGCGTCTCAAAGATCGCGCCCAGATAGCCGCCAATGCCGACCACAATTACCGCCGGGGTCAGCACATACTCAATGTTTTCCCCGAGCCCGGTGATAAAGCCGCCCCAGGGTCCCAGGGCGGATCGACCGAACGAATACGCCCCGCCGGTGTGCGGCAAGGCGGGGGACATTTCGGCAATGGAATAGCATAAACCGATATACATGACAGTGATGATAACCGTCGCGATAAACAGCCCCCAAAAACCACCGGCCGTCAGGCCGAAGTTCCAGCCAAAGAAATCGCCTGAGATCACGGCGCCGACACCCAGCGCCCAGAGCGACCAGACTCGGGCGTGACGCCGCAATTGGCGTTGCTCAAAATACGCGGCACCCTGCGGCTGGTATTCCACCCCGGCGCGGGTGTGAGTCTCTGCTCTTTTCTGCATTACGCTTGCTATCTCCCTGAGAGAGTCGGATTCATCTGCACGCACGTTCTACATATCCGAGTTAGGGCCGACGCGAAAACGGGCCGGACTTGAACGCGCGGGAGAGGGCAGATACAACGCAGGGACCATTTTTCAGAAAAAGGAGAAGGACTGATGGATGCAGATGCCAAGAAAACCGCTCTCCGTATGATCCCCTACGGCTTGTATGTGCTGACTGCGGAAAAAGACGGCGAGATTGCCGCGGCAACCGTGAACTGGGTGACCCAGACCGCCTTTGATCCACCGCTGGTCGTGGTTGGTGTCAAGGCCGATGCCAGTGCGCATGAAATCATAAAAAAAGCCGGCTCGTTTGCTCTCAACATCCTGGGCAAAGGCCAGCAGGGTCCGGCCTTCGCCTTTTTCAAACCGGTCGAAAAAGACGGTAACACCATTAACGGTGAGGCATACAGCGCGGGCACGACCGGCGCGCCGGTACTCGCCAGCGTCCCGGCCTATGTCGAGTGCTCGTTAGAGCAGACGGTCGAGAACGGCGACCATTCCATTTTTATCGGGAAAGTGGTGAATGCGGCTGTCCAGAAGCAGCCCGAAGGACGCGCGGACCTGGCGACGCTGCACATGGCCGACTTGGGAGACAAGGTCTTCTACGGCGGCTAAAAGAATCCTGCTGTTGACTGACAGCCCCTGGGTCGTCCTCACGGTCTGACCCAGGGGCTTTTTTGTGCCCCAGCCTATACTGGACTGGCCGACCCTTGACCAACCTTGCGGCCCGTAGCGGAATTTGTTTAATTCCCTGATATTTCAGACACAGGAGGACAGCATGGCCGATTTTGTCAAAGTGGCCTCGACGAGTGATATCCCCGAAGGCGAAGGGCGGTGTTTTGAGGTCAACGACCAGCAAGTCGCCGTTTTCAATGTCGATGGTACGTTCTACGCCCTGGACAATGTGTGCCCACACCAGGGTGGCCCATTAGGCGAAGGCGAGCTGGACGGCAATATGGTCACCTGCCCGTGGCACGCCTGGGATTTCGATGTCACGACCGGAGAAAACAGTGAAGACCCGGACGAAAAACAAGACACCTATGAGGTCAAAGTAGAGGGCGACGATGTCCTAGTCGCTGTATGAAAAAGAGTAAACGTGTCCAGCATCTCATGTGTATTGGAGGACACGTTTACTCTTTCAACCCGTATGACACTCTTTGAACGCATGCAGGCAGAAGACCACGAACAGGTGGTCTTCTGCACGGACCGCAACGCCGGCCTCACCGCCCTGATTGCCATCCACGATACCACCTTAGGGCCCGCCTTGGGTGGTATCCGTATGCGGGCGTATGCCAGTGAGGATGATGCGGTTACGGATGTCCTGCGTCTCTCCCAGGCCATGACCTATAAAGCCTCTCTGGCCGGCCTGGAGTATGGCGGCGGCAAGGCGGTTGTTGTCGCCCATCAGACAGTCACAAATAGAGAGATCGTGTTTCGGGCGCTGGGGCGCGCCATAGAGTCCTTGGCCGGGCGCTATATTCCAACCGAAGACATGGGCACGACGACTGCGGACATTGAACACGTCCGGGCCGAGAGCCGGTTCGGGGTCGGACGGGCGGAGGCGTTTGGCGGCGGCGGAGACCCCTCCCCCATGACCGCCCGGGGAATCTTCTGTGGCCTGCGGGCGTGTCTTGAAGAAACCGATGGCAAAGCGGAATTTCAGGGTTTGACCGTGGCCCTGCCCGGTCTGGGAAAAGTCGGCTACTCGCTGGCGCAATATCTCCACCAGGCCGGAGCGCGGCTGATAGTCGCGGATGTGGATGCAGCCCGGGCCGACAAGGCGAAGGCCGAACTGGGCGCCGTGATTGTCGATCCGACCGTTATTCTGACTCAGCAATGCGACATCCTCGCCCCCTGTGCCGCGGGTGGCGTTTTCAATCCGGAGACGATTCCTCAACTCCGCTGTCGTATTATCGGCGGGGGGGCCAACAATCAGCTCCTGACCGAGGCCGATGGAGACGCAATTCATGCGCGTGGCATTCTGTATGCGCCGGACTTTGCGATTAACGCCGGTGGGCTGATTAACGTCGCGGACGAGTTGGGTCCCGGCGGCTATCGGCGCGAGCGGGCCAAAGCCAAAACCGAACAGATTTACTCCACCCTGAAAACGCTTTTTGCCCAAGCCAAGCAGCGGGACATCCCACCCCATCGTCTGGCCGTTACCCTGGCCCGGGAGCGTATTCAGGCGGTACGGAATTTGCGCCGTCTGAACGCGGCGTCGTGAAAACAATCTTTTTCTGTGTAAGATACGGTGACGCGTGAACGAACGTATCAAATACGAGACGGAGATTCTCAAACTTCTCGTCTTGGTCAACGTCGCTGTCGCCGGAGGTACTGTCAGCCTCCTCTTCCGACCTGCTGCGCCCCTTCGCGATTGGTTGGCCTCCCTTGGAATTGCTGCTAGTGTTGGTCTTGGCAGTGCGGTCTGGGCCAAGGATCGCAGTATTCGACGACTTCTTGCTCAGAAGGAGAACGAATAATGGACTGGATTGCTATTATTGGCGGTCTCGTTATTTTCGGGGGAGCAGTCGTTCTGGCCCTGCATCTTGCGCTCCGCTAATTAGATGGATCGCAGAACTCGGCTTTCTCAGATTTAACTTTACTAACGTACCGGCCATGAAAAGCGCTCTCTCTGCCTGGCTTGAAAGCCAGGGCGTATCGCTCGCAGATGATCGCGGCGTTGAACTCCCGAACGCCTTTACCAACCCGCAAGACGAATACGCAGCCGTCTGCGAAAAGGCGGGACTGATTGACCTGTCCTTTCGCACCCAGGTGAAATTCACGGGAGAAGACCGGATCGATTTTCTGCAGGGCATGTTGTCAAACGATGTCAAAGCCCTACGACCCGGCGATGGCTGTCCGGCAACGCTACTGACGGAGCAGGGACGGATTGTGGCGGATTTGCGCGTCTATGCCGAAGAGTCGGCAATCCTCCTCGACCTTGATGCCCGTATCAAAGAGAAAACCGTTGAAGCCCTCGACCGTTTTATCATTGCCGATGATGTGGAAATCGAAGACCTGAGCACCCACCAAGTGACCATTGCGGTCCAGGGCCCGACCGCCGCACAGGTCCTGATGGCAGCCGGTCTCTCTTCCTTGCCGGAGCAAGAATTACAACACCAGGACGTAACGATTGCAGATGTCCAGGTCTGCGTGATTCGCTCCGACCAGACCGGCAAGGGTGGCTATGAGTTCCACGTCCCCGGCGACCGGGCATCCGTCGTCTGGCAGGCACTCGCTCAACTGGACGGACTGCTGCCCGTCGGCCACACTGCGCTGAATATGCTGCGCGTTGAGGCCGGCATTCCGTGGTATGGCCTCGATATGGACGAGGACAGAATCGTACTGGAGGTCGGCCTCGACCGAGCCATTAGTTTTAATAAGGGCTGTTATCTGGGCCAGGAAGTCGTCGAGCGGGCTTCGGCGCGCGGGCGTATGAATCGTATGCTCAGCGGGTTTCTGCTGCAAAATGAGGCGCAGGCTGCCTTGCCGATACGCGGCGACCGACTGGTGAAGGACGACAAGCAAGTCGGCTGGCTGACCAGCGTCACAACCTCCCCAACCCTGGGCCGACCGATTGCCCTGGGCTATATCCGGCGCGAACATGGTGAGCCGGGCACCCGGCTGCGGATTGACAGGCCGGACGCGGACATGATAGCCGAGGTGACCAAGTTACCGTTTCTACAGTAGATATTACTTGTAGAGGAATATCACGACAGGAGGGATCAATGGCACAACTGGGTAAACGCTATATGTGCGAAGAGTGCGAGACTGAGGTACTGTGTAACAAGCCGGGCGACGGCGCACTCCACTGCTGCGATAAAGAAATGCCGCTCAAGGAAGCCAAGCCGCTTCCGTCGTCTGACTGATACCGGTCTGTTGCAAACTGTACACCTGACAGTGAGGAGCGAGGGAAACCTCGCTCTTTCCTTTTCTGGGGGCCATGTCTTCCGCACCCCACACTGCTGACCTGCTGCTGTACGGTGGACATGTCCTCACCTTCGACCCGAACCGGCCCGAAGCACAAGCGGTCGCTATCGCGGCAGGAAGAATCCTCGCGGTCGGCACCGAGGAGGAACTGCGCCCCTTTGTCTCGCCGAAAACACAGACCTTAGCGTGCGCCGGGAGAACGGTCCTGCCCGGCTTCATCGACCCCCACCTGCACCTCTTTGCCTGGGCGAGCCGCTACTGCGGTGCAGACCTGAGTGCAGCCCGATCAATTGCCGAAATCCAGTCTCAACTCCAGGCGCGTCTGACTACTCTCGGCTCGCGGGACTGGCTGCGCGGCTATGGCTATGACGAGTTCTTTCTCGACGAGAAACGCCATCCGAACCGACACGACCTCGATGCCACAGCGACCGACCGACCCGTGCTCCTGCGCCATCGGACCGGTCATGCTGCCGTTCTGAATAGCGCCGCACTCCGGCAAACCGGCATACACGCCCAGTTTACCCCTCCAAACGGCGGTAACATTGAGCGCGATGCCAGGGGAGAACCAACGGGTGTGGTCTATGAATTGGAGTCGTTTCTGCGGACCGTCATGCCTCCGCTCCCATCGCAGGAGTTTCAGACCGGATTACGACAGGTCAATAGCGCATTACTCAGACACGGGGTGTGTTCGTTTCATGACGCCAGCGCCGGCAATACGCTGGAGGCTATCGAGCGCTTCTCAGCCCTACGAGCCAACGGGATCATACGTCCCCATGCAACAGTAATGGTCGGGATTGAGGCTTTCTCTCAGGCGAGCCAGACCGACCTCGCCGCCTTCAAGCAAGCCGACCGTCAAGCTGCTCAGGTGCGGCTTGGCAGTATCAAAATCATGCTGCACGAAAGCAGAGGCGAGTTGTATCTAGCGCCAGACGATCTGGCCGAAATGGTCTGGCAGGTTCATCGACACGGGTTTCAGGTCGCCATCCACGCGGTTGAAGAAGCCCCCGTCTGCGCGGCCCTCGACGCGATTCGGCAGGCCCAAGAGCGGCTGCCGCGCCGCGATCGTCGTCATCGAATCGAACACTGCACGCTCTGCCCGCCACCGTTTCTCGACATCCTGTCCGAGACGGGCTGTGCGGTGGTGATGCAGCCGGGCTTTTTGTATTTTTATGGCGACAAATATGCGGCGGAAGTTGATCCAGAGGTACACGGTTGGCTGTACCGGGCAAAAAGTTTCCGGGATCATAACATCCCCGTTATTGGCAGTTCAGATTGTCCGATCGCCCCGCAGGCCCCGCTGGCGGCGATTCAAGCTGCCGTCACACGCCAGTCCCGAACTGGCACTCCTCTTAATCCCGCCGAACGCTTGTCCTGTCTTGAGGCGATTGGTCTGTTCACCCACGCAGCCGCCTGGGTTGGATTTGAGGAAAACCAGGTCGGCAGAATCATCACTGGCATGCGTGCGGATATAGCTATCCTCGATAGCGACCTGACGCGGCTCCCGGCTGAAGCGATAAGCCGGGCAAGTGTCTGCACCACAATCATTGACGGCCGGATTGTCTATTCGGCATAAAGAGTGAGTATGTCCCCTCCCGCAGTCCTGTACGAAAAAGACGACGGCATCGCCGTTGTCAGCCTCAACCGGCCCGCCATGCTCAACGCCTATAACGTGGAGATGCGGGACGATCTGTACGAGATTCTTCAGGCTGTCCGGGATGATCCCGAGGTTCGGGTCATGATCCTGCGGGGCGAAGGCCCGGCCTTTTGTACCGGCGGAGACGTTTCAGAGTTCGGTTCGGCGCCCTCTCCGGTGCGGGCGCGTGAAATCCGCTGGCAACGGGACAACTGGGGGCTGCTGTTGCACCTGCCTCAACCCACCATTGCGGCGGTCCACGGCTATACCGTCGGCGGTGGAATGGAAATGGCGCTGCTGTGTGATATGTGCATTGCCGCGGATGATACGGTCTTCTTTCTGCCGGAAACGGGTCTGGGCATGGTCCCTGGAGTCGCCGGAACGCAGACCGCCCCCAGGGCAATCGGACTCGGTCGTGCTCTGGACATGGTCCTCACCGGCAAGCGGCTCGGGGCAGACCAAGCCCTCCAGATTGGCCTGGTAAATCAGGTGGTTCCCCTGGCCACCCTCTTGACGGAAGCTGAATCTCTGGCATACACACTGTCCCGTTGTAATCCAACAGTCGTCGCCCTGGCAAAACGGGCCGTCCGACAGGGCGCCGACCTGCCTTTATCCGATGGCTTACGACTGGAACAAAATCTATTTGCACTGGTAAAGGAGCACGTATGAATACGTCACAGTTCATCGGTATTCCGGGCATGATGTTTCCGGACCAGGAAATCCTGGCTTTCGAAGGTAACCGGTTGACCTATGGAGTACTCGTGGATCGGGTCAAACGGCTGGCCAGCAGTTTGCGTGACCAAGGAATTCAGGCTGGTGATCGTGTGGCGATCTTGCAGACAAACTGCAACCAATACGTCGAAGCCTATTATGCCACGGCGACGCTGGGCGCGACCTTCGTGCCGCTGAACTATCGGGCCAAGCCGCCGGAATTGGAATATATGATTACCGCGGCGGAGACCAAGCTGCTGTTTGTGGGCGATCGCTATATCGACCTGGTCAATAGCCTCAAGCCGAATCTCGGCTGTGTGGAGAAATATGTCACGATAGAAACGCAGCGTGACGATATGCTGCACTACGATGACTTTATCGAGCAGGGCTCGCCCGACATCGAAGAGGTCGAGGTGGATGAGGGCGACCTGTCCATCCTGATGTATACCAGTGGCACAACGTCTCTGCCCAAGGGCGTGATGCTGACCTACGGCGGATTCACCAACTATGTCATCGGCACCGTCGAGATGGCGGACGGCAGCCCGCGCGGCACTTCACTGCTGTGCGCGCCGCTCTACCATATTGCCGGCACGATGAACATCATGACCGCGCTGTGGAACGGACGGAAGATCGCCATCCTGCGTCAGTTCGATACCAAAGAATGGTTGGAGGCCGTGCAGACCGAGCAAGTGACGCACGCCTTTGTCGTGCCCACGATGCTGAAACAACTCATCGATCATCCCGATTTCTCGAACCATGACCTGTCGAGCTTACAGAACGTCTCCTATGGCGGCGCGCCCATGGCCTTCCCCGTCATTCGTAAGGCCATTGATATGTTCCCGGACTCGACCGGTTTTGTGAATGCCTTTGGCCAGACCGAAACCAACTCGACCCTGACCGTCCTTGGACCGGACGATCATAAGCTGAACGGCACGCCGGAAGAAGTCGAGCGCAACCTGAAGCGCTTGACCTCGGTCGGCAAACCGCTGCCGGACGTGGAAGTCCAGGTCCTTGATGACGACAATAAAGAGATGCCGGCCAACGAGATCGGTGAGGTGGTCATTCGCACCCCGCGCGTGATGAAGGGCTACGCCAATCAGGAAAGCGCGACCGCCGCCCTGTTGGACGAAAACGGCTGGCTGCATACCCGCGACATGGGCTATATCGACGAAGACGGCTATGTCTACCTGGTTGGCCGTAAGGATGACATCATCATTCGTGGCGGTGAGAATATCGCCCCGGCTGAAATCGAAGCGGTCCTGCACGCCCACCCTGCCGTCGATGAAGCGGCCATTATCGGCGTTCCGGATGTCGATTGGGGCCAAAAGATCGTTGCCTTTGTCGCCCTCAAGCCAGATCAGACGGCCACCGCGGACGAAGTGGGCGATTTTTGCAAGGAACGGCTGGCCAGCTTTAAGAAGCCCGAGGAGATCAATTTCCTGGCCGAGCTGCCCAAGAACCCCTTAGGCAAGGTCCTCAAGAAAGAGCTCAAAGCGCAGTACGAATAGTGAACAGGAGCGTCCTTTCGGACACTCTTTTTGGTAAGGTGGCGGCGTGTCCGATCTGGTGTACGAGATTCAAGGAAAAGTGGCTTGGCTGCGCCTGTCGTGTCCGAGTCAGGGCAACCGGCTCACGCCCCGGATGGACCAGGAAATAGCAGCCGCCTGCCAGGCCATCGGGGAGGACGAGGCGGTCGAAATCGGTGTCCTGACCGGCTCGGCCCACAGCTTTTGTGAGGGTCTGACAAAAGCGGCCAACACCGCCCAGAAAATTCGCGAGCAGTTCGGCTCCCTCCAGTGCGTCGAAGCGCTCGCGGCCATCACAAAACCGACGCTGGCGGTCCTCAACGGCAACGCGTTCGGACTCGGGCTGGAGCTGGCCTTGGCCTGCGACCTCCGTCTGGCTGTTGCGACGGCCCGCTTCAGCCTCCCCCAGATTAGCGCGCAGATGATTCCTTTTGGTGGGGGGACACAACGCCTGCCGCGGGTGGTCGGGCAGGCAAAGGCATTGGAGATCATCCTCACCGGCAAACAGCTTGACGCCGCTGAAGCATATCGCATCGGACTGGTCAGCGAAGTGATTGCCGCGGACGACTTTCTGACCCGTGTTGACGAGGTCCTGTCCGGTCTGTTAGGCAAAGGCCCTATCGCTTTGCGACTGGGTAAAGAGGCGGTACATAAAGCAATGGACCTGACGCTCGATCAGGGAGTGCGGTTGGAAGAAGACCTGTATGCCCTTCTCCAGACAACCCAGGATCGGGCCGAGGGCGTGGAATCTTTCCTAGCCAGGCGGAAACCCCGATTTACCGGACGCTAAGAGAAAACAGGAGGAAGCAGTATGGCAAATCAACTCGGGAAAATGTATCTGTGCGGGAGCTGCGGTGCGCAGGTCATCGTGACCAAGGGTGGAGATGGCTCAATCAAGTGCTGTGGTGCCGAGATGCAGAAAAAATAGCCTCTCGGACACGGCTCTCACAGAGAGCACAGTATCGCACTATCGATACAGGGCACCGCTTGCAGGGTGCCCTTTTTTTATCACGACATCCCAAAAGTGACCTTGCAAGACAGCGAGGCACTCAGATAGCATGGCCTGCACTGCTCAGGTCCATGACAAACAACCGCTCGAATGAATCCCGAGTGCAGCCCGGAGGTTGACAACCATGCCGGAAGGCGTACCCCCCATTTCCGCCGATGAAATACAGTCCCGCATTGTTGCGGTCCTGCCCGACGCGCAGGTTCATATTCGCGATTACACTGGTGGCGGAGATCACTACGAAGCCGTCGTCGTGTCCGCGGCGTTCGACGGCAAGAACGCCGTCGCCCGGCACCGCTTGGTGTATGGCGCCCTCCAGGAGGCTATGGTTGAACGCATTCATGCCTTAGCTCTCAAAACCATGACCCCGCAGGAGTTTGAGGCCGATGCCCGGCAATCCGGCCTGGTGAATATCGAAACGCACAAATCATAAACCACGAACATACGAGGAGGAAAACATGGCAGACAGCGTACAGGCGTATATTGACGAGACCGTGAAGAACAACAAAGTCCTCATCTATATGAAGGGCAATCGCACCTTCCCGATGTGTGGTTTCTCAGCCGCAACGATTCAGATTTTCGACTCTTTGGGCGTGCCGTATGAGACCGTCGACGTGCTGCAGGACCCCGCCGTGCGCGACGGTATCAAGCGCTATTCAAACTGGCCGACCATTCCGCAGGTCTATGTAAACGGCGAATTTATCGGCGGCTGCGACATCATCCAGGAAATGCACAGCCGCGGCGAGCTTGAACCCGTCGTGCGGGCCGCATTAGAAGGTTAAACCAAAAACCTCCCCCATCGCCACATGCCGCTGGGGGAGGAAACCGCAACGCGCTACAAGGTCGTCCTGCACCATTCCAAGGAAGGCTATAGCGCTTCCCGTCTTGGTCTGTTGGTCGTAAGGCGCAACCGATCCTCCCCTACCCAATCGTTGTCAGCAATCCCAGGCAAGTCTGAACAAAGAAGATTGACAGCAAAGGCGTCCTCGGACAGGGGCCTTTGAAATGCAAACTGCTTGCATAACAAGGAGAGTACAGAGAAGCTGGTTTTTTCCTGCTCAGCATTCCTCAAGCTGAGACACTACCGAAAAATGGCACCCACGTACCGGCCTTCCAGGTTCTTTCTCTGCGTTTCAGCCCTCGTGCTCTTGCTGACGGCCTCGCCGGCTGCGGCTCTGGTCGAGTGGAGCACGACGGAGATGCATTTTCAGTACGGACATCTCGAAAACCCGTTCTCGGACGCCAACCAGGACACCTTCATCCTGACTTTGCAGAACGCCCTGGGCTGGAAATACGGCGAGAGCTTCTTTTTTGCCGATTTCATAGAAGACGTCGAGCACGACGGCTTCAACCACACTGAAATCTACGGCGAATGGTATCTTTCTCTGAGCCTGGGCAGGATTCTGAAGAAGGATTTGAAGGTTGGACCGATCAAGGATTTTTCGCTGATCGGCGGTGTCAACGGCAGCGTGGACGCCAAGGTTATCAAGTTCCTGCCCGGCCTGCGCGCCTCCTGGGACCTGCCCGGCTTCGCCTTTCTGAATACCGACCTGACCGCCTATATCGACGCCAGCCGAGGCGTCTCGAACGGGGGCGCTCCAAAAGAGTCGGACAGCTTTATGCTCGACATCAACTGGGCCTATCCCTTCACTATCGGCAAGCTGTCCTTCTCCATCGAAGGCCATGCCGAGTATATCCATTGTCGGACCAACGAGTTCGGCGGCCGTGTCAGAAGCTGGTTTTATACCCAGCCGCAGCTCCGGCTGGACCTGGGTAAATTGCTAAGGGGAGAGGCCAATCGACTTTTTATCGGTATGGAGTACCAGTTTTGGCACCATAAGCTGGGCACCAAGAACGATGAGAGTGTACCTCAGTTTCTGCTGGTCTGGCGCTTTTGAAGAAGATTCACGGCGTTACCGCCACGCCCCAGGGAATCTTCCCGACCGCAATCGTTTTGAGCAGTGTATCGGTCGCGGTATCGATCACCGCCACGCCGTCGGACCGACCCATGGTGGCGTAGAGTTTTTTCCCGTCCGGGGTCAGGGCCGACCACCAGCAGCGTTTGCCGCCCAGGGCGATGGTCTTGGTCACCGTATTGGTAGCCGGGTCAATCACGCGCACATCGTTGGCCCGACCGTGAACGACATAGACCTTTGAGCCGTCGGGCAGCACCGAAATGCCGACCGGGCGTTCGCCCGTACTGATCGTCTCAGTCACAGCCAGTTTTTCGACATCGATCACCGAGACGGTATGCGTCCGCTCGTTGCTCACATAGGCGGTTTTCCCGTCCGGCATAAAAGCCACGCCGCGCGGATTCTCGCCCACCTTGATCGAACTGAGGACTTTATAGGTTTGAGTGTCAACAACGGTCACATCGTGCGAAGTCTCGTTCGGCACGAAAGCCAGCTTGCCATCGGGCGAGATCACTACGGTCTCCGGCTCTATACCGGCCTGAACGGTGGCAACGATTTCCTTGCTTGCCAGATCGACGACGCGCATAACGCCTTCGTTCTCATTCACGACAAACAGCAGTTTTTCGTCGTTACTGAGGTCGATTCCCTCGGGATCAATGCCGACCGGAAAGGTCTCCACAACCGCATTGGTTGTCGCATCAATGACCGAAATATCATTAGAGTTGCCGTTGGCGACATACACCCGCGTTCCGTCGGCCGAGACCAGCACCCCGCGCGGGCGTTCGCCGACCGGGACTTTAGCTACGACCTCGTCCGTTTGGGTGTCAATCACCCACACATCATTCGACTCCTCGTGCGTGACATAAGCGAACGGCTGAGCGAAGGCCGGCACGGAAAAGGCCACAAGGCAGACGACCAGATACGCGCAGGCAGCAACAAGACAGTAACGGGATTGCATAACGACTCTCCTTACTGATGAGCAGGCACCGCTGCGGTGTCGGACGACGCTGCGTCCTGCGAGGTCCCATTGGCAGCCGGCGATGCACTCGATTCACATTTTGAGGCGGCTCGGACATAGGCCAGAATCTGCCAGAGCATATCGTCAGGCAGTTGTCCGGCAAAACCGACCATCTCAGTCTTGGGGACACCGTCGCTGACAACCTTGAACATTTCCTCATCCGTCCCCGAACCGTTTACCCACTCGCAGTCGAACAGATTCGGGCATTTACCGTCCCGGTCGGCATCCGCTTTCACATGGCAGTAGCCTGCACACACGGCCTGGAAGAGGAGATCGCCTTCGGCAATCGCCGCTTCATCGCCGGCGAACGGGTTCTTCATCTCCTCATCAGCCCACCCACTCGCCGGGATAAACATCAGCAGGCCGACCAACAGCACCCCATACACCCGTCTCATATACCTCCTCATTTCTGTGTGGCAAAGAGTAAATATACCCTTTCATCTCCAAATCAAGGCTGGGCGCGTTTACTCTTTTTCTCGGGAGAGTCGGAACATCTCCATAACGTCATAGGTTTTCTCAAAGGGGGGATACAACGGCACGCCATATCGCTGCGCGATGGTCTTGAGCTCTCCGCCCTTTCTCAACTGTGTCAGGGCCGCGTCTATGGCCGTGCGGAGCGCTTCGTCCTCTTTGCGCGTCGCGACATGCTCGTTCCAGCGCGCCACTGAGAGCGGCTCAGCCGTGGCAAACGTCAGCTTCGTCCCAGGCTCCTGCTTTGCATACCAGCCGGCGGTCGGCCCCCAGACAAAGGCCAATTCTGCGTCTCCCGTTGCCACCGCAGCCAGGGACTCCTCAGTTGAGAAAAAGGTCTGCATCGAAATCTTGAGAGACTCCAGAATAAAGCTGGCAATCGTTTGGGCTTGGACCGCAACGACCTGGTGCTCAACGTCGTGCAAGGACGCCGGCGTCTGGCCCTCACGTCCCAGGAGCTCGAAAGCGGCTCCGTAGTAGGCGTTGCCGACCGTCACATTGCCGGCCTCGCGCACGGCATCTCGGCCGGGCACGCTCAAAATGGCGTCACATTCGTTTCGGGAGAGCCGCCGAAGCGGGAAATCACTCTCATCAACCTCGGTTATCCGCTCGTCATGTTTGACCCAGACGGGAACAAGCGTCCGTCCCATCGTCTTGGCAAGAGCCCGTGCCACCTCAACGTCAAATCCGCGTTCGTCGAGCTGAGAAGAGAATGGCAGGTTATTCCCCAGAAAGCAGACCCGGAGTTGTCCGCCTTCCTCAGCAAAGAGGGGTCCGGACAAGGCCAGGCACAAGAGGCAACCGAGCACCGAAACAACAGCCCCGCGCCGCCGTTTTCTCCACACAGTCGCTCCAGTGGAGACCCAAGAAGTCGCTATCACCCAATACAGCAGTCTCACGCTTGCCTACTCCGCCGGTCCGCCGGTTTATTCTGGTAAAGCAAACACGAGCAACGCGCTGCCCTTACTCGTCAGCGGTGGCTCGCCAACCAGGGTGACGGCCAAACCACCGCCGCCGCTGGGGATGGCCACATATTGCCGCCCCCCGGCCTTATAGGTGACGGGCTGCGCGCGCATGGCTGAGCCGGTCTGAAATTGCCATAACAACTCGCCGGTCGCGGCATCAAAGGCCAGGGCCAGACCCTCAAGGTTACCGGAAAACACCAGACCACCGGCGGTCGCCAGGGCACCACCCATCATGGGATATTCGTCCTGATAGCGCCATTTGATCTCGCCGGTGGAGGGGTCTATGGCCGACAGATGACCATAGGACGATCCGTCATCACCCTGGGTTTTTCCCGGTCCGCCGCCCCAGAAGGGAATACCTTTGATAAAGATGGAGGTGGACTTCTTCATCTGCCAGCAACTCTCCACCACCGGCACATACATCAGCTTGGTCAGCGGGCTGTAGGCCGCGGTATATGAGCCGTTTTTGCCACCAACGGACCCTGGACAGATAAATTCCTTGCCTTCTGCGGTGGGAACGAACTGCGGGTCAACAATCGGCCGGCCGGCCTCGTCCAGGCCTTTTGACCAGTTCAGATTGTCGACATATTGGGTGCCGTGCAGATATTTGCCCGAGATACGGTCCAGGGCATAGACGTAGCCGTTTCGGTTGGGCTGGACCAAGGCTTTGACCGTCTCCCCGCTGCGTTCGACATTGACCAGGAACAGATCGGTATTGCCGTCATAGTCCCAGATATCGTGGGGCGTGAACTGGAAATACCATTTGATCTCACCCGTATCCGGATCAAGAGCCAGCACGGAATCCGCGTAGAGATTGTCGCCTTTACGGACATCGCCGTTCCAGTCCGGGGCGGTATTGCCCGTCGCCCAATACAGCAAATCCTCATCAGGGTCGTATGATCCCGTGACCCAGGTCGGGGCACCCCCATGTTTCCAGGAGTCGCCGGCCCAGGTCTCGGAGCCCGGCTCACCGGCTTCCGGGATGGTGTAGCGACGCCATTTCCGTTCGCCGGTGTTGACATCATAGGAATCAATATAGCCGCGGATACCATATTCGCCCCCGGCAATACCGACGATCAGATTATCTCGGACAACCAGGGGAGCGACGGTCGCGCTGAATCCGTCGTTATAGCGGTCCATCTCGGTGTTCCAGACAACGGCCCCGGTTTTCCGGTTCAGGGCAACCACATGGGCATCGAGCGTGGCCATAAAGATCAGATCCCCCGCAATGGCCGCCCCTTTATTCGATGGCCCGCAACACACGCGCATGTCGTCCGGCAATTCGTGTTCATAGCGCCACAGCAACTCGCCCGTGACCGCGTCCAGGGCAAAGAGGTGATTATAGGCGGCAGTCAGATAGATGATCCCGTCGGCAACAATAGGCGAGGCTTGCATTTGGGCCGGTATGCCGGTCTGGAACATCCAGGCCGCCTTCAGGTTCTTGACATTGTCCCGGTTAATGTCCGTGAGTGGGCTGAACCGCCACCCGGCGTAATTGCCACCGTACATCAGCCAATGGGTCGGATCGTCCGTCCCCTGGAGCAGGTGGTCCTGAGTGATAGATTGAAAAGGATAGCCGTCGAGGCCACCGTTCGTGGCCGGGCTGGCTGCGGCGGGTTTGGTGGGGGCCGCCGCCGGCTGATTCTTGGGGGATTCGGGCTGAGTATCCGCCCGCCCACCGACTGCCTGAGCGTGGTAGGGGGTGCCGAGCAACATTAGACAACACATCCCTGTGAGAATTCCCTGCAACCAATATGTGTGCATATACTTCCCTCCTTTACGTGTGAAATTCCACGTAAATCCTCGGTATAGTGCGGTCGAAAAGTACTTGCTTTTCAGTATCCGGTCAAGGAAGGCAGCAACAGGAGGGACGGTCCTGTTTTGACCAGTATGACGATGGTGCAGGCCGCTATACTTCGCTGATACGAACACCGGGAGCGCTGAAAGGCCTCGCGTCTTGTCTATCCCAAAACTCTGCTATACACCCCCCAATGAGATAAAAAAGTCAGGAGTCATAGAGGACCATCATGAATCACTATCCACACCTCGACTGGGCCAGAGCCATGCTCCTCCTGCACTCGATTCTTCTTTTTAGCGCATGTGGCGGCCAGGATCATAACGGTCACACGGCTCAGCACGCGCCGACCAAGCAGGAGGCGTCAGGGCAGCAAGCGGCCCCATCCCCGCCTGAGCCGCTTGCTCCAACGCCGGCAGACCCGGATGGACGGGGCGCTCTTGTCGGACGCGTGGTGTTTGACGGGGACACGCCGCAGCCACAGGCGCTGACGGTCAGTAAGGATGTTGAAGTGTGTGGGAAGACAGAAAAATTTCTCGAAGCCCTGCTCGTCGGTCCGGACAGGGGCATCAAAAACGCGGTGGTCTTCCTCCGGGCGGTTACCGGCGGAAATTTGTTGTCACTGCCGGCATCGAATCCCGTTATTGATCAGCTCGATTGCATATACACGCCTCACGTCCTGCTCGTTCCGGCCGGGGCCACGGTTGATATCAAAAACAGTGACGGCATCCTGCACAACATTCATACCTATAGCCAGAAGAATCCGGCTTTTAATACGGCTCAGCCGAAGTTCAAAACCGTCATCTCGAAAACCTTTGCCCAGCCGGAGATTATTCGCGTGACCTGTGATGTGCACGACTGGATGACCGCCTGGGTCGTTGTACAGGATCACCCCTATTACGCCCTCACCGACGCAACTGGGGCCTTTCGGCTCAGCGACGTTCCCCCAGGTGAGTACGAACTGAAGGTCTGGCACGAGGAACTCGGAGAGCACCCTCGTTCGGTGTCCATCACGGCGGATCAAGAGTCCTCTGTGGAAATCACGCTCGCCCGTGCTGGCTGAACAGAAACAGATAAGATATGGAGAATACCCTCGCGTCGCACGGGGAGAAGGCGTTGCGAGATAGGGTTCTATGCAGTTTCCTCTGGGTTCGCTGTCTATTTTTCGGATCGTCCTGCTTGTTGTAGTACTCCTCGCCGGGCTGTCCGCAGTGCAGTATCGCCCCGATGTGAGCGGTCGGGTGTGGCAGGCCGGGAAAGCCGCCTGGTGGGATTCCCGCCTGCTCGACCTGGGGCTGACGGGCTGGGGTCAGGCCCCCAAACAGCCGATTGCCTTCAGCCATGCGCTCCACGCCGGTGAATATGGTCTGGACTGCCTGTACTGCCACAGTGCGGCGCGCGTCTCGCCGGTGGCCCACGTTCCGCCGGTCCAGACGTGTATGGGCTGCCACGCCAGGCCCACACCGAATCCGGAAATCAAAAAAATCCAGACCTATTGGAAAAACCAGGAGCCGATTCCGTGGGTTCGCGTGCACGCCCTGCCCGCTTTCACCCGCTTTAACCATAAGCGCCATGTCCGGGCCGGGGTCGATTGCCAGTCCTGTCACGGCGAGGTCCAGCGCATGCAACGTGTGGAACAGGTGTCTTCGCTCAAGATGGGCTGGTGCGTGACCTGTCACGATGCCCACCAGGCGAGCAAGGACTGCCTGGTGTGTCACTATTGAGGTGGAAGAACCCATCATGGCAAGCGGACTCGATAGAAGAAATTTTTTGAAACTGCTGGGGGCAAGCGCAGCCGCACCGGTCGTCAGCTGTGCCTCAAAGCCGGTCGAAACCATTATTCCCTATGTGGTGCAGCCCGAGGAGATCACGCCGGGGGTGGCTACCTACTACGCCACCGTCTGTCAGGAGTGCCCGGCCGGCTGTGGCATGGTCGTGCGGACCAGAGAAGGACGGGCCGTCAAGGTCGAAGGCAATCCATCCCACCCGATCAACCGCGGGGCCTTGTGCGCGCGCGGACAGGCGTCCTTGCAGGGACTGTATAATCCGGACCGTATCCGCCAGCCGCTGTATCGCAACGCGGCCGGAGAGCTGACGCCGCTGTCGTGGCCGGAGGCGGAGGCGCTGCTGGCCGAACGCCTACAAAAAATCCGGGCAGAGGGCCGGGCGGACAAGATCGCGTTTCTCGCCGGCCAACTCCCGGACAGCGTCTATCAGTTGGCCACGCAGTGGCTTGAGACGCTTGGTTCACGCCGCCTGATGACCTATGAACCGTTTGGGTTCGAGGCGCTGAGGCAGGCAAACCAGGTCTGTTTTCAGCAGGCTTCGATGCCCGCCTATGATCTGGCCAAGGCCCGCTTTCTTATCGGCCTGGGGGCGGACTTTCTGGAGACGTGGCATTCCCCGACGCACTATGCCAAGGCATTCAGCCAGATGCGGGGCGCAACGGCGGCGGGGAGATTCGTCCAGGTCGAATCCCGCCTGTCGCTCACCGGAGCGAATGCGGACGAGTGGATTGCGATCAAGCCGGGGCGGGAGGCCTTTTTTGCGCTGGGGCTGGCGCATCTGATTCTCCCCAACAGTGCGGTGCCCGCTGAAGAAAAGGCGCGGCTCAGCCAACTGCTGGAGCCCTATTCGCCGGAACAGGTCGCTTCGGTGACGGAGGTGCCGGTCGAGACGATCAAACGACTGGCCCAGGAATTCGTCAGCCACGGGCCGAGTCTGGCCCTCGGGGGTGGCATAGCTGCAAGTTCCCGGCAGGAGACGGCCAGCCTGATTGCGGTCAATCTGCTGAACTATATCGCCGGCAATATCGGCGAGACGGTGCATTTCTATGAGACCCAAGAGCGACCGCAGGTCAGCTCATACACGGCCCTGTCAGTCCTGATTGACGAGATGCAGCGAGGAGAAATACCCCTCCTTTTACTGGCTAGCACCAATCCTGCTTTTAGCCTACCGCCGTCTTCGGGCTTTGCCGAGGCGCTCACTCGCGTGCCGTTTGTAGTCAGCTTTTCGTCCTTCCCGGATGAAACAACCGAACAGGCAGACCTGGTGTTACCCGATCATACACCTTTGGAGAGCTGGGGAGACTCCCACCCAGGAGCCGGCGTGTATGGTCTGATGCAACCCGTCATGCCGCCCGTGTTTGAGACCCAAGCGCTGAGTGATACCTTGTTGTCGGTCGCCGCACAGGTTGATGAGGCGTTCTCGGAATCGTTGCCATGGAAAAACTTTTTCGAGTATTTACAGACGGCGTGGAAAGAACGACACGGCGAAAGTGGTGAGCCGGGCGACTTTGACACCTTCTGGCGTCAGGCGCTGCAACAGGGTGGGGTCTGGCAGGTGCAAGAGCCGCTCCCGGTTCAGCTCTCTCCGTCCGTATTTGAGACACGCTTTTCCGAGCCGACTTTTGACCGCGCGGACGAAGACGCGCTGACATTCATTGCCTACCCCTCGTCACGCTATTATGACGGACGCGGCGCCAATAAGCCCTGGCTGCAAGAACTGCCCGACCCTCTCACGCAGGCGGTCTGGGACTCCTGGCTTGAGATGCACCCCGAGACTGCCGAACGGCTGGGGATCGCGGAGGGCGACCTGCTGACGATTACCTCCCCGCATGGAACCATCGAGGCGAGTGCTTATTTCTACGCCGGTCTGCGGCGCGATGCGGTGGCCATGCCGATCGGCCTGGGCCATAGCGGTTATGGTCGCTACGCCCAGGGACGCGGCTCTAACCCGGCCCATTTGCTTTCGGCCCAACCCGAAACCGCCTCGGGCGGCTTCCCCTGGCTGTCGACCACAGTCCGACTCGCTCGAACCGGCAAACGGGCGCCGCTGGTCACAACGGACGGCAGCCGCCAGCAGCTCGGCCGCGGCATCGCCCAGGCGGTGACGGCAGGACAGCACGACGAACCGCACCACGCCGAGCACCCCGTCCGCGACATGTACCCGGAAGTGCAGTATGCCGAATACCGCTGGGGCATGAGTATCGACTTGTCGGCCTGCATCGGCTGTGGAGCCTGCGTCACGGCCTGCTATGCGGAAAACAATATTCCGGTGGTGGGCGAAGACATGGTGGCACAAGGCCGGGAAATGTCCTGGCTGCGGATTGAGCGCTATTTCGAGGAGGAGCAGGAAGGAGCAGACGCTCCCGAAGTCCGCTTTGCGCCGATGCTGTGTCAGCATTGCGGCAATGCGCCCTGCGAGCCGGTCTGTCCGGTGTATGCCACCTATCACAACCCGGAGGGTCTTAATGCCCAGATCTACAACCGTTGTGTCGGCACCCGATATTGCGCCAACAACTGTTCCTATAAGGTGCGGCGTTTTAACTGGAGCGAGGCGGACTGGCCGGAACCGCTCAATCGTCAGCTCAACCCGGATGTCACCATACGTGAACCGGGTGTCATGGAAAAATGCACCTTTTGTGTCCAGCGCATTCAGGAGGGCAAGGACCGCGCAAAAGACGAAGACCGTCCGGTGCGCGACGGCGAGGTTACGCCGGCCTGTGCCCAGACCTGCCCGGCCCAGGCCCTGACGTTTGGCAATCTGCAAGACCCCGCCAGCCGCGTTTCCCAGCAATCGCACGACTCGCGCGGGTATAAAGTCTTCGAGTCATTAAACACCAAACCCGCGATTACCTATCTCAAAAAAGTACGCCGCAATACGTAGTGACACTGACGACGATTCCATGCAGACCAGCCTCAGTTATCTTCAGGTCAACCGCGACCTGCTCAACAACCTGCTCAGCTCGCCTACGCGGGTCTGGTATGCCCTGCTCGGCTGCGACCTGGTGGTGTTGGCTTTTGGCCTGTACTGCTGGATCTATCAGATTCACGCGGGACTGGGCGTGACCGGTCTGGCCCACCCGGTCGGCTGGGGCGTGTATATTACCAACTTCGTGTTCTGGGTCGGTATTGCTCACTCGGGCACGCTGATCTCGGCGGTACTCTTTTTGTTTCGGGCTCGCTGGCGGACGCCCATTGCCCGCAGCGCCGAAGCCATGACGATCTTTGCCGTGATGACTGCCGGCCTGTTTCCCATTATCCATCTTGGTCGGGCGTGGAATTTCTATTGGCTACTGCCCTACCCCAATCAGCGTCAGCTCTGGGTCAATTTTCAGTCACCCCTGGTCTGGGATGCGTTTGCCATTACCACCTATTTCACCGTGAGTTTTCTGTTCTGGTATACCGGCCTGATCCCCGACTTGGGGGCGGCGCGCGACCGCACCGCCGGGCTGCGCCGTAAACTCTACAGCCTCTTCTCGCTCGGCTGGCAGGGCACGGACCGGCAGTGGCATCACTATCTGAGCGCCTATGGGTTTTTTGCCGCCCTGGCCACCCCGCTCGTGGTGTCCGTGCATAGCGTGGTGTCCTGGGATTTTGCCATGTCCATCGTGCCCGGCTGGCATAGCACCATCTTTGCCCCCTATTTTGTCGCCGGCGCCATCTTCTCCGGCCTGGCCATGGTCCTGACCCTGCTCATTCCGCTCCGCAGGATTTTCGGTCTCGAGGCCTATATCACCGACTATCACTTCGACAATCTGGGCAAGATGATCATTCTCACCTCGCTGATTCTGAGCTATTCCTACGCCAGCGAATTCTTTATTGCCTGGTATAGTGCCAATCCGTACGAACGAAGCATCTTCTGGTATCGCGCGGTCGGTGACTATGCCCCGCTGTTCTGGCTGATGGTCACCTGCAATTGCGCCGTCCCCCTGCTGTTGTGCTGGAAGTCGATCCGCACCAATACGCTGTGGTTGTTCGGTATTGCCCTGCTGGTCAATGTCGGGATGTGGCTGGAGCGCTTTGTCATCATCGTAAGTTCATTATCGCACGAGTTTGATCCTGCGGCCTGGGGTCTATACCAGCCTTCGTGGGTTGAAGTGGGCATGACCGTCGGCAGTTTTGCCTGGTTCTTTTTATTCTTCCTGCTCTTCGTGAAATTCCTGCCGCTCGTGTCCCTGGCCGAGGTCAAGGAGCACCTGCCGCCTGCGGAGAGCGGTTCGTCAGCCGTTGAAGCGGACGAATCCGAGCGGCCCCTCTTACCCGTCAGCGAAGCGGCCCGTGTCGGCCGCGGGGCGGGCATAGTTGGCGTCTTTACGAATCTGGACACGCTCGTCGCCACAGTCCGCTCTCTGCGGAGAGAGGGTTATAAAAACCTCAGCGTCGTCTCCCCGTTTCCAAGCCCTGCGCTTGAAGAGGCCCTCGGCACCCGCAAGAGTCCGATTCGCTATTTTACGTTGATCGGCGGTCTGCTGGGCTGTGCCATCGGCTTTGCCTTACCCACCTATACGGCCTTGGACTGGCCGCTCCAAACGAGCGCCAAGCCCATTGTGGCGTTACCTGCCTTTGCCATTATCGCCTTTGAACTGACCATTCTCTTTGGGGCGATTGCCACCCTGATTGGACTGCTCATTAATGCCCGGCTGCCGGCGCGTTCGGTTGCGATTACGCACGACCCGCGTTTTTCAGAGGACCGCTTTGGACTCCTCGTCCCATATACCGCCGAGCAGACCGGCGATCTCAGGCGGCTGATTACGGCCGGGGGCGCAGAGGAGGTCTATGGCCAGGGTGTGTAGGCAGCACGCCGGCGTCCGTGGCCGGGTCTGGCATCTCGTCGGTCTCTCTCTGGGTCTGGTGCTTTTGGGCGTTGCCATTGTCCAGGCTCTGCCATGGAATGACGATATGTATTGGCAGCCCGAACGTGAGGCCGGGACAGCCGCCCGGCCACCTGTGGCGGGTAGCGTTCCCACAACGGGCATTGAACCGCCCATGTCGTCGCGCATTACCGAGCGCATCAAGGCCGGTCTGCGCGTCCGCAATCCGGTTGCATCCTCACCGCAGTCCATCCAGAACGGACAAGAGTTATTTCGGATTTACTGTGCCATGTGTCACGGCGAGCAGGGCAGAGGCGACGGCCAGATGGTTGGCAAGGTCGTTCCCTCTTCGGACCTTCATACGGAGCGAATCAGAAACCAAAAGGACGGGTATCTGTATGCCACCATCCGCAGCGGTGGACTGGTGATGCCTGCCTATCAGCACGCGATTTCAACCACAGAGCGGTGGGACCTTGTGAATTACGTCCGCCACCTCCAACAGCAGGGGCAGTCACAATGAGTGCCGAGCCTCCTCTAGGCGTACCTCGGAGCACGTTTCCAAAGACACGCTCCGCTCCTTTTAGCCTGGGCCTGTGGGTCCTGGCCGGGCTGGGCCTGACCACTTTTCTCGTTGGCGTTACCGGGGAGCACGCCCAACGGGCGTGGCAGGCATATCTGGTCAACTGGCTTTTCTGGTCGGGGCTGGCGCTCAGCGGACTGACGTTTTCAGCCATTCTTCGGGTCACAAAGGCGGAATGGGCCGGACCGTTGCAGCCGCTGGCCGAGGCGCTGGCCGCCTTTCTGCCGATTTCCTTTTTTCTTTTGCTTGTTCTCTTTCTGGGTAGCGAACACCTCTTCTCGTGGATACATGATCCCGTGCCGGCCAAACAAGCCTGGCTGAACACACCCTTCCTGGTACTCCGCTCCCTCTTTGGAGCCGTTCTCCTCTATGGCTGCGGGTTTGCGCTGTTGTGGGCTTCACTTCGAGCAAGTCGTACGCTCCCGCGTGTCCTGGTCCCGTTTGTTTTCCAAGAGAACGTGGCGAATATGGCCGAACGGCAGCGGCCGCTCGCGATCCTTGCGTCCGTTTTTATTGTGCTCTACGCGCTGGTATTCAGCCTGTTTGCCTTCGATCTGGTGATGGCGCTTGAACCCCACTGGATCAGCACCTTATTCGGCGCCTATTTTTGTATCGGGAATCTGTATGCGGGACTCGGCCTGCTCGCCATTCTTGCCGTGCTGATGCGCACATCCGTTCTTTTTTCGGCTGAACGCAGCCATGACCTTGGCAAGCTCATCTTTGGCTTTTGTGTCTTATGGACGTATCTGTTCTGGTGTCAGTATTTACCGATCTGGTATGGCAATCTGCCGGAGGAGACCGGTTTTCTCGTTGTCCGCTTGTTTGACGAGCCGTGGTCAGCCGTCAGTTTTGTTGTCTTGCTTCTTAATTTTCTCCTGCCCTTCCCCATCCTGCTACTGCAAGGGGTCAAGCGTGCCCCGACCGCTCTGGCCTGTATCGGCGCGCTTATCCTGGTCGGCATGTGGCTTGAGCGCTACGTCCTGGTTGTTCCCTCTATCTGGCAGGAACGCTGGCTTCCTCTGGGGTGGGTTGAATTGGGTGTGCTGCTGGGTTTCTTCGCCCTGTTCACGCTGGCCTTTCGGGCGTGGGTGAGGATATTTCCCATACGGCTTCCCGCCGCCTGACCCTTCGGCCCGGAGGGACGCCTTCATAGGGTTGTACATTTCCGCATTTCGCGTCATACTGCTAGCCTTCTTGTATCGGTTTTTCATTGAGGACTCAGCACATTTCAATCCGGCCATCACGGCCATGGGGACGCCACATCGCCTGAGGCTGGTGTGGGCCGACCTGAGAGGAGGTCATCATCGGAAACAAGGTCTTTGTTGGAAACCTGAACTTTGACACCACACGGGGCGAACTGGAATCTCTTTTTTCCGAAGTGGGCGAACTTGTCGAGGTTTTTCTCCCGTCTGACAGGGATACCGGCCGGCCGCGGGGATTCGCCTTTGTCGAATTCACCGACCCCGCTTCTATTCCTGCCGCGGTAGAGCGCTTCGACGGGTATGAACTCGACGGCAGGAATCTCCGGGTCAACCAGGCGGAGGACCGTCCTCCCCGCCGGCCCTCACATCCTTCGGGTGGCGGCGGCGAGCGTTCTTTTGAACGACCGTGGGGGGGGCCGAGAGGCGGTGCAAAGCCCAAGGGCAGTCGCCGTAATCTGCGGCGAGGCAAGCGCAGTTTATAGACCTCGTCTTCTCAGCTGCAACGTGACGGCGGGCTGTCTGCCCGCCGTTTTTGCGCCTGCCCCCTCCTTCACTGCTCCACCCGTAATACGCGAATAGTAGACGCGTCGCCCGCACTCCCGGACCGACACATATGTCAGGCTAAAAAGAGTGGACGTGTCCAGCATCGTATGTCTCGTGGAGGGCACGTTCACTCTTTACCTCGTATCCAATACCTGACATTGTGGTCCGCATAATCGACGCGGGCCAAAGCGTAACAGGAGGGACGTATGCTCCAAGTGTTCTCGATGCCAGTGGGCTTTCTCGAATTCGACAGCCGGCTCTTCTTTCCGCAGGACGAGCAGGGCGAGCAGATCACTATACCGGTGCCGAGCTATTTGATTACCCATCCCAAGGGGAACGTAGTCTTTGACACCGGCGTACACTGCTCCTGCATAGACGACGCCAAGGGTCGTCTGGGCGATATTGCCGATGCGTTTGCCCCTCGGGCCAAGCCGGGCGAGGAAATTGTCAGCCAGTTGGCGAAATTCAAACTCACCCCGGATGATATTACCTATGTGGTCAACTCGCACTTCCACTTCGATCACGCGGGTGGGAATGAGTTTTTTCCGCACTCAACCTTTCTCGTCCAGAAAAACGAGCTTGAGGCGTCAAAAGACCCGGTCCTCCGAGAAAAGGCGTTTTTTGACCCTCAGGACTACGATCACAATCTCAACTACCAAGCCGTAGACGGCGAGCTGGATATCTTCGACGATGGCACGCTGGTGCTTCTTCCAACCCATGGCCATACTCCAGGCCACCAGTCCCTGCGTATTCGTATCACCAAAGGCACAGATATCGTGGTGACCGCGGATGCTTGTTACACCCAGCGCAATATGGACGAGAACATGCTGCCGTCGATTGCCTATGACACGGATGAGATGTATCGCTCGCTCGGCACGCTGCGCGACCTGAGAGACAAAAAAGGCGCGACCATTCTCTACGGTCACGACCCGGCCCAGTGGCAGCAGGTCAAACACGCCCCTGAGCCGCTGGCATAACCATTGAGAGTTGGGGCTCGGGTCCGAGCCCCGGTCAGGACCAGGTTTTCCAGACCTCGGGGCAATGCCCGACCGTTGCTTCCTTGCCGTTGCGGACAACGGGCGTTCGTATCAGGAGGGCGTCTCCGAGGAGTAGGGTTTCGATCCGGGCGGCGTTCAGCGAGGCATGCGTCAGTCCTTTTTCAATAAAGCGCCTGCCGGTCGTGTCGATTAAGTCTTCCAACGGGACACGCGCCGCCACCGAGCGCAGTTCGCCCTTAGACATTTCTTTTTGGCTCAGATCAATAAAATGAACAGGAATCCGGCGCTCCTTGAAAAAGCGCTGGGCCTTGCGGGTCTCAGAACATTTTTTCAGGCCAAAAATCTGAATATTCATCGGGGACTCCTTCCTCCCGTGCTCACGGCCGATAGAGGCCGGAGCCGGCAGTATCCTTCTTGACACACTCCTCAGATCACCCATAGGCTATACGACTTCTTAGCCGGGAATTGGAGGGGGATTTGTACCACAGAATTATCGTTCTTCTTCTCTTCGCCCCGTTCTTACTGGGCGAATCTGTAATCTTACGCAACCAGGCACGCGCCCAGAGTACGGGCTCGCCAGAGTCTTCAGAAACATCCAGTACCCAGACCCAGCCATCGAGCCCAACCGAGCTTGAGCCCATCGTCGTTACCGCGACCCGGAGCAACACCTCTCTGGCCGAGGTACCGGCGGCGGTGAGCGTCATTGACCGTTCAGATATCCAACTCGGGCTACCGACTGTCGGCTTTGAGGAGCCGCTCAGCCGTGTCCCCGGTGTTTTTGCCCAGAACAGCGCGAACTTTGCCCAGGATTTCCGTCTCTCAATTCGCGGCTTCGGCACCCGGACCGCTTTTGGGGTGCGTGAGGTCAAGGTGCTGGTTGACGGCATCCCGGAAACCTCCCCGGACGGGCAAACCCAACTCGATAATATCGATCTTGGGGCGGCTCGGCGGATTGAGGTTTTACGCGGGCCCTCGTCTTCGCTGTACGGCAATGCGTCCGGGGGCGTCATCAACATCATTACCGAAGACGGACCGACCACGCCGTTTCTTGAGACGCGCCTGATGGGAGGATCGTTTGGCCTTCAGAAATATCAGGCAAAAACGGGAGGCCAGGCCGGCAAGCTGAATTATATGTTGAATGCCTCGTATTTGTCTCTGGGCGGTTTTCGGAATCACAGCCGCGCCCAAAACGTCCTATTGACCGGCAAGCTGAAATACACGCTCAGCCCCACGTCCCACCTCACGACGCTGATGAGCTTTATGGATGCGCCCTTTGCCGACGACCCGGGCGGCATCACGCGGGCGCAGGTCGAGGCGGACCGCGAGCAGGCCCGCGACCGGAATGTCCTGCTCGATTCGGGCGAGCGGGTGACCCATGGCCGGCTTGGCTTTGTGTATCGCAACCAGTTTCTCCCAGGGCACGAACTCACAGTCACGCAGTACTCTGTATTCCGTCAGTTCGAGACCAAGCTACCCATCATTCCCCGCTTCGGGTCCGGTGTGGTCAAATTCGACCGCTTTGGGGTCGGTGGCAGCGTCAAGTACGCGCACGACGGCCGCTTCTTCGGCTTTCGGAATCGGTTCATGCTGGGCGTTGACGTCGAGTTGCAAGCCGATAATCGCCGCCGCTTCGATAATAACGAGGGAGATGTCGGTCAGCGCCGCTTCCACCAGGACGAAGACGTGCGCAGCGTGGGGCCGTTTGTGCACGACGTCTTCTATCTGCGCGACAATCTCCAGCTCAGTTTTGGGCTGCGCTACGACAATGTCCGTTTTTCGGTGAATGACCAGTTTCTCGGGGACGGCGATGAGTCCGGCGTGCGGACCTTCGATCACATCAGTCCCATGGGGGGCATTCTATATAGTCCGCTTGAGAATCTGCACGTGTACGCCAATGTCTCAACCGCCTTCCAGGTGCCGACCACGACCGAGCTGGCCCGACCCGACGAAGGGGGCGGCTTCAATAACGACCTGAATCCGCAGCAGGCTTTGAATTACGAAATCGGGGCGCGCGGCAATGTCTGGAAGCGCCTCACGTATAATTTTGCCCTGTTCTGGATTGTCATCGATGACGAACTGGTGGCGTTTGAGAGCGAATCGGGCCGGAATTTCTTTCGCAACGCGGGTCGTTCGGAGCGGAAGGGGCTGGAACTCGCGTTTGATGTCACCCTGATGGAAGGTTTGCGCTGGACCCTGGCCTATACCTTTCTGGACGCCGAATTTGACCGCTTCATTACCCCGAACGGCCGCTTTGATAATAACGACGAGCCCGGTATTCCCCCGCATCAGCTCTTCACCGAACTCTTCTACGCGCATCCCTCGGGCTTCTACGGCGCGCTCAGCATTCAGCACGTGGATGACTTCTATGTGAATAACGCCAACTCGGCAGAGAACGATGCCTACACCGTGCTGAGTCTGCGCATGGGCTATGAAATGACCGTGGGGAACAGCCGGATCGCGCCCTTTGTCGGCATCCGCAACATCGCCGACGACGGCTATAACGGCCTCACCCGCCTGAATGCGCTGGGCGGGCGTTTCTTCGAGCCCTCGGCCGGCATCAACGCCTATGGTGGCATGACTGTGAGCTACGATTTCTTGTAGGCCGGGCTGTTCAGCAACGACGAAAGACTCTCAGCCATCTTTGGTTTCGACACCGAGGCTTTCTTGCATTGCAGCTCTGTTCGGTCCTGTTATGGTGGGAGGGCTATGTCGGAGCTGGATGTCCTCAAGGAGAGAATCGCCTACCTGAAAGTCCTGTTCGGCATTCTCGTTGTCACCGAAATCAGTCTGGCGGGCTGATTGGTATCCAATTTTACGGAGGCGACAACTTGGATGCGGAGCGCCAGTGTCTTGGTTATAGCCGGCTTCTTGATCGTCATATTTGTCCTTCATCGCAGAATTGATACACTGATCGAAAGCTTACGGGAGTTGTGACATGGATATTGTTATCTCTGTGATTTTTCTGGCGGTTGCCGGTGTCCTGATCTACTGCGCCCTTGATGCCTCGCGCCGAACCAAGTAGCTACCTTTCCCCCAGGCCCTCAAACCACGGCATCACCAGCGTCTCGTTGATCGAGTACGGATAGGCGTGGCCCCAATCCGGCAGCTCCGTATAGGTCACGTTATAGCCCAGCTTTGTCAGCCCAGCGTGCGTCTGTCGGGTGACATCAACGCTAAAGATCGGGTCCTGTTCGCCATGCACGATAAAGATGGGCAGCTCTTTGCCCTGACCGCGCCTCAGGAGATGATTGATCGCGGGATGAATCCGCCCGGCCACCGGGGCAATGCCGGCAAAAATATCCGCATACGCCAGCCCGAGGACATAGGTAAAAATCCCCCCGTCAGAGAATCCGGTGAGATACACGCGGCGGCGGTCCACCGCATAGGTATCCCACACCTCTTCCAGCATGGTGAGGATAGAGCGGCGGTCCAGAACGGGATTCGGAGGGATGCCGGGCAAGCGAATAGCCGACCAGGTTTCCCGTACTGACTTCGGAGCGAGCAGCATATAGCCCTTGCTCTTTGCGGCCCGGAGCCACGTCAGCAGATAGTCGTCCTCCCGGCTGTAGCCGCTGTGGAGGCAGACAATGAGCGGCCATTCGGTGTGCGGCGTATAATTCTCGGGCACGTATAAGGAATAGGCCGAGCGTTGCTCCTCCCGTTCTTTGCGGATGATACCGACCGGGCTGTCCAGGTCCGGCGCCTGTATTTCCAGGGCTGATAGAGAGGCCAGGACATCTGGAAAAACCCAGTGCTGTTGGAGGATGGGCAGCTTGGCACGCAATTCGTACAACAGATGTTTCCCCCGGCAGAACTCATAGCGTCCTTTCAGGAAATCCATGGCAAACTCCTGGCCGGTGAAAAGTAACAGGAACGCATAGGCGTCAGCGCAGTGCTGAACCGCCCGGCTGAATGTGGTGTGGAACTCTTGAAGCGACTCCGGTGGAGAAAAGAGCGCCACGTCCGCCTGTAAGGCCTCGACCGTCTCTCCGAGTCTGTCTTTCAACTGGGCATTCTGTTCGGCCAGCCGGTGCATGTGGAGCCCTTCGAGATGGGTTTCGATTGTACGCAGGAAGTCCAGGAGTCGTTGCTCAGCTCTCCGCATTCCAGCGGTATATTGACTGCTCCCTGTTGCCATGGCCCCCTCCCTTTTGGACATACACACAGTTGGATAAAGTTCTTCTGGAGAATAGCGAATCTCAATTATCGGGCTGATATTCACGAATGCGTTTCCGTTGAACGATCCAGAGCCGGCCTGTGATATCCGCTCGGTCGAGTCCACCAATAAACGTCCGGAGCGCATCGACGAGATCATTTACTGTCGGTTTCGAGGGTAGACGGAGTACCGCAACCCCGGCGTACTCGCTTGGGCGAAACAGCAATGGATTGCTGAAATCGAGATCAAGTGTGACAAGGCATCGCTGCTCAGATTTGCATATTTCGATCAGTGTTTTATCGGAGGCAGCACACAGAGCTTCTTCTACAATAGTGGCAACATCATGACCTGCCTGTCGTAACAGTGCGGCGCCACGAGAGCCAAGATTCTCGTCGAGTTTGATCCTCACCCTTCATTCTCCAAAGGGATTTCCACATATCGTTCACGCGCCATCTCTGCGCCATAAGCAATACACGCAAGAATGTCGGCGTCTTCTAAACCCGGATATTCTTGCAGCACTTCCGAGATCGTCATTCCACTGGCCAGGAGGTCGAGAATGAGAGAGACCCAAATCCGATGGCCACGAATACAAGGTTTTCCAAAACAGACATGGGGATCAATTGAGATGCGCATTAAGAGTTCATCTCGCGTCATAGTCTCGTCCCTTTCGTGTAATCAGGAAGCTCCGTCTTCCACAGGGAGGATTTCTCTCAAGAGCATAGAATCCCACCCCCCGACCCCTTTCTCCTTGACAGCGAAGAAAGAGTCATGTTTCTCTGCTGCAACCGTCGATCACCAGACTGTCATATCAGGCTTTGTATGGAA
Source organism: Candidatus Binatia bacterium (assembly GCA_951812575.1). GTDB lineage: Bacteria > Desulfobacterota > Binatia > Bin18 > Bin18 > Bin18. Next base: position 2,430,465 of record OX638322.1, on the reverse strand, counting down.
AACACACAAGCGGTTTCCGCTATAGAGACATCCGCCTCGCACGAAGAAGACAGCCAGTTCTCCCGCCTGCTCAAGACCCTGGGGCCGGGTCTGCTGTTTGCCAGCACCGCTATCGGTGTCTCACATCTGGTGCAGTCAACCCGCGCGGGGGCCAGCTATGGCTATGCGCTCCTGTGGGCGATCATTATTGCCAACCTCTTAAAGTATCCGGCCTTTGAGTATGGCTCGCGGTATGCGAACGCGACCGGAGAAAGCCTGATCGATGGCTATAAACGGTTCGGGAACTGGGCCTTATACCTCTACCTGTTTATTACGATCAGCCCGATGTCCATTATTATCGCCGCTATCTGTTTTACCACCGCGGGACTGCTGAATAATCTGCTCGGCCTCGACCTGCCGGTTATCCACACCGCCCTGTTCCTGATCGTCGGCTGCGTCAGCATTTTGCTGGTCGGGAAATACAGCGCCCTGGACAGCCTCATTAAAGTCATTTGTACGGTGCTGTTTCTCTCCACCCTGACCGCTTTTGTTCTGACTCTCTTGCGTGGCCCGACTGCGCCGGTGGCTTTCTACTCGTCCGAGGTCTGGACGGCCTCGGGCTTTGCCTTTCTGATTGCCCTCATGGGCTGGATGCCGGCCCCTCTGGATTTGTCGGCCCTCAACAGCCTCTGGACGCTTGAACGCTTCAAACAAACCGGCTACCGGCCGACCCTGCGCGAGACGCTGCTCGACTTTAATGTCGCGTATGTGATGACGGCGTTTTTAGCCGTCTGCTTCATGACGCTGGGGGCGTTCATTATGTACGGTTCCGGTCAGTCTTTCTCGGATCAGAGCGGGACGCAGTTCACGCATGAGGTGATTCGGCTCTACACCGCAACCCTCGGCGACTGGAGCTATATCATTATCGCCTCTTCGGCCTTTTCCGTCATGTTTGGCACCGCCCTGGTCATCTTTGACGGCTATGCCAGGGCCATGGACCGTACCTGGGCCTTATTGTTTTCTCGGAGCCAGGACGGACGGGACAGCCGCACGGTGTATAACGCCTGGCTCGTGATTGGTGCGGTTGGCGGATATCTGATTATTGCCCTGTTTCTCACCAGCTTTACCACGCTCATCGACCTGGCCACCGTTATCTCGTTTCTGGTCGCGCCGATTATTGCCCTGGCCAACCACCGGCTCGTCCTCAGCTCCCACGTGCCAGCCGCCGCCCATCCCCCACCCTGGCTGCGGCTGCTGAGTTGGACCGGTATCGTCTTTCTGACGGTCTTCACCCTGGTGTATATCGGCCTGCGCCTGGTGCCGTGACTAGCCTCTTCCGCCCTGCGCATATCAATGCGCCGTCTGAAGGGTTACACTCTAAGCGCCAAATCCGTAGCGGGGGAGGAAGGCATGAGCCAAGTGGACCAACACGTGCGGCAGGACGACAGACCCGGCTACGGGAGCGGTCGGAGCAATACTCGGATATCGGGTCTGGATATCGACAGAGCGGTCTTCCCGGTTTCCGCACTCACCATCGTCGTCTTTGTCCTGGGCGCGCTGCTGTTCCCGGAGAGGGCGACCCAGCGCCTGTGTTTGATCGGGGAGGAGGCGCTGACGAGTCTGACCCAGCAGATGGACGCCAAGACGGCGGACCATGCCACACCGCGCTTACGAGTGCTGGCCCGCCAGGACGGAGCGGCCATGGAGTTGGAGTTCATGGCCGCGGTTGGCGAGGAAAACCTTGAGGATCACATCGCGCTGCTTGGGGACCAGGTGGAGACGCCCAGCGAGCGGGAACTCTCGTTGCGGCTGCTGCGCCACTTTGCCTCGTCCGTCCGCCACCAACAGTACCACAACATTGATATCGTGACCGTGCGCGTTGACGGCTCGGGCTAGGGTCTGCCGGCGCGTCTCATCTTGCGGCGGGGGCATCGAGTATGCGCGACACAGATTGCCGAGACGGGTAAATAGCACATCTCAGCCCGTCTCAGCCCCTCTATCCGACCCGTCGTACCGCTGTCCCGCAAAATGCCGTTTCCCAAGACAACAGGCCAGCCGCCCGCTCTCTGCTCCCAAAGAGCGGGCAGGCCGAAGATTGTTCAGCTCGGCCCGCAAAGTGGACGCACAGGCACTGAGGCAGACTGCTCTTGACGTTCCCGGCTCACGTGGCGATGAACAGCCGGGAACTGCAAGGAAGTGCGTGCAGAATGCGTGTTTGGAAGGGTTTGACAGAAATACTCCTCCCCGGCAAAAAGAGGAGACAGTGAGAAGAAGGAGGTCGGTGGATGTCTGTCCGTGAGGGGTCTCTTCAGCAAAAAATACGCCTCGTGAGTCAGGTTCTTGTGGGCGGCCTGCTGTTGTCGAGCGTGAGTATGGCTTTGAGTTGGGCCTTCTCTCCGACAGAAGGGAAAAGTGACGGCGAAGCGCTCTACCAGGCGCACTGTGCGCGCTGCCACGAGGGGCAGGTCAAACGCGCGCCGCACCGTGACGTCATATCACGTCTGCCCGCCTTGATGGTCCTGAATTCTTTGGAGCGCGGCAGGATGAAGTTCCAGGGTATGACCCGGACCAATCAGGAGCGGCGCGCCATCTCGGAGTGGATGACCGGCAAGCAACTGCCACCTTCGACCGAAAAAGACGAGACGGTCGCCGGGTTCTGTGAAGGTGCGCCAGGCGAGTTCTCCATTGAAGCCGGTGCCCCGCAGTGGAACGGCTGGGGAGTCGATAACTTCAACACCCGCTTCCAATCCGCCGAGGCTGCCGGTATCAGCGCCGACCAGGTTCCCGAGTTGAGGGTCAAGTGGGTGTTTGGCTTGCCCATGGATTTTCGGGTCTCCCAGCCGACGGTGGTGGGCGGGCGGGTGTTTATCGGTTCGCTCCAGGGCCGGATTTATTCGCTCGATGCCAAAACCGGCTGCTTGTACTGGTCGGTCAAAATGGACAGCGGGGTACGCGCGACCATGGTGGTCGATACCCTGCCGGGCACCACCCCGCCGCGTTACGTTGTTTATGTGGGCGATACGGCAGCCAACGTGTACGCCCTGGATGCCCGCACGGGCAAAGAACTCTGGAAGGTGGACGTGGACGACCATCCCTCGGCGCGGATTACGGCCACGCCCAAAACGCACGGCAACCGGCTTTACGTTGCCACCACCTCCCTGGAAGAAATCGCCGGCGCCGACCCGACCTACGAGTGTTGTACGTTTCGCGGCAAGATCATGGCCCTCAACCGCTTTAACGGCAAGCTGGTCTGGAAAGCGTATACCATTCCAGAGCCCCCGGCGCCTGTTCGCAAGAATGCTGTCGGCGTGCAATTGTGGGGGCCGTCCGGCGCCACGATCTGGTCTTCCCCCGCGCTCGACCCGGAGCGCAACCGCATGTATGTGACCACCGGCGATAATTACTCCGATCCGGCCTCGCTGACGAGCGATGCGGTCGTTGCTCTTGACCTGCGCACTGGGGAGGTCTTGTGGTCGAAACAATTTACTGCGGGTGACGCCTGGAATGTTGCCTGCGAGACCGAGAACGATACCAACTGTCCGGAGGCGCGCGGCCCGGACTTCGACTTCGCCTCCTCGCCCATCGTGCGCATTCTGCCCGACGGCCGGCGGATCATCCTGGCCGGCCAGAAGTCCGGGGTGATGCACGCCATAGACCCGGACCGGAACGGAGAGATTCTCTGGCAGGAGCGGGTCGGTAAGGGTGGCCTGCTCGGCGGGATTCAGTGGGGGTCGGCCGCGGACGCCAAACAGGTCTATGTGGCGCTGTCCGATGTCGTCCGTAAGACGATAGAGAATGCGGACGGGGGCTTGACCCGGGTCCTGGACGGCAGCGTGGGGGGCGGCATGTTTGCCCTTGATATCGAGAGTGGCGAACGCAAATGGCACGTCCCAGCGGTCGGCTGTGGCGACCGACCGCAGTGCAGCCCGGCCCAGTCGGCGGCCGTATCGGCCCTGCCCGGTGTGGTGTTCTCCGGTTCGGTGGACGGCCATCTGCGCGGCTATGCCACCGACAGCGGGCAGGTCGTCTGGGACTACAACGCCGATCAGGAGTATGAGAGCACCAACGGCGTCACGACCAAGGGCGGGTCTTTTGACGGCCCAGGCCCGACCATTGTGGACGGCATGCTGTATGTCAACGCCGGCTACGGCTATCGGGGCGGGGTGTCGGGTAACGCCCTGATCGCGTTCTCGGTCAATGGCGAATAGGCCCCCTTCCGCGGTACAAACTTGACACTAAGGACTGTCCGCAATCCACAACGGTGTCGATGAGTTCTTGCGTGACCCACTGGAGTGTAACTCACCAAGGTCTGTCCGCAATCCACAACTGGGTGCCACTCGCAGGGTTTATCTGGCAAGTGTAACTCACCAAGGTCTGTCCGCAATCCACAATACGCTATTCCGAGCCTCGATATTCGCCATAGTGTAACTCACCAAGGTCTGTCCGCGATCCACAACTGACGGATAGGGCGAAAACCCGGCTGAGAAGTGTAACTCACCAAGGTCTGTCCGCAATCCACAACCAGATGCACACCGAAGAGTATTACTTGCGGAGTGTAACTCACCAAGGTCTGTCCGCAATCCACAACGTCCCGGGGGAGTTGATCAGCACGGACAGTAGTGTAACTCACCAAGGTCTGTCCGCAATCCACAACTCAGTCATCGAACCCTCCCTCGTGATTGACAAATCTTCACTGGCGGCCTACATGCGCATGCATGAACGTAAGCACATGTACCGAGGTGCAATGGAAGCTCGTGGGCACCATAGCAACCACATTACTCCTCACCTTTGCCACCGTACCGGCCAGCGCAGCCGACGCCGAGCAGGCGGGAACTGAACAGCCACAAGCCAAAGCCAGCGAAAAGCCGGAGTCTGAAGCCCGCCAGGAGCCGAAGAAACTGGAGGCTCTGGAAGAGATAATCGTGACCACCGGTTCGCGCCTCCAGCAGGCGGCCGACCAGGTCGAGCTCGGCCCGATCGTCAGCGTTGACGCCGAGGAACTGCTGCACCAGGGAACCGTCCGGGTGGAAGAGCTGGTCCGCTCCCTGCCCTCGGTGTTTACCGGCGGTCAGGACGCCTCCAACGCCAACGGCGCCAGCGGCATCGCTACCCTGAACCTGCGCCACCTGGGCTCGTCGCGCACCCTGGTGCTGATCAACGGCCGCCGCATGCCGGCGGGCTCGCCCTGGGGAGGGACCGGCAACGAGGACATCAACCAGATTCCGGGGGCCCTGCTCAAGCGCGTCGATGTCCTGACCGGCGGCTCCTCGGTCACCTATGGTTCGGATGCGGTCGCCGGCGTGATCAACTTCATCCTGATCGACGATTTCGAGGGCATCAAGCTCGACTATCAGTTCAGCCAGCATCAGCACGATAATGACAATCGCGCGGTAAAAAAACTGATCTCCGGTCAGGGCTATAGCGTTGCCGACGACTCCACCGCGGACGGCGAGCTGTCCAACGTCTCGCTCATCCTGGGCAAAAACCTGGGCAATCGCGGCAATATCACCGCCTACGCGACCTGGCGTGACGGCGGAGAGGTTTTCCTGGGCGACCGGGATCACTCCAGTTGTGATTTGACACCCGGTCTTGACCAGTGCGTCGGCTCGGGCACGATCCCCAAAGGCCTGTTTGCCGACTTCGGCACCCGCAAGGTCAGGCCCGGATACGATCCGGGGCCACCGTTCTTCTATCAGGTCGAGGGGAATAAGTTCACGAACTGGGATGGACGGCCCTATAACTACGCGCCCCCGAATCACTTTCAACGGCCCGATGTCCGCTGGACCGCGGGCGCCTTTGCCCACTACGACCTGAACGAACATGTCGAGGCTTACACCGAATTGATGTTCATGGACGACCGCACCACCGCCCAGATCGCTCCCTCGGGCTCGTTCTTCAGACAACGCCATCTGCACTGCGGCAATGCATTTCTGTCCGAGCAGCAGTTTCAGGCCCTGTGCGGCCAGTACGGGCTGACGCGGGAAGACATCCAGAATGTGTATATCGGCCGGCGCAGCGTCGAGAGCGGCAATCGCAAGGATTACCTGCACCATACCTCCTATCGCGGCGTATTCGGGTTGCGGGGCGAGATTGCCGATACCTGGCGCTACAATCTGTACTACCAATACGCCGAGGTGCGCGCGCTGAGCAAAGCCGTCAATAACTTGTCGGCCAGCCGGATCAACCGTGCCCTGGATGCGGTGTACGACCCCGTGAGCGGGGATATCGTCTGCCGGTCGGCGCTGAGCGGGGCCGACCCGAACTGTGTCCCCTGGAACATCTTTCAAGACGGTGCGGTCACCAACGAGATGACCGACTACCTCTCACGAACGTACACGACCCGCGGCAGCACGAACCAGCACGTGCTGTCCGGCCAGATCACGGCCAATCTCGGCCGCTACGGCCTGGTATCTCCGTTTGCCACCACCGGCATCGACCTCGCCCTGGGCGTCGAATGGCGCGAGGAAAACCTGAAATACAAGCCCGACCTCGGGAGCCAGAGCGGTGACGGAGCCGGACAGGGCGGCGCACGGCAGCCCCTCAAGGGTGGCTTCGACGTACCGGCGGTTTTCTTTGAAGCCGGTATTCCGCTCATTCAAGACGTTCCGTTTATCCAGCAACTGATCGTCAATGGCGGCTATCGCTCATCCTGGTACGGCGTCCAGACCGATACCTACGGCGTGCGGGCCGGCTGGGCCATCAACCATGACATCAGCCTGCGCGGCAGCTATCAGCGGGCGGTGCGCGCGCCGAGCATCCGGGAGCAGTTCCTGCCGCAGCGGCTGGGTCTGATCTATATGACCTCCGACCCGTGTGCCGGCGAGGTGGTTGGTGGCAAAACCGCGGCCGGCCGTACCTTTGAGGAGTGCGCCCGCAGCGGGGTGAGCGCGGAGCAGTTCGGTAATATTCCCGACTCACCGGCCGGTCAGTACAACTTCCTGATCGGGGGCAATCCCGACCTGCTTCCCGAAGATGCGGACACCTACTCGTTCGGCCTGACCTTTACCCCCGGCTTTCTTGAGGGCCTCACCGTGGCCGTGGATTACTACGACATCGAACTCAAGGGTGGCGTTGGCGCCCTGTCACCCGAGATTGTCCTGAACCACTGCCTGGACGGCAAAACCTCTCAGTGCGACAAGGTCAAGCGTGGGCCGGGCGGCGACCTGTGGCTGTCTTCCAGCACAATCGAGACCACCGGCCATGTTGAGGCCGTGCTGGAAAACCTGGCTATCGCCGAGGTCCGCGGCTACGACTTCAGCGTGGACTATATGCTCAATCTTGGCCGCTACGGCTCCGTCAGCTTTACGGACCGGCTTTCCTTTCTCGATACGTATACGCTCAAGGCAACGGATGATATTCCGAGGATCGCCTGCGCGGGCAGTTGGGGCTACTCCTGCGGTACTCCGACCCCGAGAATCCGCAATATTATGCGGACCACCTGGCTGAGTCCCTGGGGGGTACAACCCAGTCTGATGTGGCGTTACATCAGCACCAGCACGGATACCGACCCGGACCGCCCCATCCCGGTGAATGCCCGGCACTATTTCGACCTGTCGGTGATCTGGGAGGTTAACCAGTACGCCAGCCTGCGGGTCGGCATCCGCAACCTGTTTGACAAGGAGCCACCGCTCGTCGGTGAGGCCGGCAGGGGCGGCAACACCTTCCCCGGCCTGTACGATGCCCTGGGCCGCTACTGGTTCGTCGGGGTGAGTGTCGGCATCTCCTGACCCGGCTTTCCGCTCGCCCTTCGACTTCGCTCCGCTACGCTCAGGGCGAACGGAAAGCCAGCGGGCAACCACACCGGAGGGGCAACCACAGGGGGTTGCCCCTACAGAGGGAACCAACCACTAACCACCAAGGATTTCTCATGACAAAAAGAACGTTGCTGCGGAGCGTGCTGACCCTGCTGCTAGCCAGCCTTACCGCGCCGGCCCTGGCCGCAGATGCCGAACAACCGAGCGCCGAGCAGCCGAACGCTGCAACCCGCCAGGAGCCGTCAGAATTGGAAACCCTGGTCGTGACCGGCTCACGTATCCAAAGGGCAAATTTGGTCAGCTCCAGTCCGGTCATCCAGATTGAGGCCGAAGACCTGGCCTTCCAGGGCACCGTCCGGGTAGAGGATATGCTGCGCACCCTGCCCCAGGTCTACTCCGCCCAGAACGCCAGCCAATCGAACGGCGCCACCGGCACCGCGACCCTGAATCTGCGCGGTCTGGGCGCGGCACGCACCCTGGTGCTGATCAACGGCCGACGCCTGCCGGCCGGCTCGCCGCTGCAAGGGGGAGTCGGCGCCGATATCAACCAGATTCCGGGCGCGCTGATCAAGAGCGTTGAGGTGCTGACCGGCGGCTCCTCGGCCACCTACGGGTCCGATGCGGTCGCCGGCGTGGTCAACTTTCTGATGGTTGACGACTTCGAGGGCATCAAGCTGGATTACCAGTTCAGCCAATACCAGCACGATAACGGCAACGACCGGTGGCAACGGATTGTCCAGGACGCCGGGTACGAGGTCGCCGAGGGCTCAACATCGGACGGCGATATCTCGAATGTCTCGCTGATCCTGGGCAAAAACCTGGACCGCGGCAATATCACGGTCTACGGGACCTACCGCGATATCGACCCGGTGCTCCAGGCCAAGCGCGATTACAGCTCGTGTGCTCTGAGCAACGATCTCACCGAGTGCTCCGGCTCGGCCACCCAACCGCAGGGGACCTTTTCCGACTTCGGCCTGCTGCGGGGTCGGGGTCTGGAGAGCTTTGACTACAAGGTAGAGGGAGACCGCTTCGTACCCCGCCAGGGAACCCTGTTCAACTACGGTCCGTCGAACTATTTTCAGCGTCCCGACCGGCGCTGGACCGCCGGCCTGTTTGCCCACTACGACCTGCACGACCAAGTCGAGGCCTACACCGAGTTCATGTTCATGGACAATCGCTCCGTGGCCCAGATCGCCCCCTCGGGTGCGTTTTTTGTGACCGATACGCTCGGCTGCGGCAATCCATTCCTGTCCCAGCAACAGTTTGAAGCCCTGTGCGGCGCGTACGGATTGACGCGAGATGACCGCCAGCAGGTCTTTATCGGCCGCCGGAATGTGGAGGGCGGTAACCGGCAAAACGACCTGCACCACACCTCGTATCGGGGCGTGTTCGGACTGCGTGGAGACCTGAGTGATACCTGGCGCTACGACCTGTACTACCAATACTCCGAGGTCCGCACGCAGAACACCTATCTGAACGATATGTCGATCAGCCGCATCGGGCGGGCGCTGGACGCGGTGCACGACCCCGCAACAGGTCGGGTTGTCTGCCGTTCCGTGCTGGATGGTTCCGACCCGAACTGCGTCCCCTGGAATATCTTTCGGGAGGGCGCGGTGACCCAGGAGATGATCGACTACCTGACCTTGCCCCTGTCCGCCCGCGGAGCGACCGACCAGACAGTCGTGTCCGGCTATATCGCCGGCCATCTCGGCGATTATGGCATCCGCTCGCCCTTCGCCACCACCGGCGTGGACGTGGTCCTGGGCGGCGAATACCGCGACGACAATCTCAAATTCAAACCCGACCAGGCCTACCGCAGCGGCGATGGGGCCGGACAGGGCGGTGCCAGCCAGCCTGTCAGCGGGGGGTCCGATGTGACGGAGTTTTTCATCGAAGTCGGCCTGCCGCTGATCGACGGCGCACGCTTTGCGGAAGAACTGGGACTGGATGGTGGCTATCGCTATTCCGACTACGATTACGGCGAGCAGACCAGCACCTTTGGTGTCCGTGCGGGCTGGGCCATTAATGCCGATATCAGGCTGCGGGCCAGTTTCCAGCGGGCGATTCGCGGACCGAATGTGCGGGAACGCTTCCTGCCACAGGGCTTCAACCTGTTCGAGATGAACGCCGACCCGTGTGCCGGTCCCGTCACCAACGGCCGGACGGCTGAAGGCCGCAGCCGTGAGGAATGCGCCCGCAGCGGCGTGACCGCTACCCAGTTCGGCAATATCGAAAACTCACCGGCTGCCCAGTATAACTTTCTGCAGGGCGGCAACCCGGACCTGGCACCGGAGGAATCAGATACCTACTCCTTCGGCTTGGTGTGGACGCCTCGCTTTATCCCAGGCTTCAACTTCAGCCTGGACTATTATTCGATCGAGATCAGCAAAGGCATCAGCACCTTGACGCCGGAGTTCATCCTCAACGAATGTCTGGACGGCAACGACTCACAGTGCGCCAAGGTCAGACGCGGGCGGAGCGGCGACCTGTGGCTGGGGTCCGACATCGACAACAGCGGCCATATTGTATCTCTGCTGGACAATTTGGCGGTTGAGGAAGTGCAAGGCTTCGACATCACCGCCGGCTATGATCTCCCTCTGAGCGTCATAGGAATGGGCCGCTGGGGTCGGCTGCGCTTCAGCGACATCCTGTCGATCACCTCCACCTGGGACCAGCAGGAGTTAGAAGGGGCGCGCAAGGTGGACTGCGCCGGCAACTGGGGTGCCACCTGCGGTTTCCCGACCCCGGATATTCGGAACAATCTGCGCGCCACCTGGGTGACGCCGTGGGGGCTGCGGCCCAGTCTGATGTGGCGCTATATCAGCAGCGTCGAAGACCTCGAATCCACCCAGGTCGATCTTGGGGCGCGGCACTACTTCGACCTGGCCGCAATCTGGAATTACAACGAATACACCAGCCTGCGCGTCGGCGTGAATAACCTGTTCGATAAGGCCCCACCACTGGCGGGCAACGCGGCCGGTCCGTCCATCCTCGGCAACGGCAACACCTTCCCCGGCCTGTACGACGGGTTGGGCCGGTATTGGTTCGTGGGGGTGAGCGTCGGGTTCTCCTAGAGCCGTTTTCGCCGTAGTGTAGCGGGGAGGCGGCAAGAAGGTTAAGCGGGGCAGAACCAGTCGCCAGGAGGCCCTATGCACGCGTAGTCGCTGGACCCGCGGGAGCGGGTGGGGGCGGAGAGAGGCGGGACTCTCGACCGCTGCGGTGGCTCGCAAGTATCGAGTGAGTCCCGCCTGGGTGGGTCGGCTCATGCCGCGCTACCGGGCGAGTGGCCAAGTGGCGCCGAAGCGCCGGACGCAGTATCGGGCGCCGCCCTTAGCGCCCGATCGCCCCCACCTTGTCGCCCCCATCGCTGCGCCGCCCGACGCGCCGCGCGCCGAGTTGCGGACCGCCTTGGGCGTGCCCGTGGGGCTCACCACGGTCTGGCGGGCCGTGCGCCGCCTTGGACTGACAGTAAAAAAAAGTCCGGTCCGCTGCCGAACAAGATCGGCCTGATGTCGGAGCGGCCCGGCAGCACTGGCGCACCCAAGCGACTCCGCTCGACGGCTCCCGCCTCGTCTGCCTAGACGAGACCGCGCTCCAGACGAAGATGACCCGGCGCTATGGCCGCAGGCGGCGTGGAACCCGCCTAGGGGCGCAAGTCCCTCACGGCCACTGGAAGACCACGACGGGCATGGCCGCCCGGCGGACGCACCAGCTCACCGCGCCTGCCGTCCTCGACGGTCCGCTCGCTGGCCCGCGCTTCGTCGCCTATGTCGAACAGGTGCTGGCCCCCACGCGCCGCCCGGGCGACTCTGTCGGCCGGGACAATCTGGCCTGCCATAAAGTGACCGGGGGCCGCCGGGCGCTTGAAGCCGGCGGGGCGCAGTGGCTCTATCTGCCGCCCTACAGCCCCGCCTTCAATCCCAGCGAGCAGGTCTTTGCCACCCTCAAAGCCCGCCTGCGCGCGGGCGCCCCGCGCACGGTGCCCCGCTTGTGGGCGGCGGTGGGGCCAGCGCGCGCCGCCTTCTCCCTTGCGGAGTGTACCCACCAGGTCCGCCTCGCTGGCTATCGCCTCGCTACAGCAGCATGAAAACCGCTCTAGCCACTCAACAGTGGTTCGTAATGCAGCGCTGGTCCGGGTGGCGCAAGTGCTCGGTCTGAAATCCGTGCGGCTTGGACAGATCGAGGGGGTCAAGAAATTCAAACGCGGCGGTAAATGACTCCAGCAGTTTTTTCGCCATATCCCGAGTCAAATTGCTCTTCACCACAATGCGAAACATGGTTGTTGGGCCGGCTTGATCGGAGAATATGGAGCAGATCTCTCCGCTCAGGGGGTGCTCGTATTGCATTCTATAGCCACTCACATACCAACGGTACTGGGACAAAACATGCTGCAAGTCAATATCGTCGTATCTGAGGCCACAGTCCGGATTCAGCCTCGCCGTGACAACGGGTAAACACCCGGTATCTCCGTTGTCAAGTATCAGGAACCTCGGCTTCCCGCGATAGGTCATGGCTTTGAGTCCATCGCGCAGAAATTTTGCATTTTGCATCAGGTTGTCACAGCGTTGCTGGTAGCCCAGCATACCCTGCCGAATCAGTTGGTAATACTGCACGTACACACCGCTGGCCGGCCTGGAAAAGTTGAGGGTATAGGAGTGCGCGTTACCACCCAGATAGGTCACCGAAATTGCAATGTGCTCGCTCAGATCTTTGCGGCGACGCCACACGACCCACCCTGTACCACAACATGATTCTCCGTATTTGTGACCACTGCTGGATATGGACAACACGTTGTTCAGGCGGAAATCCCAAGGGCGCAGACCTGGCTGAAATGGTGCGATGAACCCGCCCGAGGCCGCGTCGACATGGATACCGACCTGGTAACCCCTGGCTGCGTTGACTTCTTCAACCACCTGGTTGACCTGTTCGACCGGGTCGTAGTGACCACTGTAGTGGTTCCCCATAATACACACGACCCCCATAGTCCGCTCGTCAATCGCTTCGCGGACTTTTTCCAGATCCAGGGTAAAGGTGTGCACAGAGGGCTGAATGAGACGCGGTTCAATGTCCATATACCTGAACAGCTTTTCCCAGGCAGCCTGAAAGCAGGTGGAAATGATCAGGTTAGGTCTGGTGCCCAGTAGGTCTTCGCCCTTGATATTTTTATATTTGGCATACCAAGCCCGCCAGCGGAATTTGAGGGCCAATCCGGCCAGCAAACACGCTTCCGTTGAACCAACGGTGCCCGCGCCAGGGTACACGCCATAGTCATCAAAATCGTCCGGTTTGGGGCAATGCCACAAGTCGGCGATCATATTAACAACGGTGTCGTGCAGCTTGTACGAATTGGGGTAGACCGTCTGGTCTGCCATATTGATGCGGAGACCGAGCAGGGCGACCTCTTGCTCTTCTTTTTCCAGGTACACATTGACATAGGAGGCGGTGTTGAACCGATAGTCAAAATCGAGTCCATTGACGCCCTCAACAATGAGCTGTGCCGCTTCTGGGGGAAGGCCCTGCTCTGGGATATGTTCGATATCCAACCAATTTTCTTGCGCAGTTTTCGAATAATAGTAGTTCTGCGAAGACTGGCTAAAGGATTCCAATTGCCTTACTTGTGCCCGCAGGCGTTCGATTTCTTGCCGCAGATGTTGAGTTTCTGACATAAGGATCTCCTAGCCCGTGTTAGGGCCTGTTAACGCTATAACTTATTGAATTCATTGATCATGCCTATTCCGCTACCACTCCTGCACATTCCCCACGACACATCTTGGGGTGGCCAGCGCATCGAACCACTACAGGTGCATACCGCGGCATGTTTAGTGTGAACACGCCCTAGGGACTCTGGAGGACTTGAAGTAATCCGTGTCGTTGCCAGGATCGATTAAGCCCGTTTGCAGCACCGTTTCCGTCACCGTCGAAGGCTATCTCTTGCGCGTGTGTGTTCTCTCCACCAATTGGGGCTGGAAATGAGCACCCCGTCCTGCGCGGCCAGTGTGTTGGCCACATTCAGGGACGGAAAGCCCAGCACGCCGCCAGGCAAGGTCATCAAGGTGCCCGAGGATTCGGAACGGAACACCGGTTGCCCGGTGCTCCTCCTGGAGCTGTCCCTGGTGACGATGTGCTCTCCGCTGCTTTTGGCGACACTGCCGTCCCCGCTCACCTCCAGGTCGGATTGCAACCGCACCCGCACGGTGCGGTCACCAACCAGAACGACAGCAAATCTGCTCATCTCACTTCTCACCACTTACATACCTATCGAACGTATTGTAAGGGTCAAGGGGGTGCATCAAGTGGCATTGTCCCCCACCCCCTCCGTCCCTCTCCTTTTCTGGAGAGGACAACAGCAGGGATGCCCGTCGCCCCTAGCGCGAGTTAGGGACTTTGGAGGATCAGAGCGACGATCCGTTTGAGCATCAGCGTTGCAAACGTCAGGAAGTGGAGCCCGGCCAACTTGGCGTCCGTGAATTTGACCACCTCCAGGCGGATGCCCACCGCTGCCGCATCATCTCTCACATCACTCGGATACGCTCTCCGTTCCATCCTCGCATCATAATCCACCTATCCCTCAAAGTGCAGAACACCCTCTAGAGTGACTGAGAGCCGGGGAGCTGGGACGACCCCCATTTTACCGGATTGATCAGATTCACAGGACAGCCCCGATTGATGGAACCTGGGCTTACCCCTTGGGGCCGGTCAGGACATGGCCCATGCCGTCGAAAAACTGCTTGACCCAGTGCGTGCCCTTTTGCGCGGACATGGCTTCCAACTCACCCTTGTCAAGCCACATGCCCTGACACTGCTCGCACTCGTCAATCTCGACTTCTTCAATGAGCCGGGTGGTCAGCTGGACTCCGCACTTGGGACAACGATTCAGGGCCAGTACCCGTATTTCTTCCTCGTGCTCGGCCTCACGCTGCTCTTTCATCTTGTTGATCAACTCACGGTCGCGCTCCGCAAAATAGCGGCTTTCCTCGGCCTGCTCTTTTTGGTGCAGCTTGGTTCCCAGACGGTCTTTGTCTTCCATGGGGTCTCCTCCTTGCGATGGTGTCGATATTCCGTGCCCGGTACAACCCGACAGCCCTCAGGCCATAGCTACCACGACTTGCAGCATATCGGTCTCGGTTACAATGCCGACCAGCCGCTTGTCCTCTAACACGGGCAAGCAGCCAATTTTGTGCTCCATCATCAGCCGGGCAGCGTCCCCGACCGTTACGTCCGGGCCGATGGAAATCGGATCAACCATGATCTCTTTGACTACGACGCTTTCCAAAAAGGCGCGCTGAGCCTTTTCTCCGTATTGCATGACCGTACCGAGCGAGGCCCGGTAGAGGTCGCGCTGACTGACAACCCCGACCAATTCGTCGTCCTCGACGACCGGAAAGTGCCGGATGCGACCCAGGTTCATGATGTCTTTTGCCAGCAGTAGCGTGTCGTTCCGCCCCAGCGTGGTCACCTCGGCGCTCATAATGTCCCGTACAGTTTTTGCCATAGTCTCCCCCTCCTGTTCGCCCGTCCCCAGCAGGCGATCTATCCTACATCACCCTGAGTAACACAAATTGGGGATTGGGGGTTAGGGGTTGGGGATGAGAGACCCCCAGCCCCCAATCCCGAACTCCCAACCCCTTCCCTTGCAGGGCATAGGGGCATATATCAGGCACCAGGCCTGTCCTGAGCCTGGTCGAAGGGAAGGAACACTCGTGGAATCACGCACCTCTCATATTATTGATGAAGTGGAAGCGGCCAGCCGGATCGAAGACGGCATGACGGTGGCCATCGGCTCCCCGACCCCGATGGCCCTTGTGCATCAGCTCATCCGGCGCGGCCTGAAAGACCTGACGGTTGTCGATGTCGGCCTGTCGCTGGACATGCTCATTGCCGCCGGTTGCGTCAGAAAAGTCGTCAGTTATTACGCCGGCGGCGGTTTTGGAGTACCGGTCGCCCCGGCCTTTCGCCGGGCCGCCCAGCGCGGTGAAATCGAGGTCTGGGAATGTGAAGAAGGTATTCTGACCTCGGGCCTCCAAGCGGCGGCTCAGGGCCTGCCCTTCCTGCCGTGGCGCGGTGGCGTCGGGACTTCCCTGCCCGAAGTCAACCCGGACCTCAAGGTCTTCAGCGACCCGATTCGGGACGAAACCCTGCTGGCCGTCCCACCGATCAAGCCCGACGTGACCCTCTTGCACGCGGCCGTTTCCGATGCGTATGGCAATGTCCAACACGTTGGCGGACCGGGCTGGATAGACCTGTTCATGCAGCGCGCCGCGGACCAGACCATTGTCCAGGTGGAAAAAGTCGTGGCTAACGAGGACATCCGCAAGGACCCGTGGGCGACAACGATTGCCGGCGCCGATGCCATCGTGCGTGTCCCCTACGGTGCCCATCCGTTCTACAGCCGGGGCTATTACATCCAGGACAACGCCCATCTCAAAGGCTATCTGGACGCCTCGACCGCTGCGGCCAAGGGCGACACCCAAGCCCTGCACGCGTATTTCACCCGCTATTGCCGAGAACCGGCAACCCATGCCGACTATCTGGAACAGATCGGCATCCGACGGCTGCTGGAACTGCACGAGTACTAATCCCGCCTCCCCTGATAAGAGAAAGGAAAAGACTATGTCGAGCGATGTTTCTGCCCAGGACCTTTCTCCGCAAGAAATCATGGCCGTCTTCCTTGCTCGCGACCTGAAAGACACGGAGCATTTGATGGTCGGGGTGGCCATGCCCATTGTTGAAGCCGCGGTGCGACTGGCTCATCTGCTGCACGGCCCCAATATGGAGCTGATCTTCTTTGGCACCCGCATGAATGTGGCCGACCGGTATACCCTCCCTCTGCCGGCCTTTGCCTGGGATAGCCGGGTGGTGCGCTGGGCCGAGTCGTTCAGCGACACGGGTCATCGTTTCGAGGATGTCAAGCACTGGCATAAGCGCGTGTTTTTTATTGGCGGGGTCCAGGTTGACCCACATGGCAATACCAATTTGATCGGCGTTGGGCCGAACTATGCCACACTCCGCTTTCGTGGCCCCGGTTCGGTTGGGACGCCAACGCTCAGCACCCACGTGGGCCGCTATTATATTGTCCTCAACTCCCACTCACCCCGGATTCTGGTCGAGCGCTGCGATTATATGAGCACCTATGGCTGGGGCGACGGCGGAGCGGACGCCCGCAAAAAACTGGGGCTGCCCGGCGGGGGCCCCAAGTATTGTGTCACCCCGCTGTGCGTCATGGACTTTGACGAAGAGGACAAGCATATGCGTCTGCGTTCCGTCCACCCAGGCGTGACGGCAAAAGAAGTGCAGGCCCAGACCGGCTTTGCCCTCACAATGCCAGACCAGGTCCCCACCACACCCACGCCCACCCCGGAAGAACTGCACGTGCTGCGCACCCGGGTCGATCCTGAGGGCCGTTTGAGAAGGATGTAGCCACAGAGAAAAGGGCAACCAAAAGAGAAAAGGGCAACCACAGGGGGTTGCCCCTACCCTTTTATATCGCGGGTTTCAAACAGGCCGGGCATCTCTTCTTCGGCAACGACGAGCGCCGATGTTGGCCGCAGCGGGATACCGTTGGCCTGTCCGCCGGTTGTGCTGCCGTCCGTATTGATATGCTCCAGGCGAGCCGTGCAGGTGCCGTCGCCCTGGGTGTCGTATCCGACGACCCGAAAGGGCAGCAGGACCAGGCTGCCGGCCGGTTCCGGCTCGACCGGTTCACGCACCGTCTCGGTCATCCCCGGCCCGATTACCTGGACGCGGTAATTCTCTTCTTTTGAAACATCCCGTACTGGTCGCATCTCTGTCTCCTTCACGTTGTCCGAGGGCACGGGAGTTATATACCTAGATTCACAGTAAGGAACCCACCCCGCCGCTAACGCGGCGGGGTGGGTACAGAGAGGTTGGGAGGATTCATTTGGAACTGAAGCATGGCTGCATTTCCAGTCCCGATGTCACACGCTTTTCACACCTGTGGCCCTTTACTCTTTTGGCAGAAGCGTTTATCTTCCCCGCGTACCGCCTCGGGTGTGGCCCCGCGTGCCGACACCCGGCGGAGGGCAGTCATTCAGTATTCCCAGAGACGAGGAGGGTAACAGAAACATGGACATCACCTCTGATGCGGTGTCTCTCTACGCAATGATTCTCGGCGCGGTCGGGCTGATCGTGGCGTTTGCTATTTTCAAGTCCGTTTCCGGTCAGCCTGACGGCAATGAACGCATGCAGGAGATTGCCGGCTCTATCTATGAAGGGGCCATGGCTTTTCTGAGGCGTGAATATCGAATCCTGATCATTTTCGTGCTGGTTGTCTTCGGCCTGCTCGCCTGGAAGGTCGCGCCTGAGACCGGTATCGCCTTTCTCGCCGGTGCGATCTGTTCTGCGCTGGCCGGCTATCTCGGCATGCAGTCGGCTACCAAGGCGAATGTCCGCACCTCTGAGGCCGCCAGGGCAGAGGGCGAGGGCGCCGCGCTGCTGGTGGCTTTTAATGGCGGGGCGGTCATGGGCCTGTCGGTCGCCAGCCTCGGTCTACTCGGGGTCGGCGCTTTTCTCGGCCTGTACTCTGACCCGGAAACCTCAAAATACATCAGCGGCTTTGCCATGGGCGCGAGTTCCATCGCCCTGTTCGCTCGGGTCGGGGGCGGCATTTATACCAAAGCTGCGGACGTCGGCAGCGATCTGGTCGGCAAGATTGAGGCCGGCATCCCCGAAGATGATCCCCGCAATCCCGGTGTGATTGCCGATAACGTGGGGGATAATGTCGGTGATGTGGCCGGTATGGGCGCGGACATTTTCGAATCCTATGTGGGTTCCATCATTGCGACCATCGCCATCGGCGCCACCGTGTACGGCGATGCCTTTACAAATCTGGGAGGCGAGCGCAACGCGCTCATGGCCCTGCCGCTCAGCATGGCCGTGGTCGGTCTGCTGGCCTCGTTTCTGGGCATCTTCTCCATGAAAGCCCTCAAGAACGCGGGTCCGCAGAAGGCGCTACGCTATTCGGGCTTTATTGCCGCCGGCGCCTTCATTGTCGCGGCTCTGATTCTGGTCTCCATCTTCCCGGTCACAACCGGGATTTTCTGGGCCGTTACCGCCGGCTGCGTCGTCGGGGTCGGGATTGGGCTCATCACCGAATATTACACCTCAGCCGCCCCGGTCACACGCGTGGCGGAAGCCAGCAAGACGGGCCATGCCACCAACATCATTCACGGCCTGGCGGTCGGCCTGGAGAGCTGCGCGCTGCCCGTGCTGGCCATTTGCGCCGCTATTTTTATTGCCAACCACTTTGCCGGCCTGTACGGCATCGGCATCGCCGGGGTCGGCATGCTGGCCACGGTTGGGGTGACCATGACCGTGGACGCCTACGGCCCGGTGGCCGATAATGCCGGCGGTATTTCCGAGATGGCCGAACTTGGCCCGGACGTGCGTAAGATCACCGACGGGCTGGACGCCCTGGGCAATACCACGGCGGCAATGGGAAAGGGCTTTGCCATTGGTTCTGCCGCCCTGACCGCCCTGGCCCTGTTTTCCGCGTTCACCCAGGCTGTTGACCAGAATCGACTGGCGGCGGGAATGGAACCGCTGCTCATCGTGGTGACTGATCCGATCGTAGTCATTGGCCTGCTTCTGGGCGGCATTCTACCGTTCTTTATCGGAGCCCTGACCATGACCGCGGTGGGCCGGGCGGCAGGGCAGATGGTGGATGAAATCCGGCGTCAGTTCCGCGAAATCCCCGGCCTGCTCGAAGGCAAGGAAGGCGCGAAGCCGGATGCGGCCCGCTGCGTGGACATTTCAACCGCAGCCGCCCTCAAGGAGATGGTCCTGCCCGGCCTGACTGCGGTGGTCGCGCCGGTCGTGGTCGGTCTGGTCCTTGGCGCGGCAGCCCTGGGTGGCATGCTGGCCGGGGCAACCGTAACCGGTGTGTTGCTGGCCCTGTTTATGGCCAACGCCGGCGGCGTCTGGGACAATGCAAAGAAAGCGATTGAAAAGGGTGAGATCGAGGGCGAGGCCAAAGGCTCGGAAGCCCACAAGGCCACCGTCGTGGGCGACACGGTCGGCGATCCGCTGAAAGACACCTCGGGCCCCTCGCTCAACATCCTGATCAAGCTTATGGCGGTCGTGGCCCTGGTGATCGCACCGCTGCTGGTCTAGCCGGCGTTTTCACTGTGACGCATAAAGGGCGGGTCTTGGTACCCGCCCTTTTCTGTTTATGAGCGTCGTCGGGCAGGCTTGAAGCTCAAAAAGCAATTCAGTATTGTGGCCACTACATGCAGGTCTTCATCAGTCACTCCAGCAAAGACAAGCAGACCGCCCAGCGGTTGGCCCATCTCCTGTCCGAGGCCGGGCTCCGGGTGTGGATTCCGGAAGACGAGATATTGCCCGGTGATAATTGGGCAAAGAAAATAGGACAGGCTCTTGAAGAGTCGGACCTGATGGTCGTGATTGTCACCCCCCACGCATTTGAGTCAGAGTGGCTCAAAGAGGAAATTCAATACGCCCTGACGGCAGGGCACTATCAAGGCCGTTTGCTTCCCGTCTTTTTGGGAACCGAACTGCCCGACAACGCCCCCTGGATATTGCGCCGGTTGAACCCTGTTCGGATCACTGACCGTGAAGAAGACTGGCAACACGTGATTCAGAAAGTGTGTGCCCTCGCCGCGTGAATGATGTTGCCGTCTGAGGTATTCCTCTCCCACGCAGACAAAGACCGGGCGATGGCTCAGCGTCTGGCCGGGGTACTGACCGGACACGGGGTCCCTGTGTTTTTCAGTCCTCGAAATATTCTGGGAGCCCAGCAGTGGCAGAATGAAATTCTCAGTGCGCTCCGGCGCTGTGACTGGTTCGCCGTTCTCCTTTCGCCTGATGCAATCAACTCTATGTGGGTCAAAAGAGAAGTGGCGCTTGCACTGCAAGACCCTCGGTATGAATCACGTATCGTCCCCCTCAAATACCGTGCGTGCGATCTTGACTCGCTCCAATGGCTGACCCTCTTCCAGATGATCGATTTCTCCGGAGACTTTGCCGTCGGTTGTCGAGACCTACTGAAGATTTGGGGAGTTGGCCTCAGAGACGAGTTTGCGGAACGCTCCTAGCGGGGCGGCACCCTCACATCGCGTCTTTACGAATCAGCCTCTTCAGATCGTCTTCCCAGGGTGGCAGTTCACGGATTGGTCCGAACGAATGATGCCACGGCGAGTCCTGCCGAATGGACCGTTGGCGGGAGTCCGGCAGAGGAGGAGTATAATTCTACGAGTACCCCAGTAGCGAAAATAAAGCGAAAGTGTTAGGTTTCCCGTTGGATGGACAGCCCCACGCAACACCCTAACACTCGGCTCAAGGGACGCGGTACGCCCCGCAATCCGACGAATCGCTTTGAGACCATAGCCTATCAACCTGACCCCACCGATCCTGATATGCAGGATGCCGGCCCGAAAACCCGCCTGCTGCGTGACCCCTCGCGGACCATCCTCAGCTATAACACCAGCCCGGATGTCGGCTTTCGGGTCAGCCTCAACCCCTACCGCGGGTGTGAGCACGGCTGCATCTATTGTTACGCCCGTCCGACCCATGAGTGGCTCGGGTTCTCAGCCGGCCTGGACTTTGAGACGAATCTTATGGTCAAACAGGACGCGCCCCAACTGCTGGACAAAGCGCTGGCTGCGCCGTCCTGGCAGCCCCAGCCGATCTTTTTCAGCGGCATCACCGACGCCTACCAGCCGGTTGAGCGCCAGCTTGAGCTGACCCGTGGCTGTCTCAAGGTGCTGGCCGCCTATCACAACCCGGTCTGCATTGTGACCAAGAGTGCTCTGGTGACCCGCGACTGTGACCTGCTGGCTCAACTGGCCGAAGATCGAGCCGCCTGGGTGGGTGTGTCGCTGACCACGCTCAACGCCGAGTTGGCCCGTCGTCTCGAACCGCGGACCTCGACCCCGGCGCGTCGTCTGGCCGCTATTGCCGCTCTGGCCGAGGCGGGCATTCCGGTTGGTGTGATGGTCGCCCCCATCATCCCCGGACTCACCGACCACGAGATTCCGGCCCTGCTCAAGGCTGCCGCCCAGGCGGGTGCGCAGTGTGCCGGGCATACCATTGTGCGGCTGCCGTATGGCGTGTCCGAACTTTTCAGCCGGTGGCTGGAAGACCACTATCCCGAACGAAAAAACAAGGTCTTGAACCGGATTCGCTCAATGCGACAGGGAAAGCTGAACGACGCGCGATGGAAGACACGGATGCGGGGAGAGGGAGTGTGGGCCGAGTCGATTCATGACTTGTTTGCCACGATGAGCCGCAAAGCCGGGCTGGATAGGCCCTTCCCCCAACTGTCAACTGCGGCCTTCCGGCGGCCCGGCCAAGTACGTCAGCTGGCTCTGTTTACGGCCACGGACAGGGTCTGAGAACATTCGGAGCCACTACCAGCCCGTGCAGCAGCCCCTCACGCTACTGCACGGAGATACGCGTGATACACATTCCCAGGAACCCGCGCTCGCTAGACGTGGGGGGCCGCTGGGCCGGGGCTAACCCACCCCGCCGCTACGCGGCACCCCTCCCAAACGTGTGATGCAAATTACATTACTCGGCGGCCCCCCGCTCCCCTGCGCAGTTCCTGTCTGCAACAGGGGGCCAGGAGTGCGGGCTTCCAGCCCGCAAGCGGCCAAGATGGCCGCTCTCCCAGGAAGCGGGAGAGCGAGCGGCCCGAGGCAGGGGCCGCCGGACCGGTTCCGGGAGGCTCACGCCACAATATGCATCACACGTCCCAAGAGGGGATATATACTGCTCCCCTCCCAAGAGGGAATTATGCTGAACTTGACACCTGACGACGGATCTTCTTGGCACGGGCGAGGCGGGCGGCCCGGCGGTCAAAGGCGCACGCAGGTTTGAGCTTCGGCGGCGGCTGCAAGAGCCGTTTGAGGACCTGCTCAAAGTCCTGTAACTCTTCGGGGGTCTCAGGCGGGCGGCCTGGGCGTGGCATCCGTCAAACTCCTCCTACGCCCCCGGCGAGCATCCGCTCAAACCGGTGCGGGTCCGTGCGATAAGTATATCGAAACGTAAACTCACTCAGATATAAGGGCAAGTAGCGCCGCGAAACATGGTGAAAGGTGCCCAGGAGCCCCCGCTTGAGCAGCGCCCAGAAACTCTCGATACTCTGCGTGTGCACCCGCCCCCGGACATATTCTCCGCGGCTGTGGCGGACCGTCTCATGCCGATAGCCCGCCGCCCGCAGGTAGCGATAGCCCGAATGGTCATCGGTGGCGACCAACTCCGCTTGCGGGGACACACGGGCGGTGACAAAGCCCTGCAAGGTGCGCGTGTCCGGGGTGTCCACGACTTGCGTGACGACCGCGCCCCGGCGGCTCAGGGCCCCGAGGACAGGAATCTTCCCCGCCGTCCCGTTCCGGCGCCGCCGCTTCGCCTTCCGCTTCTTCCCCTCCTTGCCCCCCACATACGGTTCATCTACTTCGACGAGGCCGCGTAACGGCGGCCGGGCGGCTGGCTGCAACGCCGCCCGAATCCGATGACACATCGACCACGCGGTTCGGTAGGAGCCCGACCCGATCATCCGATGGATCTGGAGGGCACTAATCCCCTTCTTACTCTGACACAAGAGATAGATCACCTTGAACCAGATCGTCAGCGGATACTTCGTATTCTCAAACACCGTCCCCACCAACGGCGAGAAACGGTAGCCCTGCGGGTTGCACTGTTTACATTGCCACCGCCAGGGCCGCGCCAGCTTCGAGACCTGCGCACTCCCACACCGGGCACAACATACCCCCTGCGGCCAGCGTAGCCGGACGACATAGGCCAAACACTGCTCCTCGGTCCCAAACTCCTGCCCCAGTTGTTGTAACGTTAACAGCCCCCTACTTCAGCACAATCTCCCCCCGGTGTCTTAATGTGCATAATTCCCTCCGAGGAGGGGTGGCCCGAAGGGCCGGGGTGGGTTCCTGAAGTGTCCGCGCGGGCTGGAGCCGGACTCTTCGCTTCTGACGCTGGTTACATCGCGTCCTTGCGAATCAACCCCTTCAGGTCGTCTTCCCAGGGCGGGAGTTCGAAGCTGGCCGGGACTTCAACCAGATGGAGCTGGTGATTGCCCTTGGGACCGGTGCCTTCACTGACATCAATGATGCGAAGCTGATCCGCCAAACCATCAGCCTGAAGGCGCTCCCACTCTTCTTCCCAGAGCAGGATGAAATAGCGGGTCTTCGGGGTTGTGGGCGGGAAATAAAAGGGGATGCGCCGGTCGGCATAATACAGGGCACCGCTGTCAAAGCTCCGGAAAAAGAAGAGGGGCTGTTCCCCCACCCGCTCGACAACGCGGCCCATAAAGGGCCGAAAGGTCCGCGCGGCGGCAAGAGTGGGCTGAATCACGTGGTTGATGAGTAGAAAGATGCTCGTCGTAAACACCACCAGTCCGCCAAACACGCGGTCCCAGGACTGGCGTCGCAGGCCCCAGACTAACAGGACCATCGCGCTCCCAACGCCTAAAAACCAGCTGGCAAACGCACCGGGATGGTCGGCAACAATACCCGTGAATAAGGGCAGATTGCTCTGGTCTTTCGAGTGCAGAAACGGCCGGATCAGACCGAGCGGATCAAACCCGCTGGCGTGGGCAATCACGCCGATCATAGCCAGACCGACAACTCCACAGCAGACCGCGCCGGCAGTCTTCAGCAGCGCGAGAAAGCCGGGGGGCAGGTCGATCCCTCCTCGACGGAGTTCCTGCCACCAGGCTCCCAGCAGCAGGGCCAGAGCCGGATAGATGGGCAGAATATACACCGTGCGCTTACTGCTCGAAGCCGAATAGAACAGAAAAATCGTGACGATCCAGACGATCAGATAGGTAAAATTCTTCTTGGCCCAATCCTGCCGGCATTGGTATAAAAAATAGAACAGCGGTAGAAAGAAAAAGCTCCACGGGGCCATGCCCAGAAACAGGTTGGGAATAAAATAATAGAATGGGTGGACGTGCCCGGCGCCGGCCGACCCGCTCGACACAAACCGCAGCACATTTTCTTTCATGATCTGCTTCTCAAAAAACGCCTCGCCGCCGTGCCACAGGGCCAGCGCGTACCACGACCCGGCGATAAGGACGAACAGCAGGCCGCCAGTAACGGGATGCAGGCGACGGACAAACAGCAGGTCGCGTTTGACGCACAGGAATACGAGGATAACCAGCCCCGGCAGCAGCGCGCCAATCGGTCCTTTGGCCAGGGTTGCCAAACCGAGCATGCAAAAGAAACCGAGCGCCTCGCCCCAGCCCACGCGTAGCCTGCGATACATAGACCAAAAGGAAAAGAAGGCCGCGACCATAAAAAAAGTCAGCGTCATATCCACCCGGGCCGTTGTCGCAGCCCGGACCCACTCAAAGCTGGTGGCCAGGGTCAGACTGGCAACCAGCCCGGCCTCAACCCCCCACAGAACGACACCGACCCGATAGGTCAGGATCACACCGAGGAGAGCCAGTAACGCGGAAGGCAAACGAATCGAG
The DNA here is from genome assembly GCA_951812575.1 of Candidatus Binatia bacterium. Classification (GTDB taxonomy): domain Bacteria; phylum Desulfobacterota; class Binatia; order Bin18; family Bin18; genus Bin18. Next base: position 2,405,268 of record OX638322.1, on the reverse strand, counting down.
AACTCGCTCAACTGGCCCAAGGCGAGCGCAGCCAGCGTTCCAAGCCAGTGAAAGAGCGGAGGTTTTGACGGAATGAGGTGACCGTTGCGCAAGGGCAGAATCCAGTCACCGTTGTGATAGATCTCCCAGATAACGGTCGCCTCACGCGGTTGTCCCTTGGTGTAAAAAGGGATGTCACCCAGGCCCCAGATGAATATCAGGCCGCAGAAAAGGCTGAGAAACATGCCAAAGAAGAGAACGCGAGATTGCAACAGCTTCTCCTCGACCGTATGAACAGCACACACCGGGCGGCGGTTTACGATGCAGGGTTCTCGTCCATGGGTTCATCGGATGCTTCAGGTGATACCCGCTCTTCGGATTCGGACGGAGCAGGTAAGACGGGTGTCCCCGTTGCCCCATTTTGTTCAGGCTGAGGGAGCAAGGCGGCAAGCACCAGACGGTGTTTCTTGTCCGGTCCCTTGCCCTCACTCGTGACCAGCCGCTCAAGGTGAGGCTGGCTCTCTGAGAGCTCAGGCCAGTCGGTCTCACGGACGAGTAAATATAGCGCAGCCTCAGTCTGTGACGCATCTCCCTGTCCGACTCCCAGGTAAGATGAGTGAATATGCTCGGCATCCGAGGGCTGTTGGAGGGCACGTTGACTCATTTCAGGAATACGACGGTCCGCGTAGAAAATAGCCCCATAGTCAGAGGCGGGGTGGTAAAAATACAGCGGTGCGTCCTGCACCATGGAACGCACGCCCAGCATAAAGGATTTATACGTTCGCTCTCGGGCCAGGAGAGGATGAAACAGGGCATTCGCAAAGTATAGCGAGGCGGAGATCGAAATCGTCAACGCGGCAAAGACCGGGACCCAGCGGTCCCGGCTCAACCCCCAGATATACCAGCCGGCTGCTCCGGCGAGTAGCGCAATCCAAATACACACGAGAGGAAACTGACCTTGTAAACTCTGCGCGACAATGGGCAGATTCGCCCGATCCCTGGGATGCAGGAAAGGGGAAACCAGATGATCCAGATCAAAGCCGACGCCGTGAGTGATCAGCACAATGAGGATGAGTGCCCCAGCGCCGCCCAGAGCAAGCGCGCAGCCGCGGACGACGCGTTTGATCGTGGGCGCTAACAACACCCGCGACCCTTCTATCAATTCCTGCCACCACCACCCGAGCAATAAGGCCAGAGCCGGATAGAGCGGTAGGATATAATTACTGCGTTTCCCGGACGCCAGCGTAAAAAAGAGAAACTCAACCCCCACCCAGATTAACAGGTAGAGATGTTTCTTCTCCCGCCATATTCCGCCTGACCGGTAGAGCGTAAACCCAAGCGCAGGCAAGAAAAGGCTCCAGGGCAGCATCCCGGCAAAGAGGGTTGGCACATAATACAGCAGGGTGTGCTCTCGGCTCGGTCCGCCTTTCTCACTGGCGAAAAATCGAAACACATTCTCATCCAGAATCTGGCGTTGGAAAAACTCTCCGCCGCCTTGGAAGAGGGCCAGCACGTACCACGACACGGCAATACCACCCGCTATCAATAGCCCTTGGCCGAGACGCAGACGGCGAAGAAACGCGAGTTCACCGGTCCACCACAAAAAGGTGCCTACGATCAGAACGGGTAGCAGCAGCCCCAGCGGCCCTTTGGCCAGGACGGCAAAACCGATGCTGGCGTAGAAGAGGAACAGCGTCCGTCGTTGTGTCGCCCGTTCCTGGAAGGCCCAAAAAAAGAAAAACTGCGCGGCTGTCAGAAAAAACAGCAGGACCATATCGCTGCGCGCATTGATTGACCACCGTACCCATTCCGGGCAGGTGGCCAGGATCAAAGCGGCCAGTAGCCCGACGCGCCAGTTCCAGAACGCGCGTCCGAAGAAAAACGTAGCCAGGACCGTTGCAGTGGCAAACAGGGCGGATGGGAAACGGATTGCCAACTCACTCACCTGGCCGGTGAGCAAGGAGACCACGGCACCAATCCAGTGAAACAGCGGCGGCTTGAGTGGCTGTTCGACCCCGTTCCGCAGAGGGAGAATCCACCCCCCGCCGTTCACCATTTCCCAGACGATCAGAGCTTCTTTTGATTCTTCGTAATTGTAAAAGGGGATGCGTCCGAGATCGAAAAAATAGAGTAGAAAACAGAGAAAGAGGAGCCCGGCAACAATCTGGCGCGTGCGCTGCGGTTCGTTCATGCACTACCTCAAAGAGTGAACGTGTCCTCCAATAGATAGGCGGATGCTGAACACGTTTACTCTTTAGATACCGAAGCCACTATCTGCCGGATGGTGGACTGTCAAATCCCTCGGAACGCCTCTTTTGCCCAAACAGTAGAGCCAGGAACGACGTGAAACAGACCGGCAGCCAGTGCAAGGGGCTGCGGGAAACCGGCGCTATGAAGAGGCTCCGCTCCGTCTCAGCACCCGGTAATGGGTGAGGAGCTGACCGACGCGTTCCTGCTCAGATGTGTGTCGTCTCAACTCAAGGAAGAGTTTCACCAGTTCGTCTTCTCCTGCTTCGTCGGCAGGCTGTAAGACCTTGAGCAATTCTTCTACTAAGTTGGGAAATTTTTCGCTGGGGATGTAGTAGTGCGCCCAGCCAAACTCACAGTGGCGGTGAAGGATCTTTGCAATCATTTTTTCTAAGTTTTCCTGGCTCGTCATGACTGCCTTGCCTCCTCCGTAGAATGCGCCGCTACCTTAGTGACTCTGCCTGCTAGAGTCAAGACGAATGAAGGCGTGAACGTACCCTCCAACAGGCATGCAAATGTTGGCACGTTTACGCCTTTCTCCCTTTCCCCAGCGCCCGGTTTCTGTCACAAGAGGTCCACTGTGTCACGCACACCTAAACCCAAGCCCGACCGAGCAAAGCAGAGGAAGGACCCGCCGATTGCCCACCCGGCAACCATCCGGGCGTTTCAACGCCGTCTGATTGCCTGGTATCGGAAGCATGGACGGGACCTCCCCTGGCGGCGGACGCGCGACCCCTATGCCATTTTAGTGTCTGAGGTCATGCTGCAGCAAACCCAAGTCCAACGGGCCTTGCTGTATTACGAGAAGTTCTTGCAGAAATACCCGACAGCAGAGGACCTAGCGCAAGCACACGAGCCCCAGGTCCGTGAAGCTTGGGACGGTCTGGGGTATTACGCGCGGGCCCGGAATCTGCACAAAGCGACCCAACAGATTGTCACCCAACATCGGGGTAAATTTCCACGCAACCCGGAAGAGCTGACAAAACTGCCCGGCATTGGCCCGTATACCGCGGGGGCAGTCTCAAGCTTCGCTTTTCACAGAGACGCCGCCATTCTGGATACCAATGCGGCCCGGGTTCTGCGACGGTTTTTTGGCCTCGTCCCCCGGCAGCGTACGCCCCGCTTTCTCTGGACGGTTGCCCGGCAGGTGACCCCCAAGGGGCAGGCCCATGTCTTTAATCAAGCCATTATGGATGTGGGCGCTACCATTTGTGTTGCTCGCACCCCCCGCTGTCCACATTGCCCGCTCCGGCCGGTGTGTCGACAGGGAAAGACCACCGCCCCGGCGGGTTCGGTTTGACGCTCCGGCGGTTCTCCCGTATAGTGATCCTCCGACGGCCCGGCGGCTCTGCCGTGCTGGTCCTGAGGTCTTCCAAGCGTGTCAGTTGTTGCTATTATTCCCGCTCGCTACGGATCAACTCGATTCCCAGGAAAACCTCTCGCCCTCCTTCGCCACACCCCAATGATCCAACACGTGTACGAGAGGACCCGTCTCGTGCAGGGTCTGGACCGTGTTCTTGTTGCCACCGACGACCAGCGCATTGCCCGCGCCGTGCAAGACTTTGGTGGAGACGTGGTCATAACGAGTTCCGCACATCCGACCGGGACAGACCGGCTGGCGGAGGCGGCCCAGCCACTCGCCGCGGACATTATCGTGAACGTTCAAGGCGACCTGCCCTTCTTCCCACCGCGGATGGTTGAAGATGCGATTGTACGTCTCCAGGAGTCTCCCGAGGCGGCCATGGCCACGGTCAAAACACCGATCTACGAGGAGGCAGAGTGGCGGAATCCGAACGTGGTGAAAGTCGTCACCGACCGGAGCGGCCATGCGCTGTATTTCTCCCGCAGCCCTATGCCATGCTATCGTGATGGTGTGCCTGCGGCCCAGGGGGAGGTCTTGGCCTACCGGCATATCGGTCTGTACGTCTATCGGAAAGATTTCCTGCTGACCTTCACTGCCTTACCACCGACTCCGCTGGAAGAGGCCGAAAAACTTGAGCAGCTGCGTGCCCTCGAATGGGGGTATAAAATCTGTGTCACCCAGACAGAACGTCCGACCATAGAAGTCGATACCCCAGAGGACCTCATCCGTGCAGAGGAGGCATTGCGATGAATAATGTCGGGAAGGATGGACGAAAAACAAAATTCATTTTCGTCACGGGTGGGGTGGTGTCCTCACTGGGCAAGGGGCTCGCCGCAGCATCTATTGGCGGCCTGCTGGAGAGCCGCGGTCTGACTGTCACCATGCTCAAAATGGACCCGTATATCAACGTCGATCCGGGCACGATGAACCCCTTCCAGCACGGGGAAGTCTTTGTCACCGACGACGGGGCCGAGACCGACCTCGATCTCGGTCACTATGAGCGCTACGTCTCGACCCGGATGACGCGCAAGAACAGCTTCACCACCGGCCAGGTCTATGACGCGGTGATTGCCCGCGAACGCCGGGGCGACTACCTGGGCGGCACAGTCCAGGTTATTCCGCATATTACTGACGAGATTAAGCGGCGTATCCTGACCGCGGCAGACGGTTTTGATGTCGCCATCTGCGAGGTGGGCGGCACGGTCGGCGATATCGAGAGCCTGCCCTTTCTTGAGGCGATTCGCCAGTTTCGCTGGGACTGGGGCAAGGAACACGTCTTATATATTCACCTGACGCTCGTGCCTTTTATCTCTGCCGCCGGAGAACTCAAGACCAAGCCGACCCAACACAGCGTCAAAGAGCTGACCAGTTTGGGCATTCAGCCCGACCTGCTGCTGTGCCGCACGGACCGCTATCTTGAGCCGAACGTCAAAGCCAAAATCGCCCTGTTCTGCAATGTGGATGACAATGCGGTGATTACAGCTAAAGATGTGGAATGTGTCTACGAAGTGCCCCTGGTCTTTCACCAAGAGGGCCTGGACGAGCGGATCGTGGAGAAGCTCAATATGTGGACGGGCTCACCCAATCTGAGCCGCTGGGAAACCATTGTTCAGACCTTTCGCAACCCAAGCGACCACATCAGCATTGCCATGGTTGGGAAATATGTTGAGCTCATAGACTCGTATAAGAGTATCAACGAGGCGCTCGCCCACGGGGGATTTGCCAATAACTGCCGCGTCGATATCGTCCATATCGACTCGGAACAACTCGAAAACGATATCTTTCCGGAATCCCTGCAACAGGCCGATGGCATTCTCGTACCGATGGGCTTTGGGCGGCGCGGGGCGGAGGGGAAAATTGCCGCGATTCGATACGCCAGGGAGAACCATATTCCCTTTTTAGGCATTTGTTTCGGGATGCAGATGGCGGTGGTCGAGTTCGCCCGGCATGTGTGTGGCCTTGAGGGAGCGAATTCGACCGAAGTCGATGACACCACGCCGGCTCCGGTTATTGCGCTCATGGATGAGCAACGGGAGACCGTTGAAAAAGGCGGGACCATGCGGCTCGGCGCCTACCCCTGTGTGCTGGCCGACCAGAGCCTGGCTCTGAGCCTGTATACGCAAAAAGAGATCGCCGAACGCCATCGCCATCGGTATGAGTTCAACAACGCCTACCGTGAACGCTTCGCCTCTGAGGGCATGATCTTTAGCGGTCTCTCTCCTGACGGCGCTTTGGTCGAGACGATCGAGTTACGCGACCATCCCTGGTTTGTCGGGGTGCAGTTTCATCCGGAGTTCATCTCCCGTCCGTTTGAATGCCACCCTCTGTTCAGCGGGTTTATCCGGGCTGGGATACAGCGGCGCTTTGCCTCCCTCCAGTCGCCGCTCCTCCAGGCTGAGGGAGCCCGGCATTGACCTGTAGAGAGTCCTCTCCGCCAGGAGTGTCGGTTGGTTCGCTCACTTTTGGCGGCGGTACGCCCTTTGTGCTGATCGCGGGTCCGTGTGTGATTGAGGACCGGGACTCGGCGCTGCGGCATGCGGACGCACTCCGTTCGTTAACCGCACGCCTGCACGTCCCGTTTGTGTATAAATCCTCATACGACAAGGCAAATCGTTCCTCCCACGCCTCTTTCCGCGGGCTGGGCATACAGGAGGGGCTGAATATTCTGGCTGAGGTCAAACGCGAGCTGGGTGTGCCGCTCCTGACGGATGTGCATACGCCCCAGGAGGTCACGGCTACGGCAGAGGTCGTTGATATTCTCCAGATTCCCGCCTTTTTATGTCGCCAGACCGATTTGCTCCTGGCGGCCGGCCACAGCCAGCGGCCCGTGAATATCAAGAAAGGTCAGTTCCTCGCCCCGTCCGACATGGAATATGTCGCCCAAAAAATCGCCTCGACCGGCAACCGGCGTATTCTTCTGACGGAACGGGGGGCTTCTTTTGGATACCATAATCTGGTGTCCGATATGCGCTCGCTCCCCATCCTGGCCCGCTGCGGCTATCCGGTTGTGTACGACGCCACCCATAGCGTTCAACTACCGGGGGGACAGGGTACAATGTCCGGAGGTCAGCGGGAGTTTATCCCACCGCTGGCCCGGGCGGCGGTGGCGGTCGGGGTTGACGGTCTGTTTATGGAGGTCCACGAGGAGCCGGAGCGGGCCCTGAGCGATAGTGCCACGGTCTTTTCGCTGGCCCGGCTTGAGTCCCTTTTGCACACGCTGGTTGACCTCGACCGCGTGGTCAAGAGTGTGCCGGCAGTCCCGTAACGACCGTCTTGGTCACGCCACCCCCATTCGTCGTTCCGCCTTTCAGCACATGGGTGCTGCTCTTGTTTGATTCGCATAGGAGAGGTGATAGGCTGTCCACAGTCGCTGGAACATCGTCATGAGTCGTCATCAAATCCGCTTCATACTGGGCATTACGGTACTCGGGCTCATCCTTGCCCTGGGTTATCTCAGCTCTCAGGTGGGAAAAGATCCGGCGACCGCGCGCCTCATCGACGAACTCTCGACCCCGGACGTGACCGAAGAGACAATGGTCCAGCGCATGACGGAGTTCCGCCGGGTGAAGATGCAGGACGGCAAAAAGGTGTGGGAAATTGTGGCCCGGCAGGCGCGCTATTTTGCCGACACCAACGCCGTCGTCATTGACACTCCCGAGGTTTCGCTCTATTTCGGCGATGGCGAAGCGCTCGCATTACGCTGTCAGGAAGGTACCGTCCACCTGGATGGGGAATCAGAATTACTCCACATCGAGCTCCGGGGCAACCTGGAGATGCAGATGGGAGATATTTCCCTCAAAACCGACCGGGCAACCTACGACCGCCAGAAAAACACCATATCCTCGGACGGGGTCATGCACGTTGTCGGTCAAGGATTTACGCTTGAAGGCAAAGGCTATACGGTCGCCGTTGATACCAAGCAACTGACCCTGAATGCAGAAGTCTATACCACGGTGACACGGGAGTCCGGATGATTCGTTCAACAGCGGTGGGGACGGGCTGGGTGGTCTTTGTCACAATCCTTGTTATCCCCTTTTTCTTGTCTCCGTTGACGCTGGCAGCCGAGGACGCCCAACAAGGCCCGACCGACCGTACAGTCCAGGATTCGGCCGCGACCTTTGCGGACTCCCTGTCACTCACCTCACGAAAAGACCCCATTCATATTCGCTCGCACGACCTCGAGTTCTTCTATGAAGAGAAGCGTATCCAGTATCGCGGGAATGTGGTGGTGACCCAGGGTGATATGACCTTAAAGAGCGATAGGCTGACTGTGCTGTATGAAGACCCCGCACCAACAGCCGCGGATACCTCGGCGCAGCAACGGCTCAAGCATATTGTTGCCGAGGGGAGGGTCGAAATTACTTCCGGCGAACGGCGCGCCACGAGCCGCAAAGCGATTTTCAATCAGCAAAAGCGCACGGTCACGCTCAGGGGGAACGCGGTTCTTCAGGAGGGTCCCAACCAGGTCAAGGGAGATATCGTGACCGTCTTTCTGGACGAGAATCGCAGTATTGTGAAGGGCGGGAAGGGAAAGCGGCAGGCCCAGATGGTCCTCATTCCCAACTAGGACGCCAGGGGAGCCGTTGTGCGGTGAGATCCATCGGAAAGACGCCCAAGGAAAGAAGAACGGAGTGAGTGATACGCCAGTCCTCCAAGCCGAAGGCTTGTGGAAAACCTATGGGAAACGCGCGGTTCTGCGCGATGTCAGCGTGCGTGTCACCGGCGGCGAAGTGGTGGGCTTACTCGGCCCCAACGGCGCAGGAAAGACAACCACCTTTTCGATCATCGTCGGGATTATTCGGCCCGATAAGGGTGAGGTCTACTATAATGGTGACGAGATTACGACCTTACCCATGCATAAGCGGGCACGCCGGGGGGTGACCTATCTACCCCAAGAGCCGTCGGTCTTCCGCAAGTTGACCGTGGCGGAAAATGTGATGGCTATTCTGGAGACGACATCGCTCAGCAAGACGCAGCGGGAAGAACGCCTGGCTGAGCTCCTGGCCGAGTTGGGGGTGAGCCACCTGGCGGCCAACCGGGCAGATTCACTCTCTGGAGGAGAGCGCCGTCGGGTCGAAATTTCGCGCGCGCTGGTGATGTCGCCGGCTTTTATGCTCCTGGACGAACCCTTTGCCGGAATTGATCCGCTTTCGGTTGCTGATATCCAGGAAATCATCGTGCAATTACGCGAACGCGGAATCGGTGTTCTGGTCACCGACCACAATGTTCGAGAGACGCTGAGCATTTGTGACCGCGCCTATATTCTGAGCGATGGCAGTGTGTTTGAGGAAGGAACACCCCAGGAAATCACGGCCAGCAGTCGCGCCCGAGAGGTCTACCTGGGAGAGCGCTTCCGCCTCTAGTGACTAGGGACAAGGGTAGAGTTGTATGGGGTTAGACCTCAGACTGACTCAGAAATTAACCCAAAAACTGGTGATGACGCCTCAGTTGCGTCAAGCCATCAAAATTCTGCAACTGCCCCGTGGAGAGCTTGATACGCTCATTGATGAAGAGCTGGCGGAGAATCCGGTCATTGAGCGCGTCACCGAGGACGAGGCGATTTTTGACGACGGCCGCGGCAATGGCGAAGAGCCAACCCAGACCGCCACACCAGACGCGAACACAGAAAAGGACCAGATTGACTGGCAGACTTATCTCAGCACCTATAATAACAATAACGACATGCCGGCCCTTCCTCCACCTGGAGACGAAGACGCGGAGAGTGAGCGTCAAAATGCCCCAGAGGATCGTCTGCCCCGCACAGAGTCGCTGGCCGAACATCTCACCTGGCAGTTACGCTTCCGCAGCCTGACCGAAACAGAAGAACATCTCGCCTCTCTGATCGTCGGCAATCTGGACGTTGACGGCTATCTTGAGGCCAGGGTCGAGGAACTCGCAGAGAGTGCAGACGGCAGTCCCGAGGAGGTTGAACGAGTCTTACGGATTGTGCAGTCGTGCGACCCGATTGGAGTCGGCGCCCGAGACCTCCAGGAATGCCTACTGTTACAACTGTGTGCGGCTCAGCACGAGGGCGAAGCGATTGACGAGTCCCTGCTCCATTTAACAAAAACGATTGTCCAGCAGCATCTCCAGAGCCTTGAGGGACGGCGCTATGATCGGTTGGCAAAAGCGCTCAAAGTTCCGATGGAAGAAATCCAGCGGGCGATCAAAATCATTACCGCCCTTGAACCCAAGCCCGGACGCAATTACGGTGACGGAGATATCCGCTATGTCGCGCCGGATGTGGATGTCCATAAGATCGGAGACGAGTATCGGGTGACGCTCAACGAAGAGGGTCTGCCGCGCCTCAAGGTGAGCAATGCGTATCGCCATTTACTCACCCAAGACGGCGAAGCAAAAGAGTATGTCCAGGATAAACTGCGGGCAGCAGCCTGGCTGATTAAGAGCATTCACCAACGCCAGCGGACCCTACTCATGGTTGCTGAGAGTCTGGTCAAATTTCAGCAGGATTTTCTGAACCATGGCGTTTCCCATATGCGCCCACTGGTGTTACGCGATGTGGCAGATGACATCGGCGCGCATGAGTCAACGGTCAGCCGGGCCATTGCGGGCAAGTATATCGCCACGCCACGCGGCTTGTATCCACTCAAAAAATTCTTCACAACAGGGCTGAAGAGCCACTATGGACAAGACGTTTCGGCAGAAAGCGTCAAGGCCCAAATTCGAGCCCTGATTGATCGGGAAGACCCGTACAGACCCCTGAGTGATGAAGAAATTGCAAAAACACTGTCCCGTAGTCATATCAAGATTGCCCGCCGAACCGTCGCCAAGTATAGAGAGGGCCTCAATATTCTTTCCTCTGCAAAGCGGAAATACGCCCGCTAGGCGCCAGTCCTGTTTGTAACAAGGAACACTCCCATGCGTGTCGTTGATATCCTCAACCAAGAATCCATTCTCCCCCAGCTCCAGGGTCGCACAAAGACCGATGTCCTGCGTGAGCTGGCCCAACACCTCGCCCAGCACACACAAGGTGTCGACGCCGAGCAGTTGGTCGCCGTGCTCCTGGACCGTGAACGTCTCGGCACAACGGCCATTGGTGAAGGCATTGCCATACCCCATGGGAAGTTGTCCGGACTCAAGAGCGTAGTCGCCGTTTTTGGCCTGAGTCCACACGGGGTGGACTGTAGCTCCCTTGATGGCGGGCTGACGCGGCTCTTCTTTTTGCTGGTTGCACCAGAGGATTCTGCCGGCGTCCACCTCAAGGCCCTGGCTCGGGTCTCTCGACTCTTGAAAGACAAGACGTTTCGAGAACGCTTGCTCCAAGGCGGTAGCCAAGCGGATTTACACCGGCTGATCTGCGAGGAAGATAACAACCTATAGTAGGGAGGCCACACCCGACACGTACCGCTATGCAAGTCGTTGTCGTCACGGGCTTATCAGGCTCAGGGAAAAGTACCGCAATCCGCGTCCTGGAGGATCGTGGCTTCTACTGTATCGATAATCTGCCAGTCACCCTCATCCCCCGATTTCTTGAGCTCAGCGAAAATAATCAGGAGCATATTGGCCGAGTGGCCTTGGGGATTGATCTGCGCGAGCGTATTTTTCTGCACGAATACCCGACGGTCCTTGAAGGGCTGCGCCAGAAGGGTCACCAGATCAAGATCCTGTATTTTGAAGCCAGCGCCGATGTCCTCGTGCGACGCTTTAGCGAAACCCGCCGTCCCCACCCGGCTGCCGGAGACGGGGGCGTCCTCCAAGGGATTCGGACCGAAGAGGAACAGCTCGCCGAACTGCGCGCCTCAGCCGACCTGGTTATGGATACGTCTGCGTATAGCGTACACGAACTCCGGGAGGCCCTCCTTCAGCATATTGAGCGCTATCCCCACTCCCAACGGCCTTTACTCATTACCGTCGAGTCGTTTGGTTATAAATACGGAGTGCCCATCGATGCCGATATTATGCTGGACGTCCGTTTTCTGCCCAATCCTTTTTTTGTCGATGCGCTCCGGCACAAGACCGGTACGGAACGCGCCGTCGTCGAGTTTGTCCTCGGCCAGGAGGAAACCGCTCTCTTTTTGAGCCAGACGTCGGCCTTACTCAAATCGACGCTGCCCCTGTATGCCAGAGAAGGCAAAAGCTATCTCACGCTAGCCATCGGGTGTACCGGCGGCCAACACCGCTCGGTCGTCATCGCCGAAGAATTGGGCCGACAGCTCCAAGCCTGGGATTATACCGTTCGGATTCAGCACCGAGACAGGCAGCGGGAAAGAGTATCGGGATGACCCCCCCCCTCCACGCCCGGCTCACCCTCCTCAACGCAATGGGCTTACACGCCCGCGCGGCAGCGTCCTTCGTCAAAGCCATCAAAGACCTCAAGGTTGAGGTCAGCGTCAGTTGGGAGGGACAGACGGCGAACGGCCGTAGCGTCCTCGACCTGCTGACCCTCGGCGCGCCGCGCGGCAGCGTCCTTGAGCTACAGATTCAGGGCGACGATGCAGAGGAGGCGCTCTCGACACTCACCCGCCTCGTCGCCAATCGTTTTGACGAAGAATAGTTATCAGGTCAGTGAAAAGCCCCTTGACGCTCAGAAGGGGATTCTATTATATGCGCCCAGCCGTTTAGGGTACGGGTAGCATCACGCCAAGGAGAAAAACCATGACGGGGAAAGAGTATTTATTCACGTCCGAATCGGTGTCAGAGGGCCACCCGGACAAAATGTGTGATCAGATCTCGGACGGCATCCTGGACGCCTTACTCGCACAAGACCCGGACAGCCGGGTGGCGTGCGAAACGCTGGTCAAAACCGGTATGATCGTCGTGGCGGGTGAAGTCACAACCAAAGCCCAGACCAGCTATCATTTTGTCATGGATGTCGCCCGCCAGATTGTGCGCGACATCGGCTTCATCGACTCTTCCCTGGGTTTTGACGCCGACACCTGCTCCGTGCTGACCGCGCTCAGCCAGCAGTCCGAGGACATTGATCAGGGGGTATCCGAGGGGAAAGGTCTCCACAAAGAACAGGGCGCGGGCGACCAGGGCATGATGTTCGGCTTTGCCTGCGACGAAACCAAAGACTATATGCCGTTTCCCATTTATACGGCCCACCGCCTGGTCCAGGAAATGGCCGCAATACGGAAAAGAGGCGAGCTGCCCTTCCTGCGGCCGGACAGCAAGTCGCAGGTAACGGTGGAATACCGGGACGGCAAACCGGTGCGCGCGGATACGGTCCTGATTTCGACCCAACACGATCCTGACGCGGCGTATGACACAATCAAAGAGGCCATTGTTGAAGAAGTCGTGAAACGCGTCATTCCACCGGAGTTTTTGGACCAGAAGACGACGTTTCTCGTGAATCCGACCGGGCGTTTCGTCAACGGCGGCCCGTACGCGGACTGCGGACTGACCGGGCGAAAAATTATCGTCGACACCTATGGCGGCTACGGCCGGCATGGTGGTGGTGCGTTTTCGGGCAAAGACCCCAGCAAGGTAGATCGCTCCGCCGCGTATATGGCGCGCTATATTGCCAAGAATCTTGTGGCCGCGGATTTAGCCAAACGCTGCGAAGTGCAGCTCGCCTATGCGATCGGCGTAGCGGAACCGGTCGGCGTCTATGTTGATACCTTCGGCACAGGTGTCTTACCGGAGGAACGCATATCCGCAATCGTCCGTCAGGAGTTCGACCTGCGACCCGCTGCCATTATCCAGACGCTTGATTTGAAACGTCCCATTTATCGGGAGACCGCGGCCTACGGCCACTTCGGGAGACCGGCCGAGAACGGATATTTCCCCTGGGAGCGGATTGACCGTATAGAAGCCCTCAAGCGCGCGTCAACGACCGTGTAGACAACCCAAGTCAGAAGCAGAAAGAGGAATCATGCGTACAAGCCGAGGCGATGTCAAAGACCCCAAGCTGGCCAAGGAAGGCAAGAAGCGTTACGAGTGGGCCGACCAGCACATGCCGGCCCTGCGTCAGGTGCGGGAAGTTTTTTCCCGCGAGAAACCTCTGAAAGGCGTGCGCCTGGCGGCCTGTCTGCACGTCACCTCCGAAACCGCCAACCTGATGCGAACCCTCAAGGCTGGCGGCGCCGACGTCACCCTGTGCGCCTCCAACCCGCTGTCCACCCAGGACGATATTGCCGCCGGCCTGGTCAAACACGAGGGCATCCCGACGTTTGCGATTCGCGGCGAGAATAACAAGAGCTATTATGCCCACCTGCACCAAGCCCTGGCTCATCAGCCCAGTGTGACCCTCGACGACGGCGCCGACCTGGTCTCGCTGCTGCATACCGACAAGCAGTACGCCGACCGCGCCGAGCAGATGTGCGCCAGCATGGAAGAGACCACGACCGGCGTCATCCGGCTGCGCGCCATGGACAAGGACGGCGTCCTGAAGTTTCCGGTCATTGCCGTGAACGACGCTACTACCAAGCACCTGTTCGACAACCGCTACGGAACCGGACAATCCACCCTGGATGGGGTGCTGCGGGCGACCAATATCCTGCTGGCCGGCATGACGGTTGTGGTCGCCGGCTACGGCTGGTGCGGCAAAGGCGTCGCCATGCGCGCCCGGGGGCTTGGATCCCAAGTCATCGTGGCCGAAATCGACCCGATTCGCGGACTCGAAGCCGCCATGGACGGCTTCCGGGTCATGCCCATGCGTGAAGCGACCCGCGAGGGGGAGCTGTTCGTGTCCGTGACCGGCGACACCAGCGTGCTGCGCAAAGAGCATTTTGCGCGTATGAAAGACGGCGCCATCCTGTGCAACTCGGGCCATTTTGACGTTGAGATCGATATTAAGGCGCTCAAGAAAATGGCCAAGCGGGTTGCACGCAATGTGCGCACAAACGTGGACGGCTATCATCTGGAGGATGGCCGCTGCATTTATGTCATCGGCGAGGGCCGGCTGGTCAATCTTGCCGCAGCCGAGGGACACCCGCCAGCGGTGATGGATATGAGTTTTGCCACGCAGGCCTTAACCGTGCGCTGGGCGGTGGAACATCAGGACCGGTTGACGCCCCACGTGCACCCTGTCGCCAAAGAGATCGAAGATCAGGTCGCCAGCCTCAAACTCGCCAGCATGGACATCCAGCTCGATCGGCTGACCCCGGAGCAGAAGCGCTATCTTGCATCCTGGGAATTTGGGACATAAGTTCTACCCATGGTCGGTGGGGTGTTTCGGTGGATGCTGGGGGCGGTTCTTGTTGCGAGCGTAGCCCCCTTCGCCTTTGCCCTCTCCCCGCCCCGTCCCGTTCTCGAAGAAATACGGCATATCTCGGTCCCGGATTACACCCGGGTCACTATTACCCTCTCGGCCCAGGCAGATTACAAGCACTTCCGGGTCGCGGCTGACCGGCCGCATGACCGGCCGCCCCGGATTGTCATCGATTTCTCCTCGGCCCGGATTGATCCGCAGTTGCGGGCGCCCATTCCCGTGGATGACGGTCTGCTCAGACGCATTCGGACGGGCCAGTTCTCGCCAACCACGGCCCGGGTCGTGCTCGATTTGGAACAGATTGAAAGCTATACCGCTTTTCCGCTCTACTCTCCGTATCGACTCATTATTGATGTCAAAGGCCAGAGCGAAAAAACGCCGCCGCGCCAGCAGGCCAAACAACCACGAGCACCCCCGCCGCCTCAATATCGAATTATGATTGACCCTGGGCACGGCGGGCGCGACCCAGGCGCGGTCGGCGTTGACGGTCTCAAGGAAAAAACCGTGGTCCTTGCCATCAGTAAAAGACTTGGCAAGAAGTTGGAATCCCGCCTTCCGGTTAAAGTGCTCTATACACGGGAGAAGGATGTCTTTGTTCCGCTGCCGGAACGCACGGCCCAAGCTAATGCGACGAAGGCCGATCTTTTTATTTCGATCCATGCCAATGCGAGTGAAAATCCTCACCTCCAAGGAGTTGAGACCTATCATCTGAATAATACTAATGATCGTGCCACGATTCGATTGGCAAACTTTGAAAATGGTCTGCAACACCTGAGACAGCCACCGCAGGCAGGAAGCGAATTATCCGAGATTGTGAGCGATATGATCCATAATGATAAGCTAGAAGGGTCAATTATCCTTGCCCACGCCCTCCAAGATTCTATAATGACCCAGGTTGCCAAACGTCACTCGAAGGTTCGTAACCTTGGAGTAAAAAAAGGACCGTTCTATGTGCTAGTTGGAGCGGAGATGCCGTGTGTATTGGCCGAAGTGTCCTTCCTGACGCACCGCGTTCAGGGTAAGCTGTTGCGTTCCTCGGCCTATCGAGAAGCGATAGCGGAAGGGCTTTTTCAAGGAATTGCCCGATTTATCAAAGAAGAGTTGCCACGTATGGAGAGCCTGTGAGCCCGCCGCGTCAGGAAAGACAGCGTATAATGGATGCCGACCAGCAATACTCGCCTCCCAGTCTCATTGAGCTACCGCCCCTCCCTTCGTCAGACCCGGACGTGGAACTTGATCCCGCTTGGGACCTCGGTCGGATTGCCGGCACCTATCGCACTCAGGTCCACGAGCTACTGATACGACATCAGGCCGAGAGTCAGAGTGGACGCTCCGTGGTCGAGGTCCACACCGCGCTGATCGATCAACTCGTGCGCTACGTCTTTACCGCCGCGACCCGTCTCTACACGCGGCGCTATACCAGCCTCAGCCAACGCTGTAGTCTGTTTGCCCTGGGCGGCTACGGCCGTAGCGAGCTGAACCCGCATTCCGATATTGATCTGCTCTTCCTCTATCATTGGAAAATCACTCCCTATGCCGAGACGGTGTGGGAAACACTGTACTACAGCCTGATGGACGCGGGCTGGACGGTCGGCCATGCGGTTCGCAATATCCGGGAGTGCCTCCGGCATGCGGGTCGGGATTTCGAGATTAAAACGTCCCTGCTGGACAGCCGCTATCTCTGCGGTGAAGAGTCCTTGGCCCAGGAGTTTCAGACCGCCATTCAGCGCGACTTGGTAGAGAAACGAACCGAGCAGTTTTTTCAGGCAAAAGCCGAAGAGAGTCGCGTCCGCCACCAGCGCCACGGCGATTCGCTCTATCTACTCGAACCAAACATCAAAGAGGGCTGTGGCGGGTTACGCGATCTGCACACGGCCTGGTGGTTGGCCAAAGTCAAATTCAAGCTCACCAACTGGCGCGAACTCATCGTCAAAGGCGTCGTCTCGGAATCGACCCTGTCCGCGGTAGAAGCGGCCCAGGATTTCTTGTGGCGGGTGCGGAACGGGCTCCATCTGCTTGAGCGGACCGAACAGGACACGCTGACCTTTGAACACCAGGATCAACTCGCCCCGGCGTGTGGTTTTGCGGACGCCACCCAGTTCATGCGGACCTACTACCAGCACGTCACGACCATTCATGATTTTACCCGATTCATGTTTGAGCGCTGCGCAGCACCGTCTCGACTCTTCAACTTCCTGGGTCGTCCGCGGGGTCGGGATATCCGAGAGGGCATCCGTGTTGTTGACCAGACCCTGCATGTGACCAAGCCAGAGATGCTCACCCGGGAGCCGCTTAATCTCGTGACCCTCTTCCATGATGCTCAGCGTCACGGCGTCGTGTGTACCCGTGAAACCAAGCAGGCGATTCGTCAGGCACTGACCGATCTCCCGCCAGACACGGCCAGCCGCCCCGCCGTGCGGGATGCCTTTCTCGCTATCCTCTCCTGGAAGCAGCGAGTTGCCCCAACCCTGCACGCGATGCACGAAGTCGGCCTGCTCGAATGGCTGTTACCCGAGTTTGGTCATTTACGCTGGCGAACGCAGCGCGACCTGTACCATATCTATGCCATCGACGAGCATACCTTGCATGGCGTGGCAGAGATCGAACGCTTGCGCGACGGCGAATATAAAGAAAGCCTACCGCTCCTGACCCAGGTCATGCGTGAGATTGACCGGGTGGACCTCTTATTCCTGTCGATGCTCTTCCACGACGTGGGCAAGGGATTTGGTGTCGAGCACTCCGCCCGGAGCGCCGAGATGGTGGATGCGGCCGCCAGTCGCTGGCAACTGCCGCCAGACGAAGCGCACGAGTGGCAGGTCCTCGTCCGCCAGCATCTCTTTATGTCCCATATCGCCCAACGGCGCGATCTTTCGGACGACGCGCAAATTGCTGATTTCGCCCGGACAGTAGAGAATCCTGGGTGCTTAAAGCGACTCTATCTGTTGACGTTTGCCGATATGAAGGCCGTTGGCCCCAAGGTCTGGAATAGCTGGAAGGGGGGGCTCCTCAACGAACTCTATCTGCGCACCTTGGAGCGCCTGGAAACGGGAGCACTTGTTGAGGAAGATCAAGACGCACGCCTCCAGCGCCGGAAAGATCGCATTCGACAGCGCCTAGCCACAGAAGCAGCGGTCGATCAGCTCTCCCAATTCCTGACCGCAATGCCGGACAGCTATTTCCTGACGACCCCGGAGGAGGCAGTACCAGAGCATTTTCAACTCATGAGCCGCTTTATCCAGGCAGAGGCTGACACCCCCTATCGCGCCAGTCTGCACCACTTTCCGGAGCAGGAGTATAGCGAATTCACCTTGGTCACCCGTGACCGCCCAGGGCTCTTTTCCATGCTCGCCGGCGTTCTCACCGTCAGCAGCCTGAGCATTTCTGGAGCACGCGCCTTTACCAGCAGAGTCAGAGGCACTAGCCAGCAAGGCATTGCTTTGGATGTCTTTCGGCTGTCACACCTGGACCGTCAAGACATGCTGCTCTCGGAAGATACCTGGGCTCGATTTTATACACGGCTGAACGCCGTCTTACACGGAGGGCGAACGGTTGAGGACCTGCTTCAGGCGGCGCGGCCACCGGCGTTTCTGCAACGCTCCCACCCACGCCTGCGGACCGAGATTACGATTGATAACACCACGTCGCCAACCTACACCCTGGTCGATGTCACGGCGCTGGACCGCATAGGACTCTTATTCGAGGTGACCCACACCTTGTTCCAACTCGGCCTGGTGATCCACCTGGCGAAAATTACCACCAATGTCGACCAGGTCCTTGATGTCTTCTACGTGACGGATGTGACCGGCGCGAAGGTTGGGAATCCCGACCAGGTGCTGGCAGAGTTGCAAGGCCGGCTGCGTAGCCATGAGGAAGCCGCATGACGCAGACTTCCCTCTCTCACCCAAACAGTGCCCAGAGCGACACTCTGCTTGACACCTTTCTAGGGCATCTCACCGTAGAAAAGGGTTTAACGCCGCGTACGGTAGAGGTCTACAGCCGGGACCTCCACCGGTTCTGCGCCTATTTATCGACTCAGGATATCTCGGATGTCAGACAAGCCGGTTCGCGCCATATCGTCGGCTTTCTCAGCGTCCTGCACGAACAGGGCATATCAACCCGGACCCAATCCCGCGTCTTAACCGCGCTGCGCGGCTTGTACCGTTTTCTGCAACGAGAAAACGAACTGCCCGGGAAGAACCCAACCGCCCTGCTCCATCTGCCCAAGTTTGGTCGCGCCCTGCCCCACGTCCCGTCCCAGGAACAGGTAGACGCACTCATCTCACTGCCAGACGCGGCGACTCCGCTCGGCATGCGGAACCAGACCATGCTCGAAGTGTTATACGCGACCGGCCTGCGCGTCTCCGAATTGGTGCAGCTGACAGTCTCTCAGGTCAATCGGGAAGCGGGATTCGTCCGGGTGCGGGGCAAGGGCAATCGGGAACGCCTCGTCCCCCTCGGGACTCGGGCGCTCGCGCAGCTACAGCGCTATCTCGACACCGTCCGCCCGGTCCTGCTGAAGCACCGGAGCAGCGACTATATTTTCCTGACTCGTTCCGGGAAGCCGCTGACCCGTCAAGCATTCTGGGCGCTGATCAAAGGCTACGCCAAGAAAAATCCTGAGGGCAGTCCGGTCTATCCCCACTCCCTGAGACACGCCTTTGCGACGCATCTGCTGGAGGGTGGCGCGGACCTGCGGGCGGTCCAGTCCATGCTGGGCCACGCTGATATTGCCACAACACAAATCTATACGCACCTGGCGAGCGCGCGCTTACGCGAGGTGCACCGAAAGTATCATCCACGCGGCTGAGGGCTCCGGGCTCAGGCTCTGAACCGGCAAGCTCAAGGAGAGCGACCCTTTTCCTTCAGGCTGCTTTTACATCACGACCACGCTCCGGGCGACTTCGCCTTTCTCCAGCGCGGTCATGGCAGCGTTGACTTCATCGAGTGAGTAGGTCCGCGTCACCAGTTCATCGAGTTTGAGCTTGTTGTTCATATACAGCTCAATCAGGCGCGGCATATCGACGTGCGGGCGAGAAGAGCCGTAGACCGAACCCTGAATTTTTTTCTCGTTGAGCAGGCTGAACGCCGGGATCGTCACCGTCTCTTCCCGCGCCGGTGCGCCGACGACAATCGTACTGCCCCCCTGCCGGGTGCAGGCATAGGCTTGTTCGATGGTTTTGCCCAGGCCGATCACCTCAAAAGCGTAATCCGAGCCACGCCCGTCGGTCAGGCTTCGCACGGTCTTGGTCAGATCGTCTCGGGCCGAATTCACGCTGTGGGTCGCGCCGAACTCTTTGGCATATTCGAGCTTATTATCCATCAGGTCAACCGCGATAATAATGCTCGCTCCGGCCAGCGCGCAGCCCTGAATCACATTCAACCCCACTCCTCCGCAGCCAATGACCACGGCGCTCGTGCCGGGTCTGACCGCGGCGGTATTGATGGCGGCTCCGACCCCGGTCATGACGCCACAGCCAACCAGACAGGCTTTGTCGAGCGGCACCTCGTGCGGGATTTTGACACAGGCGATTTCGGGCACCACCGCGTATTCCGCATAGCTCGATAGGCCGGCGGCGTGATGGATCTTCTGTCCGTTTCTACTCAGCCGACAGGTGCCGTCAAGGAGAGCCCCTTTGCCCATAATCGTCCGCATATTCACGCACAGGACCGGGCTGCCCTGCGCGCAGTAATAGCAGTGCCCGCAGTAGGGAGCGAAAGACAGAACCACATGGTCGCCGGGCTTGACCATAGTCACGTCCGGCCCGACTTCTTCAACAATACCGGCGCCTTCATGACCGGGCACGACGGGCAACGGGGAGCGAATCACACCATGGATAATGGAGTAGTCGCTATGGCACACGCCATTGGCGGCAATCTTGACGCGCACTTCTTTTGATTTGGGATTGTCGAGGTCTACCTCTTCGACCTGGAGTGGGGTACTGAGTTCGTACAGGACTGCGGCCTTCATAACTCCCTCCTTTATGCGCTGGGTCCGGCTTCATCTCGAAGCGCGGCGCTTTCCAGAATTTGATGGGACGCGGTATGGGGATCAAGCGTGCCGGCGCCAACTGCATCGAAATAGCGCGACAGCTCGGGATCGGTCCGGGCGCCGACGGTCAAGCGTTTACGGACTTCATATTCGACCCGGGTAATGAGTTCCTCGCGGCGGCGCTCCGAGCGGCGGCGCACCAACTCCCCAGACGCCAGCGACGACTGATGATGATCCCGTATGGCTTGCAGCAGCTCCGGCAGGCCCGTCCCGTTAATCGCCTGCGTCGCCAGCACGGGGATGCGCCAGGGCGGCTGCGCCGACTCCTCTGCCGGACGATTACTGTATTTCAGCTCCAGCATCAGGCTGAGTTCGGTCATCATTCGCTGCGACCCGTCCCGGTCGGCCTTATTGACGACAAAGATATCCGCAATCTCCATCAGCCCGGCTTTCATGACCTGAACGCCGTCACCGGCTTCCGGTACGAGCGTCACCAGAACGGTATCGGTCGTGCCCATGACGTCCAATTCCGTCTGCCCGACACCAACTGTCTCAACCATAATATAATCCAGGCTGGCCGCATCCATCAGCTTAATGACGTCCTTGGTCGCCCGGGATAGTCCGCCGTGACTGCCACGCGTCGCCATACTCCGGATGAAGACGCCGCTGTCGAGATAATGCTTCGTCATTCGAATCCGGTCGCCCAGCAGCGCGCCACCGGTAAAGGGACTCGACGGGTCAATGGCAACAATACCGACCGTCTCTCCGGCCTGACGCATCAGCGTCGTCAGCCCGTCTACCAGGCTCGACTTGCCGGCACCCGGAGGACCGGTAACCCCTATCGTGCAAGCGTGCCCTTGCCTGGGCCCGATGGCCTCCAGAATACGGCCCAGCCTTTCATCTTCTCGTTCTACCAGCGTCATCAGACGAGCCAGCGCTCGATTATCTCCGGACGACATTTTTTCGAGCAGTTGATCCAGTGTGTGTTTTGCCATGGGTACGCTTTTTTCTCCTTGAGCGGTCTATATACCGGAAGCTGCTGGTAAAGTCAGTGGAGCTTGGTATGCTATGGAGGGAATAGGAAAAAGCACGCAGACTGTTGTGCAGCGCGGAGAAGAGCATGGAATGGGACACCCTCTATATTGAGAAAAAGGAGGCGGTAGCTTTTCTGACCCTGGATCGTTCAGCCTCCCTGAATGCGGTCAACGACCAACTCACGGCCGACCTCGAAGCGGCGTGTCAAACGCTTGAGGCGGATGCCGACCTCCAGGTGGTCGTGCTGCGGGGCGAAGGCCGCGCCTTTTGTTCCGGCATGGACCTCAAGGCGGCCGCCCTGCGGCCCTCAACGAACGCAGCTATTGATGCGGCCTGGGCTCCCTGGCAACGTGCGCTAGATATTCTGGAGCACCTCAACGCTCTTACGATTGCTTCCATTCACGGCGCCTGTCTTGGAGCCGGTTGCGAGTTGGTCCTGGCCTGTGACTTTCGGATTGCGGCCAATACCGCCTTCTTCTCCCTCCCCCAGGTGCTCTACGGCTCGCCGCCCGATGCCAGCCAGAGCTATAAACTCGTGCAGCTCATCGGACTCGCCAAAGCCAAAGAAATCCTTATTCTCGGGGAACGCTTTGATGCCGCACAAGCCGAGCGTTGGGGACTGCTGACCAAAGTCGTTGAAGCCGAGAATCTCAAAGAAGAAACCGACCAGCTCGTCGCCCGTTGCCAAAAGGTTGGCAGCCGGGCCGCGACTGTCGCCAAGCATCTGCTGCATCAGTCCTGGACGCTGGGCCAGGAGACCTGGTCGTCGGAGATATCCCGCGCCCGGGCGACCGCGCTTGAGACCAAGGACTTTGCCGAGGCCATGCGCATCTACCGCGAGCAGCGCAAGCCGCAGGTGTAGGGGTTAGGGGCTGGGGGTTAGGGATTGGGGCGAACCCCCAGCCCCTAATCCCCAATCTCACGCTCTCTGTCACACTCAACTTTATTCAGGAACTCCGTGCTGCCGGGCTGCGCATCGCGTTGCGCGAGAGCTTGAACACGCTGTCTTTTCAAGGGACGGTGGAACTGAAAAATTCCCCTCCTTCACTTCGTTTGGGACAATCGCTTTTTCACCCACCCCTTCATTTCCTTCTCCAGGCGCTCGGCAATCCAGGTCTTAATGACAGATTGTCGCGTCACGCCTAAACGGCTCGCCTGCCGGTCCAGTGAGTCTATCATCCAGTTCGGGAAATCGACATTCACCCGTCGCTGCTCGTGTCCCGGTCTGCGAGCTTTCGTCAGATCAAGGTAGGGCGTAATATCTTCGCCCTTATCAAACAACCGATCTAATTCTTTAGCCTTCATAATACAACCGCTCTTCTTTCTCTCTCGCCCGGCGGACAGAAATAAGTCGGACACGCGGCTCTCCCCGATACGTAAAAAAAGCTGACCATAGTTTTCCTTCGGCCATGGCAATCAAGGCGAGGCGGGGTTCGTCGTCACTTCGTGCTTCGATTTCCAACCGATCTTCATCTTCCCAGAATTTCTGGGCTTCGACAAAATCAATCCCGTGTTTTTCTTTATTCTTCTTGCTTTTCCTGGGATCAAATTCAAACTGCATAGGAGTATAGAAATTATACCTCTTCTGCTCCTGTCTTCAACCAATTATGATTTTCTCTCTATCACTGTGTATCCCCTCTCCCGACTCCTCAAGAACGGTGACAGACGGATACGGCCCACATCGTCTACTCGCCGCTCAGCGCCTGACTGAGCGCGGGGCGATACGGATGGGTGTCCATATAGATGCGCAACACCTTGAACTTGCCGTTCTCAAACGTCCAGAAATTCAGATTGTCCATCACCAGCGGCTGGCCGTCTGTGGTCTTGCCTTCGAGATGGAGCGGGGCGATCAGCTTATTACCTTCGATAATAATGTCCGTGGCCACGGCGGTATAATCGACGAGGCTGGTCGTCAGTTTTTCGTAGAACGTGCGCAGGGCCGCTTTGCCCTGAATCCCGGCGGCACCGGTGACCGGGTTGATGAGTTGGGCATCGTCGGCAAACAGTTCGAGAATGCCGTCCACATCGCCGTTCGTCACGCGCTCAAAATACGTATGAGCGGCGCTCTCCATCTGCTGTTCAGTCTGCCCGCGCGCCATGATTCCCTCCGTTCAGATAGGCTTTCAAACACTGTGCCGTATAGGACTGCTGGACCTTCTTCATGAGCTGCTGGGGTGTACCGCTGGCCACAATATTGCCGCCGGCGGCACCGCCTTCGGGACCGAGGTCGATGATGTAATCGGCCTCTTTGATGATGTCGAGATTGTGTTCAATCGTCACCACTGTATTGCCCTTATCAATCAATCGGTGGAGCGTGTGGATCAGCTTTTCGATATCGGCGAAATGGAGACCTGTTGTTGGCTCGTCCAATACGTAGAGCGTTTTCCCGCGCGAGCGTTTTGCCAACTCGTAGGCCAGTTTGATGCGCTGGGCTTCACCCCCGGACAGCGTATTGCTGGCCTGACCAAGCTTGATATAGCCCATGCCGATATCGTTCAGCAGCTTCAGGGGCTGGGCGATTTTTGGCACCCCGATGAAAAACGTTGCCGCCTCTTCAATGGTCATGTCCAGCACATCGGCGATGTTCTTGCCGTTATAGGCGATTTCCAGGGTCTCCTCGTTATAGCGCCGGCCACCGCACACATCGCAGGTGACGTAGACGTCGGGCAGAAAGCTCATCTCCATTTTAATGCGTCCCTGTCCGGCACAGGTCTCGCAGCGCCCGCCTTTCACATTGAAAGAGAACCGACCGGGTTTATAGCCGCGCAGCCGCGCATCGGGCAACAGAGAAAAGAGCTTGCGCACCTCGTCCCAAAAGCCCACGTAGGACGCCGGGACCGAACGCGGAGTTTTCCCGATGGGCGATTGATCGACCTCGACCACACGCTCAATCCCCTCGGTATTGTCGATGCTGTCATGCAGACCCACCCGACCGGCGTATAAACCCAGTTTGCGCCGCAGCCCATTGACCAGGACTTCCTGGACTAAAGAACTCTTCCCCGAGCCGGACACCCCGGACACGCCTACCCACGTCCCGAGCGGAATATCAATGTCGATATTCTTCAGATTGTTCTCTCGCACGCCCCGCAGCCGCAGCCGCGGCCGCTCCGTGAGAGACCGAACCGGACCGAGCCGCGGGTGGGCCGAGGAGAGGAACTGACCGGTGAGCGAGTCCGTGTTCTTACGCAACTGCTGGGGTGAGCCAATGGCCACGACCTGGCCGCCGTGCACCCCAGCGCCCGGCCCCAAGTCGATCACCACGTCCGCATTCTCGATGGTCTGTTCGTCGTGTTCAACGACCAGCACGGTGTTACCACGCGCTTGCAGGTTCCGCAGGGTATCAATCAGGCGGGCATTATCGCGCGGGTGCAGGCCTATGGTCGGTTCGTCCAGGATATAACACACCCCGCACAGATTGGAGCCGAGCTGGGCGGCCAGACGAATCCGCTGCGCCTCTCCACCGGACAAGGTATCCGCGCGGCGGTCCAGGGACAGATAGGACAGGCCGACCTGATTCAGAAAGCTGAGTCTGGGAACGATTTCTTTGAGAATCGGCCGCCCGACGAGCGTGTCACGCGTGGACAGCGACAGGTCCTGCAAACGGCTGAGGCAGTCTGCCGCCGACAGACGCATCAGCCCCGGCAGCGACTGACCACACACCTGTACGGCCCGCGCACGTGGATTCAGACGCTCCCCCTGACATTCCGGACAGGCTGACTCACCCAGGAACTGCGACAGCGCGTAGGATGAACCCGTATCCCCGCCGTAGTCAAGCGTTTCATTCAGGATATCGAACGCACCCTGCAGCCCCTGACCGTCCCCGGAAAGGACCAACTGGCGCTGCTCCGCGTCCAGCTCGCCAAATGGCCGGTCGACCGGGACACCCAGCTTCTTGAGTCCACGCAGGAGCTTGTTCTTGGCCCGTTTCAGCTCAGAACGGGCCAGCGGCAGGAGGGCGTCGTGTTTGAGCGACTTGCTCTCGTCCGGGACGACCAGCTCGGGGTCGAACTCCCACAAAAATCCGGCGCCGGTGCAGTCAGGGCAGGCTCCCTGGCGGCTGTTAAAGGAAAACAGGCGAGGCTCAGGTTCTTCAAACCCGAGGCCGCAGGCGACACAGAAGAGATGCTCGCTATAGGTCCGCTCGTCTTCGCCGCACACATGCACCGCACCACTCCCGACCCGCAAGGCCGACTGGAGCAGCGTCTCGGTGTCACGCCGATTTCCATTTGCGCCATTCACCAGCGTCTCGCCAATCACAATATCGATGTCGTGCTCTTTATAACGCTGCAAACTCTGTCCCGGTTCGATCGTCGTCGGACGGCCGTCGATGCGCGCCTGCTTGAAGCCCAGCTTGCGCGCCCCGGCTAAAATATCTTTGTGAAACCCCTTCCGCCCCCGCACCACCGGAGCGAAAAAGGTTGTTTCCTGGCCGTGAAAATCGGCCTGAATACGCTCCAGTATCTGACTGCGGCTCTGTGCCGCCAGCGGCGATCCGCACTGGGTACAATGCTGGACACCGATCTTGGCGTACAGCAGCCGCAAGTAGTGCGACAGTTCGGTCACGGTGGCAACGGTCGAATTCCGCCCGCCCCGACTCATGCGCTGCTCAATGGCCACCGTGGGCGGAATACCGGTCAGCAGGTCAACATTGGGCCGGGCGAGCACTTTAATAAATTGCCGCGAGTACGCAGACAGACTGTCAATATAGCGTCGCTGGCCTTCGGCGTAGACCAAGTCAAACACTAGCGTTGACTTACCGGAGCCGGACAGACCCGTCACTACCACCATCTGGTCGCGCGGAATATCAACCGAAATATCTTGCAGGTTGTGTTCCTTGGCCCCAATAATGGCAATGGACTTGCCGCTCCCGACCTCAGCGACAAGCGGCCGAGCCGGAGATTTCGCTTTCCGCCGCTTCCGCTGCGGGCGCCGCCCTGCTGAATCCAAGACTTCCTTCAGATAGCGTCCGGTATGCGAGGCCCGGACCTCGGCCACCTCCTCCGGCGTCCCTTTGGCGACAACCGTCCCGCCACCGTCTCCCCCTTCAGGCCCGAGGTCTATCAAATAGTCGGCAGACTTAATGACCTCAAGGTTGTGCTCAATAATCAGGACCGAATGGCCGCACTCGACCAGTTGGTCGAACGCGTTGAGCAGTTTCTGGATATCGGCAAAATGCAGCCCGGTTGTCGGCTCATCAAAGATGAACAGCGTGCCGTGGGCGGCGGCGTCTTTGGAACGCTCCTTGGCAATATGCGTTGCCAGCTTCAGCCGCTGGGCTTCACCCCCGGACAGCGTTGTCAGCGCCTGGCCCAGACGCATATACTCCAGCCCGACCGCGGCCAGCGGGCCCAGACGGCGCTTGAGCTCTTTTTGCTCGCCAAAAAATTCTATGGCTTCGGCAACGGTAAAATTCAGAATGTCGGTCAGACTCTTGCCTTTATAGCGAACCTCCAGCACCTCCGCCCGATAACGTTTGCCCTGACACTCGGGGCAGGGGACATACACGTCCGAGAGAAACTGCATCTCGACTTTTTCAAAGCCCTCACCTTTACACGACTCGCAGCGTCCGCCCTCAACATTGAACGAGAAGGTACTCGGCGTATAGCCACGGACCCGCGCCAATTCGGTTTGCGACAAGAGACGCCGCACCGTGTCAAACGCCTTGGTGTAGGTGAGCAGGTTGGCCCGCGGAGTTGTACCGATGGCCGACTGATCGACAAAGATAATATCGGCAAGCTGCTCGCCTCCCAGGATGGTACGACTCGCACCCGGAATGCCGACCGGCTCACCCCGCTGTTTTTTGAGTCCGCGATACAGCACGTCTTCCACCAGCGTCGATTTGCCGGAGCCGGACACGCCGGTCAGACATACCAGACAGCCGAGCGGAACGGTGACATCGATATCCTGAAGATTATGCGCACTCGCTCCTCGGACGGTCAGCCTATGTTTTTTCCTGACGGGCCGGCGTTTCTGCGGGAGCGGAATGGTCAACCGTCCGGACAGGTATTGACCGGTCAGCGACTGCTTGTCTTTGAGCAGCCTGGTATACGGCCCGTTGAATACGATCTCGCCGCCTTTTTCACCGGCCAGGGGTCCCAGGTCGATGACATTATCGGTCTCGCGAATAATCTCCGGATCGTGCTCAACCACAACAACCGTATTCCCGTTGTCGCGCAGGTCTTGCAGAATACGGACCAGACGCTGGCTATCGCGCGGATGCAACCCGATAGACGGTTCGTCCAGAATATAGAGGGTGTTGACCAGCGCGGAACCAATCGCCGTGGTGAGGTCCACGCGTTCCAGTTCGCCGCCGGACAGGGTGCGGGATTGCCGGTCCAGGGTCAGGTATTCCACCCCAACCTCGACCAGATAGCGTAGGCGTTTCCGAATCTCATCCAGCATGAGCCGGGCGACCTGCTCCTGGTAGTCAGTCAGCGTGAGGGCGGCAAAGAATTCCGCGCACGACCCAATGCTCATCAGATTAATATCAGCCAGGGTTTTGCCCCCCACCCGATACAGCAGACTCTCCGGTTTGAGACGCGCTCCCCGACAGTCTTCACACGAAAAATAGCCCCGATAGCGGGCCAGAAAGACGCGCACATGCATTTTATACGTTTTGGTTTCCAGCCACTTAAACCAGCCTCGAACGCCGTAGTAGTCATCCTCGCCGTCCATGATGGCCTGCTGCTGCTCCGGACTGAGCGTCTGCCAGGCCACGTCGGTCGGAATGTCATGCTGCTCGCAAAAAGAGAACAGCTCGCGCCGCTCCCACTGCGCCGCTTTGATCCGCCAGGGCTTGATCGCCCCATGTTTCAGCGTCAGGGTCGGGTCGGGAACAATCAGCTCCGGGTCAATATCAATCGTGCGGCCAAACCCGCGACAGGTCTCACACGCGCCGAGCGGGCTGTTGAACGAGAACATATTCGGCACGGGCTCTTGATAGGCGATGCCACACGCCGCGCACTCAAGCTGGTCCGAGAACGGCACCGCAGCATTGTCTTCGTCAGGAAAAATCAGCGTCAGGCGGCCCTTGCCATACTGAAAGGCTTGCTCGAATGAATCGTGGATACGCTTTTTGGAGCGGGTTTTCAGGCTCAGACGATCAACCAGGACGGTGCAGGTTTCCCGCTCAGCCTCGGGCCGTTCTTCCAGTTCCTGAATATCGACCGGCCTGCCCGCCACAACGATCCGATGAAAGCCGGACTGCAACAGACCGTTTCGGACTTCTTCCCAGGGCAGGCTGGCCGGCGTGGACACGCTGAACGTGACCAGAAAGCGGCAGCCGTCCGGTTTTTCTTTGCGCAGCTTTTTATACACCGACTCAGCCGAGTCGCGCTCCACCGGCTGGCCGCATTCCCGGCAGTACAGCGTCCCTATTTTGGCAAACAGGAGCTTGAGGTGGTCGTGCAGTTCGGTCATGGTCCCGACGGTTGAGCGCGAGGTCCGCACCGGTCGGTTCTGGTCAATGGCAATGGCTGGTAGAATGCCGTCAATGCGCTCGACCTGGGGCTTGTCCATACGGTCGAGAAACTGCCGGGCATAGGCCGAGAAGCTCTCAACGTAGCGACGCTGACCTTCGGCGTACAAGATATCGAAAGCCAGACTCGACTTACCCGACCCACTGACACCGGTCACCACAGTTAGCTGGTTCAAGGGAATCTGAACATCGATGTTTTTGAGATTGTTCTGGCGCGCGCCAGTCACCCGAATCGAGCCACCACCCGTCCCGTTGGTTTCCAATCCTGCCCTCCACGTATAGCAATCAGTGGCCAGGTCGAGATGTGGGGTCCACCTCTGCCGCCGGACCGTTGTTTCCTTCATACTGAGCCGGGCCGGTCGCGTCTAGTCGGGCGCGTGATTTCGCCCTTGTATTACGCTGCTGCTAGCCGGGAGTGTGAGCCTCTGGCCGCCTCGTCTATGCCCCGGCGTACATGATAGAGAAGAAAACTTGTTATGGTCGCCCAGTTTTCTCCATCCTCTCTATCACTCCAACGCGTCCTTTTTGTCACTGAGCCGGGCATGGGTCATGTCCATCCGGTGTTGCCGGTGATGCACAACCTCCAGGCCAGAGGCCACGCCGTTGCCTTGGCCACCAGCCAGCTCTATCAGGAGCGCATTGAGCGCGAGGGCCTGCCATTCTATCCCCTCGGCCCCCACTACTCTGAAGAACGCTTAGAGGAATTTTTTCCACTCATTCGCTACCTGCGCATTCATTATCTCCGCGTGAGCTACGACTTTTTACGCATCTTCATGGCTTCAATACCCACGCGTATCCCGGAACTCCGACAGATTACTCAGGTCTTCCGGCCCCGCGTTGTTGTGGCCGGGCCGTTGACCTTTGCCGCCCAGCTTTTTTGCGAGCAGCAGGTACTACCGTGGGCCGTGCTGAGCCCCATGACCCACTTCATGTCCCCGAGTCTATATGCCCCTCCGGCCGGCTTTCCGCGAGTAGAAGCCATGCCAGCGGTCCTCCGTCTTCCCTATCGGCTCGGACTCAAAGGCGCGCTCCGTGCGGCCACGACGCTAATGGCTCCGTGGCGCTTTGCCCTGAATCGTTATCGCCGGCAGCTTGGACTCCCTCCCCATGCCGACCCACTCTCACCCCAGGTCGTCGCCCCGTCCTTACTCATCCATACCTGTAGTCGGGAATATGATTACAATCGGCCCGACCTGCCGCCCCAAGTGCATTACGTTGGTCCATCGGTATGGGACCGGCCGATTGACTGGGAGGTTCCAAGGTGGCTGGCAAACATGTCGCCGAACAAGCCGCTTGTGTATGTCACTCTTGGCTCCGTTTTTAATACGCGCCTGAGCGTCTTCCGAAAGATTATTCGCGCCCTGGGTCAGCTCGACATCTTTGGGCTGGTTGTCACCGGCCCCGGTTGTCCTCCCGATCTATTCTCGACTGTTCCGTCCAACGTGCGTATCGAGTCGTATATTCCGCAAACAGCGCTGCAAGCAGAGCCGAAAACCCGTCCGGCTCTGATCATTTCGCACGGTGGGGTGAACACCGTGCTGACGGCGCTGTCCGACGGGATTCCGCTACTGTGCATCCCCCTCGGCGCGGACCAGCCCGATAATGCCCAGCGCTGTGTCGATGCCGGAGCCGGTCTGCGGCTGGACCGACGCCTGCTGACGACCGCCCGACTCAAGCGCGCCATCCACACCCTGCTCAGCCAGGATTCGTTCACCCGTCAGGCAGAGCAGATGCAACGCACTCTACGCCGGCACAACGGTCCCGAGGAAGCCGCGAATCTTATTCTTCGCCTGGCTGAAACCAGGACAGCAGTCCACCGCACCTCCCTTGACTAGGGGCCAGTGGTTCTCTTTCGGTACGTGACGGGGTATAGCAAGGGGAAAAAGAAGGAGTACCCATGACCACACTGCTCGGTATTTCAGGCAGTCTCACGGCTGGCGGCAGTACTCGGACCGTTGTCGATGCCGCGCTGGCAGCCGCGCAAGCTCACACTCCGGATACCACGACCGACGTGATCGATCTGCGTGACGTGACCATCTCTTTTTGTGACGGGCGACCACCCGAAGACTACCCGGACGATACTCCCCACGTGCTTGAACGCATCAGCGTGGCTGACGCCTATATCATCGGCACGCCTATCTACCGGGGCTCCTATACCGGTGCTCTCAAGAACCTGCTCGACCACATTCCGGTCGAAGCCTTTATGGGCAAGGTCGCCGGTTTGATTGGGAACGCCTATACCGACCATCACTACCTCAGCATCGACCAGGAGCTGAAACCGGTATTGGCCTGGTTCAATATGCACATCGTTCCTGGCAGCGTGTACGTACGAGCCGATCAGATGCAGGGCGGAGAGATTACCGACGAGCGAGTCCAAGATCACCTGCGTCAACTCGGAGAGGCCGTCATCAGACTGAGCCACAGCCTGAAAGACAGCCCTCAAGGCCCCCCGCCATTGGTCTTATGGCCGCGAAAGAAATCCTAAATTCTCCGATATTGTGAAATCCAGGAGCGAGGTAGCATTTACTCCTCCCCTTCCCGCTTTTCTTGACGCCGGTCCATTGGCAGCATACCTTAGCGCCCGGCACAGGAGGAAGACCGGATGCGGTTTGTGATCTTCGGGGCGGGTGCGGTCGGCAGTACGGTCGGCGCTCATCTCTCAAAAGCCGGAACGGATGTTCTGCTTATCGGGGACCCGCCCCATATTGAGAAAATCCGGGCGGACGGACTGAAAATGTCCGGCAAGTATGGTGAGTTTGTGACCGCGCCAGCGGCCTGTTCCGCTGTGGACGACTGGCAGGTCCAACCGGACGACATTGTTTTCCTGTGTGTCAAAACCTATGACACTTCGGTTGCCATCGAGCAACTACGCGCCAAGGTCCCGCTCGATACCCCCATTTTCTGTCTCCAGAATACCATGACCAATGAAGAGTTGGTGGTCGAGCATTTCAGCCAGGTCTATGGCGCAGCTCTGCACCTGGGAGCCCGTTTTGTCTTTCCCGGTGAGGTTGGCCATCTGGGCGGCAATTCGCTGGTGATTGGCCGCCATCCCCGCGGTCTTGACGAGACCGCGGAGCGGGTCGTGGCCGCCCTGCAAGCTGCCGATATGGGCGGAACGCTGACAGACGATATTCTGGCCTGCAAGTGGGCGAAATTTTGTATCAATCTGATGAACGCGCCGGCCGCGATTCTCGACCGCTCCGGGCCGGAGCTGCTGAACGACCCGGGCTCGCGCCGCTTGTGCGGCGATATGCTGGCGGAAGCCCAGCACGTCCTGGCTCGCGCCGAGATCAAACTCAAAACCTTGCCCGGTGACCAGCCCTTGCCGGATATGGTGACCGCATTGAGTCGGACCGACTTTACCCCACAGCCCTTGCCCGATCGCTCGACTCATGTTTTCCCGTCCATGTGGCAGGACGTGTTCTGTCGGCGGGGCAGAACGGAGGCGCGCTATCTGAACGGGCGGGTCCACGCGATGGGCCAGCAGTTCGGGATTGCCACCCCGATCAACACTCTCCTTACTCAGGTGGTAGACACAATGGCGGAGCGACGGGAACTGCCGGGGACGTATCCGCTGTCTGATTTGCGCAATATGCTGTAACCCGCCAGTCGACAACCCGGACGTGCACTCATGCCAAGCGTTCCCTTTCACCTCGCCCTCCCGGTTCGTGACCTGGAAGCTGCCCGGACCTTTTATGTTGACCTGCTGAGCTGTTCGGTTGGCCGCGAGAGCGCGACCTGGATTGATTTCAATTTTTTCGGACACCAGGTCACAACGCATCTTTCTCCGGAAGAACCCCAACCCGCGGCCACCAATCCGGTCGACGGCCAGCAGGTTCCGGTGCGGCATTTTGGTGTGATTCTCGACTGGGACGCCTGGCAGGCATTGGCTGAGCGGCTGACACAGGCGGGCGTCTCATTCTTGATTGAGCCCTACATTCGTTTTCGCGGCCAGGTTGGTGAACAGGCCACCATGTTTCTCTTGGACCCCAGCCAGAACGGGCTGGAGTTCAAAGCGTTTCGAGACCAAGGGCAGATCTTTGCCCGATAGAAATCAGTGAAAAACAGGAGGATGCTATGAAAGCGCTGGCATTTTTAGGCATAGACAAGGTCGGCATTATCGACAAACCGATCCCCGACCCTGGCCCAAATGATGCGGTGATTAAAACAACGGCTTCGCTGATCTGCACCTCGGATGTGCATACCGTGCGCGGTGTCATCCAGATTCCCGAGGGTCGGGTACTCGGCCACGAGAGCGTTGGTGTCGTGCATCAGGCCGGCGCGAATGTCACAACCTGCAAAGAGGGCGACCGGGTGGTGGTGAACGCCATCACGCCGTGCGGCAAGTGTGACCCCTGCCAGCGTGGCATTACTTCGCAGTGCGGCGGCATGCTGGGCGGCTATAAATTCACCACCCAGCGCGACGGCAATATGGCAGAGTACTTTTTTGTCAATGACGCCGACTACAACGTAGTTGTCATCCCGGATGATCTGACGGACGAACAGGCGTTATACACCACGGACATGATGTCCACCGGCCTGGTGGGGGCCGAGAACGCGGAGATTCCGGCCGGCGGGACGGTGGCAGTCTTTGCCCAAGGTCCGGTCGGGCTGTGCGCCACGGCCAGCGCCCGGCTGCTGGGTGCCGGGTTGGTCATCGCCGTTGACTCCAAGCCGGACCGCAAGGAACTCGCCAAAAAGATGGGCGCCGATATCGTTGTCGATCCAACCGAAGGGGACGCGGTCGAGCAGATTATGCAGTTCACGGGCGGCCTTGGTGTAGATTCCGCCATTGAGGCGCTGGGCTCTCCGGTAACCTTTGAGAACTGCGTGAAAGCGACCAAGCCGGGCGGTGTGATCTCGAATATCGGCTATCATGGGGAAGCCGGCGATGCGTTGAGCATTCCGCTGCCGGATTTCGGTCTGGGCATGGGCGACAAGAAAATCCACACGGCGCTGTGTCCGGGCGGGCGGGAGCAGGTTTCACGTCTGCTGCGGCTGCTTCAAAACGGGCGCATTGACCCCACGCCGCTGACCACCCATCGGTTTCCCTTTACAGAGGTCGAGACAGCGTTCACTATGATGACGACCAAGGCGGACAATATCGTCAAGCCGCTCATTACGTTTTAGTGGCAGGTGGTAGCGTGAGGAGCGAGGAACCCACCCCGGCCCTTTGGGCCACCCCTCCAAGGGTGGGATTGCATAGGGGGAAGGGCAACCACAGGGGGTGGCCCCTACAGATTTCATCCCCTCTCCCCTGGAGGGAGAGGGTTAGGGTGAGGGGGTCTTCCTCCCTTATCCTTTCCGCCTACCTTATCTCACTCAGCCTCTTGCTGTGTCTCTTCTCAGTCCCGCCCGCTGCTGCTCAGGACAACCTCCAAACCGGGGTCCAACTCTTTGAGGCCGGTCAGTTGGTCGAAGCGCGTCAATTTTTTGAGGCCCTGCACCAACAGCAGCCGACCAATACAAGCGCCCCCTTTTATTTGGGACGGATTGCCTATGCAGAGGAAAACTATGAACAGGCCATCCCCTGGTTCGAGGAAGCTGTGGACGGTGAACAGTGCAACGCCGACTATCATGTGTGGCTGGGACGCGCCTACGGACGGCACGTCGAGCAGATGAGCATGTTCCGCAGGCTCCGTAATCTCTCTCTCGTCAGGAACGTCCGTACTCACTTTGAAAAAGCGGTCGGTTGCGACCCCACCCACCTGGCGGCCCACTGGGACCTGATGATGTACTATAGGGATGCTCCAGGTTTCGTGGGCGGCAGCCGAAAAAAAGCCGAGGAACAGGCCGCCATCATCACCCGCCTTGATCCTGCCGAAGGTCAAAAAGCACGGCAGTTTATTGCCGAGATGGACTAGTGGTTACTCAGCAGCCAGAAGATAATCGTATGAAAACAACGCCCCACGCGTTTCTTTGCCACGCCACGGAAGATAAAGAGATTGCCAAACCGCTTGCCGAAGAACTTCAGCGCAACGGCATATACACTTTCTACGACGCATGGGAGATCGGTCCCGGAGATAGTCTTCCCCAAAAGATAGACGAAGGAATCAGAGACTGTACCCACTTCATCGTGCTTCTTACACCTATCAGTATCGAGAAGCCGTGGGTAAAGGCAGAAATGGATGCCGGCCTTGTACGTAACATTAAGGACAAGTGTAAATTTATTCCGCTACGTTGTGGCTTAGATCTCGACCACCTCCCTCCACTCTTGGAGGCGAAGCATGCCCCTGCACTTGATGGTATCCACGATGGGAGCAATATCAAGAAATTGATCAACTCTGTCCATGGAGCCAGCGACAAACCGCCATTGGGAGAGCCGCCACAAGCCATTAGAGAAAGTTCCGGTGGAGCCTTGGGGCTATCACCTGCGGCCGAAGCCGTCGTTCGATTGATGGTAGAAACCTCTGAAAACGGAATGGCTGACGGTCAAATGCTTTCCTTGAGGCAGCTAAAGGAAGCAACTGGCCTTGACGATGACGACATTATGGACGCCGTCAATGAGCTTGAAGGCCAAGGATATGTAGGGGTAATCTCCACGCAAAGTACTGATCCTCTCGATGGCGAGCATGTCTGTGCTGAGGCTTCTTTATTCGTTACTTTTGATAAATACTTTAAGCAATGGAATCCCGAAGATGATGCGCTGCAAATTGCTGCTGACCTCGTGAGCGACACAGAGAGCGGCCACGTACCGAAAATGGCCGAGAAATACAACTGGACACCTCGGCGGATGAATCCGGCTGTAAGTTATCTTGTTGAGAGTGGCCTCGTCGGTGTCAACGCCGAACGTGGAAGTCGCCCTTGGGTACGACGGCGGCTATACGAAACCCCGAGCACTCGCGGTTTCGTTCGAGACCGTTCGTAACCAAATTCATGTGAGTCGGGTGAGCCACGCGTCGTAGGATGGGCGGAGCGTATGCCGAGTGCACCGCAGGAACCTATCAAGCCACTTCGAGCAAGGTGTGGTCAAGTTCCTCGACACGGCGGTAATCTCGATCAAAAGTCAACAAGTGGCCGTTGCACTCCATTGTTGCCGCAGCGATCCACACATCGTTTATGGGTATGGGAGTCCCGGCTCGACGTAAGGCTGTAAAAATACGTGCATAATACCCGACCGTGGTATTGGTTACTGACAGCACACTGACAAATGGTTCGCTGAGGAACTCGGCGAGGACACGTCGATTCTCTTCCGTCCGGCTCCCCAACTCGAAACCCGCTTCGAGTTCTCCAAGTACGGTGACAGGCAGGACAACTACTGCAGCGCTGGTCACGAATTCGAGCACCTCGGAATGTCCGGCGCGCAGATGCGAGTAAGCACTTGTGTCAAGAACCAGCCGCTCGGTCGGCTTCATCCCCAATACCGTTGGTCAACGACGCGTTGCGAACGCAACGCAGCGGTAAACTCGTCAAGATCATCGGGCGTCCACGTCACGTATCGGCGCAGGCGAGTACGCCGCGTCTCCAGGTCCACCGCGTCTCGCAGAAGGTCCAGGACGGTGCGGTTCAAACTTTCACCCCGTTCCTTGCTAATGGCGCGAAGCCGACGTGAGAGTTCGGCATCGACATCACGGAGCGTAATCTGCGTAGTAGACATCCTGTCACCCGAATACCTTTATAGGCATGATGTCGTCAAGAACGGAGCAGGATCGGGAGGAATGGCTGTTCAAACTAAAGCCGCATATAGAGCGCGTCTGGGCACAACTCGATATCCTCGTTCCAGGCGACCGCGCCGTTTGTGGTGAGATGGACGCTCTGGAAGGTCCGGTTCTTCCAGGCATTGAAGACCCCTCGACCGGCAAGGTGGGACAAGTCTACGACACCAGCAGCGCCATCCGAATAGCGAATCCAGATTCGGTAGCCATCTCGCGGTTCGACTTTGGTTGGTCGGGACATTTTCGCCTTCCTTCGACACAGACGAGAACTTACTCCCCATCTCCAGCCAGGACACGACCCTGAAAGCGGCGGATGAGGTCGCGGGCGATTTGGCCGGAGTGGTGCATGGCGGCCAACCCTTCGACAATGACCTGCTCGATCTCTTCGGCGCGGACCGTGTCGTGAGATGTGGACTTTTCTTCGGTCGGACCGATAACCAGTTGGGCGGGGATGCGCTCCTTTGATCGCCTAAATTTGTCGGCAATGGTGTGCAGTTGCGTTAGTAAGTAGGTCGGATTAGCGAAGCGTGACCCGAAAAGCACTTCAAAAAGGCGAGGTTTGTCGAGCGGTCCGGGTGATGAATTCCCGCAAGGCTTCGTGCTGAACCTCTAAGGTCCGCATGGTCTCTTCATGCTGGATCTGCATCGTCTCCATCGTTTCCTCGTGCTGGCTCTTCCGCTCGTCGGAGGCTTGGCCCATGCGGAACGACAGGGCGACAGCCGAGTGTGAAACGCTCTAGCATAGTATACCTTGGGAAATATCTATCTTGTCAAAACAAAAAATAATGATAACTTTCGGTCAAGTTTTGTCAACAGGAGAGAGATATGGCAGATGAGGCGACCATCGCCGCAAACATTGCCCGCCTACGGCTTGATCGGCAATTGACCCAGGCGGGCCTTGCTGCGAAGGCTGGGCTCTCGCGCGTGGCGCTTGGAAAGATCGAGCGGGGATCAGTCGTCCCGCGCGCACGGACCCTCACCGCTCTGGCAAAAGCGCTGGCGGTTCCGGTCGGAGAGCTTGTCACCCCTGTCCGGCCTCTCGAAAGTGTGCGATTCCGCGCTCGGGTGCAGGTCCATGCGCGTGAGCAGATTCTGGCCGAGGTCTCGAAGTGGCTGGACGCCTACGCCAAGCTTGAGGCTGCACTGAACGAGCGTCTTCCGTTCCGGTTCGAGGAGGATGTCTCCGAGCACGGGCATCTTGCCCGCGACTATTGCGGGCTGGAAGCCCGCACTCCTATTAAGGCTGCGCAGGCCGCGCGCCAGGCGGTTAATCTCGGGCTTGATGAACCGGTGCGCGATATCTGCGGACTGCTTGAGGAGAATGGGGTGAAGCTCCTGCTCCTGGAGACGAATCGGGACTCGTTCTTCGGGCTGAGCGTGGGTTCCCGCGACCGCGGCCCGGCAGTCGTTGCCAACACCTGGGATCGGATTTCAGTAGAGCGCTGGATTTTCACCGCAGCACACGAACTGGGCCACTTGTTACTTCACCATGACGAATACCAGCGCGATGCCACCGATCTACCGACGGAGACAGAACGGGAAGCCGACGCCTTTGCAAGCGAATTTCTGATGCCGGAGACGGCGTTCGCAGCCGAGTGGGATGAGGCTTGCGGTCACTCGCTTTTAGTGCGTGTACTTAAGGTCAAGCGCATCTTCCGCGTGAGCTATAAGACGGTGCTCTACCGGCTCGTGGAGTCAGGCCGTGAGACCTCGGACGTATGGCGTGCATTCCAGGGCCAGCACCGGGGGCACTTCGGCAAGACGCTTCGTAAAACCGACGAACCCGAGGCGCTCCATAAGAGCGAGTTCGCATGGAACTGGAGCCGCTCGGGGGAACCGGCGGGTCTCTCCGAACACGATTTCATTGAGGACCGCCTGTCACGACTCGTGCGCCGGGCGCTCGAAGAGGAGCACATCTCACTCGGGCGTGCTGCTGAGATATTAAGGCTCACTCGGGACGAGATGAGGCAGAAGGCTCGTGAGTGGGCGGGGTAGATGGCATCTACCCCGCCTGTCCTGCTTGCCGACGCGGATGTACTCATCGACTACCGCGAGTCCGAATTAGCGATCCTCAGTCTTGTGGTTCAGCACCTAGGGCAAGTGGCTGTTGTACCGTCCGTGCTTGAGGAAGTGCGGGGCGTCACGGCAGCGCAGTGCGTGCGTCTTGGCATTGAAGTCATCGAAGTTTCAACGGATCGGATGCTCCAAGCCGCGCAGGTCGAGTCGAGTGTCTCGTTCAATGATCGCCTCTGCCTGGTTGTTTGTCGCGAAGAGGGGTGGACATGTGTGACAAACGATGGCGCACTGCGACGACTCTGCAACCGCCACGGCGTTGAGACACGTTTCGGCCTTGGCCTCATGGTGGACTTGGTTGCCGCTGGTGCCCTCACGCGGCGGCGGGCCGTGGCGGTTGCACGCCGGATGCAGGTTTCAAACCCGTTGCACATCAATGACCGGGTGCTGACTCGCTTCTTGGAAGCGCTGGACAACCGAGTTCAGTAATTGAGAAGGTCAGCAGGCGGACGCTTATCCCTCGTCCCCGGCCAGGATACGACCCTGAAAGCGGCGGATGAGGTCGCGGGCGATTTGGCCGGAGTGGTGCATGGCGGCCAACCCTTCGACAATGACCTGCTCGATCTCTTCGGCGCGGACTGTGTCGTGAGATGTGGACTTTTCTTCGGTCGGACCGATAACCAATTGGGCGGGAATGCGCTCTTTGGACCGCCTGAATTTATCGGCCATAGCGCGCAATTGCGTCAGATCATCTACCTCAGCTCTAATGCTCACCCGACACGGTGTGTCCTCGTTCTCAATACCCACCCTGACAATTTTCAGGTCCACGCGTTCCGCCATATCAGCCATCCCTTACGAAGACTCGGCCTCAGTCGGTTTTTCATACACCCGAATCGGGATAATACGCAGACAGGTAGGACAGGGAACGTCCTTGATTACCGGGAAGGAGAGATAGGTCGCGGCAATCTGTTTGCGTTGGATTTGCAGTTCCTTTTCACAACACGCTTGGAGTGCATCGGCCATGCCTGTTGCACTAGCCAACCGGCCTGAGTAAGTCAAGGACGCAGCGTTTCGGGAGCTGTCTAGGGCTTCTTTTTGATGGTCGCCCCGGAACGCTTGCGCATCACGTCCGAGACGCGCTGGGTCTCACTCGTGTCACCCATTGTCAGCGCCTGTCTGAACTGGGCGGACAGCATCCGCATGAGCGCCGCCTCCTGCGGGTCGAGCCCGTCGGCCAACTGCGACAGGGTGTCCATTGCCGTCCCGATTTTTGAGGTCGCCTTGGGCACGTCGCCGGCGGCGCGGGCGGCAACCGCCTCCTGGAGCAGCTTTTGGACCGCGAGTAAGCCCGGCTTGGATTGTGGGCCCAGCACGATTGCCAGTTCCGGCAGTCGGGTCAGCAGGGCGTTTAAGGACTCTGGATACGAATGCTCGTGTGCCATATAGTACCAAGCGTCTTGAATTGTTGAGCAAAAGTCAAGAATGCGTAAACCTGCCCTCCAACAAACAGGCAGATGTTGGCGCGTTTACGCATCTAAGCACGAAACGGACGGTACGGTAGCATGCCAATGAACGGAAATCTTTCGACCTATGCAGCTCGCCGGCAGGCGTTCCTGAAACAGATGGGTGATGGGGTTGCCCTCTTTCCGGCAGCCCCGACTTCCATTCGCTCCCAGGACGTCGAGTACCGCTATCGCCAGGACAACGACCTGTATTACCTGACCGGTTTTCCGGAACCGGAATCCCTGTGCCTGCTCTCGCCCAATCACGACAAGGAACAGCTCATCCTGTTTGTCCGTCCACGCGACAAGGAAAAAGAGACCTGGACAGGAAAACGGTTTGGCGTTGAGGGCGCACGGGAACACTTTGGCGTGGATGCCGCCTATACGATCGATCAACTCGACAAGGTGCTGCCCGAACACCTGCTCGCCGCGGAGAAAATCTACTACGGACTTGGCCGAGACGAACGCCTCAACGCAAAGATTCTGGACTTTGTGAATCAGGGCCGGCTGCAACGCCCGCGCAGTGGGCGCGGGCCGGTCTCGCTTGTTGACCCCGGCGACCTGCTGCACGAAATGCGGCTGTTCAAAACAGCGGGAGAAATCGACCTGATGCGCCAGGCGGTCAAGGCGTCTGCCGCAGCCCACCACGCGGCCCTGCACGAGACGCGACCGGGCATGTACGAATACGAAATCGAAGCTCTGCTTGAGTATCACTTCCGGCGCAACGGAGCGGACGGGCCCGCCTACCCGTCCATTGTTGCCTCAGGCGCAAACGCCACAATCCTGCATTACATCTCCAACGATCAACCAATGCAGGACGGAGACCTGTTGCTGATCGACGCCGGTTCGGAGTACGCCTGTTATTGCTCGGATGTGACGCGCACGTTTCCGGTCGGTCGCGCGTTTTCGGCTCCACAGCAAGAAATCTACAGCCTGGTTCTAACCGCGCAAAAACAGGCGATTGAAATGATTCGACCCGGTGTGGGCTTTGACGACGTACATCAACACGCAACGGAAATATTGATTGACGGGCTACGCGACCTCGGCCTGCTATCCGGCAGTACGGAAAGCATTCTTGAGAACGGCGACTATCGCCAGTTTTATATGCACCGCACGAGTCACTGGCTGGGCATGGATGTACACGATGTGGGGAAATACAAGATTGGCGAAGAGCAACGGACGCTCAACCCTGGGATGGTCCTGACGGTTGAACCCGGCCTGTATATTGCCGCAGACGCCGACGTACCGGCAGCTTATCAGGGCATTGGCGTTCGTATTGAGGACGATGTCCTCGTGACAGCCGACGGCCACGACGTGCTGACCCGTGCAATCCCGAAAGAGCTCGACGATATCGAAGCCGCCCGACGGGATGCATGAGGAAAATCCCGACGTAGAGGTGATGTCGCTACCGCCGGGAGCTGCTGCGGCTCGATATTTCTGCCCAATATTCGGTTCGCGATTATCCACCTTTTTGTTGACCTGAACTAGGTATGGCCATACAGTATTAATATGGCCATACCCACAATCAAATCGACGTACTCCCTCGACATAGAAACCGTACGACAGTTAGACGGCTTGGCAAAGCACTGGAACACATCCAAGTCCGCGGCGCTCCGCCGCGCCATCCGTACCGCGGCACGACGGGTGCTTCCGCCTAATACTGAGAGCCTTGAGGCCCTGGGTCGTCTCCAGCGTCTGCTCAGCTTGGACCAGCAGACCGCAGCAGAGTGGGAGAACGAGGTGAAACGTGAGCGGCACGCGGCGCCATGATTCACCTGGATACAAGCTTCTTGATCCGTGCGCTTGTTCGCGGCTCGCCTGAAGACACAAGGCTTCAGGAATGGATAAAGGCGGATGAGCCTCTCGGTATGAGTGTCATCGCCTGGGCAGAGTTTCTATCCGGGCCTGTCAATGAAACCGCGTTGTCTCTCGCGGCTTTGATCGTGAAACAACGCCTCGATTTCACCGAGGATATGGCTGCGCTCTCGGCCCGGTTGTTCAATGGATCGGGCCGTCGTCGCGGCACGATGGTGGATTGTATGATCGCGGCTACCGCAATCGTCGCAGACGCCGCCCTCGCTACTTGCAATTCCAGCGACTTTGAACGACTCGAAGAGTTCGGGTTGACGCTAATATAGCTGACGCCTCAGGTTCCATCCTCAGCCGGCCGGACGCTGGGCGTGGGCGCTCAGGTAGTCGCGGATGGTGCGGCGCTCGGTTTCGGATAAAGGCCGGCGGCCGAGGCGCACAAACTCCGTGTCCATACGCGCCAGCATGAACTGCCACATCTCGGGTGTGAGCAGGCCGGGATGATACAAGCGATGACAGCCGGAGCAGCGCTGCCGGTAGAGCCGCGCGCCCTCGGAGTCGGGCTCGGGCAAGGTTGTTTCACACGCTGTTAGGCTGGCGCACAGCAGCCCCAGGATGACGCGTCGCAACCCTCGCGCCATTCCGGTCTCACACCCGAAACGGCTCGCTACAGACCGCCACCTGGCCGGGGATGTCCTCAATCAGGACCTCGATCGTTTCGATGCTGTTCCCGCGGGCTTCCGCCAGACGGGTGCGCAGTCGCGCAATCAGATACTGGGCAATCTCTTCCGATGAGGAGTGCACGATGGGCAGCAGGCGGACATCCTGGCGCGGGAAGCTGAACCGGGTACCGTCTTCACACTCCACCCGAACGGTCTCGGTGTCCACGGTGATGAGCAGGCAATCGCTGTTTTCAGGCAGCAGGGTGGTAAAATGCAGTTGCCGGCACTCTTCCTCGGCGATCTTTTTCAGCACCAGAAAGTCCACGACATAGCCGTCCGGTCCAACCGGCCCGCTCACCTTCACCTCCGCCTGATAGGTGTGGCCGTGTAACGGTTCTCGGAAGCCTTTGAAGGCAATGAAATGCGCCGCGGTAAAACATAACTGTTCCTTGCCGATTGACACCGAGAAGATACTCATCCGTCCGTCCTCTTAGCTGTCGAAGCTCTCAAGAAAGTCTCCCAGGCCACCCCGGCGCAGGGCGGCTTCAGGGCTGCCGAACGCCTGCGCATACGGTTCCGGTTTCAAGCCTGTCGTCTGGAGAAAACACGCGACTTCTTCGGCCAGCACGGGCCGGATACGCTGGGACAGCGTTTCTGCCAGAGCGCGATTCTCCCCCACGCTCGCCAGAAAATCCCGCACGTTGATACCGTGTGCTCCACCCAACAGACACGAGAGAAAATAGGCCGTCTGATCCTCATTCGGCTTGCGCCGCCAGGTCTCGGTCGTATTCAGGATGGTGTTGATGCCCGTCTGTTGGCGAACGGAGACCACATCCGGTGTGCCAGTTCCCCTCGGTCCGGGCGCGAGAAAAATCAAGGCATAGCCTGCTTCCGCCAGTCGAACCGGATGGGGGATGTAATGGGGTGAGGTATAGCCCGTCATCAGGAAGAGCCCACGCCGATAGGCCGCCAGATCATGCGCCTGCTCGGCCGCAAGCTGCCACAGCCACTCCGCCACCCCAAGGCCACGTTTTTGCGCCCGCTCAACCAAGGTCAGCATAGCTTCCGGTCGATACCCTTCTCGTTTGACCAAGCGGCCACAGTCTTCCAGCGAGACGCTCAGCCCCAGAGCTTCGACCCGTCCGTCGGGTGCGGTTTGTGGCGAGACGACGGCGCCTTCTAATGCGGGCTGTTCAAGCTCCAGGTCGGTGGCAAAACGGTCGCCGTATTTGGAGAGTTTGGCAAAGCCTCGGCGGCAGTGATCCAAGGCCACAA
This sequence comes from Candidatus Binatia bacterium, assembly GCA_951812575.1. GTDB lineage: Bacteria > Desulfobacterota > Binatia > Bin18 > Bin18 > Bin18. Next base: position 2,361,089 of record OX638322.1, on the reverse strand, counting down.
TGCGGGCCGTCCGCACCTGAAACGTGCCGGAAAACGATAGGCCCCGACCGCTCATCAACGAACCATGACCGATGACGGTGACTTCCATGCCTCTCCTACCCTAGCGGGTCCCGACGGGCCGGAAAAGTCGGGCGGCCGGAGATGTATCTTTCTCGTCTTCTTCGGAGGGAGAAAACTCGTGCACGGTGATGTCTGAGGCCTTGACCTTGCGAACCGCCTTCCAGTCGTGGTCGGGCAGGACAAGGAGTTCCGGGACGAGGTCCTTGAATTTCTTGAGGCGCCAGATTTTTTCCCACCACAGCTCGCGATTAGCGGCCAGACCGGGCATCCAGGCATAGCGCGCCTGACTATGCGTCCAGGCCAGATTGCCACACAACAGAACGGGCCGGGCGGGCAGGCGGACGAGAATGGCCAGCCCGCCGGCGGTCGCGCCGGTAACGTCAATCAGCTCGATGCTGCCATCGCCAAAGAGGTCGTGACTCCGGGCAAAAGTCCCGAGTGGCGTATCGGCGGAAAAATCAACGAATTGCCAGCTCGTAATCTGGTCGAATTCATCCGCTATATACAGACCGAGAGGACTACTACTCAGCCCTGCGACGTGTTCCTCGCGCGTCACTACAGCAGCCGCTTGAGACAGACTCTCCAGCTCCCCGGTGTGATCGAGCCGCAGGTCGGGCAGAATCACGAACTTCACCCTTTCCGCCGAGAGCTGGGCAGTCTTGAGCTGGGAGAGAATATCCTGGCCGGGCTGCATGTCCGCCTGACCAAAGACCGAGCGGACCGGGCCTAAGTAGCGCGGCGCATCTTCCGCCAGTCCCCGGTTCAACCCGGTGCCAACCAGGACCAGGCCCTGCTTGGGATGCTCGATACCAAACACCAGGATATCGAGGGTGTGCTGCTGGGGGAGGCTGCCGTCTCGGTAGACGATCCGGCTGGAGACCGTTATCGAGCCCGTATGAAAGACGTGCAGTTTGGTCCCCCTCACGCCTCGGTACTGTTCCGGCCAGTTGTGCAGGACCGGCTCAATATAAGGCAGCCGGAGCGGCTCTTCACAGGCCACACCCAATATCAACACACAGGCGACGAGCAAGCGCATAACGGAGACGGAAGACAGCATCATCGTGAGGCCGGTGCTGAGGACCTTTCGGCCAGAAGGATCTCAAACCTAAGGTATCCATTAGCACTAGCAGTTCGCACGCAGTCTTGCACCTCCGTAAAATCAGGACAGGCCGCCGCTCTCAAACGGAAAGTTTCGCCCTCCCTTGTGAGTTGACCTGGGAAAGGCTCTCAACTATGGTGTGAGCGCCTTTTTCAAGGAGCACGGGGACTAAGGATTCTCGCATGGACTGGCCACCAGGCACCGAGGAGCGGAGTGCGCTCGCTGAGGTCGAAGCGAGACTGCACAAACTTCAGGCGCGCTTTAACCTCTATACCGCCCAACACCGCTTCTACGGTATTGGGACGGTGTGCGCCCTCGGATTTGCGCTGTTTACTTTTTTGGCCTTCTCACTCTCTTCGTTCTGGTTCGTCCTGTTGGCTTGGCCGCTCCTCGCCCTGGCCGGTTATGTCTGTTTTCGGTTTCTCCGCCAGGGGGTAGCGGACTGGACCAATCTGCACACCGCCGCCCGTCGGGTTGACCTCCAGGCTGGGCTCAAACAGCGCCTGTCAACGCTGACAGCCCAGATTCTGGCGAATCCCTTCAACGGCCCTCCAGCTTCCCGTTTATGGACCTATCTTCTCCGCGATAATCTGGACCGGCTGTCGCTCTGGGAGGTCAAAAAGGTCGCGCCCCGGCGTATACCCTGGAGCGTCCTGCCTTTTCTCGCCGCTCTGGTGTTCGCCTTCCTGGTGGCCTCCGTCCCGCTGCTATCACCCGCGTCTGAACCCGAGCCTTTCTCACTGACCAATCTTGAACTGATTTCCTCCGAGTTGCCCGAACGCACGGGACAGCTGGTGGACAGGTCCATACCACCGGAAGACTTCACCGCTCGGCCACTGGACTCGCTGCCGGTTGGTGAGACGCTGTCTGAGCAAGCGGACAGCCAGATGAGTTTGCAGGATCACGCAGCAGACGAAGAAGGTCTGGGACAGGAGCTGCTGGAACTGGCGTCTCTGCCCGAAGACCTCCAGCAAGCCCTGCGCACGGCCCTGCAAGGACTCCAGGAGTCTCAGTCGTCTCTTAACGAACAGGACGTCGCCGAGGGCCACCGTCTCCTCGATGACGAACAAGCGCAGGATATACACTCTGAGCAACAGGCCGAAGATGCCAGCCGGCAGGCTTTGGGGGAGGGCCAGACCGGGCAGGATGCCGAGCGGGCTGGGCTGGGTAGTCAGCAAGCCCCCGAACAGGGCAGCGGTCTCCAAAAGCTCAAACAGGCGCGTCTTGATCGACGGAAAGCGGTGGGAGCCTTACAGTCTGCCAACCCCCAGCTTCCCCGTCGGGGGGGTCAGGCCGGCCGGGGCGGCATGGGAGCGGGTACGGGCACAGACCGACGCCTGTACGGCAACGAGGCCAGTCTTGAGGGCAGGCCGCAGACCTTCAGCCTGTCTCTCGATGCCAGTTTTGAGAAGAGCCATACCGGTCACGAGATTGTCAAAGATGAGGGCGGCGGGGTGATTATCAAGTCCACCAGCCAGCTCAGCGCAAACCAGGCCTTGGACGATGCCATCCGAAATGCCCAGATTCCACCTGAATATGAGGACATTGTGAAACAGCTGTTTTCCCGGGGGACAGGACAGTGAGTGAAACGCCAAAAGGAGCAAACGTATCAACGTCTCAGCATGTATTGGAGGATACGTTTAGTCCTGCAACCGATCTTGTTCTTGAATTTCAGGAGACCTTTCAGCGGATTCAGGCCGAATTGGCCAAGGCTATTATCGGCTATGAGGAGCTTATTCAAGATATTCTGATCGCCTTTTTTGCCGGCGGCCATGTGCTGATCGAGGGCGTCCCGGGAACGGGTAAAACGCTCCTCGTGCGTTCGCTCGCCCGCGTCCTGAATCTCAGCTTTAGTCGGATTCAGTTCACCGTGGACCTGATGCCCGCAGACGTGACCGGCACTCGTATGGTTGTGGATCAAGACGACGGCCGGCGCAATTTCGTCTTTGCTGAAGGGCCGATTTTTTCTCACGTGCTGTTGGCGGATGAGATCAACCGCTCCACTCCCAAAACCCAGGCCGCGCTGCTCGAAGCCATGGCCGAACTCCAGGTCACGGTGGCCGGCACCACCTATCAACTGCATCCGCCCTTTCTCGTGCTGGCGACGCTCAACCCGATCGAAATGGAGGGCACCTATCCGCTGCCTGAAGCCCAGCTTGACCGCTTCTTTTTTAAGGTCCGCCTGACCTATCCCACCCACCACGAGGTCCGACGCATTATCAGCTCAACCACCACCACGACTGAGCCGGAGATTCAGCCCGTTTTTTCCGAAACGGAAGCCGCCGAAAAGATCATGGCGTTTCGGCATCTGGTCCGCGATGTCCTGGTTGCTCCCCATATTGAAGAGTATATCGCAGCCCTGATTCATGCCACGCTGCCGGCGGACGCGCTGTATATGAATCAGACCGATACGGCCGAGGTAACCTTGCCGAAAGACGACTTGGTGAGCCGCTATGTCAATTTCGGCTCCAGTCCGCGAGGTGGCCAGACCCTGATGCTGGGCGCGAAAGTCGCCGCCCTGCTCGATGGGCGGGCCAACGTCAGCTACGACGATGTTGACCAAGTCATGCTGCCGGCCCTCAATCACCGACTGGTGCTCAATTTTGCCGCCGAAGCAGAGAATGTCGATCCGGCCTCGATCATTGAGCGTATTTTGCAGTCCGCCAAAAAAATCCAACGATAGGAATAGGGCCGCGCGTGAGTCTGACCGATCCCGCCTTTTTCAAGCAGCTTGACCGCCTGCGTATGCGTGTCCGCGCCGCACGCGGCCACCGTCCTGGGGAGACGCCCATTCCACGCACGAGCCAGGCTTGGGGCGTAGAATTCGAGTCCTACAAAGACTATTCGCCCGGCGATGATTTTCGCTATTTAGACTGGAATGCCGCCGGGCGACTCGATCAGCTGCTAGTCAAGACGTTTACGGCTGAAAGGGAAATCCCGTTTCATGTCATTCTTGACACCAGCGCGTCGATGGGCGCCCCTGCCAGAGACGAGAAATTTACCCACGCCGTGGACCTGGTCACGGCGCTCAGCTATATCGTACTCTCCAGTAATAATACGCTCCGGATCGCTGCTCTGTCTGCGCCCCCGCGCCCTTTTCTGGCAACGCCCTTCTTACGTCATCGCAACCGTTTTCTTCGCGTCTCCCCCTTTTTGGAAGCGCTGACACCGAGCGGGAAGACCTACCTCAGGGAGTCGGTTCAGTCCTATATTCGGCAGACCAAAGAGCCCGGTGTGGTCGTCCTGATCTCGGACTTTCTGACCCGACCCACGCAGTATGAAGCCGCCCTGCTCTTTCTGATCGCGCGCGGCTATGAAGTCAAAGCCATTCAGGTGCTGGGCGAGAGCGAGCTTCGCCCGGAACGTCTTTTTCGGCGCGGCAAGCTCTACGATGTCGAAGAGCAGACCGAACGCTGGGTCACCCTCAGCCGGGCGAACCTTGAGAAGTATCACCACGCCCTGGCGGTCCATTGTGACGCGCTCCAACAGTTCTGTCATAAACACCGGGTGCTCTATACGCGTCTCTCCAGTGCGCAGCCTATCACCGAAACGGTGACGGAGGCACTCGCCCAGGTGGGACTCGTCACCCTTCACTGAGCATCTTCTGCGGCGTATGGGTATCCTCAATCCAGCGGCCTTACCGTTCGTTTCCCTGCTCGGCGTTCTGGTCCTGATCTATCTGCGCCAGCGGACCCGCACCCGTATTGAAGTCCCCAGCCTGCTGTTCTGGACAGACGTTCCAGAAGATCGCGTGCGCTCCAGACGCTTCCGGCCCGACCTCCTCTTTCTCCTTCAGGTCCTGCTCCTCCTGTTGCTGATTGGGGGCTTACTGCATCCGTACTGGTCGCGCACGGTGACCGAAACGCGCGGAGACCGGCAGATTCTCGTCTTCGATCTGTCGGCGAGCATGCAGGCGCGCGAAAACGGCGTGCGCCGTTTTGATCTGGCCCTGGACCAGGCCAAAGATGTCCTCCACGCGCTGGCGCCGCTTGACGAAGTCATGCTCATCGGCATTGCGGCCCGGCCCCAGGTCATCAGCGGTTTTACAACAGACCATCGCTTGGTGTTGCACCGCCTCGAAGGCCTCCGGCCGCAGGATACGGGCACCCAGTTGGAACTGGGCATCGAACTCGCCCTCGTCCAGCGCGACCGGGCCGGACGGCAAGCCCAGATTCATGTTTTTACCGACCTGCCGTCCAACCAGCTGAGTCTGTCACAGACACAGCAACAGGCGTTGACCTATCATCGTGTGGGTGAGACCGACGATAATATGGCTTTGGCCTCGGTCCACGTCTACCAGAATCCTTTCCAGGACTACTCCCAGGCCCAGGCCTATATCCTCGTTCGCAATTACGCCAACCGCACAAAAACGGCGACGTTACGCGTCGAACTCAATGGCCAGACGGTCTTTCAGGAAGCGTTCAGCCTCTCGGCCAACAACACCCGTTCGTTCTCTTTAGGCGGTTTTACCGGGCCGGGGCAGCTTGCCGTACATCTTGAGTCCGAGGACGCCTTAGCCGTCGATAATCATGCCCTGAACTGGGTGGCTGAACGCCGCTCGACGCAGTTAGTCCTGGTCTCTCCGGCTCCTCACCTGCACCAGGAACTCCAGCAGCTCAGTCGGGTATTGCCCGGCGTGACGCTGCGTAGCACCAGGCCCGAGGACTTCTCGCCCACTCAAGTGGACGAACAGGACGTAGTCCTGTTCCACCAATTTGTTCCCGACGAGGCCGTCCCCGCCAATAGCCTCTACATCTTTCCCCCGGTTGAAAACTCGCTCTTTCCCGTGCTGACCGAGGCCGCAGACCTGACGATTCTGGACTGGAACGACGAGCACGAAATTTTACATAATCTGCAGTACGTTGAGGCCCTGCCGTTCAAGCAGGCCCGTATTCTCGCCCTCCCCTCCTGGGCTCAGGTCCTTATTTCCTCAAAGACCAGCCACGGCGAGATCCCGCTTGCCCTGACGGGAGAGAGGAACGGTCACCGTATTGTCTGTCTGGCCTTTGATCTCGGTGCGGGAAATCTGACCGACTCGGACAATCTGACCCTGCTCGTCCTCTTTCTCAACGCCCTGCGCTGGCTGCGCCCGCCCAACCCGCTCGACCCCCACCTGTTGCCCGCCGGAGACGTGTTCTTTCTCCCCACAGACGCTCCCCTTGACGGCGCACGCCTCTCCACGCCTCAGACTGAAGTTCAGGTTCTTGAAGCCGACACCGTGTCGCTCGATCGAGTGGGCATCTATCGGGTTGAGACTGTGAGCTATCAGGCGGAGCTGTACGCCAATCTTTTTGACGAAGCCGAATCCGACATTGGCCGCCAGACCGGGGACGATACGGGCACGGTGCAACCAGCCGTGTCGCCGGGAGTCCAGACCTCATCCAAAGCCGTACAGCAAATTCCGGTCGAATTTGGCCAGAATCTATACTGGCTGGCCGCGCTGTTGCTTTTTGCCGAGTGGCTCTACGCCTTGTGGCGCTCTCCACTGGAGGGTGTGTGATGACGGCTGAAATTTTTGGCCAGGCATACACGATTCTGTCGCCGAAGTTCTTGTGGCTCCTGCTGCTGCTACCTTTGCTGTGGCTGCCCTTACGCGGCCGCTCTCGGCGAGGTGTGCTCCTGGGCGCAACGCTGCTGCGGACGGTGGCCGCGCTCCTGATTATTCTGGCCCTGGCCGGTCTGAGCCATCAGACCATTCTATCCGATCAGCGCTTAGCCGTTGTAGCGGCGGTTGATACCTCAGACAGTATGGCCGCAGTAGCCCGAACCTGGATGCAGACCTATCTGGGACAGCTCAAAGCGGCGCTTTCCGCACAAGATGAACTTGCCATCCTCTCATTTGCAACCGATACCCAGCTCGTTCTCGCCCCCGGTCCGGCGACCCAGGCGACCTTGCCCGAATCGCTGCCGTCGCCTGACCGCGCAACAAGCACCAATATCGCGCAAGCGCTCGAACGCTCCTTTGCCCTGTATCCCGAGGGGGCGGAAAAACGCCTGCTCCTCCTGACCGACGGCAATGAGACAACGGGCGTGGCCCGCCAGACCGTCGCCGCGGCCCGTCAGATGGGCATCGCCATTTATCCGGTCATTCCCCCCGGCGGACAGCAGGCCGAAGTCTCCCTGGAAAAGTTTGTAGTTCCGCCGCTGGCTCGTGAGGGCAGCGTATTTGATATGCGCCTCGTTGTGCGCAACGGCCATGGCCAGCCTGTTCCGGGCAGAGCCGACATCTATGCCGACGATCAACTCCTGACCCGTCAAACGGTGAGTCTGGAGCCCGGCCTGTCGGTTCTGGAGATCCCCGCTCAAATCCTTCAGCGCGGCAACTATCTGCTGCGAGCCGAGGTGCAGACGGACGCCGATACCATCGCCGGGAACAACAGCCAGAGTACCAGCCTGGCGGTTGCCGGGAAAACGCGTGCCCTGGTCATTACCGACAATCCAAAGACCCATCTGGCGCGGGCCCTGCAGCTCAAGGAAGTAGACATCGAGTTCCGGCGCCCCGAGGGGCTGCCAACCAGTCTGCCCCGGCTGCTCGATTATAATAGCGTGGTCTTTGACGACATCGGCCGTAAAGACGTAACCGCGCGGCAGATGACCGCTATTGAGCGCTATGTGCGCGACTTTGGAGGGGGCTTTCTCATGGCCGGCGGAGCGCGGACGTTTGGGACGCTCGACTATCAAAACTCCGCCATCGAACGTCTCTTGCCGGTCTCCTTTCACGAGCAGCGTCCGCAGAAAAAGAAGCGGATTCCGATCGCCCTCTTTCTGTTGATCGACCGCTCGAACAGCATGGGCTATAACAGCCGCGTGCGCGGTCTGCACGACGGCCAAAAGATGGAGTATGCGCAGAAGGCGGCCATCGCCGTCCTGGGTCAACTCAAAAATACCGATCTGGCGGGTGCCATTGCCTTTGACTCAGAAGCCTATGCCCTGTCCGCACTAAGGCGGCTGTCACAGAATCGCGCAACGCTGCGGGGTCGCATCGGGCGCCTTCGGTATGGCGGCGGGACGGATTTCTATAACGCCCTGGAAGCCGCGGCCGATCAACTGAGTCGCAGTCGGCGGTCCATTCGGCATATTATTTTGCTCACGGATGGCGATACCAACCGCAGCCCGAACGATCATTATCCCTTGATTAAAACCATTGCCCAGCGCCAGATCTCGATTACGACCATTCGGATTGGGAGCGATACCGTCAACCTGCAACTGCTGTCGTATATGTCTGAAAAAACAGGCGGGCGTTTCTACCATGTTGAAGACGCCACCATGCTGCCCCAACTCCTGGTGCGGGACACCCGTCAGACCCTGCGCCAGCAAGGTCAGGAAGACGAAGGTCCCAAGGATATCGTCCCCCAGGTCGACGTTCGGGGACAGATTTTACGCGGCCTGTCCGACTTCCCGGCCCTGGACGAGTATATGCTGACCAAGCCCAAGAAGCGGGCGAACGTCCAGCTCTATACCGACGTCCACGGCGAACGGGACCCGCTCCTGGCCACCTGGCAGTACGGTCTGGGCAAGGTCGTCGTCGTGCCGTTTGATCCGAGCGGCGCCGGCTCAGGAGATTGGATACGCTGGGAACGCTTCGGGAAATTCTGGTCTCAGGCGGTTCGCTGGGCCATGCGGAATGAAACCCCGCTGGATTATCGACTGAGCGCGACCAAGCGTGGCGAACGCACGATCCTCCGGGTCGAATCCTTTGACAATACCGATGACAGCATCCTCCAGGTCCGCCTGGCCAGCGGAACCCGGAGTGAGACCCTGACCCTCATGCCGGTCGCCCCGCGTATCTCCGAAGCCGTCCTGCCCGCCCGCTACACGGGCAACGTCCCCGTTACCATTGTCAAACGCAGAGGCAATACGATTCTGAATCAGCGGAGTCAGACGGTTCTGGTTGGACAAGAAGTGGATGGTGCGTTGAGGGAATATCGCCAGCAACAACCCAACCGGCCATTGCTGCACGCCCTGGCCGAAGGAACGGGCGGCAGCCTCAACCCGACGTTTGACGAACTCACTTCCCACATCCGGGGCGGCCGGAAAGTCCTCCTCCACCCGCTCGAAAACACCCTCATTGTCATCGCCCTCTTCTTCCTCCTGGCCGACATCGCCCTGCGTGTTTTGTTCGGGCCGCCGCCCGAGGTCTCACCGTTCTGATTTTCTTGATAAGAAACCATCCGGGAAGAGAATGCGCGTGCGGTGTGGTAGTGGCCGGAGAATTTTCCAGTTATGTATAACCGCCGTGAGACTACAACCTAGCGGAAGCCGTCTATGCCGATTGCCAGAAACAATATGACCACGACCCCCGCAGTTCCGGGTCGCACCATTCAGGAAGCGCTTGGCATTGTCAGCGCCGAGTGCGTTTTGGGTATCAACGTCTTTCGGGATATGCTGGGTGGCCTGCGAGACTTTTTTGGCGGTCGAAGCGGGACCCACCAAAAGGCGCTACGGCAAGCCAAAGACACCTGTCTGGAAGAACTCGCGGAGCAAGCCTCGCAGCTCGGTGCCGATGCGGTTGTCGGCGTCGATATGGATTACAGCGAAATCAGCGGCGGAGGAAAAGGCATGTTGCTGCTGGTCGCGACTGGAACGGCAGTTCGGCTGAAATAGCGCCTGGGAGATTCCCGGCCGAAACCCGAGAGAGAACCGTACTGGAAAAGATTGTACAGTGAGCCACTTCTCGAATTTCTGTAATGTGAAGGCACCAACGTATATCCGCGCGGTCTTGTGCGCGAGCCTGATCGTGTTCGGAGCATCCTGCTCCTGGCTGCCGTTTAGCAGAGGCTGCTGTGATGATGACCGCGACCTGGGCGTCACCTATCTTCAGGAGCCGGGACAGTTTCAGACCGCAACGCCAACGTATGGCAGAGCCCGTGACATTGACCCTGGGGCGGGAGAAACCATTACCAAGCCGGGGCTGCTCTCGAAGTATAACCCGTTCAAGGGCTTTATGGACGACGACGAAGACGAGCCGGTCGCCTCAAGCGACGACGAGGGATTTTTCGGGAATTTATTCCCGTTTTGACCCCAGACTGCCTTAGTGCAGCTGCTTTTCGCCAACGAGGACAAGGACACCGGAGTACTGGTGGACGATGGCTTGGCGCTGCACGGGGGCGATCTCGCAGCCGGTAAAAAACCCGATAACCGGCACATCGGCCAGGTATTGGTTGAGATAAGAAGAATCGATATCGGGAATCCCGTAGAGCCCGCTGCCACGTCCCACACAGTTGAAATAGAGACCAAATGCCGGGCGGCTATGCTGCCAGCTCCGGTCCTGCGCTTCCAGCTCCCGTTTCAGGTCGGTCCGTGCGCCGTTCCCGTCGCGTAAGGTGAAGACCAGCTTCTGGCCTTCGACGATCTGGTCCGCCACCGCAATAATCCCGCGCTCCGGATCAAAGCCGACGAGATTCCGCACCACGTATTCGCCAGGGGCAATATGCTGGCGTTCGGCGTCGACCGGCAGGCCAACGAAGATATACGCCGCGGCACGACGCAGGTCCTCGCGGAGTTGGGGACTCACGCATTCGGCAAAGACCTCAAACGCTGGCCTGCCGTCAAGCTCAAGAATGAGATTGTTGTGGGCTTTCGTCACCCGATGCACGGGGCTCACCGGTTGGCAGGCCTGGGTGATACCAATGGTATAGGTGAATTGGCCGCTCAGCAGCGCGCCACTGACTGCGTCACTACTGACCGTGTCTCCACATAACTGGAAGGTCTCACCCACACTCCCGTCCTCAGACGCCCCGCCGCCAACAAAAGGCACGTCCGCGAGCCCGCCTTCGGCGATCCCGTCAAAGAACGCCTGGGAGTCGAAATTATACGTGTCGGGGAAGACAAGCCCCAGATTTTCGGGACCGAGGTGAGGCGTGAGGCTGGACACGACCTCCTGGCCAACCGTCCGTGCCCGGCCGCGCAGTTGAGGAACAAAAAAGCGCTGGGCGGACAAGGTGTCCGACCGCACGGCCAAGACCGCAACCCCCGGCGCGCGTTCCACTTCTCCAGCCGTGGTCAGCACGCCACCGGCACTACAGCCGACAACCTGACTGGCCTGCGTTTCAGCGCGGACCGTACGCAGGACGCGCCCGTACCCGGCCCCGTGGTGGGCGGTGGCAAAGACCAGGGCAAAGTCGGCGTGGTCGCCCCCCGCCTGACTCAAGGCCGCCTGGGCCGCTTCCCGCGTGGCCTGTTCGGTGTCGTGTTGTTTTGAGAGACCAACTCCAGCAACGAGCATGTCTACTCCTCACAACCGGCCTAGTCCGGTTTCTTGAGGCCGAGCCGTTCGTAATATTTCTCCGGGACTTTGTCCGGGTCTTTATAAATAATAAAAGAACAGTGCTCTTTTCCGAGCACGGCGGCCGGCTCGACCACCACAAAAGGTTTTCCGTTTTTTTCGATGTCGACCAACTCCATCGGCGGCTCATGGGCACAGTACACGGGGAAGTCAGCGCGGTTATAGGTCATCCGCTGCGGCTTTTCCACCGTATGAAAGGCGTCAGGTCCCTCGTATTTGCCTTCGAGGACCATGCGTCCCCCACTGCCACAGGGCCGCATCTGAATAACGACCTTGTCCTCATCCTCTTCAATATGCATGGGCTGAAGATGGCCCCGCAGACCGGCCACAAACATCTTGATCTTCCGGGGCAGCTCTTGGGGGTCCTGTGGCATTTTTTCCAGATTCGGCAGCCACCAGGCTTTCACGCCGGCCGTCATGATCTCTTCCAGCACCGCATCGCCAAAGCGTTTCCCTACCTCGCTCAGCGTCGCGGTCGTCCAGTTCCGGTACAGATCGTGCATCCCGAGGAATTCATTATACATGCGGTTCGCAATCTTCTTGGCCTGCTCGGCATCCCCGGCGTCAATAGCTTCCGTTAAACGGTCCACGGTGCGTTTGCCCATCTCACGGATTTCTTCTTCGGAAAAAAAGCGCTCACTCATACGATCCCCTCCTGTGGTGACACTGCCTGTCTCGGGATATATCCTAATCCGCCACTCCATTGCAAAGGGCTGGGCGTCTGGATACCGTACCGCTGACAAGGGGCTGAAAGGACTGGACTGATTGTGGCTCGTGGAGGCGGGGGGCAGAACCGAGCATTTGCACGCACGGCCAACGTCAAGCTATCGCCCATCAAGGCGATGGAACTGGCGGCCAGCCGGGTGCCGGACGTGGTCTCTCTGGCCCAGGGCATCCCCAGCTTTGATACGCCCGAACCGATCAAAGCCTTTGTCCAGCAAAAAATCGCCGAGGGCGAGTGCGCTACCTACTCGCTGACCCCTGGCTTACCCCAACTGCGCGAATGTATTGCCGAGTCGCTGCTGCGAGAAGGCATGCACTACGACCCGGACCAGGAGATTATTGTTTCCAGCGGCTCGATTGAGGCCCTTGCCGCAACACTGCTGGCCCTCACTCAGCCGGGAGATGAGATCATTCTTTCCTCACCCAGCTATGCCTCCTACCAGGAGGTCGTCCGCATCGCCGGCTGTACCCCGCGCTTCGCCCCGCTCCGCGAGGAACAGAATTTTGCCTTTGATGAAGAGGCGTTCGAGTCCTGCCTGTCGCCACACACGCGAGCGATCCTGTACTGCAACCCCAACAATCCAACCGGGACGGTCTTCTCGGAAGCGGAAACGCGCGCCCTGATTGCGCTGGCCGAACGGCATGATCTCTTTCTGATTATTGATGAGGCCTATAAGGATTTTGTCTACACGCCAGAAGCGTATTTCAGTCCGGCTCAGGTCGCTGATGTCCGGCAGCACATTGTGCGGATTTTTACCTTCTCCAAAGCCTATGGGATGACGGGCTGGCGGGTCGGCTACCTCCATTCCGATGCCCGGAACGTCCAAGAAATTCTCAAGGTGCACGACGCCCTGGTGACCTGTGCGCCGGTTGTATCGCAGTATGCTGCCCTGGCGGCGCTCGAATACGGACAGGAACATATTACGACCTTTCGGCAGGCGTTTAAGCAGCGCCGCGACCTGACGCTCACCCATCTCGACCGGCTCTCACACGTGTTTGACTACCAGAAACCCGAAGGGGCCTATTTTGTCTTTCCCCGGCTGAAAGACGTGGTTGCCCACGCCCGTGATTCACACGCCCTCGCCTACGATATTCTGGAAAAAGCGAAGGTCGCCGTTGTCCCCGGCATTGCCTTTGGGCCCAGCGGCGAGGCCCATATCCGGCTGAACTTCGGACGCAGGCCGGACGATATTACCACCGCCTTCGAGCGTCTCAGCGCGTACTTCAGTCCGGCAGCTACGCGCCGGGTCCAGCTCACTCAGCACCGCGCAAGCCGGCCAGTTGAGTCTATTGAGTCTGTTGAGTCTGTTGGGTCTATTGGGTCTATTGGGTCTATTGGGTCTATTGGGTCTATTGGGTCTATTGAGTCTGTTGGGTCTGTTGGGTCTGTTGGGTCTATTGAGTCTGACCCAAAGGGCCCCAAAGGACCCTATTCCTATCAGCTCCTCCGGCGCTTCGCCGTCCTGACATTGCAAACCCTCGCCCGTCTGCGTCTGTGGCGGAGAAATCCCAGGGTGATTGCCATCGCCGGCAGCCACGGCAAGACCGTTATCAAGCGCATTGTGACCGAGCTCTTAGCCCAGCGGTACCGGGTCCAGCCCAATCCCCGTTCCTACAATACCGATATTGGCCTGCCCCTTGCGATCCTCAACATTGAATTGGCTTCAGTCCGTCTGCGGGACCTCGTACGCGGCTTCGTCCGGGCGGTCTGGACCGCGCTCTTCAATACCGAGGCGCCCGACATCCTCGTGCTCGAATTCGGCGTCCGTCATCGGGGCGATATGCAGCAGCTGGTCCGAACGGTGACCCCCGACATCGCCATCCTGACAACCCTGACGCCGAGCTATAGTACCGATGTCGAAGAGTTGCACACGCTCCAGGATGAAATGCGGGCACTATGCCTCGCGGCCGGAGCCAGTTGTCAGTTTGTGATCGATGGAGATGATCCCCTGCTCCAGGATGTCATCGCGTCCTTACCCACGCCGCCGCTGCTGCTGCACCGTTCTGCGTGGAGAGCCGAGAAGAGCGGCCTTCAGCTCCAGAGCCCCGTCCGGTGTTATCCGGTAACACGGGAAATCATTGGTGAGAATGAGCGTTTTTCGGTCCAGGCGGCCGTAGCCGTGGCCGAGTGCTGGACCGGTCTGTCCCCCGCCGAGATTCAGCGTTTTCTCAGTGAAAACACCACCGTGCACTAAGACCGGCCCGATTCCTACTTGCAATCCAAGGCCAACTCGTATTATGCTTTATCTCTGTATGGACGACCCTCCATCTGATGACCCATGGTCAGAGACTCAACTGCGGCTTCCCCCAGCCAGCCGGGAGGTGTGAAGCGCACGCATGGAGAGTCCCGCCCTCGGTCTGCTCATCACACTCCTGCTGGTCCTGGTCAACGCCTTTTTTGTCGCGGCAGAGTTTGCAATCATCAAGGTTCGCGCGTCCCAGATCGAACTCCTCGTTCAGGCCGGCAGCCGAACGGCCAAGATGGGTCAGTATCTCATCTCTCATCTTGATGCCTCCCTGTCGACGATCCAGCTTGGCATTACCCTGACTTCTCTGGGGTTGGGCTGGATCGGGGAGCCGATTGTGGCCAAACTCATTATTGAATTTATGCACCTGGTCGGCCTGGAAGCCGACCCGGATTTGGCGCACAGTATCGCCCTGCCGGTTGCCTTTATCCTGCTCACCTTTCTTCTTATTGTCTTTGGCGAACTGGCCCCCAAGGCGCTCGCCATCCAGCATTCCCAGTCAACAACGCTCGCCGTCGCCTTTCCGCTGCGGTTTTTTTATCTCATCTTTTCTCCGGCGATTGTGGCCCTCAACTGGACCGCCAACCAGGTGCTGCGACTCTTTGGCCTTCGGCCGGCGAGCGAAGCGGAACACTATCACTCGGGCGAAGAGCTGCGCTTCCTGCTTGAGCAGGGCCGCGAGGGCGGCACGATCGAGGAAGAGGAGCACGAGCTGATTGAGAACGTCTTTGAGTTTGGGGAGACCAGCGTGCGGGAGATCATGGTCCCCCGGACCACTATCGCCGCTATTGAGGTCACCTCCTCCCGCAGTGCTCTGGTCAATCTGCTGGTTGAGGGCGGCTATAGCCGGATACCGGTGTATGAAGATTCACTCGACAATATCATTGGAGTTGTGCATGCCAAGGATCTCATTACCCTCATGGAACATCGGGACCTGATCATTCTGCGTGACCTCCTCCGGCCCGCGTTCTTTGTACCGGAGACGAAGCCGATCGACGACCTGCTGCGGGAGTTTCAACGCCGCAAGGTGCATATTGCCATAGTGGTGGATGAGTTTGGCAGTACGGCCGGCCTCGTCACCATGGAAGACATTCTTGAGGAGTTGGTTGGAGAAATTCAGGACGAGCACGACAGCGAGAACCACGATATTGAAAAAGTCTCCAATCAGACCTATATCGTCAACGCGGCCCTTTCTATTGCCGATGTCAACGATCACATTAACGAGTTTGAGCTGCCCGAGGGGAATGACTATACCAGCGTGGGTGGCTTCATCAATAAATGGCTCGGGCGTATCCCCGAGGTCAATGAGATGTTTGAGTATGACGCGCTACGCATGACCGTCCTCAAAACCGACAACCACCATGTCACCCAGGTCAAAATAGAAAACTTGTCAGACCTCACGCCCACACCGGCCACCTCCCTGATAAAAGAGGAAGCATGACACCCTCGCTGACTCTCTATTCTCGTCCGGGCTGCTGCTTATGTGACGACATGAAGGCGATTGTGGCCGAGGTCCAGGCCGATATGGCTTTCACCGTAACGGAAATCGATATTTCAGCTCAGCCGGAACTCGAAGCCCGCTTTGGCCAGGACATTCCCGTGCTGTTTATCAATGGCCGTAAGGCGTTCAAATATCGCGTCACCGCCGGCGCGCTACGCCGACGTCTGCACCGCTCCGGGGCGGAGGCGAGGGCGCTGCCGTGACGCCAGCCATCGTTGTCCTGGTCACGGTCGGCTCCGAGCAGGAAGCCGAGACCATTGCCACGACCCTGCTAGAGGAACGCCTCGCCGCCTGTGTGAATGTAACCAGCCCGGTGCGGTCGCTCTATCGCTGGGAGGGGCGCATTGCGGACGACCGGGAATGGCAGCTGGTCATCAAGACCCAGGCGCGTCTCTTTGAGGCCCTGGCGGCGCGTGTCCGCACCCTCCATTCGTACGACCTTCCCGAGATTATCGCGCTGCCCGTTCTCGCCGGGACCACCGACTATGTGGACTGGATTCAAAACGAGACCGAGAGCGAGCGTTGACACGGGGCGCTACCACTCAGCCCAGCGGTCGTCTTCTTCGACCACCACGCTTTGCAGGCCGGCCCGGGCCGCGGAACGGGCTTGGCGCTCGGCCTGGACACGTTCGGTGAACGGTCCGAGACGGACCTGGTAGTATCGAAACCGTCCGCTTGACAACGGACTGATATACACTGACGAGAAGTGTTGTGTTAACGCCTGCTTCAGGTTCGACGCTTTGTCCGCATCGGTGTAAGAGCCGACCTGGGCGGCGTACAAGACCGCAAGCCGGGGAGTCGGAGCGGACAGCACCTCGATTCGCACCAGCGCAGTCCCTGGGGCATACACGTCAATGCTTTTTGCCGCTGCCAGAGACAGGTCAATGATACGCCCTTCCACAAATGGCCCCCGGTCGTTGATGCGGACTTCAATCGCCCCCTCATTCTCAAGGTTGGTCACCATCACCTGGGTTCCCAGCGGCAGGCTCCGATGGGCAGCGGTCAGGGCGTTCTGGTCATAGATTTCGCCGTTTGCCGTTCGCTTGCCGTGGAATCCCGGCCCATACCATGAGGCGATGCCGGTCTGCACAAAACGGGAGGGACGAACCACCGGCTGTGGTTCAAACGGCACCACGGTTCCTGGATCGGACGGCGGCGAGACGGACCGACTCTTCGGATCGGTCAGTGGTTCAGGCATGTCATGGAGAGGAGGGACTACAGGAGCCACAGAAGCAGCAGGCAGTGACGCAGGCACGGGCTGGAGAGGAGTAACAACCGGGGCCGCCGCAAGCTCTGTCGAGGACTCAGGCAGAGGATGAAGAGGCGTAGTGACGGGAGATGCTGGAAGAGTGGGCAAGGGTTCGGACGTGGACTGAAAGGGACTAATGACAGGAGCCACTGGGGCGGCTGCGAAAAACCGAACGGGCTGAACCGGCCGCGTTGTCGCACTGCACCCCGCCAGGATGCCCATCAGCATCCATGCCTGCCCCCTCCACCCCCGCATAGACTACGATTATACACGCAGGCGACTGGAGCAGGCAACGCAGGGTGTCGTCTCACCCTCCCCTCCGGTTGCTTGTCCTCGGGGTGTTTCCCGTGTACCATACGGAGCCATGGCGGGCTTCAATATGCCTTTTCGCCAACTCAAAAAAACGCTCAAATCGTCCATCGTCGAGCGGGCTGCAACCACAGCGGCTTCCC
Organism: Candidatus Binatia bacterium; assembly: GCA_951812575.1. Taxonomy (GTDB): domain Bacteria; phylum Desulfobacterota; class Binatia; order Bin18; family Bin18; genus Bin18. The sequence goes on along the minus strand of OX638322.1, from coordinate 2,343,474 downwards.
CCAGAAGTGCGCCCAATCCAGTTGAAAAGACTGAGGAAAGTCCCGCGGACCTTTTCCAGCGGGCCATGCAGGACGTCACCCGGCTCAAATTGGACGCGCGGGTCAGCACCCCCCCACCCGCCCTCTCCAGCCGGTCTCCGCAAGACAGCGAGAACGAGGCCATCACCGAGTTATACGATCTGGTCGCCGGGCGGAGCGACTTCGATGTCACGGATACCGACGAGTATGTCGAGGGCTGTGTCGTTGGCCTGGATACGGGCTTGGTCCGCAAGCTGAGACAAGGAAAATTTGCGCGTCAGGCGGCCTTGGACCTGCACGGGATGAAGGCGGACGAGGCCAAGCCCGAGTTGGAGCAGTTCCTCAACCGGACCACCCAGGCCGGTATCCGCTGCGTCCTCGTCATTCATGGACGCGGCAAGAACTCTCCTGGTCAATTCCCGATCCTCAAGGACAAGATGAAACAGTGGCTCACCCGAGGCCGGCTGGCGAAGATGGTGTTGGCCTTTTCCACCGCCCGGACCCACGATGGCGGACCCGGTGCCATGTATATCCTTTTGAGACGGAAACGCGGCCAGAAAAAGCCCGTCCTGATGTGGGAGGGGGCCAAGCGTGAGTGAAAGCCGTCCAGCAGCTCAGAACAGTCAGCTCGCATATATTGGACCGGACGGGCAAATTTTTGTACGCCGCTTCCCGTCAGACACGACCCGCCAGCTCACCTGGAATTGGCAGGACCAGCAAGCGCAGTATCCTCCACAGGTCCCTCAGGACCCGGAGTCGCAACCTGCTCCACCTTCCGTGACCTATTCCTGGCCAACCTGGTCGCCGGACAGTCAACAGCTCGCCTGCTTTGCCCGACAGGGTGAAGACGGGCCGGCCAGCGTGTATACGGTTGCCGCCGATGGCGTGGAGTCCTGGGAGCGGGCCAACCTGGGGCAAGGTGCTCCGATTTATGGCAACTGGTCACCCCAGGCGGACATGTTTACCGTCCTGGTGCAGCGCGGCGACCGTCAGCTTGCGTTAGAAACGATGGGTATAGCCCAGCCCGGCAAGACCCGCACCCTGCTCACCGGCGCGCCGCTCTTCTGGTCATGGGCTCCGCAGGGGCAGCTGGTAGCAGCGCACGTGGGCGACAACGAAACCGGGCGGGTTGTGCTGCTTGAGGCCGCAACAGGAAGCGTTGTGCGAGAGGTCAGCGCCAATACGGGGACGTTCCGCGTTCCGGTCTGGTCCCCAGATGGTGAGTTACTCACCTACGTGGAACGGGGAGCCGATGGCGGCCAGACCTTACGCCTGTTCGATGTCCAGAGTGGACAGAGCGCTCCAATTAGCCGGGTCAGCGGCATGACCGCGGCGCTGTGGTCACCGGACGGACAGGCGCTTGTCTTTAGCAGTACCCAACGCCAGAACTCACTGCTCTCTCCCGCACTGTATATGCTCGACTTGTCCACCGGCCAGGTTACGACCCTGCTTGAAACGCCAGTCGCGGGATTCCTGTGGACTCCACAGGGGACCAGCCTGGTTTATCTGAGCGTAGACGTACAACACAGCCAGCTCAGGTGGCATCGGTATGACCGAACAACCGGAGAAAGCCAGGAATTGATCCGGTTTCTGCCGAGCAGAGAGCAAACGCTCCAGGTTTCATTTTTTGACCAGTACGCCGCCTCTCACCCCCTACTCGCTCCGGACGGGGCGCTGCTGACATTCACCGGCCACCTTCCCGACGCGGCTACACAACCTGCCACGACCGCGCCCACGGTCTACACTCTGCCCCTCACGCCCCCCTTTACGCCGCAGGCTATTGCCTTGGGCTCCTTTGCCTGTTGGGGTCTGCAGACAGAGTAAAGACACGCTAGGAGGGAGCATGAAGAATATTGTCATCTGCTGTGACGGAACCGGCAACGAGTACGGCCGCAACAACACAAACGTGGTAGCAACCTATGTGCTGGCAGTCAAAAATGACTACCAAGTCGTGTATTACGACCCCGGTGTGGGGACTGGCGGCTGGGAATACCATGAAGAGGACGGCGCCCTGCGCTCCCTCAGCGACCAGGCCACCGGTACCGGGCTGCAAAAGAACGTTGAGGATGCCTACCGCTCCCTGATGGGCAGTTTTGAACCTGGAGACCGGGCCTACCTCTTCGGCTTCAGCCGCGGCGCGTTCACCGTGCGCGCCCTAGAGCAGTTTCCACCGTAGTGTAGCGGTCGGGAAGCAAGAGTGTTAGGGTGGCAGTCGCCAGGAGGCCATATGCAAGCGTATTCATTGGACCTGCGGGAGCGGGTAGTGGCGGATCGGGAGGCGGGCCTCCCGACCGCCGAGGTGGCCCACAAGTATCGGGTGAGTCCGGCTTGGGTACGGCGGCTGATGCAGCGCTACCGGGCGAGCGGCCAGGTGGCCCCTAGGCACCGGACCCAGTATCAGGCTCCGCTCCTAGCGCCGTATCGCCAGCAACTCGAAGCCCTCATCGCGGCGCAGCCCGACGCGACGCTGGCCGAATTGCGCACGGCCTTGGGCGTGTCCGTTGGGCTCACCACGGTCTGGCGGGCCGTCCGGCGTCTTGGCCTGACCGTAAAAAAAAGTCCTGCACGCCGCCGAACAAGATCGGCCTGATGTCATGGTGGCCCGGCAGCACTGGCGGAGGCAGGCCCCGCAGTGGGACGGACAGCGGCTCGTCTTCCTAGACGAGACCGCTCTGCAGACAAAGATGACCCGTCGCTATGGCCGGAGTCGGCGCGGGACGCGCCTCGTGGCGAAAGTCCCCCACGGCCATTGGCAAACGACGACGCTCATTGCCGCGCTCCGCGCCCACCAGCTCACCGCCCCCGCTGTCCTCGACGGTCCGGTCGATGGCCCCGCCTTTGTGGCGTATGTTGAACAAGTCCTCGCCCCCACCCTCCAGCCGGGCGACTGCGTCGTCCTAGACAATCTGGCCTGTCATAAAGTGGCCGGGGTCCGCCAAGCGGTTGAAGCCGTCGGCGCACAACTGCTCTATCTGCCCCCGTACAGCCCGGACTTCAATCCCATCGAGCAGGTCTTTGCGAAACTCAAAGCCCGCCTGCGCGCGGTCGCCCCGCGGACGGTGGCGAGCTTGTGGGCGGCGGTGAGCCCGGCCCTGGCTGCCGTCTCCCCTACGGAGTGTGCCAATTATTTCCGCCACGCCGGTTATCGCCTCGCTACAGCAGCATGAAAACGGCTCTAGCCGGGATGCTCTATAAATGCGGGTTGCTCAGGGCGGATTCCTATAATCTGGTGGAGTACGCCTCAAAGGTCTATAACACGCCCGATAATGACACACTCGCCCAGGGCTTTCGCACGGTTTTCGGCCGGCCCTGTCCGGTCCACTTCATCGGCGTGTGGGACACGGTCGAGTCATTGGCGCTGAACGCGGGCAAACGCTTTCACGACGCTAAGCTGAATCCCGAAGTCAGATATGGCTACCATGCGTTAGCCATTGACGAGAGGCGAAAGGATTTCCAACCGTGCCTGTGGGACGAGGACACCGTTCGGGAGAGACAGACCATCGAGCAGGTCTGGTTTGCCGGCGTTCATTCTGACGTGGGCGGATGGTACGACGAACGTGGCCTGTCAAATATCGCCTTGCATTGGATGCTGGACAAGGCCGTGCGGCAGGGACTGCGGGTGGACTCCGCCCGGCTTGCACAATACCGGCCCGACCCGCATGACACGCGACATCAGTCGTTTACCGGTTTCTGGAAATTCCGCGGCCAGCGCACCCGCAGGATTCCAGAGGGCGCAAAGATTCACGCCAGCGTGTTCGAGCGTATGGCCAATCCGACCAACCGGTACCAGCCCCGGAATCTGCCTGACGAATACGAAACCGTGGAGTAAGCCGGGCGGGGTACGCTCCACTATCTCGACTGATTGTAGAAAGGTGAGATCTCAATGAGGGTAGCGGTCGTGTACGGTTCGGGGATTGGGTCGCCGTATTCGTGGAGGGATTCGAGGTGGAGAATGATAGCTTCGCGGATTAGTTCTTCCACTTCGGTTCTTGTGTCTGCGGCAGCGATACAGCCGGGTAAATCAGGCACGTAGGCAGAGTAGCCGTTGTCGGTTCTTTCGATGAGGGTGGCGTATTTCACAGCGATTCTCCCCATGAGCCTTATCGCGTCCCTAACTTTTGGCATCCCCCGTCCCCACTTCGGCCCTCACCCACCCGCCACCCCTGTTGGATTACGCTGCGCTAACCCAACCTACGACTCCACTTCCGCGTGCAGCCGCTGCTGAATTTCGGTTGTTGAGGCCGTCTCGAAAAACAACTCCAACGCCTCTTTCAAATTTCCCCGCGCTTCGGCCACGGTTGCACCCTGACTCGCGATATCCAACTGTTCAATTACTGACTGGATATCTTGACGATACGGGCGGGGTCAGGGTCTACCGGGATGGAATCAGAGTATACAACGATGGAGAACAGGGGGACGATTGGCTTGGACTTGATCTCCGCCGGGTTAATATCTCCACACGCCGGATCAGCCGCAACATCATTCTGGGAGCGGTTCATCTTTCATTGGAACAGTCGTCGGGGCTTATCGAGAAGACTAATAATGGAGACCTCAAGGACCCGGATAAGCTCGTCGAGGAAATAAACGATTTCTTCCATCAGCAGCAGCAGATTGCTGCGATTCTCAACTGGGAAAAACGAGTATCAGACGCAACAGCCGATACGGTTTCGGCAATCTTCAGCTTGGCGACGACATCTTCGAATGCTCAGGAACGAGGAAAAGATGTCGGCAGATTGCTTGCTCGACTGTCAGTTGAAGCAGTCGGCAAGGATCATGTGGAACAGGATCGTTTTCGTGCTGTGAACGAAGCGCTGCTGCCCATACTTGCGGATCGTATTGCAGCGATGCGTTCACCAGAGAGTGATAATGAGATATGGCAGGGGGCATTTGACAGTTCCGATGCTGAAAATGCCTTCTCTTTGGAGGAAGCAGCGAGGCCCAATAGCCAAGTTCACATTGCTTCGGTGGAAAGCAACCAGGGAACCGAACGCGGTGCAGTTATCGAGCTGCCAGACGAGCTTTCCAGCGAATTTGAACAGACGTTTGGGCTCACGCAGGAAGTCGCAGCCAACAAGCAGTTCCGCTGCAAGGACTTCTCACAAGGTCAAAACGCACTCCGCTGGGCTCTCGTACAGTGTCAAGCTGTATGTGACTACGTTCAGACTCAGCCGGGGCCACTGCCATACTACCTTGGCCTCGAACTGCCCGAACCATTTATCTCTAAAAGCGGAAAGTCTCCGGCTGCCTTATGGACCAGTCCACCCTTTTATCGCCACGATGCGATCCGCTATCTGCATGTGAATGCCCGCTTTCAAATATCACTGCCAAATTCGGAAGCGGAGGAGGCATTGCCTTTGCCGATTTGCGCCGTCCCCGCCGCCCTGGAATTTCCGAGGGTGGCTCTTCCTTGCGGTCTCCCACCAGGAATAAACGCCGCCGTGTCTGTGCGACACCCAAGTCAGCAGCATCCAGGACATGTTCCTGAAGGTGATAGCCAAGAGCTTGAAGAGACCGTTTCAACTCCCCGTAGCGTGACCAGGGACGCATGTGAATCACGTTTTCCAGCACAAGCCAACGAGGCCGAAACGTCCGGGCATATTCAACCACCAGCGTAGCGTATTGATCTTGATACGGGCGGTGGCTTCGTTCATTCCGTAGTCATACTATATCTGCTGTGGTATGTCTTTTCTTTGCAATAGCAATCTCCTAATCCCATAAATCATAATCAATCATGGTCCAGATTTTCCCCTCGATTCTCTCCGCCGACTTTCGGTATCTCGGCCAACAAATTGCCGAGGTCGAGCAGGCCGGAGCAGACCGTATCCACGTCGATGTGATGGATGGCCGTTTTGTGCCCAACATCACCATTGGTCCGCTGGTTGTCGAGGCCGCCCGCAAGAGCACCAGCCTGCCACTCGATGTCCACTTGATGATTGTTGAGCCCGAACGGTATATCGCCGATTTTGCCAGTGCCGGCGCGGATATCATCCTGGTGCATCAGGAAGCCTGCCCGCATCTGCACCGGACCGTTGAGCAGATCAAACAGCTCGACAAGCAGGCCGGTGTCGTACTCAACCCCAGCACCTCAATTGCCTGCCTCGAAGAAGTGATCGATATGCTCGATCAGGTTCTCATTATGAGCGTGAACCCTGGGTTTGGCGGGCAGCGCTTTATTGCTTCGAGCACGCACAAAGTCCGTCGCCTCCAGCGGCTGTTACAGGAACGCGGGGCCCAGGCGGCGATTGAGATTGACGGCGGCATTGATCCGACCACGGCGCCGGCGGTTGTGGCTGCGGGAGCCTCTCTGCTGGTGGCCGGTTCCGCCATCTTTGGCGCGCCGGGCGGGCCGGGCGAGGGCGTACGGCGGCTGCGTGCCAGCCTCTCACAGCCTGCGTAGGCAGGGAACTCGCCGGGACTGCCTATTTTTTCCGTTTACTCTGCTGCAACAGATCGCCCAGGCTGAGCCCAAACCCCTGCCCTTGTTGGCTTGAAGCCAGATATGCCTGGGTTTCCGCCTGCTCTTCGTGCGCACTGACCTTGGTGCGGGACAGGCGGATGCGCTTCCCCTCTTCTTCGACTGCCAGAACGGCGACCTTCACCTCAGTGCCAGGCAGAAACTCTTTGCGGTGATCGGTGCCACGCGGCGTTCCCATCTCCGCGTTGGGAATCAGGCCGGTCTGCCCAGGGCCGAGCCGGACAAATAGCCCGAACGACTCAACCCGCTCAACCGTGCCGGTCAGGATCGTTCCGGCCGTCAGCTCCAGTTCCTCGGCGTGATCGCCCGGAGCGAGCCCCTCTGGAGCCAGGGCCAGAGCAACCCGCCGCTCCTCAGGGTCAATTGAGAGGATAAGAACGGTCACTTCCTGGTTGGTCGCGGTCGCCTCTTTTATCACGCCCTGTTGGCTGCGGGGGATTTCGCTCACGTGCAGCAGCCCGTCAACGCCGGGGATCAGTTCGACAAAGACGCCGAAATCCGTCATCCGAATCAGACGACCGGTCACCACCTGCCGTTCACGCAGTTGCGCGCTGACTGTACTCCAGGGATCATCTTCCAGGGCTTTCAGACTCAGCCCAACCTTGCCGGTTTCCGCGTCCACGCTGAGCACTTTGACTGTGACCGCTTCGCCCACGCTCAGGTGATCGGCCGGCGTTCCCAGCCGGGAGTGGCTAATCTCGGAGATATGCACCAATCCTTGCACGCCGCCCAGATCGATAAACGCGCCAAAATTGGTCAGCGAGTCCACTGTTCCCGGCAGGACTGCCCCCGGAAACAGCTTCTGCCGCGTCTCTTCTGCGGCGCGCTCGGCCTGCTCTTCGAGGAGTCGGCGACGAGAAAGAACAATATTCCGCTCGCTGAACTGCGTGACATAGAACTCAAACGTTTGGTTGAGAAAGTCCTCTGGGGAATCGGGCCGGTGGAGGCTCATCTGAGAGAAGGGACAAAAGGCCCGCATCCCGGCGACCGTCACTTCGTAGCCTCCTTTGGTCTCCCGCGTGACCGTACCTTCCACCGGCAAGCTATTCTCCACGGCGAGGGCTAAGCGCTGGCGGGCTTGCGCGCCCTTGAGCAGTTTGCGGGACAGTCGGAGTTCTCCCTCGGTTGAGAGCACGGTGGCTTCCACCTCGTCTCCGACTGTAATATCAAACTCACCCTGCTCGTTTTCGAGCTCGGCCCGGTCAATAATCCCCTCCCCTTTATCCCGAACATCAATGAAGACGCTATCTGCGCTGATGAGGATGACGCGGCCCTTCACCACCTGGCCGCTGCTCAGCGCCGGTCCGGTCTGTTCCTGTTCGAGCAGGGCGGCAAAGCTCTCTTCAGTCATGGCCTCTTCAGGAGGCGGTTGTTCCGGCTTGTCGCTCATGCGGCTCTCCCTGTTCCTTTTCAAACAGACGACTGTAACACGCCCGAATCGCTTCCCGCTGGCGGTGGTACTCGGCCAAGACACGCGAGCCGGCGTCGGCTCCTTCGTAGCCCATCCGCCGGGCCAGGGCCGTCAACTGCTCGGCGTTCCGCTCCAGCGCCTCAACCGGCTGGTCGCGTTCAATCCGGAGTCGGTTCTCGAGCCGGCGCAAGAACTGGTAGCCGCGCTTGAGCAGCCGGCTCTCTTCACGCGAGAGCACCTGACAAGCTCTCAGGGCGTCCAGGGTGGAGAGGGTATCCCGATGCCGCAATGCGGGAAGGCGGTGACCATAGCGCAGTTGCAGCATCTGCACAAGAAACTCAACATCGACCAGACCACCCCGGCCCGTTTTGATATTAAACCGCTCGTTCGTCTCTCCGGCCAATTCGAGTTCCATCCGGCCACGCAAGCGCTGAATCTCAGCCACATCGGTCGCCAGAATGGGTTCGCTATAGACGTAGTCCTCGAACAAAGCATTAACCCGTGCGGCCAAGGCGCTATCGCCCGCGACGGCGCGCGCCTTGATGAGCGCTTGCCGTTCCCACAGTTGCGCCTGAGTCTGATGATAGCGGGTAAAGGCGGCTATCGAAGACACCAGAGAACCCGCGCGGCCAGAGGGGCGCAAACGGGTATCAATTGTATACACCGCGCCCTCACGCGTTTGGACCTGGAGCACCGAAATCAGGCGCTGGACCAGCTTGGCAAAGATTTCTTGTGCGGCGAGGTCTGACCCGCCCTGTCCGGTCGGAGAAGAGAAACCCGATTCGTACAGGAAGATGAGATCGAGGTCTGAATTATAGTTTAATTCGCGCGCGCCCAATTTGCCCATGCCCACAATAACAATCCGTCCAGGCAGGTCTGTCCGCCCTAATTTCTCCAACAGCGCCGCGCGGGCGGTCTCATACGCCCCGTGGAGACAGGCCTCCGCCAAGTATGACAGTTGGACGCTCACCGATGGGAAATCAAGCTGGCTGTTGGTGTCGTTAATGCCGATGCGCAGAAACTCCTCATGCCGATATTGACGCAGAATATCAAGGCGGTCTTCAAGCTCCGGAGCCCCCGTAATGCGCGCCATTAGCTCGTCCCGCATCAGCTCTTGAGACTTGTACAGATGGACCAGGTCGGCCCGAACCAGGCTGTCGAGCAATTCCGGCCGGCGTAAAAAGATACGGGACAGATAGGAACTGGTGCCGAACAGGCCGATGAGCGTTCGGAGGGTATGGGGATTCTCACGTAAGAGCGATAAAAAGCTCGACCGCGCACCAATCGACGCGAGCAAATCCGCCATGGAGGCGAGGGCCCGGTCAGGGTCTGCCGACCGACAGACTTCATGGAAGAGGGTTGGGGCCAGGGCGTACAACAGCGCGCGCCGCCGCGGCGACGCCGGAGCGTACGACGGGCCATCGTGCAGCAGACGCAGGCGCTCATACGTGTGGCTCAGCTCACGAAACCCGAGCTGTTCCAGGCGTCGCTGTGTCCGTTCAGGGTCGTGCAACTCGTCGAACAGGGCTTCAATGGCTGCCTGCTCCTCGGTTCCGTCGGCCTCGGAGCTGCCTTCGGGAACATGAAACAGAGAGCGAAAAATCGTGTGGACCGCTCGGGTATGCTCTTGGAGGGTCGTCAGGAAAACGGGGAGTGCGTCGCCTGCGGCTTCGGGCTGGCCCGCAACCCGCAGGCGACGCGCCAAGGCCCGCAGCTCGTCTTCGGAGCCGGGCAGGGTATGCGTTTGGCGGTCGTGCACCATTTGTATCTTGTGCTCGACCTGACGCAGGAAGCGGTAGGCCGCTGCCAGCGCATCTCGGTCTGCGGCCGCGATATAGGTCCCCTCAACCAGACGGTCAAGAACCTCCAGGGTGTTCCGTCCCAGGACGCGCGGGTCTTTTCCGGCATGGATGAGTTGCAGGACCTGAGTCACAAATTCGATTTCCCGTATCCCGCCCCGCCCGAGCTTGACGTTCAACCGCTCCCGGTCGGTCCGATGCAGCGAACGCTCAATCTTCATCTTCAGCGCTTTGGTATCCTCGACCATGGTGAAGTCGAGGTAGCGGCGCAGGATAAACGGGGTAACTTCACGTAAAAAGCGCTCGCCGAGAGCTCGCTCTCCGGCAACAGGCCGGGCCTTGAGCAGAGCCAGACGTTCCCAGGTCTGGCCCCAGGACTCATAATACAACAACGTGTTTGCGAGAGAATTGACAATCTGACCGTTCGTCCCATCCGGTCGCAGGCGGAGGTCAACCCGGAAGACAAAGCCCCCAGTCCCGGAGGTGCTGAGAGCCTGGGTGAGATGCTGGGCGAGCTCGGTAAAATAGGTCCGGGTGTCAATTGGGCCCTTTTTTCCGCCAGTTGTGAGGCCGGCATCACATTCGTACAGATAGATGAGGTCGATGTCCGAACTGAAATTCAGCTCTTCTCCCCCGAGCTTGCCCATGCCGAACACCACGAAGGCAATTGGACGTTTTTCTCCCGCCTCTTCAACACAGGCTTCCCCGTAGTCCCGCTCCATTCTGGCCCGCGTATATTCGTACGCAATCTGGACGGCGGCATCGGCCAGGGCGCTCAAATCGCGGGTCGTCTCTTCAAGAGAGGCCCGGGCAAGCAGGTCCCGCGTTCCAATCCGTAGATATTCACGATTGCGGTAGGCGCGCAGCCCATGTAGAAAATCGTTTTCAGTCAGATCGCACGGGAGGGCTGGACGGCACGCCTGAAGGTGGGTAGCGGTCGATTTTTCCGTAGCAGCGTGATCGGTCAAAAAGACGGCTTCCCAGTCCTGTTCCTGCTGGACCAAGACAGTCGAGAGATGCTGACTGGCCCCCAGAAGAAACAGCAGGTCACGAGACAACTCGGCGGACGGGAGCACGGCTCCCGTCCCACAGCCATGCTCTAGGAGGCGACTCAGATTGACCGCCGCTCCAGACGGGTCCGGCGCGTGCGCAACGCCGGCGACGATATGCTGCCAGCAGGACGTCAGCTGTTTACGCCAGGGCAGCAGAGGGCGAAGAACATCGGAGGAAACATCCTCGGACGTGAAGGCTGAACTGGCGTCAGACAGAGCAGGCACGGTATATAGGGAGGGGCAGGCTGCCCGTACCCCTCCCTCTCTCCGTAAGCAAATGAGCGGCTAGGCCGCTTTGGGGGCGCTCATGGTCTCACACGCATCCAGCAGCCATTTAATGCTCGACACTTCGTCGTCAATAATGGTCTGCAGGAGTGCTTTGGTTTGCTGATCGTCCTGAATCTGATCAATGGAATCGGTCAGCGGCTTCAAAATGGTCTCGGGGTCTTTGAGCACTTCGGCAAGGGATTGGAGCTTTTCCACATCGCCTTTCTCTTTTGACGAGTAGAAAGGCATTTCTTTGTCCCGCCGCTCGGCAGGTACTGTACACTGTGGGTCCCCACCCAGCTCGCGCAGCCGGGATTCCAAGAGGTGGGCATGAAAAGCCTCACGCTGCTGGACGGTCCGCAAGCCACCCCGCACACACGCTTCGTCACTGGCCTCAATCCAGCCGTTGAGATATTCCGCGGCAAAGTCTTCTCCACACCGGAACTCGTCCAGTAAGGCCAGAATCATGTCTTTCTCGGTGGCATGACTCACCCCGTTGTAGGTATAGGCCGCTGTCCCGCCGCCGGACAGTTCCTCCATCTGTTCCTCGAACAGCGCATCCGAGATAACGCCCTTGCGATACGCCTTGAGAAGCTGGCGGACTTCGAAATCTGCATTTGGCATTGTTTTCTCCTTTCAGCCTTTTTCTGACAGATACACGACACATAGCAGACATGCCGGGGGCTGTGTCAACTTCGTCTGTTCAGAGTTTAGGCAGTCTGGTCGGCAACTGCTGCTCTTCTGGGCATGCTCTTGTCCCAAGAGCAAAAAAACCGCCTGATTTCTCTCAGTTTTCTCCTTGGACGGAATTGGCATCAGCTTTGCTGAGTAAATGTACCGGAAGTGTCCCACCAGAATCCAAGGGATACATTTTTATCAAGGGGGTAGTGCATGAAAGGATTTATCAGCGTTGCGGCTCTCATAGCCGTGTTAGGGGTAGGGGAGAGCGTGGGTGCCTCGGGTGAGGAGGAGCCCGCCACGCCTGATGTGCAGGACATGCTCCAGCAAATGCAGCAGCGAATTAACGAGTTGGAAGGCGAGGTGAGCCGCCTCAAGGGAGACGCTGGAGAGAATGGCGAGGCTGGGAACGGTATCATGGACCTGACCAACCGGGTCGAATCGCTGGAAGGCGGTCTGCTGGGTCTGAACGGTTTTCAGTTTGGCGGCTTGATGTATGGGTCGTATAACTACAACTTCAACAGCCCGGACTCGGGTAGCAACAATATGCGCATCTTTGACCAGAACCACAACGACTTCACCATGGACTTGTTGCAGCTCGAAGTGTCCAAGGAAACCGAGAGCGGGGTCGGCTTCCATGCCGTACTGGACTACGGTGAGACCGCCGGCCTGATTCAGTCTGACTGGGGCGGCAGTTCCGACTGCGGCACCGGTGGATATCCGGTCTCTGCGCCCTTTGGGGAGACCCTGGGGATTTCTGCCGGTGGCGACCCGGTTGTTGTAACAGAGACGGGCGAGCCGGTCGGAGCCGATCAGAGCAGACGTATCAATCTGGACTGCGGCAACGGCTTGGCGCACAACTTTGAGGTCCAACAGGCCTATATGACCTATACCTTTGGCATCGGAAACGGCATAGAGATGAAGTTCGGGAAGTTCGCCACCCTGCTGGGCGGCGAGGTGATCGAGTCGCCCTATAACCCCAATGTGTCGCGCTCCTTCATGTTCGGCTACGCCATTCCGTTCACCCACACCGGGGTGCTGTTCTCCACGGCGCTGAACGACAATATCAGCCTGACGGCCGGCGTCGTGAACGGCTGGGACAATGTGCGGGATAACAACAACGGCAAGACCTTTCTCGGGAGTTTGGGACTGGAGCTTGGTGACCTGGCCTGGACCTTCAACGGCGTCTTTGGAGCAGAGGACGACGACAGCGGCAGCTCCAAGAGTGGCGTGTTCGATACCGTCCTGACCTATTCGCCCATGGAAAACGTGGACCTGCTGGCCAACTTCGACTACGGCACGGCTTCGGAACAGGTGGGCGGAGACGACGCCGACTGGACTGGGCTGTCAGGCATTGTCACCCTGGGCGGCGGCCTGCTGGACGAGAGCCTGGCGGACTGGTCCTTTGCGCTGCGCGGCGAGTGGTTCTCCGACCCGGACGGCTATCGAACCGGTATTGAGCAGGACCTCCGGGAAGTCACCGGCACCTTCAAGTGGCAGATGACGGAGAACTTGCAGGCTCGCTTGGAGTTCCGCCACGACTGGTCCAATAAAGATGTGTTCGACGACGGTAGCGGCTACTCGGACGACCAGAATTCGATGATTGTGGAGTTCGCCTACCTCATGTAGCCGAATCTCTCAAAGGAGGCTCCTATGAAGAAGATAGAGGCGATCATCAAGCCGTTTAAGCTCGATGAGGTCAAGGAAGCCCTCTCCAAAACAGGCATCCAGGGTTTGACCATCACCGAGGTCAAGGGCTTTGGTCGACAAAAGGGGCATACGGAACTGTATCGCGGTGCGGAGTATGTGGTGGACTTCCTGCCCAAGGTCAAGATTGAAATCTTGATCGATGATGACAAGGCGGCCGAAGTGGCGGATACCATCATTGCCGCGGCCCGAACCGGACGGATCGGTGATGGCAAGATCTTCATCCTGCCCATGGATGATGTCGTGCGTATCCGAACCGGTGAGCGGGGAGCAGACGCGATCTAGCCAGAACGACAACTCCTGCCGGGGCTCTGATGTTGTGAGGGCAATATCGCAAGGAGCCCCGGCAGGACAAAAAGAGTAAACGTGTCCTTCAATAGCTCTGAGACGCTGGACACGTTTACTCTTTCCAGAAGTATCGAGCCAATCGCACTATCATACTCAATACTTCGACGGGGCAATACGGGGCATCTCGACACACATGAGGGCAATAGCATTGCACGACATAAGGAGGTTGGGATGAAACGTCTATTCGCTTTGGGATCACTCGCTACGCTGGGCATCGGGCTGCTGGCACCGCTCGCCTTTGCCGAGGACGCGCCACAGTACAAGGATTACGCGGAATTTGCCGCCTCACAGGGCTTTGCCCTGTTTACCGCCCATAATTTATGGATGATGATCGCCGCGGCCCTGGTGTTCATCATGCACCTGGGTTTTGCCTCGCTCGAATCCGGTCTGACCCAGTCCAAGAACACGGTCAATATTCTCTTTAAAAACACCTTTGTCATCTGTATTGGGTTGATGACCTATGCGCTGTGCGGCTTCAACCTGATGTATCCCGGATTTGCGGAGGATTCTGCCGGTTGGCTGGCCTTTGCCGGGTTTGGCGTTGAGGTGACGGACGAAGTGGCCTCACAGACCAGTCTGTACAGTGAGGGCTACACCTATTGGACGGACTTTCTCTTTCAGGCCATGTTTGCGGCGACCGCGGCAACCATTGTCTCCGGCGCGGTTGCCGAGCGTATTAAGTTATCCTCTTTCATGGTTTTTGCGACCATTTTCGTCGCCGTTTCGTATCCCATCACCGGCAGTTGGAAATGGGGTGCGGGCTGGCTGGATATGATGGAAACACCCTTTTATGACTTTGCCGGCTCAACCATTGTCCACTCGGTGGGTGGCTGGGGAGCCTTGGCCGGAGCCATGCTGCTGGGGCCCCGGATGGGGAAATACATGGCGGACGGCCGTATTCGGCCCATCCTGCCCAGCAATATGCCGCTGGCCGCCATTGGTGTCTTCCTGCTGTGGCTCGGCTGGTTCGGATTTAATGGCGGCTCCGTCCTGTCCGGCGATCCCAATCTCGTGTCCTTAACCCTGGTTACCACCTGTATTGCTGCCGCAGCCGGTGGTCTTGGGGCGATGTTCACCTCCTGGATCATCCTCCAAAAGCCGGATTTGTCCATGGCCTTAAACGGCATTCTGGCCGGATTGGTCGGCATCACTGCCGGCGCCGATCAAATGGCGGCCATGTCAGCCACGCTGATTGGGCTGATTGCGGGTGCGATTGTTGTCGGCTCGGTCCTGTTCTTTGACAAGATAAAGATCGACGATCCGGTTGGGGCCATCTCTGTCCACCTCGTGTGTGGCATCTGGGGCACCCTGGCGGTCGGCATTTTCGGCAACCTGGCCGGCGGTGCGCAACTCGTCAGTCAGATCATCGGTATCGTGGCCATTGGCATCTTTACCTTTGCGTTCGCCTTTATCCTGTTCAGCATCATCAAGGCCACCATGGGACTCCGGGTCTCGCCGGACGAAGAGTCCGAGGGTCTGGATGTTGGCGAACATGGCAATGTGGCCTACGGCTCCTCGCAGATGTTCTCCCCTGGCTCAACCCTGGGCATGGCCAGCCAGCGCGCAATGCGAACGGAACCCGTTCCGCGTCTCAGCACCGAGGAAGCCTAATCAGAAAAGCCGGGCGGGAAGCGCCCGCCCGGCTCCGCTCCAATCACTCCGCCTGTGGGGATATGGATTGCACACTCGGTCCCATTGAGAGCGTCGCTATGACACAGACGATTCGGTCCGACGTTTCGATACAGTCACTCTCGCTTGAGACTCTCCGCTGAGCATTACGATGAATACGCTCCAGGGACATCTCGAAGAACGGCTCGAAGCGCTATTCACCATCGGAGCTGAGATCTCATCAACCTTGCAATTGGAAGAGGTGCTGCAGCGTATTGTTGCCCAGGCCCGGCGCCTTATGGCCGTGCGCGTCTCCTCTATCCTCCTGCTCGACCCCGAAGAGGGCACCCTGCGCCCGGCCGCCACCGAGGGAGCCAGCGAAGCCTATCTTGCCCAGCCAGCGCGTGAGGTGGCCACCAGTCTGACCGGGGAAGTGATTAAGACCGGCCGACCGCTGTACACGCCAGATGTCCGCAAGGAAATCCGCTACCGCGTGGCGGACCTGGCCCGCCGTGAAGGACTGTGTTCCCTCTTATCCGTGCCACTCCGGGCCAGAACCGCCATTATCGGCGTCCTGAATGTCTATACGACCGAACCACGCTGCTTTGAGGATAGCGATGTTCGGCTGCTGACCCTGCTGGCCAGTCAATCCGCCATTGCCATAGAAAATGCGACCCTCTATCGGGACGAAATGCAAGCCAGGGAACAACTCCGCCAGTCTGAGAAATTGGCCGCTCTGGGCAAGCTGTCCGCGGGGCTGGCCCATGAGCTGCGCAACCCGCTGAATACCGTGCTCATGCTGATCTACGCCATGTCACAGGACCAGGTCCAAGACTATCCGCGGGATCGAACAACGACCAACGGCTTTTCGGACGATCTCCGTATTGTCCAGGGTGAGTTGCAGCGCATCAAACTCTTACTGGACCAGTTTCTGGAATTCGCCCGTCCGCGCCCACCCCATTTTCAGCGCGAACGCCTCCAGGAAATCATGGAAGAAACCCTACTGTTGATCGGCCCGGAAGCGCGCGTGCGGGGGATCGTCATCCGTAAAGACTGGGCCAACGACCTCCCCCTGGCCTGGGTTGACGGGACCCAGATCAAGCAGGTGTTCCTGAACCTCTTGCTCAACGCGATTCAGGCCATGCCCCACGGCGGGACCTTGACCGTGCACATCGGCGTTGGGGGCGGCAGCCTGCGGGTCACCATTGCCGACCAGGGAGCCGGGATCTCACCCGAGGTGCGATCTCAGCTCTTTGACCCGTTTTTTACGACCAAAGAAGAGGGCACCGGACTGGGGCTGTCCATATCGCAACGCATTATTGAAGGTCATAACGGCCGCCTGCGCCTCTTCTCTCAGCCAGGAGCCGGCACAACGGTGTGCATCCGACTCCCCCTCTAAGGAAGGGGAATGGGGGTCAGGGATAAGGGGTTGGGTTCATATCCCCTCTCCCCTGGTGGGAGAGGGCTAGGGTGAGGGGGCCAGAGATTAGCGGGAAACGCTCTCATATGGAAAAAATCCTTATTGTTGATGATGAACGGAACGTTCACTATTCTTTCCGGCGCGTCCTCGGTCGGGAATACGAACTGCTGTCGGCGTTCTCCGGCAACGAAGCGCTGGAAAAAATAGACGACCCGGCCTTGCGACTCATCCTCATGGATGTCCGCATGCCCAACCGCGACGGACTCTCTACCCTCGAAGAGATCAAGCGCCGTCGGCCCAGCCTGCCCGTCATCATGATGACGGCTTTTGTTTCAGCCGAAACGGCCATCCGGTCCACCACGCTGGACGCGGATGACTATCTGGTCAAGCCGTTTGACGTCGAAACTCTCAAGCAGTTGATCGCCCGCGTCCTCCAAAAACACCCCCCCGCAGAGGAACCCGCCTCTCCCCCGGACGAAGCGCGGCCGGAACCCCTCTCACCCGAGGCCGTACCCATGTTGGGGAACAGTCAGGCCATGCAGGAGGTGTATAAAATTATCGGAAAAAGCGCGGCGCGTGATATTACGATTTTGATTACTGGTGAGAGCGGGACGGGCAAAGAGCTGGTGGCCCACGCCCTGCATACCTATTCGCAACGCAGCAACGGACCATTCCTGGCCATTAATTGTGCTGCCATCCCGGACTCCCTGCTGGAGAGCGAACTCTTTGGCCATGAGCGCGGTGCCTTTTCCGGGGCAGTCGAGTCACGTCCCGGAAAATTTGAACTCGCCCACGGCGGCACACTCTTCCTGGACGAAATCGGGGACATGCCCCCCCTCCTCCAGGCCAAGCTGCTGCGCGTGTTGCAAGAACGCGAGATCTACCGGCTGGGAGGACGGCGCTCACGGCAGATCAATGTGCGGATTATTGCGGCGACCAACCAGGCCCTCGAAACGCTGCTTCAAGATGGACGGTTTCGTGAAGATTTATACTATCGCCTCAATGTCGTACCGATTAATCTCCCGCCGCTGCGGGAGCGGGGTGAAGACATCCTCCTCATCGCCAAGCACCTCCTGCAACTCCATACTCAAGATAATAAAAACGGCCCGCAAGAGTTTTCTGCAGCCGCGAGTAAGAAACTCCTCGCCTACTCCTGGCCGGGGAATGTCCGTGAGCTTGAGAACGTTATTGCCCAGACGGTGTTGTACTCACGTGGCCCGGTTGTTACCGAGGAAGATCTCACCCTGCCCGCCAGCAGTGCTCCGGCAGCCTCCATCTCCCCACCACCAAACGCCGAAGCCGCCCTGAATGCAACCCTGGAAGAGCTGTTTGCCCAGCACGCAGGGAATGTCCTCGCTCGTTCCGAGCAACTTGTTGTCGGCAAGGCGCTTGAACTCTCTCGCTATAATCAGGTCCAGGCCGCCCGGCTGCTGGGTGTGAGTCGCAATGTCCTGCGGGAGCGGATGAAACGCTATAATTTACTGTAGAACTGCACGCTGGCACCTGGGCGTTGTTGAGCCCGCAACAAACTAGAGCAAATTCCGATGCTGTGGAGCCGTCCGTCATTCCTGTGCAAACAGGAATCCAGGCCCCCCGCCCCCCGTTTGTCCTGAGCGTAGCAAAGCGAAGTCGAAGGACTGGATGCCGGACCCCGTCCGGCATGACGCAAGCGGACCGGCGGCTATAATGTATCGCAAACCGCTCTAGGCCCGTTGTTGCGGCACGAGCTGGGCCTCCGCCGACCGGAGCACATCGGACAGGCGCCGCCATAGTTCGCCCGCATCCTCGGCCTCCACCAAGCTCTGCCGCACCTCTTCTTCACTCATGGTCCGGGCAAGGGCCGCGAGAATCTGTAGCTGTGCACCCTCGTCCTGAACAGGTGTGAGCAGCAGAAAGACCAATTGTACGGGCAACCCATCCGGGGCATCCCAATCGACCCCAGCGGGTGAACGTCCGCAGGTAAGCACGGGTTTCGAGAGCGCTTCCAGACGAGCATGCGGGATGGCAATCCCACTCCCGACGCCCGTTCCCATCAACTCCTCCCGAGCGTGGACCGCCGCAAATACGGTTTCCTGGTCCAAGACTGGCTGGTGTTCCGCCATTTCCTGACAGAGTTCCTGGATCACTGCCTGGCGCGTCAAGCCCGTCAGATTCGGAATCAAGGCCCGGCGAATAAACAGCTCGGCGATATGCATGGTCGGCCGACGTCGAATGGACCACATCAGCCAGGGACCGACAATCAGGGAGGAGATAATCGCCGAGAGGACGATGGACACGAAAACCGGAATGGTGATGATCTGGTATTCCACCGCTACAGCGGCAACCACGATACCCGTCACGCCACTGGGGGTAAAGGCAATGCCGATGGAAACCCGGTCCACGGCCGAAAGCCCCGCTTGTTGCGCTCCCAGCCACGCCCCAAAATACTTCCCGGCGATGGAGACCACGGTCACAAAAAGGACGAGAAAGGCGTCAAACTGTGCAAAGAAGTCTATTTGGATGGCGATCGTCGCAAAGTAGAGCGGCACAAAAATCGCGTGGACCATCTGGGTGAGGATCTGCCGCACCCGTTCGGAAAGCGCTCCGGCGTCTCCGGCCATGATCCCGGCCAGAAAAAATCCGAGCAGGCCAGTCAGTCCGACCCATTGGGTGACAATCCCGCACAGCAGCCCCAGGCAGCACACAAAGGTCAGGACCACGCCAGGCTGGTGCGGCAGGCGGGTGACCAGACCGGTCAGCGCTCGGTCAACCAGGCGCAGCCCCAGCGAGAGACAAAAGGCGGTAAAGCCGACCGCGGTTGCCAGCAGCAGCAGGACCGAACCGATACTCAGCGTGGCCGCCGCGGCAGTGGCGAAGACGAGGCTGAGAATCACCCAGGCCAAAATATCGTTGACCGCATAGCCACACAGGGTTAAGAGCCCCAGATCACTCTTGACCAAATCCAGGTCGTGCAACACGCGGGCGATAATGACCATGGCACTGATGGCCATGGTCGTGCCTAAAAACAGGGCGAAGGTCAGCCGCTGGTCGGGGGTGGCGAGATAGGCGTCGGGCAGAAAGAGCGATAAGAGAAACCCAACGGCCAGGGGAACGACAACGCCAATAATACCGATACGGAGGGCCGGGCCGCGCTGCTGCCAGGCCGCAGACACATCCACCTCAAGGCCCGTTTCAAGCAGGAGCAGGAGCACACCAAACCAGGAAACGGTTTCCAGCATAGTGAACTGGATCGGGTCTGGCGGGAACAAAGTCTGGTACAGTTCGGGAGAGAGACGACCGAGCAGCGTTGGACCCAGGAGCAGGCCAACCAGGATTTCCCCGACAACGGGCGGATGGCCCCAATAGCGCAAGACCTCACCAAACCCACGGGCCATCACCAGCAACAGCAGAATCTGCAGTAAAAAAACCAGAAAATGGTGTTCGCTCAGATAATGTCCATGCGGCAGCATATGCGTATGACCAGTAGAGGGCTTGGGTGTGAGTAGTATGCCTTCTTTATCCGGTGAGACCAGGCAAAGTCAAAAGCGTGTGCAGGAGCCCACTATGGTAGATGGGCAACAATGTGATCTCCTCGTGCAGTACGTATCTCTCTCGGCAGACAAGAACTCAGAAAAATCCGCGGCCATTTCTCACCGTGTCCATGGCATGCTTTATGCTGCTTACATACGCATACAGACGTGGCAAGAGAGAAACGGGTTTCCCTCCTTTACCTGTTCTCTCTGCTTGGGAGGCGACGATTCCCCTCGTCGCCCCCCTTCTCCGCAATACTCACACAGAAAGGAAATATTCACATTGTTGACCGAGACGGCAAACTACACATGGTCCGAGGACGGCTCCAGTAATTTCTTTAGCATCGACCCAATCGTCGAGATATCTCAGGCGTCCCCTCGCGAAAGCCCACGACAGAAGTTGTGGTGGGCCGTGCTCATTGACGTCTTTTTTGTGAGAGAGGCCGCGTATCAGGGCAGCAAGGGCGTGCAACCACAGTACGAGCGCGATCAGGCCTGGGTTATAGACGAGAGTGAAGAGCCTTTATCTTTTCGCTGGACGTGTAGGCAGCTCGACCTTGACCCGCAACGCGTCAAACAGGCGTATCACAGAATACCCATAAAAACGTGGGAAAAACGCAAACGGCGCACTCGACTGTAACCTGCTGACCTGTTGTCTCAGCAGCAGACAGCACCACACACGTGCCGTAAAGATGGGCACGGCACACCGACCAGACTGAAAAAGAAGGCTTTTCTTTGTCTTTCGGTTTGGCATACTTCCTGCACCTATTCTGGCTGTGAGTCAGAGCTCTTGATTGAGCTTGCAGAAGAGAGTTGCCCTTCCTTCCGCTCTCTTCTGGTTTGCCCTGGGGGCGGTCGTCCCTCCGACCGCCCCTGCCCCTCCTCCCTTTTTCAATACGATCCCTCCTGTCCGGAAGCTGAGGAGCCTCAAGTTACTCAATACAGGTCAAGCACGCCTGTCTCCACAGGAACAACACTGCACCCAGACCAACAATCCAATGGTATCTCGGGATACACACGTCCGGATTGGCTACGCTCTCCATTCAGGAAAAATGTATAGCCATTTGTGCTACTTACTTTTCTGCTCGCTTCTCTATATTCTGCCTTTCCTGTGTTTGGCTCCAGCATTGCTTAGCCTGTTCTATAGAAACGCCGGGCAAAGCGTATGGACGAGGAGGAGAGAATGATCCAAGGCCGCAGCAGTTCCACAGGATGCGCCAGGACGACCTGTCAGCAGCTCGCTGCCTCTATCCGACAAGGAGGTCTCCTGCTGCTCGCTCTATGGCTCCTGACTGTCTATCCGGCTCCGCTTCGGGCGGATGTATCGGTCAGCCAGATTTCCCCGAAGCTGTCCGTTTTTGCGAGCCTGCGCGCGCGGGGTGAATTCTGGGACTGGTTTGAGGGCACCTCGGGCGATTCGTCGTATGCCTATGCGGCCACCGTGGCCAAGCTGGGTCTGAAATGGCGGCAGGACCTGTTCGACCTGCATCTCGAAGCGCAGAACACGGCCCTGATGGGCCTGCCCGATGACGCCAGCACGCCCGCCCCGCAGGGCTCCTTTGGTCTGGGTCCGGTCTATCTGTCCCATAATCGCCGCCGAAACGACGCCAGCGTGTTTCTCAAACAGGCCTACCTGACCCTGAAACAGCTCGGTATCCCCGGCCTTCGCCTGAGGGGCGGGCGGCTCTCGGTCGCCGAAGGTGCGGAGGTGATGAGCAAGGACCCGACTATTGACTGGATCAAACGCATGCGTGTCTCCCAGCGTCTGCTCGGTCCTTTCGGTTGGTCCCACGTCGGACGTTCGTATGACGGCTTCACCCTGAGCTGGACCAGGGGCGCTTACAATTTTACGCTGCATGGCTCCCATCCGACCCAGGCCGGTTTTGACCTGGCCGGCAACAAGACTATTGACGATATCGACATCCTGTACGCCAGTTTTAACCTGACCCGGCCCGAGTTTGCCAAAACAACCGACGCCCGGCTATTCTATATCTATTACGCCGACGGGCGGAACCTGCAGCCCACCGATAACCGGCCGGCCATAGGGCGAACTGGCGCCGTCACCGCTGGGGCAAGCTGGCGGCCACCCCCAGACCACCGACACCTGGCCATCAACACCGGCGGCGGCAACCTGATTCATATCGTGCCGACCGGGGCCGGTCCGATTGACCTGATGGGCTGGGGTGTGGTGCAGGGCGGCGACTGGGGCCGGCAGGATCATCACGGCTGGGCGTTTGCCGTCGAGGCCGGCTGGCAGCCCAAGGGATTGCCGTGGAAGCCCTGGTTCCGGATTGGGTATAACCGCAGTTCGGGCGACGACGACCCCAGCGACAGCGACCACGACACCTTTTTTCAAATGCTACCGACCGCCCGGGTGTATTCGTTTTCCACCTTCTACAACCTGATGAATAACGAGGACATCTTTTTCCAACTCATCCTGCGTCCGCTCGAAGGGCTGGTCTGGCGTACGGACTTTCACTATATCCGCGTCAGCGAGAAGAATGACCTGTGGTACCAGGGCGCGGGTGCCACCCTTCAAGACCGTCAGGCCGGCTTCGGCTTTGTCGGCCGTCCGGTCTTTGGCAAGCGCGATCTGTTTCAGATTATCGAAACCAGTCTCAGCTATAATCTGAACAAGCACATTAACGTCAACGCCTTTTTTGCCCATGTCTTCGGCGACAGCATCGTGGATCAGATCTATCCCGACGACAGCGCCAATTTTGGCTATATCGAGACCACACTCAAGTTTTAGTCTTTTCACGTATCCCCATCAGCATCGAGTTCCCGGCAGATCAGGCCGCCTATTACTCTGTCTTCAGAGTGACCCATGACGAGATGAGGGAAGTATGCGTATCCGACGAATTGGCGTGTTAACCGGAGGGGGTGATGCCCCAGGCCTGAACCCCGCCCTCAAGGCGATCGTGTATCGTGCGACCGCCCATGACGTGGAGGTGATGGGACTGCCCGATGGTTGGCACGGTCTGCTCGACGCCGGGATCGACGAGGTCGTTCGGCTGGAGGATTACCAGGTCCGGCGCTGGGACCGCGATGGCGGCACCAATCTGGGTTCGTCGCGCACCAACCCGTTTTGCGTGACTGTGCCAGGCGAGACAAGGGCGCACGATCGGTCAGACGAAGTCAGGACCAATATCGTCCGGCTTGGTCTTGATGCCGTGATCGCCTTGGGCGGAGAAGACACCTTGGGCGTGGCGCACCGGCTGAGTGAAAAGGGCTGTCCGGTGGTGGGTATTCCGAAAACCATTGATAAAGATCTCAGCCACACCGACTACACCCTGGGGTTTGATACGGCGCTGCGCAACTGCACCTCTGTCATTGAACAAGCACGCACCCCGGCCGGCTCGCACCACTGGGTACAGGTGGTCGAGGTCATGGGCCGGCATGCCGGCCATCTGGCCCTGTGGAGCGCGGTCGCCGGGGGCGCAACCCTGGTCCTTATCCCCGAGTATCCCTTTGCCTACGAGCGGGTCTATGAACTCCTGACCCAACGGCTCACGCGTGGCAAGCAGGATCGGCGCTACCCCCGCTATGCGGTAATTGTGGCGGCCGAAGGCGCCCACGCAGACGAGGAAGGAGTGGTAACCCTGGATGCCAGCCGGGATGCCTTCGGGCATGAACGTCTGGGTGGCATCGGGAGTCAACTCGCCCGGCGCATTCGCCGCGACACACCTTTTGATTCACGCGAGTTGGTGATCGGCCATAGCCAGCGCGGCGGCAGTCCGTCTGCGCTGGACCGGATTATGGGGCGCATGTTCGGCTCAGCCGCGGTCGAAGCCGTGCGGCGCGGCGACTGGGGACAAATGGTCAGTGCGCAGGGCATTGGCCCGACCTGCCAGCTCCGCATGGTCCCCCTCAGCCAAGCCGTCAGCGGGCTCAATACCGTGGACTTGGAGTGCGTGTATGACACCGACCGCTATACCGCAAAAGTGTAGGATGAGTGGCTGGGGGTTGGGGTGGCTCCCCTCCTGGACGTGTGATGCAAATGAGAAGAGGGGGCAACCACAGGGGGTTGCCCCTACGATACGCATTCCCTCTCCCCTGGAGGGAGAGGGCTAGGGTGAGGGGGCCAGCAGGCGGCCTGCACATACGATAATGGGCAATCGGATGAGGAGAAAGGGCTATGCCTGAGTCTACCTATGCGGAGACCCCTTTTCAGCGAGATGCAGCTCGGGGCGCTACACTGGCACACTATCCCGTGTCATCAGCCCGCTTCGATGAAATGTGTTCAGCCCCAGGCACTATCCGACCCCACTGGCAATACGCTCTGCGCGCCTTCGATGCGCTGGGCCCCGCAGAGCTGAGTCGCCGGCGGAACGAAGTCGAACAGGTTCTGCGCGAAAATGGCGTGACCTACAACGTCTATACGGACCCCCAGGGACGCACACGACCCTGGGCACTCGACGTTATCCCCGCCCTCCTCACCAGCCAGGAGTGGCGGATTATTGAACAGGGTCTTATCCAGCGGGCAGAGCTGCTCAATCTCATCGGCGCGGACCTGTATGGTCCACAACAACTCATTCACGACGGCCTGCTCCCGCCCGAGTTGATCTATACCCATCCCGGCTTTCTGCGCCCCTGTCACGGGGCGCTGCCCACGCCGATCCCGTATCTGTGTCTCTACGCGGCTGACCTCGCCAGGGCTCCCAATGGCACCATCAGAGTGCTGAATGACCGGACGCAGGCACCGTCCGGAGCCGGCTACGCCCTGGAAAATCGGCTGGTGTTGGCACGGATTCTGCCCAGCCTGTATCGAGACGCTCAGGTCCACCGCTTGTCCCTCTTTTTCCGAACCCTGCGGTCGACCTTAGCCGCCCTGACCCCGACCCCCCAGACACGGACGGCGCTCCTCACCCCAGGGCCGCAGAACGAAACCTATTTTGAACATGCCTATTTGGCCAGCTATCTGGATTATACCCTCGCCCAGGGAGATGACTTAACGGTTCGGGATGGCCGGCTGTGGTTGAAGACGGTAGACGGGCTGCAACCGGTCGGCGCGGTCGTCCGGCGGGTAGATGACACTTTTTGTGATCCTTTGGAACTACAGCGGGAATCGCTGTTAGCCCCCCCCGGCCTGCTCCAGGCAGTCAGAAACGGCACGGTCATGGTTGCCAATCCGCTGGGCAGCGGCCTGCTCGAAAATCCCGGACTGATGGCCTACCTGCCCCGGATCGCCAAAGTATTGCTGGGCCAGGACCTGCGCTTGGCCTCGGTTCCGACCTGGTGGTGCGGTGACGAACAGGCTCTGGCCTATGTCGTGGACCATATCGAACAACTGGTCATCAAGCCCGTCTTTCCTCTCCCCGGTACGACAACCGTCTATGGCGCACAGTTGAGCGCCCAAGAACGCGACAGCCTTATTCAGAACATCAGGGCCCGCCCCCATTGCTTTGTCGGCCAGGAACAGGTGGCCTTGTCCACCACGCCGGTATTTATCGGAGACCGCCTGGAGCCACGCCCCATGGTGTTACGCAGTTTCCTGGTCTCCCGAAACGATGGCTATGTGGCTATGCCGGGCGGGCTGACGCGGGTCGCACCAGACACGGACGGGTGGCTCGTCTCCGGTCAGGCTGGTGGTCTGAGTAAGGATACCTGGATTCTCGCCTCAGAACCGGAAAGTCAGTTCAGCCTCATCCCGGCGCCCGAGCACGCCGTCTCGATTACGCGCAGCGGGGGAGAAGTACCCAGCCGGATGGCGGATAATCTGTTCTGGCTCGGGCGCTATGTCGAACGCACTGCCGGGGGGGCGCGCGTCTTCCGCGAGGTCCTCCAGCGAGTATTGGATACCGAGACCGCCCGGTATGATACGTCCCTATCGGCCTTTCTTTCCGCCCACACCCATAGCACCGCGACCTATCTGCGTTTTATCGGATACGGGGAGCGCCGGCGGCTGGCCGTTGCCGAACAGGAATTGTTCGCGACGATTCTGGACGCTGCGCGGCCGGGGAGTCTGCGTTTCCATCTGAACGCCGTAGTCCGCGCCGGACAGGCCGCACGCGACCGGCTGTCAGATGATGCCTGGCGGGCAATCAACCGGCTTGACCGCGAGTTACCACAGGTCAAGTCTTTGAGTGAGATGCTCGAAAGCCTGGAAGGCCTGATTATCGGACTGGCCTCGGTAAACGGTTTGAATACCGAAAGTATGGCTCGCGGCCACGGATTCCGGTTTATGGAAATCGGCCGGCGGCTGGAACGGGCACTGTATACGCTCAGCCTCTTGCGGACGGGCTGTGAGCTGCCACACGAGACGGAAAAAGTTGTCTGGGATATGGTGCTGGCCATGACCGACAGCCTGATGACGTATCGGCGTCGCTACGCCTCAGCCGTCCAGGCCGGGGCCGTGTTGGACCTGCTGCTGCTCGACGAGAGCAATCCGCGTTCAGTCGGCTACCAGCTCGTACAAATACGGGACCAAGTCTTGAGTCTGCCGCGCAAGAAGCCCCTGCCACACCGGAGCGCCGAAGAACGTATCATTTTGGAGACGCTCACAACCTTACGGGTGACAGATCTGGAACGCTACTCGACATCCACCTGGGACGCAGACATGGATGAGACGCTGGGCCAACTGTTTGCCGGTCTGAGCACGCACCTGCTCGCGCTGTCGGAGACCTTGAGCCGAGACTATTTCAGCCATATTGAAGTACAGCAACAGCTCACCGCAACGCGCTCGACTTCGAGATGATACGCTATCGCGTCACCCACGTTACCGAATATCGCTATAACGCGTCGGTGCCGCAGTGCCAGAATGAGGCCCACCTCCTCCCGCGTTCCACCCCGCGGCAAAAGTGTGAACACGGGCAGCTCCGCATTCAGCCGTCGCCGGCAGCATATCAGGATCGGAAAGATTTTTTCGGCAATCACGTCACCTATTTTACCATTCAGGAATCCCATGTCAGTTTATCAGTGACCGCCCGGAGTGAGGTGCTGATCGCCCCAGCCGCTCCACCACCGCTTCGAGATTCTCCCACCTGGGAAGAGACCCGCCGCTCCGTTTCCAAGGACACGAGTCACGCCGGCATCGAGGCGCGACAATTCCTGCTCGACTCCCCCCTGGTCCACAGCAGTGCCGCGTTGACCGCGTATGCGACGCCGTCTTTTACGCCGGACCGACCGCTGTTGGAAGCCGTTGCCGACCTCGTTCAGCGCATCTATCAGGAGTTTACCTACGAACCCGAAGCCACAACCGTCTCGACGCCACTCGGTGAAGTGTTGGATCACCGCCAGGGCGTCTGTCAGGATTTTGCGCATGTGGCTATCGGCTGTCTACGCACGCACGGCATCGCCGCACGCTACGTCAGCGGCTATCTCGGAACCGCCGCCTCAGACGACCAGCCTCAGCTCACGGGGGCCGCGGCTTCTCACGCCTGGGTATCGGTGTATTGTCCTGGGCAGGACTGGATAGATTTCGATCCCACCAACAACATCATCCCCACCGACCAACATATTACTGTCGCTTGGGGCCGGGACTATAGCGATGTGACCCCGTTGAAAGGTGTCGTTGCCGGCGGCGGCAGCCCTGTCCTTGATGTGGCCGTGACCGCGCAACGCGTGTCGTAGGCATTGTTTCGCCTGTAGGGGCAACCCCCCGTGGTTGCCCGGTCTGCTAGAGCCGCCACCGGAATAACGCCTGCCTACGCGCGGTCCGCCCCGTTGGGCGCAGGCAACAGCAAGCTGGCGTTGTCGTCCGGCAGCGCCAGCTTGTCGAAGGCGTGCTCAACCCAGTCGGCGGACAGATTGTTGATCGAGCGGCGTAGCCCTTCCTGCCAGACGGTGGTCAAAATCACCATAGACGTTGAAGGTAATGCCCATATGCAGCAGAGCACGTTCAGCGGCCTGCTGGCGGCGGTTCATCTCGCCGTCCGGCAGCGAGCTGATTAGCTGCGCCAAGAGGGCAGCTTCCGGCCGGGGGACCCCGTCAGGCAGAAACATTTCATCGTAAAATCCATCGGTATCGTAATCATCAAAGCCTGCCATGCGCTCGCGCTCCCAAAAATATACGATCCTGTCCTGCAGCCGGGAGGAGTCCCATCCCGATAGAGAGCATATGCTATGCCAAACCGTTCGCCTCTGACGAACAAGGATCTGGCTCGCCGGCAGATACGCTGCGAGACGGGCGTTTCAAGAGAAATTCCTTTTTATAACAAGGAGTTAAGGACGGGAGATTAGGGGCTAGGAATTAGGGGTTGGGGAGGTCTGGCCTCCAACCCCCAACTCAAACCCTCTGTTTATTTTTCAGGCAGCGGCCAAAAGACAGACCTGCCCCTACGCCGAATTCCAGCCCGCCCCTGTTCCTGATTCGTAGGGGCAATCACTTGGCGTCCGTGCCCGAAAGCGTGTTGCTCAGCCAACATTCTGCTGCTTTACAAACACTTCCATATCGTTTTGTTTTCTCACACCTTGTTCCTCCTTACCTGCCCAGAGCCCGTCAACGCCTTTCCCGGCTCGCCTTTTTTCTTTTTTTAGTGGGCCGTGTTTGATTCCTGTAGGTTTGGCCTGCATCTTGCTGATTCTCATCCCATCAGGCTGTCCCTCGTCGGCGGCTGTGAGGAGGACGCATACATGGCCGGTACGCAAAAAGAGCGACTTGTGGTGATTGGCAACGGCATGGCGGGCGCGCGCATTGTTGAGGAAATCCTGGCTCGTGACCCTGACCGCTTTGCCATTACCATGTTCGGCGCCGAGCCCTACGGCAACTACAACCGCATCCTGCTGTCCAACGTGCTGAACGGCTCGCAGCCCATGGAGGATACCTTCCTCAATCCCTTAGCCTGGTACGCAGAGCATAACATCCAGCTCCATGCTGGCGTAAAAGCGACCCTGATCGACCGTGAGCGGCGCGTCGTTATCGGCCAGCCGATGCGGACAGACGCCCCGGCCTATGGGCTCGATGGCTGCGCCCCAGCCGCGGCGGGCATTGAAGAGCCCTATGACACAGTCATTATCGCTACGGGCTCACGCCCGTTTGTGCCGCCTATGGATGGGATGGGGAAGCGGGGTACGTTTCTCTTTCGGACCATCGATGACTGCGAGCAGATTGCCGCGTATGCCAAACAGCGTCAGAGCGCTGCGGTCATCGGCGGGGGCTTACTTGGGCTTGAGGCGGCGCGCGGCCTGCTGACCCACGGGGTCGAGGTCACCGTACTCGAAGCCGCGCCTCAACCCATGAGTGCGCAGCTCGACCCGGAATCCGGCGACCTGTTGAACACGACTTTACGCCGGATGGGCATTCCTGTTCTGCTCGGAAAAATCACCACCCATATTCTCGGGGAAGACCACGTCACCGGGCTGCAATTCACAGACGGGTCTACGCTTAAGACCGACATGGTCGTGGTCAGCGCCGGTATCCGCCCCATTGTCGAAATTGCGACCGACTCCGGGCTGGCAGTTGAGCGTGGAATTATATGTGACGACCAACTGCGGACGAGCGATCCCGCTATTTTTGCCGTGGGCGAGTGTGTCCAACACCGTGGTGTCATCTACGGGCTGGTTGATCCGATCTGGGACCAGGCCCGGACCTTGGCCGACGTCATCACCGAGACGAATCCGGCGTCTCGGTATGAAGGCTCCAAGCTGGCGACCAAACTCAAGGTCATGGGGGTCGAACTCGCCTCCATGGGCGAGACCAAAAAAACCGAGCCCGACGATGAAGTCGTGATCTACCGGGAGCCCGCCCGCGGCGTGTATAAAAAACTGATTATTCGCGACAACCGGCTGCACGGCGCGATTCTCCTCGGCGAAGCCGACACCGCCAGCACGCTGATGCAGATGTTCAGCCTAGACACCGCGCTACCGGAACGCCGGGCCGATCTCCTTTTTGGGCCGGCGAATGGCGCGTCACTGCTGGCTGCGGCTGATTTGCCGGACGCAGCCCAGATTTGCAACTGTAATGGCGTGTCCAAAGGCTGTATCCGCACCGCGATTGAAACCGAGGGCTGTACGTCCGTCATGCAGGTCGGCGCCAAGACCAAAGCCGGGGCCGGCTGCGGGAGTTGCAAACTCCTGGTCGCCCAACTCCTGGAGGCGTATGTGGGCGAGATTGTCGAGGACCCGAGCGAGCATTATTATGTCCCCGGCGTCCCGCTACCGAAACCGGAACTCATCGCCGCCATCAGAGAAAAACAACTGAAAAGCGTCAGCGCGGTCTTTCGAGAACTGGCGGGTGGCAAAGAAGACCCAGGCAGCAAGATCGGTCTGGCCTCTCTGCTTAAATCTCTCTGGCCGGACGAATACGAAGACGAGCGCGACGCGCGGTTTATCAACGACCGCGTCCACGCCAATATTCAGCACGACGGCACCTTTAGCGTGGTCCCCCGTATCTATGGCGGCGTCACCTCCCCGGCCGAACTGAAACGCATTGCCGAGGTCGCGGAACAGTACAACGCCCGCATGGTCAAAATCACGGGCGGCCAACGTATCGACCTGTTAGGCATCACCAAAGAAAACCTGCCCAAGGTGTGGCAAGCCCTCGGTATTCCAAGTGGCCATGCCTATACCAAAGCGTTTCGGACCTGTAAGAGCTGCGTGGGCACCGACTTCTGCCGCTACGGATTGGGCGACTCGATTGCCCTGGCACAAAAGATCGAGCGACGCTACCAAGGCGTTGAATCTCCCCACAAAATGAAGCTGGCAACCGCCGGCTGTCCGCGCAACTGCTCCGAAGCCTACGTCAAAGACCTGGGCGCAGTGGCCATTGGAGACGACAAGTGGGAAATCTACATCGGCGGGGCGGCTGGCGGGACGGTCCGCAAAGGCGACCTGCTGTGTACGGTCGAAGGACACGAACTGGTCCTCACCTATATGGGCCGCTTCATCCAGTATTACCGGGAGAATGCCAAATACCTGGAACGCACCTATGGCTTCGCCGAACGCGTAGGCATTGAGCATCTGCGCGCAGTCCTCATCGACGACACGGAAGGTAGCTGCGAGCGCTTGGACGCCGAGATCGATAAGGCGGTTGCGGCCTATCGGGACCCCTGGTCCACGGAAGCCGTCCGGCCCAGGAACGTCACCCAGTTCGCCGGCCCACTGCCGGTTGAGGCTCCGCCTGAGATCTGGAGGAAGACCCAGGGAGAGGAAGCAATCCAATGAACCACAGCCCTATCACGCAAACACCACCGAAACCCAGTCGTCCCCAAAACGCTTGGTCCCCAATGGACTCAACCGACCCAATAGCCTCAATGAACTCAACCGACCCAATAGCTTCAACCGACCAGATCGACCTCGGCCCGATCGACTTTATTCCACTCGGCGAGGGGCGCGCGTATACCTTTGGCGGGAAAACGATTGCCGTGTTCCGTCAGCGCGACGAGCATCTGTTCGCCACGGATAATGCGTGTCCGCATAAGGCCGGCCCCCTGGCCGACGGGCTGCTCGGCTCCGGGAAAGTGATCTGCCCGCTGCATATGTGGAAGATCGACCTGGAGACGGGTCAGTGTCTGAGCGAGGATGGCGCCGTGCGGACCTATCCGGTACGCGCGGCAAACGGACGGATTCTCGTTACGCTGACCTCTACGCTGACCCCATAGGACGGAACGGAGTACGCGTGGACGCTTCGACAACAGTAACACCGCCAATACCGCCGGCTGCAACCCATCCTCGGACGCCGACCTTCGGGCATAAGCAAACAGTTTCCGGCCCGAGCGTCTGGACCGCAGGAATCCGGGGGCGGCTCGCCAGGAGGCTCCAGCATTCCCAATCACATCGGAAACGCCCGACGATAGACCCCACGGCCAGCATTATCGCCACCCTGACCGGGGTCGGTGTTGCCGGCCTCATTATCCTCGGCTCAGACAGCCTGCGCCATTTCGATTGGGTGCTGCTGCCGTATGCCATGGCGTCTATTTTTTGTGCCGCCGCGGTGGCCTATCGCTATACTGTCTGGCTGCAACGCCCACCCACCAAACGCTATTGGTATCAAGGCTGGCGGCTCTTTTGGCAGGGCGGGGTACTGCGCAACTCGGTCATGTTGGGGCGGCAGCTCTTTGATAATTTTGCGACCCAGCGCTTTATCGCCAACCGGAGTCGGGTACGCTGGCTGATGCACGTTTGTCTGTCCTGGGGCGGGACGCTGGCCTTTGCGATTACGTTTCCGCTTGTCTTTGGCTGGCTACATTTTGAGACGCCGGCGGACGATCTCCACACCTATCAGGTCATTTTTTTGGGAGTGAAGGTTCAGGAGTTTTCGGTGGACTCCATAGCCGCGTTTCTGTCTTTTAACGCGCTGAATATCTCCGCCGTGCTGGTTTTGGTCGGGGTGGGCCTGGCCATCCAACGTCGGCTGACTGAACCGGGGACCATTTCACTCCAGCAGTTCGGCAATGACGTGCTGCCGATTCTGCTGCTGTTTCTGGTTGCGGTCACCGGGCTGGGTCTGACGGTCAGCGCACGCTGGCTTAATGGACACGGTTTCACGTTTATTGCGATTACCCACGCCGCGTCGGTCATTGCCATGCTGCTCTACCTGCCCTTTGGGAAATTCTTTCATATCTTCCAGCGTCCGGCTCAGCTTGGGGTAGCGTTTTATAAACGCGCCGCCCAGGTCGACCGACAGGCCCTGTGTCAAGTGTGCAAAGAGCCGTACGCCTCCCAGATGCAGATTGATGATCTAAAAGACGTGCTGGGCGAGTTGGATTTCCAGTACCAGCTTGACCACTCGCTCCACTATCAAGACGTCTGTCCCCCGTGTCGGCGCCGTCTGCTGGCCCGGAATCAGGGTCTGACCATGCCGTACTCAGACGACCCGTTCGCCGACACGGCAGAACCGTCACCCCCAAGTGCATCGAGCGTTGCCTAGGAAGGGTTTTATGGCGATCCCCCCGTTATCCGAGCAGGAACTGATTCAGCAGTACGGCCCGCATCTCAACTATGAACCCCCCGGTGGTTGGCTGGCGGAGCATGAGCCCGACCGACTTGTCAAAACGCATTGCTGTTTCTGCGGCGTCCAGTGTGGCATTCAGCTCAAAGTCCACAACGAAAAAGTGGTTGGCTTTGAGCCCTGGGAAGACTTTCCGGTCAATCAGGGCAAGCTGTGTCCCAAAGGGGTCAAGCGGTATCTCCAGAACAACCATCCAGATCGTTTGCTGCATCCCCTCATTCGGACGGACAACGGATTTCGGGAGGCGGATTGGGATGACGCCTTGTCGCTGGTGGTCGAACACATCCAGCGCATTCAGGCCACATACGGCAAGGATGCGTTTGCGGTTTTGTCCGGGGCGTCGGTGACCAATGAAAAAGCCTATCTCATGGGTAAATTCGCCCGCGTCGCGCTCCAAACGGCCAATATCGATTACAACGGCCGTTTATGTATGGTCTCAGCTGGGGCGGCCAATAAGATGGCCTTCGGTATCGACCGGGTCGCCAATCCCTGGTCGGATATCCCGCTGACCCAGCTCGTTCTGGTCACCGGCAGTAATATCGGTGAGTGTTTTCCCATCCTGACCGATTATCTGTGGCGCGCGCGGGATAATGGCGCCAAGTTTATTGCCATAGACCCGCGTATGACGCCGATTGCCCGCACTGCGGATTTGTTTCTGCCCGTACGGCCTGGCCGTGACAGTGCGCTCATGAACGGTATCCTGCATGTGCTCATTGAGCACGACTGGATTGATCACGATTTTATTGACGCCCATACCAAGGGTTTTGAATCCGTACAGAAAGCAGTGGCCGAGTACACCCCACAGATGACCGCCGAGATCAGCGGTGTTCCCGCAGCCAGTATAGTGCGTGCGGCTGAAATGTGGGCTGAAGCCGAGAAGTCGATGCTGCTACACGCCCGTGGGATCGAGCATCACACCAAGGGGGTGGAGAACGTCCTGAGCTGTATTAACCTGGTCTTGGCAACCGGCCGGATCGGGCAGCCAGGCTGCGGCTACGGGACGATTACCGGCCAAGGCAACGGACAGGGCGGGCGTGAGCACGGGCAGCGCTGCAATCAGTTGCCAGGCGGACGCGATATTGAGAACCCACAGCACCGGGAAGAAATAGCCCGAACCTGGAAGGTCAACGAGTCCGAGCTGCCCCATGTCGGCCTGACCGCGGTCGAGCTGATGGACGCCGTCAATGCCGGTCAGATCAAGGGTCTGCTGTCCTTATCCTTTAACCCGTTGGTCTCACTCCCGGATACGAAGTTGACGCGTGCTGCGCTTGAAAAACTCGAGTTCTACGCCGCGATTGATCCGTTCATGTCAGAAACGGCCCACTATGCGGATGTCGTGCTGGCCGGATCGCTTCAGGAAGAAGACGAAGGCACAGTCACAAACGGTGAAGGCCGCGTGGTGCGCATTCGTCGGGCCGTCCCACCGCCGGGGAACGCCCGAGCCGACTGGGAGATTATTGTCGATATCGCTCATCGACTCGGCAAAGAGCTGCTCTTTCCGTATGCCGAGCCCGAAGACCTGTTTCGTGAATTGTGCCGGGCCTCGGCCGGCGGACCGGTTGATTACGCCGGCCTGAACTATACCAAAATCGAGCAGCATAACGGCGTCTTCTGGCCGTGTCCGAGCCGGGAACATCCGGGCACACCGCGCCTGTTTGAAGGCGGTGAGTTCGCCCATCCCGACGGCAAAGCCCAATTTCATCCGGTGACCTACCGCCCGCCGGACGAGGATGTTGACGCGACCTATCCCATTATTATGACCAGTGGCCGGGTGGTCTCGCAGTATTTGAGCGGTACCCAAACCCGTCGGATCGGTCCCTTGGTCGATCAATATCCGGGCCCACAGATCGAGCTGCATCCCAGGCTAGCCGAACAGCATGACATTCAGAGCGGAGATATGGTGTGTGTCGAAAGTCGACGTTCGTCCGTGACGCTACCGGCTCTGGTCGTGCGCACGATTCGGCCTGACACGATCTTTATTCCCTATCACTGGCCGGGCGAACAGGCCGCCAATCGGGTGACCAATCGCGCGCTTGATCCCATCTCCAAAATTCCCGAGTTCAAAGTCTGTGCCGTTCGGCTACGTAAGGTGAAAGCAGGTGTCTGAGTATGGAATTCTTTATTGACCCCTCCCGCTGTATCGGCTGCCAGGCCTGTGTCCATGCCTGCGCCGAGTGCGAGTCGCACCGGGGCGTGTCCATGATTCACCTGGATTATGTTGATCGTTCGAGTTCGCCGCAGACCACGCCGACCGTGTGCATGCACTGCGAGGATCCCACCTGTGCGCGCGTGTGTCCGGCGGATGCAATTAAGCAAACCGCCGAGGGCGTCGTCCAGTCGGCTTTACAGCCTCGCTGTATCGGCTGTTCGAACTGTGTCCTGGCCTGCCCCTTTGGCGTCCCACGCTATCTGGGCGAGATGGACCAAATGATGAAATGCGACATGTGTTACGACCGCACCTCAGCGGATCTCAAACCCATGTGTGCCACGGTGTGTCCAAGCGGCGCATTATTCTTCGGTACCAAAGAAGAAATCGAGCAGAAGCGTCAGGAAAAGCCTATCAACCGCTTCACCTTTGGGCGGCAAGTCGTAACCACAAAAGTCCATCTCATGGTTGGTGACACGGCGCCGGATGAAATGGAGTTTGATGTGGCCAGTTTCTGCGAGTGAGAGAAACCAGCCCAAAGAGATGAGAGCGTAGAGCTATGCCTGATAGCATTCCCCGTTGGCGTGAAGATTTTCCCGTTAATTGGGAAGACGATCACTATGTGACCCGGCGTTCCTTCACCACTTTTCTGACCTTTATTTCGAGTGCGCTCTTTCTCGGCACGGGACTGGTTGCACTGCGAGAATGGTGGCAGCGCTGGCGTCCGGCACAGTTTACGGCACTCCGTATTGCCGCGGTATCGGATGTCACTATTGGACAGGCTAAACTCTTTTTTTATCCCACCAAGACCGACCCCTGTTTATTGGTTCGGGTCGCCGCGAACCGCTTTGTCGCGTACAGCCAGAAGTGTACGCATTTACTCTGTCCGGTCCTGTATCAAAAGGAGAAAAAGCAGTTCCACTGCCCCTGTCATGAGGGCTACTTCGCGCTGGAAGACGGTCGGCCCCTGGCCGGTCCGCCCAAACGTCCGCTGCCGCGCATCGAGCTTCAGGTCAAGGACGGCAGCGTGTGGGCGACGGGCATGCAGGTTTAGGCTGCGGTATGAATCTACCTTCCGCCACACTGCGCCAGCAGCGCAGTTCGGTGCTCGGGTTGGTCACGGCTTTTGTCGTTGTCCTGTTACTCGTACAGTTGTGGCTGCTGGTCGAAGCGATTGAAGGCCATCTCGGCGGAGCGGGCGACATTGTCACTCCCGCGGCAATCGCCTCGGGGGCATGCTTCATCGCGGCCGTCTGGTTGTGGCGCATGATGCAACGCTGAACGAGAGAGGGACGGCCCGATGAAAGAGCAGGCATTCTACCCTGATCATATTGTCGAACAAATCAAATCGTTCTTTCATAATGTCCACGATATGACCGATTTCTACTATAAGCTCTACCTGCTGAACGGCTTGTGTCGGCAGTGCGATGGGCGGGGCTATCTCCAGTCCCCGGACGAGGCCTGCCCAGCCTGTCAGGCCAGTGGTGATGCCGACATCTGGCATCGCGCACGTATTACCAAACCTGCCGAAAAAGTCCCCTGATACACTCCCAGAACGCTATTTCTCTCTTCGCTTCTTTGCACGTGTGGAGCGTGGCGGGTCCAACAACCACACTTCCCCTGCTTTGGATATGCGCGCAATGAAAAGCGGGGGATTTTTTGTAACGAACCGTTGTATTTTCGGGAGGGCATTGGCAATAGCTGAAGCCATATCTTCACCGGACATATTGCCCGAGGGAAGAATGAAAGCGCGAGCCCCGCTCTGCATGAGCGCTTCACGCTCGGCCGGCCGTCTGCGTATACGATCGTCCTTGGTCAGGATCAGCCAGCCGCGCCGCCCCACCTCAGGCAACCATTCTTCATCCAGGACATCGATCTCAAAGTGCTCTTTGAGCAATTCGACCCTACATCCTTGCTGACGGAGTGCTTGCGCAACGACCTTGTCTCCCAAGCTTTGGTCGAGAAAAAAGGTAGGCCCTTCAGGCCGCGTCTCGGTAGTGCTCGCAGCGGAGCGCTTCTTCGATTTCTGCTGGCGTGCGGCCATAGTCATCCGCAAGTCGGGCAATCGACTCCCCGGCTTCGAATCGTTGGTAGACGACTTCGGTTGAGATGCGGGTGCCGACTACCACCGGCCGTCCAAACGCGATGCGCGGGTCAACAACGATGACACGGGGCGCGGTCTCAGAGACGTCTCGTCGGGTGAATAGATACAGCTTAATCGCCAGCCCGGATACGTCCCGTTCGATCCGATGCAGGTGGGCTTTCAGCATATCACGCATGCTGAGCTGCCCTTCATCTGAAATGGCAATCAGGTTTCCGAACTGTTCGACGAAGAGATCTAATCCATTCGTTTCAAAATGTTGATCCGCCAGTGGATGCGGGGAGGGAAAGTACTGATTGAGATAGCGTAGCGCGCTTCTGACTTTAGGGAACGAGACGCGATGATGACGACGAATAGCGGCGAGGACATGCGCCTCAATGAGATTCACGAAGGACAACAGGAAGCGCTCCGTATCGGCAAGAGCTATGATCGGTTTGAAGCGTCGAAGCCCTTGCTGGGTTGGATAGTGCCGACCACAGACCCACGTCCGGAGGGTAGCGACTGGAATCCGCAGATAGTGAGCCGCCTCCGGGATACCATACGCTGGCAACTCACGTGGGTCTCGCCCTCCGTATATATTTTTTTCTGTCCGACCCATGAACGCGATTCTCCTTGCCATGCCTCTCAGCGTGTGATGACAGGCGTTAACTCTTTACATTCCTTAAATTAGATTAAATCACAAGCCCGGCGGGACCTTCCCCTGTGCACCGGCGGTTCATTCGACGGAGAGGCGACAGACAGCACAACCTACACCATATTACCGTGGAGTATCCCTTTTGGGATTTCGGCCAAAGGCGTGTTGCTGAGTGAGCATATTGCGGGCTGAACAACACGCCCGCTTCGTCCGACTGACGGCACGCCCCGGCCTCCGCAGCCCGGACTTGGGCGTACCGGCGTGAAAAGGCTGCCTTTTCTGCGTTTTCTCGATGCACCCCTGCGTTCTGGCCTGTGAATTGCTGTGTCCTCAAGTGTCACCGATATCGTGAGCAGGAGGAGGCAGGCGTCGATATGGAAGTCAAAAACAAAGCCACGAAAATCGATCTGTTCAGTCTGGCAACCCCGCAGATGCGGACCTTTCACATGACTTGGTTCGCCTTTTTTCTGTGTTTCTTTGGCTGGTTTGGCATTGCGCCGCTGATGGCGCTGGTCCGTGAGGACCTGATGCTGACCAAGGCGCAGATCGGGAATACCATTATCGCCTCGGTCGCCATTACCGTTATCGTTCGCATTATTATTGGCCCGCTGTGTGACCGCTTCGGCTCGCGCCTGGTCTATACCTGGTTGCTGTTGCTCGGCTCACTGCCGGTTATGGGGATTGGCCTGGCGCAGAGCTATGAGAGCTTTCTACTCTTTCGGCTGGCAATTGGCGCAATTGGCGCGTCGTTTGTCATTACGCAATACCATACCTCTATGATGTTCGGCCCCAATTGTGTCGGTACAGCCAATGCCACCACTGCCGGCTGGGGGAACCTGGGTGGGGGGGTCACCCAAATGGTCATGCCTCTCATCCTGGGCGCTATTCTCTTCTTTGGTGTCAGCGAGTCGCTCGGCTGGCGGCTGGCAATGGTCATACCGGGCGCGGTCCTGTTTGTGACCGGTATCGGCTATTACTTTTGTACCCAGGATGCGCCGGACGGCAATTATACAGAACTGCGCGCACGTGGTGAGCTGCCCCCCGCCGAGGGCAGTTCCAAAGCATCATTTTGGCTGGCGGCCAAAGACTATCGGGTGTGGGCTCTGTTTGTCATATACGCGGCTTGTTTCGGCGTTGAACTGACCATCAACAATATTGCTGCTCTATACTTCTACGACTTCTTCAAGCTCGATCTGGCAACGGCAGGCATTATCGCCGGGCTGTTCGGTCTGATGAATATTTTTGCCCGGACCCTGGGCGGCGTATTCTCGGATATCTGCGCGGTTAAGATCGGCCTCAGAGGTCGGGTCTGGTTTATGGGTGCCGTCCTCCTGGCCGAAGGCATTGCCTTGGTCGTCTTCTCGCAGATGAGCGTCTTACCGCTGGCAATCATGAGCATGATCGTCTTCAGTCTGTTTGTCCAAATGTCCGAAGGCGCGACCTATGCGGTCGTTCCTTTTGTCAACAAAAAAGCACTTGGCGGCGTAGCCGGCATTGTCGGCGCGGGCGGAAACGCCGGGGCGGTTGCCGCCGGTTTCCTGTTTCGCTCGGAAAGTCTCAGTACCCAGCAGGGTCTTTTGATTCTGGGCTGTGCCGTTGTCCTGGCGTCGGCCTGTATGTTTTTGGTGACCTTCCCGCAAGCGGTTCAGGAGGAAGAGCAGCGCAATCTGGAAAAGGCCCTGGCCGAGAAAGCAGCGCCAGTCGGGGAAGATCTCGCTCCGGTAGTCGCCAGCTGATTGGGATGAGGCCGGTTCGCAGACAAGGGTGAAACGCATGGCAACAGCAGCGCAGGAGGCGGGCCTGAGCAGCCTCTCTCACGCCATTCAAGACGGCTGGAAAGCCCTGTCCGAGCACGAAATCGAGGGGCTCAAAGGCGCCGGCGTCTTCTTTCGGCGCCAGACGCCGGGCAATTTCATGATGCGACTGCGGATGAGCAACGGGCTCAGCAATGCAGCCCAGTTTCGCACCCTGGCGGCGCTGAGTGAAGAATTCGGGAAGGGCTTTGTTGATATGACGACCCGGCAGCAGATCCAACTGCGCTGGTTTCATATCGAGCATGTACCAGAGATGTGGCAGCGGCTCGAACGGGTCGGCTTGGTCTCGCTTCAGACCGGCCTGAACAACATCCGTGGCGTGACCGGCTGCCCGGCAGCCGGCCTGACTCCCAACGAGTTGTTTGACGCCTCGCCCGTCACTCGACACTATACTGAGGCGTTCTTACGCAACCCGGAGTACACGAACCTACCGCGCAAGTTTAAGGTCACCATCTCGGCCTGTCTGGACAATTGCACCGCTCCGGACTCACAAGATGTGGGTCTGGTCCCGGCAATCAAAGAGAACGCCGGGGTCGAGGTCCAGGGCTTCAACGTCTTCGTCGGCGGGAAGCAGGGGTCGGGTGGTTATACGCCAGCCCAGGCGCTTGACGTCTTCATCCTACCTCACGACGCCGTTCCGCTGTGCGGCGCGATTGCGCTCCTCTTTCGTGACCACGGCCAACGCCGGGATCGTAAAAAGTCACGCCTGTTTTTTCTCATCCAGGATTGGGGGATCGAAAAATTTCGGCGTGAACTGGAACAGCGTCTGGGCCGTTCTCTCCTGTCGGCAGGCCAGGATGCGCGCAATACCGCCCAGACCGATCACGTCGGCCTCTTTCGCCAACGGCAAACCGGCTTCAACTATATCGGGCTCGTCGTCCCGACCGGACGGCTGTCGGCACCGCACCTACTCGGCGTTGCCGCGCTGGCGGAACATTACGGCACTGGCGAGATTCGGCTGACCCCGAGCCAGAATCTGATTATCCCACATATTCCGGATCATGTGGTCGGCGACCTGACCCAAGAGCCGCTGCTGCAAGAGCTACGCTACGACCCTTCAGCCTTCATGCCTGGCCTCGTCAGTTGTACTGGCCGCGATTACTGTCACTATTCGCTGATTGAAACCAAGCAATGTGCGCTCGACACGGCACGCCACCTCGAAAAGACCCTGGGCAAGACGGCTCCTCTCAGCATGCGCTGGTCGGGCTGTCAGAATGGCTGCGGGAACCATACCACCGCAGATATCGGTTTTTTGGGAAAGAAAGTGCAGCGGGAGGGGAAAACCATCGAGGCGGTCGATGTGTTTGTCGGCGGGCGCTCCGGTCCGGACGCGCGGCCCGGCACACAGCTCTTGGCCGATGTCCCGTGCGAAGAGCTGCCTCAGGTGCTGGAAAAGCTCATTCCCTATATGAAACGCTAATGTCGCTGCTTTTAGCGTCTCACCGCGGTAATCAGCTGCGCTACACCACCGGATAAACGTGTCTTTACGACCTGCTCAAATTCCGCCGCTCGGACCATCTGCAACAGTTCCGCTTCCCCCGGCAGGTAGACCACCGAGCGCGGCAAATAGAGATATGACTTTCGGTCTGAGATGAGACCACCCAATAAAGGCACGATGCGCTGAAAATAGAAGCCATGACCCCATTTCAGGAGCGTGTGGCGCGGCGTATCCACCTCCAGCAAAGCCAGTCGTCCACCGGACTTGAGGACACGCGCCGCTTCTTGGAGGGCGCGGGGTATAGAGACGAAATTCCGCAGGGCAAAGCCGGACAAGACAACCGAAACGGCTGCCGTCGGCAGGGGTAAGGCGTTTGCATCAGCCTGAATAAAGGTCGCGCCGATCCGACGCCGGGTTGCGCCGACGAGCATATTGCGGGCAAAGTCAACCCCGATCACTCGGGCACCGGTTGCCGCGGCGAGTTCGCTCAAATCCCCCGTTCCGCACGCCAGGTCGAGCACCCGATCATCGGCACAGACATTAACACTGCGGATAGTCTGCCTTCGCCAGTATTGATCGAGACGCAGGGACAGCCACCGGTTCAGCCTGTCATACTGCGGGGCGATCAGATCAAACATCGCCCGCACCGAGGCCGCTTTTTCTGCATCGGGCGGCAGGACATCCGACATGGCGTCAAGGAATCAGTCAAATCTGCTCTGAGCAAGGGTGGGAGTGGTATGACGTAGGATACAAGGCAATACTGCTTCCATATGGTTTTACTTTTGTGTTTAGTAGCACTATATGAAAAAGTAGTTTTATATGGTGCAGCGATATTTCTGGCTCACACGGATAGAAATGGCCTGGCAGCAACGCTCGGTCGTCTGGCTCTCTGGTGTGCGACGGGTGGGGAAAACCTGTCTCTGTCAAAGCCTACCAGATGTAGAGTATTTTGATTGTGAACTCCCTAGAGTCCGACGCTTGATGGAGGACCCGGAAGGTTTTCTTGAGCAGTTCACAACCGAGCGAGTCATATTAGATGAAGTCCATCGTTTACCGGACCCGTCTACGCTGTTAAAAATTGCTGCCGACCACTATCCCCAACTGCACGTGCTCGCAACTGGCTCTTCCACACTTGGGGCGTCACGGAAATTCCGCGACACGCTGACCGGACGGAAAGCTGAATTGTGGCTGACCCCAATGGTGAATGCCGACCGACACGATTTCGGGCAGACCGACTTGCACCATCGGTTTTTACACGGCGGACTTCCCTCTTTTTTCCTGAGTGAGGAGCCTCCAGAGCGTGAGTTTCAGGAATGGATGGATGCGTATTGGGCCAAAGACATCCAGGAATTATTTCGGCTGGAGCGCCGGTATGCCTTTCAGCGATTTGCCGAGCTACTCATGGCTCAGAGTGGCGGTATTTTTGAGGCGTCTCGTTTTGCCCGTCCGTGTGAGGTCAGTCGGACGACCATCACCAATTACCTGGCCGTGCTGGAAGCCACCTTTGTCGTATATGTCATCCGGCCTTTTACCTCTCATCGCTCGACCGAAATTGTCGCTGCACCGAAAGTCTTTGGGTTTGACACCGGTTTTGTGTGTTACCATCGAGGCTGGTCAGCACTGCGCCAAGAGGACCTGGGGCACTTGTGGGAGCACATCGTCCTCAATGAACTGATGGCCCAGCTACAGCGACGGGACATACATTACTGGCGCGACAAACGCGGCCATGAGATCGATTTCGTCCTGACCCGGCGCGGCACGGGACCAGTCGCGATTGAATGCAAATGGTCGGCGGATGCGTTTCAACCCCGGTCTCTGCTTGCCTTTCGGAGGCAATACCCCGGCGGCCAGAATTTTGTCGTTGCGGCGGATGTGAGACGGCCCTTCGTCCGGAGATACCGGAGCGTAGAGGTACAATTTGTCAACATGGGAGATATGACCAAAGCAGTGCTGGACAGGGAGATGAAAGAGCACTGAAGAGACAGAACATATGTAAGCGCTGCGGCACGGAACGCTATCAAGACGATCAGGGCAGGTGGTTCTGTCCAGATTGTATTCTGGAAGAAATGGACGCGACTTTCCTTGATCCGCACGCGGATGATCCAGGCGAACTGAAGAAACCCTATGTGCTGAGACCACCAACCAAGCAGATTAGTATCCGCCTCGCGGTCGGTGATGTCGAACTCGCCCGCAAGCTGGCTCGGCAGAAAGGCGTACCCAAATATCAAACGTATATGAGACCTTACTCCACGACGCACTCGTCAGGGAGGCACGAGAGCGTCAGAGACACCCCTTACGGAATGACCGGCAACACAATATGCGACTGAAACTTGTTGTTATGCAAAACCGTTTGCTGCGCGGTCTGGAACTGCGTGCCGGTCGCCTGATCGCCGCCGGTGTTCAGGTTGCGGTCGAAGCGCGGGAAGTTACTCGACGAGACCTCCACGCGCAGACGATGCCCAGGCAAAAACACATGGCTGGTCGCCCATAAGTCGATGCGCAACTCATACGGTTCATCCGGCCTCAGCAGGGTCGGACGACTCAAGGAGTCACGATAGCGCGCGCGTACAATGCCATCGGCAATGTTCTGGGCATAACCGTCGGGCCGGACATCGACCAGCTTGGCGGTAAAGTCGGTATCGATGGCAGACGACGAAGCGTAGAGCACGACCGTGAGGGGTCCGGTGACTTCGAGCGGTGCGTCCAGCGGCTCTCCGGTATAGACCAATACGTCTTGTCGGCTTTCCACCTCGCGCTGGTCCGTGACCCCAACCGGGATAATCAGCGTGTTGCCGCCACAGGTCGGCACCGGATTGGCAGGGTCGTATTCGTACTGATCTTTAGGTTCGTCCTGAGGGGGTTCAAGGCTGAGCCCGCCGTCGCCGTCGCGAGTATTCGCCCGTCCCTGGCTGTGGAAGTAGTAGGGCGTGTACCGGGTGCGCGCCAGCGGCCATTCATACTCGTCCCGCCAGCGATTGGTGCCCATCACAAACAGCCGGATGGGCGGTTCCTCGGCAATCCCCGAGTCTATCCCCTTGAGCCAGTAGTCAAACCAGCGCAGCTGGGTCTCGTGCAGTTCGATGACGGCGTTCGGACCAAAGTCAATATCTCCGGTCCCACCGGAAATCGGCGTGGTATACGGAAAAAGATGGGCCCACGGTCCGAGCAGCAATTTCTGGCCGCCGCGTGCCTCCGGCGTCATGGCTCGGGACTGCAAGCCGCAGAAGTGCACCAGGGCGTCGCGCAGGAAAATATCGTACCACGAACTCACATGGTACATGGGGATGTTGATATTGCGGTGCTGACGCTCGATATTGATCGGCCACCAATAGGGACCGTCATCAGGGTGGGTCAGATAATCGCGCAGATACGGCGCCACCTCTTCAAGCAGGT
Organism: Candidatus Binatia bacterium; assembly: GCA_951812575.1. Classification (GTDB taxonomy): domain Bacteria; phylum Desulfobacterota; class Binatia; order Bin18; family Bin18; genus Bin18. Next base: position 2,298,767 of record OX638322.1, on the reverse strand, counting down.
CGGCCCAATACATGAGCGGCAGGCGCATATAGGCCTCAGGTGAAAGCGGATTCCCGAAATTAAGGGAACGCAGCAGATCGGGTCGCACCTTTGGCCAGAGTTGCTCCTTGATGCCTTTACGGTCAATAGTGTTGCGAGCGAGGAAGATCGCATAGGGCACCTGCCAGCCCAGAGAGAAGGCTCCACCGGTGTGGTAGACCCAGCCTTGATGGTAATCGGCGCCGGCGGATACGGGGAAAGCACATTGGAGATGCGGCGGCCGCGTCGGCGCGAGCTGATACTGGGTCGCGCCGAGATACGACTGGCCCTGAGTCCCGACCATGCCGTTCGAGTACGGCAGCGCCGCGGCCCACTCGACTGTATCGTAGCCGTCCTGGGCTTCATCGATGAGCGGATAGTATTCCCCCTCTGACGCAAACCGTCCTCGCCCGTCCTGGACGATGACCACATAGCCCCGCGACGGAAAATACTCGTGGTCGCCAAAAACATCGGCCAATTCCTTGCCATATGGGAGCCGTAATAGAATAACCGGGAAGCGCCCCTCGGCATCGGGCCGATAGACATCGGCGTAGAGCGTCGTCCCGTCCCGCATGCCCGCCGGGACGTCTTTCTCTGTGATGATCCGATATTCTTGGCGACTCTCATGCGGCATGATTCCCCTCCTTTGAGCTTTCTTATAAAGAGACAGGCTGAGAAAGGCAATCAAAGAGCCGATTTGGAAAAAATCCGTGAGGGGTATATTGTTCGGCATCACACAGAACCGATAAGGGACACAACGTTATGAAGTATTGGCTGGTGAAATCCGAACCGTATAAATACGCCTGGAGCGACCTTCAAAAAGACGGCTGGACGTATTGGGACGGCGTACGGAACTATCAAGCCCGCAATAACCTACGTGCCATGCGGGTGGACGATCAGGTCCTGTATTATCACAGCAACGAGGGGATGGAGATTGTCGGGGTTGCCCGGGTCATCAAGGAAGCCTACCAGGACCCTACGACCGAGGATGAGCGCTGGAGCGTGGTTGATATCGAGCCGCTTGAAACCCTGGTCAACCCGATAACGCTCAGCCAGATCAAGCAAGACAAGCGGCTGCAAGAGATGGCCTTGATCAAGCAGAGCCGGCTGTCAGTCATGCCGGTGACCAAAAAAGAATTCGATGTGATCGTCAAAAAGGGACGGACGAACTAATTCGGCTTCCTTCCTTCTTTTTCTCTTGGAGGTGCACTCCAGCGGTCCGGCAGGCAAGCGCTGGATCTCGATACAACTCTTGTCGCGGTCCACGACGCTCTCGTCCATCACAAGAAACCTATCGTTTTCGCTTGACTCATCAAAAAAGAGTGCTAGGAGAAACTTAGACGCCTGTGGGAGTCGGTGGTCAGGGACTCACTCGCCAAACGTGTGACTGGAGGGGCCACGGTGCAATACCTGGAGCAACAGCCACGCTCCTTCCCCACTAGCGGACCTTCTGGATTTGCCACTGCCGTCCGCCAAGCCCCACCCGAACCTGCTGCCCTTCCCCCGCACGATTGTTCCATGCTTGCACGCCTGCGCGAGCGTGCTCCCCCGGTCGCAGAGCGGCCACATGCCCCGATTTGGTCCTCGTTACGCTACAGACAGGAGGAAGGGATATGAAACCCATTCTCGGTTTTGTTGGAGGCGGACTGCTCGGTCTCGTCTTGCTCTGGGCAGCCATAGCAGACGCCCGTTTCGGCTACCCGAATGAAACGCCGTATGTCCGCCTCTCCGGCACCCTGCTCCCACTTGAGGGCGAGGCGGAGCCACCAGAGCCAGCGCTGACTATCCTGGTGAAAGGTGCCTCCTGGCGTTTCCAGCTCGCCAGCGTCAAGGAAGTCAAGAGGTATGATCAGGAGGACGCGAGAGTGGACGAGTTGCAACGCCATACCGTTCGTTTATATGGTCCGACACCACTCCTCGCCCCGCTCCAACAACCCACAATTATGGGGCAGCCCATTACGATTGAGGGCTATCTGTACCCTAAGGAACGGCGGCTTTTAGTCGTCACCATAACGGGCGTTCCCGTACGGGCAGATAAGGCCGCCCGTATAGAGAGAAGCGGACAGTAACGCCGGGTTGCTCATGCCCTCACACAGGGGAGCAGTCCAATCCGCCACCGCGCTCACCTCCAAGAAAAATCAGGAGGGAATATGGCAACGATACAACCAAAAGTCATGGATTCGGGGTTACCAGCATTTTCATCCGCAGAACTCTCACAGCTTCTCCGAGAAGGCCTCATCGCCGGCATCCTCGGGGCCGCAACGATCGCAGTCTGGTTTCTCATTGTTGACAGCGTCCGCGGGCAGCCACTCTATACGCCCTCAATTCTTGGAACCGCCCTGTTCAAAGATGGAGTCACCACACCCGAAAGCCTAGGGGTCGATCTCGAGGTCGTATTCCTGTTTACCTGGGTCCATGGACTGGTCTTCACCGCGGTCGGCTGGCTGGCGTCGTGGTTGCTGGGTATTGCGGAGCGCAATCCTCAGATTGGTTTCGGCATCCTCTTATTCTTTGTGGTGTTTGAATTTGGCTTTATCTCTGTGTGTCACGTATTGGCAGAGCCCGTCCTGCACGCGCTGGCATGGCCGGCGGTCGTCATCGGCAACCTCTTAGCTGCTGTCGCTATGGGGGCATATTTCTGGCGGCATCATCTCGATATGCACGTTGAACCATAAAGGAGTCCGGGCGTGTCGCTGCTCAAAGTCTTTCGAGAGGCCGAGGAAAGACCTTCAGGATTGAGGCCAGGTGAAATGAGACCTCCCAAGAGTACGGGACGATCCCCACCGTTGAGGCACACTCAGGAGGGAAGGAAGAAAAACATTCGCACCGGGCGTTCCCCCTGGAGTGCGACTTTCCACTAGAGATTGAGAAAGGAGACCGTTATGCCGACCTATATCTTGCTCAGCACCCTCACCCCCGAAGGGAGCAAAACCCTGCACCAGCACCCGAATCGTCTGGAAGAAGTCAACAAGGAGATCGCAGAGTTTGGTTGTGAAGTAACGGGCCAGTTTGCGACGCTCGGCATGTATGATTTTGTCAGTATTATTGAGGCGCCCGACAACGAAACCGTCGCCCATCTGTCAGTTGATTTGAGCTCACGCGGCACAGTCCATATTACGACCTTACCAGCGATTCCAACCTCTCAGCTTCACGAAAAACTTATGGGACCGAAACAGATAGGCCGGTAGCACGGATTATGTCTCAAAAAAACTTGACACAAAACAATCAAGGGGAGTAAAGAGGAAGTATCGGGTCTCTGGTGGACCCCTCGGAAGACGGCGCGCCCGTCAAAAAATCCTCCACGGGAGAGACAGGAGGTGCGAATGGAAAGTCCGCCGGAAAATAACCGCCCGCCAAGGGCGGGCAACGCCCGCGCGAGGCAGTGGCCATTGGGCTCATCCGCTTGATGCTCAGACCCCGCCTGACTGTCGTGCTCGAAAGTACGGAGCCGACAACGGTCGGCCCACAAGAGAAGGCCATCGGGAAAACGGATTGAGAGCAATCCGGAGCAGTCAGGGTGAAGAACAAGCCTGCTGTACGAGCGCCAAATCGGGCATATAGACAATCGAGAGTTTATTTTCAGCGCACAACGCGCACCAAAGAGGGCGGCCCTTCCGGAAAGGTTGCCCTCTTTTGGTTGTAGCAATCAATTCTCCCGGTCGCTTGTCATTCTCACCGCTCGCTCACTGTCCGCTTGGCCTAAGCGGCACTTTATAGAGTACCACCTCATAGCCCTGGAAGGATGCCGTCTTGACATACCGCATCCCCACTCGCTCCATAACCCGCCGAGAGGCATGATTGTCGGGTAGAGCAAGCGCGATGATTTGAGGCAGGCCAAGTTCTGTCCGACCATAGTCAAGCGCGGCGCGGGCGGCTTCGGTTGCCAAGCCTTTCCCCCACGCTGAAGGATCTAAGGCGTACAGCAGCTCGACTGCATCAAACTCGGGCAAGTAGCGCAGGCCGCAGTGTCCGATCAATGCTCTCGTCTGCTTATCGATAACCGCCCAGGGCCCAAAGCCCCGCTCCCGCCAATGTCGTGCAAAGACCTGCATCGTTTGTCGTGCCCTTTCGGGCGCACTCTTCACCGCCTCTATTCCACCGGGTAGATACCGAGCCACTTCGGGATTCGCCCGAATCCTTTCATACGCAACAAAATCGTCATCCACAAACGGACGGAGGAGTAAGCGCTCGGTTTCGACTGTCTGAGGTGAAGAGGATGAGAGTTGTTCGGCCATATTCTCTAATTCACCTTTCTTCTATCCCCGCATCGACCAGAATCGGGGAAGCCGCTCTCCAATGCCCTGGAGATTACACCGGCTGAGGGAAATGTCCATTCGTACCGCTCCCTCACCGTACGCTTTGTCTCAACGCCCAACACCAATCTGTGTTACGCTCTTCAGACGGGGGACTATTGGGGCTATACAGGTCACGAGAGAAGCCTGGGAGGCTCACCATGCGTGTACAGCAGATTGACTTGAGCTATGCAGACAACGCCGGAGACACACTCGGGGGAGCGACGCTCCACGTGCAATCGACAACGCTGTCCAGCCAGGAGATTTACACCCAGGTGCCGCTGGAAGCACAAGAAGTCAGGGCGCTCGAACAGGTGATACAACAGGCCCTGAAGCGTTTGACACGCGAGGCCCTCAAACTGATTTAGTCCATTTCGGACGGGGCCAGAAGGAGTGTGCCACTATCCAAATCGTGTCGAATCGCTTTCAGACAAGTCTCAAAATCTCCCTCCACTAACCGCCCGCCACTATCGAGCATACCACACTGCATCATGAGATTGATTGAGGTCCCAAAGTCGTCAACCAGAAGAAAGCCATCCTGGTCGACCTTTCGTCCGTCCGGCAGAGTGGTAAAAGTACACCGCTCCTGGAGGAGTTCCTGCTCCGGGAGTAACCGTTCAATATAACCATACGTTGGTTTGCCGAGGGCGTTGCCATACCCCAACTCGTACGCCGTCCCGTCGTCGATCAACGCTCCCCGAAAGGCGTTACAGTTCGCAATAACAATATCGCAGGCTTTGATCTGACCAATATCGCCTCGATAGATTCTCGTGGCCGTTCGCATCGAGCTGTCACTCAGGTCCACATTATTATCCATGGGATGGAGGCCAATGAAACCATACTGGACGCACAGGCTGCGCTGTGTCTGCGCGTACTCCATAGCGTCGGGTCGAAAGACCTCAGGTCCGGCAAGGTAGAGCTTGGGCTGGGTGTTTGGCATGGGGAGTAGACCTCCAATCTCTCTCCTGGGGCATAGAGGGGCTACCGTCCAGTATACTTGGGCTCTCGTTTCTCCAGAAACGACTTCACTCCTTCTTCGTAATCGTGGGTGGAGCGCAGCCAAGCGTAGGACTTGCGCTCCAACTCCAGAGCCGTTTCCAGCGGGGCCTCCGCGCCTTTATTGAGCACTGTTTTCAAGGTCCGGAGGGCCAGCGGAGCCCGGGCGGCCAACTCCGTCGAAAGTTCGGCTATGGCACTCTCAAATGCGTCGCTGGGAACGCACTGTGTGATCAACCCCCACTGCTCGGCCTGGGAGGCGGAAATGCGACGCCCGGTCATCATCAACAACTTTGCCCGCGTCATACCGATGAGGCGCAGGGCACGCTGTGTCCCTCCACTGCCGGGGATCATCCCCAGACGAATTTCAGGGAACGAGAACAGCGAGCGGTCGGTCGCAATCCGGAAGTCGCAGGCCAGGGCGAGCTCAAGACCGGCCCCCATGGTATAGCCGTCAATGGCCGCGACCACGGGCTTGCGACAGCGCTCCGGCCAACTCAGCGTATCCCCCCACTCTTCCAGGTCGGCCGGCGCCTGGGCCAGAAATTCAGACAGGTCGCCGCCGGCGCTAAACGCCTTGCCGCCCGCACCGCGAATAATGACCACCCGCACCGTGTCGTCCGTATCAAGGCCGTGCAGCAGACCGGGCAGCTCTTTGCGCATGGCCACGGTGATGGTGTTCATCAGCGTCTGCCGGTCGATCCAGATGGTTGCTTCGGTCCCGGTCTTTTCCACACGGAGGACATCACTCATTGTTCTTCCTCCTCAATCGGATAGATATTCTCCCCACCGCTGATGATCATGTCATCCACCCGGCCAACGGTGAAAATATCTCCGTCTTCATCCTGGTGCACGAGGTTGCCGCTGAAATACCAGCCCCCGCGCAGCGCCTTTTCATCCGCCTCAGGATAGCGCGCAGCTGCCAGATCGATGAGGTTGGCTAGATGCATGCCGACTCTCTTTCAAGACGCGCCCCGAGGGGGCTCGGGGGAAACATCCCCCGCGAAAATCATCTGCCACAGCTTGTCCGGGGTCAGGGGCAACTCGGTAATCTCAAGACCCAGATGACGGACGGCATCAGCGACTGCATTGGCAATGGCAATCGGCGCGGTCTGGGCGGTGCTCTCCCCGACCCCCTTTGCTCCGGTTAGCGCCTGGGGAGTCGGCAGCACAATATGGTCCATCACAATATTGTCCGGCATTTCGCTCACCGTCGGACACAGATAATCCATCAGCGTTCCGGTCAGGAAATCACCCGTCTCGGTGTAGCGCAGCTCCTCGTACAGCGCGCCGGCCAGGCCGTGCAAAAGACCGCCGGCAAACTGCCCTCGGGCGATGTGTGGGTGCAGGATATTTCCGGCGTCGTGCACGGTGATATAGTCGGTCACCCGAATATCGAGCGTCTCTTGATCGATCTCAACCACAGCCACATCAGCAGTGAACGCGTAGACCGCGGAAGAGTTCACCTGATCGCGCTCGTTCGGATAGTCGAGATCGCTGGCAACAAACGTGCCCTCAACCTGAGTGGCCGTCTCCAGATGCGGTGGTAGCGTTCCGGTTGACCAGTGCAGGCGCGCCGCAACGTCTTTCAGGGACAGGCCCGACTGCACGTTATCGCGCGACACAATCCGACCCGACTGGATGCGGAGGCGACTCGCGGCGCTGTCCAGGAAGTAGGCCGCGGCTTGGAGAAGATTCTCTTGCAACTGTCTGGCCGCCGCGACAATGGAACTGGCCCCGACCGCGCCGAAACGACTGGAATAACTGCCCGAAGACACCGACCACGGCCTGGAACCGGTGTCCATCCCGGCGATGACCGTCACGTCCGCCGGCGCAATACCCAGGGCCTGGGCGACAATAAACGCGGCGGTCGTTTCCTGTCCCTGCCCATGGGCCGCGGTCTCCAACTCAACCGTGACACCACCGGTGGCGTCCAAATAGATTCGGGTCGTCTGCGCCGAGCCAACCCGGACGAGGTTGGGGCGGCGCTGCGTGGCTTTCTTACTCACATCGATATAACCCATATTCGAGCCCGAGGGATCGATCGCCACCGCCAGGCCAACCCCGCGCCACACCCCGGCGGCGCTCGGAACCGCAGCTCCCGTGGACTGACGCCGCTGCCAGTAATTGCTCAGTTCCAGCGCCCGCTGCGTGGCGCGGGGATAATCCCCGGAGTCGTACAGTCCGCCCGTCGCTGTCCGGTAGGGGATATCCTGGGGCTGAATGAGATTTTGCAGCCGGACCGTAGCCGGGTCTTTACCAAGCTTCAGGGCGAGTTCGTCAATCGCGCGCTCAATCGGGAAATAGTGCTGCTGGCAAGCATAGCCACGATTCGGTCCGCTGGGGCAGACATTCGTCATGACGGCCAGGGCGTTGACCTCAAGATGCTCAATCTTGTAGGCGTTCATAAAATTACCGATCGGGCGGAACAGACAGCCGGGCTCCGGCGCACGAATATACGCTCCCACGTTATCCATGAGGCGCATTTTGAGCCCGAGCAGTTGGCCGTCGTTGCGGGCCGCGACTGCAAGTTCCGTCACGCGGTCCGTTCCGGTCGAGCTGGCACTGAGCGATTCCAGGCGGTCTTCGACCCACTTGACCGGCCGGCCGGCTTTCCGGGACGCCAGCGCCATCAAGGCCATATAGGGATACAGGGCGATCTTATTGCCAAACGAGCCGCCGACATCCGGTGGCGTCACCACCCGCAGCTTGCTGAGGGGCACCCGTAGCGCACCCGCCAGAACCGCCAACATGCTATACGGTCCGTGAAAGTTGGCCCAAAAACTGACCTGGGACGCGGATGGATTCCAGCTCGCGATAATCCCGTACGTTTCGAGTGGAAAGGATTGATAGCGAGGAAAAACGTAGCGCTGCGAGAACACAATATCCGCCGCGCTGAAGACCGCCGCCACATCACCATAGGAGAGCTGCCGGTCAATGGCAACATTGGTTTCCAGTGCCTCGTGCAGGATGGGGGCCGAGGGCCGCATGGCCGCCTCAACCTCAACGACGGCCGGCAGGGGCTCGTACTCCACCTCGATGCTATCGCGGGCATCCTCGGCAATATAGCGATTGGCAGCCACCACAACGGCGACCGGCTCGCCGACGTAACGCACCTTGTCGATGGCGCAGGAATAATACCGCCCCGGCCGTTCGGCAGCCACCGCAAACGGACGACTCCACTCTTGGACTTCCCGGCCGGTCAGCACGGTTATGACACCCGGCAGCGCAAGCGCAGCACGAGAATCAATGCTGCGAATCCGGGCATGCGCATACGGGCTTCTGACCACCGCGGCATGGGCAAGATTGGGAAGCGGAGTGAGATCGGCAATATACTGGGCCTGAAGATCGAAGAGACGCCGACCTTCTGTTGAGGGCGGTGCAGCGAATTCGTTCATTCTCTTTGGTCCTGTAACCGCTTGGCCGCTTCCACAATACTCACATAGCCGGTGCAGCGACAGATATGACCACCTAGCGTCTCGTGGATATCCCGGTCCGTGATCGGCTCCGGCGTGTTCTCCAGGAGATGATACAGACTGAGGGCGAAGCCGGCCGTGCAAAATCCGCACTGCATGGCAAACTGCTCAACAAAAGTCTGCCCGATCGTTTTTCCGCGCTCGGTTTGCATCACCCCTTCAAGCGTTGTGATTTCATGTCCGCCCGCCTGCGCGGCCAAACGCAGACAGGAACGAACGGGCAGGCCGTCAAGCAGTACCGTACAGGCACCACACACCCCATGCTCACAGCCTAGATGCACACTCGTGCAGCCCGCCTCTTCGCGCAGAAAGTCCGCCAGCGTGGTGCGAACGTCAAGCAGCGCTTCCACTGGCGTGCCGTTGACCGCGGTCGTCACAATGGTTCGACGTTGAGGCTGCACTTATGCGCTCCCGGCCGCGTTCTGTCGGCCTTTTCTCCCGTCCCACATCGCAAGCGCATCCAGGTAGGCACGCTTGACCATCACCCGAGCGAGCTGCTTCCGATACCCGGCAGAGGCATGCAGGTCGGCGTGACAGTCGAGCCCGGTTACCGCCGTTGCCGCGACTACGTCGGCCTGATCGTCGGACAGAGCCCGCTGTGTCAGCACGGCTTCAGCATGCGAGACTCGGAGCGGCCGATCCTCCACCCCAAACAGGACGACTCGTCCGTTCACCCAACGGTCTTCCTCCATCTCGGCCAGTACGATCGCTCCGGCCAGAGCAAAATCTCCCGCCCGCCGGGTATACTCCCGCACCCCCCACACCACGTTCTTGCGGATGGGAATACGGACTTCGGTCAGCAGTTCGCCGGGCTGGACATCCGCGCTCAGAGGGCCCTGAAAAAAATCAACCGCTGGAATAGAACGCGCACCGGACGGTCCGACGACGCTCAGTTCCGCCCCCAACGCGCACATGGCCGCCGGCAGTTCCGCGGCCGGATCGGCATGAGCCAGACTCCCCCCAATTGTCCCGGCGTACCGAATGGGCGGATGGCCGATCAGGCGCGTGGCCGCAGCCAAAACGGGAACGGTCTGTCGAATACGCGCGTCCTGCTCAAGCCGGTACTGTCGGGTGAGTGCGCCAATATGCAGGTGCGCACCCTCCTGGCGGATATAGCTCAACTCGTCCAGGCCGTTAATATCCACAACAACACTGGGGGTTGTCAGCCGCATATTAAGAAGCGGCATCAGACTCTGTCCGCCGGCGAGAATCTTGGCCTCGTCACCATACTGCACCAGGACTTCTACCACCTGTTCGACTGACTCCGGGGCAATATACTCAAAGGGGGCGGGCTTCATGCGTCGTCCTTAACAGCCGGAGAGATATATCGTCTGCAAACGCACCTCTCCAACCTCGCGCGGGACTATACTACGGATGGAATAGCCAGTCCAGGAAGTCGGGTGGTTGCGTCACCATACACACGCCTGGCCTTCCAGCAGAGCGTTCCGCTCAGGCCCTCGACGTTTCTCCCGTTGACCTACCCCCGGACAATCCATATGGATGGGAGAGCTGACGTCATTCTTTGCTGAAAGGAGTATGCGTATGAGTGGTCAAGAAGCCGGGCTCAACAACGAGCTCAAGCAACAAATCGTGGCTTTCCAAAAGGAAATGCTGCCAAAAATTCCGCCGGCGATTCGTGAGGTGCTGGTCCGCACCACAGAGGATCAGGTGAAATCCGGCATCGCAGACAAAGCCCTGAAGGTCGGAGACACAGCCCCCGACTTTACCCTGCCCAACGCCCGTGGCGAGGCGGTGACGCTGTCACAGCTCCTGGCCAAAGGACCGGCGGTCATTGCCTTTTATCGAGGCGCGTGGTGACCCTACTGCAACCTGCAGTTGCAGGCATATCAAAATCGTCTGGCCGAGATGCAGGCGCAGGGCGCCTCCCTGATCGCCATCTCACCCCAAACCCCGGATAAATCGCTGACAGTTGCCGAAAAGAATGCGCTTCAGTTTGAGGTGCTCAGCGACGCCGGCAATAACGTCGCACGGCAGTTCGGGCTGGCCTTCCGATTTGTCGATGAGCTTCGAGAGACCTTTGAAAAAATGGGCATCCAACTGCCCGAATACAACGGCGATGACGCCTGGGAACTGCCGATACCCGGCACCTATGTCATTGACCAGGACGGAACCATTCGGCTGGCCTATATCGATGCAAACTATACCACCCGGCTTGAGCCCGGTGATATTGTTGAGAGTCTGCAAGGGCTGAACTAAACGGACGCAGGCTATTATGCGGGGAGCGCTCTTGCTCCCCGCGAGTCATTACCCACCGTGGCACAGTCTCAATAAGAAATGGGCGATATCGCTTGTTTCTCTTGCTCTCCCCTTTCTGAAAAGTTAGTCTGAACTTTAGTCTATTGAAAGGAGAAATGAGATGCCACGCAATCTTCCTTTATCTGAGGCAAAAGCGAAACTCAGCCAGATCATCGCAGCTGTAGAGAGTACAGAAGAAGAAATTACCATCACCCGGAACGGGCGTCCTGCCGCTGTCCTGATGAGCGCGGATGAATTCGCGAGTTGGCAAGAAACTAGAGCAATTCGTCAGGACCCCGAATTGATGCGAGAAATTAAACGTGGACTTCGGCAACTCCAGAAAGGACAACGATTCACTTTTGAAGATATCTTTGGGGAGCCGCTCTGAAGGAAGAGCATGGCGAAAACGCCCCAGTATCGTATAGAAACCGCGAAAGCTGTCCGAGATGCAATCATTCACCTCCCCCCCCATCTCAAACGAAGAGTGAAAGCAGCCTTTCGAGCTATCGCGGGCAATCCGCACCAGGCAAAGCCTCTCAAAGATGAATTGATAGGGCTCCGAAGCTATCGGGTCGGCAGGAATCGGCTTGTCCTATGTATCAAAGGCTCCGTCATCGAAATGATTGCCTTCGGTCCCCGGAGTAATATCTACGAACGCGCCGCTGCTGAACTCAGCATCTCATTGCGCGCCAAAGACGAAAACGACGAGAAAGGATGAGCGCTCGTGGACGTGACCCATCTCTCTTGTTCAGCCTGCGCAGCCCACCACGCGCCCAATCAGCTCCATAATCTCTGTACCCAATGCGGTAAGCCGTTATTGGTTCACTACGATCTTGAGCGGGCCGCAGCCACATTCCGAAAAGACCGCCTACCCGCTCGACCGGCAAGTCTGTGGCGGTATCGAGAGGTGCTGCCCGTTGTCCAGGCCGACAATATCGTCAGTCTGGGCGAAGGCTGGACACCGCTGCTGCACACAAGGCGGCTGGGTGAACAACTCGGCATGTCGCGGCTCCATATCAAGGACGAGTCGTGCAATCCGACGGGATCGTTCAAAGCGCGCGGCATGGCCCTGGCTGTCTCAATGGCCAAAGAACTCGGAGTGACAAAGCTGGCCGTTCCCTCGGCCGGGAATGCGGCCGGCGCACTGGCGGCCTATGCTGCGCGGGCCGGCCTCGAAGCCCACATCTTCATGCCCAGGGATGTGCCGCTGGCCAATCGACTGGAGTGCGAACGGACAGGTGCCCACGTCACCCTTGTTGACGGCCTGATTACCGATTGCGGCAAGCTCGTCGCCGAACGCAAAGAGCAGGAGGGCTGGTTCGATGTCTCGACCCTGAAGGAGCCCTACCGTCTCGAAGGCAAGAAAACGATGGGCTATGAGCTGGCGGAACAGTGCGGCTGGTCCCTGCCGACCGTCATTCTGTATCCCACCGGTGGAGGGACGGGGCTGATCGGCATGTGGAAGGCATTCGACGAAATGGAACAACTCGGTTGGATCGACGCGCGCCGGCCGCGCATGGTGAGCGTGCAGGCGGCGGGCTGTGCGCCCATTGTGCATGCTTTTGCCACTGGCGCGTCACACGGCGCGGAGATTTCCAGGCCGCATACCGTGGCTTCAGGCCTGCGCGTGCCTGCAGCGATTGGCGACTTCATCATGCTCGATATTCTGCGCAAAAGCGGCGGCACGGCGGTGAGTGTCAGCGACGAGGAACTGCTGGCCGCGGTCGGAGAGATCGGCGCAGCCGAGGGCATCTTTCCGGCCCCGGAGGGAGCGGCCTGCCTGCCGGCCCTCAAGCGCCTGCTGCAGCGGGGCGAGGTCAAACCCGACGACCGGGTCGTCCTGTTTAATACCGGTTCGGGGCTGAAGTATCTGGATATCTTTTGAATTGAGGCAGGCTCTAAGACCCAACCCTCTCGCTGTCGGGCATAGGCTTCACGCATGGCGTCTAACAGTCCGTCTGATCGGCACTCATATTGTGAGAATTCTTGGATATTATCCCGATTTAAGTGCAACTGACCCTCGCCGACGTTTCCACGGTGTTGCCCTGGAGAGAAGTAACGATTCGTTTCAACCTCTCTTGAGGAAAGAGCCCAATATCTGATGCGGTCGCGCCATACCGCCACCCATACAAAAACATCGCAACAGGCGGGCTTTATCTGCTGAAAGTTCATATCGAACTGTTTGTCGGAATCCGACGAGAGGGCCTTCACGTATAAGGGAGCGTCGCTGTCAAAATCCACGGCGCGTGAAGCCTTGACTTCAATTTTAATCCGGCCATCAAGAAAGAAGTCATATTGACCGGAATATTGCGAGTCGAGCTTCTTTGTCGGCTTTACCAAGTCAGGCACGAGTGCCTTCAGATGCTCCTGGGCCCAGGTCTCGCCAAAGCCTCTCGGTGCGCTAATCTCAAAAATATAAAGGTACAGGTTTCGAGCGATATAATCGTCTCGGAGTTCGATATAAGCGTCGAGTGTCAACTTATTGAGTCCAAGCAAGGTGGAAATAATATATTCGTATTCGTTGAAGGGGTAGACTGAAACGAGGTTCTCCAGCCTTTCTCGAAACTCGTCCGCATTATCCAAGGTCGCAATCATCTCATCGAGAATTTGTCGAAGTTTTTCCACCGCCGCTGCCGCCCGTGCCCCTGTGTTACAGAAGGTCAAGCTGGTGAGATTGCTCCGTAACAGGAGCGGGAGTTCCCCCTGTGGCAGGAGTCGCAATGGAGGGAAGGACATCCTCAAAAGGGTGTCCATTCTGCCAGCCAAGCCGCCCAGATTTGCGCCACAATTCCAGGCGACGTATGGTTATCTCACAGTAAATAGGGTCGATGTCTGCCGTAAAGCACCGCCGTCCCAAACGTTCGCACGAGAGTAATGTTGCCCCTGAGTGCGCAAAGAAATCTATGACGAGATCGTCCTTGCGAGAGCTGGCCGAGACTAGACGGTCTATGGCCTTGATTGGCTTCTGCGCATAACAGCCGGATACATTCTCCTCCATCCGATAGAAGACCTGCTGAATATCAACCCACACATTACCGGGCCGGATATTCTCAGATTTACTCCGTTCGATATTTTCAGTGCGTTCCCCTCCCACTTCTTTGTAATAGCCGCGGAGGATTTTGGGGATGTCGGTATACTGAACCTCAAAGAACGGATTGCCCTTTGTGTAGTAGAGCAGCTCTTGCCGAACAGACATCCAGTTTTTCTGCGTTCCGTAACCACGCTGGTTTCTCATGGTCAAGAACGAACGCGCCTGAAAATTCTCTACCCGCCGCATCATGACCATGAAATCAGGGAGCGGCTGGAATGCGTTCTTTTGATCCGCACCAATCCAGACGTAGAATGACGAGTTCGGGGAAAGCACCGAGTCGTTAATACGCACCCATTGTTCTGACCAATCAATAAAATCGTGAAGTTTTCTGACTTCAAAAGCCACAAGGTTGTACGGCGGGTCCTGAATCGCCAATGCAGCTTGCTCGCCGTTCATGAGCAACCCTATCTGGCTGGCGTCCGTGGTATCGAGACAACCCACCTTATGTCGGCCTTGTGGGTCCTCCCAGATTTCTCCCGGCTTTAAGCGACAATACGGCAGGAGCCATTGCCTTATCGCGTCGTCTTCATCAAGCCTGGGAAGAGGGTTGTTTTTCATATGTCATTCACTTCTCAATAATCTCACGCCGTCACGTTCGAGCGCAACACGCGGCCGGACAACGGACCGGTCTGCTGCCCGTCTGAGAACAGCACCTGGCCGTTCAGGATCGTATGCGCAATGCCGGTCGATTTTTCGATATAGCGCAGTCCTCCACCGGGGAAATCGCGCACCGGCTCCTGTTTGCCGCAGTTGACGCTCTCGGGGTCGAAGACCACCAGGTCGGCGATCATGCCCGCAGCGACCGTCCCGCGCAGTGGAACGCCAAAGACCTGGGCGGGCACGGATGTCAACTTACGGATAGCCTCTTCGAGCGACAACATCTGTTTGTCGCGTACCAGCGTTCCGAGCAGATAGGTCGAGTAGCCCGCCTCACAGCGCATATCGGCGTGTGCCCCGCCATCGGACAAACCGACCAGGGTATGCGGATGGGTGAGCATGTCTCTATTGACCTCTCCGAACTCGTACAAGAACTGCATGTCCAGATCGTCGCTGAGGGCCAGCTCAAAAAACAGCTCAAGCGGGTCTTTCCCTTGCTCGCGGCTCAGGCTGGCCAGGCTCTTGTCCAGCAGGGGTTGCAACTCCGGCTTGTTGACCGTGAACACGCTCAACTGCTCCCACTGTCCGGTGAAAATACGCGGCTGTTTCAGCTCTGCACGAAACGCGGCCCGAAAGGCAGGGTCGGCACACATACGCTGCTGCTCGTCCAAGGGCCGGTCGAAGATCGGCTTCCAGCAATCGAAATTGCCAAAGATAAACGGGCGCTTCAGACTGAAACGGGCACTCTTGTAATGACACGGCACCTGCCCCAGCGGCAGATAGCCCCGGTCAAACAGCGGCACCACCCGATTGACGGCGGCCTGCCAGGCGTCGGGAGGTGCTTCCGGCTTTTGCAGCAGCCCCAGCCACGTGACCGGCCGTTCACTGTGTAGCAGCAAAAAGGTCAGCAGGTCATATTCGTCATCAGACAAAAACCCCGGACTGCGCGTGAGGGCAATCTCGATGCTCCCCCGGCCGAGTTTTTTGAGCACGCCGGACAAGACCCCCAATTCGTCGCGGCTGGCCATCCGGCACGGTAACGGTCGGCCCTGAAACCCCAGGTGCTGAGGGAGGACGGTTGTGGAAAAACCAAAGGCGCCAGCGTCCATAGCCGCCCGGAAGAGCCCGCTGAGCTGCTGAATCTCGGACTCCGTTGCCGCCCGCTCCTTGCTCTCCTCTCCAAGCACATACTGGCGCAACGGCGAGAGCGGCAGCATCATGCCGACATTCATGCCCAGCCCGCGCTGGCCGATTGCGTTGAGGTATTCGTCAAAGCCCTGCCAGGACCAGTCAACTCCGCGTTGCAGAACCTCCAGGGACATGCCTTCCACATTGACCAGATCGCCCACCAGGGCTTCCCGGTCGGCGGGCTTGCACGGAGCGAGGCCAACCCCGCAGTTGCCCATGATAATGGAAGTCACCCCGTGCCAGGACGAACAGGTTGCCAGCGGGTCCCAGAGAATCTGGGCGTCGTAATGGGTGTGATGGTCGATAAATCCGGGGCACACGATCAGCCCGCCAATGTCGAGGCTGGTGGCTGCCTGGTGTGACGGAATATTGGCCTCAACCGCCGCAATCCGATCTCCGCTCAGCGCAACGTCCGCGGCAAACCCCTCCCGTCCGGTGCCATCAATAACAGTCCCCCCTTTAAGCACGACATCATAGGACATGACGCTCTCCTTTTTTCACGGACGAGACGCTTGCTCGGCCTGCGGCCGCTTCTTGATCAGATAGGCGTGCGTGCCCTCAAGCACGACTTCATCGCGTTGATTGGTGATACGGGTTTTGAGCCGCAGGACGCCGACCTTGGTCTTGGGGATGAGCTCGCTGACCTCAAGCTCCGGTTGGATGGTATCGCCAATCAGGACCGGTTTAAGGAATCGGGAAGACTGCTCCAGAAAGGCCACCATCGACTCTTCAACCAGCGGCGACAGTTCGGATGCGCCCAACGCGCCCATAGCGGTGACCAGCAAGCCGTGCGTGACCCGTTTGCCGAAGCGCGTGGCCTTGGCGTACTCGTCGTCATAGTGGATCGAATGGTTATCGCCCGTCATGCCGGCGAAGAACAGAAAATGGGCATCGGTCAGGGTTTTGGCCGACGAACGAAAAACCTCACCAATCTCGAAATCCTCGAAGTATTTGGTGGTTGGCATCTACTTCTCATCCAGTACGGCAATCGCATCGATTTCTATGAGTGCTTCCGGGCGCAGCAGCTCTTTGACCACGATCCCGGTTGCCGCGGGGAAGCCGTTCGTAAAGAACTCGCGGCGCACCGCGGCGGTCCCGCGATAGCCTTCTTTGGTGGTGATATAGTCCACGGTCTTCACAATATCGTCAAAGCTCGCTCCGGCGGCGTCCAGAATCTTGCCGATCTTCTGAAAGATCTCGCGCGTCTGAGTCACAATGTCACCCGCACCAACAATTTCTCCCTTGGCATTGAAGGCGGTCAAGCCGGAAATAAACAGCAGATTCCCCTTGCGCACGGCGGGCGAGAAGGTATAGCGCTGGTCAAATCCCCAGGGATCAACAATTTCAAGTTTCGGCATAGCCTGGTCTCTCCTCTCGTCCGCTTTCGATTACGCCGTAGCGGCAGCGTGCAGATGCGGTCCGTCCAGCTCAAGCTGCGCGGCAATCTCGGCCAGCGCCTCTTCGGCGCGCCCTCGAAAGTCCTCAGGCGTTTCCCCGGCCTTGATATGCGGAATGACCACGATGGGAATCTCCGGCATGGCCATGGCTTTGGCCTGGTCCTGGGCCGCTCCCAGGAAGGTATCAAAGGTGACGACAACGGCACGCACCCCCCGCTTCCACAGTTTTGCGGCGTCGAGCATACAGCCCGACGTACACGACCCTCAGGCACACAGGCCGACAACGGCCTGCTGGGAGGCGGCGGCCACCTCGTTCACCAACGCTTCGGGCGACGGACGGGTAAACACCGGCTTGCGCCAGATCGACGCGGCACTCACGGACGGCTTCGCCTCCAGGAGTTCCTTGAGACGTTCAAAGAACTTCCCGGCGATCTCGTTGCCAAAGCCATTATTGACCAAGCCGACCGTGCGACCCGCGGCGGTATGATCGATTTTCTTTTCCGCGAATGGTCGTCGGACTCCGACGGGGCTGAGTACCCGCATATGACACCTCACTGTTGAATTTCCTTGGTCACGGCAAACCCGCCGAGTCCGCCCCAACCCGGACAGAGCGCCGCGAAATACGTTTCTCCTCCGGCGACGACAATATGGATATTCCGTGGCCGCTCGGTAATGGGCACCCGGTAGTCGTCATTGTCCTTCTCCACCCAGCTCGGCCAGAACTGGTCTGATATTCCCAGGGCATCAACTGCTCGGATATCCCCCAGTCTGGCCCGGGCGTGCTCCCACAGATACACCCGAACCTCGGGCTTGGACCAGCCTTCGCGGTGAAACTGCCGCGCTTGCCAGGGATTCAGTACCACCAGGGTTTCCCCCATAGCCTGGACATTATTGCTGCCCAATCCGCTGAGCGAGCTGACCAGGGAAGCCAGCATCTGTTTGACCGTGCCATAGCACAACACCGAGTGTGGAGCCTCACAGCTAAACACGGTCACGGCGTTTTTGCCGGCTTCGATGCCGCGCTCCACGTACAGCGGCTCCCAGGGGTTTGCCTCTTCCTTTTCCGCAATGCAGAAACTCCACTTGCCGGGATGGGCCTGGGTTGACTTATCCACCTCGCCCGGGACGTTCCCGCCCAGATTCCAGAGGATCAAACGGATAGCGCGACCAATGGTCCCATTTGCCCGAAAGCCGTTGCCAAACACTCCATCGCCCGCGTTGAGTTTGAGTTGTGTCGCAATCGGACCGTGGACAATCGTTAACGGGACACAGCAGTGGGTGGTTGTTTGGACGCCGTTCAGATTGTGCTCGGGCTCCAGCAGGGCCTCAACCGCCGCAATGATAACCGGGAAATACTCGGGCCGGCAGCCGGCCATGACGCTGTTAATCGCCAACTTCTCAATCGTGGCGATACCTTGCGCCGGCGGAATCTCACCCAGTTCCTCGTGCGGCTCACGTCCCGAGGCTGCAATCGTGGCCGCAACCAGTTCTTCGGTAGGCGGGACAATAGCCAGGCCGTCGGTCCAGCCGCGCTCAAAGAACAACTCGACCGCGGCGTGGTAATCGTCAACGTCAATCTGCTCGGATGTGAACTGCATATGTCTTCTGATGTCTACACAGCCCACAGGGACAGCGTCAAGGGTTCACACCTGCCTCGCAATGCAAGCCCTTGAAGAATGCTGTTCAGCCCCTAGCGGAAGCGCCTCTATTTACTCGGATTGTGCGCCGACCAAAACGAAAGCCACCAGAGCTGGCTTTGCTGAACGATTACTCCAGGCATGATTGGTCGCCCGCTGGATGAGGACATCCCCGGCCTGCATGCAAGTTTCACCTTCTTCCATGACTGCCCACACCTCACCTGACAGGACAATGGCATAGTCTACTGAGTCGGTTTTATGCATCATCGGGGTCGAGCTGGTGGAATCGGCGGTATGACCCGCCTCCATGGAGGAAAAGACTTCGCTCGCATCAGTCCGGTCTTGCCAGGCCGCATCGGGCGGAAACTCGACGACGCGGCAGATTGTCCCGGTCGGCCGAGGTTCCAGATGCATAGGACGCTCAACCGGGTCGGCCTCACCGGACAGGTCAGCAGGCGCAGTTGTCGTCTCCCATAGATCAGTGGCTCGCAGTCCTGGCACTGCTTCGAGATCTAGAATGCTCGTGGCAATGGCATCCTCAGCAATGACCGATTTTCCTTCAGCGTTGTGGCCGGTCACAATTCGGCGGATTTGCTTTGGCATCTCTCTCCCCCTCTTCTTAAGAAAACGGATATCCTGCCTCCTGATACGAGTCAAACTTGACTGGTGATCCGGTCTGCGCTGGCAAGGTTATCGAGTCTGGGAATGCGGAAGCAGCTCTTCCGTATTCCCGGCGGGCTGGACCGATAGTCCTTCAGGCATATGAATCGTGGAGGTCGGGAAGGCGGCTTGGGCGCCGTGGGATTCGATAATCCCCAGGATTTTCAGTAGCACGTCCTGCTTGACCTGATGGTAGTGAGCCCAATCCGTCGTCTTGGTGAACGTGTAGACAAAGAAATCCAAGGACGACGGAGCAAAGGCGTTGAAATTGACCATCAGGATTCGTGAGGTATCGATCTCGGGATGGGAACGCAGCATCCGCTCAACCGCACGGACAATGGGTCCCATCTTGTTGGCGTCGTCATAGCGGATGCCGATCGTCTCGGAGATGCGACGGTTCAACATCCGTGAGGGGTTCTCTACCGCGATCGTGGCAAAGGTCGCATTTGGGACGTATAACGGCCGCTTATCAAAGGTGCGGATACGTGTCAGTCTCCAACCGATCTGCTCAACGTCTCCCTCAATCTCGCGATCCGGAGAGCGGATCCAATCGCCCACCGCGAACGGACGGTCAAGATAGATCATCAGGCCCCCGAAAAAATTGGCCAGTAAGTCCTTGGCGGCAAAGCCGATGGCAAGACCGCCAATGCCGCCAAACGCCAGCACTCCGGCGACACTCACCCCCAGCGTCTGCAAGAGCACTAAAGTCGCGATAACCGTCACCGTCAGGCGCAGCAGCTTGGCAACGGCATCCATGGTGGTACGGTCGTAGGCTTGGCCCGTGTCTTCATATTTGGCGATAATCGCCTCTTCCCCCTCTCTGATGAGGCGGATCAAAAACCAGGCAACCAGGACCACGATGCCCAGGAGGCGCGCGGAGTTGAGCGCCGGAAGAAACGCGAGGTCGGCCTGCAGCCGGACCGTCTCAAGAACCAGACTGAGGCCGCCGAAAAGCACCAGAGAAGCCAGCGGCCTTTGCAGCGCCGTGACAAACGCGTCGTCCCAATAGGCATGCGAGTCCAGGGCCCTGTGACGCAAGCGGTTGAGGAGCCGCCGCAAAATGAAATGCAATGTGAGGGTGAGAAAAACAATGGCAACAATCTGGACCAGCCACGAGGTGATCCAATCGGGCGTGTCGGCGAAAAGGCGTGAGAGTTCCATACCTGCCTCTGTCCGGTGTGTGAATGACGGGTCTCAACGCATGATAACCAACCAGCGCGCACTCCAGTATATGCAGAAAAGCGCTACCGCCTGGACGACATGGTAGAGAGCATTATAGCTCAAGTACACAGGGTGGAGGCTCCACCGCGCCTGCTGTATTCCCGCGGCAACCAGGGTCAGGACGAGTCCGAGTAGACCGATCAACATCGCCGACTCCCGCCCCTGTTGATACACCAGACTATAGACAACCAACAGGAAAAGCGTAGCGGGCAGATAATGCAGAATGGCGACCAGAAAATCACGCGAGATGAACAGTACGACGCCGCAGTAAAGAACGAAGAGCGCAACAGCGCCGGACTGAATCCAGGCGGCCACGCTGTCCGAGCAATAGAGTCGCGCGCCAATGATCCAGCCGCACAGCGCGGTAACCCCAATCGCGATGAGGGTCGCTCCCCACAGGACGCTATAGCCGAAAGTGTCCGCATTGGGGAAGTAGCCGTGCACCGTTCCGCCACTGAGGGCAGCCATGCCGATTGAGGCAAAAAAGACGGCAAACCAGAGGCGTAGCGGGTTGTCCGCTTGGCCATGGACGAGCAGCCAGTAGGCAAACAGCCCACACTCCAGCGTGAGGGCATAATCGGTCAGGGTGACATCCGGCTCGTGCATGATCGTCGTCACACGGAAGGCTTTGTTTCCACTCCTTGTTCTGGCGTGGTCTTTCCGTTACCACACTGACGGAAAGGATTGAATACAAAAAGGAGGACAGCATGAAATATGGCATTCAACTCGGCGGTGGCGCGTCCGTGTCCCAACGCGACTCGCTCAAAAAACTCGCCGCAGCCGCAGAAGAACTGGGCTTTGATTCGCTCCTGATCGGCGACCATATTGTCATTCCCAAACAGATTAGCTCCCCCTGGCCCTATGATGAATATGTGGGCGGCAAGACGCCGTACGCGGTCTACACCGAAATGGTCTGGTTGGATCCGTTCGACACCATGGCTTTTCTGGCGGCGATTACAGAACGGGTCCGTCTCGGGATCAGCGTGGTGATTGTGCCGTATCGACATCCTTTTGACGTGGCGCGTCGCGTGGCCACCATTGATGTGCTGTCCGGTGGACGTTTTATCATGGGCATTGGGGTCGGCTGGCTGGAAGACGAATTTCGTCTGCTGAATATCCCCTTCAAAGAACGGGGTGCCCGTACGCGTGAATATATTGCCATGATGCAGGCCCTGTGGACCCAGGACTCACCCCGTTTTTCCGGGAAATTCGTCGAGTTGCAGGAAGACGTCAACGTCCTGCCCCGCCCGCTCCAAAAGCCCCACCCGCCCATCTGGGTTGGGGGAGAATCCAAGCCGGCGTTACGGCGCGTGGCCGCTTTCGGCAATGGCTGGCACTGTGGCCTGGTCTTGCCCGAGCGGATTCCCGGCCTGCTGGATCAAATCAAGGGCCTGATGGACGAGGCCGGTCGCGATTTTAACGCATTGGAGATTACCGCGCTTGCCCTGTCCAACAGAGCCGGCGACACAGAGCTTGAGGCGTATCGCGCCGCCGGCGTTGACGTGCTCTATATGCTGCCGCTGAGCGCCGAGACCGATGCCGTCATTGAGGAGATGCGCGCCTTTGCCGGGCGCATGAAAAAATGACACCCCACCTCGGAGCGCCGCCACCGGGCAACCACAGGGGGTTGCCCCTACAGATTTTATCATCCCCTCCGGCTTCCATTCCCTCTCCCTCTGGGAGAGGGCTAGGGTGAGGGTTTCCGGGCCTGCGTGACCCCGATCATACTGTCTCGGGTGACCAGTTCGGCGAGCGCCTCCTCGCTCAGGCCCTCGGTTCCGGCCGGCCGCCGGGGAATCACCAGGTAGCGCATATCGGCCGTGCTGTCGTACACCCGGACCTCGATATCGGACGCGAGTTCCAGGCCGAATTCCTTGAGGACGGTCCGCGGCTCTTTCACCACCCGGGCGCGGTAATTGAGACTTTTATACCAGTCGGGCGGCACACCGAGGAGAGAGCGGGGATAGCAGGAACACAGGGTACACACCACCACATTGTGGATAGTCGGCGTGTTCTCCACCGCCACCAGCGTACTCCAGGTGTCCACGTCAATGCCCAGCGTGGCAATGGCCGCCTTGGCATCGGCCAGCAGGTGTTGCTTAAAGTGCGGATCGACCCAGGCACGCGCAATCACCCGCGCTCCGACTGCGGGAGAGCGGGCATCCATAGCTTCGACCGCTCGCCGCACGTCGTCCGCGCTCAGCAGTCCCTTTTCGATCAGCAGAGCTTGAATGGCTTCTACCCGCTGCTCGTAGTAGGTCAGCTCGGAAGTCTCTTCAAGCGGCAGGTGAGAGTCGGGCGCGTCGTGTTCGTGCATCGCTTACTCCTCGGGAGCTGGCTCCAGCCAGTGTTCATAGATATCGATCAATAACCGGTCGTTCTGACCGAAAGGGGCCGGCTCTGCGGATTCCGCATGTGCCCAGATATGGGTTTGATCGAAACGAACTAGATACAGCGGTTGCTTGGGACGTCCGTCTCCGCCATACGCCAGTGTCTCGGGGTTGCGGAACGTGCCGTGGACGGCCTCGATGACGCCAATTTTTCCTTGAATATAAGTCGGCGTCCGGTAATGACCCGGCGGGCTGGCGACTCGGATACGCACCCGATCTCCAGGCTGATACTGCATCGTCCGTCCCTAGTAGGCCGACAGTCCGCCGTCAACCGGCACGATCGCGCCGGTCATCATGCGGGCTTCGTCCGAGGCCAGAAAGAGCGCCACCCGGGCAATATCTTCAGGCTCGCCCACCGAGAACGGATACTTCTTCAGTTGGGATTCCAGGTTGACGACACTGGACTGGCCGGCCGTCTGTGGCCTGTCTACGCCCAGGCGTTGCCGTACCCGGTCGGTCATGATCACGCCTGGACAGATCGCGTTGGCGCGAATCTTGTCCTTGGCATA
Source organism: Candidatus Binatia bacterium (assembly GCA_951812575.1). Lineage (GTDB taxonomy): Bacteria > Desulfobacterota > Binatia > Bin18 > Bin18 > Bin18. The sequence continues at coordinate 2,275,039 of OX638322.1, read as the reverse complement.
TGTCCCGGCCAGCACCTGGGTAAAAGCAATGACGCCACCCTTGGCCGCGGTATAGACATGAATCGGAAACGATCCGCGCAAAGCGACGACGGAGGACATATTGACAATCGCGCCACCACCGGCCTTGATGAGTTCGGGAATCCCGTGCCGGCAGCACAGGAACGGGCCGAGCAAATCGAGCGACTGGGTATGCTGCCAGACCGACATATCTACCTCGGTCACCGTCTTGTCTTCAGCAATCGATCCACCCGCACAGTTATACAGAATATCGAGCTTGTCATAGCGCGCCACCGTTTGGTCGATGGCGTTTTTCACGCTCTCCTCGATGGTGACATCGGTTTCTATGAACACCGCCTCTCCGCCAGCGTCCCGGACCAGGCGTTCGGTTTCGCGGCCAAGCTCGGGCTTGAGTTCGGCAATGGCGACCTTCGCCCCCTCTTGGGTAAAAATCCGGGCGGCAGAGCGGGCAATGCCGGAACCCGCCCCGGTAATACATGCGACTTTGCCATCGAGGCGTCCCATCTCTATCCTCCTTTTTCTCCCCTTCCTGCTCCTTCACCCCATGAGGGGCCGGGCAACCACAGGGGGTTGCCCCTACATTTATATTACTCCCTCGCCCCTTGGGGGAGAGGGCCGGGGTGAGGGGTTTCTACGCAACGGGAACGTCCGGGCCATCCACCGGACTTCGCTCAGTCGTTTCGATCTTTCGCTGCTCCACGATCTGTTCGGCCTTGCGGTCAATCTCAGCCTTGGTCAGGACGTTCTTTTCAATCAGCAGGGTTTCAATCGCGCTGATCCAGCGTTCGTAATACCCCATGGTTTCATACGCCTCGGGCGGCAGGCTTTCGATCGCCCGCCGCAACTCATCGACCCGGATCACGCGCCGGTCCGCACTGCTCAGCAGCACGAGTAAGGCATCGGTCCGTTTCTCCCAGAACGACAGTTCATGTTCTGCCTTGTTGATAGGCCCGGCATCAGGCCAGCCTCCGCGGTCATGTACGCCCGGCATGCGATCTTCCTTCCTGCTTTTTGGGCGGGTCTTTGTACCCTTCTGCCTCAAAAGCCGTGCAAATGGAAGCGCTGAAACGGAGTTTGTCTTCCCTTTTGGGCTCGGTTATAGTCGGCCCCATGCTGAAAGCCGGTGGTATCACCATTCACTTTTTGAACGACGGGCTGTGGTGGGATGACGGCGGCGCGCAGTTCGGGATTGTCCCGCGTGAAATCTGGCAACGGGAGAAGCGACCCAACGAACGCGGGCGTATTAGCATGAGTCTGACCTGCCCGCTGATTGTGACTCGGAGTGAACTCATCGTCGTTGATACCGGCATCGGGAATCGGCTGAGTCCACGTGAGCAACAATTCTTTACCCCTCAGCGCGGCAGCGGTCTGACTGGCCAGCTTCGCGCCCTCGGCTACACCAGGGAGGACGTGACCCACGTCGTGCTGAGCCATCTCCATTTTGATCATCTGGGCGGCGTTATTGATAAAGCGGGCGACGGCACGATCACGCCGACTTTTCCCAACGCCCGTGTGGTTCTGCAGCGGGCGGAGTGGGAGTTGGCAACCCAGCCGCCGGACGAACGTCTTGCCGCGGCCTACCGGCACGCCCCGGAGTGCCTGGAGCCGCTGGCGAACGTTGACCTTATCGACGGTGATACGACGCTGACCGCCCACGTTCGCACAACCGTCTCGGGCGGTCATACTAGCCCACACCAGTGCGTCATCGTTGAAACGGCTGGAACCGGCTTGATTCACTTCGCCGATATTGTGCCAACGACCGCACACCTGCGTCTCGCCTGGAACGCCGCGTATGACACGGACCCGTTGGTAACGATCGCCGCGAAAAAACGGCTCTACGCCGAGGCCAGACAGAAAAATTTATGGGTTTCGTTTTCTCACGACGACGTGGTCGCCGCCGGACGTTTTTCGAACGAAACGGGGAAAACGCCAACGCTGGCGGAGACGATTCCCATCGCCCCTCCCAGCGAAACATAGACCGCCTATTCAACCGAGAGCTCGACGCGGCGATTCATGGCTCTGCCTTCCGGATTGTCCGAGCCGTCATCTCTGGCGTTGGGCGCGAGAGGCTCGATTTCTCCCCGCCCCACGACTCGGAGACGGTCGGCGGCAACCCCACTCTCCACCAAATAGTCCCGTACCGCTTCCGCCCGCGCGCGCGCGAGTCTCAGGTTAAACGACTCGGAGCCAACCGCATCAGCGTAGCCCTCAATCAGGACGGAGAGCGTCGGGTTGTCGTTGAGAATCCGAACCGTCTCGTTCAGTGCCGACAGGAATTCCGGTCGAATCGTTCGGTCGTTGAAAGCAAAAGGAATTCCCTGTAGGACCATCTCTTTCGGGGCTCCTTCCTCCTTGGATGTTGCTTCACCCTTTGGGATTGCTTCGTCCTTTTCCACAGAAGACAGTGAGGGTAAGGGAGACCGGGCTGGTTGTGGGCTCGTATCTTGATCGGACGCCTTCTGCTCATTTACCGTCTCTGGCACCCGGACGTGCTCACCGAGATCGTCCGCGTCGTCATAGAGCAGCATTCCTGCCGCGCCGACAAGCAGCACTATCCCAACGAGGGCGGACACGCGCCAATAGGCGAGAATGAAAGCGGGAGAGAAACCGGCGAACAGTCCAAACGAGTACGGCGCCAGAAAAGACCAGTTGGGAGCAAGAACAGCAAGTATTCCACCGGTGACTACGGTTCCGAGGAGGGCGGCCAGAAACTTCTGCGGAGCGCGAAAGGGTGTGGAACGAACGGCTTTCAGGCGACGATTGGGGCGTTTATGAACTCCTTGGAGGGATCGAGCAGCCCTCGCCATCCAGCGGATATTCAGTTGCGGCCAGACCTGGCCGTGGATCATGCCCCACACGAACCCGCACACAACAGCAGCAAGCCCAATAAGCACGCCAGTACTATAGCGCTTCCATGCTTAAACGCTAGGCTCTGGACTCATAACCAATACATGACGATGGCGGCAAGGGTGACCGTGGCGTGGTAGTTGTGGGCGCGTTTATCATAGCGGGTGGCAACACGCCGCCAGTCCTTGAGGCGGCAGAAGGGGCGCTCGATGATATTGCGTGCCCGATAAACGATGGGGGCGAAGGGATGTTTCCGTTTACGCGTCGGGTGGTTGGGGATGACCGGCTGACAGCCGCGGGTCCGCAGCCCAGCGCGCAACGCGGCGCTGTCGTAGGCCGTATCAGCCAGGCAGCGCGCCGGCCGCATGGCAGCCACAAGAGCGGTCCCAACGGGGGCATCACTATAGCGTCTCCATTCTCAAACGCTAGAGCGAGGACCAGACTATTCCCACCCCGGCAGGTCAGTGAGACGACAAGACAGGATACTGCTGCTCAGACTCGCTCCACTTGTTGCGGGGTGTCCGAACACGCTAGGCTGGGACGCTTTGCGCACCGAACAGGTGTGTCTATTGGCCCGCAGCGCAGCATATCGTATGGATACGCCTTCCTTGACTCCCACTTCAGACCGAAAACCGCGGGTCTTCTACGGGTGGTGGCTGGTCGCGCTCAGCGGCTTCATCATGATGCTGGCCCATGTCCCCCTGTTTCACGCCATGGGCGTATGGGCCGTTGCGCTGGAACGAGAATTTGGCTGGAGTCGGACCCAGCTCGGCCTGGCCCTGACGTTTACCCGCATTGAGGGTGGCCTGATGGGCCCAGTCGAGGGCTATCTGGCCGATCGGCTCGGCACGCGCCGCATGGTTCTTATGGGCCTCTTTTTTCTTGCCGGCGGGTTCCTGTTGTTGAGTCAGGTTGACGGCCTGTGGATGTTTTACACCGCCTATGTCGTCATGGCGGTCGGCCAGGGGTTTGGCGGTTGGCTGCCACTCATGACGATGCTGAACCACTGGTTTGTCCGACGCCGGGCAAGTGCGATTGGCTGGGCCAATGTCGGTAGTCGCCTGGGGGCATTATTTCTCGTCCCGGCCATTGCCTGGGCCATTGATCCCGACTCCGAGCGTCTCGGCTGGCGGATGACTGCTCTGTTGCTTGCGATCTTTACCGTTGTTGTTGCGGTCCCGCTTGCACGGCTCATCCGCGACCGACCGCAGGACTATGACCTGCTGCCCGATGGCGGGCCGATACGACAAACAGACGAAACTCGCAGCGCACAAAGTTCAACGGTCTCCCAACCTATCAGCCCCGCCTCCAGTCCCGACCTGACCGCCGCTCAGGCACTCAGGACCCCCGCCTTTTGGCTCATCTCCTTTGGCCACGGTTTTACCTCCATGGTGCTCTTGGCCATCATGGCCCACCTGGGACTGCTAATGGAGGATGCGGGCTTTTCGGTTCGGACAACGGCCTGGCTCGTCTCCGTGTACACCGCTGTTTCCATGGTTTTTCAGCTCGTGGGCGGCTATGTCGGCGATCGCATGCCCAAACGTATTGCCCTGTTTATCTTCTCGTCGCTCCAGGCGGCTGGCGTGGTCGTGCTGACGTTCTCGACTTCGACTCCTACGCTCGTCCTGTTCGCCGTCCTCTTTGGCATCGGGTTCGGTGGCCGCAATCCGCTCACGGTGGCGATTCGGGGCGACTATTTTGGGCAAACCTCTTTTGGCAGGATACTCGGGCTGTCCACTGTCCCGATGAATATCCTCATGCTGGTCGCACCGCCCTTTGCGGGTTGGATGCGTGATGTTCGGGGGGATTATATCCTGGCTTTTTGGGTCTTGGCGGCGTGCAGCTTCCTGGGTGGTCTCTGCTTTCTGTTCGCCAAGAATCCCAGACCGGCACCACCCGCCCAATAAGAATTGACAGGCATATTCACCTCCTCCTAGAATATGAGCCCTGAGAGTCTTCCTTATAATCAGCTTCCGCGAAGACTCCGAGGGAGGATCTCATTATGAGTACACCGATTACCCTGCTCACGCTGTCTCACCAGTATGGCAGCGGGGGAAGCCTGATTGCCCGCGATCTTGGGCAACGCCTCAACTGGAAAGTCTGGGACAAGGAAATCGTCCGAACCATTGCATCTCAGCAGCATGTCTCTGAGGATTATATTGAAACCAAAGATGAACGCGTGGGCTCGTTTATCGAACGCCTGGTCGAGTCCTTTGGCGTCGGCGGTTTTGAGAGCGCCTATAACATCCCGCCGCCGTTGCGTCTCAAAGACAGCCAACTCGCGCGCCTGACCCGCAAGCTGATCGAACAGGTCGCGCAGGAGGGCAGCGCCATTATTGTCGGGCGCGGAGGAAACTGCATTTTGGCGGGCAGGCCACAGACCCTCCACGTTTTTGTTTTTGCCTCGCTCGACGCCCGCATTGAGCGCGTGATGAACGTGGAGAGCCTCACCACAGACGAGGCCAAGCGACGCATCACCGGGATGGATAAACTGCGGACAGATTATGTCCACAAGTGCTACCAGGCGGACTGGCGCGACGCGGACGGGTATAATCTCCAACTCGACTCAAGCGTGTGGGGCGAGACAGGAACCGCAGATTTCATTCTCCAGGCGTTGGAACAGCATACCGAGCCTGCCCGGAGCTGAGCCAGGGGATCAGCATGACTCACATGACTCCAATCATTGCCAATATCCGACTTCCTTTTAGTTTGATGAATGCCTCTGGTGCGTTATCAACCACGCGGGCAGAGTTGCTCGCCCACGCCCGTTCGGAAAGCGGTGCGGTTGTCACAAAGTCGATTACACCAACGTCGTTTCTTGACCCTGGAGCACAATGTGGACTGGAAAACCCCGGCACCGACTACTACGTTGAGGTCATTCCGGAACTGCGCCAGTGGGGCAAGCCGGTGATTGCCAGCGTTGCCGGTCTCACCATCGAAGAGTGCGTTCAGGTTGCGCAGACCCTGACGCAAGCCGGGACGGACCTGATTGAGATCAATCTGAACGATCCGCACGTGCATACCCACGTGCATCCATTTCAGTCTGTCGAACGCTTGGACGAGGTCGTGTCAGCGCTCCGCAGACAGATCGCCGCTCCGCTTGCCATCAAGCTCCCGGCTACGGTTCCGCTCACACTTTCGGATGTCGCACACACCTTGGTCCGGAACGATATTCCCGTTGTGATGTGTCACAATACCAGTGCGAACGGCGGTCCGTCTCAGGCCCGGACCGTTCTTGAGGCGGCGGAGGGGAAACTCGATGTGATCGGCGTGGGTGGCGTATCAACCGGCGCGCAAGCGCTCGCTCTTCTCCAACAGGGCGTGAAGGCCATTCAAATCGGCTCGGCGGTCGTCAAGGAAGGCGTCGGGGTATTCGCACGACTGAAGCACGAACTGGGGGAGTTAAGAGGGGCGGCTACGGCAAAGCTGGCCTCATAAGGAGGGGCAATTCATGAATTGCCCCTCCCTTTTATTCCCTCTCCCCTGGTGGGAGAGGGTCAGGGTGAGGGGGGCTTCTTCTCCCCTATCTGTTCTAAAAAATTCCGGGTCCGGGGGGCACCTTCTTCATGCGGCATATCCTTTAGCTGCTCCGCCAGCTTCCGCATATCCTCTACGGTATCCACATCGTACCAGCGTGGGATCAGATGCACATTCAGGTTATGCAAGCGAGCCTGTTGCAAGGTCTGCTGCATGACCTTTTCCGTACTCCACTCGATATGCTCAAACAGTGCCGGCAGCCCGGCATGGCCGGCCTGTGCACCGATACAGTAATAGCCGCCGTCACGACTCGGTCCGAGGACGGCATCACAGTCCGGATTCTTCAGCAGGTCGAAGGCCGAACGGAGATAGGCGAGTGGCACGGAGGGAATATCGCTCCCCATGATCGCCACCCGCGTCGCTGCTCCCTCGAACAGATCGACAAAGATATTCAGCTCACGCTCACCAAGGTCCGCGCCCCGTTGCGGCAGATAGCAGACGGAGGCAGGCAGCAGCGCACGAAAGCGTGCCTCGCTATCAGCCGGGGTAAAGGCGACCCAGACCTGCACCTCTTCGAGCCGAGAAACGCGCTCAACCGTATCAAGGAGAAAGCAGCGCGCCAGTTCCGCGGCCTGGTCGGACCGGAGCGGCGGACACAGGCGCGTCTTGACCTGTCCGGGCAGCGGCCATTTGGCAAAGATCACCAGCGTGTTGGCAGCCATGCTGGGGGGTGTAGCGTAGATCGCTGTGGGGGGCAAATGGAATTGTAGGGGCAGCCCCCTGTGGCTGCCCGTCCTCTTCTGTTGGCGCACCCCGTCAGGGCATAATCACAAAATTTTGCAATGCCTCTTCCCACTGTACCCTGGTCATGTCCCCGGCCCTGGGGAAATCCGACAGGGGAAACGTGCCACTCAAGCCCCGCGGGAACGGCTCCTCCCTCAGGGTCGTTACCCGCACGGTGGTGTGGGCAAACTCGACCCCGTCAAGCAACGCCCGCACCGTATGCTCTCCCGGCCCCAGGTTGTTCCAGTTCCACAACAGGCTGAAGCCGTTGTTGGCATCGCCACAGCGACTGCGCGTATCCTCCCGCGTGGTGCCATAGCCGGCTTTCAATGGCATCCCATCCAGTTCAATGACAATCTCGCCTGCCTCACACGCCCAGCCCGAGATCACACCAATGCCACTCTGGGCCGATCCCAGCGACGGGTTCTCCAATCGAGCGCTCACGCCCGCTACCCGGTTATACCCCCCACCGGTATTCGGCTGCCCGTCCGTGATGACAAAGTTCTGGAGCGACTCTTCCCACCGGACGACGGTGGTCTCGCCGGAGGCGGGGAAGTCGGGCAAATCGAATCTCCCACTCGCCCCGCGCAGGACCTCCTCTCCAAAGGTCGTTACCCGCACGGTGGTGTTGGCAAACTCCTGCCCATCGATCAGCGCCCGGACCGTATGCGTCCCCGGCCCCAGGTTGTTCCAGTTCCACAACAGGCTGAAGCCGTTATCGGTATCCCCACAGCGTCCCAGAGTATCCGGCCTCGTCGTCGGGTAGCCCGCCCGGTAGGGCACGCCGTTGAGTTCGATGACAATCTCCTGGGCGTGACACGCCCAGCCCGAAATAGCGGCGATCCCGCTCTGGAAGGAGCCGGACCGGGGGTTCCCCAGGATCACTGGGGAGACGAAGTCTGTTGAGAACACCGCCACGTCGTCGATCGTCCAGCCGTCGGCCGTATGAGCCGCGTCGGACCACAGGTTGAAGGCGAGCCTTATTTGCTCTCCGACGAAAGGACTCAGATCAAGGGATGCCTGCTGCCAGTTCAACTGCGTACCGGTAAATCTGCCGCCATCTTCCCCTGTCCACCATCCCTCCTCCCTTTGGCGGGCAACCCGCACGCCGCCCTCATCCCCACTGGCAAAGGCGTACCGATGCCAGAAGGTCAAGGTGGCTGACGTGATCCCCGTCAGATCGATAATAGGAGACCAAAGGATAACATTCTGATCATTCCGATACTTACCCCCAGGGCTGTCCGTCCAGGCATATGTCCCACTTCGAGAAGAAGCTGTCGTCAGAGACCAGGGAGAGCCGCTAGAACAGTCATTTGATCCACAAGTAATCCCATACCAGCCATTTTCTCCATTCTCCATGTCATCTTCAAACAGAATATCGTCAACGCCCGCCTGGGTCACCGTAAAGGTCAACCCCCCAATGGTGAGTGTGCCCGTCCGGACAGTGGGACGGGGATTCTTTGTAACCGAATAACTGACCCTTCCAGGGCCACGCCCCATGTCACCGGAAGTAACCCGAATCCACTCACTGTTGCTTGTTGCCGACCAGGCATAGTCCCCCGCAACCTCGACCTGTACGCTGGCGCTGTTCCGGTCCGGTCCGAAGAGATGGCGGGAAGGAGAAAGCATGCCGGCAGTAAATGTGGCAGGGTTGGTGTTGATGGTCACGCGATAACCAGTCTCGTAGGCGGCGTCGATGGAGATCTGGAGGTTGTTCTCTGCGTCGGTAAAGGTCTCACCCACCGTCCACATCGCTCCCTCGTCGTTCGGGTCACCGTCGTTGTCTATGTCTACGACTTGGGCCAGCCGATCTTCTCTGGTGGTATCGACCTTATAGATGACAATCGCTTCGTCCGGGATGCCGTCGTCATAGCCGGCAAACAGGCGCGCCTCGACGGTGTAAAAGTCGGTGTCCGACTCCCCAATGGGAATCTGGGCCAGCAGATAGCCCTCGGCACCGGGCCGGGCCAGCCGTTCCAGGGTAATCGTCCGGGTCGTGTTGGGCGCGGCCACATACTTCCGGTCTGGGGGAATCCAGCCCAGAAAGTCCTTGTGGTAGGCGATGGTATGGACGCTTACACAGCCATGCTCGGGATCAGGCAACCGACAAGACCCTCCCCCACTCATGACATCCCAGCGCGAGTCATAGGTCTCATCATACGGACCGGAGGAATGCGGCAGGCCGAAGGTATGGCCTATCTCGTGGGCTAAAACGGAATGAGGGTGGGCTTTAGCATGAGCTGGGTGTATCCACGTGACACCATAGAACTGCGTCTGTCCATCCAGCGTCAGTCGTTCACTCCCACCCTGGGAGACGGCATGATTCATATCGCTGTGGTTAAAGATCAAGTTGATCCCATCAAAGTCGGGGAAGAACACCTCCGCATCGGCCACGGCAGTGCAGTCTTTGACTGCTCTATCCCCCTTAGGGGCTTCGGCACCTCTATCGTTTATGTAGACGTAATACGAGCGTGGCTGGGGCAGGTTGTACCAACCGACCACCACACTGCCGCTCAAGTCGGGGATGTTCCCGTAAGAGACTTCTTTCCAATAGTGTCCCAGGCCAGGATAGGAGGAACCCATCAACTCCTCATACCAACTGACAGGACGCGGGGTGACATTTGTAGCATCACCAAAGCGGCAGAGAATCGTCACCCACGCCTGGGAACCGGTCACCGCCGTCTGAGCAGTTGTCTGAAACGCCTGGTATGCCCCTTCAAGTGTAGTTCTCTCATCCTCCAGCGGGTCGAGCCGGATGGAGTGGACCCAGAACTGCGCTATGGCGTCAGACCCGACCGGCTCCCACTCGCCCACCACCGTCACCCGTTTGCGGTTCAAGGCTACCGGACCGCCCAGTGGCCGCATGAGTTCCACATCGATCAGGAGTTCGTGCCGCTCGCCCGAGTCCTCGGTCAAGGTATAGGTGATCTCAGAGGTGAGGCCGGACTCGGTCGGGTAATCAGCGACGATGAAGCTGAACCAGCCGGTGAGGGTTGCGTCTTGAGCCGGGGCGGGTGGAGGAGAGACTATCCCTGCTCCCAGCAGGAACAGGACGAGACGGATGCTCCAGCGTGCGGCCAGGCGGCTCGTACCCATGATACCTTTCCTCTCCTCTTGCTCTCAGCAATGGGTAAGGACAACAGTGGTATCACACCGGGCGTTCCCGGAGCAAAGGGCCAGAGGCGCGTCTTGACCTGTCCGGGCAGCGGCCATTTGGCAAAGATCACCAGCGCGTTGGCAGCCATGCTGGGGGGTGTAGCGTGGATCGCTGTGGGGGGCAAATGGAATTGTAGGGGCAGCCCCCTGTGGCTGCCCGTCCTCTTCTGTTGGCGCACCCCGTCAGGGCATAATCACAAAATTTTGCAACGCCTCTTCCCACCGTACCCTGGTCATGTCCCCGGCCCTGGGGAAATCCGACAGGGGATACGTGCCACTCACCTCCTGTAAGAATGTCTCCCCAAAGGTGGTTACCCGCACGGTGGTGTCGGCAAACTCTACCCCGTCAAGCAACGCCCGGACCGTATGCGTCCCTGCCCCCAGGTTGTTCCAGTTCCACAACAGACTGAAACCGTTGTTGGTATCGCCACAGCGACTGCGCGTATCCTCCCGGGCCGTCCCGTAGGCGGCGCGCAGCGGTATCCCGTCCAACTCAATAACAATCTCTTCTGCCTCACACGCCCAGCCCGAGATCACACCAATGCCACTCTGAGATGATCCCAGCGACGGGTTTTCCAAAATCGCATCGATACTGGCCACCCGGTTGTATCCCCCGCCGGTATTCGGCTGACCATCGGTGGTGACAAAGTTCTGGAGCGCCTCTTCCCACTGGACGACGGTGGTCTCGCCCGAGGTGGGAAAGTCGGGCAGGGTGAATGCACCGCTCACCCCTCGTAAGAACTGTTCCCCAAAGGTGGTCACCCGCACGGTCGTATTGGCAAACTCCTGCCCGTCAAGCAGGGCCCGGACCCTATGCGTCCCCGGCCCCAGGTTGTTCCAGTTCCACAACAGGCTGAAGCCGTTATCGGCATCGCCACAGACACTCCGCGTATCCTCTCGTATGGTGCCATAGCCCGCTTGTAGCGGTATCCCGTTCAGCTCAATGACAATCTCATTGGCCTCACACGCCCAGCCCGAGATGGCCGCGATGCCGCTCTGGAAGGAGTGAGGTTGCGGATTTTCCAGCACGCCCTGGGTTCGTCCCGGGGTCTCGAAATCGGACGAGTACACCGCCACGTCGTCAATATACCAGCCGGCGGCGGTACCGGTGGCATCGGCATACAGTTGAAAGGTGAGCCGTATTGACTGTCCACCGAAAGGCGTCAAATCAATGGATGTCTGCTGCCAAGTCAGATTCGTGCCGGTGAAGCGCCGGATTTCTGTCCACTCGCTGTCCCCCCAATTCACATACACAATGCCCCCGTCGCCGCCACTGGCAATGTCAAACCGATGCCAGAAGACCAGGGTTGCAGATTTGACCCTAGTCAGATCAATAATCGGGGACTGAAGAAAAACGTTCAGGTCATTCTGATAATTCCCGCTCGGACTGTCCGTCCAGGCATACGCACCGCTTCGGGAAGAAGCCGTGGTCAAAGCCCAGAGAGATTCTCTCGAACAGCCGTCTGGTCCACAAGTAAACCCCTCCCAGCCATTTGCCCCGTTCTCCATGTCATCTTCAAACAGATCCCCATTGACGCCCGCCTGGGTCACCGTAAACGTCCACCCCCCGATAGTCAGCGTGCCGGTCCGGGCAGTGGAACGAGGATTCCTCGTCACTGTATAGCTGATCTGTCCAGAGCCGCTGCTGCTAGCCCCAGACGCCACACGTATCCATTCCGTGTTACTTCTTGCCGACCACTCGCAATCGTCTGCCGCCTCGGCTTGGACACTGGCAGTACCCCTACTCGGTCCGAGGAGGTGGGAGGAATCAGACAGAAAATCTATGCAGGTGCGGAACGTGGCCGGGTTGGTGTTGATGGTCACCCGGTAGCTCGTGGACCACGCGGCGTCGATGGAGACCTGGAGGTTATTCTCCAAGTCCGTAAATATCTCGCCCACCGTCCACATTGCGCCTTCATCGTTCGGGTCACCGTTGTTGTCTATATCTACGACCTGAGCCAGCCGATCTTCCCGCGTGGTATCGGCCTTATGGATGACGACCGCTTCGTCCGGGATTTCGTCGTCATAGCCGGCAAACAGCCGCGTTTCGACGGTGTAAAAATCGGTCGTCGAGTCACCGATGGGAATTTGGGCCAGCAGGTAGCCGTCAGAGCCGGGATGGGCCAGCCGTTCAAGGGTAATCGTGCGGGTGCTGTTGTGGGGAGCCACATACTTCCGGGCTGGGGGAATCCAGCCCAGAAAGTCCTTGTGGTAGGCGATGGTATGGACGCTTACACAGCCATGCTCGGGATCAGGCAACCGACAAGACCCTCCCCCACTCATGACATCCCAGCGCGAGTCATAGGCCTCATCATACGGCCCGGAGGAATGCGGCAGGCCGAAGGCGTGGCCCATTTCGTGGGCCAAAACGGAATGAGGGTGGGTTTCATCATGAGCTGGGTGTATCCACGTGACACCATAGAACTGCGTCTGTCCATCCAGCGTCAGTCGTTTACTCCCACCCCTGGAGACGGCATTATTCGTACCGCTGTGATTAAAGATCAAGTTGATCCCATCAAAGTCGGGGAAGAACACCTCCGCATCGGCCACGGCAGTGCAGTCTTCCACTGCTCTGTCGGTCCTAAAATCTTCCGCTCCGTCGAACCGCTCGTGATGCGTGTAGACGTAATACGATCGTGGCTGGGGCAGGTTGTACCAGCCGACCACCGCGCTGCCGCTCAGATCGGGGATGTTCCCGTAAGAGACTTCTTCCCAATAGTGTCCCAGGCCAGGATAAGAGGAACCCATCAACTCCTCATACCAACTGACAGGACGCGGGGTGACATCGGTCGCATCGCCAAAGCGGCAGAGAATCGTCACCCACGCCTGGGAACCGGTCACTGCGGTCCGGGAAGATGATACGGACGCGAAGGTCCTGCCCGACGAGGCGGTCGGCGGGGGCGCTACCAGTTCGATAGAGTGGACGCGGAACTGCGCTGGGACGTCAGGCTCGCCCGGCTCCCACTCGCCCACCACCGTCACCCGCTTACGGTTCAAGGCTACTGGGCCGCCCAGCGGCTGCATGAGGGCGATATCGATCAGGAGTTCGTGCCGCTCGCCCGAGTCCTCAGTCAACGTATAGGTAGTTTCAGAGGCAAGACCGGACTCGGACGGATAATCGGCGACGATAAAACTGAACCAGCCGGTGAGGGTCTGGTCCTGGGCTGTCGCGGGTGGAGGAAAGACTATCCCTGCTCCCAGCAGAAACAGGGCGGGACGGATGCTCCAGTGTGCGGCCAGACGACTCGTACCCATGATACTTTTCCTCCCCTCTTTCGCTTGACACTCTCCGGGCCGCTCAGTATCGTTCCGTCCACATGGGCGCTGCCGAGGAAATCGTTGCCATTGTCGATGAAACCAATAGCGTGGTGGGCTCCGCGCCGCGGAGGGAAATGCGTGCCAAAGCCCTGCCCCACCGGGCCACCTATGTGCTGGTCTTTAACGCGCGCGGCCACCTCTACGTCCAGAAACGAACCCTGACCAAGGATGTCTTTCCCGGTTATTACGACCCGGCCGCGGGGGGGGGGTCGTGCTGGCGGGCGAAGAGTACGAACAGGGCGCTCTCCGTGAGGTCGAAGAAGAGATGGGCATCCGAGGCGTACCCCTGGCGCCACTTTTTCGGTTTTATCACCAAGACAAGCACAACCGGGTGTGGGGCGTGGATTGCTGTGAGGGGCAAATCGGCTTATCGCAAGGAGACGTTGAGAACGGACTCCGGGCCGAGCAGGCATTATGCTCGCTCCAGGCCGGAGAGCAGGCTCTCCAGTGAGCCCATCATCTCCTGTCGGGCGGCGGCACTATCCTCGGCCTGGGCAATGTAGACCCCCGCCTCGAAGCACATTGCCCAGACCAGATGGATCAATGGGTCAAGTGGCAGCGGGTCGATCACTCCCTCGGCCATCAACGGCTCGAACACCTGCTGCAGGAGCAGGAGAGCAGGCTTGTGGTCTCGGAGTGCCTGTTGGCCCAGGACTGCCGGCCCATCCACAAAGAGAATGCGCTGCACGCGCGGGTCTACAGCCCCGTCAATAAAGGCCTGGCACACCGTGAGCACACCTTGCTGCCGTGGAGTGGTCTCGGTGACCTGGATGCGCTCGCTGATGGTATGGGCCAAGGCGATACGCTGCTCCAGATGGACTGCTGCGAAGAGCGCGGCCTTATCCCGAAAATGATGATACAGCATGCCTCTGCTCGCCCCGACGCGGCGGACGATCTCTTCGGTCAAAGTTGCTTTGTACCCCTGCGTGGCAAACAACTCTCGGGCCACATCGAGCATGGCTCTGTGCCGCCTTTGGGCCGATGCTTCTCGTGAAATTCCAGCTGACAAAAACTGCTTCCCTCCTTCCCGAAACGCGGCAACCTCGCCCTCCTGGCCAGGGACATCACATTCTCCGTGTCACCGCTTGTTGCACGCTTATATACTCAATCCTGCCTCATCTTGCGCCTGCAAAATTATGGGGATGAGCAAAAAAATAGAAAAAATTCCGATGCCACCAAGTTGTTGAGGAAGAGGGCCCCCAAGGCGGGACGGATAGGTCTCCGTGGGGGTAAGACGGATGACTGGGCAGTGAACCCGCCTCAGGAGACGTGGGCGGTCAGGCGAGCTCGACGATCGACAGCACCAGCCGCACCAAGTCCACCTGCCGGGAGATACCCTGCTTGTCGTAGATCTGCTGTAGGTGCCAATAGATAGAGCGTTCCTGCCGCTCCATCGCCTCGGCAATCTCGCGTACCGTCTTACCTTCCGCCAACCAGGTCGCTATTTGGCTCTCCACAGGCGTCAGCCCCAGGGTCGTAGCCACGAGGCCAGGATCGATGCAGGACACGTGTCTCGGCTCGGTAATCAGCACCAGAACGGCAACGCGGCGGGCACCAAAGTCTGGCTGCGGAATGCTTACAGGTTTGAGGTGCACCACGAACGACGGCAACACGGCCGTCCGGCGGAGCAGCATCGACCCACTGACGGCGACGGCACCAGCGGCCGGTAGCGCGTCAGCCACTAGCCGCTCAAGCCGGGCACGGTCGGCCGACACGCGAGCGCGCAGCACCCCGGCGCGGTCCATTATCCCGTCGCCGTGCCGCAGGATGGCCTGGGCGCGGTCATTGGCTGCCATGATCTGTCCACGCTGGTCCAGGTGGATGACGCCGACCCGGGGGTTGTCGAGCATTTCGATACAGGACGTGCCCTGCGCCCCGGCGCGGACCAGTGCCTGCTGGACACGGACAAATTGCCGGATATGGGGTAGCAGCCCCTTGATCATCATGATCTGCGAGAACCCCCAGCCACCCGGGGTGACAGGGTCAGCGATGGCCCAGGCGATGTAGGAGTCGTCCGGCCCGTCCAAGCGCACATGCAAGCTATCCTGGCCACTGGCCCAGGCCATCAATTCGTTATAAGTGGGCGAGGTTTTCAGCTCCTCGGCCGTGTACAGGTCGGTGATATGCACCAGGTGGCTGTCGGACAGTTGCCGGAAGCGCGGAACACATTCGTCTATGGGGTGGTAGCGTTCGAGGTACTCGCGCTCCAGGTCTTCACGGCGCTCCCCCCGGTAGTAGAGCCCAGCGCTGATGAGCCGGATGTCGTCCTTCGGACCCTCGCCGATCCCCAAGGCATTGCCCCTCGTGCCGCAGGCTTCATCAATCAGGGCAGAGGTTTTCTGCCACTGAGCCGTGTCGAGCATGGCGTCGTATAACGACGCCAGGATGCGCTCGAAGGCATCTTGGTCGCTCATGACCCCGCTTCCTGCGGCCATACCGGGATGCGCGGTGCGAGGGCGCTCCCTATGCACGCGACGCACCATACTAAGCCGTGGGCTGAGCCCTGCCATCCGCTTCCTACCTGGTTGTGTGTCATCCGCTTCTCCTGACGCCTCGATCACGAGGAGACCGTATAGGGAACCCAAATCACCGGCATCCCAAACTCATGATACAACGCAGAGAATACGAGGGAAGTATAGAAAACCGAACAGCTCATTTCCCCGTAATTTTACGAGGAATACCTCACAAAGGCGGATGCCGCCGGTGTACAAATGGAGACAACCAAGCGGCGCAGTGGGCAGATCGACGTAGGGGGGAAGCGCAGGCCGCCAAGGGAGTGGGGGCCGCCCCCAGAGACCCACGCACGGTCACACGAACTCGACGACTGACAGCGCCAGCCGCACCAAATCTGTCTGCCGAGAGATGTTCAGCTTGTGATAGATCTGCTGTAGGTGCCAATGGATAGAGCGTTCCTGCCGTCCCGTCTCCACGGCAATCTCGCGTACGGTCTTACCTTCCGTCAACCACACCGCTATTTGGCTCTCCGCCGGAGTGAGGCCTAAGGCCGTGGCCACCAGACTGGGATCGATACGGGATTGTCGCCCCGGCTCGACAAGCAGCACTAGTGCGGCGATGCGTTGGGCTCCGAAGTCCATCTGCGGAGCGCCCACGGGTTTGACGTGCACTACGAGTGGCGGCACCACGGAGATGCGGCGAAGCATCATCGACCCACTGACAGCGACCCCAGCGGACGGTAGCGCATCGGCCACCAGCCGCTCAAGCCGGACGTGGTCGGCCGGTACACGGGCACGCAACACCCCACCTCGGTCCGACAACACGTCTCCGTGCCGTAGCATGGCCCGGGCCTGGTCATTTGCCGCCATAACCCGCCCCCGCCGGTCCAGGTGGATGACCCCAATCCGGGGGTTGTCGAGGAGCTCGGTCACGGATGCATCCAGCGCCTCGGCGCCGACCAGCGCCTGCCGAATGCGGACAAATTGTCGGATGTGAGGCAGCAGCCCTTTGAACAGCATGATCTGTGTAAATTCCCAACCATCCGGGGCAACGGGGTCAGCGCTGACCCAGGCGATGTGGGAGCCATCCGGCTCGGCCAGACGCACATTCAGGCCAGCCTGGCCGCTGGCCCGATACAACAGCTCGTTGTAGGTGGGCGAGGTCTGCAATTCCTGTTCGGTGTACAGGTCGACGGTGCGCACCACGCGACTGTCAGGCAGTTGCCGGAAACGCGGAACGCTTTCGTCTGTGGGGTGGTAGATATCGAGGTACTCGCGCTCCAGGTCTTCCCAGCGCTCCCCCCGGTAGTAGAGCCCAGCGGAGATGATCTGGACATCGTCCTTCGGACCTTCGCCGACTCCCAGAGCATTGCCCTGCATGCCGCAGGCTTCATCGATCAGGGCGGAGGTGGCCGGCCAGTGGGCATCGTCAAGCATGGCGTCGTATAACGACGCCAGGATGCGCTCGAAGGCGTCTTGGTCGCTCATGACCCCGCTTCCTGTGGCCCTACCAGGATGAGTAGCGCAGGAGCGCTCGCGCTACACGGAGCGCGCCGTACCACACCGTGGGCTGAGCCCTGCCATCCGCTTCCTACCTGGTTGTGTGTCATCCGCTTCTCCTGACGCCTCGATCGCGAGGGGACCGTATAGGGAACACAAATCACTGACAGCTCACTCATGCTACAACGCAGAAAATGCGCGGTAAGTATAGAAAATCGAATCTCTTATTTCCCCGGTAATTTTACGGGGATAGCCTCAAAAAGCCGGAATACACCGCCTGAGCGCAGATGAAGGCAACCAGGCGGCGCGGCAGAGTCGAAGAGGGACGGGGCAGCTCTGCTTCGCAGGCTTTCGCTTGACACTCTCCGGGCCGCTCAGTATCGTTCCGTCCACATGGGCGCTGCCGAGGAAATCGTTGCCATTGTCGATGAAACCAATAGCGTGGTGGGCTCCGCGCCGCGGAGGGAAATGCGTGCCAAAGCCCTGCCCCACCGGGCCACCTATGTGCTGGTCTTTAACGCGCGCGGCCACCTCTACGTCCAGAAACGGACCCTGACCAAGGATGTCTTTCCCGGTTATTACGACCCGGCCGCGGGGGGGGTCGTGCTGGCGGGCGAAGAGTACGAACAGGGCGCTCTCCGTGAGGTCGAAGAAGAGATGGGCATCCGAGGCGTACCCCTGGCGCCACTTTTTCGGTTTTATCACCAAGACAAGCACAACCGGGTGTGGGGTGCGGCCTTCTCGTGCGTGTACGATGGCACCGTCGTCCTTCAGGAAGAAGAAGTCGAGAGTGGCGCGTTTATGGCCGTGCCTGATATTCTGCACCTAGCCCAGACCGAGCCGTTCACCCCGGATGGCCTGTACGTGTTGAAACGCTATCTGGCGGAGTATCAGACACAGGGCCGGGCATGAAATTCGGACTGATTTTCACCCTCCAGGACCCGCCCCACGGAGAACACCTGTCCCGGCTCTATGACGAGGTGTTTGCCCAGGCGGCCCTGGCCGAGGAGGCCGGCTTTGAGTTGTTTCTCGTGCCGGAACATCACCAGATGCCGGACGGCTATATGCCGGCGCCCCTCACCTTTGCCGCGGCCCTGGCGGCGCATACCAAGCGTGCGCAGATCGGCACGGGCATCCTCCAGCTCCCGCTGTATCATCCGCTGCACGTTGCCGAGCAGATTGCCGTGATCGACACGATTGCCAAAGGGCGCTTTATCCTTGGCGCGGGCTTAGGTCTGGTCGAGCACGAATTCAACGCCTTTGAGATTCCGCTGTCTGCCGCGGCAACGCGTTTTACCGAATCGGTCGAGATTCTCCGACAGGCGTGGAGCGGCCAGACGTTTTCTTATCACGGCCAGCATTTCAATTTTGACGATGTCACGATTACTCCTCGTCCCCTACGCCAGCCGTCGATCTGGATCGGCGCCATGTCGACGATTACGCTCACGCGCGCCGGCCGGATTGGCGACGGCTGGCTGTCGGACCCGCTCCACAACTTCGATGTGATGCGGGCCTGGTCCGAGATGTACCGGGCTGCGGCCCGGCAGGCGGGGAATCCACGGGTGGAAATTGCCCTGCTGCGGAATGCCTGGGTCGGTGACAGCCGGGCCGAGATTGAGCAAAACTGGTGGCCGCACGTCAAGGACTATCACCTCTTCTACCTGCGGCTGGGCTTTTTCGCCTCGGGCCGATTTAATGCCAAGTGGGAGCCCTGGGTAAAAGAGAGCACCTCGGCCGCGGAATGGACATGCGAGCGGGTCGCTCCGAACCGGTTGATCTACGGCACGCCGGAACAGGTCGTGACCGAACTCAAACGCTACGAGCGTGCAACCGGGTGCCAGTATATGATTCTCATGCTACGCTGCCCGAGCGGTCCCAGCCACGCAGAGACCATGCGGTGTATTGAGCGGTTCGGTACGGATGTCTTGCCGCATTTTGCATAAGGGAGGGAAATACACCATGCCAAACGGACACGGCTTCATTGACAGCGATGCCCATATTATCGAACCCGCAGACATGTTCGAGAAATATCTGGATGCCAGATATCGCTCAGCCATGCCCAAGGCGTGGGCCAATTACCGGGGGGAACCGCTCGGCTTCGGTTTTGAGGTCAGAATTCCCAACCCGGATGGGGGTGAATATCTGATGCCGTTCGGGCGCGACCCGCTGCGGGACCCCGCCCAGGCCGATGGCAAGCCGCATAGCGGAGCGCAAGAAGCCGGCGAACGCGTTTTTCTGCCGGGGAATGACGAAGCCTACGCCCAATACGCCAAGCAGGACTTCCCGCCTGAGATCTACCCGGAGGTCATGCAGCGGGTCGGCATCGACTATATGGTCGTCTATCCCACCAGCGGTCTCCTGTCGGTGACGGTTCCAAATCTGGCGGCTGATACGGCTGCGGCCTATCGTCGGGCGTATAACAACTGGCTGGCCGACTTTTGTGCGGCCGCCGGGGGACGGGTGTTCGGTGCCGCTTCTATCGACCTGCGGGATGCGCAAGAGGCCGCCCGGGAAGTCCGTCGATGCGTCACGGAGTTTCACTTCAAGGCGGTTCATATTAACCCCGTTCCGGTGTGTGAGCATCGCTTATACGACGCGTTCTATGAGCCGCTGTGGGAGACGCTTGAGGAACTGGACGTGCCGCTCGCCGTTCATACCGGCAACGGCACGGCCGCGGATGAGATGCTGTACTATTACCTCCCCCGCTTACGCTCCGCCCAGACCACCGTCGCCTTTACAATTGGGAATATGCTGGCCAGCACCGCGCTGATCATGGGTGGGGTGCTGGAACGTCACCCTCGGCTGCGCGTCGTGCATCTGGAGTCGGGCGCAGGCTGGGCCGCGTTTTGGCTGGACCGCTTGGGCGCCGGCGTACAGGGTGGCTTTCGCGGCCTTGCCATTGAGGGGCTCAGCATGCCGCCGGTCGAGTATTTCAAGCGCCAGTGCTATATCTCGGCTGACCCCGACGATCCCGGTATTCGGCAGGTTATTGACGCGATCGGAGATAATAATATCGTCACCGCAACCGACTTCGCCCACCCCGAGGGCCGGCAGTACGCCTGGGCGGTCAAGGAGATGATGGCTCTGCCGGGCGTATCAGATGACAGTAAGCGCAAGATCATGTGGGATAACGCCTTGCGGCTGTATCCCATTCAGCCTGACGCATAAGGAGGACGATCATGGGTGAACTCACGCGGCTATCCGCAACAGCGGCGGCAAAAGACCTGACCAGCGCCATTGAGCGTGATGGCGCGGCTATCGTTGAAAATCTTATCGATGAGGGTCAGGTGCAGGCGACCCTGGATGATTTGATGCCGCATATCGAGGCTACCCCCGCCAGCCGGGATGACTTTGCCGGCTATCAGACCACGCGCACGGGCGCTCTGGTGGCACGTTCTCCGGCCTGCCGTGCCCTCGTCACGCACCCCAGCATCCTTGAGACGTGCGACGCATTCCTGCTGCCCAACTGCAATCGCTACCAGCTCCATCTGACCCAGGTCATCCGCCTGATGCCCGGACAAAAGAAACAGCCCTTGCACCGTGATCGTCTGGTCTGGGGCGATTATTTGCAGGGGGTTGAGCCCCAGCTCAGCACACTGTGGGCGCTGACGGATTTCACCTATGAAAACGGTGCCACCCAGGTTGTGCTGGGCAGTCCGGCCTGGCCCAAGGGTCGAGAGGCCAAAGCGGAAGAAATCAGCTATGCGGAAATGCCCCAGGGCTCGGTCCTGGTCTATTCCGGGACCGTTTTGCACGCCGGTGGGGCAAATAACAGCGCCGCCGACCGGGTCGGACTGAATATCACCTACTCACTCGGCTGGCTGCGGCAGGAAGAAAATCAGTATCTCTCCTGCCCGCCGGAGATCGCCAAGGATTTGGACCCCGCCCTCCAGGAACTTCTCGGCTATACCATGATGAGTTACGCTCTGGGCTATTTCACCCCGCCTGACATCACCCAGGGAGAGTCGAGCCTTCGTGCGCCGGAATTTGCCCTCGGCCGCCGGCCGCGAAAAGACAGACGCAAACTTGAGCTCCCCGCGTCTTAGGCGGGTTTCAGTTTTGAGACGCCCTTGAAGCTGAGGTAGACGAGGAGGGCCGCGCTGAAGCCGGGGACGCTCTCGTTGATATACGAGTTCAGGCCCAGCATATTCCAGGCGATAACGGTGGTCCCACCGACCAGGGCGACGAGGAAAGCGCCCCATTCGGAAATACTGTCATTGAGAAGGCGCAAAACCAGCACGCTGCCAATGGACGCGCCCAGACCCGCATACGCAAAGGCGACCAGCGAAAAGATATTCTGTTCGGCAAACAGAGCCAGAAGCGTCGCCGCAAAGGCCACGCTGACCGTGCCTACCTTGGCCTGAAAGAGAGATTGCTTCGGCGGTTCGGGCAGGTCGCGCATCAGGGAGGCCGAGCAGCTCAGGATTTGCGAGTCGGCGGTGGACAGGGTGGAAGAAAAGGCACCCGCCAGCACAAAGCCCACGGCCAGCGGAGGCAGCATCTCTTTCGCCGACAAAAAGAGGGCCAGTTCGGGCTCGAAAGCGGCGGTACGGGCAGCTATTGAGCACGCCTTTCCGGGCGGATAAGGATTGCCGCGCCCAAGCCCGGCTCTCCACGGCGATTAGCGTTGTCGTGACGCTCTCGCTAAACGACGGGTCGTATCCTTATAGATGCTTGCGCGTGAGCCTATGGCACTCACTTCGAGAACCGTTCGGGTTGCCCGATAGATAATCCGAACGCGCCCAACGCGAAAACTCCACCATCCTGAGAGTTCACGCCGTAAAGGCTTTCCGGCTGACGGATTCACCCGGAGGGTGTCCAACGCCGCCCGGATGCGCTGCTTGAGTTGCGGATGCATGATCCGGATAGCGACGTGCACCTCACGCGGCAGTCGCACCCGACGTACGCTAGGACTCATCGGCAAAGAGTTGGTTGAGGTCTGTATCCGTCAGTAGCTTACCGCGTTCCTGTTTAAGCTGCTTCATTCCGGTGTGGATCTCTTTGACCAGCTCCTGGTCCGACAGGACGGCAAGGGTCTCCTGCCAGCTCTCAAACTCCTCGTAGCTCACCAGGACAGCAGTCGCCTGCCCGTTTTTGGTGATCGTGACCTCTTCGTCGGTGGCCGTAACGTCGGCCACGAGTTGGCTCAGCTTTGCCTTGACTTCAGCTAGCGGCAGGATACGCATACAGGCCTCCAGTAGTCCGAATTCAGACTATCCGAGGCCTGGAAGACTTGCAACCTAAACGGACAAGGCTGCGCCCTGACCGTTTACGAATCGGGCAGGAGCGTATACGCCCGCTCGGCGTAAGGGAAGTCTTCCAATTCAAAATTGGGCTGTTCGTAGGGCAGGTGACGGTTGATATAATAGGCGCGAATCTCGGCGATTTTATCTCCGCGAAAAACATACCACTCCGCTCCGCGCATGGCCTCGACTGTGCCGGTCGGCGGCGTCCAGGTCATCGTCCACTCGATCACACATTCATCCCCTTGGACGATGGCATGGTCACAGCTCCACGTCGCCCGAATGCGTGGCTGCATCTTGGCCCAATAGGTCGCGAGTGCTTGTGCGCCGCGGATGGGGGCATGATGCGTAAAGTAGTGGACCACGTCGGCAGTAAAGGTCGATTGCATGAGTTCCACGTCCGCCGTACTACAGCCGTGATAATACTGCTTTATAGTGTGGACGAATGGATGGTCTTGAGACATGGCCTTCCTCCTGTTCGTAAAGCCCAGCGCGACGCGGTTTGGCGTACCCGCAAGTATTCCAGATGCCGGACAGAATCCGTGTCCGGCATCTCCCGAGGCTGTAACTCTTCTAACTGCTCCTTCAATTCTTCGAGCATCTGCTCCTCAAAATGTCCCGCACACATGGCCATACCAAACAACAGTAGGAGTAGGAGAGCGCCGGCGCCCACCAGACAGCCGGCGCCCATTTTTATCCCCCGTATAAAGTCTGATGGCATACGGCTTCCCGCTGTATCACAGCCGAAAACGGGCGGGAATAGCGAGGCCGGCTTGACGAGGAAAGAGCGGTGCCCGAGAAGCTCCGGACGAACCTGAGCGGGCGGAGCATACGAGGTTTCGCGTTGCCAGCCGCCTGAGCGCCATGCTAGAAAGACGCCCGATGGAAATGCTGGTTTGAGTCAGGAACTCCCGTGCACCGCGCTCGCTATATTCTTGCTCTCGATCAAGGCACGACCAGCTCCCGCGCTATTCTCTTTGACCACACAGGCACAATACGCGGGATTGCTCAGGAAGCCTTGACCCCGCTATTTCCTCAGCCCGGCTGGGTGGAGCAGGACGCCAATGAAATCTGGTCGTCGCAGGCAGCGGTCATGACCGCAGTCCTGGCCCAGGCGGGTCTGTCGAGCACTGATGTCAGCGCCCTGGGCATCACCAATCAGCGCGAAACCACCCTCGTCTGGGACCGGGTAACGGGCCAGCCGATCTATAATGCGATTGTCTGGCAAGACCGTCGCACCGCCCCACTGTGCAACACGCTCAAGCAACAAGGTCTGGAGACCTTTTTTCGGGACAAGACCGGCCTGGTCATCGACCCGTATTTCTCGGGAACAAAAATCCGGTGGCTCCTGGATACTGTTCCAGGCGCGCGCGCCAAGGCCGAAGCTGGCCGGCTGGCCTTTGGGACCGTTGATACCTGGCTCGTCTGGCAACTGACCCAAGGGAAGCAGCATATCACCGACGTCACCAATGCTTCACGCACCCTGTTGTTGAATATCCGCACGGGAGAGTGGGACCAGGAATTACTCGATACCCTCCACATCCCCCGCCAGCTTCTCCCCGAGGTGCGCGGTTCCAGCCAAGTCTACGCGGAAACGTCAACAGACCTCCTCGCCACGGCCGTACCGATGAGTGGGATGGCCGGCGATCAGCACGCGGCATTATTTGGCCAGATGTGCACGACACCCGGCATGGTAAAAAATACGTATGGCACGGGCTGCTTCATGCTCATGCAGACCGGCGAGCAACCCGTTGCCTCTCAGCACAATCTGCTCACCACCGCGGCGTGGCGATGTGATGGCCGCACCCAGTATGCGCTGGAAGGCAGCGTCTTTATGGCAGGCGCCGTCGTGCAGTGGCTGCGCGATGGACTAGGCATTCTCAAGTCATCGACAGAGGTCGAGACCTTGGCGGCCAGCGTTCCGGACACGGGCGGGGTCTATCTCGTGCCGGCCTTTTCCGGCCTGGGCGCGCCGTATTGGGACCCCTACGCGCGCGGCGCGCTCTTCGGTTTGACGCGCGGATCGACCGCCGCCCATATTGCCCGGGCTGCGCTTGAAAGCATTGCCTATCAGTCCATGGACGTCCTGACCGCCATGGAGGCAGATGCGGGCATCCGGCTCGCACAGCTTCGCGTAGATGGCGGTGCAACAGTGAATAATCTGCTGATGCAGTTTCAGGCAGACATCCTTGGCGTGCCGGTGGTTCGTCCAAAAATTGCAGAGACCACCGCGCTGGGGGCGGCCTATTTGGCCGGCTTGGCGGTCGGTTATTGGAAAGACCCCAGCGAGATTGCGAGCCAATGGCAGATCGACCGCGTTTTTGAGCCCGACCTGTCGCCAGAGCGCCGAGAGGAACTCAAGGCCGGCTGGGCAAAGGCCGTAGACCGTGCCAAGGAGTGGGAAACACCGGACACCGAATAAAAGAGAGAGCATCATGCAAACAGGCAATTTTCATGGTTTCACCGTTTCGATGCAGGACCCAGGTATTCGCCCGATTACCTTTAATCAGCCCGAGCGGCTGAACGGGATGACACCTCAGCTGAAGCGCGACCTGGCTGAAACCCTCATTCAGGCCCAGATGGACGACACGGTCCGCGTGGTCGTGTTTACCGGCTCGGGGCGCGCCTTTTCCGCGGGCGACGATATCACGGGCCGTCCGCTTGGGCAGCATGCCGGGCAGGCACGGGTGCCCGATATTCCGGGAGGGCATCACAACCCGACTCGTCCAAGGCCCTACAATGCATGAGGAAAATGTGACGATTGTATGGGAAAATGTTAGGAAGCTTGAAGTGGGTCGATCAACAAGAAACTTAGGGGCGAAGGTAGCCCTATCTTGGTAAGGCCGGCTTTAGAATTCAATTTGAAAGCCCTGCCGCTCCTGACTCTGCACCTCCGTCAGAGTGCCCTGCACGCTCAGATACTCCCCGGCCGGATAATACAAATAGCCGTGCGTGGCGACATGAGCCGCAAGCGCCTGACTGACCATGGGTGGCGGGAGACTGGTGGCATCTTTTTCTGCTAAGGCGCGGACTGTGCCCCCTGTGGCCGAGAGAAGGTGGACCTGCTCCGTATCGAACACATAGGTCTGTTGCGTCCGATTGGCGACTTCCACGGCAACAATGAAAATGTCCGGCGTGTGGACGCCGAAGAGCAACTCCGCCTCCATCGGCGGCAGGGGTCGGATATGCACATATACCTGGCCTTCGGGTCCGTAGCGTTTGACGTTATCGGCCAGCCCGTGAAACAGAGAATAAAACGCACGCCGGAAGTAGGTGGTCGGTGGCGGGCGGTTCTTGGTGAGACGCGGGGCCTCTCGCGCGTGATAATCTGTCACGAGCGGGTGCGGCGTATGAGAGGCAACGTCCAGCGTGCTGAGCGAGGCCGCATCAACAATCACGCCCTGCGGCTGGCACTGAACCGTCACCTGGACCAGCGCCGTCTGGCCTGACCGTCTTTGCCGTGCCTGTATCGCCCCGGTCTTTCCCGGCGTAGCTCGGGTTGCACTCGTTACGCGATACCCCATCCGCTCGACTGTCCGGTAGGCGAGTTGCTGGGCCTGTTCGCACGATAAGTCCGTATCAGTAATCTCGTACAATTCGGCCAGCGGCTCGGCCTGTGCCGCGGCCCGGTTCGCTTCCATACTCGCAAACACGGCCGCGGCGGAGACCCTGGCAACTGTACGCGCGGCGGGCTGAGAACGTGGTGCGCAACCAATCAGGGCCGACAGCATAAGGAGCCCGACCAAGGCCGGGAGGCACTTCATGCAGTGCCCGGACAGAGGTGTCATTTCAACTCAACTGAGGAACCACCAGCTCGGCAAAGCGCTGAAGCATCTCCTGTTCCTGCTTATAGGGAAACACCATCTGGAAATGGTGGAAGCCGAGCGCCTGCAACCCCCGCAGGGTTTCAGCCAGGCGCTCCGGCGTCCCGGCCGTTCCCAGCTCTCGTGACGCCCACAATCCACGCCCGCCCAATGCCTGGGCTGACTCGGCCTCTCGCCGTTTGAGTTCTTTTTCATCTTCGGCCAGCACCACGGCCAGAAACAGCGACTTCTCAATCGCTGAGAAATCCCGCTTTAGCGCGTCACAGTGCCGGCGCAGAATATCGGTCTTTCTTTTCACGGTTTCTACCGAAGACCTCAGCAGGATGTTCCAGCCATCGGCGTGCTGGGCCACGATGCGCAGCATGACCTTCTCTCCACCACCGGCAATCCAGATTCGCGGCGGTTGCTGCATGGGCTTGGGAGCGCACAGCGCCTCCTGCAACTGGTAGTGCGTACCAGGAAAAGACGCCCGCTCCTGCGTCCACAACAGGCGCACCACCTGCACCGCCTCTTCGAGCTGAGCCAGACGCGTACCAATTGAGGGAAAGGGAATCCCGTAGGCCCGATACTCAAGCTCCTTCCAGCCGGCTCCGATGCCAAATTCCAGTCGTCCGTTGCTAAGATGATCGAGGCTGGATGCTATCTTTGCCAGGATGCTGGGCGGACGGTACGAGTTGCACGTGACCAGCGTTCCCAGCCTCAGCCGGGTCGTCACCGGAGCGAGCGCGGTCAGCAGGGTCCAGGCCTCCAAACAGTTACGCTGCTCAGACCTGGCATCCCAAAAAAGATGGTCCGACGCCCACAAGCCGTAAAAACCAAGCCGTTCTGCCTCTTTTGCGATCTGGGCGACTTCGTCGTAGGTAAAGCCAAACTGCGGCTCGATTTGGATACCGAAGCGCCACCCCGGCGCCGGGCCTTCCTGAGCTGCCTGGCCGACCGGTGTCTCGGCTTCGGACGGCGTTGAGGTAGCGGCCTGTAAGCCTGCTACCCCAGCGACAACCGTACCCGCTTCCTTCAGAAACTTCCGACGGCTGATGTCGCGCATACCGGCGAGCCTCCTTTCGAGAGCGCCTACGCCCCGGCCCGCTGCTCTATGGCCTGTAGAGCCGTCCGGGCGGATGTCAGGGCAACGGCGAAGGACACGCTGGCGGGCGCAGGCGGTGGTCCCGCGTCCCCCGGTGATTTATAGCCGCCGTAAATGGCGTGTCCGGATTGGAGCCAAAAACAGTCCGCCACAGCGAAGCCGGCTTGTTTGAACCACGTCAACTGCTCGAACAGCGGCGAGGGTTTATCGTAGGGATCGGGGGTATGGAAGTAATTCCACTTTTCCTGGGTGAATTTCTCAAAGAGCCGGCTGGAGCCCGTCTTTTCGATTGAGAGCGACTGCGTAATCCGATCCCAACCTTCGCCAAAAGATACCCAGGCTTCCGACCGTTGCGGTTTGACGATATCGGCAAGCAGGACCGCACCGCGGTCTGAAATCCGTTTACCTATTTCTGTAAACAGCCATTGTTTTTCCGGCCCGCTCAGATGGTGCACGCACAGGGAGGAGACGACGCAGTCGCTCTCATCCAGCGAACCGAGCCAATCCGGCGAGGCCATATCAAAGTCTGCAATCCGAACGCGCTCTCCAAAGCGCTGGAGGTGACGGCTTGCCTGCTCGCGCATGCTTTCTGACCCA
The DNA here is from genome assembly GCA_951812575.1 of Candidatus Binatia bacterium. Lineage (GTDB taxonomy): Bacteria > Desulfobacterota > Binatia > Bin18 > Bin18 > Bin18. The sequence continues at coordinate 2,246,739 of OX638322.1, read as the reverse complement.
TCCAGGGCCAGCACCGATGCGTTTGGAAAGCAGTCCAGCACGGCAAACGATAAGGCTCCTTCCCCGCAGCCAAGCTCAACCGCGCGGAACGCGTCCTGCTGCTGAAAGGGCAGCAGACTCAAAAGTGTCGCAACCTGCTCATCCCGGGCCGGCACGGCAATCGACGCCAGTTCGCGGTAGAGTTGAGAATCGTCCTCTGTCCATTCCGTGCGCTCTTCAGCCATGCGCAGCCCTCCTTAATGTCCCGCCCATCTCCGGGTGGTTCCCGGAGGGGGACGACAAATGGTAGCACGGTTGCGGGAGATTACGAGCGGTTCGGACTCGAAGAGAAGACCCTCACCCTGCCCCTCTCCCAGCGGGAGAGGGAAACAGAGCGGGTATTTTTTACTGACTGGCTAATGGACCGCGTAATAACTGCCCCGGCAGGGCACCGGTGTGCTCGTTGTTCCGCAGGACGACTTCGCCATTCACAATGGTCGCCAGAAAACCGTTGGCTTTTTGCTTGAGCCGTCGGGCGCCGGCCGGAAGATCGTGGGTCAACTCGGGCACTTGCGGTTCAACCGTTTGCGGATCAAAGATCACGACATCGGCGTTCCAGCCCTCGCGCAGCAGACCGCGTCCGGCCAGCTTCCAATGGGACGCCGGCACGAAGCTGAGTTGGTGCACCGCGTCTTCCAGGGTCAGGGCTTCTTGCTCACGCACCCAGTGGCTCAACAGATGGGTTTGCAGAGAGGAATCCATGATCTGTGAAACATGGGCACCCGAGTCCGAGAAGGTAATCACCGAGCGAGGGTGCTGCATCATCTCCAAGGTGCTGGGCTCATGGGTATTGGTCAGCGGCTGCATGAAGAAGCGCTTCAGCCCCTTGTCCAGGGCAAGCTCGATATAGGTCTCCACCGGGTCCTGGTTGCGTTCGGCGGCAATCTCGGCCACCGATTGATACGGCGGCACGGCCCTATCCATGATGGGGAACAGCCATTTGAAATTCGCCGCACGAGCTTCCGCGCCGACCGCCCGCGTCCCCTCTTCGGGCGGCTGATTGGCGGCCCGCACCAGCTTTTGGCGCATGTCGGGATTGCGCAAGGCCGCTTCCTGTTCGGCCAGAGGCAGTTTGCGGATGTCGCGCCAGACGGGCAGCTTGTCAAACGAGGTGACCGACTCGAACGACTGCAACACGCTGATGGGCCGGCTGTGGACCTGAATGAACATGCGTCCGCCGGCTGCGGCGGTTTCATCCGCCAGCGCAAAAAACGGGCGCCAATAGTCCGGGGCCTTGGGCGCGCTGAACATGCCGAACGTGACCGGCACACCCGTATCCACGGCCAGGGCTTTGAGCCGGTTACAATAGTCCTGAATCCGGTCCGGGTTGAGTCCGGTGTCTTCACCGGCAATCTCAAATACCCCAGAATTCAGCTCGCCGAGCACGCCGACCAGGTGGCGGACCTCGTCCCAGGTGGCGAGCCGACTCGCCACCGGTTGGCCGTCGGGTGTCTGATGGTTGCGCGTGCGTGAGGTAGTAAAGCCGGCGGCGCCCGCCTGGATGGCGCTACGAACCTCACGCTTCATAGCTTCGAGATCGTCGGGAGTCGCCTCTTCGCTAAAAGCTCGCTCACCCATGACATAGGTCCGCAGCGCGGAATGACCGATATAGGCGGAATAATTAATGCCTTTGGGCAGGCGTTCAACCGCATCCAGGTATTCCGGATAGGTGGTCCAACTCCACTTGATACCGGCCTCCATGGCTTCGGGCGAAATATCTTCCGCCCGCTCCAGATTGCGCATCACCAACAGTTTGTCCTCTTCGCTGCAAGGGGCGAGCGAGAAGCCGCAGTTGCCCATAACCACGCTGGTAATGCCATGCCAGCACGAACATGTTCCGAGCGGGTCCCAAAATACCTGGGCGTCCATATGCGTATGGCCGTCAACAAAGCCGGGGGAGACGACATGTCCCTCGGCATCGATGATTTCCTTGGCGCCCTCGCGAATTTTGCCAATGGCGGCAATTTTGCCCTCAGCGATTGCCACGTCAGCCTGAAAGCGAGGCAGCCCGGAACCATCAACCACCGTACCGTTTTTAATAAGGAGATCGTATTGCATGCCGCTTCATATAGACCATTCCGTTCCTCTTGACCACCGCCCAAAGCGTGCTAGTGGGAAAGGAGTCGGATTAACCGGAGGGTCTGGTTCGTTGTTCGTTTCGGGAGACATTCACGACAGCCAAGGAGGGACACTATGGCACAGTCTGGAGTGATTTCGGCAGATTCGCATTTTGTAGAGCCGCCCAATATGTGGGCAGAACGCCTGGATAAAAAATTCCGGGATCAGGCTCCGCACACGGTCAAGGGGTTTAACGGAAAAGAGGGCGAGTTCTTTGTGTGCGAGAACATCAACCCGATACCGGTGGCCGGGTTTTTTGGGGCCGGCGTTCCTTCGGAAGAGCTGCCGGCACACAACAGGAAGGGCTTTGAGGCTGCCCCGGCGAGCGTCTGGGACCCCGCCGCGCGCATCAAGGACCAGACGCGGGACGGTCTGGAGGCCGAGGTGATCTACACCTCCATGGGCATGCCGCTCTACGGCCTGGATAATATCGAGCTGCGGGACGCCTGCTTTCGGGCCTATAACGACTGGGCGGTCGATTATTGCAGCCATGATCCAAAGCGGCTCCTGCCGCTCGGCCTCATCACGCTTGAAGACATTCAGGCCGGCACCCAGGAGCTCGAACGCATCGCCAAAAAAGGCATGCGCGGCGCCATGATCTGGGCCGAGCCGCCGGATGATCGCCCGTACAGTCACACCGACTATGATCCCTTCTGGGCGGCCGCCTCGGATCTCAACATGCCGCTTTCCTTACACATCCTGACCGGCCGGAAGGGCATGGGCATTGACTTCTTTGCCGATAACCTGGCGCTCCAGGTCTCCACGCTGCATCACGAAGTGGAGCGCTCGATTGCCGTGTTTGTCCTCGGCGGCGTGCTGGAGCGTTTTCCCCAGCTCACCATTGTGTCGGCCGAGAACGACGTGGCCTGGATGCCGTATTTCATGTGGCGGATGGATTTTGCCCACCGGCGGATCGGCCCGCTCTCCTCGGTCGAGTTGAGCATGAAGCCGAGCGACTATGTGAAGCGTCAGGTGTACGCGACCTTCATTGAGGAGCCCATCCTGCTCGATGGCTATCACCGCTATGCGGCAGACAACGCCATGTGGTCTTCGGACTATCCACACACGGCCGCCATCTGGCCGCGCTCGCAGGAGTTCATCCAATCGACCTTCAGCGAGCTGTCCGAGGCCGACCGCCGGAAGCTGATTCACGACACCGCCGCGCGCGTGTATCGGATTGACTAAGCGTTGAGGGCCCCCACCTGGGGGCCCGTGCGGAGGCGGTGATAGAGACCGGCAGTACATGAAAGAGCGCAGGCTGCTGTGGCTGAGCATTGGTCTGGGGACCGTGTTCTGGCTGTGTGATGCAGCGGTTGACGTGTGGCTGTTTGAGCAGCAGCGTCACTTCCTTGCCGAGGTCTTTACTTCCGAGCCCGAAGAGGTGCGCCTGCGTCTGGTGGTGTGGGGCTTATTCGCCGTCATCGGCTACTATGGACAGCGACTCATCACCGCCCTCCAGACGGCACGTGATGAGCTCCAACAACGGGTGCAGGAGAGAACCCAGGAACTTGAAGCCACGAATATCGCGCTGTCCGAGGAAATCGCCGAGCGGAAACAGACCGAGGCCGCGCTCAAAACCATGTCCCGCACAGTTCAGGCGTCGCAGGAGGAGGAACGGCAGCGTATTGCGCGCGAGCTGCACGACGAAGTCGGCCAGACCCTGACCATGATCAAGCTGAATCTCCAGCTCGTGCAGGACAAGGTCCCGGAGGCTGAGACCAATGCCCACTTACAGGAGAGTCTTGCCCTGACGGATCAGACTTTGGAAAAAGTGCGGGACGTCGCGCTGGACCTGCGTCCGTCCATGCTGGACGACCTGGGCCTTGTCCCTACGCTGCGCTGGTATGCGGACCGGCACGCGCGGAGCAGTGGGATTGCCTTCGCCTTTCAGAGCGATGGAGTGGTGGACCGCGACATTCCGCCTGATATTGCCACCGCATGTTTTCGAGTCGTCCAGGAAGCCCTGACGAATATTGCTCGACATGCCCATGCCCAACAGGTGAGGATTGAACTCGGTATCCACGCTGATGGCCTGCACTGTACGATTCAGGACGACGGAGTCGGTTTCAATGTGACACACGCGCGGGAAGCCGCTATCCAGGGGAGCAGTATTGGCGTATTGAGTATGCAGGAGCGCGCCGAGCTGGCCGGGGGCAGGTTGAGCATTGTGTCAGCCCCGCATAGAGGCACTGAGGTCTGCGTCCGCTTTCCCCTCTGATCTGGAGTCCTGGTGTGAAGCCCATTCGTATTCTTCTGGCCGATGACCACACCCTGGTCCGCGCCGGGATTCGGTCTCTGCTCGAACAAGTTCCCAACGTCGAAGTGGTAGCTGAAGCCAATGACGGCCGGGACGCCCTCCGTCTCATTCAAGAGCACCAACCGGATATCGTCTTCATGGATGTGACCATGCAGGGGCTCAACGGTTTGGACGCGACCGCACAGATCACGAAAACCTGCCCTGGGGTTCAGGTGATTATGCTGTCCATGCACAAAAACGAAGAGTACGTCAGCCAGGCGCTACAGGTGGGGGCAGCCGGCTATCTGCTCAAAGACGCGGCAACGACCGAACTCGAATTGGCCGTGCAGGCCGTGGCCCGCGGTGAAACCTATCTCAGTCCGGCCGTCTCCAAACACGTTGTTGACCGCTATTTGCAGCGCGTGAACAACGCGGTCGAGGACATGTCCGAACCTGCGCCAAATCCTTTGACCGTCCGCCAGCGCGAAATCCTCCAGCTGATTGCCGAAGGCCATACCACCAAGCAGATTGCCAGCCTGCTGCATCTCAGCACCAAGACCGTCGAAACCCATCGCAGCCAGCTTATGGACCGGCTCGGCATTCGCCATATTGCCGGCCTGGTCCGCTATGCGGTACGGACCGGTCTGGTCGCGCCCGACCACTAAGCTCGCCCGCTTTCAGGGGTATCCCGACGGCTTTTCAGGGTTTTCCCGGATACCGCTCTTGCGTGGGATTCGGCTATCTAGGTGTCTTTCGGATGATATGGAGGACAACCTATTGCGAAGCCAAAGGATTTGTCTGGTCTTGCTGCACATTTTTGGCAGTGCTGCGCTGAGTCTTGCGTTAACTACGCCGGTTCTAGGCCAGTCTTCGCCGCCCGTCGCCCTGCCGGACATTGAAGTGCGCGGCACGACGCCGTTGATGAGCTCTCCCGTTGCGCGCGAACACGTACCGGCCAATGTGCAGACCATCACCGGCGAGCAGATCACAAGACGCGGCGCGCTCAACCTGACCGACACCCTGTCCCGCAGCCTGGGTGGGGTGAACCTGAATCATGTTCAGAACAACCCCTTCCAGCCCGACGTTAGCTATCGGGGGTTTACCAGTTCCTTTCTGATCGGGACGCCGCCGGGGCTGAGCGTTTTTGTCGATGGTGTGCGCGTCAACGAGCCCTTGGCCGACCAGGTCAACTGGGACTTGATTCCCACCGATGCCATTGATCGTCTGGAGCTCATCCCCGGCTCGAACCCGGTCTATGGTCGGAATACGCTCGGCGGGACCATTGTGATGCAAACCAAGCGCGGCTTTACCCATCCGGGGACCACCGCAGAGGTCTGGGGCGGGAGTTTCGCCCGCTATCGGACCTTGCTGCAACACGGGGGCAGCCGCGGCAAGTTCGACTATTTTGTGTCGGGCAATCTCTTTCTCGAAGACGGTTTTCGGGATTTCTCAAAAAGTCATGTTGGCCATCTGTTCGGCAAGGTCGGCTATCTGGGGACGCACGATGATTTCTCTCTCTCCCTGACCCATGTGAACAATAAGTTGACCGGCAACGGCCCGCTGCCCGAAAGCCGTCTCAAGCGTGACCGCTCTTCGGTGTTCACCCATCCCGATATTTTCAAACCCGACCTGTGGTTTCTCAACAGCCAGTACACCCGCGACCTGGGCCGGGGCTTCGTGCTGTCGGCCAATCTGTACGGCCGCCTGTTGGATGTGGACCAGTTTAACGTGGATGTCGAAGAAGACGTCGACGCCCGCACGAATCAGAAGGGTTGGGGAGGCGCGCTCCAGTTGGCCTATCAAGGAACAGTATGGGAGCGGCCGGTCTCTGTCACGCTTGGCGGCGACTATACCGGAGCCCGGCTTGACCATCTCATTGGCGAGCGGGGCGAGAACGACGATGATAATGGGGATGACGACGGCGACCACGATGACTACGGTGATGACGAGCTGGCTCTGCTCCAGGCCCTGGTAGAGGGCGAGGCCGACGCATTTGAGGTGGAGACCAATGTTAAAACCGAAACCCACGCCGGCGGCCCGTTTTTTACTATCAGCGCCGAACCGATTGATAAGCTGACAGTGACCGTATCCGGCCGTTATGAGGTCACCCATCTCACCATTCAGGACCGCCTCGCCGGGCAGGTGGGCGATGATGACGACGAAGGTGCGGGAACGGACGCCAGCGGCAACCACACCTTTGATCGGTTTAATCCCGCGGTGGGAGCAACCTATACCTTTACCGAGCACCTGAGCCTGTACGCCGGCTATAGCGAGAGCTACCGCGCACCGACCGCGATTGAGCTGACCTGTGCCAACCCCGAAGCGCCCTGCCCGGTGCCAACCGCGATCGTGGACGACCCACCCCTAAACGCGGTCAAGGGCAAGACCTGGGAGACGGGCGTCCGCTGGGCCTGGCCTCCCTATATTGATGCGACCCTGGCCTTCTTTCGGACGGACCTCAAAGACGACATCCTGTTTCGGAACGAGCCGGAAAGCCGCGTGCTGGGATTTTTTCAGAATGTAGACGCCACCCGTCGCCAGGGCATCGAACTTCTGCTGCGCGGCGTGTGGAGCTGGGGCAACTGGTTTCTGAATTACACGGTAACGGATGCCACATTTAGTGATGAGATTGAGCTGTTTACGTTCGCCAATGAAGAGCGTATCGCCCTGGTCCGTGACGGAGACCGTCTGCCGCTGGTCCCGCCGCACCGGGTCAATGGCGGCATCGAGTTCCTTATCGGCTCTCAGTTACGGCTGAGCCTGGACGGGGCCTATGTGGATGGGCAACGGCTGCGGGGTGACGAGGCCAATCAGCGCAGTCGGCTGGACCCGTATTTTGTGGCTAACGCCATGGTGGAGTACAGCTATAAGGCGTTTGATATCTTCCTGCGTCTCGAAAATATTTTTGACGAGGAATACGAAAGCTATGGCGCATATTTTGAAAATGCGGTGGATGAGACCGGCGTCGAACGCTTTATGGGGCCGGGGCAGCCGTTCGGTGCCTTTGGCGGGGTGCGGGTCAAATTCTGATGGAGAAAACGGCGCTATGCCGTCCATCCTCAGATGCTGAAATCCAGCAGATTGTAATCCTTCATGCTGGCTTTGGCTTCCGCATCCCAGCAGTAGCGTTCGCCCGATTCGGCAAACGGCTTATAGGGAAACGGCGTTTCGTCCGGGAAGCGCTGTCGGCGCGCATCAATGGCATAGCCGATTACGCGCGAGCGGGTACGGATACGTTCTTCATCGTAGACGGCTGGGGCGCTATGCACCCCACCACCTTTCACTCCCAGCACGGACGAATGGCGATGAAAGCCAAAGTTCACCGTGACGCGCCAGTCCGGGCTGGTATTAGCAAACGAACAGTGCAGCAATTGCCGGTTGGAGATAGCCACATCACCCGGACCGCACACCATGGGAACGGCATCCGGCAGACGTTCCGAGCCCGCCTCGGCAACCCGCTGCGTGATATCGATATGCCCGGCTTTATGCGTCCCCGGCACGACCCACACCCCGTTTGCCGGGGTACAGCCGTAGAGCTGGGCCATGAAGTTGAAACCGTGGGTTCCCTGGTCCCAGGTCGGACTGTCCCAGTGTGTCGTGCCGTCCTGATGCCAGGCGACCGAGGCTCCTTTGCCCGGCTCTTTGATAAACAACGCGTCGGTGAACGGAACAAAATCCTCACCGTTGACGGCCGCTGCCACGGCCAGGAGATGCGGATGGGCATAGGTGCGCAGGCTGGCCTCGGAAAATTGCAGCGAGCCGATTATGAGATAGACCACTTCTTGGGGCAGACCGGAAGCCGGGGTGGGCTCCAGCATCTTGACCGGATGGCGACCGTTGGCGAGGTCGGTTCCGCCAAAGGGATCGCCGAGCGGTTTGGACCAGAACAGCGTCCGCGCCTCACAATCAGCCCCCAGGGCCGGGCGACCCTGGGCATCGGCCGCAGAGCCTCGTTCGGTCGGCAGACGTTCCATGATGTCGAACAGGTCGGCTTCGATATCTTTCAGTTCCTCTTGCTTGAGCACTCCTTCGAAGACATAGAAGCCATATTTCCAATAGGCATCAAGAATGTCGGTGTGGACCCTGCCATCGGCGTGAAAACGAATCGGACCGCGATTATCGAGCGCATAGGCCCGTTTCTCCCCTTCGCGCAGATACGCCTGCATGGCCGATTCAGCGGCCCCATAATCGCCCGTTATCACATCGCTCGCTGCCTGCATGTCTGCCTCCGTTTTTTGCAATCGTCCCTTAATATGCGCTTCTCGGTCTCCATACAACCTTGGGCGAGACGAGGGGTCAATCTGTCGCCGTTATCCGATGGCACAGAATTCAATTGAATAGCAATTTCCTCCCTCTCTCACCAGGAGAGAGGGAGTTGGAGGAATTTCTTTGAGACAGACGAGATTAATTTGGTACCCAGGCTAAGGCCCGGACTTCGCCGAACTCTCGTTCGGATTTGGTCCACGACGCTCCGCCGTCCTGACTGGTGTAGACATAGCCGTGCAGGCTGTTGGCCACGATAAAGTCGGGGTCCGCCGGATGCGTGGCAAACCAGTACATGGTCGAGTTTGGCACCACTGGTAAGGGGGCGGCCTGCCAGGTTTGCCCGCCGTCGGTCGAACGCTGGATGGCTCCGACCTTGCCCGGAATGAAATCGCCATTGCCCACAAACATGACGTTGGGATCGTCGGCTTTCAGCGCCACGCCACGACAGTATGAAATGCCTCGCTCGGAGAAACGTGGAAAACCGTGCAGCGTCCAGCTCTGGCCTTCGTCCGTGCTGGTCCAGATACCATCCGGGGTGGTGGCGATGATTTTTCGGTGCGGGTCGGGACTGATGGTCAGACCGTGGATATCCTGGCTCAGCTCGCTGTCGCCCAGGGCGGGCAGATGCTCCCAGGTGTCGCCGCCATCGAGACTCCGATGGATGCCGTCGATCTCAACACTGGCCCAGACCGTGCCGGAGTCGCGCGGATCAAAAAGAAGGTTGGTGACCTTGGGTGCACCGGCCAGGCAACGCTCGGCCGCATTGATGGGCAGCTCTTCCCAGTTCTGACCACCGTCCCTGGTACGAAAGACACACGGAGGTTTAGTCCCAATAAGGACAACGTTCGGGTCGTCAGGATGCACGGCAATGGACCAGATTTGTTTGCCGTCGGCGGGGGATTCCACCAATTCCCAGACCGCACCCTTGTCCTCGCTCCGATACAGCCCCACCTCGGAACCGGCATACACCACGTTGGGGTTGTGCGGAGATACGACCAGTGAGCGAATTTGGATTTCCCCTGGTTCGGCGTAGAACGGCAGCTTCATACGACTCCGCCGCCAACGAGTGCCACTATCCGAGCTATACCATACCCCGGCACCGACAGTTCCGACACAAATAGTATGTCCGTTTTCCATAGTCCCCTCCTGAGAGCTGAGAATACGTTTCAATACTGACGGCATAGCACTCCCAGGCCACGGTGCAAAGATGTGTGAAGATGGGGTAGCGATTCAATTTCAAACCGTCCTTGCCCTCAGCCGGCGTCGCGCTCCCTACCCGAGCCCTACCCCTCACCCCAGCCCTCTCCCCTGGCGGGCTGAGGCCCCGACAGTTTGGGAGCGTTGACTCATGCGGGTTGGCCGGGACATGGTGGGTCCTCTTACAAAACCACAGTCCCGGGAGATTCACCTGAGTCAACAGCGCGCAGGATATCAGTGGATGGCCACAGTTGCACGCCAGATTCCCCAGGGGCGTCGCCGTCGCCCGGCGGTGTTCGCAACGCGGAGTCGCCGAAGCGCTGCCCACCCTGGGCAAGCCCGACACGGTGGAGCGCCGCCTGCAACGGTTTGTGGCCAATCCGCGGCTCGATTGGCGCGCCGGCGCCCAGGGGCTGACCGCCTGGATGCCGCGTCGGCGCCCGCGGCGTGGCCACGGCCATCTTCGACGCACTGACCGGCCGCCTGGTGGTCCTGTTCTAGTTTGTTAGCGCGTCTGGAGGCGTGGACTCGCCATAGGTGTTGGTTGGAGCCTGACCCTGGTTGTTACGGCCCCAACAGATGATCTCGCCATCGGTCCGCACCCCGCAGCCGTGATACTGCCCCACACTCACCCGGCTAAAGGTACCGCCAGGCAGATCGCTCACCTGCTGATAGGCGTCCCGGCCCCAGCACGCGACCGTCCCCTCCGTCCGCACCCCACAGCTGAAATCCCACCCCGCACTCACCCGGCTAAAGGTGCCGGTGGGCGTATCGCTCACCTGCTGATGGTTGTTGCGCCCCCAGCACGCCACGCTGCCATCGAGCTTGACCCCGCAGCTGTGCCACATCCCCACACTCACCTGGCTAAACGACCCGTCGGGCGTATTGGTCGTTTGGTTAAAGTCGTTGCGACCCCAACACGCCAGGGTGAGATCGTCCCGCACCCCGCAACTGTGATTCCCCCCCGCACTCACCGACAGAAACTCGGCGTCCCGGAGAGCCGCCGGGACCCGGGTCTGCCCATAGTGCCTCCAGCCCCAGCAGGTGACCGTGCCACTGCTCTGCACCCCGCAACTGTGCTTGCGCCCCGCATCCACCACGCGAAAGAGGGCGTCGAACAGGGGGGTGGGGGGCGTCGCGCTCACCTGGTTGTCGGTGTCGGCGCCCCAGCAGACCACCGTCCCATCGCTCTTCTCCCCGCAACTGTGATTCCCCCCCGCACTCACCGACACAAAGGTCGCCTCGGACGGCACCCCACTCACCTGCCCAGAGTCGTCCCGCCCCCAGCACGCCACCGTCCCATCCGCCCGCAGCCCGCAACTGTGAAAATAGCCCGCACTCACCGCCACAAAGGCACCCGGGGGCCAATCGCTGACTTGCCGATAGTTGTTGCGCCCCCAGCACGCCAGGCGGCCGTCGGTCTGCACCGCGCAGCTGTACGATACCCCCACACTCACCGCCACAAAGGCACCCGTGGGCGTATCGCTGATCGCGTCATAGCTGTCGAGCCCCCAGCACGCCAGGCTGGCGTCGCGCCGCACCGCGCAGCTGTGCCACATCCCTGCACTCACCGCCACAAAGTCGGCCTCGGGCGGCGTCCCGCTCACCTGCCCAAAGGTGTCGTCCCCCCAGCACGCCAGCCTGTCCCCCCGCGCCCGCCCGCAACTGTGCTCCCCCCCCGCACTCACCGCCAGAAAAAAACCGCCGCCGGGCGTCTCGCCCACCTGCCCCGCAGAGTCCGCACCCCAGCACGCCAGGGTGTTATCGGCCTGCACCCCGCAACTGTGATACAGTCCCGCATTCACCCCCACAAAACGGCCGGCGGGGGTATCGCTCACCTGGTCATAGGTGTCCGCACCCCAGCAGACCAGCGTCCCATCGGCCTGCACCCCGCAACTGTGCTCCCCCCCCGTACTCAACATGCTCTCCGGCACCGGCACACTGGACTCCCCATCCCCGTCCCGCCCCCAGCACACTGCCCGCCCATCGGCCCGCACCCCGCAGACCTGCTTCCACCCCCCACTCACCGCCACAAAGTCCGGGCCGGGCGGCGTCGCGCTCACCTGCCCCTTGTCGTCGGCGCCCCAGCACTCCACCCTCCCATCCACCCCCAGCCCACAACTGTGCTCCGCCCCCGCACCTACTCCGCTAAACGCCGCATCGACCGCTACTGTGACTCCGAAGGTCGTTGTCGTCGTGGCCGTCCCGTCATCCACCGTCAGCGTGATCGTCGCCTGCCCCAGGGCCTCCCCGGTGACAGTCAGCGTCTGCCCATCTACCGCCACGGTGGCAATGGTCGTGTTGGACGAGGCCGCCGTCAGCGTGAGCATGTCCGCATCGGCACCGATAACGATCACATCCACCTCGGTCTGGCCGTCCACCCCGACGACCACCGGCGCCAGGGGCGCCATCAGGCGCCCGTAGATGGCCCGAATCCCCGCGATATCGTCGGCTTGGAGTTGCTCGGTATTGACTTCCCAAGAGTTCATAATGGCATCCACGGACTGGCCGGCCTCGTCCGGATGACCGAGACCCAGGACATGGCCGAATTCGTGCAGCGCAATCCGACGGAAATCCGCCTCGGCAGGTCTCCATGGCCCCGAATAGGTGCTCCAGTTATGGTCGCTATTAAAAAACGTGTTGCTACCGATTATTTCGCCTGTGCTGGAGGCCCCAATATACGTCCTAGCCAGCGTGGAGAGAGGTAGTGTTATGTTGTCGCACTGATCCGTCCAGGCGACGGAGTTGATGCCATACACAATGTTACACGACGGCGAACTAGGCGTCTGACTGGGCGACTGGATATGAAACGTGAAATCGGCTCCCGCTGTGTTCCACTCCTGTGCCGCATGTTCCGCCGCATCATCCCAGCACGGCCCCCATTCGGAGAGCGGCTCGTCAGGGCACCCCACGTGCAGGCTGAGCGTGGCCTCGGAGTCCGGCCGGAAAATACCCACCCCGCCGGAGGTGTTTTGGACAAAGGCGTGGCTGCCACGCAGCCCCCACGCCAGGAGCAGCAGCACCGGCAGGACCCCGAGCAGCAACCGCCCCCACGAGCAGGACAGACCTGGCTTACGGACCATGGCCTAACTCCTGCTCAATCCTTTCGAGAAAGGTGGCCAGCGGCATGGCCGCAGACGCTTGAGTTGTCCGCTCCTGGTGGACGGAGGCGCCATCGTGGACTATCCCGCCCGCCTCGGTCGGCAGCCGGGTGACGGGCTGCCCGGCGTGATTGTGGACCGTCTCCACCCCCCGCTCAGGATCAAACCCCACCCGATACACCCCCTGCCACATCCCGACCAGCGGCACCTCGTACTGCTGGTTGCCGACACTAAAAATGATACGGCGCTCCCCCAGACGGAACTGCGGCGCACCGGCAATCTGCAGGACGCGGCCGTCCGGCGTCGGACCGCCTAAAATGTGCAGGGTCAGCTCGGTTTGCCGCGCATCCCCTTTCAACACCTCCAACTCGGCGAACGTGACCAGGGTCCACGGCGCGGCGTGCTCGGCATCCCACTCGTGCTCAATGGCCGTCACGGTGCCCACGGCAATCACCTCGGCCTCCTGCACCAGGCTGGAGAACGATTGCGCGATGACGGTGGTCGCCCCGGCCAGACGGGGCAGCAGCAGGACCCCACTCACGACGAGTACGCCCAACCGAACGCTGAACACAGACCGAACCTTGAACCAGTTCGTCATCTCTCGTTCCTCCTCTGCTCCCAGCACCATCCAGCCACGCAGGGCGACTCTGACGACCAAAAGATGGAGGATGATTCGGGGGACGGGACGTATGAACGTCTTATTTTTATTAAAATCGATTCAGCTCTAATAGAAATAGGCAGTCTCTGTCAAACAAAAAAACGCAGGAACGCCTCCTTTCTATAAAAAAATAAGCCTACCCTCATAGAGACGGACGGGCGCGGTCAGGCAAAAACCCGGACGGGTCGTGTCGCACTTTGACATTCTCCCTCCCTGGCCCTCCCCTGGAGGGACGTGCTGCGTATGCCCAGGCATCAGCGCACGCCAGGCGGGGGGGGCGGGCGGGCCGAGGACAACCCACTCCGCCGCTACGCGGCACCCCTCCCAAGAGGTGATTGTTGTTCCCTTCCCCCTTGATTCCCTGTCTCGGCGAAACTGTCGGGACCTCAGCCCCTGGGCTGGGGTGAGGGGGGCAAGGCAAACTGAACCACGACCGAAGATTGCCTCTTTCCCCAGCGTCACACTCCGGGATATCTTTCTATTCAACGAACTGGATAATAGGGTCGAGGCTACAGCCAGAGGAGAACGCTATGGCAGAAAATAGTAATGGGGATACCCGCATCGACGTCTATCTGATCTGTAACGCCAAGTATCACGACACCAATTTTGCGCGACTTGAATTGCTCAAGCTTCTGGCCGAACACGAGGACATAGTCGTCCGGGTCGCCGAAGATTACCGCGACCATGACGCCATCCGGCAGTCCAGGCTTCTCGTCACCTATACCTGCGATGTGTGTCCGACCCCGGAACAACAAGACGGTCTCAAGCAGTTTCTCAGCAGTGGCGGGCGCTGGTTTGGCCTGCACGGCACGAGTGCGCTGCTGGAGTTTGTCGGCCAAAGCCTGGAGACCGACGGGATTGTGATTCCGGGCAAGGTCGATACGCCACGGAAAGCGCCGGCCTTGTCTGACATGCTGGGCAACCATTTTGTGTCGCATCCGCCCATTCAGCCCATTCACGTCACGGTCGCCGACCCCAGCCATCCGCTCGTCCGCGGCATTCAACCCTTCGAGGTCATGGATGAGCCGTATTACTGCGAGTTTTATGGGGAAATCCACACCCTGCTGGAGTCGCGCTATAGCGCCAAATCGGAGGGCTATGTCCGCGAAGACCTGGGTAATGACGACCCGCGTCCCCAGCTCTATCTGCACCCCTGCGGTCAGGGAGAAGTCCTCTACCTGACCCTCGGTCACTGTCGAGGAAAATATGACATGCAGCCCTTTATGCCAGTCTGCTCTGTTGAGCGCTGTTCGTGGGAGTCAGCGGTGTATTATGAACTGCTCAGGCGCGGCATCCGCTGGGGTATCGGTCAGCTCGGGAGCTGAGTGCAGCACCGGTGGCGATAATACGCCCTAGTGTTTTCTCAGAGTGCCCAGTAGAATAGACAGGAATGGCTGTCGCAATCGATCTCGTTGCTCCGGATTCCCTTATCCATAAAATCCAGAAATTACTCCAACTCAGCCGCGATGAAGCCGCGACCGAGCACGAAGCCGCCTTGGCTGCCGCCAAGGTTCACCAACTCCTGGCCACGTATAACCTCTCATTAACTGAGGTTGAGGCCCGGGGCGTACAGGGCGAACGCACCATGCGGGTCGAAGGCTGGAAAACGAGCCGCCTGCTCCCGTGGGAGAGGCTGCTCTGGCTCGCGACCTGCAAGCTGTACTTTTGTTGTTCGACCCTGTCCGTGGGCCGGTCGTTTATTATCGGTCGCTCCCATAATGTCGTTGTTGCCAAAGAAATGCTGGGCTATCTGATTCACACCGTCCAGCGCTTACGCAAGGCGCATTACGGCAAGGGGCGGCGTTTTCTGGATTCCTTTGCCTATGGTTGTGCCCAGTCCATCACCGACAATATCAAGGCCCTGATCGCCGAACGAGAACCGGCCGCAGCCAAGACTACGCTGCCCGCGGTACGGAAGAACTATCGCGACGAGGTCTATACCTACCTGGCCAGCCAGGGGACTCGCCTGCGCAAGCTGTCCGGCACACCACGCTCGCTGAAGGTCGATCCTGAGGGCTATGCGGCCGGACAGGTGGCCGGAGAGACAGTCGGGCTTGACCCGCAGCTCTCTGACGGCCAGGAGTGCGGAACGCTGCTCGGGTAAAAGCAAACGGGCGGACACGATCACTCGCATCCGCCCGTCTGGAAAGTCAAGAAATCCGACTCTTAACGCTGAGCCAGCGGCCCGCGTAACAACTGTCCGGGCAGCGCGCCGGTATGCTCGTTTTCGCGCAGGACTACTTGGCCATTGACGACCGAAGCCAGAAATCCCGCGGCTTTCTGTTTGAGCCGCCGCGCGCCCGCGGGCAGATCGTAGGTCAGCTCCGGCATCATCGGCCCGACCGTTTCCGGGTTGAAGACTACGACGTCCGCGGTCATTCCCTCGCGCAGCAGGCCACGCCCGTGCAAGCCCCACTGGGAAGCCGGCACGAAGGTGAGCTGCCGGACCGCGTCTTCCAGTGTTATGGCTTGCTGCTCGCGCACCCAATGGCTCAGCAGATGGGTCTGTAAGGACGAGTCCATAATCTGAGAAACGTGGGCGCCGGAGTCAGAGAAGGTGATGACGGAACGCGGGTGCCGCATCATCTCCAGCACATGCTCTTGGTTCTCATTGGCCAGCGGTTGCAGGAAGAACTGCTTGAGGTTTTTCTCCAGGGCCAGATCAATAAAGGTCTCGACCGGATCCTGGTTCCGCTCTGTGGCGATCTCCTCAATGGAGCGGTGGGGCGGGTTGGGCTGGTCCATCAAGAACAGCCATTTGAAATTCGCCGCCCGCGCTTCGGGACCGACCCCCCGGTTGCCGTCGTCTTCTTGGGTGTGGGCTTCTTCAACCAGTTTGCGCCGGTAGTCGGGATTCCGCAGAGCCGCTTCCTTCTCTTCGAGTGACTTCATCTTCTTGAGCGCACGCCAGCTCGGCAGCCGGTCGAACGGCGTATTGGTCTGAAAGGACAGAACCGCATTCAGCGCGCGGCTGTGCACCTGGAGGAACATGCGGCCGCCCGCGGCTGCGGTTTCGTCGGTTAAATCGAGATAGGGCTGCCAGCAGTCCGGCGCCCGGCGCATACTGAACATGCCGTAGGTCACCGGGACCCCTGTATCGACCGCCAGGGCCTTGAGACGGTCCATATATTCACGGATGCGCTCCGGGTTCTGGCCGGTGTCTTCTCCAGCGATTTCAAAGATGCCGGCCCCCATTTCGCCCATCGTGCCAACCAACTGCCGGACCTCATCCCAGGTAGCCAGCCGACTGGCCACGGGCTGGCGCTGCGGCGTCTGGTGGTTGCGGGTACGCGAGGTGGTGAACCCTATCGCGCCGGCCTGAATCGCTTCGCGCACCGCCTGTTTCATCTGCTCCAAATCCTGCTCGGTGGCCGGGTCGGTAAAGGCACGCTCGCCCATCACGTGGGTGCGCAGGGCGGAATGCCCCATATAGGCGGCGTAGTTTATGCCTTTGGGCAGCCGCTCAACCGAATCCAGATACTCGGGAAAGGTCTCCCAGGTCCATTTGATGCCGGCATTCATGGCCTCGGGCGCGATGTCCTCAGCCCGCTCCAGGTTACGCATGACCATGTCCTTTTCGCTCTCCTTACACGGCGCGAGCGAAAATCCGCAGTTGCCCATCACCACGCTGGTAATGCCGTGCCAGCAGGAACACGTGCCGAGCGGGTCCCAGGAGACTTGGGCGTCCATATGGGTGTGACCATCAATAAAGCCGGGGGTGACGACGTGGCCCTCGGCGTCGATCGTCTCTTGCGCGCCATCACGAATACGGCCAATCGAAGCGATTTTCCCATCCACGATGCCCACATCGGAGCGGAACCGGGGCATGCCCGAGCCATCGATGACGGTCCCATTTTTAATAATCAGATCGTACTGCATTTTCCCTCCTTCTTCTGGAACGGTTACCCACCTGAAATGCTTTTCTCAGTATAGCCGGCCATGGGATACCCCTGCCAAGGATTTGTCAACCTGTTGGAGGAATGCTACGAGGCAGAGTCATGAAATCCACACTCAATATTGCACTCTTTGTCACCCTTACCGGGAGCCTCTCTTTCCCTCAATCGCTCTGGGCGCAGACTGAGCTGGACAGTCCGCAGCCGGGCTCCTTTCAGAGTGGTGTGGGCGTGATTTACGGCTGGGTGTGTGAGGCCGAGCGGGTCGATATTGTCTTTAATCCGGGCACGACCCGCGAGGGGAGCCTCCAGGCCGCGTATGGGACCGAACGCGCGGACACCCAGGGGCGGTGCAACGACATCGATAATGGCTTTGAGCTGGCCTTCAGCTGGAATCTCTTGGGGGATGGCCAGCATACGCTGAGTGCCCGGGCCGACGGGGTGGAGTTCGCCCACGCCACGGTCACGGTCACGACCCTCGGGAAAGAGCGGCTGCCGGGCGTCAGTGGAGAGTTTGTCGTGGCCGACTTCCCGGCGGCAGGGGAGCAGACCACCCTGGTCTGGCAAGAATCTCTCCAGAATTTCGTCATTCAAGGAGGTATGAGGAGTAGCGGTGGGAATGGCGGCGCACCCCCGCGTGTGCTGGACAGTCCGCAGCCGGGCTCCTTTCAGAGTGGGATCGGGGTGATCTATGGCTGGGTGTGTGAGGCCGAGCGGGTCGATATTGTCTTTAATCCGGGCACGGCCCACGAGGGGACCCTCCAGGCCGCGTATGGGACCGAACGCGCGGACACCCAGGGGCATTGCAACGACATCGACAACGGCTTTGGGCTGTCCTTCAACTGGAATCTCTTGGGTAATGGTCAGCACACGGTCAGTGCCCGGGCCGACGGGCAAGAATTCGCCCGCGTCACGGTCACGGTCACTACCTTCGGGGGACCCCGGCTGACAAACGTTGGCAAACATGCCCGGCTAGAAGATTTTCCCGACCCAGGAACCGACCTCATTGTCGCCTGGCAGCAGTCTCTCCAGAACTTCACCATTGCGCGGCTCGATAATCTCGCGCCCCGAATTGCCTCCATAGACGCCATAGGGGACAGCATCAGCAAAGCCTATAATGCCCAAGTGAACGCCCAGGGGTCTTGTCCAAATAGAGACCAGGAAAGCTTCAACTGGGCAACCAGCATTACTCATGGCAGTGCGTTTTGCGGCGCCGGTGAGGACGGGGTTTTTAGCCAGGCGGAACGGCTCGAATGTCGGCAGGACGCTATGATTGTGAATGCCGACCCCAATAGCGCGGAATCCGGTGCCGAGATGCTCAAGGATTTTTTCGCCCAGGCGCAGGAATCGGCCGCGCTTTTCGGGATGGAGCCCCCGGCCGCTCCACGTTATGTCACGGTCGAGATGGGCCATAATGATATTTGCAGCGGCACCATTGAGCGTATTCAAGCCGACTGTGAAGAAGGGGAGGATCAGGATCCGCTGAACCACTGCCGAACCACGGAGGCGGCGTTTGAGCGCGAGTTTCGCAAAGGGCTTGATGAGTTGATTACCGTCCCGGACTTGAAAATCGGCATTGCCGCGCCCGTGCGGGTAACCCAATTGTGCAACCACAAGGCCAAAACAAACTGTTCCCTTCTTGGCGGAAGCTGCGAATCATTGTGGGAACGGATTGTTGGCATACTCCCTACTGGTATCTGCGGGTCTATCACGATCGACTGCTCAGACGAACGCCTTAAAGATGGTTACGAAACAGCGCGGGCCTACCGTGACATTATGGCGCGCGTTTCCTCGGAGTATGCCGCCTTGCCTGAGGGGGAAACTTCCAAGGAAACAGAGGTCGGTGGCGAGACGGTTGGCGGGGCAGTCAAGGCGGCCGGAACTTCCCTCAGCTTCAGTAATGCGTCTTGGGTGTATAAGTTTACGAGCGAACAGATTTCGTG
The DNA here is from genome assembly GCA_951812575.1 of Candidatus Binatia bacterium. Lineage (GTDB taxonomy): Bacteria > Desulfobacterota > Binatia > Bin18 > Bin18 > Bin18. The sequence goes on along the minus strand of OX638322.1, from coordinate 2,227,288 downwards.
CTGTGACTGCTTCCACCCGTCGCTTCAGGGCCAGGATGGGGCCGCCCGCATCTTGTTTGACGGCTTTACCTGTGGCCCGACAGACGTGTGCTGCGCGGACACCGGGGACCCGGTATCCGACGCCCTGTGTACGACCGAAGATACCGGCGGGACATTTCATCCGGGATTATTCTGACCGGAGGGATAGCCTATTCTTCGCTCCTCGGATGCGGCGCCGTCGGCGCAAGGTTGAGAAAGGTAATGAGGGTGAGCTTGCGGCTCTGGATTCGCCAACCCTCTTCGGTCTTCACCACAGTGTCTTCATAGGTCCCGTTCGCAATATCCATACTGCCGTTGGGGAGCACATGGGTTGCGTGCAGATAGGTGCTCATCGTGGCGCTCTTGTCCTGTACCTCAATACTGATGGTTCCTATGAGATGTTGGGTGCTCGTATAACCAGCGCCCTGAAAGACTGTTGCCACAAAATCCGCCCAAGCGTCTGAGCCAGTCCTTTTCTCTTCTTGTCCGTTTGGAAAGGCGGCCGAGAAGGTCGCGTCTTTCGTGAAGCACGGCTGGTAGATCGCCCTGCCTGCTGCAACATCACCTCGCCCGATAGCGTCTGTTCCGTGGGCATAACAGATAGTGAGCTTACGAATATCCGCCGCGTCCTGCAACCTGCCGGTCTGCTCTGCGGCAACACCCTGAGGCCAGCTCAGCACGATGGCGGCTATCAGCGCTATTAGCAGGGTGCTTCTCTTCCCGCGTATCACTGTCGAATGACTCATATGGAACACCTCCTGTCATCAACGTCTTACACAGAGTGATTTGACACGTCGGAAGCGAAAATGCTAGGCGTTGCTCGGTCGGTGTACGGGATTGCCGTCTACAAGTAGCCAGACACAGGGGGAGAGATGGAACCGCTGCGTGTTATTTCTGCCGATTCGCATATGACAGAGCCGCCCGATCTATGGACCACCCGGCTCGATCAACCGTTCCGGGATCGCGCTCCGCGGGTGGTCGAGGGCAAAGAGAAACCCGGACATTTTTTCATGGCTCCCGGTATCACGCCCTTTCCGGTGGCGGGCGGATTTTCCACGGGTCGCAGTGGTGAAGAGCTCAAAAAACATCTCACCCGTGGTTATGAAGCGGCCCGGCCCAGCGGCTGGGACCCGATTGAGCGTATCAAGGACCAGGATATCGACGGGGTCCGGGCCGAGGTAATCTACACCACGCTGGGTCTGGCCCTGTTCCAGCTTGCGGACGCCGAACTCCAGCAGGCATGTTTTCGTGTCTATAACGACTGGGTGGCGGAATTCCGGTCGCACGATCCCAAACGGCTCTACCCCGTTGCGCTAATTTCGCTTGAGGATATTCCAGCCGCAATCAAAGAGCTCGAACAGGCGGCAAAATTGGGCCTCAGCGGCGGGATGATCTGGGGCGCTCCGCCCGAAGACCGGCCGTATTATAGTCCGGTTTACGATCCGTTCTGGACCGCGGCGCAAGAACTGGATATGCCCCTCTCCCTGCATGTCGTGACCAGCCGGGACAATAACACCCGCGTGGTCATGGACCGCGGCTCAGACGGCTGGGTCAACCAGACGGCCATGCGGTTTGTGCACCTCATTCACGAAGTCCAAAAGTCCCTGACCAGCCTTATCTTCGGCGGGGTGCTGGCCCGTTTTCCCAGGCTCAAAATTGTTTCCGCGGAGAGCGACATCGGCTGGCTGGCCCATTATGTCCAGCGTCTGGACCATACCTATGAGAAGTTTGGAGTGATGGTGGAACATCCCCTCCCTATGAAACCGAGCGCATATGTCCGCCGCCAGGTCTGGGCCACCTTTCAGGACGATCCGATCGGGGCTGCAAACGCGGCGGTCTTTGGTGAGGATAACTGCATGTGGGCGTCCGATTTCCCGCACACGGACACCACCTGGCCTCATTCACGAAAGGTTATTGAAAGAGACTTTGCCAACGTCCCGGCCCATATCACGCACAAGATTGTGTACGAAAACGCCGCAGAGCTGTACGGGATAGAGCTAGACTGAACGGTCGAAAAACAACTCATCGACCAACAACCCCAGGAACGACCGGAACATCCCAGGGCGGGGCAACGCTTCAGAACTAGGCGGTATTGCCGTTCACATGCACCCGCGTGAAATAGCCGTGTTCCTCCAGGTGTTGGTGATAGGTGATCGTGCAGTCTTTACCGAGACGCGCTTCGGCCTCGCTGAGCGCGGCGTCAACGGTCGGGAACGGCTCGAAGCCCATCCGACGCGCGACCGCTTCGTTTTCCTTGGGTACGCCCGCAGCCAGGACACTGCCCAGATGGTTGAGCGCATACAAGCCCTGCCCGTATAGAATGCATGGGTGCGCGCCGTGGAACGCAAAACCGTTGCGATACTTGTGAACAAACTCCGGGCGGTGGGCGTACTCTTCAGAGTAGGTATCCCATACCTCGACCGGGTCCTGCAGGGCTGGCAACACCTCGTGGTAGAGGGTGTGATACGAGGGGTGGTTGAGCAAACTGAACTTGGGGTCGAAGGGATTGGCGACGATGAGAATCCCACCTTTTCGGATCAGGGGATTCTCGTGATAGGCGTTGAACAACCCGGACAGCGCCTTGTTGCGACAGTGAATGGGATTAAAGACTGATAGCCGTGAGTAGCCGTCCCCATCCGCCATCCCCAGCAGCAGCACATCCGTCTGCCCTTCCACGTCGGTGACGAGCTGGGAGAGCAGCATATCGATGTGCATCTCCCGCACCGGAGTAATCAGCCCGGCGTCGATGGCCGCAAAGCGCTGCGGGCTACTCGTGGTCAGGACGCCCTCTATCTTCATGACGGGCGGATGGCCGCGACGCGCCAGCTCGGCGTCCACCAGAGCTCCCATTTCGTTCAGCAGCTTGTGGAAGGAACTGTTTTTGGGGTCTTGGACCGAGTGGCCCGAGGCGAACGGCCAGGGGCGGTGATGATAGCGGATGGATTCCCAATTGCTCATCCCCACCAGAATGGACTTCCAGCCGCCCTGGAAGAATCCGCCCGGCACGGACATGAAGATGAACAGATCGGACTCAACGACCGAGCGGTGGACCATGACCTCCATGCCCCGCCGGGTCATGCCCAGATTGACAAACTGGTCCGGGTCGGTCGCATCAATACAGGCCAGCCGGCCCCCTAACGTGTAGGGCAATTTCGGGCCCAGGATGTGGGTCATCTCCTTGCGGGTCCACATGCGGTGGAGCGCGTTGGCAACTTTAATCTGGATATCTTCAGGTTTGACCCCGTACCGGTTCAGTAGATCGAGTAAGATGGGCAGCCCGAGAATACGCAAATCCTGGTCGTCGGGATGGTAGTGCGTGGCCCGGCCATCCTGAATACCGATGGTGACTTTTGCGCCCGGCTTGACCAACTTCTCCAGGGCCGGCATGCCAACCGGCTGGGTGACCGCGGCGCGAAAGGCGGCCGCTGCGTCGGGCAAGGGAGCAAGCGAGGGCGGCGGTCCTGGCGGGATACGGGTCCGGTCAAGCGGCAGATGCGCCGGCGTCTTGGTCGTGCCACAGCTCACCAGATATTCTTGTGTGGATGCCATCGTCTTCCCTCCTTTACAGTAAGACCTCTGTTACCAGCCTACGGCATACGACGCACGGCGCGGGTCGGCGCCACCGGCCAGCACACCGGTTGTTGGCTCGACGTGAATGCAGCATACCGCCCCGGCTCGCCACACCCAGTCCGGCCACCAGTGCACCTGGTGACCACGCTCGGACAGCGACGCTCCGGTCTCCTCGGCGATACGGCTCTCGATATTCAGTCGACCTGGATGGTAGGCGTGCGGTTCAAAGGAATCCGGGAAGCTGTAGCTGGCAAAGCGTGGCGCTTCGACCGCTTCCTGGGCCTCCATGCCAAAAACCGCACTGTTGAGCAGGGTCTGCAACATGGCCTGGGGCTGGACATCACCACCGGGAGAGCCCAGTACCAGAAAGGGGCGTCCGTCACGCAGAACTAACGCCGGGTTGGGGGTCAGGCGGGGTCGTTTCCCAGGGGCGACACAGGAAGCATGCTGCGGATCGGCCCAGGACTGCGAACCGCGTGAGGACGGACACAGACCCGTACCAGGCACGACCGGCATATCAGATGAGGTATCGCTCGGCGTGGCGGAGAAAGCATTGCCGTGCCGGTCTATAACGCAGACATACGAGGTGTCCAAGCCGGGCTGGGCCGTTTCGTTCGGCGCTGGACCGAGCTCGGCGTCAACCGCCGCCCGGCAGCGCCGAGGGTCGCCGGCCGGTGGCATCTCGGGCCAGGCTTCGTTCTCCCGAATCAGGGAACGGCGTTGCTCGGCATAGTCCTGAGACAGGAGCGCTTCGATGGGCACCTCAACGAAGCGCGGATCGCCGTAGTAGCGGTCCCGGTCGGCAAACGCCAGCTTGAGCGCTTCGGTCACGGTGTGAATATACTGGGGCGAATTGTGGCCCTGGGCCGCAAGATCGTAGCCTGCCAGGAGATTCAGCGTTTGCTGCAAGACCGGCCCCTGACACCACGGACCGCAGGCATAGATTTCGAGGTCCTGGAATGTCGTCCGCGTTGGGGGTTCTACGGCGACTCGAAACTCGGCCAGGTCTTTGGCGGCCAGCAGCCCGTCGTTCTCCGCGTGAAACTTGACAATCGCTGCGGCAATATCCCCTTGATAAAAAGCCGCCCGGGCCGCCTGGAGACCGGCCTTTCGTCCCCGGCTCTGTGCGTGCGCCTCTTCGTCGGCCATATACTGCAAGGTGCCGGCCAGGTCGGTTTGTTTGAAGATGTCGCCCGGCTGGGGAGCCTGACCACCGGGCAGATAGATGGCCGCGTTCGAGGGCCAGCGTCGATACTTGTCGGCGTTGGCCTTGATGATGCCCGCGGTAAAAGTATGGATGGGAAACCCGTCTCGCGCAAAACGGATCGCGGCTGCCGCGACCTCACCAAAGCCCATGGTTCCGTACTGCTCCAGTGCGGTGATCCAGGCGTCGGGCGCGCTGGGCACGACGGTGCGGAGAATCCCCGTCGGAATATGGCCGGCATGCTTTTTCTGAAACATCTCCACCGAGGCGGCCTGCGGCCAGTGACCCAGACCGCTGATCGTTATCACCTCACGCCGGTCGGCCAGATACAGGATGATTGGAGCCACCCCGGCCACGTTCACAAGATCGCTCTGCAAGACACCCAGGGCGATACCGGCAGCCACACCCGCGTCAACCGCATTACCGCCGGCCTCAAGAATATGAAAGCCGGCGTGCGCCGCCAAATAGTGCCCGGCCACGACCATGTGGCGGGTGCCCCGGATGGTCGGTCGATGGGCGGCTACGGTTCGTGTTTCGGTTCCAGCGTCAGACAGACTGTCGATTGACATGGGACCTCCTTGGACTTCCTTTCAGGGTCAGACAGGCGAAGCTTGAGAAATGGCGTGCAGGATAAATTGATAGCCGCTATCGAATTGGGGGAGCAACTTACAATTATACGTGCTCAGTTCTTCAACAATATCCGGATCATTAAAATCTCTATCTTTGTTTAAGAAACATCCCTGGGCTGAAACACCTTGCTTGAGGTGTTGGAGGATGGACGTATAGACCAGAGCGTCCTGAGGAGAGAGGTCGTGTACCTTTTGATTACGAGCCACTTCGCCCAAAATCTGCGCGGTGAGGGGGATGATTTCGGAAATTTCGAGAAGCCGGGAGCGAGTGCCATCAAATCGTTTTGCTTCATCGTCCGCACTGTCTATGAGGAGAGTTGTCAGATTCTGTAGATCATTCAGCCGACTCCTATACAATTCGGTACGCGCGAGTTGCTGCAATTCCCGGTCAAGAGCTATTTTCAACCGCTCTCGTTCCCCGTGATGCCGCGTAAGCGTCTCTGAAGGCTCGGCAAAAGAGTAGGCAGGAATGATGAGTTGAGCCTTGCCCTCCTCGCACAGAGAGAGGATCTGCTCACAGCTTCCACGTTGCTCCTGCTCCAAAGCCAACTCAAGAACGAAGTTCGTTTCAACGTAGATATTCACGCGGCAACTTCGTACTCAAGGCGCCCGTCTTGAAGTGCACCGAGCAATCCGGACTCAACAAGCCAGGCGACTTCACTCGTTAAATCCTCCGGCTTGTCTGCCGTCCTGACAAGATTCCCTAGCCATGCTGTCACAATAAGCTCAAACGCGGCGCTACTCACCTCACTCGGCTCTATAGCCGATCTATCAAAATAGGATGAAAAGATGTCCTGAGCTGCCCTTTCATAGGTTGGAGAGACAGAGACAGGGTCGGTGCCAGCATCCTTCCAGAGGTATATTCGGTCCGGTGTCATAAGAAGGAAATAGGGCGCGTTCTGAAAGCCCCCGTGGGCAAGAATATTACGGCGCAACTGAGCGGCCCAGAGCGCTGACGTTCCCAATTTGTTCTTCACTTCGACAACAGCCATAAGCTGTCCATCACGATTGTAGAGAGCAAGATCAGCACGAGGAAACATAGTCATTCTCCAATGTTATGGCATAAGACGTATCATGTTCAGAAATGGAGAAGAAGACACGGAGGTCTGCTGCAATAGCCACACGCTCCACGATCACCTGCTTGCTGCTCATCCCCACCGCTCCACGATCACCTTCTTTTCCGTATAAAAATCGATGGCATCGCGCCCCTGGCCATGCAGGTCGCCAAAGAAGCTGTCTTTCCAGCCGCTAAAAGGGAAGAAGGCCATGGGCGCGGCAACGCCAACGTTAATCCCCAGGTTGCCTACCTGGGCTTCGTATCGAAATTTTCGGGCCGCAGCCCCACTCCGGGTAAAAAGACAGGCCATATTACCGTAGCGCTGGCCGTTCACCAGGCTGAGCGCGGCGTCAATATCCTTGGCCGGCATCACGCTCAGGACTGGCCCAAATATCTCAGTGGTTGCGATCTGGCTCCCCGGCTGCACCTCGGTCAGGATGGTCGGCTTGACGAAATAGCCCTGTTCGTAGCTGGCGACCTGGGCCTGGCGACCGTCGACGATGGCCTGTGCCCCGTCATCGAGCCCGGTTTGGATAAGCTGCTCGATGCGCGCTTTACTCTCGGCTCTAATCACCGGCCCCATTTCCACTCCGGCGTCCAGCCCGTAGCCAACGTTTCGCCGTATGGCCACGTCGGCCATGGCCTCAACAAATGGCTGTGCGGCGTCACCAACCGTGATGGCCAACGAGGCGGCAAGGCAGCGTTGACCGGCGCAGCCAAAAGCCGACTCAGCCGCGACCTGCGCAACATCTTCGATATTGGCATCGGGCAGAACAATAATCGGATTTTTTGCACCGCCCTGACATTGCGCACGTTTGCCGTTTGCCGTGGCTCGGGCGTACACCGCCTTGGCGACTGGCGTGGAACCGACCAGACTGATGGCCCGCACCTCAGGATGATCGACCAGCGCGTCTACGGTTTCTTTTGCGCCGTTCACCAAGTTGGCCACGCCTTTGGGCAAACCCGTTTGCTCCAACAGGGTAAAGATCTTTTGGGCGGTGAGGGGCGTTTTGTCCGACGGCTTGAGAATAAAGGTGTTCCCACACGCAATGGCATACGGCAGAAACCACAGCGGAATCATGCCCGGAAAATTAAACGGCGTAATCGCGGCCACCACTCCGACCGGCTGCCGAATCATGGTCTCATCAATACCGCGGGCAATATCCTCGCTATACAGACCTTGGAGTAAACTTGGGATGCCACAGGCGACCTCGACATTCTCAATGCCGCGGCGCATTTCTCCAGCCGCTTCCGTATAGGTCTTGCCACATTCATTGGTAATGGTTTGCGCCAATTCGTCGAGGTGTTCCTCCAACAGCGTCTTGAATGTGAACAAATACTGTATCCGCTCACCCGCCGGCGTGCGCCGCCACTCAGGAAAAGCACGGGTGGCCGCCTGGACCGCAGCATCAACATCGGGGGCGGGAGAAACTGGTAGGACGGCGATGCTCTGTGCGGTCGCAGGATTCGGAATGGTCAGCGATTCCGTTGCGCTCGAATGACTCCACTCGCCATCCACAAAATTGAGTAGCTGTGTAGTGCTCATCCCTCTTCTCCCTCCGCTTTGTCCATGGTGCTCTGAATGGCTTGAGCGACTGTCGGCCAGGCAATATCACCCAACTCAGCCCGAGGATGTTCGCTCTGACAGGCGGGGCACACGCGCAGTGCGGGGTCGGTGTTAAACTGCTGAACCGCTTGCCAATAGGCTGCTTGGGGGATTTCAGCCTGGGTATCAATGGACCGCCAATGCACCACGGCCCGGCAGTCGGGACAGTACCACACCACGGCTTCTTTGCCGGGTGTCTCGGCTTTGAAGCGGACCTGCACACTCGGGGTATGGGTTATCACCTGACTGGGAATACCGGCTGGAATATAGACGCTGTCCCCGACCGCAAGCTGCAATTGCTCCGGCCGTTCCCCACCGAACCAGACTGCGCCCTCCCCGCTCAGGTTTATCAGCGTCTGGTCCTGGTCGCTGACCAGAAAGAAGGGTTGCGAGATGGTATTCCGACTGAGATGCGGCATGGGATCAATGCCAGGCGGCAGCGCGGGGAAATCATCAAACGACCCCCAGAGTTGCTCAGCCACCTCAAAGAGCTGGACCATGCGTCTACGTTCCATAACCGCTCCCCCTACCCGTCGCGCACGGCCCGTTGCTCGCTCACTGCCCGGGCACGGTTGGCAACCGCAACCTGCTGGGCATAACGCCGCCAGCCGACCTGCTCTGCCGGAAAGGGCTGCTGCACGTGCCCGCACTTGAGGCACGCCCGAGCGGAGGCATTGAACGCATCAACCGCATCGGCATAGAAGCCGAGCGCATGGAACTCCGGGTAATATGGCCGCTCCGGTCCGCGCTTGATATTGGTCTCGCCCTGATAGACGACCTCGTTGCACTGCTCGCACCGAATCACAAATCCCTCGTTCTGATTATCCTGGGAGTTCATGCGAATGGTAATCAGCACGACCATATAGGCGTGTTCGTTCGTCAGGTCTTTCAAGAAATTATTCACCCCGTGCATATTAGGCAGCACCATCATCTGGCCGGCCTGGAGCGCACTGTCTTCTCCGGCGAGGCAGAGCAGCACTTCAGGCACGACATTCTCGTGAAAAAACTGGAACTTTTTGGCGTTCGGCCCGCCGATCGAGACGCTCAGACACGGCACGATCGCCCCATCGTCGAGATAGGGAAAAACCGGCACGAGCTCCAGGGTTCCGGTGGCGTGCATGACTTCTTCAAACAGGTTTTTCTTGACCGGTCTTTTGCTCGGTACGAGCGGCTGGCCAAACCAGGTTTTCTGAGCGGCGGCTGTCATAGCCCCTCCTGTACGCCCTGTCCGTTGACAACGGGAATGTGGGCTGCCGCCTCTGGAAACTCCGGCATGACTTCCTCGGCAAACAGCCGCATTGAGTTCCGGATTTGCGCCTGACTGAGGCTGCCATAGGCAAAAAAGAGAATCATGTACTGGAGGTCTGGCAAAAACTCCTGATGGCGTTTAATCAGCCGCACACAGGTTTCCGGGCTGCCGATCAGGAGCATGCCCAGGTCCATGAGTTCAGTCAGGTCACCTCTGGCCGCGGCCTCAAATGTTCCCTTGAGATAGGCGTAGGAAGACGAGTTTGCCATTTCAGCAGGTTTTGCGAGCTTGAGGAGTTGCTGCCAACGGGTGGCTAAGGTGGGTAAGACCTCCGTCTTTGCCTGCTCATCCGTAGCCGCCAGATACACGTGGCGTGTCGGCACCAGGCCAACGTGATCGATCCGATGGCCGTGCCGGGCATTTTCCTCTTTGTAGATATCCCAATGCTGCTGCATGGTCGGGAGTAAGGTATACACTTCCATACACGGATAGTTATGTTGCGCCGCCCAGCGGACGGACGGTTCGGACAGACCCGCGGTCCAAATCGGGGGATGGGGTTTTTGGACCGGTCGGATCTCCAGGGTCGTCTCAGGAATATCAATGAACCGGCCGGAGTAAGAAAAGGCAGGTTGCGTCCAGGCACGAATGACGGCTTCATGGGTTTCGTCAAAAATCTCACGACTCTGGTTATGGTCCACCTTCCACGGAATAAATTCTCCGGGCTGGATGCCCCGGCCTACGCCCCACAGTAGACGGCCATCACTCATCATGTCGAGCATGGCTCCTTCTTCGGCCAAACGAATCGGATGGTGGAACGGCAGGACATTGACCGCCGGACCAAGCTTGATACGGCTGGTCCGCTGAGCGGCCGAAGCCACCATCAGGTTGGGCGAGGCAATCATGCTGTAGGTGGAAAAATGGTGTTCCGCAAACCAAAAGCTGTCATAGCCGAGCTGTTCGGCATACACGACTTGTTCCAGGTTTTCCTTGAATAGTTGCTGCACACTGCGCTCGTCAGCTTTTGTTACGGTAGAGAAAATTCCGAATTTCACCGAGCCCTCCCTATTTCCAGAATCGTTTTTCTCTCTACGCCCTTTTCCCCCGTGTTGGCAAGACATATTCTCGCGCGTGGTCTCGTACACCTGAAACACTTTTTCATTGACACCGGGTCTGAGATGGACTAGAGCGATTCCATATTCTTTGCACGAGAGGCGCTCGCCATGACTCTTTCCACCCAAGAGCCGACAGCCGTCAGGCCCGTCATATGTTGTAGCTGCTCCCAGCAGTGTGGCGTGCTCGCCCATGTGGCGGACGGGCGCATTACCCAGATCAGCGGCGATGCGGCACATCCGATCAGTCAGGGCTTTATCTGTATCAAGGGCCGCCGGGCCACCGAGCTGCATTACCAAGAGGGACGCGTCCACTGGCCGCTCAAGCGCACTGGGCAACGGGGCGAGGGAGCCTGGCAGCAGGTCAGCTGGGACGAAGCCCTGGACGATATTGCCGTACGGCTCCAAACCCTGAAGCACCAACACGGTCCCGAAAGTGTTGCCGTCACCTTTGGCACGTTTCATGGTGCGGACTGGGGTCTGGGCGAGCGTTTTCTGAATCTTTTCGGCAGCCCCAATAGTGCCGGACAGGATAAAATCTGCTCCGGCCCAACGACCATGGCCGAGGCCCTGACCTATGGCTATGGCCCGACCGCGCACACCTCTCCCGTCCCCGGTCTCACGAAATGCATAGTGCTGTGGGGGATGCGCCCGAGTGCTTCGGTACCCCTCCTGTGGAAACAGATCGTCAAAGCCCACCGCCAGGGGGCTACACTCATTGTGGTTGATCCTCACTACACTACCGAGGCAAAGCAGGCCGATTTGTGGTTACAACTCCGTCCTGGGACGGATGGAGCCTTAGCCCTGGGCTGGCTCTCGGTTCTGATTGAAGAAGGTCTGTACGACCGGGAGTTTGTCGAGCAGTACACCACCGGGTTCGACGCCTTGCGGCAGCACGTGGCCGCCTATCCACCGCAGCGGGCCGCCGAACTCACCTGGGTCTCACAAGAACTCCTGGTCAAAGCCGCGCGGCTGTTTGCCCGCAACCGGCCAGGCATTATCAATAGCGGTAACGGAGTGTGCCAGCTTGGCCCAGCGAGCCTCCAGGCTGCGCGGGCAATTGCCTGTCTGGTCGCCATTAGCGGCAATCTGGACCGTGAGGGTGGCCACTCCCTGTCCGGCCCGCCCCGGCAGGTCATAGCAAACGGGGATGTGATGCTGATGGACCGACTGCCCGAAGAACAGTGGCGCAAGCGACTGGGGATCGATCGGTTTCGTCTTTTGGGCGACGGGTATAAACGGCTTGATGCGGCCATGGCGCCGGCCTGGCACGGCAAACATCACCTGTTGAGCTGGACGGCTTCGGCCCATGAGCCCAGCCTGTGGCAGGCGATTACCCAGGGCGAGCCGTATCCGGTCAAGGGTCTGATTGTCCAGCACCATAATCCGTTAGGTGGGAGTGGCAACGCCAAACGGGTCGAGCAGGCACTGCGGAGTGCCAACCTGGACCTGCTGGTGGTCCACGACCTGTTTCTGTCTCCGACCGCGCAGTTGGCCGACTATGTACTGCCAGCCAGCCACTGGCTCGAAAAGCCGTCCTTCTCGACCGGCCTGGGCTATATGGGTACCGCCGGCGATTACGCCGCGGCGAGCCATGCGGCCATTGAACCCGAGCATGGTCACCGGAACGATTATGAGCTGTGGAGAGACCTCGGGCGGCGGCTGGGTCAGGAGGTCGACTGGCCGGAAACCGTTGAGGAGTTCTGGGATACCTGTCTGAGGCCGGCCGGCCTGAGCTTTCACGCCCTTGCTCAGCAGGACGGGCCGTGGATGTCCGCTACGCCACGCTACGGAAAATTCACCGGTCGGTCGGCCCAGGACGATGAACCGCGCTTTGGGACCCCATCCGGGCGGGTGGAGTTACGCTCGGCCATCCTGACCGAACTCGACTACCCGTCCCTGCCCGTCTACGAGGAACCGGAAATCTTTACGCGCTGGTCCGCCGACTATCCACTGGTGCTGACAACCGGCGGGCGGGTGATCGAAGGCTTTCACCAGAACAGTCAGCAGATGCCGTGGTTCCGCAAGAAATATCCCCACCCGGTGGTCCAGCTTCACCCGCACGCTGCGGCTGAACTCGGCATTGAGGACGGAACGTGGATCGGCATCGAGACACCAATCGGCAGCGTGCGGCACGTCGCCCGTTTGAATAAAACCCTCCATCCACGCGTCGTCCAGGCCGACCGCTGGTGGTATCCCGAACGCCCAGGGCACGATCCGGAGCTGTACGGCCTGCGGGAAACGAACATCAATATGTGTACCGATGATGACCCGGCGCAGTGCGACCCGATGATGGGCACCTGGCTGCTGCGCGGTCTGCCGTGCCGTCTGGTCAAGGCGGAGCAGGCTACACCCATCGGGTCTTCAGAAACAACGAGGCAATAACATCTCACCAAGGAGGGAACAGATATGAACGCTGACGATATTGCTCAACGCATTCAAACCCTGGAGAGCATTGAAGCCATCAAAAAGCTCAAAGCTCGCTACTGTGCCTTCTGCGACAATCAGTACGACGCGGACGGTATTGCCGAACTGTTTACCGAGGACGCGGTCTGGGATGGCGGAAAATTTGGCAAGCACGAAGGCCGCGAGGCCATCCGAACCTTCTTTCAAGGCGCGACTGAAATTTTTCCTTTTGCGGTCCACAACGTCATGAACCCCATTATTGAGGTGGACGCGGATACCGCAACCGGACAGTGGTATCTATTCCAGCCGTGCACCCTGGCCGAGGGCAACCAGGCCGCCTGGCTGACCGGTCGATACGAAGAGCGCTACGAGAAGCGGGACGGCGAGTGGAAATTCAAATACCTCAGCGTAACGCCCTTCTTCTTTACGCCCTACGGCGACGGCTGGCTGAAAACACCCTTCCTCGGCCAGTAGGGAGCCAGTAGGGAGAAAGAGGAGCGGCCATGCCCTTCGTTGAAAGAGAACCTGGAGTTCGGGTGCATTATGACGATTACGGGCAGGGACGGCCGCTCGTTTTTCTGCACGGCTATTCCTGTAACGCCTGGATATGGGCCTACCAGGTCCCGCTGCTGGCCCACCGCTATCGCTGCATTGTGATTGAAGCCCGAGGCCATGGACGTTCGGGCAAACCGCTGAGCGGGTATTCCATTCAGGACATGGCCGCGGACGATGCCGCCGTACTGGCCGCCTTGGGTATTGACCGCGCGATTCTGGTGGGCAATTCCATGGGCGGCATGCGGTCCATGCAGATATGCCTGGACAACCCGGACCTCGTCGCCGGTAATCTGATTATCAGTAGCGCGACAAATCTGACCCGGTTTGTGGACTCAACCGATCTGCTGAGAGACTTACGGACCAAATACGAAGAGATGACCGACGAGTTTGTGCGGCGCTGTTTTTCGCAGCGGACCAGGCACGAGCGGCCCGAGATCTGTCGCCTGCTCAAAAACAACCTGCTCGATCCTGTCGCCTTTCCGCGGCGTGTGGCCTGCGCCCTGGTCGAACACCCGGACGGCGTCTGGAATTGGGATATTACGCCCAGGCTCACGGAGATCAGCCAGCCCACACTGATCGTGGTGGGCGAAGAGGACGAGGCCACGCCGGTCGAAGCCAACCGGATTCTGGCCGAACAGATGCCCAACGCGGACTTACAGATCGTCCCGGACGTTGCCCATATGTACCAGATCGAGCAGCCGCTGGCGTTCAACCAGGCGCTGGAGAACTTTGTTGCCCAGCTCGGATGAGGACCACACCTATGCCGACTACGGAACAGGACACACAGCAAATCAGAGCTATTCTTGAGCGTTATTCCAAAAGCTGGGAGTCCATGGACTGGGAGGGGCTCAAGAGCATCTGGGACCCCGACTATGAACACATCCTCTATATTCCCGAGGAGCGGGCTCAACCGATCCGAGGCTGGGCCGAGGTTGAGGCTTATTTTCGCCATGCGGCGGAGTCGGTCATCCGGGTTGGGGCCATGCAACTGAGCGACATCACCATCGACGTGTTCGGCGATACGGCCTACGCGTTTTGCAATTTCCACTTTGAGGCCGAGCTCAGGCGGTTGGCCGAGCCCTTTGTAACCGGTGGCCGCGACACCTTTATCCTACGTCGCAAGGATGCGGCCTGGAAAGTCATCCACTATCACGAGTCACGGCCCCACACATCCTAAGGGGAGACGATAGATGGCGGGACGACTATCTGGAAAAGTTGCCCTTATCTCCGGTGCCGCCCGTGGCATGGGCGAGAGCGAAGCACGTTTATTCGCACGTGAAGGAGCCCAGGTCGTCCTGGGCGATATCCTTGAGGATCAAGGCCGAGCTGCCGTCGAGAACATCCCTCAACAGGGCGGAAGCGCCACATTTGTCCCGCTTGATGTCACACGCGAACAAGACTGGCAACGGGCCGTTGAGACTGCCGAACAGACCTACGGCAGGCTGGATATTTTAGTCAACAATGCCGGTATTGTCCGCATGGCGCCGCTCGATGAAACCAGCCTCGAAGCCTGGAATGAAGTAATCGGCGTGAATCAAACCGGGGTCTTTCTCGGCATGAAACACGCGGTTCCGGCCATGCGTCGGGCCGGTGGTGGCTCTATTGTGAATATTTCGTCTATTGCCGGCCTGATCGGCCTGCCCAATATCCCGGCCTATCAAGCCAGCAAGGGCGCGGTACGGCTTCTCACCAAGAACGCCGCGGTCCAGTATGCGACGGATAAGATTCGGGTCAACTCTGTTCATCCCGGTCGCATCGAAACTCCAATGACCGCCCCGCTGGCCCCGGAACGACGTGAGATGCTCTTGCGGCTCACTCCTCTGGGCAGGGACGGCACGGCCGAAGAAGTCGCGTATGGCGTGCTCTACCTTGCTTCGGATGAGTCCTCATATGTGACCGGCACAGAATTGGTTATCGACGGAGGATATACGGCCCGCTAAAAAGAGTGAACCATACGCCCAAGCAAATAAGGAGGGATTCATGCGCTTTGGGTTTTTCGATCAGTTGCCGTGCGCTCCCGCGCAGTCCGAGCGCCAGCGCTACCACGATATCCTGGCCCAGATTCGACTGGGCGATGCGGTCGGCTTTGATACCGTCTGGCTGGGCGAATTGCACTTTGGGCCGAGCACCTCGATCATGGCCTCACCGCTTATGGTGCTAGCCACCGCGGCCCAGCATACCGAGCGCATCCGCCTTGGCACCGCCGTCACGCTCCTGCCGCTGCACAGCCCGATGAAAATGGCGGAAGAAGCGGCCACCGCCGATATTCTGAGCGGAGGACGCCTGGAGTTCGGTGTCGGACGCGGCACCGCGCCGGTGCATTACCAAGGCTATAACGTGCCCATGGAGGAAAGTCGGGAGCGATTTGCGGAAGCACTCGACGTGATTCGGACCGCCTGGACAACGGACCGCCTGTCCTATCAGGGCAAATACTTCCAGGCTGAGGACCTACCGGTTGTGCCGCGCCCCATTCAGAAGCCCTACCCTCCGATGCGTATGGCGGCAAACAGCCCGGATACCTTTGCCCTAGCCGGCCAGCTCGGCCTGTCGATTTTTGCTTCTCCGTTGATTAACCCACCCGACAAACTACGCGGCTATATCGCGGACTATCAGGACAATCTAAAACCCGGCGTCCGGCCCGATGTCGCCCTGATGTTTCCCGTCCACGTGGCCGACAGCCGGGCCCAAGCCCGGGAGGAATACGAACCGAGCCTGATGAATTTTTTTCGCGCCGCGGGAGAACGGCTCCGTCCGCTCGGCAAGACCACCATCAAAAGCTACGAAGCATTCAAGCAGGTGTTGGAGCGGTTAGAGCGGGTCAACTACGAAGGATTGGACAAAAAGATGGGCGCCTTCGGTGACCCGGATTACTGCATCGAACGTATTCAACACTTCAAGCAGGAATTTCCCATGGCCGAGTTCATTGGCTATTTCAACCAGGGCGGGCTGGTCGATCACGCCATCGTCAAACGCTCGATGGAGCGCTTTGCCAGGGAAGTCATTCCGCACTGTCGGTAAGTATATGGCTAAATAACTTCTAGTGATAAGTTTCAGAATTACCGGATGAGGCAAAGGTTCTCACATCCACGCCTGTGTCAAACAGCCGAGGAGGACATCAGCCCCCTTCCCCTGTATCCCTAAAATCCATCGCCCTCCCTGCCGCTCGATCAAAGCCGCCCCCGACCTCATTACGGGGGCCACAAAACCAAGCGCTTGCCGTACAGTCTCTGACTCACTCTTTTTCCCGGTATCTTGTCTTCACCGCCCCAAAGGGAATGCTTGACAGTCAGACGACCCCCTACAATAATCGCCTGCCAGTGAAAGGAGCCATTCATGGGGATAGTCCACGGGGACAGAACGCTCAAAGAAGTCGTTGAGGAGCGCGAGCGCAACCAGGCCGCGACCGGCTCGTCGTACGGCTCTGAGGCCCTCCATCTCTTTGCGCATGAGCCGACCCAGCTTGAGCGGATTTACTGGAAGCTGATCACGGCGACGCAGTATGGCCGCGACACCTCCATGCTGATCTCGACCTCACCCAGCGCCATTACCGGAGAGTTGCTGCAATTTGTGGCTACCCCGGATGGGCGCGCCGTGGCCTCGTCCTGGGGACTGTGCGGGCATTCCGGCGCCCTGCGGATGATGATCGGGACCATGGGCCAACTGGGCTATGACGCAGACCCTGGTATGGGCGGCATCCGTGACGGGGATATTTTCTCGTGTAACGACCCGGTCCACGGCAGCTCGCAGAACAACGATATGTACACCGTTCTGCCGCTCTTTGCCGAAGACCAGCTCATTGGCTGGGCCGCGGCCAGCCTGCATCTGGTCGATGTCGGGAGCGCGTTTACGCCGGGTATGGCCGGGGTGTCGCCGACCACCTATACGGATGGCTTCGTCGTTCCGCCGCAGAAGACCGGCCAGAACTTCGTCCAATCCAAATCCTGGGAGCTGACCCTCAAACGCCGCACCCGGATGGGGGTGATGAATATCCTGGATGACAAAATGAAGCTGGTCGGCGCGCTGATGGTCCGCGAGCGCGTCCTCAATATGACCGAAGAGTTTGGAGCTGAACGCTTTGTCCAGGCCATGCACGAGATTATTGAGCGCGACCGGCGTGAGATCATCGAACGGGTCAAAGCCTGGCAGGTTCCCATGATCTCCCAGCATCCCAAAATCATTCACGTCACCCAAAAGCAGTATCTGGGCACGGCGTTTCCGGAGGCCATCGACTGCACGCTGCACGTCCCGGCAACCTGTCAGGTCAACCTCGACGGGACGATCACCCAGGATTTTCGCGGGGCCAGCTCGCAGGGCTTTACCCATTATAATTGTTATCCCGGTGGCTGGAATCTTGGCGCGTATACCGACTTTCCGGTCCTGGCCATGGGACCGGCGATCAGTAACGCCATCTATGAAATCGCCCAGCGCAAGACCGACCCCGGCAGCCTGTGCCAGCCGACTCGGGATGACCTGGGCTCGGTCCATGGCTGCGTCATGGCCATTGACGCCCACAGTAATCTTGGTCGCGGCTATGCCCTCGGGCGTTTTGCGCGGGGCTTCCTGGAAGAGGCCTGGGTCAACGAAGTCCTGTGGGGTATCAGCTCTTTCGAGGGCAGCTTCGCCAACGGCACCCCCTTTGCCAGCGCGGACTGGAGCCTGACCGCCAACATGCCCCTGGGCGTCACCCCCTGGCGGGATGGCGTGTCCGTGGCGGTCGGCACCGGCAACCCACTGTCCGACATCGGCGAGGCGGAAGAGTACGAGTTCCTGTGTCCGGCCATTACCCATCTCAGTCGGGGGCTCGTGCCCGATGTGGTGGTGCATGGCAAGTATCGCGGCCCCGTGGCGTTTGGCATCGGCTATCTGGTGACCAACCCCGGCGGGAAAATGACTTTCCACAGCACCGGCTCGCCAACCGGGACTTCGCCCGCCTGCATCGTCGGCATCTGCGGTGGCTACCCCGCCCTGCCCTCCTATATTCTGCTCCTGCACAAAACCAACGTACAGGAACTGATAGACCAACAGATACCGCTGCCCCGGAATGCCCTCGAAGCCCGCGATTATATGGAACGCGGGCTGCTCACGGCCGAGCAGACGCTCGACAACGTCACCCAAACGCCGGAATGGGAAGTGACCGACGGTGATCTGATCTATTACGCCAACGAGGCCGGCAGTTCGTGGGGCGAGCCCCTGGACCGCGACCCGGCTCGGGTCTGCACCGACCTGGAAGAAGGCTGGCTCTCGCCCGACGTGGCACAAACCGTCTACGGCGTCGTGGCACAGCGGGTAGCACACGCCTGGACGGTCGACGCACGGGCTACCCAGCAGGCACGGCATCGCCTCAAGGAGCGGAGAAAACAGCGCGCCGTACCGGTCCGGGACTGGTGGAGAAACGAACGCCAGCGCGTGCAACATAACAACCTGCCCGAGATGAGCCAGCGAATGTATCAGGACTGTCGCCAATACGAGACCTTTCGCGACGCCTTTGTCTCGTTTTGGCAGGTAGCCGAGGACGAGGAAACGCATGGATCGTAAAATGCAGGAACGCATCCGTCTCCTGGTTGACGGACAACTGCCGGAAGACCAGGTCAAAGACCTCATCAGGATGCCGACCAAGGACCCGGACCGCTTCTGGACCTATCTGCACGTCCTCCAGGAGCGGGTGGCCTGGAACGACACCATTCTGCTGCGGATATCGGAGCATCTCTATATCGTGCGCAAAGAGCAGGGCGGGCGAGTCGTCAAATGCGACTGCGGACAGGAATTCGGTGACTACCGAGTGAACTGGAAACTCCACAGCATGCTGGCCGTGCGGAAAACTAAAGAAGAGCTTGAAGAGGTGTATAACGCCGGCATTCTGCCCAATCCCGAACATTTGGAAGTGCGGGAGTTCTACTGTCCGGGGTGTTACGCCCAACTCGGCGTTGAGGTCGCACCCCACGGCTACCCGATTGTGTTTGAACTCCTGCCCGACCTTGACAGCCTGTACCGGGACTGGCTGGGCCGACCGTTGCCGGACGAAAGCCCGGACTGGTATCAGGATCGGTCCGCTACGCTGACCGCGGCCTGGGCCGAGGAAGACAACCCATGACCGACCGTTATTTTCTGACTCTGGACGCGGGCGGCACGATGACCGACTGTTACCTCTCGGACGAAGAAGGCAACGGCTATATCGGCAAGAGCCTGACCGTCCCGGACAATCAGGCTGAGAGCTATCTCGAAGCGGTAGCTGACGCGGCCCAGGAAGCCGGCGTGACCCGCAGTCAGGTCCACGCCACCGCCCAGATGGTCATTTATGCCGGCACGACACTGACAAACCTGGTGGTGACCGGAACCGGCGCAAAGGTGGGGCTGCTCGTCACGCGCGGCTTTGAACACTATCCCGCTATTGAGCGTGGCCTCACCTGGCTGGGTCAAACGCGGCTGGAACAAGCCAAATGGCAGCTCCACGAACATACGGCTCCGCTCGTTTCCCTCAGACATGTGAAAGGCATCTCCGAACGGATACTCGGTGGTAGTCCGTATCGCGCCGGGTCGCAACTGGCAGAAGGCAGGGTCTTCATCCCGCTCAACGAAAAAGAGGTCGAAGACGCGGCCCACTTTTTCCTGGATGAGGGGATCGAAGCTATCGGCATTATCTTCTTGTGTTCCTACACCAATCCCAGCCATGAACGTCAAGCCAAAGCCATTGCCGAGCGGGTGATTGCGGAGCGCGGGCAGACCGTTCCGGTCGTCATCTCGGCCGATATCTGTCCGCGACGCCAGGAAAGCACCCGCATGAAGAGCCTCCTGGTTGAGTGTTACGGCGCAGAGCGCACGCGGGCCCAACTCCTCGCGGTTGAAGCCGCGGCCAGAGCGGACCAGTATCCCTACGAATTGGGCACCCTGCTCTTATACGGCGCGGTGGCCAGTATCCGTCACCCCCGGCTGTATGAGACCGTTGTCTCGGGACCCATTGGCGGCATCTTGGGCGGCAAGGCATTGGCCGATACCAAGGGCTGGCAGAATGTCGTGTGCTGCGACCTGGGGGGCACCACGTTTGACGTGGGCGCGATTGTCGATGGCCTGCTGCCGGTCGCGCGGAGCCTGGACTTTGCGCGCCATCGCCTGAACGCGCCGGCTCTGGGCATTGACTCCATTGGCTCGGGCGCGGGCACGGAAATCCATGTGGACCCGCGCTATAAGCGGGTCAGCCTGGGCCCCCACAGTGCCGGCCCCCAGGTCGGCGTATGTCTCAATCATCCCGAGATCACGGTGGCCGATGTGGACTTGGTGTTGGGCTATCTTTCGCCGAACAATTTTCTTGGCGGGCGGGTCAAGCTGGACCGGGACAAGGCCCTGGCCGCGCTTGAAGAGCGGCTGGCTCGTCCGCTGGGCATAGAGGTGTATGAAGCTTGCGAAGGGGTCCTGGACATGATTCACGACTCCCTGGGCGATCACATTAACGGCTCATTGCTCAGCCGGGGGCTCAGCCCAGGGGCCTATGTGCTTTTGGTGTACGGCGGCAGCGGTCCGCTCCATCTCTGGGGCGTGGCGGAGCGGGTTGAAGCCGCAGCAGTCTGTACCGTACCCTGGGCGGCAGCCTTTTCCGCCTGGGGCATATCCGTAGCAGAAAACTTTTCCCGGATCGAAAAAACCGTGGTGTGCACGCTCTCGCCGGAGTTGACCCCGAATGAGCGTATCGAGGAAGCCAGGAAGGTCGCCACCGCCTGGCGCGAACTGGAGGAGCAGGCCTACGCCGAACTCGCTCGGGTGGGATTCGCCAGGGAGAAGATTCACTTCCGCTACGGCATCTCCGCGCGCTATGTCGGCCAACTGTTTGTGAGCTGGAGCGCCCACGTGCCGCACGGCACGGTCGAAACGCAGCATGATGTTGAGGTTTTGGTCGAGAGTTTTGAGAAAGAATTCGGTCGTATCTATCCGGTTGCGGGGCGCTTCCCAGAGGCCGGCTATCAGATCGACGGTGCGTTTATTGAAGCCGTGGTGGACAAGCGTGCGCCCATTACGCGGCAATTTGCGTTCGGCGACAATACGCCTGACCCAGCAGCGGCAAAGGGACGGCGTCAGGCCTACTGGAAAAAAGAATGGTTGGACTTCAAGCTATGGGATATGGACGGCCTCCGGGCCGGGAATGTGGTCGAAGGGCCGGCCATTATTGAGCATGCGATGACCACGTTTGTCATCCCGCCGGGGAAGCGGGTTGAGTGGGATGAACACCAGATATTGTGGTATCGTTAATGTAAACAGGAGGTGGAGCGTGTCCTTCCAATTACGCTACAGCATAGACGGCGAAGAGATTACCGTTGTGGCCATTGGGCTGTTTGTCGCCCCGAACAAGATGCTGCTCGAATTGATGCGGCTCGGCGTGCGCGTCATTCTGGTCGAGCCCATTATGGGAGCGCATCATGGCCGCGGGCTGCCCGACCGGGAGCGTGGCCCCCTGAATCGGGCGGGGGTCAGCATCCCCTGGCAGATGCTGCACCGCGGTATGCAGGCGGTGGCCATCGACTTTCGTCAGGAGGCAGGCAGACGGATCGTGCTCGACCTCATTCGAGAAACCCATGTACTGATCAGCAACTGGCCCCCGCGCATGGCGCCCTGGCTCGACTACACGCATCTGGTCGAGCACTGCGGGCCGTCCGTCATTAAAATCCAGTTCGACGGCGGGCACGACGGACGGGCGGCCAACGATTATTCCATGCAAGGGGCGACCGGGTTAGCTCATGCTACCGGCGAGCCGCACGGCAGGCCGCTCACTATTCCAGTGGCGTTTTTCGATATGCTCACCGGACTGCACGGCCTGAACGCCTTCCACGTCGCCCTGCGCCGTTTGGCAGAAACCGGACGGGGCGACTGCTATCAGATAGCGCTGGAACAGGTCGCGTTTCAAACCCTGGCGGAGCTGGGCTGGTATGCCCAGGCTGAGACAACCGGCGAGGGCCGGGAACCGATCGGCGACAATCTCTTGGATGCCGTTCATGGTCATTACTGCGCTCGGGACGGCAAATTCGTCACCCTGAATCTGATCGGTGATTCGGTCTTACGTCGGCTGCGCGAAGCCACCGGCCTGCGCAACCTCGCTCTCGATGAGCAGGGCCACGAGATTCACGGCGACCACGCCCGCTATGAGCGGGTCGATACGATTAAACAACAAATTGCCGACTGGATTGCGGCCCGCCCGCAGGAAGAAGTACTCACGACCCTGCGCCAGGCCGGGCTGGTGGTCGAACCGTGTCGGGACAGTATCGAAGCGGAACAGCACGCTCGGGGTCTGCCCTGCTTCCACCATGTTGACGATCCTGATCTCGGTTCGATCTGGGTGCCCGGCCCGGTGATCGAAGCCCGCGACCTGGAACCCTCCGATCTGCCTAGCGCCCCCCATCCCGGCGAGCACACCCACCTCGTCCTCAAGGAAGTTCTGGGACTGGCTTCAGAGGAACTAGCGGACTTGGAAGCCCAAAGAATCATCGCCGGTCCGCCAGCGGGAGACGGCTGATAAGGACGGCGCACGCCGGGGTGCCCATCCCCTCTTGGGAGGGGAAGCGGAGGCGGCTTGCCCAGCCGGTGCCAGGATGGTTTACCGTGCCGTGTCCCCAACCCCCATCTCCCAATCCCTACCCCCTAACCTTCGTCATCCGGCCAAGGCAGGACGCCAAACGGCAGGCGGGTGCGACGCAGAGAGAGGCTCTGTTTGATCTGCCGGACATGGCGATTGATTGCGGTCTGCGCCAGTATGTTCTTGACGTCGAGCAGCTTTTCAAAGGCAGCCAGCCAGCTTTCATAATACGTTGGTCGCGTCTCAGGTGCCTGCCGGTCCGCACTGGCAACCTCGGCAATCAAGCGCTCTTGAAACTCGGACCAGGCATACAGACCCTGTTCGCATAGGGCGACCGCCAGGGCAAAAGCGATGCCTTCCCAGGGGTCCTGGAACTGGAGTTCGCCGCTCCGTCGGGGCAGAGCGGCAGGGCCCTGCATGTCAGAGACCTGTCTCTGAGTAAGGCCGGACGGCTGTTTTTTCTCAGGCTCGACCCGCGCCACCCCGATCATCGCATCCCGCGTAACAATGGCTATGAGTTCATCGAGCGTCATCTGCTCCGTACCGGACGGCCGCTCCGGCAGGATCATATAGCGGGTCTGAAAGGTACTGTTCCAGACCTGAATCTGGATGTTTTCGTCCAGTTCAAGCCCGAACTCCCGGAGCACCTCGCGCGGCCGGCCGGTGACTCTGGAGCGATACGACTGGCTCTTATACCAGAACGGCGGCAGACCCAGGACCGGCCAGGGGTAACACGAGCATAAGGCACAAACGATCACATTGTGCGTCTCCGGCGTATTCTCCACCACGACCAGATGCTCGCCCTGCAAGCCGCCAAAGCCCATCTCGGCCACGGCGGCGGTGCCATTCTCCAGCAGACGAGCCTTATAGGCAGGGTCCGTCCAGGCCCGAGCAACCACCCGGCAACCGTTCAACGGCCCAATATCGTTTTCGTACGAGTCCAGAACGGTATCGAGCAATGCGGAGGAAACAAGCGTTTTCTCAACCAGCAGGGCCTCAATCGCTTTGACCCGAATCTCGCACTCACGGTTCTGGTCTTGTGTCAGCAGATGCTGCTGAAAGGTCGCGTCGGTATCATGCTCGTGAGCGTCACTCATCGTGCGCGTCCTCCTCAGTCTGGGACCAGCGTTTCTCCTGTCAGCATCCTACCTCCGTTCTGCACACAGCAAAAAGGGTGGCCTCACGACCACCCTTTTTGCTTGTACAAACAAACGGCGCCCAGCTTTACGACCTAGCCGGCCATGCCCAACGCCTCTAGCGGTTCGCGGTCCACGACCGGGTCGCGCGTCACCCCGTTGCGATAGGCGACCGAGCCTGGGGTGCGTTCGAACGGATCGACCAGATCGATTTCCTTGGCATATTCTCGCAGTTGCGGGGTCAACTCCTGGGCAATCAGACGCATGCTCGTTTTGCGGTCCTCGTCACCGACCGGCCCCTGGATATTGAAGAAGACAAAAATGCTCGGACGCAGTACCCGCAGCAGAGTCTTGGCTTTAGGTAGGACGGACTCCGGTGTGCCGATGAGGAGCTGGAGATTCTTCTGCGCCTTACCGTAGCCCTTGAGCAGTTTCTGACGGACCGTATCAAAGTCGGTGGTGTCGGGCCGGCCATCGTCCGACTGAGCCCGCAATTTCTCGGGGCTGACGCCCAGCCAGCTCCCACCCGGATGTTTGGCCAGCATGCGGATCGCGCCCTTGGAGTTATAGCCCGGCGGCAGGGTATGCTCGGGACGGGAGAAGGCGTTCTGGCCACCACCGAACACAAAGTTCTTACCGATTTCCTGGGCCTTCTCTTCCGTCTCGGCCAGAAAGGTCGGGATCAGATAGCCAAAGTTTTCCGGACCGGCCTGATAGCCGTGCCTGGCGGCTTCATCCGCATAGAAATCCCACAGGTCACAGGTCGGTCCCAAGGCCGTGCCCAGCCCCAGATAGGGATAGCGGTGCTCCGCACACCAGCGGGCCGTCTCCGGACTCAGCACACCGGGAATCCACATCGGGGGATGGGGTTTCTGATAGGGCAGCGCCCACGGGTTCACATGCCGGTAGTGAAAATGCTTGCCCTCGTAGCGCCACGGACCGGGCTTGGTCCAGGCCTGCACGATAAAGTCGTGGGCTTCGTTGAACATCTCCCGGTTATAGGCCGGGTTGGCATTATTGAAGAACTGTTCGCTGCCCGCCCCGCGCACCCAGCCGGTCACCAAGCGCCCGCGCGAGATCAAATCAATCTCGGCCAGCTCTTCGGCCATGCGTAGCGGGTGTTTCAGCACGGGTAGCGGATTGCCGATCAGGACAATGCGGACTCTATTGGTAATACGCGCCAGGATGGAAGCTTCCACATTCATGACGCTGCCCATACAAAAGGGGTTGCCGTGGTGCTCGTTGAGCGCGACGGCATCAAAACCGAGTTCTTCGGCGTAGCAGTATTCGTCCAGATAATAATTGTAATCGTTGGCCGCCTGCTCACGGTCGAACAGAGCGTTGGGCACAGCGAAGTAGGCTTTGTTCTTGAGTATCTCGTCTTCGTCGAGGCCACGATAGGGCCGTTCGGTGAAATAGGAAATTTGCATAAGGCATGCTCCTTCGGACGAGCTTATTCCACACAATTACTCTTTCAGGAAGTCTTGTACGATTTTGACAAATTCGGCCGAGTTTTCGATTTCCGGACGATGGCCGACATTGGCGATTTCCACCGCCCTGGCTCCGTCAATGGCTTTGGTATAGGCCGCAATGCAGCCGGCTGGCACGATCCGGTCTTCGGACCCGCGGATCAGCAGGGTGGGAACATTTTTCACGCCGCGCAACAGATAGGGCAGGCTGGGATTATGCATATACGGCTCCCAGCCGATGCGCGCGCTTTCCGCCCGGGCGTCTTCAAAGGCCTCGAATTGCTCCGGCGTCATCTCGCCGCCGTAAATGCTGCCGAACTCGGCGGTACCCGGGTCGGCCACCGTTCGCCGCAAATGGGTCCGAATCGTCACCGGGAAGATGTCCCAGATTTCGCCCTTTTCGGGCTTGAGCCCCATCGGCCCCACCAGAATCAGATGGTCAAAAATCTTGGGGTCGGCCGCGACCATTTCAGCGGCAATGAATCCACCGGCTGAGAACGCAATGACGTCCACCGGGTCGAGCCCCATTTCTCTCACCGCTATGCTATACAGGCCGGCCAGGTCGCGGAAACTCCGAACCCACCCCAGACGTGGGGTTTTGCCAAAACCCGGCTGGAGCGGAATCACAAAGGCGTGTTCCGCCGCAAGCTCGTCATTCCATTTCACCCAGCCAGGGAATCCCAGCTCATCATGCAGCATTAACAAGGGTTTACCTGTTCCGCCCTTAATGAGCGTTAATTCAGCTTCAGCTATATCAGCCTTCTGTTCAGTCCAGTTTGCCAAGAATCTTTCCTCCTTACGCAAGGTTTTCGCACGCAGACACCGCCACCCCCGCACAGCCGAATTACTTAATCAGGCCCGACCCGAATTGTCCACACGTTCTCAGGGGGCAATCAGTTGAACGGTGGGGAAGCTGGTCTGAAGGCGAGCCACATTTCTTGTGAGCAAAGTCATCCCGGCAACCGCAGCGTGGGCTCCAATAATATCAAGCAGGACATTGCTATCCATCAGAACGGCGTTCGCGGGCGTGGCCCCCGAGTGAGCGCCATGATTTCATCGGTCGTCATCCGGCCCGTCCCCTTGCCGCGTAGTTGGACCACGATTGAACGCCCTCGCCCCTGCCGGGTCTGGGTCTTTGTGATGCGCACGGCATCTCCGTCCACCTTACAGGCGACTTCCGTATAGGGCAGTAGCCCCAATTGCTCCCGGATTTCAGTGGGAATTGAGGGCTTGCCTCTTCGAAACCGTAGGTTTCTGTTCAAATACCCCCCTCTGGTCCACATAAGGAGCTGGGAGATCGCCCAAAAATGGAGTAGTCTATGTTTGCAGCCGCAGGTGTTGAGCTATGAACCCATTCCTGGCTGCGGGATTGGGGGGATGGCGGGGGCTGGCAACTGAGTCAGGACGTTGACCGGAAATATCCGAGCACCAGGTTTTTTATAGAAAGACCATCCAACAAGGAGGATTCGGTATGTCACACAAGGGTTTCTCCCACATCGGACTGTCAACACTGGACCTGGACAAAACGTGCGACTTCTACGAAAACGTACTGGGGTTCAAGCCGGTGCGCTGTGATATTCTCAGGATCAAGGAAGGCGGACAGATCCGGCATGTGTTCTTTCATATCGGCCGCGATCAGCTCTTGGCCTTTATGGAAGCCCAAGGAGTTCCGGGGATTCCTGCGGAGTACGATGCGGGCATCAATCGAGGACTGGGGGTGCCGAGCGCGTTTTATCATTTTGCCTTTGAAGCCGGGTCGGTCGCAGCCCTGAAAGCGAAGCGTACGGAGATCCTGGCCAAAGGGGTGCAGGTCTCGAACATCGTGCATCACGATGCCGCTCAATCCATCTACTTCAGAGATCCCAACAATATTTCCCTGGAGTATTGCTGTATGACCCGAGACATGGGGACGGAGGATGATATTCGGATGCAGGAGCGTTTTACCTTGTCTCTAGGCGATTTTCAGGGCGGAGTGGGGGATAGACCAGTCTGACTTGCAGCAATACAGAACTGCTCCGGTGCTGCTCGTCGGCGCTGGAGTCGTGGGCGCACCAGCTGGAAACTGATTGCCTTCGACCGTTTTAAACAGGTGCTGCGAATTCTCTTATGCTCATGGAAACTTTCGGGAATGTCTTGAGGGTTGTTGATTGTCTGGGTGTTGGAGAAAATGCACCACATGTTGAGGACATAATCGACGAATGGGAGTAGATGAGCACGAACTATTGGACACCCGGCCCACACAGGAGGCTTGAAGCCTCCGTATCGCCTGACGCAGCAGACAGTTCGCTCGCAACCACCGCGGACCGCAACGTTACGGACTTCGACGTCGCCATCGTTGGCGGTGGCTTTGCCGGCGCAACAGCGGCACGCGAACTTGGTAAGGCAGGATTGCGCGTGGTTCTACTCGAAGCGCGTGATCGACTCGGCGGGCGTACATACACCGCGGAGTTTGCGGGTCGGCCGGTCGAACTTGGTGGCGCGTGGGTGCACTGGCTGCAACCACACGTGTGGGCGGAAATGCGCCGCTACGGTCTTGGGGTGATCGAAGATCCGTTTACCGGCCTCGACGAGACCCGCGTGATGGGTAACAACGGTGTGGCAAGCCTTGTTCCACCGGATCAATTCCTCAGGGACATTCGCGACGGCTTCGAGAAATTCTGCCATGACGTGTGGGAGCTGTTTCCGCGGCCGTACGAGCCGCTCTATAACCCGAAGGTCTTGGAGCTCGACGAACTCTCGTGCGCCGACCGCATCGCGGAACTGGATCTCACCGATACGCAGCGTATCCAACTCAATTCCTTCATGGCTTTATATGGCGGAGATGTCACCTCAAAATTTGGCCTGCCCGGCATGCTCAAGCTCTACGCAGCCGCCGGCTGGAATTACGACGCCTTCGCCGACGCCGAAACCCACTATCGCATAGAATCTGGCACCCTTGGTCTCATCACCTGCCTCATCGAGGATAGCGGCTGCGAGGTTCGCCTGAACGCCGCGGTTGAACGCATCGAACACAATACCGGTGCGGTTCGTCTTCATACCCGGGACGGAAACGCGCTCAGTGCCAAAGCTGCCGTCATTACTTTACCACTCAACTGCTATGCCGACGTCGATTTCGATCCCGCCCTCTCGCTCGCGAAGCAAAACTGGATCAACGAGGGCATGATCTCGAAGGGGGCGAAGTTGTTCGTGCACTTGCGCGAGAACCTGGGCCGCGTATTTGCGTTCTGCGACGAAGCGCGGCCGCTCAACTGGGTGCAAACGCTCGCGTACGGCGATGACGTCGGCACGATTCTCTCTGTCACCGTGGCCCGCGCATCGACCATCGATGTGGACGACGAGGCGCAAATCACCACCGAAGTGCGCCGCCTGTTCGGCGACGTCGCCGTGATCGACACACGCGGCTACGACTGGGCAGCAGATCCTTTTGCGCGCGGCGCATGGCCGGCGTACAGCGTTGGACAACTCAGCCGCTTGCCGGATCTGCAGCAGCCTGAAGGCCGTCTCTTCTTCGGGGGCTCAATCACCGCTAACGGCTGGCACGAGTTTATCGACGGCGCGATAGAGAGTGGCCTACGCACCGCGTGCGAGGTGCAGATACTTCTCGGCGGTGACGGCTCATGAGCGAGACACTGGGGCCGCGATATGCGCTGTCGTCGCGCCGCGCAGCGGCCGCCCTGGGCGTGTTGGGATCGGTTCAGCGGGCACGGAGCACAAAGAATTCGTAGCCGTAGAACTCTGAGTAGGCCTGCCAGATGTCTATTTCCCGCTGGCACTGTTCCGCCAACTCCTGTGCGTCTGGCGCGTCGGGGTGACGCTTGCGGAATGCGGTCACGTTGTCTTGCAGTGGCCGATAGTAGTCGTCCCACCATGCGGACGCGGGGAGCGGAAAGTGCCCGACCGTCTCATAGCCGCACGCCTCGATGGCTTCCAGGAGCGCGGCGGTGGCGCGGATAGCCGGGTACTCCAGGTTCCAGAACGCGGCGCATGCGGCGGGCGGTTCGGGCTTGCGCCAGCACACCTCTGTCAGCGCGACGTGCCCGTTGCGTCGGAGCAACCGGCGCCAGGCGCGCAGGCCGGCTTCGACACCCATGTTGTAGATGGCGCCTTCGCACCAGATCAGGTCGAAGGAACCGTCGGCGAAGTCGAGTCGGCGCATGTCCGCCACGCGAGCTTCCAGTCGATCTGCGATGCCCAGCTCGTGCGCCTTGCGCTTTAGCGCGTCGATGAACGGGGGGTGGTTGTCGACGGCGACGATGCGCGCCGGCGCACTGTCCGCCAGAACCACTGTCTGGGCACCAGTGCCGCAGCCGACGTCGAGCACGCGGGTCCGCGGCCCGACGTCCGGCACCAGCCCGAGGGCCCGACACGTGCTCGCCGCTGTCCCCGGTCCCTGCCGGGGCAGCCCACTGAACAGCTCGTAGAATAACGCGCTGGCTCGATCCGGCGGCATGACCGCTCCTGCGGATGGTCTTCGATACGCGAACCGGGCCGGTCCGGCCGATCCCCACAGCCGGCCGATCCCCACAGATAGTAGTAGGCGTTCTGCATCGGCGCACGAGTGTGTCCGGGCCAGCGTTCCTGCGTTCATCGATTTTTTTGGTGCTGACTCCAAGACCACTCCGAAACCGCAACTTTCCGTACAAATCCTCCCGCTGGCCCTTTACCCTTGATCTCTGCCTGCTTCAAGGGGTAGGAGTACTGGTGTCCAAGGAGAAGGAGGGTCTGAGCGTGGATGCATTCGAGTACGCTGCTCCGCAGAATCTACAAGACGCCGTGGCCTTGCTAGCCGAGGCAAGTGGTGAGGCGCGCCCCCTGGCGGGTGGGACCGATCTCATTACCCAGATGAAGGAGAATCGCCGGAGCCCGTCTCTGGTCGTTGACGTTAAAAAAATTCCCGAGCTCAATGTCCTCTCCCACGAGGCCGGGCTCCGCATTGGTGCGGCCGTGTCGTGTACGCAGATCGCAGAGTTCGAGCCGGTGCGCGTCCACTACCCGGCCCTGGCCGAGGCCTGCGCCCTGATCGGTTCGTATCAAATACAGAACCGCGCCGCGCTGGGTGGCAACTTTTGTAACGCCGCCCCGTCCGCGGATGCCGTTCCACCAGCTGTATCGTACGGCGCGACGCTGGTGATCGCCGGACCAAACGGGCGGCGGGAGATTCCGTCAGAAGAGTTTTTTGTCGGACCGGGACAGACCGTACTGGAAAAAGGCGAGATCCTGGCCGAGATTGTGCTGCCGCCTCCCCCGCCCCATTCCGGCGCGGCCTATCTGCGCTTTATCCCGCGCGAGGAGATGGACATTGCGGTCGCCGGGGTGGGCTCGTTTGTCCGGCTCAACCCGGACGCGCGCACCTGTGAGCAGGCCCGTATCGTGCTCGCCGCGGTCGCGCCCACTCCCGTCCGGGCAAAAGAGGCCGAGGCGTTTTTAACGGGCAGGTCTTTGGACGACACAACGCTGGCCCAAGCCGGGGAGCTGGCCTCCCAGGCTGCCAGTCCCATCTCCGACGTGCGTGGTTCGGCGGCCTATCGGATTGAGTTGGTCAAAGTGCTGACGCGACGCACGCTAGGCAAGGCGCTGGACAGAGCCAGGGGGGAGGCAGCATGAAACAGGCGATTGAACTGAACGTCAACGGCGAGCCGCACGACGCGCTGGTCGATAGCCGTGAAACCCTGCTGGACACCCTGCGCTACAAGCTGGGCCATATGGGGCCCAAGGAGGGCTGTGGCAATGGCAACTGCGGAGCCTGCACGGTCGTCCTGAACGGCGCGGTCGTTAATGCCTGCCTCGTGTTCGCGGTAGAAGCCGCGGGCGCGGACGTGACCACGGTCGAAGGGGTTGCGGCTGAGGGCAACCTCCACCCCGTGCAGCAGGCTTTTATTGAACACGGCGCCTTGCAGTGCGGGTTTTGTACGCCGGGCTTTATTATGTCGGCCAAGGCATTATTGGAACGCAACCCCAACCCGAGCGAACCGGAGATTCGGCTGGCGATCTCCGGCAATCTGTGCCGCTGCACGGGCTATGACAAAATCGTTCGCGCCATTCAGGCCGCGTCGCAGGCGCTTTCACAAACCGCCTAAGGAGGGACAGCATGGCTGAGTATAATGTGATTGGAACGTCTTTGGCTAAAGTTGATGCCCCGGAGCGGGTCACGGGCAAGGCGACCTATGGGGCCGACCTCGATCTGCCTGGCATGCTGTGGGCGAAACTCGTCCGTAGCCCGTATGCCCACGCCCGCATCAAGCAGATTGATACCAGCCGGGCCAAAGCCCTGCCCGGTGTGAAGGCCGTCATTACCGCCCACGACCTGCCCTCCCTGCCAAAAGGCGCGACCGCCCCCCTGGTGGGAGAAGTCAGCATCGACATGAGCGCCATCCGTGAGATCGTCATGGCCTCGGATAAAGTTCGCTATCACGGTCAGGTCGTGGCCGCGGTGGCCGCCACCGACCCGTTTATTGCCGAGGAGGCGGCCGGCTTGGTTGACGTCGACTACGAACCTCTGCCGGTCGTGGAAGACGTGCTCCAGGCTATGCAGCCGGACGCCCCGCTCGTGCACGAAGACCTGCACACCCTCGAAGAGGCGACCCAGGAAAAATCCGACCAACCGAGTAATGTTTCTACCCATATGGTCTATACCCGGGGCGATGTTGAGGCCGGGTTCGCAGCCGCCGATGCGGTTGTTGAGAAAACGTATACGACCCAGATGGTCCATCAGGGTTATCTGGAACCCCAGGCCTGCGCCGCGCGGATCGAGCCCAACGGCCGGGTCACCTTATGGACCTCGGCCCAGGGACATTTCACCGTTCGGACCCAACTCGTGACCTTGCTCGGTCTCCCGGCCAGCCAACTGAAAGTCGTACCCATGGAGATCGGGGGCGGATTCGGCGGCAAAGCCCTGGCGCTGTTTGAGCCTACCGCCATTGTTCTGGCCCAAAAGACCAGCCGGCCGGTCAAACTCGTAGTCTCCCGGGAAGAGGTGCTACGCGCAACCGGCCCAGGGGCGCCCGCGGTCATCACCGTGAAAGCCGGCGCGACCAGGGATGGGAAGATTACCGCGCTGACGACGACCATGCGCTATGATGCCGGCGCCTTTCCTGGCTCGCCGGTCGCCCGCGGCCTGCTGGTGGGTTTAGCTCCATATAAGCTGGACAATATGGTCGCCGAAGGGTTTGACGTACTGACCAACAAGCCCCGCGTTCAAGCCTACCGCGCCCCTGGTGGCACGCCGGCGGCCTTTGCGGTTGAAGCCCTGATGGACGCCCTGGCGGACGAGATCGACGTCGACCCGCTGGCGTTTCGGCAGAAAAACGCCGCCGAAGAAGGCGATACATTGCCCCTGGGCATGCCGCTCAACCGTATCGGCCTGACCGAGATGCTGAAACAGATTGAGACGCATCCGTGCTGGACCACGCCGCTGGAGGGTCCCCACCGCGGCCGGGGTCTGGCTCTGGGCTATTGGATCGGGGGCTCCTTCACATCGAGTGCCGAGGTCAAAATCAACCCGGACGCCACCGCTTCCATCTTTGTCGGCACCGTGGACCTGACCGGCACCCGCACCACGATTTCCCAGATGGTGGCCGATGAACTCCAGCTTGACCCCCAGGACATCACTATCACAGTGGGTGATACCGACAGCGCTCCTTTTGCCGACCTGAGCGGCGGCAGCCGGATTACCTACACGATGAGCGCCGCGGCGCATCAAGCCAGTCAGGATGTGTTGACCCAACTCAAAGAGCGCGCCGCGGAAAAGCTCAAGGTGTCCGTCGCTGAGGTGGAGTATCAGGCAAAGCGTTTCTGGGCCAAGAACGATACCCGGAACGAAGTCAGCCTGGCCGAGCTGGCCCGCGAGAGTGTAGCCTGGGGCAGCGGGCCGATCATCGGCAAGGGCAGCACCACCCGGATGCAGCCGGCCCACGCCTATGCCGCCCATGTCGCGGATGTTGAGGTTGATCCGGACACGGGCAAGGTGACCATCCTGCGCTATACCTGCTTCCAGGATGTCGGCAAGGCCATCAATCCGACTCAAGTCGAGGGTCAGATCCAGGGGGGAGCCGTGCAGGGCATCGGCTGGGCCCTGAATGAGGAATACATTTTCGATAACGGCGAGCTGAAAAATGCCAGCCTGCTGGACTACCGCTGTCCGGTGGCGCTGGACCTGCCCATGATCGAAACCGTCCTGACTGAGGTCCCAGCCTCCGAAGGCCCCTATGGTCTGCGCGGCGTCGGCGAAGTGCCTATCGTGCCGCCGGGTGCGGCCCTGGCCAATGCGATCTACCGCGCCACCGGTACCCGGCTGTACGAGTTGCCCATGAATCCCGAGCGGATTTTCTGGGCTACGCGCGGCAATGGGACCAACGGCTCACACGGATAAGGAAGAGGCGAACAATGTCACCCAATATCGATGAACTTGCGGAACACATCGCGGCTCTTGATCCGGCAAGCCAAACCGCCTTGTTGGAGAAAGTAACCGAGCTGAATTTTCAAAAAGGGTTAGCCTATCTTTCGCAGAAGTATCGGGAACGTTTAGCAAGAGAGGGGCGGCTGAATCAGACGGTGGGTGAGATTATGACCCAATTGGAGCAAGTTCGTGAAGAAATAGCGGCCCATGACGCTCACCACTGAGCGAGCCGTTCTGGACACGAATATCTGGATATTTGGTCTACGGAATCAGCCTGAGCGGCCGGCCTGCGCTCAGATACTCCAGCGCTTGTCACACCTCTTGGTATACGTCCCTCGCCAGATCCTCCTAGAGCTCCGCGCAAATCTTTATCCGGACGAGATGGATAGACTCTTCCGGTTACTGAATCAATATCCCGATCAAGTTGAGATCAGCTGGGAAAAGGCAGATCAAAAATTGGTTGAGAAATATCAGAGGCTCGGCTGCAAAGCGGGTGATGCGGCCGTTGCAGCTCATATCGAAGCTCTCACCGTTCCCTTACTTGTGTCGGAAAATCGAGATTTTCTTTCGGAGGTTGCAGGGCTCCCTTTTCAGGTACTACGTGCAGAAGAAGTACTACAGAAAATCGATCCGTAGGACGCGCTACCGGCACCCGGCTGTACGAATTGCCCATGAACCCCGAACGGATCTTTTGGGCCACGCGCGGCAATGGGACCAACGGGTCACACGGGACCAACGGATCAGGTGGGGAGTAGTGGTTTGCAGGATTTCTTTAGGAATTGATCCGCCGCCCCCTAACGTTGGGCTGAAGCCCTGACGTACAGGTGCTGGCCTAGAGCGCCCAGTGCGGCGTCCAGTTGGTCCATGCGCGAGTTGTGCTGTACGTCCAATACCCGGTCTACCTGTGGGAGGTGCCAGCCGAGGCGACGTGCCAACTCTGCCTTCCCGATACCTTGCGCCCGCATCTCCCGATACAACATCACCTTGACAGCGGTGAGCGTCGGCAGCACGGCGACCGGCCGTCCTTGCGAAGGGAGTGGAATATCCCGGCCGTCATGGATACGGGCCGCTATCGCTTCCTCTAAGGCATCAACCCCCCGCGCGAGCGCCTCGTCTGTGTCAATTCCAAACGTCGTCAGTTCCGGGAAATCCGGGGACGTCGCGAGCAATGAACCTTCGTCGTCTTCGAGGACAATAGGATAGGCCAGCATTAGTTCAACCCCAGGTCTTTCTTGATTTTTGCCACCAGCCCGCGGCCCAATTCCTTGCTGCCACCGTGCATTGGCAACTGAGTCGTGCGCTCCCCGAGTCGGACTGTGACATGCCCACTGCCTCCCTTATGCGTATGAAATGTGCAGCCTCGTTTCCTGAGCCAACGCCGAAGCTCGTGGGCGTTCATAGAACACGGATGACACAACAGACGTGTTAATGTCAACAGAAATGTTGTGTTGGTTCCACCCCACCCTCGGCCCCGCCTTGCGGGTGGCAGTGATCAACCCTACTCCGTTCCGTTCGTCTCCCCGGTGAAGACAATATAGCCGGCGTCCTCCTGGGCCTGAATTCTTTCTTCCAGATAGTCCGGCAGGACAAGGCTGCGCTCTTTGGGAAACTTGCCGCGATGGAGTTGGGGTCGGAGGAAAAACTCCTCGGGAACACTGATCCCGGCTTGCGTCTTGAGCGGTGCGGGAAACCAGGTGCGGCGCATGAAGTCCGGGTTAAAGAACACGTCTTTGTCCTCTTGGGACCAGTCCCGAAGCTGCATGGCGTCGTGGATGCCGTAGGAGTAGAAGTCCTGCTGCGGGTCCCACCACAGGGTAATCAGGTTATGATAGCCGCGCTCCTTGAGGCGTGGGTTCATGAGCTTGGCCACGCGCTCTTCTATCATAACCGGCTCTCCGTTCTTACTGTAGATTTCGGTCCGCAACGGATAGAAATAGTGCTGGTCCGCCCAGAACAGAATCCTGGGCGCATAGTAATCGGGCAACCAATCCGACTTGGCTATGGCCTCGACCAGATAGCATTTGACGCCGTTATCTTCGGTATAAAACGGATAGTCATCGCCCATCAGTTTTATGGCGCTGGCCGGTACGTCCTGAAAAGTGCCGTCCTCGCTCTGGAGCGTGATCGACTGGCGCGTCTTTGGAAAGCGCGCGGTTTTGTAGAGCACATCGGTACCCACAATACGCCAGGAGAACTCCCAGGCGTCGCGGCCCAAGAAATCGTCATAGGCCATGGGCGCGTTTGGAAATTTTTCCTGGCGACGCGGCTGGGGAAAACGGCGTACCCGGCGCATGCTCAGTGAATACCCAAACAGGTCCGCTTTTTTTGTCAGGTGCTGATCGGTCCGAAACGTACTGAAGAGCATCTGGTTGCCATAGTTTTCCGGGGGAGCGACATCCTGGGTGAGCCAGCGCGAGTAGACTTCTCCCGGCTCGGCCAGAATCTGGCCCATCAGTCCTTCCGGGTCGCGATAATGTACCAGGGCGATAATCTGTTGCACAAAGAGATAGCCGGTCGGCGTGAGTGTTCCCGTGTCCTCAATCTGAACACAGTTCCAGCGGGGCATATGCGGGAACTCCATGATCCGATAGCCGACCTCTTCGGGCGTGTAGGGCGGCTTGAAAGGGTAGGCTTCCGCCGGCATATACGGGATGTCTGCGTGGCGGGGCGTGTCGGTTGAAAAGTCGAAACGGGCGAGTTCCTCTTCGGAAAGTTCATCCAGCATGCGCCAGGTCCGGTTCTCATTGTCTTCGGCCGACACCGGCGTCCACCCCAGCCAGCACCCTAAGATGAGTATTCCCCACAGCCAGCGTCGCACGAAGCTCGCAGCAGTCTGCCCTCTCGACATATGTCTCTCCCTTCCTGAGCGGCCAGCCTTACCATACCCGGTCCGAGAAAGGGAGAGGTTGAGGAGAGCGAGTGAGCTGATTCTTATGCCGCCGGAAACGTGTGGTGCGTCAGGAAAATATCGGCGTCCTGCTGGGCAAAGAACACCAGGCGGACTTCCGTGATAGTCGCGTCGGTAGCGAAGAAGTCGGTAATTGCCCGCGAGGCAACTGCCGCGGCCTCCTCACGCGGATAGCCGTACACGCCGGTCGAGATGGCCGGGAAGGCCACTGTTGTCAGCTCATGCTGTCTGGCAAGCGAGAGGGAGTTGCGGTAACAGGCGGTGAGTAGACCTTCCGCCTTCTCTCCGGCAGCACCATAGACCGGCCCGACCGTATGAATCACCTGCCGGGCCGGCAGGCGGCCGGCTGTAGTGAGGACGGCTTCCCCCGTGGGCAGCCCGTCAGGATAACGGGTCCGCCGCAGTTCCTGACAGGCCGCCAGAATATCCGGCCCGCCGGCCCGATGAATGGCACCATCCACACCCCCGCCACCCAGCAGGCTTGCGTTGGCCGCATTCACCACGGCAGCGACCCGCTGTTGGGTAATGTCGCCCACCAGCACGGCAACGCGGCCGTTGAGAAATGTGTGCGGCGTTGAGGTTTGTGACATACAAACAGCCTCAAGTGGGACGGCTATGGCAACGCCAGAAGCGTCACCGCCCCTCCTTCTCGAATATCCATTTGGAGAGAATAGTTCGCAAGGAGGCTCATGCCTACTAAGGGTTCGGTCTCCGTTGCTTCAACCTCAACAGTACGTCGCTGTCCGTCCCAGATAATCTCAGCCGTATAGACATCGAAAAAATCAACTTTCCCATCCGCCAGGATGCCAGGCTGGCGGCACAACCAGGGCAGTTCAAGTCGTTCCACGGGTGAGTGAGGTAAAGTCAAGAAGCCAGTAAAGCCGGTATCGATAATCGCTTCAATTTCTTGCTGCTGGCCACTCGGACCTATTACCACAAGGCGAATGACTGCTTCATTCGCCTTGACGACCCCTAAGATCATATCGACCCTGCAGAACTCCGAGGACCGAAGCGGTGCACTCCCCGATGGCCGACTCGTACGCACCAAATCTGAGCATCTGGATGATGTGCCAGTAAACGCTTTGAAGCAGACAGGGTGTCCTCAGCGACCTCAAAGACTCCGGTCTCCACATCAATGGCGACAATTTTACCTTGACTTGTCTTTTCCACTTGAGGACGCACGTCTCGTTCATACATCTTCGTCCCAAGTCGGACGTGCTCCTCTTTGCCCAGTCGTGGCTGTCGGTTGGCCATTGATCTTATCTCGATTTAATCTTCCTGTACGGTCAGCGCCCCTGACGGGCATTTGGCAACAACAGCCCGGACTTCGTCCTCTGACGCGGCACTGGGATCAATCACGAATTTCCCACCTTCGACCTTAAAAACCTGCGGCAGGCTCTTCACACAATTTGCCGAATGCGTGCAGACTTCCTCGTCCCAATTGACTTTCATACTATGCCCTCCCGTATGGTGTTGATTTTCGTAGCCTAGCGCTTTCCTTGGGTGGTCGGCAAGGCGGCTCCTACGAAAGGGCGGTGTCGTCCCGGTCCATTCGATATGATACGAAGATAAGAACAGAACGTTTCGGAGGCATGTCCACATGGCTGGCCATAACGTCCCAATACATCCTTCCGTTTCTACGGGTCCATCCGACCCGCTGGCTGGAGTCCACCCACTGCCATTGGAAAACGGTGACCGACTCACCCGGCGTGAATTTGAGCGTCGCTATACGGCTCGGTCGGATATCAAAAAGGCCGAATTGATTGAGGGAGTCGTCCATATGCCATCACCCGTTCGCTTTGCTGGTCACGCAGAACCTCACGGAGTCATTCTCGCCTGGCTGGTGACCTACTGCGCCTTCACCCCCGGGGTTCGGGCCGCGGATAATGCCACGGTTCGGCTGGACTTGGACAACGAGCCTCAACCCGACGCACTGCTGCGCATTGAACCGCAGGCCGGCGGTCGTTCTCGTTTGAGCGAGGACGACTACGTGGAGGGGTCGCCAGAGTTGATTATTGAAATCGCCGCCAGTAGCGCCACCTATGACTTGCACGACAAACTGCGGGCCTACCGGCGCAACGGCGTACAGGAATATCTGGTCTGGCGGGTGTACGAGAAACGGCTCGACTGGTTTGTGCTGACAGACGATGAATACCGGCCACTGGCACCGAATACGGACGGCTTGCTCCACAGCCGGATTTTTCCCGGCCTGCGGCTTGCGGTTGAGGCGTTGCTGGCTGGGGACGTAGCCCAAGTCTTGGCCGGGCTCCAGACCGGCGTCAACACACCCGAGCACCTCGCTTTTGTCGAGCGTTTGCAGGCAAGGGCGTAGCGCGTTACCCCTGACGCCACTCCGTTCGTCGATTGAATAATCGAGAACACCCTTCTTCAGACTTCGCTTCATCCCAATAGTCGTAATCATAGTCTTCACCGCCTTACCGTTTCCGTCCGCCCTGGTAGTGCCTCAGTTTGCAGGTCCTCTCTTCGCGGCGGACCCGCCCGCAACAGCAATCCCCCCGCGCTATCGCGCTTCCCCCTTATCAAGGGGGACCGAGGGGGATCTTCCCGCCTGACTTTTGTGGCATTCTTCGGACGAATCTGTTAGAGGAAGGGCAGGAGGGTCAACACTGTATGAAACAACTCCGCGTGCTTACCGAGAAATGCACAAGCTGCATTCAGTGCGAGTTGGCTTGTGCCTTTGTTCAAACCGGGACCTTTCAGCCATCCCGTTCCGTTATTCGCGTCCATATATTTGACGAGCAAGCCGTCTACGCGCCCTATACCTGTTTTCAGTGCGATGAGGCTTGGTGCCTGACGGCCTGTCCGGTGAATGCGATTGGTATTGACCCGGACACGGACGCGAAGGTCGTGATGGACGACGTATGTGTCGG
Source organism: Candidatus Binatia bacterium (assembly GCA_951812575.1). GTDB lineage: Bacteria > Desulfobacterota > Binatia > Bin18 > Bin18 > Bin18. The sequence continues at coordinate 2,187,530 of OX638322.1, read as the reverse complement.
CTGTGCGGTCTGCACGGTAGCCTGCCCCTACGGCACCATGTTCTATAACCCGGATAGCCACAAAGCCTTCAAGTGTGACCTGTGCGGCGGTGACCCGGCCTGTGTCAAGTCGTGCCCGACCGGCGCACTCGAATATGTGGATATGGATCAGCCGGACTGGCTGGCCAGTTGGGCGGACAAAGTCAACCAGGGCTTTCAACATATGCAGGACGAAGAAGGAGGCAACGCATGAGCGCGACGAACACAATGCACGGCTGGACCGGAACTGTCCTGCGCGTCAATCTGACCAGCGGCAGCATCACCAAGGAGCCGCTGAACGCCGAATGGGCCAGAGACTATGTCGGCGGCCGCGGGCTCGGCGTCAAATATCTCTACGAAGAGATGGACCCCAGCGTCGATCCGCTCAGCCCGGAGAACAAAATGATCTTTGCCACCGGGCCGCTGACCGGCACTAACGCGTCGTGTGGCTCGCGCTATATGGTCGTTACCAAGGGCGCGCTGACCAATGCCGTTACCACCTCGAATTCCGGTGGCTTCTGGGGCCCGGAGATGAAATTCGCCGGCTATGACATGATCATCCTGGAGGGCAAGGCCGCCCAGCCGTCCTACCTGTGGATCTATGACGACCGGGTGGAACTGCGCGATGCGACCCATCTGTGGGGCAAGACGGTCTGGCAGACCGAAGAGGCCCTGCGCGCCGAAATCGGCGTGCCGGACAGCATTATCGCCAGCATCGGCCCGGCCGGAGAAAACCTGGTGCGCTTTGCCTGCATCATGAACGATCTGCACCGGGCTGCGGGCCGGTCCGGCGTGGGTGCGGTCATGGGCTCCAAAAATCTCAAAGCCATTGCCCTGCGCGGCACTGGCGGCGTCTCTCTGGCCGACCCGCAGGCCTATATGGAAGGCCAATGGGCCATGAAGGAAAAGCTGCGGCAGTCGCCCGTGACCGCCGAGGGCCTGCCCATGTACGGCACCGAAGTGTTGGTCAACGTGATCAACGAGCACGGCGCCCTGCCGACGCGCAACCACCAGCAGACCGTCTTCGATGAGGCCGAAAACATCAGCGGCGAAACTCTGACCGAAACCCGTCTGGTCGCCAATAAAGCCTGTTTTTCCTGTACCATCGCCTGCGGGCGGGTCAGTACCCTGCCGGGCGAAGCTTCCTCGAAATACTCGGTCACCACCAATCCGCAGAACTGGAAAATCGCCGGGGAAGGCCCCGAATACGAAGCGGCCTGGGCCATGGGCTCGGAGTGTGGCGTGGGCGACCTGGACGCGCTGATCAAAGCCAACTGGCTGTGCAACGACCTGGGCATGGATTCCATCAGCTTTGGGGCCAGCGTGGCCGCGGCCATGGAGTTGTTCGAGAAGGGGGTGGTCGGCCAGAACGAAACCGAAATTCCGCTGGAGTTCGGTAGCGCCGAAGCTCTCATCGCCATGGCCGAGAAGACCGCCTACCGGCAGGGCTTTGGCGACGCCGTGGCCGAAGGCTCCAAACGCATGACCGAGACGCTGGGCCGGCCCGAGTTCTTCATGGGCGTCCGCGGGCAGGAGTTTGCCGCGTATGAAGCCCGCGCCATTCAGGGTATGGGCCTGGGCTATGCGACCTCGAACCGCGGGGCGTGTCATTTGAAAGCCTATACGGTGGCGGCCGAAATTCTCGGCCTGCCGCGTCAGATGGACCCGCGCGCCACAGAAGAGAAGGCGGAGATTACCAAAGTCTTCCAGGACGCCACCTCAACCGTTGACGCCACCGGCCTGTGCCAATTCCTCACCTTTGGGGTTGGCCTGGAAGAGATGCTGCCCCAACTGTCGGCCGCCACGGGCGTAGCGTATACGCTGGAAGAACTGGTCCACATTGGGGAGCGCATCTGGAACCTGGAGCGACTCTGGAACGAACGGGCGGGCTTCACCGGCAAGGACGACACCCTGCCCAAGCGGATTCTGGAAGAGCCCATTCCGTCTGGCCCGGCCAAGGGCGAGGTCAACCGCCTGGGTGAAATGCTGCCCGAGTACTACGAGCTGCGAGGCTGGGAGAAGGACGGCAAAATCTCCGAGGCAAAGAAGAAAGAGTTGGGGCTGGAGTAAAGGAGGTCTGTTGGGTCTGTTGAGTCATTGGGGCTGTTGAGTCCGTTGAGTCTATAGAGTCCGTGAGTCTTTGAGACCCAAAGGACCCTAAAGGCTCAAGAGACCCTAAAGACCCGAGAGACCTACAAGGAACACACGTCATGGCACACCACATCATTATCGGAGGGGGACCAGCCGGGGTGGCCGCGGCAGAAACGATCCGGGCAACCGCAGGCTCCGAAGCGCAGATCACGCTTATCTCCAACGAGCCCGCCTACTCGCGCATGGTCCTGCCCTACTACTTGGCGAACGACATTCCGGAGCGGCACGTGCTGACCGGAGACGCGGCCTATTTTGAACAGCACGGGATTACATCCGTGTCGGGCCAGGTCAAGAACATCGATACCCAGGCGCGCAGCGTCACACTGAGTGACGGCTCAAGCCGCACGTTTGATACCCTGCTCATCGCGACCGGCTCTTCGGCCCAACGTCCTCCTATTGCCGGCGTTGACCAGGAAGGCGTGTACACCTTCTGGACGCTCGAAGACGCAAAACAGGTCATGGCGAAAGCGCAGGGCACGCCCAGGGCTGTGCTCATTGGCGCCGGCTTTATTGGCTTCATCGTCTTGAACGCCATGGCCAAGCTGGACTGGAATCTCTCGGTGGTTGAAACTGAATCCCAGGTCCTACCGCGCATGCTCGATGCCACCGGTGCGCAAGCGGTCGAGGGCTGGCTGACTAGCCAGAATGTGGCTGTTCATACCGGCGCGCAGGTCCAGAGCATTAGCCGTGAGGGCGAGGCCCTCAGCCTGTCGCTGAGCAACGGCGCCAGCCTGAGTGCGGATATTGTCATTTTGGCCACCGGCATTCAGCCCAACCTGGGATTTCTCGACGGCTCCGGCATTCAGGTTGACGATGGAATTGTGGTTGACGACCGCATGCAGACCAATATTCCCGGTATCTATGCGGCCGGTGATGTCGCCGCCGGGCCGGACCTGCTGAACGGCTCGTCCGCGGTGCATGCGATTCAGCCAACCGCCGTAGACCACGGTCGGATTGCCGGCGCAAATATGGCCGGCCAAGAGACGCACTATCCGGGCAGCCTGCTGCTCAACGTATTGGATGTCATCAATCTGCACTGCGCCAGCTTTGGCCAGTGGCGGACGGATGCGAGTGAGTCGATCACTACCGTCTGGAACCCGACACGCCCGATTTATCGCAAATACGTATGGGACGGCGATCGCATGGTTGGGGCACTGTTTGTCGGACCGATTGACGACGTCACCATGCTGAACGATGTCGGCATGGTCAAAGGACTCATTCAGACCCAGCAGGCCCTGGGAAACTGGGCGGACTACGTCAAAGAGAACCCGACCGATGTGCGCCGCGCCTATGTCGCCACCGGAACCGCCCAAAAACTGGTCGGTCAAACCCTCTTGGGCGCACCCGCCACAGCACGTGCCTACCGGGTGGATGGGAAGACACCCTCGGCCTGGCAAAAAGGCTCGCACGGCCCGCTTATCGGCTCTCGCCCGGACGCGCTGGATACCCTGCCACGGACACCGACACCAGGCCTTGATAAGGGTGAATAATCAAGGGTGAATAATCGATGCAGGTCAATATCAAACTCTTTGCCAATCTTCGGAAGAAACTCCCCAAAGGCTCTATGGGGAAAGCCACACTTGACCTCACAGATCAGGCAACCATCAACGATCTGATTCACCAACTCGACATTCCGCTCGACCTGGCCCAAATGGTCCTGGTCAACGGCGAGCAAACCCGGGAGTTCGGTCAGGCGCTTACGGACGGCGACCAAGTCAGCATCTTCCCGCCGGTGGCCGGCGGGAGCGAGTGAAGCCTCTTACGTGAAAAGGTGGTCAAACCGTTTCTATAACCCGCCTTTTCACTGCCCGCCTTCCTTCACCCGTTCAGTGGGGAATAATCGGCAGCACCACATGTGAGGGATGCGCCTCGTCATGAAAGACGTGCTGGAGGGCCGGCTCCAGGCGGCTGGCCTCGCCGCTGGCCTCGCCGGTTTGCGGGTTCCGATCAAAACGCGGAAAGTTTGAACTGGCGATGTCAAGACGAATACGATGACCTGCTTTGAAAACATTGCTGGTTGCCCACAGGTCTATGGTGAATTCGTATACTTCATCTGGCTGGAGGAGCGTAGCCTGAGCTTTCGAGACTCGATAGCGGCCACGAAGGATCCCGTCCGTCAGGTTCTGCGCGTATCCTTCGGGATGTACATCCACCAGCTTGGCTGTGAAGTCTGTGTCCGTCGCACTCGTGGCCGCATACAGGGTCACCGTGACAGGCCCGGTGACCTCGACATCCTGCTCAAGGACGGGAGTGGTATACACCAGAACGTCTTCCCGCTCTTCCACCGAACGTTGATCGAACGCCCCGCCGGGAACAGCCGCCGGCCAGCAGCATAACCCGCCGCCCTTGGTCGGAACGGGGTGACGCGGGTCGGAGACAAAGACGTCCGTGGGTTCGCTGCGTGGAGCCGCAGGGCTCAGGCTGCCGTCACCGCGCAGGCTGTTCGCGTTGCCGGCGCTGTGCAAATAGTACGGCGTGTACTGCGTCCGAGCCAGCGGCCATTCGTCCTCGTTTCGCCACACATTCTCGCCCATGACGAAAATACGTACCGGTGGTTCTTCCAACAGACCGTTCTGTTCTCCCTTGAGCCAGTAGTCAAACCAGCGCAGGTGCAGCCCGTCCAGGCCCGCGGCCAGTTGCGTCGTTGAGAGCCCGAAATTCGCCTCGCCCACAACATTGTTCAGCGGCAGCGTATGGTGCCACGGGCCGATCACGAGTTTTTGGCCGTCGCGTGCCGGCGGCGTAGCGCCGCGCTCGCGCATACCCAGATAATTACGAATGGTGCCGCCCAGGAAGATGTCATACCAGCCACCGACATTACAGGCCGGAACCGGAATCGTATCATGCCGGTTCTCGATATTGATTTGCGCCCAGTAGTCGTCGTCATCAGGATGGGCCACCCAGTCGTAAAAATAGGACGCAGACTGGTGAAAGAACGGAAAATCTTTGAGCGGCAGGTGACGAAAAGCATCACACATGTCGTCGATCCCGGACAGGAGCTGTCCGACGTCGTCCCGCAGTTCGGGCCGGTCTTTCGCCAACCGCATGGCCGTATCGGGCGCCAGGCCGGTCATGGTCCAGCTCGCATTAAACCCCAGCGCAAAGGCTCCGCCCTGATACGTCCAGCCTTCGTGATAATCGGACGCCGTAATCAGCGGGAAGATGGCCTTCAAATGGGGCGGCCTGCTCAACGCGGCCAACCATTGGGTGGCACCAACGTAGGACGCGCCATACATGCCCACGTTGCCGTCTGACCACGGCTGTACGCCACACCATTCAACCGTGTCATAGCCGTCGGCTATATCGTCGCGAAAGGTGTAAAACTCGCCGTCCGAGGCGTAGCGCCCACGCGAGTCCTGGACGACAACGGCATAGCCCGCACTGGCGGTTCGGATAATATCAAGCATGAGCATGGAAATCGTCGTCAGCCCTTTATCGTACGGAGTCCGTTGTAAGATAACCGGATGCCTGCCCGTTGCCGGACGATAGACATCGGCGCGCAGCAGCGTACCGTCCCGCATGGGGACGGCCACATCTCTTTCAACCGTCAGGGTGGACTCGCTCGTGGTCTCGCTCATAGGGGCCTCCTTAATTTCCCGACACGCTATCGACCTGTCCGAACAGCGCAGCCAGCCGCTCACAGTCCGCCGCCGGCAGCGGTGCTTTGAGCAGCGCGGTTACATTTTCTTTGAGATGCTCGACACTGCCGGTACCGGTCAGGACGCTGTCCAGCCCAGGCTCATACCGGCAGTAGCGGTAGGCCGCCTCGGGAATGGTCTCGGCTTTGTCCGTGTCAGTCAGAAAACCGAGCACGTCCGGCATCTCGCACAGGGCAGGGTCGATCTGGTTTTTGTCTCTGAGTTCGGTCAGAATTTTTTTCAGGTGAGCCGGTCGGCTGAGCGCGTTCCGCACGGCGAACATGCCCATGGTCCCAATGTTCTTGGCCTGGGTGTGGGGGAACACCCGCTGGCGGGCGGATTGGTTCAAAAAATTAAACCCTATCATCATCACGTCCCAGCAGTCGTCCCGAAGCGCCTGCTCGGCCATCGCGTGCTGCGGGTCGGGAATAAAGGCTTCGGTCACACCGACAAAGCGCACCTTGCCCTGCTCTTGCATCTGCAGCAGTCCAGGTAAGAGCGTGTCGCGGGCATATTGATATTGCCCAGCCCGTACGCCGTGCAGATAAAAGACATCGACATAGTCGGTCTGTAAGCGCTTGAGGCTGTGTTCAACTCCACGTCGAAGTTCACCGCTTGGGTCGTCACTCTCACGATCCGGACACAGCTTTTTTGTAGAAATGACGACCTGGTCGCGGCTAACGTCCTGTATCGCCTTACCGACAATACGCTCCGTCCCATAGGCTTCGGCAGTGTCAATCAGGTTGATTCCCAAATCCAATGCTTGGCGAACGACCTGAATAGATTCTTGCTCGGTTCTGCCGGTTTTCTGTCCCAGTCGGCTGTGGCCGCCGCATCCCAGGCCGGCCACACTGACATTGAGACCAGTTCGTCCGAGGGTGGTGTATTGCATATATCGATATTCCCCGCGCAGCCTGGAATCTCCAAACCATATGCTCCCTCCCCTCTTTTCTGCAAGATGTTCAATCGAGGAAAGAGAACGTCTTGCTTTTCGGCCGGTCCGGCGCTATGGCCAGAAGGACGATTGAACAACACACCAAAGGAAGGGAGTCACACATGGCGAATAAAGATTTTGAGGTCAAACAAATCCTCAAGGCGTATCGGCAGGGGCTGATTTCGGACGAACTCTTTGCCGAACAGATGCAGGAAATCGGGGGCAACGGCGCGACGGGCAGGCTTGATGTGGCCAATGTTTTTGACCACCGCGGCAGTGAGGTTGCCAAGCTACAGGAAACCCCGCTGAGTCAAACCGTGGCCTTCACGCTGCCGGCCGGCTATAGCAACGACACCGAGAATACCCACAAGGGCGACCAGATTATTTATGTCGTCGAGGGCTGTGCGACCGCCAAAGTGTCCGGCACAGAGCAGGACATCAAAGCCGGTGATGTGCTGATGATTCCGGCCGGCGCTCCTCACACGCTTCGAACCGGGAACGAATCGTTCTTTGGCTTTACGATCCTGGCGCCGCCGGAACTGTAGCCACTCTCGGACGACCTCTTCGTCAATACCGGGGGACGCAGCCTGCTGCGTCCCCTACGCTAACGCCCGGATCACCTCATCCGACGTACATACCGTTGTCAGCCCTCCCAGGGCTGCGCCTAAAATCACCCCATGGGCTTCTTCGGTCGTCGCCGCACAGCAGTCTTCGGGAATGAAGATATGATAGCCGCGGTCAGTCCCGTCCCGGGCCGTGCCTTCGACAACGCCATCCGTAGCGATACCGGTCAGCACCAGATGGGTGCGCCCCTGGGAATTGAGAATGGCTTCCAAAGGACTGGCGTAAAAGGAACTCACCCGCGTTTTGGTAATCACCAAGTCTTCCGGCTCAGGGGTGAGGTCGGCATGGATCTCCGCTCCCCACGTCCCGTCCTGCAAGGCTTCCATTTGCTTGATCACCTGAAAGACCTTCACGTGCTCCAGTAAGTCGGAGTAGTCCGACCGGTAGGCATGTCGCACATGGATGATCGGTACGTGGGCCGTCCTCCCCGCGGCAGCCAGGGCGCTGATATTTCCCAGGACGTTCTTTTCCTTAATAAGCCTGGGCATGGTCCCGCCTGTCAGGTGCCCGCCAAATTTACCGTCTTCGTGCACAATATCGTTCTGGCAGTCCATTACCAGAATGGCGGTTTTCTCTTTTGGTAACGTGAGTTCACTCATGCGACTCTCCTCCTTTTTGCGCTCTCTCGTTTATCCGGCGCGTTCACTTTCACTTCATACCAATATCACATCATTTCAGATTGACAGACCGGGACATCCTCTATCTAATCGCGGCTGATGAGAGAGCCAGGGTCCTTGGACGACCTCAAGAGCGAGGACGGGAGCGCAGACCGTAGCGAAGGCATCTTCTATGGCTGGCTGATTGTCGGCGTCCTGTTCTTTATCTCCATCATCGACGGGGGGTTCACCTATACCTTCTCGACATTTCTGAAGCCGCTCACCCAGGAATTTGGCTGGTCACGGGCCGAGACCGCCACGGCATTCTCCCTGTATTTGCTGGTTGCCGGCCTGGTTCTACCCGCCTGGGGTTGGCTTATTGACCATGTTGGTGCCCGCTGGGTCTTTCTGCTGAGTGCCCTGATTGACGGCGTCGCCCTGTTCCTGCTCAGCGCCGTCAACAGCTTGCCCGGCTTCTACGCCCTCTACCTGTTTTTGGGCGTCGGGCTGGCGGGCATCGGACCCATGCCGGTGGGGAAGGTCATTACCCAGTGGTTTGTGGACAAACGGGGTCTGGCGATGGGCATTGCCCTGGTCGGCGCGAGTGGTGGGGGACTGGTGCTCGTCCCGCTGTGCGGTTTTCTGATCGCCGAGTTCAGTTGGCGGGTGGGCTATCAGGTCTTAGCCGGCCTGTCTCTCTTCGGCATGCTGCCCCTGGTCTGGTTCTTTGTCGTTAACACCCCGCAGGAAAAGGGCCTCAAACCCTTGGGACAGGATTATTCGAAAGTACGTCACACGCTGCTGGGACCTGAGCCGGAGCAGGACGTGCGGGACTGGACCCTCAGACAAGCGCTGTCCACCTCGACATTCTGGCGCTTAGGAGCCGCATTCTGCCTGGGGCTGATGGCGGGTGGAGCGGTGCTTGCCCACCAGGTCGCGTTTTTTCAGGATGCCGGGTATAGCCTCGAATTTGCCTCAACGATTACCGGCATCTCTTTGGGCATGAGTATGGCCGGGCGATTTCTGGCAGGCTGGGTCAGCGAACACATCCGTCACCCCCACGCCATCCTGGCCGGTTGTCTGTGCATGCAGGCGGCCGGCATCGGAGTGTTACTCTTTCTGGAGAGTCTCGGGTTTTGGGCACTCACGCTCTTTGTATCGCTCTTTGGACTGGGGTATGGCGGCATGATTGTGCTGTGGCCCTTGATCGTCGGACACAATTTTGGCCGGCAGGCTTTTGGGGCCATTGCCGGAGTATTGGGGACGTTGGGACTGAGTATCGGCGGCGCGTTGGGGCCCATTATTGCCGGCGTGTTATACGATAACACCGGCAGTTATGACTGGGCATTTCTGTCTTGCGTCGGCGTGTTTTTTGCGGGCGCAGGGGCCGCGGCCGTAGCGCCGGAGCCACAGGCGACGTAGAGCGGTTTGCAGTTGTGTAGGGCTCCAGACAAGAGGAGCTCTCACCCTCCCCCTGTATGCTGACATCACAGGGGGAGGGATAGGGTCAAAAATCAGGGCTTACGGTTAGGTTGTCACACCAAGATACACATACAAGATTGACGCGGCAAAGCTTGAAACGCTACGGACAGCATGAAGTCTGCCCCACTTCTCAAGCAGCACTTGGGTTTCTTCTGAGGTGCGGTCGCGCGCTGGGTCAAGCAGCCGCTTGTTCGTCGGCATGATGCCTAAGAAAGTGAAGGGCACGACGCTGAAGATGAGGCAAGCCCCCACGAACCAGAGCCCTGCCCCCCCGTTTATCGCTACCGCAACGCCTGCCAGTGTGGCGAGAAGCGCGAGAGAAGCTTGCATAACTGCGGCGCGCTTGTAGCTTGGCCCGAAAACAGTGGCGGCGAGTTCCGTTCCACATGCGAGGCGGGCCGGATGCTCCACCACAGTGCCGTAAATCGCCGCACCAGCAAAAATCGAGCATGCAAGGATAGCGATAATTTCTAGAATTTCCACACCCGCCTCACAAAACGGCCTCCCAGTCCTGTCAGGTTTTAACCGGTGGCCCGCGGTCCCCGCAGTAACCGACCGGGCAGCGCGCCCGTGTGTTCGTTGTGACGCAAGACCGTCTCGCCGTTCACGACGGTGGCGAGGAAACCCGTCGCCTGTTGCTTGAGTCGCTTCGCGCCAGCCGGCAGATCGCAGACGACCTCCGGTAACTGCGGTTCGGCGGTCTGAGGATCGAAGATCACCACATCGGCGTTCCAACCCTCACGCAACAACCCTCGCCCTCTCAGGCCCCAGTGAGAGGCCGGCACGAAACTCAACTGTCGCACTGCCTCTTCCAAGGTCAGCGCCTGCTTCTCCCGAACCCAATGACCGAGGACATGGGTTTGGAGTGAAGAGTCCATGATCTGGGAGACGTGCGCACCGGAGTCGGAGAAAGTGATGACCGAGCGCGGGTGCCGCATCATCTCCAACACATGATCCTGATTGTGGTTGACGAGCGGTTGCAGGAAAAACTGTTTCAGGCCCTTCTCCAAGGCCAGATCAATAAACACTTCAACCGGGTCTTGATTGCGCTCATCGGCAATCTCGGCGATTGAACGATACGGGGGAGTGGCAGAGTCCATGACAAACAACCACTTGAAATTCGCTGCGCGCGGCTCCGCACCAACCCCCTTGTTCTGACCGCGCGGCCTGTGGCGGACGGCTTCAACCAGCTTCTGACGTGTTTCCGGATGACGCAGCGCGGCTTCTTGGGCGGCTAATGGGCGTTTTCTGATATCCTCCCACACGGGCAAGGTATCGAACGGCGTGGCCGTCTCGAATGACAGCACCACGTTCAGCGGGCGACTATGCACCTGGATGAACATCCGCCCGCCCGCCGCGGCGGTTTCATCGGCCAGGGCAAAGAACGGCTGCCACATGTTTGGCGCCTGGCGACTGCTGAACATGCCAAACGTGACCGGCACGCCGGTATCAACGGCCAGCGCTTTGAGTCGGCCCAGATACTCATCAATCCGTTCGGGGTCGAACCGGGCATCTTCGTTGGCAATTTCAAACACACCGGCATTCAGCTCGCCCATGGCGCCAACCAGTTGGCGCACTTCCTGCCAGGTCGCCAGCCGACTGGCGACCGGTTGGCCGTCCGGCGTCTGATGGTTGTGGGTCCGCGAGGTGCTCAGTCCAATCGCGCCCGCCTGAATGGCGGCCCGCACTTCGCGCTGCATGGCTTCCAGGTCTGCCGGGCTCGCTTCCTGCGTAAATGCGCGCTCACCCATGACGTGGGTCCGCAGCGCCGAGTGCCCGATATAGGCGGCATAGTTGATACCCTTCGGGAGCGCCTCAACCGCATCCAGGTATTCCGGGTAGGTAGTCCAACTCCACGGAATACCGGCTTCCATTGCTTCCGGGGCAATATCTTCTGCCCGTTCAAGATTGCGCATCACCAGCAGTTTGTCCTGCTCGGCGCACGGGGCGAGCGAAAAACCGCAATTCCCCATCACCACACTGGTGACGCCGTGCCAGCAGGAACACGTCCCCAGCGGGTCCCAGAACACCTGGGCATCCATATGGGTATGGGCATCGACAAAGCCCGGAGCAACCACATGCCCCTCGGCGTCAATCACCTCGCGCGCACTGTCGCGGATTCTGCCGATGGCCGCGATTTTTCCGTGGCTGATACCGACGTCAGCCTGAAAGCGAGGCAGTCCCGAACCGTCAATAAGCGTACCGTTTTTGATAAGCAGATCGTATTGCATCTTCCTTCTATAAACGAGGCGGAAGCTCGAAAGCAAGGCATGGAAAACCGGCCGGATCTGACGTAGAGTATGCACAACGAAGAGCAAGCAGTAAGGAGGGAACGCTCATGTCAGAGTATACACTCATTTCAGCCGACTCCCATTTCGTCGAGCCGCCCGGTATGTGGGCCGAGCGCATAGATAAAAAGTTTCGCGACCGTGCCCCGCGTACCGTCAAGGGGCTGAACGGTCGCGCCGGCGAGTGGTTCGTGTGTGAGAACATCACCCCCATGTCGGTCGCCGGCTTCTTTGGGGCTGGCGTGCCGTCGCCGGAACTGCCCGAGCACAATAAAAAGGGCTTTGATGAAGCCCCCAAAAGCGTCTGGGACCCCGCCTATCGGATCGCGGACCAGGATCGTGACGGCGTCCGGGCAGAGGTCATTTATACCTCCATGGGGATGCCGTTGTTCGGTCTGGACGACGCGGAATTGCGCTATTCCTGCTTTCGCGCCTTTAATGACTGGGCGACCGAGTATTGCAGCTACGACTCGAAACGCCTCGTCCCGTTGGGTCTGATCACGCTGGAAGACATTCCCCTGGCCGTGGACGAACTGCAACGCATCGCCAAACAGGGCATGCGGGGTGCCATGATCTGGGCCGAACCGCCGGACGACCGTCCCTATAGTCATCCCGACTATGAGCCGTTTTGGGCGGCGGCTCAGGACCTGAATATGCCGCTCTCCCTCCACATTCTCACCGCCCGGAGCGGCACGGGCGCAAACCAGGCCAGCGGCAAGGGTTTCCTGCTGTCCCTGGCGACCCTCCACCACCAGATTGAGCGCTCGATTTCCGAGATGGTCTATGGCGGCGTACTTGAGAAGTTTCCCAGCCTGAAAATCGTCTCTGCGGAAAACGACGTCGGCTGGATGGCCTACTTGATGTATCGGCTCGACATCGTGCAACGCCGCTTAGGCGCACTCGGTAATATGGACCTGCCCATGCGCGCCAGCGATTATGTCAAGCGTCAGGTGTATGCGACCTTTATCGCCGACCCGGTGTTCGTGGATTCGCTCCATCGCTACGGCCCGGACAACACCATGTGGTCATCCGACTATCCGCATACCGCGGCAACCTTTCCGCGCTCGCGGGAGATCGTCAACAAGCGGCTGGGCGCACTTCCCGAAGAAGATTTGCGCAAGATCGTCCACGACACCGCCGCGCGCGTGTACGGCCTGGAATAGAGCCGAGCCGTTATTGATACCTGCCATATACAGACAAGGCCGAGGGCACGCTCTCGGCCTTGTCACAGAAAGAGAATGATATGAAACTCTCACAGCCCCGCATCACCCCGCTCACCGCAGACGAATGGACGGACGAACAGCGCGCTTCCCTTGAGGCCCGCTCCCGTGAAGGCCGGGTGTATAATGTCGTTGGTACGCTGGCGCGACATTGGGAAGCCGCAAAGAAATTCCAGGTCTGGGCCTACCACATCATGGGCGAGACCTCGACTCTGGTCCCCAGAGAGCGCGAGTTATTGATATTGCGTATCGGCTGGCTGTGTCAGGCCGAATACGAATGGGGCCAGCACGTGATTTTCGGCAGAGAAGCCGGGCTGACGGACGAAGAAATAGCGCGGATTAAAGAGGGCCCGGACGCGGACGGCTGGGAGCCATTTGATGCCAGCCTGCTGCGCGCCGCAGACGAACTGCACGCAGACGCGTTTATCAGTGACAAAACCTGGGCGGCCCTGAGCGAGCGCTATACGACCCAGCAACTCATGGACGTGGTCTTCACCGTCGGCCAGTACAATATGGTGTCCATGGCGCTCAATTCCTTCGGGGTGCAACTGGACAACGGCGTCAAAGGCTTCTGACGCTCGCCCTTCCCTTAGAAGAATAGGTCAAGAACAAGGCTCTCAACCGGACACCAGTCGCCTTACCGTGGATTTTCTCGCTCTAGACCTCGAAGTCGGACGGAAAGACGATCGCATACATGCCTTTGGTGCGGTGCGGTCGTGGAGCGGCAAGGACCGAACATTTCACGGCGGAGACCTGGACACGGCCCTGAAAAACCTGGACGCATTCGCCAAGGGTGCGGATTACCTGCTGGGCCATAATCTGATCGCGTTCGACCTGCCCCATCTGAGTGCGGCAAAACCCGACCTGCGACTGTTGCGCCTGCCGGCAGTGGATACTTTACGGCTCAATCCCCTGGCCTTCCCCCGCCACCCCTATCATCATCTGGTCAAGCACTATCAGGACGGACAGCTCAAACGCGGACGCGTCAACGACCCGGAGCTGGACGCCCGCCTCTCCCTGGACGTTTTCAGCGACCAGCAAAAAGCGCTGAGGGAGGCGAATCCCGACTTGCTGGCCGCCTGGCATTGGCTGACCAGCGCGGACGATACTGGGGCCGGCTTTAACGCTTTTTTCTCAGCCCTGCGAGGGGCAGCCCGACCGTCCCACGTTGATGCCTATAGGGCGATCCGCGACCGGCTCGCGGACACGACATGTCTCACCCAGAGCCGTGCAGTGCTGCAAGAAGTCCTGGCGGATACGGCCGGCAACGGGTGGGGGCTGGCCTATGCGCTGGCCTGGCTGTCGGTGGCCGGCGGAAACTCTGTCATGCCACCCTGGGTACGGCATCAGTTCCCCGAAGCCGGTGCGCTGATACGCCGGTTGCGAGACACGGCCTGCACCAGCCCGGCCTGCAAGTGGTGTCGGGAACGGCACGACGCCCGCAAGGAGCTGACCCGCTGGTTCGGGTTTCCAGACTTTCGTCCAGAGCCCCGCGACGAGAAGGGCCGGCCCATGCAACAGGCCATTGTCGAGGCGATCATGGCCGGACAACACGTGCTGGGTATTTTGCCGACCGGCACCGGCAAATCACTGTGCTATCAAATCCCGGCGCTGTCTCGATACGACAAGACCGGCGCGCTGACTGTGGTCATCTCGCCGCTGGTGGCGCTCATGACCGACCAGGTCGCCGGTTTGGAAGCTCACGGTGTCGTGTCCAGCGTGACCATAAACGGCATGTTATCCATGCCCGAGCGCTCCGCAGCCCTGGAGCGGGTGCGCCTGGGCGATGCCAGCATCCTCATTGTCTCACCCGAGCAACTGCGCAGCCGGGCCGTGCGCCGAGTCCTGGACCAACGCGAAGTCGGCACTTGGGTGCTGGACGAGGCGCATTGTCTGTCACGCTGGGGCCACGACTTCCGGCCCGACTACCGCTACATAGCTCGCTTTATTCGCGAGAAGGCACCCGACGGACAAATAGTCTGCCTGACAGCAACGGCCAAGCCCGAGGTACGGGAAGACATTCACACCCACTTTCGTGACAAGCTCGACATAGACCTGACCGTCTTTAACGGCGGCGCGCAACGTACCAACCTGGAATTCGTGGTTGTGCCGACGACGGGCGGCGAGAAATTCGCCCATATCCACCAAATCCTGACCGTAGACCTGCCGCCGGGAACGTCCGGCGGTGCTATCGTCTACTGTGCGACACGCCCCCAAACCGAAAATATCGCTCAGTATCTCTGCGCCAAAAACATCAACACCGCCCACTTCCACGCTGGCCTGTCTCCAGAAACCAAGAAAAACATACAGCAGCAGTTCATCAGTGGTGGCCTCAGGGTGATCGTCGCCACCAACGCCTTCGGTATGGGCATCGACAAGCCGGATGTGCGCTTGGTCATTCATGCCGATATCCCTGGTTCGTTGGAAAACTATGTACAGGAAGCGGGCCGGGCCGGACGTGACCGGGAAACGGCGCGCTGTGTGCTGCTCTACACGACCGACGATATCGAGCGACAGTTCGGCATGTCGGCCCGCTCGCGGCTGACTCGGCCAGAAATCCACGCCATCCTCAAGGCACTGCGCAACCTGGACCGCAAGAAGCGCCTGAACGGCCAAGTCGTCGCCACCGTAGGGGAGATCCTCGGCGAGGACGAGGACGCCGCGTTCGAGCGCGACTCCGCGACCGACGATACCCGCGTACGGACTGCCATCTCCTGGCTGGAAGAAGCCGAATTATTGGCCCGTGGGGAGGACCGCGTACAGGTCTTCCCATCTTCCCTGCGTGTCAGCTCAATAGAGGAGGCCCGCGCCAAACTGGCCAGGACTCCCGTTACAACCGACTATCGCAAGCGCCTATTGGCCATTACCGAGAGCGTGATCGATGCCGACCCCGACGAGGGTATCTCTACCGATGAGTTGATGACAGTCTCCGGGCTGCCCGCGGAACAGGTACGTCGCGCCCTGCACGACCTGGAACGACTGGGGATCGCCAACAACGACACCGCGCTGACCGCCTTTGTCCATACCGGGATCCAGCATGCGTCAAAAAAACGCTTTGAAGAAGCTGAGGCCCTGGAGCGCGACCTCATCACCGACCTGCAAGAAGCGGCTCCGGACATGGGGAAGGATGACACCTCAACGCTGCACGTGCGCCTCGCCACCCAGCGACTTAAGGACGCCGGTCACGCCTCCGCCCTACCGGAACATGTGGTGCGTATTCTGCGCGGTCTCGCTCTGGACGGACGCGGCGAGGAGGGTGGCCGGGGCAGCCTAGGTCTGCGCGGCCTGGGCCAGGAGGCCGTACAGATCACGCTTCAGCGCGAGTGGGCCGCGCTGATAGAGACCGCGGAGCGGCGCCGGGCCGCGGCCCGGGTGTTGTTGGATCATCTGCTCGATAGCCTGCCCTCGGGGAGTCGAGGCACGGACCTGTTAGCCGAAACAACCCTCGGCCAACTGCTGAACGCGATCCGATCTGACCTGGAGTTGAAGACTACGGCCAGGAATCCCGAACGACTGCTGGACCGCGCCCTGCTATGGCTGCACGAACAGGAAATCATCCGCCTCAATAAGGGATTGGCCATCTTCCGCCCCGCCATGTCCATACGTTTGAGTCAGGAACAGCGCCGCTTTACCACCACGGACTTCACACCACTCAAACTTCACTACCAGGACCAGGTACTCCAGATTCACGTCATGGCGGAGTATGTCCAGCGCGGCTTGCGGGCCATGACCGACGCGCTGGCTCTCGTCATGGACTATTTCAATCTCAAGCAGCAGGACTTTTTGCGCCGCTGGCTACCCGACCGCGACAAGGAGATTACGCGCCAGACCACGCCGGAATCGTGGCGAGATATTGTGGAGAATCTGAAGAACTCCGCCCAGCAGCGCATTGTCGCCGACGACCGAGAACAGACCAGCGTCCTGGTGCTGGCCGGCCCCGGCTCTGGTAAAACGCGAGTCCTGGTTCATCGGATTGCCTATTTATTGCGCGTGCGGCGCGAAAACCCGCGTGGCATTCTGGCACTCGCCTATAATCGCCATGCCGCGGTAGAAATTCGTCGCCGCCTGGCCGAACTGCTCGGCGACAACGCCCGAGGCGTGACCGTGCTCACCTGTCACGGCTTCGCCATGCGGCTGATGGGTGCCAGCTTCAGCGGCCGTGCGGAACTGCTGGACAACGACGCCTTCCGAAAGATACTCCGACAGGCGGTGGACCTACTGCGAGGCGCAGGGCTGCCGGCGGACGACGCCGATGAACAGCGGGCGCGACTGCTGGCCGGTTTCCGCTGGATACTCGTGGACGAATACCAGGACATCGGCCCGGAGCAGTACGAGTTAATTTCGGCCTTGGCCGGTCGAACCCTATCCGACGAAGACGATAAGCTCAGCCTGTTTGCCGTGGGCGATGACGACCAGAACATCTACGCTTTCGACGGTGCGTCGGTCGAGTTTATCAAGCGTTTCGAGACGGACTATCGGGCCAGACCGGCCTTCCTGACGGACAATTACCGCTCCACGGCCCACATCATTGCTGCGGCCAACGCGGTTATTGAGCCAGCCGCACGGCGCATGAAATCCGACCATCCCATTCATATTGACCGGGCACGCATTAAGCAGCCCCTTGGCGGGAACTGGGAGGAGTTGGACCCCGTATCGCGCGGACGAGTGCAGATTCTACCCATACGGCGTGACCCTATCTCGCAGGCCCAGGCAGCAATAGCGGAATTGCAGCGCCTGTCCACCCTGGCACCGAGCTGGGACTGGTCCGGCTGCGCGGTCATTGCCCGCAAGTGGCAATACCTGGAGCCGGTGCGGGCCTGCTGTGAAGTCCACAGTATTCCGGTCCAGATGGGAAATGAGGAAATCCCAGGGTTTTGGCGACTACGAGAGACCCAGGCATTGCTTGCCTGGCTACGCCAGCGCAAAACCGACCTCGTGGACAGTACCGTCCTCAGCGCTTGGCTGGACGGCCAAGTCTCCAATCCCTGGATCGAACTGCTGCGAGAAGCCAGAGACGAATACGCTCTGGAAACCGGAGGAACAGAAGCGCCGCTGGACCACTTCATCGAGTGGCTGGCGGAGTGGGGGCGCGATGTGCGCCGCCGGCAGCGCGGCCTGTTATTATTGACCGCACATCGCGCCAAAGGATTGGAGTTCGACCACGTGGTCGTCCTGGACGGCGGCTGGAACAGCCTCAGCCGCGGCGAAGACGCAGACGCACCCCGCCGCCTCTACTACGTGGCCATGACCCGCGCTCGGCAGACCTTGGCGCTGACGTGCTTTGACGAATCCCATCCGTTCCAAACGACCTTGCACGATCATCCCTCGGTCCTGCACCGGCCTCCGGTCGCAGTACCATCGCCCACCCCAGAGATGACCACCCGCTATCAGCGACTCAGTCTACGCGATGTTGATCTGAGCTTCGCAGGACGCTACCGGTCCAACGACCCAGTGCAGCGTGCCATCACCGCTCTTTCGCCCGGTGACCCGCTCCGAGTCCGTACCACGCAACAACCGTGGCAACTGCTGGACCGCACCGGCAACGTGGTAGGCCGCCTCGCCAAAGGCTATACGCCGCCGCCTGCCATGCGCTTGCGGACGGCAACAGTCCTGGCCATTGTGATGCGAAGACGGAGCGATTCGGAGCCGCACTACCAGAGCGCTCTCAAATGCGAGGAGTGGGAGGTGGTTGTACCGGAACTGGTGTTTCAACGTGAGGACTGATCCGTCCCGTTGTTTCGCTATGCGGAGAGTAAGCCAATTTACCGGATACTACTGAGCCCTTCAGCTTTCATCAATATAATCTCGCAACGCCCGCAAAAACCCACGTTCCTTAGGGAAGACCTATGACCTTGTGCGACAGATTCTTTGAGGAGCTCCCCTGTCGCCCGTTTACGGGTCCAGCTTTCTTATCGACCGCTCCGTGGCTGTATAGTATTGAACATCTTCATTCTTTATTCGGATGATTTTTCCCATACGTTGTGCTTTGGTTCGGAGCTCATCGTGCCGAACCAACACCCGTAAAGACTGTGGAATTTCGCGGACTCTACTATCTGGTATGGCAAAGCACACGATACAAAAGCGTGGGTCTGCCCGGACCTTTCGCCAAAAATCCTGCTCGTTGATCGTGACGAATGTTGGCTGGGGCTGTTGCCGTAGTAAGTCAGGAATAGCGTCGTCTTTGATAATGCTGTTCGGACGCAAATCCAGGATGTATTGAACCGCTCCTCGATACCATTTTGCGATGTCTCGCTCAATGTTTCGTCCTAATAACTGTTCGTCCAGAACAATCATCAGGCAGATGCTAAGTGGGGGAGGGTCTTGATGAACTGATCTGTTACCAAGCGGACCGCCTCCATTATTGCAGCCTGGGAGACACGACCGCGATAACCTTCGACGATCTCATCGATATTTTCTCCCGCCGCTAGCCGTTCAAGCGTGCCGGTGATCTCAACACGCGTGTATTTGAAAGTGGGGCGGCCCCCGCATACGCCCACCGCTCGTACGATATAGTCCCCAAGCGGGTAATAGTGGTAGGGTTCTCCAGCAACTATTTCGGTCACGAAAGCTGACATAAAAGGGACTCCTTACCGGCCAGTTCCCCCCGCTATTATGCACCGGGAAAACTGCTGAAAACAAGACAAGATATTCTAGCGCTCACTATACGAGCCGCTGAGCCCCTCAGCTTTCATCAACATACTCTCGCAGCGCCGGTAACACCTGCTCGCCCAATAAGCGTAGGCCCTCCGCGGTTGTGAGACCATGGGGAGTACCAAACTCGACCCGTCGGGCACCGGCTTCAAACAGCGCCGCGGCTTGGTTGGCCACCTGGTCCGGCGTTCCGGCAAAAGCCAACCGCTGGAGTAAATCGTCAGAGATATAGCTCCCCGCCCGCTCAAAATCATAGGCATCGGTCGCCTCCTTGAGGCGCGTCAACAACTCGGGCTCAATGGCCAGGCTGTGGTCCAGCGTGGCGATAATCGGCAGATAGAGCGCGGCTTCTCGACGAGCCAGATCACGAGCGGCTTTCCCGTCCGTATCAACCACGGTGACCGCGCCAACCACTAGGCCAATTTCGTCAGCCTGCCGTCGGGCCTGCACAGCACTCTCGACTATAGCAACGCGCATCTGAGACACTGCGGCTGGGTTCGTTGTTCCGCCGAGTTTGACCTCAGCAATGTCTTCAATACAGGCGGCAAGCGTCTTCTGCCCCCACGTTCCCAGCAAAAAAGGCAGCTCTGGCCTGTCTATCTTCCAGCGCAGAGCCGCACCGCCCGCTAGGGAAAACACCTCTCCCCGATAGGGTTGGGTCGATTGGCTGAGCAGATGTCGAATGCAACCAAACGCCTCACGGAGTGCGGTGATGGGTCGCTGAGGATGCAAACCGACAAAATCCAGCCAGCCTCCACGCGCCAAGCCCAAGTACGCCCGTCCGTGCGAGGCTTCATCCAGCAGGGCGATATCGCCGGCGATATTGATCGGGTGACAGGTGAACGGATTGACCGCCGCGGGACCGATACGGACGCGGGTCGAGTGTCGCGCGATTTCCAGCAACGGCAGCCAGGCCGGCTGATACAGCATGTCATTATAGACGCTCACACCGGCAAAGCCGTAGTCTTCAACTGTTTTCGCCAGCGGCCCGTAGGCCGAGAGGGGCTTATCCGTCTGAAAGGCAATACTGACTGAACCGTGCATGACCAGCCTGTTCAAGAGCGACCGGCACCGTATTCCGACCGGCCGCTCTTGCGCCTCCTGTTCGACCTACGCACCGGGCGCAAAGGCTTCGACCGCGCGCATATCGGGTAGGGATTCATCGTCTGCCTTGACCGGCAGGAAGCAGACATGCGTGGCACCAGCTTTGAGATGGGCGTCGATACGGTCCTGAATCTGCTCTTCGCTACCCCAGGCAACAATGGCGTCCACCAGGGCATCGCTGCACCCGTCCTCAAAGTCCGCGTCCTTCCAGCCCAGGTTTTTCAGGTTGTTGGTGTAATTGGGCAGGCGGGGGACATAGGTCTTCATATACTGCCGCGCGGCGGCACGGGCCTTGGTCGCATCCTTTTCGAGGATGACGGCCTGGGCGGCGCAGATCCAGGCGTCAGGGCCGATCTGCTCGCGCACCTTGGCCGTGTGTTCCGGCGGCACGAAATAGGTATGCGTACCCTGGGCCTGTTCGGCGGACAGGGCCAGCATCTTGGGATGCAGGGCGGCAATAACGATGGGAGCCGGCTCTTTGGGTTTCGGCGCTTGATAAAAAACGTCTTTCAGTTTCGGCAGATATTCCTTCATATAGCTATAAGGCTTGTTGTAGTCATGTCCGCGCAGATTGGACACAATCGGCTTGTGGCTGACGCCGATGCCGAGCACGAACCGACCGCCCGACAGCTCGGCCACCGTGTTGGTTGCCGTGGCCATGGTATAGGCGTCCCGCGCCCAGATATTGGCAATCCCCGTCGCAATGGACAACTGTTCGGTATGACTCAGCAGATAGGCCGCATGGGCAAACGGCTCACGCCCGACAGCCTCTGGAATCCACAAGGTCTTATAGCCGGATTTCTCAACCGTCTGGGCGAATTGGGCGCTTTCAGGAGCCGTCATTCCATCCAGAAAAAACCAGACACCTACTTTGCCGATATCCATACAAAACCTCCTCACTCAGCAATCTCGTCATTAATGACGAACCGCACCATATGCCGGGCGTTATTGGGCTGTCAATCTTGGAGCTGCGTGAGAGCCGCTCTCCCTCGTCAAGACTTGCTCGGATGTGGTATAGCAGCAGGCGGGAGAAACCTCGCTAAACAAAGAAGGAGGTATTTATGAAATTCGGCATCCATTATTCTCTGGGTGTTGGCATGAATCCAAGCATGGACGATTATGTGCGCGTGGCGGTAAAGGCCGAAGAACTCGGCTATCACTCCGCCTGGTTGGGCGACCACGTTGTCATCCCGGAAAAAATTGAATCGACCTATCCGTATACGCCCGATGGCTCAGCCAGCTTTCCGCGGCGCTTGCCCTTTCCAGATACCTTTGTCGTCCTGGCAGCCCTGGGCGCTCATACCCAAACCATCAAGCTCGGCACCAGCGTTATCGTTGTTCCGTACCGCAATCCCCTCCCCGTGGCCAAAGCGGTGGCGACGGTCGATATGGCGACCAGTGGCCGCTATCTTTTTGGCGTTGGGGTGGGCTGGCTGGCGGAAGAGTTTGAGGCGTTGGGAGAGAAGTTCTCTGAACGGGGCAGCCGCACCAGAGAATATCTTCAGGTCATGAAAGCCGTCTGGCAGGAAGAGGCCGCCAGCTTTGAAGGCAAATATTTCTCCTTTCCCGACCTGTACGCCCTGCCGCTGCCGGTCCAAAAGCCTCACCCGCCCATCATCTTTGGTGGCGAGAGTATGCCGGCCCTCAAGCGCGTAGCCGACCTGGGCGACGGCTGGCAGCCCGGTCCGGTCCCGCTCGAAACCTTGAGAGAACGTATGGGACAACTGAGAGAGCTTATGGCCGAACGTGGCCGAGATTTTTCGCAGTTGTCAATCTCCATGCTGGGCGATGTAAAAGACCTTCAGGAAAATCCCGATACGCTGGCCGCACTCGGTGAACTCGGCGTCCAAGAGATGGTGTTATTTATGACAGCCCTGGACACGGATAAGACGCTGGCACAGTTGGAAGAAGCCGCGAACGCATTTATGTCCTAGCCTGCTTTAAGGGAGGACCGGTTCATATGACCCTGACATTTCGCAAGCTCCATCCCCATTTCGTGGCCGAGGTCAGCCCCATTGATCTCCGCCAGGTGACTGACCCTGAGACGCTGCTGGAGATTCGCACCGGCATGGACGAGCACGCCCTGCTCGTCTTCCGCAACCAGCACTTCACGGACGAGGAGCACCTGGCCTTTGCGCAGCGCCTGGACGGCCGGTTGCACACCAAGACCGGGATCAGCGCGTTCCAGAAAAGCCGCCTGGGCAACGAGGCATTGGCCGATGTCTCCAACCTCAACGCGAGCGGAGAAGTCTATCAGGCCGACGACCGCAAGCGCATGTACGGCCTGGGCAATCGGCTCTGGCACACGGACGCGTCCTTCCAGGACCCGCCCGGCCGCTACTCCATGCTGTTTGCCCGAGTCGTCCCTCCGGTCAACGCGGACACGGAATACGCTGATATGCGAGCGGCCTATGATGCCCTGACTCCAGAGATGAAAGGCCGGCTTGAGGGGTTGCGCGTGCATCACTCGATTGCCCACTCGCGTCAGATGCTGGGCTTCGAGTTTTCCGAGGTGGAACAGGATATCCTCAAGGGTGCGATTCAGCCGCTGGTCCGCAGCCTGCCGCGCACAGGCCGCAAGTCGCTCTACATCGCGGCGCACGCCTCCAAAATCATCGACTGGCCGATCCCCGAAGGGCGGCTGCTGCTGCTCGACCTGATTGAGCACGCCACCCGCCCAGAGTGTGTCTACCGTCACTCGTGGCAAGTCGGAGACCTCGTGATCTATGACAACCGGGCGACCATGCACCGTGCCCGGCCGTATGCAGACACGACATACCGGCGCGAGCTGCGGCGGGTGACGACGCTTGACGTCGAACACACGATCGAGCAGGCTGGAGCGGCCCATCACTAAGCAACACACAAGGAGAGGGGAAAGGAGACTCACCCATGGCCAATGTCCAGACCGTACTCGGCGACCGTTCCACTGACGATTTGGGATTCACCCTGATCCACGAGCATTTAACCGTCGGCTTCCCCGGCTATGAATGGGATAACACCAGCTTTGACCGCAAAAAAGAAATCGCCGGAGCCGTTGAAAAGCTCAGAGAGATCAAAGATCTCGGCGTCACCTCGTTTGTTGACCCCTGTCCGATGGAATTAGGTCGTGACCCTGAATTTGCCGCGGAATGCGCGGACAAATCCGGCCTGAATGTCGTGGTCGCCACCGGTCTGTACAACGAAGCGCTCGGCATTCCGCCCCACTTCCGGAGCCTGCCCGCAGACGATATCGCCGAGATTTATGTGCGGGAGATTACGGACGGCATTGATAAAACGGGCATTAAAGCCGGGCTCATCAAAACCGCGACCGGCGGGATTCCGGGTATGACCGAGACCGCAAAAACGATCGGCACGCACGAAGAGACCTGTCTGCGTGCGGCGGCCCGCGCCCACAAGGTGACGGGTGTTCCCATCCTCTGTCACAATGACGAGTTGGGTCCGTTTGGGCGCGAGACCCTGGACGTGTTTGAAGATGAAGGCGTGGATTTCAACCGCGTGCTCATCGGCCACGCCTGTGGTGTGGGCGATATGCGCTATTATTTTGACGTTTTGGAGCGCGGTGCATGGATCGGTTTTGACCGCTTCGGCATCGACATCATTGCGCCGGACAAAATGCGTCTGGCCTCGCTGATTGGCCTGCTGGCCGTCGGCTATGACCGGATTATGCTCTCGCACGATGCCGTCCATTGTCTGATGGGCCGCCCCAGCAAAGCCTGGGAGCAGTTTATCGAAGCCTGCCCAAACAACAATTACTCGCATATTCTGAAAAACATCATTCCTACCCTGGCCAAAGCCGGTGTGAGCGAAGGCACCATTCACACCATGATGGTCGAAAATCCCAAGAGCTATTTTGGCGGATAAGTCTCGCTCTGGGCGGTTGCCTCGGACAACGCAGCCGCTCAGCCCGCCGTTCGATACGGCAGGCCCGGAGAGTAGCCCTCAGCCATGTCTTCCCAGCCAGCTAGCGACCTCGATCAGGTCCGCACCTACTTTCGCAACTTCGGCCTGAAACAGGCACCGGAAAACGGCTCGCCCCTCTATCACGCCTTGTCCTTAGGCGTACTGGACGACCCCGACATGCTGCGCCTCGCCGCAAGCTGTCCGCCCTCGCAACCGTCCGCAAACCTGCTGTTCGGCGCGGTGCATTATCTCCTGCTGGGTGGAGTCCAGCATCCCTTGCGCGACTTCTACCCGGATGTGGTTGCCTCAGAAAAAGCACCGCGTCCGCCCGCCCAAGAGACCTATCCCCTGTTTCAGGACTTTGTCTGGCATCACACCGAGACAATCAGACAGCTCATCACCACCCGTTTGGTCCAAACCAACGTCGTCCGCCGCACGACCTGCCTCCTGCCGGTCTTTGCCCAGTTGGCGAGAGAGGCTGGGAGCCAGCCCCTCTCGCTGATCGAGGTTGGCAGCAGTGCCGGACTGAACCTGCATTGGGACCGCTATTACCACTGCTATGAGTACCCGTCCGGGACCAGCAGAGTGTGGGGCGACAAGAACGCAGCCGTCCGGCTTTCAACCCTGGTCAGAGGGACCGTCCCCCTCCCTCCCCTGCCCGAATCATTCCGCATCGCCTGGCGCGCGGGGATCGACCTCAACCCGATCGAGGTGACTGACGCGGATGCCATGCGCTGGCTGCGCGCGCTCATCTTTCCCGAACATCTGGAGCGTCACCAGGAAACCGAAGCCGCCGCCCGTATCGCACGCACTCATCCGGTTCCGATTGTGACAGGCGACGCGCTTACCCATTTGCCGGCTCTGTTAGCCCAGGCCCCACAGGGCTCATACCTGTGTCTCTACGCCTCCATGGTCCTCTACCAATTCTCGCCCGAAGCCCGCAAACAGTTGTGGAGGATGTTGGCCGCATTCTCAGCGACCCAGCCCGTCTCCGTCGTCATTATGGATGGCGTCCCGGAGGGCTGGGCGCAGATCCTCATCAGAGACTTCAGAAACGGCGGCTATACTAAACGCAACGTAGCCGCTGTCCATGCGCATGGGCGTTGGCTGGAGTGGCGGGAGGATGGGTAGCGAGAGAGTCTTGTTCTCCGCTGGTTAGCGCGTCTCACGCTAGGCTACAGCCTTGCCGTTACGCTCTCGTCATGCCGGACTTGATCCGGCATCCAGAGGCCTGGGACCGTAAGTCGGATGAGTGGAACGTACCCCGACAACATCCATCCAGCCTCAGTATACGGTACGCTCACAAGCAATGGACTCCTTCTCCTCTATGAGGCTCTACGCTGCCCGAGAGAAGGTCACCTTGGCCCGATATCCTAAACTTGCCAGGACACGCAACATTAAATCCGTAGAAACGTCTTTGGTATTACGGTTAAGAATAGCAGTAATTCGCGAACGAGATGTCCGTGCCAGCTTAGCGACCTGAACATGAGTGAGTCCTGCCTTCCGGACCGCATCAATGATCTTGTCGTTCAGATCACTCCTGAGCTGTATTTCCACGCCGGTGGCTGGAGAAAGACCAAGTACCCCGGCAAGCTCAGCAGCATCTTTTACGACAATCGGTTCAGATTTTTTCATCAAGCATTTCCTTCATCCGCTTCCGGCCAAGCCCGATATCTTGCAACGATGTTTTATGTGTCTTCTTAACGCAGGCGTGAAAGATCAACACACCGCGATCTGATTTAGTGTAATAGAGCGCTCTGTAGATTCCGGCACGATCCCTCATTCTTAATTCTTCTACCCCAGCGGCAATAGACGGCATTGGTCGGGAGAGCGGCAGGCTTAACGCATGACCTTTCTGCAAATCGAGGATAGCCTTCCCAAGCTCCCTTCTTACCCCTTCTGGAAAAGCTCGAATCTTGTCCCGAGCTTTCGGATGGAAAAGAGCCGGTTTCACGCAACTCTATGTCCCATATATGGGACATATTATCAATAGATATACAGAAACCCAAGAAGTGCAGAGATGACAGTAATGGAGGGGAGAGTTGGTGGATATTTCTGCATAGCAGCATCCAGGTCCATCAACTCAGCAACCTCCCGATCAATCTCAGCCTGATGGTCATAATAATAGGAAAGAGCATCATGAACCTCAGCCGGACGGAGCTGGGGAAATTCGCGCAGGATTTCCTCAACAGACCGTCCTCTTCGGTAGTCTTGTACGATGGAACTGACGGGGAACCGACTCCCTTTAATGACGGGGCGTCCTCCCTGCAGGTCGATGCATCTCTTAGCACTAAAGTCTTTCTCGGAGAATGGTTTTTCTGACAAATCTTAGGCGACTTCTTGCATTGGACGTACTTTAGGTTTTGGAAGAGCCCGTCCCGAGGCTTGGAGTGCGGCCAAGACCTCATCCACGACTTGGCAGAGGTCTTTATAGAGCACAACCGGATCGTTACCGTGAATCCCTGTAATAACGTCGGGGCAATAGCCCAAATAGACCCCGTCCTCCTCGCTCCACTCAATCCACTTGTGGTATTGATCACTCGGTTTCATTGCTCACCTCTTCGAGAGCGCGCCGGATTTGTCGTTCCTGGTACGGCTTTGCATCATCGCCAAGTTTTCCACTGACGGTCACTGCGCCTGAGAAATTTCGATGTAAAAACTTTCGATGGGAGCCTTTTCCGCCACCCTTGAGTTCTGTGAATCCCGCTGATTTCAGGGCTGCTATGAGTTGTCTCACCTTCTGTGGCACAAGTCCGCTCTGCTTCCCATTTCCATACGGTACGTCAATACTATCTCCTATAAAGCGTACAGAACAAGCTTCTCTCTTGGCCCCAGCATCCCAAGATGCTATGGCCCAAGAAAAAGGAGGATACTGTATGAGCGCATCTGACGCGCGGGCAGCAACGAGTTCCTACGCCGAAGCCGACCCGCAACTGTACGCCTTTCTCGATTGGATGGAGCAGCAAGACCCCGACTACGCCAAGGCGTTCCGAGCCTATGGCGAGAAGGGCACCGGCGAGGGTCAGGCCCTTGCGGTCAAATACCGTGAAATGGTCATGACTGGCATTCTGGTGTTCGCGGGTCGCAAGGAAGGAGCCGTGGCCCATCTCAAACGGGCCATCGAACATGGGGCCACAAGGCGTGAGCTGTTCGAAGCCGGCCAATCCGCGGCTATTCCCGGCGGGGGGGTCACCTTAGGCCTGTGGATGCAAATCCTCACCCAACTCGATAGCGAAGGCGCTTTTATCAACGGCTAGGGAAGGAGGGAATCCCTATGGCACAAGCAGTGACAGCACCGGCCGAGCCAATTCACCCCCAGACCCGAATCGGTCACATTCATCTGACGGTGACCGACCTGGAGCGCTCCTTAGCCTTTTACCGCGACCTGTTGGGCTTTGAGGAGACCATGCGTTACAAGGATTCGGCCGTGTTTCTGTCCGCCGGTGGCTACCATCACCACTTGGCGCTGAATACCTGGGCCGGACCGGATGCCAGCCCGCCCCCGCCCGGACATACCGGGCTGTACCACTTTGCCATTCTCTACCCCAGCCGTCGGGAACTGGCCCGGGCGGTAAAGGCGCTACGGCAGGCCGACTACCCGTTACAGAGCACCTCCGACCACGGCGTGTCCGAGTCCGTCTACCTGGCTGACCCGGACGGCAACGGAGTGGAGCTGTCGGTGGACCGACCACCCGAGACTTGGTCCCGCGACTCTCAGGGCAATATTCAGGCCAGCCGTGGAAAGGTGGACCTGGACGAGCTACTGGCCGAGTTGGAGGAAAGGGCCTAGGCATGGATTTCAAATTCAGCTCGGAAGACGAAGTTTTTCGGCAGGAATTCAGAAGCTGGCTCGAACACAACATCCCCCGCGACTGGCGGGACGACGAGTTGCACGACCCGGACACCCTGGAAGAGTTCGAGCGGCGGCGCGCCTGGCATCGCCGGTTGTACGACGGGGGCTGGATGTGCATCCATTGGCCCCAGGAGTATGGTGGCCGCGGCGCGAGCCTGATCCAGCAAGTCATCTACCAGCAGGAACTCGACCGCGCCAAGGCACCACCCACGGTCAATTTTCAGGGTATCGCGCGGGTAGGACCGACGCTGATGCAATGGGGCACGCCGGAACAGAAGCAGCGCTATATCCCCAAGATTCCACCGGCTGAAGAAATCTGGTGCCAGGGCCTGTCAGAACCCGATCACGGCTCCGACCTAGCCGCGGTGGAGACGCGGGCGGTTGACCGGGGCGACCACTTCCTGGTCAACGGTTCCAAGGTCTGGACCTCCAACGCCCACCGCGCCGACTTCACCACCCTGCTGTGTCGGACCGACCCCGATGCACCCAAGCATAAAGGACTCAGCTATCTGCTGGTCGATATGAAAAGTCCCGGCATCACCGTGCGACCACTGGTCCAAATAACCGGGGAGAGCGGTTTCAACCAGGTGTTTTTCGATGACGTCCAGGTCCCCTTGGCCAATCTGGTCGGCGAGAAGAACCGGGGCTGGATGGTCGCCATGACCAATATGATGTTCGAGCGCACGATTCACGGCGGGCGCACCGACATGATGGTCGAGGTCAGACAGCTCGCCGAATTGGCCAAAAAAGTAGACCGGGACGGTCGCCCGGCCTGGGAGGATAGCTATGTGCGGCAACGCCTGGCCGGCTTCGCCTGCGAGGCCGCCGCGCTCAAGTACACCAGTTTCCGGCAGCTCACCAGCCAACTCAAAGGGCTGCCGCCCGGGCCGGAAGGCTCGATGATGAAGCTCGGCACGAGCGGCCTGAACCTGCGCATGCAGGACTTTGCCATGGAGCTGCTGGGTCCCTATAGCCAGTTCGAATATCAGGCCGGCGGGGCGATTGACCGCGGCAAATGGTCGCATCGCATGCTGGCGGCGCGGCGCGGCACCATCGCGGCCGGGACCAACGAGATTCAGCACAACATCATTGGCGAGCGGGTACTCGGGCTGCCCAAGGGCTGACCGGCCCCCTACTCTCGTAATGACAGAGGTGATACCACACAACAGCCTGAGCGGCGATGAAAAAGCAGCACATAGTGGAGGGAGCTGACCATGCGTGACGGATTCAAAATTGTGGATACCGACTCCCATATGATGGAGCCGGACTGGCTGTGGGAACGGCATATGGAAGACGCGTATAAGGCCGAAGCGCCCCGAATGGGCGAGGCGCCGGGGTCGGGACGTCGCACCTTTCTGGTCGAAGGCGAGTCGTTTACGCGCGAAAAGGGCAAATACCCGATGGCGGCCAAGGCGTTTCTCAAGGCTGCGTATAAGGCCATGGACCGCTTTGAGCGAGCCAAAGAAACCGGTTTTAGCGCCAAAAGCCGACTCATGGACATGGACGAGCAAGGCGTGGATGTCCAGATTCTCTACCCGACCTATACCGGCCAGATGCTCGGCCGCGAGTTCCGCGACACCAAACTGCTGGCGGCCTGCTGCCGAGCCTATAATAACTGGGCCGCCGACTACACCTCCGAAGCGCCCGAGCGCCTGCGCTGGGCCGCGGCCCTGCCCATGCAGGAACCGGAGGAGGCGATCAAAGAGGCTGAACGCGCCGCGGCAAACGGCTGCGTCAGTTATTATATGCGGCCCAATCCGGTCGGCGGCCGAACCCTGTGGCATGAGGACTATCACCCGCTGTGGGCGACCATCGAAAGGCTGGGCCGGCCGCTCTCAACCCATGACTCGGCTTCGGCCTCGGTGCCCTCGTTTGGCGATCGCATGGACACGCATACCAGCGGCCATATTTTATCCCATCCGTTTGAAGCCATGGCGGCCATGGCCGGTCTGATCTGGTTCGGTATCTTTGAAAAATTCCCCCAACTCAAAGTCATCCACGTTGAGGGCGACGGCGGCTGGACCCCGTACTGGCTGCAACGCATGGAGCAGCACTGGGAATTCAGCGGCAACGCCGAACATGAATATCTCACCCGGCCGCCAACGGAGTATTTTCGCAGCAATGTATGTGTGGGCTTCCGGGGCGACGAGCCCACCATGCAAGCCGCGGTCGAGCTGGTCGGCGACGATAATTTCACCTGGGACTCCGACTATCCGCACCCGGACGGCACCTATCCCTGGGGCGTGCAAGCCATGCTTGATCAGCCCATTCCGGCAGAGTCGAAACGCAAGCTGTTCTGGGATAACGGGGCGCGTGTTTTTAATCTGAAATAGCCGCGGCTGCTGAGGAGACACAGACTATGGATTTTAGCGGTAAAGTCGGCCTGGTGACGGGCGCGGCCTCGGGCATTGGCCGGGCGACCGCACTGGGATTTGCCCAGCGTGGCGGTGCGGTTGCGGTGGCTGACATCAACGAAGAGAATGCGAGCGCGGTGGTCGCCGAGATCACGGAGGCGGGCGGAAAGGCCATGGCGGTCATCGCCGATGTGACCCAACAGGCCGACCTCGACCGGATGATTACGACCACGACGGATGCCTTTGGCCGGCTCGATTTTCTGCATAATAACGCCTTTGGTCTGCCCGCGGCCCGGCCCGACAGTACGGTCATGGCCCGCACAGCCGACCTGGAGGACAGCGTCTGGGACAAGACGATCGACCTGGGTTTGTCGTCGGTCTTTCACGCCATGAAGAAGGCGATTCCGGTCATGCGCCAGAACGGCGGCGGGGCCATCGTCAATACCGCGTCCATTTCGGGGCTGCGGGCCGATTACGGCATTGCCGCGTATAATGCCGCCAAGGCTGGGGTGATCAATCTCACCCGAGTGGTTGCCATTGAGTATGCCCGCTCCGGCATTCGGGCCAACTGTATCTGTCCGGGAGCCATCGACACGCCGCTGATCGCACCCGCCCTGGAGCAGCCGGGGTTTGCCGAGAAGTTCGACGAGATCATCCCCATGGGGCGGCTGGGCAGGCCGGAAGAAATGGCCAATGTCATCCTGTTTCTGGCCTCTGATCTGGCCTCATTTGTGACTGGTGCGGCGTTTGTCGCCGACGGCGGCCAGACCGCCAAAACGGGCAGCCCGTCGTTTCTGCCGGAGTGATGAAAAAGCCCTCACCCTGGCCCTCTCCCAGAGGGAGAGGGAAGGAACACGAAAACACGCTAGAGGGGAAAGAACAAAAAAGGAGGACAGCATGGCAGACAAGAGTCTTGAGACGCAGATGCAGGAAATGGTTGACCGCGAGGCGATCCGCAACCTGCCTTTGCAGTATTGTCACTGTGTGTGGCAGCAGGATTTGGACGGATACGTCAATCTCTTTACCGAAGACGGCTCGTTCTCGACCGACGACCCCAGCCTGCCGGGCGCACAAGGCCACGACGGCTTGCGCACCATGATCAAGGGTGGCTTGGCGATGCAGCCACGGCCCTTCATCCATAACCACGTCATCGAACTGAGTGGGCCGGATCAGGCCACGGGGACGTGTTATGTGGAAGTCCACATGAACCGAGAGGGCAAAAAGTGGGAAATGAAGGGCTGGTATAACGACGAGTACGCCAAAGTTGACGGCGAGTGGAAGTTCAAATCGCGCCGGATTACAACCGATTCCTTTGGCCCCAAGGACGCCGCCTAGCGCAATGTAGGGGCAACCCCCTGTGGTTGCCCGCTGGTGGCCCTCTCCGATGCCGGAGCGTCCAGCCAGGAGTGGTGTTCCCCCCATCCTAACCTTCCCCTTCCCCCAAGGGGGGAAGGAACTCACCCCTAATCCCTAATCCCTAATCCCCAATCCCTACCCCCCCCACCTCCCCATACACCCGCTGCATGGTGTCCAGATGACCCTGCGCGTCCAGACCGCCCCCGAGCGTGCGTAAACACACATGGCTGAGGCCGGCCCGTCGCCAGCCGGCCACCCGGTCGCGCCATTCCGCTTCGCGGGGACCGACCACAGCCACGCCGGCTTCGGTGCCGATATCCTGCGGACTCCGGCCAGCCGTCTCGGCGGCACGCAGAATATCGGCCTGTATTGCCGGGAACTCTACCGGCGTACACAGCACAAACCAGCCGTCGGCCAGACGGCCGATCCGGCGCCGAATGCGCGGGATGGGAACACTCTGCGCGCCAATCCAGAGCGGGATCGGCCTTTGGACCGGCAACGGATTCAGACCGGCCCCGGACACCCTGTCCCAACGTCCGTCAAATTCGACCGTGGGCTGCGTCCAGAGCTGTTTGAGGAGGCTCATCTGCTCCTCGCAGCGATCCCCCCGCGTCTGAAAGTCCGCACCCAGGGCGCGGTATTCCTCGGCGCTGGGACCGACACCGATGCCGAGACGCAAACGCCCGCCGGACAGCACGTCCAATTCCGCGGCCTGCTTGGCGACCAGCACGGTCTGGCGCGAAGGCAGGACAACGACCGAGGGCACCAGCTCTATCCTCTGCGTGATGGCCGCCACATAGGCCAGCAGCGTCAGCGGCTCGTGCACATAGCCGCTATCGGGCCGGAGAACCTGGTCCGGGACGCGCAAATGCGTATAGCCCAACTCGTCGGCCGTTTGGGCAAACGCCCTGATCGCTCCCAAATCGCTCTGAAGCTCCCTCACCGGTAGTGAAATCCCAATCCTCATAAATTTTCTCCTACTCATTCAGCCCCTTTTCGTAGATGAAAGAGGCTCCTAAAGCTGTGTCGCACTCAGAATTTCAGCACGGCCTGAGCCGCCGCACGTTGGCGGTACGCGGCGTCCCAGCGTCTGAGATGCGGGTAGTCTGCGAGGAGATCAAACTTGGCAAAGCGCATGAACTGCAAGGCGGCCTGAAGGGTGCAGTCGGCAACCGAGACGCGATCACCTAAGAGCAGTGCGCGACCGTCAGCTAAAACATTCTCAAAGTACCGAAAGGCAACCGGCAGCGCTTGCTCGGCCTGCGCCGCAACCCCGGAATTAGGGGGAAGTCCGATGGGCGATTTCGTGGCGTGGACATACCGCCCGATTTGAAGCAGCACACGGAGGTCGGCGATCCGTTCCAGCTCACGTGCGCGCATCCGTTCACGCGTCCCATTCCCCCACATCGCCGGTTGGGGAAAGCACTCCTCCAAATACTCAATAATCGCCAGAGATTCGACAATGTACTCATTGTCCGCAACCTCCAGCACCGGCAGGCTCCCAAACGGATTGCGCGCCAGATGATCCGCGCTCCTTTGCTCATTTTTGAGCGCGTTGACAAGGACCTGTTCGATACCCATCTCGGTCCCGGCGGCCGTTTTCTCGGCAATATACAGCATCACTTTGGTGGGGTTCGGGGCGGCAGGAACCATATAGAGTTTCATGGTGTCAGCTCTTTCTACCAGTGCGATTTTCGTTCAATTTCACAATGCGGCATATCACAGACACAACTCCGCCAGGACGCGCAGGGCCTCGACCTGATTCGTGCCAATAACCATGGTCGTGACGGGCGACGCCTTCCAGCGCGTGAGTTGCTCGGCAATGCGTTCTTTGGGACCGACCAGGGCGACGGCATCAACCAGTTCATCGGGAACGGCCGCTTGGGCTGCCACTTTTTGGCCCGAGAGATACAAATCCTGCAGGGTTGTGGCCAGGCCCTCATATCCGAAGTTCCGGACGTAGCTGTTATAGAAATTTTTGGTACGGGCTCCCATGCCGCCGATATATAAGGCCAGACTGGCTTTGACCGGGGCGCGACACTGGTCCAGATCGTCGCCTAGCACACACGTCACATACGGGGCGAGATCAAAATCCCGCAGGCTTTTGCCATTCCCGGCTGTGGCAAATCCGGCTTCGAGGTGTGGGCGATAATACGATTCGCCCCAATCCGGGCTCATCCACACCGGGAGCAGGCCGTCGGCAATTTCGGCCGCAAGCGCAATCCCCTTGGGACCAATCGAGGCGGTGTAGATTTTCATGTCGGGCCGACCGTGGAGAATACTCTTCAGTGGCTTGCCCAGCCCGCTGGCATCCGGCCCGGCGTACGGAACCTGATACTCCTGGCCATTAAACTCAAGCCGTTCCTCACGGACCAGGATTTTACGTAAAATTGCGACATACTCCCGGTAGCGTTGGAGTGGCTTGCCATAGGGCACGCCGTGCCAGCCCTCGATGACCTGCGGATTCGATGGCCCTAGCCCGATCAGGAAGCGCCCATTGGTTAAGCCATCAAGTGTCATAGCGGTCATGGCCGTCATGGCCGGGGTCCGCGCCTGCATCTGCAAGATTCCCGCTCCCAGCTTGATTTTTGACGTGCGTGCCCCAACAAAGGCCAGGAAAGAAACCACGTCCGACCCCCAAGCCTCACCGGTCCAGACTGAGTCAAACCCCAGGCGTTCGGCCTCCAGGATCACCTCCATGGTGTGTGGCATGTTTGGGCCTGAGTATCCGGTGACTAGTCCGAGTCGCATCACACTACCTCCCGTGGGTTCGGACTATAGCGCTCACACGTCAAAGAGACAAAGGTGGGGAGAGGATATCGGTAAGCATATTGACATAGAATCTGTAACACTGTATCAAGTTGATACAGTGTTACAGAAAAAAACACCAAGACTGCGTGCAGTCCATACAGAAGCTCGGCGGAAGCGGATTATCGAGGCGGCGCGTAGGCTGATTGCAGCGGACGGGCTGTCCATGCGCAAGCTTGGCTCTGAAGCTGGCTTGAGCGTGACCACACTCTACAACTTGTTTGGTAACAGCGATGGCATCCTGAGGGCGTTAATTGATGATGCTATTGACCGAGTGGCTGAGGTCCTCGAGCGAGAAGCGCAACGGGAGAACCCACTGGAACAGTGTCACGCAGTTACTACCGTAAGTGTCCGCTGTATGGTCGAGGACGAGACGGTCTACCGTCCGTTGGGTATTGCAAGCTATGAACGCCTGGCTCGCGGTGGTGCGGCAGAAAACCGTCTCTCAGACCGCGCCGCCGCTATAGCCAAGGCGGCGATTGAGCAGGCCATAGGCCAGGGCCAGCTGACAGCTCAACTCGACCCGTATCTCCTGGCTCACCAGGCATATGCCACCTGGGACCGAGCATTCATCCATTGGGCCTTTGGTCGCATCGACGGGGACGAGTTCCGCTCGCGTGCGCTGTACGGGATGTATGTGGTTTTACTCGGTATTGCCACTGACGCAGTTCGACGGCAGATCCTGGACCAACTGCATGAGTTGGAGCAGACGCTTAGACAGTTCCGCAAGAAAACGGACAAATAATCAGCAGAGAACACGGACACCCGATCCGGGACCGTGGTGCCGCAATAGTGAGACAGAAGGGAGTGCGGGATGCAACACGAAATGCAAGTATCAATTCTGAAGGAGCTGTTACAGCAACTTGACGACGGTATGAGTGTAGACGCAGGGGTCCAATACAAAAACCCGACCGCATTCTACACCTGCCCGGACCAGGCGCAAAAAGAATGGGCGCTGTTCTTTCGCAATCACCCTCAGCTCATTGGACTCAGCGGGGATCTGCCTACGCCTGGGAGCTTTGTCACAACGGAAGACTTTGGCGTCCCTGTGCTCGCGACCCGTGACAAAGACGGTCAGTTCCGCGCGTTCGTCAACGCGTGCCGCCACCGTGGGTCACAGGTTGCGACCGAGGAACGTGGCGAAGCCTCCCGTTTTATCTGCCCATTCCACAACTGGACCTACTCCCCTGCTGGCAAACTCGTCGGCATTCCGCGCGAGAAAGACTTTGGCAAGATCGACCGTTCGTGCCACGGTCTCATCGAACTCCCTGCCGTCGAGCAGTATGGCACGCTGTGGGTACATCCAAACGCTGCCGGCAAACTCGATGTCGATACGCTACTGGGCGACTTCGCTCCGGAAATTGAGAGCTGGGATATTGGTCGGCTTCACTACAGGGGAGTAACCACGATGGATAAGCGGCTGAACTGGAAGCTGGCCAACGACACCTTTGGGGAGACCTACCACTTTTCCCGTTTACACGGCAGCACGCTCAACAATATCTTCTATGGAGACGCGCTCGCCTACGAAGCAAACGGACGGAATCATCGTTTTGTGTTCCCCTCACGCTCCATTGATCTGCTCCGTACCTTGCCAGAAGACCAGTGGGACATGGAGGGTATGGCCGTTGTGCTGTATTATTTCTTCCCGAATATCCAAATGACCGTCAACAAGGAAAACGTCACGATCTTTAAGATATATCCGGACAAGCAGGATATTGGTCGCTCCATTACCCGCGTGTGCAACTACATCAGCCCCGAACTCCAGGAGAGCATGGACACCGGTGCCCGTGTCGTCATTGATGAGACCAATGTCTACGATCAAGAGACCCGTGAGGGCGGGGATGAGGCGATCTCCCCTGAGGCGGTCAATGAAATCGTGAACAGCACCCTGGAGCAGGAAGACTATTATGTCGGGGAAATGGCCCAAAAGACGGTCGCAAGTGGGGCGCTTGAGTATATGGTCTTCGGTCGCAACGAGCCGGCTCTGCATCATTTCCACACCAACTACCGTGACGCCCTCGGCCTGCCACCTCTGGAACAGTTGTAAGTTGATCAAGAGACCGCTCACACCTGGGCGTCTTCGACCGTGCTGCGGCGCAGCTCCCGTCGCCGGGAAAGATCGTAGCGACGGCCGCGATGCAGCACGGCGCGATTGTCCCAGATCACCAGGTCGCCCGGACGCCAGGTATGGCGGTACACAAACCGACTTTGCGTGGCGTGTTCCAAGAGCTCGGCGAGCAGGAGCCGCCCTTCCGGGACGGGCCAGCCCACAATGTGCGTGGCGTGCGCCCCGATAAAGAGCGTCTTCCGCCGGGAGCCCGGATGAGTACGGACGATAGGCCATGCCACGGTCGGATACTTGGCCAAATCTTCCGGCGTGTATTGCCGGTCGCCGAGCTGGATACGCGAATGAAAGGCGGAGTGTTCGGCCGCCAGCCCTTCGAGTTCCCCCCTGACCTCGTCCGGCAAAGCGTCATAGGCCGCACGCATATCCGCGAACTCGGTTTCCCCTCCCTGCTCGGGGAGGATACAAGCCAACAAGAGCGAATACTTCGCGGATGGTTGCTTGAACGAGCTGTCGCTGTGCCAGAGCTGGTTGGCCAGCATGGTAATCAGGCGCGGATCGTCCCGCTCTAGAATCTGGCTTTCGAGATCCACGTTGGAGATGTCGATCATCCCGGCCTCTTTGAATCGACTCCGCCGCTGCAACACCTTGAGCAGCCCCATGTCAACGGGACCGAGGGCGCGGGTAAACGCCATCTGCTGAGATTCGTCCAGAACCTGGTCGCGGAAGACCAGCACGGCGAACTCATCCATGGCAGCCTCTATCTTGGCTGCTAGATCTGCATCGGTTGGCTGCCGCAGATCAATCCCTTGGACTTCGGCAGCGAACACGGGATGCAATGGAGACAAGGTTAGGGTTTGCATGGGGTTTCCCTCATCAAGTGAGTATGCACGCACGAGATAGATTTGGGAAGAAGCGTAGCGCGCTCACGCATTGATTCTTCCCGCCTCAGCGTTTACGATTCGGAGATGTTTTCCTGCGGTAGTCCGGTCTGTGAGTAGAACCGTTTCGTAAAGGAGTGAACCCATGGCAACGGCCAGTAAGATTGATGCCATCCCTCTGCCGCCCACGCAGGCAGCGTTCGACCCCATCACTTTCAGTGTGATCCGTAACCGCTTTGAAGCCATCGGTCAGGAGATGACCCTGGCGATGGAGCAGACGGCGTGGACCTCGGTCATCGCCCTGGCCCGCGACTACTCGTGCATGATCTACGACGCCCATGCCAGCGGACCGCGTCAGGTCACCATGGCCGATTGCCTGCCCATCCACTGCAACAGCATTCGGACCCTGCTGATGGAAATCGTCTCGGTGTTTGGAGACGACATCCACGACGGCGACGTGTATATGTCGAACGATCCCTATCGGGGTAACACCCATATCCCGGACCTGGTGACGGCCCAGCCGGTCTTCGTGGACGGCAAGCAGGTGTTCTGGACCGTGGCGCGCGGCCATCAGCTCGATACCGGTGCTATCGAGGCGTCGAGCATCGTGCCCGCGGCCAAGACCATCTTCCAGGAGGGCATTGTCATTCCGCCGACCAAGCTGGTCGACCGCGGGGTCGAGCGCCACGATATTGTCGAACTGTATCTCTCGAATGTGCGCTACCGGGACGCCCTGCACGGCGACCTGCGCGCCCAGCTCGGGGCCTGCGGCGTGGCCCGCAAGGGCCTGATCGAGCTATGCGAACAGTACGGCCGTGACGAGGTGGTGCGCTATAGCGACGGCCTCATGGACTACGCCGACCAGCGCGCCTCGGAGGAGTTCCGCGCGATTCCCGACGGGGTCTACGCAGGCGAGACCTGGACCGACACCGACGGCAACGGGGCGACCGATATTCCGATTCGGGCCACCGTCACTAAGAAGGGCGCGGATATCCACGTCCATTACAGCGGTGGGCCACCGTCCACCGGCTCTTTCAACGCGACCTATGCGGTCATGATGGCGACCTCGACGATCCCCTTCCTGTACTATATCGACTCGGACATTCCGCATAACCACGGCGTGCTGCAACACATCAGCGCTGACGCCGACGATAACACCATCTGCCTGGCCAAGTGGCCGGCCGCGGTTGCAGGGGCAACCCAGAATCCGGCCGACCCCATGCACGATGTGATCAACATCGCCATGGCCGAGGCCATTCCCGAGCGTGTGCCCGCGGGCGGGGCGCATACCGCCCATGTCCCGAACTTCAACGGGGTTGATTCGAGAACCGGCAAGGAGTGGGGCTGCATGCTGTTCAACAGCGGCGGAGGCCAGGGCGCGGCAAAAGACGCCGATGGCTGGCCGGTCCTGTGCACTATTGCCGGCATGGGCGGGCTCACCTCGGCCTCGATCGAGCAGTTGGAGTTGCTGTATCCGATCCGCGTTGAGCAGAACGAGATTGAGACTGACGCCCTGGGCATGGGGCAGTGGATCGGCGGCCCAGGGCTGCGCACGCGCTATCGACCGATTGCCGGCGATATGGAGTGCGTCGGCTTTGGCGAGGGCCTGAAGAACCCGCCCCACGGGGTGAACGGCGGCACCATGAGCCCAGGCGGTGGCATCTATATTGAGCATGAAGATGGCAGCCGGACCTTCACCTCCTCCGCGGGACAACTCCTGATTCGTGAAGGCGAGACCTGGAACGGCGTGTCCGCGGGCGGCGGAGGCTGGGGCAACCCGCTCGACCGCGACCCGGAACAGGTACGACGCGACCTGCGGGACGAGTGGATCAGCGAAGACACGGCCCGTAACGTGTTCGGTATAGTCGTCAAGGACGACCTTGAGCGCAGCCTCGACCTTGACGCGACCGAGCAACTCCGAGCCGAACTGCGCCGGAACGAGCGCCCGATGATCGAACCGACCGCTCCGGCTGCCGGCACCTGGACGCAGCAGAACCTGCGCCCCGGCGACCGCTATCTCGAAGCGCCGACCATCGCCCGGAACTTCAGCCCTGCACCGCAGGAGGCGTAAACATGGGGCATCGAGTCGGCATCGATATCGGCGGCACCTTCACCGATGTGGTCCTGCTGCGCGACGACGGCAGGTTCCACGTCTACAAAGAAGACTCGACTCCCGACCAGCCGTTGCTTGCGATTACGCGGGGTCTCGCCGGTATGGCCGAGGAAGCCGGAACCACGGTCGAAGTGCTGCTGCGTGAGACGGAGTTTCTGGTGCATGGTCAGACCATGGCGACCAATGCCCTGATACAGCGCAACGGGCCGGCCATCGGCCTGCTGTGCACCCAGGGCTTTCGCGACATCATGTATCTGGGCCGGGGCGGGAAGCCCGAACGGTTCAACATCCACCTCCAGAAGCCCGAGGACTTTATTCCGCGCTATTTACGCCAGGGCATTCCCGAGCGCATTGGCGCGGACGGTTCCGAGGTCTTACCGCTCGACGAAGAGGCCGTTCGCAACGCGGCGCGGCGCTTCGGCGCCCACAGTGTCAAAGCGGTGGCGGTGGCCTATCTGTGGTCTATCGTCGATCCCAGCCACGAAAAGCGCACCGCCGAGATCGTGCGTGAGGAACTGCCCGGCGTCGATGTGCTGTGCTCCTGTGATGTCCTGCCCGAGATTCGGGAGTGGGAGCGCACCTCGTCAACCGTGCTGTCGGCCTATATCGCGCCCATCATCGGCGACTATCTGCGCGCCTTTGAGAAAGAGATGGCAGCCGGCGGCCTGCCCCATCCGCCGCAGATCATGCAGGTCAACGGCGGCTGTGCGTCGGTTGAGGACCTTTTGGCGCGTCCCGTCAACGCGGTGGCCTCGGGCCCCGCGGCTGGGCCAGCCGCAGGGGCGCACTACGCCTCGGATACCAAAGCCCCCGACCGACTGATCATTATCGACATGGGCGGGACCAGCTTCGACGTCTGCATGCTGCGCGACAGCGAGCCGGTCATGTCAACCGATATTCGGGTCGCGCATCAGCCCATCGGGGTGAACGGGGTCGAGGTGCTTTCGATCGGCGCCGGCGGCGGCTCTATTGCCTGGCTCGACAGCGGCAAGGCGCTGCGGGTCGGGCCGCAGAGCGCGGGTTCCCAGCCGGGGCCGGCCTGTTACGGCCGGGGTGGCCGCGCGCCCGCAGTCACCGACGCCAACCTGGCCGTCGGGCGGATGTCGTCCGGTGCGTTTCTGGGCGGCCGGCGCTCTCTCAGCGAGCACCTGGCGCAACGAGCCATTGCCGAGCATATTGCCACGCCACTGGGGCTGTCCGTCCGCGAGGCTGCGGCCGGTATCCTGACCATTGTGAACTCGAATATGGCCTCGGCCATCCGGGCGGTCTCGATTGAGCGCGGTATCGATCCCCGCGACTATGTCATGGTCGCGGGCGGCGGGGCTGGTGGCCTGCACGCGGCCGAACTGGCTCGTGTGCTTGAGATCGGCGAGGTGCTGATTCCGCGTTCCGCGGGCGGTCTGTGCGCCTTCGGTATGGCGGTCACCCCGGTACGGCACGACTATGTGCGCCTGCACCACTGCTATACGGATCGGCCGGATGCGGCCACGGACATCGCCCGGGTGTTTGAAGAGTTGATCGCCGAGGGCGGCTCCCATCTTGAGGAGGAGGGCTTTCAGCCCGAAGAGATTCGGTTCGCCCGACACCTGGAGGGACGCTATCCGGGCCAGGTGCATAACCTGACCGTACCGCTGCCCGACGGACCGATTGACACGGGTCTCTTACGTCGGCTCGAAGCCGACTTTCATGACGAGCACGAGCGGCGATTTACCTATTCGATGCGCGACCAGCCCATCGAGTGCCTGCACTGGCGCATCGCCGCCACAGGCAACCGCCCCGCCCCTGAGGGACGGCTGGCTACACAGTCCGCGAACCGGCTACAACCGACCAGCCGACGCAGGGCCTATATGGCTGGGGTCAATGCCGAGGTGGAAACCGAGATTTATCAAGGCGACGCGCTGGCAGCAGGTGACCGGCTGACCGGCCCGGCCATCGTTGAGTTCGCCACAACCACGGTGGTCGTCAACCCGGATGACCGGTTGACCGTCCAGGCCGACGGCAGCTCTCTGCTGACGATTGCCCTCTAACAGAAGGAGACAGGATGTCGGGTGTCATGATCGTGACAGGCGGAAGTCGCGGCATTGGAGCCGCCATTTCACGGCGAGCGGCGCGGGCCGGGTTTGACGTGTGCGTCAACTATGCGCGCGCCAAAGACCGGGCCGAAGAGGTGGTCCACGACG
Source organism: Candidatus Binatia bacterium (assembly GCA_951812575.1). Classification (GTDB taxonomy): domain Bacteria; phylum Desulfobacterota; class Binatia; order Bin18; family Bin18; genus Bin18. Next base: position 2,145,314 of record OX638322.1, on the reverse strand, counting down.
TGATACAGGCCGGACAACGGGCGATTGCCGTGCAGGCTGACGTAGGAACAGAAGAAGGCGTTGTTGAGCTGTTTCGCCGGACCGATACCGAACTCGGTCCGGTCACCGCCCTGGTGAATAATGCCGCGATCGACTATGAGACCGCAGTCGTCGACGCCAAACTGGAGCGTATCCAGGGGGTTTATAATCTCAATATCTTTGGCGTGTTCGTGAGCGCCCGCGAGGCCATCAAACGCATGTCCACCAAACGCGGTGGCACCGGCGGCGTGATCGTCAACGTCGGCTCCATTTCCTCACGGTACGGCGGGCTGCCGGGCGATGTGGTCTACGCCTCAAGCAAAGGCGCGCTTGACTCCTTTACCCTGGGTCTGTCCAGGGAAGTCGGGCACGAGGGGATTCGGGTCTGTTGCGTGCGGCCCGGCATTACCCGGACGGAAATTTTTGAAGCGAGTATCGGCATCGAGCGCGCCGAAGCCATCGCCAAGGCGCAGACGGTCCTGGGGCGTATCTGCGAACCCGAAGAGGTCGCCAATCTGGTGGTGTGGATCTGCACGGATGAGGCCTCGTACGTCACCACGACGATCTACGATATTTCGGGCGGACGCTGAACAGGCCGCGTTAATATAAAGGAGAAATCAGCATGACCAGCGCCATACAGGACACACAGACAGACCACGCGCAGACCCTTCCAACGCATCCCCTGGAGCCGCTGAGCCGGAGCGAGATTGAGCGCGGCGTGGCCATCCTCACCGGCTCGGGCGAACTGAGCGGCCAGCTCGCCTTCTCCAGTGTCAGTCTGGTAGAGCCGCCCAAAGATGCGGTCAAGACCTTTACCCCAGGCGGGCCGTTTACTCGGGCGCTGCGCTTTCTGGGGGTGGACGAATCTGCCAACGGCAGGCAGGCGGGCAGTTTTGACGCACGGGTCAATATCACGACGGGAGAGCTGCTTGAGGTGCAGCGCCTCAGCGGCGGACAGGCCCCATTTGGGGGGCGAGACTTGGTGCAATCGATCAAGCTCACCAAAGCCGACCCCGCCTGGCAGGCCGCGGTGAGACGACGCGGCGTCGAGGATATGAGCCGGGTGCAAATCGATATGTGGCCGGGCAGCGGTCCCCTGCCCGACGGCGTGGACCCGACCCATCGCCTGGCCCGGACGATTGCTTTTGTGCGTGAAGACAAGACCGACAACGGTTATGCCCGCCCACTCCAAGGTCTGATTGCCCATGTGGACCTGACCGCAGGCCGGGTGGTCCATCTGGAAGACCACGGCGCGGCCGTCCTGCCACCGGAGAGCGGACGCTACGAGGCCAGCCATCAGCCTTCACTGCGGACCGACCTGAAACCCATTTCCATTACCCAGCCCGAGGGGCCGAGTTTCCGCGTCGATGGATACGCGGTGGAATGGCAGAAATGGTCGTTCAGGGTCGGCATGCATCCCCAGCACGGCCTGGTTTTGCATACCTTGAGTTATGACGATGCCGGGGAGCGGCGGTCCATTCTGTATCGGGCGTCGCTGGCGGACATGGTGGTGCCCTATGGTGACCGCGACCCCATGCACACCTGGAAACACGTGCTGGATGCCAGCGAGGCGAGTGTGGGCAATCTGGCCAATTCGCTCAGCCTGGGCTGCGACTGTCTGGGCGAAATCCATTACTTTGATATGCCCACGCTGCTGGCCGACGGTTCTGTCTATACGATCGAAAACGCCATCTGCATGCACGAAGAAGATTACGGCGTGCTGTGGAAGCATCGCGACTTGCTGTCCGCGACCACGGAAGTCCGGCGCTCGCGGCGTTTAGTAGTCAGCTCGTTCTTTACGGTCGGGAATTATGAGTATGGCTTCTTCTGGTATTTATACCTGGACGGCACGATTCAGATGGAGGTCAAGCTGACCGGCATCGTCGGCGTCAGCGCGGTGGAAACCGGGGCCGAGCAGCCCGAATTCGCTCCGCTCATTGCACCCAACCTGGCCTCTCCGATTCACCAGCATCTGTTCTGTTTCCGGCTCGACTTTGATGTGGACGGTGAGAATAACTCGGTCTACGAAGTCGATGTCGAACCCGTGCCGCACGGGCCGGACAATCCGAACGGGACGCAGTTCCGCGCCAAGACGACGCTCCTGGAGTCCGAAGATGCTGCTCGGCGGGATACTGCCCCGCAGGCCGGTCGGAGCTGGAAGATCGTCAACCCGCAGCGGACAAACCGGCTGGGAGTGCCGGTCGGCTATAAGCTGCTTGCCGGCGCAACGCCGACCCTGTTTGCCCAGGCAGACTCCTATGTGGGGCAACGGGCCGGGTTTGCTCAGCATAATCTGTGGGTCACCGCGTTCGCACCGGACGAACTCAGCGCGGCCGGCGATATCACGCTCCAGAGCCCCGGTGGTGAGGGTCTGCTGCGCTATTCACGCGACCGCAATATCGAGGACACCGACATCGTTGTCTGGCATACCTTTGGCCTTACGCATATTCCGCGGCCCGAGGACTGGCCGGTGATGCCGGTCGAGTATGCCGGCTTCAGCCTGATGCCGGTCGGCTTTTTTGAACGCAACCCTGCCCTGGACGTACCGCCCAGTCCGCATGCGTGCAAATAGAGAGCGTTGAGGTGGGAAGGAGAGAGCATGATTTCATTGACCGTGAACGGAACGGAACACAGCGTTGATGTCGGCTCGGACATGCGGCTGCTGTGGGTGTTACGCGATATCCTGGGGCTGACCGGGACGAAATTCGGCTGTGGCATGTCCTTGTGTGGAGCCTGCACCGTCCATCTGGATGGCGAACCGGTGCGCTCGTGCGTTATGCCGGTCTCCATTGCCGCGGGCAAGAAAATTACGACCATAGAAGGGCTCTCTACGGATGGCAGCCATCCCTTACAGCAGGCGTGGATTGCCCATCAAGTGCCGCAGTGCGGATATTGCCAGACCGGCATGATTATGTCGGCCGCGGCGCTGCTGAAGAAAAAGCCCCAGCCAACCGACACCGACATCAACGAATCCGTAACGAATATTTGTCGGTGCGGGACGTATACGCGTATTCGGGCCGCCATTCATACTGCCGCCAAAAAATCCGGCTCGAACAGCGGGATGAAGGGATAGGGACGTACCGATGAAACAGATATCGAACATGTCCCGTCGTTCGTTTTTGTTACGCTCGGCCGCGGTTGGGGGCGGGCTGTTACTGGAAGTGACGCTTCCCAAGTCTTCTGTGGCCGAGGCCGAGCAGGCGAGTTCTCAGGCGGAAACCAGTCCCGAAGTGACAGCCTGGGTCCTGATTCGGCCGGATGACACCATCATCATTCGCGTCGCACGGGTAGAAATGGGCCAGGGCAATTTTACCGGCCTGCCCATGCTGGTTGCCGAAGAGCTGGCCTGTGACTGGAGCAAGGTCCAGGCCGAGTATGCGTCAACGAGCGAACATCTGCGGCGCAATCGGATTTTTCGGACCATGCTGACCGGCGGCAGCCGATCAATCCGTGACAGCCAGGAGTATTTGCGCACCGCCGGGGCCGCGGCCCGCCTGATGCTGACCAGCGCGGCCGCGCGGCGCTGGGGCGTACAGGTCGCGGAATGTGTCGCCGAGAACAGCCTCATCACCCATACCCCAACCCAGCGACAGGTCAGCTTTGGAGCGGTGGCGGCCGAGGCGGCCACGCTCGACATCCCTGAAAGTCCGCCGCTCAAAGACCCCGCAGACTGGACCCTTTTGGGCCAACCGGCCCAGCGGTTTGACATCCCGGATAAGGTCACGGGCAAGACCGCGTTTGCGATTGATACCCGGCTGCCCGGCATGGTCTATGCCGCGATTGCCCAGTGCCCGGTGTTCGGCGGCAGCCTGAAAAGCGTGGACGCTAACAAAATTGCCGACATGCGCGGGGTGGTCAAGGTCCTTCCCCTGGAAGACGCGGTCGTTGTCGTTGCCAAAGAGAGCTGGTGGAACGCGCAGCAGGCGCTCCGCGCGCTGCCTATCGAGTGGGATTTTGGAGAGCACGCCCAGGTGAGCAGCGACAGCATCCTGGAGTTTCTGCGCGAGGGCATACAACTCGAAAAGGCGCCGGTTTCACGTCAGGAAGGCGATATCGACAGCGCATTTACCAGCGCGGCCACAACAATTGAAGCCGACTATTATGCCCCCTATCTTGAGCACGCCACCATGGAGCCGCAGAACTGTACGGCGCTGTATACGGAACAGCGGGTTGACGTCTGGGCGCCGGCCCAGAACAGCGAGGCCACCGCGGCTGTGACGGCTGAGACCGCGAACGTGCCGGTGAGTCGGGTCGAGGTCCACAAGGTCCATCTCGGGGGGGGCTTTGGGCGGCGCGGGCTGTATATTGAGTTTGTGCGCCAGGCCGTCAGGATTGCCAAGACTATGCCCGGCACCCCGGTGCAATTAATCTGGTCCAGAGAAGAGGATATCCAGCACGGCCGCTATCGGCCGGTGGCCCTGGTCCGCATGAGAGCCGCGCTCAACGCCTCCGGGGAACCAACCGCCTGGTCCGTGCGGCAGGCCGAGCAGTCGATTTTCAGTGCAGTCCGCCCTCATCTGATTCGGGACGGGGTTGATATCGTCGGGGTGCGGACTTTTGCCGACGCGCCGTACGCCTTCCCGAACATGCATATGGAATACGCCATGCGCAACACCCACGTGCCACCAGGACCGTGGCGGGCAGTAGCGCATACTCATAATCCATTCTTTCGGGAGAGTTTCATTGATGAGTTAGCCCATGCGGCCGGGCAGGACCCGTACCAATTTCGCCGCACCCTCCTCCAGGGCCCCCAGGCGTCGAAGGACCTGGCCATTCTGGACGCGGTCGCCGAGGCCGCCGGATGGGACAGCCCGCTGCCGGAAGGCGTCCACCGTGGGATTGCCGTGCAGGATTCTTACGGAAGTTATACCGCGGCGGTGATTGAAGCGTCAGTTAATGGTGCAGGTGAGTTGACTATCCACCGCGTGGTTACTGGTATTGATTGTGGGTATGTGGCCAACCCAGACTCGGTCCGGGCTCAGCTCGAAGGCAGCGTCGTCTACGGCCTGACAGCCGCGCTGTACGGAGAGATCACCATTAAGGCGGGCCGGGTTGAACAGTCGAATTTTCATGACTACCGGATGATGCGGTTGGCCGAGATGCCCACGGTTGAGGTGGTCCTCAAGCCGACTGGCGGTTTCTGGGGCGGCGCGGGCGAGCCCGGCATGGCCCCGCTTGCGCCGGCTCTGTGTAATGCCATCTTTGCGGCAACCGGCAAGCGCATTCGTTCGTTGCCGTTAAAGAACCATGATTTACGCCCGGCCTAGTCGCCTGTCACGGCGGCGCGTGCTCGTCGGTCTGCTTGGCTGCCTGGGCGGCCTGCTCGTGCCGCTCAGAAAGGCGCGTTCGGCAGACGCGCTTCCCGAGAAGCTCGCGCCGCTCATTCGCCAAGCGACCGGAGGGGTCATGCCCCAGGTCGGCCGCGTCACGCTTACTCTGCCGACCCTGGCCGAAAGTGGCCATTCCGTCCGGCTGCGGGTCCGGGTCGAGAGTCCGATGACGCCACAGGCCCATGTAAGACAGATTCATATTTTTTCGGAAAAGAACCCCAGACCGGTTATTGCCCGCTTCTCGCTGGGACCGCGAGCCGGACGGGCCGAGGTACACACCCGGATTCGACTGGCCGGCACCCAGCAGGTTGTTGCGGTTGCGGTCATAAACGACGGCACAGCCTGGATGGCAAGCGCGGAAGTCGTTGTCACGGCCGCGGCCTGTGTTGAGGGAAGCTGACCGGACCCATGCGACATGGCCAAGGCGAGAATCAAAGTCCCTGAGGTTGTCAAACGCGGAGCGGTCTTTGAGGTGCGTTTGCTCATCCGTCACCCCATGGAAACGGGCTTCCGATATAACAACGTGGGCCAGAAGATTCCCAAAAACATCGTGCATACCGTCCGATGTGTGTATAACGGGGCAGAGGTTTTCCACGCGGAGCTCTTTCCCGGCATTGCCGCCAATCCGTATTTCTCGTTTTTTACCACCGCGGAAGGGTCGGGCGAGTTGGAGTGCATGTGGACAGACGACACCGGAGCCACGACATCCGAGCGCGTAGGGCTCACGGTCAGCGAATGAAACGGCCGCTTGTCCTGCACCATACGCGACAGCTCTTCGTCCTGCTGGCAGGCCTGTTGGTAGCCCCTGCTCTAGCGAGCGCAGCCCCCATCCCGTCACGCGGCGCGACCTGGGCTCAGGCGTGCGCGGCCTGTCATGGTCCTGACGGACAGAGCCAAGGAGCCATTCCCGCGCTTGACAGTCTGTCACCCGAGGACTTCAGGGCGGCCATGCAGGCATTTCGGACCGAAGAGCGTCAGGGGACCGTGATGAATTATATTGCCAAGGGGCTGAGTGAGACGGATGTCGAGGCCGTGGTGGCGTATTTTGCAAGAGTGCAGGCACGTTGAGCAATGTAGGGGCAACCCCCCGTGGTTGCCCCCTCGACGCTTGACCTGCGACGTTTGACCGATGCCCCCATATCTCACCCGCCGTCAATTCTTCAGCCTGGCCGGAAGCCTGCCTTTTGTCCGTCCGCTGATCGGCAGAGCACGGGCGAATACCCAGGCCAGGGCCGTCGTCGTTGGCGGGGGCTTTGGCGGGGCGACCTGCGCAAAGTATTTACGCCTGGCCGACCCAAGCCTGGAGGTCACGCTGGTGACCCTGCAGCCTCAGTTTGTCACCTGTCCATTCAGCAACGCGGCCCTGGTCGGTCTGCGTCCGCTTGCCTCGTTGACCCATACCTACCAGAGGCTTCGGGAAGGCTATGGCGTACAGATTGTCCAGGCCCAGGCACAGGAGCTCGATCCAGCCGCACAGAGAATCACACTCAGTGATGGTAGTACCTTATCCTATGACAGACTTGTTTTATCTCCCGGTGTTGAACTGCGCTGGGACGCAATAGAAGGTTACGACGCCGAAGCCAGTACGGTGTTCCCACACGCCTGGCAGGCCGGTTCGCAAACGCTGCTGCTGCGCCGCCAACTGGAAGCTATGGAAGACGGCGGGCTGGTGGTGATCAGCGCACCGGAGACGCCCTACCGCTGTCCGCCGGGACCGTATGAGCGGGCCAGCTTGATTGCCCACTATCTCAAAACCCACAAGCCCAAATCAAAAGTCTTATTGCTTGACGCCAAGGACAGCTTTACCAAGGACAGCCTGTTTCTGGCCGCGTGGGAACGACTGTATCCGGGTCTGCTCGAATGGGTACCCGGCGCGCAGGGCGGGCGGGTCACCCAGGTCGATACACGCACCGGCATCGTCCGCACCGAGTTTGACGAATATAAGCCCGCGGTAGCTAACATTGTTGCACCGCAGCGCGCGGCGGCGATTGCGCGGATGGACGGTCTCGACGCAGGTATGGGCTGGTGCTCCGTACACGGCAACACATTCGAATCCCGCGTACACCCCAACATTCATATTATTGGCGACGCGGCTATCGCCAACCCCATGCCCAAGTCCGCCTTTAGCGCCAATAATCAGGCCAAGGTCTGCGCCGCGGCCATTGTGGCTCTGCTCCGGGGCGAGCCGGTTGCACGGCCGGTATTGATGAATACCTGCTACAGCCTGGTTGCGCCTGACTACGGCATCTCTATTAGTGCTGTGTATTCCGTTGAAAACGACACGATTCAGGTGGTCCCAGGGTCAAGCGGCACGAGTCCGCTAGACGCGCCGGAGGCAACCCGCGCGCTCGAAGCGACCTACGCCCGCTCGTGGTACACCAATATTACCGCCGATACGTTTGGGTAAAAAATGGTCTCACACCATACACTTCAACATGAGACGCTCTATAGACGCCAGTTCCCTCTCCCTCAGGGAGAGGGCTAGGGTGAGGGTGTCGGAGTCGGTACGTACACCGTGAACCACCCTCACCCCGACCCTCTCCCGCCAACGGGCGAGGGAGAAAACAGGAATGGCCGAGCGCCCGAAGGCCGCACTCGTGGCGGTCGCCAGACATTGTGGAGGACACTCCTGACGAGTGTCCTCGGTGGAATCTTCGTATGCAGCGCTCTCCTGTATGCCTCTCAGGCCGATAGGCAGCCGGCCGGCAACCGGATTCTGAACGAAGGGATTCCCACCCCGTTGACCGACCAGCCCGGCAACGTGGAGCGGGGACGGCGCATTGTGCTCGACCGAGAGCGCGGCGATTGTGTGGTGTGTCATGCCCTACCACTGCCCGAACGTCGCTTCCACGGTACGGTAGGACTACCTTTAGACAATATTGGGAATCGCTATACCGCCGCTGAGTTGCGGCTCCGATTGCTGGACCCCAAAACGCTAAATCCCCACTCCATCATGCCGGCGTATCATACGGTGGCGGGTCTACACTCCGTACTCGAAACCTACCAGGGCAAGCCGATCCTCACCGCGCAGGAAATCGAAGATGTTGTGGCCTATCTCTTGACTCTTCGTAAGGGAGCTCCACAGGCTGCAAAGTCTCTCCAAATTCCAAGCAGTCCGCAGCACGAGACTTCCTCATACAGCGTCGAAGGCCGTCGCTCCGGTTATACCTATCTGTCGGAGGAACACCGACAGTTACAGGATGATACGTTTGGCAATCCGGGGATGTTATGGATCGAACGCGGCCGCGAGTTATGGGACCGGACTCAAGGAGACAGCCAACAGGCGTGTGCCGGTTGTCATGGAGACGCGGCAACCAGCATGCGCGGGGTGCGTACCCGTTATCCGCAATTCGATCCGCGTACGGAAAAACTCATCAATCTGGAACAACGGATCAACCGCTGTCGCACAGAACGGCTCCAGGCCGAAGCCTATCCGTATGAATCCGAACCCTTGTTGGCGCTCAGCGCCTTTGTAAGTTTTCAGTCACGCGGGATGCCGCTGAGTGTGGACATCGAGGGACCGGCCGCACCGTTTTTCGAGGCGGGCAAAGCGTTCTTTATGCGCCGCCGCGGCCAACTCGACCTGGCGTGCAGCCATTGCCACGACGAGTATGCCGGACAACGCCTGCGGGGTGAGGTCGTCAGCCAGGGACAGACCAACGGCTTCCCCGTCTATCGGCTAAGCTGGCAAACGCTGGGATCGACGCACCGCATGTTTGCCTGGTGCAACACCGCGATCCGTGCTCAACCCCTGGCCCACGGGGCTAACGATTACGTGAATCTCGAATTGTATCTAGCCTGGCGCGGCCGCGGCTTGCCGGTAGAAACCCCAGGAGTGCGACGGTGAAGGCACGGTGTCGGATTACGCTCGACCCTATTACCGGCCGTTCGCAGCGTGAAGCGCACTGCGAATTGTCACTCCCTCACGGGTCAGGGCCTCTCGAAGTGCCTGGAGTATCTCCGGAGCCTGCATCAACTCGCCCGATATGGCAATGCTCTCTGCATCAAGCGTGAGGTCTTTGCCACCCGTGGTCGTGACCTTCCCCTCGGTGACAACTCTCATAACGAGTCGTACCGCTTCTTCCACACTGTCCTCGCCGTGCCCGTACGTCAGGTCTCCGTCATCTTTGTATCCTAACCCTGGGTAGAATTCTTTGACGACCCGCATCCTCAGTTGCTCGGCGACTTCCAGTACGGGATAGCGCGGCAGCGCTGGCAGGTAGGCCACGATGTCCGGGTTCACCGCCTGAAACCCCTCAAGCATCGCTCGGGTATTCTCCTCGCTGAGCTGCGCCCACACGTAAAACGCACTATGCGGCTTGGCCGCCTCAAGCCGCAATCCTGCGGCGTCGGCAAAGGCTTTCAGCGCCCCAAGTTGATACACAACATAATCCTTGCCCTCTTGGGGAGTGAGGTGCATGAGTCTCCGGCCGAAACCCAGCATATCGGGAAAGCCCGGATGGCCCCCGACTGTCACCCCGTACTTCTTGGCACTCTCGACAGAGCGACGGACCCAGCTTGGATCACCGGCGTGAAAGCCACACGCGATATTGGCGTGACTAATCCCCTGCATCACCTCCTCAGGCCGTCCCAGCACATAGTTCCCAAAGGATTCACCCACATCGCTGTTGAGATCAATCCAAGTCCTCGTGGTGCTCATGCTCGAACCTCCTCGCCTGTCTTAGAAAAGTCGGATGTTCCGTTTTGTCACGCCTGCCCGGCACTCTCTACACCGGTCGGCCAGGAGTTACTCGAACTCCGAAGCTCCGGTTGCGGGCGGGTCTTCGTTCCACCACTCCCGGAATACTCGACACTGGCCACTCTCAGTCAATGTGATCAGAAAGATCCCTTCCATTCTGACGGATTGGCCCGTCTGTACGGATTCCATCGATGACCACCAGCGCGCGACGTACCGCCCGTCTCCGGTCATCGCCAGGGGTTCGTAACCAAACGCAATCCCGGTCTGGTTCCCCTGGGTAGCAGTCGCCCAGGCACGTCGGATCGCCGGCTGACCTTTGAGCGGCTCGGCGAACGGACCCCAGACGTAGGTCCCGTCCTCGGAGAAGAGTGCTGCCGCGGCATCCGGGTCCTGATTCTCCCAGGCCTTGCCGTAGGCGTCGAGCCAGGCGTTAAGCGTCTCGAACCCCATAGGAACCTCCTTTCCTCCTTTTGCACTGTTGAGGCCCATACATAGCGCCCAACGGCGGATTGTCCAGAGGCGGCATAGGCAGGCGTGGCTTGACAGCGGCATGATAAGCATTCCACAGTTGGAGCCACGCGCCGCGGGGCGCGTATTCGGAATAGAGAGCGGGGAGGACTGACCATGCGAGATTTCGTAACTCTTGGCAAACGCAAAGCCGTGTTGGGCATGATTCATCTGCAACCGCTGCCCGGCACCTTGTTTTACCAGGACGGCAGTTTCAGCCAGACCCTTGAGACTGCGGTTGAATCGGCCCGCGCGCTCTACCACGGCGGGGCGGACGGATGTCTGGTACAGACCGTCGATCGCATTTATAGCGCGAAAGACGAATCCGACCCGGCGCGTACGACCGCCATGGGCTTGATTGTGCATGCCATTGTCCAGGCTACGGGCGCAGAGTTCCAGGTCGGGGTGCAATTGATGCGGAATGCGCTCAAAGCCTCGTTGGCGGTGGCAAAGGTGGCGGGAGGAAGTTTTATCCGGGCTGGTGCGGTGGTGGGTACGACGCTGACCGCACATGGCATGGTCGAAGCCAACCCGCTCGGCGTGATGGAGTATCGCAAAAAGATTGATGCCTGGGATGTCAAGGTCATTGCCGAGGTTGACTCCATGCAGTTCAAATGGTTTGGCGAGTCTAAGCCGACCGCGGAGATCGCCCGGAGCGCGAAATATGTCGGGGCGGACGCGGTGTCGTTGGGCGCTCCCGACGAAAACAGAACGCTGGAGATGATTGCCTCGGTACGGAAAGCTGTGCCGGGCCTGCCCATCATTTTGGCGGGCTACACCAACCACGATAACGCGGCGCGGTTGCTGGCCGCGGCGGACGGAGCGTTTGTCGGCACCTGCCTGGAACGCGGTGGCTGGGGCGGACAAATTGATGTCGAGCGGGTGAAGACCTATGTAGACATCGTGCGAGGACTGGAAGGAAAGGGATAGAATGATGGAGCCACTCAAACCGGAGGTGATGTTCAGGCAGGTTGCAGGTTTAGCCGGCGATTTACGACGGTTGACCCGCCCGTTTGAGCAGCAGGTGCGGGCGATCCTCACGCCATCGGAATGGAAGGCGCTGAAAAAAGTCTACCTCACTGGAGACGGGGACTCCTACCACGCCTCGTGCGCCGCTGAAATGGCCTTTGAGGCTATTGCTGGCGTGGACTGCGAACCGCTGAGCGCGCAACGTTTCCTGGACTATGGCGCAGCCTGGATGCACCCTGCTGCGCCACATCAGACCCTGGTGATTGCCACCTCGGCCTCAGGCGGTACCGAGCGCGTCGTGCAAGCGATTGAACGTGCTAAGGAGTACGGTGCGCTCACCGTAGCCTTAACCGGAACGCCCAACAGCGCAGTGACGCAGGTGGCGGACCGTACCGTCGTGGTCGAACTGCCCCAGAAAGAACGCTCCCCAGGAATTCGTACCTATCAAGCCAGTCTGCTGGGAATGCTGTTAGTTGCGATTCAATTAGGTGAAACGCAGGACATACATGCTCCAGAAGCAGCAAACGCACTACGCCAAGAACTGGTCGATCTCGCTGATGTTGTGGACGCCACCACTGAGGCTATTCAGGGACGCTGTCGGGAGGTGGCGGAAATAATTGGAGACAGCCCCATTGTGGTCATGCTGGGCAGTGGGCCGAGTTATGGCACCGCCCTCTACAGCGCGGCAAAGCTGGTTGAAGCCGCGGGTGTTTTTGCGATAGGGCAGGACTTGGAAGAGTGGTGGCATGTGGAACGCTTTGCCTACCCGATCGATATGCCTGTTTTTGTGATCGCCCCACCGGGCCGTTCGCATTGGCGGGCGGAGAGCGTGGCAGCAACGGCGCGTGGATTGGGCCGACGGGTCATTGCCGTGACGCACAAGGACGATACCGAGGTCACCCGCCACGCTCACATGGTGTTACCCGTCCAGGGCGAGGTGCGTGAGGAATTTTCGCCGCTGCTCTACCACCTCTTTGCCAGCTACGTGGCGGCCCATGTCGCCGAACGTTTAGGCCGCTCCCCCTTCCAAGGCGACCGGCCCGAATTGCTCCGGTCGGTAAACGCGTACTTCGCCAGCCAGCGACAGGATACGGGGGGAAGTTAGACGAATCTTTAGCTGCTCTTGTAGACGTGACGGCGATGACCCACTTTGACGACTGTAATGATAAGCTCTGTGTCCCTGATTTCATAAATGATGCGGTACACACCCTGGCGAACTCGGAATCTTTCTTGCCCTGATAGTTTCTCACATCCCTCGGGTCGAGGATTCTCGGCCAATGCTTCAATACGCTTGAGAATGCGAACAACATCCCGCTTGGGGATCGGGCGTAAATCCTTGGTAACAGACTTCCTAAAAATCAGCCTATAGTTTGCCATGCGCCCGTAAGTCGTTCAGGAGTTCTTCGTAGCTCAGAGTGGGCTCGGCTGCGCGTTGCTGGAACGCAGCCAAGTCTTCTTGATCTTCAGCGAGTGCTGCGCGAACTGCTTCGTTGACAATGTCAGATACCGAACGTTGCGAGTGGGCCGCCTTGAGTCGTAACGCTGCATGAAGCTGAGGATCAAAATAGATCGTAGAACGTTTGGATGCTTCGCTCATGACATATGCCCTCCTCGTGTGAGGGTAGCGTCAAAACATCATAGCATCAAGACGTCTTTGGCATTGGAGTAGCAACCCGCAGGTCGGATTAGCGGAGCGTAATCTGACATCCCGCTGCCAGGTCACCCGCCATGCTCACATGGTGTTACCCGTCCACGGTGAGGTGCGCGAGGAGTTTTCGCCTCTGCTCTACCATCTCTTTGCCAGCTATGTGGCAGCCCATATCGCCGCGCGTTTAGGCCGCTGTCCCTTTCAAGGCGACCGGCCCGAATTGCTCCGGTCGGTAAATGAGTACTTCGCCAGCCAACGACAGGAGCCGACTTGAGGAAGACGATTTCTTTATTACAGACTTTATGATGTCGGTCTCGAAGACAACTCTATGTTGTGTTCATCTCACCGGAATCCACAGCCTTAATACAAGCCTAACCACTCACGTAACGAGCTTTCCAGATTTTCAGCGTCTATTTTCGATAGGGCTCCGATACTCCTGAGCACCAGCTTCTGATCTATGGTAAAGAGGCCACGCTTAACAGCAGTCTCGACATTCAACCCCGCCCTTTTCCATTCGGTAAGCACAAATTCCCCTGGACGCAACGCTGTTGTTCTGCTTGTAAGCGGAACAATGAAGAGGTCTTGAGATGTATGAGGAGCATTAACAATGATGGCAGGACGAACCTTTGAGCTTGTCAGATCAGAGAACGGATAACGCACAAGGATGATTTCATTCTTCGAGTAGCTCGGCGTAGATATCGTCCTCGACATTTCCCCATATCTCCCTTAATGAAGACTCACTCGCCGTCAACCAGAAGTGCGCCTCATCTTCGGGCAGCAGTGTCACTAACGCGCGCGTTCCTTCGGGGAGCTGAACTGCTTCCAAAGGAACTATTTTGCCTTCACGGATGACAGCTAGGATTGTATTCATCATACTCAATGACCTCACAGATTCAGATGAAAAGGCGGCTATTGTTCAGGCAACGTGCTTGCCCTCTTGCCCAATCTCATACAAGAATTCCGGAGCAAAGTCCGCTCCGTTCGGCCACTCAATCGTGTTGGTCTCGCTATTGACCCTGACCTGTTTGAAGAACTCCACATCCTTGAGCGGTTCAAACACCTCGCCGTGAAATTCTCCTCGCAGGTCCACTTCTTTGACCACCCCGTCACTGAACTCGACACAAATTCTATACGCTTCAAGGTAGCCAACGACCGTTGCGTGTAAAAACATAGTAGAAATCCGTAGGTTGGATTAGCGTAGCGTAATTCGACAGCCTCTCTAGTCCTCCTCAGCGAGCAGTTCTTCTAAGGAGAAGTCCATATTGTCAAGCTGCCTATTATACGGGTCTTTGTAATAGTCAGAAAGAGGAATGATTTTACCGTTCAATCGACTTAGCCATTTGTCCACTAGCACGTCGAATTCAATTCCTCGTCCATCCCAATCCTTATGGAGTTCGTCTCCATCTTTGAATATCTCTTGCTCCCCTTCCTCTTCGCTGTATCTAACCAAAACCTCGGGTCCTTGATAAAGTATTTGAACGGACAAACCCTAAAACCATCGCAATATACAATCTTCACCGTGGCGTTACCAAGGCTGTAGAATCGGAAGACTTTGTGATTTGATCCCTACGTGAAGCAGGATGTCGTCCTAGCTCTATTATCGATCACCCCCTCTACTTGAAGCATCTCCTCTTCGTATTCCTCATCAAAGCCCAGATTCGCAATAAACCTCCCTCTTCCTTCTTCAAAGACGTAGACCCACTCTCCCGTAGTAAACTCCGAAGCTTTAATATCTCTGTTCATTTTGCTCCTCCCCCGGTTCCGAGGTGTTTTTGACTGATCGGCTAGGGTCCGGGTCTCCCCGGACCCTAGCCGTAAGCCCAGGCTTCCCAAAAATCAGCATCTTCACTCCGCCGCGCACGCAGCGGCCAGACTTGAGAGAGCCACCCGCCGCCGGGCTTCACGGATGTCGTGCCGATCAAATCCGTTGGTCAGGAAGCCGAACGAGATACCCGTTGCCGGGTCGGCCCAACCGCTCTGACCGCCAAAGCCCGGATGCCCGAACGACTCCGCGGAATTGGTACGTCCGAAGCCGCGCAGATTGGCCTTGCCGTCTCCGCCGGCAACGGCAATCCCCAGGGCCCGATTGGCCCGGTGGCCGAGAAAGGGATCGCGCAGATCTCCGGTGCGGACGCGCCGCGCCTCTTTCAGCATGTCGGGCTGCCAGACCGGCGTCCCGTCGTGGGCACGACCGTCGTTCAGCAGGGCCTGATAGAACAACGCGATATCACCCGCCGTGGTGATACAGCCGGCTGACGGCGACCCGGCTTCTCGGGTGACCGTTTCGTTCAGCTCCAATACCGCGTCTTCATCGATGGCGTTAGTCGTGGCGTTAAAACCTTTGACTCCCAGTTTTTCATAGTCTTCAGCGGTCGGGGCTTGGCCCACCCACTCTACATCAGCGACGTTGGTGTTCCCGGAAGGCGGTAGCCCAAAGTGTAAGCCGGGCAGGCCCAGCGGCTCGGCAATCCGCGTCCGCACAAACTCGCTCAAACGCTGGCCGCTGAGCTGCTCGACAATAGCGGCGACCGGCCAGAAATTCGCCGATACGTGATAAACGAACTTCTCCCCTGGAACGTGGTCCAGCTTCCACTGGGCAAAACGAGCGAGGCGTCGGTCGCGGTCGGCCCATTCTTTTTGCCAGTGCGGGGCATAGGGAATGGCCGAGGTATGAATGAGCAACTGCTCGACCGTCACCACGTCTTTGCCGTTCGTTCCAAACTCGGGGATATACTCGACCACGCGGTCTTCCGGGCGGAGTTGGCCCTCTTGCATGAGAATCCAGGCCGAGGCTGAGGTGAACGCCTTGGTCGAAGACATAATGACGAATCTGGTGTCATCCGTCGCCGGTTTTTCCGTCCCGCCTTGGACCGCCTTGCCAAAGGTCTGCATGGCACCGATCTTTCCATTGCGTGCAATCGCAACCTGGGTGGCCGGCAGCAGGCCGGATTTGACTTCGCGCTCGGCCCGTTCAAACAGAGCCTGGACTTTTTCCGGATCGAGACCGATCTCTTCGGGATTCCTGGCAAAAAAATGTGTAGCTGGCATACGGCTTCCCCTCCTGATTCTCTATTTCCGGCTTCCTCTCTTGAATTCCCCTCCACTCCTTGCCACTTTATGGGGTTCAGATCAAGGCAAAATAAGGAAACCCATGCCCTCGGAACTCATTCTGCATCACTACGATTTCTCCAATTACTCTGAAAAAGTCCGGCTCGTCCTGGGTCTCAAGGGTCTGACCTGGCGCTCGGTCGAGATTCCCCCGACCCTGCCCAAACCGGACTATATCCCCCTCACCGGCGGCTACCGCCGCGCACCGGCCCTCCAGATTGGCGCCGACGTTTTTTGTGATACCGCGCGGATTATCGAAGAGCTTGAACGCCGTTTCCCGCAACCCACGCTCTATCCGGGACCGGATTCGATCGCCCAACGGGCGTTTATTGCCGGCCTGGAGCGCTGGACGGACGCGACCCTGACGCGCAATACCATCAATTATATTTCCTGCGAACATGCCGACGCCGATCGTTTCACCCCGGAATTTCTGGCCGACCGCGCCGCTCTGCTCGGCAAGCCCGAACCGGGCCTCGCCCACCGGAAGGCTGCGGCAATCAAAAACCTTACCCAGTTACGCCCGCAGTTGAGCTGGATCAGCGACATCCTGCACGACGGCCGGACGTATATCTATGGCGAAGCACCGTCCCTGGCCGATTGCGTGATCTACCATCCGCTGTGGGTCATGGATCAGCTTGCCGGCGAGCGTACAACCGTTATTCCAGACGGCATCCGTCAATGGATGGAGCGTGTGGCCGCACACGGCCACGGCAATCCGACCTCGATGACCGCGCACCAAGCGCTCGATGTCGCGACAGCCAGCGACCCTTTGCCGTCCCTGCCAAGTCAGACGCTGGACGGAGACCCGGCTCTTGGCGATACCGTCTCCATTACGCCCACCGACTACGGCCGGGCTAATCCCAGTGTCGGCACCCTCGTTGCCATCGACGCCCAGCGCCTGGCGCTTCAGCACCGAAACGAGCGCACCGGGCTTGTCACGGTGCATTTCCCCCGCTTTGGCTATAGCGCCCGTACGATTGACGGCTAGCAGACGCGTGGAGGCATCCGGATCATGAATGCGCAGGCTACAACTCCACACGACCACAAGTGGCAGATTTGGATCGACCGTGGCGGGACGTTCACCGATCTGGTGGCACGTCGTCCTGATGGCACCCTGGTAACGCATAAATTGCTGTCGGCCAATCCTGAACGCTATCAGGATGCGGCAGTCCAGGGCATTCGCGATTTACTCGGAGTGGCTGGCGACGCAGCCATCCCAGCCGATACGGTTGCTCTGGTGAAGATGGGAACCACGGTCGCGACCAATGCCCTGCTGGAACGCAAGGGCGACCGGACCGTGTTTGTCACTACCCAGGGGTTTGGGGATACCCTGCGGATCGGCTATCAGAATCGCCCCGACCTGTTTGCCCGCCATATTGTCCTGCCGGAAATGCTGTTTGAGCGGGTGATCGAGGTCAGAGAACGGATTGACGCCCGCGGCGCACTGGTCACCCCCCTGGATGAAGACGGCGCGCGACGGAGCCTGCAGACCGCCTATGACGCCGGCATTCGCGCCGTGGCCATTGCCTTTGTCCATGGCTATCGGTACGCGGCTCATGAAGCCCGGGTCGCCGCCATTGCCACCGAGATCGGCTTTCAGCAGGTCTCGGTCTCCCACGCGGTCAGCCCGTTGATGAAGCTGGTCTCACGCGGCGATACCACGGTGGTTGATGCCTATCTGTCACCGCTGCTGCGGCGTTATGTCGAGCAGGTCGCGGGAGAACTGGAGGCGGAGCGCCAATCCGGTCCCAAGCTGATGTTCATGCAGTCGAACGGCGGGCTGACCGATGCCCATCTGTTTCAGGGCAAGGACAGTATTTTATCCGGACCGGCCGGTGGGGTGATCGGCATGGTCCGGACCGCGTCGATGGCGGGTTTTCGCAAAGTCATCGGCTTCGATATGGGCGGTACCTCGACCGATGTGTCGCATTATGACGGCGAATATGAGCGGACATTTGAAACCCTGGTCGCTGGCGTCCGCATGCGCGCGCCGATGATGCATATCCACACCGTCGCCGCTGGTGGGGGGTCTATCCTGCACTTTGATGGTGCCCGTTTTCGGGTTGGCCCGGACTCGGCCGGCGCAGACCCTGGGCCGGCGTGCTATCAACGTGGCGGTCCACTCACCGTGACCGACTGCAACGTCATGCTGGGCAAGCTGCAAGCTGCCTTTTTCCCCGCGGTGTTTGGTCCGAACGCGGATCAGCCTTTGGACGTGCAGATTGTTCGAGAAAAGTTCGTCGCCTTCTCACAAGAAATCACCAGCGCTACGGGCAATGCGGTCCAGTCGCCTGAGGCCGTGGCTGCCGGCTTTCTGCGTATCGCCGTGGAAAACATGGCGAACGCCATCAAAAAAATCTCCGTACAGCGCGGCTACGATGTGACGGAGTATACCCTGAACTGTTTTGGTGGGGCCGCCGGCCAGCACGCCTGTCTGGTCGCGGACGCGCTGGGCATGCAGACGGTCTTTCTCCATCCGTTTGCCGGGGTGTTATCGGCCTATGGGATGGGCCTGGCAGACGTGCGGGCGCTGCGCGAGCGACAGATCGAACAGCCGCTCTCAACCTCAGCCATATCCGTATTGGAAACGGCCTGTGCGGAACTCGGCGACGAGGCCAGCAACGAAATTCTCGCGCAAGGCGTCTCCGCCGATCGACTCACCCTGCATAAACGGGTCCATCTGCGCTACCAGGGAACTGACACTGCCCTACAGGTGGACTTGTCTGACCTCGGCGCCATGCGGGCCGCGTTTGAGACCACTCATAAGCAGCGCTTTGGCTTTAGCGTCGAGGGGCGACAACTGGTCGCCGAGGCAGTCTCAGTCGAAGCGGTCGGCACAACGGAGCAGGTTGATGACGCCGAACTGCCAACCGCCGAGGGCAACACGGCACAACCGCTTCAGCAGGTCCGGGCATATATGGACGGTGCTTGGCTGGACACCCCGGTATTCCAGCGCGAGCAGCTTCAACCGGGCCAGCACATTCCCGGCCCCGCCATTATTTGCGAGCCCACGGCAACCACAGTGGTTGAGCCGGAATGGCAGGCCGAGCTGAACCGCTATGGCCACCTGCTCCTGACCCGTTTGAAACCGAAATCACACCAAGCGGCGATTGGTACTAAGCCTGCCCTGAGCACAGGCGAAGGGGCCGACCCGGTCATGTTGGAGGTGTTTAACAACCTCTTTATGTCGGTCGCCGAGCAGATGGGGGCGACACTGGCCAATACGGCCTACTCGGTGAATATCAAAGAACGGCTGGATTTCTCGTGTGCCATTTTCGCCCCGGACGGGAGTCTGGTCGCCAACGCCCCGCACGTTCCGGTCCATCTGGGCTCTATGGGCGAGTCGATTAAAACCGTCATCAAGGCCAATCAGGGGAGCATGCAGCCTGGTGATGCCTATGTCCTGAATGCCCCCTATAACGGCGGCACGCATCTCCCGGATGTGACGGTCATTACGCCCGTGTTTGATACAGCCAGCGCGGACCGTATTCTGTTTTATGTAGGCTCACGCGGGCATCATGCGGATATCGGCGGACGCACGCCCGGCTCGGCCCCGCCGGACAGCACCACCATTCACCAGGAGGGCGTGCTGATCGACAACTTTCTCTTCGTCCGCCAGGGCCGACTACGTGAACAGGAGATGCGGCAACTGCTGGGTTCGGGCGCGTATCCCTGCCGGAATCCTGACCAGAACATGGCGGACCTGCGCGCCCAACTCGCGGCCAACGAAACCGGCGTACACGAACTCAGGAAAATGGTCGAGCACTTTGGTATCGAGGTCGTGCACGCCTATATGCAGCACGTTCAGGACAATGCCGAAGAGTCTGTGCGCCGCGTGCTCGATGTCCTCACGGATGGCACGTTCACCTACCCACTGGACAACGGCTGTCAGATTCGGGTTAGTATTCGTGTGGACAAAGCGGCCCGTCGAGCCAGCATCGATTTTCGCGGCACTTCTTCCCAGCACAGCGGCAACTACAACGCGCCCGCGGCGGTGTGTAAGGCTGCGGTCCTGTACGTTTTTCGGACCCTGGTGGCTGACGCGATTCCGCTGAATGAAGGTTGTCTGAAACCGCTCGATATCATTATCCCGCCGCATTCCATCATCAGCCCGAAATACCCGGCCGCAGTGATCGCCGGCAATACGGAAGTCTCTCAATGCGTAACGGATGCCCTGTATGGCGCGCTCGGGGTGCTCGCCTCGTCACAAGGCACAGTCAATAATTTTGTGTATGGCAACGAGCAGTACCAAAACTACGAAACCATATGCGGCGGCACCGGAGCCGGTCCTGACCATCCGGGCTGCGACGCGGTCCACAGCCATATGACCAACACGCGCATGACCGATCCCGAGGTTTTGGAGTGGCGCTTTCCGGTGCGCGTTGAGAGTTTTGCCATCCGCCACGGTTCAGGCGGTGCGGGTCGGCAGCCGGGCGGCGCGGGGATTACCCGGCGGTTGCGATTTTTGGAAACCATGATTGTCACCACCTTATGCAGCCATCGCCTGACCGAACCGTATGGCCTGGCCGGCGGTCAGGCCGGGGAGCGGGGTCGTGATACGGTCGAGCGCGTAGACGGAACCATTGAAGAACTCGCCGGCAGCGATGAAACGCTGATGCAGCCAGGCGACGTCTTTGTCATGCACACGCCGGGCGGAGGGGGCTTTGGGTCACCGGACACAGCCAAGTAAGCAGCCCTGATTCCCTCTCCCACCCGAGAGCAACCCATCTCAGCACTCCGCGCCACTTGATGTAGGGGTGCATAGGCGCAGGAAGTCTTCGTTGCCGAAAGATGCGGGTCTCGCCTGGGATTTTCTGGCCGGGCGGCTGCCACTGATCTTCCAGGCTAAAGCAAATCGGGGACCCGACGCGGACCACCCCGACGGTGGCCTCGGCGTCGGCAAACAGGCGATCAACGGTGACATCCATAGCCTCCGCCATAGCGCAGGCAAAAAGGGATTATCAGGGGGCAATGCCCCCCTAAAATGGGGAGGCATTGGCGGTCAGCGTCCAATAGATGCCACCGGTTCCTGGTGATAGATTCCGGCACGGAAGCCTGTGGTTATGGGAAAGGGAAGGCGCGTGAAGATACTAGTAAAATTTAAGGATTGGGTACTGCGGAGAAAATGGTGGCTGCTGGGCGTGCTTGGTATAAGCGCCTTTATACTGGTGGTACTTTCGTGGTGGATCGGCTGGGATTGGGTGCGAGGCTTCTGGTGTTGGGTAGTAACGGGACCAAACGGCAGGGAATCCGGGTCCACGACCATCCGCAATGTGGGCCTCGTAATCAGCGGTCTCATTGCGATACCGCTTGCCGTCTGGCGTAGCATCGTGGCCCAACGCCAAGCTGAAATCGCCCAGCGTGGACTCGTGAACGAGCGCTACCAGAAGGGTGCAGAAATGCTCGGCAGTAACGTTCTGTCGGTCCGACTTGGTGGTATCTATGCATTGCAAGGTTTGGCCAAGGAAGACCCTGAGCAATACCACGTCCAAATCATGCGTCTGTTGTGCGCCTTCGTGTGCAATCCCCCTAAAGACGAGAGGATGGTAACCCACCCAGAGGTTTGGCGCACCGATGTCAAGGCTATCATAAATGCGATCGCCGCCCGTAGCGACGCCGACATTGCGCGTGAGAAGGAAGAGGAATTCAATCTGGACCTGGGCGGTGCGCACCTTCCCTATGGGACTTTCACAGAGAGTAACCTGTCCGGCGCCTCTTTCTCCCACGCAAATCTGTCCAATGCGACCCTCCTCGACGCAAAGCTGTCCAACGCGACCCTCACCGGCGCAAAGCTGTTTGACACGAACTTTCGTGATGCCAACATATCTGGTGCAAGGTTCTCAGTCAGTGGTCGCTTCCCGGCGGAAGGTCTCACCCAATCCCAGCTAGACGAAGCTCGCGCCGACCCTAAACGTCCGCCCAAGCTACAAGGCGTACTCGATATCAAGACCAATAAACCACTGGTCTGGCGCGGGAAGCCGCTGCGAGACAACGAGTAGTCACAGAACGTGTTTTCAGCAGTGTGATGCGGAAGAGGGACATTGCCCCGCTCAAGCTGTTGTCAATCCGACCGCACGGCCCTCCTATACACGGCATGGATAAACAGGCCTACCGCCACAATACCCAACATGATGAGCAACACAATGCCTGTGATGATGTTACGAATGAGCGGGTCGGCGTTGTTCCACTCCCGAACAACGCCTGAATAGATGTTGGTAAGAATGGTGACAAATTCGTCGGTGAGAGCATCCCAGCCGCCAAGAAGTTGAGTCACGGCTCCACCGACGAATACCACTATTAATACCACTATCGCCACCATTACAATCACAATACCGATAAAGAACATCTCTAAGGGGGTCACTTGCCTGTCATCCTGCATCATGCTCCTCCCTACCCCTTGCCGTAGCGCAGGTCAAAAGGGACTATCAGGGGGGTATTGTCTCTCTAAAAAGGGGGGGTAACAGCGAATGAGGTGCGACCCTTCACTCGTGAACTAAGGGGCCACCGCTTCATCGCTCACTTCGATTGGCGATGACAGAAGAACCGGCCGCGCTCTCAGCGCAAGTTCGTGTTGTAACTGATTGCTCTTGTCGGTCTCCTCAGGCCATCCAACGATGTTAGAATGTCCGGGCGGATTATCATCGTGTTCAATTTGTAAGCCAACATCGTACACCGCCTGGACAGGTAGCTCTGCCCAGCCATAGAGACATCGGGCGTTGGGGTGTTGATGAACCACCTCCACGCCCACGGCTTGTATGTCTTCGCGCGACAGGTCTCCAATCCGAAAGACTGATGTTTGCAACTGCTTATTGGGTTGGAATAGCTTCCGCTTCACCGCTTGTTGCGTAATTCGCTTTTTCTCCGTAGCGAACCGTGCCAGTAGTGACGCGCGTTCCATCAGGTATACGTAGCCGCTGCCGATTCATGACACAGCTCCCGTAAACACGCCAAGACGGAGTTCCGCAGAGAATCTCTCGCCCACAGTCCTTTGCCACTGAGTCGTGTGCCGTTGTCAGTGCTGGCGAACGCTATCTCGCCCGAGGGGCACACGCTGATGGTCAGCATCACGTTTCTCGCCAGGGTCCAGTCAAAATCAATTTCTCCGCGGGGCGAAGCACTAACGTCGGGGTCAGAGATACGAGAGACAAATTGCGGAAAGTCGTCTACTAGTGCTTTAGCGCGCTCAACAGTCTCCGGGGCAAGGGCGTCGGCACCTTCACCGTCCCAGTCCTCCTGTCCGGCAGTGTCAAGCAATTCTTGGACTTCTTGCTTGAGGTGAAGCTTTTGCTGATTGGCGCGTTCGGCTGTTTCCTGGGAAAGCGCGTCCGCACCCTCGCCAGACCAGCCCTCCTGCCCGGCGATGCCTAACAACCCCCGGCCTTTCTGCTTGAGATCAAACTTGTTGAGTAGGTCAGCAACAATGAGGGTAGCCATAGCCGGCAGGTTGTAATCCTGGAACCTAACAGGGCTAAGCGTGGGGGTCTCTCTAATCTCCTCCCACTTTTTTGAGATTGTTCCAGTGAAGATTTCCTCCGAGCCATACGCCCTAGACGCGCTGTCGGACAAGCCCTCTCCGTATACGTCTTGTTCAAGCACCGTCATTCTCCTTTTGGCTGCTTCGTAATTCGTTGATGCAAAGCAGCGACATAGGCTTTTATCTCTGGCATAGCCCCAAGCTTGTCGGCCAACTGGTCGTGTGTGGCTACGCGTTGATGACCATTAACCGCTACAAGCAAGTCCTGTCCTTGTGACCTGGACTCGGGCTCGATTCTTATGGCATAGCGAACTTCTTCGCTTAGAAAACGAAAGCTCGCGCTCGCTGCAAACGACTCAACCCCAATGAGAGCCTTTGAGGCTTGGTTGACCGCCAGCGAGTCGCAAAACTCGATACCCGTTTGTCCCAGGTCTTGCTGTTCAAAAATCGCGTCACAATTTATACCAATACCGGAAACGGGAATGGCTTTTCTAGCGGGCTCAAGCACCGAGATGATCCGCTGCGCCACAGCAGTCAGACTCTTTGGGATTATCGTCAGCTCACGGGACTGAATGTCAATGCGATCCGGCGCGACGAGAAAGCGATATTGGCCGTCCGCATAGCTGAACTGACCAACAGGACCAGCCTTCACCTGCTCTCTGTCAAGATCACCAAGGTCCGTGGAAAGCGCACGTTCATCGAACATTGCGGCGGCAAAATTCTCTCCCACGAACACTAGGCTGCTCAGCATTCTTACAGGCATTGTGTATGCACGATCCTCCTACAAGTGGTTATATATCGCCTCGCTCCGTGGGCACAAGACCACTAGGGTGACAAGTGCTGAGCGGCCGAACGCCAATTTTCAGTCGACACTGAGACATTCCCCGAAAATAGACCGCACACGGTCCGCCCATCAAGCCGTAGTCCGTGGCGTGGGCTGGTGCGGCAGCCAGCGCGAGTAGTATCACAAAAAGCGCGACCCGCACGGCTCAGTAAACCCCTTCAGGCAGCTCTCCTCCCTTTCGGGCCGCACGTGCTTTCCGGGCAGCCTTGTTGTGCTCATAGAGCGCTCGGGCGGCTTCTTCCTGCTCGGCCTTGGATTTAGCTTTGGCGGCTTCGCGTTGCCGTTGTATTTTGGTCTGATAGTCGACCATCTGATCCGGCGTGCAGTCTTTTGCGTCGTGCGTTAGGGTAAAAGTCCCATCCGCATGATGGATGTGTGGCCAGGTTCTATCTGGGCAACGGACGAGGTCGAGGTCGAGGTCGAGAGTAAGCCGGCGATAATCATGGGCCGAGACGTGCGCCGGGCCGACGAGGAGACACGCCACTGCGACGCAGGCGGCAATGAGGCTGGGGATTCTTAGGCTGGTCGGCATCGTTTCCTCCTTCAGGCTTCGCTCGCTTTCTCAATCGGCATCCTCGTGGATCTCTCAGCCTCCATTACTACTATGCTGGAGATGCGCCCGACCACGCGACGCAACCCACGATCCGATTCTCTCGTCCCACAGGACGCGGCTCGTAGGCGGGATTATCGCTAATCAGCATCCATCTACGCCCAGTCCGCCGTAGCCGCTTGACGATCAGGCCGTCCGGGGTATGCAGGACAAAGAGTTGCCCACTCCGCGGCTTGGTGTGCGAGCGGTCCGATAACAGCACGTCGCCTTCATTGATGATGGTCGGTTGCAACGCGTCGCCCAAGAGGATGAGATTGATCTTTCATAGGGAATTCGGGTCTCTCTTCTTAAAGCTATCGTGGGATTGATTCCAGTAGGGTCCTTCCTCTCAGAAACCTCACCAGAAGGGGAGTTAAGATGAAAATCTCTAAATCACTTTCCTTGTTCAGGCTTAGCCACGGTGAGGGCAACCTCTTGTCCATGGGCGATTTCAAGGGTGTGTTCGTCCGGGTCGGACAGGAAGGCCCAATAGCCGATCGGATAGCCTGAATCCGTCGGCCCCAAGCGTAAACAGCCGGCCTGCCGGGCGCGTTCACACAGAGCATCGACTTCCTGGCGGGTTGCACAGCCGACGCCGAGATGAGCCAGGGGCAGCAAGGGAGCGTCCACCCGAGGCGACTGGATGAGGACAATCACAAAGGGGCGTGTCCGGTCACTCAGCCAAGCGACCTGTGTTCCATCAGGGTCAGTCCGACGGTGGACGACCCGCATATGGGCATAGGTTGCATAGAAGGCCAGGCTCGCCTCCATATTGGTGACTGGAAGCGCGATATGCGTCAGCCCGACATCAGACATCGTAGGTCTCCTTCCTGAGTATCCCGCCCAGAGGAGAAAAGGTCGTACGCCAGTTGGAGGAAGGGGTGGGAACTGCTAAGACTTGCCGATAGCGTAAAAGAATGAGGAGGAGATTACTATGCGAGAAGCTGTCATCGTATCGACTGCCCGAACACCAATTGGGAAAGCCTATCGCGGCGCATTTAATGACACCACGACCCCGACCATGGCTGCACCGATTCTTCAGGAAGCCATCAGTCGGGCCAAAATAGAGGTTGGCGAAATCGACGATCTGATTATGGGCGCCGCGCTCCAGGAAGGCACCCAGGGCTATAATGTGGCGCGGCAGTGCGGCATCGCCGCGGGGTTGCCGGTTACTGTCTCCGGCCAGACTATTGATCGTCAGTGTTCCTCAGGGCTGATGAGCGTTTCCATGGCGGCCAAACAGATTGTGGCCGATGGCATGCAGACCGTTGTGGCCGGTGGTTTGGAGTCAATCAGCCTCGTCCAGAACGACCATCAGAACGAATATCGCAATGAAGACGCCGTGGCCCTGGAGAAAGCCCCGGACCTGTATATGGCCATGATCGACACCGCGGAGGTGGTCTCGAAGCGCTACAACATCTCGCGGGAAGCGCAGGATGCGTATGCGCTCCAGAGTCAGCAGCGTACCGCTGCCGGCCAGCAGGCCGGACGTTTTGATGACGAGATCATTCCGTGCACCGTCACCAAGCTGTTCACCGATAAAGAGACCGGCGAGACCACGCGCCAGGAAATGACCCTTGAGCGGGACGAATGTAACCGTCCAAGTACGAATGCCTCCGGTTTGGCCGCACTGCGACCGGTTATGGGAGAAGGCGGTTTCATTACGGCCGGTAATGCCAGCCAGTTGTCGGACGGCGTCTCGGTCTGCGTGCTGATGGAGCGCAAGCAGGCCGAGCAACGTGGGCTCCAGCCCTTGGGGGTGTATCGGGGCATGGCCGTTGCTGGCTGCGAACCGGACGAGATGGGGATTGGTCCGGTCTTTGCCGTTCCCAAGCTGCTCGAACGCAACGGCCTGACCATGGACGATATCGACCTGTGGGAGTTGAACGAAGCCTTCGCCTGTCAGGTCATCTACTGCCGTGACCGGCTCGGTATTCCGGACGAACGGCTGAACGTGAACGGCGGGTCAATCTCGATTGGCCATCCCTACGGGATGAGTGGCTCACGCATGGTCGGTCATGCGCTGATCGAAGGCAAACGGCGAGGCGCGAAGAACGTCGTCATCACCATGTGTGTTGGTGGCGGCATGGGTGCGGCCGGCCTGTTTGAGGTCGCGTAAGCCCCGCCCCAGACGCTTCTGATCCCCTCCAAGGAGGGGATTATACTCTACCCAGCCAAGGAGGACGTTATGCCAAACGCACCAACAACCATGCGAGAAAAAGCCCGGAAAGTAGCACCCAAGCTGATTGACCTGACCGAGAAAGTTCTATTTGGCGATGTTTGGGAGCGCCCGGGTTTATCCAAGCGGGACCGCAGCCTCATCACCGTGGCGACCCTCATGTCCACCTATCGTCCCCAACAGCTCCGGCCGCATCTCCAGCGCGCCTTAGACAACGGGGTCACCCAGGAAGAAATTGGAGAGCTGATCACGCACTTGGCGTTTTACTCCGGCTGGCCGGCAGCCATGACGGCCGCCGGCATTGCCAATGAGGTTTTTGAACAGCAGGAATAGTCTGGCCTCACCGCGGTCGCGGCCAGATGTTCGGAACCGCGGTTGCAAGCCATTTCACCAGAGTGGCGTTGACTTCCGCTGGCTTTTCCTGGGCCATCCAGTGACCTGAACGGATCGTCTCTTCAGACAGGTCTCGGCAGTAGGTGCGCATCGGCTCGGCCAGGCGCGAGTGGACGCACTCACACACAAAATCGTATTGGGCAGTCAGAAACAACACCGGCATATCGAGATAGCCGTCGTTATGGGCGGTCTCGGCATAGGCCGCGTTGACCGGGTGATTCATATACCACGAAGAGGGACCGAAGAACCCGTTGCGTTCGAGCGCAGAGGCATAGATGCGCAGATCCTCTTCGCTGACCACATCGACATCACGCGGCAAATCGGGGATCTCGCCCATGCCGAGCATACTATGATCGCGCCGTGCAGTTGAGGTGATGGCCGGCTTACCCTCGCCTTCGGGGTTCCCTTTCCGAAACAGCAGTTTGACGAATCGGTAGGCCTGGGCATCCATCGGGGCGATGGACTCGGCAAAGCTCTCTTCATAGTAGCGCATGTAATCCCACTGCCCGGCAGGATACTCATCTTCAGGATAGAGGTCGCGGTCCACCAGGGTCAGCGTGTGCTCCAGCCCGCGCTCAAGGGTGTAGTAGGGGACACACAGATTGGCGACCGCATGACACCGGTCCGGATGGTGACTCGCCATATTCCACACCACCGGACTGCCCCAATCATGCCCGACCCAGACGGCTTTTTCCTGCCCCAGCGCGTCTATCAACTCCAGCATGTCGCGGACGATATGCTCTTGGGCATAATCGCTGTGTTGCGCATACACGGACGAGCGGCCATAGCCGCGCATGTCCGGCGCTATGGCCCGAAACCCCAGCGCAGCCAAAGCCGGCAGTTGGTGACGCCAACTTATCGAGAGCTCGGGCCAGCCGTGGGCGAAGATAACAAGCGGCCCATCCTCGGGGCCGGCAGCCAGATAAAAAGTCGTATGCCTGTCGGTTTTGACGGTATGTTCGGTGATGGTCATGTCTGCTCTCCTTCATGTGTCGATGAATCCCACGGTTGAAAAGGTAGTGGAACATGGATTGATCGGAATACAATCACGACGCCTATGAATCAATCCCCAAATCATGCCGAATCCGATGGCGTACCGTCCGGCACAAAGTCAACGCTTCACGGGCATCTTCTTTATCCGCCGACTCTCCCGGATATCGAGAGGCGACAGCAAAAGCGGTTAACGCGCGGAGATGAGGACGGAGAATTTCCCAAGCCGGCTCAAGCGGCCCCAAGAAGTCTAAAAGAGCAACGAGATTGTGGGTTCTCCCAAAGGCGATATCTGCCTCTTGCAGACGGGCCTTGAGATATTTCTCGATACATTGTTGGGCATGGAAGCACGCGGCATCATAGTTTGGAGACTTCCGCGCTCGCAGTTCACGGGAAGCTGTCGCAAAATCTCCTTCTGCTTTCTCCACCCATTCACGGGTGAGAGGCTTCATACAGAACGCGCCCTTTCTCCATCACCTCCTGGAGAAAAAAGTCATGCTGAGCCAAACGCCGTGCAAGTCGCTCCGGAGTATGGACGAGTAAGTCGACTGGGATCGTAGGATTGATCGCATTGAGTATCTCCACGGCCTTGCGAGTTCCTTTCCCCTCATGGCAGAGGACGACGAGCAGGTCCACATCTGACTGAGCCGTAGGTGTTCCGTACGCGTGCGATCCAAATAAGATCACTCGCTCTGGCCGGAATTCTCGCACAATTCGAGCCGCCAGCTCCTCGATACTTTTCATCTCAACGGCCATCTCGATAATTTTTCTAACAGGATATTGGCTTCCTGCAAATCCTGACTGTCCTCTGACTCTTCCGTCCGCTTGACAGACGACGCACTGTGGACAAGTGTAACAAGAGTCAAAATCAGATTGGAGAATGCATGGAGTACGCAAGGCTCGGGAATACGGGGATGACGGTTTCGCGCATCTGCATGGGATGCATGAGCTACGGGGATGGCAAATGGCGCAAATGGACCATCGGGGAAGACGAGGCGCGAGAGCACTTCGCGCTCGCCCTTGAATCGGGTGTGACCTTTTTTGATACCGCGGATGTCTACTCGATTGGCGTGAGCGAGGAGATTACCGGCAAGTGGCTGGGTGAGATGGCCTCGCGCGACGATATTGTCCTGGCGACCAAGGTCAACGGGCCCATGGGCGATGGCCCGAACCGACGGGGGCTGAGCCGCAAACATATCATTGAAGCCTGTGAGTATTCCCTGCGCCGCCTCAAAATGGACTATATCGACCTGTACCAGATTCACCGCTGGGACTTTTCCACGCCGATTGAAGAAACGCTCGAAGCGCTTGATAGCCTCGTCCGCGCCGGCAAGGTGCGCTACCTCGGAGCCAGCAGCATGGCCGCCTGGCAGTTCTCCAAGGCGCTCTATACGGCCAAAGAGCACGGCTGGCATCGTTTTGTCGCCATGCAGAACCACTACAACCTGATCTATCGTGAGGAAGAGCGCGAAATGAATCCGTTGTGCATAGACCAGGGGGTCGCGCTGATTCCGTGGAGTCCGCTCGCCCGCGGTTATTTCGCCGGCAACCGTACAAAAGTGGAGGGAGAAGGCCCGACCAAGCGGGCGCAAACCGATCCGATGACGCGCCGGATGTATTTTAACGACAGCGACGAGGAAGTGGCCGCCGCCGTAGGGAAAGTCGCTCAAGAGCGTGGCGTGTCACCGACTCAGGTCGCCTGCGCCTGGGTACTCCAGGCACCCGGAGTGATCGCCCCCATCATCGGCGCAACCAAGACGCATCATCTCAAGGAAATCTTTGAGACGGTCGATATCAAGCTCAGCCCGGAAGAAGTGGCCACCCTCGAAGAGCCCTACCGGCCGCACCCGATTCTGGGCCATATGCAGCCCGATCCCAAGCGGATGGGGTGAAGGTGTTGATTTAGGAAATTCTGAAAAGTTGCAGATGGGCGAGAAAAGGTTACTGGGGCATAGGGATTCTCTAGCCATTCGGCTATAATTTTTCTTCAAAAGGATTTCTCAATATGACCTCAAATTCTCCCTCCGCTCTCAAAATCGATAAAACGGCCTTCTCCACCGTGCCCCTTGGTGACGAGTCAGATGAGAGGGTATACTGGTGCTCCCGCTCCCCTCATGAGCGATTACGGCATGTCGAAGTGCTCCGCCGGATTAATTATGGAGATCGCACTGCCGCCCGACTTCAAAGAGTTCTTGAGATTGTTAAACTCTCACAGCTGTGAGTATCTCCTCATTGGCGGTTACGCAGTCGGGTATCATGGCTAGCCGCGGACAACTAATGACCTCGATATCTGGATTGCGCGAACTCCAGAAAACGCCGCCAAAATTGTGACGGCTTTACAAGAGTTCGGATTTACGACTCCAGATCTTTCAGAAGATCTCTTCCTACAGGAAAGAAATATCGTGCGTATGGGGGTTCCCCCAATGCGTATCGAGATCCTGACTTCATTAGTCTTCTTCTTTCTCAAACCCACAGCCCAAGCCTGTCCTGCCAACTTTACGGCGGACTTCGTCGAGCGACAGACGGAAATACACCGGGCGGTTATGAGCGCAGGCGTGGGGATTGGTCGTTTGGGTCCAGGCGTTGAGGAGACGGCTTTGCGCTTCGTGGTCGAGGACCTGACCGGCTTTGATCGCTCCGAGACAGGACAGGGCTTGATGCAGGTCTTCTTTCTGAGTGCGGACACGGGTGACAAGACGAGAGAAGGTCAGGCCCGACGTTTTGGGATCGAGAAACTCAGGAATCGCACGGAGCGCCAGCACATGCGGCCCAAAAAGTTCGGCGCTGAAACCACACGCGGCAAAGGCTTCAGCCCGCTCATCAAAGAAAGCATGCTCTTCGGCTGAGAGTTGGACGACTTGAGGCGAGATGAGGGGCCGACTCTGAACCTGTCCGTTTTTGAGTCGTTCGTACAACACGCGTTCTTCGGCGGCGTGTTGATCCAGCAGATACAAATGTCCTTCGGATAAAGTCAGCAGGAAGGTGGCTTCCACCTGGCCGACTGGAGAGAAGCCCGCGTACGGTCCTTCTCCATACGACACTCCGTCTTCAGCAACCTGCGAAGCCGTAAGCCAGCCTGGCGTGGCACGGCGTTGGAGACCGCCTCGAACCAGATCATACACACTCGGGTCGTCTCGAAAACGCACTTCGGTCTTGGCGGGATGGATATTCACGTTCAGTTGGGAGGGATGCAGTTCGACGAACAGACATACCATACCGCCGTCGTTGCCGAGGGTGTCACGCACGACCCGATACAGGGTGGCGTTACGCACAGCTCGTCGATTCACAAAGAAGTAGTAGCGTCGGCGCCAAGCTTCCTCCTGCGTCACCAGAAATCCCCAGACACGACCGTTCAGACCCGTGTTCTCAAACGTCTCCAGGCGAGAGGCGGTCTCACTGCCAAAGCAGGCAGCGACCCGCTCCTGAAACGGGACGGACGGAAAGTTGTAGACCTCGCGGCCGTCAAACGACAGCGAGAGGGTTTTCTCCGGGAACGCCAAGGCAAAGCGCGTGAACGCGCCCATGATGTGGCCGTACTCGGTCCGCAAACTGCGCATGAACTGCAAGCGCGCCGGAGTATTGTAAAACAGGTCAACGACCTCGACGCAGGTCCCAACCGGTGCTCCGGCCTCCTGAACGGGACTCAGTTCTCCGCCTTCACTTTTGACGACCACTCCCAGCGGAGCGCGGGGCGGCCGACTCAAAAGCCGCAGCCGTGAGATCGCGGCAATACTGGGTAAGGCCTCCCCGCGAAAGCCAAAGGTTTGGACGCGGGTCAGGTCGCGGTCGTGCTGAATTTTACTGGTCGCAAAGCGTTCACACGCGAGCGCGACTTCGTCCGCGACCAAGCCCGCACCATCGTCGGTAACGCGAATCAGCCGCCGGCCGGCCTCCTCGACCTCCACCCTGATCGTCTGTGCCCCGGCATCCAGGGCATTCTCCATGAGTTCCTTGACCACGCTGGCCGGTCGTTCCACCACCTCACCGGCGGCGATCTTCTGCTGGACGTCAAGGGGAAGGATGCGGATGGGCATGACTGTGGATGTCCGTGTGATTGTGCGGGGCACGGCGTCAATTGTCGAGGGTCTCCGTGCCCGTTCCTCCCTCAGCCATTCGCTTTAATTCGGCAATCAACAGCAGCGCCTCAATCGGCGTGGTCCGCAGCGGGTCCACCTGGGCGAGACGGTCTACAACGGCTTGGCCAGTCTGCGGCTGGGGTTGTTCCGCTGTCTGTTTCTGGCCACCCGCAGGGGGCTGCTCCGCTTCAAACTCGGCTAATAACGTCTCGGCCCGCTCGACCACATCGGGGGGCAGTCCGGCCAGCTTGGCGACATACAGGCCGTAACTCTTTTGGGCTGCCCCCGGCACGACCTTATAGAGAAAGCTTACTTCGTCCCGGTTCTCGCGGACCTCAAGTCGGGCGTTGGCCACTCCGGGCAGAGCGTCAGCGACCGGCGCCAGTTCGTGATAATGGGTGGTAAACAAGGTCTTGGCCCGGACTTGGGTGGCCAGCTTTTCGGCGACCGCCTGGGCCAGGGCGCGGCCGTCCGTCGTGCCGGTTCCCCGGCCGACTTCGTCGAGAATAATCAGACTCCGCTCGGTTGCATGCTTCAGGATATTCGCTGTCTCCATCATCTCGACCATAAAGGTCGATAACCCCTGCGCCAGAAAATCGGCCGCGCCGACCCGGGTGAAAATACGGTCCACGGCCCCAATGGTCGCAGCCCGAGCGGGAATGAAACTCCCCATTTGGGCCAGCAGCACGAGCAGCGCCGCCTGACGCGCATAGGTACTTTTCCCCGCTGCGTTGGGGCCGGTGATGATCAGGACGTGCCGGCTGGTATCCAAGCGCAGGTCGTTCGGCACGAATTGCGTGTCGCGCATGTCAAGCACCGGGTGCCGGCCCTCTTCTATGGACAGCTTGTACGCGTCGGTGACCTCAGGACGAATCCAACCCTTCTTCGCGACTAACTCCGCCAGGGAACCCAGCGCGTCGAGGGTCCCAATAATGCGTGCGGTGTGGCGCAGCCGCTCGGCCTGAGCGGCGACCTGCTGTCTGAGTTGGGTAAAGAGGGTATATTCTAACTGATTGCCCCGGTCTGTCGCGGACAACACCGTGGATTCAAAGGCGCGCAGTTCATCCGTGACAAAGCGTTCGGCGTTGACCAGGGTTTGGCGGCGGATGTAGTTTGTGGGCACCCGGCTGAGCGCCGACTTGGTGATTTCCACGTAATACCCGAAGACCTTGTTAAAGCCGACCTTGAGGTTGGGAATCTGAGCGCGTTCCCGCTCTTGCTGTTCATATTCGGCCAGCCAGCCCGTTCCATCGGTCTGAATCGCCCGCAGTTCGTCCAGGTCGGCAGAGACGCCGGCCCGAATCAGCCCACCCTCTTTGGCCGTGGGTTTCGGCTCTTCAAGAAGGGTGTGGGCAATCTCGTCAGTCACATCGTCCAGCAGATCGATTTCTTCATAAGACGTCGTCAGCAGACGGCTCTCGGCCATAGTCAGGGCGGCGTGGAGTTCCGGCAGGCGAACCAGGGCGGATTTCAGAGCTGCCAGGTCTCGCGGGTTGGCAATCGCGGACGTAGTGCGTGAAGTCAGACGTTCGAGGTCTGGGATGCCGGAGAGGACACGCCGCAACTCTGTCCGCACCTCATGCCGGCGGCTCAGTTCGGCGATCGCCTCCTGGCGGGTGTGAATCTCATCGACCGCGCGCAGGGGATGCAGCACCCAGTGCCGCAAGCGTCGCTTGCCCATCCGAGTAGTGGTGTGATCCAGTACGGTCAGCACGGTTCCCTCGGACGAGCCCTCGAACACATTTTCCACCAGTTCGAGGTTGCGCTGCGTCTGCGGGTCGAGCACGACAAAGGCATCGTGCCGATACGGCTCAGGCGCACGGACATGGGGCAGAAACGCACGCTGCGTTTCTCGCGCATAGGCAAATAACGCTCCGGCTGCGCACAGGGCATGCCGATGGGAGAAAACGAGCGCGTCGATGCGCTTGCGACCAAACTGCTTGCTGAGTAGTGCACGCGCCTGTTCAAAACGAAACACCTCGGCCGGGCGTTCGGTACGGCAGACCTGACGACTCCAACCCGTATCACACGACTCACCAGCCACACAGACCAATTCTTGCGGTTGGAGCTTCTCCAGCAGGCTGGGTAAATCAGAGACGTTCGTTTCGGCAACCAGAAATTCAGCCGTCGCCAGGTCCAGACTGGCGACGCCGACCGCATCTTTTTCGGACAAAACGGCAACCAGCGTTCGTTCCTGGTTCTCGGATTCAAACAAGGTCCCCGGTGTGACAATACGCACCACATCGCGCGGAATAATCCCTTTTCCCTTGTGGGACCCCTCAAGCTGTTCACACACCGCAACCTTATAGCCCTTCTCGACCAGCCGGGTGAGATACGGCTCCAGGCGATAATGCGGCACCCCGCACATGGGGACCTTTTCGCTGCCTTTGCCGTGTGCGCGGGCGGTCAGCACGATATCCAATTCACGTGCTGCTATTGCTGCGTCGTCAAAAAACATCTCGTAGAAATCGCCGAAACGGTAGAACAGCAGTTCGTCTTTGTACTGTTCCTTGACCTGCCAGTACTGCTCCATCATATCGGTTGCCGCGCGTGAGGCAGATGGAGAAGGAGGAGAGGTAGTCTTTTTTGCCATGGCGTCCGCCAGTTCCGCTCTCGAAGCAGGTTTCCGACTCTACCATATGTTCCCACACTCGTCGTCCGCACGCCGCCACTCCTTGACTTCCTGAGCATCGGGGACAGCGTGGTTTGTCACGCACATCACAAAAACACCAAATTATTGGGAGAAACGACGCTTTCCGTCACCTATGTGACACCCGTCGCCTTGTGCATCCTTGTCACGCCTCCTATCGTGGCCGCTAAAATCAGCACTGACCTCCACTTCTCTTTCCCGCCCCCCTCCAACCAGCCCGTAAAGGAGAGCGTTCGTATGGACAAAACTGAAGGCACGCAAAATTTCGACCCGCTCCGGACCTGGCGCGAGTGGTACCAAAAGTCAGAGAAGCAGTGGAGTGACGCGCTGTCGGGTATTCTGGGCAATGATCAGTTTGCCCAATCCACGGGCAAGTATGTCCAGGAAGCGATGCATCTGCACCGCATGTTTACCGAATCCATGGCCCAATACCTGGCCGCCCTCAACCTCCCATCCCGCACGGATATTATCGCGCTGAGCGACCGGGTCGGCGAACTCGAAGATACCGTGGCCGGACTCCAAGTCGAGGTTCGGCATCTGCGCCGCCTGCTGGCGGAATATGAGGGCGGGGCTGCGGACGACGGCCCCATCCGTCCGAAACGCACCAAACAACCCAAGGCGTCCGTCGAAGAATAAGGATGAGAACCCATGCAACAAGCACAACAACTGTCGCACGAAGACGTTGCAGCCAAAGCGCGGGAAACGGTAGACCGCGCCATTCAGCGCAACGTCCCGGACCTGCCGGCCCCGGTCGAACTCGACCTTGAGGTCGGGCCGACCCCGAAAGACGTCGTGCATACACGCGGCACAATGAAGCTGTACCGCTATCGGCCCCTCAGCCCCGAGGTGTATCGGGTCCCGGTCCTGGTCGTGATGTCCCTGGTCAGTCGGCCCTATATTCTCGACCTGGCCAAAGGCCAGAGCTTTATCGAATATCTGCTGCTCCAGGGTTTTGACGTGTATCTGACCGACTGGGGGGTGCCGCGCCGGGAACATAAACATCTCAGGCTGGACGACTATGTGACCGATTTCATCCCCGAGTGTGTGGCCGTGGTGGGCGAAGATTCGGGCGAGCCCGATGTGTCGGTTATCGGCTATTGCCTGGGCGGAGTTCTGGCGGCGCTGTACGCGGCGCTGTATCCTGACGGTCCGCTCAAGAATCTGGTGTGTTTTACCACGCCGGTGAACTCGGACGGCATGGCGCTCTACCGCACCTGGACCGACCCGGCCCATTTTGATCTCGATCGGCTGATCGATAGTCTGGGCAATATCCCCTCGGAACTGATGGACGCCTCGATCCAGATGCTGCGCCCGTTTCAGAAGAGTGCCGGCCAGATGAAGCTGCTCGATAACGTCCAGAACGAAGCCTTTGTCACCGCCCACCTGCGCTTTGACCGCTGGGCCGCGGATCATATCCCTTTTCCGGGGGAGACCGCCCGTCAGTTGGTCAACGACTTTATGCGTGAGAATAAACTCGTTCGGAATACATTTGAGCTAGACGGCCGCCGGGTTGACCTGGGGAACATCACCGTTCCCTTTCTGCATGTGGCGGCCCAACACGACCATATTGTTCCGTCTGCTGCCTCGCAGGATTTGGTGAAGCTGGTGGGCAGTTCAGATAAGTCTGAAATTGTTCTCAAGGGAGGCCATGTCAGCCTGGTCGCCGGGGGGAACGCCATCTATCGGCTGTGGCCAAAGCTGGATACCTGGCTGTCACACCGTTCAGTCTGAGAGAGCGATCACACAGCAAAGTCAACAAGAGGAGAATAACGTGGAAGGTTTTCCCAAAACCGTTGAGGTCAGAGATACCGTCCTGAGCCTGCGTATGATGGGCGCGGACGATGGGCCACTGATGCTGGATTTCGCCCAACGTCTCCCCTATCACGACCTGATGTTTTTGCGCCGGGATATTACCCAACAATCATCCATAGACCGCTGGTTGCACGATATCGCCAGTGAAAAAATGTATACCCTGCTCGCAGAAAGCGAGACCCAGCTTCTGGGCTATGCGACCCTGTATCGGAATGACTTTGACTGGTCGCGTCATGTGGCGGAAATCCGGGTCCTGATTGCCCCAGACGCCCGCAAGATGGGCCTGGGCCGATTGTTGACCCGCGAGGCGTTCAACGTCGCGCTCTCTCTGGGTATCCAGAAAGTCGCCGCGCGCATGACGCTGGATCAAACCGGAGCACGCACCGTGTTCGAAGAGCTTGGCTTTCGGGCGGAGGCGATTTTACGCGACGAAGTCAAAGACCGGGCCGGCAAGACGCACGATATTCTGCTCATGGCCAATGATGTGACTGAATTCCTGGCCCGTGGCGAGGCGTACGGACTTCCTCGGTAAGCTGCTACTGAGTTTTTATGGTGAAAGCCGCCTGTACAAGAGTAACGAGGCCGCTATAATCGTGTCGCCACGTTACTGAGGAGCAACACAAGGGAGGCCGTTATGAAAACCTCATCACATGTCAACGCCCCAATGAGTTATCTCGATGTTGAAGGCATGCAAGAAAAACCGACCTATTACCTGTGTACCCCGCCCGCCGGTGTCTCCCAGCGGAACACCACCCAGGTCAAACACACCATGGCGATTCAGAATGCCCGTGAACACCTGGACGAAATCTCACTCGATAAGCAGGGCATCACCTTTACGCCGCATGAAACCGCGGTCAAAAACTTTTATGACGCCGAAGAAGTCAAAGCGGTCTATTATCCTGAGGTTGTCGAGCTGATTAAAAAAATGACCGACGCCGAGAAGGTCCACGTCTTTGACCACAACGTGCGCTGCGCCCCGATGTGCGCCCGTGGCGAGAATGGCGCCCGCGAGCCGGTCAAGTTTGCCCACAACGATTATACCCTCAAGTCCGGTCCGCAGCGGGTGCGTGACCTGTTACCGGCCGAAGAAGCCGAAGAGTGGTTGCAACATCGCTTTGCCGTCATCAATGTCTGGCGACCGATTCGCGGTCCGGTGCAGGACGCGCCATTGGCCGTGTGTGACGCCGCCAGCATGACGCAGGACGACTTTAACGAAACCGACCTGAAATACGAAGACCGGACCGGTGAGGTCTATTCGGTCTCCCATAACCCCAACCACCGCTGGTTTTATTTCCCGCAGATGGAGCGCGACGAGGCCATGCTGCTCAAGTGCTACGACTCGGCCACCGACGGGCGGGCGCGTTTTACCGCGCATTCGGCATTTGAAGATCCGACCTCTCCGCCGGATGCGCCGGCTCGGGAGAGCATTGAGACGCGGACGCTGGTTTTCTTTCCACCTGAAGTGTAGATTAACGAACACGGTAGGGGGCCTTTTGGCTCCCTCATTTTTCACCTCCGCTTCTCAAACTTCCCCACGGGCAGACATTCACAGCAAGGAGTGACTTATGGAATTCGGTGTTTTCTATCTTCCCGCGATTGGCAATAAGAGTGAGCTGCAAGCCGGTATGGCTGGTCGGCGGACAGACCTGTACCAGCGCATGCTGCGCAATCTGTCCGAACAGGCTCAGTATCTCGATGCGCACGGCTACTATGGCATCGGCTT
The DNA here is from genome assembly GCA_951812575.1 of Candidatus Binatia bacterium. Classification (GTDB taxonomy): domain Bacteria; phylum Desulfobacterota; class Binatia; order Bin18; family Bin18; genus Bin18. Next base: position 2,106,305 of record OX638322.1, on the reverse strand, counting down.
CACCGAACACCACTTCCATATCGAAGGCGAAGAGGTTTCGACCAATCCTCTCATGCTCGACCTGTATCTCGGCATGCAGACCGAGAACATCCGGCTGGGACAACTCGGCCTGGTCCTCCCCTGCCAGAACCCTATCCGCGTGGCTGAAGACACCGCCATTCTCGACCAGGTCACAAAAGGCCGAGCCTTTGTTGGCTTTGCCCGCGGCTATCAGCCGCGCTGGGTCAATACCCTGGGTCAGCACTACGATATCCTGGCCGACAACAACACCGACCCGGAACGGTACGAAGAGCTCAAAAAGGAACTCTACCAAGAGCATTTTGAGATTATTATGAAGGCCTGGACCAACCCGACCTTCAGTCATTCGGGCAAGCACTGGCAGATTCCACCCAAGGATGTCTTCTGGCCTGCTCACAATGTGACCCGCGAATTTGGCCAAGGCGTGGATGACAAAGGTATTCTGACCGAGATTGGCACTGTGCCCGAACCGTATCAGAAACCGCACCCGCCCCTCTTTCAGCCTTTTAGCTTTTCAGAGTCCTCGGTCCGCTGGGCGGCCCAGCACAACGTCACTCCACTGACTATCGTCTGTGACCCGGATATCTGCGCGGGTCAGTTCCGAGCCTGTCAGGCGGGTGCGGCTGAAGTCGGCAAGAATTTAGACTTCGGTCAAGGCGTCGGCCTGGTACGTGAGGTGATCGTGGCAGACACGGACGAAGAAGCCATGGCTCTGGGCAGAGAGAGTGGATGTTTTATCTGGACCAAGTTTTTTGAGCCGTTCGGCTTTAACGCCGCCCTCATGCGGCTCGACGAGGATTATAACACGATCCCGAATACGTTCGAGTCCATGGTCGAGCGTGGCCTCACCATTTGTGGCAGCCCGGATACGGTGAACCGCAAGTTTGAGGCGATCTTCAAAAAGTTGCCGGCCGAGTACTTCTGGCTCTACACCTATAACGAACTCGTGCCGCACAAGAACGTCATGCACAGCTTCGAGTTGCTGACCGACAAGGTCCTGCCCAATTTTACGGATAAAATTCAGTAGGCACTGCTGTCCCCTCCTTTGGAGGGGACAGCACATCGAATAGCCCCCTACCTCTCTGTCCCTCCATCCCGTTGACTGCTCCGTTCCGCGCCAGTAGAAGGTTGCGGCGAGGAACAGTGATGGTGCGCGTCAATTGTCTGCCTTCGTTACACCGGGCCGTGCACAAAACGGCCTTCCGAGGTCTCACTCGTCGAGCCCTGCTGACCGGCCTGTTTGGACTGGGTCTGGGCCTGCCGATTTTTGACCGAGGGGCGCACCCTACGAGAAAAAAAGACCCACGCCGTTCGCGGCTGACACCCGGAGATCGACTGGTGTTCGCCTTTGGTGAGCGGGCCGGGCAGCCCATCACCCCACAAGACATCTCATTCGGCGGGCGCCCGGAGTTCGCCTATCCCAAGGACCCGGCGACCGACACGGTGCGCAACCGGTTTCGGCTCAATCAGGTGCTCTTGATCCGGTTGAACCCGGAAGAATTGAGTAAAAAGACGCGCGAGCGCGCACTGGACGGGCTCGTGTGTTACTCAGCCGTGTGTACCCACACGGGTTGTGATGTGTCCGAATGGATCGGACCGACGCAGCAGCTTGTCTGCCCGTGTCATGCCTCGTTCTTTGACCCGAAAAACCATGGCCGCGTGGTCGGCGGTCCGGCACCGAAGCCATTGGCGTCCCTTCCACTAGAAGTGAGAGACGGGCTCCTAACGGTCAAAGGACCGTTTATCGGCAAAGTCGGTTTTAAGAAAAAGAAATAAGGATACGTCAGATGCGATACATCACGTTCAGCCTCCTCACGAGTTTCCTCGTCAGTCTCTTCGAGTTTACGCCTGCTCCGGTAAATGCAGACCAACAGGCATATGCGCCCGTGACCGCACAACGACTGTTGCAGCCCGAGCCTGAAAACTGGCTCATGTATCGCGGGACGTATGATAGCTGGGGCTATAGTCCCCTGGATCAGATTACTCCGGCCAATGTGGGCAAGCTCGTTCCGGTCTGGACCTTTTCGACCGGCGTGACAGAAGGCCACCAAGCCCCACCGATCGTGAACAACGGCGTCATGTTCGTCACCTCCCCCGAAAATCAGGTCTTTGCCTTTAATGCCAAGACGGGCGACCTGTTGTGGCGCTATGAGCGTGAATTGCCCGAAGACCTGTTCCAGTTACATCCGACCAATCGTGGCGTCGCCCTGTACGGTGACAAGGTCTATTTCGGGACGGTCGATACCTGTGTGGTCGCCCTGGACGCAAAAACGGGCGCAGTGGTCTGGGAGGAAGAACTCGAAGACTATTTGTCCGGTTATTATATGACCCTGGCTCCCTTGGCGGTGAATGGCAAAATCATTGTCGGCATGTCGGGCGGAGAGTTTGGTATCCGTGGTTTTATCCAGGCCCTGGATGCCGAGACCGGCAAATCCATCTGGAAAACCCATACCATTCCCGGACCGGGAGAGCCCGGCCACGGGAGTTGGGCGGGCGAGAGCTGGAAGACCGGCGGGGTGTCGATTTGGGTGACCGGCAGCTATGATCCGGACCTCAATCTCACCTTCTGGGGAACCGGGAATGCCGGCCCATTTATGGGTGAGGCCCGGCCGGGGAATAATCTGTACTCGACTTCGGTCATCGCCCTGGACGCGGACAGCGGTGAGCTGAAGGCGCACCATCAATACCACTGGAACGGCTCATGGGATTGGGATGAGGTGTCCGCACCGCTGTTGATCGATGTCAAAAAGGGCGACCGGACCTTTAAGGGCTTGGTGCACCCTGCGCGCAACGGCTATCTATGGACGCTGGAACGGAGCGCAGACGCCATCAATTTCGTGGAAGCCCAGCCCTTTGTCCGCCAGAATGTCTTCAAAAGCATTGACCCTGAAACGGGCCGACCTGAATACGATACCACGAAGATCCCCGGTATCGGACGACGCGCCGAGTACTGCCCGTCCTCGTGGGGCGGTAAGGACTGGCCGCCGGCGGCGTATAATCCCAAGACCGGCCTGCTCTATGTCCCGGCCAACGAGAACCTGTGCGGTGCACTGACTGGCCGAAAAGAAACCTATCGGCCCGGTCAGCTCTATATGGGGGTCGCGTTCCCCGACGATTTTGAACTGCTACCCCATCCGGACGCCAAAGACCATATTGGCGAACTCCAGGCTTGGGATTTGAATGCGGGCAAAAAAGTCTGGACCTCCACCTTTAAGAGTCACAATTGGGGGCCGGTGCTCACCACTGGCGGTGGTCTTGTTTTTATGGGTGGGACCAATGACCGCTACTTCCGCGCCTTTGACGCCAAGACCGGCCAGGTCTTATGGCAGCAACGTACAAATTCCGGGGTGACCGGCGTTCCCACAACGTACCAGGTCGATGGGGTGCAGTATGTTGCCGTGCTGTCGGGCTGGGGCGTGGATGCAGAGCGGAAACAGGAGATGCTGAATACCTTCTACGGCACCAAGACGCACGTCCCGCAGGGCGGGGTGCTGTGGGTGTTCGCGGTGCGGGAGTAGAACCCGGCACGGCAGGTTTTCACACAGTTCACCATACAGTCCTTACATGGCAGAATCACGAGAGTGTTTCCCAGTCTTCCAATCCAACAGGCCCGGTTGGCTCTTCGTATTTCAAGACTGAACCTCGCAGCTCTTTTAATACCTCATCAGGGTCCTCTGTATAGGGAACAAGTTTGAGAACGGGACGGCCTCGGTCTGTGATAATCAGGGGGGTTCTCGTTTTCTCAACTTGTCGAAGATATTCGAGCGCGTGAGGCTTAAATTGAGATTTCGATACCGTTTCCCTCATGGCTTTCTCCTCGCTCATTACCCGACCCGGTCATAATGCCCTGGTCAGACAAACATACGACCAGCATACAGAAGAGGCCTGCTTTGATCTAGCTTTTTTAGCGACGACTTGGATCAAAAAGCCGTTCACCGTTTCGCCAACGGAGGGTTGCGTCCGGCAGGTCGAGGGCGCGGAGTAAGGCCGCGTTGAGTTCATACGCTCCGCCATCAAGCTCAGCGTGCTGCGTGGCGTCACTCAGGCCGTTCAGCACCGCATTCCCCATGACAAAGGCGAAGGTATCAACCGGCACTTTCGTTGTGGCCTGGCTTTGCCCATAGGCCCGTTCGCACGCCTCAAGGCGCATAGAGTTCCAGCCACGACATTTGAACGGGCGGGCGTCATAGGCCATACATGTATCGTTCTGGAGCAGGGCACAGGGGAGTCGCTTCTGGTCTGGTGAACTGCTCGTGCTCTGCTCGCACCGAGCTTCCAGCCTGCTCCGCACGGCTGCCAACTCTTCAGGCGTACAGTCGGCCCTGAGCCAGTCTGCCAGATAGACTACCTCGGCGGCGCTGGCCAACACCACCGGCAAATAACAACAAAAGGCGCAGCCTGCTCGACACGCACGCCGCTCACGATCAGGCGATTGGTCGATTCGGTCGTCCGCCCAGGCGTGCGCAGAGTTCACCAGGAGTGCTACGGACGCTACCTCGTCATCACTGTCCAGAGCAGCAAGCGCCTCATGGTACTGCGCAGCGTAGGCAATCAACTCTTCGCCTCCGGCCTGGGGCAGCCCGTGTTCACGGAGCTGTCCGATAAACTGTTGCACCTCCTGAGGCGAAGTCGCCTGCTGGAGTTGGCTCTTAATCTGGGCAATATCCAACCGTGGAGTGGATGGTTTCTCATCTCCAGTCGGTTTCTTCTTTGTGGCCTTGGCTTGCCGTCGGCGTTCGGCGCGATTCATACAGTCCCCTGTTTATCCTCAGTTAGATTCAGATAGGGTCAATTAGCCATAGGATCAACTACAGATACACTCGGTGCAAAAGGGAGCTTTGTATGGGTTGCTACGCCTGTCAACTGACTCAGGGCCAAAAAGACCTTCCAGGCGGACGCATTCATCGCACGCGGCACTGGGTTGTCGAACACTGTACTGGACCCTTCGGCGTTGGGACGCTTATCGTCAAACCCTTGCGACACTGCCTGCATTTATGGGAACTCACCAGCCAAGAGACAGCAGAGATGGGGCCGCTACTCCACGAGGTGTCGCAGGTCGTTTCTGAACTTCTCCAACCAAGCCAAGTATACGTTTGCTTGTGGTCTCATGCTGAGTGGCAGCCGCAACATTTGCATTTCGTTGTACAGCCGAGTTGGGAGAACCTGAAGAATATTTCCGACAAGCCAGGGCCGTATCTCCAGGCAGCAATGCTTCAGGCTGGTGAGACTCCCAATCGGGCCGCCGTCGAGCGGTTCTGTGGACATGCACGTGGAGTCTTTCAAAGAAATGGGCCGCTTAGCTTCTCACCACTACGATCTACCAGGAATTAACTTGTCTGGCTCCATCATAACGCACTTATGATACATGAGGAGTTGCCCAGGGAAAGAATGACTTCTTACACAGGATGAAATGTGAAATACCGTGTCAACGTTGACTTGGCGAACCAAACAAAAGCGGGGTTCTCTGAGCTCATTGATGGTAAAGATGCACGTCTGCTCAATACAGTTGGCGCTTTTTCCTCTTTGTTTTTACTGGACCTCAGCACCTACACCAATCCGGTCCTTGTGCTGAAAACAGAAGAGCCCGGTAGCAAACAAGTCTTGGCATTCGCGCATGATCGCGTGGAGTCGGTCTGCCATGACATGATTAATCATCTTATCAACGACTGCATTGTCATGGGCGCGAAGCCGCTCGCCGTTCAAGACCTGATTGTGTGTGGCAAAATCGACGGGTCTACGGTCAAGCGTATTGTTGCCGCCTGCGCTGCTGCCTGCGAAGCGCAGGGTTGCGTGCTGACAGGCGGAGAAACGTCGGAACAACCGGGAATACTGGACGCGGACAAATATATTCTCGGATCGAACGTTGTTGGTATTGTCGAACGGGACCAGATTATTGACGGCTCTCACATTACGGTTGGTAACATAGTTGTTGCTGTTCAATCATCCGGTCCACATACCAATGGCTATACCCTTATCCGGGACCTGATAGCCCAAAATCCTGAACTCCTGACTCAACAGATAGACAATCGTCCATTTCTGGACCTCGTCTTGGAACCGCACCGCTGTTACTACCAATCCCTCAAAAACCTCTTCCAGACGGATTTTATTACCGGCATGGCTCATATCACTGGAGGAGGAATACAAGAGAATCTTAATCGTATCCTGCCATCCAACTGTAACGCCGTAATTGATCTCTCTACCTATCAAGTCAAGCCAGTATTCGGTGTGATCAAACAGCGCGGATCAATCTCTGATGAACATATGCTCCGGACGTTCAACCTGGGAGTAGGGATCGCCGTCGTGTGTCAGCAACCCCACGTCGCCGAGGTCGTAGCGCATATCCAGGGCTGCGGCGAGTATGCCTATCCTATTGGGGAGATCGTTCCGGGCCATGGTGAGGTCGTGTGCACGGGAGCGCTGCAGTATGGCACGTGGGACTGATACCCTTGGCTGACACCCGTATCCATATCGATCTGCTGAAAAGCAAGTCACAAGGCTTGAGGCTCGTAATAGATGTCAAAGGAGAGATACTGTGAACAATGCGTTTCAGGGCGGCTGTTACTGTGGCGATATCCGGTTTGAAGTCTCAGATATTTTTGATGCGGGGTATTGTCATTGCTCTATCTGTCGCCGACTCAGCGGAGCACCGGCCATCGTTTGGGCGAGTGCTCCTGCTCGCTCCTTTCGTCTTACTCAGGGCTCGCCGTCGATGTTCCGTTCATCTGAGAACTGGGCGCGCTATTTCTGTTCTACCTGCGGCTGTGGCCTGTTCGGTCGTTATAGCGTGGCTCCAACGGACCGACAGGACTTTGTCTCTTTTAATCCTTATATTCTTGACAATTCTGAGGCCGTTCGGCCAACAGTCCACATTTGGTACGAATCCAAGGCCTCGTATTTTGATACGATAGACGATTTACCGCGTTTTCCCGAAGGAGTAATCAGCCACCCCAGTAAACGTCGGTCGTGGCGTGCTCCGTGGGAATGAGGCGTTACAGCGACTCCGCTACGCTTGTCCGCTCTGCTGTGCCCACAATCCGTCGGCCTGTTCCCAGCCCACGACGGCCAGGGTATTGCCATCCTCGTCAATAAATTGGAGCGGGCCGAGGAAGGTCATATAGAACTCACTGTCTTCGACAAAATTGGTCTGGTCGTGCCGGGCATTACAGGCCTCGTAACCATAGCCGACGGCCACTGCCGTCGCTCCACCGTCGCCCGTGCCGCCGCGGACTTCCATTTTGCCTTTGGTCAGGAAATATTCACCCGGCCCGACATGAATATGCCGGGCAAACGAGGAACCCTTCGGACAATCAAAAATCGCCGTCCAGGCGCCCATCTCCGGAGAGACGTGCAACAGCTTCCACCGAATACCCCCAGCCGAAAATTCTCCGGGAAACGGTTGCCAGCCGACTGAATCAACGTGGACGTATTCGCCTGCGAGTTTTTGTTTCATACCAGGACCCTCCTTCTGGATTTGGGCTGTCTGACGTGCGATGCGTTCGATCCGTCCGACGCGGGACGGCGGCATCAGCCAGGGTTATACTCGGTCGGGGCCGGCGCTTCCCGAATCTGTTCATCAAAATCAAACGGGTGCTTATCATGACCGAATATCGGCTCAAGCTTCGGCTGCGATACGAGCGCATGGAGCGGCCGCGCGACCAGTCGCTCAAGCAGATAGCCGACCGCGTGGACCGGGTAGGAGACAATCCGAAGCGGATGGGTATCCTCAAAATCATCATAGTTGTCGCCGGCGACCGCCACAGGAGCCAGGAGCAGAACGGCTGCCACCGTCACGATCGCTTGTTTCTTCCACAGCATGAGAGACTACCTCCTCTTGCGCATATCCGTCTTCGTTCCGTGCACTCTACTCCTCTTGCCTGGAGCGCTCAATCTCTTTTCTAGCCTCCCGCCGGGCAACCGGACGATGATATTTTTTTTCATCCTCTTGCTGGCGAACCGGTGGCGGGAGTTCTTTCCGCACCCGGCGGAGCGCGTCGAGCGCAGACACGACAGCCGGTTTCTTTTTCTTTTGGGACATGACGAACTCTTCTCGATGAGGTCACACGAAAGACGGGCACGCTCTTATGAGGTTACGCGGTCCGGCCCTTCTCCAGTATTTGCGCCGCGTCCTTGGCGAAATACGTCAGGATGAGATCGGCCCCGGCTCGCTTGATGCTCGTCAGGGCTTCGAGCATGACGCGCTCCTCATCCAGCCAGCCGTTCAGGGCTGCGGCTTTGAGCATAGCGTATTCCCCACTCACGTTATAGGCGGCGAGCGGGTGGTCGAATTTCTCCTTGACCCGGCGGATAATATCGAGGTACGGCAACGCGGGTTTGACCATTACAATGTCCGCCCCCTCTTCAATATCAAGGGCAACTTCCCGAATCGCTTCGTCTCCATTGGCCGGGTCCATCTGATAGGAGCGTCGATCCCCAAACTGCGGCGTCGATTCTGCCGCCTCGCGGAAAGGACCATAAAAGCCGGACGCAAATTTCGCCGCATAGGCCATAATCGGAATATGCGGAAAGCCCTGCTGGTCGAGCGCCTGACGAATAGCCCCGACCCGGCCGTCCATCATGTCAGACGGCGCGACCATATCTGCCCCGGCTCGGACATGCGAGAGCGACTCTTTTACCAGGAGTTCAAGCGTGGCGTCATTATCGACATCGTTGCCTTTGATCAGGCCGCAATGTCCGTGGTCGGTGTACTCACACAAGCAGACGTCGGTGATCAGCGTGAGTCCGGGCACTTCTTCTTTGAGCGCGCGCAAGGCGCGTTGGATGATGCCGTTGTCGCTATACGCGTCAGATCCGACCGCGTCCTTTTCATCCGGGATACCAAATAAGATCACGCCGGGAATCCCGAGGTCTCGAATCTGCTTGCACTCTTCTACGGCCCGATCAACCGAGAGTTGGGCAATACCGGGCATAGCCCCAATCGGATTTTCCACCCTCGTACCGGGCACGATGAATAGCGGCATAATCAGGTCATCAACCCGCAGATGTGTTTCTCTCGTCATCCGACGCAGATTCTCGTTGCGTCGCAGGCGGCGTGGTCGGTGGATAGGAAAAGACATAACGTGGGACTCCAATCACTTCATTGTATTATTCTCTGTACGGAAATATGCAAGGATGGCCTCAACAAAAGCCGGAATCGTATATGCCGACGGCTGGACCGCCACGGTCAAGCCGTATTCCTGGGCGGTCGCGGCGGTGATCGGTCCAATACAGCCGATCCGGGCATGACCCAGTAAAGCGGCACTATCGTCTCCAGACAGACACGCCATAAAGTTTCGGACCGTGCTGGAACTGGTAAACGTCAGCAGATCAACCTGCCCGGCGCGTAGCATATCACGCAGCGCTTCGTCTCGGTTCCGGGGCCGGATGGTGCGATAGATTGCGATCTCGTCAACCTGGGCGCCGGACGCACGCAGTTCCTGGGGCAAAATGGCCCGGGCCTCGGCAGCGCGGGGCAAAAGGATGCGCCGCGCCTTTTCTGCTTTGAGCACCTGTATGAGTGCCTCTGCCTGATATTCGTGTGGCATGGCATCAACCCGGAGGTGGCGGGCCTGGATCGAACGCGCGGTTTCCGGCCCAATCGCGGCAATACGGATATCTCCCAGGCGGCGGATGTCGCGCTGCCGGGCTTGCAAACGCTCAAAAAAATAGCGCACACCATTCACACTCGTAAAGACGAGCCAGTCATAACCTGCCAAGGCATCCAGGGCAGCATCCAGGGCGGCAGAGGACTCCGGCGGCACCGTTTCGATCAGCGGAAAACGAAAGACCTCTGCCCCATACTGTTCAAGCAGGTCGGCAAAACGGCTCGCCTGAGTCCGAGGACGGGTAACCACAATGCGTTTGCCAAAGAGGGGTTTTGATTCAAACCAGTGCAGCCGGTCGCGGAGTCGGACCACGTCGCCGACGACAATCACCGCGGGTGGTTCAAAGCCCCGGGCGGCGGCCTGCTCGGCAATGCGCCCAACCGTTCCGGTGAGCACTTCCTGGTCAGCCTTTGTCCCCCATCGAATCAGCGCAATCGGGGTCTCGGCAGGCAGGCCGAACTCCATGAGACGTTGCATATTGTTTTGCAGTTGTCGCGTCCCCATCAGAAAAACCAGGGTTCCGCCCACTCCAGCCAGGGTGGCCCAGTTCAGGTGGGGCGCGGTTTCCCACACCTCTTTATGCCCGGAAACGATCGCCACTGCGGAGGCATGATCGCGATGGGTCAAGGGAATGCCGGCATAGGCCGGCACGGCAGTAGCCGAGGAGACCCCAGGAACAATTTCAAACGGGATATTGGCCGCTACCAGCTCCTCCGCCTCTTCACCGCCTCTACCGAACAGCAGCGGGTCACCACCCTTGAGCCGGGTGACGACTTTGCCGTTCGCGGCGTGCTCACGCATGAGGGTATTAATGGTCTGCTGCGGAACGGCTCGACCCCCCCCCCGTTTTCCGGCGTAGAGCAGGGTGGCTTCGGGCCGGACATAATCCAGCAGGCGGATATCGACCAGATAGTCGTAGATGATAACATCGGCCTGTTCGAGGCAGCGTTTGCCTTTGAGGGTCAGCAGTCCGGGGTCGCCCGGCCCGGCTCCGACCAAGTATACCTTCCCAGTCGGCATATCAGCCTTCCTGCTCCAACCGAGCCAAGATCTCGTTCCCGCCCTGAACCAACAGGCGCTCAGCCAGCCGGATACCCAGCTGCTCAGCGGTTTCGGTAGGACCGTGTTCCTGCCCGCGCAGCACGACTTGTCCGTCCGGGCTGGCGATCAGGGCCACCAGCGTGACACCTTCAGTCCGGGCGGTGGCCTGGGCCGCGAGTGGTGTGCGACAACTGCCACCCATCCGACCCAAGAACGCCCGCTCGGCCGTGACGGCCAGCGCGGTTTCAACATGATGCAGCGGCCGGAGAAGTGCTTCAATATCGGCTTCGGCGCGCGTTTCGATGCCGAGTGCCCCCTGTCCGACGGCCGGGACAAAGACCCGCTCATCCAGGATATGGCTCCGTGCCGGCATGAGACCGAGCCGCTTGAGGCCGGCCGCGGCTAGAATCGTCGCATCGACCTCTCCGTCACGCTGTTTGCGCAAGCGAGTCTCGACATTGCCGCGCAGCATGGCGATGTTGAGATCGGGCCGGAGATGGAGCAATAAAGCCTGACGGCGCAGGCTACTCGTCCCGACTCGGGTGCCCGCGGGCAGCTCGTCCAGGGTTGCCCCATTGGGCGTGATCAGGACGTCCCGTGGGTCTTCCCGTTGCGGAATCACACTCAGGGTGAGTCCGGCAGGCAAGACGGCCGGTACGTCTTTGACCGAGTGGACCGCCAGATCAACTCGGCCCGCCTGAAGCGCCTCTTCGATTTCCTTGACAAACAGCCCCTTGCCGCCAATACGGGATAAGGAGATGTTTTGGAACCTGTCTCCCGAGGTTTTGACGGGAACCAGCTCAACCCTGAGGGCCGGCCACTGCTGCTCCAGCCGATCTTTCACCCACTGCGCCTGCCACAGCGCAAGGGGGCTGCTTCTCGTTCCAATCCGGATGATTGTGCGCATGACCTACGAGCGGCTATTGCCTATTCTTCGTGGGCGTCAAGACCGAAGATTTGACGGATGACATGAGGCGAGGCGACCTCTTGAGCGTATTCAGCTTCACGCTCGGCACTGTTGTGGTGGCGCTGTTTGAGATACGCCAGAGGTGGATGGAGCAGCTTGTTCGTCAGGGAACGGGTGAGGGCTTCGATCGATTCCTTTGTCTGGGGTGAGAGATCGGCAAGTCCGGCCAGGGTCTTTTCCACTTCGCGCGTACGGATCAACTCGGCCTGTTCCCGGAGCGCCACAATCGTGGGAGTCACTTCTTGGTTGACAAACCAGCGCCAGAATTTTTCTACTTCCTCGGCCACAATGGCTTCGGCTTTGACAGCCTCAACTTGGCGCTCCCCTTTATGATCTTCAACCACCTGCTCCAGATCATCAATGTCGTACAAAAAGACATTGTCAAGGTTGTTCAAACGCGGATCAAAGTTGCGCGGCACCCCCAGGTCGATCAGAAACATGGGACTGCGTTTGCGTTCTTCAAGCGCCTCTTCGATCATACCGGAATGCAGTACATAGTGCGGGCTGCCGGCGGAGCCTATCACCACGTCGGTGAGGTGGAGGTGTTTGTCCAGTTGATCAAACGGCACGACGGTTCCATTGCAGGTCCGGGCGAGTTCAACCGCGCGACGAAAGGTGCGATTGGTCACCATGATGGTGCCGATCCCTCGTCCGCGCAGATGACGAACGGCTTGTTCGCCCATCTCGCCCACACCAATGACCATGGCAGTCTTGTCTTCCAGACGGTCAAAAATCGTACAGGCCAGATCAACGGCCGCCGAGCTCACCGACACCGCTTTGGCCGCAATGCTGGTCTCGGTTCGCACCCGTTTGGCAACCGAGAACGACTTGTGAAAACAGCGGTGCAACACCGTTCCCAAGGTGCCAAGCGCGGAAGACGTGTTATAGGCGTCTTTTACCTGCCCCAAAATCTGGGGCTCACCGACCACCAGAGAATCGAGACTTGAGGCAACGCGAAACAAATGGCTGACGGCTTCCTGGTTAACGTGGGTGTAGAGGTAGGGCACAAAGCGGGGCAGCGCCACGCGCTGTTCTTCGGCTAAAAACGTGCAAATCTTCTCATTCGCCGCATTCAGATTCGGTGTATGGGCCACCACCTCAACGCGGTTACAGGTGGAGAGAATGGCCCCCTCTCGGATGGTCTCCGTATCCACGAGCCGCGGTAAAGACGCATCCAAAGCGCCGTCATTGAAAGCGAGCTGCTCCCGGAGTTCGACCGGCGTGGTATGGTGGTTGAGGCCGACCACCATGAGCGAGGAGGCCGGCTGGACAAGACTAGCCAAATTGACCTCCGTGTCGTCCGGGAAAAAACTGGACCCCAACAAAGGAGACCACCAGCACGGCAAAGCATACAATCGTCAGCGTTGCCGCCCGCCGGCCACGCCAGCCGGCACTCCGGTAGTGGAGCAGCAGCGCATAGAAAATCCAGGTCAGCACGGACAAGATGAGCCGCGGCTCCCATATCCAGAAGTGTTCCCAGGCATACCCGGCCCAGACCGCACCGCTTAACAGCCCGAGGGTCAAGAGGAGAAAACCCCAGGCCAGGGAGCGGTAGTTCAGATGATCGAGGGTTTCCAGCGAAGGCAAGCGGCGGAGAAACGAAGAGGCTTTTTTCTGTTTGAGGTGCTTTTCTTGAACCAGGTAGACCAGACTCGCACTACAGGCAACGACAAAGACGGCATACCCAAGATAGGCGGCCGTCACATGAATGGGCAGCCAGGCGCTTTGCAGCGTCGGCGGCAGCGCCCCCGCCTGGGTGTAAAAGACATACACGCCGAGGGTCAGGATGAACCCAATGGGACTCACAATAGCGCCCAAAATGGAAACGGGCAGCCGCCACTGTACCAGCAGCCCCATTGCCGCAGTGAGACAGGCAAAAAAGGAGAGGGCTTCATACATATTTGTGACCGCAAAATAGCCCACCGTGAGAGACCGGACCGCAATAGCGCCGGCATGGCATACACAGGCGGCCAGCAAGCAACCCGGCGCTACCGTTCGCACGACGGGCCAAGCGGAAAACAGCCCGGCAATAAAGCTCGCCGTGCTGAGCAGGTACAACAGCAGTGTCAGTGTCAGCAGCCAGACTTCCATACGGTCACTCACCACGAAAAGGCGAGACGCTCCAGGGTATACGCCTCCCCCAGCGTCTGCTGTAGGAGTGTGTTTAATTTATCGGTTTGGCGGTCTCGAAGATAGTCCAGCAGGGAGGATTCGACTAGGCCGGTCAACAGACGCTGGCGGTCTTTCGCACTGCGGTGTTCGTGTATCAGGCGTTCACGAATCCGGCGTAACAACCGAAGCGCGACCGCATATTCCGGACCGAATTGTTCAGCCAGGTCTTGCCGAATCTTCTTTGCCAGAGCAGGACTTGCCCCATTGGTGGAAACCGCAATCGTCAGGTCGCCCTGTTGTACCACTGCCGGCACAATAAACGAGCATAATGCAGGCTGATCGACGATATTGCATAAGATATTGGCCTGTTTGGCATCCGCGGCAATCTGCCGCTGTAAGGCAGGGTCATCCGTAGCCGCAATCACCAGCGCAACAGTGTCAAGGTCTCCCCGTTGATAGGAGCGTTGCTGCACTGTCAGCCGCCCGGCGGCTTCAAGGGCATGCAGAGCGGCTGTCAGCTCAGGGCTGATAAGCGCCACCTCTCCGCCGGCTGCAAGCAACGCCTCTACCTTACGCTCGGCAATCGTCCCCCCGCCAACGACCAGACAGCGTGTCTGGTCCAAATCGAGAAAAACAGGGTAATAGCCCACACGGCCTCCCTTTCGTATGCGGCTCAAATCGTAACATACTGGTGAGGAGTGGGTGAATCGGAGTACCGGCGGCGAACTTGACGGGGAATACGTTGAAGCGACTAGCAAATATGTCAAAGCAGTTCGTTGAGCGTGTCAACAGTTAAGCGGGCCTGCTTCAGTATATGAGATAAAGTGGAGCGTTTGAGGGGTCGATGTGCAGGAACCGTCAGCTTCAAGACTTCATTGCGGGTGTGCTTGTGAGGCCTGATATGGCTCCCCTTTTGCCGAACGACCACCCAGCCATCGCGTTTAAGAGCAACAATAATTTTTTCGTATCCAAGGCTGGGGACCTTGGTCATACTGCTACTTCCAGAATCTCCGCCCTACTTCCATAAGAGAGGTCATCATCAACTGGTTCGAGGTAGAGTTCGATTGCTTGCTTGATATTCTCTAAGGCCCCGGCTTTTGTCTCTCCCTCACTGATACATCCGGGCAGGCTAGGTACATAGACCGTGTAGCCACCTTCTTCACTGGGTTCGAGTACAACCTTGAGTTTCATCAAACACCTCCGATAGGGCAGTCAGCCAACAGTGGCTCAATCATGACAAAAAAGAGGGCAGAATACAGCAAGGCCGTCCTTCAGCCCGTTGGAATGCGCAACACCTGGCCGATTTGCAGGCGTCTGACGTTCTTCACGCCATTCAGACGCTTGAGAATGGACACCTTTGTGCCGTAACGGCGGGCAATGCTGCCCAGTGTTTGGCCTGGGCGGACCCGGTGTTTGACATACCGTGCTTTGGTCTTATCGGGTGCACTGGCCGAGATCCGCAGTTTTTTTCCGACCGGTATCAGCGCGGCGTTTTTGATGCCGTTGAGCCGCTGCAGGGCCGCCACGCTCGTTCGATAACGCTGGGCGATCTTGCCGAGCGATTCGCCCGGACGCACGATATGGGTCCCGTCCCGCGAGGTAGCTTGCGCCACCTGGACGGACCGGGCTGCCGGCCGCCGACCCTTCCCTTTCAGGGGGACGCGCAGACGTTGTCCGACGCGGATGAAATGCGCGCTTCTGAGTCCGTTCAGGCGTTGCAGGGTCCGAGCGCTCGTCCCATAGCGCTGCGCAATACCGCCCAGCGTCTGCCCGCGCCGGACCTTATGAAAAGCAAAAGCAGCAACCTGTTGGTCAGCCTTCGCCTCAGGGCTGAGCGCAGCGTAACGCCGGATAAAGTCCTTCCGCGCGCCGGACGGGATGCGCAAACGGTGGCCGCGTGGGACGTGGAGTTTCCCATTCCGAATCAGTCGCCTAAAGGACGGGTTGAGCGCCACTAGCCGCTCAGTACTGGTGTTGGCAGCCCTGGCCAGATTTTCGAGCGAGACGAAATGCTTGACCTCGACTTCATCATACCAGAGGAGAGGGTCGCGTTTGATGGGACCGAAGTATTTGGCGCTGTTTTTCTCAACCCCAATGGCCGCCAGCAACTCGGCATAGAAATTCCGTGAAGCAAACCCGAACGTCCGGCTTTTGTAACGGCGGATAATGGTAGCAATATCGCGTGTGCCGACCTTCCGAACGGCGCGTGCCATCCCGGCCGGGCCATGGTTATAGGCCGTGACCGCCAGCGGCCAGGTTTGCAGCTTGTCATAATTTGACTTGAGCAAATCGGCGGCAGCCCGGGTGGCAATAAGCGGGTCGAGGCGCTCGTCAACCACATGGTTAATCGTCAGGAACAAGCGCCCGGTCGCGGGCATGAACTGCCAGATGCCGGCCGCACCGACTTTTGAATAGGCCTCAATATTGAAAGAAGACTCGATCAGCGGCAGGCGAGTCAGGACAACCGGGAGTCCTTTTTGACGGAATATCTTTTCCATCCTGGGCAGATAGCGGCCAGACAGGCGCAGGCTCTCTTGAAAGCGCTCCCGTATCCCGGACTGTGCCCGCAGTCGCCCTTTGGCCGCGGCCTTGCGGAACTTGTGGCGTTCTTTGACATTTTTGAAGAGGGAGCGGATTTTTCTCTCGCGGCTACTCAGCGTTCGCCCTTTGGCACCGTGTTTATGGAGTTTACGCAGGGCGGCCCGGATTTTTTTGAGCTCCTGCTTCGTCCGCTTGGATTTCAGCTTACGGGCCTTGGCCTCGCCATGCTTTTTTAAGAGCGGCCGAAAATCGAGGACGGCGTACACCTTGTCCAAATAGACCGCGTCGTGGATGACGACCTGGTATTCCGAGTAGGTGGCGAAAATCTTGGTCCAGAACTCGACCTGGGGTCGGAGGGCTTGTGGATAGGGAAGCGGAGAAGACGCGGGGGACGCGTGCTTATCAACGTTCCCAAACGCGGAACCGGACCCCACTCCGACGAATAAAACGACGAACAAGAGCGCCGCACGCCATCCCGGACATTTTGCCTGCATCACCACCCTCTCCTGCTATAACACCGACCAACCCTTATGCAGATCTGCGCTTCTCTCCATATATAGTAGATGAGTCTTCCAACTAGCAAACCCACGCGTTCAGTTCAACGTACCCCCAGGCAGATTCCGCCTCCTCCGCCTTCTTTCCGGTGGGAAAGTCGGCTATGAAGAGGGAAAATAGGAGGCGATATGCGCATCTCACTCTTTCATTTGCCCAGCTTTTTTCCGGAATTTCACGCCAGCGATGAGCAATTCTACCTGGACATGCTCACAGAGACCGATCAGGCTGAAGCCCTTGGCTTTCACTCCGTCTGGTTTGCGGAACATCATTTTTATCATTACGGCGGCCATCTGCCCTCCGTTCCCGTGATTGGAGCCGCAGTTGCCCAACGCACGAAGAACATCCGCATTGGCTCCGGGATTGCCCTCCTGCCGCTTCAGGACCCGATTCGGCTGGCAGAGGAGTATGCCATGCTCGACTGCTTATCGGGCGGGCGTTTGGAGTTCGGGATTGGACGGGGATTTCAAAAGGGCGAGTACGACGCCTTTGAGCGCGATATGGGCGACAGCCGGGCGCTGTTTGAAGAAGCCCACGCCATCATCATGAAGGCCTGGACGGAAAAACGCGTCTCCCACGACGGCACCTTCCGCAAAGTTCGCAATCTCCAGGTCATTCCTAAACCCGTCCAGCAACCCCCGCCCGTCTACGTTGCCTGTATTTTTACGCCGGAATCGTTCGAATGGACCGGGAAGATGGGTTATCATTTGATGGTCGTTCCCTATGCCCAGCCCAATCCGGAGGCATTAGTGGGCCGCATCCAACTCTTCACACAGACCCGGCAGGCACATGGACATACGGACGCGCCGGAAGTCCTCGGGGTATACCATTTTTATTGCGGCGAGACCGTGCAGAAGGCAAAGGAAGAGCCCCGCGAGGCTATGATGCGCTATATAAACGCAGTGGTCGCCTCCAACCAGGAAGCCGCCTACTCCGATCAGTATCGACCGTACAAGGGCCTCAAGGACGCTTTCAAGACCTTTGACTATGAAGGCTATATGTACCCGCATAAAGTCATATTCGGCGACCCGGACCAGTGCGTCGAGCGTATCCAGGAAATCCAGGCGATGGGGATCACCAACGTCAGCCTGCTGGCAAATTTCGGCGGCTTGGAGCACGACAAAATCATGGCCTCGCTGGAACGGTTCGGAAAAGAGGTCTTGCCCAGAGTGTCGTAACCGGAGTCACGCTTCGCGCTCAAACGGGCGGTACGGCACATTCAGCCCGAGACTCAGCATCAGGCGCATGCGGGCTTTACGCGGGGAGAGAAAGTTCTCGATAATCAGGCCGGCCTCAACCAGTTCAGTATACATACCGGGATAGTACTCGGTGGCCGCGGTGGGTCCACTTGGTGCGCTGGAGCAACACACCACCGGCAGCCCCGCGTCCGCGAAACGGCGGAGCTGTCCGAGCGCTGTTGGTGGGATACTCCCGGCCCCCAGGCTCGCCACCACCAGACCGTCTATGGACCGCTCAGCCCGTTCGCCTACCAGCTTGAGGAGGGCGGCGTCATCGCCGACCCCGAGCGTGAGGATGGGAATGGAGTAGGACATGGCGTGTGGCAGACATCCCAGACGATTCCAGCGCGTGGGCTGCCAGTCGAGTTCAACCTGCTGCTCGTTAACGCGCCCGGACGGAGCCCCGCGCCGCGCCGTAAAGGCATCCAAAGCGACGGTATCGCTTTTATACACGCTCCAGGCCTCAAAGATGTCACCGTGCAGCGTGACTAGCGTTCCGTATTCAGGCAACAGGCATCTGGCGACCCACACGGCCTGTTCCAGATTTTGCTCCCCATCATAATCCGCCGCCCAACTGGGCCGCATCGCCCCGGTAAAGACAAGCGGCACAGTCCCGGAGAGCATTTCATCGATAGCGTACGCCACCTCTTCGAGGGCATCGGTTCCATGCGTCACTACGATGCCGTCTATACCCGCCTTGGTCGCCTGCTCAATCGTCCGGGCAAGAGTGAGCAGCTCGGCACCCGAGGAAATCACGCCGTCAGGATACGGCAGGTCCAGGCAGTGGAGACGGTCGGTCTCGATTGTAGTCCGGGCCAATAAATCGGAGGCCGACAGTACGGGGCGTTGCTCTCCGCCCGGCTTGCTGCGCCCCTGACTGATCGTCCCGCCGGTGGCGATGAGAAGCAACTCTCTCCGGCTGCCTGTGTTCGGCATATTTTCGTGCCGTCCGCTCAGCCCGTATGGCGGAAGAGGCTCAGGAGAAAGCGACTGTCCGGATCGGTCCATTCCGACTGGAATAGGAAGCCGTAGCCAGCCAGTTGTTCTTTCACTTCTTGTGCGTCAAATTTTCTGGATATCTCCGTATGGATGGTCTCACCCGCTCGGAACGAGACGCTCAGGTCTAAGGCCGCGATAGTCACTTTCTGGGCGACTTCGCTCTTGAGGTGCATCTCGATTTGATGCAGCTCCTGATTATAAAAGGCCAGATGAGAAAACTGCGCGAGCTGAAAATCCGCCTGGAGCTCGCGGTTGATATGCCGCAGGATATTGAGGTTGAAATCGGCCGTAACCCCAGCGGCGTCATTATACGCGGCTTCTAAAACCTCAACAGACTTCCGCAGGTCGAGCCCCAACAAGAATTGGTCGCCGGGATGGAGGGATGCTGCCAGGCGCTGAAACAGCTCGGTCTGTTCCGTCGGACTGAAATTGCCCAGATTGCTGCCCAAAAAGAGGACGAGGCGGGGCCGGGTATTGGGCAGGGCGGTGAGTCCTTCCAGATAGTCGGTCACCAGAGCCTCGATCGACATGCTTGGGTAGTCAGCCAGCAAGCCCCGTGCGGTCTCTTCGAGCATCGAAGCGCTGATATCGACCGGCACATAGTGCAGGAGGTGGTCCTGGCGTTGGTATTCGTCAAACAGGAGACGGGTTTTTACCGAACTGCCGCTACCCAGTTCGACCAACGAGGCGCCCGCCGTCTGTCTCACAATATCCGCGGCATGCGTGCGCAGAATCTGCGCTTCGGTCCGGGTGAGATAGTATTCCGGTTGCTGGCAGATATCCTCAAACAGTCGCGAACCGCAGGCATCATAAAAATACTTGGGCGGCAAGGTTTTCTGGCTCTGCCGCAAGCCAAAGGCAACATCCGTCCGTAACTGCGAACGCACCGTGCCCACCGTAGAAATATACAGCCGGTCAGCCTCTTGAAACACTGTTGACATACAAAACAACCCACCTTACTCGGTCAATCCACCGCCTCTCGCCGCGCTACGACACGGCGTCCTTTGCACACCGAAAGCCGGCGAAGACGGCCCGCATTCCGGGATTATACCAGTTCCGGAACGTTGGCCGAAGGACATGTCGCCGCGTTGCCCACGACCCGCCGCGCAAGACGCGGTGGTGTTGATCAAAATACGGAACGGAATAGCCGTCGTACGGAAAAGCCTGAAACCCCGGATAGGGGTGAAACCAGGTGTTGGTCCACTCCCAGACCCCGCCGAGCATATCGAGACGGGGCGCGAGAAGGTCCGATTGCGCAGTGGCGGCGTGCTGTTCGGCATCCCACCAGGCCGCTTTTTCCCATTCGGCCTCAGTCGGCAGCCGTTTCCCGACAGATCGAGCGTACGCCTCGGCCTCATACCAGCTCACGCACCGCACTGGTTGGGCCGGGTCCAACGGCGAGACGTCGAACGGATCGATCTCCAGCCAGCGCCCCTGGGTACTCCCGTGACGCCAGTACAGGGGATGGGCAATATGATGCTCCTCGCGCCAGTGCCATCCCTGCTGACTCCACCAGGCAGGGTTCCGATACCCGCCGGCATCCATGAATTCCAGAAAATCGGCGTTTGTGACCGGCGTTGGATCGATCCGAAATTCCTCCAGCCAGACCTGCTGAGCAGGCCGTTCATTGTCCAGCGTGCGCGCGCGGTCGTCGCTGCCCATGCTATAGGCCCCGGCAGGAATACGGACCATGGTCGTTTGGCCGGAACGCGGAGGAGGGCTCCGGCGAGGTACGGCGGAGGCAGGGAACGAGCCCCCATCTCCTGCATCGAATCGCCGGGCCGCAAGCAGATTGAGAATCAGCAGAATGGTCTCGGTGTGTTGTTCTTCGTGTTGGAGGAGCATGTTCAGCAGGCGACCTTCACCCAGCAAGGGATGGCTGTCCGACCAGTCGCCCCGCTCCAGAAAGGCAAACACACGCGCGCGAACTTCATCCAGATAGGCAAAAATCTCCTGCGCGGCGGGGAGATTGATCCGATTCTCTTTGGGATTGTCAAGCGGAGAGAAAATCAGGTCATACTCAGGCGACAGGGATGCGGCGTGCTGACACTGCTGCAGAATCCAGAAGCCCTCGGTCACCCCGATATGGCCGAGGTGCCAGCCGACCGGACTGAACTCGGCGTGTGCCTGGTGACAGAAGTCTGCCGGCTCGATAGTCGCGAACAACGCCTTCGTATACGCACGCGCCTCGATCATCCGCTGCCGGAAGTCCGCGATATCAATCATGCCGCCTCCTAGCCGTTGAGGGCACTAAGATCAATACCCGTGGCGTTCCGGCAGGTCACAATATGGCTCTCCGGGACAGCCTTCCAGCCCGGATCGGCAGAGAGTCTTTCCGACGCAATGACCACCCCATCTGAGAAATCCGTGCCGTTGCACAAATAATACAGTGACGGCGCTGGCGAGGTATTCGCGAAGCGGAGGGCGACAATATGCACCCCGTCGGACAGCACAAGATTCAGCCCCATATGGACCGCCTGACCGTGCGTCCAGTCCAGCAACTGGGCAACCGTGCGCCGAATGGCGGTCGCATATGTCTGTGGCGTCTGTTCCTGACCGTGCAGAAAGTTCAGGAGAAGGGCAAAGATGTGCTCAGAGTCGGTCGAGCCCCGAATGAGGCGATAATACTCATCGCGCAGGGCCTCGCGTATTTTGCGCAGCAGTCCGTCACGGGCTTTTTCAATAAAGCCATTATGCATGAACGACAGACGACCATAGGAAAACGGCTGACAGTTGCTCTGGTCGAGTCCGAAACCGGGTGTGGCGCTGCGGACGTTGGCGACAATGCAGTCCGAAACAATATGGCGGCTTAAGCCGGGCAGATTACGATCATTCCAGATCGGTACGATATTGGTGTAGATACACGGCGTGGGGTCAAGCGCGCGGTTATACCAGCCAACCCCAAACCCATCCACATTCACCGTTCCGGCGGTCATCTCTTTGGGCTGATAACTCTGCTCTATCAAGGAGTGCTCAGGCGCACTGATGACCTCGGCGAGCGGGACCGGCTTTCCACGATACGCAACAAAGCGGCACATAGCTGAAACTCTTGGGCTCAGGCACTTACCACGGCGAATGGGCCGGCTGTTTCAGCAGCCGGCGGCGTAACGCCTCAGCTTCCGCGTGAATCGCCGCATAGCTGGGGCCGAACAAATCGATTTGGGCCAGCACCACCCCAAACTCGCTCACCGGACGGATTTCCTGTCCCGGCTCGACATAGATCGTCAGCTCGCTCACTTCCTGGGCGCGCTTAAAATCAAACAGATTTTCAGCCAGATCTTCACCAAAAGTGACCAAATTGAACTGTCCGCCCACGACATCGGTTGGCCGCGGCGGGGGCGGGGGCGACTGCCCACCGGCCAGCCTTAGGCCGGCTTCGTATATGCACGCTCCGAGACAGCGGCGATACAGATTATAGAAACAGGTGGCCGCCCGTCCGTTGACCTCCGTCAGGGTGACCGCGTTGTCATGGCACCAGAACTCGATATTGAAGAAGCCGTTGTCCAGTCCGATATTGCTAATCGCTTCCAGAGCCTGCTGAGCCAGCATTTCCTGGATATGGGCCGGGTGTCGGGACGGTAGCGAAAAATTGTCAATAATCCGAGTACCCGGATAGGTATTGGTATCCGTAATCGCCCAGAGCGCCGGCCGCGCATTGGCGACCCAGCCCTCGACCGTCACCTGCGGCCCGTCCACAAAGTCTTCGACCAGCATGATCTCTCGGGTGGCCAGGGGGAACTTCTCGCAGTCGATATAGCGCTCGAAAAACGGCAGGTAGAGCGGTGACCAGGCCGGATATTCGCGTCGGGCAATCGCCAGCGCCCGCTGGAGGTCAGCGGCCGAGTCGAGCTTAAAACCGAGGATTCCGAGGTTCAGCCAGGGCGGTTTGAGATAGCACGGGTAACGCGTAATCGCCGGCTGCTCGTCCGCCAGATCGATGGGATCACAGCGGACCGGATGGGGTTCATATTGACGGCCGTAGTATTTGTGGAGGCAGAGAAAGACCGACTCCACGCTTGGTCCCGGAAACCCAAACTCCTCGCACAGAACCGCGGCCACGAGGTCGGCCACATCGCGGGAATAGAAAACGGCATCAATAGGATGGGCCTTGATATAGTCGCGGCACTGGGCGGTATACGCCAGCAGGTCCAAATCCGGGGAGGGGGTACGCGGATTGAGCGGCGCGTCGAGCAGATGGAACCTATGCTCGGACATGCCGGCTAGGGCGTTACGGTCCCGTTGCGACGGGCACGGAATCAGGACGTCCACCACTCCCCTTCTTTTTCCGTTAGCTCATCCGCATATGTACTGACAGGAGGCGGTATCAGGCAGCCTGTTTTTGGTCCTCAAGCACGGCCTTAAAATCGGCGGTGCGCAGCGTCGAAGCCACGCTCATATCGTCGTTCAGGACATCGAACAGGGCGTCACTGTCGCCGCGCACGCTGTAGTGCACGATCGCCCCGGCGGCGCCACCCCCTTCGAGATGCGCATCCCCGGCGGGACTGGAGGTATATTTTCCAACCGGTCGCACATCTTTCACCGCGCTTCCATCGGCTGCGTAGATAATATGCTCGCCATCCACGACCAAGGTGTTGGTCAGCGCCAGATGACGGTGCAGAAAGATCTTCTCGTTTGGCGCGAATTTGACCATCAGGTCCACGATATTGTTCTCTTCATCCACATCGAGCAGGGTGACCTCGAGGTGTTCAAAATCCCCTAATGCTTGCCACCGGATATTGCGGTCGTCAAAACGGCGGGTAGAGGGTGTGGCTGCCATACATCTTCTCCTCTATGATTGCGGTATTGCTCAAGGCGGCGAGCATAGCAAGCGTTCCGGGGACGGACAAGGAGTCAGCATGCAACGAATTGAGGGCGGATGCCACTGCGGAACGATCCGGTACGAATTCCTGTGGCCGCTCGATGCCGCGGAGATTCCTGTTCGGGCGTGCAGTTGCAGCTTCTGCATGAAGCATCGGGGCACCTACACCTCGCATCCCCAAGCGGAACTCCACGCAACGCTCACGAATACCGCCCGCGTTCCCCCCTATCGCTTTGGCCACGAGACGGCCGACTTCCACGTCTGCGCGCGTTGTGGAGTGCTCACCTTTGCGGTGAGCCGGATTGCCGGGCGTGATTATGCCGTGGTCAACGTCCACACGTTTGAGCGTATCGACCCGGCCAATTTCACCACTCGCGTGACCAATTTTGACGGGGAGACACCCGAGAGCCGTCTGGCCCGACGCCAGCGGACCTGGACGCCCACGGTCCGGATTATTCACGCTCGAACAGAAGAATCGACCCAGTGTTAAGGAGGACTCCATGCTGCTCTATCTCGACACCAAACGCGCGCCCAACCCGCGCAAGGTGCGCATCTATCTGGCCGAAAAAAACCTGGATATTCCGATCAAGGAAATCGACCTGTACGCCGGCGAGCAGAAGACGCCGGAGTTTCTGGCCAAGAACCCGTTTGCCGGCGTTCCCATCCTGGAGCTCGATGACGGCACGGTCCTGATCGAAACGCTACCGATTATGGAGTATCTGGAGGAACTCTATCCCGACCCGCCCCTGATCGGCACCGACCCCGTCAGCCGGGCGCTGGTGCGCTCCTGGGAGCGGCGCTGTGAGATCGGGGTATATTTGACGGCTTCACGCATGGTGCTGTCCAAGGGCGACGTGTCCGACCAGGCGCGCCGAATCCTGATGCATCGCCTGCCGCTGGTCAACGACGGCCTGGAAGGCAAAGACTGGCTGGCCGGAAATTTCTCGATTGCCGACATCATGCTGTTTATCGGCCTGGAGACCGCGCATCATCGCGGCACGTTTCAGCTCGACCCGGCCTGGAACAACCTCGCCCGCTGGTATGACGCCATGAAGGCACGACCGAGTGCGTCGGCGTGAGGACTTTTCATCCTGTCCTCTCTCGGGAGGGGTGATGCAAATTACATTCCCTGGCGGCCCCCCGCTCCCCTGCGCCGTTCCTGTCTGCGCCAGGGGGCCAGGAGGGCGGGCTTCCTTCCCTGGGAGTGCGGGCTTCCAGCCCGCAAAGGAAAAAACAGCGGCCAAGATGGCCGCGCTCCCAGGCAGCGGGCGGGCGAGCGACCCGAGGCGGGGGCCGCCGGACCGGTTCCGGGAGGCTTACGCCACAATATGCATCACACGTCAAGGGAGAGGGAAGCCTGACCTCTAAAGGAGACAGCACCACATCGCCTCTCTCTCCCAGTCGTTCCAGAACGCAGTCCACCCCTTCCGCCGTGAAGGGGTTCGGCGTTCTGCGCTGTTTTTCGCGGCGCTCTATTTTGTTCAGGGCACAATCGATCTCTCAACCGGTCTGCCCTATCAACCCATTCAATATCTGCTCAAAGAAGACCTGCACCTGAGTGCCGGTCAGGCCGGCTTTGTGTGGGCCATGATTGGCTTGGGCTGGACCATCAAACCGGTCTACGGCCTCTTGTCCGATTTCCTGCCCTTGGGCGGCTCGCGGCGCAAGGGCTATCTCGTGTTGATGAGCGCCTTGGGTCTGGGAAGCTGGCTAGCGCTGGCCGTTGCGCCGACGGCGTATGCGACTGTCCTGGTACTGCTCATGGCGTGTTCGTTCACTCTGGCCTTTGCCGACGTCATGGCCGACGCCCTCATGGTCGAGACCGGGCGTCCCCTCGGTCTCACCGGCAGTTTTCAGTCGATTCAATGGGCAGCCATGGGCCTGGCCTTGACCCTCGCCCATCTCGGTGGCGGTTATCTCTCGGAATATGCGACTCCGCACACCGCTTTTTTCGTCTGCGGATTCTTTCCGCTCGCCACCTTGCTGGCAACCCTCTTCTTCGTACGGGAAGTACCGCAGCCATTGGGACAGGCGCAGTTGCGAGAGACGACGCACGCGCTCAGAACAGCCGCCCGGTCGCGTGCGGTCTGGATCGTGGCCGGCTTTCTGTTTGTGTGGAATTTCAGTCCACTGTTCGGCACGCCGCTCCTCTATTATGAGCGCGACGTTCTCCAATTTTCAAAAATCTACATCGGCACCCTGGGCGCGCTGACCAACGCGGCCGGCATGCTGGGCGCGGTCATCTTCTTTTTCTTTTTTCGGAACGTCTCCCTCCGCCGCCTCCTCTTTATCGCGGTGACGCTCGGTGTTTTGTCAACCCTCAGTTTCCTGGGCTTAACCGGACCTCGGTCCGCGGTCATCATTTTTCTCAGTTACGGCCTGATTTCGCAGATTACGCATCTGGCCGTGCTCGATCTTGCGGCCCGCTCCTGCCCGGCCCGCGTTGAGGGAACGGTATTCGCACTCCTGATGTCCGCCCTGAACCTGGGTCGAAGCGGGTCTCAGGCGTTGGGCGGCTGGCTGTACGATCAAACTGGCTTTGTCCCCTTGGTCTTCATCAGTGCCGCGTTCACCGCCCTGTGCTGGTTGATGATTTCTTTGCTGCGGTCTGAGGGAACAGCCTCAATGTAGGGGCAGTAAGTCCTTGCCGTTTCGTCACAATCTGAATAAACATGCAACGTCCCGTATTTCCCCTTAGGGCTACCGTTGCGCTCCTTAGGAAATTAGAAAGATTCAGTGAGGTAGCTTTACACCTGACCAACAGAACGTTAGCCACCTTCGGTCATAGGGAGTCAGTCTACACGCTTCCAGGTTTGCGGTATATTTTCTCCTACATCGATTTCTACGATCCCAATCATTCCTATGAGGAGTATTGTCATGACATCTCGCGAAGAAATTCTACACCTCATGAACGCTTATGGATTCACGATAGATACGGGAGACCTAGATGGGTTCGCTGGGTTGTTCGAGCATAGCGAATGGGGTGTGGAAGGGACGGAACTATTCGTCGGCAAACAACAGGTTCTAGAGGCACTCTCGAATGTTCGCATTTATGAAGATGGGACGCCGCGAACAAAGCACGTGACAACAAACGTAGATCTAATGATTGACGAAGAATCCGGGACAGCCAAAAGCCAGTGCTATGTAACAGTATTTCAGCAAACCGACGACTTTCCTTTACAGGCAATTTTCTCCGGCCACTATTTCGATGAATTCGAAAGGGGTGACGGGACTTGGCGTTTCAAAAGGCGATACATACGCTACAACCTAGTGGGAGACCTTAGTGCGCATCTAAAAACACCGACGAATATTGTGCCCGATTCTTAGAGTTTTTGTGAGGGATGAGGGATGAGGGATGAGGGACGTTGCCGGGTTCTTCAGGTTAGCGAAAATGTTGAACCCCGCCGCCTCCTAAACGCTACACGACGGTGTAAAATACTCTAGCTCGCTCCCTGGCCAGGGAGTGGTTGTATATCACCCTGTCTAGCTCTTGTACGCGTCATGGGACCAGACGGCTCTTCTTTCACGCAATACCCAACAATTCATAGGATAATTCGATGCTGAGAAAACACGATTTCTACGAGACTGAAATCTGGCCTCATTGGCTTGATGAGTTCCGGCAATCACCTGATCGTGTGGTGTTTCTACACGGAATCATGGGAAGTGAACTCTATGAGAGGGAGTCGAACGATACGCTCTGGGTGGATACTGGCGTCTGGCATGAAGTTGACAACCTTGAGTATCAAAGTCTCACACCTGATGGCGCGGTCGATGTTGCCAACCAATTCGTTTATGCACGATCGACCGTCCGTCCGCCTATTGTTTCGGATCCATATGCGGAGCTTCTTGCCGAGATCAGACCTGGTCGGTTCAACTACGATTGGCGCGAGAGCATTCCGATCGAGGCGAGACGACTACGTCTATTTCTAAAGAAGCTTACTGAAAGCGAGGAGAAGGTCAATCTCATTACCCACAGCATGGGCGGGTGTATGTTGCTATGGCTTTTGGCGAGCACCCAGGAATTTGATGAGAAGATCGGAAAGATCATATTCTGTGCGCCACCATTCCACGGAGCTCTGAAACCGATAAGAGTGATCGAAGATGGCAATGGAACGCCAATCGATTTGATCATTAGAAACAGCGTTCTCCGCCGCTCTGCTGCTACGATACCAGGCTTATTTCAGTTACTTGTCGCCCCAACCGGTTCATGGGTCACCAATATAAAGAACCAAGGCCAAGTTGTGGCAAGACTCAAGCACCCCATTCGGACAGGTGACTCGCTTTATCGCGCTGGAGCTTGGACTAACAGAGAGCGTTTGGATCTTCGGTCTAAAATCCTTCAATTCGCGGAACAATATCACATGGAGAAGTGGCAGAGGATTAGCCAAGTCATTAATCGCTTGGCAGCCAAGATTCACGTCATCGTAGGTCTGAATGGCAAGACGACATGCTGTGCGACTCGTTCCGTAACTGGTGACTGGGTGTTGCACAAAGTGCCAGCTCCGCCAGATGGAAAAATTTCAAATGGCGATGGTACAGTCTTGTTTCAGTCAACACTGCTCCCCGAACTACCAGAGGACCACTACTGGGCTGAAATACCGAACGCTCAGGAAAACACACATGGCGGTGTGATGGATCGACCAAAAGTGATTGCTGGTATCAAAGCCATCTTGAAAGGTAACAATCCTGTGGGAGTGGGCTTGGAGAACTATAGCAACTTTATACAGAAAATTGACTGGTCTTACGAACATACTGATAGGCCAGACCCGGGTCTAACAGAGAACCTCGACTACATTGAGCGGGAGCATCTGCGAGGCATCACACCAAAGTCGGAATGGCATGATGCGCTAAACCCGGACGGCAATGATGCGGAGCTTTTTGCTAGCACTCGTGGGGCTGCATTTCGAGTCCTTCATGGAGACGACCTACAGTCAGCAGCGACAAGAATCGGGGAAAAGGTCGAGTTCCTCGAAGGACACCTCCGAACCCTACTGATGCCGCTCCTGTACTCGTGATCGGATCAAATCCCTGTGGATTGGTGTCTTAGTGACGGAGCCCGGATGAGATGTCAACGTGGTCCGGGAGAACCAACCCCTATCCGCCTCGGCAGGCTGCTGTTCTGCTTAAGTATGGTGGAAGTGCCATTTCTCACCCTCGCCCTCTCTCTGGCCAGGGAGAGGGAATGCTTCCACCCCTCCTTCCTACACAGCAGGTGGGCGCGGGGCATCGAATATCTCACGCTGGAACGCATCCGCCACCCGCAGGACTGTGGCGTCATCGGCGTCAGTCAAGCTCAGGCCGTAGCCTTCGGCAATATCGACAAGCTCTTCCAGTGTTGGCGGTTGTACAGGCATACTTCCTCCTTTTGATTCGAGAGATAGCGCACCTGCCTTTCCCTTGCCAAGGCGCACGAAACCACATAAGACAGGGCGCACTAAAAAAGAGACAGCAGGAGGAACCGCATGGGACGTTTAGACAATAAAGTTGCCATCATCACCGGAGGCGCGGGCGGCATCGGTCTCCAGGCCGGCAGGCTGTTTGCCCAGGAAGGCGCAAAAGTCCTGTTGGTTGACTTGCACGAGGACGCGCTCAAAGAAGCCGTCCAGACCATTGGGAGCGATGCGGTGCGCTATTGCGCCGCCGATGTCACCCAGCCCGACCAGACTCAGCGCTATATTCAGGCTGCGGTCGAGCAGTTCGGCGGGATCGATATCCTGCTTGCCAACGCCGGTATTGAAGGGGAGGTCAAACCGATTACCGACTATACGATCGACACGTTTGATCAGGTCATGGCCGTCAATGTGCGCGGTGTGTGGTTAGGGCTCAAGTACGCCGCGCCGGAGATTGCCAGGCGGGGCGGCGGCAGCATCGTCATCACCTCTTCGGTCGCCGGTGTGCGCGGCGCGGCCGGGGTGTCGGCCTATATTGCCAGCAAACACGCCGTGATCGGCCTCATGCGCACCGCAGCCCTGGAAATGGCAGCCAAGAAGATTCGGGTCAATACGGTCAACCCGGCCCCGGTGGATACCCGAATGATGCGTTCCCTGGAAAAGGGCTTTGAGCCTGACGATCCAGGTCGAGCCAAGGAGATGGTGTCAGCTATGGTGCCGCTGCAACGCTACGCCGACCCCGTCGAGGTCGCACGGATCATGCTCTTTTTGGCCAGTGACGAAAGCTCCTACTGTAGCGGTGGCGTGTATATGGTTGATGGCGGCATGACGGCCCGGACGTAAAGCCTGCGACTTGGGCTACCGCTCCTCATCTCGCGGGCGGGATCGTTTCGTGCGACCAGGAGATGCAGGACGCGCCAGCTCAAGATGAACGCATCCGCACTCGCCCAGGCTCTACGATAGCCAGTCGTCCTGGTAAACGGGCGAGCACCGCAGTTTGTTGGAGGAATATGTCCACCAGTTGAAGAATAAAGGCCACGGTCGCGTTACGCGGAATCGTGAGAACAACAATGCCGGCATACAAGTGAGGCGGATAGTTGCGGATATCCGCAAAATCAAAATCGCCGGTGAGCAAACAGAGTTGATGCGCCCGTGCATAGGCAGCAATTTCGGAGTCTTTCGCGTCCCCAAGGCCAATATCACGCACATCGAAGGCGTCATGGCCTGCCCTCCGAAGAGACTCGCCAGTGGCCCGAGGCAGGTCCGCATCAATAAGAAATCGCACGGTGGGAGTCTATGAGGGGGGCAAAAGGTGATGTTCTTCTTGTTCGATCAGCTCGCTGGCGTAGGTCAGAGCGGCTCGCACGTCGGATTCCGTCACTCCATACTCGTCAGCCACCTGCTCGATGGTCATCCCACCGGCCAGTCCCCCAATGAGCCGCACAACCGGAACCCGCGTGCCACGGATGACCGGCTTGCCATGCTGCACGGTGGCGTCAATGCTAATGCGCTCTCTCATCTCCTCTCCCTTCAAGACGCTTTCTTTCATCGAATGGAAAAAATGCAGAAAAGTCAATCCGGACGAAAACGACTCCCGCCTGCTGATGGGTAGAGGTGCTAATCTCTCCGAAACCTACTCCCATGTTTGCGGATCAAACGGATTGACTATCCGAGCCCCGACATCTTTCACGTCGGCAATATTGCGTGTGGCAAGCGTCAGGTCATGAACCTTGGCGGTGGCGGCCAGGAGGCCATCAATGACTGACAGGGTTCGAGCAGCGTTCATCCGTCCCCACTCGTCAGCGATCACCAAATCGACAGGCAAAATTCGTCCGCTAAACCGTTCGTACACAGCCTGTAACCAATGCTCAAGAGCAAGGGCCTTGTCCGGGTCTCGGGGTCTGGCCTGCTCTATGCCTTTACGAATCTCCCCGAGGACGAGGACGCTCAGATAGATAGCGTCGTTGGTCAGCGAAGCATACCAACGCGTGACATTGGCATCGCAGCGCGTCCCCTTTCGGACCTCAGAGATAATATTGGTGTCGATCAGGTAGTTCAGAGGTCCACCTCACGGCCCCTATCGGGCCGGCGGGACAGATCGATACCTTCGAGTGGGGCAGCAGCGAGGAGGGCCTTCAAGTCCGAGTGTGGTACAGGATCGACAAGGCGGTGCAGATGCCGGCGAAGCTGGGCCGCGCGAACAGGATCTCCTCGCAGGGTCTGGGTGATATGGCGAATTAAGGGAGCATCTTCTTTTGCCGTTTGCACTTCAAGGCGCACCCAACCGCGTTCCTTCAAGCGGTGCCGATAGGCTTGCACAGCTTTTTTGCGTGTCGTTTGGCTCGACATATATCCGGTAATATACCCGGATATACAAGGAACAGCAATAGTAGCTATACAGAGCAAAAGGCTTTGAATAGGCATCACAAAGGAGAGAGGAGAAATGGATCAGTCCGTTACCTCTCAGGCAGCACCTGCTATCATAGGCTCCCATGACCAGAGCAGGAAAACGGCGCGCGAAGGATGAGCAATTGCATCTATTCTCCCCGCCCTCTTCTGCCGACGCTCCGACCAGTCGAGCGCAACAGGTTCATCCCGCACCCCTCCGGCCTGACGTGGAGTCGCTGGCCGCCTCCCTGCCGGAAACGATTCGGCTCGGGACTTCTTCCTGGTCTTTCCCTGGGTGGGAAGGTTTGATCTACGAACGCCCGGCCCCACAGGCCCAACTGTCACGCGAGGGCTTGCCGTTGTATTCCCAGCATCCGCTCTTGCGGACCGTCGGGGTTGACCGGACGTATTATCGTCCAATGACTGCGGCCCAATTCGCCGACTACGCCGCGCAGGTACCGGACACCTTTCGCTTTCTGGTCAAGGCGCATGAATACTGCACGCTGGCCGGCTTTGGCGATCATCCTCGGTATGGCACGCGGCGCGGGCAGCCCAATCGCCTGTTTCTCGATCCCCACTACGCCACCCAGGAAGTCATCGGGCCGTTCACGGACGGGCTCAAAGACAAAGCCGGCCCTTTGCTCTTCCAATTCTCTCCCCAAGATTATGCTAGCCTCGCCGGGCCGGGCTCTTTTGTCGAACGGTTGTATCAGTTTTTGGATCGGCTGCCCCGCGGCCCGGTTTATGCGGTCGAGCTTCGGAACATCGCACTCTTTACCCCTGAGTATGTCGATGCCCTGTCCGCGGTTGGCGCCTGTCACTGCCTGAATGGTCACCCCAGCATGCCGCCGGTTCGCGAGCAGGCCGCCCTGGTTCAACCGGAACGGAGTCAGGCGCTTGTCATCCGCTGGATGCAAGCACGCCATCTGAGCTACCAGGCCGCAAAACAAAAATACGCACCGTTTAACCAGATCGTCGATGCAGACCCCACATCGCGCGCGGCCATTGCCGAACTGTGCCTCGCCAGCAGCGTGCGACGGCAGCCAAGCTATGTGATTGTGAACAATAAAGCCGAGGGCTGCGCGCCGCTGTCTATTTTTCAACTGGCGCAGCAGATTGGAGAAACGAAGAAATAGGGCCGGCCGCGACGCACTCAGCCGATGAGCGCGGATGCGCCGTCCCATATCAGCAACAGACCAAACAGGAGGAGGGCGATTCCGCTCAATCGCAGGGCTATCCGATAGCCACGCCCGTGCAGACGCGCCCGTCCGCCGTGAACAAGCACGGCAATCAGGACTTTCGAGCCGACCAGACAGCCGTAGAAGCCGAACAGGAAGGCAACAATCGGGAGCCAGGCATCATGGCGAGCATTGTCCGTGACGAGCGGCCCCCCAACCGTCAGCCAAAAGATATACGGATGGGGATTCAGCAGGTTGACCAGCAGACCTTTACGGAAACTCAGCCACACGCTCCCCGCTCCTTCCTCCGACATCCTCATGGGTGCCGGCGTCCGCAGGGTTTCTCCCCCGAGGAAGCACACATAGCACCCACCGATGAGGCTGAGGACCGAAAAGCTCGCAGGCGGGAGTTGACTCAGCACCATGAGCACGAGGCCGACGACCAGCACGTCCGCAACCGGCGGGGCCAGGGCCACACACGCCCCGCTCTTCCAGCCGTTGCGTAAGCTCTCATGAATCACCAGGCTGGACAGCGGGCCGGGTGTGATGCCGGCCCCAAGTCCGAGGCTGATAGCAAAGAGAAAGGTTTGCCAGGTCGTCATTACGCCGCTCTTCTCTTGCGCTGTTTTTTCACCCAAGTCCGCATGATAGAAAAGAGCAAACGTCCCCAGCTCTGTCTGATTGATGGAGGGGACGTTTACTCTTTTGCGCCCCAAGAGGAGGTCGCGGTATGGCCGAGGGTCACACTCAGCACCAGCATCATCACGATCACCACGGTCCGCATTTTCGATTCTGCCCGAAGTGTGGCGGGACGTTAAGCCGCCAACTGCTCAAGCCCAACGAACCCAAACGGCTGGTCTGCGGGAGTTGTACGTTCATCTTCTATGACGATCCCAAAGTCGCGGCCTGCACCATTCCAGTCATACAGGGCAAGATTCTCCTGCTGCAACGCGGGATTGAGCCCGGCTATGGCAAATGGGTCTTTCCCGGCGGCTTCCTGGACCGAGGCGAACGCGTCGAAGACGCGGCTATTCGCGAGACCAGGGAAGAGACCGGTCTCACCGTGGAAGTGGGCCATCTTCTTAATGCCTACTCCTACCCCGGCTATCCGGTCGTGGTGCTGGTGTATCCGGCAACCGTGCTGGCCGGCGAGCCCCAGGCCCTGGACGAAACGCTGGCCGTCAAGCTCTTTGCCCCGGCCGATATCCCCTGGTCGGAACTGGCGTTTCCCAGCACAACGGACGCGCTGACCGAGTATTTCTCACGTGTCGAGAAGTCACACTCGGCATAAGGCCAGCCCAACTTTTTTTACTGCCGCTTTTCTGTTAGGGTGTCGCAAATTTTTCAGGAGGACATGAATGGCAGAGGAACAACTATCCGCCGAAGAGGAATTAAAAAAAGCAACCTGGAGCTATATTGGCGTAGGCGTATTATGGCTCTCGCTGATCATATCGGGCATGGCGCTTGAGCGGCTGGATCTGACCAGCGGGTTTCTCACCAGCGTTCTGCCGGGTGCCGTCAATACCTTGCGGGCCGATAACGCCGCGCTCAACGAACAAGTGCGCGAGCTAAAAGACGCCAAGCAACGCCTAGACGGCCTGATTGGCCGCGAGCGGGCCACCGCCGAAGCGCTTGATTATTGTCAGGCCGAGAACAGAGAGATTAACGCCGAGTTGAAAACGCTCAGGGCGAGTGCGCCAGCCACGGCGACAAACTGATACGCTTGCCGGGCGTCTTCTGAGCCATTTATACCTTGCCGTCATAGGAGGGGCGTCTGACCGGACGCCCCTCTTCTTTGTCAGGCAGCAGTTGTGAGCAAGACCGACTACTGCCAGGCGTGTTGACGCTGGATGAATTCCGTCACCACATCAACCGTGGTCTGGGCTAGCTCGATATTAAACAGATGGCTGGCATTGGACAGAATGGCCAGGTCGGCGTTGGGAATCCGCTGGGCCAGGGTAACGGAGTTCTCCGGCGGCACCAGGCCGTCCTCTTTGCCGGTCACCACCAGCGTTGGCATGCTGATATTCGGCAGCCTTTCATACGTATCATGCCCCTGAATCGCGGCCATCTGGTTGATCATACCGTGCTTGGGTGTCGGGTGTCGGCTGGAGAGTTGGTTGAGTTCGAGCAGGGTGCTCATATGCTTCTGTATAAACCATGGGGTGACGGCGACCTTGGTCATGGCTAAGGCCGCTTGTTCCACGTCGAAGTCGGCAATATTGTTCAGCATGTCCAGCACTTCAGGGTCTTGCGACAACAGCGTTTTTTCTCCGCCGCAGTTGGTGCAGCCCAGGATCAGGCTTTTGACCCGCTGCGGATGACGCAACGCAAACTCCTGGGCGATCATGCCGCCCATCGAGATGCCGAAAACATTGGCCTGCTCGATCCCCAGATGGTCCAGCAGCCCGGCGGTATCATCGGCAAACATCGTCATGGAGTACGGAGCATCCGGCTTCTCGCTTTGACCCACCCCCCGGTTGTCAAAGGCAATCGTCCTGAAGGTCCGGGCAAAGCCGTCCATATTCCAGTGCCAGCCGATCGAGCTGACGGTGAAGCCCATGATAAGGAGTAGGGGTTCGCCCTGGCCCTGTTCTTCGTAGTACAACTCAATGCCGTTTGATTCGATATGCGGCATAAATGATTTCTCCTTGTCTTTCGTTTCAGTCGCACAGCACACAAAAAGGCAACCACAGGGGGTTGCCCCTACACGAACTGTCCGAAGTTGAGGTTAATCGATATATGGACTGAAATTCCGCATGGCGAGCAGGAGGGCTTCGAGGTCGGCATATTCGCTCAGTTCAATATACAGATCGTTATACTGGCTGCGGACGGCATCCGGGTCCTGTTCGTCTTGAGGATGCCTGAAATGCGCCTCAAATTCTTTCAGCATGCCTTGCGATTGCAGCTTGGTCTCAATCGGAATTTCATCGTTGGTGGCGATCAGCAGTTTGGTCTGCTTGATCAGCCGTAAGACCATTTCTTCATCGCTGCGCTCTGGCATGGCAACTCGCAATCCCCGCTCGTTCTCATCGCGCTCGGTGTTCTCTTCTGACGCGTTTACTCTTTCTGCTCCTGTAACTGTCGTTTCCAATCGAGCATGCGCGCCTTGGCCGCCACGGCTTCGGCCTCCGGGACCATGCCTTTCTGCTGGTACAGGCGGGATAAGACCGTATAGCTCATCTCGTCACCGGGGCTCAACTCGGTCAACTTTTTTGCCATTTCAATGGCTTCATCGAGCTGTTCATTATCGGCGTAGGCGTGGGCCAAGTCATGCACGGCTTCGACATGGTTCGGATCAATCTCCAGAATCGCCTTATAGGTGGCAATGGCTTGATCGGTCTCACCGTCACACAGGAAATCGTAGGCTTCATCGTAGAGTGCTTCGATGGATGGCATGGCCGTTCTCCTTGGTGCGGACAGCCTAGCGGATTTCAGGAACAGCTCCAACCCCATATCCCCCTCTCGTTGACAGGGTTCTGGCGACTTCCTATGCTCTTTTCCCTGTGAATAACCCAGGAAACTCAATAGACGCTCGCGTCCAGGATTTCATTGCCACGCCTGAGGGGAAGGACTTCGGGGCTCTGGCTCTGGCCGTCTTCACCTATCAATTTGAGCATAATCTTCCGTATCAGCGTTTCTGTCTGGCCAGAGACAAGACCCCAAAGACCGTCCGAACCTGGAAAGCTATTCCCGCCGTCCCTACCGTCGCCTTCAAAGAGCTTAATCTGAGCTGCGGCCCCCCGGAAAAGATTTTTTTGACCAGCGGCACTACGCGGGGACAGGAGAAGCGCGGACGGCACCTTGTCCCCGATCTTCAGTTATACCACGCCTCGGCGCTGGCCCACTTTTCGCAATGCGTGCTGCCCGAAAAACGTCCGCTTCGGGTCTTGAGTCTGATTCCCGATCCTGAGACCCAACCGCACTCGTCGCTGACCCAGATGGCCGAATGGGTCATGCGTGACCTGGGAACTCCTGATAGCCGGTATTTTATCGATGCGGACGGCATTCATCTGGACGCCTTTGTCACGGCACTCATCCACGCCCAGGAAACGAGCGAGCCGGTGTGCGTCCTGGCGATTACTTCGGCTCTGGTCGCCTTTTTCGACTGGTGCGCCGCCAATCAGAAAACCTTTGCGCTCCCCTCCAGCAGCCGCATCATGGATACGGGCGGCAACAAGGGCAAGGGCCGTCCGCTGTCGCGCAAGGGCTATCTGCAGTCGTGTTGGAAATACCTCAAGGTCGCCGGCTATTACTGCGTGAATGAATACGGCATGACCGAGATGGCCTCGCAGTTTTACGATCACGTCTTGTATAACCGCTTTCGGAAGAGCAACGAACCGCGCTATAAAATCGGCCCGGCCTGGACGCGCACGCTGGTCGTTCATCCCGAAACCCTGGAAGAAGTGCCGCCGGGCGAGCACGGCATCCTGCGTCACTTTGACCTGGCCAACTGCGGGTCGGTCATGGCGATTCAGACCGATGATGTAGGCTATCTGACGGGCGAGGGCTTTGAGATTATTGGCCGGACCCCAGGCTCGGAAGCGCGTGGCTGCGCGCTGGTCCTGGACGAATTTTTATCCGCCCAGTGACGGGTACAGGCATGCCGTCACCCTCCCCGACCGACCTGAGTGCAAGGCTGGGTGCCCTGCTCGCCACCCGTATCCGACACCTCGTCCCCAGAACGGCCCGGGCCATCTTGGATTGCGTAGACCAGGCCGTTCAACGCTGGCTTGACCCCGACTCACAAGAACGGCAGGAAGCCGAAGCCCGTCTCCCGGAAACGACCGGCCTCTCTGCGGCCATGATCCGGCACGTACTGCCCCTCATTTTTCAGGAATATCGAACGGACAAGCTAGAAGCGCTCTGCGTTGATGAGTTGGGCTGTCTTGAAGTCCTTGATCGTTTTGTCCCGTCTGTCCCAGGGCAAAAGCGCGCCTGTGGTCCACCGCTGATTACGCACGTCCTGGCCGGCAATGTACCCGGAGCAGGACTCGACAGCGTCATCTTCTCTCTACTGGTGAAATCCGCCAGCCTGGTCAAAACCTCGTCCGCAGAGCCCCTATTGCCCATCCTGTTCGCCCGTTCGATTCAGGACATTGACCCAAACCTGGGCGCATGTCTCAGCGTCGTTTCCTGGCCTGGGGGAAACGCAGAGCTTGAAGCTCTGGCGTATGGACGGGCGGACATAGTAGTTGCGTCCGGCTCGGATGCAAGCCTTACGGCAATCTGGAAACGAACACGCGGGCAGTTCGTCGGATACGGGCACAAAGTGAGTTTCAGCCTGGTGACCAAAGAAGGTCTGGCGGATGCGGAAGAAACCGCTCACAAAACGGCTTATGACGTGGCGTTATACGATCAGCAGGGCTGTCTGTCTCCCCAGCTTGTCTATGTTGAGGAAGGCGGAGCCGTCACCCCAAAAGAGTTCGCGGCTCTGCTCGCCACGGGCCTGGCGCATTGGCAAATCGAGCTGCCGCGCGGTCCGGTCCCACCGGAAGTCAGCACCGCCATCCGAAGGGTGAGAGACGAAGCCGAATGGCAGGCGTTAGCCGGGAAAGATGTTACCCTGCTCGCGAGTCCGCAGGGAACGGACTGGACCGTTGTGTACGACGCCGACCCAACCTTCGTCCAATCGCCTTTATATCGGACGATCCGGGTGAAGCCGTTACGGAACATTACCCAGCTTGGCGAGATTCTTGATACGTGGCGGCCCTATCTCGAAGCCGTGGGCGTGGCCGCGGATTCCGAATGGATGGCGACTATTGCAGATACATTAGGCGCGTTGGGCGTCAGCCGCGTGTGTCCAATCGGGACCATGCAGCGTCCGCCGCTGAGTTGGCGTCATGGCGGAAGGTTGAGGGTTGGGGATTTGGTGCGATGGGTTGGATTGGAGGGATAAATGGAGGGACGGAGTGTCCTCTTAATGGAGCAAAAAATCCCCTCCTTGGAGGGGATCAGGGACAAAACACCCAGCGATAATTGACCTCCCTACACCGGCGGTATCCAGCCCAAATCCTGGTAGCGCTTAATCAGGTTGCGGAACATATCCTCCGTATCCAGACATTCGTGGAAACCGGCCTGCCGAATTTTGATCGTACTGACGATAATGGGCGACGGCGGCTCTGACGCGCCATAGGCAAAGGACAGGTCGGTCAATTCGAACGATCCGCCTACAAAGCCCAGCATGTTTCGCGGAGCCCTGAGTTGATACTTGTCAACAATCGCGGCCCAGTCGGCGGCGCGCTTGGGCATCTCCTCTGTCAAACACATCGGCTCGGGCGGACCGACTTCCATGCCCAGGGCATCGGCAATCGTCGGCCAGACGTTTTGCCACACAAACACATCGCCGTTGGTACTGTTAAACGTCTCGTTGCGCGCATTCGGGCTGGTGGCGGCCCAGGCCAAGGAACGCGCCAGCAGGTCGGCATCCACCGCTTCGAAGACGTAGGGCGGGCCGCCGGGAAACGAGAGCGGCAGACCGGCTTCTTTGCGGAGTGCAGCGTAGACGCAAATGGCGGGCAGCACGTTAAGGTTGCCCTTGAGCGCTTCACCAAAAATGAGCTGGGGTCGGAAGATTGACCAGGACCAGTCCTTGCCCTGCTGCTGTTCGCGTAAATAGTCCTCTTGCAGAAAATAAAAATTCTCGTGCTGATGGCGCGGCCAGCGCTCCCGCGCCGGTGCGGGAAACGGCTCGATATGCGCGCCGTAGGCTTTGGTGCCCTGCAATAGCGACACGTGCTGGAGCTGGGTCGCCGCGCCCTTGAGCGGCTCAAACAGATTCTCCAGCATCCTCAGATTCGTTTCCATCTGATCCCGCTCACGCCAGCCCCGGACCACACCGGGCTTTTCGTACAGCGCGGTATAAACCAGATGGGTCACATCATGCATCTGGCTGAAGACCTCGGTGCAACGGGCCTGGTCCTGCAGGTCAACGGATAGAAGCGTGGCGCCCTCAAGACCGTCGGGAATCCGGCGTGACACGCCCACAACATCCCACTCGTCCAGGCTGGCAAAATGGCGCACAGCCGCAAACCCGACCAGGCCGGATGCTCCCGCAACTAAGACTTTCTTCCTGGCCATCGTTCCCTCCTTGCCCTCCTTGATATGTCCAGGGCGCACGCTACCAATTTGTCGGTCAGGGTCAAGAGGCCATTTCTTGCTGAGCGAACCTCCCTCACGTATGCTGCCGGCTATGGCTTCTCTTCGTGACGATTTTCTGCGCTACGTGAGTCAGACCTCGCCCGCGCCTATGGGCGTGGAAGTCGCACACTCACACGGCTGCGTTGTAGTAGACACCAGCGGCAGGGAATATCTCGACCTGCTGTCCGGCATTGGCGTGACCGGCATCGGCCATACCCATCCGGCTGTAGTGCAGGCCGTTCAGGCTCAGGCAGAGCAATATCTGCACGCCATGGTCTACGGTGAGTACATTCAGCAGCCCCAGGTTGATCTGGCGCGCCGGCTGGCCGAATTGACTCCCGGCGAGCTGTCGGTGACCTACTTCACCAATAGTGGCACGGAGGCTGTCGAGGGCGCGCTCAAGACCGCCCGGAAGTATACCGGGCGGTCCGGTTTTGTCAGCTTTGTCGGCAGCTTTCACGGCGACACGTTCGGCTCCGTGTCAGTCGGGGGCAATCCGGTCTATCGCGACCCGTTTGAACCTCTGCTGCCAAGCACGACCTTTCTGCCCTTTAATGATCGCCCGTCCTTGCAGGCCATCGACGAGACTGTGGCCGCCGTCATTATCGAACCCATCCAGGGCGAGGGCGGCGTCCGTATCCCGGACGACGACTATCTGACGGCACTCCGGCAGCGCTGCTCCGAGGTCGGTGCCCTGCTTATTTTTGATGAGGTGATTACCGGCTTCGGGCGGACCGGCAGGCTGTTCGCCAGCGAGCACTGGCAGGTGACACCCGACATCCTGGTGGTTGCCAAAGCTCTGGGCGGCGGTATGCCCCTCGGAGCGTTTATCAGTACCCCGCAGATTATGGCGACCCTGTCGCACGACCCCGCCCTCGCCCATGTCACAACCTTTGGCGGGCATCCGGTGTGCTGTGCCGCGGGTCTGGCCGCTCTCGACGTTCTGCTTCAGGACGGCCTCGTCCAGCGGGCCCAGGACAAAGGAGAAGAGTTCTGCCGCCGACTTGAAGCCCTGGTCGAGACCGGCCGGTGTACGGACGTGCGGGGACGCGGCTTGCTGCTCGGCCTGGACTTCATCAGCCCACAACTGACGCAGCAGTTTGTTCAGGATTGCTTTGCCCAGGGTCTCGTTCTAGGCTGGACCCTGCACGAAGACACGGTTGTCCGTCTGGCCCCACCGCTCGTGATTTCTTCGGAAGAGATTGAGCGCGCCGTGTCGGTCATGCAGCAGGTGCTGGAGCGTCTCTAATCGGGACACCAGTCCGAGGCACGCTTAGTCTTACTCGATTTTCCCCCAGGCGTGCACCTTGGTTGGCGAGATGCGGACCATGGCGTTATTGGCGAACGTAAGGTCCATGGCTCGATACTGAGGGTAGCGTTCGCGCAGCAGGGCCAGCATCCGGGCGTATTCGGTTTCATCATCCACCAGCGCGGTCGTGCCGGTTATCAAAACATAGGCGAGCTGGGTCCAGTCATCGTTATAGTCGTCAATCACGATAGCCGCCTGCGGGTTCTCCAACATATTACGAATGCGCTTGAGGGGTTTGCCGGTTTGGCGCTTGGGCTTTTGGTCCACCACGAAATAGACGTGCTCGCCATCAAAGGCGTAACAGAATGGAATCACATGCGGCTGGCCCGCGACATCGGCGGTCGCCAGGCGGGCAACCACGTGGTTATTGATGAAGCGTTGAACCGGCTCAGAAATAACGAGAGGCATACGGTAGGGTCACTTTCCTGCTGATGTCAGCGCACCGGCTTCGCTC
Source organism: Candidatus Binatia bacterium (assembly GCA_951812575.1). Classification (GTDB taxonomy): domain Bacteria; phylum Desulfobacterota; class Binatia; order Bin18; family Bin18; genus Bin18. The sequence goes on along the minus strand of OX638322.1, from coordinate 2,064,557 downwards.
TGCTCGCCACAAAAAGACGCCTGGGCCTCGCGGTACAATTCCTCAGCCCGCCCGGCGTAACGCGGAGAAAAATGGAAGACCCGCAGCTCCCGCGCGTGAGCGGAACGCCCTAGCAGGCCGGCCTGTTTAGCGGTGAGATGATAACGTCTGGTGGCCTGGTCTTCGTCTGCATCCAGAAACGGAGATTCACAGAAAAAAACATCCGCGCCTTGGGCCAGGGCCGCGATGCGTTCCGCATTCTCCGGGCTGAAGAGCGTGTCCACCACATAGGCAAATTTCTGACCGTGTGTTTCCTTGACCAGCGCGCCCCGTACCTCGCCCAAGCTGAAATCCCGGGAGCGGTCGTGGCCGTTTTCCTGCCAGGTGGCAGTGACCACATCCGGCTCCCCCCTGCGCAGGGCGTTTTTAAGCGCGGACAGCCACGGACCGGGCGGAACACCAAGCCGCGCCAGGTAGGCGCTATCCACATTCAGATGGCTCTTCTCTTCAAACGCAAACGCCATGGAATAAATGCGATGGTCCAGATGGGCCGCGCGAATGCAGAATGCCGGCTCATCCACCACCAGGCCGTGGAAGGGCTGCGTCGGCAGCGGCTCGCGCCGGAAACCGCTTGCCGCCCGAAAGACGGCCCGCCGGATCGAATCCGGCCAGACCTCCGCTACCTCAAGCGAGAAGCCATAGCCGTCCACCAGATTCCAGGTATAGCCGCGCAGTTTGCCCTCAACACAGTCCAGGATGCCGGGCGGCCCACACAGCCACAGGGTCTGATCCCGACCCAGAAACACACGCAGCAGTCGGTCGAATCCGATGAAGTGATCCATATGGCAGTGCGAGACACACACATGGCTGGCCCGGCACAAATCTCCGGCGGGGAAGCTGTCGTTATGACCGAGATCGAACAGAACGGCCCGACCTTCCCAGCGCAGTTGAATATACAATCCGGGGTCGCCAAACGGCCCGTTTATCAGACGGGGAACAAAGGCGGGATTCATGACAGCGGTGCAGTCTGTTTTTGGATTATTCGAGGTTCAAACCGTGAGCGACATTATCCGTTGTGTCTTCCCGGTTTGCAAGGCAGGGCAACCAGGAGGGGCGTAGCAATTTGGAAAGTACGACCACCCCTCCTTGGAGGGGTGCCGCGGAGCGGTGGGGTGGGTTCTCCAGACAGAGCGTACGTGAGGGAAACCCACCCCGGCCCTTCGGGCCACCCCTTCCGAGAGGGGATAAGGAGAATTGTCACTCAAGGAGAAGGACTTACCGCTATCCGGGTCCAGGTCAGGGTTATTGACAGCCGCTTGACTGGTCGCTACCCCTAAACCGACGCTAGCAGGAGCGGACAGGCAAAGGGAGTGACCGGCAATGGCGACGATAATCACCGAGGACTGCATTAACTGCGGGGCGTGTGAGCCCGAGTGTCCCAATACCGCCATCTATCAAGGCGGGGTAGAGTGGGAGTTTAACGGCGCCCAGAACCCGGCCATTGATGACGACATCTTCTATATCGTCCCGGACAAATGCACGGAGTGCGTGGGCTTTTTCGATCAGGAGGCGTGTGCGGCCGTCTGTCCGGTGGACTGCTGTCTCCCCAACCCGGACATCGTAGAGACAGAAGAAGCGTTACTGGCACGAGCGAAGGAGTTACATCCCGAGCAGACGTTTGGGGATGATTTCCCTTCCCGCTTCAAGGGCGAAGGTGGAGAAGCCGCTCCGGCTCCGGCTGAGGCCGAGGCGACACCTGAGGCGGCCCCGGCTCCACCACCTGCCCCAGTCGCCGCCCCAACACCGGCAGCCGCTCCGGCCCCGGTTGCAGCCTCTTCGCTCTCCATTCCGAGCGTAGACGAATGGGAAGTGCCGATTAACTGCCATCGCTGCGACGGAGAATACAGCGCGCCTTTTCGGCATTTTCGGATTGGCGTGGTCTTCTACTGTACCCATTGTGGCGTGTCGCTCGTGGTCAATTCCTCTATGTTCAAGGATGTCGCCACGGCCCTGGACAGCTTCCATGCGCAGTGGGTCAGCGACTTTGAGGCGTTTCAAGCAAAACGGCAGCGTGAGCTTGAGGAGTTTGAGGAGCGGAAGCGCGTGGACCTCGAAAATTTCTCAGCGGCCCTCAAGCAAGAGGTTGCCAAGGCAAAGCCGGCAGGCAGAACCCACCGGCGTCTGTCGCTATTCGGCTTTCAGCGGGTGGGCTAGACCACAGAAAAATTGCAGTCCTATCCCCTCCCTGGAGGGGATTATCCTTCTCCGAAGCTAAGCCTCACCCTTCGTACTTCTTGCCCAGTTCCATGGCTTCCGGCACACCGAGCAGGGTCGTCAGCTCTTCAAACGACGCCCAGCCTGCATCCTGCGCAATACTACCCGTTGTTTTGAGTTCCTGCATGGCGTCGCGCATACGGATGTAGGCGGCCATCAGGGTGGCGGAATAAATCGTCAGCTTGAAGCCGTATGTGGCGAGTTCCTGGACGGGCAGCAGTTGCCCGTTATACAGCAGCGGCAGGTCGCCGAGTTCCTGGACGTAGCGCTTGATATCATCGTGCGTTTTAATTCCGTCCACAAAGATGAGATCGGCGCCGGCTTCTCTATACGCCCTGGCACGCTGGATGACATCGTCCCAGCCATTGACCGCCAGGGCGTCGGTGCGGGCAATAATCACGAAGTCCGGACTGCGGCGGGCGTCGCACGCGGCTTTGACTTTCGGGACCATGTCGGCCATGGGAATGACTTGCTTCCCGGATAAAAAGCCACACCGCTTGGGCCACACCTGGTCTTCCATGTGCAACGCCGCCGCTCCGGCCGCCTCGTATTCGCGGACGGTCCGGTAGACATTCACCGGGTTGCCATAGCCGGTGTCCGCATCGCATACCAGGGGAATATCAATGGCGTTCGCAATAGCGCGCACATTCTCGACCATCTCGGCCATGGTCAGCAGCCCCACATCCGGGAAGCCGCGCGAGGCCGCCGTCCCGAACCCGGTCATATACACGGCCTCAAACCCCACGTCCTGGGCAATCTTGGCCTGAAACGCGTCAAAGATGAACGGCGCAACGACCATCTCGGGGCCGTTGAGCATGGCGCGCAGGCGGGATGCAGTACTCGGCATAGCTTCCTCCTTGGGGATGCGGTTTTTCAACGCGTCAGCGCGTCGTGGCGACACCCGGCGCTTACCACTCGGTCCGCGCCGGCGGTAAAGCTCCACTCGGACTCGGAGCGTCAAAGAACTCCTGGCCGGCCTGCGTCGCGCGGCGCAGATAGCGCTTGAGGAGGCGTTCGGAACGCTTGAGCAGTTCGTTTTTCCCCCGAAAGACTTGTTCGCTCACCCATTCGTTGCGGATCCAACAATCGAACGAGGCCTCCTGAATGAAATTGAACTCCATCAAAAGCCCCAGTTCCTGGGTATCGGTCACAATGGCGCGTAGCGACAGACCGGAGTCTACAATGGCGCCGCGCAGATTCGGCGACAGTGGCATGGCGCGCTTGACCTTCTCAATCTCGCGTTGTGATGATTTTTTTTCGAGCAGAGCCACATAGCCCCAGGCGCCGGGTGCTGGGTCGGCCTGGGCTAAGAGTTGCGCGTTCAGGTCGGTCAGATTCTTTTCGGCCTGGACCTGGTCGTAATCCTCGACGGTCTTGAAAAATGAGGCCCCAGCCGGAGCCTGCCGTTCGGACTGCTTTGCCCGCTCACGGCTTTTGTGCTCCTCCACCCACCACTCACTGTCCCTGGGCTTTTTTTTCTTTCTCTCCGCCATCACGCGCTTCTTTCCGAACCCATCGGCGCTGGCCGCTATTGGGCCGGCAGCAGATACGAGAATCCTGCAGTAAAGGTGTGCGTATTCAAGCCCCGGTTTTCGTCATACAGGCTGGCGTTCGAGGCGTGCCGGAAACGATAGCCAAAATTAATGGCCAGATTGTCGTCAATAAAATAGGTGCCGCCACCGCCTACCATTTCGGCAAAATTGAGGCCGCCTCCGAGATCATAGCCCTGAAGGTTGTGGTACATGACGCCCAGGCCGCCCTCGATATAGGGGTAGAACGGAATGCCGAGATCAAAATGATAGGTCAGCACCGGCAGCATCAGGCCGACTTCAAAAGAGCCTTTGTGGCGCTCAAGCCCCCGGCCCCGAGATTTTTGGGTTATTATGGAGCCAAACGGCTCGGTAGCGATTTCGAGCGCGCCTTTGGGCAGAAACCATTTGGAGCCCTGAAAGGCCGTATAGCCAATGCGGAGATGCACCGGGACTTTTTCAATTTTCCGTGACCCGGAGTCCGCGCTGATGGTATAGCCGGACTGTATCCCGAGCGACCACGTGCCCGCCTTGGGTAAATCGTTCGCCCAGACAGTGGAAGTCACGAGGCCCAGCATCCCGCCCGCCGCGACCAGGGCACACAGCCCACGTTTCACCTGTTTTATCGTCATCCTGTTCTCTCCTTCTTTTGCGTCCCCTTCCTTGGGCTGGAGCAGGCTATCCGTTCTCTCCCAAGACCTGACACTCGGTTTCAACAAAATCCCTGCTGGTGTCGTCCCAACCAAACGCCTTGATGGTTCTGACCTCACGCTCATAGATGGAGATCACCAGATACGAGGCATCCGGGTAGGACGGTTCGTCACCGAACATGGCTTGGGCTTTGTCTTCAGCGGAAAAATAGGCGTCATGGTTGGGATGGGAATGGTAGAATGCCGCCAGCTCGGCCCCGGCATCGACCGCTTTCAGTACGGCCAGCAGTTCTGTGGGCTCCATGAGATACGCAATCGTGGCATCCCGCGGATAGGTGTGCGGGTCCTTGGCGTGCATGGCGTTTTGAATATTGGCAATGCGGCGGACTTCCTCACGTCCGTCCACCCGCATAATGGCCCCACAGCACTCCTCCGGAAAGGTCTCCCGCGCGTGCTGACTCAGGGCCGCGTGTGTCTCGGACGTAAGCTGTACCACTCCAGCGTTTCCTTCTCGTCGCGTAACTCCCGGATTATGGCTGTCTCCCGTAGAAAAGTCAAAATGCCAAACCTCCCCAATCCCCTCTCGGGAGGGGATGCTCTACTCCCTCTCCCCTGGTGGGAGAGGGCTGGGGTGAGGGGGATGCAACTTGCCCCTCGTTGCTCTTTCTTCTGACCCAGCTATAGTGACACCCATTTCAAAAAGGAGCGGCGTCGTATGGTCACGATTGAAGAGTTCAGCAAAATGGATTTGCGGGTGGGAACCGTCACCTCGGCAAAGCCCCACCCGAACGCCGACCGCTTGCTGGTCCTCACAGTCGATATTGGCGAAGAGACCGAGCGCCAACTCGTGGCGGGCATCCGGGCGCATTACAGCCCGGAGGAACTCGTCGGTCGGCAGCTTGTGGTGGTCGCCAACCTTCAGCCGGCAAAACTGCGCGGGGTCGAGAGCCAGGGCATGCTCCTGGCCGCCTCGGATGGCGAGCAGGTCATCGTCGTACGCCCGGAGAAACGAGTCCGGGTCGGCTCGCAGGTCCGGTAGGGAGAGAGGGCCGGGGTGAGGGAGAATAGGTAAAACGACACATCACCACCCCAATCTCCTCTCGGGAGGGGATGAAGATTAGGACTCGGAAAAACGACTGATATCGATCACCGCGCGTTCGTGCAGGCCCTCGCCAATCTTGGTGCCTTCCTCGTTATAGGCCTCAACCGTAAACTTGAGCCGCCGGCCCTTGATTTCCTCCAGACGGGCCCGGCCGGTCACCCGCTGGCCAATCTGGGTAGGCGCCAGATGCCGGACATCCACGTGGAAGCCGACCGTCTGCTCGCCCTCGTTCATATAGGGGGTGAGAAACCGCACGCAGGTGCCTTCCATCAACTGAATCATGGCCGGCGTGGAATACATGCGCGGCGCGTCCGGCCCGAGATGCACGATGCCCATATCGGGTGTGGTCGAAATGGTCTGCTCAAAGATCATGCCGGTTCTGAGTGTGTCTTTCATGCCTTCCTCCACATGCCTGTCGTCGCTCGGCCTACGGCAGCAGCGAAGCGCGGGTGATTTCCTTGCGGTCTGATTTCTCCATGGCTTCGCCCGCCTGAGCAAGCGGGAACTCGGCGTCAACCAGTTCGTGATACGGATAAGTATCCATATGCGCGGACAGAAAATTCAGCGCCTTGTGCAAATAGTGCGGGTTATAGGTGGCCACGCCAATGATCTGGAGCGACTTGAAGGTAATGAGCGCCGGCGGAACTTCGACGGTCATCCCCAGGGAGATATTGCCGATCTCAATGACCCGCCCGCCGTTCCGCACCAGATTGAGGGATTCCAGAAATGCCTGAGGCACGCCGGCCACCTCTAGGACCACATCGGCGCCAAGGCCGTCGGTCAGCTCCCGCACTCGCCCGACCCGCGCTCTGGTGTCGGTATACTCACGCATGTCAACGATCTCGTCCGCGCCAAAGGCTTTGGCCCGCTGGAGACGCAGGTCCACGCCGTCAATGGCAATGACCCGCGCGCCCCTGGCCTTTGCCACGGCCATGGCGTGCAAACCGAGCCCGCCGGCGCCCTGCACTACCAGGGTTTCTTCATAGCTGAGCTGGGCCTGGTCCAGCCCAAAGAAGACCTCGGACAAGGCGCAGTTGGCGGCCGAGGCAGCGTGGTCGGGCACGTTGTCCGGCACTTTGTAGACATGCTGGCCGGGATGGATGTAGTAGTGCGTGGCAAACGGCGTATGAAAATGCGGTGGGTCGTGCGGACCGACGCGCCGGGCGCGAATGCCCAGCACCACACACGCCGCCGCGTTTCCGGCCCGGCAGTTCACACACTTGCCGCAGGTCTCGTAATAGACCGGCGCAATCCGGTCGCCCTCTTTTAGGGGTTGCCCGGCCGTATCGTGGGTGACGCCCTTGCCCAGCTTATACACCCGGCCCACCATCTCGTGGCCGGGCATGACACCCCGCTTGCCAAACTCGCCGCGCCACATATGAACCTCGGAGCCGCACACATTCGTGCGACTCACTTCGGTCAGAATGGCGCCCTCGGCAACCTCGGGCAGGTCGTACTCAAAAAACTCTATGGTTCGCGCCTTGGGAATAAAACTGACGGTCCCCTTCATGGCTCCCCTCCTGTTCGGATCCCCCCAGTGAGGGGGGGATTCAGAATGTCGGCGGGCGATATTCGCCAAACTCGTTGCGTAGCGCGTCCGAGATTTCGCCCAGGGTGACGTAGGCTCGCACGGCATCGATAATCGCCGGCATCAGATTGCCCCCATCCCGCGCCACCTGTCCAACCCTGTCAAGCGCGGCCTGGGCCGCGGCCTGGTTGCGTTCGGCGCGCACCCCGGCCACCCGTTCTTTCTGGCGTTCCTCCAGGGCCAAATCGACCTTCAGCAGTTCGTCGTGGTGGTCTTCCTCGACCGTGAAATCGTTCACCCCCACAATGATCTGCTGCTTGGTTTCAATGGCCTGCTGATAGCGGAACGCGGCGTCGTGAATCTCGCGCTGCTGATAGCCGTTCTCAATGGCCTGGACGGCTCCGCCCAGCTTGTCGATCCGGTCGATATACTCGACCGCCTTGGCCTCCAACTCGTCCGTCAGGGATTCGATAAAATACGAGCCGGCCAGGGGATCGATGGTGTCCGCGGCCCCGGACTCGTGGGCGATGACCTGCTGGGTGCGAAGCGCAACCCGCACGGCGTCTTCCGTGGGCAGCGCCAGGGCTTCGTCTTTTGAGTTGGTGTGCAGCGAGTTGGTCCCGCCCAGGGCCGCGGCCAGGGCCTGGAGGGTCACCCGGATAACATTATTGTCCGGCTGCTGGGCCGTCAGCGTCGAGCCGGCCGTTTGGGCATGGGTGCGTAGCATCCACGAGCGCGGGTTTTTGGCCTCAAAGCGCTCCTTCATGATTTTGGCCCACAATCGCCGGGCCGCCCGGAACTTGGCCACTTCCTCAAAGAAATTATTATGCACATTGAAAAAGAACGACAGCCGGGAAGCAAACCGATCGACATCGAGACCAACGGACTGCGCGGCTTCAACATAGGCGATCCCGTCGGCCAGGGTAAACGCAATTTCCTGGGCCGCGGTCGAGCCGGCCTCGCGGATGTGGTAGCCGGAGATCGAAATCGTGTTCCAGTTCGGCACTTGGTCGGCGCAAAAGCCGAAAATATCCGTGATGATCCGCAGGGACGGACCGGGCGGATAAATATACGTGCCGCGAGCAATATATTCTTTGAGCAGATCGTTCTGAATGGTGCCGTTGACCTTATCCCAGGGCACGCCCTGCTTTTCCGCCACCACCAGATAGAGCGCCAGCAGAATGGACGCGGTAGCGTTAATGGTCATGGAGGTGCTGACCTTGTCCAGCGGAATGCCGGCCAGCAGGGTTTCCATATCCGCCAGCGAGTCGATGGCCACGCCGGCCCGCCCGACTTCTCCGGCGGCCATGGCGTGGTCGGAATCCCGGCCCATCTGTGTCGGTAAATCAAAGGCCACGGACAGGCCGGTCTGGCCTTGCTCAAGCAGGTAGCGGTAGCGCTGGTTGGACTCCTCGGCCGTGCCAAAACCAGCGTACTGACGCATGGTCCAGAAACGACCCCGATACATGGTGGGCTGGACGCCCCGGGTAAAGGGATACTGGCCGGGAAAGTCGAGCTTGTCCTCGTAGTCGCAGTCCTGGGTATCCTCGCTGGTATACACCCGCTTGATTTCTATGCCCGACGTGGTCTCAAAGCGTTCCTTACGCTCCGCAGACCGCGACAGGGCCTTCTTGAGAACGGAGTCCTCCCAGGCCTGCCGGGCTGTTGTCACCGTCTTTGCATTGCTCATAACGCATCCTCAAATCGGCAGAAAAACAGGCTCTTTGCCTACAGTAAAACCGGCGGAGAGACAACCTCCTGCATCCCCTCTTTGTGTCACAGCGGCTGGGCAGGCTCTACGAAGGGCACCAGAGAAACCCACCCCGACCCTTCGGGCCACCGCCACCCCTCCAAGGAGGGGCTTATATACCACGTTACCCAAAGAGGGGAGCCTTCGTGCGCCTCCATTCCCTCCTCTTATTTCCCAACCTGTGTTGACAATTTTTTCTACAAGTGCCAGCTTTAGCCTTGATGATGCAGCTGGGCATAACATGGAGGGGTTCGATGGTATTAGAGCGCCTATTTGGGAAGAAAGACAGTAACGAAGGCTACGGCCCTCATGTCAAAGTTCGTCCTAACGGATCGCGTTATGTTGATGCGGACGAACACTTCCGTAACAACGAAGACTGGATGAAAAAAATAGATCAACTTGATAGCCTTTACGAGAAAGAGGCAGAAGAAAAGACAACGGGCAATAAAGACGCACGATGAAACAGCTAGAGTGGCTGTTCGTTCCAACTCTTGCTGGATATCTGTTTCTGATTCTCTGCAATGCCACGCGATATCGCATTTCTCGTGAATCTGGATATCACTTATTCTTCAAATCAGCCATTGCTGGAATATTTTTGTTTGTTGTCGCCATAGTTGCAAACATCTACTTGGGAACATCCGACCCAGGCCACAAAGACATCAATTTCATGGTCTTTGTGTTGGCCTCGATTGCACCCCCCTTATTCAATATTTTCTACAGGTCAGGGAGGGCCGCTCGTCGAGCGGCGGAAAAGGCAGGGGGTCTTGTTGAATTGCTCCTTGATGAAGCATTCAGAAAGGATTTGTTCGTCGAAGTCTCCCTGCGAAGCGGGAAGGTATACATCGGATCAGTCTTAGAACCTGGTCTTGGAGGCGACAAGTCGGATATTGCCTTAATCCCACTTTTGAGCGGATACCGGGATAAAGACACCCAGGAATTGGAAGTAACTACCAGATATGGCCATTTTATTCGCAGAGCAATTTCAGAACTCAAACTTAGCTTGAACTACTTTCGTGTAGTTATGCCCATGAGTGAGGTTGTATCGGCAAGGATTTTTGATTTTGATGTAGCAACTATGATGGCCAAGCATCAATCTGCTCGTGCAGCGGAGTAGAGCAATCGAGCCCGGCTGATTGACTGGGCCTTTTCATTTCTCACTTCCCCACCAAGTCCTTGTACCGTAGCCGCTTATTCATCAGACCCCGCGCCATAAACAGCTTGACTGCTTGGCAGCAGAAATCGGAGCAACACAACAAGTGGTGCTGGCCCTACTTTCCCTTGTTAGTCACCAAGAGTCGGTCTCCCAAGAAAAACTCGGGGAAAGAATCCAAGAGCTACTCCCTCTCCCCTGGAGGGAGAGCTTGTCCTGAGCGAAGTCGAAGGGGGCTGGGGTGAGGGGGAAAATGCAGGGGAATATGCCGGGAGCGAGACTCGAACTCGCACGCTGTCGCCAGCGGTGGATTTTGAGTCCACTGCGTCTGCCAATTCCGCCATCCCGGCATAGGGAGGATATCAATGACTGAGAAGCCGAGCGAAATCTTACCCTTCAATCCAGCGTTCTGGCAAGCCCGTCCCGAGGTTGGTCGCGTCTCAGTTCCAGCCGGCCGTCACCCGGCCACGGCCCAGACGAAAAACACTCCCAGGGCAAGCGTACACACCGACCAGACGCGTATGACGGAGGGCGGTTTGTTGAGCCACCAGGCAACCATGCTCTTGAAACGCGCCAGCCCGATGAATGGCATGGCGATGCCCGCCACGACGAATATCACCGCCACTACCTGTAAGGTGGTTGGGAAGCGTGAGAGGGGGGCAACAGACCACAGAGCCAGCCCGAATATGAGCCGGAGGGCTGCGCCGGTCCATAAGCCTTCACGGGTTTGCCAGCGGGCAAGAAAGGCCAGAAGCGTGGCGGGTGCAATAATGCCCCACAGACCGAAACCGATGAACAGGCCAGCCAGAGCGATAACAAGGAAAACCATATTCCCCCTCCTTATCGAGCGACACCTTTGAGCAGGGTGTCGAATTCTCCGCCGTCCAGCCAGATTCTCCCACACGCCTTGCAGCGGTCGACTTCAATGGCCTGCACCCGCGTTGCAACCAAGGGGCTGTTAGGACATTTTGGACACTGCACGGTTCGGCTCCTCGTCTTTTGTTTTTTCTGTCCTTTTTGCTGGCAATGTCATAGTCTAAAGCACGGACAGATGCGATGCCAGAGCAACAGTCTTTCACAGTGGAGAACCACCACCACACAGAGCGGTGCTCCAACCTGGGTCTTTCAATCTTCCGGAGCTTTCAGCCGACCCTATTGACCTCGCGGCTATGGAGGTCCGTCGCCTGTCCGTCTTCATATACTACAGCCTGGTGACACTCACCACGCTCGGGTACGGGGATATTACGTCGGTGACTCCGCTAGCGCGGAACCTGGCGGCCTCCGAGGCGGTCATGGGCCAGTTGTATATTGCCATCCTGGTCGCCCGCCTGGTTGGCATGCACATTGTCCATGCCGCGCGGGACGATGAAGAGCGAGGATCGTAATCCTTGCTTTACACGGCGTATTGCGTAACTCAGCCACGCGGTACGAATTTTATGATTGAGGACTTCCAGACCTCAACCACGGGTTGATCGTTCACGATATACACTTGATAGAACTTGATCCACTCGTTTTCTCCGCGCTTCCATTTTTCAATGGGCACACAGCGCAGTTCCACCTCATCACCAACACGAATCAGGCCACGGGTCAGCAGCGTGCTGCCGGTGTGTATCCAAAACGGCATCTTGAACTGGTTCTGCACGGCAAAGCTGCCGTGGGCCATCACCAGGCCGGGATGGACGGGAGGCGTAGCGCCCTGCCGGAATATCTCCAACTCTTCGTGTGTTTTGTCGCAGTACGAGAGATGCTGAGACAGCGTGAGCCTCCAGCGAAAGCGACGAAACGGTGTGTTGAGTTCCATGCGCTCCCAGGTACCCAACTCCCGCTCTCCCTCCCAATCAACAGGCTGCATCGACGCCAGCGTATCGACCGGCGGAAGGGCGTCAGGAATATGCGTGCGCATGACAATCAGCTCCTGGCCCTCTTCATTTCTGGCTCGGACAGAGCAGGCGTGCGGCTGGTCGCTGTCCGCATCTGGCGTAATGTGAGACGTGACCCAATCCTCATCAAAAGCCGGTGCGGTGAAGCGTAAATCAAACCAGTGACAGCCCAGCCAGGCTTCGCCATAGCGTTCGATGAGCGGGCGGATCATCTGACCGTACACAATCGCCCCACCCACGATGGAACCACGAAAACCAAGCGCCTGAGCGCCCGCTCTGGTGTGCGCCTTATTCTCGCCTTCGTTGATATTACGCGTCTGAAACCGATACGGCTCGAATGCTTCTCGTGCGGCTCGGGTCATAATACCCCCTTTTCTGCGCCTGGCATGTTACGTCGGATTGCTCTACAGAAGCAAGATCATCACCCTCCGCGGTCGCCCCATTCCTCAGAGGAGTTGGCGTCTTCGGACAGTCTTGAGCGCTGGCAGCCTCCAGACGACTATGTCATAATTCGCATTCTTGCTGACCGAGAAAACTGGAGGGTGGAATCACGATGCCTGCTGTCGCTGTTGAGCTCGATACCGCGCCGCGTCTCGATGAGGCCATTAACGCCGCAACGGCCTGGCTGTACCGCGACCAGGCGGAGGATGGATACTGGGCTGGGATGCTGGAATCCAACTGCTGTATGGAAGCGCAGTGGCTTCTGGCCATGCACTTCCTGCGCTATGAGCATCCCCACAAACAGCAGATCGTGCAGACCCTGCTCAACGCCCAGCGTGAGGACGGTTCGTGGGAGACTTACTACGACGCTCCGGACGGGGACATTAATACCACGGTTGAATGTTATGCGGCCCTGCGCGCGAACGGCTTTACCCCGGATGACGGGCGCCTGCGCAGAGCCCGGGAGTGGATATTTGCCCACGGCGGTCTGAGTGCGGTACGGGTGTTTACCCGCTATTGGTTTGCGCTGCTCGGCGAGTGGCCGTGGCGGAAAACGCCCAACCTGCCGCCCGAGGTTATATTCTTCCCCACCTGGTTTCCGTTCAACATCTATAATTTCGCCTCCTGGGCGCGGGCGACGATTCTGCCGCTGACCATTCTGTCCGCCCGGCATGTGGTCCGTCCCCTGCCGCCGGACTGTCGTTTGGACGAACTGTTTCCCGAGGGTCGTGAGCGCATGAACTACGATCTGCCAGCCCGGAGCGGGTTGTGGCAGTCGTTCTTTTTTGCGGCTGATAAATTCCTGCACGCCTATCAGAAGCTTGGGGTCTTGCCCGGTCGCGAGGTCGCCATCCGGCAAAGTGTGGAATGGATTATTCGCCACCAGGATGCGGACGGGGCCTGGGGGGGGATTCAGCCGCCGTGGATTTATAGCCTGATGGCCTTGAATGTCGAGGGCTACCACCTGTCGCATCCGGTCATGGCCAAGGGGCTGTCCGCGCTTGATGACCACTGGTCCTATGAACGCGACGGCAGCCTGCATATTCAGGCCAGCGAGTCTCCCATTTGGGATACCCTGCTGGCCCTGCTGGCTCTGAACGATTGTGGTTTTCAGGTGCAGCAGTCAGAGCCCATGCAACAGGCGCTCCGGTGGGTGCTGAGCAAAGAAGTGGATACGGTCGGCGACTGGCAGGTCAAAGTCCCTACCGCCCGGCCCGGCGGCTGGGCGTTTGAGCGTGAGAACGCCGCCTATCCGGACGTGGACGACGCCGCGGTGGCCCTGATTGTGTTAGCCCACTTACGCGAGCAGAGCCCCGGCGACGACCGTTTTGATGCACCCATTGAACGTGCAAAATCCTGGGTCCTGGCCATGCAGTCAGACAACGGTGGCTGGGGCGCGTTTGATAAGAACAATGACAAAGACTTGCTGACGAAAATTCCGTTCTGCGATTTTGGCGAGGCGCTCGACCCGCCCAGCGTCGATGTCACCGCGCATGTGCTCGAAGCCTTTGGCGTCCTCGGCTATGACAGCTCCCATCCGGCCCTGCGCCGGGCGCTCGATTACGTCCTGGCCGAGCAGGAGCCGGAAGGCAGTTGGTTCGGCCGCTGGGGGGTCAATCATATTTATGGGACCGCGGCGGTCCTGCCGGCCCTGAGAGCCATTGGCCAAGACATGAGCGCGGCCTATGTGCACAAAGCGGGCCAGTGGCTGGCGGCCCATCAAAACGAAGACGGAGGATGGGGTGAGACCTGCGCCTCCTATATGGACGACCGCCTACGCGGCACCGGCCCAAGCACGGCCTCGCAGACGGCGTGGGCCTTACTGGCCCTGCTGGCCATTGAGGGCCATCGTTTTGACGACGCGATTCACACCGGACTCGACTACCTGCTCCGCACGCAACAGGACGGCACCTGGGACGAGCCCTATTACACCGGCACCGGTTTTCCCGGCTACGGCACAGGAGCGCGCACAAACCTGCACGTCCAGGAGATGAAAAAACGTTTCATGCAGGGCACCGAACTCCAGCGTGGATTTATGATCAACTATAATCTGTACCGGCACTACTTTCCGTTGATGGCGCTGGGCAGAGCGCGGACGTATTTGGCTGGGGGATAGGGGCTGATGAAATAGATCAGCCTAGGTGTGAGCCTGACTTTCCATCAAGACAAAATCTCTGTCGGGTGCAACCGCATGAAGTAGCTCGTTCAGCTTCTCCACGGTCGGAACCGAGGAGCCTCGTTCGTAGCGCGCATAAGCATTTTTGGAGCTGACGCCGAGGCGCTTTGCGACTTGCGCTAACGACAGTCCACTCAGTTCCCGCTGCCGCTGAAGGAGTAAGCTGACCATGGTTCGGGTGTCTGAGGAACTCACCTCAAAAGTGCCGTTTTTTCCCGCGTGGACGGTTACGGAAAATCCGTCTTGGTCGGCCAAGGTCTCGACTAAATCCGCGACCATCTCGAACGTGTCTTTGCGTGTATATCCTTGAGTCATGACGTCAAGGATAGGGATTTCCGCGAGCCAGAACTTCCCGTCTCTATGCATTCTTCCAGCAAATCGCACGTTTACTCCTTTTTCTTCGCGCGTCGAATGATAACACGTGCAAGCTTCTCATTGATCTCTATATGGCGAGGGATTGCCTCTTGGCGTTATGGCGAGGGATTGCCTCTTGGCGTTCCCCGTCGGTCCATACGTCGTGTTTTCCACCATGTCGAAGAAAGCGCCAGCCCAGCTTTCGGAGAGCGTTCTCGACTTGGTAGCGCTTCATTACAATTCGTACACCTATATGTATACGGATTCAATAAACACGAAACCTCGAAAGGTTCCCCTACAGCGCCTTTACATCGGCATACTCGCCGACTTCAATCCCGAACGATTCCGCCTGCTGGAGCAATTCCAGGGCGTTACGGACGTGGGCGTAGTCGATCATCATGCCGTCATACGTAACTGCCGCTTTGCCCGCTTTTTCGGCATCGGCCATGGCCTGCATCACGCCCTTATTCCACTCAATCTCTTCCGGAGAGGGCGCAAAAATCTCGTTGGCAATGGGCACGGCAGACGGATGGATCAGCAAGCAACCACGAAAGCCCACTTCCCGTCCGCGCTGGATTTGCGCCCGAACCAGCTCGATATCGCCGACTTCGAGCGAGCCGCCACCAATCGGATATTCAATACCCGCGGCTCGCGCGGCCAGGAGAATATGCGAGGCCATATATAGCGTTTCCAGGCCCTGGCGCGTCCACTTATAGCCAATGGCCTTGGTCACGTCCCCGGACCGGGCACCAACGCCACCGATAATATTCCCGACCCGCGGGCAGGCCGTAGCCAGTTTATAGGCATCCATGATGCCGCGTGCGGTTTCGGGCAGGGCCATGATCTCGACTGTGCCGATGGGCAGGCCGGCCTTGCGTTCAAACAACTCCAGCCAGGCGTCAACCTTGAGGACCTCCTCGACCGTTTCCAGTTTTGGTACGGCTACTGCGTCGAGTCCTGCCGTCACAATGGCTTCGATGTCCTCGCCGGTCAGACCGGTATCCACACCGTTCAGACGCACAAAGACCCCCACGTCTCTGCCGCGCAGGCCTTCAATCCCGGTACGGACGATGTGGCGCGCCTCAACCTTGTTGGCAATCGGCACCGCGTCTTCGAGGTCCAGCAGCAGCGCATCGGGGCCATATTTGGGCGCCTTGTCTATCCAGTCGGGCCGATTCCCCGGCACAAACATGGTCGAACGGTAGAGTTTCATTATCCCGCCTCCTTTTCTCTCCGGTGCAATATTCTTCTTGTGAGACCTTTTCCGTGAGAGCCGCTAAGAGTACAAGAGGCGGTCACATATGGCAAAGCCGGGACTGGAGCTGGTAGAGTGTGGCACCGAACAAACAGATTCGCTCAAACCGCCATACGGAAGGGGACAGCCATGAATCAGTTCCATACACCTCGCGAACAACGATTTATTGACCTTGCAGCATCACTGGCCGATGACTTTGCCCCACGCGCGGCCCAGCATGATGAGGAGGGGTCCTTTCCGTACGAAAACTACGCTCGTCTCAAGGAAAGCGGCTACACCATCATGACTATCCCCGAAGAACTGGGAGGAGGCGGCGCGAGTCTGTTGGAACGGATCAAGGCCCAGGAACGTCTAGGCCAAGGCTGTGCGCCGACTGCCCTGGCTATTAATATGCACTTTAACGTTATTGGCCTGCTGATCGATTTATGGCGCAGGTTCCACGATTCCAAACGGGCCGATATCCTGCGGGACATTGCCCGTGAGCGGTTGATCTGCGGGGGTTCGGCGTCTGAGCCGGATAATGCTATTCCTGTTTTACGACCTCGGGCTGTTGCGGAACGGGTAGACGGTGGCTGGCAGGTCAGCGGCCGGAAAATCTTTAGTACCCAGAGTATTGCGCTGGACCGCTATTTCAGCGAAGCGTTGTGGCAAGACGGTCCTGAAGGGGAAACCATTATCTCCTTCCTCATCCTGCCTGACACGCCGGGTCTTATCTTCAAGGACGACTGGTATACCCTGGGGATGCGCGCAACGGCGTCACGGAGTACCACCCTCACCCAGGCATTTGTTCCAGAGTCGGCCGTGACCCTGCAACGGCCAGCTTTTACCCGTGGCGGAATTACGAATCTTTTTCTCAGAGCACCGTTCACCATTGCCGCGCCCTACCTCGGCATTGCCGTTGCCGCGCGAGATTTCGTGGTCGAATTCATGCGTGACCGTCCTCGCTTTCCGCTCAAAACCCCCATGAGCCATCTGCCCAGCGTGTATAACAAGGTCGGAGAGATGGACCTGCTGATCGAGAGCGCCCGCGCCATAGTGTGGAAGGCCGCAGCCGAGGCGGACCTCGAAGACCCACAGACGTGGGTACGCAAAAGCGTAGCGGCGCGCACCGTTGCGATGGAGAATGCGGTCCGGGTCGTCGATCTGGCCTTACGAGCTGTTGGGGGAGCCTCGTATTTTAAGCGTTTCCCTTTGGAGCGGTATTATCGCGACGTCCGGGCCGCCCTGTTTCATCCCGTTAGTACAGACCAGACCTTAGAGTTGCTGGGCAAGACGGCCTTTGGCATCCCGCTGATGGATGACGACGCGATTTGGGCCTGAACACCTATAGAGACAGCTTCGGACACTGGCTATGACTGCCACAAGTCAGCCACCAGCGCCGTGTCAATATAGGCCGTACCTTCTCGTACTTTGCCGTCCGCGACCCGCATCACCCAACAATAGCTGTTGTTATAGGGTCGCCCGGACTTGGCCGTGGCCGTGCCTTCCCATTGCAGGACGACATTGTCCCCCTCGGCAATGATATCCACCACCGTCGGCTGAATGGGCCCGGCCAGCTTGGCGTTCAGCGGCTTGGCCGCCCCGTCCAAGAATGCCTGACGGCTGGTGTAGGCCCGCGAGACGGGGCCGGAGCCAATGACCGTCCATTGAACATCCTCGGCTAGAATATTAAAGAACGCCGCACCGTCTCCACCGGCCCAGGCGTCAAAGGCAGCCTGGATCAGCTTTTTGTTTTCGGCAGCTCCCATACGCTCCTCCTTTTCTCACGCTGTCTGCTTGTTCTCCCAGGCATCCCAGTGGATGACGTCTTCGACCGGTGCGCGGGAGACCGGTCCGAAATTACCCTGCGGATAGCCCATCGGAATCAGCGCCGAGACCTCCATGTCCTGCGGGATATCGAAGCGCTGCTTCAGCTCTTCCTCAAAGAAACAATGGATAGTCGTCAGCGTGGCTCCAACCCCCAGGGCGCGGCAGGCGAGTAGAATGTTCTGGACCGCCGGATAGATCGTGCCGTGGATAACCGCGGCGTTGGCGCGCTCGTTCTTCATGGCGGCGAGCGGCGGATATTCCGTTTTCGCGCAGGCCAGCAGCAGCACCGGCGCTTCGTCCAGATGCACGGCCAAATGCGCAGCCGCATTCAGCATACGTTGCTGCGCAGGGGGCATATCATCCGGGATACCCCGCTCGCCCATGAGCTTTTGCCAGGTATTCCAGTAATAGTCGCGGATAAAACGTTTCCGCTCGGTGTCTCTCACCAGGATAAACGCCCAGTCCTGCATATTGCCGCCGCTGGGCGCGCGGATACCGGCGTCAACAATTTTCTTGAGGGTTTCTTCCGGAATGGGGTCGGGTTTGAGTCGCCGCATTGCGCGGGTCGAATACATGATTTCAAAGATGCCGGCTTCTGTTGCTTCTGCCATGTGTTCTCCTCCTTATGATATCTCTCTGGACTGTCGCTATACGCTTAAACCGTACAGGCCAGCCGCGTTGCTGACCACCATTTGATAGACTTCAGACTCGGGCACCCCCGCGAAGTCCTGCGTGATTTGCTGCTGAGAATGGGGGAAGGTCCCCTCGGTGTGGGGATAGTCCGAGCCCCACATCAGCCGGTCCGTCCCCAGCAGTTCTCGGGTCAGAATACCCGCCCGGTCATCCTCAAACGTGGCCCAGAACTGGCGCTTGAAATACGTACTCGGGGCTTCGTCCAGCCGCGGCTCCATCCAGCGATGATGGTCGGCCCACCAGTGGTCCATCAGCCGCAGGAGGGCGGCAATCCAGCCGATGCCGCCCTCGACAATCACAAATCTGAGTTTGGGATAGCGGCGCGGCACGGCTCCCCAGATGAGATCGGCCAAGGCGTGCATGGGTAAGGAAATCTTGGTGTCTACCACCCCCATACCCATGCCCAACCGCTCAAACTTTGTGGCAAAGGGCTCGCCCGTACTTGTCCCGGAATGGATGGACACCGGCAGGCCGATATCCTGGAGCACTTCCCACAGAGGGTCGAATTCCGCCTGCCGGTACGAGCGGTCTGCGACCTCGGCCGGAATCGAAATCGAACGCAGGCCAGGCTTGCGGGCAATACGTTGCGCCTCCTCAATCGCCCACTCCATAGGGCCTTTCATGGGCAAAAATCCAGCCCCGATGAGCCGTTCCGGGGCCGCGGCGCAGAATTCACTCAGCCAGTCGTTATACACCCGCCAGCACGCGCGTTGGTAGGCAACATCGGGCGCGGTCCAGAACTGCAAGCCAAAAAGACCGGGATAAATCACCTCGGCCGTGAGGTGGTCCATGTCCTGATCCGCGAGACGGGCCTGGGGGTCCCAGGCACCCGGACGGGTTTCGCCGTGCCGGTGGCCCACCACAGAGGTAATCTCTCCGGCAATCTTATCTTCCATGGTCGCACCTTCGAGCCCGACCGGAAAGGGAGACAAGCCGTCAATGATGTAGTAATCGGCATCCGGGCGCGACTCCACCCGTGGCGCCCGGTCACGAAACTGTTTATCCATTCTGGTGGCCCACAGGTCCGCGGGCTCCACCACATGGCCGTCGGCGGACACATAGCTCCCCGTCGTTGTCATACCGCCCTCCTCCATAGTGCACTGGGCATACCGTGGGGCTTTGTCCTGTGTCAACCTCAGCCTTTACTGCAAGCTTTACGGTATGAGGATAGCCGTGGTATGGGGGCGTATAATAGAGAAGGAGGACCTGCCATGATTCGTCCCAAAAAAGTCGGCCATGTCGTGCTCAAAGCGTGTGATCTCGTCCGCGCCGAGCAGTTTTATACCGAGGTGCTGGGCTTTGAGGTGGTCACTCGGCTCAAACGGCCACGGGGCGTGTTCTTCACCCTGGGTGAGCAACATCACGATCTGGCCGTCTTGGAGGTGCCGCCGGAAGCCGAGCCGGTGAAAAACAAGCAAGTTGGCCTGCACCACGTTGCCCTCCAGGTCGAGAACTTCGACGAGTTAAAAGAGGGCTATCAGACGCTCAAAGCCCACGACGTGAAGATCACCGCCACGATTGACCATGGCATCACCAAGAGCATCTATTTTCTCGATCCCGAGGGCAATCAATTCGAGCTGTACTATAATGTTGGCGAAGATGGTCTGGAGCGCATGCGGCGCGGAGAAGCCAACGCCCTCGACCCACTGGATCTTGACTAAATAACCGCCTCCAACTGGATGATGACGTTGTCGCGGTCGCGTAGAAAACCAATGCCGTTATACTGACCGTCCAGATAGTTATACTGCACGGTAAAGCGAAACGGATCGCGGATAAACGTGATTTCGGGCTGGACCAGCCAGGACCCCTGCCAGTCGTACAGAAAGATCAGCTTGGGCTCGACCCTGCCCGAGAAATAGGCGGTTGAGATCAACAGAGTTTGAATCAGTTGGTGCTGGTCGATGTTGACAAAGCTCTGATTGTCCCGGTTGGGCTCGTAAATCGGCGCGGCAAAATGTCCGAAGCCGTACGAGCCCGACACCGCCGAGACCGGCGTGTCGTTAAAGTCCAGGATGTGCCGGCCAAAAATCTGGCTGCTGATGAGAAAGGACTCGTTCGGGTTCAGCAGGCTGATATAGCGCGTCATATCTATCCCGAGAGACCAGCGCACCACATCGGACCGGCTGATCTTATTCCGGTAGCGCATCAGGGGGCGGCCCGTTTCCGGGTCGGTGCCGACCTGTTGGAAGCCGGGCGTGAGCGCGCCCGTTAAGGCCGGCCCCAGAAGCTGGTCCGAAGCGGAATTGTGAAAAAACGGCTCGGAGTGAAAATAGGCGAACTCGCTACGGAGAATGGACGAGATGCGGGGGACGCTGAAGGTGAGCGAGCCGCCGCTGATCTGTATTTTCGGATACAGCGCCTTGGCCTGAAAATGCTCAGTCAAGAAACGACCGGTGTCATCTGCCTGTACCGCGGCCTCAAAAGCGCCCTGATTGACGGGCCGGTTAGTCGGCGTGACGATGCGCAGCACGGGCGTATCCAGATAGGTGGCGTAGTGGGCCAGACTGAACATGACCTCGCCCCACACGCCCACAATACGCCCACCCCCACGCGCGTCCGCGAAATTCTTTGAGGGTTTCTTGATCTGACCGGTGACGCCCGGCGGGTTCGGTGTGGACCAGGGAGAGCCGGTCGGAACCGGCGCGGCAATTTTATCGTCAAAGACCAGAAAGCCTTCGAGGTTGAGCTCGGACAGCGGCCCCACGCCGCCAAACCCATACACGACCCGCGCCATATCGAGCGGAACCCGGCGCTCGTCGAGCGACACCAGAAAACCCCCAAAACCGGCATCGAGCGGATTGATTTGGTCCAGAAGGCGAAACACATCGGTCTCGCCCCACGACAGGTTCTGGCGTCCGACCCGCAGGAAGAACGGCCCATAGGCATAGTTCACATAGGCTTCAAACAAACGATGCCGATGCCGCAGGCGTTGGCGCGGGTCGGCATGCTGACAGCCAAAGCGCCGGGGGTGCGCCCGTTTCGCTTTGGTCGGCGTGCCGCAGTCCGCAAACAGCGGATAGCGCTCCCGAAAAACGGCCGGGCCATAGTCCCACACCCCATCGTATTCCCCTCGGTAGGTCACAAAATAGTCGAGAGTATCCGCTCTCAGCAGTCGCAGGGGAGCGAGGAGCGCGCGGAGCGGTGCCAGCAGCCCGGTCGTATTCCCCGCCACCAGACCGGTCAGATCATGACTCAACTCGCCCTGAATAAACGTCCGGTTCTGGAGCATATTCCAGTCGTTATACGGCGTCTGGAGGCGCGTATTCGCCTCCGATCGCTCGACCGAAAAGGCGGTGCGGTTGTAGACTCGACCGCTGAAGCGCAGGCTTTCGTCCTGATCCAGAAAAACGGCCCAGGTCGGACCGGACGGCAAACCCAGCAGCACGCCAACCAGCAGGCCGACCCACAGCCATCGTTTTCTCGCGCGCATCCCAACGTCCAGTGGAATATGCATTGCCGCTGTCTTACTTCCCACGCAGCATGAGCGTCATGACCGTGAACTGACTCGGAGGGAGAGCCCGGTTGAGGAAAATCTTGGTTATCTGAAAATTGTTGGCCCGTTCAAGCTGATAGTCAATTGATGCCTGGGCGGCAATCTGTGCCACCCAGTCCGTATTGCCCCATGGATCGAATTCGGGATGCCGGGCGACCATCATAAAACTCCGTTTATGCTGCCCCTCGTGGTCATACGCAAAGGAAAATAAGGGCAGAGAAGTCTGGACATCGATATACAGGATACGCCGGCTATACAGGGGATGAGAATTTTTCGGCGTGGCCTCGACCACCACGGCCCGGCGCAGCTCCCAGGGGTCAACCAGATACCAGTTGCCGCGCCCGCCCCAAGTCGGCGCGCTGGCCCGGATCGGCCCAGGGGCCAGGACCGTTTGCTCGCGCACATATTTCCAGTCATAGGCGTGAACATAGCCAAGGAAGCCGGAGCGGTCCTCAATCAGCACCACGCCCCGGCCGGGCGAGATGTATGGGGTATAAACAATTTTACGGGTGCGGCGCGTCTTTGGATCGTAGGCCCACTGGTCGTGCGGCAGGAAATCGTTGTCGGGCTGTACGGCCAGGATTTGATTTCCCTCGCTGTCAGACGGCGCCAGCATGCGGGTGTATTGTTTGGTGTAGACGCCCTGTTTCTCCCACTGCGGGACATTCTTTGCGCTGTCGGGACGATGCATGCCGTAGAGCGAGAAAAAGGCAAACGTCTGCGAGCGTTCCGTGTTGCCATTGCTGTTGACGAGGCTATTCGTCGCCCACATTTGCGCGTCATCGCCCTGGTCGCGGTAGCGCAGATTCCAGACCGCTTTCAGCCCGGCCTGCGGGTCGTCCGCGTCGAGCACGGGAAAAGGCCGGCCGGCCACATAGTTCTGGAGTTCGCCCTCTCCGACGACCACTCCACTATGGTGTTGGAGCGTCGCATCAATAAATGCCTGTCGGAGTTGCAGGTCCGTAGTCTCCTGCACGGTGATCGAAAAGTCACCCGCCGACAGATAGGTCAGAAGCTCCGGCGGCAAGACCGCAGAGGCGGCCGCGGCATTAGTGGCATCAATTTTCAGGCCGGGCGGGATACCCTCCACCTGCAGCGGCCCGTCCCGGTAGGAGAAAAAATCCGCAAGAATGCGTTCCCGTCCGTTCTCTTGAGCCTGAGCAACCGGGGCAAAGGCCCCGAAAACGACACAGGACACGAACCAGCATAGGAGGAAGCCCCCTCCACGAAAAATACTTGTCACGCTGTCTCCCCTGAGAAAACCCCAGCCCAAAAAGAGTAAACGTATCCTCCAATAGATATGGGATGCTGGACACGTTTACTCTTTACGTCCCCTCCGGAGCCGGGATACTACGAGTCTTCGTTACCGAGCCTTTCTGCCTGAGAAAGCACAATTCCGCAACCGCTGCCCCTGAACGGTCGGGCCGGCTTGCATCCCTCTCCCAGTCCCGCTAAGCAGACGGGCAAGTATAATTCATAGAGGAGGGATCAGATTATGAGTGCACAGGAAATCGAAGCCGCGGCCAGGGGCTTCTTTGACGCCTTTACGCAATTGGACGTGGAAAAGGCGATTGACATGCTGTCCGAGGACCTTGAGGTAATTGATCACGTCCCCTATCGGTTTGACAGCAAAGCCGAGTTCGCCGATTTTTTGCGGGGGGCGATGGCGGGCATTGCCTCGGCCAACTCCGGCCTGCGTCAACTGTCCTGCCGAATGGTCGGAGACAGTGCCGGCGTAGCAAATGGGTATGACACCTTCACCGGGGTGGGCAAGGACGGCCAGGTCAGCACCTTAAACGGACGGACCACCCTCGTCTTCGGCAAAGAAGACGGCCAGTGGAAAATCGTCAGCGCCCATTTTTCTCCCCTGCCAACCCATTAGTTCCATAGCTCCCCTCCGAACGAGGGGAGTTTTTTTATCCCCTCCCTGGAGGGGTGCCGCGAAGCGGCGGGGTGGGTTTCCTGCCCTCGTCTCAGGGCGATATTTCTATCGCTCCAATGCCGTCACAATCTCTCGAAAACGGGCAAGCCCGGACTCCAGGTTTTCAATGATTTCGGCTGCCAGCTCGTCCGGCTCGGGCAGGTTGTCGAGGTCGGTCAGGCTCTTATCCTTGAGCCAGAAGATATCGAGGCTGGTCTTGTCGCGGGCGGTCAGCTCCTCGTAGCTGTAGTTGCGCCAGCGGCCTTCCGGCATGTTATTTTCGTCCCAGGTCGCCTTGCGCTGGTGCCGATTCTGCGGGTTGTAACAGCGGACGAAATCCGACAAATCCTCATAGCGCATCGGCTTCTTCTTCAGCGTGTTAGGTAAGCTGCTCCAGTGTAGTCGCCATAGCTCACCCCGTCATCGCGCAGGGTGGTGCAGAAGCTCCAGACTTTGGAGACGATGGGAGCGGTGTTCATGTGGTGGTATTCTTCCTTTTGGGCGGATTGGGTATTTGATACGGAGTTTCTACCGCGACCGGGCTGCCAGCCCTGAAGTCCCGGGTGTTTCGCGTGACCAATGTCAGACCTTCCTGAATGGCGATGGCCGCCTGAATCGCATCTGGAAGTTTCCAGCGCTGGGTGCGCCTCAACCGCGCGGCTGCATCGGCGACTTCGACGGTTACGGGCAGCGTCGCAAACGTGTCCAATAGCTCGCGGGCCAAGGACTCCGATGCCGCAGAGAATCCAGCAAGTGTCTCCGCACGGGTGATGACGGAAATCACGCAATCGCGCCCGTGGGCGGCAAGAAACTCCGTCGCCGCCTCAACGCCGTTAAAGTGGTCGATGACGATGACCGAGTCGAGCAGATATCTGGCCATCCCTCAAGGCCATTCCTTGCGCATACGCTCCTGGTACTCGAGTCCGTCCCCGGCCTGCCAGATACCCGCCGTCTGCTTGAGCACCTCTTGAAACGACGCGGCCGCGCCGCGCTGTTCCCGGATCTGAAATTCGCTGACTGCCTGGCGAATCAGCGAGGCCATGGACACGCGGCGCAACGCAGCCTGCCGGTCCAGCCACGCCTTCTGTTCGTCATCCAGACTGATCACTGTTCTGACAAGCACTTTGCTCATAGCCTCATCCGATATCAGTACATTGATAAAGTGATATCATTATTGGGAAGATGGCCGCAAGCGCTGGTTGGTGCAAAAGCTCCAGACTTTGGAGATGATAGGGGCGCTATTTAGGCTTTCAACGCCCTTGTCCAGTTCGGAAAACAGTTCCTCAATCTTTGCAACAATACGAAGTTGCTCTCGCGCCGGTGGCACCGGAACGGATTGGGCAGCCAAATAGGAAGTCGGGACTCGGCGCTGACCAACCGCGCCAGTCATATTGTGCTCTGCATTCCTACGAAACGACTCCGACGATACAAAGAAGTAAATGTATTGAACGCTTATCTCGCAATAGGGCCTCAACACATGGAATTCCGTTGATCCAAAGCCAAGACCATTCTTCAAAGGCGGAACGACCGCTATCTTGCCGTTTTCCATACACGGTGTGATCTTCGCAAAGAGTACATCGCCCTCTCGGAAAGGCGTGTAGCCCTTCTTCACTTCCTCCAAGCTTCGTGTCTGACTAACATCAATAGCGCCTGTACCCGCGGCTACTCCAGGCATCGGTACGAATGACACCACTGGATTGCCTGTATGAGCGGACTTATCGAGTCGTGGATTCAATTCTGCAACTTCACACAGAGCCGCGAGCTTCCAGCTTTTAGGTAGATTCGGTTGGGGTTCGCCGATCACGTTGCCAATGCCTCATTTAGCTTGTCAGTCATCTCATCGTCTTCCTGGGAGCGCGGGCTTCCAGCCCGCCTGATTATCCTTTGCGGGCAAGATGCCCGCACTCCCAGGGATGGGCCGCAGAGTCGGTCTTTCCTCATTTTGCCCGCGGCTTTCTTCCTTCACGCCGCCAACGAGGTGGTGATATGGTCACGAATCATGCGCAGCCGCGTGACTAACGCTACCGGCGCTACGGCTCGGCGGTGTTCGGCAACTGTAAGGCTGCGTTGTCAAACGTGTAGACAGTATCCAACTCATCGTTGGTGGTCACCGTCTTCAAAGCCTTATGTACGATCAGGGCATCGGCAAAGTCCGCATCCGTCTTGCGATATGCCTGCAAGGCTTTCCAGACCACGTCATCATCCTCAAAGCAGACTTTGGGGTCTTGCAACAAGTTATCGACCACTGCGACCAGGTCGGCCTTGACTGCGCGATACCGGCGCCCAACCAATGTCCACATCGTCTCCGCAAGCACAACATCCGTAATGAGGATACGTTCCGCGCGTTCAAAAATATGACGTGCCTTTTCGGCCTGAACTTCGTCGTCTCGTAGGAGATAGCGTAGCAGAACGTTGGTATCGACTGCGATCAAAGTGTTTGGCCTCGCTTCCTTTCCATTGCGTCCTGGCGCGATTGCTCATCGGAGACCGTTTCATCCGCCTTAAGGTGCGCAAGACATCCCCAGGCGCTGCCGGGCTGTTGGCGGACTATGGTAATGCGGCCATCGGCAACGAAACTCCGACATTCGTCGCCTGGCTCAATGCCGACCGAACGGCACTGCGCGGCGGGAAGCGTTATCTGACGCTTGGCGCTGATTTTGGGCATTGTCGACTCCCTTTATCTCTGCCTGATAATCAAAGAAATATACTGGTTTCTTTACAGAAATCCAATATGTAAAGAAATGCTGCGGCGAGATATGACTCACGCCGCCAACGCCTCATTCAACTCATCAATCACATCATCCATCCGCTCTCCGAAGAGCTTGTACATCTGTCCCATACCGCCTTTACCATCAAACGGAGCCATGTCCAGGTCGTCTCGCTCCAGATGAAAGGAGGTGATGATGTGGTCACGAATCATGCGCAACCAGTCCATCTGCTCTTCGTTGAACTTCTCTCCGCCGCCCGGTAGGCGCCCCCTCAGTGTCTTCCGCCAAGGCTTGCTATGGTTCGCGCGCCAACTCCTCCAGGGCCGCCTGTAGCGCAGCTTGTGGCTGCTCCCCGAGCCCTGGCCCGCGCCGCCCCCCCATCTCCAGGTGACTTATGGCCCGCCATGACCCCTCGTTTACCTACCCTTGTCAGCTCCCGAGAGGGGATGTTTCAGCGCCCCTCCGGGGAGGGGCGCGTGGCTGGAGAAAAAGCAGTCTAGGCGGCGCCGGCGCGCAGGACTTGACCGGGCAGGTCGCCGGTGTGCTGCTGGTCTTGGTATAAGACCTCACCGTTGACAACCGTATGCATCACTCCCTGAGC
Source organism: Candidatus Binatia bacterium (assembly GCA_951812575.1). Taxonomy (GTDB): domain Bacteria; phylum Desulfobacterota; class Binatia; order Bin18; family Bin18; genus Bin18. The sequence continues at coordinate 2,037,264 of OX638322.1, read as the reverse complement.
GGGGACGACCAGACGTCGCCCACCACCGGGCAGGTCATGGCGCATCTCGGGCCGCCTGGGCGAGCCAATCGTGGTGGCATCAAAAATGGCGATATCGGCGGCCATGCCTTCAGCCAGCACACCCCGATTGGGCACGCCAAAGAACCGGGCCGGCTCGGAGGTGATCCGCTGGACCGCCCGCTCAATCGGCATGAGCTGTTTTTCACGCACCCAGGTGCCGAGCAGGTAGGTGCAGTAACCAGCGTCGCACAGCATATCCACGTGGGCACCACCGTCCGACAGACCAATCATCGTGTTGGGATGCGTAATGAGTTCGGCGACACGATTTTCGTCCGCATTGAACAGGGCCATGACGTATTGGATGTTCAGGTTGTCCTCAATGGCCAAATCGAGGAAGGTGTCCAGTCCGTCCTTCCCCCGCTCGCGGGCCACATCGTCAACCGTTTTACCCTCGTACTGTTTGAGCACGGGATTGCTGACTTCCTGGATATCAACCCGGTCCCACTTTCCAGGAAAGACCCGCGGCTGCTCAAACGTTTTGCGCCAGGCTTGGCGGAATTCGGGATCGCGGTAGAGCGCGGTCTGCTCCTCTTCCGATTTGTTAAAGGCCGGGTTCCAACACTCCAGATTGGCGAAGATGAACGGATTGCGCAGGTTGACCTGCACGCTGAGCGGCCGGCAGGTGACCTGCGGGACGATCCCGCGCTGAATCAAGGACTCGGTCTGGCGGAGCGTTTCCATGCAGACATCGGGCTGGTCGTCTCGGGACAGCATGGCCAGCCAGGTCACCGGACGATTGCTTTCGGTGCCCAAATGGTCGAGCAAGGCATAGTCACTTTCCGTGACCACACCCGGTTGGTCGTTCAGGGCCAGCTCAATCGAGCCCCTGCCAAGGTCTTTGAGAACACCGGCGTAGGCGGCCAGTTCATCAAAGCTGGCCAGGCGGCAGGCGAGCGGACGGCCTTGATAGCCGATATGCTGCGGACCGTTAGTGGTCGAGAAGCCAAACGCCCCAGCCTGCATGGCCTCGCGCAGGAGTGCGGCGATCTGGCTTGTTTCCTCTGGCGTGGCGGCCCGCTCCATGGATTCTTCACCCATCACGTAATGACGAAACGGGGTCAGGGGAGCCATGAACCCGAGGTTAATCCCCGAGCCACGCCTGTCGGCGGCGTCCATATATTCGGGAAACGTCTCCCAATCCCAGGTCACGCCCTGTGACAGTACGTCAAAAGGAATGGCCTCAACATTGACCAAATCCCAGGCTGCGATCTCGCGCACCGCGGGTTTGCACGGAGCCAGACCCACGCCGCAGTTGCCCATGATGACGCTGGTCACCCCGTGCCAGGACGACGGAGAGATGACCGGGTCCCAGCAGATCTGGGCGTCATAGTGGGTATGGTGGTCGATAAAGCCGGGGGTGACGGTCAGATCAGACGCATCAATGACCCTTTTTGCGCCTTCGGTGATCTTCCCAATTTCGGCGATCTTCCCCTGGGCAACCGCGATATCGGCCCGGACCGGCGGTGCGCCGCTCCCATCAACTACCGTGCCATTCTTAATCAACAGTTCGTAGGACATCTCTCCCCTCCTTGTATAGTTCCGAGCCTTTTTGATGTGTCGTATCCCTATCCTGTTCATGCGGGCAGGGTCAAGGTTCTTACTCCTACGAGGGCTTGACACATCGACCGGAGAAAGCTGACAATCCTTCTTCTCCGTCATACGGCACGCAGCCTCATACCGCTGGGAGACGACACGCCGGAGAAAGGACCTTGAGAGCAATGGCAACCACGAGCGCAGTCCTCCAGGAAATTGAAGTCAAACTCCTCACCGAGGACGTGGCGGTCTTCGATCAAATCGCGGCCCGCTCTCAACTCGGCCCTTTTCGTCTTGAGCGTCGCCCAACCTTACAGTTACAGACAACGTATCTGGATACGGCCGACTTCTTCATAACCCGACATGCGCTGGCCCTGCGTCTTCGGCGCATCGGGGACGACGGCTGGGAAGCTTCAACCAAGGGACAGGGACGGGTCAAAGGGACTATTCACGCGCGCCCGGAACGGACGGTGGTGCTGCCCGGTGCGCCGACCTTCCCCTTCGTGCCACCAGAAGAATTAGCCGACGGTTTGCCAACCGTCGCGAGCGGCCAGACACTGGCCCCGATTCTGATCTCCGAGGTGGAGCGACAACGCCTGGCCATCAAGCGGAGCGCCGAGCCCCAAGAAGTGGCTCTGGCAGAAATGGCGCTCGATACGGCGCGCTATCGTGACCCGAAAGCGCCTGAGCGCGCCTTGGCCACGTTTTATGAAGTCGAAGTCGAGTTGGAGGCCGGCACGCAGGATGAGCTGAGACGGATCAGCCGTTTTCTCCAGGAGAGTTTTCCCCTACACCCGTCACGCGATAATAAGCTGCATCGCGGCCTCGCCCTCTTATACGGGCCAGGGGTGTGGAAAGTCCCCTACGCGAGCCCGCTACAGTCAGGCGTGTGAGGCTCGTGAACCGTCTTTCCAAGGTTATTCCGTTTTACGACCACGGGGCGACTGCGGCGACAAAATCCGTAAAGGTCGTATGGACCTCCGCGCGCAGTTGCTCCTGCTGATTCTCGAATGTCTGCGTCAACAGGTCAATTGCTCGATCAGTCCGGTGCCTCCGGCCGGGCGAGCCCGGCACTGCGCGGACGATATCCCATAGCATCTGCCGCTGGACATCGAGATCGTTGAGCTGGCCCAAGACATCCTGGAGGGTGCGCAGACGCCGAATCGGTTCAGCCGTCATCTCCTCGGGGAAAGCGCTGGCAAAAAACTCAAACATATAACGGAGTTTCTTACAGGCGATACGCAGTCTGTGCAGTTGCTCGGGGGTGCTGTCCTTGAGAGTGTCAGGTGGTGTGGAGGAGAGCATCCGCTGACACTGCTGGCGGATGGATTTTCGGACCAGCTTTGCCAGCTTGTGGCCAGCCTGCGGTCCCCTGGCTTTCGTATCCGTTGCCGCGCTTTCCCAGCGCTCAAGAATGGTCTCATACTGCTGGGTGGTCAGCGCCTCCACCAGGCGGTAATGGATGGCGTAGCGTTCATGCCGAACAGTCCGAAAGAGCGGCCCCATATCCGGACGCAGTTCCGGCGGCAGCGCGTCCAGATAGTCCGCTTGCTGGAGCAGCAACACGTCCAGGTCTCGCAGGTGGTTAGTCAGACTGCCCAGAAAAGACAGCTCCGTGCGCAGTTGTTTGGTCAGGCGCACCGGAAGCACCTTGGGCAGTTGGCCGAGCAAGGACCGGGCGCGCCGGACGGCCACCCGGAAGTCGTGCAAAAACTCGGTATCGATATCGTGGAGGATACCCGTTCTGTTCTGTCTGACGATGTCGAGCAGAAAGACCAGAATTGTGCGCACTGCGTGCTCAGCCCGCATATCGGGCTCGAATGTGAAAGCAAGTTTTGCGGAATACGCCCTGGCTTGCTGGACGGTATGAAGGGTTGTCGCAGGACCGCTCGGGGAAACCGCTGTCAGACCCAAGGAGTCCAGCCACGCCTGCAGTTCACCAGCCACGGTCGACCCGGCATAGGCTGCAACCTCGACCTGGGTCGGAAGCGGGACGACCCGTCCGTAGTCTGTGGCGGCACCCTCTTCAAAAACAAGGTGCGCCACCGAGCGGTGGGGAGCCGCCTGCTCCGCCAGCACAAAATACGCGGCGTGCACGACCGCGCGCTCCATAAGCGCGCGGATTGACACCAGCGACAGGAGTTGCGCTTTGAGGGGGCTCTCCGCCCACTCGCCGACACGGGGCGGAAGCGCCAGACAGGGCGTGCGTTCACTGACCGGACGGTTGTCCAGCGACCAGAGTGCAACCGTATCGTGCGCCTGACACAAGGCCCGCTCACGCCGAAACAGACGCCAGTCAAAGGTATCGAAATAGTGCCGCGTCTGGGTTCCTAAAGAAGCGACCTCAACGGAAAAACGCGCCTGCAACTGACGCAGGAACTGGTCCTGGGTTATGTTCCCTGGCAAGGTATAGCGGGTCCGCATACTCATGTCCGACTCTTCTGTGTTATGAGACAGGCCCCTGACCATCCCCGTAGTATAGAGACCTGTCAGGACTAATAAAGGTAGCCCTGGAAATGGATGCGCAGCCCGGCAGCTATGCCCTCCTCTTGCAAGCCGACCAGCCACGGATAGTCCGGATTGGGCGGCTGGGCCCGCTTGTCGTTGAGCCGGGCTGCTACGTCTACGTGGGCAGTGCCCTGGGACCGGGGGGAGTGCGGGCGCGGGTCGGTCACCATTCTCGGCTGGCGGCTCGTCCGCATTGGCATGTCGATTATCTCCGCCGGGCAGCCGCGCTCCGACACGTCTGGTATTCCTACGACTCCGTTCGCCGGGAACATGCCTGGGCGGATATTTTCGCGCATATGCGGGGCGCATCGATTCCTCTGCCCGGCTTTGGCGCGTCCGACTGCGCGTGTCTGGCCCACCTCTATTTCTTCCCGCGTCAACCCAGGCTGGACACCTTTCGACGCAGGCTTCAGACCGCTCTTCCGAATCATGGTCGAGTTGACCGGGTGAGCGCGAAAGGAATAGCGCGTCTTGTCTGACAAGACCGGACTGGTCTATAGAGGAGCGGGGATAAAGGATAGCGATCATGGGAGCACGCACCGGAGCAGAGTTTACTGCGGGCCTGCGCGACCAGCGTGAGGTCTGGCTGGGCAACGAGCGCGTCGAAGATGTGACCACCCATCCGGCCTTTCGCGCCGCGGTCGAGAGCGTTGCTCATTTATACGACATGCAGCACGACCCGGCCTATCAGGACACGCTGTGCTACCCCTCGCCGACAAGTGGCGATCCCGTCGGGCTGTCGTTTCTGATCCCGCGCACGCGGGACGACCTGGTGCGGCGGCGGACCATGAGCAAGGTCTGGGCGGACACGACCTGCGGCATGATGGGCCGCAGTGCGGATTTTCTCAATGCCATGGTCACGGCCTGGGCGGCCAAGGCCGACTATTTTGCCCGGCAGAGTCCGGAGTGCAGGGAACGCGTCCTGGACTATTATGAGCACTGCCGCGAGAATGACCTGTTTCTCACTCATACCCTGATCGATCCGCAGGTGGACCGCTCCAAGAACCGGGCCGAGCAGGACGACCCCTATCAGTGTCTCGGTATTGTCGACGAGACGGCTGAGGGGCTAGTGATTCGAGGCGCGAAAATGATAGCCACGGCCGCGCCGTTCGCCGATGAGATTCTGGCCTGGCCCTTTCCGCCGACGCTGACCGCAGCAGAGTCAGCCTACGCCATTGTCTTTATCATCCCGGTTGCCTCGCCGGGGCTGAAGATTCTGTGTCGCGAGTCCTTTACCCGACTCGGTGCGGTCGAGGATCATCCGCTGAGCGCCCGCTTTGACGAGATGGACGCGGTCGCGGTTTTTGATGATGTGCTTGTCCCCTGGCAGCGCGTTTTTCTGCACAAGGATGTCAATCTGGTCGGCCAGATGTACACCGGCACCCGCATTCGAGAATGGACGGCCCACCAGACCAATACGCGGCTGCTGTCCAAGCTCGAGTTTGTCTACGGCACGCTCAGCCTCATGGCTGAAGCCATCGGGGTCCAGGACAAGCCCGTTGTCCAGGAAACCCTGGGTGAAGCGGCCAGCTACGTGGAAATCATCAAATCCATCCTGCTGGCGGCGGAACACGAGGCTGAAATTGACCCGACCAACGGGGCGATCTACCCGGCCCTGGCACCCCTCCAGGTCGGACGGGCCTGGGGACCGCGTATCTACCCGCGGCTGATGGCCATGATACGCCGGATTGGCGCGGGCGGGCTGATGCAGTTGCCGGCGACATTCTCGGCCTTTGACGGGCCGACCGGTCCGGACCTGGAAAAATACTATCGCGGCGCCCGCATCCCGGCCCAGGACAAGGTCCGGCTCTTTAAGCTGGCCTGGGACCTGGTTGGCTCCGATTTTGGCTCACGCCACGAGCTGTACGAAATGTTCTACGCCGGCGACCCCAGCATGATTACGGCCAGCCTGCATCGAGATTTCGACACCGCACGGTGTACGAGCCGGGTCAAGGCGTTTCTGGGAATGGAGAAATAAAGTTCTGAACTGATGATTCATACAGCGATTTTCAGAGGCGTATAGACAATAACGCCGAGGTATAGAACGGCCCCTAGAACTGCCCACCTGGTTTTTATCACCGTTGTGCCGTCCGCTCGATCAGCGTCCGCAAGGCCAGCATGTTTTCCTCGTGCCGTTTCTCAGCGAGGTCAGCTTGGCGTTGCCGATCATCATTGCCCACCCTCATCAACCTCAAGCCGTAGGCAATCAAGAGACATTGCACGAGGCCCACGAGGCCCGCTACTCCAGCCTGGACATACGTTGCCCAGTACGTTGCCTCTAGGGAAGCATTCTGAAAGGCAATCGTTGCTGCCTCAAACTCGTTCATGGGATCGTTTTCTCCTATACCTCGTTCTGCGTCAAGCTGATTTCCGCTTCGGGAAGAACAAGGGGTGTAAGAATTTTAGTGCCTCGACTCGATTGCAGACAGCAGAGCCGGTGTCTCGCAGGAACTCGACCCAGGCGGACGTATCAATCAGAATCACGTTGAGCGACCAGACCGCATTTCGTCGAGGTCACCATCCCAACCTGACCCGCGAAGCTGTTTGGCTTCATCAACGTCGAGGGGCTCCGCTGCAAGTGCGCGAAGTGCCAGATTGATCGCCTCGCGCTTCGAGGTCAGGTGGTAACGACGCATGATTTCGGCGCAGGCTTCATCGTCGATATTGACGTGCGTGCGTGACATACACCACCGTCGAAAGGAGACCAAGGGTTTACTTCAGACGGGGAAGCCCTAGACCGGTGTCGCCAGCAGCTCGCCCAGGTGCCGGTCGATCTGTTTCAGATAGTCCGGCTCAATGCCAAACAGCCCGAGGTGGCCGTATACGCTGTGAAGCACCCGGAACTCGCTGTTCGGAATGAGCTGCTGCTCGGCTTCACAGTCGCGCGGCGGGAAAAACATGTCTTCGTCAATCGGCATGACAAACACTTTTGCCTGGATCCGCTCAAGCGCCTGTTTAAGATCCCCGCCGGTATGCCGACTGACATCTCCCCGCTGCCATTTCCAGGCCATACACAGCAGGTTGTTCGGGTCCATGGGCAGAAAATAGTTCTCAACAAACCCAACCACAAAATCTTCGGTGGAAGAGAAACCCAGCTCCCGCCAGGCTTCCTGCTTGAACAACTCGGTACAGAAGCCCATCACCGACCACAGGCGGGCCTGACGACGCAGTCCAACCTGGACCGCGTGCGAGTCGGTATACCAGCCGTTATTCCAGGCCGGGTCCGAGGTGATGGCTTCGTTCAGGGTCTCAACGTACAGAAAGTCGTGCGGTGTATTCTTGGCCGTGCCGGCCAGCGGGGCCGCGCGCTTGACCATGTCGGGATAGCGTACCGCCCACTCATAGGTCTGCTGCGCGCCCATGGAGCCGCCACACACCAGTTCGAGGCGTTCAAGGCCAAACTGTTCGGTCACCAGCTTGTGCTGGGCGCGGACGTCGTCGCCGATCCGGATGTGTGGGAAACGTGCCATATTAAACGGGGCGGGCGTATTGGACGGCGCACTCGACAGACCGTTGCCGAGTTGGTTGGCGATAATGACAAAATACTTGTCCGGGTCGATGGCTCGGCCTTTGCCCACGTGGACGTCGGCCATGATCTTGCTGGTTCCCGAGTACCAGGTCGGCAGGAGGATGGCATTGTCCTTTTGGGCGCTCAGCGTCCCCTGGGTGGTATAGGCGAGCTTGCCGTCGTGCAGTGTCCCGCCTTCTTCCAGGGAAAAATTGCCGAGATCGAACAGCTCAAATGGACCGTGGTTCTCGTGCGAGTAGTAGTCGTTGAATACGCTGGCCATGCTGCGTCTCCTTGTCTGCTGAGCGTGTGCTGTTTGAATCAGCCGTCTGGTTGGGGTATAGCTGATTCGGACGAAAAGCCCAAGAGAAATACAAGAGAGGGAATGCCTCACCTTGCATATTCCCCCTCACCCCAGCCCTCTCCCTCCAGGGGAGAGGGAGCAGACCTTCCCTCCCCCTGGAGGGGAGGGTCAGGGAGGGGGGCGCTGAGCCGGTGATCGGCAGGAGACAAGTGAAGCGGAGACACTGGAAGAAACCATGTCACACGACGTATCCACAGATGGCCTGAACGCAGAACTCGATGCCATAGAGTACTACTTCGAGCAGGGTGTCACCGACGGGCTGCCGGTTGTTCCGCCAACGGAAGAGCGGATGCAACTCATGCTGGCCGCCACCTCACAGGCCGCAGACGAAGTGGTCGCGCTGGTACCGCCCAATTTTGGTGAAGCCTCGGTCGAGAAGATCGCCGTGAATGCGGTCATGGCCGGCTGCACACCGGCATTCCTGCCGGTCGTGATTGCCGGTGTGCGGGCCATGTGCGACGAACGGGCCAGTCTGCACGGCGTGCAGGGCACCACCCACACGGCTACGCCGCTGTTTATTATCAACGGCCCGATCCGCCAGCAGCTCGATATCAATTGTGCGGCCGGCGTGTTTGGTTCGGGCTGGCGGGCCAATGCAACCATCGGCCGGGCGTTGCGCCTGATCATGATTAATATCGGCGGGGCGCATCCGGGCGAGATCGATAAATCAACCATGGGCCATCCCGGTAAATACACCTATTGCATAGGCGAATACGAAGAACAGAACCCGTGGGACCCCCTCCATGTCGAGCACGGCTTCGAACCGGAGCAGAGCACTATCAGCGTCTATTGTTGCGATGCCCCACAGTGTGTCAGCAATCACGGCAGCCGCACGGCGCGCGGCATTCTGGACACTCTCGGGGCCAGCATGGCCGTCGGCTGGAGCGATAAGACCTATCTGGCCGGCAACTATATTGTCGTGCTCGGCCCGGAGCATGCCAACAGCATTGCCGCGGATGGCATGAGCAAACAGGATGTCAAGCGCTATCTGTACGAGAACGTCCGGCGGCCGCTGCACGAACTCCTGCCCGGACCGGACGGCAGTGAAGGCGTGCATCGAGCCAACCTGCCCGGCTGGCTCAACGCCGCAGACGACTTCAGCCTGATCCCGAAAGTGTCCTCGCCGGACGGCATTATTATTGTCGTGGCCGGTGGGACGGCCGGACGCTTTTCCGTGCATATGTGCGGCTGGGGGGGCGGTGCCGGGCGGAGTGAACTCGTGACCGTACCCATAGAGACATAAAGAAGAGGAGAACGACATGCCAAAACTCTATGACCCGACCGCAGCCCCGAAACAGGCCGCCGCGGCGCTCGCGGCCCGTTTACCGGACTTGCGCGACAAGACCGTTGGTCTGCTCGACATCAGCAAGGCCAAGGGTAATTTTTTCCTGGACCGTGTGGAAGAAATGTTGACGGCGCAATTCCAGCCGCGCGCAATCGTCCGGCGTATGAAGCCTACGTTCGCCCGGCCGGCACCGGAAGACATCCGCCAGGAGCTGGCTCAAAAGTGTGATTTTCTGATTGAAGCCCTGGCCGATTGAGGGTCGTGTACAACGTGCAGTGTGCACGACGGCATCTTTTTTGAAAAAGCCGGTATCCCTTCGGCGGTGTTTGCCACGACGGAGTTCTCCAATGCCGCGCTCGCACAGGCCAAGGCGCTCGGCCTACCGGATTTCAAGGTCATATTAGTAGAACATCCCATCCAACCGCTCACACCGGAGGAAGTCCACGGGCGGGCCGAGGCGGTGTTCGGCCAGATGGTTGAAAAAGTGACGGGGCGAGCGGATTCCGTGTCTCAGTAAGCCCGGTCATCTGGGCTTACTCGGCCAACGGGATGATGCCCATCACCACCGGTTCGTCACTCACCACTCGGGTGGTATGCCCCTGACCGGTCGTGTCTTCGACCAAGCGGGCGTCGCCGGGGCCAAAGCGCCGGGTGGTGCCGTCGCCCAGGCCGATTTCCAGTTGACCGGAGACAAGAATCACGTATTGCCGGCGCGGCGCGGGATGCCAGTCCATAAAGGTCCCTGCCGGTACTTCGACAAAAGAGATATGTGACGTGGCCTGCGGTTCAGTCAGGCTTGGATGCGAGGCCAGGCTTTGATCTTCGAAATGCGATTGGCCGTCGTCCCCTGTGTACAGTCGATACAGTCCCATTGTTTCTCTCCCCTACTCCGGCTGAATCGGGTACAGTTTGAGTGCGTTATCCCACATGATCTTGTGCTTGCTCTCGTCCGAGACATCGGGCAGACCGAGCAACTCCTCGGTCGCGCGTGCATATAGACGGCCTTCGGGATGGCCAAAGTCGGTGGCGGTGACGATATTGTTGTCGCCCAGGGTGGCGATCACCTGGGCGATACCAGGGTCATCCTGGTCGGCGGCGATATAGCACTGGCGCTGAAAATAATCGAGCGGCGCCATGCTCAGCCCGTCAATGGCCAGCCCCCGAAAGCCGCCCTGGACGCCGGCCCCGAGACGGTCCAACCAAAAGGCCACCCAGCCCGCACCTGATTCAAGATGGACCACCCGCAGTCTGGGATGGCGCTCCAATACGCCTCCCATAATCAGCGCCGTGCTGGCCAGCATATTGCCAATGGTGAACGCCACCGTGGCTTGGGCAACGCGGAGTTCGGGCAGGTAGTAATACAGCAGTTCGTCCGCGGCGTTGCCCGCTCCGACATGGATGCCCAGCGGGACATCGAGGTCTTCCAGCGCGGTCCACAGCGGATCGTAAAACTCGTCGTATAAGCGATGCTTCCCGACCGGGGTCGGATTGATATGGACCGCCTTGAAGCCGAACTCTTTGACACAACGGCGGGCCTCTTTTGCCGCCTCAAGAGGATCGCGCAGGTCCACCGAAGCGACCCCGACAACCCGCTGGCCGGCTGCGGAACAAAAGTCATGCAGCCAGTTATTATACGCCCGGCGATAGGCCGCCGCGGTGTCAGCGTCGAGTTCCGGCACCGCGGTCATATACAGACCGGTCGTCGGATACAGGACCATATAATCAATGCCCGCTCGCTCCAGGGCCAGGTCGTAGTGCTCGGGCGGAAAACCCTCGCGGGCAAAGCTCGCATAGGCATCGTCATGCTCCGGCAGGACGATGCGGGTACCGGCATCACCAAAAGCCGGCCGGCCCTCTCGGACGGGATCGCTCCCAAAGGGCATGACGTATTCTTTGTCGTGGGCCGACGGAACGGTGACGGAAATGCCAAAACCGAGCGGGTCGCCCTGATAGTCAACCCACGCGCGCGGCATGGACGAGCGAAACTTGGGCTCCAGGTATTTTTCAAACAGATCCGGCGGCTCCAGAATATGGGAGTCACTATCAATGAGGCGATGGCCCTTGCTCATTGTTCCCCTCCTTTTCCAAACAATGCGCTGCGTCAACTTCAGCCGCACCCGAGCGTACTCCAGAGCCGTATCAAGTTGAGCCGGTCCTTCCAAGAGGCGCTTTGACACTCTTACCGTTTCGCAGGATAATCTCGCCAGCAAAGACAAGGAGCGTACAGCATGACCGATATGACAGACAAAGTCGCCCTCGTTACCGGAGGCAGTTCGGGCATTGGCCGGGCAACCGCCCTCGCCTTCGCCCGTGATGGGGCCAAAGTCGCGGTTGCCGACCTCAATATCGTCGGCGGACAAGAAACGGTATCCCTCATCGCAGGGGCTGGTGGGGAAGCGTGTTTCATTGAGGCCGATATGGGCGAGGCGGCTTCCGTGGCCGCTATGGTCGAAAAGACCGTCGAGACCTACGGCCGGCTCGACTACGCCCATAATAATGCCGGCATCGAAGGCGTACTCAAAAGGACGGCCGAGCAGGCCGAAGAGGATTGGACGCCGGTCATTCAGATTAATCTGACGGGTGTCTGGCTGTGCATGAAGTATGAGATCCCGCACATGCTCCGGCAGGGGAGTGGAGCCATTGTCAACACGGCCTCCGGTGCGGGCCTCATCGGCGTGAAGCGCATGGCCGCCTATGTGGCCAGCAAGCACGGTGTGGTTGGGCTGACGAAAACCGCCGCGCTGGAATATGCCAAATCCGGTATTCGGGTCAACGCGGTCTGTCCAGGGGTGATCAAGACAGCCATGGTCGACCGAGTCTCGGGCAATCGACCGGACGTGCTCGATAAGATGATTGCCGCGGAACCCATCGGGCGTTCCGGGCAGCCGGAAGAAATCGCCGAGGCCGTAGTGTGGTTGTGCTCGGACGCGGCCTCCTTTGTCACCGGTCACGCCATGGCCGTGGATGGCGGGGCGGTCGCGGCGTAACCCTGGAAAGGGGAGGAATTACGGGGCTGGCTGCCGACTCTTTGCCCAGACCGCCATGCCCCCGAACAGGTCGGCAAAACTCGGCGCTGCGGTTTCGCCGCTGAACTCGCGGTAGAGCGTGTTGACGTTTACGACAATGCGCTCGGCATCCCCCCACGCGGCGTAATCGTGCAACGCGATATCATTGGCCGCTTCGGTCTCGGACAGGCCGGCGTCAAAACGCTTGCGGGTTTCCCCCTCGATATATTGCAGATAGCCCCTGACCGACTCGACGCCGCGCTTGTCGGTGATCGGTCCATGCCCCGGCACGACGGTGTCAACATCCAGGGCAAGCATCAGCTCACACGCCTTGATCCAGTTGGCTATCGGTCCGTTCCACATCAGGGGTGTCCCATCAATAAAAAGAATGTCGCCGGTGAAAATCGTCCGCTCGCCGGGCACATAGACCAGGACATCCCCCAGGGTATGGGCCGGACCGACCTCAATGAGTTGGACGTCTTTGTCTCCTACCTTGAGGGCGAGCCGTTTTTCAAACGTGCGTGAGGGATGGGTGGGGGTAATATCGTCAAAGCGAAACGCGCCGAGAATCCGGGTGAGATACTCGCCCAGCTCGCCCATATTGGGAGCGGCTTTCATCATATCGGCGAGACGGCTGGGCGGGAGTTCTGCCATCTCTTGCGCGCACGCCTTGGAGGCAATGATCTGTGCGTCGTGCACGAGTTGATTGCCGAACCAGTGGTCGCCGTTGGCATGGGTATTCACCAGCGTGTCGATCGACTGCGCCGCACCGGTCGCGTCTTGCATAGCCGCCAGCATCTCCTGCGTGAGAGCAAGGTCAAAGAGCGTATCAACCAGCAAAGACTGATCTCCATCCACAACCAGCCCGGCGTTACTCCAGCCCCACGACCCGTCGGGCAGGAGATAGGCATACAGGCCATTCCCCAGATCGTGGAGTCCTTTGGTATAGTTCCATTTCGGCATGAATGTCTCCCTCCTTGCGTGTGGTCTTAGCAGGTGTCGGCTGAGACGAGTAGAGCCGGGAATAGCTGCTCCCTCGCCACGAGTGGGCTGGAGCCTCGACAGCTGTGGAGATGGGAAGCGATGAATTGAGGTCGGCCCTGATCCCCTCCCGAGACGTGTGATGTGCATTGTTAGGCGGGGCAGCGGGTGGCAAGAGCGAGGGCGGGCCGCCCGAAGAGGTGCTTCAGCCAGCGGCCGAGCGTGCCGACGGCGCGCGTGGCCGCGACGCGCGTCACCAAATCGTGGGGAGTACCGGCACCCGGACAGTGGCGGCCAACGGGCCGGGTGAAGTGGCGCTGGCTGGTCTCAACGCTCTGCCGCCAGCGTCCATGCGGGCAGCGGGCCGGGGCCGCGGCGCCCCGGAGTCCGGCTGCCGATGCGTTTGCCACCCCGCCGCTTCGCGGCACAAAGAGGAAACGTGTCCTTCAACAGGCAGGTAGATGTTGACACGTTCCCTCTTTCCCTCCGAGGAGGGGATTACATAGTACAGATAGCCTTGAACCATAGCCCCATATACGTATACTCTCTTATAGAATTAGTATACTGAAGGAAAGGACATCCTCTCACAATGAAGCAAAAGCTCACCATCACCGTGGACGCCGAGATCCTCCCGCTCGCCAAGCGCTACGCCCGCTCCCGGGGCGTGTCGTTGTCGTCGCTCATTGAGCAGTCTCTCCGGGAGGTGGCAGGCGCGGACGTGCCGTCCTTTGCCGCCCGCTGGCGGGGCAAGTTTCGGGCTGCCGGGCGGAATGATCCGCGTTACGACACTCTGGCGCGGAAGTACCTGCAATGATCCTCCTGGATACCGATATCCTCATCGACGTTGCCCTCGACCGACGCCCACACGCCGGCCCGGCTGCCGAACTCCTGGACCAGATTGAGCACGGTGCCGAGCGCGCCTGCATCGCGTGGCACACGGTGTCGAACTTCTATTACATCGTCGCTTCGACGCGCGGCGGGGGGGACGCCCGTGATTTTATCGTCGAATTGACCCGCTTCGTCGCAGTGGCCACTACTGACACCGAGGCCCTCCGGTACGCTGTGGAACTCCCGATGGCAGACTTCGAGGACGCGCTACAGGTGGCGGCCGCGCGTGCCGGCGGCGCGCGGTATATCGTCACGCGGAACGTCCGGGACTATGCGCGCTCTCCCATCCGTGCGGTGAAGCCCCAGGAAGCGCTCAGTGGATTGTTCTGAGCGCGCGGCGGTTCAAGGGACAATGATTTCCTTCATAATCTCGGCGGACCCGCCGGCAATCCTGGACTGGCGGATGTCGTGGTAGAACCGTTCGACCGCACATTCTTTCATAGAGCCGTCCCCTCAGGAGGTCCCGCCCGGAGTCCCCATGCTGGCACCCCGGTAGTGGTTCAGTTTCACATCACTCTTGCCCTCTGAGGCGGAGCGCCCCCCTCCCTGGCCCTCCCCCTCAGAGGGGGGAGGGAAAATCTACTCCCTCTCTCCTGGAGGGAGAGGGCTGGGGTGAGGGGGAACATGCGGTGGTGGCGCTGGTGGATGGTGTAGAACTCGGGCGGGTCACGGTGCAGGTGACGACCGTGGGCGACGGGGCCGAGGAGGAGTTTCTGCGGGGCGTGGCGGGCGAATGTGTGGTGGAGGACTTCCCACAGACCGGGCAGACGGTGACATTGGAGTGGCAACAGAGTCAACAGAACTTTGTCATTACCGGGGTGGACTGAGGGACGGAGCCGGCGGAGCAGCGGGCAGGCAGGGGCCACACACCGCATGGCATCCTACCTTTTCTCATTTGCATCACCCCTCCAAAGGAGGGGATTCTCTGCTTCCTCGCCCTTGGAGGGAGAAGATACGCACTGAGACCCAGCCCGGCCCCGCTTCCCTTTTACACACAGACGCATGCCTGATACAGCAGGACGGGGCGGAGATTGGGGGGACCGTTCGGGCTGTGAGGGGCCGGATGTTTCACCAGTAGGACAGATAAAAGGAGCAGATGCATGGCAGATTTGATGCAGGACAAAGTCGCCCTGGTTACCGGTGGCAGTTCGGGTATTGGCCGCGCCACCGCGCTGACCTTCGCCCGGGAAGGGGCCAAGGTCGTGGTGTCCGATGTTGCGATTGAAGGCGGACAAGAGACGGCCAGCCTCATACGAGAGGCCGGCGGCGAGGCACTCTTTGTCAGCGTGGATGTGTCGCAGGCCGCACAGGTCGAAGCCCTCGTTGCCAGGACAGTCCAGACCTACGGACGGCTGGACGCGGCCCATAACAACGCGGGGGTTGAGGGCAGCTCGATGATGACAACCGACTATACGGAAACGGATTGGGACCAGGTGATTGCGATCAATCTGACCGGCGTGTGGTTGTGCATGAAGTATGAGATTCCGCAGATGCTCACCCAGGGTGGGGGCGCGATCGTCAATACGTCTTCAGCCGCCGGGCTGCTCGGCTTCCGCAGGGGCTCGGCCTATGTGGCCAGCAAGCATGGCGTGCTCGGCCTGACCAAAACCGCGGCCCTGGAGTATGCCAAGTCCGGCGTTCGGGTGAATGCCGTCTGCCCCGGCGCGATTGATACGCCCATGATGGGCAGGCTGACCGATCACCGGCCCCACCGAGCCGCAAAGATGGCCTCCTTTGAACCGGTCGGTCGCATGGGCAGCCCGCAGGAAATCGCCGAATCGGTGGTATGGCTATGCTCGGACGCGGCCTCGTTCGTGACCGGCCATGCGATGTCTGTCGATGGCGGCATGGTTGCTCAGTAGGGGCGGCTTTCGTTGTGAAAAAGCAAAGAACATAAGGAGGATGACAGCATGGGAACGCTTACTAGCGGTAAAGTCGCCCTGGTCACCGGGGCTAGCTCGGGTATCGGGCGGGCCGCAGCCCAGATATTTGCCCGCGAAGGGGCCAAGGTCGCAGTGGCCGATGTCAATGTGGCCGGAGCCGAGGAAACCGTGAAAATGATTCAGGACGGCGGCGGCGAGGCATTCTGTATTAAAGCCGATGTGTCCCAGGCCGCGGAAGTCGAGGCCATGGTGAGCGCGGTGGTCGAGACCTACGGCCGCCTGGACTGCGCCTATAACAACGCCGGCATTGAGGGCGCGCTGGCCTCAACCACGGATTATACCGAGGCGGACTGGGCTCCGGTGATTGCGATTAATCTGACCGGCGTATGGCTGTGCATGAAGTACGAGATTCCGCACATGCTCAAAAACGGCAGTGGGGCCATCGTCAACACGTCTTCAGCCGCCGGGCTGCTTGGAGCGCCGCGGATGCCGGCCTATGTGGCCAGCAAGCACGGGGTGGTCGGCCTGACCAAGACTGCGGCCCTGGAATACGCCAAATCCGGTATCCGGGTGAATGCCGTCTGTCCGGGTATTATTGATACGTCCATGGTCGGCCGGCTCAAAGAACGCCGCCCCAGGATGTTCGAGAAGATTGAGGCCGGCGAGCCCATCGGCCGTATGGGTCAGCCGGAAGAAATCGCCGAAACCGCAGTCTGGCTGTGCTCGGACGCGGCCTCGTTCGTCACCGGTCATGCCATGGCCGTTGACGGTGGTATTGTGGCGCAGTAGCCGAACCCGACGAAACAGGAGGACCTTTCTATGGCGATGTATTGCGGACTACACGTGGGTGGCGGCGCGGCGCTGCGCGAGGTCGATGGGGCGCGCAGAATCGGCGAGACCGCGGAAGAACTCGGCTATGACAGCATTGTGACCGGCGACCATATCACCATCCCGAAAAAGATCGACTCGACCTCTCCCTATGCTGATGCGGCCCAGGCGCGCGGCCAGGACCCCTATTCGGTGTTTACCTCAATGGAATGGATGGACGCCTTCACCGTCCTGGCCTTACTCATTCCGGTTACGAAAACTGTCAGGTTGGGGACCAGCGTGACTATCGTTCCCTACCGTCATCCGTTGGAGATGGCGCGGGTCGTGGCCTCGCTTGATGTGGCGTCGGGCGGCCGGGTGATCTTTGGGGCCGGTGTGGGCTGGATGGCGGATGAGTTCGAATTGCTCGGCGTGCCGTATGCAGAACGGGCACCCCGCACGCGGGAGTATATTGCCGTCATGAAAGAGGTCTGGACGAACGAGACGCCCCGTTTTGATGGCAAGTTTGTCCAGATCAACCGCGACCTGCATTTTGCCCCCAAGCCGACCCAAAAACCGCACCCGCCTATCTGGGTCGGAGGCGAATCCACCCCGGCCCTGAAGCGGGTGGTTGCATTCGGTCAGGGCTGGCATATCGGCCCGCTGCCCCTGAGTGATGTGCAGCACCGTTTTGACGAATTGCGTCGCCTGATGGAAGCGGGCGGGCGGGATTATGCCGAGTTGGAAATCACCTCAATGGTTGATCCCAGCATCACCGCGGCCGAAATTCGTGCCTACCGCGACGCAGGTCTGCACGGGTTGCACGTCACCTGCGCCGCGCCCAAGCCCGAGTCCGTCTGTCAGGTCATGCGCGATTTCAAGGCCAAGATGGAAGATACCTTAGGGTGATCTACCTCGTGCCGGGATGGGTTGAGGCCAAATGGCCTCGCTGCCCACCGCCGGCGAGGACCTCCATGCGCCCTGCCCCTTTCACTCTTGACACGTTTTTCTCTCCCCCATAAGCAGGAGCTCTATAGCATCACCCTGAATGAGGAGCGCACATGTGGCGGGTAGGCGTCGATGTTGGTGGGACATTTACCGACCTGTTTGGCTGGGAAGAAACGACTGGCGAGCGCGTCACGGCCAAGGTCCTGACCACGCCCTGGGACCGCTCCGTGGGTGTCATTGAGGCCGTCAAAAAGGCGGCCCGGGACTCTCTCGAAGCGGTCGAGCAATCGGGCATTCCGTTTGACCAGATCTCCTGCCTGGTCCACGGTACGACCACCGCCACCAATGCCCTGATTGAACGCTCCTACCCGGACCCGGCCCTGGTCACCACCCAGGGTTTTCGGGATACCATTGAAATCGGTCGTCAGCATCGGAAAGAGTTGTACGACCCCTATCAGGTCAAACCCAAACCGCTCATTCGGCGCCGCTATCGCTACACGGTTCCGCAACGCATTAACGTCAAGGGCGAAGAAGAACGCCCGCTCGATATCGCAGCCGCGCAGCAGATTGCCGAACAGATCCAGGCGGAGGGGATCCACTCCATTGCCGTGTGTTTCATCAACTCCTATGTCAACGCCGACCATGAGCGGCAGATGCGCGACATCCTGCTCGCATATATTCCTGACGCGCACATCATGCTGTCGGGCGAGACGCGGCCTTTGTTTCGCGAGCATGGCCGCTTTGTCACCACCGCGGTGAGCGCCGCGCTCAAGCCGGTGATGAGCGCCTATTTCGATCATCTGCTGGAACGCCTTACCCAACAGGGCTTTGACGGCTCCCTGCTGATTCTCAAAAGCAGCGGCGGCGTCATGGGCGTTGATCTGGCCAAGGAACATCCGGAAGAGCTGCTGGAGTCCGGGCCGGCCGGCGGGGTGGCCTATGCCGGCTATCTGGCCGCTGCCATCCACGAGCCCAGCATTATTTGCGCGGACATGGGCGGTACGAGTTTTGACGCCTCGATAGTCGAAGACGGCAAGGGTCTCGTGACCCGCGAGTATGAACTCGAATTTGAGCTGCCGATCATCCTGCCCATGCTCGACATCCACAGCGTGGGTGCCGGGGGTGGCTCGATCGGCTGGGTGGATAGCGGCGGCTCGCTCCGGGTGGGGCCGCGCAGCGCCGGCTCGCAACCAGGACCGGCCTGTTATGGCAACGGCGGGACCGAACCGACGATCACGGACGCCAACCTGCTGCTCGGCCGCCTGGAGCCGACCCTGGGGGGGAAGATCAATCTGGACCGGCGGGCGGCTGAACAGGCGGTCAGTACTGTTGCTGAGCAACTAGGCCTGTCGACGGTCGAGACCGCAGACGCCATGATCCAGATCAGCTGTGAGATTATGGCCCAGGCCGTCAAAAAGGTCATTATCAACAGGGGCCGTGACCCGCGCGATTTTGTACTGACCAGTTTTGGTGGAGCCGGGCCCATGCACGCCTGCTTTGTTGCCCGGGCCATGAATATCCCGAAAGTCGTCGTCCCGGCGGCCGCCGGGGTGGCCTCGGCCTTTGGCGCAACCGTCATGGATGTCCGCCAGGACGTCGAGCAATTCATGTACGCCCCGATTGGAGAGGTTGACCTGGACCGGCTGAACAGCGCGTATGCCGAACTCGAACGGACGGCCCGCACTTTGCTTGCCCGCGATAATGTCTCGGCGGAAAATGTGCTCATCAACCGCACCGCCCAGATGCGCTATGTGGGCCAGACGTATGAAATTGAAACCCCCATTCCGGACGGCGCGCTCACCAAGGATGCCTTGGTCACTATTGCCGATACCTTTCACGCCGTGCACGAGCAGGAGCATGGCGTCAGTTCGGATATCTTCGATCCGGCACTTGTCTCTCTGAGTCTCGCAGCCACAGCACCAACCGCAGCCCTGCCTCCCTATAAAAGTGTCGCCACGGAAAATGTCGTGGCCATGAAAAGCTCGCGCTCGGTGTATTTTTCCGGCGAATGGATCGCCTGTCCGATTTACAACGGCCAGATTCTCCAGCCGGGCAGCGAGCTTCAGGGACCGGCGATTCTGGAATATCTGGATTCGGTGGCCGTGCTGCCGCCCGGCGCGCGGGCAACTATTGATACCCAGGGTAATCTTATTATACAGGTAGGACGATAATCGAGCAGAGTCAGAGTTCCATTTGCAGGAGGATGGTCATGCAATCCAGCGCACTCGAAAAAACGGGCGACAGCATTAAAAACCGGGCAGGACTCGATCATATTACCTTTGAGGTCTTGCGGAATCTGTTTGAATATACCTGTGATCGGATGACCGCGGTGCTCCAACGGGCGTCGTTCTCGCCCATTCTGTCCGATATGGTTGATTTTTCAAACGCCATTTACGACCCGGAGATGCGGTTGTTGAGCCAGGCCGCCAACGTCCCCGTCCACCTGGCGGCCATGAAGTTTTCGGCCCATGCCGTGCGGGATGAGTTCGGCATCGAAAATATGCGGGAGGGCGACATCTATGTGGTGAACGATCCCTACCGGGGCGGGACTCATATTAACGACATCTCCTGGATTAAGCCGATTTTTTACAAAGGCACGGAACTGCTGGGCTTTGCGGTCAGCCGGGGTCACTGGATGGACTTTGGCGGTGGAGCGCCGGGTGGCCAGTCGTGGGGCACGCATATCGCGGAAGAAGGGCTCCGCCTGCCGCCCATCAAAGCCTTTGAAAACAATGAGGTCAAGCCTGAAATCCTCAAGATTCTGCTGGCCAATACGCGCACCCCACATTTTATCCAGGGCGACCTCCAGGCCCATGTCGGCTGTCTCAAAGCCGCGGAAGAGGAAATGCAGTCCGCGGCCGAGCGGTACGGGCTGGAGACGATCAAGGCCGCCATGGCCGAGCTGATCGCCTATACCGAGCGGATTGTCCGCAAGAAGATCGAGAGTATCCCGGACGGGGTATATACCGGCGAGGATTATGCCGATACCGACGGCCAGAGCGATGATCCCGTCAAGGTCAAAGTGACCCTGACGGTCAAGGACTCGGATATCACCGTAGACCTGACCGGCTCCGACCCTCAATGTCTCGGCGCCATCAACTCGCCCAAGGCCAATACCCACTCCGCGGTCTTTTACTCCCTCCAGTTTTTCCTGGAACCCAGCGCGCCGCAAAACGAGGGCATGTTCAACCCGATCAGCGTGGTCTTACCCGACGACTGCTGGCTGAACCCCAAATGGCCGGCCCCGACCATCGGCTGTACGGTGCTGGCCGCCCCGAAAGTTGCCAGCGCGGTGTGGCAGGCGATTGCCAATGCCCTGCCCGAGCGTGCAGTCGGCTCCGCGTGTGGCGACTGCAACTGGTTTGTGTGCGGCGTGCGTGAGCCGGACGGGAAAACCGACGTCTTCTCTGACCTGCCGGCCGGCGGCTGGGGCGGCACCCCGTTTAACGACGGCATGAATGTCACCATGGACCCGCTGGGAAACTGTATGAATATGGAAGCGGAGACCGCGGAGCTGATGTTCCCGATTGCGTATGAATCCTTTGATATTCGGCAAGACTCGGCCGGGGACGGCCACCATCGGGGCGGGGTGGGCTCCCATCTCAAAATCCGCTTTCTGTGCGAGGGCGCGATGAGCGTGGAAACGGCCCGTACGCGCGAGGGCACCCCAGGCGTGAACGGCGGACAGCGGAGTGCACCCCAACGGTTGTGGCACCTCCGTGCGGATGGCACGCAGGACATTGTCGGCGGTCTGACCGAGGACAACCGCTGGCTCAACCCCTTGCTGCGCGGCCACAAGCTCTCCTATGGTGACACTTTCTGGTTTGAAACCACCGGCGGCGGTGGCTGGGGCAATCCGCTCGACCGTCCGGTGCAGGAGGTCCTCGACGATACGCTGGACGAGTATATCTCTGTGGAGAAAGCACGTAGCGTCTATGGCGTGGTTGTGGATATGGCAACGCGGACGGTTGACGAAGCGGCCACCGCAGCCCTGCGGAAAGCCATGTGCGCTGGCGACGCCTAGCCACGTACAACAAAAACCTCCCTATCCTCTGAAATAACGGGCGTCCTGCCCGTTCCCTGTGAGTGGCCTCCGTGGCCACCCTAACCGGGGAAGTGCGACCAGAGAAGATACGAGACATCAGCCCCTGAATGAGGTGGCGAGGACGATACCTATTTTGAGGACTTTCGCGTTGGCGACCATCAGCCCCTGAATGAGGTGGCGAGGACCGGTTGGAAGGAAGATTGACAGCAAAAGCGTTCTCGGATAGGATATTTTAATACAATCAGTCTGTATAATAATAAAAGGACAGAGGATCTGGTAGTTTTCCTGGTCAGAATTTTACAAATGGAACGATATCTCTGTCAGTAAGGAAGAGCGTCAAAAGCCATGGCGGGAATACGAGAGCGGGGGCGACTCGTTCGCCGCTATATCCTGGAGCATGTTGATTCCAATTCCCAACACATTGTCCGTTCCGCAGCTTTCCAATTTGGAATCTCTCGTCAAGCTGTCAATAAACATCTCAGTCGCCTTGTCAAAGAAGGGCGCCTGACGGCGCGCGGAACGACTCGCAACCGTACGTACTCACTCACTATCCTGGGAAGAAAGCGCATTGAGGTTCCACTCACCAACGAGACGGCTGAGGAGGCGGAATCCGAGATAAACAGTCGGCATGGGAGAGCGGAGGCGGCTCGTCCGCACAATCCGCGCTAACCTTCCTTTTTGAGACGCTTGCGGCTGGCGGCAAGACCGGCCTTCTGTTCTGGTGTCAGGGTTGGGTAGTGCAGGTCCAGCCGCTCAAGGGTCTGGGCCAAGATCTGCGCCACGGCCAGACGCATATAGGGTTTGTTGTCCGCAGGAATTGCATACCACGGCGCCCACGGAGTAGAGGTCTGATTCAGGCAGTCTTCGTAGGCGTGCATATAGGTGTCCCAATATGCCCGCTCGGCTGTATCGGCCTCCGAGAACTTCCAGTGTTTTTCCTGTCTCTTCAGACGATCCAGGAAGCGCCGACGTTGTTCTGCCTTGGAGACGTTGAGCCAGAACTTGAGCACTATCGTGCCGTTCCGAACCAGGTGCTTCTCATAGTCCTGGATTGACTCAAAGCGATACTCCCACAGGCCGTCGTGATCCTTGGGCCAGGGCAGGTGCTGGCGGGTCAGAAATTCGGGGTGGACTCGCGCAATCAGCACCTCTTCGTAATAGCTGCGGTTAAAGATGCCGATCCGCCCACGCTCAGGCAGGCGGAGCGTCGCCCGCCACAAGAAATCGTGGGCGTATTCCTCTACCGACGGGGCCTGAAACGAGAAGACCTGAAACCCGGCCGGATTGAGCCCCCGCATGACCGCCCGAATGGTTGAGTCTTTGCCCGCGGCATCCATGGCCTGGAAGATGCACAGGACGGCATACTGGGTCTGGGCGTATAAAACGCGCTGCCGCTCGTCGAGACGAGCGGTCAACTGCTCAAGCTGCTTCCGACACTCGGCAGTACCGGGCGCATTCTTCCCAGGGCCGGTCGGCGCGTCCTTCACCAGGAAGGTTCCGTCGCACGGCACCTGAAACGGGCTGTCGGGAGGCGTAAAAAATTGCGGGGGTTTGCGAGAGTTTGCCATACGATTCAGATATCCCGTTTGTGTTCTCTCTCTATTGACCTGACGCTCGCATTGGCAACCAGCACGACGGTCTCGTCCGGTTTTGCCAGCCACACGAAAGCGCCGGTCCGTTCCGGCTCTTCTGTGAGTGGGCCGGTCATGACGCCACGGGCAATGACGGTCTCATTGGGCCACACCGGGTTGGTGAACTTCGTGTCCAGCCGGCCACTCGTCCACCAGGCTGTCCCAAAGCGTTCTTCGAGAATATGGGCCGCATAGGCCATGGTCATCCGTCCACCGATCACGACATCACCGAAACCGAGTTTTTTCGATTCCTCACGGTTGGTGTGGTAGTTGGCGTCACCGTGAAAAAATCGGTCGCACATCTCCAGACTGATGACACGTTCGAGCGGCCCAAACGGCTCGCCCTCCGGGACAACGAAGCGCCGCGCGCCCTGTTTGGCTTTTGGGTCGCGAAAGGTGAGTTGCCCATCCTGCTGATCGAGCAGATAGCTCTGGTGATGTCGCGTGCGCACGGCCAATTCTCCCGAGTCGGCGTGCAGTTCGACCTCGTAACGGACCACCGAGCGATTGCGCTTCGGATAAATGTCCGTGATCCGGGCGGTTGCCGTATATGTCCGGCCCGGTGTCAGCGGCTCGAACAATTCCCACTCCTGGCGCATCCAGAGATGACCGAAATGGTTGCTGAACGACGACTGCGCGAAATAGGCGTTGTCCGGTCCACTGGCGATCATGGAAGGGACAGCAACGGCCGGCGGCAGGTTCAGACCATCGTAGTAATCGTGTAAGACAGCTTCGGTGACAGTGAAGGAGACACTGCCGAGTTCTTTACCAACATAGGGCTCTTTCGGGCCGGGGGTCTGTCGTGTCATATGCCTCTCCTGAGAAAGATGGGAATTCCATTCTCTTGCTACGCCGCCACCGAGAGCGTATCGTCCGGGTCTTCCACTTCCAACAGCTCAACAACATTGCCGTCGGGATCACGTCCGTATGTCGCACGCAGTCCCTTGCCCGCTTTCTGCGGTACACAATGGAACGTCATGCCCGCGGCTTTGAGCCGTTCGTATTCACCGTCAATATCCTCCACTTGCAGACACAGATGGGTAATACCATGGTCGCATACCGGACGATTGGGGTCGCCGGGCTTGGGCGTCGGTGTGGCGTATTGGAACAGCTCCACGCACGCGTTGCCGGCCTTGAGCATGACGACCTGGGATGAAGAATCTTTGAGTCCAACAATTTGATCAATTGATTTTGTCCCCGCTTTCCAATCAAACGCAAAGACTTCTTCAAAACCGAGCAGGTCTTTGTAGAAGCGCAGCGAGCGCTCGATATCCCCAGTTGAGATAGCCGTGTGATGGATGCCTTTAATCATGATTCCCCTCCTTCTATGATGTTATCATCCTTTTCTTCTGTATACCCGCGCCTGCTAGTGTGCCGCCTTCAGAAATTTTCCTTTGGTGAAAAACTTGGGCTGCAGGAGCCACACGAGTTCTCCCCGGCCAAAGGTCACCGCATGCCAACCGGGGACTTCCAGGTCGATACGGGCCAGTGCGGCGGTTGGAAAACGGAGATTGCCCCCTCCGATGAGAAAACTCGCCAGCTCCGACCAGGCCGGTTCATGCCCAACGAATAAGACCGTCGTCGTACTCTTGGGGAGAGCGCGTATTTCTTCCAGCACCGCGGTCGCATCGGTATCATACAGGGTATCGGTTATTTCAGTCGGGCATTTCCATTTACCGGCTGCCCGGGCCACCTCCAGCGTCGTCTTGGCCCGGACCGCCGAGGATGTCATAACCCGGTCCGGCGTTTGGCCGGAAGCCGCGAGAATCCGCCCCATGGCCTGGGCCGCGGCGATTCCCCGCTTTGTCAGCGGGCGTGCATGGTCATTCTCGGCCGCCGTGTCCCAGTCAGACTTGGCATGCCGAAAAAGCAGGAGGTGTTTGGTCATTGTTCAGCCATTGACTGCAACGCCGGGAGCGCGCCGGTTTTCACGTATAGCTCACAGCCCTGCGCCGAGGTTGGCCTATGCCTGCCCCCGGCAGGCATCCGCAGCCAGGTGTGTTCCTCATAGACTCCATATTCATCCTCACAACTCCCCTTGAGGACAAACAGCTCAACACCGCCGGTGTACGACCAGACGCCGGGAGCCGAACCGGCCTGCCATTGCTCTAGTTGAGTGTGATCCGGAAAGGCCGGATCTGAATAGAGAATCTTCGTCCGAATCCCATCGTGCGCCGTGACCTGCCAATCCATGTCGTCTACGGACCGCACCACGTGCGACCGGCCCGAGCCACTATACTGCCGCAGCTTCACAAACAGCACACATCCGTCCCTGGATAATGGGGCGTGTCGAAAACTCTCGGGATTGAGCAGATAGGTTCCGGCCGGCCAATCACCATGCTCGTCAGAGAAGGTTCCCGCCAGCACAAAAATTTCTTCTCCGTGCGGATGATCGTGAGCGGGGAAGGTCGCGTGAGGTTCATAGCGCACGAGAGAAGTCACTTGTCCCGCCTCTGGCGGTCCGACCAGATGTAACCGTTTACGCCAGACCGTACCGCTCGGGCTGGGCTGCCACGCCATTGTACGCGTGTCGGCAACGGCACGTTGTGACAGGTCGCCGTGGATCGCCCGTATCCGAGAGTCTGAAGCGGGGTTTTTCATGTGAGTCCAACCATCGGTCCGCCGTTAATAGCCGCCGCCTGACGATAGGCCGGTCGCGCCGTCAGACGCCGTGCATAGTCAATCAGATCATTGGCTAAAGGGATTTTACAGTAGTGAGCCCAGGTCAAACAGGTGGTCAGCAGGACATCGGCACAGGTAAAGGTCTCGCCTAAGAGATATGGCCCGCCGGAACGCAGGGCCTGCGTCACGACGGCAATCTGGCGCGCAAAACCTTCCTTTGCGGCTTGCACCGCATTCGGAGCCGCGCCATACAGATGGGCCAAGTCATCATGCCGCCGCAGGATGTATAGGGTATGGGCGTCAAGCTCGGTCATAATAAAAAAACACCACTGGTCGTATAGTCCGCGCTGCGGGATACCCGGACGGGGGACCAGCCCAGACTCCGGCCCATAGTTTTCAACCAGATAGTTGATGATCGCGGCACTCTCGGCCAGGACCAGATCACCATCCTGAAGTACGGGAATCTTGCCCCGCGGGTTGAGTGCCCGAAACGCGTCGGTCTGGGTTTCTCCTGTCCGCGAGCCAATCGGGTGTTTTTCATATGCCAGGCCGAGTTCGTGCAGCACCCAGTGCGGCCGGATGGTACGGGTTGTTCCCGCGCCCCACAGAATGAGGTGGGGGGATGGGTGCGTATCGGTCATGCGCGTGCTCCTCACCAGTACGCGGTTCTTTTATAGCCTCGCCGCACTCTCGCGCAGGGCTAGGCGGCCACGTGCACCGGCGGACGCTTGTCCGCCCATGGCTTTGCCTCTTCCAACTGGGCGGCCAAGCGCAGCAGCCCGGCTTCGTCCCCGAAATGCCCGACAAACTGGACACCGACCGGCAGGCCGTCGGCGCTCCAGTGCAACGGCAGAGAAATCGCCGGCTGACCGGTCGTATTAAAAAGCGGAGTAAAGGGAACGTATGAGAAGACCTGGCGGGTCCACTCCATAGCCGTCATACCGGCCCGATTCTGGTTCACTTCCCCGTGCGGCGCAGGCGGCGTGGCAATGGTGGGCGTCACAAAGACATCCAGGTCTTCAAAGAAGCGCCCGACGATACGGGACAGACGACCACCGTGGTCCAGGGATTTCAGTAGATCAACTGCGGTATACTTCTTGCCGTCTTCCCAACAGGCCAGCGTCACGGCTTCGAGCGTATCCGGGCTCGGCGAGCGACCCCTTTCCGCGGCCAAGTCTTCAACCGCCATGGCGTTATACGCCGTCCATATCACGTGAATATTTTCAAGGAACTCCTCCCAGTCATACTCCGGTCGGCCTTCGTACACCGTATGGCCAAGCTCCTCCAGCAGCCGCACCGTGTCATGGACCGCTCGCTCGCATTCCGGGTCAACCTTCTCACCCGAGGCGGGCGTCGTGGTCCAGGCAATGCGCAGCTTCCCCGGCGCGGCACCCGCTTCCTCGCGGTAGGGGCGGGCCGGCGGGACCGGGATGCCGGGCGCGCCGGCATCAGCCCCGGCCACGATGTCGAGCAGGGTCGCGGAGTCGCGGACGCTGCGCGAGACAACAAACTCACACGCCAGGCCGCAGAGCGGA
Organism: Candidatus Binatia bacterium; assembly: GCA_951812575.1. GTDB lineage: Bacteria > Desulfobacterota > Binatia > Bin18 > Bin18 > Bin18. The sequence continues at coordinate 2,009,661 of OX638322.1, read as the reverse complement.
TCAGAATAGTCGGGCCCGGTGGGCACCAGGTCGCGCGAGGGCTTGAGGCCAACCAGACCGTTACACGAGGCCGGAATACGAATGGAGCCGCCGCCGTCGTTGGCATGCGCAACCGGCACAATGCCGGCAGCGACCGATGCCCCGGACCCACCGCTCGACCCACCGGCGCTATGACCGGCCTTCCATGGGTTGTGGACCGGGCCGAACAGGACGGTCTCCGTTGTCGGGTTATAGCCCAGCTCTGGCGTCTGGGTTGTTCCGGTCAGCACAAACCCGGCACGCCGAAAGCGCGCCATGAGCTCGGAATCCTCGGAGGCAACATAGCCCTGGGCCAGCCGTGAGCCCATATCGAGGCGGACGCCCTTGGCGTGCAGGACCAGTTCTTTGATCAGAAACGGCACGCCGCTGAAGGGGCCGTGCGGCAGCCCGCCCCGAATCTCGGCCTGGGCCTGGTCTGACAGCACCTGGAGGACGGCGTTCAGTTGCGGGTTGACCTTTTCAATGGCCTGAACGGCGGTGGCCACAAGTTCTGCGGCGCTGACTTCTTTGCGCGCCACCAGTTCAGCCAGCCCAAGGCCGTCATACTTTGCATATTCGCTCAGGGACAGCATCATTGCACCCTCCTTCGTTGAGTAGCGCTTACTCTACCATGTCGCACGCGAAATCGTCCACGTATCAGGTGAGGGATCGCACCGGAAGGGAGTTAATACAGTTCATACTTTGCCAGGCGTCCGTCCAGTCCGCCGTTGACGAGCGGTTTTTTCCAGGCGGGTTTGAGGCCGATCCGCTTCAGGTACTGACGTTCTCCACAATAGATGAAAGCCGTCGAGCCTCGACAGCGCTGTTTGAGAAAATCGCCCAGACGTGCATAGAAATCGCCCAGATTGGCCTGTTTGCCCATGCGGATGCCATACGGCGGATTACACACAATGACCGCGTCGTCGATCCGACGAATCTGAAAGGCATCGCGTTGCTCGACCGTGATAGCAGGGCGAGCGGGAAAAGCAGCGATATTGACTCTCGCAGCGTGGACGGCCTCGGGGTCAATATCGCTGCCGGAGATGAGACCCTGATGAGGAGGACGTAGCGCAGCCCGTCCGTCTTCTTGCACCTGCTTCCAGAGCGCGTCGTCAAAGTCGGGCAGAGACTGAAACCCAAACCGCTGACGAAACAGCCCCGCCGGCATCTGTGCAGCCGACATATATGCCTCGCACAACAAGGTGCCGGAGCCGCAGAACGGATCGTACAGCGGCCGGCGTCCATCCCATTCAGCATGGTGAATGATGGCTGCGGCCAAGGTCTCGACCAGGGGTGCCTGAACGCTTTTTTTTCGATAGCCGCGGCGATGGAGCGAGCCCCCGGACGTATCGAGGCTGATTGTGGCTTCATCATTATGAATGTGCAGATTCATCCAGACGTCCGGCTGTCTGGTATCGATGGACGGACGCACACCAGTGGCGGCGCGAAAAGAGTCGACCACGGCGTCTTTCAGGCGGAGGGCGGCAAATTTCGAGTGTCGCAGCCGACTGTTGGCCACGGTGGCAAAAACGGCAAAGGTCTGCGACGGATGGAGAAAATCCCGCCATTCGATCTCCCTCGCCTTTTTATACAGATAGCGGTCGGAGTGACACCGGAACGAGGTGAGCGGAGCGAGCACGCGGCTAATCAGGCGGGCGTAAAAATTAATAGTATAGAGCACTTTTGGTGAGGCGCTGAAATAAATCCCTCGGTACGTCGGACTGGTCTCTCGGGCTCCGAGCGTACGGAGTTCCTGCTCGGCAATGTCCTTGATATCATCCGCCACCTGGGCAAAGTAGCGTTGCGTTTCCTGATAGCGGTACATGAGCATTTATAGATATCGGTCCACAAAGGTCCGAGGAGTGACGACCTGTATACAACGATGGCCCGAAGTCTTCAGGAGCGCCCGGTCTCCACTCACGACAATACGGCATTCCCCGGCCAAGGCGCACGCCAGGAATTTATCATCATCCGGGTCGCTACATATCTGCTGGGGAAGAGGAGGGGCCTCAACCACCTGGGCGTGGGCGAGCAATAAGGTGAGAAAGGGGTCAAGGGAGACACCAGGAAATTGCTCCGCTAAGCGGCGTCCAACCCGTCCATATTCCTCAAAGACTTCTCGTGAGCCGACGAGCTGGACCTGACCGTTTTGCCAGGCCTGAAGGATTTGATATGGAGGGCCGTTGAAGAACACACCTGACACAAAAACATTCGTGTCGAGAACGATTCTCACTTGGCACCTCGGACCCCTTTCAGAGCAGCTCTGATATCTGAGCGCCGCATTCCAGCGCTTCGTGCCCGCCGTCGCGCTTCGGCAATGAGCATGTCGAAGTCCGCCATTGTGGGACGGACGATTTTCTTGAGGATGACTACATCGCCTTCCCCAACCGCAACAAATTGGGTTCCCGGCTCAAGCTGAAGCCTGGTGCGGATTTCCTCAGGAATAACGACCTGCCCTTTGGACGACATTCTGGTGGTTGCGAGTGTTGACATACATACCCCTTCTTCGATCTTACTCGTAAGAAGTATACTGTTTCACTCCGGCAGACAAATGACAATGGTGCGCAGAGCGCACCCGACAACCTTACTTCCTCTCGTAGGGTGCGTCCCACGCACCTACTTCCTGACACAAAAACATTCATGTCAAGAACGATCTTCACTCCCTACATCGGGCACACATCCGAGTAGGATGGTGCGCAGGGCGCACCCTACGGGAACTACTTTTTCTTCTTTCCGCCCGGCCAGTATTCCTGCGCGCCCAAACCTTCGAGCGCCAGGCCGTAGCCGAGGTTGTCGAGCATCAGCTTCTTGAGTTGCTGGGTCAGCGCAACACGGGCGTAGCGGACGGTCAGCGGCGGTTGTCTGGAGACGATCTCTGCCAGCTCCCAGGCCCGCTCAAGCAGTTGTTCACGCGGCATGACCTCGTTAACCACCCCGAGCGTCAACGCCTCTTGAGCCGAGAGTTTCTGACCGGTGAGCAGGAAGTAACGACCTCGATTCGCGCCCAAGAGGAGCGGCCAGACAATATGCACCCCGTCGCCCGGCACAATCCCGTTGGGGAAATGCGGCGCGTCCTGGAACACCGCGTCGTCCGAGGCAATGACAATATCACACAGGACCGCCAGCTCAGCGTGAATGGTGGCCGGACCGTTGACCGCGGCGATCATCGGCACCTCAATGTCCAGGTGGTTCATCAGCAGTTTTTTGGCGTCCCAATAAATGTGATCCCACAACTGGGGTGTGATCTCCCATTGGCCCTCTCGGGCGTAGCGGGCAATGAACTTGTCCTCCGTGCCGGTAATAATGACCGCTCTATTCTCCGGGTCGCTGCCCACGTCGTAGAAACATTTGCCCAACTCCGAGTGCGGGCCTTCTCCCCAGTGTAAGGTTTTCCCATCCGTGTGGAGCGTGAGTTGCAGAATTCCGTTGCGCCGCTCCATCTGAACGTGCTTATACTGATTACGGTACTCGTCGAATGTTGCCATAGCAGCCTCCCTTCTGCCTTCGGTTAAACCACGCGTGCTCTGGGAGGACAAGGTTTGGGAGCAAGGGCAACTTCCCAAGGTATCTCACAAGGGGGGAGAGATGGACTTCGGACTGCTGTTCGCGTTTGAGAATCCACAGCCCTGGCAGGTGTCATCGGCCCAACTGTGTCGGAGTATGGTCAGACAGGCAGTGCTGGCCGAAGAGTTGGGCTACGACCACATCTGGACGGCAGAGCACCACGGCACCGACGACTACTTCCCGGCCCAGTTCCCGCTGCTGGCCGCACTGGCGACCCAGACCAGCCGCATTCGACTCGGAACCTATATCGTCATCCTGCCGCTCTACCACCCGCTTCAGGTTGCGGAAGAAGCGGCCACGCTCGATGCCTTGTCAGATGGCCGTTTCGACTTAGGGCTGGGCCAGGGCTATGTGGTGGACGAATACGCGGCCTATAACATCCCCCGGAGCCAGCGTCCGGCACGGATGGAAGACGGCCTGGCGATTATTACCGGACTGTGGACCCAGGAGGAGTTTTCCTATTCCGGCAAGCATTTCACGATCGGACCCATTTCTCTCCGCCCCCGACCGGTGCAAACCACCCCTCCCCTGTGGGTTGCCGGGCTGACTCCGAAATCGATAGACCGTGTTGCACGCTACGGCTGTCATTTTGCAGGCGCGGGTAGTGCCGCTACCACGCAACTGTACGAAGACAGTCTGCGCCGCCACGGTCACGATCCCAAGAATTTTCATAAAGCCGCGCTACGCCTGGTCTACGTGTCCGACACGCGCGCACGCGCCTGGGAAGAATGCGCCCCGCACGTGCGGCATCGTATGGCCGTCTATACCCAAAAGCTCGACGAGGCCGGAGATTTTCAAATCCCCGGCGGCTATTTTGGCGTAGAGCCCTTACCGCCAGCCGCAGAACTCGGCACGGCCCAGGGACTCCACTTCTTTGGCGCACCGCCCATCATCGGCACCCCAGAAGATGCGATTCAGGAGATTACACGCTCGCAACAGGAAGCCGGCGTGACTCATCTGGTCATGTGGATGCAAATCGGCGGCATTAACCCACGCCGAGCGGAGCATTCCATGCGCTTATTTGCCACAGAGGTCATGCCTCATTTTGCAGCACAGGAGGGTTAGTCATGCTGCCCCGACTCGGCATCCAGGACCTTGCCCAATACAGCCGGGAACTCGGCTTGGAACTCACCCCGGCTGAGATGCAGAGCATGCATTCTCGCCTGCTTGAGCATATCGCTACGTTCGAGACCTTTCAGGAGCTGAGGATCGAGGAGCAGCGGCTGCCACTCCGCTATACTGACCGGGACCCCGGCTATCGGCCAACGGCAGAAGAGGACCCACTGAACGTCTTCATTCGGAAATGTCGGATTGAGGGCGCAAAAGACGGACCGCTCGCCGGCAAGACTATCGGCCTGAAAGACCACATCAGTGTGGCTGGTGTACCCCTCACGCTCGGCTGTCATTTCATGGACGGCTATACCCCGGACTTTGACGCGCCGCTGGTCACGCGGCTGCTCGACGCCGGAGCCACCATCGTGGGCAAAATGAACATGGAAGACTTCTCTTTTGGCGGCCCAGGGCTCAGCGGCGTGGGCGACTTCGGACGGCCGCTGAACCCGCATAATACCGCCCATGTCACGGGCGGCTCTTCTTCGGGGTCTGGTGCGGCGGTTGCCGCAGGTCTGGTTGACGTGGCTTTTGGTGGAGACCAAGGCGGCTCGGTCCGACTGCCGGCGGCGTGGTCGGGCACAGTCGGCCTGATGCCCACACACGGGCTGATCCCCCATACTGGGGTGTTTGGTTTGGACCCAACAATCGATTACGTGGGTCCACTCGCCCGAACGGTCGAAGATATCGCCCTCATCCTGGAGTGCGTAGCGGGTGCGGACGGCTATGACCCCCGGCAGGCCGCCCTGCCGGTCCAACTACCCAGCTATACCCAGGCATTGGCGCAGGATATCGCGGGCGTCCGGATCGGTATTGTCTCTGAGGGCTTTGGTTTTCCCGGCAGCGAACCCGAGGTTGACCATACCGTCTTGAGCGCGCTCACCACCCTGGAGCAAGCCGGAGCGAAGCTTGAGCGCGTGTCCATTCCGCTGCATGACAAAGCCCCGTTGGCCCTGCTGCCCATTTACTTTGAGGGTGGCAAGCATATGTTCGATACCAATCTGGGCGGTGCCGGGACAAAGACCTATTATCCGAGTTCGTTGATCTCTACCTTTGGCCGCTTTAAACGCAGCCACGGCCACGAACTTCCCCTGAACTACAAACTCCATTTGATCCTCGGCACCTACCTGGCTCGCTTTACGCACGGACGGCTGCACGCCAAGGCGCATAATGTCCGGCCCACTTTTATCAAACACTACAACCAGACCTTTGCTCAGGTCGATGTCCTGGCCATGCCCACTGTGCCGATCAAGGCTCCGCGTTATCGCGAGCCTGAGAATTACGAGGAAGCGATTGAGCAGACTCTTTTCGGCGGGCAACTGGGGCTGGACCTCGGTCTGGTCATCCGCAACATGGGTCCGTTTAATCTGACCGGCCATCCCGCCCTCAGCGTGCCCTGCGGAAAGGTTGATGGCCTGCCAATCGGCCTGATGCTGGTCGCCCCGCATTTCCGTGAGGACCAGTTGCTCAGGGTCGCGGCGGCGTATCAGCGTGCGGTGGATTGGGATAGCCTGCTCCCCGCTGCTGTGTGAAGAAACCCAATCCCCTCTGAGGAGAAATCGTTTATGGAAACACGTCCGCTTGGTGCATCGGGAATCCGGGCCAGTCTGGTCGGTCTGGGGTGTAACAACTTTGGAATGAAGATTGATTTGGAAGCCAGCCGGGCCGTGATCGACACGGCTCTGGAGGTCGGCATTACCTGCTTTGATACCGCAGACATGTACGGCAAAGGTCAGTCCGAGGAGTTCCTGGGTAGAGTGTTAGGCCCGCGGCGCAAGGATATCGTTCTGGCCACAAAATTCGGTGGTGTCGCCAAGATAGCCGACTCGGGCGAACGGTGGGGATCACGTGAGTATATTCTGCGCTGTGTCGAGGACAGTCTGCGCCGGTTACAAACAGACTGGATTGACCTGTATCAAATGCACTATCCGGATCCGAACACACCGATTGAAGAGACCCTGGAGACGCTGAACACCCTGGTCCAACAGGGCAAAGTGCGTGCGATCGGACATTCAAATTTTTCTGCCGAGCAGATTAACCAATCGGTAGAGCAATCCTCCACTCATGATTTTGCTCACTTCGTCACCGCCCAGAATGACTGGAGCCTGTTAAATCGTGCGGTTGAGGCGGATGCCATCCCGGCCTGTGAGCAGCATGGACTCGGCCAGTTGCCCTACTTTCCGTTAGCCAGCGGCATGCTGACCGGCAAATATCGCCGCGGTGAAGACTTTGCGCCCGGAACGCGGCTGGCCGTGCTGCCATTCACACAGCGTATGGCCTCTGATGAGAATTTTGCCAAGGTTGAGGTCCTGCAAGACTTTGCCGAACAGCGCGGCCACAGCCTGCTCGAACTCGCCATGTCGTGGCTGGCTGCCCAGCCGTGCGTCACCTCAGTGATTGCTGGCGCCACAACACCAGAGCAAGTCCGGGCCAATGCGACTGCAACAAATTGGAAGCTTTCAGCAGAAGAATTAACACAAGTCGATGCGCTCGTTTCTGGTGCTCCGGCCTAGGCATGGCGCGCCTGTAACACTAAGGAGGGAGCGACTAATGTCACGTATGTCTGGCCAAGTGTTATTAGTTGGAAGCATTCCCGGAGATACGGCTGAAGAAGTCCTACGCGCCTGTGGCCGGGGAGTGGGAGAGTGCGTGACCAGCCTGCCGGATGGAGAAACTGGATACCGTCGGATGTGGATCCACTTTCTTGCGGTCAAAACGTATCATGGCCATCCGGTACTCGAGACTATCCAGCAACCACGGCAGGTTGAGGGCGAGGAAAGCTGGTTTAGTCGGGATTATGATGAGGAAGGCTGGCTGTTCAAGGTCAAAGATGGTATCGATGCGATCCGTTTCGACCATCTCGGATACGCTGCTGAGGCAAAAAAATCATACCAGGACTTTTGCACGTTACGAGACGAGGGAGCGATCCCATCGGGTGTAAAATTTCAGGTCTCCTTGCCTTTAACCGAGAGTGGAATCCGTTCGTTTCTAACCAGTACGCGTGATTTTGACCTCATGTGGGTAGCTTATGAAGAGGCAATGGCGCGTGAACTCGCAGCCCTCGTTGACGCCATTCCCGCCGACGATTTTGTCATTCAGTGGGACATCTGCGTCGAGGTCTTCGCCATTGCCTTGCAAGACCAGATGGGACCATGGCAGCCGGCTGGCGATCCATTCGAGCGCTATCTCACAGCCCTCACCACGCTGGCCACACACGTGCCAGCGCAGGTGCCCATGGGCTGCCATCTGTGCTACGGAGATTTGGGGCACAAACATCTGGTTGAACCTGCCGACTTGAGTCTGGTCGTGCGCATGGCCAATGCGGCCCATAGCGCGGTCGCCCGTCCGGTTGATTTCTACCATATGCCGGTCCCGCGCAATCGTGACGACGCAGCCTATTTCGCACCGCTCACAGCCCTGGCCATTGGCGACGCCAAGCTCTTCTTAGGACTCATTCATCACACCGACGGAGTGACAGGTGCACAGCGGCGAGCGCAGACCGCCCATCAATATCGCTCAGACTTTGGTATCGCCACCGAGTGTGGCTTTGGACGGCGGCCAGCGGAAACAATTCCCGAACTGCTACGCATTCACCGCGAGGTCGCATCTGGATTGTCAGGAGCTGCTTAAGGAACGCTATGCAGGAGCAGCACGTACGGCACACCCCGGCCGCACTAGGCACGCAGCCAGTCCCGATCGAGCCGTGCGTCTCGCCTACCTATTTTGAGCAAGAGCGGGAACGCCTGTTTCGTCGGGTGTGGCTGAATATTGGACGCGTAGAGGACATCCCCAACGCGGGCGATTATTTCGTCAAAGAGCTGAGCATTTGTAGGACGGCCGTTCTTGTCGTGCGGGGCACAGACGGCCGGATTCGCGCCTTTCACAATATGTGTTCTCATCGCGGCAATAAACTCGCCTGGGACACGCACGGCACCTGCCGGCGGTTGACGTGTAAATTCCACGGCTGGTCCTATGGTCTGGATGGACAGCTCAGATTTGTACCGGATGAGGACCGTTTTTTTGGTCTTGATACAGACAAGCTTGGTCTCACGCCGGTGACACTCGATATCTGGGAAGGGTTTCTGTTCGTCCATATCGATCCGCACCCAGGCGAAACGCTGGACGCGTTCCTGGGCGAGTTTGGCCGGCAGCTGCGTGGCTACCCCTTTCATTCCATGTCAAGCTGTTATCGCTACGCCACGCAAGTCAACTGCAACTGGAAAGTCGCCCTGGATGCATTTCAGGAGATCTACCACGTTCCGGTCCTCCACCGGCGCACCATCGGCGATACCTTTTCCGGGCCGGAGAATCCGTTTAGTCATGCGTTGACCATCAAACTCTATCCTCGCCATCGGATGATGTCTCTGTATGGCAACCCCAGCCATCAGCCCTCGCCTGTCGAATCCCTGGCCTATCGTTTTGGCTCGGTCGTCACCCAAGGCCGTATTGCAGAAGACCATCTCCCGCTCGGCGTCAATCCGACCCGCAGTCCGCAGTGGGCATTTGATCTGAATGTAATCTTTCCCAACTTTTCAGTCGACGTCTCTGCCGGTACGTATGTCACGCATCATTTCTGGCCGTTGACGGCCAACCGCACCCTCTGGGAAGCCTGTTTATACTGCCCGCCCACAACACGGGCCGGCCAGCGCTTCAGTCAGGAGGTCAGCAGATGTGTCTTGCGTGACACACTCCTGGAGGACGGCAGCACGCTTGAAGCCACCCAGTCCATGCTCGCGACTGGCATCAGAACGCACTTCAATCTGAACGACGAGGAAGTGTTGGTGCGGCACTCGCATAAGGCGATTGACGAGTATGTCTCTGATGGCTGAGGCGCATAAGCCATGCATTGAAAAGCATCAAGAAACTTCCTATGGTCTTCATACCCAGTCGGACAGTCGTCCGGCAGTCCAGTAGGGAGCACGAAATCGGCTAAGGAGGGAAAAAATGAGCAGTAACGGACACGCAGCAACATCAGAGGTACGCGCCCAGTTGAATCATCCCATTATCGACGCGGATGGACACTGGCTGGAATTTGGCCCTTTGGTCAGAGAGGAAATGCGAAAAATCGGCGGCGATAAAGCCGTCGAAGGATTCTCTTTTTTCCCCAAGCTGGTGCAAAAGGAACTGGCCATGTCCGTGGCCGAGCGCCGGGCTAACGGGACCGGGCAGCAGGCGTTTTGGGCGCTGCCGACCAAGAATACGCGCGACCGAGCCACCGCCGTCATGCCGCAGCTCTTGTATGAACGGCTGGACGAATTCGGCTTCGACTTCAGTGTGATGTATCCTACGGCCGGCCTCGGCCTGCCGCTGATTCCCGACGCAGAGCAGCGCCAGGCGGCCTGCCGCGCCTTCAATACCTTTAGCGCCGAGTATTTTGGTAAATATGCGGATCGGCTGACACCCGCGGGGGTGATTCCCATGCACACCCCGGACGAGGCCGTTGCCGAGCTGGAATACGCGGTCACGCAACTCGGTTTGAAGGTCGTCATGTTGGGCAGCCTGATCCGGCGCGATGTTCCGGCCGCGACTGAGATGCACCCAGACGCGGCAAAATTTGTCGCGTATCGGGATGTCCTGGGTCTGGACAGCGACTATAACTATGACCCGGTCTGGGCCAAATGCGTCGAGCTCAAAGTCGCCCCGTCCTTTCATTCCGGCGGACGCGGGTTTGCCATGCGCATGTCGCCGAGCAATTTCACCTATAACCACATCGGTCATTTTGCGGCCGCTAACGAGGCGGTGTGTAAGGCCCTGTTCTTAGGTGGCGTGACGCGCCGCTTCCCCCAGCTCAAGTTCGCCTTTCTCGAAGGTGGGGTCGGCTGGGCGTGTCAGTTATACGTCGATCTGATCGAACACTGGGAGAAGCGCAATATCGATGCCCTGGCCGAAGTTGACCCGACCAACCTCGACCATACGCTGTTCCGTGAACTCGCCGAGCAATACGGCAATACCACCATTGTCGAGGCGCTGCGCCGGCGGGAGGCAGCCCTGGATACCGCCATGCCGCCCAAGGGTTCGGTCGATACCGGTGGCATTGAAAATCTGGATGACTACTCGGCCTGCGGCATCACCAAGGCTGAGGATATCAAGGACTTGTTTGCCACGAACTTCTACTTTGGCTGCGAGGCGGATGATCGGATGAATACCCTGGCGTTCAACCGCAAGAACAATCCGTTTGGCGCACAGTTGCATGCCCTGTTCGGTTCCGACATCGGTCATTTCGATGTCCCGAATATGGCCCATGTCCTGCCCGAAACCTACGAGTTCGTTGAAGACGGACTGATGACTCCAGAAAACTTCCGCGATTTCACCTGCGATAACCCAATTCGGTTCTTGGGTGGAACAAATCCGGACTTTTTCAAAGGAACGGTAGTGGAAAATGCTGCCGCTGCGGTCTTGGCGCAGGGTAACGCCGAGGTCAGCGTGAACGGTCAGGCCGAGGGTCAGGTAGCAAAGTAATAAATGATTCCCTCCCTCTCCCTCCAGGGGAGAGGGCTTGGGGGCAAGCTGAGACGCGACTGTCCGTCATCCTCGTTTGCATTATAATATCCACCCTGGCACGGCGGTCATTAGCCCCGCCAGCGTCCTGCTCCTACAGCGGCGTAAAACGTTTCCTTTTCAGCAGTTGCCCTCTTCCCGCGTTTCCCAAGACCGTCCCGTTTTCTACAATCACCTCCCCCCGCGAGAGGGTATGCGTTGGCCAGCCAGAGATCTCAAAGCCTTCGTACAGCTCATAGTCGGCGCGGGAGTGCATATTGCGATGACGAATAGTCACATCTTTCTTCGGATCAAAGATCACGATGTCGGCGTCCGACCCCACCGCGAGCGTGCCCTTTTGGGGGTAGAGACCAAACAGCTTGGCCGGGTTGGTGGCGCTCACTTCGACGAAGCGGTTGAGCGACAGTTTCCCCTGACCGACGCCTTCGGAGTAGAGCATCGGGATCAGGGTTTCGAGGTTGGACATGCCGGGCAGCAATTCGTCTACGGTCTTGCCCGATTTTTTCTGGGCCAAGTTCCAGCCGCAATGATCCGTAGCCACGGTTTGCAGATTATCGTTGCGTAAGCCATCCCACATGACCTGCATCTGGGACGCTTCTCGGAGGGGCGGCCAGCCAACGTAGCGTTCGCCGTCCGGCTCTTCAAAGCGTTCGCGCGAGAGGTGCAAATACAGTGGCCGTGTTTCGCCGTAGATGATCTGGCCGTGGGCGCGGGCCTGACGAATCGGCGCCAGAGCTTCCTCACACGATAGGTGGACTAAATAGATGGGGGCCTCGGCGTATTTGGCCATACTGATGGCGCGCTGTACCGCCAGGCCTTCGGCCTCGCGGGGCCGCGAGTCAGGGAAATGTTTTGGTCCGAGCTTGCCCTCGGATGTCATTTGTTCGCACAGATAGCCGATTAAACATTGATCTTCGGCATGAACGTTCGTAAGCGCACCATACTTGCCAGCCTGGGCCATAACCTTGAGATAGTCGGCGGCCAACTCGTCAAAACGGGCCATGCCGATCATGAACAACTTAAAGCTGGTATGGCCCTCAGCAATCGCGTCCGCCATTTCATCAATAATCTGCGGGGTCGGCTCCAGGATGACCGGGTGGATACCGTAGTCGATAATGGATTTGTCCTTGGCTTTCTCCTCCCAGGCTTCGACGCTGGCCTGAATCGACTGGCCCGTTTCGGGCAAGGCGTAATCGACGATGGTGGTGACACCGCCGCACGCCGCGGCCACGGACCCAGAGTAAAAATCATCAACCGAGCGGTAGCCCATGAGTTCGATATCCACATGGGTATGGACATCAACGCCACCGGGGAAAAGGTATTTCCCGCCTGCGTCAATTTCCTTGGCTGCCGGCCCTAATCCTTGACCGATGTGTGTGATCTTGCCGCCCTCAATGCCGACATCGGCCGGCGTAACATCACTCGCAGTCACGACCGTTCCGTTCCGAATCACGAGATCCATACCGCCCTCCTTTGAAGATGGTGTTTACACCTGTACCCGGTCTCCCAGCTTTCGGGCCGCGTCCACCAACGGTTGGACCAATGCGGCAACGTCGGAATCAGCGATGCTCGTAATCCCGGTAGGATTAGAGGCAAGCTGGTCGGTTTCGACTTTTCTATGTGCAATGCGCCATGCGCCCTCGTGTTTGACCAGGCGATCAACATAACGTCCCTGGGCGAATATCTTATATCCACCAGCGGTCGCCAGCGTTGCCAGCATACTGCACTGGCCTGTGGCTTCGTCTCCATTCACTTCGTACAAGAAGTTGGCCATCATGTGCCGGCAGCGAATTTCTTCGATATGAACATCGGCATAGCCACGCAGCGCCGTCTGGCCACGCATGGCGCGCGTGCCGACCTGAAACACTCCGTCCGGCGTGAAGCATTCGACCCAGGCTCCTGGATTGAGATCGTCAATGGCGTGGGCATAGTGGGCAAAGAGTTCCTGGATCGCCAGTTTTTCCATCCATTCGTTGTCCATTCGATCCCTCCTTAGCCTTGAAACTCTTGGTGATGTTCGAGCCACCAGCGTGCGATATCGATGCGCCGCGTCATCCACACACCACCTTTGGCCAGAGCGTATTCGATAAATTCGCGCAGCCCCGATGTCCGACCGGCCTGACCGGCGATACGTGGGTGGAGCCCAATGGACATCATCTTGGGATAGCCGGCCTCGCCCTCGGCCCAGAGCTCGTCCAGGCCGCGCTTACACGACTCAAAGAAATCCGCCGGGCTACCATAGCCTTGGGGCAGAACATAGCGCGCATCATTATAGGTGAAGGAGTACGGCACAATCAGATGTCGGGTATCTCCGACTTGGGTGAAGTACGGCAGGTCGTCGTTATAGGCGTCCGCGTCATACACAAAGCCGCCTTCGGCGACGATGAGTTCTCGGGTATGGACGCTCGGCCCGTAACGGCAGTACCAGCCCAGCGGGCGCTCGCCGCACGTCTTCTGAATCGACTCGATCGCCCACTGCAGGTGCTGCTGCTCTTCTTCCCGACTCAGTCGCCAGTGCTCGCTCCAGCGCCAGCCGTGAGAGCACGGCTCGTGGCCACTCTCGGCGATCCATTCACCCACTTCGGGATTCCGCTCCAGGGCGACCGCGCAGGCAAAAAACGTTACCTGGATTTTATATTCGTCGAAGAGGCGCATGAGCCGCCAGATTCCGGCCCGGCTGCCGTATTCATAGACGGACTCGGTCGCGAGGTCCCGATATTTCTTATCCAGGGCATAGTTGATCTCGGCCAGCCCTTCGTTACGCTCGTCGCCAGCCGGCTTTGCATACTCGGAGCCCTCTTCATAATTCACCACAAGATTCACCGCAACCTTGGCGTTATTCGGCCAGACCACTTCCGGTGGCCGCCGGCCATAGCCGACGAAGTCACGCCTCGGACCGGGTACATCTTTATCGATCAGTTGCACGGGCACCTCCTTACACCATCTTGGCCGGGTGTGGCTGCTCATGCCCCAGGATGGGATGGGGCTGATACGGCGCTTCGAGCGTCGCGACTTCCTCATCGCTCAGCTCCATATCAACAGCGGCAAAGAGTTCCTCCAGATGATGAATCTGCGTGGCTCCGATTATGGGCGCGGTGACGCCCGGCGCCTGGAGTATCCAGGCACAGGCCATCTGGGTCGGTGTGACACCCCGCTGTTCGGCGACCTTTTCCACTGTCGCGGCAACAACGAAATCGTTCTCACGAAAATAATTGTTATGCGCAAACGCATCGGTTTCTGCGCGTTTGGTCAGGGCCGTGCCACCCTCGGGCTGACGGTTACCGGCGAAGAAGCCGCGCGCCAGCGGGCTCCACGGAATGAGCGCCACGCCTTGGTCGATACACAGCGGATTCATCTCCCGCTCTTCCTCACGATAGATCAGATTGTAGTGGTTCTGCATGGTCACGAAGCGGTGCCAGCCGTGTTCTTTGGCGAGATAGAGCGCCTTGGAAAACTGCCAGGCGGCCATGCTGCTCGCGCCCAAATAGCGCACCTTGCCGCTGCGCATGAGGGAATCCAGGGCTTCCAGGGTTTCTTCAATCGGAGTGGAAAAATCCCAGCGGTGGATCTGATACAGGTCGATATAGTCCATCTTGAGACGACGCAAAGAATTTTCGCACGCCTCAATAATATGCTTACGACTCAACCCGCCACGGTTTGGCCCAGGCCCCATCTTGCCCCATACTTTGGTGGCAACGACAACGTCATCGCGTGAGGCCAGCTCCCCCAACCAGTGTCCGGTGATCTCCTCACTCAGGCCGATCGAGTAGACATCGGCGGTATCGAAGAAGTTTATGCCGGCTTCGAGCGACACCACAAAGTGCTCGCGGGCTTCGTCTTGGCCCAGCGCCCAGTCACGCGGCATCGCCCAGTCGGGCTGCGGACCGCCTCCATAGCTCATACAGCCGAGACAGAGCCGCGACACGGTCATTCCGGTGTTCCCAAGCTTTGCAAACTGCATACGTCCTCCAATGCGTTATTGACGCGGTTGCCGGTGGGCGAAGTCCGCTGCGATCTCCGAAAACGTGGCCCAGCTCACGCCAGCGTGACTGTTGAAATATTCAATCAGGCGCTCGTGCATCATCAGCACCTGCGGGCGGCCGCTCACGTCTGGATGGATGGTCATGGTGAAGACGGCGTAGTCGTACTCGCGATAGATCCAGTCGAACTGATCGCGCCACATCTGTTCGATGTCGCGGGGATTCACAAAACCGTGGCTGTTGGGCGATTTTTTGATGAACATCATGGGCGGCAGGTCGTCGAGATACCAGTTGGCCGGAATCTCGACCAGGTCGGTTTCTTCACCGCGCATGAGCGGCTTCATCCACTCTGCCGCCGGCTTGGAATAGTCGATATTGGTCCAGGTATCGCCGACCCGAACATAATAGGGATGGAAGTCGTTATGCATCAGACTGTGGTCATAGCGGAAGCCGTGTTTGAGCAGCAGCTCGTTGGTCACGTTCGAGAACTCCCACCACGGGGCCACATAGCCGGACGGACGGCTGCCCGACTTTTCCTCGATCAGGCCGATGGTTTTGACCAGTACGTCTTCCTCCTGCTGGGGTGTCATGGCAATCGGATTTTCGTGGGAGTAGCCGTGCGCGCCAATCTCGTGGCCGGCCTCGACAATCATATGGGTCTGCTCGGGAAAGGTCTCGATCGAGTGACCGGGGATAAACCAGCTCGTCTTCATGCCGTACTTCTCAAACAGCCTGAGCAAACGCGGCACGCCGATTTCGCCGGCAAACAGACCGCGCGAAATATCGTCCGGCGAGTCTTCGCCACCGTACGATCCCAGCCAGCCACCGACCGCGTCCACGTCGATTCCATAGGCAAGCTTGATATCCTTTGTGGCCATATCTCCTCCTTCT
Source organism: Candidatus Binatia bacterium (assembly GCA_951812575.1). Classification (GTDB taxonomy): domain Bacteria; phylum Desulfobacterota; class Binatia; order Bin18; family Bin18; genus Bin18. Next base: position 1,993,600 of record OX638322.1, on the reverse strand, counting down.
TCTGCGACTGTTTCAGCCGCGATCCTGGCCGGTGTCCAGCACTTTATCCATGACGTATTGCGCCAGTTGATGGATACATTCTTCCAGATGACAGTAGCGTCCAGGCTGTGCCATACGCGAGGCCAACCCGCGCTGGACCGATTCGCACGCCCACATGTCCTGTGAGTTGATAAATTCGAGCCCCTCGACCGCGGGTGCCAGGTGTTGCTCAAAGTCGGGCATTTCTAAAGTCTCTGGCGGGAAACACAGGGACAGGCTCCAGGTAATGCGGTCAGTGGATTGGGGCAGGATCTGTCCATAAAACATACCGTCCGGCAAAGGGGTGAAAAGATGGGTTGGATAGATATTGATAAAGTCTCCGCGCAGGCGCTCTTCGGCGGAGAGGCTTTCAATCAACGGGAAAGGAGAAGGTAACCACTCGGTCTTGCCAGGTTCGGCTTCCGTCACCCCCGGTGAATAAAATGTTGCCCCCGGCGTTGCAAAATCCCCCCAGATGATCCCAAACGCGCCGTTATACTCCGCGTTGGTAATATTGTAAGCCTGATGCGAGGCATTAGGGACGGAATGGACTGGCATCACATCGTGTGGTCCCTTATGCAGACCAAGAACGTGGTAGGCCTCCATATAGTTCTCGACCATGATCTTCCAGTTCCAGTTGCCCTCATAGACTAACGTTTTGACAGTCTGCATCTCGCTGAGATGATAGTGCTGTAATCGCTCGGAGAGGGGAGCCAACCTGGGTCCAAGCGGCTGTGCCTGCTGATCAAAATTGACAAAGATAAACCCCTCCCACGTCTCGACCCGTGGCGAGGCTAATTGACACTGTTCTTTGTCAAAGCTGTCAGTCCGTTGCATCTCGGGCGCGCCAATGAGCTCGCCTTTCAGCGAGTAGGTCCAGCCGTGGTAGGGACACTCAAACCGGCGTTGGTTTCCGTGTCCTTCCACCACCTGGGTGGCACGATGCCGACAGACATTCGATAATACCCGAACCTGATTGTCCTCATCTCGGACGACAATCAGACGCTCGCCTAGCAGCGTCAGCGTAAAAAAATCTCCTGGCTTCGCTACTTGGTCCGTCCGTCCGACACAGAGCCATTCTTTCAAGAAAATACGCTCGACTTCTTGCGCATAAAATTCGGGCGAGGTGTAACAGGCAGACGGAAGCGTCGAGGCCTGGGACAGCGGTAGCTGCGCTGCCCTCAAATCATCTCCGGTCACCACGCTAGGCATGACATCCTCCTTTTGATCGGACGGGCGCTTCCCCTGAGCCGGACCCTAGCTCTGTCGTGTGTTGAGTGTCAAGGAAAACATTAGTTGTGGGGGTGTCCAAACTCCCATACGCTCTCATGACCTATCAATACGAAGCAAAAGGGGGACAAAAAATGGACGCAGGAAAATTTTGGCGAGATTTTCTTCGAATAAAATTGTGGTCGAGCGTATTTGTCTTCTTCCTCACCTGGTCTATCGCTCAAGCCGACGATGTAGCCAAGAGCCCGTATGGCCCGGATGATGAGATCGGAGTGCTGAACGAATTAACCGATGCGAATACCCTGGCCGTCTTGCAACGTGTCAGCAGCGGCAAAACCTATGACCTCAGTGTTGAGAATTTCGTTGGTATGCCCGGCTTGGCCGACCTCGGGATGGGCGACCCACCGTTTCATATGTGGCTGACGCATACGCCACGCGGGATGCGGGTCGAGCAGTTGTCCCCGGCCGGCGGTCCGCCCAACCTCGCCTTATACGACGACGCCTATACCCTGTCCGCTCATACGGGCACCCATATTGACGCCCTGAATCACCTGGGGCGAGGCGAGAAGATTTTTAATGGCTACGACGCCGCGACCTATCTGAGCGACAAGGGCTGGACCAAGGCCGGAGTGGATGCCATCCCGCCCATTATCACCCGCGGGATTCTGATCGATGTTGCCGGCGAGCAAGGCGTGGACATGCTGCCGGCCTCGTATGAGATTACGGTCGAAGACCTTCAGCGAGTGATGAAGAAACAAGGCGTCCGCCTACACAAGAATGATGCGGTTTTAATCCGCACCGGACGCATGACGGTCTGGCCCGACCCCAAAAAATTCGTGCACAACGATCCGGGTATTACCAAAGAAAGTGCCACCTGGCTGGTCGATAACGGCGCGGTCATTCTCGGTGCGGACAATATGGGAGTCGAGAAATTCCCGATGGCGAAAGACAGTGTGCACGACTACTTGTTTACCCAACGGGGGGTGTGTCTGCTTGAGTTGCTGTGGCTGGAGGATTTGGCCAAAGACCAGGTGTATGAGTTCGCCTTTATCGCCGCACCGATCAAAATACGCGGCGCAACCGGCTCGCCGATCCGGCCGCTGGCGCTGCCGATTCGAGCAGAGCCGGGAGAATAAAACGAGACAGAAGCGTTCCGTTACCCACAGAGGCGCGGCATAACGTCTTCCCCAAAGCGTTCCATCTCTTCCAACATGGGATGAAACTGGAGGAGAAAAGTGGTCACACCAATGTCTTGAAAGGCACGGAACTGATCGGCGACCTGTTGGGGAGTACCCACCATGCCGGCTGCGGTTCCGCCGTTTGTACCAATATGGCCGACTGCGTATCCGTACGTCCGAGTCATGACCGCTTTACGGTCAACGCCAGCGATCGGTTCTTCATAGCGTAGGCTATGCAGCCGGGCGTGTTCTTCCTGTGCTGCTGTCGTTGAGTCACGGCAGATCACGAACGCGCTCATACCAAACTGTACCTCACGGCCCTGTTCTGCCGCAGAGGCACGCACTTGATCGATCAATGTCTTTGTTTCATCTACTGGCCGTCCGTTTATGAGGTACACATCAGCGAGTTTTGCCGCCAAACGCTGAGCCACGTCAGACTCTCCACCAAAGTAAATGGTCGGATGTGGTTTGCGAATGGGCGGCGGCGCCAGGGTAATATCGTCGATCTGATAATAGCGTCCGTCAAAACTAAAATGCGGCTGGGTCCACAGTCCTTTGAGAATGGTAAGAAATTCTTCAGATCGGACATAGCGATCATCGTGCGGCATAGGTGGTAATCCCATCGCCTCCCATTCACGTTGCCACCAGCCAGTCACAAGGTTCAGCGCGGCGCGGCCACCACTAATCTCGTCAATACTACAGGCCATCTTGGCCACTGTTGCCGGATGCTTAAAGGCCGGACGCACGGCCGGCATGAGTTCAATGTTCCTGGTAATCGCGGCCAAGGCCGCACTGGCCGTCCACGCGTCCTGCTGATTCAGCTCAGGGCCAAACGGATTAAACGTATGCTCGGCCAGCAGCACGGTGGCAAAGCCCAGCTCTTCGGCCAGCAGTGTCAGGCGCCTGGTATACGCAAATGAGGCATCCATCGTGTCTGGGTCTTTTGAGATGATCCAATTGCCATACACTGGCGTCCAGAAGCCCAGGCGCATTGTATCGCTTGACGGGTTTTCCATATGGTTCAACCTCTTAACCTGGGTATGCCTCTCAGATTCCTGAGACACGGCTATCGAGAAAGACCAGACCGGTCTCCTTTGAGCGCTCGGTCCATCCCGCACCAGTCCTGAAGTAGCAACTGAGAATGGACCTCACAAGCCAACCGAATACGCTTCCTTGCCTCACCACCACGGATGTGATGGGCTGTCAGCAGTGCATACCGACCTGCTCACTGCCCTGGGAACCCGTCTTCGGAGTCGAACCCGTATCGTGGACGACGATCAATCCGCCAAACGCGCCGCGGTGCTCGTCCCCTTCTTCGAGCGCGAGGGCGACTACCATCTCCTGTTTACGCTTCGCACGTCCAATATGCCGACCCATAAGGGCGATGTCTCCTTTCCGGGCGGCCGAGCGGACAAAAAGGATGCGTCTCTCCTGCACACCGCCCTGCGAGAATCCGAAGAAGAGCTGGGCTTACACCCGTCGGACGTCCAGCAGATCGGCCCCTTGGACGACCTGCGCACCATGGCCAGCAACTATGTGGTTACGCCCTATGTTGGGGTGATTCCCCACCCGTACGATTTTCAACCAAACGCCTGGGAGGTGGCCGAGATTTTCTCCGTGCCGTTCACCTTTCTCGCAGACCGCGGCAACCTGAATGCGGAAACCTGGCTATACGACGGCGCAACCATTCCCATTCAGACCTATCGCTATCAGGGCTATAAAATCTGGGGCGCGACGCAGCGCATGATTGAGAATGTGCTGGATATTCTCAAGGTTCCCTGAGCGAGCGAAACTCGGGGATCATGGAGATTGCATACCGCTCTCCCACCTGAGACCCTAATCCCGTCCGGCCTCAACGATCTTTTCCGCCCGAGCCTGCAAACGCTCCGACACCGATTTGTATCCTGCCCCTAAGAGAGCCGAGCCGCCTCCGCGGCAACGTGTCCGGCCAGGGTTGTGACCAATGTTTTCAAACCGGTCAGCGGCGAAATATCCGTATAGTCACCGGTTTCTACCGCGTTACGTGGCGAGGCGATTACTGACGCGGTGGTGTAAAGCCGTTCCCTGACCAGCTTTCGGCAGAGCAGGTCATAGCGTTCTACATACGACGCACCGACAAAGTCGTCGAAAACTGCGAAGTGCGGGGAGTCTGTCCTTATGGGTGTTCTCGACTTGTCCGCGTCTTCGACCAATATCAGCCAGCCGACGAAGGGTCGGGGCTGGTTCCCGAAAACGCCTTCGCGATACGCCGTCCAGAAATCATGGGCTGTCCCGATAGCCTCTTCGGCTCTGTTGTTAAAATTATTGCCAAACGACGGGCCGATTTGGCTTTTGAGTTCAACGGCCGCAACGAGTTCGTTTTTGTACAGGACAAGCAGGTCACACAGTTTTGTTGGACGAAAGAATCCCGGCAATGTGAGTACGGCACGGGCTTGATGAATCTCCGCGTCTTTAAGCCCGTTTGCTCGAACAACATCGACGATTAGATCGATGAAGCCATCCATATTCTTCCCCGCCGTCACACCGGCGCGTTCACCAAGGTCGGTTTTCCCCGACTCCTGTTGTTTGAGCCGAGCGGCGTCTCTGCTTCTCCAGAACGCCCTGGCGGCTTCCCGTGCTTTTCGCTCGTAGTCTGCCAGGTTCAGGGCCATATCTACGCGCCGTCCATTCCAATGGCATGACGCTCGCTGCGTGAAATTTCGTACAGATCGAAAGCGGCCTGGTTGCAGTTAGCTATCGCTCTTGCACGTCCGGCTTCCACAAGGCGTGTACGGAGTCTTTGATTCACGTCGGTCCATTTCGGCAGGCGGAGCCGTCTCAGGTATTGCGCCTGGAATCTCAGGTAGCCCCCCCGCATAGGGGTAGAATAGGTAGCAATGAACAGATTGGTGATGCTCGACAGGAGGACCGCCTGTAACGCGCGCAAATCCCACTCATCGGAAACAACGTAATACAGGTTGTGATGCGGATAGAAGTGTCCCGGTTCATACACGATATGCGCCTCACCCTTGATGTCGGGGATGAGCAGCTTGGGCCGCTTCGCAAGCGAGGGCCATATTCTGTCAATCGTGCGATACCAGTTTGCGGGATTCTTCCGTGCGCAATGCCGCCCGGCAATACGGTCTTTTCTTTGTTCCAGATAGCCCCTCAGTTTGGGATAGCTATCGAGGTCAACCAACTTGCCATCATCCGCGAAAGGATTGATGATGCCGTTCCCGCGCCAGTGGACTTCACCGCTTTGAATGTCCTTGGTCGTAACGAGCGGGAGCTTGCGGTCAGCCTCAACGTCGAGATCGTCATACCGCCCGATAAAGGCTTTATCCGCACCAGTGGCCACACCGATTCCGACCTTACAGCCGGCTTCCTCAAGGGTCGGATACTCTCGTTCAATCCGCCTGAGCAGGGCTGTGCGGGCGTCTGATTCCAGTATCCAGGGCGACATCCCGTTGGTTTGGATTGTGGCCTCTTGGACTTCGGAATTTTTCGCAACGTGCTTGGAGCGCAGGTCCCGCGCCAGCCCTCTGAGTGACTCCCTATCGATTGTCGGTTTGCGAACGATCCGAGTCAGACCGGGCTGTGAGTGCGGGCTGGATTGCGAACGCTCAAAGACCGTAATCGCGGGATATGCGCTGACCTCGTCGTGGAAGGCGTTGGTTCCAACCATATCGACATGGATGCGTATATGGTAATCGCGGGCAACCAGCGCCCGTAACGGCCCTCCGTAGCGATTCTTCGTCCAACGGTCGGGGCAGATAAACCCCAGGGTTCCGTCTTGGCTTAGCAGCGTCAAAGCTCGTTCGATAAACGGAATATAGAGGTCGGCCCGGTCATAGAGCGTGGCGTAGTGCCGTTTGTACGCCGCCAATAACGGCGCTGGAATGTACTCCTGGCGGACATAGGGCGGGTTGCCGACAATGAAATCAAAATGCTGAGTAAAGGGTTCAAGCAGGAAGTCTCCCTGCCGCAACCAACGTAAGGCAAGCGCTTCCGCCGAGGCGGGGTCAATACCTTTAGCGGTGAGGTGTCCGATCACTTTTTGTTGCGTAGCAGTAAATGTTGCCAGGTGGAGTTCCACGGCCCGCAGGGCATCGCCCAGATCGACCACGACATTTTCTTTCTCTGGCTGCGAGCTTTTCCAGGCTGCAAGGAGACGGTCAATCATCGGCAGCAGAAAGTCCCCACCGCCGCATGAGGGTTCGAGTATGGTTTTCCGGTGCAGGGGCGCGTCCGCACCATAGCCCACCACATCAAGCATGAACTCCACCACCTCAACGCGAGTAAAGACCGCCCCCCGCGATTCGGCCCCATCAGCTCGGGCAAGCTCATGCAGCGCCTTTTCCACGTCCGATGAGAGGGGGAAAGCAGAACCCGCGTCGGTATCAAACAAACTCAACTGATCGTTTGCGGCCATTGGTGGATTCTTTCAACTCGGTCCCTGGGCAGAGTCTATCACGCGCAAGGACAATGCGTGAGACCGGACCGAGCCTGTCGGTAGGCGACTGCCCCTAATCCCGTCCGGCCTCAACGATCTTCTCTGCCAGACCAATCGGATTGGTGAAGATCACTTCATGACTGCCCGGCATTTGCACCAGTCGATACAGCCCCAGGCGGTTTGACATGCGCGGATGCCAGCCCCACTCTCCGGGCGGCAGGGCAATATCTTCCGTGCAGTTCAGGAAACTCCTGGGTATGTCCACGGCGTGAAACGGCTTCATGTCGAGCTTGTCGCAAAACGGCTGGTACGGTTCGGGCGAGAGCCGGGCATAGGCCGCCTGGGCCAGCTCCAGGTCGGCGTCGTTGATAAACGCCTCGCGCCAGATCGGGAACGGCAGAGTCACGGTATGATCGCTCGACTGTGCCACCAACCCGGCAAACAGGGCTTGATAGTGGTCTGGAATCTCATCCAGCAGACTATTGCCGTCCTCGCACACAAACGCGTTCCAAAAGATCAGCCGCCGCATCCGCTCGGGAAGCGCCGGAGCGACCTGGGAGAGAATCGTCCCGCCAAAACTATGGCCGAGCAGGACAACGTCGTACAGGTCTTTTTCAAGGATGAAGTCGATAATCGACTGCGTGCACTGGGCGTGATTGACGTTTTTATCAACGCCTTTGCCGTGTCCGGCTATGGTCGGGCTAAAGGCCCGGTGGCCTTTCTCCTCTAGATGCGTCCGCACCGGCTCCCAGGCAGAGCCGTCATGCCATGAGCCATGAACCAGGACAAATGTGGACATGCTGCCTCCTGTTCGAGCCTTGGTACGATATGCCCACACGGACTGTCAATGCAGGTACCCCGGCTTACCCCACCTCGCCCGGAATGATAGTGATCGTAACCAGGAACACAGGGGGGGATGCATGCAGCAGTTCCACACCGAGCGGGAGCAGCGCTTCATAGACCTCGCGGCCACCCTGGCCGACGACTTTGCCACACGCGCGGCCCAGCACGATGACGAAGGCTCGTTTCCGTATGAGAACTACGAGCGGCTGAAAGAGACCGGCTACAGCGTGCTGACCATCCCCGAAGAGTTGGGCGGCATGGGCGCCAGCCTGTTGGAACGGATCAAGGCCCAGGAACGGCTGGCCCAGGGCTGCGGTCCGACGGCGCTGGCCATCAATATGCATTTCAATGTGATGAGCCTCCTCATCAACCTCTGGCAGCGGGAGCGCACGTCTGCCGTCGAAGCCATGCTGCGTCAGATCGCGGCCGAGCGGCTCATTATCGGCGGCTCGGGTTCCGAGCCGGACAACGCGGTTTCCATCCTTCGTCCCCGGACCACGGCGGAACGGGTGGACGGCGGCTGGCGGGTGAGCGGACGCAAGATCTTCAGTACCCAGTCCATTGCGCTTGATCGATATTTTGCCGAAGCGACCTGGAAAGAAGGCGTCCACGACGGCAAACAGACCGGAACGATTATTACCTTTCTGATTCCGCGTGACACGCCAGGTTTCATCATCAAAGACGACTGGCATACCATGGGCATGCGTTCAACCGAGTCGAGAAGCACCGAACTCAAAGACGCCTTTATTCCAGAATCCGCGGTCTTCTTGGAACGTCCGGTCGTCACTCGTGGCGGGATAACCAATCTGTTCCCACGCGCGCCGTTTACCATCGGTAGCGTGTATATCGGCATTGCCACCGCGGCTCGCAACTTTGTGGTGGAGTTTATGCGTGGCCGGCCGCGTTTTCCGCTCGACAAACCAATGAGCCATCTGCCGAGCGTCTACACCAAGGTCGGCGAGATGGACGTGCTGCTGGAGGCGGCCCGGGCCGGCCTGTGGAAAGCCGCGGCCGAGGCCGACCGGGAAGCCCCCCGGACCTGGCTGCGTAAAAGTGTGGCTGCCAGGATGGTCGCCATGGAGAACTCCGCTCGCGTGGTTGACCTCGCCCTGCGAGCCGTGGGAGGCGTCTCATATTTTAAGCGCTTGCCCTTGGAACGCTATTATCGCGATGTACGGGCCGGCCTGTTCCATCCTTTTGACAGCGATGAGACCCTGGAACTCCTCGGCAAAACCGCCTTCGGGATAGCCATGTACGATGAAGACACGATCCGTGCCCTCAAGGAATTCTAAGAAAGGGGCCCCTCATGTCACACCCAGTCCGCTTCGGCATTCAGGTTCCACAACAGAACGGGGACTGGAACGATATGCTCGGACTGTGGCAAGAAGCAGACAGTCTGGGGTTTGATACGGCCTGGGTCTTCGATCACTTTCTGCCGATTTTTTCCGACCCAACCGGTCCGTGCCTGGAAGGCTGGACCGCCTTATCGGCTCTGGCTATGGCAACCCAGCGGGTGCGCCTGGGTGTCATGGTGACGGGCAATACCTATCGCCACCCGGCGGTCCTGGCCAAGATGGCGACAACGGTGGACATCATCAGCAACGGACGGCTGATTTTCGGGATTGGCAGCGGCTGGTTTGCGCTGGAGCACGAAGCCTACGATATTCCCTTTCCCACCACCGGGGAGCGACTGATCAGCCTGGACGAGTCCATCACTCTGATCAAACAACTCTGGACCCAGCAGCAGGCAAACTTTACCGGCCGCCATCACCATCTGCACGATGCGCCCTTTGAGCCCAAACCGATCCAGCAGCCGCACCCGCCGATTCTGGTTGGGGCCGGTGGGGAGAAGGTGGCTTTGGGCATTGTGGCGCGTCACGCGGACATGTGGAACAGCTTCGGCACGCCGGAGACCTTTCGGCATAAGATCGAGGTTCTGGCCGACCACTGCTCGCATATCGACCGAGATCCGGACGAGATTGAGAAGTCCGTTCTGATCTCGACGACCTTCTCCTCCGATCACAATATGCGCAAGCTGATTGAAGGCTATCTTGCCGTGGGTGTGACCCATATTGTCTTCTCGGTCTCCCCGTCAACCGAGCCCCAGCTCCTGCGTCACTTTGCCCAGGACATCATGGCCACATTCCGCTAAAGAGTCGCAGCAGTTTTTCATATTTCACAGGAAAGGAGACACGCCATGCTCTATGTGGTGACAACCAAAATTCTTCGGTCACAGATTCCCGAGGATCAGGCTGCCGAACTGATCCAAAAAGAAATGGCCCATGCGCGCCAGTTTATCGAGCAAAAGAAAATCCTGGCGGCCTATCGTCGGCTCGGCGGTGGCGGCTCGTTCTTTATTGTCGATGCGGACTCAAACGAAGAGGTCCACCAGATTTTCTCCGGCCTGCCCCTGGCGCGCTATCTGGAGTTTGAGGTCACACCGGTCCTGTTGCACCCGCTCTTTGGAGGGCCGGCGTAAGGGAGGAGAGTAGTATGGCTACCGCTTCTGTCGGTGCGCCGCTTGTACCGCGCCGACGCTTTCTTGGCCGTCCCATCCCGGCCGAGGGCGCAAACGGGCTGTTCACGCAATCCTGGTTTCCCCTGTGTCTCTCAAGCCAGGTCGCCAAGGGTCAGGTCCGGGGCGTGGATTTTCTTGATGGACGGGTCGTTATTTTCCGCGGGGAGAACAGCAGGGCGCAGGTGCTGAGCGCCTACTGTCCACACGTTGGCGCGGACCTCTCCGTGGGTGAGGTACTCGGCAATACCATTCGCTGCGCCTTTCATCACTGGCAGTACGATCAGCGCGGCGTGTGCGTCAAAACGGGTATTGGCGACCCGCCACCACCCGGCGCCTGTTTGTTCAATTTTCCCACCGCCGAAAAATATGACCTGATCTGGGCCTTCAACGGTGAAACACCCCTCTTTGAGCTGCCGGACTTCCCGTATCCCGAGGACGAACTCGCTATACAGGTTGAGGCTTTTGAGGGAGCTCTCCCCGTCGACCCGTGGGTTTTGTGCTGTAACACGCCAGACATGCAGCATATTAAAGCCCTGCATGGCGTCACGTTTGACCAGGAAGACCCGGATGAGGATATCGAATGGACGCCCTACTCCATGCTGTATGATTTCAAAGGCCGCCACGCCAATGGCGAGCCGATTGAGTATCGGATTGGTATTTATGGCACCAGTATCTTCTATCAAAGCAGCATCTTTGATGGACGCTGGTTTGGCTTTTTAGCCCCCTTTGGTCTGCCCCGTCCGGGCCGGGCAACAACATACATGATTGTCGTTGCCCGCAAGTCGGACAGCGATACCGCCTCAACCGAAGCCTTCCTCCAATTCGCCATGCAGCTCGAAAAAAAGGTGGTAGGGGAAGATGTGCCTATTATGCAAACCATTCATTTTCAGCCCGGCACGCTGACAAAGAGTGATAAAGCCCTGAGTAAATTCTTCCAGTACTTACGTGACTATCCGCGCGCGCATCCGTCAGCCGAGTTTATTACGTAACCGTGATGCTGGGTCTCAAAGGCTTTTCAAAAAAAGGAGCGACCGATGAACATCAACGAAGCGGTGGAAACCCTATGGCACACCATCCAGAGCGGGCAGTATCCGCCTCCCGGCTTGGAAAAGGCACTGAATTTTGGGGATGCCTATCAGATTCAACTGGCGATTCTCGAACGACACCTGAGCGCGGGCGAACAACTCGTCGGCTGGAAGGTCGGCCTCTCGTCCGATGCCACCCGTCAGATGTTTGGTCTTGATGCCCCGATCAGTGCCTATCTGCTGGCCAGCCGTCGGTTCCAGAGCGGTGATAGCTTCAACTGTGCCGACTTTCGCAAGCCGATTATTGAATCCGAGCTGTGCATCATTATGGGGCAGGAATTGAAGGGTCCTGGCGTGACCCGCGAACAGGCTTTGGCTGCCGTGGCCGGTGCTGCTCCGGCGCTGGAGTTGGTGGACATGCGGCTGAATATTGGCGCGGACCTCCCGCTCGGCGTTGCCGATGGAGTGGCGCAGTGGGGATTCGTGACCGGCCCTGAGGTCAGGCCCTATCCGGCGGATGTGGACCTCGGAGCCATGAACGCGGAGACCAGGCGAAACGGCGAAGTGGTTGCCAGCGTGCAGGGCAAAGATGCCATTGACGATCAGATGCAGACGGTTGCCTGGCTGGCAAACCATCTGGCGCAATTCGACCTGGCTTTGGAGGCGGGCCAGTACATTATGACCGGCTCGATGACCAAGCCGACGCCCATTGAAAAGGGCGATACCTGGGAAACCACTTTTTCCTCGTTTGGCAGCGTGTCCGCGACGTTTGCCTAACGACCGCGGCAGGGACGAGGTATCCTACCAGGGCAGCACCTCGCCGTTGGCGTGCCAGAATTTTCCGGTCGTTTCCAGGGTCAGTGCATCCATCCGGGCCAGCAGGCCGCGCGCGGCCTCCTCGGGTTCAATCAGTTGGCTGCGCACGTGCTCGGGTAGATTGGGCACCAGTTGGGTATTGACCATCCCAGGGTGGAGCAGGGCCACCGCGATGCCGCGCTCTTTGAGGTCCTGGGCCAGCGATGCCCCCAGCATATTGGCCGCAGCCTTGGACATCCGATAGCCGTACAGCCGACCTGAGGTATTGTCGCTAATCGAGCCCATCCGGCTGGTCACAATGCCTATTTTTGCGCCGTGGTCGAGGCAGGACTGGAGGGCGTGGACAACGCGCAACGGCCCCAGCGCGTTTACCTCAATCTGGCGTTGTATATCGGCCATCGGTAAGGCCTCAAGGCCGTCGTCCAGATAAATCCCGGCCACATGGATAAGCACGTCCACATGCGTGCCGATCAAGCGCTGGGCCAGGGCGTGGACCGCCGAGTCCGACGTCACATCGACGCCCGTCTCGACGCGCGCACCCTTTGCCGCCAGGGTGGGCGAGTCGCCCAAACAGGCGGCAATCACGTTCTCCCCGCGCTCGCATAATTGCAGGCACAGCGCGTGTGCAATGCCCCGGTCAGCTCCAATAATCACATAGGTTGCCATGCTGTTCCCCTCGATGCCTTCAGTCGTGTCTGCGACTATGCTATCCCTTGGCAGGGACTTTGGCCAGTTCAGCACGAGCAGTTCACCCCGGAACGCGACTACCGCTTATGTCAGAGAGAGACCCGTCCGCCGTCAGGCGCAAACTCGCCGCCATCCTGAGCGCCGATGTTCAAGGCTATAGTCGCCTCATGGGCGATGATGAGGTTGCCACGATCCGGACGCTGACCGCATATCGGGAGCTGATGACCCAGACCATTCAGCACCATGCCGGCCGGGTGGTCGATTCTCCCGGCGATAATCTCCTGGCCGAGTTTTCGAGCGTGGTTGACGCGGTGCAGTGCGCGGTTGAGGTGCAGACGGAGCTTGCCGTGCGGAACGCCGAGCTTCCGGTAGAGCGACAGATGCACTACCGCATGGGTATTAATGTCGGCGACGTGGTCGTTGAAGAGGGTCGTATTTACGGAGATGGGGTCAACATCGCGGCCCGCCTGGAGAGCCTGGCCGAGGGGGGAGGCATCTGTATCTCGGGCGCCGTGCATGAACAGATAGCAAATAAGCTCGACTTGGTGTTTACGTATCAGGGCGAGCAGCGGGTGAAGAATATCGCCACACCCATGCAGGTTTATCAGGTGCGCTGGGAGGCCGCAGACCTCGCGCCACCCACACTCGACAGCGACCTCCTCTCCCTGGAACCAAAACGCCCAGGACCCGGATCGCTGATCACCCTCGGTCTGGTCGTCCTCGTGATTCTCGGCCTTGGCGCCTTCGCCCTCAAAGACTGGTATCCGCTCTTATCATCGCCGGCCTTCTGGAATCCACCGCGCCTGCCGCTACCCGACAAGCCCTCGATTGCCGTGCTGCCCTTTACAAATATGAGCGGCGAGCCGGAACAGGAGTATTTCAGCGACGGCATCACCGAAGACATTATTACCGACCTCTCAAAAATCTCGGGCCTGTTTGTCATCGCCCGCAATTCTTCGTTTACCTACAAGGGCCGGGCGATCGATGTCGAGCAGGTCGGGCACGACTTGGGCGTCCGCTACGTTTTGGAGGGGAGTGTGCGCCGGGCTAATGACCGGGTTCGTATCAATGCCCAGCTATTAGACGCCACCACCGGCGGTCATGTCTGGGCGGAGCGCTACGACGGCGAAATGCGGGATATCTTTGCCCTCCAGGACCAGGTGACGCAGCAAATCGTCCAGGCCCTCCAGATCACCCTGACCGCGGATGAGCAGACCCGTTTGGTCCAAAAATCGACCGACAACCTCCAGGCCTACGATTTCGTCTTGCGCGGGGAAAGCTATCTCTGGCGCACAACGCAGGAATCGCTGGTCCAGGCCCGCCATCTGTTTGAGCAGGCCATCGCCCTGGACGCGCAGTATGCCGAAGCCTATGCCTGGCTGGGCTGGGCAGATTTCCTCGGCGTGGTGATGCAGTGGGAACAAGACCCCCAGGTCTCACAGCGCGCGCATGCACTCGTGCGGCAGGCCGTGGCCCTGGACGACTCGTTGCCCGTTGCGCGTCGCTTATTGGGCTATATCTATCTGTTCGAGAAACAGCATGAACGGGCGATTAGCGAGCTTGAGCGGGCGGTGGCCCTCGGCCCGAACGATGCGGACAATTACGCCTGGTTCGGAAGCGCGCTGACTTTCGTCGGGCGGCCACAGGAGGCGCTGCGGCTCATCCAACAGGCCATCCGCCTCAACCCCCGCTATCCGTTTATCTATCTGCACTTCCTGGGGCATACCTACCGCTTGCTCGGTCAGACCGAAGAGTCCATCGCCGTCTTGAAGCGCGCGCTCGCCCACAACCCGGACTTTCTGCCGACTTATTATAATCTGCTCCTGGCCTCGGTTGAGCTGGGCCGTCTTGAAGAGGCCCGGGCGCTGGCAACGGAGATTCTGCGCCTCAGCCCCAACTTCTCGTTCGCAACCATGAACCAGATGCTTCCGTATAAAGACCCCGCCAACCTCGAACGTATCCTGGCCGCCTTTCGGGAAGCTGGCTTAGAGGAAGAATGAGTTCAGGCTCTCCTAGGCCGGAAGCCCGGTTGTCTCGGGCAGCCCTAACATCAAGTTCAAATTCTGGATGGCCACACCGCAGGCACCCTTGCCCAGATTGTCGAGAATCGCTATCAGCAAGACTCCGCTGCTCCCACCACGAGGCCGGATACCGGGCGGCAACTGAGGATCTTTTCTGCCCGCTTCCCAGCGCGCTCAAGTCCTGAAGACCGGGTGCCTCTCGAGTAGCCTTTGGGCACGGGCTCTTTCTTCTTTTGCCTCCCGGATGATTTGCGTTCGGCCATCACCGGGCTCCCTGAAGAATGTCTCGGATTCATTCGGATCGAGTTTCCGATTGGATTCCGGATCCGCGTTCAATTCACGGAGTCTGTTCTGTAGTACTTCTCTCCCCGGACCGAAATGCCGCCCAACACGGAGATCGCTGAAGACGTCCTGGTAGACCTCATAGTCAGGATGGGATTCCGGATTCGCGATGAGAGCGTCCAATTCCCTGATTTTGTTCTCGATGACGTCCTTGAACTGCTCGGCGTTTGGCCGGTATATCCCCGTAATCTCCTCGTCGAACTCCCACCTCTTCCCTGCACCCAGCACTTCTTTGACACAGTCGTAGTCGTTATGAAAAGGTACGGCCTGCTTCACCATGTGAGCTCTCGTTTTTTCTTCCGCGCTGTATAACGGACTGCCAATTATGTCGTTCAGGCGCTTGGCTTGTATCAGGATATCTTCCTTATTGCCGCTCGCCTTTGCATCATCGAGCGCCTGATATATATCCAGGGCCCATTGTCCAGTGGCGACAGACGGCACTTCCCCTTCCCTGACACCACCCAAAGTCAGATATTCGTCAATGCCTTCGGATTTGGGTTTGGATTTGGATTTGACTCTCACCGCGCTCCCATCCTGACGGACATGCATGCCGTCCTCGACATCGTTGGTCGCATAGGTCTGCTGAAGAGCGCCGATGAACCGTTGCCTTAGCGTATCATCGACCTGACTCAATTCGCGCTTGCGCTGGCTCAACTGCAATTCCTGACCCGCGACCTGCGTCGGGTCGGTCTGCGCGCCCGCCTCGGTGATCTGCCGCTCCAACTGGCGGATTTCCCCCTCCAGCCCGGATTTCAGGTGCGTCGACACGGCTTTATATTCATGAAGTATAGGGAGGACACCTTGAGGAATAGAGCGGCCCTGCCCCGTGGTGATAGCGAATGTGTCCTCCTGTAATAATTGATCCAGCTTCTTGGCTAGCTTGCCTGGGTCGGGCGCTTGGTCAAGCTTCTCTTCCAGACTCCGGCCAGCCACTAATAAAGCCGCTTGGGAGGCGTTCCGCATAGCCGGCGTCGGGTGGCCTGCATTGACCGCAGCCAGCAGCTCCTGCCGGTAGGCACGCCTTTGCGGAATCACCTCGTCCTGAATCGTCCGGTGAAGAGTCTGCAGAGCCGCCTCGTTCAATTCGCTGATCGGAGTGCTACCACTGATCTTGGAGTAAAGAGTGCTGGTAACCTCACTTTTCAGATCGCTATCCAGTCCCTCGCTTTCCAGCCGCTCCAGAAGACGCAGAACATTGCACACGCTGGTGCTGCTAAGCTCCTGGGCCGACGTTCTCAAGCGATCGAAGTTCTCCTGCCCGACCAGGGCCACCGCAACCCGCCCGCCCAGGTTACCTTCCCGCGCAATACCGCGGTCAACCAGCATCTTGACGACCTTGCCCTTGAAACTGTTCCGTAACGCTGCACCGACCAACTCCCCTTGGTCGTCAACGAACTGCCCTCCCTGGGATTGCACTCGCTGCAGATTCGTCGCTAAGCTCGCGATCTGGGTGTTGATCTCCGCCATGGCGCTGACCTCCCTATCGGAACCAGAAATCTTAGGCCTTGAGAAAAGGAACGGGGGGGCCGCTCGGGTCCACCAAGGGCTCGGGCCGCGCGGCTCTTGGCGCCTGCTCGGAGAGATCCCGGGCCGGCACCTGTTCGTCGCCCCGGTAAAGAGCCTGACCCCACACCTCCGCATACCCGATAAAGTCCTCGAAGACCCGGATGAAGTCGTCACCCCCAATACCCTCGCTCTGCACCGTCAAAGACATCAGCAGTTCGCCGCTCTGGGGCTCAATCGCATAGCGGTAATGCGCCCCGCTACAATTCTGAAAGTTCTCGTAGAGAAGATTGCGGTAGAACGTCTCGCTTGGCACCACGCTTCCCAGCGTCCCAATCAGGTTGATGAGCCCCTTGTCAATGACAATGAAGACGGTCTTGTCATAATCGATGGACAGCAGCACCTTGTTCTCTTCCTCCAACCCCTCGGAATCGATGCCGCAGTAATCCAAAAGGGTGTGGACCAAGTCAACGGAGTGCGCAGTAAACTTCTTCATAGCTCCCTCAAGTCAATTCATAGGACTTCTCAAGAGGACTTTTCGATAAGGATCGACAGTAACATGCAAACAGAATGCATTCTAGAGGGGACGAGTTCGGGGGCGCCGGCCGCGCTGGCCCGGGCGCACGAGGAGGCGCCGTGGGGGGACCGGTCAGGCTTGCCCCCGGTGTGGCGGGCCGGGCGCCGCCTAGCGGGTGTCAGGCCCTTTTTTACTGCGCCTCATTCTTTCAGAGCAATCGCCTAGTGACGGACTCTACAGTCAATCCTGAGTGGGCAGCTCTGTAGTACGCTTCGCCGGAAGAGAGGGGCCGTGGCAAATACCAACCGGCCAGAGGGAGGCACGCCCGCCGAGCGGCGTATCCTCAGGTTCCCTCAGGCCGCCAGCCCCGTCGGTTCGG
Organism: Candidatus Binatia bacterium; assembly: GCA_951812575.1. Classification (GTDB taxonomy): domain Bacteria; phylum Desulfobacterota; class Binatia; order Bin18; family Bin18; genus Bin18. The sequence continues at coordinate 1,976,091 of OX638322.1, read as the reverse complement.
GCAGGGCGAGCATCAAGTTGAGATTCTGGATGGCCACACCGCAGGCACCCTTGCCCAGATTGTCGAGAATCGCCATCAGCAGGACATGGTTGCTCTCACCACGAGGCCGGAGACCGGGCGGCAACTGAGAATCTTTTCTGCCCGCTTCCCAGCGCGCTCAAGTCCTGAAGACCGGGTGCCTCTCGAGTAGCCTTTGGGCACGGGCTCTTTCTTCTTTTGCCTCCCGGATGATTTGCGTTCGGCCATCACCGGACTCCCTGAAGAATGTCTCGGATTCATTCGGATCGAGTTTCCGATTGGATTCCGGATCCGCGTTCAATTCACGGAGTCTGTTCTGTAGTACTTCTCTCCCCGGACCGAAATGCCGCCCAACACGGAGATCGCTGAAGACTTTCTGATATGCGGCATAGTCCGGATGGGATTTCGGACGCGCGATGAGCTTGTTCAATTCACGGATTTTGTTCTGGATGACTTTCTTGAACTGCTCGGCGTTTGGCCGGTATATCCCCGTAATCTCCTCGTCGAACTCCCACCTCTTCCCTGCACCCAGCACTTCCTTGACACAGTCGTAGTCGTTATGAAAAGTTACGACCTGCTTCACCTGGTGAGCAATCGTTTTTTCTTCCGCGCTGTATAACGGACTGCCAATTATGTCGTTCAGGCGCTTGGCTTGTACCAGGATCTCTTCCTTATTGCCGCTCGCCTTTGCATCATCGAGCGCCTGATATATATCCAGGGCCCATTGTCCAGTGGCGACAGACGGCACTTCCCCTTCCCTGACACCACTAAAAGTCAGATACTCGGCGATACCTTCGGATTTGGGTTTGGATTTGGATTTGACTCTCACCGCGCTCCCATCCTGACGGACATGCATGCCGTCCTCGATATCGTTGGCCGCATAGGTCTGCTGAAGAACGCCGATGAACTGCTCCCGTAGCGCCGTATCATCGGCCTGACCCGATGCGCGCAGGTGCGTACACGCGGCTCGATATTCATGAAGTATAGGGAGGACACCTTGAGGAATAGAGCGGCCCTGCCCCGTGGTGATAGCGAATGTGTCCTCCTGTAATAATTGATCCAGCTTCTTGGCTAGCTTGCCTGGGTCGGGCGCTTGGTCAAGCTTTTCTTCCAGGCCCCGGCCAGCCACTAATAAAGCCGCTTGGGAGGCGTTCCGCATAGCCGGCGTCGGGTGGCCTTCATTGACCGCAGCCAGCAGCCCCTGCCGGTAGGCACGCCTTTGCGGAATCACCTCGTCCTGAATCGTCTCGTGAAGAGTCTGCAGATTCTCCACGGTCAACTCGTGGATCGGAGTGCTAGCACTGATCTTGGAGTAAAGAGTGCTGCTAACCCTACTTTTCAGATCGCTATCTAGTCCCTCGGTTTCCAGCTGCTCCAGAAGACGCAGAACATTGCACACGCTGTCGCTTTGAAGCTCCTGGGCCGACGTTCTCAATCGATCGAAGTTCTCCTGCCCTACCAGGGCCACCGCATCCCGCCCGGCAACGTTGCCTTCCTGCCCGATACCGCGATCAACCAGCGTCTCGACGGACCCTCCCCTGAAACCGCTCTGTAACGCTGCACCGACCAACTCCCCTTGTTCGTCAATGAACTGCCCTTCCTCGGGTCGCATTCTCTGCAGATTTGTCGCTAATCTCGCGATCTGAGCGTTGATCTCCGACATGCCGCTGAACCTCCTTGTCGTAGATAGGAATCTTAGGCCTTGAGCAGAGGAACGGTGGACCCGCTCGGGTCCGCCGAGGGCTCGGGCCTCTCCGCTCTCGGCGCCTGCTCGGCGCCCCCCTTGGCCGGCACCTGTTCGTCGCCCCGGTACAGCGCCTGGCCCCACACCTCCACATACCTAATGAAGGCCTCGAAAACCCCGAAAAAGTCATTAACCTCGGTCCCCTCGCTCTGCACCGTCAAACACATCAGGAGTTCCCCGCTCTTGGGCTCGATCGCATAACGGTAATGCGCCCCGCTGCAATTCTGGAAGTTCTCGTGGAGAAGATTGCGGTAGAACACCTCGCTTTGCACCGCGCTCCCCAGCGTCCCAATCAAGTGGATCAGCCCCTTGTCAATCACAATGAATACCGTCTTGTCATAGTCGATCGACAGCAGTACCTTGTTCTCTTCCTCCAGACCCGCGGCATCCATGCCGCAGTAATCCAAAAGAGACCGGACTAGGTCAACCGAGTGCTCCGTAAACTTCTTCATAGCTCCCTCCATTCGCTCCGAATTCTCATACCCCTCAACCCAATCCATGCGGCTTCTCAGTGCAACCTAAAGTCTCAATACTGTCAAGATGGAGTGACCCCCTGAAATGAGACAACTGGTTAAGCTCTAGTTGTCGAGCGGAGCACCTGTTCAAACTCGGCTGGTGGTCGATAGCCAAGCGCAGAGTGCAGTCGTTTCCGGTTATACACATCCTCCAGCAAATGGCCAAGGCGCACCCGCGCATCGGCCAAGGCGGCGTACTCGACTAAGTACACTTCTTCGTACTTCACTGGCTTCAGAAAACTCTCAGCCTGAGCGGTGTCCCGGGGCCGGCCCCGTCGACTCATGCTGATGCGGCTCTGATGGCCCTTCAATAGCTCCGTGTCGGCGCCCGAGGCCTACTGCACGCCTTGATCCGAGTGGTGGATGAGGCCAGGCCCGACGGGGCGAGTCGCCAGGGCTGGGTTCAGTGCCGTTACGGCCAGGGGGGCCTCCAGCGTGCGGGCAAGAGCCCAGCCAATCCACCGCCGACTATAAGCGTCTAGCACCACTGCCAGATAAACGCACTCCCGGGCTAGGCGAATAGAGGTGAGGGCGGCGACCCAGAGTTGATTGAGTCCGTTAAGCCGCCCCGTCGGCACTAGGGTCGGATAGGTCGGCAACCCCTGTTGGGAATTAGTCGTGCGGACGCCCCGGCGGGGGCGTAGACACAGTCAATTATCCGCGCGCAAGAGCCGGAAGACCCGTTTGTGATTGGCCAGCACGCCTTGGCGGCGTAACGCGTGGGTGAGGCGCCGATACCCGTCCATCGGCCACTGGAGCCCCAAGCCTTGCAGTTGGTCCCGTAGCTCCATATCCCGGAGAACCGGACGGTCGCGCTGCCGCATGCGATAATACGTGGCTCGACTCAGCGAGACGACCTGACACCGCCGCGCCACCGATAATGGCCGGGCGTCTTGCCCTGCCTCGGTAATCAGCTGGCTCATCCGTGCCCGCCACTCTTGTGGGGTGGCGCCGGAGTCCCTTCGAGCTGTAGCAAGGCTTTTTTTAACAAGGCGTTCTCCATTGTCAGCTGCCCTACCATACGTTCCAACTCCGCTATCTTCGCCTCGTCTTGATACGGCCGCCCATTCCCCGCAAACGCCTCTTCGGCGTCCCGGCGCTGTAACTGCCGCCACTTGCCTACTTGCGTCGGATGCACCTGGTATTCCCGCGCTACCTGGGCCACCGCCTTGCCCGCTTCGACTTCTCGGATCACCTGCAACTTAAATTCTCGGGTAAACTGTCGTCGCTTCAGTCCCACCTGCTGTCTCCCCTTTGACCACCACCACGAGCTTATCTCTATGTCTCAGTCAAGGGGTGCAGTCCAAGATATAGGGGACAATGGTAATGTCTCAGTCTGAATCCTTCGAGTTTCGATAGGGTGTGCTAGGAACTTTGACTCAGCCTGCAGCAGGGTCTTGTACTTATAGCGAAGCCCACAAATAAGTAGACAGGGGGAGGGAACTCTGTCAGGCTGACGGGATGCGATGTGGGTCAGATTTACGCAAACGGGTAATCGACTTTGTGAGAGGTGGCGGGAGCAAGGCCGACGCGGCGCGCCGGTTTCAGGTCTCAAGAGCGAGTGTTGATCACTGGGTGACGGCCCCGGACGGGCTGGCCTACCAGCGCCCTGGCCCTCGTGGTCCTAGTCGGCTCGATTGGGCAGCGTTGCGGGCGCACGTGCAGCAGTATCCAGATCGGACGCAAAAGGAGGGCGCGCAGCCCTTTGGGGTGTCCCGCCCTTGTATCTGGTCCGCCTTACGGCAGATGGGAGTGACGGGGAAAAAAACCGGGGGGCTCCACCGAGCGGAGTCGGAGGAAAAGACAAACCTACCTGCGGCTGCGAGAGCGCTTTACGCGCCGGGGTAAAGAGTGTGTCTACGTGGATGAGAGCGGGGTCGGTCCCACCATGCCCCGCCAGTACGCCTATGCGCCGAAGGGGAGGCGGGTCTACGGGCTGCGCTCCGGCCACCGGCGTCCTCGGACTTCCCTCATTGCCGCGCGGATAGGCAACCGCTTTACCGCTCCGCTCCTGTTTGAGGGCACCTGCAACACCGAAGTCTGCAATCGCTGGCTGGCCACCCAACTCTGCCCTCGCTTGAACGCTCCTCAGGTCGGGGTGATGGATCATGTCCCCTTTCACAAAAGTGCCAAGACCCGAGAGCTGATTGAATGTCCCGGTGCCACACTCCTCTTCTTGCCGCCGTACTCCCCCGACCTCAACCCCAGTGCACACGACTTCGCCATCCTCAAACGCCTGCGCGAATCTAATGAACACGCTACGCTCGACGCCCTTATCCAAGCGTATACATAATCATGGGCGCTGCTATACCTACCCAATCCTGTCGCTTTTGTCCCCCGTAAAATGAAGGGGGTGCCACAAAAAATGACGCGGGCACCGTAATAATCCGGCCGGTGACGCCGAGCGGCCGGGAGAGAGGGGAATGACGGGAGCCGGGGAGAAAAAATTCAAAGTGAGACACTACCGGGACAATGACAATCGACGTTCAAATCCGACGGACGGTCAAGTCTTGAAGACCGGGTGGTCCCGGAGTAGCATCTGGGCTCTGGCTTTGTCTTTTTCTGCCTCCCCCTTGATTGCAGCTTTGGCTTGTTGATCGATGATTTTAGCTTTGGCTTGTTGATCACCGACGGCTTCCTTGTATTTGTCATAGTCCGGATGGGATTCCGGATGCGCGCCGAAGACTGCCTGGTAGTCGGCATAGTGCGGATGGGATTCCGGCTGCGCGATGAGCTTGTCCAATTCTCGGATTTTGTTCTGGATGACTGCCTTAAACCGTCTGGCGTTTGGCCGGTATATCGCCGTAGTCTTCTTGTTGAACTTCCACCCTTTCCCTGCATCCAGTACTTCTTTGACGCAGTCGAAGTCGTTCAGAAAAGCCTTGTTCTGCTTCAGTGCGTGGGCCCTCCGCTTGTCTGCCGCGCTGTGTCCTGGACCGCGAGTTATGTCGCCCAGGCGCTTGGCTTGTACCAGGATCTCTTCCTTATTGCCGCTCGCCACTGCAGCGTCGAGATCATGCCTGAAATCACGGACCCAGTTTCCAGTGGTGGCAGACGGCACTTGCTTTTCCTCGACACCACCAAAAGTCAGATACTCGGCGATACCTTCGGATTTGGGTTTGGATCTCGATTTGACTCTCACCGCGCTCCCATCCTGGCGGACATGCATCCCGTCCTCGATATCCTTGGTCGCATAAGTCTGCTGAAGAACGCCGATGAACTGCTCCCGTAGCGCCGTATCATCGGCCTGACCCGATGCGCGCAGGTACGTACACGCGGCTTGATATTCATGAAGTATAGGGAGGGCACCTTCAGGAATATAGCGGCCCTGCCCTGTGGTGGTATGGAATTTTTCCTCCTGAAATAATTGATGCAGCTTCTCGGCTAGCTTGCCTGGGTTGGGCGCTTGGTCAAGCTTTTCTTCCAGACCCCGGCCAGCCAGTAATAACGCAGCTTGGGAGGCGTCCTGCATAGCCGGCGTCGGGTGGCCTGCAGTGACCGCAGCCAGCAGCCCCTGCCGGTAGGCGCGCCTTTGCGGAATCACCTCGTCCTGAATCGTCTCGTGAAGAGTCTGCAGATTCTCCACGGTCAACTCGTGGATCGGAGTGCTACCGCCGCGGACGAACCTGGCGTAAATAGTGCCGCCAACCATACCTTGCAGATCGCTATCCAGGCCCTCGCTTTCCAGCTGCTCCAGAAACCGCAGGATATTCCACACGCTGATGTGCCTGAGCTCCTCGGCCGACGTTCCCAATAGATCGAAATGCTCCTGCCCTACCAGGGCCACCGCATCCCGCCCGGCAAAGCTGCCTTCCTGCCCGATACCGCGATCAACCAGCGTCTCGACGGACCCTCCCCTGAAACCGCTCTGTAACGCTGCATCGACCAACTCCCCTTGGTCATCAATGAACTGCCCTTCCTCGGGTCTCACTCTCTGCAAATTCGTCGCTAATCTCGCGATCTGGGCGTTGATCTCTGACATGCCGCTGAACCTCCTTGTCGTCACCAGAAATCTTAGGCCTTGAGCAGAGGAACGGTGGACCCGCTCGGGTCCGCCGAGGGCTCGGGCCTCGCGGCTCTCGTCGCCCGGTCGGAGGCGCCCCAGTAGGAGACCTGACCCCAGCTCGACGCCCTTATCCAAGCGTATACATAATCATGGGCGCTGCTATACCTACCCAATCCTGTCGCTTTTGTCCCCCGTAAAATGAAGGGGGTGCCATAAAAAATGACGCGGGCACCGTAATAATCCGGCCGGTGACGCCGAGCGGCCGGGAGAGAGGGGAATGACGGGAGCCGGGGAGAAAAAATTCAAAGTGAGACACTACCGGGACAATGACAATCGACGTTCAAATCCGACGGACGGTCAAGTCTTGAAGACCGGGTGGTCCCGGAGTAGCATCTGGGCTCTGGCTTTGTCTTTTTCTGCCTCAAAGCTCGTCCCCTCAGGCCGCCAGCCCCGTCGGTTCGGGCAGGGCGAGCATCAAGTTCAAATTCTGGATGGCCACACCGCAGGCACCCTTCCCCAGATTGTCGAGCAGCGCCATCAGCAAGACTCTGCTGCTCCCACCACGAGACCGGATACCTGGCGGCAACTGAGAATCTTTTCTGTCCGCTTCTCAGCGCGCTCAAGTCGTATCGAAGACTGGGAGATCGAGCAGCGAGTCCACTGTGGCCATGACTTTTTCTGCATCCTCGACCACTGCAGCTTTGGCTTCTTGCTCGATGATTTTAGCTTTGGCTTGTTGCTCGCCGACGGCTTCCTTGTATTTGTCATAGTCCGGATGGGATTCCGGATGCGCGCCGAAGGCTGCCTGGTAATCGGCATAGTCTGGATGGGATTCCGGCTGCGCGATCAGAGTGTCCAATTCTCGGATTTTGTTCCGGATGACGGCCTTGAACTGCTCGACGTTTAGCCGGTATATCGCCGTAGTCTCCTCGTTGAACTTCCACCTTTTCCCTGCACCCAGTACTTCTTTGACGCAGTCGAAGTCGTTCAGAAAAGCCTTGTTCTGCTTCAGTGCGTGGGCCCTCCGCTTGTCTGCCGCGCTGTGTCCTGGACCGTGAGTTATGTCGCTCAGGCGCTTGGCTTGTACCAGGATCTCTTCCTTATTGCCGCTCGCCACTGCAGCGTCGAGATCATGCCTGAAATCACGGACCCAGTTTCCAGTGGTGGCAGACGGCACTTGCTTTTCCTCGACACCACCAAAAGTCAGATACTCGGCGATACCTTCGGATTTGGGTTTGGATCTCGATTTGACTCTCACCGCGCTCCCATCCTGGCGGACATGCATCCCGTCCTCGATATCCTTGGTCGCATAAGTCTGCTGAAGAACGCCGAGGAACTGCTCCCGTAGCGTATCATCGGTCTGACCCGATGCACGCAGGTGCGTACACGCGACTTGATATTCACGAAGTATAGGGTAGGCACCTTGAGGAATAGAGCGGCCCTGCCCTGTGGTGGTATGGAATTTTTCCTCCTGAAATAATTGATGCAGCTTCCTGACTGGGTTGGGCGCTTGGTCAAGCTTTTCTTCCAGACCCCGGCCAGCCAGTAATAACGCAGCTTGGGAGGCGTCCTGCATAGCCGGCGTCGGGTGGCCTGCAGTGACCGCAGCCAGCAGCCCCTGCCGGTAGGCGCGCCTTTGCGGAATCACCTCGTCCTGAATCGTCTCGTGAAGAGTCTGCAGATTCTCCACGGTCAACTCGTGGATCGGAGTGCTACCGCCGCGGACGAACCTGGCGTAAATAGTGCCGCCAACCATACCTTGCAGATCGCTATCCAGGCCCTCGCTTTCCAGCTGCGTCAGAAGACGCAGAACATTGCACACGCTGGTGCTGCTAAGCTCCCGGGCCGACCTTCTTAATAGATCGAAATGCTCCTGCCCTACCAGGGCCACCGCATCCCGCCCGGCAAAGCTGCCTTCCTGCCCGATACCGCGATCAACCAGCGTCTCGACGGACCCTCCCCTGAAACCGCTCTGTAACGCTGCACCGACCAACTCCCCTCGGGCGTCGATGAACTGCCCTTCCTCGGGTCGCATTCTCTGCAGATTCGTCGCTAATCTCGCGATCTGGGCGTTGATCTCCGACATGCCGCTTAACCTCCTTGTCGTAGATAGGAGTCTACTGAGAATCTTGTGCTACCCGCTTCCGAGCACGGTCAAGTCTTGAAGACCGGGTGCTGGAGTAGCCTTCGGGCGATGACTTTGGTTTCTTTTGCCTCCTGGATGATTTGCGCTCGGCCATCGACGGGGGGTGGCGTTTCTCCGCCCCCTCTCTTCGGACCGAAACGCCCCCCAGCCTTTTCTTCTGCCTCCTCGATGATTCGCGGTGGGCCATCGACGGGGGGTGGCGTTTCTTCGCCCTCTCTCCCCGAACCGAAACGCCCCCCAACACGGGGATCGCTGAAGACTTCCTGGTATGCAGCATAGTCCGGATGGGATTCCGGCTGCGCGATGAGAGTGTCCAATTCTCGGATTTTGTTCTGGATGACGGCCTTAAACCGTCTGGCGTTCGGCTTGTATATCGCCGTAGTCTCCTCGTTGAACTTCCACCTTTTCCCTGCACCCAGTACTTCTTTGACGCAGTCGAAGTCGTTCAGAAAAGCTTCTTTCTGCTTCAGCGCGTGGGCCATCAGCTTGTCTGCCGCGCTGTATCCTGGACCGCGAGTTATGTCGCCCAGGCGCTTGGCTTGTACCAGGATCTCTTCCTTATTGCCGCTCGCCACTGCAGCGTCGAGATCATGCCTGAAATCACGGACCCAGTTTCCAGTGGTGGCAGACGGCACTTGCTTTTCCTCGACACCACCAAAAGTCAGATACTCGGCGATACCTTCGGATTTGGGTTTGGATCTCGATTTGACTCTCACCGCGCTCCCATCCTGACGGACATGCAGGCCGTCCTCGATATCCTTGGTCGCATAAGTCTGCTGAAGAACGCCGATGAACTGCTCCCGTAGCGCCGTATCATCGGCCTGACCCGATGCGCGCAGGTGCGTACACGCGACTTGATATTCACGAAGTATAGGGTAGGCACCTTGAGGAATAGAGCGGCCCTGCCCCGTGGTGATAGGGACCCCCTCCTCCTGAAATAATTGATTCAGCTCCTTGTATGGGTTGGGCGCTTGGTCAAGCTTTTCTTCCAGACCCCGGCCAGCCACTAATAACGCAGCTTGGGAGGCGTTCTGCATAGCCGGCGTCGGGTGGCCTGCAGTGACCGCAGCCAGCAGCCCCTGCCGGTAGGCGCGCCTTTGCGGGAGAACCTTGTCCTGAATCGTCTCGTGAAGAGTCTGCAGATTCTCCACGGTCAACTCGTGGATCGGAGTGTTACCACTGAACTTGGAGTGAATAGTGTCGATAACCCTCCATTGCAGATCGCTATCCAGGCCCTCGCTTTCCAGCTGCGTCAGAAGACGCAGAACATTGCACACGCTGGTGCTGCTAAGCTCCCGGGCCGACCTTCTTAATAGATCGAAATGCTCCTGCCCTACCAGGGCCACCGCATCCCGCCCGGCAAAGCTGCCTTCCTGCCCGATACCGCGATCAACCAGCGTCTCGACGGACCCTCCCCTGAAACCGCTCTGTAACGCTGTATCGACCAGCTCCCCTCGGGCGTCGATGAACTGCCCTTCCTCGGGTCGCATTCTCTGCAAATTCGTCGCTAATCTCGCGATCTGGGCGTTGATCTCCGACATGCCGCTGAACCTCCTTGTCGTCACCAGAAATCTTAGGCCTTGAGCAGAGGAACGGTGGACCCGCTCGGGTCCGCCGAGGGCTCGGGCCTCGCGGCTCTCGTCGCCCGGTCGGAGGCGCCCCAGTAGGAGACCTGACCCCACACCTCCACATACCCGACGAAGTCCAGGTATAGATTATAATACATCTGGGAGTGATTCCAGCCGGCGTTCAAGTCCGCCAGACCGTCAATCCTGCGGAGGCGGCTCGGTGGGACGCTTCGCCGGAAGAGAGGGGCCGTGGCAAACACCAACCGGCCAGAGGGATGCACGCCCGCCGAGCGGCGTATCCTCAAAGCTCGTCCCCTCAGGCCGCCAGCCCCGTCGGTTCGGGCAGGGCGAGCATCAAGTTGAGATTCTGGATGGCCACACCGCAGGCGCCCTTGCCCAGATTGTCGAGAATCGCTATCAGCAAGACTCCGCTGCTCCCACCACGAGACCGGATACCTGGCGGCAACTGAGGATCTTTTCTGTCCGCTTCTCAGCGCGCTCAAGTCGTATCGAAGACTGGGAGATCGAGCAGCGAGTCCACTGTGGCCATGACTTTTTCTGCATCCTCGACCACTGCAGCTTTGGCTTCTTGCTCGATGATTTTAGCTTTGGCTTGTTGCTCGCCGACGGCTTCCTTGTATTTGTCATAGTCCGGATGGGATTCCGGATGCGCGCCGAAGGCTGCCTGGTAATCGGCATAGTCTGGATGGGATTCCGGCTGCGCGATGAGAGTGTCCAATTCCCTGATTTTGTTCTCGATGACGGCCTTGAGCTGCTCGGCGTTCGGCTTGTATATCTCCGTAGTCTCCTGGTCGAACCACCAGCCTTTACCGCCACCCAGCACTTCTTTGACGCAGTCGAAGTCGTTCAGAAAGGCTGCGTTCTGCTTCAGTGCGTGGGCCGTCCGCTTGTCTGCCGCGCTGTATTGCGGACCGTGAATTATGTCGGTCAGGGTCCGGGCGTAGTTCAGGATCTCACTCGTATCTCCTCTCGCCACTGCCTCGTCGAGATCCTGAGCGAGATTGCTGGCCCAGTTTCCAGTGGTGGCAGACAGCGCTTCCTTTTGCTCAACACCTCGAAATCTCGCCGGCTGCTTTTTTCTTTGGTACAAGACTTGATCTATCCTACCGTGGGCTATTTCCCCACCAGCGAACGCTCCTTTCCCATCCTGGCGGACATGCAGGCCGTCCATGATATCGTTGGCCGCATAAGTCCGCTGAAGAGCGCCGATGTACTGCTGCCTTAGCGTATCATCGACCTGACTCAATTCGCGCTTGCGCTGGCTCAACTTCAATTCCCGACCCGCGACCCACGTCGGGTCGGTCTGCGCGCCCGCCTCGGTGATCTGCCGCTCCAACTGGCGGATTTCCCCCTCCAGCCCGGATTTCAGGTGCGCCGACACGGCTTGATATTCATGAAGTAGAGAGGTGGCCCCTGCAGAAACAGAGCGGCCCTGCCCTGTGGTGGTCTGGAGTGTTTCCGCCTCAAGTAATTGATCCAGTCTATAGGTTAGGTTAGGCGCCTGCTCAAGCTTCTCTTCCAGGCCCCGGCCAGCCACTAATAAAGCCGCTTGGGAGGCGTTCCGCATAGCCGGCGTCGGGTGGCCTGCATCGACCGTACCCAGCAGCTTCTGCCGGTAGGCACGCCTTTGCGGAATCACCTCGTCCTGAATCGTCCGGTGAAGAGTCTGCAGAGCCGCCTCGTTCAACTCGCTGATCGGAGTGCTAGCACTGAACTTGGAGTAAAGAGTGCTGCTAACCTCACTTTTCAGATCGCTATCCAGTCCCTCGCTTTCCAGCCGCTCCAGAAGACGCAGAACATTACACACGCTGGTGCTGCTAAGCTCCTGGGCCGACGTTCTCAAGCGATCGAAGTTCTCCTGCCCGACCAGGGCCACCGCAACCCGCCCGCCCAGGTTACCTTCCCGCGCAATACCGCGGTCAACCAGCATCTTGACGACCTTGCCCTTGAAACTGTTCCGTAACGCTGCACCGACCAGCTCCCCTTGGTCGTCAACGAACTGCCCTCCCTGGGATTGCACTCGCTGCAGATTCGTCGCTAAGCTCGCGATCTGGGTGTTGATCTCCGCCATGGCGCTGACCTCCCTATCGGAACCAGAAATCTTAGGCCTTGAGAAAAGGAACGGGGGGGCCGCTCGGGTCCGTCAAAGGCTCGGGCCGCGCGGCTCTTGGCACCTGCTCGGAGATATCCCGGGCCGGCACCTGTTCGTCGCCCCGGTAAAGAGCCTGACCCCACACCTCCGCATACCCGATAAAGTCCTCGAAGACCCGGATGAAGTCGTCACCCCCAATACCCTCGCTCTGCACCGTCAAAGACATCAGCAGTTCGCCGCTCTGGGGCTCAATCGCATAGCGGTAATGCGCCCCGCTACAATAGGTTCCCTCAGGCCGCCAGCCCCGTCGGTTCGGGCAGGGCGAGCATCAAATTCAAATTCTGGATGGCCACACCGCAGGCGCCCTTGCCCAGATTGTCGAGAATCGCTATCAGCAAGACCCCGCTGCTCCCACCACGAGGCCGGAGACCGGGCGGCCACTGAGGACCTTGGGCTGCCCGCTTCCCAGCGCGCTCAAGTCCTGAAGACCGGGTGCCGGAGGAGCCCTCGGGCGATGGCTCTGGCTTCTTCTGCATCCCGGATGATTTGCGTTCGGCCATCGGTGGGGGTGGGATTTTCTCCGCCCCCTCTCTCCGGACGGAAACGCCCCCCAACCCCCATTTCTTTCAACGAGATGCTTCGCGTTTCATCGACGGGGGCTCTGTCAATTCTCCTCGGACGCCCCCCAACACGGGGGTCCTTGAAGAAGTCCTGGTAATCGGCATAGTCAGGATGGGATTCCGGATCCGCGATGAGAGTGTCCGATTCCCTGATTTTGTTCTCGATGACGGCCTTGAGCTGCTCGGCGTTCGGCTTGTATATATCCGTAGTCTCCTGGTCGAACCGCCAGCCTTTACCGCCACCCAGCACTTCTTTGACGCAGTCGAAGTCGTTCAGAAAAGCTGCGTTCTGCTTCAGCATGTGGGCCGTCCGCTTGTCTGCCGCGCTGTATTGCGGACCGCGAATTATGTCGGTCAGGGTCCGGGCGTAGTTCAGGATCTCACTCGTATCTCCTCTCGCCACTGCCTCGTCGAGATCCTGAGCGAAATTGCTGACCCAGTTTCCAGTGGTGGCAGACAGCGCTTCCTTTTGCCCAACACCTCGAAATTTCACCGGCGGCTTTTTTCTTTGGGGCCAGATTTGCTCCAGCCTATCCCAGGATACTTCCCCACCAGCGAACGCTCTTTTCCCATCCTGGCGGACATGCAGGCCGTCCATGATATCGTTGGCCGCATAAGTCCGCTGAAGAGCGCCGATGTACTGCTGCCTTAGCGTATCATCGACCTGACTCAATTCGCGCTTGCGCTGGCTCAACTTCAATTCCCGACTCGCGACCCACGTCGGGTCGGTCTGCGCGTCCGACTCGGTGATCTGCCGCTCCAACTGGCGGATTTTCCCCCCCAACTCGGATTTCAGGTGCGCCGACACGGCTTTATATTCATGAAGTAGAGAGGCGGCCCCTTCAGAAACAGAGCGGCCCTGCCCTGTGGTGGTATGGAGTGCTTCCGCCTGAAGTAATTCACCCAGTTTATAGGTTACGTTAGACGTCTGGTCAAGCTTTTCTTCCAGGCCCCGACCAGCCACTAATAAAGCCGCTTGGGAGGCGTTCCGCATAGCCGGCGTCGGGTGGCCTGCATTGACCGCAGCCAGCAGCTCCTGCCGGTAGGCATTCCTTTGCGGAATCACCTCGTCCTCAATCGTCTCGTGAAGAGTCTGCAGATTCTCCACGTTCAACTCGCTGATCGGAGTGTTACCACTGAACTTGGAGTAAATAGCGCCGCTAACCTTACTTTTCAGATCGCTATCCAGTCCCTCGCTTTCCAGCCGCTCCAGAAGACGCAGAACATTGCACACGCTGGTGCTGCTAAGCTCCTGGGCCGACGTTCTCAAGCGATCGAAGTTCTCCTGCCCGACCAGGGCCACCGCAACCCGCCCGCCCAGGTTACCTTCCCGCGCAATACCGCGGTCAACCAGCATCTTGACGACCTTGCCCTTGAAACTGTTCCGTAACGCTGCACCGACCAACTCCCCTTGGTCGTCAACGAACTGCCCTCCCTGGGATTGCACTCGCTGCAGATTCGTCACTAAGCTCGCGATCTGGGTGTTGATCTCCGCCATGGCGCTGACCTCCCTATCGGAACCAGAAATCTTAGGCCTTGAGAAAAGGAACGGGGGGGCCGCTCGGGTCCACCAAGGGCTCGGGCCGCGCGGCTCTTGGCGCCTGCTCGGAGAGATCCCGGGCCGGCACCTGTTCGTCGCCCCGGTAAAGAGCCTGACCCCACACCTCCGCATACCCGATAAAGTCCTCGAAGACCCGGATGAAGTCGTCACCCCCAATACCCTCGCTCTGCACCGTCAAAGACATCAGCAGTTCGCCGCTCTGGGGCTCAATCGCATAGCGGTAATGCGCCCCGCTACAATTCTGAAAGTTCTCGTAGAGAAGATTGCGGTAGAACGTCTCGCTTGGCACCACGCTTCCCAGCGTCCCAATCAGGTTGATGAGCCCCTTGTCAATGACAATGAAGACGGTCTTGTCATAATCGATGGACAGCAGCACCTTGTTCTCTTCCTCCAACCCCTCGGAATCGATGCCGCAGTAATCCAAAAGGGTGTGGACCAAGTCAACGGAGTGCGCAGTAAACTTCTTCATAGCTCCCTCAAGTCGCTCCAAACTCCCAGGCCCCTCAAGTCACTCCAGAGGACTTTTCGATAAGGGTTGATAGTAACATGCAAACAGAATGCATTCTAGAGGGTGCGCGAAATTCATTCCTTATGTCTTAGAGGTCAGCCAGACAGCGGGCTGGGGTCAGACCGAGGACGAGTTCGGGGGCGCCGGCCGCGCCGACCGCGCTGGCCCGGGCGCACGAGGAGGCGCCGGGGGGGGACCGGGCAGGCTTGCCCCCGGTGTGGCGGGCCGGGCGCCGCCGAGCGGGTGTTAGGCCCTTTTTTACGATGCACGCCCGCCGAGCGGCGTATCCTCAGGTTCCCTCAGGCCGCCAGCCCCGTCGGTTCGGGCAGGGCGAGCATCAAATTCAAATTCTGGATGGCCACACCGCAGACACCCTTGCCCAGATTGTCGAGAATCGCCATCAGCAGGACATGGTTGCTCTCACCACGAGGCCGGAGACCGGGCGGCCACTGAGAATCTTTTCTGCCCGCTTCCCAGCACGCTCAAGTCTTGAAGACTGGGAGCCGGAGGAGCCCTCGGGCGATGGCTCTGATTTCTTCTGCCTCCCGGATGATTTGCGTTCGGCCATCGATTCGGCCATCGATGGGGGTGGGATTTTCTCCGCCCCCTCTCTCCGGACGGAAACGCCCCCCAGCCCCCATTTCTTCCTCCGGGATGATTCGCGTTTCATCGACGGGGGCTCTGTCAATTTTCCTCAGACCCCTCCCAACACGGGGGTCGCTGAAGGCGTCCTGGTAATCGGCATAGTCAGGATGGGATTCCGGATCCGCGATGAGAGTGTCCGATTCCCTGATTTTGTTCTCGATGACGGCCTTGAGCTGCTCGGCGTTCAGCTTGTATATATCCGTAGTCTCCTGGTCGAACCACCAGCCTTTACCGCCACCCAGCACTTCTTTGACGCAGTCGAAGTCGTTCAGAAAAGCTGCGTTCTGCTTCAGCATGTGGGCCGTCCGCTTGTCTGCCGCGCTGTATTGCGGACCGTGAATTATGTCGGTCAGGGTCCGGGCGTAGTTCAGGATCTCACCCGGATCTCCTCTCGCCACTGCCTCGTCGAGATCCTGAGCGAAATTGCTGGCCCAGTTTCCAGTGGTGGCAGACAGCGCTTCCTTTTGCTCAACACCTCCAGGCCCTCCAAATCTCACCGGCGGCTTTTTTCCTTGGAACCGGACTTGCTCCACCCTCTCCCGGGATAGTTCCCCACCAGCGAACGCTCTTTGCCCATCCTGGCGGACATGCAGGCCGTCCTCGATATCGTTGGCCGCATAAGTCTGCTGAAGAACGCCGATGTACTGCTGCCTTAGCGTATCATCGACCTGACTCAATTGGCGCTTACGCTGGCTCAACTGCAATTCCCGACTCGCGACCCGCGTCGGGTCGGTCTGCGCGTCCGCCTCGGCGATCTGCCGCTCCAACTGGCGGATTTCCCCCTCCAGCCCGGATTTCAGGTGCGCCGACACGGTTTTATATTCATAAAGTAGAGGGATGGCCCCTTCATAAACAGAGCGGCCCTGCCCTGTGGTGGTCTGGAATTCTTCCTCCTCAATTAATTGATCCAGTGCATAGACTAGGCTAGGCGCTTGGTCAATCTTCTCTTCCAGGCCCCGACAAGCCACTACTAAAGCCGCTTGGGAGGCGTTCTGCATAGCCGGCGTCGGGTGGCCTGCATCGACCATATCCAGCTTCTGCCGCCGGCTCAGCCTTTGCGGGAGAACCTCGTCCTGAATCGTCTCGTGAAGAGTCTGCAGAGCCGCCTCGTTCAACTCGCTGATCGGAGTGCTACCACTTTTTCCAGTGGTGCCAGCCAGCGTTCCCTGCTTGAGATCATTAGCGAGGAAACTGTCGGCCCATTCGGCCCATGGTCCAGTGCCCTTTGGGGCGCGGTTAAACAGCTTTCCACCCTTCAGTATTCCCTTGTTGGGCTCCGCCCTGAACAGCGCTTCCTTTTGCTCAACACCTTCAGGACCTCCAACATGCAGGCCGTCCACGATATCGTTGGTCGCATAAGTCTGCTGAAGAGCGCCGATGAACCGTTGCCTTAGCGTATCATCGACCTGACTCAATTCGCGCTTGCGCTGGCTCAACTGCAATTCCTGACCCGCGACCTGCGTCGGGTCGGTCTGCGCGCCCGCCTCGGTGATCTGCCGCTCCAACTGGCGGATTTCCCCCTCCAGCCCGGATTTCAGGTGCGCCGACACGGCTTGATATTCATGAAGTAGAGAGGCGGCCCCTGCAGAAACAGAGCGGCCCTGCCCCGTGGTGGTCTGGAGTGTTTCCGCCTCAAGTAATTGATCCAGTTTATAGGTTAGGTTAGGCGCTTGCTCAAGCTTCTCTTCCAGACCCCGGCCAGCCACTAATAAAGCCGCTTGGGAGGCGTTCTGCATAGCCGGCGTCGGGTGGCCTGCATCGACCGCAGCCAGCAGCCCCTGCCGGTAGGCACGCCTTTGCGGGAGAACCTCGTCCTGAATCGTCCGGTGAAGAGTCTGCAGAGCCGCCTCGTTCAACTCGCTGATCGGAGTGCTAGCACTGAACTTGGAGTAAAGAGTGTCGCTAACCTGACTTTTCAGATCGCTATCCAGTCCCTCGCTTTCCAGCTGCTCCAGAAGACGCAGAACATTGCACACGCTGGTGCTGCTAAGCTCCTGGGCCGACGTTCTCAATCGATCAAAGTTCTCCTGCCCGACCAGGGCCACCGCAACCCGCCCGCCCAGGTTACCTTCCCGCGCGATACCGCGGTCAACCAGCATCTTGACGACCTTGCCCTTGAAACTGTTCCGTAACGCTGCACCGACCAACTCCCCTTGGTCGTCAACGAACTGCCCTCCCTGGGATTGCACTCGCTGCAGATTCGTCGCTAAGCTCGTGATCTGGGTGTTGAGTTCAGCCATGGCGCTGACCTCCTTATCGGAACCAGAAATCTTAGGCCTTGAGAAAAGGAACGGGGGGGCCGCTCGGGTCCACCAAGGGCTCGGGCCGCGCGGCTCTTGGCGCCTGCTCGGAGAGATCCCGGGCCGGCACCTGTTCGTCGCCCCGGTAAAGAGCCTGACCCCACACCTCCGCATACCCGATAAAGTCCTCGAAGACCCGGATGAAGTCGTCACCCCCAATACCCTCGCTCTGCACCGTCAAAGACATCAGCAGTTCGCCGCTCTGGGGCTCAATCGCATAGCGGTAATGCGCCCCGCTACAATTCTGAAAGTTCTCGTAGAGAAGATTGCGGTAGAACGTCTCGCTTGGCACCACGCTTCCCAGCGTCCCAATCAGGTTGATGAGCCCCTTGTCAATGACAATGAAGACGGTCTTGTCATAGTCGATGGACAGCAGCACCTTGTTCTCTTCCTCCAACCCCTCGGAATCGATGCCGCAGTAATCCAAAAGGGTGTGGACCAAGTCAACGGAGTGCGCAGTAAACTTCTTCATAGCTCCCTCAAGTCGCTCCAAACTCCCAGGCCCCTCAAGTCACTCCAGAGGACTTTTCAAGAGGACTTTTCGATAAGGGTTGATAGTAACATGCAAACAGAATGCATTCTAGAGGGTGCGCGAAATTCATTCCTTATGTCTTAGAGGTCAGCCAGACAGCGGGCTGGGGTCAGACCGAGGACGAGTTCGGGGGCGCCGGCCGCGGCGACCGCGCTGGCCCGGGCGCACGAGGAGGCGCCGGGGGGGGACCGGTCAGGCTTGCCCCCGGTGTGGCGGGCCGGGCGCCGCCGAGCGGGTGTCAGGCCCTTTTTTACTGCGCCTCATTCTTTCAGAGCAATCGCCTAGTGACGGACTCTACAGTCAATCCTGAGTGGGCAGCTCTGTAGTACGCTTCGCCGGAAGAGAGAGGGGCCGTGGCAAACACCAACCGGCCAGAGGGAGGCACGCCCGCCGAGCGGCGTATCCTCAGGTTCCCTCAGGCCGCCAGCCCCGTCGGTTCGGGCAGGGCGAGCATCAAGTTGAGATTCTGGATGGCCACACCGCAGGCACCCTTGCCCAGATTGTCGAGAATCCCTATCAGCAGGACATGGTTGCTCTCACCACGAGGCCGGAGACCGGGCGGCCACTGAGAATCTTTTCTGCCCGCTTCCGAGCACGGTCAAGTCTTGAAGACCGGGTGCTGGAGGAGCCTTCGGGCGATGGCTTTGGCTTCTTCTGCCTCCGAGGTGATTTGCGTGTCGCTGAGGACTTCCCGGTATGCGTCATAGTCAGGATGGGATTCCGGATCCGCGATGAGAGTGTCCAATTCACTGATTTTGTTCTCGATGACGGCCTTGAACTGCTCGGCGTTCGGCTTGTATATATCCGTAGTCTTCTGGTCGAACTTCCACCTTTTCCCTTCACCCAGCACTTCTTTGACGCAGTCGAAGTCGTTCAGAAAAGCTGCGTTCTGCTTCAGTGCGTGGGCCATCCGCTTGTCTGCCGCGCTGTATTGCGGACCGCGAATTATGTCGGTCAGGGTCCGGGCGTAGTTCAGGATCTCACTCGGATCTCCTCTCGCCACTGCCTCGTCGAGATCCTGAGCGAGATTGCTGGCCCAGTTTCCAGTGGTGGCAGACAGCGCTTCCTTTTGCTCAATACCTCCAGGCCCTCCAAATCTCACCGGATCCTTTTTCTTTTGGGACCAGGTTTGCTGCAGCCTATCCCAGGATAGTTCTCCACCAGCGAACGCTCTTTTCCCATCCTGGCGGACATGCAGGCCGTCCACGATATCGTTGGCCGCATAAGTTTGCTGAAGAGCGCCGATGTACTGCTGCCTTAGCGCATCATCGACCTGACTCAATTCGCGCTTGCGCTGGCTCAACTTCAATTCCTGACTCGCGACCCACCTCGGGCCGGTCTGCGCGCCCGACTCGGTGATCTGCCGCTCCAACTGGCGGATTTCCCCCTCCAGCCCGGATTTCAGGTGCGCCGACACGGCTTGATATTCATGAAGTAGAGAGGTGGCCCCTGCAGAAACAGAGTAGCCCTGCCCCATGGTGGTCTGGAGTGTTTCCGCCTCAAGTAATTGATCCAGTCTATAGGTTGGGTTAGGCGCCTGGTCAATCTTCTCTTCCAGACCCCGGCCAGCCACTAATAAAGCCGCTTGGGAGGCGTTCTGCATAGCCGGCGTCGGGTGGCCTTCATTGACCACAGCCAGCAGCCCCTGCCGGTAGGCACGCCTTTGCGGAATCACCTCGTCCTGAATCGTCCGGTGAAGAGTCTGCAGAGCCGCCTCGTTCAACTCGCTGATCGGAGTGCTAGCACTGAACTTGGAGTAAAGAGTGTCGCTAACCTGACTTTTCAGATCGCTATCCAGTCCCTCGCTTTCCAGCTGCTCCAGAAGACGCAGAACATTGCACACGCTGGTGCTGCTAAGCTCCTGGGCCGACGTTCTCAAGCGATCGAAGTTCTCCTGCCCGACCAGGGCCACCGCAACCCGCCCGCCCAGGTTACCTTCCCGCGCGATACCGCGGTCAACCAGCATCTTGACGACCTTGCCCTTGAAACTGTTCCGTAACGCTGCACCGACCAGCTCCCCTTGGTCGTCAACGAACTGCCCTCCCTGGGATTGCACTCGCTGCAGATTCGTCGCTAAGCTCGCGATCTGGGTGTTGATCTCCGCCATGGCGCTGACCTCCCTATCGGAACCAGAAATCTTAGGCCTTGAGAAAAGGAACGGGGGGGCCGCTCGGGTCCACCAAGGGCTCGGGCCGCGCGGCTCTTGGCCCCTGCTCGGAGAGATCCCGGGCCGGCACCTGTTCGTCGCCCCGGTAAAGAGCCTGACCCCACACCTCCGCATACCCGATAAAGTCCTCGAAGACCCGGATGAAGTCGTCACCCCCAATACCGGCGCTCTGCACCGTCAAAGACATCAGCAATTCGCCACTCTGGGGCTCAATCGCATAGCGGTAATGCGCCCCGCTACAATTCTGAAAGTTCTCGTAGAGAAGATTGCGGTAGAACGTCTCGCTTGGCACCGCGCTTCCCAGCGTCCCAATCAGGTTGATGAGCCCCTTGTCAATGACAATGAAGACGGTCTTGTCATAGTCGATGGACAGCAGCACCTTGTTCTCTTCCTCCAACCCCTCGGAATCGATGCCGCAGTAATCCAAAAGGGTGTGGACCAAGTCAACGGAGTGCGCAGTAAACTTCTTCATAGCTCCCTCAAGTCGCTCCAAACTCCCCTGCCCCTCAAGTCACTCAAGAGGACTTTTCGATAAGGATCGATAGTAACATGCAAACAGAATGCATTCTAGAGGGTGCGCGAAATTCATTCCTTATTGCTTAGGGGTCAGCCAGACAGCGAGCTGGGGTCAGACCGAGGACGAGTTCGGGGGCGCCGGGCGCGCCGCCGCGCTGGCCCGGGCGCACGAGGAGGCGCCGGTGCCGGCCGGGCGCAGCGGCGACCGCGACAACGCCGCGAGAGCCCGTTGCCTCGTCGCACGAAGACCTGAATCACATCAACAGGTTGTCAGAAGTCCCGAACACGTCCTGGACCGTCAATCCTGAGTAGACAGCTCTGTAGTACGCTTCGCCGGAAGAGAGGGGCCGTGGCAAATACCGACCGGCCAGAGGGATGCACGCCCGCCGAGCGGCGTATCCTCAGGTTCCCTCAGGCCGCCAGCCCCGTCGGTTCGGGCAGGGCGAGCATCAAGTTGAGATTCTGGATGGCCACACCGCAGGCACCCTTGCCCAGATTGTCGAGAATCCCTATCAGCAGGACATGGCCGGCGGGATGGGGTGCAACGTGAATGTCCAGGCGATTGGTATCGTTACAGGCCTGCGGGTCGAAGCTGCGTTCGTTGGTTTGCTGCTCGTTGGGCAGTACCCGCACGAACGGCTCATGCCGGTAGCGCTCCCATAAGACTTCCCAAATCGTATCGCCCGCTCCACGTTGCAGCAGACCGGTATGAATCGGCACCTGGACCCGCATGCCGCAGCGGAACGGACCGACCGCCGGGACGAAGTAGGGTGCATTGTCGAGCAGGCTGTACTGCGTCATTTCCGGAACGTGCTTATGCACCCGCTCCAGGGCGTAGGGCGCTTCGTACACCAACGAGCCCAAGCCCAACTCGGCGCCCTCCCATTTCTCAATCAGCGGCCGTCCACCGCCCGAATAGCCGGACAGCGCGTGAATGGAAATCGGCGTCTGTCTTTCGAGCAGGCCGGCCTCGAGCAAGGGCCGGACTAACAGCAGAAAAGCCGAAGGGTAGCAGCCGGGATTGGCAACATATTTTGCCTGCCGAATGGCTTCGCGTTGGCCGGGCTGGAGTTCCGGCAGACCGTACACCCAGCCGTCCTCGACGCGATGTGCCGTACTCGCGTCAATCAGACGGGTGTTCGTGTGCGCGGCCCACTCCGCAGCCTCGCGTGACGCGGCATCGGGCAGACACAGGATGGCCACGTCAGCCTCATTCAGCACCGCCCGCCGCGCAGTATCACTCTTGCGCTGCGCTTCGGCTAAGGTCAGTAATTCGATGTCGTTTCGTCCCGCCAGCCATTCCCGGATACGCAGTCCGGTCGTGCCAACATGACCGTCGATATAGACTTTCGGGAGCATGGTTCTCGCCTTCTTGCCGTTCTCCGGTTTCATTATACTGGGTCATCCTGCTGGGGCAACGCGGACCACTCCTCGCCTCAGCCCAGGCAAGGGAATGAAAAACTGAACGCTCACTCAACGTATCCGGCCCTATCGCTTGACAGATTGCTTCGGAGTATGCCACAGATGGGGCGTTCGTGTATGCAACATCATTAAGGAAGCAACGCTTCCTGTGAAGAGGAGGGTACTATGGCAAAGTTACGCGTGATCTCGGCAGACTCGCACATGATGGAGCCGGCCGATCTGTGGCAGCAACGTTTGGACAACAAATTCCGTGACCAGGCGCCGAAAGTGGTCGAAAACCCGAAGAAGCCGGGCTTCATCTTTGTGGCGGACGGCATCGACCCCTTTCCCGTCGCCGGTGGGTTCGGGGCCGGACGGTCCGGAGAAGAGTTGAAAGACCATATGGACAAAGGCTACGAAGCCGCCCGTCCGAGCGGCTGGGACCCGGTCGAACGTATCAAAGACCAAGAGATCGATGGAGTCGAAGCGGAGGTGCTCTACACCACGCTGGGTATGCCGCTCTTCGGGCTGCCGAATGCCGACCTGCAACGGGCCTGCTTCGGGGCCTATAACGACTGGGTGGCGGAGTTCTGTTCGCATAGTCCCAAACGCCTGTACGGCATCAGCCTGATCTCTCTCGAAGATATTGACGCGGGCGTCAAAGAGCTGGAACGAACGCATAAGCAGGGGATGCGCGGCGCCATGATCTGGGGTTCGCCGCCCGAGGACAAGCCGTATAGCAGTCGCGAGTACGATCCCTTTTGGCAGGCCGCCGCGGAACTCCACATGCCACTCTCACTCCACGTGATTACCGGCAAGAGTAAAGAGAGCAAGGTTGATTTTTCGCAGATCAGCCTGTTCTATATGAACGTGATTCATGAGGTGCAGCGTTCCCTGTCGACGATCGTTTTTGGCGGCGTGTTGGAGCGTTTTCCCGAACTGAAAATCGTGTCCGCCGAAAACGACACGGGCTGGTTCCCGCACTTCATGTATCGTATGGACCATGCCTACGATAAATTCCACGCCATGGAAAAAGAGCCCCTGCCGATGAAGCCGAGCGAATATGTCCGGCGGCAGGTCTGGGCGACCTTCCAGGACGACCCGGTCGGTCCGGCGACCTATAAGATCTTTGGCGAGGACAATTATATGTGGGCGTCCGACTTCCCGCATACCGACTCGACCTGGCCGGAATCCCGACAGTGGATCAAGAAGGACTTCAACGGCGTGCCGGAGGAGATCACCCGCAAGATCGTGTTTGAGAATGCGATCAAGGCGTACCGGATGGATGTGGACTAGTCAGCGTCGCTGATTCGTGTAAACCGAAAAGGGTCGGGGAGTCTTCCCTGGCCCTTTTGTTTTTCTTCATCGTGAACCGCTACGAAGATAGGCTGCATCACTTGAAACGTGCGGTCTCGGCCAGTACTGTAACCCGTCAGGATTTGTTCATCCTTAAAAATATGCCAGAGGTGTAGCAGCACCTCCACAAAAGGAGAGTCTGATGTCTGTTTCAAGAAGGATGTTACCCGTACTCGTTGTCGGAATAGCCCTCTCTTGGCTGCTTCCTGCGGTTACTCTGGCGTGTCGCTGTCTTCCACCTCCGTCGCCGAATTTTGGGCTGGAACAGTCAGATGTCGTCTTTGTCGGCAAAGCGACCGACGTGGAAACGATAGAAGCGGATGGCTGGTTGTATGGCGCCTTCAAGCAGATGATGGGCTCGGAGCAAATGTACGAGTTTGAGACCATACGGGTGACGCTGGAGGTCACAACCCCGATTAAGGCGGCCGATGAATCTCCACTGATTCTCGAAACGCTCGCCTCACAGGAACAGTGTGGGATACCGTTTCAGACCGGAAAAGAATACTTCGTGTATGCCTACCGCAGTCCGCAGGGCGATTTGAAAACCGATATGTGCACCCGGACGGATACGGCCGCCAAGGCGACTAAAGATATGGCAGTCCTGGTTGAAAAAAAGGAGCGCTCCACCGTAACCCGTGTCAGGCCTCCGTCCCCCTGAGGACATGACCGTCATTCAGGAAAACGATAATGTCCTCGAACGCTCGGGGGTCCTGCGCAAAGAACAGGTGGCCGCCTTCAAACAGGGCCATCCGGGAAGTCGCAATCTGTCGGTGCAGCGCTTCCCGATTGGCGACCGGGGCGGCCCCGTCATACCGTCCGTCACAGATCAATACCGGCATCCTGAGCTGCGGCAGGCGGCTGTAGGTATCGTGTTTTTGGCGCGCCTCGATTTGGCGGCGTGCCCCAATGGCCGCGCCGGGCTCGGCCGCACTCCCTGCAGGGATGGCCAACATCTCATCGATTAGGGTTTGGGACTCCTGACCGTTAGCTGCCGGCCAGGCCGCGTCCCGTCGCAGGTCGCTCAGCTCGATTACCCGTCACACCCTGAAATACGACAATCCGCTTCTCCTTGAGATTGCGTAGAACGTTGGCAAACTTCTCTTTTGCGGTTTTGCCAGTCAGCAGGTGAAGCCCAAGCGATGGCGGGCCGGCATTCTGCATCTTCTCGACCATGTTCTGGAACCATTCTATTGAATGATCACTCCTATCCGCCCAATCCAGGACAGGCAGGCCGGCCCCTTCCAGAATGTCCTTCATATTCGCTATAGGAGCGAGCGTGCTGATGGAACGTTCTTCCGCCCACGGCACTGGATAGTGGGGCTCTCCTCCTGTTCCCTGAAAAATGTCATGAAAGACTAAGCGTCCTCCCGGTTTGAGGACCCGCGCGATCTCAGAATAAAAGCCATGTTTGTCCGCAATATTCATCTGGACGTGCTCGGTCCAGACAATATCAAAAGCCTGATCGTTGAATGGGAGTTCCAGCGCATTGGCCTGGCGAAATCTTACAGCCTCTTGTAAGCCAACCAGTTTCGCAAGAGCAGTCGCAACATCAATATATTCCTGTGTGAGGTCAACCCCGGTCACATGGCACTCATACTCTGTGGCCAAATATCTGGCGGAACCACCCAGCCCACACCCTACATCAAGTATGTGCATTCTAGCTGTTAAGCTGGCGCGGCGTGCTAACTCGATGGTGGCATCGCGGCCCCGGATATGAAATTCATCCACAGGGGCAAGATCGATGGGTGTAAGTTGGTGTACGTCTTTGCCCATGTCGGTCAGGGCCTTGAGGATAGAATCCAGGATTCCACCAACGCCATAATGATCTTCAACAGGATTCGTTATGGTCATAGTAGGGTTCCCGCTGGCTTGATTGTCTCCCTCAATAACAAGTTCTAGACGGGAGAGATCAGAGCGTGGCTTCATCTTTAAAGAAGGCGATAATTTCCTCAAATGCTTTGGGGTCTTGCGTAAAGAATAGATGGCCGCCTTCAAACAGCGACATTTGGGCGGTGGGAATCTGGCGGAGTAATGCTTCCTGATTATCCACCGGCGCTATCCCATCATACCGCCCACCACAGACGAGAGTCGACATGTTGAGCTGAGACAAACGTTCATATGTATCGTGCTCTTGTCGCGCTTCGATCTGGCGCCGCGCACCAACAATCTTGCCAGGTTCGTCCACCCCCATCGTCCGAATGGCGAGCATCTCATCCATCAAAGTCTGAAACTCCTGGGCGTTAGCTGCTTGCCAAGCAGCATCGCGGCGCTCATCGCTCAACTCGACCACTCGTTTGGCCCACTCCTCCGCGGAGAGTGAAGCAAGTTCATGCAACGGATATGAAGCTCCTCCCTCCCCGCCGCTACTTGTACAGCCAAGGACCAACCGCTTGACGCGGCTCGGATACCGCAATGCAAATTCCTGCGCGACCATGCCACCGAAAGAGATGCCCATAACCAGGCACTCATCCCACCCGACCGCCTGGAGCAGCCCGTCCGCATCAGCCGCATAGTCCGCCATGGTGTAGGCCACGTCAGGTTTGTCCGTTTGACCCAAGCCACGCTGGTCATAGGCCAGGACCTCAAAATGCTCGGTGAGCGGCGAATCAAACGCATTCGGCGACCGCCGCAGATCCCCACCCGTCCCGCTGATGTACAGCAGGCGCGGTCCGGCCCCGCGGATCTCGTAATACATCTGAATGTCACGAACAGCGGCAAATGGCATCGTGCTCCTCCAGCTCTGGCGGCGTTCCGGGGTCGCTGTTACGCAACCTTGGGGATAAACGCGGCGTATTTGTCCAACAACGGGAAGACGGCATCTTTCCCTTCGGGCGGCACAAAAAACACCGCCCGCTCCGCTCCCAACTCGCGGTATTGTTGCAGCACCGCCTCATCGTCTGGAGCGCCCAGGAACGAGATCGCGATATCGTCCGGTTGACGGCCGGCCTTTTCTGTCCGGTTCCGAAGGTCGTTTACGATCGCCGGCAGGTCTTTATAAGCCTGAGCGTTGGGAAACCAGCCATCGCAATAGCGTACCACCCGGTCGAGTCCGTTTGAGGTGTGTGAGCCCAGGATGATGGGCGGATGGGGTTTCTGCACGGGCTTCGGGTAGGACCAGATCGGGTCAAAATCGACGAACTCGCCGTGATACTCGGCTTCCTCTTCGGTCCAAATGGCTTTCATCGCCTCAATTTTCTCACGCAAGACCTTCCAGCGGCGTTTGAACGGCGTGCCGTGGTTCTCCATCTCTTCGGCGTTCCACCCACCGCCGATACCAAAGAGCAGACGCCCGTTGGAGATCTGATCAACCGAGGCGACCTCGTTGGCCATCGTAATCGGGTCGCGCTCCATGGCGAGACAAATCCCACTCCCGATTTTGATGTTGGTGGTGACGGCGGCTGCGGCTGTGAGCGTCACAAACAAGTCGTGCGTATGCCAGTACTCCTTGGGCAAATCGCCCCCAAGGGGAAAGGGCGTGCGGCGACTGGCCGGGATATGAGTGTGCTCCGGGTACCACACAGACTCAAAACCGCGTTCTTCGCAGGCAGCGGCCAGCTCATCCGGCCGGACAGAATAATCCGTGGCAAACATCTCAATACCGAGTTTCATCTGACCCTCCTTTAGGCGTTGGCACTCTGCGCCTGTCATGACACCCTGCCCGGCCAAAGTCAAGCAATACACGGGCAAAGCGCGTTGACGCTCACCAGGGGGAACGATAGGCTATGGGGCTATCTTTCAGAGCCATGCAAAGGAGTTGTTGCGGCTATGAGCAGGGAAGATAGTGCAATACAAACAGACCCTTCAGGAGCAAATAGAGCTTCTCAGATTGAGCGCCTGGAGGCCTCCGGCCCACCACGTCCCACCACACCTGCCCACATTATTCAGGACGACCAGGAAGCGATTGATATCGCCCACCGTCTGGCAAAAAGTTTTGCACAGGAGGCGGCGCTGCGTGACCGGGAACGCCGGCTGCCGCTTACCGAACTGGACACGTTCTCGCAGAGCGGCTTGTGGGGCATGACCGTACCCAAAGCCTATGGCGGCGCCGAGGTCTCCTATGTCACGGTGGGTGAGGTAATTAAAATTATCTCCGCCGCCGACCCGTCGCTCGGACAGATCCCGCAAAACCACATTGGCATCCTGGATATCATTCGTCTGTGCGCCAGTAAGGAGCAGAAACGTTTTTTCTTTGGCGAGGTCTTAAAAGGTGCGCGCCTCGGCAATGCGTTCTCCGAAAAAGGCAGCAAAACCGTCGGCCATTTTGAAACGCGCATACGTCCCCACGGGGACGGCTATGTCGTGAATGGACAAAAGTTTTATTGTAGCGGCGCGCTGCTCGCCCACATGGTGCCGGTCGCAGCGACCGATGAGCATGGTCAAGCGCAGCTTGCCTTTGTGGAACGCGATGGGCCGGGACTGCGCATTATCGATGACTGGTCGAGTTTCGGCCAACGCACCACGGCCAGTGGGACCGTTGTGCTGGAGGACGCCTTCGTGCCGGCCAGCCATGTTGTCCCGGCACATGAGGCGTACGACAGACCAACCGCGAACGGGGCAGTCTTACAGATTATTCATGCCGGCATCGATCTCGGTATTGCCCAAGCTGCCATCGATGAAACCATCCACTTTGTCCGCAGCTATACCCGTCCATGGATCGATAGCGGTCAGGAGCACGGCTATGAGGACATGTACTCCATTGCTCAAATCGGAGATCTCAAAATGCGCCTGCACGCGGCAGAGGCCATCCTGGACCGAGCTGGTCGCACGGTCGACGCGGCAATGGCCAATCCGAATGAAGACAGTGTGGCCGCAGCCTCAATTGCCGTGGCTGAAGCAAAAGTTCTGACCACGGAAATCGCTATTCAGGCGACCAATAAATTGTTTGAACTCGCAGGCACTCGCTCCACTCTCGAAGAATACAACCTGGATCGCCACTGGCGAAATGCCCGCACGCATACGCTGCACGATCCCGTCCGGTGGAAGTTTCAGGCCATCGGCAATTACTATCTGAATAATATCAAGCCGCCACGCCACGCGTGGATATAGAAGAACAGGCCAAGGAGAATATATGAGTCAGGCACCCTCGCAAGCCACCACTCCACCGGATCAAAATATTCGGGTCGCCGCGCCAATGGTGCGGGTGGAGGCCCCTGCCCACATTATCCGTGACGATCAGGAAGCCCTGGCTGTTGCCCGTCGTCTCGCCGAGCGTTTTCAGCAGGAGTCGGCCGAGCGCGACCGCGAGCGCCGCCTGCCGCGTAAAGAATTGGACGAATTTTCGCAGAGCGGCTTATGGGGCATCACTATTCCGAAAGCATACGGCGGGGCGGAAGTGTCCTTCTCGACCGCCGCCGAAGTCACGGCCATCATCTCGGCCGCAGATTCGTCTTTAGGCCAGATTCCCCAGAACCATTACTATATGATCGAAGCCGTCCGACTGGATGGAACCGAGGAACAAAAGAAGTTCCTTTTCAAACGAGTGCTGGAGGGCGATCGTTTTGGGAATGCCTTTGTCGAGCGCGGCACAAAAACTGTCTTTGACTTTCAGACGCGCCTCACGACCTCCGGCGACAGATTTCTCCTGAACGGCAGAAAGTTCTATTCCACGGGCGCGGTGTTTGCCCACTGGGTACCGGCTGTCGCCAAGGACGACCAGGGGCGGATTGCCATCGTCTTTGTCAGGCGTGATGCACCGGGGGTCACCATCATCGACGACTGGTCGGGTTTCGGCCAGCGGACCACGGCCAGCGGGACCGCGGTATTCGAGAATGTTGCGGTCGATCCTTTTCATATTATCGACCATCAGGCCGCGTTTGACCGGCCCACCCCGATGGGTGCGGTCGCCCAGATTTTTCATACCGCGGTCGATGCCGGCATCGCCCGTGCAGCCCTGGCCGAGACGATCGCTTTTGTCCGTCAGTATACGCGGCCGTGGATCGATAGCGGCCAGGAGCACGGCTACGAGGACCCGTACACGATTTATCAGATTGGCGAGCTTGAGGTCCGGGTGCATGCCTCGGATGCTCTGCTCGAACGGGCGGGCCGTTTTGTGGATGCAGCGGTCGCCTCACCAACCGAGGAGAACGTCTCTCAAGCCTCGATTGCCGTGGCTGAAGCAAAAGCCATGGCCACGGAAGTCTCTGTGCTGACGACAAACAAGTTGTTTGAGTTGGCCGGCACCCGCTCAACCCTGGAGGAGTACAACCTGGACCGGCACTGGCGCAACGCGCGCACCCATACCCTGCACGACCCGGTACGCTGGAAATATCACGCCATTGGGAACTACTGGCTGAACGGCGTGCCTCCGCCGCGGCACGGGGCGAGTTAATTCCGCTGCTTTGATGACAAATTATTCTCCGTCTGATCTATAAGGAGGTCAGGGGAGGCCTACTTCTCGCCTGCCGTCGCGAGCAGCCGAGTACGTACGTCATCGGGGAATATGACTCGGACGAAACGACTCGTCGGATAGAGATAGTCTTCCCCCGATTCATCAACCACGCGTAAGCAATCGACTTCTGCTGCCTTCTGGTCAGGAAGGACCTGGTACACCTTCCATACTTCCAGGTCTTCGTAGCTTTCATTGGTCACACAAATGGCGAATTCACATTGCTCTGCTGGCATCTCTAGCAGCCTTAATCTAAGACTCGCTTGACCTTCATCTTCCGCCGACCGACGCCATGGGCTTCATGCCAATGCAACTCTGCCAAGCGAACCTCGTGATTGGGGAAACGTACGCGGCCGATGCCTTTACGCGGCCAATACCTTTGAGCTTCCGCCACCGCCGTCCGCCGAATTATTCCCTCAAGCGCTGCCACTCGCGAATGGACAGATTAGACGCAATATTTTATGTCGGTGTGTGCTCCGCCAGAAAGCGCTCGACCGCCTGCTTGGCAGCCGGGTGATGCTCGGGCTCTTTCCACCGATCAACCAGCGTTGCCCTGGGGGCGAGCGTGGCAATCTCTCGGGAGGTCTCCTGCGGATGATAGAGATCATCTCCCAAGAGGACTAAGAGCGGTGTTTGACACTGGGAGACAAACTCTTTCGAGACGTTGAAGAGAAAGTCGCCGCTGTACATATTTGTTTTGAACGACTCCCAGGCCTCGTCGCTCACCTCAGGCCGCCCAGGTTTCAGCTCGGCGGCCCAACCGTCAAACATGTCAAAAAACGCCTGACGGTTATCGGACAGCCCAATCGTCTGAAAGAGAATAGCCGACGCCACCCGCTGCGGCGCGGCCTGGATGAGACCCATACAGTAGGGTCCGCCAATGCACATGCCGGCCACATGGAAATTCTCAACTCCCAAATGATCCATCAACGCCAGTTGATCTTCCGTATAGGTATGCCAGCTATCCGCGCTACTGATCGGAGCGGTTGATTGGCCGGCGTTGCGTTGGTCCATGGCAATAACGCGATAGCTGGGGGCAAGCTGCTCAATCGGGTTCCAGGGGGTTTTCTCCCAAAAGGACACAGAGGAACGCATCCCGCCCGGTGCGATGAGTAAGAGCGGAAATCCCGCGCCCTGCTCTTCGTAATACAACTTGGTCTCGCCACGTTCGAATATCGGCATATCTGCTTCCCTTCGCTTTTTTACCGGAGGATAGAAACTTCCGGCACCCTTTGCAAGCTACACCCGGCTCCGACTAGGCCGGACGCTTGACATGGCTATACTGCAATAGGCTAGAGTGACCCTCAATAGATCAAGAATCCTCAGTCTTCCGGACAAAGGAAGGAACGAACGATGAAACAGTATCGCGTCATATCGGCCGACTCGCACGCCATCGAACCTCCCGATCTATGGCAACGCTATCTGCCCCACGCCTATACAGACCGGGGGCCGCGCGTCATTTCGGAACCCACGGGAGATATCTGGGTGTGCGAGGGCATGCCGTCGCACATCGCAAAACGTCCGATGGGCGCGGTAGCAAAAAATAAAGAGAAAGCCTACGCCGCGGCCGCAGCAGGCGATAAACGCTACGCCACGGATGCGAATGATTGGAACCCGGATGCCCGGGTGGAATATATGCGTCAGGACGGGGTGGATGCCGAGGTGCTGTATCCGAATTACGTCATGCGGGCCTTTGGCATCCCCGACCCGGACCTGCAGCAGGCCGTCTGCCAGGCGTATAATGACTGGCTGAGCGATTTTTGCAGCACCCATCCGCAGGAGTTATTCGGCATTGCCGTCATACCGGTCTTTGACGTGGACTGGGCCATACGAGAATGTCGACGCGCCAAGGAGAAGGGGCTGGTTGGGGTGCTGTTGCCGCAAGATGCGCCCGACGGCTCACGCTATTCGGCAGCCCAATGGGACCCGTTGTGGGCGACGCTGGCCGAACTCAACATGCCGCTCAGTCTGCATATTATTGCCTCCGGCCACGCCAACACCAATTGGACGCGAGATGAGACGGGCGAAGAAAGTGCAGCGGTCGGCTATGCGGTCCTGCCGGTACGCATGGCACGAGCGTTTGGCACTTTTATCCTGGAGGGCGTGTTTGACCGCCATCCGGGTCTGAAGCTGATTTCAGCCGAGAACGAACTGTCGTGGGCCGCCAATTTTCTGGGTCGTCTGGATTGGGGTTATCATCGCCGCACTATGGCGAAAGACCCCATGGTCAAGTGTCAACGCTTACCCAGCGAGTATTGGCACGAGCACTGTTATCTGACGTTTATTGATGACCTGCCAGGAGTCATGCTGCGTGAGTTCATCGGGGTGGAGCGCATCATGTGGTCGTCAGACTTTCCCCACCTCGACAGCAGTTGGCCCGAATCCCGAAAATTCCTGGAGAAGCATCTGGCGGCTGTCCCCGCAGATGAGGCCCGGCCGATTGTCGCGGATAACTGTATGCGCCTGTATGGTTTGGGGGAGGCTTGACCGGAGGGGCTTCCGGAAAGAACAAGTTTTCTTTTCCTTACTGACTGAGTTTTGCGCTCGCAAGCCGGTTGAGGCTCACCCCGGACTCCGCGGCCTGGATCGCTAACCGGCGGTGCACCTCAGGTGGGACACGGACGAGAAACTTTCCACTGTATTCTCTAACCGCCAGCGGTTCGGGTACAGGATCACCTTCCATAGTCAGGTCCGCTACGACTTCGGCAACCAGCTTCCGAATTCCCTTTAGGGCCGATTCTGGCCCCTTGGCGAGCCAACTCAGACTCGGGAATTCTGCGCACGAGCCAACATATTCATGGTCCTCCTCAGACCAAGTGACTCGATAGGTGTAATGGTCATCTTTGAGAGCCACGCTCTTCCTCTAGCCTCTCTATCGCTCTGAGTATCTGCTTGACCTGATAGGCTTTGGCCAGGCCCTTGTCATTCTGGATATTGACCCGGGGATCACCACGCCACGGGGTCCTGTATATTCTGTGACTGCTGCCTCTTTGACGGGCTTCCCCAAAGTAGGAATCGCAGACTTTGCAGAGATCACTGAAACGAACTCCCTTTGGATTCTGTCTCATCTGGCGCAGGATCGCCTGAGCCTCGGGCATGTTCTATAGTATCACTATTGATATCTATCTCAACTGGATCTTAGCATTAGAGAGATTCTACATTCTCTCCATAATCTACGAATCGGCACTCAACAATTCGGCCAAACGCTCATCGGCGTAATACACGACAATCGTCCGTTCGGCGAAGTACCATTCCCCACCATCACGGACAAAGCGGTCGTCGTATCGGCCAATAGCCTGACGGGGTGTGGTTTCATCTTTGGCGATAAGGTCGGCGTCCATATAGGACACCACCCGTGCCTCGTCTCCGTTCAGATCAATCTGGATGTTGGATATCTTGTGGCGGAGGTGGGTCAGTCTCGCCCGGAAGTATTTATGGTAGTTCGCATACCATTCGCGCACGGCCTCACGACCGTTATAGCCGTCGTTGTCTTCAAGGCTGACCACTAACCGCCCGTTGGGATGAAAGAGTGCGGCCACATCATCCGCGTTGCCACGATCGACCGCATGACAGTAGCGATCAATCACCCGGCGGATGGCGGCCTCGTCCACGACTCGACGCATTTCGTCACTCATTGGCTTGCCTCCTTGTATGCGGTGGTTGGTAAGACGTTTGTGTCCACGAGCCAGGGCGCGGCGGAGGTGCCTATGACGCCACCGGCTCCAGCACTACCACCGGAATCTCGCGCTCGGTCTTAGCCTGATAGTCGATATAGGGTGGATAAATGACCGCCATTTTTTCCCACAGCGCAGCCCGCTCTTCTCCACTGGCGGTTCGTGCCCTGGCCTTAAAACGTCTATCCAGTACCTGCACCTCAACCTCCGCGTTGGCGGCCAGATTCAGATACCAGCCGGGATGCTTGGGTGCGCCGCCTTTGGAGGCGACGATAACGTAGTTCCCATCAGCCTCACCATAAATTAAGGGCATGATGCCCGTCTTGCCCGACCGACGACCGGTTGTGGTCAGCAACAGTGTCGGGAGGAGCCCTGGGCCGCCAACCGGCGCGGAATCCCACATATGCCCGTCGGCGCCATCCGTATCGAGGTAGCGCTGCAAATGATCTGCAATCCAGCTCGGCAGATTATCCGGTATTTTGACATCACTCATACTATTCTCCTTTTCCTTTGATTGACTATCTGACACACGGAAACTCACTGTTCCGGCAGATCTTCCAATAGCAGGGTTCGAGCCGCCATGATGACATGCTTTTCAACCCCGTTCCGCCGATGTTCGTTTGCCGCTAGAAACTCCTTGCTTTCCACCATATCAATAAACGCTGCACGGCTCGGATAGTAGACGAGGATCGCCCAGTCCCAGTCCACATCACCACCTTCGTGCAGGGCTGCTTCGGCGACCGGCCCGGCCCACAGCACCCGGCCACCGCGCTCCTCAACGAGCTTCTGGACCGGTTTGGTATACCGAGCGTAGGCTTCCCGGCCCGTTCCGTCTCCGTCCAGCGAGTGGGTTCGATACTTAATCAGATTAATCATGGTAACCGGGCCGTCGTCAGACGACTCGCGGAGCAAATCGACGTTGAATGTACTCATAGGCTTTCTCTTGTCATGCTCAGAACAGGTCGAGTTGTTGCTTCTCTTCGCCCTCGTTTTTCAGGGGATGGAAACCGTGCGCTTCAGCCCAGTCCGGGTCGGGGCCCTGCCAGCCGAAGCGTCCGAGATCGGTCACACCTTTGACACTAAAAGTGACTCCTTCCTGCTCAAGCAAGGTCTGCTGACGCTGTCCGGTACTCACCCTGCCCTGCGCATTAATGACCCGCTGCCACGGCACGGGAGGGTCCGGCTGTCCATCCCGCAGAGCGGCCATGGCGTCACCAACCTCCCGTGCGGTCACCGGCGGTCCCATGACTTGGGCAATGTGGCCGTAGGTGGCAACACGCCCGTATGGAATTTGCCGAGCAATCTCGTAAACGCGCAAGAACACCAAACGCGGTCCGTCTGCTTCTCCGTCTCGATCAGGATGGTGCATTCGGCCTTTCCTCCGTCTCGATCAGGTAAAGCGCGGCATCACTTTCGTGGCAAAGAGCTCGAAGCTGCGCAGAATGGTATCCCGCGGCAGGAGCCCATCGCCTAACAAGAAAAACATTTCGTCCGTCCCGATTTTCTGAGCCAGCTCGATCTTGCGCGATACACTGTCCGGGTCGCCGATCAACGGCTCGGCAACCCCCAGTCCGAACGGAATACCCCATTTTTCCCAGAACCAGCGGGTGTCTGCCATGATCTGGGGCGTTTCCGAGGGATTCTCCGTGAGGACGAGTTGGCCGCCCAAGGCCAATTCGGTGCCAGGTTTTACCGTGCGGCCCGCCTTTTCCGCCTCTTCCCGATAGACATTTTGAAGGCGGGCACAGAGCTCCTCGTGCAGGAGGATGATAATCGGCTTTCCGCCTTCCCGGCCCCAATAGCGAATGGATTCCGTATTATGGGTAAAGCCGGCATACAACGGCGGGTGGGGCTTCTGGTAGGGACGCGGCGCGATGCCGATCTCTTCTATGCTCATATCGTCCTTCACCCCGGCGCCGAACTGCGTATACGCCTCCATGGGATGCGGGTTTTTTGCGCCTTCGGGCGGAAACTGCCAGAACTCGCCGCGATGGGAAAACGTATCGCTGCTCCAGGCCTTCTTGATGACCGCGACTGACTCCTCGAACGCTCTGCGGTTTTTGAGATCAGAGGCTTGTTTTTTATTCCAATGGCCGACGGCTTCGACGCCGGGCAGGCTGCCGTAATTCTGGACCCAACGCGCCTGATAGCCACGCACGAAGGCCACGTTCAGACGGCCCTCCAGCATATGGTCCATCATGGCCACATCTTCAGCCACGCGCAGCGGATTGTGGGTGTTGAGCACATAGCCCAGTACGTCAACCTTTAAGCGCCTGGAGTGCTGGCCAATAAACATGCTCAGCAAACCGGGGCTGCCGGTGGCTTCCATGCCCTCGATCTGGAGGTGGTGCTCGGGATGCCCAAAGCCTTCAAAGCCAGCCTGGTCACAAACCATGACATATTCTTTGAGGTCTTTGAGCATGCGCTGGTAGAGCTCGGGCCGCTTGCCGGCCATGCCGCCTTCGAGCTCTCTTCGGGTCCCCACCGTACAATAGGCAATCGCGTGAAATTTCATACAGTTTGTACTCTCGCCTTTCGCGTCGTCAGCCTACCCCATATGCCCCTACAAAAAAAAGGGTGGGTCCGGCGGACCCACCCTCCGAGGCAATAGTAGTAACAGAAAGAGAGTGCATGGAGTGGTTGTTCGTCTCTCTACACCGGGGCCGAGCCCTTGAGCAGGATACGTTGATGGATACGGCGTTGGCCCGGAGGAAAGTCCATATTGACCGAGTGCGTCACGCTGCGGTTGTCCCACATGAGCACGTCCCCGACCCGCCAGGCATGATGATACTGATATTGTGGCTGGGTCATATGGGTATGGATTTGATCGAGCAGCGCATCACTTTCTTCCCGTTCCATCTCCAGGATGCGGTCGGTCCGGTTCGAGTTGAAATAGATCGCTTTTTGGGCCGTCTCATCATGGGTGCGAATCAAGGGATGAACGACATCCGGCGTTTCGGCCGCTTCTTCCTTGGTACGCTTCACGGCGCGGGCCGGGGCACGCAGGGTGTCATAGCTGTGAATGGCCCGCAGGCCATCAAGACGGGCTTTCATGTCTGCGGATAAATTTTCGTAGGCCGCACGTGCATTGCAAAAGCGGGTTTCCCCGCCATGTTCAGGGATTTCCAGGGCCTGCAGGAGCGTCACTTTTGCCGGGACCGCAAAATAGGAATCATCCGTATGCCAACCCGAGCGCCGGTCGAGGAGCAAGTCGGCCGGTTTGTCTTCCGCCTTTTTATACGTGCTGTTAAAGACCGAGACTTCCGGGGCTTCCTCAACCCGCATATTCCGCAGCAGTTGAATCTGGGGTTCACCAAAATACCGGCTGACTTGCGCAAAGGCCGCAGGCGTCAGCGGTTCTGATCGTAAACACACCAGGTGATAAGTCCCAAAGGCGTCTTTAATGGCCGCGACGGTCGTGTCGCTGACCGGCCGTGTCCAATCGACACCAGCTACCTCAGCCCCGAGGGCATCACTTAACGGCCGAATATGAAGCGTCATTGCTCTTCCTCCTACATTGCCGGGCCGGTTGGCCACAGTTCCCGAGTTCATCGTCTCTTTATGCCAGTCGGGTGAGAAAAAAATCAAGCATCAGAAATGTGCCAGGAAGCCACCGTCAACCGCCAGCACTTGTCCGGTGATATACGAGGCCGCCGGCGAGGCCAGGAAGACTGCTGCCCCCGCGATTTCCGCGGGCTCACCCCAGCGTCCGAGAGCAGTCCGACGTTTCAGCATACTGGCAATTTTCCGGTCCGCGACAAGATCGCTGTTGGTCTCGGTGGCAAAAAATCCCGGCGCGATGGCGTTGACGGTAATGCCGAACGGGCCCAGTTCGGCCGCCAAGGCTCGCGTCAACGCTTCGAGACCACCCTTGGTCGCGGTATAAGCGGCATCCCCACTATTGGCAATCGGGCCGGCGATGGAAGTGATATTAATAATGCGACCGCCGCCCTGCTCGGTCATCAGGCGGCCCGCTTCTCGGCTCACATTGAACGGCGCCAGCAGGTTCACGTCGATCATCTGGCGGACCGCGTCCAGCTCGAAGTCAAAGAGTTTGCGACGATCGCGCCGGCCAACGTTGTTCACCAGAATATCGAGCCGACCGTAGGTAGCGCGAATGTGTTGGAAGGCGGCAGACACCGCCCCTTCGTCGGCAATATCACATACCAGCGCCTCGGCCCGGCCATCCTCAGCGGTAATGGCGGCCAGCGCCGGCTCAATCCGGTCCCGACTGCGGCCGTTGACCAACACCTGGGCGCCATGCCGTCCAAAGGCCCGACCGATTTCCAGGCCCAGCCCGCGTCCCCCACCGGTAATCAGCGTAATTTTTCCCTCAAGCGAAAAGGCGGATGGTGTCACGACCGTCGTCATCAGGCGCTGTGATCGCAGCCCCACTCGATGCCATTGCGGAGCAGTTGTTCAAACGGCCGGGTGTCCCACGAGCCACGAAAAACCTGAGGCGTTGTGCTCTCAGCATCGACACTCGCATCGACAAACGGCTGCATATTGCTAGTCGTTGAGTGGCAGTGCCCCAGCGCAATATAGGCGACCCCTCCCCTGCCTAAGGCGCGGGAAAAACCCAGCACCCGTGTTTTTCCATCCGCTTGCAGGGCGGTGTCCTCATCGTACACAAAGCCAAAGCCCGGCGGGGACGGGTCTTTTGTCAGCTCAGTGGTCAACAGGATATCTGAAGCCGCCGGCTCCTGGAGTTCAATCAGATACAGCTCGTCCATGACCTCAAACGAGGCGGGCAGGCCCCTGGTCAGGCGATGCTGCTGATTGACCACATCAACCCGGAATTTGCGTAGCGGCGGATGGTTCAGAAAGAAACCGCCCAGGGTCGTATGGTGGTCGGCCTTGACCATCTTGCGTATGCGCCGGTCGTCGCCGACCGGCGCAGCCTTTCCGCCACTCGTACCATGCAGCCCCAGCCAACGCCCGCCGTCTTCGAGCCACTGTCGGAGGAATCTGTTCTGGGCTTCGTTGGGGAAAGGGCCGGCAACATAGGTCACCAGCAATTGACACCCAGGCAGCCATTTGTCTATATCGGTGAAGTCCCCGCTGACCGAGGCCGTGGCATTAGGCCGCTCGTGTAAAAGCTGAAGAAGCCGCAGCCGGGCATAGTCCATATCGTGCCCAGCCGGAGATCCCACCGGAAACCCACCGGTAATCACGTGGACGCGAACGGGTTGGGGATTGCTCATCGGACGACCTCCTTTTTCACCGTTGCTATGGCCAGAAACACTTTCCTGCCATTAACAGGCATACCGAACCCACGGGCTGAGCACAAGGCAGCGTCCGGCGTCTGGCTCAGCCTGACGGTCGTTTTGACCTGTCTCGTATCAGCCCCCGCTCAGGCCCAAATCGTGGAGAAGGTGATTGATGGCGACTCACTCCGGGTTCGAGGTGTTGGTGAAGTTCGACTCATTGGGGTCGATACCCCCGAATGGAACGAGCCCTTCGGCAAGGAGGCGAGCGCGTTCACGCGGCGCCTCGTCGAAGGTAGGCAAGTGCGTCTCCAATACGACCAGCAGAGAACGGATAAGTACGGGCGCACTCTGGCCTATGTCCATCTGCCAAACGGCGTCTTCGTCAACGAGATGCTCATTCAGCATGGGTATGGCAGGCTGATAAAACGCTTCCCGTTCCGCCATAGAGACCGCTTCCAGCGTTATGAACGCGAGGCCCGGCATGCTGGCTTGGGTCTCTGGGGTGTAGGGCGGAGACCACAGCAGATTCCACCACCCAGCGTCCTCGGGCGCTACGACGATAATGGCAATGGCCGCATCACCTGTGCCGAAGCACGCCGCCACGGCATCGCACCGGTGCATCGGAGCCATCCGGCCTATGTCTACATGCACGACGCCAATAACGACGGCATCGTCTGCCGATAAGGCTCCGTTCCTCGCCCAGCCGCCTACCCTAGACAGTGATCCGCTTTCCGCTATACAGAGGAGCACAATGTCAACCCAAGCCATTGAGACTACCCGCTTTCTTTCTCACGACGCCGTGCGGATAATCGCGCAGCAGTTCGGGACACCGGTGTATGTCTACGACGAGGCGCGGCTCACGCAGGCGGCCCAAGAGGTTTTGCACTTTCCAAACGCCTTCGGCCTGACCGCGCGCTACGCCATGAAGGCCCTGCCCAACGGGAATATTCTCCGTTTGTTTGACCGCCTGGGCCTCCACTTTGACGCCAGCTCCGGCTTTGAGGTTGAACGGGCCATGCAGGCCGGCATCGCCGCCCAGAAGATTGCCCTGACCGCCCAGGAACTCCCGCAGAATTTTCCGACTTTGCACGCCGCCGGCGTAGCCCTCAACGCCTGTTCGCTTGCGCAGTTGCGCTATTTTGGCGAGCATTTTCCAGGCCAGGAACTCGGCATCCGTTTCAATCCCGGTCTCGGCTCCGGCGGGACGAACCGGACCAATGTGGGTGGCCCGGCGACCAGTTTTGGCATCTGGCACGAGGACAGAGCAACCGTCCAGGCTATTGTCCGCAAACATGCGCTCAAGGTCATTCGTATTCATACCCATATCGGCTCAGGCTCGGACCCCGAGGTATGGCAGCATGTGGCCGGTATGAGTATCGGCTTGTTAGAGCATTTTCCGGACGCGCATACGCTCAACCTCGGCGGTGGATATAAAGTGGGACGGATGAGCCACGAAACCTCAACCGACCTGCAGGAGGTCGGCCAGCCCGTGGTTCAGACCTTTGTGGCCTTTGGGGAGGCAACAGGCAGAAGAATCCAACTGGAAGTCGAGCCGGGGACGTATCTGGTCGCCAATGCCGGCTGTGTGATTACCACGATCCAGGACCGAACCCGCACGGGCAAAGACGGCTATGGCTTTCTCAAGATCGACAGTGGCATGACCGAGGTGCTGCGCCCAAGCATGTATGGCGCTCAGCATCCGCTCGTTGTTGTCCCGGCAACAGAGGCAGCCGAGCGGGAGCAACGACCGACCATCGACGCCATTGTTGCCGGCCACTGCTGTGAATCCGGGGATATCCTCACGCCTTCGGTCGGCGACCCGGAAACGCTGGAACCTCGCACGCTCCGTGACGCCGCTATCGGTGATTATCTGGTGATTGAAGGCTCGGGCGCGTATTGCTCCGGCATGAGTTCCAAAAACTACAACTCGTTTCCGGAAGCGCCGGAGGTGCTCTACCGCGGGCCGGAGCAAGAACCCGTGCTCATCCGCAAGCGGCAAACGCTGGATCAGATCGTTCAGAACGAGGTGTTGGTATAGCGTAGGCAAAGCGCTGGTCAGCGCTGGTCCGCCTCCAGGTTCTTCTGCAGCGAATCGCCGATAAACGGCCGCAACCAATATGGGTTGAGAAATTCCTCCTCAATAAAACGCTGATCGTTACTCAGTGACTCGCCGTGCTCCACCGTTGTCCAGTAGGCATAAAACTGCTCGTGCAGAAGCGGGTCGGAGATGGCAAAGTCTCCCGCTTTCTCGCGCTGCTTCAGCCAAGCGTGCATGGCGTCAAAAGCCTCAAGCCCGGCTTGTTGCCATAAGACCCGCCCGCCGCCGTATTCCTGGTATAAATGACGCTGGAGTTTCCAGTTGGCAACCATCCAGCCGGCAAAACGTCGTCCGGGTGGTCTGAGCTGGCTCTCAATGGCCTGCCGTTCGCCCTCAAGCCGTTGTTTCTCCTCCGCCGCCAGTCCTGGCTTGGCCAGCGCTTGTTCAATCTCCGTCCGGCGGTCTTTGAGCGGGTGGTCCTGGGCCTTGAGGCGTTCGTTATGCCAGCCATCAAAATGCGCAGTCGCGTTCGAGACCTCACGCTCTGTGGGTTGCAGCTCATCCCTGTGAGTTGCGCGGTACTGCTGCATCACCGGACGGCTGAACAGATTGTGCAATTCGATCGAGAGCGCGACACCCTCTTTGGCCGTGAGCTGGTCTCTATACACAGGTTGTCCCAACACGACCCCAATCTGCTCCCGCGGCGTTTCTTCCGCAGGAGCAAGAACTGGCGAGCACAGCAGCAAACTGAGCACGAACAGTCTCGACAATGGCCTCCCGGACCTCCGCTTCCCTGGCACTCCGCCTTTCATCGTCAAAGAACGGGCGACTGTGTGATCTTTCATTGCTTGCTAACATGGCAGAAAACTTGAGGAGAAAAAACTCCGCTCGCGGGACGAACCTGTACCGGCATACCGCGATTTTCTCGTTCACTTCTGCCTGACCGCATGATAGACCTCTTTTCACACCGCTCCGGAGGAAAGGAAACGCGTGGCCTATCAATATACCGTCTACGGCCTGGAACTCAGCCTGTTCACCCGCAAACTCGAAGCGGCCATGATTTTTTATGGCGCACCGTTTGTCCGCAAGCCAAAAACCCAGACCAACCGGCAGGAGATTGAGCACCGTTCAGGCACCCATCAAGTCCCGGTCTTACACACGCCCGAGAACTGGATGATTGGCGATACGACGCCCCTGATGATGCTGCTGGACAATCGGTATCCTGCCCGAGCGATGTTTCCGCACGGCCCGCTTGGCGTCCTCGTGCATATCATTGAAGAATTCTTAGACGAGTGGGTGGCACGGGTGATGGTCCATTACCGGTGGCATTATGAAGAAAGCAGCCGCTTTGCCGCCGAGCGGATTACCCGAGCGACCATGCCGGACGCGGACGAGGCAACCATTGTCGCGGCTCTCACAAACGCGCCGATTGCAGAATGGGGAAAGCGCGCTTGTCGGGCCACCGGCACCGCCTCCGAGAAACAACAACGCGCGGCAGAGGCCGAATATACCCGCATTCTTGATGCCATAGACCGACAACTTCAGCAGACACCCTATCTGTTAGGCAGCCGCCCGTGTGCGGTTGATACTATCGTCCTGGGCGGCCTGCGAGCGCACACCTATATGGACCCTGACCCAAAGAAGCTCGTCTCTCAGTATCCCCGTATTGTCGCGTGGTGCGAGCGAGATGCAGACCGCTGGGACGGGACTGGAGAGCTGGCGCCGTTCCCGCAATCGACTCCCTTTGCGCAAATGATACTCGCGGAAATGCCAACAACCTATAAGCCCTACATCCTGGCGAACTCCCAGGCCCAAGCCAGCGGCACGAAAGCCTTTGTTGTGACAACCTATGCAGAAGAGGTCAGCTACCTCTCCCGTCCCTATCCCGAGTTATCCCGGCACATGCTCGTCAACCGCATTGCGCATCAAATCAACCCAGAAGAACGCCGGACCGTACAAGGCTGGTTAGCCGCGGTCGGGCTGGCAGAATGTTTTCGCTGAGTTTTCACCATTTGGCCTGATCCGTTCTGAAGGAGGAATTTCCGTGCCCAAGAAGAAGATGTTAGTGGCGGGCGCGTCCGGTTTGGTTGGCTACGCCGCAGTCGAGCACTTCGCGCAGCAGGACGACTGGGACGTGGTTGGGGTTTCACGCCGTATCCCTGACGGGCTCGAAGGCGCTGAGGTCATCTCGGTCGATCTGACGGATACGGCCCGCTGTGCGGAAGTCTTTGGCCGCATGTCGGACGTGACCCATCTGATCTATGCGGCGCTGTACGAAAAGCCGGGGCTGGTTGAAGGCTGGTTTCAGAAAGACCAAATGGAAACCAATCTGGCCATGCTGGACAATCTTTTCTCTCCACTCGAAGCCGTCGCACAGGACCTTCAGCACGTCTCCTTGCTCCAAGGCACAAAGGCGTATGGCGTCCATATTGAACCCTTTCCCGTTCCGGCCCGCGAACGCCGGCCGCGCCATCAACACGAGAACTTCTATTTTCTGCAAGAAGATTATTTGCGCGAGCGGCAGCCTGGTAAAAACTGGCACTGGACAGTCTGGCGACCACAGCTCATCCTGGGCCAATCGCTAGGCAGCAATATGAACGTCATTCCTGCTCTGGGCGTGTATGCTGCGTTGCGCAAGGAGGCCGGACTGCCCTTGTCCTTCCCCGGCGGCCCGCCCTTTGTGGTCGAGGCGATTGATGCCGGCATGCTGGCCCGGGCGTGCGAGTGGGCCGGAATGGCTGAGAACGCGCAGAACGAAATTTTTAATATCACAAACGGCGATGTTTTTGTGTGGCAAAACGTGTGGCCCGCCATTGCCGATGCTCTGGGTATGGAGGTCGGCCCACCGGAGCCACTGTCTCTTGCGGAAGAGATGCCCAAACATGAAGCCGAGTGGGCGGCTATTGTCAAGAAGTACGCTCTACGCGCCCCCACCAGCTTGAAAGAATTTGTGGGGCAGTCCTTTATTCTGGCTGATTTCACATTCGGTTATGGCAGCAGAAATCAGTCTCCACCGCCCATGCTGGTGAGTACCATCAAACTGCGGCAAGCCGGCTTTCACGAATGCCTGGATACGGAGGACAATTTCCGGGCGTGCTTCAAACGCTTCCAAGACGCCCGGCTATTGCCACCGCTGTAGAATTGAGACATACAGGGTGAAGCAATTCGGAATACAGGAGATATCACATGTCAGCATACATGATCGTTCAGGCAGAGATTACGAATCCCGAGAAGTTTCCCGAATACCAAAAACTTGCTCTCCCTGCCGTGCAGAAATACAAGGGTAAGATTCTCGGTCGGGGAGCACCGGACACAGTCGAGGGCCAATGGGCTGCCCCACTCGCCCTCATTATCGAGTTTGAGTCGGTCGAAGTCGCGAAGGACTTCTTCAATTCTCCGGAGTATACAGCAGCCCGCGAGGCGCGTGCGAACACTGCCAATTTCGTCATGTCTATTATTCCGGGCGCGTAGCAAACCAACGCGCAGGGTCGGGTCGCTCTGGCCCGCCCCTGCTTTATTCTTCCTTTTTCGGCACCGAGGCCTGAAAGGCTGGGCGTTCTCTCAGCCGGTCGTAATACTGCATCGCCGTGGGGAGCGCATCAAAGCTGAGAAACTGGTTTCCCAGGTGGATACTATAGCCGACGTTCACATCGGCGGCGGAAAATCCACTGGCGAGCAAGTAGTCCCGATCTTTGAGGTGGTTATCCAACACCTCAACCGCCTTTTCCAATCGACGCGATTCTAATTTCTGAACAATAGG
Source organism: Candidatus Binatia bacterium (assembly GCA_951812575.1). Lineage (GTDB taxonomy): Bacteria > Desulfobacterota > Binatia > Bin18 > Bin18 > Bin18. Next base: position 1,931,308 of record OX638322.1, on the reverse strand, counting down.
CGAACGTTGTTCTTCAGGAATGAAGACTGACTGCTGGACCAGGCTGGCGCCATGAACGGCGACGGTTTCGGCGTAGTGGATCCACTGCAACCATTCATACCGCTCTGGATGATCCGGGCCACGACCAAGCCTGCCATCGTCGTATTTTTCGCATAAATACTGCGCGATTGCGCCCGACTCGAAAATCGTTTGTCCCGCGTCGACCAGACAGGGAACTCGGCCGAGCGGATGGATAGCGAGATACTCAGGCGCACGCAGCACCTTGAGATCAAAGGCCATCTCAACCAGCTCAAACTCAACGTCAAGTTCATGCAACAGCCAGAGAGAACGCGTCGAGCGCGCGCCGGGGACATGGTAGAGCGTAATCATTTTTCCTCCTTAAATTGTACGTTTTCGACCATTTCCGAGTGGTATAGGCGCTCCGCTGAGTACTTCCATATATGACACTTTGGTACTATGCCTGCCCGTGTGTCAAATCGGGACGGCTTGCTATCGCCGGCGGGCGTGTGTTGAAACGGTTCTGGATAGGCAAGAAACTCTGGGACCTCTGTCTACCTCCAGCAGAAGCACACCATTGTTTTTGAATTGTTCTCCGGTTCGGACAGATTCTCAACTTGACAGCGACCGAAGCCTTGCCTATGCCCTATTCCAAAAGGGAGATTCTGTATGCCGATAGAAGTACCGGATGGTTATGTCTCTGCCGACGGCCACGTTGTTGAGCCGGCCGACCTGTGGACAACCAGGATGGACAAACGCTTTCGCGACCGGGCACCGAGGGTCGAGTCGCGCCCGGACGCCGACTATTACGTGATTGACGGCCTGGCGCCCCTTCCGGTGGGCCTCGAAGGCGTCATGATAGAAGATAAAATTGCCGGAGCCATCACTTCTTCTCTCGGACATCGGCACGCCGACACGCGGCCCGGGGCATGGGACCCACAGGCGCGTTTGGCCGACCAGGACTTGGATCATATCCAGGCCGAGGTGATTTACCCCGGCATGTTGGGCCTGCACTTCTTTTATATTCGTGACGCAGCATACCAACGAGCAGTCATGCGGGTGTATAACGACTGGCTGAGCGAATTCTGCGCGACCGCCCCGAACCGGCTCTTAGGCGCTGGATTCTTACCCTTGCGCGGACCGATTGAATGGGCCTGCGAAGAAGCTGAGCGGGTGGCCAAGAAAGGGCTCCGTTCCGTATCCATTCCAACTGAGGTGGAGGAACGCCCGTACGCCCATCCGGACTATGAGCCACTGTGGGCGACGCTACAGGATCTGAACCTGCCTATTTCTGCCCACGCCGGTACAGGCACGGGAGAGGAGCTGCTGGTCAAGTTCGAGCGGATTGGCTTTGGCGTGGGCCTCGTTGACGGCAAGGTCGGTATGACCATGCGGGCTATGGCCGATCTGATTTGGAGTGCCGTCCCCCAACGTTATCCCACACTCCGCTTTGTTATTGTCGAGGGCGGAGTCGGCTGGATTGCTTCCGTGCTGACTTATATGGATCACTGGTGGCAGGATCACCGGCGTTGGATGGAGCCTCGGCTTGATGCGGCTCCAAGCACCTATTTTCAGCGCCAGTTCTGGGCCACTTTTGAAGATGATCGGGCCGGAATCCTGACCCGCGAAATGCTCGGCATTGATCGGCTCATGTGGGGTGCGGACTATCCGCATACAGAAGGGACCTTTCCCTACTCTCAGAAACAGATCGACAAAGACTTTGCCGGAGTGCCCGCGGCGGAGGTCTATCAAATGGTGGCCGGCAACGCGGCGCGGCTATACGGCCTGGACATCTGAATCGAAACGGCTCAATCTTCTTTCAGAAACAGGCCCTCCATCAACTGCGATGCCAAAGCGGTCATCGGCAGCGCCGCCCCAACGTCATGGCCGACGGTCACCGCCAGAGAGATGTCTTTATAGCCGACTTTCGCCATACCCGCAGGCCCACCAGGATAGTCTACGGCGAGGTCACGTAGTAGCTCCCAATTCCGAGCGGCCCAGCTATCACCCGAACTAGCCATAATGACCTCAAGCATCTTTTTCGGCTCGATTCCGGCGAGCCGAGCAAGCCGCAGGCCCTCGCGCGTACTGTGCTGATTGACAATCACCATGAGGTTGTTCGCGATCTTGGCCACCTCACCCATCCCCACATCACCGACGTGAAAGAGCGTCTGACCAATAACGTCAAACACCGGACGGCAGGTCTCTACCAGGGCGGCCTCCCCACCGATCATGATTGAGAGGGTCCCGGCCCGGGCGCCGGACTCCGCTCCGCTCACACAGGCATCCAGGACACCCACGCCTTTCTCTTTGGCCGCCGCCGCGATCCGCTGGCAGGTTTTGGGATGAACGGTACTATGAATCACAATAATGGAGCCCGGACGGGCTGCGGCTAACACCCCATTGCCAGCCGTACCAAAGACAACTTCTTCGACCTGCGCATCATCGACCACTATGGTCTCTATAATGTCACACTGTTCCCCGACCTCTTGCGCCGAGCGCGCCGCCTTGGCCCCGAGCTTTTCGAGTTCCTGCATGGGCTCAGGACGAATATCATACACCGTCAGGTTAAATCCGGCCTTGACAAGATTCGTGGCCATAGGCTTACCCATAGCGCCCAGACCGATAAAGCCAATCTTCTTATCCATATACGCCCTCCTTTGAGATGCGTGCGGTAATATACACGGGTTCGTCTTTCATAGACTATTCCGGTCCTGGCGTCACGAGACCAGAAATACTGAAAAGTTCCCCTTGCTTCCCCACCCCCAGAAGGAGTACACACAGGCTGAGAAGGAGGGAGCGTTATGGCGCATGTCAGTCCAGTTCCGTTTGAGCAGATCGACCCTGAGGTTCAGCAGATCATGCAGACCTATGATAAGGAGTATGGCGGCTCGGCATTCTTGCAGGCATTCGCCCATGCGCCTGAGGTCTTCAAGTCTTTCGCCAACTATTACTTTCCGCTCATCTTTGAGACCCGCGGCAGCATCGATATGAAGCTGACCGAGCTGGTACGCCTGAAGGTTGCGGAGCGCAACGACTGCGCCCTTTGAATCAACGGACGCGTTGCTTTGGCAAAGCAACAAGGTCTGACGGAAGAACAAATCGGTGAACTGTCAATCTATCAGGACAGCACGATTCTCACCCCGCGCGAAAGGGCTGCCGTCCGGTATGCCGACGTGTTAGCCGGAGATCATACCCAGGCGTCACCAGAGCTGTTCGACGAACTGCGCCAGCACTTTACCGAGCCGGAGATTATAGACCTCGGGTTTCGGATTACGGCTTTTGTAGGCTATGGGCGTTTTATTCGCGCGCTCGGCTTAGAAAGAGGCGGGGTATGTCCGCTGTCGGAGACACATACCAACGGGGCTGAGCAGGTCGCCTGACTTGGCCTTACCGCCCACGCTAGGCGTCTGTCTCAGACTGCATAGCCTTGCGCGCCGACCGATAGCTGCGTTGGGCGAGAGAAAGTTCCAAGGCTGGTGAGAGACGACTGAGCCACCAGAAGAGCCGCCACCAGCCCGGAACAATGATCAACGCTTTGTTCCGGGCAAGCGCGTCCAGCACTTTTTCAGCAAACACAGCCGGGGCCATAGGCCGGTATTGCCGGATGAATTTTTCCTGGACCTCCGGCGGCACGGGCTGCAGGTTCTTGCCGTATTTCCCACCATGCAGGATGGGCGTCCGGATAAACCCAGGGCAGAGCACACTGACACGGATACCATACAACGCGGCTTCAACCCGGAGGGATTTGGAAAGACCGACCACCGCATGTTTTGTGGTCGCATAGCTGACGGCCGCTGGCATGGGCAGCAGACCGGCCATGGAAGCGGTGTTGACAATATGACCGCAGCCCTGGCTGAGCATAACCGGATAGGCCGCCTGCACCCCGTTGACCACACCGTGCAGATTGACGTTCAGGACACTGTCCCAGTCCTCAATCTGACAGACCCGTACCTCTCCCCCAATCGCGATGCCGGCATTGTTGAACATATAGTCCAGCCGGCCCTGATCTTGGGTCGTCGCCCGGACGAGCTGGTCCACTGCGGCGAAGTCCGTAACGTCCAGTTCAACCGCGGACGCTTGACCGCCCCTTTCCTGGATGCCGTCTGCGACCTCTTGGGCAAGCGCTACCTGACGGTCGGCTAAGACAACAGACGCCCCGCGCCGGCCCAGCGCCTCACTCAGCGCACGCCCAATGCCCGAGGCCCCACCGGTCATAATCGCCACCGCGCCGTCAAAGATGCGCAGGGTGCTGTCATGTTCCATGTCTGTCTAAAAGTCAGTCGGCCACCGGCACAACACCGACCACCGCCGGACCGTCTCCGACCACACGGGTCGTGTGCCCGCTACCGGTCAGGTCTGCGGCGAGCACGGCATCCCCCGCTCCACAGCGCTGGACCGATCCGTCCTTAAAGCCGATTTCCATCTGGCCTTTCAAGACGATCACATACTGTCGGCGGGGGGCATTATGCCAATCCATAGCGGTTCCGGCCGGGAGTTCTCGAAAGAAAATCTCCTGGGTCGCTTGGGGCGTCTCCTGGCTCGGTTGGGCACTCAACGCCGGCTCCTCAATATGCGATTGGCCGTCGTCCCCTGTATACATGTGAAAAATACTCATGCTCTTCCTCCCCTTGTTCTGGTATACGGCTGGAGTCCGCCCGTCTATGCTTCCGTCTCTCCCCCAGGTCGCCGCATAGCCAAATCTGTGACCACCTCGGCCCCCAGCTTGTAGAAAACTTCCGGCGAAATCCCGATCTTGAGACTGCGCCCACCACCGCCCAGGATCACACTTTCCAGCTCCATCACCCGCGTATCAACGTATAAGAGCATATCCGCAGGCAGCGAAAACGGCGTCACGCCGCCGACTTCCATCCCCGTCAGCGCCTGCATCTCCTCGGCCGAGGCAAACGAGGCTTTGGACACGCCCATGAGTTTGCGCACCCGTTTGTTGACGTCGAGCTGGGTTGTGGCCAGGACCACACAGGCCACAAACTTCTTGGGCTCTTTCTTGGAGGCCACAATGATCGTGTTGCCGGACGTCTCCGGCGGATAGCCATACTGAGCGCAAAACACGGCCGTATCGGCATGGGCCGGGTCTATGCGTATCCGTTCAAAGGGCAGCCCGAGTTTCTCAAGCGCGTCAATCACTCGTTGTTCCGAATCCGTCATGCTCCACAATCCTCCTTGAGAGACAAAGAAGCGGAATGCTCGCCGCATACCAAAACGCCGGGTCGAAACCCGGCGTTTTGTTCTCGGTGCAAACCGAGGGTGAGTCGCTGACTTCTTTATGCGTTATCCGGCGACCATATCATAACTGCGCAGCATCTTGCCCGGCAGGGCTCCGCTGCACTGACCGTCTTCAAACGTAATCTGCCCATTGATAATCGAATACCGATAGCCGTCCGCCTTTTGGACCCGCCGCCAGTCGCCGTCGGGCAGGTCTTTAATCGTCTCCATCGGCCGCACGGCCAGCTTTTCCAGATCGTACACCACGATGTCCGCGGGCATGCCCTCGCGCAGCCAGCCCCGGTCCCGGATGCCTATCGCCCAGCCAACCATGGTCGACAGCCGCCAGTGCGCCTCTTCCAGGCTCATGATCTGCTTGTCGCGCACCCAGTGGGTCAGGAAGTGGGTCGGATAGCGGCCCAGGGTCAGGAACTTGGTATGCGCGCCACCATCGGAGGCTCCGACCAGGCAGAGCGGGTGTTTGAGAATGGTGCTCAGGGCTTCTTCATCGTTATTGATGAAGCCCTGCATGGCAAACTCGGTCTTGAGTTCCTCTTCCACCGACAGGTCGAGCAGCGCGTCGATCGGGTGTTTGCCCTGCTCTTGGGCCATTTCCGCAACGGTGCGGCCCTTGAGATGGGCGTTCTTTTCCAGATGGACATCATCGATAAACGTCTCATCCCAGCGGAACATCCGCAGTTGACCCTGTTCACCGTCGGGATGCTCGCCCGGCATGACGGTCGGGGCCTTTTCCATATCGGCCTTGAGAGCCGCCCGCCGACCGGGGTCGGCCAACTTCATCCGGCGCTCTTCCAGGGTACCGACCGTGGCCTCGTTCCAGGCCGGCAGTTGGTCAAACAAGCCCATGGTCTCCAGCGTAAACTCAAACTCAATCGGCATACAGATGTTGACCGGCAGGACCGGCGCTTCCCTGTTCGCCCGCTCGGTCCAGGCCAATTGCTCACGCCAGGTATTGGGTGAGGACGGATCGTGGATAATCGCGTTCCAGTTCACCGGTCGGCCGCTCGTCTTGGCCAACTCCAATAGGAAGTCCATCCCGAGCCCCTGCAAGGCATGGCCCATTGTCCACTCGATAGAGCCGCGGTTGAACTCGCGCATGACGGACGCCATTTCGAGAAACTCTTCACGCGGTGCCACATGGGTCGGGAGATAGCCGCCATCATAGTCGCGATTCGCCATGCTGAAGCTGGCGGAAAAGCCGAAGCCGCCGGCCTGCAAGCCTTCCCGCAACAGATGTTTCAGCTCTGCAATCTGATCCGGGGTTGTCTTATAGTCCGGGTCCCGCGCCGCATCGTTGCCCAATACCCAGGCGCGCAGCGGAGAGTAGGGCACGAGTGAGGCGGCATTGATGCCCAGCCCGCCACGGTCCAGGCTGTCCAGATATTCAGGGAAGGTCTCCCAGTCCCAGCGCATGCCGGCCTGCATACAGGACAACGGAATGGACTCGGTGCGCTCCATCCGGCGCATCGCCCGGTCACGATCTTCCGGCCGCACCGGCGCAAAACCAAAGCCACAGTTCCCGATCGCCACCGTGGTCACACCGTGCCAGCCGGAGAGGGTGGCATACGGGTCCCAGGCCGTGCCGCCGCTGAGCGCCGCATCGTAATGGGTATGGATATCCATAAACCCTGGTGCGACGATCAGGCCGGTCGCATCAAGCACCCGCGTAGCCGTGTCTTGAATATTCCCCATGGCAACGATTCTACCGTCACGAATTGCAATATCGCCTCGATAGCGAGGCACCTGCAATCCGTCGATGATCGTGCCGTTCTTGATAAGCAGATCGTACTCTGCCATATGATCCCTCCTTTGGCTCATGGGAGCCAGTTGCGGTTACATGCCATCCTCCCCGTAGCCACCCGGTTCATGTCCTTGGTGCAAGATGTTGACGAGTCTCCCCATCCTGCAACGGAATGCGTCGCAATTGCAAGAGTTGTCCCCCGCTGCTGCTACGCAAGCGCGCCGAGTCCGGCTTGGGCGCATTCGATATCTTGTTCAACCGAACCGCCACTGACGCCGATTGCTCCGACCACTCTATCCCCAATTTGGATCGGCAAACCGCCGCCAAAGGTCACAATGCGCGGAATATGCGGCACCCCTGCCAAGAGCGCCGGATCATCCTTAATAAAGTTAAAAAACTCGTGCGACGGCATCCCAAAAAGGGCAGTGTAGGCTTTGTTCTGAGACACCTCGATACTGACTAACGGCGTTCCATCCATCCGGCAAAACGCCTTGAGCAGCCCACTCTCGTCCAGTACGGCGACAACTTGGGGCACCCCAAGTTCCTTTGCTTTGGCAACAGCCGCGGCTACCATCTGTTGCGCGAGTTCGTCTGTCACACTCTGCTTTTCAAAAGTCTGGGCCATTGCGTCCTCCTTGTGTTGTTTTCACTGGAGTATAGGAGGAAAGAAGTGTAGGAGTAAAGAGAAAAGAGTCACCACAAATGAGAGGGTTTGGAGGAGGCTAGAATGAAACACTCGCTTGTACTCATCCCATTCCTGTTGGCGGTGAGTATACACGCTCTTCAAGCGCAGCAGGACGATCCTTCCCCCCTCGCTCCGGTCGTCTTTACCAACGTAATGGTGATAGATGCGACTGGGACGCCAGCCCAGCCCGACATGACCGTTGTGATCATTCAGGATCGTATCAGCGCCCTGGGGAAAACCGGGACGGTCGCGATCCCCTCAGGTGCCCACGTTTTCGATGCCGCAGGTCACTTTCTCATACCCGGCCTGTGGGATATGCATACCCATATCGCCGACATTGAGACGTATCCGGGAAGCAGGGATATTTTTCTGCCGCTGCTCATCGCCCACGGAGTCACGGGCATTCGTGATATGGGCGGCGACTTGGCGGCCCTCACCCAGTGGCGTGAAGAGATTACGGCAGGCAAGCGGGTCGGTCCCCGCATTATCGCCTCTGGGCCCATGCTGGATGGCCCCAATCCGCCCTTCCCCCAATCGGTCAGTGTGCACAATGCAACCGAAGGGCGCCAAACCGTATTAGAGCTCAAGCAGCAAGGGGTGGACTTTATCAAAGTCCAGTCGCTCATTCCGCGCGACGCCTATTTCGCCGTCATGCAGGAAGCCCGACAGCACGGCTTGCGTGTTGCCGGCCATCTGCCGGATCAGATCACTGCCACGGAGGCATCCGAGGCCGGACAACACAGCATGGAGCACTTCATTGGCTGGCTCAAAAGCAGCTCAACAGTGGAGGAAGAACTGCTCCAGACGGTGTCGATTTTTGATCTGTTCCAAAAAAAAGAACCCGTTCAACGCCTCCTCGGTACCCAGAGTAAAGAGAAAGAAGAAGCGCTGTTTGCGCGCCTCGCCCAGAAGAGCATGTGGCAGTGCCCAACGATCGTGTGGATGCGGGGCTTATCGCATATTGACGAAAACACATTTCCGGCTGACCCGCGCCTGGACTATATTCCCGCCTCCTGGGTTGCGGCCTGGCGTGTGACGAAGGAAGAGCGCTTGCTCGCAGGCCGCTCTGCCGAGGATATTGCAGCGGGCAAGCAGTATTTCCAGGCGCTGTTTGATTTGATCAAAACGGCGCACAGAGCGGGCGTACCCTTCTTGGCCGGAACCGATACGCCAGCCCCGTATGTCTTCCCCGGTTCATCGTTACACGAGGAATTAGCCCTCCTGGTCGAGGCCGGCCTGACTCCCATGGAGGCATTACAGACCGCGACCCGCAATCCTGCCCTGTACCTTGACCAACAAGACCGGCTTGGCACCATCGAAGTGGGCAAGATTGCCGATCTCGTCTTGCTCGAAGCGAATCCCTTGGAGGATATCACCAACACCCAGAAAATTGCGGCAGTGGTTGTCGGTGGCAAGCTCTTCTCTCACAGCGCCTTACAAACCCTCCGAACTGCCACCGCTACCAGTGCGCAGCAGGGGTAACGAACCGCGCCTCAAAAAGACCGCGCACTGCGGCAAGCGTCACTCCCAGCTGAATGATAGTCGGTCAGAAGTGTTGCTCCATCAGGGCAACTGATAGCAACATCGTCTCCAAGGGGATTTGAGCACACGTCTTTTCCTTTAAGGGGCTTGTGGTAGTGCAGGCTCGGACAGTCCGGGCGTTCATATACCCACTTGGTGGCCTCATCGGTTTCGTGTTGCAGTATTTGCAGAGCCGCTTCCTCAGGCGTGTAGTCCGGTTCCGGCGGTGGTGCTTCCGCTGTCACTCCGGCAGGGCCGGTAGGTCGCGGCAGCACGTCCACAGCGGTCTCCACAGGAGCCGTCTCTGACTGAGGCGTTGATGGGGCAGGAGCTGGCGGGTTCAGGTCTTCCCACTGACCCGTATACGGATTAAAAACTTTGCCCCACTCCTGAGACAATACTTGCGTTGAGCACAGCATGACAGAGCAAAAGCCGAGCATGAGGAAGAGTACAATATCCCACCGGACCTGACGCATGCGGTTTCCTCGTTAGAGATGTGTTTCAAACCATTCTTTGATGAGCGGCAGACTCTGGTCAAGCCCAGGGCCAGAGAGAATGTCACTATGGCCAAGACCGGGCAGAATCACAATCTTCTTGGGCTCTCCGGCCTTTTCATACATGGACTGTGACTCTTCCATGGATACGCGCTCATCCGCGTCGCCGTGCAGCCAGAGTATCGCGCGGGGTGATATCTGATGCACGACGGATTCGGGTCGATACGCAATCAACGCTGCACCCGAGGTCAGCGTAATCTCCCGGCTCCACTGCGGATACTGGTCGAGAATCTGAGCAAACAGGGCGGCCGTACTCTCCGGCTCAGGCACAATCTCACTGGCTTGCACATATTGCTCCCGCCCGGTCAGGACACGCTCGCGTCGGTTGTCTTCCAGGCGTCGGAGTAATGCCTGCCATTCCCAGAAATGACAGGCGTCACGCGTCCAACGCCCACAGTCGCCAATGCCACAGACACTCACCGTGGCTTTGACCCGCTCTTCTACCCCGGCAGCGTAACTGACGTTGGCCCCACCGAGACTGACGCCGAGCAGTCCAACCCGGTCCGGGGCGACCTCAGGCTGCTGCTGCATGAACGTGACCGCATTTTGGATATCTTCGATCTGCCGCATAGGGATGATCTGGCGCCGGGGTTCTCCGCCACTCGCACCCAGGAAACGGTAGTCAAACGTCAGGACAACATACCCGGCCTGAGCCACGCGCCGGGCAATATCGGGCAACATGACTTCTTTTACCGCGGTAAAGCCGTGGCATATGACAATGCCGGGTCTTGGCCTATCGGAAGGGCTATTCTCGGGCAGAAAAAGGACGCCCGCCATGGGGACACTTTCACTGTAAAATTGAACCGACTTTTCCATAGTCCTCCCTTTACCGCTTGGGAATCCTGGGAATAAAACGTGGTACCCGACGTTGATACTGCTCGTATGCCTCCCCAAAGCGTTCGACCAGTTCACGTTCTTCCATCAACGTGATGCCATACAGTATAACGCCGGCGAGAAGACACAGGAGATACACGGCCAGATAGTTTGTAAAAAGCGCAAGCGCGAAGACACTCAAGATCACGACAACATAACGAGGATGTCGCAACCGCGCATAGATACCCTGGTCCAAGAGCGGCTGACTGGTCGGCGTGGGCGACAGTTCGGGAATGCCGACCAGAGTGCGCAGAGTCAGATGTTTTCGGCACTGCACCTCAACCACTACGGCGGCGACAAAGCACAGCAAGGCCGGCCAGCCCAACCAGCCGGACGGGCCGAACTCGACGGCCAGGAGCGTCTGCCGCAGCACAAAGACGCCAGCGCCGATGACAATGAGCACCGCCCCCAGCACGGAGTATGAGATCACAAGCCCGAGTTGTCGCCATCTGTGGACCAGGCCGTGAGCAAACGGCCAGAACAAGATACCTGGAATAAAGGTCACCAGCGTGAGGAGAGCCACGTGATAGCGGGCGGTATCCATACCGTGAGCAAGCTGGCCGCCTGCTCCTCTCATACAACGCTATACGAGACGTTGAGGTCCGGTTTATTCTGGATGGTCTGAAAGACGACACAGTAGCGTTCGGTCAGACGAATCAGGGTTGCCAACTGTTCGGCATCGGCATCCGTGTCCAGATCAAATCGGAGGCGAATGTCACGAAAGCCGACCGGAGCTTCTTTTGAAACTCCGAGGGTCCCCCTGAAATCCAGGTCGCCCTCCGCGATTACCTTGCCGTCTCGAAGCTCCACCCCAATCGCCGTAGACACGGCCTGCAGAGTCACGCCGGCACACGCCACGAGCGCCTCCAGCAGCATATCGCCGGAGCAGGCCGCCAGCCCGTCCCCGCCAGTTGCCGGGTGCAGCCCGGCTTCGACCAATGCCTTACCCGTTTCAACACGGCAGGTAATACCTTCACCAATCCGCCCTTCGGCATTCAGCGTTACCACCGCCTTTTCGGGCGCGTCTTTATAGGCATGCTTGAGCGGAGCCTGGAGGGTGCGGAGTTCTTCTGCTTTCATGGTTCTTGTTCTCCTTCTTGCCGTTTACTGCTCCATGCGGTCCAGCGCGTCTTCTGTACTACCCGCGTCGCTATAGTTGGCGTCCTGGTCAAAGCTCACGAAAATCATACTCACCCCTTCAGGACCGGCGGTGAACGGCGTGGCCTGTTCTCCACCCGGAATGAAACGGAGCGCTTTCGGTTCCAGCCGTCCGCCGAGAAGCGAGGCAGAACCGGCATAGACCACCTCATACCGGCCATACTCCGGAACCGGGGGAGTAAATTCAACGCCCGCCGGAAACGCAACCAGCTCGGCCGTGGGGCCGAAGCTCGGTGGGATCAGCAGCTTGCGTCGTGCGTGCGGACAGCCGGGCATGGGCTGCCACTCGACTTCATGCGCGCAGCGCGTCAGCTCGCGGCCGCGGACGTTGGCCTGCCAGCGCCGCTTTTTGTCGCGCATGACAGCCACGCCACCCGGCTTGGCGTGCAGCACGAGCATGTCGTGCCCGCCACTGACCCTGAACGGACCGTAGGGTGTATTGTGTTCCGTGTAGTGTACGGCCGGTGCATCCAGCCGGACCAGCGGGAAGGCCATTGAGCCGGCGAGCAGAACCTGGAATTGCGCCGCATAATGAAAATGCGGTTCCACCGTATAGCCTTCCGAGATTTGCGCCCGTATGGCTTCGGGTCCACCGTCTCTCCCTTTCAAATACATTTGAAGCTGGGTTTCCCCCCCGCCCTCAAGGGCTAAGGTTTTCCACGGTACGGTTGAGGGCTCTACGATATACGGATGCGGGTCCATGGCGTCCCTCCTGGTTTGCGTCGTTCACTCCCCGCGGGCGGTCTCGCTTCCCGCGCTTTCCCAATCTACTCCACAACCGCTTGATACGTCAAAACCCGCAGCTCACGCCGGATCGGATACGAAGAGGACGGCATCAGTTGCGTGAGAAAGATGACGATCAAGTCTTCCACTGGATCAACCCAAAAAGTTGTACTGGCAGCCCCACCCCATGAATACTCACCGGGTGAGCCGAGAATCTGGGCTTTGACCGGATCAAGCGTGACGGAAAAACCCAGACCGAACCCAATCCCATCAAAAGGCATCTCACTGAACACCTTCTGGCCCATACGACTCAGATCAGCATTGCCCGGCAGGTGATTCACGGTCATGAGTTCAACGGTCTTGCGGCCAAGGAGGCGTTCACCGTTCAATACGCCTCTATTTCTCAGCATGAGTAAGAACTTGAGATAGTCACTGGCTGTTGAGACCAGCCCGCCCCCGCCTGAGAGAAACGTCGGCTGTCCGCGATACCTGCTCTTCGTGGGGCTATCAATGAGACGAAAGCCCCCCTTTTGATACTCATAGTTTGCGGCCAAGCGGGGGACATTTTCATCCGCAACCGCAAAGGCAGTGTCCCGCATACCCAGCGGCTCCCAAATATGGTCGTTGAAATAGGCAGCGAGCGACTGCCCTGACAGCAGCTCAACAAGATATCCCAACACGTCAGTGGCCACACTATAACTCCAGCGCGTTCCCGGAGAGAAAAGCAGCGGGAGTGTACTGAGCTTTTGCACCATGTCGTGTAAACTTCCCTTGGAACTCGACCCTTCAACTCCTTGGGCGCGGTACAGAGCGTCAACCGGATGAACGTTCATAAAGCCGTAGGTGAAACCGGCTGTATGTGTCAGCAGATCGCGGATCGTTATTTCACGTTCAGCCAGCGTGGTGTGGTACTGCTGAGCATCTCCGGATTCAAAGACTTCCAGGTGTTCAAATTCAGGAATGAAGGCTGACACCGGGGTATCGAGCTGAAACAATCCTCGTTCATACAGTGTCATAAGCGCCACACTGGTGATGGGCTTGGTCATGGAATAGATACGAAAAATGGTGTCTTCTTCAACCGCTGTCTGTGCTTCTACATCGCGTAGTCCGTAACGATTCAGATAAGCTGGCTGGCCACGCCGGGCCACCAGCACCAGATAACCGGGAATTCTCCCGTCATCGACATAGCCCTTGAGATGCTCGGGGATACGGTTCAGGCGGATGCTACTCAGCCCGACGCTTTCTGGGGAAACGGTTTCAATCATGAATGTGCTCCTGAGGACAATCTATGTCCAAGTCTGCCGCGCTACCTTATTCCATTAGGCAGAAAAGCAAAACAGAATAACCTGGAGTTCGCTAGCTTCCGTTGGCTAAAATTGATAATGGTCTTGGCTAATCCAATCCAGACGAAGGAGTCCTGATGGCATACGCAACCGGACGCATATTTTTTGACGCAGACAGCCATATCATGGAGCTGCCGGACTTTCTGACGGCCAACGCTGACCGTGATGTCGCCGACCAGCTTCCCCCGTTTAATTTTGAAGCCGCGGGGGTGCTCGCTCAGCATGTGAGCCAGTACGTCAACGACGGTCGCCCGGAACACGAAGCGCAGAAATTGCGAGACCTGGGCGACGGCCTGATCAGCGGCCCCAAGGGCTACGACGCGCTCGGCGCGTTTGACGCGTCCGAACGGACGGATGCGCTCGACCGTTTGGGTTTTACCAAACAGTTTGTCTTCTCCTCGCTAAGCACCTCCATGTTGTTTGACGCAGACGTTGCGCCCGACATTGCTTATGGCGGCTGTCGGGCGCATAACCGCTCCATGGCCGAATTCTGTGTGGACGAGCGTCTGGTCGGTGTGGGTCTGCTCCCCATTGACGATGTGGAACGGTCGATTACAGACCTCGACTATGCGGTGAGTCTGGGGCTGGAAGCCATATGGATTCCCCATCGCTTAGCCAACGGACATTCGCCCGGTCACACCGACCTTGATCCCCTCTGGGCCCGATTTGTTGAACATCAGGTGCCGTTCCTCCTGCATGTGGGCGGAGCCGCACTCAAAGTCGAGCCGGGCTGGCTCAATAATGGCCGTCCGATTCCCAAGGACTGGCTCGGCGGCGGTGAGAACATCCGCAGTAAAGACATGATGGGCCTGCATCATCTGCCCGAGCAGTTCCTGTCTACGCTGGTGCTGGACGGTGTGCTGGAACGCTTTCCAGAACTGCGCGGTGGGGTCATCGAACTCGGTGCCGGTTGGGTGCCGTCCATGCTGGACCGTCTCGACCTGGTCGCAGGCATCTGGAGTCGGAGTGAGCCTTTACTCAAAGACTTGCAGCGCACACCCAGCCAGCAAATTATCGATCAGGTCCGCTTTACGCCGTTTGTGTTCGAGGATGTAGGGGCCATTATCAATGCCTCTGACCCGCGCCTCTATATGTTCTCCAGCGACTACCCACATCCCGAAGGTGGCCGTGACCCCCTGGGTCGTTTCGGTCGCTCGCTGGAAGGACAGAGTGCGGAAACCTTGGATCGATTCTATACGCAGAACTTTGCCGACCTGATGGGGATGAGCGCGTAATCGCCGCATTCGCGACATAGGGTGGGTTTTATCGACCCGCCCTACCCTCGCAGAGGAGGAAGTCCCGTGAGCCCTCCTCACTTCCACCCGAAGAGCTGAGTAAAGTAGAATACACCGTCTCTTCCCCGCGCACATCCAATACCGGTCAAATTAAACCGGCCTTCCATATTCTTCCGGTGCCCCGGACTGTCCAGCCAGCCTACGACCGCGTCCGTCGGAGCACTGGCAGGCGAGGAATTATTGAGGGCAAGGTTTTCCGCAAACGTTTCGAGTCGGACAAATCCTTGGGCCATGCGTTCGCGTTCCTCAAAGCCGTCGTGACTGAAGAACTCATATCCGGTGGCTATAGCTTGGCTATGCTGTCGCGCAATCGTCGCTAGGGCTTCGCTATACTCAAGAGGCTGAAGTCCGGTCGCAATGCGGTGTTCGTTCACCAAGACGTGGGTGCGACGCTCGAAATCCCGCATATATGAGAGCACATCGATCGGCTCGGTACGGACACGCTCGAGAAGCACGTCAGGAGATGACTGGCTTACTCTTAAATTCTCTTGAGACAGGTCCTCTTGGATGGCTGATACGACCGTGCCCGCGATAACTACACCTATGAGGCCCACCAGAAGAAAGAACGGGTTGAATCTCCAACCCTGTACAGGAGAGCCTGCAGTCAGGGATTTCCCACAGTGTCCGCAGAAGCGCGCCTGTTCTCTATTGGGTTTGCGACAATCCGGACAGGACTTCATAAGTGTAAAGCGTTCAATTTTTCGACTTCATTTCAGCCGTTAAGACCGACGTCGTTTCTCTCGATTGGCCCACGAAACTGTTTGGTGAAGGGTTGCTGCCTGAGGGCCGGGAGAATACATTGCACGATTTTCCCCCATTCATATACTTCTATAACTATTTGTTTTTACAGAGGAAACAAAATGTACTTGACATGTGTGCAATTTACATGCATACTGTATGTGTGCCACAGACTAAAGCGTTCAATTTTTCGACTTCATTTCAGCCGTTAAGACCGACGTCGTTTCTCTCGATTGGCCCACGAAACTGTTTGGTGAAGGGTTGCTGCCTGAGGGCCGGGAGAATGCATTGCACGATTTTCCCCCATTCATATACTTCTATAACTATTTGTTTTTACAGAGGAAACAAAATGTACTTGACATGTGTGCAATTTACATGCATACTGTATGTGTGCCACAGACTAAAGCGCTATTTAAAAGATGCTTACTGCCCCACCTGCACGTAGAGTCTACCAATTTTCCCTCCCCCATGGAGTCCGGGAGCCCCCCCTCCCGGGCTCCCCTTCCTTTCTGTTCCGCATGAAGATATACGAATCGAATTCTACCAACCGGCTGAACAATTGCCGCTTCTATTGCGGCTAAATTGCTCTCGACTGTTGTTCGGTGGAGTTCCGTCTCTTCTCTGAAACGCTCGATGAATCCAGTTGCGGATGTTCACAGTTTGGCCGTTCCAATCAGAGATAAGTGCATAGGAATCATTCCTGGTGCGGTTATCTGCCAATCTTGGCGGTATCAGGCAAGGATTAAAGGTCTTTGATCCGAAATTCGGATGATTAGGAAGCAGGATACCCAGCAGACCGCATCGAGGATTTTTCTCAGTGTCCCTCAAACTAGAACCAATTTCCCAGTCCACGTGCTTTCTCTGCCAAGTGCAGGGACCTATAAGCACAACCGTCACGGTTGCGTCAGCAATAAAATCGTCGCGGATTCTCCGGCGAATCGTTTCCTTTTTATTCCGGTCATCTATGTCGCCATCTTCGACCGATTTATCCACAACATCCCCTTCCATCATCTGGACAAATCGATCTTTGTACTTTTGGTCATCATGATGAAAACTGATAAATACTTTATGTCTCGGGGCTTGAGGCACTGCTATTATTCTCCTTCCTGTTCCAAATCGGTTAAATCTTCCACGCCAGCAATCTTTGCCAGCATACGGTTGTAGTTACGCAACTCGTCCTGCAATACCGCCAGTTCTTCACGAAACTCCTTCCGCCTGACTTCGTTATCGAAAGCTCCCGCCAGACTCTCCTTATGCCACTTTGCAGTAAAGGGCCGCACCACTTGGTTCAACACGGGCACGGCAATCTTGCTGAATTGTATTGTTCCGCGTCCTCGCCGCCGGAAAATCTCTCGGGACGTTGGAAAAAGAGAATACACGCTATCCAAAGCCGTCTTCTCGTCTCCCGCTTCAACCGGTAACGGCTGGGTAATGATTCTGGTCAGCATCTCAATATACAGCTCCCAGGCAGCATCCCGGTCAGGAGTTTTGAAAGATATTTCCGCACTGAGCCATTTGGGACCCAACTTTATCTTCTCCAAACCGGCATTCTTGAACATTTTATTGAGCTTCATTCTTTACCCTCCTCCATAATCTCGCCTATAGGCGGGGTAGGGTTTAAGGTTAGTGATCACATGCCAGCCTCCGGTTCGGTATCGTGAAACAGATCAATATAGCTCTTGTACATGAATCTCCGGTTGCGGGACTGGCCGGTGAACTCGTGTAGGATGTCATGTTTAACCAGCCGTGCGACCAGACCGTTCGCTGCCGGATAGGTTGTTTCGGTCAAGCCCTGTACGTCACCTACCGAAACAATAGGGTGTCTATAGATATATTCCAGCACACGATGACCGTTACCAGCGGCACGGCCAAAGTTATCCGTGATTACACGACGATGCTCTTCACGCAGAGCGAGTATTCGCCGTGCCGTGTCAGTCGCCTGGCCGCTCACTTCCACAATGCCCCTCAGAAAAAAAGTAAGCCACTGTTCCCACGTCCCATTGTCGCGTACCGATTGCAATTCCTCGTAGTACTGTTGCCGGTGCTGTTTGAAGAAATAGGACAGGTAGAGAACCGGCTTGAGCAGGACCTCTTGCTCACAGAGTAAGAAGGTAATGAGCAGTCGTCCCACTCGGCCGTTCCCATCAAGGAAGGGGTGAATTGTCTCAAATTGGGCATGCACTAATCCGATTTTGACCAGCAGCGGCAATTCGGTATCGGTATGGATAAACCGTTCCAATTGCGACATATCCTGCATGACCTGATGGGGCGGAGGCGGGACAAAGACAGCTTCATTAAGCGTACAGCCAGCGGGGCCGATCCAATTCTGGCTGGTTCGCACCTCGCCCGGTGTGAGGTGCGAACCCCGCACCCCTTGGAGGAGTTTAGTATGGATTTCGCGGATCAGTCGAATCGAAACCGGGAGTTCGGATAGGCGGCTGATGCCATGGTTCATAGCACCGACATAGTTCACCACTTCGTCCACATCGTTCGGTTGATTCGGAGTGAAGATTCTCGCTTCGGCGGCTAACAAGTCCTGAAGCGAGCTTTGCGTTCCCTCAATCTGGCTGGACAGCACCGCTTCTTTACGGATGTACATGAGGACGAATAAGTCCGGCTGGGGCAGTGTCTGGATAGACCCGTCGAGACGACCCAGGGCGAGAGCGGCCTGAGAGAGTAACACTTGCAACTCTCCGGTGATCTGGATGGGCGGATTGGGAGGCAGAGACGCAGGGATGAAAGCCTGATAGCCGGTTGGCTGTCGCCTATATGCCCCCGCACGATAAACATAGTCGCTTGGGTGATTACCCATAATTAAAGTTTTCCTAATAACAGAATCCCATTGAGCCGTTATTATAGGTGAACTTTAATATAAACTGGCTCGATATTCTTATGCAAGACAGCCTATAACATATGAGCGAGCTACTATGCCGTGCAGGGTTTTCTTGCATAACGGTTCGGAGTACAGAAGAAGGCGACGGAAAGTATTGTAAGGAGGAAAGTATATGGACATTGGCGTATTCTGTTTCACGTCCGGCGAGTCGGCGGACCCTGCGGTTGTGGCGAAAAAGGCCGAAGAACTGGGCTTTGCCTCGTTCTGGGTCCCGGAGCATCCGATCCTGCCGGTGCATACTACTGTGGGCTATCCCATGGCTCCGGATCAGCCGATTCCGAGAACAATCGGGATTATTTCCGACCCGTTTGTGGCACTGGCTCGGGCCTCGGCCACGACCACGAAGATCAAGCTGGGCACCGGGATTTGTCTCGTGCCGGAACGCAACCCGTTGTTACTGGCCAAGGAGATCTCCACGCTGGACCACTATTCGGGCGGACGTTTTCTGTTTGGTATTGGGGCCGGCTGGCAAAAAGAAGAATGTGAGATCATGGGCGGAGACTTTCCGCATCGCTGGACCCAGACCCGGGATTCGGTCCTGGCGATGAAAGAGCTGTGGACTGCGGACGAATCCGAATATCACGGCAGGTATTACGACTTTCCCGCGGTCAAGTGCTTTCCCAAGCCGGCCCAACAGCCGCATCCGCCCGTTATTCTGGGTGGCTCGGCCAAGAATGTGTTCAAACGGACGGTTGAGTGGGGTGATGGCTGGATGCCGGTCAGCACCTCGCCTGATGAGATTCGACACGGACGCGAGACCTTGAACGAGCTGGCCGCCCAAGCCGGGCGTGATCCCAAGTCCATCTCCGTTATCGCCTTTGGGCAGCCGGGACAGTTGCACAGCCGCGACCAGGCCCAGGCATTGGAAGAGGCCGGCGCGGAACACGCCATTATCTGGCTCAACAAGTTGCAGGAAGCGGAAGTCATTGCGGAGCTAGAGGGGTTAGCTCAAGAGATGCTGGGCGCATAAAAACGCAGGGGAGCCGCACCGTGAAAAACATTATGCATCTGAATGCTTTTCTGATTCACAGCCCCATGAATCATACGGTCGGGTCGTGGACCCATCCGGACAGCACGGTCGGCTCCTCCTTTGCTCAACCCGACATGTGGCAGGACGTTGCCAGAACGCTGGAGCGAGGCAAGTTTGACGCCATATTTTTTGCGGACCAGCTTGCCACCTATGGCAACTATCGCGCCCGTACCGATGAAGCTCTCGTCCATGCCGTTCAGTTTCCGGTTCATGATCCGACCCTGCTGATTCCCATGCTGGCCACGGTAACCGAACGGCTCGGATTTGCCGTGACCCTGTCCGCCACCTATTACCCGCCATATATGGCGGTCCGTAAACTTTCGACGCTCGATCATCTGACCAAGGGACGGATCGGGTGGAATATTGTCACCTCCGTCCATATTGGGGAGGCGCACAATATGGGCTGGGAGAACATGATTGCGCACGATGCACGCTATGAGCGCGCCGACGAATATATGCAGGTCTGTCACAAACTGTGGCAGAGTTGGGAGGCTGACGCGGTCGTGGCGGATAAAACGTCCGGGGTGTATGTTGACCCCAGCAAGGTCCATCCCATCAATCACAAGGGCAAGTGGTTCTCCTGTCCGGGCATCTCGCCCGTTTCCCCTTCGCCCCAGGGCTATCCGGTTCTTTTTCAGGCTGGCGCCTCGGGCGCGGGGCGCGATTTCTGTGCCAAGCATGCCGAAGCGGCGTTCGGGGTGCAACTCACGCCACGGGCGATGAAAGCTTATGCGGACGATATGCGTGCGCGGGTGAAAAACCTCGGCAGAGATCCCGCTAGTCTCAAATTTATTTGGGGTATTCAGGCCATTGTCGGCGGAACGGAGGAGGAGGCGCGCCGGAAGCAGCGAGACATCAACGAGCGCGTTCCGGTCGAGGGCGGATTGGCCCTGCTGTCGGGTCACACCAGCCACGATCTGTCCCAATATGATCTGGACCAGCCGGTTGAAGATATTGAGATTGAAGGCATACGTGGGCTGTTCGAGATATTCACCAAGATGTATCAATCGGGCGATCTGGGCCGCGACCGGCTCACCATGCGCGAGGTCGGTAAAATCTACGGCGCGACCATTGGCTGTCCGCAAATTGTCGGTACGCCGGAACAGGTCGCCGATCAGATGGAAGCGATCCTGGATGAGACCGGCGGACACGGGTTTAATATCACCCCCTCGACCATGCCGGGCTCAATTACGGAATTTGTTGATACGGTCGTCCCGGTGTTACAGAAACGCGGCCTGCACCGCACGGAGTATACCGGCCAGACGCTCAGAGAGCATCTGAGGCAGGAGGCGTGTGCATAAAAATCTGATTCCCTCTTGCCCCCTCGCCCCTTGGGGGAGAGGGCTGGGGTGAGGGGGATAACGGCTCGGGTCCAGAAAAGGGCAACCACAGGGGGTTGCCCCTACACAGTTAATCCGGCACGACGGCATACACCCGATAGGTCACCTCGTTGGGCTTGAGTTTGCCCTCGCCCACTGCCATCAGGTTATTGAGCCAGGCATACCGCTCGTCGCCGGTCTCAAACTGTATCTGTGAGATAAAATAATTATCCCCGAAATTGGTCGAGCCGCCGCCTGCAAGCGCTTTCCGAATACCCTCGGTGGCTTCCATACGCGCCCGGTAGGTGACGTAGATCGCAGCCCCATCGTCGCTTTCAAAGACCGCCCGCACGTCGAGACGCAGGTTGCCGTCCGGGCCGACCAGAGCCCAGTCGGCCCCGCTGGCCCGGACCTTGCCCTTCATGCGCGGGCCTTCGAAGTGGCCGCCGGTCAGGTCGGCTACAATACGCTCGCCGAGCGGTCCCTTGCCGACGCTGATCGGGGTGATGAAGGTTGCAGTGTAATCGCACAGATATTCGAGCTTCATCGCCCGCTCCCTACAGACCGTAGACCTGCGCCGCGTTCTGGCCGATGACCTTCTGCCGCGTTGCCTCGGACATGGGCTCAACCAGCTCGGTCAGCTCGTCCATATAGTTGTCCGGATGGTCGGGATGCGGAAAATCAGAGGCCCAGAAGAATTTGTCGGCGCCTACGAAGTCCACCACATGGCCAAAGGCTTTTTCGTCCGGGTCGCCGGAAATCCAGCAGTTGCGGTAAAAATAATAGCTGGGTTTTTCTTTGAGCTTGACGGTATCGCCCAGGGGGCTGTCAAACACCGCATCCATGCGGTTGAGCAGATAGCCGGCCCAGCCCGCGCCCGATTCCAGCACCACAACTTTGATCTTGGGAAAACGCTCAAACAAGCCGTACTGGAACATCGCCGTGAAGGCCTGGAGCGGCCCCTGCGCGCCGTGCACATTGTAGTGCCACAGCGCCCATTTCTGCATATCCTTGAAGCGTTGGTGCACCCGCTTGGAAGGTGGCTCACCGCTCGGGTGGATGCCGACCGGGACATCCAGTTCCTGGGCCTTGGCCCAGAACGGGTCGTAGTCCGGGTGGGCGTGAGATTTATTGGTTGGCGTAAACGGCACGAAGAACGCGCCTTTGGCGCCGGCGCGCACCGCCCGCTCCAATTCCTGGGCTGCTACATTCCCGTCCCCCATTGAGATATGAGCAATCGGGATCAGCCGGCCATCGGAATCGGAACAGAAATCAACCACCCAGCGGTTATACGCCTCGGCGTAGGCCGCCTGGAGCTCAAGGCCCTCAACCTCTTCGGTTTCCCATAAGAGGCCGATGCTGGGGTAGATAATGGCTTTCTCCAAGCCCTCCTGATCCATACGGGCCAGCCGCTCTTTGGGATACATCGAGCCAAAGGGCGCTTCGCCCACATAGGTACGGTCCGGATGGGGTGCGGTTTCTTCTTCCGATTTTTTTCCCATCGCCCCGAACTGGGCCAATTGTCCCGGCTGAGAATACTTGGCGGGTCGTCCATCCAGTTCCAGGACCTCCAGCCCGTCTTCATTGGTGCGCAGGCGGATGGCCCGGTCCTTATATCTTGGATCAATATACTTCTCCCAGGTGTCAGGTGGCTCAAGGATATGTCCGTCGGCATCAACCGCCCCGCTATAGGGAAACTTTCCGTTTGCGGCCATTCTGCATTCCCTCCGTTTTTACGTGTTGTGAACTGAAACGTGAAAGTATTGTTTCTAGCCTACACGGTTCGCTCGGGCAAGAGTTTGGAGAATCCTGCCTCGGCTGACCCGTATCACTTCCCTCGGGGGATAGTCCGAGGATTCCCGGCCTGGCAAAAACCACGCCACCGCTACGCTTCACTCCACTCAAGACGTGTGACGGTGGGGGCTGGAGGGGGCGCTTGTGCCGTAGGGGCAATTCATGAATTGCCCCTACCCCGGCGAGGCGAGGCTGCCCTCAGAAGCCCCCTCACCCTCTCCCTCCAGGGGTGTAGGGGCGACCCCCTGTGGTTGCCCAGCCGCTTTTATCCGCACGCCAAGGTATAGACGTTCTGACACCCGTCCGGCAGCGCGGACTCTCCCCAGGTCGTACCACCGTCCTGAGTGCCGAACACCTGGCCCTCCCGCGTGCCACAGTATACGAGCTGCGGGTCCTGGCGGCTGAGGGCCACGGTCATCATGGTACTCTGGGGGGAGATGCCATGATCAAAGCGCTGCCAGGTCTGACCCAGGTCCGGGCTGCGATAGACGGAGCCGTTCAGGGTCAACGCCCCAGGACTCAGCGCGGCGTAGAGGGTACTAGGGTCACCAGGAGCGACCTGGATATCGCGCGCGTACGCTAATGGCGAAGAACGCCAGATTTCCATATCCGCCCAGGTCTGACCCTGATCCGGGCTTTGAAACAAACCCATGCGCGTGGCCAGAAAGACGCTACCCGGCTGCGCGGCACTCAGCACCAGGGCGTGTGTGTCCATCATGCCTTCGGCGTCGGTGTTGCTCAGAATACGACTCTTCAAATAATCCTGCTCGGCAAACTGGAGCAGCGCTGCGGTACAGTCCTCCCAGGTATCGCCGCCGTCTGTACTGCGGATGATTCCGCCGACCTCCAGGCCAGCGTACACCGCATCCGGATCGTTCGGGTCGGCCGCCAGGCCGATAATGCGGCACGGAAAGCCCATTTCGACCATGCCGGACGGCTGGGCAAAGGTCAGGCGTTTCCAACTGTCGCCGCCGTTCTCGCTCCGGTAGATGGCTGCCGGTGCAGTGCCGCAATACACGACCTGGGGATCGTTCGGACGAAACAGCAACGACCAGACCGCCATCCCGGCATCTGGAAAATCCAACCCCTCCCAGTGCGCCCCGCCGTCCGTACTGCGGTACGGCCCGTGCTGGGTGCCGACGTATAAGAGATGCGGATTGTCAGGATGGACAAGAATGGCCCGAATCTCGGCCCGCTCCGGGAGGCCCTGGCTCAAAATCTGCCACTCCGTTTCTCCGACTCCTTGACGACACAAACCGCTGCTTGGGGTGTTCTGTCCGTTTGTGGAAAACTGCGACGCTCCAGCGTAGACATACTGAGCCATGGTCGTCTCCCTTCCTTTTTGCGCTAGAGTCTCATTATTGGGTCAGCGGCAAATATTCAACCCAATCCGCAGAATCTTCAGGACTGACCGGTTACACCTGCCTTGTCTCCGTTGGCTTTGTTAGGCTATCAGGACAAGCAAAGGAGGGAGTCCGTGCTGATATCCGTCCTGTCCGTTCTCATCTTGATCGCCCTGCTGTGGTCTCTGGGCTGGTATGCCAAACGCTGGGTTTCGACCGATGCCGATTATCTGCTGGCCGGCCGTCAGGTCAGTCTGCTGCCCGGCATTGCCGGGATTTGTGGAATCGCGTTTGCCGGCAGCGTGACCAGCATTATTCCGGGTCTGACCATTCAGTACGGTTTTTTTGGCTGGGTGTGGGGTATTAGTCTGCCGGCGGTCATCGGCTATTGGATATACGGCCTGCTGGCCTGTCCGTATGTCCGTCGCTCCGGGGCCTACACCCTGCCGGAGTGGTTGGAGATGCGCTTTGATGCGCGTACCCGCCTGGTCGTCAGCATTGCCACCGTCCTCGGTGTAACCGGCCTGGTCGCCATGAATGTCATTGCCATGGCGCTGATTATGACCGGCTTTCTTGAGGCCCCGCTGTGGCTGATGGTGACGCTTATTCTCGGCGGCCACGTCATGTTTCTCCTCCTCGGCGGCCTGTGGGCGTTGACCCTGACCGATGTCGTGCAGGTCATTCTGGGCTTCATCCTGCTGCCGGCGCTGGTCGGCTACTGTGCCTGGACATTTGGTGGCTGGGAGATGATTCAAGCCCAGTTCGTGTCCCCGGCTCCGTTGACCCAGGGAACGGCCGGGACGTTTCCGTGGTTGCGTCTGAGCTATCCCAGCATTATCACCGTCTCCCTGGTGGTCGGCATGTTCATTCAGTGGGGCGGCAACTACTACTGGCTGCGCGCCGCGGCCGCCCGCACCGAGTTTGTCGCCCGCTGGCAATACCTGATTGGCGGAGTCGTGGTCGTCCTGATTGTCCACGGGGCCTTGGGCCTGCTCGGACTGTACGCGGGGAGCGTGTATCGCCAGGACTTTCTCGATGGAGCCAACCCCATGAGTGCGTATGGCCTGCTGATGCGCGACCTCCCCTCGGGGGTGGCGCTCTTCGGCCTGGTGGCGGCCCTGGCAGCCACCATCTCAACCACTAGCAACGCCCATCTGGGAATTACTTCAACCCTGGTGCGCGACCTGTACCAACGCTTTCTGCATCCGGAGGCCACACGCGAACAGGTCTTGCGTATCAGCCGAATCCTCACCGTTGTCACCGGAGGTGGCATCTGGCTGCTCAGTTTCTACCCCGGCGGGCCCTATTTTCTGCTGGCTATTAGCTGCGCGATGCTGGGGCCGGCGGCACTGATCTTTTTACTCGGGCATCGCTGGTCACGGATCAGCGCAGCCGGAGCGTTTTGGGGGACACTCATCGGGATGCTGGTCATGCTGGTCTACGAGGGCTTACAGCTGACGGGCGTAACCGCGTGGTCAACCCATACGGTTCTTATCGGCACCCTCGTCACCCTACCCTTGATCGTGCTGATCTCGCTGGCGACCCCACAGCCGACAGACCAGCAGGACAGTCACGTAGCGGTCGGCCAGCAGCCTTCCGTCCTTACCGCTGAGCATACACAATTCCTGGACCTGCTACACCACGGCTATGGACAGATGGTTGAGCTGACCGATTTTCTCGGCATAGACACCGCGCGCGGGAACCGCTTAATCGATGAACTGATAGCCGCGGGCCTGGTCCGGCGTCAGGCGCAGTCAGGCCCGGACTTTTTTACCCTGGAGATCACTCCCCAGGGAGCGCAATACCGGGAGAAGACTGAAGAACCCGGAGCGGCTGTACCGCCCTACTCTTCGGTTCCCACCATGGAGCTCCAAATCCTCAGGCAGATTGAGAGCGGTCCGCAGACGCTGCGGACCTTGGGCCGAGCGATTGAGGCGAACGCCTCGACGCTCGGCGTAGTCGTCAGCCGCTTGGAGCGACTCGGCCAGGTGCGCAGCCACGGCATATGGGAACGTCGTCTCTCCCTGTCCGACACGGGCCGTGCAGCCCTCCAGGCGGCGGCCCAGGGCTAAGGATACTCCGCTCATTCGCCCTACGGCCCTGACAGTTCTCTTCGGAACGGATACACTCCGGTATCACTCCTGTTCGAGGTTACTGTATGCCGAGTACCAAGCCGCCGAGCGGCACGCGAGATTACTTACCTGAGACCGTGGCAAAACGACGCTACGTTGTAGACAAGATTGAGAACGTCTTTCAGCGCTACGGTTTTCTGCCCCTCGAAACGCCGGCCATTGAGAATCTGAGCACGCTGTTAGGCAAATATGGCGAGGAGGGCGACCAACTCCTCTTCCGTCTTCTCCACCGGGGCGACAAACTCGCGCGCGCCCTGGAAAAACCGGCCCCCGAGGCCGGAGACCTGGCCGAGCTTGGACTGCGCTACGATCTCACCGTTCCGCTGGCTCGCGTCGTGGCCCAGTACGGCAACAGCCTGCCCAGGATGTTCAAGCGCTACCAGATTCAGCCCGTCTGGCGGGCCGACCGGCCGGCCAAAGGCCGCTTTCGGGAGTTTTATCAGTGCGATGTTGATCTGACCGGCACCACGTCGCTGCTGGCCGAAGCAGAGGTGATGAATGCGGTCAGCAGTGCGCTGCTTGAGCTCGGCTTTTCCAACTTCTCCATTGCGCTCAACCACCGGGTGATTCTGCGCAGCATGATCGGGGCGGCCGGCATTGACCCCAGCCTTGAGGGTTCCGCTCTGATCGCCATTGATAAGCTGGATAAAATCGGCGTTGACGGCGTGCAGGCAGAACTCACGCAACGCGGCATTGCTCAGGAATCGGCCCACCGTCTGCTCGCCATGACAACGAGCACCCCGGAGATGAGCAACCACACCGTGTTAGAAGCTTTGCGCGGACAGTTATTACAGCCCGAGGCGCAGCAGGCGCTCAACGAGCTTGAAACGCTTGCGGCCTTAACCATGGATGCTCCGGCAGGTTCGCATATCCGCTTGGCCCCGGCGCTGGCACGCGGGCTGAGCTATTATACCGGCCCTATCTTCGAGGCCGTCTCAACCGACTTCAGCGGCTCCTTAGGCGGCGGCGGACGCTACGACAACCTGGTTGGCATGTTCAGCAACAGGCAGGTTCCGGCGGTCGGCTTTTCCCTCGGTCTGGAACGTATTCTGCTCTTAATGGAAGAGCGACGGATGTTCCCGGCCCTGCAACTGACGGCCCAGGTGATGGTCTGCGTCCTGCCCGATACCCCGCTGCCACCGGCGGTCGGACTGGCCTCGCGCCTGCGTCAGGCGGGCATTACGGTCGAGGTCTATCCGGAGCAGAGCAGGCTCAAGCGCCAGCTCTCGGCCGCCGACGCCCAACAGATTCCCTATGCCCTCATTCTCGGCCCGGACGAGGTTGAACGCCGGCGCTATACCCTGAAAGACCTGGCAACCGGAGAGCAGCAAGCGCTGGGGGAAGGCGATCTCATCGCCGCGCTCCAGCCTAAAACACCACCTCAAGCTGCGTAATCAGATTGTCCCGGTCGCGTAGCAGGCCGATGCCGTTGTACTGGCCATCGAGATAGTTGTACTGGAGCGTCAGTCGAAACGGGTCGCGCGTCAGGGTGATCCCCGGCTGGACCAGCCAGGAACCCTGCCAGTCGTAGAAGAAGACCAACTGGGGTCTAATCACCCCGGAGCGGAAGGAGGTCGAGATACTCAGCGTATTCACAAACTGATGTTGGTCGATATTGACCAGGGATTGGTTCTGGCGGCTCGGCTCGCTTACCGGAATCGCAAAATGGCCAAAATCGTATGGCCCGACTGACGCCAGCGACGTGTCGTTAAAATCGACAATATGCGTGCCAAACATCTGCCCGCTGACAATAAAAGACTGCTGGGGATTGAGGGCGCGAATATAGCGATTAATATCAATGCCCAGCACCCAGCGCACAACGTGTGAGTGGGCAATATCGTTCTCATACGACAGCAGCGGCGAGCCGGTGGCGGGATCGATCCCGACCTGGCGGTAACCGGGTGTGATCTGACCGCCGGACAAGACCGGTCCGAGGAGGTGCGTAGCACCCGAGTTCTTGAAGAACGGCTCGTCCCAGAAAACAGCCGCCTCGCTGCGGATGATCGCGTACCACTTCGGTATGGGAAACGAGGCGGTCAGACCGGAGATCGCAATTTTCGGATACAGGACATTAGCCTGGAAGTTATCGACGATGAACTGAGAGGCCAGCCCCGCGTTGACTGCCTGCTCAAACGCCGCCAGACTGATCGGGGGATTCTTTCGGGGTGTGACAATACGCACCTCGGGCGCATCCAGAAAGGTGTAGTAATGCGCCGCGGAGAGCGTCAGCTCGCCGACCCTGGCGGTGACGCGAAAGCCGCCTCGGGTGTCCTTAAAATTCTGCGCCGGCTTTTTGACAACCCCCCGCATCCCCGGCGGGTTCGGGGTGGACCAGGGTGAGCCAGCCGGTGTCGGGCTGGAGATATTCTTGTCAAAGGCCCCGTAGCCCTCAATGTTCAGTTCGGAGAAAGGCCCGACATCCTCAAAGCTGTACACGGCCCGCACCATGTCCAGGGGCACACGGCGGTCATCCAGGGAAACGAGGAAGCCGCCAAAGCTGGCGTCGAGCGGGTTGATCTGATCCAGGAGTCGAAAGGCGTCGGTCTCTCCCCAGGACAGGTTTTGGCGTCCAATGCGCAAAAAGAGCGCCTCCCACGACAGGTCAACATAGGCCTCAAACAGCCGATGGCGTTTACGCAACGAACGGCGCGGGTTGGTGCGCGAGCAGCCGGCAAGCTGACGCGGGCTGGTCCGTTTTTGTTTACTGGGCTGCCCACAGTTGGAGAGCAGTGGAAAGCGCTCGCGGAACACGTCGGGTCCATAGTCCCAGACGCCGTCGTACTCTCCCCGATAGGTCATAAAATAACTGATGTCTTCAAGCTGGAGCCACTGAAGCGGCTTGAGCAACGGCGCCAGCACACTGAGATGACCCTCATAGCTGCCCTCAACCAGGTCCACCAGATCGTGCCGCATTTCGACTTGGACGAAGGTGCGGTTCTGGAGCATATTGAAGGCATTATACGGCGTCTGGAGACGGGTGTTCCCGCCCGCGTTCTCTACGGCCATAGCCGTCCGGTTATACACCCGGCCGTTAAAGCGCAGGGTTTGGGACTCGTCCAGAAAGCGGGCGTATAGCAGGGCCGGCCAGAGCAGGACGCCCGCGACCAAGCCACCCAGGCACAACAGCCCGACCTGTCTCAGACGCGCCGCAGCACGTTCATGCGTCGTCGCTTGCCTCCCCTGCACGCTGTTCCCCCTGGCCGTCAGCTCGCCTTCACTTCCCCAGCCGGACCATCTCTTTGACCGTAAACTTCCTGGGTTTGAGTGGTTTGTTGATCAAGACCTCGTCGGCGGTCCACAGGGCGGCGCTATTGCTTTTATAGTCTATCCACACATTACCTAAGTGGAGATGCGTGCCCTTTACCTCGGCATTGTCCGGATCGTCGGCCGGGTCACCGAACGTGTGCAGCAAGGTCCGCCAATGAGTGCCCTCATGGTCAT
Organism: Candidatus Binatia bacterium; assembly: GCA_951812575.1. Taxonomy (GTDB): domain Bacteria; phylum Desulfobacterota; class Binatia; order Bin18; family Bin18; genus Bin18. The sequence continues at coordinate 1,901,481 of OX638322.1, read as the reverse complement.
ACACAAAGACGCAAAAAACCGAATAAATCTGTCGATCAATGTAAAGGCGACGCTTGCCATACGGGTGGCCGGAATCGTTGGAGGTTGCTTCAAGAACGACGACCTGACGCAACTCCCACGGCGACTGGGGATACCAGCCGCTTTTGCCGCCATACTCCGGGGGCGTTCCGCCAATGAAGCCCGGCACCAGCGCCACCTGTTCGCCCAGATACTGCCAGGTGTAGTTGTGGAGATAGCCCTGAAAACCGGCATGATCTTCGATGAGAAAACTCGCCTCGAATGAGGCGGCATGATGGTTGACGACGATGCTGCGCGTGCGGCGACTCTGCGGGTCGTAGGCCCAACCCTTCTGGTTGGTCGTGTCCGCCGCGTAGTGAAAGGTGAGACTCTGGGCCCCCTCAAGGTCCTGGGGGCTCATAACAATCGAGTGCTCTCGCCACCAGGTGCCTTCCTTTTCCCACTTCGCTACGTTGAATTCCGGATTCGGACGGAACATGCCGTACCTGCGTGAATAGCGGGTGTCCACCGCCCGTTCGGTATTGCCGGAGCTGTTGATCGTGCGCAGGACGCCTTGGGTTGTCATGGTATCACCCATATAGCGCATGCGGTAATTCCAGGCGGCCTTAAGCCCGGCCTGCGGGTCGGCCGGATCGATCAGGGGGAAAGGCTGGCCAAGAGTGTAGTTCTGGAGTTCTCCATCCGCGCCGAGTTGGACTTGGCCGGCATGTTTAATCGACGCCTGCATATAGGCCTCAAGGATAGGAAAGTCTGTTGTTGCCTGCACGGGAATCTCAAAATCTCCGGCCTGGACAACGCGAACGATCTCCGGCGGCAACACCTTTTCGGCAAGCTGGACATTCTCCTTGGTCAGCGTCATGCCGGGCGTTATGCCCTCAATCTGAGGGCTGCCGTTGCGGTACGGCAGAAAGCCGTCCAATAGTTGCTGATCTCCATCCTGGGCATATACACCTGCTGACAACAGGCCCACCAAGCTCAGTATGCCGGTGAGAGAAAGAACGCTCCGGTTTCTTATTCGCATGCGGCCCCCTATCCTGAGTGAATGTTCATTTTCTTGTAAAGACTCACCGCTTTATACGCAAGAGGCAGGCTTGAGAAGCGCCTTATCTCTTGACAGCCCTGAGTGCTCTCAGATAAGACGGCTGCATATTCATTCTTAATAATTTGGAGGCAAGGAGGGCCTTATGGCAACACCCCAACCAGCAGTTCTCAATAGAAACATGGGCCAGCACCAGTGGTACGTTCACCTCAGCCGCCTAGATGGCGCTGATATGGGCGTGATCAAATCGGCGGTCCAGCAGTTGCGCAAAGACTGTGCCGACAAAGGCATCAATCTGACCGTCGGTCTCGGACCATCACTCCTCTCGGACCTCACGGACGATGTGCCCAACGACTTCCAGCCCTACGAAACGTTCCAGTCGATTGATGGCAGCGGCAAGGAAGCCAAGGGCACCCAGGAAGAACTCCTGTTCTGGCTGAACAGCGAGAAAAAGGATGAAGTCTGGAAAGCCCAGTGGGATGCCCGGGAAGCCCTGAAAGGGCATATGCGGGTGGCCCGCGAAACCATGACCTTCATCTTTGGCGACTCTCTCGACCTGTCCGGCTTCAAAGATGGCACCGGCAACCCCGAGCCCGAGCGGGACGTTGAAGTCGCCGTCGTTCCGGATGGCGAGCCGGGCGCGGGCGGAAGCTTCATTATCGCCCAGCGTTGGATTCACGACCTGGAAGCCTTTAATCTCCTGCCGGTTGAAGAGCAGGAAAAAGTCTTTGGCCGGACCAAGGCCGACTCAACCCGTCTGTCCCCTCAACCCTCCCCCTCCCATCTCTCGCATGTCGAGTTGAGAGAGGGCAGAACCGGCGATGACAGCACTCCCAAGCGGGATGAGATTTCGCGCCGTTCGACTCCGTACGCCTTCCACGATGGCACCGTTGGCCTGTACTTCATGGCCTTCTGCAAGAGCCAAGCCCCGCTACGCGAGCGGATGCGAGCCATGTACGGTATGGACGGTCAGGAACGCGACCGGCTCACCTCGTACAGCAATCCGGCCTCCGGTTCGTTCTACTTTGCCCCGTCGGTGGAAACGCTTGACGCCGCGATGTCGTAACCATTAGCCGAGCGCTCTATTCACAAGAGGGACGGGCCCTAGGGCTCGTCCCTCTTTTTGTGTGTTATTCTTACTCGGCATAAACCTCGGGCCGTAAGACAGCAATGTACGGCAGATTGCGGTAACTGCCGGCAAAGTCGAGCCCATAACCCACCACAAACACGTCTTCGATAACAAAAGCGCGAAAGTCAGCTTCATACGTGACTGTCCGCCGGGCGGGCTTGTCGAGCAGCACACAGGTTTTGACCTCACGGGCCCCTTGTTTCAAAAGTGCGCTACGGAGAAACGCGAGCGTCCGGCCCGTATCAAGAATGTCATCGACCAAAAGAATGCGCTGCTCCCGGATTTCCTGGTCGGTCGGGAAATAATCCAAGCTTAGCCTGCCACCCGTTGTCCCGTCTCCATAGCTCGATACCGCAGCAAAGCTCAGACGGAGCGGAACGGGAAGCTGACGAATGATATCAGCCGTAAAGAGACAGCCGCCTTTGAGCACCGACACAACCGTACAGGGCGCGTCCCGGTAATAGGCCGCGACTTCCTGGGCAACGCGGCTCAGGCCGGCTCGGATATCCGTCTCTGTGAACAGGATACGTTCAATATCCTTTGCCACGTCGGTCACTCCTGGATCATTTCGCTGTGCAGTTCCGCTCCGAGGGTGTATCACCTTCACGCAGCATACGGGCGTCCTAGAGCAATGCACGCTTCCGTATAGCCAGCCGATCCCTGCCGTCATTCCGGTGCAAGCCGGAATCCAGGCTCCCGCTCCCGGCCTCTGGATGCCGGATCACGTCCGGCATGACGAGAACGCAACGGCATGACAACAGCCCAGCGTGAAACGCGCTAGTCCATCGGCGGATTCTGGGCCATTTGCGCAATATCGTCGTCCAGCTTGAGCCAGGGCTGGGCGCTGTCGCACCAGAGTTGGGCTTCGGGCTTGAGCCAGGAGGTATCGTCGAGCGTGCCGGCCTTGAGGAAATCCATGGTCGGCAAGGCTGCCACATCAGACAGAATCGGTGAGCCACACTTGCCGCAAAATTTACGAATTACCGCCTGGCCACTCGATCCCTGATCATTATACGCCGACAGCTCGCCCTCGATATTCAGCGATCCCTTCGGCACGGCGACCAGTATGGAGAAGGACGTACTGGTTTGCTTTTGACAATTTTTACAGTGACAGATCGCCATCATCATCGGCTCTGCCTCACAGGTATAACGAATAGTCCCACATAAACAGCCACCAACAATCTGTGACATGTGCACACCTCCTGTTTTTTGCCATGCGCCGCCTATATCACGCCAGGGGTGAGGGATGAAGAGGTGGAAGACGCCCAGCCCACCAGAGCGACCAGACCATAGGTGAGCGGAAAGACCGTGTCTGATCAACGTTTGTCAGGACCCTCGTCAAAGCGGGGCAGGTCATCCCGGATCTCATACCAGGGCGCTTTATGACTCACCCATATATGGCCCTCGGGGCGTACGCCCGGATCATCGTCCAAGGTTCCAATACGAAGAAGTATGGTCTGTGGGTCACGGTCAAAATACGCATATACGTGCGAACCGCATCGAGAACAAAAACAGCGCTTTTTTCCGGGCGACGACTCATAGGCGGTCAGCGCGTCCTGGCCGGTAACAATGCGGAACCCCGCCGTCGTCACCAGCGCACTCGACCCATACACCGTGCCGTTGATCTTGCGACACGTATGGCAATGGCAGTGCATGAAGCCACGAATCTCCTCGGTGATTTCAAATCGAACAGTCTGGCAGTGACAGCTTCCTGTAAGCATATCTGCTCCTTCGGCTTACTCTCCTCCTGGAGCGTTGGGAAAAAAGAGTGGCTGGCCGGCGATGGTATAGCCGGCAATCAGACTTTGGCCTTCCGGCCCGACCAGCCAGTCAATGAACTGCTGGCCCAGGTCGGCTTTTACATGCGGGTGTTTGGCCGGATTCACCAGGATCACCCCGTATTGATTGAAAAGCTGCGGGTCACCTTCCACCAGGATAGTGTAGTCAGCCTTGTTCCGAAAACTCAACCAGGTGCCGCGGTCGGTCAGCGTGTAGGCTCGCATCCCGACCGCGGTGTTCAGGGTTGCCCCCATGCCGGCGCCGGCCTCCCGATACCACCTCCCGGCGGTCTCCAGCAGATCAACCGCGGCGATTTTCCACAAGGCCCGCTCTTTTTTATGGGTGCCGCTTTCATCTCCGCGCGAGACAAACACTGCCTGGATTTGGGAAATTCTTTTGAGCGCTGCGTCGGCCTGCCGCAGGCCAGCAATGCCTGCGGGATCGTTCGCCGGCCCAACAATCACAAAATCGTTGGACATGACATCGTAGCGTTTTACCCCCCAGCCCGCAGTGACAAAGGCCTCCTCCTCGGGCCTGGCATGTACCAGCAACACATCGCCATCGCCGTTGCGAGCGTTCTTGAGCGCCTGACCCGTCCCGACCGCGACCACGCGCACCTCGATTCCTGTCTTGGCCCGAAAACGGGGCAGTATGGCGTCAAACAAGCCGGAGTTCTGGGTTGAGGTCGTCGATTGGAGAATAATAAAGCGCTCCTCCGCCTGACCGATCCGACTCAAGAGCAGCCCCAGCATCAGGCTGAGGACGACCCGCGCGCACCACAATCGAGGCGTTGGTATACGCATTTTCCTCCCTACATACCGGCCCGGCTGTTGCCATAAATATGGGCTGCCCCCGCGTTAGGCTGCTGAAAAAACTGGAGCGCAGGAGAATGTTCAACGACCCGACCCTGCTCAAGAAAAACAACTTCGTCAGCCAGGCGACGGGCCTGACCTATATCGTGGGTCACCAGGATGATCTTCGTCCCACGCCTGTGCGCGGCGAGAATCAGCTCCTCAATCGCCTCAACGGAAGCCGGGTCCAGACTGACAGTCGGCTCGTCGAGCAACAGAACCTCCGGCTCAAGGACCAGGGCGCGCGCAATGGCGACGCGCTGTTGTTCGCCTTGGGAGAGAACTCGGGCCGGACGGTCCACAAGGTGAGATAGGCTGGCAAGTTCCAGGATGTGCCGCAGGCGCTCCTCTCTTTCGGCCCGTGTGTACCGGCGCAGCTTGAGCGCGAAGCGCAGATTGGCCGCCACGGATCGCCGCAGTAAAACCGGGCGCTGGAACACGAGCGCTTGTCGCTGCCGGGCCTGGTCTATCCGTGGGGTTTCTCCCCAACAGATTTCCCCTTCGGTTGGGGTCAGCAAGCCATGCAGCAGTCGCAGCAGCAGACTCTTACCCGCTCCGTTCGGACCCATGATGATCGTACGGCTACCCTGCTCGATTGTCAGGTCGATCCCATCAATGAGTCGGTGTGTACCCACGCTATACACGAGTTGACGCACGTTGAGCGGGAACAGGGACGGAGCGCTAGTGCGTTTCATGATAAATTGTAGCTGTTCTCGTGCGTTCTCGTCATGCCGGACTTGATCCGGCATCCAGAGGCCTGGGGGTTGGGTGGCTGGATTCCTGCTTTTGCAGGAATGACGGGTGGCTATACAGCATCGTGATTTGCTCTAGCGGTCGATACTCGCTCGGGTTGCAGGGTCTCTACGTCGCTAGGCATAGGCGCTGTTGGACGCATTGAGGCGCAGGAGCGACACTGTGGCGTTTACGCTCAGCGCGATCAGGATAAGAATCAGCCCCAGCGCCAGGGCAAGAGCCAAGTCCCCTTTTGAGGTCTCCAGCGCAATGGCGGTAGTCATAACCCGAGTCACGTGCTTGATATTTCCACCCACGATGATGACCGCGCCAACTTCGGCGATAGCGCGCCCGAAGCCGGCTAAGGCGACTGTCAGGAGGCTGTACCGAGCGTCCCACAACAGGGCGGCAACGGCCATCTTCGGCGGAACCCCCAACGATAAGAACTGCTCTCGGTATTCGATGTAGAGGTCCTCTATCACCTGTCGCGACAGGCTGGCGATGATGGGCGTGACCAGAATGGTCTGGGCAACGATCATCGCTGTCGGTGTGTACAAGAGATGCAACCAGCCGAACGGGCCGGCGTGAGACAACGCCATATAGACCAACAGACCCACCACAACCGGGGGCAAGCCCATCAAGGCGTTTAAGGAGACAATAATCGCACCACGTCCGGGAAAACGCACAATGCCGACTGTTGCCCCAATGCCGAGACCAATAACGCTGGCGATGATGACCGCACTGAGACTCACTCTCAAAGAAAGGAATATAATCTCACTCAGCGTGGGATCGGCAGAAACGATGAGCTGAAAGGCCAGGCTAAAGGCTTGTCCGAAATCCTGCATGGGACCGCTATAGAGCGAACGCGACTTTACCGGCCTCGCGGACCTCATAGCCTCCGAGTGCAGCCGCGCGTTCTTGTAATTCAGGTGAGGTCACGACGTCCAGCAGGGCCTGGACCGGTTTGGAAAAATACAGCTCTTTGGAGACCAGCAAATCAAACCGCTCCTCAACCATTTCGGTAAACGAGAGGCCCAACAGCTCGGCCACCGACTGAACGGCCACCCCGACATCTGCCCGCCCCTGGAGCACGTGCAAGCCGACCTCCCAGTGGGTCCGGGCTTCGACCTCGTAGCCCGTGATCTGTTCCGGTTTGATCCGGGCCTGCCGGAGCTGCTGATCGATGAACCAGCGCACCCCAGACCCGGCCTGGCGGTTCACCAGGCGTTTCTTCTTCCGTGGCAGTTCGGCCAGCGAGCGGACCGGTCTGCTGTCGGGCCGGGCAATCAATCCGAGTCGGCGATGCCAGAGGGTCACCGCCACCAGGTCGGGGCGTCCGGCTTGCGACACAAACGGCGCATTGTACTCGCCGGTCTCGGGGTCCAGCAGATGGGCCAGAGCCACATGGGTCTTCGCTTGCTTCAGCGCTTCGAGACCACCGAAACTGCCCAGGTTGGTCGTGTAAAAAAGGTGTTCGGGGAAACGCCGTCCGGCTAAGTCGATCAAGCTATCGAGCAAGAGATCGTTGCTGCCCGCGATTAAGAGCCCCCGTTCGGGTTCGAACTGGACCGCTCCTGGGGACGCGGCGTGCGGCGTGGTTTGCGCCAGGGAATTCTGCTTGACCCAGTCCTCCACCAGGCTTTGCGGGAACAGCCATTTACCGGTGACGCGCGTACACGGAATCGTGCCGTTTCGGATCAAACGGTAGACCTGCTTTTCGTTGATATGCAGGTACGCCGCAACTTCGCGCGTACTGAGCAGAGTTTCAGTCATAGCTTTCTTATGAGAAAAAATTAACTATTTATTACTTATTCAAACGTATTCTGTCAAATACAGACTCTTTATCTCTTCCATAAGGCGGTAAACACGCCTCATCATGCAGCATGGCTGATGCGCAACCCACAAAAATACGTTACATGCGAGGGGCAAGGAGGGAGCATGCTGCGCGGAAAAATCATTGATGCGGACGGACACATACTGGAACCGGTTGATCTGTGGCAGAACTACCTGGAGGCCAAGTTCAAAGATCGCGCTATTCGGATGGACACCGGGGATGATGGCGTTGAGTACCTCGTGGTTGAGAATAAACCGCTGCCCATTACCCGCGGCATAGGCCCGACCGCGGCGGGCATCGGGCAGCCCCTGCGGGCGATTTTTGAGCCGGGCCGTTTTGGCTACCGTGATGGGCCTGCGGGAGCCTATGATGCGCAGGCGCGTTTGCAACGCATGGATGCGGATGGCATCGATATCTCGGTGCTCTTTCCCACCCTTGGGCTCATCTGGGAACCCGGCATTACCGATGTCGAACTCTCGTCAGCCTACTGCCGCGCTTACAACAACTGGATTCTCGATTTTTGTTCCGCCGATCCGAACCGCCTCATCCCGGTTGCCCACCTCGTTCTGCTGGACATTGACGCGGCAATCACGGAAGCGAAGCGGGTGGCAAAACTCGGACATAAAGGCGTGTTCGTGTGTGCCGCTCCGGCCAATAAACGGGCCTTTTGGGACCGGGCCTACGATCCGCTATGGGCGGTGTTACAGGAGTATGATTTGTCCATCGGTTTCCACACCGCGGTACACGAAGACTTTCTCGGCCATCAGTGGATTGCCCAGGAAAACACCGACTTCATGGATGCGTCGTTCGTGTATTTCCAGTGTCTGCCCCTCGTGGCTGACGTCCAGGCGGCCTTTGCCGCACTCTTTCAGGGGGCGGTCTTTGATCGTTTCCCCAGCCTGAAAGTGAACCTCCTGGAGGTCGGCGCCGGCTGGATTCCGCACGCCCTGGACCGTTGGGACTCCAAGTACAAGAAAATCGGCTATAAGACTGGCCTCAAGCATCTGCCGAGTGAGTACTTCGCCCGGCAGTGCTGGATTTCGTTTGACCCGGATGAAACCACGGTCGCCTATATGGCCCAGCGCTATGGTGCCGAGCGCTTTGTGTGGGCCTCGGACTTTCCGCACTGGGACGGCAGCCTTGACGCGCTGGGCGAGACAAAAGAGGCCATTGCGTCCTTAGCGCCAGAAGCTCAGCAGTGTGTACTCGGGGACAATGTGGCCCGGCTGTATAATCTGACGTGAGTGTCCGCTGATGCCGCAAGGGGGCGAATCCTGTCGCCAACCCCCTTCAGGAATCTCACCCTCCCATGTGCGGCCATACTGCTTTTATTAAGAGGACGATCCCTATTATCAGCAAAAGAAATTGAAGAACGAGAGGGAAACGAATCCGCCGAGTGTAAGGGTCCAGCCTTTCCGTGTCATCGCTTCCCAAATGATTCACGATAGCGCCTAGGGTGACGAAGCCCGATAGGATGGACACCAGCAGGACATACCATGACCAGGAGAGCACGTTGAGACTCTGCTCTTCCTCTACAGGAATCAAGTCTTTGTTGAGAGTGATACTTAAACCAACGAGGATTGCAGCAAAGGTAATTTGGTGTTTCGCAAACTCTATCGTTGCGTCTCTAGCTTGGAGTTGACGAGTCTGGCGGTCTATGCTTTCCGGTCCGTTTGAGGCCATGTGCGCTCTCTACAAAAAGGGAATATTCTGCACCATCGTGCAGTAATCGCCTCCAGGATATCCATGAGCATAAGGTATTCCCGGCCTTCGATTGCCGCCTTCTCCCTCGCCCAAGTAAGAAGGGCTGTCAGACCAGGCCGGAGGGCCGTATCAATCGTACTGACACCCGCCTGATTCGGATCAATCCCTCGCGAGCGCCATTCTTCCTGGCGGAGAGATAGGGACTCTAACACAATGCTTGCCAGGAGGGTGCTTATACTTCGATTGATTATCAACGGTTCACAAATTATCAGCGCTTCTTTATAGAGCACTTCTTCCAGGAGCGGCTGAGTGATCCACTGACAGTCTGATTCTTGTATCTCTACAAGCTGTGTACTCATCGGCTTTCCCCTACAAGGCAACTGTTCTCCGACAAATCCTGCTACCGGAACTCGGGCATGACCTGGGTCGCAAACAGTTCCATCGATTTCATGACCTTCTCGTGCTCCATACCGCCAAAGTGCATGAACAACAGCACGTGGGACACTTTGCATTCGTCTCGAAGCCAGCGGATTCTGGCCCGGACCGTTTCGGGATCGCCAAACCAGACCAAATCCTCGTCAATCACTTTGTCATAGCTCAACGAGCGAATATACTCGGCCCACGGCTCGAAGAACTGATACGTCTCCGGCCAGGTTTCTCCCTCGGGCAGGGTAAACATCATGGCAAAGTCGTCCAGAAACCACTGCATGCCCTGGCGGGCCTCTTCCTGGGCTTTTTTGGTCGTATCGCTCACGTAGACAAAGGGGTGGCCGACCCGCGGCAGGTCGGTCCGGCCGGTCTTTTTCATGGCCGCATCAAGCCGTCCAAACAACTGCTTGAGGTCGGCCAGGGGGGTGAGTGAGGCCCCCAGAATAGGCGTAATCCCCCGCCGCAGGGCTTTTTCCATAGTTGAGGGACTCAGACAGGGCTGCCACAGGGGCGGGTGCGGTTCCTGGAGCGGTTTGGGCATCACGCTCACTTCTGGAATGCTGAAAAATTGGCCCTCATACGAAAAGGGCTCGCCGGTCCAGGCTTTGAGAATAATATCCAGACTCTCGTTAAAGCGCTCCTCTGCCTCTCCCCAGGGGATGCCGTAGCCGTCGAACTCGCCTTTGAATAAGCCTCGGCCCACACCAAAGTCCAGCCGTCCGTCGGACAGCAGATCGACAGTGGCGTAATCCTGGGCAACCTCAATCGGGTTATGCCACGGCAGGACGCTGACCGCCGTGCCCAGGCGAATACGTTTGGTCCGCGCCGCGATATTGCCCAGCAGCACGTGCGGGGAAGGTTTGCCGTGATGATAAAAGGCGTGCTCGGCCAAAAAGACGGTACTATAGCCGAGCCGGTCGCCCCATTCGATCTGCTCCAGACCCTCGTCGTATATCTGTTTCATGGAAGAGCCGTCTGGCGTCTGGTTAATGATAAAAAACGAGAAATCCATGCTCTTCCCCTCCTGTCGGGCGCTCCGTCACCGCTTCGCCTGCCAGCACGGCTCAGGCGTTCGGCTTGAGCGTCGGCTCGACGATAGCACCGTTTTCCACTACCGGTTGCCCGTCAAGGAAAACGCTACAGTTTCGCATCGGGATATCGAAATGGCACAACGTATGCCGGCCCGCCGCCGGGTTCGGGCCCGTGGACAAGAGGAAGTTGCCCGCAAACGCGCGGCCGTCAACGCCGATCGCTTCATCCTTGCTGTACAGGCTGAGGGCGTGCCACAACGCCTTCTCGTGCATCCCCCAGCCCACGTGAGAAATGCCGCGGGCCTCCCGGTCTTCCCAGCGGTCCAGGTAATCCCGGATCAGGGCCGCATCGACGCCATCGCCTTCCACCCCGGTCACAAACCCATCGGTGAAATACAAATGCACCGGACTCTCGACGTATTTATAAAAGGGGAAAACAATATCGCCGGGGGCTAGCACCGCCAGCCCGTTCACGTCCGGCGAGGCCGGAAAGACGGCGATCAGCCCCTGACCCCAGTTGGCCCAACTGCCCGGCTCGGCGCAAAACCCGCGAGAGCCCGTCACCAGACTGTCCGCCAGGTCAACACGCAGGTCCGTGCCCGCCGGCGAGGTCACCGTCATCGTTTTTGCGACTTTGGCGAGTTCAACTGCGCAGTCGATGCGCTGTGCTCGTTCAGCGGTGGGCAGTAGACGGGCGAGCGCGTCCGCGGGTTCTCTGATGTAGAGCATACGCGGGCCGTGCTTGAGAATTTCGCCACGCTCCTCGGAGTGAATCAGCCCTTCGACCGAGAGGTCGACAATAAAGTCAACCTGCTTCAGCATCTCCACCACCTCGGGAAATCCTTGCAGGAGCGTGGAGCAGGCATTACCCCGGTTCACCGCGGTGTCGTTTTGCTGCGTCGGATCAATGGGCAGCATGAGCTGAAACGGCCGTGCCCCGCAGGCGCTCAGACTCGTCAAACTCGTCGCCAGATACTGCGCGGACGAGTCCGGTTCGGTCAGAATCGCCGCGGTCTGGCCAGACTGCACCTGGCACCAGGCAAACTCCTGGGCAAACAACGATGTCAAAGCAGGATTGGGTTGCAACATGCAGCCGGCCCTCCTCGGAGCACGCTCTGCGCCAAGTCTTTGCGCGGTCTAGTTGGCGGCCGGTCGTGACACTCCGGCCATCGCGCCTTTGACGGTCGTCTTGAGCGGGTATTGGGAATAGTCCGCTTTCAGCTCAAGGGTATGGCCGTTCGGGTCGGTGATATACACCGAGGTGCCATAGCCGGTTGCGCCGTACAACTCGACGGGTCCGAAGGTAATCGGCACGGCGTTGTCCTTCAGATACTGGACAATCGCGTCAAAATCGCCGTGCATATGCAGGCAGACATGATCGACCCCCCGCTGGTCTTTCTCCGCCAGCGTGCTCCCTTTGGGCAGGACCCGCAGGTCGATCAGATTGCGGCCGCACCGCACCTGGTACAGCCCCATGTCCTCAATGACCCGCTCGACGCTCAGACCCAGAACCGTCGTATAGAAGTGCAAAGTATTTTCGACATCCGTGACTTGCAGCACGACATGATCGATACCGTGAAACTGAATCGGACACTCGGATTTCATATATCCTCCACTGGCGCAAAGCGTTTGACATCAAAGCCATTGATCACGGCTGGATTTTGGAACATCTCCACGGCGTTGGCTACTTCCATTAAAGACAGACTCAGATGGAACAGCCGCTCCGCCTCGGGCGGCAGAGTGTCGAGCGGAAAGGCGTTCAGGTATGCCATAGCGGCTTCCACACGCCCAGACATATGGTCGTAGAAGGCCTGGATATCCTCCATACTGCTGGCCAGGCGCTTGCTGGTCCGCTCGCGTTCCGTGGCGAGCGCCCAGTCGATAAAAGGTTCAAGGTCGGCAAACTCAGCAGGCAGTGTCTGTGCGGCCACGGTCTGTTTTACCCCTCTCCCTCGCTCCGCTCGGTCGGCCCCCCAAGGGAAGGGGGCTACGCCTCGGCGTAAAAGCGGTCGAGTACGGTGTGGAAATACCGAATCTGCATTTCTTCGTCCTGGAAATACAGCTCCTTCTTGGCCCGCGAGGCCAGCCCGATATGAATCTGTTCGTGGGCGGTGGCATCTTCTTGCAGAAGGTCCCGGAGCAGGCATTTGAAATACTCCTGGCCGACGCGTTGGCCGGCGTTTTCAGCCGGACGAAAATAGATCTTGATATCCCAGTCGGTCCGATCAACCGCCTGGGGCCAGAAATTATACGTCATATAGAAGTCGTGTGAGACGCCGCGAAAGAGCAGCAGCGCCATATTGGGAAAGATCGTATAAAAGTCAAAGGAGCCGATGCGGGGCAGGCGAGATTCGGTCTCGGCCACGCTGAACTGGGCGGCCAGCTTCTCAGTGGCCGGGCCAACGCGATCATCGGGCGGATCGGACGAATACACGCTGTGATGATTGAACAGGCGGACGTCGAGCAGGCGCGTGAATTGCTCGTCTTTCAGCACGCAGAACTTGGGAATGGTCCGGCGGTGCTGAAACGGCAAATGGTACAGCTCGTTCTGGGCGTCAAGAGCGATTTTCCAGTTGGCGTGCTCGTCCACTTTATACCGCGCGGTCAGCGCCAGTTCGCCAAAGCCGCCACCCTCAAGCTGGTCGGCCACCCCACCCAGATATTCCCGGAGACTCTCGGGTGGACGCTCGGCCAGATGAATAAAGATAAAGCCTTCAAACACCTCAGTGTGGATCGGGGTCAGACCCAGATCGCACTTGTTGGGCAGATCAGAAAAGTTCTCCTCATCCGCCACCCAGGTCAGTTCGCCCTTGGTGTTATACGCCCAGGCGTGAAAACCGCAGGTGAGCGTGCCTTTACACGTGCCCTTCTCGTCCCAAACGAGCTTGTTGCCGCGGTGTGAGCACACGTTATGAAAGCCCCGGACCTCGCCGTCCCTGCCCCGAATGATCAGGACCGAGGCGCGACACATAGTCAGGTCTTTGGCAATATAATCGCCGGGGTTTGGAATCTCCTCAACCCGGCCGATATTCAGCCAGGTGCGGCGAAAAATTTTCTCCCGTTCAAGTTCAAAATGCTCCTGCGAAATCAGCGGCTCGGCCAAAACCGGGCCGGTGCCGACCTCCGGGTATTTTTCCGCCCAGCGTTTATCCGCAATTACCGTCCGCATGCGACTCTCTCCTTACTTATCCGGCCACGGCCCGCATCTCTGTAGGGATCACGTCACCGTCTTGTACAATGAGTTCGTCATCAAGATACAACGTACAGCCTTTCATGGGCAGGTCCATATGGCAGGCCGTGTCGTTGCTCCCACCGAGTTCGGTGTTGGGGCCGGTTGAGAACAGAACATTGCCGTAAAAGGCTCGCCCGTCCATGCCGACCGTGGGAGCACCGGTGGCGAGGTAATCCCAGCGCGCGAGATCGTTGAGGCCCCAGCCGATGTGCGAGATGGCAAACGCCCGAGGGTCGTGAAAGCCGTCCATATAATTCTTCACCAGCATGGCATCAAAGCCCCCGTCGATATCAACGATCATGCCGTCCCGAATGGTGAAGGTGATCGGCTCCTGGACGTATTTATTAAACGGAAACAGGATATCACCGCGGTCCATAACGACCGTGCCGTGGACCCCGGTCTCGCTGCCCTGGGTCGCCAGAAATCCGCCCGGCCAGTGATCCCAGCGACCGGGCGTGTCCGTAAAACCGTATTCGGTCAGAATCGGGAATTGTCCCAGATCGTACTGTACGTCCGTTCCGGCCGGGTTGGTAAAGCGCAGGTTTTGGGCCTTTGCCAAACGCGCTTCGGCAGCCTCGACACGCTCGCGCAGGTCCTGGGTGGGAAAGAGACGCGACAGAACCTCAAAAGGTTCAACCACCAGCAGGATGCGAGTGTCCGCGGCCTGAATCTCCAGCTGTTCTTTTGAAAACAGCAGAAAGATAAGATCCACGACAAGGTCCGCACTTTTGAGGGCCTCAATGGCCGGTTTATTCCCGGCCAGGGCGTTTTGACCCACATCGCCGGCCACGTTTTGTGCTCCGCCCGCGCCCCGCGCCGGCAGGTTGACGTTGAACACATCCACCCCCAACTCACGCGTAGCGATCATAAACGCCGAGGCATACTCAACCGCTTGTTCCGCCTCTGACAGAACCGCAACGGTTTCTCCCGGCTTCACCTTGCACAGCTCAAGCTCCTGCCGAAACAGACTCACCATCGTATTGGTCTGGCTGATCGAGAGAGACATAGCATCGCTCCTTTGGAAAATTCGCACCAGCGGGCCATAGACTGCCGCCTTATGCTGTGGCGTATACCGTTCGCTTATGCTCTGTCAAGCAAAAGTCTTGACACCCTTTTCCCACACTGCCAGACTCACGCCGTAACGATTTCTCCCCCTACCCTGACCCGCTCTCTAACGGAGAAAGGGGAATGATGTAAGGAGCCCACTATGGCAACCAGTCTTGCTGGTACGGGAAAGATGGTCGGCGCTGAGGTCAAGCGGGTGGAAGACCCACGGATGCTCCTGGGCAAGAGTCAGTACGTGGACGATATCCATCTGCCCGATACCCTGGCGGTCGCCTTTGTCCGCAGTCCGTATGCCCACGCGCGTCTCCTCAACATTGATACCAGCGCAGCCGCGGCCCACCCTGGCGTCCGGTCGGTGATCACAGGCGAGGATGTCGCAGAGGCCATACAGCCGCTCCGGGTCGAGTTTGACCCAACGAATGCGCCCACTCACAAGTCCTGCGACTGGCCGGTCCTGGCTCGGGGAAAAGTCCGCTTTGTGGGTGAGATGGTGGCCGCCGTTATTGCTACCGATCGCTATGTCGCCGAGGATGCCGCCGCGCTGGTCGAGGTCGAGTACGACCCGCTCGACACTCTCTGGGACATGGAACAGGCGCTGGAGCCGGACGCCCCCCTGGCACATGAAGACTGGGGCGACAACGTCATGCAGACCCTGGAAGCAAGCATGGGCGAGGTCGAACCCGCGTTTCAGGCGGCTGACTGTGTGGTGGCTGAACGTTTTACAACCGGTCGTCATATGTCCCTGCCCATGGAGACGCGTGGCTGTCTGGCGACGTTTGATCCGGTGACGGACTCGCTGACGATCTGGTCCTCGACCCAAGTGCCGCATGTCCTGCGTTCAAACCTGGCGCTCTTATTAGACTTTCCCGAACACCATATCCGGGCCATCGCCCCAGACGTTGGCGGCGGTTTTGGACCCAAGGCGCATGTGTTTCCCGAGGAAATCCTGACTGCCTTCCTTGCCCGTCGTTTTGGACGTCCGATCAAGTGGATTGAAGATCGGCGGGAAAATCTGGCAGCCGCCATGCACGCCAAGCATCAAATTGTCGAGGCCGAACTCGCCCTGAAAAACGACGGGACCATTCTCGGTGTGAAAGCACGCTTTCTGAACGACGTGGGTGCGTATTCCTGCTTTCCGTTTAGTTCGGCCCTGGAAGCCGGGCACGCCGCATCGGGGTTGCCCGGTCCGTATAAGATCCCGGCCTATCGCTACGAGGCCGTCTCCATTGTCACCAATAAGGTCACCCTGGGTGCCTACCGCGGAGTGGGTCTGCCGATTGCTATCCTGGTCATGGAACGCTTGCTGAATCTTGGCGCGCAGCGGCTGGAGCTTGATCCGGCAGAGATTCGCCTGCGGAATATGATCCGCCAGGAAGATCATCCCTACACCACGATTGCCGGGGCAAAGATCGAAAGCGGGAGCCATCAGGAGTCCCTCCAAAAGGCGCTCGATATGTTGGGGTATGACAACTTCCGAGCGGAGCAGGAACACGGCCGAAAAGCCGGCCGCTATCTTGGCGTGGGCCTGGGCTGTTACATCGAAGGCACGGCCCCCGGCTCTTCGTTTTTTAGCCTCATGGGCATACAGGTTGGCGGCTATGAGTCGGCCACCGTCCGTATGGATGTCAATGGGAAAGTCACCGTTTTGACCGGCTCTTCTTCACATGGTCAGGGCCATCAGACGACCCTCGCCCAAGTGGCAGCCGACGAGTTAGGCGTTGCCCTGGCCGATGTGAAAGTCGTGCAAAGCGATACCGCTCTGGTTCCCTACGGCTGGGGAACCTGGGGGAGCCGAACGGCGGTGACCAGTGGTGGGGCGATTATCAGAGCGGCGACGAAAATCCGGGAGAAGATTCTACGTACGGCCTCACGGCTCAGCGAAATCCCTCCAGATGACCTCGAATTGGCGGGCGGCATGGTGGTCCGCCAACAGGACGGGACCACGCTCATGCCGATTAAGACAATCGCCTACCAGGCCATCGTCGCACCCAGCAATTTAGCCCCGGAAGACGAACCCGGTTTAGAGGCAACCACGAATTATGAACCCCCGCCGGCAACGCATTCCAATGCGACACACCTGGCAACGGTCGAGGTGGATGCTGAAACCGGGCAGATCAGCCTGCTGCGCTATATCGTTGTTGAGGACTGTGGCCGGATTATTAACCCCATCATTGTCGATGGGCAAATTCAGGGCGGGGTCGCCCAGGGGATCGGCACGGCCATGTATGAACATGCCATCTACGACGAGAATGGACAGTTCTTGACCGGCACGCTCATGGATTATCTCGTCCCTACAGCGGTAGACGTTCCGCACGTCGAGATCGGTCACATTGAGACGCCTTCACCCGATAGCGAGGGAGGAATCAAAGGGATAGGCGAAGGGGGAGCCATTGCGCCGCCGGCGGCGATTGCGAACGCGGTCGCCGATGCGCTCTCCCCGTTCGGAGTCCAGGTGAGCGAAATCCCGCTCACGCCGGAGCGGGTGTTGGCGTGTATTGAGCGGGCGAGAAGCGGGGCAGGGACACCTGACTAGAAGGAGGATGGACCGTGCAGTTCGGGATTTGTGTTGCTACGAAGATCGACGACTGGCAGTTGATCCAATATGCCGAGGAACTGGGCTATGACCGGGCCTGGATCCCCGACTCGCAGATGATCTGGTCGGACTGTTACACCACCTTGGCCCTGGCCGCCCAGCACACCTCACGTATCCGTATTGGGACAGGAGTGGCCATCCCTGGGACGCGCATCGCCCCCGTCACCGCCCACTCCATTGCTTCCATCAATCGCCTCGCGCCGGGCCGGGTCTTTTTGGGGATTGGCACCGGACATACGGCCATGCGAGTCATGGGCATGCAGCCGATGCGGATTCGAGACTTCCGGGAGTATCTGCGGGTTGTCCGAACGCTCCTGCGGGGGGAAGAAGTTGCATACACCTATAACGACACCACGCGGACGATCCGCTTTCTGCACCAGGATCTGCACTTCCTGAATCTGGACGATCCGATTCCGCTGATTGTCGCCGCCAACGGTCCCCGAGCCCTGAAGACTGCGGGCGAGTTTGGGGATGGCTGGGTCGCCGGAGTGAAACCCGGACCGGAAGCCTTTCTCGGCGACTGGCAGCAGGTCCAGGGCGGGGCGGAACAGGCCGGTCGAACCTTGCCCGACAGTTTCCATACCGCGGCCTTTACCACGGCCGTCGTCCTGCAACCCGGAGAGCCGCTGACCTCGGATCGGGTCATTGAGATGTGCGGTTCTCAGGTCGCCGCCATCATTCACTTTGTGTACGAAATCTATCAACAAACCGGCCAGGAGGAAGTCATCCCCGCCGGCTATCGAGGCATCTGGGATGAATACTGCGCCCACGTCGAGCGGATGGAAACGCCGGCGGACAAGCGTTACCTCCAGCTTCACAATGGTCACTGCACCTTTCTCGTGCCCGAGGAGCGTCGCTTTGTCACGCCTGAAGCTATCCAGGCGACGTGTCTGATCGGTGAGCCCGCAGAAATCATCGACCAGCTCCGGGCGGTCGAAAAGGCCGGCCTGAAGGAAGTCACGCTCCTGCCCCCCATGGCCGCGGCGCGCACGGTATTCAAGGATTTCGCCGAGCAGGTCATGGCGCGCTACTAGCGCCCGCTACATTGCTGCGCTTCTCGGCTGAGCCCCCATAAATATGCTATAAACTCAGGCATGAGGCGGAAGAGACCCTTTGGTCCGGGGTTGCTCGTTGCTGCCGCCTTTATCGGCCCTGGAACGGTCACGACCGCCAGTGTCGCCGGAGCGCAGTTTGGGTTTGCCCTGGTATGGGCGGTCGGGTTCTCCATTTTTGCCACCCTCGTCCTGCAGGAAATGGCGGCCCGACTCGGTATTATTGCGCGCAGCGGATTCGGCGAAGCACTCCGGACGGCTATTCGAACCCCGTTCTTCCGTCTCCTGCTCCTGTCCCTGGTGGTCCTCGGCATTGGCGGCGGCAACGCGGCCTTTGAGATGGGCAATATCCTTGGCGCGTCGGTGGCCCTAGCCGAGGTCTCCGGGCTTCCGACCTCATCCTGGGCCCTGGTCGTTGGCGGCCTGGCGTTTGTGTTGCTGTGGTCCGGGACGTACGCGGCGATTGAGCGCGTGCTGGTTTTTCTGGTTCTGCTCATGAGTGGGGTCTTTCTGCTGACCGCGCTGCTCGTCCAACCCTCACTCTCGGATATCCTGACCGGCTTCTTCAGCCCGACCCTCCCGGCCGGGTCATTTGTGACCGTGATGGCGCTGATCGGTACTACGGTCGTTCCGTACAATTTGTTTCTGCACGCCGGTGCGGTCCAGGCCAAGTGGCCGGCGACGCTGTTCGCTTCCCAAGCCCTGCGGGAGTCACGTCGCGATACGTTTCTCTCGATCGGTCTGGGTGGGGTCCTCACCCTGGCCCTGGTCGCAACCGCGGCCGCAGCTTTTTTTCGCCAAGGGATCGCCTTGGAAAATGCCACCTCCATAGCCAAACAGCTTGAGCCCCTCGTCGGCTCCCACGCGCCTCTCCTCTTTGCGACCGGCCTGTTTGCCGCTGGTTTAACGAGTGCCATCACCGCCCCGCTGGCCGCCGCCTATGCCACGGCCGGGGTGCTGGGCTGGTCCGTAGACCGCGATACCGGCAAGGTCCGACTGGTGTGGAGTACGGTCGTCCTGATTGGGACAGGACTCGCCTTTTTGGGCCAACACCCGCTGGTGGCTATCCTGCTTGCCCAGGCGGTCAACGCCTGTCTGCTGCCCCTGCTTGCCGGCTGTCTCCTGTTTGTCATGAATCAGCAGAACCTTCTCGGTTCGTATACAAACGGCATGCTGGCCAATATGGCGGGCGGTGCGGTCGTGCTTATTGTGACGAGCTTAGGTGTCTTTCAATTCTTCCGCGTGTTTGGAATGATCCCAAGCTGACACGGCCTGACCCTCGACCGGAGCGGAACGCCTGCGGAGTCTCGTATGAGCCATTTGTTTGCCTATCTTTCTCGGATGAAATTTATTCGGCGCTGGAGCTTGATGCACAGCACCTATCCGGAAAACGTCCAGGAGCACAGCCTGCAAGTCGCGCTGGTGACCCATATGTTGGCCGTTATTCGGAACCGTCTCTTCTCCGGCGAGGTGAACCCGGAGCGGGCCGCAGCCCTGGCCCTCTACCACGATGTTGGCGAGGTCTTGATTGGCGACCTGCCCACACCCGTCAAATATTTTAACCCCGAGATCAAAACCGCCTATCAAAGCATTGAGCAGACCGCGGTGCACAAGCTGTTCAGTATGCTGCCCGAAGAACTCAAAGATGACTATCAACCGTTCTTTGAGCCGGCTGACGCTGACCGTGACCACCACGAGCTGGTAAAGGCCGCGGACAAGCTGTGCGCCTATCTCAAATGCCTGGAAGAGGTCAGCGCCGGCAATAAGGAGTTCTCGCAGGCCGAACAGACGCTCAAGGAGACGGTCGAGCGGATTGACCTGCCGGAGGTGCGTTATTTTCTGGAGACCTTTGTCCCGAGTTTCCGCCTCACCCTCGACGAGTTGGGTTAGAGCGCCGAGCAGGCGTCTTTTTTTCGTTCCGATCCAGAGCCTGAATGGTATGCACCCCCGCCCTCAATTACAGTGAAAGAGCATTGGAGGCGCAATCCAGTTCACGTCAGGAGGGAAAATGACAGTCCAGACTCCGCAGACAGGCATTATTCCGGAACCGAATCAACATGCCCTCTTTCTGGTTACCAGGGTCAACAATCCAACCGCCACCCGCGAAACAGTCGCCGGGGTGGTTGCGGGTATTCCCGAGAGTGCTTACGGAGCGGTCGAACTCTGCTGATACGCTTCCAGATCAAAGAACAATTCCCGGCCCGGATTCTTCAGCTCAGGGCTCTCGCCCAGCCGGAGAATACGGGCGGTGATGTTTCCGGGCGCGATGTCGAGCACGCCGACCGTTCCGAGCCGGGTGGACCACAGATGAGGATGGGTGGCGCTGCCCGAGTTGATCTGCAAGACCCCCTCTCGATAATCCAGGCGCTCAAAGTGGGTATGCCCGGTGATGATAATGTCGGCGGGCTCACCGTGCAGATACTGCCGCGTCAAGTCGGCAATCGGCCGCTCTTCAGGCTCCATGTCGTGGACCATGGCAATCCGCCAGCCTTCGAGGTGCAGCCACTGCACGTCTTCTACCCGCGGGTCATCCCAGCCGCTGTCATTATTACCCCGAGCCGCCAGCGTCGGCGCGATCGCTTCCAACCAATCCAGTACGCGCGGAGAGACGATATCACCGCCGTGGAGGATGAGGTCCGCGCCCGCAAAAGCGACCCTGACTTCGTCCCACAGCTCGCGGATCGTACTCGGCAGGTGAGTGTCCGTGACGAGACCGATACGCATGCCTAGTCTGCCTGCCTCACGATCCAGCGGGCCGCCTCAACAATATTCTCGGGTGCAATCCCGTAGCGCCGGTACAGGTCGGCCTGGGTGCCGGACTGTCCGAACTCGGTCACCCCGAGACAGGTCATCCGCGTTGCCAGCGCCCCGCCAATAAATGACAGGGTATGTGGGTGCGCGTCGTGGAGGGTCACAACCGGAGCGCTGCGCTCATCAGCCGGTACGAGGGATTCCACCCAACTTTCCCGCCGTTGGCCCTGCATATTCCGCTGCTGGGCCACCATATAGTCGTGGAACAATACGTCCGCGCTGGTCACGTTGAACACGTTGGCAAAAACCCCGTATTGTTTAAGTTGTTGGGCGGCCTCAACCGCTTCCGGCAGCATGGCACCTGTTACAAACACATGGACGACGTTCACACCGGGTTGGTAGTCTTCTTCGGACTGCCAATCCAGCAGCCGATAGCCTCCCTGGAGCACCTGCTGTCGCAGGTCTTCCTCGCCTTCCCGTTCCAGCACGATATTGAAGACGGCCTGGTCCAGCGGCTTGGTCGAGAGCCGCAAATAGGCGCTCTTGCCGGTGTCCCGGTCCTGGAGTTCGGCCAGCGCGGCCAGGAGTATCCATTCCAACTCAAGCGCATAGGCCGGTTCGTAGTACGTCACCCCAGGCAGTTGGACCCCGATACCCGGCGTAATGAGCGACTGGTGCGCTCCGCCCTCGGGGCTGAGGCTGACCCCCGAGGGGGTGCCGATGACAATGAATTTGGCCTGCGAGTAGGCCGCGTAAATAAAAGCATCGAGCGCCCGACACACAAACGGATCGTAGACCGTGCCAATCGGCAGCAGGGACTGCCCATACAACTCGTCAGCCAGGCCAAACGCCCCCAGAGCCAGAAACAGATTATTCTCGGAGATGCCCAGTTCAATGTGTTTGCCGGTCGGGTTCTCGCGCCAGTCGATCAGCAGCGAAATATCGGATTCCCCAAAGTAATTCCTCATCTGACGGCGTGAGTACACACCAACCTTGTGAATCCAGCCGCCCAGATTGGTTGACATGGCGACATCGGGCGAGATCGTGACCAGATAGGGCGCAATCTCGGGCTGCCGACTTAAGGCCAGAAAAATACGGCCCAGTATGGCCTGCGTTGACAGGACGCCATGATACGTTCCGCCCAGGCCGGCCGGAATCTCGATGGCTGTTCCCACGTCCTTTTCGGCCGAAGCAGAACGCTGCGCTTCCTCGGCCGACTCCTCCCCCTCCTCCAGAAGCGCAGTAATATAGCGGGCCTCTTCGCTGTCCGGGGGAAAGGCGGCAAACTCCTCGCCCTCGGCCACGCCCAGCCGCTGGCGGACACTGTCGATCTCCCCCGGCTTGAGCAGCCGCGCGTGGTTGGCGGGATTGCCGGCCAGGGGCAGGTTCCAGCCCTTGATCGTATAGGCGAAGATCACAATCGGCTGGGTCTCGATGGCGAACGCCTCGGCAAAGGCTTCGAGTACCCGCTCCAGGTCGTGCCCACCGAGATTGGCCAGTAACTCCTTCACCTCATCCGGCTCATAACCGGCCAGCAGCTCGGCCATGGCCGCGTCTTTTTTCCCGTTGGACTGAACGAAACGATCACGGATGGTGACGCCGTCCTGGAGCAGCAGGCTCTGGTACTCCTCATTGCTCATCTCATCGATCCGGGCTCTGAGTTTGAGCCCGTAGGGTTTACGGAAGACGTTTTCGAGCCGGTGGCCGTATTTGAGATCGATGATATGCCAGCCGTTGGCGGCAAACATTTCCCGCAACTGCTGGGCGCGTCCGTCCGGGACGACGCGGTCGAGGCTCTGGCGGTTCAGGTCCACGATCCACAGCACCCGGGACATCCGCTGGGTATAGGCTTCGCCCAGCGCCTCCCAGATATTGCCCTCGTCCAGCTCGGCATCACCGACCAGGGCAATATGCCAGCCCGAGGGCGGCCCATCCTCAGACGGAGCGGCCTGCTGGGCCGTACCGTCAGTGTGATCGCCCAGATAGTCACGCACCAGAGCACCAAAGAGCGGCGCCACCGCACCGAGGCCGACCGACCCGGTTGAAAAATCGACCTGGTCCGGGTCCTTGGTACGGGACGGATAGGCTTGCAGGCCACCGTACTGCCGGAAGGCCTTGAGTTTCTCCTGGGGCAGGAGGCCGCGTAAAAACTGAATCGCATGAAAAACCGGGGAGGCGTGCGGCTTGATGGACACGCGGTCACCCGACCGCAGAAAATAAAAATACAGCGCGGTCAGCAGCGTCACCACCGAGGCAGAGCTGGCCTCATGCCCGCCGACTTTGAGGCCGTCCGGGTTGGGCCGCACAAAGTTCGCATAATGCACAATATAGGTTGACAGCCACAGCACCCGCCGCTGGATGCGCTCAAGCATGTCCAGGTCGTACAGGTCCCACGGGCGGACGCGGGCGGGCGGCTGCGTATCTGCCACGGCGTGCGGTTTCATGCGGCTGGCCTCATAACATGGCTCTGGATGGAATCAGACTAGACGGACTACAGGCCAAAGAAGGTAGCCGCATTCTCTCCCAGGATTTTGTTGACCGAGGCTTCGGGCAGACGCGCCAGAGATTCGCGGGTTTTCTTGACCGGCTCGGTAAAGCCTTCGGCATGGGGATAGTCCGAGCCCACAAAAAACTTATCGTCCCCAACCAGCTCAATCATATGCGGCAGGGTCCGTTCGCTCGGGTCGGCGGAAATCCAGATGTTGCGCGCAAAGTATTCGCTGGCCGGCCGCTTCATCTGGCAGGTGTGACCCATATAGCTGAACCGATAGTCCAGACGGTCGAGCCACTCGGCAACCCAGCCGCTGGCCGATTCAATCGTGGCGACCCGCAGGCGCGGGAAACGCTCGAACACGCCATCGTAGATCATGGTGGTGAGGGCCATGCGGGGGTCTTGAATGACATTCATGCTGAGAAACATAAAGCCGGGATCACGGTCGCTATACCATTCGTTGCCAATGTATTTTGCATGGACCACCAGATGCAGTCCAACGGCAATGTCGCACTCCTGGGCCGTTGCCCAGACGGGGTCAAAGTCCGGATGGCCGAAGCTTTTGCCATCGATCGGCAGGGCACCAACAAAGACTCCGTGCACTCCCGCTTTGGCCAGGCGCTGAATCTCCTCAACCGCGGCGGCAGGGTTGCGCAACGAAATATGGCCCAGGGGATAGAGACGATCCAGACGCCCCTGACAGGTTTCAACCGCCCAACGGTTATAAGCGCGGCAGTGGGCCGCGGCGAGTTCCGGGTCTTCCACCAGGTCCTCCCACAGCAGCCCCAGGGTGGGGTAGATAAACTGGCCTTCTATGCTTTCGACATCGAGAAAGTGAATACGTTGCTCCATGTCCTCAAGCGAATGACTGAACGCCTGGGTCCAATCAAAGGACTTGAGCCCCTGGCCCGACTCTTTTTGGCCATAGCCGACGGCAACGCCCATGAGTTCCTCGATGCTGAGGTCTCCGGAGTGATCAATCCGCATATCTTCAACCGCAACCGCATACCGGTTGCTTTTGGGGTCTTGTTCAAACCGCAAACAGCGCGAGCGGTACCGGGGATCGATATGCTGCTCCCACAGATCGAGCGGTTCCATAAAGTGACTGTCCGCATCGATAATACGCGTCATAGCGTCTCTCCTTTAGTCGTTGCCGACTTCTCGCATGGTCGCCACAAACTGTTTCATCTGCGCAAAGAGTTCATCCGGCTGCTCCGTTGTGGTCAGCATGTATAAGGCCTGCACTCCTGCCGCCTGGTAGGTTTGCGCCTGGGCCACGGAAACATTCGAGCCGACCAGGGTGGTAATCTCCAACTGGGCCGCATCGCGCCCGGCCTCCTGCATCAGGGTGTGTAAGGTCTCGGTTTTCTGCCGAATCGTCTCGGGCGAGAGAAAAACCGGCTGCCAGCCGTCTCCCCAGCGCGCCACGCGGCGCAGGGCCGGCAGGGTATTGCCACCGATCCAAATCGGCGGATGCGGCCGCTGAACGGGCGGCGGCCCAAAATTTACATCAGCATCAATTTTTCCATAGGCGGTGGTGAGACGCGGGTGCGGGTCCGTCCACAGGGTTTTCATCAGCTTGAGACAGTCCTCGCTCAAAGCCGCACGATCTTCGAACGGAACCCCAAGAAACGCAAACTCATCCTTCAGCCAGCCAATGCCAACACCACAGATGATGCGTCCGCTCGACAAGCGATCCAGCGTTGTGAGCATCTTGGTCACGGCCACGGGATGGCGGTAGGGCAGGATAATCACGCTCACCCCCAACCGCACCCGCGTCGTGATGGCGGCCAGAAACGCCAGGGTAGTAAAACAGTCCGGCCAATCCTGCTCCTGGTACACATGCCATGGCGGATTGTCCATCTTCACCGGGAACGGGGTCTGAATTTTTTGCGGCGGCAGGAGGTGGTCGCCAATCAGGATGGACTCGCAGCCCAGTTCTTCCGCCAACTGGGCCATATCCCGCAGCACGGCGGGATCGGTCACAGCCGCCCCGCTATTGACATGTATCCCGTATTGCATGTGTCTCTCCCGGTTATTCAACGCGAGCCTGGAAAGCGTCTGGGATGGACGTTAGCGCGCCCAGCCGAACCCGGTCAAGGGAAAAAGTGTTGAGCCAGATGATCCAGCTTGCCTTGCAGCGGGACGGTCCGGCGTTCTCTTCTCTTCATCCCTTCCTTGGAGGGGTGGCCCGCAGGGCCGGGGTGGGTGTCGAGAGTAATATAGTCACCGGCGCGCCCGTTCACGCTTGTAATCGTATCTGGCGTCCCAGTCGAGTTTGCCGAACAACTCAAGCAGCCGTTCCTGCTCTCGCCGCGCAATGAACTCCCGCAAGGCCCTGTTGACGGTCGCTGCCTTCGTTTTCTCGCCGCCGACTTTGAACGCCTTGTCGAGCAGTTGCGGGTCTATTGCCAGATTTGTCGCCATGGTGCTGTTTCCCCCACCTCAAGACTCACAGGAAATACTCTCACAGGGATGACGTGGTTAAGATATGAAAAAGCCCGAGTTGTCGTAGGTTGGATTAGCGAAGCGTAATCCGACGTACAAGGACCTTGAAGAGCGTACGCTCAAACCGTACACTTGGCGATGTGACCATACGCTCTATCCGACACAGGGGTTTACGTCGGCTTATTGAGAACAACGACCCACGGTTTTTGAGACACAACTTGGCTAATCGGATTCGCAGGATTTTGACGGTGCTCATTCTGGCTGACGATTTGGACAGCTTTATTGACAATGCCCCTCGCGGCTGGCGTGTCCACCGACTCTCAGGTGACCGGCAGAACGAATGGAGCGTTTCAGTATCCGGCAATTGGCGGATCACGTTTGAAGAAGAGGACGGCACTATTAACCATTTGAACTTGGAGGATTACCACTGATGGAGACCAACGGCATCAAAGTGAATATGGCCCCTTCTCACCCAGGTGATTTCATCCGCGCCGAGGTCATTGAAGAGTTAGGGCTGAGCATCACAAAAGCAGCCGCAATTCTTGGTGTGCGACGAGCAACACTTTCGGCAGTCTTGAACGCCAAGGCCACCTTATCGCCGGAGATGGCATTTCGGGTCGAACAAGCGTTTGACGTGAGCATGGACCTGCTCCTACGAATGCAGGCATGGTACGACGCATCGCAGATGCGCACCCGAGCGCATGAGATCAGTGTTCAGCGCTATAATCCTGTCTAAGCGGTTACCCACCCCACCGCTACGCGGCACCCCTCCGAGGAGGGGAAGTTTAGCGATACAGCGGTTGCAGGTCCTGAGCGAGTTCCGCCAGGTCGGGGGGACCGACAATGATGCCGTCTTTGACGATCTGCTCGCCGTCGAGCCAGAGCGATTGCTTTGACAGCACGGCGTCGGGATGGTTCTCGCCGCCGCCGGGCATCCAGAACGGCAGGCCCAAGCCGACCGCGTTATAGCCCAGCACGCGCTGGTCCTCAAGAAAACAGTTACCTGTGTAGCGCGCGGCAGGATGGATGCCGCAGGTGAAGTGAATGATATAGCCCAACCCCTCGCCGCTGGCCCGCCGCAACGAGCGCTCCAGCACGGTGCCCTCGGCCACGCCGCCCGACACGTCCTGCACGGTTCCGTCTATGGTCAGGCTGATCGGCTCTTCCAGCGGGGTGTAGTACTCGTGGAAGACGGTGTCGAACTTGACCACGCCTTTGACCGAGTCTTCCTTGGGCATGATCATGACCGTGCCGGGGACAAACAGGGCACCCGGTCCGTTGGCGCGGCCCGTACCCATGGCCATGGGCTCACCAACGGTGAAGCTGACATCCGTCCCGACCGGATTGGTGATGCGGCCCTGGGCACCCTTTTTCTCGACCAGCAAGGCGTCAAAGGCTTGGGTGACGGTAAACAGGGTGTCGAGGTGGACCTTGCCGAACAGCCGGACCGTGGACTCGGCGTTCAGACCCGCGGCCAGATAATAACGGGTGCGCTTGTTCTGCATGGCCGCGTCAAACGCATTCGAGCCGGCCATATAGGGGAAGGCCAGGTCTATCCATACGTCACAGTTCGTGACCGCAGCCCGGACCGGATCGGAAATATAGGGGTCGCCCAGCGCGCCCTGAAAGGGGAGTTGCGGAGAGATAAGCAGGGCCACCGGCGTATCCAGATTGCGAGCCGCGTTCTGGATGGCCTCAACCGTCTGCATGTCTGAGGCCGTATCTGCGGTGATCAGCACAGTCTCGCCCGACTGGACCAGCAGGACATCACGAATCATGGCGTCCGCGGCTTGAGTGAGTTCCGGTCCGAGATTGGTAATCACTGGGCTACCCTCCTGTGTTTCTTCCTGGGAGCGCGGGCATCTTGCCCGCCGTCTTTTTCTCTTGTCGGCTGGAAGCCAGCACTCCCGGATTACTCGGCTTCGAGGCGTTCGAGATAATAGTTGGCGATACTATGAATGGCGACCTCAAAGCGGGACATGGGACCGGGTTGGAAATACTTGGAATCCATGCCCTGCTGAAGCGACTTGATCATCAGAATGTCTTCGGCCAGGAACTCCTTGAGAAAGTCGTCATAGATGTCCACCTTTTTCCGAAAATCGGGTAGCTCGAAATGCTGCTTGGGAAAGAGCTGATACGAAACGCCGACCGTTTTATCGACGCTCTCGCCCGGCCAGACCGACATAAAGCACAGAAAGTCATGCCGCGGAAACCAGGGGATGTTCGGCCGCAGATGGCTGGAATAACCGCCCTCGGCCAGTTTGCCCGAAATCCAGGGGATCGTCCCGAACAGCGAGTCGCCGTTCGGCGCCAGGGTCTTACCCTTGAAATAACCGTGATAGCCACCCCGCACGGGTCGAAACTCGTAGGACTCCAGCGGCTGCCAGGGGCCGAAGGTGTTCACGTGGAGCACGGCAATATGGTAGATATCGGTCAGGTTTTCGTTCACGAACTTCCAGTTACAATCCAACTCGAACGAGAACTTGCTCGCCAGGCGAAAGTCTTCATAGCGGTAGGGCTGATAGGTCCGGGGAAAGTCCATCTCGTTCAGGACATCCATCAAACTCCGCGCGGCAGGGTCGAAATTGATAAACAGAAAGCCCGCCCAGGTCTCGATCCGTAAGGGAATCAGGCCGAAATCCTTGGTGTCAAAGCCCTCCATTTCCGCGGAGTGGGGCGCGTTGAGCAGCCGGCCGTCCATATCGTACGTCCAGCCGTGGTAGGGACACGACAATGCCTTGTCACAGCCCTTGCCAAACGGGGTGCCGTTGTCGGGCTCGCCAAATGCGATCTGCGTCCCCCGGTGGCGGCACACATTGGAGAAGGCTCGAAGCTCCCCCTGGCGGTCTTTACAGATGACAATCGGCTCGCCCGCCACCCGAAAGGTCAAATAGCTACCCGGCTGGTCCAGCTCTTCGACCCGGCCCATGCATAGCCATTCTTTTTGAAAGATGCGTTCTTTCTCGCGCGCATGAATCTCGGGCGAGGTGTAAAAATGGGCCGGCATATGCCGCGCCTGGGACAGCGGCTGCTGGGTCCGGACGGCTCCCTCACGAACGGGTTGGGGTAGTTGTGTCATAGCTCTTTCTCTCTTTTCTCTTCACTGGGAGCGCGGGCATCCTGCCCGCACCCCTCTAGCCCATCAAGCCCTCGTCATACATACCCCGGATGGGTTGTTTCTCCGCAAAACGGGTAAAGCGAAAGGCGTCGATATCCGTGCCCGGCTGCTTGCCGTTGATAATCAGCTCGGCCATCATCTCGCCCACCGCCGGGGCCAGCTTGAAGCCGTGGCCGCTGAAGCCGACGGCCATATACATGCCGCCTATCCCCGGTACGGCGTCCAGAATAGGGTGCCAGTCGGGCATGACATCGAAAAATCCCGAGTAGCCGCTGTGGAAATAGCCGGTCTCAAAGCGGGGGAAACGATGCGTGACCTGGCCCGTCATCTCAACCGTTCTGTCATAGCTGACGCCGTGGTCGTAGTGGTCGGGGTCGACCCGGTCGTTGAGTTCAATCGGGTCGAGCGAGCCGACCAGGGTCAGGTCCGCGCCCTCGGGCCGCGTATAGACCTGACTGACGAAGTCGTAAAACAGGGGATGCCGCTCGGCGGCCTCGGCGGGCCGCTTGACAAAACAGATATTGTGGCGGCACACGGTCAGGGGAATCGCTACCTCCACCATGGCCGCAATCCGGTCGCCCCAGGCGCCGGCCGCGTCAATGACCGTGGGCGTGGAAAAGCGCCCTTTATTGGTGACGACCTCGGCCACCGCGCCGCCCACCAGTTGGATGCCGGTAACCTCGGTTCCCTGGTGGACCTGCACGCCCAGCTCGCGTGCCCGTCGGATAAAGGACGAGGTGGTGTCGGACGGGTCGGCGTAGCCGGAGTCCGGCTCCCAGGCCCCGCCGGCCAGGTCTTCCACGCGCGTGCGCGGTTCGATTTCGCGGATTTCTTCTGGAGAGATAAAGCGGGTGTTGATCCCGACGCGGCGTTGCATGGCCACAACCTTCTTGAGCGCGTCGAGGTCCGGCTCGGGCACCCCCATCAGATAGCCCGTTCGCCTGAAACCGGCCGACCCGCCGACCACATCGCCGAAGTTTTCAAACACGTCCAGGCTGCGCCGCACCATGCGCGCGGTCACCTCGGTTGAATAGTGTTGGCGAATACAGGCCGAGCTTTTGCCGGTGGCCCCGGAGGCGATAAAGTTTTTCTCCAGGACGACGACATTGGTGATCCCCCGGGTGGCGAGGTTGAAGGCAATGCTCGCTCCGGTCACCCCCGCACCGATAATCACGACATCCGCTGTGTAAGCCATACTCCCTCCTGAGCGCCCGGCCATCCTATAAGCTCGGCTTGTCCGGGTGCAAGCAATTTCTTTTATTTGCGCCGCTCCTATCCCCGTGCCGCGTAGCGGTGGGGTGGGTTCCTATCGGTAACGGGCGAGGCAGGAACCCACCCCGGCCTACGGCCACCCCTCCCGAGACGTATGATGCCAATGAACTTGTCTGGCGGTTTGGCCCTCACCCCAACCCCTCTCCCAGCGGGAGAGGGGCTTTTGTTACCCTCGCCCCCTGGGAGAGGGTGGCCCGCAGGGCCGGGTGAGGGCACGAGCGGACAGGCCGTAGGGAGCCATCGACACCATAAGCAGCACCCCTCCCGAGGGGGAACAGTCAGAGGCAGCGTCCGCTATCGGGAGGGACCCTTTCGTTGCCTCCCCTCCTTGTAAACCGGACTATCCCGCGTACCCTGTTCTTAGGAGCCCTGAACACCGCAGGAGGAGCCGTATGACGACCATTGCATTCCTTGAAGACGTGTATAACCAATCCCTTGTTGCTAACGTCCACCCCCGCGACTGGACGAATCCGGAGCCAGCGTCGAGTTACAACCTGGTCGTCCTGGGTGGCGGCACGGCCGGCCTGATTACGGCGGCTGGCGCGGCCGGCCTGGGAGCCAAGGTTGCCCTGGTGGAACGGGAACATTTGGGCGGCGACTGCCTGAACGTCGGCTGCGTGCCGTCCAAAGCTCTGCTCCGGGCGGCCCGCGCCGCTGCGGATGTCCGGGACGCGGGTCAGTATGGCGTCGAAGTGCCTGATGGGGCCCGAGTGAATTTTCCGGCGGTCATGGAACGGATGCGCCGGCTCCGCTCGGAAATCAGTCCGCACGACTCGGCACAGCGCTATCGTGACGAACTTGGCGTGGATGTCTTTCTGGGCGAAGGACGTTTTGTCGATTCGGACAGCGTGGAGGTCGACGGCCGGCACCTGCGTTTCCATCGAGCGGTTATCGCCACGGGCGCCCGGGCCATGCCCCTGCCTATTCCCGGTCTGGCGGAAGTGGGTTATCTGACCAACGAAACCGTCTTTTCCTTAACCGAACTCCCTAAACGGTTGGCCATCATCGGCGCCGGTCCGATCGGCTGTGAAATGACGCAGGCGTTCGCCCGCTTTGGGTCGCAGGTCACCCTCCTGGAAGTGATGCCCCAGATCCTCATCCGCGAGGACAAGGACGCTGCAGCCCTCATCCAGGCCGCGCTGATTCGGGACGGGGTCTCACTCGTTCTCGGCTGTCAGCTCACTGGGGTGGAGCGGGACGGCCAGGATACAGTGCTTCGGGTGAAAAAGGATGGACAGCGAGAAGAGGTCCGCGTGGATGCCGTCCTGCTCGGAGTGGGTCGCGCTCCCAACGTCGAGGGACTGAACCTGGAGGCTGTCGACGTGGAGTTTGATACCAAACAGGGAGTGAAGGTCGATGATCGACTTCAGACGACCAACCCTCGTATTTATGCCGCAGGAGATATCTGCTCGCCGTATAAGTTCACCCATATGGCGGATGCCCTGGCCCGCGTTGTGATCCAGAACACCCTATTCGTTGGACGGGCAAAAGCGAACGCCTTAACCGTGCCGTGGTGTACCTATACCGACCCTGAAATCGCGCATGTCGGTCTGTATGCACATGAAGCGGAAAAACAGGGCATTGCCATCCAAACTTTTTACCAGGAGATGGGACAGGTCGACCGAGCCGTGCTCGAAGGCGATACCGAAGGCTTTGTGAAAATCCACACCAAGGCCGGCAAGGATACCATTCTGGGCGCAACGATTGTGGCCCGGCACGCCGGCGAAATGATCTCGGAGCTGACCCTGGCCATGGTCGGCGGCCTGGGGCTCGGCACCCTGGCCAGGACCATTCATGCCTATCCCACCCAGGCCGAAGCGATAAAGCGCGCCGCAGACGCCTATAATCGTACCCGGCTGACCCCTCGGGTCAAATCGCTCTTCACCAGATGGCTGGCCTGGACGCGCTAGGGAGGTTCGCTCATAATGGTCAGATACGGAGTTGGCGCGCGACGCGCTGCGCGCCAAGAAAGGTGGGACGCCCCATGACTCAACTCAGAAATGTCTTTTCCGGAGGGTCTTTTCTGCTCTTGTGTGTTGCCGTTTCTGCCTCCATCGCGCTGACGCCTGCGGTCGGCAGTGCTGAAGACGCGAAACAGAGCCCGCAGACAACCTATACCAAAAAAACGATTACCCATGCCCTGGCGGCGCGGATGGTCGAAGCGGCGGTCGCCCGCGCCAAAGAACTGGGCGTCAAGCAAAATGTGGCGGTCGTTGATGACGGCGGGCATCTGAAAGCTTTCGCCCGCATGGACGGTGCTCCACTCCTCGGCATCGAAGGCAGTCAACGCAAGGCGTATACCGCGCTATTCGGATTTGGCACGGCCGATTTTTACAATGCCATCAAAGACGACCCGGCCCTGTTAGTGGGATTGTCCCATTTTGAGGGAGCAACCGTGGTTGGTGGCGGGCTGCCCATTACCATAGACGGCGAAGTCGTTGGAGGCATTGGCGTCGGGGGCGGGACGGTCGAACAGGACATTTCCTGCGCCGAGGCCGGGGTCCAGGTCTTGGGAGAATAATCCTCCGGACGTCTCAGCTCCGCTGTGTCGGGTCCTGCAAAACACCTCGCTTTTCAGGCGGGAGAGTCCGGTGACTCGAACCGCACCGCATACCCGCCAAACTTGCGCACGTTCAGCACGCCGGTATCAAAAATAAGGTACTGCCCCTTAATGCCCAGCAACGTGCCTTCGATCTCGGGCGTCTTCTCAAAATTGCGTGACTTGACCTTGGTCGGATACTCCAGCACGGGGTAGGTAAAAGAACGGCTGTCCTCCTCCTCAAGCAGCGTGAGTGCACCTTCCCCGGCGGCCCGCGTTTGGTCGTGCAGTTCAGCCTGACACAGCCCAAGGAGATCGTCTCGCTTGGCTGCCAAGTCCGCCAATTCGGGCTCGCCCTTGAGCATGCGCTGCCAGTTGGTGCGATCGGCTATATGCTGCTTGAACATGACCTCAAGCAGCCCGGCCTGATAGCGACTCTGCACCCGAAAAATCGGCAAAGCCTGTACCGCGCCCTGATCCATCCAGCGGGTTGGAATCTGACTCCCGCGCGTAATGCCGATTTTCAGGCCGGATGAGTTGGCTATGTAGACATAGTGAGGCTGCATACAGTGAGCCTCACCCCAGGTCGGCTCACGACAGGTGCCCTGTTCGTAATGACACAGTTCGGGTTTCACGATGCAGAGGTCGCACTGAGCAAGACCCTGAAAGCAGGGATAGCAATAGCCCTGATTGAAGCTTTTCTTGGTCTTGCGCCCGCAGGCAACGCAGTGAATCTCCCCGCAGAATATAAGGCGCACGGTTTTGCCCAGCAGGGAGTTTACAGCGACCTCCTGCTCGCCGATTGGCAAGCGATACTCCACGGGCGGCCCTGGCTGCGTTCGCATCTTGCGTAGATTGCCCTGCATCGTTGGTCTCTCCCTTTTTTCTTTCCTGAGGAAACCCACCCCGCCGCTACGCGGCACCCCTCCAAGGAGGGGATTACCAGAGCAGATTACGTTCTGTGCCGCCGCCCGTCATTCCTGCGAAAGCAGGAATCCAGCCCTCTCATCCCTCGGCTTCTGGATGCCGGATCAAGTCCGGCATGACGAAAGCGCAATAGCATGGCTAGAACCTATCGTAAAATGCTCTAGCGGGCCGAAAGCCCGTACCACTCACATCTCGGGATCAACAGGATAGTATTGCCGCCGATAACGCACATGCTCGATGTTGATCCGGTGCCGAAAATCAACGTATAAACTCCCCGGTCTGCCGATCAACGTAAAATCGTCGGCAATACCGACCCCGCCGATACTCAGCAGGATATGACAGTTCGGACACAGACACAGCATATTCTCGGGGGTATCAGGGCCGTTGTGCGGGGCTTCGAGGGGCCGGAGATGTACCGCTTCGGCATACGGTCCGGCGCTGCCTCGAAGCTGGACGCCGCATATCTGACAGCGATGGTGGTAGAGCTGCTTGAGCTCCTGAGCGTGCAGTCGTTCTTGGACGACCCGTTCCTGCCGCTGGAGGTCTTCATCCATTTTGACCAACCGAAAACGCCAGATAAAAAACCCTGCCCGCCCAACACCCCGCCAGTAGTCGTCAACCGTGTACAAGCCGTCGTAGCGATAACCGGAATCGGGCGCATAGGGAGAACGGAACCCGGCCCCACGGATAACGCGGACGGGCAGGCCGTGCAATCGGTTCTGAGCCAACGCCAAATTGCCACGAAGGAGAACCTGATGGCCTATCTGCTCACGGGTCTGAGGGTCGCGCCCGCCGTGGCCGGTATAAAAAATGGTATGCTCGTAATCCTCCCCATCTTCATAGCCGCCAGCCAGAACCACCGAATCGGCGCCCGTCCGCCCGCTGCCGGCGATACCGGCAATGCGGGGCCGGTGCACCCCAGCCTTGGAGAGCGCCGGGCGAGAGACGAAGTGGGAACCAATCGGATAGCCCGGAATATGGCCAAATCTGCGCTCGGACATGGGTTCATGCCAATAATGACCACCGGGCTGTTCCCACGGTCTCGATGATTTTCGACCTTCAGACTTGAAACCTTCTGAACACGCCTGGGCCGACAAAGCAACACGGCCACGGAGAGCAGGATGGGCAAGGCTCGTACTCTCCGGGAGTGTCGGGCCTGGAAAGGGAGGGGACCAGGGTGAGAGAAACGGGTCAGATTGAGGGTCAGCCCGGAAAAGGGATGACTTTACCCTGGGGTGCGGCAGAGTCCCCGCGCCATTTACGCCGACTCTTCTGTAATGTCTTGAGTACGGCCTCGGCTTCCGCCGGAGTCAGGGTCAGGGTTTGCTGCCGACACCAGCCCAAGCCCGAGCCCCACGTCAGCCGCCGGAAGGCAATGCTTGGCTGTTCGTCCGCCTGTCCGTTGGGCTCATCCGCTTGGGGGAGCTCCACGGCGATTTCCAGCGCAGTATCGGGCCGGGCGGTGGCAGATGCCCCGTTTGGAATAGTTGCCAGTATTTCGTTGGTGCGCATGTCTGTGTCCCTCCTCTGTACGCTGACAGAACTCGCTGTTCGTCACGGTAGGGGCGACGCCTGCGTCGTCCCTACTAAGGCGACAAAACGGCTGACCCGCTCCCACCCCGTTGTCATCCACTGTGTGCCGTGTGCTTCACGTAAGAATCCTTCGACGCCATCGAGTTGCTCAATGAGATCGAGTCCTTCCCGTTCCCCTAAAATCAAAAGCGCCGTGCTCAACGCCTCGGCTTGGGCCGCGCTCGGAGCCACCACACAGGCCAAGAGGTCGCGCTGCACGGGCCGGCCGGTCCGGGGGTCGATAATATGGCCGTAGCGCCGGCCTTCGACCTGCATGCTCTGGCCAAGACTCCCGGAGATGGAAACGGCCTGATCGGAAAACGTG
Source organism: Candidatus Binatia bacterium (assembly GCA_951812575.1). GTDB lineage: Bacteria > Desulfobacterota > Binatia > Bin18 > Bin18 > Bin18. Next base: position 1,865,550 of record OX638322.1, on the reverse strand, counting down.
GCAACGCCGACGATCTCCCCGTTCGGCTGCCGTAACAATAAGCGCCAGCCCTCCCCGTCAGGCGGCCGGCCAGACGCCCACAGGCTGCTCTGCCCAAAATTGAGCAGGGCGTTGGTCAGCCGCCGTTCATGGAGCTGTCTGGCGATCCGGTCGAGCGCATAGCCTTTGCCGATCCCCCCCAGGTCCAGCGCCATGCCCGGCGCAGGCAGACCAACGCGATGGGGCGCGGCAAAGTGCAGCTTCTGACTCCCGATGAACCCCAAGGTACGCCGAATAGCCGCCGCGGTTGGCTGAGTTTGGGTTGTTGCCGCGTGTCGCCATAAGCTCAGGAGTGGCCGCACCGTAATGTCGAAGGCGCCATTGGTCAGGTCGGCGTAGCGCCGCGAGAGACGCAGAATATCACTCACTTCGGCCGGAACCGCCTGGAGCCCCCGTCCGGCCTGGGCGTTCAAATGGCTGAGCGGACTGTGTGGAGCATAGATGGTAAAAAGATCGTCAAAACGCCCCGCCGTAGCAAAAACCTCGTGCCACACCGCGCTCATCTGCGCCTGGGGGGTGGACTCTGCCTGGCACAGCGTGGCCTGAAAAACCGTGCCCATAATATAGCGGCCATCGGTCTCACACGCCCGGACAGGACTGCCGAAGACCAGAAGGCTCAGAACGACCGCCCAAGCCCCAATCCCGAATCCCAAACCCCGCATCATTCCACCATCTCCCCTGCGGCACCCAGGCCGACATTTTCCACATCGTCTGTATCCCGCCGCCCAGCGGCCGGCCTCTGCTGTCGATAGTGCTCTTGCGAACCACGAAAAATAGACCACAGGCAGATGACGACCAGCACCGCCAGGCTGATTTCCAGGGCAAGAAAGCCGGCAATTTTCAGATAAGCAAAGCCGGGATGGACAAAGCGCACCAGCCAGCCGCCGCCCTCATCGATCAGGGCGGAGAAAAACGGAATGATAATCAGCCAGGCTTTCAGGTTCGGCGAGATGGGCACGAACAGCATTAGATGCGTCAGCGTCAGCAGCAGCAGTCCCATGGCGAATAAATGGAAATGCGACACCTCCAGCATGCCCTGATAGCTGCGCGGCTGCAGAAAACGCTCTTCCGAGCCCAGATAGTATTCCGTCACCGAGACATAGCTCAGGCCCATCTTCTGGAAGTACAGCAGGGCGTTCGTCAGCCACAGGCCGATGACATAGATAACGAAGATGACGATGATGAGTTGGAGCAGCCGGTTTCTGGACCACTCGCCGGTAACGACAAAGCGCACGCTATTTTTTCTCCTGAATCAAAATCTGAAAAAGGGCCAAGACTTTGCGCACGCCTTGGGTCGCGGCCTGGGCGGTCAGCGTAGAGCCCATAATGCCGTGGATATCGCGCCGCAGGCGTAGCGAGGGCGTCAAGCGCTTCTGATCAAACTGCTCCAGCCAGCGCTCCGACGGCAGGTATTCGGCCGGCTCGTAAAAGGCCAGCACCAGGAGTTTTTGTAGTGTACCGTCGGGTGACACCACCATCAGAAACGTTTCCGGAAAGGTCCGCACAATATGTGTCTCAATGAAGGCGTAGCCCTGTACGCTGTCAGCCGTATGGCCGATGTGAAAGGTAGCCAGCTTGGAAGTGACCGAGGTCTGCGCCAGGGCCTCAACCCGCTCGACCTGCTGCGGGGTGAGGAAGAAGGTTTGCGTCTCAATGCGGTCTGCCTTAGGGAATGCCACCTGTAATGCCTCTGCCTTGGAATAAAAAACCTGGGCCTCAATAATGGTGGCACTGCCCAGCAGTGCCACCATACACAGAACGTACTGGCTAGAAAACGAAGCCCAGGCCAAAGTTCACCTCGTCTTCGCGCTCGTGGTCGTTATCCACGGTATCGAAATTCCGATAATCCACCTTGAGCACTACGTTCGGGTGGGGCTTATAGCTGACGCCGGTGGTCCAGATGCGGTGCTCATAGCGACCCTTGGCGTCCCAGTCACCAGCCATCTCGGCGTGCTGGTCAATATAGGAGAAGCGCACAAAGGGCGACAATTGCTGTTGGGTGGTCCCCAGCACCAACGGCATAATGTCGTAGGCCAGCTCGGTGTAGAAGCCGTACATCTCCTTGGCGATCCTCCCGCCGCCCCCGAGCCGGTTGAGTTCGTCCGAGTCCTCCAGGTGGGACATGGCGAACAGCGCCCGTAGATCCAGCCCTTGCCAACTGTACATAGCGTGCAGGTCCCAGATGGTCAGCCGCGCGCCGGGCACATTGACCGGGCCACACTTCCCGTCCACACACTCGTAGTACTGACTGTCGTGGGAGGACTTGCCGGTGTAGACCGAGCCGCCGAACTTGAGGTTCAGCATGGGCGTATAGTCCAGCCGTGCCGCAAGGGCGATGTCCTCGGCCAGGGCCTCGCCGCCCTTCTGACGTGTGCTGCGGAAGTGCTCCCTCAGTTTGAGCGAGGGTGCGGTCACACAGTTGCCATTCTCGTCAGGCGTACACGCGGACGTATTGCTCGCCGCACCCTCGAGCGCGTTCATGCCGTAGATGCGGTATTCGAGGCCCGGCAGCAGTTCACCGAACAGGCCGATACCGTTCTCGCGCCAGGTCGAAGGGATGATACGCCGCTCAACCTCGGGCCGCTCCACGCCGTTGAAGAATACGGGCTCGTGCAGTTCGTTGACGATACCCAGCGGGGCGAGCAACATGCCGGCCCGGAAATTGGCCCAGTCCCACATCAGGAAATCAAGGTAGGCGAACTCGACCGACACCGAGCCGCCGGTGCTGGTCGAGGCGTGCTCAAACTCCAACTCGGCGTTGAGGATGATGCGGTCGGTGAACTTATAGCCGGTGTACAGCACAAAGCGCAGATAGTCGGTCGTGTCGCGGTCGCTGCGACTCTTGTCGCTCACATCCTTGCGGTAATATGCCTCGCCATAGCCACCGATCGATAAGCCCTGCGAAACGCCATAAATCTTAGAGGCCGCCGGTCCCAGGCCGTATCTGCTGTCTTCCATGCTCAGCGGCTGGAAGTCGGGCACGGTCAGGCTGGTGCGCAGCTTGTCCACTTCCTCGGCCAGGACGTTCTGACGGCGGGCCTGTTCCTGCTCCGCCTCCTGTTCCTGCTTTTGTTCGGTCCGTAGGCTTTGCAGCTCGCCCTGCATCGACATCATCGCCTTCTGCATGTCCTGCAATTGCTGTTCAAGCTGCTGCATCCGCGCTTCATCCACGGCATAGCCGCCCGTGGGAATGCCCAGTACAAGAGCCAGCGCGCCCAAAAGACATATGCTTTTCCACATTAGAATCGGTCTCCTCTCTGTTATGTGATAGGCGCTGGGATTCCGTCCTCGGGCCGCTCGAGTGCGTCTCATAATCAACTGCCGACAAGTCTTCCGCTGCCTTCCCTCCTCTTGGTCAAATTTATTTTGTTGAAATTGAGAATCATTATCAATTTCATTTGTCAACACCGCCAGTACGATTCGGCAGGAGTGCGAGTTGTTCTCGTCCGCGCTTTGTGATTTTTTCCGGACGATAGGTGATGAGGTATGAATTATGAATATGGATTTGGACCTGAGTATATGTGACAAACTCTTAACCACCACGCGCTCCATACGAAGGCGCCTCGATCTGAGCCGCCCGGTCCCACCGGAACTGATCGAAGAATGTCTGGAAGTGGCGGTGCAGAGCCCCTCAGCCACCAATACCCAGAAATGGCGCTTTGTGGTGATTCGCGATGCCGAAAAACGGGCCGGTATCGCCCGGCTCTATAAACAGGCTTTTGAGTCCTACTGGGAGCAGGCCGATGACGCGACGTATGGCACCACGGGACCCGCCTCGACCCTTGAGGGGGCTCGGGGGAAACCTCTCCCGGGAAACAGCCTCCAACGCATGATCGACTCCGCCGTCTATCTGGTCGATCATCTGCACGAGGTGCCGGTCCATGTGCTGTTCTGCATCGAGGATCAGGTCCGCGACGTGCCGCTTTTCGACCAGGCCACAGCCTACGGCTCCATTCTGCCGGCGGCCTGGTCATTTATGCTGGCCGCCCGTGCGCGGGGTCTGGGCTGCTGTTGGACCACCGTCCATCTCACCCATGCAGACGAAGCAGCCAAGCTGCTCAATCTTCCCGATACTGTGACGCAGTGTGTGCTTTTGCCCGTGGCCTACTATACGGGTACGGATTTCAAGGCGGCCCGGCGTATTCCGGCCAGCCAACTGACCCACTGGGACACCTGGGGACAGCAACGCGACGGGTCATGACCAAGTAACGGTCGGTCGGGCCGGGCGGGATATGCTTGAGTCGAGAGTCGGCGCAAACGGGGGTGGGCAACCGAGCGCGGCGGCGCGCCGGCTGGTGGATGCGGTCGGTCTGAGCTGTACCCTGGGCTACGCCGCCCTCGCCTTTTTGGCGCGGCCCCCTGGCGAACCCGACCTGGTCGCCTTCTTCATCCTGATGGCCTGGACCGGCCTGCCGGTATTCGGCCTCTTCCTGTACTGCCACCGGCGTGACGAACCGGTCCCGCTCGACCGTCTGCTCTTCTGGGCTATAGCTTTCAGAATCTGCGGACTGGTTGGCGGACCGCTGCTCGAAGACGACTTCTATCGCTACCTGTGGGACGGCTATCGCTTTGCCACCACCGGCACACCCTACGCCGTCGTCCCGGAAGCATTTTTCACCGACCCGACTGTTCCCACCGCGTTCCATAGTGTGTTGGATGGGATCAATCATCCCGAGTTGCCAACCATCTACGGCCCGACGACACAGTTCGTCTTCCTGCTCGGCTACTGGCTGCGGCCGGGCAGCATCGCGGCCTTGCAGGGTCTGCTGATTGTCGTTGACCTTGCCACTGTAATCCTGCTGCTGCGCCTGGCACCGGCGCGAAACGTCATGCTCTACGCCTGGTGTCCGCTGGTAATCAAGGAAATCGCCTTCACCGCTCACCCGGACGGCATCGGCGTCGGCCTGCTGCTGGCCGCGCTCGTCCTGGCCCGGAACTACCGCTGGCGGAGCGCCGCGGTATGTCTGGGTCTGGCCTGTGGGGCCAAGATATTCGCCCTGGTGCTGGTGCCGTTCGTGCTGGTCAGTGCCTCAGTCCGGCACTGGGTCCTGTTCGGCGCTACGCTGACGGCCCTCTACGCGCCGTTCGCCCTGAGCGGCGGCACGGACCTGTACTCGCTGCTGGTCTTCGCCCAGGAATGGGAGTTTAACTCTGCGGCCTATGGGCTGTTGACGCTGGCGCTGCCAGCCTTCGAGGCCAAGCTCGTTTTGGGGCTGGCCGGCGCCCTGTTCTGGGGCTGGTGCTATCGGCGGTATCGCCGGGACGAGGGGCAGTCCGTTCCGCGCGGCGACTGGGTCTACGGTGTGCTGCTGGCGGCCTCGCCGGTCATCAATCCCTGGTATCTGCTCTGGCTGCTGCCCTTTGCGGCGATCTTTCCCAGCATATGGGCCTGGACGGCCTCCATGGCCGTCCTGCTCTCGTACGTCACAGGGCTGCATCTGAATGACTACGCGCTGCAAGCCTATCAGCAGCCGCTCTGGGCCCGCCTGCTGGAGTTCGGACTGATTGGGCTGGCGCTGGCCTGGCCTGTGTTGGGGCGTATCAGCCGCAGGGATCAATAGACACTTGCTCACCTGCTCATCGGCGTCGTTGCCCCAGCACGTCAGCGTTCCATTGCGCCGTAGCCCGCAACTGTGCAACCCGCCGGCACTCACCGCCAGCAAGATGCCGCCAGGCCTCTTGCTCACCTGCCCATCGGAGTCCGCGCCCCAGCAGGCCAGGGTGTTGTCAGACTTCAGCCCGCAACTGTGCACCACCCTGACGGCGAGTTACGGCGGTGTGGCCTGACCATCGTTGTTGGCGCCCCAGCAGGCCACACTGCCATCGCGCTGCAACCCGCAGGTGTGATCCCACCCCGCACTCACCGCGATAAAATCGCCAGGCGGCGGCGTGGCTTGGCCATCGTTGTTGGCGCCCCAGCAGGCCACACTGCCATCGCGCTGCAGCCCGCAGGTGTGATACCTCCCCGCACTGACCGCGACAAAATCGCCGGGCGGCGGCGTGGCTTGGCCATCGTTGTTGAAGCCCCAGCAGGCCAGCGTGCCATCGCGCTGCAGCCCGCAGGTGTGATACCACCCCACACTCACCGCGGCAAAATCGCCGGGCGGCGGCGTGGCTTGGCCATCGTTGTTGAAGCCCCAGCAGGCCAGCGTGCCATCGCGCTGCAGCCCGCAGGTGTGATACCACCCCGCACTCACCGCAGCAAAGGGGGTCTCGGTGAGGGAGGTGGGTACCGTGGCCTGGCCCTCGGTGTCACGGCCCCAGCAGGCCAGCGTGCCGCCGGCCCTGAGCCCACAGCTATGATTCCCCCCCGCACTCACCGCGACAAAATCGCCGGGCGGCGGCGTGGCCTGACCATACGAGTTGGTGCCCCAGCAGGCCAGCGTGCCATCGCGCTGCAGCCCGCAGGTATGATACTTCCCCGCACTGACCGCCATAAAGTCGGCATCGGGCGCCTGCTCATTGACCCAGCCCCAGCAGGTCACGCTGCCATCCACCCGCAGCCCGCAGGTGTACAGAAAACCTGCACTCACCGCCCGCCACGCCGTATCGGCCGCTACCGTGACCCCGAAGGTCGTCGTGCTCGTGGCATTGCTCGCGCCGGTCCCGTCATCCGCCGTCAGCGTGATCGTGGCCTCGCCCAGCGCCACCCCGGTGATGGTCAGCGTGTGCCCATCCACCGCCACGGTGGCAATGGCCGGGGCGGACGAGGTCGCCGTCAGCGTGGGCACGTCCCCATCGGCGTCGATGACGAGGACGGCCACCTCGGTCAGGCGGTCTACCCCGATGACCACCGGCGCCAGGGGTGCCAGCTCCGGCGCTACATTCCTGATCTGACCCTGGTTGTCACGGCCCCAACAGATGATCTCGCCATCGACCCGCAGCCCGCAGCCGTGATACTGCCCCACACTCACCCGGCTAAAGGTACCGCCAGGCAGATCGCTCACCTGCTGATAGGCGTCCCGGCCCCAGCACGCGACCGTCCCCTCCGTCCGCACCCCACAGCTGAAATCCCACCCCGCACTCACCCGGCTAAAGGTGCCGGTGGGCGTATCGCTCACCTGCTGATGGTTGTTGCGCCCCCAGCACGCCACGCTGCCATCGAGCTTGACCCCGCAGCTGTGCCACATCCCCACACTCACCTGGCTAAACGTCCCGTCGGGCGTATTGGTCGTTTGGTTAAAGTCGTTACGGCCCCAACACGCCAGGGTGAGATCGTCCCGCACCCCGCAACTGTGATTCCCCCCCGCACTCACCGACAGAAACTCGGCGTCCCGGAGAGCCGCCGGGACCCGGGTCTGCCCATAGTGGTGCCAGCCCCAACAGGTGACCGTGCCACTGCTCTGCACCCCGCAACTGTGCTTGCGCCCCGCATCCACCGCGCGAAAGGTGGCGTCGAACAGGGGGGTGGTGGGCGTCGCGCTCACCTGCTTGGCGGTGTCGGCGCCCCAGCAGACCACCGTCCCATCGCTCTTCTCCCCGCAACTGTGATTCCCCCCCGCACTCACCGACACAAAGGTCGCCTCGGACGGCGCCCCGCTCACCTGCCCAGAGTCGTCCCGCCCCCAGCACGCCACCGTCCCATCCGCCCGCAGCCCGCAACTGTGAAAATAGCCCGCACTCACCGCCACAAAGGCGCCCGGGGGCCAATCGCTGACTTGCCGATAGTTGTTGCGCCCCCAGCACGCCAGGCGGCCGTCGGTCTGCACCGCGCAGCTGTACGATACCCCCACACTCACCGCACGAAAGGCGCCCGGGGGCGTATCGCTGATCGCGTCATAGCTGTCGAGCCCCCAGCACGCCAGGCTGGCGTCGCGCCGCACCGCGCAGCTGTGCCACATCCCTGCACTCACCGCCACAAAGGCGGCCTCGGACGGCGTCCCGCTCACCTGCCCAAAGGTGTCGTCCCCCCAGCACGCCAGCCTGTCCCCCCGCGCCCGCCCGCAACTGTGCTCCCCCCCCGCACTCACCGCCAGAAAAAAATCGCCGCCAGGCGTCTCGCCCACCTGCCCCGCAGAGTCCGCACCCCAGCACGCCAGGGTGTTATCGGCCTGCACCCCGCAACTGTGATACAAGCCCGCATTCACCCCCACAAAACGGCCGGCGGGGGTATCGCTCACCTGGTCATAGGTGTCCGCACCCCAGCAGACCAGCGTCCCATCGGCCTGCACCCCGCAACTGTGCTCCCCCCCCGTACTCAACATGCTCTCCGGCACCGGCACACTGGACTCCCCATCCCCGTCCCGCCCCCAGCACGCTGCCCGCCCATCGGCCTGCACCCCGCAGACCTGCTTCCCCCCCCCACTCACCGCCACAAAGTCCGCGCCGGGCGGCGTCGCGCTCACCTGCCCCTTGTCGTCGGCACCCCAGCACTCCACCCTGCCATCCACCCGCAGCCCACAACTGTGCTCCGCCCCCACTCCCACTCCGCTAAACGCCCTATCGACCGCTACTGTGACTCCGAAGGTCGTTGTCGTCGTGGACGTCCCGTCATCCACCGTCAGCGTGATCGTCGCCTGCCCCAGGGCCTCCCCGGTGACAGTCAGCGTCTGCTCATCTACCGCCACGGTCGCGATGGCCGGGTCAGACGAGACCGCCGTCAGCGTGAGAGCGTCGGCCTCCTCGACATCGATAATGACGTCCAGCTCGGTCTGGCCGGCCAGCCCGACGACCACCGGCGCCAGGGGCGCGATCAGGCGCCCGTAGATGGCCCGAATCCCCGCGATATCGTCGGCCTGGAGTTGATCGGCATCGTCTGCCGCAGCGTTCATAATGGCATCCACGGACTGGCCAGCCCCGTCCGGATGATCGAGACCCAGGACATGGCCGAATTCGTGCAGCGCAATCCGGTGGAAATCCTTCTCGGTAGGTCTCCATGGCCCCGAATAGGTTGTCCAGTGACGGTCGCTATTAAAAACCACTTCGTTATCGATTCCTGCGTCGGAGTGCCAATGATGCGTAAGAGCCAACACGAAGCTGGGTAAGGATGTGCCGCAGTCAGCCGACCATCTGACGGTGACGAGGCCATCTCTTGAATTGTCACACCCAACCGGCCGACTGGGCGACCGGATGTGAAACCGAAAATTGGCTCTCGCTGTGTTCCACTCCTGTGCCGCATGTTCCGCCACATCATCCCAGCACGGCCCCCATTTGGGGAGCGGCTCGTCAGGGCACCCAAGGCGCAGGTTGAGCGTGACCTCGGAGTCCCACCGGGGAAAAGGAAGCAATGAAAAGGCGTGGCTGTGCCGCAGCCCCCACGTCAGAAGGAGCAGCAGCGGCAGAACGACGAGCAACACCCCCCCCCACGAGCAGAACGGACCAGTCTTACCGCCCACTGTCCACCTCCTGTTCAATCTGTTGGGTAAAGGCGGGCAGCGACATGGCCGCCGACGCGGCCGCCGCCGGCGCCGAGGGGCGGCGGCCGCGATGGTGGAGGAGCTGACCTTCCTCGGCCGGGAAGCGGGTGACCGGCTGCCCGGCGTGATCATGGACCGTGGCCACCCCCCGCTGGGCATCAAACTCCACCCGGTACACCCCCTGCCACAGGCCGACCAGCGGCACCGCCTGATGCTCGTTGCCGGCACTAAACACAATACAGCGTTCGCCCACCCGGAACTGCGGCACCCCGACAAGCTGCAAGGTGCGCCCGTCCGGCGTCGGGCCACCCAGAAAATGCAAGGTCCAGGTGCTCTGGCTCACCTCGCCTTTCAACACCTCCAGGTCCGAGAACGTCACCAGGGTAAACGGCGCTTCCTTCTCGGCATCCCACCGGTTCTCAATGGCCGTCACGGTGCCCACGGCAATCACCTCGGCCGCCTGCACCAGGCTGGCAAACGAGTACGCCAGGACCGTGGTCGCCCCGGTCAGCCGCGGCAGCAGCAGCCCTCCCCCCACCACGACCGCCAGGACGGCCCAGAGCCCCTGGGCGCGGCACCCAGACCGGACCCTGGGCCACTCCGGCCGCCCGAACGGCCGCCCGGCCTCGATCATCGGGCGCCCCGACTTGCCTGACCGCCTGGGCGGGCGCTGAAACGCCGGCCGCCTGGCCCCCGCTACGCACCCCTTGCCGGAATCCGGCGGCTGACAAGGGCGCCCCGCGGCCACGGGCCGAGTCTGTTGGGGACGGAGGAAACCCGCCCCGGCCTGAACGCGCCGTAGCCGGGGCGGCCGGGGGGACTTTGACTCGAGGGCACTGATTTCATGCATGGCATCAGCCTCCTAATCTGCAGCTTCATTCCAGGCTAGTTAAATTTGGTCCCGGATCAACCCAGGTAGCGGGAGCGACCCGGCTCGCCCTCTTGGGTCACGGCCTCTCGTCAGAGCGCGGCCGGGCGGCGATGTGACCGGTCAGGCAAGTCTCTGTCGCCCAGCCTCACCCAACCTTGGCCGCCGGGGCAAGCTTCGACAACGCGTGAGCCCCTAGCGCGTTTTACGTTAGGGTGTAGCCACGGTGTTGCCCTCTCGTCATGCCGGACGTGATCCGGCATCCAGAGGCCCGGGGGGCGGGAGGCCTGGATGCCTGCTTACGCAGGAATGACGAGCGGCTACACAGCATCGTGAGGTGTCCTAGGACACCGGGCCGGCGCTCTCAGGCAAAACCCCGGACGCGCATGGGAGGCTGGCGGTGCGGCCGGCGGGGTTACCGCCACAGGCTGTGGAATTTCCCCACCCACCTCAGCACGCCCTGCGGAGCGTTGTTCTTGCGCCACGTGCTGGCCGCGTATTTGTTCGCTTCGGTCAGCGTCGGGTAGCCGTGGATGGTGCTCTCCGGCACCGGCGGCGTGGACTCCCCATCCCCGGCCTGGCCATAGTTGTTGCGGCCCCAGCAGGCCACACTGCCATCGCGCTGCAACCCGCAGGTGTGCTCCCCCCCCGCACTCACCGCGATAAAATCGCCAGGCGGCGGCGTGGCTTGGCCAAAGTTGTTGGCGCCCCAGCAGGCCACACTGCCATCGCGCTGCAGCCCGCAGGTGTGCTCCCACCCCGCACTCACCGCGACAAAATCGCCGGGCGGCGGCGTGGCCTGGCCAAAGTTGTTGGTGCCCCAGCAGGCCAGCGTGCCATCGCGCCGCAGCCCGCAACTGTGATACCACCCCACACTCACCGCGGCAAAATCGCCGGGCGGCGGCGTGGCTTGGCCAAAGTTGTTGGTGCCCCAGCAGGCCACACTGCCATCGCGCTGCAGCCCGCAGGTGTGATACCACCCCGCACCCACCGCGGCAAAGGGGGTCTCGGTGAGGGAGGTGGGTACCGTGGCCTGGCCCTCGGTGTCACGGCCCCAGCAGGCCAGCGTGCCGCCGGCCCTGAGCCCACAGCTATGATACCCCCCCGCACTCACCGCGACAAAATCGCCGGGCGGCGGCGTGGCCTGACCATACGGGTTGTTGCCCCAGCAGGCCAGCGTGCCATCGCGCTGCAGCCCGCAGGTGTGAGAACTCCCCGCACTCACTGCCATAAAGTCGGTATCGGGCGCCTGCTCATTGACGTTCCAGCCCCAGCAGGCCACGCTGCCATCCACCCGCAGCCCGCAGGTGTGCAGAAAACCTGCACTCACCGCCCGCCACGCCGTATCGGCCGCTACCGTGACCCCGAAGGTCGTCGTGCTCGTGGCATTGCTCGCGCCGGTTCCGTCATCCGCCGTCAGCGTGATCGTGGCCTCGCCCAGCGCCACCCCGGTCATGGTCAGCGTGTGCCCATCCACCGCCACGGTGGCAATGGCCGGGGCGGACGAGGTCGCCGTCAGCGTGGGCACGTCCCCATCGGCGTCGATGACGAGGACGGCCACCTCGGTCAGGCGGTCTACCCCGATGACCACCGGCGCCAGGGGTGCCAGCTTCGGCGCGATGTTGGTTGGAGCCTGACCCTGGTTGTTACGGCCCCAACAGATGATCTCGCCATCGGTCCGCAGCCCGCAGCCGTGATACTGCCCCACACTCACCCGGCTAAAGGTACCGCCAGGCAGATCGCTCACCTGCTGATAGGCGTCCCGGCCCCAGCACGCGACCGTCCCCTCCGTCCGCACCCCACAGCTGAAATCCCACCCCGCACTCACCCGGCTAAAGGTGCCGGTGGGCGTATCGCTCACCTGCTGATGGTTGTTGCGCCCCCAGCACGCCACGCTGCCATCGAGCTTGACCCCGCAGCTGTGCCACATCCCCACACTCACCTGGCTAAACGTCCCGTCGGGCGTATTGGTCGTTTGGTTAAAGTCGTTACGGCCCCAACACGCCAGGGTGAGATCGTCCCGCACCCCGCAACTGTGATTCCCCCCCGCACTCACCGACACAAACTCGGCGTCCCGGAGAGCCGCCGGGACCCGGGTCTGCCCATAGTGGTGCCAGCCCCAACAGGTGACCGTGCCACTGCTCTGCACCCCGCAACTGTGCTTGCGCCCCGCATCCACCGCGCGAAAGAGGGTGTCGAACAGGGGGGTGGTGGGCGTCGCGCTCACCTGCTTGGCGGTGTCGGCGCCCCAGCAGACCACCGTCCCATCGCTCTTCTCCCCGCAACTGTGATTCCCCCCCGCACTCACCGACACAAAGGTCGCCTCGGACGGCGCCCCGCTCACCTGCCCAGAGTCGTCCCGCCCCCAGCACGCCACCGTCCCATCCGCCCGCAGCCCGCAACTGTGAAAATAGCCCGCACTCACCGCCACAAAGGCACCCGGGGGCCAATCGCTGACTTGCCGATAGTCGTTGCGCCCCCAGCACGCCAAGCGGCCGTCGGTCTGCACCGCGCAGCTGTACGATACCCCCACACTCACCGCCACAAAGGCGCCCGGGGGCGTATCGCTGATCGCGCCATAGCTGTCGAGCCCCCAGCACGCCAGGCTGGCGTCGCGCCGCACCGCGCAGCTGTGCCACATCCCTGCACTCACCGCCACAAAGGCGGCCTCGGACGGCGTCCCGCTCACCTGCCCAAAGGTGTCGTCCCCCCAGCACACCAGCCTGTCCCCCCGCGCCCGCCCGCAACTGTGCTCCCCCCCCGCACTCACCGCCAGAAAAAAATCGCCGCCAGGCGTCTCGCCCACCTGCCCCGCAGAGTCCGCACCCCAGCACGCCAGGGTGTTATCGGCCTGCACCCCGCAACTGTGATACAGTCCCGCATTCACCCCCACAAAACGGCCGGCGGGGGTATCGCTCACCTGGTCATAGGTGTCCGCACCCCAGCAGACCAGCGTCCCATCGGCCTGCACCCCGCAACTGTGCTCCCCCCCCGTACTCAACATGCTCTCCGGCACCGGCACACTGGACTCCCCATCCCCGTCCCGCCCCCAGCACACTGCCCGCCCATCGGCCTGCACCCCGCAGACCTGCTTCCCCCCCCCACTCACCGCCACAAAGTCCGCGCCGGGCGGCGTCGCGCTCACCTGCCCATACTCGTCGGCACCCCAGCACTCCACCCTGCCATCCACCCGCAGCCCGCAACTGTGCTCCGCCCCCACTCCCACTCCGCTAAAGGCGTGGCTGTGCCGCAGCCCCCACGTCAGAAGGAGCAGCAGCGGCAGAACGACGAGCAACACCCCCCCCCACGAGCAGAACGGACCAGTCTTACCGCCCACTGTCCACCTCCTGTTCAATCTGTTGGGTAAAGGCGGGCAGCGACATGGCCGCCGACGCGGCCGCCGCCGGCGCCGAGGGGCGGCGGCCGCGATGGTGGAGGAGCTGACCTTCCTCGGCCGGGAAGCGGGTGACCGGCTGCCCGGCGTGATCATGGACCGTGGTCGCCCCGGTCAGCCGCGGCAGTAGCAGCCCTCCCCCCACCACGACCGCCAGGACGGCCCAGAGCCCCTGGGCGCGGCACCCAGACCGGACCCTGGGCCACTCCGGCCGCCCGAACGGACGCCTGGCCTCGATCATCGGGCGCCCCGACTTGCCTGACCGCCTGGGCGGGCGCTGAAACTCCTGCCGCCTGGCCCCCGCTACGCACCCCTTGCCGGAATCCGACGGCTGACAAGGGCGCCACGCGGCCACGGGCCGAGGCTGTTGGGGACGGAGGAAACCCGCCCCGGCCTGAACGCGCCGTAGCCGGGGCGGCCGGGGGGACTTTGACTCGAGGGCACCGATTTCATACATGGCATCAACCTCCCAATCTGCAGCTTCATTCCAGGCTAGTTGAATTTGGTCCCGGATCAATCCAGGTAGCGGGAGCGACCCGGGCGGTGCGGCCGGCGGGGTTACCGCCACAGGCTGTGGAATTTCCCCACCCACCTCAGCACGCCCTGCGGAGCGTTGTTCTTGCGCCACGTGCTGGCCGCGTATTTGTTCGCTTCGGTCAGCGTCGGGTAGACGTGGATGGTGCTCATGATCTTGTTCAACCCCAATCTCCACTTCATGGCGAGGATGAACTCGGTCAGGAGTTCGCCGGCGTGATGGCCGACAATGGTCACGCCGAGGATACGATCCTTGCCCGGTGGGGTCAGCACTTTGACAAAACCCCGTCCTTCTTCGTCGGCCAGGGCGCGGTCGAGGTCTTCAAGATGGTAGCGCGTCACCTCGACCGGGATACCCTGTCGTTCGGCTTCCTGTTCATTCAAGCCGACGCGCGCCACCTCGGGGTCTGTGAAGGTCGTCCACGGGATGACCGAATAGTCGGCCTTGAACCGCTTGAAGGGGCCGAATAAGGCGTTCACGGACGCATACCAGGCCTCATGCGAGGCGGTATGCGTGAATTGATACGGAGCGATAACATCGCCACACGCATAAATTGTCGGGATGCTGGTCCGCAGATATTCATCCACTTCAACAGTGCCGCGCTCGCTCAGGGCAACCCCCAGCTGCTCAAGGCCGAGGCCGTCAGTAGTCGGTTTTCGTCCCACAGCCACCAGCACAGCGTCGAACGGTACAACCACTTCGTCCCCGGCGTGTTCGCAGACCAGCCGCCTGTCCTGGCCCTGTGTCTCGACTCGAAGCGCGCTGTGGTCAGTCAATATGCGGATGCCTTCCGCTGCAAACTGGGCCTGCATCAACTCGACCGCGTCGAGGTCTTCGCGCATCAGTACATGCGGGTTCCGCTCCACCATCGTCACCGACGCGCCCAGGCGCGAAAACGCCTGGGCCAGCTCACAGCCGATGGGGCCACCACCGAGGACGACGAGCCGGCGCGGCAGGGCGCGCAGCTCCCAGGCCGTATCCGAGGTGTAATAGCCGACTTCCGCCAGACCGGGGATAGGCGGCACAAAGGGCACCCCGCCCGTGGCAAGGATGATGTTGCGGGTGGTGATCTCTCGGCCGTTCACCCGGACCTTGTAGGGCGAGACTATCGTGGCATCGCCCAGGACGCACTCTACACCCAGGCCGGTGTACCGCTCCACCGAGTCGTTGGGCTCAATGGTCTTGATGACGCGCTGGACCCGCTCCATAACGTCGGCAAATTCGAACTCCACGCTCGCGCGCTTGAACCCGAATTCTTTGGCGCGCCCCATATAGCTCAGCATCTTTGCCGAGCGCAGTAAGGCTTTGCTCGGCACACAGCCGGTATTCAGGCAGTCGCCGCCCATGCGGTGTCGCTCGATCAAGGTCACCTTGGCCTTGACGGTGGCGGCAATCAGGGCTGCGACCAGGCCACCGGAACCCGCCCCAATGACGACGAGATTCATGTCGAAATGCTTGGGTTTCTTGAACCGACGTAAGGCTGCGCGTGACTTGGCAGAGTCCAGCCCTTTTTTCGCTAGCAGCGGAAACAGGCCGAGCAGGACAAAGGAAAAGATCAGCGTGGGGGACAGGATGCCGCTCAGCGAGGTAAGCTGGCCCAACTGAGCCCCGGCGTTGACGTAGACCACGGTCCCGGCCAACATGCCGACCTGGCTGACCCAATAGAAGGTCCAGGTCGACAGCGGTGTGACCGACATCGCCAGATTGATCGCAAAGAACGGAAAGGCCGGCACCAGCCGCAGGGCAAACAGATAAAAGGCGCCGTCTTTTTTGACACCTCGGTCAATGGCGGCCAGCGGGCGCGCAAACCGCGCCCGCACGGTGTCGCGGAACAGATAGCGGGCAAGAGAGAACGCCACTGTCGCGCCCAGCGAGCTGGCGAACGAGACCAGGAGCACCCCCGCCAGCAGGCCGAAAACGGCCCCGGCGGTGAGCGTCAGCACCGCTGCGCCGGGCAGAGAAAGACCGGTGACCACCACGTAGAGCGCAAAAAACGCTCCCGCGGTTATGAGGGGATGCTGTTGCTGGAAGGTAGAGATGGCATGGCGTTGCGACTCCATATACTCGAAGGTCAGAAGCCGGTTCAAATCGAACACAAAGAACAGGACGATCAACACTGCGAGCGCAATCAACGTGACAACCTGCTTGGCTTTCATCTCTACCTCCCGGCCGTGCGGTGACTGAATATCGTCCCGACCGCTTGCGGAAGCAGGGCCGGGACGCGGACATCAACAGGTTGAGAAGAATTCAGAACGCATAAGTATCAAACGAGTAGCCGAGCGACACACTGAAAACGTCGGACGCCGCGGTATTCCGGCCTTCAATAACCGACGCGTACTGAAACCCGAGGTTGATGCTGTCCGTTACCGCAACGTTGAACCCACCACCGATAAGTTCCATCTCTTCTTTCAGTTCAGGAAAAACGTTACCGACCGGCGAGAAGCCGGGGTCGCCAATGTCGAAGCTCGACCACGGGGTATCCACGCGATAGTAGCTGATATTCAAACTGACACGATTGAAAAGGAGGACTCCGCCGGACAGGTTCAAAAAGAGATTGTCCGGGATGTCGTTGGTGCGGTTGCGGTATCCGAACTCCGAAGACAGAACGAACATATCGCCGATAAACTTGCCGGCCATGCCTGAGACCTCAAAGCCGTCACCACCATCCCCAATCGAATTGATGTCGCCGCTCTCGTAGTCCCCGGCAATGATCCCGCCGAAGCGTAGGGCGAGACTGGGCAGGAACGGACTCTCGGTGATCGTCTCGTCAAGGAGACGATAGGTGATGCCCAGGTTCACATCGGCCAAACCGTCGGGACTCTTCTCACTGATCGCGCCTGCGCCGCGTGAGGGGTCAAAACCATAGTGGCCTTGGGCATAGCCGATACGCCCGTCTATGGCGAGGTTATCCAACAATCCGTAGCGCGCCTCCACATAGGTCGTGTGCTGGACGAGGTCTTCGTCGACGTTCCCCGGCGTCGGGACTTTTGTGGTATTGCGATAAAATTCGTCCGCAGTCTGGTAGGTGTAAGACAGGTTGACGTCTCCAGCTCCCGGTGCCGGGAGCCAGGGCGAACCCGCGCGTGCTGGTGCGGCGGTGAAAAGGAAAACGGCCAAAGTTGCGATAACACAGGCCGGAACACAGGATAGTCGCATAATACAGACCTCTCTACTTCGTCGGTAAGGCGGCTGGTGGCCGCAGGAGCAAACCGTTACAGCTTGTAGCGGCGGGTCAGGTAATAATGGACGAGTTCCTGTTCGTCCACGCTGCCGCAATCGGTCCCCTGGCTGCCCGGACACAGCACCTGGATATGTTCGTCGTCCGGCGTGCCCGGCTTGGTTTCCGCATCATGCGCCTCAAGGCTGTTCTTCAGGCTCTGAGCCCGGGTCTGGTCCAACTCGCCCCGCTGGATTGGGCAGGAGGAGCACACCAGCTTCTTGAAGGTGAGCTTCTTGCCCTGCGTGTACGCGTCTCGGGGGCTGATGCCTCCGCCTATCGAAATGGAGCCCGAGGCGGACGCGGACACCTGCCACAGGGCTCCGAGAACAACGAGGGCCAATACACCGATTCCCGTTTTCATAGAATTTCCTCCTAGGAGTTATTACGCATTTCCATAGACCCGAGAGACAGGGCAGGCTTCGTAAAATCAGAGTACAATCCAAATTCTTTTGACGGCCAGCATGTGAACCGGAAAACGTGTATCCATTGACCCTCTCTACACGACTGCCGGCCGTTTATCACCAGTAAAATTAAGGGGTTGGGCGCCACCACGCCTGCCTTGCTACAGTTCTCGCCTCTCCAGGGGCGTGTGCCGTGAGCCTCCCGGGGCCGCTCGCCCGCCCGCTGCCCGCACTCCTGGCCCCCGGTCACAGACCGGAACTGCGCAGGGGAACGAGGGGCCGCCGAGTAATGTCATTTGCACACGTCCAGGTGGGAGCTCGCAGTGAGACGCTCTCGACTCGCTTAACATTAAAACATACAAGCAGATTGCATTATTCAACAATTTCATAGTATGTATAATGTGAGTCCGAGAGAGCGCAAGCCCCCCTTGTCGGTATGGGCAGACGCGTGCGGAGTGATAGGATTCCAGTCGGCCCACCGGCCCTGGTCACGGGCCTTTCGTTCTGCAAGGAATCAGATAGTTCATGGATATGAAGGAGAGAAATGACTATGAAGCAACTTACTCAATGGGCGAGGTATGGTAGTCTGCTGGTACCGGGTCTGGTCGCAGCGGCCCTGCTCGTCGTCACTCCCAGCTTCGCCCTGGCCGCACCCTCATCGGCCCTGCTCGAGTTCTGGAATGCGAGTGACGAAACCAATGCCGAAACCATCGATCACAGCGCCTGGCAGAACCTCCTGACCGCCTACCTCAGCTCCCACCCGTCGGGTGTCAACCGCTTCGACTATGCCGCGCTCAAGGCCAGCGACGAGGACAGGACCAAGCTGGCCGACTATTTAGCCCATTTACAGGCCCACGATCCGCGAACCTACGCCAGGGTCGAACAGAAAGCCTACTGGATCAACTTCTACAACGCACTCACCGTACAGGTGGTCGTCAACGCCTATCCCGTGGATTCCATCCGCGACATCCACGAGAGCTGGATCCCCTTATCCGGCCCCTGGGACGACGTGCACGCTACCGTCGCCGGCCAGGAGCTGACGCTCAACAATATCGAACACGGCATCCTGCGGCCCATCTGGCGCGACAACCGGATTCACTACGCGGTGAACTGCGCCAGCTACGGCTGCCCGAATCAGTCGCCAGCGGTCTTTACCGCGGCCAACACCGAGGAACTGCTCGACGCTAGCGCGCGCGCCTATATCAATCATCCGCGCGGAGTGGATTTCGTGGACGACGATTTCCTGATGATTTCGAGCATCTATAACTGGTATGTGGAGGATTTCGGCAACAGCCAAGAGACCGTGCTGGCCCACCTCATACAGTACGCCGAGGCAGGACTCGCGGCTCGGCTCAAGGACTTTGCCGGATCGGTAGACTACGAATATGACTGGAATCTCAACCAGCCTTCATACGTGCATGAGTGATAGCTGTGCTTCATGATTCTTCAGTCCTCCGCGTTTTCAGTTTATCCAGGACCCGCTGCCGTTGACGCAGCGCCAAAGAGACTTGTTCGATATCTTTGCCAATTTGAAGCGAGGGGGCAGGGAATCTACCGATTAAGTCCGACAGTGGCTGATTGTTCTTCATTGGCACTGTCCGACTCAGAAAGGGGACCTTCCGCCTTTATTCTCTCGACCTCACGTTCCATGGCGTCAATCATCCGTTGGAGCGCATACCGTGGGTTGTGATCCTCTTCGGTTTCGGATTGCAGACGTAAACAACCTTGTTCCCAAATAACCTGCATGTTTTTGTCCTCTTGTTTCTAATTCTAAACTCGAAAAGGGAATATCTCCCTCGTTGTTCTTCCTTGTATCAACTCCGAATGGCCCACGCACGGGGCCCATCCTACGCCCACGCTATGGAGTCCAGCCGTTCTCTTGACAGCCCTATATCCTACTGGCAGTGGTATGGCGGGAAGAAGAAAGCCGATACAGGGAAATATAAGAGAAATTAGAATCCGCGTATGACACTGAGAGATAAGACCGACACGGTGCAGGAGGTAACCATCACCATAGAGCCACTCTCCAAAGGGCCGTTGAAGGGGAAATCTATCCGATGTCTCCATTGTGAGAAGGAGGCCGTATTCCTCGTTGGTTTTGGTCGGTACGATGTCGGGTCAGGGGCGTTTTGTGAGGAGCATACACCAACATGTTTCCCGACGCAGCGATGTCCTGGTGACTAGTGCTGCGCGGGGCTTAGCGTCCAAATAGTTCGGGGGGGGGCTCATGATAAGTAAGGTGCTGTGTATTATGGGAGTACTCCTACCGACGTGGGTGTTTGCGCAGAGCAGTATGTATATCGAAGAAATCGAGCGGTATGTAGTCACGCCCTGCTTGCAGGCACGGATGCACGCGCCGGGCGGTCGCTCTTCTGATTTGCACGCCTTGCTGGAGACATTCGTGATGTCGGCCCTAGATGAAACGAAAGAGCGGTTGCTTCCCCTGGTACGCGGAAAAAAGCGGGCACAGCGTATGGTGCTGTACCGAGCCGCACGGGATGTCTGTATTAAGGGCGGGTAAGATAGTATATAAGTCCCAAATAATACGTCGAGGAGTCCGAGCTTCCCAAGCGCTATCAGCGGTCCGGAGTTCGTAACAACCTTCACCCGAGTTCTTCTTCCACCATCTTTTCCGTCCAGCGCGGGGATACTCCGAACGCCTGGGTCTGTTGTTGCATCTCGTGCTGGGACAAGCCTGCGAGTTCTGCCGCTCGTCCAAATGAGACAAGTCCGCGCTGATACAGCATGAGTGCTTCCTGAATCTTCATCTGCGACAGACCGAGTAAAAGCAGTTCCCCTAACCTATCTTTATACGCCTCCAGGTCCGGCATACGCTCATCGGGTATTTCGACTGTTGTTGTTGCCATCGTCTTGACCCCTTTCCCCGAGATTATCTCCCGTAATCGACACCCTTTCATCAGGGTCCGGAAAGCCGGAAACTCTCGCTACTTCGCGCGCGGCTCCGACAAAGGAATCTCGCCCGTATATTTCGTCTCCGTTGTTGATGCGGAGACAGGTTGCCTGCCGTTGGCGTGACTCACAACCTGAGTCTGCCCTTGCCGCGCTCGGACCCAGGCAGCAAAGGTCGGCGGCTGGGGGGGGGTCGAAGCCGGTCTCCGCTTTGCAGCGCGCTTTCAGTTCGGCAATATTGCCACCGAAATCGAACAGCTGGGCCGGGCCGCGTTGCCGCGCCAGCTCGGCGCGCAGCGCGGTTGTGGCCGGCTCATCCACACTCAGGTCGTCCCGCAGGACCACGCCGTAGCGTTTGGCCCCTTCCCGCGTCACCAGCCCCCGGTCCACATCGGCCGCGACTGTGTGGGCTGGCCGCTCCAGCGGATTGCCCCAGCCACCACCGCCCCAGGTCTTGAACAGCAGCTTGTCCCCGACCTCGACCCGCACCCGGTCACATTTGGACGGCAGCAGCTCGCGCCGTCCGTCCGTGCGTTCTATGATTTTCGTACTCCGACCGCCCGGCAGGCCGCCCCGCACTCCCCAGGGACAGGTCAGCCAGCGGTCATCGTGTACGGAAAGCACACCGGGGGCCAGGAAGCGGTAGCCCACATTCATGGCATTACCGCCCCGGTGCAGGCCCGGACCGCCGCTGTCCGGGATGGTCTCATAACACTCGATCCGTACCGGGAAATAGCTCTCGATAAACTCGTTCGGGACGTTCATGAACTTCGGCCATAAGGAGTGGCCGTCCGGCCCGTCGCCGCCCGGCTTGCCGGGTATCCCGCCAAAGCCGATCTGGAAGAGCAGGAACCAGTCCCCGTCCCGGTCGTAGCCCGAATACATCAGATGCGGGCTGTCCGAGAAGCCGGCCGCACACATATAGTCGGGGTTGGACTGGCCTAACAAACCACTCAGCACATCAAAGATGCGGGCCAGGGCGTGAGTACGACTCGTCAGGGCCGCGGGCTTGAGCGGCTTGAGCAAACAGCCTTCGGGAATACGGACGTCAACCAGGTCAAAAAACCCATCGTTGAGGAGGATCTGGGGATCGAAAAAATTGATCATGAACTGGCCGCAGAACATCCGAAACATCTGCTCGCTCAGCAGAAAATTAATCGAACCGACCGACTGCGGGTCGGTGCCGCTGAAGTCAAAAACGATCCGCTCGCCTTCACGCCACAGGCTACAGGCGATTTTGTACGGTCCCATGCCCATGCCGTCATCGCAGATATAGTCCTCGAAGTAGCGCTTCTCTTCGGTAATAGTCTCGCTGATGAGCTTCTGCATGGCGCGCCGGTTACGCTCCAGAAGGTCGTGCAGGGCCGAGACATACACCGCTTCGCCAAACCGCTCGGCCATTTCAACACAGCGGCTGGCGGCCATCCGGCAGGCCGCCACAATGGAATGAAAATCCCCCCGGTTCCATTCCGGAATGCGGCAGTTATGCAGGATAACGCGCAGGATTTCTTCCTGGAGGACACCTTTGCTGAAAATTTTGACCGGCGGGATACAAATCCCCTCCTCGAATATCTGTTCGGAATCGGTCGGCATGCTGCCCGGCACCTTGCCACCGATGTCGGCCATATGCCCGAACATGGCGGACCAGTTGATCAGCCGGCCATTCTTGAATATGGGCATGCACACCAGCCAGTCGTTGGCGTGGCTGATGGCGCCGTCACATGAATACGGGTCTGAGGTCAGGAAGATATCGCCCTCTTCAATCGTGCCGTCATATTGCTGGGTAAAGCCGTGCACGGGCGAGCCAAACTGCCCAGCCAACAGTTTGCCGTCCCGGCTGGTAATGACCGGAAAGCCGTCGCGCTGATCGCGGATAATGGGCGACATGGCGGTCCGAAACAGCAGGGCGTCCATCTGTTCCCGCGCGGCGACTAGGCCGTTTTCAATCAGGTCGAGCGTAATCGGATCGACCGAAACGCGCGGGAGGGGGGTATGCGCTTGCGGATGAGTCTCAATAATCGTGGCCGGCATAGTCGCTGCTCCTTCTTTTAGCTTGTACCCTCAGGCGTTCAGGCCTCTGGTGTGATCAGAATATTGCCATGCGCATCGACCCGACCGATATGCTCGGACAGAATCAGGCTGGTCGAGTCCATTTCCATGACAATGGCCGGACCGCGGATAACGTCCTGGGCACACAACCGCGCCCGGTCATAGATCACGGCCGGCCGGTCCGTATTGTTGAGAAACACCGGCTGTTCCCCCATTGCCGCGCGGGCCGGATTACCGTCTCCCGGCTCGGCGCGATAGGGCGTCACCGTGGTAGCCGTACCCTGCACAACGGCCCGGATATTGACCAGTTCGCGGTCGGAGTCGAGCGCAAAGGTGTACAACTGCTCGTGCAGGCGGTCAAACCGCTCTCCGACTGCCGCCAAACCCCCGTGCTGCAACTCCTGCCGCTCCAGTTCCAGGGTGAGCAGCGTGCCCTGGCCGTGGTAGCGGACGTCGATCTCAAAGCTGGTCGTCTGGTCTGCGCGCGGCACGTTTTCGGCGTCAAGGGCGCGGGCCGCAGCTTGAGCCAGCTCGTCGCATACCGTCATCACCTCGGCCGTCTCAAGCTGCGAGAACGGGCGCAGCAGCGTGCGGGAGGTTTCGTTTCGCAAGCGGGTTGTGGCGTCCCCATAGGCGCACAGCACGCCCGGCCCTCTGGGAATAATCATCGGCCAGGCCCCGAGCAGCCTGGCCAGGGCGTTGGCGTGCAAAGGACCCGCCCCGCCAAAGGCGGTCAGCGCGTAGTCGCGCGGATCAATACCCTGCTGGACCGAGATCAGCCGCAGGGCGCTGAACATTTTTTCATTCACAATATCAATAATACCGGCCGCGGCCTGTTTGACCGACATGCCCAGACCGCGTGCGACTGTTCCAACGGCCTGCTCGGCCGCGGTGAGATCAAGAACCATTTCTCCGCCCAGCCGGGTCGCCGCCGGCAAATAGCCCAGCACGAGGTTGGCATCCGTGACGGTGGGCTCAGCGCCGCCCTTGCCGTAGCAGGCCGGGCCGGGGTCGGCACCGGCACTATGCGGGCCAACTCGCAGCGCCGCGGTCAGTTCCGGTACGTGGGCAATCGAGCCACCGCCCGCCCCAACCGAACGCACATCAACCGAGGACGCCCGGACCGTCACATCTCCGACCGTGGTCTCCCGCCGCAGCTGGGCTTTGCCGTCTTGAACCAGGGCCACGTCGGTCGAGGTGCCACCCATGTCAAACGTCAGCAGGTTCTGATATCCGGCCTGGCCGGCCACCCAGATGGCTCCCGAGACCCCGCCGGCGGGTCCGCTCATCAACAAGTTGACGGGATAGTGGCCGGCAGCCTGGGCCGAGGCCAGCCCGCCGTCCGAGCGCAGGATGTGGAGCTTGGGCTCCCGCATGGTTTTGGCCAGTTCGGTCTTGATGTTGCGCACATAGGTTTCGACCACGGGCCGGACATAGGAATTGGCCACCGTGGTAATGGTCCGCTCATACTCCTGCATTTCCGGAATAACTTCGGACGACAGGGAAACCGGCAGGCCGGGCAGCTCTTCCGCCGCCAGGGTACGCAGGCGTTGTTCGTGCCTGCCGTTGGCATAGGCATTGATAAGAGAAATGGTCAGGGATTCGATCTGCCGGGCACGCAGGCTGCGCAGGGCTTGGCGGGCCTGGGCTTCGTCCAGGGGGTCCACGATCTCGCCCGTGGCACTGATGCGTTCGGACACCTCAACCGTACATTCCAGCGCGGCCAGGGGTTCGCTTTTGTTATACAGCACCCAGCCGCTCAGCGCGCCAGGTACAAAGGAGCGCGCAATCTGTAACACCTGGCGGTAACCCTGGGTTGTCACCAGGCCGACCCGGGCGCCGCTGCCGGTTAGGATCGCATTGGTCGCAACGGTCGTGCCGTGCAGCACGTGGGCGATATCGCGAGCGTCCGCCCCGGCCCGTTCGCACACCAGCGCAATCCCGTTGAGCACGCCCACAGACGGGTCGGCCGGTGTTGACAGTACCTTGGCCGTGACGGCACTGCCGCGTTCTTCGTCAATCAGCAGGCAGTCGGTAAACGTACCGCCCACGTCTACGCCAAGCCGGTAGGACATCAGGTTTCAATTCTCACCAGCCCCTCGACTCCGCTCAGGACAGGCCATAACGGGCCGGTGCTCCCTGACAATGCTTGTAGAAGCTTTGCCCTGCGCTGACAAGACATCCGACAGGACGAGGGGCTTACCCCCTCATCCCGGCCCCCTCCCTCCAATGTGTGACGCGGAAAGGAACCCACCCCGGCGCTACGCGCCACCCCTCCGAGGAGGGAATTATGCACTTTAAGACACCGTAGGCGGATTGTGCTGAAGGAGGAGGATGCTGACGTTAAAACAACTGGGGCAGGAGTTTGGGACCGAGGAGCAGTGTCTGGCTACCGTCTCGTATTTGAGTCTGTAAGCATTGGGGTCCTTTTTGCGCTTGGCGGATATTATGGTGCCATTTTGGTTATCAACCGCCTATGTCCACAGTTCTGTCCAACTTTAGAAGGCTTTTCATCATTCAGCGATACTGGACCGGCTATTTTTAGTATTTCGATTGGTCTCTTTGTACCACACGTGCTCAATCCTTTCTTTGATAAAAATGAGATGGCCGTAAGAGCGGCACGCAATATGGGTCGAATGATAGAGCCGCTTCTTATTGAGTCTATGCAGCATACAAAACCTATTGAGGTTTCACTTAAGAGCAGAAAGTCTTATATCGGTTATGTAGCTGAAATAGTCGGGCCAGGCCAGCTTGATATCTCAGTGATTCCTCTAGCGAGCGGATATAGAAAAGAGGACACACAGCAATTGGAAATTACGACGAATTATGTGCCGGTCTTGATCAGTTTTGCAGGGGCAGGAAAGTGGAATAAAAGCACAGATTTTCGTGTGGTCATCCGTATGTCTGAGATTGTGTCGGCCCGGTTGTCTGATCTTGACGTATATAAGTTTTTTCAGATTTATAGCGATAGTTCTGACTTTCCTGATTGATCCCTTTCTATTCAAAGATGAAACCTTCCCTTTGGCTTCCCCTTTGTGTCTCGCTAGCCTGGGCCTGTGTAGACCCACGCTCTTTCATTGGTCAAGGCTATAGCGTTGCTGATTGTTTTAATAGGGAACTGGGACCCACAACGCGGTTCGCTATATGTTTGGAAGCCGCCGAAGCTGGGCATGCAGAGGCGCAATATAATCTCGGCGTCATGTACGACGAAGCCCAGGATGTACCTCTAGACTTTGAGGAGGCAGTGAAATGGTATCGGCGTGCGGCCGAGCAAGGACATACGGGCGCACAGGGCAACCTTGGTATCATGTATTTTGGCGGATGGGGTATCGAGGGGGATAGTTCTAAGGCACTGATGTTACTGCGGAATGCAGCAGAGAAAGGACACAGGGAGGCGGCGTATTATCTCGGCTACATGTATGACAATGGTCACGGCGCAGTGAAAGAAGATGATGCTAAGGCAATCGCATGGTTTCGTCGTGCGGCTGATCTAGGGGATCATGAGGCACAATACGAGTTGGGTCTTAAGTACAGTTTGGGTAATGGCGTGTCACAAGATTATGCTGAAGCAGCAAAATGGTATCGCCTTTCTGCTGAACAGGGTGATGCTCGTGCGCAGTTCAATCTAGCCCTCATGCATGATGAGGGCCTGGGTGTTCCGCAAGACTATGGAGAGGCAGCGAGATGGCTTGAGCGTGTTGCCGAACATGCTGAAAGTTCATTTTTGAAAGCTTCTGCGCAGTTCAATCTAGCCCTCATGTACCACGACGGTCAGGGCGTCTTACAAGATCACACAGAGGCGATGCGGTGGTATCGTCGGATAGTGGATGAGCCTCGATACAAAACATCACAGAATACGCGAGCATCGGCACAACATAATATTGGAGTCATGTATTTTCGAGGTGAAGGCGTGCCACAGGATTATATTCAAGCTCATATGTGGTTCAATCTTGCAGGAGGAAATGGAAATAAAAAATCGCCTGAAGCCCGTGACAGTGTTGCAAAGAAGATGACCCCAGTTCAGATCGCCGAAGCTCAACATCTAGCGCAGGAGTGGCGGAAGGAGCATGGCGCGATTAAATGACCAGTCGTGTACGGCGGGTATTCTCAAGTGTTCTGTTTTGGTTTCTGATAACCCTGCTCTTTTATATCTATCTCCTTTCCAATAATTTCCTTTTCTGCACTGAAAAAATATGGTGGGACGATTTCTACCACATATCGTCTTCCTTTCTGACTGGAGGATTGATCTCGTTTCTGTTCTATTTCCTTGTCGTCCACCTTCCGAAGAGGAATAAGTGTCGAATCATGAAAGATAATTTTAGACAGTGTTATTTAGATGTGAAGAAGGAGATTTTATATCAAATCATCTTTGCCAGTCAGGAAGGTGGTAGAAAAGACCTTCAAGCCGACAGCGAAACAGTGGAGCGGCTTTTGACAATCGATGGTTTTCAGGCCGCATTCGAGGGTGGCGATGAAGCTGATACAGGGATATACGCATTTATGAACCAAGTCTCGAAAGGTGGGGATCAATATCAAGAGATAATCTTAAATCTTCGTATTTTGGCCAAGCAGATAAGTTATGTCCTTCACAACTACCCGATAACCAACGCTGAAACGTTCAATTTTTTCACTCACTTGGAAGCGGTACTCACGAACTTAGAATCTAGCACGCCTGGTTATGACCAGACAAAATATCTGACTGACTTTATCGGAAAAGTTTACAAAGGGTTCTCTTTCATAGAAGGACATCGGGGCTACGATATTATTGAGAAGAGGATTGAAGAAATCTAAACCTCCCCCTTCTTCCCCCGGCCCCAAACATCCGCTTATCCTCATACCGGAACATGGCCTCGGCCCATGCCCCAAGACCCTGGGGCATGGGCCGACTGAGGCCGTCCGACAGGACGGTGGTGTCTCACCCCTCACCCCGGCCCTACGGGCCACCCCTCCGAGGAGGGGACGAGGTCCGCCCTCAGTTCCTCATTTCCCATCTCCACAACTGTCGCGCCGGGAGCCCTCAGGGGCGAGGGAGGAGGACACGGCCAGTCTTTCGACATTGCCAAGAACAGGCTAAGTGACAGCGTATGCGGCAAGAACTGACGGTCTACTCCATCTCCGTAGGGCTCGCCTTGGCCGTGATCATGGGTGCGGCAAACGTCTATCTGGGCCTCAAGGTCGGCATGACAGTGTCGGCCTCCATTCCGGCCGCGGTAGTCTCCATGCTGCTCTTGCGCGTTCTGCTGGGCAGACAGTCGGTGCTTGAAGCCAACCAGGCCCAGACTGCGGCGTCCGCGGGTGAGTCTTTGGCCGCCGGCATTATTTTTACCGTGCCGGCCCTGGTCCTGGTCGGCGTCTGGCACGAGTTTGATATGGTCTTGACCACGCTGGTTGCCCTGGCCGGCGGCCTGCTGGGGATTGTGCTCATGATCCCGATGCGTAGGGTGTTTGTCACCGCCGACACCCTGCCCTTTCCCGAAGGCGTGGCGTGTGCCGCGGTGCTGCAAACCGGTCAAAAAGCCGGTGACCGGGACGCCCGCCAGGTCATTCAGGGAGCTCTGTTTGGCTTTGTGTTCAAGGCGCTGGTAAGTTTTGTCGGCGTGCTCAAGGGCACGCTCGAAGGAGCCTGGCTGGTGGGCAAGAGCGTGGTCTATCTGGGCAGCGATCTGTCCGTTGCCCTCTTGGGCGTGGGCCTGATCGTCCGGCTCAATATCGCGGCCCTCGTCTTTCTGGGAGGCGGGCTGGGTTGGCTGCTGACCC
Source organism: Candidatus Binatia bacterium (assembly GCA_951812575.1). Classification (GTDB taxonomy): domain Bacteria; phylum Desulfobacterota; class Binatia; order Bin18; family Bin18; genus Bin18. The sequence continues at coordinate 1,837,021 of OX638322.1, read as the reverse complement.
TGCCCATTTTAAGTGCCGACATCTCCAGCCCCGAAAATCCGGTTGAACGCGCCTACGCGGTGTGGTCACAGCAGGTGCGCTATATCGGGGTCGGCGCCATGGTCGTGGGTGGCGTGGTGACCATCGGGCAGGTGTGGAGCGGCTTGGGGGAAGCCGTGCGGGCGCTGCTGCCGGCTGCCCGGACAGGAGCTCGGGACGTGTCTCAGGATATGCCGCTGCCCTGGATCGGCGCCCTGGCTCTGGGCTGCCTGGTCCTGACCGGCAGTGTGTATTTTCTGTTTACCGGACGGCTGGACGTGACCCTGACGGCCACCACGATCATGTTCGTCATGGCGCTCTTTTTTACTGCGGTGGCCAGTTATATCGTTGGCTTGGTCGGCAACTCCAACAGCCCGGTCTCGGGCATGACCATCACGACCGTACTGGCTACCGGGCTGATGCTCGTCCTGTTTGGCTTTACGGGCACGACCGGCATGCTGGCCATCCTGGGTGTGGCCGCGGTGGTGTGCTGCACGGCCTGCACAGCCGGCGATGTGTGCAACGACCTCAAGACCGGCCAGTTGGTCGGCGCCTCGCCCCGTCGCCAGCAAATCATGCAGATCGGCGGCGTGGCCGTGGCCGCGCTGATTATGGCGCCTGTCCTGCAACTGCTGCACGATTATACGCCCGGCGGCATTGGCGGCAAGGAGCTCGCCGCGCCCCAGGCGCAACTGTTTGCCAGCCTGGCGCGCGGTTTTTTTGGTGACGGTCAGCTGCCGTGGCATCTGGTCGGGATTGGAGCCATGATCGGCCTCGTGCTGGTTGGGGTGGACCGGTTGCTCGCCCGACGGGGGGTGGCTTTCCGGCTCCACCTCATGCCGGTTGCGGTCGGCATGTATCTGCCGTTCGGGCTGAGCGTTCCGATTTTTCTGGGCGGCCTGCTGTCCGCCCTCCTGCACCGCAAGCGACCCACCACCTCGGAAACTGCCGCCTCTCAGCCCGGCGTGCTGCTGGCCTCGGGGGCCATTGCCGGCGAGGCCCTGACCGGCGTGGGCATTGCGCTGGCCGCCAGCCTGGGCTTCAGCCGCCTTGAGCTTGGCCTGCCGGACGGACTGCAAACCGGGCTGAGTCTTGTGGCCGTGCTGGTCGCGCTGCTGTTTTTCTATCAACGCAGTCGGTGACACGCCGCGCCCCAAGACTTCTCCTGGGTCCGGTTTCGTGATTGAATATCCATATGGTCTCGCCCCAGCCGACGCTGGCCCAACTGCTCGCGGTGCTCGGCGAGTATCTCGCACTCGACGACACCAACTGCCTCAGCCTGCCGCCCGCAGCCTACCGGTCGTCCGAGCTGTACGCATTGGAGATCGAGAAAATTTTCAAGCACGCCTGGATGTGTGTCGGGCGCGCGGAATATATCCCCAATCCGGGCGACTATTACGCCTGCGAGGTCCTGGGTGACATGCTCATCATCGTACGCGGCGATGACGGCCAGATTCGCGCGTTGTCAAACATCTGCCGGCACCGTTTCATGCCGCTGGTGCAGGACTCGGGCAGCACGCGCCGTTTCGTCTGTCCCTATCATGCCTGGACGTATGCGACCGATGGCCGCCTGCTGTCCGCGCCACATATGGAAGGCGCGGGTCGCTTCGACCGCGAGCAGTGCAGCCTGCCGCGCTACCGGCTCGAAGAATGGTTCGGCTTCTTGTTTGTCAATCTGAATGAAGACGCACCCCCACTCGCCGCCCAAATGCGCACCCTCGAAGGCTACATCGCCAACTATCGCGTGGCCGAGCAAAAAGAGATTTTTCATTACGAATCCGTCTGGGACGGCAACTGGAAGCTCTCGGCCGAGAACTCGATGGAGTACTATCACCACATGGGGCTGCACAGCGACACGGTGCAGGACTATATGCCGGGCCAGAATTCGTATACCCCGCCGCCGCCCGCGGATTTGTCCTTCACCCATATGCGCTGCGGTATGAACGCGGCGTTCAAATCCGGCGGCCACACCATGTCACCCAGAGGACGCCTGGACACCTTCACCGCAGAAGACCTCACCACCGGGTATCTGGTCTATATCTGGCCGGCGTTTACCATGGCCATGCGGCCCAACGGCAACAACTGGTTGAGCTTCCACCCGCAGGCACCCGAGCGCACCGGGATTCTGGGCGGCTATCTGGCATCGCCGGACCTGCTCGAAGTCGCCCCGGATATCGGCGAGCAGCGGCGCGGAGTCATGGAACGTGTCAACGAACAGGACAAGCTGGCGACCACCGAACTCGCCAAGGCAATGCATTCGAGCAAGGCGGCGCGCGGGCCGCTGAGCCCGTTCGAGCAGACCATTGCCCAGTTCTACCGCTGGCTCGCCCGGGAACTGGTCGGCCAGCCAGGAGCCGCCTGATTCGCCGCCGGAGTCTCAGCTCTGCTCATAGGCATACGCGGCCCGCAGCAGCACGTCGTCTTCAAAGTGCCGGCCGACCAGTTGCAGGCCGATCGGCAGCCCCTCGTGCTCGCCGCAGGGAACAGTGAGCGCCGGATGACCCGTCGCGTTGAACGACCCGGTATTGTGGATCATGTTGGCAAAAATCGACAGAAACTCGTACGGCGAGAGTTCCTCTTCGGGCATGGGCGGCGCGGTAAACGGGATCGTCGGCATGAGCAGCACATCGACGTCCTCAAATATCCGCTCGTAGGCGGCCCGCAGTGCGCGGGTGAGGTTTTGCGCCTTGGCATAGTAGTGCATCCCGTAGCGCTGGTAGGTGTATTCACCGAGCAGCAGCACGAGCTTCAGGCCCAGCGGCAGATCGTTCGCGCGCGCCTTGATGGCCCGGTGCATGAAGTTCACATGATCCAGGGCGTAGTGGCCCGACCAGCCGTGTCCCCAGCCATCCTGCTTATTGGTCTCGTTCCCGCCCTGAATCATGAGCGGCCACAGAATCGCGTTGCCGTCCAGGTGCATCGGGACCGAAACGTCAGCCAGCGTCGCCCCCACCCGCTCCAGCACCCGCGCGGCCTCGCGCACGGCCGCGTCCACCTCAGGCATCGATTGAGCATGGCCGAAACCCTGAGTGAGTATGCCTATCCGCAGGCCGCCGACACCCGCTTCGAGCTGGGCGGTGTAATCTTTGACCTGGACATCTTTCTGGCGCGGGTCCAGACCGTCCGCACCGGCCACGGCCTGCAACGCCAGCGCGCAGTCGCGCACGGTTTTCGTCATCGGTCCGGTATGATCGACCGTCGGGTCGAGACCGGCCAATCCGGTATGCGGAATCAGGCCGAAGGTCGGCTTGAGGCCCACGATGCCGCACCAGGCCGCCGGAATGCGTATCGAGCCGCCCTGGTCACCGCCCATGGTGATATCCGCATCGCCGTTGGCGACCACGACCGCACTGCCGTTTGACGACCCGCCGGCACAGTAGCGGCCCGTGGCCGGCCCGGACGGATTAATGGGTTGCGGTCCAGGATAGATACTGAGCCCGATCGCATCAAAACAGTGCGAGCCATTCACGACCTTGCCGATGATCTCGGCGCCGGCGTCGAGCAGGCGGGTGACAATCGTCGCGTCTTCGGTCGGCACATAGCCTTCCATAAGGCTGGAGCTGTTCATCATCGGAATGCCCGCCACGCGCACATGATCCTTCAGCCCGACCGTTTTACCGGTCAGCGGGCCATTGGGCGCGCCGGGGATGGAGCAGCGCCACGCCCAGCCGTTGTCCCGGTTGTCATCGGTCGCCGGGCGCGCCCCGAAATCCCGCCGTGGATACTTGACCGGAACGGTGGGAGCAACCAGCTCGTCAAGACGCCGGTAGGCCGGCAGCATCTCGCGGATATACTGCGAGAAGCCGTCAACCTCTTCGTCATGCACGTCAAAACCGAAGCGCCGACCGGCGTCGCGCAAATCCTGAGGGGTGGGCATACGCACAGGCATGGATAGCCTCCTTCTTTTTTCGGGATCATACGGCACCCCATCCCGCGAATGCAAATGAGACGCAACTCCAACAGACCTCGATGACGACGGCTAAGCCGCATGAGGCGGAATATCGTTCCGACGCTTGCATTCGGACGACGGGAACGCAACGATCGAAGCCACAACATTGGGAGGGAATCCAGTGGGCAAATACATGTTTCACGCAACGTACACGCAGTCGGGATTGACCGGGTTGCTGAAGGAAGGCGGCACGCGGCGGCGGGAGGCATTAACCCAGACCATTGAGGGCATGGGTGGGAGCGTGGAGGTGCTGTACTACGCCTTCGGGGAGCCCGACCTGTACATCATTGCCGACCTTCCCGACGACGCCACGGCATCGGCCGTGTCCTTGACGATCGGCGCCGCCGGCGCCCTCAATATCGGCATCACCGTACTCGTGACACCCGAAACCGTGGACGAGGCCATAGGCAAAAGCGTGCCCTACCGACCCCCGGGAGCCTGATCTGCCGACGGCCGGGGCGGCCAACTGTCCGTCCGCCGTTTATATTCTCCCCTGTCCTGAATATCCCCTCTCCCTGGAGACGTGTGATGCACATTCCCAGGAACGGGCGCTCGCCAGACGTGAAAGGCCGCCGGGCCGGGGCAAACCCACCCCGGCCTACGGCCACCCCTCCGAGGAGGGGAGCTTTTTTATCCCCTCTTGGAATGTGTAATGCATATTGTGGCGTGAGCCTCCCGGGACCGGTCCGGCGGCCCCCGCCTCGGGCCGCTCGCCCGCCCGATTCCTGGGAGCGCGGCCATCTTGGCCGCTTGCGGGCTGGAAGCCCGCACTCCTGGCCCCCTGGCGCAGACAGGCACGGCGCAGGGGAGTTGAGGGTCGCCGAATAATGTAATCTGCATCACACGTTCCAGGCGGGGAGCTTTTCTATCCCCTCTTGGGAGGGGTGCCGCGTCGGCGGCGGGGCGGGTTCCTTTTCGCATCAACCCCTACGTCGTCCGGTATCAGGCATTTTGGTGGATTAGTCCAAAAATCCCGGAGGAACTCGTTACCATCACTACAGATAGTTGTCGTTGGATGCCGGTTTCGCTCGGGTAAAAACGGGCTGATCGCTTGGCCATTGCTCAGCGGTCAAATCTGTTGAATGGGTAGGGGGCTGCGCTCATAGGGACTTCTCCCAAATCGGACGGGTTAATCCATAGGATGGTGATCTCAAGGACACAGCTTGGTAAGAAACCAAACGACCGCTTTACCGCGCTGATGGATCAATTCATGCCGCAGTGGCGAGCGTATCGGGAAATGCTCAACACGAGCCCGCTCACGCATGAGGATTGGGGCTACTAAGGCAAGCCATTCATCGATAGCTATCGGCCGTAACGGGCCGGTGAGGATTAAGATGCTGACCCTGTATCGTCGCCTCTCGTCACAGTGCTGGCTCCCTGCTATGTGACCGGTCATGCGAGCCACTATCGCCCAGCCCCGCAGGACATTGGCCGCCTGGGCGATGTTCGACTGGGCCAACTCGGCATTCGCCACCCTGGTGGTGACTTTTGTTTATTCCACCTATTTCACAACCGCCATTGCCGCGGACGAGGTGACCGGTACGGCGCAGTGGTCGCGCGCGGTCAGCCTGAGCGGCATACTGATAGCGGTGCTGGCCCCACCGCTCGGCGCGCTGGCCGACCGTAGCGGCCGGCGGCTGACCTGTCTGGGGGTGTGCACCCTGGTGTGCTGCGTCGCCAGTGCAGGGCTGACCGGCGTGCACCCGGACTGGGTCTGGGCCGGACTGGCGGCTTTGTCTCTGTTCGTGGTCGCCAATGTCGCATTCGAGTTGAGCACCGTATTCTACAACGCTTTTCTGCCCGAATTGGTCCCGGCCGAACGGGTCGGCCGGCTGTCGGGCTGGGCCTGGGGGTTGGGCTATGCCGGCGGCCTGCTGAGCCTCGTCCTGGCCCTGGCCGTGCTGGCGCGCGAGCAGCCCTTGTTCGGCATCAGCACCGAGGCCGGTTTCAACTACCGGGCGGTCTGCCTGCTGGCGGCCGGCTGGTTCGCGCTGTTCAGCCTGCCGCTGTTCGTGTTCGCCCCGCGCCAGCCGTCCGGGAGCGGTCCGGCCTCTCCCCGTATGGGGGCCTACCGTGAGCTGAGTCGCGCGTTCGGGCGGCTGCGTCGTTATCCGGACATTGCCCGGCTGCTGGCCGCCCGGCTGTTGTATAACGACGGGCTGGTCACCATTTTCGCCTTCGGCGGTATCTACGCGGCCGGCACGTTCGGGATGAACCTGCCGGAGGTCATTCAGTTTGGCATTGCACTCAACGTGACGGCCGGTATCGGCGCCGGCCTGTTTGGCTTTGTGGATGACCGGCTGGGCGGCAAGCGTACCATCCTGGTGACGCTGATAGCGCTGACAGTGTTCAGCCTGCTGGCGGTATGGGCGCCCAGCGTCGGCTGGCTGTGGCTGGCCGGCCTGAGCCTGGGGCTGTTTGTGGGGCCGAATCAGTCGGCCAGCCGCACGCTGATGTCCCGTTTCATACCAGAGCAGCACTCTGCCGCCTTTTTCGGCCTGTTCGCCTTTTCCGGTAAGATTACTACCTTTGCCGGTCCTCTATTACTGGGCATAGTAACCGAGGCAACAGGTAGCCAACGCCTGGGCATGGCCACGGTGGTCGGATTTTTTGTCGTTGGCGGCTTACTGCTGCTGACGGTGAGCGAACGCCGCGGCATCAGAACGGCTCAGCAGACAGAGCCGCCCGGCGACGCGGCATCCAAGTAAAAACCAGGTCAGGGCGTCTGATGGTCTGCTCCTGAGGAGCCCCTGGCGTTCAGCCCCCGCTTTAGTGAGAAGGAGGCTGGACTGGACCCCAATCCGTCCCCTCGCCCCTGGCGGGCGAGGACTAGGGTGAAGGACTGCCTCCCCACGCGTCGGTGTATACCTACCCTGCCTCTCTGCTCGGCTTCGGACTATTCTGCCCCCTCTCCCCGACTTATGCAAAGGTCTCCTCCAGAGAGCGGACTAGGAGGCCACGTACACCGTGAAGGTTGTCGTGGCCGTGGCATTACCCGCGCCGGTCCCGTCATGCGCCGTCACCGTGATCGTCGTCGTCCCCACTGCTACCCCCGTGATCGTGAGGGTGTGCTCACTCACACTCACCGTAGCGACGGTCGGAGCCGACGAACTGGCCGTCAACGTGACCGTGTGCCCATTCGCATCGCTGACCGTAACGGCGACCGTGGTCGTGCCGCCCACCTCGACGGTCTTATCCGCGATGGCCGTGATGACCGGCGCCGTGTTGGTGGTGACCACCGCGAGGGTCGCCGTAGCCGTGGCATTGGGCGCACCGGTCCCGTCATCCGCTGTCACCGTGATTATCGCTACCCCTAGGCTCACCCCCGTAATCGTGAGGGTGTGTTCACTCACACTCACCGTAGCGACGGTCGGAGCCGACGAACTGGCCGTCAGCGTGACCGTGTCATTATCCGCGTCGCTGACCGTAACGGCGACCGTGGTCGTGTCGCCCACATCGACGGTCGTCCCCCACACTGGGGGGACTGTGAAGACCGGCGGCTCGTTGTCAACGATGGCCACCGTGAAACTCGTCGTGCTTGTGGCATTATCCTCGCCAGTCCCGTCATCCGCCGTCACCGTAATCGTCGTCTCTCCCGTTGCCACCCCCGTGATCGTGAGGGTCTGTTCACTCAGGCTCACCGTGGCCACGCTCGTATCCTCCGAGCTGGCCGTCAGTGTGATCGTGTCCCCATTCGCGTCGCTGACCGTGACCTCGACCCCAAGCGTGTTGCCCTCGTACAGCTCCACATTCGCAATGGCCGCAATGACCGGCGCCGTGTTACTGACCGTCACCGCAAAGCTCGTCGTTGCCGTGGCATTCTCCAAGCCGGTCCCGTCATTCGCCGTCACCGTGAGCGTCGTCGTCCCTGCTGCCACCCCCGTGATCGTGAGGATGTGCCCACTCACACTCACCGTGGCCACGTCCGTATCCTCCGAGCTGGCCGTCAGCGTGATGTCGTCCCCATCCGCGTCGCTGACCGTGACCCCGACCTCGCTCGTCGCGCCCACCTTGACGGCCACATCCGCGATGGCCGTGATGACCGGCGTCGTGTTCTCACTGACCGTCACCGTGAAACTCGCCGTTGCCGTGGCATTCGTGTAGATTGTCCCGTCATCCGCCGTCACCGTGATTGTCGCCGTCCCTGCGGCTACCCCCGTGAGCGTGAGGGTCTGCCCACTCACACTCACCGTAGCGGCGGCCGTATTAAACGAGTCGACCGTCAGCGTGATGTCGTCCTCATCCGCGTCGCTGACCGTGACCTCGACCTCGCTCGTCGCGCCCACCTTGACGGCCACATCCGCGATGGCCGTGATGACCGGCGGCTCGTTGAGCCCGTCGATCTGACCCTTGGCGTTGTCACCCCAGCAGTCCACCGTGCCATCGGCATACACTCCGCAGCTGTGATCCCTCCCCGCACTCACCAGGCGAAAGGCCTCGTCGGACTGAATGAGCTGGTCATCGGCGTCCGAGCCCCAGCAGGCCACCGTGCCATCGGCCTGCACCCCGCAGGTGTGATCCCTCCCCGCACTCACCGAGTGAAAGGGAGCGGTGGTGAGGGCGGTGGGCACAGTGGCCTGGCCATGTTGGTCGCGGCCCCAGCAGGCCACGGTGTCATCGTCCTTCAGCCCGCAGGTGTGATCATACCCCGCACTCACCGAGTGAAAGGGAGCGGTGGTGAGGGCGGCGGGCACAGTGGCTTGGCCATGTTGGTCGCGGCCCCAGCAGGCCACCGTGCTATCCTCCCGTACCCCGCAGGTGTGATGCAACCCCGCACTCACCATGCGAAAGGTGCCGGCGGGCGGGTTTCGCTGGCCATAGTGATTCCAGCCCCAACAGGTCACCTCACCATTGGTCTTCAACCCGCAGCTGTGCTTCCATCCCGCACTCACCGCTTGGAAGTCGTTGTCAGTGGGTGGACTGGACTCGCCATCTCCGTTGCGACCCCAGCAGACCACGGTGTTATTGGTCTTCAGCCCGCAGGTCTGCTTCCCCCCCGCATCCACCATGAAAAAGGAGTCGGCGGGCGTATCGCTGACTTGGTTCTCGGAGTCGTCACCCCAGCAGACCGCCGCGCCATCCCCTTCCAGCTTGCAGCTATGCCAATGCCCGGCACTTACCGTCCGAGAGGTGTCGGAGGGGGGTGGACTGGACTGGCCCTCGGTGTTTGAGCCCCAGCAGACCGCCGCGCCAGCGGTCAGCACTCCACAGCTGTGATAATACCCCACGCTCACCGTGCGAAAGGTGCCGGCGGGGGGAGTGTTCTGGCTATAGAAGTTGCTGCCATAGTAGTCGAAGCCCCAGCAGACCAGCGTGTCATCGTCCTGCACTCCACAGCTGCGCCGATGCCCCGCATTCACCGTGCGAAAGGTGCCAGCGGGCGTGGTGCCCCCCTGGGAGTCCCAGCCCTGGTCGCCCCAGCAGGCCAGCGTGTCATCGTCCTTCAGCCCGCAGGTGTGATTCGTCCCTGCGCTCACCGTGAGAAAGGTGCCGGAGGGGGCAGTGGCCTGACCATCGGCGTTGCGGCCCCAGCAGGCCACGGTGTCATCGTCCTTCAGCCCGCAGGTGTGATAATACCCCGCACTCACCGTGCGAAAGGTAGTGGCGGCGGGCACAGTGGTGACCTGCCCATATTCGTCCCAGCCCCAGCAGGCCACGGTGTCATCGTCCTTCAGCCCGCAGGTGTGATGAGCCCCCGCACTCACCGTGAGAAAGGTGCCGGCGGGCACAGTGGCCTGGCCATGTTGGTCGCGGCCCCAGCAGGCCACGGTGTCATCGTCCTTCAGCCCGCAGGTGTGCCACGCCCCCGCACTTACCGTGAGAAAGGTGCCGGCGGGGACAGTGGCCTGGCCCTCGGAGTCGTCGCCCCAGCAGACTACCGTGCCATCGTCCCGTAGCCCGCAGCTATGCAATACTCCCTCGCTCACCATGGTGAACGCCTCCCAATAGGGCACCCCGGTGAACACGGTGAAGGTCCTCGTGGCCGTGCCATTGCTCGCGCCGGTCCCGTCATCCGCCGTCACCGTGATCGTCGTCTCTCCCTGTATCCCTCCCGTGACGGTGAGGGTCAGCGCATTCACGCTCACCGTGGCGATGACGGGATCCAACGAGCTGGCCGTGAGCGTGGGCTGGTCCCCATCGGCGTCGGTGACGGTGACGGCGACCTCGGTCGTGTTGCCTCCGTACAGCTCCACATCCTCGACGGCCGCGATAACGGGTGCGGTGTTGGTTTGAGCCCCGGCCGACACGACCCACCCACTCAGGGCAACGATGGCACCCACAAGACTGAGGACGGTCTGGAGAGTAGAACGCATAAACGGCTCCTTTATCAGTGAAAAATAATCCGACGTGTGTCTAGTAAAATTACCAGGATCTGTCATCGGCTCCCAGCCGTGCCGCTGACGCGAACCAGCCATCTATACCTCCCTGGCGACCGTGTGTCTAGTAAAATTACCAGGATCTGTCATCAGTTAGCGCGCAACCCTGGTCGGCTTTCCTGTCCCGCCTCGGTATACTTCCCTGGTCAGCAAGAGAGAGGAGAGAGGCCACAATGATGAGACGGGATGCGTGACGTGAGGACCAGTGGGACGGGCTTCCATCTCACGCCCGGCCAAGCCGCCGACCTTGCCGGAGCGGCGGCCCTCTTGTCCAATCTTTTGCTCGCCGATAAAGCCTATGATACCCAAGAGTGCGTTATTGAACCCTTGGAGAAGGCGGAGGTGACGGTGGGCATTCCCCCGAAAGCCAATCGGCTCCAGCCTCGCACGTATGATAAGCACCTCTATCAAGCGCGCCATCTGATTGAAAACTTCTGCGCTAAACTCAAGCAATACCGCGCTCTCGCCACCCACTACGACAAACGCGCCGTCCGCTTTCTCGGAGCCCTCTACCTGGCCGCTTCGGTTGTCCTCCTTAACTGATGACAGACCCTAGGAATTGAGTCATTTTAATAGCAACGAGAAGATTTTGATGTCAGGCAAAAGCCAGGCCAGGGCGTCTGATGGCCCGCTCCGGAGGGGCACCTTAGCCCGCTCCCGCCAGGGACGGAGGGGGGCAATCGGGCGGTGGCATTTTCTTCCAGTCGCTCTCAAAAGAGCGGCGGCCAGAAGGCACCGGGGCACAACCGAACTTGACACCACTCGCTCAAATAGGTCAGGATACCTGCCATTTGAAGGGTACAGGTCGCCCATATTCGCAGGTCCGGACAGCCGCACAGGATCACCATGGTTTCAACCCATAATGCCCACGTCGAATTCGAGCGCGTGTGTAAGAGCTATGACGGACGGGTTCAAGTCGTGCGCGATCTGGACCTGACCGTGCACGAAGGGGAGTTTCTGACCCTGCTGGGGGCCTCGGGCTCGGGCAAGACCACCTGCCTGATGATGCTGGCCGGCTTTGAAGCGCCCACCTCGGGCACCATCCGTATCCGTGGGCGCTCGGTGCACGATCTGCCGCCGCGCAGGCGCGGTATTGGCGTGGTCTTTCAGAACTACGCGCTGTTTCCGCATATGACGGTTGGCGACAATCTAGCGTTTCCGCTCGAAGTGCGCGGGATTGACTCACAGCAACGCCGGGAGCGCGTCCGGCGGGCGCTGCAACTCGTGCGCCTGGAGGGCCTTGAGGACCGGCGGCCCACCGAGCTGTCCGGCGGCCAGCAACAGCGCGTGGCCATTGCCCGCGCGCTGGTGTTTGAGCCTACTCTGGTGCTGATGGATGAGCCGCTCGGCGCCCTTGATCGCCGTTTACGCGAGGAGATGCAGTATGAGATTCGGCGGATTCAGCGCAGCCTGGGGGTCACAGTCGTCTACGTCACTCATGACCAGCAGGAGGCGATGGTGCTATCGGATCGGGTTGCCGTCTTTCGCCGCGGCCGTATTGAGCAGGTCGCCCTGCCGGAAACGCTGTACGAAGAACCGGAACGCCCGTTCGTTGCCAGTTTTATTGGCGAAAACAACCTGTTGCACGGGCGGGTCCTCAGCGTTGAGCACGAGATCTCGCGGGTGGAGGCCGGTGGTCAGATCGTCCAGGCATTCCAGGTCGGGCCGTGCAAACCAGGTGACCCGGTCACCCTGGCCATCCGTCCAGAACGAGTCTGCCTCGCGCCCACGCCGGAGCTGTACAGCAATCGGTTTGAGGCCGATGTTCAGGACATTACTTTTCTGGGCGACCACCTGCGCCTGCGGGTGGCCGTGTGTGGCAGCACGGACTTTATCGTCAAGATTCCGAATATCGTGGGTCACGGCGCCGTGCTGGAGGGCGACCGGGTCCAGATCGGCTGGACGCCGATCGATTGCCGGGCCCTGATACCGGACGAGAAAGAGTAAACGCATCCTCCAATAGACATGAGATGCTGGACACGTTTACTCTTTAAGGAGCAAACCGCATGACACCCCGCCTACATGGCAGCCGAATCCGCCCGGTGATTCACGCCGCGGCAATCGTTTTGCTGGCCGGGCTGAGTTGGAGCCGCCCGGCCGCTGGTAGCGAATCGCTCACCGTGGTCTCCTGGGGAGGCTCCTACGCCCACGCCTGCCAAAAGGCGTATCACGAGCCATTCACCGCCGAGACGGGCATCCCGATTCGCCTGGATGCCTATAACGGCGGATTGGCCCAGGTCCGCGCTCAGGTGGAGACTGGCAAGGTGTACTGGGACCTGATTGACCTGGAAGTGGCCGACGCGGTGCGGGGCTGTGATGAGGGCCTGCTGGAGCCTCTCTCCAGCGCTGACCTGCTCCCGGCGCCGGATGGGACACCCGCAGTGGAGGATTTTTTCCCCGGTATGCTGACCGAATGCGGCGTTGGCGTCCTGTTCTACTCCACGGTGTATGCCTATAACCCCAAACATCTACCCGGTTCCAAACCGGCCACGATCGGCGATTTTTTCGACCTGGAGAAATTCCCCGGCCGCCGCGGCATGCGCCGCCGTCCGGTGGTGAATCTGGAGTTCGCGCTGCTGGCTGATGGGGTGCCCAGGGATCAGGTGTATGCGACGCTGAATACGCCGGAGGGTGTGGACCGGGCCTTCCGTAAGCTCGACACGATCAAGGACCAGGTCGTCTGGTGGGAGGCCGGCGCACAGCCGCCGCAGATGTTGGCCGACGGCGAGGTCGTGATGAGCACGGCCTATAACGGCCGTATCTTCAACGCGCAGGTCCTGGAAAACCAGCCCTTTGTGATTGTCTGGGACGGCCAGGTGCTGGACCATGGCATCCTCGGCATTGTTGCCGGAACGCCGAATCTGGAAGCGGCCCGGAAGTTTCTCGCCTTCGCCACTCGGACCGAGTCCATGGTCGCAGTCAGTCGCTATATTGCCTACAGTCCCGCCCGGCGGTCGGGGGCAGGCCTGATTACCACTCATCTCGAAACCGGTGTGGACATGAAACCGCATATGCCGAACAGCCCCGAACACGTCGCCCACGCCCTGCAGTACGACTGGGAATGGTGGAGAGATCACGGCGACGAGATGAACGAACGCTTCAGCGCATGGCTGGCTCGCTGATCGCTCCCAAGCTCCGCGCCGTGGGGCTGGTGCTGCCCCTGGTGGCCTTTATCGGGCTGACCTTTGTTACTCCGCTGATGACGATGCTGTCGCGCAGCGTCTATGACCCGGTGGTCGCCGATGCCTTGCCCCGCACCCTGGGCTTGTTGCAGGGCTGGGAGGGCAAACGCACCCCGCCGGAGCCGGTGTTTGAGACGCTCGCAAACGAACTGCTCAGAGCCCACCAGGAACGCACCCTGGGGCGGATCGCAGCCCGTATCAACCGCGTGCAGGGCGGACTGCGCAGCATCATCGTCCGCACGGCGCGGCGACTGCGCGGGGCGGAGGGCAATTCGTGGCGTGACACGCTGATCGGCATCCACGCCGCGTGGGACGATGTGCAAACCTGGCACGCGATTCGCCAAGCCGGTCAGCGCTTTACCGCGCGCCACTATCTACACGCCCTGGACCTGGAACGCCGCAGCGACGGCCACATCGCCCCGCGACCGGACGAGTATCGCATCTATCTGCCCCTCCTGTGGCGCACCCTGATCGTGAGTCTGAGTCTGACCGGGCTGTGCCTGCTCCTCGGCTATCCGGTCGCGTATCTGATCGTCCATGCCCCACCGCAGCGGGCGAGTCTCTTGCTGCTGCTGGTGCTGGTGCCGTTCTGGACCTCTTTGCTGGTGCGCACGACGGCCTGGATCGTGCTGCTCCAGACGCAGGGGGTGATCAATACCGCGCTCGTCGCGCTGGGCCTGATCGCCGACGACAGCCGACTGGCCATGATCTACAATATGACCGGCACGATGGTGGCCATGACCCATATTCTGCTGCCTTTCATGGTGCTGCCGCTGTACGCGGTCATGCGCACCATTCCGCGCTTGCACATGAGCGCAGCCGCTTCGCTGGGCGCGAGTGCGTTCCAGGCATTCTGGCGGGTCTACTGGCCCCAGACCCTGCCGGGCGTTGGCGCTGGTGCGCTGCTGGTCTTCATCCTGGCAATCGGCTTTTACATCACGCCCGCGCTGGTCGGCGGTCGGAGCGGCCAGCTCATCTCCAATATGATCGCCTACCATATGCAGACTTCCTTGAACTGGGGACTGGCCGCGGCGATCGGCGGCCTGCTGCTGGCCTTCGTGCTCGTGCTGTATCTGGTGTACGACCGCCTGGTGGGCATCGAACGCATGAGGTTGGGTTGAGATGACACCGAGAGGAGCCTGGGGGATCGTTGGCCGGACCACCTATCTGGCCTTCTGCACTGCGGTGTTCGTGTTTCTGATTGCGCCGATTGTGGTCATCATACCGCTCAGTTTTAACGCTGAACCCTATTTTACCTTTACCGAAGGGATGCTGCGTCTGGAGCCCGCCGCCTATTCGCTCCGCTGGTACCAGAATGTTCTGGGCGACCCGGAATGGAGGCACGCCCTGCTCAACAGCCTATTCATCGGCCTGGCGGCCACCGCGCTGGCGACCACGCTCGGTACGCTGGCGGCCCTGGGGCTGACGCATCCCGCCCTGCCGGGCCGCTCGGCCATCATGGGCCTGCTGATCTCGCCGATGATCACCCCGGTGATTATCTCGGCCGCGGGGATGTTCTTCTTCTACTCGAACCTGGGTCTGACCCAGACCCACCTGGGGCTTATCCTGGCCCACGCCACGCTGGGCACGCCGTTTGTCGTTATCACGGTGACCGCGACGCTGTCCGGTTTCGACCCCAACCTGTATCGCGCAGCGGCCAGTCTGGGCGCCGGGCCGCTACGGACTTTCCGGCGTGTCGTGCTACCGCTGATCGCCCCAGGCGTGGTATCTGGAGCCTTGTTTGCGTTTGCCACTTCGTTCGACGAAGTGGTGACCGTGCTGTTCATGGGCGGTCTGGAACAGCGCACCGTGCCGCGTCAGATGTGGACCGGTATCCGTGAGCAGATCAGCCCGGCGATTCTGGCCGTAGCGACCCTGCTGATCGTTTTCTCTCTGCTCTTCATGCTGAGTGTCGAATGGCTGCGCCGACGGACGGGGACACGTTAGTCCGCCTCTCAGTCAGCCGATTACCGCCTCTGTTTTGCGGTCAGGTCGAGCTTGTAGACCGCGGGGAGATCAGGAACAATAGAAGCATCATGCGTAAGAACAGGCGGCAGCGGGGGAGAGACGGAAGGGCACAGCCCGGGGGAAGGAATCATCAGGACCACAACAGGCCGCGGGGACGGCGGAACGGTCCAGCCAGGCCGTCAGCCGCCCTGCAAGAATTTCAGAGTCGGGTCCCCATAGCACCCGACCGGAAGATTGAGCTTGTTGGGCCGGATACGCCCCTGACGATTCGTATTCTGGACGTGTTCTGTCCGATTGGATTTGGCCAGCGAGCCATTATCCTCGCACCGCCTAAAACCGGTAAGACGACCTTCCTGAAAGACTTGTGCGTGGCGGCTGCGACCGGGGCTCCGCGAGCAATCTTGTACAGCTTGCTGGTTGACGAACGGCCTGAGGAGGTGACCGACTTTCGCCGGGCCGTCCCGGCTGAGGTGTTTGCGTCCTCGAATGATCGTTCGCTGGAAGAGCACCTGGAGACCGCCGCGGCGTGCCTGGAGCGAGCGGTGGAAAACGCCTTGCAGGATAAGGATGTGATCGTTGTCCTGGACTCGCTGACCCGTCTGGGCCGTGCTCATAATCTCAATACGGCCACCGGCCGAACGATGAGCGGCGGTATTGACGCCAATGCGCTGGAAATTCCCAAACGGTTGTTTGGTGCCGCCCGGCAGCTTGAAGCGGGTGGCTCACTGACCATCGTCGCGACCTGTCTGGTTGATACGGGCAGTCGCATGGACGAGGTCATTGCCCAGGAATTCAAGGGAACGGGCAATATGGAGCTGCTGCTTGATCGGCGCTTGGCCGACCGGCGGCTGTTTCCGGCCATTGATATTGCGGCTTCAGGCACCCGCAAAGAGGAACAACTGCTCGATACCGATACGCTCAAAATGGCTCGCTTGCTGCGCCGTCAGGTTGCCGCAATGCCGACCGTGGAGGCGACCCAGGCAGTGTTAGCCGCCTTTGAGAAAGCGGAATCCAACGCCGCGCTGGTGGCACAGTTTGCAGCGGTCTGACCCCGTGCCTGGAGATCCATAGGAAGCGGCGCGGGTCCCGGCCTCAGTCCTCGACTTCCACGACCATCTCAATCTCGACGGCAATGCCAAACGGGAGCTGGTTCATCCCCACGGCCGAGCGGGCATGACGGCCACGCTCACCAAACAGGGCGACGAGCAGATCAGACGCGCCGTTAATCACTTTAGGTTGATCGGGGAAGTCGGGCGTGCAGTTGACAAAGCCCAGCAGCTTGACCACTTTGCGGACTTTGTCCAAATCCCCCAGTTCTTGCTTCATGGATTGCAGGATATTGAGCATGACCTGTTTGGCCGCATCATAGCCTTGCTCAACATCCAGGTCTTTGCCGAGCTTGCCCTGGATAAACGACACGCTACCGTCCTTGAGGATGCCCGGTCCGTGGCCGGAGACAAACAGGAGGTTGCCAGTTCGCACCAGGGGCAGATAATTGGCCACCGGAGTGGGAATGGGCGGCAGGCTCAGCCCGAGTTCTTCGAGTTTCTTTTCAGCTTCCATTATCGTCTCCTTTCGCGCTT
Organism: Candidatus Binatia bacterium; assembly: GCA_951812575.1. Classification (GTDB taxonomy): domain Bacteria; phylum Desulfobacterota; class Binatia; order Bin18; family Bin18; genus Bin18. The sequence continues at coordinate 1,819,944 of OX638322.1, read as the reverse complement.
CAGTCTTGATGAATAACGCGCTCGTCCGGTGCAAGTTCTGGGAACGGATACTCGGCGTACCGTGTCAGCAGTTGCGGCAGAATCACGACCAGAAAGAAGAGCAGAACAATTACCAGGAACAGCAAGCGGAGCACTTTGCTGAGCGCAACCAGCAGGGCGATACCGCCGCCCAAAAGAATCAATTGGACCTTGGACAGGCCGAGGAGCCAGTTCCAGGTCTCGGTAAATACCTCTGGAATCATGATATGAATATCCTAGAGCGTCATCAGAATCCCGCCAAATATATTAGGGTGAAAGGTGCGCACGAGGTAGAACACAACTACACCCAGAATGATCTCCCCCCAACGCAGCTCTCCAAGAGGAAACGGCTGCCGTTGGCTGACAATGGCCCCAAAGGGCAGGAACGAGGTGGACAGTCGAAATTCCTCATAGCCGGGCAGCTCGACTGTTTTGCGTTGGTCCTGACGCCGCGCGCCAAGCCAGGCGTAGACAACAAAACCGCCAAAGAAGACGATATCGCTCAGGGCACCGTTCATCAGGCAATGGGCCACACCAAACAAAAAGAACGAGGCAAACACCGGGTGGCGGGTAATCCGGGTGATGCCGTACGCCTGGGGCTCGCCGCTGGCCAGCATGGAGCTGGGCGCCAGGGCCGTCAGGCCGCTGGCCAAGAGGACAAAGGCCAGCCCCATGAGCAGGACGTTCACGTCCCGCGCTATCAGGTAGGGGAGCAGCGTGACCCAGAGCTGCGGGCCGGTGTGCTTGTGCTCGCCGTAGTACACGCACAACGGCACGATGGTCACAATGGCAATCAGCGAATAGGCTCCGAAGAAGCCCCGCTCCCCAAGCCGGGCAACCAGTTTCGGGCGCCAACTCGGCGCGGACATGAGCATGTGTGAGCCACCGAACAGTATCCACCACAGCAGGAGGATAAACGATTCTTTCATGCCGTCTCCACTAGCGTGCCGTCTATCTCCCGTCAATAATGAAGGCCGGATGGCCCGCCGCAGACCGGCGGCGTACCCCCAGGCCGGAACTGCCGGGGTGAGGGCCGGATCGTGGGGTGTCTATGGTGCAGTTCTCAGGCGCGCAGACCTTGTACGATCTCTTCGGCTTCGGCCATGATGTCGCGCACGATGTGGCCGGCGGGCTTGATGTCATGGATCAACCGACACGATTCACCCGCGTACAAGGCGGTTTGTTCCAGGTCGCCCGCAAAACCGGGCATAGGCGGGAAGATGCCGTATTTGGGCAGTTCCACAGACGTGCCGGCCATGGGCATCGTGCCGATGGCGCGGCCTTCTCCGGGCCGCTGGCCGCTGGCCGGACAACCTGCGGCTTCCCATTCGTCCATCGCTGTATTACGCAACACCCGGTGAGCGGCATCCGGCCAGCCCACGTCGAAGAGGGTGGTGTAGACCGTATCTTCGGCCGTGCTGTCAACAATGCGCTGTTTGTATGCCTGGACAACCTGAACTTCTTCGCTGGCCACAAAGCGCGTGCCCATGGACACGGCCTGAGCGCCCAGGGTCAGGGCCGCCACAACCCCGCGTCCGGTGGCAATGCCGCCCGCGGCAATAACCGGCACGGGTCCAACGGCTTCGACCATGGCCGGGACGATGGTTGAGAGTGAGGTCGTGCTTTTGACATGCCCGCCCGCTTCAATACCTTGGGCGATAATGCCGTCAACCCCGGCGTTCAGCGCGGTCAAGGCTTCTTCAACTGAGCCAGCCTGGAGAAAGACCTTGGTCCCGACACGATGGGCTTCTTTAATGTAGGGTTCAGGGTCACCCCAGAAGAGAACGAGCAGGGGAACGGCTTCGGCGAAGCAGGTTTCAATCTGTCCCTCTTGCAGCAGGGGGAGAATGATATTGACCCCAAAGGGTTGCGTGGTCAGCGTGCGGACCTGCTGGATTTGCTCCTGAATAGAAGGCGCGGGCAGGCCGCCCATGCCCAAGACGCCGCACCCGCCGGCGTTGGATACCGCGGCCGTGAGGTGTGGTCCGGCCATCCCACCACCCATACCCACGGAGAAAATTGGATAGGTGATTCCAAGGTCCTGGCAGAGTGGCGTGTGTAGCATAGCGATCCTCCGAGCGAGAGGCGGGGCGCGCCGGGCTCAGCCGCAGGTGGTTTCGAGCAGCGCGGCACACACCTGATAAGGGTCCATATTGGCGGCCGGGCGGCGATCTTCCAGATAGCCGCGTCCCTCGTTGGCCGTGGCCATTGGAATACGGACCGAGGCTCCGCGGTCACTGATGCCGTAGCGGAATTCGTGGATGCTGCACGTCTCATGCAGGCCGGTGAGGCGTTCTTCGTTGTGGGCACCGTACACGGCAATATGTTCCTCGTGCCTTTTCTCCAACGCCTCGCAGGCGGCTCTCACCACCCGTAAGCCCCCCTCCTCACGCATGGCTTTGGTGCTGAAATTTGTGTGGGCACCAGCGCCGTTCCAATCGCCTTTGATCGGTTTTGGATGCAGCGTGGCATTGACGCCAGAATCCTCGGCGATGCGATACAGCAGCCAGCGGGCGATCCATAATTGATCCGCTACCTCAGGAAGGCCCAGGGGGCCGATCTGAAATTCCCACTGTCCGGGCATGACCTCGGCATTGATACCGGAGAGGGCCAGCCCGGCTTCCAGACAGGCGTTCATATGAGCCTCAACAATTTCTCGGCCAAAGACCTCATCGGCACCAACACCGCAATAGAACGGTCCCTGGGGCGCGGGATAGCCACCCTCCGGCCAACCCAGGGGCGACCGTCCTCGGAAAAACGTATACTCCTGCTCAATGCCGAACCAGGGTTCGTGGTCTTTATACTTTTCTTGCAGCTTGACCAAGTGAGCCCGCGTGTTGGATTCATGCACGGACCCATCCGGGAGCCGCACCTCGTTCATGACCAGGATATTGTCGCCGCGGCGGATGGGGTCGGGTGCATAGTAAATAGGGCGGAGCAGGCGATCGCTGTCATGCCCGACGGCCTGCATGGTGCTTGAACCGTCGAATCCCCATAGAGGAACGTCTTCAAGGCTGCGAATGGGTCCATCAAGTATTTTCGTTTTTGAGCGTAATGTAGCAGTCGGCTTGTTGCCGTCTATCCAGATATACTCGGCTCTGATGTGACTCATTTCCCTTTCTCCTTTCTGAAAGATATCCTCGCTGAAACAGGGAACTGAAGGTTAGACGCATTTCCTATCCCAACTCCGCTGGAGTGTAGCCAGGGTGGAGCGCAAGTTCAATTGTTGGACGGGTTCACAGCCTATAGAGCGGCTCCTTTATCCATCTACTCCCACAACGGTCCTGGGTAGACCGGTTGGGCTTCGGCCACCGTGCGGGGCCACACGATTTCCTTACGGCCCTTCTGCCACTGGGTGACCAGCATGGGATGAGCGGTCTGGCGGCCGGTCTGTGCTTCAATGGCATACGGGCCGTAGAAGGTCGTACACCGCAGACGACTCGCAGCCGTGCGCAGGGCGTGTTGGTCCACACTGCCGACTTCTTCGACGCAGCGCTGGGCAATGACACCGGCGGTATAGCCTTGGGCGGCCGGATAGTCGATAGGTACGGTTGCACCTTTGAGATAATGGGTCAAAAACTCGTTTTCTGACGGGCCACAGTCCACCCCGTACTCCACTTGCGGCTCCCACTGGCTCGGCGCAAGAAACCCGTCTGCCTGCTCACCCAGCTCGGCCTTAAAGCGACTGATGGCCGCGACGACCAGCCCAGCAGCTTTGAGCCGAGGCCGCAGGTCACACACCTGTCGGCCCAGCCGCAGGTCGTCCTCTACACGGCCAACGCTGAGCAGCCAATCCGGAGGGTCGTCCTTGAGCGGGTTGAGCAACGGGCTGAAATCGTCGAGACCGGACCGGTACAGTTGGTGGCTGGCGAGCGTCAGGTCGTGGCGTTGAATCCAGGCCAAGGCGCCACTGGCCATATCGGTGGCAAAGCCAGTTTTGGCGCTCAATAAGGCCACCCGTTTGGCCTCAGGGTCGAGCGTACGCAGCAGTTCCAGAATGGCGCATAAGTATTGGGATGCCGGACTCAACAGACCCACGACCCAGGAGAGGTTGCACTCGAAGATTTCGTCGGCCGATCCACTATGATTCCACAGCACCTGCTGGGCGGCCTCGGCCGTCTCTGCGGCGGCCAGGGTCAGCCCGCTGCCGTAGGGTCCCATCAGCAGATCAACCTTATCGTCGGCGATCAACTTCTCGGTCAGGCTACGGACTTTGGCCTCGTCGCTTGCGTCGTCTTCGACAATCAGGGAGACGGGAAGTTTTCGATTCTCGGCCCCGAGCCGTATCCCACCGGCGGCGTTCACGTCACGGATATAGCACTCCAGCCCTTCAAGGACCTGGCGCCCGAGCAGGGCATAGCGGCCACTCAGAGAAACGGTGATACCAAGCGTGATGGAGTCTGGTGTCATAGTCTACCTAGTATTTCGCAATGACCTCGCGGCTGAATTCTTCGATCATTTCGCGTCCATTGTTCACCACCTGAACCGCCACCTGCTTGAGACCGGCCGCCTCGAGCGCCTTGAGCCGGGCAATGATCTCTTCGCTTGTCCCCGTCAACGTCATCCCGCGAATCAGGTCTTCATTGCAGTAGCGTTCCTCCCCCGGCTTGAGGTAGATCAAATGGCCCTCGTGGACTTCGAGATAGCGACGATCCTCAGGCGTGCGCATCTGCGCGACATAGTCGGCAAAGCCCTGATAGAGAGGCTCCATAGCCGGCGGCATATTGGCCGTGACCGCGGACTGTTCCCACAAGGCGTGGAGAGCCACAATGGCAAACGGACCAACTCGGTCCATGACGCGCTGCGCGGTTGCCGACTCACCCGGTTGCAGCACACAGGCTGTCGTCAGGGCGACATTGGGCAGGTCGTGGGCTGAGCGTCCAACCCGAGCCGCGCCCTTTTCGACCACCGCCAGGTTTTTGCGTAAGGTATCTGGGGAGGAGATAGTCGTAATCCAACCGTCTGCAACCTCTCCGGTCAGTTCCAGGGCTTTCGGCCCGTTGGCCGCAAAATGAATCGGAATCGGGTCTTTCAGGTTAATATAGCCGTGGTCTTGATGCAGGAAACGAATCCAGCGTTGGCGAGACCCATCGCCTTCGTTGTCTTGAAAGAGAACCGCTTCTCCCTTGAGCAGGCTGCGGCACTGCTCGATATAGTGACGTGTGCTTGTGAGCGAGACCGGCGGGAGACCCATGGTATTGCGTCCGGTAAATCCGGTTCCCAGACCGAGGATGACCCGGCCGGGCGCGAGTTGGTTGGTGGTAGCAATAGAGTGGGCGGTCACCGGAGCGATACGATTACTCGGGATGGCGACGCCAGTCCCCAAAACAATCGTAGTGGTATGCTCCGCGGCAAGCGCCATACACGCATACACATCGCTATAGATCATCTGTGAGTCGTACAGCCAGGCGTGGCTGAAGCCGTTGTCTTCAGCCACAACAAGGTCTTTCCACGCATCTGGTTTCGCCGGGTAGGCAATGGCAAATTCCATGGGTGTCCTCCTTCATGCTGCTGAGGTTACAGAAAGAGTAAACGTGTCAACATCTGCCTGTCTACCGGTGGACACGTTTACTCTTTTTCCACATAGGCCAAGAGTTCGGGCAGGCGGTGAATCACCAGGTCGGCCTCAACCGTCCAGGTCGGCGTTTTGCCGTTGGTCAGGAGGACCGTCATGGCGCCGGCCGCCCGTCCGGCCTCGGTATCGTGCCGAAAGTCTCCGACCATGAGCAGCGTCTCCACGCGAACACCCAGGCGGGCGCTTGCCAGCCGGATACAGGCCGGGTCCGGCTTGGGAGTGGCGTCCTCTCGGGCGACGAGCACGTCGGCACGTATATCCAACTGCGCGCATACGGCAGTGAGCGAGGTCCGGCTGTTGCGGGTAATAATGGCGACCGGCAGACCACGGGCCTGGAGCGCCGCTAACGTTTCCTGAGCCCCGTCGTTCCAGGCGACATGCTCAACCCCGTCTTGTTCGAATGCCTCAATGGCGGCAAAGGCTTCGGCCCGTTGGCGCGGCGGAAGGGAGTCGGCCCAGTGGAGGATATCGCCCTCGGGCAGGCCGAGTTGGGCTCTGAGCCGTGTGAAGTCCAGATAGGGCCGCGTGAGTGTGCTGTCGAGATCAAAGGCAATAGCCCGCACAGGACGACGGTCCGTATGCGACTTGGACAGCCGGATAAAGTACGTCACAACATCATATTCAGGCGGCCGGGCGCAGACCATAGGAGACAATTTGTTCATCAAACGCCTGGAGAACGCGCGCGCGTAATTGGTCCCAAAAGTCTGGCGTCAGAAAATGTGGTAACTGGACGTGCGGATTCTGCTCATAGACCCGAGCGGGCAACACATAATCGTCCAGCGTTGCGCCCTGCTTCCGTTCTAATAAGAGCCCCCGCAGATAGGCACGCTGGGTTGTATGCTGCATATCCTCACGCGTGACCGTCACTCCGTATAGCTCCTGGAAAACGGGTTCAATTGTCTCATCTGGCGTTCCGGCAAATTTACACAGTCCAATGACATCATCCCGGGTGTAATAAATGCCACGCCTCACAATGGCATCGACCCAGTAATCGAGGTCGGTCTTCCCTTCGGTCACGAGCAGGAGGAAGGTCCGCATCCCCATATGGCCGCCCGCAATAGCGAACGGATAGCCCGGGTTTGTTTCTGGCAGATAGGCCGGCAGCTCCAGGCCCTTGCAGTGCATGGCGTAGGCAGGTTCGCCCAACTGCTCGGACAGGCGTTTCACTCCGCGTCCGATCTCAGGCAGCCCACCGGCCGCGGCCTGAACAATCACCTGCCGTGTGGCTGCGAAATCGCCAAACGAGAGGCCACCCACAATCGGCTGCTCAGGATGACGGGCGTTATAGTCCATAATATACCCTAAGGTGACGCCCAGACTAATCGCATCAAAGCCAACCTGATCGACCAGCTCAACAAGTTCGAGAGACTGCTCCGGATCATATATGCCGAGGTTCACCGTCAGCAGGTCCAGGGGCTCATAATCAAACTTCGTATAAAATTTTCCAGGCTTGCGCCGTCCGTTCTCTTCGTGCACGGAGTAAATATTTTTATGACAGGCAATGCCGCACTGAAAACACGACTCGTCTTTAATACAGTAGGCGTCTTCCATCGAGTCCCGATACAGGGGCACAGGCTGCTCGGTGCCTTGCGGCCAAAAATTCTTCTCGGGTAACGCTCCGACCGGATGCAGGCCAGCGACATTACGCCAGGTCCCACCGTTACCGCCCTTCCTGGCATCGCGATAGTTGACTGATCCCGGGCCTCGACTGATCTCTTTATTCGCTGCGAGCAGGGCGGGAGAGAGCTTGCCGCGTGTCCGGTCGGGAGCCTGGGCGACAATCGCGATCAGGTTTTTAGATCCCATGATACTGCCCATGCCACCTCGACCGGCAAATCGTGGCTTACATTCACGGGAGTGGATTTGATTCACCGTACTGCAGGCAATAGACGCGTAGCGGTTCTGTTGCCACTGTTCTCCGGCGGGTCCAATGACGGCAACGTGCGCATCCTGGTACCGATCGGTCAGGGAGAGAATTTTATCATGGGTGGTCAGGCCGGTGATGCTGCGCGCATCTTCGAGCGAGAGGGACAGGCCAGCGTCGTTGGTATTGCGCATCAACAGCAATACTGGACGCGTCGCCCGTCCTAGAAAAATGACTTCGTCAACAGTGGCAGCCAGAACTTTTGTGGCGAATTTTCCGGACGCCGTCGCCCACATGGCAAAGGGCTTGCCGTTATTGGCGACTTTCAGCGGACTGTAGGCGGAGAAGAACACGCGCAAGCCCGTCATCAGCGGCGTACCGGAGAACACTCCCAGGTTCATCACCAGCGGTGCGTCCGGGGCATAAGCGTCCTCAACGTCATAGTGTTCGAGCACGCGAAACGCGCGCCCCATACCGCCCAGGAAGTCGTCCAGGTCGCGGCAGGGAACGACCGCCTGCTGAATGTGCTCGTGTCCGAGGTCGACAATGAGCCGTCGGAACTGATAATCGGTCACGTTCTTCGTTGCGTGTGTCGCGTTGGTCCACATCAGAGCCTCTTTTCGTTGAGGGGAGGGAGCAGAGGTCGCGCACAGCAATGGGGTTCCCGCATGCTACGCTCTCCCGAACACCGGACGGCGAGCACGGGATGGCCCCTTTTGGAGTGGCTACTCACCTTCTCCGGGCGCATGACGCTGACTCTTGTTTTGGCACCCGTCTGCTTTTTGGTACTGACTCAAGAACCGGCATTGGAGAATGGGCCGGGTCTTTGCCGGTGGCCGACCACCCACGATTTTCATCCGGCACACGCCTCGGCTCCGTACTAAAAAGAAAATGAGAGCAGGCTGGGGGATACACGGCATCTTCAGGGAGCAGCGGTCCGCTGCCGCACTGAGGGCATACGGCAGAACGGCGATACCGTCTCCAGACTGAGTATCCCAAACCAGGCAGACATGACAGCGCAACGAGGAGCTGAACGAGCTGTCCGGCCAACAGCATCAGTCCCATACTTGTCACGCCAAGTGCCCACAAGAGGCTTTCAACGACGAGAGAACCACGCAGACGAGGCTGCGGCAGACCGCTCCAGAAACAGGCCGGACACAGGAGGTTGGCAGGGGCGGGGGTTAGTCGCTTCACCCTCGGTCGAGCAACTGCGGGAAGCGAACTCATCGCCTCATCTCTCAATGCTCTCCACCTCCTTCGCGTGGATGGGTTTTTTATGAAGGCAACTCAAGTATACCAGGCAGGGCGCGGGCTGAACAGAGGTCGGGGCGGGTGTGAATCCCGCCCCGACCTCTGTATGAATCACAGGAATACAATGGGTGACCAGGGCGCCGCTCTGAGACAACCAAGGGGGACAACGACGCTTAGCCCCTCCCGTTGCGGAGCAACTGGCCCGGTGTTTCCCCGGTACACTCGCCATCTTCAAACGTCTGGACTCCGTTCACCAGGATCGAATGATAGCCTTTGGCCCGCTGAATCCGGCGCCATTCATTCCCTGGGAAATCATGCACGATCTCGCCAATCCAATTCGGCTCAATGTCCAACTCGTCCAGGTTATAGACCACCACATCGGCCGCCGCGCCCTCACGTAACACACCACGATCATGGAAGCCGGCCGCATGAGCCGGTAGCGCGGAGAGCCGGTAGTGTGCTTCTTCCAAGCTCACCAGTTGTTCATCCCGAACCAGCCAGCGCAGGAAGTCGGTCGTAAACGCGCCACCCGTGAAGAACTTGGTGTGTGCGCCACCGTCCGAGGCTCCCGGAACGGTGAAATACGAGGCGTTGATCATCTCCGCCGTATGCTCGGCATTAAAACCCCGGTCAGGTCCAAGGAATTCGACATTCAGGTCACCGGCCAGCGACAGGTCGAGCATGACGTCGATGGGGTCTTTGCCTTCTTCTTCTGCAATCTGACCAACGGATTTGCCCACATAGGGTTCCAGTTCGGCTTGATTGTTGGCCGTCTGAACGATCAGTCTGGGAATCGGGCCGCCAACACCGGCCTGGATGACTTGCAGCTTCCGGTCCGCTTCTTCGGTCTCGCGTTTGACTGCGGCGCGCAGAGCCGGATTTTTCATCTTGGCCAGCTTGTCGCCTTTGGTTCCGGTCGTCAGCTCACGCCAGGCCGGACTGGCATCGTACAGATTCCAGTGTTCCAATGTAAACGCAAAACCCGTCCGATGCGTTCCGGTCTGACCATAGATCGGCAGGTTTCTCTCCCGGCAGCGCTCCAGCCAGTCCAAGCTCCGACGATGGACTTTCGGGTCCTTACGGGCCGCGACAATGACGTTGTGCAGAATGGGCCGGCGGGCGGTTTCCGCCAGCTTTTCCAAAAAGGCCAGGTCAGCCTTAATCTGTCCGGTTGATTGGGTGATCTGGATAAACCCTTCGTCTCGCTCCCGCAGGACTGTGGCCAGGTTCAGAATGTCCTCGTCCGCCATGATGTCCGTCACCATAGGGGAGCCGTCATAATCGGCTTGCGTTGAGTCGGGGCCAAGCCGCTGAATGGAGAAGCCGCACAGCCCGGCCTCCATGCCTTCATGCAAGAGCCGCTGCATCTCCTCTTTTTCGGCGGGTGTGGCCGCACGGGACTTGGCCGCCTCCAGCCCCATCACATAGGTCATAAGCGACGCAGTGGGCATATACTGAATACAGTTGACGCCTTTAGCTGAGCGATCCAGCGAATCCAGATATTCAGGAATGGTTTCCCAGTCCCAAGTCATGCCCTCCTTCATGGAATCGTACGGGATGGCTTCCGTGCGCGTCATGGTGAGCATGGATCGTTCCTGGAAATCAGGTTTGACCGGGGCAAAACCAAAGCCACAGTTACCCAGAACCACGGAGGTCACGCCGTGCCAGCCGGAAATCGTACACCAGGGGTCCCAGCGAATCTGCGCGTCATAATGGGTATGCAGGTCAACAAACCCGGGGGCAACGATCAGTCCGTCCGCATCAATGACTTTTTTCGCTCCGCCAGCCGCTCGACCGCCAATTTGAGCGATCTTTCCATCTTTGATCCAGACATCAGCCCGAAAGCGCGGGACGCGTGTCCCGTCAACAACCGTTCCCCCTTTAATATGCACGTCAAACTCAGCCATAGCGTCTCTCCTTTATTTGCACGACACGTCTATACGATCTGGCCACATGGGCCATTTCCCTCGCCTTTCTATAGAGAGAACAGGCCCGGAAGGCAAGCCTGACATGTGATTTATGCCAGGGTCGGGTGGGCCGGACTCTTGATCATTTTGGTCGGAATGACTTCACGACGGGCGGCCGTGGCCATCGAATGTGAATGACGCACGGGCAGCGTTCGTCCTCATCATCCTCATCGTCGAAACCGTCGTCGGGCGAACAGGCATATACCATACGTCTAGTGTACTGGACGGACGGCAGCGCTGTCCACTTCCCTCCTGGCCGTATTGGGGAACGGGTTCTAGGCGCGCCGAGGATACGCAATGCCATACTGCCGCAGCGTCCCTTCCAGGGTCGGACGATGCAGGCGAATGCGATCATCGTTCAGCAAATACGAGAAGACATACCCAATGCCCAGCATCAGAATCCCGATCAAAAAGCAATACATGACAGCCCGGTCGGGATATTGGTCTTTCAAATGTCCCACATAGAGCGGACCGCAGATCCCTGCTGCGGCCCACGCGGTCAGAATTGTTCCGTAAATCGTGGACATCTTCTTCGTCCCGAAAACGTCGAGCACGAAAGAAGGCATAGTGGCAAAGCCGCCACCGAAGCATAGGAGGACGTAACAAACCAGGGCCGCAAATATCCAGGGGTTGCGTTCCGTCATCAAGATACCGAAGACGATCATCTGGCTGGCGAGCAGAATTCTGAAGACCCGGACGCGACCGATGCGGTCCGAGAGAAGCCCCCAGAACAACCGCCCGACACCGTTACACAGTGAACTGACGGCGATCAATGTCGCCCCGTATTCGACCAGCGTTGCCGGCTCCAGGGACGGGTCGGCGAATCCCCACACTTCCTGCAGGAGTTCCGACTGAAAACTGATAACGGAGATGCCCGCGGCAATGTTGAAGAAAAAGACAACCCACATGAAGATGAACGCCGAAGACCGGAGGTAGGGGGCCGCAGAGTCGGGTTCGTCGCTCCGCTGACCGTCTGCCACAGCGGCCACGGTGGCCACGGCGGTCGGGGGATCGCTCAGGGCAAAGCTGGAAGGCAACAGGATACAGGCAAAGACAACCCCGAGCCACAAGAAAACGAGCGCCAAGTCGCCCTCCGCTTGCAGCACGAGCAGCGGGGCCAACACCTTACTCAAAAGAAACGCGCCCACACCAAAACCCATCACAACGATCCCGGTCACGAGGCCCTTGTGATCCGGAAACCATTTCGCCACGGTGGCGACCGGCGTCACGTAGCCAAACCCGATACCCGCACCGCCGATCACCCCGTAGCCGAGATAAAAGAGCTCGATAACATCCAGGTGCAGGGCAAGGCTGGCGAGCACATAACCGCCCGAAAACATGAGGCTGCCGGCCACGGCCAATTTGCGCGGACCGAACCGCGGCAGCATTGTGCCGGCCCAGGCCGCCGCGATACCCAGGGAAAAAATCGCGAGGCTGAAGGCCCAGGCCGTCTCCGTAAATGACCAGCCGAGCTGCCTGACCAGCAATGTCTGAAAGAAACTCCACGCATATACGGTCCCGAAGCAGGTCTGCAGGAGCGTACACAGCAGGGCGATCATCGCCCGCGGCATCTGTTTCTGTTTCACCATTTCCAAGAACCCTCAACCGCAACCACTAGCGAGATAAAGCGTGCGGCCCAGACACTGTTCGAAGCCCCTCCGAGGTCAAATCCTACCCATCGTTTCCAGACGATACGCGCTGCCCCTCTTCGGCCTGCACCCCCTCTGAAAAATAGAGGAAGAGGCGGGCGAGTTGTCCAGCCTCATCGTCGCGTTCCAGTAGCGTGTCGTCCGCTCCGTTGTCCCGGTCACGCGCGAGGGTAACAGCATAGGCGAGGAGGTCGCCCAGGGGCTTCGCCGCCAGGTTGACGAACCAGATGGCGGCCAGGACGCCAACAACAAGGATAATGGAGATGAGGTAGACTTGACGACCGATGGCTCTCTGAATCTTGAGCGCGATCAGATCGGTATCCATGCCGACATGAACAGTGCCGGCAACGCCGGCCAGAATCGGACTACCCACTTCCACAAAATCACCCATCCCCGGCAGACTGCGCTCCACAGTCGCCGTATTATTCCGGTCTCCGGTTCGAATTTCTTCGGGCACACCGGGGACAAACGTATGGGCGAGGAACTCGCCCTCTTCGTCCGTAATATAGATATAGCGGATGCTCTGGATTTCGATAAATTGATCAATGAGCGATTGCAGCGCCGCCAGGTCACGATTCAAGAGAATGTCCACACTGGAATCGGCAATGGTCTTGGCGATGTCTTTGCTATTGCTCTCGTATTCCTCGGACAAGTGTGTATCGACGGTATAAATACACAGTACGGAGGTGGACAGGCTAATCAAACCAAATAGAGAGAAAACGCCGAACAATGTTTTCTGAAAGAGCTTTTGGATTTTCATGTCAGGCAAACCTGTCTTCCCAATTGTCCAGCATGACAAAACGGCCTTCGTCAACAACGGTGTAGTAGACTTGCTGGAGCCCCTGGCGACGGTCGGGACCGAAGGAGGCCCGCTCGTCAATGCCCAAATCGAAATCCTGAACAGTGAAGACTGCCTGCTGGAGCTGACTCCGTTCCAGCCTGTCGCCAAGCCGGCGCAGAATTTCAACCATCAACTTGGCGTCGATAAATCCTTCGAGGCTGACGAAGCTATGCTCAGAGGGCAGGTAGGGTTCTTTCAGCAGTTCCAGGGGTGGCTGCGGGTTATAGCGGCGCATCAAGTCACGATACTCTTTGACGGCGGGCATGGAGGCTTCTTCGTAACTCGGGACCACTTGGGAGTTGACGAGCAGTCGCGTATACTGCTCGCTATCGCCGCGCTCCTCAGTCAGCGCCCAGTGAGTGAGGAGTTTCAAGAGATTCTCGCTGCCAACAAAGGACAGGTTGGCAATCGGGACTTGTAAACCGAGGTCAACGGCATCGCGGACAAAGGCCGCACAGGCCGCGTAGGAACCGATACAGATCACTGCTTCGGGCTGTGACGCCTTGAGGATTTCGACCTGCCTGCGCAGGCTGGCGGTGAACTTTGTGCCGCGGCGGTAGGTCGCCTCACCCGCAATCTGTCTTCCGTAGTGCTTCAGGGCGCGCCTGACACCGGCCCAGCCGCTACGCCCATACGCATCGGCTTGATAGAACACAGCGAGGCGTTTTCGGTTGATGCGCACGAAATTATCGACCAGACCGGCGGTTTCCTGGCGATAGGAGGAGCGCAGATTGAACGCAAAGTCGCCATAGGGAGGTTCCCGCTGCGGCTGGGCACCGGTGAAGGGAAAAAACAAAAAGAAATTCCGGTCCTGGAACTTCTTGAGCATGGGCAGGACGCGCGTGACCGTTGGGGTGCCAACATAGCCGAAGAGCAGAAACACCTGGTCTTGCAGCATCAGCTTCAGGGTATTCCGAACAGAAGGGGCGGGTTGGTAGCCATCGTCATACGTCTTGAGCATCACGTTGCGGCCGGCGATTCCTCCCTGCTCATTCACATGGTCGAAGTAGGCCGTGGCGCCACGATACAGTTCGATCCCCAAACCCCGGGAAGGTCCCGAGAAGGCCGCGGACATGCCCAGAACAATCTCGGTATCGGTCACGCCGGGTGCCATCTGCGGGGCAGGCTGACCGGCGTCTGCGTCAGCGGCCGCCCTCAGCGGCTTCAACCAAGGGGTCGCCGCGCACCAGGCAAGACCGGAACGGAGTAGCGCTCTCCTCGTTATTGTTCTCATGCTATCCTCGTCTTTCGCTCAGGTTATAATCGGTACAGAGGATTTGGGCATGCGCGCCCGCTCTCAAGAAGAGCCATCAGACCGAGACAGCCGCGTCGGTAATATCGAGCGCCCGGTCAATAATCGCCAGTCCCTCGCGGAGTTGTTCTTCGCTGATACACAGAGGCGGATTCACAAAAAAAGTGTTCCAGCGAACAAGGGTGAAAAGCCCGTTCTCTCGAAAAAACGCACCGAGCTGAGCCATGGGCCCCATCTCGGCAGCCGTCGCATTAAAGGGGGCCAGCGGCTCGCGCGTCTGACGGTTTTTGACCAGTTCGAACAGGCCAAACAGGCCGATGGAGCGGGTCTCTCCAACCGAGGGATGCGTATTCCGTAAGCGTTCCATCTCGCGCGCCAGAACTGTTCCCATCTTTCTGGCATGCTCGATCAGGCCGTCTTCCTGGTAGACCTTGATGGTGGCAACCGCAGCGGCACAGGAGACCGGATGCGCCCCATAGGTCAACCCGGAATACAGGAAGTTGTCTTCAAAATGGGCCGCGATCTCGTCGTTGACCATAATGGCCCCAAGCGGCAGGTAGGCGCTCGTTAAGCCCTTTGCCAGCGTCATGATGTCAGGCACGACGTCCCAGTGATCGACCGCAAACCACTCACCCGTCCGACCAAAGCCGCTCATGACCTCATCGGCGATCAACAGGATGCCATATTTATCACACAAGGTGCGCAGCCCCGGCAGATAGCCGTCGGGTGGAATGATGATGCCGTTCGTGCCGGTCACGGTCTCAATCAGTACGGCAGCAATCGTGTGCGCCCCCTCAAACTGGATGACGTCTTCAACATGATTCAAGCAGTCGAGGTTGCAGGCCGGCTGCTCCTGACACCAACGGCACCGATAGCGGTAGGGGTCCATGGCCCGTACAACACCGGGGATACCGGGTTCAGCTCCCCAGCGGCGCGGCTCTCCGGTCAGGCTGACGGCCCCAGCTGTCGCGCCGTGGTAGGAACGATAGCGGACAAGAATTTTCTGCCGTCGAGTGGCCAAGCGAGCAATCCGTACGGCATGCTCATTCGCCTCCGCTCCGCTCAGCGTCAGAAAAGATCGTTTGAGGGCACCGGGGCTGACCTCGGCCAGGAGTTGGTGCAGCCTGGCCCGCGGCTCGGTCACGAGATGCGGCATTACATAGGTCAGCTTCTCGGATTGCTCCCGAATAGCGGTCAGAACACGCTCATCACCGTGGCCGATATTGACGCACATCAGCTGGGAGTTGAAGTCGAGAAAGCGTTTACCGTCGGTCGTCCAGAAGTAGACGCCCTGAGCATGGTCAACACTGAGCGGCTTCACCGCCTTCTGCGCCGCCCATTCGTACAGGCCGTACTCCCGAGTCAGGCGTAAGATCTCGGCAGAGGAGAGGTCGCTCATATGCGTCTCCTGTTTCTACTCGTCGCGCGACATTCGTCGTCATCCCGCTGCCAGTGATAATAGCCATACCGAACAAAAAAAGCGAGAAACAAGACGCCTGGTCTCCCACGGACCGGAATGCTATGGCAGGGATCATACAGGAGGGAAATACGATGCAGACCAAAAGATGCAGATTCGTCGCCGTGGGTGGACTCATGGGGGCGGTGTTTGTTTGTACGCCCCTCGGAGTACAGGGACAAGAAGCGCAAAACATGAACACCGTCACCATTCTGCTTGAAGGCTATGTCAGGCCGATAGAAGGGCGACAGCCCATGCCCGGCGTGGCTGATGACGGAGCCAGACATGTGGCGGGGACGGTTACCCTGGTCCGGGGCGAGGGAGTCACGCTGGTCGCCGATCCCGGCATGGTTGCAGAACGGGAGCTCATTCTTGACGCGCTGAAAGAAGAAGACGTCTCGGCTGAGGATGTCACTCATGTCTTTATCAGCCATCACCATCCCGACCATACCGTAAATATTGCCCTCTTCCCCAACGCTCGACTGGTCGATTTTTGGGCGACGTATACCGGCGATCTGTGGGAAGATCATGGAGATGAGTATGCCATTGCGCCCGGCATACGTGTGATACAAACCCCAGGACATACCGAAGAAGACGCGTCGCTGGTCGTCGAGACGGCACAGGGAAGCTATGTCCTGACCCATACCTGGGCATTCCCAGACATCACGCCCGGGGACGCCCCACTGACCTGGAACCAAGAGGCACTCAATGCGAGTCGAGAAAAGGTTTTACAGCTCGCCGACTGGATTATCCCCGGTCACGGCAAGATGGTGCCCAACCCTGAGAGGGGAAAGGACTAACGCATTTCACGATTAGTTAATAGCCGTGCCGTTCTCGTCATGCCGGACTTGATCCGGCATCCAGTCCTTCGACTTCGCCTTGCTACGCTCAGGACGAACGGGGGGCTGGGAGCCTGGATGCCTTCGCAGGAATGACGGGCGACTACAATACGTTATCCGCGAGGTGCTCGGGGCGGGCTTGGCATCACCTAGAGATGGGGCCGGTTCGTTTTCGCCAGTGCCGACGACAACTAGTCGTCTTCCCGGGTCACTCTAACCACCACCCCCAAACGGAATCACGACAGCCACTACGGTTGTCAAGGTCGGGATCATCAATGTCTCCGTCTGGGTAGCACCCTCCTCCTTGCCCCTCTTCCAGCAACCACGCTGCCACGCCACCCGCCTCGGTGATGGCCTGAACAAGGCCCCGGACATAGCGGTCTCGCCATAGCCGGCGGTACTCAACCTCTTGTATATCCGAGAGGCAATCATGAAGCGTACTGCGATAATAAGTCCTGCTGGGGCCTAATGCCTCGTCCGTTTTCCGATAACAGGTATCCACCTGCTCCTCCGCCCATTTTTCCACCGAGGTCCCTGAGGATGAAGGCCGGACGTGGCTCCCCGCCTCCGCCAGTTCCAGGTGTTGGGTCGCCTGATTCCACGAAAACGCCGCTTTTTCTCCTTGGTGTGGAAAGTCTTGTACGTACACAGTAGTGGAAGCGCCTGTGACAAACACGTCCCGAAACCGTCTGACCGTAAACACGCTCCGGTCGAACTCCACTCCGTTATCGTAGACCATAGCGGTGTGTTCTCCGTCGCTGAGATTCCCCCAATTCAGGATAGAGACAAAGCCGTTGTCCGTATCCCCGCAGACTGAGGCGGTGTCTGCACGCACAGTGCCATAGGCCAACGGAAGCGGGTCGCCCCCATCGAAACGGATTGTCAGCTCGCTGTTCGCTTCGCATTTCCAGCCATGGATTACCCCAACGCCGGACAGGGTTGTGTTCGGGGCGGGAACATCCAGTGTGGCCGCATTGACCACGCTGGATGTCAATAGGAAAGCCACCATGATTCCAATAGTCCATTGATGCTGCATCGTTTCCTCCTCGTGCTGCTGGGGTCCCGGCTGCGGTGTCGGGCTGTGTCAACGTCACTACATGAACAGAGTGAGGTCCTACCTATTCGCCACAGCCCAGGTCGCGACTCCTCGGCTCTGTACGGCTATCTTATTCAGCAGGCAACCCGACTCAGCGGGTTCATGTAAACGTTGACGGAAAGGAGTGCACTGGAGAGTCGGACTTGATGCAATTGTTGCCGGTAGGCTGCGTTTGTTGTGCGTGATCCTTGTAGGGCGTGTAAAGCCTAGATACGAAGGGGTAGTATAAAGGAAGAAATCTTCCAAGAAGCGGCGGCGCTGTTAGGAGAAATCGGCAGGCTAATCCCTCTATCCTCACATCAGGAAGGACCACCTGTCTGCACTATCCGCAGCCGAGTGTTTTTATGTCGGATAGAGAACGAAGGGTATAATTCCCAATAAAAATTTCTTCGCTAGAACAATTTCGGATGCCGTGTAGCCATCAGTGGGAAAGAGACTAAGGGCCACCACCGCCAACATCATTCCAGCGAAAGCCGGCATCCAGGCTCCCGCCCCCCGGCCTCTGGAGGCCGGAGCATGTCCAGCATGACGGGCGCGGAACGCTACGGCTACAGCCTAGCGGGAAATGCGCGAACAGGTTAGGGTCATGTGGGCCCTTCGGTGATCCAGGTTTCTGCCCAAGAGAGGAGGGTATTTATGGAAGAGACGCGGATTATCATCGCTATCGTGGCCGTCGGAGTGTCCTTGGGTGGCTTGGTCTTGACGGGTCAGCGGGCGACCCGCACCGAATTGGTAGCACTCCGGGAGCGGATGGCGCACTTAGCGGGTCTCTTGGAGGGCCTGCGCGAGGCCATCACCGTCAATCGGCCGGCGGCCTAACGCGTTTCAGGCTAATGAAAAATTTCTGGCTAGAAATTCGAGAGGCGTTGGGTTGTTTCCGGGTCGAGAAAGCTGGCAACGGTCGCCTCTGTTTCCAGTCGAAGGGCGGTGTGGATATCGCTGGCCGCGCACTGATTGAGCACCCGCTTCATCGCACGGACGGCCAGCGGCGGCAGGCCACTCAGTTTCTCCGCCACACTGTGCGCCTCGGCGAGCAGGCGAGCATCGTCGACGACGCGCCACGCCACGCCCAGGTCCAGCAGGGTACGGGCGTCGTACTGTTCGCCCAGAAACAGCATTTCCCGGGCTTTGTTCAGCCCGACCAGGGCCGGCAGGAGCGATGAGACGGCGCCGGTCACAAAAGCGTTGAGCGACACTTCGGGGAAAAACCCTCGGGCGCTTTCCGCCCAGATCGGGAAATCGCAATTGATCGCCAACTCAAACCCACCTCCGACTGCCCAACCGTTAATGGCTCCCACAACCGGCTTCCCCCCAAAGACAATCGCCAGGGTCGCCCGCTGGACCGCGTCCACGGCATCCCTGGCCTCTCCTTCGTTTTCAGGCTGGCGATGTGCCTTCCGGTCATCGCCGGCACAAAAGGCGCGGCCCTGACCGGTAAAAATGATGGCCCGGGTCTCCGGATCGACATTGGCTTCGTCAAACGCGCGCGCGATATCGACCATGAGCTGCCCGTTCATGGCGTTCAGGCGCTCGGGCCGGTTTAGGGCTATGGTGCGGACCCCACTGTCACCCAGCGTGCTCAGAACGGTTTCATACTGAAAAGTGTCCATATCGCTTCCTCCCGTTGTGTTGCATTTTTTCCTGCGCTCTCGAAGAGATGTCCGACGACACTCTGGGTAACCTGAACGTGCACGTCCAATCAAGAACACCGGACAATCTTTTCTCACGGATACCTCTTGAGGTACAAGGAAATGGGGAAGAATGATGTATTGCCAAAAAGCCCGGATTGTAGAGCCGGAGAGTTGGGACAGTATCCACCCGGACTCGCACGCCTGGGTTCGTCAGCATCGTGGGGCAGAGTTATGGGTGGAGGCTACTCCCCCTCAGGGTACACACCCGGCCCTCCACGGCGGCATGGTGAGCAATTCAGTGAGAACACCATATCTGTGGCACGGCCGTATTCGCTACCGCATGTCGCTCGACGTGCTTGAACTCTTACCCGAGAGCGCTGACGTGCCAGATCAACCCTTACCCGACTGGATCGATGCGCTGCACACATGATACGACTCCTCCCATTCTTTTACAGCGGGCAAAAACAGGACACGTTGAACAGCCAGTCCGACCGGGGAGTCTCGACGCACGCCAGAAAGAGAGCGCCCAATAATGACGCGGGATGAAGAGATTCGGCAGGATTTGGAGCGGCAGTGGGCGAAACTCGAAGGGCCGTCGCACCCGACGATTACGGGTCTCTCCCGGTGTTCCTGTGGCCACCCGGCTTTGGTACATAAACACGCCTGGACCGGCCGCTGTCGCATCAGGCTATGCGGTTGTCACCAGTTCACAGCACGACAGAAAGACCGCTAGCAACCCGGCGTCCAGGACTGGCGACACGCGCGGCGCGGTTCTGCTTGCTCTTGTCAAATAACGCCTGCTCCGAGGAGGAAGGTGGGGAGGCACTGCCCGCTCTTCTCATTTGAGAAGGAGTACGGTAGGACAACGAATATGCAGACAATAGCACGCTGGATACTCGTAAGTGTTGGAGTATGTATTTGCGGCGTAACCCTGGCGCAAACAGACAGAACTGCTGAACTGCGCGCGCGAGCCGAGGCCGGTGACGTTGAGGCGCAGTACGACCTCGCCTTCCTGTACGATAACGGCTACGGCGTCGCACAGGACTACACCGAAGCCGGGGTATGGTATCGCAAAGCCGCCGAGCAGGGCCATGCAACGGCCCAGTGGAACCTGGGGGTCATGTACGCCAACGGTCTGGGCGTGGCAGCGGATATGGACACATCGATAGCGTGGTATCGCAAAGCCGCCGAGCAGGGCCATGTGACGGCCCAGTACGATCTGGGCATTCTATACTCATCAGGTAAGGGAATTGAGCAAGATGACGTCCAGGCCTTGCTCTTGATCAACCAGGCGGCCGATAGCGCGGCCAAGCTGGCTGTTTATAAAGGCGACCGTGATTCATTCAATGCCGCCAAAGCAACCGCCGCGAAATACGCGGGCGCCCGCGATAATCTGATTGCACGGATGACGATTGCCCAGCTCACCCAAGCAGCCGAGCAGGGAATCATGCATGCCCAGGCGGAACTAGGTGTGCTCTACGGCCTGGGCCAACGCGTTGACCAGGATGCGACCCAAGCGCTGCAATGGCATCGCCAGGCTGCTGAACAGGGCTCTCCGCAATCGCTCTATTTTATGGGGCTCCACTACTACACGGGCCAAGGTGTGGCACAGGATGCGGCCGAGGCCGCCAAGTGGTATCGCCAAGCCGCCGAGCAGGGCCATGCCGACGCACAGTGGAATTTGGGGCTCATGTATCGCACAGGTCAGGGCGTGGCACAGGATGCGGCCGAGGCCGCCAAGTGGTATCGCCAAGCGGCCGACCAGGGCCATGCCCAAGCCCAGATCAATCTGGGATTCATGTATGCAACCGGGCAAGGGGTCGAACAGAACGATACCCAGGCGGCGAATTGGTATCGCCGGGCGGCCAATCAGGATGATGCCCAGGCGCAGTATAATCTGGCACTACGCTACGCCAGGGGCCAGGGTACACCGCTGGACTATGGCCAAGCCTATATGTGGATCAGTCTGGCGGAGACAAACGCCTCGGGCGAGCACAAGAATGGCGTGCTCAAAGTGCGTGAGTATATCGTTGAGCTTATGGAACCTGAGCAGATTGAGGAAGGAGAAGAACTCTTTCGTAAGCGGCAACGTTCGAGTTCCGGGACCTAGCTGAAGCATTCTCCCGAGCCGGGCGCTTCGTCTGCGCTGCCCAGGGAATATGATCGGCTTGCGTGCTCAATAAAGGAGGAATGTATGCCCGGCCCTGAAGCCTTACCGAGTCTCCCCATGTCAGGTGTAATCGATGCCGACGGTCACATACTCGAAGCGCCTGATCTCTGGGAAAAATATTTGGAACCCAAATATCGTGACCGCGCGGTCCGTATTCGTAAAGACGACGACGGCCTGGAATATCTTGAGGTCAACGGCCAACCATCCAAAATGACGCGCAAGGGCGCCCCTTCGGGACTGGGTGTGATGGATCAGCTTGGGGGTATTGAGTATACACGCGAGCCGACCGGGTCTGGCTATGTCGATAACGCCTCGTTTGGCTCTATGGACCCGAAAGAGCGGCTGCAACGTTTGGACATCGAGAATATTGAGAAGGTGTTTCTCTACCCCACTCTTGGCCTGTTATGGGAACCCGAATGCGAAGACCTTGAGCTGTCGATGGCCTATGCCCGGGCGTATAATCGCTGGCTGGTGGACTTTTGCTCAGACTCGGACGGACGCTTGCTGCCCATTGCCCATATCCCCATTAGCATCCCCGAGCTTGCTGAAGCAGAGCTGCGCCGGGCGGCCAAGGATGGGATGAAGGGCTTTTTTGTGGCTCCATATATCTGGAGTCGCAAAGCCCATGGCCATCCCGATCATGACCGCGTGTTTGCCGCGGCCCAAGAACTCGGTCTGCCGTTTGGCATTCATCCGTCGTTTGAGCCACACTGGGCGGCCCCAACCCGCTTTGGCCGGATGACGAGTTTTTCGACCGCGTTTTACCAAAACATCGCCGGTGGAGATGCCATTCGAGGGGGGTTTGTCTCGCTCTTTCAGTATGGGGTGTTCGACAAATTTCCTCAACTCAAAGTCATCGTTCTGGAAGTAGGCGCGGGCTGGATCGGGTACTGGCTGGAGCGTATGGATGCGGTCTACGATTCGCCGCTGGGCAAGAGCGTGCTGCTGAAAGACAAGCCGAGCGAGTATTTCCGCCGCCAGTGTTGGATCTCGGGCGACCCGGATGAGCGGGCACTCGCCGGGGTGATGCCCTTTGTTGGGGAAGATCGATTTTTCTGGGCCAGCGATTTTCCGCATGCCGATCATCCACCCGAATATGTGCCCAATTTGATTGAACTCACAAATCTGATGACCGAGTCGGCCCGAGAGGGTATATTGGGAAAGAATGTGCTGAAGTGCTACGGCATGAAAGAGTAAACGTATCCAGCTTTGTCTGTATTGATGGAGGACACGTTTACTCTTTGATTCGTAGTCACAGTGCAGTCAGACCACACGGAGGGTAGCGTATGGCAAAGTATGGACAGCTCACAAAAAGTCAGTTCGGCCCCTCAATGCCGGTGAATGCGCCGGCGGTACAGTCACCGCCTTTCTATTACCGCAATATGGAGATCATTATCGTTGACTACCAGACCGATGAAGACGGAGCTCTGCGCCTCCTTCCAGAAGGGTTGGCCTTGGTTGAGCCGGCAACCGCCAGCCTCCTTATTGCCAAATACCACTTCTCGACCTTTGGACCGTATAATGAGGCGATTCTGGGTCTGGCCTGTACCTGGGAAGGCCAGCCCATGACCTATCTGCCGCATCTTTTCGTCACCCAGGAAGCGCCGCTGATCGCGGGGCGGGAGATCTGGGGCTATGCCAAAAAGCTGGCGCATGTTGACGTGACGCAAGAACATGAAGAGTTCATGGGCATCATTGAGCGGCCGACGGGTAACCGACTGGCAACGGCCGTCATGCGGGCGATTCGCAATGCCCCGGTCGAGAGCTTTAAATTTCCGCCTATTGTTTCCCTCAAAGTCATTCCCAGCGCGGAAGAGAGCGAGGAGCCGGCCGTGGCCCAGCTTGTCTCGTGCAATTTTGCCGTCACCCCTGTCGTGGGCACCGACGGCATTGCCGAGGTGTGGAGTGGGCCGGGCTCACTGGTCTATAACTCCCCAACGGAAGCCGACCCCTGGCACCAGTTGGCTGTCAAAGAAGTGATTCAGTGCCGCTATGGCTTTTTTAATGCGCATCTGCCATACGGCCGGATTTTGAAAACGTATTAATCGCCGACACAAACGGAGGGGCCGCTGCTCAGCGGCCTAAAGAGTAAACGTGTCCAGCATCTGCATGTCTATTGGAGGACACGTTTACTCTTTCTCATATCTCGCGGCTCGCCCGAGCGATCTTATTGCGGCTGCGGTACGATCCGCAGGTACGGCTTGGGTGCCTTCCAACCGCCGGGAAATTTTTCCTTGGCTTCCTCGTTCGAGACCGCGGGGACAATGATCACGTCCTCCCCGTGTTTCCAGTTCACCGGGGTGGCGACTTTGTGTTGGGCGGTCAATTGACAGGAGTCCAACACACGCAGCACCTCGTCAAAGTTCCGCCCGGTGCTCATCGGATAGGTAATCATGAGCTTGATATTCTTGTCCGGACCAACCACAAACACCGAGCGGACAGTTGCGTTGTCGACCGCGGTGCGGCCCTTGGCAGTCCCACTCGCATTCGGGTGGATCATGTCGTACAGCTTGGCAACGGCAAGGTCCGTATCGCCAATCAACGGATACGTGACGGCGTGTCCCTGCGTTTCCTCAATGTCTTTGACCCATTCCGTGTGGTCGGATACCGGGTCAATACTCAGACCGATGATCTTGCAGTTGCGCTTATCAAATTCCGGTTTGAGGCCGGCCATATAGCCCAACTCGGTGGTACACACCGGAGTAAAATCCTTGGGATGTGAAAACAAAATGGCCCAGCCATCTCCGATCCACTCGTGAAAGTTGATCGTTCCCTCTGTTGTCTCCGCCGTAAAATTGGGAGCTTCCTCACCAATGTGTAACGCCATCATTCATCTCCTTCAATAATCATGCTTCTCACAGTTGCCAGTCCGTCCATGGATCAACCCGTTTATAGCGCCTTGCACGGAGGAGTGGAAGCAGTGCTGCCTTCTCTCTGACACAAAAGCCAGAACGTTCAGATTGCCCTATCCTCGCTAATCTCCCGTCGCTCTTGTCCCTCCTTATATATTCAGCCGAAACCCGACCTTGATCTTGACCTGGAACTGATTGACGGTGCCGTCCTGAATCATACCGCGCGCTTCAACGACCTCAAACCAATCCAGATTCTTGAGGGTCTGATTGGCCCGGGCGACCGCATTCTGAATGGCTTCTTCAATCGAGTTCTCCGATACTCCAACCAACTCAATGAGCTTATACGTTTTGTCTGACATAACTCCTCCCTTCCGTCTCTACAGCTCGGGCTCGTCTCTGGCTTAGCCTTCCGCCCAGGCTTTCATTTCTTCATCACTCAGATAGCGAAAACCCACATCAAGCGTGACCTGATACTGTCCAACTTTGCCATCCACGACTGTCCCGCGAAGCGCCTTGACCTCAAACCAGTCGAGCGCCTTGAGCGTCTTGTTGGCGCGATCAACCGCGTTGCTCACCGCCGCCGAGATCGACTGCTCCGAGGTGCCCACGATCTCGGTAATAACATAAGTTTTGTCCTGCATATCGCTTCCTCCTTTCCGACCCTTGTCACCTTGTCTTGTTTTGCCTCCCCACCATCCTTTGCCCCTGCTCTCCTCCTGTCAACCACAGGAGGGCCTTAGTCATACTCGCGGTAGTTGACCACACGCCAGCCCTCGGCCTCATTTCGCAGGGTCAACACAATATTCTTAGTAAATCGTCCGGCTCCGTCAACGTCAAAATCCGCCTTATACAGGAAAGACACGCTCGATTCGCCGCGCGGTGTTTCTTCAAGCAGTTCATAGTACACCCGCGGTTGCCGCGTTGTGGCATCGATCGACAAGCCCTCGGTCAGTCGAATTTCCTCCTCTACCCGGTTCCGGGCAAAGCCGGCGCAATAGGCTTTGGCGGTCGGCAAGTCAATACGCACATAATGCGCGTCAAGAAAGAGTTCGGCCGTCCCTTGGGCCGTGTGAGGGTCGGGCTGACAGGCGCCCAGCAGCACGAGCCAGACGAGGCAAAAAAGCATCGGAGGGAAACGCCGAGCGGTCATGGCAGGAACTCCGTCAGGACTTTTTTTTGAATAAGGCGTCCAGTTGCGCCCGGGCGTCCGCTGCGGATGGGCGAGCCAGACTCGGCTGGGTATTCTTGAGCGCAAAGAATTCACAAAAATTTGCCGCGTCCTTATGCTGGACGAGATCGGCCTGTGGTTCCCGGCACGCATCAGCAGAACGCACGTCGTAAAAGGTACAGTTGAGACAGCAGCGTACGTCAGCCCCGCACCCTGTACACATGTCGCGTCGTCCAATGGGCTCTTCGAGAGATATTTCTGCCTGGCACTGATAACAGACTCGCACAACCGCCCCCGTTTTGCCCTTTCGCTACACTCTCCGGCGCAATTCGTTTTTTCATCAGAGGCCGTCTCCCTCCTCACTTTCTTCAAACCGGACTTGTTGATATCATTGAAAGCAGCAAATTGAAATTCTCATGACACCAGAACTCCACGAATTGTTTGACCGCTATAGCGTCTATCTGGAGGTAGAGAAAAATGTCTCTACCCATACCCTGCGGAACTACTGCAGCGATCTGCACCAGTTCTTCGCTTTTGTTGAAAAGCCGACAGAACGGGCAGAGCCGGGCCAGGTCGAGGTTACCCAGATCAGCCACCACGTCATTCAGGCTTTTTTGTCCACCTTGTATCGACAGCATACGAAAAGCTCGATTAGTCGGAAGCTCTCGGCACTCAAGAGCTTTTTTCGCTTCTTGCTGCGCGAGGCCGTGATTGACCAAGACCCGACCCTTCACCTGAGTTCGCCCAAGCAAGACCACCCCCTTCCGACCTATCTCCCGGTTGACGATATGTTTCGGCTCTTGGACACTCCCGCACCGGATACCCCCGCCGAACTGCGTGACCGGGCCATACTCGAAGTGCTCTATTCGTGCGGGCTCCGCGTCAGTGAATTAACCGGCCTGAACTGGGAGGATGTCGACCCCAACCTTGAAGTCCTGCGGGTGAAGGGGAAGGGACAGAAGGAACGGATCGTGCCGGTTGGCCGCACGGCGCTTGACGCGCTACACTGCTATCGGGCAGAGATTCCGGCCTTACTCGGCAATAATTATCAGCTCGCGTCCCACAACGTGTCGGCCGGTGACTCCAGACCGGTTTTTCTCAACCAACGCGGCGGACGGTTAACTCCCCGGAGTGTTGCTCGACTGGTGGCTAGCTATGCCAAACAGTGCGGGCTGGCCCACAAGATCAGTCCCCACGCCCTGCGCCACACCTTTGCGACCCATTTGCTTGACGCAGGAGCTGACCTGCGGGCTATTCAGGAACTGTTGGGACATTCCAGCCTGTCCACCACCCAGCGCTACACCCACGTCAATTTAGACCGGCTGACCCAAGTGTATGACAAGGCACACCCGCGGGCCTAAGCTGACCCGCTTGTGGTTCGCTTCTCTCGCCTCGCCGGCATAGTGCATTGCCAGACAATACTCTATGCTATGAATCGGATACTATGATCCGGTGGTTGGAGGATACACGGTGAACGCAGCTATGCATGGGACAACTATTCTCACCGTCCGCCGCGACGGCAAGGTCGCTATGGCGGGAGACGGGCAGGTCAGCCTTGGAGACACCGTCGTCAAGCACGCCGCACGGAAAGTGCGCCGTCTGTATAAAGATCGCATTCTGGCCGGCTTTGCGGGCGGGACTGCGGATGCCATTACTCTGTGCGAAAAATTCGAAGGCAAACTGGAAGAATATAATGGCAACCTCCGGCGAGCCGCAGTCGAACTGGCCCGGGACTGGCGTGCAGACCGGGTCTTACGTCGTCTTGAGGCGCTGATGGCGGTCGTTGATCATGAGTCATCCCTGCTGATCTCCGGGAGCGGAGATGTGCTTGAACCCGATGACGGCGTTCTCGCCATTGGGTCGGGCGGCAATTACGCCCTGGCAGCGGCCCGCGCGTTGGTCGCCCACACGCCTCTGGATGCGGCGCGGATTGTTGAGGAGGCCATGCGCATTGCCGGGACTATTTGCGTGTACACCAACGACCAGATTGCAGTGGAGGAATTATAAGATGACGGATGTCGTCGACGGGGTGCCCGTAGTCGTTCAAGACGCAGGCTCTCCGGTTATGACCCCGCGAGAAATCGTCTCCGAGCTGGACCGGTATATTATTGGCCAAGCGAAGGCCAAACGTTCCGTGGCGATTGCGCTGCGCAATCGCTGGAGACGGCAGCAAGTCCCGGAAGATTTGCGTGACGAGATTGCTCCCAAAAATATTTTGATGATTGGTCCGACCGGGGTTGGCAAAACCGAGATCGCCCGCCGTTTGGCGCGTCTGGCCCAGGCGCCATTTATCAAAGTGGAGGCCTCAAAGTTTACCGAGGTCGGCTATGTGGGGCGTGATGTCGAATCTATGGTGCGAGACCTGACAGAACTGGCTGTCGGCCTGGTCAAGCAGGAAGAAAAAGAACGGATTCAAGTCAAGGCCCACGCCCAGGCGGAAGAGCAGTTGCTTGACCTTCTGCTTCCTCCAACCCCGTCATCATCCAGCCTGAGTGAAGAGGGAGCAACAAGCGCCGGACACAGCACCCGGGAAAAAATGCGCCGCATGCTCCACGAAGGGAAGCTGGACGAGCGAGAGGTGGAGCTTGAAATTACCCGCTCCGCCGCCCCCTTTGTCGAAGTCATGGCCCCTCAGGGCATGGAAGAAATGGAGAATCAGCTCAAAGAGATGTTCTCCAATATGATGCCCAAACAAACCAAGAAACGCCGGGTGAAGGTCCCGGAAGCGCTCGAGATCCTGGCGGTAGAAGAGGCCGATAAGCTGGTTGATATGGAAGCGGTCGTCCAGGAGTCCGTTCGTCGGGTCGAGCAGACGGGCATCATCTTTATTGATGAAATCGATAAAATTGCCGGTCGAGAAAACGCCCACGGTGCAGATGTCTCTCGCCAAGGGGTGCAGCGTGACCTGTTGCCACTGGTCGAGGGCTGTACCGTCAACACCAAATATGGCATGGTCCGCACCGATCATATCCTTTTCGTCGCGTCGGGGGCATTCCATACCGCCAAACCCTCCGACCTGATTCCAGAATTTCAGGGGCGTTTCCCGATTCGCGTGGAGCTGGAATCTCTGACGCACGGAGACTTTGTGCGCATCCTGACCGAACCCAAAAATGCGTTGCTGACCCAGTATGTCGCCCTACTCGATACAGAAGATGTCCGGCTAAACTTTACGGCTGACGCCGTGGAGCAGATTGCTCAGATTGCCGCCACCGTGAATGAACGGACTGAGAACATCGGGGCGCGGCGACTGCATACGGTCGTCGAACGGCTGGTCGAGGACCTCTCCTTTGACGCTCCAGAATTGAGCGGGCGGGAGCTGCCGATTGATGCCAATTATGTCCGGGACAAGCTGGAGGCGATTGTCAAAGATCAAGACTTGTCCCGCTATATTCTATAGACATCGCAGAACCGCCTCTCCTTGGAAGGAAAGAGGGGACACAAGAAAAAAGGGCGGCTTCCGCAAAGAGTGAACGTGTCCTCCCATAGACATGCAGATGCTGGACACGTTTACTCTTCCGCCCTTTTCAGTCCGTCCTGTTACTCCAAGCGGCTTTTAACAATCCTTATTTTGAGAGGTTCACAGTCCCCCGGCCAAGCTGTACGGGGGCTGTGACATGCATCTCCTTCGATATAAACTCCATGGTGAAGCCCTCCGCGTCGATATCGAGATGCTTCCGAATTGCCGCAAGGATGTCTTTCCGCAAGGCTTCCTTCTTTTCTCCGGTCAAACCAAGTCGGTCGTCTTGTAAAACCAGGAGGAGACGATTCTTTGCCGTGTCCTTACTTCCACTTCCACCCTTACCAAAAAAAAGCTGGATACGTTCCGTTAATGTCATAGCTTATCTCCCAAAGATGAATTGGCCGAGCCGCTTGGCGAAACTGGAGTGGCCGTTCAGCTCGGGAATCGGAACGTCTTCCCCAAGAATCCTGCGCGCGATACGCCCGTAGGCATCACCAGACGGCGAGCCGCCGTTCAGGACGACCGGGGCCCCTTTGTTACCGGCAATCACGACTGCTTCATCTTCGGGGACAATCCCCAGGAGGCGGATGGCCAAGATGTCCAACACATCTTGTTGGTCGAGCATGTCTCCCCGCTTTACCATGGCCATAGACATACGATTAATAATAAGTTGCGGGTCGCCGAGCGAGCTCTGCAGCAGACCAATGACGCGGTCTGCGTCGCGGACCGGAGAGACATCTGGAGTAGTGACGACAATGGCTTCATCGGCCGCCGCCACCGCGTTCCGGAACCCCTGCTCAATCCCGGCCGGGCAGTCTATGACGACAAAGTCGAATTCCTCCTTTAGCTGCGTAGACAAGTCCCGCATCTGGTCGGCATTAATCGCCTCCTTCTGGTCGATCTGCGAGGCTGGAATCAGAAAGAGACTCGAAATCCGTTTGTCCTTGACCAGCGCCTGTCTCGGCTGACAGCGACCACTCACCACGTCAACGATATTGTATACGACCCGGTTCTCGACCCCCATAATAAGGTCGAGATTGCGCAACCCGATATCCCCATCAATCAGCACAACCTTCTTCCCCTGGCTGGCAAGACCGAGGCCAATATTTGCGGTCGCGGTCGTTTTCCCGACCCCCCCCTTGCCCGAGGTAACGACGATTGCTCGTCCACTCATGGCGCACCTCTCCTATAACTTCCCGTTATATGGTTCAATCACAATCTGATCATCCAGCACCCGAGCAACTTCCGGGTGGTGGACACCACGATGGTTTTGCCCTTCTTCCGGAATGGCGATCAGGGGTCCGATTCTGAGCTGTAACGGTGTCAGGTTGAGCGCGATAACCACCGCCCCTTCGTTATCGGGATAGCCAGCGTGGACGACTCCGCGTAGCGTGCCTATCACAACCACATCCCCTCCCGCGATGATTTCCGCCCCTTGGTTCACATCACCAGCCAGGATCACATCTCCGTCAAAAACTTGCTTCTGTCCGCCCCGCATCCCGTGGCGCAGATAGGATGCCCGCTGTCCTTCGGGCGGAATAATGTCTTGATCCGTTTTTCCCTTCCGGGGCGACGACAGATTCTCCCGGACGGACAGCCCTTCCTTGTATAACATCTTCCTGCTGGCAGCATTGTTTGAAACCACATAGCGCAGCAACACCTCTTCTCGGTGGAGGGCCTCCTTCAGGTGCCACCATTCTTCTTTTTGCAGGAGACGGTCCCCAAAGTGCAATACGACGGGGGAGCCGCGAAAGAAACCATTCGCCCGCGCTAATTCTGCCTCAACCGCTGCAACCACATCGGCAAACGGGGCCTGGTCATCAAAGAGAAGGGTAGGACCTTCCTTGAGCCCTTTTATGGAAAATAACGAGGTTCCCCCCTGTGACACGACCAACTCCACCCACTCGTTCTCTTGGATGCGGGTTATGGTTTATCCTGGACCACCCACAACTTCCTGTAGCAGAAAAATATATGGTCTACAATATCTAGTAGCTCGCATTTTCCCCAGCGAGAAAGTTTGACCCTGTTTTCAGGCCGTGTTTAGACAGATCGTGTTGAGACAGCTATAGTAATCCTTCAGTTCCGCTTCGCGTCTAGTTTAAGGAAATACTCGGAAGAGCAACCGGAGAGAGGGCCAGGAGAGAGCATGCATAGAGAAAGAGATCAGGAGATTCGTCGCCGCCGTAAACGTCGCGAAAAAGCACTCAAACGCCGCATCAAAGAACTCAAGGCAGAGGCGAAGGTCAGAAAGGCCGCTTCGTAATTCTTCCCCTCCGTCAGCCTCAGGCAGAGAGCGGTCAAGGCTTTAGCGAACGCGGATTTGAAAGCGGGTCGCGCCAGACCGCAGGGCGATCGCGTTTGGCCGAATTTCGACGACCGTATAGCCGCCAATAGCATCGCCTTCGTGGACAAGGGTGAGCGGGCTCCCTCCGACCCTGACAAAGGCTTTTCGGCGTGCAGACTCGGGTGACCACTGAAGAAAGCTGACCGCTGAATTGGCCGGGGCGGGATCATAGACATCTTCCGATGCGTCTGGCTCTGCTATATCTGCCGGCTTCCCTGGCGTAAGCGGCTGTTCTTGTTCAGCGCGCTCCGCCTCTCCAGCCTGCTTCTCGTGTCCACTCTCCAGGGTGATCTCAAGCTCTTCACCTGCCGTCTCGGAAACGTGCTGGACGCTGTCTTCACGCTCTCGAGGTGCTTGGTCAACTTGCTCTCCAGTTGGCTCGGAAAATCCCTGAGGGGTGGTGTCCACAAGCGACGTGCGCAGCGCGACTTGGGGCGAGGAGACAAAGGGGGAATCCTGGAGCGGCGGCTCTGAAAGAACCAGAGGGTGCTCAGGCAGCGAGGGGTCAGTGGCGCTCCCTATCCTTCTCCGTTCTTCTTGGACTTGCCCCTCCGTAGTGGCAGAGACTGTTTTCTCGGGATCTCCAGAATTTTCAGGTACAACCGAGAGCGGAAAGCGGCGTTCCGCTTCTTTTGAGAGGCGATGAGGCGTTTCCCCTTCTGCGGGAGAGATTTCTTCCTGACGGGCCATCCATACGCCTCCGATAAATCCTGCCAGAAGAAAACCCACACCAGCCGTCCAGAGCCGAGACCGGTATGGAGGGGCAGCAGAGAGCGGTCGAGGAAGGCTCACCAGGATGCGGGCCCGGACCTTGCCGCTTTGCCCGTGTCTTTCTCCTTCAATTTTTCTGAGGGCGTCAAGGATCGTGCTCATGCGTCCTTCCCCATAGGCTCCAGTTGCTCGACGGGCTCGACCCTCTCTCCACGAAGAGGGAGATCTGTTCCTTGCCGTACCCCGGTTGGGAGCTGAACGGCGAATGTCCCCTCCACCCTCTCTCTTCGACTCAGACTCGGCGGCGTATACGCGGGAAGGCGACGATACAGGAGAATCAGGGTCTGCGGCCCCACGATCCCGTCGGGGACGAGACGCTGCATTTTCTGGAATCGCGCCACCGCGTCCTGCGTTTGTGGCCCAAAAAACGGCGTCGGCTCTCCCGCCTGATGGACGAGCAGGGCCCCTCTATGAAACGGCGTGGGGACGTTGGCCAATAAGGTTTGCAGTTTCTCGACCGCCGGGCCACTGCTACCCATAGCCAGGGTTGTTCGGATCTCTTCGTAGTTTTTCCAAAAGACGTATGCTTCTCGAACCCAGCGCTGCGTAATCGCTTCGAGTGGCACGACGTAATCTCTCTCCAGCCGGATACGGCAGTGGGTATCTGTCATCTGGCGGATCAAAGCAAAGCGCGTCTGCTGAGAAGGTGGAACGGCCAAACCGATCATCACTGGCAGGTCCAGTAGAGTCAGGAGGCGGATATCGCTCCGCACGGACAGATACTCAAGCTGACGAGCAGCGGCAATGGCGGCAAGGTCGAGTTTGCCGCCCTGCCACTCGATTTCTTCCAAAGGCGCCCCCTGCCACGTGGCAATCAGTTCGTGTGTTGCTCGCACGGCACTGGACAGCATCTCCTCCTGCTGGAGCGCGTGGAATAATTCCTGCGGGGAGGATGTCGCAACGGCAAGGTCGCCAGCCTGCGGCCTCAAGGGGAGGGGCGTCGTGCCTGCTGCTTTCCGGACTTTCTGAGAAATGCCCGACTGCGTTTCCAGTCCAGGACGCGTGTCCGCTGGAGGAGAGCGTCGGGCCTCTTCGCGGGACGCCCACCTATCCAGTTGATTCCACGCCGCAGGAATATCAAGGCTTCCCCAGACCAGCAGGCAGCCGCCAACACCGAGTGCGATTGCCGCGGTGGCCGGTGACCAGCGAAAGCGCGGGCTCCGAACCGTATGGCGACGCAATTCCCTGATCGCCTGTCGCATCGTCTGTGGCCGTATACGCGACTCTTCTTGAGTGTAGCCAACCAGTAGCGCACGGTGGCACAGGATATTGATGAGTCGCGGGATACCGCGCGAAAAACGGTATACCTGCCGCAGGGCCGCGGGCGAAAAAAGCGCGGCTCCTCCTCCATCTGTGGCAACGCTGAGTCGGTGTCGAACATAGGCCGCGGTGTCTTTGACACCCAGCGGCCCAAGATGCCAGCGTAGGGTGACGCGCTGGTCGAGTTGGGCAAGTTCTGGCTGGGCCAGAATGTCACGCAACTCTGGTTGCCCGGCAAGAATAATGTGCAGCAGCTTTTCTTGTTCGGTCTCGAGGTTAGAGAGGAGACGGAGCTGTTCTAAAACCGGCACTGCCAGATTCTGGGCTTCATCGATAATCACCACCACCCGTCGTCCCGCAGCCTGTTGGGCGAGAAGAAAACGGTTGAGTTCGTCGGTGAGCCCTCTTTTGCTCGTTGAGTCGGCCGATAGTCCCAGGTCGGCATTAATCGCTTGCAAGAGTTCGACGTCGGACAGCGCGGGATTAAAGAGATACGCCAGCGTTATCGACGCATCCAGGTCGCTCGCCAGGGTCCGCAGGAGCGTCGTTTTCCCCGCACCAATTTCTCCGGTCAGGACCACCACGCCATTGCCCTCATTCACCCCAAACAGGAGATGACCAAGGGCTTCCTGGTGATTGGCGCTCAGAAAGAGGTAGCGCGGGTCTGGGGTGAGGCGGAACGGATTTTCCTGAAAACCGTAAAAGGCTTCATACATAGGCGTCTGACAGACAGTCTCGCAGGACTCTCTTTCCATAGTGAGCGTGGCTCCGTATGGAGTCAAGAGCAAGGCCGGACAATTGCCTTCGGATAAGAGATTCGGTAGAGTAGAGCGGCACATGGACCGCGTAAGAGACCCACGGTATGCCGCCTCAGGCGTCGATAGCGCACAGGCCGAAGTGGGCCTAAATCGGCTCCGAGCCTGGGTCGAACAAACCTTCTCTTTTCACCCCGCTGCTCGGCCCGTTCTGCCTCTTGGATATTTTGCCAACATCATTCGTCTCGACGCGCTCAACCTCGGCATTGGCATTACCACCGATGGGGTTGGGACCAAACTCCTGGTGGCAGAACTCCTGGGGAAATACGATACGGTTGGCATTGACTGCATCGCCATGAACGTCAACGACTTGTTGTGCGTTGGCGCGACCCCGATCTCGTTTGTTGATTATGTCGCGGTCGAGAGCTTACAACCGGATGTGCTCGACGCTTTAGGTCAGGGCCTGCATCGTGGGGCAGAGCAGGCCAGCGTCAATATTGCCGGTGGAGAAATTGCGCAACTCAGGGAGATGGTTCACGGCGTTCGAGACGGCGGCGGCCTGGACCTGGCCGGTACCGCCATCGGTACGGTTCCGCTTGACCGTGTCATTATCGGTAAAGAGGTCGAGCCGGGTGATACGCTGATCGGGCTTGCCAGCAGCGGCATCCACAGTAACGGTTTGACCTTGGCCCGGCAGGTCCTGCTCAAAGACGCCCGACTCAAGGTCGATAGCTATCTACCGGAACTGGGGCGCACCGTCGGAGAAGAACTGCTGGAACCGACCCATATTTATGTTCCTGAAATCACCGCCATGTTTGCGGCCAACGTTCAACTCAAAGCCCTGATCCACATTACCGGAGACGGCTTTTTCAATCTCGCCCGGACCGAGGCCGCAGTGGGGTATCAAATTCATACCCTTCCTCCACCTCCCCCGGTCTTCACAGTGTTACAGGACGTTGGACAGATCACCGACGCGGAGATGTATCAGGTCTATAACATGGGAATAGGCTTCTGTGTCGTGGTGGCTGAGGCTGAGGCTGAGCGCGTAATACAGATCGCCGCCGATCATGGTATCCAAGCCTGGCGCCTCGGCTCGACGGTCGCCTCCCCAGAGCGGACGATCATCATCGAGCCCCGGAACCTCAAGGGCACGGCAGGGCACTTCGGTCCGCTGAAATGATGCCAGCGCTATGGCCGCCGTCAACGACCCACATAGCCTTGCCAGCCTCAATCGCAAATCACTTCTTGAACTGACCGTCGTCGGCCGAAAGACGGGTACACCACGCACAGTCAAAATCTGGTTTGTGGCAACCCAGGACAAGATTTATGTCTCGTCCGGTCGAGGCTCGAACTCACAGTGGGTAAAGAACCTGAAACAGACGCCGACCGTCACCTGTCAGATAGGTGCGATCCGCTTCCAAGGCGTTGCAGTCTGGCTGGAGGAGAAACGGGTCCAGGATACTGTTTTTCCGCTCTTCTTTCGCAAATATTTCCGTGCCCGTATTTTTCGCTGGATCGGCTGGTATCGAGAGGCATTCGCCTTTGAGATTACCCCACAGCAGGCCCAGAACTGAAACCGATTTTGCGTACAGGACCCCAAAGCGGTTTGGGCAGACAGGTTCGTCTACGTATCCTGCCCTAGTCGGTCATCACATCCAAACGCAGACACAGCTCGGTCAGCGCGGGATGGTTCTCAACCGCTGTCTGACCTTCGGGGGTGGCGCTGTCGTGCAGGAAGAATAATTGTCCGTAGACGGCCAGGTCGGCAACGCTGGGCTGGTCCAGCCCAAAGAAGAAGGGACCGCGCCCGACCATTCTGGCCAAAGCCGCGAGGTGCCCATCGAGTTCGCGCACCAGTACCTCCGCGGGCAGACGGCCCGTCCCTTGCGCCCGAACCTGGGACCGCATCAGGCGTGGAGCCATGAGCTTGACGAGCGGACGGAGCGGCCGCGGCGCCGCGGACACAAACATGTGGAGCGCGCGTTTTGCATTGGCCGGGATCGTCCACCGCAGGGCCAGACCGTACCAGTACAGGGACTCGTCCGCCCAATCCTCAATCAGGCGTTGTTGCGCGGCAAGCAGCGGGTCGGCTGACAGCAGCGGCGGGCTCGGCTGGTAGGCGTCAAGCGCGCGCAGGATAAACGTCGAATCAAAGAGCAGCTGTCCGTCCAGCTCCAGCGCTGGCATCTTGCCCGTCGTGGGATTATGCCGCCGCAGGTCCTGAAACGTGTGTGGCTCATGGATCTCAAACGGCAGTCGTTTGAGCATCAGGCCCCGATAGACCTTCTCCACAAAAGGCGAGCGTCGTGAGCCGTGGAGAATGATTCTGCGCTGGGCGGCCATCGACCTTAGCGCAGACCGCGGAAGAACGCCCGAATATCCTCGACCAGCAACGCCGGCTGTTCCATGGCCGCAAAATGGCCACCGGCCGGCATGGCAGTCCAGTGCTGAACATTATACGCCCGCTCGGCCCATTCTCGCGGCGGGCAGGCAATCTCTTTTGGAAAGGCGGCGATCCCGGTGGGTGCGCTCACTTTTTCGTCTTTTCCCAGCCGCCACGGATGGTGCCGCTCTTCGTAATAAATCCGTGAGGCCGAATGGAAGGTTTGCGTGACCCAGTAGATCATGACGTTGGTCAGCAGTTGGTCTTTGGTATAGGAGTTTTCCGGATTCCCGTCACAGTCACTCCAGGTCCGAAACTTTTCGACGATCCAGGCACATACGCCAACCGGCGAGTCGTTGAGCGCAAAGCTCAAAGTCTGCGGCTTGGTGCCCTGAATTTCCTGGTAGCCGCGTTCCTCTCGTTGCCAGGTTCTCATCCCTTTCAGAAATTCCTCCTCCGCGGAGCTCAGGTCTTGGCGGTTGGCGGGATGGGGCGCAATCCCGACCATATTGAGATGCACGCCGATCAGCTGTTCAGGGTAGGCATAGCCCAGCCGGGACGAAATCATGGAGCCCCAATCGCCTCCCTGGGCACCGTAGCGCTCGTAGCCGAGGACCTCCCTCATCAAGATGGCGAACCACTCGGCCATACGGCTGATATTGACCTGACGCTCTTGGGGCGGGTCGGAAAATCCATAGCCCGGCAGGGACGGCACCACCACATCGAATGCGTCGGCTGGGTCACCACCGTGGGCGGCGGGATCAGTCAACGGCCCAATCACATCCATAAACTCATAAAACGAGCCGGGCCAACCGTGCGAAATAATCAGCGGCAGCGGCGCAGGACCTTTCCCCCGCGCATGGATAAAATGAATCCCCTGGCCGTCTATAGTGGTTTTGAAATGCGCCCAGCGATTCATTGCCCGTTCCTGGGCGCGCCAGTCATACGCAGTGCGCCAGTATTCAACGAGTTGCTGAATATAAGAGAGATTCGCGCCGTAATCCCAGTCTGAATCGGGCAGTTCGCCCGGCCAGCGCACACGGCTGAGCCGATTTTCCAGATCGTCCAGCACCGCATCCGGAATAGCAATCGTAAAAGGTTCCGGTGGTGGGCATGCCATATGTATTTCTCCTTCCGTATCGCAGCGCGGACGCAGACGCTGCCCCGACCAAGCCCTGGGAATCCGCTCCGTTTCAGTCTTGCGTGTCCGCTTGCCTTTTCCGCCGCGCCTTCAGCCGTTCGCCCATGACTTTTTCATGGCCGCGATCGCTGGGCTGATAATACCGTCGTTGGATCAGCTTCTCAGGTAAATGGGTCTGGGTCACAACGGCGTCCTCGTAATCGTGTGCATACTGATACTCTTTGCCATAGCCCAGGTTTTTCATCAGTTTTGTTGGCGCATTGCGCAAATGGAGCGGAACGGGCAAAGGACCATGGGTCTGCACATCTGCCTGGGCGGCGGTCATGGCTTTGTATGAGGCGTTCGATTTGGGTGCAGCCGCGAGATAGGTGACGGCTTGGGCCAAGGGAATACGCGCCTCTGGCAGTCCGACGAAATGTACCGCTTCCTTTGTCGCGATAGCCAGAGGTAATGCCTGCGGGTCGGCATTCCCAATGTCTTCAGCTGCAAAGATGACCATCCGTCTGGCAATAAAAAGAATATCTTCCCCGGCCTCCAGCATGCGCAGCATCCAGTATAAGGCCGCATCAGGATCGCTCCCGCGCAAGCTCTTAATAAAGGCGGAGATGATATTATAATGTTCCTCCCCAGCCTTATCGTACAGAATGGCCTTCTGCTGGGCTGCTTCTTGCACCAGGGCCACGTCAAGCTGGGTAGCTTTTTTTTGGACCGCCAGGGTCGTGGCGACCTCAAGGGTATTGAGGGCGATCCGAGCATCCCCCTGCGCGGACTCGGCGATGGTCCGCAGCACGGTTTCGTCCGCTTCAATCCGATACTGCCCAAGGCCGCGGTCGGTGTCCTGTAAGGCGTGAGACAGAATCTGGACAAGCTGATCCGCCCCGAGCGCTTCCAGCACCACCACACGAGAGCGCGACAAGAGAGGAGCAATCACCTCAAAAGACGGATTTTCCGTTGTTGCGCCAATCAGGATAATCAGCCCCTGCTCGACGTGCGGCAGAAAGGCGTCCTGTTGGGCTTTATTGAAACGGTGAATTTCGTCCACAAATACGACGGTCGCCTGCCCCGTTTGCTGCTGGTGCCGCTGCGCATCCGCCAGGATGAGACGCAGCTCTTTGACCCCGGACAGCACGGCCGAAAAGCTCACCCAGGGGAGCTCGACGTCCTGGGCGAGCAGCCGAGCCAGGGTTGTTTTACCACTCCCGGGCGGCCCCCATAAGATCAGAGAGGTCAGCGTTTTCTGCTCAATCATTTGCCGCAGGAGGCGGCCCGGCCCGAGGAGATGTGTCTGACCAACATAGGTATCCAGCGTCTGGGGTCGTATCCGCTCGGCCAGAGGGGCTTTCTTGGCCGTCTCCTTTTCGGCAGTATGAGCGAATAAAGAGTGCTGGTCCTTCAGATGAGGCTGACGGATTGCCATAGGTAGGCCATTATACGCGAGGCACGCAGAAAAGGGAGCGCCCTCACCGCTCGGCTCGAGATATGCAGACAATCGGTCTGGTCATCAAAGTCAATACGCCAGCGGCGATTGCGTTGGGCCGCGACCTGGTTGCCTGGCTGCAAGAGCGCGGCAAGAGCATTCTGCCGGAGGACCGCACTAGTGAAGAGCTCGGCCTTGGACAGGGGTGGCGTAAAGTCGAGATCATGGCCCAGGCCGACCTGGTTGTTGTGCTGGGCGGTGACGGGACGCTGCTCAGCGTTGCCCGGCGGGCCACGACGCGGGACGTGCCGATTCTTGGCGTCAATCTTGGCGGGCTGGGCTTTCTGACCGAAACAACGACCGAAGAGCTGTTCACCACGCTCACCCGTATCCTCGCCGGCGATTATGCAATCGAGCGGCGCAGCCTGCTCGC
Source organism: Candidatus Binatia bacterium (assembly GCA_951812575.1). Classification (GTDB taxonomy): domain Bacteria; phylum Desulfobacterota; class Binatia; order Bin18; family Bin18; genus Bin18. The sequence continues at coordinate 1,780,351 of OX638322.1, read as the reverse complement.
CACCACACTTGTCCGCGACCGGCAGCCGGTTGGCACGTTTCAGGCGCTGAACGATGCGGTCATTAATAAAGGGGCTCTGGCCCGGATTATGGACCTGGCCACCTGGGTGGACGGCAAACATCTCTGTACTTATAAAGCGGACGGGCTCATTGTCGCCACTCCAACCGGCTCGACCGCCTATTCCCTGGCGGCGGGCGGGCCGATTATTGATGCCACGCTGGGCGTTGTCGTGCTGACGCCGATCTGTCCGCATACGTTGACCAACCGTCCGGTTATTCTCCCGGCCCAAGCCGATATCAAAGTGGTGGTCCAGACTCCGGACGAGGACGTCACCCTGACCTTGGACGGCCAAGAGGGGCATCCGCTCAAGAGTGGCGACACCGTGAATATTCAACGCTCCCGGGTGACCGTACCGCTTATCATCTCCCCCAACCGGACCTTCTTTGATGTCCTGCGCAGCAAACTCCGCTGGGGGGAGAGATAGCCCCGCAGGCCGGCCGGTCTCAGGCTTCGAATCACATCCCGCAGCCAGCGGCGACGACTACCCCGGCGCGCTTTCGGCTACGATCCGTCCGGCCTGCGCCTTGACCGGACTCGATAGGCTCCCATATATACAATGCGGGCAGCCAAGAGAGAAGGAAGATTACCGTGAAATATTCTGCTTTGGTTATTGTGACTGTAGTCACACTGAGTTTCTTTTTTCAGCCACCCCTCGCCGCAGCAAATCCCTGCCGGGAAGCGCAAGAGTATCTGGGTCTCACCCTCCACCCAACCAAGCAAAAAGATGCACCCGGTCTGCCCATTGCCGAGATTGCCCAGCTCACCCCAGGTTCGCGCGTTGGGCTGCGCAAGGGCGATATCCTTGAGCAGGTGAATAGTTGGCCTATTCAGAACTGCAAGAGTTACCGCAACGCCGTCCGCGATGCCCAGAAAAAACAAAAGGCCGTCCTGCTGTTAGTCGCCCGCAAGGGAAACCGACGCCCGATCTTCTTTGAGCCCGAAATCTGGCAGCGCATAGAAGAGAAGAAAGAGGAGAAACAGGCGGTCGCCAGCCTGCAAACTATGCTGACGGCACCGTTACCGGAAGGCGTGCAAGCGAGAACGGAGGCCATAGGCGACCAAGCCCTGGCTACCTTGCGCGGGCTGGAAACACTGGCCGTGCTTTCCGGTCCGCTGCCGGTCTACGAGAAGAGCGTACGAGAAGCCAGGAATCGTATCCGCACCTTGAACCGCCAGAGCCAGGGAGAGGCAGAAAAACGCGTGGTGGCCGGTGCCAGAGTCCTGTTCGGTTATTATGAGACGGCCCAGGCGATCCGGCAGTATAAGCACGACTACCTCAGCAGCGAACGGAAAGACATCCGGCAGGGCCGAGCCGCAAGCTTTAGGTCTGAAACTGTTCCTTATTTTTATGATTCGCCTGTTACTGCCTGGGTGGATAAATATCCGTTTCTCCGTTCGAGCATTAAAGACTCCCCGGATAAACTGGGCTTTGACTTTATCGAGCGGCCCGGTAGCTGGGACCCGGACCGGGCGGTGCAACTCCTGTGGCGGCAGGCCCGGAATGAAACAGACAAATTTGCCCAGTGGATGAACGGGCAGGCGAACGCACGGTCGACACCCTAAAGTCTCGGGCTGAAAGAAGAGAACCTGAGACGCAGGCTCAACCGTCTCGCGCCTCCTCCGGTCCGCCAGAGGTCGGTGTGGTGCAGACGCCTCAGGCGCTTGATACGCGTCCGTATATCTCCACAGCCTGCCCTCTTGAAAAACACCACCCGCCCCAGATAAACATCTCATTCCGGTCATGACCCATCAACCCAGCACAACACGAATCACAGCAAGGAGGGAAGTATGCCCCTAGGTCAGCAAGAACAAGCCTTTATTGACCAACTCGTGGCCGCCGGCGGCCGCGGCTTTAACGAAATGGAGGTTGCGGAGGCCCGCCAGGCCATCGTGCCACTCTTCCAAGTTGAAAATCCGGAGCCGGTTGCCAGAGTTGAAGATCGGACCATTCCGGCTCCGAACGGCGATCTGCCGATTCGGATCTATACGCCAGAGGGAGACGGTCCGCTTCCCGTTCTGGTCTTTTTTCATGGTGGTGGCTGGGTGGTCGGCGACCTCGAAAGCCACGATGCAACCTGTCGCGCCCTGACCAACGCCGCCGGCTGCATCACGATCGCAGTCGATTACCGCCTCGCTCCGGAGCACAAATTTCCCGCTGCAGCTGAGGATTGTTACGAAGCGACCAAATGGGCGGTGCTCAATGTCGCTTCCATTGGCGGCGACCCGCAACGGGTGGCGGTCGGCGGCGATAGTGCCGGTGGCAATTTAGCCGCAGCAGTAGCGCTCATGTCGGGAGACCGTGGCGCCCCTTCGCTCGCCTACCAGCTCTTGCTCTATCCGGTCACCAACCATTCCTTTGATACCGAGTCGTGTCGGCAGAACGGGGAAGGCTATCTGCTGACCAAGGACTCCATGGTGTGGTTCTGGGACCACTATCTTGAAAACGATGAGGCCGGCAAGGCGCCGTACGCCTCTCCGCTCCTGGCCAAATACGTGAACAGCCCGCCGCCGGGGCTGGTCATCACGGCTGAGTTTGATCCCCTGCGCGACGAGGGCGAAGCCTACGGCAAAAAGCTCCAGGACGCCGGCGCTGATATCACCATATCCCGCTACGACGGAACGATTCACGGATTCTTCAGCTTCTTCCATCTTGACGCTCAGAAGAAAGCACTGGCAGAAGTGGCCGAGGGACTGAAAGCAGCGTTCGCTCAATAAACGCGTGGCCCTGTGCGTCTATTTCTTTCCATCGAATGTAGAGGGGTGGCCCGGTACGGCTGCCCCTTCTTTTTTCCCATCACCCCCGGCATTGACTGTCACCTTCCAGGGCATTAGCCTGAAAAGCGACAGTCAACTCTACGGAGGTATGTATGGCTTCAACTATGACGTATTCCCGGCCCGCGGCCTATGCATCCGAGGTGGCGCGAGCGGAATTTATTCGCCGCACCTACACCCACCTCGCGTTGGCGATATTGGCCTTTATCCTGGTTGAAAATCTCCTGTTGCAGTCGTCGTTTGCACCAGCTCTGGTACAGACCATGGTTGGTGGTTACGGCTGGTTCGTCGTGCTCGCCGCCTTCATGGGCGTGTCCTGGCTGGCCGACCGTTGGGCGCAGTCCGATGCCTCGCCGCAGATGCAATACCTGGGTCTGGGTCTGTATATCCTGGCCCAGGCAGTCATCTTTCTCCCCATGCTGTATATTGCAACGCACTATAGCTCGCCGGATGTTATTCCTACGGCAGGACTGATGACCTTGCTGTTGTTTGGCGGGCTGACGTTCACGGCCTTCACCACCCGCAAAGACTTCTCTTTTCTGCGGGGTATTCTCGCCGTAGGCGGATTTGTCGCCCTGGGGGTGATTTTGGCCAGCATGATGTTTGGCTTTAGCCTGGGGCTGTTCTTCTCTACCATTATGGTTGCCTTTGCCGCCGGGTCTATTCTGTATACGACCTCGAACATTATTCATCACTATCGGCCCGACCAGCACGTCGCCGCCTCGCTCGCGCTGTTTGCCGGTGTGGCCCTGATGTTCTGGTATCTGCTGCAAATTCTGCTTTCTCTGGCGAATGATGACTAGCGACCGGGGCAACCAGTGTGGTTGTCCTGTGTCGGGCCGCTTCCTCAGCATCTCCATTGCGTCAGCGTTGCTGTCCCAGCACAATCCCCGTCAGCAGGCCCACCGCTCCTATCCCTTGGAGCAGGCCCACCGACTCGTCGAGAAATATCCAGGCCAACAGGGCGGCTCCAAGCGGTTCGCCAAGAATCGCCAGTGCGACCAGTGTCGGAGACATATAGGCTAATGCCCAGTTCAGAATGGTATGACCCAACACTTGAGGGATAAGGGCAAGCAGGACCAGGACGAGGTAGACTCGTGGGGCATATCCCAGCAGCGGCAGTTGGAGGACAAAACAGCCGATGAGTAAGATAACTGCCGCACACCCATAGACCAGTCCGACATACACGCTCAAGCCGAGACGCGGTCGAGCCGCGCGCCCACACAGCAGGTAGGCGGAGATCATGACGGCACCGCATACGGCTAAGACATCGCCGTACAGCGCGGACTCTAGGGCCGAACCTGCCTGCTGAAAATCGTTCCAGCCTATACACAGGCTGCCGAGTAATGCCAAGCCAATTCCCAACCATTGACGCCGGACGAGGCGTTCCCGCCAGATGAGATATCCGGCGATGGCGAGCAGAAGCGGGTTCATAGTCACCAGCGCCACGGAACTCGCCACAGAGGTGTAGCGGAGCGAGGCAATCCAGGCGGCAAAGTGGAGGGCCAGACACAGACCAGCCACACTCACCACCCGCAGGTCAGGAAGCGAGAGTGAGCCTCCGGCGGTTCGGAGCCGGATGAGGCTCAGCGGGGTGAATATCAGCGCGGCGAGACCGAGCCGAAAGGCGGCTACCACGAGTGGTGGGACATCGGGGACAAGCTTTATCAGCGGCGCGGCAGTCGAAATGGCGAGGATGCCCACCCCTAGGACAGCGAGCGTTCCACGCGGCCTGGCTCCACTCATCCAAGTGACGGAATAAGCCCTACAGTTGGAACTGCATCATGCCGAAACCCACGACCATGGTTCCTTCTTCATACATAACGACTTCGCCCTTTGCGCCTTCGACTGCTCCGGCCACCGCAATCCAGTTCCGGATCTCATGCGTGCCGTTGCCGACCGCATCAATCTCCGCATCCGTGATATCGAGCATGGCCGGGTCCTGTTGGCACAGCAGGTCGAGGAATTTTTGATCGAACTGCGGGTCAACCTTGCCCATATCCGGCGTGCCAACCGCATGCGACAACCCCCCCGTGCCAAGCAGAGCTACCCGGCGGGAGCTGTCCCACGACCGGATGGCTTGCCCGACCATCCGCCCGAAATCATAACACCGCTTCAGGCTCGGCAGGGGTGGCAGGACACAGTTCTGGATCAGCCACAGATAGGACATGTCCCATTGCGGCGTGAGAAAGTTCAGGCAGGTGAGAAATCCATGGTCTAAACCGACTTCGCCAATCCGCGTCAAATCGAAGCCCTGGCGCACCCCTTCGTCGAGGACCGCTTCAGCCAGCTCCGGCTCAAATCTGACCGAGATACTATTGCAGGGAACACCGAGCCAGTTTTCGACCGGACCAACGCTCGTCTCAGCCGTCACCACGCCAAACGACGGATAGCGGCGCGGGTCAAGCGCATTAAAATGTTCGTCGGAGATAACGATGATCGTATCGGCTCCGGCAGAGGTAAAGGTTTCCCGGAGGGTATCGAAGCCCGTATTGATCCTCCCCCAGGTGGCCTCATCTGCCATCTGGGGCGCACTCATCATCAGGGGACTGTGAACTGACGACATGGCTGCAACGATATTCGCCATTTGGTTCTCCTTTTCCACTTCTATCCCCTCTCCCCTGGAGGAAGAGGGCTAGGGTGAGGGGGAATAGGGCTTTGAGCAAGCACCCTAGACCGGAACTGCCCTACCCTGCTGCTGCTTTCACCTGCTGCACATACTGCGGGATCTCTACTCCCATGGCTAAGGCGAACTGGACCAGAATGTAGGGATGAATCCCGTGGGTATAGAGCCACCCCCAGTCTGGGTCTTTGAGCCGCGTCCGCTCTTCGTCCGTCACATCGTAGTTTGCCAGAATCACCTCGGGGTCTTTCTGGTACTGGGCCAACTCCGTCTCGGATCGAAACAGGTCAACCAGCATGATGTTCAAGCTTTGCGCACTCATAGGTCCTCCCTTTTTTCTCAACGCCGGTTGGGACAGCGCTCCTGCTCCTCGTATACGCGCCTCAAACATGGCTTGTCAATCGACACAAACCAGTGTCTACTAGGGAAAGGAAGTGGGAGGAGAAAAGCGCTTATCAAGGAGGTGCCAAGATGAGCCTTTCACCCATGGACAATGCGCCCGTCGCGTTGAGCTGGCCAACGACAGCAGGTCTGACTTCAGTCCCATATCAGGTCTTTTGCGACCCTGCCGTGTACCATCGTGAACAAGAACGCATCTTCAGAGGTCCGACCTGGAGCTATGTAGGTCTCGAAGCGGAGGTTGCCAACCCCGGCGATTTCCGCTCAACCTTTGTCGGTGACACACCCGTCGTTGTGTCACGTGACAAAGCGGGCAAGCTGCACGCCTTTGTCAATCGGTGCGCGCATCGCGGCGCACTGGTGTGTCGCGAGTCTCGGGGTAACCGGACAACCCATACCTGTATCTACCATCAGTGGAGTTATAACCAGCAGGGCGATCTGATTGGTGTCCCGTTTCGTACCGGCATTCGCCGTCAGGGCGGGTACCCGGCTGACTTTGATCTTGCTCAGCACTCCCTCCGGAAACTGCGCGTGGATACCTATAACGGGCTGATCTTTGCCTCCTTTTCCCCTAAGGTCGAGCCGCTGGCCGACTATCTCGGTCCGGCCATGCGTCCGTGGCTGGACCGAGTCTTTAACCGACCAGTCCAGGTATTAGGCTACGCCCGTCAGTTCGTTCATGCCAACTGGAAACTCTACTCAGAGAATGTGAAGGACCCCTATCACGCCAGTCTGCTGCATCTGTTTCACACCACTTTTGGTATCTATCGTTCATCCCAAGGGGGCGGTGTGATTATGGATGAGTCGGGCCGACACAGCATGCTGCGTGCGTATAAAAAGACGGAACAAGAGGAGGTGGCCGCCTATACGGGCAAGAACATCCGCAGTTACCAAACGGACTACACCTTAGCCGACCCCTCGCTCCTCACCTCGCGCAAAGAATTCGAGGTGGAATTAACCAACCACATTCAGATGATCTTTCCCTGCCTGGTCGTCCAGCAGATTCAAAACACGCTGGCGACCCGACATATTCTGCCCAAGGGACCGGATCAGTTTGAACTGCTGTTTACGTTCTTTGGCTATGACGATGATGACGAAGAAATCCGTAACATCCGCATCAAGCAGGCCAATCTGGTCGGTCCGGCCGGCTATATTTCCATGGAAGACGGCTATGCCACCGAATTGGTGCAGCAGGCTATCGCCCGGGAAAAGGACGAATGCTCCCTGCTCGCCTTCGGTGGGACGGGAAGAGAAAATCAGGAGAATCTCTTAACCGAGAGTGCCATTCGTGGCTATTGGGATTATTATCACGACGTCATGGGCTTTCACTAAAAGCCGTGCTGACAGTTCTGTCCTGAAAAAAGAAAGGGGCGGTCTGAAGAACCGCCCCTGTTCTGTTGCGTACCCTGAAGCGCGCCTTAAGCCGCGGCGATATCGGGCACGATCTGTTCGCGTTTGCCGGAGGCCGGCAGCGGACGCGAACCTGGCGCCATCTCAAACGGCCCAGGCAGGTCGAGATCCTTGGCCATTTCACGCATGGCTGGCAGGACTTCCTGGCCCAGCAGACGCAGGCAGGTCTTGCGCTGGGCGAAATCCATCGGGCCGTGGTGATACCACAGGCCCATGATGCCGGGCCGGAGTGTTTCGCACATTTTGCGAATCTTTTTCATCACCGTCTCCGGTGTGCCGGCCATAATAAGATCGCTGTCAAGCGAGGCCTGGAAACCCGATTCAATGCTCCGCTTGATTTCTTCGACGTCAATCTCACCCTGGGTGTGCTTGATGATTTCGGCGCCGGTACGCGGGTCGGTCAGAGCTTGTGCCAGACGCTTAGTCGCAGCCTTGGAGTTGTAGCCCGGAGGGAACATCCATTCGGCGCGGGCAAACGAGCCAAATCCACCGCCAAAGACAAAGCCCCTGGCTAACTCATGCGCCTTCTCCTCCGTCTCGGCCACACACACGTTCTGCAGATAGCCGAAGTTTTCCGGCCCGGCCTGATAGCCTTCCTGCTCGGCGACATCGGCATACAGATTCACCATCTCGACCGTGGCTTCGACATTGGTACCCAACGCCACATAGGGGTAGCGGTGTTTGGCGCTCCAGATGACGGTTTCCGGGCTGATCAGCCCCGGAATCCATTGTTGCGGCACAGGCTTCTGCACCGGCAACTGCCAGGGATTCACGTTCCGGTAATGGTAGTGTTTACCCTCGTAGCGCCACGGTCCCGGTTTGGTCCACGCCTGTTGAATGAATTCATGGGCTTCATTAAAGCGCTCCCGATTGTAGGCCGGGTTGATGTTATTGGCGAGTTGTTCCGTACCCGCACCACGCACCCAACCCGGTACCAGACGGCCACCGGAAATCATATCAATCGTGGCCAACTCTTCGGCCAGTCGCAGCGGATCGCCCACCGGGAGGGGGTTACCGAGCAAGACAATTTTCACCCGTTTGGTGATACGGGCCAGAATGGAGGCTTCCACATCCATGACCCCACCACCACAAAACGGCGTCTGGTGGTGCTCGTTGAGCATGACGCCATCAAAGCCTAGCTCTTCGGCATAGACCCGCTCGTCTAGATACTCATTCATGAGCTGGCCGCCCCTATCGGGGTCAAACATCGTATTGGGGAGGCCAAAATAGCTACTCCCGTTTTCGATAATGGCGTCCTCGGAGACATCAACGTATTCACGTTCCGAGAAAGACATAATATGCATATGCAGTCCTCCCTTTTTCCTCGTTCTACGGTTTGAGATTGACCCGCCTGTCACCGGTAGCGGGCGGCTGCACTGACTCTTTCATATTTTAGGGACATATGGCAAGAGACCGGCAGGGGAGGAAACCCGCCCCAGCGCTCACGCGCCACCCCTCCGAGGAGGAGACACCTCATGCCTCATCCCGAAATACGGGCATGACATATTTGGCGAAGCGTTCCAGCGAGGGCATGACATGTTCGTGCTTCATGCCGCCTTGGGCGATTTCAAGAATCAGATAGTTCGTACCGTAGAACTCCTTGGCCCAGCGGATACGCTCAATCAGATTCTCCGGGTCGCCAACCAGGACCAAGTTACGCTTGTCCAGATCCTCGAAGGTCAGCCCGGCAAAGAGATGCGAAATCGTTCCTTTGTGGTAGGCGAACGACTGAGAGGTCAAGGCGCCCCGCTGGGCCAAGGCCCCAAAGAAGGCGTAATACGTCAGCGCGTGCTGGCCGCCGTTGCGCCGGGCTTCTTCGTTCGATTCACCACAATACATCTGATACACGCCAGCGACATCACGGGTGGCCGGCTCATGGTCGTTTTCCCGGAGCGCTTGACGGTAGAGACCGATACACTCCTGGACGTGTTCCTGGTTGGGTAGGAAAAAGGCAGTCGCCAAATGAAAGCCGCGCTGACCGGCCCACTGATAACTCTCGGGCGTAATCGCCCCGGAAGCATAGATGGGCGGGTGCGGCTTTTGCAAGGGACTGGGGAAAAACGTGTAGTCTTCGAGTTCCCAGAACTTACCGCGATACGAGAAGGGCTGCGCACTCGTCCAGGCTGTACAGATAATATCCGTCCCCTCGTGATAGCGTTCGGTATTCTCCGCTTCGTCCACGCCAAAAATTTTATGCGAGTATTTCAGAAAACCTCTACCGATGCCGTACTCCAGGCGGCCACCGGAGAGCACATCCAGCATGGCATACTCTTCGGCCAGCCGGATAGGGTTATTAAGCGGCACCAAGGAGATGCCGGTCCCGAGTCGAATGCGTTTGGTCCGGCCGGCAGCCGCCATGGCGATGACAGGCGGCGATCCGAACGAATAGCCCGAGTAGTGGTGCTCGCCAAACCAGACCGCGTCAAAGCCGAGTTCTTCTTCCAGTTCGACCTGTTCCAGAATCTGGTTGTAATACTGCTCAGCCGAGCCGTGGATGTCAGGGTAATAGTCGGTATTGTAGAGAATAGCGAATTTCATGCGCCCTCCTTTTCTTCAACGACCCTCACCCTGACCCTCTCCCTGAAAGGGCGAGGGGAAAGAAAACGGGTATTCTCAAGCCGCACGCAGCATCTGCCCCGGCAGTGCGCCGGAGTGCTCGCCCTGAGTGAGCACGATCTCCCCGTTCACGACGACAGAGTGTATGCCTTCGGCGCGTTGCACGAAGCGCCGCTCCCCGCCTGGCAGATCGTTCAGCATCACTTTTTCTCCGGCGTCAACCCTATGAGGATCGAAGACCACAAAGTCCGCGGCTTTACCTGTGGCAATCACGCCTCGGTCCAACAGACCAAAAAGCTGGGCGGGCTCAGAGGTGATGCGCTGCACCGCTCGTTCCAGACTCATGGCCTGACGCCTGCGCACCCAGGTCCCGAGCAGATAGGTCGGATAGCCAGCATTACACAGCATATCGACATGCGCCCCGCCGTCCGACAAACCGATCAGCACGCGCGGGTCCGTAATGACTTCCTCAACCAGGTCAAGATCGAAATTCAGCATAGCCAGGGAGAACTCAGTCGCCAAATCATCGGCCAAAGCCAACTCGAAAAAGGTGTCAAAGGGGTCGGTGCCTGCCTGCCGGCTCAGCTCTGCAATGCTTTTCCCCAGCCAGGCCTGATGCGCCGGTTTGCCGACCTTGCACACCTGCGTCTGCTGCCACTGGCCGCTAAAGGCTTTGGGCGTTGTCGTGCACGCCACCCGAAACTCGGCCCGGAAGGTCGGGTCGGCATAGATGCGCGCCTGTTCCTCAGCACTGCAATTGAACAAGGAGTGACACACGTCATACGCGCCCAGGATAAAGGGGTTGCGCAGATTGAACTGCAACTCGGTGGGCTGGCAGCTCGCCTGGGGAATCCCGCCGCGTTGAATCAGCCCGTCGGTGCTGGTCAGCAGTTCGCGGTGGGCGGTTGGCTGGTCGCTGCGCGTTTGCACCGACAGCCAGGTGACCGGACGTTGGCTTTCGACCAGCAGGAAATCAATCAGCTCGGGACTGCCTGAGGGCAGGATAGATGACCCGGCACCGCCCAGGTTCACCTCGATCGCGCCTTGCCCGAGGTCGCGGAGCACATTTGCGTACGCCCGTAGCTCGTCCCGACTGGCGAGGCGACACGCCAGGGGGCGGCCCTTGAAGCCTACGTGCTGCGTGGCCACGGTGGTGGAAAAGCCGAGCGCCCCGGCCTGGACGCCCTCTCGTAGGAGGGTCGCAATCCGCGTTGTCTCGTCAGGTGTTGCGGCGCGTTCCTGGGCGGCTTCCCCAATGACGTAGGATCGAATCGGCGACAGCGGAACCAGAAAGCCGAGATTGATACCCATCCCCGTCCGGAACGGCGCGGCCATGAAATCCGCCAGGCTCTCCCACTCCCAGGTTACGCCCTGTGACAATACCTCAAAGGACATCCCCTCCACATTGACCAAATCCCAGGCCAACACCTCACGCTTCTCGGGCAGACACGGCGCGAGCCCTACCCCGCAGTTTCCCATCACTACACTCGTCACCCCGTTCCACGACGAACAGGAAATCAGCGGGTCCCAACAGACCTGGGCGTCGTAGTGGGTATGGGGATCAATAAAGCCAGGCGCGACAATCAGGTCGGACGCGTCAAGAACACGGCTGGCGTTCCCACCGAGCGTTCCGGTCGGCGCAATTTCAACGATCCGGCCCTGCGCCACCCCAATATCGGCCCGATAGCGAGCCGTGCCGGTGCCATCCACCACGGTTCCGTTTTTGATCAACAGCTCGTAGGCCATGGCTCTCCTCTATTATCCTGTGTAGTTACGCAGCCTCTTGAGCCAGCAGCTTGTCCACCGCCGCCTCCACCACTGTCCCTTTGAAAAAATCAGGATTGGTCCCCGTCCACAGCGTGGTCGGATTGGTAAAGACAAAATCCCGAAAGTCGTTTGCGGTGATCACTTCGTGCTCGACCAGCTCGTGGGCTTCTTCCAGGACCTCTTCCATGTCGGGCACATCCCAGTGGCCGATGTCCGAACTGAAAATGGCCTTGAGGCGCGCACCAAACGGATTCAGTCTGGCATTAAACGCGGTGGCATTCATGGGATCGTCGGCTTCACAACCGAAATAGAAGTTGTGGACAAACAAATCTTTGATGTCTTCGGCTGTTTCAATCCCGCAACGCGCCCAGTCGTCCAGCGTATTCCGGTCTTCCCGCGTCCCGCCCATCAAGTTTTTTCCATCGATCAGACGACCGGGATACTCCTCGGCCCATTTGCCGCCGTAGCGTTGATACAGATCGAGCAACTGCTCGGGGTTCAGATTGGCCGGGTCATAGTTGTCCATCTTTTTGCCGTTGCGCTTCTCCCAGTGGCCGATCATGTCGGCGTACAGATTACACGCCCAGCCAACCCCACTTTCCAGGAAGCCGAACTTAAGCGTCGGAAATCGGCGCGTGACGCCACTCATGAACATGGCTTTACACAGCGCTTCGCCCGAGGCGGCAAAATGTCCGATGTGGTTATACATATAGTTCGAGACTGAAGTCCGGCTGCCCCAGCCCATAGCCGGCGAGTGAAAGGTCGGCGCGATTTTCAGCTCGACACAACGCGCCCAGACCGGGTCGTAGTCATACGCGCTGTCCAGACAGAAGGTGTCCAACCAAAACGCGTGCTCGGCCACCTCCGGGGCGGCGCGTTCGACAACCGGAATGGGACGCTGCACATGCCCGGCCATCATCACCGCCTTGAGACCGAGCTCGTTGACCACAAACTCAAGCTCTTCAATCGCCTCCTGCGGCGTGTGCATGGGAATGGCGGCCGCCGGGGTCATCCGGCTGGCATACTCACGGAAATACTCTGCGTGAAAGGTATTGAGCGCGCGGCAGCTTGTCCGGCGTATTTCGGTGTTTTCGATATGCGGGAACTGGAGGCCCAGCGTCGGATAGAGAACGGTGAAATCCAGGCCGATGGCGTCCATCCGTTCGGACAGCAACTTGGGCAACATAGCAGTTGCGCGATCCAAGGTGTTCTTGGTCGGCAACGGCCACCACGGCGAGCGCGTCGCGCGTTGGTCCAGACGCTCTTCGGGCGACAAGGAATACCAGCGAAACAAACGGCCCCAGCCCCCGGAGTTACGCTCGGGCGAAAGAAAGCGCTTGACCATGGAGGCACCGCCCTCTCGCTTGAGATAGTCGAGAAAGCCGGGTTCAAATTCGATCATATGGCCATCTGAATCAATCACCGGGTGATCCAGCTTGGCTCGGATTACGGCAGACTTTGATGTTGACATAGGGTCCTCCTCCCCTGTCGCCATAGCACTTTGCCGCGCCGGACAAAAGCCTGCTATACCCACTCCCCTCCCCTTACGTGTGATGCAGATTAGAGGCTCGTGTAGAAGGAGCGTGTCGAGGATAGCCTAAGCTCACTTTCCCTACCACAGGAGGTGAGCGCTGCCCATTGATCTCGACACGTTCCTGGTCGCTTTGTATACCATCGTTGATGACTTGTACCAGCAGCACGCCGCCCCAGTGAAGCCAGGGCGGCCGGGGCCACCGCCGACGGTCTCGGACAGTGAGGTGTTGACGCTGACGCTATGTGGCCTGGGGTGCGCTGCCACCATTGCCGTTGCCGGATTGATGGGCGCGGATGAAGGCGACCGCCGTTTCTCCTGATTTCGTCACGCTGTCTGCTACGCCTGCGCCGGGCGAGGCTGTCTTTAGCTGGGTGGGCGAGGGGTACTACTTCCCCTGGAATTGGGGGCGGCGTTTTTCCATGAAGGCTTTCACCCCTTCTTGATAGTCCTGGCTCCCAAAGCAACGGGTGGACCAGGACTTGATGGCGTCCATGTCGCGCAGGGTTGCCGCTTTGGCACTTTCCCGGACGAAAAACTTGTGAGCCGCTACGCTTAAGGGGGCGTTGTCAGCCATCTTGAGCGCGTATTCACGGGTATAGGACTCAAGCTCGGCTTTGGGCAGGACGCGATTGACCAGACCCATATGGGCCGCTTCTTCTGCGTTATAGACCCGGGCGGTCATCAGAATCTCAGCCGCGTTGGAGACCCCAACAATATGGACGAGCCGCTCAACCCCCCGCTCAACCGGATAGGCAATGCCCAAACGCGCCGCCGGAATCCCAAAGCGGGCGTCATCGGCACACAGCCGCAGGTCGCACATGACGGCAACCGAACAACCGCCGCCCATGCAGAAGCCATGAATCATGGTGATGACCGGCTTTTCGAGGCCGGCGAGCGATTTCAGCGCGCCATCCACGGCGCGGTCATACTCCCGCGTTGACTCAGACCCGGAGCGGACCTTGCCGAACTGCGAGATATCGGCGCCTGAGACAAAGGCTTCTTCGCCGGCCCCGCGCAGGATGAGCACGCGCAGGTCATTGTCCTCCGCAACCTCTGCCACAAGCTGAGGCAGGGTACGCCACATGTCCAGGTCCACCGCGTTCCGACGCTCGGGTTTATTGAAAACGATCCAGGCTAATGGGGCTTCTTTTTGCAGAAGAAGGGTGTCTGACATGGTGAACTCCTGTTTTGTCTTTTGCGCGCTTGCGTTTGCCCAGCATACCGCTCTCGCTGGGGTGTTGTCCATTGCTGTGTCTCTTCACCCGCCCTCACCTGGAAAATGTGCTGTCTGGTATTCCTTTCTTATCCGGTGTATCATGACGACTAAAAGACCTGGCTCTCAGTGCGACCTCTCTCTCGCATGCATCTTCTTCCAGAAACTTCATACGACCCTCTGCCGGAGCGACAGACGGTATAAAGTCGCGGCGGCAGGAAAGACGGAGGGCAATATGGCAGATGGATGGCAAAACCAAGGCGGCTCTTCTCCCGGCGACGAACTCCTCCAGGGTTTTGAGGACCTCAAACGGACGTTTCAACGTTTTACCAAAGGGGCCGGGGTATGGCTGATCATTGCGGTCATCGCCCTCCTGTGGATTGGCTCGGGATTCTATGTCGTCGGTCCGAGTGAACGGGGGATTGTGTTGCGCTTTGGGGCGGTTGTGGCGGAAACTGGTCCGGGCTTGCGCTTCCATTTGCCCTGGCCCGTTGAAAGACATGTGGTGGTTGACATCGCCCGTGTCCGCAGCGCCCAAGTCGGCTATCGTCCGTCAGGGGTGACTGGGCGCAGCGGAAGGGGCAGTGGCCGCACCATTCCGCAGGAAGCCCTCATGCTGACCGGCGACGAAAATATCGTTGAAGTCAACTTGGTGGTGCAGTATCGCATCCAAGACCCGGTCAAATACCTCTTTGGCGCGTATGAGCCGGAAAGCATGTTGCATTCCTCGGCGGAAGTGGCGCTGCGCAGTGCGGTTGGCGGAAACACAATTGATTACACGATGACGGATGGACGGCTGGAGGTGCAGGAGCAAGCGAAAAGAGCACTCCAGAGCCTGCTCGACGTCTATCAAACCGGCCTGTTTGTCTCCGAGGCCCGCCTGCTTGCCGTGGACCCTCCGAATGAAGTCCGGGACGCCTTCAACGATGTCGTCCGGGCCTTGGAGGACCGGGACCGGCTCCGTCAGGAGGCGGAAGGCTATCAAGAGGATGTGGTGCCAAAAGCGCGTGGTGAGGCCGCCCAAATGGTCGAGCAAGCCGAGGGGTATAAGGCTCAGCGGGTCATCCGTTCCCAGGGTGACGCCGAGCGTTTTCTCCAGATCCTGGCCGAATATGAGAAAGCCAAGTCGGTGACACGCGACCGGCTCTATCTTGAGAGTGTGGAACGGATTATGCCGACGATGGAAAAGTTCATCCTCGATTCACAAAATGGCGGCGGGGTTGTGCCCTTACTACCGCTGAAAGAGCTGAGCGCCGGCGAGACCGCAGCTGGCGCCGTGGCGAGTCAGGAGGGGAGATAAATGGTACCGCGCTTAGTTATCGGGCTGGGCTTAGTCCTGGTCTTTGTCGCCGCCCAGGCTGCGTTCACGATCGGTGAGTGGGAACAAGGGATGGTGGTGCAGTTCGGCAATCCGAAACGTATCATTCAGGAGCCCGGCTTATACTTTAAGCTACCCGTGGCGCAGAATCTGGTCCGCTTTGAAAAACGGGTCCTGACAACCGATGCCCGTGAGTCCGAATATATTACGCTCGACAAGAAGCGCGTCCTGGTAGACCATGTCTCGCGCTGGCGTATCGAAGATCCCCTCCAATTCTACCGGAGTGTCCGCGACCGCATTCGGGCCATGGCGCGGCTGGACGACATTATTTCGGCCCGTCTCCGGCAAGAAATCGCCACGCATAATTTTCTCGATCTTATTCGCGAAAAGCGTGAAGATATTATGGCTGTCGTGGCCAAAGACACCCGAGAGACGGCCAA
The DNA here is from genome assembly GCA_951812575.1 of Candidatus Binatia bacterium. GTDB lineage: Bacteria > Desulfobacterota > Binatia > Bin18 > Bin18 > Bin18. The sequence continues at coordinate 1,764,259 of OX638322.1, read as the reverse complement.
GTCCTTTGGGATTGAAGTGACCGACGTTCGGATCAAGCGGCTCGATCTGCCCGAAGAGGTCCAGGCCAGCGTGTTTGCCCGTATGCGGGCGGAGCGCGAACGGATTGCCAAGCGCTACCGGGCGGAAGGGGAAGAGCAAGCACAGCAGCTCCGCGCGGCTGCCGACCGGGAACGTGAAGTCATCCTGGCTACCGCGTATGAGTCGAGCGAAAAGCTCAAAGGTGAGGGCGATGCCGAGGCCACGGGCATTTATGCCAACGCCTTTGGCAAGGACGCTGAGTTCTACGCCTTCACACGGCGACTCCAGGCCTATGAGAAAATCCTGAGTAATGACACCACGCTCATCCTGAACCCGGACTCCGAACTCCTGAACTACTTGCAGAGTCCGGGCAGCAGTCCATCAGCAAGCGAATAGCCGCATATGCCCGGACTCTTACGCCTGCTGCTCCTGCTTGCAGTGGGCTATCTGATTATTGCGGGTATTCGTCGTCTCTTTTTGCCTGCTACTTCTGACCCGACGAAGCGGGAGGCAGACGCTTCGGGCTTGGAGGGCGTACCCTTAGTCCAGGACCCCCAGTGCGGGCGTTTTATTCCGCAGAACGAAGCAATTCAGGTCTCGCGGCGTGGCCGGACCGTCTACTTCTGTAGTCAGGAGTGCCGCGCTGCCTATCGGGCAGCCTGAGTCTTTAGGGTCTTTGGAGTCTTTAGGGTCAAGACTCAACGACCCAATAGACTCAACCAGACTAAAACGCCGGAATGATCTCTTCCCCAATCAGGCGGGTATTTTCGTCAATATAGTCGGTTGGACAAGCCGAGGGCAGGATCACCGTCTTTGCGCCGGCGTCAATATACTCCTGGAGTCGTTTCCGACACTCTTCCGGCGTGCCGGCCAAGGCATATTTCCCGATCAGCTTGGAAAAATCCTGAGCGTACTGTTTGCCGAGCCGATTGGCTGCCATCTCCCGGCCTTTGTCTCCGTCCGCATGGGTCGCGGTGAAGATGAACACACCGGGCTGAAACGACTCGACATCCCGCCCGTACTCTTTGCGCAGACTTTTGATCTTCTCAATACTGTCGTGGAGCTGTTCGGGCGTATACATATACGGCAGCCAGCCGTCGGCATATTTGGCCGTGCGTTTCATGGCCGGTTCCTTGCGGCCCGCCACCCAAATGGGCGGCCGTGGTTGTTGCACGGGCGCCGGTTCAATGCTGACTTCATTCAGCGTAGTGTACCTCCCTTCGAAGGAAACTTTCTGTTCTGTCCATAAGCGGGTGATCACTTCGAGCGCCTCATTTGTGCGGGAGCCACGCTGCTTCACCGGTACGCCACAGGCCTCGAACTCCTTTGGGAACTCTCCGCCAATGCCAACCCCAAAGTTATAGCGTCCGTGTGAGGCCACATCGAGCGCCGCCCCCATTTTTGCCACCAGGGCGGCCGGATATAACGGCAGGAGAACGATGGAGCTGAGCAGTTTGATTTTCTGGGTGGCGCCGGCCGCAACCGAGAGCGAAATAAAGGTATTGCCCACCGGTCCGTGAAACATGACGTGTTCGCCACAACCCAGGAAATCAAAACCTAAATGCTCTGCCCGCTGGGCGAACTCCCCAATATTGTCCATTGCTGGCAATGCCGTCCCAAATTCAATAGCTCCCATACATCCTCCTACGAAATGATGTTCTCTCATAGCGGTGAACGCGGAGAGGAATCAAGCCGAGCCCGCCCCTTGGGCTACTCCTCCGGCTTTTCGTCCATCCCCTGCCACGTCCCTTGCTGCCGCAGGCGTTTGACATCCTGGGCGGTCTGTTGCACCCGGATGCCCATTGCGCCCAGGAGTTCGGTGCTCATATCCGCGGTGATCTGATCTTTGACGCTGCCGCTGCCGTAGGGGTCGGCGTTCATAAATGCCTCGATTTTTTCGCGCGGCAGGCCGGTTTCGATACAGCCGTCTAGGAATTGCAGCAAGCCGAGTTGCCCGCGCTGCCGGGTGTACAGCTCGTGTAAGCGCTGACAGTCTGCGCACATCCGTCTGAACCAGCCTGCGCGCTCCCGGCAGTATGCGCACTTCATTGCCCCGAGCTTAACGGTTCGCCCGGAGGGGAACAACCGGAGGGCCGGCCGATTTTGTGCTGGACAGTAAGAGATGAGCGATATAAGGCTGAGAAGAGTAAACGTGTCCTCCAATCAGCATAGAGATGCTGGACACGTTTACTCTTTGATGAATATTACGCAGGAGGGAGACCTATGAGTGTGATGCGACTCGGGTATGTACACGTCCGCGAATCGGACTTGGCGAAAGCGGTTGACTACTACACCAATGTCTTGGGGCTACAGGAGGTCGCCTGCCAGGACGGCAAGCATTATTTCAAATGCTGGGACGAGTATGACCATCACAGCCTGGTTGTTGAAAATGGTGGACTGGGTCTGGTGAAGATGGGCTATAAAGTCGCGACCCAGGATGAGCTCGCCCGGGTTGAGAAAGGGGCAGAGCAGTTCGGCCTGAGCGTCAGTCGGGTCTCGGCAGGTGAGAATCTGGGGATTGGACAGGCCGTCCGCTGTACGCTCCCCTCTGAGCATGTCTTGGAACTGTATGCCGAGGCCGAGCAGAGCGGCACCCAGGTTGGCGTGCTCAATCCCGACCCCTGGCCGAGCGACCGGTCGGCGGCCGGCATCGGGCCAGACCGGTTGGATCATCTGTTATTGACGGCTGAAGATGTGCAGACCAATGTGGATTTTTTCACCCAGGTTCTGGGCTTTCGGATGAGCGAGCGGATAATTCCCGGCCCGACTAACGAAGAACTCTTGGGCGCGTTTTTGTTCTGCTCGAACAAGGCGCACGATATTGCCTTTGTCAAAGGTCCAAACGGGAAGCTGCACCACTTCGCTTTCTGGCTGGATAGCTGGAATGACATCTTACGAGCCGGCGATATTCTGGGCCGGAACAATGTCAAAATCGACTTCGGCCCGGCCCGACATGGGATCACCAGAGGCACCACGATTTATTTCCTGGGCCCGAACGGCAATCGCAATGAAGTCTTCTCAGGCGGATATATGACCTATGCCGACTTCCCGTGCATTACCTGGACCGCGGATCAGATCGGGAAAGCCATTTTCTATATTCACCGAGAGGTCAACGAGCGCTTCAACACCCACGTCACGTGATGACTCCTCTGCCTGCCTGATTTGCTCGATAGAGAGCCGCAGGCCTCACTTAGCCTGTTGGCTCTGAGACCGAGAGCAACGGCCGGCGAGGCCGAGCCGTATGGGCAGAAGGAAAATCCCGCGGGATATAGCGAGTGTATAATTCATAGCGCTGGAGAATGGCATTGACATACTGCACCGCCTCACCGCCGGGGATAAAGCTGGCGTTGATCTGCTGATAATACTCGGCGTCTTCCAGGAGGGGGAAAACCAACTCAACCGAGTCTTTCCAACAGTATGGGTCGTAGCCCAGGGCATGGGCGAGCCGCTGGGCCGCCCTGACTCGACTCGGACCGAGCAGGTAGCCACTCAGGGCAAGGGCAAGACGGTCCTGGGTCCGTCCGTCGGGAAATTGCCGCAGGAGAAACTGGAGATACTTGGTCCCTGCCTCAAGATTGCCGTGCAGGGTGTAAAAATCTGTCACCCCGACCTCACGAGCCGCAATCTCCCTGACTTGCATAAGGCCATACGCGTCGCGCGGACTCCTCCGTTTTGGGTCAAAGCGCGATTCCTCAAAAATAAGAGCAGCAATAAGCCGCCAGTCAAAGCCTGCCTGCTCAGCATACTGCGCAATGAGAGGGTCGTAGCGCGACAAACGGTTGGAGAATGCTGTTGATTCATCCGAACGGAGAAAACGGGTTGTTGTAAAATACTTCTCGTACAAAATTTTCCGTAGACCGGAGCGCTTCGCTTGGGCGTGATAGGCATTGATCGTGGCGAGCAGTTCCGAGTGTTCCGTTCGGACCGCCCAGCCTATTCGGACCGGCTCCGGGAGGGTGTATACGCCGTCAGAGCCGGCAGACATCTGAGAAGGAACACCGGTGGTATGGAGCGCCTCGGGTAGACCTGGGCGTGTAGTGTGAAGGAGCGGCGGCGTGTGAGGCTGGTCTGCCCGAGTAATGATCTGGACATCCGTGGCCATATAGGCCTGAGAGTACCGAACGCGAGCGGACGGGCCGCCGTCTGAGACAACAACACCGGCGGCAATGTCGCCTCTCCCTTCAACAAGCCACTGCGTGAGCGCAACGCCTGGGGGTGGGGTCCGGACCTGGAGGGTGACGCCAAGTTGCCGGGCCAATTCGTGGGCCAATTCGTATTCAAACCCGTGTTCCTGACCACGATAGAGAAAATAGGACGTTGCATCATGGTGCATGAGCACGGTGAGCACGCCCCGTTTTTGGATATCGGCGACGGTTGGACGCGGAATATGAAGAGCCTGAACGGCAGAAGGAGCGGGTAAGACCGGCGCGGAGGGTGGGGACCAGAGCACTACGCCACCACACACACTCATCAGAACCAGGACGAGGATACTGAAACGAAGGCTATCATGCCGCATACGGATGGCAGGTATACTCTTTACTTGAGGTATTGTACAGCCCGTTCCTCTGGCGTGTTTGACAGCCTCAGACTTTTTACCTACCGTGCCCGTGTGAACACGCGCGAAAAAATTCTCGACGTTGCCGGACGGCTGTTCGCCACGCAGGGGTATGCCGATACCTCATTGGCACAGGTGGCCCGGTCAGCGGAGGTGAGCAAGGCCCTTATTCTGTGGCATTTCAATAGCAAGAATGACCTCTTTCGGACGGCCCTACAGAACTTCCTGTCCCCGTATGCTATCGACGCGACCGGCCTGCGCGGGCTGAGTGAACGGGAACAATTTGAAAAACTCATTGACGACTATTATACCTTTATCACTGACCACTTACCATCAGTCAAATTTGTCCTGGGTCAAGTTGTCCGTGAGGAAGAGAACGCCAAAGAGGTCATTGACCATGTCAGCGACCTCTACCATGTGTATCAGCAGTTGCTGACTTCCATTCTGAACCAGGGCCGAAAAACGCGCGTCTTCATGCCTGACATCCAGGCGGCGGAAGAGGCGGCCTTGATTATGGCAACCCTGAACGGATTGCTGGTCCAGCGACTCGTTGACGCCAACAGTGGCGTCGATGCACCCCGGTTGCTGGCCCGCTTCAAGGAGACGCTCCGGAGCCGACTCTATATGCCCGAGGCGGCTTCTCCTTTAGGCCGTACCGCAGCCTATCGTTCTATTGATGGAGCGCGCTCTGCCGTGAAGAGGAAACCTGCCCCCCTTTCTTCTTCAGAGAAAGGGCAGGTTTCCTCTTTGGAGCGATAGCCACATCCGTGAGCACGACACAAGGAGGGCTTATGGTCGAGAAAACGATTGAACTGACAGGTCTGTCTTCAACCAGTATTGAAGACGCGGTATCCCTCGCCGTCTCCCGGGCAGCCGTCACGGTGAGCGGGATCTACGAGGTCCAGGTCTCAGACATTACCGCGGTGGTCGAAGACGGAGTGATAGCCCGTTGGAAGGTGAAAATAAAAGCAACATTTCCCATTAAGGACAGCATACACGAATGACACAGACCGAAACCAAGACCGAAGCCAAGGTCCGCGAAGTTGCCTCCGGCGTCTACCAACTGTTTTTGCCGCTCCCGATGCGGCCGAGCATTGTCAATGTCTATCTTGTCAGAGACGATGATGAATGGGCGTTGATCGATACGGGCATGCACACCGCAGACAGTATTGCCACGCTCAAGGCCGCTCTCCTCGCGGTCGGCTGCCAACCGACGTCTATCCGCAGCCTCATCTCAACCCACCATCACGCCGATCACTTTGGTACCTCGCGGACCTACCAGGAGTTGACCGGTGCCGAGGTCTACTTGAATGAGCTGGAACTGTCCCGGGTCGAACGGCTGCAAGCGACCGAACGCCACCCCGAAGCATTTGCGTTTTTTCAGCAACACGGCATTCCGTTGGACTCGCCGGAGCAACTGCCGACCCCGGGCAGCTTTTACGGCTCTCGCTATATGCCGGCCAAACCGGATCATTTCATCCGTGATGGCGAATCCCTCTCCGTGGGGAAACGTGAGCTGCGGGTCGTCTGGACGCCCGGTCATACCCAAGGGCACTGCTGTCTCTACCTGCCCGAGGATAAGGTCATGATCGTGGGCGATCATCTCCTGCCCAAGATTACCCCCCACGTTGGTGTGTACTATGCGGGACCGGACAATCCGCTCCAGGATTTTCTCGACTCCCAGGAGAAGGTTCAGGACTTTGACGTGGAACTCGTGTTGCCCGCCCACGGTGGCGTGTTTAAGGATCACCGTTACCGGGCCAAGCAGATTATTCAGCATCATCGCTACCGTTTGGATGAGATGTACGACCTTATTCGTGGGAAAGCCTATTCGGCCTATGAAGTCGCGTCCAAGGTCTTTGATTTGAATTCCGGCCTGCCTATCTTTCATGTGTTTGCGGCCACGTTTGAAACCTTGGCCCATCTGCACCTGCTGATGTACGATGGGAAGGTGAAACGAGTCGAAGACGAACCCGTCACCCGCTTTATCGCCTGAAGCGGGTTTGGTGTCTCGGAGCGCATTTCACTCCGGGGGGTTTTCGTATGCGCTACACTGTTTTCGATATTGAGACCCGCATCGACAAGAGCCTGGTACGGGCCGTCTATTTCCCGCAGGCGGAAGAAGAGGGCCTGTCGGACGACGACGCCTACCGCCAGATGCAACAACGCCTGGGCGAAGAGCAGGGCAGTGATTTTTTCCCGTTGTCTTTTCATCGGCCCATTTCCATCGCGGTCGGGCAGGTGAACGAGGAGCGAGCGCTGACCGGAGTCGAGACGATTCATGCCGTGGACACCGCTCAATCAGAGGCGGCCGAGGAAGCATTAATACGAACCTTTTGGGAACGGCTGGAACGCTTCTCCGGGACCCTGGTCAGTTTCAACGGGCGGAATTTCGACCTGCCCGTGTTGGAACTGCAAGCGCTCAAGTATGGCTGCCGCATCCCACGCTACTTCAGTGGCAAGGCGCGTTACCGCTTCTCTGACGAAGGCCACTACGATCTCTATGATTTTCTGACCAACTACGGAGTCCACCGTCTGCGGGGCGGCTTTAACGCCCTGGCCAAGCTGATCGGACTGCCGGGGAAAACCGATATTGACGGATCGATGGTCCAGCAGTTGTGGGAAGACGGACGTTTGGACGATATTCACCGCTACTGCCGCACTGATGTCGTCCAAACCTATTTTCTTTTTCTGCGGGTCGAGTTGATGCGCGGACGGATAACCCAGCAGCAGTACGATACGGCTGCCGAACAGTCCGCGTCTTTTCTGGAGGACGAAGCCTAGGGGAGCGTGGGAACTTGGCTCCCTCGTCAATGGATTTTCAGGCTGCCCGTGCAGCGGGAGTGTCGGTCGATAACGCATGGCGCCGGCTACACCATGGACATTGCAAAGGGATGTGTTTTTCTCCTGCTCGGCGTGAGCCTCTGCCTGGGGTGTGTCTCGCACACGGAACGCGTCCCGTACCGTCCGCACCTGACGCAGCAAGATGAAGGAGTATGGGCTGAGGTGAAGCGAGAGTTTGGCTGGCAGCCGTCGCGCAAAACAAACAGGCCGAAAAAAAGACAGGCGTCGTTCTATGCAAGAATGGTCCGCAGCGTCACGGGCTGGTTTACGGGTAACGAGCGACCCGTAGGACCGGACCTCCACCCGCGCCAGTGGGAACGCATACACCAGGAATACGAGCGAGAGCAGAAGAAGTTGGGGCTGTACTAAGGGCGGGGGGAAAGGCTATCGCTACGGTCAGGGTTCTGAGAGGGAAAGGAGCGCTATGAAAGCACTGGTTGTCGGAGGCACCGGACCGACCGGACCGTTTATTGTGAACGGCCTGATTGAGCGGGGCTATGAGGCCACGATTTTTCATCGTGGAACGCACGAGATTCCCGAGATTCCGCCTGAGGTCGAACATATTCACGGTGACCCGCACTTCCGAGAAACCATAGACGCCGCCCTGGCTGGCCGCACGTTCGATCTGGCGGTCGTCACCTACGGACGGATTCGCTTTCTTGCCGAAGCCCTGGTCGGCAAGATCGGACGTTTTGTGGGCGTGGGTGGGGTGGCGAGTTACCGGGGGTATATGGACCCCGCGGTGCTGTCTCCGGTTGGGCTCAAAGTGGCGGTTGCCGAGGACGCACCCGTTGTTGAGAGTGAGGCCGAACTCCGCTTTGCCTATCTGATCGCCCAAACCGAACAAGCCGTGCTGGAATACCATCCCACTGCGGCCTATTTCCGGTATCCCTACGTCTACGGCCCCTATCAGCTCGTGCCACGTGAGTGGTGTGTGATCCGGCGTATTCTTGACAGGCGCCCGCATATGATCGTCGCCGACGGCGGGCTGACGCTTTTTACCCACGGCTATGCCGCCAATCTGGCCCACGCGGTGCTGCTGGCGGTCGATCAGCCCGAGGCATCGGCCGGACAGTTATACAACTGCGGCGATGAGAGTCAGCTCACGATCCATCAGGTGATCGAAGTGATTGCCAGAGCCATGAATTATGACTGGGACATTATCAGCATGCCCAATGATTTAGCGCGTCCCGCGCGACCTTACACCATGCAGGAAACCTCCCACCACCGTGTCGTTGACCTCGCCAAGATCAAAAACCAATTGGGATACGCGGACCTCTATCCCGTCGAAGAGGCCCTGGAAAAAACGGTCGCCTGGTATCTGGCCAACCCGCCCGAACGGGGTGGAGAGATTGAGAGGCGCCTGCAAGACCCGTTTAACTATGCGGCCGAGGACTACCTCATCGCCGCGTATCGAGACAGCATGCAGCGCTTAGCCGCTATTCCCTTTGCGGTCCAAACCGACCGCCCGCACCCGTACGCCCATCCCAAAGAGCCGGGCCAGGAACGGGACCACCGGGAACGCTAACGGACGCGGCTTATGAGTGCGCTGCCGGCATCAGGCCGAAGTCGTACTCCAGCAGGGTGAAGGGTGTTGTGAGGCCATAGCGTTCGGCCAGGGTTGCGTCCTCACACTCCTTGAAGTCGGCCACGAGCGAGTCCTTGGTGGCAAAGACCGCGTCAGAGTCCAGATAGGCGTCACCCTTCACGAAGATGTGGGTGGTCAGGGGTCGGTAGCCATCAGCGGACAGCATGAAATGCACATGCGCCGGACGCATCCCGTGCCGGCCGGTCGCGTCCAGCATGCGGCCGACCGGGCCATCGGTCGGAATCGAATAGCTCACCGGAGTTTCGGAGATGAGCGCATAGCTGCCGTCTTCCTCAGTCGTGAACCTGCCGCGCAGATTCCACTCTGGCGCGTCCTTGTCCTGAATATCGTACAGCCCGTTGGCCGAGGTCTGCCACACGTCAACCCTTGCGCCTGCAATGGGTGCACCCTCAGCGTTGGTGACCTTCCCTCTCATCAACGTCGGGCGCGCGCTAAGGTCTCTGCGGATGATGGAGCTGCCGTTCTTCTGCTCCGGTGCGTCCTCGACATAAAATGGACCCAGGACGGTCGATTCGGTCCCAAGACCCGTCTTGGGATGACTAAGCGCGTCGACCAGCATGGACACCCCGAGCGTGTCGGACAGCAGGATAAACTCCTGCCGTTTGTCGTCGCACATTTTGCCCGTGTCTGTCAGAAACTGAATGCCGGCAAACCATTCTGCCTCCGTGAGTTCAACGTCCTTCACAAAGGCGTGCATATGCGTAATGAGGCTGGTGATGATACGCTGCATGCGTGGGTCTGAGGTCTTGCTCGCATATTCTTTCACAACCGCTTCGGTGATGTTGTCTGCTGTATAGTCACGCATATTCTGCCCTCCTTTTGATAGAAACAGTGCCTAGCCCCTGGGGGGGCCACGGCTCTCCTCAGGAATAACGGAGCGGGGGGGTGTCGCCTAGCCCTTGCCATATTTTACCTTTCTCCACCGGGTTCCCAATCCGGGCTGTGAGCTTTATATTTCACCAAGCGGAAGAAGAGGCTCACATATGATGAAACCACTCCTCATTCTGAAAACGGGTGAATTACCTCGCGCTGTGACCACGCAGTGTGGTCGGTACGAGCAAGCGTTCTTCAATGTCCTGGGTCCAGCGCGTTGCGTTGTTGTTGATGCGCGCAAGGAAACCCTCCCCGAACCGGACTGGGCCGGCATTATCGTCACCGGCTCACCGGCTTCGGCGAACGACCCCGACTCCTGGGTAAACAAGAGTGAAGATTTTCTGAAACGGGCCGCGGATCAGTCCGTGCCAATCTATGGGATCTGTTTTGGTCATCAGCACGTTGCCCATGCGTTTGGCGGCACCATTGAAAAAAATCCGCATGGCTGGGAACTCGGTACGGTGACGGTTAGCCTGACTCCGGACGGACGGCGGAACCCGCTCTTCTCCACAGTCCCCGAATCCTTTCCGGCTCAGCAGAGTCACGGTGAAATTGTGACCACCCTGCCCCCGGGCGCGACCGCCCTGGCCCACAATGAGTCCTGCCCCTACCAGGCATTCTCCCTGGAGACGCATATCTGGGGGACCCAGTTCCACCCGGAATTCACCCCCGCGATTATGGCAGGGCTGATTGCTTCGCTGGCAACCGTTTTGCCTGCCGAGTCCTTCCCGCGCTGGCCGTCGGCGCAGCAGTCGCTGCAAGACTGGCTGCTCAAGACCGTGCAAGACGCACCCGCAGCCCAGCGCTGCCTTGCGAATTTTGCCGCGCTGGTCACACAGCGGTTAGGGGCGTAGATAGGATAAGCGCAGGCGGCCGGAGACAATCGCTTTGGTCGCCTGGGCGATGCCTTCCGCGTCATCAACCACCATCCAGGGACCGGTATGCACAACGCTCCGTAAGGTTTCTCCTGCGCGGATGAGTTGCGGATACAGCTCATGGGTTGTGCTGAAGGCGCGGCCCACCGGCATAGCCTCAAAAATACGGGGCGCTAAGACCTGGCAGCCGGTAAACATAAAAGCGGACAGTGGCTCGTTGATCTCAATCTCGCTCGGCTCGCCTCGAATGCGACGAATAACTCCACGCTGATCTGTTTCAATCAAGCCATACTGCTCTTCATCGGGATTCGGTCTGAGCAGCAATGTACCAGTGGCTCGGGTCTGCCGGTGGGCGGCCAGGAAAGCGGTCAGATCGAAATCAAGGATCGTATCGGCGTTCAAAACCAGAAAGGGTTCGCCGTCGAGAAACGGCTGGGCTTTCTTGATCCCGCCGCCCGTGTCCAGGATCGGGTCTTCCGGCGAATAGGTGATCCGCAGGCCGTAGGCACTTCCGTCGCCCAACGTGTCTTTGAGCAGATGTCCAAGATGGTGGAGGTTCAGCACGACCTCTTCAATACCGTGGGATTTGACAAACAGGAGCGCGTATTCGATCAACGGGCGACCGGCGACCGGCACCAGCGCTTTGGGCAGCCTATCCGTCAGCGGCCGCATCCGGGTCCCGAGGCCGGCCGCAAGAATCATGGCACGCATGGAATCCTCTTGAGTTTAAAGGAGTGAGTGCTATTCATCTTCTTTACTTTTCGTATGTAAGGTTATTCATAAAGTGGGAAAAAGAGTAGGGTATCGTGCCTTCTTCTGAACAGCCTTTGATTTATTACAGTTCCCTCGAACTGGAAAATGTTCGCTGTTTTGGCGAGCGCCAGACCTTGGAACTTACAGACGAGAAAGGTCGTCCGGCTCAATGGACCTTACTCCTGGGGGACAATGGGGTCGGCAAGACGACGCTCTTGCAATGCTTAGCATGGATGAGGCCCGTTCCGGCTGGAGCTCAAAACGATGACGAGCCGAGAGCTATGGAACCTGCCTTAGCTAACGAAGAAAATCCGGTGCTCGATTCTCTATTACGAGCGGGAGACAAAGTGAGTCTTAATCTTAAGGCTTCTTTAAGTATCAACCAGAAATTGGGATCGGCCAAAGCTGAAAAGAGACGGCAAAAGATCACCACGGGAATCAGCATACAAGGCAAAAGGCAGAAATTGGAAGATTTTAAACAGGAGCGAAAGAAGATTCCTCGTCACCTCCATTCTCTGGATATGCCTATTTTTGCTTACGGTGCTGATCGCCGTATGGGTAGTGCGAACCTGGAAAAATCTGAACTCTTGGATCCCCTGGCCTCGCTCTTCTCAGGTTCGACAGAGCTCTACGATGCCGAGGAAAGGCTGCTCCAACTCGACTATCTCGCGGTGAAACGGAGGGGCTACCATAAGAAGCGTCTGGAACAAGTCAAACAAATTCTCTCGACTATTCTCCCTGATATCTCAACTAAAGACGACATTGAAATTCTCGGACCAAGAGGTGGAGCCCCAGATGAGGAAGGTGGTGTCAAGTTTCATACCCCCTATGGAAGTGTACCTCTCACTGGCCTGAGCCTGGGATACCAGACAACCCTGGCGTGGACAGTTGATTTGGCTTGGCGGCTCTATGATCGGTTTCCTGAAAGCAGTAACCCCTTGGCTGAGCCGGCTATTGTATTGATAGATGAAATTGATCTTCATCTTCATCCACGCTGGCAGCGCCAAATTATAGCCAACCTGACCGAAAACTTTCCAAACACTCAATTTATTGCCACTGCGCATAGCCCCCTGATAGTTCAGGCTGCCACAGACGCCAACCTTGCAGTTCTACAAGAGCAAAAAGGTCAGATCAAAATTGAAAATCGACCACAATTCATAGAGAGCTGGAGGGCGGATCAGATTCTTACCAGTGATCTTTTCGGTGTATCCGCTCGGAGCCCTCGTATCGAAGCATTGAGGGATGAGCGGAATAAGCTGCTAGACAAGCTGAGACAGAGCTCGTCCGATAAGAAACGGCTCAGAGAATTAGAGGAAGAACTAGATAATATTCCTACTGAGACAATGGACATTATCCGGCAAGCAGAGGCCCTCCTCCAGCAATCGAATATCCATCAGGGATGATTAAGATTAAGAATCCTGCCAAGCCACCAAAGACCCTTATAGAGAAAGGTGCGGCAGAGAACAAAGAGAATTGTGCCGCCTATGATTATAGTCCTGAGGACTATAGGTCTGGACGGAAGAGTTTTAAATTTAAGAACAAAATTTATGGGTCGAAGACAGTTAAAAAGGCGCTGCTACGCGCTCAGTATGAAAAGTGCTGTTACTGTGAATCGAAGTTTCGCGCTACTTCTCCCGGCGATGTTGAACATTATCGACCAAAAGGAGCTGTGAAACAGACGGACGGACAGCGTGTAGAACATCCTGGATATTACTGGCTTGCGTACGATTGGAATAACTTACTTGTCAGTTGTGCAGACTGTAACCGGAGCTACAAGAAGGACCTGTTTCCTCTCAAGAATCGTGATGCCCGCGCCCACAGCCATCACGATAACATTGATGACGAACGGCCCCTCTTTGTTAATCCGGCGATTGATGATCCTCGAAGGCACATTCGCTTTCGGGGGGCGACGCCTTATCATCTCACAAAGGTAGGGAGAGAGACTATCAAAGGAATGGGATTGAGGAGGGATGCCTTAGAAGAGAAACGGATAGAGAGGTTGCAAGGACTGAAGACTATCCGGGATTTGGTTGAGGGGGCAAAAGATCCCTCAGATTCTAAAGTAAAGGCGGCACGAGAGCTTCTTGCTGCTTCCACTCGTCCGAATGCCGAATATAGTTCTATGGTCCAAGACTTTCTTGGTACCTAAATCACAAATACCTTAGAGAAGCCTTCGTACAAGATAGGTTCCCAGTTCTGTCAAAGCTGAACAGTCTGCGAATGGCTCAACGTGTCGAATCTGTTGCTCGACTTCGGTACGCCGATTGCACATATAATCTACACTCTCTGAAGACCAGATTGACAGAGTTAATAACTGTTCGAGAAACTGATCGATCACTCGAAAAACATAGAGGGCATGCAAGATGCCCTGGGGTGATCGAAGCTCTCCTTTCCAGGGAGAGAAATAAGTGTCATCAGACGGACGAATCAAGGGTAGGGTCTGTTCGAGAAGTGTGAGATGGAGATGCATTGCTTCATGCACGATGGACTCGGCAATACGCAGCTCACAGTTCGCCTTTCGTTGCTGTGGGATCGAGATAAATATGGAAAAGGGGACGTATGGGTCACTATGACTCACATCATAGTCATCGTCTTCAGGCTTGAGAATATGACAAACTCTAACCAGCGAGTCCACCGTTTTCTGCAACGTTGGCACATGGGCTAGAATGTGGATTGCATCTCGTAAGCAATCGAAGATGGTAGACGTCTTCAACTCAGCCACCGAATAGAAGGTAAGTCCCATCTCCTGATATTTGCGACGATCATTTCCTGGAAGAATTTCGATCAACATAGTTGATGCGGTGTCTTCTATGTGAGGACTCACCAACAAGCTCTCTACAATATGACGGGGCGCTCCTGCGTTGCCAGCACGAACGCGACTCGTCCCATAATTATTTTTTGTTATAGCCGTCTGTTGGTGCAGTGCTCGCCACCGTCGTGCCGTAAGTGGAGCAGTTAAGCCGGGGAACCACAGCGGAGTAGAGCGGTTCTTCAAGACCGTTCGGATACTCTGAAGAAGATTAGCCACCTCCACTCCTCTCGATAAATGAATAGACAAGCGTAAAACGCGTACCAGCGTGAATAGTTGAGACGGCATGGTACGAGTTCTGTGTAAGAGCGAAGCCTACCGCGCTATTGTGTTGGGGGCGGAAAATCTTGTGGATATCGGCGGGATCGTCACTATGAAAGAAGAGTAAGAGTCCGCCATTTTCGTCCTGCCAACCATTGTTGAGTTGTATGAGTAGGCGATGGGTCTCGGCACCGGGAATAAAATCATTATGAAGTCGGATACGTTGTCCAGGAATAAGCCTATGTGCTGTGATGTCCGGGTGATCTTTCAAATCTACCTCAAATACCTCCTCAAGACGCTTTTTGATGGATGTCAGAAAAAAAGGAGAACGTAAAAAGTTGAGACTCCGAGGCAAGCGAACATCCCACAGGCTGAATTCAAATTGTTCATAGAAGTCGGTCTTGACCAATTGCCATGGAACATCGGTTTCTAGCCAGGCTAAGATACTCTGACTAGCATCCGGCTGAAGAGCTTCAGGAGAAACGAAATACGGGAACGGCTTGGAAGATACTTCAGCCGCGGTGAGCATCAGTGGTGTATTCATACCTCGTGTGAAACGAGAAGGTCTGCTACACGGTTGCGTATATGTCCGATCAGAAAGAGTTGATCGGCACAGTATACTGATGGGTTGTGATAGCCGCTATCATCACGCCATCTATTAACAAGCATCCCACCACCACAGATACTCAGCTCTGGGCAAGATAGGCAGGCGGAAGCCGTCGGGCGTTGGAGCGTATGATACGCTAAAAACTCGGACGAATTCGCGACCTCAGTAAGGTCGTTGGTGAAAACGGACCACCGCCTGGTAAAACGATCAGCCCCGTTAAATGTACTCTTTAAGGTGTCATTTTTCGTCACAGAACCGTCAGTATCGATAACGATGATTCCAAAATCGTTCGCCCCTATTCCTTCTTTCGTTCCACAACCACCCAATACAAGCTTGATCATATCATCAAGCAAACGAACCTTGAGCGGTTTTTTGTCCGCTAGATAGATATCCAAAAACTGGGCGAGCCACCGCCCGTTTTCAGTAGATTGAAAAGACGCTTTGCTATAGGGCAGCCGCGAGTGATTGCCGTCTCGATAAAGGAGATCGAGGCTTGGAGCGTTGAGTGTCTTGAAAAAATTATAGACTTCACAGGGGTCTGACTCTGGATCAATAACGGCCAATAGACCAGTATAAAGAAAGTCAGAGTCCCGATGATTCTGGAGCTTTTCGATACCTTCGAGAACTTTCTTATGGGTCCCCTTGCCCTCGTGATCTATTCGATAACGGTCGTTAACATCCGGTGGTCCGTCAATGCTGACTCCTAAGCTCGTACGATACTCTGAGCAAAGGTCAAGAATCTCTTGGGTAATAAGCATGCCATTGGTTTGCAGGCTAAAGGGATAATCGCTGGGCAGGGCTCTGCGGAGCGCGGCGAGGAGGACCCCAAGTTTCTTGGGGCCAAGCAATAACGGCTCACCACCGTGGAAGACGACTGCAAAGCGGCGTTGTTGCGCACGAGACAAATCTCCTAGGGCCTTGGCTAACGCTGTAATCGTTGCATGGGAGATTCGTTTGGGCATAGTAGCCCAACGCGTATCTCCCATATTGTAGATATAGCAGTACCGACAGTTGATATTGCAGCGGCTGGCAACTTTTACGAGGACCGTATCAATTGCTATCACATTGTGGCCCTCGGAGACCTTCTTATTCAACGGCCCCGGTTGTGGCGATTATGTGTCCGATTGTAGGCGTGCGTTTCGGGCGATTCTTCATTACGCACCTCCTCAATCAGTCTGGCGAGCGTAGGACTTGAAAGTGTACTCGTGTCTATTTCTGTAAGATCGGGAATGATGGACGGCTCTTCGGTATGTGAGGTATCTTCTTTCATTATAGGGTCCTCCCGCAATTCATTAGTCTACATCTTATCCGCTATTTAATGGATTTTCTATTATAGGAAAAGTTCCTCAATTGACCTTAATATTCGGGAAAATGGAAAAGATTTGATTTATCAGGGATTTATAAATGCTCTTCGGCTATCTGTCAGAGTACTGGACTCAAATAGATATAGTCGAGATTCTGAGAATTATCAGAAATAACAATATCTTAGGGAAGAGTTCTATATTCTGTAATAGAATTTATATATCCATTGGGTGTCTGTTTATTCTGAGAAGTGCTCTGGAAAGTGCTCCGCCAGAATGTCTTGCAGGGACCGATATTGTGGCAGACGACCCAATACCCGGCGGATCGTGGCCAGTGTCGGCGGAATATAGCGCGTATAGCCGCTCTTGCCTTTTTCCAATTCCAAATAATAGAACCGACCGACAACCTTACAGGCCTTTTGGAGCAGGCACAGATTATACTCGTCCCACACGTATTCAGACGATAGCGGCTCACCACCGGTGTGGTTCCACGACTCGTGGTAGTAATTGACCAGCGTCTCTTCCAACTCCGGGGAGACGACTTCCGGTGTATCCCGGTCGTTGAGCAGCGTGGCGAGATCGTAGGTGGCCGGGGCGAGCAGGGCATCCTGAAAATCGATCACCCGAATGCGCTCCTGCTGCACGAATAGATTCCAACTGTGGTAATCGCGGTGATTGAGAAAAAAGGTGGCCCGGTCGAGACGGGTGGCGATGTCCTCAAAGATGCCGCTCAGGGTATGAGTCTCTGTCGGAGAGAGGGATCTCTGGCCACGCTTGTCCAGACCCCACTCGACAAAGTGCTCGAATTCCCACAAGAAGAGGCGCTTATCAAAGCGCTGCTGAAAGGCAATGCATCGCTCGTTTCTCTGACGAGTGCCCTCGATTTGGATGAGCAGCAACTGATCGATGGCTCGCCGATACCACTGTTCCACCTCGGCGTACGGCAGGCCCTGGACGGCATCACGTAAGGGCAGGTCGCCAATGTCTTCCAGGAGGAGAAAACTGTCCTGATAGCCATCCACGTAGAGCTCTGGAATGCTCACTCCTAGGGGCTCAAGAAAAGCATGCACATTGAGATAGGGCAGTTCCTTGAGGGGTTCGTCGAACACGGCGAGTTCGTCCGAGGAGAGCGCGAGACCGCTTCCGGCCAGAAGCATAACGACCGCCGAATCCGGGCCGCCACCGCCGAGAGACAGCCGTACATAACTCCGACTTGACGCGTCCCCAGCTAATGGATCAATCCGCGTAATCCGAGTCTCTCGTCCCCATTTTTCCGCAACGGCAGTGTCAAGCGCAGTACGCAGTGTCGCATCCATAGCTGACGAGGTAGCAAGCGGGTAAGGACTTGTCAAAAATGAGCAGAGTTGCGTTGCAAACGGTTCACGCCTGTGATGAAAAAAGGCCGTGGAACCCGAGTCTGACGTAACTGCCTTATCACACGGCCAACTGGTAGCTCTGGTTTATGATCTACGCCGGCAACTGGCTGCCAGAGACCGGGAAATCGCCCGGTTGCAAAAGGCCCGTGCCGAAAAACCCGCGTCGGATGCTGAAGACCACGCACAGGAAGCAGTGCCTCCGCCCGGCACGCAGGCCGCCCTCATGGCGCAGCTCGAACAGATCTATCCCGAAACCTAGTCCGTTTTCATTCACGGCCCACCCGCGTCCCCCCAATCTCTTTACCCCCAGATATGAAGCGGTTAAGTTAGGGCGCATAAGGAGACTGGAATGGATTTCAACTTCACCCCGGAAGAGGAGGCTTTTCGGCAAGAGTTACGGGCGTGGCTCCAAAGCCATCTGCCGGCCGGCTACGACCCCAAGCATTTCGATGATATCGACGCGGACGCGCGCTTTGAGTATCAGCGGGCGTGGCAGAAAACCGCTCACCAGGACCGCTGGGTGGGTATCCACTGGCCAGAGGAATATGGTGGGCGCAATGCCAGCCTCATGGAAATGTTCATCTTCAATCAGGAATTGAACAGAGCCCACGCCCCACGCTTCGCCAATACGCTCGGGCTGATGATGTCGGGTCCGA
The DNA here is from genome assembly GCA_951812575.1 of Candidatus Binatia bacterium. GTDB lineage: Bacteria > Desulfobacterota > Binatia > Bin18 > Bin18 > Bin18. Next base: position 1,745,721 of record OX638322.1, on the reverse strand, counting down.
CCCTGATTCACTGGGGGACCGAAGAGCAAAAGCAACGCTATCTGCCCCGGATTCTGTCGGGCGACGAAATCTGGTGCGAGGGACTGTCTGAGCCAGGGGCGGGGTCTGACCTGGCTTCTATGCAGACGCGGGCCGTAGAAGACGGCGACTATTTTGTGATCAATGGCCAGAAAGTCTGGACCAGCTTTGCCCACCGGGCGGATTTCATCCAGCTCTTCGTCCGTACCGACCCCGACGCGCCCAAACATCGGGGGATCAGCTGCCTGGCCGTGGATATGAAAACGCCGGGAGTGACGGTTCGACCGCTGGTCCAGATTACGGGTGATTCCGAGTTCAATGAGGTCTTTTTTGAGGAAGTCCGGGTTCCCAAGACCAATCTGATTGGGCCCAAAAATGAAGGCTGGAAAGTCCTGGTTACCACCCTGATGCACGAACGCGCCGGGATTGGATCAGGATTGCCCGTCCACCGTCAGTTCTCCGAGTTGCTCAAGGTGAGTAAAGAGCTGGAAATCAACGGCCAGCCCGCCTGTGAGGACCCGGCCGTGCGGCAGCAATTGGCGCAGTTTGCCATTGAATGCAAAGCCATCACCTACAATATGTTCCGCGGCTTCAGTAAACGCCTCAAAGGCAATCCGCCCGGACCGGAGGGGTCGGTCAATAAACTCGCCGGCTCGGAACTCAATATGCGACTCGCCCGGTTTGCCACCGAGTTGCTCGGGCCGTATGCCCAACTGGAGCAAGGCTCACCCTATACGATTGATAATGGCCGCTGGCCACGTGCCGCGTTATGGTACCGCCTGCTGACGATTGGGGGCGGAACCTCGGAAATACAGAAGAATATCTTGGGCGATCGGGTGCTCGGGCTGCCAAAAGGCTGAGAAAGAGTAAACGTGCCCTCCAAATCTACATAGTTGTTGGCACGTTTACTCTTTGCCACCGAGCCGCACCGTGAACCCAGACACAAAGGAGGCATCAGCATGGGAAAGCTTGACGGAAAAGTTGCAGTCGTCACCGGTTCGGGCCGGGGTATTGGGCGGGGCATTGTCCAGCTCATGGCCAAAGAAGGGGCAAAGGTCGTGGTGAACGACCTGGGCGGCAGTGTCGACGGCGAGGGGGAAGACAAAGCTCCGGCGCAGCAGGTGGTTGAAGACATCCAGGCGGCGGGCGGACAGGCCGTTGCCAACACGGACAATATCGCCACCGTACAGGGTGGCGAAAACCTGATTCAGACCGCGGTCGATGCGTTCGGTCGGCTCGACATCCTGGTCAACTGTGCCGGTATTCTGCGTGACCGAATGATCTTCAATATGACCGAAGAAGAGTGGGACGCGGTGGTGGCGGTCCATCTCAAGGGTCACTACTGTACGATTCGCCCGGCATCGGCCCTGATGCGTCGCCAGAAGAGCGGACGGATTATCAACTTCTCTTCCGGGTCCGCGCTGGGCGCTCCGGGACAGCCGAACTACGCCGCGGCCAAGGCCGGTATCCTCGGACTGACGTATAGCAGCGCCAACGCCCTGGCAAAGTATAATATTACCTGCAACGCCATACTGCCCGGCGCAGCCACCCGCATGACCGATACGATTCCGGCCAACTTTGCGCAGGAAATGGGCTTGTCGGAGAGCAGCGGTTCCGCCCAGGGGAGCCCGCTGGATCCCTCCAATGTGGCCCCGATTGTTATTTTCCTGGCCAGTGATGAAGCCCAGTATGTTAACGGGCAGGCCTTTGGGGCGAGTGGCTATAAAATCTCTCTGTATTCCCATCTCAAGCCCGAAAAGACGATTTACAGTTCGGGGCCGTGGGACCTCGATCATCTCTTCAAAGTCTTCAAGGGCAGCCTGGGTTCCAATCTGAAGCCCCCGCGTATGGAGTGACGCTCGAGATGTGCTATGCTGGCGCTTAGCCCGACACACTCCCGGGCGAGTCTCTCGCGACGTTTGTGGAACGGCACTCAGGGCACGAGGATCAAACGCAGGTATCCTCGTGCCTTTCTTTTTTGAGGAGGAAAGGCCATGCAGACCAGACGGTACGGAGACGGGAAGGGACGGACTCTCTTCACGGTAACGAGTCTGGCGCTCGTGCTGACCGTCCTCGGACCTAGCCCTGGGGACGCGCAGGAGACGGTTGCTGACGGCACGCGCGTGTCGCTCGAATACACCGTGACACTGGAAGACAAGACGGTTTTTGACTCGAACGTCGGCAAGGAGCCGCTGGTGTATATCCACGGCTCAGAGAAACGGGTCCCGTTCTTCTCCAAGCACCTGACCGGACTCAAAGTGGAAGAGACGAAACAGTTTGCCATGCCGCCTGAGGACGTCTACGGCCCGGACGATCCCGAACGGATTATCGAAGTGCCGAAAGACAGTATTCCTGAAGACCGGCGGAAAGTCGGTGAGAAGCTGGAGGGAAGAAGCCCGGAGGGCCGGCCACTCTATGCGGAGGTTCTCGAGGTCAAGGCGGAGACGATAATTATCGATACCAACCATCCGCTGGCCGGAGAAACATTATTCTTCGATGTGCACATACTGAAGGTTGAGACCGTGACTGAGCAACCGTGAGGTCTCTGTTCCATGGCGATCAATCCAATAGCGAACGCAATATGGACGATAGCAGGAAGGACACTCTCGATGGGGACGACACGCTATGGGCAGGAAAAATGGAGAATTTTCATTATCACGCTCGGTCTTGGGTTCCTGTTGGCGACCTCAGGCTACGCCCAAGACACGGTCGACGAGGGTAAGCGCGTGTCGCTCGAATATACGCTTACCCTCGCCGACCAGACGGTTATTGACACGAATGTGGGGAAATCTCCATTGGTCTATACCCACGGTGCCAGAGAAATCATTCCGGGTCTGGAGAAGCAATTGATAGGGCTCAAGGTCGGAGATGCGAAGAATGTCGAAGTTGCACCAGCGGAGGGCTATGGCGAGGTTGACCCGAATCGCTTCCAGGAAGTGCCCAAGGAGAATATCCCCGAAGAGGCTCGGAGCGTCGGAAAAAGACTCCAAGGACAAGGCCCGGATGGCCAGATGATGTTCGTCCAGGTCGCGGAGGTAAAAGAGAATACGGTTATTGTTGATCTGAACCATCCACTGGCCGGAAAGACGCTGTTCTTTGCCGTCAAAGTCCTCAAGATTGAGTCGGCCGAGGCGCAAAAGGTGGAAATACCGGGGACAGCACCGGAAGCACAATAGGAGAGATTCCCTCGTCCCGAGCGCATCATCTAGCCTAAAGGGTCGAAGCGACTAGGCTGGAACCGCGGTATTGGACAGATCGCGTTCGTAGGCTTCATCGGCAGGGAGGTCGGGCGTCTGCGCAGCAGCCATGGCAAGTTGGTCGCAACGTTCGTTCTCGGGATGCCCGGCATGGCCTTTCACCCACTTGAATTGTACATCGTGCTTGCGGCACATCTCCATCAATTCGACCCATAAATCACGGTTGACAACGCTTTTTTTGCCATTACGCCGCCACCCCTTCTTTCTCCACGTATAGGGCCATTTCTCACGCATCGCACGGACTACATATTCGGAGTCGCTATGCAGGGTGACGTCACACGGCTCCTTTAAGGCAGCTAACCCCTCAATAGCGGCCAACAGCTCCATACGGTTGTTCGTCGTTCGCCTGAAACCGCCTGACAGCTCTCTGCGGTGCCCCTTGTAATCCAGAATAGCCGCGTATCCACCGGGTCCGGGGTTTCCGAGACAAGACCCATCCGTATAGATTGTCACCTGCTTGCGACTCACTGGCTTTGCCTTATTGAAAGGGCAAGGATAGTCAAGAACCATAACCCGAGCAAGACTGACGGGACCATGGCGGCGGTTCCGTTTCTCGCTTTTCCCGGCTAGACTTAGGCGTCATGGTGGAGCATTCGGTCAAGACAAAAGTCCTTCTTCCGCCCGACCACCGGCCGTTTAATTTTGCCCACCTCCTCACCGGTGCGCGACTCGTCCTGACCCCGGTATTTCTCCTCGCCATCGAATACAGCAGCCAGCAGCCAAGTCTGTTCCGCGCGGGCTGCGTTGGCGGGCTCTTTGTGGTGCTATGCGCCAGCGATTACTACGACGGTCCGGTTGCCAGGGCGCTGGGCCTGAGTTCGGACTGGGGCAAGATATTCGATAATCTGGCGGATATTACCTTCCTGCTCGTGACCCTGACCTATTTGGCGTATAGCGGCATTGTGCCGTGGTGGATTCCGTGCGCGGTTGGCTGCGCCTTTGGCCAGTATACGCTTGACTCGTGGTGGCTCTCCAGGCGAGACACGGCTCTCGCGCTCGTGTCCAATCCCATCGGCCACTGGGCCGGCGTGCTGAATTACATCGGCACCGGTCTGATGGCATGTCACGCCGCACTCCAGCGGCAGCTTCTTCCCTCGCCTCTTGATCAGGCTGTGCTCCTCTTGTGGCTCGGCTATCTGTTGCTGGCCATGGGCATGCGGTTCCGGTTTTTTTGTCGCGCGCAACGGGCGGTTATTCACAACTAGCGCGTGCATGCCCTATGCAGAGAAAAATCGTCGGCTTTCATCGTGACTCAAAGAATGACTGGGTCGCCGCCCTCGCCTGTGGTCATGGGCAGCATGTGCGCCACAACCCACCGTTTGAAAACCGACCCTGGGTCGTCACCGAAGATGGCCGGGCGTCCAAGCTTGGCGCGGCCCTCAACTGCGTCCGGTGTGACGCGCTCGAACTGCCCGATGACTTCAGGCCGTACAAGCGAACGGCTGTTTTTCAGGCTGAGTCCGTTCCGGCCGGGCTGACCTCCTCCCACGCCACGAAACCGGGCGTGTGGGCAAAGATTCAGGTCCTGGCCGGACAGCTCAGGTATGTCGTAGCAGAGCCCATCAACCAGGCGTTTTTCCTGGACTCTGAGCATGTCGGCATTATTGCCCCTGAAGTTGTCCATTCTGTCCAGCCCGAAGGGACGGTTCAATTTTACGTTGAATTCTACCGCAAGCCCGAAGCGTAACAGCAACGCGGTGATCTTCGGACTCCTCCTTCTCGTATCAAAGCCATGACGCCAGCCATGCACGCCCTCAAGCGCGCTCGGATTGGCTTCTTTGGAGGAGATGCGCCGAACCGCTTGAAACGAACCCGCAAATTCGCGATGATGCTTTTCCCATTAGGCGGACACCTCGGAACACCACGTTACATTTTGTCGGGTCAGCGGCATGCCAATCAGATCAACCAAACTGTTATTTCCGGTCATCGTCGGCTGTCTCATCGCCTCTTGCTCCCTGACACCAAATCACATTCCCCCGATTCTCGAAGCAGTGACGGAGTTACCCGACGAGTTTGCCGAAAGTGAAGTTGCCGGCTCATACGAGCCGCTGGAGTGGTGGAAGGCGTTCGCCGATCCGGTTCTCGACCAAGTCATCGAAGCGGTGCTGACCTCGAACTTCGACTTGGCCGAGGCGGTCGCCCGGGTCGACCAGGCCAGGGCGCGGGAGCGTATCGTCAAAGCCCCGGCGTTTCCGCTGCTTCAGCCTTCGCTGGGTATCACCGACACGGAGACACCTACCAATGCGGGTATTGCCGCCCACCTGGACGAATTGGGAGTGGGTTCCGACGTATACCGCGATTTTGGCATCGAGCTCCCCGACCGGATCGGTCTGACGACCTACAGCCTGGGTCTTGACATCTCCTACGAACTAGACTTCTGGGGGCGCAATCGCAACGACGCGCGCGCCGCCGCCGCCAAGCGGCTGGCTTCAGAGTCGGACTACCTGACTGCCCGCATGGGGGTGCTGGCCGAAACTGTGCGCACCTACCTGGAGATCGTCGACCTGCGCCACCAGCAGCGGCTGGCCGGCGAAGTCGTGGAAATCTTTCAGCAGCGGGCGTCCCTGGCCGAGTCTCGTTACGACCGCGGGCTGACCGATGCACGCGCCCTCTATACGGCGCGGCAGAACCTGAGCAACGCACAAACCAGGTTGCCGCAAATCGAAGCGCTGCTGGTGGACGCGAAAGGCCGACTCTGGGTGCTCCTGGGGGGTTACCATGCGGACCTCGCGGGCATGTTGCCCGATTCTCTGACGCCCTCCGCCGCGCTCGACCCGGTTCCGGCAGGCATTCCGGCCGACCTCCTGGCCCAGCGGCCCGACATCAGCGCGGCAAGGCAGCGGATGGAAGCGGCCCGCTACACCGTTGGCGCACGCCGCGCGGATTTGCTGCCAAGCTTATCCCTGTACGGTTCCATCGGGCTGCAAAGTACCGAGGCTGGCAAGTGGTTCGACCCAGATCAATGGTTCCGGGACCTGAGCTTCAACCTGCTTGGCCCCGTAGTTCAGGGTTCACGGCTACGCAGCAATGTTGATCTCGCCGAGGCCCGGTTGAATGAAGCGGCCGCCGCCTACGGGCGTTCCGTGGTCAGCGCAGTCAACGAGGTCGAGGCCGCCCTGGCAGGGCTGGAGGCCAACCGCCGCCGGCATTCCTTGCTGGCTTCCCGGGCACAAGAGGCTCGGGCCGAAACGGCGTTGCAGGAACGGCGTTATGCCTCCGGAGTGGGTAGCTATGAGGATTTTCTGGCGGCGACGCACACCCTCCTGGGCGCGCAATCCGCGCTGGCAACGGCGCAGCGTGACCTGGGGCAGGCGCGTCTGGTACTGCACCGCGCGCTGGGAGGCGCATGGACCGCAAAGAGTAAACGCGTCCTCCAATCACACAAAAAAGCGGGATACGTTTACTCTTTCAACGAAGGGGAAGCCATCCAGCAGAGTCACGCAGCTCCTGACACCAAAGAGGGAACGTGTCCTTCCTCGACTGGCCGATGCGGGACACGTTCCCTCTTTCAACCGCGTCTGCTTGCGAGCGCCCCGGAGTAAATCACCATGTCCCGCATTGCCAGCTTTGTCATTGCCGGCGTCATCCTCGGTGTTTCCGTGGCATTGGCGACTTTTTTGATTTCACTGGCACCCGAACCGACCCGCACTGAACTCCCGCCCCAGGTCCCGTTCGCGCAGACCGACCTGGTTTCGGCCGGTAGCGGTCCCATACCGGTCTACGGATCCGGTACCGTGAGGCCAAGCGCCGAGATCGGTATCGCACCGCAGGTGGGGGGGAAAATCGACTGGGTGGATCCGGGATTCCAGAGCGGGGGACGGGTCACGGCGGGCCAAACGATCTTCCGCATCGAAGAGGTCGATTATCAGTACCGGGTGCGGGAAGCCGAGGCCAATCTCGCCGCCCGACGGGTAGCCCTCCTTGAGGAGGAGGAAAAAGCCGAAATCGCCCGGGCCCAATACGAGCTGTATAGCGCCGGACAGGGAGATGCGGATGCGACGTCAGCCGCGAATCCTCTCACGCTGAGGGAGCCCCAATTGAACGCGGCGCGTGCCGCGCTGAGCCGTGACGAGGCCCGGCTGGCCGAGGCCAATCTCGCCCTGTCCAGGACCAGGGTCACTGCGCCGTTCGACGGCTTTGTGCGCGAAGAATCCGTGGACGTAGGACAAATCGTCGCCGCCGGCCAGACCGTCGGCCGGCTTTTCGCTTCGGATGCCGTGGAGGTCGTCGTGCCCTTGTCCGATTCCGACGCGGCACTGATCGCGGGACTTTGGGATCTCAGGGCGGGTGACGGGGTACGACGGGGGGCGGCCCGGGTGGTCGCCCAGTACGGGGATGGGAGCTACACCTGGGAGGGGTATGTGGACCGGGGCGAGTTATCCCTGGACAAACAAACGCGAACGATAGACGTGATCGTGCGGGTACCCGAACCGTTTACCGCTGGTGTCCGGACGGACGGCTCCGATGTTGTCGATGATCGCCCCCCCTTGCTGGTAGGCAAATTCGTAGATGTAGAAATCCACGGCCAGGAATTGGATGGATACTACCGGGTGCCGCGGGCGGCGCTCCAATCCGGCAACGAGGTTTGGATCGTGAACGATGGCGGCGTGGTGAGTCTCGTTCCGGTACAGGTACTGCAACGTACCAACGACGAGGTATATGTGACCGGCACACTCGCAAGTGGCCAGGCCGTCATCACCGGTGGAATCCGGTTTGCCACAGAAGGCATGCGCGTCCTGACGGAAGTTGACCCGACTCCATGAGTCCTGACAACGGCAATCACCAGGAACCATCCGGCCCGATCGCCTACATGGCTGGCAACAGTGTCGCCGCCACTCTGCTGATGTGGGCGATCATCGCCGCCGGGCTGGTGTCGCTGACCGGCCTGGAGCGCGAAGCGTGGCCCACGTTCCCTTTCTACCATGTCGAAGTCTCGATGCCCTATCCCGGCGCCACTCCGGAGGAGGTGGAGGAGTCGATCATCGCCAAGATCGAGGATCAGGTCAGCGGGTTGGATGATGTAAAGGCGGTCAAGTCCGTCGCGGCCCCGGGTATGGCATCCGTGCGAATTCAAATGGATTCCAGAACGGACATGGCTGAGGCGTTGGACGATATCGAGTCTGCCGTCAATCGTATTCAGTCTTTCCCTGCCAGTGCCGAACGTCCCCAATTCAGGGAGATGACCAACCGCCAGAGCATGATGCGGCTCATTGTTTATGGTGATGTGCCCGAGCGCTCGCTAAAGGAATTGGCGTACCGGATCGAGGATGAACTCACGACGCTTCCCTCCGTGTCCCAGGTCGAGGTCAGTGGGGTTCGGAAATACGAGATCTCTATCGAGGTGCCGCTGCATCGGCTGAGAGCCCTTGGGCTGACACTCACCGACATCGCCAATACGATTCATCGCAGTTCCCTGGACTTGTCTGCCGGCAGTATCGATACTCGGGAATCCCAGGTGCGGGTCCGGACCCTCGGCCAGAACTACGACCAACAGGATTTCGAAGAGATCGTCCTTCTCAGCGGCAGTGACGGTACAGTTTTGCGCCTTGGCGATATCGCCGCAGTTCGCGACGGTTTTCAGGAAACCGACCTGATTGTCCGGCATCAGAACCATCCCGCTGTATTCGTCGAAGTCTACCGGGTCGATGATGAGCACGTGATGGATGTCGCCACGACCGTCCGAGAGCACCTGGCGAATAAGGTGGTACCGGCTCTGCCAGACGGTGTGGGCATCACCATCTGGAATGACGAATCCCAGGCATATGAGGAACGTGCCGATCTTCTCCTCAAGAACGGTATTCTGGGCCTGTTGCTGGTGTTGATCTCACTGAGCCTGTTTCTCGAAATCCGGCTTGCCCTGTGGGTCGCCGTCGGCATCCCCGTTTCGGGTCTCGGTGCCCTGGCCGTCATGCTGGCACTCGACTATGCGATCAACACCATCAGCCTGTTTTCGTTTGTCCTCGCCATAGGTATTGTCGTCGACGATGCGATCGTCGTAGCCGAGCACATTCAGTACGAACGCAAGCGGGGAATACCCGGGGTCGTGGCGGCGATCCGCGGCGTCCGTCGGATAAAAGTGCCGTTGACGTTCGCAGTCCTCACTTCGGTGGTGGCGTTCGTCCCGCTACTATTCATCCCCGGTGGCGTCGGTGAGGTATGGGAGGCACTGCCGGTCATCATGATCGCCATGCTGCTGGTTTCTCTGGTCGAATCGCTGCTGGTGTTGCCTAACCACCTGTCCCATCTGCGCGGCCCGGAATGGGTGCCCACGAACGCTTTCGATCGGTTCTTCACACGGCTCCAGGGCCGTGTGGACGTTTTGCTGAACAGGTTCGTGCAAGGCCCTCTGGGTCGGGTGCTGCGGTTCGCGACGGACCAGCCCGGAGTGACGATGGCGGGGGCTGTAGGAATGCTCATATTAAGTATCTCTCTGCTGCCGGCGGGTATCGTCCCTACCACATTGGCCGCTGACGTCGAGGGGGATTACGCAACGGTCACTCTGGACATGCCCGATGGGACGACCGCGTCCAGGACGTACGAGGTGGCGAAGGAGCTGGAGGCCGCGGGCCACCGAGTCATCGAACGACTTTCGCGCGACCGGCCCGAGGATGCGCCTCCGCTGCTGACCGGCGTAACGGTGACTGTCGGACAGCGGCCAAGAGTCCAGGGTGGGGGACTCAATCCGGAGCCCACTCTCAATCCGCAAGCCAATATCGCCACCATCGAATTCAAACTCCTGGGCGCGCAGCAAAGGCAGATCTCCACCGTAGCGTTCGTGCAGGCATGGCGAGAGGAGGTGGGTGTGCTGTCCTACGTGCGTGGCATCACCTTCAGCGGCGAGCTCATCGACCTGGGCAATCCGGTCGAGGCCGTGCTGTCGCATCCTGATCCGGAGCGCCTCGCCCAGATCGCAGACACCGTGGTCGATGGTCTCCGTGGAGTGGGAGGCGTCTACGACATACGTTCGGATCACACCCCGGGTATCCCGGAAGTTCAACTTGAGCTGCGGCCGGAAGCGCGGACCCTGGGTCTCACGCTTGAAGAGTTGGCCGGGCAGACGCGCGCCGCGTTTTTTGGGGCAGAGGCCGTCCGGGTGCAGCGCGGCCGGGAAGAGGTCCGGGTCTACGTGCGCCTGCCCGCTGATGAGCGGAATTCCATCACCGATGTCGAAGGATACCTGCTGCGTACGCCGAGCGGGGCCGAGGTCCCGGTTACCAGTGTGGCCACGCTGAACTCGGGCATGTCGCCACCGGCCATTCGACGGAGGGATGGTCTGCGTGTCGTCACGGTCACGGCGGACGTGGACCCTACGGTGATTTCCGGCGACGAAGCCAACAGCATCCTGGTCGATTCGATTCTCGTGGACCTGACCGCCGTGTACCCGGACCTGACATATACATTTGGAGGGGAACAACAACAGCAACTCGAGTCCCTGGGTGCGCTGTATCGTGGGTTTGCGATTGCCTTACTCATGATTTTTGCGCTGCTTGCCATCCCCCTCCGCTCCTATACCAAACCGTTCATCATCATGGCCGTCCTCCCGTTCGGGTTCATCGGAGTGATCCTGGGGCACTGGGTCCTGGGAGTAGCCCTGAGCGCTGTATCCTTTATGGGTATCTTCGGCCTCAGCGGCGTGGCTGTGAACGATTCCCTGGTGATGATTGATTTCATCGATCAGAAACTCAGGGAAGGCGCTCCAGTGCGGACTGCAATCATAGAGGGCGCTCAGGGGCGTTTTCGTCCGATTATGCTCACTTCCGTGACGACATTCCTCGGCTTCACACCCCTCATTCTGGAACGCTCCATTCAGGCTCAGTTCCTGATCCCCTTTGCCGCCTCGCTCGGTTGCGGCATTCTCTTCACCACGGCCATCCTTATGATGGTCGTTCCGGCGTTATACGCGATCCAACTGCGCCTGATTTCTCCGCGCGGTAATTCTGGTGTCCCCGACACCTCAGTACACGTCCGATCCGCGAGCTAGTGCCTGCGCGCGTAATGATGCAGCGGCGGCCGAATTCGCGCAGCTAGCAGCCTGCCGGACTTGCGGCTCGCCTACCCGTAATTTTGGTAACGGCAATCCCGCTGCATCACGACAAAGGTTCGGAAGGTAATCCGACTGCCGGTTTGTTCGCGGCACCCCGCCGAAAGCTCTGTGGGGCGCACCCTTTCCCCGCATGCTCTGGATAGAACTGCGTACAATAGTTGCGAAACTTCATGATTTCACCATCGGCTCGATTTTGCTATACAAGTGACCGGATTCTGTGTATTTTCCATCAGGGACCCCTTAAAAAGTGTGTACGATGGAGGCTACATCCTTGGAAATGAGGACTCTGAGCTTCGCCGAAGACTTCTGTTTGCTGATGCATGACGACACCTCCGGAAGCCTCTGCCCGCTTCGGGGGCGAACGATGGGCTTCGGTTTGGCGGCCGCCGTCCTGCTGGAGTTAGCCCATCACAATCGCATCGAGACCGGGCCCGACAGTCTGTCTGTAGTCGATGCGTCGCCGACCGGCGACCCCGTGGCGGACCCGGTGCTGGCCCAAGTCGCATCGAGTGAACCGTCCGGCTCTCCTGAATACTGGGTGCAGCGCATAGGGCTTCAGTCGGGCTCGCAGATCGCCGATGCCAGCTTGGATCGGCTCGTAGAGCGCGGGATCCTGGAGCAGATACCGGGCGACCTTTTCTTCCTCACTTCTGAGGTAGCACGTTCGCGGCGCTACCCCGAGGCAGCAGACCGCGGCGCGGATGAAGTCCGCGTCCGGGTGATGCGGACGCTCTTCAGCGGCGAGGTTCCGGATCCTCGGGATGCCGACCTGATAGGTCTCGCCGAGGCCTGCGGTGTCTTCAGGCTCATCCTGAGCGCAGCCGAGTTCGACAAGGTTAGAGGTCAAATCGAGAAGATGAGGCCGCCTAACCCGCTCTGCCGCGCCGCTCAGCAGGTGACCGCCGACGATCTGGCTGCGCAAAAGCCCTCGCGCCGAGAATTCAAACCGATACCTGAGGTACCGGGGCTGCCGATCCTCGGCAACGCGCTGGGCATGAGCGGCGACCTGCAGGCATACCTCGACGGGCTGTACAAACAGTACGGGCCGATTTTTAGTCTCCGAGCACCGGGTCACCGGATAGTGGTCATGGGGGGTAGGGAGGCGATTGCGTTCGTGATGAAATATTCGCAGACGCACCTGCGCAGCAACCGGTCGTTCGCCGATTTCTGCGACGCCATGGAGACCGACCGGTCGATCATCTCCATGGACGGTCACGATCACATTAAACTTCGCCGCATCACCCACGCCGGCTACGCCAGGATGACCGTTGCAGACAACCTGCCGACGCTCATCGACGTCGCCCGTCGTGTCGTTGCGTCCTGGCCCGCCGCCCGACCGCTTTCAGTCTACCCGGCAATGCAGGAGATCGCGATTCCGCAACTCGGAACCATCGCAACCGGGCTCGCGCCAACCGAATTCGTCGACGATCTCAGGTATTGGTTCGACTCACTCGTTATCGCCATGCGTCAGGACCGGCCGAAGTTCATGCGTGAGTACCGGCTGCGAAAGGTGCGTCCCAGAATCAAGGAACTCTTCCGCCAGGCCGTGGAGCTACACGACCCGCAACTGCGCGAGGGATGCCCTCGCGACCTGATCGATGAGTTCCTGGAGATACACAGGCGCGATCCGCACTTCCTCCCGGAGACCGATCTCATCTCCTCCGTGATCGCCCCATATATCCAGGCGCTGGACCCCATCTCCGGTACCTTGGGGTTCGCTCTGCTCCGCTTGCTGGCAGAACCACGGTACGCCGAAATGCTCCAGCACGAGGCCGATGAAGCGTTTGCATCGGGGCTGGCCGATGCTGACGGCATTCGCGGACTGGAGATGACGTACGCGTTCCTTGCCGAGGTCATGCGCTGCCGCACCATCACGCCGGTCATCCTGCGCACGGCGTGCAACTCATTCGAATTCGAGGGTCACTGGGTACCCGCCGGTACGTCGCTGTGGCTGGCTCCGGGGGTGGTTCACCACGACCCGGACTACTACGCGAACCCCGAGCAATTCGAACCCGAGCGGCACTTGCCGCCGCGGCTCGAATCCGAGCAGAAGGGCGCATTCGTTCCCTTTGGAATCGGTCCGCATTCCTGTCTCGGAGACTCATTCTCCAAGGATCAGACGGCGGTGACGCTGGCCACGCTCCTGCACTGTGCCGAATTCGACCGCTATCCGGTCGGAGACAGCCGCGAGAGGATCACCTCATACCCGTCGCTCCGTCCGCACGGCAAGTGCCGCATTCAGGTAAAGCGTCATCGGCTGGCTGCTCGGTGAAGTCCCCATCGACGCGAGTCTCCCTTGCCTGGGAACGAGCGTCGACGGCGGCGGGGTAAGAGTGTATCGGTATTACCGGATACAGCCGCGGCACCTCTGCTGCGATACGGTGGGATGCATGGAATTGAACTACTCCGGTTTTCGGGCGAGCACGAAGTACATTGGGGTGAATATCCCCAACCGGCCAGCTTCTGCCACCGTTCATGTATGGGGGTTGGGATTTGTATACACTGATAGTGAGTCAAAAACATATAGCGTGAAGGTTCGGAACTGGTTCCTCCCTGTCCCGATAGATGGTGATTACATCGAAGCCTTTGTTGCCATCCAACTTAAAAAAATATCACTGCCGAGTCATGAGCCACGCTTTCATATGTTCCGTAAACTTGGCGACTGGTTAGGTCTTAGATTTGCCCAGCAGATCATCTTGTACGAAACGGTTAAAGAGTTTCAGAAAGACATCGCAATATGGAATCATCGCCGCTATGTGGAATCACCCGCACTTTGCTCTTCCGATGGGGAACTGCACAAGTTTCGTAAATACTGCCGACAATTTTACACCATAACTGCCGATTAAGACCAAAGAGGACCACCAGGATCAGATTTTAAAAAAGATACTATTCTCAAAAACGGTCGTTTATGAGGACAAAGATGATGAATTGTTCACCATCCCACACAAACCAGACTGGGGTCAGTTGGGATACGCCATCAGCTCGAATCGTGGCCATGATGGCATTAAATGTGGAGCAACCCGGCCTCTGGCGTAGCACAGGGGCCGACGTTATTTTGCCAACCCCCTGGTCGGTCCCGTCCCAGCTTCATGCGGGGTGTCCTAGTTTCCCTGCGGTGTCCCATTTTGAAACCTGGACTGTCCTATTTTGACATTTGCTTCGTTTTGGGCAACGGCCTTGGGTCTTCGGTGCTGTCCTGATTTCGGAAAAGTTTGTCCCAATTTGGAAGACCAACTGTCCTAATTAGAGGCGGGGAACACTTGTGTATCAGGAGTCCGTCGGGTTCAAGCTCTCTCGAACACTACTTTCCACTATAGCTCACCGCGTGCTAGGGTCTATTCCTCAGACAACGATTAAGGGCCACACACGATGACCTCGGCCGCTCTACGTATGCTTGACCACCGCGTCCGCTTTCTCGTCGCACTGCGGAAATTCCTCGGTACATTGCTGACGTTGAATTTTGCGGTGTGTTGGGGAGCACCCGTGTTAATCCAGGGCTGGCTCTTCCATATGGGGCTGCATCGCATTGTGCGGCCCGTTTTCTCCCTGCTCGACCGCTCCCCGGCGTTACGGCGCTTCGCCGCCACGTACGTCTATCGGAGGGCAGTGCATGTCGACTATTTCGCAACGGCAATATTTCTCACAGTCGGAGCCGCAATATCCCTCGGTACGGTCTTCGGCTGGCAAATCTGGTTTGGGTCATTACCGTGGTGGCTCGTGGCGCTCTATTACTTCGCATGGGTGGGGTTCGGTGGTCGCGGCATGGGCGCCGCCTACACCTTTGCACATCGTGAAGGCCACGTGGCCGCAGGCCGTATGTACCGACCGTGGATAGGCAGACACATCGGAAACATTTTCGAAAACCGGGTCGGTGTGTGGTACGGCATCGTGCCACATATCTTCTCCACGTCTCATATCCTGCTCCACCACCGTCTGGACGGCGGCAAGGCAGACCCGCTTTATATGTGGGATATCGACCGGACGAAGTTCAGCGACTTGCTGCTGTTCCAATGGCGTCTGCTTGTGTACATGACCGGTTTAAGCAGTCTTACCGAGTTTCGCAGGCAGCGCGGCGTGCATCCGGGGATTGACACAGCGTATGCCAAGCTGCGCCGGGGAATGCTCATCTATTGGGCGTATGTACCAGGGGCGATCCTCGCACTGTTGCTCGCCACGGGGTCCAGCGTGTCATCAGCGCTTGTGTTCCTGTTCTTTATCTATTTCCAACCGCTCTTCGCGATGTCGTCCTTCCTCGCACTGATCAATTTGGCGCAACACGCGTTCCTGGAGTACGACGCCGCCGGACGGAATATCAATCACGTAACCGCGATCACGATCCTGGAGGGTCATGACGACTCTTTCGGAGAGGACGATCACCTGGCGCACCATTATTTCCCTGGCGTCACTCACGACCGATTGCCGGAACTGCAAGCATCCCAAAAACGTGAATGGGCTCGCTGGCACGGCGCTGTGTTCAAGGGAACCTCTCTCTTCGAGATTGCTATATTATTACAACTCGGCCGGATTGACAGGTTGATTGACCACTATTACATGGACTTTTCTGGAGAGCTGGATAGGGAGGAACTTATAGCGCTTTTTACTTGCCGCGCGCGACGCAGGGAAATGAGCTACGAGGATTATGAATTTCGCTATCTTCCTCGGCTGAGAGAAGGGGTTCGTGAGCTCGTGAGACGGGGCGTTTGTGAAAACGAAAACCGCGCCTATATCTATCAGGCGCACCACAATCCCGAGCCAGATTTGGGAATTCCGCACAATTAGTTTGGCCGATTTACCTGTCCCTGCCGTCCCGTGAATCCTGGGAAAAACCCACAAAGGCAAAACCCATGGCAACTGCGGATTCGCGTCTTCACGGGATCAACCAACTCATACTTTGCAGAATAAGCCTTGTCCCTCCCTGAATCGGAGAGGTATAATACAGCAAGGGCAAGTGGCCTTACCGTATCAAGATACTGCAGGGAGGCCAATGATGGCTGTTACTGAAGAGGGTGTGACAACCCATCCACTCACTTTGACCCAAGAACTGATTCTGATGCTCCTCAACGAGGAGACCGGCTACTTCCATCAGGTGCCTGGCTGGGATTTGAACTGCGCCGTGATCGGTGCCGTGATCGCGGAGCTTTCACTCAGGTCTCGTATTGATACGGATGAGGAATCCCTGTTCCTGGTGGACGAGGCGGAAACGGGCAACCCCGTTCTGGACCCCGTCCTGAAGGAAATAGCAGCCGAACCAGTCCAACGGAACACCCAGTACTGGATCGAACGGCTCGCTCCCCGTGCGGAGTCGATCATTGATATGGTTCTGGATCGTTTGGTTGACCTGAAAGTCCTGGAACACCACGAAGGCGGGTTCTATACGCTGGCTCGCACTGCCTGGCAGACGGAAGTGTTCGACAGCTCCTCAGAAGGCACGGCGATTCAATTCGTCAAAACGCGCATCAACAATGCAATCTTCAACAACGAGATTCCTGACCCGAGAGATATTATCATTATCTGTCTCATCAACACCTGCGACGTCTTTCGCTTCATGTTTCAACTCGATGACGAGGCAGAGGCGCGCATCGAGTTCATCTGCAAGATGGACTTAATCGGCCGGTCCATCGCTGCTGCGGTCGAACACAACCTCGCCGGCCCGCTGCTTCGACGTTCCGCCCTGGCGAAGAAGATTCCGGCTGTCTCCCTGAGCAAGTTGCTGCTCAATCCATATATTCGCGTCGGCAACATTCCCGCGCTCTTTGCGGACCTTACCCAAGAGTACGGCCCGGTGTTTGAGATCCGCCCTCCGTTTGCGAAACCCATGATCTTCCTGGCCGGGCCACGGACAAACCGCTGGGTGCATCGGCACGGGCGGATGTACCTGAGAGCCAAGGACTATTTTGCCGACTTCGAGAAAGTCTATGGTGCGTCTGGCGTATTACCTTCCCTGGATGGCGGCGATCATTTCCGGCTTCGCAAGGCTATGGGGCCGGCCTATTCACGCGGGAGACTGGGAGGTCAGGTGGACCAAGTCTACCATCATGCTCGTAAATATATGGCGAATTGGACGGTTGGAGACTCCTTCTCTGCAACGCACCTGTGCCGACGAATGATTAACGCGCAAATCTCACCTCTCCACCTCAGCGTTGATTCGCAAGATATCATCGACGATCTAGTCGTCTACAAGGAACGAGCGCTCAACACCCACATCCTAAAAGCCCTGCCCAAATTCATGCTGAAAACCCCGGGAATGAAGCACCGGGCGAAAGTTATCGACACCTTGCTGGAACGGGTCCAGGGTGTCCATACACCGGCCCAGCGGTCGGGATGTCCGCGGGACCTTGCGGATGACTGGTTAAGCCTGCACGCGAGCGATCCGCAATTGATGCCGGAGTCGAATCTACGTTTCGCTCTTTCAGTAGCGCTGGTTGCCAGCGTGTACCTTGGTGATGCGTTCAGTTTTGCTTTGTATGCCATGGCGTCACAACCGGCGCTCTACTCCAAAATCCAAAGTGAAGCCGATGCCCTGTTCGACAATGGCGATCCGGAGGGAGAGGACTTCACCCCAGCCGCGATCGACGTCACGCATCGCTTCCTCATAGAGTGCCTGCGCATGTACCCAATTGTCCCGATGTCTCTACGAACCGTGATGAATTCGTGTGTGGTCGAGGGCTACGAACTACCGGTCGGGTCACAGATCTACATTGCCCAGACCGCCGCGCATTACATGGACGATGTCTTTCCTGACCCCTTAACATTCGATATCGACCGCTATCTACCTTCGCGTAATGAGCACCACAGTCCCGGCTACGCGCCGTACGGGCTGGGCACGCACACCTGTCTTGGCTCCCGATGGATGGACCTGCAACTGGCCGTCAATGTGCTTATGGTCGCGCATTACTTTACGCTCAAGGTGTCCCCCGCGAACTACAAGCTCCGGTTCAGCCCGTTGCCGTCGATGAAACCGAGCAAGAAGCTGAAGTTCCACATCGCCGAGCAGAGGCGCGAGCTACGCGCCTGACGCGCGATGGGCGCTGGAACAACCGGTGGCAGAAGAACAATGCCGCGGCGCATAGCTATTGTTGGCGGCGGCATATCAGGGCTGGCGGCCGCGTGGGCGCTGGATCACGCCCCGGACCGATTCGAGTTCCGGCTGTTTGAGGCTCAGGACCGGATTGGCGGGAATGCGATCACTGCCGATATGCCGCAGGATGACGGCAGCTCCATTCCCTTCGACATTTCGGTCACCGCCTGTATTCCGTCGGTGTATCACCACATCCTGTTGTTGTTGAAGAAGTTCGGCATCGAACTGATCGATACCAGGTTCAGCTACAGCGTGAAGTACCGCGGCCGTGTCTACGCCCACGATTTCGACTCCGAGATCAGGGATCAGCTGCAATCCGAGATTGCGAAGTTTCAACGAATCCTGAGGCGTCTGCATTGGTTCGGTTGGCTGAGCCGGTCCCAGTCGAAGTTGCTGAACGCCCTCAATCCGTTCAATTATATCAGCATGGGAACGGTTCTGAATCTGGCCGGTTTTTCCGGGGACTTCCGGTACAAGATACTGAAGCCCATGTTCGTCAACTTCCTGATGGCGACAAATGTGTTCGATATGCCGGCGTCTCTCTTTACGCGGTATCTCGAATTCTTCGATATCGAAAGCGCCACGCCCATGCAGACGTGGGACCAGGGAACACGACGCATCTACGAAAACCTGTCGGCCAATTTCCGGGACAAGATCTACCTCAACCGGCCTGTCCGAAAGGTGTATCGCCAGTCGTCCGGCATCGTGGTCGAGGACGAAGACGGCGTACAGGAGACGTTCGACGAGGTGATCTTCGCCTGCAACGCGAACCAGACGCTGATGATCCTCGACAAGCCCACGATGCTGGAGCGCTATATTCTCTCGTCGATCCGGTACGAGAGCGAACTGCACAACCATACGGTCGTGCACTCGGACGCCTCAGTCCTTCCGGACAACGCAGTGAAGCCCCTGAAAACGCGGAGCAATCATATCGAGCAATACGGCGCCCGACCGGACAATTATGAAATCACCTACATCATGCACAACCAGCAACCATGGGCCAATCGGTCCGACAAGCCTTGTCTGGTGACCTACAACCCCATCAGCGAAATCGACGGGAAGAAGATCATCGGAAAGTGGTGGTTCCAACACATTGTGCATGACGTGCGCCACGTCGCCTTGCTCGTTCCTTTGTTCCGACTTATTCAGGGCAAAAGGCAAACCTGGCACTGTGGGGCCCATACGCTGATCAATAGCCAGGAAACCTGTTTTGTTAGCGGGCTTGCCGCTGCAACACAGATCGGTGCGGACTATCCCTTCGACGATCCCGAGGCAAGACGGGCGTTCAACCATTACGGGAGTATCATGTATGGTTGGGGGTTCAGGAAAGCGAAGGGCTAATGGATTTGACCGTGCCCGCTCCCGGCCTTTCCGGCTGAAGCTCCGGATAGAACTGCCGACAATAGCGACGGTATTTCCCTATGGGGCCGTCGGCCTGGCACAGCCTGGGGGGAGTTCGATACCGCTTCCGTTCCCAGATCACCACATCCTGTAGCACATCCCGTTTTTGCTGCGAAAGCAGAATGTGATTCATCAGCCTGTGGCGCAACTTCCTCGGGACGAAACCCAGGCCCGATATGAACCGCCGCGGCTTGCGAATTTCCTGCACTTGGCTAACCAACACAAGATCGATGAGGGTGCCATCAATGGGTGTAGGAAGTACCCACAATCTCGCATGCATATCGATGGTTTTCTCGTGGATTTCGACGAAGGAGTAGCCCAGTCCATAGATGTGAGTGACGGCCGAGACGTCATACACGAGGTCTTTTACACCCAGGATCCTGCGAACGCGTTTGAAGTCGAAGCAACTCTTCAGGTAGGCACCGTCCACCCTTACCGAACCGACCGGATGCACATTGTCGTAGTCGTGTACGTAGCGCAGGTGTCCGAAGTCCACGGCATTCTCCGCTGTTTCCTGGGGATGACCGCGGAACCGGAGGGTCCGGAATCCCAACTCGCACCAGTCTGCTCCAGTGAGCGGCTCATCCGGTAGGTCCCACTGTGCTGGCCGGCCGCCGCTCCCGAACCAGGCGAAGACCAGACCGAGGATTTCTCTGGTCTCGTATACCTTCAGTTTCGCGGCTCTGGGTGCCGGGGCGTTCGGAGTCGCAACGCATTGGCCGGTCGTATCGTACGCAAACCCGTGAAACGGACAGACGAGGCGACCGTTGCATACCCGGCCGCCGGCCGCCGGCCCCAGGTACGAGCCCAGGTGCGGACATACCGCGTCGGCCACGCAGACACGGCCTGCCTCGTCGCACCAGGCGACGATTTCCTCGCCCAGCCACGTCTTCTCGATCAGTTTCTTACGCACAATGGACTCGCGGCTTGCGACGAAATACCACCCCTCGGGGAACGCTGGCAACTCATCCATGCTATTCATGGACAGTCTATTGGTATTCCTAGTCATGAGTCCAGAGCTTCTTTCAAACTCATATAGCAGAGCCCCTGCTGACGTATAGGCGTGGATAGTCGAGCGTGGGGGGTTCAGGATATGCACGCAGGCTTTGAGGGGGGCGAAGTCGTGTGCACTGGGGTTGCGGTCGGGGGAGTACGGCGGCAAAAGAGGAGGGTGGCACCGGACCTTCCCTCCGCTCTCGGGTCGGGGCGCTTGTGTGACAGGGGCCCTTCTCCAGCCCCCCGACCTGTGCAGCGTTCAAGCGAGGGCCGGGCGGGGTGGCCCGCCAGCGAGTGAAGGCTGCTACCCGTTTGCGTCCATCTGACGCACAGCGCATCCCGTCAGCCGGACAGCGCTCCCCCTGTCTCCTTATTTGTGGGCTTCGCTATAAGAATACGGACTAAAAGAACTTGATGACGCTCCGGGCCACTCCGCCGCCCGTTTTCAGCAGATCGTAGGCGTCATTGACCTGTTCGAGCGGGAAGGTCTTGGAGACCAACTCGTCGATCTTGATCTTTTTGTCCATATACATATCGAGCAGGCGGGGCATGTCGATGCGGGGTCGGGTCGAACCGTAGTACGAGCCCTGAATGCGCTTTTCCATCAAACAGAAAATGTTCGGATTGATGGAAATGCGTGAACCGTCGGGCGATACGCCGACCACCGTACACACGCCCCCGCGGCCCGTCATCTTGAACGCCAGCTCAATCGTCTTGGCCGTGCTGATGACCTCGAAGGCATAGTCGGCACCGCGGCCGCCGGTCAGCTCCATAACCGCCTTGAAGGCATCGTCCTGGCCGGGATTGATGGTATGGGTTGCGCCAAAGGTCTTGGCAAACTCCAGTTTCGAGTCGAGCAGATCGACCGCAATAACCTGCCGCGCCCCTGCCAGGGCACAGCCCTGAATGACGTTGAGGCCCACCCCGCCACAGCCAATGACCACCGTGGAGGAGCCGGGCTGGACGTTGGCGGTGTTGATTGCCGCCCCAACGCCGGTCATAGTCCCGCAGCCCACAAAACACGCCCGGTCGAGCGGAATATCTTCCCGGATTTTGATGGCGCAGCTCTCGTGGACAACGGCCTCTTCCGCGAACGAGGCCGTATACGCAAAGTGGAAAACCTCCTCGTTGTTCTTGCGCAGGCGCGTTGTTCCGTCCAGGAGCGTGCCAAGTGCTCTGGGTCGGGTTTCACACAGATGCGGTTGCCCCTGGGTACAATAGTGGCAGGTGCCACAGACGGGATTGAAAGACAGCACGACATGGTCACCCTCTTTGACCGAGGTCACGCCGGCGCCAACCTCGGCCACCACCCCGGCGCCCTCATGACCCAGAACCATGGGCAGCGGCATCCGCATATCGCCGGTCATGACGTGCAAATCGCTATGGCAGGCGCCGTTGGCCGCCACCTTGACCTTGACCTCTCCGGCTTTTGGCGGGTCGATGTGTAAATCTTCAATCACGAGTGGTTTGTTCGGCTCGTATAATACCGCAGCTTTCATGGACCTTCCCTCCTGTTGATACAAAATACCCCGTAGGAAACTGAAATGATAAACGGCTCGAAGGGCGCTGTCCAGAAAGCCTCACTCGGTTCGATGTCCTGTTCCCACAAGGGCAAGCTAAGGAGGCGTGCATAAGCGTGTCAGAGGATTCGGCTCCCCAGGCTGCTTCGGCGGTCTGGGGGGGCCGGGCCTTTTTTTTGTTCGTAAAATTGGTAGGAATTATCGACCGGCCAGCTCAGGACTTACAAGTTTTTAGCGCACCACAAACCATCAGGGAAAGACGACCAACTCAGGAGCGGCTATGACACTCAGCCTGTGGCGTTGCCTAAAGGGTGCTCGTAAAATACTCGTCGGCGAATGAGTTTTCCAAACCGCTATCGGCAAACCCCTTCGCCCGCGCCCGGCTCCTGCCGGGGCGAGATGCGGAATGCATTGTGAAAGAGTGTTGGAGTTGTGAAAGGACGAGTGTGAATGGCAAAAATCCTGGAAGTAACGGACACCGATATCCACCGGCTAGACGCGAAGCAGTTGACGGACTTGCTTCGTCGATTGCTACTCCTCGAAGCTGATCGGTACTCAATCCCGAGGCAAGCCGTCGATGTTTCGCTTCAAATCAATGTCCCGGACGGAGGATCGGACGGGCAGATTGAGTGGACCGATGGTCTGAGCGAGACGGACTTCATTCCGAGCCGACACACCCTATTCCAATGTAAGGCTACCAAAATTGAGCCAGCGGGTTGCAAAAAAGAGATCCAGATTAAGGGGTCGTGCGATCTTAAACCCGAAGTTGAACACGTGCTAGATAACGGCGGTGCTTATGTCCTGTTCTGCACGCAAAGTCTGAATACCCAACAGAAGAACAAGCGCATTGAGAAGATTCGCGAAGCCATCAAGGAAGCGGGCAAGAGGTACGACGCGGATGTCAGAATCGAAATCTACGACGCCGGCAGGATACAAAACTGGGTTAATCTCTATCCTGCTGCCATTGCCGCGATCCTAGAGTGGGCCGGTCGTGCGACCAGCTCTCCCGCACAAACGTGGGACCACTGGAGTCGCTACGGAGCCTTTCGTAAATTTTCCTTCGTTGCTGACGATCAATCGACTGACTACATCCGACAACTCCGAGAGCATCTGTCCTCGCCTCGCAGTGTCGCTCGTATCGTCGGCCTCTCCGGGCTTGGCAAGACTCGTTTGGCATTGGAGACGTTTCGCCCACAAGAGACCAAGAGCTTCGACGAGTCCGTCCTTGTCCAGAAAGTGGTCTACATGGATGCCTCCCACGACAGCCAAATCGCAGACTCCATATATAATTGGACGGTCCAGAAGATAGACGGAATCGTCGTGGTCGATAATTGTGACCTCGCGCTCCACAAAACGCTCCAGGGACACGTAGAACACGAGGACAGCAGGCTGAGCTTGTTGACCTTGGATTACGACACTCACCCGCTCCCAAATATCCACTTGATTACCCTAGACCGTGCTCCAGACTCGGTCATCAAAAAAATGCTGGCCCAGCATTTCTCGGGTTTACCTGACACTGATCTCGCTCGTATTACGGAGTTCGCACAAGGATTTCCACAGATGGCGGTACTGCTAGCTGAGGCTCGTCTCCAGAAAGAGCCCGACCTCAGTAAACTGACAGATGACGATCTGCTTCAAAAGCTGCTGTGGGGGCGGCGTCAGGAGAGCGAAAAGGCGTTACAGGTAATTACCGCCTGTTCACTCTTCGAACATCTTGGCCTGACCGATGACCGGGAAGATCAGTATAAGCTTGTCGCAAAGGAGATCTGTGACCTGGACCCCTCGGCCTTCTATGCGCACGTCAAAGATTTCGTTTCCCACGGCATTGTAGACGAGCGTGGTCGGTACATCTCTGTTGTTCCAGTACCACTCGCCGTCCGACTCGCCGCCGATTGGTGGCGGCGATGTTCTCCCGAAAGGGCTCACAAACTCATTTCAATGGAAATGCCCGATGTAATGGCGGAGGCGCTTTGTCAACGTATGGCAAAGCTGGACTTTCTACCGGAAGCACAAAACTTTGTACGCGACCTGTGCGGCGATCAACGCCCTTTTGGGCAAGCGGAAGTGCTTCGTTCTAAACGGGGTTCCCAGCTCTTCCGCTTCCTTGCCGAGGTGAATCCCGTTGCCGCAGCGAGAGCAGTCGAAAACGCATTCTGTGACTGGAGTCGTGAGCAGCTTCTCGAAGTGGTTGAAGGGCGACGGGATCTCATCTGGGCGCTGGAGAAGCTCTGCTTCCGCAAGGAGACGTTTCCAAAGGCAGTGCGGGTTCTGCTTCGATTTGCTGCTGCGGAAAACGAAAGCTGGTCCAACAATGCGACTGGAATATTTCGCCAACTGTTTCATGTTTACCTATCGGGAACCGAAGCCCCCCCAGCGGACCGTCTACAGGTTATCGATGAAGCCTTGCAGTCAGAGGAACGTCAGGGACGGGAATTGGCAGTGTACGCGCTGGGTGAAGCTCTTCAAACAAGTCGCTTCACGCGCAGCAGTGGAGCGGAACGCCAGGGCAGTAGCCCCGACTTGAAGGACTGGCACCCGACTCAATGGAAGGAAATATTCGATTACTGGAAGGCTGCCTTGGACCGACTCGCCTCCCTCATTTGCGATCCCACGAATGACTGTTCGGACCTCGCGAAGGAACAGATGTCCCGGTCAATTCGCGGATTGGTCGAAAACGGACGCATTGAGGATGTTTCGACTGTACTTCGCCAAGTCGTCGCTGCCCGCGGTCCTTACTGGCCCGCCGCCCTAGACCAGCTTCGGGACTGTCGGCGTTATGAGTCAAAGCTATCCGACAGTGCGCGTGATGAACTGCAAGAGCTGATTGCGTTGCTTCAACCGGACAAGTTGTCTGATCGCCTCCGCCTGCTCGTTAGCCAACCATCGTGGGACGACTGGAGTGAAGGGCCGGATGGCAGCCACATTGACCAAGGCGATGTGAAAGCTACGTCTCTGGCCGATGAACTTGCCGCCAATCCTTTGGAGCTTACACCTTGTCTTCCCGCATTGCTCAAGGGCGAGCAACGCAAAGCGTTCGTGTTTGGTAAGCGTTTGGGGGAGAGAATACGCAACCGCGGCGAGTTCATTGACGAAGCGTTACGTATACTCCGGATGACATCCCCGAACGAAGGTAATCCCAGCCTGATCGGCGGGTTCCTCGCTGGTTCCCAGGAAGATGATCCGGAATTCGTCGATAGTATACTTGAGCAGACCGCAGGAGATCCGTCGCTCTGCGTATACACAGTCCAGCTCACTCACGCCATTACCGTTCGCTCAGAACATCTCACTCGAATCGCGGAACTCGTGGAACAAGACCGGATCCCGGTTGAGAGCGTGCGAGCATTCGCGTACGGAAGGCCTCTCGTTCATCTGCCACCGAAAGTCGTGATGGCGTTCACCGGGCGTATCTTCTCAGCGCCAGACAAGGGGTGTTGGGCTGCGCTCGAAATTCTGTTCATGTATCAGTATCAGGATTCCGCTAAGTGGACTGGTTGCGTACCGGAATTTCGGCGCTATCTCCTGTCCCGGTCACTAATCGACAATATCGAAATTAGGGGACGGGACGTCGGCCATTGGAGTGAAATCGCGACACGTCTCCTTGAGCAACAAAACGCTGACACGGTCCTCGCTACTCACCTCGCGAAGGAAATTGTTCGGGTTTGTAAGAATGAAGAGTTGGCGATGGATCATGATTATGCATTTGAGGCGGTTGCATCGGTTCTTCTAAAAGACTTTCGTGACATGGTGTGGCCTATCTTCAGCGACGCGTTGTTGGGAAAGGACTTGCTAGTGACGTGGAATCTGACTCACCTGCTCACAAACCACCAGGAGACAGACGACCGTCCTGGATTACTCTCCACCATGGAGGACGAGTTTCTAAAGAACTGGTGCGTTGCCCATCCCGACTCAGCGCCGGCCTTCTTGGCTCGGAATTTGCCTTTGCTTCAGGAAGTGGATGGCCAGTGGACATGGCGACCCTTGGCGAAGTGGCTCATCGATCAGTATGGCCCAGCTGGCAAGATTCTTGACGAGCTCAAGGCCAACCTAGGGACATATACGTGGGGAGGTTCCTTAGTCCCCTACTTTGAGAGACAAATTAAGCCGTTTGAGGAGCTACAGAAGCACCCGAATTCAGCCGTCCGACGATGGGCCGGGCAACACCTGGAGTACCTTAACGCCGAAATTCGAGTTGCTCAGCAGGAGCTTGCCGAACGTGCGGGTGGAATCCACGAGTGACGGCTGGACCTCCATCTCGGGTGGGTGCGGTCTCTTGTGAAACGACATTATCAAGATGACGCGTCTTCATTCTTCGCATTTTGGGTGAGATGCAAAGGCTGGCTTGCTTGTCAGTGGTTTTCTGACAAACCCGACAACTCCGACATTGCTTCGGCGACGGTGAGCCGTTTATGTGCCATTATTCCCCCCTTATCTGTCGCTTATTGTCCCTTATGTGCGCTTACAGTACGGCCTAACGTGTGAAAAATGCTCGGTTTCACCCGAAAATCGGGGTCTCTGGCGGGAGGTGATTCCACAGCGTGGGGGTCGTGCTATAGAAAAGATGGAGGGAGGGGCATGGGGTGGAGTAGGACGGACGCAGCCGGCGGGACGGTGAACTCCGGCCGCCAGCCAGGGCAACAACTGTTCCCAAGACCATCAGAATACAAGAGCGCGTCAATTCATAAGGCAGACGACCGTTCAACCCGCCCAGGTGCTGGGCTACGGGCAGTTCGGCTTGGCGTTTGCGGTGTTGCCAAACGATTCTGGCTCAGGCAAAACGGAGCATATCTTACGGAAGAAAAAGGAGGCAAAGCATGATTGCATTGGTCGCAAAGCTGACGGTTCGCGAAGGCAAGGAGCAGGATTTTATTGACGCCATGAAGGATGTTGTCCCGGCTGTGCGGGAAGAGCCCGGCAACAGCGCCTATATTATGAACCGTTCAAAAGAAAATCCGAGCATGTTTGTGTTCTACGAAGAGTATACGGATCAGGCCGCTTTTGACGCCCATCGTAAGCATCTCGGCGAACTCGGGGTGGACCTGAGGGCTATCCTCGCTGGCGCGCCAACGCTCGAATTCTATGAGAAGATCTACTAAGGGGCATTCCCCGTTGCAGTAGCCTGCTATCGAAAAGGGACACGGCGTATCGTGTCCCTTTTTTCGTTTGCGCGTATGGGCCGTGAATATTTCCTCATCCTGTGCCCCCTGGTCGGACTGTCAGCTCTGGCCTGGATTGTCACCGTCCAGCATATGGGCGGAGCCGGGTTTGCGTTGATGATGGTCATGTTTATCATGGGGACGATGAATCTGGTGTGGATGGGGGCCCTCAGTATTACCATCTTGCTTGAAAAAAGCCTGCCCTTCGGTCCGCCGTTCGGCCGCGGGGTCGGGGCCGCCTTGATCGCGCTGGGTATTACGTTGAGTATGAGAATGCTTGCGTAGTGTTGAGGTGAAAGGTCACACTCAGAACGAGGCTCCTCATGATGCTCGAAATTGATCCGAAGGCCAAACAAGGCGTCCAACTCGGTCCGGTGACGGTGACCGCCGAGGATATTCAATCCTTTGCCGAGGCGATGGGCGATCTCAACCCGTTGTATACGGACGTTGCGGCGGCGCGCGCCGCCGGCTACCCGGACGTTATTGCCCCCCCGATGTTTTGTATGCGGATGCGCGGCGGTAAACTGCTGCCTGAAGTCCCGCTGCCGTCCGGCTTCATGAGTCTGCATGCGGGACAGGAAATCGAATTCCACGATGAGATTATTGCCGGGCAGACCTATACCATTACCTCGCGTGTGGCCGATGTGTATGAAAAAACGGGCCGAAGCGGTCCCATGGAGATCATTGTCCGGGAGTCAACGCTTACGGACGCCGATGGACGAACTATTGTGACGATCCGCGAGCGCCAAATCGTGCGCTCCCCGGAAAAGAAAATCTGAAGGGCAAATCATGCGTGATACCGTTCGTTACTTTGCATACCTCGTGCTTGGGCGCGCGCCGGAACTGGAAGGGGTGTGGCAGCGCGTCGGGGATAATTTTGCAGACTGTCGCATTGCTGTCGAACGGGCCGAGCAGGGGCTGCAAGGGCGAATTACTCATATTCCAGCCAGCATGCGAAAGCTGGGGTGGAAAGTGGGCGATGTCAAGTGGACTCAGATCGCTCGCCGAAAACGAACCGTCTATTCTTTGCAAGATATGTATAAGCAATACGATATGCACCGGCAGGAACTCACGGCTATCGCCTACGGCAGTTCGTGGCTGCGCTTCGTCGCGGACCACGAGCTGATCGTTGTGCCGCAATCGGCTGCTCAGGGCAGTCGCACTCGCTGGAAGCGAACAGACACTGGCAAAACTATCAAAAGATAGCGAGGCAAGATAATGTGTTTGTTCGCCAAGATTTGAAAAAAGGTGAACTGAAAATCAGTCAAAACAACTGTCTGAATCGAACCATTATATGGTTCAAAGGGAAGATTTCAGCGAACGCCAGGCGCCCGAGCGGAACCGGATTGGTTGGCAAAGATCAAAGGCCTGCCAGAAGCAACCGTTAAACGGTAATCATGCCAAGACCGCTCAACGTGCCGATCAAGGTAAATCGGACTCAGTTGTCCTCCTGGCGGCGCCTAACCTAGCACCGCTGCTGCACCACCGTGTAAACTGCGCTAGCGACCTCGCTGAGTTTGCAATCACTGCGTTGAGTTCGGGACTTCCTGCCCCTCGTCCTCCGCTCCCGCCTCGATGATCTTGTAGGCGTATTGGATAGGCGTCGCCGTGAGGGTCGGTTGCCCCCTTGCGACGCTTTCGGCGTTGATCGTTAGCGTGAAGGAAGACTCGAAGGAACTGTCGCCTTTTAGTGCAATTAAGAGCTTGGGGTCGTCTTGGGCGAAGGCAGTTCCCAGGGTAGTTCGACGCGATATGTTGATCTGTATATCGCCGCTATTGAGACGTTGAATCTCGTACCGGCTCTCACTCTGACTATGTTCGTCTGTCCCAACCTCTCCCACACCCCTCCCGGCAACGACTGTCAGCCCATGGTCGTGATACATTCCCAGCGTGAATGGTCTTACCCCCTCGGCTAAGGCTCCCTGGTGCGAGAGCTGAGAGACCGCCAGCAGCAACTTCTCGTTGACCTTTCCATCTTTGTCCTTTACTAATTCATGCAAGGCCTCGATGGTACGGTCCGGATCTCTTTGCATGTTTTCACCATTAACGACGAAGGTATCCCGGGAGCTGTCCTTCCACATCTGCTCGCAAATGCCGTGTTTTTTGTAGGTCTCGGATTGCTGGTCGGTCTCGTACTGAAACAGACTCGCGAAGTTCTTCTCATCCACAGGCCACTCACCCTGCTTCTGAAGGTTCAGCGGCGCGCGTTGTGGTTTCGCGGCCGCCGTGTGCAGAGCTGCGCTCGCCAAGGCGGTGGGCGCCTTGCCGACCTGCGCCCGACGCGAGAACAGGCTCTTGAACTTGCCACTGAGGTAGCGAGCGGCCTTCGACAACGTGCTCTTGACCGCGGCGAACACACTTCTGCCGCGTCTCACCTCCCGGTCGCCCAAGGCGCCCACCGCGCCCACCGCAGTCGTCTGCTGCGTGGCGAGGGTTTGTGGGCTGGCTCCGATTTTGTTAATTGTCATAGCTCATCTCCTCTGGGTCACGGTCAGGCGCGAATGGTGCCCGGACGTGGGCCCGGTGCTGGCGGTGCCTCCCGCCCCACTTCACCCGCCCGCAGCCGCCCCGCCCAAAGCTCTACGTAGTTCACGAAACGCTCGACCTCGTTCACGAACACTTGCAGGTCGGTGGCGTCCGGCTCAAAGCGGCGGCTGAGCATAACCTCGTTGCGCTCCTGGTCGATGGCGAGGGTCGCCCCGCCCGTTCCCCTTCCAAACAGATTGGCCGACAGCAGCTCAGCGAATAGCGCCTCCCGGTTGCCGGGCGGGACCTGGCCGACGACCGCGTACACGTGAATGACAGCGCCGTCATCGGCCGGCTCGATGTCCACGTCGAGTTTCTCGTCGAAGACAAGGCGGCAGACGCCGTTCTCGTCGAGCGCAAGCGCTCCAAGTCCTAGTTGCTGACCGAGCAGGGTTAGAAGCTGTTCGATGTCCATTCGCTGCGACTCCCATAGGGTTAAGGATAGTAAAGGTATTTCGCGTTATCGAATGATTATAGTCTTATGTCATTCTATCAATACATTGTCCGGGTTCAACTCAGGGCCACTCCAAAGTCAGGGTTGAATCCACACAGGAAGTCGAAGCAGCGTAAGAGGAGCAACCATCGTTACTTACACGGGGAAAAGGTGGGGCTGGCTTTGGAGATATCTGTATGCATTGTCAACCGCTTTAAGCTGAGCCTCAGCAGCCTGACTCGCTGACTGACGCTCGACGGCGGGAGTGTCATGGGGGAGTCGTTGGAATACCTTGTCGGGGTGATCCGTAAGAGCGGCTTTGCGATAGGCGGTTCGGATGTCCTGCTAGGTGAGCTGCTGAGCGTTTGCCGGGTCGAGGCGCAGCGTTTCGAGCGCGTTCTTGACTCCAGGGTTCAGTTTGCTCAATCCACTACGGCTCTATCCGTCCACCCTATATCTTCGGCCTTTTCTTTGCAGTCGCTGTAGAACTTGTGCGCCGTATCTGTGAGGGGATCAGTGAATTCAACTTGTTAGGGCAACTCAATAAAATGGCGCGAAGGGCACAGGGCTGTAATACGCTGGCCAATACTCTGGCAGTATGAAGCCGAGTCGTGTAAACACATGCCTGTGTAGTGCGCCCAGGTTATGTCACCAACGGTTGTGGGAAATCGCACCTCCGGGTGTGGTCATCTCCCTACACCGGTATAGAGTTTTTCCGGTAAGATAAGCACTCTCAGGTAACGTTTGCAGAAACTCCTTGTTTCCAGAGAAAGCGCACAATGACTCTTGCCCTAGACCCGTGGAGAGGAGATCACGGTGGACAGATAGTGGTTGAGGACGAATGGGACAATGAAGAGGGCAGCTCCCCTCGTGAATTTGCAATTCCAGAAGAAGAAGGTCCTTGGGAGCCCAGAGACCTGTGGCCCGCCTCACGGCCCCGAACGACGGTAGTGATTGATGGGGTGATGCGTGAGGATACCTCAGGTCGGGGGAATAATTTTGCTCCAGCGATGCTCTGCTCTTACGCGGCTGGTGCTGTTATCATTGGGGAGGCTACTGAGATTGTCACAGAACCAGTCCAGCGCCGACTCATAGTTGGTAATGGCCAGTCTGAGGATCACCTCCCTGTTTATGCCGGGAATCGTATGAAGGACCCGCTTGTCTATAAAGCGCTGAGTACGCCTGACCAACCTCGCAAGCATCTTCTCCAAATAATGAGGGAAGCTGAGGCGGCAGTGATTCAAAAGCATTCTGGACCAGACCGACTCATGCTCGCTGATGGCAATCTCACCCTGCATGAATGGGGGTTCCCCGTCGTCGGAGTTATCAAAACCGTCCATCGTCTCTATCTTGCGCCAGAACATGCGCCGATCTTGACGCAACTCCAAAACTCCCAACGTACTCCTCTTTTCCGCAGAGAAGGATATCGCGTGTATACGTGCTATCTTCGCCTCTCTTCTCCTCGTCCTATAGAGTCCCACCTGGCCGGCCTTGTCCGTTTGGAAGTACAGACACAATTAGGGCTCCAAAAGGCGGTTGAGGTTCTGAATCAGGCCGCGAAGAGAATCTGTGAGCTCGCCTCCCGTGCTCCTAAGGACCCTCGCGCTCCACAGAATCTTGTCCCAGTCAGGGGGCTTGAACTCCGTCTTCGTCATCTTCTAGGCGACCGAATGCTCCTCCGTCGAGGAATTGAGAAAGCTGTATTCGCCCAGCGGGAGAAAACCTTGGTCACTGAAGGGAGGGGAAATGGGGAGAGTCATCGGCACACAAGACGCGACCCCGCTCGAATTCTGGGTATGGCTCGAAGAAGGCGAAGCGATCCAGGTTGATGATGCCATCGTGGTCGAGACCGACTCGCCAAACGGACCACTGAAACTATTTGGCATGGTCGATATCGTCCGGGCCCGCCATCAGGGCTCGACGTTTGACTCCGACGTGGTTGAGGCGGAACGCGGTCTGCCGGTTGAACTCTCTATCGCCGCGCACGTTAAAGTGACCCGTTTGATGCCGGAGTATTATTATCCGCCGATGCCGGGTGACCCGGTCCGTACGGTCGAGGATAAAGAGTTTGCGCAAGCCCTGTTCATGGACAAGATGGAGCGCAAGTTCCCGATCGGCCTGTCCCTGTCCGGCAAGGATGTTGTGTACGGCAACCTGGATTTTTTGAACGGTCGCAAGGGCGCGCATATGAATATCAGCGGCGTGTCCGGTATTGCCACCAAGACGACTTATTCCACCTTTCTGCTCCACAGCCTGCTGCACTGCGGGCATCTGACCGACGCGAAGAACACCCACGCCATTATCTTTAATGTCAAAGGCGAAGACCTGCTGTTCCTGGACAAGGCTAGTAACGCCATGGGCGTAGAAGACGAGGCCCTCTACGCCCAACTGGGCCTGCCGGCGGAGCCGTTTGATTCGGTTCAATTCTATGTCCCGCCCACGGAAAGCGCGCGCGGACCGATCATGCCCAAAGTCAGCTCCCGTAAGGCGGATGAGGTCACGCCCTACTTTTGGACGGTTCGGGATTTCTGCCGCCAGCGTTTGCTGCGTTATCTGTTTTCTGAAGGCGGGGAAGACGCCTCCCTACTGTCGGCCCTGACCTATCAGGTGGAGCGCAAACTCCTTGAAGCGGCCGAAGACGCCGAGAAAGACGGTCCGGGCCCGGGCGTGTTGCTCCCCTTGGGAGAGGACTTGGCAGAGGACGACAGTTCGGCCCCTCCGACCGAGGTTCGTGATTTTCCGACCCTCCTCCGAGCGATGGAGGCCATTGCCAGTGCGACCAACCATTCGCCCGGCACGGTCGGCGCGTTTCTGCGCCGTCTATACAGCGCAGAAGACAAGGTCGCGTATCTTATCCGCGACCCCGCGGACTCCGACGCGACCCGGCACGCGGTCAACTGGCGCAACAGGCAGGTGACCGTGGTCAGCCTGAGTGGACTGTACGAAGTGGGCAAGAGTTTTGTGGTGGGCTCCGTGCTCCAACAGATTCAGGAAGAAAAAGAAGCGACCGGCTCAGCGGAACCCCTGTGTTTTATCGTTGTGGACGAGCTGAACCGCTACGCGCCCCGTGACGGCTGGTCTCCGATTCGAGAGCGGCTGCTTGAGATTGCCGAGCGGGGGCGGTCCAGCGGCACGATTCTGATCGGCGCGCAACAAACCGCGTCCGAAGTGGAGCGGCGGATTGTTGCCAACCCTGCCTTTCGGATCGTTGGCCGGCTGGACGCCGCCGAAGCCGAACGCGCTGAATATGGTTTTCTGCCGCCAACCCTGCGCAAGCGGGCCGCTATTTTAACCCCCGGGCGGATGATCGTGTCTCAACCCGATATTCCTACCCCAGTCCCGATTCTCTTCCCCATGCCGGCCTGGGCGACCCGGGCGGACGAACAGAAACTACCGCCCCCCGCTTTGAAGCTGTCCCGAGTCCGAGAAAGCGAGTATTAAGGATACGGGCATGAGGTTTCTCCATACCTCGGACTGGCACGTGGGCCGGACTATCCGCAATCGCTCGCGGCTGGATGAGCACCGGGCGGTATTTGCCGAGATTGTTGATATTGCCAGGCGCGAGCAGGTTGATGCCGTCCTGGTGACCGGGGACGTCTTTCACGAGCGGCGCCCGCCGCTTGCTGCCGAGGAACTGGTGGCGCACACCCTGGCGCAACTCGCCCGCGACAATATCGTCTCTGTCGTTATTCCCGGCAACCACGATGACGCCGCCCGCCTGCGCACTCTGAAACCGCTGGGTGATTTGCTTCACGTGCATATGATGACGGACATGAGTGAAACCCCGTCGGACCTCATTGTCTCCATTCCCCAGCGAACCGGAGGAGAGCGGGCGCTGGTGAGTTGTCTGCCCTATCTGCACCCCCACCGGGTTCTGACTGCGGCCGAAGGAACCGACAAAAGCGAGAACGAACGGCTGAGTGTGTACCAGAGTATGGTGCAGGACTATCTCCGCGCCCTGGAAGAAGCGACGCGGCAAATGGACCCCAACGCGGTGTCCATCCTGCTGGCTCACGCCCATGTTTCCGGGACGGAGTTTGGAGGGGGCGAGTGGCGCTCAAGCGTCTTTCCTGTTGATCCGGGGATATTCCCCGGTCAGGTGCACTATGTGGCCCTGGGGCATATGCATCAGCCCCAGAAGGTGGGCGGGACACGGGCGCAGGCGCGCTATGCCGGATCGATCCTGCAAATGGATTTTGGCGAGCGGGGCCAGGACAAAAGCGTCTGCCTCATTGAGGCTCATCCGGGGAGGCCGGCGGAAGTCTCACCGATTGCGCTGACCGCAGGCAAAGCCCTGCTGCGCCGGACGGGAAGCGCCGAAGAAATACTGTCGCAGGCGGAAGAATTCACTAATGCCTGGGTTGAAGTCGTCTTAAAGCCGGAAGGTCAAACGTCTGAGCTGATCGAGCAAATTCGGGCGTTGCCGGGCGTAGTCTCGCTCCGATTTGAAGAGACACCGACGAGCGACTCCGTCGGCGAAACGGCCCACAATCCGAAGGAGCGACCCGCGGCAGAGCTTTTTACGGACTATTACAAGTCAAAACGCGGCGCAGAGCCCGAGCCGCAGCTTGTGGCCCTGTTTGAGCGGCTGTATCAGGAGGTCAGCACCGCACGGGACGAGCCAGCATAAGTATTGCTAACCCCCAACCCCGAACCCCCAATCCCCCCTGAACGCCATGCGCCCACAGAAGCTCAGCCTCAAAAATTTCATGCCCTTTCGGGTGACAGGCGATCAGGTCCACGAAGTCGACTTTTCGCAACTCGACCTGTTCTCCATTACCGGTCCAATGGCCAGCGGCAAGTCCGCCCTCATCGACGCTATAGTCTGGTGCCTATATGGCCGCACCGCACGTTACGGTAAGTCAACCGGTGTGATCTCAGCCGGTGAACAGACATGCGAAGTCGTGCTTGACTTTAGCGTGGGAGAGCGACAGTTTCGAGCCGTCCGCCGAACAGGCAAGATTACAGAGTCGGGTTTAAGCGAGCGGGAAGGGGAGGAGTGGATACAAGATATATCTGGGGCGCTACGCCTCACAACTCGGATTGAAGAACTCTTGGGCCTCGATTTTGACAGCTTCACCAAAACTGTCATTTTACCCCAAGGCCGCTATGCCGAGTTTCTTACCAGCGAGGCAGAAAAACGGCGCGAGTTACTGGCAAAAATACTCGAACTCGGGGTGTACACGCGCGTGCGCGACCATGCCAGAGATGTTGAGAAGCAGGCGAGAACTCGGGCGGAAACGCTACGTGAAACTCTGGCCCAATACGCCGGTTTGAGTCAGGAGCATATTGCGCTTCAAAAAGATGAGCTTGCCAAGCTCAGCCAACGCATTGAACAGGTTTCTCAGCAGGAGCAACGCTTGCGAGATGTGGCCCAAGACGTCGATCAAATAGCAGGCTTGCGAAGTCGTGTGACCGAGCTTCAGACCGAAGTGCGGACACGCACTCAGGAGAAAGAGCTAGCACAAAAGAAAGCCAATGAGACGACCGCCCAGGTTGCCAGCCTGACAGATGAATTGGCAAAAATTGGTCAAGAGCGGGAAGCGTTGGGATACGACGTAGCGCGCCACAAGGTCGTCAAACAGGCTGCTGAACATCTTACGGTCTGGGTGACCGCTCAAACGGAAGCCGAGCGGAAAAAGACCGAACGGGCCGCTACGCAGGGAGAAGTCGATACCCTTGTACAACAGATCGCAGACCACACGCAGCAAGGCGAGCAGGCGCGGTCTCAACATCAGGACTACACCGCCACGTTTGAGCAGCTTGTCGCCGAAGCCGGCGACGTGACCACACTGACGGAAAAGCTTGGCGCGGCAAGGCGCTGGAAAGAGCTGCAACAGGAACAGCGGCGACTAACCTCTCGGATAGAGGCCCTGCGCCAGGACCACACCGCGACCCAACACCGTCTGGATGACCTGAAGCGGCAAGATGCGAGCTGCGAACAGACCGTTCGAGAATTAAAAGACAAACTCGAACGGACAAAAGAAGAGGAGCGGCAGAAGCGCCAGTTGATCGCTGAAGCCGAACGCCTGGGCCGAGAATTGCAAGAGGCGGCTGAGGCGGAAGAACGAGTCAGGGCTGAACGTGAGACTGCCCGTACTGAACTGACCAGGGCCAAACACGCCGCCCAGCAGGCCCGGCAGGCGCTCACTCAGGCCGAAGAGCAGGAGCAAGCGGCCCGCACCGCGTTTGAAGACAACCAACGTCAGCACGAAGCCGCCCACCTGCGGGCCACGCTTCACGTTGGCGACCCTTGCCCCGTGTGTCAGACAACCGTCAGCCAGCTCCCCGTTGCTCAAGAAGCTGGGGACGACCTGAAGATGCTTCAGACTCAAATGGAGCGTGCCGCACGGGCCGCTCGACAAAAACGGACAGAAGCGCAAGAAGCAAACACCACGGTTGCTACACGCCGGGCGAGACTTGATGCTGCGGAGCAGGGGCTGAAAGAACGCGAACACCTCAGACAAGAAGTCCGGGACAGCTTTGTGTCACGTTTCCCCAGATATGCGTCTCCTTCCGAAGCTCTTCAGGCTGTACAGACTCAGCAAGAAGAACTGAGCGCAGCGCTCAAAGACATGGAAGCTCAGGTCGTATCCGCCGAGCAGGAAAAAGCGAGACTGTCACGCCAACGTGAAGCCGCGCAACAAGAAGAGGCAACGCTGGGTGGAGAGTTGCGCGTGACAACCGAAAGGATGGAGGCTGATACACGCGAATTAGGAGTGCTCGGAGGTGAGATAGCGGCATTTCTCACCCCGAATGGAGACCCTGAGCAGAGTATTGAGCAGCGTCGGACCATGGTCGTGCAGGCTGAGCAACAGATGAAGGCGGCGGAGAAAGCCTTACGTCAACTCGAAGCGGTACTCAATTCGTTGCACACAACCCAGGTCCAAAAAGACGGCGATCTCAAATTGCTCGCCTCTGAGTACGAAAGTGCGCTGCTCCGAGCCGCGCGCGAAGCGCAGGCCGTACGCACCTGCCTTGGTTTGGCGGAAGACGCGGTGCTGCCACAGACCGGAGACGTAGAAAGTGAACTCAAAGCGCTGTCAGACAAGCAAACCCGGCACGCAGACTTGTTGCAGCGTGAAGAAAACGCACAGGCCAGACGAGAACAGGCTGAACGCCAAGCCACCGCATCACAGGCCGACCTTCAAGCCCGAACACAAATGCTGGAAGAGTCACACAAGAAGCGGCAACAGGCGTCCAACACGATTGCAGAGGAGCGGGAAAGGCTTCGTGGGCTGATCGAACAACACCACCTCACTGACGCCGGCGAGGACGGAGAGCAGATCAAACCCCAACTTGAAACGGTCCGTGGACAGATGATGTCTCTCCAGGAACACCGCGGGCGTTTAGAGGCGGAACATGCCGAGGCTGAACGGCGTTGGCAGGAGAAAGAGCAAGAAGAAGAAAAGCTGCACGCCGCACAGAGTGAAGCACGTCTGGCCTCGGACCTGCGTAAGCTCCTGGGCTCGGAATTTACTGACTTCCTCTCGCGCGGAGCCATAGAAGCCCTGATGCGCGATGCGTCCGCCCACCTGCAACGCCTCACCCATGGGCGATATGTGTTTGATATTGCGTATCGAGGGCGGGCGATCACGCTCCAAATTGTTGACCATGAAGATCAGCGTCGTGCCCGGCCCACCCATTCGCTGTCGGGCGGAGAAACGTTTCTGGCCTCGCTTGCCATTGCGCTCGCGCTGTCACAAGGGTTTCGGACCGTAGCGACCGGTCGGGCGGTACAGACCTCAACCGAATGCCTGATTCTGGACGAGGGGTTCGGAACGCTGGACCGGGAAGGCGTGCAGATGGTCACGGAAACCCTGCAAGAGTTGCGGGGCGAAGAAGGTCGGATGGTGGGTATTATTACCCATGTCGAAGAAGTCGCTGCGGCCATGCCGATGCGCATAGAAGTACGCAAAGGTGGCAGGACGAGCGAGATTACGGTATCAGGCTAAGGCATTCACTCTCTGGAAGAGAACGTTAAGGAGGACGGTCATGGCACTGCATTCAGAAACGGTCGGCCTTGTCGGACAACCTGTTGTCAGCGAAATCGACCCCCGGTGGGTCATGTCGTACGCGGCCGGACTCGACGACTATTTACCCTGTTATATGGACACCTGTCGGCCGGACGGGATCGTTGCTCACCCGCTCTTTCCGGTCTGTATTGAGTGGCCGGTCATGCTCGCCATGCGAGACAGTGCCCTGAAACGGGAAGAGGCTCTGCGGGGCGTTCATGCCACGCACGATCTGGTCATTCACCGTCTTATCCGGGCGGGCGAAAAGCTGACAACGCAGGCAACGGTGGCCGGCGTTGAACAGCGTAAACCGGGGGCCTACCAGACTGTCCGTTTTGATACCCGGGACTCCACTGGCCAGCCGGTCTGTTCGACTTGGTACGGAACGCTTTTTCGTGGGGTTGCCGTCGAGGGAGATGATATCCCAGTCTCCGACCTGCCAGCTCCATTGGAAGCCCTCAATAAATCCAGTCCGACGAAGGCGGAAATTCCGGTGTCGATTTCGGCGGGGGCGGCCCATGTCTATACCGAGTGCGCGCGCATCTGGAACCCGATCCATACCGACCCGGCGGTGGCCGAGCAGTACGGGTTGCCGGGGCTGATCCTGCATGGAACCGCAACGCTGGCGCATGGCATCTCCTGTGTCATTGCCCAGGAAACCGACGGCCACCCGGAACGAGTCAAACGGATAACCGGGCGCTTTGGGGCCATGGTATTCATGCCCTCACGCCTGACCGTTCGGGTCG
The DNA here is from genome assembly GCA_951812575.1 of Candidatus Binatia bacterium. Taxonomy (GTDB): domain Bacteria; phylum Desulfobacterota; class Binatia; order Bin18; family Bin18; genus Bin18. The sequence continues at coordinate 1,706,534 of OX638322.1, read as the reverse complement.
TGTCGCGGGAGGCGCGCGCGGAGGGCGACGTGGTGCGGTTTGAGATACGGACTGAGGAGGGCAAACCCGCGGTTCGGGACGGGGCCCTTGTTCTGGGTCAATAAGAGTTGTGGGTCAATAAGAGTTCAGCCAATAAGGGCACGGAGAAGGAGGGGCGTATGCAACGCGGACTGATTTTTCCCGGAGGTGGCATGTCGCAGCGTGACATGATGGTTGTGGCCAAAGAAGCCGAAGCGGCCGGTTTTGATTCTCTGTATGTCACCGAAGCCTGGCGCAGTGCCTTCGTGCCGTTGACCGCGCTCGCCCTGGCAACCGAACGGGTCCGGATTGGTTCTTACGTGCTGAACGCCTACGGCCGCAGCCCTTTTATTGCGGGTATGAGCGCGGTTGATGTGGACGAACTTTCCGGCGGGCGGTTGCTGCTTGGGGTCGGTAGCGGTAACCGCCATATTAACGCCGAATGGCAGGGCGTCCCGCATGAAAAGCCCTATCAGAAAATGACCGAGTATATTGAAAATCTCAAACAAATCGTCCGGACTCCAGCCGGCTCGCGCGTCTCCTACCAGGGTGAAATTCATCAGATGGACTGGGTGCCGGCGGTGACTCCTGTTCGTGAGAGTATTCCCATATACATTTCCGCTATTTTTCCACGCATGGTCCGCGTCGCCGGCCGGGTCGCGGATGGTATCGCTATGGGCGCGATATTATCCGCGCCGTACGCACGTGATGTGATTCAGCCCGCAGCCCGAAAATCTGCGGAAGAGGCGGACCGCGACCCGCACGCCCTCGGCTTTCTGATGGGCTCGTTTGTCTCAGTGCATGAAGAGCGTGAGGTCGCCCGCCAGGCCGCGCGTGAAGCGATTTGTCGTCTCTTCGCCCCGCTGCCACATCCGTATTACGAGTACATGCTGCGGGAACAGGGTTTCTCGCCCGCGGCAGACGCGGCGCTGAGGCACGTGCCCGAGGGAAATATCCAGAAAGCGGCGGAGGCCATGACCGACGAAGTGGTCGATACCGTCACCATCGCCGGAACGCCCGAGGAATGCCGCCACCGCCTGGCCGAGTATGAGGGCGTGGTGGACGAGGTGATCTTTGTCAACGTGTCCTACGCGTCGGGAGCGGGTGCAGGCATGCTGGAGGGGTATCGGCGTTTGTTGGCGGTGTAAGGTCTCTTCCGCGTCTGGTGAAGGCGCGCTTACGACAAAAGCTTGCTCGATGAGTTAGCAGGCCTGTGCGAGGCGGGCCAAAGAGCCGTGGCGGGGGAGGGCAATCCACCCCTCCCGTTTGGCGGCCGCCATATGTTTCCGCGGAATGGGTTCGATCTGGTCCGTGGCCGCAGCCCGAGCGACAAGAGCGGCTACGACCGCGTCAAGCGCATCGTCGCTTTTCTCGCATGCCTGTTTCACGTCAACCGGCCAATCCAGCCACGGTTTTGTGGCGCTCATCAACCGGCGTGTGACCACGCACCGTTTTTCCTCACCCGACTTCTTCTTGTAGCCGGTGGAAGGGAAGCCCCAGATATGCAGAGCGGCGGCGGGATACACCTCAACAAAGCGACCGCGGCCACTGCGATCAATTCGTCCGTTCTCAGAGAGCAAGCGGGCGGCGCGCATGGCCGTGACACCGATCAGGTCCGATGACACGCTCAACGGCCAGCGCTTGATGCGCTCTCGCACGAGGTGATCCGTCATCCGGTATCGGAGCGAGGCGGTACGGACCACCGGCCATACGTTCCGACGTTGGTGCGCGTAAACGGCATCGGCGAATGCAGTTGGCCAGCCGAACGGGGCGTCGATGCCGATCTTGTCCGAGCGGCCAAACATCTCCAGTAGCACCGCGTCGTCCGCTCCACAACGAAGCTCAATGATCCGAGCTTTCGACTTGACCCATTCGATGAGGCAATACGCTGTGTTCTCCGGCTGCGCCGCCAAATCGACGCCGAGCGTCGTCGCATGTGGCATTCAGACACCTCCCGAAAGATTGCTTCAGCGACGTGGCGACTACTCTTCCGTTCGTATGGCGCGAAGATATGTTTGCCTGGAGCAACGCCTGATATACGCGATCTCTACCGTGTCGTCTGAAACGATCCGATAGATAACCCGGTATCTATTCTTTGCTACCAAGAGGGCTCGGTACCCTTCAAAGGCATCGAACATGGCCGGACCCATGAAGGGAAATTCACCAAGGAGTTCCAGCTTGTTGATGATCTGGTCTTGGACCGGAGAAGGCAGGGCTTCGAGTTCTTTGACTGCACGGGGAAGAAGTTTAACCTTTCGGTCCACGTCCCCGCTCTTTTCTGGTCCGTCGTGTTTTGAATTCAGCGAGGTCTATACTCTTACCGGCTTGAGAGTCGCGTTCGGCTTCCGCCAGCCGTTCCCGCCAGTCAGGCTGACTCATCTCCTCCAACGTCGCAACCATCCCGGCGTAATCTTCGTAGTTGACGAGCAAGGCCGCCGGCCGGCCTCTTTGCGTAATCACGACCGGATCCCGCGTATTCTTCACGCGCTCAATGATTTTCTTGGCTTGACTCTGGAGGTCCGAGATCGGAACGATTGTTTCCATGAGGGTATCTATAGACTTATCTATATAGATAAGTCTATAGCCAAGTGGATGGATATTTTAGGGGGGCGTCGGCAAGGGACTCGGAGCCCCTTACCGACGCCCGCTACTAGCTCTTGGCCTTCTTCTCGTCGATGCTGTCGAACACCTGCTTGGCGATGCGCAGGCCGTTGACGCCGACCGGCCAGCCGCCGTAGTGGGCGAGGTGGATCATGATCTCGTTGATCTTGTCTCGGCTGATGCCGATGTTGAGCGCACCGCGGATGTGGACCTTGAGTTCCGGGTCACGGCCCAGCACGGTCAGGGCGGCCATGGTAATCATTGAGCGCTCTTGAATGGCCAGGCCGTCCCGGCCCCAAATATCGCCGAACAGATTTTTTACCGTGATATCCAGAAAATCCTCGTGCATGCTGCCCGGTCGGGGCTCCACGCCGAAGAGTTCCTTCATCTTTGCCGCCCCCTTTTGATAGCGTTCGGAATCTGCCATATTCGCCTCCTTCTCCTGTAAGATGTGCCCGCTGGACCCTTGCCCAGCAGGGGTCCGTTGTCTAGTATCAGACCGGCGGTTCTGTCGTCAAAACAGCACGACTGAAAGATAGTGTCTGATGTCTCTCGAAATCACCGTTCACGAACTCCAGGCGAAACGAAACGCGGGTGAAGGCTTTGTGCTGCTCGATGTCCGTGAAGCTGAAGAAGTGGCGCTGGTGCAGCTCCCGCACTCGGTCCATATTCCGATGGGCGATATCCCCAGCCGTTTGCCCGAACTCGACCCTGAGGCCGAGACTGTGGTCTACTGCCACCACGGGGTGCGGAGTCTGCGCGTAGTCCACTTCCTGCGCCAACACGACTTTGCGCGAGTCGTCAATCTGGCGGGCGGAATAGATGCCTGGGCCAACGAGATCGACCCTCGTATGGCCCGATACTAAATCCGTATTGAGATAGGAGCGCTATGAGTGAACTGCCCGATCCCCAGACTCCGGGGCCTCTGCACGGTATTCGCGTGGTTGAATGTGGTCATATGGTTGCGGCTGCGTATGCGGGTAAGCTGATGGCCGACCTGGGTGCGGAGGTAATCAAAGTCGAAGAACCGGGCGGCGATCGTGCCCGGCAGCGCGGGCCGTATCCAGGGAACATCCCCCATCCCGAGAAAAGCGGGCTGTTTTTGTATCTGAATGCGAATAAGCGTGGGGTGACGCTGAACCTGGAGACGGCAAAAGGCCGAGAGTTGTTCCAGCGACTGGTCAAGGACGCGGATGTCGTAGTCCATAATCATCATCCCACCCAGATCGCCTCCCTTGGTTTGGAGTATGAGGCCCTGGCTCAGCAGAATCCTAACCTAGTGATGACCTCGATTTCCCCCTTTGGGCAAACCGGCCCACACCGGGATTATACCGCGCACGACTTAACCATGTGGACTGCGGGAGGCATTGCTTTTCTCGGCGGAGCGGGTGGACGCCCGGACCTGCCGCCCCTCAAGGCCGCCGGTCAGCAGGCGGGATTCCAGGCCGGGGTCAATGCGGGCATTGCCTCTTTGGGAGCCCTGTACGCCCGACTCGGGACGGGCAGAGGCCAGCACATCGACATCTCGGTTCAAGAGTGTCTGGTCGCCATTATGGAGAATAACTATATTGCCTGGCCGTACGATCAGACGACACCGTCAAGACTGGGCTTTCGGTTGATTCCCCAGGACGTCCTGCCCTGTCGTGACGGCTATATTTATGTGCTCGCGGTTGAAGAGCACCAGTGGCAGAACGCGGTTGAGTTGATGGGCAATCCGGACTGGGCGAACACCGAGCTCTTCCAGGATTTTTTGTCCCGCTCGGTCAACTGGGACGCCCTGAAAGCGTTGCTGGAAGACTGGTTGCAGGACAAGTCGGTCCAGGAGGTCTACCACGGGGCGCAGAAACGGCGTGTGCCTTTTGCGCCGGTTTCGACCATGGGCGACCTGCTCAAATCCGACCATCTCAACGCGCGCGGCTTTTTTGCCGAGATTGGGCATCCCGAAGCCGGCTCTCTTCGCTATCCGGGGGCGCCGTTCAAATTTGCCGCCTCGCCGTGGACCCTGCGCAGTCCGGCGCCGTGCCTGGGCCAGCACAATGAGGAGGTCTACGGCGGACAGTTGGGGCTTGGACCGGAAGAGTTGCAGTCGTTGCAAGCAACGAAGGTGATTTGAGAGCAGGGATGAAGGTGAAGAATGATGTCTGAGCAATTACCGTTATCGGGTGTTCGTGTTGCCGATTTTACCTGGGTGTGGGCTGGGCCGTTCTGTACGTTACAACTGGCTCATCTGGGAGCCGAGGTCATTCGGATCGAGTCGGAGAGCCGCCTGTGTGTCACACGCCGTATTCCACCGGTTGCCGATGGGGAGGCCGGGCCGAACCGCTGTGGGTATTTCAATCAGTACAACCAGGGCAAACACTCCATCTGCCTCGATCTGAAGAAGCCGGAAGGACTGGACATCGCAAAAAAGCTGGTGGCGGCCAGCGATATCGTTGCTGAGAATTTTGCCGCGGGTGTGATGGACCGGATGGGCCTGGGATACGAAACCCTCAAAACGATAAAGCCCGATATCATCACGATTGCGCTCTCCGGCTATGGTGCGACCGGACCGGAAAGCCCGTATGTGTCCTACGGTCCGGCCCAGGTGCCGATGAGCGGGCTGGCCTCCCTGACGGGCTTTCCCGACTCCCCGCCGATGAGCGTCGGGTTTTCTTATGGCGACCCGAACGGTGGGTTGCACGGCGCTTTTGCCGTGCTGGCCGCGCTGATGCACCGTGCCCGCACCGGGGAGGGGCAGTATATCGACTTGTCGCAGTGGGAGACTTCGGTGGCGCTCGTGGGCGAAGGGATCATGGCTCAGGAAATGAACGGCGCCGCACCCCAGCGGATGGGCAACCGCGACCCGTATATGGCTCCGCACGGCCTGTTCCGCTGTCAGGGGGAAGACCGCTGGGTCAGTATTGTGGCGGCGGACGACGACGAGTGGCAGCGGCTGTGTGCGGTCATGGAGAAGCCGGACCTGGCCAGTGATGCTCGGTTTGCGACGCTGGCAGATCGGAAGGACAACGAAGATGCCCTCGAAGCCGCGGTCACGGCCTGGACTGCCACGCGGTCCGCAGAAGCGGTCACCCGCACGCTCCAGGCCGCGGGTTTGGCCGCCTTTCCGGCCGTGACCAATAAGGAACTGGCCGAAGACGAGCACCTGCACTCCCGCCCCTTCTTTGCCGCGCTTGAGCACCCGGAGGTCGGTGTGCGGCAACATGCCGGCATCCCGTGGCACTTCTCGGATACTCCGTGTCAGGTCCGTCGGTCCGCGCCCTGTTTTGGCCAGGATACCGAGGATGTGTTACAGCGCGTATTGGGCTATTCGGCAGACGAAGTCGCCACCCTCAAGGATAACGGGGTCTTAAGCTGAGATGTGATTTCCCCCTCACCCTAGCCCTCTCCCTCCAGGGGAGAGGGGATTTTAAGGCATTCTATGCGCTTTTCTCTCCGTCTTCTCCTTTTGCTGGTCGGGTTTCTTCTGGTGCACGGGGGCGGTTCGGTCTATGCGCAGCATGGCGGTCTGCCTATAGAGCTGTATGGGACGGTCAGCCTGGCGCCGGGCAGTCAGGTCGTGACGCTTGCCGTGGGAAAAGGAGAGACGCTGCGGTTTCGGGTCCAGGATGTGGAGAGCCGCTATCCCGATTTCTCGGTGATTAATTTTCTGTCTGAAATTCGTCATCGTGAGCCGAATCTGTATATCAAGGGTCCGGCGCATTATGTGGACCTGTTGCGCAAGGAAGAGCCCGAAAAACGTCTGCTCCGGCTCACCGGCTTATACTATGCGAGCGCCCGCAATTTCGTGCTGAGCCGGGTGCGGCCGGTCCGGCCGGGCGAGCAAAGCGAGCGGCGCTTCTAAGTGCTGATACCGAAGCGTGGCGGCCCCCGTCTGTTATACCACTGACGAAAGAGGACGATAGGATGAGCGAAAAAAAGAAGGCGATTGTAGTCGGCGTTGGAGCCGAAGTCGGGGTTGGCGGGGCGGTCTGCCACCGCCTGGCGCGTGAGGGCCTGCACGTGTTTATTGCCGGGCGCACCCAGGACAGGCTGGAGCATCTCGCGCAGAGCATTCAGACCAACGGCGGAACCGCGACCGGGGTGGTGACGGATACCACGCAGGAGCCTGATGTCCTGCGCCTGTTTGATACCGCGGAAAACCAGGGCGACGGCGTGCTGGACTGCGTGGTGTATAACGCGGGCAATAATTTCCCCAAGCCGCTGCTGGAGACCGAAGCCGAGTTCTTTGAGATGGTCTGGCGGGTGGGCTGTCTGGGCGGCTTTCTGGTCGGTCGGGAAGCTGGTCGGCGCATGATCCCCCGCGGACGGGGAACTATTATTTTTACCGGTGCGACCGCCTCGATTAAGGGCCGCCCGCCGTTCGGTTCGTTTGCCTCAGCCAAAGCGGCCCTGCGTTCTCTGTCGCAAACCATGGCACGCGACTGGGGACCGCAGGGGATACACGTAGCGCATGCGATTATCGACGGCGGCATTAACGGCGACCTGCTGAACACCCGTCGCCCACAGCTCAAAGAGCAGCGCGGGGAAGACGGTCTGCTGGATGTGGATGCCATTGCCGATACCTATTGGCATCTCTATACCCAGGATAAAACCGCCTGGGCCCAGGAAATCGACCTGCGACCGTATAAAGAGACGTTTTAAGCCTGGGTCGGTTGGAGCCGAAAGAAGGGGAACGTATGGATTTTGGCTTACTGCTGCCTTTTCGGAATCCGAAACAATGGGAAGTGCCGTTTTCGCAGCTCTACCGGGAGCATATCGAGCAGGCGGTCCTGGCCGAGGAGTTGGGCTACGATCATATCTGGACGACCGAGCATCATTTCGCGGACGACGCCTGGTCGCCCTCCCTGCTGCCGATTCTGTCCGCCATGGCCATGAGAACCAGCCGCATTCGGCTCGGGACCTATATTATCATCCTGCCCCTGCATAACCCGGTGCGGGTTGCGGAAGATGCCGCCACTGTTGATATCCTCTCCAACGGCCGGCTCGACCTGGGTCTCGGCCAGGGTTACTGGCTGAGCGAATTCGCCAGCTTCGGTATTCCGCGTAAAGAGCGTGCGGCGCGACTCGAAGAAGGAACCGAGATCATCCGGCGCTGCTTTACCGAGGACAGCTTCTCTTATGAAGGCAAGCACTACAATCTGCGCGAGGTGATCCTGGCTCCCAAGCCCGTCCAAAAACCCCACCCGCCGATCTGGATTGCGGCGATGGCGGAAAAATCGGTCGCCCGGGCCGCGAGACTGGGCTATCACCTGGGCGGCAGCGGTGGGGCTGATTTGCAGCAGATGTATGACGCCGGGCTTCAGCAGTATGGCCGCAATACGGACGACTATCATATTGCCCAACTGCGGGCGGTCTATGTGGCCGAGAGCCGAGAACAAGCCTGGGACGACGTGGAACCGCATCTGCACTATATGATGAGTTCCTATGACCGGCGCTTCAAGGAGGCTGACGACCTGCCCTGGAGCGACTCGGTCATGTCCACCCCGACGGTGCCACCGGTAGGCGAGCTGCGCCACGTCAAGGACCTGTCCTTTTTCCAAGCGCCGCTCATCATCGGTACTCCGGACGATGCCGTTCAGGAGATCGAGCGCTACAGCGCGGAAACGCGCGTCACCCATCTGGTGATGTGGATGCAGATGGCGGGGCTTGATCCGAAAAAATCACAGCGCTCAATGGAGCTGTTTGCCAAAGCAGTCATGCCGCATTTTCGGTAGGAGGGAGTCCGTCGTATGCCGTCCACCGCACCTATTGCCGGTATATGTGATCCGGCATTCCAGGCCGTCCGCGAGGCGCTTGAGCAAAACCTGGCCGATGGCAAGGAGATTGGCGAGTGTGTCGCCGTTGTTGTGAATGGGCAGACGGTTGTCGATCTATGGGGTGGGTATAAGGATCGAGCACGAACCCAGCCCTGGGAGCGGGATACGCTCGTGTGCATGTTCTCGGTCGGAAAGCCGCTCTCCATCCTGCCGGTGTTGATCCTCGCCGACCGGGGTCGAATTGACCTTGACGGACCCGTCTCACGTTATTGGCCAGAGTTTGGCCAAGCCGGTAAAGAGCGCATTACTGTCAACCACGTGCTTGCTCATCAGGCAGCTATTCCTGGGGCGTTCAAGGCCCGCAAAGGCGATGCCTACCATTGGGGAAACATGGTCCGGGCTATCGAGGAACAGGAGCCGTTATGGGAGCCCGGCACGAACGGCTGCTATCATACGGTGAGCTTGGGCTATCTGACTGGCGAGCTGGTGCGGCGTGTCACCGGAAGGACCATCGGCCAGTTCTGGCGCGAAGAAATAGGTCTGCCGCTCGACATCGACTACCATTTTGGTCTGTCTGCGACGGATCAGCAGCGTTGTGCGGAAATCTACGAAGCGCCGCACGGACCGTTTATGGATGCGATCCGGGATACGGACACCCTCCTCGGCAAATGCTGGGTTCCATTGCCGTTGCAGGACCACGAAGAGGATTTTAACAGCGAGTTATATCGGGCCGCGGAGATGCCGTCTTTTAACGGCCAGGGTGTCGCCCGCGGTGTTGCCCGGCTGTTTTGCATCCTGGCCTGTGGCGGCGAACTTGAAGGCACGCGTCTGCTGAGTCAGGCTCTGGTTGAGCATGCCATGACCGAGGCGTGGTATCAGACCGACGCGCTTGGGCTGACGTGCCGGATGTCGAACGGTGGCTTTATGCTGCGCAACTCCGAGTTAACCTCGTATAATCACAATCCCAGATCGTTTGGACACCTGGGTCTGGGCGGTGCCATCGCCTTTGGCGACCCGGACGCCAAACTGGGCTTCAGCTTTTGTGGCAATCGCATGGCGCCAATAGGCGACCTCGGGCCGTATGCGAGCCGGTTGCTCCAGGCGACAGAGTCTTCACTGTGAGGCTGAAATCCGTTTAGCAGCCCGGACGATGGCCATGCCGCATTTTTGATAAGCGGGCGAGGTGGGAGAATGGGTCGTAGTGTCTCACTTGCACCCCGTTCCTCTGTCTGCTGAGCACCCCCTCCCTGACCCTCCCCTCAAGGGGGAGGGAATAGCCGCTCCCTCTCCCCTGGAGGGAGAGGGCTGGGGTGAGGGGGAATTTCAAACTGAGACACTACCGAATGGGTAGGCATCAAAGCCCTCTCTTGGTACTTTGTGGGCGGAGGGTCTGATGACGAGTGTCCCAACATACGGACAGAGTCTACCGCTGGTGCTGCATACGCGACCGGCCATCGACCTGAGCCCTGAGCAATTCTATGAGTTCTGCCTGATTAACCGCGAGTGGCGCATTGAGCGAACTGCTGAGGGAGACCTGCGGATTATGGCACCAGCCGGAGGAGGAACGGGCAGCCGGAATGCAATCATCACCTCAATGCTCACAACCTGGGCGTTGCAGGACCGAACGGGTGTTGCCTTTGGCTCTTCCACCGGATTCACCCTGCCCAACGGGGCAACCCGTTCCCCTGATGCCGCCTGGGTGCAACGCGCCCGCCTGGAGCGCTGCTGGTGGCGCCGGGCCGCCCGCCCTCATACTTTTACTATGGACAGCCAGCGGGCAGTCCGGTAGGGAGGGCCTGTGGCCCCCTGTGCGCGCGTGCGCGTCGGGCACGCGCGCCAAGAGGAGGACTCGCTGGCTGAGAGGGAAGGGGAGAAGATGAGCCGATTTTTTGTAGCCATCTTGATGGCAGTTTTGATTTGGTCAACAGGAAGTGTGGCCAACGCCGCCGAGGTCGAGGTGAAATGTCCCGAGAAACCGGAACACCAACCAGATCAGCCAATGGTCATAGGACACGAAGTCTTGGATTTCTATGATTCAGACTTCGGCAGGGCGGAGGTTAAGTTCAACCTTCAGGGATTCGTTCCCAACGGAAGAATTTATTTCCGCGGTCTCGTACCAGAGAAGGTGTTAGATCGCCAATTCGTCCCCGGGAATACAACTTATTTCCGAGGTTGGATGCCAGCGGTACTGCTTGATCGGCAGTGTCAAGAGAATCCACCAGCCATCAAAAAAAGTGTAGGCATTTATTTCCACAGTGATGGTCTGGATGGAAGGTTTCAGATAGAGAGTCTCAGGCTCTTGCACTATCTGGAAAAAAACCAAAAACCGAACGAACTGTTGATAGCCATCAGCCGGCCGGCCGGTTTTGACCGAACTCAAGTCAACCATGGCAAGGAAATTGAAGCCCAAGCCAGGTTGATTGACTATCTCACCGAGACTTTCAGTCTGGGTGAAAACGTTGAGCTCTATGGACATGGCGCTGAGACAGTCGCTATTGCTCTGACAGTGCATCCCACCGTCAGAAAAGTGACAGCCTTTCCCAGGACGTTGCACGAGGAGGGACAAGGAAGCTACTACTACCTCCTCGCACAACGGATAGAAAAGTTGTTGCCTGATGACTCTGACCTGAAAATTGACCTGGCATACAACCCGTATGATTCAGGTCAAGAAGAAGTCCGGGCTTTTGTGACCAGACTCAAAGCTATGGGTCTTCAAGTGACGACCAGTGAAGTCACCAAAGGCCAAGTCGTCAGTGACGGGTCAATTCCGCAGAAGACACTGGATAAGATCAATGAACAAGTGCTGATCTTTTATGCCTTCATCAAAGAGTATCTTGGTCTGACTTTCAAGGTTGAAGTCTACGTAAGTAGAAACCCGAACTGGATGGCCGACAGGTATCTGGAGGCTTTTGAGTTGGATGAGGGTTTCCGACCAGGTAAGGTGAGGAGCTTCAGTCGGTGTGAGCCAGCGGGTGAAGGCGGGTTCTACGCCATCTTCATTCCCGTGTGCAATAACCGGGGTTTGTCTGCCGAGCAACTAGAGAATCTTGTTGTCCACGAGGTGTGGCATGCCGTGCAGTATTACCTCCTCAATTCCCACTGTTGTATCGACAATTACGGGATGCAACACGTGGGCCCGGATTGGTTATTTGAGGGAACGGCCGAAGTCTTGTCCCTACTGGTGGCCACCGACTTCGATGTTGATTATGTAGAGAAGGAGATGGCCCGACTCCGAGGAGTTCTGAGAAAAAAAATACCGGCAGATTTCAATCTGTTGAGTATGAACACTCGGATAGGTAGGCGAAGAAATCCAGTAGAGGCCCTACAACTGGCCGGCCTCATGTTGATGTCCACCGCCGGCCTTCAGAGTTTCCTTGATTTCTACGGCAATCTGGGAGACTACTACGCCGCAGAGACTAGTGAGGATGGTTTCAGGATTTCCGATGGATACGATGGCTGGTTCTCCAGTACGTTCTTTGATTCTCCCGAGCGATTGGAAAGGTTGGATGAAATATTTCAAGCCGCTTTCGGAAGGACGATGGAGGAATTCGCGAAAGAATTTCGCGACAGTCTCCGTTAAAGAGTTGGGTGGCTAGCCAAAAGCTAGTCACCCAACCCACAAAACCGCCTTTGGCGGTTTTTTCTTTTGAGAGATAAATATGGTTTTTCCGTTTGACCTAATTACTAAACCAATTTTCTCCGGGTCAATTTTCATCATTACAAGCCAGTCGTATTAGACTATAGCAAGGTGTTACCCGTTCTCTAGTGAAACACCCGAATTTTAATAATACTCTCTTCAGCCTCATAAATACCTCAGCAACAGTTTTTTCTGAGTCTCTCTGCCGATCGTGCACAGGTCAAGCTCGGCAGCCCGCAGGTGAAGCTCTGTGGGCATGTCGTATTGCGTTCTCATACCGGAGAGCGGCTCAGCGCGGAGAAGATGCACTGGGATCAGGAACACAAGGTCCTTCAGGTGGAAGAGACTTATGTTTTAGCAAGGCCCCACGCAGAGCAGCGAGGCTCCAACGCTTCATTTATGGTGGACCGGAACGGGGCTCTGAAACGCTATTTTCGCAACCCGCGCGTTGCTCTCGGTAAGATCTCGTAAGCGTAAGTAGTCAGGCGCTCAACGAGACGGGATTAATGACGGATAAATTCTCAGCCTTCGCCACGGCACAGAGGTCTTTATCTGCGGAGACAAAATGGTCGAGGTTAGAACGTTGATGGACATCTAAGGCTGCGGCCAAATGTATCGTGTCAAGCGACCGCAGTAGAGGCGTGTGTTGCGGTGGGGCATATTTACGAACGAGACGTACCGCCGAGTGAAAATGAAACTCTCTTAGTCGTACAATACGTAGGCGGCGGTGTCCTAGGTCTTGATAGAGCCGGTCACGTAAGGCGTCGAACTCCTGGGCCGAAATCTCACCGTCCCGCACTGTTCGCGCCAGCGCTCGCTGGACCTCAACGACTGCCAGGCGGGCAATAAAATAGGCTGCATCCGGCTCGCGTAAAATACGATCTACTTCCGTCGTACCGTCCTCGGATCGATAGCGTTTGACCAGTGCGCTGGAATCGAAAAAGTAGCTGGACATTTACAAGCGGTCTTCACGGTCAGCAATAATTTTATCACTGAGCGAGCCAGAGACTTTGGCCAGAACCCGGCGAGCTTCTTCGAGCGAGATCACCGTTTTCCCACGGACCTGCTCAGCGCACCATGCCATGAACTCAGTATCAAGCCAGTCTTCTTCTGCGTTTTCTGCATTTTTGGGCTCTAGCATCGTTTGCAGCACTGTCTGCCACGGCTTGCCGTTCCGGTCCGCCCACTCGGCTATGTGACGCTTCTGATCTTCGCTCAGATAAATATCGTTAGGGTTGGTTGCCATTGTTCAACTCCCTGTACTCTACTACAACGCCGGGTGCTGTTTGTGCCACTCGGTGGCCTGCTCATACGCATAGCCAACCTGACAGATGGTCTGCTCATCAAACGGCTTGCCGGCAATCTGGAGACCGACCGGCAAACCGTCCGTATCAAAGCCGCACGGCACCTGAAGGGCCGGCAGGCCGGTGAAATTGAAAATCGGCGTATAGACGCTGAAGTCCGAGGAAACGATGCTCAGGCCGGGCGAGTCTTCGGCAATCCGGTTCACCTGAAAGCCGGCGGTGGGCAGCATCAGGACATCGACGCCGGTGTCGAGAGCGTTGAGCAGGTCGTCCCGTACCTGGGCACGGACCTGGGCACCCATCATATATTGTGCACCACTGACCAGGAGACCGTAGGCCACAAAGAGTTTGGCGTGGGGATTATATTTCTCTCCGCAGTTACGCACATTGTCCACGTGAATGGCAGCGCACTCGGCAAATAATCCCGGCCACTCAATGGCCTGGAGCTGGCTCAGCGTGATGGAAGGCACATCAACGATTTCCGCTCCGAGACTCTCGAACTGCTGGACCGCTTGGTTATACGGTCCAAGCAGTTTGGGGTCGCAGTTGTCCTCATAAATGGAACGCAGCAGCCCGATCCGCATGCCTGTAATGTCCTGACCGAGCTTCTGGGTAAAGTCCGGCACAGGCGTGTTTGCCGAGGCCGGGTCCAGGGGATCATAGCCGGCACAGCCTTGCAGCATGAGGGCCGCGTCGGTCACGGTTCGGGCGAGCGGGCCGGTGTGGTCGAGGCTCCACGAGAGCGGATACACGCCCGCTCGACTGACGCGCCCGTAGGTTGCTTTGAGCCCGACAATGCCGCAGCACTGGGCCGGCCAGCGGATGGAGCCGCCCGTACACGATCCCATGCCGGCATAGGCCATCCCGGCGGCGGTAGACGCCGCGGTACCGCTGCTCGACCCGCCTGCGTCATGGGCCAGGTTCCAGGGATTATGCGTGGGCTGGTAATAGGACTGCTTGGTGGGAAAGCCATAGGCAAACTCATAGGTCGCGGTCTTGCCCAGGACCAATGCGCCGGCTTCCTTGAGTTTTGCAACCGAGGTGCAGTCCTTTTCGGCCACATAGTGTTCCAGCGATTGGGAGCCGCAGGTGGTTGGACCGCATTCGTAGATGTCTTTGATGCCGATGGGGACGCCGTGCAGTGGGCCACGATAGGTCCCGCGCTGAATCTCGGCCTCAGCTGCGCGGGCCGCTTCCATCACCTCGTCTCTGAAAACCGTATTAAAGGCATGGAGCTGAGGTTCGAGTTGCTCCACTCGATCCAGCATGGCCTGGGTGACCTCGACCGGGGAGACGTCTTTTCGCTGAATGCTCCCGGCCAATTCCTCAATCGACATATAGGCGAGTTCTCGGGTAGCCGTCATGCTGCTCCCCCTTTCTTATCGAGCGCATGGACCAGCACGGGCTCGCTCTCCGGCATGCTCATGCCCTCAACCAGTTGGCGGGACTGCCGCATGTCTTCCACGACCCGCTGCCAGCGTAGGAGGTTTTCATACGGGATTACCAACTTATCGAGTTCGGCATCAGTCAGCTCAAGATTCCACTCGGCGAGTTTCGCTGCAATGAGGGCTTTTGCGTCCATGTCCTTCTCCTACTTCAGTTCCGTTTCCACAAAGACGAACTCGTAGTCATTGGCGTTAATCACATCGTGTTCGACCCCAACATTCCGAAAATAGGGGACGCCCTGGGTCAACTCGGCTTCGTGGTCGCCTTCCGGGGCTTTCAGCAGTAACTTGCCCGTTGTCATGGGGACGACAACATAGTCGTACTCGTGCCGATGGTAGCCGGTGGCCGCCCGGGGGGCGAAACGCCACTCCGTCACGCGCACGCGCTCATTCTCGATGAGGACTGTTGAGCGGGCTTGCTCTTGCGACATACAACCCTCCTTCCCTGTTGCTGTGGAAAGAGCGTAGCGCAAGAATTTTGAGATGCAACTCTTTTCGTTGTGACTGGTTGAGTGGCGAAAAGGGCGACCCGACGATAGGAGCGTGTGTCCAGCCGGGCTGGATTGCAGATTTTGGCCGGGAGCTAGGAGTGCCCAGCAGCTATCCATTCGCGCTGCATCCGGTCCGAGTGGAGGCCCATGCGAGGCTTTCGCTCGGGAATAATCTGATAACAGGCGGACTGAGCGGTCCCGAGTCCGCAGAGCGTCTGATAACCGGCTGACTGCTGCCACCGCTGGCAATCCGTGGTGCTGCCCCAGGAGCTGAGCAGGACGTAATGCACGGGAGCCTGTTGCGGAACGATGCCGCCGAGCTGGGTAAAGACATAGGGGGTCTGGATACGTTCGTTCTTGAGTGCCTCATAGGGCAGGATACCAAAGCTCGCGATGTCCGAGAGTGTACCGGTGACCTGATCGGACTCCGTGTCTGAAAGCGGCGTATCCCGGAGCAGCATGGTTTCGTTCAAGATCATGCCGGTCGCCGTTTCGCCATTGGCCAGTATCCGTCCCTTGCGGATATAATAGGCGGTCCACCATTTTTCTCGGGCTTCGTCCTGAACCTTCACATGCTCGCGGTCGCGCTGCCAGTCTTCCATGGCTTCAAGCGTGTCAAACTTGGCAAAGAAGAGCCACCAGGACGTGCCCGCAATCGGCCCGCCATAGGTTTCCCGAAAGCCCGCCTGTGCCACGGCATGGGGCATGAACTGTTCATGGCGTTTGATGTAGGCGTCCAGGAGTTCCGGGCGTGGACGAAAGCCGCCTTCGGCAATATGCAGGGTAGAGGAGAAATCTTCAGCCATGGCGCCCTCCCTTTTTCAGCACCAGAAGTATTGGGGCGAGTGTACTCAGCCGCGATTTGATAGGCAAGCTTGCGAGTGGGTTTTTCGCCGAAGCTGAAACTTTCTGGTCAGACCGCAACGGCTTGTATCTGGCCCTCGCGGACGGCTACACAGCATCGTGATTTGCTCTAGGAGTTGGGGGTTGGAAAACCCACCCCGGCGCTACGCGCCACCCCACCGGGGAGGGAAGTATGCACTTTAAGACACCGGGGAGAGATTGTGCTGAAGTAGGGGGCTGTTAACGTTACAACAACTGGGGCAGGAGTTTGGGACCGCGGAGCAGTGTCTGGCCTCTGTGGTCCGGCTACGCTGGCCGCAGGGGGTGCGCTGTGCCCGGTGTGGGCGTGCCCGGGTCGTGAAGCTGGCGCGGCCATGGCGGTGGCAGTGTAAACAGTGCAACAAGCACGGCTACCGTTTCTCGCCGTTGGTGGGGACCGTGTTTGAGAACACGACCTATCCGCTGACGATCTGGTTCAAGGTGATCTATCTGCTGTGTCAGAGTAAGAAGGGGATCCGTGCCCTCCAAGGCCAGCGAAGGATGGGCTCGGGCTCTTCCCGGACCGCGGGGTCGATGTGTCACCGCATTCGGGCAGCGTTGCAGCCCACGGCGCGGCCGCCGTTACGGGGGATCGTGGAAGTGGATGAAACGTAGGTCGGGGGCAAGGAGGGGAAGAAGTGGAAGGCGAAGCGGCGGCGCCGGAACGGGCCGGCGGGGAAGATTCCCGTCCTCGGGGCCCTGAGCCGCCGGGGCGTGGTCGTCACCCAAGTCGTGGAGACCACGGACACCCGCACTTTGCAGGGCTTTGTCCCTGCCCGCGTGTCCCGGCAGGCAGAGTGAGTCGCCACGGATGACCATTCGGGCTATCGCTACCTCCGGGCGGCGGGCTATCGGCATGAGACGGTCCGCCACGGGCGGGGGGAATATGTCCGGGGGCGGGGGCACACACAGAGCATCGAGAGCTTCTGGGCGGGGCTCAAGCGGGGCCTCCTCGGCCCCTTGCACCATGTCTCGCGGCGCTACTTGCCCTTAGAGCTGAGTGAGTTTACGTTTCGGCCTAACCATCGCACGGACCCGCACCGGTTTGAGCGGATGCTCGCCGGGGGCATAGGAGGCTGACCGATGCCACACCCGCCGCCCACGCCTGAAACACCCGAAGAGTTACGGGCCTTTGAACCGGCCCTCAAACAGCTCCTGCGGTGGCCGCCGCCGCCCAAACCCGTGCGCGCCCACGGCCGACGTGCTGGCCGCCTCGCCCCCACTCGTTGAATCCTGGGGGGCTCTTCTATACAAATCGTCGGCAGGTGAGAGAGCAGACGCCATCCATGCCTGGCGCACCCGCGGGGGGAGCGGCGCCCGGTGCGCCGGCCCTTCCCTCAGCGGTATCCCCGTGTCCCGCACCGGCATGGAACAGGCCGAGGTGCTGTCCGTAGGCTGGGCTGTCTGAGCCCGAGACGATTCCTTTCAATAGGAACAGAGGGCTTGCATTGCACACTTGCTGACTGTATGGTCAGTCACATGACTAAAAGTTCAGCCACAAGAAAAAAAGAAGAGGTACTTCGCGAGTTTCGGATCCGCGAAATTCTGGATGCCACCTGCCGGGTGGTGGCGAGCCACGGGTTTCAGGGGGCCACGGTTGAGCGCGTTGCTGAGGAAGCGGAGATCGCCAAAGGGACCGTCTATCTGTATTTCCAGAACAAAGATGAACTCTTCACTGCGGCGGTGGAGCAGGGAATACAGAATTTTACCGGTCAGGTACGCACGCAAGTCGCCGAGGCGCTGACTCCGATTGAAAAGCTCCAACGTCTGATTGAAGTCAGCCTCGAACTGAGCGATACACATCGCGATTTTTTCAAGACCCTGCTGCTGGAGCGAAACTTTCTGGCCGCTTCACCCAGTCATCCGGAAGCGGCGCATATGCTCGACCTGTATCTGGCCCATATCCATTTTATCGAAGAAATCATCCAGGACGGCGTTCGCGTAGGCGTGTTTCGGCCCCATAATGTCGAAGCCTCGGCCTTTGTCCTCAACGAGGCGATTCGCGGCTGTTTTCAGCAACGGGCGTTGGGGCTGACCGCTCGTCCGGCCGCCGAAGATGCAGGCATTTTGCTCGATTTGTTTTTCAACGGAGTTCTGAATCAGCATCAGAACCATAAGGGGCCGGTATCGTGAAGCACTTCGTATTTCTTCTTGGCCAAGCATGTCTGGTGTTGGTCCTGCTTGTCTTTCCGAGCTGCCAATCGTCCAGTTCGGAAGCGGCAAAAACACAGGAGCAAACCGCCGCTACCCCACCCCCGCCCCTCACCGTTCAGGTGGCACAGCCGGTCGTGCGCACCGTGACGCGGACCGGCCAGGGGCAGGGCGCGTTGTTCGCCAAAGAAAGCATCATTTTGTCGAATAAGAAGGAAGGCTACGTCCAGCAAGTACACGTTGACTTCGGTGACCAGGTGGAAAAAGGCCAGCTCCTGGCTGAGATGGAGCGGGAAGAACTCGCCCTGGAGGTCGAAGTGAAGGAAAGTGCGCTCAAACAAGCAGAGGCCAACTTCATTCGCGCACGGGCCGAATATACCCGCGCCAAGGAGCTGGCCGCGGAAAACCTGATTCCTGAGCAACGGCTGGATACTAATGAGGCCGACTATAAAGTGACGGAGGCACGCGTCCGCACCGCAGAAAAGATCCTGGCTCTCGCGCGGAAACGCCTGCGCGATACCCGGATTGTTTCGCCCGTCAACGGCTTTGTCCAAGAACGTTTTGTGAATCCTGGCGAGTACAAGCAGGACGCCTCACAACTGCTCGAACTCGTCGTGGTCAACCCGCTCAAGCTGCGTTCCCCCGTGCCGGAACGCTTTGCCGCGGTGGCCGAGACGGGCATGCCGCTTCGGGTCGAAGTCGAAGCGCTGCCTGGGCAGGTTTTTGAAGGGTTCCTGACCCGCATGGCCGCCCGGGTGGACCACAGGACACGCTCCCTCCTGATTGAAGCCGAGATCCCCAATCCTGATGGCAAACTTCGTCCAGGCTATTTTGCGCGTATTACCGGCGTCCTCGGAGAAGAAGACGCGCTCTTTATTCCGCGCACCGGCCTGGCGCGCTTTGCCGGTGTTGAGCGCATCTTTATCGTCAAGGATAACGTCGTGACCTCACGTGAGGTCACCTCAGGCATGGAGGACGGGGACTGGGTAGAAATTGCCACAGGGCTTGCTGAAGGGGAAACGGTCGCCGTCAGCACCCTCAACCGTCTGGCTGATGGGATGACCGTGCAACCTCAGGAAGTCCTTGGGTCGGTTGGGTCTTTGGGTCTTAAGGACTCAAAGGACTCAACCAACTCAACCGACTCCTTATCCCAAGCCCAGTAAGCCCTGTGGAGAGCGTATGATTCTTGCCGATGTGTGTGTTCGCCGACCCGTCTTTGCCACCATGCTTGTTGGGGTGCTGGTGGTGGCCGGCTGGTTTTCCTACAAGAGTCTCACCCTGGAATTGATGCCCAAGGTCGAAATGCCGGTTGTCACCGTGACAACCACCCTGCCCGGTGCCGGACCGGAGGAGATCGAAGCCCAGGTGACCAAGATCATTGAGGAAGCCATAAACACGGTTAGTGGGATTGATGAGCTGCGGTCAGTCACTCGTGAGGGGCTATCCCAAGTCATTGTGCAGTTCGTCCTGGAGAAAGACCTCGGCATTGCCGCTCAAGAAGTCCGTGACAAGGTGGGCACGGTCCTGGCCGACCTGCCCGAAGATGCGGACCCTCCGATTGTCGAGAAGTTCGATATTGATGCCACGCCGATTGCGACCATTACCGTCTCAGGCTTTCGCGGTCTGAAAGAACTGACCGAAATTGCGGAGAATCAGGTCAAAGAGCCGCTGGAGTCGGTGACCGGGGTCGGCGCTATTGACGTCTTAGGCGGGCGGAAACGGGAGATTCATATCCTGGTTGATCCCGATCGTCTCAAGGCCTACGGGCTGGCCATCCGGACCGTCGCTGAGGCCCTGGCCAAGCAGAATGTCGAATTTCCGGGCGGACGCATCACCCAAGAGAGCGGCGAGACCGTCCTGCGGACGCTCGGACGGGTCAAATCGGTCCGTGAGTTCGAAGATATCGTGGTCGCCACCAATGACGGCGTGCCCATTACCCTGGCCGATATTGGCCGGGTCGAAGACGGCGTTGAAGAGCCACGCTCCTTGTCCCGCTACGACGGCAAGAACGCCGTGTCTCTAATCATTCGCAAACAGTCCGGGTCGAACACGGTTGCCGCGGTCGAGGCGGTCGAGGAGCGGCTGGTTGATGTTCGGCAACTCCTGCCGCCGGGTGTCGAAGCGCTCGTCACCCGCGATCAGTCGGATTTTGTCAAAGCTTCGGTGCACGAGGTCCAGCAGCACCTCATCCTGGGCTCCTTGTTTGCCAGTATCATCGTGTATTTCTTTCTCGGCAATCTGCGCTCAACCCTCATTGCCGCCATCGCTATTCCGGTTTCCATCATCTCGACCTATACGCTCCTGGCCGCGGCCGGCTATTCCCTCAACCGCGTCACCCTGCTGGCGCTTACCTTGGCCGTCGGCATTGTCATTGATGACGCGATTGTCGTACTGGAAAATATTTATCGCTACATCGAAGAAAAGGGCATGAACGCCTTTGAGGCCGCGCGCGCCGCCACGGCCGAGGTGGGCCTGGCCGTCAGCGCCACTACCCTGTCGCTGGTTGTGATCTTCATTCCGGTTGGCTTTCTCAAGGGGATCGTCGGTATGTGGCTGAGCAGCTTCGGGTTTACCATGGCGTTCTCGATCATGGTCTCCCTGCTGGTCGCTTTTACCCTGACACCCATGCTGTGCTCGCGCTTTCTGCCCAAACATCTCGACGACCACGCCCATTCCTCACGCGAGTCACGCTTCTACGGGCTCATCGATCGTTCCTATACCGCCATGCTGAAGTGGTCGATGCGCCATCGCTGGGCGATTGTGTGCCTCACCCTGGGCGTGTTTGTTTCCACCCCTTTTATTGCGGGTCTCGTCCGCCCCAGCCTGATGGCCAGCGACGACCGGGGGGAGTTTGAAATCAATATCAAGACCCCGCCCGGCTATTCGTTGGCGCAAACCGACGCCGTGACACGCCAGATTGAAGAAGAAATTCATCCCCTTCCGGGTGTGAACCACCTGCTGACCGAGATTGGCTCAACCGTGGGTGAGTCGGTAACAAAGTCAAAAATTGTCGTCACCCTCACGCATTACTCCGAGCGGACCCTCCACCAGAGTCAGGTCATGGATTTGGCCCGCGAGAAGGTTCAGGGATTCCCCAATCTCAGGATCAGCGTAGACCAGATTTTGCCGGTCAGTGGTGGGGGTATCCAGAATGTGGATGTCTCGTACAACTTGCGCGGCCCGGACCTGGAAACGCTCCAACAATACTCTGAGGATTTGAAAACCCGCACCCAGAACATGCCTGGTCTGCGCGATGTGGACTCGACCTTCGAGGGTGGGAATCCCGAACTCCAGGTCCATCTCAACCGACGGAAATCTTCCGATCTCGGCATTGAGGCGGCTGATATTGCCTCGACCCTGCGTATTATGATCGCGGGTGAGAAAATCACGACCTATCGTGAAGGCGATGAATTATATGATGTGCGCCTGCGCCTGACACCCGAGAGTCGGAATCGACCCGAGGTGATTCAACAGGTCGCGGTCCCGTCAGCGTCCGTGGGGCAGGTCATACTCAATAATGTGGTTGATCTGGTTCCCGGCACCGGCCCGGTGCAAATTGACCGCCAGGATCGGCAGCGCCAGATTACGATTACCGGCAATCTGGCCAAAGACAAGGCGCTCGGCGACGCGATTGCCGACATCGATGCCGAGGTCGAGGAAATGGGCCTGCCGCTGGGCTATACCACCGGGGTGACCGGCATGGGCAAGATGTTTGAAGAGATGATGGAAAGCTTTCAGATCGCTTTTCTGTTGTCCATTATTGGCATGTATATGGTCCTGGCGGCGCAGTTTGAGAGCTTTCTGCACCCGATTACCATTATGCTGTCCCTGCCCCTGGCCGTGCCCTTTGCTCTGTTGGCGCTGTATATCGCCGGCCAGCATCTGGCGCTGTTCGCGATTCTGGGCATGTTGTTGTTATTCGGGATCGTGAAGAAAAACTCGATCCTGCAAATCGACCACACGATCAATTTGCGGGCCGCAGGCCTGCCGCGCGACGAGGCCATTCTGCGGGCCAACAAGGAACGCCTGCGTCCGATCCTGATGACGACCCTGGCCCTTGTAGCTGGTATGATCCCGATTCTGATCGGCCAGGGCCCGGCCGCGGAAAGTCATCGGGGCATTGCGGTCGTCGTCATTGGCGGACAGAGTCTATGTTTATTGATTACCTTATTGGTGACCCCGGTCGCCTATTCCTTATTCGATGATCTCGAGTCGTGGATAGGGCGTACGATGCCTGCCCTGAGAAACCTGCCGCGCCGGCTGTTCCGCCGGAGGCCGGTGCAAGAATCGCCTCCGGCCTCCGACCAAATACCGCCTCCGGTCTCGGCCCAGATAAAAGAAAAGGAAGCATTCGGGGATTGAACGGGATCAGGCCACACCATCGTTATTCGTCATCCTTCATCGGGTCTTTCGGGAGGCTCAAGCGGATAGACTCTGAGACTCTGCCAGCGGCGCAACAGCACCTTGCCGGGTAGCGTTCGTGTCTTGCCAGGGCAAAGCCCATATCGATCCCCACCTAGATATATTACTCTTGACGTATAACGTTAATCATAATATTTCTGCTCCATGATTAGGTCTTTTGCCGACCAGCGCACCGCGAATGTCTTCAATGGGGTGAGAGACCGGTCGTTCCCAGCGAGACTTCTGAAAAGAGCGCAGAGCAAATTGGATCGAATCAACTATGTAGCTTCTATAAAAGACCTTCGAGTACCGCCCGACAATCGGCTTGAACGCCTCAGGGGAGACCGCGCCGGACAGTACAGCATTCGTGTATCGCGCGGCTGGCGGATATGTTTCACCTGGCGGGCAGGGGATGCCTTCGAGGTGGAGTTGAACAACCATTATGACTGAGACAGGGGCGAGACTATGTTAAAGACACCGACCCATCGGATTGCAACGCACCCCGGTGCGCTACTCATGGAGCAAATTGAGGAAATGGCGTTGAGCGTCAGCCGTGTGGCGCGAGAGACGGGCCTACCGACAACGCGTCTACACGAGATTGTTCACGAACGGCGCGGGGTGACGGCTGAGACCGCGATTGCGCTGGGTGAGTATTTCGGCCAAACCCCGGAATTCTGGATGAACGCCCAGACGGTCTACGAACTGTCGAAGGTACAGGCCGAGAGCGGCGACGTAATCCGTGCACGGGTTCGCTATCACGCCGCTCAGAGGCCCCCCGTCGGTCGAGTGAGCGGAGCGTAAGCCGATAGGCGCGGTTCCGAATAATGACGACTCTTAGTCGGTTGTTACGGGGGCGCAGGAGTTTCTGAATCCCCAGCATAACGGGAGTCCCCTGCACGGCTAGAGCTCAGCGTGAAATACGTGAGATTTTTCAGCGCTTTGGATTCTGTTCTTAGTGCAGCACCGCTTCGAGCCTTCCGACGACCCGCGCGATGTCCTTGTCCGGCACATCGTCTATTATGAGCTTCACCGCCCTCGCCCGTAATTGGCGGGCCAACTCGCCGTCTTCAAAACACAGCATTTCATAGGGTTCGACATTCAGGCCGTCGGCCAGCCGAAACAGCAGGTCTATTGAAGGGTTCTCGTTCCCGGTCTCAATGCGGCTGAGATATTTGGCGCTCATGGCCGCTCGGTCCGCCAGCGTTTCCTGGGAGAGCTGTCGTAATTTTCGCAGTCTTCTGACCTGCCGTCCAACCAGAATTTTCCTGTCCATACCTTTTCTTAAAAGTACAGGGCCGGAACAGTCCCCATAACACAATATAAGGGTAGTGTCTCACTTTGAATTTCTTTCTCCTCCGCGTTCGGCCCCCCCCTTCCCTCCCGTCCGAGCCCCGGCGGTTCGAGTAGCGCTCCGCTCCCGCCTGGAGCGCTGCTGGTGGAGCCGGGCCGTCCGCCCTCATAATTTTACTATGTACAGCCAGCGGGCAGTCTGATAGGGAGGGCCCGTGGCCCCCTGTGCGCGCGTGCGCGTAGGGCACGGGCGCCGAGAGGAGGACCCGCTGGCTGAGAGGGAAGGGGAGAAGATGGACAGTCTCGTTTGTCCTGGTCAAAATTTTTCAAACCGAGACACTACCATAAATTCTCGATGAGAAAGAAGGAGAGAAAGGAGACAGCAGTATGATTAAAAGAAGGAAAAGAGGCATGGTCCGCACCGGGACAGCAGCACTAGGAGCCGCACTCATGGTAATCGCTCTCGCTGCGAGTTCGGTCGGGGCGACATCGTTTACGGGACAGGACTCGGGGCAATTCTGGGTCGTCCTGAACACTGATTCGAACGGGGATGGGCTTCACGGGACTCAATTTTTATCATCTGGCTATACTACCCTCGCCGGGGCAAGCCAGTGCTCTTCGTTCGTTGAATATCAGCTTGCCCCTGCCCCATCGGGCAACTGCGATGGCGTTGAGTTCAGCCTCGTTCGCGGCTGGAGCGATTGCCAGAGTGAGGACGGCGATGGGGTAGTATGGGCACCAGTCGTTGATGCCACGTCCTGTCTGCCACTTTCGTGCTTTGATGCAAACAACAATATCGTCGTGGGCTGTACAGCAACCGCGCGGACGGAATCCAATATCTTTGGCGGTACGGGTATGTATGCGGCTGCCACAGGGAACTCTACGCTAACCTCAACCTTTACCTATACGACGACCTTTTCTGGTACGTTCAGTGGGAACACGGCGGGAGACATTACGCTTGCCGGCGGTGCTCCACCGGATGACGTTAGGCTTGGAATCCCCGGCACTGGTACAAACGTGAGCGGTATTGGGCTGATATCGGGCTGGTCGTGCTTGGGTGGAGAGCTGGCGGTGGAATTCAGTGACGCGGATGGTGTCATCGAGACCATGACGGTTTTGCAGGGCACAGAGCGGCTGGACACAGAGTCCGTATGTGGCGATGTCAATAATGGGTTTTCCGCCACCTACAACTGGAACCGTTTGGGGCCGGGCGAGAGAACAGCCCGCCTGATACGGAACGGCGAAGAAGTCGATTCATCCACGTTTATGGTGACCGCGTTCGACACAGAGTTTGTGACCGGGGCTGAGGGCAGGTGCACGATTGCCGACTTTCCCGACATGGGCCAGAACGCTACGTTTGTGTGGGAGCAGAGTCGACAAGGCTTAGTCTTAGAGTCGGTCAACTAGGCTGCTCAGGTAGAAGGAGTAGGACGGAGGTCATCAGTCAGAAACCCTCCTCTGCTCCCTACTCAACTCCCCGTTATGCCTCGTCGGGCGGCTTATAGAGTATAAACCTTCAGGCTCTGCCAACGACGCAGCAGCACCTTGCCGGGGGGAAAGTCGGGCGGCTGAGACACGTCCGCGGCCCGGCAGAGATGAACTTCCACCTTGCCCCGGCTGCCGCGCGCCTTGGAATGCCAGGCCGCCAGCCGGGCCGCACGCATCAAGACCGCGGGCGGCAGTGCGGCGAGCCGGTCGGGATTGCGTACCACAACGTGGCTACCGGGAAAGTTGACCACGTGCAGCCAGAAGTCTTCCGGCTCCGCAACCTCGAAGGTCAGCCGGTCATTCTGGGCGTCCCCTTTGCCCACCAGAATCTCAAAACCCTCGAAAGAGACGGTTCGAAAAGGTCGGCCTTTGCTCGCCATTGTCGCTAGTTCCTATGTGCGGTGCGCGTACTCAGGGGAACGGCCGGTCGTGACCGCCGCACGCCCTGTCTTTTTGTTACCAGACACCCTATGCCTCCGCTCTTCCGACATATAACATACGCTACCGCATTCGAGACCGGTGAGGGACCCAGACCCGAGGGATACGAGTGGGAAATCAAGACGTACTGCGCGATACTGATTCAGGCCAACTCCGTCGCTTTATCGCCCATCTCCTGCGCGATATCCGCGCGCTGGAACACATGCTCGACACCGGCCTAGTCGAATCCGGGGTCCACCGGATTGGGGCTGAACAAGAACTGTTTTTGGTGGATGCCGCCTGGCATCCGGCGCCGCGTGCGCTGGATATCCTGGAGCGGATCGATGACCCCCATTACACCACGGAGTTGGGGCTGTTTAACCTGGAGATCAATCTGGACCCCTTCGTATTTGAGGCAGACTGCCTGAGTCAGCTTGAGGACCAACTCAACCGCTCACTCGCCACAGTACGGGCCGCCGCTCACCAGTGTGGGGCCGAGGTGGTCCTGAGTGGGATTTTGCCGACGCTGCGCAAGTCTGACTTGGCGCTGACCAATATGACTCCCAAGCCGCGCTACCGGATGCTGAATACCGTGCTCACCCAAATCCGCGGGGACGATTACGAGTTCCAGCTCAAGGGCGCGGATGAGCTGAACCTCAAGCATGACTCGGTCATGCTGGAAGCGGGCTGTACCAGTTTTCAGGTCCACTACCAAGTCGAGCCAGCCGAGTTTCCTCGGTGTTATAATATCGCCCAGGCCATAACGGCCCCGCTCCTGGCCGCGGCCGCCAACTCGCCGCTTCTGTTTGGCCGCCGGCTGTGGCGCGAGACGCGGATTCCACTGTTTCAACAATCTGTTGATACCCGCCGCGCCAGCACTCATCTGCGTGAGCGGGCGCCACGGGTGAGCTTCGGTCAGCAGTGGGTAGACCACTCGATACTCGATCTCATCCAGGAAGATTTGGCCCGTTTTCGCGTCCTGATCGGAACGCCATCGCAGGAAGATTCCCTGCGCTTACTGGAACAGGGCGGGCTGCCCGAATTACAAGCCCTGCGTCTCCATACCGGAACGGTATATCGCTGGAATAGGGGTTGCTTTGGCATCGGAGGGGGGAAGGCCCATATCCGTATTGAGAACCGCGTCCTGCCAGCCGGTCCAAGTGTTGTGGATGAGGTCGCGAACGCCGCCTTTTTCCTCGGTCTGCTCCGAGGAGGGCAACAAACCTATGGTGATATTGCTCAAAAAATGCCCTTCCACAACGCGGAAATCAATTTTCTGGCCGCGGCTCAGAGGGGGCTTGAGGCCCAGTTTACCTGGCTCGACGGGCAGGTTGTGCTCGCCCGTGACCTGATTCGCCAGGACTTATTACCGCTGGCCCGGCACGGACTCCGCACCGCAGGGCTGAACCCTGCGGACATTGAGCGGTACCTGGGCGTGATCGAACAACGGGTCACGGTCGGCCAGACCGGTTCGTCCTGGCTCTTGCGCTCATTGGCAGACATGCGGGAGACTGACACCCAGGCGGCGCGGCTGAGCGCGCTGACCGCGGCTACCGCCCGCAGGCAATGGGCGGGAAGCCCGGTGCATGAATGGCCGTTGGCCCAGGTTGAAGAAGGCTGGAGTGAGAAGGTGCACGCCCTGCGTATTGAAGAATGTATGACGACCGATCTGTTCACTGTCCATCCCAACGAACCCATAGACTTGGTGGCCAAGCTGATGGACTGGAAACGGATTCGGCATATCCCGGTTGAGGACGACCAGGGCAAGCTGGTCGGCTTGATCTCGTGCTTTGAGGTCCTGCGTCACTGTGCGCCGTCACTCCAGCAGGCGGAGAGCGAGCCGATCCCGGTCGGGGCGATCATGCAGTCAAAGCCGCTGACGCTTCCACCCGAGACACCGCTCGTAGAAGCGGTCGCCCGGATGCAACAGGAAAAAAGCGCGTCTCTGCTGGTGGCCAAGGACGAGCGGCTGATCGGGATCGTGACCGAGCATGACATCCTGACGCTCACGGCCCGTCTGCTTGAACGGTCGGCCCGGAAGGACTGATGCCCGACCCACCCACACAGTCCCCCAACTTTCCCCGCCTGCTCGGCAGTTATGGCGGCGATGCGGCCGGACCGCTCGTGATTGGTATTGGCGGCATGCACGGCAATGAGCCGGCCGGGGTGTTTGCCTTGCAGCAGGTGCTGCACAGTTTACACACCCGGCGTCCCTCCTTTCGAGGCAGGCTGCTTGCGCTCACCGGAAACCGCGCCGCTCTGGCGCGCGGCTGCCGGTATATTGATGAGGATTTCAACCGGCTGTGGGTGTCTGAGCGCCTCCAAGGGATGAGGGAGCGATGCGTTGAGCCGACCTCGGAGGAGCAGGAGCGGCGGGAGCTGCTGGCAGTAATGGAAATAGCGCTGGCCCAGCGCCAGGGACCGGCGGTTTTTCTCGACCTGCACACCACCTCTGCCGAGGGTCAGCCGTTTGTGGTGATTGGCGATAGCCTGCCCAACCGTCGCTTTGCGTCCGGTCTTCAGGCCCCGGTCATTCTCGGCCTGGAAGAACAGCTGGAGGGCACGCTGCTGAATTATCTGAGCGAGCAGGGACATGTCGTCATCGGTTTTGAAGGCGGACAGCACGCTTCGCCAAGCGCAGTGGAGAACCATATTGCGGCCATCTGGAGCGTCCTGACAACCGCCGGCTGTCTCCGGTCCCAGGACGCGCCCGAAAAGACGCCGCCCGAACAGCCGGTCTTGGAAATCCGTTACCACCATCTGCTCCAAGCCGGAGACGACTTTGTGATGGAACCCGGCTTCACGAACTTCCAGCCGGTCAGGCGGGGCCAGCTCTTGGCCCATGACCGTCACGGCCAGATTCGGGCTCAGGAGTCCGGACAGATCCTGATGCCCCTCTATCAGGGCCAAGGCGAGGACGGATTTTTCCTGGTCAGAACAGTGCGGTGGTTCTGGTTGCGCCTCGCGGTATGGCTGCGCCGCCTCCGGCTTGAGCGACTCTTACCGCTGCTGCCCGGAGTACGCCGCCACCCGAACCAAGCCGCGACCCTGATTGTCGAGCCACGCATTGCCCGCTGGTTTGTGATGGAAATTTTTCACCTGTTGGGCTTCCGCAAGAAACGGCACCGCGCCGGGAAACTGCTCGTCAGCCGCCGCTGGCATGAGCCGAGAGTGTTTGAGGCCGAGGAGCATAATCAGTAAGAGACAGAACTCAAAGCCCTGTTTGCATATTTTGGAGGATATGTGGTAAGAGGGGCTATTCCACACACAGCCTTATTGTTGTTCCGGGGTTGTCCACCACAGGACGCTCGGGGCTGAATGATAATGTACGGGAGGGATCTTCTATGGCAGCAACGTCTATGTCAGCCTCAGTCGAAAGTCAGGCCGTCCAGATAGAGGAAATCAAGCACGACCAAACGGCGCACGGCGAGATGCCGTTCGTGCGCTTTCTGGTCATAGGCGGCGGCCTGGGGCTGCTGTCGTTGTTTCTCATCAGGCTGTGGCAGGGCGAGTGGTGGTTCCCGGTTGGTATGGACGCGACGACACCCGAGTTTGCGACGTATTGGTTGGGTCTGCTGTACGTCGAGTGGATCGTCCTTATCGCCGCCGCCATCATCGGCTTTACGGCCTATCGCAAACCCTGTCAGACCTGTGCCCTTCAGAGAAAAGAGCTGGGGCGCATTGACCCCGAGCACGAGCTCAACCACATCGGGAAGCTGTGGGCTACGGTCGCGGTGGCGGCCATGTTTGGCTTTGGGGTCAGCTATTTTGCCGAGCAAGACGCCGTGTGGCACCAAATTGTGGTGCGCGATACGGCCTTTACGCCCAGCCACATTCCGCTCTTCTTCTATACCTTTCCCATGTTGATCATCATGACTGGCGTCAGCTCCTGGTACGCCTATAACCGTTTACATTATCTCTATGTGGGTGAGGGGGGCAAAGGCATACCCATCTGCTATCTGCTGTTTCCGGCCGGCGGCTGGTTCTTGTTCGCTAATGTGGCGTTTAATGAACTGGGACACTCAAGCTGGATTACCGAAGAACTGTTTGTGCAGCCCTACCATTGGCCGTTTGCCTGGGCGACGTATTTCTTTTTTGCTGGGTTTGCGCTGCTCTTTAAGACCGTGCCACGCATCTTTGAAAACCTGGGAGAAATAGCCCAGCAGGCGTCAACCGAGGCAAAGGCCTCATCGTAGGCTACCGACTCGTCTACCGGCGGACTGCCGTAACGCAAGGTGTTCAGGAAGGGGCGGGCCTCGGGAGAGGTTAAAAACAATGAAGGCCGAAGAGCTTGCTGCGCTTGGCCAGCACCGGATGGCCAAGGTCTTTGATGTCATCCTGCTCCTGGCCCTGATCGGCTTCTTCACCGTGATCCCCCATGTCAGTCGTATGCTCTATATGGGTGACTGGGATTTCTGGGTGGACTGGAAAGACAAGCTGTGGTGGCCGATCGCCGGCCCGAGCTCCGCTCTGTTGGTGACTGCGGTGGGCCACTATCTGGCCTGGTACTATCTGCGCCTGCCGCTGGGGGCCACGTTTACCGCGGTGTTCGTCTTGGTCGGAGCTTGGCTGAGTCGGATCTTCAGCTTTTACAGCATGGAGTATTATCCGATTAATTTTATCTGGCCGGCCACAACGATTCCCATGGCACTGGCGCTTGACCTGATTCTCTTTTGGTCACGCAGCTATCTGGTGACGAGTCTGATTGGTGGGTTTTTATGGGGTTTTCTCTTTTATCCGGTGAACTGGCTGATGCTCATGCCCTTCCTGCAGCCGGTGACGCTGTTTGGCAAGACCTTCACCATTGCCGATTTGATGGGCTATTACTTCATCCGCCCCCAGACCCCGGAATACTTACGCCGGATTGATGAAGGTACGCTGCAAGCCTTCCTGGGCCAGCGTATCTGGATCAGCATATTAATGGCCGGTATCGCCTGCACCTTTATGTATTGGATTGGTATCGGCTTGGGGAAACTGCTCGGCATTATGCCGATGCGGAAAGTCCTGCGCCAAACCTGACTGGTAGAGGCATTCATGTCTCCACTTGGAAAAGCCTGCCTCGCCGTCAGCCTCATCTGCCTGTGCGTGTTCGGGGCCTCGTTTATGCAGGCGCCGGTTGTCCACGCCCATGGTGAGCACAACCTCGAACCGTTTATCCGCATGCGCGGGATCTCGTTCTTCAATGTGGAGTTCTCGCACGAGCGGCTCGCGGTCAACGAGACTATGACCATCACTGGCAAGTTCAGAGCGATGAACTCCTGGCCGCGCATGCTGACCACGCCGGAGTTGGCATGGGTTGGCGTCCTGGTGCCGGGTCCGAAACTCGCCGTACGCGAACGCTGGATGAATGGCCGTTTTATCCAGAACGCGTTTAATATTGAGTTAGGAGAGATTTACGATTTCAGGATGATTCTCCAGGCGCGCGAGCCGGGCCGGTATCATGTCCACCCGCTGATTAATCTGTCCGGTACGGGTGGGCTGGTGGGTCCGGCCAAGTGGATCACCGTTGTGCCGGGCGACACTCCACCGTCCTATACCGTACAGATTCCGGCAACCGGCGAGACCATAGACCTGGAGCATTACGGGTTTGGGCGGGTTGTCGGCTGGCATATTGCGTTTGGGATTCTCGGGCTGGCCTGGCTTATCTATTGGGCCAGACGGCCGATGCTCGTCCGTTACGCCCTGCTGGTTAACGGGGTTGATGAAGAACAAATCACGCCCGCTGATCGTCGAACGTCTCTTATTTTTGGTGTGGTCCTGGTGGTCGTGGTTATCGGAGGGTTATTGGTCACGAACTCGGGCCGCCCGCCGATCATTCCACACCAAGCCGCCAGAATGTGGGACCTGTCCGGCCTCCCGGTCCCGAGTGCCGTCCAGACCGAGGTCAAAGAGTTGCGCTATAACACCACCGAGCGCACCCTGAGTATACAGGTTGAAGCCACAAACGCTTCGGATCAGGCTGTGGTCCTACGCAAGTTCACGACCAGTTATCTGTCTTTTATCAACCCCGCTACGCAAGACCTCTATTCGGATTTGCAAAACGAGATTCCGACGATGCAGGTGGAGCCCGACGGACTCTTCCAACCGGGCGAGACAAAGATGCTGACGCTGACGATGCAGGATGCCATCTGGGAAACCGACCGCTTTATCGAGTTCGATCAACCTCAGATCACCGCGGCCGGCGTGCTCGTCTTCACTGACGCTCAGCCTCTTGCCAGAGAAGATCTGCAACCCATCATGATGGGAAACAGCCGTGAAGGTTTGGGCGTCCCGTGGGATCATATCTCCAGCCTGAACGAAGTCTATTCCAACATCCAGATTGATTTTGGAAGTATGGGCCAGTAGCGTCTGGCCCTGCATTATCGACCCACCGCTGCCCCCACAGGCAGCCCCCTCTTTAAGTCCTCTCTTGAACGTATCGGGTCCGCTGATCGCGCAGCGAATCAAGCATATCCTCGACGCTGAGATCAGCCTCAATCCGAGCGCGTTCTATCTCTCGCGCCAATTCGGGCACCATGGGGACCATGGGAGTCAGGACTAAGATACCGTCAAGATCGACAATTCTGAATGTATCCCCCAGCTTAATATTGTACCGCTCTCGCAGGCTGGCCGGTAACGTCAGCGTGCCCCTTTGTCGGACCTGTACCGTTGTATCCATATCGGTGCTGGTACAGTTTGCGCTGTAAGTCACTGTTTCTGCTGGGGTAAAACCTCCGAAATAGATCAGCACCTCCATATCGCATCTCTTTCTGCTGACTGATTTTATGATAGTATTGATTATCTATATCAAGCCTCCTGCCATACGGGAAATTAAGACGACTCCTCACAGGAAAAAACGATAGTAACGTAATTCGTGAATTCGACTTAATCTGAAACTTTTGCACGCTGAACGTATCGCGTCAGAGACTGGAGACGTCTATATGGCCATAATGATTCCCCCGGAGATTCCTGACAATGCTCCATGGTCTGAAAAAATCATATTCAAAAACCTTATGCACGCTCCCCAAGCCAGAGATTGGCGGGTATTTCATTCGCAATTAGTCAAGCAGCCCAAAAACACTACAAAGACACGAGAGATCGATTTCATCATTGTCATTCCAGAGGGATTCTCTGTCATCTGTCTTGAGGCAAAAAGCGGCTCTTACGAGACTAGAAGCAAGGTATGGTATCGTATGCCATCTCGGGAAGAGGTAGATTCTCCACTCCGACAATCCAAGACTGCGATGCACGCCTTTGAAAATGAACTTAAACCTTCACCTTTTCGTAACCAATCCCTGCTTTCACTTGGGTGTGCGGTTACATTTATTGATGGTGACCTTACATTGGAGAGTGTAACGAGACCACATGGTGAGTCGTTTATCATTGATGGAGTATTTATAATCGAGGGCAAGGATGCCAGGACTCCCGATAAACTCTGCAATCAGTTAGCAACTTATACCAGAGAGATGGTTCGTGGAAAACAGAATGAAGAGCAGAGATGGATAAAAAAACTTACTCGCGACTCAAGTAAATATAGAGAGGCAAAGATTAAAGCAGAAGAGGCGGTATATAGACTGCAAAATTACCTGGAGATGGATATGACGATCACACCAAGACCGGAAACGATAACCCGCGCCGGTCTGGAATCTCTCCGCCCGCAGTTGCTACTCCTGACAAACGATCAACGTAACAGCTTGAAGCGAGTAGAGATAAACGACCGTTGTGTGATTGACGGCGCGGCAGGTACGGGCAAGACCGTCCTGGCCATGGAACTTGCAAGACAGCTGTGCGAACAAGGCGAAAGGGTCGCCCTGCTGTGTAGCAACCCCAATCTGAGCCGCCGTTTTGAGAGGTGGACGGAGACGATTCTCAATGACAAGGGGGGCCGGGTTGTGGCAGGCACGCCTACGACGCTGCCGCTCAAGGCTTTTGGAGTGGACCCCGCTCTCGCGAGCAGATACCAACAGAGATTAGACCATTCGCCTAATCTTGAAGAATCGTTGAAGTTCGGCTATCCAGATCACAACTGGAAGTCGTTCATAAACGAGACGATTAAAGACTTGGGTACAGAGCGTATTTTCGACTATCTGATTGTTGACGAAGCACAGAATCTGTGTGACGAGGTGTTTCTGAATCTTCAGGACGCCCTGTTGAAAGATGGGCTGGAGAGCGGGCGCTGGACGCTATTTGGTGATTTTACAAATCAGAATATAATCTCTTCACAATTCGGTAAAGACGGGAGGGACGCGCTGAAGGTCAGGGGCCTCAACTGGTCCAATGACAAGCTGGAAACTAATTGCCGGAATACACACGAGATTGCCGAGGCAGTTGCCAAGTTCGTTGATATCGAATCACCCCCAATTTCCGGCGTACACGGGCCACTCGTTCAAATCAAATACTTTGAATCCCAAGAAACGTTGGGGAGCGTGCTGGACGGCCTAGTCTGCGATTTGAAAGATAGAAAGTTCTACTCCCGGCAGATCATCCTGCTGTCCAGCGTCAGCGACGGTGGATTTGATGCTGAACGCTTATATGGAGGCTGGAAACTGCTCAATGCAGGCGAAGCCGAAGAAAAGGCCCACAAATCCCTCAAAGACAACGAAGATGTCCTATCCGTCAGTGGCGACTCCTCTCCAAAAACGCTCAGGTACAGTGATGTGTATGACTTCCAGGGATTGGAAAGCGAAGTGGCCATCTTGGTTCTCCCCGTTACCGACCGACAGGCAAAGTTGGCCGGAGGCGTCGCTCTGCCCCAATATGAATATCTGCGAAGAATACTCTATACTGGCATGAGTCGGGCCAAGGCAATGCTTATTATTGTTGCTCAGGAGAGCTACAAGGACTTCTTTGAGCCGCCCGGCCTGTAGGAACAGCCAGTCCGTACTACTAAAATCCCGCCGTGAAGCCTTACATGCCCTGCTCAACTACAGAGATCGCTATCTCCGATTCTTCAGGTTCTCAAGATGCTTCTTAATCTTGGCTTGGTCTTCATACCCCAGCTTCAGGGCTATCTCGAAATACCTACGGGCGTAATGTCTGTAGTTTCTAAATAGTGCCCTTACTCCATAGTAGTAGTAGTCGGAGGCACTCTTAGGAGAAGAGGGATAACCAATGACGCTGTTCAATAGTTCAATAGCCCTTCCAGCTTCAGCCGGGGTGATTCCTCGCCCATTTCTGAAGTTAGAGTCGACGAACTCAGTCTCATAATTAGGGCAAAGCCTGACCGTGTTGTCATAGTCTGCGATAGCTTGATCATAATCACCTTTGTCGCTGTAAGCGCGTCCCCTGTTGCGGTAGGCTTTGGCATATTGAGGGTCAAGTTGAAGGGCTTCATCATAGTTCGCGATGGCCTGGTCATACTCGCCTTTTTGGCGATAGGCATTCCCCCGGTTGTTGTAGGCTAGGGCATAGTGCGGATTGAGCCGGAGAGCCTCGTTCAAGTCCGCAATAGCCTTGTCGTAGTCTGCAATACTGTCGTACTCGCCTTTGTGGCGGTGAGCGTACCCCCTGTTGATGTACGCGCGTCCTCGGTTGTTGTAGGCTAGGGCATAGTGCGGATTGAGCCGGAGAGCCTCGTTCAAGTCCGCAATAGCCTTGTCGTAGTCTGCAATACTGTCGTACTCGCCTTTGTGGCCATGGGCGTATCCTCTGTTGATATAAGCTTCTCCCCTATTGATGTAGGCTACGGCAAGCCCAGGATCAAACCGGATGGCTTCGTTGTAGTCGGCAATCGCCCGGTCATACTCACCTTGTTCGGAGTAGGTGACTCCCCGGTCGTTGTAGGCGGTGGCATTTGTTGGATCGAACCGGATCGCTTCGTCCAACTCACTGATAGTCTCGTCATCCATTCGGCAACCTCCTCTCTCTAAGGGGCCAAGTTGCGACATGCTCACCACAGACTTCAACCGTGGGACCTATGGCACCAGTACCACCTTCCCGTAAACTCTACCCTCCCCGCTCATGGCCTGACGAGCTCGGGCGGCTTCGCCCTGCCCCTCTCCGGTTCTCAGGCAGGTAGTCAGGGTAGGGGGGAATCTGAGATTTTTCATCTTCAAAATTGAAACCAATTCTCAGACGCGAGCATTCCTCCCGCTCAAATTCCTTCAGGTTATGGCGACCAAGGTTAAGCCTTCGCTTCTGGAGTGACCTATATGTAAATCGTTCACGCCGATAGGCGTCCCCTTCCGTTCCAGCGCTGGATAATTGAACTGATACACAACTGGCCGGCATGCCGGTTAAAGGTCTCCAAGGCGTCTATCGGGCGGCGCTTGATAACATAAATGGCAATATTGGTATCGAGCATGTATTTCAACATCAAAAGGCTTCCCGCTCAGCTTGCTCCTGGGACGCCCGTTCTTCCAGAAAATCATCGCTCACACGCTCTTTAGAGAAAAAGAAGCTGTCCCATGAGCTATCCACAGGAGATAACACCCTATCCTTCCCGACCACACGAACAGTGACTTGTTTCACTTTGTCCGGAAAACGAGTACCGGCGGGTAACCGGACCGCCTGGGTCCGGTTATTAACAAATACAGAACCAATAGGCATTGAAAACACCCTCCTGAGCTATATACACAAAGTATATAGCAACTTCGGCCCAGGGCAAGCCTATATGATCATTCCTGAAATTCCCCGTTTCAGGCTGTCATTGAGGGTGTCGGTAGAGTAGTGAGGCGACGGATAGGAAAGATGAGGCACAATTCTACGGTATCAGCACGACCTTCCCGTAGGCTTTGCCCGCCCCGCTTACGGCGCGGTGGGCCTGGGCGGCTTCGGCCAGGGGGAGTTCCTGTCCGATCACGGGTCGGAGCGTGCCGTTGGCCAGGCCGGCAACGAGGGCTGAGTGGATGCGGACATGGTCCTGCGGCGTGGCGTTGCGTAGGGTCATACCGATGATGGAGGCGTCCCGCATCATGGCTGCCCGCGGGTTGATCTCGATCGTGCCCTGATTCTTCTCGCCCCGATTGCCAATGACAACAACACGACCCCGCAAGGCAAGGAGGTCGAGGTCCTTGGCGAGATTGACGTTGGCCAACATCTCCAAAATCACATCAACGCCCCGCCCATCCGTCAGGGTCTGCACGTCTTCCAGATACGACGCGGCACTGTGGTCGAGAACGTGCTGCGCGCCTTGTTCGGATACGAGCTGGCGGCCGCGCTCCGTACTCGCGGTTCCAATTACCGTCATGCCGGCGGCCCGACCGAGTTGCACCCCGGCGATACCCACCCCACCGCTGGCCCCATGCACGAAAAGCGTTTCGCCAGGCGAGGCATGACCACAGTGAAAGAGGGCCTGATAGGCAGTCCCATAGGGCACGAACACCGCAGCCCCTTGGGCGAACGACGCTTGTTCGCCGAGCGGGTGCACCTGCTCCTGTTTGCATAATGCCTGTTCGGCGTACGTGCCGCTGAGAGAACCGGCCAGATACACCCGGTCACCCACGGCAACCCGGTCTACGCCCTCACCCACGGCCTCAATCACGCCGGCCCCGTCCGAACCGGGCGTGAATGGGGTAGGCGGCTTGGGGTAAATACCAGACCGAATATAAGTCTCAACCGGATTAACGCCGACCGCGTGCATACGCACCACGACTTGCCCCGCCTCAGGGGTCAGATCCGCGACTTCTTCGAGCTGCAATACTTCTGGTTCACCAAACTCGTGTATCCGAATAGCTTTCATGGCGTTTACTCACTTCCACGGCGGTTAGCCTTTATTGAGCAGCTTGCAAATCCTGGGTATCGAGTGCGGCCAGCATCTCCGCGACGGTCGTCATCTTCTCGCGCGGCTTACCCACTTTTTTCCCGTTCTCGACTTCTATCTGATCCAGATATTTCCAGTCAGCAAAAGAGACGTAACGAACACCCTTCTCAGCCAGCAGAGCAGAAATTGCTTCCTCGCTGGCGTTGATGGTATTAGGCACTTTACCCTGTTGCAGGTCCTCCAGCATCAGCCCGACGGTTTCAATCGCGTCCGGCTTATTCGTGCCCACCACGCCGGACGGACCGCGCTTGATCCAGCCGGCAACATATAGCCGCTCAACGGGTGCTTGTGTTTCCGGATCAATGACCCGCCCGGTTTGATTCGGAATAATCCCGGCGCGCTCGTCAAACGGAACGTCCTTCAGCGGATGGCCTTTATAGCCGATGGAGCGAAAGACCATCTGGATATTCGGCAGCTCCTCGTATTCTCCGGTTCCGCGCGCGCGCAGCGTCCCGCTATCATCCTTTACCAAACGGTTTTTTTCGAGCTTTACGCCCTCAACGTGCTCGGTCCCGTAAAGTTCGACCGGAGAAACAAAAAAGCGCGCCCGAATCTTCCTGGGGGCCGTTCCCTCGCCCTTGGGAATCTGGGCCGTCAGGATATCCATATTCCGCTGATGCACCGGCTCTGTGGCCTGTGCCAGGAACTCGGCATTCGCCTCATCAAGTTCGAGGTCTTTCGGCTCGACGACCAGATCGGTGATCGGCATGTCGGTCAGTTCCCGAATCTCGGGATTGGTAAAGGCCGCCTGCGCCGGCCCCCGTCGCCCCAGCAGATAGATCTCCTTGACCGCGCTTTTCTTGAGCGCTTCGAGCGCATAGTCGGCGATATCCGTTTTTGAGAGTTCTTCAATCGAGCGAGCCAGAATCCGGGCGACATCCATGGCCACGTTGCCGTTTCCGATCACGGCGACGCGTTCAACATTGCTCAGGTCATAGTTGAGATCACGATAATCGGGATGCCCGTTATACCAGCCGACAAAGATCGTCGCCGGATCGCTACCGCCCAGGTCTTCACCCGGAATGCCGAGCTGCCGGTCGGATTCCGCGCCGGTTGAAAACAACACCTGATGGTAGTGGGCCAGGGTATCGGCCAGCCGGAGGTCTTCGCCAAAGGTCACGTTTCCGAAAAAGCGAAAGCCGGGCCGACTGGCAAATTTTTCGTACTGTCGAATGACCGCTTTAATTTTTTGATGATCCGGCGCCACGCCGCCCCGGACCAACCCATACGGAGTCGGCAGGCGGTCAAACAGGTCAACCCGAACAGCAATATCTTTTTGCCGAAGCAGTTCGCCAACCG
Source organism: Candidatus Binatia bacterium (assembly GCA_951812575.1). Lineage (GTDB taxonomy): Bacteria > Desulfobacterota > Binatia > Bin18 > Bin18 > Bin18. The sequence continues at coordinate 1,667,614 of OX638322.1, read as the reverse complement.
CGTAGAATCCAGCCGGTCCCGAGCCGAAAATAGCGACGCGGAGGGGGTTTGTTTCAGAGCCAATCTGATCCGTCATGCCATACCTTTCTCAAGGAGAGAGAGCCTGTTCTCTCCAGCGCTCTTCTCTCGTGAAACCCGTTCGCTATACAGAGAACCCTGCGACCCGTCAACTAGGTGGGAAGGCCCAGGGTACTCCAGAGCGAAGAAGGGTCATCTGACGAATCAATTGTAGCAGCGTCCGCTTTCCATTTTCACCCCGAGACCATAAGATACGCAATCGATTCCAAAGGAGGGCAGTCCGATGAGTGAGAACGGCAATCCGAAAATTCGCTTTGGCATGTGGTATGACTTTCGCAACCCGCCTGCCTGGAAACGGCCCTATGACCAGCTTTACAGCGAAATCATCGACCAGATCGTGTGGGGAGAGGAGAACGGCTTTGACGATATCTGGCTGTCCGAGCACCATTTTATCGAGGATGGATATTCTCCTTCGCTAATGCCGATTGCTGCCGCGATTGCCTCCCGAACCAAGAAAATTCATATCGGGACGAGCGTGGTGCTCATGCCTTTCCACAATCCGGTCCGGATGGCTGAAGACGCAGCCACAGTGGACGTGATTTCGGGTGGTCGATTCGAGCTGGGTGTGGGCGTGGGGTATAAAGTCGAAGAGTTTGAGAGCTTCGCAATTTCGAGTAAAGAGCGCGGCGCTCGCACGAATGAGGGCCTCGAAATCATTCGCCGCCTGTGGGAGGGCGAAACCCTGACGTTTGAGGGGAAATACTACACGGTGACCAAAGCCAAGCTCACCCCGGAGCCGATTCAGCAACCCCGGCCACCGATTTGGGTCGGCGGCTTCACCCCGCCGGCACTCCGGCGGGCGGCAAGGTATGGCGACGGCTATATCGGTGTCGGCCCGCTGAAAGAGGCGTATGAACGCTATGTGACCGCCCTGGAAAAAGTCGGGAAGTCCACCACGGATATTCGTCTCGCGGGTGGCTATTTCTGGCTGATTCCGTCTGAGGACCCGGACAAGACCTGGAATGAAGCCGCTGAACACGTCCGCTATCAGGTCAATGCCTATGCCGAATGGTCGGAAAAGGCCGGCATGCCCCTGTTTCCAAAAGTGCCGGATACCGCCGCATTACGCGAATCGGGCCTGTTCCAGGTGGTAGATGTGGATACCTGCATTCAGATGATCCGCGACTATGCCCTAGAGACCCCGCTGACGCATTATTATTCGTGGACGCTGCCGCCGGGCCTGCCGGCGAGTTGGATTCAGCCCCATCTGGAGCTGTTTACCAGCAAAGTTATTCCGGCCTTTCGCTAGTCCGCAGGAGCAAGTATGGACCTCCGACCCCCCGGTGTTTTTACCTTTCTGGATGGCCTCACGGGCGAACGGACCGGCCGACTCGCCCGTAAAGTCGAACAGCTCGGCTATAGCGCCCTGTGGTTTCCCGAGACCCTGGGCCGTGAAAGCTTTTCGTTTGCCTCGTATTTGCTGAGCCAGACCGAGCGTCTGATCATCGCCACCGGTATTGTGGTGACCTATGCGTATGAGCCAATTGCGATTGCCAATGCCACCCGGACGCTCGCCGAGATCTACGGCGACCGCTTTGTGCTCGGCCTGGGCGTGAGCAACGCGCAGGGCAATGCCCGGCGCGGCATTCCGTATGGCAAGCCTCTCAGCTTCACGCGTGAGTATCTGACCAGGATGAAAGCCGTACCGTACGCCGCACCAGCCCCGCAAAACGATCCACCTGTCGTGCTGGCCGGGATGATGCCCAAGATGCTTGCCCTGGCCGCAACGCAGACTCAGGGGACGCATACCTATTTCACTGTAGTTGAGCAGATTGCGGCGACCCGCAAGGCCCTTGGACCGGAGCCGTGGCTGTGTGCCGAATTGGGCGTCATGCTGGAGTCGGACGCGGATACGGCCCGTACTGCCGCCCGCAGTTATATGCAGACCTATCTCCAAATCGATCACTACGTCCAACGCTTCAAAGAAGTCGGTTTTACCGACGCCGATGTGGCAAACGACGGCAGTGACCGGCTCGTGGACGCGGTCATTGCCTGGGGAGACGAAGTAAAAATTCGTGAGCGGATTGCCGCCTATTATGAGGCCGGGGCGTCCCACGTGTGTATCATGCCGCTGAGCCCCAAGGGTGGTATGGTACCGGACGAGCGGGCGATTGAGGTGTTAGCGCCGGAGAGATAGCGTGGCGTACTCCCGGCCCTCGTCTCACCGGATATGGTGTGCGAGTAAGCTTCTTCGACTGATAAAAGGAGGGAAGACATGAAACTCGGACTCTTTGGCATCAATATGGGACCGTGCAGTACGCCGGACGCATCGGCGCGGGTAGCGCAGGCAGCCGAGGCGGCGGGGTTTGAATCCGTCTGGGCAGGCGAGCACATTGTGTTGCCGGACCCGCAGGAGCCCCCCTCGCCTTTACCCCCAACCTACCCCATGCTCGACCCCAATATTGCCTTTGCCTTTCTGGCTGGCCAGACCCAAACCATCCGCATGGGAACCGGCATTATTATCCTGCCGCAGCGGAATCCGCTGGTGCTGGCAAAAGAGATGGCCAGCCTGGATGTCTTGTCAGGCGGACGCCTGATCTTTGGCGTTGGCATTGGCTATCTCAAGCCGGAATTTGACGCCCTCGGAGCGCCATTCAGTCATAAAGGACCGCGCACGCTCGATTACGTTGATGCCATGCGGGCGATTTGGAGCCAGGACGACCCGTCCTATCAGGGACAGTTCGCCTCTTTTAGCGGTGTCAAGGCATTTCCCAAGCCAGTCCAGCAGTCCGGTCCACCGGTGGTGTTTGGCGGCATGACCCCCCAGGCGTTCCAGCGTTCCGTGACCCATGGCGACGGCTGGTACGGTTTTGCCCTTGATGTGGACGGAACCAAAAAATGCCTCGACGGTTTGCAGGCTGCCGGAGAACACAATGAACGCCCGAGCAGCTTAGGCAAACTGGAAATCAGCGTGACGCCGGTTGGACGGATCGATCTCGACAAGGCCAAACGGTATGCGGACCTGGGTGTGGATCGTTTGATTCTGCTCTTCCCGCCCAAAGGGGATGCCCTGTTCACCCTCAGTGCGACTGAGACAGAAATTACGGATTACGTCAAAGAGATTGGCGACACGGTTATTGGGCGGGTCTAGCTGTAGGGGCGGACCCCCGTGTCCGCCCGGCGTATCTACCCTGTCTGCGTCCGTCCCCGGTGTTTCACGCCCTCCACCTTGGTGGCAATCGCCTCCGGAGTAACGCCTCGGACCTGTTCCCGCCAGGCGGTTGATTCGAGTTGGAGCCCGTCGCCGAGCGTCCGGGCGTAGCCTTCGTTAATCACGCGCTTCATATTGCGCAACATGTCGGGCGGACACGACAGCATATCTTTGGCCAAGGCATGACAGGTCGGCAGCAAGTCATCGGGCGCAACAACGCGGTTCACCAGCCCCCAGGCTTCGGCTTGCTGGGCGGACAGATAGTTTCCGGTCAAAGACAATTCACGCGCCCGGTAAATGCCAATCACGCGCGAGAGTTTCTGGCTCAGGCCCCACCCCGGCATGACCCCCATCCGGGCATGTGTGTCCGCAAAACGCGCGTCGCTGGATGCAATCAATACATCGCAGGCCAGGGCCAGCTCAAACCCGCCCGTAATGGCAAAACCGTTGATCGCCCCAATAATGGGCCGGTCGAACGCTTCCATGATCCGCACCACGTCCATGCTGCCCGTTGTTGGTTGCGGTTCCTGTAAGGGCTCGCTCGTCCGGCTCAGCTCCTTGAGGTCCATACCCGCACAAAACGCCCGATCGGCTCCGGTCAGGATAACGACATGGGTAGCCGGGTCGCTTTGCAGTGCTGCAAAGGCACTGACAATTGCGAGTCGGAGTTCACGAGACAGGGCATTCATCGCCTGCGGGCGGTTCAGGGTCAGGGTTGCGATCCCATCGGCTTTCTCAAGCATGAGGACTGGTTCTGACATACAGTCTCCTCCTTAGGCTTGTTAGTATGCCCTGAGCGAGGCAGACCGCCAAGCGCCGGTCGTGTCCTCATTTGACGCTGCCCTGCCTAATGGTGTCCACTGAGCCTCTGTATCTCTCCTAATTTAAGATCATGGAGGGTCAGGGTTTCACCACCAATAAAATGAATGGTGACGGAGTTAGCAGGCCCCCGGCGATCCCGGTCTATATAGGCAATCGCGTCCAGATTGATGGTGTACTCCATTTCATCGCCTGGCTCGCCCTGTCTGATCTGTACCATTTTTGTGATGTCCTCCTTATGAGTCTTTATGCTGGGTTCCCGCGTTTCTTTCAATTCCCCCAAAAAATGTTCCAACTGCCTCATGAGGACAGTACCCAAGCGCCCGCTTCATTGACGCTCTCTACGTTCGTGTCTACACTCCTCTTCTTTTGAGCCCGAGCCCAACAGGGAGCAGCCAGGCGGGTTTTTTGGAACAACGGACAGCCCTTTCTTCAGTCTCGGCTTTTACCTACCCCGGCTTTCAGCGCTATTGGGCCGCCCGGCTGTGTGTCACCCTGGCCATTCAAATGCAGGCGGTGGCCATTGGCTGGCAGATCTACGATCTGACGCGTCGGCCGCTCGACCTCGGCCTGGTCGGCCTGGCTCAATTTCTCCCGTCGCTCGGCCTCGCCCTGGTAACCGGTCATGTCGCTGATCGCTATGACCGACGGACCGTTATGGCACTCTGCATCATCGTTGAGGCGATCTGCGCTGTGCTCTTTTTGACGTTTACGCTGCAAGGCGGCACAAATACGCTCTTCCTCTTTGGGGTGCTTGTCCTGTTCGGGACGGCCCGCGCCTTTGAGTTTCCGGCTTCGGTCGCCCTGATGCCCAATCTCGTGCCCCAGCGCCTCTTTACCAATGCCGCAGCCTGGAGTTCGTCTTCGTGGCAGGTCGCGACCATTGTCGGCCCGGCTATCGGCGGGCTGCTCTACGCCATTGGGCCGGAGGCGGTATATGGGTGTTGCGTTCTGATGTTTCTTCTGTCCGTTTTCCTAGTGAACACCATCCATATTGAACACCGCGAGAGGGAGCAAGTAGCGGCCACCTGGGAGTCTGTGGTAGCCGGGATTTCCTTTATTCGGGGCCAGCCGGTTGTCCTGGGTGCCGCATCGCTCGACCTGTTTGCGGTGCTGTTGGGCGGAGCAACCGCCCTGCTGCCGATCTATGCGCGGGATATTCTGTACGTTGGTCCCTGGGGGCTCGGGCTGCTGAGAAGCGCGCCGGCAGTTGGCGCGCTGGTCACGGCACTGATTGTCGCGCGCTGGCCTATTCAGCGTCATGCGGGTGCGATTCTTCTGGGGGCAGTCGGAGTCTTCGGTCTGTCCATCGTCGTCTTTGGGCTATCTCACAATCTCTGGCTGTCGCTGCTGGCCCTGACGATCCTGGGCGCGTCAGACATGATCAGCGTCGTCATTCGCCGGGTCCTGGTTTTAGTGAAAACCCCGGACGAGATGCGCGGCCGGGTCAGCGCGGTCGAATCGGTCTTTATTGGTGCGTCAAACGAGCTCGGGGAATTTGAGTCCGGCGTCACCGCGGCCTGGTTTGGGGTTGTACCCGCAGTGGTGCTGGGCGGGCTCGGCACCCTGGCCGTTGTTGGCCTGTGGGCGCGTATCTTTCCGCAGTTGCGCCAAGTCGATTCCTTAGAGGGAGAGAGACTGGAAAAGCACTAGACGTTGATTTCCGCAGAGGGTGGGTTCAATCTGCAACAAAAAATTCACGCGGGCTACAGTTCCCTAGCCTCCGTGTCTGTAATACAACAACACCGGAGAAAGAAGACAGGAATGCAAAAAAGTAGATTGGTTATTGAAGGTGGCCAGCAGCATGAAGCCCTGCTTGGCCGGTCATTTCTTAAAGATCTAATAATGACCTACAACGGGAACACTAGCCAGGTTCTTGTGCAGAGACCCGCATAAATTGGATTCATTTAGGGGCACCATAATGAAAGCAGAGAAGTTCTCCCTTAACAGTTTGAAAGATGTTGAAGTCCATTTTGAGGACCTTAGCGTCCTTATTAAAGGAATTATGTCCGATTTAGACGAACAAAGTGGAAAGAATGACGCTTTACAAGTAGCTATAGGATTCCTAATAGCCAAACACCGCCATTGTCAAAGGCTAAGTATAATCAGTTTAAGGCTGCGCTAGAGATAGCATCTGAAAACGCCGGCGATTATGACCTCAATAACTTACCTTCCGATTTGCATGACGTTGTAGACAATCTACCGGACCATATGTGGGATAGTTTAGAATCGTATTCAAACGACGTGTATACGGCTAGGAAGCGTGGATTCGAGTCTGCCAGCGAATTTATTAATCAAGTTCTTAACAATACGCGAAGGAGACCAGTACTAGCTTTTTGCACACGACATCTTACGGCATTGCTTGTAGGTATAGTGGTGCTCATTCGCAGCTTGTTGACATTAAGTCATGAACAATTGCTCACCGATGCCGAGGCACTTGTCGATGGGCAGGTCACGTTTGCTGCGTTGGTCCTTTTCGGAACGCGACAATCTCTGGGAAAATATCTTGCCCAAAGCGAAACCGTCTTTGAGTATCGTTCCTCTGATACCTCCGGCCCGGCTCAGCATCGAGAAGAGTTTCGGCAAGGCTTTTTCGGCTACTATGACAAACTCTGGGATCTCATCAATCGTCGCAATGATATACAGAATTTTCAATCGGGCCTTTTCATACTGGACGTTCCCACTTTTTCTGAGCGTACCGTGCGGGAAGCAGTACTGAATGCTGTCAGCCATCGTGACTATCAACTCGGCGGAAGTGTCTTTGTGAGGCAATATCCACGCTACTTGCGCATCGAAAGTCCCGGTGGATTCCCTCTTGGTATAAACGAATCAAATGTCCTTGATCGACAAGAACCACGTAATCGACGCATTGCAGACATCTTTGCCAAGTGCGGGTTGGTCGAGCGTTCTGGTCAAGGGATGAACCTGATGTTCGAGACGAATATCAAGGAAGGTAAATTGAGGCCCGACTTCTCTGGGACAGACCAGTATCAGGTGAATTTGACGCTTGACGGTGAAGTGAGGGATACCCGTTTCCTAGAATTCCTTGAAAAAATAGATAGGGAGAAACAGGCATTGTTCAGTACCTCAGATTTTCTGCTTTTGGATGTTATCCACCGAGGAAAGCCTGTGCCGGAGAAACTGCAACCTCGTTTGCATTCGTTAGTCGATATAGGTGCTATCGAACGTTTCGGCCGAGGTCGTGGGGTTCGATACATTCTCTCTCGTAAATACTATGCTATGACCGGTCAAAGGGGACACTACACACGCAGAAAAGGATTAGACCGTGATGCTAATAAAGCACTGCTTTTGAAACATATCCAAGAGAACGCAAATGGCAGTCCGTTGAAGGAATTGTCACAGGTTCTTCCTACGCTAACGAGGCCTCAAGTTCAGACCTTGCTTCGAGAACTCAGAAACCAGGGCGAAATTCACCATAAAGGAACCACACGAGCCGCCCTGTGGTTCCCAGGCCCCACTTATTCTTCTATTGCTTCTGATAAAGAAGAGGGAAGCAAATCCTGATGCAATGCAATGTCGTAAGTCGTTGTTTTTTAATGAAGAACGATGTGTATTCATTGCATATTTAAGCCATATTATTTGCAAAGACTCAATTGATTTTGCTCACAACCACCAAACTCCTTAAGGGGAGGCTGGTCGGTCGTGGATGTTCAGCCGCGTTGGGATCACATTCAGCCTTGTAAATAATTGTCTTAGATTTGGCCGTGCGTATTTTACTAACTTGACTTCTGGTTATCTCATAGGCCACATTCCATTGCCCATAAGAAATGAATTTTGACAAAGAGGATGGAGCGGAGAGCATATCTGAGCACTGTGAGCGATGAGGAGTGAGCGTTAGTCGCGCCCTATGTGACGTTGATGACAGAAGCGGTGCCCCTGCGGCGGCATGCTTTACGAGCAGTCTTTAACGGTCTGCGCTGGCTGGGCGGACTCGGCACCCTGGCCATTGTTGGTCTGTGGGCGCGTATCTTTCCGCAATTACGCCAGGTCGATTCCTTAGAGGGGGAGCGGCTGGGAAAACACTAGACGTTGATTTCCCATGGGGGGTGTGTTTCCCATAGCGTCTCGGGCATCCTGAGGACAGAAACGGAGGAGAGATGAAACTCGACAGCTTACTGACCGCCCGCTCGCTCGACGAAGCGATGACGATTGCGCGCACTGCCGAGGACATGGGTTTTGACGGGGTGTGGAGCATGGAGAACCAGCACGACCCCTTTCTATCGCTCGCCGTCTCGGCGACTACAACCACCAAGCTCACGCTCGGTACGGCGATTGCCCTGTCGTTTCCACGCAGCCCGATGTCGCTGGCCTATACGGCCTGGGACCTGCAACGCGCCTCAAACGGGCGCTTCGTTCTGGGACTCGGCACCCAGGTGAAAGGCCATAATCAGCGTCGGTATAGTGTGAAATGGGAATCGCCGGGTCCGAAGTTACGCGAGATTGTTCTGGCGCTGCGGGCGATTTGGGACTGCTGGCAGAACGGTACCCCGTTGGATTTTCAGGGCGAGTTTTATCAGCATACGCTGATGACTCCGGCCTTTTCGCCAGGGAAAATCGACCATCCACAGATTCCCATCTATATTGCCGGGGTCAACCCCTATATCTGCCGTTTGGCGGGTGAGCTGTGCGACGGCTTTCATGCCCATCCGTTTCACTCCGCAAAATTTCTGCGTGAACGGGTGATCCCCCAGATCGAAGAGGGAGCGCGGAAATCCGGTCGTAGCCGAAAAGACCTTGTGGTCTCAAGCTCGTCTTTTGTGATTATGGGCGACACGCAAAAAGAAATAGACGCCATGCGCGAAAAGGTGCGCATGCAGATTGCGTTCTATGCCTCGACCCGAACGTATAAACCTGTGCTGGACGTCCACGGCTGGGGCGACGCCTGTCTCAGCCTGAACGCCAAAGCGGCCAAGGGCGAATGGCAGGCCATGGCTAAGGACGTGACCGACGAGATGCTGGACGAGTATGCAGTGACCGGCCCCCCGGATGAAGTCCCGGCCATGCTCAAAGAAAAATACAACGGCTTGCTCGACCGGGTGGCTTTCTACCATCCCGACCGCCCGGGCGTGAACGATGCTCGCTGGCGCTCGATAGTCAAAGCGTTTTCCGCGTAAAAACAAAAAGGAGTTGCTGACATGCGCGCGTGGCAAATCAATCAGGAATTCGGCATTGAAAATTTAACCCTCGCGGACCGGCCCGACCCGCAGCCCGGTCACGGTCAGATTACTATTCGGGTCAAAGCCACGTCACTCAATTATCGGGACCTCATGACCGTCAAATACGGTGGGATGCGGGGCCTCAAGATGCCGTTGATTCCCCTGTCCGACGGCGCGGGCGAGGTGGTTGCCACGGGCGAGGGCGTGACGCGGGTCAAACCGGGTGACCGGGTCGCGGGTATTTTCTTTCAGAACTGGCTGGCCGGTGGGCCGGACGCGTCCCATGGGGCCTCAGCGCTCGGTGGTGCCCTGGACGGCATGTGGGCCGAACTGGTCATCTTGCACGAAGACGGGGTGGTGAAGATTCCCGATTATATGACGTATGAAGACGCGGCCACGCTGCCCTGCGCCGCAGTCACCGCCTGGCAGAGTATGGTCACGCTGGGCAATATGAAAGCCGGTGACACGATCTTGATTCTGGGAACCGGTGGCGTCTCGATCTTTGCCCTTCAGTTTGCCAAAGCCGCCGGGGTGCGCACGATTATTACATCGAGCAGTGACGAAAAACTCGGACGCGCCACACAGCTCGGCGCGTCCGAAGTCATTAATTACAAGACCACCCAAGAGTGGGGTAAAAAGGTGTTGGAACTCACCGATGGTGTGGGGGTTGATCAGGTGGTCGAAGTAGCCGGGGCCGGGACGCTGGTACAGTCGATGGAGGCTACGCGGGTCGGCGGCTTTATTGGACTGATCGGGATTCTGGCCGGCACAGATGGTGAGGTGAACCCCATTCCGGTGCTGATGAAGAGCCTGCGACTCCAGGGTGTCTATGTTGGCTCACGCGAGATGTTTGAAGAGATGAATACGGCCATGGCCGTGAATCAGATCAAGCCGGTGATTGATCGGGTGTATCCGTTTGAGGAAGCTCAGGAAGCCCTGAAACTCATGGAAAGCGCCACGCATTTTGGCAAGATCGTCATTACGGGCTAAGAGATTCTACTTCAGCATACCGAAAACAGTCTGCGGTGTGGTCGTTGACCATGCCAGTAGCCTGCATGAAGGCGTAACAGATTGTTGACCCCACAAAAGAGAAGCCGCGCTTCTTGAGGTCCTTGCTCATCACGTCCGACTGCACGGTACGGGCTGGGACCTCTTTCAGTACGCGCCACGTGTTCTGACGCGTTCGCCCATCGACAAACCGCCAGATATAGGCATCGAAGCTGCCCGCCTCTTTCTGGACAGCGAGAAATGCCTTGGCGTTCTTTATGGCAGACTCGACCTTCAGCCGGTTTCGCACGATACCGGGGTCGGCCAGCAGCCGCTCAACTTTGCGTGATGTATAACGGGCGACACGAACGGGGTCGAAGCGGTCAAAGGCGGTCCGATAGTGGGCGCGCTTCTTGAGAATGGTATCCCAACTCAGACCGGCCTGGGCTCCTTCGAGGATGAGAAACTCGAACAAGGTCCGGTCGTCGTGCACCGGTACGCCCCATTCCTCGTCGTGGTACTGAATCGACAACTCGTTTTTGGCCCACGCGCAGCGGGTGAGCAGTTTCATCTCATCCCTCTATTGATCTTTCGCCCAAGCAAATAAGAGCACTCGTTGGGAGGAAGGTGGAATAATCGTCCTTCTTTCTCTATATTTTTGTATATACAGAAATATGTTCTCCTGGGATATACAAAAAGCGATCTCAAATTATGAAAAGCATGGGGTCTCGCTCGAGGAAGCCGCGACTGTTTTTGTCGATACGGACGGACTTGATTTCGACGATCCTCGGCATTCAGCACTTGAAAGACGTTTCAAGAGACTTGGGGTATCAGCTTCTGAAAGAATTTTACTTGTCATTTACACCATCAGGAGGCTCCGTAATGGCACAGAAACAACCCGAATCATCAGCGCACGCCAAGCGTCGCGTAAAGAACGTGCGGCATATGCCAGACTCCAAAATTGACTTCAGCGATATTCCGGAGATGAGCGACGAAGAGCTGTCACGGGGCAGGCGCGTTGGCCGGCCCAGGAAAGATCGCTCCAAGCAATTAATCGCGATTCGGCTCGATCCCGGACTGCTGGCCAAACTACGGAAACTGGCGGCAAAGAGACAAAAACCGTATCAAACCCTGCTGCATGAGCTTCTTGAGGAAGCCGTTGAGCATGCCGCTTAACACAAGATAGACGCAGGATTGGTACCCCTCTGCAATATCCCCCTTACGGCAACGGCCCGTCTTGGAGAAAGCCGCGAATGACATTGGCGGTCAGACGCGACACATTATTGTCATAGTTGTTGTGTGAGAGGCTCCCGCACCAGGCCATGGAGCTGGCCGAGAACACTGCCCCGTCATTCGGCGTCTTGAAGTAGACAATATCCGCCCGGATATAGGGATTCTGGTCGCCGGTGCCGCCGGCCGCAAAATAGCCGCGCGCGTTGAACGTCGACTCCTCTGAGACCGTCACAAAAATATCGTTATGCCCCTCGGAGTGGGCGAGCAGAAAGGCGTTATGGGGTGTGCCGAGTTCCAGGTCGTAGCGGTCGAGCTCCAGTCCGGCGGCTCCCCCGCCGACCAGACCGAAATTCCCGATCGGCTCGTCTTCGCCTATGCCTTCAAACATCCAGGCACATTCCGGGCGCAGACTGTCCGGGGCGCGGCGATAATAGCTTGAGGCCGTCAGACCGAACGAGGTAAAACTCACACCGGTCAGCTTGCTCATATTCCGGCCCCGTACCCGCCACAGGCCGCCGTGTTTTCCGTCAAAGGCGTTACAATACTCTCCTGGGTTGATAGTCCAGGCCCGCGTGCCGTTGTCGCCTTTGCGCACTTCGATGAGAGCGGGATTATCGGGGTGAAACACCGTACACCAGTAAAAACCGTTGGCCGCCAGATACAGCCAGCGGCCGCCCTGCTGCTGGTAGGCTTCGTAGGCGTCCAGCATTTCTTCCGAGCAATACTCGGGATGGTGACAGGTCAGCACGACGCGGTATTGCTTGAGCAGTTCGACCCCTTCACGTTGCAGGTCTTCGTCCGTATGCACATCAAAGTCAAATTGCATGGCTTCAAGCCAGTCGGTCAGATGCAGGTCGGCGTTCAGTTGCCAGACTGACGGCGACAGCACATGCGTGTATTTAGGTCGCATATTGAGAATGGGTCGCAGCCGCGAGGAGATGTGCACCCCCCAGCCGTCGCTATGGACGGTGTAGGTACCGTAGCCGTAGCCGTCCTTTTCTTGGAGCAAGAGGTCCCCTGGTTGCATCAGCGGCACGCGGCCGGTCAGGAGCTGGGCGACCTGCGAGTCCGCGCTGAGATTTTCGTTGGCATAGGCCATATAGCTGGCCGTGGGAATGATCACCGCGACCCTGGCGGTTGGTCTGCCCGCCGGGGGACGCACAAAGAAGGGGATGTAGTCTTCACTGCCGGGCGTGTCCTGCCCGCCCAAACGCAGCCGGGCGGCGTACACTCCACTTTTCAGGTCTTCGGGAACAGGAAACTCGAAATCAACCTCCCAGCGCGCGTCGTCTACGGCGTCGTCATGAAAATGAATCGCCCCGTACTCCTGTGGCGCGGCAGTAAAACTCATATAATCCGCAGTCCAGTTGTGACCGGGCATGCCGCGTGACGGCATATTGATGCAGTGACCGTGCAGGCGGTGCAAGGAGTCGTCCAGCACCTGGGTTGAGGCCGCGTTTGGAACGATATTGGCCGCAAAATCCCAGGCCGCGACCAGCGCCGGTCGCAGCTCGGTCGGGAGGGGCCGGGGACCTTGCAGGACGCGTTCGATTTCCGCCCGGTTAAGCACGCGATTGGCGATAGCCGGTCGTTCTATGCGTCCGTTAAACTTGGCTTCGTGCTCCGGAATCTCGATGGGCGAGTGCACGTAGCTGAAATGCCCGCCACAGATGTGCCGTCCTGAATGCGCCTGGGTGGTTGCCGCGGCAATCAGCACCGGACAGTCATTCGGGGCGGGGGCCTGGGGAGAGCCAGCCCGCTCGACTGCGGCACGGGTTTCTTCGATAGGATGGATAAAACGCATCCCGTGTCCCGTGTTGGTGCTGGTCACAATCGGCTCCTGCACCAGGGTCATATGACCGCTGGCCGCGTCAAAGCTCGCGGCTACCAGATACCACACCTTACGGAGCAGCGGTTTGCCCGAAGAAATCTGTTCGACCACGCCCTTTCCCCGGCCTATCCGCACGGCCAGCTCGCCCTGCTCGTCAATAAACAGGCCATAGCCCGTCTCCTCCGGCCCGGACCATTTTGTGATAATACCCTGCACGCCTTTGGTGGGCGTCGTGGGAAAGACGAGGGCCATCAGGGTGAAACTGCTGATATCGAACCGTGCATCGTGTGGCACACAGATATACGCGCCGGCATGGACGGCTTGATGACGCCCCGGATATTCGCCACAGGTTGTAATTTCTTCTTCCTTATAGCCGGGACCGTCGGGATTGGTATCGCCGTGGATGAGCCGGACGATATCGACCCGGTAGGATTCGCTGCGTTCGGAGTGCACATGGAATTGAATAGTCTGTCCGGGCTGAACGGAAATACGGTCGCTATAGCCGGTGATACCCAGTGTCGTCATACGTCTCTCCTTGCAAACCGCGGCTTAGTCGGTAATCCCGTACGCGTCGAGTAAGGCATCAAGGCGTTTGAGGAAAATCGCATGCTCGGCGTCTTCACGAGTCGGATAGGCTTCATCCGTTATTGCAACCGCCTTGCCCCGGACGCCGGGCAGAACACCAATACGATATTCCTCCCAGGGGAGCGTTTCGATAATGACGTGCTTGTCCTGCTGGGGGACGACGCGCAGGCGGTCCAACAAACGGGCCAGGTCCGGGCTGTCCATGGGGGCCGGCTCGCCGGGCTGGGCGGCCTCATACAGCGGACGGGCGCGGTGCTCGGCAATAAGCGCGGCGCGGCGCTCGGGGTTGGCGAGCGCCGGCAGGAGGTACATTCGGGTGTTATAGGCATCGACCGCCCGGTAGGAGTAATCGTCTTGCAGGGCTGTTTTTTCCGGCTTGTTTTCCATGTGGTCCTCCTTTCGTCTCCCAAGGGCTCACGAGCGAGCCCCTAGCCTAGCCGGCTCCATTGCGAAAGCCAAGATTTTTCGGCAAGCGCTTATGCGACCCAACGACGAGTTTCGTGCAGGGGGCTCCCGTCATGCCGGACGTGATCCGGCATCCAGCGGGCGGCTACACAGAATCGCAACTTGCCTAGGCTGCCGGCGCGGTTGTCTTGATATCGGTCAGGAACTCGATCACGGCCTTGCTGAAGATGTCGTTCTTATCCCCGGCGACCATATGGCCGGCATCAGACACATCGATATATTTGGCGTGCGGCACGGCGTCGAGAAATTCCTGGGTCGTTTCGTCGCTGATCACATCGCTGAGCTTCCCCCGGACCAGCAGGGTCGGCACCCGCCGCAGCCCGCGAGCCGCGGCCATGAGCCGTTCGGGGTCGCGCCGCAAGCGGGCCGGACTCATAAGGTTCGGGTCCCAGTGCCAGCGGTAACGGCCGTCCTCTCCCTTGCGCAGGTTTTTGGCCAGACCGCTGACATCCTTTGGGCGGGGGCGGTGGGGAATATAGGCGGCGATGGTATCGGCAACTTCTTCCAGGCTCTCAAATCCGTCGGGCTTGGCGGTCATGAACGCCCGGATACGGTCCACGCCCTTCTGCTCCACCCGTGGCGTAACATCGACCAGCACCACCCCGGCGCTTACCGGCTGCGGCGCTTCCCCTTCGGTCAGCATTGAGGTGATGCCGCCAAGAGACGCCCCCACCAGGACCGGACGCTGATCGAAGTGACCCAACACAACGTGGAGGTCAGCGGAAAACTTCTCTATATTGTAGTTGCCGTCCGGAGCCCAGCCACTCTCACCATGACCGCGCAGGTCCAGCGATACCGCATACCAGCCTTGCTCGGCCAGGGTCCGAGCCGTATTCCCCCAGGCAAAGCGCGTTTGGCCGCCGCCGTGCAAGAGCAGGACGGGCGGGTTCTCGGCGTCTCCCCAGGCGTCGCCGACAATGCTGAGTTCTTCTTCAACGTGATAGGTCACGCGTTGGGCTGAAATGTCTGCTTGCTGTTCGGACATGTATGCACTCCTGAATATGTTCCAGTCGAGGGGCGAACCATAAAATCGAGGGGAACCCTACCATTCAGCCCGAACAGTGACAAGGTCGGATTATCAGAGAGGGATATAGCCGTGTCAAAGTTTTCTTGTCCTGTAGGAGCTTGCCTCTTGTTTGGAAGATTCGTACACAGAGTAAGGAAAAGGAGGATGCCATGGCAAAGGATGATATCTGCTGGCTGTCCGCAACCGAACTGGCGAAAGCGATTCGGCGTAAACAGCTCTCTCCGGTCGAGGTCACGCGAGCGATACTCGATCGCATTGACCAACTCAACCCGCAGCTCAACGCCTTTGTCACCCTGACGGACAAAGCCGCGCTGCGCGACGCGCGCAAAGCTGAGAAGATGCTGATGCAGAACTCGGCTTCATTTGGCCCACTCCACGGCGTTCCGTTCTCAACCAAGGATCTGGTGATAACCAAGAGGGTTCGCACGACGTTTGGGACACCGCTGTTCGCCGACAACGTCCCGACCGAGGATGCCCCCATGGTGGCGCGCATGAAAGCGGCCGGAGGCATTCAGCTCGGCAAGACAAATACGCCAACGTTTGGCTGGCTGGGAGTCACGCACAATCTCTTGTTCGGGCCAACCCGGAATCCGTGGAATGTCGCCCTGACGCCAGGCGGCTCAAGCGGCGGGGCCGGAGCGGCGATTGCAGCCGGCCTGGGACCCCTGGCCATAGGAACGGACGGCGGCGGCTCGATTCGTATCCCTTCGTCGTTCAGCGGGGTGTATGGGATCAAGCCGTCCTTTGGCCGGATTCCGGTGTATCCGCCGAGCGGAGCCTGGAGTTTGTCTCATGTTGGGCCGATGACGCGAACGGTGGCCGATGCCGCGCTCATGCTGAACGTCACGGCAGGGCCGGACGGTCGCGATCAGTACTCTTTACCGGCTGATACGGCCGACTATGTCAAAGCCCTCAAGGGCTCGATGAAAGGATGGCGGGTGGCCTGGTGTGACGATCTGGGTTCTACCAAGGCGCTCGACCCGGAGGTCAAAGCCCTGTGCGCCAAGGCGGCCCGGCGGTTCAGGGATTTGGGGTGTCGGGTCGAGACTGTCAAACCCAAGTGGCCAAACCCGCAACCGGCCTGGGAAGGGCTGTTTTGCGGCGGGATTGCCGCGCGGTTGGGGCCGGCGCTTAAAACGCGCCGGTCGGATATTGATCCCAATCTGGTCAAGCTGATTGAGAAAACGCATAAATGGAAAGCCAACCACTATATTGACTCGTGGTTCGCGCGCCTGGACTGGAATACCGGGGTCCAGAAGTTTTTTGAGAAATACACCCTGCTGCTCACTCCGACCCTGCCCTGTCCGCCGTTTGCGGTCGGGCTCGACAATGCCAAATCGGTGAACGGCACCCGGCTCGCCCCGTACGAGTGGCTCACCTTTACGTTTCCTTTCAACCTGACCGGTAATCCCGCGGCGTCCATTCCATGCGGGTTTACTAAAGATGGCTTGCCAGTCGGACTCCAAATTGTGGGACGACGGTTTGACGACGCCGGCGTGCTGCGCGCCTCCGCAGCGTTCGAGAAGCTATGTCCCTGGCAGGGGGCTAGGCCATCCGTTGAATAGGGATTGATGATCCCAGCCTAGCGTGCCGCTTCAACTCGCACGGTCACGATGTCGATATCGTGGTACTGCTGGTGGCGGACCGAGGCCGCAAAATGTTTCAGCAGGCGGAGGGAAATCTCGTGCTCTTCGGGTGTGGCACTTCCCTCACCGAGCAGAACCATGCGGTCTTCGAGATTTTCATCCCCGACCGCAGCCACAAATTCCAACTCGACTGCCGCGCCGTCGCCACGCGCAACAACAAAGAGACGCCGCTTGTCGGGACTATCCTCGTCCTCCGGTCGTATCAGACTGAGCAGCGTTTCCTCGCCGGCCGCGCACAAGCGCTCCGTCGAGGCGGTATTCCAGCCGAAGCGTGAGGCCAACTCACGCAGAAACCCGTCGATCTTGGGCAGGGCCTCGATGTCCAGGCCCATTTCCAGGCGGTGGCGACGCGGTCCCGTCAGTTCGGTGAACAGGGTCAGGACGAGGACGGCCAGGCCGCCGGTCGTCATGCCGTTGCCGAGCAGCGCCCCCCACTGCTCGCCGAGTTGGTCGGCGAAGATGGCCTGGTTCTGAAAGCCCGCGCCGAGCCAGAAGGAAATCCCGACCACCACGCCTTTCCGATAGTCGAGCCCGTCCTGCATGACAATCTTCATACCCTGGACGAAAAGCATGCCCATCAACACCATGAGATAGGCAGCCACCACCGGGCTGGGAATGGCGAGTATCAGGGCCGCCACCTTGGGCAGAAACGCGAGGGCGATGAAGACGAGACCGAGGCTGACCCCGACATTGCGCGCCGCCACGCCGGTCAATTCGGTGAGCGGGATACTGCTCGAATAGGTCGTATTCGGCACAGTACTGGCCAGACCGGACAACAGATTGCCCAGGCCATCGGCATTCACCGCACCCTGGACTGTTCGGAAATCGATGGCTCGGGGGGTGCGCCAAGAGACGCGCTGAATGGCCACCGAATCGCCTATTGTTTCAATGGCACCGACCAGGGTCACAAACACGAACGCCGGCAGAAGTACCCAGAATTCGCTCCCGAACGACAGGTCAAAGCCGGGCCAGCCGGATGTCGGCATGCCGACCCAATCCGCCTCGACCACGCGCGCAACGTCGTACAGGCCAAAGAACGAGGCCATCACACAACCCACCGCGATGCCGATGACCGGTGCCCAGAGCCGCCATACTCCTGACGCACGCAAGGCTAACACCGCAATCGCGACCAGGGTGGCCGTGGCGGACACTGGCGCCGCTGCCGGCGACGCGCCCTGAGGCACGGCCGACACCATCTGAAATGCGATGGGCATAATGGTCACGGCAATCAGCGCGACCACCGTACCCGAAACAACCGGCGTAATGATCCGCCGCAAGAGCGACAGCCGAGTCGCCAGGGCGAACTGAAACAGGGAGGAGATGAAGATGAGCGTCGCCAGCAAGGCCGGCCCACCCTCTACCAGGGCAGTAATGCACACCGCGATGAAGGCGCCGGAGGTGCCCATGATCAGGATGTGACCGGCGCCGAAACGCCCGACCCGGACGGCTTGCAGGACGGTGGTTGACCCACTGATGATAAGCGCCGCGAAGATCGCCCAGGATAGATAGACCTCGCTCTGGTTGGCCGCCCGGATCACGATCGCAGGGGTTAGCACGATCCCGCCTATCACGAGCAGGGCCGCCTGAAAGCCGATACCGAAGGAGAGCAGGGGCGGTGGGTTTTCGTTGGGTTCGTAGCGAATGGAGGCTTTGCCGCGCGTCGTGTCTGATTCCATAGGTACACAATCTCGCTTGTTTAGCGGGCCGTATACATGGCGAGAGTCCCGCAGTTCTTGAACTGACGGGACTCTCATAGGTTGCGGGGCTAGGATTTGAACCTAGGACCTCGAGGTTATGAGCCTCGCGAGCTACCGGACTGCTCCACCCCGCGCAGGATGGCAATGCGGCGTGTGCCGCGTGGGACAGATGTATCGCTCTGAAACGGGCGAGTCAAGACCGAGACTGGATTTCAGGCCGTGAGTGCACGGGCTTTTCAACCAGACGCTTCAGCTGTTTGATCTCTTGGGGAGTAAGCGGGCGATAGGTACCGACCGGCACGTCCAAACTGAGTGGGCCGTACTGCACCCGGACCAGTTTTTCTACCCGATAGCCGAGCGCTTCGCACATCCGGCGCACCTCGCGGTTGCGTCCTTCGCGCAGCACCAGTTCGAGCCAGGTTTTGCGGGTCGTTGTCCGGAGAATATACGCCTTGGCAGGGGCCGCGAGCGTGCCGTCGTCCAATTGTACGCCGTGGCGAAGCTCGGCCAGCGCTCTTCTGGCAACCACACCGCCTACCTTGGCCTGATAGGTGCGAGGCACCTGAAAACGCGGGTGGAGGAGGCGTTCCGTCAGCGCGCCGTCATTGGTCAGCAGCAGCAGCCCGGACGAGTCGTAATCGAGGCGACCGACCGGAAAGACGCGTTCGCGCACGCCGGAGAGCAAATCGCGGACTGTAGGGCGCCCCTCCGGGTCTTTGAGGGTGCTGACCACACGCGGCGGTTTATGCAGCAGGTAATAGAGCCAACCGGTGGGCAACTCGATCAGGTGCCCATCAACTTCAATGTGGTCCTGTCGCGGATCCGCCGTTGTTCCCAGACGTGTGACCGTTTGTCCATTCACCTGTACGCGACCGGCTTGGATCAACTGCTCCGCCGCCCGTCGCGAGGAGATCCCGGCCTGACTCAGGATCTTCTGCAACCGTTGGGTCTGAGATGTCTTCTGCGTATGCATTGGCCGTTGGCTCGTGGATGTCGGGCAGCGGGGGGAGGTCGGTAATACTCTCCAGATTGAAAATTTCAAGAAACTGCTGGCTCGTGCCGTATATCCACGGCCGGCCGGGCACATCTTTGCGCCCCAGGACCGTAATGAGCTTGCGGGTGAGGAGCGAGTTTAACACGCCGTCCACATCGACGCCACGAATGGCTTCAATCTCAATCTTGGTCACGGGTTGACGATAGGCAATAATGGCGAGGGTTTCGAGGGCCGCCCGGCTCAACTTGACCGGCTTATCCCGACCGAGGGCTTTCACGTAGTCGGCATAGTCGGCAACCGTCCGAAACTGATAGCCGCCCGCCACTTCTCTGAGCCGGACCCCGCGGTAGGGGCCGGTATACTCGGCGCGCAGGGCGGCGAGTGCTGCCTTCACTTCCGTCTTGGTTGCGCCAACGACCTCAACCAGACGGCGAAGCGGCAGGGGTACGCCAGAGGCAAATAACAGACTTTCGACGATCGCCTTGATGTCATCTGTTTTCATAGGTGTTCCAGCGCTTCTGGTAAGGACTCCTCTGGGCTCACCGCCAGGGAGGCAACGATCGGGCCAAAAGGATTCTCCTGGCGCACCTGGACCATCCGATTACGAACCAGTTCGAGGACGGCCAGGAAGGTCACCAGAACCTGTAGTCGGGTTGAATCCTGGGGAAAGAGCTGCTCGAAGAGCACCTCTCTTTTTTCCCGTAGGGTATCCAGCACCGCCCGCAGGCGATCACGCAAAGACACATGCTCAAGCATGATCTGATGCGCCTCTTGAGAGTCTGCACGGGTCATCACATCGTGCAGGGCATCGAGCAGATCGCCCAGCGACAGATCATACACGGTATCGTCTTTGCCATCCGGTTCAACCGGCATGGGTGGACGGCTAAAAACGTCGCGGTTGAGCATCTCTTGACCTATCAGCGTCTCGGCCGCTTCTTTGAAGCGTTGATATTCGAGCAGTTGTCGGGCCAACTCCGCGCGCGGGTCTTCGCCCTCGTCTTCTTCAGGTGCTTCCTCAATAGGCAGCAGGAGGCGCGATTTGAGATAGAGCAGGCTCGCCGCCATCACCAGGTATTCTCCCGCGATGTCAAGGTCGAGCTGTTTGAGGAGGTCGAGATAGGCTAAATACTGGTCGGTGATTTCGGCAATGGGAATGTCGGGCAACTCCACTTCGTTCTTTTTGACGAGATGGAGCAATAAATCGAGCGGACCCTCAAAAACGTCGAGTTTAACGCGATAGAACATGGAAAGGGCTTTGTCGGCTGGACACTCTTCGCCGTTCGTCATTTCCCATATGGCAAAAGGGAGGGCCGACACTGTCCTACCAACGCTCGTGGCCTGACCCTTCCGTCACCTTACACACCAACCACCTCCCGCACCTCCGCCATGGTTTGACGGGCGATATCAACAGCCTGACGTTCCCCTTCCCGGAGGACGTCGCGCACATCGTCGCGGTGGTTTTCCCAGTACCTTCGTTTTTCCCTGAATTCCGCCAGATCGTCAAGCACGTGCTTGATCATAATCTTCTTACATTCGAGACAGCCAATGTCCGCGGTTTTACACCCGTTCGTGACAAATTCGATTTCTTCCGGCGTGCAGTAGAGACGGTGCAGGTGAAAAGCCGGGCAGTCGGCCGGGTCGCCGGGGTCGCGCCGCCGCGCCCGGCGCGGGTCGGTCATCATCCGCGACAGTTTCGTATCGACCTCCTGCGGCGGGTCTGACAGGACGACCGCGTTGCCATAGCTCTTGCTCATTTTGCGGCCGTCAACACCAAGAATCTTTGGAATCTCCGTCAGCAGAGCCTGGGGTTCAGGAAAAATGCTGGCCTCATAGACCGTATTAAAGCGCCGGGCAATCTCGCGGGTCAGCTCGATATGCGGGACTTGATCGACCCCGACCGGAACCCGCTGCGCCTTATACATCAGGATGTCGGCCGCCTGGAGCACAGGATAACCGAGCAGGCCATAGTGAATCGTGGCCACCGCGGCCTCATCATCAGAGTCAATAAAACCCAGCTCACGCGCTTGCTCTTTGACGGTGGGGTTTCGAATCAGCCACGGTGTCGGCGTAATCATCGAAAACAAAAGGTGCAGCTCGGCGTGCTCTTTCACGTCGGACTGCCGAAAAATCACAGACTGGTTGGGGTCGAGCCCGACGCTTAACCAGTCAATCACCATCTCTTCGGTATTGCTCCGAATGCTGTCGGCGTCCGTCTTCCCGGTGGTCAGGGCGTGCCAGTCGGCCACAAAGAAGAAACACCGGTACTCGCTCTGGAGTCGGACCCAGTTGGTGAGCGTCCCGTGCAAATGTCCAAGATGCAGCTTACCGGTTGGACGAAAGCCACTCACAATCGTTTGTCGCGTCGGTGTGGTGTCGGTCATGCAGAAAATCTCACAAGAGGGTGTTGAGAACAAAGAGCACCGGCGGTTGGAGTATGTCGCCAAGAATCCCGGTCATCAACAGGAATATCACGATCAACATGCCATAGGGCTCAAGCCTGGCGAGCGCCAGAGCCGGCTGCCGGGGCAACAGTCCGGTGGCGACCCGCCCACCGTCGAGCGGCGGGAGCGGAAACAAATTAAAGACGGCGAGTACCACATTGATCAGGACGCTGTTCAACAGGTTGCGGGCGACCAGTCCATCGGTGATAAGTTGGAGGGACAGCAGGAACTTCAGCGTAAAGGCGGACAGCACGGCTAATATCAGGTTCATGATCGGACCAGCCGCGGCCACGCGGACCATATCTCGCCGGGGGTTGCGCAGGTTCGTAAAGTCTACGGGAACGGGCTTGGCGTAGCCAAACAGAAACGGTGCGCCAGTCATGATTAGCAGGAAGGGTAACAAGAGGGTTCCAAGCAGATCGATATGGGCAATTGGATTCAGGGTCAGGCGGCCCATGCGGGCGGCGGTCGGATCACCCAGCAGATAGGCGCTATAGCCATGCGCAAGCTCGTGCAAGATGACCGCCACAAGGACTGGCAGTACCCAAATGGACAGTTGCTGCACCACGCCTGAGACATCCATTATCTTCAGTCTATAGACTCCATTTTCCCGACACAAGGCGTGAGGCAACGGAAAAAGCGCAGAAGACTACAACCCACTTGTCCCATTCAAAGCGTAGTCGAACAGGTCAAAGTTTCTGAGCCGGCCGGTTGCCGCGCGTGTATGGTACGCCTCGGAGACGGGCTCGGAGAGGATGAACGGCACCACCTGCTCTGCACGGCCACCGTGAGAGCGGAGCGGCGCATCGCCTAACCCAGACAAATCATGGTCTCGTTCTGCCGCGCCAATGGCCGTATGTGTATCGCCAAGCACAAGGAGATCGGCCTCACGGTCAGGTGGCAGGAGAAACTGCTCACACGCGGTGGGTGTATCGTAGACCGCCTCAACCCCGGGAATGTTGGCGATGACAGCCCGCACGGCAGCCCGGTCGGCGCCAGGACAGTAGACGCGGACGCAGGACCCCAAGGCGCCATGATGTGCCACGTAGGGGTCGGTAATCGGACAGATCACGCGTGTCTGACCCGGACCGCAGCTCGTGTCCAGAATATCCTGGAGAAACACGACTCGCGGTTTGGCGTTCATCCCATGGTCGGCGGTGAGGGCGACCAGGGTGCCCGCCTCAGCCAGTTGACCGCAGGCCCGGTCAAGCGCGGCATAGAACGCGTTCGCTTCCGCACTCCCGGGCGCATGTTTATGTTGGACATAGTCGCTCAGCGAGAGATACATCAGATCCGGCCGGTGCTGTTCGAGCAGGGCGAGGCCGGCTTCCAGGACAAAAAGTGACAGCTCGGCAGAATAGACATCGGGCTGTGGACGGCCAATCCGCTGGCAAACGTTCTCAATACCGTGCACGGGGATGGTACAGTCTTGCGCCTTTTCGGCAGAGAAACACATGCCGTCGGCGATTCCGTGGCCGAGCAAACGGCGCAGTTTCTCTTTGGCGGTAATGACGATGACTTTGGCCCCGCTGTGGGAGAAGCGCGCCAGCAGGGTTTCTGAGCGGAGCTGGTGGGGATCAGCCATCATGACCGCCTGTCCGGTTGTCGGATCAAGAAAATAATTCCCCGAAATCCCATGTACGGCGGGCGGACTGCCCGTGACAATGGACAGATTGTTCGGATTCGTAAACGTTGGGACGACCGCGTCCGCCCAGGTGCCAAACCCTTGGGTGAGAAAGCGCTGGACGTTGGGCAGAATGTTCTGGGCCAGGCCGGCCTTGATATAGGCTGGGTCACACCCGTCTATACAGATTGCGACCACAGGCCGATACGGGAAGGCGTAGGCACGTTGGTTCAGGCGCACTGTTTGAGGGTGTCGATCCTGGTCCTGTTCTGGCATACGCCTCTGTCAACTCCTCCTGATCGCGGTACTGCCTTTTGGAGTATTCCGTATAGCAGCCCGCGGTCAGAAAAGGGACTCCCTGTGGTGCTCGTTCACTCGATCCGGGTCCGCGAGGAGACGGCTGTACTGGTTGCAGGGGGTTCTTGGAGTCTTTAAGATACACGGCCTGAGCAGAGTGTTTGGGAAACGGAGAGGTGCTGGTAAAAAGCTATTGGGTACATCCTTGGGAAGGTGGGATGGTAGCAAGAGAGTAAACGTGTCCAGCCGCTCGTGTCTCGTGGAGGACACGTTTACTCTTTTCAGTAGTTTGTAAGGCAGGATATCATGCAAGACGGGCAACGCCGTGTCGTCATTACTGGGCTGGGGGCGGTCACTCCACTTGGGACTGGGGTGGAGAAAAACTGGCAAGCATTGCTTGCGGGACGTTCTGGAGTCGGACCGTTAACCCGCTTTGATGTCTCAGACTTTCCCACGCGGATCGCTGGCGAGGTTAGTGACTTCACGCCCACCGATTTTATCGAGAAGAAAGAGGTCAAAAAGATGGACCTCTTCATCCAGTATAGTGTTGCCGCCGCCCAAATGGCGATGGGTGAAGCCAAAATCCCAATCACGCCGGAAAACGAGGATATGATTGGGTGCATCGTCGGGGTCGGGATTGGCGGGCTGACCAGTATTGAAGAATATCACCTGCACTTTCTTGATACGCGACTCAAAAAAGTTTCTCCCTTCTTTATCCCCAAGCTGTTGAGCAACCTGGCACCCGGCCAGATCTCTATCCGCTATGGCGCCAAAGGCATTAATTATACGCCAACGAGCGCCTGCTCTTCCGGTGCGCATGCTATTGGTGAAGCCTTTCGGGCCATTCGGCTGGGCGATCAGGATGCCGTTATTGCCGGGGGAGCAGAGGCGGCCCTGACCTCTTTAGGGCTGGGCGGCTTTATTGCCATGCGGGCCGTCTCGACGCGGAACGACGAGCCCGAGAAGGCCAGTCGTCCGTTTGACAAAAATCGTGACGGCTTTGTCATGGCCGAAGGCGCCGGCATTGTGGTGTTGGAGGAGCTCGAATTCGCACAGAGTCACGGGGCAAAAATATACGGCGAAGTGGTTGGTTATGGTGCCAACGCAGATGCGCATCACATCACCGCCCCCTCGCCCGAAGGCGAAGGCGCGGTCCGGTGCATGCGGATGGCCCTACGCAGCAGCGGGCTTGATCCAACCGAGATCGATTACGTCAACGCCCACGGGACCTCAACACCGTATAACGACGCGACCGAGACCCTGGCTCTGAAAAGAGTCTTTGGCGAACACGCGGCCCAGCTCGCTATCAGTTCAACCAAATCCATGACCGGTCACTTGCTCGGCGCTGCCGGTGGCGTCGAAGCCGTCTATTCCGCCTTGGCGCTCCACCATCAGATCATACCGCCCACCATTAACTATGAGGAGCCTGATCCGGAGTGCGATTTGGACTATGTGCCCAACACCTCCCGCTCGGCGCCGGTCCGGGCCGTCTTATCCAATTCCTTCGGCTTTGGAGGAACCAACGCCTGCCTCGTCTTCCGCAAATGGGACAACGATCAAAACGGGCAGAGTACGAATCGGTAGAACGGGCCAGAGTAACGAGAACACTGGGACCGAAGCAATCAGAACCTGCCCTGAGCGAAACAGTATGAGACGTACTGATAAGCCTGAAAGAATAAACGTGCCCTCCAAATCATACAAAGCTGTTGGCACGTTGACTCTTTATCTCGCTGGGCAAGAAGGATTAAAGAGGTAGCGCATGGGCGCACGTATTATCGGCACGGGTTCCGCCGTCCCTTCGACCTGTCTCACCAATGATGATCTGGCCGGGCGGGTTGACACCAATCATAAATGGATCGTCACCCGGACTGGCATACAGGAACGACGTGTCATCCGAAAGGATGAGGCTTTGCTCGACCTCATTCACGCGGCAAGCGAAACAGCACTCAAGGCGGCGGGCCTGTCCGCGCAGGACTTGGATGTGATTCTGATCGCCACAGTCTCTGGGGAGTACGCCTTTCCTTCCACTGCCTGCTTACTCCAAACGCGTCTGGGCGTGGATAATATTCCCGCCTTTGATGTTGCGGCAGCCTGTGCGGGGTTTGTATACGGCATGTCGGTTGCCCATAGCTACCTCAAAAGCGGCGAGTATAACCGCATTCTGCTGGTTGGTGCAGATGCTCTGAGCTCCATGGTCAACTGGGGAGACCGGACGACCTGCGTACTGTTCGGTGATGGCGCCGGGGCCGTCGTCTTAGAAAATCAGTCAAACGATCGAGGCCTGCTCAGCACTGTCGTCGAGTCCAGCGGTGCCCTGTGGCAGTTGCTCCACGTTCGGTCCGGTCTGCGGCAAACGTTTGATCAGGCCGGAGAACAGGAGCCGGACTGGGGGATTCAGATGAGAGGTCCCGAACTGTTCAAGGTCGCCGTTCGCGCCCTGTCGGACGTGACAAAAAAAGCCCTCGAAAAAGCCGGTCTGGCTCCGGAAGATATCAAGCTGATGGTCCCCCACCAGGCGAATTTACGCATTATCCAAGCGG
Organism: Candidatus Binatia bacterium; assembly: GCA_951812575.1. Taxonomy (GTDB): domain Bacteria; phylum Desulfobacterota; class Binatia; order Bin18; family Bin18; genus Bin18. The sequence continues at coordinate 1,641,022 of OX638322.1, read as the reverse complement.
TGGCCGACCGCCTGGGAGCAAGTATGGACAAAGTGCACTGCAATGTGGACCGCTTTGGAAATACGTCTGCGGCTTCCATTCCGATAGCTCTGGATGAGGCTGTTCGAGCAGGCAAAGTCCATGCGGACGATATTGTCGTGCTTAACGGCTGTGGGGGCGGACTCACCTGGGGGGCGTCGGTTGCACGCTGGTAGGATCGTGCCGCTGCGGGTTGATTAAGCAGTCGACTTTTCAAGACTTTCCTGTTGCGAGAGCATAGAAACTGGTCTTATTGGGCATTATACGTGCCTGGGTCTGTCATCGCTGGCGCCCCTCCCTGGTTGGGGTCGAGAAAGGCCAGCACACGCTTTCCTGACGACTTGTCCATCCAGCGGCGCAGTCGTTGCTCAAGCACCAACCGCAGCTGATAGTCACGCTTGATATTCGCCACGACTTCTTCAGCGCTTCTGCCCGTCAGCGGCGTCGATTTCCGTTTTCCTTTTCGGAGTCCTGCCGAGGAGCGGGACTTCACGAGCAGAGGGCGATATCGGCCGTTTTGCTTGTGATACGCCCGCCAGACGGACGCAGACCGGTCGCGGACGAGACGCAGGGTCTGTTTTTCGTTTTCCCAATACTGGTGTTTAGGGGTACTGCCGTAATATAGAATCTCTTGAGCAGAAGCCGTTCGACCCATAGCATCTCCCACCGAGTTTCTCTCGCTGGTTCCGGCCCCTAGTATAAGGGGAAAGGCGTGTGGAAAGAAAGAGAAGGCGGATTTTCTCGACGCCGAAGGAAGGCTGCTAGCCGGTTTCGAGTCGGAGGTCCATGGCTTGCGTCGAGTAGGGTTCGGGCAGCGTACAGCGTGGAGCCTTGGCCCAGAGCCCTTCAAGATTGTAAAATTCTCGTACGGTTTCGTAGAAAATATGGACAATCACATCCCCGAAATCCATGAGGATCCATTGTCCGTGCGAGATGCCCTCAAGGGCTAAGGGGCGATGACCTTCCTGCCGGAGGACCTTCTCAATCGCTTGGCTGATCGTCTGCACCTGAATGTCTGACCGCCCGGTACAAATCACAAAATAGGAGGCAACAGAAGTCAACGCTTCCACGTCGAGGACAACCAGGTCGTATGCCTTTTTGTCCAGCGCGGACTGAGCGCACCGCAGGGCTTTTTGCCAGCTGTCGTCAGCCTTCAAGGGAAGAAGCCTTTTGTATCCGGTAGAGGGCGTGAGCGGCAATATAGTCCGCTACGGCGGGCGGGAGTTGGCAGGGCGTGGGCCGACCGGCGCGCAGGTTGTCACGTATGCCGGAGGCCGAAATATGGAGACCGTTCAGTGTATAGAGCGTCAATGTATGCCCTGATTCGTGCTGGTATCTCTGTTGGGTCGGATCATACCAAAAGGCGGACCGGAGAGCAACGGGAAGGAGTTGGTCAAGTGACGGTGTAGGGACTCCGGGACGCGACGTGACAATCAGGTCACATAAGCTGGGAATCTCCAGATAATCCTTCCATGTTTCTATCTCACGAAACGCGTCCATCCCGATCAGAAAGGCGAGGGAGGTCAACGTTCCTCTTGCCCGAAAGGCACGGATCGTATCAATCGAAAACGAAGGACCTGTACGGTCCAGTTCGATACGAGAGGCAAAGAAGGCCGGGTTGGCGGCCACGGCCCGCTCCACCATATTGTAACGGTGGTGAGCAGGGGCGATATCCATTGTACGCTTGTGCGGAGGAGAAGCAGAAGGAATGAAGTATATGCGGTCAAGTGTAAACGCTGCGCAGACTTCTTCCGCACTACGTAAATGGCCCAAATGGATGGGATTAAACGTTCCGCCGAACAGCCCGACTTTCATACGCAAGAGTCTGAGAGAGTCAACCGGCCCTCCAACTCATATAAAGCGGTCGGCGTGTTGCCTCTTTTTCGTCTGTCATGTTCGTATCTGGCCATCTCCGTAGACCACATATTTATAGGTTGTCAGCTCACGCAGGCCCATGGGCCCCCTGGCGTGGAGTCGGTTCGTCGAAATGCCGACCTCAGCTCCGAATCCGAACTCAAAGCCATCGGTGAAGCGCGTCGAAGCGTTTGCATAGACCGTCGCAGAGTCGACCTCACGCAGAAACCGCCGGACGCAGGAGTAATCTTCGCTGACGATACAATCGGCCAGCCCTGACCCGTTGGTATGAATAAAATCCAGCGCTTCATCAAGCGAGTGCACCACTTTGACAGAGAGAATTTTATCAAGATACTCGGTTTGCCAATCCGTCTCAGTCGCGACACTCACCTGAGGGACGATCTGGCACGTCTGGTCACAGCCCCGCACCTCGACACTCTCTTGTTCGAGTCGCGCGACAAAGGCTGGGAGGAAACGGGGGGCAACGGCCTCGTGCACCAGCAGGTTCTCCATAGCGTTACACACCCACGGCCTTTGGGCCTTGGCATTCAGGCACACTTGCTGCGCTTTTTCAATATCAGCCGCAGCATCGACATAGGTGTGACACACGCCGGAGAAATGCTGAATCACCGGGATGGCGGAGGCGCGCGTGACAGCGCGGATCAATTCCTCGCCGCCGCGTGGGATAATGACATCAATACAGCGGTCCTGCTGAAGGAGAAAGGTGACGGCCTGTCGATCGGTCGAACGGACCAGTTGGACCGCCCCGTCCGGCAAGCCCGCTTCGACAAAGGCCTGGGTCAGCACATCAACGATGGCACTGTTGGTCGCAAACGCCTCCGACCCTCCTTTCAGCACAACCGCATTGCCAGCCTTGAGGCACAGGCCGGCGGCATCGGCCGTGACGTTCGGCCGCGACTCGTAGATAATCCCAACAACCCCGAGCGGGACGCGGACCTGACTGATTTCCAGGCCATTTGGTCGCTTCCAGGTGGCGACCGTTTCCTCGACCGGGTCCGGTAGATCGACCATAATTTCGAGCCCTGTGGCCATAGCCTGTAGGCGCGTTTGGTTCAGCGTCAGCCGATCGAGCAGCGCAGCAGATAAGCCGTTGTCCTTTCCCCGAGCAACATCTTGGGCATTGGCAGTCAGTAAGACTTCCGTCTGATCCCGGAGTTGCTGCGCGGCGGCGAGCAGCGCCTGATTCTTCGTGTGGGTTGACACGGTCGCCAGTATTCGGGCGGCTTTTTTTGCAGTTTGGGCTAATGCGACCACCATATTTTCAAGACTCATCGCCTCTTCCTTTGTGTCTTTTCACTAGTCTTGTAGCAAGGCCAAGTCGTCACGATGAATCACTTCATCGCCCACCTTATAGCCGAGGGTCTGTTCAATCTGACTCGTGTGTACGCCTTGAATTTGCCTCAGAGCCGTAGCGCTATAGTTCACTAAGCCTCGGGCAAATTCATCCCCGCTTTCGTCGAGACAGGTCACACAGTCCCCTTCTTCAAAGCTTCCGTGTACTCCACGCACCCCGGCAGGTAACAGACTCCTCCCATCCCGTCGAATCGCCGCCGCCGCCCCGGCATCAAGACGGAGTGAGCCGGCCGGCTTCAGCGTGTAGGCAATCCAGTGCTTCCGACTCGCAATCCTATCCGAAACTGGTAGAAACAGCGTGCCCGCTTCCCGCTGCGGGTCAAAAGCCGCGTAGAGCTCTTCATTGCTCCTCCCATCGATAAGAAGGGAGGGAATACCTGACAGGGCCGCCTTTTGGGCGGCTTCGATTTTAGAAGTCATACCGCCGCGGCCTAACGGACCGGCCTGCCCGCACCGCTGCATCAACTGGTCGTCAAACCGCTCGACCAGGGCAATACGTTTTGCGTGCCGGTCCAGACGGGGGTCTGTTTCGTATAAACCCGCAACATCGCTCAATATGATCAGCAGATCCGCCTCGACCAGGACGGCGACCTGGGCGGAGAGATTATCGTTGTCGCCAAACTGGATTTCTTCAACCGCCACGGTGTCATTCTCGTTGACAATGGGCACAACCCCGGACTCGATCAGAGTCAAAAGCGTATGCTTGGCGTTCAGATAGCGGCGTCGGTTGGCCAGATCGTCATGGGTGAGAAGAATCTGCGCCACCCGGATGGCATGCCGCGAAAAGCATTCTTCATACAACGCCATGAGCGTAATCTGTCCAATGGCTGCGGCCGCTTGTTTCGCCGGTATCGTCCTCGGGCGCTGTTTCATATTGAGTGCACCCATTCCCGCAGCAACGGCTCCCGAAGTCACTAAGACCACCTCCACCTGCCGCAGGGTGGAAAGGGTCGTTGCGAGTTGGCGAACCCGCGGGGCATAGACACCATCGCCGTCGGACAGCACACTGCTCCCGACTTTCACCACAATACGCCGCGTCTTCTCGAGAATACGCGCTTTATGTGTGAGCTGGATATTGCAATCACTCATGGTGGGGAACCCTCGGTCTCCCCCTCGTCGCCCATCCGGCACGGTCTCTGTTCGAGCAGATGAGCAATTTCTCTCACCAATTCCTGTTTCCCCTCCCCCGTTACCGCAGAGATGCGATGTAATTTTTTCTCATGCCGAGCAAAAACTTCCTGCACCTCGGGAAACCGGTCGTGGGTGATCGGCAGGTCGGCTTTTGTGACGGCCACGATCTGCGGACGTCGAGCCAGGGCAGTATCAAAAGCGGCGAGCTCACTATTGATGACGCGGTAGTCGGCATACGGATCACGTGCTGGATCAGATATATCAAGAAGATGAACCAGAATAGAAGTTCGCGAGAGATGGCGCAGAAAGCGCACACCCAGCCCATGTCCGGCATGCGCCCCCTCAATGAGTCCCGGCACGTCAGCCATGACAAAGGAGCCCGCATCGCCATAGCGCACAACGCCGAGGTGCGGAACAAGGGTCGTAAAGGGAAAGTCGGCAACCCGCGGACGGGCGGCAGACACGGCAGAGATCAGCGTCGATTTCCCGACATTGGGAAACCCCACCAAGCCGACATCCGCCAGTAGGCGGAGTTCCAGCTGGATCTGCCGCGTCTCTCCGGACAGCCCCGGTTGGGCGAACCGGGGGGCCCGATTGGTGGAGGAAGCAAAAGAGGCGTTCCCTCTTCCGCCTTTGCCGCCGTGGGCGACCACGACCCGTTGCCCGACAGTTCGCAGGTCGGCGAGGATTTCTCCACTCTCCATATCGCGTGCAACGGTTCCGGCCGGAACGGGAAGAATGAGGGCCTTTGCGTTTTTTCCGTGTTGATCCTTACCCCGTCCATGATCGCCCCGGGCCGCTTTGACGTGATGCCGATGGGCGAGCTCAAGCAGGGTGTTGCGTTGCGGGTCGACGCGCAGGATGACGTCTCCGCCATTGCCGCCATTGCCGCCGTTCGGCCCTCCCCAGGGCCGAAACTTCTCGCGCAGAAAGCTGACACAGCCACGCCCGCCATCACCGGCTTTGACCGTCATGGTCACTTCGTCAACGAAGTTCATAGCCCATGTATATCAGGAATGGGGGAGCGAAGCAGGCTCATAAAAAAAGCCCCGAAGTGGGGCTTTTCCTACGATCTTTTGCTCGCGCGCGTGGCCGTGCAGTTCACTGCGGGTACACGCAGACCCGCTTGCGCGTTTTGCCCATGCGTTCGAATTGAATCACCCCGTCGGTCTTCGCAAACAGAGTATAATCTCGTCCCATGCCAACATTGGTCCCTGGATAGATACGCGTTCCAAGTTGACGAACAATAATATTCCCTGCTTTTGCAAATTGTCCGGCATAAAGCTTGACGCCGCGGCGCTGTCCTGGGCTGTCTCGGCCATTCCGACTGGAGCCTTGTCCTTTTTTATGTGCCACGTTTATCCTCCCAGGTTGATCGATTTGACCTGTACGGCCGTAAAGTGCTGCCGGTGGCCATGTTTGCGCCGATACCCCTTGCGCCGTTTCTTCTTAAAAACAATAATCTTTTTCTCTTTGCCATGCTCAACAACGCGAGCTGTCACTGAAGCGCCGGGAACAAGCGGAGTCCCAATGTGAACCGCGCCCTCGGCTGAGGTGAGCAGCACATCGGAGAACGTAATATCACTCCCTAGCTCTCCCGGGAGAGACTCCACTCGCAGAAGCTCACCCTGCGTCACTCGATATTGTTTTCCACCCGTACGAATTACTGCGTATGACATCTCCCGTTACCTATGCGAGCGTGTTTTTTCTGTCAACTCCCAGGTGCTCCGTCACTCAGTATTCAGAGCGTGGCGAATGGGCTGGGGAATGGGCTGGGGCTGGTCGTGCGAATTCACAAAAACTGCGGTGATCGACCCACTGACGCAGCGCTCTCCGGCTCGGTAGATTTCCCCGGCAAAGGTGATGGAGGTGGTTCCCATCCGCTCAACCCGGACCTTCACTTCAATCGGTTCATCAACAAAGAGGGGAACATAAAATGTTGCCGAGACATTCACCCGTGGCAGCCCTGATAGCTTGCGGTGGTCGGACAGCGGGAACCCAGCCTGCCGCATCAATTCCCACTCGGCTATCTCAAAATACCGGAACGCTGCCGTGTAATGAATACGGCCCGACGCATCGGTATCGACCCACCGCACTCGAAGTTTTTCCGTATGGGACAGCATGATTTTATCGGAGTTTCTGAACGGGAAAGTCGCGTATTCCCAAAGGGTAGGAGCAGAATAGGGAAGCCCAAGACGGGCAATTACGCCTGTGGCTCAACGGCCTCGCTGGCAGCGGTTTGAATCCGTGGGATAGCCGTGTAAATCCGGCTCTCAGGTCCGTTCTGTACGCTCAGCCGGGCGAGATACTCTTCCAGTTTCTTTCGTATTGCCGCGAGCTGTGGGTCAGACCGTGCTGTAGGCGGTCTTTTTTGCCCAGCAAAGACATTTTGCGTCGGCATTTTTTTCAATGGATTGATATACCTGCCGTTTTTATGCATCTCAAAGTGCAGGTGCGGGCCGGTTGCGGCGCCCGAAGACCCGACATAGCCGATCACCTGTCCCCTTTTTACAAAAGCTCCAGCTCGCACCCCTTTTTTGATCCGTCGCAGGTGGGCGTATGCCGAGCTATAGGGTCCGGCATGGGCAATCTTGAGAAAACGGCCATAGTCACCTCTCCAGCCGGCGTAGGTGACCTTACCATCTGCCACCGCGCGTACCGGTGTTCCCGTTGGGGCGGCAAAATCCACGCCACGGTGGGGACGTTTCCGTTTGTAAATAGGATGTAGCCGGGCATCGCTAAAAACCGACGAGATACGGGTGAATCGGACGGGGTAGCGCAGAAACCGCCGTCCACCCCCAATTCCTTCTTCTGCGTCAAGAGGAAAGACGAGGTGCCTTTCCCCCTTGTTCACGATTTCTGCGGCGAGCACTCTACCATGCTTCACTGCTTGCCCGTTATGCTGAATTTCCTCAAAAACGATTTTGAAGGGGTCACCCGGCTGAAGGTCGTACGAAAGGTTCAGATCCCAACCCATATCTGCCACCGCATCGATGATGCTGGCCGGGACACCTATTTTTCTGGCGGTCCGGCCCAGGCTATGGGTAATGCGGCCACCAACGGCACGCCAGACAAGAGTTGTAGGGGCGGTCTCGATTCGTGACTGAACATGTCCGCTCTCATCCTGCTCAAACACGAGCGAGGTATGCTGATTAATACTACAGGAAACGGTTCGTAGCGTTGGCGTTCCATTGTGATCGGACTCATAGGAGAACGTTATGGTACGTCCGATTTGCAACCTCCGCACCTCAGCCCTTTGTTGCGCCGCACTGATCCACGCGGCGGTCTGTTGAGGCGAGAGGCCTTCTTTTTTCAGAATCCCCGCAAACGTCTCGTGCGGCTTAATGGCATGCACGATGTGGTGCGACGTACCTATCGGCGTTACTGGCTCAGGCAGCGGGGGAAGGGTAACGAGAACTGGCGGGACCGTGTCTTCTTTCTCTTCCGAAGTTGGGTACGTTACGGTCGAAGCCGGCTCTACATGACCCAGAACATCGCTTCTTTGTTGAATCTCGTTCAAACGTTGTTGGACCTGAGCGGTCACCTCGTTTTTGGCAAAAGAGGGGTCAACGGCCGGGTTTGCCGCCCGAACAATAAACCCGAGAAAACCGATTGCCAGGATGGGGGCGATAAGCAGCGCCTGAACGTAGCCATTCTGGCGCCCAAGGGAGATGCAGAGTATTTCCTTGCAATACTCCAACCACCGGCTCTGCATGGTCACAGAAGGTGCCAGTGAAATACGCAAAAGTCAAGTGATATTGGGGTGCGACATTGTTTCATTTCCATACCGATGGTAGGTTGGGCGGCAGTGAAAAAGGTCCTGCCTCTTATTGCGTATCTTGTTATTGGCGTCAGCGGACTTACCGCCTGTTACGTCTATGCACGGCTCAACACCCCAGGTCCGCCTTTAGCGGCGCCCGCTCGGATCTTTATCTCTCCGGGCAGCACTCTCCAACAAACAGCACAGATGCTGGTTGCCGAAGGCATACTGGCAAGTGTCCAGCCATTTCGTTTCTGGGCGCAATTCACAGGCAAAGACCATTCCATACAAAGTGGGGAGTATATCCTGGAAACCCCGTTGACCCCACGGAGGTTGCTTGAGACATTGACCCTGGGTCAGGTCATCCACCACATGGTGACGATCCCGGAAGGACTGACACTCAAACAGATTGCCAAAAGACTGGAAGACCAGGGGTTTGGCCCCCAAGAACAATTCCTGTCTCTGAGCACCTCTCCTCAGTTCTTAGCCACATGGGACCTCCAGGAATACGGACTCGAAGGCTACCTGTACCCGGACACTTACTTTTTTTCAAAGCCAAGCTCTGCGGCGGATATTCTGGGTCGTATGGTCACCCGTCTGTCTGAAGTCTTCAGTCCAGCCCTGCAACAGCAGGCCCAGGAGTTGGGATTCTCCCAGCATGAGGTCCTGACCCTGGCCTCGCTCATTGAGAAAGAAACTGGGGCGGCAGAGGAACGCCCGCTGATTGCCGGAGTCTTTCACAATCGACTCCGGCAAAATATGCCGCTCCAGTGTGATCCGACCGTCATCTACGGCATTCCGAACTTTGACGGGAATCTGACCCGTCGTCATCTGCGCACGCCCACGCCGTATAATACCTATCTGTTTACCGGCCTTCCGCCTGGCCCGATTGCCAGCCCAGGACTCGCGGCTATTCAGGCCGTCCTCTCCCCAGCCGAAACGAACTACCTCTATTTTGTTGCCAGGGGAGACGGCACACACGTATTCTCTTCCCGGCTCGCAGATCATAATCGCGCGGTTCGCCGGTTCCAGAAAAGTCGCTCGCGCAATGGATAGCTTGTCCCATCTGTTTGCGACTACGGCCCGCCGGGTATTGTGGCAGCGGAGTGCCAATACTCTCGGATTTTTTCTGCCCCTGGGGATTGCTGTTTTTTTCCTGGGGTATGGTCTGGTACTGGCATGTTCGCTGCCCATCTGGGGTTCTTTTCTTCCACCCGTCATCGTCTTCGGTGTGCTGCTGAACTCCCTCAGACAGGAAAAAAAGAGCTGCCAAGACGAGCGCATCGCCGGCCTGCTGGACGAGAAGACGGCTGGCCAAGAGCGTTTTCTCACCCTGGCGACGCTTCCAGCTTCCTCAGACTTCTTAGCCCAGGTTCGGAACCAAGCCGCCAGGAAGGCCGCCTTCTTCGTTCCCGAGCGCGACCTGCCTTTCCAACTCGACAGGCGGGTTCCGTTTGCCTGTGTCGGCGCAGTCCTGAGCGGCCTGCTCTTCTTGTTTTTGCCATCCGGCAGCGCGGCCCTCGCTCCAGGTGGCCTCTCACCCGTTGTGCCGACGCCAGAGACCCTGCTCCAGGATATTGAAGACATGGCCCGGCAGTTGGTCCGCTCACAGTCTTCTCCTGAAGAACAGCAAGCCGGAGCACAGCTCCTCGTGCTTGCTCAGGATCTCAGGAACCCAGCTCTGACCCCGCAGGAGAAGATACGCCTGATTGATGAGGCGCAAAAACGTATGAATCTGCCGCTGCCAGTGCCGCAGATCCTTCCCCTTGATCTCAAGCTCTTTGGCAGCGACAGCAAACAAGACGATAGTCCGGGCAACCAGGGTGACAGCCCACAGCCGGAGAATACGCCGCTGGCAAAGACAACTGAAAATCTGGAGCAACTCAAGCAGTCGCTGTCTGCGCAGAGGAATGAGTCGCAGCCGGGCGCGCAAAATACAAACCAGACGGATCAAGCAGACAATCAACCGTCACAAAAGCAGCAAAATACCCCCCAGGAATCCGGCGGTGGCATCAAATTTGACCAGCCCCAGCCTCAAGAACAAAAGGGGAAGCAGCAGACCCAGCAGAATACATCCGGTCAGCAGCAACAGGCTCCGCAACCGGGCCAACAACCGGACACTCGGCAGCCACCTTCCGGAGTAGACCCACACAAAGCCGGACACGAGCAGCACCGTCACGCCACGCAGCAGAGCAACGAGCAAAAACAGCCTCAGCAGGCCCCAGAGCAGTCAGGCGAGCAGTTCGGACAATCCGGTGGGCGGGGAAAAGGCGAGCGTTTTTACAAACCGGGCGAGCAGCCCGGCGGATTTCTGACTCAGGCTGCCCGCTATGTCAAAGTTCGTATTCCGACCGGTATCAAGGCGGAACAGGACAGCCAGGAACTGACCGAAAATACCAGCCCGGCTGTCCCAACCACGCCGTATAGCAACGCCCCACTCGCCGACCGTCCGCCGGAGAAAAATACCCCTCAGCAGCGCATTCCCCTCGAATATCGAGCCATCTTACAGAAAGAGTAAGCGTGCCCTCCACGTCATACATAGCTGCTGGTACGCTTACTTTTTAGGAGCAGCATGCCAGCCTCGCCATCACCTTTATCCTCAGAGCTATTATCCCCGGAACAGCGGGTTGAACGCTTTCGACACATCTTTGCGACCATCGAAGAAGAGGTCGGTCAGGTGATCGTTGGCCAGCGGAGTATCCTGCGGAAGATCTTAACCGCCTTTTTTGCCGGTGGGCATGTCCTTATTGAAAGTGTGCCGGGTCTGGGCAAGACGCTGATGGCCAAGTCGCTCAGCCAGGCCCTGGCGCTAAGCGCCAAGCGGATTCAATTTACGCCAGACCTGATGCCGTCTGATATCGTTGGGACTCAAGTCCTGTCTGAAGGCGCTGACGGCAGACGCTATTTTGAATTCAAGCCCGGCCCGGTCTTTGCCAACATCGTTCTGGCGGATGAAATTAATCGCGCCACACCCAAAACCCAGTCGGCTGTTCTTGAAGCAATGGAGGAGCAGCAGGTCACCGTTTTTGGGGAGACGCATACCCTCACGCCACCTTTTCTTGTGGCGGCGACCCAGAACCCGGTTGAAATTGAGGGGACCTACCCGCTCCCCGAAGCGCAATTGGACCGTTTTCTGCTCAAGCTGATTATCGAATCGCCCAGCGCGGCTGAGGTGGCTGAAATTGTAGAGCGCACCACACAAGAGACGCAGTACCGCATCAAGCCTGTGCTGTCGGCAGACACGGCTCCGGCAGTCATCGCCGAGATGCAGAATCTGGTGCGTGCAGTCCTGTTGGCTCCTCCGCTGAGTTTGTATATTGCCCGGCTTATCGAGGCAGCCACACCCAGCAACCCGAATTCTCCGGTGCCTGAGGTCACCCGCTATCTCCGCTACGGCCCCAGCCCGCGTGGGGCTCAGGCGCTCACCCTAGGGGCCAAGGTCAACGCCCTGCTTGACGGGCGGGTACATGTCAGTTTTGAGGACATCATCGATGTTGCGCTGTCGGCCCTGCGGCATCGCTGCCTGCTGAACTTTCAGGCTGAGGCAGAGGGCATTAGCGCCGATCAGATCATCGAACTGCTGCTGAAACAGGTCCCCAAGAAATAAATAAAGTCCTGTCCACAGTATTCCTGATTGTATTTCACTTCTCCTGCCCCTCGCAGAGAGGCAAGGGTCATGGCAAGATGAGGAGCATGAATCTTATCCACACGGCTTTTGAGCCCGAGGGCGCAGGCCCACATCCAACCATTCTCGCCCTGCACGGCTGGGGTGCTAACGCACTCGACCTCCTGGGCTTATCTCCCCATCTGTGTCGAGGCCAGTTTCTCGTACTCTGTCCGCAGGGCCCGCTTCAGGTCCCTATCGGTCCGAACATGGTTGGTCACGGCTGGTTTCCGCTGACGAGCGACGGACCGATCGATGTTCAGGCGGTTCTCTCGGCGCGCGAGGCCGTTCGTACCTTCCTTGACGAAGCACTGCAGCGCTACCCGGTTGATTCCAAAAAACTGTGCGTGCTGGGTTTTAGTCAGGGCGGGGTGATGGCCTATAGCCTGGCCCTGGGCGAGCCTGAGCGCTTTGCCGGATTAGCGGCCCTCAGTTCGTGGCTGCCGAAAGATATGCTGACCGCATTACCGGATGTGCCGGCAACCGAGCAACTACCCGTGCTGGTCCAGCACGGCAGTAAGGATGAGCTGATTGACGTGGGCCGCGCCCGTCAGTCCGTCGAAATCCTGCGGGATGTCAAAGCACCCGTGACCTACCGGGAATATGATATGGGTCACGAAATCAATGCCCGCAGCCTGACCGACCTGTCCAACTGGCTCCAGGAAAAAGTAGTATCACCGATTACCTTGGCGTCCTGAATCCGCTCCGCAGTCTGAGTCGGGATCGTTCGTTCAAGACGGCTGGGCTGGCCAATCGGACGCACCTCACCACCGAACAGGAGACAGAATGCGTAAGATAGCAAGCACCCTGCTCATTGCGTTCTGCATAGCCGGACTGGCCGGGCGCGCCTCGTCACTCACCTTGTCCACGTTGCAGGGCAGTACCGGCCAGTGTTACGACCGGGCCGTCCACCCTCAGACTTCGATCGTGGACAGCCATGTGCACTTCCGTCCGTTCGGCGGTTCCGCCATTCCATTCTCAGAGGTGGTCTCCTACCTCGAACGGACTGGCGTCCTGTTCGCCAATATCTATGGCATCGGCCAGATGCTACCGGTCACGTCTTCCTGCACCTACTACCTGGACTGTCCCGGCACGCTGGTGAAACCCACGCTGAAGAACGATTTTGTGAACGCGGCGAGCTTTATTATGGAGGCGTCGGAACACGTCCACCTAACGCTCGCCATGACCTTCCCCGACTTGTCCCAACCCGACTCTATTTTGCAAGGGATGCAACTCCTGGACAAAGAGTACCCCGGCCTGTTCACCTGGATGGGTGAGGTCAATCTGGTGAAACAGGCATTGTTCGGAAACGGGCACAGGGCCGTGCCCCTGGCTGAGATCGATGGATGGAGCGCCTTCATGCAGGTGCTCCGCGAACGGAACATCCCACTCGCGATTCACTCGGACCTGGGCAACGACAACGAACCAACCAAATATCTGGCCTGGATACAAAAGGTGCTGGATTTGTATCCCGATAATGTGATCGTCTGGATGCATCTCGGGCTCTCCCGAGAACTGGTCAACATGGACGCGACACGGCACATTCATATTATGGGGTCACTGTTGGACCGCTATCCGAACCTGATGTTGGACATTTCCTGGCGCGTCATTGATGACCACTATTTTTCGGACCCCGAAAAACGGGCACTCTACGCGACATTCCTGAACGAGTACTCTGAGCGCGTTCTGCCCGGCACCGATTTCGTCGCCTCAGACAACAAGGACTTCGAGGTGTATCAGGAGGAGTTACACATTACGAGTCGCATCAATCGCTATTTGAACGACACCGCTTTTCGGAATATTGCCCTGGGCCAAAATTATTTCCGTCTGCTGAACCTGGATTACACCGCACCACCTGTGTGTAGACGTGAATGAGCGGACCGCTTCTCGCAATACGCCGCTCCAGCGGCGCAGCTATCCCGCTGATCTGGATGAAAGAAAAAACGTACCCAGCTTCTTTATATGTTGGAGGGCACGTTTCCTCTTTGGAGCAAAAACTCCATGGTCACCCGCAAGAAGTGCTCCAGTTGGTCGTGGTGAACCCAGTGGCCGGCCTTGGGAATCGTCACCAGAGCAGGATGGCGGAATGCTTTTGCGCGTTCGCTATCTTTCTCCAAATCAACCGCCCACGATTCGCTGCCTCGCATCAAGAGTAGCGGGCAGGTAATCCGTCCCCAGATTTCTTGGGCATCCGCCATATTGAAGCGATACGGTGAGCGGGCACGGACATAGTTGTCAAACTTCCAGGTGTAGGTTCCATCCTCGTTGCGGTGGGTTCCATACAAAGTCAGATGGTGAGCCTGCTCCGGACTGAGGTGGGGATTGGCTTCACGCATACGTTCGACCGCCTCTTCCAGCGTCCGGTAGCGCCTCGGCAGGCGACCGGCGAACCCCCGCATTTCATCGACCCAGTGTTGCATCCGCTCAAACGCGCTTTTCGGCTGCTCTTTGAGCATCTGCGGAGGGGGTCCCCAGCCCTCGATAGACACGACTTTCGTCACCTTTTCGGGGTACACACCGGCATACTGGAGCACAATGCCACCACCGAGAGAATGCCCGATCAACGTGACCGGAAACGAGTCGAGCTGAGCCAAAAGCTGCGCAATGTCGACGACGTGGTCAATCATCGAGTACTCACTGCCGCGAGCCCACTCCGAATCGCCATGTCCGCGTAAATCCGGGGCAACGATGTGATAGTCCTCGCGCAGCGCCTGAGCGACCCAGTCCCAGTTCCGACAATGATCCCGCCCGCCATGAATCAGGACGAGCAAGGGTTTGTCAGGATTGCCCCAGTCAACATAGTGCAGCTTGAGACGCTGCGAGTAGAAATAATGCGAGGTCGGCCCGAGAATATGTTGTCCTGCCATGAGCGTCCTTTTCGTAGGGGAAGACTTGAGGCGATGTCCGGGTAGACAGTACATAGCCAAGCCGCACTAATCCACCATGCAGATTTGGTCAGCATAGTTCATCGCCAGGACCGCATCAAATTCCATACGCTCTTCCATGCCATCAGAGTTTGGAGGAGAACACGGTACGGGAACGCTACCGGGAGCGTCAGGATAGTGCTATATCCGATGGGCAACGACAGCCCTGCTGTGAAAGCAAGATTGATAAAATAAAAGGAGCACACCGATGGAGACACGCTATGGAGATGTTGAAATAAGTCTGGCTAATCATGTGGCAACCGCCGAGATTCAACGACCGCCCAACAATTTCTTTGATACAGCTCTCATTCAGTCCCTGGCCGAGGCGTTTGAAGCTCTGGATGAAGAAACGGATTGTCGAGCGATCGTCCTCGCGGCAGACGGTAAACATTTTTGTGCCGGGGCAAATTTTCATAGTGGCCAGGCGGAGCGTGATCTGCGCGATGTTGAAACCGGCAACCCGCTCTACGCCCAAGCCGTGCGGCTGTTTTCCTGCAAAAAGCCGGTTATCGGCGCGATCCAGGGCGCGGCCATTGGGGGCGGCTTTGGCCTCGCGCTGGTGCCGGATTTCCGCGTGCTGTGCCCGGAGACGCGCTTTGCGGCAAACTTTGTCAAACTCGGTTTTCACCCAGGCTTCGGCCTGACCTATACCCTGCCCCGTCTGATCGGCGAGCCGCGTGCAAACCTGATCTTTCAAACCGGCAGGCGGATTGGGGGCGAAGAGGCCTATAGCTGGGGCTTGGGCGAGGTCCTGACCACAAAGGATAACGTCCGCTCGGCCGCGCTCGCCCTCGCCCAGGAAATCGCCGAGAACGCACCCCTGGCCGTGCAGTCCGTGCGGGCGACCATGCGGGACGGCATTGCCGCCGCGGTCAAAGCGGCAACGGACCACGAGTTTCGAGAGCAGCATCGACTCCAGCAAACACAAGACCACAAAGAGGGTCTTAAAGCCGTGGCTGAGCGGCGACCCGGAAATTTTGTGGGGCGGTAGCCTCAGCCCGGAGCAGAACGGGCGCAAGGTCCCGGGGGCGGCCGGCTTCAAGCTGCAGTACGGAGCGCGCCTTCGGGATGGGTCATGGGGAGCAGCGTATGAGCGGCCGGTCTACACAGGGCAAGCCATGGCCCACGCTCATTACCACGTGTCGATACACGGCCGTTTTTTCTCTGTTCGCGGGGCGGGTGGGGGTGAGGAGCGCAGGGCAGCCATAATCCAGCGCCGGGACTCGGCGGGATCAATCACGTCATCAATCTCAAAATAGGTTGCGGTGCTGAGCGCTTTGCCGCTTTCATACATCTTGGCAACGAGCTGTTCGTAGAGTTCCTTGCGCTTATACGGGTCCGTCTCAGCTTCCAACTCTTTGCGGTAGCCCAGCTTTACCGCACCCTCCAGCCCCATGCCGCCAAACTCGCCCGTTGGCCAGGACACTGCAAAAGCCGGAGCTTTAAAGCTCCCCCCGGCCATCCCCTGCGCGCCGAGTCCGTACGATTTTCGCAACACGATAGTGAAGAACGGCACGGTCAGGCTCGCGCCGGTCACAAACATGCGACAGCAGTGACGGACCAGCGCGGCCTTTTCGTACTCGGGGCCAACCATATTGCCCGGTGTGTCGCACAGCATGAGGATGGGAATGTCAAACGCGTCACACAGCTGCATGAATCGCGTAGCTTTGTCCGCCGCGTCAGAATCAATGGCTCCACCCAGATGTTTGGGGTTGTTGGCAATCACACCAACCGGGCGTCCCTCAATCCGCACAAGGGACGTGACCATGCCGATACCAAAATGCTTGCGGATCTCCAGCACGGAACCGGTGTCGGCCAGGGTCTCGATCACATCGCGGATTTCATAGACACGCAAACGGTTCTCCGGCACGATATAACGCAACAGGCGTTGGTCGGCGCAGTCCCACTCGGCGATTGGTCCTTGAAAATAGGACAGATATTGCTTCGCCACCTGGACCGCTTCGGCTTCGTCTTTGACCGGGATATCCACCACGCCGTTCGGCACCTGCTCTTCCATCGGCCCCACCTCTTCCGGCCGGAAGACCCCCAGTCCACCCCCCTCAATCATGGCCGGGCCACCCATGCCGATATTCGATCCTGCGGTCGCAATAATCACATCACAGCAGCCCAGAATCACCGCATTGCCGGCAAAACACCGGCCTGAGGTAATACCGACCAGGGGTACCATGCCGCTGAGCTTACCCCACAGGTAAAAGGCCGGGACGTCCAACCCGGATGGACTCGACCAATCGGTATCGCCCGGACGACCACCACCGCCTTCGGCAAAGAAGACAACCGGTAGCTTCCAGCGCTCGGCCAACTCGAACATCCGGTCTTTTTTATAGTGATTCTTAAAGCCCTGCGTCCCGGCCAGCACAGTATAATCGTAGGAGATGACAATGCACTGCGCCGCTTTTTCGTCAAACAGACCGCCGTTGACCCTGCCGACCCCGGCGATCATGCCGTCCGCCGGGGTGCGGCGGATTAAATCGTCCAACGAACGCCGCTGCCGTTGGGCCGCAATGACCATGGGCCCGTATTCGACATAGGTATCGGGGTCACAGATATCGTAGATGTTCTCGCGTGCCGTGCGTTGGCCGGTCTTCCGTCGCCGCGCAACCGACTCGGGCCGAGCGGCGTCCATGCCCAGTTCATGCCGCTCAACGATCTCGGCCAGGTCCGGGCGGATATAGTCGAGGTCAAGGTCGGTCGCCTGTTCGACCGCCGTCACCTCCACCTCGGTCTCCTCGATAAAGGCAAGCGGATGACCTTCAAAAACGGCGTCTCCCTGGCTGACGGTCAGTTGGCGGATAATACCGCTCGTTTCCGCCGAGATCACATGTTCCATCTTCATGGATTCCATGATGAGGAGTTGCTGGCCGACGTGCACCTCGTCTCCTTCACTGACGTTCAGACTGACAATAGTGCCCTGGAGGGGAGCCGGGACGGCGACGGTCCCGTCAGGACCGCTCACCTCGGGTGTCTGTCCGACCGGAGCCACGGCAACATCTGCTATCGAACCCGCAGCCTTGCCGTGCTCAAGCACGGCCAACGGATCAACGCTATCCACCTTTACACCAGCCAACGTTGGGGGCTCGCGCTGGGCCCGGTCGGAATGGAAAAAGAAGCGCTGATGGTGATCCGCCTGAACCAGCTCCGCACTGTGGTCTTCGACAAAGCGGGTATAGATCTGATTCTTCACAAAGGCCGGATGCCGTAAGAGGCTCTGTAGGAATGGAATATTCGTGGCCACGCCTTCGATCTTGAATTCACACAGCGCCCGGTAGGTCCTGGTCACGACGTCGGAAAAATCCGACGAGGGAGAAGAACCGATCAGTTTGGCCAGCAGGGAATCGAAGCTCGGACTGGTGGTATAGCCGACATAGCCGAACGTATCGGTTCGCAGACCGGGACCCGACGGCACTTCAAACGCGGCTAAGGTCCCACCCGACGGGCGTGGTGTGCCGTCAGAGGCTATGGTCTCCATATTGATACGAACCTGCATGGCAAAGCCGCGCGGCTCGGAAATACGTTCCTGAGTGAGTCCCAGGTCGGCGAGCGAACTACCGCCGGCCAAACGGAGTTGTGTCTTAACGAGATCCACGCCCGTCACTTCTTCGGTGACGGTATGCTCGACTTGCAGCCGTGCGTTGGCTTCAATAAAGGCAAATGTCGCGTTGTCGCCGCCATGTTCCGCATCAACCAGAAACTCGAACGTACCCAGGCTGGCGTACTGCACCTCCTGGGCGAGTCGAACCGCGGCGGAACTCAAGCGCTCTCTGAGCGCAGGCGACAGCCCGGGCGACGGAGCGATTTCCACCAGCTTCTGGTTGCGACGCTGGATGCTGCACTCACGCTCGCCAAGATAGCTGACCGCACCAGACCCGTCCCCAACGACCTGGACCTCAATATGCCGCGCACGGGGAATGAGTTGTTCGACATACACATCGCCGTTGCCAAACGCCGCTGTTGCTTCGGACTGACACCGCGCGTAAGCCGCTTCAAGATCATCGACCGTCTGCACCGCCCGCATACCGCGGCCGCCACCACCGGCCAGGGCTTTAATCATCACCGCCCCGCCAGCACCCAGAGATGCCAGGAACTCTTTGGCCTCGTCCACACTCGTCGGACCGGACGTCCCCGGCAGAACCGGCACCTCGCATCCTTCGGCCAGCGTTCTAGCCTGTCCTTTGTCGCCAAACAGCGCCAGCGTTTCGACCTGGGGTCCAACAAAATTTATCCCAGCCTCGGCACAGCGCCTGGCGAACTCCGCGTTTTCACTCAGAAACCCGTAGCCGGGATGAATCGCAGCGCAGCCCGCCTGTGCGGCCAGCGCAAGGATCTGCTCGATATCGAGATAGGCCGCAGCACCCCGGCCCTGGAGCGGCAGCGCTTCGTCCATCTTTTGAGTATGGAGCGACTGCGCATCATCTTCAGAGAAAATAGCAACGGTCCGTATGCCGAGTTCGGCAGCCGCGCGGGCGATACGGATAGCGATTTCCCCTCGATTGGCGATCAAAAGACTCGTCAGGCCCATGCATCTTACCTTCCGATTGGGCAGGTTGTATAGAATGGACTGGAGGGGCGCTTCACATCCCAGCCCTGGGAAAGAGGCTCACCGTCCGGGTGAGCACATGCATTGTCGAAAGAGACGGCCCAGGAGAGGGTCTCTCCCCTGTCTCCGTTCTTTTATATCTCTACTCCTTGGCTTTTTTTACCGCCTCGGTCAACTCGGGCACGGCCTTGAACAGGTCCGCGACCAAGCCGTAGTCAGCCACGTTGAAAATCGGTGCGTCAGGATCTTTATTCACCGCCACAATGACTTTCGAATCCTTCATGCCGGCGAGGTGCTGAATCGCACCGGAAATTCCCACCGCAATATACAACTCCGGCGCCACGACTTTCCCGGTCTGCCCCACTTGCAGATCGTTGGGGACAAAGCCAGCGTCCACCGCGGCCCGACTGGCACCCATGGCCGCGTTCAGCTCGTTCACCAAAGGCTCCAGATAGGTTGTGAAATTCTCGCCCGACTTTAGTCCGCGCCCGCCAGACACCACAATGCTGGCCTCCGTCAGGTTGGGTCGATCGGACTTGGTTTCATTAAACTCAACAAACTGCATTTTGGTCGCGGCGGCGTCGAGGCTGACGCTGACCTGTTCCACCGCGGACTGTTCTCCTGGCTGAGCGGCGTCAAATGCAGTGCTGCGGACAGACACGACCTTAATCGTGTCCGCAAGCGTCACGGTTGCCATGGTGTTGCCGGCATACATGGGCCGCTGCAATGTGCCATCGTCATTGAAGCTGACCACATCGCTGGCCATGCCCACTCCCAGTCGGGCCGCCACCCGCGGAAAAAGGTCTTTGCCCACCGCCGTGGCCGTCGCCACCACTAACGTGACCTCGTTTGCCTGCACGAGTTGTTCGAGCGTGGCCGCATAAGCGTCCGCGAGATAGTTTTCGAGCGCCGTATCGTTGACGGCCACGACCTTTGCCGCCCCATAGCCTGCCGCTTCCTGGGCAGCGGCCGCGGTGTCCGAGCCCAAGACGGCCACGAGCACGTCGCCACCGAGTTTACTCGCCGCATCTTTACCGGCTTGAATGGCAATCAGCGAACTCTTGGGGACGCGCCCTTTTTGAGTTTCCGCAAAAACAAGTATATTTCCCATTATTCTCGTCTCCAGATGTCATCGCATAGCGCAGCAGCGTTAGATCACTTTCGCCTCGTCGTGCAGCAGACCGATCAACTCTTCCACGGTCTCGACTTTTTGGCCGGCCTCTTTCTGGGTTGGCGGTTCAAGGCTATTGATCGTCAAGCGGGGAGTAATATCAGCGCCGAGGTCTGCCGCGACGACTTCTTTGATCTCTTTTTTGCGCGCCTTCATAATGCCGGGCAGGGAGGCGTAGCGGGGTTCGTTGAGCCGTAAATCAGAGGTAATAATACCGGGCAGGGCAAAGCCGATTGTTTCCAGTCCGCCGTCCACTTCGCGTGTGACCTTGACGGCTTGCTGGTCATCGGACAGCACAACTTCGGAGGCGAAGGTGGCTTGGGACCAGCCCAACAACGCCGCCAGCATCTGGCCGGCCTGATTGGCGTCGTCGTCAATCGCCTGCTTGCCCATCAGGACGAGTTGAGGATTTTCTTCTTCAACAATTTTGGCCAGGATCCGGGCCACGGCCAAGGAGTCCAAATCCTGGCCACAGCCAACCAAGATAGCCCGATCAGCACCCATCGCCAGCCCGGTCCTGAGTTGCTCGGTCACCACGCTGTCGCCAATACTGACTAATACCACCTCACCGGCGCCCAGTTTTTCCTTGATACGCAGGGCTTCCTCAAGAGCGATCTCATCAAACGGATTGATGACATATTTGATATTATCCGTCTCGATACCAGATCCATCAGATTTCACACGGATCGTTGTCTCCGGGTCAGGGACCCGTTTGACCGTCACAAGTATTTTCACCAGTGTTTTCCTCCTGTCATAAATTACGCAAGTATGGCTCGCTTCAGGCGCGGCCCCTAGTTCAACGCTTCGCACCCTGGCTGTCAAGCGTGCACGACCAGACTGTCAGGAGGAGCCATGCATCCTCCGACCCGTCCAACTCAAGAAAGCGGATGACCAAGACGGCTGGAGATCTCTTTGCCCGCCTGGATGGTCAGAGGGGCTAACTCTTGCTCAAGCCGTTCGAGCCCGATCCGATAGGCAGGGCCGCTGACCGCCAAGCTCCCGACGACCGTACGGGTGTAATCTCGGATCGGCACGGCCACCGTCCGTACATCGGTCAGGTGCTCTCCGTTTTCAAGCGCATAGCCTTTCTGGGACACCTCTTTGAGTTGGGCTTCCAACAGCGTCCGGTCGGTAATGGTTTGCTCGGTATGCGTCTGGAGCGAATCGAGCAGAGAACGCTGGACCTCTTCTCTGGTCTCAAAGGCTAAATGGACTTTCCCCGCAGCCGTGCAGTGCAGCGGCAGGCTCTCCCCAATATGCGAGACGATGCGAACGGCCTGGTCGGGTTCAACCATGTCAACCGGCACAACTTTTCCCTGCCGCATCACAGTCACATAGGCCGCCTCACGACAGGCTTGGACGACCTCGTTCAGGACCGGCTTGGCTTGTTGCAACAGCCCCATGTGTTGGATATAGGTCTGCCCGAGTTGCAGACATTTTGTGCCCAGACGATAGTTCTCAGTCGAACGGTTTTGTTCGATATAGCCGCATGATTCCAATGTTGCTAGGATTCGGAAGACGTTATTTTTGTGCAGGGTGAGTCGTTTACTCAGTTCGGTCACACCGAGTTCCGCATCAGTATGGAATTGCTCAAGAACGTCGAGGGCATGGGCGACCGCCTGGATAATATAATTGCTTTTTTCTCGTCGCACCACGGTATCTCCTTAGCCAGAAACAAGAACGGTTTTCTAATGGAAAAACTGTTCTAATTTAAACCCCATTCAATTGTCAACAGAGTTATAAAATTGTTTTGTAGGAATTTTCGACGTGAGCACAGCGTCTTCCTTCACGATTCTCAACCCGAACGGCACCTTTCCGGTGGTGCTCACCTGTGAACACGCCTCATACGCACTCCCGCCTGAATACGGGACGCTTGGGGTTCCTCCTGACGAGTTACGGCGACATATCGGCTGGGACGTTGGTGCGCGAGCGGTTGTCCAAGAAATTCTCCAATATGTTGATTCCACAGCCATTTTATCTCAGTACTCGCGCCTCTTGATCGACTGCAACCGTGCCCTGTCAGACGATGATCTCATTATTCCCGAGAGCGATGGCACGTGCGTTCCGGCTAATATGCATCTGACCGATGAAGAGCGACAGCGACGCATTACGCAGTTCTACCAACCCTATCATACGGCCATTGACCACATGCTGACGCAGAAAATTCCTCCGCCTGTCTTTCTGCTCAGCATTCACAGCTTTACCCCGGTCCTGGGTGAGAAGAAAAGATCGTTTGATTTAGGCATTCTCTTCGACCGCTACGAAGCCCTTGCTCAGGAGTTCGAGCAACGGCTGAGCCATACCGGCTATCGGGTGCGCTATAACGAGCCCTACTCCGGTTATGACGGTCTTATCTTCAGCGTCCGGAGTCATGGCGAGCGTCATCGTCTCGTCTATCTCGAAATCGAAATCAATAACGGCTTATTGCTGGACAGGACGAGTATGGCCGCAATGGGCCGCAAGCTGGGCCACGTGCTGAAGGATTTATTTCTGCCACGCTGAAAACACCCAAATAGACTGTCGAACGTACGGAAAGGAGAACCCACATGCGTATTATTCTCATCGGTCAAGCCGCGTTTGCTTCGAGCGCACTCGATAAGCTCAGAGATAAGGGCGAGGACGTCCTGGCGGTGTTCTGCCCGCCGGATAGAGTCGAGGGAAAGTTTGATCCGGTCAAAAAGCGGGCAGAGGAACTCGATATTCCCGTGTATCAACACCGCTCCATGAAGGGCCCTGAGGTCCTGGAGCAATTTCAAGCACTCGACGCTGATCTCGCCGTATTGGCCTTCGTGACCCAAATTGTCCCGCCCCCAGTGTTTGGCGCGCCCAAACTCGGCAGTATTTGTTTTCACCCTTCGCTTTTACCCAAGTATCGCGGCGGGAGTGCGATTAACTGGACCCTGATCAATGGTGAGAAAAAGACCGGCATCTCCTGGTTCTGGGTAGACGAGGGCATTGATACCGGTCCGATACTGATTCAAAAAGAAGTCGAGATCGGCCCAGAGGATACAACCGGAACCCTGTACTTCAATAAGCTCTTCCCGCTCGGTATTGAGGCTGCTGGTGAAGCGATCGATCTGATTCACGCTGGCAGTCCGCCACGTATTGTCCAAGACGAATCCCAGGCCAATTACGATCCGTTGTGTCGGGATGAACACTCCGGCATTGACTGGTCCCAGCCAGCCCAGGCCGTCTTTGATCATATCCGCGGCTGCGACCCACAGCCCGGCGCATCGACACTATGGCGCGGACAGAAAATTCGCCTGTATGACTGTCGCCTGGAGCTGTCTGGCGGGTCGGCAACACCGGGACAAGTGGTCGCTCTTGGGGACGGGACTGTCAGCATTGCCCTGAACGGTGGCACGGTCGTAGCCAAAAAATTGCGCGGTGAGCCGGGCAAAATCGCCGCTGACGAACTCGCCGGGCATATTGGGCTTGAGGTCGGGTCCCAACTCGGCTGAGAGCCATGTCAGTGCGTAGGGGCAACGCGGCTTGCCCCTACGGGTTCACGAGAATACGTGTACGCGCACACGGTCCTCGTCCTTCCCCATCTACTCTGCTTCGATGGGCTCAAGCTCGACCAGCACCTGACCAAGTTCGACGAGATCCCCGTCGGCCACATGGATGGTAGCGACACGGGCATTCCCCTCGGCAGTCAGCGCATTCTCCATTTTCATCGCTTCGAGCAGCACGAGAGTGTGGCCGTCTTCGACGACCTCGCCTGTGACGACTTTGACGGCGAGAATTTTCCCTGGCATGGGGGAGCGGATCTCAGGCTCAAAGCTCCCGCTCGTCCCCCGCTGACGGGCGCGGGCGTGTCTGGGAGGAGTGTGATTGAATTCGTAGGTCCGCCCCTCGATGGATATCAGGCTGCGGTCGCCATCCCGGACCACATAGGCATGAAGAGGATGACCGTCAACGAGGAAGGTGATCGTATCATCCCGAATAGCGGCTACGTGTGCCGGTTGCCGAGCCTGTCCGTTCCAGACCAAGTCGTACACATCGTCACTATCGCCGTGTTGGTTATATTCCAGCACCAGCTCTTCACCCTCAACATAGAGTAAGGTCTTCATTTCAGAATACTTCGGGTATCAGGAACCGAGGCGCCAGCCGCCAAGCTGTCGCCATGGAGTCGAGGGGTCCTGCGAGGGTAAAGCGGTCTGTCCATCACCGTTCCGATATGGACCACGGTGCAGGCTGGCGGCCAAAGCCGCCGCAAGCGTATGTGGCTGCTCGCCAGGTTGCCAGTTCGGAAAATGCTCGGACAGAAAGCCGGTGTGGATATCGCCAGCGGCAAAGGCAGGATGGTCCATGAGCTCAATGAGAAAAGGCAGGTTGGTCGTGAGGCCCAGAATTGCCGTTTGACGCAGAGCCCCAGCCATGCGTCTGCGGGCTTGTTCGCGGTCCGCCCCCCAGGTCGAAATTTTGGCAATCATGGGATCGTAGTATATCGGGACCTCGGTCTGCGACTCGACTCCGGAATCGACCCGTACCCCCGGCCCCTGGGGCGCATACCAGGCCAGGACATGTCCGGGCGATGGCAGGAATCCGTGGGCGGCATCTTCCGCGTACAGACGGCACTCAAGGGCGTGACCGTTGCGGCGGATGTCATCTTGCTGGAAGCCCAGCGTTTCCCCGGCGGCAATCCGGATTTGTTCTCGTACCAGATCCAGACCGGTAATCCACTCGGTAATCGGATGCTCAACCTGGAGGCGAGCGTTGACTTCCAGAAAATAGAATTTCCCATCGTTGTCGAGGATGAACTCCACGGTTCCGGCATTGTCATAACCGGCGGCTCTGGCCACGGTCAGCGCGGCCCTGGTCATCTCCTGCCGCAGGGACTCGGACACGGCTGGCGAGGGAGCCTCTTCGACTATTTTCTGATAGCGGCGCTGAATGGAGCATTCCCGTTCGCCAAGATGGACGATATTCCCGGCAGTGTCACCAAGAATCTGGACTTCCACATGACGGGGACGTTCGAGAAAACGCTCGACATACACCGTGCCTTCGGCAAAGGCCGCTTCGGCTTCGCGCTGCGCCGCAGACAAGGCCTCGACCAACTCGGCTTCCTCGCGCACAATGCGCATTCCTTTCCCGCCACCACCCGCGGCCGCTTTAATCAGGAGGGGGTAGCCGAGGGCTGCGACTTGCTCACGCACGGTCTCGGGGTCGGTCGCCGGGTCTTCAAGCGCGGGAATCACCGGAACGCCGAGCTGAGCCACTGTCCGGCGGGCGACAATCTTGTTGCCAACCGCAGACAGGGCATCCGGAGCAGGACCGATAAAGGTCAGGCCGGCCTCAGCCACGGCCCGAGCAAAGGTCGCATTCTCCGATAAAAATCCATATCCCGGATGGACCGCGTTAACCCCGGTCTGGCGGGCCGCGGCCAGAATGGACTCCATGTTGAGATAGCTCTCGCTCGCCTGAGCCGGCCCCACACACACGGCCTCGTCCGCTCCATACAGATGGGGTGAAGAACGGTCAGCCTCTGAGTACACGGCCACTGTTGCAAGACCCATTTCGCGACAGGTCCGAGCGATACGAGTGGCGATCTCACCCCGGTTTGCAATGAGTATCTTTGAAAACACAGTGGTCTGGATGTCTTCGCAACGTTGTCAGGGCGCGGGGGGTGCCGAACTTAGGCGTTTACGCCTTTTTCCTCAGCATGGATCTTTTGATACTTGCGGTAATCATAGCCCGTTGCCATCGTGAGGAGCATTTGGTCCATTCCACCGATCCGCTCCCGGCGGAGGATTCTGAGACGGTGAAAGAATTCCCGATAATCCTTATTCACCCGCCGTTTTTCATCCATGTGACGAAAGAAAAAATCACGCAGGCGGGTCAGGGTAAAGCGGAAGGCAGAAAAACGGAGCTCATTCGGAAAGGCGTCCCACTCGGCCAGCGACAGCGTACGTTCGGACTGATAACCGTCAAGGAGGGCGTTAAATCGACCAATATGGTAGCGCTCCTCGTGATAGCACATGGCATTTACGACAGTTGCCAGGTCGGCAATGAATTTCCCAAAACAGGCCGCTTCAAAGTCGAGCACACCAACGACTCTCCCACCACGAAACAGGACGTTATCAGGAAAGAGGTCACCGTGGATCATGCCTTTTGGCAGCTTTTCTTCCCGATATTCTTCCTGATGGGCGATTTCATCATCCAGGACATGGCCGATATGCTTCAGATGAACCGCAATGCGGCCGCGCAGGTTTTGATAGATACTGTGTACACGGTCAAAAGCAAACCGGTTTCTGATCGGGGTATCGTATTCCTGGCCGGTGAGATGGAGCCGAGCCAGGGTCTGTCCAATCTTTTCTATATGGGCATTGGTGAGCGTTGCGGCCGAGAAGTCTTTGCCGGCCAGATGACGATAGATGGAGACCGCCTTCTTTTCGTAGTCCTGGAGATAAAAACCGTTTTTATCGGCCACTGGCCGTGGGCACGGAAAGCCCTGTTTCCGCAAGAAGAGCAGAAAGTCGATTTCGCGCTGCGCATCGCTCGCGTCTTTGACCTCATCAATCCGCAGAACGAATTTCCCCTTAGCGGACTCAAGGAAATAATGGGTGTTTACCGACCCGGCAGAAATGCCTTGAACGGTTGACAAGCGCCCTAATCCATAGTCTTTGACAAGACGATTCACTGCTTTGCGGTCGAGGACGGTGTAGACAGCCATGCAGACTTCTTCGGACATAGACCTCAACCTTTTCCCCTCCACCCTCATACTGTCCAGACATCCAGTCATACTACTGACGGTTGGGTTTTGTCAAGAAAAACTGACTGAATGTCCATTCAGGACACGAGGGGTGGGGGTTCTTATGACACCGTTTGGATTTGCGGGAGCTGAATGTCTGTCCCCGTCCTCCCCGTTTCCAGTTGACGGATAACGGTGAGGCTGGCCTCAGACAGCAGGCTGATCCGGAGGCCGGCATATAGTGGCGGATATGTCCGTAGAGTCTGGCAACCACGCGTGAGAAGTTTGAGGGCGCCTTGATACTGGGCGCTGGAAAGCTTGAGGTAACCGGCGGCCAACTGCACAAGCCCCTGGACAAAACGTTTCTCTTCGCCAACCGTCTCATTCCAGACAGCTTCCCAGATTTCATGCGCGGTAAGGAAACGGCCCGCGTTAAAAGCCGCCACTCCGCGTAACAACAGGAGCCGAGACATACTCTACTCGCTGTCCTGTTTGCCGTGGCACTCTTCAGCGCCGGGAGGATACACAAGCGCAATTTTCATATCCATCACGTTTGTGCCCGTTGAGCCTGGGCGAAACAAGTCACCGAGAGCAGAAAAGAAGGTATAAGTGTCATTATTACGCAGGAATTGAACGGGGTCGAGATTTTTACGACGCGCTCGATCCAGCGTCCGGCCGTCCACAAACGCGCCAGCGGCATCGGTCGGACCATCTATGCCGTCCGTTCCCGCACTCAGCAGGCTCCACCCGGCTTCTCCGGCGAGTTCCTGGGCGACAGCCAGCGCAAACTCCTGATTGCGCCCTCCTTTCCCTGTGCCTCGGACCTGTACCGTTGTCTCGCCACCAGCCAGCAGACACGTCGGGCCAGAACAGTGCTGACGAACGGTACGCAGAGTTTGGGCAAAATCATGTCCGGCCACGAGTGAGTCACCGGCGAGAGGCTGAGCAATCAGGTGAGAGCGTAGCCCTCGGTGCGCGGCAGCCTCGCGGACAGCCTGCAACGCCAGATGATTCGACCCAATCAGCATATTGTGGACGCGAGAGAAGAGCGAGTCTCCGGGTTTTGGCGTCTCAGGTATGCTCCCGCGGACGCCTTGCTGCAGGTGCGTGCACACGGACTGGGGGAGCCGCGGTGCAATGCCGTACTGCTCCACCACCCGCCACGCGTCCATAAACGTCGTTGGATCAGCGACGGTCGGGCCTGAGCCGATCACGCTCAGATCGTCACCAATCACGTCCGACAGAATCAGACTGACCACAGTCGCGGGCTGCGCGTGGTGCGCGAGCCAGCCGCCTTTTACCTGGGATATATGTTTGCGCACGGTGTTCAGCGCCAGGATGTCCGCCCCGCATTCCAATAAAACGGCATTGGTGACGGTCTTGTCTGCGAGCGTCAGCCCGACCGCGGGACGTACCAGCAGACTGGAGGCCCCGCCGGTCAGACACACCAGGACGAGGTCGTGGGGTTGGACCTGAGAGAGGCTCTCCACAAGCACTTGGGTCGCGTACTCACTGCTCGGTCCGGGTAATGGATGCTCTCCTTGCACAACCCGCACTCCAGGCAGAAACAGGTCAGAGACCGCTTGCTCGCTCGGAATGATAATACAGCCGCCTATTCTCCTCTGGCCCAGCGCGGGCATCAGCGCCTGGGCCATGCTACCTGCCCCCTTACCTGCCCCAATCAGGAAGAGGCGACCCGTCAACGCGAGCGTCAACGCGTCAACAGTCTCGCCCTGTGGCCGGACGATCAGCCGCTCATTTTCAATCGTAACGGTCTGTGGAATGAGATGGCGCGGATGGACCGCATCAACGGCCGTCCGAAAAAGCGCAGTGAGCAGCGTGTATCGGTCGTTGGGTCGCATCTCAGCACAGCAGGCCGACAGATGGGGCGCATTGCGCAGGCAATCAGAATAGGCCGAGGAAAAGGGTGGAACTGAGCTTAGCTGTCGTCAAGATCAACCAGGTTGGACCGGCCGAATCCACCCCCGTCATCAATACGGCGCTGGAAGCGTGCCTCCTTTTCGCGTTCCTCTTGGCACGCAACACACAGTCTGGTGAACGGCAACGCTTCGAGGCGAGCTTGGGCGATCTCTTCTTCGCAGTCTTCACAAATGCCGTATTCGCCCTCTTCGATCCGCTCCAACGCGTTTTCTATGGCTTGCAGTTTATCTCGATCACGGTCACTCAGGATCAGATGGATTTCCCGTTCGCGCTCCTCGCTGGCGAGATCGTAGGTGTCCATTCCTGCGTCCAGCTCACTCTCTTTTCCCTCTCGAATCTCTTCGTCAAGCTGCATCAGGATTTGCTGTTTTTGGCCGGCGAGCGTCGTCCGCATTTTTTTGAGGAACGTTTTTCTCATGACGCCTTCTCCAAAGAATAAACGTATCCAGCTCTTTGAGATGGAGGATACGTTTATTATTTTTCACCACGGTCGAGATAAAAAGGACAGACACCTTAGGGAGAAGCGACTGCCAAGTCAAGAGCTGTGGGTTGTTGAAGCGGCTGTTCGGGAAGACAGCGTGCCTGCAGGTCATAGCCGGACACTCCGGTAATCCGAGCGCGGATCATGTCGCCGCTGTCAGCCAGGCACTGTTCCAGAAAGACGATGCCATCGATATCTGGAGCCTGGCCTTGCGTCCGTCCCCACCAGCGACCGTGGTCGTCCTGACCACAGACTAATACTGCTCGTTCCTCACCCACCAGCGCGATATTCTTTTTCCGCACGACCTCGGCCTGGCAGGCCATCAACCTGTGCCAGCGGCCTTCTTTGATCTCTCCGCTGACCTGGTCGGCCATTGTGCCCGCGGCTGTCCCTTCCTCCTGGGAATAGCGAAACACCCCCACGTGGTCGAGCGCCGCCTCGGTGACGAAATCGCACAGTTGTTGAAAATCGTCCTCTCGCTCACCGGGGAAGCCCACAATAAAAGACGAGCGTACGATCACACCGGGAATAGCGGCCCGAAGCCGGTCCAACGCGCGGCGAATGCCGTCCCCGCTTTTCTCCCGCTTCATCCGCCTCAACATCCGGTCGCTGATGTGCTGGAGCGGCATATCAATATACGGGCACACCTTTTCTTCTGCGGCAATGAAACCTAACAGGGCTTCGTCGAGATAATTCGGATAGCAGTACAGCAGCCGAATCCAGTCCAGACCCTCAACCCGCACGAGGGCCTTGAGCAGGGCCAGCAGAGTCGTCCCATCGCGGCGCTCTCGCCCGTAGGCGGTCAGGTCCTGCGCAATGAGATTGATTTCTCTCACCCCGTGCGCAACCAGCCCGGTGGCTTCGGCCACGAGAGACGCAATCGGCCGACTTTCCTGCAAGCCGCGAATTTTCGGAATAATACAAAAGGCGCATTTGTGGTTACAGCCTTCGGCGACCTTGAGATAGGCGGAATAAAAATGGGTGGTCGGGATACGCGGAACAGTATGATCCGGCAGGACATGGGAAGCCCCCAGATACAGGCTGGGACCAGAAGAGGGAACGTGTCCAGCTTTTTTGTCTGATTGGAGGATACGTTCCCTCTTTTCAAGCGCGCGCCGCTTTTGCTCCAATATCTCGGTGATCCGCAGAAACTCTCCCGTTCCCACAAAAACGTCCACTTCGGGGAGGAGTTCGCGCAGCTCTTGGCCGTAGCGTTGGGCTAAACAACCGGTCACGATGAGCTGTTTCTCGAAATTTGTCTTCGTCGCCTTATAGGCCGCCAGGTCCAGGATCGTCTCAATCGACTCTTCCTTGGCCTCGTCAATAAAGCTGCACGTATTGACCATCAGGACCCCGGCCTGTTCCGGGTCGAGGCTCAGCGTGTAGCCCGCATCCGCCAGCAGGCCGAGCATGACCTCGCCATCCACGAGATTTTTGGGACAGCCCAGATTCACCAGATACACGGACTTGTCCGGGCTGGACTGGAGCTTATTCATCATCTTTACGATCTTTACGCTGCTGCAAGAAACGCTGGAGTTCCTCAGCCATATCTTTGCCGTTGGCATGCCCGTTGCCGTTGCCGTGTCCGTTGCCGGCTTTGTCCTGGGCAGCGCTCTCCATTTCCAGCCCCTCTTCCTGCTCCTGCTCTTCCAGCCGTTTGACATACGCGGCCAGGTTGGGATTCTCGGCAATCGCCTTTGCGACCTGGGCGTCAAACTCTGCCGCGCCCGTGACCAACTCGGTGGTATCCAGGGCGATGTGGAGAAAGGATTCGAGACGGCTGACCAGGGCGAGGGCGGCCTTGGGGTTTGGCGCCGCAGAAATATAGTGCGGCACGTTGGCCCAGAAACTGATGGAGGTCAATCCCGCCTGACGGCAGGCATCATTCAGCACCCCGACGATGCCGGTTGGCCCCTCGTAACGGGACGGGGTGAGCTGGAGTTGCGTCGCAATATCCGGGTCGCTACTGAAGCCGACCACGCGCACCGGCCTGGAGTAAGCAACATCGGCCAAGAGCGCACCCAGGGTAATCACCAGGCCTACCCCACACTGCTTGGCAACATCCAGGCAGGCCGCCGCATACGCCTTCCAGCGCAGATTCGGCTCAATGCCCAATCCGAGGACCATGTCGCGTTTGAGCGACGCGGTGTTGCTCGCAAAGAACTCGTTGGCCGGCCAACGAATCTCCCGGTAGAGCCCGTCTCGCAGGCGCACCTGGGGCCGGACCTCACTGAAATTATAAAATTCTTCAGGATCGATCTTCGCGAAACGCTGTGCCTGGAGTCGCTTGATGAGGAATTGCGTGGCGTGCGTCGCCGCACTGCCGGCATCGTTCCAGCCGGCAAAGGCGACAATCAGGACGGGATCGTTCAGTTCCGGAATTCGTTCAATCGTCAAGGCGTTCATGGTCTCCCCCTAGAAAGAGTGAACGTGCTCAGCATCTCATACCTGTTGGAGAGCACGTTTCCTCTTTGAGGCGCTTACCCCTGGTTTCAGGCAAGGACAGAAAGAGGAAACGTATCCAGCCCCTGTGCCTGATTGGTGGACACGTTTCCTCTTTGCCGCAGGAGTGTACCTGCTTCCCGGATGATTGCCAAGAGATTGCGCCGGTCTCGTGCCTCGGTGCACGGACCGAGAACGGTTGAGACCGTTACTCGGCTACCGTCGATAGCTGGAGCAGATAGGCTTCAATCAACTGGTCGATATCGCCATCCAGAACCGCGTCGGTATTCCCGACCTCCACACCGGTGCGATGGTCTTTGACCATCCGGTAGGGATGGAGGACGTACGAGCGAATCTGACTTCCCCAGGCAATGTCCTTTTTGCTTTTATGCAGGCCCTCCATCTTCTCCTTTTGTTTCTCCATCTCCAGCTCGTATAAACGGGCGCGAAGAATTTTCATCGCCATGGTTCGGTTCCGATGTTGGGAGCGTTCGTTCTGACACGCCACGACAATCCCACTCGGGAGGTGGGTCAGCCGAATCGCCGAGTCGGTTTTGTTGACGTGCTGTCCCCCAGCTCCACTGGCTCGGTAGGTATCAACGCGCAAATCCTCAGGACGGATATCGACTTCAACAGCCTCGTCAATATCCGGATAAACAAAGACAGAGGCAAAGGAGGTATGCCGCCGGGCATTCGCATCAAACGGCGAAATCCGAACGAGCCTATGAATGCCCGCCTCTGCCCGCAGATAGCCGTAGGCGTAGGCCCCCTCAACGGTAAAGGTTGCACTTTTTATGCCACCGCCTTCACCAGGCAGGTGTTCGGCCATCTCTACGCTATAGCTCCGGCGTTCCGCCCAGCGCAGATAGAGCCGGAGGAGCATATCGGCCCAGTCCTGGGCCTCAAGACCACCGGCCCCAGGATGGAGACTGACGATGGCACTCTGCGCATCGTGTTCTCCACCCAGCATGCGCTGCAACTCTGCCCGACTCACGGTCGCCTCAAGCTCGGGCACCGCCCGCTCGACTTCTTCAACCGCCTCGGCGTCTCCAGCTTCGGCCAGTTCCAGAAAAATCAGCGCGTCAGATACGGCCTGCGTCTGCTTTTTCCACTCTGTCACCGTGTCGAGCAGGCTTGCTCGCTCCTTGAGGATGGCCTGTGCCTTTTCCTGATCTTGCCAGAATCCGTCGGCCAGCGTTTGTTCTTCCAGTGCTGCGGCCCGGGCTTCCTTATCCGGGATGTCAAAGATGCCTCCCAAGACTCTCAGTGCGTGCGCTCAACTCATGTAATTTTTCTTTGATTTCTGCCAGCATCTCCGCCTCCTCCGGTTCGCTTGACGAATAATACGGTTATCCCTGCATAGCTTAACATAACGAGCGTCCCTGCGACGCACAACGTCACAAACCAATCACCGTACCGGGTATAGAAAGAGGCCACGTGGGGCCAGGTAATCTGGTCGGTAATAAAGGTGGTCTCCAGGAGCGCAGTTTGGGCCTGAATCTGGCCATCAATATTCACGATGGCTGAAATCCCGGTATTCGCGGATCGCACCAGGGGCACTCGATTCTCGACGGCCCGCATGGCCTCCATTGCCAAATGTTGATGGGGAGCCGAAGTCTCTCCGAACCAGGCATCATTGGTCACATTGATCAGCAGCCCCGCGCCATTATGAACGAAGCGACGCGCGAGGTCAGGGAACACACCCTCATAGCAGACGAGCACGCCAAAAGTCTCAAAGGCATCAACGTGTCCAGCTTTGTCGTCTGGGTGGAGGACAGGTTGACTCTTGAGGGGAAGAGAAAAAACGGTCGGCGTCGTCCCTGGCGCAAAGTCGCCTATCCCTTCCACCCATTTATCCAGAAAGAAGAGCACACTGTCTTGAAAGGGGATGTATTCGCCAAAGGGGGTAAGGATCATCTTGTCATAATGCCCCAGGATCGTCGTGTCCGGGGACAGGAGATAGGCCCGGTTGAACAGCGTGAGTTCCGTATCATCGACTCGAAAGGCCGGACCGCCAAACAGAAGGGGCGTGTTGGTGTTTTGGGCCAGGTCCAGCAGCCGGCCGCGATAGGTCACATCAGACTGAAAGAAAAATGGCACGGCCGCCTCCGGCCAAATAACGAGGTCGACCTCGTGTTCTGTTATCTGGCGCGTGAGCTGCTCATAGCGGGCGAGGGTAACCTCTTGATAATCAGGATCCCATTTTTGATCCTGGGCAATATTCCCCTGGGCGATCCCAACGTGCAGCGTATGGACCGGGGGTAGGGCGGCCAACTGGCTCCGACGCCAGTTTCCCCAGCCCCAAAGTCCCGCGATCACCAGGAGCAGAACCAGCACCAAGCGCCCACGGCTCTGCCGGGAAAAAGCGAGAAAGAGGGCGACATTGCCAAAGATCACCAGCGCCGACAGCCCGTAGACACCGGTGTATTCGACAAACTGGATCAGGTTTACGAAGTTGTATTGCGAATAGCCCAGGCTGACCCAGGGAAATCCAATAAGAAAGAACGAGCGGACCCATTCCAGGGCGACCCAGAGCATGGGTCCAAACACGAGGAGCGACCAACCGCTGCCACGCGGTCTGCTAAAGCGAAAACGTGTCCTCCCATCATCTACAAAAGCGGGACACGTTTCCGCTTTCTTGTGATAGACACACAGACCGACGGCAAAGACTCCGGTGTATGCCGACAGAATGGCACACATGAGGAGTAGCGGACCGACGGCAATAATATGCGGGACATTGCTGTACAGGCCTATCGTATCGACGACCCAGTACAGCGTACAGAGATAAAACCCCATACCGGCAATCCAGCCAAGGCTAAAAGCACGGCGCAGCGTCTGCCCCTGCGTCATCCAGAGCAGCGGGATAAAAGCACCCCAGGCCAGAATATTCCAATCGACTTTCGGGAAGGCCAGGGCGAGCACAACACCACTCACACCGGCGAGCAGAACGGGCCACACACGCTGCATACAGACCGCAGCCTAGCCTGACTCTCCCAGCCTGGAAAGGCCAACCGCTCTTCTCATTATTCCAGCATGGGCCCGGGCTCAGCATCTTTCAGCAGCTGGCATACAAGGATCAGCCGCGTTGCACCCCTTCCGCCTCAGCAGCCAGTCGAAGCTTCCGGTCCAGCGTCGCAAGGGGCCGCCGTTCGCGGACCGCAAGTTCAAGATAGAGCGAGTCGTACACGGTGAGACGGTGCTCCCGGGCCAGTCGCAGTACCAGGGCGCTTTCTGGAGAGTAATCCAGGCGAACATCCAACGCGCTGATTTCCGCCAGGGCCGTAGCGGTTCCCGCCACCGTCAGACGGCCCCGGCGTTCGCTCATCACGAGCACATTGCGCACCTCTGCCCACCAGAGAGCCGGCGCCACTGCCCCTGAAGAAACAACCCTGTCAAGAACGGCATCGGCTTCCAGCGAGCCCTCATCCCCGAGCAACCAAGCCACAGCAACCGAGCAATCCAGCACCAAGGCGCTCAAGGTCTGCCCTCGTCACGCATCTGAAGTATTTCATCAATCGAGGCCCCTCCGAACTGTTCGCGCAGCTTTCGGATGTTCTTGGCAGCCTCAGCGGCCCGGTAATGGTCCGGCGCCTCGGGCGGCACTAACCGAGCCACGGGACGCCCACGTTTCGTGATGGTGATAGTCTCACCTTGCGCAACCGCATCGAGAAGAGCCGAGAGATTCGTTTTTGCCTCGAACGCGCCGACCTTCCGCATCCTATATCTCCTTGGAAACAACTAGTTTATTATCTGGTTGGATATCGCATTGTCAAGTTCCGGGAATAGATGGAAGCCCCCTGATCTGCAACGACTCGCGGTCAGTTCGAGCCTTGGGAGTCAGCGAAACTTTGACTGCTCGACAGGAGCGGCAACAGCAGCCCAGCCGGACTCTCCCAGCCTGGAAAGGCCGCGCCGGCTTTCTCGTTATTCCAGCATCAGTCGGAATCCGATATCTTTCATTGGACTGGTCGAAATAAGGAAAGGGGAGCCTTGGGGAATGGCCAGAAACGCTCAATGTCCACACTGCCGAAGAACGCTCCGGGTCAAATGGAGATTCAAGTGGAAATTGGTAGGGGTGAGCTTCGGTTCTGCGCTGGGCTGGGTGGTCGGGTCATTTGGACATCTTATTGACTATACTTTGTTTGGACGAGTGAGCACGACTAAATAGGTACTCATAGCGCCCTTAGTCCAGCACGCTGGATGCCGGAGCGTAAACCCCACAGGCTAGGGATCGTCGGGCGCAACACATCTTAAGCCCTCCTGCTCAAGCTCGCGTTGGCAGCATGGACTCATCTCATCAATCCACCCGAGAATTTCTATGTCAGCCGGTTCGCTCTGGGTTTCCTGTTCCTGTACGGAGGGTGTTGGATTCCCGTCATATCCTGTTCCTGGAGCAACGATCATCTCAAATGCAAACACGATCGCAGCGAGGACAGATTCTCGCCCAACCAACAACACGACGAGCACCAGGATCAAGAGCACAATCATGATGACCGTCAGCATCACGAGCAGGCCCAGGGCCTCCATGACCATGCCACCCCCCTACCGCCGCGTCGCTTGTTCCAGCCGTTTCTTTGCTCGCGCTGCTGCCCATGCTTCGCGCTCCCGCGCCTCGCGGGTCATGACCTTCTGCTGCCGTGCAGGAAACCGCAACTCGTCCTGCTCCCGCTGTACTGTCCGAGGGATCGCTGGTGGCTGGCTCATCCGGTCAATGACCACCTGATACGAATAGCTCCGTAATTGTCGGCTCTGCATGGCCACGTTCCAAATCGTGACCTGATATGGCGTGTCATACTCCCATCCCTGGACCTGCCAACTCAGGAAGTTTGGGAGTCCGTGTGATTTCATATCCATATAGAGCTTCCCGACCGGCAGACGGGTGCTGTCCGAGACGCGGGTGACGGTGACGGTCGCCAACTGAAAGTACGGATGTTTGTTCTTCCACCGATCTGTTTTGTCCTCAACAACGCTAAAACTCCACGGGGGATCGTCCTCCATGAGGGCAGCGGGATACCGCTCATACGGGAAGGCCACATAATCAACGGTAATAAGCGGGGTCACTGCGGGTTCGTGGTCGAAGTCAAACGTCTTCTGGGCGTCATAGCCATGCACTTGGCCATAACTCATATAGGCAGTGAAAGGGTTGAGTATCCAGCGACGATGGCCCGCTGCCGCGACCAGACTACGATTAAACGCATCATTGGTCCATTTGACTACATCCCTAGCTGGATCGCCGTCTTGGAGCGTGCCGTT
This sequence comes from Candidatus Binatia bacterium, assembly GCA_951812575.1. Taxonomy (GTDB): domain Bacteria; phylum Desulfobacterota; class Binatia; order Bin18; family Bin18; genus Bin18. The sequence continues at coordinate 1,603,760 of OX638322.1, read as the reverse complement.
TGAAAAGCCACTGATGTTACTCGTCCGACTGCCTTCTGCTCCTGCGGTGGTGTAACACCGTGCGCTGGAGGATGGGTGGTGACCTGGATAGCCATTCGCGACCTGAATCAGGGCTGCCTCTTGAACACTCTGGTCATAGAGGTAGCTATACCGCACCGGGGCGAGACCATGCAGGGCACGAATCTGGTTCATGACTGCCAATGCCCGATCTTTTGCTTTTTGCGAGAGTGCCCCTGGGTTGCATGTCTGCACGTCTGGGCGCGACGCGTACAGGAAGCGGGCACTGGCGTAGGGGCTGGTCGCGCGGTCGTGTCCGACCTCATGCCACAGCGACGTTGCCCAGGCGGACTGAGAAAAGACCACGCTGGCGAACACCAGCGCGAGAATGCGAGAGACCATAGGCGGAGTTAGGAAATATGCGTACAGCCTTTTCAGGAGGCATATCTCCAATTTTCTCAGAGAGGTTCCGCCTCTCTTCGTCAAAAATATCTACCAGGATGCCCATGCAAAAACCCCTCCTGTTGGCAGTGTCTCAGTTTGGTAGTGACTCATGTTGAAAAAGTTTGGCCAGTAAAGACGGAGCAGTCCTCCCCTCCACATGCCCCCTCAGGGATCGAATCCTCTGCTCGGCTCCCGGACACTACGCTGACACGCGTGTGGAGAGCCACTCGCCTTCCCTACACGACTGTGGCTCATCTGTCCCTAGTAAAATTGCTAGGTTGGCCGCCCCCGCTCCGGCCTTGCTCCCGTCCTCGGCGCTCAAGGCGGGAGCGGGTATCACCTTTACCCCCAAAAGTGCTCGGTGAGGGAAGAACGGGACGGACGCTACGACGAAAGAAATTCAAAGGGAGATGCAATCCAACAGGGCCTTCAGTTCACGCTCTTTTCGGCGCATGCGGACGGCTTCACTGTCCGACACTTCATGGTCGTAGCCCAGCAGGTGCAGAATACCGTGGATGAGCAAGGTGCGCAGTTCGTCAGCGAAGGCGCGTTTGCGCTGCCGGGCCTGCCGCCGGGCGGTGTCGATCGAGATAACCACATCGCCCAGAAGAGTCGGACAGCGTTCATCGGCCAGCGGAAACGACAACACGTCCGTTGGCCGGTCTTTGTGCCGATACTGACGGTTCAGCTCATGGATGGTCTGATCCGTCACGAAAGCCAGACTCAGCTCGGCCTGTTTCACTTTCAGGTGACGCAGGATCGTTCGACTCCAGCGTCGGATCTGGGACCGACTCAGACCCGGCACCGTGCCGTTGATGTCTACGCTCAGACCGGGCCTGGAGACGACTGCGACGGAGGGCGCGGCTTTCCTGGTTGCGGCGCTCTTGAGCTTCTTGGGCGCGTTCATAGGCGGTAATCACATCCTGGACAAGACGATGGCGGACCACGTCCTTTTCCGTAAAAAGCGTAAATTGGATCCCGTCTATATCGCGTAGAATGTGCCGAGCCTCTTTTAAGCCTGAGCGGGTTCCGGCGGGCAGGTCGATCTGGGTGATATCGCCGGTAATCACGGCTTTCGACCCGTAGCCCAGCCGGGTCAGAAACATTTTCATTTGCTCACGGGTCGTATTCTGTGCCTCGTCCAGGATGACAAAGGAATCATTCAGCGTCCGGCCGCGCATAAAGGCCAGCGGAGCCACCTCAATCACGCCGCGCTCAATCATTTTTTGCGCGCGGCCGAAGTCAACCATATCGTGCAGGGCGTCGTACAAAGGCCGTAGATAGGGATTGATCTTTTCGGCCAGATCGCCCGGCAGAAAGCCCAGCTTCTCCCCGGCCTCGACGGCGGGCCGGGTGAGAACGACCCGACTTACCTTCCGCTTCATCAGCTCGGCCACCGCTACGGCCATGGCCAAATACGTTTTCCCCGTGCCAGCCGGCCCGATACCAAACACAATATCGTAGTTGCGAATGGCATCGATGTAGGCTTTCTGGGCAAGACTCTTGGGAGTAATGGTTCGGCGGTTGGACGACACATAGACCGTGTCGAGAAAAATATCCTGCAAATTCGCCGTATGGTCACGGCTGAGGATGCGGACCGCGTAATCCACATCACTCGGATAGACGGGATAGCCGCGTTGGATGAGGTCGTACAATTGGGTCGCCACTCGCCCCGCCAGCTCGCGCTGAGGCTCGTCTCCGGCAATGATCAGGGCGTTTCCTGAGGCTGAGATTTTTACGCTGAGCGCGTTCTCCAGGCCGCGCAGATGCGCGTCGTGTTGACCGAGGAGATCGCGTAAAAAGCGCTGATTGCCAAACTCGATATGCGATGTTTCTGCTGTCGTCTGTCCTACTTCAGCCAAGCAGCCTCCGTCACAAGCGTCAGCGCGCCCAGCATTTCCGGGAGAGCGGATGTACGCTTTATGCGCCTTTTTCAATCAACTCATACACCTTTTGGAGGGCTTCATCCAGGCGCGTTGGATCTTTTCCTCCGGCTTGGGCGAAATCGGGTCGCCCACCTCCACCTCCGCCAACCAGCGGAGCGATCTCTTTGATAATCTTTCCCGCATGATACTGCTGCACCAAATCCTTACTCACGGCGGCGAGGAGCGACACTTTCGCCCCGTTCGTTGCCCCCAGGACGACAACTGCAGGCTGGTGTTTATCACGCAGCGTATCCGCCATCTCTCGGAGGGCTTTCTGATCTACGCCCTCGATCCGACTGGCGATGACATTGACCCCATTGGTCTGACGGACTTGGGAGGCAATCGCGTCGCTCTGCGAGCCGGCGAGTTGACCCTGAAGCTGGTCGAGCTGTTTTTCAAGCTCGTGTTGCCGGCTCAGCAATTTTTCCAGGCGCTCGAGCGCGTCCTCCTCAGACCCCTTCAGAATGCGGCCCATGTCCTTGAGCACGTGCTCGCGTTGACGCACCCAGTCGAGGGCACCCTCACCCGTGACTGCTTCAACCCGCCGGATACCGGACGCCACGCCTGTCTCGGCCTTAAATCTGAACAGCCCTACATCTCCGGTCCGGCTCACATGGGTTCCACCACACAGCTCGGTTGAGAAATCTCCCATACGTAACACCCGCACGATCTCGCCGTATTTCTCGCCAAAGAAGGCCAACGCCCCCTTTTGGATCGCGTCGGTAAAGGACATTTCCTCACTCGTCACCGCGGCATTTTCCCGAATATGGTGGTTCACCAGGTTTTCGATTTCATCCAGGACATCGTCCTTAACCGGACTGGTATGGGTAAAGTCGAAACGGAGCCGGTCCGGGGTGACCAGGGAGCCGGCCTGCTGGACATGGGAGCCTAAAATATCGCGTAGCGCGGAATGCATGATATGCGTTGCGGAATGGTTCAAACGAATGGCTTCGCGCCGCGGGGCGTCAATGCTGAGCTGGACGGCATCCCCGGTCTGCACCGCGCCCTGCACTACCCGGCCTTTATGCACAATGAGTGAAGGCTGTGGTTTGAGCGTATCCAGCACCTCAATGAGATCGCCACGGCTCGTCCGTATCGTCCCCGTATCCCCCACCTGTCCGCCAGACTCGCCATAAAAAGGCGTCTCGGCAACTATTAGACCAACTTCTTCCCCTTCGCGTACCACGTCTGTTCGGGGCTGCCCGTCCACAAACAGCGCGCGCACCTTGGATTCGTGTTCGGCCTGGCGATCACCAACAAAAACGGTCATCTCAGCTTGGCTTATAGTCGCCGAGGCTGTCAGCGGTTGCCCGCGTAAAACCACAGGCGGCTCGCCCTTTTGTCTCCCACGCGCACGGGCTCGCTGCTCTTCCAGGGCCTTATCATATTCATCGCGGTTAACACTGAAGCCTTCGGACGACAGAAAATCCTCGGTCATATCCAGCGGGAAGCCGTAGGTATCGTACAAACGAAAGGCGGTTTCGCCGGACAGGGTTGTCGTGTTGCGCTGACGCAGATCGTGGATTTCTTGTTCGAGCAGGGCCAAGCCCTTGTCCAGAGTGTCCGAAAAACGGGTCTCTTCGTTATGTATAACCTCAGTCAGATAGTCCCGTCGTTCAACCAACTCGGGGTAGGCCGCGCCCAGGAGTTGTACCACGCTCCCGGCAACCTGAGAGAAAAACGGTCCCTCAAAGCCCAGGAGTCGCCCGTGTCGTAAGGCGCGGCGCATAATTCGCCGTAACACATAGCCTCGCCCCTCGTTGGTCGGTACCACGCCATCGGCAATGGCAAAGGCGGCCGTGCGTGCATGGTCGGCAATTACCCGAAACGACACGTCCTGTTCACTCGCATCGCCGTAGCGCTTATCGCCTGACCCTTCGGTAAAGGTAATGATGTCGCGCAGCAGGTCAGAGTCATAATTGCCCGGCACGTCTTGGAGAACGGAGACAATGCGCTCCAGGCCCATGCCCGTATCGACATGCGTCTCGGGCAGATCGTCCAGGGATTGGTCCGCATCCCGGTTGTATTGGATAAACACCAGATTCCATAACTCGATATAACGCGCACAGCCGGCGTTGACCGCGCAGCTATGGCCCGGTGTATTGGCCAACGCGCAGGCCTGCGGGCCACGGTCAATGTGGATTTCCGAACACGGTCCGCAGGGGCCCGTCTCGCCCATTTCCCAGAAATTGTCCTTTTCGGCAAAACGCAGGATCTGTTGCGGATTGATGTCGGTCTGTGTCCGCCACCACTCGTCCGCTTCGTCGTCCGTCGTATACACCGTCGCCCAGAGTTTCTGCTTGGGAAGTTTCCAGACCTCGGTCAGCAATTCCCAGGCCCAGCGGATGGCTTCCTGTTTGTAGTAATCGCCAAACGACCAGTTCCCCAGCATCTCGAAGAAGGTGTGGTGGTAGGTATCGCGGCCCACTTCTTCCAGATCGTTATGCTTACCGGAGACGCGCAAACATTTTTGGGAATCGACCACCCGCCGGTGGACCGGCCGCTCGATCCCGAGAAAAATATTTTTGAACGGTACCATGCCGGCATTGGTAAACAGCAGCGTCGGATCATTGGCCGGAATCAACGACGCGCTCGGGACAATCCGGTGACCCCGGTCAGCAAAAAACTGCAGGAAGCTGTCGCGTATCTCGTTCCCTGTCATGGCGGCTACTCTTTCCATTGGCTAGTCGTCGGACGCTTCTCTTCCTAGCACGCTTGCGGCAACACTGGCAGAGTATCCTCGTCGCAATAATAATCGATACGCGCGGGCGCGCGTCTTGGGCTCTTCAAGTGCAGCAGGGGGGAAACGGCGCTGCACAAGTCGCCGAGCGACCTCGATATCCGTCTGCTCTAGCCGCTCGCTCAGCGCCGTTGCAATCACGTCTTCCGTGAGTCCTCTTTGCTTGAGTTTGGCCCGCACACCACGCGGGCCAAAGCCTTGGTTTTGAAACCGTTCGGCAAGACCACGGGCCAGCCGCATATCGTCCAGATGGCCGCGCGCTTGCAGCGCTTCAACCGTAGCGCTCGCGTCCTGCGACGTGAATCCCTTGGCTCGTAATTTCTCGCTCAGACGCACCGCGCTATAGTCTCCCCGCGCAAGCAGACTATAGGCATAGTTCAGAGGTGTCTGAGAGGAACAAGCGTGACTCATAGGTGGAAGCTAGGCTTTCTCAGCAACCTCTTCCACTGGTCCCGCTTCTGCTGTGGATTGAAGAGTACCGAGACCGAACTTCTCGCGGACTTGGTGCTCTATCATGGCTGCGATCTCGGGATTTTCCCGCAGATATGCCTTGGCGTTCTCTCGGCCCTGGCCAATGCGATCTTCAGAAAAAGAGTACCAGGCTCCGGCCTTTTCAACGATATTCTGGTCCACGCCGATGTCGATCAGCTCGCCCTCTTTGGAGATCCCGGTCCCGTATAAAATATCGAATTCCGCCAGCTTGAAGGGCGGCGCGACTTTATTTTTGACCACTTTGACTCGGGTGTGATTCCCAACCACTTGATCGCCTTGTTTGACTGCGCCCGTACGGCGAATGTCCATGCGGACGGAAGCGTAGAATTTGAGGGCATTGCCACCGGTTGTGGTCTCGGGACTGCCGAACATGACGCCGATCTTCATCCGAATTTGATTGATGAAGACGACCAAGGTGTGCGAACGTGAAATCGTACTGACGAGTTTCCGCAGCGCTTGCGACATGAGTCTGGCCTGTAGGCCCATCTGCGGCTCACCCATATCGCCCTCGAGTTCGGCGCGGGGAACCAGTGCGGCAACAGAGTCAACTACTATGACATCCAGCGCGCCGCTTCTGACTAGCGTATCCGTGATTTCGAGCGCTTGCTCGCCATGGTCGGGCTGAGAGAGCAATAGCTCTTCAACATTGACTCCAAGTTTCTTGGCATAACCCATGTCCAGGGCGTGTTCCGCGTCAATATAGGCGCATGAGCCACCTGCTTTTTGCGCCTGAGCAACGACGTGCAGGGCCAGCGTGGTTTTCCCGGATGATTCGGGTCCGTAGATTTCGACCACCCGTCCGCGCGGCAGGCCGCCAATGCCCAGGGCGAGGTCCAAGCCCAGCGAGCCGGTCGAAATCGAGGGGATGTTGTGCCCTATAGCGTCCTCGCCGAGCTTCATGATCGAGCCTTTGCCAAACTGCTTTTCGATCTGACTGACCGCTAAGTCCAACGCTCGCTCACGATCTCTGTCCTCTGCCATCTGTACACTCCTTGCTGTTGTGGACGGTGGATTGCTATCTTTTCAGGTCGGCAACGCCGAGGGTTGTATAGACCGCCCCACCTGGTTCAAGATCACTCCGGTACAACGTCACGGTATCGATAAGGCTCTCACCAAAATCGTATTGCAGATAGTCCTTGACTCGTTCCAGTACGTGGTTCCAGCCACGCTGGGAGCGAACCCGGCCCAGGGTAATATGCGGGCGAAACGCGCGGCCCTCGGGCGGAAAGCCGCAGGAGCCAAGAGCCGACTCAATTGTCGTATGCAGCTCTTGGAGTCCACCACCGGTCAGACGTGCCCACAGCACCCGCGGGCGGGTGAGTGAAGGAAACGCACCGAGCCCCTGCATGCGGACTCGGAACTGCGATTGGTGTCTCACGGCTGCTCGTAATGCGGTCAGGATGGGCGCAACTCGATTCGGCTCGATATTGCCAAGAAATCGAAACGTGAGATGAAATCCCTGCGGTTTGACCCAGCGGATATCGCCTTTCGCCTTTTGGAGGGCGGACTGGACTTTTGTCATTTCTTCGCCTACTAGAGAAGCCAGATTAGCTGCGATGAAGGCGCGAATCAACACGGGCCCGGCTCTTTCCCTAGCGACGGATAAACCCTGATTCCGCAATCGGAATTTCAAGAAGCGCGCGTCGCACCCAGTCGAGACACAACTGGGAGGTCAGGGTTTTGATCCACTCCCGGTTGCCCCAGAGCTTATACTGCCGCGACACCAGCGTTCCCTCCATAGCAAGCGCCAGACAGGCGGTCCCAACCGGCTTGTCCGGCGTGCCGCCGTCCGGTCCGGCAATGCCGGTGACCGCGACACCAATATCGGTGCCCAGACGAGTACGGACGCCGCTGGCCATTTCCCTGACGGTCTCCTCGCTGACCGCGCCGTGCTGACTCAGCGTGTTGGGATTGACATGAAGCAGTTGGGTTTTTGCAGTGTCCGAATAGGCAATGATGCTGCCCAGGAAATAGTCCGAGCTGCCCGGCACATTCGTCAGGCGATGGCTGCTCAATCCCCCCGAGCACGCCTCGGCAAAGCCAACCGTTTTTCCCTGATCTTTAAGGAGCTGCCCCACCACACCTTCCATGCTGACATCACCCTCGCCGTAGACGTACGCACCGATTTTCTCCCGCAGCCGCCGTGCCAGCCCTTCGACCCGCCGCTCGACCTCACCGGCCTTCCCCCGGACAGTCACGCGCATGGAAATTTGAGGGAAGTTGGCTCGAAAGGCCAGCTTCCCTTCGTCTTCGGCAATCACGCCGGACACCAGTTCGTCCAGTCCGGACTCACTAATGCCGAAGGTCTGAAACGTCCGGGTCAGAAAGACATCGCCCCCACCTCGCATTTCACCAATCCAGGGCAGGACGCTTTCTTCCATCATGGGTTTCATCTCGCGCGGGACACCCGGCAGGACGATCAGATGCTTCCGACCGTGTGGTGTCTCCAGCTCCAGGCGGTAGCCTGGCGCCGTCCCGAGATGATTGGGGATAATGGTCGCTCCGGCGGGGAACTGCGCCTGCTTGAGATTATTCTCCGGCATGGTGCGGTTCAGCGAGGCAAAAATCCGTCGGATATTCTCAGCAACTTCTTCGGAGAAGGTCAGCTCGACTCCGGCAACCTTGGCAACCAGTTCAGTTGTAAGGTCATCAGCCGTGGGTCCAATGCCGCCGGTAGAAACAATCACGTCGGCGTGAACCATGGCCTGCTCCCAGGCCCATATAATCCGGTCCGAAACGTCACCGACCGTGACAATCGAGGCCACGTCCAAGCCCGCTTCAATCAGCTTATCCGCAATATAGTTGGAGTTCGTATCAACGACTTTGCCGGTCGTGATTTCATCCCCCGTGCTCAGAATAGCGGCCCGTTCGATCATAATCGTCCCCTCACGCAGAAAAGATGCATATAGCGCCAGCGAAGGACCGAGCGTATCAAACAGGTCGGAGAGAAAAAAGGCGAGCGACGGGAGCCCTGATACGGGTCATCTCTCACGTGGACGGACGGAACAGTTTCTATCCTAACCGTTTCTCCAATTCAGGCCGAAAATCCGGGTGAGCGATACGGATGAGAGCTTCGGCCCGTCCGCGGAGGTCTTTGCCCTTCATGCGGGCGATGCCGTATTCGGTCACGATATAGTCGGTACAAAAGCGAGGCGTCGTGACAACGGCGCCGCTGGCCAGACTGGCCACGATTTTGGAGCGCTTGCCGTCTTCGGTTGTTGACGGCAGCGCAATAATGGACACGCCATCCGCGGCCAGCGCCGCGGCTTCCACATAGTCGAGGCTGCCGCCGACGCCGCTGATCTGCACCGGTCCAATGGTCTCGCCATTGCTCTGCCCGTGCAGGTCGATCTCCACGGCAGAATTGATGGAGACGAAACGCGGCAGCTTTGCCAACTCCAGAATATTGTGGGTGACATCGACGGTCGCCATTTCTATGAGCGGGTTGCGACCACAAAAATCAAAGAACTCCTGGTCTCCGGCAAGCTCGCCGGTGAGGATCTTTGGAGTGTGTTTCACCTGGTCAAGAAACTGGACCAATCCCTGAGACAACATGCCTGAGTAGAGGTTCACCCCTCGTTTGTCCGCCAGTCGGCCCAGAACCGCATCGGGGACGGAACCTATACCGAGTTGCACCCAGGCCAGGTCGGGGACTAGGTCAAGGACGTAGTCAACGATCCTGGCGTCACGCTCGCTCTGGTGCGGGGTGCGATAGGTCCCGAGTGGTTCGGAAGACTCCAGGGCGAAATCGATTTTCTCAACCGGCACCCGGCTCTTGCCATGCGTGACCGGCATATTGGTATTCATCTCGGCGATCACCATTTTCGCGCTGTCGATAAAGTCTTGATAGATACTGACCGAAATACCCAGACTGACCGTTCCGTCCTGGTCGGGTGGCGAGACCTGGGTCACGACAACATCCGGCTTGATGATGCCGTTCTTATTCACAATGCTGGTGATCTCGCTAAACCGCATGGGGGCAAAGCCGACCTTGCGTGGGTCGTTTTCTTTGAACAAGCGCCGAAGCTGGGGAGCAGCCTGCCAGGTCACATAGCGAAAATTCGTCCCCAATCCCTTCTCCAGAAAGGGATATTTTCCAAACGCCAGCCCGGAATACACGGTCAGGTTGCTGAACCGTTCGACCTCGTGCTGGAAAGCCGTATAGAAAGTCGTCGGTTCGACACAGCTGTGGGGAAAAATCGCAATGCTGCCGTCGGGGATGGCTTGTACGGCTTCGTTCGGGGTAACAATTTTCATGGCAGCCTTTCGCCCTCAGGGTACGACTTCGTATTTGATTCCCTCGCCACGCTGCATCCGATCAAACGCCTGGCAGAGGTCAACCAGTGGGTAGCGACCGCTGATCAGGTACTCGGTCGGAATCTGTCCGGATATGAGCAGTTCAGACGCTTGCCGCACGGCGGCCGGGTTAAAGTGAAAGGGGCTCGACAGACGAATCTGGTCGTAGTGCAGCCGGGTCGCGTCCAGGGCAACCTTGGTTCCCGGCGGACAGCCGCCAAAGAGACTGACCTGGCCGCCGGGACGGGCAAAGAACAGGGATTCCTCCCAGACGCTCGGCTGGGCCGTACACTCAATGACCAAGTCGGCGCCTCGACCGCCCGTGGCCTCCAGGACTGCTTCCCGGGCCTCCTCAGCCGGACGGGCAATCACGCGGTCCGCGCCCAGTTCGCCCGCAACTCTGGCCCGGTCCGGGTTCCGAGCCACCATATGGACCCGCTCCAGACCCAGCATTTTCAGGAGGATGAGATGCAACAGCCCAAAGCCGCCCGCGCCAATAATCACCACTGTGTCTTCAGGCGTGAACCTTACCTGCTGTAATCCAAAGACCACGCACGATACTGGCTCCAACAGCGCGGCTTCGACAAAGGGCAGGCTTTGGGGCTTGGGGAACATATTGGATCTGACAATCCGACCAGGGAGGCTGACATATTCCGCATAGCCGCCAAAGGCCATGGTCGCCATGAGCGACGTGCACAGGTTTTCCTGGTCATGCTGGCAATAGAAACAGCGACCGCACGGACCGGTTGGCGCGAGCATGACCTCGTCACCCTCGCGGAAGTTTGTGACCCGCGACCCGCGCGCGGCTATCGTTCCGGAGTATTCGTGGCCAAAACGGATCGGCGGGGGCATCTTGGGATGGCCCCGCAAAAAAGCCTTGAGATCCGTTCCGCAGGTCAGGGCAGACCCAACCTTCAGCACGACATCTTCGGGGCCCGGTTCCGGCACGGGTAGTTCTTGACAGGCAATTTTTCCTGGGCCAAGCAATAACACCGCCTGCATAGTCGCCACTTCCTTCTCCTCGCCGCAAAGAGGAAACATGTCCAGCTTCTGTGAATGATTGGAGGGCATGTTCCCTCTTTTTACCAGAGCAAGGGGCGGACATGAAAATGATAATGATCTGGAATCTGCCGCATATTGTGGTCAAACATCCACTTCGGGAATTTTTCGCTATACTTGTGTTCGGCCACAAGATTGAGGGCATTTTCCATAAACGCAACCTCTTCCGGTCGCACGTCAACGCGGTGCTCGCCAAGGACCGCGATAGGTACCTCACAGGAGTCACAATCGAGAATGGTGAAACGGAAGGGTGAGTAAAATTCGGCGTACCACTGCGTATAATGGGCCATCTCACACAGGTCGCACATCCGGCCCGTTGGCATTGTTCCCGCCGGGGAGGGCTGAGAGTCAAGCCGCGGCAGCGGGACTTTGCCGCGCTGCTGCTGCGCTGTCACAAAATTCAGGACCTTCTCCATATACGCCAAGTCTGCCGCACTCATATCAGCAAGCGGGGTTTCTACCGTCACCGTCGGCGGGGGCCCGGCTTCCCGGCCGACAAGGGTAAAAGCGAGTGGATAGTGAAAGAGCACGAGCGGCTGTGTTTCCCCCTGAGGGGCGCCTTGTGAGAGCCACGCTGGATGGTCGGTCACTGGTTATCCTTCCTGTACGTTCTATTCGCTCATGCCGACGGCGCCCTCCCTCTTGAAAGAGGAAACGTGTCCAGCTTTTTTGGCATGGAGGACACGTTTCCTCTTTGAGCGCGTATCGGCCTGATGGGCTATACTATGGGGCGGGCAGCCGAAGATCAACCTGACCGAGCGGTCAGCTCAAATCTTTCTCGTTGTGTATGAGGGTTGTATGAGTGTGCAAAAGGCTCACTATTCCGCGGTCGAAGCTCTTGCCGATATCCGGGACGGAGCGAGTATTCTGATAGGCGGGTTTGGCGTACTCCAGGGGTGGCCGCACGAATTGCTCTTTGCCCTGCGAGACAGCGGCGTGAGCGACCTGACCATTATCTGCAACTCTCCCGGATTCGGACCGCTGTCTCCTCAAATTCTGGCTGAAACCGGCCAAGTCTCGAAACTGATCGCCTCCTTCGGCGGCTATGCCTACCGCACAACGCCGCTGTCCGAGCAGATTGGACGGGGCGAAGTCGCCTTTGAAATCGTGCCCCAGGGAACCCTGGTCGAGCGCATTCGCGCTGCCGGAGCGGGGATTCCCGCGTTTTTCACGCCCACCGGGGTTGGCACGATCGTCGCGGAGGGGAAAGAGAAACGGAGCTTTGATGGCCGGACCTACCTGCTGGAAACCGCGCTCCGGGCCGATTTTGCCCTCATTCGGGCGTATCAGGCGGATACGGCCGGCAATCTGATCTACCGCGGTACGGCGCGCAATTTTAACCCGCCGTTTGCGGCTGCGGCTGCGGTCACCCTCGCTGAGGTCGATGCAATTATCGAGCCAGGGCAGCTTGACCCAGAGGCGATCGCCACCCCAGGTATCTTTGTCGACCGTCTTGTCCGGCGTGAAAAACCGCTCGACCGGGATCAGGTGTTGGAGCTCATGCGGACCCAGGGCCGGACGATAAAAACAGCGGAAAGTGCCGGACAGACAAGCGGCCTGACGCCGGAACTCATGGCGCTGCGCGCCGCGCACCTCTTGGAGTCCGGCCAGTATGTGAACCTCGGTATTGGCCTGCCAACTCTGATCTCGGATTTTATTGCCGACGACGTGACGCTTCACGCCGAGAACGGGGTGCTGGGCTATGGTCCGCTTGCCACGGCGGGGGAAGAGGACATTGATCTGTATAATGCCAGTTCTCAATTGGTGACGCTGCAACCAGGAGCCAGCTTCTTTGATAGCACCGAGGCGTTTGCCATGGCCCGCGGGGGACATGTGGACACGGTCGTGCTGGGTGGCTTTCAGGTTGCCGCAAACGGCGACCTGGCAAACTGGAAAGCCCCGCATATGCGGGCCGGTTCAATTGGAGGGGCCATGGACCTTGCTGCCGGAGCACGCCGGCTGATTGTTGTGATGCAGCACACCACAAAGGCAGGTGAACCAAAACTGCTCCCCAGGTGTACCTATCCGCTCACCGCCCGTGGGTGTGTCTCGTGGGTGCTGACAAATCTGGCCCTGATTCAAGTCACCTCTCAGGGCTTTGTCTTAAAGGAATTTGCGCCGGGCGTCACTCCCGACGCAGTCCGGGCGGCGACGGCCGCGCCACTCCATATTGCGGAAGATGCCAGAGAGATGGAGTTTTGACCTGGAGGCAGCGCAAGACCGGTGAGCCTCACACGCCTTCCGTTTTAAAGTTGTCCGACAAGCCTGCCCAAAAAATCTTGACGTTAAAACGCTGGATCAACTTGTCACACAAACTCGGCTCGGCGAGTTTCGGACCCGCTAGAAGCGACTCACCGGACTTCGACCAGTCCGTCTTCTCGGCCAGTACCTTACCACAGATATCCGCGGGCCACGCGGCCCTGTTCCCCCTAATGCCAGGACTGTGTGGTCTCCTCATGCTCAGACATCAGCCGGTGATACTGCTCTTCCAGGAACCGCTGGTGCTGTTCTTCCGCCTGGCAGATTGCGTGCAGCACCCGGCGGGCCAGCGGCTCTGTGACCTGGCGCTCCAGGGCATGATAGTGCCCGAGCGACTCCTGCTCTTTCGCCAGCGCTATTTCAAACAGCATCCGCACCGGGTCGGAGATCTCCTGCCGGTGACATAACTCTACCCAGTGCCGCACGGCATCGGTCTGGGGTGACGTATCGTACTGGAGGAGATGGATATTCTGTAAGACCACGCGGAGTTCCGGGTCGTCTTCCCACTCAATCCACTCTATGAGGTCGTCAAGATGTTGCTCTTCTTCTCTGGCGAACTGCCGGGCGGCAAGTCGGGCGGCTGGGGTGGGCGCGACATCTGCGGCCAGCAAGTAAAAATCAATAGCTCGCAGCTCGTCTTTCAGAGATTCACTCACGATTCTGTAGGCCGTATCCTTCAGCATAGTGTCCCCTCCCTTGTATGGTGTGGCAGGCTCCGTCGCTCCCTCTCTCGGCTACTGGTGCAGGGCTAAGACCGGGCAGCCCGCTTCTCGCATCATTTTTTCGGTCAGACTGCCGAGCAAGAGGTGAAACAGGCCGGTAAACCCATGGGTCGCCATCACCAGTAAATCCGCTCCAACTTCTTTTTCCATTTCAAGAAAAGTGCGGGCCGGGTCACTGCTCACATGGACGACCGGTTCGTATCGGACGCCGTCAAGATAGGTCTGCGCAACTTCCGCCAATCGCTCTGTGGCCACCTTTTCCGCCCGGACAAGATTCGTTCCCTCCCCTTCCTGAAGCCGGTAGACATCGCGCTGGAGGTAGATATCTTCGGTTGGAACAACGTGGAGGGGATAGACGGTTCCCCCATGCTGTTCCGCAATTTGCCGGGCACAGATGAGGGCGGTCGATGACCGGTCGGCAATGTCCACCGGAACAAGGATATGCTGGAATGCAGAGGGAGTGGCCTCTGCCTCTCCTTGACGAATGGTCAACACCGGACAGACGGACTCCCGGACCACCTTTTCGGCAACGCTGCCCAGAATGAGATGGGCAAGGCCGGTTCGACCGTGCGAGGACATCACTACTAGGTCAGCGCCTATTTCTTTTTGGGCTTCCAGAATTCCAGCGGCCGGATTGCTGTTGAATTGGGTTACAATGTCGTAGTGGATGTCGTTGAGATGTTCATGAGCAGTCGCCTCTAACTGTTCGCGGGCAACGCGTTCTGCCGTGCTGATATCCGCTCCACCGCCCTCGTCCGGCCTATAGACCTTGCGCAGAAGATGGAGTTCATCGGTGGGCACAACATGGAGGAGGTAGATGGTACCATCTCCGAGTTGGGCGAAGTGCCGAGCATACGACAACATCTGGGGTGAAGTTTCATCCAAATAGACAGGACACACAATCTTGCGAAATCCCTCGGCCATAGCTTGTCCTCTCCTTCAGGAAACAGTAGCGGTCTGTTCTTCGTTCTAATGCCACGCCTCCGCCAGTGCGGAATGCGCTTTCACATCGCCGCGTTGTTGGTGGGCATAGTCTTGCAACTGACGCTTGGCTGCATCAAAGGCATCGCGGATAGCGATTTTTAAATCCTGGTTTTCATGGTGGTTGACGACAAGCTCAGCACCAGGAACGCTCAGGTCGATCCGCACTCTATAGGATTGACTCTTCCAGTGATGATGCGTCTGGGATTCAATAACGACTTGGCAGCGTGTAATGCGGCTGTAAAAGGTATCAAGCTTGCTGGCTTTCTCAAGAATGGTGGTCTCTAGGTGCTTGGAAAGATACAGATCGCGAGAGACGATTTGCACTGGAAGTTGCATAATTCTACTCCTCCAACTCTTTGGGTGCACGAAAAGGGACGGCCTCAGAGTATTGCCGGTTGGAGGCGGACGGGGCGCTGAAAGAGGAGACGGGTCAACCGCTCTGGGTGATTGGAGGACACATTGATTCTTTTCAACGCTTTGCCGAGCCGAAAAGACATCAACAGTCCGAAGGCGAAGTGTGGTGCCAGGACGGCAGGGAATGGAGGAAATCGTATCGAAACGGGGCGATGGTGTGGCTGGAAAGAGCCGAATCGTTCGGCTGGGAAGAACGGAGCTGAGATGTTGCTCCCGAGTTGACATATAGAGCGGCTGTCCTCCTCTCTATCAGTCCGTGGACGAGGTTACCCTCGCCACGAGCCTTCCACACACACCACCGTTTCCTACCTAGCACCCTCACGTTGGGAGTCAAGGTCTAAAATTGAATTTTAGTTATTCTAATACAGGACAGATACAGACGGTAGGGGAACACAAAAAGCGCCCCCAACCCACGGAGAACCCTACCATCCAATGATATGTGATGGCATGCGTTTGCTCTGTTCCCCACGTATATCCGATCCGCCGTACAGCGTGCCAGACTTGGCATCAATGCGGATACCCAGCACGTCTCCCTCGCTCCATGCCGGGTTGACCTGGAGCGTATGCCCGCGGGCCTTGAGTTCCTGCTGTACCTCTTCAGGAACCCGTTCCTCAACCCGGAGCAGACCGGGAATACAATTGTGTGGATAGAAACTGTTCGGGAAGTGGGAGGTCGAAAAGCGGGGGGCTTCTATGGCGTCCTGCATCTCCATTTCAAAATCAGCCACCGCCAGAAAGAACTGGAGCGTCCACTGATCCTGCTGGTCTCCGCCCGGCGTGCCAAAAACCATACAGGGGTTTCCGTCTCGCATGACCAGGGTCGGCGTCAGGGTGGTGCGCGGGCGTTTGCCCGGCACCAGGGCGTTCGGATGCTTTGCATCCAGGAAGAAAGTCTGCACTCGGGTCCCCAGCGGGAAGCCGAGTCCGTCCATTACCGGGGAGGACGGAATCCAGGCACCGCTTGGGGTAAACGAGGCCATATTCCGCTCTTTATCGATCACTGCCACATAGACGGTGCCTGGGCCCCAATTCCGTGCCGCAAAGATGTCTTCGCCTTCGAGCAACGCGGCGCCGGTCCGCGGATTGCCCGGCCGCTGGTCGAACGACGCCTGTCCGTTGTCAATCAGCTCACGCCGACTGGACGCGTAGTCTTTGGAGAGGAGTCCTGCCAGTGGCACATCGGTAAAATCTGGGTCGCCGTAGTATTGCTCCCGGTCGGCAAAGGCCAGCTTGGCCGCTTCCGTGACCGTATGAATATAGTCCGCACTATTCAGGCCCATCCCCTTGAGGTCAAAACCTTCAAGCAGGGCCAGTTGCTGCAGAAACACCGGGCCTTGGCTCCAGGGGCCACATTTGTATACATCGTAGCCACGGTAGTTGAGGGTCGTCGGCTCTTCGATCTGAATATGAAAGTCGGCGAGATCTTCTGCGCTCAGCAGCCCCCCCTGTTCTTTTGCATGGGCCGCTATGGTCTGAGCGATGGACCCTTCATAAAACTCGGCCCGGGCGGCGGCGAGGCCGTCGAGTCGGTCGCCACCGGCCCGCTCTTCTGCCGCCATCAAACGCCGCAATGTCCGGGCCAAGTCCGGGTTCGTCATGACTTGACCGATATCGGGCAGATGCCCGCCCGGCAGATAGACTTTAGCTGAAGACGGCCAGTGTTGCCTGAAATGTTCGGCATTACCGGCAATCGAAAAATCCATATTCAGATAGGCCGGCGCCGGACCGCGTAAAGCACCGTGCATGGGAAAACCGTTCTCAGCCAGTTCCAGCGCGGGTGCGACCACTCGGGCAAAGCTACACGTCCCAAAGCGTTGCAGCACGGAAATGAAGGCGTCCGGAGCCGCACACGGTCCGGCGGCCAGGACCCCACGGCCTGGAATGAGACGAATACCCTGCTGCTGAAACCACTCACGCGTTGCCGCTTTGGGCGCAACGGTATTGCCATTAATCGAGAAGACTTTCTTGTCCGACGCGCTATAGGCGAGCGCGGACAATTCGCCCCCGAATGTATGCATATGGGGGTTGAGCACACCCTCGGCCAGCGCGGCGGCAACGGCTGAATCAAAGGCGTTGCCCCCGGCCCGTAGCACCTGCATGCCGGCTTCAGCAGAAAGATAGTGTTCGGTCGAAATCATCCCTCGCGTGCTCATCAGAGTCGGGCGATATGCCATACATCACTCCTTTTATAAGACAAACGGACATTAACCGGCGGCTTCCTCACCCAATGCCCTCACCTGCTCCTGTAACACGTCAGGGGGACACAGGGAAAGAAACCAGCGACCGGCAAGTAAGAGGATGGTAATATCGTCGGCAACGCCAACGAAAGGGATAATATCGGGCAGTAAGTCTATCGGCAGCAGCAGATAGGCCAGTGCCCCGACCAGCACGGCCTTGGCCCGTAGCGGCACCCGTCGGTCTCGGAACAGCCTCCAGAACAGCTTCGCGAACTGAGGCAGATGTCGGACGAGTTTCAGAATGTGAAGAGGAGACAGGCTAGGGCGTCCGATAGGCATAACGGCGGCACTCACACGCAGTCAGCAAAGAGAAAGCAGAGTAAAGAAGGCCGGCATGGGTCTGTGATTCCCGCGGTGTCTGTTACAATACGCCTATTCAATCCGTTCGTGAACCTGAGGTAGTTGAGAGACATGCGTATCCTTGTGATTGAAGACGAAGCAAAGGTCGCCAGTTTTATCCGCCGTGGTCTTGAAGCCGAGGGCTATCGTGTTGATATCGCCCCGGACGGCGAGGTCGGACTGACCCAAGCATTCGATCACGAATACGATCTGGTCATTTTGGACGGCATGCTGCCCAAGCGAGACGGATTGAGCGTCCTCCAGGAGATGCGGCGGCATAAGCTCCGCGTGCCGGTCCTGATGCTCACCGCGCGAGATACGGTTGCGGATAAAGTCGCCGGGCTGGACCGAGGCGCGGATGACTATCTGACAAAACCGTTTGCCTTTGAAGAACTGCTCGCTCGGATTCGCGCCTTACTGCGCCGGGGCAGCCCCCTGTCCCCCGCCAGCCTGAGCGTGGCGGACCTGAAACTCGACCTGATCTCGCACGCGGTCAGCCGCGCGGGAACTCGGATTGAACTCACCGCAAAAGAATTCGCCCTGCTCGAGTTCTTTTTGCGCCAGCCTGGGCGCGTGCTCAGCCGCGCCATTATCGCCCAGCATGTGTGGGGCGTAGATTTTGACACCTTTACCAATGTGATTGACGTGTATGTCAATTATCTCAGAAAGAAGATCGATGCCGGATTTCCCACCAAACTGATCCATACCGTGCGTGGGGTGGGCTATGTCATCAAGGAGCCCGAGGAATAATGCGTTTCCTCTTTTCCAGCCTGCGGGCCCGCCTGACGCTGTGGTATACGGCTCTCCTGACCGGCATGTTGGTCCTCCTGGGGGCAGCGGCTCTCATCCTCCTCGACCGAGGGTTGCGTGACAATATCGATGCCTCGCTGAAATCGGTCGCCGTGTCCATTGCCGATTCAGTCCGGCGTCCCCCGTCGACGGGGCGGGATTTCAGTGCAGCTTTGGACGCGCTGCTCGGTCCGTTTGGTCCTGGACCGGCCTCGCGGTTCTTTCGTTTGCTCGATCCTTTCGGTCGTCCAGACCCCCGCGTTGTGCCGCGCACGCGCATGCAATTCCCACTCAGCCCGGAAGCCCAGTTGAACGCCCGGCAGGGTCGGGAGACCTATCAGACCATCACCTTACCTCCTCCTTCTCGGGGGGAAGAGAGGGAGGGGATACCGGTCCGGCTGCTGACGCTGCCGGTTATTGAGCGCGGCCGCATGATTCATCTCGTTCAGGTCGCCATGCCCCTTGAGAGTGCAGACACGGCCCGTTCCCGTTTTCTCTTGATTCTCCTGGGACTCATCCCGCTGGCGCTCGTGGGGGCGGGGGTGGGGGGCTGGTTTCTGGCGCGGCACGCCCTGGCCCCTGTGGATGCGATGGTCAATACGGCCCGGGCAATAGAGGCGGAAGACCTCTCGCGCCGGATCGAGGCCGCGGACAGCACGGACGAACTCGGCCGTCTGGCCGCGGTATTGAACGCCATGCTGGCGCGGCTGGAGCGCGCGTTTACTGCGGTCAAGCACTTTAGCGCCGA
This sequence comes from Candidatus Binatia bacterium, assembly GCA_951812575.1. Classification (GTDB taxonomy): domain Bacteria; phylum Desulfobacterota; class Binatia; order Bin18; family Bin18; genus Bin18. The sequence continues at coordinate 1,584,315 of OX638322.1, read as the reverse complement.
TGCCGCCCATGAACTGCATACCCCGCTGACCATCTTAAAAGGCGAGCTTGAGGTTGCGCTCCGCTCTCCTCCGACACCGGATGAATATCGCTCCGTCCTGGTCAGCTGCCTTGAAGAAGTTGATCGCCTCAGCGCCCTCGTCACGGACCTGCTCTTTCTGGCCCGCTCTGACAGCGGCAATATGAGTATCGCACGTACGCCGGTCGATCTGGTGGCGGTCCTGCGCGACGTCTGTGCGGCGCTGGGCGCGCTGGCCGAGACGGCTCAGATTACCTTCAAGTCCGACGCGCCAACTGAACTCTGGACGCGGGGCAGTGAGCCCATGCTGTTCCGGCTCATATTTAACCTGGGCGAGAATGCTATTAAATACACACCGGAGGGTGGGACCGTGACGCTGACCCTGGAACCACGCGAGACAGAGGTGTATCTATCGGTCAGAGACACCGGAGCCGGTATTGCCGCCGAGGGGCAGCCTCACATCTTTGATCGTTTTTATCGCGCCGACCCAGCCCGGAGCCGCGGAGGCACTGGCCTCGGTCTGGCACTCGCCCGCTCAATCGTACTCGCGCATGGAGGGCAGATCAGTGTCGAGAGCCGCGTTGGGCAAGGAAGCTGTTTCACTGTCCGGCTGCCGCTGGTTTCGGTGCAGCAGCCGGAAGGCGAGCAGGGAGAGTGAGGCAGCGGAGAGGCGTATCAGACATGCGTCCGATGTTCAGGCAATATTTTCGACCTCTCAGCCTCCTGGTCTGGGTGTTCGCCTTTTTACTTATCCTCCCGTCAGCGTCTAGCGCCGAGGGTCCTCCGCTGCCAGTCCGCCTCAGTGGGAAGCTCTATTTCGTGCCGACCGGTGAGCCTGGCAGACATGACGACCTCCTGGCCTTCGGGATTGCCGAAGAAGAGGAAGTCTATCTTCAGGTCGATGAATTCCACACCACGAGCCGGACCCAAAGCGAGCTTTCCGTACTCCGAGATATGCGCCGGCACAAACCGAATCTGCGTATCCTCAATGCAGAGGTTTTAGCGCCGCTCCTGACCGAAGAGCATATTCGGAAGCCCGTCCTGCTTGCCGGATTTTTCTACCAAATGAGTGGTCGGCTCACTCTTGTCTCAGCCATCCTTGAAGAAGAGGAGACGCCTCCTGCCCAGCAGGCTCCGAAACCAAAGGCACGCTACTGGTGAGCGGCGCTCCCTTACTCAGAAGGATAGCCCTGGGCCATCGGTAGCCTCCCGTCCCATACTCCTCCGGGCAGAGGTCCTGTGGTACACTGCGATCCACACCAGACTATGTAAGGAGGTTCTTATGGCGGTCAAACCTGGCTGGGAAGGACGATGCTACGAAGACTTTGAAATCGGGGATGTCTATCGCTGTCGCTTGGGGCGGACGGTGACCGAGACGGATAATACCTGGTTCACTTTGCTGACCTGTAACACCAATCAAATTCATTTTAACAACGAATACGGTAAGCAGACCGAATTCGGCCAATGCCTGATTAACAGCGGGCTCACCCTGGCTATTGTTGCCGGGCTCGGTGTTGCCGACGTGAGCGAGAACGGTTTTAACCTGGGCTGGGACAACGTCACCCTCCCGAATCCGGTATTTGCCGGCGATACCCTGTATTCCGAGTCGGAAGTCCTGGAGAAGCGTGAATCCAAGTCCAAGCCACAGTGGGGCATCGTCAAAGTTGAGACGCGGGGAGTCAAGCAAGACGGCACCTTGGTGTGTCAGTACACACGTAACGTGATGGTCTGGAAAAAGGCGCATGTCCCCAAACGCGACCTTTTCCCCGAGTTGAAAACAGATGCGTAGGGGCGACCCAGTTCGTAGGGGCGCCCCCCTGTGGTCACCCAGGGGGGCGGGCAGCCACAGGGGGCTGCCCCTACGTGTTTTTCGTATCCCCTTGCTGTGGAAACGCCTCCCCATATCGATTCAGCCAGGTCACTTCTTCGACCGGGCGGCGGGTCACCGGCCCGAATTTGCCTTTGGGGTATCCGATCGGAATGAGCGCATAGGTCGTAATAAATTCGGGCAGGTCGAGAATTTTCCGCATCTCGTCCTCATATAGCGTCGTAATCGTCGTGAGCGAGGCACCGAGACCGAGGGCTCGGCACGCCAGCAGTATATTCTGGATTGCGGGATAGATACTCCCGCCCAGAATCCGCAAAAAGGTTTCTCTGTGCGGTCCGTTGAGACGGGCTGCGTGACTCTTGCGCGCGCGGAGACAAGGGATAAGCAGGACCGGAGCCTCTGCCAAGTGCTCGGCCAGATAGGTGGCCGCACGCACGTTTTTGCTGTTCTCTGGCGTCAGTCCGGCTTTGGCATAATTAGCTTCTGCACCGCGCCAGCCGCGCAGATAGATCTCGGCAATCTGTTCCTTTACCTGCTGTTCGGTGACCACCACAAAGCGCCAGGCCTGCACACCACCGCCACTCGGTCCCTGAGTACCGGCCTCAATCACTTTGTGAATCAGCTCGAACGGCACAGGGTCGGTCTTGAGTCGGCGCATACTCCGACACGAATACATGATGTCAAACAGATCGGTCTCGACCATAATGTCCTCTTCTTCTCGTTGAGTTTGACAGAACATAGCTATTCCCTGGAGAGAGCACTAGGATATGCCAGGTTGTCGAATGGCTTCGGGCTTGGCACAATCTCCAACAAAGGAGGGTTTCGTATGACAACCCCAACCATCCATGAAATTCCCGTAGAACAGGCCACCCCTAAAACGGTTGCGCCATTCGGACAACTGCTCGGCATCCATGAGCAGGCCAAGCCGCTTCCGGTCGCCTTCTATGACGGCAAGGTCAGCGTCTACGCTCCGGTGACATTCGAGTCCGACGAAGAGACCATGCTCACCCTGGCCAGCGTTGACCGCCGCGAGATGCAGGTCCAATGGATGGAGCGCCATTTCAAGCACACGCAGACCTTCATTCCGCTTGAGGGGAAGCCGTTCGTCGTGGTCCTCGCCCCACCAACCGAGGACGACCTGCCAGACCTTGAACAGGCCCGAGCGCTCCTGTTCGACGGCTCATCTGGCTTTACGATGAAGGTCGGAACCTGGCATGAGTTCCCGTTTGCCCTGGTCGATCAGTCAAATGTGATCGTTATCCTGCGCCGGGAGACCACGCAAAATCTCATGCCCGATAATGTCGTTGATGGGGAAGCGCACGGGCCGGACCTTGATAAAAAGAATCTGGTCGCTCGGACCGGAGTGACGGTGCAGGTCAAGATGTAAGGCGGAAGAAAATTGCTTATTCCGGTCGGTCGTCAGTAATGGCACCGCCCGCCATCGATATTGAGCGTTTGCCCGCTCATAAAGTCACTCGCATCCGACGCCAAAAAGAGGACTGTCCCCGCCACGTCTGCCGGCTCTTCGTTCCGCTTGATAATCTGCCGCTTGACCGACTGCCGCCGGAACCGCTCAAAGGTTTCGGGATCGAGTATCGTCTTACTCGCTTCAGTCATCGTGTGGCCGGGGGTGATGGCGTTCACATTAATCCCCGTCCCGGCGAGCTCTCTCGCCAGCGCGCGCGTGAGGGAAAACACCGCCCCCTTTGAGGCAACGTAATGGAGAGCGAACGGATCACCGGCCCAGATCGTACTCGACGAAACATTAATGATTTTGCCTTTGCCCTGTTCCTTCATCATCGGCACGACCGCCTTACAGCACAGCCAGATGCCTTTGACATTCACCTCCATCATCCGATCCCAGTCGGCTTCCGAGATCTGGTCGAACGGGCCGACCCACATCCCCCCATACAGGGCCGCATTATTGACCAGGATATCGATCTGACCGAAACGCTCAATCGCCGCGGCGGCCATGGCTTCGGTGCTCTGGGCGCTCGTGACATCGGTGGCCACCTCCACCACCTCGCCCCCCGAGTCCCGGACCCTGGCGACGGTCTCCTCGCACGACAGGACGTCGGCCGCAACCACCCGGGCTCCCTCTCGCGCGAAGGCACAGCAGTATTCCTGGCCAATCCCCCGCGCCGCTCCGGTCACGATGACCACTCTCCCAGTCAGTGATGCCATACTCATCCCTCCTTTCCCTGCACTTGCCATACCACCTCAGCCAGACCGGACAAGAGGGAAGCCTGCAGGCCAGACCTTGATAAAAAGAACGTGGTTACTCGGACTGGGGTGACGGTGAAAGTCACAATGCAGTGACAGTTTGTGTAATTTTGATCCCGACTGATAGTATGGCTCCCTTCTCCCTTAAGGGAGAAGGTTAGGATGAGGGTGAAAGAAAAGGGGAGATTTCCCTTAGAATGGGAATCCAATTGGAAAAGACAAAGACGAAGAAAGCAACGGTAAAACGCTGCCTGAAGGGATGTTCAGGCCAGCTTCGTCCTGAGGCAATAACCCGAGTTTTTCGACGTACCGGCAGCCCCGTCGAGGTCATTCTTGAAGACATCCCGGCTGAGGTCTGTCAGATATGCGGGCGAGCGTTCTTTTCACAAGAGATCGCCCGAGGGGTTGATCGGATTCTTTTCCCCTTTCACGGTAAGCATAGGCATATTCCAGACCTACCTCCGGCGAGAGTTATTGTTGACTTTGAAAAGGCGCAACGGAAAGAAGCCGCATGAATCAGGTTCTGATTGACATTTATGACAAGTCGGACCATATAGGATTAAGAGGAAAGCCAATGAATTGGATTGATCTTGTTCCGTTCCTGGTGGTGCTCGGTGGGCTGGGTACAATGTGGTGGCGGTTGAACAGCCGGATTGACACCTTAGACGGCCGGATCGACGGGCTGGATGCGAAGTTTGATGCGAAGTTTGATGCGCTCAACAAGCTGCTCACCGATAATCTGATTGCGCTCAACCGCGACATTGGCGAACTGAAGGGCGCGGCCCATACACATACCACTCCCGCCGCAAATTAGGCAGTTGCAGATCTCGATTCTGTGTAGCCGTCCGTCATCCCCGCGAAAGCAGGCATCAGAGCCCTCGGCCTCTGGATGCCGGATCACGTTCGACATGACGAGAGCGGACTGGCACGGCTACAACTTATCGTGAAACGCGCTAAGCGGCTGGCGGTGCCCCTCGTCGGTTCCCCGGACACTGGCCCCTATCGGCTGATGCCCCTCCGCTGGTTCTCTAATAGATAGCGGGGCGTCGCCTCTATGCCATTCATCCCGATCCAGTAGCCTATATAATGCGGTCTGCAATCACTCCTGTCTTTAAGCAAACCAGTGGGAAAAATTCTCTGAACATAGGTTCTCGCAGTCTTCGGTCCAACGATCCACCACGGGGTGCCTTTTGCCTTTGACCTCATAGATGGTCTCGCCCCTTAGATCCCCTCCCCAACGTGATAGGCTCTGCGCACATTCCTCACGCGTCACCGGTCCCTCGATGAGGTAAGCATTGCACCGTCCGCCTGAGCAGTTGGGGGGATGCTCCCTTGTGTACCTCGCTAGGCCGCGGCAACCGTAGGCGTACATCTTTTTCTCGGGAACGGTGCGCAGATCGATGCATTCGTCCCGTGCACTGATAAAAATAGTTTCGGGTCCGTCAATTACTTCAGTGGTGTGGACTACGTGGCACCAGTGATGATCCGGGAAGGTTAGGTGGTCGTCCGCATCTACTCCCCCTGCTTTGTCTGCCTTTTGTAAGTGAGCCCCCTCTCGCGCCCAGACGCGCGGAACGAAGATGCTAGATAGGAGTAGCAGAGCAATTATGGTCAGGAGGGCGGTCATCGGATGCGGACGAGACAGTAGGGCCATAATGCAGCTCTCCATGAAACAGTACGTTGGGTCCCATCCCTGTACCAAGTCCCCGATTGGCGGTCAGGATTTTAGCCGAGACCGGACCCACGACCGGACATTTGTGACGGGATGCATACGACACATTCTATGCGTCACCCTTTGACTGCGCCGCCTGAATCAGCTTCCAAATTCGCTCTGGCGTGAGCGGTAGGTCGGTGATTTTGACGCCCAGGGGTTGCAAGGCATCCTCAAGCGCATTCGCCACCGCGGCCGGCACCATACCAGGGGTACCCTCGCCTTTTCCCTTGGAACCTAACGGCGTGTGCGGGGAGGGGACGTTGTGTTCGATGGTTTCGATATGCGGGAGATCGAGGGATGACGGAATGTGGTAGTCCAATAGCGTGGTGGTGAGTTGCTGGCCGTTTTCGTCGTAGATGAACTCTTCCATACACGCATTGCCTATGCCCATGGCCACCCCCCCGTGGATTTGGCCTCGAACTACCATCGGGTTAATCGGCTGCCCGGCATCGTCCACCGCGACATAGCGCACAATTTTATACTCACCCGTTTCAGGAAACACCTCGACCTGGGCGGCATGGACGTTACAGCTATGCATGCCGGCGGTCTCGGCCTCAAAATGGGAGGTGTGCTCAAGGCCGGCCTCCATGCCGGGCGGCAGTTCGGTCGGAGAGAGCAGCGCCACCTCGGCAATCTTGGCAGTCGGTACGCGCTGGCTTTCGTCTCTGGTCAAAATGGCGTGTCCGTCGCGAAAGACGAAATCGTCCTCGCCAGCCTCGATATGTAGCAGGTGAGCGGCAATATTGGCCATCTTGGGCCGCAGGGCGCGCGCGGCCAGCACCGCAGCGCTGAGCGTATAGGAGGCGCCGCGAGAGCCAATGGTCCCTGCGGCAAAGGGACCGGAATGGGTATCACCATATGTGACGTAAATATCCTCGGGTGACAGGCCGAGTTCGCCGGCGACGACCTGGGCGATCGTCGTCTCATGCCCCTGGCCGTGCGGCGAGTCGCCCTCGGCCACCTGGACTTTACCGTGCGCATCGAACTGGACCGTTGCCACGCCAAAGCCGGGCTGCCGTTCCATGGGGACCAGCACCTCCGAGGGCACACCGGAAATTTCTACTCCCATGCTGAAGCCGACGCCAAGATAACGTCCGTTTTGCCACGCCTCGGACTGTTCTTTACGAAAATTATCGTAATCCAGCGCAGCGCACGCCTTGGCAAACGAGCCGGGAAAGTCGCCCGAGTCTACGTGGACGCCCACCGCTGAGACGTGCGGGAAGGTCTTGATGGCGTTTTTGAGACGAATCTCAACCGGATCCATCTCCAAAGCACGGGCCGCCAGTTCAACCGCCCGGTCAAGTGCGAAGCGCCCGGCGAACGAACCGAACGCCCGGCTTGGCGTCAGACAGGCTTTATTGGTCACTACACAGGTGAGGTCGATATCCACGTTGGGAATGTCATAGCCGTTGATGAGGTACATCGCGCCCAAAAAGGGCATGGCAAAACCGACGTAAATAGCAGTCCGGGCGTCGCCGCAATCGGCCAGAATCCGATCCCGCAGGCCCAGAATGGTGCCGTCCTTCTTTACGGCCAGTTCCAGCTCATGAATCTGATCGCGGCCCTGGCCCACATTCATCAAACTTTCTTGACGGTTCTCGACCCATTTGACCGGGCGGCGGAGTTTCATGGCCAAGTGACAGGCCAGGAGTTCTTCCCGATAGAGCGGCGCCTTGGTCCCGAACGCGCCGCCCATGTCTTTGGGCATAATCACCCGCATCTGGCTGTGTGGAATGTTGAGGTATTCGGCCAGCAGGTGGCGTTTGATGTGCGGGCGCTGGGTAGTGAGCCACAACGTCAGCCCCTCGCCGGGGTTATACACGGCCAGGCAGCCACGCGTCTCCATGGGCTGGCCGCCGGTGCGGTGGCACCGAAAGCGTTCCTTGACGACCAGGTCCGCCTGGGCAAAGGCCGCATCGGGGTCGCCGGCGGGAATATGCTGATGGTAGAGCACATTGTCGCCCCAGTCGGGATAGAGACGCGGTGCGTCAGGCTGGAGGGCGTGCTCGGGGTCAAGCACGATATCGAGCGGATCATACTCGACGTCGACCAGCTCAAGCGCGTCTTCGAGGGTATATTTATCGCGGGCGACCACAACTGCCAGCGGATCGCCAACGTATTTCACCTCGTCAATCGACAGCGGCCAGAAGATCGGCCGTTTGGTCTCGCCGGGTAGATTCGGCGTACTCATGTCCGACAGCACCGGTCCCAGGTGTTTGACGTCTGCGCCAGTGAGCACGGTCCGCACGCCGGGCAGGGCGGTCGCCTGAGTGGTGTCTATGGCCGTGATTTTCGCGTGGGCGTAGATGCTGCGCACAAAGCCCATGACGACCATACGTGGCAGGACGATATCCGGCAGATATTGCCCGTCCCCAACTAATAAACGGCGATCTTCTTTGCGTTTAATGGATTGTCCGACCCAGGCATTGGCACTAGCCATGATGCGCTCCCTCTGTTTACGCCGAAATGAGTAAACGTACCCTCCAACAGACATAGAGATGCTGGGCACGTTTACTCATTAAACCATTCTTTGCGCTCTTGTGGCGGCAGCGCTTCGACCGTGGCGATGGCGTGCTTGACCGCCTCGACGATGTGGACATAGCCGGTACAGCGGCAGATGACCCCCGACATGGCGGTGCGGATCTCTTCGTCCGAATGCTTGGGGTTCTGGAGAAACTCGTACAAGGTCATCAGCAAGCCGGGCGTACAAAACCCGCACTGCAAACCGTGCTTTTCCCAGAAGCCGTCTTGAATGGGATGGAGCGCGTCATCCCTCGCCAGGCCCTCAATGGTCAACACACTGGCCCCATCGGCCTGAACCGCCAACAGCAGACACGCCTTGACGGCCTTGCCGTTCAGAACCACCGTACACGCCCCGCAGCGCCCTTCGACCGAGCAGCCGACATGTGTTCCCGTCAGTCCCGCCACCTCGCGAATGAAGTCAACCAGCAAGAGGCGCTGGTCAACCGTCTCCTCGTAGACTTCGCCGTTAATCGTTATGCCTATGCTCCGTTTCATGCCGACCTCTCCTCAAGAGTACATATGGAAGGGGCGTTTACTCTTCTGCTCGGGTGCTGGCCTGACGTACCACCTCCGGCACCGTGACGCGAATAAGCTGGCTGCGATAGGCTGCCGATGCTCTGACATCATCCTCGGTTTCCACTTCCTCGGCCGCAGCTTCGCCGGCCTGGGTCAGGAGCGGCGCGTCAAGGATTTTTCCTTGCAGCAGACCGGCAGCCTGCTCGGCCCGGCCCGGCTTGGGTATCACGCCGCCGACAACAATGCTGGCCTGCCGGCATATCCCGCTCGGGTCGAGCGTAATATGGGCCGCCACGCTGATAATGGCAAAGTCACCGGCGACCTGACTGTGCTTGGCATAGGCGCCACCGGAGTGGGGAGTCGGCGCTGGAATTTCAATCCGCGTGACCAATTCATCCTCGCCAATATCGCTCATCAGCGGACCGGCCAGAAAGTCATCAATCAAGACTGTCCGCGTACCACCATCCGCCTTGGCCACCACGAGTTGGCCGTCCAAGGCCATGACTGCCGGCGGATAATCGGCCGAAGGATCAGCATGGACGAGACTCCCGGCAATCGTCCCCCGGTTTCGGATTTGCGGGTCGCCGATATTCCGAGCGGCGTCCGCCAGGAGCGGATAGGATTGCAGAATGAGCGGGTGGGTAGCCACGTCAGCATGACGGGCGAGCGCGCCGATGTAGAGGCGGCCGTTCTCCTCACGGATGTCGTCAAGCGCCGCGACCTGGTTCAGATCGATAATGGTCTGCGGCTCGGCCAGCCGCAGTTTCATCAGCGGCATCAGACTCTGGCCACCGGCCAGGAGTTTTGCCTGCTCTCCATGTTGCTGGAGGAGCGTCAGCACCTCGGCAACATCAGTCGGTGCAAAATAGTTCTCGATAGCTCTGGGATACATCCTGTCCCCCCCTCCCTGCTGCCTAGCAAACCGGAATGGGAAGTCAAGCAAAAACCGCTGATGCTATTTGACACTCTCAGGGACGCTGGATAGGAATTGTGCTGCGTCCACACTATCTGTCATGCGTCTCGTAGCGCGTATATTAAGAGGAGCAATGGCTGAAGCATACGATCCACTCGACTATAAGAATCTAGCACGCAGCGTTGTCAACGCCCTGTTGGATGCAATCCCCACCACGCTGCCACCTACCGAGAGTTTTATTGGGTCTGGCGTGTATGCACTCTATTACACTGGTAGCCTCCCTTTTTATTCGCCTCTCGCTTCACCGGATTTACATCAACCGATCTATGTGGGGAAAGCCGTTCCAACTGGTGCGAGAAAAGGTAGCCGCCGGATAGACCCTGAGTCGAGCACTGAGCTATATCAACGCCTGCGTGACCATACAAAATCCATTGAACAAGCAGAGAATCTCGACCTGAGCGAATTTCGGGTTCGTCATCTAGTCGTCGTGCCGGTATGGATCACCCTGGCGGAACGCTTTCTCCTCGATCATTTTCGACCAGTCTGGAATGCCGTCGTTGATGGCTTTGGCAATCACGCACCGGGACGAGGGCGCCGTGCTATGCGCCGTCCTCGATGGGACATTATGCACCCAGGACGTCCCTGGGCGGCAGAGTTGCAAGCTGCGGAAACGGCGGAGGAGATAATCCGACTTCTTGACACGTCTATGCCCTAACTCACGCTGCCCGAAGTTCAACAGCCGTTTCGTATAGGCGTGTCCGTTGCTTCACCGTACCGCGCCGGACGGACGAATTGACAATGCTGTTACCCGTGCGCTTCTTGCGCACTTCATGCAAAGCAACGATATCAAAACCTTCCTGTTCTGCAATCTCAGCAAACAGCTTATCCGTCTGAAACTCTATGCCCTGAAGAATATTGTTGCCGATGACAACAACAACCGTCCCGTCGGGACGCATGCGTTCCTTTGTGAGAGCGCAAAAACGCTGGCAGTCGTTAAAATAGACCGCGGCGTAGTTCGCCCATCCGCGCCCACCGTAGACACCTTTTTCCATATTACGCGCTCTGAGTTCTTCCAGACATTCGACTAAATGGGGAAGATTGGGCCGCAGAGTGACCTCCGGTCCAGCCCGGACCGTCTGCCAGAATTGACCGAAGCTCTTATGCTCAATGGTCTTCAAATCGGACGACGACTGCACCATTCCCAGCCAGAAAAGATGTGGCCTAGTGTTACGAACATAGTGGTAGTTGTTGAGATACGGAGGCGAGGTGATGAGCACGTCGATACTGTGCGATTTCACCCGCCGGGCATGGTCCAAATACGACAGTGGATACACCCTAGCTCGCGGTGTCCGCTTGTGTTTTGCTGTCCAGCGCTGAAAGATACCGATGTCCTCGTGCATTTCCCACAGCTTGCGCTTCACAATACTGAATACATCGGCCTGGTCGATATCAGGTTTTCCGGCTCCCGCTCGTGTTCCGAGGCTCGGTTCGTAGGAATAATTCGAGAAACTGACCATGACCGCCCCGAAAGCCACCTGAAACAAGTCCTTGACCCAATCCGTCGTCTCCTGCTCGATGAAATCCTGACAGGCCAGGACCTGACGCTCCACAGTGGGGCTGAAAAACGGCACCCGGCTGGCGAACCCCTTGGGAGGAACAGATTCCGCTCTCTCGTTGAGTGATAGCTTCTCCTCACCGTATTCCTCGAAGCGGTCAAGCATGGCTGCAAGCATCTCTGCGTCGAAGTGCGCGGCCCGGGCTTTTGCTTTACATGCCAATGCCGCATAGGGGTTGATCTCAAACCCAATGGCTTCGTCCCCATGCTTGAGGGCTTCGATCAGCGTTGTGCCAACTCCGGCGAACGGGTCCAAGACCCGCAACCTACGCCCTCCGCGCCTAACTTCTTCGAGCACTCCAGCAACAAACGAACCGGAAAATCCGGCGATCCAAGGTACCCAGCGGTGAAGCGTGCGGTCATGATTCTCGGAAAATGCTGTATCGCGAAAGCCCGAGAGCGGGAGTGAATACTGCTCCACAGGTTCGGCGATAGTCATCTCGTCGGGGGGGACAGCTTTCATTCGTCCGCTGTCGTCTCCGACAAGCCAAGCTTCGAGTGCAGTACGCAAGAAACGCCACTCTCGACCGACCTTTTGTGCTGGAATACGTCGTGCCCGAGCCATCTCTCCCAGCGTCTTCTCGCTCACACGAATGAACGCTGCGGCTTCGGAACGCGTAAGTATTTCAGATATTCCCGTATCTTCTCGCATCTTTTCTTAACCTCTTCCATATGCCTTCAGAAGGCAAGATTAGCGCGAGAGTAAAGATTGTCAAGTTTTCCAGCCCGAGACGACATTAATCCAACGGCGTGTGAATCCGGTATGATAACAGCTCGGTGACGCTCTTGACCGGCGTACCCGCGCCTTCGCTGCTAATGGCTTTGACCAGACCCACCCCTCGGGCGTACCACTCGGTGTAGTGGAGGTGGAATACCGCTGTTTTGCGTCTTGGGTCAGCGACCCTGCTCGTTGTCGTGGTTTCCACGCGCAGACAGTTACGGAAGGTTCCGGCGGGGACTCGAACCGCGACAGGGTCAATCCGCGCGTGGGCCGAGGCCGTCACGTTCTGACCGCCCTCAAGCGGCCAGGCTTTGGTTTGGAGCCCGGCCTCCCAACTCCGCTCTTCGGTATAGGGGCTGGGCAGGATTCGTTCGATTCCTTCACCAAGGTTTGTATCCCACACCGTGTCATGCTCGGAATCAAGCCAGGGGTAGCGGAGGAGAAAGCCGTCTTTGCGCAGGTAGGCGACCGTACTTTTCGCCTCAGGCGCTCTGTCGGTTAAGGGCTCATACTCCTCGGCAACAATATAGGACACGCCGTCAAGCAGCGGAAAATCGTCTCGGATCACGGTTTCCGTCATATAGTAGTGATAATCTCCCCCGGAGAATTTCACCTCATGCGTCCAGGTGTTATGCAGGGCGAGCGGGAAAAAACTGGTCCGCCCGGCGGGAGACGGTGCTGTCAGGACGCGCGTAAGCGCGCCCAGAACGAGGCAGGCAACGAGCGTTGCTCTGAGGCTCTGCATAGCATATGGACTATACGGGCCGGACTGCTGTCGGGCAATGATTTTTTCATACCCAGAACACTATTGATGTGACCAATGCGTGACGAGTCCCAACGCCTCCGTCCGGTTCCCGTGCTCCGTATGGAGTTTCGGCCCTTCCACCTGTTGGCTGCGGTGTTTGCCACGGTCGCCTTTCCTGCATGGCAACCTGGCCCGGCCGCTTGCTCGCAGGCGGATATCTCACCGGTTCAGCATAGTACACCCATGAGAGAGTCTTCGGGCTCGTTGCTGCCGGCCTGACCGGTCTCCTTCTTACGGCAGTACCCGACAGAAGTGGTCTGCCGCCCCTGTCGGGCGCTCGGCTCGTAGCGCTGGTCGGACTCTGGGTCTCGGGTCGTATTCTGGTGGTCACTGGCCCGGTGATCCCGGCTGACAGTCCCTTATGATTGTTCATGGAAGACTTCAACCAGGGTCTTTTCCGCTACGTGAAACAGCCTTTTCAGCCATTGCCGGCGATCCTGTTTCGCTAGCTCAACCCGCTGCCATAATGCGTCCTTGATTTTGGCGACCCCTGCCTCGCGCATCTCGGCAGAGAGGGTCGTGTTGTGTCTGAATTCATATTTCTCGATGGTGAAATCGGTAATCTCCTGGAGGTCACTCCCTACAATGTCATAATCGACGACGCTGTTTATGGTTGCCATTTTTTCTTCCATTTCTCGTTTTCGATCATCTCCCTCAATGCTGGACTCTCCGGTGATGGCGCTGAGCGCGGCAGCCCGCGATTCATACACGGCAATCAGATGATCAAAGCCGGTGATGGTGATCACCCCGCGGATATGGGTCGGGAGTGTACAAACCCCAAACCGCTTCCCCGGTTCGTTGAATCTCCTGGCGATAATCAGGCCGACCCGAAGACCCGCGCTACTGATAAGGGCTAGGTGCCTCAGGTCCAGGATCAAGGCATTGTCTTCTGGCTCAATGCCAGCTTCCAAGAGACGCTGAAATTCATCGGCATTGCCACCGTCGACCCGTCCGACGAGCGCGGCAATCAAAACCCCCTCGTTCCGTTCCCACTGAATGTCTATTCCTGCGGCCATGTGAAGCTCCTTCTCTCTAGATGTGAACTGGATGTGAAATACAGTCTGAACGTATCTGTATAATACGTTTGGCTCGTATGTAAAGAATCCCCTGGCAACAGGCCTCGATAGGAGGAGGCAAGCTGTTTTCAGGCCCCCATTCTTTTCACATTGAGCATCTTCCGGTGTCTTATATAAAGAACGTAAGAGAAAGAGAGGTTATGTTTTATGTCTATCTATCGCTCATTGCTCATTGTGTGGTTTTCACTGACTTGCTTTCTTGGGATGCTCGCTCCCCTGCCAGCAGGGTTTTTGGGATGACTTCTTCAGGCGAACGAGCGGTATAGCAAGCCTGCTCTACGGCATTGGCATGGCACCTGTTACAGAACAATCCGGCAACACGGCGAGCGCGTTTGGGGAGATCGTCGATCTCCATCAGCGCTCCGTCTATCGCTATCTCATCCGCTGTACGGGTAATAGTGACGACGCGCAGGAGTTGTTTCAGGAGACCTTCCTCCGTGCCTACCGTGCCTACGGCGACCTGCCAACTGATGCGAACCATCGGGCCTGGCTCTTTCGGATTGCCACGAATCTCGTAAAAAACTATATTCGTGGCCGTCAGCGTTATAGAAAAGTATTTGTCGCGGACGGTCCCATACCTTCCTCAACAGTTCATCCGACAACGCCAGAACAGACGTTTCACTCCCAGGAGACAGCCCAGCTCCTCCTGAACGCGATTGGAGCCTTACCCTTCCGACAGCGCACAGCATTGATACAGCGGCAGCTTGAAGGACTCGCCTATCGGGAGATTGCCGCAAACCTGGACTGCTCCGAAGACAGCGCCCGGGCGCATGTGTATCAAGCCCTGAAGAAGCTACGTGCCTGCTGGCAACAGATCGAGACAGGAGAAGAGAGGAGATGCCATGCCAGCCCAAAAACGTAACACGCTCGCGTGTGGATTTGCCGAAGACGACCTTATTGCCGAAGCGCTCGGAGAAAATCCACAGCTGATACAGCAGAAAGTCCGCAGCCACCTGACCGCCTGTCCTGACTGTGCTCAGCTCCTGGAACAGTACAAACAGGTCCGCTTTCAGCTTGGCTCTTTGCCCGCCCCGGAGACCGGCCTCGCCGCAGCCCGACGCGCACTCGATAGACAGTTGACCCACTTGACTGCAGACGCTCGTCCGCGCCTCGTCCTGAGCATCTGGAATTCTCCTGTCGGGCCGCTACGGATTGGCACAACCGATAGGGGGGTGGCGCTAGTTGAATTCGTTTCTCCCGACGATCCCGATAGCGGAGCAAAGAGACTCAGAGAAAAATTTGCTCAGTTTTCCTTTGAGCAGGCTGAAGGAAACGAGGGCCATACTGCTCTGACCCGGAAACTTGAAGCGTATTTGAACGGCTCACGCCACGCGCTTGATTGGGCTCTTGATGATGTCCTCATGCGGAGCGATTTTCAGCGGCAGGTCCTACGGGCGGCGCGTGAGATTCCCTATGGCAGCCTGACGACCTATTTGGGTCTGGCTGAAAGAATCGATCAACCCAAGGCCGTCCGCGCGGTCGCGCAGGCCCTGCGTTACAATCCGCTGCCGATTCGGATTCCCTGTCACCGCATTGTCGGCAGTAATGGCAGCCTCACCGGCTATGCTGGCAATAAAATCGCGCTCAAGCGGGATATTCTGGCGGTTGAGGGCATCCCAACGGTTCCATCACGCTCCGGCTTTGCCATTGCCCAGGATCGACTCTATGTCGGTCGGCAAGCGGAGCGGATATTTTGCCGACCGCACTGCGAGGATGCCAAGGGAATCCGGGCGGGGAATCGGCTATTCATTGCCTCACGGACCCGAGCGGAAGCAATTGGTTATGCCCCCTGTGGCGTCTGCCGCCCAGACCGTCGCCCCTTACACATGGAGACGGAGCCCAGCCTGTTTTGATTTGTGCCGCTTTGTGGGCCGGCGTTGTTTCCAGGCTTGTCGAGCGACATACTTTTCTGTACAGCCTCACATATGAACGCGTTGCGTCTCGTCCCCGTGGTGGTACTGGCCCTGTGCATGGGTAGTGCCTGCGAACGCCCGCACAGCTCCGCTGATCCATCGGTTCCACCTGACCTGCGGCAGACTCTTGAGCAACTCACTCACGGGCTGGAAGCCTTTGACCCGAAGCAGGTGCTTGCCGTCTATGCGGATGATTTCATCAGCGGCACCGGCCGGTCAAAGCGCGGTGTAGGGGAGGTGCTGACACGGCTACGGGAGAGCAAGGTGTCGCTACGTGTGGATAAGGTCGATGTGACAGATGTGGACGACACACGCGCAGCCATCACGACCTCTATGCGCCTGCGCTATACCGACCGCTTCCGCAATATCGGCGCGGGCGAGGTGGTCATTACCGACGTGCTGTCTCATCTTTTGCGGAAGGACGCAGAGCGGTGGCAGATCTACACTGACAAACGCCTGGCCACCTACCGAGAGGGGCGGTTTGGTGAGGAGGCGCCGAATGTGACGATTGAGGTGCCGGACCGACTGCCGACCGGCCTGGACTATCCGGTGGCCGTCGTTGTGCAACAGCAGCCCCAGACCCAGTATCGCGTGGCCATCGGCAACTATCCCGAAGACCCCGGCGTGCTCCCCCCGCCGGATGTCGAGGCCTGGCTGCCCGAGGACGGGCGATTGGAGGCGAATCTCCTCCCGAATCCCCAAGGCGTGAGTGAAATGGTCCGGGTCACCGTTATTGCCGCAGACGTTCAGGGCGACTGGCAGGGCGCAACAACCGTGTCCAAGCTGGTACCCGGCGTCCAGCGGACCGAGCGCCGTAAACGGCAGGACGCACCGTCCCTTCCACCCGAAGCGCAGGATGTATAAGAGCTATATCTACAGGGAAAATTTCAAACGTCATCGGAAGCATACCCATGTCTATTGCAAAAAACAAAGCCATCGTCCGTCGCTATTTTGAAGACTGTCTCAATCAGGGCAAAATGGAGAGCGTCGATGAACTCATCTCTCCGACCTATGTCAGCCACTATCCGGCCGGCTATGATCTTGGCGGCGGGCCGGACGATGTCAAACAGATCGTCTCTTCGGTGCGCAGGGGCTTTCCGAACGTCCATTTCACGATAGAGGATTTTGTCTCGCAAGGCGAAAAAGTGGTCGCCCGCTGGACCTTCCACGGCACCCACGACGGCAATTTCATGGGGGTTGCGCCAACGGGCAGGGAAGTCGTGGTCGCGGGTGTAGCGGTGTATCGCCTAGCGGACGAGAAGATTGAAGAAGTCTGGCTCTCATGGGATGTGTTCGGGCTGTTCAAACAGCTTGGGGTGCTGGCCTCATAAGGGAAGGGGGATACACATTCCCAGGAACCAGCGCTCGCCAGACGCGTGGGGCTGCCGGGCCGGGGTGGATTCCTTTTCGCATCACACGTAAGAGAGGGGGACCCGTTTTCCATGCCAGACCGTCCGCCGTGCTTTTTTACCCATGTCTACCGTCTGGTCGCACAGGTGCCGCGCGGAAAAGTGGTGACCTATGGGCAGGTGGCAGCCCTGCTTGGCGCCCCTCGGGCCGCGCGGGCGGTCGGCACGGCCCTCCGCCACCTGCCGCTCTCTTTGACGAAAAAAGTCCCGTGGCAGCGGGTGATTAACGCCTCGGGCGGCATCAGTCTACGGGGTGATGTTGTGCGCGCCGAGGAACAACGCTGGCTGCTGGAGGAAGAGGGGGTAGCGTTCAACCGCAACGGCAAGGTCAATCTGGAAAAGTATCACTGGCGGGGCCCCAAGAACTGGAAAGCACCTGCCTGGGACGCCCGGCTGTAGAAGAGATAGGCGGACACCTACCAGGAGTCCTCAAGCCCGTCCCCGTTCATGACTCGGAAGCAGTCGAGTTCTCCTGCGTTGCGCCCGCCTGGACTTTGGGCCTGACTCGCGGGGCCACTGAGATACCACCAGCAACCCCGCACAGACCTGCCCGTGAAGACGGATCAACTCAGTCGCTTGACTCGTTTTTTCGCTTTTGATCCGCACGATACATCGCAAAGGCTGCAATCAAAATAAAGCCCACTATGGCAATCGCCTCCAGCGGTACGCCGAACATCTTTGTATCCTCCTCCGAACGCCTCGCACTGCCGGGTCCTCTCTCGGCTCGACCGGCAAGCGTCCAGGTAAGCGACACCTCCGCACGGTGAGGCGTCAGAAACCGGTCAACGATGGAGGATAGATGCTTAGTGAGGTGGGGAAGGGGATAAGCGTGCATCGCCCAGGGTTGGCGTACCTACTTTCCTCTCGTGCCGGAGCGATGTCAAGAGACACTCCGGCACATGGGTCCGCAACCGGGAGCGACGGGGGGTGCACGGCCGTGCACCCCCGAATGATTTACGCAAACTTTGCGATATAGGGCTGGTACTGATCCAGGAGAGGCAGCAGGGTATCGGCATCGGCCGAGGGGAGAAACAGCACCGCCCGCTCAACGCCCAGCTCCTGGTGGCTGGCCAAGGCTTCTTCCTTATCGGAAGAGCCGAAGACCGAGACCGGCACGTCCTCGGGCGAGCGACCGGCCTGCTCGGCCAGGGCGTGCAGCTCTTTTATCGACTCGGGCAGCGTCGAGGTGTCGAAGCCGACCGGAATCCAGCCGTCGCAGTAGTTGACGACCCGCTTCAAGCCGCCGTTGAAGGTTCCCATCAGAATCGGCGGGTGGGGCTTCTGAACCGGCTTGGGGTGAGCCCAGATCGGATCGAAGTCCACAAACTCACCGTGGTACTCGGCCTCTTCATTGGCCCAGATTTCTTTCATGGCCTCGATACGCTCGCGGCAGACCTTCCAGCGCCGGTTGAACGGTGTGCCGTGGTTTTCCATTTCCTCGGCGTTCCAGCCGCCGCCAATGCCGAACAGCAAGCGCCCGTTGGAGAGTTGGTCCACGGAGGCCACCTCGTTGGCCATGGTAATCGGGTCGCGCTCGATCACCAGGCAGATGCCGCTGCCGATCTTGATCGTACTGGTCACGGCCGCGGCTGCCGTCAGGGCGACAAACAAATCATGGGTGTGCCAGTATTCCTTGGGCAGCTCTCCACCACCCGGCCACGGGCTCTTGCGGCTGGCCGGAATATGGGTGTGTTCGGGAAACCAGATGGACTCGAAGCCCCGGTCCTCACATTCCTTGGCCAGGGTATCGGGCCGCATGGCATAATCCGTTGCAAACATCGTAATACCAATTTTCACTGCGTCCTCCTTAGGGTGAAGATATGAGCCCTTTTCATGACAGCTTGCACGCTCCGGGTCAATGAGGGACGGAATTGCAGGCTCAGGCCTGAAAGAGTACACGTGCTCAGCTTTGTATATTTGTTGGAGGGCGCGTTTACTCTTTTCCGTAAAACATCCGTTCCGCCGCTTCCTGCAGCTCGGCTCGAAAGTCCGGATGAGCCACGCTGGTCAGGGCCTGGGCACGTTGGCGAAGGCTTTTACCGCGCAGCGTGGCGATTCCATATTCCGTGACCAGATAGTCAACAAAAGCCCGCGGGGTCGTGACCACGGTCCCAGAGGCCAGGGTGGGCACGATGCGGGAAATCCGTGAGCCGTCGAGGAACGAACTCGACGGCACCGCAATAATGGATTTTCCGCCGGCCAGACAGGCCGCAATGGAGAACGCCGTCTGGCCGCCCGTACCGGTGAACATCTGCCAGCCGATGGATTCGGACGCGACCTGTCCGGTGAGGTCAACGCTCAAGGCGTTATTGATGGCCGTAAAGCGCGGGTCTTTGCTCAACAGCCGAATGTCATCGGTATAGTTGAAATCGTACAGCTCAAAGACCGGGTTCTGGTCAATAAAGTCCAGTTCTTCGGCGCTCAACTGGGGGTGGAAGGCGGTACCCACGACTTTGCCCGGATGAATGGCCTTGTTTGTTCCGGTCATGATCCCTTCCCGCACCAGGGCCACCACCCCTGGCGGAATAATCTCGGTCTGCATCCCGAGATCACGTCGGCCATAGACATAGCCGAGCAGCGGGCTGGTCATATCCCCCGCTCCAATCTGAATCGTGTCTCCGTCTTCCAGCAAATCGTTGGCGATCTGCATACAGATGGTGTCGATCATATCCTGCTTTTCCTGAGTAAAGGTCTCAGGCGTGACCGGCGTAGCCGGCGGACTCTGGCGCTCGACCAGGCAGTCAATTTCTGAGACATGAATCGTGTTTGTCCCGCCGGTTCGGATGAAACTCGGATCAACCTCGGCAATGACTCGCGCGGCCTGCTGGGTCATCAGCGGCGACATGCCCACACTCGTGCCAAAACTACAGTTGCCGTGTCGGTCGGGCGGCGACACCGCCACCAGATACACGTCCAGGTCGTCAATACCGTAAGGGAGGGCCTCCGCCCGAAAATAGGAGACTGGCACGTAGTCGAGCTTGCCCTGGTGGAGCAGGGGTCGTTCGCGCCGGCTCAGATACCACGACTCGAAATGAAAGTATTCATCGAGGCCGGGCACGTTCCAGTCAAACAGAGACACCAGCGTATTGAGGCGCAGACCCCGCAAGCGTTCCCGGTTTTCGACCAGCGCCCGACACAACGTGAACGGCGTCCCGGTCAGGCCGGCGGTAAAAACATGGTCGGTCGGCGTGATCCGGTCGAGCGCGGCCTCTGCGCTCACCAGTTTGTCGCTCCACTGCGCTTGCCAGGTCATGGCGGAGCCTCCTTGTCTCGCTATCGCACAGCCTACGGAATCAAAACGAGTTTCCCAACCGACTGACGCGATTCCATGTGGCGATGGGCCTCGGCCGCTTCAGCCAGGGGAAAGGACTTGCCGATCAGCAGTTTGAGTTTGCCTTCGTCCATAAGTTGGAGAGACTGCCGAATACCTTTGTGATGGACCTCCGGCATGGCCGAGACCGTATAGAGAATAAAGCCGCTGACCTTGATGGATTTCTGGAACAGCCCAAACAGATTGAGCGGGTCGGGCACCCCGCCGGACCGCCCGTAGAGGATCAGATGACCGAACGGCGCCAGACAGCTCAGGCCCTTCTCAAGGGTTGGTTTGCCCACGGCGTCGAGAATCAAATCCACGCCTTTGCCCTCGGTCAGTTTGAGCGTCTCCTCGGCAAAGTCCTGGGTGGCATAATTGATGACTTCGTCCGCGCCGTACTCCTTGGCCAGGGTTGCTTTCTCATCGGTCGAGACCGTGCCGATCACCCGCGCTCCGGCCGCTTTGGCAATCTGGACTGCGGCGAGGCCAACACCGCCGGCCGCCGAATGGACGATGACGGACTGGTCAGCAGTCAGATTATGGGAGGTAAAGAGCATATGGTAGGCGGTCAGCACCTGAATCGGAAAGGCCGCGCCCTGTTCAAAACTGACCGAGTCGGGCAGGGCCATGACCTGGCCGGCTGACGCGAGCGAGTACTCGGCATACGTCTTCATGCCGATCGAAGTCACCCGGTCGCCCGGTTTGATTCCCTCCACGCCGTCGCCAACCGCCTCCACAACTCCGGCCGCTTCAAGCCCTGGGATGTCCGGCAGCTTGGGCTGCATGGCATACTGGCCCTGGCGGAAGAGGGTGTCCGCGAAGTTGATGCCCACCGCATGATTCTTGATCAACACCTTGCCCCGCCGCACCTCCGGGTCGGGCGCATCCCCGAGTTGTAAAACCTCCGGCCCACCGAGCTGGTCGAAAACAACGGCTTTCATATTTCTCTCCTTCTCACGCAGTATCGGCAGTCCTTGTACCCCTCACCCGGCCTTTCGACAAGCTCAGGCTGAGGGTGAGGGCAAAACCGCGGGTCAGCCGCCGGGCAATCTCATTTGCGGCATACGTGAGAAAACGCATCACGCCTCCGCGCTTGGACGTTGCCGTATGGCCGAGTACCAGCGCTGCACGTGCTCCCAGGCCGGATCGAGTTGAAAGTTCGACATGGCAGCAAATTCAATGGCAACAAACAGCGAGATGTCCGCCACCGAGTAGGCACCGGCCAGCCATTCGTTGTCTTGCAGGTGCGTATTGAAGAGGGAGAGCCGTTCGCTGAGCACCTGACCGGCTTCCGCTACAACTTTTGGACTCTGTTCGATCCGCTCGGCAAAATACGGGCTGGTATGCAAGAAGCGGCGGGTCCCCTGGAGCAAGACCCCAAACTCCGCCCGGCGCTCCCATGCCCGCACCTGGGCGCGTTCAAACGGCGTCGTGCCAAACAGCGGCGGGTCGGGATGCAGCTCTTCCAGATACTCGATAATAGCCAGCGATTCCGGGATGACCGAGCCGTCGTCGAGTTCGAGCAGCGGGACTGCGCCAAAGGGATTCTTACGGAGATAGGCCGACGTTCTCTGCTCTCCGCTCAATAAGTCGAGCGGCTTGAGAGTGAGCGTGATCCCTTTTTCAGCCAGATACATCCGCACCCGGCGACAGTTGGGCGACTGTGGAAAATCGTAGAGATGCATGAGGGGGGTACTCCTTCCAGGTGTATTGGACCGGAGCCCAGCATACGTGATGGGGCTTGGCCTCGTCTATGCGTGAGGGGGTGCGCTGAGCCCGCCTGGGAGCTGAGCGGCCATCAGACAGCAGTGTCGAATTACGTACAGATAATCCGACCTATGGGACTGTCACGAATTGAGAGTTAGCGACGACGCGAGAAGCCCGGAAGCATCAACGTTGCGGGAAGCGCAATTCGGTCTAAGGGACTCAGCCGTTTCAGGGTACGTGAGCGAACCTTGCCGTCAGGACGAAGAATGTCGATCTCTTTCTCTTGGAAAAGTTCTAGAACGACCTTATCGAGATCCGAGAATCGAGCAGCGGTCTGATTGGCAAGCTCACGTCTCATCGCGTCTACCGAGATCGGTTCTTCCGAGGTCAAACTGAACAACTTTTGGGGCATATCATTCAGAAGTTGCTTCTGCATCCGTTGTTCATCAAGCTCCCGGAAATTGAACAAGGGTGGGGTCTCAGAATTCTTCAAGGAATCCCAACCCAGCATTCTGAAATCCCCATGTCCATAGTGCTCGAAGGTATTTGAGATGTCCCAATGGCGCTGAATCATTACGTCGCGGGCGATTGGATGTGTTGAAAGATGGAGGAACCACAGGGCACGGTGCGATATCCGAGGCCGGATGAAAAAGGGTGTATCGTAAGCCGCTCCGGTTACGGTGCGGATATGATCACGTAACGTTCTCTGAACAAGTGCTCGCCCACCCCCACCCTCCTTATCTGCGATTAGACCATGAATCTGTGCAGATGTCAGTTGGAGAGGAGCAACCGCCGTAATGAACGCAGGCGTTGCCGCAAGATGGTTGATAAGAGCATCAGCGGCAAACGTCAGTATGACCTCCGCCGCCGACAGTTCCCGAAAAATCCGGGCGACAAGCGTCAATTCCACCAGCGAAAACCCGGTTTGGTCCAAAAGAAAAATCGACCGACCAGCCCGGGGTTGCCGACGGCGAACTTCCGCAATGATATCGTCAGCTGCGTCTTCGAACCGACTATTGCGGATAACGATTTTTTCTCCATCCACTCGGTAGCCGCGCTCGTCCAAAACTTTTCGAAGGTGGTTCGTGTGCGCAGCTTCTACATCGATAAAATAATATTTGCAATCGAGACGGAGGGGTTTGGCGCGCTTCCGGTTCAGACGGTCTCTTGCGCCTTCGGTTTCCTCAAGCATAATCAGAGGCGTACCCGACATAATGTCGTTCTCGTCCCGAAATACGCCGCCGCCTGAGAATCCGTCAATGAGGTCGAGTTTGAATTCGTCGCGAGAAGGATTGACGTTTAGCCTGTCGAAATAAGCACGAAGATATGCACGCAGGACAGTGAGTTTCGCCTTGCTGTGCTCTTCTATCGAAGGTGGAGGTTCATCAGGATGCCATTTGAAATCCGCCATCTTCCTCCGCCCCCAAATACCTCGGCACCCCGTTGTACTCGATTCCCTCCAACACACGTCCTCGTGCTTTCGGCGTCGGGCCACCCCATTGCTTGAAAAAGAAGGGGACGCCCTCCTGCTCACAGCGGTCCCGTACCTCGATGACCCACTCGGGCCGCATGGGCCGGGCCTTCGGGCCGCTCTCCCCGCCGACGATGACCCAAGCGATTCCCTGGAGGTCTAGATCCCCTATGGAGCCGAGCAATGGCTCGATGGAAAGAAAGCGGGTGGAGATAGGAGCCTGCTGAAGATGCCGGACCCTGGCGGTCGCCGTGTGGTCTTCAACAGACACTCCGCACCAAATATGCCGTGGGGCCGGACATGATTGATAGCGGCGCTGGACATATCTTTTCATGAGCGTACTACGCTTCGTCAATATCTGGAAAATATGCCGATCTGCCGCTTCCATTACGTCGAACACTTGGTCGATGAATGCGGTGGGCACGCGCTTGTGGAACAGGTCACTCATGGAATTCACAAAGATCATGCGTGGTCGCTTCCACGTCAGTGGTTGGGTAAGGCGCTCAGGCCGTAGTGTTAAATCGAACCCGTGCTCAAAGGGGTGTCCGGGAACGCCCCGAAAGCGCTCGGAGAAGCGCTCAGCGTAACAGTGGTCACAGCCCCGCGTGATCTTTGTGCAGCCTGTCACCGGGTTCCACGTGTAGTCACTCCATTGTATCTCTGTTTTTCCCATGCTCCTCTCTCCTATGACAGGCCGTGCAGACCACAACTATGTCCTCATGATGTTCAGCCGCATAGCCTTTATGGTGGTGGTATTCATGCCGTGGCTTATTAGCTTCCCAAACGTCACCACAGTAAGCGCATGGTAGATCGTTAGGATGAGGTAGAAGGCCAGCTTCAACGAAATAATTGATCCTCCGGCGGGCTTGGAGGCGGTCACCATCACGAGCCGGTACGAAGCTCCGCCCTTTCATAGGCCGTGGCTTCGGCTGGTACTCCTGCCTGCTTTTGGAGTTGCGATAGGTTCGACAGGAAGCAGTCAGCCCGTCCCCTCTACTTCTATCAACTGCGAAGGCATCCTGTAGGTGCCATTCCTTGCATCCAGTACACCATTTCTCACCCTGGCTGAGACGGCTGAGGTATTCTTGTTCACTCATCCCAACCTTCTGAGCCGCTATCTTCAATGCGCCTTCTTGTGTAATTGCCATAGCGTACATAATAGTTACGTTATATACACAGCGCGTGCTACTTGGCTGTCTTAGTATTGGTATAAATCCATAGGCAAATATAAAGCGAAAGTAAAGCGCCGGTGGCGTCGGATTACGCCTGCGGCTCATCCGGCCTACGGGGCTACAGGCTTCCATAAAGACCCTGGCTCGTTTTCTCGATCATGCCGCCTCGACATCGGTGCGGGTAAAGTTGTTGCCCTTGAACAGCAGAGGCTCGTTCTTGACCTTGGCCAGCGCGTAAGCGAAACAGTCGCCGAAGTTCAATGCTGCCGGGTGATTGCCCTTGCCGAAGCGACGCCATGCCTGCCGGGCCGCTTCCAGATGTTCGATCGTGACCGGTATCAGTTCGATTCCGGCGCGCTCCAAAAAAACGTCGAGTTCGTGACCCGCCGCCGTACCGCCGCGACTTTCCACGACAATGGATATCTCCAGCACGTTGGCGACCGACATGCGGCAGGGCGAAGCCGTCGCAATGCCCTTCTCATAGGTCTCGGCATCCGCTTCGCCAAACAGGACCGCCAGCACTGCCGAGCTGTCGATGATCACTTTGGCAATCCCCGCTCGTCGTAGAGCAGGTCGCCATGCTCCACGGAGGACGGTCCCGGCCCCAGCAGTTTGGCGCAGCGCTGTCCGATGGCGTGCAGCTCTCGCGCAAGGACAGCCGCATCGTGCCGGCGTTTCTCGCGGGCAAGGCGTTCGCGCAACGCGACGGTAATCGCGCCAGTCATGGTCTCGCCGGTCAAACGCGCCAGCTCACCGGCCAGCCGGCAGGTTTCATCGTTCTTGATATTGAGGCTCATTGTCGTCCTCCGGGTAGAATAAGGTGCGCGAAGTCTACCCTACGTTGGGCCACGATCATGGACAACACCCTGGCTTTCCAAACTTTTCATGAGCACTTCCCACCATTTACGTGCAGCTTGGTGTCGGCGGGATGCCGAATCGTGGACATAGAGCAACAGGTTGATGTCGGGAACGATCACCGTTCGAGCTTTCGGGAAAGCGCTTCCGCCTCCAACTCGTCCACGAGTTGATTGAGCCTGTCGACGTCAA
Source organism: Candidatus Binatia bacterium (assembly GCA_951812575.1). Lineage (GTDB taxonomy): Bacteria > Desulfobacterota > Binatia > Bin18 > Bin18 > Bin18. The sequence continues at coordinate 1,558,331 of OX638322.1, read as the reverse complement.
CATCGGGTTTGAAGTGAAAGGCGTGGGGCTCGACTTTGAACGGTGGCAATCGCACCGTCTTCCCCTGGGCGCCGAGGCCGACTCGCAACGCATAGTTTACGACGGCCTTCATGCTCCTGTCGGTGCGCCGCATCTCCCGCTGCAGCAGCCGTTCGACATCGGGGTCAAGGGTGAGTGTGGTCCGCATGGATGCCTCATGATGCTCTTGATATATGCTGTCAATACATCTTCCTACTTTCGCAGGAATGATGGAGCTGTCTTGCTCATATTGTCGGCGGTTGGCTGGAGACGTTGCGCTTGGGGTCGGTCCCGCGTGCCATCTCCACGCACTCGGTCTGCTCCTGGACTTGCTCTACAAGCGACTTCAGCTTCTCGACATCGCGTGATATCTGTCGGAGGTGCGAGGTGGTAGTGAGTTCGCCTATCGTCCACATCAGGACACCAATCATCAGACAAATCCAATACAGCATGGCCGCGCCGTCGGTATTGAGTGCACTCTTGATTTCTTCAGTATTCATAGGTGCTGTCGCTCCTTGCTTGTATCATTCCTCTGCCTTGTAGCAGAATCCATATATGTGACCAGAGTATTTCCATATTCCTTGCCGCCCTTCAGCCGTCTTCACCAGGTGGACGCCGAAGACACAGAGGATGTATGCGACCGACCGCTTGTGTCCTTTTTATCGCTCTGTTCCTGTTGTCTGACGCGCTCAGCGTAGCCGCGCAGAGCGTCCCGATACGGTTGACTGGTGTGTTAATTCGCCCGGACGACGAGATCGGTGAGCTGTACCCGTACTTTGAAATCAGTCTGGCCGGCGAAGTATGGAAAATGCGCATCCGGGATGTTGAGGTGCGGATGGCAGGCAACTCTGCGCCGGGTGTGCTCCGCCATTTTGGGCGCTTTCTCTTCTTTACCGGACCGGCCCCCATCATGAAATATATACAAAGTGATGCAGCCGAAGGGCTGCCGCTGCACTTTGAAGGACGGCTGTATTATAAAAGACGTACCTTTCTGATCAGCGCGGTGAACCCTGCTCAGATTGAGGGATTGCCGGATTATTCTCAGCAGGAAGGGTGTCCCGGTGTCTGTCCGCAGTCGCCCGAATCGCCCGTCCAGCAATGGTAAATGCCAGTCACAGGAACTTCCAAGCAGACCGTATCTCCCCAGGGCTGACTATCCCGCTTACCTGCGTTCGTGTTAAGAACACCGTCCATGCTGCTGCCATACTACGAAGTCCGGGCCGGACAGGGACCGTATGCGCTGATGCTGCACGGCTTTCTCTCAAGCCGGGCGCAGTGGCTGCCCAATCTGGAGGCACTGTCTACGGTGTGCCGCCCGGTGGTGGTTGAGCTGTTCGGCCACGGTCGTTCGCCTGCCCCCGACGATCCCTATGAATACGCTCCGGAGCGCTACGTGGAGGCGTTTGAACGCATCCGGGAAGCGCTCGGCGTGGCAGACTGGTTTGTTATTGGTCAGTCGCTTGGAGCCGGCCTGACCCTCCGCTATGTCCTGACCCATCCGGACCGAGTCCTGGCTCACCTGGTGACCAATTCCTCGACCGCATTCAGCAGTATGGACTGGGTCCGAGAGGTGCGACCGGGGACCGACAAACTGATTGCGCTGGCGAAGCGCGATGGAGCCGGTGCGCTCGAAAGAATCGCCGTCCATCCGAAGAATGCGCGTCGTCTCGCCCCGGAATTCAAACAGGCGCTGTGTACGGACGCGACGCGCCACGATCCCATCGGGGCAGCCTATACAGCGCGCTATACCTCGCTCGCCGATCCCATTGATCCGGCATTGATGAAAACCAATCGGGTGCCGACCCTATTGGTATGTGGCACCCAAGAAGAGCGCTTTGTGCCACGCCGCCGCTTTGCCGAGCAGACCTTACCTCATTTGGAAGTTGTTGAGGCCGACGCCGGGCATGCGGTCAACCTTGAAGCGCCGGAAGCGTTCAACCGAGCGGCCGTCTCGTTTTTGCAGCGCTTTGCGTAAAAAAGGGCGACCCGGAGGTCGCCCCTGTCGCGGTGAGATTCCTGCGCTACTGCGCCTGGGCGCCGTTGATATAGTCTTCCAGCACCCGGTTGCCGAAGCGCACCAGGAGTTCCTGGTCTTGGAGGATGAATTCCTTTTTCGCGCCCGAGGCCAGCACTTGCTGGGTCTGCTCCATCGTACTGGCATCTTCGGTAAGGATGTCGCGAAAGATGACCTTGCTGTATTCCTGACTGAAACGCTGGGAGACAGTCTGCGCCTTTGGGAAATATGATCGCACTTCCCAGAGGGACCGGTCAGCCGCCAACGGCCAAAAATTATACGTAAAATATGTACCGTGGCCCACATCAACAAAGAAATTGGGGAAAAAGATGTTGAGGTCGAGCGACCAGCGCGGGTCGCGGGTGGGGTTCACCCCCGGCGGCAGGGATTCGCGCGTGAACTCATTAGGAATAATGAGTGCTCCAGCTTTATACGCCAGGGCCTCAACCGGGCTGGGCTTGTGTTCGGGATTGCCGAAGGCGGAGAGCTGGCAGTGGCGTTTGAAGAGCCGGAAGTCCAGCGCATGGCCAAAGGGATTGTCTCGACTGGTAAAAGAGTCGGGCAGGCTGCGGGTATGCAGGAAGGCCACATGGTAGGCTTCCTGAAAGGCATCCTTAATCAGTTTCCAGTTGCACTTGATCTCCGTTTGCCAGGAAAAACACTGGCTGGACGTTTCGGCAAAGGGATAGCCGCTCAGCCGTTCGGCAAACTCGCCCAGATATTCCTGGAGGGTTTCGGTCGGGTTGGGATCAACGTTGACGAAAATAAACCCCTCCCAGGTATCAATCGCTACCGGCGTCAGCCCTAAGCGTTCTTTCTTGAGATCAAAAAAGCTCTCCTCGTCCGGCACGAATTTGAGCGTCCCGTCGAGTCCATAACTCCAGCCGTGAAATTTGCAGGTGAAGTTCTGACAGGAACCGCCGCTATTCCACACCACCTTATTGCCGCGGTGGGCACACATATTGTGGAAGGCATGGACCTGGCCCTGTTTGTCACGGGTCACAATAAGAGAGGTGCGACACATGGGCAGGTCTTTGACAAAATAATCGCCGGGATTCGGAATCTGTTCAACCCGACCGACATTCAGCCAGACTTTCCGAAAGACGCGCTCCTGTTCGAGCCTGAAATAGTCCTCGGAGATATACGGCTCAATCGGAATGGGGGCGGTGTCAAAGTTGTACTTCTCGTGCCAGGTCCGGTCCGCTCCGTTTGTCAGCGGTGCGTCGAGTGCAGCAGTAGCCATGCAGATTCCCTCCTTTGCTTTCCTGTAAACGCTAACCTGTGAAGAGGAAGCGTGTCCTTTCCACAGCGGTAAAAGCTGGACACATTTCCTCCCTTTAGCATTTTCGGAGCGTTCCCTACTAGAGGCCAGGTTGTATAACCCCTAGACTCAAGAATGCGCATAGACCAGCAGCCGAAAGCTTTCCTCCATGTCCGACCCGACCCATCGCCAACCGATTCCGTCTGTTGAGACGGACCGCGCCTATCGACCCGGTTGGCTGCGGTTCGCCTGGTTTCTGGGCCGTCCGCCGGCCCTGACCCGCCGGCAGTGGCGCGTTCTGGGCCTGGTGGCGGCAGCCTCTTTTTTTGAGATGTACGACCTGTATCTGTTCACTCTGTCCCTCAAACAGATACAGACCGGACTGGGGATAGCCGAAGACCAGCTTGGCTATCTGGGTTCCATTGTCCGTTTTGGGGCGCTGCCGGCCTTTGGCGTCGCCCTGGTCGCCGACCGTATCGGCCGACGGCGAGTGCTGCTGTTCACCATTCTGGCCTATACCCTGTTCACGGGTGCCACCGCTTTTTCACCCAATGCTGCCATTTTTGTGATGTGCCAGTTTTTCGCCCGGACCTTTGCCGTGGCCGAGTCACTGCTGGCGGTCGTCGTCATTGCCGAGGAATTTGACCCCGAAGTCCGTGGGTGGGGAGTTGGTGCGTTAGCCGCCATCCAGTCTACGGGTGCGGGGCTGGCCGCGCTGCTCTTTGCCCTGGTCGGACATATGGAAAATGGCTGGCGGGGTCTGTATCTGGTTGGGCTGGGGCCCCTGCTACTGCTTGCCTACTGGCGTCGCGCGCTGCCCGAAACCGCTCGTTTTGAAGCCCATCGCCAGCAACGCACGGACACCATGTTGCAGCCCCTGGTGAATCTTGTGCACATGTACCCGGGCCGGCTGCTGGCCGTGACCTCGGTTTTGTTTGTGGTTGCCATTGCCGAGTCGGCGGCCAATTTTTTCGGCCCCAAATATCTCCAGGACGTCCACGGCTGGACACCGGGCGGCGTGGGCCTGATGACGTTTGGGGCCGGGGCGTTTGCGATTGTGGGTAATACGTTCGCCGGTTGGCTGAGCGATCGCATCGGACGGAAGAAAGTCACGATTGGCTTTCTGATTGGGCAGGTGACGTTCACCCTTGCCTACTATAACGTGCCGGCCCTGTTTGTGGTGCCCAGTTGGGTCTTGATGATTTTTACCCTGCTCGGCGTCAACGTCGTGCTGGCTGCCTACGGCTCCGAACTCTTCCCGACCTCCTACCGCTCAACGGCTGCTGGAGTGCGGGTGATTATTGCAACGGTGGGGGGAAGCATCGGGCTGATGCTCGAATCGGTCTTGTACGGCGTGTATCAGTCGCACTGGCCAGCGATTTCAACCCTGGTCCTGCTCATGCTCTTCACCCCGGTGCTGGTCGCACTGGTCTTTCCCGAGACCAGCGGCCGCACGCTCGAAGACATTGCCCCGGAGCGGTGAGCGGTTCGGACCGAATGATTTATTTTTTGGTCTCTGAAACTTTTGGGAAGAGGGCGTCCGCCTGCTCTTTGACCTGTTTGGCCAGGTCGCGCCGCCCTTTGAGCAGGTAGTGCCGAATCGCCTGCTCAAAGGCCTGCTGGGCCGCCTGTTTCCGGCCCTGGTGAAAATAGGCTTCCCCCAGACCGATATAAGCTTCCGCCCTGTCCGGGTTGGCATCCATCACCGCCTTCAGCGCCGTCACGGCCTCGGCGTACTGCTTTTGGGCGAGATAGCCCCGTCCGAGTGCCAGTTGGGTATCAATGTTTTGCGGGTCGGCCTCGGCCGAGGCGGTATAGGCCTGCATGGCCTCGTCGAGGCGGCCCTCTGCTTCGTGGACCCGCCCGAGCTCAAGCTGGGCCACGCTTGAGCGGGGATCAACCCGCACCGCGGCTTGCAGCTCGCTCCGCGCCGCGCTCAGCCGACCCTGTTGTCGGGCAATGGTCCCACGGTTGATATGGTAGGTTGTCAGCGCTCGTTTCGCGCCCGGATGGTTGGCATCGATATTCAGAGCCTGGCGAAACTTTTGGGCCGCAAACTCCGTATTGCCGATCTCGTTGGCCAAGGCCCCAATGCGATAATAGGCTTCGGCGTTATTGGGATTCTCTTCGATGGCGTCTTTGTACTCTTCTATAGCCGGGGCAAACAGGGTGCGACTTTCAAACTCTCTTGCCGAGGCCATAAAATCTTTTTTTTCCGTAGCACAGGCGATCAGAAGCAGGCCACTCAGCCCGCACACGACCAGGCGGGACACCGCAGACCAGTGCTTCAAAGAGTAAAGGTGTCCTCCAACCATACGAAAAAGCTGGGCACGTTTACTCTTCATAGTAGATCGTTCCGTCCTCATTCTGAGTGCATCCTAGGCGTTCAAGCAAACCGAGGCAATCAAGGACACTCGGCCCTGCTTGCCAGTAGCAGCATCCGTCTATATCGGTTTGGGTTACGTATGGTTCATACTGCTGTGATCTCAACCGGAAGAGAGGGTGCCCCGTCTCCACTAATACGTTTTGGCGGGCTCTCGCTGCTGAAACGGGCGCTGCTGACCGCCCAGCAAGTGGGCGCACGGGTCTGCTACGTATTGGCCCACCATGAAGAAACGGCAGCCCTACAACGCTCGCTGGAAAACGACCCGCGGCTCACCGTAGACCTGGTATGGGTCACACCGCACGGTCCGCTGCCGGAGAATATCCCTTCCGGGGTGGGGCGCTGTCTGGTTTCCTCGTGCGATACGCTTTTCCGCCCGGCCCTGATTCAGGATGTAGAGAAAGAAGGCAAGGACGGTTGGCAGATACACTTTGACTCCAATCATGCAAGCCTGGCGGTTGTCCCTGTTTCGCAGCTCCCTTCGCTGCTGGCGACCTGGACCCAGGAGGGCCGCCTGCCGCAAGAGTATACCGAACAGCTTCCGGTGCGGTCCCCCGGTCAGCACTTCTTGTATCGTTTGACTCAACAGGACGACCCTGGTGCGGTTGAGAAAGCCTTTCTGCTCACCTTGGAAAATCCGCGCGACGGTCTGGTTGATACCTATCTCAATCGCAGGTGCTCCCGGCTGCTCACCCGCCTTTTCCTTCGCACCCCGCTGACACCCAATCAGATTACCATCCTCTCATTTCTGACCGGACTGCTGGGCGCAAGCTGCTTCCTGCTTGGCAGTTATGGCGGGCCGGTGATTGGGTCGCTATTGCTTCAGTTCTCGACCGTCCTTGACTGCGTGGACGGCGAGGTAGCACGCGTCAAAATGCTGGAATCACCACTGGGACAGTGGCTCGACATCACCCTGGATACGGTGGTCCATATTGCCATCTTTCTCGGGGTCGGGGTGGCGGTCTGGAAACAGGACGGGCTGGCCGCTGCTCCGCTGCTCGGCGGCCTGCTGGCCGCAGCCGCGTTCATCTCCTTCCCATTGGTGACCCGAGCCGAGAAAACCGAAGACGCCGGACGGGAGCGGGGCGGCTGGGAGGATGTCTGGATTGAAAAAATGGTCGGCGGGCTGCTGACCAGCCGTGACTATTCTCTGCTCGTGCTGCTGTGTGCCCTTGTCGGCAAGCTGGCCTGGTTTCTGTGGGCCGCGGCTATTGGTGCCCAGGTGTTCTGGGTCGGGCTGCTGATCCTGCTCTGGAAGGCCGGCCGCTTGCGGCGTTCAGCCTGAGAAGCCTTGATCCGCCCCTACTTGATGGTGGGAGAGCATAGGCAGTGCTCAGGCGACACGGTGGCCGCTGATAGCTTCCCGAAGCCCCTCAAGTAATCCCGCCAAGTGGGCTTGCTGGCGTTCCACGCTTGCAAGCCGATCCTCCAGACGGTCCATACGCTGGGTCAGGCCACGATTGCCGTTCAGAATAAGCCCGGCGAGGGCCACGGTTGCAGCGATGATAGCAATCAGCTCTGGTGTCATGCTGTCCTCATCTTAGGGTAGCATTATTGCTGCTAACCCTCAGTCACCGCTTCACCATGCCACCCTCTTCGGTCAGGCAATCGTGCCGGCCTCGCGCAACTCGGCCAGGGCGTCCGCAGACAGGCCCAGTTCGGCCAGAATCGTGTCGGTCTGTTCGCCCAGCAACGGGGCGGGCTGACGCAGGAGTTCCGCGGGCGTGCCCTCGAATCGCGCGGCCGGGCGGGCCTGGCGCATGTGACCGGCGTGCGGATGGTCGGATTCAACAATCAGCTTGTTAGCCGCAACCTGCGGGTCGGTCAGTACGTCGGCCTTGCGATTGACCGGAGCGCACGGCACCTGCTCGGCATCAAGGCGTTCCAGCCATTCGGCCGAGTCTTTTTCTTTCAAGACCTCTGCCGTCAGATCCAAACGTACGTCGGCGTATTTGACCCGCCCGGCAGGCGTGCTGAACCGGGCGTCTTCCAGCCATTCGGGCCGCTCCAGGGCGCGCGTCATACCCTGCCATTCCTTGTCCGAGACCGCCGCCGCGGTGATATAGCCGTCTGCGGTCTCAAAGACCATATCCCGCGTGTCAGCCGGTCGGGCCGGCCCGATGTCCGAGCCCATGAAGGTGTACTGCGTCATGCCCTCATGCCACAGAAACGAGACGACCGCATCCAGCATGGCGAGCCGGACGTGCTGCCCCTCCCCGGTCCGTTCCCTGGCCAGGAGGGCGGCGGTAATGGCCTGGGCCGCGGTCAGGGCCGTGACCTTGTCGGGAATGATGAGCCGCATCATACGCGGCCGGCCGGTGTCCGGGTCGGCCTGAATATCGGCCAGACCGGACAGCGCCTGGATGACCGGATCATAGACGCGCTTGCCGACATACGGTCCTTTTTCGCCAAAGCCGCTGATGGACACATAGATGAGGTTCGGTTTCACCTTGCGCAGGACGTCCTCACCAATCCCCATCCGCTCGGCTATGCCGGGCCGGAAATTCTGGACAAACACATCGGCGCCAGCGACGAGACCCTTGAGCAACCCGACGCCCTTTTCGTCTTTCAGATTCAGGACCACCGAGCGCTTATTCCGATTCAGGGTGGAAAAAAACGGGGAGATGGGCCGCGACTTGCCACCAAGGGCACGGGTCAGGTCGCCCGTGTCCGGCGGTTCGACCTTGATGACATCCGCCCCCTGGTCGCCCAGCATCATGGTGGCCATAGGGCCTGACAACATCTGGGTGACATCAATAACGCGATAACCAGCCAACGGTCCTGACATGAGTTTTCTCCTCGGTACAGGTTGGTTTCCAGTTCTGGTTTTGCCTGAAGCCGTCCAGCACTGTCAAGCGACGGGCACCGGGCGCAAGGGGGAGTCGGTCCAAGGTCAATGCTTCGGACTACTCCGCGGGCGCGGCAAAGATGACGACCCAGACCAACAGAACGGAGGCCAGGGCTGTAGCAATCCTGCCGAGCCGGCGTGACCGGCCCTCAGGTCTATGGCCGGCAATCTGAAACGCGGTCAGAGCCTGCGACAGGTAATAGGCGGCAAAGGCCCGCGAGGCCAGGGCGATGATCTCGAACACATTGGTCATCCAGACCAATGCAATACCCAAACCGATCACCGCCACATAGGCGTATCTCACTGGTATCCGACCTCGGCTTTCCTCTTTGACCAGTCCACCGGCGCCGGCCGTATCGGCCACTGCCGCGCTGAATTGGCTTATCGTGGCGGCCAAAACGAGCATGGCCGGTAGGATCGGCGCGATGTGACCCGAGAGACCGATAATTGCCGTCTCGTCCACTTGCAGACCGTCCAGACCCAGAAGGAGCGGCATGCACATGACAATGAAGGCCACATAGAGCAGGCCCGAGATGAGCTGGGCGAAACGCATACTCCTGATACGCAGTTCCGCAGAGAATTCGCTGCCAAGATAGCGTGACGTCTCAAAGCCCTGAACCACCAATAACATGCCGGCGAGTTGACAAAGTTGTTCCCAGGCTGAGACCGAGGGCGCCGGAAAATCACGAATCGAAAAATCGACAGAAGCATCATAATTGACCAGTCCGAACAGCAGGGCCACGATGATCGCCAGCTTTATACTCGAATACTCCTCTATACGGACCAAGCCCCCCAGACCCCACCGCCAACCGGTATAGCCGATAAATAGCAAGATCAGCGTGGTCAATACTTGTGCGCCGACTTCCGTGTCCACCCCAGCAAATCTGAACACAAAGGAGGCCAACAGCCTCACGTAAAACGCAACGGATACGATGTAGGCCAACGAAAGGACAATATTCGCGATACGCTCGGTCGTTACCAGCAGGGCGGGCGCTTCGCCGCTTTGTAGCAAGGGCTCGCCATGACGAATATTGAAGCGCGAAATTTCACCCAGCCCATAAGCAATGACGACGATGGCCAGCATCGCCAGAGGAGCGGCCCAGCCGACGACCAGGGCGAGCAGCGGCGCAACAACCAAAAGGCCACTGCCAATGATCGAGGCCAACGGCGTGACGCTCGCTCTCCAGACGGCGTTCTCCTTGATTGCTGGGAGCAGCAAAAGAACAGAGATCGCGAGCGCGATGAGTGGGAGAACAAGATTTATGGCATCCATGATACGGCAAGGAAGAACGGACCGTTACTCCAGTGTATAGCCCGGCACCTCGGGCGAATACGAAAAATCATCCGACGTAAAGGCCTGAAAGGCAAACACCACAATGGTAATCAACCCCCAGAGCAAGCCGACGACCACGCCGGCATCGACAATGCCGCGCCACGGCTGAGCCAGATAGGGGATGACCAGGACAAAGGCGACGATCATGGCGGTGAGAACGAAGACGAAGATTTGTCGGGGTCGGTGAATGGAGAAATAGCCCATGCAAAAGACCGGCGCTAACAATGCACACAGCGGACTCGGATAGGCGGCCAGATATTTTGCACGGGCTGCGACTCGCGGTGCAAAGCCGCACTGAAAGCCGTAATAGCCTTCCGAATAGGCCATCCAGCCGACGTTCAGGCCGAGCGCCAGCCAGTGGTACCAGGAGAACTCGTAGTGAAAGGCATCCAACGTAATGACGGAGAGTCGGGCGATGGAATAGACCAGTAAGAGGATAACACCACCAATTCCCCACACCGCCCCAAGCTGCCCTAACATGAAAGTCCTAGCATAGAATCGGTTTTTGCTCTCTCGTAGGAAATCAAGCCGGAGCATGATGACCCGCCGTCCAGATCGGGTCAAGAGGAGGGACAAACTACAGCACAAACCACAGCGCTTCGGGAAGAAATCGGTCGGCAATATTGAGGTAGGTTTGTTTGTTGGTGACCCAGTCGAGGAAGGGCTGGGCACTCGGGGTCGAAAAGAACATGAGCAGCGCCGCAGCCGTCATCAACAGAGAGGTCCGCGCGTTGTGAAAATCGGCGATTTTGAGCGCGGTCCCGAATGAGCTTTTGAGGCGCGAGTTCAAGAGGTCCACGCTGAAAAGCTCGTCGAGCAGCAGATGGACGATATAGCCAAAAAAGAGAAAAAAACCGATGGACCAGGCGAACAGCGCACTCAGGGCAAACAGATAATAGCTCAGGCTGGTGGCCAGGAACCAGAAAAAGAGGGCAGCTACCAGCGAATGAAAAATACCGCGATGGACCGTCAGCGCAGAGAAGACGCCCAGGGCGAGATAGCGGACTGCGCCATACGCCACCCCCCAGACGATCCAGAGTTCGATGATCGAGTAGCTGGCGACTCGATTGAACGCGGCCAGAAAGGCAAACACAATGGCCAGGGCGGTAAAGATCAGCTTGGTCGGACTGGAGTGGTCGAGATCGATGTCCGGCAGGAGTCCGCCGACCGTCCCGACCACGGACAGGGTGACGACTTCTTGCGGGCTGCTCATCCCCGCGCCCAAACAGACCGTTGCCAGGAGTCCGCTCCCCACCGCGGCGACACCAAGGTGTGTTTTGAAATTGGCCATTGATCTCAAGGGGAGATACTCCCCCCAGCCCCCTAGCGTCGGGTCAAACCCGTCAGAATCCCCATCGCCGCCATACCGGACGAAGAGAGGTTGTGCGTAATAAAATCCCGAAAGTTTTCTGCCCTGGGCAACACCCAACTCAGAATCGACTGATAACTCGTCTCGATATTCTGCCAGTCGAGATACAGTACGCCGAGATACTGCAACCCAAACAGGGCCAGCATGATTAAGCCGGCCAGAAAAGCGGTCGTGCGCAGGAAGATCAGCAGCACATAACCGATGCTGAATCCGACGACAAAACTGAAGCCCAGTTTCGTGAGCAAGGGAGACCAGTCCTCCAGCCGCCTCTCCCAGTCCGGAGGGAGAGGCTCTTCAGTCGTTTCCTCCATCATATCGGAGTCCGGATCAAAGGCTGGAACCGGGGCAGACTGAAAAGTCGGTGGGTCCGGCAGCGTATCGGTTCCAGAGACAGAGAGATTCCCCACAGTCCGCGTTTCCTGAACGCCTGAAGGCGACTGAGGATGCAGCACCATGCCGGCCACACCCATTAGCAGAGCGAGGCTGACCAGAGCGATCTTCCAACGCGGGAGCCGGCGCGGGACTACGGTCTCGGTCTGCACTTCTTCAGGAGAAGCGCTCTCTTCACGGTCTTCGGCGACCTGACTCATAGGTAGAAATCATTATACCGGTTTTCGAGTCGTTTCTCATCTTTTTAAAGGAGCCGATTAGGAGGTGGGACTCGAAGAGCCGTAGCGAGCGTTCAATCGGCCAATAGCTCCCTCCAGCGCTGTGGCATACTCGGCCGCGGCCGGGTAGCCGGAGGCACGCTCCAGCCCGCGTTCCTGCTTGGATATTTCAAAATTCCATACGCGCAACAGCCATAATAATTCGTACCAGGCAAAGGTCTCCGACTCGACAATTTCAATACCGCGGGGACCATAACCCGTGACAAACGCCTGGAAGAGGGCGGGGTTGTGGCCGAGTTGACCTTGGCCGTCTTTGGCCGTCCAGTATTTCATCTTTACAAAATCGAGCGGAGCCACGTCCACGACCGCATTATCCCAATCAATAACCGCCGCGAGCCGCCCGTCCCGAACAAGAATATTGCCCGGTGAGAAATCGTTGTGGATAAGACAGGGAGAGAACGGCAGCGTGGTCGGCAGGGGAATATGCTCTACCGCGTGCGAGAGCGTCGGGCTGAGTCGGCTGCGCGCTTCGCCGACCTCCTTGGCCAGTGCGGTCCGAAAGCGATCCACCCAGGCCTGCGGAGCGTTGCCTATGGCAAAAAAATCGGCATAAAAGGCATCGAACCGCACCTGATGCAGGCTTGCCAGCGCGTGGCCCGCAGCCCGGTATAATTGCGCGTCCGGGTCATCCCACAGCGGCTCACCTTCGATCCACTCATACACGAAATACGGCTGCGGCAAGATTTGCCGACTCCAGTCAAAGGCCAGTCCGGTGGGCTCAATACCGGAACTCTTGCGGCCGGCCCCACGCTGAGCCTCCCGCAGTTGGCTCAGCGCCCGCGCCTTTTCCGTATCGCCCGCCCCGGCATGAGTGAGGTCGAGCAGCCAACTGATGAAGACCTCTTTCATCAGGTCCGGCTCGTAGCGATAGACCTGCTCCTGGCTCCGAATACGCAGGCCATACATCCGTCCGTTGGCTTCAACCTTGAGGATGGTATTGATATTGCCCGACAGCGTCCGGCAAACACGTGGGGACGGGTCCCCGGTCAGCGGGGTAAAGATCTGCTGGAGCTGCGCTTCGGTAATCATGCGGGCGGCGGGCCCTTCGACCGGGCTCAGGACAGGCTTACTCCACAACCGCGCTGAGAACGAGATCGGACAGACGTTGGAAGCGCTCCATGCTGTACGACTCTTCCTGGGCTCCGGCGGTCAGGCACACACAGGTGATGTCACGCTCCGGATCGATCCAGAACAGGGTTGAGCCCGCCCCGACCGCCCCAAACGTGTTGGGCGACGCCAGCGTCCCGAAATAGGTGGGAAAGATGCCTGTGCCGCGCACGAAAAAGCCCAGGCCGAGCGACGCCGGGAACTCATCCCAGTTCCGGACTTCCCTGGTGTAATTCCACAGATTATTGGGCCTGAGACCGGTATGGTTTGTCGCGGCCAGACGAATGACAGCCGGCGATAAGACGCGGGCTCCTTCCAGCTCTCCGCCACGCCGCAGCATTTCCGCAAAGCGGAAGATATCGGCGGCAGTTCCCACCCCGCCGCCACCCGGAATTTCCGTGTCCTCCTGAAGCATGACGTTGAAGCCTTCAAGGACTTCCGGCGGAAAGAGCCCTTCCCGCCGGTCTCGCACCACAACCGGAACCCTGCGCTCGGCCAGGTCAGGCCGCAGACCCAGGGCCGTATCGGGCATCCGCAATGGAGTAAAGATATCCTCCGCAAAAATCTGTCGTAGCGACCGCTCTCCTCCATCAAGCCGACGAACCACTTCGCCCAGGACCGCATGGGCGGTAATCGGGCTATAGCTGACAATCTCTCCGGGCAGGGCATCCAGCCCCTGCTGACAGATCGCGGCGACCACTGCTTCAAGATTACCCATCATCTCCTGGGCTACGGGCGGAAACCCGGCCGACATGCCGGCGGTATGGGTCAGAAGCTGAGCGATAGTCACCCGCTGTTTTCCCTTGCTCGCAAATTCGGGAATAATCTCGGCCACACGCGTTGTCAGGGCGAGTTGTCCCCGGTCAACGCGGGCAAGAATCGCGGTGGCGGTCAGTGCCTTTGTCACGGAAAAGAGATAGAAAACATCGTCCTCTTGCATGGCGCGCCGGCTGGTCCGTTCGGCAAAACCGAGCGCCTGGTGCAACACGACTTGTCCCCCCCGCGCCACAATAACGACCGCTCCGTCATACTGTTCCCGTTCAATATCGTTCTGCACACACGCCACGAAATGGTCGAGTCGTGCCGCGTCAAACCCGCACGCCGAGGGCTGAACCGTTTCCATACAAGGCCTCCTTGGAGTTGCTGCCGGGAAGCATAGCGCTGCGGACGGGGAGGAGTAAAGGGAAAACTAGGAGGGAGGGTTCAGCTGACCACGTCGCCGAGAACAGTGACCGGCACATCTGGAATCCGACGAAGGTCCGGATCATTGGTGAGCAGCAGCGTGCTGCCAACCGCAAGAGCAGAGGCGGCATATGGTGCATCTGGAGTCTTTAAGTTGAGCGAGGCTCGAAGACGTGCCGCCTGTTCCCAGATGGCGGTCGTAGCGGGAATGAGTTGCACTTCACGCGATACAAAGAGGGCGCGAAAGATATTTTCGAGTAGTGCGTCTCCCTTTTGGAAAGGCTTCACAAGAGTTTCGAGCAGTGTTAATTCACTGCTGACGATTTGAAACTGTCCTTCTTGGGCTTGCTGCCACAATGGTTCGAGCAAAGTTCGGGTACGGTTCAATCCGCTCGACGCTATAGATAAATCCAGTGGCATCAAGATAAATGGGACCAATAGCGGGAAGAGTCAACGATCCCATGCGTCGCGCTCTTTTTTGATGGAGGCATCGACCTCTTCTGCCGTGTGAAAGAGACGTCGCCCTGGTGCTCCGGCTAAAATATCGACAGCCGATTGACGAGCGGTTGATGCTCGCTGGGGGAGAACGATAACGTCTACAGCCTCTCCTGCTTGGAGGGTTTCATCAACAACCTCAATTTTTCCTCCTGGGAGCACCGTGGTCTTGATACGTAAGGCAGACTGCATACTCTGTCCTCCTCTTCTCTCTATGGATTTCACAAAAACGCACAAAATGAGAAAAGTCCAGACCTTGACACGCACCTGGATTGCTATTCAGTCTCTTCCTTCAAAACCTAATGAGGAGATCAATGCCTGACAAAAAAATGGCCCCGTACGGTTCGTGGAAATCGCCTATCACATCAGACCTGATCGTGGCCGGAACAGTGGGCTTGGGCCAGGTTCGGCTGGACGGGGAGGCGGTGTACTGGATAGAACAGCGCCCGACCGAGGGCGGGCGGAATGTCATTGTGCGACGCACGCCGGCCGGAACCATAGCGGACCTGACACCGGCGCCCTTCAATGCCCGAACGCGCGTGCATGAGTATGGGGGCGGGGTGTATGCCGTCCGGGACGGCGCACTCTATTTTTCAAATTTTGCGGATCAGCGGCTGTATCGTCAGACCGGAGCGGCCGAGCCCACGCCCCTAACCACAGCAGACGGTCTGCGCTATGCCGACGCCATTGTTGACACCCAGCGCAGCCGTTTGATCTGCGTGCGCGAAGATCACCGGCGGGCGGGACAGGAAGCGGTGAATACCCTGGTCAGTATTGATCTCGCCAGCGGGGAAGAGACAGTTATCGTCTCCGGGAGTGATTTTTATTCCAACCCCCGGCTCAACCCGGATGGCACCCAGCTCGCCTGGCTGTCGTGGAACCATCCGCGTATGCCCTGGGACGGCACCGAGCTATGGGTGGGGACGGTCCGCTCGGACGGTTTCCTGGCGGAAGTCAGGCGGGTGGCCGGCGGCGACGCGGAGTCCATTTTTCAGCCCGAGTGGTCTCCGCTCGGCATCTTATACTTTGTGTCGGATCGCTCCGGCTGGTGGAATCTGTATCGAGTCCGTAACGGCAGCATTGAGGCTCTGTGGGAAAAGACCGCGGATTTTGGCCAACCGCAGTGGATGTTTGGTATGGCGACCTATGCCTTCGCTTCTGCCAACCGGATTCTCTGCACCTACGCGGAAAACGGAACCTGGCATATGGCCAGCCTTGATCCGGGGACGCGGCAGTGCGGCACCATTGCGCTGCCGTATACCGAAGTGAGTGGAGTACACGCTTCAGCCGGTAGGGCGGTGTTTCTGGCGGGCTCGCCAAGCGCTCCGCCCGCGGTCGTCCAACTCGACCTGGAAACACACGCCTGTACCGTCCTGCGTCAATCCAGCCAACTCGACCTGGACCCTGGTTATCTTTCAGCGCCCCAGGCCGTTGCCTTTCCAACCGAACACGACCGGACCGCGTACGGTCTGTTCTATCCGCCCACAAACGCTGACTACGTTGCTCCACAAGAGGAACGCCCGCCGCTGGTCGTCAAAAGCCACGGCGGACCGACCTCGGCCGCGCAGACGGCGCTTGATCTTCGCATTCAATACTGGACGAGTCGCGGCTTTGCCGTTCTGGACGTGAACTATGGGGGCAGCAGTGGTTATGGGCGGGCCTATCGGCAACGCCTGAACGGCCACTGGGGGATTGTCGATGTGGACGACTGCGTCAACGGTGCGAACTATCTGGTCGCCCGTGGCGAGGTCGATGCCGAGCGGCTGACCATTACCGGCGGCAGCGCCGGGGGCTATACGACCCTGTGCGCATTGACCTTTCGCAATACGTTTCGGGCCGGGGCGAGCCATTACGGGATCAGCGACCTCGAAGCGTTGGCGCGCGACACCCATAAGTTCGAGTCGCGCTACCCGGACAATCTGGTCGGACCCTACCCGGAAAGACGGGACGTCTATCAGGCGCGCTCGCCGGTTCATTTTACCCAGCAGCTCTCGTGTCCGTTGATCGTCTTCCAGGGCGCGGAAGACAAGATCGTCCCGCCGAATCAGGCCGAGCTGATGGTGGCGGCCCTCAGGGCGAAAGGGCTGCCGGTCGCCTATGTGCTGTTTGCGGGCGAACAGCACGGCTTTCGCAAGGCCGAGAATATCAAACGCGCCTTGGACGGCGAGTTGTATTTTTACTCACGAATTTTCGGGTTTCCCTTGGCGGAAGCCGTTGAGCCCCTGACCATCGAGAATCTACCGGACTAAGCTCTTCCAAATGCGTCCGCATTGGTTTATTGGCACAAGGAAACCCACTGCACAGCAAGGAGGGAGATCGATGCTACGTGTCAGCAAGGTACCGTTCGAGAAGGTTGACCCCGAGCTGCAAAAAACCATGCAGCAGAGCGACGCGGCCCTCGGCGGGTCGGAATGGATACAGGTCTTTGCCCATACCCCGGACCTCTATAAACACTTCGTCGAGTTTTACTACTCGCATATTATGGTCGACGCCGATGGGATCAGCGTGAAGCTGACCGAACTGATTCGCCACAAGGTGGCCCAGATCAACGAATGCCAGCTTTGAATGACGGCCGTGTATGCCTCGGCGAGGCAACAGGGTCTGACGGAAGAAATGATTCACGCCCTGCCCCATTTTCAGGACAGCGATCTGTTCACGCCGCGTGAGAAAGCCGCCCTGCGCTTTGCGGACACCCTGGCCCGCGATCATAAACAGGTCTCCCAGGATTTGTTTGACGAGTTGCGGACCCATTACAGCGAGCCCGAGATCATGGCCCTGGGCTGGCGTATGGCGATTTTTATTGGCTACGGACGGCTGGTCTACGCCGTCGGGCTCGACGGGGTGGGCAAGCCGTGTCCGCTCTCGTTCGCGCATCAGGACATGCAGGCAGAAGCGGAACAGCCAGGCTGTTAAATTGGCGCGGACCGTCGAAGGAGACGGCCCGTGCGGATGTACTGCCATCCGAGCACGAGCGGAAGAAGATTAGGTCGGATTAGCAGAGCGTCATCAAACAGGGGCCGGGCTTCCGATCGATAGTCCGTTGAAAAAGTCATCCAAATCTATGAAGGCGTTGACCGATTTCTTGAGATTAGCGGCCATCTGGCCCCCTATGTTTGCCGCCTCTACCCGTATACCTTTTCTACGCAATTTCTCCGCAAGATAGGCAAAATCCTGATCGCCTGTCACCAACACAACCACGTCTGGATTTACATCGATTGCGAACTCCAAGGCATCCATAGCCATCAGCACATCAACGTTAGCCGAAAAATAGGGGCTCCCGTCCGCGTCACGCTCGTCCGTCCACTTGCCATGGTGGACCACGGTCATGATACCCTTGTGTTCTAAGGCGTCTTTTGTCCGGTAGAGCCTGCCCCTGATTTCCTTCCACCTCGGAGGCATGTCTTCTTCTTTTATGACAGGGGGGAAGCCGAAATAGACGACCATTTCGATTAGTATTCTGCCTTTGTCGGGGTGTGCTAAATACTCTTTCAATTTAATTAGGTCTGCGGGCTTTCCTCGCGATTGCGCTGCGTGGTAGAAGTTCGCTTGGTCAACGAAAATCATTACTCTTGGCATCAATGCTATCCCCTCTTTATGCAAAAGTGGCCTCCCGAATCTGAAGACTTCCCATCGGAATCGCAACGAGTGACCTTGCTCCTGTCATTAGGAAGACTTAGCGGCAACCAACGGGGAGTGCCGCCTTTGCTCATCCACGCCGCCCAATCGTCGGTGTTCAATAGACTGGGCCGTGACGATGACATCATGCAGAAGTATGGATTCACTTTGGGATACTTATTTCCATTGTCTCCAAATATAAGCCTCAGTCGTTCCGCCTTTGACTTCATCTGGTTGTTACTCCAACCGGAATACCCTTTGGCCTCCAGGAAGACCAAGTGATAAACCCCATCCTTTATGAACGCCACCAGCAAATCGCTGTCTTCTTGACTTCCTTTAACTATGCCATCTTCATTGGAAAAGATGTCACTCTCGTTTGGATTCGCATGATACGCGAGACTGGCGGCTATCCAATCCAGGTGATAGTCCATCGCTACGAAAGCATCGGCAGGTATTGGAATTTTACTAGCTTCACTGAGTCTTTTTCGGAAATCCCCTGATAGGAGAAAGTCCCTATTGCCCAGGGCTTCGTCGACGAGGAAAAATCTCTCTTTCCTGTTAAAACGTCCTAGAATATCGATGAGATCGGACATGGCATCCTCCTGCGTCGCATGGATATAATTCGTCGGTTTCGCTTGCCCATGGACCAGTAGACGGACCTTTTCCGTCGTCTCGCGGCTAAAGGTCTCGTCTCCGCAACGAGTGCATACACGGGCAGGAATATGATCGATCCGGACGTATTTCTCGTCAACCTGAAAGACTTCGTTAACCAGTTCCTCGCGACTCTCCGCGGCTCCACACACTGCACCTGTGAACATGGTTACCTCCGCTGGACTGGCACATTTCACACTAGGTTCTCGCCGTGCAGGGGGCTCCCGTCATGCCGGACGTGATCCGGCATCCATGCTTCGACTCCGCCCTGCCGGGCTACGCTCAGCACAAACGGCCCACGTTCGCCCTGAGCGGAGCGAAGTCGAAGGGCTTGGCCGGGGGCGGGAAACCTGGATTCCTGCGAAAGCAGGAATGACGGGCAGCTACACAGCCCCTTGTCGGAGTACGCTCCACTCATCCGACCTGCTCATAGAACAAACTCCACCACCGCGCCGCCGCTGCCGTAGAGCGGGCCATAGGCATGCACCTGCGCGCCGGTGAACTTTCCGCCCAGGGCGCCCAATACCCAGGCGCCGTGCTTAAAGCCCATGTCGGCCTGCCCTTTTGCGGCAAACTCGGGCAGGGCGGCAGACAGCCCTTTCCCGTCACCGGCTTGCAACAGAGCCAGTATCTTTTTATTCCAGCGGTCATATTTCGGGGCGGCGATTTTGTCTTTGGCAATATCGATCTCGTGCCGGAAGAATGCGCCGGAAAAATTTCCCACGCCTACCACGGCCACCCGTTTTTTCTGTTTGCCGGCCAATCTCGCTGCCAGGCGTCCGAGTTTCTCGGTCAGCGCAAAATCGTGGTAAAGATTGTTCGAGGCCAGCACCATCGGAATTTTGCCGCCCGGATTCAGGAAATTCGTAGCGACAATTGTTCCCGTATCAATCGGAAACCCATCATAATTGACTGCCTTGGACTTGACTCCGATTGTGCCGGTCGCACTGACACAGGCTTTGGCCAGCCGGGTGTCAATTTTCAGTTTATAGGGCAGTTCGCCGTACTCGTGCCAGTTTTCGTCAACGTGCAGACCGCTCACCCGCGGACGGGTCTGCCACAGTTGGTCCAGGACGGCGATCCACTGCGTCGAATATAAGAGGATCGCATCCGGTTTGGATTGGACGAGCGCCGCGCCGGCCCGTTCCAGGCCGGTCGCAATTTTGCCCCAGGGCGGATTATCGCGTTTGACGTAGGGCAGGGGTGAGCCGGGGACGAGAAAGGCAGAGACTACAGCCATGGCGCTTCCTCCCGTTTCCCTTGCCTATGCCGCCTGTTTGATGGCCCGGCGTGCAGCGCGTGTTTTCGAGGCCAATTTGGAGAGCCCGGCCCGCTCGAGGTTCCACTCCATCACGGCATTCCCCGTGCCGATCACGGTGCCGTAGCCGTGCAGTTCGGCTGGAATCTCAGGATAGCCCATGGCGGCAAACATCCAGGTAAAGGCCCCGGATTTCACCTCGGCAAACGCCTCGTCGATAAATTGCGGGAGCAGACGAAAGACCTCTTTGGTGTGGCCCTGACGCAGGAGATCGATCATCCGCATATCCCACTGATAGCCGGACAGGCTTTGCGGATGTTCTTGAGACATGTCTTCCGGCAGGGCCGGCTCTTCGTGAAAATGCCAGTGGCACAGCGTGTTGGAGGCCAGGAGTACGGCGCGGCGGCCCAGCTTTTCAATGGCCGTACGGGTGGCCCTGCCCAGGCGGTCCATTTCTTCGAGGCCCTCTTCGGTCGAGAGATAATAGGGTGAGTTATTGGCCGACAGTCCGACAACCGGAATGTCCCACTGGGGGCGGATCATATGCAGGGTGGTGATGGTGCCGTAGTCCACACGGAAGTGTGGGTTGCGCATCAGCTTGGTGTACAGCCCCTGCTTGGCCCCTTCCGCGCAGCAGGCTTCGGCCAGGGCAACGTCGACGTTCAGCTCAAAGGTATAGCGAAAGATATTCGGAAAGATGGGATCGACCGATTTGCCGCTGAGCTTGGGAACCCCGAGAAAATGATGTCCCTGCTGCGTAATCCAGTGCGGGGAGTGGACCAGCAACACGTCCGGCTTGAGCGCGTCAAGACTCTTGCGGGCGCGCTCATACGCCCAGCGGAGTTGTTCCCAGCCGCACTGCGACCGGGGTTCGTTCTGGGGCGGGTTTTCTCCGTACACCAGATGGGGCGGGTGTGGAGCCAGAAAACCGGCGACGATGGCACCTTTCTTTTGCGTCCGTGGCATGATGGTCTCCCTTCACAGCTTGAGACAGACGTTGCGCAATTCCGTATAGAATTCCAGCGAATGCACCCCGCCTTCACGGCCAATGCCGGATTGCTTGGCTCCGCCGAAAGGGGTGCGCAGGTCGCGTAAGAACCAGCAGTTAATCCAGGTAATACCCACGGTGATCTGCGCGGCCACCCGATGGGCTCGGGCCGCGTTCTGCGTCCAGATTGAGGTCGCAAGCCCGTAGGGCGTGTCGTTGGCCAGGCGCACGGCTTCTTCTTCCGAGTCAAAGGGCCGGACATGACAGCACGGCCCGAAAATTTCTTCCCGCACGACTGGAGAGTCTTCCGACAGGCCCGTCCAGATGGTGGGCTCGACCCAGGCCCCCTGTGCATACGGGGATGCCATGTCGGGGATGCCGCCGCCGGTAATCAGCGTCGCTCCGTCAGCGCTGGCCTGCTCGTAATACGAGAGGACTTTCTGGCGATGTTCGAGGCTGATCAACGGCCCCAAGGTCGTAGCCGTATCGTGCGGGTCGCCGAGCGTGAGCGACTCGGCCTTGGCTTTCAGCGCGGCCAGAAACTCATCAAAAACCGGCCGTTCAACATACACCCGCTCGGTTCCCAGGCAGACCTGACCGGTGTTGGCGAAGCACGCCCGGCCAATACCCTCAATGGTCGCCTCAAGATCGCAGTCGGCAAAAATAACGGCCGGGTTTTTTCCACCCAACTCAAACGAGACATCCCGCACGCCCAGGGCCGCGCGCTGCATAATGGCCTCGCCCGTGACGGTCTCGCCCGTAAACGTAATCGCATCAACACCCGGATGGCTGACCAGGAACTCCCCGGCCGAGTCCGGTCCGAACCCGTGCACCACATTATAGACACCGTGAGGCACACCGGCCTCGTTCATCACCTCGCCCAGCAGAGTAGCCGTGCTCGGCGTTTCCTCCGAGGGTTTGACAACCACGCTATTCCCGCAGGCCAAGGCCGGTCCGACCTTCCAGGTCATGAGCAGCAGGGGCAGATTCCACGGACACACCACCGCAATCACGCCTTTTGGTACACGCAGGCTGTAGTTCAGCGCCCCGCTGCCGTCCGGGGTGGGCATGTCGAAGTGTTCACCGGACACGTTCTTGACCACATCGGCAAAAATGCGGAAGTTGGCCGCCCCGCGTGGAATATCAATATGAGAGGCCAAGTTTACCGGCTTGCCGGTATCGGCCACCTCGGCCTCAAGGAACTGCTCAAAACGCTGCTCAATACCGGCGGCAACCGCGTATAGTATCTCGGTACGTTCGGCCAGTGTCAGCCGGCTCCAGGGTCCGTTGAGGGCGGCCCTGGCCGCGTGAACCGCGGCCTCTACATCGGCCCGACCGGCTTC
The DNA here is from genome assembly GCA_951812575.1 of Candidatus Binatia bacterium. Classification (GTDB taxonomy): domain Bacteria; phylum Desulfobacterota; class Binatia; order Bin18; family Bin18; genus Bin18. Next base: position 1,535,798 of record OX638322.1, on the reverse strand, counting down.
GCACACTTGGCTGATGAGCGTATTATCAATGGGCCGGCGGTTCTCAAAGGTGCGGCCGCTCGTCCCTTCGGTATAGGCACCGTTGATAAAATGGCGAGTGGTCTGGGTACTCATCTGCGGGCTCGCTGGCTCAGAAGATCGGTCGGCGACTGTGTTGTTTCACTCTAGCCCAACCGGCGCTGAATATATACCATTCACACCAACCGGCAAACAGCAAGGAGGACACCATGTCGCATGTCAATTCCCACGCTCTGGTTGAGACGAACTGGCTGGCAGAACATCTGAACGATACAGCCCTGTGCCTGCTCGACTGCCGGGTCAAGCTGCTCCCCGAGGATTCCGGCGGCTTTCGTCTGGAGAGCGGGCGGCCCGCCTGGGAAACGGGCCATATACCTGGGAGTGGCTTTGTCGATTTCGTCACCGACCTGTCCGACCCGCACAGCGCCCTGCCATTAATGATGCCGCCCGCCGGCCAATTTGCCGACGCCATGACGCGCGCTGGAGTGAGTGCCCACACTCGCGTTATCCTCTATGACGATTTCTATAATATCTGGGCGGCCCGAGCCTGGTGGATGCTGCGCGCGAGCGGCTTTGACAACGCGGCAGTCCTCAACGGCGGCTGGCACAAGTGGACGCAGGAGGGGCGGCCCGTCTCGGACCGTCCCGCTGGCCCCGTACAGGGCCAGTTCGTGGCCACCCCGCGACCCGAGCTGATGGCTGGTAAACAGGAGGTTCTGGAGGCGATACAGACACCGTCAAACTGCCTGCTGAACGCCCTGACCGCCGAGGATCACGCCGGCACGGGAGGGATGATTCAATATCCCCGGCCCGGACGCATTGCGTCGAGTGTGAACGTCTCGTTCTATGATCTGGTCGATCCGGAGACGCACGCCTATCTGCCTGCCGAGCAACTCCGCAAAAAATTCGAGGCCGTTGGCGCAACCGGCGCGAAGCGGGTCATTACCTATTGTGGGGCCGGGATCGCGGCCAGCAGCGACGCCTTCGTCCTCACCCTGCTGGGCTTGGAAGACGTGGCCGTCTACGATGGTTCGCTCATGGAATGGGCCGCGGATGCGAGTCTGCCCATGGAGACGGATACCTCCCCCGCCGAGAGGCCTTCGTCGTAGCGTCAGTGAGGGAGGACTGACGGACGCGGTTCGAGGACACAAGGAGGAGCCGTGAACGAAGAAACGCTGGAAATCTCACTCGTCAACGACCTGAAGGAGATCGCCCGCGTCGCGGAACAGATTGACGGGTTCTGTGCCTCCCAGGACCTTACGTCGGAAGTCGCCTATGCGGTCAACCTGGCGCTGGACGAGATCCTGACCAATACCATCAGCTACGGATACGCCGATGACGAGCCGCATCGGATCGAGATCAGCGTCAGTCTGGAAGCGGAAGTGCTGGTCATCGTCATCGCGGACGACAGCGCGGCATTCGACCTGTCGAACGCGCCAACACCCGATATCGGAGCCTCCCTTGACGAGCGGCCCCTGGGCGGACTCGGCCTTTTTCTCGTGCGTCAGATGATGGATAGCGTCGAGTATCGGCGGGAAGAGGGGCGCAACATCGTCACCCTCAAAAAGCACAAGGCCGCAGAGCAGAGCCCTGAAGACGGCTGACGGTCCGGTGTCCCCCACTCTGCTCGCCGACTCACTCAGGAGGCCGTCTTACGCCGGAAGATATTGGACGCCCGGTTGGTTTTCGTCGTACCCTCACCCATGACCGCGTCCGCCTTGACCCGTACCGTCACGTCCTGGCCAAGCGTCGTCGGCGTCACCACCACCCGGTAACCAACGGACTGCTCGAATGTGAAGCCGCCCGCTGGCGCACTCGGAAAGTGTAAAGTCCCAGCATAAACGCGCCGGGGTTTTCCGCGCACCGGACGCCCCGATCGCTCAACTACAGCGGTTGTATTGCGAACAGCACTCGACGGACAGAATTTGCACGGAGTGATCGTTGATTCGGCGAAATCTCTCTTCCGTCGGTTCCAGGTCGCTCGTGTGATCGTACTCGTCGTCATCGACGTCGACGAAGAAGGTCACCGTGTAGTCACAGGTATTCTTCAGCCAGTAGCTCTTCCACTGGATGTTTTTGTCGACGCAACTCGGCAAGGCCTCGCGGGAGCTGCACTGGTCGGCGCGGGCATCGCCAACGGCCATGGTCACGGCAAGCACCATCGCGGCAAGCAAAACGTTTCGTCTGTTCATCGGACTCATCCTTCTCCTGGCGATCCCATCAGCGTTCCCGTCCCCCCAGAACATCAATCCGGGTCCGGGGTCAGGGCTTCTGTTGCACACGGTCGATCGGGAGAGACGGGCAAGCCCCTCGCCCATCTTTCCCCCTCACCCCTTGGGGCCTCCTCCGGGTTTCCGCGCCACTGACGCCAGCAAGGATGTCTAGCGGAAGACGACCGCGCCCGCCGGACCACAGGGATGGGGAGGCAGGGGCAGCGCCATTGCAGGCGCAGTCGCTTCTTCCTCCCCCTATACGCCATCACGTCGCCTATTGCACCCGTGAAATTACGGGGATATCTGAAAAATCGGCCCATGTCTCTGGGGAAAGCCTCCACACTATGAAGTTGGATCAATTCTCAGCCGTCACGGGCATTACCCGCACCACGCAAGAAATTAAATACCCACCATCCGCTAGGGCCGGATTGTATAGGCGCGGGGGCCGGTGTGCGCGCTGAGTTGGGGCTGAATCCAGTCCACCCAGTCACACAGCACCGGCCGAGTGTGTCTGGGATCGATCATATCGTGGACGGCAAAGCCTTCGGCCCGGGCGTAGACTGAGCGTTTGCTGGCGAGCGCTTCCTCAATTTCCCGGCGCTTGGCCTCCGGGTCTGGCGCGGCGGCGATTTCGCGCCGGTAGGCGACCGCGACTCCCCCCTCCAGCGGCAGGGCGCCACTCTCGGCCGACGGCCAGGCAAACACCATCCCGCCCGGTCCGAAGTGGGCCACGCCGGCCACGCCGTAGACCTTGCGGACGATGACCGACACCCAGGGAATGGTGCATTGCATGAGGGCAAAGATGGCCGCCGTCCCGTAGCGAATGGTGGCGCTCTGCTCGGCCTCCGGTCCGATCATGAAACCGGGTTCGTCCACCAGGCTGACCATGGGCAGATGAAAGGTGTCGCACAGATCGATATGCCGCTTCACCTTTTGGGCACCCGCTGCGGTCATGGCGCCGGCATACCACTGCGGGTCGTTGGCCAGAATCCCGACCGGCTGGCCGTTCATCCGGGCCAATCCGGTAATCTGAGACGGACCGTACAGGGGCGCAATCTCAAAAAATGAGTCGCGGTCAACGACACACTCAATCACCCGCCGCATCGGATACGCACGCCTGCGGTTGTGCGGAATAATGCTGAGCAGTGCTTCTTCCTGGCGGTTGCGGTCGTCCTCGCTGGGCCGGACCGGTGCTGCCTCCCAGACATTGGTCGGCAGATAGCTCAGAAATTGCCGGATTTGAGTAAAGACGGCGGGCTCGTCCTCCGCGACATTGTCCACCACTCCGCTACGCAGGTGGATGTGCGGACCGCCGAGTTCTTCCTTGGTGATCGGCTGACCGAAGGCGCGTTCCACCAGAGCCGGCCCGCCGATCATCACCTGCGAGGATTTCTGGGTCATGATCGAGAAATGGGAGGCGACCAGACGGGCCGCGGGCAGGCCGGCCACGGCCCCCAAGGCGGCGGACGCAACCGGCACCATGGACATGGCCTGCATGACCGACATGAACCGGGGCGGGGCGTTCACCGATTCCGTACTCCCGGTCGTTTCACCGCTGTTCTTTCCACGCGGGACGCTCCCGCCGCCGCCTTCGAGGAAGCGAATGAGGGGCAGCCGGTAGCGACACGCCAGCTCTTCGGCCCACACACTCTTGCGAAAGCCGGCGGACGAGGGCGAGCCGCCCTTGAGGGTAAAGTCCTCACCACCGACCACGCAGGAGCGGCCTGCGATCTTGCCGAAGCCAACAACATAATTCGCAGGGATAAACGAGCGGAGCTGACCCTGTTCGTCGGTTTCGGAGTAACCGGCAATCGGCCCTTGCTCGCGGAAAGAATCGGCGTCGAGCAACTGATCCATGCGCTCGCGGACGGTCAATCGCCCCCGGTCATGTTGCTTGGCAACCGATTCGGGCCCGCCCAGCTCTCGGGCGAGCTGTCGGCGTTGCTCAATGCCCCGGACTTCTTTTTCCCAGCTCATGGCGTGGCGTCTTTCATGTTTTTGTGGCGGGGTTCCAACCGGTCTACTGCATGGGCGAAAACGCGGCCGGCAGGACGATTTTGTTCTGTTGCGTCAACAGCAACTCCCGCGTGCCGGGCGGCCAGTTGGTCAGTTGAGCGGCCTCGGCCCAGACGCGGCGGCGCTCGTCCAGGCTGGCGTAGGGCCAGATATGGACGAATTTATTGAGCGTCCCGAGATCGCTATACCAGCAGGCGGCCAGGGGTGAAAGCTCGGTCCGGGCATTGATGGCTTTGGCCCAACGCTCCAACACGGTCGGCATGGCCCCCGGTCGGTATAGATAGGTGCGGATCTCATACACCGGGCCAAGCTGCCGCTTGCCGAGCGGTTCCATAAAAGGCGCCGGGATAAAAACTTCGGATTCCATGTGTTCGATAAACGTGCCAATCGGAGGGGGCCACGCCCCGCTTTGCATGGCCTGCGCTCTCGCCTCCGTCCGTTGCTGAAGACTCTCATACGGCCAGACATGGATGATCTCGTTGAGCGGGCCGATCTCGGTATGCCAGAACGCCCCGAGCGGAGAAAATTCCTCGCGTCGCGGCAGGGCTTCACCAAAAATTCGCTCGCATTCAGCCAGCGTCCCCGGTTTGAGACGATAGGTCCGGACTTCATAAATCATAGGGGTCCTCCTTGTCGGCGTGCGGTGTCGACGTGCTGTCCTTTCGCGTCTGCTCTGCCTGGGGTGTCCATGCGACTTCCGAGTTGTCCTTGGGTTGGCATTCCCGCAGGGCCTGTTGCAGCCCGTCCCGGTCAAAACCCTTGCCGATAAAAACGACGTGCTCGGGTGGTTCGGGCAGTAAATCCAGCCATTCCATGTCGAATTCACCGGTCACATATTGAAACATCCACTGCTCGTCCGAGTCGGTAAATCGTACAAACCCCTTGGCGCGCCATACCGTGTCCGGCAGGCTGCGCATCAGCCGCTCAAACCGCTCGCGGACCAGTGGGGCTTCGCACAGACACGTCAGCGTATGAAAATGATCGTGCACCGGTGCCTGACGCGAAGCGGAAACGTATCCGGTACTTTTGTCCGTTTGGCGGGAGACAATCTGAGCGTAATCCATTTCCCCGCGCTCTGTCCGAACAATCGCCGTGCGCGGATTTAGCTCACGAATCTGTTCCTCCAGTTCGGCCAGGACAGACTCGTCTGCCAAGTCCCGTTTGTTTAACACCACCACATCAGCGAGCTCCGTCTGTTGACGAATGCCGGAGTGGACTTCTTCGGCCAGGCGGCTGAAATTAATGGGATCAAGAACGGCAATCAGCGAAGCCAGTCGAACCAGGGGCAGGACTTCTTCTTTTGTGGCTTGGTCCATGAGTTCAACCGGGTCGGCGAGACCGGTGGCTTCAATGAAAATGACATCCGGCTTGAGGGCGGCGACGTCCTGGAGCGCGAGTCCCAGGGTGCCGCCAATCGTGCAGCAAATGCAGCCATTGGTCATTTCCCGGATGGTATAGCCCTGCCCACGCAGCAGCTCGCCATCGATGTTGACCTCCCCATACTCATTCATCATAACCGCGGGTTTGAGCCCCTGGGCCAGACAATAGTCCAGGAGGCGGCGCAGGAGGGTTGTCTTGCCGCTGCCCAGAAAGCCGGAAATCAAATGGACCGGGATACGCTCGGCGTCACAGAAAACAATCCGCTCTTTCTGTTCGTCCATAGTGTCAACAGTATTCCAGGATTCACGAGCGTGGGGAAGGCCGGACGCGGGCCGTCATAGCCTGCCGAACGGGAGTGAAAGCAGAACTATTGCGTTACCGTCGCACCCCGTGTAATTTCTGGTCAGAAAGGTCAGAACAGGCAGAGTATGAAAAACTGGCAAGTACAAGAGGCAAAAGCGCGTTTCAGCGCCCTGATGCGCAGTGCCGAGACCGACGGACCGCAGACGATTACTGTCCATGGCCGTCGGGCCGCAGTCGTTCTTTCCGCGGACGACTATGACCGTCTGAAGCGTCCGCAACCATCGATGGCTGAGTTTCTGCGGGCTTCCTCTCTGGTAGGCGTGGACCTGGACATTGAGCGTGACAAGTCACTGCCGCGTGATATCGATCTGTGAGCTTTCTCATCGACACCTGTGTGCTATCGGAACTGCTCAAGCCGAGACCCTCGCGCCAGGTTTCCGAGTGGTTCCTCACGACACCGCAAACCGCCATGTTCGTGAGCGCCCTGACCCTGGGCGAGATCCGAAAAGGGGCGATGATGCTGGGGACAGGCCGTCGCCGAACACGGCTCATTGCGTGGCTGGAAACGGACCTGCTAGCCTGGGTGGAAGACCGCATTCTATCGGTTGACGCCGGAGTAGCGGATACGTGGGGCCGCCTCATGGCCAGGAACCGTAATATCCCCGCCATTGACAGCCTGATCGCCGCCACCGCACTGCATCACCGTCTCACGGTCGTCACTCGCAACGAGGCCGACTTCGCCGCCGCAGGTGTCGAACTGCTGAATCCCTGGAAGGATTGAGGCTGGCGGCGTGACCAAAACGAGCCTGACGATGAATAAACTGCCAAAATGGCTAAGGGGTACCCCTATACCCCAGACCGACGGTGGGCCTTTATCTTACGGCTCTCGGGTGATCACCAGGCCGCTCCCGCGCAGCATGGGGGAACCGTCAATGGCGCAGACGGCTGAGGCGTTGGGGACCTGACGCTTTTCCGCTCGGTCGGTCACTTGCATAACGGCTTCGGCAATATGCCCCATGCCGTGCAGGCGCCCCTCGCTCAGGCTGCCGCCGAAGGTATTGATCGGCAGTTCGCCTTCCAGGGCAATGCGCCCGTCCTGAATGAAACTGTAGGCCTCGCCTTGTCCACAGAAGCCAGCCGCCTCCAGCCAGTACAGCGTGGAGGGGCTGAATCCGTCGTACAGTTCGGCGGCACTCATGGCCTGGGGTCCCAAGCCCGAAGACGCCCAGAGCTTGCTGGCCAACGAGTGGCCGGACTCCATATAATTATCCAACGAATAGTGAAACAGCGCCCGGCGGCGACTCGTGTTCTGTCCGTAGCCGGCGATATAGGCCGGTGGGTGGCGGAGGTCTGCCGCACGCTCTGCCGTGGTCAGGATGAGTGCGACACAGCCTTCCACCGGAATATCACAGTCAAACAAACATAAGGGCTCGGCGATCCAGCGCGCGGCAAAATAATCCTCACGGGTCATGGGTGTGGTGTAAAAATAGGCGTTCGGATTGAGGTTCGCATTCCGCCGGCTATTCGTCACAAAGGTCGCGAGATGATCGCGGGTAGCGCCGTAGCGATGCATATAGCGCTGCCAGGCCATGGCGTGCCACTGAAAAATGCTCGTACAACCATAGGGGGCCATGAATTGCGTGTCGCCAGGAGCCCGATTGCCGGACCATGCCCCATAGCGGCCGCGCGGATTGTGGAGCGCGCGCCAGACCAGCACATACTCGCACGCATCAGCCAAAAGAGCGTTGACCCCCTCAATAACCGCGCTCGCAACCAGCCCGGTTTCGATTTGGGCATACCACCGGATATCGGGCGCGAGCGGGAGGTGGTTCATCACGTATTCGACGCTGACAATCTGCTCGCCGTCCTGGGTGCCCGCGCCGTGAAAAGGCGCTTCAGGAAAAGTGGCCAGGCCGTCAACCCGCTCGGCCAACAGCCCGGCGTCGTCAAGGGCGGCCCGACACGCATCCAGGCTCAGCGCACCGAGGGACTTCTGCGGTCGGCGGCTCAGTTCGGAGTAGCCAATGCCAACGATGGCGGTTTTGCCTTTTCCTTGCCAGCTCATGGGTGCGTCCTTTGGTCAAGCAACGAGACGGAACTTGGGCAGCGTCAGTTCTGCATCAACATCCTCGAAATAAACCTCGACCCTTCCGCCAATTCGGACCTGCTCGCGCTGCGCCTCGGGCAGATTGGAGACCAGAAAGAGCTGCGGCTGTTCTTCAAGCTCGACGAGAATATTGAGGTAGGGTAGTTCATCCCCAAAACCGGTCACGTTGGGCTGGTACATCACGCTAAAACTGTAGATCGTGCCGCGGCCGCTGACCGGCTCAAACGCGAGGGCTGCGCTATGACAGGCATTACACACCGGACGTGGCGGATGATTAAAATAACGACAGTCCTGGCAGCGCTGAATAACCAGGCGATGTTCCCTGGCCGCCTCCCAGAACGGACGCGTGAGATCGTCAATCAGGGGACGCGGTTTTTCCTGTGTGGTTGCCATGTCGGCCCCACATCTTGCCATAAGTCCGCGTGTGGATTCAATGCGAATCCGACGACCAGGGGTAAAGCCGACTGTTCTCTGTCATGAGGGAGGGTTTATCCCGTGCGGATGCTATCAAGCTCCTCAAACATCCGGTCGATTTCGTCTTCCGTGGTATAAAAATGGGGCGAAATACGGAGGCCACAGCGCGGGCGGTAATCGATAAAGACCCGCCGGGAGACGAGTTGTGCTTCGGCTTGGGCCGCACCGTCAAAGTCGATACACACCAGGCCGCCACGTTCCTTTGTGTCCTGGGGCGTGTTGATATGAAGACCACGGGCAAGCGCACCGTCGATCAAGCGCTGGCATAACTCGATATTGCGTTGCCGAATCTGTTCCACGCCAACCTCAAGGAGAATCTCATAGCCGGAGCGGGCGGCATAGACGGCTGACATGCCGGGCGTGCCGCCCAGGAAGCGCCGCGCGCTGTGGGCGTAATCGATGTCGTCGCCAAAGGCAAAGGGCTGCTCCTGCGAGAACCAGCCGGTCATCACCGGGCGTTGTGACAGAAGCCGGTCCGGACGGACGTACAGATAGGCCGCGCCGGGTCCACCGCATAACCATTTGTGTGAGCCTCCAACCACAAAGTCGGCCTGCCAGGCCTGCACGTCGATTGGGACGGTCCCAACGGTTTGATAGGCATCGACAATAACCTGGGCGCCGCGCGCATGAGCGGCCTGAACAATAGGGGCAATATCGATCAATGCGCCAGAGCGGTAGAGCCCATGGTCCAGGACTAACAGCAGCGTCTCGTCGTCAACGGCCTCGATAAAGCGCTCGGCTGGTTGCCTGATGCCGTCTGGAGAAGGGATCATCACGGGCCGAGCGCCGTACCGGGCTCTGGACTGAATATTATAGCGCAGGGTGGGAAAGGTCAGTTCGGCGTACAGAATTTTATTGCGCTTGCCACCGCAGTCAAAACAGGACAGCGCGGCGTTAAACAGGGCTGATACATTCTGGTGCATGACCACGCTACCCGGCTCGGCATTGAGAAACCGACCCAGGAGTCCAGCGGTTTCCTCGAAAAACCCCATCCAGCGATCCCACACCGCGCTCCCTTCCTGCTGCCAGCTTGCGGCATACTCGTGCAGCCGGTCCGTCGTGGCCCTGGGCATTGCACCCATGGAATGGGAAATCAGATAGGTCGAGGTTTCGAGGATAGGAAACGCCATCCGCCAGCGGGATAGATCATGTATCATACGGCCCTCCGCCAAGTTGGGTTCTGACATCCCAAAGAATAGGGAAAAAGTGGACGCTGACCCGTCCCTGAAGATAGCGTACGCCTGGGGCTTGGAAAGACGCGCGACCAACAAGTTTTCCGGTGTATGCGTCTCCCGTACCAGGCTTTGCGCCAACCATACGTTCGGCCATTAAGGCGTGGCGGGAGCGCCAGATACAAAACTGTTCGTCATATTCAACCATGACTTCACACAGCTGATGCAGGTCCAAATGTCGGGGGTCGGTATAGATGTGCTCCACCGCCCGCTCCTGTTGCTCCGCCGTATCCGTCTCAAGGCCGCGGCTGTGTAAGAGTTCACAAAATGCGCTCCACAGGTTGGGACCGTCATAAGCCGCCTGGAGTCGCTGCCGGGAAGCCTCACTCCCGGCGAACACCTCAAAGAAGCGTTCGTCTCGGAGGCCGGACAGAAATTCGAGCTCTCGAAACTGTAAGGACTGCAAGCCGCTGGCCGGCCTCAGCAAATCGCGAAACTCCAGAAAATGCACCGGCGACATGGTTTCCAGCACCTGGACCTGCTGGATCATCACCCGCTCGATCTCAATCAGCCGCCGCATCAGCCAGACCGCCTGCCGCACCCGCCCGGCCCGCAGATGGCCGATGATGGTGCGAACTTCGTACAGCAGCAACCGAAACCAGAGTTCATAGCTTTGGTGGACAATGATGAACTGGAGTTCGTCGTGAGCGGGTGGGTTGGACTGGAGCGTCTGGAGGCTGAGCAGTTCCGGCAAGCGGAGATAGGACTCGTAGGTCAGGTCCGGTTTAGCCTGGGGCATGGCCGATATTGTACTGCCGAAGGGAGGAGAGGGGCAATGAAGGGAGACGAAAATCCTGTCGCCGGGAGGGAACAGCGTAGAATCCGGTCCATACGAGCGGAGATTCTCCAGACGGACAGGAGAAAAACGTTTATGCCCGTAACCCTGCCTGGCGCATCAGCGGTATGACGCGCTCGCCGAAATACTTCAGCTCTTCGTTATAGTCCAGCCAGGAGACAATCAGCCCCTCGATGCCGGTGCCGGCCAGCTTGACCATTTCATCGACGACCTGCTCCGGTGTGCCGACCAGGGGATAGCCGCCCCAGCCGGCAATAAAGCGTTCGGCAAACTGGGTAAGGGTGGCTTCGCTAAACGACTGACTCTCAACACCGAGCAGGTTCAGGATATTGCGGGCCGCGGCCCAGTCGCCTTTTTCAACGACGTAATCATAGGCCCGTTTGGCTTCTTTTTCCGTGTCGCGGCAGACGACAAAACCATAGGACATCATGCCGATCTCTCGCCCATAGGCATGGGCCTGTTTTTTCACATCCGCGACAACCTCTTTACCGTGCTCCAGGGTATCGACCTGGATAAAATTAAAGTCCACTTCACGCGCGGAAAAGTCCTGGCCAGCGGGCGAGAAGCCGGCGTTAATCAGAGCCGGATAGGGCTGTTGGACCGGCTTGGGCAGCAGATAGCCGTCTTTGACCTGAAAGAACTCGCCCGTATGATCAAAATTCTGCTCGGTCCACAGGCGCTTGATGACCTGAAGCCACTCGCCAGCGTACCGGTAGCGCTCGTCGTGTTCCATCTGCCTGGCCGCAAACATTTCCATCTCCGGCGAGAACCAGCCGCACACAATGTTCAAACCCCAGCGCCCATGGGAAATATGGTCAATTGTTGCGCCCTGCTTGGCAGCCATAATCGGATGGATGGTTGGGACGTGCGAGGTGGAGAAGAGCATGATGTTCTTGGTCTGGGTGGCCATGGCCGTGGCCCAGGTGTAGGTCTCCATGCAGGTCCCATTAAAATCGGTGCTCCCGCCAAAGCCCTTCCAGCGTCCGACGGGCACCAGGAGTTCAAATCCCAAGTCATCGGCCTGCCGGGCAATCAGTAAGCTATGTTCATAGGTGGGCTCAAAGGTGGACTCGGCATGCGTAATGGTACACCCATAGCTACAGTTCTGACCGAAAATGCCCAGCTTCATTGTATTGTCATTAAAGACAGGGACGTGCCGGCGGCGATATTCTCTGATGTCGTCTGGATGCATGGAGGTTCCTTTTCTGGGTCGTTGGGTCATTGGAGTCTTTGGAGTCCTTTGGGTCTATTGGGTCGGTGGGATGCCTCTTGTATTTCTCCCATGCCTATGTCTTTGTGGGCAGGGTCGAAAAAGAATGCAGACGAGTTGGGGCGCGGGTGGGAAAACTCGAAATTCATATCTGTACCAAGACCAAGTGTACGAACAGAACGGTTGAGGTCAAGGTCCGCAGCGCCGAGGTGGTGCCCGATGTCCATACCGGGCTCACGCTGCTGACCGCAATTCGCAACCTCGTTACTGAACGGCAGCTCGAAGGGGTGGCGGAAGTCCGCAAGGCGGCGTGCATGTCGAGCTGTCCGGTCGGTCCTCGGCTCGACCTGATGCAGGACGACACGCGGGTACGTTATATCAAGCGCCAACGCCCGACGGGTCGGCCGGATTTTGTGACGTGGGGTTCGATCAAGAGCATTGAGGACGAGATTCGGAGCTGGCTGGGAGAGCTGAATGTAAAGGAGGGTCAGATATGCGGGTAGCCGTTGGTGGATATCTGGTCGCCGTGAATACCTTTGCCACCCAAAAGATGGGGCTGGATCTGTTTCAGCGGGCGACGCTGAACGGAGAGCGAGTGCTGCGGGTAGGCGGCGCGCAGGGCTCGATTGCCGGCTTTCTGCACGGAGCCCAGCAGTACCACTGGGACATTGTTCCGCTTCCGTTTGTGGTGCCCGGCGTTGGGGGGAAGGTGACAACGGAGGCACACGAAGCGGCCAAGGCCGGTTTTCTCGATCTTTTGCGTAAGAATCCGCCGGTGGACGGCGTGTTTCTCCAACTGCACGGCACGGCCGTGTCAGACGAGTGCGATGACTGCGAGGGCGATCTGCTCAGAACGCTCCGCGAGTTTTTGGGTGACAAGGTGCCCATCCTGGCGACTTTGGATGGCCATTCCAATACCACCCCGCTGATGGTCGAGCAGGCCAGTATGCTGATTGGTGTGAAGACCAACCCGCACTATGATTTTTTCCCTGGCGGCGAACAGGCGGCGCAGGTCATGGCCGGCATGTTTGACGGAAGGGTCACGCCGACACCTGCCTGGGCTCAACCGGCCATGGCTCCGGCGCTGCAAAAAATCTATATCGCCCCAGGCTGGCCCATGGAGGCGCTGATGCGGCAGGCACATCACCTGGGGCGTGACCCCCGCGTGCTGGATGTGTCGTTGCTGGGCGGATTCTTTTGTGCCGATATCCCCGAGACCGGCATCAGCGTGACGGTCACCACGAATAACGAACCAGCCCTGGCTCACGATATTGCCGAGCGCATCAAAGACGCCTGCTGGGCCAAGCGGCAGGCATTTCATACCGACATGGTTCCGGTCGAGGAGGGCGTGCGAGCGGCCATTGAAGCGGAGGACGGCCTGGTCGTGCTGGGAGACCTGGCCGATAGTGGCGGCGCCGGCACACCGGGCGACGGGACCGTCCTGCTGGCGGAACTGCTCAGACAAAATGCCCAGGGGGCGGTAGTCGGGAATATTACCGATCCGGCGGCCGTGCAGGAAGCCGTCCGGGCCGGGATCGGCAAAAATGTCACCCTCAGCGTGGGCGGCAAGGTGGACGCCTTCCACGGAGCACCGGTTGAAATCAGTGGCCGGGTGCGTGTCATTCAGGACGGGGTTTACACCGCGGCGACGGCATTTAATGCGGGTACGTATCGACGTGGGGCAACCGCGGTAGTGGATTGCGGCGGTGTTGAGGTCATTCTGACTTCGCGTCCGACCCACGGCTTTGAAGCCAACCATTTCCGCAGTCTTGGCATTGAACCGACCCAACGGAAGATCCTGGCGGTCAAATCCGAACTGCAACACCGCGCCGGTTTTGCCGGTATCGCCAGCACCTTCATTGACGTGGACACGCCGGGGCGGGCAACCCAGGTGCATGCGCGTTTGCCGTATGAAAAAATCCGGCGACCGGTCTTTCCCCTCGATGACATTTAGGAGATCGCATGAATATCCGTCAAATCGATCACATTGGTGTGGCAGTAAAAGATCTGGATACCTATCTCCGCGTTTTTGGGGACATCCTGGGGCTGGAAATCCACGACTTTGAGGAGGCCGATCCGTATGAGGGCTTGCGGATTGCCTTTGCCCGGATTGGTGAGGCCGACTTCGAGTTTTTGCAGGACCGTATGCCGGGGCTGGGCGACAAGGTGACGGATCAGCGCGACATCTCGCGCTGGATAGAAAAACGGGGCGAGGGCATCCATCATATCGCCGTGCGGGTAGACGATATCGACGCCGCCATTCAGGAAGTCAAAGCCAAAGGCTTGCGCGTCCTCGACGAGAAAGGCCGCCCAGGCGCACGCGGCTCCAGAGTCGCCTTTATCCATCCCAAGAGTACCGGCGGCGTGCTGATCCATTTTGTGGAGCGAGAAGAGCAGTCGTGAGCACTTCCGCCGGACCGAGTCCGCACACGGACGACCGGCCGCTGGAGCTATCCGCAATTGCGCTGACGGCACTGCTGAGCGCGATCTGGGGCGGAGCGTTCGTGGCGATCAAGGTCGGCATCTTCGATATGCCGCCCCTTGGGGCTGCGGCCCTTCGGTTCGGGGTGACGGCCGTCGTGCTCCTGGCCCTGGCCTGGTATCAGCGGGTGCAACTCCGCTTTGGCTGGAACGAACTCAAGATACTGGGCCTGCTTGGACTGTTGTTCTGCTACGGCAATATGGCGGTCTATCTGGGGACGGCGCTCACGACCTCCGGACGCTCGGCCGTATTTTTTAGCGCTCAGCCTATTTTTATCGCCCTGCTGGCGCCCTTTTTCCTGCCTGGAGACCGCCTGACGGCCCGCAAAGTCTGCGGCCTGAGCGTAGCCTTTAGCGGCATCGTCGTCCTCTTTTCGGCCAAGTTCGGCGGCGGCCTGAGCGACGCGCTTATGGGCGACGCCATTGTCCTGAGTTCGGCCCTGACGATTGGGATTTCCGGTATTATCACCAAGCGCGTCGCCGGACGGATCCATCCCGTTGCGCTGGTGTGTTGGCAGACCTGGATCACCTGGCCCATCCTGACCCTCTTCTCCTGGATTTTTGAGGCGGACCAGCCGTTTCTCCTCTCGACCCGCCTCGTCGTCTCCATTGTCTATCTGAGTGTGGTTTCGGCGGCCTTCGGGTTTGTGGCCTACGCCTGGCTGATTCAGCGTCATTCGCCCACGCGGGTGGCCTCGCTGACGTTTCTCACCCCGGTGTTCGCCGTGCTCTTCGGCTGGCTGCTGCTGAGTGAACACATGGGGCTGGTCCAGTTGCTTGGCGTAGCCGGCGTGTGTGTCGGCATTTATATCGTGAATAGCAGCGGGGCGTCCCGGTCGGCGGCGACTGCACAGGTTAGGTCTGTTGGGTCTATAGGGTCCTTGGGTCTATTGAGTCTCAACCCAACAGACTCAACGGACCCAACAGACTCAACAGACCCAGTGACTCTCGTAGACTCAACAGACGCTAAACCAGGGACCGGCTGGTTATACGGAATTGTAAGGCGTCTAGGCATGCTGCGCGGCCCGCAGCACATGCAGCTTCAGGAAGACATAGGCCGACACGAGCAGACAGAGAACGCCCGTACCGCCGACCGTCAGCGGGGCACCAATAAGGGGAGCCAGAAAACCCGCCAACAGACTGGCGAGAGGTGTGGCCCCCATAAGCATGATGAAGAACAGGCTCATGATCCGACCGCGCAGATGGTCCGGCGATAAGGTCTGGAGCAGGGTGTTGGTGGCGGCCATAGGCACCATGAAGCCGGAGCCGACAAGCGGCAGGGCGAGCATGGACAGCCAGAAGTTATGCGACAGGGAGAACAGGATGAGTCCCAGGCCAAACCGAATAAAGGCAAAGGCCATGACCCGGCCGAGCTGTTCCGTGCCTTGGTGACGGGCCATCAGCAGGGCGCCCACCACGGCGCCAGCGCCGGCCGCGCCCATCAGCAGACCCATGCCGTTTGGCCCACTGTGTAAGATATCGCCGGCAAAGACCGGCATCAGCACGGTGTACGGGGTGCTGAGCAGGCTGAGCAAGCTGACCAGGATCAACAACAGCCGGATCGCCGGGGTATGCAGGGCATAGCGGATACCTTCCCCAATAAAGGTGGAGGTTGATCGCGCGGGGTGAGGTTCAACAACTCGCGGGGGGAGCCGCATGGCGAGAAAGCCCACGATAATGGCCAGGAAGGTACAGCCATTAAAGGTGAAGCACACGCCCTCGCCAAACTGGGCCACCAGCAGCCCGGCCAGGGCCGGACCGACAATCCGGGCCGCGTTGACCAGAGTCGAGTTGAGGGCAATCGCACTCGCCAGGTCGTCTTTGCCGACGATCTCCATCAGAAAACTCTGGCGGGCGGGCATCTCGAATGCCTGAATGGTGCCGGCGACCAGGGCCAGGACAAAGACCTGCCAGGCAGTTATCCACTCACTCATAGTGAGAAACCCCAGCACGAAGGCCTGCAACATGGCGAGCCAGAGGGCAATCAGAATGACCCGGTAACGGTTGAAGCGGTCGGCAACCACCCCGGCCAGCAGTCCGAACAGGAGGGTCGGCACCTGACCGGCAAAGGCGACCAACCCAAGCATCAGGGAGGACTCGGTCAGCCGATAGATCAGCCAGGCCTGGGCCATGTTTTGCATCCAGAATCCGGTCCGGGAGACAAACTGACCGACAAAAAAGAGTCGAAAGTTCCGATGGCCGAGCGCCCGGAAGGCATAGGGCAGGGAACAACCAAAAAGGGTCTTGTCGGTCTTTTCGATTGTCGCTGCTGAGGGTGTGGACGGGGAGCTACTCAATGGGCCGCGCTCCTCACCACAGAGGAAACGCTACACAGGAAAGAGCATACAAAAAGGGCGAAGGGGCCGGGACGCTGCATAGCGTGTAAGGCTATCTGGAGCGTGAGAACCCTGTCAAGGAAAGGCTTGTCCGGGGGTGGGGAATATGGTGTTTTGAGGCGCATATTATTTAAGGAGGGGACTATGGACGTTGGCGTACTGGTGACAGCGACGGCGGAGAGCGGAGACCTGAGCGCGGTGGCCCGCAGGGCAGAAGCACTGGGGTTTGCTTCGCTGTGGATTCCTGAACACCCGGCGATCCCGGTTGGGCATACGACGCCGTTTCCTGGGGCGGCCGATGGCGTTCTGCCGGAGCACTATAATCGCTGGGCCGATCCGTTTATCGCACTGACCGTGGCGGCCGGGGTGACGAATCGCATCAAGCTCGGCACCGGGATTTGCCTGCTGCCCGAACGTGACCCGCTCATGACGGCCAAGGTGGTTGCCAGCCTTGATTTATATTCCAACGGCCGGGTGATCCTGGGCATTGGCGGCGGCTGGCTGCGCGAAGAAACCGAGATCATGGGGACCTCCTTTCGTCTGCGCTGGCGACGCCTGCGTGAGACCGTCGAGGCCATGCGACTGCTGTGGACGCAGACAGAGACCAGTTATGATGGGGAACTGGTCCAATTCCCGGCGGTCCGCTGCGAGCCCAAGCCGGTACAGCAAAACGGCCCGCCAGTGTTACTCGGTGCGCACGGTCCCAAAGCCCTGGAACGTGTCGCGCGTTCCTACGACGGCTGGTTTCCGCTGGCGTACAGTCCACAGGCGTTGGGAGCCGAGATCGAAGAGCTCCGAAAACTCGTCACAGAGGCGGGCCGTGACCCCGACGGCGTGCCGGTGACGCCTATTATCGATCCGGACAACGGCAACCTGTCCGTTGATATGCTGAAGCGCTATCAGGATGCCGGGGTGGATGGCGTCGTGGTGTTCAACCAACAGATGGGCACCGAAATTGCCGACGGAAAAGCGCACGAATGGCTCGACCGCGTAGCACCGATTGTGGACCGAGCGCGGGGGGTGTGATAGTTACGCGCCCCATAACTGAATCTTGTGTCTGCTGAGGAGTGAGGATGGCTATGACTATCAAGCGTAGTGATGTGGGTAGAGGGCCCCAAAAGCAGGTACGCCGCCACTGGAGCATAGGAAGAGCCTGCCTGCTCTTCCTCCTGACCATGAGCCTGCTCGTGCTGTCTTCCACCGCTCAGGCGCAGGCGCAGTCCGGTGTCTGCGACCGGACCCCACAGGTGAGAGACGCCCTCGTCGCTATAGTCGGGGGCGGGGTGACCTGCGCCGATGTGACAGCCGACCAGCTCGGCCGTATTAGTGTTTTGAGTCTGGGCTCCGAACGCATAGAAACATTACAGTCGGGTGACTTTGCCGGTCTCACCAGCTTGGAGCAGTTGGATCTCTACGACAACAACCTCACCGCTCTCCCCCCCAACATCTTCGCCGGCCTGACCAACTTGCGACAGTTGAACCTGTGGCACAACGACCTCGCCACCCTCTCCCCCAACGTCTTCACCGACCTCACCAACTTGCGAGTTTTGGACCTCGACGACAACGATTTTACCGACATCCCGCCCGACGTCTTTGCCGGCCTGACCAATCTGCAGACCATGTGGCTCAACGACACCCGCCTCACCACCCTCCCCTCCGGCATCTTCGTCGGCCTGACCAGTCTGGAGTACTTGGTGGTCTCTGGAAACGAATTCACCACTCTTCCCCCCGACGTGTTTGCCAACCTCACCAGCTTGGAGACCTTATCGCTCAGGAATAACTTCCTCACCACCCTCCCGCCCGACATCTTTAGCGGCCTGACCAATCTGCAGACCTTATTGCTCCACGACAACCACCTCACCGCCCTCCCGCCCGACATCTTTACCGACCTGACCAATCTGGGAAGCTTGTATCTCCACGAAAACAATCTCGCCGCCCTCCCGCCCGACATCTTTACCGGCCTGACCAGTCTGCAGACCCTGTCCCTCAGCCGCAACCGCCTCACCGCCCTCCCGCCCGATATCTTTACCGGTCTGACCAATCTGGGAAGCTTGTATCTTGACACGAATCAGCTCACCATCCTTCCACCGACGCTCTTCACCGGCCTGAGCAGCCTGCGGGTCTTAGACCTCGGCGGCAACCACCTCACCGCCCTGCCGCCCAAGGTGTTTGCCGGTCTCAGCAGCCTGCGGCAAGTGTCGCTCAACGCCAACCCTGGTGCCCCCTTTCCCGTGGCGATGACGCTGGAGAACACCACGCCTGCCGGTGGCGTCGTCGTCAAAGTCGCTACTGGCGCGCCGTTTGACCTGACGGTCCCCGTGTCGGCCAGCGGTGCCACGCTGTCTACCCCGTCTGTCACCGTTTCCACCGGAAGCGTCACCAGTCCCCCGCTCACGGTCATTCCAACCGGCGGCCCGGTACGGATCACGCTGGGTGCCGCGCCAGCGCTTCCAAGCGACTCCTGCTACCTCGACCTCCCATGCTACCGGGGTTTGATGCCGACCGTGTCGAGCGAGCCGTTTGAACCGGACATCGCCCCGCCGACGCCGCCCGTCGACACCCACGCCGATACGCCCGGCACGGCAACGCGTATCAGTTCGACCTCATCAACCCCAGGTCAGATCGGACCGGCACATGATGTCGATTACTTTCAGATTGCCGTGCCCCACACCGGGACATTGGCCATCACGACCAACGGACCGCTGGATACCGTCGGGACGCTCTGGCAGGGCGACACGGAAATCGCCACCGATGATGATGGGGGCGATGGACACAATTTTCTGCTGACCGTCCCGGTCAACGCCGGCACGTATGCGATTGCCGTACAGGGCTATGGCACCTTGACCGGGCAGTACACGCTCGTGGTCAACTTCACGGCCGGTGCCGTGGAGTTGGAGGAGTTTCATAGCGGGATCGGGCTCGTGACCGGGTGGGTCTGCGAAGCCGAGCAGGTCGAACTGGAATTTGACGGGGAGACCACATTTAAGTTCCCCTTTGACGACTTGCTCGCGCGTTGCTCGACAAGCTCTATGCACTGTTCCAGTCCGTCCACACTTTTTGCGCACGGCTTCGACCCCAGTGGGGAAGATGGGGAGGATTACCCCCCGTTCCCCTTTCGTCCTCCATTCGCATTCGTCCTTGAGGCTCCCTATGGCACCGACCGAGAGGACACCCTCGATGCCTGCGGCGACCGCGATAATGGCTTTGGGCTGGTCTTCAACTGGAACCGATTAGGCGACGGTAAGCACACGGTGCGGGCATTGGCCGATGGAGTGGAATTCGGGTCAGCCACCTTCCGGGTGGCCACGTTTGGCGTCGAGTTCCTGCGAGATGCCCAGGGCGACTACCTGCTGCCCGACTTTCCCGACACAGGCCAGCAGACGCGGCTCGTATGGCAAGAGGCATTGCAGAACTTTGCGATTGCCGCGCTCTCACCCGCCACTGAGAGTGAGCCCCCAATGGATAATCCGCCCACTGAGAGCGATCCACCCGTCCTGAGTGATCTTATCGGCACGTTGGAGAATCCCGCCTCCGACTCGTTCCAGAGCGGGGTCGGCATCGTGTCGGGCTGGGTGTGTGGGGCCGAGCGGGTCGAGATTGAAATTGACGGCACGGATATCTTCGAGGCCGCCTACGGCACTGACCGGATGGACACGGCAGAGATATGCGACGACAGCAACACCGGCTTTGGGCTGCGGCTGAACTGGAACGAGTTCGGCGACGGTGAGCACACGCTACGGGCCTTGGCGGACGGCGAAGAGTTCGGACGAGCGACGTTTACCGTCACGACCTTGGGCGAAACGCTCCTGACGGGCGCAAGCGGAGTGTACGATCTACCCGACTTCCCCGAGCCGAACACAATAGTGACGGTCGAGTGGCAAGAGGCAAGCCAGAATTTCGTGATTATCGAGGTGCAGGGGCCGGATCCCGCACCCGAAGCTTCTGGCCCCACTGCTGAGGAGGATACTGAAGAAACTTTTTAATACATTTATTCTGGAACGAAGCACTCTCCCCGGCTGAGTCATCCGGGGAGAGTGCTGTACGCTTATCCGGTATTGGCGAACAGTTTCTCGGTGGTGTCGGCGCGGGGCAGGTCGAAGGCGGCGGTCACGCCGGGGTGGACAACTTGGCCGTTCATGGTGTTCAGCCCGCGTTGCAGGGCGGGGTTCTCGCGCAGGGCGGTGGCTACGCCCTTGTCAGCCAGCTCAAGGGCGTAGGACAGGGTGACATTGGTCAGGGCATAGGTCGAGGTGTGGGGCACGATGGCCGGCATATTGGTGACGCAGTAATGGACCACCTCTTCCTCGCGGTAAATCGGATCGTGATGGGTGGTCGGATGTGAGGTTTCGGCGCTGCCGCCCTGGTCGATGGAGATATCAACAAAAGCCGCGCCGGCGCGCATATTTCGGAACAGGTCCCGCGTCAGCAACCTGGGCGCACGCGCGCCGGGTACCAGAACCGAACTGATGACCAAGTCGGCGGCGGTCACCTCCTCTTCGATATTGGCCCGGTTGGACATGACGGTAGTGACATGGCCACCAAGGATATCGTGGACGTAGCGCAAGCGCGCCGGATTGATATCCAGAATGCTCACATAAGCCCCCACACCAACGGCCACCTGACAGGCATTTGCTCCGGCTATGCCGGCTCCGAGAATAACCACATGACCGGGCTTCACCCCGGATGCGCCACTCAGCAACACGCCCCGGCCTCCATTATGGGCCTGGAGACTCCAGGCCCCGACCTGAAAAGCCAGCCGTCCGGCCACCTCGCTCATGGGTGCGAGCAGCGGCAGGGAGCCGTCCTCCAACTGAATGGTTTCATAACCGAGTGCGGTCACCTGCCGGTCCAGTAGTACTCGGGTGAGTTGTTCTGCTGCGGCGAGATGCAGGTAGGTAAACAGGATGAGGCCAGGCCGCAGCAGCGGGTACTCGGTAGCCAGGGGCTCTTTAACCTTGAGGATAAGGTCGGCCCGCGCCCAGACTTCTTGGGCGGAGCCCTGGATATGCGCCCCAGCCGCAGCATACTGCTCATCCGGAATACTGCTTCCGGCACCGGCCTGGGTTTCAACCACAACGCGGTGACCGTGCGCCACCAGAGCGGCGACGCCACTGGGCGTGATGGCTACGCGGGTCTCCTCAGCTTTGATTTCCTTGGGAATACCAATCACCATACGAGTGCTCCTGTCTTTGCTTTACATTGGAGAAGTGCTTCGCGTATCTTGACGAAAGAGTAAACGTATCCTCCAATAAGATACAAAGAAGCTGGACACGTTTACTCTTTGTAGCATGGGTGTGGTACTTGATGGAAAGCAGTATGCGCGAACGGTCCGCCAGGGGCTGAGAGAGCGCATTGCCCGGATTCGGCACCAGCCGGGGTGCCACGACTGGCAGCCGGGGCTGGCAACGATTCTGGTCGGTGAGGACCCGGCCTCGCACGCCTATATTAGCACCAAGGAAAAAGCCTGCCGTGAGGTCGGCATTGTGCCATTCGGCCATCGCCTGCCACCGACCGCATCAGTCGACGAAGTCGGCGCGCTCATTGGTCGGCTCAACGCGCGTCCCGATGTCCACGGCATTCTGCTCCAACTTCCTCTCCCGGATCATTTGGAGCCGGCGGCCCTGATTGAGGCCATCCAGCCGGACAAGGACGTTGACGGGCTCCACTCCGTGAATCAAGGCCGGCTGCTCTTAGGCCAGGCCGGGCTCCGTCCCTGCACCCCGCTGGGTGTCATACATCTCATCGGTCAGAGCGGTATGGCTATCGAGGGTAAGCGCGCGGTCGTCGTTGGTCGGAGCAATCTGGTTGGCAAACCGTTGGCTCTCCTTTTACTGGAGCGAAACGCGACCGTGACGACCTGCCACTCGCACACGGCTAATATCGCCGACCACATACGCCAAGCCGACCTTGTCGTGACCGCAGTCGGACAACCGAATGCCATCAAAGGGGACTGGATAAAACACGGAGCGTGTGTCATTGACGTTGGCATCTCGCGGAGTCCTGATGGGTCGCTGAGAGGGGATGTGGAGTTCGCCATTGCCAAGGACCGCGCCGCCTATATTTCTCCGGTCCCAGGCGGGGTCGGACCGCTGACGGTTGCCATGCTCTTAGCCAACACTGTCCAGACTGCGGAAGAGCAGACCCTCACCCCTGCCCCTCCCCCAGAGGGAGAGGGGTGGAAAGGTATAGAGGTGCTATGACGGCCAAGCGAACGCCGCTGTATCAGGTGCATCGTTCCTTGGGGGCACGCATGATTGAATTCGGTGGCTGGCAGATGCCCGTACAGTATACCGGGATTCTCGCCGAACACCGGGCCGTGCGGACGCAGGGCGGCCTGTTTGATTTGAGCCATATGGGGGAGGTCGAGATAGCCGGCCCTCGGGCGTATGAGGTCTGTCAGGAATTATTTGTCACCGATATTGCCCGCATACAAATTGTGCAGGCCCAGTACTCGGTCATGTGTTTTGCCGATGGCGGTATCGTCGACGACGTCATTATCTATCGTCTGGCCGAGGAGCGCTATCTGGTGTGTGTGAATGCCGCCAATCGCACGACCGACTACGAGTGGATGGTGGAGTACAATCGTGACCGGGCTGAGGTGATCGACCGGAGTGACGAGTACGCGCTGATCGCCCTCCAGGGTCCGCAGGCTCAGACGGTTCTGTCTCGGCTTACACCGCACGACCTTTCGGCCATTCGCCGCTATTGGGCAGTACAAGGAGAGGTGGCCGGGGTGCCGACTCTGCTGGCACGTACCGGCTATACCGGAGAAGATGGCTTTGAGTTGTTTGTCCCGGCTGAGCGGGCCGAACACATCTGGCAGGCGTGCGGCGAAGCGGGACGCACGGCGAACCTGGTTCCCGTCGGCCTCGGGGCGCGAGATACGCTCCGCCTGGAGGCCGGCTATCTTTTATACGGCAATGACATTGATGCCCGGACCACACCGCTGGAGGCCGGTTTGCAGCGTCTTGTCCACTTTGAGGCTGGCCCCTTTGTTGGGTCCGAGGCGTTGCGCAAGCAACAGGCTAATGGGATTGAAAAACAACTGGTGGGGATCAAGATGGAAGGCGCAGGTATTCCACGCCAAGGGTATACGATTTGGAGCGGACAAGAGAGTCAACGTCAGGTCGGTGTGGTGACGAGTGGGACCCAGTCTCCCATGCTGGGCGTTGGTATTGCGTTAGGCTATGTTTCTCCGTCGTGCGCGGACAGTGGGACACCGCTGGCAATTGCAATCCGGAATCGCCGTATTCCGGCGACGGTCGTCAAGCCGCCATTTTATCGGAGGCGTAAGAGTAAGTAGGGAGGAGGTTATGGAAGCCCCAAAGGAGTTACGCTACTCACAAGAGCACGAGTGGGTGTTGGTCGAGGAAGATAATCTGGCAACCATCGGTATCACCGATTACGCTCAAGACCAGCTTGGGGATGTCGTGTTTGTCGAGTTGCCCGAGCCTGATACCCAGCTTACCCAAGATGAGCCCTTTGGCGTGGTTGAATCGGTCAAGGCAGTGTCTGACATCTACGCCCCGGTCAGCGGTGCGGTCAAGGCAGTCAATACTGAGCTGCTGAACACGCCGGAGACGATCAATGAAGATCCGTATGGCGACGCCTGGCTGGTCCAGGTTGAAATGAACGCCCCCGAAGAGCTGGACGCGCTCATGACCGCTGAAGAATACGAACGCTTTGTTGAGGAGGAACAGGAAAGCGCGGATGAATAAAAGGTCTATTGAGTCGGTTGGGTCGGTTGAGTCCGTTGAGTCGAGACCCAATAGACCCAATGACCCTATAGACCCTACAGACTCAATAGACTCAACTCGTCATGCGTTATATCCCGCATACTGAACACGATATTCAGGCCATGCTGGCCGTCCTTGGGGCGGATTCGGTTGAGGATTTGATTCGCCACCTGCCCGAGGACCTCCGGCAAAACGCCGACCTTGATCTTGCCCCCGGCCTGGCGGAGTCTGAGATCACCCAGCGCCTGACTGCGTTCGCCGAACAGCAGATCGGCTACAGCCCGGAGCAGTCTTTTCTTGGAGCCGGAGCCTATGCTCACCTCGTTCCTGTCGTGGTTGACCAAATGGTGCAGCGGGCGGAGTTTGCCACGGCCTATACGCCCTATCAGCCCGAGGTCAGCCAGGGGACGCTCCAGGTCATTTTCGAGTTCCAGTCGCTGGTCGCTTCCCTGTTGGGCTTGGAAGTCGCCAACGCCAGTATGTACGATGGCGCGTCGGCGAGCGCTGAGGCGGTCCTCATGGCCAAGCGCATTTTGCCCAAACGCTCGCGAATTCTGGTCGCCCGTTCTCTGCAGCCACAATACCGTCAGGTCATTCAGACCTATTTGGATGGCTTCCCCGGTCTGTCGCTTGTCGAGCTGGGCTGGGATGAGAGCGGCCGGCTTGACCAGGAAGCCTTGGCACGGCACCTGGACGAGCGTGTGTGCGGCGTGGTTGTTGGCTATCCAAACGTCTTTGGCGTGATCGAGGATATTGCGACCATTAGTCGCAGCGCACAGGACGCTGGGGCGCTGACCCTGTCCGTGACTCCTGAGTCCGTGGCATTGGGCATTCTCAAATCTCCAGGCGAACTCGGGGCCGATATCGCGGTTGCAGAAGGGCAGAGTCTGGGCATTCCCCTCAGCTATGGTGGACCCGGCCTGGGTCTCTTTGCCTGCCGGAGTCGGTATGTCCGCAATATGCCCGGTCGTCTGGTTGGGGAAACGGTCGATCAGGAGGGGCGCAGCGGATTTGTCCTCACCTTGGCCACCCGCGAACAACACATCCGGCGGGAGCGGGCGACCTCAAACATTTGTACCAACCACGGTCTGTGCGCTCTGGCAGCCACCGTCTTTCTGTGTCTGTTGGGCAAACAGGGGCTGCGCGAACTGGCGCTGCGGAACGTGAAGAGCAGCCATTATTTGGCTGAGGTGCTACAACAGGCGGCTGGCGTACAGCCGCGTTTTCCAAGTCCTTTTTTTAATGAGTGTGTGCTGACCGTGCCCCAGGCACGCCGCGTGTGGGCCCGCCTCAAAGAGCAGGGAGTCATTGCCGGCATCGTTTTGGAAGATTGGTATGCGGACCTCCGTGACTGTCTCTTAGTATGCGCAACCGAACTCCACACGCGGGAGGCGATTGAACGCTTCGGACAGCAACTCCGGCAGGCAGTCGTATGAAGACGCCAGCTCGCACTCCCGGTCCGGGTAAACGGACGATGCTGAACGAACCCCTGATATCGGCGCGGGGATCAGTCGGACGGGTCGGCTACGCGCTCCCACGGGACGATATTCCCGAACGAGATCAGGCCCGCGATCTGCCGGTCGAGCTGTGTCGAGAGGCACTGGATGATTTTCCCGAAGTCAGCGAGGGTGAAGTGGTGCGCCATTTCACGCGGCTGTCCCAATGGAATATGAGTGCGGCGACGACCCTCTATCCCCTTGGGTCGTGCACGATGAAGTATAACCCGGTGGTGAACGAGTATATGGCTCGCCTGCCGGGTTTGGCCCAGCTCCACCCCCTGACTCCGGACGATCAGGCCCAGGGGGCGTTAATGCTGCTGGCCGAGCTTGAGCGCTGCTTGGCCGAGATCAGCGGCATGGATGCCATCAGCTTGCAGCCCGCGGCAGGAGCGCAGGGTGAGTTGACCGGCATGAAGCTCATCCGGGCCTACCATCAGGACCGAGGAACGGCGCGCAAGAAAGTCTTGATTCCGGCGAGTGCGCACGGCACCAATCCCGCCTCGGCGGCCTTATGCGGCTATGACGTGGTGCAGGTCGCCACCGGCTCAGACGGTATGCTCAGCGCCGACGCCGTGGCCACATGTACGGACACCGAAGTGGCCGCCCTGATGGTGACCAACCCGAACACGCTCGGACTTTTTGAGCGCGAGATCCTTCAGATAACCGACGTGCTGCACCAACACGGGGCGCTGGTGTATATGGACGGCGCCAACCTGAACGCCCTAATGGGGGTGGCCAAGCCGGGCCATATGGACGCGGATGTTATCCAATTCAATCTGCATAAAACCTTCTCCACTCCGCACGGTGGCGGTGGCCCCGGTGCCGGGCCGGTCGGCGTAAAAAATATTTTAGCGCCCTATCTGCCCATCCCTCGGATTGTCCATAAGAACGACACCTATACCTGGAGTGACGCCGCTCCCAAATCGATTGGGCGGGTGCGCTCGTTCTACGGCAATTTTGGCATCCTGGTGCGGGCCTACGCCTATATTCTGGCGATGGGTGGAGATGGGCTCACACACGCTACCCGCATGGCGATTCTGAACGCCAACTACCTCCGCAAACGACTTGAATCCGTCTACACCCTGGCCACCCATGAGCCGTGCATGCATGAATGTGTCTTCTCGGATCGCTCGTTTCAGCAGACCGGCATCAAGACCCTGGATATTGCCAAACGGCTGCTTGATTATGGCTTTTATGCGCCGACGATTTATTTCCCCCTGGTGGTGAGCGGGGCACTAATGATTGAGCCGACGGAAACGGAAACCAAAGAAACCCTGGACGAATTTGCCGACGCGCTGCTGGCTATTGCCCAGGAGATTACCGACCAGCCCGACCTGCTCAAGCAAGCGCCCTTCACCACGCCAGTCAGTCGCCTGGATGAAACCCGCGCCGCCCGCCGGCCAGTCTTACGCTGGAGTCGCTCGTCAGACTCCTGATCCCCAACTCCTAATCCCTAACCCCCATTCCAGCTTTCTGCTAGGCTGCGCGGTGTGGAGACGATTCGTATTCGAGGTGCGCGCCAACATAATCTCAAAAACATCAGCCTTGAGATTCCGCGCCAGAAGTTTGTGGTGATCACCGGCGTCTCCGGGTCGGGGAAATCGACTCTGGCCTTTGACGTCCTCTACGCCGAGGGCCGACGACGCTATATGGCCTCGCTGTCCGCCTCGGCGCGGCAGTTTCTGACGCAGCATGCCAAACCCGATGTGGATGCCATCAGCGGCCTGTCTCCCGCGGTCGCGCTGGAACAGCGTCGCACGACGCCCTCACTCCGCTCAACCGTGGGGACGGTCAGCGAGATCGCCGACTATCTGCGCTTGCTCTACACAAGGGTCGGCACGCCGCACTGCCTGGAATGTGGACGCGTAATCGAACGTCACAGCGTGCCCCAGATTGTCGACCAATTGCTCGATGTACCCGAAGGGAGTCGGCTTCAGCTTTTGGCGCCCATCCGCCTTTTCCATCCTGATGATGGTGACACCGTCCTCCAGGACCTGCACAGAGCGGGATTTGTCCGTATCCGGTTGAACGGAACGATCCACGACCTGATGGATTCGGACCTGGCCGGAAAGATCGCAGGTCTGAGTCCCGATGAGATCGCCGAGACACAACTCGATATCGTCATTGACCGGCTTGTCGTCAAAAGCGGCGTGGCCCGGCGCCTCGCCGATTCGCTGGACACGGCTTTGCGCTATGGCAAGGATGTAGTCACAGTGCTGATTGGGGAAAACGAGGAACGGCTCTTCACCCAGCGCCTCATCTGTCCCGCCTGTGATTTCGCCTATCCGGAACTGAGCCCGGCATTCTTTTCACCTAATAGCCCCGAAGGGGCGTGTCCGGCCTGTGAGGGGCTGGGCGTACAACGGGAGCGGACGACAAAAAAACGGAGAAGCGCAGAGGCTGCGACCGACTCGCAGGTCTGCTCCGGGTGTAGCGGCTCACGCCTCCGCTCGGAGACCCAAGGGATACGCCTCGGAGGCATGAGCCTGGGTAAGATCAACTCACAGCCGCTCGGAGAGGTGCTCGACTTTTTTTCTCAGCTTGTTTTTTACGGACAGACAGAGCCAATCGCCCGACCGCTCTGTCAGGAGATTGGCTCGCGTCTCCAGGCATTGGTCGATTTGGGTTTAGACTACGTCAGCCTGGATCGTACGATGGCGTCCCTATCCGGGGGAGAGGCCCAGCGGGTCCGACTGGCGACGCTGCTGGGGAATAGCTTATCCGGGGTCATCTATATTCTGGACGAACCGTCGGTGGGGCTGCATCCGCGTGACACGGGTCAACTCCTGGAGATGCTCAAACGGCTGTGCCATCAGGGGAACACGGTTGTGGTGGTTGAGCACGATCCCGAGACCATGCTGGCCGCTGACCATCTTATTGATTTAGGCCCGGGTGCCGGCGAGCAGGGGGGGCGGGTGTGCGCCGTCGGAACCCCGCAGGACGTCAAAAATACCCCGGACTCGCTGACCGGACACTATCTTTCCGGCGAGTCGCAGATTCCAGTCCCGACAAAACGACGCGCATCGAAACATTTTCTCACTCTCGCGCATACGCGGGTACATAATCTCAAAGACATCAGTGTGGACTTCCCGATCGGGACACTGACCTGTGTGACTGGCGTTTCGGGTTCGGGAAAGAGTTCGCTTATCAGCGATGCCCTGGTGCCCGCCCTTGCGGCTGCGCTCGCGGGGACACAATCGACCGCAGCAGGGATCGGCCAGCTCTCCGGCTGGCAGCATCTCAACAAAATGATCGTGGTTGACCAGGCTCCCATTGGGCGAACGCCCAGTTCCACCCCAGCAACGTATATCGGACTCCTCCGTCCGCTGCGCGCCCTGTTTGCTCAACTGCCCGAGGCACGGGTGCGTGGCTATAACCCGGACCGCTTCTCTTTTAACGTCAAAGGTGGACGCTGTGAGGCGTGTGAAGGAAATGGCGTCTTCGCGGTTGAGATGAGCTTTTTACCCGATGTCTATGTCAGATGTGATGTATGCCACGGCCAGCGCTATAACCGAGAGACGCTGGCGGTCACCCTGCGTGGTCGGAGTATTGCCGACGTGCTGAATATGACGGTCGCTGAGGCGTTGGCAGCATATAGCGATCTTCCCGAAATCTGCTCGCGGTTAGAAACGTTACGCGCGGTGGGGCTGTCGTATATACGCCTGGGTCAGGCCGCCCCAACGCTATCCGGGGGCGAAGCGCAGCGGCTCAAATTGGCCAAAGAGTTGAGCCGGAAGAGCACGGGACAGACCTTATTCCTCTTTGATGAACCGACAACCGGCCTCCATCTGGCCGATATTCAGCGCTTGCTGGACATTTTTACCTTACTCGTTGAAGCGGGGAATACCGTTGTGGTGATTGAACATAATCTGGAGGTGGTGAAAACCGCGGATTGGGTCATTGACTTGGGCCCCGAAGGGGGAGAGGCCGGGGGCAAGGTCGTTGCCTGCGGGACACCCGAAGACATGACGCACGTTGAGCATTCGTACACCGGCCGGTTTTTGAAAAGCCTCTTGTGAGCAGCGGCCCCACTCGCGGGCTTCCTCTCCCCCTGGCCTTGCCACGCAGGTTGACAGGCTCAGGAAGAAATCCTAAGTTGGACCCCTAGAGTCCACTTTAAAACAATTCCAACTCGCATTGGGCAATGAAAGGGCATTATGGAGCGCGATCCGATCTACATGGATAACCAGGCCACCACGCCGGTAGACCCGCGCGTGATTGAGGCGATGGTCCCGTTTCTCGGAGAGATATACGGCAATGCGGCCAGCCGCAATCATGCCTTTGGGTGGGCAGCCGAAGAGGCCGTGGACCGGGGGCGTAGCCAGATTGCGGATTTGGTCGGCGCCCGACCCAAGGAGATCATTTTCACCAGTGGGGCGACCGAGTCGGACAATCTGGCGATTAAAGGCGTGGCGGAGTTCTACGCGGATAAAGGCAACCACATTATTACGGCGGTCACGGAACACAAGGCGGTCCTGGATACCTGTCAGGCTCTCGAACGGGCGAATATCGCCGAAGTGACCTACTTACCGGTGGATCAGTATGGTCGGGTGGATGTCGATGACGTGAAGAACGCCATCCGAGACGAGACGATCCTGATCTCTCTGATGTATGCCAACAACGAGATCGGCACCCTGCATCCCATTCGAGAGATTGGCAAGCTCGCCAAAGAGCGGGGCATCCTGTTTCACTGTGACGCGACTCAGGGCGTGGGCAAGATCCCGGTGAACGTTGATGAAGACGGCATCGACCTGATGTCGATGAGCGCCCATAAAATGTATGGGCCCAAGGGCTGTGGGGCCTTATACGTCCGGTCACGGAGACCCCGGATCCGCCTGCGCGCCCAGATGCACGGCGGTGGCCATGAGCGGGGGATGCGCTCGGGAACGTTGAATGTGGCGGGCATTGTCGGCTTTGGTAAGGCGTGTGAGTTATGCGGGCAGGAATTGGAAGCCGAGGCCGGCCGCCTTATGAGTCTGCGTCAGAGACTCTATAACGGTTTGACCGAAAACCTGGAGGAAGTGTATTTGAACGGCCATCCGACAGAGCGGATTCCCGGCAACTTGAATCTGAGCTTTTCGTATGTGGAGGGCGAATCCTTCCTGATGGGACTCAACCGGGAGATCGCGCTTTCGTCCGGGTCCGCCTGTACCTCGGCGACCCTTGAACCGTCGTATGTGCTCAAGGCGCTGGGTGTCGGAGAAGAGCTCGCCCATACGTCGATTCGGTTCGGCCTGGGACGCTTTAACACCGAAGAGGACGTGGACTACGTTGTCAGGCGGGTCTCCGAGGTAGTCGTCCGATTGCGAGAAATGTCACCCCTGTACGAGATGGCCAAAGAAGGAATAGACCTCAAATCGGTTCAGTGGAAAACCTGAGTACGGCAAGTATTCAACACCGATAAAACGCTACCATGGAGGGAGCAGAGAGCGATGGCATATACCGAGCGAGTCATAGAGCATTACGAGCGGCCGCGGAACGTGGGGAGTTTTGAGGCCGAGGAAATGAATGTGGGCACCGGTGTGGTGGGCGCCCCGGAGTGCGGGGACGTGATGAAGTTACAACTCAAGATCAACCCGCAGACCGAAGTGATTGAAGATGCGAAGTTCAAGACCTTTGGGTGTGGGTCGGCCATTGCGTCGTCGAGTTATGTGACGGAGTTGGTAAAGGGGAAGACGGTGGCCGAGGCGGGGGAGATCAAGAACACGCAGATCGTGGAGGAGTTGGCGTTACCGCCGGTGAAGATTCACTGTTCGGTCTTAGCCGAGGATGCGATCAAGGCGGCGGTGGCGGACTGGCGGGACCAGGGGGCAACCAAGAAGGATGCCGCCTAGACAAACGGACACAGAAACCAGCAGCAGATTGGGACAACTGGTATGGCAGCAAGCGCGAAGGCAAAGCTCAAAATCGAAATCAGCGAAAACGCAGCCAAAAAGATTGAGAACCTGGCGGTCCAGGACGAGCGGCAGGATTGCGGCTTGCGGGTCAAGGTGGTTGGAGGAGGCTGTTCGGGTTTGTCCTACAAGATGGACCTGGATATTCCACGTGACGGCGACCGTGTCTTTGAGCGCGAAAGCGCCAAAGTCATCGTTGACCGCAAAAGCTTTATCTATCTCCGCGGGACAGAGTTGGATTTTTCCGAGACCTTAATGGATTCGGGTTTTAAGCTGACCAATCCCAATATCAAACGTGCGTGCGGCTGCGGTAGCTCCTTCTCGGTCTAGCCCACCCTTTACTATGCCAACGGTGGTGCGCTGCTGGCGCTGTCAGGACGAGCATACACCCCAGGTGTTCTGCCCGGCCTGCGGGGCTCTTCAACCCTTACCGCCAGACATTGACTATTTTACGGTATTTGGTCTGGCCCGGGATCCCATGCTTGACGAGCAGGCGCTTGCCAACACGTACTACGCGTTAAGCCGCCAACTCCATCCTGACCTCCACCAGACCGGCACTGCGGAGGAGCAGGAAGCCAGCCTTCAGAACACCGCAGTGGTGAACCGGGCGTATCGGACGCTACGTGACCCGGTCCAACGCGGCCGGTACTGGCTCGAACTCAACGGCGAACAGCTCGGCAAGGAAAATAACAAAATCCCTCCTGCTCTGGCCCTCCTCGTGTTTGAGGTGCAGGAAAAGCTGGCCGCCGTCCGGGAGGCCCAGAGTGCCGGGACGTCTGGCGCGCTGACTGGGCTCAAGGCTGAGGTGACCCAGGTACGGGATGATCTGGACGACCGGACGCGAGGCTTGCAGCAAAAGCTGGCAGCTAACTTCTCCAAATGGGGACAGGCCGACAGCTCGAATGATCTCTTGAGCGAACTGAAGCGGGTGCTGTCGGATATGGCCTATCTGCGGACATTAACCCGCGACGTGGAAAAGTCCCTCTCCACCTTCTGAAAAAAGAGGCGAATCGTGGAACGTATAGTTGGTATTGATCTCGGCACAACCAATAGTCTGATTGCGTGTGTGGACGACACCGGCCCACACGTCATTGCCGATGGCGAAACCGGGCAGAAGACCCTCCCCTCTATCGTCAGTTTTTTGCCCAACGACCGGGTGGTTGTTGGCCGGGAGGCGGGCGAGTTAGCCCGCACGCAGCCGCTCTCGACCATTCGGTCGGTCAAGCGTTTTATGGGTCTCGGGATGGAGCATGTGAGCGTCGAGGATCGGCAGCGCTATCGCTTCGTTGACGATCAGGGAGACTCTACCAGTCTGGTCCGTTTTGCCATCCACGACCGGCAGGTGACGCCACCGGAGGTCTCGGCCGTTATTCTCCGCGTCTTGCGAGACCGGGCTACGGCGGCCCTTCAAGAAGAGGTCCGTAAGGTGGTCATTACCGTCCCGGCGTATTTCAACGACTCGCAGCGTCAGGCGACCAAAGACGCCGGCAAGCTGGCCGGCCTTGAGGTTATTCGCCTCCTCAACGAACCGACCGCAGCCGCTCTCGCCTATGGCCTCAACACAAAAGAAGAGGGGCTGATTGCGGTATATGACTTTGGCGGGGGTACGTTTGACGTGTCTATTCTGCGGCTCCACACCGGCATCTTCGAGGTGTTATCCACCAACGGCAATACCAGGCTGGGTGGAGACGATATCGATCAGTCCATAGCCGAGCGTTTTCTCCTCACGGATTTGGATGAAGAACTGCGCGGCGACTTGCAGGTGTTGAATGGTGCGCTGCGGGCGGCTGAAAAGGCCAAGCAGGTCTTATCCGAGCAGGACGAGACGATCCTGAATCTGGCTGTCCCCTCAAGCGGCGTTCAGCTCTCTCGCAGCCTGAGCCGTCACGAGATGGAAGCCGCGGTTGACGAGATTGTGGCCCGCACGCTCGAGCCGTGTCGGCAGGCGCTTAAAGATGCCGGGCTTGAGACCCAGGATATTGAAGAGGTTGTCCTGGTCGGCGGCTCGACCCGCATGCCGCTGGTACGCCAGCGCGTAGGCGAGTTTTTTGGCCGGACGCCGCTCACCGATATCGACCCGGATGAGGT
Organism: Candidatus Binatia bacterium; assembly: GCA_951812575.1. Classification (GTDB taxonomy): domain Bacteria; phylum Desulfobacterota; class Binatia; order Bin18; family Bin18; genus Bin18. Next base: position 1,502,015 of record OX638322.1, on the reverse strand, counting down.
CGTTGCCCTCGGGGCGGGGGTCCAGGCGGATACCCTGTCCGGGCGGCGGCGGGACATGCTGCTGCTCGATGTGGTCCCGTTATCTTTAGGCATTGAGACCATGGGCGGGGTCATGAGCCATCTCATTGAACGCAACACGACCATCCCGGCGAGTGTGAAGGAAATGTTTACTACCGCGGTGGATGACCAGACCGCGGTCGCCGTTCATGTCCTGCAAGGGGAACGCGAGCTGGTCCAGGATTGTCGCAGCCTGGCCCGTTTCAGCATCCCTATCGAGCCCAAGCCGGCCGGAGTCCCGCGTGTCGAAGTGACGTTTATGATCGACGCCAACGGTATTCTGAACGTTTCCGCCACCGACTTGCGGACCGGGCTCGAACGTTCGCTTGAGGTGAAGCCGTCTTATGGTTTGACTGACGAAGAGGTGGAGCGGCTGCTGGAAGAGTCCATAGACTTTGCGGAAGAAGACATTGAGCAGCGGCTGCTGATTGAGGCCCGGACTGAAGCCGACACCGTGCTGCACGCGACCGACAAAGCCCTGAGCCAGAATGCCTCGTTTCTGCAAGAGGGCGAGGAGGAGCAGATTGCCCAGGTCGTGCAAAAGGTCCGTGAGGCGTGCGCTGGAGAAGATTACGATCTGATCCGGGACCTGACCGAGGAGTTGAGCCAGGTGACCACGCCGTTTGCCCAACGGATTATGGATTCTTCAATCCAGGAGGCGCTGGGAGAGAAACAGCTCTCCGACTTGTAGCAACCGCACGGGAGGGAGCCATGAAGCTATACTGGGACACGCCCGAGGATATTGCCGAGCAGCTCTTCGAAGCCCAGCCCGAGACCGATCCGTTGAGCATCCGTTTTACCGATCTGCTCCGCTGGGTCACCGAGTTGGAGGATTTCAGCGACGACCCGCAGGATTCGAGCGAGGGTAAACTCGAAGCCATCCAAATGGCCTGGCTGGAAATCTATAAAGAGGAAAACGCCTAGACTGTTCCATAGTTGTGATACGCTTCCTGTTCCACAGCCTTACTCGTGGCGTTCTTTGGACCATCGATCTTATTGCGCGCCTCACCGGACGGCACAAGCCGTATAACACCCTTCAGATAGAGCTCACCGGTCATATTGCCGAAGCTGGTGTCCTGGGCTTTCTGCCGTTTCGACGTCCAACCACGCCGGACCTGTTTGGCCTGACGACTTTGCTACGCTGGGCGCGTGAGGACGAGCAGCTCAGCGCCGTTGTTCTCACTATCGACCATCTGGATACTGGCTGGGCTCGCCTGCAAAACCTGCGGCGCTCCATTCAGGCGCTCCGTCACGCCGGGAAATACGTCCTCGTTTATCTCGCCGAGGGCGGCACCCAGGAGTATTACCTCGCCAGTGCGGCCAACGCGGTGGCGATGGCGCCGGCCGGTCACCTGACCGTCACCGGTCTTGCGGCCGAAACGATGTTCTTTAAGGGCGCGCTCGACAAGCTGGGCATCGAGGCCCAGGTCACTCAGGCCGGGCAGTATAAGTCAGCCGGGGAGCCGTTTACACGGACATCCCTGTCTGAGCCGCATCGGGAGATGATGAACAGCCTGCTGGACGACCTGTACGATCAGATAGTTGAAGGCGTTTCCGCGACCCGGAATACCGACACAGCGACCGTGCGGGAACTCATTGACCAGGGGCTGTTCCTGCCGCACGAAGCTCAGGAAGTGGGCCTGATCGATCACATTGGCTATGAGGATGATATCCCGCACTGGCTCGAAAGCCGCGGACGACCGGAAAAAACTGAAGAAAAAGGCCGGGCTGCCGCTGTGAATTCAGCCGAGAGCGACCCAAACCTATTCATTGAAGCGGGTGCCTATCTGCGGCGGCGCGGGCGGCTCATGCGGCGCCAGGCGCTCCGTTATCCTCCGGCGCGGATTGCCTTCATGACGGTGGGGGGAACGATTACGCGCGGAGAAACTGAGACCGGGAGTGACGGGATTCAGTCCACCGGCTCCAATAGTGTAATCCGGGACCTCAAACAAATCCGCGAAAACCCGGAGATTGCCGGGGTTCTTATCCGCGTGTCGAGCCCTGGCGGGTCCGGGCTGGCCTCCGATCTGGTCTGGCACGAAATTCTCCAGACCAAAGAAGAGAAGCCCGTGATTATCTCGCTGGGCGATGTGGCGGCGTCGGGAGGGTATTATATCGCGCTGGCCGGCACGACTGTTTTTGCCGAGGAAGGAACGGTGACCGGCTCGATTGGCGTTATTGCCGGGAAGGCGGTATTGCACGGCCTGTATGCCCAACTCGGTCTGGATAAGGAAATCCTGACCCGGGGCAAGCGCGCGGCGCTGTTCTCTGACTATCTGGCCTTTGGTCCGGCAGAACAGGAGCGCATGAATAGTGAGATCCAAAGTTTCTATCAGGACTTTGTCAAAAAGGTCGCCCAGTGTCGGTCGCTCAGCTATGAAACGGTTGACGCCTGTGCCCAAGGGAGAGTCTGGAGCGGGAGACAGGCCGCGGCGCGTGGCCTGGTTGACCGAATCGGCGGGCTGGAAGAGGCCTTGGCCGAACTCAAATATCGAGTCGGACTCCCTGACTACTGGCCGGTTGGGGTCGAACGTTTCCCCAAGCCCGCTTCGCTCCTCCGGCTTCCATCCCTTTTACGCCTCCTGCCTCTGGGGGGAAGAGTACACGCAACCGGCTGGCCCTGGGAACGAGACCGGGTATGGGCAATTCTCCCGTTTTCTCTGCGTTTTTTGTAACCTAGGTGACAGCCTGACTCTTGCGTTGAACTTGCAACGTCGGATATTCTACCTGTCCATAATCTTCTGGGTCATATTCTGACTGAGTCTGTAACAACTCTAAGCGAACAGTGCTGTAACAGCCGAGGGGGAGGAGATTCCATGGCCACCAATCCAGCGGGAGGGCCCCTGCAGAAATCGACGCAGGAACGTGAAAGCGTCGTTATTCGTTTTGCCGGTGATTCCGGGGACGGCATGCAGCTGACCGGCACCCGTTTTACATCCGAATCCGTTCTTGCCGGGAATGATGTCGGGACCCTGCCCGACTTTCCGGCGGAAATCCGAGCTCCTACTGGCACGCTGTACGGTGTGAGCGCTTTTCAGATCAATTTCAGCAATAAAAATGTCTATACCCCTGGGGATGATCTCGATGCCCTGGTGTGCATGAATCCGGCCGCGCTCAAAACCAATATTGCCGATCTGAAGCAAAACGGCATTCTCATTGTTGACCCGGCTGAATTCAGCACGGCCAACCTGAGAAAAGCCGAGTACGAAGCAAGTCCGCTTGAGGACAATTCGCTGGATAAATATCAGGTCTATCAGGTGGAAGTCACCAAAATGACGACCCTGGCCCTGAAGGACACGGGCCTGCCAAATCGGTCGGTCATGCGGAGTCGAAACTTTTTTGCCCTGGGCGTTGTGTCCTGGCTGTTTAATCGTCCGATTGAGCCCACCCTGGAATGGATACAACAGCGCTTCGGGAAGACCCCGGCGGTCGCCGAGGCCAACACCCTGGCCATCAAGGGCGGTTATAATCTGGGTGAAAATACCGATATGTTTGCCTCGTCCTATGAGATCAAGCCGGCCGAAATCGATCCTGGGACGTATCGCAATATCACGGGCAACTCGGCCACCGCCCTGGGTTTTGTGATTGCCGCCCAAAAGGCCGGACTGCCACTCTTTTTGGGCAGCTATCCGATTACGCCGGCCAGCGATGTGCTGCACGAATTAGCCGAATACAAAAACTATAACGTCTATACCTTCCAGGCCGAAGACGAAATTGCCGGGGTGGGAGCGGCCCTGGGCGCCGCTTTTGGGGGGGCGCTGGCCATTACGACAACCAGCGGCCCTGGGATGAACCTCAAGGGTGAGACCATGGGTCTGGCCGCCTCGGTTGAATTGCCCATGGTGGTTACTAATATCCAACGGGCCGGGCCGAGTACGGGTATGCCAACCAAGCCCGAACAGACCGACCTCCTCCAGGCGATCTATGGACGGCACGGAGAATCGCCCCTGCCCGTGATTGCCGCCTCAACACCGGCGGACTGTTTTCACGCCGCCTTTGAGGCGGCCCGGATCGCGATGAAATATATGACGCCGGTCATCCTGCTGACCGACGGGTTCCTGGCCAACGCCTCGGAACCCTGGCTCCTGCCGAGTGTCGATGATCTGCCCAGCATCCCGGTCGAATTCCGGACCGATCCGCAAGGCTTCTTCCCCTATCTGCGGGATGAAGAAACCCTGGCCCGACCCTGGGTCAAACCGGGGACACCGGGTCTCGAGCACCGGATTGGCGGCATTGAAAAGGATTACCTGACTGGCAATATCAGCTACGCCCCTGCCAACCATGAACAGATGGTGCGCGTCCGCCATAAGAAGGTGGCGAAAATCACGCAGGAGATTCCGCCTACTCAGGTGAAGGGACCGGAGCAGGGTAAACTATTGGTTCTGGGCTGGGGCAGTACATATGGTGCTATTGCCGCCGCGGTCGAGGCCGCTCAGGCGCAGGGCCATACGGTCGCCCATGCGCATCTGCGCTATCTGAACCCGCTGCCGGCCGACCTGGGCGATGTCCTGAGCCGGTATGAAAAGGTGCTGGTCCCTGAGATGAATATGGGCCAGCTCCTCAAGCTGATCCGCGCCGAATATCTGGTTGACGCGGTGGGGCTGAATAAGATCCAGGGCCGCCCGTTTAAGGTGTCTGAAGTTGCAACCCGCATTGCCCGTATGTTGGAGGACTAAGGACCATGAGCACAGAAGCTGCGGTAAAATTGACCCGGAAAGACTTTGTTTCAGACCAGGATGTCCGCTGGTGTCCGGGCTGTGGGGACTATGCCATTTTGGCTCAGGTCCAAAAAATCTTCCCTGAGTTCGGCATTCCCAAAGAAAAAGCAGTGTTCATTTCGGGTATCGGCTGTTCGAGCCGTTTCCCGTACTATATGAACACCTATGGCTTTCATACCATTCATGGCCGGGCGCCGGCGATTGCAACCGGACTCAAGATCTCCCGACCCGACCTGCACATCTGGCTGGTCACCGGTGACGGCGACGGTTTGAGCATTGGTGGCAACCATCTCATCCATGCGCTGCGCCGGAACGTTGAGCTCAAAATCATGCTTTTCAACAACCGGATTTACGGTCTGACGAAAGGCCAATATTCGCCAACTTCAGAGCTCGGCAAGGTTGCCAAATCCACGCCCATGGGCTCGGCCGACCATCCGCTCAACCCGATCGCCCTGGCGATGGGCGCGGAGGCGACGTTTATTGCCCGCAGTATCGACACCGAGGCCAAGCATCAGCAGGCAACGCTGCGACGGGCAGCCGACCATCAGGGCGGAGCATTTATCGAAATCCTGCAAAACTGCAACGTCTATAACGACGGCGCCTGGGAATACCTGAAGGCGAAAGACTCCAAGGCCGATACCCAACTGCTGCTTGAGCACGGCCAACCCATGATTTTTGGTAAGAACAAAGACCGGGGTATCCGCCTCAACGGCTTGACCCCCGAAGTGGTGACGATTGGGAATGGCATCAGCACCTCAGATCTGCTGGTTCACGATGAACACGATCAAACCCTGGCCTATTTGCTCGGTCGCATGACACCGCCCAACTTCCCCACACCGGTTGGGGTCCTGTTTTCAACCCAACGGCCGACGATTGAGTCCTTGATGAACAAACAGATTCAGGACGCGGTTGAGAAGTCCGGCCCAGGGAATATTGATACCCTGCTGCGGCGCGGGGATGTCTGGTCCGTCGAATAATTTTCTCAGCAGTTGAGAAGGCCCCTGTTTGTCTCTGCGTGTGACGAGCCGGGGCCTTTTTCGTTTTTCCAGCGTATGCCACTCCATCTCCGGGTCCCCTGTCCACAGTGCGGAAAAACCCTCTACCGGAAGCGTAATGGGCGTTGTCCGGAGTGTGGCACGCGGGTGAGTGCGCATGTGGAAGAGGTGCGCGAGCGGGAAGAACGAATTGAAAAGGTTGTGGCTGTCATCGGGACGGCGCTGGTTGTCCTGGTGCTCATGCTCGCCGGCGGAGTCGGACTGGTTGAGGGCATACTGATGTATGGGGTGGCTGGCGCGGCAATGTTTTATCTGGCAAAAAAGACGTTCAAGCCAAACCGAAGCCAAGAAGAAAAAGAAGAGTAGCGTAAGGAAGAAACCATGGCAGAAAAGGCCGACCTGAAAAAACAGATGAAAGAGCTCAAAGGGCAACGGGACACTGCCCTGGAGCAAAAGGAACACAAGGAACTCAAAAAGATCCGACGCAGCATCCGCTCTGTCAAACGGCAGTTGCGCGCCCTGGCACGCGAGGCGGCCCCGGCTGCGTAATATTCTTTTGCTTCGGCCTCAGCCCAGGCTTCTGCGAGAAAGGGCAGGGGAACCCTCTCCTTTATTTCTGTCCGTCTACACCGCCCTCTCGGACTGCTCTCTACCCCTAACCGCCCAGGCATGAAAGGAAGACGGCTATGAACGTTCGGGTCCAATCGCAATCCATTACGGCAGTCCGCACTGACCTGCTGGTTGTCTCAGTCGTGCAAGGGAAACAAAACGCCGCACACCTGAAAGCCCTCGATGCGGCTGTGGACGGCGCGCTGCGCGAGCAGGTGAGACGCAGCCGATTCCAAGGCAAACGTGGCGAGACTCTCCTGTTCCAGACACATAAACGCCTCCCCAGCGTATTGGTCCTGCTGGTTGGACTCGGCAAGCAGGCGAGCATTGAGTCGTCCACCTGGCGTCAGGTCGGAGCCACGGCCCGCCGCCAGGCGCAGGAGCAACGCGCGAAGAGGCTGGCGTGGTTTGTCGAACCGGGTCTGGATGTTCAGGATATGGGCGCCGCTATCCTCGAAGGGATACTGCTGTCCGATTATGCCTTTCAGAAGTATAAATCCGACAACGGGAAAAAGACGGCAATTGAGACCTTCACCTTGGTTGGTCCCGGTCTCAGGAAAAGCACGCGGCTGAGCCGTGCCCTCGAAACGGTTCAAAATACGGTTCCTGGCGTCTTTCTGGCACGCGATTTGGTCAATGAACCGGCTTCGGTTTCAACCCCAACGTATCTGGCGAATCAAGCCAAAAAACTCTCTGACGGAAACGGGCTCAAGACCGAAGTCTGGGGTGTGAACAAGATCAAGGCGGCCAAAATGCACGGGCTGCTGGCAGTTTCGCGCGGCGGTCCGGAGGAGCCACGCTTCATCAAGCTGCGCTATACCCCTGCGGCCAAGCCCAAAAAGAAAGTCGCCCTCGTCGGGAAGGGGCTCACCTTTGACTCCGGTGGACTTTCGCTCAAGCCAGCAAAGTCCATGGAGACGATGAAGATCGATATGTCGGGCGGCGCAACGGTACTGGGGACGATGCGGGCGATTGCCGCGCTCAAACCGCAGGTGCAGGTCACGGGGTATGTGCCCTCATCCGAAAATATGCCGAGCGGCACAGCGCAGAAGCCCGGTGATATTATCAGCTATCGAAACGGTAAAACCGTCGAAGTCCTCAATACGGATGCAGAGGGCCGTTTGATCCTGGCTGATGCGTTGATCTGTGCCGTAGAAGACAAGCCCGACGTCATTATTGACCTGGCCACCCTGACCGGTGCCTGCATGGTCGCCCTGGGCTCCCAGGTCGCCGGTCTGTTCAGCAATAATCAGAAGCTAACGGATGATTTATTAGCCAGCAGCAAAGAGACGGGCGAGCAATTATGGCCCATGCCCCTGGTGAAGGAGTATAAGGACGACATCAAGAGTTCCATTGCCGACATCAAAAATATCGGTGGGGGCTATGGGGGGGCGATTACCGCGGCGCTTTTTCTTGAAGAGTTCGTCTCGGAGGTTCCCTGGGCGCATCTGGATATTGCCGGTCCGGCCTTTTCAGAGAAGGCCCCGAGAGGCGGCACCGGCTTTGGCGTGCGGACGCTCGTGCAGTATGTGTTGAGTTTGTAGAGCCAGCCGCGGAGACAGGGATAAAGAGTAAAGGTGTCCTCCAATACAGACAAAGCTGGACACGTTTACTCTTCGCGGACCATCGCCCAACTCCAACGCCAGACCGTTGCCTGTCGGCGCTGCCCCCGGCTCGTTCAGCACTGCCGGCGCACGGCCCAGGAGAAAGTCAAGCGCTACCGCGAGTGGGACTATTGGGGCAAGCCGGTCCCGAGCCTTGGTGACCGCACCGCGCGTCTCTATATCGTCGGCCTGGCGCCTGCTGCGCATGGCGGCAACCGAACGGGGCGGATGTTTACCGGGGACCGCAGCGGGGACTGGGTGTTCGGCGCATTACATGCCTCTGGCTTTGCCAACCAGCCGACTTCAACCCATATCGATGATGGCCTCAGGCTACAGGGCGCGTATATCACCGCGGCCGTCCACTGTGCACCGCCGGACAACAAGCCGTCGCGAGAAGAATTCGAAGCGTGTCAACCCTATTTGCTGCGTGAAATCCAACTGCTGAAACAGGTCAGGGTCGTTGTTGGGCTGGGACAACTGGCTTTTGCAGCCTATCTCAAAGCCCGGCGGGAAGTCGGCCTGCGGGTTCCGACACCCAGGCCGAAATTCGGGCACGGCAAACGCTACGACCTGGATGGCATCACCCTCATTGGTTCCTACCATCCCAGCCAACAGAATACCTTTACCGGGCGGCTCACACGGCCCATGTTTCATTCCATCTTCCGCACAGCGCGGGAGATCATTGAGGATGCCGAGCCTTGAGGTGTCGCATTTATTCAGGAAAAATCGCGTTAATAACCTCATCAATCGCGCGCTGTGAGTCGTTGTCATCCGTCAGTGAACGGGAGACGGCAACGGTACACGCGCGACGTGGAGTTACCCCCTGGCGAATGAGTTGACCGGAATAAATGAGCAGCCGTGTGCTGACACCTTCTTCAAGGCCGCTGGCTTTCAGGTGGCGGACCTTTTCGCCCAGCTTGGCCAGGTCGAGCGCGGTTTCCAGTGGCAAATCACTCTCGTGGGCAATGATCTCGGCTTCCTTATCACGGGGCGGGTAGGTGAACTCGACCGTGACAAAGCGCTGCCGCGTAGAGTGTTTGAGATCCTTGAGGATGCTCTGGTAGCCGGGGTTATACGAGATGACCAGCAGAAAATTCTCATGCGCTGCCAGGATTTCGGCCCGCTTATCGACCGGCAGAATACGCCGATGGTCGGTCAGCGGATGGATAAGGACGATGGTGTCCTTGCGCGCTTCCACGATCTCGTCCAGATAACAAATCGCCCCGGTGCGGACGGCCTGGGTCAGCGGCCCGTCCACCCAGATGGTATCATCGCCCTTAATCAGATACCGCCCGACCAGGTCGCTCCCCGTCAGGTCTTCATGGCAGGCGACCGTGACGATGTTTTCGGGGGCTTCCTGATCGCGATTCGGCATGAGCATATGGGCCATATGCTCGACAAAGCGGGTCTTGCCGCAGCCGGTCGGGCCTTTCAGCAGAACCGGTAGCCGACACTCATAGGCTGCCTGAAAAATCTCGACCTCATCGCCTATGGGTAAATAAAACGGAACCGCACCATTCGGAGTAGTTGCTTCGCTCATAATCGTGACTCGTGTACTCTTCTATGAAGTGGTCGTGAGAGTCTCCATAACTTGCTGGGTATCAATATCGATAAGCTCAACGGTCGCCAAGCCACTGACGCCAGCCTTTTGCCGGGCGTCGACGAGTTGGTCCCGGAGTTTTTCTCTGAAACCGTCTCGGACAGTCTGAGGCATACCAGCCATGGGGAAATTGCGAAAGAAGACCCTGGCCCGAGTTTGCGACAGCCACTCGATACGGACGATTTTGGGCGCCATCATTTCATGTGAGCGAAAGAGCGCTTCCACCGCTTGCTGAAATGGTGATGTTGAGGAATTTGTTGTTGACGCGGTGCGGGATGGGGCCGCCCCGTTCGAGAATTGTTCCAGGAGCTGGTCGATACGGGCCTGAATGCCGGTGTTATCCGTCAGACTCTTGGCCTGCTGTAATGCGGCGACCGCTTGTTCGGGCAGGCCCTTCTCCTGGTAGGCAACCCCCAGGTTAAAATGCGCCTGAAAGAAGTCAGGCTGCTTGGCCAAGACGGATTGATAAGAAGCGATGGCTTGATCGACCTGGCCGGTATAGAGATACATGGTCCCGAGGTCGGTCGTCACGCTGGCATCATCCGGTTTCAGCGCCAAGTAGCGCTGATAATACTCGATCGCTGTGTGGTGTTCCTCAAGGTCGTAGTACACATTCCCCAAGCCGCGCAGCGCATCCAGATCACTCGGTACAAGCTCAAACAGCTTACGATAGGAGGCCAGGGCCGCACTGCGATAGCTGGCATCCAGCTGCGACGCCCGGAACTGGACTCCAGCCAGGGTCCGCCATGCATTGGGATCTTGCGGGGCGGCATTGGCTTGGGCAACCAGTTCCGCGATGCGACTCTTCACCTCCTCAGGCAAGGCAACCTCGGGATGATTCTGAGGCAGGGCCGAACCGCCCGTGCTGGCTTGAGTGGAACCGGTCGGGGTCGGGGTGAAAGGCTCTGTCCGCAGGACAAACACCCAGAGTCCGATGCCGACGGCGAGGTAGCAGGACAAAACGATAATGCCAGGGAGCGGCCAGCGCTGGGCGCCTGCCGCTGGTGGGGTGGCCGATTTCCGGGCCTTCTGCCCTCCGGCTTTGCCCCCGAGGGCTTCCCCACAATGCGTACAGAAATGTGCTTTGGGGATAGTCTTTGTCCCACACTGTGGACAAAAACGCGCTGTCGCCATCCTACCTCTACCTCCGTGCACCCTACCTAACAACAATACCCTAGGCGGGCTAGACCGGAGCGGAAGCGAATCCAGTTGACAGTCAAGGAGCCGGCTGGATAAGCTGCGTGCAGCCCTGGGGAGGAATACATGGCAAAAAAAAGTGCGAAGCGCGACCCTCGCCTGGCACAAGGCAAAAAAGTGCTGGAAGAATGGGGCATTCAGCCCTCTGCCGGACAGGACAGCAGCCTGGATATTGCCAGCCTGCACGAACGCATAGGACAGAATGCTGACGCCGACTTAGCCTTGGCTGCATTCCTGGGCGCCGTCCAGACAGCGGAGTCGGCCCAATTCTTGGTGAGTTGGATCGAGCAGGCGACCGATAAGCGTTTGCATAAAGAGATTAGTCGAGCCCTCTATCGCCTGTCACAAAAAGGGATACAGGCCGACCGACCGCAAAAGGGGGCGGGCAAGTCCATTCTCACCCCGATTGAACCGGAAGGCTATCTGTCCGTAATGGATGGCCGCGGTGATCGCCTCGTTTGGATAGTGAAATCACGCGTTGGCGGCGGGCTCCATTTCTTGTCTACGTTGATCAACGAACCCGAAGGCATGCGTTATATTGAGGGCACGGAAATATCGCGCAAAGTTTTGCGGCAGGCGCTGCAGGATTTGAGCGCTAATCGCGGACTGACTCTGATTGAAGCGCCGTGGCGGTACTGCGATTCCCTGATGCAGGAAGGCTATGAACGTGCCAAGGCACAAGACCGAAAAGAAGTCGAATCCTACCCGGCGGCTCGGTCTTTTGTGTTCACCACGCCGGCAGAAAGAGTAAACGTGTCCTCCAATCGTTCAGACAAAGCTGGACACGTTTACTCTTTACCTCAAGCCGTTCCACTGCCGGACAGTTTGGATCGGCAGGCAATCGCTGCCGACGACACTTTCCTGACAACGTCCATCCAGCTCGCCGAAGAACCGGAAATGCAGCGCTGGGTGTTTGACGCAGAACAGGCCAAGCCCTATGTCGAAAAGATAAGCAGTGCGCAGGAGAGCCCCCTGGTGCTGAATCAACACCAGCAAAAAGACCGGGTGAGCGACGTCATCAAACAAGCGGTTGCCGAAGTGTTCTCAGGGGAGAGCGGCCGGGCCTACGCGCGGCGCCTGGAAGAAACGGCGCTGTATTTTGCGGCAACCGAACGTGTGGCGTCGGCCCAACGTGCCCTGGCCGTGTCGCTTGCCCTCCAAAAAGAGGGGGCGAGTGGCAGCGGCATTCCCTTTTGTGAGGGATTGGTCCAGCAGAGTATCGGCCTGCACTACACGGAAGAAAAGCAACAACAACAGGAAGAATCTAAAAGCTCGCTCATTATGAAGCCGTCTGAGTTTGCGGCTCAGGCGCAGCAGGCCCAGCGCCAACGGCGGGTCTGAGTATTTGGAGGAGAAATGCCGCAGCCCTTCCCGGATCAGATTACCTCGCTCCCGTTTTTGAATGCCGGGACGATTCTGTCGTGTCCTGATTGTGGCATGGGACTCTACTTGCTGACGAAGAAGGTCACCCGAGATGGGACCTTTGAAGGCGCAGTGCAAGCCATGGCTGGTGTCCCGGAATATCAACGGGGGTCCACGCCAAAGACCTGTCCCTTGTGTCAGACCGGCCAGTGGTGGTATCCGCCCGGTACGCTCCATACCTTTCAGTACGGCTGGGTGGCCTAGTTTGAGTTGACAACACCCGGCCGGGGTTATACCGGTTATACGTTTCGAGTCCGGCGAGACGATTGATCTGTAAAAAAAGGAGGTTCTCTATGGCAAGTCCACAACTACAACAGACCCTCGATATGTTCAAAGAGATGGGGGCGAAGATGGCCGAGGCAAAGGATATCAACGCCATGCGCGCGATCATGATAGAAGCGCAAGCCCCGGCTGGCGTAGCGTGTACCCCGGTTGAAGCCGGTGGGGTGTCTGCCGAATGGAGCGTTGCCGATGGCGCGGACCAGGATAAGGTCATCTTGTACGTCCATGGTGGCGGCTATGTGATGGGCTCCGCCGGGTCCCACCGCGATATGACCGGTCGTCTGTCGCAGGCTGCGGGCGCCCGCGTGCTCTCCCTCAACTATCGTCTGGCTCCCGAGCATCCCTTCCCCGCTCCAGTGGATGATTCGGTGGCCGCCTACCGTTGGTTGCTCGGACAAGGGATTCAGGCCTCAAACATTGCCATTGCCGGAGACTCGGCTGGTGGTGGCCTCGCTCTGGCCGCACTTATCGCTATTCGTGACGCCGGGGAGCCTGTGCCGGCTGCGGGCATTGGTATCTCGCCCTGGGTTGATATGGAAGGGACGGGAGAATCGATGACCACGCGGGCGGCGGTCGATCCGGTTGTCCAGAAAGAGGGTCTGCTCGGTATGGCCAAGCTATATTTGGGCGGCGCGGACCCGAAAAACCCACTGGCCGCTCCGCTGCATGCCAATCTTGCGGGTCTGCCGCCACTGCTGATCCAGGTCGGGGATTCGGAGACCTTATTGGACGACGCTACCCGCATCACAGAACGCGCCCAGAAAGCAGATGTCGATGTGACGCTGAAAATCTGGGATGAAATGCCGCACGTGTGGCATTTGTTTGCGCCGATTCTTCCCGAAGGCCGGCAGGCTATTGAGGAGATCGGGGCGTTCTTTAAGGAACAGACGGCATAACACTGCCTTCGCAGACAAGGCAGCAGGGGGCAGTCCTACGGGGCTGCCCTTTGTTTTAGGCTATGACCCAAAAACTGCATTTGAGTGTGGCGGATCAGTCTCCTGTCCGACAAGGGGGAACAGCCGCCCAGGCCCTGCGGGAGACGGTCGCTCTTGCTGAGGCGGTAGAAAAATTCGGCTATGAACGCTTCTGGGTGGCCGAGCATCACAATCTGCCCGGCTTCGCCGGGACCAGTCCGGAAATCGTGATTGGCCAAATTGCCGCCCGTACGCAATATATTCGAGTCGGGAGCGGGGGCGTGATGCTGTCCCACTACAGTGCCCTCAAAGTTGCCGAGATATTCCGCGTCCTTGAATCCTTTTATCCTGGCCGCATAGACCTCGGTCTTGGCCGCGCGCCAGGGAGCGATCAGCGAACCGCGGTTGCGCTCTCCTACCCCGGCCAACCCCGCGATATTCGATATTACCCGGAGCAGGTCGATGACCTGCGCGCCTACCTGGCAGATGATCTCCCGCCGGATCATCGGTTTGCCGATGTGCATGCCGGCCCCACGTCGGGCACCACGCCGGAGGTGTGGTTGCTCGGCTCAGGCATTGACTCGGCCCTCATTGCAGCTGAGCGGAGTCTGCCGTTTAGCTATGCCTATTTTTTCGGGATGGGCGTCCAGCATGGGCCGGCTATTGTTGAGAGCTACCGCCGCCACTTTCGTCCGTCGGAATCCCTGACCGAGCCCAAAGTCAACGTAACCGTTCAGGCTTTATGCGCGGAGACTGAAGAAGAGGCGCGCTATCTGTCGGCAAGCAGAAATCTGGTGCGGCTGAATATTATTCGGGGTCGTCGGCAGGGGGTTCCCACACCTGAAGAAGCCCGCACCTATCCGTATAGCGCTGACGAACTGGCCTATCTGGAGCAATACCGCCGCGCCAATGTTGACGGCGACCCACAGCAGGTGAAAGAGCAGCTCGAACACCTGGCCGAGGTGTTTCAGACCACTGACCTCGGCGTTGTGACGATCTGTTATGATTTTTCCAAGCGTGTGCGCTCCTATGAACTCATCGCCGAGGCCTGCGGTCTGCTGGACTCTGGCCCCCGACGAGTGGAGACTTCTTCCGATTCGCCCAGAGGCGGATAGTCCATAACGGCCGACTCCAGAGGTCGGGCAATCTCGCCGCCACTACCCCATCCGTGTGGAACGAGAGGCTTTCTCTCGGAGAAAGTCTCTCGTTCCACAGTGTTTAAGCCACTGTTGTCAAAAGACTTTTGACAACAGTCGATCAACGGAGACATGTATTGCAGAGAAAAATTATCCGCCCACTCCAGCAACCGATAGACGCAAGGAGAAGTCTTGGTATGATACAGAGATGGCCAAGAAGGCGCAAAAGGAGCAAAAACCAACAGCACGACTGAAAAAAAAGGGGGCACGACCACAGGCAAAACGGACCGTGAAGAAATCTGTCACCAAGGAAAAAGCAGGAGCTGCCAAAAAGACAGGAGAGAAGGGCGAACCCACTCCGAGGCGACCAAAAAATATGTCGTCCAAGGAATGGCTAGAAGCTTTTATCTTCAGCCTCATTGTCGTTCAAATCCAAGAGTTTTTCCGTTGGTGCTGGGAGAGTATCGACAAAAAACAAACCCATGAAATCGCGGTCGCCCTGTATCGTGATATGTTCTTTCCCTTTGAGTCAATGCCGGAGCATAAAAGGCTGCCCATCTGGCGGCACAGAAAGGTGGAACGCTTTGTCCACGGTCTGACGAGTGCACAGGCAGCAAGGCTGGAAAAAATTATGCGGCAATGGGCTGAGGAGACAGGGCAGAGCGTCGATCACATAAGGAGCGACAAGGAATAAAACGTCGCCCTTATACGCCATCAAAAACGGAATGAGAAACCTTGAAGCCCCTTACTCGCGTCCCTGCGTTTCGGCAAAGACGTATTTGCCGTCCCGTTTTTCGATCCACTGCCCGCGGCCCGTTGTTTGCCCATCCGTATCAAGCTGGGTGCGGATGATCTCCAGCTCTTCTTCCATGGGTGGATCAAGCGTTTCAATGGTCGGAGCTATTTTCGGCTCAAAGGACATCTCGGCCAGAACCATATCGACCGTGACAAACGGTGAAATCGCCATAAGCATCAGCTGACACGATTTTTCCTCATAGCCGAACATCGCCCATGGGGTGAACACCCGCCACGGACCGGTTCCTGGGGGCAGGCCGTTGGCCTCGCGCGCGCCTGGTCCGTCGAGAAAGCCCGGTGACGAAATAAAGTCCACCTGTTCGGGGAACTTCCGCTTTTGTTGGTCGGTCATCAGGATTGTGCGCCAGCATTGGGCGGCAATAGTATCGGCGCCACCCGGGCCGCCAAAGCGCCGACCTTGGCCACCTTCGTATTCTCCCAGTACGGTTGAATTGATATTGCCGTAGCGGTCGACCTGGAGGGTGTTGAGGATACCCACATCGACATAGCCGAGTTGGGCAAAGTTGCCCGCCGTATTCATGGTTCCCCACTGGAGGGCGCGATAGCCGGCCCGTGAAGCCACCATGGTCATCAGGGGGTCCCAGGGCATCATGGATTGCGGGGCAATCACGCCATCCTCGGTCATGTATTGGACGCCTGAGGCGTACAGCCGCTGGGCCAGCAAAATGCTGTATAAGGGCTCTCCGCCGCCACCGACCCAGTAGCTTTTTTCTTCCTCAATGACCCGCGAGACAGTACAGATCAAATGTTCACGTTCCGCAAAATGTGTGGCCGGTGTCATATCGAGTATCCCTCCCGAATGGTTTCGCGTCGTTGTAACTCCTGGAGTTTTTTCCACCCCACGCGCTTTTCCAACATCTCGGCGTGCGAATCGACACTATACACCCATTTTTCAAGATAGGGTTGCAGGTCGCCGCGCATGGTCCCGCCGAAACACTCGACCACGTGCTGGACATCTGAGGCGTAGCGTCCCTGGACCGTTCCCGGATAGGCACCAAAAGGCGCATGAACGACGGCATCAACCGTAAAATGGGGGATGGACGTCCGGGCCGGGTCGCGTCGAAATTCATCCGTTTCAATGATTTCTTCGGCGGACACAATGACTCTTTTGGACGCCAGGGCACAATCAACATGGGAAATCCCAGTGCCGAAGACGCGGGCATTGCCGTACACGTCAGCCTGATGCACATGGATAATCGAAACATCCGGGTTCAGCGCCGGCAGCAGGACAACCGGCTTGCCCGAAAACGGGTCTTTGACCAGCTTGGCCCCGGATTGAGAAAAGCCGGCGGTCCCGCCAAACGACCGCACGCCAATAAACGGCAACCCCTGCGCGCCTGCCTGCAGCCGATAGGTCATCACCACATTTGAGTACTCGTAGGTTCGGAGGCGACCTGCGGCGACCGCTTTGGACAACCACGGGCCAAAACCAACAAACCCGATATCCGCCCTGGTGGCACAGCCCCCTTCGACAAGCAGCGCGAGCGCGACATAGGTGAATTTCCCACAGATCCACAGGTCTTTTTTCTTTTGGCGAATAATCTCACGAATGAGCGAACTCGGGCCACGCTGGAAGTAGTTGCAGTCATACGCCACATAGTCCCCATCAGAGACAAATTTCTCAATAGCTTCGTCCTCGTTCATCACTTTATGCACGAGTGTCCGCGGCTTGTTGTCTCTCACCCAGGCGCGGAACCCATCGGGATCAGGCGGAAGGTATGCGCCCTGTCCTTCTGCAAGAATTTCCATGTGCAGCAGTCTCCTCACAAAGCCCAAACAGGTCCTTGCGTATTCTTGATAACGTGCCGCCTAGATACCATAGTCCCGGGAGACGTGCCAATGCCGCGAGAGAGCGTCCATCCTCTTCGGGCTTGCGTTCTGAAGGTCCTTCCTCTATCCCTGCTCCTGTTCGCAACGTTTTACCGGAACATGACGTCTGGGCCCGGCTCAATCAAGAAGAGAGGATTGGAGAGGTGAGAGTGCGTGTTATGGGGTTCATCGCATTCCTGCTCGCATGCGTGTTTACTCTTTCCAGAGTGGCTGAACCCGATGCGGGGATGGCGCAGACGCTCCAGGGCTCGACGCCTTTTCAGGAGACCTTTCAGCAATACCCGGTTGGCGTATTCCCGTCGGGCTGGAAAGTGCGTGGCAGCGAAGCCGCCGCGCAGGCCGTTTACCGCATTGCCGAAGAAGAAGGCAATCGATTTCTCCATGCCCATGCCAACAACCAGGATGTCCAGATAGGCAGAGAATATACGTGCAGGCCACAGGACTATCCCATCTTGCGCTGGCGATGGCGCGCGACCAAACTCCCTCCTGGGGCCGACGAGCGCGCAAAAAAAACGAATGATTCGGCCGCAGCCGTCTATGTGATATTTGACAGCCGCCTCATGCCGCGGGTGATTAAATACGTCTGGAGTTCGACGCTCGCGGTTGGTACGCAGTTCGACAGTCCGGTCTATTGGCGCGCCAAGGTCGTCGTCTTACAGCGCGGACCAGCCGATCCTGGTGAGTGGCGACAAGAAACCATTAATTTCTACCAGGACTATAAAGACCTCTTTGGCTCTGAACCGGGGAAGGTACGCGGCATCGCCGTGCTCTCGGACTCTGACACTATGGCCAGCGTATCGGAGGCAGCCTATGACGACTTTATGCTGCTTCCGGGGAAAACTTCTTCCCTGCTCAGCCCACCCACCGATCCGGTCAGACTCTCACGCATGTAAAGAGGAAGAGCCTGACCGCGCAGAACGGGACAGCCCGTTCCCCGGCATTCCTATTCGTTGTCGTATTGCAGGTCGTGCGCAACACGCTCGACGGACTTGCTGGCCGGATCAAAATAGTTCAGCGTTTCGGTACTGATATCCCCACCATAGATGTGGACACTCACGGTCGGCTCGTCGGTCTTATTGAGGAAATCGTGGACTTCCTCGTTCGGGGACAGGACGTGGGCGACATCGCCCGGACGGAGATCGAGCGCGGTGGTTTCGCGGAGTTCTGCATGCCCCGGCTGCGTCCCGGCGTCGAGACGTTTATACCGAACGGTATGGAGCTGGTTCCGATACACACCTTCAACGACCCAGTTTCCGGCATGATCGTGTACACCGCTCGATCCGCCCGGAGGCCAGATGGCGACCATAATATTAAAGCAGTCTTCAGGCCCACGGTGGAGGCGATACAGGGTGAAGTCTTTGTGCTCAGTGGTAATCCGACCGGGGGCTGGTTGACAGTATTCTTCCGGCAGACTGCCGGCAGCCAGAAAACGTTCCAGCAGGGGTTCCGCCGCCGCAACAATCGCGGCGTGTTCTTTTTCACGGGCGACCAGCGCGTCCACATCTTCGGCAAGCTGTTCGAGCGTGTAGCTGTTGTCTTGATACGCAAGATTACTCATAATGTTCTCTCCTCTCGCTGTCCTTTTTGCTAACTCGGCGCTGAAAAGCAAGAGACCTGGGTTTTCCTTCCTCCCTTGACAAGCGCGCCTCGCATGTCAGAAATGACCCCTCGGATATTCGTCTCTCTCCATCATGCTCTTTATTCGGCACAGGACGTGGCGCGAGATGCTGCCGTTTAATGAGGTGTTCAACGGCTCGCTCGGCTGGGACCAAGCCCTGGCCTTTATCGATCGCTATACGCAAACCGAGTGGAACTCATGACAGATTCTGAGCACGTGCGCCATCCCGCCTTGGTCGAGCTGTCCGTTGCCGAGCAGGCGGCCCAACTCGTGCAGCTTGATGCCAAGGAGCGGCAAGAATTCCTCTTCTCGGCAAAGAACAGTGTGGCAATCGTCCGGGCGCTCTCCTCGGAGACCTTATTGTACACGCTCAAGGAGATTGGGCTACACGATGCGGTCGGACTCCTGGCCATGGCGTCGCCTGAACAGGTACGGGACCTGCTCGACCTGGATTGTTGGCGCAAGGACAGCTTGGATGACGGGCGCTTGACGAACTGGCTGATGCTGCTCGATGAAGGCGGGAGCAGTAAGCTGGCCGAATGGGTTTTGCACGCCGACATCGAACTCCTGGTCCTCCTGATTCAGCGCCACTTTGAGGTTGTCCGCAAAGTGGATGTCGAGGAGGAACCTGACTTTGACGAGTCCAAATATTTCACCTTCGATGAGCAATATCTCCTCCGCTTCCGCGGCGAGTCGGAACCGATTTTATACCTCCTGCTTGAGCAACTCCGTACGCTCGATTACCGCAGGTATCTCCATACCCTCGAAAACAGTTTGTTTGAACTCGAGGGTGGTCTTGAAGAGCAGGCGTTTCGCTGGCGAGCGGCGAGACTCGAAGATCGTGGCTATCCGAGATATGAGGAGGCGCAAGCGCTCTTCCGCTTTATCCCGCCAGACTCCGTTTCTTTGCAGGCATATCCACGTCTCCCCGACCCGCTGCATCTTGCTGCCGGGGACGACACCATTGCGCCACCCGATCATGCCTTAGCGCTTCTCTCCGAGCCCACCTCTTTCTTCTCCCTGGTATTGGCAAGCCTACCACGCCAGACCATTGCGCAGATCGGTCAGGAACTCGCCTATCTGACCAATAGTATTGTCACGGCGGAGGCCCGGGATACTGGAGAAGTCAGCGAGATTCGTCGCTGCGTCGGCATGGCGCACGACTACGTCAATATTGGTCTGTCCTACGCGGCCAAAGAAGATGAGGTAACGGCGCACGAACTCCTCCAAGCGACGCAGATTCGTCCGTTCTTCCAGATCGGCTGGGGCTTGTTACAGCGGCTCCAGCAGCAGGCCGGTCTCATGGCTACGCAGTTAGAGGAGAGCGGTCTGTCCGAATGGGAGAGCTATCTCGATCCGCCGTTTCGGGAGATGTATGCCGGGATCAGACGACGCGAGCCGCTCTTTTTTGTTGGTCTGGAGACACCGGGCGAAATCGTGTCGCGACGCTTCGAGCATCTGTCTGAAGTGCGGCAGGTCGAATCGCTGCTGGCCCGGATCCCGACCTGGTTCCGGATCTTCCGGCGCTGGGCCATACTGCCTGAAGAAAAGGCGCCAGAAGGCGTCGGCCTGACCGCGCTCTGGAATACGGCCTTTGCGCGTTGGGTGCTCGGCTCTTCTCTTAAAAAGCAGCTCACCATTCACCCCTTGAACCGGGCCGAGCTTCAGGCGCTTCACGCGCAGCTTCCACAGGCAATGCTCGGGGAACGTTGGGAGACCTTCCAGACGCAATTTCTATCCCCCCAACCCCCCTTCATAAGGGGGGCTCGCCGCTCACCGCTCGTAATCACACCACAAGAGCTGTCCGCTCTGGGCCCCCTGTCGGCCTATGCGCGTGACAAGCTTGAAGAGGTTCTGGCCATCGATATGCAGACCGCTGACCTCCACTTTATCGAGGGGCTTTTAGTCGTCGAGTAGGCACGGTGGCACACCCTGCCCAACATATGAAAGGGGATACAGCATGGAACACCTCAGCGACAAAGTTGCCGTCATCACGGGTGGAGCAAGTGGGATAGGCTTTGCCACCGCCCGCCGCCTGGCCAGTCGTGGCGTCCGACTCGTGTTAGCCGATATTGAAGAGTCGGCCCTGGACCGAGCAGCCACCGAGCTGGCGGCCACGGGCACCACCGTAGAAGGAGTGGTCTGTGATGTCGGTGACCTGAAGGCCGTTCAACACCTGGCAGACACCGCGTTTGAGAAAATGGGCGCGGTGCATATTGTGTTCCATAATGCCGGGGTGGCCGTTGGCGGGCCGATCGCCGAGATGCAGCACGGCGACTGGGAGTGGATCATGCGGGTCAATTTATGGGGGCCGATCCACGGTGTTGAAGCCTTTACGCAACGCATGATCGCCCAAGGCCAGGGCGGGCATATGCTGTTTACCGCCTCGTTTGCCGGCCTCGTTCCCAACGTTGGGCTTGGTCCGTACTGTGTTTCCAAGTATGGGGTCGTGGCTTTAGCCGAAGTCCTGCGTCGAGAGCTGCGCGCACACGACATTGGCGTATCGGTCCTGTGTCCGATGCGGGTAGCCACCAATATCGAGCACTCGGAGCGCAATCGCCCCGACGAACTAGGGGGCCCGGAAGCGTCACCGCCGGTGCTCGACCAGGGAGAGGACAATCAAAATCTCGCCGGTCGGGTCCTGGACGTCGATGATGTTGCCGCGCAAGTCGTGGATGCCGTTGTTGCCAACCGGCTCTACATCCTGCCTCACGAGGAAAGTCGGACGCCCATCCGGCGGCGGTTTGAACGGATCGATCAGACATTTGAGGAGCGGAGGGAGGGCTAAGAGCGCCCAGGGGTGGAGGTACAGCCTTCCGTCAGTTCGCGTATGACGCGTTGCTTATATCGCCTGTCCTGCTGCATCCGTCGAGCCTTGTCGCGGTCGACACTGGTCGTACCAGCGTAGATTTTTCCCCAGCTCATCAGCTCTACCAAGACGGGAATCAGGGCAACCCCCTTCTCGGTCAGCGTGTAGACGATCTGTCTCCGGTTCTCGGGGTCGGGCTGCTTGGAGATAATACCGCTGCCCTCAAGCCGGTTGAGCCGATCGGTCAGGATGTTGGTCGCGATGCCTTCGGCCGAGGCAAGGAATTCCTTAAAATAATGCTTCCTCAGCATGACCATGTCGCGCACGATCAGCAGGCTCCACTTGTCGCCCAGCAAATCCAGAGAGCAACTAATCGGGCAGCCGGACCGGCGTGTCTCCGCGTTGGACCCCATATCCCATTCTCTTTACCCTAACCACTTGCCTTACACAATCAGTTGAGGTACTCTCCCGCCGCTTGCTTTTTGCAAGTGATGGAGACAAATGCAAAGTACTACCTGTTGAGTCAAATAGGGAGGAAGTATGGCAGAATCAAAACCAATTGCAGCGATAACCGGAGTGGGCCCCGGCTTGGGCGCCGCGCTCGCCCGCCGCTTTGCCCAAGGCGGCTATGCGGTTGCCATCAATGCCCGCCGGGCAGACTATCTGCGCTCATTGGCTGAAGAAATCAGAGCGACCGGCGGGCACGTGTTAGAAGTCCCCGCCGATATGGGAGACCGTACTCAGGTCGAAGCAGCGTTTCAATCCATTCGTGAGCAGCTCGGTTCGCCCGAGCTGCTCCTCTATAACGCCGGCAGCGGCATCATGGGCACGATCACTGATATCACCCCAGAGCAGTACGAAACGATCTGGCGCGTCAACGGTTTTGGTTCATTTCTCAGCGTGAAGGAAGTCGCACCGGACATGATCGCACGCGGGCGCGGCACGATGCTGTTTACCGGCGCCACGGCAGGCGTAAAGGCGGGTGCGGTCAGTAGCGTTTGGCCCGGCCAAGTTCGCCATGCGCGGGCTGGTACAATCCCTAGCGCGTGACCTTGGCCCCAAGGGTATTCATGTCGGCTGGATCAACGTCGACGGCTTCATCGACATCCCCGGCCGAGACGTGCCACAGTTCACAGCAGAGGATATGCTGAAACCTGAAGCCATTGCCGAAACCTACTGGCATGTGGCCCATCAGGACCGCAGCGCCTGGACAACCGAGCTTGAGGTTCGGCCGTTTAAAGAGAAGTTCTGAGGGGATTGTCACAGTATCACAGAGAGCGGGAAGCCGTGCGGAAAGCCTAACCCGCTGGTTCAATAACGTGACCATACCGTCGACCGATCTCCAGCCGCAGGGCCATGTGTTGCCGTCGTCATGGAGCGTCCTCCTTCCACGCCGCTCTTCGACACGTCGCCACTGGCAGTGAGGAAGCGCTGCCTCTGCCCCTGCTGTCCTTTACCGTCGCCGGATTACTCGAACAAAGCATACGCCTCCATAAGCTCGTAGGAGACATGAGCTGGGATCTGTCTGGTGCCTACCTATTTGACGAGCTGCCGGATCTGATCGTGGCCCTGCTTCGGGCCGATACACCCAAGCAACGCACTCATATTCGCCGCGGCAAGAAGCGTCTGGCGGACAAGAAACCCAGGAGTACCCCATAATGATGGAATCGTTCTTTCGGAACGTCATCCGTTTCCGCTGGCTGGTCATCACGCTGGTCCTCGGGAGTACCGTGCTCATCGCTCTCCCGATTCAAACCTTACGCCTGGAAGGCGATGTGGACGCCGTTTTCCCGGACGATGATCCGATCATCAACTATAACGAGGTGGTTGAAGAACGGTTTGGCATCCGTGATCTCATTATGGTCGGCGTGACGAACGACAACGCCGACGAAAATGGCGTCTTTAACCCGCGGACACTCGGCATTGTCAAAGAGTTCTCAGAACAGATTGCCCTTCTACCGGGCATCAAAGCCATTCGTGACGAAGATGTGGCCAGTGTCGCCACCATGGATAACATCACCGGTACGGTCGATGGCATGAACGTCGATCCGTTTATGGAAACCGTGCCCGAGGCTCCGCAGGCGCTCGCCGACCTCAAACAGGCCCTATTCGCCAACCACATGTTCGTCAATTGGGTCGTATCCCAGGACGGGACCGGACTGCTCATTATAGCCAAGATGGAACAGGCAGACGGCACGCAGGAAGGCTCGCTGCGGCGGATGGCGGTGTACACTGCCATCCACGACATGCTCGAGGCCAAAAAAGCGACGGGGGTGCCGGAAGCATTCCAGCTTGCCGGGCGTGGCGCGATTGAGGTCACCTTCGAGGAAGAGGGCGCGCGCGACACCGCAACCTTCCTGCCCCTGGTCCTGATCGTGATTGTGGTGACTTTGTATTGTACCTACCGCAGCATCCGTGGCGTCCTCCTGCCGCTGGCAGTTGTAGCGGTGTCGGTCATCTGGACACTCGGCATTATGGCAGTGCTCGGTACCCCGATGTTCTTCATCACCTCCATGATGCCGGTCGTCCTCATGGCCATCGGCGTGGCGGATGGCATTCATATTCTGAGTCGGTATTACGATGAACTGTTGGAACAGCCGGACACATCCTCGCCTGACGCCGTGATCGTGACCATGCGGGAGATGTGGCAACCTGTCATTTTAACCTCGCTGACCACCGCCGCCGGGTTCCTCTCCTTTCTGACGTGTGCCATTGTCCCGATTTGGCAATTCGGGGTGTTTACCGCCGTGGGCGTCTTGGTCGCGATGGTCTTCTCGCTCACCTTTTTCCCCGCCATGCTGAGCCTGCTGTCACCCACCGTCAGCCGGGGGCTACGTCGGCAGAGAGAGCAGCGTGGCGACATGGCCGCCACCGGCTGGGCCGCCACGCTATTGGCGCGCGTAGGCCGTGGCGTGGCACGCCGCCCACTCACGGTCTGGGTGCCGACCGCAATCGTGATGGGTCTGTGCCTGTTCGGGGCGCAGCGAATTTTTGTCGACTCGACGTGGATTGGCATCTTGGCCCCGGACAACGCGCTACGCATGAGCGATACGATCTTGCGTGAAAAATTTCAGGGCACCGTCCCCATCTATGTGGCGATCGAGGGGCATGAGCAGGATCGGCTCAAAGATCCGGTCCTGCTCGATCAACTGGACCGCCTGCAAGCGACGGTTGAGCAAGACCCTGTCGTGGGCGGCTCCTTGTCGCTCGCGGAATATATCAAACGGATGAACCGGATTATGAACGAGGATCGCCCCGATATGGAAGTCATCCCGACCTCCAAGGATCTCGTCGCCCAGTATCTGTTGCTGTACTCGTTCTCCGGGGATCCGGATGATTTCGACGAAGTCGTGGACTACGACTACCAACATGCCAACGTAGTAGTGTTTCTGCGCACCGATCGCACCCGGGATGTGACGCGGGTTGTCAACATTATCCGCGACTTCGCCATCCGTGAGTTTGGCTATAACCGAGACTCCAGCACGGCAGCAGATGACCCGTTTGGCCTCCGCTTGGGCCGCTGGCTGACCGGCATTGAGCCTACGGTGACCGGCTGGGAGACGAACAGTGGCTTTCGGATCGGGATTGCGGGCAATGGCTACAAGTTCAAACACTTGAGCGAATTGGTGGTGTCCGGCCAGGTGTCGACTTTGGTGACTTCGCTGGGCGCGGTCTTTCTGCTCACCACGCTCATGTTTCGCTCCTGGGTCGCCGGCCTGATTAATATCATTCCCATCAGCCTGGTGATGATCTTTAGTTTTGGCCTCCTCGGGCTGTTAGGTATCCCGTTGGAGCTTGGGAAATCGCTCACCGCGGGCATGGTAATTGGCATTGGCATCGACTATACTATTCACTTTCTGAGTAAGTACCGGTTCAAGGTCCAGGAGGGGCTGACCGACCCGGCCCAGATTACGGCGGCCACGCTGGCGACCTCAGGCAAGGCGATCTTGAATCGGTTTCGGCCACGGTTTGTGTATGGCCAAGAAAAAGCGGCTGGCATGAGCACCGCGCCGCAGCAAGAAGCAGCGGCCTGATCATAGACTAGGGAGTAGCCCCTTATGGAGTCATTCTTTCGGACCGTCATCCGTTTCCGCTGGCTGGTCATTGGCCTGGTCCTCGGTAGCACTGTGCTGGCCGCCCTTCCAATTCAAACATTACGCTTTGATAACGATGTTGAAGCCATGTTCCCCTTCGATGATCCGATCCTCGCCTATAGCAGAGTGGTTGAAGAACGATTCGGCATCCGTGATCTCATTATGATTGGGGTACTGAACGACAACGCCGACGAGAATGGCGTCTTTAATCCACGGACCTTAGGCATTGTCAAAGAGTTCTCGGAACGCCTTGCTCTGCAACCCGGAATCAAAGCCATCCGGGACGAAGATGTGGCCAGTATCGCCACGATGGATAATATCACTGGCACCGTCGACGGTATAAACGTTGATCCGTTTATGGAAGCCGTTCCCGACGCAGCCAATGCGCTGGCAGATCTTAAACAGGCCATCTTCGCCAATCACATGTTCGTCAATTGGGTCGTCTCGCAAGACGGGACGGGACTGCTCATCATGGCCAAGATGGAGCCAGCCGAAGACACACAGGCAGGCACGGCGCGACGGATGACTGTGTATACCTCGATCCGAGACATGGTCGAGGCTAAAAAGGCGACGGGCGTGCCGGAAGAATTTCATATTGCCGGGCGTGGAGCGGTCGAAGTCACTTTGTCGGAAGAGGAAGCCCGCGACATGGAAACCTTCTTACCCCTGACCTTGGTCGTGCTTCTGGGAACCTTATATTGTACGTATCGAAGCCTGCGCGGCGTCCTCCTGCCGCTGGCAGTCGTTGTCGTGTCGGTGATCTGGACCCTCGGGATTATGGCCGCGCTCGGTATTCCAATGTACTTTGTCACCTCCATAATGCCGGTCGTTCTCATGGCCATCGGCGTGGCGGATGGCATTCATATTCTGAGTCGCTATTACGAAGAGCTATTAGAGCATCCGGATATTTCCTCAGCTGACGCGGTGATTGTGACTATGCGAGAGATGTGGCAGCCCGTCATTTTGACCTCGCTGACCACCGCAGCCGGGTTCTTATCTTTTCTGACTGCGACCGTTGTCCCTATCCGCTATTTTGGGGTGTTTAGTGGAGTGGGAATCTTGGCCGCGATGCTCTTCTCGCTGACCTTTTTCCCGGCCATGTTGAGTTTGTTGTCGCCGACCGTCAGCCGGGGTCTGCGCAATCAAATGAGCCGGAGTGGAGACCTGGCAGCCGCCGGCTGGGCAGCCAGCTTCTTGGCGCGCCTCGGTCGCGGTGTGGCACGTCGTCCACTGGTCGTATGGGTGCCGGCCGCGCTCGTTGTTGTGCTGTGCGTGCTCGGCACGCAGCGGATTGTCGTGAACTCGACCATGGTCGGGATGTTTCACCCATCCCACGAGCTACGCGTTAGCGATAGGGTCCTGCGCGATACATTTCAAGGCACCGTGCCTATCTATGTGGCAATCGAAGGGCATGAGCCTGATCGGCTCAAAGATCCGGTCCTGCTCGATCAACTGGACCGCCTGCAAACGCGGGTGGAGCAGGATCCTGATGTGGGTGGCTCCTTGTCATTAGCGGAATACATCAAACGGATGAACCGGGTCATGAATGAAGATCGTGCAGAAATGGAAGTCATCCCAACTTCTCGTGACCTGGTTGCCCAGTATCTGCTGCTGTATTCGTTTTCGGGTGATCCGGATGATTTCGACGATGTCGTGGATTATGACTACCAGCATGCCAACGTAGCGGTCTATCTGCGCTCCGATAGGACCCGAGACGTCGAACGTGTCGTGCAGCTTATCCGCGACTTTGCGGTCGAGGAATTTGGCCAGAATGGAGCCACCGACGCTGCCACCCATGATCCGCTGGGACTCCGCTTGGGCCGCTGGTTGGCCGGCATTGAGCCCACGGTGGCGGGGTGGGAGACAAACAGCGGCTTTCGGATCGGGATTGCGGGCAATGGCTACCTCCTGAACCGCCTGAGCGAACTGATTGTGTCCGGGCAACTGGCGAGCTTGGTGACCTCGCTCGGCGCGGTCTTTCTGCTTACCACGGTCATGTTTCGCTCGTTCGTTGCCGGGCTGATTAATGTCCTGCCGATTAGCCTGGTGATGATTTTTAGCTTTGGGCTGCTGGGGCTGCTGAATATCCCGCTAGAGATTGGGAAATCGCTGACTGCCTCGATGACCATCGGTATTGGCATCGATTATACGATTCACTTTCTGAGTAAGTATCGGGTCAAAGTCCGAGAGGGGCTCCAAGACGGTCAAATAGACCCCACGCAGATTACAGCGGCCACGATGGCCACCTGCGGCAAGGCCATCTTTTTTAATGCGGTCGTGGTTATCGGCGGCTTCCTGATTTTTCTCACCTCGAACTTCGAGTCCCTCTTTTACCTGGGTGTCATGCTGTCTCTCAGTATGGGAGCCTGCTTGATTGTGTCGATGACGGTCCTGCCGGCGATCTTGAATCGGTTTAAACCCCGTTTTGTGTATGGCGATAAAGAAGCGCCACTCGTGGTAGTTCAAGAATCTGAGGCCTAGGCTGAATCGACATGTAATACTGCCAGAGGGCGAAGGCCGCGAGGTGTAAGAAGGCGAGGCAGGGGGCGGTCTTGCGGTCATAGCGGGTGGCAAGGCGGCGGCAGTGTTTGAGCCGATTGAAGGTGCGCTCAATCCAGTTGCGGTGCTTATAGAGGGTCGTGTCATAGGACCGGGGCGCTAGGCGCCCTGCCCGGGGAGGAATGACTGGCGTAGCCCCTTGGTTTTTAATGAAGGCCAGGAGTTCCTGACTATCATCGGCTTTGTCGGCAATGACGGAGCGGGCGCGGCGGCCAGTGAGCAGCGCCTTGGCCTGCGTAATAGCTTACTCCCTAGTCCTGTGTTAATTGTCGATTCGCCCTAATACCGGTGAACTCACTTTCTCGTTTCTACTTGCTCACAGCTACTCAGCAGTGTCAGAAATATAAGGAGCTATCGTCAGCATGGAGTCATTTTTCCGCTGGATCATCCGTTTTCGCTGGCTGGTCATTGCCCTCGTCTTGGGCTGTACCGGCCTGGCCTGGGTCCAGCTGCAGTCGTTGCGCTTTGAGGGCGATGCCGACGCCTTTATTCCCCAAAACGATCCGGTCATGAGCTATAACGACCTGGTCGAGGAGCGCTTTGGCATACGCGACCTGATCGTTGTCGGGGTTCTGAATAAAAATCCGGGCGAAAACGGCGTCTTCAATCCGCGTACGCTCGCGACGATCAAAGAACTCTCGGAAAAGATCGCCCTGTTGCCCGGCATCAAAGCCGTCCGCGATGAAGACGTGGCGAGTGTGGCCACGCTGGATAATATCACCGGTACGGCGGACGGCATGGCCGTTGATCCGTTCATGGAAACGGTGCCTCAATCACCCGAGTCACTCGACGCATTACGACAAGCCCTCTTTCACAATTCGATGTTCGTCAATTGGATCGTCTCCCAGGACGGCACCGGGATGCTCATCACGGCCAAAATGGAACCTGGCGGAGGGACTCTCGAAGGCACGGCCAGACGGATGGCTATTTATACGACGATCCGGGATATGGTTGAGGCGAAAAAAGCGGCCGGCGCTCCAGAGGAATTCCATATTGCGGGCCAAGGCGCTCTGGAGGTCACCTTTGAGGAGGGGATGCGGCAGGACATGGAGACCTTCATCCCACTCATTCTCGTGATTGTCCTCGGCACGCTGTATTTTACCTATCGGAGTGTGCGCGGCGTCTTGCTCCCCTTGGCGGTGGTTGGAGTCTCCGTGATTTGGACCTTAGGCATTATGGCGGCCGTGGGTGTTCCGATGTATTCCATTTCCACCATGATGCCGGTTATCCTGATGGCGGTTGGGGTGGCAAACGGCATTCATATTCTGAGCCGCTATTACGATGAGGTCTTGCAACATCCGGACGTTTCCTCGGTCGACGCGGTCCTCGCCGCGATGCAAGAGATGTGGCAACCGGTGGTCTTCACCTCCTTGACGACGGCGGCCGGGTTTTTATCCTTCCTGACCGCCAGCATTCTCCCGATCCGCTATTTTGGCATCTTCACCTCTATAGGCGTCCTGGCCGCGATGGTCTTCTCCATCACCTTTTTTCCGGCCCTGTTGAGCCTCCTGCCCGTCAAGGTCAGCCGGGGCTTGCGCACCCAAATGGGCCGCAGTGGTGACCTCGCGGCGACGGGCTGGGCGGCCCGGACGCTCTCCCGCTTAGGCGTCGGCGTTGCGCGAAGACCACTCGTGGTGGGGGGCGTGACAGCCAGTGTCATGCTGGTATGTCTGCTTGGGGCGCAGCGCATTTTTGTCGATACCTCATTTATCAAGATGTCCGATCCAAACAGCCCCGTGCGAATTGCGGATACCGTCCTAGGCGGGACATTCCAAGGCAATCTCCCGCTGTATATCGCGCTTGAAGGCCGTCAGCCTGATCTGCTCAAAGACCCGGCGCTGCTCGCCACACTCGACCGCCTGCAAAGCGTCGTCGAACAGGACCCTATCGTTGGCGGGTCGCTCTCGTTAGCCGAGTATATCAAACGCATGAACCGGGTGATGAACGAGGATCGGCCCGAGATGGAAGTGATTCCGGACTCGCAAGACCTCGTCGCCCAGTACCTGTTGCTCTACTCCTTCTCTGGCGACCCGGACGATTTTGATGAAATCGTGGATTATGACTATCAGCACGCCAACCTGACCATATTTTTGCGCTCGGACAGCACCCAGGACATCGAACGCGTGGTTGGGATTGTGCAAGACTTTGCCGTGCGTGAATTTGGGCAGGCAGGGGATAGCGGTACAGCCGATACCGGCTCACAGGACCCGTGGTCTATCCGCTTTGGACGCTGGCTGGCTGGCATTGAGCCGACGGTTATTGGTTGGGAAACCAACAGCGGTTTTCGGCTTGGGATTGCCGGCAATGGCTATCTGACCACCCGTTTCAGCGAACTCGTAGTATCTGGGCAGTTGGCCAGTCTCGTCGTCTCACTCGTGGCCGTCTTTTTATTGACGGCGTTTATGTTTCGCTCCTGGGTCGCTGGGCTGATTAATATTATCCCGATTAGTTTAGTCATGGTCTTCAGTTTTGGTCTGCTCGGACTCCTTGGCATTCCCCTTGAGGTTGGTAAATCGTTGACCGCCTCCATGGTGATTGGTATTGGCATCGATTATACGATCCATTTCCTGAATAAATACCGGATTAAAATCCGCTCTGGATTGACGGACCCGGAAGAGATTACCGCCGCCACCATGGCGACGTCGGGCAAAGCGATCTTTTTTAATGCACTCGTTGTGACGGCGAGCTTCCTGGTCTTCCTCACCTCGAATTTTCGGCCCAATTTTTATCTTGGAGCCATGCTGTCGCTGAATATGGGCGCCTGTCTCTTGGTTTCGATGACCGTCCTGCCGGCGATCCTGAATACGTTCAAACCTCGCTTCGTATACGGGGAAAAAACGGCTTTGGTCGGAACGCTACAGCCGAGTGTAGAGGGGCAGACCGCGTAAGTCCGGTTTCCCCGTAAGCCTGGTTTCATACGGAGCAGGAGAGCCTGCTCATAATGGAAGCGGTCTTCCGTCGCATACCCGGACTTTCCAGGTACGGCCTTGCGCTCATGTCAGAATTCAGTCAAGACGGAAGGATGACCAACCAAGAGAAAATTCTCAGACGGTGGGTCCGCTCGCCCGAGCGGTGGCAGCGGTTGTGGGACACGTGCCAGCACGGCGGTGGAACGTATAAGCGCGGTCTGTTTGTCTTGGATGGGAAGGGACAAAACCAAACGCGGCCCAAGACCCAGCAGCAGGTGATTGTTGAACTGCTGAAAAACGAGCCGATGGGCTACCTGTCGTAAAGCTTCATCACCCGCATTTTACGTCCGGTATAGCAGTTTCTTGAGTGCTCCAGCCGATGCTTTGCTGAGGCTGGTGTCAGCAGCTTGAGCCGTTCGCTGCAACGCCTCAATGATATATGCGTCCGTGTCGCCGATCTGCCCGCAGGTTACGGCAGCCGCACGGCGGACACCCATGTCCGGGTCGTGTTCTAAAAGCCGGGGAATCGCTGCTCGGATTGCTCCACTCCTCAGGCGGAGCTTACCTAGACAGGACAAACCGCCCAGGCGGACCATGGGGTCCTCGTCACGCAGGCTGGCGAGATAGGCGGCCTGGGCTGTGTGATCCGTTTGCTTCAGGTCGCGGAGGCAGTAGAGGGCCATACGGCGTTGTACGGCATTGCCCGTATACACGAGCTGGATCATGGCCTGAGCAACGTCTTGAGAATAGTGCCGGGCGAGCTGCAAGACCGCAGTTGCCGCGGCCCAGCGCAGGTCGCTTTCCTGGTGTCCCAGGTTTTCGATTAAAACAGGAAGAAGAGTAAACGTGTCCAGCAGTTGTGTCTGATTGGAGGACACGTTTACTCTTTGAGGCGAGGGGCTCGGCGGCTCAAGCTGGGAGAGGGTAAAAGCCGCCGTCCAGCGCAGCCGCGCGTCCGGATGCGTCAGCTTGTGTGTCAGCGCCGCGATAATGTCAGGCTGT
This sequence comes from Candidatus Binatia bacterium, assembly GCA_951812575.1. Taxonomy (GTDB): domain Bacteria; phylum Desulfobacterota; class Binatia; order Bin18; family Bin18; genus Bin18. Next base: position 1,469,844 of record OX638322.1, on the reverse strand, counting down.
TGGGAGGCGAAGCGGACGAGGACGGTCGCCGCACCACGTTGTATTTTTTTGGTACGATGCCCCAGACACGTGAGAAGGTTACGGACCACATCGTCCGAGAGAGACGTTAGTGTTCTGTCCGACTCAAGCAGAGCCAACGCTGAAAGCCGCGTGAGGTCATCGTCGGCGAGGAGCCCGGCTACAATCTGGTCGCGCTGGGGCGCCTTGTTCTGAGTGTCCTCCATAGTCTACTTGGTTGGCAGGACTAGGGAAGCGCTTATCATCACTCCGGGCAAGTCGGCTAACTTCCCGGCCCCAATCAGATAATGCTCCGGCTCAAGAAAGGTCTGGTCAATGACCTGCCAGAGTGCGGATTTCTCCAGCGGACAGCCTTTGAGATTACGCTCCAGCGTCTGCATCCCGGCCGGGTTGGCAATGAAGTCGCCCGAGAACCGGACCGTCTCGATTGTCCGCTCAGGAGTGAGAGCGAAACGGACCCGAAGTTCTCCAAGCGGGGTTTGCCTCGTTGCTGCATACGGGAGGTCGGAGCGCAGCGGGCGGCTGTTCGGCACGAGGTCGGACTGAGCCTGTTTTCCCAGAATGGATGCCCGCTCGTTTTTGTCCAGGTCGCGGTCGAGGCATTCCAGCCCGAACTGCTGGGTAAAGCCGTTCCGGAGCAGATGAACGACTTGGTCCGGCGCAAGAGACCGCCCGAGGACTTTATCCAATTTGTGAGCCTGGTCCGGCATAAAGAGCTGACAGGGAAGAGTCCCCTGCGGGTCGGCCCGGTCAAGAAAATGGGGTAGGAGGCTCATATCCCGTTGGACAAACACGCCGCCTTCATACAGCACGGCTCCGCTGTCTGCTGTCACAAAAGAGTGCCAGCCAACCGGCAGCCGCTGGACCGTTAGAAAATCTTGTCCTGGATAGAAGACTTCAACCCCGCCGGTTTTGAGGCCGTGCAGCACCCCGCGGACGTAACGGTTGAGAATCTGAAACGGCGCGATGTGGTGCGGGTCGGCAGAGAAGAAGAACGAACGGTGCGGGACAATGAGCGAGAACTGGACAAACCCGTTACCGCTCGGAAAGGCTCGTCCGCCAGTCAGACGCCGGGTAATCGTCAGACCTGAGTTGTGGATGAGTGCGTCGGCAGCATGATACCGACCCAGCAGCAGCACATCCTCCGGGTATGTATAGACGCGCAAGACTGGGAGCTGCGTCTCAACGACGGTGTAAAGAAAATACTGGTCCGTTGACACGCTTTGCGCCGGCGTCGTCTCGAATTGGGTAAGCACACGAACCTGCATGAGAACGCAGCATAAGTCAGGCGCGAACGCGCGGCAATGGTTCTCTTACACCGAAACAGGGAGGAAAGAGGAAACGGGTCAACAGCCTTGTACCATGAGAAGGACACGTTTACTCTGTCAGCCGATGAGCGTCCAATTCGCCACCATTCCCCTTGCGCACAGCTATCCTGACCTACCGAGGCTGGTGCGCCAGATTGAAGCCTGGGGCTTTGAGATGGTGGGTGTACCGGACGCGCACTGGCTGTGGCCGGACTGCTATGTGACCTTGACCCAATGCGCGCTGAACAGCCGGCGGCTGCGGATGGGAACGTTTGTGACCAACCCCCTGACCCGCCATCCCGCGGTTACGGCAGGGGCCATTGCCTCGATCAACGAACTGTCGGACGGCCGCGCTTTCCTTGGTATTGGGACGGGTGACAGTGCCGTGTATAACGTGGGTCTCAAGGCCGCCCGACTCGCCGAGTTTCGCGAAGCGCTCGAAGCAATCAAAGGGTTTTATACTGGCGAAACCCGCTTCCAGGGCAAAACTGTTCGCCAAGTCTGGGTGAAAAGGCCGGTTCCCGTGTACGTCTGTGCCGAGGGGCCAAAGACCCTCCAACTGGCGGGTGAGTTAGCCGACGGGGTGATCGTCGGCAGCGGACTGAGCCCCGCGGTTGTGCAGGACGCCTATGCCCGTATCGAGACTGGAGCCAAGGCTGCCGGACGGAAACTTGACGACTTGGATATCTGGTTTTTTGCCAAAACCAATGTGGCCGAGACCGCGCAGGCCGCGGTGGATGAAATCCGCATGGCCCTGGCCGCGAGTGCCAACCATGCCTTTCGGCGGACCTTGGAGGGCAAGCGTATTCCTGCCGAACTGTGGGAGTCGATTGAAAAACTCAAGGCCGCCTACCGGCCGCATGAACACGAACTGCTCGGCGCCGAGCGCTTTCACGCCCGGATGGTTGATGAACTGGGGCTGAAGGATTATCTGGCCGAGCGCTTCGCTATCGCGGGGACGCCTCAGGACTGTATCAATCAAGTCGAGCGCGCAGCCGAGGCCGGGGTCAAGAAAATTTTTCTTGGACCGCTGACCGGCGATCCGGCCCAAGTGTTGCAGACCTTCGCGCAACAGATTATGCCTCGTTTCCAATAAGCTCGCAAAACGGACAGTATTCCATTGCTTTCCCCCCAACTGTTCAGATAGGATTCGTGTCGTGGAAGATCTCTGGGAACGTGCTGAAGAAATTTTGGCGGCCGGCAAGCCTTTCGTGTTAGCGACGATTATCCGCACGCGTGGCTCCGTACCGCGTGAGGTCGGAGCGAAAATGGTCGTGCCTCCCGAAGGCCAGCCGTTTGGGACTATTGGCGGGGGCTGTGGCGAAGGGGAGGTGCTCCGCCGGGCCTATCCGGTGCTGGACCAGAAACTCCCCCCGCGTATTGTGCAGGTCGATCTAACCGGCGACTTTGATCAGGACGAGATCCAGGTCTGTGGTGGTGTGATGGATGTCGCGCTTGACCTCTGGCAGCCGGAGGAACACCGCGCATTAGCGCAGACCTTGGCCGAGGCGACGCGTGCTCACCAGCCCGCGGCTCTGGTCACGGCGCTTGACCCGCTCAGCGGCGTCCGACCCGGAACAAAGAGCTGCCTGTCTCTTGGCCAGGACGGAAACGGCGGGGCGTCTCTGACTCCGTCCGTCTCAATCACCGCAGAAACAGTCGAGACATTTTCCTCATCCGTCTCCTCAGGCAAACCCCAACTGTTTGCCGTGTCACCCCAGGGTGAAGTCCAGGAAGACGCGCTTGTCCGAAAAGAGGATTGGCCGCGTGTTTTCGTTGACGTGCAGACCGGGGTGCAGACCTTGCTCATTGTTGGGGCTGGCCATATTGCGCAGCCGCTGTGCGAAATAGGAGCGATGCTCGGCTTTCATACCGTTGTGGTGGACGATCGCTGGGCCTTTGCCAATCGGGAACGCTTTCCTCGTGCCGCCGAGGTTCGAGTCGGACCTTTTGAGGATGTCCTGAACAGCCTGAATATCAACCGGCAGACCTTTGTCGTTGTGGTCACGCGCGGCCATGTGTGGGATGAGACCTCGGTCAAGGCCGCACTCAAGAAAAATCCGGCCTATATTGGCATGATCGGCAGCCGGCGGCGCTCAAAAAGGACCCTCGAACGCTTGGTTGAACAGGGCTATAGCCCTGAAGACGTCGCCCGCGTACATACGCCGCTGGGGCTTGATATTGCGGCAGAAACACCGGCGGAGATTGCCGTCGCCATTACGGCCGAGATCGTTCGCGCCCGGCGCAAGGGCCCGGCGGATACGCTGTCACTGGCGGCCAAATTCCGGCCAGACGGACCGCTCAAATTTACGCCCTAACCACTCTTGCCCTCAACCGACACGCGGTATGATTTCTGGAATTATCCTGGCCGCTGGTGAGTCCCGGCGGATGGGATCGCCCAAAGCGCTGCTCGACTACCAGGGACAAACTTTTATTGAAAACATTTGTACCAGCTTTTTGAGCGCCGGAGTCGATGAACTCATCGTCGTACTCGGCGCACATGAGCACGAAGAACCGATTCGGGCGGTCGTCCCGAAGCATCCCGCTCTTCGGACCGTGCTGAATCCGCAGTATCGACTGGGCCAACTCTCTTCTCTGCAAGTGGGGATTCAGACCCTGTCGCCCGAGAGCGAGGCCGCAGTGGTCAATCTGGTTGATCACCCCCTTATCCAAGCTGAGACCATACAGGCTCTCATGGCGTCGTTTGCAACCGATCCCCTTCCCATTATTATCGCGTCCTACCAGGGCCGCCGCGGCCATCCGGTGCTGTTCTCAAAGGGTGTCTACGGAGAGCTTCTGGCGGCCCCGCTGGACAGAGGAGCCAAGGTGGTTGTCCGTAAAGACCCGGAGCGGGTGCGTGAGCTTGCGCTCGACGATCCCGGTATTCGCGCCGATATTGATACGCCTCGGGAGTATGCCCGGTGGGTCGGCGCACGAAAAATATAAGACAGAATATCCGGGAACCCTTGCACTTCCTGGCGCTTTTATATAGCAATCTAGGAGCCTGCAAAGAGGCAGGAAGACGACGGACGACGAATCAAAATCAAAAAGGAGGGCGACCTTGCACGAACTGAATTATGAAGCGCCGACTTCGCTCGACCAGGCCATTAGCGTTTTGGCCGCGGCGGGCGAAAATGGGCGTATGCTGGCAGGAGGTACGGATCTGATTATCCAGATGCGTGCCGGTGTACGACAACCGGGACAGGTGATTGACGCCAAAAAGATCCCAGAACTCCAGGCATTATCGTTTGATGCACAAACCGGACTCCAACTCGGAGCCGCGCGGGCGTGTTGCGAGATTATTGCCGACGCGACCGTGCAGCAGCACTATCCGGGGCTGGCTGAGGCTGCCGCGCTGATCGGCTCCGATCAGATCCTGGCACGAGCCTCGGTGGGCGGGAACGTGTGTAACGGTTCACCGGCCGCGGATACGACGCCGGCTCTGATTGCCTTGGGCGCGGTCTGTCAGATCGCCGGACCCAACGGCACGCGGGAGGTGGCGGTGGAAGATTTTGTGACTGCCCCCGGACAAACGGTCCTCGCACCGAACGAGTTATTGGTGGCATTCCAGATTCCCGCCCCGCAAGGGCAGGCGTCTGACTGCTACCAACGTTTTATCCCTCGGAACGAGATGGATATCGCTGTCGTGGGCGTGGGCTCGTGCGTGGCGCTCGATGGCGAGACCTGCACCGCGGCCCGGATCGGTCTGGGTGCGGTTGCCGCCCAGCCACTGTTGGCCAAAGAGGCGGGCGATTCTCTGGTCGGGAAAACGCTGGACGATGCCGCTATCGAGGCTGCCGCACAGCTCGCTCAGCAAGCCGCCTCACCCATTAGTGATATGCGCGGCACGGCAGAATTTCGGACGCATCTGGTCGGTGTTCTCACCCGCCGCACTGTGAAAGAAGCAGCCGCGCGGGCGCGGGCACGCTAGGTTATTGGGAAGGCAGGATATACATGAAGAAAGTACATGTGCAAACAACAGTTAATGGGGAAGAGACCGAGTTCCTGTGTGAACCACGTCAGAGCCTGCTTGAGGTGCTGCGGGATGTCGTGGGTTATACCGGCACGAAAGAAGGTTGCCTGACGGGCGACTGCGGCGCGTGCAGCGTCATTCTGGACGGACGCCCCACCGACTCCTGTCTCGTGCTCGGTGTTGAAGCCGAGGGCAAAGACATCACCACGGTCGAAGGCCTGGCCGACGGAGATACCCTGCATCCGCTCCAGAAGAAATTCCTGGAGCATGCGGCCCTCCAGTGCGGCATCTGCACCCCCGGCTTTTTAGTCACGTCCAAAGCGCTGTTGGACCGGAACCCTAACCCGACTGAGCATGAAATTCGCTATGCCCTGGCTGGCAATCTCTGCCGCTGCACGGGCTATGACAAGATCGTGAGAGCGGTGCAAGACGCCGCCGCTGAAATGCAAGGGAGGTAAACATGGCAGCCCAACAAGAACATAAATTCAAGGTCATCGGGACACGTCCGATTCGGCACGATGGGGTCGATAAAGTCACCGGTCGGGCCCAGTATGGCGCCGATATCAATCTGGCCGGCCTCTTGCACGGCAAGGTCCTGCGCAGCCCGCACGCCCACGCCAGAATCAAATCGATCGACACCTCGGCCGCCGCGGCCATGCCGGGGGTGAAAGCGGTCCTCACCGCCCAGGACTTTCCGGAGATTGGGCCGGGTATGGCGGCAATGGGAGAACTGCCAATCAACCCGCAGCATATGTCCCTAAACTGTATCGCCCGAGACAAGGTCCTGTACGATGGCCATGTGGTGGCCGCAGTCGCCGCCACCAGCCCGCATATCGCCGAAGAAGCCGCCAAGCTGATCAAGGTTGACTATGAAGTCTTGCCGCACGTACAGAGCGTTGTTGAGGCGATGGGTGATAAGGCCCCTATCCTGATCCCCGGCCTGGGCAAGGGCGAGGATGGAGAGCCCACGGATACGAACGTCGCCAACCACCTTCAGTTCGCGCGTGGAGACTTGGCCGAGGGCTTTGCCGCTGCCGAAGTGGTCATTGAGCGTGAATTTGACACCTCCATGGTCCACCAGGGCTATATTGAGCCGCACAACGCCGTGGCCCAGTACAGTTCGGACGGGCAGAGTACGATATGGGTGAGTACCCAGGGCGCGTTTACGGCCCGGGATCAAACGGCTTTTGTGCTCGACATGCCGCCGAGCAAGATCAAGGTCATTCCCGCGGAGATCGGCGGCGGCTTTGGGGGCAAGATTCCCATTTATTACGAGCCGATTGCGCTCATGCTGTCAAAGCATACGGGCAAGCCGGTCAAGATGGTCATGAGCCGGGCCGATGTGCTCAAAGCTACCGGACCGACCCCTGGTTCACATATCAAGGTGAAGATGGGGGCGGACAAGGACGGCAAGATTACGGCGGCCGAAGTCTGGATGGCCTATGAAGCCGGTGGCTTTCCGGGCTCTCCGGTTGGCGCGGGCTGTATGTGCGTTATTGCTCCGTATGACATCGAGAATCTCCAAATCGACGGCTACGACGTGTTGGTCAACAAGCCCAAGACCGCGGCCTACCGGGCTCCGGGCGCAACCAACGCGGCCATGGGCTCAGAGACGGTGATCGACGAACTCGCGGAAAAGTTGGGGATTGATCCCCTGGAGTTCCGTCGCATCAACGGCGCCAAAGAGGGCACAGCACAGCCCGCGGGTCCGAAGTTTGGTCAGATCGGCTTTCTTGAAACGCTCGAAGCCGCCAAGGACAGCGACCACTTCAAGTCCGAGCTGCCTCAGGTTGAAGGCCGCCGGGTTGGTCGGGGCCTGGCCTCGGGATTCTGGTTTAACGCCGGTTTTCAGTCCAGCGCGACCGTTGCCATTAATACTGACGGCACCGCCAATGTGGTGACCGGTTCGACCGATATTGGTGGCACGCGGACGTCCTGCGCCATGATTGCGGCGGAGGTGCTCTGCCTCAAGGCAGAAGAAGTCCATCCGGTCGTGGCCGATACCGAATCCATTGGGCATACGGATATGACCGGCGGCAGCCGGGTCACCTTTGCTACCGGGACGGCCGTGTATGAAGCTGCGCAAGATGTGCTGAAGCAACTCAAGGAGCGGGCGGCCAAATCCTGGAAGGTCGATGCGGATAAAGTCGTGTTTCAGGATGGTGTCTTCACCTGTACCGAGAACGGCAACGAATCCATGGGCCTCAAGGAACTCGCCGGCAAGCTGCCCCGGACCGGCGGTCCGGTCGCCGGTCGCGCGTCCGTCAACCCACGCGGGGTGGGGCCGGGCTTCGCCACCCATGTGGTTGACGTGGCCGTGGACGAGGAAACCGGCAAGGTGGACGTGCTGCGCTACACGGCTGTCCAAGACGTCGGGAAGGCCGTCCATCCCAGCTACGTGGAAGGTCAGATGCAGGGCGGCGTGGCTCAGGGAGTCGGCTGGGCGCTCAACGAGGAATACGTCTACGGCGAAGACGGCTGTATGCAGAACACCGGCTTCCTGGATTATCGGATGCCGACCTGCCTGGATTTGCCCATGATTGAAACCGTCTTGGTTGAGGTCCCGAACCCCGGTCACCCGGTGGGTGTGCGCGGTGTGGGCGAAGTGCCGATTGTTCCGCCGCCGGCTGCCATCGCCAACGCGATTTATAACGCCACCGGCGTGCGCATGTTGGACCTGCCGATGTCACCCCCACGTGTGACCAAGGCGATCCTGGAGAAAAACGGATAACGACCAAAAGAGGGAACATGTCCAGCCTCTTTTTGGCAATAGAGGACACGTTCCCTCTTTGAGGGGCACGTCGAGACGTGCCCCCATCCCGCGCTCTATGGCAACCGTCTATATCCCTTCGCTCTTGCGGAAATTAACCGGTGGTAAAGATCGCACGATTGCCACCGGGAAAACAGTGGGGGAAATAGTCGAAGACCTTGAACGCCAGTTCCCTGGTTTTCGGAGTCGCGTGGTTGAGGACGGGGACCTGGTCGGCTCCATTGCGGTTTCGATCAACGGAGAGATCGGGACGGAAGGGTTGACCGAATCGGTTCCAGATGAAGGCGAGGTCCATTTTGTGCCCGCTATTGGAGGCGGGTAAACCGCTATTACGATAACTTTTGAACGGGGAAGGGTGGCTACTGCTCTTCCCCGTTTTTGTGTACGGGAGGTGGACATGGCAGCCCAACACGAGCATCAGTTCAAGGTGATTGGCACCCGTCCCATTCGGCACGACGGCGTCGATAAGGTCACGGGACGCGCCCGCTATGGAGCGGATATTACCCTGCCGGGTCTCCTGCACGGGAAAGTGCTGCGCAGTCCACACCCCCACGCGCGGATCAAATCCATCGAGACTTCCGAGGCGCAAGCCCTGCCAGGCGTCAAAGCGGTCATTACCGGTGCCGACTTTCCTGAGATTGAACCGGGGATGCTGCAAATCGGCGAGAACTTTGTCAACCCGCGTCACCTGGCTGCGAACATTATGGCCCGCGGCAAAGTCCTGTACGACGGTCATGCGGTCGCGGCCGTCGCGGCGACCAGCCCACACGTTGCCGAGGAAGCGCTCAAGCTCATCAGAGTGGAGTACGAACCGCTGCCCTTTGTCCAGAACGTGCTCGAAGCCATGCGGGACGACGCAGTTATTCTCCACCCCGACCTGCGGACCGCCGGAGTCGATGCCGGGGATGAAAAAGAAACCAATATTGCGAACCATATCCAGTTCTCGCGAGGCGACCTGGCTGCCGGGTTTGCCGCGGCCGAGATTGTGATCGAACGCGAGTTTGCAACCAGCATGGTCCATCAGGGCTATATCGAGCCCCATAACGCGGTGGCGCAGTATAACCAGGACGGTAAGGCCACGGTCTGGGTCAGCACTCAGGGGCCATTTGCCGTGCGCGAGTTGTGCGGCACGATGCTGCAAATAAACCCAGGTGATATCAAAGTCGTGCCGGCCGAGATCGGGGGTGGCTTTGGCGGTAAGACCACGGTGTATTTGGAACCGGTGGCCCTGCTGCTGTCCAAACTGACCGGCCGACCCGTGAAAATGGTCATGTCTCGGAGCGAGGTGCTGCGCGCGACAGGGCCGACGCCGGGCTCACATATCCGCGCCAAGATCGGTGTTAATCTTGAGGGTAAAATCACGGCAGCCGAACTCCAGCTCTCGTTTGAAGCGGGCGCCTTTCCCGGTTCACCAGTGGCGGCTGGGTGTATGACCGTTCTGGCTCCGTACGATTTGGAAAATTTTCAGATCGACGGCTACGATGTTGTGCTGAACAAGCCCAAAACGTGCGCTTACCGCGCTCCCGGTGCCACCAACCCCGCTCTGGCGGCTGAAACGATTCTTGACGAGATGGCGGAAAAGCTTGGTCTCGACCCACTCGAAATACGCCGTCTCAACGGCGCCAGAGAAGGAACGGCCCAACCCGCCGGGCCTCAATTCAAACGGATCGGTTATCTCGAAACGATTGAGGCTATTCACAACAGCGAGCACTATCAATCGCCACCACCCCAGAGTGAAAACGGAAAACTCCGAGGGCGGGGAGTTGCCACCGGCTTTTGGTTTAATGCCGCGTTTCAGTCGAGTGCCACGGTGAGCATTAACACCGATGGGACTGCCAATGTGGTGACCGGCTCGCCCGATATCGGTGGCAGCCGGGCCTCGTGTGCCATGATTGCAGCCGAGGTGCTGGGACTCAGGTCGGAAGACATGCACCCGGTTGTGGCCGACACGGAATCCATTGGTCATACCGATACGACCGGTGGCAGTCGGGTGACCTTCGCTACCGGTCTGGCCGTGTATGAAGCGGCCCAAGATGTCGTCGGACAACTGAAGCAGCGGGCGGCCACGGTCTGGAAGGTCAAGCCGGAAGACGTCACCTACCAGGACGGGGTGCTCTCCTGTCTGACTAATGGCCACGAATCCTTGAGCCTGAAGGAAATCGCTCCCAAGTTTCCCCGCGCCGGTGGTCCGGTTATGGGTCGCGCGTCTGTCCGGCCACGCGGGGTGGGGCCCGCCTTTGCCGCTCACGTGGTCGATGTGGAAATCGATCCCGAGACCGGGAAAGTCGATATTCTCCGCTACACTGCCGCCCAGGATGTCGGCAAAGCCGTCCATCCCAGCTATGTCGAGGGGCAGATTCAGGGCGGCGTGGCCCAAGGTGTCGGCTGGGCACTCAACGAAGAGTATTTCTATGCCGAGGATGGAACCATGCGGAATACCGGTTTTCTCGATTATCGCATGCCCACCTGTCTCGACCTGCCTATGATCGACACCATTCTGGTCGAGGTGGCCAATCCCGGCCATCCCATCGGTATTCGTGGCGTCGGCGAGGTGCCGATCATCCCGCCACCCGCTGCGATTGCCAATGCCATTTACCGGGCAACCGGAGTGCGGATGACCGAGCTGCCCATGTCTCCAGCCAAAGTGGCAAAGGCGATTCTGGAGAAGAACGGAGCGTAGGAAAGCGCGCCGGGAAGAGCACAGAACCGCAGGGGCGGCTCCCCTGCGGCGTTATCGGCACCCATGTCCCGACCCCAGTCTCACTTTGTCACGATCAATGACCTGCGCCTGCACTACCTCGACTGGGGGGCAGCGGGCCAGCGCCCGTTCATTTTCTGCCATGGCGGGTCGGCCCATGCGCGCTGGTGGGACTTTATTGCGCCGGCCTTTACCGAATCCTTCCGGGTGATCACCCCGGACTGGCGGGGGCACGGCGAAAGTCAGCACGCAGAGCCACCAGCCTATAGCACCCGGCACTATGTCGACGATCTTCATCAACTGGTCCACACCCTGGGTATCGAACGCCATGTGCTGCTGGGCCACTCGATGGGCGGGCATAATACCCTCATCTATGCAGCCGAGCACGCCCAGGCGCTCGACGCCTTGATTCTGGTCGATATCGAGCCCGGATACCCTGAAGCGGCAGTCAAACTCCTACGCCGCATGGGGGAAAAACCAGCCAGAGTCTTTGACTCATTTCAGCAAGCCATCGCGCGCTTCCGCGTCTTCCCGCGCGAGTCCCTGGTCTCGGAGGACAAGCTGCGTTACCTGGCCTCTTTTGCCTTTACCGAACTCCCGAACGGGAAATGGACGTCCAGGCTTGACCGCCGCACCCTCTTTCGGGAGCCGATCGATGGCTGGTCTTTGCTCCCGCGCATCAGCTGTCCCACCCTGATTGTGAAGGCGCAGCATAGCCCGGTCCTCACGTCGAAAAAACTGGAACGGATGTGTGCCGGCCTGTCCAACAGTTGCTGGGTCGAGGTGCCGAACACCTACCATCACGTCATGCTCGATAATCCGGACGGATTTATCAGCGTAGTCCGCGAGTTTTTACACGAAGTGCTCTGAGACACGGCAGGGGGAGAGCGGATCTTCCCCTCACGGCTTCGTAATAAGTTCCAAGAAGTCCCGCAGCATACGGTAGGTTAAGCCCCAAATCGTCTTCCCGCCGTAGAGGAGTGCGGGCACCTGAATGGTCGATCCGGTCTGAAGCTTACGCTGGACGATCTGTTCCACGCCGTCTTGTTGCATGAAGGACAGCGGGACCCAAATGACGTCCTGGACTTCAACCGGATCGAGTACCAGACTGGCGTCCCGAGAGACGAGATAGACAAACGGGGACACCACCATGCCAATCTGTTTTCCGCGCGCCGAGGCTTGCACTTCGGCCAGACGGCCGAGGTATTCGCCATGCTCGGCAAGATCAATCCCCACCTCTTCATAGGTCTCGCGTTGGATGGTGACAAGCAGATCCGGGTCTTCCGGCTCCTGGCGCCCCCCAGGGAAAGCCATGTGTCCGGACCAGGGATCGTGGGGATGGTGGGCACGGTGGATGAAAAACACGTACACATCGTCAGGGCGGGGTTGCAGCAGTAGCGCAACCGCTGCCCGCATCGGCGCGTCCATATCGACCAGAGCGGGGTCATGCTTCGAGAGCCGATCACGAATGTGCAAAATGCTACTGTTCATAGCGGGTGTCGAATCTCACTCTCAATACCTCAGACGATCCTCGGAGAGCGATGCTCTTCTCCGAGGCAAGAAGGGCGGGCCCGAGAGGGGTGCACAACAGAGCGGGGCGATTCGCGGGCTCCTCTTACTGGCGGGTCGACTCTTCTTTATTGGCTTCTTTGACCGCATCAAGCACGGCGCCTGCGCGCTGAACATAGGCCTGGACTTCGCGGATCTGATTGAGCAGGCGGCCAATATAGGTGCGGGCCTCTTCGGTTTGGGGACCGAGTCCCTTGACAAGCTGGGTGGCGGAACCTATCCCCTGGGTCGCCTGGGTGACGGCGCTTTCTATTTCACCGAAGGTTTCTGAGTCAATAATCATGCGAGTCCTCTCTGCGCACTTTAACCTCGTGACTCATCGTATAGGCATGCGTTCATCCCGGCAATGTATAGAGAGAACTCCCCCTTCGTCAATCCGTTCGATCGCGCAGACTACTTGCACCGTCAATCTTGACAGCCGCGCTGGAGATGTCCAATACTCACATCTTCCTGGAATGTTGGAATACAGGAGGTTCGGCATGTCTCTGGAACGAGCCTTGAGTGGCATTCGCGTGATTGACCTCACCCATTATATTGCAGGGCCCTATTGCACAAAATTGCTCGGCGACTATGGGGCCGAGGTCATCAAGATTGAACCGCCAGCGGGCGGTGAAGGAGGTCGGACCCTGCCGCCATTTTTTGACGATCAGCCCGGCAGAGGGGGCTTGGGGGACCCTTCCCCCACAAAAGAGCAGAGCGGCCTCTTTTGTTTCTTGAACACCAGTAAACAGTCGGTGGCGATTGACCTCACCTGTCAACCCGGACGCGAGGCGGTCTTAGGCTTGATTGAACGGGCGGATGTGGTCGTCGAGAATTTCCGTCCGGGCACCCTTGAGCGCCTGGGTTTGGGGCAAGAGGTACTGCGGGCCGCCAATCCACGGCTGGTGAGCGTTGCCATCTCGAACTTCGGTGCATCCGGCCCCTACCGTGACTATCGTATGACCGACAGTGTCGCCTTTGCCCTGGGCAGTTGGACCTATCCCATGGGCGAACTAGACCGCCCTCCGGTCCAGCCTGGGGGCGCGTTCGGCCAATACCTGGCCGGGTTATACGCCGCCATCGGCACCCTGCAAGCCGTGCGGAACCGGAACGCAACACAGGCTGCGCAGCACGTTGAGGTGTCCATTCAGGAGGCCCTGATTGCCACGTCCCTGTACGACTTTGTGGCGTTTTCCTATTCGGGCTTTGTCCGCCAGCGTTCGGGCAAGCAGTTCCATGCAGCGTTTCCGAATCTGGTCACCCTGCCATGTGCAGATGGCTATGTGGGCGTACATGCCGGCCTGCCGCATCAAATTGTTGCGCTGCTCGAACTGATCGAACGGCCCGACCTGGCAGGCGATCCACGCTTTCAGAACATCACAACTCTGGCACTCTGCGCCGAGGAACTGCACGGCGCGCTTATGCCGTGGATGCGCGACCGCAAGAAGTGGGACATCTATCATGCCGCGCAAGCCCGGGGGATTCCGTTGTCACCAATCCCTTCTGCCCAAGAAGTCGTCGAATGGGTCCAGCTCAAAGAGCGTCAGGCCTTTATCGAGGTCGAGGGTCCCGGAGGAGGAAGCGTCACCATCCCCGGTCCACCCTCCCGCGAAAGCGGACAGCCCATCCTCCGCCTCCGGCGCGCGCCCCGTGTCGGGGAGCACACGACGAGCGTGCTGGGCGAAAAGCTGGGCTATAGCAACGCCGATTTGCAGCACCTTCGGGCCGCGGGTGCAATTAACTGAGGAATATCAAGGCATAGGAGCAAGCGTATGACACAGCCGCTACGAGTCGTGGATTTAACCAATGGCTGGGCCGGTCCGTTGGCGACCTGTCTGCTGGCTGACTTTGGCGCAGAAGTCATTAAGGTCGAATCCCCATCGCATATGGACTGGTGGCGCGGAGCCGCCCCCGAGGTCACGGAAGATGGGGGCCGACCCTACGAGCAGTCGCCAACGTTTAATACGGTCAATCGGAACAAGTACGGCATCGCGCTGGAACTCACCCACCCGCGGGGGCGAGAGCTGTTTCGCGACCTGGTTCGGATCAGCGACGTCTTGGTGGCCAACTATCCACCGCGCAGTTTGCGCAAGCTCGGCATCGAATTTGACACCCTGAAAGCGGTCAACCCGCAACTCGTGATGGTCACCCTGCCGGCCTTTGGCAATAGCGGGCCGGAGAGCGAATATCTCGGTTTTGGGACCACCACCGAAGCTATGGCCGGGATAACCGGGGTCAGCGGCTATGAAGACGGCCCACCCCAGATGCTCAGCAACGCCATCGGCGACCCGGTGTCGGCGCTCAACGCCTGCTTCGCTGCGCTGGTCGGGACATTTGAACAAGAACGACGCGGCGCCGGGGTCTCGCTTGACCTGTCCCACGTTGAGGGACTCTTACCCTTCAACGCCGCCGCCCTGCTGGAATATACCATCAATGGCCGCTCTCAGACGCGACTGGGCAATCGTCACCCCACCCTGGCTCCCCACGGGTGTTATCCCTGTCAGGGCGAAGACGAGTGGCTCACGATTGCCGTCACGTCGGACGAGGACTGGCACACTTTCTGTCGTGTGTTGGGGAATCCGGAGTGGGCGCAAAACGGTCGGTTCGAAACGGCGCACAAGAGAAAGGCGGCCGAGGATGAGCTCGACCAATACATAAGCGCCTGGACACAGGAGCAGGAGGCCACGGCGCTGATGGAACGCCTGCAAGCAGCTGGCGTCGCCGCTGGAGTGGTACTGTCTGGAGCCGGGGTGCTGAGTGACCCTCACCTTGCTGCGCGCGAGTTCATATTAACGATCGAGAAGGAGGAAACCGGGCCGCACTTCTATCCGGGCTTTGTCCCTCAATTTTCCGATATGCCTTCGGTCGTCCGTCGGCCCGCCCCAAGTTTCGGCAAACACAATGAGCGTATCTTCGGCAGCCTGCTCGGCTTATCGAAAGCGGAAATGCAGCGGCTCTCTGACGAGGGCATCATTAGCACCGAGCCGCTTTTCCCCTCGCTGACGCGGTAGGGCGTTTTACGAGAGGCTGTAGCCCAGCCTTTACGTTCTCTTTGCTGGACGCAAGAGGCCGACTGGCTATACGGAATCGCAAATTGTTCTTAGGCGACGTCAGGGGGTGCATGCCAAAGGCGTCTGTATTAGGTCGCGCTGACCTCCACCTGTGTGATCGCTGCGTAGCGAGTTGTCCCTAGGATAGAGCCCGTCCGGTCACTTGCTGAGGAATCGGACTGCCGACGTCTCGGACGGAACCTGCCATCTCGCCCCCCATCGGTGTCTGTCCGACACTCCCACTGCCTATGGCTATTTACTCCTTATCCGAACATCGACGGTGTTATCCGAGCCGTAGGTGCGCCACCCATTGAGGAACGTATACCGGTCGCCCCCGGAGCCGGAAAAGCAGTAATAGCCGGCGGCAGCCACATAATCGTCAAACTCAGCAATAATATTATACCGTCGAGAGTTAGTTCGATTTCTAGGTTGTTCAGGGCGGTCTGTGTGAGAGTGTTATCAGTTCGTAATCGTCACCCGAAACGTCTGGGACGCTGATCCCCCCGCATTGCTCGCCGTCACCGTAATGTCTGTCGTCCCCGCCGTGGTGAAACTCAACTGGACACTCCCCCCTCCCTGGTCACTGATCGTCAGGTTTGTGTTGCTCGCCGTGTAGGTCCACCCGTCCGGGTCTTCCCCGGTCACAAACCCACTAAAGTTCAACGCACTCCAACTCGTCCCCCCCACAGTCACCGCCGGCCCTCCAGACGGCGGCAGATCGCTCAGGTCCTGCGTCCAGGTCGGCGGGGCGATAGTAATCGTCACCCGAAACGTCTGGGACGCTGACCCCCACGCATTGCTCGCCGTCACCGTAATGTCCGTCGTCCCCGCCGTGGTGAAACTCAACTGGACACTCCCCCCTCCCTGGTCACTGATCGTCAGGTTTGTGTTGCTCGCCGTGTAGGTCCACCCGTCCGGGTCTTCCCCGGTCACAAACCCACTAAAGTTCAACGCACTCCAACTCGTCCCCCCCACAATCACCGCCGGCCCTCCAGACGGCGGCAGATCGCTCAGGTCCTGCGTCCAGGTCGGCGGGGAGACAGTAATCGTCACCTGAAACGTCTGGGACGCTGATCCCCACGCATTGCTCGCCGTCACCGTAATGTCCGTCGTCCCCGCTGTGATGAAGCTCAACTGGACACTCCCCCCTCCCTGGTCACTGATCGTCAGGTTTGTGTTGCTCGCCGTGTAGGTCCACCCGTCCGGGTCTTCCCCGATCACAAACCCACTAAAGTCCAACGCACTCCAACTCGTCCTCCCCACAATCACCGCCGGCCCTCCAGACGGCGGCAGATCGCTCAGGTCCTGCGTCCAGGTCGGCGGGGAGACAGTAATCGTCACCCGAAACGTCTGGGACGCTGATCCCCACGCATTGCTCGCCGTCACCGTAATGTCTGTCGTCCCCGCCGTGGTGAAACTCAACCGGACACTCCCCCCTCCCTGGTCACTGATCGTCAGGTTTGTGTTGCTCGCCGTGTAGGTCCACCCGTCCGGGTCTTCCCCGGTCACAAACCCACTAAAGTTCAACGCACTCCAACTCGTCCTCCCCACAATTACCGCCGGCCCTTCAGACGGCGGCAGATCGCTCAGGTCCTGCGTCCAGATCGGCGGGGCGACAGTAATCGTCACCCGAAACGTCTGGGACGCTGATCCCAACGCATTGCTCGCCGTCACTGTAATGTCCGTCGTCCCCGCTGTGATGAAGCTCAACCGGACACTCCCCCCTCCCTGGTCACTGATCGTCAGGTTTGTGTTGCTCGCCGTGTAGGTCCACCCGTCCGGGTCTTCCCCGGTCACAAACCCACTAAAGTCCAACGCACTCCAACTCGTCCCCCCCACAGTCACCGCCGGCCCTTCAGACGGCGGCAGATCGCTCAGGTCCTGCGTCCAGATCGGCGGGCCGGTAACCGTGATGTTGAAACTGTCAGCGTCGCTCCCCGCCGCATTCCTCGCCGTCACCGTGATCGTCGCACTGCCCGCCGCCACTGCTGTCGCCCGATACACCCCTAGACTCGACTGGGCCTCGATTGTCACCACACTCTCGTCGCTGCTCTCTACCGTGAAACTCGACGCCCCCTCCCATACTTGACTAAAGTCGTAGGTGAAGATATTCCCCACCGTAAATGTCTGGTCGTTTAACTCCCGAGTCTGGGTGGGCGGATCACTGGCCCTGCTAACCGTGATGTTGAAACTGTCAGCGTCGCTCCCCGCCGCATTCCTCGCCGTCACCGTGATCGTCGCACTGCCCGCCGCCACTGCTGTCGCCCGATACACCCCTAGACTCGACCGGGCCTCGATTGTCACCACACTCTCGTCGCTGCTCTCTACCGTGAAACTCGACGCCCCCTCCCATACTTGACTAAAGTCGTAGGTGAAGATATTCCCCACCGTAAATGTCTGGTCGTTTAACTCCCGAGTCTGGGTGGGCGGCCCGAGGATCGTCACCCGAAACGTCTGGGACGCTGATCCCCACGCATTGCTCGCCGTCACTGTAATGTCCGTCGTCCCCGCCGTGGTGAAACTCAACCGGACAACCCCCCCACCCTGGTCACTGATCGTCAGGTTTGTGTTGCTCGCCGTGTAGGTCCACCCGTCCGGGTCTTCCCCGGTCACAAACCCACTAAAGTCCAACGCACTCCAACTCGTCCCCCCCACAATCACCGCCGGCCCTCCAGACGGCGGCAGATCGCTCAGGTCCTGCGTCCAGGTCGGCGGGGCGATAGTAATCGTCACCTGAAACGTCTGGGCCGCTGATCCCCACGCATTGCTCGCCGTCACTGTAATGTCCGTCGTCCCCGCTGTGATGAAGCTCAACCGGACAACCCCCCCACCCTGGTCACTGATCGTCAGGTTTGTGTTGCTCGCCGTGTAGGTCCACCCGTCCGGGTCTTCCCCGGTCACAAACCCACTAAAGTCCAACGCACTCCAACTCGTCCCCCCCACAATCACCGCCGGCCCTTCAGACGGCGGCAGATCGCTCAGGTCCTGCGTCCAGATCGGCGGGGCGACAGTAATCGTCACCTGAAACGTCTGGGCCGCTGATCCCCACGCATTGCTCGCCGTCACTGTAATGTCCGTCGTCCCCGCTGTGATGAAGCTCAACTGGACAACCCCCCCACCCTGGTCACTGATCGTCAGGTTTGTGTTGCTCGCCGTGTAGGTCCACCCGTCCGGGTCTTCCCCGGTCACAAACCCACTAAAGTCCAACGCACTCCAACTCGTCCCCCCCACAGTCACCGCCGGCCCTTCAGACGGCGGCAGATCGCTCAGGTCCTGCGTCCAGGTCGGCGGCCCCTCACATACGTCCATATCCGCTGCAAACCCGTAGGTCGCCCCTACATCGTCCACGCACGTCAACCCACTCTGACACTCACTGTCACCGTCACAGTCCCCCTGCCCCGCCACACATGGCCCATGGTACCAACAGTAGTCGTGGTGGCCTACCTCACGTAGGCGCAGGGGTGCCGGGCTCAGGAGCGTGCGGACACTCGGGTTCGGCGTCTGGTCTAACGCATACACGTAAAAGTCCTGCGCCCCGCTCTGATACTGCGCCGGCACCGCCCACGCAAACCCATGGTCACCCGTAATGCCAAAGGTTGTGTTCACGTCCGAGCGCGGCTGGTCGGCCGTGATGGTCGCCGCCAGCGTGCCCGCCCCCCGTGCTCCTCCCACGTAAATCTCCACCGGAATGGTGTCTGTGGACGCCGCGGTGTTGTACGCCCACCCGTACAGCGTCAGCGGATTACTGTGGAGCCGGGAGACCACATCTACGAACCCCCGCAGGGTCGACGGCGCGGGCGCCTCGCACACGTCCACATCGGCTGCAAACCCGTAGGTCGCCCCCACATCCTCGGCACAGGTTAACCCAATCTGACATTCGGCGTCGCTGTCACAGTCCCCTTGTCCCGCACTGCACGGTCCCATGACTTGACAGTAGTCCTCATGCCCCGCTGACACCACCGGACGGTCCGTCTTGCGCGCTTTGTAGTACCACCCGCCAGTCCCCACCCATAATTCGTTCGTCCCAATGGGCTCTAAGTTTAACCAGGGACCGCTGCCGCCCGGCTTATAGACTTCGATGACTTCATCCCCGTGGAATTCATTCCCAGGGGCTTGCCCTTGGGAGCCATAATAGTGACTGCTCCACCGGTGGGCACGCGGCGGCACATTATGTCTCGGTTGAAGAGGATAAAACCATACAGTATAGGTCGGATTCTCGATCCGGACCCTGAGGGCTCGAAACAGCGTGGCCGTCACAATCAGCTCCTGCCCTACCCGAGCTTGGGCCTCGGCTGCCGTGGTCATGCCGCCCCGATACCGGTCCGCCTCATAAATCTCATACCGCCCGTAGAGCGGATTCAGGTCCTTGTCCGGCATTTCATAGGGCGGGGTATACTCCTTAACCAGGCGTTGCCCGAACACCTGCCCGCCCACAAGCAGCAGACATAAGGGGACGAGTAGGGCTATGACTCGGGCTCGCATCGTCTCTCTTTCCCGGCGGTCCACGCCGGCTTCGCTAACACCCCTCACCATAGGCAATCGGTCTCTTGTTATCCGTGCGATCGTAGACCCCACGGTCGCACATCGTCCAGTCGTCCCGCCGCCGCCGGATCAGGCCACAGCTCACCTTCCCCTCATCTACCCGCCACGCTTTCCACGCCGCTTCAAGCGTCGGATAGTCAGGAGTGGCTTGCGGCGGATTCTGAAGCTTCTTCCACACTGAGGAGGGAGGCAGACATTCTTCTTCGGGAGGAGAAGGCACACAGTCCTCTGGGTCGCCCGCAAAATTCTTCTCCCCGAGATTAAAGGCCAAACTGGTTAAGCCATCAAAGCAAGACTGCGAGACCGGGACTTTCACGTGCCGCTTCACAATATCCGCATGATCCTCCCAGTCTTTCCTGAATAATCCTTCGCAGAATTCTTCCCTCTTCATCTCTTTGGTGGCCTCATCCGGGAGACTCTCGATATTGTCGACAATCTCCACAAGCTCCTTAAATTCATCGTCATCACTTATAAGATGCCCATAGCAAATCGTCGTGCGATTTTTCTTAAACACCGTCTCCCGCTGCCTTGGCACACTGCTATCCTGGTCATCGTACGGGTAGGGGATGAAGCCATCGAGGCCCTCATAGTCCCTTATGAATTCTAAGAGCTCGTCGCGCACTGTCCGGTTCGCCGGCAGCTTGAGTTCCGGTAGGCGCGTCCGTATTGCCGGGTTCTGGGTCGTGTCCGTGGCTTGGTCCCGAGCATATACGTACCACGCCGGGTCTCCTGTGCGATGGGCAGCGGGAATCGTCCACGTATAGCCGTGCTGACCGCTGATGCCATCAATGGTGTTAATACCTGAGTGAACCTGATCGGTAGAGAACGTTCCGACTTCCGTACCCGTCCCCTTCTCCCCGTTCACATACACCTCAATCGGAAGCTGCGCCGCTGGATTGAGTGGGTCGTACGCCCACCCCTTGAGCTGCGGGGCGGTACCCTCACTGCCCGCCACTCGCTCAAAACCCCCTCGTAATGGCATGGTCTCTGATCCCACCCAGTGGTCAAATTTCAGCGCAGCCCTGATGTGGATCGCTTTAGCGGCGTGCGCCACCTGAGTGAGGCGACTGTCAACAATTGCCCCGTCATCATCCCTTAAGCAGTCGGTTTTATCGGCATTCTGGAGGCATTCCGTCCCTATGAGATTGACCATCCCCAGGATATTCCCGGCCCCATCAATCACTAAGGCACCACTCATGCCTGGCAGGGTGTAATCGTCCATCCCCAGCGTGAACAACTCCTGGTATTCGGCTGTCCCACAGTTATCATCCACACCTCCGCTCACCGGGATTGCATTCGCCGTGACTGCGGTAACCTTTCCACCAAGCGGGTGCGAGGAGGTGTAGGACCGGCCCCAGTAGCTCGCTTCATTGTAAGCGCTGATCACTGTAATCCTCTCGTCCAGCATCGGCTCTGCGGGATAGCCGGTCACTATGCGACTGAAACCTTCAAGGCGGCGACTGATCGCATCGTCATCCACATCTACAAATCCCGCAGCTGCGTCAGCCTTCAGGGTAACCCTGTTCAGAGTGCCCCTGTTTGTCAACGGCGTCCAGCGCGTCAGGAAGGAGACGGTGCGGGGCGTGGGTGAGAGGGGAGCGAGCTTGACGGGGAGCCCGTTTGCAGGGGTCTGGGGACACTCATAGAGTTGTACATCCGGACCTCCCCCGTCCCGCGCGAACGGGCAAGGGGGGACATCGCCACATCTCGCTGCAGTAAACAGATGTGCCGCAGTCACTAGCCACGGCTTCCCCCCGGACCACACAAACCCGCCCAAGGTCCCCGTCCCGATCGCCACCCCGCCTCGTAACGGGTCCGGGACATTCTCCAGGTTGTCCAGCGTATGGTTGCTGAGCTGGGGGACGCCCTGCGGTGCTTCGGTCCGTACCGGTAGCCCTTCAAAGGCGGACGGAATTAGAGCCGGTTCGGTGGTCTGGACCACCAATCCACCAGTTTCCAGGCTCACGGATTGCACCCCAGGAAGCTGCATGAAGTCCTGACGTTGGAAGATTTCCTCGGCTCTGGTATACGGCACTCCAGCAATCGGTGGGGTCATCAAACCGGTCGGGATGGGCTGCGGATCGACCACGGAGTTACAGAATCGCCACCGATATTTTTGCAGTTCGGTGGTGCCCGGCGGACAGTGGCTGAGCGTCGGCTGCGGGTCCGGTCCGGTAGGGCGCAGAACAATCACCCCCGGCGGCGGTGGCAGATGCGGGGGGGGTGGTGCGGTCACAACCGGGATGCCAGCGACCTGAGTTGGCATCAGGGCCGGTCGGTCGGTAATCAGCCGAATCCCGGTCGGGGCGGGTAAGCAGCCCAGTACATCGGGTTGACGCCGTAGGGTGGGGCAGTGCGTCTGGAGGATGGTCATCATCTGCGCGCCGGTCAGACGGACGGGTGCCCTGTTCGGCTGGTACAGGACACTCCACACGGCAAGCAGACATAATCCTCCGAGGGCAGTCCGTAGGACAAGGCGGGACAGGAAATGATGCATTGTCGTTCCGAACATAACAACTACCGTGCTCCCCGGAGGTCGATTGCGAATACGTCACGGGTTCTAATGCTGATAAGTTCGGTCCGTACCGGCAGGCCCTCAAACGTGGCAGGAACCAAGGCCGGCTGTGTAGTCCGCACGACTATGCCATCCGCTTCCAGCCGGACATCCCAGACCCCATCCAAGGCGTTAAAGGGCTGACGGCTGAATATCTCCGCCGCGGTGGCGTAGGGGATCCCGGCAATTGGCGGGTTTTGCTGCGTCTCTGCGGACGACCCCTCCGTACTCTTCGTACTCTTCCCACTCTGCTGCGTACCTGACGAAGACGACTTCGCATTCCCCTGGCCCGACGCCCCAGATGAGGCAGCACCCGTGCCCTGCGAGTTCGCTTCGGAGTTATCCGCGTCATCCTCCGTTGGCGGGTCAGACGGCGGCGGCATCGTCAAAGTTGGAATCGAATCAACCTCCGATGGGATGAGGTCGGGTGAGTCGGTCACGACCACCAGATGTAGTTCTTCGTCTACATACCCCGTCCAACAATCCTCCACATACACCTCAGCCACTAACCCCGGACAGGACGCCCGATACACCTTTACTGCCTGCGGCAGCGCCGTCAGCGGTGCCGGCGGTGTGGACGGCGGGGCCACGGTCAGTATCTCGATCGTATCTCGCTCCGCCGGAACCAGCGTCGGCATGTCGGTCACGACGACCAGGTGTAATTCCTCCTCGTCGTAGCCCGTCCAGCAGTCCTCAATGTGCGCTTCGTCCGTCAGCTCCGGGCAGTATTCCCGGTACACTTCGATAGCCCATGGCATGGAGGCGGGCGGGGTAGGCGGGTCCGTGTTTCCCCAGAGCAGAAAGGCCGGTAACGAGACCGTCAGCAGGGTCAGTAGCGGCACTGAGCGGGTCATGGCTCCCCTCCTCATCTGTACGACAGATACATGATATAAAAACTGAGGAAAGTCAAGTTCTTCTGGAGCGTTTCGACACAGGATGTAAAGGGGTGGGGCTTCATCAGTCGCTCTTCAGACTGAGCGGATGAAGCACTGGAAGCGCTGGGACCGCCCTGCTTGGCATGTGTATCGTCAAATGCCGACCGTTGGGTGTCCAGTATCTATACCCCCGTACCCGCAAGCCCTGGCCGAGCACATGTCTATGCGTACCGTCAGGACTCATCAGGAACAGAGTTCCCTCAAAGTCCTTGCCCATGACCCAGCGCCCATCCGGTGACCATATGGGCCGAACGATGTCAAGATTAGCAGGATCGAGCCGGCGGGCCGTCAGTCAGGAGATGGCGCTCGTGGTTCTCCAATCGTGGACACAAACAGCGGGGCAATGAGCCGCCATTTCGTCAGCCACCGTTCCAGGGCATACACCCATCGCACCCGCGCGCGGTGGGTGTATTTGGTGGCATCGTAGTGATGGCCCAGGCCCTCAAACATCGGGTAGACTAGTCCCCCATAGAACACGGACCGGAGCGGACGAAAGAAGCGCACATATTGCGGCCATAAGTCTTCGCTATTACAGGCCTCGGACGGCTCCACTTCCTCTTTCCGGGGCATGATCCAGCGGCCTTTCCGTTGGCCCTGGGGGAGGGTGCGGCTAGCCCGAGACGGAAACAGGAGATAGAGCAGGAGCCGGGCCACCCAGCGATTCCGCCAGGGAATCTGGAGATAATTCGGCCCGACCCACTCATGCAACAAGAGCAGCCCCCCGGGCGCGAGCCCTTTGGCGGCCTGATAGAAACAGCCCCCGAGATTCTTGAGATGATGGACCCCATGACACCCGACCATCAGATGGAACGTAGACCGTTCCAAGACCAGATCATTGGCATCCCCAGGGTGGGCATGGAACACGAGCCCAGAGGGGCGATACTGGTCCAAGAGCCGGGGACTCAGGTCGTAGCCATGCACCGCCTGAAAACGGACCCCCGTGGCCTGTTCAAAAAATATGGCGTCCGCCGACATATCCCCACACAGCAAGGCCACCCCGGTGAGGGCTTGGTGCGCGGTGGTCGGGAGCCGGTCCCGGAGCAATGCCCAGGCATACCGGGCCGACGCAATGGCTAAGGCATGCGGGCCCGGGTTCGCATACGTGGGGGTGAATTGGCGGGCCACCTGTTCTTCAAAATACGGAATCGCCGTCCAGGAGACCCGCACCTGCGTCTTCTGGCCCCCTTCATGCTCCCACACCTGTCGGGTGCGTTGCAGCGCCTCGTGTTCCTGGTCAACCATGACACACCTCCGTCCTTGAGCGGTTCCGGCCGGCCGGATTGCCGGGCCGTGTCTCCATACACAACAAGGGGCGCTGTGACGTTTTGCTTATTCACCACGGGCCGGGTAGCTACTCCAGCCCCTGTGCGTGGCTGTTCTATTGGACAAAGGACCCGACCTACAAGTTCCTTGCGCATGTGAAGGCGGGGGCATGCTGACAGGAAGGAGAGCAGTCGTCAATAGACAAAAGGGTGCTGTCCTAATGAGGCAGTTTCAAGCTTTTGAGCTATTGGAAAAACAGATACTTAGCTCAGCAAATTAGGCAGTTCAGCGTCAAATTAGGACCGTACCGACAAAAGATTTTAAGCTAGGAGATTCCGTTACTTTTTTCGCGACGGTTTAAGGCGCGCAGGCCCGGACGGCATCCAGAACGTGCTGTTTCCCGCTTGGGCCGTCGCTCACGGGGAAAATAACCGGATGCACGATGCCTGAGTGACGATAGGCTTCGACCCGCTCCCGGCATTTGGTCGGTGTCCCCACGACGCTGACCGTTTCAATCAAGGGGTCGGGAACAAGCTGGGCCGCCTTTTGCCGATCCCCCTGCTGCCATGCCGCTCGAATGGCCTGGGCTTCCTCGGGAAATCCCTGCTCGGCCATGACACGATTATAGCGCGGAAAGAATCCGGCGTAGAAAGCGACCAGGGGCCGAAGGCGCGCCAGGGCTTCTTGATGATCCTGGGCCACACTCATCGGCAGGAGCGAGACAATGTCAACTTCTTCGGCCTGACGGCCGGCTCGCTGGGCACCAATCGCGATGTTTTCAGCGGCCAGCTTCCCCGCCTCCGGGGCACTCCACACCAGAATCGTCCCCTGGGCGAGTTCACCGCAGGCTTGGAGCATCTGCGGAAAGACGGCTGAAATATAGATTGGAATTTCTGGGCGGGCGGGCTGAAACCAGAGGTCAAACTGCTCGATGGTCACCACCTCGCCGTGATAGGACACGGCTCCCTCACGCAGCAGCGTGCGGATAATCTCGACCGTTTCTCGCATGCGCTGGACCGGCTGCCCATATGGGATGCCGTGTTCCGGCTCGACCTGCACCTTGTGACTGGAGCCCAACCCCAAAATAAAGCGGTGCTGAGAATAATGGTCAACACACGCGGCCGCCATGGCAATGGTCGGCGCGCTGCGGACAAAAATACTGCTGATACTCGTGCCAAGCTGGATGCGCTGGGTGGCGAGGGCGCAGGCGGTGAGAATAGAGAACTGGTCTCCGCCGTGACCTTCCGCAAACCAGGCGGAGGTATAGCCCTGCTCTTCGGCATATTTGACACAGTCAACAACATCGGTGGGGGACATACCACCGGCCAAAGCGAGCCCGATTTGAGCCATATGTGTTCTCCTCTCTATCGGTACGTGGGTTGGAGTCTTTTGTGATACGGTGCGGGTCATTCTCGACCGGAATGTGGACAGCGTCAAGTCGGCAAGTAGGGATGGACAATCGGTCCGGAGGGCGACCTTGCGCACGGTTCAACGCCTCGTCAAGATAGACGGCTCTGCCTTGTAAGGGGGAATATGCGAACACGGAGCCTTCAGCGTTGGAGAGTATGGATCCTCGGAATTGTGTGTTTTTGTCTGTTGTGGTGTGGCTCCTTCGGAGCCACGGCGGCCCCTCTGCATACGATTGACTTCTCCGGCCAGCCGGATGGTCCGGCAGAGGAGTGGTTGAAGCGGCAGGGATTTACCTTTCGCCTTGACGCGGACGATTTACAGCCCCACTTCAAAGATAACCGGCTCGTCTTACACACCTCCCGACGAAAAGCCGGCCTGTTCGAGTTGCCCCTACCCATGTCCCAGGTCAAGCGGATTCGCATTCATTGGGGGGTCGAGCGCTATCCGCGCGGGGCGGATTGGAGCCAGGGGATCACCGCGGTCCCCATTGCGGTGATGACTACGTTTGGGACAAAAAGAATCAAGAGCGGCTCGCTCTTCATCCCCAATGCTCCGTACTTCATCGGTCTCTTCCTAGGGGAAAAAGAGCGGGCAAATCGGGCTTATACCGGGAATTACTATAAAACCGGCGGACGTTATTTCTGTACACCCTGCGGGGTACCGGTGGGGGAGCGGGTGGTGACGGAATTTAACTTGGACCAGAGCTTCCGTTCACAGTTTGGTCAGGTCGTTGTGCCTCCAATCAGTCGATTCGGCTTTCAGATGAATACCAAGGGAACGTCCGGGGGGGCCAAGGCTTTTTTAGAGAAAGTGGAATATTTATCCGAATAGTTGAGGGCGGGTTGAATACTGACAGGTATTGATACGTCCCAATAATAGCTTTCCTTCTTTCTTCCTCCTTCCAGTGGCGGGAGAAGCTCATGAGCCCCTTGCACGAGTCTTCTCCCGCCATTTTGCATTCAGTAGGGGCATTTCATGAATTGCCCCTACGCGGGTCCGCTCCAGTCGAAAGGGATGTGCTTGCTCGATTTGCCGGCCCAATCCCACTCAAAGCCGTAGGCGTTGACCCAATTATCAACCGTTTTGCCCCAGGTCGCGACCTGGCCGGGCCCGACCTCGGAGCCGGGCGGATTCAGCAACTGCACCCGTTTTCCTTTCGGCGTGGTCGGCCCGGTCAGCGCCTCGGCAGAGGCCGTGACTCGCTCGGGAATCTCTGCTTTCCAAAAGGCCAAGTCAGCCGCAATATCGAAAGTGATCGGCACAAACTCAATCCCGCGCACCTCACCAATTGAGCGCGCAAACCCGGCCATGAATCCGCCGGCCTGCCCGGAAAAGATGAGTTGGAGGGCCTCACGCTGCTGCGCGTCGGCCTGTTCGCCAATAAACAGCCCCAGTGAGATCTTGGCCTCACCAGCCCAGACATTGCCGCTAAAACTGGCCACGGCCAAGACATTCAATCCATCGAGACGGGTCGAGCCATACGTCCCTTCTCGGACATGGTAGGCCAGCACACCCTCGCAGTGGTTGTTTGTGGGCGGCTGGGCAAATTCGCACGGACAGGCAATATCGCAACTGCACACATCAAACCAGTCGCCCTGGAGGGTCCAATTCTGTATATCAGCCATACTGTCCTCCTGTTGGAAAGCGTAAACGTGTCCAGCATCTGCATGTTTATTGGAGGACACGCTCACTCTTTAGTGCCAGGGTTCCACGATAATTTTCGCGTGCTGCTCAGGCGAGTGCAGGTCTTTGAATGCTTGGGCGACTCCTTCGATTCCAACGGTCCCCGTAATTAATGGGTCGGTCGTAATCTGGCCTTCGGCAATGTGATGCAGGGTGGAGGCGTATTCTTCCCCGCTATAGCCCAGGACGAACTGAAGATTCAACTCTTTGTTGATCCCGAACATGGGTTCAAAACTGTCCTTTTCCATACACACACCCACAACCACAATCCGGGTGCCCTGTGGGGCCGCGGCCATAATCTGATCGATGACCCCAGGGACACCGACACACTCAAACATCACGGCCGGCCGCAGCGGCGGACCCGAAGCCCAGGGCGGCTGAGACGGAGCCGTGCTCGGGTCGGTCCAGACCGCAGCCTCCTGCCAACTGGTATAGGGTGACTGCTCGGCGGGGTCGACGACGATATCCGCGCCCACGGCCTGCGCGAGTTGGCGGCGGCGGGGGGAGAAATCCGCGGCGATAATGGGCTGCACCCCTTTCATACGCAGTGACGCGATCACGGCCAGGCCGACCGGCCCACAGCCGATAACCAAAGGCACGTCGTCTTGTGTCAGGCGCGCCATTTCAACCGCGTGCAGGCCGACCGCCATGGGTTCGGTCAGGGCGGCTTTGTGTATCGGCAGGCCGTTCGGAACTGCAAGCAACAGCTTTTCACTCAGGCGCATATACTCCCCGTAGCCGCCCGGATTGTCGTTTGAGTAGCCGACCGTCTCGACACCGGTCGGTCGAATGAGAACCGGCATGGACACCGCGCGCGTGCCGGCTTTGAGGGTGCGGGCCGTGTTCGGCCCAAAGTCAACCACCTCGAAACAGAACTCATGACCCATGACAATGCCCCGGCTGAGGTCCATATTAAAAACACCACCGGAACGCTCCGAGACCTCAACCAGCTTCTCCGTATGCTTCAGCGCGTGGAGGTCCGAGCCGCAAATCCCACAGGCCAGGGTTTTGACCAAGACCTCACCCGGTCCGGGCTCTGGAACGGGAATATCCTCAACGGTCAGTTCATGGTTCAGCATCACTACGGCGCGCATCATAT
The DNA here is from genome assembly GCA_951812575.1 of Candidatus Binatia bacterium. Taxonomy (GTDB): domain Bacteria; phylum Desulfobacterota; class Binatia; order Bin18; family Bin18; genus Bin18. The sequence goes on along the minus strand of OX638322.1, from coordinate 1,440,994 downwards.
TCTCCTCTCTTTAGCCGCATCACTATAGGTCATGGGCGATAGGGCTGTCCAGTTAGACGCAACCAGTCTCATTTGACACTCAACGGGGCTGTGTCATACAGTTCAGAACCTGTGGAAAGGAGGCCCAGCATGAAAGTCACCCGCATCTATACGGGGCCGGATAATCAGTCGCACTTTGAGGATGTCGAGATTCCGCTCAAAGACGGGAGTGCCGTCGGGCGGCTCTCCGAGCTTATTCCGGCAACCGGCGTGATCTTTCGGGAAACGGGCGGCGACTATGACCTCGATTTTCACAACGCGCCGCGGCGGCAGTATGTGGTCATGCTTGAGGGTGAGGTCGAGATCGAGACTGGTGACGGCACGAAGCGCGTCCTGGGCACGGGAGAGATTCTTTTGGCCGAAGATACCACCGGCCAGGGACATATCAGCCGGGCGGTCAACGGCAAGCCCAGAAAGTCGCTGTTTATTCCGTTGGCCTAATCAACTGGTGCCGCCGGACGGCGTGACCGCCCTGCCAGGCTTATGCCCGGTTGGTCTGAACAAGCTCAACGCTCGCCCGATGACCGGGCGCGGCAGCCAATCGAGTGTCACAGGTGATCAATGGTGCCGGAAGCGATTCCGCCAGTGCCAAATATGCCGCATCGTGCGCGGCAAACTGGTCAGCCGGGGCAAGGCCAAGCGGGCCGATTACGTCCTGTATCACAAGCCCAATCTCCCCATTGCCCTGATTGAAGCCAAGGACAACATTCACGCGGTGGGTGACGGCATGCAGCAGGCCCTGGACTATGCCGAGACGCTGCATATCCCCTTTGTTTTTTCCTCCAATGGCGAGGGCTTTGTGTTCCACGACCGGACCGGCCTGAGCTCTGAGCGGGAAACCAACCTCAGCCTGAACGCCTTTCCCGCGCCGTCCGACCTGTGGCAGCGCCATTGTGCCTGGAAGGACCTGAAACCCGAGACTGAGAATATTGTCACGCAGGATTATTTCAGCGGCAGCGGGAAGACCCCGCGCTACTATCAGGTCAACGCCATCAACGCCGCCATCGAGGCTATTGCCAAGGGCCGCGAGCGCCTCCTGCTGGTCATGGCCACCGGAACGGGCAAGACCTACACCGTCTTTCAGATTATCTGGCGGCTGTGGAAGACCGGCCGCAAGAAGCGCATCCTGTTTCTGGCCGACCGCAATGTCCTGGTTGACCAGACCATGGTCAACGATTTCCGGCCGTTCGGTCCGGCCATGGCCAAGCTGTCGCCCAGGGCCGGGACCATCGAACGCGCGGACGGCTCCTCCGAGGACCTGAGCGCCGCGATTGACCGCAAGCGGCGGATTGACACCTCGTATGAAATCTATCTCGGCCTGTATCAGGCCCTGACCGGGCCGGAGGACCGTCAGAAAGTCTTTCGTGAGTTTTCGCCCGGCTTCTTTGACCTGATTGTGATTGACGAGTGCCATCGCGGCAGCGCGGCCGAGGATTCGGCCTGGCGGGAAATCCTGGACTATTTCTCGGCGGCCACCCACATCGGTCTGACGGCCACGCCCAAGGAAACGGCCTATGTGTCCAACATCGAATACTTTGGTGAGCCGGTCTACGCCTACTCGCTCAAACAGGGCATCCGCGACGGATTTCTGGCTCCCTACAAAGTCATCAAGGTGCATATCGACCGCGACGTGGAGGGCTACCGGCCCGAACCCGGCCGGTTGGACCGGGATGGGAACGAGATTGAAGACCGCCTCTACAACACCAGGGATTTTGACCGCAATCTGGTATTGGACGAACGGACCAAACTGGTGGCCCGCAAGATCACTCAATTCCTCAAGGAAAGCGGCGACCGCTTCCAGAAGACAATTGTCTTCTGCGTTGACCGGGAGCACGCGGCCCGGATGCACCAAGCCCTGAGTAACGAGAACGCCGACTTGGTGGCCGAGAATCACCGCTACGTCATGCGTATCACCGGCGGCGATGCCGAGGGGCAGGCCCAACTGGACAACTTCATTGACCCGGAATCCACATACCCGGTGTTGGTCACGACCTCGCGCCTGCTCTCGACCGGGGTGGATGTCCAGACCTGTCGGCTCATCGCGCTTGACCGCGAGGTGGGCTCCATGACCGAGTTCAAGCAGATTGTCGGACGCGGCACCCGCGTACACGAAGACACGCGCAAGTTCTACTTTAGCCTGATGGATTTCCGGGGCGCGACCGGCCATTTTGCCGACCCGGACTTTGACGGAGAGCCGGTGCAGATATACGAACCCGGCGAGGACGACCCCATTGTGCCACCCGGCGCGAGCGGGCCGAAAACGTCAAGAAGCGTGATGTGTTCGCCAAGTACGGAGACCAGGCCTGCGCCGTGCTCGACGCACTACTCGCCAAGTACGCGGACGAGGGCGTGCTAAATCTGGACGATACCAACGTGCTGCGCATCCCGCCCTTGAGCGACCTGGGCACCCCGGTGCAGTTGGTCAGGGCCTTTGGCGGCAAGGGGGGTTTCGTCCAGGCCGTCCACGACCTGCAAGCCGCGTTGTATCAGGAGACCGCGTAGACCATGTCCGTCCGTACTCTGGTCAAATCCATTCAGGACATCATGCGCAAGGACACGGGCGTAGACGGCGACGCCCAGCGCATCAGTCAGTTGTGCTGGATGTTCTTTCTCAAGATTATCGACGATAAGGACCAGGAAATGGAGCTGATGGGGGATGCCACCACGTCTCCGATACCCGAGCGGTTCCGGTGGCGGACCTGGGCGGCCGACCCCGAGGGTATGACCGGCGAGGAACTGTTGACCTTCATCAACGCCGATTTGTTCCCGGCCCTGAAAAACCTGCAAACCGACCAGGCCGGAGCCCGTGGCCGCGTGGTGCGCGATGTCTTTGAGGATGCCTACAACTATATGAAGTCCGGCCAGTTGATGCGCTAGGTGGTCAACAAGATCAACGATATTGACTTTAACGATCTGACCGAGCGCCAGCATTTCGGCGACATCTACGAACAGATTTTGAACGACCTGCAATCCGCGGGCAATGCCGGCGAGTACTACACGCCCCGCGCCGTGACCGCCTTTATGGTTGATCGTATCGACCCCAAGCCGGACGAGACCGTGTTCGATCCGGCCTGCGGCACCGGCGGGTTTCTGACCTGCGCGCTGCCTCACATGCGCGGGCGCTATGCCAAACGGCCCGAGGACGAACCGACCATACGGGCCGCCCTGCGTGCCGTCGAAAAGAAGCAGCTCCCCCACATGCTGTGCGTGACCAATATGCTGCTGCACGGCATTGAGGACCCGAGCTTCGTACGCCACGACAAAACCCTGGCGCGGCCCTATATTAGCTGGGGACAAAAGCACCGGGTGGACATCGTGCTGACCAACCCGTCCTTTGGCGGCAAGGAGGAAGACGGCATCGAGACCAACTTCCCGCAACATTTTCGGACCAAGGAAACCGCAGACCTGTTTCTGGCCCTCATCATCCGCCTGCTGAAGCCGGGCGGACGAGCCGCCGTGGTCCTGCCCGACGGCTCGCTGTTTGGCGAAGGCGTCAAGACCCGGCTCAAGGAACATCTGTTGGAAGAATGCAACTTGCACACCATCGTGCGTCTGCCCAATTCTGTGTTCCGGCCGTATGCCACCATCGGCACCAATCTGCTGTTCTTTGAGAAGGGCGCACCAACAGCGGATATCTGGTTCTACGAGCATTGTGTGCCCGAGGGCCAGAAAGCCTATTCCATGGCCAAGCCGATTCGGCTGGAACATCTGCAAGATTGCATCGACTGGTGGGGCGGAACGGAGCGCGCAGGCCGCACGGAGACAGAACGCGCCTGGAAAGTGACTGCCGAAGAAGTCAGGGCGCGCGGCTACAACCTGGACATCAAGAACCCCCATACCCAGGCAGACGACCTTGGCGACCCGCAAGAGTTACTGGCCAAGCTGGACGCGACTGAGGCTGAGGTCACGGACCTGCGGGACCAGTTGAGGGTGATATTGGCGGAGGCGCTGTTGCGATAAGGGCCACTAGGACAATTCACGATTCCATGTAGTCAACCGGTCTCTTCCGTCATTCCGGCGAGTACGTTTGACGCAAACTGCTATTTCCCCTAAATTTGACTAATCTAGTCATAAGGAGAATTACTCGTGAATAAATCTCGTCAAGCCAGGCAGACCGACCCGGCACGGACTCCCGGCTGGAAGCTGGGAGAGGCCAAGGCAAAGTTTAGTGAACTCGTTCGCCTTGCCACGTCCGGGCAGCCGCAACGGGTCACGGTTCACGGGAAAGATGCCGTGGTCATTGTCGCGGCAGACACATTCGAAGCCCTCCAGGCACGGGAGCAATCAGGCAGCTTACACGAACTCCTGTCCCAATCTCCACTGAGCCGTATCACCTTCGGTGGAGACGGAGTTCGGAGCCCGGTCCGTGAGGTTGAGTTGTGACGGGATGGTTGCTCGATACCAATGTTGTGTCCGAACTCCGAAAGAAGCGACCTGATAATCATGTCAAAGCGTGGTCGGACGCGCAAGCCGCGGACAGCCTCTTCCTCAGCAGCGTCACGCTGGCCGAAATTCGATATGGCATCGAAAAACAGGCTGACTCCAAATTCCGTAATGAGCTGACAGTCTGGCTCGACCACCGGCTGCGGCCGTGGTTTGCCGGGCGTATTCTGCCTGTGGATGAGGAGGTGATTCTGGAATGGCGTCGGATGGTGGCCCGGGGGCGAGAACATTCGATCACCTTCAGCCAGCCTGACCTCTTCATTGCCGCCACTGCGCAGGTGCACTCTCTCGTTGTGTGCACCCGGAACGAGAACGACTTTCGTCAAACAGGTGTCCCGGTCTTCAATCCGTGGACGGGATGATTATCAATTGGCTGCGTCGAACGATCACTGTCCGTCCCGCCGTATCACCGCCTCTCCAAGGAACGCCGAACACCTGCTCACCCACTTCGACCGCATCGCCGACGCGCCGGACGCTGTTCCGCGTTTGCGCCGGTTTATTCTTAACCTTGCTGTGCGGGGGAAGTTGGTAGAGCAAGACCCGAACGATGAGCCGGCGTCGGAGTTGTTTAAGCGGATTGCGACGGAAAAAGAAAGGTTGGCGAAGGCGGGGGAGATAAAGAAACGAAAGCCCTTTGCATCGGTTGAACAAGGAGAACAGCCCTTCGTGGCGCCGAACTGTTGGGCTGCGACAAGGCTGGCGTTCATCACCGAATGCTTAGATTATATGCGAAAGCCGATAAACGGGATCGAGCGCAAACAACGAATCGCGAATAAGTCTCAGGCTGAGTTGTTCCCGTATTTCGGTGCAACACAGCAACAGGGCTGGATCGACGACTACATATTCGACGAGGAACTTGTTCTGCTCGGTGAAGATGGGGTGCCTTTCTTCGAGCCTCTGCGCAAAAAAGCTTATTTGATCGCAGGAAAATCCTGGGTCAATAACCATGCCCATGTGTTTCGCGCCATTCTCGTTTCACATCCATACCTGGTCCACTACTTAAACGTCTTTGACTATTCGGGGAGATTGGCTGGGGCGACACGATCGAAGCTTAACCAAGCCAAGGCCCTTGATATTCCGATAATGCTACCGCCCCTGGCCGAGCAACACCGCATCGTCGCCAAGGTCGATGAACTGATGGCCTTGTGTGACCGGTTGGAGACGAGCCTTGCTACAAGTGGGGAGACGCGGGAGAGGTTGGTGGAGGCGGTGTTCTATGAGGCGTTAGCGCCAGGGTTGCACTAGACGATAGTCTTAACTTGTTTACACATGAATTATCCGTCTGCGAACGATAGCGGATTGTGGAAGGTAATGGATGGAACCAATAAAGAGTGTGGATGATTACCTACAACTGTGTGAATCTTTACAGCCTAATGAACACACCTACAGGTTTAGAGGACAGTCTAACAGTGCATGGCCGGTATGCTCCTCATGGGCTCGCGCATTTGAAGACCAAACATATTCGGACTGCCTTTCCTACCATTCAGACCTGATACGCGATTTTCATTCCTTTGATTCTCTACCTGGATACATAAGAGACCTTTCCAGAGAGAGTCCTAGTCTTCTTACAGATTGGGATAAAGTAGCAATTGTACAGCATTATGGAGGCGAGACTGGGAAAAAGACTATACTTACCGACTTTACCATAAGGCCGCTTATTGCCTTATGGTTCGCTTGTCGAGAAAAGGAGCACTGGAAAGAGGACGGAAAAGTCTTTGTTGTTTCAATTGATATTTTAGACGAGGTAGGGCTCCCGCATATCCATGATTATATTCTGGGCAATTATTCAGATTTGTATACTCTCGATAGATCGCGCCTATTTCCTGCAAATCCTCAGTACAGTCCTAGAGACAATGCTGGCCACCCTTACATGGGTAAATATGTTTCTCGGATTGATAAGCAATCAGCATCTTTTGTCTTAGGGATTGATAGGATTGAGAAAGCTGATTGCAAATCGGCCATAATTGAGGCCGACAGCAAGAAACGAATACTTGATGAGTTGCGCTACTTTTTCTCCATATCAGAGAAAGCGCTCATGGATGATTGGTATGCTCTTGGCGAGGATGTGGCGAACGGCAAGGTTGTGTCTACCGACGGTTTTACCGATGCTGAGTATTCTAACTTAGCTAAGGACATTAGTTTGTTACATAGACAACCGAGGGCTGCACTTCCTTATTATGAGAAAGCTCTCCAATACTGGCATTCTCATAGAGAGGAGATGGTTAAAGCTAAATACGATGGTACTCCTTACGCCTCCCAAGCAGGAGCACACTATTACATGAATACTGCTTGGGCACTTTGCTGTCTTGAGGATGCAGACGAGGAGGAGACGCAGCGTGCTTGTGGTTATGCCCGCAAGGGTTTTGATATGGCTCAATACGATCAACAGCGCCCTGGTTTCGCTGTAGTCTATGCGCATTCTCTGCTTAAATTGGATAGGGAGAAAGACGCATACGATTTATGCAAGGATGAACTCGATTCCTACAAGAGCTCTGCTCCCACATTCTTTGTGGGAAAGAATTCCACTTTTATTGATGAATTGAGACGTATAGTAAACATTTATGAGTCTCACCATTCGTCATCTCTCATTGATTAACTAGACGCTCACCCCCCCGGCAACCCAACCCCACAAACCCACAAAGTTTCTCTAGAAGCAGCCTGACTTCATCCGGACGATTTTCACTTGGCCGATTACGAGCGGATGGGATGCAAGCGGGACCCCCCTCTCCCTTGCCCTCTAGGGAAGAGAGGATATGGAGGAGATTTACATATTTTATTTTTTTCTCTTTTTTTGTAAACTCTCAGAAAAGGGGAACAGAACATGATAGGACAAAGACTTAAGTTGGCTCGTTACGCCGCTGGCCTGTCTCTCAGGGCATTATCGGAAAAAATTGGAAACCGAGTCACTGCCCAGGCAATCGGGAAATACGAACGCAACGAGTCCATGCCTAGCTCTGGAGTTCTGATCGCGCTCGCCGACGCGCTTAGCGTCTCGGTGGACTATCTGGTTGGGGACCAGGACATGGCCCTTGAAGCAGTAGAGTTCAGAAAGAAAAAGATCACGAGTAGGCGGGAGGAGTCCCAGGTTGAAGCCCAGGTTCTGCACCTTCTTGAGCGGTATCTTTTGGTGGAAGAAGTGCTGAACCTGCATAGTGTGGAATGGCACCGTCCACCTGAGGCTCCCTATCCCGTTATGTGGGATGTTTCCGAGGCTGATCGTGCAGCTCGAAGTCTGCGGGACCACTGGAGCCTTGGTATCGATCCGATCCCGAATGTTGTCGAACTCCTGGAAGACCAAGGGATCAAGACTCTTGCTGTCGATCTGACGCATATTGATGGCCTGACGGCGCGTGTCCGCCGTACCGGTAAAGATGCCGTGCCCGTCATTGTGGTGAACCGCCGGGACTGGGGGGAGCGCCAGCGCTTCACCCTGGCCCATGAGCTTGGGCACTTGGTCATGGAGGTAGCAGCCAGGGTGGACGAGGAGAAGGTCGCGCACCGCTTTGCCGGGGCCTTCCTGATGCCGGCCGACGCCCTGTGGTCAGAGATTGGGAAGCACCGCACGTCAATCGGGTGGGGTGAGCTGTTCGAGTTGAAGCAACTCTTTGGTACGAGCGTTCAGGCGATTACGTATCGCTGCAAGGAGCTTGGTATTTTCAGCGATACCCTGTTCAGGCGGCTATTCAATGATTTTAACCGTCTCGGGTGGCGTACTCCGCCCTACCAAGAGCCGGATGCGAGGACAGGCGAGGAGCCGAAGCGTTTCGAGCGCCTCACGTTCCGGGCACTTGCCGAAGGGGCGATTTCTGAGGCCAAGGCCGCGGAGGTGCTTGAAACGTCGGTGCATGAACTGAACCGACGAATGGAGGAGCCGCCGGCTGTTGAACACGAGGTGGTTGGACACTGAGTCTTATGCACGTGCTGGTCTCCGATACCTCCGTTCTGGTTGATCTGGAACGTGGGTCCCTGCTGGAGGCCAGCTTCCGCCTGCCGTTTCGATTCGTCGTCCCCGACCTGCTCTACGAGCGCGAGTTGAAGAACTACGGTGGTGAGGAGTTGATACGACCTGGCCTTATCGTTGAGGAACTAGACGGCGACGGTGTAGGACGCGCCATCACTTATCGGCGGCGAGCACCTGCGCTTTCCCTGCCTGATTGCTTCGCCCTTGCGCTCGCGCAAACCCACTCCTGGGTCCTGCTGAGTGGTGACGGGGCGCTTCGTCAGCTCGCGGCTGATGAAGCGGTCGAGTGTCACGGGGTGCTGTGGCTCCTCGACGAGATGCACGACGCTGATGTAGTGAGCATCCGGCAATTGTACGACGGTTTGACCGCTATTGCGAAGCATCCACGCTGTCGGCTGCCAAAGTCCGAAATCCGCCGCCGTTTGACTAGTGACGCTGAACGCCTGCGTTAGTCAGTCTCAGAGCTTTCAGATTACGCCTTCGGTTCATCCGACCTACGGGACTTCCTTAGTTCAGGCGCTTTTCGCCTGTGGTGTCACGCTGAGTCGCATGCCCAACTGCCCAAGAACGCCGCTCAATGTGGAGAGTCGGGGATTACCGTCTTCCAAGAAGGACTGGTACAAGGTCTCGCGTTGTAACCCAGCCCCTTGGGCGACCTTGGTAAAGCCCTTGGATTTGACAACATTGCGCAGCGCAACCAGTAAGAGCTTGTCATCTCCTTCTTCCAGACGGTTCTGAACCGACATGAACCGTTACCCGTATGCGACTGTCCAGGGCGGCAAGCATCTTGATGAGCCGGTCCAGGGTGAAGCGGCCCAGGTCTGCGTTGCGTACCCTGGAGAAATCGGCCGCGGCAAACCCGGTCAGGCGAGCGGCTTTGCGTACGCTGAGGGAACGCTCATCCAGTACGGCGATGGTTCGGGCCGCAAGGATGGCCTTGGCCTGCTTCAGGTCGGCATGCGGATCGTTGAAGTCGCGAAACACATTTCCGCTTCCTCGGACAAGCTCACACTCATTCTCGGTCATGACAACAACTCCTTTTTTAATCGTCCTAGCCGCGCCCGGATCAGGTCAATCTCCGCTTTTGGCGTCTTGATTCCGGCTCGGGATTTTTTCTGGAAGGCATGTAGCACCCATAGCGTACCGGCAGTCTCGTCTGACTGGATTCCAGCCCTACCCCCCGCCCTCTGTGTACCGGATCACGTCCGGCATGACGAGCGTGTCCTGGCGCCGGTTAGAACCTATCGTGAAACGCTCCAGCTATTTGATCGGAAAACTCGCCTCCCCTTCAGTGCAGGGTCTTCTTTGCTTTCTCCAACTCTGACTGTTTCTCCCACTTCTCCCGCTTCCGCTGTTCCCGGTGTAATTTCGCGGTCATTTGCTGACATTCGTCAAATCTCCGAGGCCCCAAAGAGGTCCGATCAGGGCTCTTTGGGGGACAAAAACGTATCCACGAAACCACGAGGGGAAGTCACAGAGGCGCCGCTCGGAGGGGTATCGAGAAGAAGCTGGTCACCCGTGACGAGTTGTCCCTGCGGATGGCTGGCAAGCAATGCCCACAGATGATCGTCCCCGGTATCGGGCGCATCGCCGCTGGCGATAGGCTCGCGCCATATGGCGTTGGCGACCAAGTCGGTCAGGAGTCTGTCGATTTCGTCGTCTGTCCGTCCGTGGAGCCGGACGAGACGCGGACGGCGCAACACGGACGAATACTCGTTGAGCAGGTCGTCCGACATGAGGTAAAGGAGATCGCCATCAAGCATGGCGTCCAGTATCCGTGCTGGGGGACTGTTCGAGTCCGCGCCGATCAGCCCCGAAACGATGACATTGGTGTCGATAATACAAGTCTTCGGCGTCATCGGCTCTCTTCCGCACCTCTCGAACTTGGCCGCTGACGCCGCTCAGCGCGATTGCTCGTCACGAAAACGTCTTGTTTCCTCGACTGCCAGGGCCACCGCGTCGGTAGCGTTCAATCCAGACTGCGCTCGCGCCTTGGCGACGATCTCCTTGGCAGTATCGTAGGGTCGGATCCCTCTCAGTTCCAGGCTTTCCTCGATGATTGAAGCCATGGAACGATTCTGCCGGGCCGCCGCTTCCTTCAGCGCCTGGTGTGTCCGGTCGGCTAAACTGATGGTCAGGCGAGGCATGGGGATACACTCCTATTCATAAGCGCCGATTCAATGCTGCAAGCACCATAGCACCATAGCACCACACCGACAATCTACATGTCCCACTCTTCGAAAGGAACTCTGCCGCTCGCCAGTCCCGTAGGCCGACATTTCTGACTGATTTGCACCATGCGGAATAAGGTGTCAAATTGCTATACCGCCTGTATGGAATATCCGGCAGAAGCCCAAAAGGTAAAAGGTGATTGTACGTTCCAAATGATTGAAATTGCTCATTTTAAGCAGAGGAGGAGAGAGGTATGGGAGTGCTGACAAAAGTGAGGAAAAAATTCCCATACGTGCTGCTGGCGGGTGTCATCATGGCAAGCCCGGGTGCTGTCGGGACAGCCCTCGCCGACTCGGGGCGCTTCTACCTGGGTATCACCGGCACCCCGGAATGGCTGGACACCTCGTATAAAAAGACCGTGGACAATACCAGCCCGCTCAATATGACCTCCCAGAGCGGCAAGGTGAACCGCGACCGCGACTCCGCCGACGCGACCGGGTATGGGTTCGGCTTGCTGGCCGGGTATCGCTGGCCGCTGCTCGACCAGGGGCGGCTCTTCCTGGACAGCGAATTTGATATCGCCTTCCACGGCGAGTCCACACGTGGGCGGCTCAAGGGTATCGGCGAGTCCGAGGGACGCAACCAGATGGGCGAGAGTTGGCCCGACGACTGGTCCTTTGCCAAGAATTTCAGTTACGGACTGACCTTCAAACTGGGAACCAGCCCGCAATTTCTTCAGACGATGATAGGCGACTCGAGCGTGTATGCCCTGGCCGGTGTGCGACGTGTGGCGACGCGCTTCCGGGTCCGGTTTCATGGGTGCCCTATGCCCGAGTGGTGCCAGACCGACGAGTTCATATCCGGTGCCAGTACCCGGAACGAGTATTTTACCGCGTGGACCAGTGGCGCGGGGCTGGAAAAAATGTTCGGCTCGCGTCTCGGCCTCCGGGGCGAAGTGCGCTATACCGAGTATCTGGCCGAAGACCGGGACTTTCACAATCTGGACGATGGGGTCTTTGTTCCGGTGCGGGTCGACAACGACGAGATCAATCTATCGCTGACGCTGGCCTGGTATTTTTGACGTGGCCCAAACACTAGGGGAGGGAGCATGAGACAATGAGCGCTGCGCTTGATGGTATCCGGGTGCTGGACTTGACCCACAATCAGGCTGGTCCGTCGTGTGGCCAAATTTTGGCCTGGCTCGGGGCTGACGTCATCAAGGTCGAACCGCCCGGACGGGGCGATATCGCCCGCGTGAGTCTGAATGACCAGCCGGGGACGGATAGTCTCTTTTTCCTGTTTTTCAATGCCAACAAGCGCAGCTTGGCGCTTGACCTCAAACAGCCGGAAGGCAAGCAGGCTTTTGAAAAACTGATTACAACCGCAGATGTCGTGCTGGAGAACTTCGGACCCGGCACGATGGAACGGCTGGGGCTGGGCTATGACAGCCTCAAACAGCTCAATCCGCGCCTGGTCTATGCCAGTATCAAAGGCTTTGGTTCGTATGGGCCGTATAGCTCGTTCAAGAGTTTTGAACCCGTGGCGCAGGCGATGGGCGGCTCGATGAGCGTGACCGGTTTTCCCGACAATCCACCGACCGTCACCTGGTCATGTGTGGGAGACTCGGGCACCGGTATGCACTGCGTCATCGGCATCCTGGCCGCCCTGATGCAGCGCCACACCACCGGAGTCGGCCAACAGGTTGAAGTGTCCATGCAGGACGCGGTGGTGAATCTGGTGCGGGTCAGCCTGCGCGACCACCAGCGTAATGGCAAACCGGTTGAACGCACGGGCAATCAACTCGGGTTTGTCCCCGCTACGACGTATCGTTGCCATCCCGGCGGGCCCAACGACTATGTGTTCATTATTGCCCAGCAGCAGATGTGGGACCCCTTGCTGTGCGCCCTACAACGGGAAGACCTGATTGACGACCCACGCTATCACACGCCCGAGGCCCGGGCTGAACGCGCCGCTGAAGTGAATGCCTTTATCGAAGACTGGACATCGAAAAAACCCAAACATGAAGTCATGCGGATTTTGGCCGAGGCCGGGGTGCCGTGCGGGGCGTGTCAGGATACGGGCGAGGTCATGAACGATCCACATCTGCGCGAACGGGATATGATCCTCGAACTCGATCATCCCGCGCGCGGCACCTACACCATGGCCGGCAATCCCATCAAACTGTCGGCTTCGGATGTTCCGCTGCGGCCTGCGCCCCTGCTCGGCGAGCATAGCACTGAGGTCTTGACGGAACTCGGCTATGACGCCCAGGCTATCGCGACTATGCGAGCAGCAGGGCTGATCTAGCGCTTCCCCACATGCTCTTAACGCGCAGAAAGGGACAGCTCGATAGGACTGTCCTTTTTTTGTGCGCACACTCCTAAAAATCTCTTGCAAAAATCAAGTAAGACGCCGTATCGTAGCAGCACTAGCAGGTTCTCGGGGAGTTTTTTCCAATAACCGTCCTAAACAAGGAGGGTGTTTTATGGCGGAATATGGTGTTATTTCGGCGGATTCACATTTCGTAGAACCCACAAACATCTGGAAGGAGCGAATCGATAAGAAGTTTCGAGATAAGGCTCCGCATACGGTGAAAGACCTCAACGGGAAAGAGGGCGAGTATTTTGTCTGCGAGAATATTACGCCCTTTCCAGTGGCTGCGTTTTTTGGTGCGGGCGTCCCGTCAGAAGACCTCCCTGAACATAACAAAAAAGGCATGGATCAGGCCCCAGCCAGTGTATGGGATCCAGCCGCCCGGCTGAAAGACCAGGACCGCGACGGTGTGGTTGCCGAGGCGATCTACACCTCCATGGGTATGCCGCTGTACATGCTGGACGATGCAGAACTGCGGTTCTCCTGTTTTCGCGCGTATAATGACTGGTCGGCAGAGTATTGCAGCCATGATCCGAAACGGCTTCTGCCACTCGGGCTTATTACCTTGGAAGACATTGATGCCGGGGTAAAAGAGCTTGAGCGCTGCGCCAAAAAAGGCGTCAGAGGAGCGATGATTTGGGCCGAGGCGCCGGTCGATCGGCCGTACAGCCATACCGACTATGATCCATTTTGGGCGGCGGCATCAGATCTCAACATGCCGCTCTCGCTTCACATCCTGACGGGCCGAAAGGGTACCGGAGTCGATTTCTTTAGCGGCAACCTTGCCCTCCAGGCCACCACGCTGTACCACGAGGTCGAGCGGTCCTTGGCTGTCTTCGTCCTGGGCGGTGTCCTGGAGCGTTTCCCCAAACTCAAGATCGTTTCGGCTGAGAACGACGTCGCCTGGATGTCGTATTTTATGTGGCGTATGGATCTCATACACGGGCGGTTAGGCTCTATGGGAACGACGGCGAAGTTGAGCCTCAAGCCGAGCGACTATGTTCGGCGGCAGGTGTATGCGACCTTTATTAATGAGCCGTTGTTTATCCGGACGCTTGACATCTATGGTCCGGACAATGCCATGTGGTCGTCGGACTATCCGCATACGGCTGCGACCTGGCCGCGTTCTCAGGACTTTATTAATGAGACGTTCAATGAGCTCTCAGCAACCGACCGTCGTAAGATTGTGCACGACACCGCGGCGAAGCTGTACAATATTGAAGTCTGAATAACAGTATTCAAACCAAGGAGAGTGTTATGCCACAGTTTGATACCGTCATTAAAGGCGGAACGATTGTTGATGGTACGCTGATCCCGCCGTTCAAGGCTGATATCGGCATCGCCAATGGCAAGATTGCTAAAATCGGCAAGATTAACACCAACGATGGAGCAAAAATCCTTGACGCCTCGGGGCTGATCGTCGCTCCAGGGGCAGTTGACCTGCATGCGCACTATGATGCCCCGATCCACTGGGACCCCTATTGCACCATAGGCAGCTGGCACGGCGTGACCTCGGTCACCAATGGGAACTGTGGGTTTGGCTTTGCGCCGGTGCACCACAAGGACGCGGACCGCTCAATGTACTCGATGGAGCGCAACGAAGCGATTCCGTTTGATGCCATGAAGGCCACGATGCCTTTCTCCTGGGAGACCTTTCCGCAATGGATGGATCACATCGACCGGCTGCCCAAAGGCATCAACATGATCCAGCTCGTGCCGGTCACCCCACTGGTGAGTTATGTGATGGGTGGCTGGGACCAGGCCAAGAGCCGCCAGCCGAACGACACCGAGATGAATCAAATCCTCCAGATCATGGATGAAGCGATGGCAGTCGGCGCGAACGGCTGGGCCGCCCAGCGCTTAACCGGCTATGGAGCTTCGGTCCAGCGGGACTATGATGGCACGCTGATGGTCTCGGACATGATGTCAGATGAATTCTATCTGGCCTTAGCCAAGGGCATGAGTAAGTATGACCACGGTACCATCCAGTTTGCGCAGAACTCTGGCGCCATTGATGAAGGCCTGGAGGGCAACCGGCGGGATATGAGTTTCGGTGGGCAGCTAGCCGAATTGGCAACCCATCCACTCATCTTTAACGCCGTACTCGTGACCGATGAGAAGCCGGAAATATTCCGTACCATGCTGAGCGTGGTGGACGAATACAATAAGAAGGGCATACCGTTGGTGGCGCACGGCTTGACGAAGCGTCTCGATTTTCGTTTTTCGTTCTCGGACGAATGGAACCTCTTTGACAATGTGGATGCGTGGCGGGAAGCGACGTTGGGAACCGAAGAGGAGCGGAAGACAAAGCTCGCCAACGCCGACCTGCGGGCGTCCATGAAGGCGGAGTATGATCGGACCAAACAGCCCAGAGCCTTGGGTGACATCGCTACCTTTTTGTGTAGAGGGGTGCACAACGAGGAGCTGAGAAATAAGTACCGGGATCGGTTGGTGGGAGACATTGCCCGGGAAGAGAACAAGCATGTCGTTGATGTGCTCCTCGATATCTCAGCCGCCGACAACTGGAAGACTGAATGGCTCACCCCGATGCGGAACCAGAAGCCTGAGTACTGTCGGGAGCTCTTAAGCCACCGTACGGTCGCCGGCTTTTCCGATGGCGGCGCGCACACCAAGTTCCAGACCCTGGGTGCGTATGTCACGGATCTGCTGACCTGGATGGTGCGGGATACAGAGACCATTACGCTGGAACAGGCCCACTATCATCTGAGCTATCTGCCGGCCTGGACGGCGGGGTTCAAGGATCGTGGCTGTCTGCGGGAAGGCTTGGCGGCTGATATTCTGGTCTACGATCTCGAAAAGCTTGCTATCAAGCCAACTGAGATCCTCCACGATGTCCCGCCCAACAACTGGCGGCGGGTGCAGGGCGCAGAGGGCTACCGCTGGATCATGGTCAACGGGGAGGTGAGCTTCGAGGACGGCAAATCCACCGGAGTGCTGCCGGGTCAGTTAATCCGCTGTAATCAGTTGTAGGCTATTCGCAGGACACACCGATGCCCTCTTCCCTCGCGGGAGAGGGTTAGAGTGAGGGGGTGTTCGGTCATGGTGTGAGCGGACACTTCCCCCTTTCGACCGCGCGGGGGCTGGGTAGAAACTCTGCCCCCGATTTTATGGGAGAGAATGTCACCCGGCTGTACAATATTGATTTGGACGAAGCTGGTTAGGGTGAGGAAAAGGTAAAAGGAGGGCCTTATGGATATCGGTTTACTCTTTCCCTTTCGGAATCCGCCCCAATGGCGCAAGCCGTTTCCCCAATTCTATGCCGAGCAATTGCGCCAGGCCCAGGCGGCCGAGGAACTCGGCTATGACACGATCTGGCTGACTGAGCATCACTTTGCCGAAGACGGCTACTCGCCCTCGCTGCTGCCGATTGCCGGGACGCTGTCCGCGATGACGAGTCGGGTGCGGATTGGGACATTTCTGATCCTCTTACCCCTGCATAATGCCGTGCGGGTTGCCGAAGACGCGGCAACCGTGGACATCCTGTCCAACGGGCGCTTTGACCTGGGACTGGGACAGGGCTATGCCCTTGCCGAGTTTGCCGGCTATGGCATTCCGCGCAAGGAACGCGGCTCACGCATGGAGGAGGGGGTGACGGTCATCCAAGGCATCTGGACCCAGGATCCCTTCTCCTATGAAGGCAAACACTATCAGTTGAAGGATATTCGCCTTCAGCCCAAACCGGCCCAGAGTCCACATCCGCCCGTGTGGATCGGAGCCAACGCGCCCAAGGCGGTTGAGCGGGCCGCGCGCCTGGGCTGTCACTTTCTCGGCGGTGGGACCTCGGAAGTCCAGGAAGCCTACGATGCCGCGTTGCGCCGGCATGGGCGCGACCCCAAAGACTACCATGCAGCCCAGTTGCGCTGGGCGTATGTCGCGCCCAGCCACGATCAAGCCTGGGATGAGGCCCAGGACCATCTCCACTATATGCTGAGCTGGTATGGTCGCTGGCTGTCCGAGGCCAAGGACTTTCCCGGTGCTGAGCAGTTCGGCCAACTGCCACCCCCGGCTGAGTTGCGGGAGCATCCCGAGCGCTTGCTCGCCAGTCCCATGATCGGCACCCCGGAAGAGGTCGGGCGTGAGATTGAGCAGTTTACCCGAGAGGTGCGCACAACGCATCTCGTCCTGGGTATGCACCTGCCCGGCCTCGACCCGGCCAAGAGTCAACGCTCAATGGAGCTCTTTGCCAAAGAGGTGATCCCAGGTCTTCATTGAATCAGGTGAAAAAGAAGGCAGCGGCGGGACTCTACTCTACCGGTTCGTCTCCAGCCATTTCTTGAAATCATCCACCACGCCGCCCTGCCATAACGACACGCCGGCGCGGTAGGCGGCCCGGGCGATCATATGCGCGCCGACCGGGGCGGTCAGAAAGAGGAAGACGATAATCAAGAACTCTTTCAGCCCGGAGGAGAGCCCCAAATACCGCAGGTAGAGCAACGAAGCCAGGACCACTCCGGCCACGCCAAATGTCGTGCTTTTACTCGTGGCGTGCATGCGCGTGTACACATCCCGCAGCCGTAACAGGCCGAAGGTCCCGGTCAGGAGAAAAAACAGGCCGAGGAGCAAGAGGACACTAACCAGGGCGTCGAGTATGTAGGGGACTTCCATCAATAACCGTTCCTCTCAGCAGATATTTGGCCGCCGCGACCGTCCCTAAAAAAGAGAGAATGGCGAGAACCAGGGCCACATCGATATACAGCGCACTCTGCGCACGGATCGAAATGACGATGATAGCGGCAACCAGATTGATCGAAATATTATCGAGGGCCACAACTCGGTCGGGAATCGTGGGTCCACGCAGCGCGCGATACGCACTGAGTAAGATCGAGAGCGTGATACCGACCAGCACGACGACAGAAACAAATGGCGTAATCATTGGGCAATGAGCAAGAGATAGCGTTCAAATCCGTCTTTAATGATACGGATTTCTTCCTCCACATCATCGACATCGAGAAAGTGAATAAATAAAAACTGCCGATCCGGAGCAACCTCGACCGAGAGCGTTCCCGGCGTCAGGGTAATCATATTTGCCAGCAGGGTAATCAGGACATCGTTCTGCAATGACAGCGGGTAGGCAACAATGCCGGACTGTATCTTGAGCTCAGGAGCCAGGACCTGTCTGACCACGGTCCAATTGGCAATCAGGAGTTCCTTTACAAAGAAGAAGACGAGTTGCACGCTCAGCGTGACCTTACGGAAATAGCGACGCTCCTGGTGAAAGGAGCGTGGGAAGAACAGCATGGCCGAGAGGCCGACCAGAAAGCCAATCACGAACTGACGCAAGGATATCTCGTCTTGCAGTAAGCACCAGGCGAAAGCCAGAATGACATTGAAAAAAAGACGAGTCACCATAAGACATCCGGTCCCAAGACTGCGGCGATATACACACGAGGATCAGATACTTGTGCGGCGGCCAGCTGAGCTACACTGTAGAGTACGCCTGGGAATAACCCGATCCCCACAATAAAAAAGACGAGCAGGACAACACCGGGCAAGAGTGGTTGGAGCGGCACCGGCCGGCGGTCTCCTGTTTCTTCGCCCCAGAAGATACCATTCCAGATTTTGAGCATAGAGGCCAGCGTCAGCAGGCCACCCAAGAGCCCTATGCCAACATAGCCGTAGCGGCCGATCTCCATCCCTGCCTGCAACACGATAAACTTACTGAAGAAGCCGGCTAATGGAGGGATACCAGCCAGACTCAATGCTGCCAGCAAAAAGAGCGTACTTAAGGGTATTGAGTGAGATTGCAGACCACCCACCGCTTTGAGGTGGGTCGAGCCGGTTGCTGCCTGCACGACACCGGCAATCAAGAAGAGGGCGGACTTCGCCAGCACGTACGGCACCATATAAAACAGGGCGCCGGCCAATGCCTGCGGCGTAAACAAGCCGATACCCAGAATGAGATAGCCGATCTGACTGATGATGTGGTAGGACAAAATACGCTTCATATCCATCTGGGACAGGGCCCCAAAGACGCCCAGAAGCATAGTCAGGGCAGCCAGAATAAGCAGGAGTTCATGGGTAACGGACGGGTCATGACGGAAGATCAGGGTAAATGTGCGGAAGATGGCATACACGCCCACCTTGGTCAGGATCCCGCCAAAAAACGCACTCAAGCCCGCTGCGGGCTGGAAATACGGCCCGGGCAGCCAAAAATAGAGCGGAAAAATTGCCGCCTTGGTGCCGAACACAAACAAGAAGACCAGGGCCAAAATGGTCAGCGTTGGGTCCAACTCCCCGGACGTCAGCTGAATTTTATAGGCCAGGTCCGCCATATTGAGCGTACCCATCGTCCGATACAGCACGGCCAAGCTGATCAGAAAAAAGGTCGAGGCGATCAGGTTGATGACCACATATTTGACCGTCTCTCGGAGTTGGCCCGGTTGTGAGCCAAGGGCCATGAGCGCAAACGACGCGATCAGCAAAACTTCAAAAAAGACAAAGAGGTTGAATAAGTCTCCAGTGAGAAAGGCGCCGTTCACGCCCATGATGAGGATAAAGAAGAGTGGGTAATAAAAATGCTCCTGATGCGCGTGCTCAACCGTTCGCAGCGAGAAGGCCACCACGGCAACCGCAACCGTCATGGTCAGGACGACCATGGTCATACTCAGCACGTCGGCAACCAGGATAATGCCGTAGGGCGCGGCCCAATTGCCCATCCGCAGCACGACAATCCCCTGCTGGCCCTCTTGCAGCAGAGACAGCAGACCCACGACGGACAGCCCCCACAGCCCCAGACTGACGGTGAGGCTCACCCCGCGCTGCAAGACGTCCCGTTTATGAAAGGCGGCTAAAAAGGCTGCCGTGACAACCGGACCCATAATGAAGAGGATGAACAGGTCTGGAGCCATCATGTGTTTTCACGGGGGAAGTCTCCCCCGAGCCCCCTCACTCTTCTCCTCCCGCCAATTCATCAACAACATCCGATCCGTACACTTGTCTGACCCGAAAGGCCAAGACGGTTGCAAATGCAGTCATACCAAAACTGATCACAATCGCGGTCAAGACTAATGCCTGGGGGAGTGGGTCAACGTAGGGCGCCTCAGTCGTCAGCAGAGGGGGATTGCCCCGCGTCAGACCCCCTGAGACCATGAGCGCGAGATTGGCCCCGTGCGAGTACAACGACAGGCCAACCACCACCCGCAGTAAATGCCGCTGCAAGATCAAATACGTCCCACAGCCAAACAAGACGCCGATCACGCTGATAATAACGAAGTCCACGGGTGTATCCTCAGCCAGTCTCAATCCTCGGCAATCGTCCGAATAATGCCAAACGAGGTTCCGACCACGACCAGGTAGATACCAATGTCAAAACCCATGGCGGTGACAAGTTCAATCTCACCGAGCAGCGGAAAGCTATAATGTCCAATCGCGCTGGTCAGAAACGGGTAGCCAACGAGTAAAGACCCAAGACCAGTACCAGCGGCAAGGAGGAGTCCGACCACGACCAGGTGGAGTGGCTTCCAGGGCATCTCCTGTGAGAAGGATTCCACATGAAAGGCCATCATCTGAAACGTCATCGCCACTGCGGTGAGCACACCGGCGATAAACCCGCCACCTGGCGCATTGTGGCCGCGCAGCAATAAATAAATGGCAAAGACCAGCATGAGGTGGAGGGTGAGCCGGGCAAACGACTGGAGAATGGGCGAGGGAAAGGAGACCATAAACATGGTTCCCAAGGGGCGCTGCCCGCGGACGCCCAACTCAACCATGGCCAGGACGCCAAGGACGGCAACGCTGAACACCGTAATCTCACCCATGGTGTCAAAGCCACGAAAATCAACCAGGATCACGTTGACCACGTTGTATCCACCGGCCAGGAGATGACTGTTCGACAGATAATAGGACGGAATAGGGGAGGGGAGCGAGGGACCGACAATAGCCGCAAAAAGCAGCCCGCTGACCAGGAGACCGATACCCACACTAATCCCGATATTGAGCCCACGTGCATATGATATATGTGGCTGAGGGACAACGACCATGATCGAGAAGTAACGCAGGACCATGAGAAACAGGACGAGGCTGACCGCTTCTACCAGGATCTGGGTTAAGGCCAGGTCCGGCGCGCTGAAGAGGACGAAGAAAATCGACATGAGCGCGCCGACCAAGCCGAGCGTCAGCACGAGAACAATACGCGAGTAAGCCCGGCAGCACATGACCGCGGCACCCGCCATCAGCCCGGCCAGCCCCAGCTCATAGTATTCCGGGAGAGCTATGCTCCCCATGTCTACCCGGAGCGGCGTTACCCCAAAGAAATACCATAGCGGAAGACTCAACCCCACAATGAGGGCGACTAAAAGATAACGGACATAGTCGGTCACCGAGCCGGTCATGTACAGCGCCCGCGTCCACTGAAAGAGGCGGGTGAAGCCGGTCAGACCGTCGCTGTACACACGGTTGAACGAATACGCGGCCTGGTACTCGCGTATGGCCCCAAGAAAACGCTGCCGCAGCAAGAAGGCACTACCACCCAGGATCACCGTCAGTACACTCAACCACAGGGCGGGAGTCAGACCATGCCACAAGGCCAGATGAAGCTGGGGCGGAGCCCCGTGCATAACGGTAAAAGCCGGCGTCACCAGGGCTTCCGCCAGACTGGGAACGAGTCCGAATAGCACGGCCAAACCGCTCAGAACGACAATGGGTGCAATCAGACCGAGCGTGGAGTGCTGTTCAGCATGAGGGGAGGCATGCTGTTGCTGAGGCGAGTGGAAGGCCGGAGCGAAAAACGTCCCGTGAAAGAAAATGAAAGAATACAAAAAAGTCAGACAACTGGCGGCGACGGCCAGCGTTGTGAGGAGCAGGTCTGCTTCGAGGACGCCTTCATAGAATAATTCTTTACTCAGGAAGCCGCCTAAGGGCGGCAGGCCGGCCATGGACAGTGAAGCCAGTGTCGCCGCTACAGTTAGGGTCGGCATGAGGGGACGCAGGCCGCCAAGCTGGCGGATATCGCGTGTCCCCGCCTCGTGCTCGACCGTCCCGGCCGTGAGAAACAGCGCGCCCTTGAACGCCGCGTGGTTGAGAATATGCAGGACGGCCGCAAAGAGCGCGATTTCGGTTTGCAGACCAAGCAGGAGGACAATCAACCCCAGTTGGCTCACGGTTGAGTTGGCCAGTAGGGCCTTGAGATCAACCTGCTTACAGGCTAACACGCCGCCCCACACCAGGGTGACCGTACCGACACTGGTCACCGTGGCAGACCAAGTGGGATCGTCCGCAAATAACGGCGTCAGCCGAGCAATCAAATAGAGCCCGGCTTTGACCATCGTGGCGGCATGCAGATAGGCGCTCACCGGGGTGGGGGCCTCCATGGCCGACGGCAGCCAGATGTGGAACGGAAACTGAGCCGACTTGGTGAAAGCAGCAACCAGGAAGCACAGCCCTGCGGCCGTAGAGATGGAGGTAGAGTCTGCAAGCAGGACCGACAGTTCGAATGTCCCGTGCTCGGCATACACGGCCAAAATACCGAACAGCATGACCAGACCGCCAATCGCAGTCAGACCAAACGCCTTACTCGCGCCTTCACACGCCGCAGCCCGATGTGAGCGAAAACCGATGAGCAGAAAAGACGAGACGCTCGTCAATTCCCAGAAGACCAGCAGCAGGACCAGGTTGTCGGCCAGCACAACCCCCATCATGGCGGCGTTAAACAAGAGCAGGAAACGGTACAGGCGGGACAGCGTGGGATCGTCAGCCATGTAGAACGCGGCATAGACAAAAACGAACACGCCCACACCTGAGATCAGACCGGTGAAGAGCCAGCTCAGACCATCCAGACTGAAACTCAGATACAGCCCCAGGCTCGGCGCCCACGGCCAGGAGCACTGAATCCGCTCTCCTGCCTGAACCGTTGTCCAGAGCGCGATGACAATCAGCAGTTGAAGAATCGGGATCAGGGAATAAGCTGGCGCCAGACGCTGACGCCATCGCTCCGGCCAAGACACCAGCGAACCGAGTAACGGGAGGAGAATCAGGCTGATAATGAGGAATCCAGGCACTCCGTTCACCTCTCCATGCTTACTGATTGCCGAACAGACTTAGCAAGGGCCATAAAGAGTAAACGTGTCAACATCTCTGTATGATTGGAGGACACGTTCACTCTTTTGATCGGAGTTCCCAATCCCCAACCCCTAATCCCCAATGAAATAGCCTGCCTTTTCTGATGTGTCCAACCCGTATGCACCGGCTCCTGTCCCTGTTGGTGTCCGATGTATCGTGGGCTTTTCCATCTTTCTGATTCCCTCTACAACTCAGACTTATACACGAGGATCAAAACTTTGGGCCGACTATCTGTAGTAAGTGGGGGGTTATGAAATGACAGATCAAACACGCATAGCCAGCTACGGCGACAACGAGAGCGTCCTCGTAGACGAAGTGAATGGAGGCGAGGGACTCTTTGTCGTCACAATGAATAATCCGCAGGAGTTCAACGTCCTCAGCAGTGGTTTTATGCGTGCGATCGCAGAAGCTTTCGACGCCATCACAGCCTTGCGCAACCCTGACCCCAATAATGACAGAGTCCGCGCTGTGATTTTACGTGCCGAGGGTCGTGCGTTTACCGTTGGTCTCGATATTGGAAAGCTGGATGAATATCTGGAAGCGGGAATCACTCCCGCCAGCGATCCGTTTCGGGCGATGTGGGAGTGCCCTTTCCCAATTATTGGTGCGGTCAATGGTCCAGCGGTGACAGGTGGCTTCGAGATCGCGTTGTGTTGCGATGTGTTACTTGCCTCGGAGCGCGCCGTGTTTATGGACAATCACGCGAAATATGGGGTACATCCCGGACGCCGTATTTCACAGCGGCTCACCCAGATTTGTGGTATGAATAACGCCAAGCTGGCGACCATGGCAGCGTATCCGATAGACGCTCACCTCGCCTTTAACTGGGGGTTGGTGCAACGGGTGTTTGCGACCAACGAAGAACTGGACTGCGAAAGCTTGAACATCGCGCGTCTCATGTCACAAAACCATCCGGTAATGGTGAAACGCTATAAGAACCTGCTCGAACGCGGAGCGCTCGACAGCTACCGGGCTGGTCTTGTATTGGAAGAAAGTTCAGAGAAGACTTACTACGATGACCTCACCGACGTGGCAGCCACACTCAAGGACGGAGCGGAGAAATTCCAGGCCATGCTCCGTTGGGTTGCTGAGCGCGACTCACAGCATAAGAGAGCGCCAGGGGCGGCTTGAGCGCCCTCAAGCACCCGGAAGAGTCCTATCGAAGAATACACGGACAGATCGTCCTCTGATTCGTCAGAAACGTAAGGAAAGAAAGTACGGGGTGTCGTATGCCCATGAATATCCTTGGCATGATCGGTGTGGCCCCACCGGGTGGCGGGGCCACGGTACACGTCATTGGGGGTGGTATTGATCGAGAATACCTACGCCGTTTTGCCCAGGCGCATGAGCAAGCCGGTTTTGACTCCGTATTAGTCGGCTACACATCTTCCTCTGCCGAAGGCTTTCAGGTTGCACAGTACGCTGCCGCCTATACCGAGCAGCTCAACTTCCTCGTCGCCCACCGGCCTGGCTTTGTCATGCCGACCCTCGCAGCGCGGACGGCTGCCACGTGCGATACGCTGACCGGCGGACGGCTGTGGCTACACATCATTTCGGGTACAGCCGATGCTGAACAACAACGTGACGGGGACTGGCTCAGTCATGATGAGCGCTATGTACGGACAGACGAATATCTGGAGATCCTGCGCCGGATGTGGACGGCTGACAAGCCATTCAACTTTGAGGGACGCTATTACTCGGTCAAGAAAGCCTTCTCTGAAGTCCGCTCCGCCCAGCAGCCCCATGTGCCCATCTACTTTGGTGGGGCCTCTGATGCGGCGATTCGGGTTGGAGCCAGGCATGCTGATGTGTATGCCCTCTTTGGCGAGCCACGCGCCTCGGTGAAAGCCCTGATAGACCGTATCTCCGCAGAAGCGGCACGGTATAACCGCCAGCCCCGTTTTAATGTGTCTCTCCGACCGATTATCGCGCCAACTGAGGGAGCAGCGTGGGACAAAGCGCGTGGGATCCTGGCTCGTTTAGAAGAGTCTAGCCCTCGGTTACCGCTCAAGGTCGAAGCCGAGTTTAGCCGTCGCCTGACCCGGTTGGCTGACGCGCAAGAGGTCTATGATGAACGCTTATGGATGGGCCTCGTGAAGATCTCCGGGGCAAGCGGTAATACCACGGCCTTGGTCGGGACTCCTGAGCAAGTCGCAGAATCCATCGCCGCCTATTACGACTTGGGCATGCGCGGTGTGCTCATCCGTGGATTTGATCCGTTTAATGACGTAACGGAATTTGGCCAAGAGCTCATCCCGAGAATCCGGGCGCTTGTGGCTGAGCGTGAGGCACAAGCCGCCTAGCACAGGAAGGAGAGAGGCGTATGGCCCTATCAGAGAAAGTAGCACTCGTGACCGGCGCGTCACGAGGTATCGGTCGAGCCGTTGCGCTCAAACTGGCCCAAGAAGGGGCGCATATAGCCATTCACTACAATCAAAACCAGGAAGCGGCTAAGCACACCCTGGCGACCTTACCTGACGGCGCGCATCAGGTCTTTCAAGCCGACCTTGCCGACGCACAGGCCGTGGAAGCGCTGATGGCTGCGGTGCTCAGCCAAATGGGCAGACTCCAGATAGTTGTGAACAACGCCGCCATCAACGAGTGGCAGCCGCCGCTTCGTGTTGACTACGAAGTGTGGAACGACGTGTGGCAGCGCTCGCTCGACACCAACCTGGTCGGCCCGGCCAATGTGATGTTCTGGGCCGCACGGCATATGGCAGAGCACAGCGGCGGGCAAATAGTGAATATCTCCTCCCGGGGCGCTTTTCGGGGAACACCCAAAGCACCGGCCTACGCGGCGAGTAAGGCCGCCCTCAATGCCATGAGCCAATCGCTGGCCCAAGCCTTCGCTCCGCATAACATCTTTGTGTACGTTGTTGCGCCAGGTTTTGTGGAAACCGATATGTCCGCGTCCATTCTTGCCAGCCCTCGGGGCGAAGCCATTCGCCAGCAGAGCCCACTCGGCCGAGTGGGCAAGCCGGAAGAGGTCGCTGCCATAGTCGCCTTTCTCGCCTCGGGCGAGGCAAATTTTGCAACCGGGACTATTGTCGATGTGAATGGCGCTTCGTATTTACGAATGTGAGGCTTTCCCGGACGATTGAAGAGGCATTCCTTCCCCCTCTTGAATGTATGGACAAATAGCCATACTCTTAAAAAGTGGATTTTACCTGGGATCCGCATAAGGCCTCTCAGAACTTGGCGAAACACGGTGTCGCGCTTGCTGATGCCGTTCTGATTTTTGATGGCTTTGTCACTACCGTTGAAGACGCTCGTGAGGATTATGGCGAACAGCGCTTTATCAGTATGGGACTTCTCGGCGCTCAAGTGCTCGTTGTCGTGCATGTCATAGAGGAAGACCGCCTACATCTGATCTCAGCGCGAAAGGCGGAGAAGTATGAAGCGAGATTCTATTGGCAAGAATATGCGAAATACGAAGGATAAAGATATCGAAATTCCTCCGCTGACCGATGCGCAGCTCCGGGCAATGCAGCCCTTATCGAAGGCGCATCCTCAGACGGCAAAAAGGCTGCGGGCGAGCCAAGCGGGCAAAACAAAGATTACCATTCGCCTAGACAACGCGGTCCTCGATTATTTCAGGGGCGTCGTCAATGCCGCCGGGGGAGGGAACTACCAGACCCTTATCAATGAGGCTCTCGTAGACCATATCAAACAACAATCCGTGCTCGACGCTGTCAGGCAGGTTGTTCGAGAGGAATTACACGAGCGTGCGTGAGCAAGCGTCGAAGGCAGAGTTTCAAGAGGCCCCTTTCGCCGCCCGCACCAGCCGGAACAATTTCTCCGGGGTAATCGGAATCTCGTTGATCTCTATGCCCAGGTGAGACAGGGCGTCGGAGACCGCGTTGGCAATCGCGGCCGGCGCGCCGATGGTGCCGCCTTCTCCCATGCCGCGAAATCCGCCCAGCGTAGTCGGGGAGGGTGTTTCAATGTGATGGACTTCTATGGGCAGGAGTTCGGAGGCGGTTGGGATGAGGTAGTCCACCAACGAGCCGGTCAGCAGTTGCCCTGCGTCGTCGTACACCACTTCTTCATACAGAGCGGCTCCTATGCCTTGGGCCACGCCGCCGCGGACCTGACCGTCAACGATCAGTGGGTTAATAATCCGTCCGCAATCTTCAACCACAATATAGCGCTTGATTGTGACGGCGTAGGTCTCGGTATCGACCTCCACGACTGCAACGTGAGTGGCGCTCGAAGCCGTCCCAAAGAACGGATCGTAGAACCGTGTGACCTCCAGCCCCGGTTCCACGTCTTTGGGCAGCCGCCGCAGACCGGCATAGGCCGTCTTCGCGACATCACGAAAAGGCAGCCGTCGCTCCGGCTTGTCACGCAGGAAAACCTGGTCGTCTCGAATATCCAGATCGGCCGGATTACTCTCCATCATGTGGCCGGCAATCTTCAGCGCCTTTTCTTTGAGCGCCTGGCCCGCCCGGATGGCCGCACCACCGGCTAACACGGCGCTGCGGCTGGCATAGGTTCCCGTTCCTTGGGGGGCAAGCGCAGTATCGCCGCAGATCACCCGAACGCTGTCAAAGGAAACGCCCAGCGCATCCGCCACCACCTGGGCCAGCGCGGTCTCATGGCCCTGACCCTGAGGGGCGACGCTGAAGGTAGCGGTGACGGTCCCGGCCGGGTCGACGCGTAGGAAGGCGGCCTCCGTCCCGGTCGCGATCGGCATGCCCGGCGAGACGGGAATAGCCGACCCTACCCCAGTCAGCTCGATATAGGTGGCAAAGCCCACGCCGACCCACCGTCCCGCGGCGCGTGCCTGCCTGCGCCACTGTGCGGTCGCGTCAGGGTCCAGCACCTCCCGCGCCTGCTGCATGCACTCGGTCAGGCTGGCCTGATCCCACACCAGGCCGGACGGTGTTTTGTACGGAAATTCGTCGGCCCGGCTATAGTTCTTGAGCCGCAGGTCGACCGGCTCCAGGGCCAGCCGGCGCGCGGCCCGATCCATCAAACTTTCCAGCACAAAGGTCGTAATCGGACGGCCCACCCCCCGATACGGTCCCATTGGCGCTTTACACGTGGCCACCCCGCGATTGCGGCCCCGATAGTGTGGCATCCGGTATGGGCCGGACAGAAAGCTGATGGTCTGGATCGGCTCAACCGTGGCCGTCCAGGGATAAATGGAGTACGCGCCAATATCCGTTGTCACGTCTGCCCTGAGACCAATAATGGTGCCGTCGGCCTGGAGGCCCAGTTCGGCATCCACGATTTCATCCCAGGCCTGCGTCGATGTCTTGAGGTCTTCTTGTCGGTCGCTGATCCATTTCACCGGTCGTTTCAGCAGTCGGGCGACCGCACATAGAACAATCTCTTCGGGATAGAGCGAAGACTTGGCCCCGAACCCACCCCCCACATCAGCGGCGACCACCCGAATACAGTGCTCGGGCATGTCCAGCAGATCGGCCAAGGCATCCCGGAGCAGACCCGGACATTGGGTGGCGGAGCGGAGCGTCAGCTCCCCCGTGCCGGCGTGATAGTCAGCCAGACAGCCACGATTTTCCATGCACACGGTGGCGTGTCGCCGAAACCGGAACCGATCACGTACCCGCACAGCTGCACCGGCGAGTGCCGCATCCACG
The DNA here is from genome assembly GCA_951812575.1 of Candidatus Binatia bacterium. GTDB lineage: Bacteria > Desulfobacterota > Binatia > Bin18 > Bin18 > Bin18. The sequence goes on along the minus strand of OX638322.1, from coordinate 1,412,323 downwards.
TCGCCACGGGCAAACTCGCGTGACAAGAGGACATTACTCCCGGCTTCGTCATGCAGCACGGGCGCCTCCGGCTGGGCCGCGTCCCGCGCGTTGGCCACGGTCGGCAGCGGGTCGTATTCAACACGAATCCCTTCAAGTGCGTCTTCGGCGAGATAGCGATTTTCGGCGATAACCACGGCGAGCGCTTCGCCGACATAGCGCACCTTGTCAACCGCCAACGGCGGGAAGCTGGTCTCTTTGTACTCCCGCATTTTTGAGGCAGCACGGACCGGTTTGACCAAGGGAACAAGGTCTTTTCCTGTGAGGACGGCGATAACGCCCTCACGCGTCTGGGCTGCTGAAGTATCAAGTTGGGTAATCCGCGCGTGCGCATACGGGCTGCGCAGAAAGGCGGCCTGGAGCAGGCCCGGCGGACGATGATCATCCACATACGCGCCCTGGCCGGTCAGCAGCCGTTGATCTTCCCGCCGCTTCACCCGCGCGCCAACGAATTTTGGAGTCAACTCTTCCACTCTACTTCCTCAACTCAACACATCCCCTCCTCGGAGGGGTGGCGCGTAGGGCCGGGGTGGGTTTCCTGTCCTGCCCCATCTTCACTGATCTCCTCCCCGAGCCCTGAGCGTCTCCGCCGCGGCCTGAACAGCCTCAACAATCCCCTGATAGCCCGTACAGCGACACAGCACCGCGGATAAGCCCGCACGGATTTCTGCCTCGCTCGGCGTCGCGTTTGTCTGGAGCAGATCGTACGCGGTCATGAGCATCCCCGGCGTACAGAACCCGCACTGGAGTCCGTGGTGTTCCCAAAAGGCGGTTTGCAGGGGATGGAGTTGACCAGTCTTTCCTGGGAGCGCGGGCGGGCCGCCCGCTTGGGGGGCCAAGCCCTCAACGGTCATCAGTTCCGCGCCATCGGCCTGAACGGCCAGCATCAGACACGAGCGGGCAGCTTCGCCATTGATGAGAATCGTGCACGCCCCGCAGATACCGTGCTCACAGCCGACATGAGAGCCGGTCAGGCCCAGGTCTTCACGCAGAAAATCAACCAACAGTTTGCGCGGCTCCACCTGCCCCCGGTGCTCCGTACCGTTGACGCGGAGCGTGATCGGTCTGGCTTGGCTGTGCCCGTTCGGCTCGCTCATGCCCTGCGCTCCTGGTCGCGCTCGAGTGCCCGCTGAATCGCCCGACGGGTCAGCACCTCAGTTAGATGCCGCCGAAAATCGGCGGAGGCATGAATATCGCTATCGGGTTCGACGAGTTCGGCTGCCTTGGCCGCGGCGCGCTGAATGCTCTGTTCAGTGACGCCTGCGTGCACCAGAATATCCTCTGCCGCACGCAGGCGGATTGGGGTTGGCCCGACTCCAGCGGCAGCCAGACGTGCGGTCCGACACTGTTCGCCATCCGCATCAATCACGCCAGCAACGCCAGCAAGGGCAAAATCTCCGTGCCGCCGGGCAACTTCTTCAAACGCCCAGCCGCTCGTCGGTGGAGTAGGTGAAAAGCGAATTTCGGTAACGACTTCGTTCGGCGCGAGGGCGGTTGTCAGATAGCTCACAAAAAACTCTTCGGCAGAGACACGTCGCTGTCCCTCTGGACTCTGAAGAACCAAGTCAGCGTCTAAAACCAATGCGACAGCGGGATATTCCGCCGCGGGGTCGGCATGGGCCAGGCTGCCGCCGATGGTGCCGCGTGTACGGATGGGCAGATGACCGACCAACATGGTCGCCTCATACAACAGCGGAAGCTGGCGGCGCACCAGTTCCGAAAATTCAATCGCTCTCTGGCGGGTCAACGCGCCAATGCAGACCTGTCCGTTCTCTTGCCGCAGATACGACAGCTCCGCCACGTGATTGATATCGATGAGGGCGGACGGGTAGCTCAGCCGGAAATTCAGCAGCGGCATTAGACTTTGCCCGCCAGCCAATACTTTTGCGTCGTCTCCATAGCGCTCCAGAAGAGCGAGCGCTTCGTCAAGCTGCGTCGGCGCGTGATAGGCAAACGGCGGCGGCTTCATTCTGCTCTGGCTTGTATCCGGCTCGGTGCAGGTGGTAAAGGGTGCAACATTACATACAGAAAGGAGTCCTATGACAATGACAAATCAACACGAGGACATTCAACAATTCTACGCGAGCTATCTGGATACGTTTCATTCGGGTGAGGCTAAGGCAATGGTGCCGTTCTATCGCGCGCCCTGTTTGTTTATCGCGGACCAAGGCGTGACCCTGCTTTCAAGCGAAGCGGAGATTGAAAAGCTCTTTGCGCAGATTATCCAAGACCTCAAAGGCCGGAATTATGGGCGAAGCGAAGTCACGAACATTCAGATCAAAGGGATGACGGATCGTATCGCGCTCCTCAGCGGCCTCGCCGTGCGCTACACCAAAACCGGCGAAGAACTGGAACGCTTGGGAGCAACCTACACCCTGCGCAAGACCGACGACCGCTGGCAGATTGTCTCTGTTGTAGCGCACAGCCCGGAGACCGTGGTGCAGTTTGGGTGAAATGAATGTGAATTACCACAGCAAACAGTGGGCTCTGATATACGACCAGTTTAATCAAGGTCGATACCAGAAGGAGCTTGCATTCTATCGCGCTGAGTTGAAGCAGTGTGCAGGCCCGGTTCTTGAGGTGGCGTGCGGAAATGGGATGATCTTTCTTGAACTGCTCCAGGAGGGCTTTGATATTTATGGGTTCGACATATCGCAGGAAATGTTGGACTCTCTCTTCGGTAAGGCTGACGCATTGGGACAGCAAGAGGGGCGAGCGAGAGTCTCACGACAGAATATGGTTGATTTCAGTTATGATCTGAAGTTTGGCGGGATTTATATTCCAGCGCGCTCTTTCTTACACCTGCTGTCTCAAGAGGAACAGATACAGTGCTTACGAAACATTTATCACCATCTTCGAGAGGGAGGGAAATTCCTCCTGAACTTCTTTAACCCGAGCTTACACTATCTGTTTGCCAACGCAGGCCCGGCAGAGCAGTTTGAGTTTATTAAGGGGTTTACGAATCCAGAGACAGGTGAATCGGTTCGGCTTCTCTGCAAACAAGAAAATGATGTCGTGCGCCAGGAGCAACGCATACTCTGGCGATTCTCGGAGGGCGACCGCACGCATGACGTGCCCATGAAGCTACGTTGGATTTATAAAGAAGAATTCCAGCTCCTTCTTCAACTTGCCGGCTTTAAGAAGTGGAAGGTATATGGAGATTTTGACAGGTCAGAGGAAGTGACAGCGGGGAGCGAGCTTATATGGGTTGCCGAGCGAACGTAAATGGCAACCGAACCGTTGCGAGTCACATGTGTTCTGTTCGCAGCTCTCGGTGTAACAATAGAGTGAGAGGTCGTGAATAGGACACAAGAAGCCTATGACCGGTGGGCTAGGACCTACGATACCGATCGTAACCCCCAGACGGCAATGGAAGAGGCCGATGTTCTAGCCTTGGTGGCGCCTTCTGCAGGGGAGCGTATCCTCGATGCCGGATGCGGTACGGGACGATATTGTCGTCTATTTCGCGAGCTTCAAGCCTATGTGATCGGCGTTGATTTCTCGGACGCAATGCTGGCCATTGCTCGGAAGGCGTTGCCCGATATCGAATTTCACCGTGTAAATCTGACTAAACCGCTACCATTTGCTGAAGGAACATTTGACAAAATCAATTGCGCACAGACCCTCAAACATCTTGCCGACCTTGGCCCCACATTGAAAGAATTCGCCCGGACTCTCAGGCCTGACGGTACCATCACATTTTCTGTCGCCCACCCAGACATGAATTGGGAGAACTATGATCTATCGTATACTCCTTCCTTCATCCTCTCCCAAGAGGCTGATATCTATCCACACCGTTTTTGCGATTACTTCGAGGCCATAACCCAAGCAGGGCTAACATTGGCTACGTTTAGACAAATCCCTGTTGATGACAGGATTAAGGACTATCTGACTCCAGAATCCTTCGCGGTGGTAAAGGGACGCTACCAAGTCGCCATTTTCCATTTGCGAAAAGAGGTCGAACCGCTGCGCTCCCCCAATTGAGCCCCGCACAACTTCTCTGCCGAGCCTTGAAGGAAGGTGGCTGAAAGAGCGATGTGAACGAATGAGAAGAAGAGCGAGATCATAGGCATGTATACGATTCGTAGGGCTCAACAGACAGATGGCAAAGGGATCTGGTACGTCCATACCCAAGCGATTCGTGAGACTTGCAAGAGTCATTACGCACCAGAAGAAATCGAGGCGTGGGCAGGACGCCTCCAGCCCTCCAGCTACCAAATGGTCATTCAGTCACGCGAGCTTTTTGTGGCCGAAGACAACGGGACGATTGTCGGGTTTGGGCAACTCTACCTGTCCAGTGGCGAGGTCGAAGCGATTTACGTCCTCCCCAGGGTAGTCAGGCAAGGGATTGGGACTCAGCTATTATGCACACTGGAGGAGCGAGCGAGGGTGCAGGGAGTGGAGGTACTCCGACTCGATGCTTCATTGAACGCAGTGCCGTTCTACAAAGCGGCGGGCTTCGAGCCCCAGCGAGAAGCCAAGCACCAACTCGAGCCGGGGGTAGAGATCCGGTGTATCGTCATGACAAAGAGTGTAGCGTAGAGTGAGTCCGTCTGAGCTTGCCATGTTCCCGCAGTGAATCAAACAAACCAATGCAAGCTCTCCTGGACAAGCTCCGGTATCAACGCATTGGGATTATCGAAAACCTCGACGAAGGCGATCCAGAGTTGGTTTACTTCAAGAGGATTGAACCATGAGAGATAACGAACGGCTGCAATCGACATCCGCTACGCGGACGCAAATGAACCGAACCGTTAGCCTCCCTGAGAGACAACGATGTCAACAGATACGCGGGCACGGGCTGCGTAAAACAGACAACCGCTGGCAGATTGTCTCGGTCGTAGCCCATAGCCCGGAGACCGTGATGCGGTTTGGGTGAAGCGAATGTTCATGACAAATAGTGGGCTCTGTATAGACGACATGAAAACGCCTTGCAGCTACGCTGACCTACTGGCAAAATCTTTAGCAGATGCCCAAGCTCTATGAGTATTTTGGAATTATTGTCTTGTTTTACTCAAACGAGCATGAGCCGATTCACGTGCATGGCCAATGTCAAGGTCGGGAAAGTAAAGCTGAGATCATCGTAGAAAACGGCAAAGTGGTCCAGGTTGTGTATTCCTCGGTGAAGGGAAGAAGGCCGCTGAGCAAAGCGGAGTTGAAGAACTTCCAGACCGTGATTGAGCGGTATGCAGAGGAGATAGTGCAGAAATGGATAGATTATTTCGTTCTTCACAAGCCGATCACAGCGCGGACGATTACTCAGAGGATCAGATGAAACTCTCTGAAGGGCAAGTAATCGATATAGTCCGAGTTGAGCAGGTGTCGGCCTACACGCTGAAGATGTTCTTTAGCGATGGGGCTGAACGAGTTATCAACTTTGAGCCGTTTCTCCGTACATCACATAACCCTCTGATTCGTGCCTACCTCGACCCTGAGAAGTTTGCCGACTTTACCCTAGAGTATGGAAACCTGATGTGGGACGACTACGGGCTGTGCTTTCCCATCGCAGATTTGTACGAGAACAATATCTGTTGAGGATGCCGTCTGACAAAATGTGGAGAGTCGAGTTGCGCTCCGCTAACCCGACTCTCCACGGCGTCTGCGGCTTCCCGTCTTTTCCCGAGACCGCCGCAGACTATTGGGCCAGCCAGCCGCCATCTGCCGACATGGTGTGGCCGGTCACAAATGAGGCCGCGTCTGAGCTGAGCCAGACGACGGCTTCAGCGATTTCTCCCGGCTGACCCATCCGGCCGACCGGCTCCATTTCTGCGATCTTGTCGGCCATCTCGGGCTGACCCTCGGTCAGCCGACTGACCATGGGCGTCTCAATCGCACCCGGACAGACGCAGTTCACGCGGATACCGCTCTGCGCGTATTCCAACGCCGCTGAGCGCGTAATCCCGACCACGCCATGCTTGCTGGCGATATAGGCCGGCAGGCGGTAACCCCCTACCAACCCATAGGCCGAGGAGGTGTTCACAATGGAACCGCCGCCCTGCTTGAGCATCTGAAGAATCTCATATTTCATGCACAGCCAGACACCTTTGAGATTGATCGCCATAGTGCGGTCCCAACCCTCTTCGCTGGTTTCGGCGGTCAACACATTTTCCCCTTCAATCCCCGCGTTGTTATAGGCGCAGTCAAGGCGGCCGTACGTTTCGACGATCTGACTGATGAGCCCCTCAACCTCGGCGGCTTGGGAGACATCGACTTGAAGAAAGCGGGCTTCTCCTCCCGCCGCCTTAACGAGTTGGACCGTCTCCTCACCCCCGTCAACAATGATATCGCTGACCACCACGGTTGCGCCCTCTCGCGCAAAGGCGAGGGCTGAGGCGCGCCCTATCCCTGAACCGGCTCCGGTAATCAACGCAATCTTTCCCGCTAATACGCCTGCCATCGTGCTCCTCCTTTTGATCCGTTATCTCCAGTATGTTTGTGTCTTACACGGTTTCGCTTGCTGTGGGCAAGCAACTATTCAGAGGAGTGCATAGACGGGAGGTCCGCACAGTGCGAGACGTTCTTGAGAGACCATCGCGGCGGCGGCGAGACGAGTTTTTGGCCGCGGTGGCCAGAAGCCGGAAGCTGCACGGTCATTGGGCGACCCCTCCACGAACGGTCGAGGCGTTTGAAGCCTACCTCAAGCGGCTCAAACAGTCTGTCTACGTGGGCCACTGGGTACGGACCGAGGCGAATGAGCTTGCGGGGGTTATCAACATTAACGAGATTGTCCGGGGAACGTTCTGCTCAGGGTATTTGGGCTATTATGCATTTGTCCCACACAATGGGCGGGGCTATATGACAGCGGGACTGCGCGCGGTGATCTCCCAAGCCTTCCGGAGACTACGACTCCATCGGCTGGAGGCGAACATCCAGCCGGATAATGATGACTCCCTTCACCTAGTACAACGGCTCGGGTTTCGGAAAGAAGGGTTCTCGCCCCGTTACTTAAAAGTGGCTGGACGCTGGCGCGATCATGAGCGATGGGCGCTGACCGCAGAAGAGTGGGTATCGCAGAAAAAGATGGTGAGATAATAACCGGCCGGACAACACTGCTAGTGCTGTGTCCCATTGAACCTCAAAAGGCCGACATGCTGACTGTTACCAATTATACGATCTATCATTCGCCCAATTCGTATCTGGGGGTGGTGCTGGCAGACCGGGAACTGGCCGGTCTGCCTGTCCGAATTGAACGCAGACCTATTTTTATCCCTCATGACCGTGGAGTGAGAGTGGCGGACCTGATCGGTAGTCAAGAACCGCCCCGGAAGAGCGCGTATCATCGTGAAGATTGCGCGCGTTGGGCGAAGCGTTATGGGATCAAGCTTCACTTCCTGGCTCCTGGTGTATTTGAAGCGCGTGCAGCGCAGTGGCGTCAGTCGCCGTTCGGGCGTGAAGAATTGCCGGCCCGAGCCTACTACGCAGCGGTTGGTACGGGCCGGGAGGAGGATTTCGATCGGACCTTATTCCGGGCAGCATGGATTCAAGGACAGGATGTAAACGACGAGAGTGTTATTCGCCACGCTGCCCGGTCAGTTGGCCTTGATGCAAATTATCTCTTGCAACGAGCACTCGACGAGGAGGCGAAACGAGCAGCCCGAGAGGCACTGAACACATTTGACCGAGACCAGGTGCCAGGAGTGCCAACGTGGGTGGTCGACGGGAAACGATTCTGGGGAAAGGATCGTGTGGAATGGATGGCCCAAGAGGTAAAACAGCTCCTAGGCAAGCGTTGTTGAGCGAAGCAAAGAAGGACCTCCTTATAAGCGAAGAATTGATAGCCGTGTTTGGAAATATGCATCCTGAATGTATATGCCAACACAGGAGAGGCAAATTGCACTCGTGCGGATAGAGACCATCCGAGGACGTGAGGTTATCTGTGGGCCATTGTCTATCACAAGCGAATGAAACGCCGCGACTTGGTTCGCCATCTTGAGCGGCATGGTTGTCGGTTCTTACGAGAAGGCGTGAACCAGACCGTTTATGTTAATCGTGAGACTCAACCTAGGAGGAGGAGCTGAGATGAAGAAATCAGGGCGATGGCAATGCGGACTCGTAGTGTCCTTCGTGGTCTTAATGAGTGCACCACTGGCCACGGCACAAGACGCGGAACAGACCGGTACGCCGGAGGTCGAGCAGACACAGCAGCCCCTGGAGTTGGAGGATCTCCGCGTGGTGGTCGGGTCCCGGTCGATTGGCCGTTCCGCGGCGGATTCGCCCGTACCGGTGGACGTCATCGACGGCGACAACTTCAAGAATTACGGCGTCCGCGACCTGAACAACCTGCTGGCCGCGACTGTTCCGTCCTATAACGTTACTCAGCACTCCATCGGTGACGCGAACTCGCTAGTCCGCCCGGCCAAGCTGCGCGGCCTGCCGCCGGACTCGACCCTGGTGCTGGTCAACGGCCAACGCCGCCACCGCTCGTCCGCCATCAGCATCTTCACCTTTGGGCAGGCGCAGGGGGCGCACGGCGTCGACATCCGCTCAATCCCGTCCATTGCCCTCAAACGGGTCGAGGTCCTGCGCGATGGGGCCGGCGCGCAGTACGGCTCCGACGCGGTGGCCGGGGTGATGAATTTTGTGCTGCGCGACGCGCCCGAGGGCAGCGTATGAGGAAATCAGGACAATACGGCCTCAAGAGTGAACGTGTCCCTCCATCATAGATATGAGATGCTGGACACGTTTACTCTTGCTGGTGTTGCTCCTGGTCTTGACAGGCTCGCCGCCGGCCGGGGCGCAGCCGGCCGACCAGGCAGAAGAGATCGTCGGCCTTGAAGAAATCCGGGTGGTCGGCTCCCGATCGGCGGGCCGCTCTGCGGCGGATTCGCCCGTGCCGGTGGACGTCATTGACGGTGACAGTCTCAAGCACTACGGCACCACGGATATGAACGACCTGTTGTCCGCGACCGTCCCATCCTACAAGGTTTTTCAGTATGGCATCGGTGTTGAATCCGCCCTGGTCCGCCCGGCCAAGCTGCGCGGCCTGCCGCCGGATTCGACCCTGGTCCTGGTCAACGGCAAACGCCGCCACCGCTCCTCCGCGATTACCCGCTGGAGTTATGGATTGGCGAGCGGTTCGCATGGGACGGATATTGCCTCCATCCCGTCCATCGCCCTCAAACGGGTGGAGGTCCTGCGCGATGGGGCCGGCGCGCAGTATGGGTCCGACGCGGTAGCTGGGGTGCTGAATTTCGTGCTGCGCGACGCGCCCGAGGGCGGCAGCCTGGAGACCAATCTGGGGCAGTATTACCACGGCGACGGCGACCGGCTGAATGTCGCGGCCAACGTCGGCCTGCCGCTGACCGAGGCCGGCTTTGCCAACTTCAGCTTTGAGTTTACCAACGCGGATTCGACCAACCGCAGCGTGCAGCGCGACGATGCCCGCCGCATGATCGAGAACGGCAACGCCTTTATCCGCAGGTCGGCGGCCCAGCCCTGGGGCGCCCCGGACGTGAAGTACGATTATAAATTCTTCGGCAACCTCGGCCTGGACCTCGGCGACGACCATCAGCTGTATGCCTTCGGCAATTATGCGGAGCGCGAGATTGAAGACACGTTCTACTGGCGCAATCCGGCCAGTTTTCCGGGTGTGTTCGCGAATGACAATGAGTTGTTGGTCGCCGACCTGTCCGCAGACGGGATGTCTGGTAACTGCCCGACGATCACGGCGAACGATTATGTGACGCACGGCCCAGCCGCTCTGGACCCGCTGCTGGGCCAGGACGACTGCTACGCCCTTGCCCAGGCATTTCCGGGCGGGTTCACCCCTCGGTTCCGGGGCGTCGTGAACGACTGGAGCCTCGTCTTCGGCCTGCGCGGAAGTCTGCGCAGCGCCTACGCCTTGCTGGACGGCTGGCACTACGACCTGAGTGCCGGGTTCGGTCAGAACAGCATGAACACCTACCTCAGGAACAGCGTGAATCCGAATCTGATCCACTTTAAGGCAGCGATTCCGACCCAGTACAGAACCCGCAGGTACGAGGAGCGAGACAAGATTTTCAACCTGGACCTCTCCCGGCCATTCGACATCGGCCTGTTCGCTTCTCCGCTGAACGTGGCCTTCGGCCTGGAGTACCGTGAAGAAACCTTTGAGAGCGGAACCGGGGAGCCGAATTCCTATTTCCGTGACGACGTGCTGGCCCGACAGGGCCTCGCGGTCGCAGTCTCCGGCTACCCTGGCACGTCGCCCGCAGAGGCGGTCGAGGCCAGCCGGGACAGTTTTGGCGCGTATCTCGACCTGGAGGCCGATGTTCTGACCGATGTGTTGCTCACCGCCGCCGGTCGGTTTGAGCACCATACCGGCATCGGGGAATCTCTCAATGGCAAGCTGGCCGCCCGCTGGAGTCTGCTTGACGACTACCTGGCGCTGCGCGGCTCCATCGGGACGAACTTTCGGGCGCCAACCGTCGGGCAGACCAACTATCGGAATATAACCTCGAGCCTCAACGCCGAGACCGGCGAACTGAACCTCACCTACGTGCTGTCGGGCAATGACCCCATTGCCCAACAGAAGGGCGGCAAGCCGCTGAGCCCGGAACACTCAACCAGCTTCAGCCTCGGCGCGATCATCACGCTCGGCAGCCTGTCCGTCACCGCCGACTACTATAATATGGAGGTGCGCCGTCGGATTATGTTAAGCCAGAATTTCCTCCTCACCGAGGCCGATAAAGCCGCCTTGGCCGCCGCCGGCATCGACCTCTTCATGAACAGAGGAGGGGGTGGCCAAGTCAGCTATTTCAACAACGACTTCGGTACCACGACCCAGGGGTTCGATGTCGTGGCGACCTACCCTCTGGAGTGGTTCGGCGGCAGGGCGGGCGCTACCATGTTCACCTTTGCCGGGAACTGGAACACCACCAAGGTCGATACGCGCAACCCGCAAATCACCAATGACCTGCGGACCGCCCAGATTGAGAACACCGAGCCGGAGTTCCGCTTCACGCTGAGCGCAGACCATAGCTGGGGACCGTGGCGGTTGCTCACCCGGCTCCATTACTATGACGATTTCAAAGATTTCCCGATATTCAGGCCCACAGACCCCGTCCACGCCCACGCGCGCGCCCTGCTCGACCTGGAAGCGTCCTATACCTTTTTCGACGGCGTGTTCAGCGGCGTGACCCTGTCGCTTGGCGCGCAAAATCTGTTCGATACGTATCCGACCAAAAACAAGTATGCCGGCCGCCATGGCATGAAATACCCGGTCGTCTCTCCGTATGGGTATAACGGCGGATTCTACTATTTCAGGGCCGGGTTCGAGTGGGGATAAAAGCTGTTAGGGTGAGGAGTGAGCATGAAATGGCAATGGGTGAGGTATACCGTGTTGATGAGCCTGACCGGCGCGTCCCTGGCGGTCGGACAAATGGCCGCTGCACAAGACGCGCCGCAGAACGGGGAACAGCTGGCCCAGGCCGCACAAGACGAACAACCGCCGCGGCCGGCCCTGGAACTGGAAGGCCTCCAGGTCGTCGGCTCCCGACTGCCCGGGCGCTCCGCGGAAGATTCGCCGGTACCGGTGGACGTGATCGACGGAGACAGTTTCCGGAATTACGGGATACGGGACATGGACTCGCTGCTGTCCGCCAATATTCCATCCTACAACATCACCCAGAACGCCATCGGTGACGTGAACGCCCTGGTCCGCCCGGCCAAGCTGCGCGGCCTGCCGCCGGACTCGACCCTCGTACTGGTCAACGGCAAACGCCGGCACCGCTCCGCGGCGATTACCACCTGGAGCTTCGGCCTGGCCCAGGGATCGCACGGAGTTGACGTGGGCTCGATCCCGTCCATTGCTCTCAAACGGGTAGAAGTCCTGCGCGACGGGGCCGGCGCCCAGTACGGCTCGGACGCCGTGGCCGGTGTGATGAACTTCGTGCTGCGCGACGCACCCCAGGGCGGTACGCTCGAAGCTCGCTGGGGCCAGCACTACCACGGAGACGGCGACTTGGTGGACGTGGCCGGCAATATCGGCCTGCCCTTGACCGACAGAGGCTTTGCCAACTTCAGCTTCGAGTACGCCGAGGCCGACGCGACCAGCCGCAGCGTGCAGCGTGACGACGCGCGGGCGCTGATCGAGGCCGGCAATACCCACGTGCGCCGGCCGGCAACCCAGATTTGGGGCGCGCAGAACTTAAACTACGACTATAAATTCTTTGGCAATCTCGGCCTTGACCTCGGTGACCATCACAAAATCTACGCCTTCGGCAACTATGCCGAACGCCAAATAGAGGACACCTGGTATTACCGGAACCCCAACACCCGTCATAGTCTGTTCTCCAACGACGGAGGCCAGACAGTGCTGGTCGCTGACCTGACCGACGACGGCAGGTCCGGCAACTGCCCGACCGTCAATATCGTGGATCACCTGCCCGACCCAGCCGGGTTGGCCGCGGTCGCGGCCAACCCGAACTGTTTCGCACTCAACCAGCGCTTTCCAGGCGGCTTTACACCCCGCATCGAGGCCACCGGAACCGACTGGAGTATCGCCTTCGGCCTGCGTGGGACACTGTACAGCGCGACCTCGCTGCTCGACGGCTGGCACTACGACATGAGCGCCGTTTTCGGCCAGCACCGCATAGACATCACGACGATGGATACCGTTAATCTGCAGCTCGCCCACCTCAAAATGGCGATTCCAACGGAATACAAGCCGCGTGCCTATGCCGAGCGGGACCGGGTATTCAACCTAGACCTGTCCCGGCTGTTCGACTTCGGCCTGTTCTACTCTCCGCTGAATGTCGCCTTCGGACTGGAATATCGCGAGGAGGAGTTCGAGATCGAGGCCGGTGAGCCGAACTCCTACGCGGTCGTCAAGAGTCTCGTACACCAGGGCGTGCGTGTTGGCTCCGACGGGTATCAGGGCGTGCCGCCGGAGAACGCGGGGGTGGCCGACCGGGGCAGCTTCGCCGCCTATCTCGATCTGGAAACCGATGTCTTCGAGGATGTATTGTTTGCCGCCGCGGGACGGTATGAGAATTATGAGCAGATCGGCGACTCGCTGGACGGCAAGCTCGCCGCGCGTTGGAACCTCTTCGGCGACTACCTGGCGCTGCGCGGCTCGATCAACACCGGCTTTCGCGCCCCAACCGTGGGGCAGACGAACTATATCGACCTGACGACCGACGTCGCCATTGACCCCGACACCGGCGGCGTCACGCAGATTGATCGTCTCATTCTGCCGGCGGACGACCCGCTTTCACGACGCAAGGGCTCCAAGCCGCTCAAGCCCGAGACCTCCATTACCTTTTCCGTTGGCACGGTACTCAACCTCGGCGGCCTGTCCATCACCATTGACTATTACAACACGGAAGTCAGAAACCAGATTGCCCTGACCGGCCGGCTGCCTATCACCCAGGATGATGTCGTGGCCCTGGCTCCCAGCGGCGTCACTGCACGCGCGGGAGGCTTCATACAATATTTCACTAACGATTATGACCGGACCACACAGGGAGTGGATGTCGTGGCCACCTATCCCCTGGAGCTGCTTGGCGGCAGCACCCTGTTTACGTTTGCCGGCAACTGGAACAACACGGAGATTGATTCGTTTAATCCGGCTATCATCGATCCGGCGGTGCAATTGCGGCAGCTTGAAGATTCTGAGCCGCAATTCCGCTTCTCGCTCATGGCCGACCACGTCCAGGGTGCCTGGCGTTTCCTCACCCGGCTGCATTACTATGACGACTTCACCGAGTTGCAAGGCGGATTTGATCCCTCCGAGAAAATCTATGCACACGCCCGCCTACTCGTCGATCTGGAAGTGTCGTACACTTTCGCAGACGCCGTGACGATAGCGGTAGGCGCGCAGAATCTGTTTGACACGTATCCGACCCGAAACCCGTACGCCGGCGGAGCCGGCCAAAAATACCCCGTTATCTCACCCTATGGGTTCAGCGGCGGGTTCTACTACCTACGAGCCAGCTTCGAGTGGTATTGAGATGCGGACTACAAAACATTCTTATGCTTACACAAGGGAGGTAACATATGGGCACTATGCGTGGCGAAGAACTGATCGCACAGAGTTTCAAGCGAGAGAACGTCGATACCGTTTTCTTCATGATGGGCGGACCGACCAGCGGCACCGCGGCGGCCTGTCTCGACCTGGGCATGCAGGGCATCTATGTCCGCCACGAACAGGCCGCGGCCATGATGGCCCACGCCTACGCGCGGGTCACGGGCAAGCCCGGCATCTGTATTACGCCGTCCGGTCCTGGCACGGCTAATGCCGTGACCGGACTGGCCAACGCCTGGGCGGATTCCGCTCCGATTGTTGCCATTGGGGGGTCCGCTCCCATGCGGGCGACCACGCTTGATGCCTTTCAGGAGATGGACCAGGTCGCCATGATGAAGCCTGTGGTCAAGGCGGCCTATCGTATTGATATGGCCCAGCGGGTTCCCGAGTATGTCAGCATCGCCTTTCGTGAGGCCATGGACGGCAAGAAAGGCCCAGTGTATCTCGATTTACCGGGCGATATTCTGGCCCATAAGGTTGATGAAGAGAAAATCTACTGGCCGGAGAATTATCGGGTCGAAAGTCGGCCGGCTGGAGATCCGGCCCTGGTCAAGCAAGCCATTGCCCTCTTGGCCCAGGCCGAGAAACCCCTCATTGTGACCGGCAGCGGCATCCTGTGGTCGGGAGCCAGTGCGGAACTGCAACGCTTTGTCGAGGCCACCGGCGTTCCTTTTTTCACCACCCCGCAGGGTCGTGGCGTCATTCCTGAGGACCATACCCACGCCTTTCCCGCAGCCCGGTCGATGGCCTTTCGCGAGGCCGACGTGGTGCTGGTCATTGGCGCCAGGGCAAACTCCATGCTGTCGTTTCTCCGCGCCCCCCGTTTTTCTCCCACGGCAAAATTTATCAACGTCAATCTGGATGGCAGAGCCATCGGTCATAATCAGGGGGTGGCCGTCGGCATTGTCGGCGACGCCAAGCTCGTCTTGCAGCAGTTGACAGAAGAAGCCAGCGGCCAGTTCGACCCCCATCAGGAAACCGCCTGGGTTGCCCAGCTTGCGGCCAAACAACGCACCAATATGGAGCGCTCGGCTCCGCTGCTGCACTCGGACGCCACCCCGGTCCATCCGCTCCGCTTGTGCAAGGAAGTTCGCGAGACGATCAGCCGTGACACCATTCTGGTCGTGGACGGGCATGAAATCCTCAATTTTGCTCGCCAGTCCATTCCCGTGTATGCCGCCGGCGGCAGTCTCAATGCCGGCCCGCACGGCTGTATGGGCGTGGGCGTGCCGTTCGGCATCGGAGCCAAGGTCGCGGCGCCGGACAAACCCGTCCTGGTCCTGTCCGGCGACGGGGCCTTCGGCTGGAATGGCATGGAGATGGACTCGGCCATTCGGCATAACATCCCTATTGTCGTCGTGGTCTCAAACAACGCCGGTTTCACCTCGCGCCAGACCGGGTATATGACGGCCGGCGACAAACAGGGCCGGCAGAATGTCGGCCGCGAGCTTGGCCATCAGCGCTATGACAAGATGGTCGAAGCGCTGGGTGGCTACGGGGAGTATGTCGAGAACCCCGCCGACATCAGGGCCGCGATTGAGCGGGCGCTTGCCAGCGGTAAGCCGGCCTTAGTCAATGTGTGCACCGACCCGGACGCCCAGGCCACCACCGATATGGGGTTTGGGGGGTATTAGTAAACAGGGGAACGACATGAGCCGCAATAAGACCTGGGACGACCTCACGCTGGGCGTTGAGGAGGAATTCTTTCTCGTAGACCCCGTCTCGCGCGACCTGCTGGCCGATCCTGACCCCGGCATTTTCGAGAGGTGCGAGCGCAACCGGGGACCGCACAAAGTCGTACACGAACTTTTCCGAACCCAGATCGAGACCAACACCCGGGTCTGTCACTCGCTGGCCGAGGTGCGCGCCGCCCTGTGCGAAACTCGCCGGCTGGTCATTGAGGCCGCGGAGGCATACGGAGCCACGGTCATGGCTGCCTCGACCCATCCGTTCGCAGAGTGGCGGGCACAGATGACCACGCCCAAGGAGCGCTACGAGCGGTTCGCAATCACGTTTCAGGAGAGTATACGGCGTGGGCTCATCGCCGGCATGCATATTCATGCCGGCTTTGGCGACCCGGATGAGAGAATCCGGGTCATGACCGCGCTCCGGCGCTACCTGCCGCTGTTCCACGCCCTGTCCACCTCATCGCCATTCAATTCAGGCCACCAGACCGGTTTCAAGTCCTACCGCCTCAACCTGTTCGGCGCTCTGCCGCGCACCAGCCTGCCCGGCCCACTGTATTCCCAGACCGAGTACGACCGGCTCATAGCCGACTACCAGCGCATGGAGTTTATCACCAGCGCGAGCGAATTATGGTGGGACATCCGCCCCTCACGAGCCTACCCGACCGTGGAAATGCGCATCTGCGACATCTGCCCACGCATTGACGACGCCGTATGCATCGCGGCCCTCTACGCGGCGTTGATTCGCCACCTGTTGCGGCAGGACCGGGAGGGAAGTTTACCCCCCGAACCGCCCACCGAGATCATTGCCGAGAACCGCTGGCTCGCCCAGCGCTACGGTGTGCTCGCCTTCCTCGGCGACCCAGGCCAGGGCGGACGGCAGGACATCCAGGACCACGCGACTCAACTGATCGAAACCCTCGCCGCTGACGCTCGCGCCCTGGGCTGCGAAGACGAGATGCGCCACGCGCTGGCCATCATTCGTTCCGGGAGCAGCGCCGACCGGCAGCTTGACCATTTCCGCTTGCGCCTCCTTGAAGGAGACACTGAGCAAGAGGCCCTGCGTTCTGTCGTCGATCTGGTGTTAGCCGAAACCCGGCAGGGAGTCTGGGAGACCGGTTGACCCTCGCAGATCGATCTCACAGTTGGCCGTCCTTTGGACGCATCATGAAAACACAGCTTGCCCTTACTGGAGACGCGAGGACACTCGACACCCTTAGTCGGTTTCTTGCGCAGTTCGAGAAGCTCAGTCCTGAACCTGTTGCTCCCCCTAAAGCCGTCCAGGGAGAAGACAGGGTGGTCTATGTTGAAGCAGGCTACAGAACGGAAGAGGAAACCTTCGTAGCCGGGGATCACATGGCCACAGCGGGAGCGGATATCGTCGAAGAAACGGGAGTGCTGAGCGCCTTAGCACCGTTTGTGGCGAGAACAGTTTACGATTCCGTATAGCCAACCGGTCCTTGCCGTCATTCCGGCGCAAGCCGGAATCCAGGCTCGCGACCCTAGTCTCTGGGTGCCGGATCACGTCCGGCATGACGAAGGACCCAGAGGCTCATTCCTCTGATTCTGCCTTGTTCAGTTGGGCGCGGTGTTCTGCTATGGTGTCCTCCCAAGCGTCAATCTCGGGGTGGTCCTTCCAGATTCCCGCAAAAGGCATCCAGGGATGGATCGTACCCGGATAGCGCTTTTTCGGCGGGGCTTCCTGGTTTGTCTCCCTCATTACTTTTCGTGCCCGTAGGGCGACTAACCCATTCTGTCAAGAGAGATTAGCCACTTACGGCTTGTTTATCATGCTGCGGCAAGACGCTGGTTCAGCACGCGCCAGAAGGTTGCGACTGCTTCTTTGTCAGCCTCAAAGAAGTCCTCGAAAAAGCCACTGCTATTGAGCGGTGGAGGATAGGCGTAGCGCTCGCCATCTTCTCCAATTTCGGTGGCCCAATCGGCTGGCTCTCTTGGATTGACGACCTCAAAGAGCCGAGCAGGATACAGATACGGACGCCCCTCATCATTGAGGATACGAAACGCGTCGGCCTCAATCCCGATCACCATATACTGCTGGTGGGGGGAGAGGTCGGGATAGCGGGCGTTTCGTCTGCGGAGCTTGACAATCATCTTTCAGCCAACCTTTTTGCGTCTTACCTCAACGCGCCCAATGCCTGGATGTTCGTACCAATGATATTCGTAGCGACTCTTCCCTATATCGAATGGGAGGCTACTTTTTTTGACCCATTTCGATTTTCGGCCACCATATGTCTCCACCAAGCGCTGAACGTCCCGGATACGATTCCCCTTCGCAATGACCCGAGACTGAGCTAAAGAGCGAGGAGCCAACACCGTCCGAGGGGTTCGTGCCACTTGGCTGAGTGTAATGAGAAAAGTGCCGTTTCACAACAGACGAGGAAGCCGTCTTTCCGTTCTATACAGGCCATTGCTCGGCACGTATGATTAAATAATCCCGATTGGCAGAGTCCGTTCTGACGAGCGAGGTGGCCTATGGGCACGATTGACCAACGCGTTGAGAGTCATGAGGACCAAAAAGTCGTTGGAAGAAATGAGCGCTATCTTCCGTTACAAGAGGCAACTCGTATCGTTGAGAAATGCTCAAGTCAGAGGGTCGCTGCTATAGGAATAGACTTTGTGCATATCCGAGCGGGCAAGATTCAGCCTCGCATTCCAATCAATTCGGCAGATTGGTCAGCTTTTCTGAAAGAACCCCACTGGCAAGATATCGTTGCTCAATGCAACGCGGCATCCCTCCGAGTCCTTGAACGAGAAGAACGGGAAGACCCGGAGCAGTTGTGTTCCTTTGTCTTTTTTCGTGAAGAAGAGTGGACGACGGGTAACTGGTCCCACTGAAAATCCGGCATTTTTACATGACGCTTGCTATCCGTCCTTCGACTTCAGGCGCGTTGCGCCTTACGCTCAGGACTGACGGGCCTCTTCTCCGTTCTTCCTGAGCCCTTCGACTGCGCTCAGGACAGGCGTAGCGATAGCGAAGTCGAAGGACCCCGCGGCCACAGGCTCGGTATACCCGTATCAAGGACCCAGAGGCTCATCCGTCAGAAGGAGGATGAATGCCCAGACTGATCCACATACCACGTGCTCGGACAATAGTTGGATGATTCATATTAAGGGCACTCACGGTAGCTCGCCCCGCCTGGGTTCGCCCTTGAAGGTGTGTCCCGTTACCTCTCCAAGTGAAGTGGCGTGACCATTTTTGAGTACGAGGATTGAAGAGGAGTACCAGCCGTTCACTGATCGGGTCTCGATAATGCGTCCGCATGCCTTTCTGAAGATTGCAGCGAGCGCAGGCTAAAGCCAGATTGTCGGGCGTTGTCAGGCCGCCAAGGGCTTCTGGGAAAATGTGTTCTATATGCAAAGGACCACCAGTAACCAACTCCGGACTCTGGCAGTATTCACAACGATGTTGCGCCCGCTCAACAACTCCTTCGCGTAACGCAGGGGGAATATACGCCATTCCACATCACGCGCCGGAGGCGTGGAGGTCCTTGGTCGAAGCGCCTCGCTGCTTGAGGAGTAACAGCGCTTTCGATTTGCGAAGAGTCAGCAGGTCTTCCTGTTCAACAAGCTGTGCCGCTTCCTGTTGCTCGTCCTCGGTGAGGTTCCGTTGGCGTTGGGCAGTGAGCAAGTCTTGCAGGCGGCGAATGCGTACCGGAGAGATGGTGGTTTGGGTGACGGCGCGCAACTCGTCGCTCGATAACGCCTCAAGTCCCACCAGTTCCTCTTCTGGAGCGGGACGTATCCATGTTAGCACGACCTCTTCAATGGCCTGCTGCGTTGTTTTTGCGACCCGCTGAGCTTGCCGGTAGACGGCATCAGGGAGTGTGAGCGTTATGGAATGCTCTGGCATAGGCTACCCTTTCTTGTTCAGCTACAGACTAGCCTGCACCTTCTGCACGTACAATGGAAGTGACCTCTCCAACCCTAGCATTCCGAAATCTCACCCCCCACTCTCCTCCGGCAACCCCCGCACTCTTTCCACCGTTTCCAGGCTGACACGCACGACTTGGCCGACGAGGCGGACGATGTATTCTTCGTCGTCGGGGCGGTTGGGGTCGGAGCGGATACCGCTACGTTTGTCGGTCTTGATGCGGTATTGGTCGATAATCCACTCCAGGGCGCTGCGGTTGCCGAGGCGGTAGGCGAATACGTCTGGGGGAATCCCGGATAGGGTGAGCGAGTCGTTGACGATGAGGGCGGTCTTGTCCTTGCTGAGTTTCATGCGGTCTACACGGTACGAGAGCGGCACGTCGTCCGATTCGATCCAGTGCAGGTCATACGGTTCAAGGGTTTCGTATGCGAGATGCAGCCGAGCAAGCTGCTTGCCGGCGGACGTAAACGCCTGAAAGTCCGGGGCAAACGGAATGCGCGGTAGCTCGCGTTTCAGATTGGCGGCGAACTTTTCCCGATAGCCGGGGTGGTGCAGCAGCCCGTACACGTAATAGAAAATATCTCATTTTGTGATGCTCTGATTGTGGTAATGGTCTTGGAATTGTTTGAGTGACCAGTCGGAGATGTTTTCACGCCTGTTCGTGCCGTCTTCGTTGTAGACGTAGAAAGGAAAGCATTGAGCAGGGTCAGCGTAAAAGTTCAGGTCTGAGGGGGTGTTTGCTGAAAACAGTGAAAATTCTTTGCGTCCATACCCACCAGCAATTATCGTCTGGTTTTCTCTTTCAGTCATGGATGTAGGAAAATAATAATGTTGCTGATACTGCCGATGCTTCAAAAGACCGTCGAAGTAAAGACTCATCCTCGTGAAAGGTCTATAAGGCGCTCGGCGTATTTGACTCTCATCGTAGCTCAAACGCAAATTGTTGCTCGCTGCCCTCTGCCAGTTCGAGGGTGTCCACAAAACACAGGCCGTCGAACTGTTCATACGCGCCGGTGCGTTCGTAATAGGCGTGCTCGATGTTGAGGGCGGCAATATAGTACGGCAGCAGCATGACTTCGTTGGCGAATAACTGCTGGGTGTACATGCGTTTCAGGTCACGCCTGGGAGCGCGTTGAGTGTCTTCAAAGATAATGTTGGTGAGCGGGTAGCCTTTGGCTATTTTCTTCTGGATTTCGGCCTCAAGGTTGTCATTGGTGTCCTTGGCCTCCCAGTAACCACGGTTGAGGAAGTACTCATCACGAAACGTTCCATCGGGCCGAATGGAACCGCTCGCCAATTCTGGAATAAGCGTCCAACCGGTTCGCCGGCCGGTTTCGGCCAGCAGATTCTGAAACGCGGACCGTAGCGCCCCCTCGTGCGTGACGCCCTGCTTCCCGTAGGCTTCGAGAGCGGCGTAGTACTCGGTCAGGTTTTTTGGTTTGACAGCGGGAGCGGCAGACATGAGCATTCCTTCACACCATGCTCTTGTATGTATTCGTCCGGCAGCGCACAAGGGACGAGTCTCTGGGGTAGTGGTTCAGTTTGCATTTCCCCCTCACCCCAGCCCTCTCCCTCCAGGGGAGAGGGAGCCAAAAATTCCCTCCCCCAGGACGTGTGAGGCACATTGTTTCGTGAGTCCTCGGAGGGGTGGTGCTCCAGGAGTGCGGGCTTCCGGCCCGCATGGCGGCCAAGATGGCCGCCCTCCCAAGGGGCGCAGGGGGCCCTGGGAGAGGGAGGGGGGGCGCTCCACCGACAGAGGGCAGGGGCGATTTGAAACTGAATCACTACCCATTTGGACATCTTGTTGACTGCACTATAAAGCCTGCACAGACTGCGCTGAATGATGTCATTTTGGACTGCTCACAGGAGGCTCAGGTGAAGACCATGACCATCCGTAACGTACCGGCGGAGTTGGCCTCAGCCCTTGATGCGGAAAGGCGACGCCGGGGGCTCTCCCTGAACCGGACCGTGCTGTCCTTGATGCAGGAGGCCCTTGGCATCTCGACGAGCGGCAGCCGCAGCAACGGGCTTCGCCACTTGGCCGGAGCCTGGAATGCGGAGGAATTCAGGCAATTCGAAGAAGCCGTGGCACCGTTTGGGGAGATCGATTTGTCGCCCCTATAAAAGCTGTACCGAGTGGAAAGCTATGGTCCGCCGGTCAGCCTCATCCATGGGGAAGTCCTCCCCGGTCCGGAACAGAATGGTATTGTCTCCGGGACGAATCCAACCGTTCGGAAGCGGGATGGTGTATTCACGCCAGCCTCTATACAGGAGC
The DNA here is from genome assembly GCA_951812575.1 of Candidatus Binatia bacterium. Lineage (GTDB taxonomy): Bacteria > Desulfobacterota > Binatia > Bin18 > Bin18 > Bin18. Next base: position 1,390,427 of record OX638322.1, on the reverse strand, counting down.
AGGCGTTGGACGAACTGCCCGTTCACGATGATGTCAAGCGGGAAGCAGGTATACGCCTTTGATTTCACAAATGGCCGAGCGACGACGTGGAGGGCAGCCCCCTCACTTTGCGGGGCGGTCAGGGTAATACGGGCGTCGCCCTGCCGAGCCCAGGAGATTAGACCAATCGGCTCTTGGGTATGCCGACCCCAGTCCCCACTGAAGTCTCCCTGTAGCGCTTTTTCCCCAAAAGAGAACTTGGCAAGTGGGGCGGTCTGAAGAGACCGGACAGACGGCAGAAGCACCCGTGTCTGCGGGAAAAAATAGAATATTTGATAGAGGAGTAAGGAGATAAGACCCAGGCAGACGACATGGCGGGCGGACTGCAAGAATACGGGAGGGCGCAGAGCCACACTCAATAACGCGCCGGCAATGAGGAGGCTGCCAATGATATCAGTCGCCCAGTGATGTCCAAGATAGAGCCGCTGCCAAATGATCACGCCCGACAGGCAAAGCGCAATCCCACTGCCCCACACCCTGAGCCATACGGGGACATCTTTGCGAGCCAAGAAAAAAATCAAGGTTCCGGTGATGAGGACCGCGCCGATCACATGCCCGCTGGGAAAACTATTACCAACGAGCCACGCTGGCAACGCGCTGGGCCGGGCGCGGTCCAGGCCGGTTTTCAGCAATTCCGAAAGAAAAGACCCGCTCAAGACAATGAGCAAGGCGTGAGCGATATCCGTCCAACGCCGTTGCAGCCCAAGCACGCAGATGCCCAGGCCACCGAATACAATCAGATACCAGAGAGGAGAGTCTTTACACTGCATGCCGATGTGGACGAGATGACACGACCGAACCGACTGGAACCATTGGTGGACGGCTGTATCCAGAGGAACGGTCGCCTCCATGCTCAGGAATTGGAGAAGAATCAAGCCGCCCAGCAAAAGGGGCAAGCGCTGATTCGTTTTAGTGCTCAAGGGTCCGTATGGCTTCCGCGCGTGCCCACTCCACATTATGTCGATGACGATTTGCCATCTCCTTGAGAAAGGCTGCGATATCTGGAGGAGGGTGTAAATCGAGCGCTTGTTCAACCGTGCGAGCGACCCACGCCTGGCCTCGTGACAAAAGGTCAATCTGACCCTGGAGGTCCTCAATCCGGAGGACTTTTTGCGCAAAATCTCCGGTCGCCGTGGACGGCGTTCCACCGTGCAGCCGGATGAGTCCCTCCAGGACAGAGACATCGCTGACCTCAACTTCGGTGAAACTGGCAAATAAAGATTTAAGGCCTGAATCGGCAGTGGTCTGTATCAACGTATCAAGAAGCGCATGACCCGCGCGTTCCGCTTCCAACAGTCGATTCAGGAGATTTTCGAGCGCTGTTTCCATAGGCTGTCGCCTCCCTCACTATAATAAAAAAGAGGGAAGGAGAAGGCACCCGAACGTAGGATGGACGCACGCCCCGGAAGACGCTGGCAGAACGGTAGCGGCGCATGCTACGCTCTTTGTCCTGGTATTGATGATGTGTGAGGCCGGCCGGTACGGGACAACAAGAGGGCAATAGTATGCAGAAACTGGTATGGTCCGTCCTTGCTGCGAGCGTCCTTTTCACTCTCGCCTGTGGCTCGGCAAAGACTCCCACGCTCTCAGTGCCGTTTTTGAGTGCCAAATCCACAATCGACTCGCCTATTCGGGCCAAACGTATGGAATTTGCCCGCTTTGAACTGAATTGGGACGGAATGAAGCCGCTGGGGAGTCGTCCCAAGGAAGAAGTAAGAGCAACATTATTGGCCAGTATCGAGAGTGACTGCCCCAATTATCAGGTGGTCAATGAGGGAGAAAATTCTGAAGAAACTCAGAGCCAACAACAAGACAACGTCCAGCAGAACGCCAAAATAGTCAGGAATTACTACTGGATTCGCTACCGTTGCGGAGAGTAAACGAGATACACGAACAAAACAACATAAGGAGGTATGCTATGGCATCTATACTCGAAGAAAAGGACGCGATTCACGAGACGATCGCAAACTATTGCTATCATTTTGATGGTGGTGAGTTTAACCAGTGGGTCGATTTGTTCACTGAGGATGGCGTCTTTGACGGTGGAGAGGTCGCCGGTGTGCATACGGGCAAAGAGGCACTGCGAGCTTTTGTTGATACCGTTCCCGGTCGGATGGCGATGAAAGACGGCGCGCCCATGCTCAAGCATTGTGTGATGAACGAAATCATCAAAGTCGATGGAGAGCAGGCGACCGCAAAGAGCTATATCGTCGTGGTCCGCTCCAAAGGTGAGAGTGCGTTAGTCAACGGTATTGCCGGTCGTTATGAGGACCGGCTTGTCAAACAAGGCGATCGCTGGCTTTTCGCACACCGCACAGTGCATTTCGACCTGATGGGCGACATGCAGTAAGCCAAAGTATGTGAAGGAATCCAGGCGGGGTGCAGTTCAGCGGCCTCGCCTGGTACAATTTTCATGACCTCTGACCACTATCGGGAGAAAGGCTATGCGCGCTGTCTTCTTAATGATGAAAGTGGAACCGGGCACCCTGGCCGAGGTCGCGGATCGGGTGACCGATTTGGAAAGCTTCTCTGAGGCGTATTCCATCTCGGGAGCCTATGATCTGCTGGTCAAGCTCTACGTCGATGACTTTGAGGACCTGTCACATTTGGTGACCGAGCAGATTCAGAAGATCCCGCACGTGCGGGAGACGTTCACCATCCTGACCTTTCACGCCTTTAAGTAGGGCGGCGGATCAGATCACCGCGTCCTTGCGAAGCTGCCCGATCTCTGCCTCGTCCACCCCCAGCTCTCTCAAAATTTCGTCCGTATGCTGACCTCTCTCCGCGGTCGGCGTGCGAATGCTGGCTGGGGTCCGACTCAGTGTTACCGGCAGACCAAGAATCTGGATAGGCCCAAGTACTGGGTGCTCAATCGCATGCGCGAGCCCAAGGTGCCGGACCTGTTCATTGTCAAAAACCTGATCAATAGACAGAATGGGGCCGCACGGAATGCCAGCCGCGTTCAACGTATCAATCCATTCGTCCACGGTCCTGTCTTTGAGTTTCTCCTCAAGAATAGGGGTCAGCGCGTCCCGTTTTTTCGAGCGCCTGCCCGGCGAGGAAAACCGTTCGTCTTCGGCCAGGGCGGCATCACCCAGCACCTCACACAGCCGCTTCCACATATGGTTGGTGGTAGCAATATTGATGTGACCGTCCTTGACCTTGAAGGTGCCGGTGGGAATCACGGTTGGATGATTATTGCCGGCCTGGGGCGGCACTTCTTTGCCCATGAGCCAGCGCGTGGCCTGAAAGTCAAGCATAGTAACCATGGCTTCCAGCAGTGAGGTATGGACCCACTGGCCTTCTCCTGACCGTTCGCGTTCGAGCAGGGCAACGAAAATACCCTGGGCGGCCAGCAGCCCGGCACTCAGGTCGGCCACTGGAATCCCGGCGCGGACCGGGCCGCCTCCGGGCTGCCCGGTGATGCTCATCAGCCCTCCCATTCCCTGGGCAACCTGATCGTAGCCGGGGCGATCTTTATAGGGCCCGGTCTGTCCAAAGCCAGATATACTGGCGTAGACAAGCCGTGGGTTCAGCGGCCGGAGCGATTCGTAATCGATACCGAGACGTTTTTTGACATTCGGCCGATAATTTTCCACCAACACGTCTGATTTTTTGACGAGCTGTTTCAGAATCTGCTTGCCGCGCTTATCCTTCAGGTTGAGCACCATGCAGCGCTTATTGCGGTGCAGGTTTTGAAAATCGAAGCCGTGCCGACCCCATTCGCCATCGTCTTGGGGCTGCTCGATTTTTATCACCTGAGCGCCCATATCGGCCAACTGGCGCACACAGGTCGGTCCGGCACGGGCGCGGGTCAGGTCAATCACGCGGATGTGGGACAGTGGCATGGCAAAACTCCTTTTGAGCGAAGGTGACTGTACGCTGCTAGGCAGCTTTCTAGCATACTCTTTGCCCGCCCATCCAGCAAAAATTCCTTGATTCCGGCGTTTCCACTGGACAAAGTCCGCCAAGGTGTGCCATGTCCAAAGGAAAGAATACGTCGCGAAAGGGAGGATAGTATGCCACTGCGCAAACCGACCACAGACGATTTCCACCGTTTGGCTCAGGCCAACCACTTCGAGTTGAGTGCGGAAGAGGCCGAGGCGTATGAGGCCATGCTGCCGGATATGTTTGCCGCCCTGGACGCGCTCGACCAGGCGCCCGCGAACCTGCCGGAGATTGGCTATCGTGAGCGCGAGCCCGGTAGCCGTCCGAGCCGTGCGGACGACCCGCTCAACGCCATAGTCCGACGCTGTTCCATCAAGGGTGCCTCTTCGGGCAAGCTGGCCGGGAAGCGCCTCGGCATTAAGGACAACGTGAGTATTGCCGGTATTCCCATGACGTGTGCCTCCCTGGTGCTGAGCGGCTATGTGCCGGACATTGATGCCACTATTATCACCCGCATCCTTGATGCTGGCGGCGAGATTACCGCCATCCTGAATATGGACAATTTTGCCTTCTCGGGTGGCGGCCATACCAGCGCCTATGGCCCGACCCGTAATCAGCATAATCCCGACCATATGGCTGGCGGTTCGTCCGGCGGCTCGGGTGCCGCACTGTCGTATGATGATATTGACCTGACTATCGGCGGGGACCAGGGGGGCTCCATTCGCATTCCGGCATCCTGGTGCGGCGTTGTAGGGCTCAAGCCAACCCATAGCCTCGTTCCGTACACGGGTATCGTCGGGATCGATAACACCTTTGACCACACCGGTCCGATGGCCGAGACTGTGGCAGACACCGCCCTGCTGCTTGAAGTCATTGCCGGTAAGGACCCGCTCGACCCACGCCAATCCGAGGTTCCGGTGCAGCCCTACACGCAAGTCCTGGGTCAGAACATCCAGGGTCTTCGCTTGGGTGTCGTCACACAAGGGTTTGGGACACCTGTGTCCCAGCCGGGCGTTGACACCAAGGTCCACGCCGCCGTCAGCGCCTTACAGGACCTTGGAGCCCAAGCCGAAGAAGTCTCTATTCCGGCCCATCTTGAAGCCGGTGGGATTACCTGGGCCTTAATTGCTGAAGGGATGACGGCTTTGGTGTATGGCAACGGTGTCGGCTACCACTGGAAGGGCTTATACAATGAAAGCCTGATGAACACCCTGGGCAAATCGCTCAAGGCCCAGGCCCAGGACCTGCCCCACCAAGCCAAGTTTGTGACCCTGGTCGGCAGTTATCTGAACCAAGCCTATTATGGCCGTTTATACGCCAAGGCCCAAAACCAACGCCGCGCCCTCCAGGCCGCCTATGATCAGGTCCTTGAACGCTTCGACATCCTGGTCATGCCCACGACGCCAATGACGGCCCATCGCTATGTTCCCGATATGGGGCCGCTCGACTCGCTGCAATTTGGCTGGAATATGCTCGGCAACACGGCACCGTTTGATATGACCGGTCATCCCTCACTCACTGTTCCCTGCGGGAAGGTTGACGGTCTGCCGGTCGGCCTCATGCTGACCGGACGCCATTTTGATGACGCCACCCTCTTGCGTGCCGGCCATGCCTTTGAGCAGCAGATGCCCTGGCAGGAGCGGTGAATCGCTATGATGGGTCAGGAAGCGAAGTAGTATTCCGGCTACCTCGCTTCCTCCTGCGGCCTGTTCGTTAAGCCGCTTTTCGCGCGGACACCACAAACTGGGGCAAGCAGAAACAGTATTCTTCGTTCTTCAGCCGCAAACGAACGTCTTCCCGCCAAGCGTCTGCCTCGGCCTGGGTCACTTTGCCCGAGTCGCAGGCGTACTGGTGCCAGTTGTTCTCCAGCATGCGCATGGCGTGCCCTTTGACGTCGGGGCTGGCGAATATCTTTACCCGGATGTCTTGGAGTTCAGCGAGGGTACACAACCGGCGCAGCTTGCGTCCAATACGCGGCTCGCGCATGGCGGTCGTTGTGATCGCTGCGAGTACGCGGTCGTGTAAGGCTTCGTCACTCACGTCCAGGGCGAGCATCTCCCAGTCACTATCGATGAGCACAATGACTCCACCCGGCCGAGTGGCGCGCGCAATGTCCTGAACGGTCTGCTGGGCAGAGTCTACGTATTCGAGGACGTTTTTACAAAAGACCCGGTCAAACGTTTCAGAATCAAAGGGCAGGGGAGGAAAATCGGCCTGCTGAAAGCTGACCTGCGGTAGGCCGACCTCCAGGGCTTTTGTGCCGGCTCGGGCGACAAACTCCGTGTTAATATCAACGCCAACGACTCTTCCTGTGGGACCGACCCGTCGCCCCAGTTCCAGTGTGGTCGAGCCGGGACCAGAGCCGACATCCAGAACAGACAGACCGGGTTGGAGCTCAAGCGGGGCGAGCAACGGCTCCATGCGCGGCTCGTAGCGTAATAAGGACTCATAGACCAACAGGCGTGCCGCATCGATCTCAATCCAGTGCTGTTTATAATATGGGGGCGTCATACGGTTTACCTTCTGGCTCCCTTCCGGGCGCTTTCTTATGGATGGTGCGGCACGCCAAGAATCTGTCGCGCTTCCTGAGGCGTGGCTGGTTCGCGTCCGTGTGCTCGGGCGACTTCGGTCACCCACGAAACGTAGTCAGCGCTGCTGCTCGCTATAGAGCCATCAATACGGGTTGCCCGGTCCTCGAAACCCACCCGGACGTGTGCGCCGGTGGTAATCGCCAGACTGGCAATGGTGAAGACGCTGTCCTCTATACCGTGGGCAATCCAGGTGGCATGCGGAAAGACCTCTTTGACGCAGTCCGTTATATAGGTATAGCTGCGCGGCGTGCCCGGCATGATCTGAAAGCCAGCACCAAATCGTCCTGAGAACTCAACCAGGAGATAGCGCGGAGCGGGCAGCAGGCCGTCTTCGACAAACATGGCGACATTGGACAAAAAACCCGTATCGAGGACGGTCGGCTCAGGGACTATGCCGCGTTCGCGACACACAAGAATGGTCTGGCGGATATCCTCATAGGAGTTCGGAAGCGCCAGCGTTTGTCGGGTGCCATTCACCAGCGGCGTATTGATCGCGATACTCCCGGTGTTGAGAGAGATCATATCAACCGGGTCAGGCGTTTCACGGAGATAGCGTAACACCTGATCAATCGACGCGTCTGGCAGGCGCGCGGTGGTGTGATTGATAATAAGAGCGGTCTGTTCCCGAATCAGGCGGTCGGCTTCCGCATACCACTCGGGATCATAGCTGAGGCCACCATCATTTGCGCGGGCATGGATATGAACGATGGACGCGCCCGCCTCCGCGCAGCGCTGGGCCTCAGCCGCAACTTCTTGTGGCGTCCATGGGACGTTCCGGTTTTGCTCGCGACCACGCATGCCATTCAGACAGGCTTTGATAACGATCTTGTCCATCTGTAAACCCTCTCCTGTTTTTCGCCGCCCAAGTCTGGCGCGCTGTGTGAGTGTCAACCTGGATTACAGTTCGACCGCCGTCGCTTCCTCCGGGTCTCCCCCCTCTTTCTGAGCGAAGTGCTCGCCAACAATGCCCGAAGAAACGATGAATGTGAACGCCTCTTCGACGGTATAATCGACGTCAACGACCTCCTCCGGCGGAACCATAACCAGAAACCCAGAAGTTGGGTTTGGCGTTGTCGGAATAAAGACGGAGAGGAGCTGCGGGGCAGAGGAGAGTCCCAGCGTGTCGTCCCGTTCCGTGGCAACCAGCCCCATCACCCACATCCCCCTGCGTGGATATTGGAGGAGGACGACGCGCTGAAAACTGCCGGACGGCTCCTGAAAGGTCTCTACCATTTGTTTGATCGCGCTATAAACGCCGCTCACAAGGGGCAGGCGCAGGATCAAGGTATTCACGGCATCCAAAATCTGTCGTCCGATAAAGTTGGTTCCCACCAGACCCAAGAGAAAGATAATAGCTAGGGCTAAGGCAATGTTGGCCACAGGCGTAATCGGCTCCAGCCACCAAAAGCTCTCAAGCTGCTGGAGCGGACCAAACAGGGTCCGCATGATGGGCGCGCCCGCTCCGCTGAGGAGGTCAAACAAAAAGGCGACCAATAAATACGTCGCAACTAGAGGGATAAGGATCAGCAGTCCGGTCAGGAAGGTGTTGCGGACAAAACGTGATGTGGCTCGTTTCCGCTTGACAGCGGCTCCTCCATCCATAAGCAACCCTCTTTCGTCTAAATGGTAGAGTAAGAGTCCGGGGCTTCGCAAGAAAGGGGGACGTGTTCACGACTGTCGGTTTTGGATGAACGCACTGACGGCAACAATGCTCCAAGTTCCTTCCAGGACAACAAAAGGAAGAAAGTCAATTAGATATGAGGCGTAGCAGGCGACCCCGGCTCCAAGGGCATTGAGCACTTGATAGGCTCTGGAATCGGTCTTCATCCAGCCAAAGAGATTGAGGAAAAACGCCCCTAGCAATAGACCAACCCCAACGGTACCGATCCATTCTGCGTTATCAGCAAAAGAGATGTATGTGGGCATACGTGCCAAGCTCCTTACAGCATGATGAGTCCAGACGTGCCGATGTACACACAAGCACCGCTTGACATCAAGAGCAAGTATGTCTAATTATTATTCATACAGTATGAATTTTATTAAGTGGGAAACGTCTATTGAGAGTAAGAAGAGGGAGAAGCCCAAGGTTACAAAGGATAGGAAAGCGATCAGGGAGGATCGATACATGAAAAAAGCGTCCACCGGTACTGACTTACGCGGAATCGATACCGCTTCTTCTCACGGAACATCGGACCCCGATGCAAAAGCGGGGCATTTTCTCTTTGAGTCGGGGAGGCTGGCGGAGCGGGAAGCTATTGTCCCGGCAGCCGTTTTACCCGAACAGTTCCACAGCTCACCACGGCCGCACTACCACGGCCGCGGAGAAGTTGAGCTCATGCAGGCCGTTCTGGAGGACGCGATTGAGTGCTTTCAGAAACAGTTTGGGACGCCCCGTTTTCGTGATTATCGTATCGCACGGGAAGCGGAGCAGTGGTTTTTTACGGACGACTATCACTGGCCGTTCTCATTTGTGAACATCTGCTCTGTCTTCGGGATTGATCCCGAATATATCCGGCGTGGCCTCAACAAACAGAAAGCCGAGCGACCGGTCGAAATTCCACAACGGGCGTTACACCACCCCATTATCGTCCGGCCGCGACTCAAAGAAGCAGCGTAATAAGACCCTTCTTTTCAAACACAAAGAGGCAGTCTACATGGGGCTGCCTCTTTTTTTACCGACTCCGCCGCTCGGTGAGCGCAGTCTATGCCGCCTGCTGTTCTCTATGTTTGAGCAGCTTACCGATAATCTGGTCAATGACCTGATCCGCCAAGGCTCTGACTTCGTCCTCGGTCTTGGGCTGAATCGGATGCGTAACCAGAATAGGCTGATACTGCGCCATCCCAAGCGCAGAGCACTGGGCGTTGGCCGCACCAATGAATTCCGTCGTGGTGACGTTTGCCGTTGGGATACCGTTTTCTTCAAAGTGGATGACATCGTGCGAACTGCACGAGATGCAGGCCCCTCAATCGCTGAGGGCTTCAATGACGGCATCACATTTTTCGCGCAGTTCTACCCGAATCGGCTCGGGTGCCGGTCGCGTGACCGTCGGCTTCATGCGCCGCAACACCTCTTTGACTCCATATTGCTCGCGGAGCACCTCCTCGACACGATCGAGGAAAAAGGAACCCTTTGCTTTGCTGATATCGAGCAAGCCGATGGTTGTCCCGGACAGCGAGTCCAGCCGAGGCGCAAAGTCTTTTTGCGAACGTTCGACCGTATCGGTCGGATCGAGTAACATCTCGCCCATAGCGTACCTCCTCTTTACTTTTTTATCTCCTTGGTTGTAATCCGGCTGCCGGCGTCAAACCCGGCCCAACCCTGGACCGCAGCGGAAAATCGACCAGCCGTGCCGCCGGCTACGATAATAACAATGTTCTCCGCTTTAGGGAACTTCGGAAAGAGCGTGTCATCGGTTGGGGGCTCACGGTCTTTCTTCGGTGTGCGCAGCATGCTGACCCCCACGCCCTCACCGCCGTTGACACCGGGACGGAGTTCGCGCAAAGGCCGCCGAATCTTTTCGTACAGAAATTGGCGCAGGTCGTTCTTGGACCAGCCGTCTTGGCCAAACGTTTTAGCGTGTTCAGGGCCTACCACCAGTACGCTATCGGAGAACAGCGGATAGTTTTTATGATTCCACAGCGCAGCCATGGTCCAGCCGAGTGACAGGGCCAATTGTTCCGCACTGCGGCTGGCGTGGTCGTTGATCTGCATGGGTGAGTGACCGCCAAAGAGGGTAATCGTACTTTGGTCGGCGGTATAGCCTTTTTCCACGTGGAGGGGCTCCCACGGGCTGTCTTCTTCATTCTCTCCCACGCAAAATGTGTACTGTGCCGGATGGCCCATGGTCGCCTTGGTAATCTCGTGCGGCTTGGCCCCACCGATGTTGATGATGATCAACCGTAGCGCCCGGCCTATGGTGGCATTGGCTCGAAAGCCGTGGCCAAGGGCGTTATGGCCACAGTTGATACCGATCTCATGGCGCATCGGTCCGTTGATGATGGCCATAGGCGTGGCCGAGAAGGTTGTGACATTGATGCCGTGTATGCAGAACTGCTCTTCGCACATGGCCTCAACCCCAGCCAGCACTACCGGGAAATACAAAGGGTGGCAGCCGGCCATGACCGCATTAATCGCAATCTTCTCGACGCTGGCCCGACCGTAGTTTGGTCCGATTTCGCCAATGATCTCCTGGGGGTCACGGTTCGTTGCCGCCAGCATGCGCGTGACACGCTCTTCGGTCGGCGGCACAACGGGCAGGCCGTCGGTGACCCCGCGCTCGTAGAGCAGTTCAACTGGGTCATCTTGAGCCTGAATGCGCTGGGAGTGTAAATCAGCCGCTTCTGGCATAACAATTCTCCAGACTATTTGATGGCTTGCGGATTGATCGGCGAGCCGACGGCACCGGTGATCGGCAGCGGCGGAGCCACAAACATACACTCGTAGACGCCGTCGTTGGCACAGTCCTCGGCCAGCCCTTCAAGATCAAAGATCTCACCCACCAGTACACCGGCATGGACAATCAAGATCATATGCAGGGGTTGAAAGATCTCCGACGTTTCATTGGGAATAACCTCGGTTCCCCAGGTGTCCGTGGCATAGCCGGCGATTTCTTTTTCACAAATCCAGGTGGCGCAATCCACGCCAAGGCCGGGGGCTGAGCCACCGCTGTATTCACCCCAGCTACCCTCGGCTCGAACCTGGCCAATCTGGCCGGTCCGAATCAGGACAATATCACCCGTCCCAACGCTAACATTGCCCATCTCCGCGGCCCCGTCGAGGTCCGCGGGATAAATAGCCTCGCCTGGGTCGAGCCACTGCTTGCCTTTGTAACGCGGAATATCAAGCAGCACGCCGCGCGTGGCGATTTTATCTTTCGCGTTTTCCATACCGTTTTTCTTGGCACCGGTGCTGTTGATTTCACTGGCTGCATAGCCGTTATACATTTTGCCCTGGTACAGGATATGGGCCAGCGCGTCCCACTGCGTAGCGCACTGGAGCGGCATGGTCACGGCGTCGTCCGTGTATTGAAGATTGGGGATATGGTCCTGCGCGCCAACGCTGATATCTCCGCCATCCTGGAGCATGAAGTGGATCGGGTTGAAGCGTCCGAACGAACCGGTCTGAGGGCCCTTGTCATCAAACGGGATGGCCAGGGAGATCAGCTTGCCCTGCTTGACCAGCCGGGAAGCGTCGATGAGTTTTTGCGGGGTAATATAATTGAGGGTGCCAAGCTGATCGTCGGGTCCCCACTTGCCCCAATTCTTGTATTTCTCGGCTAGTGCCTTGACATCGTCCATCGAGAATTGCTTTGCCATAGTCGTTCTCCTTCCGGCTTTCAGCAGTATAAGAATCACATTCTGACTTGATCTGACATTCTCGATACTGCTGTGTCTGTCTTTCACATCCCCTGCCCGCCCGTCAACAGTAGAGACAATTCAGCTTGACGGCTTCTAGGGCCTGTTAACGCTATAACTTATTGAATTCATTGATCATGCCTATTCCGCTACCACTCCTGCACATTCCCCACGACACATCTTGGGGTGGCCAGCGCATCGAACCACTACAGGTGCATACCGCGGCATGTTTAGTGTGAACACGCCCTAGTACGCTCAGTATCTTCATTTCTCAATCCTGGAGAAAAGGCGTGCGCGAGACTCTTACTATCCAAAGGAGTGTCCAATGAGCAGCGGTGACCAAACAGTGGAAGTGACTCTGCGGCTGTCAAAAGACAGGTATGAGCAGATACAACAAGCCGCGCGCATGGAACACCGCCCGGTTGAAGACCTCCTGGATAGCTTAATTGTTGAGGGGCTGGATAGCCATGCAAGCACCCGAGAAACACTGGAACAGGTTTCCCAAGACTACCGCGCTCGCTTGGCACGAGAAGGGAAACTGTCTCAGTCTGCCGACGCTGTGAGACAAGAACTCAGCGACCTTCGGGAGCAGATCGCCCGTGACCTCTATCCGGGATGAGGCGGTCGCTATAGCTACAAAGGTGTGGATTTTTGCTCTGCGCAAAGAGCCCACCTATCCTGCCTGCGAAACCCTGCTTTTCGACAAACTCCCAGACCTCCGGATTTACATGCCGCTCCAGATTTTTCTGGAATTACAGCGAAACCTTACTGCTGGAGAAATGAGACGGGTCGTCCTCGCCCTGACGAGAGCCCGAACCGCGACCTGGGATTACACCCCCGCCCGGCTAGACCTCGTCAGACAGTGGGAGCAACGCGGGGCAAAGAAGGGAGATGCCGTCATTTCGGCTCACCTTGAGGGAGCTGCCATTTCCTACTTGGTGTCTGAGAGCCGTGATTTCCTCAAAGCGTTGCCTGAGATGCCCTTTACTGTACTGAGTAGTGAGGAAACCCTGCGATTATTAGCCCCATAGAGCGAGTTCAGTGAAGCGTATGGAAGAGGAAAGAAAAAATCTCTCGACTGCCTGTTAGCCGACTTTTCTTCGCTCAAGGAGGAAATCAGGAGACGTGCAACTTTGCAGCATTTCGTGTTGGCTGCCTTCATAGCTATTCTGGCTTTTACCTTTAAGGCCGCAACCTCCCCCACTGGATTATCGGCATTTGGATAATGGGATTGTGGATAAGTAGCGCACTGGCGTTGATGTTCTCTTACCGTGAAGATCTTGAAATCGGGCAATTATCTCACATTATAAATAGTCGCATTGCCCAAGAAGCTTCCCAGATACTCAATGTAGATCAGGAAGAAATTTTTCACTCTGAAGTTAATCCCGGCGAAGTTGGGACAGGCTCAGAAAGGCAGCTTTATGATCTCCTGTTTAACTGGATATTGTTTTTTGGAGCGCCAGCGTTAGTAACTCTCAAATTCATATGTCCAGTCCTTATCCACCTTTCCATTCTTTTAGCTAAGCTTCGTGAACACCCTCTGGAAGCGCTCTTGTCTTTTCTTGCAGCAATTGGGTGTCTATACCTTCTGTCGCGGCATGCGCCTATACGTAGGTGAAAAGATAGTCTCTCCTCCGGGAAAACTTGTCTGTAGGTGGGGAGAGCTTTTCAGGGATAATGAAGACAAATAGCCAATAGGTTGTCAATTTCGGCCGAGGCGGTCACCGGGCTTGAGGGCGTGGCCAGCGAGGAAGGCGGCTATGGGCATAGCCTTTTTGCCTTCGAGTTGCACGGTGTTTAGGGTGAGGCTGCCTTGGCCGGTGGCGACGGTGAGCCCTTTGTCTTGCCGGTCGATAACGGTGCCGGGAGCGGCGGAAACTTCAACCGTGCTCAGGCGAGCGGCCAGGATTTTCAGCCGTTTGTTTCCCAACCAGGTGAAGGAGGACGGCCAGGGATGAAAGGCGCGGATGCGGCGTTCGATGCTAACCGCGCTATGGGTCCAGTCGATCTCTCCGTCCTCTTTTTTTAGTAACGGAGCGTAGGTAACGGCCGCTTTATCTTGGGGCGTTGCAACGAGTTTCCCCTGTTTGAACAGAGTCATTGCTTCCAGCAGCGCCTGTGCGCCAAGCACCGCAAGGGTGTCGTGGAGGCTGCCGCCCGTTTCGTCCGGTTTCAGGGCGACTGACTTCTGAAGCAGAATATCACCGGCGTCCAACTGCTCGCTCACCTGCATGATCGTGACACCCGAGTGCGTCTCGCCTCGGGCAATGGCCCACTGCATGGGCGCGGCCCCACGATATTTGGGTAAGAGCGAGGCATGAATGTTGATACAGCCACCGGGCGGCAGGTCCAGCATCGTCTTGGGAATGATCTTGCCATAGGCGGCAACAACAATGAGGTCAGGCCGCCAGCCGTGGAGATGTTCCAGCGCCTCAGGGGTGCGAATCTTTTGTGGCTGAAAGACCGGCACGGCGTGAGCGCGGGCGCAGTCCTTGACGGGCGGCGCGTGCATGTCCAGCCGTCTTCCGGCAGGTTTGTCCGGCTGACACACTACCCCGACCACGGTGTCCTCGCTCTCAAGCAGGGCTTGGAGCGCCGGTACGGCAAACTCTGGCGTTCCCATGAAGACCAGCCGCAACGGCCGGGCCGGGAGGGGCGGGGAAAGCGATGTGGACATCTCGGGCGGATTCCTCGCTGGCGGGAGGGATTGGGAATGAGGGGGTGGGGTGAAGGAAACTCAGATTCCGGTTGACTCAGGCGTTTTGCTCCGTTCGAGCGGCCGTCCTTCGCGGATCAATTTTTTGACCCGCCGCGAGTAGAGTTCGCGTTTGAGCCGACTGATCCGATCGATAAAGAGCTTGCCCGAGAGGTGGTCGAGTTCGTGCTGGAGGCAGACGGCCAGGAGTTCTTCGGCCTGCACGGTGATCTCCTGTTGGTCCAGGGTCCAGGCTTTCACCTCGATCTTGGCCGCCCGTTTGACCTCGGCCGTGTAGTCAACCACACTGAGACACCCTTCTTCCCAGACGATTGAGCCTTCTCTTGCCGTGATTCTGGGGTTCACCAGCTTGAGCAGGTCTTTGCCTTTTTCTTCCCGATTGACATCAAGGACTACAATGCGGTCCTGCGAACCGACCTGGGTCGCTGCCAGTCCGATACCTGGGGCGGCATACATGGTTTGGACCATATCCTCGACCAGCGTCTCCAGGCTGCCGTCCATATTTTTGACTTCGCTGGCCGCTTTTTTGAGGCGGAGGTCCGGGAAGGTCAGAATCTCGCGAATCATGGCTGTTCTCTATACCACGCTATACGGATCGACATCAATGATTGTCCGCACGGTGCGGGGCGGCTTGGCCTGCTCAAAAGTGCCGCGCGCCTTGTCTATGAGGGCGTGTAGCAATGGACGGTCGGGACCCTTGACCAGCAACTGCCAGCGCTCCCGTCCCTTGATGCGTTCAATAGGGGCAGGTGCGGGGCCCAATATCTGGAGACCTGCGGCTCCTGCAGATGTAAATTCCTCGGACTGTCGGGCCTGTTCAACCTGCTGTAAAAAGAGGGAAGCCGTCGCCTCGACCTGTTGTCCGTCTCGTCCCTCGAAGCGCACATTAATCAAACGGGTAAAAGGTGGATAGCCAAGCTGTTTACGATAGCGCTGCTCTTGGGCGGCAAAGCGGGTGAAGTCATGCCGGGCGGCGCATTGGATGCTGTAGTGCCTCGGGGCATACGTCTGAATGATCACGGTTCCAAGGTCTTGCCCACGGCCGGCCCGACCCGCAACTTGGGTGAGTAATTGAAAAGTCCGTTCCGCGGCTCGGAAGTCCGGCCGGTTGAGCGTCACATCGGCCAGGATCACGCCAACCAGCGTGACGCCCGGGACATCGTGCCCCTTGGCGACCATTTGCGTTCCGATTAACACGTCGAACTCATGCGCTCGCCATGCCCGCAGCACACGATCAAGCGTTCCGCGGCGCTTCACGGTGTCGCGGTCCAGCCGGGCAATACGAACCTCGGGCAGCAGATGTTTCAGGGCATCCTCGACCTGCTCTGTCCCGACCCCACTCCCGTCGAGCGCGGGCTCTTTGCAGGTTGGGCAGATCTCTAGGCTGCGCCGGGTAAAGCCACAGTAATGACAGCACAATATCTTTCGCTGAAGATGGAACGTCAGGCTGACGCTACAGTGCGGACACGAGAGCGTCTCGCCACACAGGCGGCATTGCAGGTAATTCGCATACCCGCGCCGATTCAGAAACAAGACGCTTTGCTTGCCGGCTTGATAGTTCGTCCACAGCGCATGTTGCAAGCGGGTTGAAAAAATAGGGGCGGTTTTTCCTGAGCGAGCCTCCCGGCGGAGATCGATAATCTCAACCTTGGGTAATGGACGCGCGGCCACACGAGTTGGCAGAGTCAGGGCCGTATAATGCTGCGTTTGACTATGGGTATAACTTTCCAGGGATGGAGTCGCAGATCCTAAAATTACAGTACAGGACGACATTTTACCCCGTACAATAGCGATATCTCTCGCATTATAGCGTATGCCATCTTCCTGTTTGTAGGCCGTTTCATGTTCCTCATCGACAATAATCAATCCAAGATTCATCAAAGGAGCGAAGATAGCGGAACGTGCGCCAACAACAACGGCTATTTCTCTACGGGCAATCCGTTTCCACTCGTCCCAGCGTTCTTTACCAGTCATGGCGCTGTGGAGTACGGCGACACTCCCACCAAAACGCTGCCGGACCTGAGCGACGAGTTGGTGGGTCAGAGCTATCTCCGGGACGAGAAAGAGCGCACTTTTGTCTTGGCTCACGGCATAGCGAGCCGCCCTGAGGTAGACCTCGGTTTTCCCGCTCCCGGTGACACCGTGCAGCAGAAAGACGCGAAATTCCCCCTTTTTCAGGGCATTTTCCACCTCACTTTGTGCGTTTTGCTGGGCAGATGTCAAAGAGAGTCTGTCCCACTGGGTCTGCTCGCCGTTATCCCCGGAATCATGAGTACTCTCTTCAGCGTAAGCCCCTGCCATCGCTATGGATTCATTGGATTCAGTGATAGTACGCGGCCGGGGGAAGGACTCCGCCAGACGAATCAAATTCAGTGATTCGAGATGTTGAAGCGTTCCTCTCGTGGCTAACTGAGGGAAGCGTCGATGCAAGGTCTTCACGCTCGCTCTCTTCTTTTCTGTGATGTATGCTAGCAGTTCTTTCTCACCCTCTTTCAGACGGTCAACAAGAAGTTGCTTCCTCCGATCGTCTTCCGTATTCGGCTTTTTTCTCCCTCCTTTCTTTTTCGGCAATGCGACGGATGTTGTACTCTGATGACGTACTGTCCGAGGAAGAATGGTCTGCAACACGGCGCCAGACGAAGAAAAATAATAATGCGCTATCCACTCCCAAACATTTTTCATGTCTTGAGAAAAAATAGGGACTTCATCTATAATATCAAGAATATCCTTTACTTTTTGAGAATGAATGTCACCAGGATGAGAGGATTGGCCAACGATGATTCCTGTTATTTTTCGGCTACTTACGGGAACAACAACGCGAACTCCCTCTTGGGCCCGTGAGAGAAGAGCGTCCGGAACGCGATAAATCAATTCGTTCCTTCTACTGATGGGGAGTGGAAGGGCGACAGAAACGAAGCGAGAATTCGTGGAACATTGAGCGTTGAACATTTGACAATTTAGTTTTTGTATTGCATAGTAAGTGACGGAAATACTTAGATTAAGGTGTTATGGCTTTATTAAGCGAAACTCTTGGACGCCTTGCCAGTCCCCTGACTTCTCTGGTTCCGTTTGAATTGGATAAAGGCTACCTCAGCCTCGACATCGGTTCAAGCTCAATCAAGATGGTTGAGGTTCGTGGGCAGGGATCACGTCTCAAGATCACGAACGCAGGGATTATTCCACTCCACTCTGGTACGGTTCACAATCATTGTATTCAAGATATCGATCAGGTGTCCCAGGCGATTCGTATCCTCGTTGATGAGCATAGGGTCCGCACACAGGAAGTCGTCGCTGCTGTTCCAGGGCCGGCGGTTATTATTAAACCGGTCTCCTTTCCCGCTCAGGAGCCAGCCGCATTAGAAGAGACCATATTATTCGAAGCCGGGAATTTTATTCCTGAAAGTCTCGACAACGTGAACCTTGACTATCAAGTGCTGGGCAGAGACCTGGCAACAGGCAATATTGATGTTCTGCTTGTTGCGGTCAGAAAAGATATTATCAATAGCTATCTCGCCACTATTAGCGAAGCGGGCCTGATCCCGACGATCATGGATGTCGATTATTTTGCCATCGAAAACATGTTTGAGACGAATTACAGCCCAGACCCAAGCGAAGTGGTGGCGTTAATCAATATCGGTGCCAGTTACTCTTCTCTGACCATCCTGAAGGGTGGGCGCTCCTCTTTTACGGGCGATATTGCTGTTGGGGGAGAACAGTTCACCGACCTCTTGTCCCAGGAGTTCGGCATCAGTCGAGAGCAAGCGGAAGAAGCAAAAATTTCAGGCTTCCTGGAAGGACATGACAAGGAAGATATCAACCGTGCCCTGTCTATCACTTCCGAGCAGTTGCTTGATGAGATCCAGCGCTCCCTGAGCTTCTTCTGGACAGCTTCCGCTGAGGAACCGATCGGCTCGGTCTATTTAAGTGGAGGCATGGCACAGGTGCCGGGACTCGCCTCGACTATTGGGACACGCCTCCAGGTTCCGATCGAAATAGTCAATCCCTTCCGCTCATTCAATATTGGGCGTCAGGTTGATACGGAGTTTCTTGCCCAACATGCCCCCTCGCTTGCCGTGAGTGTGGGACTCGCAACCAGGAGGCCTGGAGACAAATGATCCATATTAACCTCCTGCCGATCCAAGAAGTCGAAACCGCTCCTGTTCGGAGAAAAGAACTCATCATTGCAGGGATCGTCCTCTGCCTTGCTTGCTCCGCAATCGCTCGTCTCCACGTGGTCCAAGCACGACAGATAGGGACGGCGCGTGCTCAGGTCATCGATCTGGAGTCCGAAATAAGACAGGTTCGTAAAAAAACCGAGGAAATACAGGAGCTTATCAGGAAACAGGACCTCCTTGTGCAGAGGTTACAAGCGATTACCTCACTCACCTCTCCACAGCGTCGCGCTGCCTCGGTCCGTATCCTTGACGATTTAAGTCAGAGTACCCCAGATCTCTTATGGTTGACGCATTTCACCGAGGCAAAAGGAACGGCACAAATCCAAGGCGAAGCCGTAGACAATCAGACCATTGCTGCGTTTGCGCGCAACCTCTCACTCTCTCCATATTTTGAGCGGGTGGAAATTCGAGAAACGGTTCAAGAACAGAGGGGAAGACTGAGAGAAGAGGCCGGGCAGGTGAAAAAATTTCTCATTGAGGCGCTAATTCCAGCGTATAGTCAGGAAGAGATGGGAGAGACAGTCTTATGATTGCTTTCATTCTCGACCTGCCAACAGCACAACGCCGTCTCGTATATGGGGGCGTAGGAGCGCTCATCGTCGCTGCTTACGTATTCTGGTTCTACCTGCCTCGCTCCCAAGAAATCACTGAGATACAGCACACAATTCAGGAGCTTGAGGCAGAACGGGCCACATTGCACAAAATATTAGCCAACCGCAGGCATATCGAAGCCGAAAGTCGGGCAGTGGAGGCCACATTTAACCAAGCTCAGGCCCAACTGCCAGAGCAAAAGGAAATTCCCGAGCTGCTCCGCCAGGTTTCTCGTCTTGGCCAGGATGCGGGCCTCGAGGTCCTCCTGTTCCGACAGCAACCCGAGCAACTCCACGACCTCTATGCCGAGGTTCCGGTACAGATGTCCGTTCGGGGCGGGTACCACGATATTGCCCTGTTTTTTGATCAGGTTCGGCGTCTCGACCGGATTGTCAACGTGGCAGATGTGAGTATGAAAGAACCGCATCTCGTGGGCAATCAGGTGGCTGTCGACGCCTCGTTTTCAGCAACAACCTATCGCTTCCTCAGCGAAGCGGAGAGGGAACGGATTACCGAACGGCAAAGAGCGGCAGAGGCTCAGCCAAAAAGGAAAAGAAAGTAAGAATCATGGTGATGGGGCGTTCAACCGCTATATTCCTGTTCATTCATCTCTGGATAGGAGGGCTCTCCTTACCGGAGCTGTCCAGAGCATCCATCTGGACAGCATCCGCCTGGGCGGAAGGGAGCATGGAGGCGGAAAACGCCTATTTTTACGATTCGGTCGGAAAACGCGATCCATTCTTGTCCCCGTTTCACATCGCTCCAGAACAGAACGTTGTTGCCGAGATCACAACCCCACTACAGCGTTTTCACCTCGAGCAACTCAAATTGGTGGGTGTAGTCTGGCAAACTAGCCGGCCAAAGGCGCTGATAGAAGATGAGGAGGGTCTTGGATACATCGTCGAAGCCGGCACCCGCATTGGGGCAAATGGTGGCGTTATTCGGACGATTGAGCCGGGGCGGATCGTGGTCGAAGAGTACGAGACCAACTTTTCCGGAAAACGTTGGGCCCGGCAGCGGGCATTACGCCTGGCAGTTGCGGACGGACCCCCTACGGGTGGCGAAACCAACCCGAACAGGTAGGAAACCGGTGTCCTAATAAGGATGAGGATGCGGAGCTTGTTAGACCGACACACCATGAAAATAGCAGTCCCGTTATGGGTCTGCCTGACTGCAGGGGCCTGTACTCATCAGTCACGGAGTGTGACGGGAGGGCCTTCGACCCCGATTCCTCCCGAACCGATGACAAAGCCGGTGCCCACACCGACGTATATGGGGCCACTCCAGCTCCACGAGATCCGTGTGATTACGGATGCGGGACAACGGAATGTCATGTTTCGCTTCTCCCGTCCCCCAGAAAATCTGCAGTACTTTCCCCTCAGCGCGCCGAGCCGGCTAGTTATTGATATCACCGGCCCGATTGAGGCGCGGCCTCAGGTCGCCACGTATAAGGCGGACGATCCCCAGATTGCGGCCGTCCGAGTGAGCAGTTCGACAGGTCGTATGCGTCTCGTGGTCGAGTTGGCGCTGGATAAGCCCCCGCCGGTTTCTGTTGATACCAATGCGGCGATTCTGACTGCCCGGATCGGTCGGAAAACCAAAACGACCGGCTCGAAGCACGCAGATGCCCAGATTCTTTTCATTGCCGAGAATGCTGACCTGACGCAGTTAGCCCAGACTCCAGCGATTTCTTCAGAAGCGAAAGAGGAACCGGCCTTCCCGACTCCCGAATCTCGTCCATTCGTCCCCGATACGGCTCCTTCTGAAGCATCTCTTCGAGAAGAGGAAGGCACTCCAGCGCTTGTCTCGTCCCAGCCACAGTATAGTGGGCAAAAAATCTCGCTACATTTTAAGGATGCCGATATTCGGGATATCTTGCGCATCCTGGCCGACGTCAGTGGATTAAATATTGTTGCGACAGATGACGTGACAGGGCGGGTGACGCTTCGCTTAGTCGATGTTCCGTGGGACCAGGCCCTCGCCGTTGTCCTGCGTGCGAACGGGTTAGAGCGAGCGCAGTCCGGCAACGTCGTCACCATTTCAACTGCAACACGTCTGGAAGCGGAACGCACTGCACAGCTCGGGGCTCAGGAAGCGGAACAGCACCGCGCGCCCCTGGAAACCGTGTACGTCAAAGTCAACTATGTCAAAGCCACAGACATTGCCAGCTTAATTGGTCGCCAGGCTGAACCCCGCGATTCCGCCGCGGGAGCCCCAAGCTCCCAGACACGCAGGGATCAAGGGAAAGAGGCACAGATTGCCCTTATGTCGCCGCGAGGTACGATTGTCGCCGACGGGACCTCAAATGTCGTCATTATCCGTGATGTCCGAGAAAATATTGAGGCGGTGCGGGAGCTTATCCGCAATGTCGATATTCAGACACCGCAGGTTCTGATCGAATCGTATATCGTCACCGCCAGTGAAAACATTAACCGCTCACTCGGCATTCAGTGGGGTTATCAGTACGCGGCCGGCCCAGAAACGGGGAAGCCAACCGGCCTCAATTTCCCCGGACGGATTGGGGTTGGGGGAGCCGGGAGTACGGGAACTGGCGGGATCCCTTTTATTGCCAACTTTCCTGCTCTGGCGGCCGGCGCTTCGACCTTAGACCTCTTCCTCGGCTCTATTGATGGAACTCATAGCCTCAATACGCGCCTGAGTGCGCTGGAGTCCGAAGGGAAAGCTCGTGTGGTTTCGCGTCCACGTGTCGTGACCCTCAATAATGGCGAAGCACTCATTACGTCGCGTAGAGAAGTACGCGTACCTGTGACGTCCGGGAATCTGACCGTTGGCGGAGCCGGAACGTCTGGAGGTGGGGAGGCGTTTGAAGAATTCGATGTCGGTATCACCCTCAAGGTGACCCCGCAAATCTCCTCCGATGGATTCGTTCTCTTGGATATCGAGGCAGAGAGTAGCGAGTTGGCGGCTTCGAGTGTCACAACGACGGCAGATTCTTCTACCATTCCACGCATCCCGGATGTCCTGTCGCGCACGACGAATTCGCAAGTGTTGATACGCGCGGGCGCAACCTTTGTCTTAGGTGGCATCCTGCAAGACAATCTGGACCGCCAGGAAAGCGGTATTCCCTACCTGCGTCATGCCCCTGGTATTGGCTGGCTGTTTAGGGGCAAGGCCGGGCGGAGAACGAAAGATGAGCTCTTGATATTTCTGACACCGAAGATCGTTGCTGGAGTGTCGCCTGCAGGTTTACCGTCGGCTCACCAATTGTGGAAGGATCGTGCAACTGATGAAGCGCGTCCGTAAGTGAGGGGAATTTGCGTTGAGAGTTAAACTGTGGAGGTTGTGGCTGATGTGAGTGGTAGGGGAATCGAAAAACCTAGAAGCCTGAGAATCCAACGGTGGCGGCGCGGAAGATGTGTTGGGAGAGTTCTCAGACTTGTAGGCTTCTCACCGAACGAAGGTCTGAACAAGGAGAGGCTGTATTGGAAATGGTAGGGACACTCGGAGGCTTGGACGCCAAGTATGCATATACTGAGTTGGCCTCGAGCCTTCGAGCGTCTCTATCAGTGGGGGTATGATGTGGTGGTGGTGGAAATGGAGAGACGAATATAGGGGCGGGTGCATACCCCATCCGCCCCTATACAAAAAAACTCAGTGGAAAAAGTGAGGAATGGAGGACTGTCACAGGCTTTAATCAAGAAATTTTTTTACGCTCTGGCCCACTACAGACCATACGCAGGGCGACGCTTTGGGTGGGGTGGTGGTGAGGGCGGCAATGTGCCGCTAGGGCCAGGGAGTTTTGCTTAGTGGGACAGCGCCCTGAATGGGCTACTTAGGTTGGCGCTCTTCAGGTCGTTGTCGATGAAAGAGGTGGTGGTGGGCTCTTATTGGTATAAAAAGAGCGGTTGGCCACGGCAAAGCTCCCTGGCTAGCACACAAGTCGCACGCTCAAACGTATGAGCCATTGTAATGTTCTCCTGGCGTGGACGCAACATTATTTTTGTTGGCTTTATGGGAACAGGAAAAAGCCTGGTCGCCAGCCGGCTGGCAAAACGACTCGGCCGCAGGTTTGTTGATACGGATGCCTGTATTGAGCGTGAAGCGGCCATGTCGATTGCTCAGATCTTCGCCACTGAGGGAGAAACAGCCTTTCGTCAACGAGAGCGGCACGCCATAGCCCGCGCCTGTCAAGCAAAAGAGATGGTGATCGCCACGGGTGGCGGAGCCATTGCGGATAGAGAAAACGCAAGAACCATGCAAGCGAGCGGTCCGGTCATTTGTCTGACCGCTCGTCCCGAAGTCATTCTCCAACGTGTCCAGGGTGATACCACTCGTCCGTTGCTACAGGGACCCAATCCGCTCGAAAAGATCCAACAACTACTAGCAGACAGAGCAGAAGCCTACGCCCGCGCTGATATCACTATTGATACGTCGAGCTTAGGCCCGGATGCGGTTGTAGAGGCGACACTGACAGCCTTGACCCAAGCGGACTCGACTGTGTAGAAAAGCCGCTATGGATACGCTCACGCTGAACCTCGGGGCGCGATCCTACCCTATCCACATTGGGTCAGACATCCTCAGCACATTAGGTCAGCTCCTCAAACAGCAAAATTTCCTCACTGGCCGAGTCGGGGTGATAACGGATTCCCATGTTGGCAAACACTACCGGAATCCGGTGACCAATATTCTCACCGCTGAGGGATTCGAGCCGGTGGTGATAGAGATTCCCGCGGGTGAAGAACATAAAAACTTGGCCTGGCTGACCTTTCTCTATGACAAGCTCGTTGAAGGGCGTATTGAGCGCAACTCGCCTTTAATCGCCCTGGGGGGAGGGGTCATCGGAGACCTCACGGGCTTTGCGGCGGCAACCTTCCGGCGTGGAGTTCCATTTATCCAAATCCCGACCACCCTCCTTGCCCAGGTTGACGCGAGTGTCGGCGGTAAGACGGCCGTCAACCATCCGGCAGGGAAGAATCTGATCGGCGCATTCTACCAGCCGCGTATGGTCCTGGTTGATGTCGCAGTCCTCAAAACGCTCCCAAAGCGTGAGTTTGTGTCAGGGATAGCAGAAGTCATCAAGTATGGCGTCATTCTGAGTCCGGAACTCTTCGGGTTGCTTGAAGAAGAACTCAAAGTACTCCTGAGCGTCAATCCGGCGCTTCTGACCTCAGTGGTCAAGACATGCTGTCAACTCAAGGCTCTGGTTGTGGAAGAAGACGAAACGGAAGGGGATTATCGGGCGATTCTCAACTTCGGTCACACCATGGGACACGCGATTGAAAGTGCCACCAGTTACAAAAGCTTTCTCCACGGGGAAGCGGTCGCGCTGGGTATGGTTTTCGCCACCCACCTGTCGCAACAACGAGGTCTGTGTCGGCCGGCGGTACGTGACCGTGTCGTGCGCCTGATCAAACAGGCCGGCTTACCGATCGACATCCCACAGGATCTCGCACAAGAGCATCTCCGGATAGGGATCGAGGCGGACAAAAAGGTCACTGCCGGAAAAGTCAAATTCGTCTGTCTGGAGGATATTGGCAAAACACGCTTTGAGTTTTTGAGCGCGGCCGAAATTGTCGGGCATCTATACCAGTCGGCTTCCTGAGCGGGCCGGCTCAGAATTCACACGCCTTTTCTCCTTCCCTCCTTTGGGTCAAAAACGTCCAGATCAACTCGGCTGACGGCGTTGGAGGACTCAACGCGCCGCCTTACTGGCGAATGCAGGGTCGGGGTGTATCATGGATACATGCCAACGATAACGCGCCGCCTTGCCTTCGGTCTGCTTGCCTTATTATGGCTGCCAGTCGGTATCGCCGCGACGGCCCCGGTCCGTAGTGTGCCGTGGCCTGTAGAACTGCATGCGTGGCTTTCATTAGTCGTGACGGCACCTTGCGGCCTCCCGCTTGCCCTGGCCTGCCTCAGACTCCGGCGGATTGGGTGTCCGGGTACGGCCTGGACCACCTTCGCCGTACTGGCACCTGTGACTGCGGTAGCGTCTCTGTTCGCGGGCCTGCTTGGCCCGATAGCAATCGCGATCTATGCTCTGGTCATCAGCGGACCGGCCTGGATACTGTACGCATTCTTGCGCCGCACCCACCGCTCCCGTGTACCGAGAGAGCAGCACTATTCAGGATCCTAGATTCCGAAGGCGCCTGACGACCCTCCACCCGTCTGTAACAGGAGACACCGGGTAGAGTGTCATCGGGTCACGCTGCACTCACCTGCAGGCCGCATTCTGTTGACACCCAGGAGCAGGGTTTGTAGTCTACCACGGTGTCAGAACATAAACCCTCGCGGCCGTCCACGTCTCGAAAAAGACACGCCGGTTCCCAGCGTTCCCGTCAAGCCCCGAAGCCGGACAGTCAGTCCAGAAGAAAGAAGTTGGTCCCAGGGTCGTCGCGTTCAAACGGGCGTATAAGCGGTAAGCCCGACTGGAAGCCGCCCTGTCCGCATGCGCCGCACTGTTACGGCTGCCCTTTCGTCTCCGTTCCCTACGACCAACAGCTTGAAAGAAAACAAACCATAGTGCAGGAGGCGTTTGCCGCCTTTCCGTCGCTCAGGGCGGTCAATATTCCGCTGCCCGTTGCTTCTCCCAAAAAGTTTGGCTACCGCTCCCACGTTAAGCTGGCCGTGCAGAGTGTCAAAGGGCAAGTCCAGATTGGCCTGTATATCCCTGCAACACACCAAGTTTTTGATATCTCGGCGTGTCCCGTCCACCCCAAAGAGGTCAACCGTCTCGTCGCCTTTCTCAAACAGGCGATAGAACGGCTGCATATTATCCCCTATAACGAAGCGCATGACACCGGCCAACTCCGCTATATCGACCTGCGCTATAGTTTTTGGCAGCGGAAGGCGCTGCTGCTGCTGGTCACCCGGCATATGCACTTTCCCCAGGTGCACGACTTGACCCGACAGCTTGAACGACGGTTTCCTTTTTTGAGTGGCATTGTTCAGAATATCAACGACCAGCCGGGCAATGTGATCTGGGGGAAACGCTTTCGCCCCTTGCGAGGTCGAGACTCTTTACTCGAACAAATAGGGCATATCCGGCTCAGCATCCCGGTGGATACTTTTTCTCAGGTCAATCCACCGATGGCGAAGCGTATTTACGAGACCGCTGTCCGGTGGAGCAATATGACCGGACAGGAAATCGTTCTTGATGTGTACTGCGGAATCGGTCCTCTCGCCCTGTATTGTGCCTCGCAGACCCAGTTTGTGGTCGGGATTGAGGAAAATGAACGGGCCGTGAACGTTGCAAAAGAAAACGCCCGGCGCAACGGATACCACAATACCCGTTTCTTTCATGGTGATGCAGCGCAGAAGGTAGAAGAGGTCGCTCTCACCCTCCCACCTATCGATAGGATTGTGCTCAACCCGCCTCGGACAGGACTGAGCCCCGAGGCGTTTTCCTCGGTCATAGGAGTGAACACGCCCAAACTGCTCTATATCTCCTGTTCGCCCCGGACGCTCGCCCGAGACCTTGATCGTTTTGCCGACGCTGGCTATACCGTCGGACGGGTCCAGCCCTTCGATATGTTTCCGCAGACAGACCAGATTGAAACGCTCGCCCTTATCGAAAAGGGAGGGAGGAGTTCTGCCTAAATCGGCTCCAAGCCCAAAAGAACCGTCCGGGCGGGAGCTCTGGATTCGGGCCGAGGCGTGGAGCGCGTTTCCTGGTCTGATCCATGGTTTTTCCCGTCGCTTACCAAAATCCTTCACAGCAGCTTCATTAGGCGCTTCTTTGGGCGCCCCGGACTGTCCACTGCATACCCTCACCCAGGTTCATGGGAATACCATCGTGCATATTGGAGGGGGGGAAGCAACATCAGCATTAGAAGCAGACGGGATGCTCACAACCGAGCAAAACGTCCTGCTTGGCATTAAGACAGCGGATTGCGTACCGATTCTCCTCGTTGCCCCACAGAAAAGGGGCGAAAGAGGAAACGTGTCCTCCAATAGATACAAAAAGCTGGACACACTTCCTCTTCTTGGCGCTCTTCACGCTGGATGGAGAGGCACGCTGAAGGCAATCGCCCTCCGAGCAGTCGAACTATGTGTCGAACAATGGGATATTGCTCCTGCCCAACTTTGGGTCGCCCTGGGTCCGTCAATTGGCGGATGCTGTTATCAAGTCGGCTCCGAGATAGGAGAGCCACTCTTTGAGCGCTGGGGAGATGGACGGCCTACGACCTGGCATCGGCAGGGAGACAAGGGCTATCTCGACCTGCGGGCGATCAACCGCATGCAGTTGATTCAGGCCGGCGTCCCACAGACGCAGATTCACAGCGTCGGACCCTGTACATTCTGCCATCCAGATGAGTTTACCTCGTACCGAAGAGAAAGAGCGCAAGCCGGTCGCCAGCTCAACGTCATCGGCTGGCGTCCACATTAAAGAGTCCTTTGCAGGGTGTGATTAGTCATATGCGTGTTGCTGTTATTGGCGGAGGCGGGTGGGGAACCGCCCTGGCGTGTCTCTTAGACTCGGTCGGACATGAGGCTCAGGTGTGGGTCAGGCGTGAGGTCTTGGCCCGGAAGATTGAAAGCACACGAGAGAATGCGGACTACCTGCCTGGGGTGCGGCTTCCGGAGACGCTCGGCTTTACCCCAGAGCTGTCTGCGTCAGTCATCGGCGCTGAGGTTCTTGTTATCGCCGTTCCATCCCATGCGGTCCGTCCCATTGCCTCAACGCTAGGATCTTTGTTGACGACAACACCGCTGCTCGTGAGCACGAGTAAAGGTATTGAGCAGGATTCTCTCCAAACGATGAGTGGGGTGCTCACCGAGGCCCTCCCCCCACGGTTCGCCCACAAGATCGCCGTGCTCTCAGGCCCCAGCTTTGCCGCAGAAGTCGCACGCGGACTCCCGACCGCGGTAACGGTCGCAGCTCAAGATCACGCCATTGCTCAGAGAGTCCAGACACTGTTTGCGGCTCCGACATTTCGCGTCTACACCACAACGGACATGATTGGGGCCGAGATTGGCGGGGCAGTCAAGAATGTGATTGCCTTGGCCGTCGGAGTGAGTGACGGCTTAGGCTATGGCTATAACGCGCGGGCGGCCTTAATCACGCGTGGCATGGCTGAAGTTGTCCGTTTGGCAACCCGGATGGGAGCAAATCCTCAAACGTTATCGGGCCTGTCTGGCATGGGTGACCTTATTCTTACGTGCACGAGTGATCTCAGCCGCAACCGAACCGTCGGTATTCGGCTCGGAAAAGGAGAGTCCTTGGAGACCATTCAGCGGAGCATGACAACGATTGCCGAGGGCATCCGGAACTGCCGCTCGATTCTGGATTTAGCCCGACGTCTAGCCGTTGATATGCCTATTGTGGAGCAGATATATGAGCTTGTCTATTCTGGTAAACCGCCGACGCAGGTGGTCTCAGACCTGTTGGCACGTCAGATCAAGGCCGAGTTTCCACCAGGAGAAAATTGACATCTTGGGAGCGGTATGGTGAAAAGAGTAAACGTGTCCAGCATCTCATGTCTATTGGAGGACATGTTTACTCTTTTATGGATGGCTGACTGAGTACCGCACACTAGGAACGGATGAATATCGATGAAAAGGACCTATCAACCAAGCAATACCAGTCGAAAGCGCACGCACGGGTTTCTCGTTCGGATGAGGACAGCCGGAGGTCGTGCGGTTATCAAGAGGCGGCGCGCGAAAGGGCGCAAACTCCTCAGTGTACGGACACCGCTCAAGCCGGCGCGCCGCTAGCTGCTCGCACGGTCCGATACACATTTCCCAAAGCAGCACGTCTGCGTGTTCGCCGAGAATTTCTCGCCCTCCAGAGACGAGGAGAACGCCGATATAGTCGTAATTTTATTGTTATTACCTCGCCCGCTCGTACCGCTCGTCCCCGCCTTGGGGTGACAGCCTCACGGCGATATGGCAAGGCGGTCATACGAAATCAGATAAAGAGAAGGTTGCGCGAGTTTTTTCGAATCCGGCAGGCGCGGATATCCCCACCACGTGATATTCTTATTATTCCCAAGTCACGCGCGCAGGAGTTATCTTTTGCCCGGATCGTTACCGAACTAGAGAGGGTGCTTCCCATTGCTCAACGCACGCAGTGAAATCTCTCACTTTTCCGGCCCGTCATGCGCCACAGCGGTCTCCCGGCTCGGACAACTGTTCGTCGTGGGTGGACTCAAGAGCTATCGCCTCTTCATCTCTCCGCTGATCGGTCCGGCCTGTCGCTTCTATCCCAGTTGCTCTCAGTACGCTCTGCACGCCGTACGCAAGCATGGACCACTCCGGGGACTGATGCTCACGATTCGACGTCTCGCCAAATGCCACCCCTGGCATCCGGGCGGAGTCGATCTCGTCCCCTAACGCATTGTGTGGGCATTTGAAGTTTCCATGGATAACAAGAGTCTCCTCGCTATTGTCCTCTGTATCCTCATTCTTATCGGGTATCAGTCACTGATCTCCTATCTGTACCCGCCGCCTGACCCGCTCCAGCCCCAGCCTCAACAGCCGTTAGTCGGCTCGGAATCAGCCACTCCTGCAGAGCAACAGACCCCACTCCTTTCGGAGCGCCGCCAGACCGATGTTGAACACCAAGCAGAACCGGCTCCCGGTAGGCCCTGGCCCGCATCAACCGCTCCGCTTCCTCCCGTTGAACAGGACATAACAGTTGAGACAGACACGTATATTGCTATTTTTACTTCTATGGGCGGACGTATCAAAAGCTTCCGACTCAAACAGTATCCGGTCACGCTTAGCCCAGACAGTCCGCTATTGGAAATGGTCATCGCCGGGACCTATGGAGAGCTGCCCTTCGTCCTGAGCCTGAGTGGCAAGACTATCACTATTAGTGATGATACCCTGCTGTATACCGTGAAGGGGGTCCCCGCGGGAGAACGGCTCTTTGTGCCGACGGGATCTGATAAGGACCTCGTGTTCAGAGGGTCGCTGGCGAACGGGGTAACCTTTACCAAAACCTTTACTTTTTCCGGAGAAGGGTATGGCATCGGTCTCAGCGTCGATGTCACGCAGCTTCCTTTTCAGGCTTCGACCCTCTCTTTATCCTGGCTCGAAGGCTCACGCTCAGAAGGGAAATCTGCCTATTATGACGTCTACGGGCCGGTTGCGCTGATTGGCCGGACCTTTGAATATGAAAACGCCTGGGATTGGGAAGCCGGAGACTCATACGGTCCCGGGGATGTTCGTTGGGCCGGCTTCACAAACAGTTATTTCTTGGCCGGCATGATGCCTCGGGATATTGAAACGGCCCAGATCTTCTTTCGGGATGAAGACGAGACCCTGGAAACACGCCTCTCGACTCCCTGGAGCGGGGAGGCTGTCGCCTACACCCTGTATATTGGTCCGAAGGATACGGAGGCCCTGAATGCGGTTGACCCGGCCTTTGACCGGGCCATCGATTTTGGCTGGTCCCACTTTATTGCCCGGCCGTTAGTCTCACTGCTGAGATTCCTGTATGGGGTGACCGGGAACTACGGCATTGCTATCATCTTACTCACTGTCCTGGTTAAACTGGTGTTCTTCCCGCTCAGTAATAAGAGCTTCAAGTCTATGTCGGCGATGAAGAAACTCCAGCCGCAGATAGAACGACTGCGTGAGCAATATAAGGACGACCGACAAAAGCTGAACCAGGAAATGATGGAACTGTATAAGCGGTACGAAGTGAATCCGCTCGGTGGGTGTCTCCCCATGATTGTACAACTCCCGGTGTTCATCGGCCTGTATCAGGGGCTTTTGTACGCCATTGAATTAAGACAAGCTCCCTTTTTCGGCTGGATTGAAGACCTGTCTCAGCCAGACCGCTTGGGCGCGCTTGCCATTCCTTTCGTTGACCCCCCAGGTATCCCGGTGCTGACCTTACTTATGGGGGGGTCGATGATCATTCAGCAGATGATGATGCCAACCACCGGAGATCCGATCCAGCAGAAGATGATGCTCTTGATGCCGGTTATCTTTACGGTGATGTTCATTAATTTTCCAGCCGGACTGGTGCTGTACTGGCTTATCAATAATGTCCTGAGTGTCGCCCAGCAGCACTGGTATACGAGAACATATGGATAAAAAGAGTAAACGTGTCCAGCATCTGCATGTTATTGGAGGGCGCGTTTACTCTTTTCAAAGAGGAAAGACACCATGAGTGCAGTTGAAGCGGAAGGATCGACTATAGAAGCGGCGGTTGCAGCAGCCCTCACCCAACTCCAAGCAGACAGAGAGCAGGTGGAAATAGAGGTCCTCGCTCAGGCGACAAAGGGTTTCCTCGGTATTGGCGGGAGGAAGGCGCGCGTCCGAGCGACGCTGAGAAATCCTGTTTCGGTTCAGGAGCCTGCATCTGCGTCTTCGGCCAGTATTGATGAATCTCCTCAGGAGAGAGGGAGAACAGCGCGACGTCGTGCTCCTTCTGAAGAATCAGCCGTCCAGCCCGTTCCCGTTTCCAAGGAGACAGGAGAAAATGCCTGCCAGATACTCTCAGAAACTCTGCGTCTCATGGGCGTGGAGCCCCCGGTCTCACTCGATGTCAGGGGGACAGAGGCTGTTATCAATCTTGAGGATACCGTCGATGGTTTACTCATTGGACGCAAGGGGCAGACGCTTGATGCCCTCGAATATCTTCTCAACCGTATGGTCGCCCGTGGAGAAGAGGAAGAGGCGCATCTCATATTGGACGCCGAGGGCTACCGTAAACGCCGCCGCCAGAGTCTTGAAAGCCTAGCCCTCCGCTTGAGTGAGCGGGCAAAGCGGCGGCGGAAGACCGTTACCCTGAACCCGCTGAGTCCCAGAGACCGGCGCGTCGTCCATTTGGCGCTTGAAGACGATCCGCTTGTTGTGACGAAAAGTATGGGGCGTGGGTATTTCCGTCGTCTCTCTATTGTTCCCGAGCAAGCCGGCAGTCCGCGTCGGGATCGAGACCGGCGGGCGGCTCGCTCGTGACCCGTTGTGTACGAGCATGATACGATTGCCGCTATTGCGACTCCCCCAGGCCAGGGCGGGGTCGCTGTTATCCGAGTCAGTGGCGCGGACGCAGAAAGAATAGTCAGACAGCTTTTTCTCCCCCGGCCGTCTTGGGAAAAACTCCATTCCCACCATTTCTATCTCGGCAAGATTCTGGAACAGCCGAACGGCCAGCCAATTGATCACGCCGGCCTGATCCTGATGCGCGCCCCCCACAGCTATACTGGGGAGCACATCGCTGAGCTTCATCTCCATGGCGGCAGTTTCCTGACTCGTCGGGTATTGGAAACGATCCTCAATCAGGGGGCTCGTCCCGCCCAGCCCGGTGAGTTTACAAAACGTGCCTTTCTCAACGGTCGCCTCGATCTCATACAGGCCGAGGCTGTGCTCGACCTCATTCACGCGAATAATGAGACGGGCTTACAGCTTGCCTGGGAGGGTTTATCAGGCCGCCTCTCCCAGGCGTGTTCAGCAATTCGAGACCGCCTCATTACCCAGACGGCCTACCTGGAAGCGTTTATCGATTTCCCTGAAGACGATATCTCTGAACACAGCCAACAGGAGCTGAGCGCAGCCTTCTCCTCAATTCGGAGCGATATAGAGACCCTCGCAGCGACTTTTTCCCAAGGAAAAGTCTATCGAGACGGGATCAGGACCGCTATTATTGGGAAGCCGAATGTCGGCAAGTCAAGCCTGCTCAACCTGCTGGCAGACACAGAGCGGGCCATTGTCACCCAGGTCCCTGGGACGACACGAGATGTGCTCGAGGAATCCGTGCTCGTGAACGGGCTTCCCCTCGTCGTGCAGGACACTGCTGGGATTCGTCGGACAACGGATGAGATTGAGAAGATCGGCATTGAGCGCAGCCTGTCCAGCATTGAACAAGCAGAGATTATTTTAGCACTTTTCGACCTCTCCCGGCCGTTCGATGCGGATGACGCTCTCATCTGTGAAAAGATTCAAGGCAAGAAGTGTATCCTGGTGGGGAATAAGAGCGATCTTCCTCAAAAATTTGATGCAGCCCATTTGGTAGACAATCTGGATATTGAGGCGCCTCGCATTCTTCATATCGCCGCGCTGTATGGTACTGGGATGGAAGACTTAGGAAACAGAATACAGGAGGTCGCGCTGGGGCAGGGGCGACCTGGGGAATCCGCCACAGGTCCATATAAGGGTGTGATGATTACAAAAATCCGGCATAAGGTTGCCCTTGAAAGAGCCGCGGCAAGCGTACAATGTGCGGAGCAGGGGTTGGCGGCGAGCCTCCCCCTTGATCTGGTTGCGGTTGATCTTCGCGCAAGCCTGGACCATATTGGCGCGATAACGGGCCAGGTCAGCAGTGAGGAGATACTCGACCGCGTGTTTCAAGAGTTCTGTATCGGGAAATAGGTGAAGACGCATGGACTACGATGTGATTGTTGTTGGCGCCGGCCACGCCGGGATCGAAGCCGCGCTGGCGGCGGCTCGCCTTGGCAGCAAGACTCTGATGCTGACGCTGAACCTGGATCACATCGGTCAGATGTCATGCAATCCGGCTATTGGAGGCATCGGCAAAAGCCATTTGGTACGGGAGATTGATGCGCTGGGTGGGGAGATGGCCCGCGCCATTGACGAGACAGGCATTCAATTCCGCGTCTTGAACACACGCAAGGGGCCAGCCGTTCGCGCGACGCGCGCGCAAGCAGATAAGGCTCTGTATCGGCAGCGTATGAAGAGGGTGGTGGAAACAACCCCGAATCTCACCCTGCGGCAGGGCAGTGTGGAACGCCTTAGGGTCGAGAACGGCAGAGTTAGAGGGGTCTCCACCCAGATAGGCGAGTCCTTCTCAGCGCAGACCGTTATTCTGACGACCGGAACCTTTCTGAAGGGTCTCATACACGTTGGCCTCAAAAACTATGCAGCAGGCAGGGCAGGGGACTTTGCCGTTGAAGGATTAAGCAGCCACCTAAGCGAACTCGGTTTTCATATTGGCCGGCTCAAAACCGGTACGTGCCCTCGATTGGACAAGCGAACAATCAATTACGATATTTTGGAACCGCAATACGGGGATAGCCCTCCACCTGCCTTGTCCCTTTCAACCGAGTCCATCACCCAGGAACAGTTGCCGTGTCATATAACGTATACGAATGAGAAAACGCACCAAGCCATTACCGCAGGACTCGACCGCTCACCCCTGTACTCCGGTGTGATTGAAGGCAGAGGGCCGCGCTATTGTCCATCGATTGAGGATAAAGTCATTCGCTTCAAAGAGAAGCCTCGCCACCAGATTTTTCTCGAACCGGAGGGGCGGGACACGGTCGAAGTGTATCCAAACGGCCTTTCTACAAGTCTGCCCCTGGATGTACAGCTCGCCATGGTCCGTTCAATACAAGGGTTAGAGGACGCAGAAATCATGCGTCCCGGCTATGCCATTGAATATGACTATGCCGACCCGACCCAGATCACGCCGACTTTAGAAGCAAAACTGGTATCGGGCCTCTATTTCGCTGGCCAGATTAACGGGACAACCGGCTATGAGGAGGCAGCGGCACAGGGAATGATGGCCGGGATTAACGCCACACTGAAAGTTCGGGGCGATAGCCCCTTAATTTTTTCCCGAGATCAGGCCTATATCGGTGTTCTCATAGACGATTTAGTCACAAAAGGAGTAGGAGGAGAGCCCTACCGGATGTTTACTTCTCGGGCTGAGCATCGGCTGTTACTGCGGGAAGACAACGCAGATGTGCGGCTGAGCGCATTCGGACGTGGAATCGGGCTCATCGATGCAAGATCGGCCGAGCGGACACTGAGGAAAAAAGAAGACATTGCCCAGGAGGTCCAACGTCTGGAGGATACGGTACTGACCCCAAACGACGTGGTGAATACCCACTTATCTGCTTTGGGCACGGCAGAGATAAAGACGCCGACATCGCTGGCGAAATTACTCCGCCGGCCTGAGTTGTCCTTCGGAGATATCCAGTCCCTCAGCCCAGCGCCTACGCCCCTCTCCACAGGAGTCGGGGCCGAAGTGGAGATAGAGGTGAAGTATGCAGGCTATATACGCCGTCAGGAAGAAGGGGTAAGCAGGGTCCGACACATGGAAGAGGCCCTTATTCCGAATGAGATTGACTATACGGGTGTCCAGGGTCTCTCAAACGAAGTCAAAGAAAAACTCCTGACATTGCGCCCCCGCTCGCTGGGTCAGGCGTCGCGTATCCCTGGAGTGACGCCCGCCGCCGTATCTTTACTGGCCATTCATCTGAAACGCACTGGGACCGCCTGATTGATGGATAAAGAGGCCAGTGCTCTCTTAGAGCGGGGCACGGAAGCGTTACACATATCGCTTTCTCCCCAGGCATTCCACACTTTATTCCTGTACATAGACGAACTTCAGCGCTGGTCTCAGGTCTTCAATCTCGTCGGCCAGTATGACGCAAAAACCATTATTCGGAAGCATATTCTTGACTCCCTGGCCTTTTCGCACA
This sequence comes from Candidatus Binatia bacterium, assembly GCA_951812575.1. Lineage (GTDB taxonomy): Bacteria > Desulfobacterota > Binatia > Bin18 > Bin18 > Bin18. The sequence goes on along the minus strand of OX638322.1, from coordinate 1,354,711 downwards.
TTCTTCCGTGTCAGGGTGTTTTTGCCGATCTTGGGAGTGGAGCCGGGTTTCCGGGATTCCTACTTGCCGTCGCCGGACCGGAACGGGAAGTTTTTCTCATTGAGGCACGAAGAAAAAGAGCAAACTTTCTGAAACAAGCCACCAGGAAGACAGGCGTAGAGAATATACGCGTGTTTGAAGGGAGAGCCGAAGAGTTCGCACTACAGGATAGGAAGCCCGCTTGGTTCGATACTGTTGTCACACGGGCAACCTGGGATATTACTCATTTTCTGACCCTCTGCCTTCCGATTGTGAAGGAAGGGGGCTATGCGGTCGCCATGCGAGGCCCCCACAAGAAGGGCGGCGGAACCGCAAGAGAAGACCGCTCCCCTCATGACGGCTTCGCACAAGAGGCCATAAGCGAATACCGTCTCCCCTTTGATGAAGGAGACAGATACGCCCTCTTTTTCAGAAAGAAATGTTTTACGTGAAACATTTGTCCGTCATGTTTCACGTGATACATGGCTCAGTTCCTTCCCCAACCAACAGAAAACACACGACATTCTCTATAATCTTCCCTTGTTTCCGGGAATATGCTACTGAACCGTGTGGCCAGGACCATTTGTATAGCGAATCGGAAGGGTGGGGTGGGGAAGACCACAACTGCTATCAACCTCTCGGCCGCCATAGGCATATCCGGAGCAAAAACCCTCCTTATTGACTGTGATCCTCAGGGGAATGCTTCCAGTGGTGTAGGTGCTCGTCCTGACGAGAATGCGGCGACCGTTTATCAGCTCCTCCTCGGGGAGTGTACGCTCCAGGAGGCGGTCCAAGAGACAGCCATTGAAAAACTTGACGTTCTTCCCGCCAATCACGACCTGATAGGGGCGGAAGTTGAACTCCTCAACATCGAAGACAGAGAATACCGCCTGCGGACCCTTATTCGGCAATATGGCTCTGCCTATCGCTATATTTTTCTCGATTGTCCACCCTCGCTCGGCCTCCTCACTGTGAATGCTCTGACCGCGGCAGATAGCGTTCTCATCCCTCTCCAGTGCGAGTATTACGCCCTTGAGGGGCTGCGGTCACTGATAGAAACACTCGACATCATCCGTGAGAGACTCAATCCGGACCTCGCCATTGAAGGCCTGTTGCTGACGATGTTCGACGCGCGCAATCGACTCTGCCACCAAGTCGCCGAAGAAATCCGGAAATTCTTTCCTCAGTATGTCTTCGAGTCTATTATCCCCCGCAATGTCCGGTTAGGTGAGAGTCCCAGCCACGGTCTTCCTGTTCTCTTGTACGATCCCTCTTGCCGTGGCGCGAGGAGTTATACGGACCTTGCTCAGGAGATGCTCAGGCGAGAGCCCGAAGAGTGGATTCGTGCAGAAAGAGATTTCGGTTCCACAACAACGGTTGCCGCAACACCAGATACTCACACAACACTGAGCGTTCGCTCACTGGGAGAGGAAGAGGGTGGTGAAGGATGAGTGACGTTGCCGTCCACGTAAAAAGGCGTTCCCTTGGCAGAGGTTTGAGTGCACTGATTCCCAAAGGGACATCACTCGATACTCCGGCCGAGCGTCAGGTTTTCATTTCCGAAATCCGACCGAATCCCAGACAGCCGCGGCGCTATTTTAATGAAGCGAAGATTGCGGAGCTTGCGGAATCCATCCGCAACCAGGGTATTTTGCAACCGCTGGTGGTCAGAAAAATACCGCAGGGATATGAGTTAATACTCGGGGAGAGGCGGTTCCGTGCAGCACAGCGCGCCCAACTGGAACGCGTTCCCGTTATCGTTAAGGAGGTCAGCGACGCGGAAAGCCTCGAAATGGCGCTGGTCGAGAATATTCAGCGCGAGGAACTCACCCCCATAGAAGAGGCGCTTGCCTACCGGCAGCTTATGGAGGAGTTTCATCTCACCCAAGAGCAGGTTGCGCTGCGCGTTGGCAAAAGCCGTCCGGTCGTGACCAATCTCCTGCGCGTTTTGAATCTTCCTGAGGAAATAAGAGAGAACGTTGACCAAGGCACTCTCACGGTGGGCCATGCGCGCGCCCTGCTCGCGCTGAATATGCCAGAGCAGCAACTGGAAATGGCCCGGCGCATTATGGCAGACGGTCTTTCCGTACGCGCAACAGAAACCCTTGTCTCACAGGCCAATATTATCGAGGAGCCGCCGGTTGAATCTTCTGCTCCGGAAAAGCCGACGCTCATCCAAAAGACGGATCTTTATCTGAAGGCAGTTGAAGAAGACCTGACCCGCACCCTGGGAACCAAAGTGAGACTCATCTCTCGGAAGAAGGGGGGCAGGGTAGAAATTGAATATTATTCCAATGACGAACTAGAGGGGCTTGTACAGCGCTTAAAAGGATGAAAAGAAAAGGAGCACAGAAAAAGGGAAGCTAGGAGAAGAAGTATTTCTCCTTGTTCCTTTATATAGCGTTTGATCCAGCCTTGACTTTGCGTTTCTATCGATAGGAGCCTTTTTTCGGTGCTTTCTTTCCCACCAGACTGGACTTTTATAGCCCAAATCATTCTTTTTCTTATTGTTTGGGTCTGCTTACGCCGTTTTCTGTTCGAACCCAACCTTGCCGTGCTCAAAACGCGCGCACAGCGGACAGAAGGGGCAATGCGAGAAGCGGTAGAGGTCAAGGCAGAAGCCGCGGCCATGGACGAACAGTATCAAACCCGACTCGCCACCTCCCGGGCAGAGGCACGGCAGCGTGTCGACGCTATCTATAAAGACGCGGAAGACCAAGCGCGCTCAGTGGTCGAGGCAGCACGGAAAGAAGCCGAACAATCCACTGCCAACGTCCGAGCCCGCCTCTCTGAGGATATTCAGCGCACCCGCCAAAGCCTTGAAGCGCAGGTTGGTCAATTTGCCGATGAAATAAGCGAAAAACTCCTGGAAAGACCGCTCTCCTAGTATGGTACAACGTATACTCCCCCTCCTAGGTTTCACCCTCAGCAGCCTTTTTCTCTCTCTTTCCTGTTCCGACCTGTCGTGGGCCGCAAGTGACGCGCATGGGGGTGGCTCTTCTCTCCTCACCTTAGGCTTTTTTGCCATTAATTTTCTTATTTTTGTCTTTGTCATCCGGAGATTCACCCGAGACCTTATTCGACGCAAGCTCAAAGAGCGCCACGAGACGATCGTTCAAGCGCTTGAGGAAGCAAAAAGGGCCAAGGAGGAAGCCGATACGCTGCGTCAAGAATATGATACCAGGCTAGCCAACCTTGCCGCCGAGGAAGAACAGTTACGGAGTCAAGCCGTTGAGGCGGCCGAACGCGAGCGCCAGCGCCTGATGGAAGAGGCCCAACAGATGGCAGAGAGGGCAAAGACTGAGGCGCAACTGATCGCCCAACGTGAGGTTGAGGAGGCACGGCGAATCCTTCGACAAGAAGTCGCAACCCAGGCGGTCGCGATTGCGACCGAACTGATTCAAAAAAACGTGACGCGAGGGGATAATCGCCGACTCGTAGAACAACTAGTCCAAGAGGTGGGGAGTGCCGAGAACACAGGCAGCTAGACGGTATGCCAAAGCTCTCCTGAGTCTTGCCCAAGAGCAAGGAGAGGGAGAAACCATCGGAGCTCAGCTCGGTCAGATCGCCGAGTTCTTTACTGACCCAGAGTTGGCAAAAATACTTGCGCTTCCGGCGCTTCCGGTCAGCGTGCGCCAAGACATCGTGGCCCAGTTGGTAGCCCAAGGCTCTCCACATGAAATTGTCGAAAAATTCCTACGCGTCCTTGCCGACAATGATCGACTCCAGGACATCGGCGCGATTAACGCGGCATACCAGCAACTGCTTGATAAAGCTTTGGGGCGGGTTCGTGCGCGAGTTCGCTCAGCGGTCGAGTTGGAAGAAGAGGAAAAGCAGCTTCTTGTGAATACATTCAGCCAACTCACGCACAAGGCGGTCGAGCCCAGCTTTGAGACAGACGCGACCCTCTTAGGTGGTGTCGTCGTTGAGGTGGAGGGGCGGGTGTATGATGCCAGCCTCAAAACACAGCTTGCCCGGCTCGGCGATCAACTGGCACGACAGATATAGGTATCTGAATTTACAAGGTAATTTTGTATACTGCGAGAGGGACGAATGGAACTACGCGCCGCTGAGATCAGCGAAATCATCAAGCAACAGATCCAAGGCTACGACCAACAGGTTGAGCAACGTGAGACAGGCACCGTACTCTCAGCCGGAGACGGGATTGCTCGCATTCATGGTCTCGACCGGGTCGCCTCGGGAGAACTGCTCCAGTTTCCGGGTGACCTGTATGGTCTGGCGCTGAACCTGGAAGAGGATAACGTCGGTGCCGCCGTCTTTGGGGAGGTGCAGTCTATTAAAGAAGGCGACGAGGTTCGCCGCACCGGGCGTATTGCGGAGGTTCCTGTCGGCGATGCCATGCGGGGTCGCGTGGTCAACGCCCTGGGCCAACCGCTCGATGGCAAGGGTCTGATTGAGACGACCGAAACGCGTCGAATCGAAGTTAAAGCGCCGGGTATCGTCCTGCGTCAGCCGGTCACGGAACCGTTGCAAACCGGGATCAAGGCGATTGATTCCATGATCCCGATTGGTCGCGGGCAACGGGAGCTGATTATTGGTGACCGCCAAACCGGGAAAACCGCCATTATTATTGATACGATTATCAATCAGAAAGGTGGCGATGTTTCCTGTATCTATGTCGCCATCGGCCAGAAGCAATCAACCATTGCCCAGGTCGTGGAGCGATTGACCCGGGCCGGGGCCATGGATTATACGACCATTGTTGTCGCGTCTGCCTCTGATGCAGCGCCGCTGCAATTCATTGCGCCCTACTCTGGGACTGCCATTGGCGAATACTTTCGCGATAATGGGCAGCACGCCCTGGTGGTCTATGACGATCTGTCAAAGCACGCCGTTGCCTATCGCCAGCTCTCCCTCCTGCTGCGCCGCCCACCCGGCCGTGAAGCCTTTCCCGGCGACGTGTTCTATCTCCATTCCCGCTTGTTGGAACGCGCCGCAAAAATGAGCGATGCGCAGGGCGGCGGATCGTTGACCGCCCTGCCGGTGATTGAAACCCAGGCCGGCGACGTCTCGGCCTATATTCCGACCAACGTCATTTCCATTACGGACGGACAGATTTTCTTGGAGTCAGACCTCTTCTTCTCGGGCGTACGACCGGCGGTCAACGTTGGTATCTCCGTCTCCCGAGTGGGTGGCAACGCGCAAATCAAGGCCATGAAGCAGGTCGCGGGCTCGTTACGCCTTGACTTGGCGCAGTACCGGGAGATGGCGGCCTTTGCCCAATTCGGGTCTGACCTGGACGTGGCCACGCAGCGCATGTTGGCACGCGGCACGCGCCTGGTTGAGATCCTCAAGCAGGGACAGTACGAACCGCTTCCGGTCGAACGCCAGATTGCCATTATCTACGCCGGCACCAAGGGGCACTTGGATGAGATTCCCGACACGGCGCTTGGCCAGTATGAGCCGGAACTCGCGCGCTTCATCGAGAATTCTCACCCTGACGTTTACGCCGATATTCTCGCCAGGGGGGCTCTGGATGACGATCTCACCGAGCGTCTGGACACCGTGCTCAAGGAATTCAACCAGAGCTTTTCCGTATAGTTGAACCATGGCGACTCTGAAAGAAATCCGCAAACGCGTCTCGTCCGTCCAAAATATCCAGCAGATCACCAAGGCCATGAAGATGGTCTCAGCGGCGCGGCTGCGACGGGCGCAGGAAGCCGCGCTGGCCGCGCGTCCGTACGCGGAGAAGCTGGAAGCGGTCTTACAGAATTTGGCGGCGCAGGGAGACGAACTCGCCCACCCCTTTCTGACCGAACGAGCGGAAAACACCACCACTCTGATTGTGATAACATCCGATCGCGGCTTGTGTGGCGGGTTCAACTCTTCCTTACTACGCGAAGCCGAAGCCTTCATGCGACAGCGTTCCGAACAAAAAGTGAGTCTCATTCTGGTCGGCCGCCGCGCCTATGATCACTTTAAGCGTCGTGACGTCGCCATTGCGGAGGAGCATATCAATCTGTATGGGCGGCTGTCCGCAGACTTGGCCCACGATATTGGCCGGCGGGTTGGCGAGCAGTTCCTGAGTGGGGAGACCGACAGCTTTTATGTCTTGTACGCCAAGTTCCGTTCGGCTCTGGTTCAGGTCCCGACCCTGGATAAAATCCTGCCCATTGCGTCAACGCAGCAGACGGAAGATCAAAGCGCCGTGGATTATCTGTACGAACCTGCTCCACAGACCTTATTGGCTAGCTTGTTAGAGCGCTATATCGACATGCTGATCTATCGGGCCATGCTGGAATCGGTGGCGAGCGAGCACGGCGCGCGGATGACGGCCATGGATAACGCCACCAGTAACGCCGTTGACATGATTGACCGCCTGACCCTGGATATGAACCGCGCCCGTCAAGCCGGGATTACACGGGAATTACTGGAGATCGTCGCGACGGGCGAATCGTTGAAGTAATAGGGCGAGCAGGGTCTCGCATATGAAACACTGCATGTAAAGAGAGGATGCACACCGATGAATGTTGGTCAGATTACTCAGGTCATGGGCGCAGTGGTTGACGTGGAGTTCGAGGACAGCGCACTCCCTCCCATTTATAACGCCCTGCAGGTGACCAATTCTGCGATCAGCGACAAGGAATGGAATCTGATTCTTGAGGTCGCGCAACATCTTGGCGAAAATACCGTCCGCTGTATTGCGATGGATAGCGCAGAAGGACTCTCACGCGGCCTGGCCGTCCGTGATACCGGCAACGTGATTACGGTGCCGGTCGGTGGAGAGACGCTCGGGCGCATTCTCAACGTGGTCGGCGAGCCGGTCGATGAGGGCGCCTCGCTCGAGCATGTGAAACGCTCGCCCATCCATCGGGCGGCACCGGCTTTTGTCGATCAGGCAACAGAGGTCAAAATCCTGGAGACCGGCATCAAGGTTGTCGACCTGCTCGCCCCCTACCCATTAGGCGGAAAAGTGGGCTTGTTTGGCGGCGCCGGCGTGGGCAAGACCGTTATCCTCATGGAGCTGATTAACAATATCGCCCAGGAGCATGGCGGGTATTCCGTCTTCGGCGGAGTCGGCGAGCGGACGCGTGAGGGCAACGACCTGTGGCTGGAAATGAAAGAATCCGGCGTCATCGATAAAACCACCCTGGTCTACGGCCAGATGAATGAGCCCCCAGGCGCCCGGGCCCGGGTCGGGCTCTCGGCCCTGACGATGGCAGAGTATTTCCGGGATGAGGAAAACCGGGACGTTTTGCTCTTCATTGATAATATCTTCCGTTTTGTGCAGGCCAACTCCGAGGTGTCCACGCTCCTGGGGCGTATCCCCTCCGCGGTCGGATACCAGCCAACCCTGTCAACCGATGTTGGTGATTTGCAGGAGCGCATCACTTCGACCAAGAATGGCTCGATTACCTCCGTCCAGGCCATTTATGTCCCGGCGGACGATTTGACCGACCCGGCGCCCGCCACCACCTTTGCCCACCTGGATGCCACAACCGTGTTATCTCGCCAGATTGCCGAGCTGGGCATTTACCCCGCGGTGGACCCGCTTGACTCAAGCTCCCGCATGCTCGATCCCAACGTGATTGGTGAAGAGCACTACACAGTTGCCCGTCAGGTCCAGGAAATCTTACAGCGCTATAAAGACCTCCAGGACATTATCGCCATTCTGGGTATCGACGAGCTGTCCGAAGAAGACAAGCTCACCGTCGCCAGAGCCCGCAAGGTGCAGCGCTTCTTGTCCCAGCCTTTCCACGTTGCCGAGCAGTTCACCAATTTCCCTGGCAAATACGTACAGGTCAAAAACACGGTGCGCAGCTTCAAGGAACTGGTAGACGGTCAGCACGACGACCTGCCTGAGCAGGCGTTCTATATGGTTGGTACGATTGAAGAAGCCATGGAAAAAGCCAAGACTTTGGCTGAATAATCAAGACGAGCATTATGGCCGATATCCTGCGTCTGCGTTTAGTCACCCCCGAGCGCCTTCTCCTTGATGAGGAGGTCGATGAAGTCACCGCTCCGGGCACGGTGGGGGAGTTTGGCGTGTTCCCCGACCACGCCACGTTTTTGTCTTCGCTCCAGCCCGGGCGCTTGTCCTATAAGCAAAACGGACACACCCAGTCATTAGCGGTGAGCGACGGCTTCGCTGAGGTGGTGGACAACCTGATGACCGTCCTGTGTACCGAGGCCGCCTACGCCAATGAAATCGACGCGGCCCAAGCTCAAGAGGCGGTGCGCGAGGCGGAAGCCGCCCTCGGCAATCTTTCGCCAACCGACGCCGGCTTTGAGGACGCGCAAAATACGCTCCGTCTTGCTCAGGTCCGTTTGGACGTCGCATCGAACGGCTAAGCCATCGACTTCACTCAAACACGGTAGTTCGACAGGGGGCTGATGGACCGGCCCCTTTTTCGTTGTGCTCCACGTGGTAGTATCACCCATGATGAGAGGTGCGGCGAAAAAAGACTCGTCTCTTCTACGGTGAATCGATGACAGGCAATACTTTCGGCAGCAGCTTGCGCGTCACAACCTTTGGTGAGAGCCATGGCCGGGCGGTCGGCGTCGTGATCGATGGTTTTCCGGCTGACTTCGAGATCGACGAGGCCGGTATTCATACCGAGCTGCAACGGCGCCGGCCCGGCCAGTCCAAGCTGGTGACTCAGCGTCAAGAAAGAGAACAGTTCGAAATTTTCTCTGGCGTCTATGAAGGCAAAACCACCGGGACGCCCATGATGATCATGGTCTTCAATGAAGACACCCGCTCAAAAGACTATGCGGATATCAAAGACCTCTTTCGTCCCGGCCACGCAGACTTTACGTATTTTGCCAAATACGGCCATCGTGATTATCGTGGCGGAGGGAGGGCATCAGCCCGCGAATCGGTCGGCCGTGTGATCGCCGGGGCTCTGGCAAAACAGCTCCTGGCGAAATTCGGCATAGCCATAGTGGGCGGTGTCGTCCAGGTAGGCCGTGTCCGAGCGCGGCACTATGTGTGGGAACAGGTGGAACGGAATGAGTTGCGCAGCGTTGACCCGGACACCGTAACGGCCATGCGCGAGGAAGTCGAACAGGCCCGGAAAGAACGGGACTCGGTTGGCGGCATTATTGAAGTGGTCGCTACCGGCGTTCCACCCGGTCTGGGCGAGCCGGTCTTTGGCAAGCTTGACTCCGCCATTGTGAGCGCCCTCATGTCTCTTCCCGCAGTGAAGGGCGTAGAGATTGGAGCTGGTTTTACCGCCGCGGCCATGCGGGGCAGCGAGATGAACGACGAAATGGACGCCAGTGGTTTTCGCAGCAATAATCACGGCGGTATTCTGGGAGGCATTTCGTCTGGCGCACCTATTGTGGCTCGCGTGGTGGTGAAACCGACGTCTTCGATACCCCGCGAGCAACAGACGCTCGACACGCAGTTACAGCCCAGGACAATCAGCACCAAGGGCAGACACGACCCCTGTGTTGCCATTCGCGGCGTGCCGATGGCTGAGGCCATGCTGGCTCTCGTCCTCGGTGATGCCCTGCTCCAGGACCTAGCGACCCGAGGAGCCAGGGAGCCGTACTCTCCGCGGCCCTATCTCAAGCTCGGGAAACACCTCGACTGACCCGGCTCTCTTGACTTATGCCTGCAAACAGTAAACTTTCTACCATATGACCCCTGAGATGCTGACCGTGTGCGCCGTTGGCGTTGCGCTCGCCGGATTGATACTGACCAGCCACCGCTCTCTTATCCAGCGTTTAGAGCGTTTGGAGGATCGGTTCGCCCGTTTGGAGGATCGGCTCGCCGTGGTGGAGCGCGCGCAAGCTCACCTCGCCGGCCTGCTCGAAGGGCTACGAGAAGTGATCAGTGGCCACCGGGCCGCTTAACCCTCAACACAGTGTCTAGTGGTCGATGGTTAGCAGTGTTGTCATTCCCGTGAAAACGGGAATCTTCCATGCGCCCATTTATTCACATAATTCTCCACTTCGTTGTTCCGGCGCTGGTCGCCCGGACGTTCTATGGTAATCGCTGGCGGTGGGTCTTCCTGATCATGGTCGGCACGATGATCGTTGATATTGACCATCTGCTCGCCGACCCCATTTACGACCCGAACCGCTGCGGCATCGGCTTTCATCCGCTCCACTCCTACCCGGCCATTGCAGTCTATCTGCTCCTGCTCGTGATCCCCCAGGCAACTTGGCTGAGGCTGATCGCCCTGGGACTGGTTATTCACATGTTTCTGGATGGGGTGGACTGCCTCTGGATACGGCTCGAATAGAAGGAAGGCTGTATGCGAAAAATTATCGAGATAAAAAAGGCGACCGTCTATCGCGGTCAAACCTGCGTGTTCGAGAATTTCTCTCTCGACCTGACCGAGGGCCAAAACACGGTCATCCTTGGTCCCAATGGCGCAGGCAAATCAACCTTGCTCAAACTCCTGTCTCGCGATCTCTATCCGGTTGCCCAAGCAGAGAGCTACGTGCGTCTATATGGGCAGGAGCGCTGGGATGTGTGGGAACTGCGCTCCCGCTTTGGCCTTGTGTCCCACGATTTGCAGCAGCAGTATGTCGGTAACGCCCGTGGGTTGAATATTATTTTATCAGGCTTCTATTCGAGCATAGATATCGCCTGGCACCACACCTTTAGTGACGACGATACGGAACGCGCGCAAAAAGTCCTGGACATGCTTGGGATCAGCGCGCTGCAAGAGAAAACCTATGCAACCATGTCTACGGGTGAGCAGCGGCGCTTTCTCCTGGGGCGGGCACTGATTAACGATCCTGAAACCCTGGTCCTGGACGAACCCACCAGCGGACTCGACCTGCAAGCGTGTTTTCAATACATAGCAACCATTCGGCAGCTGATGCAGGCCGGCAAGACGGTGGCTCTGGTGACCCACCATATTCATGAAATACCACCAGAGGTCTCACGCGTTGTCCTGCTGAAACAGGGCAGGGTTATTGCGGACGGCAAGAAAGAAGAGATTCTTACCAACACACATCTCAGTGCCCTGTTCGAAACACCGGTCGAGCTGGTTCAGACCAATGGCTTTTACCAGGCCCTGCCGGGCACCGCGTAAGAGCCGCTACGGGAGCTGGGTTGCGGATTGTATTTTATAGGCCCGCGCGGCCGTATCGTGGAAGAGCGCCACTCGCTCATCGGGTGAGAAGTCTTGGACGATGCGCTTAAACGAATTCCACAGTACGGTGTACGAGCACGATGCTTTATCAACCGGGAAATTACTCTCAAACATACACCGGTCTACGCCAAACTGCTCGATACAAAAGAGATAATACGGAGCGGTGGCCCGAGCAACTTCCTCCGAGGTCGGCGGTTTTTCCCGCTGATGCCAGCCGAATCCACACATCGGCATAGTGACACCCCCAAGCTTGACCACCACGTTTTGACAGTGTGAAAGATCGGCCATGCCCTTTTTCCAGACCTGCATAACTTCGTCCTGTTTGCCCGCGTACGGACCAATACCGAGCGGTCCGCCAATATGATCCAGGATGATGGTTGCATCGGGAAACGTACGGGCCAGATCAACCAGGTCGGCAAGCTGAGTATGGTACATCCAGGCGTCAAAGCTCAGACCGAGCTTATGCAAACAGGCAAACCCCTGTCTGAAGGTAGCGTCCAACAGGAGGCCTTCCGAAGGGTGCGTATGCGCGTTCCTGATTTTCTCATGCACGTGCCAGCTTGAAGCGTGTCGAATCCCACGAAAACGGTTGCGGCTGGCTGCCAGATGCGCTTCGAGGACCGGCTCGACCGCTGGTCCGAGAGCGAGGTTGGCCAGGCTAACAATCCCGGCGGCAACTGCTGTCGGCCCATAGTTTCCACTGGCACTCTGGGCGGCAACGCCCTGCACAAATTCGGTCTCTCCAACCGGCTTCATCTCTTCAGGGCCGTCTTTGCGGTACATGGACACACACTCGACAAAAACCGTCTGGGTCACCCGATGCCCGCCCCCGAGGTCTTGGAGCAAATCTTCCAGCAAATATCGATTATTGGGATAGTCCCAGAGATGATGATGGGGGTCGCAGATAGGGAGGTCCGGGTCGAGCGCTTCTTCTGGGGTCAGTTTGATCCAGGCTTCGCGGTCGGTTGCCATAGTATGTCTCCTGTCCAACTGGCGGTCCTCCCGTCTTATGCCCCGCCCTTGTCCGGCGCAATATCCATCGCGCGTGAATTGACGTATCCCCCAAGAGCTATACACTTCCTGCAGGTGCAAGCGTTTCGGAAGTGCATATGAAGAGATGTCAACGTGGAACGGCCAGAGGGACGAGATTCGAACGGCGCATGACGCGGTCGCGCGTGAGCAACGGAATGTTGTGCACAACACTGGTGGCAGCAATGAGTTGGTCCGCTGGATCGCCCTCGAAATCGAGTCGGGTGGAGGCGCGGGCAACAGCAAGATCGAGCGGCCATACGTGTATGCGGTTTAGGACACGGCTTATGTCACGGTCGTCAAGGTCCATGTCTACCCGGCCGAGGTCAACCAGCTTGGCCAGTTCCCACAGGACAATGGCTGCCACGGACCATCTGTTCCGGGCCAGGAGAGCCTGCTCGGACGGCCGGAGTTCCCCGTTGAGCGCGAAGACCAGAATGTGTGTGTCAAGATTGAGCATCTGTATTCCAGCGAACATCGGTCGTCAAAAGGTCACCTCGAACCTTGATCTTATGTTGCAGGCTGCCGATCAGGTCGGCGCACTGCTGGTCATAAGGGACGACGCGCGCGACCGGCTTGCCGTGCTTGGTGACGACCAAGCCCTCGGCGTCAAGCTGGTCCAATAATGCCAGGCATTGTTCCTTGAATTTTGCAGCTCCAATCGTTTTCATATTGCTCCTCCGTTTAATATGGACATATAATATGTCCAGTCATAAAATTTGTCTATTTCACTATTAAGACAGAAGAGCCTATCTCATCGCTCACGCTTTCTGGGCTGACTGACCCTCTTTGGGCTGAAGGTCAGACGGGTTCTCCTCTGCCTGAACGATCCACATACGGACCCACGGCAAGAGGACAAAAGCCGGCCAAGCCAGGAAAAAGGTCAGGGTGAAATACGCGGCGTAGCCAACGCTCTGGGTGAGTACCCCGGAAAAGGCACCTGACAGCGACCGCCCCAGGCCAAAGAGCGCGCTCAGCAGGGCATACTGGGTGGCGGCCTGGCGTTTGTCACAGATACTCATCAGAAAAGCCAAGAATGGCGCAGTTCCCAGCCCGCCACAAAACGACTCGACAATCGAAGCGCCATACATCAGCAGGTCGGAACGGGGGAGAGCCGCGGTCACGGCATAGAATAAATTGGATCCTGCTTGGGCCACCCCCAGCACCCACAAGGCGCGAAAAAGCCCCCATTGTTTGGTGAGACGACCGCCGAGCAACGCGCCGATAATCGTACTGACGACACCAACTGTTCCCGGAATGATACCTATCTGGAGCGGGGTAAACTCCCGGTCTACCCAGAACGGCCGGACCATCGGCCCCAATGCCATGTCCCCAAGTTTGAAGAGCAAGACGAAGAAAAGAACTGCAATCACACCGGGCCGTCGCCAAAAGCTTGTGAGCGGGTTGAGGAACCCATGGGCGAGCGCTGTGGACCATTGCGTCACTGGCGGACGTTGTAGTCCCTGCGCAATCCGCGGCATGCGACTTGAGATCAGGGCCAGGATGACTAAGAGGACAGCCGCAGTCAGAAATGCCACCTGCCAACCGACGAGACCGGCGGCTCCAACAAACACTCCCCCGGCAATGATCAATGCGACGCGATAGGTACTCACACGGAGTCCATTGGCAGGCCCCATTTCTGTTTGATCCAGGAGTTCGATCGTATAGGCGTCAATGGCGATATCCTGGGTGGCCGCCAGGATGGCAAGCCCAATCAGTCCGCCCCAAGCCAGACTGCCGCTCGCGGTTGGGTCGAGAAAAAGGAGGAAGCCCAAGTCAAGAGCGAGCAGGCCCTGGCAGGTCACAATCCAGCTTCGCCGCGACCCCCATACGTCAACCAATGGGGCCCACAGAAATTTCAGCGTCCACGGCAATCCCACCACACTCAACAGGCCGATTTCCGTCAGGCTCATGCCATGCATCCGGAAATACACCGGAAACGCGTCGAACAGCAGCCCGAAAGGAAAGCCCTCGGCAAAATACAGCAGGGCCACCCACAGCAGTTTCGTTCGGGTTGTTATGGGTTTCAGATCCATCCCTGCTTACCGACTCCGCTCGACTCCGATTTTTTCGCAAAACCGTTCAATCGGACAGACACTGCACTTGGGTGAAGTGGGATGGCACAGGGTCTGTCCAAACGCGACCAGCAGGTCGTTATAGCCGATCCAGAACCGCTTGGGCAGACTTTCGCGCAGGGCCATTTCTGTCTGTTCCGGGTTTTCCGTTTCAACATAGCCCCAACGATTAGAGATACGGTGGACGTGCGTGTCCACACAGATGCCTGGTTTTTGGAAGCCCAAGGTCACAACCAAATTCGCGGTTTTCCGGCCCACGCCCTTAAAGGTCAGGAGTTCGTCTATGTCGTCAGGGACGCGACCCGCATAGATATCGAGCAACCGCTGTGAGACGTCGAGTACGGTTTGTGCTTTGGTTTTATAAAACCCAACCGGATAAATCGCCTTCTTCACCTGAGCGGTTGTCAGGGTCACCATTCTTTCAGGCGTATCGGCCAGGGCAAACAACCGCCGGGCCGCCGGGCCGGTGGTTTCATCCTTGGTCCGCAAACTCAGCAGACAGGCGATCAGCACCTGATAGGGGTCACGTGAAAACCCCGCCATTTCCGTGACAACAGGCGCGTTCCAATCCGCAGATGCGCGACGCAGGATGCCAATAACCCGAGAAATGGTTCTATTCGTCACCACTGCTGTATCCTCCCTCTCCTCTCTGTATGGTGACAATAGCGACGGGCAGGGGCAAGCCATCTTCCCGCTCGCGTACTTCTTCCTGGGTCCATTGCAAGCCTGCTTGGTCAAGCTGCTGGTAGAAGTCTTGGGTATTCGTCCGTTTGGCGTCGGCAAGGATAGCCCGCCCAGCGGGGGAGAGGTGCCTGGCGAGAAAACGCACCAGGGCGGGGAAGGTCGGCCGGTCGTATAAAATTTCCGCACCCAGGATGAGCGAGAAACGTGTCTCCAGGACATCCAGGGTAAAGTCGAGCGGCCGTGCCTCGTATTGCGTACATCCGTTTAACCGCGCGTTCTCCCGCGCAAAAGACACCGCGGCAACTTCCTTGTCGGCAAAGATGACCCGCCCCCCTTTTTGCGCGGCGACGATACCGGTCAACCCAAGTCCACAGCCGAGGTCGAGCACGGTTTGGTCTCGGACATCGATACAAGTGTCTATATAACGGGCAAGGGTCAGCGCACCGGTCCACAGGTGCGCCCAGTATGGCGGCTCCTCAGTGTCGTCGCGCAGCAGGGCCTCACGGTCAACCAGCCGCTCAAGGTCTTTGACGCGGAGCAGAGTCAGCGAACGTGAGCCTATGGCCACCTCAATAGGCTCCGAAGAGTAAACGTATCCAGCATCTGCATATTTATTGGAGGACACGTTTACTCTTTGCCTCATAGGCTAAGACGTTCACTCAAACGCACTCAACCCGGTAATATAGCGACCAAGCGTCAGGCGGTGGATATCCTCGGTGCCTTCGTAGGTATTGACCGTCTCGAGGTTGAGGAGGTGGCGAATAATCGGATACTCATCCGTGATGCCGTTCCCGCCGAGAATGTCCCGAGCGAGTCGCGTAGTGTGCAACGCGGTCGAAACATTATTCATCTTGGCCATGCTGACCTGGTCCGGCCGCATCTTGCCCGCGTCTTTGAGCCGGCCCAGTCGATATGCGAGAAGCTGCGCTTTCGTGATCTCGGTCAGCATAGTCACGAGTTTGGCCTGCACGAGCTGATAGCCGCCGATCGGTCGCGAGAACATCTTGCGGTTTTGGGCGTAATCGACCGCGCACTCATAGCACGCTATGGCCGCCCCGGTCGCGCCCCAGGAAATCCCGTAACGTGCCTGGGTCAGGCACATAAGCGGGGATTTGAGACCACCGGACTTCGGCAGCAGATTGTCTTCAGGAATCCAGCAATCCTCAAAAATCAACTCCGAAGTCACAGACGCCCGAAAACTGAATTTTCCCTCAATGTTTTGCCGGGTGAAGCCTGCGCGTTCTTTTTCAACCAAGAAGCCCCGAATCACATCCGTGCCATCCTCTTCGAGCTTGGCCCACACCACAGCCACGTCGGAGATTGAGCCATTGGTGATCCAGCGCTTGGTGCCGTTGAGCAGGTAGCCCCCGTTTTCCCGCCGCGCGCGGGTTATCATCCCACCCGGATTCGAGCCAAAGTCCGGTTCGGTCAGGCCAAAGCACCCAATGGCCTCGGCCCGCGCCAGACGGGGCAGCCAGAACTTCTTTTGCTCCTCCGAGCCAAACGTCAGAATCGGATACATCACCAAGGACGATTGTACGCTGGCGAATGAGCGCAGCCCACTATCCCCGCGCTCAAGCTCCTGGCTGATCAGGCCGTAGACAACGCTGCTCATACCAGCACCGCCGTACTCGGTTGGCACGGTCACCCCCAGAAAGCCTAGCTCAGCCAGTCGAGGAACGAGCTCCATGGGAAAAGAGCCTTCGCGGAAACACTGCTGCACCCTGGGCAGGAACTCCTCATCCACGAAACGGCGCGCCACATCGCGTACCAAGCGTTCTTCTTCACTCAGCAATTCTTCAATCTGATAGAAATCGGTGTCTATTAAATCCGCCACGGCAGACTCCCTTCGCAAAGAAACTGGCTTGATCCTAGCCCCTTCCGCTACCCGGCGTCCAGGCCGCGCGGTTGTCCTTCTCCACGAGGGTCGGAGACCCCGGTCATCAGGCCGGACTCCTGGTCAACCTGAATCGCCTGGATGTTGCCAAAACGGGAACGTTTGCCGGGACCCCATTCCACGACCTTCACATTATGGCCCAGAGCCTGAAGCGGTTCGACGAGCCCGTTTGATTCACTCCCCGTTTGGACTTCCAGATTCAGCCGGTCCGGATACCACTGATGATGAATACGCGTGGCGAACATGGCATCCGGCAAAGACATCCGGTAGGCGAGAACGTTGAGCATGACTTGCAGGACTGAGCTGATAATGCGTGAGCCACCGGGTCCGCCGATCACGAGTTCGACTTTTCCGTCCCGGGTCACAATGGTTGGACTCATGCTGCTCAGCGGCGTTTTCCGGGGGGCAATAGCATTCGCGTCCGTATTACCGACCAGACCAAAGGCGTTGGGATGATCGGGCTGGGCATTAAAGTCGTCCATCTCGTCGTTGAGCATGATACCGGTTCCGGGAACCATGACCCCGCTGCCGAAATACAGATTCACCGTCTGGGTGGTGGCTACGGCATTGCCGTCTTTGTCGATGACGGACAGATGGGTGGTGCTCGTCGACTCTATCCGCCCTGTTGGCGTTTGCGGAATGCCCTGACTGGGCGTGGCTTTGGAGACATCTATCTCTGCCCGTAGGTCTTGTGCATAGGCGGGAGAGATGAGGCGCTCCACAGGAACGGTCACAAAATCCGTATCGCCCAAGTAGCGGGCTCGGTCGCGAAAGGCTCTGCGCAGGGTTTCTGTCAGGATATGTGTGGCGCCGGGAGTTTGGAAGCCGAGCTTTTGCAAAGGAAATCCTGACAAGACATTCAACATCTGGACCAACAGGACGCCACCGGAACTTGGCGGCGGCATGGAGTGGATACGCGTTCCCTGAAAACTACCTGTCACCGGCGCGCGGTCAATCACGCTATACTGATCCAAATCATCCTGGGTCAGCAGGCCGCCTATTCGCTGCATTTCCGCGACAATTGCCTCAGCCACCCGGCCGGTGTAAAAGGCGTCTTTACCGTCCTTGGCTATGGCGCGCAGGGTGTTGGCCAAGTCTTTTTGGACAAAGAGGTCATCTTGCCTGAGCGGTTGATCGTTCCGGTAATACACTGCCCGGGTTGCGTCGGATTCCCCTAAGACCTCGGCTCGGTAGGCGATAGCCCGGGCCAGATGCGGGTAGACCGGAAATCCCTCGTCCGCCAGACGAATAGCGGGTTGCATGACCTCTGCGAGCGATAAACTACCGTATCGTTGCTGGACCTCCACCAGTCCGGCAACGATGCCGGGCACGGCGACGGCCAACGGTCCGGTGCGGCTCAGGGAGGGGACGGCTTCTCCGTCCCGGACAAACATGTCTCGGCTGGCTTTGATAGGCGCTCGTTCGCGGAAATCAGTAGCCAGCGTTTTGCGTTCCTCCGCCAGATAGAGCAGCAGAAAACCGCCGCCGCCTATCCCGGTTGACTGTGGCCTGAGCACGCTGATGGCAAAGGATGTGGCAACCGCCGCATCAACCGCATTGCCTCCCCGGCGGAGCATGGCGGCGCCGGCTTCGCTCGCCGGCACGTTCGCGGCAGCGACCATACCGTGCCGGGAGGTTGAGACGACTGGAGTGTGTGACGTCGATTCAGGGGAATCCGCGGCGTATGTGGGACTGATAAGACAGAGCTGTCCGACTAAGCACAGGCAGACGCTATGGACTCCTCTAAAATATGGGAATTTTTTCATCATAATTTCCTCACGCAGATGGAGACGAATATAAGCGAGCCAGAGAAGAGCAACAATCCCTATGCCCCTCTGACCAATCAGATTGACTTCAAAAGACGAGGTTGGTACGGTTTCCGTCAGACCCTTCGACAGGCTCAGGACAGGGAGGAAATGCCATGGCTTCGGTAAATAAAGCGATTATTGTCGGAAATCTCGGAAAAGACCCGGAGGTGCGCTACACGCAGAGCGGACAGGCCATGGCACGCTTTTCTGTGGCCACGACCGATACCTGGACGGACCGGGACAATGGTCGTCAGGAACGCACGGAGTGGCACAATATCGTGGTCTGGGGCAAGCAGGCCGAGACGTGCGGTCAATATCTGTCCAAAGGTCGTCAGGTCTATATCGAAGGGCGTATCCAGACGCGCAAATTCGAGGATAGGGAGGGGAAAGAACGTTATTTTACTGAGATCAACGCTCAGCAAGTGACGTTCCTGGGCAGCCGTGACGGCGGAGGAGCACGTTCGGGCCAGTCGTTTGATGACGGACCAAGCGGCGGTTTTGATGATGCTGGGGCGGGCTCAGTTCCCCCGGATGATGACGTGCCGTTCTAGCCGCCTCAGGTTTCTACAAAACCTCTCCAATCTCCGCATAGCCGGGCTTGATGACGGCTCGCCCGCTGGGGTTGAGCGTCTCATATCGATAGGAGCCTGGATTCGTATCCGGCCAGATGGCCGTGGTAATCGTCTGACCGGGGAGTACCGGTCGGGCGAATCCGGCGCTGAGCCGCCTGAGACGGCGGGGGTCCTTTTCACACACGCTGTCAATAATGGCTTTGGATGCAAACGCCAAGGTGCACAGGCCGTGGACGATAATACCCGGCAGTCCTGCCAGCTTGGCGATGTCTTCGTCTATGTGAATGGGGTTGCGGTCTCCTGAGGCGTTCGCATAGCGGAATGTTTGATCCGCGTCGATGGTCTGGGAGACCCGGTGCAGGGGCTCCCTAGCGGGAGTCTCACCGGTTGCCACCCTCGTCCGGGAACGGCGTTCCTGGCCTCGAATAAAAGCGGTAAAGGTGATGTGCTGAGCGGTCTCGCCGTTCTGATTACAACAGCGAAGATCAACGGCCAGAGACTCCCCTCCAGGCTGCTCCTCAATAGCTACAATTTTTGCCGTACTGTTGATCATGTCTCCCGGAACAATCGGCTGGAAAAAGCGCATGTCTTGCCGGCTGTGAACCAGACGCAGGATATCGACATTCAGCTCAGTGTCAGTCACGACCATCATCAGCGAGAGCCAGCTTGCCACCGCACCGAACAGCGGTGGCGCAAGAATGCCTGCGGGTCGGTCTACATCAAAAAACCAGGCGTTATCCTCATTATACGCGCGTGCGTAAGCCGTGGTTGCCTCAGCGCTGACGACATACGCCTGCGGGTCGTACTCTTTGCCAAGCAGGTCTCGGTTGAGTCCCATGTCTCTACAGAGTAAACGTGTCCTCCAATAAATAACAGATGCTGGACACGTTTACTCTTTAATCCCAGTACCCGTCATCGACAAAACTAATATAGCGGCCTTTGCCGATGATGAGGTGGTCCAGAATATGAACGCCCATGACCTCACCGACCTCCCTGAGCCGTTGCGTAATCTGAAGGTCTTCCTGGCTCGGCATAGGGTCGCCGCTGGGATGGTTATGTACCAGGATCGCCGCCGCGGCTGACTCGCGGATGATGGGCTGAAACACCTCACGGGGGTGGACTAAGGAAGAGGTCAAAGACCCCTCCGAGACACGCACGTCTTTGAGTTTTCGGTTCTTGGCGTCCAGGAGAAGTACGTGAAACTCTTCTTTTTTGAGGCTGCCGAGTTGTTCGCGGTAGTGATTGAAGACGTCAGCACTGGAGCCGAAAGATGCACCCCGGCGAATTTCTTCTTGTGAGAAGCGCTTCGCAATCTCCAGAGCAGCCTTGATCTGCGCGGCCTTTGCCGGCCCGATGCCTTTGACCTCACACAGTTCGGCCGTGCTCGTCTCTTCCAGTTTTCGGAAAGAGTCATCAAAACGGGAGACAAGCGCCCGACCGTGGTCAAGCGCGCTCTGTCCTGAGCTTGCATCACCGGTACGGAGGAGGATGGCTAGGAGCTCTGCATTGGAGAGGGTTGCCGCCCCATGCTCGATAAGCTTCTCGCGCGGCCGGTCAGATTCGGGCCAGGTGCGGATGGGCGACGCCATGACTGAGGACTCACCACCACGCGGTGGTTAAAGAGTAAACGTGTCCAGCATCTGCCTGTGTATTGGAGGACACGTTCACTCTTTGCAGCCTTTCCTATTTTTTCTTCTTTTTCTTGCCGGTGGAACGGCGGTGCGTCTTGTCTTTTTTCGCCAGGAAACGGTCAAGTTTCATATTGATATTGAGCAGATTACCTTGGACTTCTTCAACCTTTTCAACCAAATGCTCGTAGTCTGTCCTGGAGGGTATATTCAGCAGGGAGAGTATCACCTCCATATTGCGAGCGACTTCTTCTTTCGCTTGGGTAGCGTCCTGAAACGTCTTTTCCATAACGTCGTGCATACAACCCTGTGCCAAGAGGTCCTTTACAAGGTTTGTAAAGTTCTCTCTATTTGCCTCGTAGAGCTTCTCGAAAACAGTTTTCTCTTCGTCCATAACCCTAGGAGAAGATGTCGCTCAGGGAATTTAGATAGAAACAACCGTGTCAGCAATAGGGAGATCGTGTGGATTTCGAAGTCTTTCTTGGATATTTCACCGGCTTACGTTTCCTCGACGAGACCATTGGCTTTCCGGCTCTTGTGGGGACGACGCTCTTTGTTCACTTCCTTGACGGCATTGCCTGCGGCCTCATGGCCAAAAGAAATAACCGGCCACTCTACCCCTGGGTCGTGAGTGGGCTGCTGTTTGGCATATGGGCCCTCACGCTACTCCTTCTCCTCGTAATACGGGGAAAAGGAGAAAAAATGCGAGAAAGAGTAAACGCGCCCTTCAATTCAAATAGATAGAGGCTGGACACGTCTACTCTTTGCTGAGAGAGCTCTGCCTTCCTGTACTCGGAATAGGCCGTCTTATCCGCAATTCTGTAAACAGTCCCGTATAGGATCCAGGTCGGGCAGTTGGCTGGCGTCCTCTGTAATCCAGGCGTACCGGACCGTCCCGCTCTTATCCACGACAAAGGCCGAACGTTTGGAGACGCCTTTGAAACCGATCAGGTCTTCATAGAACGACCCGTACGCTTGAGAAACTTCTTTACCAAAGTCACTCAGCAGTGGAAAATCATAGCCTTCCTTCGCCGCCCACGCGTCAAGCGAGAACGGGCTATCTACGCTAATGGCCACAACCTGAGTATCGTCATTCTGCAACGTATTGATATTGTCTCGAACCGAGCACAATTCCTTCGTTCAACCACTGGTAAAGGCAAAGGGAACAAAAAGGATGACGGTATTCTTCTTCCCCTTTGCCTCGCCGAGTGCAAAATCCTGCATCTTATTGGTCTTGAGGGTAAAATCCGGGGCTGTTTGGCCGACCTGAATGCTCATGCTGCTCCTCCTCCATACTGTGTGAATTGAGAACCGTTTCTGTGTTTTCGACTTTCCTTGACTCGCTTTCCTCTTCTGCGACCAACGCGATACTGGAGACGTATCCATCCGCACCAACGTTAAAGAGTTTGACGCCTTGGGTATTCCTGCCAATCACCCGCAACTCAGCGACCCGAAGCCGTATTATCTTGCCGCTATCCGTCACGAGCATCAAGCCATCGTCCTCTTTTACCTGCCGAACACCACAGACCTCTCCGGTCTTGTCCGTGGTGCGCATCGTACTGATCCCTTTCCCCCCACGCGCCTGTAGCCGATAGTCCTCTATCCGGCTCCGCTTCCCATACCCTTGGGACGACACAGTGAGAAGCGTAGCTTCTTGATTGAGGATTTCAAGAGAGACAACCTCGTCCTCTTCTTCCAGGGTAATCCCGCGCACACCAGATGTGCCGCGTCCCGTTGCGCGGACTTCTTCTTCTGCAAATCTAATCGCTTTTCCGTTTCTCGTCGAAAGGAGGATCTCTTGTTTACCGTCCGTGAGTTGGACGCCGATAACCTCGTCTTCGTCCCCAAGAGTAATGGCGATGATTCCGCCGCGTCGAGGATTGGCATACGCCATCAGTTTCGTTTTCTTGACTTGTCCCTTGCGGGTTGCAAAGACAATAAAACCGTCGTCTTGGAATTCTCGGATAGGGAGAAAGGCTGAAATTTTCTCTCCTTCTTGCAGCGGCAGAAGATTGACGATGGCTTTTCCCTTTGCCATGCGGCTGCCCTGAGGAATTTCATGGACCTTCACCCAGTACACTTTGCCGATTGAGGAGAAAAATAACAGGAAGGCATGGGTAGAAGAGATAAAAAGATGCTCAACAAAGTCTTCCTCTCGAGTTGTTGCACCAACAACCCCTTTTCCTCCCCGACGCTGAGAGCGGTATTCGGTCAATGGGTTTCTCTTGATGTAGCCGGCGTGGGATATGGTGACCACGACATCTTCTTCAGCAATCAAATCTTCGTCCGAGAGATCTGCGCTGTCGGGCAGGATCTCTGTCCGCCGTTCGTCAGAAAATTGGCTCTGCAGACCGCTCAGCTCTTCTTTGATCACACCGTCGATCTTCTCCGGACTGGCCAGAATCCTTTGCAGGGAAGCAATAGCACTGAGCGTTTCACTGTGCTCGGAGAGAATTTTTCCCTGTTCCAGCTGGGTGAGTCGCTGCAAGCGCATATCAAGAATAGCCTGTGCCTGCGTCTCAGTTAGCGCAAACTGGTCCATAAGGGCTTGCCGGACGCTCGCTGGGTTCTGCCCGTGGCGAATGATGTGGAGCACAGGGTCCAGGTTGTCCAGCGCGATTTTGAGCCCTTCGAGCAAGTGGAGGCGGTCGTTGGCTTTCTGAAGATCAAAAGCGGTCCGGCGTCGGACAACCTCCCGGCGATGTTCAAGAAAGTGCAGGAGGGTATCTTTGAGCGTCAGGAGGCGAGGGCGGCCATCTACGATAGCCAGAAGAATGACCCCGAATGAATCCTGAAGAGGGGTCATTTTATACAGCTGATTGAGAACGACGTGTGGGACCACATCTCTTTTCAACTCGATAACGATGCGCATGCCATCCCTGTCGGACTCGTCACGCAGGTCGGAGATCCCGGTAATACGCTTCTCATTCACCAGGTCGGCAATACGCTCAATCAAACGAGCCTTATTCACCTGGTACGGGATCTCATGCGCAATGATGCGGCTTTTTCCGGTCTTCTCATCTTCTTCTATGGATGTCCGGGCTCGCATCAGAACGATACCCCGCCCGGTTTCATAAGCACTCCGTACTCCGGCGCGTCCGTGGATATACGCTCCAGTAGGAAAGTCTGGACCGGGGATGTACTCCATGAGGTCCATGTTTCCGAGGTCCATGTTCTCGATCAGAGCCAGGAGGGCATCAATCACTTCGCCCAGGTTGTGAGGGGGGATATTGGTTGACATCCCCACAGCAATGCCAGATGAGCCGTTCACCAGCAGGTTCGGAAATTTACTTGGGAGAACGGCTGGTTCGTGGCTGGTATCGTCATAGTTCGGTATGAAATTGATCGTCTCTCGGTCAATGTCGGCAAGCATTTCCGAAGTGATTCGGGTCATGCGGACTTCGGTATACCGCATGGCAGCTGGAGGATCGCCGTCAACCGAACCAAAGTTTCCTTGGCCGTCAATGAGCGGATAGCGCAACGAAAAATCCTGCGCCATGCGGACAAGCGTGTCATAGACGGCGGAATCTCCGTGCGGGTGGTATTTGCCGATCACGTCACCCACAACACGGGCAGATTTCTTATAGGGGCGATTCCATTCATTCCCGAGGTCGTGCATGGCGTACAGGACGCGCCGGTGGACAGGCTTCAATCCGTCACGGACGTCGGGCAGGGCGCGACCAATAATCACACTCATGGCGTAGTCCATATAGGACTGCCTCATTTCCTGCTCGATATTGACAGAGGGAAGGGGGTGGGAGTCAGGATAGTCTTCCATATATGAGGAGATTCCTTTTTGATGACAACGGGGAGTGTGGTGGGATTAGATGTCTATATTCTTGGCGGAGAGTGCATTCTCGGAGATGAATTTCCGTCTCGGCTCCACTTCATCTCCCATGAGCGTAGAAAAGACCTCGTCAGCCTCGTAGGCATCCTCAACCCTGACCTGCAAGAGCGTCCGTGTTTCCGGGTTCATTGTTGTTTCCCAGAGCTGCTCAGGATTCATCTCCCCAAGGCCCTTATAGCGCTGAATATCAACCCCCTTTCTGGAACGCGCGAGGATGGCATCAAGAACTTCCTCCCGACTTCCCAGGGTGAGAGAAGTATCTTTCGCAGAGAAAGTGAAAGGGGCCGGGCCAATATTCTCAAGCGCATTCAATAGTCTTGTCACTTCCACGGCCTCTGCTGACTCAATAAAGTCCCGGTCAAAGACAACCCTTTGCCCGGAGCCGTTCAGCCCCTGGGTCACGATAATTTTATACCCGCCCAGCTTTCTGTCTTCCTCTATAGAAAAGGCGATAGGGTCGCGATCTGTCAATTCTTTTTCGACCGTAGGGAGTGCGGACTCAAGAAGGGTACGACTGCTGAAGGCAGTAGGAGAGAGGTTTGGATGAGAGAGGAGAGAACAGACAATATTCCGGTCTCTTCCTCTCCGTTCAACCAGATCAAGAATGCCGTTCAGACGGAGAGAGTTTTTGACCCATGTTTTCAGATGTTCCCCTTCAAGTTCCCCCACCAGGACATGCTCAACACCGAGATCGACCAGAAAATCGTTGAGCTCGGCGTCATCTTTCAGGTAGTGATCGGTTTTTCCCTTTCTGACCTTATAGAGGGGAGGCTGAGCAATACACAAATACCCCTCCTCGATAATGCCGGGGAGCTGACGATATAAGAACGTCAGCAGTAAAGTGCGGATATGGGAACCGTCAACATCCGCGTCTGTCATAATGATGATCTTATGGTAGCGCAGTTTGGAGAGGTCCGTTTCTTCCCTCCCAACTCCAGCTCCCAGAGCGGATATCAGCAGACGGATTTCCTGGGATGAAAGCATTTTGTCGAAGCGTGCTTTTTCGACATTCAGAATTTTCCCCCGCAGAGGCAGAATAGCCTGCGTCCGCCTGTCTCGGCCTTGCTTTGCCGATCCCCCGGCAGAATCTCCCTCAACCAGAAAAATTTCACTTTTTTCCGGGTTGCGCTCCTGACAGTCGGCCAGTTTCCCAGGGAGAGAGCCGGAGTCGAGTGCTCCCTTCCGCCGTGTGAGTTCACGTGCCTTTCGAGCCGCTTCACGAGCTCGTGAGGCATCAACACTCTTGTGGGCTATCTTTTTGGCCTCGGTCGGATGTTCCTCAAGGTAGACCCCAAGCTTTTCATTAATCAACGATTCGACAAATCCTTTGACCTCACTATTGCCAAGCTTAGTCTTTGTCTGTCCTTCAAATTGAGGTTCTTGAACTTTCACGCTGATAATTGCGGTCAGACCCTCTCGAATATCCTCCCCTTGGATGCTTTCCTGGTCTTTTTTGAGAAGACCGAGTGACCCAACGTAGGAATTAATGGTCCTGGTCAGCGCCGCCTTGAGTCCAACGAGATGTGTTCCCCCTTCTATCGTGTTGATATTGTTGGCAAACGAATAAATACTTTCGACATATCCCTCGTTCCACTGGAGAGCGATTTCAGCTGTGGTTCCGCCTCTTTCTCCTTTAAAATATATAACCTCGTTGTGCAGTGGAGTTTTTGCTCGGCCAAGGTGCTCAACAAAAGAAACGATCCCGCCTTCATAGAAGAAATCGTGGCGTTTAGCCGTCTCCCTTTCATCAACAATAGAAATATGGAGACCTGGGTTGAGGAAGGCGAGTTCACGAAGCCGCCTTGAGAGGATGTCGAAGCTAAAAGCTCTCTCACCAAAAACCTGAGTGTCTGGCGTAAAAACAACTTTTGTTCCACTCTCCTCCGCCTGTCCAATCTCTTTCAGCTCGTTGTCGGGCTGACCTCGATGGTAACGTTGAAAGTATATTTTCCCAGCTCTCTTGATCTCGATTTCAAGGATCTCTGAGAGCGCGTTGACGACAGAAACACCGACACCGTGCAGCCCTCCGGAGACTCGATAGGCTGCTTTATCGAATTTTCCACCGGCGTGGAGCTTAGTAAGGACGACCTGAGCGGCTGAAATACCCTCGGTCGGGTGATTTTCCGTTGGAATGCCCCGGCCGTTATCGACGACGGAGATATGTCCTTCAGCGTGGATGGTTACAATAACGTGAGTGCAGTAGCCAGCGAGTGCTTCATCGACAGAATTGTCGACAACTTCAAAGACGAGATGGTGAAATCCTCTCTCTGCGGTATCACCTATATACATTCCCGGCCTCTTGCGGACAGCTTCGAGACCTTCGAGTACCTTTATTTGTCCTGCCCCATAGTCTTGTTCGAGCATGTACTTCCCAAAGGAGGCAGGTAGGTTTAAAGATTCTTCACACCCCCCCTCTTTTCTTTATCAAAGCTTAGCATTTTCTTTACGTTACG
Source organism: Candidatus Binatia bacterium (assembly GCA_951812575.1). Classification (GTDB taxonomy): domain Bacteria; phylum Desulfobacterota; class Binatia; order Bin18; family Bin18; genus Bin18. The sequence goes on along the minus strand of OX638322.1, from coordinate 1,327,625 downwards.
TAAACCACGAGCTTAAGTAAAACAGCTTTCTATTAATTTATTTTCATAGGCATTATGACATAGGAAAATTCATCACTCTCCTTTTGCTGAAGGAGTCCAGGACTCATCTCATCTTTAAGAAAAAAGACGATAGAATCCCCTTCATTCATAACATTCAATGCCTCGATCAGATATCTTCCATTAAACCCAATTGATAATCCATCTCCAGCGTATGAGGCGGAAATCTCTTCTGTTCCCTCGCCCACGTCTGGAGTGTTGACGGAAATCTCGATCTTGTCTTTTTCAAACTGTAATTTTATCCCCCGAGAGCGTTCTGTTGTGAGAATCAAAATACGACGGAGAGCGCTGAGGAATTCATCTCGGGGAAACTCAATACGGTGCGTATGCTCTTTTGGAACAACTTGCTGGTAGTCGGGAAAGTCTCCCTCAATCAGACGCATAAAGAGTTCGGTTGTCTCCTTCTTCAGGTTGACGACCGAATCATTGACCGAAACGTCTATGGTCCCCTCGCTCCGCTCAAGGAGTTTCCGGGTTTCAATCAAGCCCTTTTTCGGAAGTATGACGCTCGGCCAATCGGGCAGGGAAGAAGCATCGACCCCTCGCTCTATGAGAGACAGGCGATGTCCATCGCTGGCAACCATACGCACCTTCCCATCTTTCTGGGTCTGGAGATAGACACCGCTGAGATTCAGTCGTGTCTCGTCAGGTGAGGTTGCAAAGAGAGTTTTCTCGATCATCTCCCGCAGGGTCGGTCCGGGCAAAGAGATGAATTGGTCAGAAGAAGAAGGGGATTCCTCCTGCTTCTCTTTTTGTCCTGTTATTGTGGGGAATTCCTTAGGGTCCAGACTTGCGATTCTGAAGCGGGACTTTCCGCTGTTAACATCCACCCATCCATTACCACTTGAGCGTAAACGGATATGACCGGATGGCAGCTCACGAATGATCTCATACAACTTTCTTGCATCTGCAGTCATCGACCCTGACGCTTTCACCTCGGCTTGGCACTGCTGACGGATCCCAATTTCGAGATCTGTTGCTCCAAGAGAAATAACCCCTTCCTCTCCTGTAGAGTCTGATTCGATAAGAACATGGGAGAGCATAGGGAGAGAGGAGCGTCTCTCAACAACACCTTGGACTAGATATAAACACTGAAGGAGGTCTTCCTTACCGACGCTGAATTCCATGTCCTCCTCCTTTCTCTAATTACTACTACTTATTCTTTATATTTATATATAAATAGATAGTAGTAGTAGTAGGGCCTGTGGATATGTGGATAAGTGGGTTAAGTATTTGTTTATAATAGAAAAGTTATCCACACCCCCCTGTGGATAACTTCAGTAAACCTGTGGATAACTTTTTTCGTCTCCTTATCCGGCTGCTCGCCACTACGAGTTATCCACAGGTTATCCACAGGTTATCCACAGGTTATCCACAGGTTATCCACAGGGCGAAGCCTACTCATAAATCATGATCTCTATTCTATTGATGATATCGCGAAGCTCTTCGTCTTTTTTGGACCGATTTTCAATTGTATGACAGGCATGCAGAACCGTTGTGTGATCTTTTCCTCCAAATCGCATCCCAATCATTGGGTAGGAGGCGCCGGCAAGCTTACGGCAGAGAAACATGCCAACCTGCCTCGGAAACGAAACCATCTTTGTCCTTTTCTTTGAAGTTATATCGGCAACGCTGACGCCAAAATATTTACTCACCGTTCTCTGTATGGTCTCGATCGAGACTTTCTTTTCCTGGTCTGTGACTAAATTCTTGAGGACCTGTTGGGCAAAGTTGACAGTGATATCAGCCTGATTCAAGGCGGCCATCGCTCCTAATCGTGTCAGGCCGCCCTCAAGCTCCCGGACGTTTGAGGTCACATGAGAAGCAATGAAAAGGGCAACATCGTCGGGAAGGGGAATACGTTTTACGCGTGATTTTTTTTGTAGAATCGCTACCCGAGTCTCAAGGTCGGGCGGCTGGATATCGGCGATCAATCCCCATTCGAAACGGTTTCTCAACCGCTCTTCTAGTCCGCCTATCTCATTTGGGAACTTATCCGACGTTAAGATAATCTGCTTGCTCGACTCATGGAGGGAATTAAAGGTGTGAAAAAATTCTTCTTGTGTCCGTTCGCGACCAGACAGAAACTGCACATCATCGAGAATAAGAACATCCGCGCGACGGAATCTGTTTTTGAATTCCGTCATTCGATTCTTTCGTAAATGAGCAATCAATTCATTGGTAAAAGACTCTGAGGACAGATAGACAATATTGTCCTTTCCTTGTTTTCCCGATGTTTCGTGTCCAATGGCATTAATGAGATGCGTCTTTCCTAACCCAACCCCCCCATAGATGAATAATGGATTATAGCTCTTCCCTGGGTGTTTACTGACCGCTTTGGCCGCGGCATGAGCAAACTGATTGCCGCCACCGACAACAAAGGAGGAAAAGGTGTAATTCTGAATAAGCCCGTCTTTTTTCCCCTTCCCTTTTCCCTGGGCTGTTTGTTCTCTCTCTTCTTCCGGAAAGAGTTCTCCTTGTGGTTTTTCCCGTACATGCAAGACGAGGTGCGTTGGCTGACCAAGAACCTCGGTAAATGCATTTTCCAGGGGGCCGACGAGGTTGCTGAGTAGCCAATCCTTAAAAAGCGCGCTCGGGACTTCGAGGTGGAATGCCTCGTCTTGGAGCCCAAGGGGCCGAATCGGCTTCAGCCAGGTTTCACTATTCGTCCTTCCTACTTGTCCTTCAACAATCCCCAACACTCTTTCCCACACCCGATGCATGCCGCGTCCTTCCACCACTCAACAAAAGTTGTCCACAGGTGTGGATAACTCGATAACTTCCTTTTTAGACTGAGGAAATACCTGTCGTCTGACGAAGTTATCCACACACATTTGTCTTTCTGTCTCGCCTTCTGCCCCAGGAAGATCCCGTTCACCGACTGCGTCGTCAGAGAGGCAAGAAAAAGACCCATGTCTATCCGAATCAATGTGCCGCTTAAAATTTATGAGGCCAGATAGGATAGCGTCACTGCGTATTAAACTTTTTTCCTATAGAATGCAAGGAAAAGAGCAACAGTTTTCCAAAGCAATGAATATCACTGGAAAAAATTGAAGCCGTAACATAAAGTGATATTAAAAAAAGAGTAGACCTGAAAAATCAGGTTCGTATCTATTTATTTTTCTTATCATTTCTGAAAACGCAGGCAATAGAAATACGCAGAATGAAGTCACACATTGTTACCGATTCTTATAAGAGAACCCAAGGAGAGTGAGAATATTCTCATAATTCCGGTCCGTTCAGACGCCCCTTGTGAGAAGAACTCTTTTGGCTTGACTCTCTTGTGGGTGGGTGGTAGCAGGGGAAATCTTCACAACCGGGACGTGGGTAGACCAGATGTCGACATCGCAAAAACTCTTTCACGAGGCGCAAAAATATATTCCAGGGGGCGTGAACAGTCCGGTCCGTGCGTGGCGGGCTGTTGGTGGTGATCCTCTTTTTATCAACCGCGGGAAAGGATGTCGCGTTACTGATGCGGATGGACGCGAGTATATAGACTATGTCAGCTCATGGGGACCGTTAATAGCCGGCCATGCGCATCCGCAGGTTGTCGGTGCACTTGAGCGGGTGGTGAAGAACGGGACCAGTTTCGGTGCCCCAACGGCAAAAGAGATTGAACTGGCAAAAACGCTTACACAGACCATTCCGTCAATAGAGAAGGTCCGCCTGACCTCCTCGGGCACAGAAGCGACCATGACCGCCCTGCGTCTCGCCCGTGGCTATACAGGCCGGGCGAAGATCATCAAGTTCTCCGGTTGCTATCACGGTCATACGGATGCGCTTCTGGTGAGAGCTGGGTCTGGAGCGCTGACGTTTAGTACCCCGGACAGTCAAGGTGTTCCCGAGGCCTTTAGCAGTATGACACTTGTGGCTGAATACAACAGTCTCTCCAGCGTCCGCGCCTACCTGGAGGCCGACCCGGAAGGGGTGGCCGCCGTTATACTGGAGCCTGTTCCTGGAAACATGGGCCTCGTACCGCCCGAGCAAGGCTTTCTTGAGGGCCTCCGGGAACTCACCCGAGAGTTCGGAGTCGTGCTCATCTTTGACGAGGTGATGACTGGCTGCCGTCTCGCTCGTGGTGGAGCACAAGAAATCTACCACATCGACCCAGATCTCACCTGCCTCGGGAAAGTCGTGGGTGGTGGCCTGCCGCTGGCCGCGGTTGGCGGAAAAGCGGCGATAATGGACGTGCTTGCTCCATTGGGGGGCGTCTACCAAGCTGGGACGCTGTCTGGAAATCCGTTGGCTGTGACCGCCGGCATTGAAACCTTAAAGCTTGCTCACGCCGCTGGAGCCTATGAGCGGCTGAATATGCTCGGAGATATGCTGGCCGAGGGATTACGCACTGCAATTCGTGAGACTGACATTAAAGCCTGTGTAAACCAAATAGGTTCGATGTTCACCATCTTCTTTGGGGTTGACCCCGTTCGCGACTATGAGTCGGCAACCCAGAGCGACACTGAAACGTTCGCCCGCTACTTTCGCGGTATGAGCGAGCAGGGCATATATCTTCCCCCATCTCAATTCGAATCCGCCTTTATTTCCCTGGCGCACGGCGAGGATGAAATCCAGGAAACCCTACGAGCTGCGAGGTCAGTCCTGCAAAATCTTGGTAGCTGAGAAAATGGCTCAGGAGAGTCCTCTCATAACCTATGGAAAGTATGGAGCGCTCGGATTCGAGTTCGCCGGGGCCATTATCGCCGGTCTCCTGATTGGCAACTATGCAGACAACCAGTTTGGCACAGCGCCCCTCCTGATGGTCATCGGGGTGGTCGTTGGCATGTCAGGAGCGATATATCGTCTGATCATCGTACTCCAGCGCCTCTCTGCCCGTGACAAAGCCGCAAAAGACAATTGAGAGAATAGAAGTCCTGAACCTTGCCTTAGTTGGGACTGGTGCCACTATAGGCTGGATAACAGAAATTATTCATGTGCCCAGCTTTGTACTTGGCGGTGGCGTGATGCAGGCCAACTTCTGGCTGCTCAAAAAAGTTGTCCGCTCCGCACTCACTTCCGTCGATTCACAGGACCCACGGAAATCCAATATGAACAGAAAGATCCGTGTCGCGCTGTGGCTGACTGCCAAAGCGGGATTGTACGTTTTGCTGCTAAGCGCGGTTTTCGTTCGGTATCCCATCGACGCCAAGAGTTTTGTCGCCGGGGTCCCTTTACTGCTTATTGCCTGCATGATAGTCGGCCTGAACAGATCGAAAGACCAGTCTGAACATCCCTTTATCCCACGCTAACCAGTCTAAAAGACGAGTATTGGCGAGCATACTGAATGGGAGTGTATTGAACCGAATCTATGGAACACCATATCTTTCTCTGGGTCGAACATATTCCTGGGCTCAGCCTTCTCCCCGGTCATATCGCTACCTCCCTTATTGTCTCTGTCGCTCTTATTCTCTTTGCCTATATGGCAAAGAGGCAGTTGGCCGCTGCAGATGATGTGGCTGTCCCTGATGACTCGCTGACCTGTCGGAACATGGCCGAACTCCTCACTCAGGGCATCTCTGATATGGCCGAGGGCGTTTTGGGTGACCGGGCACAGAAATACGTCCACCTCTATGGCAGTTTCTTCCTCTTCATTCTGATTGCAAACCTCTCCGGGCTGTTGCCTGGATTCTCTCCCCCAACCAGCAATTTCAACGTGACGCTCGCCTTAGGCGCTCTCTCCTTTGTCGCGTATAATTTCTATGCGTTCCAAGAACAGGGTCTGGCCTATTTGAAGCATTTTGTCGGACCGATCTGGTGGCTGGGCATTTTGATGGTCCCGCTGGAACTCATTGATAATTTTGTCCGGCCCTTCTCTCTTTCCCTGCGGCTTTTTGGCAATATGACGGGCGACCACGTTGTTTTAGAGATATTTACGGACCTGACGAAAGTTGTAATTCCGGTCGTCTTTTACGCGCTTGGGGCTTTTGTCTCTCTCGTACAAGCGTTTGTTTTTACCCTGCTCAGCATGGTGTACGTCTCCTTGGCCGTTGCCCATGATGAGCATCACTGAGGGAGAGAAAAGAGAAACAGTCTAATAAACCCATTGTCCAGGTGGCGGAGAGGGTATGAAGCGGTGAGGAGGATAAGAGGAGGTTGACCCTACACTGTGCCATTGGGACATGAAAGGAGTAGGACGTATGAAGAAAGTATGTGTAACTGGTGTGCTGGCGGTCTGTATGATGCTGCTCACCGCCGGAGCTGCCTTGGCGGCTGACGGAGACGGCGATTCCTCAAGAGGAATGATCGCGCTCGCGGCTGGCCTCGGCATCGGTATCGCTGCCGTGGGTGCTGGCTTGGGCCAGGGCCGCGCAGTGGCTGCCGCCATGGAGTCTATCGGTCGGAACCCAAACTCGGCTGATCGCATCCAGACCCCGATGATCATCGGTATTGCTTTCATCGAGGCGCTGGCTATTTATGCGCTGGTTATCGCGTTTACGCTATCCGGAAGCGTGTAATAGCGCAGTTCAGAAGAAGAAAAGGGCGCCGTCATACACGGCGCCCTTTTTATTACAAGAGCTGCTGTCCAAGCCGGACAATCGAAAAGACGGCAAAAATAATATAAAAACAGCTGATTCCGACAAGAAGAGCGGTTTTCGCCGGACCGGGCCGGAGCGCCGGTGGAAGCAGCTTTCGATTGATCACCAGAGTCAACGGCGTATAGACGGCCATCGCAATCCCACCAAAAAACGCCGACCCCATCAAAAAAAGGATGGGCGGCAGGCTTTCATACACGTAGGTCAAGAACGTCCCGAGTACGATCCAACCCACGGCGATGACGCCGTACCACCAACTCAGCGGCTTCTGTTGCGCCCAGGCATAGTTGGTATGCAGAATATCCGCGCCTGTCCGGGCGACTCCGTCGATAAGCGTTAGTTGGGTACTGAACAGACACGCGATCCCAACCAAAAGAAAAAGAATTTTTCCGAGCCCTCCCCCCACGCTGCCTAAAATCTCGGCTTCCTCCCAGACCAGCATCTCCTGGCTCGGCACGATGCCCTGCGGATGCAGTACCGCCAGCGCACCAAAGATAAACAAGAGAATGGTGAACGTGTTGAGGAGCCAGAAAAAGAGCATTTGGTCCACGGACAAATGTCTGAACCAGGTCCGCCAGCGCGCCAAGTTCGACTCGGTCTCGGCAATCTGAAACGCCCGGTCTGAAACAACCTCCTCCTGCGCTCGGAGTGGATTGACCACCTTGGGCATCAGCGCTCCCATGCCCCAGCCTTTGTCGCGGATATAGAACGAGAAAAAAAGATTCGCCGTTCCCCCGGCTCCGGCAAAAACAACCGAAGAGAACAGAATATAGGTCGGCATGTCCGGATGCTTGAACGGAAAGTTCAGCATCCCGTGTCCCAGCGTTGCCCAGGTTTCTGCATTGCCAACGACACAGGCCACCAGAATCAGGCCGACCGTTACCAAAACGATTAGCAATTCCGTTGTTTTCTCAACCGAGGCATACACGCGCTTAGGACCGAATAGGACAAAGGCAACACCGGTAAAGGTAATGGCCGTCCAGACCCACGGCTCCCCCCAGCCCTGGGGACCAACCATGAGCGCCTTGAGCGCCCCGCCGCAGGCCCGCGCCCATCCCGGAAGAATCCAGCCCAGGATGTTGAGCAGAATAAAGATCCAGGCAAAGTGGCGCGAGATGCGGCTGAATCCGGCGTAAATACTTTCTCCCGTCGCTAAGGTATAGCGACCAATCTCGCAATTAATCCAGAATTGAAGAAAAATGCCGAGCAGCGCCGCCCAGGTCATACCGGCGCCAAATTGCGCGGTATTCCGCGGCCAGACAATCAGCTCACCCGCGCCGATTGAGAGTCCGACCAGGACAGCCCCAGGCCCTGCGAGCTTCCAGAAGCCGTGCCCTTTTGGAGGAAGGTCCGCGGTTTTGAAGGCTGTGGGCATCAGTGTACTGTATCAAGACGGGCGTCCGGAACTACACATACCCCTTCTGATACAGATACTCCGCCGTCAGGACTGCCCCCTTGGCCGCTCCCATCTTGGTATTGTGGCTGACAAGAAGATATTTCACGGCATTCTCAAGCGTCTGATCTTCCCGTAGCCGACCAACGGACGTGGCCATTCCGTCTTCTGCATCACGGTCCAAGCGTGGCTGGGGCCGAAACGGGTCATCGTGCACGATGATCATATGCTGCGGAGAAGAGGGCAGGCCCAGCTCGATAAACTCTTTGCCAAACCCGACCATCGCCGCCCGGACATCCTCAACCGAGCAGGGGGTATCCATGGAGACCAGCAGCGCCTCGGTATGGCCTTCAAGAACCGGGACGCGAGTACACGTCGCGCTCACCAGAAAGGTGGCTGGGACAATAGCTCCATCCTCGAAGCGACCAAAAATCTTATGCCCTTCCTTTTCGACCTTCTCCTCTTCGCCGGCAATGAACGGAATGACGTTGTCTATGGTGTCCATTCCGATTACACCCGGCGAGCGTCCGGCTCCGGACAGCCCCTGCATGGAGGTCATGATGACTTTTCTCAGACCGAATTGATCAAACAGCGGCCGGAGGGTAATCGCCAGCCCGATCGTGGTGCAATTGGGCTGCGTGACGATATAGCCTTGCCAGTCACGATTTTTCTTTTGCGTATCAATCTGGGCGATATGATCCATATTGATGCCCGGAATAAGCAGGGGAACGTCCGCTTCTTGTCGGAACGCCGAGGCCGTGCTGACCACCGGGGTCGTTTTGGCATACACCGGTTCCAGTTCCCGTGCCGGTCCTGATTCGACGGCCGTAAAAACGAGATCAATCCCGCCCAGGTCCAGAGACGAGGCTTCGTGGACCGGAAGCGGCAGCATGGACTGTGGGGGCTCTTCCTCGCACCACCATCTCCGCGCCCCGGTTTTGGGGTCGCGGATAGCCTCCGCATAGCTTTTGCCCGCCGAGCGCTCTGATGCGGCCAGCAAAGCAACCTCAAACCAGGGGTGGTCCTGAAGCGCAACCAGGAATTGCTGACCCGCAATCCCGGTTGCGCCAACAACGGCGACACGCTTTTTCATAGCGGGTAAAACAACGCGAGAGCGGACCAATTGTCAACACCCCGCCTCACCTGCCCCTATTGCGGATCGACCAAAGTCAAAGATGGGACCAACCATCCGAAAATGCGGTTTCGCTGCCGGGGCGGGGCTAGAAATACGCCCTAGCAATCCGCTTCGCTAGAACGGCAGCTAGAACTGGCGGGACGGCATTGCCAACTTGAGTAAATTGGCGGGCAATCGAACCGAAGAACCGGTAGTCATCTGGAAAAGTCTGAAGTCTTGCACACTCCCTCACACTAAGTGTCCGTGGTATTTCCGGGTGCAGATGGGAACGCCCACCGCCATTTGAGCCCCCCGCAATAACAGTTTTGGATGGTCGTGTTGGGTCTAGGCGGTCTACTCGACCGAGATGGTCTCTTTGCCCATAATCGAGCCGCATGTATCGCTCTATGGACATCACCTTATGGTTGCGCGTGTCATGGTTAAACGCATCGCATCCCGGCATTACGGACAGAACACTCCCCGACCCGATTGGCGTTCGTTTCTGTACCTCCTCAAATTTTCCCTGGACCCGCGACCCGACAACGATCATCCGTCGCCGGTACTGTGGTACTCCATAATCCGAAGCGTCGTAGACATCCATCTCAGCAATTTTGTAGCCTGCCTTCCTTAGCCGCATGATAGCAAGAGAGAGTTGTTCACCCCCGTCTACATCTCGAAGCCCCGGCACGTTTTCGATTACGAAGACTGCTGGTCTAAATTCGATGATGAGGTTCACAAAATCGAATAAAAGGGAGCCGTTCTTTGCGTGATCGAACCCGACCCGCTTGAAGTTTGGACCTAGCTTCGAGAACCGCTGATTAGCCGCAATCGAGAAAGGCTGACATGGAGGGCCGCCTATGAACGCACCCTCAAACGGCGTGGCAATCAACGGCGAGAGAGCTGCTACGACATCATCGAACGCCGATACATCGCCGTCATGGAACGGAGGGCCGAAGACTGGCCAATGAGGGCGATTCATTCTTAGCGTCCTACAAAAGATTTCAGAGAACTCGAATGCTGCCTTGTGCTCAAAACCCACCGCCTCAAAGCCAAGGTCCATTCCTCCACATCCCGTGAAGAAACTCACGACGGGGACCCTCTCTGCTTCTTGTACGAAAGAAGACAGGAACGGCGGCAAATCACCTTTCCATTCCAAGCTCCGGCTGTTCTCGTACACGAGGTCATCTATTGACAGACCGGCTGGTGCCAATGCAGTGCTGATTTCAGCATCCATTCCAGCAGCAAGCATCAGCCGCTCTTGCGCCTCGAATGGCGTTAGCTGTTCCTCCTTCAGTGCCCTAAGCATACCCCACCGCCTTCCGATGCTCGTATTTAGCTTCTGCATAGGCATTTTTCGCTTCGTTTGCATCAGCGAAATCGAGGCGCCTCCTGCCGCCTAGCCATCGGTCGTAGTATCTGTGTACTGCCCTATGACAATTCGGACAGTTTGCCACTAAATCCTCTAGTAAAGTTCCGTCCGTCGATGTTCTTGCTCCAGAACAGAGGGGCAGTAGATGATGCACTTCAAGCAATCTCGTTGTCCACGGATATGTCCTCTGTGTGTTCATACCACAGAGATCGCAGCACGGACTAGGATTCTCCTCAAAGAATCTGTAGCGAATCATCTGGTTACGCTCAATCGTAAGATGAGTACGACGGACACGCTGCCCTTCTGGGAATGCATCGCTAAAACCAGCTTCTCCGACATCGCTTACAACGCTGGCCGGATAGTTGGCCTCAAGCTCTGCAATCACACTTGGAAACAACCCTGCTCGCCGCAATATCTCGTCTGTCCTATTTGCCCGAGGCGTACCGCCGACAGGCTTAAGGTCACAAAACAAGTTATGAGCATCCTCAGCGGCAAGCGATACAGTGACCGTGTTTGTTGTAGCGGTCAGATAGGAAAGTTGGGCAAGGACCTTAATGCTCTCTTTCGGCTGGCGATGCCCTCCAGTTTGGGCACCGAGGTCTATAATAGGCAGAAATTCCTCCTGACCTTCATCGCCTCGAAATCCGCTTTCGTCATAGGCGTTCACGATCTTGGCTAGGGTAGTTGTGTTACTCCCCTGCGTCGCCCTAGCCAGAAGGAAACGTAATACAAATAGCAATGGATATCTAAGGTCGGCGGTGTGGTCCCAATTGCTGAGTGCGGGGGACGGCTGAGTGGTGACTTGTGCGAGGAAATGGAGGTACTCGTCACTCGTCACCTTCCCATCGTCTGCAAGTATCCTTCCAAGTTCTGTTATTATCGTGCGATCACGACGTGCGGGTACGGCAATCATCGCAATCTGAAAGAGGCGGGCGTAGTTGCGCCAAGGGAGATACGCTGGACTATCGGGTAAGAACGGCAGACCAACCGCAGAAGATAGATCAGCCCGACTCGCTTGTCGGAGATTGGTCTGAGTTCCGAACCTCGCAATCTTCCGAAGTTCATCGAACTGGAAATAGTCAAGCCGCCCTTGCTCCCAATCCCACATGCTGTGACTATATAAAAGACGCATTCCCATAGTCAACCAGTAGGGAAGTGTACTACCATAGACAGCACGGTTGCCCTGTTCTATGTTTTTGAAGGATTTCGTGGCTACAAGGAAGGAAGGCATCCAATGAACCCCAAGAAACGACGCAAGGAAGAAACCCGAGGCCGCCCTGGACGGCCCATGCCTGAGTCGATTCCCGACACGCCCGAGAATATCATGAAGGTGCTGGTGAATACCCCCCACAAGAAGCGGGACGAATGGGATTTTATGCGGAACGTGCCGGTGAGTGAGCGGAAAAAATTAGTGGGGTAAAACCTGGGAGTTGTTACCTTTCGCTATAATTCCCAAACGATATGGCACTTGAGTACTTTGAAGAGTATGAAGTCGGCGCGGAGTTCGAGACCAAGGCGCGCACGGTCACCGAAGCGGATATCGTTAACTTCGTGAACCTGTTCGGTTTTCACGAGCCCTTATTCATGGACATGGAGTTCGTCAAAAACAACAGCCTATTTGAAGGTCGGATCTCGCCCGGATCGTTTACCTTTGCCCTGGCCGAGGGCCTGACCGTGCAGTCAGGCATGGCCAAGGGCGGTATGGCCCTGCTCGGTATTGAAGCCATGAACATCCCGGCGCCCCTGCGCTGCGGAGATACCGTCCGGGTCAAAGTCCGCATTCTCGGGAAACGTGAGACCTCAAAGCCCGACCGTGGGGTCGTCACCTCGCTCACCCAGGTCCTCAATCAGGCTGATACGGTCCTCCTTGAGTATACCGTTAAACGCATGATCCGCCGTCGACCCGCATAGTCGAAGGGAACGAGGAAGGAATGCACATGGATCAGAAAATTCTTGATCGCTTGTATGACATCGTTGGTCCTGATGGGGTGGTCGCACATAAGAGCGCGCGCTCGGTCTACGACTGCGATGGCTATACCTTGGAGAAGGCCGTCCCTGAGATTGTTGTCCTGCCTCACTCGACGGAAGAAGTGGCGGCGGTCGTTAAATTTCTCAACAAGGAAAAGATCGCCTTTGTCCCGCGCGGAGCCGGGACCGGCCTCAGTGGGGGCTGCCTGCCGGTCGAAGCGCCGGTCATGATCGGGACCAGCCGCCTCAACCAGATTGTCCATATAGACCTGCTCAATCGCTATGTCGTGGCCCAGTCCGGCGTGGTGAATCTGTGGGTCAGTAATGCGGTGAAGGAGCAGGGCCTTCAGTACGCCCCAGACCCGTCCAGCCAGCAGGCGTGCACCATCGGCGGCAACATAGCGGAAAATTCCGGCGGGCCGCATACGCTCAAATACGGTGTGACCACTAACCACGTGCTCGGGTTGGAAGTTGTCCTGCCAGACGGAGAAATCGTCACCCTCGGCGGGACGGTCGAGGACGTTCCCGGCTATGACTTACGGGGGATTACCATCGGCGCGGAAGGCACGTTCGGGATTGTGACCCAGGCCGCCCTCAAACTCACCCGTCAGCCGCAGGCCTACCGCACGTTTCTGGCGGTGTTTGAGTCGGTCCACCACGCCACCCAAACCGTCTCCGGCATTATTGCTTCGGGCATTGTTCCGGCGGCCCTGGAAATGATGGATACGCTTATTATCCAAGCGATCGAAGAAGCCTTTCATTTTGGCTTCCCAACCGACGCCGGAGCGGTTTTGATTATTGAGATTGATGGTCTCGCTGCCAGCCTTGATCCCCAAACTGAACGGATTCAGGCGATCTGCAAACATAATAAGGCCCGTGAGGTCCGGATCGCGCGAGATGACGCGGAGCGGATGGCGCTCTGGAAGAGTCGCAAGCGTGCCTTTGGCGCCATTGGCCGCTTATCTCCAAATTATTGCACCCAGGATGGCGTTGTCCCGCGGACCAAGGTTCCAGACATTTTGCAGCGGATTACTGAGGTTTCAGAAAAATATCAACTGCGGATTGCCAATGTGTTTCATGCCGGGGACGGCAACATCCACCCGATCCTGATGTACGACGAGCGCAATGCGGATGAAACCCGGCGTGTGGTCCAAGCCGGGAAGGAAATCTTGAAAGCTTGTGTAGACCTGGGGGGCAGTCTGACTGGCGAGCACGGTATTGGCGTCGAAAAGATGGGCCAGATGCCGCTCATCTTCAGCCCCGAAGATCTGATGGTTATGACCCAGCTCCGGTCCGTTTTTAATCCGGACAATCTGTGTAATCCCAATAAAATTATCCCGACACCGGGTGGCTGTATTGACGTGACGACGCCCCGCCGCCAGGTCCCGCTCTAGCCCGCTATAGAGAGTATTGGAGAGAAAGCCAGACGATGACGCAGGCCGCAGGTCGTCCGCCATCCTCCCAGTTCATCATCGACGGGCAGGCACCCGAGACGGTGGTCTATCCCGCGTCGGTTGACGAAGTCTCCCGTATGCTGAAAGAGGCGAATGAACACGGCCGCGCCATCAGCCCGGTGGGGCACGGCGCGTTTCTTCATGTGGGTGGCGTACCGAAACGATACCAGCAGGCGCTGTGTACGACGGCGCTCAGCACGGTTGTCAACTATCAGCCGACCGATATGACCATCACCGTCGGGGCCGGCCTGTCTCTGGCCCAACTTCAGGCTATTCTTGGAGAAAACGGCCAATGGCTGCCGCTTGACCCGCCGTGTCCGGAGCGGGCGACGGTCGGCGGAGTCATTGCCGCCAATCTCAACGGTCCGGCCCGATTCTCTCAAGGCACGGTCCGCGATTTTCTGATCGGCATAAAAGTCGTGCGCGCGGACGGGACGTTGATTAAGGGTGGCGGGCAAGTCGTGAAAAACGTGGCCGGCTATGACCTGCCGAAGCTCTACTGCGGGTCGTTTGGGACGCTCGGCGTTATTGTCGAGGCGACTTTTATGATCCGTCCTCGACCCGAAGCCCAAACAACGTTCGCCTTAACCTTCTCCTCGGCGGAAAAAGCTGGCGAAGCCGCGCTGAAATTGACGAGTTCGGACATGCAGCCCTTTTTCCTGGAACTGGCCAATTTTTTTCCGCTTTCGCCTTCCAGAGACCAGAGGGGAGACGCCTACTGCCTCTTCGTCGGCTTTGCCGGGATGCAGGAAGAAATTGACGATCAGCGGAGCCACCTCCGTGATATTCTTGGGGATGACGCCGGGGGTATTGAGGAGCTGGGTGTTGACGAGGCGCAGACGCTCGCTCAGGCTCTCCGGGATTTCCCGGTGTCCGGCCCGGCGACGCTGCGGTGTAAAGTCAGCCTTCAGCCAACCCAGTTGGCGACGTTCTGTGCCGACCTGGAGGCCGAAGCCCAGCGCCGCCACGCGCCGGTCCGGTTATTGGCCCGGGCCGGGAATGGCATCCTGTACACGGCTTTTGAAGGAGAGGCCGTCCCCGACGACCAGATGCTGTCCCTTGTTGACTGGATACGTGTCCACGCAACCGGCAACAACGGGTTTGCCGTCGTGGAAGAGATTCCACCGGCGCTCAAGGAACGGGCGAATGTCTGGGGCACCGTGGGCAAGGCATTTCCGCTTATGCAGCGGCTCAAAGAAACCCTGGACCCCAACGGTATTTTGAATCCCGGTCGCTTTGTTGGCGGAATATAGAATGGAAAACACCTCCTTTGTCGATCATGAAAAATTCTTTGACTGCGTGCACTGTGGGTTGTGTCTGGCCTCGTGTCCGACCTATGTCGAATTAGGCACGGAGATGGACTCCCCCCGGGGACGCATCGTGATGCTGCGCGCCCTGCAAGAAGGGAACGCGCAGCTCAACGACGAGGTCGTTGGACATCTCGATCTCTGCCTGGGATGTCGGGCGTGTGAAACCGCCTGTCCGTCCGGGGTGCAATATGGAGCACTCATCGAAGGTGCCCGGCCCTTTATTGAGCAGCACTATCGCCGGCCTGTGCTGGAGCGCGCAAAGCGCTGGATCATGAACAAGACCTTCCCCAATCCCTGGGGGGCGCGGGTCTTTGCTCTGTTCCTCAAAGTCGGGGCCGCCCTCGGCCTGGCGCGTTTTGCGCGCTCTGAAGCCATACCCGCCACACTGCGCTATTGGTTCGGACTCCTGCCGGAACGTGGCAGCGTCTCTTCCGCGCCACTTCTGGAGCACTACCCCGCCATTGGTGAAAAACGCCACACCGTTGCCGTGCTGTCGGGCTGCGTGATGTCTACGGTCTTTGGGGCGACCAACCAGTCTACGGTGAAGGTGCTGCGCCATAATGGCTGTGAAGTCCTCATTCCCAAGGCCCAATCCTGTTGCGGTGCGCTCCTCTTACATAACGGGGATAAGCAGACGGCCCTGGCGCTGGCCAAACGGAATATCGATGTCTTCGACCAACTCGACCTGGATGCCCTTATCATCAACGCGGCCGGCTGCGGAGCGATGATGAAGGAGTACGGCGAGCTGTTCAAAGACGATCCTGCCTACCGAGAGAAGGCGGCCCGTCTCACGGAAAAAATGAAGGATGTGGCCGAGTTTGTGGGCAGCATCACGCTCAGGACGCCCACCCGAGAAGTGCGGGTAAAGGCGACCTACCACGACGCCTGCCATTTGGCGCACGGACAAGGGGTGCGCGAGCAACCCCGTGCTTTGCTGCGGGCTATCCCTGGGCTGAGGCTGACCGACTTACCCGAGTCAGACTGGTGCTGCGGCAGCGCCGGCACGTATAATCTGACCCAACCGGAGATGGCGGCCCGGCTGCTGGAGCGTAAAGTCGGGCATATTCAGGCAACCGAAGCCGACGTGGTCGTGACTGGCAATCCTGGCTGTTTAATGCAGATCCGGGCAGGATTACGGCAGAGTGGGCTGCCGATTACCGCCGTGCATACCATCGACCTGCTGGCAGAGGCCTACGCGGACGAGCCGAAGAGTGATCGATCATCACCGGGCCCTAGGAAAGAGCCCGTAGCCTCTCTGGAAGATCATTCGGGGCGATGAAGACGAAAGCGCGTCCGGACTTTGTCATGCCCAGCAGTTTTCGATCCACAAGATCAAGCAGGTAAATTAGTATTAAAATCTATCCGAATATATTAGGTATAGTGAACCTTTAAGGGCACCACGCTACTTAAATACTAATAAAAGGGCAATTAGTATTTAAGTAGGGGGAGGAAAAGTGAGATCCTTGGCGGACCCATGGAAAGAAGGGTGGAGAGTCTTCAATCAATATCCGGCGAGAATTTTCTTTTCGTCAAAGTCGTATAAGCGGAGGCAGTTCTCCCACATAATTTTACGCTTGGATTCCAGTCCGACCCCAGGCAGTTCCAGAAATTCTTTAATTCCGTTCGGGAAAGGCCCATCGGCATGGGGATAATCGACCGACATGACAATATTGTCGTCGCCGATTTTATCAACCGTGACGGCTAACAGCTCTTCATCGACATCCGTCCCAATAAAGCACTGGCGCTTAAAATACTCGCTCGGCTTGGCCGAGAGTTTGATTTCCTCGCCGCCGCCGTACTTCTCCCACTGATCGTCCAGACGGTCCAGCCACCACGGCAGCCAGCCACAATTGCCTTCCAGAAAACCGACTCGCAGATCAGGAAAACGCTCAAGCACCCCACCCACGGTCATGGCGCCCATGGCCAGCATGAGTTCCATGGGAAAGGCGGATGAGTGATTCAGCGTGCGGAAATTCGGATGGTCTCTATACCGATTGGTCGCGTAATCTTTTGAGGCCCCACCGCTCGTTCCATGAAAGGCGAGGGGGACGTTCAGCCGGGCGACTTCTTTCCACAACCCGTCACACTCGGGCGCGTTGAAATAGCGTCCGTTGCAGGGCATGGGCAGCAGAACGACGGCAACGTGGCCCTTGTCTTCTACGGCCCGGCGCGCCTCTGCCGCCGCCAGCTCAGGGTCGTGTAAGGAGACAATCGCGGCCGCTTTGAGACGCCTAGTGTCGGTCTGACAGTAATCGGCCAGCCAATCGTTAAACGCCGCGCAATAGGCCGTGGCATAGGCCGGCTCTAAATCATCAATGGAAACGACCATGTGCGCAAACGTGCGATAGACGATTCCGACATCAATACCTTCGGCGTCCATGGCCTCAAGCGTGGAAGCCGGCTCGTACTTTCGCTCGCGGACCGACTTGTAGATGTGTTCGGTGGGTTTATCGAGATATTCCTGGGCTTTGACCACTTCAGCGGACTGTGCCCACGGCGGGATCATCTGTCCCTGGACCTCCCAGTGCGGAAAATTGGTCGGACTCCAGCCCAGGTAGCGGGGTTTCTTATCGCGGTATCGCTCGTCGAGGTATTTCTCATACACCTCACCGTTTTCAATAACGTGGAGATCGCTGTCCATCACATGAAAGCCTGATCGCATAGTACTTGGTCCTCTTGGGTATCTCTCGTTATCACACAGCGCGGCAACGGTATCAGGCAGCCCACTACGGCACAATGCAGCGCAGCCCGTGTACCAGCCGCCGGCTCGCTTCGGCAGCTATCTCTTCGTCCAGCGCGCCGTAGGAGAGGCGCAGATAGCAGCCGGTTGTGAGACCGAAGGCCGTACTGGGAATGACCGCAACGCGATGCTCTCGGATTAAGCGTTCAGCCAAGGTCATGGCATCCATATCGGTGCGCACCCGCAGCAGGAAGTAGAATGCGCCATCAGACCGCGGCAGGGTGATCAACTCACCCAACTCGTTGAGGGCCTGCTGTATGATGTGACGAGTCGCGGTCATCGCCTTGAGTTTTTCCCGACAGTAGGCTGAACCGACCTGCATCGCCGCGACCGCGGCGTACTGCGAGACAACCGGCGGACAGATCAGGATCGTATCCTGGGCTTTTTTGATCGCCGTATACAGGTGGTCCGGCGCGACCATCCAGCCGATACGCCAGCTCGCAAACCCATAGGCTTTGGACAGCGAGTACAGCGAGATCGTGTACTCGCTGCTGTCCGAGATGGACCCCGGTGAGAAATGGCGGGCTCCATCGTAGGTGAAATACTCATAGGCCTCGTCGCTGATGTGATACAGGCCGGCCTCCCGACAGAGGGCATTGACCGCCCGCAAGTCCGATTCGGCATACACCACACCGGCGGGGTTATTGGGTGACACGGTCACAATGGCGCGCGTGTGATCGGTAATCGCGTTTCTGATCGTATCGAGTTGAAGCTGATAGTGCTCATTAGTCGGTACGCACACGGCCTCGCAATTGACCATGCTGATGGCCATCTCATGGTTGAAGTAATACGGCAGTTGCAAAATAATCTGGTCGCCTGGGTCGGTGATCGCCAGCAGCGCATTCATGAAGGCCATATTGCCCCCGGCCGTCACGATGATACGCTGCGTCTCAGTCAGCGCGATACCGTTCTCCTCCAACAGCTTGTGGTGAATCACCTCCAAGAGCGGGTCAATACCTTGGACGAGGGTGTATTTATGGTTGGCCGGATCGGCCTGAAACTGCTGGACCGCCTCCAGTGCCTCAGGCGGCGGGCCGTAGTAGGCTACCCCTTGGCCCAGAGAAACCGTACCGGGGTGGGCGCGGATGAGTTCAGCAATCACCGGAATGATCGGTGTCTGAACCTCCCGCATCCGCCGACTTTCACGCATCATCTGTAGTCCACATATCTCGTCGTGAGAGGAAAACTGCCCCCGGCGCGATTCGAACGCACGACACCCGGATTAGGAATCCGGTGCTCTATCCTCCTGAGCTACGGGGGCAAAGAGGAAACGTGTCCAACTCCAGACTATTGAAAGACATGTTCCCTCTTTATGAAAAAATACGGGGAGATACTACCCCATAGTCCGGCCTCCAGACAAGCCTCTGAACAGGCACTAGCTACTAAAGAGTCGGACAGACAGATGGGCGTGCTGCATGGCTCTGATATCGGCGAGCGGTGCAAAACTTCCAATTTCTTCGAGTGGTTTGTCCAGCGCCTGCTCCACCAGCGGTCCCACCAACGGCCGGAAGTGAATGAGCAGCCCCTGAGCCTGCCGGTGGCCCAGGCGGCCCAAACGGATGGCGGCGCCGAGAAAATTCACCATAAAGGTGTATAGCAGCATACAACCGCCTCGGCGTTCGGGGATCCGCCATATGGAGTGGAGGAGAGCCAGGCAAACGGGCAGATGGCCGCCGCTCCTGCCCGCGTCAACGCCGGCCACAAAGGTCTGGAAGAGCGGCTCCTCGACCGAGCGCCGCAGTGTTTCCAGAGTTCCCCGTCCCGAACGGACCGATCCCTGCCGCAGTTCCTGGGGCAGGAGCGAGACGTTCAGATAGTGATCGATCCGGTGCAGGCGCTCGGCGTCTCCCCCTACCGTGGCCCGATAGGCGTGCGCATAGGCAACCAGGTCGCACGGAGCAATTTTTCTTTCGAGATAATCGTACAGGAGTTGAGACAGGTCGATCTCCGCGGACTGGTCACTGAGAAAGGTTTCCAGGCCGTGAGACAGGCTGACCGCGCCGGAGGGAAAGAAGGAGTCGGTCAACTGTAGGGCGGCTATGAATGCGGTGTCGTCCATGTGCTTTGGACTGCTTTTGGCCAGGAACGCCGCTCATACCGAACCGTAAATTGATCCAGGAGGTGATGGGTACGCAGGACGGTTTCCATCACCGCTCGGTCGAGTGTGACAGGCACAAGGACCGCATCGTCGGCACTCGCGATTGGCCAGTGCTGGTTGCCCAGCACATGACCCAGGCGCACCAGCCAGTGGTGCTGCTCGCTCGGGGGCAGTCCAGGGCGAAGCGTCAGCACCATGACCTCTTGAAGAGCGAGGTGGACTAACAGGCTCCCTTCCCTATCGGTGAAGGCAAAGATGTCCCCATCCGCGATTTCCGTCCCACGAGGAAGGACGAGTCCCAGTTCCTGACCGGTCGAGGTCTGTAGGCGAAGCCGACTCTTCTGCGCCTCCCGTTCGTTCAGGGTCACTTCCTCCAGTTGGTGCGCCTGCTCCCACTGCGTGACCTGAGCGGCCAGGTCCGAATCATGGTGGATATTCCCGAGACGACGACTGATGCGCAGCATGCGCGGCCTCCCTTTCCTCTTTATTTTGGCAGGTCCGGTGCGGGAACACCCAGGTGGCGTAACCGCAGCCCGTGCCAGGCGCGGCGTAATACCCGCCGAACCGCTGGAACCTGTGTCCCTGCGACTTTCACGCAGACCCCATATTCCCCTGGGAGGACGGTTGTCCCGGCCACGAGAACGGTGTCGGGGAGTGATTCCTCCTGGATCTCCCCCTGGATTTCTCGTGCCCAGCTCTCGGTCACCGCTCGGCCAACGAGGACGGCCTGGCCCCAGACGTGATAGCGATTCAGGACGCCAGGGCCGGTGAGGTGCTGCTGGAGTGGCAGGACGACACTGTGTTCTCGCATGCGGAGGGCACCGGCCGCGTCAGTGACCGTCAGGCCGGTCGAGAGTGCTTCAAACGGCTCCAGGGTCACATCCCCCCGGATGAGAAAGATTTCGGAAAAGAAAAAGGTTGCCTTCCGGCCGAGTTGGACGCGCAGATGCTGGCCAAAACGTGCGCGGGGAAAGAGAATAACGGGTTCGGGACAGTACTCCGCATAGGCTCCCGCACCCAAAACAAACGACACGCTTTGCAGTGCACAGTTGGCCGTCATGGAGTGGATCTTCTCCGCGGCCTGATTGGTAATATGAACTTGAGCCATGTCGCCCAGATTGAACTGGAGAGTTGCCCGATCGCCCTGAATCAGTCCACCCGCGGGTGTTTGGACGTACACCACCGCCATACCGGGCAAGGCCGGGTCCAAATACCAGGGCCGGGTCAGATGGAAAGGATGGGAAACCAGCGAACGCTGAAGACGGGTCTTGCCTGATCCTGCGGCGGCAAAGGTCAGCGTACAGGTGCCCGACTTTCCGGCTGAACCAGCCGGACGTTGATCGAGCGCATCAGACAGATAGGGCTGAAACGATTGCGGCCAGAAAGCGGCATCAAGAGAGCAGTCCGGTCGGGAGGCTTCATGCCCGGATACTGGCATGGGGGGGAGGAGGCTAGACAAAGAGTAACTCGCGTTCAATCCACTCGCCCACGTCTTGAATCCCCAGCCCAGTTTTACAGTTGGTGAGCAGAACGGGCCGCGGACCACGGGCGTGGTGGGCATCCTGGGTCATCGCCTCAAGATTTGCGCCAACATAGGGGGCAAGATCGACCTTGTTGATGACCAGCAGGTCTGAGCGGGTCACACCCAGCCCCCGCTTGCGTGGAATGTCGTCGCCCCCGGCCACGTCAATGACGAAAACAAAGGCGTCGGCGAGTTCCGGAGAATACGTTGACGCCAGATTGTCCCCACCACTTTCCAAGATAATGAGGTCCAGGGCTGGAAACTGCTCCTCCAACTGACGGACCGCTTCCAGGTTCATGGTCGGGTCTTCGCGAATAACCGTGTGTGGGCAGGCGCCGGTCTCAACGCCGACAATGCGGTCCGGGGAGAGGAAGCCACGATTCCGCAAGCGTTGGGCGTCCTCCTGGGTCAGAATATCATTGGTAATGACCGCGACCTGCCGCCCCTGGCGCTGAAGATACGGCACCACATGTTCAATCAGTGCGGTCTTTCCCGAGCCGACTGGTCCACCGATACCGAGACGGGGAACTTCAGCATATCCTGTCATACAGCCTCATCTTCGTCTAAAGAGAGGAAGCCCTGCTCTGCCGCTCTGAGGAGCGCCTGCTGTCGAACGCTTGCATCTTCTGTATTCCCCTCAGTCAAACCGTTCAAGCCGAAGACCGTCCGTTGCCCGCCGAATGGGACCAGTTGTACGACCTTCTCTTCTCCCGGCTCAAAACGAACGGCGGTACCGGCTGGAATATCAAGCCGAAGACCAAAAGTCGTGGCCCGAGGAAAACGCAACGCGCGATTGGCCTCGAAGAAGTGATAATGCGAACCCACCTGAATAGGTCGGTCTCCGGTGTTGAGCACCGTGACAGACCGCACGGGTCGCCCGGCATTCAAGACGACTGTGCCTTCAGCCGGAAGTATTTCCCCAGGAATCAGCGTAGAAGCCGTTTTTTCGTCCGGCATGAATACCTCTCTTGTCTTTCGTGGCTCTCACTTCTGTCTGTCATATATGTGTTCTTAGAGCAATAATCTTGCCGAGGTACAAGCGAGGGAGTCCGCCAGTTTGCTCAAGTTTGGCGAAAAATATGCTAAATTTATGAGCCCGAAAATCAACACTTTGTATAATAATAGGGCAAAGTGTTGATTCTTGAACAGGTTGAAAAGGAAAATTGTGCTCTCCTGTAATAAAAATGAAAACCGCCCGTAACATTGTCTTTTCTCCAATGTATCGAGTCTAAATATATCCCATCTTTTCATAGTCTGCCAAAGTCTGGCCTCTATCTTGCTTCTCTCCTCGACTTTGTCTGAATCGCTTGTAGTCGAAAGGAAGGAGTACACAAGAATATGGGAAGAAAAGGAAGACGCGGCTTCGTCGCACGGGCCCGTCTGATTGCAGGCATTGTTATCAGCACCCTGATGACGACTCCGGTGCTGGCAGACGAGCTCAGCGAGTTACGCCAACAACTCGCTGCGCAGCACAAGGTCATGCAGGCTCTTGAGAGCCGCATGATGGAACTCGAAACAAAGGAAAAGGAGCGTGCCGAGCAAGGGATCGATTTTGGTTACAAGGCCGGAACCCGCAAGAAGGGCCTCGCCGCGGAAGATGTGTATGACAATGGGTTTTTTCTCCGCAGCAAGGATGGGCGCTACTCGATCAACCTCAACGGTTTCCTTCAGGCCAGATATACCTTGACTGCGCCGAACGAAGGAAAAAGCCGCAACAACTTCGACGTTGCCCTGGCACGCCTGGCATTCTCCGGGAATATCTTTGATCCCAAAGTAAAATATTTCTTCCAGTACGAGGCCACGACGTTCGGCAACAGTAACACCACCTCCATGCTCGACTGGTGGATGCAGTACAGCCACTCTCAGTACCTGACCGTGCAGGCCGGTCGTTTCATTCTGCCCTATAGTCGTCAGTTCTACACCCATCCGGGTAATCTGCTGTTCCCCGACCTGTCCGTGGCGGACTATGCGTTCAACCTGCAGCGCGCGGTCGGTGCCAACATCAGCGGCAAGGTCGGCAAGCTGTCCTACCACGGCGTGGTGACCAACAGTATCCGGGCTCTGGACGCCGGCGGACAGCAGAACGCCGGGGGCGAAGTCGCCTGGCAAGGCCGCCTGGAATACGACCTGCTGGACGCCTACGGTTATCTGGAAAGCTCGCCGACTCCGGCTCTGTCTCCGCAGCTATCTATCGGGGTTGCCGCGGCCTTCAATCCGGTGGACGACCCTTCCGGCTTTCAGAACGTCAGACGCGGTGACCGCACGACCAATGTCACCGTGGACGGCGGGTTTCGCTACCTGGGCTTTACCGCCCAAGCCGCAGGCTATTTTCGGCGCAACAATTATGAGCACCTGAACGAGGTCGGCCACGACTGGGGTTATTACGGACAGCTCGGCTATTACCTGACCGACAAGCTGGAGTTGGCCGCGCGCGTCTCCGGGGTGGACTTCCAGTTTGCCAACTATGTCCGAACGGCCGGTGACGTCCGGGAGTACACGGCCGGTCTCAACTATTATCTGTACGGCCATAACGTGAAGCTTCAGATGGACTACAGCTATCTGGACGGCGACCCGTTTCTCGGTCGGGCCACGAGCGCCGACCAAGTCCGGGTACAAACCCAGATTCTGTTCTAACGATACAGCAACCGCATGACGAAAAGGAGAAGTCGAATGATGACCTTATTGACCTGTGTTCCCCGCCGCGCGCGGCTCGTGGCCGCCCGCCTGATGCTTCCGGTCGGCCTGCTGGCCGGATTATTCACCTGGTTACCGGCCGCCCAGGCGGCCGACCCCATTAAAGTTGGCATCCTGCACTCGCTGAGCGGGACGATGGCGATTAGTGAAACGTCGCTGAAGGATGTGGCCTTGATGGCGATTGAAGAAATTAACGAGGCCGGTGGGCTTTTGGGCCGCCCGGTCGAGCCGGTTGTGGTTGACCCGGCTTCTGACTGGCCGCTCTTTGCCGAAAAAGCCCGCGAGTTGATCCAACAGGAAAAAGTCGCGGTTGTCTTCGGCTGCTGGACCTCGGTGTCCCGCAAATCGGTCCTCCCCGTCTTCGAAGAGCTGAACGGCTTGCTGTTCTATCCAGTCCAGTACGAAGGCGAAGAGTCTTCTTTCAATGTGTTCTACACTGGTGCCGCGCCAAACCAGCAGGCTATTCCAGCTGTTGAGTATCTGATGAGCGAGGACGGCGGTGGAGCGGAACGCTTCGTGTTGCTGGGCACGGACTATGTCTATCCCCGGACCACGAATAAGATTCTCAATTATTTTCTGGAATCCAAAGGGGTGGCCAAAGCCGATGTCATGGAGCTCTATACGCCATTCGGGCATAGCGACTATCAGACCATCGTGGCCGACATCAAGAAATTCGCCGTCGGCAAACCGACTGCGGTTGTTTCGACGATTAACGGGGACTCGAACGTGCCGTTCTACAAAGAGCTGGCCAACCAGGGGCTGAAGGCTGAAGACATTCCCGTTGTCGCCTTCTCGGTCGGCGAGGAAGAACTGCGCGGTATCGATACCGCCCCGCTCGTCGGTCATCTGGCGGCGTGGAATTATTTTATGTCAGTCGAGACCCCCGAGAACAAAGACTTTGTGGCCAAGTGGAATGCCTATGTGAAAAAACATCAGTTGCCTGGCGGCGATAAGCGAGTGACCAACGACCCGATGGAAGCCACCTATATTGGTATCCGGATGTGGGCCCAGGCTGTTGAGCAAGCCCAAACGACCGACGTCGATGCCGTGCGCCAAGCCGTCGGTAATCAGGTGGTGCGTTCACCCTCCGGTTTTGACATCAGCATGGATGCCAAGAACCATCACCTGCACAAGCCGGTCCTGATTGCTGAAGTTCGCGAAGACGGCCAGTTCGACATCGTCTGGAACACCGAAGGACCCGTTCGCGCCCAGGCCTGGAGTCCGTTTATCCCGGATAGCGCCAAAAAGGTCGCCGACTGGACCTATCCCTGGGTGTGTGGTAATTGCACCGAGCCCAAGTTCAAAAACTAGGGACTCTACCCTTGACGCATCGATAGCCGGAACGAAGCCGGGGAACGCCTTCTCCGGTTTCGTTCCGTGGCTGAAACAGTATGAACGTCCGCTCCTTTCTCTTGTGTCTGAGCGCCCTCGTGATGCTCGGCCTCCCGTCTCCCCCCGGTGCCTTCGCCGCGGGGGAAGACTTGGCCTCTCTCCTTC
This sequence comes from Candidatus Binatia bacterium, assembly GCA_951812575.1. GTDB lineage: Bacteria > Desulfobacterota > Binatia > Bin18 > Bin18 > Bin18. The sequence continues at coordinate 1,301,879 of OX638322.1, read as the reverse complement.
AGGGACTCGGAGCCAAGAGCCGTCGGGACATCCGGCAGGCCATAACGGCGCTCGGCACGCTGAACGACCCGGCTGCACTCTCCGCTCTTAAAGCTTTAGGCGACCGGCGTTTGCGGGTCGATGCGGCTGGACTCATCTATATCAAAACCGAAGACGGTAGCCTGCGCGATGCGCTCAGTGGGGAGCCCGTGGAGCTGGACGCGGCCGCGCTGCGGACGCCCCGTATTAATAATGCCATTCGGCGCGCGCTCCGGCCGGTTATTGCTCAACTTCAGCTACACGCTCCCGACGCTGCCGTCCGCCTGGCCGCGGCGGAGGAGCTGACCAAGCGTCCGCGGCCCGAGATGATGGGCCCTCTACAAGCTGCCCTGGAGCGCGAGACCGAGGCTACCGTGCGGGACGTCCTGGCCGTCGCTGTGGCGCAAATGCAGCTCCAGAGCGAAGACCCAGCGGTGCGGCTGGACGCCATTCGGATGATTGGTGAGTCGGGCAACCTTGGGCTGCGGCCCCAACTGGAAGCCCTGGTCTCGACAAACGAAGATGGCTCTTTTGCCGAGGCCGACCCGGAGGTGCGCGAAGCCGCCGAGGCCGCTCTGGCCAGCTTTGAACGTACTCAGTTTCTGATCAACAGCCTGGGGAATCTCTTCTATGGCGTCAGTCTTGGAAGCGTGTTGCTCCTGGCTGCCCTTGGTCTGGGGATCACGTTTGGCTTAATGGGCGTCATTAATATGGCCCACGGCGAAATGTTGATGCTCGGCGCATACGCCAGCTATGTGGTTCAGGGGATCTTTCAAGAGAGCTTTCCGGCCTTGTTCGACTGGTATCTGGCAGTCGCGATCCCGGCCGCCTTTGGGGTGTGCTTGCTGGCGGGGATGATACTGGAGCGCGGGGTGATCCGCTTTTTATACGGCCGTCCATTGGAAACCTTGCTCGCAACTTGGGGTATCAGCCTCGTGCTGATTCAGAGTGTGCGTCTCATCTTTGGGGCCCAAAATGTGCAGGTGGCGAATCCGGCCTGGCTGTCGGGTGGCACCGAAGTCCTGTACGGCGTGGTTTTGCCGTATAGTCGGCTGGCCATCATCCTGTTTGTCGCGCTGGTGGTCGGCCTGGTCTGGCTCATTCTCCAGCGGACCCGCCTGGGCTTACAGGTCCGAGCCGTCACCCAGAACAGACCCATGGCCTCCTGCATGGGCATATCGGCCAACCGCGTTGATATGTGGACCTTTGGCCTGGGTTCGGGTATTGCCGGTCTGGGTGGGGTGGCGCTGTCTCAGATTGGCAATGTCGGGCCGGAACTCGGTCGCCTCTATATTGTTGATTCGTTCATGGTCGTGGTGCTGGGCGGGGTCGGGAATATCGCCGGCACAGTGGTGGGGGCGCTGGGTCTGGGCCTGGTCAATAAGCTGCTCGAACCGGTCGCCGGCGCGGTATTGGGAAAAATTGGCGTGCTCATTTTTATTATCTTATTTATCCAGCAGCGACCCCAAGGTTTATTTGCGCTCAAGGGACGCCTGGCGGAAAGCTAAGTCGGTGGTGAGTTCTTCATTGTCTGAGACCTCCCCAGAGCCGCTGGTGGCCGACCCGTCGGCGCGGCCAGCGGAGCAGCCTGAGCAGTCCGGCTCCGTGCTGACGTCTCTGCTGCGGCTTCATACCCGAGGCGAGTGGAGCCTGATCGGGCTGCTCTTCTTCCTTGGGGTGATTGTCATTCCCGGCCTGAATCTTCTGCCCGCTGACTCGGCGTTCCACTTCCCGGACTATCTCATCCCGCTGCTCGGCAAGTTCATGTGCTATGCCCTGGTTGCCCTGGCCGTGGATCTGATCTGGGGGTATGCCGGCATTCTCAGCCTGGGACACGGCGTGTTCTTTGCGCTGGGCGGCTATGCCATGGGGATGTACCTGATGCGGGCCATCGGGACGGAGGGGGTCTATCGAAGCGAACTGCCCGACTTCATGGTCTTTCTCGATTGGAAGGAACTGCCATGGTACTGGTATGGGTTCAGCAACTTTGGGTTTGCCCTGGGGATGGCGCTCTTCGTCCCTGGAATACTGGCCTATATCTTTGGGTTTTTTGCCTTTCGCTCGCGGATTCGAGGGGTCTATTTCTCTATCATTACCCAGGCTATGACCTACGCGCTGATGCTGTTGTTTTTCCGCAACGACACCGGATTCGGCGGGAATAACGGCCTGACCGATTTTAAGCGTCTGCTCGGGTTTTCGCTGCAAGAGCCGACGACCAGGCTGGGGCTCTACGTGATCTCTGTAGTGGTCCTCGTGCTCGCCTATCTGGCCTGCCGCTATCTGGTCACGTCGAAGCTGGGGCGGGTACTCATGGCCGTGCGCGATGCGGAGAGCCGTTTGATGTTCTGCGGCTATAACCCACATGGCTATAAACTCTTCCTGTGGACCCTGTCCGCGGTGCTGTGCGGTTTGGCGGGCGCGCTGTACGTCCCCCAGGTCGGGATTATTAACCCCAGCGAGATGCAGCCCGCCAATTCCATTGAGATGGCTATCTGGGTCGCGGTCGGTGGTCGTGGTACCCTGTCCGGCGCTCTGCTCGGTGCCTTTTTGGTCAATGGTGTCAAAAGCTGGTGTACGGCTGCGTTTCCCTATCTGTGGCTGTATATTCTCGGTGCGATGTTTATTGTCGTCACCCTCTTTCTCCCCCGTGGTGTGGCCGGTCTCTTGCGTCGACAGACCGGTGAGACGACGGGATAGGTGCCGGTCAGATGAATCGGGATATACCGGAGGAAACAATCGATCAGGGCGGTAGCCCGTCGATGGCCCATGTGGCTCGGCCCGGACTGGATACCAGCCACGGCGTCATTCTCTACGCTGAAGAGGTGACGGTGAGCTTTGATGGCCTGAAAGCCCTGAATGGGCTGACGCTGTATCTCAACGCCGGCGAGCTGCGCTGCCTGATTGGCCCCAACGGGGCCGGTAAAACAACGCTGCTGGACGTCATCACCGGCAAGACCCGGCCGGATACCGGTACGGTGTTTTTTGGCAATAACCTGGACCTGACGCTCCTCTCGGAATACGAAATCGCCCTGGCCGGAATCGGCCGGAAGTTTCAGCGCCCGACCGTCTTCCACGGCCATACCGTTTTCGAAAACCTCGAGCTGGCCATGCAGGCGAGTAAAAAGGTGTGGCACAGCCTGCTCGCCCGGCTGAGCCGGACGCAACACGAGCGCATTGCCTCGACCGCTGACACGATCGGCCTCCTCGATCAGCTCTACACCCGCGCCGGGTTACTCTCACACGGACAAAAGCAGTGGTTGGAACTCGGCATGCTGCTGATTCAAGATCCGCAGTTATTGTTGGTGGACGAGCCCGTGGCCGGTATGACCCACCAGGAGACCGAACGCACGGCCGAATTGCTGGTGTCGCTGGCTGGCAAACACACCGTCGTGGTTGTCGAACACGACATGGAGTTTGTCCGCAGTCTGGCCCGGACGGTGACGGTCTTGCACGAGGGCAGCGTCCTGGCCGAGGGCAGTATGGAAGAGGTGCAGAGCGACCCCCGGGTGGTCGAGGTCTATTTGGGAGCCTAGCCGGCCGAGGACGACGATGATCCGCATTCAGGACCTGAATCAATATTACGGCGAGAGTCACATCTTATGGGATGTTGACCTTCACATCCCGGCCGGGTCCTGCACCTGCCTGATGGGCCGGAACGGGGTCGGCAAGACCACGCTACTCAAGACCATCATGGGCATCTTGCCCATCGCCTCCGGCAGTCTCCAGTTTGAGGACACCGAGTTGGCGCGTCGTCCGGCTGCGCTGCGGGCGCACCTCGGCATCGGCTACGTTCCCCAGGGCCGCGAGATCTTTTCGCAACTGACCGTTGAGGAAAACCTGCGCATCGGCCTGCCGGCGCGCCGTGATGCGGTCGGGGCTATCCCCGAGTCGGTGTTCCACTATTTCCCCGTGCTCGAGCAAATGCTCGGACGGCGGGGCGGGGATCTATCCGGCGGACAGCAGCAGCAGTTGGCCATAGGCCGTGCCCTGGTCCTGAACCCGAAGCTGCTGATTCTGGATGAGCCCACCGAGGGCATTCAGCCGAATATCGTCCAGGAGATCGGCGATATCCTGCTACGGCTCAACCAAGAGGAAAACCTGACCATTCTGTTAGTTGAGCAGAAGCTCTCCTTTGCCCGCCGGGTGGCGGATGCCTTTGCCGTGATGGAAAAGGGCAGTGTAGTGGCCGACGGACCCATCACCGCCTTGACGGATGATATTGTCCGGCAGCATTTATCAGTCTAGGCTCTCGCTCTATGCATTTTACTCCGCACGAACAAGAGAAGCTGATGATCTATCTCGCCGCCCAACTGGCCCGGGAACGACGGGCGCGCGGGTTGAAGCTGAACTATCCCGAAGCCATGGCTCTGATTACCAGTGCGGTGCTGGAAGGAGCTCGGGACGGGCAATCCGTGTCGGAACTCATGTCGTACGGCGCGACCATCCTTGGCCGGGACGATGTGATGGACGGGGTGGCCGAGATGATTGATCTGGTGCAGGTCGAGGCCACCTTTCCAGACGGGACCAAGCTGGTCAGCGTCCACCGGCCGATACGCTAGAAAGAGGGAACGTGTCCATCTTTAGTCTATTGAAAGACACGTTCCCTCTTGAGGTGAGGAGGGACGGATGAGTCGAACGATGGAACACCGTCGGTATGCCGAAATGTTCGGGCCGACCGTTGGCGACCGGGTCCGGCTGGCCGATACCGACCTGGTGATTGAGGTCGAGCAGGACCATACGCAACTCGGGGATGAGGTAAAGTTCGGTGGCGGCAAAGTCATTCGCGACGGTATGGGCCAGTCACCCGTCCAAACCTCGGTTCAAGGCGCGCCGGATCTGGTGATTACCAATGCGACCGTGATTGACCACTGGGGCATTGTGAAAGCCGATGTCGGGGTGAAAGACGGCCGAATTTGCGGCATCGGTAAAGCCGGTAACCCCCTCCTGATGGAGGGCGTCTCGCCCGAACTGGTCATTGGCCCTGGGACGGAAATTCTGGCCGGAGAAGGGAAGATTCTGACTGCGGGTGGTATTGACGCGCATATTCATTTTATCTGTCCCCAACAGATCACCGAAGCGCTGGCGTCGGGCATCACCACGATGTTTGGCGGTGGGACTGGCCCGGCCACCGGCACCAACGCGACCACCTGTACACCGGGGCCGTGGAACATCGCCCGTATGCTCGAATCGATCGAGGACTTTCCCATGAATCTGGGTTTTCTGGGCAAGGGCAATGCCTCTCGTCCCGAGGCCCTACGCGAGCAGCTCGAAGCCGGTGCCATGGGGCTCAAACTCCACGAAGACTGGGGCTCGACGCCTGCCGCGATTGATTGTGCGCTCTCCGTGGCCGACGACTATGACGTCCAGGTCGCCATCCACACCGATACCTTAAACGAAACCGGCTATGTCGAGGATACGATTGCGGCGTTTAAGGGCCGCGCGATCCACACCTACCATACCGAGGGAGCAGGCGGGGGACATGCGCCGGATATCATCAAGGTGTGCGGGTTCCCGAACGTCCTGCCGTCGTCAACCAACCCGACCCGGCCCTTCACTGTCAACACCATAGACGAACACCTCGACATGCTGATGGTCTGCCACCATCTGGACCCCGGTGTTCCCGAAGACGTGGCCTTTGCCGAATCGCGTATTCGACCGGAAACGATTGCGGCCGAGGACGTGCTGCACGATCTGGGTGCCTTCAGTATGATGGCGTCGGACTCGCAGGCCATGGGCCGCGTTGGGGAAGTGATTCTCCGCACCTGGCAGACCGCCCATAAGATGCGAGTCCAACGCGGTCGCTTACCGGAAGAGACAGGGGAAAACGATAATTTTCGGGTCAAGCGTTATATTGCCAAATACACCATCAACCCGGCCCTGACCCACGGTATCGCCCAGCAGGTGGGATCGATTGAGGTGGGTAAGCTGGCCGACTTGGTGGTGTGGGAGCCGAAGTTTTTTGGCGTCAAGCCGGAACTGATTCTCAAGGGCGGCTTCATTGCCTGGGCGGCGATGGGTGATCCCAACGCCTCCATTCCGACCCCCCAACCGGTGTTCGGACGGCCGATGTTTGGCCACCTGGGGCGGGCCCCGGCCTCGCTGTCCGTGAGTTTTGTCTCGCGCGCCGCCTACGAAAACGGCCTGGGCCAGCGCTTACGGCTCCAGAAGCCGCTCGTCCCGGTCCAGGGCTGTCGGAGTGTCGGAAAAAAAGACCTGGTCCACAATCAGGCCCTGCCGGACATAGAGGTCAACCCGGAGACCTACGTCGTGAAAGCCGACGGTGAAATACTCACCTGTGAACCGGCCCAGGTCCTGCCCCTCGCCCAACGCTATTTTCTCTTCTGACGAGACAAAAAGGTTCGTAGATTTCTCTCCCCTGCGGGCCTTTTCGGTCAGACTGACTCTGGCGCTGAAGATTGCGTAGCTATCGCTCCCGTAGATAGATTACGTCATGATGTCTTTTCCGCGGCTGGGAGCCCGTGGGAGCGGCCCGCCCCCCCGCGTTTTTATCCCCGGTACAGTTTCGCATTGAGCTCTCAGGGTCGCCTCACCGCCGAAAGGAAGGAGGGAGTACGGATATGAGAGGAAGAGGAGGTTTTGTCGTCCGGGTCCGTCTTATTACCAGTCTTGTTATCAGCACTCTGGCGACTCCGGTGCTGGCCGATGAACTCAGCGAGTTACGCCAACAACTCACCGAGCAGCACAAGGTCATGCAGGCCCTGGAACGCCGTATGCGAGAGCTGGAAGCCAAAGAGCAGGAACGGACCGAGCAAAAGGTTGGGTTTGGTTACGCGGCAGGCGTTCGCAAGCAAGGCTTTGCAGCGGAGGATGTGTATGACAAGGGGTTTTTTATCCGCAGCAAGGATGGGCGCTACTCGCTCACCCTCAACGGCTTCCTGCAAGCCCGCTATACGCTGACGGCCCCGGATGCCGGACGAAGCCGCAATAATTTCGACGTGGCCCTGGCACACTTGGCGTTTTCCGGGAATGTCTTTGATCCCAAAGTCAAATATTTCTTTCAGTACGAAACAACCACTCTCGGCAACAGTAACCGATCGACCCTGCTCGACTGGTGGATGCAGTATAGCCACTCCCCATACCTGAGGGCACAAGCCGGTCGCTTTCTCCTGCCCTACAGTCGTCAGTTCTACGCACACCCGGGCCGCCTGCTGTTCCCGGACTTATCCGAAGCGGATTATGCCTTTAATTTACACCGGGCGATTGGCCTGTACATCAGTGGGAAAGTCGGTCGGCTGTCCTATCACGCGCTGGCCACAAATAGTATCCGAGCCCTGGACGCGAGCGGACAACAGAACGCCGGCGCCGAAGTCGCCTGGCAGGGACGGCTGGAATACGACATCCTTGATCCCTACGGCTATCTGGAAAGTTCCCCAACTCCGGCCCTGGACCCGCAACTATCCCTGGGGATTGCCGCGGCCTTTAACCCGGTCGATCAGGCCTCTCGCTTTCAGAACGTGATGTCCGGCGACCGCACGACCAACGTCACCATCGACGGCGGCTTCCGTTATCAAGGTCTCAGTGTTCAGGCCGCGGGCTATTACCGTCGTAATAACCTCGAAGCTCTCAACGAGATTGGCCACGACTGGGGCTACTACGGCCAGATTGGGTACTATCTCACGGACAAGCTGGAGCTTGCCGGCCGCGTCTCCGGTGTGGACTTTCAGGTTGCCAATAACCCGAGGACGGCGGGGGATATGCGAGAGTACACGGGAGGACTGAATTATTATCTGTACGGGCATGGGGTCAAACTCCAGGTGGACTACAGCTTTCTGGATGGCGACCCGTTTGTGGGCAAGAGTACGAGTGCCGACCGCCTCCGGGTGCAGACCCAGATCCTATTCTGAAAGTTGAAGATAACGAAGGCAGCGCTGGAATGACTACCCTATATAAGTTATCCTTATAAGTAAAACAAATTTAATTCAGGTTAACTTATCTTGTTAAAGTTGGTTACCTCGGCTATAGTTCTCCTTATTGAACAAATCGTTCAGGTCATCATCGTCAGGTCCTCCCCGTCCTGACGATGGTTCAAGGCTCGCAGGTTTCCCCTCCTTTCCCCTGCGAGCCTTTTTCTTTTGAGCGATCAGACGCTAAACACGTGGACGGACGCGACCGCGTTTTCGCCGTCAAGGACGCCGCCGCCGTTTTCGGTCAGGCCGACTCTGGCACCGGCGACCTGCCGCTCACCCGCTTCGCCCCGGAGCTGCCAGAATACTTCGCAGATCTGGGCAACGCCGGTCGCGCCGACCGGATGCCCCTTGGCCAGGAGACCGCCACTTGGATTGACCGGGCAGCGGCCACCAAGCTGGGTCACGCCCTCGTCGATGAGTTTCCCGCCCTCGCCCGCTTGGCACAGGCCCAACTCCTCATACACCAGCAGTTCGGCCGGCGCGGTGGCGTCGTGGGCCTCGATCACCTGGAGATCGTCCGGCCCGAGCCCGGCCTGCTCGTACGCCTTGCGGGCGACTGACGGGACGATGCCGGGGGAATCGACCGCCTGTTTATTACTCGAACCCAAAGTCGAGGCTTTGACATAGACGGGCTGGGTGGTGAGTTGGCGGGCCTTATCGGCCGTTGTCACCAGGACCGCGGCCGCGCCATCGCCAATCGGGGAACACATCATGCGGGTGAGCGGCTCCGCGATGAGGGGCGCGGCCAGCACATCCTCGACCGAGCGCTTGGTTTGATACTGGGCGTGCGGGTTCAGGCTCCCGTTGGTGTGATTCTTGGCGGCGATCCGGGCAAACTGTTCCCGCGTCGTGCCGTAGCGCTGCATATGCTGGCGGGCGAGGTTGGCATAATAGTCCATGAAAACGCTGCGGGACTGACCGGCCCCCACGCTCTGCTCGCCGCTCATCTCTCTGGCAAAGGTATCGGCCAGCTCAAGATCGATGGCGCTGCCAATCGCCTCGAACGTCCGCTGCTTATCCGGGTGAAAGAGCTTTTCCATCCCGAGCGCGAGCACGACCTCATACATCCCGGACGCGACATAGAGCCAGGCCAGATGAAAGGCGGTGGAAGAGCTGGCGCACGCGTTTTCCGTATTAATGACCGGGATGCCGCCGATGCCGAGCTCGCGCAGCACGACCTGGCCCCGGATACACTCCTGTCCGGTGATCAGACCGGCCACCGCATTCCCCACGGCCGCGGCCTCAATATCCTGCGGAGTGACCCCTGCCGATTGGACGGCTCCTTCAATCGCCTCACGGGCCAGATCCTTCATGCTGCGGTCTATATGTTTGCCAAAGCGCGTCATCCCCGCTCCAACGAGTGCAACCTGTCGCATACCATTCCCCTTTCCTGTAGATGTGAGGGCTCCTAGTCTACCAAAGGAGGCAGACCGGATGGAAGATGCACTTGCGATTATCGGTCAATGGATCGGTCTGGTGAAGTCAGCCAAGCTGTCCATTGCAGAGGTGAGTCAGGATTGTGAGACCCGCGTGGCCGCCGGCGTGGTCAGTGCCGAAGAGGATTTTCAGGCAGCGGTGCGTTCCGTGTTTGAAGCGCTGAGCACCCTCCAGGTCCGCCTGGAAGAACAGGAGGAATTGCTGGAAGCGGAACTGGAAGATGAGGAGGCGTGACACTACTTGAGTGACGCCTAGAAAAGTTGAAGTTTTCTGCCGAGCAATGAACGCCGGACCAGTCGTTATCCGCCTCTCGAAGATTGTGATTACCGCAGGGAGCGCCCAGAGGGCGCTCCTGTTTACGCTTGGGAACCTCACCGACTACGAGAGCAACCGGGCGTTCGTCCAGCACGTCCTTGCTACGGACACCATCCTCCCCGGACCAACCCTCACTTGGCGAGCCATTACGAACCCTGCAATCCAGACCGGGGCGTACATCGCGATCATCGTGACCGAGGTGCTCACCTGTCTTTCGTTCCTGATCGCCGCCGTCTGGATGTCCGCTAAGCTCAAGGCGCCGAAGGAAGAGTTCCATCACGCCAAGGCGTTCACTGCGGTAGGCGTCCTCCTCGGCTTCGGGCTATCAAGCACACCGCGGCGGTCTTTGCTGGTTACGCCGTCCGTGGCTTACCTATGAAGATTCAGCGACGGGCACGGGCGAAGCTTCTGGCGATTGAGGCAGCCGCTCAGCTTGATGACCTGCGGGTACCACCCGGCAATCGATTGGAAGCATTGCGGGGTGAGAAGGGCCGGCTCAGAACCACCCCTCTTCCTCGTCCTCAAAGTCGTCTTTTCTGAGCGGGAGGGCCTGCGAAGGCAGACGGTCATGCCAGCGCAGCACCCGATGGGACTGGCCTCCCGTGCGGTCAATCACGCCGGCCAGCCGGCGGGTGATGCGTCCGGTGTTCAGATAGCCGACGCTTTCTATAGTGACAATCGTGGGCAGTCCCCCCCGTGCTGCGGTCGCGTCCAGGAACTCTTCCCCGCAGTTTTCGCGCCTTTGCCGGATCGTTTCCTCCGCGGTTTCCGCATCAACTCCCTGTATGGCCCGGAGCACGAGGGCGTTTGCGGTTTGGGTGTTGGCCATATTGCCGCTGCGCGCATTGCCATACACCGTGAACACCTCGTTCAGGGTGTTGTAGAAGAGATCCTGGCTGACATCACGGATCAACAGCAGCTCATCAATCGTGTCGAGCGGTCCGTCCTTGGCCGGGTAGGCAATGTCCTGGGCCAGATAGTAATCACTCTCAACCCCATTCAGCCGCTCCAAGGGGTCCGGGTCACGCCAGTCGAGGATCGCATCGGCCAGGGCATCCCCAAAGTCCGGATCAAAGTCCAGATTGGTAAAGGTTTGCCGTAAAATAATCTCATCCGCCTGGTTGATATTGATTTTGCCGCTCTCGTCACTGACCCGAACCTGATACCCGCCCTCGCCATACGCTTCGTCTCTCCATTGGCCATCACCGAGCAGCCAGAGGTCCGGGCATTCCTCTGGATCATTCTCGCTCAGCCGGTCGCGTGGGCCCAGCCGATCTTCGTCTTGGAGATTGCGCGTGCGGCCCTGCTGGCTCGTTCGGATGAGCTGGTAGAGGACGCGGTTCAGTCCGGCTACGGCTAAATAATAGGTTTTGACCTCCTGTTGGTAGACATCGGTACTCAACCCCTCCACCCGGGCGGTGCGGCCAAGCTCAATCGCCACAACCATGAGCACCATCAGCGCCCACACGACCACAATCAGGATAACGCCGCGCTCGTTCCGCACAGAGTAAACGCGTTCAGCTTTTTTGTCTGATTGGAGGACACGTGTACTCTTCATGGCCGCTATCTCCGACCCCGGCTCCGGCGGCGGTTCTGGGGAGTGCGACGCAGCTCCGCAACAGGCTCCTGGACCTGAATCGGGACCTCGATCTGCCATTCGTTTGGCAGGTTGCTCACCTGGGCGCGCCACGACAGCCGCACGGCCTGCGGCAGCTTCGGTTCCTCCTCACCGTTCCAACTCTCGTGCCAGGCTTCTTCGTCTTCGTTTTGTCGTTGCCCGAAATACTCCCAGACCAGTTCGTCAACATCGGACAGAACCTCGGCCTCCAAGTATAAACTCCCTTCCCGCTCTTCGGCCAAATCGGCCGGTAGAGTCGGCGCGGAAAGCCGCATCCACAGCCCGTGCTCGCCGTCTTCATCTTCTTTGATGAAGTAGGAGACCTTCTCCAACCCGCCGATTTCGGGTCGGTCGGCCGAGGCCACGAAACGGAGTTCCTCTTCGTCACCAAAAAAGTAGACCAGGCGCTCGCCGTCGACCAGCAGCATGAGCGGGTAGGCCGACTTCAGCTTGCGGACAATCAGGGCCAGGGCCGCCCGGACACGCTGGTTCTCAAGACTCCGGGATGTGCCCCGTTCGAGCGCGTTTGCGCCAAAGCCGAGCGCGCCATAGACGCCGAGGCTGACCAGGCTGATCAGCATCAGGCTGATCAGGAGCTCAAGCAGGGTAAAGCCGCGGGCCGGGCGCATGCTTATCCTTCCCCCTCTTCGAGGCTATCGGGCTCTTCGTACATGAGGCGCATGGAACGCAGCTCGAAACTCCGGTGGCTGTCCCCCTCCTCCCAGCCGACGCTGACCGTTATCTCCTTGATGTGCAGCAGAGACGACCCCCCGCCCAGCGCATCGTTTTCCCTTTCCGCGGCCTCCTCTTCGGTTTCATCCGGAAAGATTTCCTGCACCCGTGCCCGCCAAAAAAAGCCATCCGGCAGCTCCCCGCTGTCCTCCCCATCTTCCAGGAAATCCGGGGCAAAAAACCCGCCCATAACGTTCTGGGCATGGATGACCGCCTGGGTGCGGTGGGAGGCTTTTCCGGTGAGGCGGAGACTGCCGGCAAAGAGTTCCAGCACGGCCACCAGGCCGACCGCCAGGATGGAGAGCGCGATCATGATTTCTAGGAGGGTAAATCCTGCAAAGAGGGAACGTATCCCGCATCTGCCGGTCGAGGAAGGATACGTTCCCTCTTTTCGCCAATGGCGTATCTGACACTGCTGGTCTTCTTTTTTCATGCTGCCGGCCCCCGCTCTGGACGGCGGCCCTCCTCTGTCTCCTGACTATTCTTCTTCGGCGTAACGGACGGTGGCTGTCCCCAGCAGTGGATTGAGCGTAATGGTATAGGCGACCTCATTCGCCCCCCGCTGCTGTTCTATGGTGATCTCCCCGCCGGAATTTGTGCCGTCCGGATAAAAGCGGAACTCGACTTCCCCCTCCTCCCGTACCCACAGGCTCGTGGCTGAGAGCTGTATGTCTTCATCGGAGGAAGTAATCTGCTCGTCTTCGTGGTCGGACTCCTCCTCGCTGTCATCCCGAGCTACAACCTGGCGCCCGGACTCCTGCCAATACTGATTGTCTTCGGGGTTAATGACGAGACGCTGTTCTATACCATCCGTGAGCGCCCGCAGTCGCAAGAGTTCCAGCGTGGTTCGTAACTGCGCCGCCGTCCGCTTCGGGTCACTGCCGCCAAACCGATTCCCGACCGCAGGGGCGACAATGGCAAAGGCGATGCTGATAATGACGAGAACCAGAATCAGCTCGATAAGGGTAAAGCCATTCTCCGCGTTGGATGGAAAAAGACCGGGGGGTCTGCCAAGGTTGGAGAGTCTGTATCGCATGGAGAAGAGCGAGCGGAGCGCTCAAGGGTTTGAGGGTGTCTGCTGCCTCGCCTTCTGCAAGGCGTTCAGCTTGAGGAGAATCACCAGCACGGCTCCGCCTATGCCGACCCCACACCGGAGCAGCCCCGTGGTTCCGTTCCATATCTCTATCAGGCAAAAGCCGATCACCCCCACCATGAGGGCAATCATGATCCGGTCCCACAGGTTACGCATGGCTCTCTCCAATGATTCTATCGAATGCGGTCCATATGCCGCGTCAAATCTTTGGTGATATTCTTCTGATGCGCTTCCAGGGTGCCGCCGCCAATCTCAAGCAGCTTTGCGTCTCGCCATAAGCGCTCAACCACGTACTCGTTAAAATAGCCATAGCCACCCAACACCTGCATGGCGTTGTCCGCGACATTTTTTGCCATGGTCGTGGCAACCAGCTTGACGCCGTCCGAGTCGATACGATGGCCGGGCTGATCAAGGTCCATATTCCGTGCGGTGTGATACAGATAGGTCCGTGCCGCCATGTATTGGGCATAGGAATCCGCGATATAGCGCTGGATCTGCCCAAAGTGGTTAATGGGCTGACCATAGGCGGTGCGCTCACTCGCGTAGCGGGTCATATCTTCGACGCAGCGGCCGGCGATACCCGTAGACATGGCTCCAATCGTGACCCGCTCGATTTCCAGGTTGCGCATCATGTGGAGCACGCTGTCGCCCTCTTGGCCGAGACGATTGGCAACCGGAACCTGACAGTCGTCAAAGACGAGTTCGGCGGTCATGGAGGCGCGCATACCGGTTTTGCCGTGGAGCCGTTGCCCGAGTGCAAATCCGGGAAAATCTTTCTCCACAATAAACGAACTCAAACCCTTGTCTGTTTTTGCGTAGACGAGAAACAGGTTGCCCAGCGTGGTGTCATCCAGCGCGCCGTTGGTAATGAACATCTTGCGGCCGGTAATGGCATAGGTATCTCCACGGCGGACCGCCTGCGTTTTCATCCCGAGCACATCCGTACCGGCTGAGGGCTCCGTCATACACATCCCGCCAACCCATTCCCCGGAGAGGAGGGGCGGCAAATACCTCTGGCGCTGTTCGTCATTGGCATTGCGACAGAAATTATTGACCAGGAGCATGGCGTGGGCCAGGTAGGCCAGGCAGAAGCCTGGGTCTGAGGCGGACAGTTCCTCGTGCGCGATAACGGCAGCCACCGCATCCATACCCACACCGCCATACGCTTCCGGCACCGTAATGCCCAGCAGTCCGAGTTCGCCGAGTTCGCGAAAGAGGGTGATATTGAAGCGTTCCTGACGGTCGTGCTCCAGTGCCTGCGGCTCAACCCGCTCTTTGACAAACTCCCGAACCGTCTGCCGCAAAAGACGATGCTCTGCAGAGGGATGAAAGATATCGACACCTGCCGTCACGTATGCACCTCCTCATCTTCCTTATGTGCATCTAACCTACCAGCATTCTCCACGTATTGCAGTCCTCACCCAGATTTTTTGCTTCCTCTCTTGTAAAAAAGACTGCGTGGGTCTACGACTCATCTTTAGGCCAAGTCCAGAAAAAGCTCTTTCTGATCGAGAACCGTTATGGATACCAGCGGGCATACTTTACGGACTGATCTGGTGAATATCTGCCACGCCATGTACCAAAAGGGCTTCATTGCGTCCTCAGAAGGGAATGCCAGCGTGCGTCTGGGGCCGGACCGTATCCTGATCACAACTCGGGGAGTACACAAAGGCTTCCTCCGATCAGAGCAGTTGGTTGAAACCGATTTAGACGGGAAGGCGCTGAGTGACGAGCGTGCACCGTCATCGGAAATCGCCCTCCACCTTGCCGCGTATCGAGAACGGGAGGATATTACGGCAGTCATTCACGCCCATCCGACCACCGCGATTGCGTGTACCTTAGCGGACATCTCACTGGCCGACGGGACCTTACCTGAAGTCGTGACGGCTCTGGGCGCCATTCCAACCGTTCCATATGTAACGCCGGGGACGTGTGAGGCCGGTGAGGCCATCTGCCCTTTTATCCGCCAGTTCGACGCCCTGATGCTAGCCCGGCACGGCTCTGTCACGGTCGGCGAAACCCTCCAAGAGGCCTACTCAAAGCTGGAGATGCTTGAACACGCCGCCCAGATTCTCTTCCGGGCACACCTCCTCGGCGGAGGCCGGCCGTTACCAGAGGCGGAAGTGATCCGCTTATTACGCGCGGGGGGACATGATCCTGACCGCGTACTCTCCCAGGTACAGGCTGGAAAAGTCAGACTCGCCAGTTGAGGAGTAGGTATGGGTATTCTGAACCGGCTCTTCAAGCGGGGTGCGCCTGAGGCGGAGTCTCTGGAGACCCCGCTGATTACATCATCCCCCAGCGTCGAGGTGCCGCAGCTTCCGCCCCCTCAGGGTACGAATAATTATCTCGTCGTGATCCTCGATAGCTGCCGGTATGACACCTTTATGGAGGCCCGGCCGAAAACGGTCAGCGCCCTGGGCGAGGTCGAGCGGCGGTGGAGCTACGCGTCCTGGACCGCCCCGTCCCATTACAACCTGCTGATGGGGCTGCTGCCCCACTCCAGCCCGCGGCAGGTTTATGCTTCGGAGTATTACAAACAGGATTTTTTCAAATACCGGGAACGCCTGGGCGCCGAACAGGTTGAGTTCAAGAATCTGGTGCCGCAGCTCTTTTTACCCACCTTCTTGAAATGGAAGCTGGGCTACCATACGCACGCGATGGTCTCCCTGCCCGTGCTGAACCCGGCCACGCTGCTCAATAAGGACTTCGACTCCTTTACCCTGATGCCGACCCATAATGACATGGCCGCCATGGTTGAGCGCTTATCCTTCTCCCCCGACCGACCGTCGTTTTACCTGCTGAATGTTGGAGAGACGCACTACCCGTACGCCTTGCCCGACGAGCCGAGCGAAGAGTGGCCGAAGATTCACGGCGTCCACGGCGTCTTCAAGCATCTCGATGACGCCGTCGTCGGCGGGAAGCTGATCGAGGACGAAGCGGGGGAGCGGTTCTTTGACCAGGACAAACTCGACCTGCTCCGTCAGCGCCAAGTCAACGCCGTGCGCTATCTTGACGGCGTGTTTGAGCGCCTCTTCGACATCGTCCCCCCCAATACCTATACTACGATTACCGCGGACCACGGCGAGTTATTTGGCGAAGAGGGCTATTTCGGACACGGCCCCATCAACCACGAAAAAGCCTACGAAGTCCCATTTGTTGAGGGGAAGATACGTTAAGGCTCGCCTCTCCTACGATCCGCTTTGCCTGAGGTGCGGCAACATGGCAGCGTACATTGCGCTAACCGAACGGATCTCGTGTTCGCAGTTCTGGAAATAGCGAGAAATCACGGTCACGGGTGAGGAGCGCTTCAATACCGTGGGCCAGGCAGAGCGCGGCGATCCGGGCATCGTGGACGACCGCACCGCGCACCCGCGGCCGCTGCACGAGATCGCTCAATACCTTGAGAAAGTCGTCGGTCTCGCCGAGCAGACGATTATTTGGCGAGGTGGTCCAGGCTTCGAGTTGCCGCCATGCACGCTCCGGCGATGTTGCCGCGTCTTTCCAAATTCGAGGGTTTGTTACGACACTCAGGAATTCGTAGCAGCAGGGCCAGGGAATCGCCCACACCTGGTTCCCCTCGGCAAGCGTCCGCACAATCGCAAAGGCGGCTTCATGCACGCGGGATTCCTTGCGGTGGGCGTAGACGAGCAGGTTCGTATCGACAGCAATCATCGTGTTTCAGTCTCTCCGTAGATCAACCCGCGCAGGTCCTGCCACGAATAGACCTCAAGAGGGTCCTCCGCGCCGGCATGGCCGGTGCTCAAATCGGGCAGCCGATAGCGGTTCCGGGAGGGAGACGCAGCAAGCACCTGTCGGAGCCCGTCCTCAACCACGGCGCGCAAGGGGCGGCCCGTCTTCTTGGCATGACGTTTCGCCCGTGCCAGAAGTTCGTCGTGGATATCAAGGGTCGTTTTCATCTCTCCCATATTACCCATATGAGAGAGTACGGCAAGACCATATTATACAGATAGCCAGCGGCCATCAGCAACGCAGGGCACTCCAGGGGTTGATTGATGAGCCTGTTGTCGCCTTAAATTCGACTACAGGTTGTTGAAATGTTACCTGAAAGAAAGTCGGGAGACCCAAGCAAGCCGCTGCCTGTCGCGGAACCTGGAGTCTCAATAAACTGATACGGGAGGTTCTTTTTGTCCCACTTCAAATCCTTGGAATCCTGGATATGGGACGCCGCCTGCTCCATCCGTGGGGCCAAGGACGCACCGAAATACAAGGACTACATCCTGCCCCTTATTTTCACCAAACGCCTGTGCGATGTCTTTGATGATGAACTGAACCGCATCGACGCCAAGGTCGGCTCGCGCAAGAAAGCCTTCCAGCTCGCCGGAGCCGACCACAAGCTTGTCCGCTTCTACCTCCCCCTCATGCCGGACGATCCCGAACAGCCGGTCTGGTCCGTCATTCGCAAGCTCTCGGACAAGATCGGCGAAGGCGTCACCAGCCACATGCGGGCCATCGCCAGGGAAAACCCGCCCCTGCAAGGCATCATCGACCGCGTGGACTTCAACGCGACCACCCACGGCCAGCGCGACCTCGACGACGACCGCCTCTCCAACCTCATTGAGGCCATCAGCACCAAGCGCCTCGGGCTTGAGGACGTTGAGGCCGACATCATCGGCAAGAGCTACGAATACCTTATCCGCAAGTTCGCCGAGGGCAGCGGTCAGAGTGCCGGCGAGTTCTACACCCCCGGCGAGGTCGGCGAGATCATCGCCCGCGTCCTCGTGCCTGATCCGGGTATGGAAATCTACGACCCCACCTGCGGCTCCGGCGGCCTTCTCATCAAGTGCGAGCTCGCCATGGAAGCGAAAATGACAGCCGCCGACAAGACGCAATACCCGCCTCTCAAACTGTTCGGCCAGGAATACATCCCCGAGACCTGGGCCATGGCCAACATGAATATGATCATCCACGACATGGAGGGCCAGATCGAGATCGGCGACACCTTCAAGAACCCCAAGTTCCGCGCCGAAAAAAACGGCAAGCTGCGTACTTTCGATCGCGTCGTCGCCAATCCCATGTGGAATCAGGACTGGTACACTGAGGCCGACTACGACAATGACGAATTCGACCGCTTCCCGCCCGGTTTCCCCGGAAAATCTTCCGCCGACTGGGGCTGGGTCCAGCACATGCACGCCAGCCTCAATGCCGAAGGTCGCGCTGCCGTCGTCCTCGACACCGGTGCCGCCTCCCGAGGCTCGGGCAATGCCGGCACCAACAAGGAAAAAACCGTCCGTCAGTGGTTTGTTGAGCAGGACCTCATCGAGAGCGTCCTCTATCTGCCCGAAAACCTCTTCTACAACACCACAGCCCCAGGTATCGTCCTGTTCCTCAACAAGGCCAAGCCAAAAGCCCGGCAGGGCAAAGTCTTTCTCGTTAATGCCAGCCGGGTCTTCGAGAAGGGCGACCCCAAGAACTTCATCCCACCCGAGGGTATCACCCGTATCGCCGACACCCTGATAGGGTGGCAGGAAGAGGAAAAACTCAGCCGCATTGTCGATCACGCGGAGCTGAAGAAAAACGACTACAACATCTCCCCCAGTCGCTACATTCACACCGACGACGCGGAGACCTACCGGCCGCTTGCGGAGATTGTGGCCGAACTCGACGTTATCGAAGCCGAGGCGCGGGAAACGGACACGGTATTGCGGCAGATTCTGGGGAAGATTGGGGTATAAGCAAACAAACGGGGGACTTTGATATGGGAGACCCTTTAGACAGACTGACGATACGAGGATTCAAATCTATCCGTGAGCTGGAAAATTTTGAGATCAAGAGCCTGAATGTGTTAATCGGTGCCAATGGCACGGGAAAAAGCAACCTCATTGCCTTTTTCCGCCTGCTGCAAGCACTCATCAACGGAAATCTGAATGACTACGTTCGAGACAGCGGGGGAATCAGCGACCTCCTCTTTAACGGACGAAGGGTCACAAAACGCCTCAAGTTTGAAACGCGCTTCGGGTCACGCGGATACCGTTTTACTATCAAACCCGGCCCATCCGAAGGTTGTGCGCTGACAGACGAAGCTCGTTACTATGGGCACGGGATGACGAAATGGTGGGAGCTAGGAGACAGTCCGGATGGACAACCCTTGCTTGTGAAAGAGGCAAAAGAAAAGGCCCATGACGCCCAATACAGCAGGCCAGTATATGAGTCCATTGCTTCATGGAAAATCTATCATTTTCACGACACGAGCGAGACGGCGGCAATGCGGCATGCAGAGATCGTGCAAGACAACAAGACTCTGCGTTTCGATGCCTCGAATATTGCGCCATTCTTGCGGAGACTCAAAAAAAGGGACGAGGAAACGTACCAAGAAATTCTCCAGTCCTGTAAATTGGTGATTCCCTGTCTCGATGATTTTCTCCTTGACGTAGAAAGCTTCGGACCGAAAAGGAAGGTGGCGCTTTCCTGGCACGCCAAGGGCTCGGATTACCCGATGCAGCCGTATCATTTCTCCGACGGCAGTATCCGGTTTATCTGTCTGGCAACCGCCTTATTGCAACCCGACCTTCCCTCTTCCTTAATCATTGACGAACCGGAGTTGGGACTCCATCCTGCCGCAATCAGCATTTTGGCAGAGCTGATTCAAAACGCCTCGAAGCGCACCCAGCTCATCGTGGCGACACAGTCACCGGCACTGATCGACAACTTCTCGGTTGAGGATGTCGTTGTGGTCAACCGGAAAAGGGGCGCGTCCACGTTTGAACGCCTGAACGAAGAGGACTATCGAGCATGGCTTGAAAGTTATTCCGTGGGCGAACTGTGGAGTAAAAACGTCATCTCGGGGGGGCCGGTTTATGAGTAGGACCGCCGAGGTGGTAGCGCTGGTCGAAGGCCCGACCGAGAGAATCTTTGTCCAAGATATTTTAGGTCCCTATCTCGCGCGGACAGAGGTCTACATCACCCCGATTATCCTGACAAAGCCCGGCCAGAAGGGCGGTGACGTTCGTTTTTCGCGGGCCAGAAACGACATTGAACGCCATCTCAAGCAAAGAAACGAAACCTGGCTGACGTTGCTTGTCGATTACTTCGGTATTAAGGGTGATTGGCCCGGCTACGAGGAGTCAAAACGTAAAAGACGCCACACATCGAAGGCGCGAGTGATGAACGAAGCGACCCGGAAGCGGGTAAACGAACTCTTCAGCGATCAATATGCACAGCGGCGATTCATACCCTATGTTTCGATGTTCGAGTTTGAGGCACTGCTCTTCAGTGATGCCGAAATTCTGGCCCGAAAATTGAATGTTCGGCCAGAAGAGGTGCAGAAAATTCTTTCTGGATACGACGACGAACCGGAGAAGATCAACGACAATCCCCAGACTGCTCCATCCAAGCAGTTGGAAGGCTTGTCTGACCGATTCAAGAAGACCGTGACTGGTATCGGCATCGCTCAGGAAATCGGAATTGATAGAATGCGCGAGTCATGCCCGCTCTTCAACGAATGGGTAAGTAAATTGGAGAACTTGAATCGCTGAGCATAGCTCCATCGTCGGCGGCACAGGGCGACGCTCGGAGGGGAACGATTGGGTGGAACAATAGGGCCGACATCGCAACGGGCGTGTTGTACAAAGAACTTCCTCCCGATTGGACCGGAGAGGATTGGGGTATGAGCATACTTCTCGAAAATCTTCCCGATGATTGGGATATCATCGCTCTTGGTGATATTAACATTCGGAAAGCGCCAACACTGACTCCAAAGAACTTCGCCGACGAGACGTTTGAGTATTACAGCATCCCCGACTATCAGCGCGGTCAGACCCCAAGTCTCACTGCGGGCGATGCAATAGAGAGTTCCAAGCTACTTCTGGAACCAAAGACAGTCCTTTTCGGCAAACTGAATCCGAGAGTGGAAAAAGTGTGGCGCGTTGCCGAGTCATCTGAATTTCGTCAAATTGGATCAACGGAGTGGATTCCCATTCTTCCTGATGAGCGAGTCGATCCTGACTTCCTTTACTTCCTTGAATGGTCCGACCACGTTATGCCCATCGCGAAAACGCTGGTCTCTGGTTCCACACCGAGTCGTCAACGTGTGGATCCAAAGAGTTTCTACCGCATCACGGTTCCGCTACCTCCGCTCCCCGAGCAGAAGAAGATCGCGCACATCCTTTCGACGGTGCAGCGGGCGATCGAAGCGCAGGAGCGGATCATTCAGGCCACCACCGAGCTGAAAAAGACTCTCATGCACAAGCTCTTCACCGAAGGCCTTCGCAACGAACCCCGAAAACAAACTGAAATCGGTCCCATGCCCGAAAGTTGGGAGGTGGTCCCGCTAATTGAGACAGTTGAGTTCATAGACTATGGTGTCTCTCAAGCGATCCCAAAAACACCACCTGCGGATGGTGTGAAGATCGTTAGTACTGCCGATATCGATAAACAAGGAAACCTGCTTTACGGGAAAATTCGCCGGATTGAAGTCCCAGAAAAGACCGCCACCCGGCTCACGCTGAACGATGGCGACGTCCTCTTCAACTGGCGCAATAGCCCTCCGCTAATCGGGAAAAGCACCATCTTTCATACGCAAAATGAGAAGTATATCTTTGCCTCGTTTATCCTGCGGATCTGCACTGGTGAAAAAAAGTCCCACAACTACTTTCTTAAACACTTGATGAATCACTACAGGGAGGAAAGCGTATTCGTAAAGCTCGCTCGTAGAGCCGTCAATCAGGCCAACTACAACAAGAACGAGATTTCCGCACTAAAGATTCCAAGTCCCACCTACGACGAGCAGGTCGAGATCGCGAACGCCATCCACGGCGTGGAAGAGAAGATACAGAAACACCAAGAGAAGAGAGATGCTCTTCAATCTCTCTTCCGCACCCTTCTTCACGAACTGATGACCGCGAAGACTAGGGTTAACACG
Source organism: Candidatus Binatia bacterium (assembly GCA_951812575.1). Lineage (GTDB taxonomy): Bacteria > Desulfobacterota > Binatia > Bin18 > Bin18 > Bin18. The sequence continues at coordinate 1,279,857 of OX638322.1, read as the reverse complement.
CCAACGGATTAGGATTGCGTCACCCATGAATTCCACTTCCAAACTGTTGGCTGCTATCGTCCACCACGTTGAGTTGCATAGAGATGGTTGGTGGGATAAAGCCATGCAGCGTCTGATTCTTGCTTCTGTTTGGCTTGCCGACAACAATCCATCAGTCGACAAGATTCGAACAATCTTGGAATCGGCATTCGCCCTATCCGTGAGCGTAGCAAAGGTCGAGTCTGTAATAAAAGTGCTCGAATCACAGGATTTTCTGATTCGACTCTCAAACGACGAGTTTCGCATTCCTGATAGCAAACAGTCTGTTTTTGAGGAAGAAATCGCGTCTGCAGAAAACTCGGGCCGGGTCGCAAAAGAATTTTTTTTCGAGCTAGTTAAAGAGCTTTGTAATGATCTCTCACCTGAGGAGGCGTGGAGCAAATTTGAATCCGTCTTTCTTGCGCCGCTCATTCGCGAAATAGGAGCGAACGCCTACAAGCTAATCGCCGGTGAAGAAATGACGGTTAACAAGAAACTCGTTCGCGAGTTTCAGGAGGAATTCGACTCGAATATTGAAACCCAGTTATTGGAACTGATCTCGCGCTTTCTTGATCCGAAGAACGAAGCAGTGAGGTCATACATCAGCCGGACGCTTCACGCTACATTTTGTGTCGCAGCGAGCGGTTTACCAGACAGCGTGATTACAAAGTTGAGATCCAGTGCGGGCAAGAGGATCAGATTCCGTGTGTTTGTTGATACAAACTTCCTGTTTTCAATTTTGAATCTGCATGATAATCCTTCTAATTCGGCAGCAACCGAGCTGAAAGACCTGATTGATTCGTTAAACTCGAATCTGAAAATTGATCTTTATGTGACGCCGCGAACGATTGACGAGGCAAAGCGTTCCATCTCATCAGCTAAATACCGCCTTGCTGGACTTCCTGCCGGAACCAACTTTGCCGGGGCTGCATCACACGTCAGATTTTCGGGGCTCCTCGCGAGATTTCTCAATGAGCAGGCTGACAGGTCAGAGGAATTGTCAGTTGGTGATTGGTTCGACCCTTACCTGGATAACTTTGTCCTTTTAGCACGAGACAAAGGTGTCAAGCTATACAATGAAGAGCTCGACGATTACGTAGTTCGCCAGGACGTAGTTGATGATATTCACACTGTTTTAGAATCTGAAAAAGACAGGGGACTTCGTGCTAAGTCATTTGAAATGGTTCAGCACGACATGGTTCTTTGGCACCTTGTTAATGACAATCGGCCGAGCTACGTCGAGTCACCAGTCGACGCCCAAGACTGGATCCTTACGTTAGATTTTCGATTTATCGGATTCGATGAGCGCAAGCGTAAAAGCCAGGGTGCCTCTGTTCCGATCTGCGTTCATCCCACATCACTAATTCAGCTTCTTCAATTCTGGGTTCCCCGGACACCAGAGTTTGAAGAAGCGATCCTCGGCAGCATGCGGCTGCCATTCTTATTTCAGGATTTCGATCCGGAAGCCGAACGCATAAGTCTTCGAATCTTGAAAAGAATTGGCCAGTTTGAGGGAAATGAGCATATCTCTGAGGAATCTATTAGCCAGGTCATGCTTAACGAAGAACTGCGAGCTCGATTGGGTTCCGAACAGAACAAAGACGTGGAAGCCAAACTGATTCGGGACGCGCTCGTAGAGGAAATACAGGCTCAAGCCGAGAAAGAAAAGAATCGCGCAGAGAATTTGGACACGGAGGTCAAAGCTCGGGATTCCCAGATTCTAACTTTGATGTCTGAGTCCGCTGGAAAGGAAAAGGAGATCAAGAAACTGCAAGCGCGTGTGGCTGCTGAGAAGACAGAGATTGCGTTGGCGAACTCCAAACTCCAAGAGCAAGATCAGAAGATCGAAGAGATTTCAAATCGACTCAATGACAGCAAGATCGAGCAGGCGAAAAAGGGTGCTTTCGTCAAATATAGTTTCCTTTTCGCTGGTGTCCTCTTGATCTCGGTATTTGGAGGCTGGCTGGCTGGAAAAGTCCAGCTATTGACAAAATTAATTGGCACCATTCCCTTTCAAATCATTATTGGCGTTTTCGTCTTCGTCCTCCTCCACTTAATTATTGAGGCATGCGTGAAACGAAATGAGGCGTTTAACCAGCTCTGGCCGTTTCAGCAGATAAGTCGATTTCGGGCGTGGCTTTGGTCCTCAATTATTTTGGTACTTGTCCTGGGAATCATTGGAAACATTATCACAAATGACGTTCCAAATAGAATCGATGAACAAGTCATTCCTGTCGAACCCGCACGCGAGGAGGATGTAGAGAAATGACTCACCATTTGGGTTCTGAAGCAAACTAGATCTCATGCCTCTTCCCTCCGAGCACAAAACCGTCCAGGCCCGCATCCTCACATACGCCCAGGCCATCGGGTGGACATTTGTACCTCACGAGCAGGCCGAGCAACGGAGAAGGGGTACTCCTGCCTCCCCTCCCTCCCCTCCCTTGTCGCTTTTCTTCGACGACCTGCTTGACGCCAAAGTGCGGGAATTCAACCCGCGCTATACCGAGGCCGAGGACACCTTGCTCGGCCAGTTACGACATTTCCACACCAACCGGGAATTCGTCGAACACCCTGATCAATTACAGCAACAAAGTGGAATGAATTTGCCTCAACCACAGAACGCCATCGCAGCTTGTTTTCGTGAAAGACTATGCCTGACAAACTGACGCCATCTCCTGACTACACCGCTTGGCTGGGCGAAGTAAAATCGCGGATTCAGTCGGCGCGGATCTCGGCGGCGCGCTCGGTGAACCGCGACCTGATCCTGCTCTACTGGGACATCGGACGCGGAATCGTAGAGAAGCAGGGAGAGTTGGGTTGGGGGAAGTCGGTGGTGGAGCAATTGTCCTTGGATTTGAGGGCAGAGTTTCCAGGGATGAAGGGGGTTTCTGCCAATAACCTCTGGCTTATGCGGCAGTTTTACTCGGAATACAGTTCCCCGGCAATTCTTGAACAGCTTGTTCAAGAAGTTCTGTCGCAGCGATTGGATTCCCCGGAAGCGGCCGTGGGAGAATCGGCAATTCTTGAACAGCTTGTTCAAGAAGTTCTGTCGCCAGTGCCTTGGGGGCACCTTGTTGAGATCACCAAGAAAGTGAAGGCGCCACGAGAACGACTTTACTACCTCCGAGCAACTGCTCAGTTTGGTTGGACGAGAGCTGTTCTGCTGAACCAGATCAAAGCGGATGCCTACGGGCGCAGCCTAGCTGAAGGAAAAGTACACAATTTCCCTCTCGCTCTGCCGGAGTACCTCGCCGAGCAGGCGGAGGAAGCGCTGAAGAGTTCCTACAACCTGGAATTTCTTGGCATCGGTCGGGAGATTAAGGAACGGGAGCTGGAAGACAAGCTGATTGAGCAGTTGAAGGATTTCATCCTGGAACTCGGCTACGGTTTCTGTTTCATCGGCAGGCAACATCGAGTGGTGGCCGGGAAGAAGGAATACTTCATTGATCTGCTCTTCTATCATCGCTTCCTCAAATGCCTCGTCGCCATTGAACTGAAGATCGGCGAGTTTAAGCCGGAGTTCGCCGGCAAGATGGATTTCTATCTGAATGTGCTGAATGAAAAGGAACGGGCGACTGATGACAACCCGTCCATCGGGATTATCCTCTGCGCGGAAAAGGATGATGTCGAAGTCGAATTCGCGCTGAAGTCGAAAGTTAACCCGATCGGAGTGGCGGAATATCAGCTGAAGCCAACCTTGCCGAAGGAACTGAAAGGCAAACTGCCAACGGCGAAAGAACTGGGCGTGGCCATTGGATTACCCGCAAAGCGTCCTGGGAACGCCAAGAAAAGGTAGGAAAGACAAGAGATGCCCACCCCTACCGAACACAAAACCGTCCAAGCCCGCATCCTCACATACGCCGAGGCTATTGGTTGGACGTTTGTGCCCCGCGAGCAAGCCGAGCAAAGGAGAGGAAGGACTCCTGCCTCCCCTCCCTTGTCGCTTTTCTTCGACGATTTGCTTGACGCCAAAGTACGGGAATTCAACCCGCGCTATACCGAGGCCGAGGACACCTTGCTCGGCCAGTTACGACATTTCCACACCGATATCTACGGCAACCGGGACTTCGTCGAGCACCTGCGCAACCGTGGCAAGTTCCTTGACCACGAGGAGAACCGCGAGCGCGACCTGATCCTGATCGATTACAACGACCCGACGCGCAACGTGTACGAAGTCACCGAAGAGTGGGCTTGTCACAACGGCCATTATGGTACGCGGGAGGATGTCGTCTTTCTTATCAACGGCATTCCCGTGCTGGTCATCGAGTGTAAGAACGCCACCAAAGACGAGGCGATAGCCCTCGGCGTGGATCAAATCCGCCGTTACCACCGCGAGACCCCCGAGCTGTTCATTTCCCAGCAACTCTTTATCGCCACCGACGCCATCGGCTTTTCCTACGGCGCGACCTGGAACACGGTGCGGCGCAACATCTTCAACTGGAAGGATGCCGAGGCCGGCAGGCTGGAGGCCAAGGTGAAGAGCTTCTGCGCCATCCCCCAGGTGCTCGCCTTCCTGAAGGACTACATCATCTTTGCCGAGAAGGATGAGGAGCTGAACAAATACATTCTGCGCCAGCACCAAACCGGCGCGGTGGACGCCACGGTTGGACGCGCCCTAACCCCCGACCGGACCCGTGGCCTCGTTTGGCACACCCAGGGCAGCGGCAAGACCTTCACCATGATCAAAGCGGCAGAGCGACTTTTCCGCGCGCCCGAGGCCGACAAGCCGACCGTCCTCCTCATGATTGACCGCAACGAATTGGAAGACCAGATGCTCAAGAACCTGGCCGCACTCGGCTTGGGCAACCTGGAACACGCCGACAGCATAGAGCGGCTCAACCAGTTACTGAAGGACGACTATCGGGGCATCATCGTCACGATGATCCACAAGTTCCGCGGCATGCCGGCGGACCTCAATACCCGCTCGAACATCTACGTCCTCATCGACGAAGCCCACCGCACCACCGGCGGCGATCTCGGCAACTTTCTCATGGCCGGTCTGCCAAACGCCACCTATCTCGGTTTCACCGGCACCCCAGTGGACAAGACCGCCTATGGCAAGGGCACCTTCAAGACCTTCGGCTGCGAGGATGACCAAGGCTATCTGCACAAGTATTCCATTGCCGACAGCATTGAGGACGGCACCACGCTCCCGCTCTATTACCAACTCGCCCCCAACAAGATGCTCGTCCCGCACGAGACCCTGGACGCGGAGTTTCTCTCCCTGGCCGAGGCCGAGGGGGTGGCGGATATTGAAGAACTCAACAAGATTCTGGAGCGTGCGGTTCATTTGAAGAACTTCCTCAAGAGTCAGGAGCGGATCACGCAGGTGGCGCAGTATGTGGCCACACACTACGTGGAGAACGTCGAACCGCTCGGTTACAAGGCTTTCCTCGTCGGCGTCGACCGCGAAGCCTGCGCCTACTACAAACACGCCCTCGACGAATTCCTCCCGCCCGAGTATTCCGAGGTCGTTTACACCAAGAACAACAACGACTCCGCGTTGCTGAAGAAATTTCACCTTGACCCGAAGCAGGAGCGGCAAATTCGCAAGCGCTTCGGCAAGCGCGACCAGAACCCGAAAATCCTCATCGTGACCGAGAAACTGCTGACCGGCTTTGACGCGCCGCTGCTCTACGCCATGTATCTCGATAAGCCGATGCGCGACCACACCCTGCTCCAGGCCATCGCCCGGGTGAACCGCCCCTACGAAAACGAGGCGCGGGGGATGGTGAAACCTCACGGCTTTGTCCTCGATTTCGTCGGTATCTTCGACAAACTCGAAAAGGCGCTCGCCTTCGACAGCGATGAGATCAACGCCATCGTCAAAGACCTCACACTCCTGAAGGTCCTCTTCAAAAACAAGATGCAGCAGAAAGCGCCGGAATACCTCGGCCTTATCGAGCACGCCTTTAACGACCAAGATGTCGATATCCTGATTGAGCACTTCCGCGCCCCTGAGCGGCGGAAAGAGTTCTTTCGGGAATACAAAGAGATCGAGATGCTGTATGAGATCATCTCGCCGGATGCCTTCCTGCGGCCGTTCATGGAAACGTATGGAACATTAAGCGCAATCTTCCAGGTTGTGCGCAAGGCTTACACACGACGGATTCAGGCCGACCGGGAGTTTCAAAGGAAAACGGCGCTGTTGGTCCGTGAGCAGGTGAGTTCCTATGGCGTGGAATCGCTCGAAGGACTCATCGCAATCAATGCGGACACCGTTGAGCTCATCAAGAAGCGACAAGGCAGCGACGGAACCCAGGTCATCAACTTGATCAAAAGCATTGAGAAGGTGGCGGAGGAAGGCAGCGACGATCCGTATCTGATCGCCATGGCCGAGCGCGCCCGGGCCGTACAGGAAAGTTTTGAAAGCCGCCAGGCCAGCACTGCCGAGGCCCTGGAAGCTCTCCTCAAGGAAGTTGACAAAAACGAAGCGCGCAAAAAGGAACAGACGGAGAAGTCCTTTGATGGGCTGACGTATTTCGTGTATCGGAGTCTGTCGGATGCCGGGATCGACAATGCGGAGGCGGTCAGCCGCACCATTCGTCAAGCCTTCTCTGACTTTCCGAATTGGAAACAAAGCGAGAGTGCGCTCCGCGAACTGCGCCAGGAGGTCACCTTTGCCATTCTCGCGGAGACAGAGGAGCTTGAGCGGGTGACGGCGATGGTCGATGAGCTGTTCACGTTGCTGGAGCGGGGCGGACAAGATTAATCTATGCCGGCGACCGACCACAAACGGGAGTTCAAGCAACGCGTCCATTCCTGGGCTGAGAAGTTGGACGTGAAGATCGTCTGGCTGGGCATTCGTCCGATGCGCAACAAGTGGGCGTCTTGCTCAACGAACGGCCATCTGAACTTCAACCGCGAGTTGCTCGATCTTGACGACGAACTGTGGGACTATGTCATCGTCCATGAGCTCCTGCATTTCTCCGTGCCGAATCATGGCAGACTGTGGAAAAGTCTGATGCGGGCTCACCTGGGCGATTACGAAAGATTGGAAGGCTGTCTCAATGCCGGTTCCAATCCTACACACGGCTATCGCCACTCTCGTCCGTCTGGCTAATTGGCCGCAAGCATTCCCCAGCGCTGTCCATCATGTCCCCCTCTCGCCGGTCAACACGGCCATACCCGACCCCAGACTTCCCACCTATGGGGACGGCAAGGACCGTAAGTGCGGCAACACGTCTGTCGCAAGGGATCGGAGTTGATCCATGGTCGCGGCGGCCGGGACCGCCGGCAGCAGGGTCATATGCTGTGCTCCGGCTTCGATATAACGTTGAATCGTGGCTACGCACTCCGAAGCCGGACCCAGTGCGCTATACTTATCGATAATCCTCTCAAACGACTGATTATATTCCGTTGACAAGGTGTGCATGGCATTCGCTCGCGCTGCTTCGTACGTGGGTGCGATACAGAAATACAGGACCACGCCCCCGGTAAACGTGGTCCGCGCGGCAGCCTGGCGTTGATGCCAGTGCTCCAACGCCTTGTCCAGGCTGGTGCGAAAACGCTCCGGTGTCACAAAATACGCAAACCAGCCGTCCCCATACGTCCCAGCCCGTTTCAGCGCCGCGTCAACCCGGCCGCCGACCCAGATAGGGGGATGCGGTTGCTGAAGCGGACGCGGAGTCATCTGGGCGTCCTCAAATTGTAGAAATTGGCCCTCACACGTCGCTGACGGGTTGGTCCAGAGTTTCTTAATCACACGCAGCCCTTCAGTGGCACGCCGGCCACGTTCCCTCAAGGAAATACCGCAAGCTTCATATTCTTTTTGAAACTCGCCCCCAACGCCCACGCCGAGGATGGACCGCCCGCCGGACAGCCAGTCCAGGCTGCCTATCATTTTGGCGACCAGGGTTGGATTGCGCAGCGGGAGGAGCAGCACCCCAGTGCCGAGTTTGATCTTCGTTGTCCGCGCCGCAAACGCGCCCAGCATGGTGAACGGGTCAAGCACCGGGCTGTGCCACAGCACATGGTCGCGGTAGAAAAGAATGTCATAGCCGAGCTGTTCGATTTCCTCGGCCCAGCGACACAGCGTCGGGCCGGAAACCAGCCCGCCCCCAAACCCGCCCAAGGTTGTTCCGAACGTGACGTGGCTCATCTTCCGTATCCTTGACTAGCCGCGTTTGGCCACGACCTCGTCGGCAAAACGCTCCATGGCAGTGGTGACATCGCCGGCCCGCAGCGCGTGCATATTGACCAAGAGGCGGTGCACGCCGAGGTCTTCGTACACGGCAAGACTGTCCAGCCCCTCTCCGTAGTAATTCCAGTAGGCGGTAATTTCGAGTTCCTGTTTGTCACGGCCCTGGCGGTCACATTCTTCTGCCAGCGCCTGCATATGGGCCCGGTAGTCGTCCAAGTCTTTGCCAATCACATACCAGCCATCGCCATATTTGACCGTGCGCCGGATCGCAGATGCCGTTATACCCCCAATGACCAGCGGTACCCCGCCTGCCTGGGCGGGTTTGGGCCGCATGGTAAACCCCTGCCAGTTGACAAACTCGCCTCGGAAATCAATCTCCTCACCAGTCCAGACTGTCTTGAGGGCTTCGAGATATTCATTGGCCCGCTTGCCTCGCCGCTCGAACGGCACGCCGATAGCGGCAAACTCCTCACGCAGCCAGCCTATGCCCAGGCCGAGCATCAACCGTCCCTGGGACAGATGATCAATCGACGAGGCCCATTTGGCCAAATAGAGCGGGCTCATCTGGGGCAGAATATTGACCCCGGTGCCCAACCGGAGCGTCGTGGTGGCCGAGGCGATAAAGGTCAGGGCAACCAAGGGGTCGATAATCGGCGCGTCAGGTTTGAACGGCAGTTTTCCGTCCGGATTATAGGGATACACCGAGTCATACTGCTTGGGAATGATCACATGCTCTGCGGTCCAGACAGACTCATACCCAAGTGCTTCCGCCCTTTGGACAAGCGGAATCACCATTTCCGGGTCGGTGAACTCACGCAGGTTAATGGGTACGATACCGAATTTCATACCTTCTCCTTCTGAGGGAAGAGCCGTCCAGGTGTGTTCAGGAGCCCCATCTCGACCGGGATGCTCACCGGCGGCGGGTCTCACTCGCCGCCTGATTTCCCTCTCATGCCTGTCGTGTGGGTGTCTTGCCTGAAGAGAGCTACGGTCGACTCGGAGACTATTCGACGCGTTGCTTACATCATACCCGCGCTCCCAGCGACCGTCCGGCTGCCGGCACCCTCTTCCATCTGCTGCACGGCAAAGATGGAGCGGTAGCCGGCGGACCAGTCGGGCGGCATGAGGCACGGGCGTGGGTCGAAATCGATCCACTTCGCGGCCTCGCCACGGATAATGCGATTCGAGTGCGGGAACCGGTCTGTCAGGTTTGTGAGCGTAATCGCATCGGCCGCCGCGTACGTCTGGAGAAGGAGCGGGCGCATACGCGGCGAGTGATTGGGCATCGACCCGTGGACCATACGGCAGTTATGGACGGTCACCGAGCCTCTCGGGCCCTTCAGCCACACGGCATTGTGTGGGCCGACACGGGCCACATCCTGATCGTTGAGGGCGCCGGTCCACTCATTGTTCTCGTTGTACAGATCAAACAGTGGTCCTTTATGGCTTTCAGGAATCACTCCCATCGGACCCATCTCCTCGTCCACATCACTCAGGTAGACGCCAATCGTGAGGGGTGAATAATTGGTGTGCGGCCAGTACTGAATATCCTGATGCCACTTCACTTCTTCGCCCCCGTCCGACCATTTGAAGTTGAGTTTTGAGTGGTGGTATTTCACGTTCGGACCGAGCAGGTCCTGGGCGAGGTCGGCCAGCGGTCCTTCAAACGCAAACTCGCGATAGACCGGATGCGTATCGACCGGGCTAAGGAGACGCCGCAGGCGGGGACTGCTCGGGGTATGACTCGGTTCCACGTCAAAGAGTTCTTTGGACGGAGTTTCTACCCGGCTCTGCTCAATGAACGCGCTGGTCGTTGCCCAGAGGGTATCCAGCCAGTCGTCAGAGATGAATTTCTCCAGCAGCAGATATCCCTGATCGAAATAAAACTCACGCTGCTCCTGGGTGAGGACCTTTGGGCTATGGGCGAGGATCTCTTCCGTTTTCATAGTGTCTCCCTCTGTTGTGGACAGGCCGAAGCATATTAATCGCCAAAGCTGGTTCCGACCAGACGCGCCGCTTCAACGAGGGGATGGTCCGGAGAGACCAGCTTCTTTTTCCCTGCGACTTCTTCCAAAGGCACGGGCCGGAGCTCTTGGTCCTGCACGGCCAGCATAAAGCCGTCGTGACCTTCGCGCAGCAACTGAGCGCAGCGTGTGCCCAGCCAGGTGGCAAGGACACGGTCCGTGGCCGAGGGTGTTCCCCCGCGTTGCAGATGGCCAAGAATGGTCAGGCGCGATTCCTGGCCCGTCAGGCGCTCCAACTCCTGGGTGAGGTGAATCGTATGGCCAACGTGCTCCTTATGGAATTTTTCCAGTTTGGCCGAGGCCTTTTCCTTTTCTTCTCTGTCTTTGGCCTCCCGTTTTTGGTGCACGAGTTCCTCGACCTTTTCGGCGTCACTGAGAGACAGCGCGCCTTCTGCGACCACGACAATGCTGAAGTGTTTGCCCTGCCTGGTCCGTTCCCGGATAGTCTGGGCAACCCGCTCAATATGATAGGGGATTTCCGGGATAAGAATGACATCCGCCCCACCGGCCGTTCCGGCTTGAAGAGCCAACCAGCCCGCTCTGTGGCCCATCACTTCGACCACGATAATCCGGTCATGGCTAGTCGCGGTTGAATGCAGCCGGTCTATGGCCTCGGTCGCAATGCCCACCGCGGTATTAAACCCGAACGTGACGTCGGTCTTGGCAATATCGTTATCAATCGTTTTTGGCAAGGTAATGATACTCAGCCCGGCTTTTTTGAGACGCAGCGCGTTTTTCTGCGTACCGCCCCCGCCCAGACAGACCAGCGCATCCAGATGATGCCGCCGGTAGGTATCAACGACAGCATCTGTCATATCGTGGACTCTGCCGCCAATGGACATCCGGTGCGGCTTATCCCGACTGGTGCCGAGAATGGTCCCGCCGTCGGTCAGAATGCCCGAGAGCGCTTTTCTGTCTAACTCCAGGGTTTGATTCTGCACCAATCCGCGAAAACCGTTTTGAAAACCGATAATCCGGATGTCATAGGCTTCCAAACAAGCCTTACCGACCGCGCGAATGGCCGCGTTGAGTCCGGGACAATCTCCACCGCTGGTTAAAATGCCTACGTATTGCACCATACACCTATATTATGATCTCTGTCTCTTTGATGTCGAGAGCGGGTCAAAAAGTTCAAGACACACAGAAGAATGTTTGGGACGGTAGCCGAACATGAGGGCGCAAACAAGTTGGCAGCGGAAGAGAAACGTATCCTGAGGAGGACGAACCCATGCAAACAGAAGAAACCCGGTCCTTAATCAAGACCTATTACGAAACCCTGCCGACCGGAGACCGGAAAAAGCTGGCGTCTCTGTTTACCGAAGACGTGGTCTGGTATCCACCCCAGAGCACGCCGATCGGGGTCATTGAGGGGCCGGAGGCGGTCGCGGCCGAGTTGGGCGGCGACACCCCGAAAAAACTGTTCGATATGAAGACCTTCCGCCTGACCATCCACCGTATCCTGGCCGATGGCGACACCGCGGTGGTCCAGCACGCCATCTCTGCCAAGTCCAAAGACGGCGAGCAGTACGATAACGAATACTGCTGGGTGTATCAGTGTCGCGACGGCAAAATCGCCAAGATCGAAGAGTACGCGGATACGCTCAAGGCCGCCCGGATTTTTAAGTGGGTGTGAGTGAGAAATATGGGGGGCTCAGATTCGTCTGACCTCCCACAACACGGTTACGCTGCTTTCAAGGGCGAAATCCGAGCGAGTTGCTTTTTCATATCTCTGGCCCCATCCCACAGATCAACCGCCTGCTGAGCGTTTAGCCAAAACTCAGCGGTATTGCCAAAGAGTCGAGAGAGCCGTAGCGCCATCTCCGGGCTCACGGCTCGTCGTTCTCGCAGCAACTCATTCACCGTCTGGCGCGACACTCCAAGGGCCTGGGCAAAATTCGACACGGTCAGCCCATAGTCCGGTAAGAAATCTTCCCGCAACATTTCCCCTGGATGGGTCGGACGGACCTGTCTTGCTCTATTGTTGGGAATACTCATCCGATACCTCGTCTCAGTGATAATCCGTTACTTCGACATCGTATGCGTCGCCATCCACAAAACGAAAGCATATCCGCCATTGGGTGTTCACCGAGATAGCATACTGCCCTTCTCGGTCTCGACTCAGTTTATGTAAACGATTACTTGGAGGGACCTGCAAATCTTCTAAGCGAGTCGCCAAATCGATATACTCCAATCGTCGCCGTGCCTGTCTCCATATTTCCGAAGGGAAACGTTTTGCTTTTCCTCTTTTATACAACTCTGCGGTGTTTCTATCAGCAAATGTTTGGATCACTTCACCGAGAGTAATCCGTCACGTGACACGTGTCAAACTCGACGAAGAGCAGGGGAAAAGAGGAGTCCCAGGCACCTCCGAACTACGTCAGCCCTTTCTCATCTCATCGAGATCACCCTCCCAAGTGATCTTCCCTTTGAGAGTACGGAGTTTTTTCTGACTGTGGAACTGAACCAACAGGCGCAAGCCGGCTTCAATCGCCGCCCGTTTCGTACGACAGCCGCTAGCACGAAGAGCGCATGACATCAGTTTATCGTCGATCTCGACACTCGTTCTCATAATACCCTCGTGGAATGATATGCAAGGCTTACTATGCGACTCATCCGCCGAATTTACTCACCTCAAGATAGGCTTTCCCGGTTTGAGCAGCATGCCTTCTAATACGAGAAATGACATCACCGAATCCTAGAGATCCTGACAAAGATAAGTAAATATGTTGGGCATCGAAAAGGAGAAGTACTCCGCGTCGTCCTGAAGCTCCGTCAATCGCTACACTAGAGAACCCCGATATGGATACCAAGATCCCCATCGTATTATCAGCTTTGTCCTCAACTTTTGCTCGTAGAGAATCTATGTCTGCGGGCTTCGCTTGATTAGATGTGAACTTGAGCTCAACTAGGTAGGTTGTCCCATCATAAGTCAGGGAGCCATCAATTTGCCTTCCATTCGTCTTGTATGGACGCCGATTGTCGATATCGAAAAAATCTAAAAAATCATAGAACCAATTCTCAAATTTATATCCACCAACTTGGGTACCAACTTGAGAGTGAAGAGCGTCGAGACGTTGTTGCAAAGACGCTCGATCCGTCAAGGATCGTTGTATACGAGCCTTTTCTTCGCGCGCCCTTTTTTTAGCTTCTTCTTGTTCTCTCTCACTACGAATTTCTTCATCCTGTTGCTTAAGATATATCTTTAGCTCCTGAACGGCTCCGTGGGCCTCTTGGACTTTTTGTTCTGAGTCTTCCCAATTACGAAGGTCTGGAAAGGTTGTCTGCTCGGAGAGGCTTCGAGCCATTTGAAAAATTACAGCTTTACCCCTGTCAGATTCCTGAAGTTCCTCAAAAGCGCGATCTAAGAATTCACGTTTACTCTCGTCCCCAGTCCAGGAGCCCAAGAAGGTCTCAGAAATATGAGATGCGCGAAGAAACTTTCGGAGAGCACTTTTGCGCCAGTAAGATTTTAGGGCGGCCTCATACGTCAACTCAATCAGCCGTGGAGTGATTTTTGCCGCCATCGCTTAACCTCCCAAATACTCACACTTAGATTGAGTCAGTGCATCAGTATAGATTATTGTTGTAATTACGTCACGATTGTCGAGCGCCTCTTTGACACCATCCCCAATTGTTCCCCTCCCCCAGAACCGGTACAACAACTCCCGACACTACTGGCATACGAGGGAAGCAAACCATGAGTGAGCGACCGTTTAGAGTGCTGGGGATTCAACAAATCGCGGTGGGCGGGCTGGATAAGAATCCGCTGCGGAAGTTCTGGGTCGATACCCTGGGGCTGAGCCTGAGCGGCAATTATCGCAGTGAGAACGAGAATGTGGACGAGGATATTGCGGTGATTGGCTCGGGACCACTCAAACTGGAAGTGGATTTAATGCAGCCTATCGACCCGGAGAAACGACCCAAGGTCCAGGACCCGCCACTGAATCATATCGGTCTGTGGATCGATGATCTGCATGTGGCTGAGAAATGGCTGGCAGAGCAGGGCGTACGGTTCACTCCGGGCGGCATACGCAAGGGCGCGGCTGGCTATGATGTGTGTTTCATCCACCCCAAGGGTAATGCGGAGTTCCCGCTGTGTGGTGAGGGCGTGTTGATCGAGTTGGTACAGGCCCCGGCTGAAGTTATTGAAGCGTTGTCATAGGACGGAACCCACCCCGGCCTTTGGCCACCCCTCCTTGGAGGGGATTTTCTGGGAAATTAGGAAGGGCAACCACGGGGGGTTGTCCCTACATTGCGCCTTCCCCAATCCCTAACCCCATAATCCCCGGATATTCTTTACTTTCCCGGTACGCGGTACATGCGGATCGGATGGGGCGTGCGGTGGAATTCGGGCAGGTCGCGCCAGGGGCGGCCTGCGGTGATCCCGCCGTCTACGGCCAGGGCCTGACCGGTCACAAAACTTGAATCGTCACTGGCCAGCCATAAGGCGGCCTTGGCGATCTCTTCAGGTTCACCGACCCGACCGAGCGGATGCAGGTGGGCCGCGCCTGTGCGCAGACCGGCCACCTGTTTGTCCGTTGGCGACGGTCGGCCAACGGCCAGGGGCGTCACAATCGCACCCGGACAGATGCAGTTCGCTCGAATATTGAACTCACCCAGTTCCAGGGCGACCGACTTGGTGAGATGAATCACTCCTGCTTTTGCCACACTGTAGAGGTGGGTCGCCATGCCGGCTTCTACGCCGGCCGCGCTGGAGGTGCTGATAATACTGCCGGACTGCTGTTTTTTCATGATGGGCGCGGCGTGCTTGATGCCGAGAAACACGCCTTTGAGCAGTACATCAAAGGTCATATCGTAGTCTTCCACACTGATACTCTCGATCGGCCCCAGCGCGCCGCCAAACCCGGCGTTATTGTAGATACAGTCCAACCGCCCCCAGCGTTCGACCGCGGCCTCAATGGCCGCTTTGACCTCGGCCTCCTGGGTCACGTTCACCTGAACAAAAGCGCCCTGGTCTCCCAGCTCGCGCGCCATCTCCTGGCCCTTGTCATCCTGCATATCCGCCACCACAACCCGGGCCCCCTCTGCGGCGAACAGGCGGACGGTTGCAGCTCCAATACCGCTGGCCCCACCCGTAATCAACGCGACTTTTCCATCCAGTTTGCCCATGTTTTCCTCCTTATTTGTTTTCTGCTCTATGGCCGGCTTCCGCTTGCGGCCGCTGCTCCGGAGAGAGCGAGAGCACGTAAAAGACTAGGTCCCACAGATCATTTGGCTCCAATACCTCTTCGTATGCGGCCATAGAGGAGCCGTCCATGCCGTTGGCGATGCGTCGATAGATATCGCTCGGCGTATGGCCGCCATGGAAACTCCATTTATGGGTTAAATCGCGGGGTATGATCGGATCGCCCTCCGCGGTTTTCAAGTCCTGACCCGAGCGTCCGTCCCCTCTACCCTCTGCTCCATGACAGCTCGGACAGCCGGAATCCACGTAGAGCGACGCACCTCGGGCGATGTGTTTCTTCGTCACCTGGGGCGGCGCCGAAACTGAAGTGGACGGAGGCTCTGACCCAGAGGCAAAACGCTGTGAGAACTGTTTGATATAAGCGACCACATCCCGCCGCTCCCGCTCACTGAGGATGGCCTCAAACGCCGGCATCCCACTCCCGGCCAGCCCCTTTGATACGGTTCGGAACAGGTCCGTGTTGGTTGGTGGACTCCCGGTGGGTGTTGAACGATACCGGAATGAGCCGCGCACGAAGTTACGCGGTCGCGGCAGCCAGCTCAGCGTAAGCATGCCCTGCCCGTCACCAGCCTCGCCGTGACAGCCGCTACACTGGCTGGTGTAGATGGCTTTGCCCGGGGCTGACCCCTCAGCGGTCGTCTCAGGTCTTTCGCCAGGAGTCGCTTCCTTCGATTTATCGTACTCCTGAAAAAATTCAGCAATGGCGCAATCCGTCAGAAATAAGGCCAGGTCGCTCCGCAGGCGGTCTGCCAGATATATCGTTATGCGATCCTGTCCAAGGGCAATCGAGGCCGACTGCCCGTCTGGGGCAACGCTGAGCAGCCGGGCGTTGAGCCGGGGTCGCGCCGGGCTTTTGGGTGCGGTGACGCTCTGGAAGAAGTCTTGCCAGGGATCTAGCGTCTGCGTATCCATGCCAGACAGGCGCTCGGCCAGATCAACGCCGAATATGCCGCCGCGAGAGGAAAAAAACTCTGGAAAGTCAGCGTCTCGCCAGCGGCGTTCGGCAATCATATGTCCCAGCGCCTGTCCAAAAGGGAGAACGACATCCTTTTGCCAGAGCGTGTCTTTGGCCCAGCGAAAGAGAATGCTGGGCGGCGCATCTTTTTTTTGGCTCAGCCCGATGATCTGAAAGGTATAGAGCTTTTTCGCCTTGGCCCATGCGAGAAACGCGGACCAGCGCGGATCGTCGGGCGCTAAGGTAAAGGCGTCAGACCGGAGAGCCGCCGTCGGATTATAGCTCGTGCGGATAGCGCTACAGGTCTCCGCAGCCGGTGACGGAAGCGGAGGCATGCAGTGCCAGAGCAATACGAGCACGGCCAGGCGCCGACCACATGTTCTCAGCATGGTTAAGGAGGGGTTGGGGGTTACCGTAGGGGCAACCCCCTGTGGTTGCCCTGCTCCCGAACCCCGAATCCCGAACCCCCAATTACAAATCGACTTTAATGCTCAACTCTCGCAACTGTTTGGTATCGACCCCACCCGGCGCTTGTGTCATCAGGCACTGGGCGCGGGCCGTCTTGGGAAAGGCAATGACTTCGCGCAGCGAATCCATACCGGCAAACAACATGGCCAGACGGTCAAATCCCAGGGCAATCCCACCGTGGGGAGGAGCGCCATACGACAGGGCTTCCAGCAGAAACCCGAACTTCTCCTGAGCCTCAGCCTCACCGATACCCAGCAAGGTAAAAATCTCTTGCTGCACGTCCTGGCGGTGAATTCTGATACTGCCACCACCCAATTCGACCCCGTTCAGCACAACATCGTAGGCAAACGCCCGTACCTTGCCTGGGTCGGTCTCAAGCAGGGCCAAATCCTGGTCGTTGGGCGCGGTAAACGGGTGATGCTTGGCCATATAGCGTCCCTCGTCCGCGTCGTATTCGACCAGCGGAAAATCCGTCACCCACAGGAAACGCATGTCATCCTTGGGAATCAGCCCGAGTTTGTCGCCAAGATAGAGACGCAAGCGTGACAGCACCTCGCACGCTACCTGTTCCTGATCGGCCACCATGAGCAACAAGTCTTTTGGTTTGAGCCCGAGGGTGGCTTCAATTTCCTTTTTCCGGTCGTCGCTCACGAATTTCGCCAAGGGCGACTGCCATCCGTCCTCGGTCAGGCGAATCCAGGCCAGGCCTTTCGCCCCGAAATCCTGGGCCAGCGGAATCAAATCATCGAGTTCTTTGCGTGAGAACGGATCGTCCGACACAATCAGTCCGCGCACCACGCCCCCGTCGGCAACGATCTGGCGAAAGACCTTGATATCGGTCTGGCTGAATAGCGCCGACAGCTCCTGGATTTCCAGGTCAAACCGAATGTCGGGTTTATCGTTCCCGAAGCGGGCCATGGCCTGGCTGTAGGGCATCCGGGGAAACGGGGTAGGGATGTCGATGCCTTTCACTTCCTTACACAGCCGGACCATCATGCCTTCAATAAGCTGGAACACATCGTCCGGTCGGACAAACGACATCTCAATATCAATCTGGGTGAACTCGGGTTGACGGTCGGCCCGTAAGTCTTCATCCCGAAAGCAGCGCACGATCTGGAAGTATTTCTCCATCCCGCTCACCATCAGGAGTTGCTTGAAAAGCTGCGGCGACTGTGGCAGGGCAAAAAATCCGCCTGGAATGACTCGGCTCGGAACAAGATAGTCGCGTGCGCCTTCCGGGGTACTCCGGGTCAGGACCGGGGTTTCAACCTCAAGAAACTCCTCCCCGTCAAGATAATCGCGGACTACCTTGGCCAGTCGATGCCGCAGGCGTAAGTTCTCGAACATCTTGGGCCGACGGAGATCAAGATAGCGATAGCGCAAGCGGGTGTTCTCTGCGGGCTCTGTGTCGGCATCAATCGGAAACGGTGGTGTCCGCGAGGCATTGAGCACCCGTAGCTCTTCCACAACGAGTTCGACTCCTCCGGTTGGGATATTCGGATTGATCGTCTCCTGCGAGCGCCGTTCCAGCCTGCCCCTCGCGGCCACCACATATTCCATACGCAGCTCTTTCGCCTGCGTATGGGCGGCGGGGCTGACTTGCGGGTTACAGACAATTTGGACCAAGCCGGAACGGTCGCGAACATCGACAAAGGTCACGCCGCCATGATCGCGCCGGGAATGCACCCAACCCATCACGGTCAGCGGTTGTCCGACTTGGGTCACGCGGGGCTCCCCGCAATAGCAGCTTCGCTGCCAATCACCTAAAGACTCCACACCATCTCCCTTGTGTTATTACCTGGCCGGGAACTATGCCGGCCAGGGTTATGATTATGCCCAGGCTGCATGCTCATCTTGTGAGGGGCGGTAGTATGCCAGAGGGCGTTCGATCGATCAATGCGGAGGGGTAAAGAATGCTTCAAGTTGCCTCACTGCCTGCCGGGGTAATGCCGCGATCCCTCCGGCGGTCGTATTTTCCCGGACCCGTTCCAGGCGCGAGGTGGCGGGCAGCAGAATCGCGTCTTCGGATTTTGTCAGCAGGTAGGCGAGCAGCGCCTGCCCCGGAGTTGTTACCCCATAGGACTCTAGGAACGAGAGATCGTGCTGGTGCAAAACCCCAAGCAGTTGGGAGCGATGAAAGATCGGACACAGCGGCGTCATGATTAAGACACCCATATTGCACTGCTGAGCCAAGGGGAGGATGGCACGTTCGGCTTCTCTCTCCCCGATATTGTACGGAATCTGGATCGTATCAAAGATGCCGGTTTGCATGGCCGTCATCATTTCCGGAAACATGCCGGTTCGATAGTCGGTAATACCCAGAAACCGAATGCGACCCGCTGCCTTGTATTCTTCAAGGAGCGGAGCAACTGTGCGCCAGGCCGCCATATTATGGACCTGCATGAGGTCGATCACCTCGACCTGAAGTTTCCGGAATGACGCTTCGATGCGGCGCTGAGCCGAGGTGCGATCCGTTGCCAGGACCTTGGTTGCGATCACCACGCCCTCGCGCCGTCCCCGCAGTGCCCGACCCAGCACGCTTTCCGCCTCACCATACATGGGCGCGGTGTCAAACAGATTCACCCCACAGGCCAGGGCTTCGGTCACCAGCCGTCCGACCTGCTCGATCGCCCGCTCTCCGTGCACATCAAACGCATTCCACGTGCCCATGCTCACGGCGCTGACGCGCAGGCCGGTCCGGCCCAGGATGCGGTATTGCATCGTCATCCTCAGTGAAAAGCGCCTGACATCTGTTTAATACAACACCTCTGCGGCTGTGAGTTGGGAGATCTCTTCGTCGGTATATCCCAGCAGGTCCTTCATCACATACGCAGTGTCCTGGCCCATGAGGGGTGCGGGGGAACGGACGCCGTTTGGCGCGGCGGTGAGCCGCCACGGAATGCCGATATGGGTCTGCATCTCAACCTCGGCGTGCGGCAAGCGGGCAAAAAAGTCACGTGCGTTCAAATGCGGGTCCTCGCTCAGGTCTTTACTGTTCATGGACGGAAAGGCGGCCACCCCTACGGCCTGGAGCGCTTCCGTTACCTCCCATTTCGTTCGCTCTTTGGTCCATTCCGTCAGGAGGCGTTCGAGTTCGTCTTCGTTGGCCTTGCGGTCTGCCGCGGTACGAAAGCGTGAGTCCTGACCGAGGTGGGTGTGGCCGATGGCCTGGCACAACGCCTGCCACTCTTCATCCGTCCCGCAGACGATGGTGACCCATTCATCCTGGTCGGCCTCCTGACCGGCACAGCGGAAGCAGTTATGCGGCGCCATCCACGCATCCCGATTGCCGCTGCGAGGCGGTTGGGTTGCATTCATGGCGTAGTCCATCCAGCCTTCCGCCAGTAATGCCGCCATGGTTTCCCATAATGAGGCATCAATATGCTGCCCCTTGCCTGTCCGTTTGCGCGCGGTCACGGCCGCAGTAATGGCTACGGCGGCGTTCAGCCCGCCGTTCGGGTCGCCGTACGAAATACCGACCTCCTGGGGACCGCTTCCGGGATAGCCAGTCAGCGAAGACAGGCCGGTCAACGGTACGATGGCCGGACCGTAGCCCATATAGTTTTTCTGTGGTCCGCTATGTCCATAGCCGGAGATGGAGGCCATGATCAGCGCCGGATTCCGTTTTGCCAGCTCCTCATAGCCCAGACCCAAACGCTCCATCACTCCGGTGGCAAAGTTCTCCACCACAATGTCGGATTTCTCAATCAAGGCGGTGACGATGGGAATGGCTTCCGGTTTGCTCAGGTTGAGCAGGGTACTCTTTTTGCCCTGATGCCATTGGTTGAAATAGCCCGAACGATTGAGACTCGGCTCCATGCCGCTTGGATAAATCGGAACGCGCCGTCCGAGGTCGGGACGCACCTGAGATTCAACCCGAATAACCTCTGCCCCCAGATGGGCCAGTTGTAAGGCGCAGTAAGGTCCGGCCCAGGCCCAACTGAAATCGACGACGCGCAGACCCTCAAGGGGAAGGCTGGAGTTGGGAGTTGGGGGTTGGGGGTTGGGGGTTGGAGGGGCCGGTTCGCGCAGCACCTCGTCATTATGCTCGCCCAGCAGGGGAGCCGGGCGGCGAATGTCCCACCACGGTTCTTTGAGCTGGTAGGGCGGGCCCAGATGGGTCAGTGTCCCGGCCTTGGGGTGGGTCACGTCAACAAAAAAATTGCGGGCTTTGAGCTGTTCCTGTTGGGCCATGGTTTCCATGGACAATACAGGGGCAAAACAGATCCGACGCTCCTGGCCGGCCTTGAAGAGGTCCTGGACTGTCCAGCCCCGCATCCACTCGTCGAGATAGGTCTTGAGCACGTCCCAGTTCTCGGCGCGAACAAAGGGGTCTTTGAATATTTCCCAACTCGCCCACTCTGGATTCCCCATGAGATCAACCAGGCGCTCCCACTGGTCCTGCTCCACCGTCACCACAAAGATCAGGCCGTCCTGACACTGATACATGCCCCAGGGATAGATCAGGCGGCGGCCCAGCCGAGACGCCACCTGACCCATATAGGAGTAGTAGACAAAGTTTTGTTCCAGGAAGGAGGCGACAAACTCCTGAATCGAAAGATCGATATGCTCACCCTGGCCGGTTTCGTAGGCTTTGCCATAGGCGGCCAGGCTCGTCATAGCCGCAGCCAGCCCACCCTGAAAGTCGGCCTGATGGCCGGCCGCTTTGAGCGGGGGTAAGTCCGGCCAATCTGAGGCCCCAGGACTCAGCCAGGCCCAGCCGCCCCCGTGGGCCA
This sequence comes from Candidatus Binatia bacterium, assembly GCA_951812575.1. Classification (GTDB taxonomy): domain Bacteria; phylum Desulfobacterota; class Binatia; order Bin18; family Bin18; genus Bin18. The sequence goes on along the minus strand of OX638322.1, from coordinate 1,258,307 downwards.
GGTTCAACTCATAGGCGCTGTAATTTTTATACGGGCCGGTCAGTCCAAACGGGGTGATCGAGCACATCACCAAGCTGGGATTCACCTGCTGAAACGCCGTGTAGGAGATGCCGAGCTCGGCCATGGCCGGCGGAGCGTAGTTGTGAACGAGCACGTCGGTCTGCGCAATCAGGGCGCGCAGACGTTCAACATCCTGGTGGATATCGAGGGTCACGCCGCGCTTATTGGTATTCAAATACAAAAAGAGGCCACTCTGCTCCGGGTCGGGCTGCCCCTGAGGAAAAGGGCCTCGGGTTCGCGCCAGGTCACCGCCCGGTTCCTCGACTTTGATCACATCGGCGCCAAGGTCTGCCAGCAGCTTTGTGGCATACGCCGCAGACACCATATTGCCGAGTTCCAATACGCGAACGCCCTCCAAGCCTTGCATAACGGTCCTCCTTCACATGTACCGTAGCGGGCCTATCAAGGAGGCAACAGCGCGTCAACGCTACTCTATTGCTTCCGCGCTTCCCGCTGCCCAATTGAGGCGAATATCCCAGCTATAAATTTTGTCTGGCGGGAGCGTCGGGGCGGTGGTGTTATCAACGTATTCGTACACGTTTGCCGGCGGACTCAGCGTTGCGTCGCGGCCGTAGATAAAGTCCTGGTCTTCGACAATGAGCTTATAGGCTTTGTTGAGCAATAAGGCCCGGGCGGGGGATGGGGTAATCAGCTCGTAGACATCCCGGGCCGCGGCAACGGCTGCGTAATTGACCGATCCGTCCGCATGATACCAGCGCGCCGCCATTTCCGGATTGTTGCGAAACTCGGTGCCGCCACCCACGCGTTCAAGATAGGTCAGGATTTCCCCTTGCTGCTCGTTCATGGTGGGCGCGTCCGGCATGCCGCGCAGATTGATATAGCCCCATCCGGCAGCCCCGTCGATTTTGCGCGGGAAGCTATACGTCTTGTCAATCGAAGAGCCGACCGTGTTATGGCAGCCCATGCAGAACATGGTCTCTTCGTAGGTATTGAAGCGCAGCCGGCCGTCCTTGTCCTCAATAAATCCTTGGAGCAGCCAACCCATTTTATTGTACAGACCCGCATGGCCGCGATCCGGATAGTGAGGCAGCGTGCCTTCCAGCTTCTCCTGATATTCCTCGTCGTAGTAATGCCCAAGGACGGTGGGGGACAGGAAATCCCGCTTCAGCATATAGCGCGCTTCTTTCATCCGTCGCGCATTTGTGATGCTCCCGTCCGCGCTGACGCCAACATAGCGCACGGTATGCAGGAATTCCGTCCGGTGGGGATAGATATAGGGTTCAACCCGCGTATCACTCCCCGCCCCCACATAGGTTGCCGGGCGGGTGAGGGCGTGAATGCGGCCGAGCGCGCCGTCGCCATCCAGGTCCTGGCCGAGTTGGGTCTCATCAATGGGCAGGCTGCCAATGCTATCAAAGCCCTTAATCGCGGCTTCGAGAATCGCGAGATTGGCCTTATACACTTCGCGCGAGTAGGCGCCATCTTGCGTTTGTCGGAACTGAGCAGGCAAGCGGATCATGACATCATCGGTAGACCCATTGGTCGGCCAAAACGTACTCGGAAAGGGCTTATAGCTAAAAGCCACCCAATGGCTGCCATCCTTAGCAAAGCCCTCTTCATCAAAGGCGGCTACCCCATCAGACAGGTTTTGAAGTCGGGGAATATAGCCTCGAAAGTGAACCGCCTCCAATCGGTCGGCCAGTTCGGAAAAATTATCTTCGTTAATCCACGCCTGTATGTCCTCATCGCTGATCGCAGCAACCCGCTCACTACGGTCTTCAAACAGATTCCGCCAGCGATTGGTCTGTCCGTGGTCACTAAAGCTATACGCGCGTTGCAAATGGGCATCGTTCATCCGATTTTCACGGCCTGAGATATGATCTTGATGACAGACGTAACACGGATTAAAGACACCCTCGGTCCGGGTATAGCATTGCGGAGGAATCACCGCTTCAGGGTTATAGACGCCGACCAGTCCCGAGCCGGGGGAGCGGGGCGGCAACACCGCCGTCCATCCTTTCAGCAGCTCAACCTTTTGAACCGACGTGAGGGGAGAGCTGACCGCTCGGGTCGGTTGTGCTAGTTGAGTCGGTTGTGCCATTGAGTCGGTTGAGTCCAGACCCCAAAGACCCAAGAGACCCAACGGACCCCAAAGACTCAAAAGACTGACCAGGAGACGCTTCATCGTGCTCAGAGCTACTCGATTTGGTTTTCGGCTCCAAAACCGAAATAGCGATAGGACTGCCTTTCGAGACGGTACGCTGTCCGTGCGCCAAAATCATACTGCATGGGTCTGACCCGAAACCCGGACAGCCGGATGAGGTCATCGGTCTGAAAATCGTCCACCAAGGGCATATTACCGTCGGCACTATGCTGGATCGCAAAATACGCCTCGGTGCCATCCGGCGTGAAGAGAAAACCGGTTGACTCGGCAGAACCATCGGCAATTTTGAGCAGCCGCACACAGCCGTCAGACTTGATATCGTCGTCCGCGCCGTCCGGCAGACAGGCCCATATATCGCTATTGCCCTGGCTCGTCCCATTGTCCTCGACAACAAACAGCACCCCCGTTATCGGCTGAAAGGCCAGATTGTCCGGCTGACTGAATTCGGGGCTGCCTTCAATGAAACGGTTCAGCACGATTTCCCCCGTTGCCCCGGTTGCCGCAGTCACATCCCGGTCAATCGCGCACTGTACCTCGCCATAGTTGCTGCCGGCATGGTTCCCGGTAACGGCAAAACAGAAGCGAACGGCAGCGGGCCGGTCGGGGTCGCTGAACATCGGGTCACGATGGAGGTCTTCGGGACGGTAATAGCCCGTTGCCCCAGCCGCATTGGCGGCCTCGCGCCCAGTGCGGGTTTTGCCCGTATCAGTACTGCTCTCGGATGCGGCGGTTGGTGTGAGTGAAATCCAGGCGCCGTTGCCAATCTCGCAGCCCTGGCCGAACTGCTGGAGGTCGTCCCGACACGACACTTGCAGCGCGTATGTTGTGCCTGCGATCAAGGGGGATGTATCGAGGGAGGCAACAGGCCCGGTGTCGGGGTCGTACAGATGAGTGGGGATGAATTTATACACGCCGCCGCCGTCGGTATCGCCCGGCTGATAGCTGCCGGGCCGTTCTTCGTCGCCCGCAATCACCACGCCGGTTTCATGCACCAGGAAGCCTTCGTATCGAATCACCGGGAATGCTGTGCGCTTGATAATGCGGTCCGAGGCGTCCTGTCCGGTCTGATCCACGATCCGGGCCGGAGCGTCGCCACTGCCGCGTTCAAGGATGGTAAACTCGTCATTCGTCAGCGGATCGAGGATTTCGTATACCGCCCCGGTGTCGCTGACGAAGTCCTCTTCCGTTGCGATCACCGTGCCCCAGGATGTCGTCCTGATCCCGTCGCAAATCGTCATCCCACGCACCAGGGTGGTGACCGTCCGGGTCTGCAAGTCAATGACCTGGACGCTCGGTGTCAGTTTATCCCCAACAACAAAGGACTCACCACAGTCGCCGCTCAAACAGTCGAGGACTTCTTCAATACAGCCGACCAGATGGGTTGGGCGAGCGGCCCCGTGCGGCCAGAACACCATCTGATCCCAGTCCTGGCCGACTTCACGCGAAAAATATTCTGCCTGAATCCCTTTCCTCAGAAACAGAAACTGCTCCTCCACGGTTTGGGTTGGCGTCCGGAAATGGACTTCTTCCTGATCCTGACCTGCCGCGGGTAGCGTACACGTCAGAACAAGAACCCCCGTCGTGATGATACGCTTGAGATCAACCATCCAACCTCCTCAAGAAGATATGTATAAGGCGGGCGGACAGACAGTCGCCTACAGCCGGATACGAGCCGCGATCGCCTGGAACACGGCTTGGGTCGATTCCTCGACGGTGTGGCCAACCGTCGTCAGCCGGAGTGCCGGCGCTGGCGGTGGTTCATATGGAGAGGAGATACCGGTAAAGTCTGCAACCTCCCCTGCCCGCGCCTTGTGATACAGCCCTTTCACATCGCGCTCCTCGCATACTTCAAGCGGGGTGTCCACATACACCTCAAAAAAGCGGTCCGCGCCGACGATCTCCGCCGCGTGTTGCCGGTCTGTCTGAAAGGGGGCAATGACCGGCACCAGGACGATGAGCCCGGCCTGGTTAAAGAGTCGCGCGACCTCGGCAATGCGGCGAATATTTTCTGCGCGGTCGGCTTTGGAAAAGGCCAGGTCCCGATTCAGTCCCAGGCGCAGATTGTCGCCGTCGAGCCGATAGGCGTGGAACCCTTCGGTATGCAGACGCTGCTCAAGTCGTTCCGCAATGGACGATTTTCCGGAGCCGGACAAACCCGTCAGCCAGACCGTGAGCGCGTGCTGTTGCAGGGCCTGCTCGCGCTCGGCCATCGGGTCCGTTGGGTCTTTTGGGTCCGTTGGGTCCGTTGAGTCATTGGGTCCATTGAGTCTTGACTCAACCGACCCAAAAGACTGATTTCGGTCGATGATCATCCCGGCGCCGACCGTGTTATTGGTCAGGCGGTCTATGACGACAAACGCCCCAGACGCGCGGTTCTTGCGGTAGGGGTCACAGGCAATCGGCTTTTCGAGCGCAAAGGCGCACCGTCCGATTTCATTGAGTGTCAGTTGCGCGGCGTCTTCCCGGTGGAGGGTATTCACGTCTATACGATACCGCACATCGGTAATGACCCCAGGCGCCATGGTGGTGGTCTGCTTGAGAAAATACTGCCTGCCGGGCTGCAGGGGCTCCTCGGCCATCCAGACCAGCATGGCTTCAAAGTGCGTGGCGATGAGGGGGATATTGTTGGGGTGAACGAGCATATCTCCGCGACTGACGTCGATCTCGTCTTCAAGCGTCAGGGTCACGGCCAGCGGCGGCATGGCCTGCTCCAGTTCCCCCTCAAAGGTATGGATGGCTTTCACCCGGCTTGTTTTGCGTGACGGGAACACCATGACCTCGTCGCCCGGCCGCACGATGCCCGAGGCCACCGTGCCACAAAAACCACGGAAGTCCGGGTTGGGACGATTGACGTATTGGACCGGAAAGCGAAAGTCGATCAGATTGGCATCCGAGGCAATATAGACCTGCTCCAAGAGGTGCATCAGCGGGCTGCCCGTATACCACGGCATATGCTCGCTTGTGTGCACCACGTTATCGCCGCGCAGCGCCGCCATGGGCAGGAAACGCACATCGTTCAGCTCCAGTCTGGCGGCAAAGTCGGTATAGTCTTTGACAATCCGCTCAAAGACCTCCTGGCTGTAGTCCACCAAGTCCATCTTGTTGACGGCAACAATGATGTGCTTGATCCCCAAGAGCGAGGTGATAAAGCTGTGCCGCCGGGTCTGGGTCAGGACCCCGTGGCGGGCATCAATCAGGATAATGGCCAGGTCGCAGGTTGACGCGCCGGTCGCCATATTCCGGGTGTACTGCTCGTGGCCTGGGGTGTCGGCAATAATGAATTTGCGTTTGGCGGTCGAAAAATAGCGATAGGCGACATCGATGGTGATGCCCTGTTCGCGTTCGGCCTTGAGGCCGTCGGTCAGCAGGGCGGGATCAAACTCCGTGTCGGTCGTGCCATGTCGAACCGAGTCTTTTTTTATCGCCTCAAGCTGATCCTCATAGATCAGCTTGGAGTCGTACAGGAGCCGGCCGATCAGGGTGCTCTTGCCGTCGTCCACGCTGCCGCAGGTCAGAAAGCGTAGCAGGTCCTTGCGCTCATGCTGGGCGAGATAGGCTTCGATATCGGTCGCGATCAGGTCGGATTGGTGAGACATCCTGCTATTTAGAAGTAGCCTTCCTTTTTTTTCTCTTCCATGGAGCCGGACTGGTCAAAATCAATGACACGGCCCTGCCGTTCGGACCGCGTTGCCAGCAGCATTTCCTGAATAATCAGCGGCAGGGTGTCTGCCTCGGATTCAATCGCCCCCGTCAGCGGATAGCAGCCCAGGGTGCGAAAGCGGACTTTTTTCAACTGCGGCCGTTCGCCCGGGTTGAGCGGTAGACGATCATCGTCAACCATAATGAGCACTCCGTCGCGCTCGACAACCGGACGTTCCTTGGCAAAGTACAGCGGAACAATCGGGATGTTTTCGCGGTAGATATACTGCCAGACATCCAGCTCGGTCCAGTTCGATAAGGGAAAAACCCGGATGCTCTCGCCTTTATCAAGCGTGGAGTTGTACAGATTCCACAGCTCGGGACGCTGGTTCTTGGGGTCCCAGCGATGGTTACGGTCACGGAACGAATACACCCGTTCTTTGGCTCGTGATTTCTCTTCATCCCGCCGGGCGCCCCCAAAAGCCGCGTCAAACCCGTACTGATCGAGCGCCTGTTTGAGGGCCTGCGTCTTCATCACGTCGGTGTGTTTTTTGGACCCATGCGTAATGGGGCCGATGCCTGCTGTGACCCCGTCCCGGTTAATATACACGATGAGGTCGAGGCCGAGTTCGTGTCTGATGTAGGTCTCGCGGAAGGCGATCATCTCCCGGAATTTCCAGGTCGTATCAATATGCATCAGAGGGAAGGGCAGTGTCCCCGGTGCGAACGCTTTTCGTGCCAGATGCAGCATGACCGCCGAATCTTTGCCGATGGAGTACAGCATGACCGGGCGATCAAACTCCGCCGCCACCTCACGAATGATATGAATACTTTCAGCCTCAAGACACTTGAGGTGCGTGAGGGAATAGGAATTCTTTTTATTCGAGGCGGGCTGAGGCCCCTGGGTCTCCACGTCCGCTCCTTCCTCAATTCCTTCGGCGAGGCTCAGGACAGGCATGGGCTTGTGTCGAACAGACCGAGCAGTGCGGGTTCTTCTCAACCGTCTGCTCGGTACAGTGAAACGCCGGGAATGTATAGGCCAACAGTTTTGGCGGGCTCTCCGCCTCAGGCTGGAGGATGATTTTCAGGGCTTCGGTAACGAGTTGGGTACCCAAAAAGAGCGCGTATGGAGAGTCAAGCGGGTCGGGGACGGTTTTCTCTCCCCTCCTTGGAGGGGTGGCCCGATAGGGCCGGGGTGGGTGTTCCGAGAAGAGACAGCGCAGGCAGGGCCGGTCAGCCCTGTCTCCCCGACTCACGAATAAACAGGCGCCTTCTCCGCTGGCCGCTCCCCACACAAACGGCTTGTGCCGAGCGTACCACCCATCGTGCAATGCATCCGTTGTTGCCAGAACCAGATCATAGTGGTGAGCCGGTTGTTCGTCCTCATCCAGATGGGTCACAATGCTACAATCAGGATTCAGACGCCTGAGGGTGTGTGCCAGCGGTTGCTCATCCGGTCCCAGGGATTGCTCCGCAAGAGCGGAAAAGATTGGAGCGGCTTTGGCCCGCGCCACGCCAATAGTCCCAACGCCGGCCGCGACGAGATAAAAAAGCGCAGCGGTAGCGAGCAGCCCGTCCCCGTCTACATACACCTGACTCCGAAGCAGTTTTTCCTGCCCCCTTCCGCCAACCCGGGGCAGAATGATCTGTCGGCTATAGCGTTCGATCTGAGCGTCTTCGAGCATATCTATAGAGTCTATAGGGTCTATTGAGTCTGTAGGGTCTATAGGGTCTTGACCCAACGGACCCCAATGTCTCCGTCACGCTGCTCCCTGTGCCTGAGTGTGGGCTTGCCGCTGATTATACTCTTTCCAGCCGATCCACAGATTGGTGCTGAGATATTTGTCTCCAAAATCCGGGAAGAGCGTCACCACTATTCCCTGCTTGATCTCACGGGCCACCTGGAGTGCCGCCCACATCGCCGCGCCGGATGACTGGCCAACCAAAACCCCTTCTTTACGACCAAGCCGGTACACCGTTTCATAGGCGTCTTCAGTGGAAACACTGATCTTTCGGTCAAGCTGCTCCTCATGGTAGATGCCGGGCACAATGGAACTGTCCATATGCTTCAGCCCCTCAAGGCCGTGAAAGGCATCATCCGGTTCAACCCCAACAATCTGAATGTCCGCGTTTTTCTCCTTCAGATAGCGCCCGGTTCCCATCAAGGTGCCGCCGGTGCCCATGCCGGCCACAAAGTGGGTGATCTGCTCTTTGGTCTGCCACCACAACTCCGGCCCGGTTGTCTGGTAGTGAGCCAGCGAGTTGTGTGGATTAAAGTATTGATCCGGTTTGAAATAGCGCTCGGGACGCTCTTGCAGCCGCTCCCGACATAGCTCCAAGGCGCCATCCGAGCCGTCCATGGGACTGCTGAAAATCATTCTTGCCCCGTACGCGGAGATGATTTTTTTTCGCTCTATACTGACGTTGGCCGGGATACACAGCTCGACCGGGTAGCCTAGCACGGCTCCGATCAGGGCCAGCGCAATCCCGGTATTCCCGGAGGTGGAATCGAGAATAATCTTGTCCGGGGTCAGCGCGCCGCTCTCAATCCCTTTTTGGAGCATGCACAGCGCGGGGCGATCTTTGACCGATCCACCGGGATTAAAACCTTCGAGTTTGGCATAGACCCGGACGCCTGGAGGAATGTCCGTACTCAGCCGGGTGATTTCAAGCAGCGGCGTATTCCCAATCAGATGCAGAACCGACGGAACACGCAAGGGGCCGACTGGCGGCGGTCCCTCAGTCGGAAAAAGAGTAAATGTATCCAGCATCTCTTCTCTATCCTGGGAGGACACGTTGACTCTTTTCGGCAGGAGTGACACGCTTTACCCCCCTTTTTTCTCTAGGGGGTGCCGAGCGTAGCGAGACGGGGGCAAAAAGAGCCTCCGGCAATAGCAGGCACGATAGACACTTCGTCGCCCTCATTCACCGGCGTATCCAGATTGTTGATAAAACGAATGTCTTCACCATTTACAAAGATATTGACAAAGCGACGGACTTCGCCCGCCTCGTCACACAACCGTTCCTTAATCCCAGGATGATTACTCTCTATACTATCGACCAAGGCCCCAACCGTGGCTCCATCGGCCGAGACTGCTTCCGCACCGCCGGTAAAGCGGCGTAGCGGGGTTGGGATACGGACCTGAGCACTCATATGCACTCCCTCCTGATTCAGAATCACTCATCTACTCTTTCGCGCTTCTACTGTTACGTTTTTGCGCCGGTCTGACAATCACCCTGCCCGATTTTCATTCAGACAGGAGTGCAGAGTCTTTCCAACTCATAGGCTTCGGGCTGTAAGCCCGTAATCGTCCGCGGCGTGCCGCACAGCGGACAGTGCGGGCTGGGGCGCACCCGGACCTCTCGCCAGCGTAAGGCCAGGGCGTCATAGGTCAGTAAGCGGTCGGTCAGGAGTTCCCCCGCTCCGCTCAGGTATTTCACAGCCTCGGCAGCCTGCACGCCGCCCAGACTGCCGGCCAGGCTGCCAAGGATGCCGGCCTCCTGGCAGGTGGGATTCTCATCAGGATGAGGCGGGACCGGGAACAGGCAACGCAAACACGTCGTCCGATGGGGTAAGACCGTCAATGCCTGACCGTGAAATTGGACAATGCCAGCGTGAGAGAGTGGTTTGTTGAGCAGCACGGCACCGTCATTGATCAGAAACTTTGTGGCCACGCCGTCCGTCCCGTCAATAATAAAATCATAGCCGGCAAAGATATCTGCGAGATTAGCCGCATGCAGCCACTCGTTATAGGTCACCACTGTTATCGCGGGGTTGAGTTGCTGAATTTTTTCCTTGGCCGAATCGACCTTTGGCTTTCCAATATCCGGGGTAAGGTGCAGGATTTGCCGTTGCAAGTTTGACAGCTCGACCCGGTCCGAATCCACCAGACCAATCGTTCCCACCCCGGCCAGGGCGAGCGCCAATGCCGCCGGAGAGCCCAGGCCGCCGACGCCGACCACCAGGACTTTTCCCTCACGGACGCTCTTTGGAACAGGGGCTGCGGCGTGTTTCATGCTGTCTTATTTTTCCAATAGAATAAAAAGCCTCTTCCCAAGAGGAAAGAGGCTCGGCGACGCTCACTCTTTGCCCAGGCGACAGGTCTCATTCGTCCTCAAACTCGAAATCTATTTCCTCAATATCGATACCCAGAACGGCCTCCCGTCCTGAAAGAGGGAACGTTTCCAGCCTCTCTCTATCATTGGAGGAAACGTTTCCTCTTTTGCTGAGTGCGACATCTCCGTTCGTGAGCACGTCGGAAGCGGCGGCCTCCTCATCTATTATTTCAGCGTATTCAACCTCTGACTCACCCAGCTCAACCGGCTCACTCTGCTCGACTGCGATAACTGCCTCGTCGTCCTCGGCTTCCTCTTCGACTGGGCTCAGGACAGGTTCTGCCTCGGCCACCTCTGCGCCGCCTTCAACCTCATCGTCGCTAGTCATGTCCTCGACTGTAGCAATCTCTTCAACGACATCCCCAGCTTCTTCTTCAGCGTCCAACACCCCAGCGGCTTCCAAGGCTTCAGCATCTTCCTCAAGCGCAATAGCGTCGTCCTCGATGTCAAGGGTGAGGATGTCATCGTCAGAAAGATCAATATCGTCCTCGTCGGAGAAAGAGGAAACGTGTCCAGCATCTCTGGCTGATGGAAGGACACCTTCCCTCTTTACATCCTGCTCGGTCAGTTCCAAGGGTCCGATATCGTCTGTCTCAACGTCGAATTCCAGCTCCTCAATGTCGGGAGTCTCCAGGGCGGCCCGCTCTGCTTCCAAGGCCTCCAAGTCTACTTCCCGATAATCGTCACCCACTTCGTAGGAGCGGTCATCGTCAAAGGCGTCATCAAGTGCCCGCTCCTCCTGCTCGGCCTCTTTTTCTGCTGCCAGTCTTTCCGCATCCGCTTCCGTCCGGGCCAGGCGTTCTGCCTCCTCCTGTTTTTTCAGTTCGGAAACGAGCAGCAATAACGGATCGACTCCGGCAACGAGGAGACCGTCCGAGCCGGTCACCTCGTCCTCACCCCCCTGTGTCCCCCCTAATAGGGGGGAATAAAAGGGGGGTTCCACGCTGGGAGCCTGGCTGGCCGCTCTCCGTGCAGACTGAGCGCGGGCCGCCAGCTCGGCCAACTCGACGTTACCCTCTTCGTTCAATATCTGTTCGAGCCGACCCAAGGCTTCCACGGTGGCATCCGTTTCGGAGTATTGCTCAATCAGGCTGCGCAGGCGGGCTTTTGTGGCAGTCAGATTGTCGCGCTTTTCGTTAAAGTTCGCCACCATCAATTCGTGGGCCGCCAGGATGTCACGCGCCGATTTGCTCTTTTCCTCAGCCTCGAGAACGAAAGCACTTTCCGGATATCGGTCTATGACCTCTTGAAAGAATCCGTCCGCCCGGCGCGTCACGGCTTGGTCACGATCCTTGGAACGAATCTGACTATAATTCGTAATACCGAGAAAATATTTGACAAACGGCATATGCTTGCTGGTCGGATAGGCCCGCTCAAAGTCCTTAAAGGCCGCAACGGCTTCGGCGTAATTTTCTTCCATAAACAGCCCATAGGCCGCTTTGAGCTGGGCTTCCTCAGCGTACGGGTTGAGTGGGTATTGATCCAGCAACTCCTGGTACTGATCGGAAGCTCCCAGATAGTCCTCGTCTGTGAAAGAGTCGCTTGCCTGCTGATAATATTCTTTGGCCGAGGGGCGTCTGAGGGTTGCCGAGCAGCCCCAGACGCTCACCAGCACGAGGCTCAGGCACAGGATCGAGATTCGTTCGAGCATTGTCCTGCACGCTAGAGGATTTCCGCAAGGGTTTCAATGTACCCGCCGCTGCGCTGTACCCGACAGGCAGCACGTTTGAGGCTGAGGGTAATATGCGTGTGGCACGCCCTGCGCCGTATTGCCCCGACCTTCCTATTGGTGATAATCGGCTGTATATGCCTCGCTCAACACCGGTCTGTATACTGGAGAAAACGCCATGGGTGTCGAACTGATCGGAGTCCTGATAGCCGTGGTAGCGGTGGGGGCGACCCTGGCCGGGTTGATGCTGGGCGGCCAACGGGCCATCCGCGCCGAACTGGCGGCGCAGCGTCAGTATTTTGACGAGCGGTTTACGGCCCTGGAGCAGCAGATGACCGAACTGCGCGCGCGTATGGCCCACCTCGAAGGGCTGCTTGATGGCCTGCGCGAGGCCATTACCATTCGACAGGGTGCAGCCTGACGTGGCCCGCACACTCGGACACCGAGAGATAAGGCACGGAGCAGGGGAACGCCCTTCCGGTCGGGACGCGGCACCCCTCCAGGGACGTGTGATGCCGACGGGCAGGGAACCCACCCCGCCGCTACGCGGCACCCCTCCGGGACGTATGATGCAAATGAACTTGTCTGGCGGTTTGGCCCTCACCCCAACCCCTCTCCCAGCGGGAGAGGAGCTTTTTTACCCTCGCCCCCTGGGAGAGGGTGGCCCGCAGGGCCGGGTGAGGGCACGAGCGGACAGGCCGTAGGGAGCCATCGACACCATAGGCAGCACCCCTCCGGGGAGGGGATTTTTGAGGGGGAAGGCGTCACCCCTCAAACGGCTGCAAGCCGTCCAGGTCGGGCTCTCCCTCAACGGGCATCTGGGCGTCGGACTGGGCCTTGGTCAATTCGTACAGGCGTTGCTGAGAGCGGACAGGAGAGAGTGGGTCGGGCTCCACCCGCTTGGAGCGTCCGTCAGGCAAAACTGCGCGCGCCTTGACCGTGTCGGCCAGTTGAATGCTGAGTATTTCAAAAAGCTGGTCCTGGATATGCGGATCAAGGATGGGAAAGGCGACTTCGACGCGGCGGTCAAGATTGCGCGGCATCCAGTCGGCCGAGGAGAGGAAATACTCGGCCTCGCCACGATTATGAAAATAAAAGATGCGGGCGTGTTCGAGGTAGCGATCGATAATCGAAATCACCCGAATCCGTTCGGATATGCCCGGCAGTCCGGACCGCAGGCAGCAGATACCCCGGATGATGAGATCAATCTCCACCCCCGCCTGACTGGCGGTATACAACTCCTCGATCATGGCCGCGTCAACCAGGCTGTTGATCTTGGCAATGATTCTGGCCGGCTTGCCCTCCAGGGCGTGTTCCGCTTCGCGCCGAATCCGCTCAATCATGCCCTCCCGCATACTCGTGGGAGCGACCAGGAGATGGTGAAACGCCTGCGGACGGGTATAGCCGGTCAACAGGTTAAACAGGTCGGTGAGATCGTCGCCAAAGGACTCGCGGCAGGTAAAGAGACCGAAGTCGCCGTAGATGCCGCTCGTATTCACGTTATAGTTGCCGGTTGCGAGATGGCAGTAGCGACGGATGCCAGCACTCTCACGCCGTACCACCAGGCAGGCCTTGCAGTGGGTCTTATAGCCGACCAGGCCATACACCACATGGGCGCCGACCTCTTCGAGCGCGCGCGCCCAGGTAATATTGGCTTCCTCATCAAAACGGGCCCGGAGTTCGACCAGGACGGCCACTTCTTTCCCCGCTTCTGCGGCCCGCGTGAGCGCCTGGGCAATGGGCGAGGTCGGGCTGACCCGGTAGAGGGTCATTTTAATGGCCAGGACATTCGGGTCGGTCGCGGCCTCTTCCACAAAGCGCGTGACCACATCGAAAGACTGGTAGGGATGGTGGACCAGGATGTCGCCCTCCCGAATCGCGCTCCACATATCCGGCTTTTGCTCACAGGCCGGAACCGGCAGGGGTGTCCAGGGCTGGTCTTTATGCTGCGGCAGGTCCACGGCTCCATAGAGCTGAAACAGGTCGGTAAAAGCGGTGAAACCCTCACCGGCGTACAGATCTTCGGAGTGCAGGTCGAGCTCATCGATAAACATATTGAGAATGCTCTGCGGCAGGTCGGAGTCGTATTGCAGCCGCACCGCGGTCCCCATGCGCCGGTCGCGCACGCTCTCTTCGATACTCGTCAGCAAATCTTCGGTTCGGCCGAGCGCCAGGGCTGAGTCCGCGTCCCGCGTCACCCGGACGGCGTGACACGACAGGATCTCATAGCCGTGATACGGGCGAGGCAGGTACAGCCGCACCACATCTTCGAGCAGGATAAAGATATGCTTGCCGGCCGGAGCCGGTAGCGCGATGAAGCGCTGGACGACCTGGCTGGGAATATGGACAACGGCCAGTTTGGTCCGGGGCAGACGCGAGGTCCCGGCCGAGCGCAGGGCCGCGACCAGGCACAGGGAACGGTTGCCGAGGTGGGGAAAGGGATGGCCGGGGTCAATCGCCAGCGGCGTGACGACCGGCAGCAGGATCCGACGAAAGAAGTCTTCCAGAAAATGGCTCTGCTCGGTATTCAACTCTTCCGGACGGGTAATATGAATCCCCTCAGCCTCCAGTTGTGGCTGAATGGTCTCCAGAAAACCCCGGTGTTGTTCCTCGGCAAGCTCATGGACTCGCTTTGAGATAGCGGTCAGGGTCTGGGCCGGGGTCATGCCATCCGGACCGGCCTCCAGGTCGCCCTGAACGATCCGCCGCTTGAGCCGTGCCACCCGGACCATAAAAAATTCGTCCATATTGGCGCTGAAGATGGCCATGAACTTGACGCGTTCGAGCAGGGGGACGCTCTCGTCGAAGGCTTCTTCAAGCACGCGTCTATTGAATTCGAGCCAGGACAACTCACGATTAATGAAGGGCTTGTCTTCCACTGTACACTCCAAAAACGATAGATATAAGCTCAGCGCGCCGAATAGCAACCCCGTGGAGCGAGCTGCGCCACCCGACCAGCCCATGCCCGGACGTTTCCGTTTCTCTCGACCAGGACAGCATCAACCTCTAGGGAGATTGTGCACCGATCCAAGTGCACGGAAGCGAGGAGAGGGGGGGGACGCTGCCAGGGCGTGTGATCCGAGGGAGGGAGAGCGACACGGCGCCTGCCAGCGCCGGGGGGAGGGAGAGCGTCTGCCGTTGTATCGGAGAGATTTGACACCGGGATGACAGGGCAGTGACAATCCGGAGACGTGTCCACCAGCAGGAGGAGAAGGGAGACGCGCCCCGGTGCGCAGTGAGGCTGCTCCGACGGGGGTATCTTCCTGAGGCCGAGGTGGGCCGAGCCCACGGACAGGCGGAGGGTCAGGGGTGTCACCAGGAGGCCGGGCAGTCCGGCGTGGGCGGACCGTTTGGGGTGGCATTGCCGGTGGGGTGGCAGCGCCGGGACCGTCAAGGGGCTCAGCGCATGGCACGCCTCGCCCCCCGCCGGCGCCGGCCGGGGAGCGCCCTAGGGCTGCACCTGACTGCCCACAATGCGCAAGCCCTGGGTGGCGGCCGTCCAGCGCAAGCGCACCTCCACCACCTGGGTGGCCTGGGTGGCCTTGTCCCGGACCACCACCCCGCTCAAGACCACCACCTCGTCCTCCAGCCGCACCGTCGCCGCCCGCAGGTCAAACTCGTCCACAAAGGCATAGCCGCCCAGGCGGACCACCGTGACCGTATGGGTCAGGGTCTCCTCCAGGGGGGCGCCCCCAGCGGTCTGGGCCGTGAGCCGCACCCCGAGCGTATGGGGGCCCGGCTCCAGGTCGCCGTAGTTGAACACCAGCCCCCAGCCACTGGCCAGGGCGCCGGCCACCCCGGGATAGGCGGCGGCCACATCCGGGCGGGCGGAACAACACGGCACGGGCCCCTGCTCCGCCCCGTCAATGAGCAGGGCCACCCGGGGCTCCGCCGGCGTCAGGTCGCTGAAGGCCCAGCCCCGCACGAGCCCGACCCCGGCCACCACGCTCCCGTCGGCCGGGGCTTCATAGACCGCGGTCAGCCCCGTGGCCGCGGTCGCCGCCACCGGGCTCAGCCACCCCCGCCCCCAGCGGGTCAGCCCGGCCCGCAGCCGCGCCAGCAGGGAGGCCGCGCCCGGCGCCGCCGCTGCCGCCGCCGGGCGCGTCTCCACCAGCCGGAGCCCCTGGGCCGCGGTCTGCCACGCATAGCGCAGGGTCAGCGTCTGTTCCTGCTGGCTCGCCTGATCCCGCAGCACCACCTCCCGCAACTCCAGCTCTTCGTCCTCGAGCCGGGCCGTGGCCGTGGCCAGACTCACCCGGTCGGCAAAGGCCACATCGCCGGGCTTGAGCACCTCGACCTGGCGGCGGGCCGACTCCCACTGGCGGCCTTGGCTGCTCGTGGCCACCACCCGCAGGGTATGCGGCCCGGCGGGCAACTCGCCCCAGTTATAGGTCACCCCCCAGCCACTGAGGGTGGTGGTGGTCGCCGGCAGGGCCGGATAGGCCGCGGCCACGTCCAGGCGGGCCGAACAACACGGGATGGTGGCCGCCGGCTGCCCGTCGATATACAGCACCAGGGTGGTGATCTCCACGTCGGCCGCGGAGGCAAACACCCAGCCGCGGATGAGGTCAATGCCTGCCACCGCGGTGCCGGCCGCCGGGCTCTCAAAGTAGCCGACCAGGGCCGCGGCCGCCTCGACGACCAGGGTCGCCGGCCGGTTGCCGTTGCCGGCCCTGTCCTGCGCCCCGTTCGCCCCCACCGCGATCTGCACGGCGGCGGCGGCGGTGGCGGGGGTGATCGTCACCGTGTAGGTCTGGGGGGACTGTGGCGTGAACTGAGCCGCCGTCCCGTTCTGCACCGCGATCGCCCCCAGGCGAAAGCCGCTCACGGGCTCGGAGAACCGGATGGTGAGCCCGAACGGCGTGCCCAGATGGGTGGCCACCGCCGCTTGCAGCGTCACCTGCGGGCGGGCCGTATCCGTGGCCGGCGGCGTGCCGGCGCGCGCCGGCGTGCTGGGTCGCGGCGGCGGGGTCACCCGCACGGCCACGGCCAGCATGCCCTCCGGGCCGGCGTCACGCGCGACCACCGTGACCTCGTACACGTTGTCCTGGTTGGCGTCCTGGGGCGCCCCACCGGCGGGGGGGGCCTGGAACGTCAGCGCCCCGGACTCGGCGAGGGTGAAGAAGGCGAGGTCCGGCCCCTCCACGTCCAAGGCCGCGGGCGCCCCCTCCGGGTCGGTGGCCGTGTAGGTGCCCACCACCCGCGTCGTGGAGAACACGACGCGGGTGGCTTGCGGGCCCGTGATCACCGGGGCTTCGTCCACGCCGCCCACGGTCACGGTCACGGCCCGCTCGCTCGATTGGTTGGCGTCGGCCGCGACCACGGCGATCTCGTATACGTTGTCCTGGTCGGCGTCCTGCGGCGCCTCAAAGTCGGGCGGGCGCCGGAAGGTCAGCTCCCCGCTGGCGGACAGGGCGAACCGGGCGCCGTCCGGCCCCTCCACGCGCCACATGATGTCATCCCCCTCGGGGTCGGTGGCCGTGAAGGTCGCCACCACCACCGTGTCGTTCTCCGCGTACGCGAACGCGGTCGGGCCCGCGTCGATCGTCGGGGCTTCGTTCTCGTCGATCACGGTCACGGTCAGGTCCTGCCGGACCGTGTCTGCGCCCGCGGTCACGGCCATGGTGATCTCGTACACGTTGTCCTGGTCGGTGTCCTGCGGCGCCTCAAAGTCGGGCGGGAGCTGGAAGGTCAGTGCGCCGGTCAGGGTGTCGATGGCGAACAGGCTGCCGTCCAGCCCCTCCACGTCCCACGTGATGGGCTCCCCCTCGGGGTCCGTGGCCGTGAAGGTCGCCACCGCCGTCGTGCCGTTCTCCGCGTACGTGGTGGCGGTCGGGCCCGTGAGCACGGGGGCTTCTTCCACGCCGAGCACGCTCACGGTCAGGGCCTGCGTGTGGGTCAGGCCGCCGGGGTCGACCACGCCCACCGTGACGGTGTAGGTGTTGTCCTGGCCGGTGTCCTGCGGCGCATCGTAGTCGGGCGGGCGCCGGAACGTCAGCACCCCCGTCGGGGACAGGGCGAAGCGGTCTGAGTCCTCCCCGCTCAGCCGCCACCTGACGGTCTCCCCCTCGGGGTCGGTGGCTGTGAAGGTCGCCACCACCGCCGTGTCGTTCTCCGCGTACGTGGTGGCGGTCGGGCCCGCGTCGATCGTCGGGGCTTCGTTCACGTCGGTCACGGTCACGGTCACGGCCCGCGTGGCGGTGTGGGTGCCGACGGCCACTTCCACCGTGACCGCGTAGGCGTTGTCCTGGGCGACGTCCTGCGGCATCTCGTAGTCGGGGGGGCTGTTGAACGTCAGTTCGCCAGCCGGGGAGAGGGCAAAGCGGCCGCTGTCCGGCCCCGTCACGGCCCACGTGATGGGCTCATTCTCCGGGTCGCTGGCCGTGTAGATCGCTATCACCGCCGTGCTGTTCTCCGGGTAGTCGGGCGCGGTCTCGCCCGTGATCGTCGGGGGTTCGTTCACGTCGGTGACGGTGACGGTGACATTCGCCGTGGCCGTGTTTTCGCCGTCGGCCGCATTCACCGTCACCGCGTAGGTGTTGTCGGCGCCGTCGTCCAGCGGCGTCTCGTAGTCGGGGGGGCTGGTGAACGTCAGTTCGCCGGAACTGGAGATGGCGAACAGGGCGCTGTCCGTCCCCGTCACGCTCAACGTGATGGCATCCCCCTCCTGGTCGCGGGCCGTGTAGGTCGCCACCACGGTCGTGCCGTTCTCCGCGTAGTCGGGCGCGGTATCGCCCGCGATCGTCGGGGGTTCGTTCACGTCGGTGACGGTGACGGTGACATTCGCCGTGACCGTGAATGCGCCGTCGGCCGCATTTACCGTGACCGCGTAGGTGTTGTCGGTGCCGTCGTCCAGCGGATTCTCGTAGTCGGGGGGGTTGTTGAACGTCAGGGCGCCGCCGGTCGCAGAGATGGCGAACAGGGCGCTGTCCGTCCCCGTCACGCTCCACGTGATGGCATCATCCTCCGGGTCGGTGGCCGTGTAGGTCTCCACCACGGCCGTGCCGTTCTCCGGGTAGTCGATCTCGGTATCGCCCGCGTCGATCGTCGGGGCTTCGTTCACGTCGGTGACGGTGACGGTGACATCCTCCGTGCTCGTGCCGACAGTGGTGGCCGCATTCACCGTGACCGCGTAGGTGTTGTCGGCGCCGTCGTCCTGCGGATTCTCGTAGTCGGGGGGGGTCCGGAACGCCAGGGCGCCGGTCGCAGAGAGGACGAACAGGGCGCTGTCCGTCCCCGTCACGCTCAACGTGATGGTATCCCCCTCCGGGTCGCTCACCGTGTAGGTCTCCACCACCGCCGTGCCGTTCTCCGCGTAGTCGGGCGCGGTATCGCCCGTGATCGTCGGGGGTTCGTTCACGTCGGTGACGGTGACGGTGACATTCGCCGTGACCGTGAATGCGCCGTCGGCCGCATTCACCGTGACCGCGTAGGTGTTGTCGGTGCCGTCGTCCTGCGGATTCTCGTAGTCGGGGGGGCTGTTGAACGTCAGTTCGCCGGAACTGGAGATGGCGAACAGGGCGCTGTCCGTCCCCGTCACGCTCCACGCGATGGCATCATCCTCCGGGTCGGTGGCCGTGTAGGTCTCCACCACGGCCGTGCCGTTCTCCGGGTAGTCGATCTCGGTATCGCCCGCGTCGATCGTCGGGGCTTCGTTCACGTCGGTGACGGTGACGGTGACATCCTCCGTGCTCGTGCCGCCGATGGCGGTCGCCTCCACCGTGACCGCGTAGGTGTTGTTCGCTCTGTCGTCCTGCGGGTCCTCGTAGTCGGGGGGGCTGTTGAACGTCAGTTCGCCGGAACTGGAGATGGCGAACAGGGCGCTGTCCGTCCCCGTCACGTCCCACGACGTGATGGGATCCCCCTCCGGGTCGGTGGCCGTGTAGGTCTCCACCACGGTCGTGCCGTTCTCCGGGTAGTCGGGCGCGGTATCGCCCGTGATCGTCGGGGCTTCGTTCACGTCGGTGACGGTGACGGTGACATCCACCGTGACCATGTCTCCGCCGGCGGTCGCCTCCACCGTGACCGCGTAGGTGTTGTTCACGCCGTCGTCCTGCGGGTCCTCGTAGTCGGGGGGGCTGTTGAACGTCAGTTCGCCGGAACTGGAGATGGCGAACAGGGCGCTGTCCGTCCCCGTCACGTCCCATGTGATGGTATCCCCATCTGCGTCGCTGGCCGTGTAGGTCTCCACCACCGCCGTGCTGTTCTCCTGGTAGTCGATCGCGGTATCGCCCGAGTCGATCGTCGGCGCGGCCGCCGCGGCCGGGCGGGCGAGCAGCAGGGTGGCGGCGGCGAGGACGGCGCCCAGGATGCGGGGCCGGAAAACCGCGCGCCGGCTGGGGGCCGCACCGGGGGCGGGGGTGGGGGTATGGGGGGTCCGGGACGGGGATGTCGCTGTCATGGTGTTGGCCTTTCGTGGTTTCTCCGGGTGGGCGGTGTCCGGCTCAGTGGGCTCAGGCGGCGGCGCGCGTCGGCTAGGGTCCTTTCTATGCAAACAGTATGGATGTCAGGGGGCAGACGCCATCCCGGCCTGCCGCACCCGTGGGGGGGAGCGGCGCCCGGTGCGCCGGCCCTTCCCTCAGCAGTGTCCCTGTATCCCGCACCGGCATGTTCCTCCAGAGCATTTCTTCTCCCTCCTTCAGGCAGAGAGCTATGCGCATTATTTAGCATGCAAACAGCATGCATTCAAGAGGGTGCGCACAATCCATGCCTTCTTTCTTTCTTCGGGTCGGGACTGCCGCTCCAGAAAAGAACGGGCCCGGCGAGACCGAGCACTCGGAAGACAGTTCGGGCCCGGCCGCCAGAGCGGGGGGCCATCCTGCTTGTCGCTGGTGACAAATGGCGCTGGTGACAAATCGGGCATCAATGAGAGGAGGGGCGCTGCCAGGGCGCGTGATCCTAGGGAGGGAGATCGACACGATACCTAGCAACGCCAGGGGGAAGGATAACGTCTCCTGTTGTCTCCTCATTATATGGCAACATTGTGACGCTGCGATGAAAAATATGTGACGCTGCCAGGCCGCACCCGCTCTGGGCGCTCTCATCTCATTCCAGGCCATTCATCTTTTGTGATTTGGCAGCTACAGTTCGGACGACGCATGGAAGCGCAGACGACATATCCGCCGGTTGCAGCGGCCTCGCCTCAGGGCCCCCCGCAACCGCCTTCCCTCGAACATCTCGTCATTCAGGCCGAGTTGGGTCAGGACGAGATTGTGCGGACGGGGGTCGCCGGCCTGCATCCGGCGGACACCGCAGAGTTGTTGAATGTGCTGGAAGAGCCCGAGGTGAAGTACAAGGTGTTTGGCTTTCTGGCCGCCCCACAGGCAGCCGAAGTCTTAAGCCTCGTTTCCGCCCACACCAAAGACGACCTCGTTGCACGCCTGTCGGATGACGGGCTGGGAGATTTGGTCGAATATCTTGACTCTGATGATGCCACGGACCTGTTGGCCTCCCTGTCGGCGCGGCGCGCCCAAGCGGTCCTCGACGAAGTGCCGCAGGACGTGTCCGATGAAGTCAGCCAACTCTTGCGTTATCCCGAGGATACGGCCGGCGGAATCATGCAGGTCGAGTATATGGTCGTGTCCCAAGGCACGCGTATCGACCAGGCCACTGAGATGATTCGCAGTCAGAGCGATGAAATCCCGGATATCCACAGCGTCTTTATCGTCAATCACGCCAATCGCCTCGTCGGCGTCCTCCCCCTCCGGAAGTTCATCCTCGCCCGCCCGTCTGATCTCGTCGAAACCGTTATGGACCAGCAGGTCATTTCGGTTCGAGCGGACCTGGACCAGGAACAGGTCGCCCAGATGTTTAAAAAATATGACCTGATTTCTCTGCCCGTAGTCGATAGCGAGGGCTGCTTGCTCGGCCGTATTACGGTCGATGACGTGGTGGATGTCATGGAGGAGGAGGCGACGGAAGACATTTATAAGCTTGCCGGTCTGGATGAAGAGGAAGAAGTGCTGGACTCTCCCTGGCAGTCTATCCGTCTTCGTCTGCCCTGGCTGGCGCTCAATTTGGTGACCACCACGCTGAGTGCTCTGGTCATTGCCTTTTTTGAAGGAACGATTCAGCAAATTGCCATTGCCGCGGCCTTTATGACGATTGTTGCAGCCCAAGGCGGGAACGCTGGTGTGCAAACGCTGACCGTCATCGTGCGGGGCATTGCGCTGGGGGAAGTCCCGCTGACCCAAACCAGGCGGGTGTTAGTCAAGGAACTGACCATCGCGCTGGGTAATGGTATTGCTCTTGGCGGTGCGGCCGGCATCGTTGCCTATCTGTGGAAGGGCGATGCCACCCTGGGGGTCGTGCTGGCGCTGGCGCTGCTGGCCAACCTGATCATTGCGGCGTTTGTCGGCAGTATGGTCCCCCTGACTCTCCGTCGTCTGGGGGTTGACCCGGCGGTAGCCTCAAACGTGTTTGTGACCGCATGCACCGATATTTTTGGCTTTTTGTCTTTTCTGGGCATTTTAACGTTGTTCTTACAGTTTGTCTGAAGGGACGACGCAGTTCCGGGCAGCCACAACAGGGGGCAGCCCCTACATTTGTGTCATATGGTCGTGTAGAGGAAGCCTATGCGCACGGTATCCCTGCTCATGCCGGTCATCGGTCTGTGTCTCACCGGCTGCGCTGAAACCCTGACACCAGACCTCCCACCGGCGTCAACCCATACGCCGGTGGCTCAGCTCGCCCAAGAAGGGAAGCTGGACCCGGAAGGTATCTGGTCGGACGACAACCAGGCCATAGAGTTTTCTGTCCCCGCAGAGCAACTTGCCGCCCTGGTGATCCAGGCCGCAAAAGCTGAAGGCTGGCACGCACGCGATACGGTGAATAAGCACCACGGCGACACGTATTTCGTTCACCTGTTGAACCCGTTTGAAGAGCACTGGTTCGGGTATGCCAAACACGACATTATGATTTACACCACCCAAGGGAGGAGCGCGGTCCAGGTTTCGGATGGGGGGCCGGTTGGTGGAGACGATGAAAGCGCTCTCCCACGCACGCTTCTGGACCCGGTCCGGGAGCATGTTCAGGCTTATTTGGCCGGTCGCCCGCTTACGGGACAAGAGAAGCGTCAACTCCGCGAGGCCGCGCTCGCTCCCCCAGCGCGCCTCCCGGAGGAGCGCCTGAAGGATATTGAGCGGCTGCGGGACCAGGGCTATCTCAACGCCGAGGAATACGAACGGAAACGGTCGGAGATTCTGAAAGCATTGTAAGGACAGGCAGGCACCTATCAATTTCTCTAATAATAGCAATTCACATAATTCAGGCTAAGTTATCTTCCCAAGCCGGTTTGTTCATGCTATAAAAATCCTCATACTGTTTAAGAACACACGCATACATAGCTGAGTTCTCCCCGACTCGGCGTGTATCAAGGCCCGTAGGTTTCCCCTCCTTTCTCCTACGGGCCTTTTCTTGTTCCGCTTATCTTTGAGTCCCGCAGGAACTGATTTTTGCGTCCTTTGCCCCGCCTCGTCCGTCTGTATAAACAGACTGCGTCGTATTTGAAAATATAACAGCGAAGGAGGAGCGGATGAAAATTGTCAGCTTTAAAACGTGCCCTTTTGTGCAACGTGTCACTGCCCTGCTGGAGGCCAAGCACGTTCCGTACGATGTCGAATATATCGACCTCAGCAAGAAGCCGGCGTGGTTTCTCGAAGCCTCTCCGAACGGCCAGGTGCCGATTCTGATAACGGATGATGACCAGGTCCTGTTCGAATCCGATGCGATTGTCGAATACCTGGACGAAACGACGGGAACCCCAATGTCCGCTCACGACCCGGTCAAGAAAGCCCAAGATCGCGCCTGGTCTTATCTGGCATCAAAGCATTACTTAATGCAATGCAGCGTGCAACGCAGTCCGGATGAACAGAGACTGGAGGAAGGCCGAGCAACATTGGGCACGGCTTTCGCCAAAATGGAAGAAAGAATGGAAGCAAGAATAGGAGCTCGGCTTGGGGAAGGTCCATACTTTCATGGAGACAGCCTGGGCATGGTGGATATCGCCTGGCTGCCCTTGCTCCATCGCGCCGCGATTATCGAACGCTATACGGACTTTGACTTTCTCGGAGCGTTTCCAAAAGTGAAGCGCTGGCAGGAAGCTGTGCTGGCAACAGGGATTGCCGAAAGGTCGGTTGCAGAGGACTTTGAGAGCCGATTTACCGCCTTTTACTTAGCGGACACGACTTATCTCGGCCAACTCGCGAAAAAGCAATCCGCAACAGCCTGCTGTGGACCAACGGAATGTCGCGAGGAAGACCTCGCGTGCTGCGCCTAGCGCAAATGACGATGCTATGTAGCAGCCCGTCATTCCTGCGAAAGCCGGAATCCAGGTCCCCAGCCTCCCGGCCTCTGGATGCCGGATCAAGTCCGGCATGACGAGCGCGTACTGGCACGGCTACAACGTATCGTGAAACGCTCTAGTAGGATCGCACCCCGTCCGTTCTCTCCTGAGAGTCGAAGGAAGTATGCACAATTCACACAGATGTTTTCGATTTGTAACGTCAGTGTCATATTCTTTGGCTTAGGTCACATGGCCTGAGTTCTTCCCCTTTGGACTCCGTTTTCTTTCAAGAGTAGAGTACACCAATGGCCACCAAACCATCTCCGTTTAAGCCGTCACAGGGGCTGAGTGCCTTTGAGCGCTACCTGACCGTCTGGGTTCTGTTGTGCATTGCCGCGGGCATCGGTCTGGGGAGTGTCGCACCGGGTATGGCGACCTTTCTTGACGGGCTCTCCTTGTATGTTGGTGACGCGCCGGTGGTCTCGATTCCGATTGCGATCTGTTTGTTTTTCATGATGTACCCCATCATGGTCAAAATCGACTTTGCCGAGGTCGTTCGAGCGGGGAAGAGCGCCCGTCCGGTTGGACTCACCCTGTTTATCAATTGGGCCATCAAACCCTTCACCATGTATGCGATTGCCGTGCTTTTTCTCGGGAACTTCTTTCTCGATTTCATCGGTCCGGACGCCGTTGACCACGTCAAGATGCCGTTCGGTCTCAATCTGCCGGTGGGGTCGTATTACGGCTCCGGGACCGTCGTGGTGGTTGACGGCATCAAGATGTTGGAGGTGCCGCTGTGGCGCAGCTATCTGGCGGGTTGTATCCTGCTGGGCATTGCACCCTGTACGGCCATGGTCCTGGTCTGGGGCTATCTGGCCAAGGGGAATGATGGGCTGACGCTTGTCATGGTCGCGATTAATTCCCTGACCATGCTCGTCCTGTACGGTGTGCTGGGCGATGTACTCCTCGGGATCGGTCGTCTGCCGGTCCCCTGGCAGGCCCTGCTGCTGTCCATTGGCGTGTATGTCGCCCTTCCGCTGGTGGCCGGCTATTGCTCGCGTCAGTGGATTATGCGGACCAAGGGTGAACAATGGTTTCGTGAGCGGTTTCTCCACTTTCTCACGCCGGTCACCATCAGCGCCCTGCTCATCACCCTGGTCCTGCTGTTCTCCCTCAAAGGCGCAATGATTCTGTCCAAACCGCTGATGATCGTCTGGATTGCGATCCCCCTCTTCATTCAAACGATCCTTGTTTTCGCGCTGGCGTACGGACTGGCGAGGGTTCTCAGACTGTCGTACCAGAATGCGGCCCCGACTGCGCTCATTGGTGCCTCCAACCATTTCGAGGTAGCCATTGCCACGGCAACCATGCTGTTTGGGCTGTCATCCGGAGCCGCCCTGGCGACCGTTGTGGGCGTGCTCATCGAGGTCCCGGTGATGCTGATGTTGGTTCGTTTTTGCCAGCGCACCGAGGGCTGGTTTGCCTCGACCGCCCCCGCTTCTATCCTCCAATCCGCTCAGGGAGTATCACCCCAGGAAAGACAAACCACCGCGCAGTAGCATTGAAAATCATTACTTCTTCACAGGCTTGCCATATTCCTGCAATCTCACCTTCCTACCGTCCCCTCTGGCCGTAAGGAGGGAACGCACTGTTGAAAAAAGTTCTGGTAGTGGAGGATGAGCCCAGTATTGCCCATCTGATCGCCTATAACCTGGAGCAGGCGGGCTACTGCGTCGAAATCGTCGAAGATGGAGAGCAGGCCTGCGTACGGGTTGAATCCTTTGGACCCGACTTGGTGACTTTAGACCTCCTGTTGCCGCTAAAAAGCGGCTGGCAGGTCCTCGAATATATCCGTCAGCATTCGGATGCACGCATCCGTCGGGTACCGACTATTGTGGTGAGTGCACTAGCCTCTCAGCGACAGCAAAAAGAACTGCAACACAGCGGTGTATACTCCTGTTTAAGCAAGCCGTTTTCCATTGCCGAACTCTGTCGGCTTGTCCACCACCAGCTCTCTCCCGCTTTGAACAAGTCGAGACCCGCAGGCTGTCGGGCAATCGGCTAACCTCGTCGATACATACCCGACCTGGATTTTCACGCATTCATAACGGCCCTGTCACTCTCTTGTAACAGCTCGAACTTACCTTGTTCACCTCTGGCCCGCACGAGAGGGGGTGATCTGCGGAAACATGTGTCAACCAAGGTACTGGAGAAAAGTCAGAGCAAGAATTCAACACTGGAGGAGGAGACATACTCTATGAGACGATTAGGATTAGCGTTTTGCGTCGGCCTTGTTGCGGCCGGGCTGCTTCTGGCGCGGCCAGTCCAGGCCAAGAATGTGGCCGCAGAAATCCTGGATATCCTCAAAGCCAATGGGCAGATCAGCGAGCAGCAGTACCGCGATCTGATGATTAAAGCCCAAGCCGAGGATGAGAAGGTTGAAGCCGCCTCGGGCCTGACGCAGAAGGTCGAGGGCTTAGAGAAAAACGTCGGCAAGAAAAACTTTCTGGCTGCTTACTGGAAGGGTGGGTTACGGCTCGACTCGGCCGATGGCCAATTCAAGCTGAAGATTGGTGGTCGGATCCAGAACGACTGGGCCGTCTACAGCACCGACGAGGAACTGCGCCGGCAGTTTGGCCGCATCGGCGACGGCAGCGAGTTCCGGCGGGCGCGCCTCTTCATGGAAGGCAGCGTCTACGGCAACATCAAATACAAGTTTCAGTACGACTTTGCCAGTTCTGACCCGTTCAAGGATGCCTATATCCAGATCAAGAAAGTCCCCATGGCCGGGAACTTCACGGTCGGCCATTTCAAGGAACCGTTCTCGCTCGAAGAGCTGACCAGCAGTAAATACATCACCTTTATGGAGCGCTCGTTGCCCAACGTGTTCTCCAGCAGCCGTAACCTCGGTGTGCGCCTCAACCGCTCCTTTATGGACAAGCGCGCCACCGCGGCGTTCGGCTTTTTCCGCCAGGGCAACCCGGCCGACACCAGTTCGACTTTCGGCAACAGCGGGACCTATAACGCCACCACCCGGCTGACCATGCTGCCCTGGTATGTGGAAAAGGGCCGGCAGCTCGTCCACCTCGGCCTCTCCTACCGCCACGCCTTCCACGATGAGAACGAGCCGATTCGCTTCCGTCAGCGACCCGAAGCCCACCTCGGCCCCCGCCTGGTGGAAACCCCCCGGTTCCACGTCGAGGACGTGGACTATTTCGCCCCCGAGGTGGCCCTGGTCTACGGCCCGGCTTCGCTCCAGTTCGAGTGGATGAGCGCCCTGGCCGACCGGCCCACGGGTGAGGACCTCCACTACAACGGCTACTATATCTTCGGCAGCTTCTTCCTGACCGGCGAGCACCGGCCCTATAAGACCTCCAGCGGAGCCTTCAACCGCGTCAAGCCCAAGAAAAACTTCGACTGGAAGGGCGGTTACGGAGCCCTGGAACTCGCGGCCCGCTACTCCATGATCGACCTGAACGATGAGGACATGAACGGTGGCGAGTTGAGCAACTTCACCTTCGGCGTCAACTGGTATCTCAACCCCAACGTGCGCATCATGCTGAACTATGTGCGGGCCATGTTGGACGAGGATGACTGCTACTACAAAGGCGACATGGGCGATCACTGCGGCGACGCCGACATCGTCCAGGCGCGTTTTCAGGTAGATTTCTAAACATCAGAGAGGAGAGAGTATGAAAATACGGAAAATACTGACCCTGTGTGGAGCCGTGGCGCTGAGCGCCTCGGTGGCAAACGCCCAGACGATTCAGGTCGATGCTGACCTGCCCAGCTATGAAAAGGTCAGCGGTATCTCGGGCAACCTGAACAGCATCGGCTCAGACACGCTCAACAACCTGATGACCCTCTGGGCCGAAGGCTTCAAAAAAGTCTATCCCAACGTGAACGTCCAGATCGAAGGCAAAGGCTCAAGTACGGCCCCTCCCGCTTTGATTGAAGCCACGGCCCAACTTGGCCCCATGTCCCGCGCCATGAAAAGCAAAGAGACGGACGAGTTTGAGAAGAAGTTCGGATACAAACCGACCCCGATTCGGACCTCGCTCGACTCGCTGGCCGTCTTTGTCAATAAGGACAATCCGATCCAGGGCCTCAACATTCAGCAGGTCGATGCCCTGTTCTCGAAAAACCGCAAATGTGGTGCGCCTCTGGATACTGCCACCTGGGGAGACCTGGGTCTGACAGGAAACTGGGCCTCAGCTCCGATCAGCCTGTACGGCCGGAATTCCGCCTCCGGCACCTATGGCTTCTTCAAGAAGGTCGCGCTGTGCAAGGGAGACTACAAGGATACGGTGAAAGAGCAGCCGGGCTCAGCCTCTGTGGTTCAAGGTGTGAGCGAAGACAGCAACGGCGCGGGCTATAGCGGTATCGGCTACACGACCTCGGGCGTGCGCCCCATCCCCTTGGTCAAAGAGGGCAGCGACTATGTCGAGCCCACCTACGGGAACGTGGCCAGCGGGAAGTACCCCCTGTCCCGTTTCCTGTATGTCTATGTGAACAAAGAACCGAACAAGGCGCTTGATCCCCTGACCAAGGAATTTCTCAAGTTTGTCCTGAGCAAAGAAGGACAAGAGATCGTGGTCAAGGACGGCTACTATCCAATGTCTGCCAAGCTGGTGAATGAAGATCGAGTAGCAATGGAGGAATAAGCGCCCTTCTTACGCACACGTTCGAACCAGGATGAAGCAACACAAGGGCGGGGGACTCCCCCCGCCCTTCTTCGAAAGAGGAAATGTGTCCTCCAATAACAGGTACAAGGCTGGACACGTTTCCTCTTTCGTTCACGTTCGCCGCTTGCCCTGTTCGCAGAATAGCATAAGGTAGGTCTATCATGCCGGAGACGCAGGAACGTCCATCCCAACCGTCATCGCTGCCGGTCGCAAACGGAGCGCAGCCGGTCGGCGTTCGTCTCTCGGCGACTGAAGATAAAAGCCGACTCCAGCGGAAAAAGCTGGTTGATAAGGCTGCGACTATTCTGATCACCGCTGGTGGCTTTGCCGTTATTCTGAGTATTGCCGCTATTCTCTTTGTGATCGTGGCCGAAACCTTACCCCTCTGGAAGGCACCCACTGCGGAGCTTGAGACCCCGCCAATTCCGTTGACCCATCTGGTCGGCAAGGGGCCTCATGCGGATGTCTTGGCTCTGGGCATCGATGAATATCGAGAGATCGCCTACACCATTACCCAGGCGGGAACGGTTGATTTTCTCTCCCTCTCAGACAACCGCCTCCTCCAGCGTTATGAGATCCAAGCCCTGCAGGGACGACAGATCACGGCGGTCCACTATCGCAACCTGACCCACACCGCCGCGCTCGGAACCGCTGACGGTGTCGTTATTCCCCTGACGATCTCCTTCCCGGTCTCGTTTGAGGGCAAGACCCGCATCAGCACGCCTCAGGTCACGGAAGATGAGGCGATTGTCCTTGACCCGCAGGGCCGTGCTATTCGTGCTCTGGCTTATCAGAGCACCAGCGAAGACGAGGAGAAGATGACCCTGGCCGCCCTGCTCGGCCCACGCACCCTCCTCTTTCTGTCCCGGACAATCGAAGAATCGTTCTTAGGCGAACCCCAAGTATCGGAACACCGCACAGAGCTCTCAGTTGCGCTGGATGCGGACGCGACAGCGTTGACGTTGGATGCGGAACAGCGGAACGTCTTTGCCGCGTTAGAAACCGGCGAAGTGATCCATTGGGATATTCGCAACGCCGCCACGCCCCAGGTCATGCCGCGCTTGCGGAGTCAAGAGCGGGCTCCCGTTCGGGTAATGGCCTGGTTGATTGGCGACCGCTCTCTGGTCATGGGAGATGGCGCCGGGGGGGTGAGTGTCTGGTTCCAGGTGCGCGATCAGGACAATCCGGCCGAACTTCCCTTCCGTGAAATTCATGTCATGCAGTCCCACGACGCAGCCATCACGACCATCTCCCCCTCTCCACGGAATAAAGGCTTCGTGACCGGCGATACCAACGGCACGGTTCGTATACAGTATTCCACCACTGAAGCCACTATGTTGAGCCGTGACACAACCGGCAGCCCGATTACGCAGCTCGCCTATGCCCCCCGGACAAATGGTATCATCGCTCTCAATCAAGAAGGCCAGCTGTACAACTGGGCGGTTGACAACCCTCATCCCGAGATCACCCTCTCGGCCCTGTTCGGGAAGATATGGTACGAGGGCTATGACGCCCCGGACTATACCTGGCAGTCCAGCAGTGGAACGGACGATTTTGAGCCGAAATTCAGCCTCTCCCCACTGGCCTACGGGACCTTAAAAGGAACATTTTACGCTCTGCTGCTAGCCATTCCCCTCAGTTTGTGCGGCGCGATATATACCTCCCAGTTCATGCACCCGCGCCTACGCAATATGGTTAAGCCCTCGGTTGAGGTGATGGCCGCCCTGCCCAGCGTCGTGCTCGGCTTTTTCGCCGGTCTGTGGCTGGCGCCCCTGGTGGCCGACATGGTGCCCGCCCTGCTGCTGCTGTTTATTGCACTGCCCCTGGTGACCTTGGGCGCCTCGTTTGCCTGGCGGCTGCTGCCGCTTGGATTTCGCAGCAGCCTGAAACCGGGCACGGAACTCGTGTTTCTGGGCCCGCTGCTCATGCTCACCATCTATGTGTGTGTCCTGCTTGACAATCCGCTTGAGGCGGCCTTTTTCGCCGGCGATTTCCCCCAGTGGCTGTACGACACCACCGGGGTGCGGTACGACCCCCGCAACTCCCTGGTTGTGGGTTTTGCGATGGGCTTTGCCGTTATCCCCATTATCTACACCATATGTGAAGATGCCTTTTCCAACGTGCCCCAGCATCTTATTTCAGGCTCGTTAGCGCTTGGGGCGACGCGCTGGCAAACCGCCCTGCGGGTCGTGCTGCCGACGGCCAGCCCGGGTGTGTTCTCGGCGATTATGATCGGCTTTGGCCGGGCGGTCGGGGAAACCATGATTGTCCTGATGGCCACCGGTAATACGCCCGTCATGGATTTTGATCCTTTTACGGGCTTCCGCGCCCTATCGGCGAATATCGCGGTGGAAATCCCGGAAGCGCCCCACGGCGGGACGCTCTACCGCATCCTCTTTTTGGCCGCCCTGCTCCTCTTTATTTTAACGTTTCTGGTCAATACTGCGGCGGAAGTTGTCCGCCAGCGCTTACGAGACCGTTATGGCCGCATTTAATCCTCCGGCACCCGTAGCGCCACACGCATCGGGAGGTGGCATGTTCAAAAGAGGACACGTGTCCAGCATTACACAGACTCATTGGAGGACACGTGTCCTCTTCAAAGGCTTTCTACGCAGCGGCGACCCGTTTATCTGGATGACGGGGGGAACCCTGGCTTTCAGTTTGCTCATGATCGCTGCCTTAATCTGGATCGTTGGGGCCAATGCGCTCGGGTTCTTTTGGCCCGATCAACTCAGAGCCGTTGACCTTCAGAACGGACAAAAGCTCCTGGGGGCGGTCCGTGCTCAGGAGGCTATTCCGCAACAGACCGGAGACGTCCGGGAATACTACCGGACGCAATTCCAGGTCGCCAACCGTGACCTGTACGGCTCCGATTTTCGCTGGGTGGATGACAGCCTGATGACCGGGCATGCGTTTCCCGAGCAGGTGATTTATTTGGAACGGTATGAATGGGGTCCGTTTTTTGGCTTTCTCACCACGGTGCGGCAGGACGGCGAAATCGTCGCCGAGGGCTTTGACCAGGCCTGGCCAAAATTCCTCGAACTCCACGCCAGGACGCAAGCGACGCTGGATGATATCCACGCCATCGAAAAGAAGGATATCGGGGATATCAACTACGACCTCGAACAACTGCGCATTGAGGTCAAGCGGACGCAACGCCGGGAAACCGATCCGACCCGGGCCGCCGAAAAAGTCGCCGGCCTTGAGCAGGAAATAGCCTCCTGGCAACAGGTCTATGAGGAAAAGGCCCAAGAGCTCGCGGCCCTATACCAGGAAAACTCACGCTATCACATTACTGTGCAGGACATTAACGGCAAAGAGAAAGAGCTGGCCATTGCCGGTGTGGTGCGCGGCTTTCTGCCCAATAATATGAACTGGTTGGAACGCCTCGGCCTGTATGTGACGCGCTTCTGGGAATTCTTTTGGGAAGACCCGCGCGAGGCAAACACCGAAGGCGGCGTGTTCCCCGCTATTTTCGGGACGGTCATGATGGTCATCATCATGAGTATTGTGGTGGTCCCCTTTGGCGTGGTTGCCGCCCTGTATCTGCGCGAGTATGCCAAGCAGGGTCCCCTGGTTCGCGCCGTCCGGATCGCGGTCAACAATCTTGCCGGGGTGCCCTCGATTGTGTTTGGCGTCTTCGGCCTGGGGTTTTTTGTGTATGTGATCGGCGGGTCGCTGGACCAGCTCTTCTACCAGGATTCTCTCCCCACCCCGACCTATGGAACCGGCGGGATTCTATGGGCCTCGTTGACCTTGGCCTTGCTGACCGTCCCGGTGGTTATTGTCGCAACAGAAGAATCGCTGTCCTCCATCCCCACAGAATGGCGGGAGGGCTCCTTGGCCCTGGGCGCGACCAAATGGGAGACCCTGCGAAAAATCGTTATTCCCGGCGCGTTGCCGGGCATCCTGACCGGGACTATTCTGGCCATGGCCCGCGGCGCCGGGGAAGTCGCTCCGCTGATGATCACCGGCGTTGTCAAACTGGCCCCAACCCTGCCCGTTGACGGCCACTGGCCGTTCTTTCACCTGGAACGAAAATTCATGCACCTGGGGTTTCATATTTACGATGTCGGTTTTCAGTCGCCGAATGTCGAGGCGGCCAAGCCTATGGTCTTTATGACGACCCTGCTGCTGATTGTGATTGTCATTGCCTTGAACCTGGCTGCGATTGCGATTCGGAACCGCTTACGCAGCCGCCTACGCTTTGGCGCCTTCTAAAGGGAGGATTAGCATGGAAAGCCAGGAAAAATCCCCAGTCGGCCATGCCGTCACCTTGCCGCCGCGACCGGATTCGGGCAACGGTCATGACCCTACGGCACTTGGTACGCGCAACACTGTGGAAGTCGAAATTCGGGACGTGTGTCTTAGCTACGACGGCACGACCCAGACCCTCAAGCATATCAATATGGATATTGCCAAAGGCCAGGTGACGGCCTTCATAGGCCCGTCGGGTTGTGGCAAGTCCACCCTGCTGCGCTGTCTGAACCGTCTGAACGACCTGATCGATGGCTGTACGACCAGCGGCAGTATTATCGTGGGTGGCATCCAAATTCTTGATCAAACCCTGGACGTCACCGAGCTGCGCAAACGGGTCGGCATGGTGTTCCAAAAGCCGAATCCCTTTCCCAAGACCATCTACGAAAACGTGGCTTACGGGCCGCGGGTGCTCGGAATTCACAACAAGGCGCAGCTCGACGACATTGTCGAGAAGAGCCTGCGCAACGCGGCGCTGTGGGAAGAAGCCAAGGATCGGCTGCACGACAATGCGCTGGGTTTATCCGGTGGGCAGCACCAACGCCTGTGCATCGCCCGGACCATTGCGGTTGAGCCCGAAGTCGTCCTGATGGATGAACCCTGCTCCGCCCTGGATCCGATTGCCACGACAAAAATTGAGGAACTCATTCATGAGCTGAAAAAGCAGTATACGATTGTCATCGTCACCCACAATATGCAGCAGGCCGCACGGGTCTCGGATTTCACCGCTTTTATGTATTTGGGTGAGTTGATAGAGTTCGGGGGGACCGAAAAACTATTTACGACCCCGGAAAAACAGGCCACGGAAGACTATATTACCGGCCGATTCGGCTAGAAGCGGAGGCCTTATGCCACTTCATACGGATAGCCAATACGAAGAAGAACTCCAGCAGCTTCGGGCCAAGGTGTTGGAAATGGGCGGGCTGGTTGAAAAGCAGATCGGAGACGCTTTCAACTCGTTCGTCGAGCGCGACTCGCAGACCGCCCATGAGGTCATAGAGCGTGACCATATGGTCAACTATCTTGATGTTGCCATTGATGAAGCCTGTATCCGTCTCCTTGCCCTGCATCAGCCGGCCGCGCGGGATCTGCGTTTTATTACCACCAGTCTGCGGATTTCCACCGATCTCGAGCGCATCGGCGATATCGCCGAGAATATCTGTGAGCGGGCAATTGAGCTCAATCAGGAAGCGCCCCTCGCCCCGCGGCCGGAATTACCCGAAATGGCCGAGGGCGCCCGGGCCATGCTGCGCGATAGTCTCGACGCTTTCTTGCAGTCCTCCTCTGATGTCACCGCCACCTCCGATACGCGTATTACCCTCGGAGATAAACTCGGCGATTTTGTGGCTGAGGCGCCCGACTTGGCCCTGAGTGTGTGTCAGCGCGATGACCGGATCGATGATTTAACCGCGCAGATCTTCAACACCATGCTGTCTCAGATGCGGCAGGAACCCGAATACGCCCCCCGCGCCATGCGGATATTGTTTATTGCCAAATACCTTGAGCGGGTGGCAGACCACGCCACCAATATCGCCGAGATGGTGATCTATCTGGCCAAGGGCAAGAGTATACGCCACCTCTCGCCCTTACCCGAGTCAGTCTAAAACCGAGGAGGCTATGGCGGTACACCAGCAGCTGGCGGAGGCGGCCGAGTCCAAGCGGAAAGTGCTGATCATCGAGGATGAAAAAGACATCCGCGACCTGGTACGGTATCATCTGGAAACCGAAGGTTTTACCGTCCTCGAAGCGAGTGACGGCGAAGTGAGTCTGCGTCTTGCTGCTATTGAACGGCCGGCGCTTATTATTCTCGACCTCATGCTGCCCGGCCTGTCCGGCCTTGAGGTGTGTCGAACGTTGCGCGCACAAGACAAGATGGCCACCGTCCCGATTCTGATGCTGACGGCGCGCGCCTCCGAGGTCGATAAGGTTCTGGGCCTCGAAATGGGGGCGGACGACTACATTACCAAACCCTTCAGTCCGCGCGAACTCGTCGCTCGGGTCAAAGCTGTTCTGCGACGGACCTACGGGCCGCCTGCGGACCAGCCGCACCAGATGTATGCCCGTGGCCGGCTGCAGATCGATTACGATACCTACGAAGTGCAGCTCGATGGTCATCCGCTCGAACTGGGGCTGCGCGAGTTTGAACTGCTCAAATTTTTCGTCCAGTCCCCCAACCGCGTTTTCAGCCGAACCCAAATCCTCGATCTGGTGTGGGGGCATAACGTCTATATTGAGCCCCGTACGGTCGACGTCCATATCCGTCGCCTGCGGAAGCGTATTGAGCAAGATGACGCCAACCCGAGTCTGCTGCTGACCGTGCGTGGGGTTGGGTATAAATTTAATCCGGAGGCGCTCGAGGCCTGATCGCGCAGCTACCGGATGCAACGCAGCCCGTTCGTGTGAGAGACAATATTACCTTTGCCGTGCTGTTTCCGGTCGGTCTCGCTCTGCTGGCCCTGCTCCTGCTCTATCTCCTTTTGTCCCTTCCCGCGGACGCACGTCCGCAGTGGGTCTGGTATGCAGCCCTTATCTGTGGCATTGCCGCGCTGGGCACTGCCCTGCGTCAGCGGACACAGTTGCGGCAACGTTTGAACGCGCTCAGCGCTTTTCTTTCCGTGACCCCGAGCCGAGCCCTGCTCCCCGCGCTGCCTGTCCGCAAAAACGACGTGCTGGGCACCATCGAGTACCGGCTCTCCCGACTCCTTACGACGCAAGGCCGACACCTTCAGCAGCTCCAAGACGAAAAGAAAGAACTCGAAGCCCTGCTCCACAGCATGGCTGAAGGCATTGTCGTGCTTGATCCGCATGGCAACATCGTGCGCTGGAACCCGGCCGCTCTGCACTTGTTTGGCCTGGACCCAACGGAAGACTGGCAGGGGCGGCCCTTTCAGGAATTTTCCCGCCACCCTGTCCTGCACCAGCTTTTGTCCGCCGAATCGGCTGAGGGAGTCACCCAGGAAATCGAAGTCGAGGGCCGGGAGCCACGACAACTCGCCGTGAGCGTCTTGCGCCTGCCCCACAGCGGAGAGTATGGAGGGCCTCAGGGAAGCCGCCCACCAGCCAGCGGATATGTGTTAAGCTGTCACGATTTGACCCCAATCAAACAGCTCGAATCCATCCGGGCAGACTTTGTGGCCAATGTGTCGCACGAACTTCGGACCCCGCTCACCGCGATCAAGGGCTATGCGGAAACCCTGCTCACGGGTGCCCTCCACGATCCCGAGCACGCGACCCGCTTCCTTACGATTATTGACCGGCACTCGGAACGCCTTAGCCGCCTCATAGACGACTTGTTGACCTTATCCAACCTGGAATTGGGGCAGGCCGAGCTCCATCGGAAGGAACTCCATATTCCTGAACTCGTCCAGGAAGCGTTTGATATGCTACAGGAGAAAGCCCAGCGGGGGCAGGTCACCCTCTCTCAGCATCTTCCGCCCGCCCTCCCAACCGTGAGAGGAGATCGGGACCGCCTGCACCAGGTCCTGATCAACCTGATTGACAACGCGGTCAAATATACGCCCGCTCAGGGTCGGGTCACGGTCAGCGCGGTACTGCACCCTGCTGCTGAGTCTGTTGAGTCTGTTGAGTCTGTTGAGTCTGTTGAGTCTGTTGAGTCAAAGGACCCCAAGGACCCAAGAGACCCAACTGACACAAAACCTGTCCTTGATGTTACAGGCAACGGCAGCCAGGACTGGCTGGAGATTGCCATAGCCGATACCGGCTGTGGCATCCCGGAAGCCGATATCCCGCGCCTGACCCAGCGTTTTTACCGGGTGGATAAAGCCCGTTCCCGCGAGTTGGGGGGAACAGGTTTGGGGCTGGCCATTGTCAAACATATTGTGATGGCCCATAACGGCGCACTCCAGATCGAGAGCAGGGTCAATCACGGAACCACAGTCCGGGTCGCCCTGCCGCTTACGTCCCCTGCGTCGGAGTACACTCCTCAGACTTCTTAGGGCTGCTGCCAGTTCTGGTGCACCCAGGAGAGCGCAGCCTGCCGGGTGCGCACCCGGCCTTCGAGTTGGGCTTCCTCCAGCGCCCTCAGGATGCTGGAGAACTGCGGGCCGGGCTGAAATCCGAGCTGGATCAAGTCCCGTCCGCTCAGCAACCGGGGCGGGCGCAACTCCGCGGGGCCGAGCGCGAGCAGTTTTTGACGGCAGAAGGTATACGCCTCAAGATTGCCGTGCGACGCCAGGGCGTCCAGACGGGCGAGCTCCAGCAGCTCTTCAATACCGTCGAGGCGGAGAAAGCGTTTGAGCGTTGCCGCTCGCATGCGGGGCGCGTCGAGCAGACGCAGGTGGTTTTTGACCAGGAAGGCCACCCGCTCCCAAGTCGCGCGCGCGCGTTTCAGACGCTGACAGATATCGACCGCCATCTCCGCGCCGGACTCGCAGTGACCGTGAAAGGTGATGCGCTCTCCGGCTCGCTGCTGGCAGTGGGGTTTGGCGATATCGTGGAGCAGCGCGCCCAGGGCCAAGCTCTCGCTCGGCTGCTCCAGGGTGTCGAGATGGTGCAGAACTAACAGCGTGTGAATAAATACATCGCCCTCGGGATGAAAATCGGGTGACTGTGCCACCCCGCGTAGCGCCAGAACCTCGGGCAGCACGGCCGCCAGCAGGCCCGACTCCGCCAACAGCTTCATCCCCGAGTGGGCGCCGCCCTCGGTCAGGAGTTTCACTATCTCGTCGCCGATCCGCTCCCAGGCCATGTCGGTCAGCGTCGGAGCGAACTGGCCCACGGCCCGCCAGGTCTCGGGCTCAATAGCGAAGCCCAGCCGGGCGGCAAAGCGGACGGCTCGCAGCAGGCGTATGCGGTCCTCGTGAAAACGCGCCGTCGGCTTCCCAATGGCCCGAATGATCCGGTTGTGCAGGTCTGCCTGCCCGTCCACATAATCGATAACCGTGTCCGTCAGCGGGTCAAAGAACATGCCGTTAATCGTGAAATCGCGTCTCAGCGCGTCCTCCCGGGCCGTGCTGAAGCGGACCGCTACCGGGTGACGGCCATCATGATAGGCCCCATCCGCCCGAAACGTTGCCACCTCATAGGGAACACCCTCCAGGACAACGAGGATAACGCCGAACTGCGCCCCGACCGGGATCGTCTGCGAAAATATCTTCCGGATCTCGACGGTCCGGGCATCCGTGGTGATATCGAAGTCTTTGGCCGGAATGCCAAGGAGGCGATCCCGCACACAGCCACCGGCAAAATAAGCCGTATGGCCATGTCGGTGCAGCATCTGCACAATCGTCCTGGCCTGATCGATCCGCTGGCTCATACGCGCATGGTGACACGCCGCGCCCAGGAGAGCAACGGAGCACACCGTCTCCCGGAGAAACGCTCCGCACCTGTGCGCTTGCGACGCCCAGGCCGCCTCGATAGAGTTGGCCTATTGTGGGAGTTTCACTGCGCGCGCACGACATTTGCACCGCCACCGGAGGCACGCTCAGGTGGGGTCGCCCGGACACACTCTTTACCTCGGTCAGCATTGATTCGCGCCATATCGTACCCCAGGCGCTGTTCGTTCCGCTCGCCGGGGAGCGGGTCAATGGCCATCGCTATATCTCGGCTGCGGTGGAGGGCGGAGCGGCCGGCTTTCTTTTTTCGCCGTCTTTCCCGGTCGGACAACCCGACGGGGCTACCGGTATCGAAGTCTCCGACCCGCTGACCGCGCTCCAAGACCTCGCCACCTGGCACCGCCAGCGGCTTGCCGCACGGGTGATTGGCATTGCCGGCAGCAACGGCAAAACAACGACCAAAGAGCTGATGGCCCAGGTCTTTATCGCCCAACGACCCACCTGGGCGACCCAGGGGAATCTGAATAATCACATCGGCCTGCCGCTGACTCTGCTACGCGCCGCGCCGGAGGACGACTTTCTGGTTCTGGAAATGGGAACGAGCGGCCCCGGAGAACTCACCGCGCTGGGCCGTTTCGCCCAGCCCCATATTGGTGTCATTACCACCATTAGCGAAGAACACACCGAGACGCTCGGCGACCTGGCCGGAGTGCTGGCAGCCGAAATCGAGCTGCTCGCTGCCCTGCCGCCTGACGGGGTGGTCATTATCAATGGCGACGACCCTATGCTGCTGGCCGCCGTCCAGCGCCAGGCCCGGTGCCGGATTGTCACCTTTGGCGAACAGCCCGCCAATCAGGTGCGGGCCGCGCAGATTCAGATGTCACGGACGGGGACGAGTTTTGAGCTGCACGCCCTGGGACAGTGCCGACAGGTACAACTGCCGCTCATCGGTTCCCACTGCGTCCCCGCGGCCCTCGCGACTATTGCCGCAGTGCTGGAGAACGGTTTGGACCTTGAGACGGCCTGCGCAACGCTGCGGACCGCCCAGGGTGCCCCCCGCCGTCTCACCCCGTTCAGTGTGCCGGCCTATCAACTGACCGGGCTGGACGACTGCTATAATGCGAATCCAGCCTCCATGCAGCACGCGCTCCAGACCGCCAACACGATTCGGAATGCTGGCGAGCGGTTGATCCTCGTCTTGGGCGATATGCTCGAATTGGGAGTGGTCGGCGAGTTGCGGCACCGGGAGATCGGGGCCTATGTCGCCGGGCTCAAACCCGTCCCGGACGCTCTGGTGACGGTTGGTCAGTACGCCCCGCAGCTTGCCGAGGCCGCGGTTCAGGCCGGGCTCCCGGCCCACGTCTTCCCCGATGCAACAGCCGCCGCCCCGTGTGTCCATGCGCTGGTGCGGCAGGTTGACGGGCCGCAACTCATGTTGGTCAAAGGCTCTCGCGGTGTGCATCTGGAGCAGATATTGGAAGCGCTCGTTGAGCGGAATGGAAAGGAGTAAGCATGACCCCCCAGATCGGTATTGTTATGGGTAGCGATTCAGACCTCGAGACGATGAAACAAGCGGCCAAAGTCTGTGAGGAGTTTGAGGTTGGGTATGAAATCCGCGTCCTGTCCGCCCACCGGACACCGCACGATGCCACCGACTACGCGAGTCAGGCGGTTGAGCGGGGCCTCAAGGTCATTATTGCCGGGGCCGGGGGAGCGGCCCATCTGGCCGGGGTCGTTGCCGGCCATACCCCCCTGCCGGTTATCGGGGTACCAATCAAAAGCGCGGCCCTAAACGGACAAGACTCACTCCTGTCGATTGTCCAGATGCCGGCCGGCGTGCCGGTAGCGACCGTCGCCATTGATGGCGCCCGCAACGCCGGCCTGCTGGCCGTTCAAATACTGGCAACCAGTAGTGCCGGTCTGCTAGAACGGTTTCAGGCCTTCAAAGCCGAACTGGTTGAAAAGACGCGAGACAAAGACCGACGTTTACAGGAGCGCGTCAAGGCCGGTGGGCTGTAGGGGCAACCACAGGGGGGTGCCCCTACATTTCGGAGGGTATGCGTATGATCTCCGTCCATGAGGCCCTGACCCAGATTTTGGAGACCGTCTGTCCGCTGGCCGGCGAGCGGATCGGTCTGTTTGAAGCAACCGGGCGCGTCCTGGCTGAGGAGGTTCAGTCTGTCCGCAAAGTCCCGCCGTTTACCAACTCAGCCATGGATGGCTATGCGGTTCGGCATGACGATATTCAGTCCGCCCAGGCAGACCAGCCAGCCCGGCTGTCCGTCCTGGAAGTCATTCAAGCCGGCGCCGTGCCAACCAAAACGGTCGCACCCAAGACGGCGAGTAAAATCATGACCGGTGCGGTCCTGCCGCCGGGCGCCGATACCGTCATCAAGGTCGAAGACACCCAGGAACAACCCGACCAGGTGCTCATTTGCAAGGCCGGACCCAAGGGCAATAATATCCGCGCGAGCGGTGAGGACATCCAACCCGGTCAGACGATTCTCAAGCCGGGGCGTGTCCTGCGTCCGGCGGATATCGGGCTGCTGGCCTCGGTCGGCCGCAGCTTTGTGCTCGTTCATCAGCATCCCAGGGTCGCCATCTTGAGTACGGGCGATGAACTGGCCGAAGTCGATATGCCGCTGCAACCGGGTCAGATTGTGAACTCCAACGCCTACACGCTGGCTGCGGCCGTGCGTGAGGCCGGCGGTCAGCCCGTTCCCTTGGCCATTGCCCGTGATAGTCTGGAAGAAACGCGCGCCGCACTCGAAGAGGCTGTGCGACATGACGTCGTGTTGTCGACCGGCGGGGTATCGGTCGGGGATTTTGATTTTGTCAAAGCAGCCATGGACGATATTGGCATTGAGCGCCTGTTCTGGCGGGTCGCCCAAAAGCCGGGCAAGCCGCTGACGTTCGGCCTGCTCCGCGGACGCCCGTATTTTGGTCTGCCCGGCAATCCGGTTTCCGCTCTGGTGTGTTTCTATCTCTACACCTGGGCCGCGCTCCGCCGTATGGCTGGCTATCGTAAGCTCTTCTTTCCGACCGTCCAGGTTACCCTTGGTGAAGACATTTCCAAGGCGCAGGGCCTGACGGAATTCGTTCGCTGTCAGTTGACCCGGAACGGGTCCGGCTATGTGGCGCACTCAACCGGCACCCAAAGCTCCGGCGTCCTGAGTTCGCTTTCTCTCGGAGAGAGCCTGGTGATCGGACCGCCCGAGATAGCGCTGCTCCGCAAAGGTAGCACCGCGACCGCTATCGTCCTTGATCGAGAAGAGTTCATGCCCACCGAGTTGCCCTTTTAGGCGACTCGGACCTTCCCCACCCGTTGACTTTCCCCAGGGCTTCTGATTTGCAAAAAACTTCTTTTCGCAAGGAGGTTTCTGTGGAAAACGGCAAAATCTGGATGGACGGTGAACTCGTTCCCTGGGACGAGGCAAAAGTCCATGTCCTCACCCATACGCTTCACTACGGTGTGGGCGTATTTGAAGGCATTCGCTGCTATGCGGGTGAAGACGGTCGGTCCGGCGTTTTCCGCTTACCCGAACATATTGAGCGGTTGTTCGACTCGGCCCACATCCTCGGGCTCACGATCCCCTTTTCCCAAGACGATGTTATCCGGGCCTGCCTGGAAACAGTGCGGGCCAACGCCCTCAAGGAGTGCTATATCCGTCCGCTGGTCTTTGTCGGTGAAGGAGACCGCGGCCTGCACGCCAGGACCAACCCGATTCGCGTTTCCATTGCGGCCTGGGCCTGGGGGGCCTATCTGGGCGAGGAAGGGCTGCTCAAGGGTATTCGGGTCAAAACCTCGTCGTTTCAGCGCTTTCACGTCAATACCCTGATGACCAAGGCCAAGGCCGTCGGCACCTATCTGAATTCCATTCTTGCCGGTCAAGAGGTCTGGGCGCTGGGCTATGACGAGGCCCTGCTGCTCGATACCGACGGCTATGTGGCCGAAGGGCCGGGAGAAAATATCTTTGTCGTCCGGCGGGGCAGGATCAAAACGCCGCCGCTGTCGTCTTCGCTCCTGCCCGGCATTACCCGTGATACCGCCATCACCCTGCTGCGAGATATGGATGTCCCGCTGGAAGAGGACCGGATCACCCGGGACGAGGTCTATCTTGCCGACGAGGTCTTTTTTACCGGCACGGCCGCCGAGGTGACGCCGATTCGTGAGCTCGACGACCGGGTGATCCGTGGGGAAACGCCCGGAGCGGTGACACGAGAACTCAAAGCCCGCTTCGATACCGTCATTAAAGGCACCAATCCAAAATATCAGGATTGGCTGACCTATGTATAGAATTAGGAACTAGGGATTGGGGACTGGGGATTGGGGACCAACCCCTAACCCCTAATCTCCAACCTCCTCCCCTTCATGTCATCCGTTCGCAACCTGTGGTTTGATACCCGGCATTTGCTCGGTGGGCCGCGCGGCCAAGCCTTGTTGGCCGAACTCGATGCCCTGCCGGCCCCGGCCCGGGAGACCCTGCTCGCGGCTGGTGATCGGCTGGCGGACAGCTCGCTCACCCTGGCCCAGGTGTTCTGTCGCAACGCCCCGGCCGCCTGGCAGGCGTTTGGGGAGGACCGGTTTGCGCACTGGGTGCAGGTTGGTGAACAATTTGTCCGGCACGAGCCGACCTCGCGTGAAGGGGCCGTAGCGTATTTTTCCATTCCTCCCGACGCGCTGGCCCGGCTCGGCTGGGATCAGGTCGAGGCGTGGGTCGCAGTCGGTTGCGAAGTCCTTCAGGTTTCGCGCCGCCTGGGCGCGCAATTCTTACAGACCTCGGCTCCGTTGCTGCCGGACCTGCCGGCTCCGCTCACAGAGCGCCTGCACGCCTGGGCAAGGCACGGCAGTACGTTGCTCAGGAAAAAGGGCTGGAAGGGCGAGTTTCTGGCGCTCTCCTATTTCTCCGCCGCCCCGCTCGCCCTGCCCGTTCTGA
Source organism: Candidatus Binatia bacterium (assembly GCA_951812575.1). GTDB lineage: Bacteria > Desulfobacterota > Binatia > Bin18 > Bin18 > Bin18. The sequence goes on along the minus strand of OX638322.1, from coordinate 1,215,242 downwards.
GCCCGGCAGAAATGCGGGAGTGGGCCGTCTTAGGCGTGCTCGTCCAGGATTCCGGCCCCTGGACGTTTTACACGACACTGCCCAGCGGCTTTGCCGAGCTGACCGAAAAGATCCGCCTCCAATTATTAGTGGACTGTCAGGCTGCGGCCAACCATTCGCCCGCCGCGGCCGAAGCCATCTTTGCGCAACTCTCGGCTGTGCTGACCGGGTTGCCACCCGCTCTCCGGACTTTTTTGCTGGCCATCCTGGCACCGGTGATCCGCTCCGACCCTGAGGCTCTACTCTCGCTCTTTCCTCTCATGGCCCCTTGCCTCAACGCGATTGAGAGCGTCCAGCGTCCGGCACTGCGTAAGGCATTGGTCGCCCTGGCCCAGGATTTCGCGCCCGGCATTCCTCCGGCCATCCGGACCTTACCCCGAGCCTATGAGGAAGCCGGCGAGCAGCGTTTGCTGGAATGGATCGCCACGGGACGCGACATCGGGCGCACCCGCCCGGAAGCGGGGGTAACATTTTTTGCGCTGGAATCGCGGACCAGCCTGCGCGTCCTGCGACACGACGACACCGGAGTCAATCTGGAAGAAGTCCAGGAAGTGCTGCGTAAGTATATCCAGATGTTGTCCGGCTGGGCGGCCGGTATCGAGCGCCAGGAATTCTTCTCTTATCCGCCGGCGCTCGAAGCTGTTTCGTGGGGGACGGGTCCCCCGGGCCCCTCTGGTCCCCTTCCCGGAGACGCCATTCCATTGCCGGCTCGAATCGACCTTTTTCCAACATATGAGGAGAATTTCAGACTCTTTCGCGCCCTGGCCATGCTGCAGGCCGGCCGGCGCGAGTTTGGCACCTACGACTTTCGTCTGGAACGCTTGTGGCCACAGCTCTCAGAGGAAGTCCGCCAGCTCGGAGGGTCGATTGAGTCACGGCAACCCCAAGACCCCAAGGACCCCATAGACTCTAAGGACCCCATAGACCCCAAGGACTCAGGTCCACCCACCGGCGGTCTGGGCGCTTTCTTTGCCTGTTTCCCCCACCCCCATGTGGTCGAAGCCCTTTTTCTGCTCGTGGAAACGCGGCGCGTGACCCACCGGATCGGGCAGTCCTACCGCGGGTTGCGGTCGGACCTCGACTGGCTGAACGCCGTATCCCTGCCCTCGCTCCTGCCCGAAACCTTGCGAGCCCTCTTTTCTACCTTGTCGCTCCCCTCGCAGCCGTCTGACACGGTGTATGATTCGGCCCGGCGGGCAGCCGATACGTATCAGCGCATTCTGTCCTCGCTGGTGATGGTACAACGCCAGGATCAGGACCCGGCCTCGTTCGAAGCGGCGCTGTTTGAAAAAATGACCGGCGATGCGCTCATTGACCCGGACATGACCGATGACAGTCCGCCGCCGGCGGAAGATATGCCGGAATTACCTCAGTTGACATTAGAGCCCGAGGAAGATGACGATACCGGCGGCGCGCCCCTTTCCCCGGAAGAGCTCAAAGCCCTGCTTGAGGCCGGAGTAGAACTCAACATCCGCCAGGGCAAGCCGGACAGCCTGAACCCGCAGGGCTTATATATTACGGACCTGGACGGCAAGCTGCCGGCCCACTCCGACCCGGACGCCCGCTTACCCGAGAATGGCACGCTGGTGAGTACCGGGCGCCGCAGAGAACGGCAGGAAGCCTTGACCTTTTTCTATGACGAGTGGGATTATCATATTGCCGATTATCGGGCGCGCTGGTGTCGGCTGCGTGAAATTATGCTCAGCGGCGATGCGGGTGAGTTTTTTGCCAAGACCCTGGGCGATTATGTCGCCCTCACCCCAGCCATCAAGGCCGAGTTTCAACGTATCCGTCCCGAGCAGTATCGACTCGTGCGCGGGCTTGAGGACGGCGAGGAGTTTGATCTGAATGCGGTGATTACCGCAGTCAGCGACCGTCGGGCGCGGCTTGCGCCCTCGCCCAAGGTCTATACCACCAAACGCCAGACCGAGCGGGATGTTGCGGCCCTGTTTCTGCTGGATATGAGTGCCTCAACCGACGAACCGGTGGTGGATCAGGATGCTCGGGATGCTCAGGATGATCCTGACGACGATTGGCTGGCCGCGTGGAAGAAAAAACCTGGGGCGCCGCAGCCCAAGCCCCGTCGCATTATCGATGTCACCAAAGAAGCCCTGGTTTTGATGGCGGAAGCGCTGGAGGAGATCGGTGATGCCTATGCGGTCTATGGCTTTTCCGGTCAGGGCCGTGACAATGTCGAGTTCTATCACGTCAAATCCTTCACCGAGTCTCTCTCTCCGACCATTAAGGGCCGGATCGGCGCGATTGAACCCAAGCGTTCGACCCGGATGGGCCCGGCCATCCGCCATTCCCTGGAAAAGCTCAAAGACATCGCCTGTCGGGTCAAGCTCCTGGTCCTGCTCAGCGACGGCTTTCCCCAGGACATGGACTATGGCACTGACCGGCGCTCAGCCACCTACGGCATTCAGGACACCATGATGGCGCTGCGCGAGGCCGACCAGGCCGGCGTGCTGACCTTCTGTCTGACCATCGATAAGGCCGGGCATGATTATCTGCGGGACATGTGCGCGCCCTCCCGCTATATGGTCCTCGAAGACGTGACATCCCTTCCCACGGAACTGCCAAAAGTATATCAACGCTACATTCGGCCCTGGCAGACCTGAGCCAGCAGAGCAAGCCGAGCTCACTATGGAGGACAGATATGGATATTCAGCAGAGTGTGGCGGTCGTCACTGGTGGCGGTTCCGGCCTGGGCGAGGCAACGGCGCGGACGCTGGTGGCCCGAGGGGCCAGTGTAGCGGTGCTTGACCTGAGCAAATCAAACGCCGCCGCCATTGCCCAGGAACTCGGGGACCGGGCCACGTTTCTCGAAGCAGACGTGACCAATGACGATCAATTGGCGGCAGCCCTGAGTCAGGCGGTCGAACACTTCGGTGCCGTCCATGTCGCGGTCAATTGCGCCGGTATTGCCACCGCGGGCCGGACCCTGGGCAAGGGCAACGAGCCGCTCAACCTCGGACCGTTCCGCAAAACCGTAGAGGTCAACCTCATCGGCACGTTTAACGTGATTCGCTTCGTTGCTGCGCACATGGCGCAAAACGCGCCGAACGACGACGGTGAGCGCGGCGTTATCATCAACACGGCCTCGGTTGCGGCCTTTGACGGGCAGATCGGGCAGGCGGCCTATTCGGCCTCAAAAGGCGGCGTTGTCGGTATGACGCTGCCGATTGCCCGCGACCTGTCCCGGACCGGGATACGCTGCTGTACCATCGCGCCGGGGATTTTTGAGACGCCGATGCTGATGGGGCTGCCCGAGCCGGCCCGGCAGGCGCTCGGGGCCAGCGTGCCCTTTCCGCAACGCCTGGGCCGTCCGGCGGAATACGCCGCCCTGGCCTGCCAGATCATCGAGAACGCCATGTTAAATGGTGAAACCATTCGGCTCGACGGGGCCATTCGTATGGCGCCCAAATAGCCGATTCCCCAAGCGGGCAGGGTGTCCGTGCTCCCAGGAAAAATGTCCGAAGCATCGGTCCGAACGGGCCGGTGAGGATTGAAACGTGGCGTACAAACGCAAGGACGCCTTCTATAAAAAAGCCAAGCGGGCGGGCTATCGCTCCCGCGCGGCGTACAAACTCCTGGAACTCAACCGTACCTGGCGCTTTTTGCGAGCGGGGAACTGGGTCATTGATCTCGGTGCGTGGCCGGGCGGCTGGGTCCAGGTTGCGGCCAAGGCGGTCGGGCCGTCCGGGCGGGTGCTGGGTATCGATCTGGTCAAGCTGGAGCCCCTCCCGCTTGCCAACGTCACCCTGGTGCAGGGCGATGCCACCGACCCGGAGCAGCAGCACGCCCTCCTCGCCACCCTGGGTCGCCCGGCCGATGTCGTCCTCTCGGACATGGCGCCCAAGCTGAGTGGGGTGCGCGAAGCCGATGACGCCCGCGTTTCCGCCCTATGCCAGACCGCTCTGACCTGCTGTACCCCCCTGTTGAAGCCAGGCGGTAACTTATTCCTCAAAACCTTTATGAGCGCAGACTATCAGCCTTTTGTCATGACGTTACGCTCCGCCTTTCAGACGGTCAAAACCTCCCGCCCGGAAGCGACGCGCAAGGGCTCGGCCGAAGTCTATATGCTGGCGAGCGGCCGGAGAAAGACGGTTTGACAGCCCGTCAGGGCTAGGATATGACCGACGGGCCTTAGTTGAGTCTATTGGGTCGGTTGAGTCAGTGTGTCCGTTGAGTCTTGACCCAAAAGACCCAAAAGACCCAAAAGACCCAAAAGACCCAAAAGACTCCAAAGACCCAAAGGACCCGTATGTGGCTTGTTCCGTTTCTGTGGCTGAGCATCGTGCTCTTTCTCTGCGGTCCGACCTGGGCGGGCCCGGAGATTCGTATCTTGGATACCCCGAATCGCCTGTCCTTTTCCGGCTTCTCTTCCGCCTTATCGACGCTGGGTGATGTGAATGGCGACGCAATCCCCGACTATATTGTTGGCGCGTACGAGCAAGCCTGGGGCGGGAATAACCACCAGGGGCGGGCCTTTGTGTTCGATGGTCAGAGCGGTGAGCTCTTATTGGAGCTGGACGACCCGCATCCCCAAGCGGATGCCGCGTTTGGATTTTCCGTTGCCGCGGCCGGCGATGTGAATCAGGACGGCATACCGGATTGTCTCGTTGGCGCTTTCGGCCAGGGCGAAGCCGGCAGTGCGGAGGCGCTGGTCTTTGGCTGGACCGCCGAGGACGGCAACGAACACAACGTGAGCAAGCGTGTCGGCAGCGGACAGGCCTTTGTCTTTAGTGGCCGCGATGGCCAGCTCCTCCGCTCCCTCGAAGCGCCCCAACAGAGTGCGGGCGCGGGGTTTGGCTGGTCCGTCGCTTCTGCCGGGGACCTGAACGGAGACGGTCTTCCCGACTTCATTGTGGGCGCGCACGGCCAGGACCACGAGGGCCGGGTGTTTGTCTTTAGCGGCCGCGATGGCACGGCCCTCCACACCCTCGCCCCCCCAGCCGATTCCGGCGCCGAAGGCTTTGGCTGGACGGTCAACTCGGCGGGCGACCTGAACCGCGATAGCATCCCGGATATTCTTGTCGGTGCGCCTTACTCCACTGTTGAGGGCCGGAGCACGCAGGGACGAGTCTATGTGTATAGCGGCGCGGATGGCAGCCTGCTGTACTCCATCGATCACCCCCAGCCGCAGGCTGGCGCGTCGTTCGGTTGGCATGTCACACCGGCCGGAGATCTGAATGAGGATAGCGTCCCGGACCTGCTCATTGGCGCGCCCTATCAGGATGTCGGGGCAGTCGCCGCCCAGGGGGCGGCCTTTGCCTTTAGCGGCACGGACGGCAGCCTGCTGCTGACCTTCCACGACCCGGCCCCACGCCCCTCGGCCGGGTTTGGCTGGATCATGTCCGCCATACCGGACGTGAACACGGATGAGATCCCCGAAATCCTGGTTAGCGCCCCATTTCAGAGGGTCGATCAGTTTCACGTCCAGGGAGAAGTCTTTCTCTACAACGGCCGCGACGGCCGTCATTTGATTACCTTTGACAATCCCTACCCGCACCAGGGTTCGATGTTCGGCTATGCGCTGGCCTCGCCCGGCGATATTAACGCCGACCACATCCCGGAATTCGTTTTCGGGGCGCCGGGTCAACTCATCCGGGATAAGCCGGCCGTTGGCCGCGCCTTTCTGTTTGTGTCCCGGCGCTAGGGAGATACAGAATAAACGTGCAGCTGCATATCTGTCGGAGGACAGGTGTACCCTGTGGAGAGAATTGACAAAGGAACGTCCGGGTTCCTAGAATGCGCTCACTCATCGTGAGTCAATAGGGAGGCGATCATGGGAAAGTCCATCCTGACTCTATCTCATCTCTACGGCAGCGGTGGCAGCCTGATTGCCCGTGAGCTGGGTCGGCGTTTGAACTGGACGGTCTGGGAAAAAGAGATCGTGCGGCAGATCGCCTCGCAGTATCAGGTCGCGGAAGACTATATTGACGCAAAAGACGAGCGGGTCGACTCCTTTATTGAGCGCATGGTCGGTCTGTTCGGTCTGGGCGGCTTTGAGTCCGCCTATGATGTTCCGCCGCCGCTGTGGCTCAACGATGCCCAACTCGTGCGCATGACCAAAACCATCGTTGAGGAGGTGGCCCAAAGGGGGAGGGCGATTCTTGTGGGCCGCGGGGGGAATCGCATCCTTGAGCACCATCCCGAGGCCCTGCACGTGTTCCTGCACGCGCCGCTCGAAACCCGGATCGAGCGCGTGGTCGAAGCCGAGGGTCTGGACCACGCCCAGGCCCGGCAGCGGATTGCCGGCATGGACAAGATCCGGGCCGATTACGTCCACACCTTCTACCATGGCGACTGGCGCGACCCGAGCCACTATACCCTACTGCTCGATTCCAGCCGCTGGGGAGACGAGGGGACTGCCGACCTGATTCTGTGGGCCCTGGAGCACACGCCCTAACGCCACCACCAAGAGTGATCCATGCAGCCTGTCCCGACCTTTCTCAACACTGATAGCGATCTGCTGTGCGCCCCGATCCTGCCCGTCATTGCCGAGCAGGCCGCCCACGCCGACCGGACTCGCAGCGTCGATCCGGGAGTGATCAGCGCCATCAAAAACACCGACCTCATTCGGGCCTCGGCCACGCGTAATATCGGCGGGATCGAGGCCAGTATCGGGGTCATCGCTCAGGAGCTGGAAGCCGTGGCCGGGGCCTGTGCTTCGACCGCCTGGTGCCTGTGGAATCACTTGTGCGTGTTTCACTTTATCTGTGGTCAGCTCGGCCCGGACGGCAGCAGTGTCCTGCGGCAGATGGTCGCCCGCCGGGAATGGGTCAGTTTTCCCGCGGGAGCGGGCACCAGCGTCCACGGCAAAATTGAAGGGGAAGACCTGATTCTCAACGGTCGGGCCAGCTTTGCCTCCGGCTCTCGCTATGGGGATTGGGCCGCCTGTTTGTTTGCGCTCGACCGCGAGACCCAACAGCCGGACGAAAAACCGGATTTGCGTTTTACCGTTGTCCGGACCGATGCTCAGGGCGTGTCTATTGACCCAACCTGGCTCTCGATGAGCCTGCGCGCCTCGGCCACCGATCACATCAATTATGAGGCTGCGACCGTTCCAGCCGCGTTGATCCGGTCTTTTCCCATAGACTTTCGGGTCCAATTTCGAGACCCGGACCGCCCTATGGTCGCCCACCGCTATCGTGAGGACTGGTCGGCGGTGTCCGATCTCTGGCTCGGCGCGCAGGCGGTCGGGGTTGCCTCGGCCGCGTTGGCGGAAGCCTGTCAGGGGCTGAGCGGCCGGGTAGCTATTTTTGGGGTGAAAGTCGCCGACCGGACAGCGGTCCAGCTCAACATCGGTCAGGCCGGAGCCGCTATTAGCTCGGCCCGCGCAGCCGTCCTGACGGGCTGTGCGGAAACGGACGCGCGGATCGAGGCGGGTAGTATCCCTACGGAGACGGACTATCTGCGCCAGCTTAGCTATAGCATGACGGCGCTTCGGCTGTGTGACGAAGCCATGCGGCTGCTCTTGCGCGTCCAGGGCGGCAACGGCTTGCGCGAAGGGGGCTCTTTTGAGCGCCGCTATCGCGACTTTCAGGCCATGCCGCTGCATATCAACGCCCATCCCGACCGGGTCTCGGAACTGGTTGGGAAACACCTGTTAGGCGTGGACAACGACGCCCCGTTTCAGTAGGGGCAACACCGGTATTGTCCCTCCTAGAAAAACACCGTCAGCCCACTGCGGACCTTGATGCCGTAGCCGGACACCATATTGGTGTCGGCAATTCCCGGCCCGCCGCCGTCCCGAGGGCACCGGCTGTCTCTACCGACTTCGCGCCGGAGACAGGAGTCTGTCGCAAACTGCGTCTCTCGCCAGTCGGTATCGGCGAGATTGAGCACATCAAAGGACACCTCAATGTTGCGCCAGCGGTAGCGCATGAGCAGGTCGATCAGGGTATAGCCCCGTGCAATCACGCTCCGATTTTCATTAGCGGCTCGGTCGTCCAGGAAGCGTACCCGCAGGGCGGCAGAGAAATTCTCAATCGGGTAGGCCGTCAGCCCCCCGTTCATCAGCAAAGTCGGAGCCAGGGGAATGGCATCGCCCGTGACGCGAAAGCGGGGGTCGGCATAGGTCAGGTCATAGTCAAACAACAGCCAGGGCAATACTTCGGCCCGTATCTCAATATCCACGCCCCAGCGGCGCGTGGGGCCACGCTGTTCGGTCGTGCCCTCGTCACCCACAAAGACCAGCTCGCTACCCAGGTCGAGCCACCACAGCGAGGAGGCCAACTCGACCCGATTATACAGCCTCGTGCGCGCCCCGATTTCTGCGCCGGTTGAGCGCGCCAGCCCGCTGCCCCCCGGCTGGACCGCATCCCGGGCATCGTTGGAATGATAGCCCATCCCAAAATTGAGAAAGAGGTCGGTCTGGTGCCACAGGCTCGCAGGGTTGGTAAAGGGCGATACAATCAGACTGGCCTTGGGGCTGACAATGCCGTCGGTCGTAGAAGAGTAAACGTGTCCAGCATCTGTTGCCTGCTGGAGGACACGTTTACTCTTTTTGCCCTGGAGCCGCGGGGTATCCGTCACCTCGCGCGGAGACCGGTCATCAACATCAAAGACAAACACGTCACCGCGCAGGCCGACGATGAACCGCAGCCACTCACGTAAAAACAGCTCGTGCTGGGTATAGCCGCTGAAGGCATTCTCCCAGACCTCGGCTTTCTGGGTGGTGAAAAACCGTTGCCGCCGCTGCTGCCGAAACAAGCCGATATCGGCGTTATCGTTGCGTGTCTCAAAACCAAGGGTGCTCTCAAGCGGCACGCTGCCAAGTGTCCACAACCGATGATAATGCGCCCGGCCGCCAAACAGTACACGGCTATCGAGTTGTTCAATACCATCGCCCCGCACCGGGTCACCGCTGAAAAACGTAAAATTTGAGAACATGCGCAGGCGGTAGCGGCTGAAGTAGAGTTGCACAAACCAGCTTTCCTCTGGACTTGGGGTTGCCGTGTAGATGAGGTTCACGTTTTCCCGGTCTGAGCGTCCGCCCTCGGTCGAGTCGAGCGAGCCGAACCGGTTCAGCCGTCCGCTCCTGACCTCTCGGAGTGGAATCTGACCCGAGGCATCCCAGTCGCCAGTATACAGCGAGGTCCACAGACTCAGCTTCGAGGTTGGGCTCGGCCTGAGGCTAAACTTGCCGAAGAAATTATATTTGACAAAATTCTCGCCGTGCTTGAACGGCCCGTCGGAGAAGTAGACTTCGTTGGCGACCAGGCTCTGCACCGGACCGAGGCGCGGCGACAGGATGCCGACATAGCGCATGGTGTTGAAACTTCCACCCACGGCGCGGAGCGAGTTTTCGACGGTATCTTCTTTGGTCACAAAGTTGACCGAACCTGAGTTGGCAAAATTCCCGGCGTCCGCAAAATAAGGACCCTTGCGGTAGTCAATGGACTCGACCACCTCGGGGATCAAAAAATTGAGGTCCGCATAGCCCTGACCGTGGGCATGACTGACCATATTGACAGGGATACCGTCAACACTGATGGCCACGTCAGTGCCATGGTCATTATCAAAACCGCGCAAGAAGTATTGCATGGCTTTGCCGCCCCCGGCGTGCTGACCGGCCACAAATCCGGGCAGATTATTCAGCATTTCCCAGGCCGTGTTGTGCGGCCGAACGGCAAAGTCTTTTTCGCGTACACGAGTTTCGGTGGCCGCGCTGATCGGTCGGCGCTCGGTGACAGTCATCAGCGGCAACTGTTTCGTTGGCCCAGCAGGGTGCTCGGCTTCCCGAAGGCCGGGTATGTCGTGGCTGTAGCCCGTCTCCGCCGTCCACAGCAGCACAATGATGCAGCACACCCAACCGGACAGACGGTGCAGGGCAGGACGCTTTTCTTCAGGTATCAGGTGTCTGTGATCGTTCGCTTCTTGCACGGCGGGTGTAAAACCTCCTGCTCTCCGGCCTCGTCTGTATGATAAGTCGCTGCGGTTGGCGCACGTGCTCAGGGAATAATGACAAAGTTCTGGAGCGACTCTTCCCATCGCAGCCGTTTGTTCTCCCCAGGGCGGGGGAAATCTGGAATGGGAAATGTGCCACTCAAGTCCCGCGGGAAGGGATACTCCCTCAGGGTCGTCACCCGCACGGTCGTGGCGGCAAACTCCTGCCCGTCAAGCAGGGCCCGGACCGTATGCGGCCCCGGCCCCAGGTTGTTCCAATTCCACAACAGGCTGAAGCCATTGTTGGCATCGCCACAGACGCCACGGGTATCCTCTCGTACCGTTCCGTAAGCGGCTTGCAGTGGCATCCCATCCAGCTCAATGACAATTTCCCCTGCCTCGCACGCCCAGCCGGAAATCACCCCCACTCCACTCTGTGCCGACCCCAGTGACGGGTTTTCCAAGACGGCGTGCACCCCCGCTACTCGATCATGCCCCTCTCCAGTATGCGGCTGCCCGTCCGTGATGACAAAGTTCTGCAGTGACTCTTCCCACCGGACTCTGGTGGTCTCCCCGGCGGCGGGGAAGTCGGGCAGGGCAAACGTCCCACGCCAGCCCCGCGGGAAGGGATCCTCCCCAAAGGTCGTTACCCGCACGGTCGTAGTGGCAAACTCCACCCCGTCAATCAGCGCCCGGACCGTATGCGGCCCTGCCCCCAGGTTGTTCCAGTTCCACAACAGACTGAAGCCATTGTTGGCGTCGCCGCAGCGACTGCGCGTATCATTCCGCGTGGTGCCATAGCCCGCTTGCAGCGGCATCCCATCCAGTTCAATGACAATCTCGTTAGCGTGACACGCCCAGCCCGATATGACCCCTATCCCGCTCTGGAAGGAGGCGGATCGGGGGTTCTCCAGGGTCACGGGGGAGACGAAATCCGTTGAGAACACAGCCACGTCGTCGATGTACCACCCGTCGGCGGTCTCAGTGGCATCAGACCACAGTTGGAAGGCGAAGTGTATACGTGCCCCAACGAAAGGGCTCAGGTCAAGAGATGTCTGTATCCAAGCTGGCTGAGTGCCGATGAAAGACCGCAAACGTGCCTCTGTCCTCCAGCTTCCATCCTCCTGTTGCCGTGCAATCCACACACTGCCCTGATCGCCACTGGCAAAGTCGTACTGATGCCAGAAGGTCAGGGTGGCCGAAGTCACCCTGGTCAGATCAATAACCGGAGACCACAAGATAACATTCTGGTTATGCTGATAATTCTCCCCAGGACTGTCCGTCCAGGCACGTGTCCCGCTCCGGGAGGAAGTCCTGGTCAGCGCCCAGGGAGAACCACTAGAACAGGGGCGTGGCTCACAAGAAGACTCAGTCCAGCCTTCTGTTCCACTCTCCATGTTGTCAGCAAACAGGCGATCCCTGGTTCCTGCCTGAGTCACTGTGAAGGTCCAACCGTCAATGCTGAGTGTGCCAGTTCGGACAGCAGGGCTGGGGTTAGCCGCCACCGTATAACGGACACTGCCGGAGCCCCTTCCCGTACCCTCGGACGTGATGCGCAGCCACCCAGCGTGGCTCGTTGCCGACCAGGCACAATCACTCGTCGCCTTGACCTGGACACTGGCGGTGTCTCGCCCCGATCCGAAGAGATGACGTGAGGCCGACAGAAAATCGACGCAGGTGGTAAAGGTCCTCCCCGGTGTGTCGGTCAAGGGCGACGGAGCCAGCTCAATGGAGCGGACTCGGAACCAGAGCGGGTCATGCTCCCATGCCCCTACGACTGTCACCCGCTTGCGGTTCACCGTCACCGGGCCGCCGAGCGGCTGCATGAGTTCGATATCAATCAGGAGTTCGTACCGCTCGCCCGAGTCTTCAGTCAACTCGTAGGTGATTTCAGAGGCAAGACCGGACTCGGTCGGATAATCGGCGACGGTGAAGCTGAACCAGCCGGTGAGGGTCTGGTCCTGGGCCGCGGCGGACGATACCCCCAGCAGGAACAGAACCAGACAGATTGTGACGCGCGCTGGGAGGGGAAGGTTCACGAGTCCCTTTCATACCCCCGAGAGGGACGGGTTCCCTACAAGGTCAGGGTGAAGGCGTCGATCAAAAGTCCCGGCAGTCGGCTGCTGCCGGTTGAGCGGGCATGATAGGTGTTGGGATCGAGCAGATAGTCACGCTCGGCGGTGATGCCAATCAGGTTCGTCCCTAGCATGCGGTAGAGCGATTCGTCAAACCGCATCACATTGAGCGGCGCTTGAATCTCGCCATTTTCCACCCAGAAGGTGGCAAACCGGGTCATGCCGGTCATGCGGCAGGCCGCCCGGTCCGAATAGTTCAGATACCATAAATTGTTGATATAGAGGCCGGTGTCCAGTTGCGCCAGCAGCGTATCCTGCGTCAGTTCCCCTGCGGCCATCTCAATGGATTCGGCCGCCTCCCAGCTCGACGCCCCATTGGTTGCTACGCCATATTCCTTGGCAGACCGGGGCGACACCAGACAGTCTCCCCGGCGACCGTGGGTGATGAGCTGGACCTGGTCCGGTTTGCGAAAGCCATCCTCCTGAAAGTTCGGAGCGACTCCGTCCTGCGTATTTTCAATAAGCGTGACAGCCGGGTGCAGCTCCGCTCCCTCCTGGGTCATCTTGATCAGCGGCGTTTGTTTCGTCTCTTGCTCCTTGAGGCCGAATCCGCCCCAATTCAGCAGGTCCATGATCTCACACACGGCCGGGGGCGCGAGATACACCCGGTAGCGGCCCGGTGTAATGGTCTTGGCCGGCATGGAAAGCGCGGCCAGTTGCCGGGCTGCGGTATCGACCTTGTGTTGAAAGACGTTCGGATTCCACACAAAGCCGGCATCCGCCGTTTTCACTGCTTTGTCGCCACTGAGATAGAAACTCCAGTCCGCACTATAGGTATAGGTCGAGAACCAGTTGCGCTGGCCAAAGGAATTGGCAAAACCCGCGTGTATGCCGCCGGCCGCGTAAAAGCCAACCAGATCCCGCCCCTGTCCGGCCTGCAGGACGGCGTCGACGATCATTCCCCGTTCTTCCGGCAGCCGGTTTTCGCCGTGATGTTCACTCGATTGGACCTCGGTCGCGTACAGCAAATGCGGGTCTTCGGGTAGATGGGGAAGCTGGGTGCGTAGGCTGTCCAGCACGGCGCGGGTGCGCCGACTGTCCACGGCAAAGTCGCCGCACAGGCTGATATCCCCGGCTGCGTGACGTTGTCCAACAATGAGTTCAATGGCGATGGAACGTTGCGCCACCGTTCCCGCCTGGCGGATGGCGCTGTGATTGAAGCGCACGAAGTCCGAGTCCTCAGCCGCAAAATGACACAGCGCGTGCTCCTCTCCGGTCAGATGGCCGATGATGAAGTCAGCAAGCTGGTAGAAATACTCCTGCATCTTTGTGGGTCCTTGGGGTCATTTGGGTCCTTGGGGTCATTTGGGTCCTTTGGGTCATTGGGTCCTTGGGGTCATTTGGGTCCTTGGGGTCATTGGGTCCTTTGGGGCTGCCGAGACTCAACAGACTCTTTTTTACTCGCCCCCAAAGATCTCAACGTCCGAGAACACGCAGGCCGGAGCGGCATGCCCAACCCGGATGACCTGATTGGGCTCGCCCTTGCCACAGAACGGGGTGCCGAGCACCTCATAACTGTCCAGGTTGCCGACCATGGCCAGGTTGCGCCAGAACGTGGCCGATACCCCTCGGTAGTTTGGTTTTTTGACCACCGTTGTTAGCCTGCCGTCTTCAATCAACTGGCCCCACTCGCAGCCAAACTGGAACTTGTTGCGCGAATCATCAATGGACCAGGAACAGTTGGTCTTCATATACACGCCCCGCTCGATAGCGCCGACCATGGACGAAAAATCGGACACTCCCGGTTCCAGATTCAGATTCGCCATGCGGTCAATCGTCGGCCTGTTCCACGTATCGGCGCGGGCGTTGGCAACGCCGGGCAGGCCCAGCCGCGCCTGTGAGACCGCCCCGCCCAGCCCGCGCAGCAGGCGGCCGTTCTTGATCAGATACTCTTTCCGGGCGGGCTGGCCGTCGTCGTCGAATTGATAGCTGGCGTACTGTTCGGGTCGGGAGGGATCAAAGGTGATATCCAGCAAGTCCGAGCCGTACTGGTAGGTGCCGAACATGTCCGGCGTCACAAAGCTGGTCCCGGCATAGTTGCGCTCATCCCCGAGAATGCGATCAAGCTCAAGCGGGTGGCCGATCGACTCATGAATCTGAAGCATCATCTGATCCGGGGCGAGGAGCACGTTCATCCGTCCGGCCGGACAATCGGGCGCACTCAGGAGCTGGACCGCCTCGGCGCTGAGTTGCGGCGCAACCGTATAAAATCCGGTCTGGTCCAGGACTTCCAGTCCTCCCTGGCGGCAATAGCCGCGTCCGCCGAAGGTCCGCGTGTGCGTCTCTGTGCCGGCGTTGGCGGTGACGCTCAGCATCGGGACGGTATAGCAGCCCCGCTGGCGGATACGGGCATCATCGTTCGTGATATACAGCGTGTCGCTCCGCGTATGCCACAGGCTGGCCTCCCAATCGACAATCCGCTCGTCCTTTTTTTTGTGGGGGAAGGGTCCCCCAAGCCCCCCCTGCAGACGGGCGCTCTCCTGCTGGAGCAGCGCGATTTTATCGGCCAGGGAGACCGTGTCCCAGGCGACAGCTACCGGCGTCTCATACTCACCCTGCGGATGGGTAAAGCCCACCTGAGAGAAGTCCGTCACGCTCCGCTCCGCGCTGCGCTGCGCCCACCCCTGGGCGTGTTCGAGCGCGCGACTCAATCCCGTCTCAGTCAGGTCGCTCGTTCCGGCATAGCCGCAGCCACCCTGCTGGATGACCGTCACCATGGCTCCCAGGTCGTCGCCGTTCGATACGGGCTGTAAGACATCCTGACGGATCGCCAGCGACTCCGAGCGCTCGCGCACAATGCGGAGCGAACAGAAATCGACGCGTGGCATGATGCGCCGAAAGCGTTCGGCTATCTGCTCGTGTTGCTGATCCATGCCTCCTCCGCCCCGGTTCTGCCTAGTCGTTTGCTTCCGTGTTCAGCACCACTTCATGGATTTCCAGCACATTTGCGCCGGCAAACATTTCCGCGGGCGGACGGTTGCTATGGGCGATGCGGAAGGACTCGCTTTTTGTCCAGTCCCAAAACGCCTGCTCGCTCTCCCAATAGGTCTGGACCAGATAAAACCCCTGCTCTTCTTTTTCTTCCCACTCACCCGTCTGGTGGTTGAACCGGCGCTGGACCGGTCGCATCACCAGGTTTTTGATAAACCCTGGGGACTGGTCGATCAGATGGGCTCGGTGCCGAAACCGATCCTCAAAGTCTGCTTCATGTCCTTCCGCAACGGGAATCCGGTTCGTGACAACAAACATCGTGTGTGCTCCTCCGCTCGACATCAGAGTAATACACCTTCACTGTAAAAGAGTTACCGGAAAGATGGAAGCACGCCCTGAGTGGTAACGCGACGGGATCACGCCGAACGCGGCACCGTTCGTTTCCGGTGGGAGTGCGAGAGGAGGGAGAAATTTTCGTGTGAGACACGAGCCGCCGTTCGCACGGTTGCGTTCAACGCGAAAAAGCAATACAGTTCTATCAGGAAGAAAGGGAGCGGAGACAGTTGCTCCCCTGTCGAGTTGAGCTGGTTCGCACGATCATAAGCCCTGGGGACCTTCTCATATGGTTCTCAGGGCTTTGTACGTTTCAGGAGGACCTCCTCCCCTAGAAAGGAATAGTATGAAAATCTTTGTTGGTAATCTTCCCTTCGGTACCACGCAGGAAGAGCTCGAAGCCCTCTTCAGTGAATCAGGCGCAGTGACATCGGTCAATATCATTACTGATCGGTTCTCTGGAAAATCGCGGGGGTTTGGCTTTGTTGAAATGGAAAATCAAGAGGAAGCGCAAGCGGCAATAGAGCGCCTGAACGGCAATGAACTGCAAGGGCGGCCGTTGACCGTCAACGAAGCCCGGCCGCAAAGAGAACGCTCACGAGGCCCGAGGAGGGATGGCGGCGACCGCAATTGGTAGAAAGAGTAAACGTGTCCAGCATCTGCATGTTTTTGGAGGACACGTTTACTCTTCAAGGAAAGCGGCGCTTAGCTTCTCAGGAGGAGTCCCATGATTAGGGCAAAGGACGGGGATACCGTCCGCGTTCAATATACCGGCAGACTCGACGATGGGTCAGTCTTCGACTCCTCCGTGGAGCGTGAGACCTTGCAATTTACCATTGGCAAAGGCCAGGTGCTCCACGGGGTTGAGCAGGCCGTCATTGGGATGCGTCCCCAGGAATCAAAGACCGTCCTCGTTCCGGCTGCGGAAGCCTACGGTCCCCATCGGGACGAGATGACCACCGAGGTCCGGCGCAATCAATTTCCGGATAGCGTCAAACTGAAAGTTGGCCAGCGTCTCCAAATCAATCAGAAAAACGGCCAATCGATAGCGGTCTCAGTCCTTGGGCTGTCCGACTCGACCGTCAGGCTCGATGCCAACCACCCTCTGGCGGGCAAAGACCTGACGTTTGATCTGCAACTCGTCGAGATCAGCTGACCCCTCCTCCAGACGAACGCAAGTCGCCCGCATCCGCCACGTCCGTGAGCGGATAGGCGCTCTGGCAGGCGTGCGCCGCGGCCATTATCAACGAAAGAGGAGGCAAGCCATGCTGCAGGGAATATTTCACGTCAACATCGTGGTAGAGGATCTGGACAGAACGCTCGCGTTTTACTGCGACGTGCTGGGCTTTTCCGTGGTCTACGGTGAGGTCACAACCGACGATCCCATCATCGCCAGGGGTTTTGGCTACGAAGGGAACGGTCGCATGCGCTGGGCGCTCATACGCCTCGGTGACGACGAGGATGCGCTGCTCATCGACGTCGAGCAATGGATCGAGCCCGCGACGACGGGCCGGCCTTACCCCGAGTGCAGCAACAACGGGATCGGGCGCATCGCGCTCAAAGTCGGCGACATCGACACGGCCTACGGCGATCTAAAGGACAAGGGCGTGGCGTTTCTCTCGCCCCCGCAGACGCTGCACTTCCCCGGCTTCGGCGACTTCAAGTTCTGCTGCTTCCGGGATCCGGACGGCATCGTTCTCGAGCTCGTCGAAGTCTGAGCGGCGGCTTGCGCGGGGCGGCGCAGCGCCTGGCAACTCAAAACGAGGTGGCCGCCCGCGCCGCAGAGTAGCTAAAATCATACAGTGGGTCGAGCGCGACCAGGGTTGCGATATGGCTGTCTTGGCGAACAAACTCGCCCACCGACAACGCGTGTTCGGTCACCGGCTGATGAAGGTTCATGAAGGTATGACATATAGTCAATAATCCTTTCTTAATTGATTTTAGTAAGGCAAATCAATATATTAAAAGGCATTAGGAGCATAGTCATGATTGAATCCTCCGTTACGAAGAAGGGCCAAACGACACTGCCCAAGCCTGTTCGGGAGTCACTCGGCCTGCAAGCTGGGGACCGGGTTCGCTACGTCATCACCGACGGCGAGGTGCGCCTTCTGCCCGTGCGTCCCATCAGCCGGCTGTTCGGCGCCCTGCGGCATGACGGTTCCGCCGTCACGTTGGAGGAAATGGAGCAGGCTGTAGCCGACGGGGCATGTGAGGGATGATCGCACTCGACACCAACGTCCTCGTGCGCTATCTGGTCCGCGACGATGTACAGCAAGCCGACGCCGCCCGCGCGCTCCTGGAATCGCTCACGGGCGAACGGCCCGGCTACATCTGCCGTGAGGTGATGGTTGAACTCGTCTGGGTGCTGGAACGGGCCTATGGTTTTTCTCGTGACCGGATTGCAACGATAGTGGAAGAACTCGTGGCAACCGAGGGTCTGGTGATCGAGGAGGCCAACGATGTCGCCCGGGCGGTGTTCCGGTATCGGGCGAGTGGCCCTGGATTTTCCGACCTGATGATCCTGGCGGCGGCCGAACGGTCCGGAGCCCAGCCGCTGTACACCTTCGACCAGAAGGCCGCACGGCTTGAGGGGGTGTCGCTGCTGTAAGCCCGGCCGGTCTTCTTCACCAAGACGTATGAGCGAGCGGTACGCAAGCTCATGTCGGAAGCAAATCGACAAGCCATGGAGGCGGCCATTGTCGCCAACCCAGGCGCTGCGCCAGTGATTCGGGGAACCGGAGGGATACGGAAGCTGCGTTGGATGGGGTCGGGACGGGGTAAGCGGGGTGGAATCCGCACGATCTACTTCCATCACGCAGGACCCGAGTGCAGCAACAACGGGATCGGGCGCATCGCGCTCAAAGTCGGCGACATCGACACGGCCTACGGCGATCTAAAGGACAAGGGCGGGGCGTCTCTCTCGCCCCCGCAGACGCCGCACTTCCCCGGCTTCGGCGACTTCAAGTTCTGCTGCTTCCGGGATCCGGACGGCATCATTCTCGAGCTCGTCGAAGTCTGAGCGGCGGCTCGCGCGGGGCGGTGTAGCGCGTGGCAACCCGAAACGAGGTGGCAGCCCGCGCCGCAGAGTAGCTAAAATCATCATCTTCCTAGTCACAGTCAAGGGAGGTCCCATGAACAAAGCGCCTCCAAATCAAGCAGAAAAATGGCCAATCGATAGCGGTCTCAGTCCTTGGGCTGTCCGACTCGACCGTCACGCTCGATGCTAATCATCCTCTGGCGGGCAAGGACCTGACGTTTGATCTTCAGCTCGTCGAGATCAGCTGACCCCTTCTCCAGACGTATGCAAACCGGGTCACGCCGCCCTCAAAGCCGACCCAGGAAATAGCAATACGGTTCCTGACACTGTTTCTGCTCATTTGTCTATGGCTCTTATACTCGTTACGCGCCAAGCGCCTACACCAACCCAGGAGAAAAGACTATGGGTTGCTGCGTTAAGGTTGCCGCTACGATTAGTGGGAGGCACATCCGTCCCTGCCTTCTATAGTGACGTTCGTTAGCGTCCACCCCTTGTCGCTATTCACATCGCACTCTTTGGAACTGTCCACATGGTCAATTGTGCTGTTCTTGAACTGAATGTTCCAAACTTCCGACTTAAAGCCAGGGTCCGGATCGTTCGGCAGTTCACGCAGGTACAGCACGTTGTCGACCCTATCGATGTGGACATCCTCCAATGTAACATTACGAACTACCGGCGGATAGTCTCCATCGGTGTCGCTACCGTCGTTTGAGTACAGCTTATTTATCCGCAACGCGGACTGACTGAGCTGCCCGATGTAATAGTGCGCCGGGTCGGTGTTACGAACATAAATTCGCTCAATGACGCCTCCTCGCTGCGAGTTGGACTTTATTCGCAAAAGGTTTTCACTCTCTGGTGTATGGCCTCCCTCTGTTACACCGGCCTTGATGTTTTGTGCATACACGTTACGTACTCCGGCCGCGATTTCGCTGCCAAGGACCACGGCGCCATGGCCATCGGCCATATCCATGTTTTCTATGACCACACTATTGGTCGCGTGACCGATACGGCGTCCGTCTTCGTCAGCGCCTGATTTAACTGCAATGTTATCATCCCCCGTATCGAGTGTGGAATTTCGTATATAGATGTACTCGCATGATCCGGGATCAATACCGTCGTTATTGTGCCCGTGTCCTGTGATTGTGATGTTTTCGATATTCAGGTTTTGACACAGAATCGGATTGATGAAATACATGGGCGAGTTTTCCAATTGAATGTCTTTCACGACAATATTTTTCGTATTGATCACCTGAAACATGTGTGGCCGAAGCCAAGACACTTTGTCCGAGTCTCCGTTTGCCACAATGCCACCAAATATCCGGTCCCGTGCGCGGGTATGGCTATCGCTCAACGACTCCAAATGGGTCTTAGCTGATGATTCCTTTGAAAACCAATCATCCCAGCCGTGGCTGTAACGCCCGTCGATCACTGCATCTCCGGAACCTGTGATGCCGATGTTTTCCACACCGTTTGCTGAAATGAGTGGGCGAAAATTCATCAACTCGAGGCCTTCGAACCGCGCCAACGTGACCGGCAAGTAGGCATTTGGGTTCTCTGTAAAGTGTATCCTACCACCGTCACTCACGTGAAGATTAATATTGCTTTTTAGCTCTATCGGTCCAGTAAAGTAGTCGCCTCCAGGCACGACGACTTGCCCGCCCCCAAGATTTGCGCAATGTTCAATTGCAGCCTTGAACGCATTGGTGTTCGCCGTGATGTTGGCAGAGACTGGCGTGTCGTGCTCGACTGCTCCAAAGTCTTCAATGTTACACGTATTACTCGGAAAGGTCGGCTCCGTCTCCGCAATGTAGTCTTTCAATCCGTCCACGATCACCCACGGATCATCGAGCGGCTTTAGGAATGCTGGCTCTACAATTGGAATGTACATTGAAACCCCGCTCGTATGTCCAATCGGGCCTAACGTCACTGTGTCACCAGCAGAAACGTCTTTTGCGTAGATGTGATAGTGGTGCTCCTCTGGCTTTAGATCCATGTACAAATCGGTATCGGTATATTCCGATGAAAGCCACTGCGGTCGTGTTCGGCGGTGATCCCAGGCGATAAAGATCGTCGAATCCTGTGTCACCTGGAAGTTCGCCAAATCCGTCAGCGATGAGCCTTTGGAATCATTCGCAGGTCTTATCCACGGCAGTTGGTACAAGCGATCCGGCAGTGTTCTAAGTCTGTATTCCCGATCGCCGTACAGGCGATCACCAACGGTCAGGCCATTCTGCAGACTCCAATCCGCCATGTTGGCGGTGTCATTGACAACTAACGATGTGATGACAGATCTGTTCAGTTGTGATAATGGCTTCGCCACAGTGAGATACATGTCGCCGTTGGCGGATGCGGGACCCAAATTTACCTCATCACCAGCGGTGTATGTTCTGACAAAAAAAGTGTAATCTCCGTGATTAAGCGCCAGGTTTTTTGAGCCCCAGCCAGCGTCTTGCAACCAAGTTGGCGTCGCTTGGGTGCGGTCCCAGGCGACCCAAATTTGACAATCCACATTGACTTCAAATCGTGCGAGGGTTGGCTCGGAGTATGCATTCGAATCCACATGGGGCTTGATCCACTCCGAATCTGCCAGGTCATCGGGAACGGAGCCGATGCGGTCATCGAAGAATGACTCGGCGGTTCGTCCATGATACTTGTCTTGACCCGTTTGCAAACGCCCTTCAACTGACCAATCGCTTGCGTGCGGTGAGTCATAAACATGGAGGTCAGAAATGACTTTTGGTCGCACGAAAGTCAGGTACATGCTGCTTGAGTTCGAGAAGTTCAGGGGATGCAACTCTACTTCGTCACCCTCTGCATAATCCTTGTAATACAGTTCATAGTGATTGCCCTCGGACGTGCCCAATTTTCCGTCGGTGGAGGTCCAAGAACCAATCCATGAGGTCGCCGGCGGCAGTCTTTGATCCCAGGCGACAAAAACTCGGGAATCAACCGTTACTTCAAACGTTGCGACTGGGGAATGAGAGGAGCGCTTCGAATCATTCGCAGGTCTTATCCACGGCACTCCGCGCAATACCTTTGGGACCGCCACGCCAACATAATCGCGATCTCCGTACAGTTTCTGCCCAACAACCAAACGGTCCTGAATAGACCAATCGTCTGCGTTTGGAGAATCATTGACCACCAGGTGCGTCGGTTCTGCGAACGCGACATTGGCAAAACTGAACAAGGAGATCGACAAGATAAGCAGGCATCTCTTTAAGGAGTGTGGGTCTTTCGGTGGCATTCGGTATCTCCTGGGTCTCACGAATTAGCCGTAGCGGCCAGCTTGCCCGAATCGTGCATGGATGCATGAGGTAGTGTCTCAGTTTGAAAATTCTGACCAGTAAAAACGGGACAGTCTTCTCCCCCCCTCCCTCTCGGCGCGCTCTGCGAGAAACCTCGATAGTGCGCCGGGCCGTCGTTCAACCGGCTCGAACGTCCTCCTCGGGAGGGCCGAACGAACCAGGGAGCCGCTACGTTCGAGGTCCTTCAACCGCTCGTCGAGCGTCGGCTTGCGCCGCTCCCGGATCGAGTGGATTTCTGCCACTGGTTCTCCTCGATACGAGACCGTGACGGTCTTGCCTTCGCGCACTTGCCGAATGACCTCGGAAAACCGCGCCTTTGCTTCGTAGATTGAATAGGTGAGCGCCACGGCGTCATATTAGCTAGTCAGACTGGTCATGGCAACCGTAATGAAGGGCGGAGCGGAGCGAAGTCGAAGGGCCTATCCGGCGGCGGAGAACCTGGATTTCTGCTTTCGCAGGCATGACGGGCGGCCACACGCGGCCATGCCCCTGAAGATGGCCATTTGGCTGGAGAAGGTAGATGTTTCAAGCCAAGTATGGCGAGGTTCTTTTATGAGTGAGACTATATTCCGAGAGACGATAGAGGTCTGTGATCGGGCCTTTCAGACGCTAGAAGCGCAAATTCCCGCTCCCATTCGCGTGCGCTACGGTGACGATTTTGTGTTTCGCTACGAGAAACACACCCTAGAAATCGTAACGATCCAGAAACTAAGCCAGCCTACTCTTGGGGCCACTTCATGGCCCATCGAGGCTGGCGAGGGGAAACCCCCTCGAACCCCCGTTAGAAACGGTAGAAGGAAAATTCAGGGCAGGCTAGCGGTCACCTTTGCGGTTTTCGTCAGCAAGACCCGTCTTTAAACTTGCCATTGCAATTGTTCAATCTGTAGAGATGGTCATAACGCACAGTTATTTCCGTGTCCTGGTGCCTCCCGCCCCTGTTCTCGCAACGGCCCCTTAGCCTACATCTGTCACCTCCCGCATGCCTGACCTCCACCTGAATACACGTATTCCTAGCAGGACTGCGGTCGTTGAATTCGTCCTGACACATCTGCCCATTCACTTCGTCGGCGTTCGCGCCCTGCGTGGCGATCAACAGCAACGCGGCAACAGCCGCAACGGTCATAGCAAACTTCATGACAATCCTCTCTCGTTGAAAAATCGGCCTCAGGTTAGCACACACGCGACCCCAGGTCGAATTTGCGAACCGGAGAATCGAGGAGCATGTAGGAGAGGGCGAAACTCCTTGAAAACACGGTAGATACGACAAGACCCCGAGGGGTCAGCCCTCGGGGTCTTACGTTCGCTGACGAGTCGCCAGATTGGACAGTCAGAAGTTGGCTCCTCGGGTTGGACTCGAACCAACAACCCATCGGTTAACAGCCGATTGCTCTGCCGATTGAGCTACCGAGGATTAGAGCCAGGCAGTATTATTGCCAGCGCAGTTTTAGCAAAGGAAAAAATAAGAGTAAAGGTGGGATTACATCTCTCGCCGGCCCTCAATCGCCCGGCCGAGGGTGACCGCGTCGGTATACTCCACATCGCCGCCCATCGGAATGCCGTGGGCAATCCGACTCACCTGGACGCCCAGTGGCTTAATGACCTTGGCCAGATACAATGCGGTCGCTTCTCCTTCGACATTGGGGTTGGTCGCAATAATGACCTCTTGCACCGTACCGGAGCGCAGGCGGTCCAGGAGGGGGGCAATTTTGAGTTCATCCGGCCCAATGCCGTCAAGTGGGGATAAAACGCCGTGCAGGACATGATAGCGACCCGTATATTCGTGCGAGCGTTCGACGGCCATCAGGTCGGCCGGTTCTTCGACGATGCAGATCGACTCGGCACTCCGTTGCGGGTCGCGACAAATGGCACACTGATCGCCCTCGGCCAGCCCAAAACATTCCTGGCGCCGTTTCTTGCCTCGCTCTGCTCTTACCTAACGACCGAACACTCGCCCGGAGTCTCGACGAGGATCGTATAAAGCGGAATAGCGAATATCGTATACGCCGTCACTTCTGCGCGGTAGCTACCCCGATCGCGACTCAGACGGCTCTTGCCAGGAGTAAGAGAGGCTCCCGGTCGCTCGTCCGAAATAGCGATATTCGCTTCGAACTGGGAGTTCCCGCGTGGTAGGGGTACGAGCGAATCCACCCCGTACTGTAGAATCGGAAAGCGTTGGATCGGATTATCTAAGCAACGCAGTGCAGAGGCTAGTATTTCGTCGGTGATAGTTTCCTCCGTGGCCGTTAACGACGACGCTTGGTTGGGCGCTGCCAACTTCGTGACTGCGAAGCCGACAGCGCCCGCCAGAAGGACAATTGCCAAAGAGGCCGCTAGTCGCCGCATGTTTGTAGCTCAGTTATCACCATGTTCATCTGCTCCGTCAAAAGTCTATAATGCCTGGATATCCTCCCCAATTCATATGCCATCCAGTGATCAAATTGTGCGTCTGAGTTGCATACATGCACCAGATTGTCGGTAGACCCAAACAAGTGTTTTCATTTTCCTGACCCTGTAGATTGAACGGTGTGGTCCCGGCTGAGCCGTGCGTATAAAACTCCCATGCCCCCCAATAATATGTACTGTCAGACACAGCGTCGGCATCGAACGATCCAAAGCTAAAGACCGGACCGTTGGGGTCGCCTATGCCCGCTGTGGGGCAATCATTGTACCCACTCGGCAGATTGGTGTACGAGACGCATGTAGATACGAAAAAATTTGGATTGTGAACCCACAGGTCGTGCTCGTACCCAGGGTTCGAGATCGACCATGGTCCCAATGAAGTCCAGTAGAAATAGGAGTCTAAGTAGAGATGGCCATTGTAGTAAAGGTCACCGCCAGTCGGGTAGTAGGCCGCGTTTACGCGAGACACCACTCCGACGCATAGCGCCACCGCCAGTAGCATGTATAGAGGCCGACTGAGTATATTCCGTTTGGTTTTGTATGTCATTGTGCACCCTCCGCATTTTCCGACACCTTGTCGAGAATCAGTTCATAAAGATCCCCTGGACTGGCAGTTTGTACAACCGGATCGCGAAATTCCGCCTGGTACGCAATCGGTTTTAGCGCACTATCCTTTCTTGAGGACGCAGTTGCCGCCAACGATGTGCGGCTTGAGAAATTTTTGAGTTCGTATTCGGAGGACCAACTTAGCGAAGGCGAAGCACTACAAACTCAGGCCCGATCCCTGCTCAACATTAGAAGCCAGATCGAGAGTGCGCTGTCAACGGCGCGGTCAACCCGCCCAATGATTTTTGCGATCGAAGTGAAGGGGAGAGCAAGCGACCTGGGAGAGCTACGAACGGACCCAGTTGTCAGGGTATTCAATAACGCTGGAGACACGACCAAAGATCCGGCAACCCAGCAGGCAGTATTATTGCCAGCGCAGTTTTAGCAAAGGAAAAAATAAGAGTAAAGGTGGGATTACATCTCTCGCCGGCCCTCAATCGCCCGGCCGAGGGTGACCGCGTCGGTGTATTCCACATCGCCGCCCATCGGAATGCCATGGGCAATCCGGCTCACCTGGACGCCCAGCGGCTTGATGACCTTGGCCAAATACAACGCGGTGGCCTCGCCTTCGACATTGGGGTTGGTCGCAATAATGACCTCTTTCACCGTACCGGAGCGCAGGCGGTCCAGGAGGGGAGCAATCTTGAGTTCATCCGGCCCAATACCATCGAGGGGGGATAAAACGCCGTGCAGGACATGATAGCGACCCGTATATTCGTGCGCCCGCTCGACGGCCATCAGGTCGGCCGGTTCTTCGACGATGCAGATCGACTCGGCACTCCGCTGCGGGTCGCGACAAATAGCACATCGCTCGCCCTCAGCCAGCCCAAAGCATTCCTGGCATAGGGTGGTCTCGGTCTTCACCGCCCAGATGGACTCGGCCAGACTTTCGACATAGTCCCGCCCCGCGCCCAGGATGAACATGGCCAAGCGCGTCGCGGTTTTCTCTCCAATTCCCGGCAGTCTCCCCAACTCTTGGACCAGGCGCGCCAGGGCGGGGGTCAGCGTCGTCATAAAGAGTAAACGTGTCCTCCAATAAAGATGCAGATGCTGGATACGTTTACTCTTTTACATCCCTCATCGTCAATGCTCTCAAGAGGAAGCGTGTCCTCCAACAGACATGCAAAGGCTGGACACGTTTCCTCTTTCACGCGTTCAGCCCAGGAATCTTGAGTCCGCCGGTGACTTTTCCCATTTCAGTGGCCATCATGCTCTGGGCTTGCCGAATGCCCTCGTTCACTGCGGCGGTAACGAGGTCTTGCAGCATTTCGACATCATCGGCTGAGGCCACTGCCGGATCAATACGCAGCGCGACGAGCTCCAACTTGCCGTTCACCGTCGCCGTGACCATGCTGCCACCGGCTGAGGCTTCAACCGTCTTTTTCCCGGCCTCTTCCTGAATCTGAGCCAGTTTGGCCTGCAACTGCTGGGCCTGCTTCATCATATCTCCCATATTGTGTGCCATGCTGTGTCCTCCACGTCTTCCGTGTCTAGGTTCCGCTTGCTCTTGACGGCCGCCTTGTCTGGATTTCTCCGCCAAGAATGTCCAGCGCGGTTCTGACGAGTGGGTCTACCGAGCCTGCCGGGTCTGGGGCGCTCTTTTGCGGCCGGTCGCCCTCCCCTGGTGGTGAGTTGGGCTGTTTTGTGGCCGGCCCGGGTCTCTCCTTTTGCACTTCAACGCTGAGCTTACGCCCGAAAAACTGTTCGGCAGACTCCTCCAAAACGGTCCGATTCTCTTGGCGTAACAACTCTTTCAGATAGGGGTCCTTGTCCACTCCAATCTGTAAAGCGGTCGGGGTCACGTCGAGCAAATAGCCCGCCTTCAGAGCGAAAAAGAGCGAGATTTTCCTGCTCCGCACCGTGGCCAGAAAACCGTCCCACTGCTCGCCCTGTTCCAAGTGCTCTGCGGTTGGGTCCTTTGGGTCCTTTGGGTCCTTTGAGTCCTTTGGGTCCTTTGAGTCCTTTGGGTCCTTGAGACCCGAAGACCAAACAGACTCAACAGACTCAATAGACCCAACAGACCCAGCTGAAGCGGCAGGCCGAAAGCGTTGCTGTCTTGCCGGGGCCGGGCGACTGCTGCTGCTTCCCAATTGGGTTTGCAACTCTTCCAGTTTGGTCAGCGCTTCCTGAATCGGCAGAACCGGTGGCTGGCTGGCCAGCTTGACCAGCGCCATCTCAATGACGAGCTGGGTATAGGCCGACTTCCGCACGGCCTCTTCCGTCTCTAACAGAGCGGCAAAGAAGCGCTGGAGATCTTCCCGCGAGCGCAGGGCGGCCTGTTTGCGGACGATCTCAACCTCGTGGTCGGGCAGGTCGGCCAGAACCGACACGTCAGCACTCACTTTGGCAACCACGAGGTCGTGGAAGTGTGTGAGCAGATCGTGACACAGGCGACGCGGATCATAGCCGTATTGATACAGATCGCCGGTCAGCCGGAGCACTTGAGCCGGGTCTTCGGCCAGGATCGCTTCCACCACCCGAAACAGGGCCTGACGGTCGGCCACGCCCAGGGCATCTCTGACCGCCGCCTCATCGACTCGGCCATTACTCCACGCGACTACTTGGTCGAGGAGTGACTCGGCATCGCGTAAACTTCCGTCGGCCTCTCGCGCGAGCAGGGCCAGCCCGGCCTCATCGCATTCAAAGCCTTCTGCCTGTGTCAGATGTTCGAGTTGCTGTATGAGGTCGCGTAGCGGGATACGCTTGAAGTCGTAGCGCTGGCAGCGCGACAGAATGGTCTGCAAAATTTTATGCGATTCCGTAGTCGCAAAAATAAATTTCACGTGCGGCGGCGGCTCTTCCAGCGTTTTCAGCAGGGCGTTGAAGGCGGCATTCGAGAGCATATGGACTTCGTCAATAATGACCACCCGAAAGCGGCCCGTGGCTGGTCGGTACTGCACCCCTTCGGTCAAATCTCGCACATTGTCCACGCCGGTATGCGAGGCACCATCGATTTCCAGGACATCAATGGCGCTGCCGTTCGTGATCTCCTCACACTGGCTACAGGCGTTACACGGCTCCGGCGTCGGCCCCTGCTTACAATTCAGGGCTTTGGCCAAGAGTCGGGCGGTGGTTGTTTTCCCCACTCCGCGCGGCCCGGTAAACAAGAAAGCATGCGCCACGCGCTCGCTGCGAATCGCATTCCGCAGGGTGCGCGTGACATGCTCCTGCCCAATGACGTCATCAAACGTCTGAGGGCGCCACTTCCGGGCAAGAACGAGATAGCTCATAGCATGGCCGAGGGTTTGGAGTTGTCCGGTGTGTTACGCTGCGATGTCACTCTACTGTCGTCAGGGGTGATAGCTAGGCTACCCTGCGGCACAGG
The DNA here is from genome assembly GCA_951812575.1 of Candidatus Binatia bacterium. Classification (GTDB taxonomy): domain Bacteria; phylum Desulfobacterota; class Binatia; order Bin18; family Bin18; genus Bin18. Next base: position 1,187,234 of record OX638322.1, on the reverse strand, counting down.
GAGAGTTCCGGTACCGCTGCTTCCTTCCGGACCTGACGGATTTCCCGGCTTCCCTTGCGCAGGACCTAGCTATCACCACTGGCGGAGAGGGAGGGATTCGAACCCTCGGTACCGTGAGGTACACACGATTTCCAGTCGTGCCCGATCGGCCTGACTCTGGCACCTCTCCCATGATATAGGCCCATCCTCCAGGGCCGCGTGTGTGCAAGAGGTTTACCACCTCCCTAGTCCTCCTGCAAGGAAGGGACGAGGCAACCGTGGACGGTTGAACGGACCGAGCGCGCCTGCACGAAAAAGCGACCAGCAAGAAGGGGCCACAGCTCCGTGTCTAGGGTAGAGAAAGCCGGTGCTTGGGGTTGTTGACACCGTGCCGGGCCTCTGTATCTTGTGCCGAGGGCATTGGGCAGATGACAACACGATCATACGCTGCCTATCGTAGCTGTCGGAGTTGACAAGAGCTTGCTATGGATCAATACGTTCCCGTCCTGATTGCGCTGATCCTGGGTGGAGTTGTGGCTTTGGTCATGACCTTTGCGAGCACGCTGCTCGGCGTCAAAACCCACTCGGCGGTCAAGGACGAACCGTTCGAGTGTGGCAATCCACCCAGCGGTTCTGCGTGGGGACGCTTTTCCGTCAAATTCTATCTCGCCGCTATCCTCTTCATTGTCTTTGATGTCGAAGTGGTCTTCCTCTATCCCTGGGCGGTCGTCTTCCGCCAGTTGGGCCTGTTCGGCTTCATGGCCATGTTACTCTTCGTGCTCGTGCTGGTTGTGGGTTTGGTCTATGAGGTGAAAAAGGGGGGGCTGGAATCGACCTGACCAGCCCGTAGGCAGACATGGCTGAAGCAGACATTCTCTCTCATATCGAGACGGCCTTGTCCGGCACGATACAAGAGCGGCATTCCTCGCACGGGAATGATACGATTGTCATTGATCGGGACGACCTGCTGACTGTTTTGAGCCAGCTCAAGGAACATCCGGATTTTGCTTTCAACCTGTTACTCGATATAACCGGGGTTGATTTTTTCGGGAAAGAGCCGCGCTTCGAGGTTGTTTACCACCTGCATTCACTGACCCATAATCATCGCCTGCGGGTCAAAGTTCGACTTACGGAGGAGAGTGCTCAGTTGCCCTCGGCTGCGTCAGTCTGGAAGTCGGCAGACTGGCTGGAGCGCGAAGTCTGGGATATGTTTGGGATTACGTTTACCGACCACCCGGACCTGCGTCGCATCCTGATGTATGAAGAATTCCGCGGCCATCCGCTCCGCAAAGACTATCCGGTCAACAAACGTCAACCCCTGGTCGAAGAACGCGACCCCATTACCAACCCATGGCATAAAGGGTAACAACCTATGGCGGAAGCCGCGGCCCCCCTTCTTCATAACTCCCCTCAATCCCCCCTAACGGGGGGGACACAGGGGGGTCAGGTTGCCGAACACGACCCCACCTCTGAAATCATGGAATTGCAGATGGGTCCGTCCCATCCGGCAACCCATGGCACAATCAAATTCAACCTCACCCTTGACGGGGAAAAAATACTCAACTGCGATGTCGAGATCGGCTATCTGCACCGCGGCTTTGAGAAGATGTGTGAGCAGCGCACCTGGAATCACTGCATCCCCTACACCGACCGCCTGAATTACTCCTCACCACTCATTAATAATGTGGCCTTTGCCCTGACGGCCGAACGCCTGCTTGACGTTGAGGTCCCGGAACGCTGCCAGTATATCCGGGTCATCATGAGTGAGATTTCGCGGATTACTGACCATTTGACGTGTCTGGGTATGGCCGCGGCTGAAGCCGGCGCGATTTCCGTGGGGTTCTATCTGATGGAATCGCGTGAGACCCTGTACGATCTGGTCACGGCCGTGACCGGCGCCCGCCTGACGGTCAGCTATGCCCGGGTCGGTGGTATCACGCACGATCTGCCACAGGACTTTGCCGAGCGCGTGCGGGCGGCGTTTGCCGATATACGTCGCCTCCTGGGTGACTGTGACACGTTGCTGTCCAAGAATCGGATATTCATTGACCGCATGTCCGGGGTTGGCATCATGTCTCCGGAAGATGCGATTTCGTACAGCCTCACCGGGCCGCTGCTGCGCGCAACCGGTGTCCCCTACGATGTGCGCAAGGCGCAGCCCTACTCGGGCTATGAGCGTTTTGAGTTTGACATCCCGACCGGCACCCAGGGCGACAATTACGACCGTTTCTCCGTGCGCTTTGAGGAAATCAAACAGAGCATGGCCATCATTGAGCAGGCCCTGAACGGTATTCCGAGCGGCCCGATTCGTATTGATGACCCCAGTATTACGCTGCCTGAAAAAAAACAGGTGTACGGCAATATCGAGGGTCTGATGAACCATTTCAAGCTGGTCATAGAGGGCGTCAAAATTCCGCCCGGAGAGGCGTTTCTGAGTGTAGAAGGCGCCAACGGCGAACTCAGCTTTTATCTGGTCAGTGACGGCAGCGGCCGCCCGTATCGCGTCCGGGTTCGTCCGCCCTGTTTTTTCGGTATGGCGGCCCTGGGCGAGATGTTACGCGGGTGTCTGATCTCTGACATTATTACGACGTTTGGCATGATCAACATGATTGGTGGGGAGTGTGACCGTTAATACGGGGTCTACGGGGTCTTGACCCAACAGACCCCATGGACTCAATAGACTCGACAGACTCATAAAAGTGCTGAGAGCAGATTATGGCTGTCCGATTTTCAGCGGAAACGCACAAACGGTTTGAGGAAGTGCTGACGCGCTATCCGACCAAGCAGGCGGCCATTCTGCCGACACTGTGGCTGGCGCAGACCGAGTTCGGTTATCTGAGCCCCGACGCAATGGAGCATGTTGCCGATTTGCTCGACCTGTCCCCGGCCTATGTGCAGGGTGTCGCGACCTTTTACACCATGTTCTACAAGGAGCCGATGGGGCAGTGTCACGTACAGGTCTGCACCAACCTGTCCTGCACCCTGGTCGGCGCTGAAAAAATTGTCCGCTGCCTGGAAGACCGGCTCGGCGTCAAAGTCGGTCAGACCACTGGCGATAAGGTGTTTTCACTGAGCGAGGTCGAATGCCTGGGTTCGTGCGGCACCGCTCCCGTTATCCAGGTCAACGACGACTATCACGAGAAGCAGACCCCGGAGAGTATGCTCAGCCTGATCGATGAGTTGGCAAAGCAGGCCGAATCTGCCTCCACACCAGGAGCCTGAACGTCAGACGCCGTATGATAGATTTTCTCATCACGTTTAGCCTGACCCTGCTGATGGTGCTGATGGTGTTGAATCTCGGTGGGCTGCTGCTGTGGGTAGAGCGCAAAGGCAGCGCGGTTCTGCAAGATCGGATTGGGGCCAATCGAGCCGCTGTGTTTGGAAAACTCCCCTTTAATCTTGGCATCGTGAACACCCTGGTGGCTGACCCCATCAAGCTGTTTACTAAAGAAGACTTTGTGCCTCCGGGGGCGGACAAGCTACTGCACACGCTTGCGCCGGCTATTGGCCTGGTACCCTTATTGGTCACCTTTATTGTGATTCCGTTTGGCGACGTGCTGATTATCGGCGGGCGGGAAATTACGCTTCAGGCCGCCAATCTGAACATCGGCATTCTGTATGTCTTGGCGATGGTCTCACTCAGCGTGTACGGCGTTGTCCTCGGTGGCTGGGCCTCCAATAATCGCTGGGCGCTCTTGGGCGGGATTCGGGGCTCCGCCCAGATGATCTCGTACGAAATTCCGTTGGGGCTGGCGCTCATCGGCGTGGTCCTGACCTTTGGCTCGCTGGACTTACAGGAGATTACGCGCGCCCAAGGCGCGCTGATCGGTGGCTGGATTCCGGCCTGGGGCATTGTCTATCAACCGGTGGCCTTTCTGATCTTTTTGGCCGCCGGAATAGCCGAGAGCAAACGGATTCCGTTTGATCTGCCCGAAGCTGAGTCCGAGCTGATATCCGGCTATTTCACCGAGTACTCCGGCGCCAAGCAGGCCATGTTCATGCTGGGCGACTTTGTCGAAGCCATTATCGTTGCCGGGCTGATTACCACGCTCTTCTTCGGCGGTTGGCAGGTCCCGTTTCTGCTGCGCGACGGATTTCATTTTCCGTGGGGCGGCACTCTCGCGCTGCCCTCACTCCTCGTGACCTTGCTTCAGGTCGGGGCGTTTACGCTGAAGGTACTCTTCTTCTGCTGGCTCCAGATCATGATTCGCTGGACCCTGCCCCGCTTCCGCTATGACCAACTCATCAGCCTGGGGTGGAAAATTCTCCTCCCGCTAGCGCTGGCCAACGTTATGCTGACCGCGCTGATTATTCTCCTTTTCGAGTAGACGCTATGGATTTCGTGACCTTCTTTGCCTTGGCTATTCCGTTGGTCGTGATCGCGATTATGGTGATTGCCCATCCCAGCCCAGTCTATAGTGCCCTCTTTCTGGTCCTGACCCTTTTTCTGCTGGCGGTCTATTTTCTGTTCCTGGACGCTCATATGGTCGCCGCGCTCCAGATCATTGTGTACGCCGGGGCGATCATGGTCCTGTTTTTATTTGTGATTATGCTGCTCAATTTGCAGAGCGACACCCAGCCGACACCACGCCGCGGCTTGGGCCGGGCGGCTATTATCGGCGGCGTCATCCTGGTGGCGGAACTGGGTCTGCTGCTGCAACGCTCCTCGTCCGAGCAGGCCGAGCGCAGCTTGCCCGAGAACTTCGGAACGGTCGAAGCCTTGGGCAGTCAGCTCTTCACCACGTATCTGCTGCCCTTTGAAATCACCGGCATCCTGCTCTTAGTCGCGGTGGTCGGAGCAGTGGTCTTGGCAAAACGATAGAGTAGATGTATGCGTCTGTTGAGTCCTTTGCGTCCGACCCAACAGACGCAACACACCCGACAAACCCCATAGACCCAATACTCTTTGAGGGCGGCAGATGGTCCCAACCAGCTATCATCTCATTCTGAGCGGCATCCTGTTCACCATCGGCGTGACGGGCGTTCTCCTGCGCCGCAATATCATTATTATCTTCATGGCGATTGAACTCATGCTCAACGCCGTCAACCTGTCTTTTGTGGCCCTGGCCCGGCATTTCGGCAATATGGACGGACAGATTATCGTGTTCTTTGTCATGTCGGTTGCCGCGGCAGAGGTCGCGGTTGGGCTGGCCATCATCCTGCTCGTTTTCCGTGGCCGAGAAACGGTCAACGCGGACGAACTCAACCTGATGCGGTGGTAAAGCGTATGACACAATTACCGAGTTGTAGGGGCAGGCCCCTGTGCCTGTCCTCATTCGACATCACGGGCAACCACAGAGGGTTGCCCCTACATCGGCGGGGATTGGTGCTGTAGAGATGGAACATCCGCACGCGGCCGAGGTCGCCGTCCAGACGGTCTCGTACCTGCGCTATATCGTTCTCTTTCCCCTGCTCGGAGTGGTGTTCAACCTCTTCTTGGGGCCGCGCTATGGCCGACAGGTCGTGAACTGGGTTTCGCCGGGTATGGTCTTCCTGGCGTTTTGCTTTGCGTTTGCGGCCTTTGTCCAACTGCCGGACGGCGGTGCCCTGGTCGATAGTGTCTACCCCTGGATTTACTCAGGCGCCCTACAGGTTGATATTGCGCTGCGGGTCGATCCCTTGTCCGGTGTCATGATCATGGTCATCACCGGGGTCGGTTTTCTCATCCACGTCTACTCCGTTGGCTATATGGCCCACGACGACGATGTGGTGCGCTATTTTGCCTATCTCAACCTCTTTACCACCGCCATGCTGCTGCTGGTGCTGGGCGATAATATCCTGCTGCTCTTCGTCGGTTGGGAAGGCGTCGGGCTGTGTTCCTATTTGCTCATCGGCTTTTGGTATACGGACGACGAAAAGGCCAGTGCCGGGAAAAAGGCCTTTATCGTCAACCGGATTGGTGACGCCGGTTTTCTGCTGGGCCTGTTTCTGTTGTTCTGGAGCCTGGGGGCCCACGGTGTCTGGACGCTGTCGTTCAGCGAAATCGCGGCCCACGCCTCAGTGCTGCCCGTGACGACGGTGACGGTGGTCTGCCTGCTCTTCTTTGTCGGCGCGGCCGGCAAGTCGGCCCAAATCCCGCTCTATGTCTGGCTGCCGGACGCCATGGCCGGCCCCACGCCGGTGAGCGCGCTCATTCACGCCGCGACGATGGTCACGGCCGGCATCTATCTGATCGCGCGGATGCATTTCCTGTATTCCCTGTCCCAGACCGCCTTAGCCGTGGTGGCCGTGGTCGGCGCCGTCACCGCCCTGTTTGCCGCCACGATTGCCCTGGTGCAGACCGATATTAAAAAGGTCCTGGCCTACTCAACGGTCAGTCAACTGGGCTATATGTTTCTCGGGCTGGGTGTGGGCGCGTATGCCGCGGGTGTGTTTCATGTCATGACCCACGCCTTCTTCAAGGCTCTCCTCTTCCTCGGTGCCGGGAGTGTCATCCACGGTATGAGCGAGGAGCAGGACATCCGCAAGATGGGTGGGCTGAAAAGCAAGATGCCGACCACCTATGGGACGTTTGCCATCGGCTGTCTGGCCATTGCCGGGTTTCCCTTACTGTCCGGTTTTTTCAGCAAGGATCTCATCCTGGAACACGCCTTTGGGAGTCCGCACGGTTCTCCCCTGCTGTGGCTGATTGGCACCCTGGGGGCGGGCCTGACCGCCTTCTATATGTTTCGCTTATTCTTTGTCACGTTTTGGGGAGAAAACCGTTCTGATCCCGAGGTTGCCCACCATATTCATGAATCGCCCCAAGTCATGACCATGCCCCTGGTGGTGCTGGCTATCCTGTCTGTGATCGGGGGCTATTTTACCCTGCCCGAACTGCTCAGCCCGCTCTACGGCCATGAGCATCCGCATGTGTCGCTCCTGGTGAAATATCTGCCGACCCTGCTTGGGCTGGGAGGTATCGGGCTGGCGTATCGGCTGTATGTGCAAGACCCCCCTTTTGTCCCTGGTAGAGGAGGGGCCGACCGCCTCAGCCGGCAGTTCGCCGGCCTGCATCGATTGTTGCTGAACAAGTATTATGTTGATGAGCTGTACGAAGCGGTGATTGTCCGGCCTCTGCTGGCCGCCTCGGACTGGCTGTGGAAGGTGTGGGATACGGTCGTTATTGATGGCCTGGTCAACGGCACGGCCCAGGTGATTCAGGCCAACGGCTCGGTCTTGCGTTTCTGGCAAACCGGTAATGTCCAGACCTATGCTCTGTCGTTCTGCTGTGGAGCGATCGTTATTCTGGGGTATTATCTGTGGTAAGCCTCGTTGTTTTCATTCCGCTGCTGACGGCGTTCTTCCTGTTGGCCCTCAACAAGAATGCGGTGGAGTTGGTCCGTCGAACCGCCTTTGGCGCTTCGCTGCTCACGTTCTTCATCTCGCTCGGCCTGTTCACCGGCTTTGATAGCGAGACCGCCGCGTTTCAATTCGTTGAGCGCTATGCCTGGATCAGCGAGTTCGGGATCGAATACTATGTTGGCGTTGATGGCATCAGCCTGTTTCTCGTGCTGCTGACGACCTTTCTTTCGCCGCTGGTGATTCTGTCTACCTGGAGCAGCGTGGAACAGCGGGTCAGGGAGTATCTCTTTTTCTTTCTCATCCTGGAAACCGGCATGATCGGGACCTTTGTCGCGGTTGATGTCTTTCTCTTCTATGTCTTTTGGGAAGTCATGCTGATTCCCATGTACTTCCTGATTGGCGTCTGGGGTGGCGAACGGCGCATTTATGCCGCGCTCAAATTTCTGCTCTACACCATGGTCGGCAGCCTGCTGATGCTGGTGGCCATCCTGTATCTCGCCTATCTGCATAATACTCAACACGGCACGCTCACTTTTGACCTGCTGCGCCTGTACGACCTTGAGATTCCGGTCAACGCCCAAATGTGGTTGTTCGCCGCGTTTGCGCTCTCCTTTGCCATTAAGGTTCCGCTCTTCCCCTTTCATACCTGGCTGCCGGACGCGCACGTCGAAGCCCCGACCGGGGGGTCCGTCATCCTGGCCGGCGTACTGCTCAAAATGGGCACCTATGGCTTTCTGCGTTTTGCCCTGCCGCTCTTCCCCGATGCCGCCCATGCTGCGGTGCCGCTGATTATGGCGCTCTCAGTGGTTGGTATCGTGTATGGCGCGCTGGTGGCTCTGGTGCAGCCGGATATGAAAAAGTTGGTCGCCTACTCGTCCGTCAGCCACCTCGGCTTTGTCATGCTGGGGTTGTTTGCGTTCAATATACAGGGGATCGAAGGCGCGCTGTATCAGATGCTCGGCCATGGCCTGTCAACTGGTGCCCTCTTCCTGTTGGTCGGCGTGATATATGAACGCCGCCATACGCGGCTTATCAGCGAGTATGGCGGCTTATGGAAACAACTGCCGCTCTTTGCCTCGGTCTTTCTGATTACCATGCTGTCTTCGATCGGCCTGCCGGGCTTGAACGGATTTGTTGGGGAGTTCCTCATCCTCTTGGGGACCTTTCAGGCGAACACGCTGGTCGGTGCGATAGCGGTTTCCGGCGTTGTTCTGGGTGCCGTCTATATGCTGCGTCTGTATCAGCGGGTTGTTTTCGGACCGCTGACGCAGCCGGAGAACGCCAAGCTGACCGACCTGTCCCGCCGCGAGCTAGCCATATTCGTTCCGTTGATCGCCCTGATGTTGCTGATGGGTCTCTACCCCAAGCCCTTCCTCAGCCGGATGGAAAAGTCGGTAGAAGCCACCTTGGCGCGGATTCATCAAACCGCCGATAATAAGTCGGTGGAGTCAGTTGAGTCCATTGGGTCAGTTGAGTCCATTGGGTCAGTTGAGTCCGTTGAGTCATTGGGTTCGTTGAGCCTTGACCCAACGGACCCCAAAGACTCAATCGACCCAATCGACCCAACAGACCCAAGAGACCTAAAAGGTTGAGTATGGACATGACACTCCCCGCCGTTAATTGGCTCTCGGTCCTGCCGACCCTGCTCCTGTCCGTGACCGGCATGCTGGCCCTGTTCTGGGACATCTGGATGAAGGACGAGGAGCGCTCTCTGCTCGGCTGGCTGAGCCTGACGGGTATTGTTGTCACGGCGCTGTGTTCCTGGTTGTTGTGGGGCCATAACGATGTTGAGTCGTTTAGCGGCATGTTCGCCCTCGATGCGTATGCCCTGTTCTTTAATCTTGTCTTTTGTCTGGTCGCGGGTCTGACGGTGTTGATGTCTCTGAGCTATCTCGAAACCGCAGAGATTCGGCACGGAGAGTATTACGCACTCATTCTCTTTGCCACGGTCGGTATGACGGTCATGGCTGCTGCCACCGACCTCATTTTGATCTTTCTGGGTCTGGAAACCATGTCGATTGCCGTATACGTCCTGGCCGGGATCTGGCGGCAACATCTCACCTCGCATGAAGCGGCGCTCAAATATTTTCTCCTCGGGGCGTTTGCGAGCGGATTCTTGCTGTATGGCATTGCCCTGATTTATGGGGCGACGGGCAGCGTGCAGCTCGGACCTATTGCCGAACACGTCGGTACCCAGGGCTCTTCGCCCTTGCTGTTGATTGGTATGGGTCTCTTGATCGTCGGCTTTGGATTTAAGGTGGCCGCCGTCCCGTTCCACGTCTGGACCCCGGATGTGTATCAGGGCGCACCCACAACCGTTACCGCTTTTATGGCGGTCGGTGTCAAAGCCGCCGCATTTGCCGCATTTGCCCGGATATTCCTGCATACCTTGGGCGCGGTCCATGCGGATTGGCAGGGTATTCTGTGGGTCGTAGCCGCCCTTACCATGACGGTGGGAAATATCACTGCGCTTGTTCAGCACAACATCAAACGCATGCTGGCCTATTCAAGCATTGCCCATGCCGGCTATCTCCTGGTCGCCATGGTGGCCGGTAAGGAGCTGGGTGGCGCGGCTCTGATGTATTATCTGGTGGCCTATGGGCTGATGAATCTGGGCGCGTTCGGAGTGATGGTCGCTGTTGGGCGTAGGGGTGAGCCGCATGAAGAGCTTGACGATTATGCCGGCCTCGGTTTTCGTTATCCGGCCCTGGGGATGGCCATGACCGTGTTTATGCTCTCTCTCACGGGGGTTCCGCCGCTGGTCGGGTTCACCGGCAAGTTCTATATTTTCAGCGCCGCGGTGCAGGCCGGCTATATCTGGCTCGCGGTCATTGGCGTGCTGAATAGCGTAGTATCCGCCTATTACTATATTCGCGTCGTCGTCAATATGTATATGCGTGAGGGCGAGGCGATTGTCGAATTGCCCTCACTTCGTTCCGCGTTAGGGGTGGCCATCCTGATCGCCGCAATCGGTACGGTACTGATGGGCGTCTTCCCGTCCGCGTCCATGTCTTTAGCCGGAGCCTCGTTTTTGTCGTTGGGATAAGGTAAACCAAGAGGAGCCGCGTCCGCTCCGTCGGCTGGCACTGACTCCGGCTGTTTGCGCGCAGGCGGGGAAGTGGTATACGGGCCAGGATGCTGACCAACTTCCTGACGGCTTTACATTTTCTCACCATCATCCGGACGAAAAGAGCGCTGCCTCTTGATGCCACGGCCTGTGGGCGGTCTGCAGTCTTTTTCCCGCTGGTTGGGCTCCTCCTCGGTGCACTGGTCTGGGGGGTGGACTGGTTGCTCCGGCCTGTGCTCCCAACGACAGGGCTCAGCATCCTGCTGGTTGGATTGCTGGCGGTCGTGAGTCGAGGGGTTCATCTTGATGGGGTCGTGAAGAGTACTGACGCTCTGTTTGGCGGCTCGGGCCCGGCGAGGAGAACGTCTGCGCGTGGAGCGCTTGGCGTCTTGGTCCTTTTTTTCCTCCTCGCGTGCAAAGTACGCGCCTTGGATATGCTCCTCGGTGGCTATCGAGACATCGCCCTCTTCCTCGGACCTATGCTGGGTCGGTGGGCGTGTGTGGTGATGGCCTATAGCTCCCGTCCGGCTCGAACTGAGGGACCGGGCACGACATTTGTACACGGGGTCCAGTTCAATGAGTTTGCCCTCTCCAGCCTCATTGCTCTGGGCGTCTTGTTTACGCTGATTGAAATTGCTGGGATTGCGCTCGTTCTGCCCCTGGGCGGACTCATTATTGGCGTTACGCTGTTTTGCAATCACCGCCTGGGAGGCGTCGCCGGAGAGCACTGGGGTGCAATAGCGGAACTCGTCGAGACCGCCGCGCTCTGCCTCTTCGTCCTCCTCGCCGGAGGGAGGGCTAGCGCTTCCCCATCATAGTCGGCAACTGGGGCGGTGATGGGAGCGGGAAAAGCCTGAACGCGAGGCTTTTCCCATCCGTTTGTGTGTCAGATACCGTAGGAGATTAGATGTCGGCGCGGGCGGGAATCTCCACGCTGAGAGCGACATCAACCAGGGCTTCACCGTGCTGGGCGTAGCGGAGCGTCTGCTCCTCTTTCCACGCCTTGAGCGCTTCACGCATCCTGTCCGGATTGATGTCCAGCACGTCACAAATATTTTCAAAAGAGAAAAACCAGAGCCCATCAGTGGAAATAATCCACTCTTCGGCCTCCTGAAAGAGTCGCCGCTCGTGGGGCTTTTTTGCCAGCAAATAGGTTTGGAAACAATGAACTGCATCCTCTAGCATAGCCAGCAGAAGTCGTTTCTCACCCTGTAGGGGTTTACGCCCGAGCAAGGTAAAATATTGCTCCGGCAAGAGGGTGTCTGGTTCAAACATAGAGCCTCTCCTCCACAAAAGATTCATAAGTTACGGTGATTGCGTATATAGGGTGGAAAAATAGCGGAAATTCATCTATAAGTAAAGTGAAAAAATCTTCTTTCAATTATTAGTAATCATGCATATTGAAACATTGAAGGTCTTTTGTGATCTTGCTGAGACCGGCAGCTTTTCGCTCGCCTCCTCAAAAAATTTTATTACCCAATCTGCAGTCAGTCAGCAGATTCGCGGCTTGGAAGAACGCTACGGAAGAGAACTGGTAGAACGCTCGAAGGGAAATGTGCGCCTGACACAGGCGGGTCAGGTCTTGTATGAGGCGGGCAAGGAGATTGTGCAGAAGTATCGTGAAATCGAAGACGGCATCCAGACCCTCTCCCGTTCGGTTGCGGGCACTGTTCGGGTGGCCACGGTCTATAGCGTCGGACTCTATGAGCTCTCTTCGCCGCTCAAGCGCTATCTGCAGACATTTCCCGATGTCAATATCCACCTGGAATATACCCGCGTCAACAAAATCTACGAAGATGTCAGTCACGGCGATATTGATCTCGGTATTGTCGCTTATCCGAGTAAGCGGCCCCAGATTCGACTCACCCCGTTCCGGGAGGACCGGTTGGTCTTGATTTGCGCCCCGCAACATCGATTTGCCTCACTCCGGCGTATCAACATCAAGAAGCTTGACGGCGAGCAATTTATCGGCTTTGAACGTGATATTCCAACGCGTCGGGCGCTTGATCGTCTTTTCCGGCGGCACGGGATCAAAGTCCAATACATGATGGAAATGGATAATGTCGAAACGATCAAACGCGCGGTCGAAATAGACGTGGGGATCGCCATTGTCCCCGAGCCGACCGTTTCTCTTGAGGTCAAGAATGAGACCCTCAAGGTTGTCCAGTTTTCCGGCGAAGTCCTGATGCGCCCACTCGGCCTTATTTCCAAGCGGGGTCGCCGTTTTACCCAGGCGACCCAAAAATTTATTGATTTTCTCAAAGACAAGCCCGCCCAGCAGTCTTCAGAGTCCTCGGACCAGGTTCTCCAGGCTATCGCGTAGAAGCGAGGTCATTGCAGGGATTGGGAGTTGGGCCTCCCCAATCCCCAATCCCTCTCATGCTGTGAGGTGGCGAAGAAGTCGCGCGTCACGCGGAAGACCATCGGTGCCAGCAGGAGGAGGCCAACCAGGTTAGGCACGGCCATCAGGCCGTTGAGGGTATCAGACAAATTCCAGACGAAATCCACCTTCACATTGGCAAAACCCAGTGCTGCCACGATCCACAACACGCGGTAAACGATCAGGCTGTTTTCGCCGAACAGGTATTGCCAGCACCGCTCGCCGTAATAGGACCAACCCAGGATGGTCGTAAAGGCAAAGACGACCAACGTAATAGTGACGATATAGTCTCCCCCGGTTATGGAGTGCTGAAAGGCCGTAGACGTCAGGACCGCTCCAGTCAGACCGCCACCATCGGCACCTGTCGCAACCCAGGCACCAGAGGTAAGAATGACCAGCGCGGTCATGGTGCAAACGATGAGCGTATCAATGAAGGTGCCGAGCATAGCGATAAGGCCCTGCCGAACCGGATCGTTGGTCTTGGCGGCAGCATGGGCTATCGCAGCAGAACCTAAGCCGGACTCGTTGGAAAAGACCCCGCGAGCCACTCCAAAACGAACGGCCGCCGCCACCGCGGCCCCGGCAAAGCCACCCGTTGCAGCCGCAGGTGTAAAGGCGTGTTGGAAAATGAGGCCGACAGCCCCGGGTATATCAGCGATATTGATAATGAGAACCAGCAGGGCCCCCCCAACGTAGAGCGCGATCATGGCCGGTACCATCCGACCAGCCACTTCAGCAATGCGCCCAATGCCGCCGATGATGACAAATCCTACGAGCGCAGCCACAACGACTCCGGTCAGAAGCTTTGGAACGCTGAAGCTCCCTCCCAGGGCTGCCGCCATGGAATTGACCTGCACCGCATTCCCGATACCAAAGGCGGCCACTGCGCCAAACAGGGCAAAAACCAGCCCCAGCCACTTGCCCAACTCGGGCGCGAAGTCGCCCACACCGTTGCGGAGATAGTACATGGGGCCTCCCACATACGCCCCCATCTTATCGACCTCGCGATAGGTCACTGCGCAGACGGCTTCGGCGTATTTGGTGGCCATGCCAAACAGGGCCATCAGCCACATGTAAAAGATCGCCCCCGGCCCGCCGAGGGCGATAGCGGTGGCCACACCGGCGATATTCCCGGTACCGACTGTTGCCGATAATGCGGTCATGAGGGCGTTGAAGGGTTTGACTTCTCCCTCGCCGCGAGGATCGCTCTTTTCAAACAGCAGTGTGAAGCCGTACCCGACTTTCCGCCACGGCATAAATGCCAGACCGAGGGTCAGCAAAACACTCGTAACCCCCAGCATGCCAAGCATGGGCGGTCCCCACGCAAACGCGTTGACCTTATCGATGAGCGAGTTGAACTGTTCCGTCGTCTTTCTCCTCAGGGAATCAAGGGCCAGATGACTCGACCCGCGCCGACGCATCCTTCAGGTATTCGGAGAATTCATAGATGCCATACGCCTCCCGTCCCTGCCACACGGTCCGGGACAGACCAAAGGTGACCGCCAGGGCCGGTCCGTTATGCGTATGGCGCACAATGGGAATGGCCGTCAGGGTTTCTCCCTGGCACTCGAGCGACAGCGGGGCAGAGGACGCGAAGGAGACAGAGAAACGGGTAGGGCGGCCATGCTCGAAGGCGTATTCAAGCTTCCAGTCTCCAGGGTCCAGCGGTTGTGGATTGCCATGCTGATAGACAATGCCGGCAGAATGCGGTCCGTCAGGGGTTTCGGCGCGGGCCAGGAAAATTCCCAGGTCAGACCCAAAGGGCAATGACAACAAACGACGCGGCAGGAGGCGGTCGGTTTCATCGGGTCTGAGTACGTCAACAAAGCCCCAGGCGTTGACGGTATACTCGCGGTCTGGAAAAACCACGGTTCCCTGGAGTTGACAGAGCTGGATAAGGGTCGGACCGCCAGCAGCCAAGGCCGGAAACACCAGGCGCAGGTCTACCTCAGCCGGCTCTATCCAGGAAGCGGCCAGCCCGTCTTCGAGCCGAATAAACGCCTGGGGATGGGCAAAGCGCATGAGCGTTCCCCGGTAGCTGACGGAGAGCCCGTCTGGCTGCCGCCGCCACACATACTGCCCGACCTGCACGCGGCTCGGGTCCGGGCCGCGTATATCTTCACCGGTAAAGAGCACCATCTCCGTCCCGCCCAGAGAGAGGAGTAAGCGTCCGGAGTGGACAGGTGCCCGCGGGTCAAATTCCACGCCGCCCATCACCCCTAACCCATTCCTCGGATCGTGAAAGTGCAAGGCTAAGCGGGTAGGCTCGCGCTCCCAGGCCAAGGGCAGCAGAGCATCGTACGGTGTTTCGTCTCCTCTGGCAGGGGCTTCAGGAAAAGAAAGAGCAGAAAAGTCACGCTCCCCCCTCTGGTCAGGTATGGTGCCATTCTGGAGAGAATTGCCCAGGGTATGGCAAAAGACGCGGACAAAGCGCTCGCGCTCCGGTCCGGGCCAACGCAGACCCACGCCAAGTTCCAACTGGGCGGCGTTGATTTTTCCCTGCACGGTCAGCTCGGCCAGCGTTCGTATCTGCGTAGAGTCGTCGTGCAGGAAGCGCGCGCTGAAGACCTGCATGAAATTGTTTTTGGCGGCCGCGGCATAGCGCCGCCCAATCGCGACATCGATCTGCTGTTCCTGGGCGGCTTTACAAAAGGGGAGCACGACATCGGAAAAGAACGATACACCCAGCGTGGGTTCCCCCTTGCCCGCTCGGATCAGTTTTCCTACGCGTTGGCGGAGGCCTATCCCCACATCGCACACGGGCTGCACCACGTTCCAGCCATGAATGAAAAAGACGCGCACCGAGTCATGCTGCGCCGTCAGCGCCGACAGAAGTTCGACCAGGGCGCGCAGAAACCACGGCGCTTCGTGTTTGACCTGACTCACGCGGTTCAAGTCCAGCTCGTTGCGGTCATGCAAGCGGTTGATCAGCGCATAGCTGCGGGTGTGTTCGGCTAAGTCGTGGGTAAGCTCGGCCGTATACAGATCGTTGACCTTGATACTATCGGTAATCGGGGCGTCAGCCGGGCGGCGGCCTCCGTGTGGAGCGACTAAGACGATGGGAACCTCACCGGCGGTAAACGTCATCCACGTGGGCAGGCTGGCCTCAAATGAAAACGGCATGGCGTTACTATAGCCGATCTGTGCGGAAGACAGAACGTCTCCCACACGAGAGCCTAGCCGCTGACCTCGTCAAGCTGGCGTTCCAGGTCTGCAACGGCGATGCTGCCCGGTTTCTGGCCAGTCCGCGCCATATTATTGACAACGCGTTGAAGCAAGGCGTTACAGGGGGTAAGAATGCCGTGGAGTCTCCCCAGCAGAACAATCTCGCCGTTTAAAAAGTCGGCTTCGATCGTCGGTAAACCGCGCATCAGACTCTGCCACGACGAACCGCCGGTCCGGGGGTGACCCTCAATATCAACGAGCTTGATCTGAGAGCGTACCCGTGCTTGTAATTCATCCTCGGGCACAAACTCAATACCCGCGGCCTGGTAGCAGGCCAGGGCTTCGGCGCGGAGGGCTCGAATAATTTTTCGCGAGCGCGCCCCAAATCCGCACGCCGCCTGAAAGGCGTTGCGCACATTACTCAGCAGCTTGGTGTATTTCCAGCGCATAATATTATGGTCAGGCGTGGCACTAAAGCCACAATTGGTCAAATCTTGCGTCACCTGGGTAATGAGCGGATCAACCCCGTTGGGGTAGCGTCCGGCATCCAGAATCCCGCCAACGGGCTCGGCATGATTCAGCACCAGGCCGGGCTCCAGATAGGTGGCGGGCATCCAGACTACCATGCCGTAGACGCGCGCAAATCGGCGAATGGCCAGGCGTTCATTGTCCACCCCGTTCTGACCGCAGATGACGGCCAGGTCCCGGCCTCCCGCACGCTCAAGGTCGCGCAGCGCCATTTCCGTGTCCTGGGACTTCATCGTCAGCAACGCCACATCATCCGGGGTAAACGCGATCTCTTCGGGGTGGCTGACCGCACGGATTGTGAGTTGGAGGATTTCCGTGGGGGTCTTTAAGGTCAGGCCTGTGGATTGGATGGCGTGTAAATGTTCACCACGGCAGATCAGAATAACTTCATGCCCGTGCTGAAGCAGCCGCGCCCCAATGGCCCCGCCGATGCCACCCGCTCCGTAGATGATGTAGCGCATGTGAATCTCCTACACCGTCAATACACTCAGGGTTGGATTCTACCCCTCGCCCGCGCGTCTATACACCCCACTCGACAGGACGAACGGAATAAATCCTGAACGGTTCGATTGGATTGACATTTCCCGGCCAACCGCAGGATAATCACAGCCACTAAGGAGGGGAGACAGTATGGCACAAGATGCAACACCAAATGCGATTTTTTCGGCAGACTCGCACACTATAGAGCCCGCGGATCTCTGGATTCAACGCGTAGACCGGGGCTTTCGAGACCGGGCACCGCGTGTCATCAAAGACTATCAGGACAAACCGGGCAGCTTTTTCGTGGCGGAAGGGCTTACTCCGTTTCCCGTGGGTGGTGGGTTTGCCGCGGGCAAGGACCCCAAAGACTTGGCGACCAATCAGAACGTCGGCTACGAGCAGGCGCGTCCGAGTGGTTGGGACCCGGTCGAACGGCTCAAGGATCAGGATATCGACGGGGTCGAGGGAGAGGTGCTGTACACGACCCTCGGCATGTTTCTCTTCCACCTCAAAGACGCCAACCTGCAGTGGGCGTGCTTCCGGGCATATAACGATTGGATAGCCGAATTTGTCAGTCACGCCCCCCAGCGCCTGATTGGTTTGGGACTGATTGCCATGCAGGATGTCGAGCAGGCCGTGGGCGAGTTGCAACGCGTGGCCAACAAAGGCTTGCGCGGGATCATGATTAACGCCACCTCCCCTCGAGAGGTGCCCTACAGCGATGCCTCCTTTGATACGTTCTGGGCGGCCGCTCAGGATTTGAACCTGCCGGTCAGCCTGCATATTCTGACCGGCAAGCAAAACATCCGGCTCAAAAAGGGACGAGTCGCCTCAAATATGTCCATTATTCACGAAGTCCAAAACTCGCTGACCGACCTGATTTATAACGGCGTGTGCGAACAGTTCCCCCGGCTGAAGCTGGTTTCCGCAGAAAACGATATTGGCTGGATCGCCCATTATTTGAGTCGCCTGGACATCTCGTCCGAAACGCTCAAGTATGTGGACCCAACCCCGAATACTCTTCTGCCCAGCGAGTATTTCAAACGGCAGATCTATGCCACCTTTCAAGACGACCGGGCCGGGGTCATGACTCATGAGTTGAGCGGTGCCGACAATCTGATGTGGGCGTCGGACTTTCCCCACCGCGCCTCTACCTGGCCGCGCTCACGAGCAGTGATAGAGCAGAATTTTGCTGGCATTCCCGCCGGGGTGAAGCGCAAGATCACCTATGAGAACGCGCGGCGGTTGTACGGATTATAAAAGCAGCCGGTCCATCTCCCCCTCTGTCTAGGTCAGGATATCCTTTTCTCGGAGCGCGGCGATCTCGTCCTGACTCAGGCCGACGACGTCGGTCAGAACCGCATCCGTGTCCTGGCCCAGGCAGGGAGCCGGACGCCGGATCTCACATGGGGTACGAGACATGGTCCAGGGTATGCCCATATGTCGGCGGGTACCCACCTCGGGATGTTCCAGTTCCACAAAATAATCCCGCGCGCCAACGTGCGGGCTGTTGACCATATCTATGGCATCGAGCGCGGGATAGGCGGGAATACCGGCGTTTTGCAGCGCCTGGGTGGCCTCGTCCGCGGTGCGCTCCTGAGTCCAGGCCGTGACGATTTCTTCCAGTGCCGCCTCATTTTCCTTCCGCGCGGCAAGGCTGGCAAAACGTGTGTCCGAGCTGAGCTCGGGCTGACCCATAACCTCGCACAAGCGTTGCCATTCCGCCTCGTCCCGGACTGACAAGCTGACCCAGCGGTCGTCGCCTTTGGAGCGAAAGACGCCGTGGGGGGCCATATGGGGGTCGCGATTCCCCATCCGTTCGGGTTGGGTGCCGTTCATGCTGTAGTCCATGAGGGCTTCGGGCAGTAACATGATCGCCGCTTCCCACTGGGAGAGGTCGATATACTGGCCCTGTCCGGTTTTTTCACGGTGGAGCAAGGCAGCCATAACGGCAAACGTGGCATGGACGCCACCGTTGGGATCACCGTAGGAAAAACCGGCCATCATGGGCGGACCGCCAACGTAGCCGGTCAGGGCCGACAGGCCGCTCTGGGCGACCTGCGGCGGGCCGTAGGACACAAAGTCTTTTTCCGGTCCGCTCGTTCCATAGCCGGGGAGAGAGACCATGATGATGTCGGGCTTGATGCGGCGCAGAACGTCATAGCCCACCCCAAGTTTTTCCATCACCCCGGAGGCGAAATTATTCATCACGATATCGCTCTTTGAGACTAGCGTCTTCGCAATATCGATGGCTTCCGGGGCTTTCAGGTCCAGAGTGAGGGAGCGTTTGCCCTGGTTGTACTGGTTAAAATAGCCCGCCCGATTCACACCCGATTCATTGTCCGGCCAGGGCGGAATAAGACGCGACGGACATAAGCGTTTTGCGCTTTCGATCCGAATGACGTCCGCGCCCAGGTGGGCCAGTTGCAGGGCACCATAGGGGCCGGCCCAGGCCCAGCAAAAGTCAGCAACACGGATTCCATCCAACGGTGGTCGGCTCATGATCTTCTCCTTGTGCTTTCCCCTAGACGGTCCCGGCTCGCTGAAGCGTCGCCAGGTCCTGGGCGGTTATGCCGAGTTCGGTATAGACCTCGGTGTTATGCTGTCCCAAACACGGGGCCGGACGACGCAGTTCCCACGGGGTTTCCGAGCAGATATGGGGTGCACCGGGATAGGTCAGGCTGCCCGCTTCGGGGTGGTCGAGCTGGACAAAAAAGCCGCGGGCGTTGAGGTGGTCGGAGTTCAGCAAATAGCCCATGGTTGAGACCGGGGCAAAGGGAATCCGGCGCGCCTGCGCCTTGAGGTATAAGTCCTGTACGGTGAAATCCTTGACCCAGTCTTGAATGAGCAGTTTGAGCGCGTCCCAGCTCTCGCCTCGCTTCAGTCGATCCTCGAAAATAGGCTCGGCGGCCCATTCCGGATTGTCCATCAGATCAACAAAGGAGTGCCAGTGGTGCTCCTCCACACAGCAGATGAAGATCCAGCCGTCTTTGCACTCCAACAGATCCAGCGGTTGGATCGGTTTATGTCCCAGCCGCGTCACCGCCATACCGGCATAGGCGGCCATCATGGTGCCGAACTCCGATATGCCCATCAGGCATTCCTGGACGGAGAACTCGACGTGCTGGCCCATCCCTCCACGCAGGCGGGCAAACAGTGCGCCGAGCGATGCCACCGCAGCATGCACCCCAGCCGTAAACCCGGCCTGCTGACCAAAGGCCTTGAGGGGTGGGAGATGGTCGGTGCCCGGCCCTCCGCCGTTCAGAAAGCACAGCCCACCCGCATTCCACAGGGTGAGGTCAGACGCCTCATATTCTGTATGCGGTCCCCTGAGGCCGAAAGGGGTGATGGAGGTCATGACCAAGCCGGGATTCATGGCTGCCAGACGGTCGTAGTCCAAACCAAGGGTCGGCATATGCTTGGGATGGACATTGTGGATAAGCAGGTCCGCGTCTTTGACGAGACGCTGAAAGACCTCCTGACTTTGGGGCTGTTCCAGGTCGAGTGTAATCCCGCGTTTATTGGTGTTCAGGAAAAGATAGAGTCCGCTCTTTTCCGCGTGTGGCTCTCCGCCTGGAAACGGACCGCGCTGACGGGCCGCGTCCCCCCCGTGCGGTGACTCAATTTTAATGACCTCTGCACCCATGTCGGCCATGAGCTTGCTGGCGTAGGCGGCAGAGACCATCTCTCCGCATTCAATGATCCGAAAACCTGATAAGGCACCCGGCATACTCCCTCCTTCTTTCCGGCCGGCCGGTCGGGTAGCTCCGACACAGCAGAGTCAGACTCTAGTAGGCTGCCGGTGTCACGTCAAGCTTGACTCCAGCCCAGGCACACAGTACTCGAAGAGTAAACGTGTCCTCCAATCGATACTAGCTGTTGACACGTTTACTCTTTGTGGTGCGGACATGGAGCTGATCGACATTTACCTGCGGGTTGAGCGGGCCGATATTGCGCTCATCAAATGTGTTATCGAGTCCTACGAAGAATTGGGTATTGTCCGCACGATTGACAATACCAAGGCTATTATCGTGCTCCTGATCGTACCGGACTTTATCGATGACGCCTGGGCCGCGCTCGAATCGCTGCGTCAGCACATGGACTGGCACCAGGTCCCCCGTCCGACCGCGTCTGATGACTGGTTGATGGAGAAGATGCATCCGGAGACGACGGGCGCAGCGTAAGGTGGATCATCGGTCCCTCCTGCTCCGTGTCTCCCTACCCGATCGACTATGGCCAAACACTCCGAGTGGGTCACTGCAAGTGAAATCGGCACCTATGTCTATTGCGAGGAAGCCTGGCGGCTGACGCATGGACTCAAAATCCCGCCGGGTAGCGTGCGAGCGCTCCGCCGGGGTACGGAAACGCATGCCGCCTGGCAACGGGTTGAACGTCTGACCGCTCGGCTCATGCGAGCCGCTCTCATTGTGGCGGCTCTCGCCCTGGCCGGTATCCTGCTGCGTGCATACCTCTCGTGATGGTCATCCTGACGCTGCTGCTCAGCCTCTCCGTCCTACTCTTTGTGGTTGCCCTCATAGGTCGCCGCCGGGCGGGCTTTGGCTACGGCAAGACCATCAGCCACGATGACGTGCGGCTGTCTTCCGAGCGCTATATGCTCCGCGGGCAACCGGACCGCATTGTCCAACGCGGTCGATATTTTATTCCGGAAGAAAAGAAGTCCGGACGACGGATGAACGAGAGCTATCAAGCCCAACTCGGGGTGTATCTGGTGTTAGTCGAAGAAGAGTACGGCGTCCGGCCCCCCTACGGCTTCATTATTTTGAGAGACGGCGAGCGGGTCAAGGTGAAGAACACGCGCCGGCTGCGCTCGCGGGTGATTGGTATTGCAGACCGCATTCGAGCGCACCGCCAGCAGCTCGACCAATCCCTCTCCCCACCCACTACGCCTGCCAAGTGCCGAAACTGTAGCCAACGTCAGAATTGCGAGCAGCGGTTAGTGTGAAGATGCGGAAAAACGAACAAATATTGGCAACAATTCCAAGGAGGAGAGCTAGGCGGGCAGGGGTGCTCCCTTGACATGTATTGTGGCCTCATCGCGGGATTTGGGCTTGGGCTTAAAACTGATGGTGACGTCGTAGTCGAGCTTCCGCATGTAGCGGAGCAGTCGGTCGATTGTGAACTTCTCCAGTTTGCCTCGAACCAGGTTCGAGACGCTCGGTTGTGGCAGCCCAAGAACAGCACCCGCTCCCTCTTGGGTGAGGCCCCGTTTCTCCATCAGCTCTCCAATGCTCAAGGCGATGGTCGCTTTCACTAAGCGCTCCTCTGGATTTGGTAGATTAAGGTCAGCGAACACGTTTCCGCTTGAAGGCGTTACTTTGATGTCTGTACTCATGGTTTTTTCCCCTACTCGTCCTCATTCTCCACCTCCGTCCCCTCACTTGCCTCTTCCTTTCTCCCAAACACGTAGGCTACCCCGATACTGAGCACATACAGCAGGAGCAGCGGGCCGGCGAGGAGCATTTGGGAGATGGCGTCGGGTGGGGTGAGGACGGCGGCCAGGATAAAGACACCGACCGCGGCATAACGGAAGGCGCCAATGAGGGTCTGGTGGGTGATGAGCCCCACGCGTGCGAAGAAAAAGGCGAAGACGGGCAGTTCAAACGTGACCCCAAAGGCGAGCAGCGTTCTGGCCGTGAAGGTCAGATACTCGCTGATCTTTAAGGTTGCCTGTACCCCGATGCTGCGGAACTCCCCCAGAAAAAACGCATACGCAATCGGCAGGACGACGGTATAACAAAAGCCGGCCCCCAGCACGAAGAAAAATGAACAGAATATGACAAACGGCCAGACGTAACGGCGTTCCTGCGGGTATAAGCCTGGCGCAACGAACTGCCAGAGCTGGTAGAAAATAGCGGGACTGGCGCCAAAGAGTGCCGCAATAAAAGCGACCTTGATTTTCGTAAAGAACGCCTCGGTCGGGCTGGTGCCAATCAGCGAATGGGGGTCGGTCGTGATGTGGTGGAGGGGCTGAGCGAGAAAATCAAACAGCACATTGGCAAAGAAATAGGCCGGGAGAAAGACAATGAAGATGGCGAGCAAGGACCGAATGAGACGGCTGCGCAACTCATCCAGATGGCCGGTGAGCGGCATGGACCGGTCATCATAGACCATGTCCTAGTTGTCCCCTCCGGTGCTCTCTTTCTTTTCTGGCGTTTCCGAAGACTGGGGCGAGGCGGAAGAGGTAGAGGGCGTCATGGCTGAAGAGCTGGTCCGTGCGTTGCGCTCGGCGGCACGAACTTCTTCGTCCAGCATGATCTGGGCATTATCGAGCTCTTCCGTGATCCCACTCGTTGCCCGGCGCAACTCGGCAAAGGCTTTGCCCAAACCGCGCGCCGCTTCGGGCAGGCGCTTTGGGCCGAGGACGATCAGCGCTACGACCATAATCACCACCAATTCCGGCATCCCGATTCCAAACATATTTG
Source organism: Candidatus Binatia bacterium (assembly GCA_951812575.1). GTDB lineage: Bacteria > Desulfobacterota > Binatia > Bin18 > Bin18 > Bin18. The sequence goes on along the minus strand of OX638322.1, from coordinate 1,163,908 downwards.
CCTCTCGGGTTACAAAAGAGTAAACGTGTCCAGCATCGTATGTCTAGTGGAGGACACGTTTACTCTTCGTAGTATAATCGAAAAACCGGCGCAAGTTATGGCCAGGGTACGGTAGGGGAATACTCTTCAGGCCCGGTAAGGAGCGATCAATGTTACAGACAGGCATCGTGCTGGACGCACGTTATCAGGACCACAACCCTGGTCCGGGACATCCGGAACGGGCGGAGCGGATCGGTACCCTACTCAGTCGCTTCGCGTCCTATGAGCGCGACGGGTTGAAGCGGTTTGAGCCCAGACGGGCGACGCATGAGGAGATCGCTTTGGTCCACGACACCAGCCTAATTGGCCAGGTCGCTGCCTCTGCCGGTCTTGAAGCAGCGGCCTTTGACGCGGATACGCGGGTATCCGCACAGTCATATGAGACGGCCCTCCTCGCCACGGGCGGTCTGTTGACTCTTCTGGATGCGGTCATGGAGGGCGAGGTGGATAACGGCTTTGCCCTGGTGCGACCGCCCGGTCATCACGCCGAACGCAACCGAGCCATGGGCTTTTGTCTCTTCAACAGCGTTGCCGTTGGGGCGCAGTATCTGCGGGAACGATTTGGGCTGAGCCGGATTCTGGTGATGGATTGGGACCTGCACCACGGCAATGGCACTCAGCACAGTTTCTACGACGACCCTGGTGTGCTGTATCTCTCGACCCATCAATACCCGTACTACCCCGGCACAGGGGCCGCCGAAGAAGCCGGCCAAGGCAGCGGCGAGGGCTATACCGTCAACCTGCCGCTCAGCGCCGGCTGGGGAGATGCCGCCATCGTGCCGCTCTTTGAAGAGGTGATCGATCCCATTTGTCGCCAGTTTCAGCCCGAGTTCGTGTTGATCTCGGCCGGCTTTGACGCCCACGCCCGTGACCCCCTCGGTGGTCTGACCGTCACGGCAGAGGGCTTTACTGCCCTGGCACGTATCCTCCTGCGCGTGGCACGGGATCAGGCCCAGGGCCGCTGTGTCGCCCTTCTCGAAGGTGGCTACGATCTGGAAGGGTTGGAAACCTCAGTGATCCACGTTCTGGACGAAATGGCCGGCGGCCGGCTCGACCACCCGCTCCCCGCCTATGAACGCCAGGGGCTGCTCACCAACGTCCGGGCCGTACAGCAGCGCCATTGGGAGTTGCCGGCGGCTGGCTGAAATATGCCAGCTTCGGTCCATGAATCAATGTGGGCGACTTCAGTGCCTCCGGGTCACGACGACCGGTGTTCTTGCACAAACTCGTCCACCAAACGGTTAAAAACCGCCGGTTGCTCAAAATACGCGGAATGGCCGGCCTTGGGTACCGTCACAAAACGTGCCTGCGGAATACGGGTCGTAATGCTTTGCATGGCGGGCGGCGGAGCCAATACATCTTCTTCTCCAACCACGAGCAAGGTGGGAATTCTGTGCTCAACAATGGGCGCTACGTTGGTGTGCAAGTTCATCAGCGTTGGAACGAGATTAGGAGAAATGTGCTGATTCAGAGCTGAGATCTGCTGGTAGAGAAAACACAGCGCTGGTTCCCGCTCAGGAAAAGACATGGCGTACGCGCTGGTGAGAAGTTGGGCCAGATTGCCCTGTGCGCGTTCACGTAGGCTGGCGCGCGTTTGATCGATCTCCGGCGTTTCAATACCTGCGGTAGTGTCGCACAAAATAAGCGTGTTGGTACGTTCAGGATAGGCCGCGGCAAAGCCGCATACCGTCCAGCCGCCCATGGATTGCCCCACAAGGGCCACCCTCTGAATCCCAAGATGATCGAGTAAGCCAGTCAAATCCTCAACAAACGCCTGCGGGCCCGGGCCAGCGACCACATCGCGGGAATAGCCGAAGCTCCGATGGTCAAAGGTGACAACCTGATACGTTTTGGAGAGCACCGGAACTTGCTGCCACCAACTGAGGTGACTCCCTCCTCCGCCGTGGGCTAACACCAGGGCTGGCCCCGTTCCGTGGGTTTCATAATACAGTTCAATCCCATTGACTGAGGCAAACGGCATTGTGTCTCCCTAATCCCGCGCCGACCGCTCGGCATGAATCTCGGCGTGCGAAGCTATGACGCGCTCTGCTTTGAGCTGAGCGATCTGCTGGTCAGAATAGTTGAGCAGGCGGCGTAGCACGCTATCCGTATGCTCGCCCAGGAGCGGGCCCGGGGTGGCTACATAGCCTGGTGTCTTCGAGAGCTTGAATGGCGGCCCGTCAAGGACGACATCCTCCGTCTTCCCGTTTTCCTGGGCCGGCAACTGCGCCCAATAGCCCCGCGCTCTCAGTTGCGGGTCGCGGTCCAGATCCTCCCCGTTGGCAACCACGCCGGCGGCGATACCGGCTTCCTGCAGGCGGGCCATGACTTCTTCGGCCGTATGCTGTTGTGTCCAGGATTCAATGTATTCGTCCAAAGCGTCTTGATGTTGGAGACGGTCTGCAAGGCTGGCAAAGCGCGCCTCGTGCGTCCAGGCCGGCTGCCCCAAGACACGGCACAGACTCTGCCATTCTGCGTCGGTGAAGACGGCAATCGCGCACCAGCGGTCGTCACCTTTGCAGCGATACACTCCGTGCGGTGCCGCCGGCGCTTCCTGGGAACGACTGCCGACCGGCTGACTTTGTGTCTGATTATTCAGAATGTCGAGCAGGCCCGGTCCGACCAGGCTGGAAATCGCCTCAAACTGCGCGAGGTCAACGAATTGCCCCTGGCCGGTTTGTTTGCGATGCCACAGAGCCATCAATACGGCCAGCGCACCGCTATAGCCGCCAGTCATGTCCGCATACGAATAGCCCCAGCCGGCCGGCTCGTGACCGGGATGACGCATCTGGAGCGTATAGCCGGACAAAGCCTGGAGCGTCGGCCCATAGCTGACATAATCCTTGTGCGGCCCGGTATGCCCGAAGCCGGACATGGAGACCGCAATGATATCGGGCTTGATTTTTTTGAGGCTGTCATAGTCGAGCCCCCAGTTGCGCATGACCCGCGCGCTGAAATTATCGATCACGACATCCGATATGGCCGCGAGCTGTTGAGCGATGGCAATCCCACGCGGGTCGGCCATATTGATAACCGTACTCTCCTTGCCCCGGTGCAGATTGCCGGAAAAGCCGCCGCGCCGCGTCCCCAGATCAAGCGTATCGCGCCGCTCGATTTTAATGATCTCGGCACCCTGGTCGGCCAGGATACGTACCGCGACCGGCCCGGCGACCACCCAGGTGAAATCAAGAATGCGGATGCCTTCGAGCGCGCGCCGGCCTTGGGAGGTCATAGGGCAACCTACACCGCCTCGGAAATATCTTCCTTGGCCGACTCGGTGGGCGGAAAGAGTAGTGAGGCGACGATCGTGACGGTCAGGACCAGGGCGATCACGCCCAGGGAGAGACCAATCGGGATGGGATATACGTCAACCAGGAGCATTTTGACGCCAACAAAGCCCAGCACCACGCCCAGGCCGATGCGCAGATAGACGAACAGATCGAGCACGCCGGCAACCAGGAAGTAGAGGGCGCGCAGGCCCAGAATGGCAAAGACGTTTGAGGTGTAGACGATGAAAGGGTCGTCGGTGACGGCAAAAATGGCCGGAATCGAGTCGATCGCAAAGACCAAGTCCGTGCTTTCTACGGAAACGAGGACGACCAAGAGGGGGGTGGCAAAGAGCTTCCCCTGATGCCGGACGAAGAAGTGTTGGCCTTCGTATTTGTCCGTGACCGGCAGCACCCGCCGCAGGAGTCGAATTGCGGGATTGTCCTCGGGGTCGGATTCGGTCTCCTCGGAGATGGCCAGCTTGATTCCGGTGAAGACCAGGAAAGCGCCAAAGAGATACATGACCCAGTGAAAATAATGCAGCAGCGTTGCGCCGAGGGCAATGAAAATCCCGCGCATGATAAGCGCGCCGAGAATTCCCCAGAACAGAATACGGTGCTGATAGGCCAGGGGAACGGAAAAATAGGAGAAGATCAGCAAGAAGACAAAGATGTTGTCCACGCTGAGCGATTTTTCGATCAAATAGCCAGCCAGAAATTCCAGGGCCGGCTCCGAGCCGCTGGTATAATAAATCCAGGCGTTAAAAACCAGGGCGAGGCCGATCCAGACCGTGCTCCAGATACCGGCCTCCTTGCGCGACACTTCACGCGCTTCACGATGAAAAACCCCCAGGTCCAGGAACAGCAAGACGAGAACAATAAGGGTGAAACCGATCCAGAGGCCGATGTCGGATGCCATGCTTATGCTCGTGGGTTTAGCCGTCTGTAGCAGTCAGGTTTTCGTAGATTTCCTGGTAGCGGGAGGCCGCCTGATCGATAATTTCCTGGGGCAAATGCGGAGCGGGTGGTCTGCGGTCCCAACCCAGGGAAATCAGATAATTCCGAATAATCTGCTTGTCATAGCTGTCCTGAGATTTGCCGGGCTGATAGTTTTCGGTCCGCCAGAAGCGCGACGAGTCCGGCGTAAAGGCTTCATCAATAAGAATGAGCTGACCATCGCACTGGCCGAACTCGAATTTGGTGTCCGCCAGGAAGAAGCCTTTGGTTTCCGCATAGGCATGGGCGTTCTTGTACAGGGCCAGGCTGAGGTCCCGCACCTGAGCGGCCAGGTCCGCGCCAATTAAGCGTTCGACTTCCGCAAAGGCAATATTCTCGTCGTGCTCGCCCTGCGGGGCTTTGGTTGAGGGGGTAAAGATGGGCTCGGGCAACCGGGCGCTCTCCTGTAATCCTGAGGGCAGCGGAATGCTGCACACGGTTCCACTGGCACGATATTCCTGCCAGCCGGACCCGGCCAGATAACCCCGAACGATACATTCGACCGGTAGCGGTTCCGCTTTTTTGACCAACATGGAGCGACCGGCCAGACTGTCACGGGCGGACTGAAAAACAGCCGGAAACGCATCCACGTCAACCGAAATGAGATGGTGCGGCACGATGTCGGACAGGCGCTCAAACCAAAAGCGGGACACCTGGGTCAAGATCCGTCCCTTGCCCGGTATGCCTTCGTGCAGCACGACATCGAAGGCCGAGACCCGGTCGGTTGCGACGATCAACAGATGTTCGTCGGTTTCGTAAATATCACGGACCTTTCCGCGGCGGGGTGGAGGAAGGCTCTCTACACTTGTTGTTAGGATAATGGGCTCGCTCATGACGCTGTTTTCTCTCTCCTGAACAAATCTATTATAAGGACCAACAGTATGATTCTATCAGACTGACGATTCTTCTCTACATCCCCCAGGACCGGGCTGTCCCTCAATATTCGGATTGGGTCGGACCAATTCGGATCATGAGCTATTATAGCTCAAATTACGCCGGCCTGCTTCAAGGCTGAGAGGCGATCTGCCTCAAGCCCGAGCTCGCTACCATATACCTCGCTATTGTGCTCGCCCAGGAGGGGCGGACGGCGGGCAATGCGCCACGGCGTTGTCGTAAAGTGGATGGGGCCACCGGGGTATTGCACCGTGCGGCCTAACTCTGGATGCTCAATAGGGGAGAAAAAGCCGCGGTCGTTCAACTGGGGATCGTCCACCAAGGCTTCGGGTGGTCGGACCATGGCGTACGGAATACGTCGGAGTTGGGCGCCTTCCATGAGTTCCGCCACGCTGTAGTCTTTGGCCCAGTCATCAAGGATATCAAACAGGTGCTCGGCGTGCTCTTTTCGATAGGTCAGGTCTTCCCAGCGCGCATCTTCAAGGTCCTGGGCTTTCCCGTCTCCCTTGACCCATTCGACCAGCGAGGTCCAATCCCCCAACGAACAGTGCATGACATAGCCGTCACGACATCGAGCCACACGAAAATAGCGACTCCAGTGCAGGCTGCCGCGCCGACTCTCAATGCCCAGCCCCTGATGATAAAACGGCGCCACGTGTTCGACTGCCCCGGCGACGGCTTCCTGCATGCTGACGTCCACCCACTGGCCTTCGCCAAGGTTGTCCCGCGCCAACAGGGCCAACAGCGTGCCGATCGCGGCAAAAAAGGAGGCGCTATGGTAGGCTTGCAGGCCCAGAGCGTGCAGCGGTGGCTCATCGGGAAACCCATTGGTCCAGATCATGCCGCCCAGGGCCTCGGCCACCATGTCCGAGGAGCGGTAGGCTTGGTAGGGCCCGGTCTGTCCAAAGGGCGTAATCGAGGTGAGCACTAGATTGGGGTTAAGTTGCTTTAACTCGTCATAGCCCAGGCCGAGTCGGGCGAGGGTCCCTGGCGCGGCTGACTCGACCAGTACGTCCGCTTTTGCCGCCAGTTGCTTGACCAACTCCTGGCCGGCTTGCTGGTTCGGATCGAGGGTGATGCCCCGTTTGCTGGTATTATAGAACCAAAACAGCAGGCTCCGCTCGGGATGCGGTTTGCCATCGAGAAAGGGACCGATGCGACGTGTGGCGTCTCCCTCCGGTGGCTCGATCTTGATGACATCCGCCCCCATATCGCCAAAGAGTTTGGCGCACAGGGCGCCTTTGAGGTCGGTCAGGTCAAGAATCCGCAGTCCAGCCAAGGCAGTCATGCAGGAGCACTCCCTCTTCTTGCTACAATTTGACAAACACGTCTCTGGCCTCTTCGCTGGTCAGTTGGGAGACGCTCGTAATTCTATCGCTGAAAGGTGTGAGAGAACCAAGCGAACTGGTGCCAACGTCGATCAGAATGGAGAAGAGCGAGAAGCCGAGGGCGTTCTTTTGTGTGGCAAAGCGTTCGGCCCAGTCGGCGTGGACGCGGCATTCGCCGTCGGTAATAAACACAATATCACTCCGCTGGAAACGAGACTCCTGAAAGAGGAACCGTGTCCTTCCTTGACGGGCAGATGCGGGACACGGTTCCTCTTTGATACACGCCAAGGCCGCGTCGAGAGGTTTTTCAAAATCGGTTCCACCGCCGGGGAAGTATTCGGCCAGCTCCAGAACCTTGTCCATGTCCGCTTCATAGCGCACCCGCGTATTGAGATCGACGCTGTACAGCGGCGCATCCGCGGACGAGAAACAAATCGCCCGAAACCGGCGCCGTTCGCGCCGGGCAATTTCAATCAGCGTGAGCGTAAGCGCTTTCGCCCAGACTTCCTTGTCTCCCTGCATGGATGAGCTGCCGTCGAGGCAGACGATCAGTGGGCCTCTGCCCTGTGCCTCCACCCCGCGTAGGTCGTACTGTAAGAGTTCATTATCCACAAAGCGCCGGATAAAGTCCTGGCGTAACAGGGGATGCTGCAAGCTCACCAGTTCGTGAGGGAGCAAGCGGCTGAGTTCGGCTCCGATGCCCACCTCGAAGACCTCGTCATTGGTGCGTTCAAAGTTTTTCCGCCGCAGGGCGAGCGCCTGGTGCTTCATCCGCCCGACCATCTTGACAAGCTTTTTCAGCTTGTCGTTCCCAGCCAGACGCTTTCCCAGCTCAATCTGGCGGCCAGGTGAAGATTGGTGGCCACCCCCAACGGCCAGCCCCCAGGATTCGGCCTCTTGGGTCGCGTCATCGAGATTTTGGGCAACCGCAATCGCTTCTTTGAGAAAACGATTGTGGGTCTCCGTCTGTACCTGGGACAGGTCTTGGTCGAGCTGTTTGGCCAGGCGTCGCAGCCGGGTGTCTTCCGCCCGCGCCTGGCTGGCCATACGCTCGGCTGTCTGTTCGAGCATCTCTGTGACTTCTTGTGATATATCCTCCGCAGTACCCGCTTGTTCGGCGAGTTCTTTTGCATTCCGGGCTTCGTCGATGTTCTGCTGTACCAGCGCTTCCTGCTTTTCTACGTTCCAGATATCGAGTAAGTCGCGCCGGGTCAGCGGCTTTTCGGATTTCAGCACGCGCAGCGCCCCTTCGCCCAAGAGCACGGTGGCCAGTCCGGCCTGCCCTTCATCCAGGATGGTGGCCTCTCGCAGCAGGTTCGCCAACTCGCCGGTATGCAGCGCGGTGAGTAACTTCCGGTTCACCGCCGCGCTGGGGAGCACGTCGTCAGTTTTGAAAAAGACAACGTTATATTTGAAGAGTGCGCAAAAGAGGTCGCGCAGGAGCGCAGGAAAATGCGGTAGAAGAGGTGCCCCGCTCTCTTCAAGGCTCTGTAAAGAGGGGGCGGCGGCGCGGAGCTGTTCATAGACCGCCCGGTCATACGAGTCGCTCTCAACCCAATACACATTATCCGGCAGGGGCTCCGGTGGCGGGAGGCTGAACCGGGATTTTTTCCTGGCACGGCGGCGTGGCATGATGATCTTTCGGAGGTCTTAGAGCCGTTCCAATAACTGGCCCTGGATCTCTTGAATCTCTCGTTTCGCCCGTTCAACCTTATCGAGGGCGCGGCCGACCTCCTGGACATGTTGGTGGATCTCCTCCACCTTGACCAGAATATTCCGAATTTTGGTATGCGCTTCGATGATCGCGCGGGCGCGCTGCTCGGCGTCCTCCCAGGGCCGCTCGGCATAGTCGCGCAACTCCCTGGTCTGAAACAGGAGCTCCTGCACCTCATCTTCATAGCCATGAATCAAGCCGTGGATCACGCTATGCACGGCGGCCTGCTCTGACGGCTCCTTCCACAACACGTGTTCAAGAAAGAAGACATCAGTTTCGGTGACAACACTCCGTCCATCCAGGCTGGCCACGGCTTGCAGCAGACCGATACTCTGGTGGTAGCGGCGGTCGGACGCCAGGATATCTTTTGTTCGCAGCTCCCGGCGCACCTCGGCGATGACCCCAAGAACAGTATCCGGGACGGTGACGGCTTGCGTCTGGGCCTGCAATTGGCGCAGCTCGTCGAGTGTCAGCGTTGTACGTTCAGCCGGCCTCTGCGCCTGAAGCATGTGCAGAAAGCGAAAGTCCTCCTGGATGTAATCCACGGCGAAGCGCAGCAGGAAGCGGTCGTACAGCGCAAGGAGTTCATCGTCCTCGGGAAGTTCATTGCTCGCCCCGAAGAGCGTCAGGAGCGGCACCGGCGTTGCCTCTTTGCCATTGTGAAAGATCCGTTCGTTGATAATGCTGAGGATCGCGTTCAATATTGATGAACTGGACTTGAAGATTTCGTCCAAAAAGGCGATGTGCGCCTCGGGCAGTTTGTTATCCGTGACCCGGCGGTAGTCGTCGGCTTCGAGCGATTTAAGGCTGACCGCGCCAAAGAGTTCTTCCGGCGTCGTGAATTTCGTCAGCAACCACTGGAAATAGTGCGCCCCGGTAATCCGGCGACACAGCTCATCCGCCAGCATCGACTTGGCCGTCCCTGGAGGGCCGATAATGAGGACGTGCTGTGAGGCCAATAACGCCGCCAGCGCACCATCGATGAGGGCGTGTCGTTCGAGAAAACGGTGTTGGAATTCTGCGCGGATTTTTTGCAGTTTTTCTTGCGGAGTCACAAGCCCGACCCTTTAGCGATCTCTTCAGGAGAGAAATCTTAGGCTAGCAGATAGGGGAGAGGGCGACAATTCGGCTCTGATAGCCGCTTGGCGGAAAGTCTGTGATCTTTTATAAAACATCACTACATCATAATGTATATACATCTCAGAAGGAGAAAGGGATATGGGCAGCTATCATCGCACTCAAGTATTATTGGAAGAATGGCAATATGGAACCTTAAAGAGTATGGCCGAAGGCGAGGGCGTCAGTCTCTCTGGAATGCTCCGCCAGATTCTCACCTCACACCTTCGTCCTTCTCCGTCCCCGCGGAGAGGACTCCAGGAAATTGCCGGGATAGGGCGAGATTCAGAAGCAAGCGGCAAGGATCATGACCGCTGGTTGTATGGACAAGAAAAACGATGAACGAAGCGCTTTTTGTGGACACGAGCGCATGGTTTTCCTATATCAACGCGCGTGACCCTGACCACGAACGCCTGCAAGCTATTCTCGATGCCTATGCAGCGCTCCCGCTGACCTCAAGCTATGTCTTCGACGAAATCGTCACCCTCACGCGAGCTCGCCTCGGTCATCGCATCGCCCGCCTCGTCGGCAATACCCTCCTGGATCCGAAGCTTGTCACCCTGCTGCATGTCACGCCGTCGGATGAAAGGGCAGCCTGGAGGCTTTTTGAGCGACGTGCCGACAAATCGTATAGCTTTACGGATTGTACGAGCTTCATCGTGATGCGGCGACAAAAAATCGGGCGGGCGCTCACGCTTGACCATCATTTCGCTCAAGAAGGGTTCCGCACGGTTCCTGCCTAGCGGCCTCTGATGTCCGTATAGCCCTAGCGCCCGTGTAGGCGGATCGTTTATAACAATCCTCGACAATACTCTTCATTTTTGTAAGGAGGGCAGCATGGCATTAGCGCTTGATGGCATAAAAGTTCTTGAACTCACGCGGGTCGGGCCGGGGGCATTCTGTACCATGATGTTGGCGGACATGGGGGCCGAGGTATTAAAAATCGAGCCGCCCCCCACCGGGAAGCTGGCCGGTTCGGGGGCGTCACCCAAGCCGGATGAGGCTCGCAAACTGGCCACCAACTTCACGAACCGGAACAAAAAGAGTCTCACCCTGAATCTGAAAGACCCGGCCGGACAGGACATCTTGCACGCCTTGGCCAAGGAGTATGACGTGCTGGTCGAAGGCTTCCGGCCTGGCGTGATGCAGCGGCTGGGCGGTGACTATGAGACTCTGCGGGCAATCAACCCCGGCATTGTCTACTGCTCTTTGAGCGGCTATGGCCAGGACGGTCCGTACCGCAACTTCCCGGCCCACGACCTGAATTATCTGTCTTTGAGCGGGGTGCTGGACCTGATTGGACCAGCCGAGGGGCCGCCCTCGATTCCGCTGAATATTATTGCCGACTATGCCGGGGCCTCCATGCACGGCGCCTTAGGCATCATGTTTGCCCTGTTTGCCCGACAACAGACCGGCCAGGGGCAGTTGGTTGATATCTCCTATCTGGACACCACGATTTCATTGCTGGCGGCCACGCCGAATGTCCGGGATTATTTTGCCGACGGGATCATGCCGGGCCGGGCCAAGGGAGTCTTTGGCGGCGGCTACGCTTATTACAGTGTGTATCAGACCAAAGACGGCAAACAGCTCTCCATCGGCTGTACCGAGCCCTGGCTGTGGAATAATGTCTGTGACGCGCTGGACCGGCCGGATTGGAAGGACTGCGGCATGAAGATGGGAGATTTCTCTCAGCATTCAACCGAGCGTCATCAGCAGGTGAAAAAAGAACTCCAAGGCATTCTGCTCACCAAAACACGCGATGAGTGGTACGATTTTTTCACGCAAGCCGATGTGTGCGTCGGAAAAGTCTACGATGTGCCTGAGGTCTTTGAAGACCCACAGGTGAAACATCGCGAGATGACGGTCGAGCTTGATCACCCCCAAGCCGGAAAAGTGACCCAGGCCGGCGTGGCCATTAAGCTGTCGGACACACCGGGCTCGATCCGTTCCTTTGCGCCCGCACTCGGCCAGCATACGGACGAAGTCCTGGGCGGCGTGGGCCTGAGCGCCCAGCAAATCGCCCAGCTCCGCGAGAAACAGGTGGTGTAGAAAAAGGGGCTGGGGGTTGGGAATTGGGGACTGGGGAAGCCCAACCCCTAACCCCCAGCCCCTAACCCCCAACCCCCAGCCCATGCGCCTGTCATTCGACCTTGGGACGCTTGTACTCTACGACCCGCCCGAAGGGTTTATCCCTCCCGCCTGCTTTCAGTGGGACGGCCGGGTCGATCGGTGGCGGACCCAAGCCCATCACTATCGCCAGGTAGTTGAGACCTTGAGGCAGCACGATATCGCCTATACAAACGCCGCGCCGGCTTACCGTACGCTCACCCTGTCCAGTCGCTTGGCCCAAACGCCGCGGCCATTTCAGAGCGACGCGCTGGAGGCCTGGGCCAACGCGGGACGGCGCGGCACGGTCATTCTGCCGACCGGTGCCGGGAAGAGCTACGTCGGCCAAAAGGCCATAGAAATTGTCCAGCGGAGCACCCTTGTGGTTGCTCCCACGATCGATCTCATGAATCAGTGGTACGACCTGCTGTGCGCGGCGTTTGGTGAAACGGTCGGGCTTATCGGCGGGGGATATTATGAAATTGAAGATCTGACGGTGACAACCTATAGCAGCGCATATCGGCATATGGACCGCCTGGGTAATAGGTGGGGCCTGGTCATCTTTGACGAATGCCATCACCTGCCGGGCGAAGTGTATAGCCATGCCGCGGAAATGTGTCTGGCGCCCTATCGCCTGGGCTTAACGGCGACGCCGGAACGGGCCGACGGTCGTGAGGCTCTGCTCGATACCCTCGTTGGCCCGCAGGTGTATGCCCAAGGGATTACCGAGTTGGCCGGGGAGTATTTGGCCGACTACGTGGTTGAACGCCTCAAGGTTACGCTCACGCCAGAGGAGGAAGAGGAATACCGTCAGGCCCGCAGTACGTTCTATGATTTTATCGTGGATCACGGCATCGTCCTGGACGGCTTAGCCGGCTGGCATCGCTTTATTCGTGAAAGCGCGGCGAGTCGGAAGGGCCGCAGTGCCCTGCTGGCCCACCAGCGGGCAAAGAAACTGGCCTTGGGCACCCAGGCCAAGCTGCGCACCCTTGATTTCCTGCTGAAAAAGCACGCCCGTGACCGGACTCTTATTTTCACCAGTGATAACGACACGGTCCACGCGATCTCGGCCGCGTTTTTGATTCCCGCCCTCACCCACCAAACGCGGACAAAGGAGCGCAAAGCCATACTCGAAGCCTTTAACAGCGGGGAGTATCTGGCCCTGGCTACGTCAAAAGTGTTGAACGAAGGTGTGAATATCCCGGAAGCCAGTGTCGCCATTATTCTGTCCGGTTCCGGTTCCACCCGCGAGCACGTACAGCGTCTGGGCCGCATTTTGCGCAAACGGGAAGGCAAGCAGGCGGTTTTGTACGAAGTCGTTACCGCAGGAACGGTGGAAGAACGTATCAGTGAGCGGCGCCGTCAACACGCAGCCTACCAAGTCTGAACAACGGGAGAGAAGAGAGAAACGCCTATTCCCTCTCCCCTCAAGGGGAGAGGGTCAGGGTGAGGGGAGTCAAGATGGTTCAGGAAGACAGCTCGCTCATTAACCTGCCGAATCTTATTCGTTTTCTGCGTGACAGGCTCTCCCTGACGGAGGGCGACATCAGGATTGAACGGCACGAGGCCGGCTATTCAAACGAAACGTTTTTTGTCTCCTGGGGAGACAACCGCTGGGTCCTGCGGCGTCCGCCGAGTGGAGACCTCCTGCCGACCGCCCACGACATGCTGCGCGAATACCGGGTGCTGTCGGCCCTGTCCGCCTTTGACGTGCGAACTCCACAGCCGGTGATTGGGTGTGAAGATCGAGACGTTCTCGGCGTTCCTTTTTATCTGATGCAGCGGGTGGACGGCATGGTGATCCGTGAAACGCTGCCGGAAGTTTTTGCTGCCCAGGAAGAACGCCAACGACTCGGAGAAGAATTAATCGACGCCCTCGCTGAGCTCCACGCCGTGCACTGGCAGGGTACGGACCTCGAAAACATTGGCCGGCCACAGGGCTATCTTGAACGCCAACTCAAACGCTGGACCAAACAGTATGCGCTGACCGTGCCGCACACCCGGCCATTGCCCGGACTCAAGGAAGTCGGCGACTGGCTGCAACAGCGGCTGCCTCCGACAAGTGAAGCCACGCTTGTGCATGGGGATTATAAAGTCGATAACGTGATGTTTCGAGCGTCCGGCCCGGCCCGCCTCGTCGCCATATTCGACTGGGAAATGGCGACCCTCGGCGACCCGCTGACCGACCTGGGTTGGCTGCTTAGCTTCTGGGGACCCACCGATGATGAGCGAGACATCCCGGACCTGATTGACAGCAATGCCATGACCCAGTTGCCGGGTTTTTTATCCCGCGAAGAGATGGCCGCGCGCTATGCTGAGCGTACCGGCCGGACCATGGAACACTTTCCCTTTTATCGCTGCTTGGCGGTCTGGAAGTACGCCATCATTCTGGAGGGCCTGTATCGGCACTATCTCGAAGGCACCGCGGCCAATCCGAAGGCCGCCGAGTTTGCGTGGAAGGTACCCCAGCTCGTGCAGCGCGCCCAACGGATTATGGTTGAGACGGGCTGACCCTTCCCGCTTATGCACCAAGCAGCAACTCCTTGGCCCGGCCAAAAAGCGTCTTGACCGATGGGGCGATCAGGTCCCATTCGGGGTCGTGGCGCTTGCCGCGACGGTGCAGCATCACGTTAAAGCAACTGATCGCGCCAAAGCGATAGCCGGCCAAGGCACGATACCAATTGATATCGGGGACTTTGCGTTGCATGCCGTCTTCATACAAGGCCACGAGTTCGTCAATCGGCGGGATGGTTGAGATTGGACGGCGTTCGGCGTCCCAGCTTTCCGGGTCAATAAAGACCAGCAGCCAGCCGAGATCGAGCAGATGCCCGCTGATACCGGAAATCTCCCAATCCAGGAGGGCCACCAGTTGCTCGCCCGCGGGTTGTGAAGAGGAAACCTGTCCCGCATCTGTCGGTCGAGGAAGGACAGGTTTTCTCTTTTTGTCAAACAGCAGGTTGGTCCCTTGATAGTCGCCATGAAAAAGGCCGATTGGAGGGTCTGCGGGCTGGTGGGTCAGCAGGAGAGCGCGCACCTCTTCGCCCCAGGTGACCCATTCCGGCTCTGCGGCTTTGGCTAAAATGGGGTCCCAGAAGCGGATTTCCTGTTCGAGCGAGCGGGGTGCTTCCCAGCCGGCCAGTTCGGTTTTCCAATCGAGCTGGTGGACCTGGATTAAAGCCTGCACCCCCTGCCGGTAGAGCAGCGCAACGGCCTCGGCGTCCCGGCTAAACGACGCATCGGGTTCCCAGACGTGGAAGGTACGACCGGGCAGACGTTCGACCATCAAGTAGGGCACCTCGAACCAGCGCAGGTCGTCCCCCGCCCACCGCACTTCCGGGACAGGCACCCCGTTCTTCTTGAGCGCGCGCAGTAAAGGAGCCTGGCGCAGGACATCGGTATTCCCACTTTGGCGAACGCCTTTGGGTGGCAGACGCATGACCAGAGATTCGTGTTCAGCTTGTCCGTCTTTTTCATAGATCACGCTGAAGCCAAAACTCAGCCCGGCATGGCCCGGCATGGCCTCGACCTGGTGGACGGTTGCGTCTTGGCCATAATGGCTCAGACAGAATGCTTGTAATTGTTGGGTGAGGGCGGATATCTCGACGGCCATACGGTTCTCCTTGGTGGGCAGCCTTTCCCCTCAATCGCTTCGTCTGCGTGAGAAAGACGGGGAAGTGTGCTTGCGCATGCAACCATATTCCAACCCGACTGCCTAGTAGGAAGGGGTCAATTGGTCTTGACGAACCGCCTGACTCTGGCTGTAAAGGAAAAGGGAAAGCCTTTCCCTGCTGGGGAGACATTTCTTATGGATGGAAGTCGTATATGCACTATGAGCTGACGGCTCAGGACCGTACAGAACTCCAGGCCCGCGGGATGTTACCCGAGACGATTGCGACCTATATTCAGCAGTTTCAGCAGGGGCTCCCTCCTGTTCAATTGGAGCGAGCGTGTACGCTTGGTGATGGTGTTATCCGCATACCGGCCGAGACGACTCGCCTGGAACGGTTATATGCCGAGGCTGCCGCAGCCGGTCGCCTGATCAAGTTTGTTCCGGCCTCGGGTGCGGCCAGCCGGATGTTTCAACTGCCCCTCTCTTTTTTCCAGCAGCCGGGGTTGCTCTCGAACCGCACGCTGGCCAGGAGAGCGGCCGAGGGAGATGCCGACTGTCAGACCTTCCAGCGCTTTCTCGGCCAGCTTGACCATTTTGCTTTTGCCCAGGCACTGCGGGCCGTCTTACGTAGAGACGGCTGCACGCTAGAGGGAGTCCTGAGTCAAGAGCAGTATTACACGCTTCTCACCTATCTCCTCACACCAACGGGACTGAACTACGCCAACCTGCCCAAAGGACTCGTGCCGTTCCACGCCTACGGAGACCATAGCCGGACTGCTTTTGAGGAACATCTGGTTGAAGCGCTGGAGTATGTCCGGGATGCCGCAGCCGTTGCGCGGCTGCACTTCACGGTTGCTGCGTCCCACCAGCAGGCCATCCAGACGTATCTTGACCGCGTGCGTCACCGCTACGCTCAGCGGGGCGCTCAACTCGATATTTCGTATTCCGTTCAGAAGCCCGCGACAGACACCATCGCCGTGGACTCGGACAACATCCCGGTCAGGGATAGCAGTGGTGCCCTTGTTTTTCGTCCCGGCGGGCATGGCGCTTTATTGGAAAACTTGGCCGACCTGCAAGGCGATATCATTTTTATCAAGAATATCGATAATGTCCTGCCCGACCGACTCAAGCCCGATACCTACCGGTATAAAAAACTCCTGTGCGGCTATCTGCTCCACCTCCAACAACAGACATTCTTTCATATCGCCCAACTCAAAGCCTCCCAGCCAAGTGCAGCAGACGGCGCGCGTATCCCTATTGAGGCCGCCCGTCGTTTTGCTCAGGACGAGTTGTCACTTGTCCTGCCGCCAGACTTTGAGCGCATACCAATCCCAACCCAACGCGATTTTCTCATCGAGCAATTTGATCGGCCGTTGCGTGTGTGTGGAGTGGTGAAAAATACCGGAGAGCCGGGGGGAGGGCCTTTCTGGGTCAGCCAGGCCAACGGCGCTCCCTCACTCCAAATTGTCGAGTCTGCCCAAGTCGATATGACAAACGCGGAGCAACGCGCACGCTGGCAAGCGGCCACGCACTTCAATCCGGTTGATCTCGTGTGCGGTGTGCGTGATTACCGTGGACGCCCCTTTCCGCTATCACAATTCACCGACCCCGCGACTGGATTGATCTCCGAGAAATCAAAAGACGGACGTTCTCTGCGCGCCCTGGAATTACCGGGGCTGTGGAACGGTGCGATGACGCACTGGAATACGGTTTTTGTGGAAGTGCCGGGTAGTACGTTCCACCCCGTCAAGACGGTGATGGACCTGTTGCGCCCTGAGCATCAGCCCGCCCCTGTTCCCCCATTGACAACTCGACCCAATTGAGACTTTTTATAGCGCCAGATTTTCTGGCTGGCTCCTATTCTACGCGGTATGAGGGCAATATTTACGCGGAACAAGGTAGAAGGATTTTTGCGACTGACATAAGGACAGACACCATGAGCCACGGACCTGCCATGCTGGAAGAATACGCACCGGAATCTCTCCAGACGATTGACGAATACGAGCCCTATATTGGCCAGGAACGGGTCGATGCGCTCAAGCAGCTTGCCACCCCCGTTGAGGGGAAAGGCTGGGCGAATATCAACTCGACCTTTGTGGGCGGTGGGGTGGCGGAGATGCTGCGGAGCGTGATTCCGTTGGCCCGCTCGCTCGGCGTCCACGCTCGCTGGTTTACCATCCGGGGCCACGAGGCATTTTTTTACGTCACCAAGAAGTTTCACAATACACTCCAGGGCGTGGACCAGCCGATTGCTCTTCAGGAGCTTTTTGAAACCTATTTGGATAATCTGGCCGCTCACGCCACAAGCCCCGCAATTGAATCCGACCTGATCGTGGTCCATGACCCGCAACCCGCAGCGCTGATTATGAGTGGCCTGCTCGTGGGTAATGTGCTGTGGCGGTGCCATATTGATACGTCAACGCCGAACCCGACGGTGTGGCGCTTCCTGATTCCCTACCTCAATCAGTATGCGGGTGCGATTTTTACTATGCCCGAGTTTGTCGGACCGGGACTACAGATTCCCCACTACCAGATTACGCCGTGCATTGACCCGCGGGCGGAAAAAAATAGGCAGTATACCGAAACCCGTGCCAAAGAGGTGCTCACCCCACTGTTCCGGCAGCATGCGATCGACCCGGACCGTCCGATTCTCGCTGCCATTTCACGCTACGATATCCATAAAAATCAGGCGTCTATCCTGAGCGCCTTCAAACGCCTGCGTCAGCACAAGACCTATGACCCGGCGCCCTACCTCATCTTTCTGGGCAATACCGCAACCGACGACCCCGAAGGTGAGACCATGCTCGAGCAACTGCAAGCACAAGCCGGCGCTGACCCCGATATTCGCTTCTGGGTTAATGTCGAAAACAACGATCAGGTCGTCGGTTCGCTGATGCGGCTGGCCCGAGGCTTCGTCCACGTCTCAACCCGCGAAGGCTTTGGCCTGGTCGTGTCCGAGGCGTTGTGGCAAGGCACCCCGGTTATTGGCTCGCGTGTCGGAGGGATCGTACAGCAGGTTGTTGACGGGAAGACGGGCTATCTGGTCGAACCCATGGACGTTGAGGCAATTGCGACGAAAATGGCTCGGATTCTCGATGAGCCGGAGCAAACGGCCCAACTCGGCCGACAGGCCCAGGAACACGTGCGCCAAAACTTCCTGCTACCGGAACTGGTTCGGCGCTACCTGATCCTGCTCCGCTATTATACCGGAGTTGATCGAGACCACCCGATGTTTCGCCTGAACCCAACCAGCTATCGCGAGGTGCTGGCCCGCCTCCTGCCAACGCCCGCCCAGCCATAACTGCCTTAGCTTGGGTCCTTTGAGTTCTTTGGGTCTTTTGGGTCATTGAGTCAATAGACTCTATAGACCCTATTGACTCAACAGACTCTATAGACATAGGCATGAGCACGTATGGAGACCATACTGATCACTGGTGGGGCAGGGTTTATCGGCAGTAATCTGGTTCGCCTCGCCCTGGCTGAAACAGCGGCCTCTCTCGTTATTGTTGATAAGTTGACGTATGCCGGCAGTCTGAACAATCTTGAAGATGTCCTCCACAATCCGCGCGTGACCTTTTCACGGACCGATATCGCCGAGCAGACGGCGGTGGCGGAATTATTCCGGACATATCGGCCCCAAGCTGTGGTGAACTGCGCTGCGGAGACCCACGTGGACCGTTCCATTGACAATCCCTGGCCGTTTGTTGAAACGAATCTGATCGGGACATTTTATCTGCTGGAGGCGGCCCGAAAATATGCGGCTTCCCTGGACGCCCAAGGGCAGTTCCGCTTTTTGCACGTCTCGACAGACGAGGTTTACGGCAGCCTCGGACCTGGGGGCAGCTTTTCCGAATCCAGCCCCTACACGCCGAATTCGCCGTATTCCGCCTCAAAGGCGAGCGCCGATCATTTTGTCCGAGCTTATTACGAAACATATGGTCTTCAGACTGTGATTACGAGTTGCTCAAACAATTACGGCCCCTATCAGTTTCCCGAAAAACTCATTCCGCTGATGATTCTGAACGCTCTTGAGGGCCAACCTCTCCCAATCTATGGCGATGGGCAACACGTCCGCGACTGGCTGCATGTTGAAGACCATTGCCGGGGCATTTTGCTGGCCCTGCGGCAGGGTAAGAGTGGTGAACAATATAATATCGGCGGGGGGAGTGAGCGGACCAATCGCGCGGTTGTGGAGCAGGTCTGTACGATTCTTGAAGAGTTGCTGCCCGCCTTAAAAAATGCGGCTCTCAAGAAGCGAGGCATTACCGCCTACGCTGACCTGGTAACATGTGTGACCGACCGTCCTGGCCATGACCGGCGCTATGCCATCGATGCCACAAAAATCAGAACCCAGCTCGGCTGGCGGCCACGCTATACGTTCGAGCAGGGCCTGGCACAGACGGTCCGGTGGTATGTGGACAATCGGCGGTGGTGCGAAGCTATTGGGGCGGACAGGTATAACCGAGCGCGTCTGGGATTAGGTGCTGCGCCCCTGACAAAGGATAGATCATGAAAGGGATTATCCTCGCCGGCGGTTCTGGTACGCGGCTGTATCCCATTACCCGGGCAGTCAGCAAACAGCTCATGCCCATCTACGATAAACCGATGATCTATTACCCGCTCTCCACGCTGATGCTGGCGGGGATTCGTCAGGTCCTGGTCATTACCACACCCCATGAGCAGGAGGGCTTCCGGCGTCTCCTGAAAGATGGTCAGTGGCTTGGCATGGATATCAGCTATGCGACCCAACCCCGCCCCGAAGGCATTGCTCAAGCCTTTCTGATTGGTCGTGATTTCATTGGCAGTGACGCGGTTGCGCTTGTTCTCGGCGATAATATCTTCTATGGCCATGGCTTTCCGGACTCGTTGCGCGTGGCGACCCAGCGGACGAGTGGGGCGACCATTTTTGCCTATCAAGTCCGTAACCCGGAGCAGTACGGAGTTGTGGACTTCGACGCTCAAGGACGCGCTATCGGTCTCGAAGAGAAACCGGCCAAACCGCGCTCGAGCTACGCGGTCACCGGCCTCTATTTCTATGACAACCAGATTGTCTCCATTGCCGCCGACCTCAAGCCCTCAAACCGGGGCGAATTGGAAATCACGGATGTGAATCGGGCCTATCTCCGTCTGGGAGGTCTGCATGTGGAAAAACTCGGTCGAGGAATCGCCTGGTTGGACACCGGGACCCATGAGACGCTGCTCCACGCCTCGAATTTTATTCAAGCCCTGCAAGACCGGCAGGGCTTGATGGTCGCCTGTGTCGAAGAAATTGCCTATACCCTGGGGTATATTTCTGAAGCTGAAGTGCTCCGGCAGGCCAAGAGCATGAAGGGCAATGCCTATGGCCAATATCTCTTCCGTTTGATTCAGAATGAATCAGAATGAAGAGAGCAGACATGCGCTTTCTCTCGACCAGACTCCCTGGCGTTACGGTGATTGAACCGGATGTGCATCACGATGCACGCGGCTTCTTCCTCGAAACCTACCACGCCCGTACCTATGAGGAGGGCGGGATCACGGCGACGTTTGTCCAGGATAACCATTCTCAATCATCGTATGGTACGCTCCGCGGGCTCCACGCCCAGATTCAGCACCCTCAAGGAAAGCTGATACGGGCCTTGGAGGGCGAAATTTTTGACGTGGCGGTGGATATTCGACGAGGCTCCGCAACCTTTGCCCAATGGATAAGCGTCGTCCTCTCAGCAAAAAACTTTCGGCAGCTCTATATTCCGCCCGGCTTTGCCCACGGCTTTGCGGTCCTGAGTGAACGCGCTCAAATTGTCTATAAGTGTACGGATTTCTATGATCCGAATGATGAAATTTGCCTGGCCTGGAATGATCCAGACATTGGCATTGAGTGGCCGCTGAAGACGCCACTGCTCTCAGCAAAAGACTTGGCCGCTCCATTCCTTCGGGACATTGAGGAATCCTTACCCCTATTACAGCCAGAGCCAGAAACGGGTTGAAACAGCACGGTTGAGAGCAGGGGCACGCGCTCCACCTCCCTCCCCTCCAAACGGACGAAACAAGGGGAGGCAACATCCCATGGATTTATTGATATATCCCTAGAAGCTTCCCCTCTTGTCGCTGGTCTCTCTATCGGAAGCATGTGCCATGGGATATTTTGACGCCTGTCTACTCGCTGTTTTGCAAGGCTTAACGGAGTTCCTGCCGGTTTCTTCTTCCGGCCACCTCGTCCTTGTCCAGTATTTCCTCGGCAGTTCAGGAGAAATTGATCTGCTGTACAATATTGTCCTGCATGTTGCGACGGCAGTCGCTCTCCTGACCTATTTCCGTCGCGACCTTTACGGACTGTGCACCGGTCTCATCCGCACCGCGCCTCCTTCGCCGAGCGTCTTCTCTGGCCGCGAAAGGCAAACCGTTTTCCACATCGTTCTGGCCCTGATTCCGACCGCACTCCTCGGGCTGTGTATCGACACCCTCTTCATCCCGTTTTTCCTCCGGCCCGATGTTGTCGGTTGCATGCTCCTCCTGACGGGTTGCTTGCTCTGGTGGGGCAAAGGACAAGGAGCCCGCACTCCGACAACACAGATGCGCGCGCGCCACGCGCTCGTCATCGGTGTCCTTCAGGGCCTTGCCGTTATCCCAGGCCTCTCTCGTTCTGGGGCGACGATTACGGGGGGTGTTCTCCTGGGCCTCAAGAGAGAACTCGCGGCGCGCTTCTCTTTGCTTATATCCATTCCGGCTATTCTTGGGGCAACCCTGCTGGAAGTTGCAAAGCTGGAGGAGCAGGCCCTTCCGCCACTCGGTCCCTACGTCACGGGGATGGTTGTCGCCGGCAGCGTCGGCTATGCGGCGATTGCTCTCATCCTCCGCCTCGTCCAACAAGAGCGGTTTCACCTGTTTGCATGGTATGTATGGCCCCTCGGTGGTCTGGTGAGTATAGGCTACCACCTGCTGAGATAACCGTTGTCAAGTGAAGCAGCCTCTGGCATGCCAGAAGCGCTACGTCTGGAGGGAGGCGAGGTTATTCTTCCGTCTTGATGATTGTGGGGGGGAGGGTGTCCGCCGCCGCGCCGATACGAATAATGAGCGTCCCGCCTTGGTGTTTGCGTCCACCGACAAAAAGCATGCCGCGATTCGGAATTGATAGAAGTGTGCTCATCAACGGAGAAGGAGAAGCGCCTTCCACAAGCATCACGTGAAGCGCAATCTGTTCATTCACATACTCTTTTGGAACGACCTGGAGGAACCGTCCACCGGGCAAAGAGAAGTTTACCTGCTTACCAAACTCGACTTTGCGACGCTCCTCCTGAACCAGGCGATAGGCAGAATAGCGGAAGGCCAAAAGCTGAGAGCGCATCCCGGTCAGACGATTATCAAATTCTTGTGAGGCGTCGGTTGCCAGGACGGTCTCAACACGAAGATGAACCATATCTCCTGCGGCAACTGAGGCGATACACAGGATAAACCCGAAGACGGCTGGCACAGAAAAGGACAGGTGACGCATATTCATGGCAGCTCTTCCCCTAGTCTCTCATCGACCCAGATGACGGTGGCATTACTCGTCGGCTCATTCCAGACCAGGACGGTCGAGGTCGCGGAGAGAGATTCGATCTGCGCTTGACTATTGAGGGCTACTATCACCGGCTTCTTGGCGGCCGGTATCTGCACGGCTCCTCTCGAAGTTGGGAGCTGAGTGGAGACAGCCGCAGTGAAGAGAAAGAGTCCCACAGCCGTTGCCCACGCCGGAACATGCCACGAAAAAGGGGGGTGCCACTGCATACGCCAGAGTTGAAAATGACTCGCCCACTGACTCGTCAGAGATGCAGGGTGGGCTGCTATTCCCTGCTCAATCCGAGGCCAGAAATCCGAGAAGTCAACACCCGAGACTTCCTCGTCGAGTGTCTGACTCAGCGCCTCGTGCGTGCGTTCAAGCCGTTGCATCCGGTGGGTACACTCCGGACAGTCGGCGATCTGAGCAGCAGCTTCGTAACGCCGAGCTTCATCAAGCTCGTTATCGTACACAAGAGAAATGAGTCGTGAGGGGTGAGAACAGCTCGCCATACGTTGCTCTCTCCCGATCTTAACGAGCTTCCCACCTGACGGTGCGGGGAAAGGCGGGAGGCGGTGTCTGACAAGAGATACGAATCATAGGTCGAAAGTTCTGGTTAGAGGTCGTGCCCTAGGCGTTTTTGTAGCCTTTTTCTTGCATAGTGCAAGCGACTCATCACCGTCCCCCTGGAACACTGCAACACCTGACTGATCTCTTCGTAGGACAGCCCTTCGACTGCCCGTAGTAACATGACCGCTTTATGGGCAGGCGTCAACTCGTCAATAGCAGCCCGGATATGCTGTCCAAGTTCGCGTTCGGCAACCTGATCTGAAGGATCAAGGCCCTGCGTATCTGGAATACTCTCAATCCAATCGTCATCGTCATCTCCCCTTGACTGATGTCGCTCGAACATTGATCGTCGGCTACGCTGGCGCTGTCGGTCAATAGATAGATTTACAATGATGCGATAAAGCCAAGTGTAAAAACTGGACTCTTCTTTAAACTTATTGATACTCGAAAAAACCTTGGTAAACGCTTCTTGGGCAACCTCAAGTGCATCTTCCCGGTCATGAAGCATTCCCAGCGCAATTGCGACAGCCTTTCGCTGATACCGCTCGACCAGTTCCTGAAACGCCTGCCGGTCATCCTGCTTGCAACGCCGGACGAGTTCCCAATCGCTTACTTCCACCGTTTTCCAGCATCCTTAGGGTGAGACGTGAAAGGAGACATGACTATTCAGCACAAAGTCGCGAAAAAATACGGAGGTACACCCCCCGGCCATAGTATCGGGCACGCGTCTTTCCTAACAGACCCTCGCCGCTAACTGGAGGAGAAAAAACGAAAGAGGTGTGAATGGCACAGGAGTTTTTACGTCCAACAGCGGCAGATGCAGTTCCCCCTAGCCCTTGGTCAACTTGACAAGACGGGAAACCGGCCTTAAAGATTTCTGCCAAAAGTATATTTTCATCATCCTATGTATTGCCCATTCTCAGGCGCAACAAAACCATGATAGAAGTACAGAATCTTACCAAACGCTATGGTGACCTGACCGCAGTATCTGACATCTCTTTTCAGGCTGAGTCAGGCCAGATCCTTGGGTTTCTCGGACCGAACGGTTCTGGGAAAACCACGACCATGCGCATTATTACAGGCTTTATGCCAGCAACCATGGGAACCGTCAAAGTAGCCGGATTTGATATCTTTGATGAGTCCTTTGAGGCGCGCAAACGGATCGGCTATCTCCCGGAATCTCCACCGCTCTATAACGATATGACGGTCACCGCGTATCTGCGTTTTGTCGCCCGCATCAAAGGCATGGCGCGTGCGGATATCCCGGACGCCCTGGCCCGTGCGCTGGAGCGCTGTGGCCTGACTGAGGTGGCTTCTCGTGTCACCGGCTATCTTTCAAAAGGCTATCGGCAACGGGTGGGCCTTGCCCAAGCGATTATCCATAACCCGAGCGTCCTCATTCTGGACGAGCCAACAGTTGGCCTCGACCCGCAGCAGATTATTGGTATCCGTTCCCTGATTAAAGAGCTTGCCGGCGAACATACGGTTATCCTGTCTACGCATATCCTGCCCGAAGTCGCTCAGGTGTGTGAGAAGGTCGTGATCATTAACGCCGGAAAAGTCGTGGCCGAGGATATGCTAGAGAATCTCGCCCAGGACCAGACGCTCGAAGACGTGTTTCTCAAAGTCATTGCTCAGGAAGAGCCAGGAGCGGCCGAAACGGTGGCGGAGGCCGCGGAATGAGAAACGTATTCACCATCGTTCGCAAAGAGCTGCGGGCGTATTTTGTCTCGCCCATTGCCTACGTTGTCCTGACTGGATTTCTCTTGCTGGGCGGCTGGTTTTTCTTTAACCTGCTCTCCCGCTTTAATGTGCTGCTCAGTATTTATACCCAGCTCCAGCAGGGAGCGGCCGATCAGCTGAATCTGAACGAGTTTGTCATTGCCCCGCTGATGCATAACCTGTCTATCGTGCTCGTCATTCTCGTTCCCATGATCACGATGCGCGCCTATGCGGAAGAAAAAAAGGGCGGCACCTACGAACTCCTCCTGACCTCTCCGCTCCGCACGGGCGAGATTGTGTTGGGCAAATTCCTGGCCTCGTTTGTGTTCATCTGCATCATGCTTGGGCTGACCGGGGTATACCCGGCGGTGCTGATTGCGTTTGGCAACCCGGAGATTGGAGTCCTGCTCGCCGGCTATCTCGGCTTGTTGCTGCTGGCGACCTCATTTGTCGCCGTCGGGCTCCTCACCTCGTCATTTACCGAAAACCAGATTATTGCCGCAGTGAGCGGGCTGGTGGCCACTCTGCTGCTGTATATTATTGGCTGGCCAGCCGACACCGCCGGTGAGGTGCTCGGCCCCCTCTTGCGCTATTTATCCGTCACCGAACACTTTGCCGAAATGGTCAACGGTCTCATTGACACCCAAGATTTGGTGTACTTCGCCAGCCTGATCCTGTTGTCCTTATTTTTGACCCAGCGTTCGGTTGAATCGCTGCGCTGGAGGTAGTGCTATGGCGCGTCTTGGTTCGTTTTACGGGGTGGTTGGGGTCATTCTGCTGCTGTTTGCCGGAGTGGCCTACTTTCTGACCCGTCATTTTTCCGCCTATGTCCTCATTCATACCCTGACCGGCCTCGTTGCCGTGATCGGTGCCCTCGTCTCGTCCAGAGGGTCGGTCAAAACCTTTCTTGGCGAGCGCTCGACCAAATACGGAGCTAGCGCCGCGGTCTATTCTCTGCTCTTTATCGGCATCCTCATCCTGGTGAATTACCTCTCCACTCGTCACCATCACCGCTTCGACTTGACCGAGGCCAATGTCTATAGCCTGTCTCCACAGTCAGAGAATGTGCTCCGCCAGTTGGATAAAAAACTTGAAATTGACGCTTTTGTCCAAGCCGGCTCGGACCCGCAGCTGCGCGAACTACTGAGCAGCTATGAATATGAGTCGGACAAAATTTCCTCGCAGATCATCGATCCTGACCAACGACCGGATTTGGCCGAGCGATTCCAGGTCAACACGATTCCAACCATCGTGTTGCGCTATGGGGACCAGACCAATCTCATCAACAAAACAACAGAAGAAGACCTGACCAACGGTATTATCAAAATTTCCCGTCCAGACAAGAAAACCATTTATTTTCTTGAAGGGCATGGCGAGCCCAGCAGCCAGGACCTCCAGGAGGCCGGGAGTTATGGGCAACTCAGGACCGCGCTTGAAAACGAGGGCTATACCGTCAACACGCTGGTCCTCGCGCCGGATACATCCGTACCGGAAGAGGCCAATCTGCTGATCGTTGCCGGAGCACAGCGTTCCCTCCTCGCGCATGAGACGCAGTTGATCGATGCCTATTTGAAAAAGGCCGGCGCCGCACTCTTCCTGCTCAACCCGCGGGCAACGCCAGAGTTGATTCCGTATCTGGCCCAGTGGGGGATTCAGGTCGGTAACGATGTCATCGTCGATGAACAACTCCAATTGTTGCGCGGTCGGACGTTTACCCTCACCCCCTTGGCCCAGACCTATGGGGAACATCCGATCACGACGGACCTGAGCCGCCGCGGCTCGGCGGCGCTGACGACCTACGGAATTTCCCGCTCGGTTGAAGCGGACGCCGACGGCCGGCCGGGAATCACACCAACCAGCTTGGTCAAGACCGGACCGAACGCCTGGGCGGAAACCGACCTTGAGGAGGTGTTCCAAAACCAAAGCGTGCGGCTCGACGAGCACGACCGTAAAGGCCCTATCTCGCTGGCTACGGCAGTCACGGCGGAGCTGAAAGAAATGGATAAGGAGCTTGAGGATACCGCCCGGATGGTAGTCTTTGGCAATGCCGGTTTTGCCAACAATCAGTTTATCGGCCAGTATTTTAACCGGGACTTGTTACTGAACACCGTGAGCTGGCTGGTCGGGGAAGAGGAGCTTATTTCCATCCGCCCCCGGACTATTCGCGCCTCGCGCGTTCAGCTCACAGCTGATCAAGGAACGACGGTCTTTTATCTGTCCGTCCTGATTCTACCCGAGATACTGCTCATTGCCGGGCTCGCCACGTGGTGGCGACGGCGGTAAGCGGTCTGTCTTTCCTCTACGCTGCGTATGAGTGTGCCACGAACTATTCTCATGCTGGTCGTCCTCCTGGGCCTGGGGGCGTATGTCTATTTTGTTGAGCTGCCAAAAGCCAAACAGGAGGCCGAAAAACCGACGGTTTTGACGTTTGAGAAGGAGTCGGTTGATACGCTGACCCTGACCTATCCCGAGCGAGAAATCCGCCTGCAACAGACCGCAGCGGGTGAGTGGGGCATCACGGCTCCTATCCGGGCGAAAGCCGACGATACCGCGGTGAATAATATGTTGACCACCATAGTAGACGAAGAGGTCACCCGCAGCCTGACCCCCGAAGAGCCGGTCGATCTCGCCCTGTACGGATTGGCCCAGCCACCCGTCGTTCTGCGCATTGCTCTGCAGGACGGCACGACACTGCCCACAGTGTCGATTGGCAAAGACACGCCAGTAGGGTTTTCTGCCTATGTGCAGAAGGAAGGTGATCCGCAGCTCCATCTTACCCGTCAGGCGTTTCGCTTAGGACTCACCAAACACGTCAAAGAACTAAGAGATAAAGCGGTGCTACCGTTTGAGAGAGACAGTGTCACTCGGATAGCCATCGATACCTCCGAGACCAGTATTGTTTTGGCCAAGACGGATGTTGGTTGGACGTTTGAAAACCGTGCTTCACACGCGGTCGACGCGGCCGCCGTCCAAACCTATCTCTCGACCCTGGAAGGTATGCGGGCGGAAGATTTCGTTGAGCAACCGCTGCTTGACCTGTCGACTTTCGGCCTCGATCCAGCTCAACTGACCGTTTCGCTCTACCTTGAGGAAGACACAAAACGGACACTCTCTGTTGGAGACGAGAAAAGTGTGGATGCTGGGACAACGCAACGTTACCTCAAGCGTGACGACGGAGAAACGCTCTATCTTGTACGCGCGGGTCTGCTGAAAGACCTGAGTAAGTCAGTCACCGATTTTCGGGATAAGGCCGTTGTCAGTATCCCGGAAGGGAAAATCACCCAAGTCGTAGTTACGCACGAGGGGAGAGAGGGGTTTACGCTCTCGCGAGGGGAAGAGAACACGTGGGAAATTGACAGCAAATCTGAAGGGACGCTCAAGACGGCCACCCTCAGCCAATTTGTCGCTGACCTGCGAGAACTACGCGGATTCGAAATCGCCGCCGATAATCCGGAAGACTTGAGTCTGTATGGACTCGACAAGCCTGTCCTCACCCTTGTCGCTACAGATGAGGCGGGTGAAAAACTCGCGACTGTTTTGCTCGGCCAGACAGTCCAAGAGGAAACGGAAAGGCACTTTGCCATGCAGGAAGGGGGAGAGACCGTCTTTACCCTGCGGGATTATGTTTTTTCCCGGTTCGATAAGAATCCGGAAGATTTTTGGGAGAAGCCCGAGCCCGAAACGGAGAGCGCAGAGGCAACGCCCGCTTCAGAACATGAGGAAGAGGTAGACGTTCAAGAAGAATTGCTGGAATGAGCAATTTCCCAACTCGTAGCAGACCACTAGTTTTCAATTACGATTTCAACCCGGCGATTTTTGGCTCGACCGGCTGAGTTATCCGAGCCATCGGGGTTGGTATTGGGCGCAACCGGATACCGTTCGCCGTAGCCCGTTGTTGTCACCCGGGCCTGGTCGACCCCCGATGTCGTCAAGGCACCGGCGACACTGGCCGCCCGTCTTTTAGACAAGAGCTGGTTTGCTTCTTCGCTGCCAATAGCGTCGGTATGGCCTTCAATTGATACCCGGCGTCCCTGAGCCTGATTATTCAGCACGTCAGCAATGCCCTGGACTCGACTCTGCGCATCACCGGTCAAATCGGACCGCCCGAATTCAAACAGGACATCCGGAAGATTGACCACCACTCCGCGTTCGGTCTCACGCGCCTCAAGATTGCGTCGTTTGAGTTCTTCTAGGAGTTGGCGGTTACGCGCGATCTCTTGGCGTTGCCGCTCAATTTGCTGCTGGTTCGCTGCAAGTTCAGTATCACGTTTCTGAAATCGATCACCGGCGACGGCACCGGTGACACCCCCCAGCGCTCCGCCAATGGCAGCCCCGGCTCCAGGATTTCCAACCGCAGCGCCAATAATCGCACCGGTGGCGGCCCCGAGACCCGCACCCCCTAGCGTAGCTCTCTCTCGGGGCGACAGGGGCTGAGAACAGCCAACCATCAAGACCAGCATGCACGTCAGCAGAGGAAGGACAGTCTTTCTCATAGCCAACACTTTCTCCGGTTTAGTATTCTTGTTGCCGTTTGAGTTCTTCGAGTTCCTGCCGCTGCTGCTCAAGCTCGCGCCGCTGCTGCTCAAGCTGAAGTTGATGGTTCTGCTGCTGAGTTTCTTGATTTTGCATTTTATCACCAACGACTGCGCCGGTGACGCCTCCCAGCGCCCCACCAATGGCGGCTCCAGCCCCAGGACTCCCAACGACGGCGCCGATAATTGCGCCAGTTGCGGCACCGAGACCCGCGCCACCCAGTGTCCCCTTCTCCCGAGTTGAGAGTGGTTGAGAGCAGGCGCTCACAAGAAACGCCGCCAGCACCAAGGCCCCACCCCATCGTATTCCGCTCTTCGTATACATCTCAGACCTCCCAGACTCCGATCTTCTCCTATACTTTCTCTGATATCGGTATAAATCCTTACCTTTTCCACCTTAATCGGCCCCTAGTATTGGGTCAATATCATGAGGGCCCTCTCTCGGCTGACTCGGCAGAATGACGCCAGAATGTAGTCCATATGGGGTTCGTTGCTCCCAGGAGAGCCGTAGACCCGACGGATGCTACGGCTCATATCCCGTGCTCATGGATAGGAGAGGGAGCAATCACTGAGCAACAGTTAGGCAGACTCACGCTGTACGCCAACCGTCATGTGCGCGCCATCAATCTCTACACTCTGGACCTGATCTCCACTTGGCTGGCAGTGCACCAGGGCGTGGGCTAGGGTCTCTTGTTGGATATAGGTTTTGTGTTGTGTAATGGCATCATGTAAGCGCCCGTCCGCTTCATAGGTGACCGCAATGCGGTCTTCTACCTGATAGCCGGCTTCCTTGCGGAGCTGTTGGATATAATGCACAACCTCACGTGCCAACCCTTCCACGATCAGGTCATCGTTCAGTTCGCACGGAAAATCAATAGAGATAAATCGATCCGAACGGATATCCGGCAGCCCTTCACGCGCGTGGCGCAGGATCTGAATCTCCTCGGGTTGGAAGGCGTCACCATTGAGTTGAATCGGTTCTCCCGCCTCAAGGATGAGCATCTGATCGAGGGGCAGATCGGTAATCCGTTTGCGAATCTGACCAAACGCCTTTCCAAAGCGAGGGCCGAGGAGCTGCGCGTTTGGCTTCGCACTGAGCGTCACTTTCTCAGCTTCCGCTGTGCTATACACGATCTCTTTGACGTTCAATTCTTCCTGCATATAGCCTTCCAACGGAAGTAACTCATCAAGAATCACTTGTTGACGATGGAGGATCGTTAGTGTTTGGAGCGGGATGCGTACTTTGACTTTCCGTTCGTTCCGCAAACTCCGTCCCAGCAAGATCACCCGCTGCATCCGAGCCACGGCATCTTCGAGCCGAGTGTCCACCTGGCTTTCATCGTAATCGGGGAACGGTTCGAGATGCACACTTTCTTCTGTCCCAGCCTCCTGGAGCGTAACCAGATTGGTATAAATGGCGTCCGCCAGAAACGGCGTAAACGGGGCCATGAGCTTGGAAAATGTCAACAGGACATCGTACAGGGCCTGATAGGCAAACTGCTTGTCAGCCACATCGTCCTCACTCCAAAAACGACGCCGGTTGAGACGGACATACCAATTGGTCAACTCGTTGAGAAAATCCAGCAGCGCGGGGACTACGTTATACAGCCGATACTGCTCCATCTCGGCACTGACCCGGCGAATGAGGGTCTGTTTGCGCGAAAGAATCCAGCGATCCAGAATATTGGGTGATGGCTCCTCCAGCGCGCGTGACGGGCGCCACTCGTCAACCAAGGCATACGTGACAAAGAATTTATAGGCGTTCCACCAGGGCAGAAGCAGGCGGCGGACCGTCTCCCGCACGCCGCGCTCACTAAAGCGGAGTTCTTCGGCCCGGACCAGGGGCGAGTTGATCAGGTAGAGGCGCAGGGCATCGGCCCCATGCTCGTCCAGAATCTCTTCGGGCTCAGGATAGTTCTTGAGCCGCTTGCTCATCTTCTTACCGTCTTCGGCCAGCACCATCCCGTTGACAACAACGTTGTGGAAAGCCGGCTTGTCAAACAGTGCGGCAGCGACGACTACCAGGGTGTAAAACCAGCCTCGGGTCTGGTCCAGCCCTTCGGCAACAAAGTCTGCGGGAAACACCCGTGAGAACTGTTCTGCGTTCTCAAATGGATAGTGAATTTGCGCGTAGGGCATCGAACCGCTCTCGAACCAGCAGTCGAACACCTGCGGCACCCGCCGCATGACGCCGGTCCCGGTTGAATCGGGAAATGTCAGGTCATCGACAAATTCACGGTGGAGATCGTCCACCCGCGTGCCGGTCCGCTCGGCGAGTTCATCAATACTGCCCAAACACACGACTTCGGAGCCGGTCTCGTTTTTCCAGATCGGCAGCGGCGTCCCCCAGTACCGATTGCGGCTAATCGCCCAGTCGCGCGCGTTCTCCAGCCAGTTGCCAAAGCGCCCGTCTCGCAGATGATCCGGGACCCAAGTCGTCAGCTGATTATTTTTCACCAGTCGCTCACGAAAGGCTTCAACCCGGACAAACCAGGTCGTGACGGCCTTATAGATGAGTGGGGTCTCGCTCCGCCAACAGAAGGGATAACTGTGCTGGATCGTGCCCTGGTGAACGAGCTGTTTTGCCTGCTTGAGCTGCTGAATGATTTTGGGGTCGGCTTCCTTGACGTGCAGGCCCGCAAAATCCCTGACGACCGGGGTAAACCGGCCGTCATCATCGACCGGATTCACCAAGGGAATGCCCGCCTTTTGGCAGGCATAAAAATCTTCTTCCCCAAAGGCCGGGGCCATATGAACGATGCCGGTGCCGTCTTCGGTGGTCACATGCTCGGACTCGATGACCCGAAAGGCGCCCGCCTCCTTTTGGTCGACAAAATAGGGAAACAGCGGAGTAAACGTCCGTCCGGCGAGGTCCTTGCCCTGATAGCGGGCCTCAATGGTGTAGCTGTCTTCTTTGGGGAAGTAGGTCTTGAGCCGGGCCTCGGCCATAATATAGCCGACCTTATCCGCGTGGTCGCGGACCTTCACATAGTCGATGTCAGAGCCGACGGCTAAGGCCAGATTCGACGGCAGGGTCCAGGGCGTGGTGGTCCAGGCAATAAAAAAGACCTGCTCTTCGCCTTCGGCGGCAAAGCGAACCGTGATGGCCGGGTCTTGAACATCTTTATAGTTCAGATTGGCTTCAAAATTTGACAGCACTGTTCCCAGCCGGGTGGAAAACGGCAGGACCTTATAGCCTTCATAGACCAAATCCTGGTCCCACATCTGCTGGAAGACCCACCACACGGTCTCCATAAAGGAGGCGTCCATGGTCCGATAGTCATTCCGGAAATCGACCCAGCGGCCCATCCGCCGCACCGTTTTTTCCCACTCCTGAGTGTAGCGCAGAACAATCTTCCGGCATTCATTATTGAAATTGGCAATCCCGAATTTTTCGATCTCGGCCTTGCCACTCACCCCGAGAGCCTGTTCGATTTCCATCTCGACCGGCAGACCGTGGCAGTCCCAGCCAAAGCGGCGGTCCACATACCGCCCGCGCATGGTCCAAAAACGGGGGATAATGTCCTTTATCGTCCCAGCCAATAAATGCCCGTAGTGCGGCAATCCGGTCGCAAAGGGTGGGCCGTCATAGAAAATAAAGGGCGGTTGCGCTTGGGTTTTGGCCAAGGTCTTCTTGAAAATATCGTGTTTGTCCCACGCCTGTAGCACTGCCAGTTCGACCTCGGACAGCTTCACGTTTTCCGCAACCGGTTTCATCGCGTCGTATTCCTCACCCGAAGAGTAGATTTGCCGTCTAGGCTACCGATTGGGCTATCTTTTTGCTAGAGGGCACTCGAAACGGGCGGACTTGACCCTGTGTCACAGAAGGGCCATGAATAGACCATCAAGAAAAAAGAAGACTGCAAGCGTCACACTGAGAGGAGACCGTGCGGATGGGCAAACGGATGATGGTCAACTTCGGCAAGGAAGGCTTTCCGCAGTACGAGGAGGTTGAGGAGGAGGGCATGGCAAAACCCTGTGCTATGGGCCTGCCGTGGGTGAATCCCGATACCGTCAGAACGCTTGCGCTGAGGCAGGTCGGACGGACCGGCCCCAAAGGGGAGGCCCTGGAAGCTGCCGAAGTATCGCCCGAAATCGCGTCCGAGCCGAACGAATAAATCGTCTAGCCTCGGGAGAGACGCTTGGCTGTAGGCTTTGGCCGTTGACGTCGCTTCACAGGCTTCTGAGACGCCACGGCGAAATCAGGGTCACCGTCTGGAGCTAACAACGGGTGCTGGTGGAGACGTATCCCAAAAAAATAACAACAGGACTGGCTATCGAGGTTATTATCAAAGGTGCGCTGCTGACCATCCTCAAAGTTCACCCGCGCTAAGCAGGTCCCCCCTTCCAGGACCGAGGTCATTTCCTCAACCACCTCACCCGTCCCCCATTCTTCATAGTGGCGATGGATCACATAATCTCCAACCCGGAGATACAAACGGTGTTTGGCAGACATGCGGCAGCCTTACGGGCAAGTCAGATTACGTTTGCAAGGGTTGTAGCTGAAAACACGTAGCGATGGAAGTAAGTGATGAAAAAGCGACAGCGAGGTCCACGCCGACGATTCACGCCGAAAGCCCGCTATCCCGCAGAATAGATGCCCTCCTCCGGTAGGGGGCGCGGAAAGAGACATGCTTCGCCCAGGCTGCAAGCGGCAGACCGCTTGTCCCGGAGCGCTCTGCCAGAGCGGCTCGATTCCGCATCATCCTGGGGTCCAGGGAAACCGTATCACTGCCCATCACAACGACATTGCCGCTCGGTACCGAGCAGGCAGTCGTATACCGGAAGGCCGCGGCAAACGTCCTGCGCGCGGCATCATACACTGGTGTAGAAGAGTGCAGGTTGGAAACGACCA
The DNA here is from genome assembly GCA_951812575.1 of Candidatus Binatia bacterium. GTDB lineage: Bacteria > Desulfobacterota > Binatia > Bin18 > Bin18 > Bin18. Next base: position 1,129,644 of record OX638322.1, on the reverse strand, counting down.
GCCCGTAGGGACCCAGGCACGCACGGCATTCGGCGTAGAAATCGTAGGTCAAAAGATGGGGAGTAACCCCTTCGGCTCGGTAGGCGTCCAGCATGATAAGGTCGTAGGTCGTCCCAGCCGCTCGTGCGCGTACATACGACCTGCCATCGGCAATCACAGCGTGCTGACGCTCGTCCGGGAAAAACCCAAAGAAGCGGGTAGCAATGTCAACAACGAGGGGATCAAGTTCAACGCTATCGAGTTGCGCGTTTTCAAAAACATGGTGCAATACCATTTGCAGCCGCCCGCCCCCAAGGCCGATCAAAAGAATACGCCGTGGCTGAGCACACCACACCAGGGCTAACACCATAGCCTGGGTGTAAGGGGAGAGGAGGTCCAAGGGAGAGCGGGGGTCGAGCCGGGATTGGACTTCTTCAACGCGACTCTGCTGGTGTCGATAGCACAGCAGCAGCTGATTGTGCTTTCTGCGGACGACGACATGGTTGTAGGCAGATCGTCGCTCAAAGAGGACGCCCTGTGGGGAGCGACGGAGTGGGGCAAGGCGACGGGTGATTGCCGCCAGATTGTGTTCTTGCCAGGGGGACATACCTGAGTGGGGTCTGGATATTGGCTATTCGAGCTCAGGCCGGACCGTATCTTCCCTAGCTCCTACCTGCTCTGGGTCGCAATAGCCAAACGACCGAGCCCTTCGGTGCGAGCCAGGTCCATGACCTGAACGACTCGATTATGGGTGACATCGCCGTCCGCCCGAATAACAAGTGTCACGTCTGCGCCTTGGCTCTTTTCGGCCTTAAAGCGGGCTTCGAGTTCGGCAATAGTCGTCGGTGTCTCACCCAAGAAGAGTTGACCATCCTTCTTTAGGCTCACGCTCAGGCGTTTTTTTTCAGCCGGAGGTTTTGCCGATGCGGCCTTGGGCAGGCTCACGTCGACCTGGCCTTCGCGTGTTTTCTGAAAGGTTGCCAGAAAGCTGAAGGTGATGAAGAAGAAGATGAACATATTGATGATGATATCAGTGAGCGCCAGCGGCTCCATACTCGTCAAGATTTTCGCTTTGCGCTTAAACTGCATGACGAGTTGGCTCCTGTAGCGGCACGGCCTCCGGGAGGGCTTCTTGCGCGGTCGTCCCGGTCAGTGCATCGAGGAGTTCTTCGGTACGCGTCTCGGTCAGACGGGTCAAACGCTGTATGCGTGAGGTCAGGTGGTTGTACAAAAGATAGTAAGGGATGGCGACCGCCAGCCCTGCCGCCGTGGTCAACATGGCCTTATAAATACCACCGGCCAGAACGCCAACGGTAATTTGGTCGCCCAGCGTCTCCCAACTCATAAAGGCTTCGACCAGGCCAATAATCGTACCCAGGAAGCCCAGCATGGGCGCGACCCCGACCACACTTGCCAGGGCCGTCATATACGCCTCCAGCCCGGCCACCACCTCGCCTCCGAATCGTTCCAGGCGTCGCGTCAGCTCCGTTCGCTTCTCAAAGCGATACAGGAAGGCCGTCTCGAACAGCCGGCCGAGCGGCGTGTTGTGCTCGCGGCAGACTTGGAGCGCCGCGTTCAGGGTACCCTCTTGGTCGAGATGCCCTCCCTGAATGAGGAGGTGCAGACGCTCGCACAGCCGATTGAGCTGCGATCGAAATCGCGCCAAGCCCCAAAACTTCGTAAGGACAATAGCCAGCGCGAAAATAGACAGGGCGATGATGAGATACATGATATTCCCGCCCTGGCCGATAAAATACACAATTCCTGGCGAATCCACCTGTGTTGGCATAGCGCGGTATATGTAGCGGAGTTCCCCTCCGAGGGGAAGGGTAGTGGCGAGAGGAAAAGCCCGGCTGAGACCTTTCCTTTTTTTTATTCGACTGGTAAGCCGCAGAGAACTGCCAGGAGTTAATACGTGGTGGGAAGAATAGGCGCAATAGGTTAGTCCCGGTAAAATATGTAGAATAGCGCGAAACGATTTGAATGAGGAAATGCCATGGCTGTTCCAGCAGCAAAACCACCACTCTCCGAGCACGACTACCATGCGTGGCTCCTCGAACAGGCGGCCCGTCTTCGGGCTCGTCGGTTTGACCAGATTGATTATGAGGTGCTCGCGGAGGAGTTGGAAGACATGGGGCGGGGTGAACGGCGCGCAGCCGAAAGCCATCTGAAGAATTTGCTCATCCACCTTTTGAAATGGGCCAAGCAAAAACAACGTCGCTCAGGAAGCTGGCGAGACAGTATTGACAATGCACGAGATGCGCTTGCCGACTTGCTCCAAGACAGCCCCAGTCTCCGCCCCCAGCTCCCAGAATTTGTCAAGCGGCAATACCCCCGCGCCCGCCGGAGCGCCGCCAACCAAACCGGTTTGACAGTTGCGCGCTTTCCCGCATCCTGCCCTTTTCGCTTGGAAGAAATTCTCGATGCTGAATTCTTTCCAGAGACGCTGTGGAGAAGGGAAAGCCTGCGGCGCACTTCTCGGGGATCGTAGACGTATACGAGATTGACGTCTCAGCCCTCAAGTGGTTTCACGACAATGGTGTTCCGCAAGTGATTCAGACAACAGCACCTCTCTTTCGGGAGGATACATGACGAGGAAGCAATGTCGTCTTCTTCTTGATAATCACGTGATAAAGGACGCTTCGATGAGAAACCCTCCGAAAAATCCCCGCTCAATCACGGCCAGGCTTTTCCGCTGGCGTTTTGTCTACCGCTCTTGTCTGATCGTCCTCGGGGGCTGCGTTTTGTCTGTTTTTCCAGAAGATTTTCTTCAGGCTCAGCCGCAGAATGTGGACGTGCAGGTTCGGCCATTAAACGCAATAGCCCCGGAGATCGTCGTCCCGCCGGGCAGAGGTTCGTCCGCTATGCGCAGGACCACGGACGACATGCGCAGAGCCGCGGACGACAGGTGGGAGCGCGCCCGGGACAGTGAAAACTTTGTGGTGGAAGTGAAGATTCACAATGGGACCGACCGCGCCTATCTGATCAAGGCCAATAAGGTCTCGTTACGAGCCGAGTCCGGCGAGCGGGTGAGACCGCTGGAAGCAAACGAAGAGAGTCCGACTCCTGTCCTCACGGATCAGACCATTGCGCCCGGCGCGGAGGTCCGTGGCTATCTCTCTTTCCCGCCTGGCTCCTATACCGGCGCACGGGGTTTTCTCATTGAAGAGCGTACTCAGGCGAACGAGGGCTTCAGCGTAGACTTCTAAGGTCTGGTCCGTGGGCCTGTGCTTCGACCGTACCAGGACTCTCGGTGGCAGCACGCCGAAAACCTGTCACAGGCATACCGGTGTAAAACGGTAGAATTATGTCAAGGCATCCTTGACAAAGTCTGGGCGTCAAGGCATCCTTGACATACGCACCATGAGGAGGCCGTTATGCGAGTAAGTGTAAAAAAGAAACCGATTCTTTTGTGCTCCTTCTGCCGAAAGGATTCGGAGACTGTGAACAAGCTCATAGGTGGGCCAGGGGTCTATATTTGTGACGCCTGCGTGGGTGTGTGCAACAAGATCCTGGACGGCAAGACCGCAGCGTCCCATCCCAGCGACTGTCATGGAAAGCACTAGGAAAGATCTTCTTTTCTGTTCGTTTTGCCGGAAGGACTCTGACGTTGTCGCAAAGCTCATAGGTGGGCCGGGGGTCTATATTTGCGATGGGTGTGTGGAGGTGTGTAATAAGATATTGGCTGGCGAACCAACCCCAGCCTTTCCGGGCTGGGATGCCCTCACCGATGATGAACTCCTGCGCATATTACGCCCGGCGGCTGCCACCGTTCGCTCAGTAGCAGACACCCTCAAGCAGCAGGTACAGAGCCTGCGTAAGAGAGGCATCACCTGGACGCGAATCGGAAAGGCCCTCGGTGTGAGCCGGCAAGCCGCCTGGGAGCGATTTTCGTAAACTGCTCTCAAGCGTCGTCCTGACGAATCTCCGGCGGAACAAACGCGGTCACGGGCGGTGGGTCGCCCTGGTAGCGTTCGACCTGAACCAGGGTGGTATGCGCGCTGGGTCCCTGACCCAGCTTTGAGGTGCCTTTGTCCAAAGTAAGCACATTGGGGTTGCCGTGTTTTTCCAATGACCCCGGCACTCCCGGTTCGAGCGGATCATACCACGCGCCCGTGGGAAGCTGGACTACGCTCTTCTGGATGTTGGAGGTAATGCGCACACCGGCCAGACATTGGCCCCGGTCATTAAAGACCCGAACAATATCGCCCTCGCTCAGCCCTCGCGCCTGGGCATCGGCCGGATGAATCCACAGGGGTTCGCGTTCGGCGACCTTTAAGCTGCGACTGACCGATCCCTGATCGAGTTGGCTGTGCAGACGGCCGACCGGCTGATTAGAAGTCAAGTGGAGGGGGTAGTGCACGGCTCTCTCGCTCCCCAGCCATTCGGCCGGTTCCATCCAGGTCGGGTGAGGCGGACAATCGTCGTAGCGATAGGACGCAATCCGCTCTGACCAGATCTCGATTTTCCCGGATGGCGTGTCCAGCGGATGAGTGTGGGGATCGGTCCGAAAAGCGGACAGAAAAGGCTGGGGCTCAGACGGGAGCGGCAGTTCAAAATAACCGTCTTCCCAAAACTGCTCAAAGTCAGGCAAAGCAAAACCACGCTCGCTCGCCCGTTCGCGGGAGAGGGCATAGAGGTGGCGCAGCCAACCCGCTTCGTCCCGTCCTTCGGTAAACCCTTCCCGAAAGCCAAGACGCTCGGCCAGGTCGGCAAAAATATCATGATCGTTCCGCGCTCCGCCGACCGGCTCCATTGCCTGTTTATTGGCCACCACAAAGCTGTCGCGGGGCGTGCAGACCATATCATTGCGTTCGAGCGGGGTCGTCGCCGGGAGGATGATATCCGCGTGGCGGGCCATGGGCGTCCACCACGGCTCATGGACGATAACGGTTTCCGGCTTTTGCCAGGCCCGTAACAGGCGGTTCAAATCCTGATGGTGATGGAAGACATTACCGCCGACCCAGTAGACCAGGCGAATATCAGGATAGGTCGCCCGGCGTCCGTTATAGTCGAATTCCGTGTTCGGATTCAGTAACAGGTCGGCAATTCGGGCAACCGGAATGACATCCTCAACCGGGTGGGCACAGCGGTCGAGTGTGGCCCAGGGAATGCGAGAGGACGGGTTTCCGACCGTAGCGACGGAAGAGTAGCCATAGCCAAACCCTCCGCCGGGGAGGCCGATCTGCCCCAGCATGGCGGCCAGGGTGATGGCCATCCAATAGGTCTGCTCGCCATGGTCCGCCCGTTGGAGGGACCAGGCTATCGTGATCAGCGTGCGTTTGGTGGCCATACGCCGGGCCAGCGTGGTAATCGTCTCAGCCTTCAGGCCGGTAATATTGGCCGCCCACTGCGCGTCCTTGGGATGGCCATCGCTTTCGCCCATGAGATACGGTTGAAACCGCTCAAAGCCAACGCAGTACCGAGCCAGGAATTCGAGGTCGGCCAGCCCCTCTGTGACCAGGGTATGAGCCAGACCGAGCATCAGCGCCATATCGGTATTGGGGCGCGGGGTCAGCCATTCGGCCCGTAGAAAGTCGGCTGTGTCGTTTTTCACCGGACCGATATTCAGGAATTCGACCCCTGCCTGCCGGCAGGCCTCAAGGCCCGCTCGGGTGCGATGCCGGGCCACTCCGCCATAGGCCACCTGCGCGTTTTTGAGGGGCATGCCGCCAAACGCCACCACCAGTTCGGAATGTTGAGCGATCGTCTGCCACGAGGCTTGCTCGACCAGCAAACGAAAAAAGTTCCCGGCAATATAGGGCATGGCCACATCGGCCGCGGCATGGCTGTAGGTGTTTATGGAACGGACAAAGCCACCAAAGAGATTGAGGAAGCGATGCAACTGACCCTGAGGAAAATGAAAGGAACCGGCGCTGCCCCAGCCGTATGAACCGGCATAAATCGCCCGGTTGCTGAACGTGCTCCGGATACGTTCGAGTTCGGCGGCAACAAGATCAAGCGCCCGCTCCCAACTGAGCGCGACAAAAGGCTCGCCCCCACGGGTGCCACTGCCCGGGCCGTTCCCGAGCCAGCTTTCTCGTACCATGGGTTGGCGGATGCGGAGATCGTCATTGACTGCCTCTACATAGGAGCGCCCGAGAGGAGAGGGGTCCGGGTCCTCAGGCGTGGCATCCATGGCGACCAAACGACCCTGTGTGACCCGAGGCGCATAGCCACCCCAGTGAAAGGCCGAACGTGGATTTGCAGTGTTGTCAGCGATTTTCATGGGTCAGGATTTTCCTCTGAGACAGAAGAGCCAAGGGGTACGCTCGCGTACCCCTCAGAAAGCGGTGAAGAACAAAGAGGCGCTTAGGCCCCACACGTTTGGCTGGCAAAGTCCTGAATTTTGGTCTTGAGACTGGCATCACCGAGTCGTTTCAGCATTCTTTGAGCGCTACTGACCGTCTTACAGGCTTGGTCCGCATTGCCGAGGGTGTCATTCAGACGGGCGACTTCAAACGTCCCGCGAAACCACAGCGGGTCACCGACTTGGGTACCCTTGAGCATGGCCTCCCACAGGGAGAGCGCCCGCTTTTTATCTCCTCGCACCTCAGAGACCTGGGCTAAGCCGACAATGGCGACCAGCGCATAGGCGCCCTGCTTTTGCTCAAGGTCTTTATAGATAAGCTCGGCCTTGTCGTATTGCTTGGTATCGAGATAGAGCTGGGCCAAGTCATAGTGGAAGCGATCCGGAGACTGATCCTCCGCAAATTCGCCATCGTTCTTGAGCCATACTTCATGCAGACGTACCAGCGTCCGCTTGGCAATAAGTTCGTTGTCTGTATCATTCTGACGGCGGAGCTTACGGATGTCTTTTTCCAGCACGCCAGACAGGCCGGCCAGGAGCTCCTCTTGTTTGTCGGGCTGATAGCGCTCTAAAATCGTATCCACGTCTCTTGCGAGCTCGGCATAGCGTCCGGTCTTTTGCAGGGCGACCAGCCGGGTACGGGCAACGGTTTCAAACGCCTCGGGCTGCTTCGGATATTTCTCTTCAAAGCCTTCCAGAAAAGAGACAATCTGTTCGGCGTTCGTGTCCATATCGTGGCTCAAATAGACCGCGTGCATCACACTGACCTTGCCCGGATATTCACGATAGGGGTTCCGCTTCACCAGTTTGGGATTGCTCTTGGTCAACCTAGCACTGTTCTTCCAGTAGGCGTCCAGACTGGCCCCAATCCGCTGGCGGATAGCGTCCCGCTGGCGGATAGCGTCTTCACTCAGCCCGCTACCGGTATCGCCGTCTTCAATCGCGTGCAGGACCTCGAAGTATGCCTGGAGCGTGGCATAGTCGGCGCGCACCCGGAACGCCGGCGCGCCCCGCACCTTTCTGTACGCATCGGCCGCCTTCAAATACTCTTCCTGCTCTTGGTAATACTCACCCAGCCGGAAATGGGCTTCGTAGATGGACCGATGCTTGGGGTATTTCCGCGCGAAATCGCGAATCGCCTGGACATACAGCTTCCCGTTCTGCGCGCTTTGGTCCCGTGCGTATAACGACTCAGCCGACTTGAATTGAAAGTATTCCGCATCAGCCGCATGCTTGGTCTTTGCCCCCCCGTTGCTGAGGAAGGTGTCCAGGGTATTGATGGCTTGTCGATAGCGACGTTGTTCATACAGCCCAACGCCAAGGTAGTATTGCGCGTCTGTCTGATACACGGCCGCGTTGGGATCGTTTGAAGCAATGACTTCCTCAAGAAAAGGGACCGCTTTGGCAAAGCGCCGTTTCTGCATGTGCTCCTTGGCTTTTAACCAGGGTGGAAACGGGTTTTCCTGCTCTGCGATGACGAGTTCTTCCTCGCGTGTCAGCTCTGCCTGTATTAACGCATCGGCTCGATCCTGCCACTTCCCGCCGGCCTTGCGGAGTTCAAGAATCAATCCGAGGAGTTGACCGCGCAGTTGGCTGCGCTTCTTGCCACTCGCCTGTCTACTCTGCTTGGCAATATTTTTTGCCTGCTGGAATTGGGCTTGCGCCAATTCCGTCGGAGAAGGCTGGGTTTTCCCGCCACGCTTAGCATAGCGCCGGGTCTGCTCCAGAGCCCTCTGAGCCTTCCGTTTCATATCGGTAGACACGCCGGGCTGTTTGAGCAGCAGTTCAAAATCTCGTATGGCCCAGTCAAACTTCTCAAGTTCACGCTCGCTCAGCGCTCGGCCGAACAGACTCTCGTTCTTGAGCCGTGAGGCCTGATCGCCAACCGCGAATTCACCAAAGCCGTTCATGGCTTTCGTCAGCAGGGTTTCTTTTTTCTTCTCATCGAACGTGAACGAGCCGATGTAGTTCAGCCAGTTCAAGAAATATAAGGCCCGCGCTGCCACTCCTTGTTCCGCGCGGTATTCCTGTGAGTCCTGCACGGCCTCCAGGTCGCCATCCCGCGCAATGACATCCTGCGTCAGCTGGTCAACCCGCTTGAAACTGCCGGTATAGATATCGTTGAGCGGACCCTGGAGCGTCTCGTAGATGCCACGGATGGCTTTTTTGCTCGACGGAGTTTTAACTGATTGGGCCAAATTGGGGAGGGCAACAAATTCTAAGGCAACCGGGCCCAGGATTTGAATGGCTTGCAGCTTGGCTTGCGCATCCCAACTCCCCTGTTTGAGTGCATTGGCCTTGCTCCGGGCCTGCTTCGCCCGGGCAGAGAGTTCAGCAATAGACGCCGCCTCGACCTCGGAGTTCAACCAACCCAGGTTCAGGCTCAGAGAGATCATACCGATAATGGAAACCAGACGCCGCACGCTTGCACTCCTTTTTCGACCCTGCCCTTTACGTCATGGCCTTGCGTTCAAAGCTCCCGCCGTCCATCCCCACCTGCACGAAGAGAAACGCTGACCCACAGGGTTCTCTGGTATCATGCTATTTGACCACTATACTGCATTCTACTCCAAGTCCCGCAAGTATTTTGCCATCTCCACTTCCCAGCGCGAACCAAAGGTCATAATAATGATGTTCTTGGTCAACGCCTTTTCCTCAGTCAGCGGGATAAAGTCCCCCCCGCCGGCTCGGGCCACAGACGCCATGGTATGCCGGAATTCGCGGTAGAAACTCGGTAGCGGCGTTGGCGTAAAGGCGACATTCATAATCTTCCCGCTCTGCTCCCAGAGCGCGTACTCAAAGTCCTCGTGCATCTTATCGGCCAGGTCCATCACGCTGACCACCCCACCGCGCGCCTGGAACCCTTGGGCCAAGCCCAGCACGCTGCTCATGCTCTCCGGATGAGGCGGCGAACCCGCCACGAGAATCACCACCCGACGGGAGCGTTTCCGCCAGCTCAAGTCGTTCATGGCCGCGTCCATGCCTTCATACACCGCTTCCGGCCAATCGCCACCCCCGTCGGAGTGCAGATTGGCCAAAAAGCCTTTGAGCTTGGGTGTGGAAAAACTCAAGTCAACCCACTTGGTGACATATTCTTCGCCCCTGTCACGATAGGCCACAACCCCGATCCGTGAGGTCGGGACGAGCTTGCGCAACAGCGTCACCAGCTTTGTCAAGCGGTCACGAACCGAATCGATCACAAACTGCATGCTGTCAGTTGCGTCAATCACCAGGGCGACATCCAGACCAACCTTACGCAGCCCGCGACCATAGTCGCCAAAGCCCCCGCCCCCGCCGAGGTCTCCAGCGCCAACCAGACCGCTGAGCTGGGCGTCGATACCAGAAAAACTACTGTCGGCGCGCTGGACTTCAATCGTCACCGGCCCGATACCCGAGAAGACTGGAATGGCCGCCCGTTGGATAGGGGCCTGGAGCGGACCGGTTGACGCTGGGCCAGTCGGGCGCGCTCTATTCGGCGCGAGGTCTTCCATGGTCAGGATACCCGGAATATCCTCCAGCGAGGGTTCACCCTCCCAATCGTCCGGCATCTCCTCTTCCGCCATGGCGTCCAGTTCTTCTTGCGTGAGCGGCAATGCGTTGACCCGGACCATTTCCGGCTCTTTCATGATGGTCACTGCCGTGGTGGCAAAGATGGACAAAATGAGAATATGAGCCGCCGTCGAGAAGGCGAACCAACGTGCATTTCTGCCAAAGCCCCCGCCTCGATACAGCCACAAATCCTCTTGGATTTTACGCTCGACTGAAGTGCTCTCGGATGTTGTTGTATTGTCTTCGGGTGAAGCCATGGCCCTCCCCTCCTTTAGCGATTACGACGGACCGCTTACCCCGCCTGTCTGGCCGCAATCGCGACCTGAGCCGCTCCGGCCCGTTGGGCAATGGAGAGAATTTTTACCGCCTCTCCTAAAATGACATCCTTATCCCCTTCGAGGACAACCGGCACGTCCGGCTTGGCCGTGACCTGCTGCCGAATGGCCACCTCAAGATCGGCCATGGTCACCGGTCTGGCGTTCACAAAGATTTCCTTTTGGGGGGTGACCGTAATCACAATCTGCCGTGGCTCCGAGTCGGTTTCCTGCACCTCGGGCAAGTTAATTTCCGCTCCGGACTGAACCATCGCCACACTGGTCACCATAAAGATAATCAGTAGCACCAAAAAGATGTCGCACAAGGGAACGATATTGATCTCGGCCATAATATCGGATCCACTCCCGCTCTTCTTGCGTGGGTTAGTCATTCCCATGAGCTTTCCTCCCCAGGCGGACTGCTTCGAGGACACGGTCTGAGCTGATCGTTGTGGCCGCCTCGATCCGCTCAAGTTTGGTATGAAAATAGTTATAGAAGACCACCGCAACGATCCCGACTGCGAGACCAAGAGCCGTTGCAACCAGGGCCTCAGAAATACCACCGGCAACCACGGCAAAACCACCACTGCCCTCAACCGCCATATTTGTGAAGGATTTGATAATCCCGATGACAGTGCCGAGCAGCCCAATGAAGGGCGCACTCACGCCGACTGTTCCCAGGATCCAGATGCTGCCTTTGAGCGCCTCGATTTCCTCGAAGCGGCGGTCTTCAATGATTTCAGACAAATACTCGAGCGATTCGCCCTCTTGTTGAGCAAGGACATCACGAAATATCCGGCCCGCCGGTTTATCCGCCTGCTCCTCGGCGGAGGTGATCGCTGCTTGAAAATCACCCTTCTGTAAGACGCCAACCAGACCGCCGGCAATCTGCAAGGTCCCCCCAATCAATCCGCGCAGGGCAACTATCCGTTCAAAGATGATAGTGATGACAACCACCGACATTATGATCAGGGGATAGGTGATATACCACCCCTGCTGGATCATATCGAGAACACTTAAACCTTCCATTCTGAACCCTCCTCTTGTGTGGGATGTCTCTACGTTTTTTCCTATATCGCTTCTCTCTCCGAAGAAGAGACGCCGGTTGGTCCATCGGCCTTCAATCCTTGACCATTCTGTCCATCGATCGTGGCCAGGAATTCCTCAAGCCAATAAATTTCCCCTTTCAAATACGCCAATCCATGCGTAATAATCTGGGCTTGTGGGAGTGTTACACCCTGCTCATTCCAGTAGGCCTGCTGCTCAGTGACCCAGGCCAGACGGCTGTGGGTCCACTCAAGTTGACTCTGGAGTGCCTCACGCAGCTCTGAGTTGTCAAGCAGATGACTAAAGGCGAGGGCGGCGTTCAAGGGGTCAAAGACTTTGGTTCGCTCTTTGGTGTCGAACAGTTGACGGCGCAACTCAACCTGTAAATAGTCGTGGCCGGCCGGCGTGATTTGGTAGACCTGCCGGGCCGGATAATTGCCCTTTTGCTCGACTTTGGTCTTTTCCACATAGCCGGCCTGTTCAAGCTGCCCGAGGTTATAGTAGAGCGAGCCACCACTCAGGTTGATATACTTGGCGTACAGCCGGTGCTCGACTTCCTGCCGCAGTTCATAGCCATGAAACGGCTTCTCGGATAACAGCCCTAAAATGACGAGTTGAACGCTAATGTCACACCTCCATAAACTAGTTTAACCAGACTAACTAAGGGAAATGAGACTTCAAGTCAAGAAGTTTGTCGTTCTTTTTTCGACGATGAAAAATTTTTATCTTTAAGAAAAAGCCAGGCCCTTCAGGATCAATCAGCATCAATAATTCCACGCCCTCGCAACAAATTGAGAATAATATCCAAGCTGTGCTCTCGCAGGTGAATCTTGAGCTGATCGTAGAGGGTAAAATTGGCGAGGCGAAGAAAGGGACGGCCGTGAACAAAGTCAATAATATTGATACAGCCGAAGTCCTGCTCAACATTAAAAATCCGCCCCTGGGTCATTCCCGTGGCATGGGCCAAAAAAGCGTTGTTCACACCCCCGTGCGCAACAAGGAGGACGGTCTGCCAATCATCTTTGGCTAAGAGGGCCTGTAGGAGGCGCCCGGCACGGGCATAGACCTGACGGAAACTCTCTCCGCCCAGGTAGGATTCGTCCCAGTCAGAGTCCGTACTCTTAAAGAACTCCTGAATCTCCTTAAAGATATCGGTCAGGCTTTTTTGGGCTAAGACCGTATCGCTCGGGATAATCTCGCTCAGCTCCGGCGCCACCTGAATGTCCAGCGCTTTTTCTTTGGCAATGATCTGGGCGGTTTCATACGCCCGTTCAAGCGGACTGGCGTAAATCGCATCAAGCGGCACTCCCCGAAAGAGCAAGGCGACCGCCGCGGTCTGCTCTTGCCCCCGCTCGGTCAGGGCTCCATTACCCAGCGCCCCCTCGTTTGCCACACGTTGATACAGGGTTTCCCCATGGCGCATCAGGTAGATGCGGCGTCCGTCCATCAGTCCTTTTTTCATGCTATTTCTTGGCAAACGGCTTGTCACGCTCACGCAGAGCTTCTTTGAGTCCGCGTTCCATCATTTTTTTAACCTCATTTTTGACCGTCACGGTTTGATGAGCGATTACGTCAAATTCCGTTGCCGACTGTTCAGCCGCATATAGGCCCATGGCCTCAAAAAAGCGATTGGTCGCCGCCTTATGGAGCGTCAACAGGTCAACCGGCACCGCGGCAACGCGACGGGCGTAGCGCAGCACCTCGTCCTCCAGTTGTTGTTTCGGGTAGACGTGGTTAATCAGGCCGTTCTCCAGCGCCTCAGCCGCAGTCATGGAATCCCCAGTAAAGAGAAACTCTTTGGTCTTGCGCATCCCCATCAGGTAGGGCCACATGGCCAACGACGGGAGCACTCCGAGCGAACGTCCGGCAGGATGGCCGAACTGGGCATCGTCGGCCGCAAAGACCAGATCGCAATGCCCGACAAACTCTGTCGCTCCGGCCAAACAATAGCCGTGGACCTGCGCAATGGTTGGTTTGGACAGATTCCACAGACGCTGCCAGCGGGCGACAAGCTTGCGCAGTCCCCAGCGGTCACTGGTGACAGTAAAGCCTCCCCCCGGCCCCGAGACCGGCTGGAGATCATACCCGGCGCAGAAGGCCCGCCCGGCCCCACGAATAATCAGGACACTGGCATCATTATCCGCTTCAAACTCCTCCAGGGCCGCGTCCAACTCGGACAAGAGTTGGCGACTCATGGCGTTCAGTTTCTCCGGACGATTCAGCGTCACGCGGACAATCTTGTCTTCTACCTGCTCGTAGATAATAGTCTCATATCCCATCGTGCGCTCTCCTTTTCCTGCTGGGAGGGAGAATAGAAGGTCTGGCTTACCACAGGCGACCACGAGTGCATAGAGACAAATGGCTGGTCAGCTTCACCCGCCAGCAATCATCCTTGTTCCGTATTCTTCTTCTGCGTACAGTCGCAGTATAGATGCGAGCGTAATCGTGTTCTGTTGTTCCGCAGCCGGAGGTCCCCATGTCAACGGATGTAACCGCACTCCTCACCAGCGCTGTCCAATCGGGCGCTTCTGACATCCATCTCAGCAGTGGAGCACCACCCATGATTCGGCTCGACGGGGTCATGAAACGGTTTGATCAGACCCCGCTGTCCCGGGATGAGGTCCATACCCTGGTGTACAACATTATGGATGAGGATCAGCGAAGGGCGTTTGAGGAGGGTCTCGAACTCGACTTCTCCTGTGACCTGGGTGACGCGGGGCGCTTTCGGGTGAATGTCTTCATGCAGCAACACGGCGAGGGCGTGGTGTTTCGGGCCATCCCAACGAAGATTGCCTCGTTCGAGGAACTTGGGCTGCCGCCGATTCTCAGCCAACTGTGTACGCGGAGCAAAGGGTTGATCCTGGTGACCGGTCCAAGCGGCTGTGGAAAATCAACCACCCTGGCCGCCATGGTCAACCATCTCAATGAGACGGTCGCAGGGCATATCGTCACGATTGAAGACCCCATCGAATTCACTCATCAGTCCAGGAAATGCCTCGTCAATCAGCGTGAACTCGGTGTCCATACTCACTCGTTCGCCAATGCGTTGCGAGCGGTCTTACGCGAAGACCCCGACATTATTCTGGTTGGCGAAATGCGCGACCTGGAAACCATCCAACTCGCTCTCACCGCCGCCGAAACCGGCCATCTCGTTTTGAGTACCCTACATGCGCCAGGCGTGGCGCAGGCCGTTGACCGGATCATCGACGTCTTTCCAGCCGCTCAACAAACCCAGATTCGGACCCAGTTCGCCGACGCAATCGAAGCCATTATCACCCAGACTCTGTGTCAAAAGAAAGGCGGGGGACGAGTCCCGGCTCTGGAAATCCTGGTGGGCAGTCCGGCAGTCCGCACCCTGATCCGCGAGGGCAAGGGCCACCAAATTCTTTCGGCTCTCCAGGTCGGCCAAAAGGATGGGATGCAGACCATGGACCGGGCGCTTGTTGACCTCGCTACGCGAGGGCTTATTACGCAGCAAGAGGCCCAAGCCAAGAGCCCGACCCCGAATCTCTTTGGTCAGGCTGGGCGTACAGTCCTGCGCAGATAGCGATCTTACACAGCAACAGGCGTGAGACTGAACACGCGCGCATATTTTGCAGCGGTCTTCACGTCACCTCGACGAAGAGCCTCCCGGACATCGTCAAGACGATACGCGCCTTTAAGAGCAAGCACGGAGACCCTTCTTATCGTATCTGTGCTCCGAAAGTCGGATACTGCCCTCGGATATCAGCGCCCGAAGAAGGTCGAACATATGATTCACAATTCGTTTCGCCGTTGGGGATGTCTATGAGAATCTCATATGACTGCATAGAGCCGAGTTCAGCTATAGCGTTAGCGGTCGGCTGGCGCCTATAGCTATGTCCGCCTGTCCGTTCGTGATCTCACTGGGACAGCTTATCTTTTGTGTAAAGCAGTGCTCCTCGAAAGAGGGAATCATCCTTCTCACCTTCAGTCTTCATGAGATAATAATTGATGATAGGTAAGCTCAAATCTCAATACTCCCGAAATTCAGAGAGTTCATACACGGCCATGGCCTGCTGCGTGTCGACTAGATGCTGACCATCTGGAGTTCGGCCTGCTACCCACCCGAATACGCGATGGAACTGATCAAACCTATGGTTTCTTTCGGCCGCTCGTCTTGTGTCAATGTATTGATATACGGAGAAGAGAAAAGCGACCATCGCTCCCAATGCGGTCAAGTAAGATAGATATTCTCTCATGTACTTTCTCCAAGTAGCGCTTACCTATGCAGATATCGCCACCAACAATATAGAATAACGATCCTCCATAATGAATCTGTAGCCAACTGACTATACACCATCAATTCTTCGTCATTCCGACCATACCCGGTTGGGACGCTTGCAGCACTACCTTGGCGAGAGCCAGGTCATCTGGTGTCGTAATCTTGAAATTGAGTGTGTCGCCGGGAACGATGCGGACGGGTCGGCCCATTTGCTCAATCAAGGTTGCAGCGTCCGTTTCCACGACGCCCCCACGATCCAATGGCCTGTCATGTCACCTGCCTCATGAATACTGAGATAGAATTCGACCGTGCGTTTTAGTGCACTGCTACGCGCGCCGGGCTAAGTATCACGTTGAGCTCGAAGTGGAAAACGGTCGGGATGGCGAATGGTTTCCACCCCGAGATCAACGTCTAGCTCGGGCCAATAAAAGTGACCGGGAGTTGGTTCCCTCACGTTCAGGATTTTCCCCACGGAAACATCTTTGAACCATGGAAAATCATCATAAGGGAGGAAAAGTTCCTCTTCGCCGGCGAGCAGCCAGACGCCGTGCGCAGAGATACTCGTAATCTCAACTTCCGAAGTGCTCATGCCAAGCGGCTCGGAACTCATTTTGACGCTCCTCTACAATCTCTTCTGCTTCCTTCAATTGGATACGTGACAATCCATAGTTCCTCGCAAGTTCAATCTCCGGTTCCAGCCAAAACTTGGCCTCACCTTCCGCGCGGATAACGTGAACATGTATCCGCGGCTCCTCTCGGGAGAAGAAAAAGAACCGGAACCCTCGTTCTCTGTGAATGGTGGGAGCCATCAGGAATTCTTTACAGGTTATACGAAATTTGTGATCGTCTCAGTAGGAATTTCAAAATCAATAAACTGCACCCGACTGGCTACACGGTATCAATCTCTCTTATCACTGCCACACACCGTTTGGTGCCTGGAGTACTGCCTGGGCGAGAGCCAGATCGTCCGGTGTTGTGATCTTGAAATTGAGCGCGTCGCTGGGAACGATGCGGACGGGCCGACCCATTTGCTCAACCAGGCTGGCATCGTCCGTTCCCGCCATACCCCGTTGCTGCGCCCAGCGGTGGGCGGCTCGGATTACTTCGACCTGGAATGTCTGAGGGGTTTGCGCCAGCCACAAGTCCTGCCGGGAGACCGTCTCACGGATCGTGTGCTGCGCGTCGGCCCGCTTAATGGTGTCGCGGACAGGAGTCGCCACAACTGCGCTGCCCGCTTCGGTCGCCGCGTCAATACTGCGCTGAATTACCTCAACGCTGATAAACGGCCGAGCCGCGTCATGAATCACCACGACCTCGCACTGCGTCTCAAGCGCGGCCAGGCCGTTCCGGACCGAATCCTGCCGTTCCGCTCCCCCGTGGACAACGGTAATCGGTTGTGGCCAGGGGCCGTGCGTGTGGAGTACCTCCTGGCAAAGAGCCTCGCGTTCGGCAGCAACGACAACGACCATGCGCCGGATCGCCTCAATGGGGGCAAAACGCCGCAGGGTATGCACGAGAATCGGACTACCGGCAATAGACAGAAAAGGTTTGGGCAGCTCGCTTTGCAGCCGCGTCCCTTTTCCCGCGGCAACAATGACCACGTTGACGTGCATACGACGCCTACTCCTGCGCCGTGAATTCAGCCAATTGCTCAACCAGAACGACCTTGCCATGCCCGATTGAGGACCCGACAAGTCCGGCCACCCGCGCGAGAGAATATTTTGAGCGAAAAAGATCGTGGACCCGTTCGCTCTCAGCCAAGTCTGTCACAAATTGTGCTCTTCCAGTGAGGGAGAGTTGGCCGATTTTTAACTGCATCTGCGGATTTTTTTGCAGGTTGCGATACCAATGGGTTTTTCCGTCTTTTCCCGATTGGATATACAACGCTCCCTGGTCGTAGACAAACCAGATCGGTTTGGTCCGCGGCTTGCCACTTTTGCGCCCGATAGTCGTGATTTCGAGCGTTGATTCATTGGCGACCTGGGCCAGATCATTCTGAAGTCCGCTCTCCTGAGCGTAGCTGGACATTCCTATAAACAGACTTCCAAAAAGGAGCACCAGCCCGGCCCAGCGACGTTTCCATACCGTAAAGAGGAAACGTGTCGCCTCCTGTCTATCTGTTGAAGAACACGTTCCCTCTTTGTCACATTGTGTCATGTTCATGCCTTCTTCTCTCTATACAACAACACGATCTATAGTTTCTCAGTGCAATGATCTATGGTAGCGTATCTGTATTCTGAACTTATGAGGAGGAAGCCGCGATGGCCACCCAGTACCATTTCCATATCGCGAACGAAAGTATCGAGGTGCAGATGGGCACCCATGCGTCCCCGAACATTACTCTCACCATGAAGGAGAGTGATTACCTGGATATGATCAACGGTAAACTCAACGGCCAAATGGCGTTCATGAGCGGCAAGCTGAAAATTGCCGGAGATATGGGTCTGGCGCTCAGGCTCCAAAACCTCTTTTCGCCGCCGGAGGCCGGCAGCCCGCCGCTGGAAACCGTACAGGAAGTCATTGACGGCATGCCGGAGGGGTTCAACCCCGAGGCAGCCAAGGGCATGGATGCCGTCTTTCAGTTTGATCTGACCGACTGAACACCATACTGCTCACATCCAGGGAGGAGGGACTCTTCTCTCTCGGTTCTCCAGTGCCTCGCCACCGTGTCCCGCTGGAATGACCATATCCTCCCGTAGGAACCCGCATGTCAAAACGGACGGTTATCGGCCTGATGTCGGGCACGTCTCATGATGGGATTGATGCCGTGCTGGTCGATATTGCCCGCGTCAGGGGCCGCTTCCGGATTCAACAACGGGCATTCCGCTCATTCCCGTACTCCCGACCGGTGAGAGCCCGTTTGTTGAGCGTCAGCCAGGGAGCCCGGATTGATGCCGGCGAAGTCTCACAAGTCAATGTTCTTCTCGGTGAGCTGTTTGCCCGGGCGGTGCGCAAGCTGTGCGAACGTGCAGCCGTCTCGTGGGAGCAGGTCGATGCCATCGGCTCCCACGGACATACTGTTTATCACAACCCTCACCAGCGACCCGGACCGGGTTCAACCCTCCAGATCGGAGAACCTGCCGTCATTGCGCAGCGGACTGGTATTACGACGATAGCCGACTTTCGGCCGGCAGACGTGGCGCTGGGAGGAGAGGGGGCGCCGCTCGTTCCCTATGTGCATGCGTTTCTGTTTCAACAGCCCAGCCGTGCGGTCGCCGTGCATAATATCGGCGGGATTGCCAACCTCACCTACCTGCCGCCTCGTTCGGCAGAACAAGATCTGCTGGCCTTTGATACCGGCCCTGGGAATATGTTGATCGACACCGTTGTCCATACGGTTACTCAGGGCAAGCAGTGGTACGACCGGAACGGCCGGATGGCCAAAGCCGGGAGCGTGCACGCACGTTTCCTGGACGAACTGCTCCGGCATCGGTATTTTGCCCGGCGTCCGCCCAAGTCGACCGGCAGGGAAGAATTCGGTGCGCCGTTTGCCGAGCGGTTTCTCAAACGCGCGGCCCAACTCAAGCTATCCCCCAACGACCAAGTGGCGACGGCAAGCGCCGTCACCGCCACGAGCATGGCTCGCGCGTATCACGACTTTATCCTGCCGCACGGCCCGCTCGTTGAGGTCTACCTCACCGGTGGTGGAGCACTCAACCCGACTCTGCGAGCGCAATTCGCTCAGGCCCTGCCGGATGTCCGCGTCCGACTGCTCGAAGAGACCGGCTATGAGAGCCAGTCGTTGGAAGCCTTGGCGTTTGCCGTTCTCGCCTATGCGACCGTGTACGGCCTGCCCTCGAACGTGCCGAGTGCAACCGGCGCGCGGCTGCCGGCTGTTCTTGGAAAAATCGTTCCTGGTAAGAACTACCGTGATGTGCGGTTGCGCTAACAGAGAGGACAACAATATGGCAAAGCGTGTTGTGGTGATTCCCGGTGATGATGCGGCACCCGAGGCAATGGCGCCAACGGTTGAAATCCTGAAAAACTTTGCGCTGGACCTGCGCTTCACCGAGTTTTCATCAGGTGAAGAGGGCGTGAAGCAGTACGGCTCACGGAAGGAATTTGAGAGAGCGCTGCGTGCGGCGATAGACCAATCGGACTCGACCCTCTTTGGCTCGACTAATGGCACAACCGGCGGGATCGGCTATCTCCGCTGGGGAAAGCAGACGTATGCCAATGTCCGCCCGGCCCGCTGGCGACCAGGATTTCGGAGCCCGCTCAAAAACCCGGAAGCCATTGATTTTGTTGTGGTCCGAGAAAACCTGGAAGACCTGTATATGGGGGTTGAGGGCGACCTGAATACGCTTGCGCCGCTCGGCTTGACGAGTGCGATTACGCGTCAACCGCTCGATACTACAGCGCCGGGCCTGTTTGCCATCAAAGCGATTACCGAGCACGGCTCCCGCCGCATCGCCCGCTTCGCCTTCGAACTGGCGCGCAAGCGCAAGGCCCAAGGTAGAAGGGGGCTCGTCACCTGTACCAGCAAGTATAATATGCTGCGGAAAAGTGACGGGCTATTCCGTGAAGTTGTCGAAGCAACGGCCAAAGAATATCCCGACCTGGGCTATGAGCAATACATTGTCGATGATTTTGCGCGGCGTCTCGTCGCCAGCCCGTCGCAATTTGACGTCGTTGTCATGCCGAATTTGTACGGCGATATCCTGTCCGACGTGGCTGCCGGCACCATTGGTGGCCTCGGACTTGCGCCGAGCGGGTGCTACGGCGACACCTATGCCTATTTTGAGTCCGTCCATGGCTCCGCACCCGATATTGCCGGCCAGAACATCATTAATCCGACCGCAACCCTGCTCTCCGCCGCGCTGCTGCTCGACTATCTCGGCTGGCCCGGCGAGGCCCGGCGCCTTGAGGACGCAATCGCGCAGGTATACGCCGCCGGCGAGACCCTTCCGCCTGACCAAGGCGGGTCCGCCTCAACAACAACGTTCTGTGCTGCAGTCCAAAACGTACTCTTTGGCTAAAAGAGTAAACGTGTCAGCATCTGCCTGTCTATTGGGAGGACACGCTTACTCTTGAGAGCACACCGGCTCTTACGACGTTTGAGCGGGAACTTGTCCCGAGGATTTGCTCCGGGAGCGCTTCACAACAACCACATTTTGGCCGTTGACTCGAACGGTCCGTTTATCTGCGGTAGGAGAAGACTGTTGGACTGGCTTGCGGCCACGTTCCTCCCGCCACTGTCTGAGTTGTTGTTCCAGGTCTTTCGAATTCACGCGTTCCTCCAATTGGGTCTATGGGGTCTGTTGGGTCTATGGGGTCTGTTGGGTCGGACTCAATCAACTCAAAGGACCCAAAGGACTCAACCGACTCAATTTAGCTATCGATGAAGGCTTCCAGGCTCTTCGCTCGGGTCGGGTTACGCAATTTCCGTAAGGCTTTGGCCTCAATCTGACGGATGCGCTCACGGGTCACGGCAAAGCGCTGTCCAACTTCTTCAAGCGTGTAGTCTGTCTTTTCGTCAATGCCGAACCGCATACGGAGAATCTGCTCCTCGCGCGGCGTCAGGGTGGCAAGGACCTTACGCGTCTGTTCTTCCAAACTCAGGGCCATTGCGGCTTCTGCCGGAGAGAGGGTTTGCCGATCTTCAACAAAATCTCCCAGCGAGCTTTCTTCATCATCTCCAATCGGCGTCTCCAGGGAGACGGGCTCTTTGACAATCTTGAGGACTTTCCTGACTTTGTCTGCCGGTACTTCCATCTGGGCGGCAATCTCTTCCGGCGAAGGTTCCCGGCCGAGCTGTTGGACCAGGTAGCGAGAAGTCCGCAGCACCTTATTGATCGTCTCAATCATATGGACCGGGATCCGAATCGTTCGGGCCTGGTCGGCGATGGCGCGACTCACAGACTGTCGAATCCACCACGTTGCATAGGTCGAGAATTTATAGCCGCGTTGATACTCAAATTTCTCAACCGCACGCATCAGGCCGATATTGCCCTCCTGGATCAGGTCAAGAAATCCCAGCCCACGGTTGACATAGCGTTTGGCAATACTCACCACCAGGCGCAGATTGGCCTCAATGAGACGGCGCTTGCCTTCTTGAGCCTGTGCCTCTCCCCGCGCGATCGTCCGCAGGGCCTGACGCAGCTCGTCCTTATTCGTTCCCAGCTGCCTCTCAATGCGCTGAATTTCCTTGCGGGCGTCCTTGATAAGCTGACTGGCCTCTTGGAGCTTCTGCTCCTGGGCCTTTCCACCGATCTCTCTCGCTCTCGGACGGGTACTCCCATTCTTCGATGTGGATGCCCGCGCCAGCGTAATAATCTCAGACGCCCTGCAATTCAGGAGGGACTCTTGTCTGCGGATCGTCCGTTCCTGCTTGTCCAGCATGACGCCGACTTCCTTTAATTTATCGGTGACAACCGTAATATGACGGCGACCCAAAGGCAGGCTGTCCAGTGAAGTCCTGCTCTTATCGCGGAGCGCGCCCAGCCGCTTCAGCGCTTTCTCCCGCTCTGCGACCGGACTCCGCTTGCGAGACAGTGTGGTCGCTTTTTCCCACTCTCCGGCCAGGCGTTTGAGCGGACCCATACGACTCAGAAAGAGCGTAACCCGCTGGTCTTCCTTGCCGGACGTATCCGTATCTTCTTCTTCGTCGCCAAAAATACGCCGCGCCTCTGTCTCGTCCTGTTTGAGCCGACTTCCCAGAGATAAAATATATTGGAGCGCCAGAGGAGTGGAGAAGATTTCCTGGCGAATGCACTTCTCCCCAGCCTCGATCTCTTTTGCGATCGCAACCTCCTCCTCTCGGCTCAGGAGTGGGATATTGCCCATCTCCTGGAGGTACATCCGGACAGGGTCTGAAGTGTCTCCCGTTACAGGCTCTCCAGCCGCTACCACACTCCCTCCCCAGCTCTCTCCGTCCCGTTTCACAGTTTCAGGAGCGGCGGTCTCCCCTTCTTCAATGCTGGTGGAGTCTCCTTCCTCAAGAACATCAACCGTCTCAATATCCATATCTTCAAGAATGGACATGACGGTTTCCGTTTCTCGTGCCGGTTTCTCCCTTTGCGACGTTGAAGACACAGGGGTGACGGCCCGGGCTTTTATGAGCATGGACTTTTCAGACTGCTGCGCCGCTGTCCGGGCGGATGTCTTTTGGGAGGCTTGCAAAACAGTCCCCGTTTTTCTGTTTTTCTTTTTTTCCATAAGACGCTTCAGCCCCCTTTACATGAACAGCATCAAAACACGACAGGACGCGGCTTTTCCTTCATCCCAGCGCATAGAAAAAGCAAGGGAAAGGATTGACTACTCCGACAGAACTGCTTCTGCTTAGTTGATCCAAAAGAATTTATAGGTAGGCCGACAAGCTTGGCCGAAGCTTTGAAAAAATAAGAATCCCGCCCATATTACGGTGAGGGAGAGGGGAAGTCAAGAGAAAATAGGGGAGTAGAGGAGGGGAAAGGCTCGCAAGTTTCCCCCCTCCTCTAATGCTTGATCCGTAGTTTTCCGAGCCAGTACTGTAGGCCCTGGAGCATCTCGTGCTGAGCCCCGACGGCCTCGGTTGCGTGGGAGATGTAGACTCCCGCTTCGAGGAAAGCTCCCCACAGCAGGCGGGCCAGCGCTTGGTGTAGGGTCTTTTCTTCGATAAAGTCTTCCGCCTCCAACTGCTCGAAGAGCTGGACGCCTATGTCCGCTATCTGTGTCGGGACTGGAACACACGCCATAGCGGCCAGAAACGACTCGATACGTTCCGGATTTTTTTCGGGCAGGAAACAACCCTGCCCGACTATCAAAACATTCAGCCTGAGAAGAAGCTGCTGGGGGAGTATTCGTGCAGGGGACACTCAGGCCGTGCTTCCCGCAGTTTCACGACAATTCACGCTTGTACACGCTAACGGCCCGCTTCCGTTCGGGGGCATAGGCGTGCCATTTCGTCTCTGGGACTGCATCCGGCATGACTTGGTGAAAATCAAATCGCTCAAAAAGCCGCCGTGCGCCCTCCTGGTTTGTGCAGGCGAAAAGGTAGGCAAGGCCGAGTGCCTGCCCTTCAGTGATCGCTTTCCCAACCAAGCGGCTGCCAATTCCTTCGCCGTGGAACCGCCTGAGTGTGTAGAGCCCAGCTATTTCTCCTGCATTATCATCGGCATACGGCAAGAGAGCGCACAACCCAACGAGGTCGCGCTCTTTCCCAAGCCGCGCACCATAGCCGTGCAGCAACAACTGACTGATCTCGGAGGAGGTTCGTTTTTTGAGTGCTCCTTCCTGTTCGCCTCGCTGTATGAGTTGTTCGGCTTCGGGGAAATCATCTAGGGCTAAGCGTTCCGCCTGACAGTAGTCTGTCAGCGTAAAAAATGTCCCACACCCTTCGTAGGTAAAGAGTTCTTTTGCCAGGCTCGCCGGTGAGCACAGAGAGACTGAGGCAACGCCGCCTTCCAAGGCTAACCGCGCTGTTTCCAGTTGCCGGTGCCGCCCGTGAGGTATCTCCCCGCGCGTGCCTTGAGATCGCAATTCTTCCAGGTGCAAACCGTTCAGAAAAGATAAGGGCGCTCCGCTGGCCGTTAATCCACCCCGCGGGTCCAGAATCACGAGCTTATAAACGGTGAGACGATTTGCGAGTTGCCGTGCGTTCTGAAGAGCCGGCAGGCGGGCCCGAGCCGGCCAGAGCCCTATGAAAACGGGAACCGTCCGCAGGGTTTCCAGAATGATGAGACAGCGCTGATCTTCACCGCTCTCGGGCAACAGAAGCACGGGAGCAGGGATGCCGTTCAGCGTGTGAGACAACTGTATATGCAGTCCCTCAACAGCCCGGCGTTCCGGTGTGGAGGCGTCTGTTTCCACGAGCAGGATCACTCGGGTTTCATTCAACACCAGCGTGCGCAGGACTTCCCAGATCGCGTCTCGGTCCCTGGGCGCGGTGATATCTTTTGCCCGCAGAGCGAACAGGAGACTCTTTTCCCGAAATTCTTTGAGGTAGAAATCCCTCTCCGCGGTTGAAAAATCAGGCGGCGTGGTTTTCATCTCTATTACTTTTCGTTCCTCAACAAGGCCTCTCAGCCCAACAATTGTTTTTGGAGAGCGTCTTTCCCTGAGCTCCCCCATGCAACGCGGATTTCCTGCTGTCGATCAACCACAAAGAGGAGCAGGTCCTGGACCGGAAACGGGGTTAATTGCTCAAGGGCCAGAGCGCTGGGCCCAAGTCGTGTATACACAACGCTGTGCTCTTGTCCTGAAAGATCTATCCCTCCCAGGGAAAAGTCAGCAATAACCCATTTCCCGCCTTCGAGAAACGCCAGTGGAATACGCCCCGTCAGGAGTGTATTGCCGACAGGCAGAACAAATTCCTCGTCTACAATGCATTGGGGGGCAGTGCGAATACGTGGCCAGAGTGCGGCCCTGGCAATATACTGCTGCACGTCGTCAGGGAAAGAGGAGCCCGAGGTATGGCCGCTATTATCCTGCACGGCTGATGCCGCCTGGAGAGATGCTTCCACTGATTGGTCTTGCCTCAGGTGTACGACCGTCTGCGGAATAAGACGATCCAACTGAGTCTGTTGCTGCGATACATTTCCCCGCTGAAGTATCTTCTGGGTTTGTCGCTTTTGCCGCCCCTTGGCAATGAGTCGCCGTCTGTCCGTTACCCAGTCTATATCGGAAGGCTGCGCGTCAGCAGCAGCCGGCTCTTCTTGGGAGTCAGTCAGCTCAGGTCCGGACGAAATCTGAGGCTGATCCGTCTGGCCGACATCGCTCTGAGGGATAGTCTGCCGCTCTGTGACTGAGAGGTCGCGCAGGACCGTATGCAGCACGGTGTCTTTTTTTTTCGTCTCTGACGGCGGAGGTACGGGAAACACGACATATTCCCGGGCGCGCGTCGCCG
Organism: Candidatus Binatia bacterium; assembly: GCA_951812575.1. GTDB lineage: Bacteria > Desulfobacterota > Binatia > Bin18 > Bin18 > Bin18. The sequence continues at coordinate 1,104,376 of OX638322.1, read as the reverse complement.
CCACATACCAGAGCCGTCTCTCCTCGGCAGCTTCCTGCTGGCGTTCTCGGGCCTCAGCCTCCTGCCAGCCCAGGGTGCAACACTGGAGGGAGCGCGGACCAAGGTGGAGTTCAAGGCGATCGTCTCTGCGTCTCACCAGGCCGGGACGGGTCAACCGGTTGGGTGGCGCTCCAGACTCCGCCACCACGACAAGCGGAAATTCCAGTCCTTTGGCCTTATGAATTGTCAAGATGTGAAGCGCGTCTTGCGGCTCATCAAGAGCGTTCGCTTGCTCGGTCTGCCCTTCATCGGATTCATCCAGCGCAGAGGCGAGCAGACGGTCGAAAAAGTCCAGAGAGAAATCCTGCGTAGTCCCGTATTGGCCGGACATATCGCGTAGTGACTCAACACGTTGAAGCATTGCGTGGAGCCGCTGCTGTCCGTGCGGTCGACAGGCAAACAGCGGGAGTAAGGGGGTGTGGGTATAGAGTTCGGTGAGCAGAGCAGAGAGCCCGGCCCCGACACTATGCGCCCTCTGCACGGTACGGGACAGTCTCTGGTGTAGGGTACGCAGCACCGCAAAAGCGGCATGGAGCCGGTCAGCACAGGGAAGCTGTTCGGGGACTCTTCCGTCGAGATAGTCGAAGGTCCCGCCGGCACAGCGAAATTGTGCTAGCTCTTCGTCCGAAAAGCCAAAGAGTGACGAGCGCAAGGTTGCCACCAGAGCCGCAGCGTCCGCGGGATGGACCAGCGTCCGTACACACGCCTGCACATCGGTCCGTTCCTGACTTGCTGCAACCCGTCGCCCGCTTGTGCTCCGGTACGGGATACCGGCATCCCGTAGGGCTCGTTCATACCGCTCGACGCCTCGATTCGTTCGACACAGGATAGCGATATCGCTATACCTCAGAGGCCGACCTGCTTGTGTTGTCAGCGTCTGCTGCTCAACGCTGTGACGGATAAATTGTGCCGTGCAACGCGCTTCGAGCGCATCCTGGCTCCCCTGTTCGTGTGGCGCTGCGTGAGGCAGATCCAAGAGCAAAAATTTCGGCCCCTCTTCGTCCTTATCACTGCTCACCGCGCGCAAGGGCAGATACCTGGGTTGGTCCGGGTCGTCCTCATTGTCCAGCACCCGTGAAAAGAGGACATTCATCTGTGTCACCAGGGCAGCCCGCATCCGAAAATTCGTTGAGAGGCTGAGGACGTTCCCCTGTCGTTCAACCGCTGAGCGAAGCAGGTGATAGACTTCGAGGTCGGCTCGTCGAAAGCGATAAATGGATTGTTGGGGATCGCCGACCAGAAACAGTTTGCCGGCGCGGAGCGTAACCTGTGTCCAGCGCTCCGCCTGCGGTTGATCCTCGGCCAGGAAGAATAGAATTTCGGCTTGTAAGGGATCGATATCCTGGACTTCATCAACCAGCAGGAAGTCGAATTTACGTTGAAAATAGCGCCGCAATTCACGGTTCTGCCTGAGTCCGTTACGCATCAGCACCAGCAGGTCCAGAAAATCGAGGCTGCCCTGGTGCTGTTTCTTGGCCTGATAGGTGCGCAGATAGCCGCTCAGCCAACCGGCCAGGCCAACCGCCAGATTATGCATCCAGGCGGCTCGGGTCTTGAGGTGAAGGGCCTTGAGCTGCGCGAGCAGCGTCCGTACTTCGTCGAGCGTAGCGGTCGGTTGCCAGTTTGTCCGTCTCCCCTTTCGAGGCTGTACTGTCAGGCGGTGTAACAGAAAGTGCTCCCAGGCCTCCGCATTGTCCTGATAGGAGGCTGCTGGAACGCTGTCGGTCAGGGTCGCGATTTGCTCGAACGCCGGGTCTGTTGGGTCGTGACAACGGCCCTGTAGAGCCGTCAGCCGGGCAACGGCCTGGTGGGTCTCGGCACAGTATGCCGGGATATCGGAATCGACCGCCGCGGGCAGCCAGTCCAGGCAGTCGCGCTGTTCGACTAAAAAATCGCACAGCGCCTTGAGATGGGTCACTGAGAGACCAGCCCGAAACGCCCGGCGTATCAGGGTCGCGCTGTCGCTCCCAGGTTGCAGCTCCTGGGTGAGCCAGGTCTGCCAAACCTGGTCGTGCAGCAGGCCTACCCCGGCCTGGTTTAAGACCGTAAAAGCCGGGTCCAGCCCGACCTCCAGCGCTCGTTCGCGTAACAGGGTCGCGCATAACGCGTGGATGGTCATCACCATCGCCCGGTCAAGCTCAGACAGCACCGCCTGTAAGGCCGCGCGCTCTGCTTCAGGCAGGGCGGTTTGGAGGGCGGACTCAACCGCCGCGCGGAGTCGTGTCCGAAGTTCAGCCGCGGCTTTATCCGTAAAGGTGATAACCGCGACCCGGCTCAACGGACTCCGGCCGGTTCGCAGCAGGGCCAGCAAACGATTCAGCAACAGTTGCGTCTTGCCTGTTCCCGCTCCGGCTTCCAGTAAAAACGTCGTCTGAAAATCCGAGACGATACGCCGCTGAGCGCCGTTGTCCGAAAGGGGAGCTTGGGTCATGTCTGTGACCGTACCCAGCGCCACGCCGTTGTGTGGGGATCGTGCAGTTTCTGTGTCGCCCACTCAGCGCCGTGCGTAGAGCAGATTGCAGGAAACGCACAGGATTGGCAGGCATCCGGAGCAGGAAAGAACAGTCCAGCAGTGATGCCCTCGGCCAGGCGGGTGATGATAGTCCGTAAGGTTCCGAGCCTGGCAGCTTGGGTCTCCGTCGTCAGGGACTTTTTGTCGGGCTGAGCAGTCCCGTCCACGCTCGTATACTCCGCTCCGACCCAGTCCAGGTCCGGGCGGAGCTGCTGGGCGGCATAGAGATAGAGGGCCAGTTGGAGCGTGGTTCCACCCGCAAAGCCCTGGGCTGGTGTCCGGCCCGTCTTATAGTCAAGAATGCGGGCCTGCCTGGGTTGTACAAGGTCAATGTGTTCCGTCGAAATATCAATCCGGTCAATCCGGCCTCGAAGCTGAACCTCTTCCCCCGTATCGAGGCGAAAGGGAACGGGAATATTGGGGGTCAGGAATGGAGGGGTAGGGGTTCGCTCCGATTCCCCAATCCCTATCCCCTGGTTGGTCTCCTCTGTTCCGATGCCAAAAAACACTTCAAACGCCGCTGGATAAAAATCGCACGTCGTTTGGCGTTCGCGCTGGAGAAAGGCGTGTAAACGCCGCAGCAGGTGTTCGCGCTCACATTCCCAGAGCAGGGGCAGTCCAACCCGCCGTGTCTGCGCAAACACCGCAAACTGTTCCTCCGCTACCTGGGTGAGCAGTCGTCGCTCGTCATCAGCACGTTTCGTGGACAGGGGTAGCTGGTCCGTCTGTTGGAGACGGGAGAAAAAATCGTGCAGGATGGTATGCACCAACACACCCCGGTCGCGTGGCAGGAGGGCCAGAATCTGTTCCGGCTCTTCCCACTGCTTGAGAGCAAGCACGGTCTCCAGAAAATAACGAAACGGACAGCGCGCATATGTTTCCAGGCTGCTCGCGGACAAATGCAGCCCCTGCGGGAAGAGGTACCGGCGCAGTGTGCTCTTGACGCTTTCCGCTTGCATACAGCCGTCAAAGGCCGTGAGGTAGGGACGCTCCCAACGTTGCTCCAGCGCGCGCGCGGCGGGAACAAAGAACGGTAGCGTCTGTAGACCGGGCTGAACCGTATGCTCAGCGACCTGCTGAGCATGGCTAAAAGCATAGGCCAGGTGGAACTCCAGCGCATCCACCGCAGGCCGGGTACTCTGCGCGTATCCTCCAGCCGCCGATACCCACCGGCTGCTGTGTTGCAGGTCTGCCGGTGTTGCCTGACGGCCACACAGCACACTGATCGTCTGTAAGAGGGGTGTGGCGGGCGGGCGAGCGGCTCCCTGGACAGTGCGTGGGTAGGTCAGACATAACATCTCCTGCGCACTCTGAGTCGCCAGCATGAAAAGGAGCTGTCGGCGTTCAACTGCCTGGCGACGGACCGGTACGTCCATGGTCAGTACTTCAGCAAGATGCTGGCGCTCGGCATCAGATAAAATAGGGTCCTGAGAGGCGAGGCGAGCCCCGGACTCTTGCGCTAGGCCCGGCAGGATGACCGCTCGAAAGCAGAGACCGGTCGCCTGGGTCACCTCACCGAGAAAGACGCCGGTCGTGTGCGTTTTTCGGGGTTGCACCTTTCCCCAGGCAAGGCAGCCCAGAACAGCCTCAACCCACTCCGCAGGGCGAGTTGTTTCAGCCAAAAGTGGGGAGAGACTCCGGAGGGTCTCCCCAATATTCAGACTCTGCTCACCCGTGCCTTGTTGGTCTGGTTCCTCGTCACTCCACGAGACCTCACCGGACACATAGTCTGCATACATCCGCAGGAAGTGGATTAGCCAGCCTTCCCAGGTGTGTTGGTCTTGAACCATCTTCACGTCCGTCAGCAAACGGTCCATAAACCTGACAAGCAAACGGAGCGCGGGTGCCAACCGTTCGGCTTGTCCCTCCGATGGGCTTTGGTAGCGTGTTTCCAGCGCGGCGAGGCGAACGTGCCATTCCTGGCCTCCGTGTCCTATCCCGGCCTCCAGACAAAGGGCTTCCCACTGGGCGATATGCGCCCGAGAGACGGCTTCCCCAATCAGGTCTTGAAACGGGGGGCGAGCCAGCCTGAGAAAGGCGAAAAGGCGCTGCCGCGAGCAGTTTTCAGACAAGAGCTGACACAGCGCCTGCACGACTTTCCCCTGTCGCGTGGCCAGCAAGGGCTGCTCTGCAACAAAGGTGCACGGAATCCCCAGGCGGGAGAGCGTCTCCCGCAATAACGGACCATAGGTGTTTGACTCGGTGAGGAGCACGCCAATCTCGTCAAACGCATAATCCTGCTCTCTGACCAGCGAGAAGATCGTGCCTGCAATTTCACGCGCCTCCTGGGTTTGATCTGGTGCAGAAATGATGTGAAGCGAGGCATCCGGGCGCGTTGAGACTGGTCGCTGGGGCGTTTCCCCGGCTCGTTCAAAAAGCCGGGCTTGGACCTGAGCAAGAGAGCAGGACGGGGCCTGCGGACGGGCTAATGGAGACGACTGAAAGCCGAGCCCGGTGAGCCAACTCAATGTGGGCGTCGCGGCTTCATAGGCCGAACCGGGTCGCCAGGGAAGAAAGACCAGGGTATCCCTCTGCGTGAAGAGCGTTTCCAAAAAACGCTGCTGGCGTGCGGTATACTCAAGACCGCCATACACCAGTAGCGGTCCGTCACGCAGTGCTGCCTGGACCTGGACAGTGAACAGATTGGCGTCATCAACGAGCTGCCGTTCGTCCAAGCTCTTTTCATAGCGCGTGTAGAGGTCCAGCAGCTGACGTATTTTCCCTCGATATAATACCTCCTGCGCAGGAATCCGAGTATACAACAAGTGCAGATGGTGGGGCTGGACGTCCGCCTGCTTGAGGTCTGACAGCGTCTCGCTCACGAACTTGGGAAACCGAGGCTGCCGGGCCTGTTCCAGTAAGAGACGCTTCACGAGCAGCGGAACCAGCGCGGCTGAGACGCGACGTTTCCCCTCCTGCCTCAGTGGCGCTTCGGTCAGGCGTACCGCATAGTCGAGCAGCGTTGTAAATCGCAGGCCGATATGCCCGTTACCAGCCTTGGCAATGGCGTTGCTGAGCTGTGAACCAACGACATCACTGGGAACAATAATCGTGAGCGGAGTCAGCGAGTCGGCCGCTTTGAGCGTGTGGACAGCGGCAACAAGCGCCTCTTGCAGGATGGCAAGCGAGTCGGAGATGAATACTCGCTTTTGAGGCATACCTCTTTGCTTATGGGGCGACCCTACACCCCGTAGGGATAACGCAGGCGTGACCCCTACCTGAAAGAGTAAACGTGTCCAGCAGCGGCATGTTGTTGGAGGACACGTTTACTCTTTTTAGCGTTTGAACAGCACAACTTCGAGCGTTTTATCGCTATAGCGGTGCTTAAAACTCGATATCCCACCACGCACATCAATACGTTTGTTAAAGTCAGGGGGAAATGCGGACGAGACCGCGGCGAGTGTCCGGATATCGGGGTCATCAACACTGCCGCGTACAAGAAAATTGCCGTCCTTCAGAGAGAGCGCATACTCGTAGTCGGGCATTTCATCGCCAATGCCCATTTCCCGCTTGGCAGCGGAAACCGGGACGCGACGCGGGAATTCCATGCGCAGGATGTAGGCGTTGCCCTGTTCTTCGACCGTATATCGCTCGCCATAACGACGCGAACGTTCGGTCTTCTCATCAAACTCCGGCGTGTAATAACCCTCAATCGGCTGGTCGCCCTTATCGGGGGTCCGTCCGCCGGAAACACCGAGAAAAGGAGCCATCGCCGGAGCAAGGGGGAGACCGTAGAAGGTCCCACGCAACGGAGTGTCTTCGGTTGGAACGCCCTGAAAGAAAGATTCGCGCAGGCGGATTAAGGTTTCGACCGAGGCAATCAGAATACCAAGAAAGATAAATTTATTCGCCGCCTGACTGAAGAGTTCCCCCCCTAAAACAGCGCTATAGACGGCCAGGAGAATAATCGGGTACAGGACCATATTGAACAGGATATTCAGGCTGGTCGCCGTCCCGACATGAAAATAACGCGTATCCCCAACAGCTTGTTCCAGGGCGCGCTTGGTTGAGAGCGGTAGCGCGCCAAGGATGGGCTGGGCCGAGGCAAGCAGCGTCCCCAGAATGGAATTGTTTTGCGCTGGCTGGACTCGGGCAAGGGCTTGGGCGTAGGTGCCGGCCAGTTCGCCTTCAAAGACTTTTTCTTCCACGACCTTTTTGGGTGCCACCGGTTTGGGTGTCGGTGCCGTCACTGCTGGTGCTACGGCGACGGGTGCTACCGGAGCCGGAGCTGCGGCTGGTGCCGGTGCGGCTGCCGCCGCGCCATTCGCCGCCGGGGCCTCGGCCTCAACCGGAGCCGGTGCGGCTTCTCCACCTTCGCCCTTAAAGCGGGAAGGGAAGTCCTCCCCAAACGTCTGCTCGGGATGTAACTCCTTGGCCCGCGCCAGTAACACCTCTTCTGTCTCGACAATGTCCGGGTTGGGCAGACAGCAGTCCACCGGACACACGGCCGCACAGGCTTCCTGATCGAAAAACCCCACGCACTCCGTGCATTTGTCCGGCACGATATAGAAAAGGTCGTCATCGATGGCCGGATGCTGGGCGCCGTTAAACTCCCACTCTACCCCGCCTTGATAGATGGCGGTATTGGGACACTCGGGCTCACACGCCCCGCAGTTAATGCAGTCCTCGGTGATCATTGTCGCCATACTGAACGGTTCTCCTTCTGCAAGCGAGTCAATAGCTACAGGGTATCAGCCCTTCATCTAACGGGTTTACCCTGTTCGGTCAACGCGACCGGGCTCTCCTTGATGACGTATTGACAGATATCGATTGCAGACCTAGTGTGTTCTCCTATTCTATTTTTGTACGGAGGAAATATGAAACAGAAATTTCTCTGGTTGGCACTTGGAGTTTTTGCAGTCGGTTGTTTTATGGGGACACCCGTCTGGGCGGATAGCCATGAGGCGGCTGAGACGGCTGAAGCTGCTGAGGAGACGATGCCCGAGGCCACCGGGCCGATTGACATCAACATGGCGGACGCTGCCGCCTTGCAGACTCTGCCCGGTATCGGTGAAACAAAAGCCGCGGACATTATCGCCCATCGCGAAGCAAACGGTCCGTTTGCAACTGTAGACGATCTGAAAAACGTCAAGGGCATTGGCGAGAAGACGCTCGAGAAACTGAAAGAGAAAATCACCGTAGGGGCCAGCGAATAACCGGCGGCATCTGCGACGGAATAGCAGTGCCGCTGAACACTGCTGTCAGGGCGGCCTTCGGGGCCGCCCTTCTTTTTTGAGGATTCGTGTGGCGAATGCCTTAAAGAGTAAACCTGTCCTCCAACCAGACAAAAAAGTTGGACACGTTTACCCTTTCTCCCGTAACGCCGAACTCGAAGCCAAGCTGACAACTCTGCCAACCAGTCCCGGCGTCTATAAGTTCACGGATCACACCGGCACCGTGATCTACGTCGGGAAAGCGAACAATCTGCGCGCCCGGGTCCGACAATACGCCCGCGGCGGGGACGGCCGGGCACAAATCCGTTTTCTCCTCGCCCAACTGACCGATGTCGAGGTCATTGTTACCCAAACCGAAAAAGAGGCGCTGCTGCTCGAAGACACCCTGATTAAGCAATTCCGGCCTCGGTATAATATTCGGCTCAAGGACAATACCTCCTATTGGCACGTAAAGGTCACCCAGCATGACCAGTGGCCGCGTCTCCTCCTGACCCGACAAATTGCGAAGGACGGCAGTAAATATCTGGGACCGTTCCACTCCAGCACGGCAGTTCAGGAGACCTTGGAAATCATTCGCCGAGTCTTCCCCCTGCGGACCTGTACCGACACCGTCTTTCGTAACCGCACCAGGCCGTGCCTGGAATATCAGATCAAGCGCTGCCTCGGTCCCTGTACCCTGCCGGTCGATCCCGAAGACTATCAGCACCAACTGAAAAATGCCCTGCTGCTGCTTGAAGGGAAAAGCCGGCAGCTGATAGACCGCCTCACCCGGCAGATGAACGAGGCCGCTGACGCCCTCCGTTTTGAAGAAGCCGCCCGGCTGCGGGACCAAATCCAGGCCATGACAAAAACCGCGGAGCAGCAGCAGGTCGCCACCCCCCTGGGGAACGACCAGGACGTGTTCGGCCTGTATCGCGAAGGCGGGCTGATCGAAGGACAGGTTCTGTTTGTGCGCGGTGGGAAACTGGTTGGCAACCTGGCCTATAGCTTTACTGACAATGAGTTTCCCGACACTGGGGTCGTGGCTGAATTCCTGAGCCAATTCTACCAGGGTGGCCGGTTTGTGCCCGACGAGATTCTTGTCCCGGTTGTGCTCGACGATGCCGATATCCGGGCGGAACTCCTCTCGGAACGCAAAGGGAAGAAGATCGGCCTGCTCTGTCCGCAGCGCGGAGCCAAGCTGCGGCTGGTGGAAATGGCCCAGGAAAATGCGCGGCACAGCTTTGTCGAAAAGCGGCGAGGAGAAGAGCACAAAGAGAAGACGCTGGAGAGCCTCCGCCGTGCGCTGCATCTGCAAAACGCGCCAAAACGCATTGAGTGTTTCGACATTTCGAATACCCAGGGCAATCTTTCTGTCGGTTCCATGGTCGTCTTTGACGAGTGCGAGCCGGACAGGAGCCGCTACCGCCGGTTCCGCATCAAAACCGTCCAAGGAGCAGACGATTTCGGCATGATGTATGAAGTTCTCACCCGCCGCTATCAGCGTGCCTTAGCGGAACACGACCTGCCAGACCTCCTCATGGTAGATGGCGGCAAAGGCCAACTCGGCGTCGCCGTCACTGTGCTGCGAGAGTTGGGGATTGCTGAGGTCGATGTCATTGGCCTGGCCAAGATGCGGACCGAGCGAGACCCGTTTGCCGAAGAAGTCGCCCATTCCTTTGAGCGCGTCTTTCTGCCCGGACGCAAGAATCCGGTCGTGCTCAAGCCCAACGCCACGGCGCTCTTCCTCCTGCAACGCATCCGGGATGAGGCCCACCGTTTTGCCATTACCTATCACCGGAACCTGCGGGCAAAAGAGCGCCTCAGTTCGCCGCTCGATGCGATTAGCGGCGTTGGCCCGGCCAAACGTAAAGCACTCTTACGGCATTTTGGCAGCCTCAAGCGCGTGCGCGCCGCCGCACCCGAAGCACTGGGCCAAGTCGCGGGAATTACCCCGGCCCTCGCGGAAAAAATACACCAGCACTTACGGGCACATCCCGCTCCACGCTAACAGAGCCGACCCATCGCCCGCGCACTATGTCTCATCAGCCGTCCTGGCAAGCGTCTCTCGCATGTCTTCGCCTGACGGGTCTGCTTGAGCGGTCGATCCTCATTCATCTCGCCCTGGTGTATCTCTTGGGCCAAGCCGGTGTGGCCTGGGGTTGGCAGGCGGCTGCTCCCCTCTGGTTGGGCGGACTGTTGACCCTCAGCGTGGCCGGCTGGATCGTCGGCGGACTCCGTCTGGCCGTTGTGGTCAGTCTACTGAGTGGCGCTTTCCTGATCGGCAATTTCACCCTCCACCGAGTCTACGCTCCTGATTTTCCCGCGCACCACCTCCGGCAGCCTGCTTTACCGCAGAAAGTCGTCCTCGAAGGCTGGCTGTTCCAGGAGCCGGAGCGTGGTCCGGGACGTGGCCGGTTGTATCTTGAGGCGCAACGGGTCTGGCAAGACGGGCAGTCCCGGCCGGCAACGGGCAAGGTCCTCGTCACAGTGCGACATCTGCAAGGCCCCTGGCAGTACGGTGATGTGCTGCGGCTTTCGCTCAAACTCCGCACCCCGCGCAATTTTCAGACGCCGGGCAGCTTTGACTATGCGGGCTATCTGGCCCGGCGGGGCATCTATCTCACCGCCTTTGTGTGGGATGACAAGAACATCGAAAAGGTCGGGCTGACCGGAACGGAGCTCCGCCACCGGATTGAAAACATCCGTCGGACAGTCGGCGCATTCTTTGACATGCACCTGTCCACTATACCGGCCGCCATTCTCCGCGCGTTGATTATCGGCGATAAAAGTCGCCTCGATCCGGAGTTGCGCGACAGCTTTACGCGAGTGGGTGTTGCCCACGTCCTTGCCATTTCCGGGCTCCACATCGGCTTGGTTGCAACGCTGGCGTATGGGGCCTGGTGGTGGCTCCTGGCACGGAGCCAGTATGTGCTGTTGATGTGGTCGCTACCCAAATTGGCTGCGCTCTTCACGCTGCCGGTCGTGCTGCTGTACGCCGGACTTGCGGGCGGCAGTGTTTCGACCTTGCGAGCGGTCATTATGGTTGCGGTCTTTCTCACTGCGCTGCTGCTTGACCAAAAGGAGGAAGTCTTCCGCAGCCTCGCCCTTGCCGCCCTGATGGTGTCACTGATCTGGCCGGGAGCCGTCTTTGATGTGTCTTTCCAGCTTTCTTTTGTGGCTGTCCTGGCCATCTTTCTCGGCCTGCATCGTTTCCGAGCCTGGTGGGATAATCGGGACGAAACGCACGCAGTCCACCTCTCCCCGTGGCGACGGCGACTCCGTCGCTGGGCGATCCTCTATGGCCTGGTCTCTCTGAGTGCGACAGTTGGGACGCTTCCGCTCGTCGCGACCTATTTTCATACTGTCCCGCTGGTTGGATTTGCGGCCAACCTGCTAGTCGTGCCTTTCCTGGGAAGTGCCGCCGTTGTGTTAGGTCTGGCTACGACAGCGCTGGTGTTTATTCACACGGGAGCTGCGACTCTGGTCGTGTGGTGTGCCGGAGCCGTGGTCTCGCTCGGTGTGTGGGTGGTCGAAGCCATTGCCGTTTTGCCCTTTGCCGCCGTCCACTTTGTGACGCCAACGCTTTTTGAACTTATTCTATTTTATACTTTATGTGTTTCCCTCCTGTTCTTTTCACACTTCCAGCCTCCCTGGTTACGGCGGGTCTTTTTCTCCTGCTTGTTCAGTCTCGTGCTCTTTGACAGTCTGTACTGGATCACCCAGCGCTATTTTCAGACTGAGCTGCGGGTCTCTTTTCTCGATGTCGGACAGGGTGATGCGGCCGTGGTCGAGTTTCCCGGCTCCCACGTCATGGTCATTGACGCGGGCGGATTCATGAGTCAGACGTTTGATTCGGGTCGGGCTATCGTCGCGCCCTTTTTATGGCAGCGGAAAATCGGACGCATAGACACGCTGGTCCTCAGCCACCCCAACCTTGACCACTACGGCGGGCTAGATTTTCTGGCCAAACATTTTGGCGTCAACTCCTTCTGGTTCAACGGTGAAGAGCGGCCAGACAGCCGGCGCTTCAAGCGGCTGATGACCACGTTGCAAGAGAGCGGTATCCAGACTCACACCTGGTGCCGCGATACGCCGAACCGGGAAATCGGTGGAGTGCAGGTCCACATCCTGCATCCACCTTGTGGCCAGACCGGACTGGATACAAACGACGCCTCCCTCGTGCTCCGTCTCAGTCACGGGGAGGTGGATATGCTGTTTTCCGGGGACATCGAGAGAGCAGGGGAGGGCAGTCTGCTTGCGACACCGGTCCAGCTTGAGAGCGAGATTCTCAAAGTCCCCCATCACGGCAGCCGCAGCTCAAGTACTCTGCCCTTTCTCGAATCCGTGTCCCCTCAGGTCGCGATCGCCTCGCTCGGCTACCGGAACCGCTTCCGTTTTCCGGCCCCAGAAGTAGTGGACCGCTATGAGCGGCAGGGCACGGCATTGCTCAGAACGGACCAGGTGGGAACGGTAACGGTGCGGAGCGATGGGAAGAGTTATCGGGTTGAGACCTTCCTGCCTTAGTTGAACCGCGAGACTGTACTGCTCTAGGTATGAGCATAACTTGACAGTCTCTGAGGGAAGGAGTTACCACCAGAGGCGAATAGTCGCGCCTGGGAGGGCGTTCTTTTTACCTTCCTGTTGCGAAGACCTCACAATGCGACCCCCTCTGCTGAAACTCGAAAATGTCTCTCGACTCCTGGGTGATCGTTGGTGTCTGCGTAACATCAGCCTCGATATCATGCCGGGTGAAGTTGTCGCCGTGGTCGGAGCCAACGGTGCGGGAAAGACGACCTTACTTCGCCTCCTCTCCGGCAATTTGGCCCCGACCCGCGGCCGAGTCCTGCTTGGGACCGTGGACCTCTACCGCCAACGAGATCGGGTGCAGACCCGTATCGGACTGGTGCCTGAACAACCGGCGCTGTATGAGGATTTAAGCGTGCAGGCGTATCTCGGCTTTATGGGGACCCTGCAAGGGTTATTCCAGGCGCGTTTGGCCGAGCGGATTGCGGCGGTTGTGGAAGAGTGCCAGCTTGGAGCGGTGACTGCTCAGGTCATTCGCACCTTGTCCCTCGGCTTTCGTCAACGAGTCTCTTTGGCCCAGGCGCGGCTGCATGAACCCGACCTGCTCATCCTTGATGAGCCCACGAATGGACTGGATCCGGTGGAGGGAGAAGCCGTTGCCCAGACATTTCGAAAAGTCAGCACCGGACAGACGACCGTGCTGAGCACCCACATGTTGCAGGATGTGGCCGACTGGTGTCAGCGGGTGGTGTTCTTGCAGTCCGGTGAAATGATCGCTGACGAACGGCTGGAGGAAAACATGGCCGCCCATGACGTGCTTTCGTTATGGCAACGGACTCCATAACCAGTCTCCAGTCTATCCCCAACGGAGGCATACGGACCGAGGACTGATGCGCAAAATTTTAGCGATATACCGCAAGGAATGGCAGGTCTTCTTCTCTTCGGCAACGGTGCTGAGCGTGAGCGGAGGATTCTGGCTCATGGCAGGAGTGTTCTTTTTTGACCGCGTCCAGCGCTATAACGAGTTGCTGTTCCGGGCCGAGATGCAGCTGGTCTTACCCGATTTGTCCGGAACCTTACCCCCTGAGCTGAATGTCGAGGACCAACTCCTGACCCCCTTTCTGTTTCAACTGGTACTGCTCCTAACGGTATTCGTGCCCATACTGACGATGCGGACCGTGGCCGAAGAAAAACGCACGGGGACCCTGGCGCTACTCTTTACCAGCCAGGTGACCGCCGGTCAGCTTGCGCTTGGCAAATTCCTTGCCTGCTGGTCGTTTCTGAATGTGATGATCGTCATCGCCTTTGGCTTTCCGCTGGCCCTGTCTTGGAAGGTTGGCATCGCGGTCGGACCCCTGCTGGGCGTGTTTGTCGGTCTGGTCTGTGTCGGGATGGCCCTGGTTGGGCTTGGGCTTTTTTGCTCATCCCTGACTGCCCGTCAGAGCGTGGCTGTGCTGCTGGCCTATATGGGTGCCGTGGTGTGGTATGATTTCTCCTGGGCGTACAATTTTGTCACAACAGCAGGAGCGCGCAGGCTGGAGTGGCTGGCATTGTCGAGCCATATGGAAAGTTTTGCCCAGGGAGTTTTGAGCGGGCAGGATATGACCTATTTTGTCGCAGCCACGTGCTTCTTCCTTTTTCTGACCTCAGGCAGCCTCCTCCTGAGCCGGGCCGGATAGCACATGAGCCAGATACGCTGGATACGCCTGCTCGGGCTGCTCGGAGTGCTCTTTGGTCTGTTTGCCGGGGTGGGCTGGTATCTCATGGGTGGCCCCACCCTCTTTGTCCTCCTCCACGCCGGTCTGGCCGCTGTCGGCGTATGTGGCTGGAGTTGGGGACAATGGCTTGTCCGGCGAGACCGCTCCGCACGGCTCTCCCCTTTTTTTTGGCCGCGCCGCCTGGTGTGGGCCGGGGTGTCCATTCTGGGCGTAGTGGTGGTGATGCTGAGTGGCCGGAAAGTCTGGCTCGATTTGACTCCCGACCAAGTGCACAGCCTCACCCCGGCCAGTCTGGCCGCCCTGCGGACTGTGTCACAACCGGTCGAGGTCGTGGTGAACCTGTCCGCTCGACGGGAAACCGCAGCGCTGGCGGTGTTAGAGCGCTATCGCCGCGCCTCAGACCTTATCCAGATCAGGGGCTGGGGTGACCCTGAGCACGCCACAGCCGAGGTCGCGCTGCCTGGAGAAGGCGTCCTTTTGCGTATGGGTGAGCGCACGGAATTTCTGTCGAGCGTGACCGAGGAGGCGGTCACCAATGCCCTTGGACGCCTGCGTCTGACCACACCGAAGCGTGTCTATATCCTGGCCGGACATGGTGAGCCGGCCCTTGATGACTCTGGCCCGGCGGGCTTTGCCCAACTCGCCGCCGTCCTCCGGCAAGAGCGTTACCAGCCGCGGCGTCTGGTGTTGGTCAGCACGCTGGCGATACCGACTGATGCCGACCTCCTCGTGGTACCGTCCGGTACCACAGCCCCCCTGGTGGAGGAGCAGGACGAAGTCGCCCGGTATCTGCGCTCCGGCGGCAGGGTCCTTTTCTTTCTCTCTTCGGCTCAGGCGACAGTTTGGCAGGAGCTGTTTGCCGAGCTTGGTATTGTCTGGGACACCCAGTGGCGGACTCAGCGTGTCGCTGCCCGTCCAGTCATCGGTCATCCCCTTGCTCAGGTCGTGCCCCGCAATAGTGTGGCTCTGCTGTCCGGCTTTTTCCCGCTCCGGGTCTGGGGTGAGCTGCCTCAGGGAGCTGAGGTCCGGCCCGCATTGGTCAGTGATGAGTCTGCTCAGCTCTCTCCGGCCCTGGCTCCCGCCCTGGCCGCCGCGAGAGCTTCCGGTCAGGGATTTCTCATATTCGGTATAACCGGAGAATACCCCGCCCCCCAGGCGCCCACCCCGACGCGCCTGGCCATATTCGGCAGCCAGGGCTTTGTGACCAACGCCGGGCTGTCGCGTCTGGCGAATCAGGACGTGGTGGTCGGGTGTATGCGGTGGCTTACACAGGATGCGGGGGGAGTGCGCATTGTGCGGCAAACGCGGACACCAACGCAGATGATCGTTGCGCCCGAGTCGCTTGAGGACACCTTTGTATTACTGGTCTTATTCCCGCCGGAACTCATTTTGGTTCTGAGCCTGATTATGTTATGGAGAAGAGGTCGCATCTAAGACGACGAGAGTAGGAATGGAGGCCATGGAAGGAGGAGCCGGAAAAGAAGTGCTGCTCAGCGCGTGCTGCTTGGTCGCACTCCTCGGCTGTCAGTCAGTTGGCACAACGGGCATACCGGTCCGGGAGCAGGCCGCAAAACACACCATCTCACGCTACGATCAATACTTTGCCGCAACCGCCCTGGCAGCCGACCAGATTGTTGCCGTCGGACAAAACGGCAAGATCGTCTTGAGCCGTGATCAGGGCCAGAGCTGGTCTCTCCAGTCTGCCGGCACCGCCCAGTCACTCTTTGGGGTGAGCTTTACGACAGCGCAGGATGGCTGGGTGATCGGGGCGGGTGGCAGCATTTTTCACACGACCGATGGCGGTACGACCTGGTCCGTGCAACAGAGCGGGACGGAACACAATCTGTTTGGGATTGCTTTTCTGAATGCGCGCCAGGGCTGGGTCGTTGGCGCGGCGGGCGTGATGCTGAAAACGGAAGATGGCGGGCAACACTGGCAGGATCGTTCCCTGGGGCAGGATGTCAATCTCAACGCGCTGTATTTTCTCGATGACCAGACCGGCTGGGTTGTGGGAGAGTATGGAGCGGTGTTGAAAACGCTGGACGGTGGGCAGACGTGGGAACAGGTCGCCGGCCAAATCCCAGACGTCGGTGGAGAGGAATTGTCCTGGGAAGAACTCATGGCGGCCGACGATATCGGTGCCGGGGGGGTGAGTACCGTAACCTTGGGAGGCCTGGGGGAGGAAGATATTCTCTTTGGGGTTTACTTTGCCGACCAGGAGCGGGGCTGGGCACCGTCTACGGGAGGTCGGATTTTTTTGAGCGCGAATGGCGGGCGACACTGGGAGGTACGACAGACCGGCTATGAGGCGCCGCTTTTCGCTGTCGGGTCTGCGTGTCCCACCTGTCCGCTCTACGCCTGTGGTGGCAGGGGGCTGGTGCTTCAGTCGGCTGATGCTGGGAATACGTGGAGCAAAGTCAGCCTGGCCAGGCCTGTCTATTCGTATCTCCGCGATTTGCTCTTTCCCGGACAAGATGAACCCTTCTTCGTTGGCACGCAGGGCACGCTAGTTGGGACAGGGGTATAGCTGGTCATCAGAGTAAAAGCGTGAGGCAGGGCCGCCGCCGGGACTGGTTGCCGCAGGCTACTGATTCAGACAACGGGCAGCGAGGAGGGGAACGCATGTCTGCACAGGAATCCGGTATCCATCGGCAGACCGAGCCGCGCTTTGTCGGCGCACTCATGCGCTACCGACTGCTCATCATCGGGCTGATTTTTGCGCTGACAGCCCTCTTTGCCGCACAGCTGCCACACCTCAGGATGTATAGTGAATTCAACGACCTGCTGCCGCAGAACCATGCCTACATCCAACTCCATAACGAGGTGCGCAATATCTTTGGCGGCGCCAATATCGTGCTTTTGGCCGTCGAGGTCGAAAGCGGTGATATCTTTCAGCCTGAGGTGCTGGAAACGCTGTACCAGATTACCCAAGAGGTCGATCTTCTGCCTGGGGTGGACCACAACCAGATCGCTTCCCTAACGCATCAAAAAGTCCGCAAGATTTGGATTACGGATACGGGCATGGTGCTGTCCGAGTCTTTCTACGAGCCGCAGGATCCTCCTCAAGGGGACGCGCTCGAACGGCTGCGCGAGGACGTCGTTTCGAGTCCGCGCGTGTATGGGCGCTTGGTTGCGCCCAATTTGCGCTCGGCCTTGGTAACCGCCCATTTTCATGAAGGCCAGCTTGATTACGAACAGATTTTTGCCGGCCTGCAAAAGATTCGCTCCCAACACAGCCAGCCCGGGATACGGATCTATGCGACTGGTCAGCCTGTCCTGATGGGCTGGGTGTATTACTATCTGGATGAACTGCTCCTTATCTTCTCGCTGACTGGTGCCGTCATCATCTCGCTGCTGACGTATTATTTTCGTCGTCTCTTCGGAGTATTGGTACCCTTGCTGTGCGCCACGCTGAGCGCCATTTGGGGACTCGGGTTTTGTGCCTTCATGGGTTATAACCTCGACCCTCTCACTCTGGTTATCCCGGTGCTGGTGTCCGCGCGGGCCATCAGCCACGCCGTGCAGTTTGTCGAGCGCTTTTACGAAGAGCTGGAGCACTTGAGGGATCGGGAAGCGGCAAGTCGGGCGACAATGGCCGAAATGTGTCTGCCCGGCTTACTCGGTGTGGTGACCGACGCCACTGGTTTGGTGCTGATTGCGGTCGGAGCGTTTCCGCTCAACACCAAACTCGCGTTTTACAGTACCTTCTGGGCGGCGAGCATCGCCGCCACGGTCATCCTGCTGGTGCCCTTGCTGCTGGTCTCCTTGCCCCTGCCGCGAGACCTGCGGCTGAAGCATAATGCCCTGCGGCGGATACTGCCAGCCATTGCCCGGGTGTGTACGCAGCGGGGCGCGGCGAAAGTGATTGTCGGGCTGTCGGCCGTGCTACTCGTGCTGGGGTTGTACGCGAGCTCCTGGCTTGTGGTGGGGACCGCGCGGCCCGGTTCGCCCATCCTCTATCCGGACGCGGACTATAACGTGTCGGCAGCGATGATTAACCGGGAGTTTCCCGGCTCCGAAGAGTTGTTCGTGGTCGTGGAAACGCCTCAGCAGGGCAATATCAAAGACCCCCGCGTCTTGCGCTATCTGGAGGAGTTCCAGCAGTACATGCTGGACGACCCCGAGGTGGGTGGTACGAAATCCATTGTCGATCTGGTCAAACTGGTCAACCAGATCAACCACCACGACGACCCGAAGTGGGCCCAGATTCCCCACGATGCCGCGTTTGTGGGCGGCGTATTGTTTTCCTATATGGCCTCGGCGCCCATTCCGGGCAGCCTGGACGAGTACATTGACGCCCATGAGCGCCGGGCGAATGTTGTTTTCTACTATAAAGACCATCGGGGCCCAACCATCGCCCGGGCGATTGAGCGGGTCAACGCCTTTCTCACCGCCTTCCCGCCGGACGGCGTGACGCTGCGTCTAGCCGGTGGGCTGATGGGCGTCACGGCGGCCATGAATGAAGAAATCATCGCGTCCAACCTCACGATCACGACGCTCGTCTTTGTGGCGGTCTTTTGCCTGATGACTGCCGGTTACCGATCATTGGTGGCCGCGGTTTTAGTTGCCGCCCCGCTCGCCCTGGCGACGATCTCCGGGGAGGCATTTCTGGCCCTGATGGGGGTTGGCCTCAACGTCAACACCGCGCCGGTCATCGCGGTGGGTATCGGCGTGGGCGTTGATTATGCGATCTATCTGATGGATCGCATAAAGCAGGAGTACACCCGCTTAGGCGACCTCCAGGCTGCGGCCCAGGAGGCGATCTCCACTGCGGGGATGGCCGTCACCTTCACGGCCAGTACCCTGGTGGGTGGGATCATTTTTTGGGCGTTTCTGTCGAGCCTCCGCTTTCAGGCCGAGATGAGCCTGTTGTTATCGATTCTGATGGTGGCGAATATGATCGGCGCGATGCTCCTCTTACCGGCGCTGACCGTCCTGGTGCGGCCCGCGTTTATCGTCCGGGCCGGAAACGTCAGCGAAAAAGGGAAGGGCAGCGTCGACACGCTGTCAACACAAGAGGCAGGAGGGATACGTTAGCCGCGGCAAGGAGTGGGGAATAAACACGGGGTCGAGTCGGATAGCGTCCGGAGTCAGACGAAGAGACTCGGTTTGACTTAGCCCTCAACACTGTCAGGGGAAGGAGGGACCACAGTGAGTATCAGAAGAAGGGCGAGCCTTTGGCCGCTCGTACTAACCACGTTCTTCTTGGGAATCACTTTGGGAGCCAAGCCGTCGGTCGTCTGGGCTATTGAGACGACGATCGCCGGGAAATCTGTCAGGGTGAATGGCTTCGTCGAGTCTCTGAATATTTTCCGTTCCGAAGACTTTAACGAAAGTCCCGAGCTCACACAGAACCGGAACACGGCCGAACTCGAGGTCGATATTGAGCTGCTGGACAACTGGGACTCCATTGCCTTCTGGACCGTCTTCTTTGACGGTCGGTTCTTCTACGATGGGGTCTACGACATGAATGACAACGAGTTCGGCAACGACGCCGGGGGCCGCCTCCCTGGGCTGCCCGATCAAATCCCCGGTTTTGGTCCGAACCGGGGGTTTCGCCTCCTGGGAAAACCCCCGCTGCAGTTTGCCGTTCCGGTGCGGCCGGACGACCCGCGCGGAAAACTGTCCGGCTACATGGCCGACGACCTCGACGATCTCCGCTATCGTTTCGAGCTGCGGGAGATGTATACCGACATTGAATTCCAGGATGTCTTCGGCACGGGGGACAATCTGTTCCTGCGGATCGGCAAACAGCCCATCGTGTGGGGCCGCGCCGACCTGTTCCGCCTGCTCGACGTCATCAACCCCGTCGACTATGACCGGCATCTCTTTATCGAAGACTATGAGCTGATCCGTAAACCCCTGTGGGCCACCCAAGCGGTGTGGAAGTTCGGACCGGTCGGCCCCTTTGCCGATCTGAACCTGGAGTTTGACTGGATCTGGCAGGAATTTGAGTTTGCGAATTTGGGTCAGGGTGGGGCGCCCTATCCCGTTCTCGGGGCCGGAGACTTCTTTCGAGCGAATAAACTCCTTTTTGATCAGGGCGGATTTCTCTTTGTGGATGGACAGCCTATTGGGATCGATCCGGCGACCGGCACGCCCTTGCCCTACGCCTTCGGAGGTGCGGCTTTTCCCCCAGGCGTGGTTGGCGTCCGGGGCGTACATAAGCCGACGAACAAGCTCGGCAATAACCAGTTCGGGGTTCGGGTCGAGGGCGTGTATGGCGAGGTCGGCTTCTCGCTCAACTATTTTCACGGTCGGCAGCAACTGCCCTCCTTGCGTGGTCTGAACCCGAACTTCGTCCCCGCTGGCGCGATCCACTTCCCGACCATCGAGGTCTTGGGCGGGTCGGCCGACTGGGCCGATCCCTGGACGGGTTCGACCTGGCGCTTTGAGTTCACCCGCACGCACGGCGAGGAGTTTCCGAATACGCTCAGCCCGCGCCTCTTTAAGCAGTCGGATACCGTGCGCTATCTGTTCGGGTGGGACCGGCCCACTTTTCTCCGCCCGCTGAACCCGTACCGGACGTTCGTCTTCTCGGGACAGGCCTTTTTTACCCATCTGATCCATCATGAGAGTAAGGGGTCGCGCAGAGGAATGCCCGACCCGGATGTGAATGTGGTCTTTACGCTTCTGATCCAAGGCTTCTATATGTCGGACCGGATCATTCCTCAGATCGCCCAGGCCTATGACTACCGTGGCAACGGCTATCTGCTCTTATCCAATGTGCAGTTTATCTGGACCGACCATATCGATTTTACCCTGGGCTCCAATTTTTTCTTTGGCAAGCAGAAGAAGTTTGACACGCTGCTGGGCTTTCCCTCGGAGGAGCCCTTCGGGCGCTTCCGCGAAGGGGTCATCAGCTCGTTTCGTGATCGGCACGAATTCTTTTTCAAGGTGCGGTATCGCTTCTAGGCAGGCGTTGAGCCACGACACACAAGGAGGGTGTGATGAACAAAGGCACTCAGAATAGCAAAAAATACTTACGTGCGTATGCCATCATTGTTGTCTGTACGCTGCTCAGCACGGTCAGCTGGCCCGCTGCGGTACGGGCCGAGTTGTCCGAGGATACGATTCAGGAAACCTTCTATCCCTACCGTCACGGCGTTCCCCAGGTACCGGGCATCGAGCCGGGTTTGGTGATCAACCAAAGCAACTGGGAGGTGGCCAAAGAGGTCATGTACCCCGAATATCTCGATCTCGTCAAAAAGGGCTGGGTAGAGATCAAAGTCGGAGAGACCATACCTTTTTCCTTGCCCGATGAATATGTCGAGGCGACCCGGAAATATGCCGAGCAGGTGACGCTCTCGCCCGAGGGCTATCTACAGAATTATGTCGCCGGCCTCGCCTTTCCCGGGCAGCCCGACCCCAGTGATCCTCAGGCTGGTGTCAAGTTGGCGTGGAGTTTCAAGCGCGGGTTTAACTGGGGCGACAACGCGTGCATCTGTCCCTTTTACTGGTCTTTCGTCAAGGGGGACGGCACGATCGAGAAGACCATCAACTTCAGTTTTCACTTTCTCAACTTTAAACATCGGGTCAGACACGACCCGAGACCCGAGGTCCTGCCCAACCCTCAGGAGTTGTTTCGCGGTATCTATGCCCGGGTGTTCGAACCCTTTGACCTCAAGGATACCCAGGTCTTGATCTGGCAATATGAGGACGAGCGCAAACGCGACGACTCGTGGCTGTATCTCGGGTTTCAGCGCCGCGTCCGGCGTCTGTCCCAGGAACAGCGGGCTGATTCGTTCCTCGGCACCAATATCTTTGTCGATGATTTTGAAGGCTATGAGGGCCGGGTCACCGATATGAACTGGGAATATAAGGGCGAAAGAATCCTGCTGATGCCCATGTATAAGCATAACGAAATGGAATTCAAGCTGCCCGATTATCCGATCTCCAACAACACCGATGACGAGGGTTATCACTACATCGAGTTTGGCGGCCGGGCTGGCTGGTTTCCCAATATTACCTGGCAACTGCGCAAGGTCTACGTCCTCGAGGTGACACCGAAAGACCCGGCCTATCCCTATTCCAAACGGGTGTGGTTCCAGGACGCGGAACAGTATACGAACCCGCTGAGCTTTATCTATGATCGCAAGGGTGACCTGTGGAAGCTCTTTGTGATCGGCAAGTCCCACCCGGATTACCATCTGCCGGTCAATAAGGGGGCGGGTGCCAACATCGACAACTCGGTCCATGTGATTGATGTCCAGCGCGACCACGCCACCCTGCTCCGTTTTAAGGGTCATATTGAAAAGCAAAGACCCGAACTGTTCACCGTACAAAACCTGCGGCAGGGCCGGTAGGAAAAAACGGACGGTAGGAGACGTAGGGCCGATTTGGTCAGGCGTCTCCCGCCGTCCTCAAAACCGGTAGGTATAGCGCACCTTGAATCGGCCCTCGCGGCCGATGGAGCGGAAGCTTCCTTCTTCGTCCAGCCAGCGCTGGTTGAAGACCAGAAAGATGTCGTTGCCCGGTTCGATGATCCAGCGAATGCGCGTGTTGAGGCTGAACACGTCCGACACGTTGTCATACTGAATCAGGCTGAACCAGGACAGATTGGGGCTGACGGCTATGTCCAGTCGTACCCGCAACAGGCGCGTGACAAAATTG
This sequence comes from Candidatus Binatia bacterium, assembly GCA_951812575.1. Lineage (GTDB taxonomy): Bacteria > Desulfobacterota > Binatia > Bin18 > Bin18 > Bin18. The sequence goes on along the minus strand of OX638322.1, from coordinate 1,081,814 downwards.
CCTTCAGGCAGACGGACGTCGCTCTGAAGATATTCCGGGCTCAGGAACAGGCGTGGACCGGGCTGAAAATTGAGACGCAGGTTCCAACTGTCGCGTTTGCCGCTGTAATAGTCGCCCCAGAAATGGGCCAGACTGGCCGACAGTTTGCGTTTATCCGCGGTCTCGGCCCTGACCATATAACGGCGAAAGGTGTGGCGGCCGGGCGGCAGCCGGACGCCGCGGTTGATCTCAAAATCTTCGGTCAGGCGTTCCAACTGCTGCCAGGCCCGAAACATGAGCGTGTCGCCGCTCTCGAAGCGCCACTCACAGGGAAAGACGATGTTACGGGTGAGGAGGCGGTCCGTGGACTGGTCGGTAATATAATTGCCGTCAAAGGCACAGGCGACCTGCCGTGTACCCCAGCGCCCAGGCCGTGGGGCTGCTTGGAGGAACCAGCCAAAGCGTCGAATGCCCGTGCGCGGCACAAAGCCCATGCTGGCCTCAAAATCCCGTTGCACCTCACGATAGGTGCCGAATATCGTCCAGGTATCGTTGGGCAGATTGATCTGACTGCCCCAGGCCCAGTTCTTGCGCGCCGTGGGACGAAAACTCTTTAACACAAACGAAGACACGGTGAGGTTGCGCCTGCCCAGAAAGCGGGTTGTCTTATACAGAAAGTCGTGCCCGTAGAGGCCGCTCGCGTCCCCGTTCTCCGGTGTCCGGCGGGTCGCGATTAATCCCATCGAGGCCTGTTCTCCGATGTCGCGCTTAAGCCGGATCACGCTGAAATTCTCGCCCGGTACGGGGTCGCGTTCCTGGGTCTGGGCGCTGAGTATCCCCAAGGAATATTTGCCAACCCGGCCGCTGAGTTTCGCGCCGCCGATCATGTCAACCGGTTTGCCGTCGTCGGCAATGCCGACGCGCCGGCTGAAAAAGGGGATAATCACCAGCGGTCCCGAGGTCGGGGTCAGACCGTCAACCGCAAAATTGGGCGCGTCCTCCAGAAAGAACTGCCGCTTCTCAGGAAAGAAAAGTGAGAATCGCGTCAGGTTGACCTGCACATCGTCCGTCTCGGCCTCGGAAAAGTCGGTATTGAGCGTCAGGCTGAGCGTCAGACCGGGGGTGGGTTTGTAGAACAGGTCAAAGCCCGGCTTAAAGGACGCGGCATCGCGGCGCACCTCGGTGGTCAGAAACGGGGAAAAATCGAGTCCCAGACCCTGAGACCTGTCGCGCAGTCCGGTGAGCCGGCCCGCACGTGAGACCCGGTTGAAGTCCAGGCTCTGGAGGTAGCCGCTCCAGACCGTTTCCTCGTTCACCCGCTTGATGATGCGCTGGACGTTGAAGCCCCAGCTCGATTGTCCCGGAGCATAGCTCAGGGTCTGAAACGGAATTTCAAATTCCGCGCTCCAGCCGTTCGGTGAGTGCGCGGTCTTCACGTTCCAGATGCCGTTCCAGTCCCGGTTTTCGGTCTCCCCCTCGTCTCCGATGAGTTCGTCCACCCGTGCCCCAACCGAGTTGGTTTGAAATTTGAACGCATTACGACGATCCGCAAACGTATCGAACAAGAGCGTCACCCGATCATCCGCAGCCAGGTCCGCGTCCCGGTTAAAGCGGGTGGCGACCGCGGCACTCGGGTCCGAGTCGTGACACAGCACGCCGACGTAGAGATGGGTCGCCGTGTACAGAACGCGCACCTCGGTCGGCTGGGAGGCCGGGGCGCCTTCGTCCGGTTCGCGTTGGCGGAAATCGTCGCCGACCGGCGCCGTTTGCCAGGCCGGCTCGGTCAACCGACCATCGAGGATAATGGACTGGGGAATCCGCACAGCTTGCAGCGCGACCGGAGCCAGCACCGAGACCTCCATATCCTCAAGGGGGATGGGCTGGAGGGTACTCCCGGACTGCGCCGTCGGTGTATCGGCCGCGGCCGTGGCGGTCAGCACCAACACGGCCAGGATCACGATAAGCAGAGAGATGCGCGGGTTCAAAAGAGTAAACGTGTCCTCCAATAAACACTAGATGCTGGACACGTTTACTCTTTGTCGTCTTCCCTGAACAGTGCGTCGCGCCAGTCGAGCGCGGCGCGCAGGCCTTTTTCCTTCCGGATCTGGTTGAATGTCTCCTGCTCTTGCGTCCGGGTTGTGTCAAACATGACAACCAAATCGAGATTCTGGTAGATGCTGTTCAGAAAGCCCATGTTCTCATACGCCCGGTTAATGGCCGCCTTGTTAAACTTCACCCCGACCTGAGCGATCTTTACCAGTTTGCGTGCTGTCTTCTCACACTCGTGCATGAGCTGGTCGTGCGGTACGACGCGGTTAATCATGCCCAGGCGTTCAGCCTCTTGGGCAGAGATCATTTCCCCGGTCAGGAGCAGCTCCTTTGCCTTGGCAAACCCGACGCTGAACGGCGTGACCAGGACCGGGGGGCCGGTCCCAAACCGGATTTCCGGTTCGCCCAACACCGCCTGCTCAGAGGCAATTTTAATGTCGCATAACTGGGCGAGTTCACACGCGCCAGCCAGGGCATAGCCGTTAATCGCGGCAATATACGGTTTGCTGGAATGCCAGATCTTGAGAAAAATCTCGATGTTATACTTCAAATCAGACCGCCAGCTATCCGCAGAGCGGTCGTAGAGTTCGGGCTCGCCCTCTGGCGGGGCAATATTGAACCCTGCAGAAAACGCCCGCCCGGCTCCGGTCAGAATCACGACCCGGATGTCATCATCGGCTTCAATCGCATCGAGCGCCTCGCCCAATTCGGCCATCAGTTCTTTGCTGAACGAATTGAGCTTCTGCGGTCGGTTGAGGGTCAGATAGCCGATGGCATCCTTCTTCTCGAATATCAGGTTCTGATACGTCATATCCCCTCCTGTCGGACAAAGAGTAAACGGGTCCAGCAATGACATCTGAGTGGAGGATACGTTCACTCTTTTTGAACCATAGCGAACCAGCCCGAACAGTCTAGCCCGCCTCCGCTCCTCTTGCCCTCGCGGGAGAAAATCTCCAGACTCGATCACACGAAAGATTGGGACGAGTCATGCTGACCTCAGATCTCCTGCTGACGCGGACCGAAGGGCCGTATCTCTATCCACGTTATGTGCGGACCGACGCGCCGCGCTTTACACGGATGGCCGAGGAACTGATCGCCATCTATGCCGCGCATGCAGGAAAACCCAGGCGGGATCTGACCACGGCGCTCAGCCAGTATGCGGAAGACCGGACCGACTTTCGCATCCAGCGTGGGCTGGCCAAGCTGCTGCGCGACGACCGGTGCGAATTTGAGGAGCAGGCGGTGGCCCCGCCGCTGGAGGTCCGCCGCAGCCTGTTCGCCTTGGCTCGCGAAAATCACCCTGTCGTCTTACAGCCCGACCATATCCATCCCGTGACCAAAGACGAGCTGATCGCCGAGGTTGCGCGCGAGTATACAGCCGAGCCGGAACAGATTGCCTGGGCGCTCTACGCCGATCTGGCCGAAAACCATATCCTGACCCGCTTTGACCCGCCCGAGCCGACATGGCTGCTCCAACACTATAATGTCGCCTTGGCGCAGGCGCTGCTGTATCGCTGCGTGCGGATGAAGCTGTCGGTCTTTCGGAACATTCCGAGCCGTTACAAACAGCTCTTCAAGTTCATCAAATTCTATCAGCTCATGCATGCGATTGAGGGCGATCTTGACAGTGGCTATGAGATTCTGCTGGACGGGCCGGTCAGCATGTTCCGTTTATCCCAGAAGTATGGCCTCAAGCTGGCCGTCTTCCTGCCGGCCCTGCTGCTGTGCACCCGCTGGAAGATGGAGGCCGAGATTGTCACCGCCGAGGGTGAGCATCGTTACTTCCCCCTCGACGAGAGTAGCAATCTCGTCTCTCACTACCGTGACAGCACGATGTATGACTCGCTCCTTGAAAAGACCTTTGCCGAGCGCTTTCACGCGATTGAGAGCGGCTGGGAGATTGAACGCGAGGTGGCCATTATCAATCTGAAAGAAACCGTCTTTATTCCGGACTTTGCCTTTCGGCACACGGACGGGCGCACCGCGCTGATGGAAATCGTGGGCTATTGGCGGCCGGAGTACCTGGAAAAAAAGCTCATGAAGCTGCGCCGTTCGGGTCGGGAGGACATGGTGATTGCCGTGTCGGCCAACCTGAACGTCAGCCAGGACGACTTTACCGACGTTCCGGGCAGGGTGTTCTTTTTTAAGAACCGGATTAACCCCAAAGAAGTCATCGCTCGGCTTGAGCAGGTGGGGCAGGATGCCCGTCACGAAATATAGAGGAGGAGAAGCCCATGTCTGTCATCGCGTATGAAAAACGTGACCGAATCGCCTATGTCACCATCCAACGCCCGGAAGCCATGAACGCCCTCGGACCGGCCCACAATCAGGAAATCATCGAAGTCTGGACCGACTTTCGCGACGATCCGGACGTCTGGGTGGCCATCCTCACCGGAAGTGGTGAGCGGGCCTTTTGCGCTGGGGCCGACCTCAAGACCTATACGCCGAGTATTGGCAGCGGGAGTCCGTACGCGGTCAGACAGGTGGCCAATGGCCTGGGCTTTGGCGGCATTACCCGTGGGCTCGAAATCTGGAAGCCGATTATCGGCGCCGTCAATGGCTACGCCCTGGCCGGAGGATTAGAACTGGCGCTGGCGTGTGATATCCGCGTGGCGTCGGACAACGCCCAGTTCGGCTGCTCCGAGGTCAAGCGGGGGTTTCATCATTGCGATGGCGGAACGGTCCGTCTGCCGCTGATCGTTGGCTTGGCCAACGCCCTCAAGATGCAGCTCACGGGAGAGCCGATTGACGCTCAGGAAGCCCTGCGGATCGGCCTGGTGAGTGAAGTCGCACCCGCCGCGGAACTCATGCCTACCGCCGAGCGCTACGCCCGGACCATTCTGCGCAACAGCCCGCTGGGCGTGCGGTCGGCCAAGGAATCCATGCTGCGCAGCCTCGGCCGCGTGCTTGAAGACGCCTTGCGGTTTGAGAACATCTTATTCTCGACCCTGACGCAGACCCAGGATTATACCGAAGGCCCGCGCGCGTTCGCGGAAAAGCGCCCGCCCGAGTGGAAAGGACAGTAGGGGCGGGCGGCCTGCTCTGTGCAGCCTAGAGCTTGCCTGCCGCTCGCAGCTCTTTCACCTGGGCCTCTTGCACGATGGCGCCGTCTGTATACAGCGCGGCGACTTGCTCTTCCGAATAGGCCAGGCGCTCCTGCAACACCTCTTCATTATGTTCGCCCAGGAAAGCCGCGCGAAAGGGAATCTCGACGTTCGCGTTGGAGAAATGAAAGGGCGATTTGGCAATCGGGGTCGGACCCAGCAGCGGATGTGGCACGTCTTGAAACAGTCCGCGTGCCTTCAACTGGGGATGGGCCGCAGCGCCGGGAATATCCAGGATCGGAGCGGCCGGTACGCGGGCTTCGGCTAGAATTTTCAGGGGCGTTTCGTCATCTTCAAAGGTCTGGAGCCAGTCTTCGATATATTTCCGAACCTCTGCGCTCCGCCGGACCCGATCCTCCATGGTGGCGTAGCGTTCGTCCGTCGCTAACTCCGGTTTGCCCATCGCCTTGGTGAGGGCCGGCCATTGATGCCCGGCGACGGCAAAAACGAGGTAGCCTTTTTTTGCCCTGTACACGCCATAGGGGCACACATTGAAAAAGTCGCCGCCAAAACGCTGCGGCACGATCGCGCCCTGACTCATCATAAAAAGCGGGAAATTGACGTAGTCCAGGTAGACCAGGGATTCGAGCTGCGACACGTCAATATATTGGCCCTGTCCGTTGTTGGCGCGGTGAAAGAGCGCGGCACAGATGGCGAGCGCGCCATGAATCCCCGTATTCGGGTCCCCGAAATAGTTGCCGACATAGGTCGGTGGCCCATCCGGCTCGCCGGTCATGGCCATCACGCCGCTCTGGGCCTGAGCGATAATGTCAAAGCTGGTATGACTGGCGTACGGCCCGTCCTGCCCATAGCCTGACACCGAACACATGATCAGTTTGGCGTTCAGCTCTGTGAGCGTGTCATAATCCAGCCCGTGTCGCGCCATGACTCCGGGGCTATAGTTCTCCACCACCACGTCAGCCTTTCGCACCAGTTGATAGACGATTTCCTTTCCCTTTGGGTGTTTGATCTCAACACAGACGCTTTTCTTGCCGGCGCAGGCGGCGAGATAGAGGGCGCTCTGGCCGTGTTCAACAAGATGAATCTGTCGTCCCAGGTCGCCGCCGGGGGCGCGTTCAATCTTGATCACATCTGCCCCAAGGTCGGCCAGAATCCGGGTTGCGGACGGCCCGGCGAGATATTGGGTAAAGTCGAGCACGGTTATCCCGGACAGGAGTTTCTGCGCACCATTGGTCTTGTCAGCCATGTCTCCTCCTCAGGGTCGTCGTAATGAATTGAAGTCTGTTGGATTGTGGCGTATCAACCCATAATTCACAATACGGCCTATGTCACATTGACTATTGCTACCAGTCACCTACGATAATGAGAGTGTGAGTGAGGGCAGTGGGTCAGACACGCAGCAGAAAGGATAGGGCATGTTGATCAAAACCCCACGCGGCTGGGAAATTCCTGAGCGCTCGGCAACTCCGGAAGGTGTCTACCTCAACCGGCGCAGCTTTCTGCAAGCGCTTGGGATTGCCGGTATCAGTACGCTGGGTGTGTTTGCCGGATGTGAAAGCTCGGGTGCAAAAGAAGCCCCGCTGGTTCGTGGCCTCCCCGAACCAAGTGCTACCGCCGGCCTCTACCCGGCGCAGCGCAACGAGCAGTTTACCCTGGACCGCCCACTGACGTCCGAAGTGGACGCGGCCAATTACAATAATTTCTACGAGTTCAGCTCGCGTAAAGAGCTGGTCGTACGCTTGGTTGAGCAGTGGCAGACCCGCCCCTGGCAGGTGGAGGTGACCGGTCTGGTGCATAAGCCCCAGACCTTTGATATCGATGACCTGGTGCGGAAGATGCCACTGGAAGAACGTCTCTACCGGCACCGTTGCGTGGAAGCTTGGTCCATGAGTGTGCCCTGGACCGGTTTTCCCATTAAGGCGCTGGTCGATCTTGTCCAGCCCCTTGCCTCGGCCAAATACCTGCGCATGATTACTTTCCACGACCCACAGGTGGCGCCCGGCCTGCGCAACGACACCTATCCGTGGCCGTATCATGAAGGACTCAGCATGGCCGAGGCCACCCATGAGCTGTCCCTGTTCGTGACCGGCATCTACGGCCATGAGTTGACCAAACAGCACGGTGCGCCGATTCGGCTCGTGGTGCCGTGGAAGTATGGCTATAAAAGCATCAAGTCGATTGTGCGCCTGGAGTTTGTCGCAGAACAGCCCAAGACCTTCTGGAATACCCTCATCCCCTGGGAGTACGACTTTGTTGCCAACGTGAATCCTGCCATCCCGCATCCCCGCTGGTCCCAGGCGAGCGAGCGTGTCCTGGGGACGAGAGAGATCAAAGCAACCCTCCCCTACAACGGGTATGGAGAGTTTGTGGCGTCTCTGTATCAGACATAAGATCAAGTTGTTGATCCTTCGACTTCGCCCCTCTGGGGCTACGCTCAGGATGCGCGGATTCTCCCTCCGTCGGTCCTGAGCCTAGCGCAGCAGAGTCGAAGGAGGACTTTTCTTCTCGGAGAGGGCGGGATAGAGCAGAACCTCTCATGTATATCCGTGTCCTCTCCAGCACTCTTTTGATTTTCTTGTCTCTTTCCTGTTCGGTTCCCCCGGATCGCACGCCCGAACTGAACCCCGATCCGTCGTTGCTGTATGCGGCCCACGGCCAGCCTGGGGCGTGGTTCAATCCCTGGCGGCCCTCAAACAAGCACTGGACCGATCTGTTTCGCTGGGCGGTCTCGCGGAGCGCCTATAGCGGCGAGTGGCGCGACCCGCCGCTCGTTCGTCGGGTGGACAACGATGGCAGCTCGTTTGCCGCTCCTGAAGCCGCGGCTGCCGTTACCTGGGTAGGCCACTCGACTTTTGCTGTCCATGACACGGGAGATGTCTTTCTGACTGACCCCCACTTTGGCAAGCGGGCGCTGATTCCGGCCCGTTTCCATCCGCCCGGCGTGCCTATCACCTCTATTCCGGCTGACGCTTTTGCCGTGGTTTCCCATAATCACTACGACCATCTCGATGCCTATACGGTTGAGCATTTGCCTCAGACCGTGACCTGGTTTGTCCCGCTGGGACTCGGCGAGTGGATCGAAAAAAAAGGAAGAAAAGCGGTCGAACTCGACTGGTGGCAAAGCGCGCAGCACGGTCGCTGGCGGGTCACCTGTGTGCCGGTGCAACACTGGTCGCAACGCATTGAGCAATCGCGGGATTCCACCTTGTGGTGTGGCTGGATCGTTGCCAACGCCGAGCGGACCTATTTTTTTGCCGGCGATACGGGGTATTTTCACGGCTTTACCGAGATCGGGAAGAAATTCGGTCCGATCGATGTTGCCATGATTCCTGTTGGAGCCTATGAGCCCCGCTGGATTATGCACTATTCCCACCTGAATCCGACCGAAGCCTATCGAGCCTTTCTGGACCTTAAGGCGCGCTGGATGCTGCCCTGCCACTGGGGCACGTTTCGCCTTACCGACGAGCCCATAGACGAACCGCCGCGGGAACTCCAGCGGGTCGTTGAGCAAGCCGGCGGGAGGCTCGACTCCATTAAAATTTTCGCGGTCGGTGAGCGGTGGGAGATTCCGGCTGGGCAATAGGGGTGCGACAGGTCGCACCCCTGGGATTCAGGTTATTGGGCAAACGTCTCGATCGCCTTCCGGACGGCCTGGGCGTAAGTCTGGTCGCCGACTGGCACCGGATTGAGAATCGGTAGCTGAACGCCGGCTTCGCGGAAGGCGGCGAGTTGTTCCCGGCAGCGTGCGGGCGGTCCGATAACTGACAGTTCGTCCGCCATGTTGTCTGTCGCTCCCTGCCCCTGTCCATCTGCGAGTTGCGCCGCTTCCGCTTCAAACCCGCTGTCGTGAAACAGCTTGTTATAGAAGGGCAGGCCACCATAAAACCCCAGGTTGGTCCTGGCGGCTTGCATGGCCGCGTCCATATCGTCATGAATGCAGGACGGAATGCCCGTGGTAATATCAATGTCCGCAAGCGGCCGGCCGGCTTTGGCCGCTCCCTTCTCGACTGCGGCCACGGCCGTGGGCAGCCGACTCTTGGGACAGAGGTATAGCATGACCCCATCGGCCAGCTCGCCGCTGAGAGTGGCGGTACTCAGGGCCAGAGCCGCGATGTAGATGGGAACGTGGTGTGTTGCCGCGCGCGGTTGCATGGCCATGCCGGGCAGCTCCTTGCCCGCGGCCATATCGCGGATCGCGCCAATATACTGGCGCATAAAGGTCCGCGGTTTGTCCATTTTTTCCTGGTAGAGTCCCTCAACAATGGGCCGGTGGCTCACCCCGAGTCCCAGAATCAGCCGACCGTCCGAGGTATCGTCAATCGCAATGGCCGTTTGCGCACACAGGGCCGGGTGGCGCAGGTAGATGTTCGCAATCCAGGTACCGACCTTAATCCGCGAGGTGGCCTGGGCCATGACCTGGCAGTTGATCAGCGAGTCGTTCATGAATTCCGGTGAAAAAATCGCCTCAAACTCCGCCGCCTCCGCGCTCTTGGCCAAGTCCTGTAACTCGGGAAACGTCAGTCCTGACATATTGGCGGCAACCACTCCGATCCGGGCCATAGCAATCCCTCCTTTTTCTGGCCAGTCCGTATTTCAATGCGGGGTGTAGCCTATCACCTCTCCACGGTCAGGCAAGAGAACGTGGCCGGGTGGTCTTGTTTATTGATTTCTGGTGTTCTTTCCGTTAGCAGCAAGGCATGCTTGCGACAGCGGTATCCGGAGCCCTGATTGGGATTGATGGCTTGTTGGTGGAGGTCGAGGTCGATGTGGCGCTGGGGTTGCCGCAGTTCACTACCGTCGGTCTGCCTGAGGGGGCTGTCCGAGAGAGCAAAGATCGGGTTCGCTCGGCCATCAAGAATTCCGGCTACGAATTTCCCGCTCGTCGTATCACTGTCAATCTCGCTCCTGCGGACGTTAAAAAAGAAGGCGCCGCCTATGACCTGCCGATTGCCCTCGGCATTCTTGCAGCTGAGGGCTGGCTGACCAAAGAACAGCTTCAATCCTACGCGATCCTGGGCGAACTCTCACTCGACGGGCGAGTCAAGCCTGTCCATGGAGCTTTACCTTTAGCCGTGATGGCAAAGGAGAAGGGGCTCAAGGGCTTGATCGTGCCCACGGAAAACGCGGCCGAGGCCGCGGTTGTCGACGAGATCGCGGTCTTTGGCGTGTCCACATTGAGTGAGGCCTTTCTGCTCCTCAACGGGGAGCGGCCGCTCGACTCGACCCTTGTTGACGTGAGTGCCCTCTTTACCCGGCACTCCGCGTACGAGGTGGATTTTAACGATGTGAAAGGTCAGGAGCACGTTAAGCGCGCCCTCGAAGTCGCGGCCAGTGGCGGACATAACCTGCTGTTGGTCGGTCCCCCAGGGTCCGGCAAGACCATGCTGGCCAGACGCCTGCCCACGGTGCTGCCCACGCTGACCCTGACCGAAGCGATTGAAACAACCAAAGTCCATAGCGTCGCCGGCAGCCTCAACGGCCAGGCCCTGGTGGCGACGCGACCCTTCCGCAGCCCGCATCACACCATCTCCGATGCCGGCATGATCGGCGGTGGCACGGTGCCCAAACCGGGCGAGGTCTCCCTGGCCCATCACGGCGTGCTCTTTCTTGATGAGCTGCCGGAGTTCCGTAAGAACGTCCTCGAAGTCTTGCGCCAGCCCCTGGAGGATGCCCAGGTCACGATCTCACGTGCAGTCGGGTCCATTACGTATCCGGCAGACATTATGCTGGTGGCGGCGATGAACCCGTGCAGTTGCGGCTTCTTCGGTGATCCGCAGCACGAGTGCACCTGCTCCCCGCAACAGGTCCAGCGCTATCGAGCCAGGATTTCCGGCCCCCTATTGGACCGTATCGACATTCAGGTCGAAGTCCCGGCGGTCAAGTATAAAGAACTGAGTGACAAAGCAACGGGTGAGGATTCAGCAGCCATTCGGACACGTGTGAACCAAGCGCGTGAAATTCAGCTTCAGCGTTTTCAGCAGCGCAGGATTTTCTGTAACGCGCAGATGTCCAGCCGGGACATCCGCACCTATTGTCAGCTCGACACAGCCGGTGAAAAGCTTCTGGAAAACGCCATGCAGCGCCTGGGTCTGAGCGCCCGCGCCTATACCCGCATTCTCAAAGTCGCCCGCACCATCGCCGACCTCGCCGGCGAGGACCATATCACCGGCGCCCATATCGCGCAGGCCATTCAGTACCGGGCCTTGGACCGAGAGTGAGTAAAATAGAGAGAAAGGAGGGCGTCTATGCCGTACGTCGAAAGGGAAAAGGGAGTTCGGGTTCATTACAACCACTATGGACAGGGGTTTCCCCTGGTCTTTTTACACGGCTTTTCGGCCAACGCCTGGCTGTGGGCCTATCAGGCTCCGATCCTGGCCCACAAATACCACTGCATTGTCATTGAGGCGCGCGGACACGGGCTCTCTTCCAAGCCGCTCACGGGCTATTCCATTCAGGACATGGCGGCTGACGATGCCGCGGTACTGGCTGCCCTGGGCATCGATCGCGCCATTCTGGTCGGCAACTCGATGGGCGGGATGCGGGCCATGCAGATGAGTCTTGACTATCCGCACCTGGTCGCCGGGAATATCATCATCAGCAGTGCGACCAACCTGCAGCAGACCCTGGATACCGCCGAGCTGATTGCCAGCTTCCAGAACGATTACGAGGCTGCCGCGGAAAACCTGGTGACACGCTGCTTTTCGGCTAAGACGCGGAACGAGCGGCCCGAGGTGTGCCAGATGATTAAACACAACTTCCTGAACGAGGGCGGCTTTCCTCGCCGGGTGGCCCTGGCCTGTCTGGAAGATCCCAACGGGGTGTGGCAGTGGGATATCTCGGACCGCTTACAGGAGATTACCCAGCCCACCTTGGTTCTGGTCGGAGAGGAAGACCAGGCCACCCCTGTTGCGGCCAACCGTTTTCTGGCCGAGCGGATTCCCAGGGCGGAACTGCGCGTGCTCAAAGAGGTCGGCCACTGCTACGAAATCGAACGGCCGCTCGAATTTAACCAGGTGCTGGAGGAATTTGTCGCGCAGCACGGACACTGAACCTGGTGGGTTGTCAGCGCCGCCCCGTGATTAGCGAAGTCAACTCTACGCTTCCCTGGATTCCCGTTTCCACGGGAATAACAGTCTATGTTATGTCATATCTGCGAAAGCAGATATCCAGGCGTACGGGAGAAGATAGAGTTCTGTTAGTGGGTCTTACAAAAAGCGCTTCAAGGTTGAAATGAAAGAACGTCCAACCCTCGAAACGACTCGTCTGACCCTACGGCCTTTCACTGTGACTGACGCCTCAGATGTCCAACGGCTTGCTGGGGAGAGAGAGATAGCTTCAACCACATTGAATATCCCTCATCCCTACGAAGAGGGCATGGCCGAACAGTGGATTGCCACCCATCAAGAGCGCTACGAAAAAGGTGAACTGGTCAACTTTGCCATCATCCTACGAGCTGATCAGGCGCTCATTGGCGCTATTGGGCTACAGCTCACCCAACAGCATGCCAGTGCGGAACTCGGCTATTGGATCGGAAAACCCTTCTGGAATCGTGGGTATTGCACTGAGGCGGCGCAGGCGGTGGTCAGGTATGGGTTCGATGTCCTTGGACTCAACCGGTTGCACGCCGCCTACTTCAAACGCAATTCAGCCTCTGGGCGGGTCATGCAGAAGCTGGGTATGAGCTATGAAGGATGCTTGAGAGAGCACATTAAAAAGTGGGGGGTTTTTGAGGATCGCGAACTGTATGGGTTACTCAGCAGGGATTACCTCTCCCAAAAAGAGAACGCGAGCCCCATCCCAATTCCCTCATGAAAGGAGTGAACATCCTGCGACCAAACACACTGCGAGAGCTGTTGACAGCTGGCAAGCCAACTCTGGGGACGCATATTCATACAACCTGGCCGTCTATCGTCGAGGCAATCGGACACACGGAGATGTTTGACTATGTTGAATTTGTGGCCGAATACGGGCCGTTTGACCTGTACGCCCTCGACAATCTGTGTCGGGCGGCTGAACTCAGCGGTCTGTCCAGTATGATCAAGGTGGATCAAGAACCCCGGAGTTTTCTTGCTCAACGCGCCATTGGATCGGGCTTCCAAAGCGTATTATTTGCCGATTGTCGGTCGGTCGAAGAGGTGCAGGAGTGTGTGCGGATTGCGCGACCCGATACGCCCGAGGATCGTGGGACGTATGGGGTTGCGATGCGCCGCTTTAGCTATATGGGATATGGCGGGACACAGGAGTATGTACAGGCGCTGCGCGATATCGTTGTCGTGATTATGATTGAGAAGCAGGGAGCAGTTGATCAGTTAGAGGAGGTGTTGTCGGTACCGGGGGTGGATATGGTTCAGTGGGGGCCGTCAGACTATGCCATGAACGTCGGGCGGGCAGGGGAAGCGCGCTCACCAGAAATCAAAGCGGTTGAGCGCAAAGTGTTTGAAACCGCGCTCAAGATGGGAGTACCGCCCCGGGTGGAGCTCAATAGTCTCGACCAAGCCCAATACTACCTTGACCTCGGGGTCCGTCACTTCTGTATTGGTACAGATGTTTCGATCCTGTACGAGTGGTGGAAGACAAATGGTGCGCATCTCCGCCAAGCGCTTACGGATGCCTAGCCATTTCGATTTAGCGGACCCAGACCTGTTTCAGAACGCGCACGACGTTACCGCCTATAACCTTGGCAATGTCTGCATCCGTATAGCCCTGTCTGACGAGCCACCGGACAATGTTGGGAAAGTCGGCAGGATTCTCCAGGCCATCAACGTACTCGACCGGATCAAACGCCTTATTGCCAAGTATCTTGTCAACGGAGAGCTGGGCCGCGTAGGCACGGTGCAGACCGACATGATCGCCGAACATGGTGTCCGGTCCAAACCCAACATGCTCAATACCAATCAGCCGGACTGCATACTCAAAGTGCTCCATGCACGATTCTATACTGTGGTGCGGATGCTGCTCGGTCAGGGTCGTGTGCGGAGCCGCTTCGATTCCCAGTATGCCTCCCTTGGCCGCCAGAGCCTCCAGCACGTGGTCCGGCTTGAGTCGCGGGGTGTCCCATAATGCCCGCGCCCCAGCGTGGGAGATTACGATGGGTAGTTCGCTTTCCTCAATAATGTCCAACGTCGTCTGATCGCCGCAATGGGCCGCATCAATCAGGATGCCAAGTTTATTCATACGCCGCACCGCCTGGCGCCCAAAGTCGGTCAGTCCGGCGTCTCGCCCCTCTCGTAAACCGCTGCCCAAAGCATTGGCTTCACTGTAGGCGACGCCCATGCTGCGCACGCCAAATCCATACAGTACATCGAGCCGGTCCAGTTCGTTCTCTATCGGCGTTGCGGACTCAAGCGTCGGCACCAGGGCAAGCCGCCGGGTCTCGTGCGCCGCGATAATATCTCGAACGCCGTCGCAGACAAGAATAAAATCCTGGTGGGCCAGGTCGCACAAACGCATGCCCAAGTCGTGGGTGACATCATTCCACTTCCAGCCGGCCTGCGAGGTAATCGTACACAGGCCGTTCATCAAATTGTCAAAGATGCCGTCCAACCCAGAGGTCGCCAGTCCCTGAAAGCCGGTGAAGTCCCGACCCAGGCGCTTTTGGTCGAATATCTCGTTGACCTCCTCTGGGATCACGACCGGGTGATCGTGCATGGAGATTGCAATATTCCCGACTAACAGGCTCTGCATTCGTGCTTCCTCAGCCGGCGTGAGCGCAATCTGAGAAGACGCCACACGCCCGACTTCTTTGGCCAAGCGAAATCGCTTGTAGTCGCGCGGCGCGTCTAAATACTGGTAGGACTGATAGCCTGTATACTGTTTGTGATCTTCCATGCGCCGCCTCCCTGTCGGGTGTTTGAGCTGCTTGCCGGATGAATACTTCCCTACTTCCCCGCTAGCGCTGACCTCCCCAACTTTCAAGAGGAAGCCGCGTTTCCGAGTGTCCGCTTGCTCCAATAAAAAGCTATGAAACTCTTTCGCCTTATGTTTAATTGCGCCTCATGGTTCCACGTATATCCTTCTGGCTGTTTTTTGCACTCATTCTTACTCCTGGAACTTCTCCTCATCTCTCTGCTGAAGAGACGAGCCGCACCTGGAAGGCGCTAGAAAACCTCTCGCCACAGGAACGACAGAAGCTGGATCTTTCAACTGACACCCCACGCCATCCCCAGGTTCCTTATCTGCCGGCTGAGCCCTATCCTTTTACACCGCCCTATACGGCTGAGGAGATGGGCTATCGGCTCATGGAGTTCACCTCCCGTCCGCGCTGGTCGGCCGTGTTTGCCAGGGCGTGGTCGTCGATTTCTACCCAAGGCGTGCTCCTCAACCCAGGCAGTGCCACCAATTTTTTGGCCTATCACTCTAGCGCGGCTGGTGTGGAAGCGGAACTTGCTCTCAATCCTGGCGAAGAAATCTATCGGTCGCTCAGCCAGCGCACTGCTCCCGCCGCGGCAGAAGGTTCGCAACGACTCTCGATTCGCTATCGCACGGGCAAAGAATTTATCAAGAAGGAAGAGCGGTTCCGATACTCACAGGCCAAGCGCCGGGTGCGTCACGACGCGCCACGCCGGCGGCAGGGGAAGATCCCCAACATGGCGCTTACACCTGACGACAATTACGGGCGCGACGCCTGGGAGTTTTCCTGGCGGGTGCTGGGTCTGGATACTCTGCACCAAACCGTGCGCTTTCCCAAGACGCGCCCCACCATCATGTTACAGAATGGGCAGACCGGTCAGTTTCAAGAGCGGCGGACGGCTGAGCTCAAGCTGATGGGAGACAGCTATCGATATTATACGGCCGAGGACGGGGTGGCGTGTTATGTTGTCGAGGCCCAAGCCCGTCCCGAATGGCTGCCCAACTACTATGTGCCGCGGCTCCTGTTTTGGCTGGAAGAACATTCTTTTTTCCCTCTGCGTATCGAGAAATACGGCCCCGACGGCAAGCTCATTCACATCGAGGTGAGGCTGGCTGAGCTTTTTAATTCGGCCCTGGGGGAGCGGGGCTATGGATCGCTGTTTACCGTGTATTGGGATATTGCAGATGACCTGATGTCATACTTTGTGAACGATAGTCACCGGGTAACAGCCTGGAAGCCTCAGGAAGTCGCGTTGTTCTTTAGCCCGGATTTTATGCGCCGACAATGGTATCTGGATACTTCCATCAAGACTCAAGCCCAGGTGCCCTCTCCCGAACTCTTTTTTTTACGGCCTGCCCTGGAGGAAGGGAAATTCCCCGGGGAGCGCCCGCTTCGGATCCCCCCTGAGGTTGCGGCCCACGTCCAAGCCCAGGAGGCGGCAGGCCGGCTGGTGTTTGAGGTGAGTGAGCAGGAGCGTTGAGACTCTCTGCCAGCCTAAAATTCAAACCCGGCGCTACAGAGACGGACTTTGCCAACCGCCAAGATTCGTCTCCAGATACTGGGCGACGGCCAGGGCGACATCTTCACGCCAGGGGCGGGCGACGATCTGGACCCCAATCGGTAAACCCTCAGCTGACGTTCCACAGCGCACGACCGCGCCCGGCCAGCCGGTCAGATTGTGGGCGAAGGTGTAGGTAAAATCCGGGCCGTCGGGGTCGTCATGGCGCGTGGCGGGTGTGGCGCTGACAGGACACAGCAGCACATCGTAGGGCTCCATAAACGCCAGCATTTCACTCCGGTAGATATTCCATCGGCTCAGTTCCTGGGCGAACTCCGTGAGCGATACAGGCTGGGCCGTTTGCATCCAATCCAGGGCGGAAGATATACGCTCAGTCCCGGCTGCGTGGATGAGCCGGCGTATCCAGGCTCCTCCATCCGCAAGATAGAGACTATACCACAGCCGCTCTGCGTCGCTCACACCCGGCGACCGATCTTCCGTCACCGAGGCTCCATGGTCGGCGAGCACCCTGGCCGCAGTTCGAACGGTGCTGGCGGTGTCCGGGCTCGGGGATTTGATTCCGTTGTCCGTGTAGAAGGCGACCCGCAGATCCTTCACGCTCACGTCTTGGGGGTCTCCCAACGGGGCCGGTACGACTGCGGGATCGTGTCCGTCCGGACCGGCAATAATGGATAAGGCCAGGCCCAGGTCTTCGACATGTCGCGCCATGGGGCCAATCTGGGTAAAGGCATCCAGGGCACCGACCTCAAAGGAAATGGCATGCCCGGTACGGGGCACTCGGCCCGAGGTGGGTTTGATACCGGCAATACCGCAGTAGTGGGAGGGCATGCGAATGCTGCCGCCCGTGTCACTCCCCAGGTCGAGCGCCGAGCCACCCGCCGCAAGAATTGCCCCAGCTCCCCCACTACTGCCCGCGGGTGACCGCTCCACATCATACGGATTATTTGTCCGACCATAGACATCGTTGTCCGTAATCCCCGCCAGGGTAAACTCCGGCGTATTTGTTTTGCCCAGGATGATGGCTCCCGCGGCCCGCAGACGCGTCACCACTGTAGCGTCGTGCTCAGGAGTAAAATCGGCTCGACCCGTTGTCCCCCAGGTACTGACCATGTCCGCGGTGTCTAACGAATCCTTGAGCGTGATGGGGACACCATGCAGTGGGCCGAGGCGTTCTCCTCGCGAGACGGCTTCGTCTGCTGCACGCGCCTGTTGTCGTGCTGCTTCAGCCTGAAGCTGTATAACGGCGTTGAGTTTTGGATTGGCTGCTTCGAGGCGGGCCAGATGCGCATCCACCACGGCAACTGAAGAGACGAGATTTGTCCGAATAAATCGAGCCAGCGTCGTAGCCGAAAACGAGGTCAGTTCCATGGTCCTCTCCCTCCGTCAACGTCCGTAGTATATGTGGCAGCGTCTCGTTCGCGCCGCTCAGGAACCATACCGAAATCGTGAAACTCTTTACAGGGGTAATGTACGAGAAGTGATTTCTGGTGTCGATGGTGTTATCAGGTAAGCGTGGAGGAGGGGGAGTGTCCAAGAGTCCCTACAAAGCGAGGAGAAAATGAGCGACCGTGACCGTGAAATTCGGGAGATGCTGGACCGGGCATGGCGCAAGGAGGAGCAAAAGCAGCGGGGCTTTCTGACGTTCTCAGAAAACGATATGCGCCTGCTTGAGGATTACTATGCGGCCGGCCTGCCGTATGGCAATACGCCGGAGGGCTTTAACCAGTGGTTAGAAGAACGCGGCTAGGCGCCGTGTTGAGTGTCCCACTGTCTGAAAAAATGGGGGCTCCCGGAGGAGCCCCCAACGCAGGGAGAGAAAGGAGGGCAGCAATCAGTCTGCGGCTGCATCGGTCGCGATTTCAGGTTTCACATCGATTGGAATACGTCTCGGCTTGACCTCTTCCGGGAAGGGGACCACGACTTCGAGCGTGCCGTTCTTGGCACTCGCTTCGATCTTCTCCGCGTCTATGCCCTTCGGCAAAATAAACGACCGGGCAAACGAGCCGTACGAACGCTCTTGATGGAAGTATCCGCCGGTCTTGTCCTCGTGCTCTGCCTTGCGCTCACCCTTGACCGTCAGTCGGTTGCCGTCCAGCGCAACCTCAACATCCTTGGGCTCCACTCCGGGTAAATCCGCCTTGATATGCAGCCGGTTGTCGTCCACATAGCTGTCAATCCTGAACGACGCTTCCGAGGGCATTCCAGTGCGTACCCCTGGCCAGCCGCGGGAAGAGAAAAAATCGTTGGCAACCGACTCCAGATCATGCCGCCAGGGATGCATCGTTCCAAACGGGCCTCGCCATACACTCAATTCTCGTCTCATTGTCTCTACCTCCTGTGGGTTTGGGTTACTGTCTGACACAAGACAAACGTAAGGACGATCGACCATGAGTCAAGGGGTCACAATAAAAATTTTGACTCGTTAACACAGACGCACAATCTCCTCCCGGACACGATGAGGACGGCTTAGTGCGCCCCCGACTTTTTTATCACTCGTACTATTGTTCGAGCGCTTCCGGACGGTTGGATACGCACGGAGAGCGGGCGGCGACGTGGTCCCGTGGTTTTCGTATAGACGACTGTTGAGTGAATAGACTTATGCCCCAAATGCGCCTGCACTTCCTCCAGGGTATGTCCGTCCTCAAGCAGATGGGCGGCAACGGAATGGCGTAAACAGTGGCTGTGGCGTTTCGACGGCGGAAGCTTGGCCTGCTCCGCGTACATACGGAAGAGTCGATCAATACGCTGACGACTGACCGGGCGCGCGTTCCGCGACGGAAAGAGGTAGGGCAGGACGTCACTCCGAGTTTGTAGATATGCTCGAAGCAGCTGCAGATATTCTGCGGCCATCGGTTTCTCTCCGGCGACGCCGCTCTTGAGGCGGGGGATATGAATGCGGCGAGTGTGAAAGTCGACGTGCTCGCGCAGTAAGAGGCCAACCTCAGAGGCGCGCAGTCCGAAAGTGTACATGGCGGCAAACAGCGCACGGTCGCGCTCGTCTGTGATCTGGGCAAAGAACCGCTCAACCTCTCTACGAGTCAGCGTTACATATTTCGTACGGGGCTCCTGCTGCCGAGGTTCTGCACCTCGAACGGAAACGCGTTCTTGTCGTGAGACCTTCGTTTGTAGTTCTCGGAGATAACGGGCAACACTTTTTCCCTGTCGGGCGGCTTGCTGTGCGACAAGCCGCAGGAGCTTTTCTTGTTGGCCGGGGTCGTCTCTCACAAGGTCTTCTCGATCGTACTGCTGGGCGTTGTCGGACTACGGGATCCCGAGCAGCTTATGCGTTTGCAGGCTAAGTCGCCACCGCGGGTGAGCAAGACAATACTGCAGCGCCAATTGGGTATTGCGCTCCCGCTCAGGACCATCCATTGGTTGCAGGAAAAACTCCTGGAAATCGAGGTGAGCAAAAAGCTCCGGCTCCACACCGGACTGGGGGAAAACAAGTTTCAGTTCGCCGCCCTGTCTCAGGGCGAGTGCTGAGCCAGCCTTGGGGCTGACACAGACCCAGTCGATGCCCGGTGGCGGAAGCAGCGTTCCATTTGTCTCAATAGCAATCTCAAATCCTTCTGCATGCAGGGCCTCAACAAGCGCCGCATCAAGCTGGAGCAAGGGTTCGCCGCCTGTACACACGACAAACGGAACACTGTGAGGAGCACGCTGAGCCGGCCATGTGGCAGCGACAGCCCCAGCCAGATCGCGAGCGGATACGAAACGCCCGCCCCCGGAGCCGTCCGTCCCAACGAAATCGGTATCGCAGAACTGACAGACCGCCGTAGCCCGGTCCTGCTCCAGCCCCGACCATAAATTACATCCGGCAAAACGACAGAAGACTGCCGGCCGGCCGGTGTGAGCGCCTTCGCCTTGGAGGGTATAAAAAATTTCTTTGACTGTGTAGCTCATGAAAAAAGAAAGGGACGCCAAAGACGTCCCTTATCAGACCCGGAAGAGGAGAAAAGAGGGCCAGAATATCCGCGGATACAAGAACCGTCAGGCTCGTTTCTTGCGGGCGACTTTCTTTGCTGCCGTCTTCTTTGCTGCCGTCTTCTTTGCTGCCGTCTTCCTTGCAGGGCCGAGAATGGATTCCTTAAACACTTTTGCCGGTGTAAAGGCAACTTTTTTCCGAGCCGGAATGGTAATCACCTCCCCGGTCTGCGGGTTGCGTCCCTTGCGACGCTTCAACTGACGGAGTCGAAAGGTCCCCAGGTTAGGAATTTTCAACTCTTTGTCTTTTTTGACCGTTTTTGTGATGAACTCCACAAAGGAATCCAGCTTGTCGGCTGCCGCACGGTTCGAGGCTTCCCCCCACGTCTCACCAAGTTTTTTCACCATCTCGGTCTTCGTCATGCTACCAACCTCCTCACCCGATAGGGTTCTACACTACATCCCACACCAGAAGTCGAGAGGTCTTGCCACGAAGCGCCTCCGACTCACCATTTGCGTATCTACTCCTCTACTAACCGGTCACTTCTTCTACCCGTGTCCTCCTCTCATCCTCCTTCTACAATCACAACATGAGATGTCCGACTCCGGACAGAAATGAGAAGGGCAAGTCTCGCACTCAGAGCCGAGTCCATCTCTTCAATTTTTATCCGTCAGGCTTGGGAATGTCAATAAAATCAGGCAAAAACAGCCGTAATCTAGCGATACATCTCGACCAGTTCGATCATGCCGAGATCTTTGAGCGTGGAAAACAGGCGGCCTTTCACCTCGCGAGCCGTTCCGAGTTGAATAACCTCCTGGGTGAGAGATTGGGCGTCGGTATAGGAGAGCGAACGAATGAGACGTTTGATAACCGGGACAAAGAACGGCTCCATACTGAGTTCGTCCAACCCGATACCGAGCAGCACAAGTGTACATAGCGGATCGGAGGCCATTTCTCCGCACATACTGACCCGTTTCCCGGCGTGTTGTGCAGCGCGGACGGTGGTGGCTATGGCATTCAAGACAGCCGGATGGAGAGGCTCATAGAGAGAGGCGACCTTGCGGTTATTCCGGTCTACCGCAAGCAGATACTGAATGAGGTCATTCGTCCCAATGCTAAAGAAGTCCACTTCCTGAGCGAGTCGATCTGCTAACCATACTGCCGCGGGCACCTCAACCATCATACCGACCGGCATCAACGGATCGAACGGTTTTTCCTCTCGTTGTAACTCATCCTTTGCCTGCGCCAGCAGGTTCTTGACTTGGAGCAGTTCTTCTACGCTGGAGATCATGGGAAATAAAATACGAACCGGTCCATGCACTCCGGCGCGTAAAATAGCACGCAGCTGCACCTTGAAGAGATCAGCCATCTCCAAAGAGATCCGAATCGAGCGCCAGCCTAAGAAGGGATTATCTTCTTGGGGCAGCTTCATATAAGGCGGATATTTATCGGGTCCGAGATCCAAGGTGCGGATGGTGACCGGCTTACCCGCCATGCCAGTCAACACCCTTTGATACAGCGCTAGCTGGGTCGCTTCGTCCGGGAAATCGCTATAGGTCAGGAACGGGACTTCGGTCCGGTAGAGCCCCACGTTTTCGGCTCCGTGGCGCTGGGCAAAATCAACGTCGCTCAGCAAGCCGACATTGGCTCCGAGTGCAATACGCACCCCGTCCTGCGTTTCTGCGGGGAGGTCGTGAATTTCTTCGAGATTCCGGTTAAACGCGCGATACTCGCGGTCAAAGCGGCTATACTCACGGACGATTTCGGCGCCAGGATTCACATAGGCCACCCCAGCATTCCCGTCCACAATCACCGCATCGCCCTGCTGGATAACGGCAGCGTGCTCGACCCCAACAACGGTGGGAATTTCAAAGGACTTCGCCAGAATAGACGTATGTGAGGTTGCGCCGCCGTTGGCGAGGACGACCCCCTTCAGCTGACGATGATCTACTCGGCAGAGGTCAGACAGAGAGAGATCGTCTGCCACGAGAATCAGATTCTCCCCTTGTGGTCCGCTCTTCTCCTCTAAGCCGAGCAGATGGCGCAGGACCCGCTGGCCGATATCGCGCACATCGGCTGCTCGGTCCCGCAGATGCTCGCCGCCTGTTCGTTCCAGCGTCTCGACATAGCCTTCTGTGACTTTCTTCAGAGCGGTATCTGCGGCATAGCCATCCCGGATCTGCGCTTCAATCTTTTCGATAAACGCCGCATCTTCCAGCATCATGCGATGCACATCAAAAATCGCCCGGTCGATCTCTGGCAGCCGCTCCTGGACGCGTTCTTTGAGCGCATCAATCTCTTGAATCGACCGCGTCAGAGCGGCGTGCAGGTGCTGGCGTTCGGCCTCCGGGTTGTCCGTGCGATGCTCTTCAATCGCGTCAAGACGAACAACCGGGTGGACAAGATGAGCCTGACCGGAGCCGATCCCAGGCGAAGCACTGACCCCGGTCAGACGTAAACGACTCGCTCGCCCCGGCCTCTGTGTTCGCTGTGCCCGCCTGCGCTCATAGGCGCTTGGACGTTGAATGGCGGCCAACATGCGCGACCGATAATCCTGACGCTCTCGCTCCTGTGTTTCGAGTGAGTCCTGCGCGCGGGCTTGAACGACGATGTCTGCAACCTGAGTGGCAATCGTTTTGAGCAGGCGGACCTCTGCCTGCTCAAAACGGCGACGACTCCGACTCTGGACTATGAGTACGCCAAGCAGTGTATCCTTGTCGCTCATCGGCAAGCCTAAAAATGAATGGAAGCGCTCCTCTCCGGTTTCCGGAAAGTATTTATTCCGTTCGTGCGTCATGGCATCAGGAGCGACAACGGGTTCCTGCGTTTCAATCACGAGACCCGTCAGCCCTTCATGTTTGTCCAGGCTGACCTTCCCGACGGCCGTCTGATCCAAACCGGTCGTTGCCCAGAGCGTCAGCCGCTCCCCCCTGGAATCTAAGAGATAGAGCGAACAGACATCGGTCCCCATACGCTGGGTAATGATTTTGGTAATTTCCTGCAGTGTACCTTGCAAGTCGTGGGCCTGAGAGGAGAGGGCGTCAATATCTTCGAGCAAATGAAGTCCGGGTGGAGGTGTGGAATGCGGCTCTGGCCGGACTCGTCCCTCGGTCTGTTTTTGAACGGCAGTTTTTGAGGATTCACTCATAAAATAAGGGGACACATTCTATCGAAGGCCCTGGAGAGCCACAAGGCACGGGTTCCCCCGCGATCCCAAGGCTGGCAGGCTGGAGGCTACAAGACCCGAATGGGTGCGGTCGTCTTACAGATCAACTTGATGATTCAGCGGAGCATGCCCGTGTCCAATCCGGAACCCGGCAGAGATCGCGCGAGTCACAAAGTCTTTCGCGTGCGCGACCGCTTCCTCGACCGTTTCGCCTTTGGCAAGCTCGGCCGTGATCGCGGCCGAGAAGGTGCAGCCCGCTCCATGCGTACACACGGTGTCTATTTTCTGACAGGAGTAGGCCCGGAAAGTGCTGCCGTCGAACAGCAGATCACAGGCGTCTTCTTCGAGGTGCCCGCCCTTTACCACCACATAAGCCGGTCCTAAGGCTTTAATACGGCGGGCCGCCTCTTCCATATCAGACCGACGGACCACTTCCATGCCGGACAGCAGCCCGGCCTCATGCAGATTTGGGGTCACCACAAACGCCAGTGGGAGCAGTTTCTCGGTCAGTGCCTGGCGGGCGTCTGCCTGGAGAAGGGCGTGGCCTCCTTTGGCAACCATCACCGGGTCAACGACCAGCTTGCGGACGCCATGTTCTGCTATCTTGCGACTCACCACCTCAACGAGTGGAATGGACGACAACATGCCAGTCTTTGCGGCTTGGATTTGCATATCGCCGAACACGCTATCGAACTCCTGGGCGACAAAATCGGGCGGGAGTTCCACAACGGCCTGGACGCCCAGCGTGTTCTGGGCGGTCACCGCGGTCAGCACGCTCAGGCCATATACACCGCGCGCCATAAAGGTTTTGAGATCGGCCTGAATACCGGCCCCACCTCCACTATCCGACCCGGCAATAGTTAAGGCTTTGGGGCGTGTCATGGCCTGAGTGTCTCATACCCGCGGTCTACAGGAAATGACGCCGTCTATGGGAATACGCGCAACTCACCAGTGTTCAGCCCTTGACCGGTGGAATAGCGGCCTGCTTTGAGCTCATCAATGAGTTCCCGGGTGGTCGAAAGGGGACGCTCAAAAATTGTGACCGCGCAGCCAATGGAAGAGGCCGAGTGGCTGTCACTGCCTCCAATGCGTTTGCACCCGACATGCTCGGCCACCGCCTGGGCGTATCGATTTTCTTCCTCTGAGCAGGCACCGTTCACCACCTCAATGGCATCTACATATTCCAGTACTTCGAGGGCTTGACTCCCCGACACAGGATTGGCCTGGTCGATCGGGGTGGTTTTATGGATAAACTGGAAGCGTGGGTCGAGCTTGTAGCGAAACGGGTGGTTGGCAATCAGAAAACCGTCCACCTCATCGATAATGCGGCGCAACTCCTTGACCTTATAAATACCGCCGACATAGCGGTCGAGACCAAAGGCGCCGACGTGGCCCCACTCGGTCGTGACCTCAATCCCCAGAAATAAGGTCACCCCACGGTCACGGGCGTACTCCTCGATTTCCGGGTCCGTCCAGGCATTGTCGTGTTCGGTGATGCAAATCCCCTCCAGGCCGATTGCGTGCGCCTGGTCGATCATCAGCAAGGGGTCAAGATTGCTGTCAGAGCTGCCGCGTGTGGTATGAACGTGGAAATCAATCCGCATGGTTTATAATACGCTCCGGGAAAGCGTAAACGCGCCCTCGACACAGATGTTGGCGTGTTTACGCTTTTTTCGTAGGCCGCCTTTGTATACCGTCTTCTGAATACGCAGGCAAGAGTGCAATCCGGCGTCCCCGTTCAGACTGGGCTGGACTTTCTCATTCGCTTCCTTTTGTTCTCCGCTCGGCCTGTGCTACAGTCCCGCTTACCTCAGCTCTATCACTAAGGCTATTCCATCAGGAGGGGAAGCTATGAAACGACCATTAGATGGCGTCCGCATTATTGACTGGACGATTTGGCAACAAGGGCCGGTCTCAACCATGATGCTGGCGGACTTGGGTGCCGAAGTCATCAAGATCGAAGAGCGCGTCGGCGGGGACCCGGGCCGAGGTGTGCTCAGCATTGCCGGTGCGTTGGTTGGAGCGACGAGTGGTCCGAATTTCTATTTTGAGGCCAATAACCGGCATAAGCAGAGCCTCACCCTCGATCTCAAAAATCCTAAGGCTATAGAGATTGTCTACCAATTAGCCGAGAAATCCGACGTTTTTGTCCAGAACTTTCGGAAAGGCGTGTCAGACAAGTTGGGCATCGGCTACGCGGCGCTCTCCGAGCGCAACCCGCAACTCATCTACGCCAGTGCAACCGGCTACGGTCCGTTTGGGCCGGATTCCGGTGAACCCTCTTTTGACTATATGGGGCTGGCGCGCTCGGGCATCATGACCGCGGTGGGTGAGCCCCAGATGGAACCCCTCAGCATTGCCGGCGGCATCGCCGATCAGATGGGCGCCATCATGCTCGCCTACGGGGTCATGGCCGCCCTGCTGTCGCGCGAAAAATATGGCATGGGTCAGGAGGTCGATATCTCTCATCTGGGCAGCATGACCGCCCTCCAGGGGCTCAACGTGGCGTGTAAAACAATTCTCGGCAAGGAGTTTAAGCGCATGCCCCGCGCCGCAGCGCCGAGCCCGCTGTGGAACCATTACAAATGCGGCGATGACAAGTGGATCTGCCTGGCCATGCCGCAGCAGGACCGTTACTGGTCCGATTTCTGCAAAGTCCTGGGCATTGAGCAGGTCCTGGACGACCCCCGCTTTGCGACCATGGGCGACCGGGCCGATAACGCCAAAGATTTGATTCCCATTCTGGATACCGCGTTTGCCTCCCGGCCCCGAGACGCCTGGATGCAGGCCCTCAAGGAAGGCGGAGACTTCATTTACACGGTGGTCAACACGATTGCTGACCTGCCCACCGACGAGCAGATGCTCGCCAACGAATATATTGTCGATTATGAGCATCCTAGCATCGGCAAGACGCAGTTGGTCGGCGTGCCTGTGCGCTTGAGCAAGACCCCGGGTGACCCCAAAGGCGCGGCCCCGGAGTTCGGCGAACACACCGAACGCATCCTCACCGAGCTGCTCGACTATTCGTGGGAAGATGTGGCCAAGTTGAGAGAAGAGGAAGTGATTTAGCGGGTACCAGCGATGACCACTCACTGAGTAACGAATCTAAGGATTCTAAAGGTGCGTATATTCGACATTAGATTCAACCGGCTCCTTCCTATGCTAGGCATTCGCCGTAGGCCGCGCCATTATGCGTATTCCCTGGAAGATATCGACCTTGGAGAAGGCGACTCTGTGCAATGCGCCCGCTGGCTCCATCCGAAAGTCAAGCCGTCAAGCGGGTTGATCACACCGGCTATTGTCAAGGGGTATCGGACGCTCGTGAAACCAGGCGATTTTTGTCTCGATATCGGAGCGCATGCGGGAGTCAGTACGACCATTCCGTTGGCCCTGGCGGCTGGTGAGACGGGCTGCGTACTCGCCTTGGAGCCGAATCCGTATGTGTACCATGTGCTCGAAAAGAACGCACGCGCAAACTGTCCGCGTCTCTCCATTCAGACGATCATGGCCGCCGCTAGCGACCACGATGGATTCTTGACATGTGAATATTCTGACGCCGGCTTCTGTAACGGCGGTCGCCATGAGGATATCCCGATGCGCCGTCATGGGAACGCTTATAAGATGCAGGTCTTCTGCGTGGACCTTGAACGCGAGTTGTTGGACAATTTTAGGGAGTTCCTTCCCCGCTTGACGTTCATCAAGGTGGATACAGAAGGATATGATTTGCATGTCTTGCGTGGGCTGACAAATATCATCGAAGACGTTCGGCCGGTCGTGAAAGCAGAGGTCTACAAACGGACGGACCAAGCGTATCGACGTGATCTGCTCAATTTCTTTCTTCAGCGGGATTACACCGTTTTTCGGCTGAATCAGGAACCGGTCGGCTGTGGTCCACGTCTCACTCAAGACCTGTTGGAAGAATGTCAACATTACGATGTGATTTGCAAGCCGAACCCGTGAGAGATAGTGAATACCTCCGTCACAATGAGGACTAGCCGAAAGCGACCGTCCCTCGTTCAGAAAGTGCTCGTCCTCCGTGTACCTAGACTAGCACTCAGGATAAAGAGCAGCACTTCTCATGCCCCAGATGCTCCATTTACCTGGCTCCAACCGCTGTTGCCAACGAACACGCGCGGGGTCCCACGGGTGGACGACCGGCGGGTTATTTCGGGGATTGTCCACGTGTTGCAGAGCGGGTGCCGGTGGCGCGATGTACCGTCGACCAATGGGCCGTCTAAGACGTTGTATAACCGGTTCGTGCGTTGAGCCCGCAAGGAGAGATTGAGAAGAGTAAAGGAGGGAAAGTCATGAGAGCGAGCAGATGTTTGGCAGTGAAGTCTCTGGTAGTGAGTGGTGCGTTTCTTTGGGGCGTTTTACCCCCCCTAGCTGTAGCCCAAATCCGCCCACCCACTCTGGAGGAAAGGGTCGAGACCCTAGAGGAGACCGTGGAGGATTTGGAATCCAATGCAGTGCTGGACCTTGACCCGTATGTCAAAGTCGAGCCGGACGAGACTCTCGATGGTGTGGCCTCCCCGCACGTGATCTTCGAGGGGGTTAATATCCATGTGCGCAGCGGCTCAGGCGAGACGGGCGATCAGAGCGAATTAACGGGTTTGGGGAACCTGATTATTGGCTACAATGAACAACCCGTGACCCCCCCAGAGGACTCCCCACAAGACCGCACTGGGTCACACAATCTCGTGATTGGACCTGATCACAACTATAGTGGCCATGGTGGCTTTGTGGCCGGTGCTCAAAATACCATCAGCGGCTCCAACGCCAGCGTCAGCGGCGGGAAAGCGAACGTGGCCAGCGGCATGACTTCCAGCGTCAGCGGCGGCTCTGGCAATGAGGCCAGTGGCATCCTTGCCAGCATTTGTGGTGGCCTCGGCAACGAAGCCAGTGAGAAGTATGCCGCTATCTGCGACGGTGAATTCCCGCCGGATGCGAGCACGACAGAGCGCGGGATCGTGGAGTTGGCGACCGATGCCGAGACGCAGGCCGGGACGGATACTGAGCGGGCGGTCACGCCGGCAAGCCTGAGCAGCCGCAAGGCCACGACGGGCCGGACGGGGCTGGTCAGGCGGGCGACGGAGGCCCAAGCGGACACGGGGACGAACACGAGTCGCTATATGACGCCGGCCTTAGTGAAGCGCCGTATTGATGCGATCCCCCAATACACGCCGCCGGATGCGAGCACGACGGAGCGTGGGATCGTGGAGTTAGCGACCGGCACCGAGACGCAGGCCGGGACGGATACTGAGCGGGCGGTCACGCCGGCAAGCCTGAGCAGCCGCACGGCCACGACGGGCCGGACGGGGCTGGTCGAGCGGGCGACGGAGGCCGAAGCGGACACGGGGACGGACACGAGTCGCTATATGACGCCGGCCTTGGTGAGTCGCCGTATTGATGCGATCCCCCAATACACGCCGCCGGATGCGAGCACGACGGAGCGTGGGATCGTGGAGTTAGCGACCGATACCGAGACGCAGGCCGGGACGGATACTGAGCGGGCGGTCACACCGGCTGGACTAGCGAGTGTGCTAGGTGACGTGCTGCCCCCTGGCACCCTGCTTGACTTTGCCGGCGGCACGGCGCCAAGCGGCTTTTTACTCTGCGACGGTCAGGCCGTCTCTCGCACCGACTACGCCAATCTGTTTACCGCTATTGGGACCACGTGGGGCACCGGCGACGGTAGCACCACCTTCAACCTGCCGGATTTACGCCGCTCCGCCACTATCGGTTCTGGGGGCACCCAGGTTGCGGGGCCAGGGACCGCGGTGGGTGACACCGGCGGAGTCGAACAGATGACCTTGACCACCGGCCAACTGCCGAGTCATCGCCACACCGGGCCGAGCCATAGTCATAGCGTTGGGTCGCATAGCCACAGCGGGCCGAGTCATACGCATGACATTGATGATCATAGCCACAGCGGGCCGAGCCATAGCCACAGCGGGCCGAGCCATACGCATCCGATCCCTTCTCACGATCATTCCGTGAAAGCTCACAGGCACACCATTTCGGATCACGCTCATTCAGTCGAGTATCGCGATGAGAGCGGCGCCGGATCGTCGTATGGGTTCGAGATGGCGTGGGGCCCGAGTACATTTGACGATGATGGGGCGGCGAGGGTCCCGTCGAGCGGCGGTGGCGGCAATACAAGCTACTCTGGTGATACTAACAATCCACCAAATGAGACCTGGGGTAGCGGGTGGCTGAGTACGAACGCTGGGGGCACGGGGAATACCGGCAGCGGGGGCACGGGGAATACCGGCGACACGTCCCTGACCACGGACAGCGGGGGCACGGGGAATACCGGCAGCACGAGCCTGACCACGGGCAGCGGGGGCACGGGGAATACCGGTAGCGTGGGGAGCGGCGACGCTGTCGCGCTGATGCAGCCGAGCGCGGTCGTCCTCAAAATCATCAAGTTCTAACAATACGGCCGACGGGCTTTGCGTGCTCCGTCGGCCGTGACCGCCCTGTGTACAGGCGCTTCCATGGCCAAGCCTTGAATCTGTCAGTTTGCCGCTATGAATGTACAGGCGTTATTGACCCCGACGCCAGTGGCGCCTGTACGTTCATCGTGCCCCCGCCTGCAAACCGTTGTTGCAACACCTGCATATCTCGCGGCAGCCAAGGGAGTCCTGTCTGAGGATGAACGGACTGAAGTTGTCAATATGGTGGCCGAGAACCCCGCAGTAGGCGCAACTCTTGGGGGCGGCCTCTGAAAAGTGTGGTTTGCCCGTCCAGGACGCGGCAGAAGTGGCGGGGCGCGTATCGTATTCTTGTTTGCCGGTCCAGATATTCCGGTGTTTTTGCTCACCGTTTTCGTCAAAAACGAGAAAGCGAATCTCAGCCCCTTTAAGGAAGCCCTATGAGCGAAGCACTCAATAAGGTCATGGCTAGGCTGGAAGATGCCCGGGCCTATTTGGACGGCAAATGTAGCGGTTTCGCAGTCCATGAAGTCAAGGTTCCCGAACCCGATGTCGCGGCTATCCGGGGCAAGACAGGCCTGTCGCAACCTATTTTTGCCAAGAGCAGCGGCGCGTCACTTGGCACCCTCAAGAATTGGGAGCAAGGCCGCCGACGCCCAGAGGGGCCTGCCCGCGTGGTTCTGGCGCTGCTTGAAAAGCGTCCGTCAATTGTTCAGAAAGAACTCGGTCGCTCGCAGACCGGCCGCCCATGACTGAAGGCCGTGAATACCAGGTACGCTTTCGACATCATCCCGCGCTCGCCTTACTCTTTTGATCTCACGGTCGCCCGCTTCATGCGTTTTGCGAGCGAGAACGTCGATCTGGTCACAGGCAAGCAATATCAACGCCTGCTCGCGGCCGGTCGCCAACTGGCGCTGGCCACGGTGACGGATGGCGGCACGCCGGCCAAGCCGAGGCTGACGGTTGAACTCACAAGTCCATCTAGGGCCACCCTCAAGCAGACGGAGTTTCATGCCCAGCTCCGTCACATCCTGT
This sequence comes from Candidatus Binatia bacterium, assembly GCA_951812575.1. Lineage (GTDB taxonomy): Bacteria > Desulfobacterota > Binatia > Bin18 > Bin18 > Bin18. Next base: position 1,050,789 of record OX638322.1, on the reverse strand, counting down.
GTACCGACTTTGACATCAGACCGTTTTATCGCTTAGCACGTCAGGACGAGATGCTGGCGCCGCTGGTCAAGCGTTTTCGCGGGCTGCGCATCACCTCCAGCCCGACGCTGTTCGAGGCGCTGGTCATGGCAGTCCTCTCCCAACAGGTCAACCTCACTTTTGCCTATTCCATTAAAAAGGAACTGGTTGAAACGTTTGGTCGTAAGTGGCGGAGCAAGGGACACACCTATTACGCATTTCCCGAGCCGGTGCGATTTGCCGGCCAGAGCCTGGAGACCATGCGCGGCTTCCGGCTGAGCAAGGCCAAGGCCAGCACGCTGATCCGCCTGGGCGAAGCGTTTGCCTCTCGGGCTTTACGGCAGAGCGAAATCGCTCAACTGCCAGACGAAGCAGCGATTGAAGCACTGATTCAACTCAAAGGCATTGGTCGCTGGTCGGCGGAAACCGCACTGATGCGCGGCTTGGCAAGACCCGACGCGTTTCCGGGCGGCGATCTGGGCGTGGTCAAGTATCTTGCTCAGGGCATGTTGGGCAAAAAAGAAAAGGCGACCGAAGCCGAAATGCGTGCCTTTGCCGAGCGCTGGCGTCCCTACCGTGGGCTGGCCCTCGTCTATTGTTATGCGGAGCTCGCTCAGCGTCGGGCCGAGCGTACCGCATGAACAGTCAAGAATTAAATTATTGATATAAATCAAAACAAAAATCGAGCTCGAATCTACACCCTACAGAACCTGGACGGAAAGCACCCGTCTGCCGACGCACGAGATCGCTAACGGTATACTCTTGCAGAACCCAACGGTCAGCCAGGAAACGCATTGAATCTGAAAGCGTGTCTTTAATTGCATCAGGAGCGACGTTAATCGCACTAATCCGGCAAACAAAATGAGACCTCCGCTGGAGAAGCGGACGAAGAGCACGCCAGGATTCATGCAGAAAAGACCAGTAGTCTGAAGCTCTCGTATGTCGGTTGTCTTTTGAGTAGTGGCTGGAGGTTGGTTCTGTAGCGCCGCCAAGAAACCAGAGCCGAAGCCACTGGTCTTCCTCAAAATTCGTTACATTTAAATACGGTGGTGAGGTGATTATACAATCGACCGAAGATTTGACCGCGGCAGCGACACGAGGAAGAGCCCGGACATCCGACAAATACGCTTTCCCTTGTGTAGACGGACGTGGCGATTCGTATCTGAAGGCGAGTTTTCTCCGCAGCACCTCGAAAACGTTACGCTGCCTAGGCCATAGGTTTTTCGTCTGCCAAAATCGGAGAGAATACGCAGGTTTTGTGCTGATTGTGCGGGGCATCTGATTGCTAAAGTACGAGGCGGCGGATGTCATTTCTCCGTGTAGGGAGCCGAGTGCCAGAGCCGTTATGAAGCGGTCAACTCTTGATGTACTCCAACTGAGAACACTCCGCAGATAGAGAATTTGCTTGAGAGTCGTATGGTGGAAAGCTCGTCCGAAGAATGGAGGGAGCGTAGCGCTTTCGGACGTAAAGTCCTCTGGGTTGTACCCTTGCTCTAAGCGCCATAAACGTCGTTCTGCCGAGCTTCGAGTAGGACTCCCGACCTTTGCTCCGGTGAGTACATATGCAACGGGATTCACATCATTGCCAAGTCCGTTCCGGTCCATAAGAATCGCTTGAAACGGAGCCGTTCCTCGACCGGAAAATGGGTCCATAACGGTATCACCAGGTCTCGTGCAACGCTCAATCCACTTTTTTGCAAACTGTTCGGGAAACATCGCGAAATATGGACAGATAGAGTGAAAACGATGTCTCATACTCTGCCCCTCCTCGACTCAGCCGGCTCCTCAATTCCTCTCAGGTTTCTCTTTAGTTTTATTCGCTGGAATTTTTCAACTCTTCCCTCGTTCCCTCGTTCCATTTGAGAAGACCAGGGGGTGGATCTTGTCCGTAGGCACAGTGAGCAATTCTACAGCGATCAAAAAGAATCCCGGCTTGCTTTGCCCTTTCGTACCAATCGATTTTGCGGAGCCGGAACGGAGTGAAAAACCCTCTCAAAGGGTCGACAATAGGCGCTTCTAGTAAATGGGTATCTATGAAAACTGAGGGTTGGAGTTCTGAAAGCTTCTCTTCCCAATTGCCTCCTGCGGCGCATTGGCCAAAGAATATTACCTTAGCTTGCCTTTTATCGGGGAAAGACTTCCATGCAATGATGTCTAATCCTGCATCTTTTGCATTCCTAGAGCTCGGACGCTCTCTAGGACCACCGCCCTCCCCTAGTTCTTGGCAGACTTTTCTTAGAGCCTTGGTAAAATTCCGGGGAAGAGTTCCGCGTGGGAATCCAAACTTCAAAGATTCTCCTGCAACATACTCTTTAGCGGCAACAGCGGCGGCTTCTTCAAAAAGCTCAGTCGGTGGTCTCATTGCTTCACTTCGATCTACTCCCCGCCATGAAAGCAATAGACAAAAGATGTACGCCCAGGAGGGAGTTAGATTCTCTTGAGTTTGTAGAAGAGAGCCATCTATGCTGAAAGGATAACTTCCTCCGCAAGCAGTAAGGCGATCTTCCAACTCAGAGAAAGCATCATCGACAAGTATCTCCTCATCTATCCCTTCATCCTTCGGGATACCCATTCGTGCTAGTTCTCGACGAAGATCAGAGAAGCTTGCATTTGTATCGTCTGCAAGAAGCGCCTGTAGTTCTAGCCAATCCGCAAGGATAATCGGATCAGGCGCCGGTGGAGGGATCGGTAACATCTCTCAGTGCCCCGGCGTTCGCTTAGAGCGCTTGGGCTTGTAGTCACGCATATCATCATAAATGTTATCGGCGAGACGCCGAATATTGTCCGCCATATCAAACAAGTCTCTCTCACCTTTATAGCCCTCAAGAATCAAGCCATTCGCTTGTTGCAATTCGTATCTGGCACGTGTCAGTGATTCGCGAAATCTCTTTGTCTCGCCAAGACTGACCTTATGAGCAATATCCAGTCCGAGGCCACTACGCAGCGAGTCCAGTGAGCGCGGATTTTGGAGAACCTCATCAAGCCTTTTCAAATCGGGATTCTGAGTTTTGATAGCCGGAACGATCTCTTCCGCTCGACTCCCGTAGAGCCACGTCATCAGTTCCTTCAGGTGTGGAAGTTTCTTTTTTGTAACAGGATTGTGTGTATAGCCTTTATCCTTACTGAGCCCCAAGTGCTTTTGGAAGCCAGCGTAATCAAGCCCGGTATACAGATGGGAAAACGAAAGATGCTGCTTACTACGATCCTCAATGTCATAACCTGCTTGTTCACCTGCTTGATTGAGAACCATGAGGCCTCGATAAAGTCTTTTGACTGTCTGATGTCTATCTCCAATACTATTCGCGATTTCTTCAAGACTGATACTGAAGTTATCATGAACTTGGGCAATATATTGGGCTTTGCTCCAAGAATCCCACGTTAGTGGGCCGTTAACATGGCGAAATCCAACATACGTCCATAAACTTTTCCTGTCGGTGTGGACACTTACAGGAAGGAAGTCAAGCTGTTCACGATCTTCACTACTCAAAGTCGGAATGTCTGTTGCACGGAGTTCTTGCTGAAGTTGGGGATCTTGTAAGAGCTTTACCGTTGCAAGGCGTCGATTCCCCTCAACAACGATATAGCGTTCGTTTTCTTGGATCGCAAAAAGAGGCTCTTCAGGGAAATATCCATTCTTTGCAATCGAAAACGCCAATTCATCTAAAGCCCATTCTTGCCAGAGAATCTTCAGCAGAGTCCGTTGGTCAGCCCCTTCTGCTGTTCCTCTGAGACGTGGATTATTCGGATCAAGATAGAGACTATTCGTCGGGAGCTTTTGGATTGTGCTATCTGGAGAGGCGATTTTTGGCTTTTTAGTCGCCATTTTCGTCCTGGCTTCCTCTGTTGCTGTTCTTTCTATTTAATCAACCTGCCTTGGTTATCCCTGCCTGTTGTTTTTAAGACAGCTGGGCCAAAAAAGCGAGTGGCCGCACTTGACTTGAAAGGTGAGGCTCAGAACATCCCCGAAATTTTGCCGTTCTCATCCATACGCATCCCGGCTGCTGCCGGTTTTGCGCCCAGGCCGGGCATGGTCAGCATGTCCCCGGTGAGTGGGACGCAGAAGCCGGCCCCTGCTGAGAGGCGGATTTCGCGCACGCTCAGCACAAAGTCACGCGGCCGGCCGTAGCGTTTTGGATCGTCGGACAGCGACATCTGGGTCTTGGCCATGCAAATGGGCACCTGGTCATACCCCAGGTCGTTGATCCGTTTGAGGTCGGTGCGCGCGCGTGGCAGCAGGGTGATATCCGCCGCGCCGTAAACTTTTTGGGCGATGGTTCGAATCTTGTCTTCAATCGGCATTTCCGCTGGATACAGAAAACGCGGCACTGGGGCCGGCCCGTCGCAGGCTTTTACCACCGCCTCGGCCAGCGTCAGCCCGCCTTCTCCTCCCTGGCCAAACACGTCGATGACTAGGGCGTCTACGCCCAGGGCTTTGCTTTCCTCTACGACTAGCTGAAGCTCCTCTCCGGTATCGGTGGCAAACCGATTCACCGCAACAATGGGGCGGAGGCCAAACGCGCCCAGGCTCTCGACGTGTTTGGCCAGGTTTTCCATACCCTGCTTCAGGGGTGACAGATCGGGCCTGTTCACATCCGCCACCGGCGTCCCGCCGTGCATTTTGAGCGCCTTGACCGTTGCGACCAGGACCACCGCAGCGGGCCACAGGTCGGCCTCGCGGCATTTGATATTGAGGAATTTCTCTCCACCCAGATCAAACCCGAAGCCGGCTTCGGTCACCACATAATCGGCATAGTTCAGGGCGAGTCGCGTGGCGAGGATGCTATTACAACCGTGGGCGATATTGCCGAACGGCCCGGCGTGGATGAAGGCCGGCACACCCTCCACGGTCTGGACCAGGTTGGGTTTGAGGGCGTCTTTCAAAATAATGGCCATGGACTCCGGCGCGTGAATCCGGTCCGCGGTAACTGCCTCCCCCTGGGAAGAATAGCCAAGCACAATACGCGACAGACGCTGAATGAGGTCCGCGGGTCCGCTCGTCAGAGCCAGGATCGCCATGACTTCTGAGGCGGCAGTGATATCAAAGCCCTCTTCACGCGGGATGCCCATGAGCCGCCCGCCAAGACCCAGCACGATTTGACGCAGCGCACGGTCATTCATGTCCATGACACGTCGCCAGCGAATCTGACGCACATCCACATCCACCGTGCGATGAAATATGGCGGCATCCAGCATGGCCGACAGCAGATTGTGCGCAGAGCTGACGGCATGAATGTCGCCGGTGAAATGCAGGTTAATATCTTCCATGGGCAGGACTTGAGAGCGACCCCCTCCACAGCCTCCGCCTTTCACTCCAAACACCGGCCCCATTGAGGGTTCGCGCACCGCCACGGTCGCTTTTTTACCCAAACGGGTCAGGGCCTGGCCCAAGCCTATCGTCGTGGTGGTTTTGCCTTCGCCGGCGGGAGTGGGGTTAATGGCGGAAACAAGAATCAGCTTCCCCTGGGTCTGAGCGGGCGCGGCAGAGAGCGCCTCAAGCGCAATTTTCGCCTTCACGCGACCGTAGGGCTCAAGATGTTCTGACGGTAACGATAGCTGTGCGGCGATCTCTTCAATCGGCTTCAAGCGAACGGACTGGGCAACGGCAAGGTTTTGGTCTCGGCTCATTCTTACAGTTTCCTTTCCCCACAGCACGCTTTGGCCTCGCCTTGAGGCAGGCATGGGAACGAGAGACGTGATCTTATACAAAATCCAGGCATTCGCCTATCACAAACGACGGCCCGCGCTCCTGACCAGCAGGACACCGCATGCTATGCTGACCCGAGCGAAGGAGCTGGTATGGCAGACAACTCTTCCTCCGGTCGTCGTGTACTGAATCTCGCCCTCAGCCTGGTGGTGAGTGGTGGCTTTCTGTATCTGGCGTTTCGTAACGTTGCGCTTGATGAATTGGGAGTCGCGCTCGGCCGGGTGAGGGCTGACTGGCTGTGCGTCGCCATCGTCGTCAGCCTGCTCATCATGGTGCTGCGCGCCTGGCGCTGGCAACTGGAACTCCGCCCGCTCGAACATGTGCCGGTCGGCCGGCTGTGGGTCGTGACCTCGGTCGCCTATATGGCCATCAATTTGCTCCCGGTGCGTCTGGGCGAGGTCGTTCGTCCCTGGCTCTTATCCCGCCGCTCCCGGGTATCCATCTCAAACGTGATCGGCAATCTGGTGGTCGAGAAGATGATGGACTCGATTTGTATCGTCTTCTATTTGCTGGCCGGACTGCTGCTGATTGAAAGTCTGCCCGTATGGGTCCGCCGCGGCGCTCTGGTCCCGGCTGTGATTGCCGGCGTCTTCGTGTCCGTGGTCCTGCTGTTTTGGTGGAAAGGTGAGTCGTTTGTTGACCGCTGGGTCCTCCGCCTGCTCCCGGCACGCTTCGGCGGGCGGGTCAAAGGCGTTCTGGCCGCCGTTACTGATGGGATGCGGATTCTGCCCAATCCCGGCCTGCTCTTGGCCGTCTTTGTGGTTTCTCTGACCTTGTGGTTCCTGCCTATATTGTCGAGCTATATCATGATCCGTGCCTTTGACCTGTCCGCGCCTTTTAGTGCAGCCCTGGTTATTTTTATTTTTATCAGTTTTGGCACGGCGCTCCCGAATCTGCCGGGCATGATCGGGCCGTATCAATACGCCTGTCAGCTCGCCCTGGGCATCTATGGCGTGAGTGACGCCGACGGTCTGGCCTACGGTCTGGTTCTCAACGCCGTGCAGTTTCTGACCCTTATTGGCCAGGGGTTAATCGCCCTGCCCATTGCCGGGGTGAGTTTTTCCGATATTCGACAGGCTGGTGATCGGCTGGCGCAGCAGAGGGCAGACGCGAGATAGCGTTCTATTTTCCCCTCGTCCTGCGGCGGCCCGGTGCGCCGTCAGAGCCAGATTTTCCCCGGATTCAGAATGCCCTTGGGATCAAAGACGTGTTTAACGCCTTTCATCAGCTCAAGCGCGGCACCGTGTTCTTGCGCAACATATTTCTGGCTGCCGAGCCCAATGCCGTGCTCGCCTGAAGCGGTTCCTCCCAGAGACAGGACATAGGCAACCATCTCATCTTTGGCCCGGTTGGCGGCGGTCCAGCGCTGTTCGTCCGCCGGGTCTTCGCGCAAGAGGGCGTGCAGAATGCCAAGTCCGGCGTGACCAAAGGTGTGCAAGACAACGTCGTGCCGCTCGGCAATCGCATAGCTCTGGTCAATCACCTGGGGCAGATGCGAGATGGGAAAGCCCATATCGGTGCGGATCGTTTTGGCGCGTGGGTTGAGGGCCTGAATCGCGCGGGTGGTAAAATGGCGAATCTCCCACGGATTGCGTCCTCCGGGAAGGACAATCCGTTCGCCCTGGTGCTCTTCACATAAGCTCTGGGCGGTATCGAACACTTCTTCAACCGCACTCTCGGAACCGTGGACTTCAAGAAACAACGAGGGCCGCTCGGTGAGATTAAAATCCTGAAAGCGGTTGAGGGCGGCGATCGAACGTCGGTCAAGAAACTCGACCGCGGCCAGATCAACCCCGTAGCGCATCATCGCCGCGATCGCGGTCACCGCTGCTTTTTCGGCGGGGAAGGTAAACGCGCCCTGTTTCCGCCCCTGTGGCAGGCCGACCAGGGAGAGCGTCAGTTCGGTCGCAATGCCCAACGTCCCTTCAGAACCGACCAGCAGCCCCAGCAGATGATAGCCCGACGAGGTTTTGCGGCTGCGCGTCCCCAGTTCGAGGACTGCGCCGGTGCCGGTCACCACGGTAGCGGCTTTGACATGATCGCGCGTCCCGCCGTATTTGACCGAATAGATGCCACTGGCATTATTCGCCACCATCCCACCAATCGTGGCCACATCGGAACTGCCCCCCGGCGACGGCGGGAAAAACAAGCCATAGGCTTTGAGCTGGTCATTCAGATCGTTGTAGACCATGCCAGGCTGAACCGTGACCTGAAGGTCCTCTGCATGCACGCTCACAACGCGGTCCATGCGCGAGAGGTCCACCACGATCCCGCCCCGGACCGGAATCGGATTGCCTTCCAGGCTCGATCCCGCTCCTCGGGCCGTCAGCGCCAGCGCCTGCTTATAAGCATAGTGCACGACCCGGCGGACGTCCTCGGTCGTCTGTGGCCAGACAACGACGTCCGGGAACGTCGGCGGACAGGCCGACTCGTCGTGTGAGGCAAGCTCCAGGTCGGCGGGCCGGGTGGAAACCTGCGCCGAGGAAAGCAGCGCTGCCAAGTCTTGTGTGAGAGACATGAGGTTACCCGAAAGGTTGATCGATGGCAGCAGAGAGCAGCCCGTCGTCGCGACGTTTGGGCCGCCTGTTCTGGGCTAACACCTTCTTGCGCAGGCGGATGGACAGCGGCGTGACTTCGACCAATTCGTCCGCGGCAATCCATTCCAGGGCATCTTCCAGATCCAGGTCTTTATACGGAACGAGGCGCACTGCCTCATCGCGGCCCGCAGCACGCACATTAGTCAGCTTCTTCTCCCGACACACGTTCACATCGAGATCCTTGTCGCGCGCATTCTCTCCGACCACCATGCCTTCATACACACGTGTGCCGGCCGGGATAAAGAAGACCCCACGCTCCTGCAAATGAAAAAGCGAATAGGGCGTGGCCGATCCCTCACGGTCTGCCACCAGGGCGCCGTTAGTCCGGTTCTGGATCGGGCCGTGCCAGGCGGCATAGCCATTGAAGAGTGTATGCATAATGCCCGTGCCACGAGTCTCCGTCAGAAAACGCGACCGAAAGCCGATCAAACCGCGCGAGGGAACGGAGAACTCCAGACAGACCCGGCCCGATTCCGGGGGGGCCATATTGGTCAGCAACCCTTTCCGCTGGGCCATGAGTTGAGAGACCTGGCCGACATAGTCTTCCTGGACATCGATGGATACCAGTTCCATCGGTTCCTGGAGTCGCCCCTCAATGTCTTTCACAATGACCGTCGGCTTGGAAACCTGGAGTTCGTAGCCTTCCCGGCGCATGGTTTCAATCACCACCGAGAGCTGGAGTTCACCCCGCCCCATGACCCGAAGGGCATCCGGGGAATCGGTCTCTTCCACACGCAGACTCACGTTTTTATGCACCTCGGCGAAGAGCCGTTCACGGATACGGCGCGACGTCACATATTGCCCTTCGCGGCCCGCCCAGGGACTGGTGTTCACCCCGAAGATCATGGCCAGCGTCGGGTCGTCAATCTGAATAGTGGGCAGGGCGACCGGATTGTCACTATCAGAGATCGTCTCTCCGATCTGAATCTCTTCAATACCGGCCACCGCGACGATGTCGCCGGCCTGCGCCGATGCGATCTCGTGCCGTTTGAGCCCCTGCCAACTGTACAGTTGGGCGACCTTACACGGCAGGCGGGAGCCATCGTCGCGACACAGCGTATAGGCGGCCATACTCTGCAGCTCACCCTGGATAATACGCCCGATAGCGATCCGACCGACATACTCATTATAGTCCAGGTTGTTCACGTGGAATTGAACGGGACCGTCCAGCGCATAGGCCGGACCGGGCAGGGCCGAGACAATCAGCTCAAAGAGCGGCTGAAGATTCTGCCCCTCTTCGTCCAGGTCACGTTTCGCTATCCCGGCCCGGGCATTGGTGTATACCACGGGAAACGCGACCTGTTCGTCCGAAGCATCGAGATCGATGAAGAGGTCATAGATGGCATCCAGCACGGTGGCGACCCGTGCGTCCTGCCGGTCAATTTTATTAATGCAGACAATCGAGGGCAGCCCGGCTTCCAGGGCTTTCTTCAGGACAAAGCGCGTCTGAGGCAGCGGACCTTCCGAGGCATCCACCAAGAGCATGACTCCGTCAACCATGGCCAGCGAACGCTCAACCTCACCGCCGAAATCCGCGTGGCCCGGCGTGTCGACAAAATTGATTTTTACGCCACGATACGAGAGCGCCGCGTTCTTGGCCAGGATGGTGATGCCGCGCTCCCGTTCCAGCACAAACGAATCCATCACCCGCTCTGCTACCTGTTCATTATCCCGAAAAGTACCGCTCTGTTTGAGCAAGGCGTCAATCAGGGTGGTTTTGCCATGATCGACATGGGCGATAATGGCGACGTTTCGAATATCATCACGCCGGGGCGTGCCGTTGTGCAAAATCATATCCTCCCTACACGTTCACTTTTTTCCGATCCTCACTCCGAGCGGGACGGCGCGATGATGTCGCACCGGGGACCGCTGGCGCGGCTGAGCCGGCGGTCCAGCGTCATCAGCGGACAGTCGAGCGCCTCGGCCAGGGCGACATACCAGGCATCGTAGCTGGTCAGGTTGGTCCGTAATACCCAGACACGCTCGGCAAACGGCGCGAAGGGGAATAACTCAAGGGCGAGCCGCAGCAAATCTCTGTGCGCGCTCGTCGCCTCAAGACGCGATATTTCGCCGGCGTGCTCCAGGCGGCGCAGAATATTGCTGGCCTCAACCAGGGCCAACTCCGGCCCGGCCAAGGGACCTTCGGCAAGGGCCGCCTCTGCCCATTGTCCCGTATGTCCCGAATCGACCAAGGCGGCAACAAGCACGGACGCATCAACGACTCTCGTCATGTTCGGTCCGCATCACGGGCGTGCAGAATACTGGCCGGGCGGACACGGGTTGCTGCGGCGTCCTTGCGGTCGCGCACCCCTTGTAACCATTCGTCAACAGTGGGCCGGGACGCGAGGCGCTCCAGCTCCCCGCGCAAGAATTCCTGCATGGATTGGTGCTGCCGTGCGGCACGCGCCGCGAGTATGTCGCGCACGGTCTCGGGGACACCTCGTATCGTAATTTGGACTGGCATGACAGCATTACACCATCGTTGACAGCAGACTGCAATCGACTCCTAAACTCGCGCTGGCGATGATTGCCACACGGTCTTGTAAATCAAAGTCCATATGCCCCTTCTAAAGAGTGCCGAATACGAGACTGCCCGAGTTGATTGCGCGCGCTCATTGTCCTGGCATTACGGAGCATGTCAAGAGAGGAAAAATGGACCTATCGCCGGTGGCGCGGTGCCGTTGCGCGTCTCGCCCAGGAAGCGCAAGATATAGTAGAACTTGTCACGGCGCACGAACGCGCGCCTGCTGCCGGACTGCTATTCATGCTGAAAGCTGTTTTTTTTGATTTTGATGGTACCCTGGCTGACGATGGGGTAACGATTGATCAGGCCCTCAAGGCGGCGTGTGGGGTGATATGCCAACGCTGGCCGGACCTCGGGGCGGCGGCGCTTGAATCAACCTACCGCCAGGTCTCCGACCGTGCCTGGGGAGATTATGATCGCTACCTGCGCCCCCTGGGGTCAGCGGAGGCCATGCTCGCCTCCCTGTGGCGGCAGACACTTGAACGGTTTGGCCGCTACGATGAAGGAGTCGCACACGCCGCGGCCACGACCTATTGGCAGCGGCGTTTACACCGTTGTCAACCGTATCCCGATGTGTTGCCCTTCCTGGCAGACCTGACCCAGCGCTTTCATGTGAGTCTACTCACCAACGGCGCACCCAGCATGCAGCGGGCGAAAGTGCACGCCTCCGGTCTCCAGGCGTATTTCCGCGATATCTTTGTCGGTGGTGAATTTGACCAGGGCAAACCCGCTCCTTTTATCTTCTCTGCCGCTCTCGGCGCTGCCAACTGCCGTCCCGAAGAAGCCGTGTATATCGGCGACTCTCTGCTGCACGATGTTGTTGGCGCCCGAAAAAGTGGTCTGCACAGCGTCTGGCTCAATCGGAAGAGGCAGCCCAAACACGAGGTGATTCAAGCGTATACGGAGAGTGTCCAGGGTAACGCCCTCGACCAGTTGGCCCAGCCCGATTTTGAGATTACCCAGCTCTCGGCCCTGCCAGCCTGCCTCGACCAACTCTGAGGACTCTCTGGATTGTTCCCTTCTGCTCCTTTACCCTTGCCCGAATAATCTTCCACTGATAGCTGATGCACTGCGAGTCAGAAGAGACCGGCATGGAAAAAAACGCCTACAAAATCCTGTTGTTCAATTATTATCGGGATGCCGAATTACGCGGGGCAGACTTGATCCTGCGTCTCATCAACCTTGCGGAGAACCAGAACATTCAAGAAAAGCTGGCGCGTCATCTCGCCGATGCGACCAATCACGCCTGGCTCTGGACCGAGCGTATTCTGGCGCTTGGCGGCGAGCCCATACGGATTGATAATGGCTACCACCGTCAACTCCGGCGCAAGGCCGGCCTGCCGGCGAATTTTCTTGACCTGCTGGCTCTCACCTGCGTAGTGGCCGAGCGGGCACACAACCGCTACGCGGAACACGCTGCCCGGTCCGATGTCGCTCCGGAGACGCTCAAGGTTCTGCACGAGATGCAGGCCGATGAGAAAACCCACCTGACCTGGATTATGGAAAAGATCGCCGAACTTGAAGCCAAAGAGGGCAAGGAAAAGGTAGACGCTGCCCTCCGGCACTATCGGGAGATCGAGGCGGCTGTTTTCGCCGACATGCAGCAAGAGGAACAGCGTGCCCTCGCCCAGGTTGGGCCGGACGAAACCGTCTGAGGCTGCGCGACCCGCTCAAATCTTCTTTTTCTGGTTTGCCACGTAGTCGACCAGGAGATATTCCCCCAGATTGTCCGGGCGGGTGTAAAAGGCGCGACCACGGTTCATCTTGGTCATTTTGTCCACAAAGGTGCGCAGGCTCGGGCTGTCGTCGAGCATGAAGGTATTGATCGTAACCCCCCGCTTGGTGACTTTCTCTACTTCTCGCAGGGTTTCCTGCGCCGCCCGCATACTGATTCCCCCAAAAGACAGCGGCCATTCGCAATACAGCCGGCCCCGAGAGAAATAGGCGGTAGGCTGGCCATCCGTCACCACGATGATGTGTTGATTATGACCGGGGTGGCGACGCAGCAGGTCGCCGGCAAGACGCAGGCCGTCCTGGAGGTTGGTGAACGGGTCGCCCATATTCCAGCTCGCCTCGGGCAGGTCTTTGACCTTGAGTTCCACGGCCCGAGTGAAAAAACCGACAATAGAAAAATAATCACGCGGATAGCGGGTGCGGATCAAGCTCTCCAGGGCCAGCGCGACTTTTTTCGCCGCTCCAAAACGCCCCTCCCAGCTCATGGACCAGCTCATATCGAGCAGGAGGACGGTCGAGGTGGTGGTCGTGTGGTCGGTATCGAAGATCGTAAAATCCCCCGGCTGGATAGATATGGGAACGCCCGTGTTGCGCTGTATGGACTTCTTGAGCGTCCCGACCAGGTCGAGATGCATTGGGTCACCGTACTGGTAGGGCCGGGTTTCGTCCATTTTGATCTCGGCTACGCCACGATGGTCCGTGTCGTGTGAGCCGTTCCGGTCGCGCAGCAGATTGGTATAGATGTCTTGCAGGGCGAGCTGGCCAATCCGCCGCACGCCTTTGGGCGACAACTGTACCCGGCCCTCGCGGGAGATCAAAAACCCGGCTTCTTCCAATAAGGACTGCATCTGCTGGAGGTTCTGGAAGTCCTGGCTGGCAGCCTGACCGATCAATTCCTGGAGCTGTTCCGGGTCGATCTTCTCCGGCTGGCCGGACAGCAGGTTCTGCTCCATCTCCTGCAACTGCTCCATTTCCTCCATCAGTTCCAGCGCCTCTTGATAGCTCAGCGGGCGCGGCCCGTTGAACAGATCGTTAAAACGGCGCTGAAAGTTCTCCAGCGAGCTAATATTGTCAAACTCCTGCATGAGTTCGTCAAACGCGGCTTGGGCGGCCTCGTCCTCGAACTCATAGTTCGACAACTTCTCCATTTTCTCGCTCAGGCGTTGCGGCAACTGCTGGAGAAACTGCTCCTTCTCTTCGAGTTCGGGCTGCTGAGGCCGCCTCTGTTCCAGCGTGCGCTGCTCCTGATTCAGAATGGAGTCCAGCCGGTCCTGCATCTCATCGAGCGAGGAGCGCATATTGGACTCGCGGTAGCGCTTGCGCATCTCTTCGCGCAGGTCACGCACGAGGTCGTCCAGGCCCTTGAGCTTATCGTCTTCATCCCCGAGACCCTGGCGCATGAGTTGCTCAAGCGCCTTTTGCATATCGTCTGTCGAGGACAGATGTTCGGCCAGCTCTTCAAAAATTTTGTCGGCAGACAGCCGAACACGCTGGCTGCCATCCCAGTCGGTATAGCGAATGGTGATCATGTCAGTCTGGAAGCACAGTCACGGAATGCCGGGATCATAGAGCAACCCGCCCGCCTTTACTATACCCGCAGCCCGGCGGAGCGAGGCTAAAGGGGCGGGGCTACAAGCCGAGGGGCCTGCTATAATGTTCCGTGGACGGACGACGAGTTGATGAGTGGTAGACAGGGACCACAAGGGAGAAGGTGTGAGAATGAATTACGTCTTGATTGACCTGGAAAATATACAGCCGGAGCACCTGAGTGTTTTAGCCGGGCAGAACTTCAAGGTTCTTGTCTTCGTGGGTCAGAACCAGTCAAAGATATCATTTGATCTCGTATCCGCCGTTCAGCATTTAGGGAAAAACGCCGAGTACGTCAAAATCCAGGGCAACGGACCAAACGCCCTTGATTTTCATATCGCGTTTTACATTGGCCGGTTTTCCGTAGAAAACAGCGATTCCCATTTCCACATCATTTCAAAGGATAAAGGCTTCGACCCGCTGATTAAGCATCTTGAATCGAAAAAAATTCCGGTACACAGGCATAAGGCTGTCAGTGAGATACCACTTCCAAAACCAGCAAAGGTAAAAAAAGAGACCGCTCACGTTTCAAAACCCGTGAGTTCATCCATAACAAAAGAGCGCGTTCAGAAAATCGTTGAGTTTCTGATTGCCCGAGGGAATGCAAAACCAAGAAAATTGAAAACCCTTTCCAATTCGATCAATGCATTATTTTCAAAAAGCCTATCAGAGAACGAACTCGACGCTCTCGTAGCCGAACTGGTCAAGCGCGGCGTCGTTATTGTCAGCAGTAATAAAACCAACGTGAGCTATAAGTTGAAAAAGTAATTGTTGAAGCGCTTCCCAATCGTGATACAAAATGGCCGAGAGTAATCGTTAATGATACGTCATGTGTTCCTGAGCTTTTCTATGGGAGACGAGGGCCTTGTCAATGTCTTTCGCGGCCAGGCGGCGAACAGGCAATCAGTCCTGGTGTTTCATGACTACTCCATCAAGGAAGCATTTGAGTCCACCTGGAAAACAAACGCGGAACGTCTCATCCGCGCCTGTAGTGTCACGATATGTTTGATTGGCAAAAAAACGTATCGGAGCAAAGCTATCGATTGGGAGATCAGAAAGAGCGCGGAACTAGGTAAGACTGTCATTGCGGTTTCCATTGAGCCGACGGTGCCAAAAGTTCCGCCGGCTCTTATAGACCTGAACGTGCAACTCTTGCCGTGGGATATGGAGAGAATAATGGGGGAGTTGAATGGCATCGGAACCGAATACGGTCGAACAAGAGCTTTTCGGAGAGCACGAATCTGGAACGTTGAACGAGGCCGAAGCCCCGATACTGCTTGAACAGTACAAACTCTTTGTGGGAACCTCAGAAGCCTTGGTCTCTCGCCGGCAGCAAGTCAACACTTTCTTCCTTTCTGTCAATTCCATTATCCTTGCGGCTACGGGCCTCCTCATACGTGAGAAAGCGGCAAATAGCCTAGTCGGCCCCGCCCTCATCGTACTCGGCATGGGCGGAATGGCTCTCTGTTTCGCATGGCGACGAATGGTAGTGTCCTTTGGTCAACTCAACCGGGGCAAGTTCGACGTTATCCACGCCCTCGAACGCAGACTGCCAGCCCGGACTTTTGCTGCTGAATGGGTTGCACTAGGAGAGGGTAAGGACCCGTCTAAGTACAAGCCGTTTACGCGAACGGAATCGTTGACCCCGTTGATATTTGGTGTACTCGAAACATTGGTGATCGTTGCTGGAGTCGTTCTATGGTTTTGGCAGGGATAGAATAGTGAACGTTGCAGACGAAATAGCTGGCTGGACGAGAAAAAGTATCATTAACGGCATCTGGCGATTGTATCGCGGTTAAGGTCAACTCTACCGATCATCATCTTATTATTAGAGAAGGGGTACACCATGCCGACACCTACAAGGTAGGAACCAGACCGGATCGGATGAGGCGTGCGTCGTGGGTCAGCAATGTTGCGCCGAGAAGTTGAGCTGAGGCAATAATGATGCGGTCAGCCGGGTCACGATGAAAGGATGGTGGAAGAGCGGCCACTGCCGCAGCAACGGCGGGGGAGATGCCCATCCGTTGTATCAAGGGCGGCGCGGTTGCGGCTCCAAGCCAGTCCCTCAGAGGTAAAGGCAGTGAGAGTCGCTTGAGGCTGTACAGGGTTGCAATCTCCCACAGCGGATTCTCAGGACTGGCTTGCTCAAGGACTTCTTTCTGCCTGCCGCTGACAGGCGCTCATTTGCTCCCAGCCAGTAAATCAGAATGTGAGTATCAAGGAGGGCCTTCACCCGTTCTTCCCCGCTTCCGCTTCCCAGGCATCTGCATCCAGAACTGGCTCAACAATGTCTCCGTGAATTTTCACTGTTCCGAACAAAGCATCCTGCGGGTAGGCACCTTGTCTGGGAACAGGCGGAACAAGCTGGGCAACCGGCTTACCACTCCCGGCAGATGTAACGATCCACCACGTTGAAGTAGCGGCTTCATGAAGCTGCCTCGGGTCACGGGCCGCGAAGTGGTACGGGCTCCTGAACGAGCCGGTTTTATCTTTGATCGTCAACGGGGCAGTCATGTTATTCTCATTCTCCCGCGAACGCGCCTACGGGTGTCCGTCCCGGTTCATGCCGGACGGACCGTTAAGATAGGGACGCTCAAGGGCATGTTAGAAGATGCCGACATTTTCCCGGACGACTTCAGGCCCTTTCTTTAAGCTGAGGGTATGAGACCCGAGGGAGGAAATATGAAACTTAAAGTTATTGTCCATGCGCATAAATCTACCTCTTTATCTGGATGTGGTATCCATGGGCTCTGAAAATCACAAAAGTCGAAACGGCGATATTTACCGTAAATAGGATTTCCATCGTCGTCCTCTTCGGTAAGAACAAACCTCCCCCTAAGAGCCCCTTCTATAACGTGTTTATTAGTTACAATAGCGGGAACGTACGCACCGCCGTTAGCCGCGAAACGATAGAAGAAACCGGTTCCACTTCCTTCACCAGAAGTTGTAGCAGTCTCAATTCTTCCCGTACTGTGAGCTATAGCAGGGCCCCTGCTGACGTATAGGCGTGGATAGTCGAGCGTGGGGGGTCATGATCTGCGCGCAGGCGTTTGAGGGGGGCGAAGTCGTGTGCACTGGGGTTGCGGTCGGGGGAGTCCGGCGGCAAGAAGAGGCGGGGGCCCCCGGACGTTCCCTCCGCTCTCGAGGCGGGGCGTTTTGGTGACAGGGGCCATTCTCCAGCCCCACGACCTGCGCGGCGTTAAACCGGCGCGCCGCGGCGGCCTTGCTCCCCACCTCTCACAAAATCGATTCCCCGTTTGCATAAATCTGACGCACAGCGCATCCTGTCAGCCTGACAGCGCTCCCCCTGTCTACTTATTTGTGGGCTTCGCTATAACTCTCTCACCCGCTCCACACCCAACTCCTCCAGTCGCGTCGCCATCGTTTACCCAGCGCTGGAAACGACAAGGGCAGGTCTGGTATGGAGGACAGGGGTGGGAGAGGTCGTGCCACGGAGCACCTGTTCTGGGTATTTACAGTATACCGCTCAGCACCTCCCGGCTCGACCGCCACGGGCGATTATTCACAACCAGAGCGTTCATTCCCGGTAAAGCCATGACGCCAGCCATTCACGCCCTCAAACGCGCTCGGATTCCCTATCGCCTGTATGAATACCACCATGACCCAGCCGCCTCGTCTTACGGGCTGGAGGCCGCTGAAGCGCTCGGCGTTGACGCGGCTCAGGTCTTGAAAACCCTCATCGTCAAGCCCGCTGCCGGCGCGCTTGTTGCCGCGCTGATCCCCGTCTCCACTCAGCTCAACCTCAAGGCGGTCGCCCAGGCCGTTGGGGTAAAGAAAGCCATCTTAGCCGACCCAAGAGAAGCCGAACGGGCAACCGGCTATGTGGTTGGTGGTATCAGTCCGCTCGGCCAACGCCGTGGCCTCGTCACGTTGATAGACGAGTCAGCCCTTAGCCACGCGAGTGTCTACGTCAGCGCCGGGCGCCGTGGACTTGATATCGCCCTGAGGCCGCAGGATTTGGTTCAACTGACCCAGGCACGGGTCGCTCGTATCGGGGTGTGAGCCCCGAAAAAAACTTCTCCCGCTGTTTGATAGTGTCTCACGTTGCTTTTTTCTCCTCGACTCCCGTCATCACCCTCCCTCCCGGCCTCTTGGCATCACCGGCCGGATTATTGCGGCGCTCGTGTCATTTTTTATAGTGCCCCCCTCAATTTTGCGGGTGACAAAAGCGACAGGATTAGGTACAGATTGAAACACCACACATTGTTCAAACGGATGCGCGCTGGAGTCGTTTTGAAACGACCCACACGTTTCTTCATGGAGGGCGCTTATGGCAGATCACGCATTTCCTCCCATGGCGAGCGGCGGCATTCCCGTTCTTGGGCACGCGCTTCAATTCCTGCGCGACCCGACTGCCCTCATGGAACGGGGCTATCACGAGCACGGCTCGATTTTTTCTCTCCAACTCGGGCTGAAACGGGCGGTCATCCTGCTCGGGCCGGAGAACAATCGCTTCTTTTTCAGTGAAACAGACAAATTGCTCTCCATTCGCGAGAGCTATCCCTTCTTCATCAAAATGTTCCACGAGCGTTTCTATGTCTTCGCCGAGTTCGAGGAATACCTGGAACAGCGGGCCATTATCATGCCGCGGTTTCAGCCTCAGCAGATGCACCAGTATGTGACAACCATGGCCGACGAAACATTCAGCCTCATGAAACGCCTAGGCGAGAGCGGAACTTTTGATCTGATTCCGACTCTCGGTCCGTTAGTGATGCACATTGCTGCGCGTGCCTTTCTGGGTGACGATTTTCGGCAGCGTCTGGGCAAGCAGTTTTTTGCGGACTTTCGCCTGTTTTCCGGCGGGATAGAGCCGATTCTGCCCCTCTGGCTCCCGCTGCCCAGACTGATTCGGAGTCAACGGGCGAAAAGAAAATTGCATAAAATCCTGGGTGAGCTCATAGCAGAGCGCCGTCACAACCCGGTTGATCCGCCGGATTTTCTACAGACGTTGAGTGCGGCCCACTACTCTGACGGGAGGCCGATTGATGATGTGTTGATTATCAATCTGATCCTCCTGCTGGTATGGGCCGGACACGAGACAACGGCCGGGCATATCAGTTGGGGCCTGATTGACCTGCTCCAACACCCGACCTATCTCCAGTCGGTGCGTGACGAACAGGCTGATATTCTTGGCAATGGTCGGGATCTCTCTCTGACAGAGGTGCGCCAACTGCGACGGATTGAGTGGGCGCTCAAAGAAACCGAGCGGCTCCATCCGGTCGCCTTTGCCCTGGTGCGCAAGGCTGCGGAGACTTTTACCCGGCAGGGCTTCCGCATTCCTCAGGATGCCATGGTGTTCGTGGCACCAGCCCTCTCGCATCGGATGTCTGAGGTATTCCCGGACCCGGACCAGTATCGCCCGGAACGTTTCTCCCCGGAACAGGACGAGTCCCGCCAACCGCATAGCCTCATTGGGTTTGGTGGGGGTATGCACCGCTGCGCTGGAGTCCATTTTGCCTATCTTGAGATGAAAATCGTCCTCTCCCTCCTCCTCCAGCACTATGACTTCACCCTCCTTGACCCCGACCCTCCAGCGGTCACTGGAACAAAAACGAAATGGCCGGCCAGCCCGTGTCGGGTCCAATATCGGCGCCGGGCTCACATTCCACACAAGGTGCCGCGTCACCTATCTCACGCCGGAGAAGCGCAACCCGTCGGATCACCGGCCGCTCACTGTCCGGTTCCGCACTAAGCGTTTTCGTGCTTAGCTAGGGACCCGCCATCCGCTGCATGATAAGGATGGGTGTGTGCGAGGCACAGGAGGAGACGTATGAGCATAAAAGGAAAAGCGGCAATCTCCGGGTTTGCCGAAATGCCGCCACAAAAAGGCGCCGGGAATATTACGCCGCTGGGGATTATTGCCAATGTGGCGCGTGAGGCAATCGCCGATGCCGGCCTGGAAAAGAGCGATATTGACGGCCTGCTGACCGGCTGGGCGCTGAGCGACTATAGCGTGCTGTGGCCCTCGGTAGTGGCCGACTACCTGCAAATCCGCCCCACCTATTTTAACCAGGTCGAGTTGGGCGGCGCCTCTGCCGCTGGTATGGTCTGGCGGGCAGCGGCCGCCATTGAAGCCGGGATGTGCAACACCGTGCTGTGCGTCGTGGGTGACCGGCGAGCCCGGGCGCGGCAAATGCCGCCCTTCCCGAGCATTGAGGCGGAATTCGATGCGCCCTACGGCCTGATTGCCGCCAACCCAGGCTATGCCTTAATCGCCCAACGCCATAAGTATGAATACGGCACTACTGCGGAACAAATGGCCAAGGTTGCGGTAGACCAACGCAAGAGTGCCTGTCAAAACCCGAGCGCCCTGTTCGGGAACAAGGAAATCGACATCGATGATGTGCTGAACTCTCGCATGATAGTTGATCCCTTACACCTGCTTGAGATCGTCAGTCCCTGTACCGGGGGCGGAGCGTTTATTGTCACCAGCACCGAACGCGCCAAAGACGGCCCACACAAGCCCGTAGTCTTGCTCGGAGCCGGTGAGGCCGGCGGCCATTCGAGCATTACCCACGCGCGCAGCCTGACGACGTCCTTAGTCAAACCGGCTGCCGAAGCCGCCTTTCACATGGCTGGGGCCGGCCCACAGGATATGGACTTTGTACAACCCTACGACTGCTACACTATCACCGTTATCGTGACCCTCGAAGACGCCGGCTTTTGTGAAAAAGGCGAGGGCGGTCGGTTTGTTGAAGACCACGACCTGTCCTACGCGGGCGACTTTCCGTGTAATACCCACGGCGGCCAACTGTCTTTTGGGCAACCGGGGCTCGCGGGTGGTATGAGCCATGTCATTGAGGGCGCGCGGCAACTCATGGGGCGCGGGGAAGGCCGGCAGGTCAAAGATGCCGCCATCGGCTATGTGAACGGCAACGGCGGGATCATGGCCGAGCAGTGCAGCCTCGTCCTGGGTGTCTAGCCGACGGAAAGGAAAACCATGGGTGACTATACAAAACCCCTACCCCATCCCAATGAAGTCTCTCAGCCTTTTTGGGATGCAGCCAAACGGTACGAACTCCAGATTCAACGCTGCAATGCGTGTGGGACCTATATCTTTTACCCGCGTGAAGCCTGCTCGGAATGCCTAGCCGCCGACCTTATCTGGATTCCCGTGTCCGGCAAGGGCACACTGTATTCCTACACCATTGCCCAGGCTCCGACGCACCCGGCCTTTGCCGATGATGTGCCCTACGTCATCGCCATTGTTGAACTCGAAGAAGGGCCGCATATCACCACCAACCTCGTCGGCTGCCAGCCCGACCAAGTGACGATCGGCATGCCGGTTGTGGCCTCCTTTGAGGAGGTGAGCGCGGAAATGACCCTGGTCAAGTTCCGGCCCGAATAAGCGGGGACAGGACGGGAAAAGACGACTGAAGGCAGTTGTAAAAATAGTCGCGCAGCAGGCCGGCAGAATCAGTGTTTGTGCTGCTTATTGGTCGTTTTGTCCTGCACGTAGATATACAGGCCGAGGGCAAGGACAACGATAGTGCCGGTGAAGAATATCCAGCCAATAGGGGTCATGCTTCTTGTTTCCTGTCAAAAGTCCACATTTGACTCTTTTATAGCTCTTCAAGGACATCTTTTTCTATCCACCCGCGGCGCCCATCGCAGCGGGCGACCTGCCACCAGTCTTCTCGGACATCGAGCACCTGCACCCGCGTGCCCTGGGTGACAGAGAAATGGACCGTACCGCTCGCAGCCGGCTCAAAACGCACCGGACTGTCCTCTTGTGTGAGTACCACGGCGTGTCGCTGCCAAGCGCTCGTCCGCAGTTGCTGCACCAGCGAGAGTGTTATCACCGCCAGGCAGGCAGTGACTCCCCAGCCCACGGAGCGAAGCCACTGGGGCCGCCGCGGCCACAGACGATACGCGGCAAAAACCCCGAAGAGCAGGCTATAGGCCGCACTGGTGAGCCTTACCAACTGGTCTGTGGCGGCTCTATGGGCAAGCGGAAAGACCACGCGTTGCCAGAGGAGTGGCTGACAGACCTCAGCGCCCGTGAGTGAACGGGCGAAGCCCAGGTTGGCTGCCAGGTCCGGGTCGCTGGGGAGGAAGCGCCGTGCCCGTTCGTAGTTCAGAACGGCCTTTCCCACTTGTCCCGCCTTGAAATAGGCATTGCCAAGGTTGAAATAGAGATTGCCGCTGACGAGGCCGGACTGAAGCATGGCTTCGTACGCCTCCACTGCCTCGGCGTACTGCCCTTGCGTGTAGAGCGTATTCGCGCGGAAAAAAGTGGTCTGAGGGGTTGTTGGCGCTGCGGCTGCCAGACAGGTCGCCCAGCAGAGACAGACACCGCAAAGAGTAAACTGCACGCCTCGAAATGGCCGAAGTCGGAGCAATTGCGGCAGCCTCATGGTCCCGTCATGCTAAGCGGCTTGCGTCGCCCCCCCTTTTTTGGGGGGCCGCCGAAGGCGAGGGGGCGAAACAACAAACTGGCGGTGAGCGCGTTCAAGCTGGTCAATAATCTGACGGACGAGGGAGAGGGTCTCGTGACTCTTGTCCCGCATGGATGCCGGTGTTCCTCGGGCGAAACGCACCTGCTCGCAGGTCTCCTCAACTCGCTCAATCTGCTCCAGACACGCCTGAGAGACGCCACGCTGGCGGAGCGCCCGTGTATCAATGCCACCAGGTGGCAGGTCGAACTTGGCGGAGACATAGGCGTGGAGTGTGCGAGCCAGCACTGTGTACAAGGCGGGATACTCCTCCTGGGTTAGATGGTGCTCCGCTTGGGCCAGGCTCTGTCGTGCCTGTTTCCCCGCCACTGTAAAACGGGCGTAGCGACTATCGCCGCGCAGTCGGCGGCGACGCTGGTCGTACCACCAGGCACCCAGGAAGAGCAGCACCGGCAGGGGCTGCCATAGGAGAAAACCAAGGCTGCGATACCACGGCCGGGCGTACGGAACCAGGGAGCCGGGCCCGTCTTTGATATAGACAATGTCCTGACCCAGGGCTTCCTGCTCGTCCTGACTGCGTGCCGATGGCGCATCCGGGTGGCCGGTTACGACTGTTTTTCGTGTTGTGGTTTTCGGGGGACGAACGACAAGGGCAATAGGCTGGCTTTCGAGCGTCCGGTAGCGCCGGGCCTGAGGATCAAAATAGCTGAACTGAGCCGCGGGAACGGCAGCCAGGGTCTGGTCCTGCGGAATGAGCACTTGCTCAAAGGATTTTGTTGACCCCTGCGTTTTCCCGGCAAGCGGCTCATACGTGCGGAAACCGTCAGTCCGCACAAACGTGGGCGCGGCGGCATCGGCAAGATTGCCCGTACCGCTAATACGCATCTGAACGGTAATCGGGTCTCCGACAGACAGGTCCTGCGGGGTTGCGGTCACGTCCAACTCAAACGAGCCCACCGCGCCTGAGAAAGTGTCCGGTTTGCCCGCTTCCGGGAGCGGTTGTACGCTGAGGGTCAGGGGAGCGGAACGCAGGGTGAGCTGCCGCCGTTCGGAAGAAAACGTCGAAAAGAAGTCACTCTGGAAAAAACGATCAAAGAACGGGTCGCTGAAAGGCGAGCCGCCCCGGCGGCGGGTGAGGACGTTGAGCTGGAGGCTCGCCGGTCCGAGCGCCAGGCTCCCGGAACGGAGGGGGATCACCTCGGTGTCGAAATGCAGAACGGTGAAGGTCTGGCCGCCCAGCGTCTGCCGCTGTCGTGTGGGTTCGGAGAAGGGCTCGACAGAGAATCCGTCTTTGCTGAATTGTGGATACTGAACATCGGATACGCGGGCCGCTCCAATATACAGCTTGACCGTAACCGGAACACGTTCGTGCAGATAGACCTCGGGGCGCGGGACGGAGAGCTCAAGACGCAGCCCGCTTTGGCCGTTCGCGGCTTGAGGACGTTGTTGCGCCGGAGAGGACGGTCTGCCCGACGGAGAAGGCGATGGCCGGGCGGCCGCAATCGTGACGGTCAGCGGGTCGGTGTGGTACTGCCGCCCTTGATGTTCCACGGAAAATGGACCCAGGGTGAATTGTCCTGGCTTGAGCGTCAGGAGAGAGTAGCGGTGCTGCACGGACGCCACGACTTGCCCGTTGCTGATAGACACCTGAGTCGAGGGGCCGAGATAGCGGCTCTCGAAGCCGTCAATATTGAGCGCCGGAGCCGGCGTGTCCTGGGCTCCTCTGACCTCAATAGATAGCGTCAACGCCTCACCGAGGGCTGCACGTTGCGGATGTACAGAGGCGTGGACACTCACCTCCGAGGCGGCAGCCGGACCGACCAGTCCGAACACCAGAAACAGGAAGGGAATACATGCGCTCCTTTTCATTCTTCTTCCCTACCAATCGCGTAATGCTTCAGCCACGCTGCCGCGTTGGGCCTGCCGGGCAAACTCCTCCGAGCTCAGCTCCTCGTTGCGGGCCGTATCGATCACCGACTGGGCCTCGTCCTCGGACATCTCGTTGGGCTGATCTTGGCCAGTATGTCTTTCCTGCTCCGTCTCAGAGGGAGCCTCTGGCTGTTCTCCGGCATGTTGCTGATCTTGCCCGTGTGCGTCAGGCTGTTGTTGCCCGTTGTCTTGTTCAGCTTGTGGCTGCTCTTCTTGTTCGGGTTGATGTGGCTGACTAGGTTGGTTTTGCTGTGGTTGATGCTCAAGTTTCTCTTGCAGCGCTTCTATCCTTTTAGCCACAAACTCATAGTTGAACTTTGCATCCTGATCCGTTGGGTCGGTGCCAAGCGCCCGTCGATACGCGGCCAAGGCATTGGTATAGGCGGCGAGGGCCGCCTGCGGGTTCTGCTCCTCTGCCTGCGCGCCCAGTTTATACTGGCTATTCCCCATGTTATAGGCGGTCCTAGCGGTCCGTTCGGCATCCTTATCGGAGTCTTCAGGGCTTGCTTGCACGCGTGAGAAAGAGGACAGCGCTTGCGTGTACTTGCCCGCCTTATAGTGCGCTGTTCCCATATTGAAATTGAGAAGCGGGGAATCGGGATGATCGACTAATGCCTGGCCATACGATTCGATCGCATCGCTAAATTTGCCTTCGGAGAATAATCGGTTGCCCTCAACAACCTGGCTGTGCAGACTATCAGTCCAGGCGACACAGAGGAGGGCACAGCTCAGAAGGAGTCGTCGCTGGACAGTGTTCACGATTCGTTCTCCCTTTCTCTTGGGGGTAGGGGGCGACTCAACTGTTCCGGCGATGATCCGTTTCTGACCGCTCGAGAACGCCGGTCCCGGATACAGGCTTCCAGGGCGAGGAAGAGAAGGCCAACGGCGAGCGGGAGCTGAAAGCGCTCCGCATAGCGACGCTCCAGGGTTGAGGTGAGATCCCGCTTTTCGAGCTGGCTCAGATAGCGCGTATAGATTTCCTCCAGACCCAGACTCGGGCCGGTATCATAGACATAGGCGCCGTCGGTTGTCAGCGCAATCTGCTGCAAAGTCTCCGTATCCAAACGCGACTTGACGACCTGCCCCTGGCGGTCTTTCAGAAAACTGCGTCTTCCATCCACGTTGAGCGGAATCAGTTCGCCCTCCGGGCTGCCGACCCCGACGGTGTAGATTTTGATTCCTTTTGCCGCAGCCTGCTGGCTGGCCGCCTGAATCTGTCCGTCATGGTCTTCACCATCGGTGATAATCAGCAGGGCGTGATGTTGACCGGGCTGGTTTTCAAAGGCCGCCAACCCGGTTTTGATGGCCTCGCCCAAGGCGGTCCCACCCTTGGGGATAATACCGACCGTGACGGCACGCAGGCTCTCTAAAAACGCCCCGTAATCCAGCGTCAAGGGACACTGGATAAAAGCCGAGCCCGCAAAAGTGACCAGCCCGATCCGGTCCCCCTGAAGGTGCTGCACCAAATCCCGAAGGGCGAGTTTAGCGCGATCCAGCCGCGTCGGGGTGACATCCGTTGCGAGCATGCTGCGCGAGGTGTCAAGCGCGACAACGATATCCGCCCCCTCACGGCGCACCTCTTCCCACTGAAACCCCCAGCGCGGCCCTGCCAGGGCAAGGATCAGCAGGGTCAGTGTACCGACCAACAGGCCGGCGCGCCAGCGGTGACCGCGCTGGTCCGTATCGGGCGTCAGAACGGGTAGGAGACTGGCCTGGGCGAACTGTTCCAAGGCGCGCCGTCGCCGTCGCAGGGCCCACACCAGGAGGCCGGCAACAAGCGGAACGCAGAACAACAGCCACAGCAACTGAGGGGTGCGCCAAACCATTAGGGCAGCTTTCGGAGGAGCGTGTGATGCAGGCCCGTTTCCAGACCAACCAGGGCAAGCGCCAACATAATGCACCAGGGATAGATCTCATCATAATCGAGGTAGAGGGGGGCCCGAAACGGAGTGCGCTCCAACTGGCTAATTGTTTCGTAAACGGCCTGGAGGCTGGCTGTGTCCGTTGCGCGGAAATAGCGCCCTCCCGTGGTCTGCGCAATATTCGACAGCGTCTCCTCGTCAATATCGACCCGGATGGGACGATAGACCGTGTTGCCAAACAGATCCCGGGTCGGATAGGGCGCCATGCCGCGGGTCCCTGCGCCTATGGTATACACTTTGACGCCCAGGGTGTGGGCCGCATCCGCCGCGGTCAGTGGAGAGATTCGGCCCGCATTATTCTGCCCATCGGTCAGCAGAATCACGAGCTTGCTCTTGGCCTCCGAGTGCTCCAGGCGACCGGTCGCGGTGGCCAGGGCAGAGCCAATGGCCGTACCGTCCTCAATCATCCCGATCTCGGCCCGGTCCAAATTCTGCAACAGCCAGCCATGATCAAGGGTGAGCGGACACTGGGTATAGGGACGGGCGCTGAACAGGACCAGGCCTATCCGGTCCCCGCCTCGGGCGGTCACAAAATCCCGGACAACAGACTTCACCACCTCCAGCCGGTTGACCCGGCCGGTATCCAGACTGAAGTCTTCGGACAGCATGCTGCTCGAAATATCAACGGCCAGCACAATATCGACCCCTTCAGCGTAAGACTGACTCTCGGCCTTGCCGAGTTGTGGACGGGCCAGGGCGAGGACGAGGAGAAAGAGGGCGGCCCCCCGACACACCGGCAAAATCCAACGCCAGTGTCGTTTCCCCGTATGCGTCAGGGAACGCAGAACAGCCAGGCTGGGATAGCGGATCGCCGCCTCCTGGGTGCCCCACCGTTGGAGCCAGAAGACCAGCGGGATGAGGAGCCAGATCAGTAGCACCCAGGGGTCATGCAGCCGCATGTCGGTCCTCCTGTAGCTGCTTGTGCCCGTCGACAAGCGTCTGAGCGGGCCCCGGTCGGGTTTCGTCCACAAAGCGTTTGGCTGCTTCATGGGCGGCATCGCTCTCGTCCAGGCTGGGGCGATGCCGGGCGAATTTGACCAAATCCGCCTGGGCCAGGAACGTGCCGAGCAGGCGCTGGTGGGCCGGCGGGAGACAGCCGGGGTGGTCGCCCCCCCTTCCCTTGGGGGGCCGCCGAGCGGAGCGAGAGCGAGGGGCAGAAGAAACACGCGTGACGGCTATAAGAAATTCTTCCGTTGTCATTTCCGGGGCGCGTACCTGGAGTCCGTCTTCCAGATAGGTCCGAACAATAGCGGACAGGGCAACATAGTACGCCTCGAACTGACCGGCTTGCGGGAGGCGCTTGGCCCGCAGGTGCGACAGGGCCTCAAGCGCGACCTCGTGGGCCGGCCGGGGCGGAAGAACCGCTGCTCGACGGAATCGGTTCAGAAAATAGGACAGGGCCATACCAATACCGGTCAGCGCGACCAGGACCGCGCCGCCCACGAGGACGGGCCACCAGTTAAAGGGGACGTCTTCGGGCGGTTTGATGTCGCGAATATCGGTCGGCTGCCCTTCCTGCGTAAGCAAGCTCGCCACATGGACCCGCAGCGACTCGCCTATGGTTTCGTGCCGGCTGCCGTCAGGCGTTATATAGGACACGCGTGGGGCCGGGAGCATATGATAGCCCGTCGTGAAAATAGTGAGCGTATACCACCGGGTGAGAATGGTCCGTTCCGCCTGCGGCTGGTCTGGCTCCCGACCAAAGTCGATAATGTCAAAGTCACCGATGCGCTGGTGGAACAGCGGGACAGAGACATCCACGCCCGTCTCCGCGCTGATCGTAAGCGTATAGCGAAGATGATCTCCTATGGTGATTTCTTCCCGATCGACGCTGACTCGGAGGTGAACCGGACCGGTCGGTTTCTCTCCGTCCACAGTAGCCCAGTTCACGGATGGTAGGCTGAGCAGGGACCACACGGCGAGGAGCAGGGGCAGCGGCGTCTTTCGGGCAAAAAGAGTAAACGTGCCAGCAGCTTTGTATAACTTGGAGGGCACGTTCACTCTTTTACGGGGTGGACGTCTCATGGGGAACTTCTAATGCCGCTGCTCGCGCAGGCGGAAAAAGCGTAGCAAAGCGTCTATATACGGCTGGTCGGTACGCACCGTAATGGTGTCCGCGTGAGCGCGCCGCAACATGCGCGCTCTGTCGTCCCGGGCCGCTGCCGCCCGCCGGGCGAACTCTTCCCGGACCCGCCGATTACCGGTATCGACCAGATCCCGCTCTCCGGTTTCGGCATCTTGGAGTTCAATCAGGCCGATGTTCGGCAGGCTCAGCTCGCGGGGGTCGTCTAACACAATGGCAATCACGTCATGGCGACGATTGGCAATAGTGAGCGCAACGGCGGCGTGCGGGTCGAGCCAATCGGAAATGAGAAAGACCACCGCCCGTCGCTTACTGACATGACTCAGATGTTCCAGGGCGGCCGTGATATTCGTGCCGCGCTGCTGACTCTGGAAGGAGAGCACCTCACGAATCACCCGCAGGACGTGGCGGAGGCCCTTTTTGGGCGGGAGCGACAGCTCGACTTCGTCGCTGAATATCACCAGCCCGACTTTGTCATTATTGGTGATGGCCGAAAAGGCAAACAGGGCCGCCATCTCTGCCGCCATCGTACTCTTTAACTGGGACACGCTGCCAAACCGAGTCGAGGCGCTGGCGTCCACCAAGAGCATTACCGTGAGTTCACGCTCTTCGCTGAACCGTTTGACGTGCGGGATGCCCGTCCGGGCGGTGACGTTCCAGTCTATGGTGCGGACATCATCGCCGGGGAAGTATTGCCGGACCTCGGCAAACTCCATGCCGTGGCCTTTGAACGCGCTCTGGTACTGGCCGGCAAACACATCGTTGACCAAATGGCTGGTCCGAATATGAATCTTGCGGACCGCTTTGAGTTGTTCCGAAGTGAGCATAACCTAGGGCACGGGCACACCGTCAAAGATATGTTTCAGGACGCTGTCCGCGGTCAGTTCTTCGGCCTCGGCCTCATACGTAATAATGACCCGGTGGCGCAGAATATCCGGGCCGATGGACTTCACATCTTGCGGCGTGACATAGCCGCGCCCCTGGAGCAAGGCATATGCTTTGGTGGCGACGGTTAATGACAGGGTGGCCCGCGGTGAAGCGCCGTACTGAATAAAACGCTGGACATCGATGTCGTAGGCCGCGGGATCGCGCGTGGCAAAGACCAGATCAATAATATAGTCCTTGATTTTATCGTCCAGATAAATCTGGTCGGTCAGGCCGCACAACCGCACAATATCCTCCGTGCTCAGCACGGGACTGACCGCCGCGGGCTGAGCGGTGGATGCCATGCGATCCAGGATCTGCCGCTCTTCCGCCTTCGAAGGATAGGTGACCCACAGCTTCAGCATGAAACGATCGACCTGGGCCTCTGGCAGGGGATAGGTGCCTTCCTGCTCGATGGGATTCTGGGTGGCCAGCACGAGGAAGGGCGCCGGCAGGAGATGGGTTTCCTCACCTATGGTGATCTGCCGCTCCTGCATAGCCTCCAACAGGGCGCTTTGGACCTTGGCCGGTGCCCGGTTAATCTCATCCGCCAGCACGATATTGGCAAAGACCGGCCCTTTCTTGGTGGTAAACGTCCCCTCGCGCGGATTGTAAATCAGCGTCCCGATAAGGTCTGCGGGCAGGAGGTCCGGGGTAAATTGGAGCCGCTGAAAGCTAGCGCTGATTGCCTGGGCCAGGGTCTTCACCGACAGCGTCTTGGCCAGGCCGGGGACGCCTTCCAACAGGACGTGACCGTTCGCCAACAGCCCGACAAGCAAGCGGTCCACGAGATACTGCTGACCAAT
This sequence comes from Candidatus Binatia bacterium, assembly GCA_951812575.1. Classification (GTDB taxonomy): domain Bacteria; phylum Desulfobacterota; class Binatia; order Bin18; family Bin18; genus Bin18. The sequence continues at coordinate 1,020,544 of OX638322.1, read as the reverse complement.
AATGACCTGGCCAATAGCATCTCGTAAGCGCGTCAGTGACACTGCTTCCTCTCTCACACGCTCGTTCAGAGCCGAAATATCTCCGTCCATGAATCTGGATATTCTCCTCAGTCGTGGCCAGTGCAGGCAACCTGTAGACGGTAATAGACGCTGGCAAGCCCGAATTTCTTCATTGATTGTGAGCTATTGTTTGTCCGAGACTGAACGTCTCTGAGGCGGAAAAGTAAGAACCGAAACCACGGGTGTCAAGGGTACTCAAGAAGAGCAGGACTCTTGAGCCACAGCCAATAAATAGGCTATGCTTCTGTTCTTCAAGCCTTTTTGACAAAGGCTCTGGTCCGGGCAGGGGAGATAATGAAACATAACGGGGAGCGCGGCAGAAAACGTCCACGGGGCCTTCGCACTCGGCCGAAAGGGCGTAGTGTTGACCCCCAGGCCCTCCGGGAAGTCCAAACGTTGTTGGCCGATGCCCCACGCCGGCGGGACCTCCTGATCGAACATCTGCATCTCATCCAGGATCGCTATGGCCATCTGTCTGCGGCTCACTTGGTTGCCCTCGCCCACGAAATGCAGCTCGCTCCGGTCGAAGTGTACGAGGTTGCCAGCTTTTACCACCATTTCGATGTGGTCAAAGAAGGAGAAGTCCCGCCACCGGCGCTCACCGTGCGAGTGTGTGACTCGGTCAGTTGTGAGTTGGCCGGAGCCGAACAATTGCTGCCCGCCTTAGAGCAAGAATTCGGTAAAACGGTGCGGGTCCAGCGCGTTCCGTGCGTGGGCCGGTGTGAAACCGCACCGGTTGCGGTGGTCGGCCAGAACCCAATCGGCACGGCCAGCCTGGAGCGGGTGAGACAAGCCATCGAACACAAGGCAACCCACGCCAGCTTGCCGGCGGACACGGTTGACTATCAGGCCTATCGGGCGGCTGGTGGATATCAGGTCCTGGGTGAGTGTCTCAACGGCAGCCGCGACATCGATGCGGTCGTGCAAGCACTGGAGGACTCCGGCTTGCGCGGCCTCGGCGGCGCCGGCTTTCCCGCCGGACGCAAGTGGCGCATCGTCCGGGGCTATGCGGGTCCGCGCCTCTTGGCGGTCAATATTGATGAAGGCGAGCCCGGTACCTTCAAGGACCGCTATTATCTTGAACGCGACCCGCATCGTTTTCTGGAAGGGATGCTGATCGCCGCTTGGGCGGCCGAAATCAATGCCGTCTATATCTATATCCGGGATGAATATCCGGCCTGTCTCCAGATTCTCAAGAGCGTGGTTGCCGCCCTGGAGGCCGACCCGCCGATGGCGCTTCCCGCCATCCACCTCCGCCGTGGGGCGGGCGCGTATATCTGCGGCGAGGAGTCGGGCATGATCGAGTCCATCGAGGGTAAACGCGGCATGCCGCGTTTGCGCCCACCGTATGTGGCCGAGGTCGGCCTGTTCGGACGCCCGACCCTGGAGCATAATTTTGAAACCCTGTATTGGGTGCGCGATATTCTGGAGCGCGGACCGGAGTGGTTTGCGAGCCACGGCCGGCGGGGCCGTAAGGGGCTCCGCTCGTTCTCGGTCAGCGGTCGCGTCCAAAAGCCGGGGGTGCATCTGGCCCCGGCCGGTATCAGTCTGCGTGAGCTGGTCGACGAGTATTGCGGGGGAATGCTGCCCGGCCACGAGCTGTACGCCTACTTTCCCGGTGGGGCGTCCGGCGGTATTTTGCCCGCCACGCTGGCCGACCTGCCGCTCGATTTTGACACCCTGCAACCCCACGGCTGTTTCATCGGTTCCGCGGCGATCATCGTTTTGTCCGATCAAGACAGCGCCAAGGCCGCGGCGCTCAATGCGATGCGCTTTTTCTCGCATGAGTCCTGCGGAAAATGTACGCCGTGTCGCGTGGGGACACGGAAGGCGGCCGGGCTTATGGCGCAAGACCGCTGGGATGTGCCCCTGCTTGAAGAACTGGCCCAAGTCATGGGCGACGCCTCGATTTGTGGCTTAGGCCAGGCCGCGCCCAACCCGCTGCGCAGCATCATCCAACACTTCCCAGAGGAGCTTGCCTCATGACCGCCGTTCCCGAAAGCGCCAAGCCGACCTCCTTTCTCCTGGACGGGCGGGTGGTCGACGCCCTGCCTGGTGAAACCATTCTCCAGGCCGCCCGTCGTCACGGCGTCGACATTCCTCACCTGTGCTATAAGGACGGGCTCCGGCCGGACGGCAATTGTCGCGCCTGTGTGGTGGAAGTGAAGGGGGAGCGTCCGCTTGCGCCTGCCTGCTGCCGGACACCGCAGGAGGGCATGGAGGTGGCGAGCACGAGTGAGCGCGCCCGCCTCTCCCAAAAGATGGTGCTCGAACTGCTGCTCTCGGACGTTGTCGAGACCGCCTATACCCGCGACTCCGAACTGGCGGCCTGGGCAGACGCGCTGGAAGTCGGCCCACCGCGCTTCGCCCCGCGTCGGCAGCCGCAAGCGGATGGGTCTCACCCGGCCATCGCCGTGAATCTCGACGCCTGTATTCAGTGCACCCGCTGTCAGCGTGCCTGTCGTGAGGAGCAGGTGAACGATGTCATTGGCTACGCCCTGCGCGGCAGCCAGGCCAAGATCGTCTTCGATGTAGACGACCCCATGGGCAGCAGTTCCTGTGTTGGCTGTGGTGAGTGCGTCCAGGCCTGTCCTACCGGGGCGCTCATGCCGGCCAAGGAGGTGGGACTGATTGAGCCGGACAAAACGGTGGATTCCGTGTGTCCCTATTGCGGGGTGGGCTGTCTGCTCACCTATCACGTCAAAGACAACACCATTCTACAGGTCACCGGGCGTGACGGTCCGTCCAACCACGGCCGGCTGTGCGTGAAAGGCCGCTACGGTTTTGACTATATCACCCATCCGCACCGGCTCACCCAACCCTTAATCCGAAAATCGGGAGTGCCCAAGTCCACCGAGATCACGATCGACCCGGCTGATCCTTCGGATGTCTTTCGTGTAGCCTCCTGGGAAGAAGCGCTCGACTTGGCGGCCAGCGGCCTCAAAAAAATCCGTGACGAAAAGGGCGGCCAGGCCCTGGCCGGATTTGGCTCGGCCAAAGGCAGCAATGAAGAAGCCTATCTTTTTCAAAAGCTGGTGCGGACCGGGTTTGGGACGAACAACGTCGATCACTGTACGCGGCTGTGCCACGCCTCGTCGGTCGCCGCCCTCTTAGAGGGCATTGGGTCGGGCGCGGTTTCCAACCAGGTGGCAGACGTGGCCGAGGCGGAGTGCATTATCGTCATCGGCTCCAACGCCTCGGAGAACCATCCGGTTGCGGCGACCTTTATGAAGAACGCGGCCAAAGCGGGCAAGACGCTGGTGGTCATGGACCCCCGTCGGACCGAGCTCGCTCGCCATGCGGCGTATTATCTCCAATTCAAACCCGATACCGACGTGGCCCTGCTCAACGCCATGATGCACACCATCATCGAGGAGGGCTTGGTGCACCGGGAGTTTATCGAGCAGCGCACCGCCGGGTTTGAGCTCATCAAGCAAAACGTGGCCGGCTTCAGCCCCGAAGAGATGGAGCCCGTATGCGGGATTGCCGCCGGGACCATCCGGGAGGTTGCCCGGCGCTATGCCACCGCGTCGGGTTCCATGATTTTCTGGGGAATGGGCATTTCGCAGCATATCCACGGCACGGACAACGCGCGCTGTCTCATCGCGCTCGCCCTGATGACCGGACAGATCGGTCGTCCTGGGACCGGACTCCATCCCTTGCGCGGCCAGAACAATGTTCAAGGAGCCTCTGACGCCGGCCTGATTCCCATGATGTTCCCCGACTACCAGCGGGTCGACAACGAGGAGGTGCGGCAGCGCTTCGAGGCCCTGTGGGGCGTCTCCCTGGACCCGCAAGCCGGTTTGACCGTGGTCGAGATCATGGACGCCATTCTCGCCGACCGGCTGCACGGCATGTACATCATGGGCGAAAACCCGGCCATGTCCGACCCCAACCTGCATCACGCCCGGCAGGCCCTGGCCAAGCTCGACCATCTGGTCGTGCAGGACCTGTTTCTGACCGAGACCGCGGCGTTTGCCGACGTGATCCTGCCGGCGTCCGCGCTCCCGGAGAAGACCGGCACGTTCACCAACACCGACCGGCGCGTCCAGCTCGCCCGCAGAGCGCTCGACCCGCCGGGCCAGGCCCGTCAGGACCTGGACATCATTCAAGACATGGCGCGCCGTTTGGGACTGGACTGGCAGTATCGCGACACCGCGGCGGTCTACGCAGAGATGCGCCAGGCCATATCCGCCCTCGGGGGAATCAGCTGGTCACGGCTCGAACATCAGGACTCCGTGACCTATCCCTGTTGGACCGCAGACGACCCAGGCTGGCCGGTGGTGTTTCAAAAGAATTTCCCGACATCGAACGGCATAGCCCAGTTCGTCCCCGCGCGTCTGATTCGCGCCGACGAACTGCCCGATGCCGAGTTTCCGTTTGTGCTGATTACCGGTCGCCAGCTCGAACACTGGCATACCGGCGCGATGACTCGCCGGGCCAGCGTCCTGGACGCCATCGAACCGCAGCCCGTGATCAACATCCATCCTGAAGACCTGGCCGCGCTGGACGGCGCAGAGGGAGACCTCCTGACCATTGCCTCCCGCCGGGGCGAGATTACCGCCTACGCACGGGTGGACGCCGGCCTGCAACGCAACGAGATTTTCATCCCCTTCTGCTATCAGGAAGCCGCCGCAAACCTGCTGACGAACGAAGCGCTGGACCCCTACGGGAAAATTCCCGAGTTCAAATACTGCGCGGTCCGGGTCAGCGTCAGCCGCACCGCGGAAGGCTGAAAGGAGTAAACATGTCCTTCGACTTCGCTAACGCTACGCTCAGGACGAACGGGAGGGGGGCCGTCGGTCCTGAGCGTAAGGCGTAGCGCGCCTGGAGTCGAAGGATGAGACGAGTAGAGAGACGTGTACGAAGGAGAAGCCGATGGCCGTTCTCACCCAGCCCGTACCCATGACCGCCGAAGAACTGTTTGACCTGCCCGATGACGACTACAGATACGAACTCGTCGAAGGAGAGCTGATTCGTATGGCACCGACTGGGGGCGAGCATGGAGTTTTGACAGTCCGGATCGGCCGTATTCTTGACGAATACGTTGAAGCGCACGATTTGGGCATTTGTAGCGGCGCGGAAACTGGCTTCATCTTACAACGCGCCCCTGATAGCGTTCGAGCTCCAGACGCCGCATTTATCGCCAAGGCGCGCATTCCCGAGACCGGTATTCCCAAAACGTATTGGCCGTTTGCACCGGACCTGGCGGTTGAGGTCACCTCTCCTTCAGATCGTTTCAGTGCCGTGCAAACCAAAATCGCCGAGTATTTCTCTGCCGGGACTCGTTTGGTGTGGGTCATAGAACCCGCCACGCGAACCGTCTACGTCTATCGCTCGCCGCGCGACGTGCAGGCGCTGGGGGAAGACGACGAGCTAAGCGGAGAGGATGTGCTGCCGGGCTTTCGGTATGCGGTGAGGCGGTTGTTTGGGTGAGGATTGCCGAAGGACAGAACAAGATGAGGAGAGGTAATCCTGGGTGACTTTTGAGAGGTCTACTATTACAACCAAAATCGACAAAATCATACGACTCCAAAGCTAGTGGGCGAGTCGGGTTCGACCATGAAAGAAATTCTTAATTCCACATCCACTTGAACATGAATATGACCTGACAGCAGAGCAATTACTCGATGCCATCAATCGCCGATTTCGAGCAAAGGTCACTCTGGAAGGAGCCGTAGCGGAAGTTCATCTCGGAAAGAAGCTCCAAGCGTTGCGTGACGCGGGAATACTGCACGACTTTGAAGAGCACGACTCAGACGGCTACCCCGATTACACTATCTGGTTGCCAGGCGATGGCTCTGGGCAACTTATTGAGTGCAAGAACATCCGGGATGTAGATGAAGCGTACAGAAAAGGCGGTGTTGATGTCGCCTACAGTTGAGACCCAAAAGACTCGCACCTCGAATAACGATCCAAGCTTCCGTTTTTACAATAACGATCATTTCGCCACTCTCGCCGTGTGTATGGGCAAAAAGACTCATAGCTGGACTGACCTCATGTTTATCCGCTCACGGCACCTCACGAGACACGCCAAGTATCCTCACAATCTGGCTGTTATGCACCGGGTGCCGTTGCCACATTCCAATTTTGGCCCTCCGTGGCATAGTTCTCTGAACGTCCTTCTTGAGAACGAGCCGCGATGACGAAAAAGCATTACAAAACGTCCCTTGGTACGGCTTACTGTTCTGACGCAATAGACATTCTTTCGGAGCTGAAGGACGATTCTGTTGACCTCGTTGTCACATCGCCCCCTTATGCCCTCCACTTCAAGAAGGAATACGGGAATGCCGACCAAGACAGCTACATTGACTGGATAAGTCCGTTCTGTGAGCAGATCAGACGGATTTTGAAGCCAGAGGGAAGTTTTGCCTTAAACATTGGTGGGGCGTGGACACCCGGAAGCCCGACTCGCTCCCTGTATCATTTCCGGCTTCTTCTGCATCTGTGCGATAACCTCGGGTTCAAACTCTGCCAGGAGTTCTTCTGGTATAATCCGGCCAAGATGCCGGCGCCTGCCGAATGGGTCAACGTCCGTAGAATTCGTGTCAAGGATTCTGTTGAATATATTTATTGGTTAGGGAAGACAGACTTCCCGAAAGCGTGTAACGCGGATGTTTTGCAGCCGTACTCCAAGGACATGCTGCGGCTCATCAAGCGTGGCGTGTCTGCAACCCGGCGTCCATCAGGACATATCATTAAAAAGAGTTTTGCCGACCATAAAGGCGGCTCGATTCCGCCCAACCTCATTCGATGCGGCAACAATGAAAGCAACAGCACCTATCTGAACGGGTTGAAGGCGGCGGGGAGAAAAATTCATCCTGCCAGATTTCCCGCCGAACTCCCCCGGTTTTTCATCAACTTCTGCACCGACCCTGACGATTTGGTGCTTGATCCGTTCGCCGGCTCGAACACAACCGGCATGGTGGCGGAAGAACTTGATCGGCGCTGGGTATCGATTGAGAAAAATGAAGAATATTGGGAGGATTCAAAACTCAGATTTTTCCGAGAAGAACAAATGGTTAATGAAGGGGTCGAATGTCCGCAAACCCAGTTTCGTTTATTGGAAGAGTCCCTACCATACGGAAGATGAAGAAATCAAGTTGCTTGGCCCGCTACCAAAACGTGGTGGTAGCTAAGCCGTCACATTAGTCTTCCTCCCAGAGGAGACCGACGCGCCCATCTGGATAATCTGAACAGCAAAGAAGGGAGAGCGGGTATCACTGCCACCCCACCACTCTCCTGCTAGAGGACCCTCTCTAATGCAGATCCCGGGCGTGTTCTTTCAGCAGCGCCAGGGGAATATGTTCGAGGGTGGCCTCGTGGGTGGAGGCTAGTATCACTACGGGTGGGGCCCCGGCCTCGTAGGCTTCCTTCCAGCGCAGCGCACACAGACACCAGCAGTCTCCGGGCTGGAGTCCGGCAAAGCCAAGCTCCGGGCGGGGCGTGCTCAGGTCGTTGCCCTTTGCCTTGGAGAAGGCCAGAAATTCTTCGGTAACCTGGGTACACACGGTATGCAGGCCGACATCTTCCCTGCCGGTATTGCAGCAGCCGTCCCGATAAAAACCGGTTAACGGTCGCGAACTGCACACCTGGAGTTTTTCGCCGAAGACATTTTTTGATTCGTACATATGAAAAGCCCGCTCCTTTGCTACGTAAATAAACTCCCTGCTCAATAACGTCACTATTGGGTCGGTTTCGTCGGCTTCTGCGGGGATGATTTGCGGGCATGGGAAATCGCCTCACCGGCCACGATACCGAGACCGGTCAGAAAGACGGCAAAAGCAAAGATGACAAGCCAGTCCATTACAGGTCCTCCAGTCTTTCTACCTTTGACATGGACCTCAGAGCCCCAATTCCCGCTTTTTCTCCTCCTTGACCAATCCCTGCTCGTTCCAGCCTCGGGCGGCATAATAGCTTTGAATCATCAGGCGGAGCTCATCCGGGGTCAGGCTCACTCCCTGAACAACGCCACTCGACAACGGCTCGGTTAAGAGGCGGGGCGGCAGCCAGTCGTCCGCGGGCCGCCAGCCCTCGCGCATATTAAACAATTTCTTGAGCGTGTTGATACGTTCGCCAACCCGCATGAGATTGGCAGCGGTGTAATCCCACCCCGTTACCGCGCTCATAAGCTGGGCTGCTTCGACGTAAAAATCATCAAAACACTTACGTAAAAACTTACACACAATTAGTGAATCCAGGACCGCGGAGAAATCTTCGGACGCGGCAACCAGCGCTCCACGGCCGGCATCGGCTTGCAGACGATCGACTTGACCCGAGAAGTCCGCCTCATACGCCCCCGAACGGTTATGGCAGGCCCCGCGTGGACTGACCGCCAGACCGAGCGCCATGGTCTTGAGGCTGCGCGGCTCGTAGCCCGGCAGCTCCATGCCTTTAACCTGCATGGCGAAGCCCTCCGCTTCGGCCCCGATGTGGGCGGCCGCCCGCCGCGAGCCCTCGGCCAGGACCGCCCCCACTCCTCGTCTGTGGGCAATGTCCGAAATCAGGGCGAGCATTGCCTCCGCATTGCCAAAGGACAGCCCCGTCGCGCGCAGCTCGGGCCAGAGGCCCTTGTCCGCGCATTCCGCCGCCCAGGCGAGAGTGCCGCCGGTACTAATGGTGTCCAGCCCGTGCTGGTCGCACAGCCGGGCGGCCCGCAGCACGGCGTCCGGCTCCTCAATGCCGCACAGCGGACCCAACGCAAAGAGGGTTTCATACTCAAGTCGTTGGGCCTCACCACTCAGGGATTGAAACAGGCGCTCACATCGAATTGTGCATGCGGCACAGCCGTGCGTCTGACTGAAACCATTGGTGATAAAGGCTTCCCCGCTGAGTGCTTCTGCCCGGGCGAACGGAGCATTCTGAAAATTATAGGTCGGCAGACTGCCTAGCCGGTCGAAGACTGCCAGATTCGCCACCGTTCCAATCTCGCGGTATTTTGCCGTGTGCGGCCCGACACTCCGCTCACGTAATGTAGCGGCTATTTTTTCCACCGCATTCTTATCGGCCACTGCCACCCGGCGCTGACCCCGCAGGGCAACGGCCTTGAGTTTCTTGGCGCCGAACACCGCTCCGACGCCACCCCGTCCGGCGTGCCGGCCCTCGTTGCTGAGGGTCGCAAAACGAATGAGATTTTCCCCTGCCCGCCCGATGGCGGCCACCCGGACCTCCGCCCCCTGGGCCGTGCGGTCGGCGTGCCGAATACGCTCTTCGGTTTCCTGGGCGCTCAGTCCCGCCAGATGGGCTGCCGTTCGGAACTCGACTCCGGCGTCCGTTATCAGCAGATAGGTAGGGTGCTCGGCCGCACCGGTAATCACCAGCGCATCGACCCCGACCCGCTTGAGCTCCAGGGCAAAAAAACTGGAAGAGAGGGAATCCGCAATAAAACCGGTCAGGGGCGACTTGGTAACAACGGCATACTTGGCGGTGGTGGTCAGGCCCGTTCCGACCAGTGGAGCGCTGGTGAAAATGAGGGGATTATCGGCCGAGAACGGTTCCACACGAGGGGGGGCGTACTCGTACAGCAAAGACGCACCCAGGCCCACACCGCCCAGCACCGCCTGGAGACGGGACGCTTCGATGTCCTGCCAGGTGTACGACTGCGTCGTGAGGTCTATACGCAGCAGACGGCCGTGGAACCCGTACATGGTTTATCCGCCCGCATCGCTCGACAAGATCAACAGGCTGTCACCTGCCCGGAGACGGGTGTGTGCGTCTCGAACGAAGTCTTTCCCATTGATATTGCAGGTATATCCGTTCCGTAAGCTGGTGTACCCCGCATCATCCGCAGACAGCACCGAACCCAGGAGGGCGGGACATTCCGTTCCCAAGACAGTCAGCGCGTCCCCGAGCGTTGCCTCCGCCGAGAGGGTCAGCGGGACGCGTGGGGTATGTGCGGTCAGGCGCGCAACGCCGAATAACTCAACCGTGCAGGAAATGGGCGCCGACAACGTCCGCCAGTGGGCCAGGGCGGCTTGATAGTCTTCCTGGGTGTTCATATTGAGAAAACTCAGCCCCTCGGGGTCAAAGCGTTTGATCTCCGCCGCCGGCACTTTTCGGGTTGGCACGGTGTCATACAAATAGACCGGGCGGAGGCGCTGGGTGGCGAGCTGTTCTTGTAAATGGGGGACGACACTCCGACGATACACGGCGTGCAGCGGCTGAAGCCGGTCTTGCCAAACGGGAACGACCACATCATAGCCACGACCGTTATGATCAAGCTGCGAGACGAGATAGTCGATAAAGGGCAACTGGAGAAAGGGCACATCGCACGACGTGACAAAGGCTGCCGCACCGCGGATCGCTTGCAGGCCGTAGCAGATGCCTCCGACCGGACCCTGATGAGCCACGGCATCGTGAACGAGCGTGACCGGCAGGGACGGCAGGGTCTGGTCCGGCGCGGCGACCACAACGATATCGGCAAAGCGTCGGGACAGGCGCTCAACCAGATGAGCGATGAGCGGCTTGCCGTCAAAGGGCAGCAGCGCCTTCGGCCTGCCCATACGCGAGCTTTTTCCACCGCTCAGAATAACCGCCGACAGGGCCGGACTATGGGTCGAGGCTTGCGTATCCATATTATACCAAAGCGGAGTATCAGGTTGGAGTCTGCTCAAAATAAAAATGCTATCATCTCACCGCTAGGGGGACAATGAACGCCTGGATACGCCCTTCTTCTTTTATTGTAATCAAAAAGAGAATTTGCTACTTTCCATCCCCACCTCAGAATCGACAGGGTGGATAAGGCGAGACGGAACGAGAGGAGACATATTTTTGGCTGTCAAACTGTACGTTGGTAATCTCCCCCCCATGCTCTGCTTTCCAGAGCTTGAAGACTTATTCACCCCATTTGGGAGCCTTCAGTCTGCCGAACTCATCACCGACCCGGCCACCGGTCTGTCGCGGGGGTTCGGTTTCATCGAAATGGAGACGGAAGGAGCCGCCCAGGCGGCCATCTCAGACCTGAATGGCAAAGAAGTCGAGGGACAGGCTCTCACTGTCAACGAGGTCAAACCCGGCCGGGGTGGCCCCTCACCCATTCGGGATAGCGGGCGTGGCAGACCTTCCCCGGTTGGGAGCCGACCGCCCTCACCGCCCCGTCAGTCATCCGGCACGCGACTCTTTGTCGGCAACCTGCCCTATTCCGCGGGCAACACCGACCTGGAAAAAGTCTTTGCCGAGGTTGGCACGGTCAGTTCGGTCAGCGTTGTCACCGACCGCTTCTCCGGGCAATCAAAGGGCTTCGCCTTTGTCGAAATGGGCTCGAAAGAAGAGGCCGACGCGATTATCGAGAAATTTAACGGCCAAGAGGTCCTGGGTCGGGTCCTGAAGGTCAACGCCGCCCGTCCACCGGAACGACGGCGGTTTGGCGGCGGTGGTGGCGGCGGACGACGATTCTGATCGACGCTGCCCGCAGCTAGTCCTGTTCCAGGTGGTAGAACACGAGGCCGGTCAGCAGCTTGGGATAGAAATAGGTTGACTTCTGCGGCATGGTCTCGCCGTTTTCACACACCTGCTGAATCTGCTCGAAAGTTGTTGAGCGCAGGAGAAAAGCGGCCTGAGCGTCCCCTGCGGTCACACGTTGCAGCGCCTCGTCAGTATCGCTCGTATACGAGACGGCCTGCCTTTGGACATCAGGCGGTAGGCCCAGAAAACGCTCGAACAGCACATCGTGCAACACGGTGACATCCAGCGCCCGCATGGCGGCCGAGGCGGGCAGGCCGTGCGTCACGCGGTCATCAAAGGACAACAGCCAGTCATGCTCGGCTCCGGCCATGACGCATCCGATGCGGCGCTCCGGGCCGGGTGCCGAAAGGGCGTTGAGAAACGCCTGACGGTGGGCCGGCGCATAGCGGGCCAGTCGAAAGTCGCGCTTGAGAACGGCTTGCAGGCTGGTCGGACTGGGCAGGCGGGTCTGCCGGATGAGCCGATGGGTTGGGAGGATAGTCAGGCCGCTATCCTCGGCCCCGGTCAAATACGCCAGAACGTACTGAAAGGGCCGGTCTTCGCCGGCGCCGGTTTCCGCCGTCCGCTCGCGGCTGTATTGCAGCGCAGTTTCATAGCGGTGATGACCGTCGGCGATAATCAGTGATTTGTCAGAGAGCTGAGCCGTAATGTCCGCAATGGTTGCCGGATCCTGAATGGGCCACAGCCGATGAGTGACACCCGCGTCGTCTGCGATCTCAACCGCAGCCGGCCGGGCGAGGGCATCCCGGAGCGTGTGTTCGAGCGACCAGCCTGAGCCGGCGTAGAGACAGAAGATCGAACTCAGGTGCGCCCGGCAGGCACGCAGCAGGGCGAGGCGATCTTTTTTGGCCCGCTCAAAGGTGCGTTCGTGCGGGCGAATGACCCCGGACTCGAAATCTTCAACCCGTAGCGCAGCAAAAATACCGGTCCGGCGCCGTGACTGGCCGTCCTGGAGCGTGAACTCCTGCGTGTAGCAATAGAAGCCGGGCTCCGGGTCGGGCTGGACAACCTGCTGGGACAGCCAGGTCTGAAAGGTCTGGGCCGCTGTCGTATAGGGATCGTCTGCCGTATTGAAATCGAGATGGGTAGCGTTATACGGACTCTGAAGGTGGAGGAGCGTTTGTTGTTGTGGACTGATCACGTCATACGGCGGGGAGACGACGTTTTTCAAATCGCCAACCACTGTCGGATTATAGCGCAGCGCGCGAAAGGGACGAATCTGTGCCATGGTTCTTTTGCCCCCTGCCCTTCGGGCTTCCCCCTTAAAGAAGGGGGGGCCTCCAGTTTGCCCCCTGCCCTTCGGGCTTCCCCCTTAAAGAAGGGGGGGACCTTCGGTTTTAGCCTGCCAGCGCTCGCTGGCCGATATCCCGCCGATAGTGCATACCCGGCCACGAAATACGTTGCACCGCCTGATAGGTTGTCGCAATGGCCTGACGAATATCCGTCCCGGTCGCGGTCACACCCAGCACGCGGCCCCCACTGGTGACCAGCGCGTCTGCCTGCCGTTTTGTGCCGGCATGAAAAATCGCCCCGTCCTGCCAGTCCGCGAATTGCTCCAGCCCGGCAATTGCCCGCCCCTTCTCATAGCTGCCCGGATAGCCCTCGGCCGTGAGCACGACACACACCGCAGCGCGGTCATCCCAGTCGAGGCTCACCTGGTCGAGACGCTCATCAACCACGGCCTGCATGACCTCGACGAGGTCTGACTTGAGGCGCAGCATGAGCGGCTGACATTCCGGGTCACCAAAGCGGACGTTGAATTCAAGGACTTTCGCCTGACCGTGGTGGATCATCAGCCCGGCGTACAGGACACCTTTATACACAATGTTGCGTTGTCTGAGCCCCTGGACGACCGGAGTGAGAATGCCCTGCACAATCTGATCGGTCAGCGCCGGGGTGACGACCGGCGCCGGCGAATAGGCTCCCATCCCACCGGTATTCGGCCCTTGGTCGCCGTCAAAGACTTGCTTATGATCCTGAGAAGAAGCCAGAGGAAGAATATGGCTTCCGTCTGTCAACGCCAGAAACGAAGCCTCGTCGCCGCGTAAAAACTCTTCAATCACCACCTGGTCGCCCGCTGCGCCAAACTGACGCTCGCGCATAATGGTAGTGATTGCGGCCTGGGCTTCGGCCTGGGTGGCACACAACAGGACGCCTTTCCCCGCGGCCAGTCCGTCGGCTTTGACCACAATCGGCGCCCCGACTTTTTCGATATAGCGGCTGGCTTCGTCCGGGTCGTGAAACACGCCAAAGGCGGCGGTGGGCACACTCTGCTGCTGCAAGAGTTCTTTGGTAAAGGCTTTGCTGCTTTCGAGTTGAGCCGCAGCCCGGTTCGGGCCAAACACGCGCAGACCCCGCGACTCAAACAGATCGACGATCCCGAGACTCAGCGGCAACTCAGGACCGACAATCGTCAGCCCTATCCGTTCTTTTTCCGCAAACGCGCACAGCCCATCGACGTCATCCGCGGCCAGCGCAACCGGCTCGGCCTGGTCGGCAATCCCGGCGTTGCCCGGCGCACAGTAGATTTTTGAGACGCGCGGGCTCTGGCGAATTTTCCACACTAGGGCGTGTTCCCGGCCGCCGCTGCCGATCACCAATATTTTCATTGCTAACGCCGAATCATGGCTAATGCCGAAAATGCCGCATGCCGGTGACCAGCATGGCCATGCCGTGCTCATCCGCAGCCGCGATAACATCCTTGTCGCGCAGGCTGCCGCCGGGCTGAATCGCGGCGGTTGCGCCGGCCTGAGCCACCACGTCGAGCCCATCACGAAAGGGAAAAAACGCGTCCGAGCCGACCACGCTACCGTGGGTGTCCAGCCCGAGGTCGTGTGCCCGGGAGACGGCGATCTTGGCCGAGTCAACCCGGCTCATCTGACCGGCGCCCACACCAACAACCTGATCGCTTGAGGTCAGCACAATGGCGTTGGACTTGACGTGTTTGCACACCCGCCAGGCAAAGGCCAATGCCTGGTACTCCGCGTCGGTCGGCCGACGCTTGGTCACGACCTCGCAGTCTTGCACATTGACTTGGCCGGTATCGCGTTCCTGATACAGCAGGCCGCCGGCAATCGGTTTGGCCTCGTAGCGGGCCGGCTGCGCGTCGACGATCTCCGGGATTTCCAGCAAGCGGATGTTCTGGAGTCGCTTGGACGAGGCCAGCATCTCCAGGGCCGGGGCCGCATAGCCGGGGGCGAGCACAATCTCAAGAAAGCCCTGTTCGTACAGGTTCAGGATTTCCTGGGCGGTCGCCGTATCAACCTCACGATTCAAACCAACAATCCCGCCAAAGATGGAAACCGGATCGCAGGCGCGCGTCTTCCGAAAGGCGTCGGCCAGAGACTCCGTCGAGGTGGCCACGCCGCACGGGTTGGTATGCTTGATGGCCACCGCGGCCGTTTCATCAAACTCCTGGAGCAGGGCAAACGCGGCGTTGGCATCCACAATATTATTATACGACAGCTCCTTGCCCTGGAGCTGTGTGGCGTTGGCAATACACGCTTCCCGGACGACCGGGCTGCGGTAAAAGGCCGCGGACTGGTGCGGATTTTCTCCGTAGCGGAGGTCCTGGGCCTTGGTGTATTGCAGATGCAGGGTGTCGCCAAAAGGCCGGCGCTCTTCTCCGTCGAGGCTGCCCAGGTAATCGGCAATGGCGCCATCGTAGCGAGCGGTGAGCCGGAAGGCTTTCTTGGCCAGGGCGAGCTTGTACTCGGCCGACAGGGCGCCGTCCTGTGTGAGCGCGGTCAGAATGACCGGATAATCGTCCGGGTCAACAACGACGCCCACGTCGGCGTGATTTTTGGCTGAAGCGCGCAAGAGAGACGGCCCGCCGATATCGATGTTTTCAATCGCATCGGCAAAGCGGCAGTCCGGCCTGGCCACGGTTTGTTCGAACGGGTAGAGGTTGACCACCACCAGATCAATGGCCTTGAGATCATGCTCAGTCATGGCCCGGAGATGGCTGGGGTCGCTCCGGCGGTGCAGAATCCCGGCGTGTATGCGGGGGTGCAGGGTCTTGACCCGACCATCGAGCATTTCGGGAAAGCCGGTAAAGTCTTCAACCAGGGTCACCGCAACGCCGGCTGCGGTCAGCGCTTTGGCCGTGCCGCCGGTTGAGAGAATTTCGATACCAAGCTCGGCCAGGCCACGGGCCAGATCAACAACGCCACGTTTGTCGCTCACGCTAATCAGGGCGCGGGTGACAGTAGCCATGGGATACTCCTTGATGATAACGGGTTGGAAAGATGTCCATCTAGATATGCCTGGATGGGCAGACAGGGGAATACCAGAAGCCTCCTGGGTTGTAAAGGGAAACCCGTCGGCATATGGTGGGCCGCGATGACATTGCGGCTCAACGGCGATGTGCGGGAGTGCCGAGAGGGCATCACTATCGCAGCCTTAGTCGAAGAACTCGGCCTTGGAAATAAGCGGATCGCGGTTGAGGTCAACCGGGATATCATTCCCCGTGACGAGTACGTCAACTGCGCACTGAAGGCGGACGATGAGGTTGAAATCGTACACTTCGTTGGCGGCGGCTGCTAGTCAGAGTGCGCACAGATCAACACAGTGAGGACGCCATGCAAGGCCCCAAAGACCCCTTTGTACTCGCAGGCAAGGAATATCATTCCAGGCTTATTGTCGGCACGGGCAAGTATAAGGATTTCGCGGAAACCAAACGGGCGATTGAGGTCTCGGGGGCCGATATTGTGACGGTTGCGGTCCGCCGCGTGAATATCACCGACCCCAACCAGGAAAATCTGCTCGACTATATTGACCCCAAGCAGTACACCATCCTACCCAACACGGCCGGCTGCTATAACGCCGCCGACGCGGTGCGGACCTGCCGCCTGGCCCGCGAGGCCGGGGTGGGTAATATGGTCAAGCTGGAAGTCATTGGCGATGACAAGACCCTCTTCCCCGATATTCCGGGTACGCTTGAGGCGGCCAAGACCCTGGTTGACGACGGCTTTATTGTCCTGCCCTATATTCATGACGACCCGATCTCCTGTCAAAAGCTCGAAGACATGGGTTGCGCCGCGGTCATGCCGCTGGCGGCGCCCATCGGTTCCGGGCTCGGCATCCGCAATCCGTATAATATCCGTATCATCCTCGAACACAGCAGCGTGCCGGTGATCGTTGACGCCGGGGTGGGCACGGCCTCGGACGCCGCGGTTGCCCTGGAGATGGGCTGTGACGCGGTACTGATGAACACGGCCATTGCCGCGGCAAAAGATCCCATTCTCATGGCGGATGCCATGCGCCAGGGGGTGGAAGCCGGGCGCAAAGCCTATCTGGCCGGGCGCATGGGCAAAAAGCTGTACGCCACCGCCTCCAGCCCACTCGACGGAATGATCGCCTAGCCAATCACTCCATCCCCTTCTGGGGGGGGGGTGGCCGAAGGCCGGGGTGGGTTTCCCCAGCCGTCCGACCGATGCTCAACTTTCGCCTGTATTTCGTCACCGACCGCACCCAGACCGTCAACCGGCCCCTCACCGATGTCGTGCACGCCGCCCTCGACGGCGGGGTGCGGGCCGTTCAACTCCGGGAAAAGGACCTCGAAGGCCGCGAGCTGTACGCATTAGCCGAGCAGCTTCGGGCGCTGACCCTGCGCTATCGGGCGCAACTGCTGGTCAACGACCGCCTGGACGTCGCTCTCGCCGTTGAAGCCGACGGCGTCCATCTCGGACAGCACTCTTTTTCGGTTGAAGACGCCCGCCGTCTGCTGGGAGCCGGGAAACTCATCGGTGTTTCAACCCATTCCCCGCAAGAAATCGACGCAGCCCAAAAAGCCGATCTTATTGTCTTCGGCCCCGTTTATTACACCCCCTCAAAGGCCGCCTATGGCGAGCCACAGGGGCTCGACCGCTTACGCGCGGCAGTCGCTCACAGTGCAGTGCCGGTTTTTGCGATTGGCGGGATCAAGACCGGGCGCGTGGCTGAAGTACTGGAGACCGGGGCGCATGGGATTGCCATGATTTCGGCCATCAGTGCGGCGGCCGACCCGGCTCAGGCCGCGCGCGAGTTATTGCAGCGGCTTGACTGAAGCGCATCGGGCTTGCCCCGCAGTTCGCCTCACTGGTAGAATCCCTGCCAGAACACGCGCCACCCTAGCTCAGTTGGTAGAGCAACTGATTCGTAATCAGTAGGTCGTCGGTTCAAATCCGATGGGTGGCTCTGCTCAAGCCCTTGTGTCTGCAAGGGCTTTTTCTTGCTAAGCTTCTTCTGATTTGATTCATTTTTTTGCAGCGTTGTTCACGTGCCAGGAGGAGGTTATGCCGAACGAGCGGGGAAAGCCCAAATTACGACTCGATCATCTAGCAGTCTGGGTAGAAGACATCGATAAAACGGCTGCGTTCCTGACCGAGACGGTTGGCTGGAAGTGCCACCCCATGGTGGTTGAGGTCAGCACGGAAGACGAAACAACAGGCGGCATGAAGGCGGTCTTCGTTCATGGCGGTGGCTTGTGGTTGGAGTTGGTTTTACCGACATCCCCCGGACCCGGCATGGAAATACTGGAAGAGGTTGGTGAGGGCGCCATTGTTGAGGTTAATTTTGAAGCGGTTGATGCGGACTATCAAAAGGTGCTTGAGGAGATGGACGCGCAAGGCATTCAGATGCTCAGCATGGACGGCTCTCCACTCAAAGATGGTGGCAGAATCCAAGAAAGCGTACGTGGGGATGCGGCGACCGCTGAGACCGGACAGCTCATTGCCTACTGGCCGGCAGACATCAGTTGTGGGACGACCATTGAAGTCTACGAACGGCGGCTGGACGATGCGACCAACCTCCTAAACATTCGCGACGAGGGGTGGGTGAATGAAAAACCCCGGCCGCATAGTCCGCGCATTGATCGCGTGTGCATTCTTGCCGAAGACCTGTCGAAGACGGCAGCATTCTATACCGAAGTCATGGGACTCAAGCGCCATCCCGCTGAATTTGGCCTTGACGGGGGCGCGACCAACCTTGGTGATATGCAATGCGCGTTTATTGAGGCCAATGGTGTTTGGGTGCAATTGGTTCAGCCTACGTCAGCCGGGTATGTACGGGATCTTCTCAAAGAAAAAGGTGATGGCTATGCCATGGAAGTGGCTGCCGAAGTGGACGATCTCGATGCGTTCTATGACCACATGGCGGCCAAGGGCATTACCATGGTCAACTGTGATGGTAGTCCGTTGGCACCCGGAGCGAAGGGGCTCACGGTCGAGCCGTCCGGTGACCGACATCACTATTTCCCGTTGAACGAGAGTCAAGGGATGCGGATTATGGTGTATGAACGTGGTCCCCGTCATACCAGTATGCTGCATCGCCGTGACGACATTTGGGCGCGCGTTTCCTAACCGGAACATTCATGCAGGTGGACAGTAAGCCTGGTAAAGACAACGGCTTACAGCTTAGACTGGACCACTGCCTGTAACAGTCTTTGCTTGACAATATCAGCCAACACTCGATATGCCATATCAGGTATATATGAGTGATAAACCGCTCGCCTGGATTGGATCGTCGCTGGATGACCTCCGTCAATTTCCACCAGAGGCCAAACGGAAAGCCGGGCTCGAATTGCGAGCGATTCAGCGCGGACAGGAGCCAACGGATTTTCGGCCTATGCCCGCCCCTGGTTCTGGAGTCCAGGAGATTCGTATCCGTGCTGGAGGGGCGTACCGTGTGTTTTATGTGGCGAAGTTTGAGGAAGTAATCTACGTGCTACATGCCTTTCAGAAAAAAACGCAAAAGACGGCGAAGCAAGACATTGAAATCGGCCAGCAGCGCTATCGAATCGCGCAGCAGTATCAACAAGCTCGAAAACGGAGGTAAGGTCATGAGCGTCACACGAGGCCAAGACAATGTCTTTGAGGATCTGGGATTTGATGCAGAAGAAGCAGCCAATTTGAAAATCCGTGCCGACCTCATGCTCGACCTGCGGCAATACATTCAAGACCGGGGCTGGACTCAGGCTGAAGCCGCGGCCTTCTTTGGTGATACCCAGCCTCGTATCAGTAATTTGATGAAGGGAGAGATTAGCCGCTTTAGCATCGATAAACTTATCAACATGTTAGCTCGGGCCGGCTTGCGTGTCCGGTTCGAGATCGAAGCAAAAGCGGCTTAGCCGGACAAGCAAAATATGAAACGGATTGACAGGTTTTCTTCCGCACGTCATGCTGAGGCAACCCAGGAGGACGCAGACCGATGACAGATTTTCATGTTAAACCGCTCGACGCGAGCTTTGGGGCGACCGTAACCGGACTCAAGCTGGCCGAAATTGACGAGACAACCTTCAGCCGGCTGTACGACACCTGGCTTGAGTACGCGCTGCTCATCTTCCCGGACCAGCATCTCTCCAACGACCAGCAGGTCGAATTTGCCAAACGTTTCGGTGAGCTGGAGTTTGATCTGGTGCCGATCAGCAACGTCAAAAAAGACGGCAGCATTCGCGTCGAAGACGATTCCGACGAGATGATTCAAGTGCTCAAAGGGAATATGGGCTGGCATTGTGACAGCACCTATATGCCCGTGCAGGCCAAGGGCGCGGTGTTCACGGCCCACATTGTGCCTGCGTCTCGTGGGGAAACCGGCTGGGCGGATTTACGCGCCGGGTATGACGCGCTTGACGACACCATGAAAGAGAAAGTCGCCGACCTGTCGGCCTACCATTCCCTGCGCTACTCACAGAAAAAGATCGGGTTTGCAGCCAAAAAAGGCGGCGACTATAACGGCTATGGTCTGGATGTCCAGGACCCGCCGCTGAGACCCCTGGTGAAAACGCATCCCGAGACCGGGCGCAAGTCTCTGCTGATCGGTCGTCACGCCTACGGCATTCCGGGAATGGACCCAACCGAATCCGAACAATTGCTCCGGGCGCTGGTGGACCATACCTGCCAGCCGCCGCGCGTCTATCATCACCGGTGGACTGCCGGCGACGCCGTACTATGGGATAACCGCCGCCTGCTACACCAGGCCTGCCCCTGGGACATGACCGAAGCGCGGGTGATGTACCACGCCAGAATCGCCGGCGACCCGGTGGCCGAATTTGCCGGCCCCGGCTCTCCTACCCTGTAATATCACCTCTCCGACCCAACACACAGCCCAGCCCGCGCCAACCGTGTCAATGCCTCCGCAATCAGCCGCACCGCCTCTTCAAGGTCTGCGTCGGTGGTGCCAAAGCCGAGGTCGGGGCGGCCTTCTGGCCCAAGACCGTACATAGAATATTTCGCGCTTCCTCCTCCACGGAGCAGCCGTGCTCGGCGGCTCGAATACGGAGCCGTCGTTTCAGTCCCTCTTCGAGGTTGCGGACCGTAATACTGGCCATAATCATCTTCTCTTTGGAGTAGTGCAAACATCACTCGCGCAGCAACTCATCCTCTGGATCAGGCGGCAAGTCCGGAGCCTTGTCGAGATAGTGCGTCAGATCGCTCTCGACCGCATCTGCCGCGCGCTTCCGGAGAAAAGTCTCCGCAGTCTCGACGGCGCCGACCTTCTGGGCAACGGCGGCGACAATCCATTGATTGAGCGAGACGCCGTCCTCCCTGGCGAGACGTGTCGCCGTATCTTTTAGTGATATTGGCAATTGCAACGGATACTTGTAGCGGCGGGTGTCAGTCATCTGCTCAATCTCCTTACAATGTTACCAGGGGTTGTAATCTCAATCCCAAATGAGTGCGCTGGTCCGAAATCCTTGACGTTATGCGTTACGATGGCGTCGGCATGCCCGTTCAGGGCTGTTTCCAGAACCATTTCGTCGTCAGCGTCGCGCAACATCGGTCGGAGCCGGAACGATATGTCAACTGGCTCGCTCAGGGCAGCAAGGGCGTTCATGATCCTTGCAACGTCGTCGAGCCGGTGACCCGTGGCCACGCGGGTTTCTGCACGGCTCAGGACCGCCTCATATTCTAGGAAGAGAGCCGTAGAGCACAGGAGCGTCGCGCGTTGTGTCTCAATCAGTCTGAGGAGCGCATTACTCGCCCCCCGACGGCTCCGAAAAGCAGCGACAATTATGTTGGTGTCTAGCACCAATCTCATGATGACATAATATGAAACATCCTATAAGATGTCTATATCTCGATACGCAGGTCCCGTAGAGCAGAGGTTCTCATCTATGAAAGCTAAAGAGTTCGATAAGAAATTCGACGATGGACGGTCGATATTGTCCAAGATTTGGATATGACAACCGCACGGCGTCCGAATCAGCGTCAGAGAAGGGTTAATGTTGATTTTCCCGTCTGGATGATAGCCTCGCTCGATAAAGAAGCGGCGCGCATTGGCGTTACTCGTCAATCCATTATCAAGCTGTGGTTGGCGGAACGCCTGGAACAAGCGGCCCACAAGGTCAGCTAGTCAGACGACCGTTTTTATAGGAGCCAAGCCCGAATGAATGAAGCGACTACTAAGGATGTAGTGGACCGCAATGCTGCCGCCGACCGTATTTCGTCCATCCTGGCGCAGATCAAACCCTCGTCCGAAGACGCCGGTCGTTCCGAGGACGAGATTATGCAAGACACCCTCGCCGATATAGCCGAGGCTCGTAAGGAACGTCGTACCCCCCAGACCCGAAGGCCGTTATCCTGATTACTAGCAAAGTGTAAGCCAGCCTAACGAGCAGCCTTGCGCATCAGCCGGTGTCCGGCCAAGCGGAGGCCGCGAGCGGCCAGGGCGACCTGCCAGCCTTCGCGGGTGCCGATCAACTCGGGCTTTTCGTACAGCCCCTTTTTCTCCTCCTGGCGGGTCAGGCGGGCGAATTTTTCATGCAGGGGATGGTCGGTGGCGATAAAGGTTTCTTTGCGGTGTAGAATCGGCGGGTTGGGCGACTCCCGGTAGGTACGGTAGCGAATCTTGAAGGTTTGCAAGGGCACGAGCAGAGAGCTGACCAGGGCCGGATGGGGGTCGCGCTCGAAGTCCGGGTACGAAAGATAAGAGATCTGGGGCTGGTCGCGGTGCAGCTTGATGATATTCGCGCCCTCCACCACCCCGATATACGCCCGCGCACACCCCTCAAAGGCGCGCAGGACGGGCGGGAGTTGAGGCAGGGCGGATTCGTGTACGTATAGGGCTTGGCGCGTCAGTTTGCCGACCGCGGTGCTCCGGCAGGCCTGATCGACCGCAGCTCGGTCGCCCGCGGAAAACAGCAGATCGTCGGCCAGCGCGCAGGCGCGGCGATAGGACGAGAAAAACGCGCGCACGTCACGCTGTAAATCGCGCGGGAGCTGGGTGAAGCGCGGACGTCCCTCAAAGCGTGAGAGCGCGACATAGAGGAGAACATCCTGCTGCCGCTCGGCGCGAATGGTATTCCACTCTTCATCACCGGTGACGCGCCGGATGACGCCATAGGCCCGTTTGAGACTGCCTAATGCCTGGCAAATGTCTTCCGTCTCGGGCAGCTCCGTGTCCTCCGGTAAGCGGCCCCGGGCCGTCAGAAATTCGATCAGCGGCTCCAGGATATCTTTATGCTGCTCGAACAGGACCTCGCTGAGACGCTGGCGCGGCACCGTGAACCGGCGGCGATAGCGCGAGGCGGCAAAAGACTGGCGTTGCTGCGGGTCCCGAAACACATAGAAAATCCCCGGTCCGGCCGGCACGCTCGAAGCGCCGAGCACCGTGTCGATCCACTCGCGGAGTTCCTGCTGTTCAAAGAATTTCTGGAAGGTCCCGCGGCGGGTAATGCCCCCGTCGGTATGGGGGGTCAGCGTATCGAGCGCCGCTTCGAGGCTGAGGCGGGCGGACACAATCAGCACTGTTCTGGTCAGTGCCCAGGCCCGGCGGAGGGCGTCGGTGCGCTCGCCTGGGTTTTCGATCACGTTGACCACATAGCCCAGATTCACAATATCGGCCGGCGTTCGCTCGGTGTCCGGGAAATAGGCCGGGTCCCAGCCCTGGCAGAGAATCTGCCGATGTCTGAGATGCAGAATATCCGTGCCCCGCCCGCAGCCATAATCAAAGACGCTCGTCTCCGGGGTGATCAGGCCGTCCTCAAGCGCGAGACGGACCGGACGGGAGAGGTCGGTCCGCGTGATTGCAGTGCGATGTCGCTCAATCGTGGGCGCTGCCATCGGCTCGTCGGCTGCTCGTGCCATGGGTTGCCGAGCAGAGTCCTCCGGCTGGCCACTATAGTCCTGGTTCGGCGTGTGCTCAATATCGACCCGTGTCTCGTTGCCCAACCCCTTGCACACTTTTGCCCGGCCTGACTACAATGGTCGATTGAATTGATAGTAAAAGGAGGGACTCGGAATGGCAAAAGCGAAACAAGTATTTGATGCGTTGGATGCGGCCCTGGTGCGGACCGATGCAGAAGAGTGGATTCAGAGCGGCGACGGGAATCAGTTCAAGGTGCTGCGGATCAGTAAAGAGACAGGGGCCTGGAGCGCGCTCATCAAGGCCGACAAGGGCCAGGTGAACCCGCCCCATACGCATCTGGGTGCGGCTGATTTCTATGTCATCTCCGGGGGCTTCGACTATCGGGGCGGGTCTGCGCGGGCCGGGGACTGGGTGTATGAGCCGGCCGGGGCGGTACATGAAGCCACCTCACATCCGGTTGATACCATCTATCTGGCCAACGTCTATGGGCCGGTCGGTTTCCACGACGAGAACGGTAATATCGCCCATGTGCTGGACTGGCGGACGATTCAGTTGATGGTCGATGAGGCCAAAAAGAAGCGGACCAGAGCCAAGGCCAAGCGGAGCACCAAAAAGCGCGCGACCGCGAAGGCTGCCAAAACCACGCGAAGCCGGAGAAAAGCCGCCTAGCAGAGAGAGAAGCAGAGGAACACATGGCAACGTCTGCTCACGACCCGCAGCCCGTCGGTACCCAGGCGACCGACCAGTTTGACGCGATCGTCATCGGGGCCGGGGTGGCCGGCCTGTACCAGTTATACCGCCTCCGGGAGTTGGGACTCTCGGTGCGGGTGTACGAGGCCGGCACGGGTGTGGGCGGGACCTGGTATTGGAACCGTTATCCGGGCGCGCGTTTCGATTCCGAGAGTTATACCTATGGGTATTCGTTCTCGGAGGAACTCTTGCAGGAATGGGACTGGAGCGAACACTTTGCCGGCCAGCCCGAGACCGAGCGCTATCTCAACCACGTGGCGGATAAGTTCGACCTCCGCCGCGACATCCGATTCAGCACCCGGGTCAGCGCGGCAAGCTATGACGAGGCCGCGCAGTGCTGGCAGGTCCGGACCGACACCGGCGAGCGGGCGCGGGCGCGGTTTCTGATTACCGCCATTGGCGTCCTGTCCGCGCCGTATATTCCCGACTTTGCGGGCCGTGAGAGCTTCACCGGCCCGAGTTTCCATACGGGCCAGTGGCCCAAGCAGCCCCTGGACTTCAGCGACAAGCGGGTGTGTGTCATCGGCACCGGTGCGACCGCGGTCCAACTCATCACCGAGGTGGCCAAGAATGTGGGCCATATGACCGTGTTCCAGCGCACGCCCAATTACTGCGCGCCGCTGAGGAACGGACCGATAGACCCCGAGGCCCAGCGGCAGATCAAAGCCAACTATCCCGAGATTTTCAAACGCTGCCGGGAGACCTTCGCCAGCTTTCTGCACGACTTTGATACGCGCTCGGCGCTCGAAGTGTCCGAGGAAGAACGGCTGGCGCGCTACGAAGAGTTGTGGGCCCAGCCTGGTTTCGCCAAATGGTTCGGCAACTTCGGCGACACCATGTCGGACCTGAAGGCCAACGCCACCATGACGGAGTTTGTCCGCAATAAGATCCGCGAGCGGGTCAACGACCCGCTGGTCGCCGAAAAGCTGGTGCCCAAGGATCACCCCTGGGGAACCAAGCGCGTCCCCTTAGAGAGCGGCTATTACGAGGCGTATAATCGGGACAATGTACTCCTGGTTGACCTCAACGAGACACCGATCGAGTGCATTACCCCCAAGGGCATCAAGACCAGCGACGCCGAGTATGAATGCGATGTCATCGTGTATGCCACGGGCTTCGATGCGGTCACCGGGGCCTTCAATCAGATCGATATTCGCGGGGTGGGCGGCCGGACGCTCAAGGACAAGTGGGCCGACGGGCCGCGGACCTATCTCGGCTTGCAGACTGCCGGTTTCCCCAACCTGTTCACGGTTGTCGGCCCTCACAACGGGGCCACCTTCTGCAATATCCCGCGCTGTATTGAGCAGAATGTCGAGTGGGTGACCGACTGTCTGCGCCATATGCGTGCGCACGAGTATGCCCAGATCGTCGCGACCCCAGAGGCCGAAGACGACTGGACGGCGCATGTCAACGAAGTGGCCGAAGGCACGATTCTGCTCGATACCCCGTCCTGGTTTGTAGGGGCGAATATCCCCGGCAAGAAACGGACCTTCCTGATGTATGCCGGCGGCTCCCCGGCCTATCGGCAGAAGTGTGATGAGGTGGCGGAACGGGGCTACGCCGGGTTTGTGTTGACATAAAGGGGCGCTGGCAGGTCCTCAACCGCGGCTATTCAACGCCTCGGTTCGGAGGGTCTGCTTCTCGCTCCGATCCCGATTGTCCCGTGATTGGGGGCATGTGTACGCCATCAAGATAGACTGCCACTGGTCGGGAAAGCGTCAGGAGATCGCGTTCAGGATCTGCATCGAGAATGAGGAAGCTGGCCGCATGCCCAGGGGCGAGGGTGCCAAGACCGTCCTCGAACCCCCAAAACTGTGCCGGTATCGTCGTCCCGGCAGCGAGAATTGCTTGACTGTCAAGACCAGCCTTGCCTAAGAGTTTGAGTTCCTGGGGATTAATCCCGATAAAGGTCGTATAGCCCATGTCGGTGCCGTATAGCACGGTGGCACCGCCGGCTCGCAAACGACGCAGGTTCTCCGCCGGCTCGGCTAAATCGGGAAACGCGGCCAAGGTGGAAATGACGGCGCGTCCAGACCATGCCTGCACGGTCGCGTCGCCGAGGGGTTCGGTTGGTGTATGCGCAAGCACATCAACCCCCGCCACCGCAGCCCGCAGAACATCAATATCATTGAGCGCATGCGCGACAACGCGCATGCCATATGAGTGCGCTTGATCGGTAATGGCCTTCATTTCCTGATCGCTGAGTATGGAGGGGTTTTTCGGCATTGAGAGGGCTCCTCCACCTGTTGCGTCGCCAACCGGCAGCTTGATCACCCGAGCTCCTGCTGCGTGCAGGCGGTCCACTGCTTCTCGGGCCGCCTGCGCCCCACTAATTTCCAATCCGTAGCCATCGCTTCCCCAGCTCCGGGTTGGGTAGCCGGTTAGGGCGGTCACCATCGGGCCGGCAAGAATTGTTTGGAGCGGCTTCAGGTCTTTTGCCAGAAACGACATCGGCGCGGCCAAATCAACCGCTGCCGCGACCCCGCCACGGGCGAGTTCAGGCGCGCTGAAGCGGTAGGCTAAATGGACGTGGCTGTCGATAAAGGCGGGCGCCAGATAACGGCCGTGGGCATTCACGGTCCGTAAGGTCGTGCTCGGCGCGGCCGGTGTAATCGCTTCGATTCGGCCGGCCCGGACAACCAGCGTTGCTTTCTCGTGGCCGACGATATGCCCGCCGACCACCGCAAAGGTTGGGGTATCTTCTTCCTGAGGGGATACGCGCTCGTCCGCCAAGAGCGGGGACGCCATCACCAGCGCGCTCAACGCAATACCTAAGACTGCTGTATGCCTATGCAAGAACCTCTGCCTTTCAAGCGGACGGATGCCGGCAGCAGCGAGCGTATGGAGGGATGCCGGCCTGCATACGCTCGCAGAGCGAGGGCGCCTATCTACGATCAATGAAGACGCGCTCTTTGGCTATCCACATGGCCGAGCGCGGAAAATCAATAAAATGGGACTCGTCCTCGACCGCGATTTCCATGGCCCGTTTGGCTTCCGGGATGTTGGCCAGGGTGGCCAGGTCGGCCCGGTTGAACCAGGCTTCGGCGTGGCCGGTGTAGGGCGGGGTGGTTGTCCCGCGGCTGGCCCGTAGCTGGTCTTCCAGCTCGTCTGCGTAGTAGTGAACCTGGAAATAGCGCTGCATGCCCATGCCCTGGGCCACGCCTCGAATGACCGGGCCGTGGTTGGTACGCCAGTAGAGCTGGGCCTGTTCGAGGCTGAGATGCCCGGGATGGCGCAGACAGAAGAAAATTTTCACCAACGGGCTGGATTCCCGGGCCACCATTTCTTCCGGTATCGGGTTGACCTGCGGGTATTCGTAGTTGAACCACAACGGCGAATGGGCCAGATCGATGAAGCGCGCCTCATCCTCGACGAGTTCTTTTGCCGCAGCCCGACCGTCCGCGTTCTCCAGGGCTGAGGTGAGCGCCGCGCGGTTGGGCCACCACACTTCCGCCACGCCGTCATAGGGGTCCTCCATGCCGCCGCGGGCTTCGGCAAGCTGGTCGTTAATGGGGTCGTCCAGGGTGTGCACCTGGACGTAGCGCAGGATGTTCAGCGCGGTGGAACTCTTTGCTACCAGAGGGCCATGGACATTGCGCCAGTACTGTTGGAATTCGGCCCGTGACATCTCCGGTTTGCGACGCAGGACAAAGGTTAAGCGAATCATGGGATACCTCCTTTTCTCGGTCGGGACAGCGGGGCGCTGAGTCTTCCTGTCCGATGAGTCGTCTGGGCTGCCGCTGTCCAGCCGCCGTCATAGCGCGTCGGACCAAGGCCGTAAAGCGTCGGGCAAGTGCAGCTCAACCCAGCAGGTCTTCATCCTTCCGGGTGTAGGGGTCTCCCGCTGCCTGCACCTCGGCGTGATTATCGGGCCGGCCGTCGCTCACCAGAATGGGCTGGTCACCGGCGCTATCGAGATCGTTGGCAAGCACACGGGCAGTGACCCTATTTTGGCTGGTGTGACTGTGCGTCGTTCCGCTTGCTGCCTGTATCACAACGGCCGGCGACTGCCCGTTGAAAACATTCCGGGAGAGCGCCGCCACGACCCGGTTGGCTGTGGTCTCGACATTATCCAGGCCGGATCCGCCGACCAGACGGATCGCGTGGGCTTTCCAGTCTGCAATCTCATTCCGATCAATCACGACGCGGCAGGTGTTATGTTGGGCCTCTCCCAGCGCCCCGTGGACGGCGATGCCCACCGGGCTGTTGGCAATCGTATTGCCCGCAAGCAGGGCGGTGAGCTGGCCGTGGTTGGGAACCTTGTCCGCCAGGGGAATGGCGGTCAGGATGTTGATGCCAAACTGTTTGTTACCCCGGAGGGTATTGTCCGCGACGGTTAGCGCCTGTCGATTGGACGCCGGGCCGAAAGAGCACGAAAACAGCAGGCCGCCCCGTTCACAGTCTTCAATCGTATTGCGCAGGATCGTGGCATCAAAGGACACCGCGTCCGGTTCGGGAAAGAAACAGATAAAGGCGAGACCATCGGCAAAGCAGCGGCGCATGGTATTGTCGGCAACGAAGAGATGGTTGCGCTGGCCGGCCCGGGCTTCGGCAAAAATATGATGGCCCTGGCGCGCACCCGTTCCGCGGGGCAGGGATGGTTCGAAGCGTTCCAGTCCGTTGTCTGAAAAATCACAGTCTGTTATGAGGGCTGCGGCCACTCCGCATAAGAAAATGCCGTGATCCCCGTGGTTGCTGAGCGTGCACGAGCGGACCGTGACCGAGGCGGACGGGGGAACGCCAATCCCGTGTCCACCGCCCTGGGTGACGGTCACGCCACTGAGGCTCGTCCCGTCTGTGAGAACGACGACCGACTGCTCCGGTCGGATAGGCTGAAAGGAAGGGGCGAAGTGTCCTTCTCCATCAATAATGCATTCCTGTCTGGCAGCGCCTTGGACATGGACGCCGGGCGGCAGGGTTAAGGGCAGACGCTCTCCGGTCAGAGACGGGGAGTAACGCCCAGGCTCGACCAGGACGACATCGCCCGGCTGCGCCTGTTGGAGGGCTTCTGAGAGCGAACGAGCATCGGCACGAGCGGAGTGAGGCGAGACAAAAATCGTCTTCATCGTTCTTCCTTGTTCTTCTTTAACGGGGTCGGTCGGTATGAAAAAGATTGAAGTGCCTGAAAAACATGCGGAGAAGGGTCAAAAAAAGGCCCGGATGAGACATCCGGGCCTAGGGCTCAAGACGGCGGGGTTCCCACACTCCGGACGTCTCTACGCATCCAGCAGCCTAGCGAACTCCATCCCCAGGGTCAATACCTGAGGCATCACAAAAAGCACTGCTTGTGTCGGATCGTATCAGAGCTGGGGGTTGAATTTAGAACATTCTGTTATTTTGGGACATCCGTTTTTAGCAACACCATTTTAAGTTGACGAACTCCCTATTTCAAAAGGACTTTTTTTTGAAAAAACTTTTCCAAAATGCCATTTGGGCATTGACGCTTTTATACTGTTTTGGTAAAAAATTGTTCCAGAATGAGCTTTGCCTAGGGTTCACGGTCAGGAATGGGGTTCCCAACCAAGAATGGAAGTCGTTGAAAATAAGCGCGAGGGGGCCAGCCCGCTTCCCTAGCTGTTCTTTCAACTTCTACACTCCGGATGTGGACGCTACTACGAGGTAGACAGGATCAACCCGGAGGTTGATCCACAGGCGAGCAAATTCAGAAGAAAGGCCCTGTGAGGGGCCTTTCTATTTTTCAGGTGGCAATCCATGGCAACCGACCCAACAGAAAAACTTCCCAAGATACAAGTCTCCAGCGCCTATCCGGGCGCATGGTATATCGTTGAGGTAGACGGTGGCGATGGTGGCTTATCCATGGAACTGCGTCGTCCGGTGGGCGAGGAGGACTCGGACGTCTTCCACCTCACGATGACAACAACGGCGCGGCCGTTTGATGTCAAAAGCGCGCGTGACGGCGGAGAGGCACATACCCACGAAGGCGTGCATTCGACCCACCTGACCTTTACCAGTCCCCAGGCGGTCTGGCCGGATTTTGTCCGCTGTATTCAAGCCCTTGCCAGCATCTTTGATACGCTGGCAACAACGCCGCTTGATCGCGAAAAGGTCCGCGAGAATCTGCTGAAGAAAAAATAACAGGGCCGAGCAGGCGGCCGCCGTGCTACAAGGAGCGAACGTGTCCGGCATTATCCATGCTCATTGGAGGACACGTTTACTCTCTCCCAGCCGCATAGCCCTTTTGGGTGCGGATCACGACGTCTGGCCGGGTGCTTTCCACGCGGACACTCCGGTACTGATTGCCACCTCCCGAGGACGCGTAGCCGAGACTGTACTGGAAGCGGAGTTCGCGCGAGATCGTCTGGGTCGCCGTATCAAGCACGGTTCTGCTGTTGACCACATCCCGGGTATTAAGCAGGAAGTGGCGTCCGCCGGTTTCATCACTCAACCGCCGAAGCGTTCGTGAATCCACGCGCTCATCCTGCCCGCCAACGACAACGCCGAAGGGGCCGATGGCGAAGCCGCTTCCACCGTGCGCGAGGCGATGGTGCGGATTGCCGATCCCAATCGTGTAAATCAGCACGCCGGCACGCTGCGAGACGGCAATCGTCTGCGCGAGGGAAGACAGACTTGCGGTATCCATGCCGTCGGTCATCACAATCAGGGCTTTCTTGCGGTGTTTGCCCTGCCGCATCCGTCGCAGGCCGGTGAGAATCGCGTCGTACAGGGAGGTCCCGCCCCGTGGACGGAGGAGGCCGATGCCCTGGGCCAGGAGCATCCGGCTGTCGGTGAAGTCTTGCAGCACAAACGGCTGGGCGCTGAATCCGACCAGGAAGCCCTCATCCTGCGGCTTAATCGAGTTGATAAAGCGCTGTAGGGCGTGGCGGGCATGCCCGATTTTATTCTGCATGCTGCCGCTCGAATCCACGATTAAGCCCAGGCTGACCGGTTCATTCTCGCCGGTATTGAAGTAGGTAATCTCCTGGCGTGTATCGCCCTCATACACCACAAAATCGCCCGTTTGCAGGCCGGGCACATAGCCACCGTCTTGATCCGTCACGGTAACGGTCACGAGCTGCTTGGGAGGCGGGCGGAGGGGCTGAGGGCGCGGCGGAAGGCTGGCTTGCTGACTTGGCGGCGGCAGGGCGGGACGTTGGGGCTGGACGGGAATTTCGAGTACCTGCTTACCGGAGGGAGCCAGTCGTTGGGGGGCTGGAGTGAGGGTCCGCTGCTCCACAGGGGGCGGCCGTTTGCCTTGCCAGCCTTCGGTTTGCAGCGTTCTTTCCTGGGCCAGAAGCTGGGTCGCGCTCAGGAGGACGAGTCCTGCCCCACACACGAGGCTAACGAAAAGAGAAGTCCGGCTCATGGTACGCCTGCTTATCGTCTCTGTGTCCGACCTTAAACCCTTCTCTACACGGGAACAAGAGGGAATGGCGCACGGACTGGCCATCCCGCCGTGGGCCAGTCTCCTTGACCCAGGGTCAGGCAGCGCTTAAGACGATCCGACAGAACGGAGAGGGCTATGATTATCACGCACCATGGGATGACCCCGCAGATCGATTCCAGCGCCTATATCCAGCAGAGTGCCCAGATTATCGGCGATGTTCGGATCGGTCCGGAATCCAGCGTCTGGTTTAATGCCGTGGTCCGTGGTGATGTGTGCGCGATCCACATTGGGGCACGGGTCAACATCCAGGACAACACCACTGTTCATGTCTTTAGCGGTGGCATCCCAACCATTCTCGGAGACGGCGTGTCGGTCGCCCATAATGTCGTGGTCCACGCCTGCGCCATGGGTGATTTCACCCTGGTCGGCATGGGCGCGATTGTCCTGGACGGGGCTGAAGTGGGCAAAGAATGTCTGGTTGGCGCCGGCGCGGTGGTGACCCCGCGAACGAAGATCCCACCCCATTCGCTGGTGCTTGGGAATCCGGGCAAAGTCGTGCGCTCGCTCACTCCCGAGGAAGTGGCAGCGCTCCACCGCTCGGCCAATAATTATGTCAGGTTTTCCCGCGAGTATATTGAGCAGGGCATTGAATAGTAGCTCCCATCGAGGCAAAATATCCGCCGCCGAGGCACGCACGCTGTGTCATTATTGACCAGATCAAGTGCAGCGCCAAAATCGACGATCCCGGTTTACGGGCGGTGGGCGAACTGTCAATGACCGACACGCGCCGCGATGCCGGACGCGATGGAAACTCTGCGCGAGAAACCAGACGAATGATCGGCCCGGACCGTCGCTGAAAGGGTTTCAGGGAGCGAAGATGCAGGGACATGGACAACCGCCAAGCTTGGCGGTACTGATCGATGCCGACAATACCAGCGCGCGCCATGCCCACGCGATCTTCGAGGAGATCGTCAAGCTTGGCGAAGCCAACGTCCGGCGAATTTACGGCGACTTTTCAGGGAGCCGTCTTTCTGGATGGGACAGTGCGATACAACCGCTCGCGATCCTGCAGCATCAACAGCGTAACAACACCACGGGCAAGAACGCTGCCGACATCGCGTTGGTGATCGACGCTATGGATCTCATGCACAAGGGCAAGCTCGACGGATTTTGCCTCGTTAGTTCCGACAGCGATTTCACCCGTCTGGCGCAGCGGTTGCGGGAGGACGGGCTTGTGGTCTACGGCTTTGGTGAGCGTAAGACCCCGGAAGCATTCCGTAGCGCCTGTAACCGGTTTATCTATGTGGAAAATCTCACCGAAACCGGGGATGAAAAGGGGAACGGAGCGACCGCCTCGCCGACGAAGGAGTCGAAAAAAGAATCTCCCTCCAAGGCTGTGAAGGTCTTCACCAAGGCGATGGAGGACGCGGACGATGACGGTTGGGTTCATCTCAGTAATGTCGGGAGTCGTATATTCGGGGCCGCGCCGGACTTCGACCCACGTACTTACGGCTGTTCCAATCTGAGTACGCTGGCCGAAAAGTCCGGTAGTTTTGAAATCAGGAAGGAATCGGGCGGTACGGTGTATATCCGGCGCAAAATCAAGAAGAGCAAGACCACGGGAAAAACCGCGGACACCAAGAAAAAATGATGACCTACTCCAGCGCGTGAGAACGAACGGAAAAGAAAGCCTCTCCTAGTGGGTCATGCTGCTTCTGGGTTCTTCCCCACTACCCTCCCGTGTCAGAGGTGGTAAGGTAACGGCATGCCGGACGTGTCTGCTCTCACGCTGCTCCTGAGCCTGAGCTTTCTGTCCATCAGTATTGGCCTCATTTATCTCTTGGGCAAGATTTTTCTGGGGGGATTCCGGGCTTCCTGTGGTGGCCTGTTTGAACGTGTAGCTTTTCGCCGTCAGAGTCTGCGCTGTCAGCGCGGCGATGAACTGCTTGAACGCGGCGACCTGACCGGGGCTGTCCGGGCGTTTGGGAGAGCTTTTTTTCTCAAGCCCATTCGCCACAACGCGTCCCTGCTGACAGAAGTTGGCAAATACCACACCGGCTTACTCAACCGTTTGCTGACTGTTGCAGATGAATTGGACACCGGCCGCCTCAGCCTGCCCGCCTTGGCGGACACGGATCGTTTACTTGCCGAGCGCCTGGAAATCCAGCTCGATACCTTCCGGGAGCGAGCCGGAGAGGACCGAGCCCTTGCTGCCATAGACGCCCGGCTCAAAGAAAATGAGCGCCGACTTCGGATCACCATTGACCGCCTCCTGGGTGAGATTAGCTCGTCCGGTGAAGAGCGCGTGGTGTATCATTGAAGTCACGCTGCGTACGGTCTGTGTTGACAAATGCGCCGAGCCAATCGATGGTGGGCGGAGTTTGACAGCGCTGGCGCTTTGGGAGGGCGTATGTTTGACGTGAACGCAATACGCGCGGATTTTCCGGGGACAACACAACAGGTCTATCTGAATGCCGCCGGGATTGGGTTGCCACCGAAGTCCGCCACCCAGGCCGTCCAATGCGCGGCGACCCTGCTCGGTCAGGGGCCGGCTGAGATAGGCTACCCAGCCTATTATCAGGCGCTCGGTAAACCGAGCGTTCAGGCCAGACAGGAAGCTGCTCGGCTGCTCACGGCCCAGCCCACGGAAATCGCCTTTACCGATGATACCACCATGGGGCTGAACACCGCCCTGGCTGCCATTCCTTTTGCGCCTGGAGACAATATCGTGCTGTGCGACCTGGAGTATCCGCAGGTTGCCATCAGCGCCGCGCACTCCCAGAAGCATCAGGCGGTTGAGGTTCGGGTTGCGCGTCATCGGGACGGCTTGATTGGTGTGGATGACTATGCCCGCTTGATGGACCAACACACCCGCGCGATTGTGGTGAGCTCGGTACAATGGATCAACGGCCTGCGCATGGACTTGGCCGCGTTTTCACACCTGGCCGAAGAGCGGGGCTGTTTTCTGGTGGTGGACGCCATTCAGCAGTTGGGCGCCCTGCCGCTCGACGTTTCTAATCTGCGCGTTGACTTCCTGGCCGCGGGTGCCCAGAAATGGCTGAACGCGCCGTTTAATATCGGGCTGCTCTACATCCGTTCAGGAATCCAGGAGCAGGTCGAACCGGGCTTGGCGCACGGTCTGTTTGCGCTGGCCGAGCCGCCGGAAGGGTGGCTCCGCTATCTCGGCGACCCAGGGCTGACACCCTTTATGTCCCTGCCCCTGGCCTCGGACGCCCGCCGGTTCGAGGTCCATGGCATGCCCAAAAATCTCGGGACCGCGGGCCTGGCCGAGTCGTTGGCCTATGTCAATCAACTCGACTCGGCCGCCGTCACCGAGCATATTCTGTCGCTGGGCGACTTTCTGATCGAAGAGCTGAGACGCCGAGACATCAAGGTCTGGACCCAAGAGGCGCACGCGCTGCGGTCGGGCATTGTCACCTGCGAGCCGTTTGCGGACGCGGACCGGGTCCATCAACTCAATCAGGCCCTGGAAGCCCGGAACATTTATCCGACCGTGCGGTACTGCTCCGGGGTCGGCGGGCTGCGGGTCTCGATTCATTACTATACCAGCCGGGACGACATTGACGCCTTGTTGACCGCGCTGGATGAGATACTGAAGACGGACGACGTTGGATATTCGCGCCATATTTTTTGACGCCGCGGGCACGCTGTTACGCGTCAATGGCTCGGTCGGCGAGACCTACGCCCGGCTGGCCCGTGAGCATGGTAAGGCCGTCAGTGTCCAGGACCTGGAAGCCGGCTTTCGACGCTGCTTTGCCACCGCGCCGCCCATGGCCTTTCCCGGTGCGGGGGTGGACCTGATTCCACGGCTGGAGAAAGCCTGGTGGCACGACGTGGTCCAGCAGGTCTTTGCCCCGCTCGGCCCGTTTCCCGGTTTTGAAGCCTACTTTAACGCCCTGTACGATTTCTTTGCCGAACCGCGAGCGTGGCAACTCTATCCGGAAGCCCGACGGACGCTGGCGGCCCTGCACGCGCGTGGATACCGTCTCGGGGTGATTTCAAATTTCGACGCGCGCCTGTTTGGCGTGCTTGACGGTTTGGGCATCGGCCACTTCTTCGACCCTATTATTGCCTCGACGCGCGCCGGGGCGGCCAAGCCCGAGCCGGCCATTTTTCAGAAAGCACTCGCGGAGTGTGATCTCCAGCCGCAAGAATCCCTGCATATCGGCGACAGCTATGAGCTGGATATTGTCGGGGCCCGAAATGCCGGACTTACCCCGGTCCTGGTCGAGCGCTCCGGTCGCCGGCAGCACACCGCAGACTGCCGCGTTGTCCGCCGTTTGGACGAGCTGCTGACGGTGCTTGAAGCCCTCTAGAGAAGACCGCTCCTGAGCGGAAGCGTCCACTACAAGCCCGGCCTCGGCTCCGCTATAACAACCGCATATTCCACAAAAGGAGGGCGAGTATGCCTGGACGCGAAGCTATACCAAAAGTCTCAAACTGGGGTCGGTGGGGAGCGGACGATGAAAAGGGGACGGCCAATTTCATTACGCCGGAGGTGATTGTCGCCGCAGCCAGACTGGTCCGCAAGGGGCAGGTCTTCTGCTGCTGCATTCCGATCGATCAGAACGGGCCGGTCTTTCCCACCCGCACCCCGCCTCAGCGGTTTATGTCGATCCTCAACGTCCCGGTCAAGGACGTCGGCCTGGCGGGCTCCGCCATTGCCAACGACGACTATATTACCATGTATCTGCAAGGCTCGACCCAGTGGGACAGCCTGGCCCACGTGGGCTATGACGGCAAGTATTACAACGACGTGCCGGCCAGCGCCATCACCGCCCACGGCGGGGCGTCCAAGAACGATATTGGCAAGCTCTACCAGTCGTTTGTCACCCGAGGCGTGCTGCTCGACATGGTCCGCTACAAGGGCTGCGAAGCCGACGGGCATCTCCCGGCTGACTATCCGATTACGGTCGAAGACCTGGACGGCTGCTGCCAGGCGCAGAACGTCGAGGTCAAAAGTGGCGACGCGCTATGCGTGCGTACCGGCTGGGTGCCGTACTGGTATACGCTCGAAACGCCGGAACAGAAGGACGCATACTTCCACGCCCAGCCCGGCGTTTCGGTCTCAACCGCGGAATGGATACATCAGAAAGAAATTGCCTGCATTGCCGTGGACAACATCGCCGTCGAGCGGCTGCCGTCCGAAGTGGATGACGAATTCATTCCCTTTCATCAGGTCGCCATCCGCGACCTCGGTCTCTCGCTGGGTGAAATTTTTACGTTCGAAGCCCTGGCAAAAGACTGCGCCGATGACGGCGTGTACGAATTCCTGTGGGTCGCCCCGCCGCTCAACATCCCCAATGCGGTCGGCAGCCCGCTGAACCCACTGGCGGTGAAGTGAACGACCAAAAAAGGGCAGCCATACAAGGCTGCCCCTACATATGATCGTGAAAATCGAGGCCGTTACGCCATTCGTCCGGACATCGCACGCAGTCGCGCGATACGCTCTTCCAGCGGCGGGTGGGTGGTAAACAGACCTGCCATGGAGCGTCCGGACAGCGGGTTGACGATAAAGAAGTGGGCCGTCTGAGGCGAGGCCTCCATGGGAACGCGCTCGGACGCGAATCCGAGCTTTTCCAGGGCCGAAGCCAGGCCCTCGGGGTCGCCGCTCATCTGGGCACCGCTCCGGTCCGCGGCGTATTCGCGCGTGCGAGAGATCGCCATCTGGATAATCGTGGCCGCCAGGGGCGCCAGGATAGCCATCAGAATAAGCCCCAGCATCCCGCCGCCGCCTTCGTCGTCATCACTCCGACTGAATCCGCCAAAAATCGCGGCCCACTGGGCCATGTTGGCAATCATCATGATGACCCCGGCCAGGGTCGCGGCAATGGAACTGATGAGGATGTCGCGGTTCTTCACATGGGCGAGTTCATGCGCCAGGACGCCGGTCAACTCGCGCTCATTCATTACACGCATGATGCCCTGCGTAACGGCCACGGCCGCGTTTTCGGGATTCCGACCCGTGGCAAAAGCGTTCGCCCCCTCGGAGGGGATAATATACAGCTTGGGCATGGGCAGGCCGGCCCGAACGGTCAGGGCGTGCACAATGCGGTGGAGTTGCGGCGCGTCGGCTTCCGAGACCTGCTGGCCGCCGTACATTTTGAGGACGATCTTGTCCGAAAACCAATAGCTGCCGAAGTTCATGATGATGGCAAAGATAAAGGCAATGGTCAGTCCCTGAGAGCCGCCGAAATACTGTCCGATCAGCATAATCAGGCCGGTCAGGGCTCCGAGTAAAAGGGTGGTTCGTAGCATGCTGGTCACCTCCTCCGCGCTCAATTTCAGCCGAAGCGCGCACCGGTTGGTCGTCTTATCGACTATAGGTATACGCTAAGTCTGCCCGGAGGTGATGTCAATTCCACGCCGCCGCTAGCCGACGAAACGGCTGAGCAGGAGACCGACAATCAGCAGGGCGCCGTATTCGAGGTGCAGCTTTGCCGTCTGCTCGTCTATACCGAGCAACTCGTCTTCTTGAAACACGCGTCGCACCGCCGGAATCGCCAGTCGAATGGACAGAAACGTCAGCAGAATCGACCACGGCGCATAGCCGGAAAAGACGAGGAGCCCGGTCAGGATGAACGCGCCATAGATCAAGACGGCGAGTTCCCAGTTGGCCGCGCGACGCCCCACCAGCGTCGCCAGTGTATTTTTGCCGTGGGAGGTGTCGGCCTCAATGTCGCGGATATTATTGGCCTGTAAAATGGCGGCAACCAGACAGCCGACCGGCAGAGAGACCAGCACCGGAGCCAGGGCAAACGCTTCACGCTGGACATAATAGGCGCCGATGATAATCACCGTGCCCATGAAGACAAACACGGTTGCTTCACCCAGCGCAATATAGGCGAGTGAGAGCGGCCTGGCCGTATAGAAATACCCGGCCAGCACGCTGGCGACACCCAGGGCGAGAATGGGCCAGCCACACAGCCTGACCAGCACCAGACCAAAGACACTGCCAATGACAAAGGCGATAATCCCACCCCAATACATTGCAGTGGGCGAGAGCAGTTGGCGCGGCAGGACCTGACTGCCGCTCTGGGATGCCAGCGTGTCCACGCCGCTTTGATGGTCGTAATAGTCGTTGACCATATTGGTCCCGATATGGATGAAGAGCGCGCCACACAGCGCCATAAAAAAACGTCCCCAGGAAAAGGGTCCGTCCAGCGCGCCTAAGACCGACCCAATCACCACCGGCGTCACGGAAGCGGTGAACGAAAAGGGACGAGAGGCTTCAATCCAGACTTTGAGGCGGCCGGGGACCGGACCGCTCGGCAGGGCGTGCTCCATAGTCATGCAGGACTCCTTTCGCCCACATTATGGACCAAAAGAGTAAACGTGTCCTTCAATAGATGCAAGATGTTGACACGTTTACTCTTTGCCGCGGGGAAACAGTAAAGGGGAAAAAAGCGGGGCGAGTGTGGCCTCCCTTGCCTTTAACGGCCCAAACACGCTACACCCTCTCCGAGCGCGGCAGGCATACAGGAGGAGCCATGGCAGAGGACAGCCCACCACTGGGCCGGCTGGATCACGTCGGCATTGCCGTGCGTAGCATCGAACAGGCCCGGACATTTTTTGAGGGAATACTCGGAGCAAAGTTTGTGTTTGAGCGTGTTGAACGGAGCGGCACGTTTCGCTTCATGGTTTTTGATCTCCAGGGCTTTACGATCGAACTTTTGGAGCCGATCGCTCCGGACGGCTTTCTCGCCAAGTTCCTCGAAAAGCGGGGCGAGGGCGTGCACCATATTACGCTCCAAACCCCGGACCTCAAAGAAAAAGTATCGTTTCTGGAGGGGAAGGGGGTACGCGTGGTCGATAAGCATCTGGATGAGTCGGATTTTCGTGACGCTTTTATCTCGCCGAAAAGCGCGTGTGGCGTGCTGTTTCAGCTCAGCGATACCAAACCACCGCTCGATACCGAGCCGTATTGGGAGCGGGACGAAGAATAACGCCGGCCCCGATCATGAACGTCAAACGCGCCCTGATTCTGACCCCTCTGATACTGCTTGCGCTCCTGTTGCAGTCGTACTTCTGGGTGCCGAGCTATGAAAAACAGTCCGTGGGCAATCCCGCCCGGCTGCGCACCTATATCGAGGGGTCTATCGCCGATGCCAAGATTCTGAATCCCATTCTGAACGCGGATGGGGCGAGCAGTCGCATTACGGATTTCGTCTTCGACGGCCTGCTCGATATGGACGAAAACCTGAACCTGCGCGGCCGGCTGGCAACGGACTGGTCGATTACCGAAAAAGCCTATCTGCTTGCCCGGCCCGAGATAACACTACCGGACGGTAGCCCTGCGACCGGGGAGCGGTTGGTTGAGGTCCTCTCTCGGGCGCAGGCGAGCGGCAGCCTGCCCGCGCTGGACGGCCTGCTCCTTTCTCTCCGGCTCCTGCCTGCTGAAGAAAGAACTGAGACGCTCACCCTTGTGGAACCCGACGAGCAGGGAAACCCGTCGCCGACCCCGGTAGCGGTGACGATTCGGACTCCGCAGCGGGTCGAGTTCACCCTCAGCCGGGTGGACCAGGATTTCTTTACGCGCCTGACCCCGCTGCTGGACGCAGCCTATTTCCAGGATTTCCCCTACGCCGACCACATCACGGTTGCCGATGCCGCCCTGCGCGAGAAAGTGCAGCCGCAGTTTCCGGCCTTATTGCCCGTGGCAGAGCATAATCCGATTATCCTGTTTCACCTGCGACAGGGGGTCCGCTTTCATGACGGCCATCCGTTCGACGCCGGTGATGTCAAATTCACGTATGAAGCCATTATGAACCCGCGTAATATCTCGCCCCGGACCTCGGACTATGAGCCGATTAAACGGATTGACATTCTCGATCCCCACACGGTCCAAGTCAGCTATAAGCGCCTGTATTCGCCGGCCATTAACGCCTGGACGATGGGCATTCTGCCCGAGCATCTGCTGAACGCTGCGGCAATGGAAAAAGAAATGACCGAGCGCGGGCTGTCGGACGCGGCGCGGGCCAGTTTTGGGATGCGCGACAGTCAGTTTAACCGTCAGCCGCTCGGGACCGGGCCATTCCGGTTTGTCGAATGGCAGGGGGACGAGTTCATCCATCTCAGGCACAATGAAGATTATTGGGATCGCGTCCCCGAATATGAGCGCTATTATTTCCGCGTCATCCCCGAGCTCCTGACCCAGGAGGTTGAATTCAAGAGTGGTGCCATCGACGCCTACGGCGTGCAACCGCACCAGGTGGCGCGCTACAAACAAGAGGAGGCGTATCAGTCGTTTTCCAGCCTGGGCTTTGGCTATTCCTATATCGGCTACAATCATCGCAACCCCGTATTCGCCGATAAGCGGGTGCGGCGCGCCCTGGGTATGGCCATTAATGTCGATGAGATTATTACCTATCTGCTGTACGGAGAAGGTGAGCAGATCACCGGCCCCTACCCGCGTCAGGCCGAGTGGTATAACCCGATGATTCAGCCGCTGCCGTATGACCCGGAGGGGGCGCAACGCCTGCTCGAAGAAGTGGGTTGGCAGCGCAATAGCGAGGGCTGGCTGGAGAAAGACGGGCAGGTGTTTGAATTCAACCTTATTACCAACAACGGCAACCAGATCCGTGCCAATATCATGACCATCGCCCAGGACGCCTGGAAAAGGATCGGGGTCAAATGCAATACCCAGGTCTTTGAGTGGGCGGTTTTCCTCCAGGACTTCGTCAATACCGGCTCGTTTGACGCGGTTGTCCTGGGCTGGAGTATGGGTATCGACCCCGACCTGTACCAGATTTTCCATTCCAGTCAGGCCGGCCCCCAGCAGTTGAATTTTGTCGGCTATAACAGCCCGGAGGCAGATGAGTTGATCGTCCGTATCCGCCAGGAATATGACCACGACCAACAACGCGCCCTGGCTCATCGCCTGCACCAAGTGATTGCAGACGACCAACCCTATACTTTTCTGTACGTTGGGCTAGCAACCCGCGTCCTGGACAAAAAGATTGTCCTGGTCGAG
This sequence comes from Candidatus Binatia bacterium, assembly GCA_951812575.1. GTDB lineage: Bacteria > Desulfobacterota > Binatia > Bin18 > Bin18 > Bin18. The sequence goes on along the minus strand of OX638322.1, from coordinate 978,866 downwards.
AGGGAGGCCGACGGCCGTGAGCGCTATGAAAAAATTTACCCGACCAAGAGTGGCAGTATTGCCTTTTATTTCAACAAGTGGCGCAAGCTTGAATTAACGCCCGACTTTTAGCTCATGTGGATTTTTCTGTTGCGTGCCATTCTCCAGCGGCTGGTTCTGCTGGTCGTCATTTCGATGATCGCCTTCTCGATCGTCCATCTCGCGCCCGGTGAACCCAGTGAGGTGGACCCCGCCAATCCGCGCATGAAACCCGAGGACATTGCACGCATTCGCGCTGCCTTCCATTTGGACGAACCCCTGTCCGTGCAGTATGTCTATTGGCTGCGTGATCTGGCAACCGGCGAGCTGAAATCGTTTAAGGACAGCCAGCCGGTGCTGCCAAAAATCTGGCGCCGGTTTCTCAACTCCCTGCCGCTCTTCATCTGCGCCACCCTGATTGTCTGGAGTCTGTCCTTTCCGACCGGTATACAGGCCGCCATCCAGCGGGGCTCTCCGTTTGATCGCACCACGACCTTTGTTGCCTACGCCTTCATATCCATCCCCGGCTTCTTCCTGTCCTACCTCGCCATTCAATGGGTGGTGGACCTCTTCAACGTGCCCATCATCGGCATGCGCACCTTTGGGATGGAAAACGCGCAGCCGGCCTTTCGCTGGATGGACCGGCTGTGGCATCTGGTCGTGCCATCCGTGATGTCGGCAATTGCCGGCATTGCCATTCTGTCTCGTTATGTCCGCTCTCAAATGCTCGAAGTGGTGCGCCAGGACTACGTGCGTACCGCGCGGGCAAAGGGGCTACCCGAGGAGAGCGTGATCTACCGTCATGCCTTACGCAATGCCTTGTTGCCGTTTGTGACCATGTTCGGCTTTTTGTTGCCGGGCCTGATTGGCGGCTCGGTGATCTTTGAACAGATCTTTGCCTGGCCGGGCCTCGGGCGGCTGGGCTATGAGGCGATTCTCGCCCGGGATTTTCCCGTCATCCTGACGATTAACTTTATCGCCGCCACGTTGACCCTGGCCGGTACCCTTGTTTCGGATATCCTGTATGCCGTTGTCGATCCACGCATTCGGTTGCAATAGCCATGGCTGAACTGACTCAGAGTATAGCGCTTGAAGGAGAGTCGGTGCTGCCGAAACCGGAAACCCCGCTACAGGAAGCCTGGCGCATCTTTAAGAAAGACCGGCTCGCCCTGAGTGGCCTGATCGTGCTGGTCTTGCTGGTCATGATGGCCGCTGCCGGGAAAGTGTTGACCGAGTGGGTGGTTGTTTTCGACCCGGCCACCGTTCGCCTGCCGGATAAATTCCTGCCGCCTTTCTCCCCTGTCTCCCCGGCGCTCATCCCGGCCGCCCACCACCCGCTCGGCGGGGTCTACCTGCTCGGCACGGACGAACTGGGCAGAGATGTGTTTGCGCGTATGTTGCAGGGCTCGTTTGTGTCCTTATCGATTGGGTTTATTGCGGTTGGCATCTCGGTCACGATCGGCATTATTCTCGGCGGCCTGTCCGGTTTCTACGGGAACGTCAAGCTCGGCCTGATCTCGGTCGATACGCTCATCATGCGCTTCACCGACATCATGCTGTGCTTTCCGACGTTTTTTCTGATTCTGACCGTCGTGGCCCTCCTCCCGCCGAGCATTTACAACATCATGATTGTGATTGGTCTGACCAGTTGGATGGCGACGGCGCGTTTTGTGCGCGCCGAGTTTCTCGCCCTGCGTGAGCAGGACTTTGTGGTGGCCGCCCAGGCCCTGGGTCTACCCGAGAGCCGGATCATCTTCCGGCATATGGTCCCGAACGCTATCGCCCCGGTCCTGGTCTCGGCCACTATCGGCGTGGCCGGCGCCATCTTGACCGAGTCGGGTCTCAGCTTTCTCGGCTTTGGGGTACAGCCGCCGTATGCGACCTGGGGCAATATCCTGGCCAGCGGCAGAGGATTTATCTTTGACGCACCGTGGCTGTTCTTTATCCCCGGTCTCGCCATTTTTATCGTGGTCCTGGCGTTTAATCTGGTTGGCGAAGGACTGCGTGAGGCGCTGAACCCGCGCCTGCGGAATCGCTGAACGGTATGGCCCAAGCTCTGCTCACTATTTCCGACCTGCACGTCTCCTTCTTTACCGAGCAAGGCGAAGTCAGGGCGGTCCGGGGGATTGATCTTGAGGTTCAGCCGGGACAGACCCTGGCGCTGGTCGGTGAGTCGGGCTGTGGCAAATCGGCTACGGCCTTGTCGATTATGCGCCTGATCGAATCTCCGGGGCGGATCGTCAGCGGCTCTCTGGTGTACAACGGCCGCGACCTGGCGCAGTTATCCGAGGCCGAGCTGCGCTCCATTCGTGGCAAATCCATCGGCATGATTTTCCAAGAGCCGATGACCTCGTTGAATCCGGTTTTCACCATTGGCAATCAGATCGGCGAGGTGCTGCAACTCCATCAGGGACTGTCGGTACGCGAGGCCAACCAGGAAGCCATGCGCTTACTGGAAACAGTCGGTATTCCCTCTCCGCGGCAACGGCTCGCGCACTATCCGCACGAGCTGTCGGGCGGAATGAAACAGCGGGTGATGATCGCCATGGCGCTGGCCTGCCGTCCGGACCTGTTAATTGCCGACGAACCAACCACCGCCCTGGATGTCACGGTCCAGGCTCAGATTCTCGATTTACTCGCCCGCCTCCAGGACGAGCTGGGCATGGCGATTCTGCTGATTACACATAACCTCGGCGTTGTGGCGCAGTTCGCCCGGGACGTGGCGGTCATGTACGCGGGAAAAATTATCGAACGCGCCCAAGTCCGTCCGCTGTTTCACAACCCGCTCCACCCCTACACCCAGGCATTGCTCCAGGCCGTACCGCGTCGAGGGCAGCGCTCCAAACGTCTGGCCGCGATCACCGGCAGCGTACCTTCGCCGTTACACTATCCGCCGGGCTGTGCCTTTGCCGCCCGCTGTCCGGCAATGCTCGATGACTGCCCGACCAAACAGCCAGCGCTGCTGGCGATTGAGCCTGGCCATGAAGCGTCGTGCTGGTTGCATGAGGGAACAGGGGTTGGGGGTTAGGGATTAGGGGCTGGGGGAACGGAAAAAGATTCATGGCAACTGATCGTACGACTCAACCCCCCTTAGTGGAGATTCGCAACCTCAAGAAATACTTTCCGGTCCGTGGCGGGGTCTTCTCGCGCGTCTCGGCCTGGGTCAAGGCGGTGGATGCGGTATCGTTTACCATTCAGCCTCGAGAAACATTTGGCCTGGTCGGCGAGTCGGGCTGCGGCAAAACCACAGTCGGCCGGGCGCTCTTGAGGCTGATCGAACCCACCGGTGGCGAGGTATTTTTCCAGGGCCGGGACTTTTGCCGGTTCTCTGCCGCGCAGATGCGCCGCGCCCGGCAACAGATGCAGATGATCTTCCAGGACCCGTACAGTTCGCTGAATCCGCGCATGACGGTTGGCGCGATTATCGGTGAGGCGCTCAAAGTGCACGGCCTGGCGCAGGGAGCCGAATTAGACCGCCAGGTCAGCGCGCTGCTGGAGCGGGTCGGTCTGGCGGCAACGTATCGATCCCGCTATCCGCACGAATTTTCAGGCGGACAGCGGCAACGCATCGGCATTGCGCGCGCGTTGGCCCTGGAACCGCAGTTTATCGTGTGTGATGAGCCGGTCTCGGCGCTGGACGTTTCCATTCAGGCCCAGATTCTGAACCTGCTCCAGGACCTGCAAAACGATCTGGGACTCTCGTATTTATTTATCTCGCACGACCTGAACGTGGTCGAATATATCGCCGACCGGGTGGCCGTGATGTACCTCGGTAAGCTGGTTGAGGTCGCTCCGGTCGACGAACTCTTTCGCAATCCCCAGCACCCGTACACCCTGGCACTCATGTCGGCCAATCCCGTTCCCGACCCGACGGTCCAGACCCAGCGGACCGTCCTGACCGGCGATGTGCCTTCCCCCTTGAATCCGCCGTCAGGCTGCGCGTTTCACACCCGTTGTCCTCAGGCCATAGAGCGCTGCAAGACCACACCGCCGCCGCTGGTCCGCAGCGGGCAGGGGACGGCCGAGCATAGCGTCTGGTGCCATTTATACGGGGAGGGAGCGACCGGGTAGGGTGGCTTTCGGCGGTACGCCCTGTACTGGGGTGGGCTGGCGAGTAACGCTGCGGGTGTTCGTCCCGCGCCGTCTGCCTTTTTGCTCCTGTCTGTCTGGAGCGGCTACCGGCCTTTCTGCCCCCCCTCCTCGTCGGTGTCTTTCTTGCGGCTGGAAATGACTTCATCAATCACGCCGTAAGCCAGGGCCTGCTTGGAGGTCATGAACATATCCCGGTCCGTATCCTTTTCAATTTTCTTCATGGTCTGACCGGTATGCTTCGTCAGAATGTTGTTGAGCTCTTCCCGTATGCGCAGCACTTCTCTGGCATGGATGTCGATGTCGGTCGCCTGGCCCTGTACGCCGCCGAGCGGTTGGTGCAACATGATCCGGGAATGCGGCAGGGCAAACCGTTTTCCCGCTGCCCCGGCGGTCAGGAGCACCGCGCCCATACTGGCCGCCTGGCCGACACACATAGTAGACACGTCAGGGGTGACGTACTGCATGGTGTCGTAAATCGCCAGCCCGGCAGTTACCGAGCCGCCCGGCGAGTTCACATACAGGTGAATATCCTGCTCGGGGTCTTCAGATTCGAGGAAAAGGAGCTGGGCAGCGATCACATCGGCAACCGCGTCGTTGACCTCGGAACCCAGAAAAATAATCCGATCTTTCAGCAAGCGGGAATAAATATCATAGGTCCGTTCACCCCGACCGGTCTGTTCGATCACGTATGGTACATAGTTCATAATAGACGCATCCTAATCATTTATAGGTGTCAGAGCAACTTCCCTGTCATCGCAAAGCAGGCGGTCGAAGATTACAGGAGGAGTCAATGAGCGAGGCATTTGACAAAGTTATGGACGGGCTGAAGGATGCCCGTGCTTACTTGAACGGCAAGCGTGACGGTTTTGTGGTGCCTGAAGTCAAAGTGCCCGAGCTTGACATGGCCACCATTTGGGCCACATGCAGGTGCAAACGACCGCGCTGTGCAGGTGCAAACGACCGCGCTGTATGGATGACGAACAATTGGGTCACAACGCACTTGCCCATAAGACTATCGATATTTTCACTGGAAAGTACTTTATCATCACTTGATAAAAAATATATTTAAGCGAAACCTATTGTAATTTTTCACTTAAAATGTAATTTTCACCACTTGATGAAAGTAGACTAAAAAATGAAAGAAATAGAGATTAGGGCAGTGGACGCTGTCCGCGACCTGCTCGGCTGTGTACCGAACATAGAGATCAGCGAGGTTCGCCAAGAGCAGATTCTGGCATCCGGCTACTGTATTGATGGGTGGGTCGCTTTTAACCATGGCGGTATGGGTTACGCGCTCATCATAGAGATCAAGGCAAATGGAGCGCCGCGCTTTGCCCGATCTGCCGTCTATCAACTCGAAAGCTATATATCGCATATGCTTCAGTCTAATCGTGGTGATGTCACTAGGCGTTTAATCCCGATGGTGGTCAGTTCCTACCTGTCTCCAGAGTCGCGGTCGATCTGTACTGATCACAATGTCGCTTACCTCGATCTTGTCGGTAACGCACACCTCGCTTTCGACCATGTCTATATCGATCGATCCGTCGCAGAGAGACCAAGGTCCGAAACGCGTGCTCTGCGGTCAATGTTCACCCCGAAGGCGGCCGCAATCTTACGGGTTCTCCTGCGAGACCCAGACCGAGCATGGCGCGTCACCGCCCTAGCCCAAGAAGCCAATGCGAGCCTCGGCCATGTGAGCAACGTTCGCAAAGCCCTGCTCGAAAGGGAATGGATAGAAAAACAGGATGATGGTGTCGTCCTTATCCAACCGGAAGCGCTTTTAAAGTCGTGGCGCGAGAACTATCGCCAGCCTTCTGGCCAGCGTATCAGCGAATACACGTATCTCCACGGAGAACAGCTCGGCGAGCGGTTGTCAAGAAAACTAAATCCGCACCCACCCCGTCCGCGCGCAATTTATTCGTCAAATTCGGCTGCCCAATGGCTGGTGCCCTTCGTCCGGAGCGGCACGCATAACTTCTATGCCGACGAACTTGGTGCTCGCATGCTAAAAGAGACGTTGAAGCTGACTCATGTCGCAAAGGGAGCGAATGTCATCCTGCGTATCCCGAATGATGAGAGTCTGTTCGAAGACTCTGTTCAGCCGGCGCCGGGTATTTTCTGCACCAGTCCGATTATTACCTACCTCGATCTGTGGAACGGTAGCGATCGAGACCGCGAGGCCGCTGACCATATGGCCACGAAGTGCTTTCCATGGTTATGAGAGAACCTCAATCCGCTGCCGACTATGATGACCGGACGACAACGGCGGTCAAATCCGTACTGATCGAGATCGGCCAGATCCTCGGCAGCTTTGAAGGAAAGTTTGCGATCATCGGCGGCGCCGTTCCTTGGCTGTTGTTGAGCGAAGCGGACATGCCCCATATCGGCACCGGCGACGTGGACCTCAGTCTCGACGCGTCGGCCCTGGGTGATGGTGAATACGCTCGACTTGTCGAGGCCCTTCAGGAACATGGATACAATCAACGGGGTAATTTGCAGCGCTTTCAGCTCGTGCGCACCGTGCCCGCTAGGGACGACGGGCTCGACATTGATGTCGTCGTCGACTTCCTGATGCCACGCGACGCTGAAATCACAAAAAATGCTCCGCCGCTTATCAGCCAGTTTGCCGTACAGCGTGCCGACGGCGCCGACCTAGCGCTCAAATTTTACCAGATGGTCGCCATCGAAGGCGATATGCCCGATGGTGGCAGCAATCGCGTTCGTATCGCCGTGGCGTCTATTCCTGCCCTGTTGGCCATGAAAGGTTACGCCATCACCAATCGCCTGAAACGCAAGGACGCTTACGACATCTACTACAGCATCCGAAATTTTCCGGGTGGCGTCGACGATCTCGTCACGGCGACCCTGCCATTCCTTAACGTTGAAACGGCCCGGCAAGGCTACTGTCTGATCTCGGACAAATTCCGCAACGTTGATGATTTCGGACCGACCAGTGTCAGAATATTCGTGGAAGGTTCCGACGTGCTTGGTGATCGCACAGCGGATCAGTGGCAGCAGGACGCCTTTGGGCAGGTTGACGCTTGGCTTAGAGGGATTGGCTTGAGGTAATCCATGCAAAAGGCGTCAAATAGTAGGATACGTAGTATGGACATGCCGATCATCGACAGGGTGTTTGGTATGGAAGGCGGCTTTGTGCTCAATTTTTCCGATAGGACCTTCGCCGAGTTCTTTCACGAAGAACTTCAGGTCGATATCGACGATCCGCGTCGGGCCGCTCAGGGTAAAAGCAAGGCAAAGCGCCTGCGTTACTACTTGAGGCAGGCGGACCGACGAACAGCGCTTGATACGCTGAATGCACTATGGGAGTACCGTGAAGCGAGTAGTGTAACCCATGACTATGCGAAGCTTGAAGACTCGGTACGGCTTGCATTCTTCAGGATCATTGAACGGCTCGGGGGCAAGCCTCCAGCACACGAAGTACCTACCGTTACGCCGTCCGAACCGCGGATTGATGAAGTGGCGGTCTCATCTCTTGCTGGCCGTTTGCTTGATCTCTCCAAGATGCAGCCACAGGCCCGCGGCTATGCGTTCGAGAAGTTTTTGAAGGACATGTTTGATGTATACGGGTTGTCCGCACGCGCCTCCTTCCGCCTAGTGGGCGAGCAGATAGACGGCAGTTTTGTTTTGGGAAATGACACCTATTTGCTTGAAGCAAAATGGACTAATTCTCTAACCGGTGTGGAGACGCTTCGCTCTTTCAACGCCAAGGTCGAGGACAAGGCGAAATGGTCACGTGGCCTTCTTTTGAGCTATAGCGGCTTCACACCTGAAGGGCTCGCCGCATTCGGACGTGGCAAAAGCGTTGTTTGCATGGATGGCCGTGATTTACATGACATCCTGTCGCGTCGGTTTGACTTTGCGGCCATGCTCGCTATGAAGGTTCGGCGGGCGGCCGAAACAGGTCAATTCTTCGTGAGTGTGAGCAACCTCGTTCCTCCGTCTAATCTCTGAAAATCAGTACCTTTGCTTTTCCGTACGTGTCATCGATATCAGGTAGTCCTTCTTATTCTTCATCGCTGCCATTCTCCCGTTCTCACATAACGAATTGCTGCAAGGGCGGCTGTGGCTCCGTCTCCGGCTGCGGACACGAGCTGCCGTGAGGAATCGCTGCGGACATCACCCGCAGCCAGGACGCCGGGCGTTGCCGTCCGCATCCAGAGATCGGTCACAATCTGCCCATTCGCATTGAGCGGAACCAGGTCTCCCAGAAATAGGGTATTGGCCGTCAGACCGATGTAGAGAAAGACGCCGGCGACATCCAGCGTGGACGGTGTCCCCTGTGTAACGTCCTCAAGCCGTATCCGTTCGACACCGGTGTCGCCTTCAATCTCTCGCACGACGCTGTTCCAGCAAAAGGAGAGCTTGTCGTTTGCCCGTGCCCGTTCCTGCAAAAGCCGACAGGCGCGCAGCGCAGTGCGTCGATGAATGACCGTGACGTGCGAGGCGTACTGGGTGAGATGGAGTCCTTCATCAATCGCGGCATCCCCTCCGCCCACCACAGCCACCGGCTGGTCCATAAAAAACGCGCCGTCACAGGCGGCACAGTGCGAGACACCTTTACCGACAAATTCTTCTTCACCCGGAATACCGAGCGTCGAGAAACTCGACCCGGTAGCGACGATCAGCGCTTTAGTGTGCAAGGTCCCGCCGTCCGTTTGCAGCACGAAGGCCTCGCCGTCCCGCTGTATGGCACAGACTTCTGTCAGTTGCAGCTCAAGCCCGAGGCTGGTGGCCTGCTGTTGCAGCAGTGGCCCCAGGGTATAGCCGGCGACGCCATCCGGAAATCCCGGATAGTTCTCGATATGCTCACAGTTGAGCACCTGTCCGCCGGCAGAAAAGCGTTCGAGCAGAAGTGCCCGGCAGCGGTCACGCGCCGCATACAGGCCGGCCGTGAAGCCGGCTGCACCGCCGCCAATGATAATGATGTCGTAGGGCTGTGGCATGGGTGTATCCTCAAGTGTCACGGTCAAAAAAGTGACAAGCATCATAGCTGAGCGCTTGGCGTTCAGCTATCTACTGAATATAAAGAGCGGCAGCGGAGGGAGAAGAGCACTGTCAAACAAAGGGGAATCAGGTATGAACAGGAGAGGGCGCATTCACGTTGATCCCAAGATTTGTCACGGGAAAGCCTGCATCAAAGGGACACGTGTGATGGTTGCCGTGGTGCTGGACAACCTCGCTGCGGGAGAAGATCCCGTCGATATTATGCGAGGCTATCACGTCGAACGTGAGGACATTGAGGCAGCTATACGGTATGCCGCCGAGTTAGCGCATGAGCGGGCTATTCCTTTGGCGACAGGGCCTTCATAATGCGCTTTAAGGACCGCTTTCGGCGTGCGATGGCGCACGCGTTTGCCACTGGCCCGGCAGCAACACCACTCTCTCCACAGGACCTTCAGTTGCTGCAAAAAGTGGCCGACGCCATTGTGAGCCGGAGACTTGAGACGCCGGCGGTCCTCTTGCTCGAATCCAGCGAGCCGCTCAATTTTCTGAGTAGCCAGATCGTTCACGGACTGCGGCCTTTTCTTGATCTGGTGTGTGCAACTGCGGAAATGCAACGCCTGGCCAGCATACTGGAGCGGAGAGATGCCGTCTCCCGGCTCGTTGGTCTTATTCACACGCGGTCCACACCTCCACGTTCAGCCGGGAAATCCGCCCCTCCGCTACGAGCCCCGAAGACCGGGGTGTCATCCTGACAACGCAGAACATCCTGGCCAGCATGGGTATCCTGTTAAACACATCTGACCCGTCTACTGGACCCCGGTCCCGAAGCAAACGCCCCGGTTCGCTCCTACTCCTTGGGTTAGTATTTGCCCTGCTGTTGAGTGCGAGGGTGCTGGCCGCCGATTCCCGCCTGACGGGTGAAGCCTTTGATATGCCGGGAGACGGCGGGGGCAGCATCGGCCTGCGCTGGCAAGGGCATTTTGAAGAGGCGGGGGAGGCGCATTATCAGATTGTGCTCAGCGACTGGGAGCAGGGCGTATTTCAGCCGGTCGCAACGATTCCGGCCAATACCCACTACGAAAGGGACCGCGCAGCCCCGTGGTGGGTGATCGGCACCCCGCAAGCACAGACGCATTTCTTTCAGGTCAGCACTCTCGCCGATAGCCCACTGCTAGATGGGACGCGCTACTTTGTGAAAATCCGTACGCTCATTGGGGATGAGCAATTTGAGAGTCCGGTCTTCTCCGCCGTGCCTCAACCGAACTGGTTTCAGTGGGCCAAGCTCAACAATTTGCTCTTCATGCTCGCGTTCGGGGCGGGCATACTGCTCTCGATTCGCTCGGCCCGGACGAAACCTACGCTCTTTCTCCGCCGTATTCCCGGCATTGATGCAGTTGAAGAGGCGATTGGCCGGGCAGCGGAAACGGGCCGCCCGATTCTCTACCTGACCGGCAGTGGCGAGTTAATCGGCCGCGGCGACGCGTCCAATATGTCGACGATTGCGGCTACCGTTCTGCTGGGTGAGGTGGCGAAGCGCTCGGCCGTGTCCGGGACCGCCCTCACAGTCCCGCACCGCTCGCCCATTGTCATGGCGATTGCCCAGGACATGGTCAAAAACGCCTACCGGACGGCTGGTCGGCCGGACGCCTATGCTGACGAGAGCAATTTTTTTATTGCCGCCGATCAGTTTGCGTATACTGCGGCGGTTGACGGTATCATGCTGCGCGAGCGGCCCGTGGTGAATTTTTTCATTGGCTATTACTACGCGGAGTCGCTGCTGTTAGCCGAGACCGGTGCCGCAATCGGCGCGATGCAGATTGCCGGGACGGATGCCGAGCACCAGTTGCCGTTTTTTGTTGCCACCTGTGATTACACCCTGATCGGCGAGGAGCTGTATGCCGCTAGCGCCTATCTTTCGCGTGACCCTGCGCTGGTCGGCACGCTCCGTGGTCAGGACTTGGGAAAAGGCTTCTTGCTCGTCGGTCTGGTGGTGGGAACAGGACTGCTCACCCTCGGCGAGGTGACTGGTGTGACCATCTGGGAGACGGCCACGCAGATATTTCACGATTTCCGTTAGGCACGCCACGGGAGAAATATGTATTTCTGGCAACAGAGCCTACCCCTCTTGATTACGTGTGTGTTTGGGCTGGCGTTAGTCCTGCAATACTATGTGCCCCATCCGGCCTCGGAAAATTTTTTGCAGGAGATTTCACTCTGGAGTCAAATTATTGCCGGGTTTGCCATCGTGCTTGGCGTCGGCAGTCTACTGTCAGCCCATTACCAGAAAATCGCCCGCCAGGAAGCCGGTTGGGGCTATAGTGCCGTGCTGTTTGTGTCCCTGCTGACCGTGTTCGGGGCCGGGCTGTGGGCTGAGGGAAAAGCCGAAGGGACGTTCTTCGGCTGGCTGTACGACTATGTGCTGGTTGCGCTCCAGGGAACGATGTTTTCGCTGCTGGCTTTTTTTGTCGCGTCTGCGGCCTACCGGGCCTTTCGGGCGCGCACGCTTGAGGCGACGATTCTGCTCAGTGCGGCAGTCCTGGTTATGGCGGGTCGGGTGCCCCTGGGTGAATCGCTACTGCCCGGGGTCGGCGCGCTGGCCGACTGGATTATGACCGTGCCGAACACGGCGGCCCAACGCGGGATTCTGATTGGCGTCAGCTTAGGCGCCATTGCCACCTCGATCAAAATCATTTTTGGGATCGAGCGCGCCTATCTGGGGAGAGGTGACGGTGCGTGAATTTGCCGTTCGTCTGTTGCAGTTAGACCGGCGTTTCATCTTTGTACTGATGAGCGTGGTGACGGTGCTACCTCTGCTCTACCCACTGGGTCTGCCCGTCCGTATTTCGCCGGAAACGCGGCAACTCTACGATACGCTGGAGCACCTGCCCGAGCGCTCGGTGGTGCTCCTGTCGCTGGATTTCGACCCCGCTTCAAAGCCTGAACTCTACCCCATGACCGTTTCTCTCCTCCGCCACGCTTTTGCCAGAAACCTGCGTGTTGTGGCCCTGACCCTGTGGCCGGCGGGCACGAGCATGGCGGAGTCCGCGGTCACACATGGCGCAGAGGAAGCCGGGAAAAAGGACGGGACGGACTACGTCTTCCTCGGCTATGGGCCTGGAGAAGCCAATGCCATTATCAGTCTGGGGCAGAGTCTGACCAACGCCTTTCCGACCGACTACGCAGGCCGAAAAACCGAGACGCTGCCCGTGCTCGCAGGGGTCCGCAGCTTGCGCGATATTGACTACGCCCTCAGTCTCAGCGCTGGCTTTCCCGGCCTTGATACCTGGTATGTCTACGGCAAGGAAAAATATGGTTTTGAGTTGGGCGGAGGCTGTACCGCGGTCAGCGCGCCCAAGTTTTATCCCTTGCTGCAAACCGGACAGATTACCGGCCTGCTGGGCGGACTGCGTGGTGCGGCCGAGTATGAAACCCTCCTCAATCAGGCCGGCAAGGCGACCGCGGGCATGGACGCGCAGTCAGCCACCCATTTTCTGATTATCGGTCTGATCATCGTCTGCAACCTCTGCTACCTGCTGAGCGGGAGAAAAGAGTGAACGTGTTCTCCACCAGACGTGCAGACGCCGGACACGTTTACTCCCCAGGGTGCGTATGAGTCCCGAGACGTTGTGTGGGGCCTGGGTGGCCGCGGGTTTAAGCCTGTGTATCTATTCGTTTCTGTACCGGGATAATCCGTTTTTTAAGCTGGCTGAACACATCTTTGTCGGCGCGTCGGTCGGCTATCTGCTGGTCATTACCTATCATGAGGTCATACTCAAAAAGCTGGCCGTGCCGCTTGTCGAGCAGCACGAATGGCGTCTGGTCATACCCCTCGTTCTTGGCCTGTTGATGCTCGCGCGGTTTGTGCCCCGTCTCGCCTGGACCAGTCGTCTGGCGTTTGCCTTTATTTTAGGCGTGAGCTCAGGGGTCGCGATTCCACGCCTGCTATCCTCGTTCGTGCTACAGCAGGTTCAGGGGACCCTGAAGCCCCTCGTTGCGACCGGTCCCGCAGGGATCAGCTTCGGTCTGGCCGAACTGAACACCGCCCTCATCCTGATTGGCGTTGTCAGCGTCCTCGTCTATTTTTTCTTTTCCCTTGAACATACGGGGAACGTGCGTCGCGTGGCCCGTCTTGGGATGTATTTTCTTATGATCTCCTTTGGTGCGGCCTTTGGCTATACCGTCATGGCGCGGATGTCGCTGCTCATCGGTCGGTTTGACGAGCTGATTCTGTATGCGACGCCGGAGTATGGCTATGCAACGGTCTGGCTGCTCGGCCTCGTGACGGGCGGGCTGGTATGGTGGCAGCGACGCGTCCGGCAGGCGGAGACCCAGGCGCCCCCTGACGGCGCTGAATAGACAGACCGGCGGACATGCGTGTGCCCGCCGCGGCGAGGATTATTCCTCGGCTTCTTCGGACTGCTCCATTGTCTGCGCCTTTTCAGCCAGGGCAATGACCTCGCTCATCGCGCCGACCTCGGGCGTTTGGAGACGGGTGCCTTTGATACGGGCCGCCTTACCGGAGCGTTGACGCAGGTAATACAGCTTGGCCCGCCGGACTCTCCCCCGAGCGAGGACTTCGATCTTCTCAATGCGCGGCGAGTGCAGGGGAAAAATACGCTCGACCCCAACCCCGTAGGACACTTTCCGCACCGTAAAGGTCGCCCGGTTGCCCTTGCCGTTCGAGCGGCTGATGACCGCTCCCTCAAAGACCTGAACCCGCTCTTTGTCGCCCTCAATAATCTTGGCATGGACGCGAACGGTATCCCCTGCCTTAAAATCCGGAATATCAGTCTTCTGCTGTTTAGCCTCAATGGCGGCAAGTAGGTTACTCATGATGCTGTTCTCCTACGCAGTCTTTACGTACACTGTGCGGCAGGTGGGACGAACGCTAAGACGTCTGCAAGTATGCCTCACCTGAGACAGAGAGGTGCAGTATTGCTATTGCCGTTATTACCGTGTGTTTGCTGAGTACGGACGACGAGGGCGTACTGCTCTTTTTCTACTACCCTGCTGCTGGCAGGCGGTCAAGACGGCGTCCCCAGCAGGCGATCGAGCATAATGGCCGCAGCCGCACGAACGGACAGATGGTTATACGCTCCACACCCTTGAATTGGCTCAAGAATTGCCTCTGCCTGAGCAAAAACCTCCTGGGTCAGCCCCCAGCCGGTCCCCAAAAGCAGGAGGATGGGGCACTGCTCGTGTTGCAGACTTGCACGCAGGTCAACAAAACTCAGACGATCTTCCCCGCCTTTTGCCGATGTGGCAATAACGCGTGGCGGCTGACCTGCGCTCCGGGTAATGACCGCCCGAACCTCCTCAAGCGAGTTAGCCAAAGAGACAAGGGACAGGGCGTCTCTGCGGGTCGCGTTATACACGCTGCCATGCCCGCTCTGCCAATGGTCGAGGATTTTCTCCGCCAGGGCCTGAAGCGCCCGGATCGGATGGACCACAAAATACCGTTTTACTCCGTAGGTTAACGCTGACCGGGCAATATCGTGAATGTCCATATTGGTGATGGAGGTGGTCACGACTTTGTGCGTTTTGTCATACACAGGGTGATGAATCAGTGCGATATAAACGTCGGCCATACGTGCCTTCGCTGTGCGTTATGTGGGCAGGGTTGCTATGTGTCCGTATCGTCCCGCTGCTTGAGCCAGCGCCGTTCTTCGGGGCTTAGATCAGCCTTTTTGAGCAGGTCCGGCCGCCGCGCGCGCGTCCGGATAAGCGACTGTCGGCGTCGCCACTGGGAGATTTCTGCATGATGACCGGATAACAGCACGGGCGGAACCGGCATGCCACGGAACGCTTCCGGCCGGGTATACTGCGGATATTCGAGCAAGCCCGTACTGAAAGACTCGTCCTCGATTGATTCCTTCCTCCCGACCACACCCGGAATGAGCCGGGCAACAGCATCGATCAAGACGAGGGCCGCCACTTCTCCCCCGCTGACAATATAGTCTCCAATGGAAATCTCTTCATCAACAAAGGCCAGAACCCGTTCGTCTATTCCCTCATAGCGGCCACACACCAGGACCAGCGCCTCGCAGGCCGCCAGCTCGGCCGTTTTGGCCTGGGAAAGCGGCTGTCCCTGAGGAGAGAGGAAAATACGCCTCGACTTGGGTAAGGGCTCACTCACCGCTTCGATCGCATTGACCAGGGGCTCAGGGGTCATCACCATGCCCCAGCCCCCACCATAGGGCGTATCGTCCGTT
Source organism: Candidatus Binatia bacterium (assembly GCA_951812575.1). Lineage (GTDB taxonomy): Bacteria > Desulfobacterota > Binatia > Bin18 > Bin18 > Bin18. The sequence continues at coordinate 963,579 of OX638322.1, read as the reverse complement.
GAGCGATGTTTGCCCGGTGCATAGTCACGCAGATTGTGCACGTAAAACGAGAGAATAGCCTTGTCCTGGGCTTTCTGTAACAAGCCGGTCGCCAGCGGTGAGGCAAACCACTCCGGGAAAATGGTAATGATGTGAAACTGCATGTGGCGCTATGACGAGTAAACGTATCCTCCAATCATTTATACAAAGCTGGATACGTTTACTCGTTTTCGAGCAATCCTTCGGGCGGATCGATAATCACCAGGCGCTCTTCGATGGCGATCGTGGGTATCACCTCTTCAACAACCGGGATCAGATATTCTTTTTCTCCATCCCGCACCACGAAGACATCATGGCCCGGAGTCGTCAGCACCTCCGTAATAGTCCCGATAGATTCTTGCGTCAGCGTTCGGATAGGCAGTCCGATCACCTGGTAGTGGTAGAACTCACCTGCCTGGAGTTGGGGTAAGGCTGTCTCGTCCACAAACAGACTCGACCCGCGCAGCGCTTCGGCCCGGTCGCGTGAATCTACTCCAGCAAGCCGAAGGAGGAGGCAGGGCGCGTGCGGCCGGACCTGTTTCAGCTCGAATCCCTCTTCCGGGGTGTCCGTCTTGCGCAGCGTGACCCGCAGGCCGGGCCGTAAGGTCGGGCAGGGGAAAGAGTGGGGGAGGAAGCGAACCTCGCCCCGCACACCATGCGTATTGACCACACGACCAAGTTCAATCCGTGTGGCTGGGCTCGGGCGGCTATTTTTCTTCGACAATCTCAAGGACAACTTTGCGGTTTGTACGGGAAGCCGCCGCATTGAGCAGGGTCCGAATCGACTTTGCCGTACGCCCCTGTTTGCCGATAATACGGCCCAGGTCTTCCTTGGCCACGCGCAACTCAAGGATGGCCGCGGTTTCTCCTTGGATTTCTGAGACCTCGACTTCATCCGGGTTGTTCACCAGCGCCCTGGCGAGGTATGTAACAAGGTCTTTCATAGTCTTCTCCCCGTACCCCAGATTCAGGTTTCTTGTGCGCGTCCTGCCTTTTTGATGAGTTGAGCAACTGTCCCGGTCGGCTGCGCTCCGTTCTTCAGCCATTCTGCCAGCCGATCCTGCTTAATCTCGATCAGCGCCGGGTCCTGAGTCGGATCATACGAGCCGAGCCGTTCGAGAAACCGTCCGTTCCGTGGCGAGCGTGAGTCCGCAGCAACAATACGATAGAAGGGGCGCTTTTTCGCCCCGTGGCGAGCCAGTCGAATTTTTACCATACTTTTAGTGTCCCCAGGCCGGGAGGGAAAAGCGCTTCTTCATTTTCTTTCCTCCGCCGGCCCCGGAAAGCCTCCTCATCATCTTTTTTGCTTCGAGATATTGCTTGAGAAATCGATTGACTGCAACCACCGAGGTGCCGCTGCCCTTGGCAATCCGTTTGCGGCGGCTACCGTTCAGGAGCTCTGGCCGCCGGCGCTCTTCTTTTGTCATGGAGCTGATGATTGCTTCAATATGTTTGAACTCTTTCTCCGCCCCGTCCATATCGGCACCCTTGAGCATTTTTTTCGCGCCAGGCAGCAGGCCCACCAAATCCGTGAGTGAACCCATTTGTTTGACCATGCGCATCTGCTCTTGAAAATCCTCCAGGGTAAACTGATTTTTCCGGAGTTTCTTTTCCAGTACCTCGGCCTGCTGCTGGTCGTAGACCTTTTCGGCCTTTTCGACCAAGGACAGCACATCACCCATGCCGAGGATACGCGAGGCAATGCGGTCCGGGTGGAAAGGTTCGAGGGCGTCGAGTTTTTCCCCAATACCGGCAAACAGAATGGGCGCGCCGGTGACGGAGCGTAAGGACAGGGCGGCCCCACCCCGGGCATCGCCTTCAATTTTGGTCAGGATGATGCCGTCAATGGAGAGGCGTTGGTGAAAGCCTTGCGCGACATTCACCGCTTCCTGGCCGGTCATGGCGTCGGCCACCAGCAGGGTTTGATGCGGCTGGAGCACCGTTTTCATCCGCTCCAGGTCGGCCATCAACTCGGTGTCGACCTGCAGACGACCGGCGGTGTCGACCAGCGCAACATCACAGCCACTCTTTTGCGCTTCGGCAATCCCGGCTTGGGCAACGACAATCGGGTCGGGAGCCGAGCCGTCGTTCGGGGTCGGATAGACCGGAACGCCCAGCTCTTGGGCCAGAATGGTGAGCTGATCGATAGCGGCCGGACGGAAGGTATCTGCCGGAATCAGGTAAGGGGTACGCTTGCGTTCGAGGGTCAGATAGCGGGCGAGTTTCCCCGCGGTTGTCGTTTTCCCGGAACCGTTCAGGCCGACGAGCAGAATGACGACCGGGGGCCGGGCCGACAGGTCCAGTTCGGTCTGCTCTCCGCCCAGGAGTGCGACCAACTCGGCATTGACGATTTTAATGAGCTGTTGGCCGGGCGACAGGCTGGCCAACACGTCCTGACCAAGGGCCTGCGTCCGAATCCGCTCAATAAAGTCTTTGACCACGCGGAAATTGACATCTGCCTCCAGCAGAGCCAGCCGCACTTCGCGCAGCGCTTCATCAATGTTCTTTTCGGTCAGTCTGGTGTGCCCGCGCACCCGGCGCAACACCCCATCCAGCTTTTCTCCCAGGGCTTCAAACATGCTGATTCACACCATTTTGTTTAACCTTCCCCACATACAGAAACAGGGGTGGAAAGTCAAATCAACACGTCCGGCCGGAGCGGGGACCTTCATCCTAGTAATTCTACTAGGGACAGCTGGCCGGCAGTTGTACACAGATGGGGAGTCGCCCGCCGTGCCCGCACGGCACGGGAGCCGAGAGGCGGCCCCGATACGCGGAGGGGGAATGGGGGAGGGTGAACGGCCCTGTTGTTCCTGGGCAGAACTTGTCAAACTGAGACACTACCGACCCAATCGTTTTCTTGGCTATAACGCCGATGTATGATGGAGCCTTTGAACGACGTCATACATCGGCGTCGGTGGAATCAGTCGTCGTCACAATTATGGGTAGTGACGCAGCACAGGGTGGGATCTCCGATTCTGACGTTGTCCCAGTAGAAGGAGTGCTCCGGAACGGAGTACTGCTTGTAGCGGTTGCCCTCGACCGTCATCGACACGTCGTCCCCTTTGATAATAGCGATGTGGACTTCCTTGGTGGAGCTGCACTTATTGGTGACTCCGAGTATGGCCCAACGCGAATCGCGTTTGGTTATCAAGCAGGACGGCAGGCTGACTTTGTCGGCGTCGGCACAGCCGGCGGCTCTCACCTCGCCCGCGACAAAGGTCAGAACAAACGTTGCAGCCACTGCAACGGCGACGGGCAGGATCTGTTTGACCTCAAAATCTTTGTTCGTCATGGTGTACCTCCTTACCTTCGGTGTGTAACTCAAGGGTAGTGTCTCAGCGTGAACAATGTTGACCAGGACAAACGAGACAGTCCCTCCTCTCCCATTCCCTCTCACCCCTTGGGGCCTCCTCCGGGTTTTCGTACGCGACAATGATACCAACAGTACGGATGTTTATCGATAGCCCATACGCGACTCTCGGGTAGTTGTCCAAAATTATGAGGGTGGGCGCCCCTGCGCCCGCATCAGCGCTCAAGGCGGGAACACATCTCCACGGGAACCGCAGGGTCTCGGACGGCGGGGAAGGGTGGGTCGAACGCGGGGGAGAAAAAATGCAAAGGGAGACACGACCGCGCCTTGCGGGGGCTTTGCTTGCGCGGGGTCTCGAAATCGGTTAGCTGTGAGGCATGGCAGCAAAGCAAAGCAAATTCCTGATAGGGGCCCTGCTTATCGTCGGTGCGGTCGGTTATCTGATCTATACGAGCATACAGGAAACCAAGGTGTATTACTTCACCATAGACGAGTTTCTCCTCAAAAAGGCGACGCTGGCCAATACCGATGTCCGGGTTGCCGGGCGGGTGCAGGCTGGCTCTATCCAGTGGGACCCGGCCGCCCTCACTCTGACGTTCCGGCTGATGCCTATTGAGCCGGGCACAATCCCCGTTGGCACAGTCCCTGCCGGTGTCCCGGTCTCCTACCAGGGGATTTTGCCGGATATGTTTGCAGAGGGTCGCGACGTTATTGTCGAGGGCCTGTATACGCCGGAACAGCAGCTCGTTGCGTCGACGATCATGACGAGCTGTCCCTCAAAGTATGAGCCCGAAATCGAAGAGCGAGTCTAAAGAGTAAACGTGTCCTCCCATAGATATACAGATGCTGGACACGTTCACTCTTTCAAGCAAGCTGATGGCTGATTCTCAGCACAGGCTCAGCACGGGAGCAATCGAGCGACTGCGGTCCTGATTTTCCACTGCCAGTCCGGTGCCTTCTAGAGCAGTTCACCCATGACACACCTCGGTACCCTTGCCCTCTACCTTGCCAGCGTATTAGCCGTCTACGCTATTGTGACGAGCCTGTGGGGCGTTCGGACGCGGCGGACGGCGTGGATTGCCAGCGGAACCCAGGCTGCCTATGCGGTCGGTGGCTGCGTGGTAATTGCGTCAATCGCCCTCCTGCACGCCTTGCTGACGCGGGATTTTAATGTCGAATACGTTGCGAGCTACTCCAGCTCCACCTTACCGTTGCATTATACGGTCGCCGCGTTTTGGGGGGGGCAAAAGGGCTCCCTCCTGTTCTGGGCGCTGATTCACTGCTTTTTTTCGGCGATCGTTCTCTTTCAGAACCGTACCAGAAACCAAGAGTTGATGCCGTATGTGACGGCGACGCTGATGACCATTGCCCTGTTTTTCCTCGGCCTGTTGTGTTTCATTACCCCACCGTTTGAACGGCTGTCTTTCATCCCGGGCGAAGGCTCGGATCTCAACCCCTTACTCCAGAATTACTGGATGACCATTCATCCTCCGGCCCTGTATTTAGGCTTTATCAGCGCGTCTGTCCCGTTCGCTTTCGCCCTGGCCGCCCTGGCCACGGGGAAACTGGGCGACGTGTGGATCAGGACCACCCGGCGTTGGGCCCTGACCTCCTGGTTTTTTCTGTCTTTGGGCAATTTACTGGGCGGCCGCTGGGCCTATGAAGTGCTGGGTTGGGGCGGCTATTGGGCCTGGGACCCGGTTGAAAACGCGGCGATTATGCCCTGGTTTACCGCAACCGCCTATCTCCACTCGGTCATGATTCAAGAAAAGAAAGACATGCTCAAGGTGTGGAATATGACCTTGGTCATCCTGACCTTTGTACTGACGATTTTCGGCACCTTCCTGACGCGCAGCGGGGTGATCTCCTCCGTCCACTCTTTTACCCAGTCCGGCTTGGGGCCGTATTTCCTGACTTTTCTGGCCTTCATCCTGACCGTTTCAATCGGACTCCTGCTTTATCGTCTGCCGGACCTGAAGAGTGAGAATGAGTTCGACTCCCTGTTGTCCCGCGAAGCGGCCTTCCTGTTTAATAATCTCATCCTCGTGGGTCTTGCCTTTGCCACCTTCTGGGGAACCATCTTCCCCATCCTGTCCGAGTGGGTGCGCGGCGTAAAGATTACGGTCGGTCCGCCTTTCTTCAACCAGGTGAACGGCCCGCTCGGGGTGATGTTATTATTCCTGACCGGTATCGGGCCGATTATTGCCTGGCGGCGGGCAAGCTGGAGCAGCCTCAGACGGCAGTTTACCATTCCGCTTATGGTCGGACTGGCCCTGGGCGGCCTGCTTTTTGTGCTGGGCTACCGCAATTACTACGCGGTCGTGATTTTCTCTCTGGCCGGATTTGTCCTGGCCGGTGTCCTGGCTGAATTCTCCCGTGGGACCCGCGCCCGCCAGGTGATGCTGCACGAAAGCCCGCCTCAAGCCCTGGGCCGTCTGGTCGGCAAAAACCCACGCCGGTACGGCGGCTATATTGTGCATATTGGTGTGGTGCTGATTTTTTTCGGGGTGGCGGGCGCGCTCTTCACGATTGAAAAACAGATTACCGTGAGCGCGGAGCAGTCTTTTGAGGTGGGTCGCTATACCCTCCTCTACACGGGGATCACGGAACGGGAAGATGCGCATATTGCCGCCCAGGTTGCCACGGTAAACATTCTGGTTGACGGACAGCAGATCGATACCATGCATCCGGAGAAACGCTTCTACAAAAAGCAAAACCAGCCCACCACCGAGGTCGATATTCGACCGACCCTGGTGGAAGACCTCTACCTGGTGCTCGGCAGCTACGATGAGCCGTCGGGCCTGGCAACCTTTCAGGTCTTCGTTAACCCGCTGGTGTCCTGGATTTGGATTGGCGGGCTGATCCTGATTCTGGGTACGTGTGTCGTCATGGCCCCGAATCCGGCGGAACGACAAGCCTTTGCCCTGGCGCGGGCAGCGGCGGACATACGGGGGCAAGCCGTTGCGGAATAGACAGCTGTTGGTCTGTTGGGTCTGTTGGGTCTGTTGGGTTGCCCCCGTGGCCCAGGCTGCGCCTCCGACGAATCAGGAGATGGAGGCCGCGCTCACCTGCCAGTGCAGCTGTGGTCTGACCGTGCATAGCTGTAATCACTTGCAGTGTGGCTTTGCCATTCCGGCCAAAGAGCAGATTGCCGAGCAGCTTGAACAAGGTGCATCCCGCGAAACCATTCTGGCCTCTTTTGTGACGCGCTATGGAGAAAAGGTGCTGTCCGCACCAACCGCTACAGGCTTTAATCTGGTTGCTTGGACCACGCCCTTTCTGGTTGTTCTGATTGGTGCCGTCAGTATTGGCTTGATTGCGCGCCGCTGGACAAAGAATCGGTCCTCAGTCCAGGCTGAATCGTCCCCAGCCACCCCCGTACCAACGGACCCGTATCAGGAACGACTCAAAAAAGAGCTTGAGACGTTCGAGAGCTAAACGGAGAGTCATGACCTTTGTGCTGTATGCTGCCGGTATTGTTCTGGTCGGGCTGATTGCCAGCCTGGTTGCCTGGCCCTTACTGGCTGCACAAACGGAGTCCGTCCAGCCTCTTCCGGCCGCAGAGCACATCGTCCGCTGGGAAAAACAAAAAGCGGCCGCCTATGCCGCCATTAGAGAAGCGGAATTTGACAAACAAATGGGAAAACTGACGGACGAGGATTATCAGTTTATCCGGCAGAAATACGAAGCGCGCGCAATTGAAGCGCTCACCCAGCTCGACCAACTCACCGGGTCTATGGAGTCTTTGAGCCCCAACAGACCCAAGTGACCCAACGGACTCAACAGCCCCAACAGACCCAAGAAACCCAACAGACCAAAATGAATACGTGGGTTGTCGAGGCGCATAATCTCTACAAGACCTTTGCGTGGACGCCAGTCCTCAATGACATATCCTGCCGCATTGCTCCTGCCGAGGTGGTCGGCATATTTGGTCCGAACGGGGCCGGCAAGACCACGCTATTGCGGCTCTTGGCGACGCTGCTGACACCCACTGCAGGCCGGCTGACCCTCTTTGGTTCAGCCGCTTCCGAGCTGACGGTCCGACGGAAAATCGGCTTTCTCGGACACGAGAGTTATCTGTACCCGGACCTTACCCCAGAAGAGAACCTCACATTTTACGGGAAAGCTTATCAGGTCCCGAACCTCAAAGACCGTATTGCTCAACAACTGGAATACGTCGGCCTCCAGAACTGGCGGACGATGCCGGTCCGTTATTTCTCGCGTGGGATGGAGCAGCGCCTCAGTTTGGCGCGTGCGCTCTTGCACGCTCCCGACCTCTTCCTGCTCGACGAGCCCGACACCGGCCTCGATCCCAGGGGGCTCTCGACCCTGCACGCCACCCTGGCTCGGGCCAAAGACCGGAAGAAAACCGTCATGCTGACCTCACACGATTTTGAGCGCAATCGTGAGCTGTATACCCGCGCTCTTATCCTGCACCGTGGACGGATTGCCTGGCAATCGGAGGCGACCCTCCCGTCTCCGCAAGAATTTGTCGAGCTCTATACTGCGTGTACGCGCTAGGCTGTCCCATGTGGGCGATTCTTTGGAAAGATCTTCTCTTGGAGCTGCGCACCAAAGAACGGGTGTCCTCTCTGCTGGTCCTGGCTCTGCTGATTATCCTGGTCTTTGTCTTTGCTCTCACTCCGGAGCAACTGCACCAGCCCGCCTTTGGGTCTGCCCTGCTCTGGGTCGCGCTTGTCTTTGCCGGCATGTTGAGCATCCAGCGTGCGTTCATCCTTGAACAGGAACGCAACTGCTTTGCCGGCCTCCTGCTCTGTCCGATTGATCCCGGTCAGGTGTTTTTTGCTAAGTTCCTGAGCAACGTTTTCTTTCTGACTGTGGTGGAAGCCGTGGTGGCACCACTCACGATTGCGCTGCTCGGCCTGTCTTTCTCAGTCTCTCTGCTTGGACTGCCGCTCGTTCTGCTATGCGGTATCGTGGGCTTCTCAGCGCTGGGAACGCTGTGTGCCGCGATTGCCGTGCGGACGCGAGCACGGGAAATCATTCTGCCGCTCCTGCTCCTGCCCCTGCTGGTTCCCCTCTTTATTGCGGCGGTGCATGTCACCGGAGCACTCCTGGCCGGAGAAGTCTGGACGGGGACGTGGTTTCGTATCCTGGTTGCGTTTGATGTTATTTTTGTGGTGACCGGCTGGCTGACGTTTGGTTTTGTTGTGCAAGAATAGGAGGCCCGCCTGTGGAGCCGCATGAAACTCGTATGAACACGCTGACGGCCCGTTCGCATCTGGCTGACTCTTTCCTGCCGTGGCTGACGTGCGTGGCGATGTTGGCGGCCCTGGCCATGGTCTTTCTGTACGTCCCCAACGAACGGGTGCAGGGTGAGGTGCAACGGATTTTTTATTTTCATCTGCCGTCAGCCTGGATGGCGTTTCTCGGTTTCTTTATTGTGGCCGGGGCGAGTGCGGCCTTCTTATGGCAAGGCAAGCGGTCGGCTGACCTGCTGGCCCGGGCCGCGGCCGAGCTCGGCATGGTGTTCTGTTCGCTCGTCCTGTTGACCGGTCCCCTCTGGGCGCGTCCCATCTGGGGTGTGTGGTGGACTTGGGACCCCCGTCTCACCATGACGCTGGTGTTATGGCTGATTTATGCCGCCTATGTTTTGCTACGGGTTTTTGCCGGGGATACCGAGACGGTCGCGCGCTATGCCGCCGTTCTGGGCATCGTTGGCGTAATCGATATCCCGCTGCTCTATATTTCCATTCGTCTCTGGCGCGGTATTCATCCCAAGGTCGAACAAATGGCGCCGGAAATGGCCTGGACGCTCCTGGTCTGTACCGGGGCGTTTGTGTGTGTGTTTACCTGGTTGTTGTGGCTCAGGTTACGCAGCCTGCACTTGCGCGACGAAATCAGAGCCCTGCGTCAGCACGTGATGGCGGCCTCATAGCAAAGGAAAAGATATGCCGTATTTGTTTGCCGCGTTCAGCGTTGTGTGGATCGTGATTTTTCTGTATGCGCTCTCGATCTCTCGCCGTCAGCGGGAGCTGTCCCGGGAGGTTGAAGCGCTCCGGCGGATGACGGAAGAGCGGACGAATACAGAATCATTGTGAGGTCTTCATCCCTTGCGGTTCCCGACGTTATACCTCTCAGCCTACGTCAAACTGCCAAGCTCAACTTCCACTGGAAAGGGGCGCCAGGAGAGGCTCAAGAAAATCGAGCATCAGGGCGACGCACTCCTGCGGATTCTCAAGCTGGAGAAAATGGGTCGTATCGGGGATGAAGTCGTAGTCGAGTATGAGGAGATCGCTCAGGTCCACACTCGGCAAAAACGAGAACGGCTGGGTGGGGTCGGCGCCGATGGCCTTGGTGGGACAGGAGAGACGACCAAGGTTGACGGCCCGCGCCCATCGATATCCTTCCTCGGATACCTGGGCTTCGTATTCGCGCGGGCAGCGCAGTGCGTATCCCGTTCCGCCGTTGTCCTGGCGTAGCGTCGTCCGCGCGAGCAGGTCCGCCACGCCGGGCCGCAACAGCTTGAAGGTCGGCGTGCCACGGATACGCTCGGCGAATTCTTCCTGCGTCTCGAATCTTTCCTGACGCCGCCGCGCCGCCTTGCCCAGCCGGAGCATCGTCGTCTCCAGTTTCTTCAGCTCTTGTGGAGACCGGCCGGGCGGGCAGAGGACCGGATCGAACAACACCAGGGCCGAGAACGCTGACCGCTCCGCCGCTTGTAGGACCGCCGTCTGCGCCGACAGCGAATGAAAGACCCCGATCTTCGGTTTTGCGCCGAAGTGCCGGTCGATGCCCTGCGCGATAGACTCGTTGTCTCGGACGAAGGTGGGGATGGTATGCGCCTGCTGCTCGCCGGTCGGGTTCCAGCCGTGGTTGCGAAAGTCGTACAGGACGACATCAAACCGGTCGATAAGCAACGACCAAAACGGAAAGTAGGTATCTGCGGAAAATCCGTTGGCGTGGCTGAGGACGAGTCGCGGTCCTTCCGGCGTGCCGTGCCGTCTGAGGATGATCGGGGTTCCGTCGGCCGTGCGGACCTCGGCCACAGAGAGCGGCTCGGGGACCTCCCAGCGCCTGGAGTCAGTGGGGGAGGGGGGGTGATTCACTTCGATAGGGCCTCCCGACCGAAGTGCTCAGTGGCCTCCAGGGTCTCACGCACATCGTCCCAGGTTGTGGTGTGGTTGAGAATGCACAGCCTGAGCGAAAACGTCTTTCCAATCTGTGTTGATGATATGAGCGCGCGGTCTTCCCAAAAGACACGGGCGAGCACATTCCGGTTGATCTCTTCCAGAACTTTCTCGTCGAGGTCGGTATCCGTGGGGTTGATCCTGAAACATACGATGCCCAGCGATACGGGGGTCAATAGCTCCAGGGTCGGGCTCTCCCGGACGTACTCCTCGGCCCGGTCAGCCAACTCCATCCCCTTCAATACCGCTCGCCGGAACGCGGCCATGCCGAAGGTCTGGACCGACATCCAGACCTTCAAGGCCCGCAACGAGCGGCTCAGTTGCATGCCGCGGTCCGCGAAATTGGGATGGTCCGCGCCCCATATCGTATCCTGGAGGACATCGTGATGAACCTCGAACGCGTTCTCAAGCGTGCGACCGTCCTTCACCAGCAGGCAGCCTGCCTCATAGGGCTGGAAGAACCACTTGTGCGCATCCAGCCCGATCGAATCGGCGCGCTCAATTCCGCGCAAGAGCGCTTTCCCCTGCTCGGTCACGATGGCGAAGCCGCCGTACGCGGCGTCAACGTGCAGCCAGATCTCTTCCGCCTCGCAGAAGTCCGCCATGGCTTCCAGCGGATCAATGGCCCCGGTGCTGGCCGCCCCGGCGTTGGCGCACACCGCGATGGGATTGAACCCCGCCGCGCGGTCCTCAGTCACGGCGCGTGTGAGCGCCGCCATGTCCAGGCGGGTGCGCGTGTCGCTCGGAATCATACGAATGCACTCTGGTCGGACGCCGATAATCATCGCCGCACGGCTGAGCACACTATGGCTCTGGTCGCTCATATACACGGTCGCGCGCTCGGGGTGGCCGGCCGCCTCCCGGGCTGCGACAAGGGCGTCCAGGCAGGCAGCCGAGCCTCCACTCGTGAAGAGTCCGCCGGCGCTCTCCGGATAGTCGAGCCAGCGCCGAAACCAGTCGATGACGACCAACTCAAGCTGGCTCGGACCGCTCGCGACCAGCCACGTAACGGTGTTGATGTTGTACCCGGCGGCCACAAAGTCGGCCAGAATCCCAGGCCAAGTGGGCGACGACGGGATAAAGGCGAAGCAACGCGGATGATCCAGGCGCGTCGCGAACGGGAGGACCTCGCGCGTGACCTGCTCAAGGACTTCTGCCGCCGCTCGGCCGTCCTCGGGTGGGTCCTCCAGCAGTTGCTCCTCAAGCCCCTGCCGAAAATCTCCCTCCCAGGCGTCGTCTCCGGGTAAGCGCTCAATCCGCTCGACCAATATCTCCGCGGCCTGGCGGGCGAGGTCACGCATCAGCTCGGGCGACATCTGGAGGTCGCCGCTCGCTCCCGACTTTTTCTCGCTCTCCGTTGCGGCAGAACGTGTTTCCCTGCTTCTCTCGGAGTCTCCCGGCATCGCTATGCCCTTCTTTCTGGTCTGTCTATTGCGTGGGACCTTGTGTGCTGAGGAAGACAGGCGCTAGCCTTTGCCGGCCCTGGCGTTTTCCGCCCACTCCTGCATGGAGATGGTGCCGCCCGCCTTTTCCGTCCGGCCCTGATCTTTCGGCGGCAGGACGTCCTGGAGCATATCGATACGCTTCCATTCCGCGAGCGGGGTGTCACACGCCGCTCGCGGAACGTACCGGGACGGAGCAACTTTCTGGTAGCGATGAACATAGCGGGGGCAGTTGGTCCAGATTTCGGACACCTGCACCCGCACGATCAGCTCGGCTTCTTGGTATTCGGTAATTAACGGATCGTCTGCCGAGACGGCGGCCCGGCCCTGCAGGCGGACTCGGTTCGGCGTCTCAAAGTCGATGAATAACAGGCCGACTTCGGCATTGCCCGCGATATTCCCCATCGAGAAAAACATGCCGTTGCCGTCATAGCTGGGGAACACGACCGTCTGCTCGTCAATCACTTTGACAAAGCCCGGATCACCGCCTTTATACGAGACCGTGGGCCGGCCCTGATGGTCGATGCTTGAGAGGAAAAACATATCCCGCGACTCGATAAAGGCTTTGTCGCCTTTGCCGATTGCGGTCTTGACCACCGCCTCTTCCACCCGGTCCGCCAGCTTGCGCGTTTCAAACCGGTCTTGCAGGGCGCGGTGCCGCTCGCCGTACAGTCGGCTCATCGTGTTTCTCCTCTCAGCGGAGTCATACCCACCGTCTCACTTCTGATGTTCCGTCGCTGCTATTTTTTCCGTCAACCACACATTGATGAGAGTCTCTGCTGAAATGCCCTGCTGACGGGCACAGGCTGTCAACTTCTTGGCCAATTCTGACTCCAAAACGGTTACAAAGGCCCGTCTCTGCATGTCCACTTGAAAGTCCACTTCTCTGGTCAGGTCCCAATAATCGGTCAAGTCATGCTCATCCCAGAAGTCAGCCGCTTCCGCAACGTTTTGGAAGTGTCGTGGGATAGACTCGTGCTTCTTACTACTTTTTGGCATACCTTCTCTTTTCTTTTCGAGTCATTTCCCGGGCGCTGACAATCAAGGCTTCCTTGGTGGTTTTATAAATAAAATAGATAATGAGATATCGTCCCGCCTCCGTTTGTCCCATTGCCGCATAGAGGTCTTCGTCCCCAATATCGCCCGTCTCAATAAAGCGAAAACGGCGCGCCGCCCCCAAGGCTTCTTCGACTTCGTCCATTGCTACATGGTGCTTCCAGGCAAGCTTATCAACAACTTCTCTCAACCAGATAGTCCCCGTTATTCTCATTGTCTAGAGTTCAAAGCCAAGGATCAGAGTGTCTTCCTTCGTTCTGAAGCGAATGATGGAACTGCTTTTACAAAATTGGATTTCACATTGAATCTTCCATTCCTCAACCAGCTCGTAGTAGCGTACAAGAGAATCTTTAGCCCAGCTCTGAGAAATGCGTTCAAACCAGTCATAACTCTCCAGGTAGGTGCCATCTTCGGTGTAGTGAAGAGTAGATGATGTTGACTGGAGATAGGCGGACTCACTAGCCGACAACACCTTTTTAGGGACAATTGGGCTTCTCTTTCTCTTTTCAAGGAACTTCTCTATTTCCTCCACGGAAACCTTATTCTTTTCATAATAACTGGTAGGATTTTCGTAAAACTTATCATATTCCGAACTTCCCCGGACCAAATATCGAGCCAGACAAAGCACAATATCATCGCCATTGCGGTGTTCCTCAATCACAATGCGCCCCTGTCTGCCCGTGCTCTTCTTTAGGTATGGCTGCGGAAAACGCTCCAATCCCCGGGTGCTTTGTTCTTGTTCCAGTTTCTTGGAAAATTTTTCTACGTCATCGGCGAAACCCTGCGTGGTGGCATCGTCTCTGCACTGATCTGTGAAATAGACATAATAAGTAGCCATCAGTGATTCTTTCATTCCTTATGACGCGCTAAATTATGATAACTCGGGGGGGGAGGAGAGTGAAGGTCACTTTTATCCGCAGTCCGTTCGGCTGGAGCGAGTCAGTAGGTGGCTCGCTCCGAGCCGTCGGTTACAGGTTCGCCGCCGGCACCACAATCTGTTCGGCCAGTTTCTCGATATCGCCCTTGACGGTATCCGCACTTTCGGGAAATCCGCCAACAATGATCTGGTGCACGCCCAGGTCGCGGAACTGTTTGATCTCATCCAGGGTGATCGGCATGCCAATACCCGTGGAGACGGAATACTGAAGCTGGCTGTGATCGCGTCCGGCCGCCTCGGCATAGCCCTGCATGCGTTCGATGTGCTCTTTGGCTGCTTCGGGCGTGACGTTCACTCCAAACCAGCCATCGCCGACCTCCCCAACGCGTCGCAGAGCGGGTTTGCTCTCGCCCCCGAAAATAATCGGCGGATGCGGGCTTTGGACGGGTTTGGGATACGAACGAACTTTGGGGAAGCTACAGAACTCACCGCTGAATTCAGACTCTTCCTCGGTCCACAGCATTTTCATGACCTTGAGATATTCACGCGTGCGTTGCGCCCGGCGTTCCCAGGGGACGCCCACCGCGGTGAACTCTTCCGCCAGCCAGCCCACGCCGACACCGAAATCAAACCGTCCGCCCGACAGCTTATCCAAACTGGCAACTTCTTTTGCGGTGACCACCGGGTTGCGCTCGGGCACCAGGCAAATGCCGGTTCCCAGGCGAATCGTTGAGGTTTGCGCGGCGGCATACGTCAGCGCGGCAAAGGGATCGAGAATATCGATTTGCGTAGTGGGCATGGGTAATCGCCCATCGGCTGAATACGGGTATTTTGAGGTGTACTGGTCGAGTAAGACCACGTGTTCGGGAGCCCAGATGGAATGAAAACCTGCTTGCTCAGCGGTCCGCGCCGTCAGGCCGACCACCTCGGGGTCTGAACCCAGCCCAATACCAACCGCGAAATATCCAACTTGCATATCTGCTGTCCTCCTTCGTGAGATTCGAGCGCATGCTATACTAGGCCGCTCCTCAGGTGCAAGGCGCGCTGCCTTTCGGTAGCGTCTCCCTTTGAAGTTTGTTCTTCTCCCTCGCATCCGAGGGCCTTCGGTCGAAATTGAATCCCGCTCCGCCTTGAGAGCCTGGAGCCGGAGTAAGGTCGGAGCGGGGACATTTTACCTCCCATTTTGGTAGGGACAGCCGACCGGCAGTCGGATATAGGCGGCCAGTGGACTTTCGTACCCGCGTCAACGCCCCGCACGGGAGCCGAGAGGAGGACCCGATGACCGAGAGGGGGAGGGGGGCTGCCCCGTTTTTCCTGGTCAGAATTTTTCAAACTGATACACTCCCCACAATTGGCCTCATCAGATGAGTGTAGAGAG
The DNA here is from genome assembly GCA_951812575.1 of Candidatus Binatia bacterium. Taxonomy (GTDB): domain Bacteria; phylum Desulfobacterota; class Binatia; order Bin18; family Bin18; genus Bin18. The sequence goes on along the minus strand of OX638322.1, from coordinate 948,344 downwards.
AAACGCTTCCTTCCAAGTGAGCCTTACTTCAACGCGCATCGGTTTGTGTCTGATCGCGTTCAGTGTCTTCCTGTTGCTTGAGGCCGCCGCGCTGCCAGCGGCAAATGCTCAGAATTTCAACAAACCCGCCCCGGCGAAAGAGGTCACGCACCTGAGGGATATCCTTGTGACCGCCCAAAAGCGGGAGCAACTGATCCAAGACGTATCGTTACCGATTACCGCCTTCGACGCCGACCAGCTCGACACTCTCAAGGTACGTGACCTGGGTGACCTGACGGTTGGCATCCCCAATGTAGGACTCGATGAAATCGGCACATCGCGCGGGACGGCGAATTTTTCGATCCGCGGCCTGGGCATTAACAGTTCGATTCCGACGATTGATCCGACAGTCGGCGTGTTCGTTGATGGCGTATATATGGGGACCAACGCCATGGTCCTGTACGACGCGTTCGACCTTGAAGGCATAGAGGTATTACGCGGCCCACAGGGCGTCCTGTTTGGCCGCAACGTCGTGGGTGGGGCGGTGCTGCTGAACACCAAGGCTCCGACTGACCAGTATAAAGCGCGGCTGCGCAGTGCCGTGGAAGGTGGCGGCAAAGCGCCCAATATGTATGTCTCGGGCACACTCAACGCCCCGTTGACCGATACTCTGCGCGCTCGCTTCACGATCTATTCCAATCAGGACCAGGGCTGGTTCGAGAACGAATACGACGACCGGGCGTTTGGTGCGCAGGACACCCTCATGCTGCGACCGGTGTTCTCCTGGCAACCGACGGATACGCTGAGTCTGACAGTCCGCTATGAGTATCAGGACCGCGACGGCGATGGCGCCGCAGTCCAGAACACGGTCCGCTTCGACCGCCGGAGTCACGACTTCTCGGTCAACAACGATGGCTTCCTGGACACGAGGATTCATATTTTGAGCACGAGACTGGATTGGACCGTACCGTTGGGCAACGGGACCGTGACCAATATCTTCGGCTGGCGGGACGCGCAGGCCGATGCCCTGAGTTCTGTGGATGAGTTGGCTTCCACGACTGCCCTGCGCAACCTGGAGACCCTGCTCCGCGCGGAACAGTTCAGCAACGAGTTGCGCTACACCGGCGTGTTTTTCGATCGCCTGCAAATGGTCACCGGACTGTACTATTTTACCAATGCGAGTGATTATCACGAGCGGCGGAAGTTGGCGGACGATCCTCCGGGCAGGGCCAGGGTGCAGAACGGCGGTGGCCTGTACGATGTGGACACGCTGGGGGTTTTTATGGCCGGAGATTACGATCTGACCGACTGGCTGACGCTGAACGCCGGGCTGCGCTTCAGCTATGAGGCGAAGGAAGTCGACGTCACCACCATTGCCCTGGACCTGACCACCTGCAGTATCGTACATGGTCCGGCCTGCCCGAGCGATTTCCGGGACACGGAAACCTGGACCAGTCTGTCGCCCAAGGTCGGGCTGAGCTACCGGTATGATGACGACACCTTGCTCTATGCCCACTGGACGCGTGGTTTTCGTTCCGGCGGCTATAATCTGCGCAACACCCATCCCGACATCGGCCCCGGTCCCTTTGACGAAGAGCAGGTCGACAATTACGAACTGGGTTTCAAAAGCACCATCGGCGGGCGCGCCCGTCTCAGCGGTGCTCTTTTCTTCAGTCAGGTCGGAGACCTGCAACGCGAGGTCGCATTTGGCCTGCCCGACGGAGGTTTCGCCCAGGTGGTGCGCAACACCGCGGACACCGACATCTTCGGTCTTGAACTCGAAGGCTCTTTCGCGCTGACCCAAGACCTTATGCTGCGAGCTGCGATGGGCTATATTGACACGGAATATACCGAGGTGAAATTCGACCTGAACCGTGACAACGCGGTGGACAGGAAAGACAAGGCCCTGGAACCGCCGCGTGCGCCGACCTGGACGTACAGCCTGAGTCTGCTTCACACGCTGGACATCGGCAGCCGCCACCGGTTGGTCTCTCGGGTCAATTACGCCTATCGGGACAAGGAATACAATACCGACAGTAATCTCGGCTTCAACCGGCAGTTGAAACTGCTCAAGGCTGGTGTGGACCTGCATGTCAACGACAGCCAGTGGGTGGTCAGCGTGTACGGCAAGAACCTGCTGGGCCAGGTCAAGCACGGCATCAACGGACTCGGGGGTGCCTTCTCGCCTCTGGCAAAAGGCCGGGTGTATGGCCTGGAGTTGACTTACTACTTTACAAGCATCTGATGGATACGTGGCGGCAGGGAATATTGACAGACAAGCCATACTCGGCTAGACATTCTTAAGATGCATACTGTCTGCATCTTAAGAGTAGTACAGAGAAGCCGTTGTTTTTCTTGGTCAGAATTTTTCAAACTGAGACACTACCGAAGCATATACCTCACTGATGGAATGGCTGAATATCAACCGAAACAATCAGACGAGGGCGTGACCGCGCCGCGGGTCGCCCTGCGCCGGCTCGCGCTCAGCGTTGTCCTGCTGCTCGGGATCGTGGCGGCGCCGGCTATCGCTCAGGATTCCGCCCCTGCGGATCAAGTGGAGCCCGCCTCTGAAAGCGCTCCTATCGAAGACGCCCTGCTGCTGGGAGATCTCGTTGTCACCGCCCAGAAACGCGAGCAGTCGATCCAGGATGTGCCGGTGGCGATCACCGCCTTTGACTCCGAGCAACTCGAAGCCGCCAAGGTGCGCGACCTGCGCGACCTGACCATCGGCATCCCTAATGTGGGTTTTGATGAAATCGGCACTTCGCGTGGGACCGCAAACTTTTCGATTCGCGGCATGGGCGTCAACGGTTCCGTGCCGTCCATTGACCCGACCGTGGGTGTGATTGTCGATGGCATCTATATGGGCACGAATTCGGTCATGCTGTACGACGCCTTCGACCTGGAGAGCATTGAGGTCTTGCGCGGGCCGCAGGGCGTGCTGTTCGGTCGCAACGTGGTCGGCGGGGCGGTGCTGATTAACACCAAAGCTCCCACCGACCGGTTTGAAGCCACGCTCCGCAACACGGTCGAGGGCGGTGGTAAAGCGCCTAATTTTTTCACCTCAGCGACCCTCAACGCGCCGCTGACCGACACGCTGGCCACGCGCTTCACCGTCTACTCCAACCAGGATCAGGGCTGGTTCAAGAACAAGCGTGACGGCAAGGCGTTCGGCGCACAGGATACGCTCATGCTACGCCCGGTCGTTCGCTGGCGACCCACCGACACGCTGGACCTGACGCTGCGCTATGAATACCAGAGTCTGGACGCCGACGGAGCGGCGTCACAGAATACGGCCATCTATGACCGACGCGACCATGACTTCTTTGTCGATGACGATGGCTACCTCGATGCCGAGGTGCACTTCTTCAACGCCCGGTTGGACTGGGACGTGGCGTTCGGCAACGGCACGCTGACCGATATCTTCGGCTGGCGCGCCACGCAGAGCGACGCCATCAGCGACCTTGACGGCCTGCCCACGAACCGCCAAGCCGACTTCGCGCTGTCCAAATTCAACCTGGGTACCCAGCAGGAGTCGGAACAATTCAGCAATGAGTTGCGCTACACCGGGCGGTTTTTCAACCGGCTGCAATTGACCACCGGCGTCTACTATTTCACCAACGATCTCGACTATCACGAATGGCGCGAGTTTGAGGGAAGTGGCCCAGGCGCGACGCGGAACGAATTTGGCGGTGGCTATTATGATGTGGACACGTTGGGTCTGTTCCTGAACATGGACTATGATCTGACCGACTGGCTGACCGTTACCGGCGGACTGCGCTATACCGATGAGGAAAAGGAGGCCGACGTCTCCTATATGCAGCGCAACAGCAAAACCGATCTGACCGATCCGGGCTGCAATATGGTGCGCGGCCCGACCTGCCCCAGCCATTTCAAGGACGACAAGAGTTGGACCAGTCTGTCGCCCAAAATCGGCCTGACCCTGCGTCCCACGGACGACATACTGGTGTATTGGCACTGGACTCGGGGATTTCGGTCCGGCAACTATAATGTGCGCATCACAAAGGAGGGCACCGACCCCGGCCCGACCGACCAGGAGCAGGCCGACAATTTTGAACTCGGCTTCAAGAGCACCCTCGGCACGCGCGCGCGTCTTAACGGCGCGGTGTTTCTCAACATGATCCGGGACCTGCAACGTACCGTGCTGACAGGCGGAGCCGAAGGCGTGGTACAGGATTTTCTGAACACTGCGGATGTCGATATCTACGGCGTTGAACTGGACGGCTCTTTCGCGCTGCTGGACAACCTGGTACTCCACGGGGCTATGGGCTATCTCGACTCGAACCTGAACGAAGTCCGCTATGACCTCAGCGGTGACGGGGTGGTGGACGACAAAGACGAGAACCTTGACCTTATCCGCGCTCCCACCTGGACGTATAGCTTCGGACTCCAGCACAGCCTCTCCATTGGCAACCGTCACCGCCTCGACTCGCGCATCAATTACGCCTATCGGGACAAAGAATACCACCAGGACGACAACAGCGGATTCCACCGGCAGCTCAAGAAGCTGGACGCCGGCATTGATTTGCATCTGAATAACGGTCAGTGGGTGGTGGGCCTGTACGGCAAGAACCTGCTGCACGCGGTCTCCCACGGCATTCATTTCGTCAATCCCGGTTTCGGGAGTTTTTCGCCGCTGATGAAAGGCCGTACCTTCGGCCTGGAGCTGACCTATAATTTTGTCAGCATCTAACGAGTCGGCAACAGCAGTCGGGATGAATCGCCTCAATCGCCTCGAACGGGAAACGAATCGTCCGACCCTCCGCGTTTACCGCTTGGAACCGGTGCGGCAGAGCTGCAATCCTCGAAAATTCTTCAAAGGAGCGGAGGCTCATGAGCGTTATCAACGACACATCCACATTCCGCCCGCCCGCCCGGTTCGCCGGCCTGTTCCTGACGGTGATGCTGAGCGCCGCCCTCCGCCCACTACCGGTCACGGCCCAGAATACCGAGCCGGCGGCTCAGCCAGAACAGAAAGCCTCCTCCGCCTCTGAAAGTGCCGCCCTGTTGGAAGATGTCGTCGTGACCGCCCAGAAACGCGAACAATTGATCCAGGACGTGCCGGTGTCGATGACGGTCTTCGACGCCGAGCAGTTGGAAGCCACCAAGGTGCGCGACCTGGGCGACCTGACCATCGGCATCCCCAACGTGGGGTTTGATGAGATCGGCACCTCACGCGGGACCGCAAACTTTTCGATTCGCGGTATGGGCATCAACAGTTCGATTCCCTCCCTTGACCCGACCGTGGGTGTATTCGTTGATGGCGTCTATATGGGCACGAACTCGTTGCTGCTGTACGATACGTTCGACCTGGACAGCATTGAGATCCTGCGCGGGCCGCAGGGTGTGCTGTTCGGTCGCAACGTGGTCGGCGGCGCAGTCCTGCTCAACACCAGAACCCCGACCGACCAGTATGAAGCCACGCTCCGCAGTGCGGTGGAAGGTGGTGGCAAAGCGCCCAATTTCTTCAACTCCGCCACCCTCAATGCCCCGCTGGGTGACACCCTGGCCGTCCGCTTTACGATACACTCCAATCAGGACCAGGGCTGGTTCAAAAATCAGCGCGACGGTAAAGCCTTTGGCGCCCGGGATACGCTCATGCTGCGACCGGTCCTGAGTTGGCGGCCCACCGAAAATTTTGACCTGACGCTACGTTACGAATACCAGAATATCGAATCCGACGGGCCAGCGTCCCAGAATGTCGATTACTACGACCGCCGGGGCCATAAGTTCTATGTTGACGAGGATGGCTACCTTGACGCCGAGACGCATTTCTTCAGCGCCCGAGCGGACTGGAGCGTAGCTTTTGGCAACGGCACGATTACTGACATCTTCGCCTGGCGCAACGCGCAGGGCGACGCCTTCTCTGACCTTGATGGGCAGCCGGCGGACTCCGTTTACCCTCTGCGCCAATTTCACTTTGGGACCGACCTGGAATCGGAGCAGTTCAGCAACGAACTGCGCTACGCCGGGACGTTTTTCAACCGCTTACAACTTGCCACCGGCGTGTACTATTTTACCCACGCTCTCGATTACTATGAAACGCGAGAGCTTGGGTTTGCAAACAGCCCACTCGTACATCAATTCGGCGGCGGTTATTACGATGTGGATTCCTTGGGCCTGTTTCTGAACCTGGACTACGACCTGACCGACTGGCTGACCCTGACCGGCGGACTGCGTTACACCCACGAGGAAAAGGAAGCCGATATCGCGTATTTGCCAAATAACCAAGTCATCAATGACCCGGACAACCCCGGCTGCCATATGCTGCGCGGCCGGCGCTGCCCCATCGACTCCTCAGACGGTGCAAGCTGGAACACGCTCTCGCCCAAGATCGGCCTGACCCTGCGGCCGGTTGACCAGATCATGCTGTACTGGCACTGGACACGTGGCTTCCGGTCCGGCAACTACAATGTGCGCATAGCAGGCATCCGAACCGCGGATCAGGAGGGCCCGTCCGACGAAGAGCAGGTCGATAATTTCGAGTTGGGGTTCAAGACGACGCTCGGTGCTCGCGTGCGGCTCAACGGTGCAGTCTTCTTCAATATCATCAAAGATATGCAGCGCGATGTAGTGATCCCCGGTGGTCCGAGCGGCACGGTGCAAGACATTGCCAATACCGCTGATGCCGAGATATTCGGTGTTGAATTGGACGGCTCTTTTGTGCTGGCGGACAAACTCATTCTCCAGGGATCGATGGGCTTCCTGGACGCGAAATATACCGATATCTGGTATGACCTCACTGGCGACGGGATTACGGACGGCAAAGACAAGAACCTTGACCTGATCCGCGCCCCGGTCTGGACGTACAGCCTGGACCTGCGCCACAGTTTGCCTATCGGCTCCCACTTCCGGCTTGACTCGCGCGTCCAGTACGCCTACCGGGACAGAGAATACTCCCAGGACGATAATGCGTTGTACAACCGACAGCTCAAGAAGGTGAATGTCGGTCTGGACCTGCACATTGACAACGGCCAGTGGGTCGTCGGTCTGTACGGCAAGAACCTGCTGGATGAAGTCGGCCACGGCATTAACGGTCTTTCCCGCAGTCCTACCAGTGGCTTCGGCAGCTTTTCCCCGCTGTCAAAGGGGCGTGTCTTCGGCTTGCAACTGACCTATCACCTTACCGGCGTCTGACATCGGTGTTTGCAACTAGAAATCAGTACAGTAGGAGGTAGTGTCTCACTTTGAATTTCTTTCTTCATCCGTGTTCGTCACGCCATGCTTCCTGTCCGGGAGCCTGTGGTTACAGTTCCGCTCCGCGCCCACCCTCATAATTTTACTAGGGACAGCCGGCCGGCAGTCGTGTCGACAAGGGCAGTGCGTTCCCGTCCACGCGTCAGCGCTGAGCCCAGGAGCCGAGAGGAGGACTCGATGCCTGAGGAGGACGGACTGCCCCATCATTTACTGGTCACAATTTTTCAAACTGAGGCACTACCCAGCAGGAGGCCTGAAGTCCGGGAAGGCCCTGAGGCAAATGCTTCCTCGTATGAGATCGGAGGTTTTATGAGATTCACCAATCAAGCATTCGTATTCCAACCGGCCAGCCTGTTCACCACCCTGATTCTGACAGCCGTTGTGGTGCTGGGTGTCGGGTTCTTCCCGCTCCCGGCTACAGCCCAGGAGGCCGCGTCGGAAGAAGCGGCTGCCGAGAGCGCCACACTCCTGGAAGATATTGTTGTCACCGCTCAAAAGCGGGAACAACTGCTCCAGGACGTACCGGTAGCAGTTACCGCCTTTGATGCCGAACAGCTTGACGCTCTCAAGGTGCGCGACCTGACCAGTCTGTCAATACGCATGCCGAACGTATCCCTGGATGATGTCGGCACGGCACGCGGCATCGCGAACTTCTCCATTCGTGGTCTGGGTATCAACAGCTCGATTCCGGGTATCGACCCGACGGTCGGCGTGTTTATCGACGGCGTGTATATGGGCTCGAATGCGTCGATGCTGTACGACACCTTCGACCTGGAGGCGGTCGAGGTCCTGCGCGGGCCGCAGGGCGTGCTGTTCGGTCGCAATGTCGTGGGCGGGGCCGTACTGCTCAACACCAGAACGCCGACTGACCGCTACGAAGCCACGCTGCGCACTGCGGTGGAAGGCGGCGGCAAAGCGCCCAACGTCTACGTCGCGGGCACGCTGAACGCCCCGCTGACCGAGACTCTGGGGGCACGCTTCACCGTGTATTCCAATCAGGATCAGGGCTGGTTCGAGAATGAGCATACCGGTAAGGCGTTCGGCGTGCAGGACACGCTGATGCTGCGGCCGGTCATCTCCTGGGAGCCTACGGACACCCTGAGTCTGACGCTCCGCTATGAATATCAGGATCTCGACGGCGACGGACCCGCGGCCCAGAACCATACCGACGGTTCCGGTCGGTCCAATCCCTTTGCCAACTACGACCGCGACAGCCATGACTTCGCCATCGACGACGAAGGCTTCCTCACCTCTGAAATTCACTTTTTCAACACCCGTTTGGATTGGGATGTCCCGTTGGGCAATGGTAGGGTCACCAACATCTTCGGCTGGCGGGATGGGCAGGGGGACGCGCAAAGTGATATCGACGCGACACCCCTGCCGCTGTTTACCGGAGGAGCCTTGCAACTATCGGAGCAGTTCAGCAACGAACTGCGCTATGCCGGCTTGTTTTTCGACCGGCTGTTCCTGACGACCGGCTTCTATTATTTCAATAATGATATTGGCTATCACGAGTATCGGTCTCTGGCCTTCGGACAAGTCCGGCAAAACGGTGGTGGCAATATGGATGTCGAAACCTTCGGGCTGTTCATGAATGGGGACTACGACCTGACCGACTGGCTCACGCTGACCCTGGGGCTGCGCTACACCCACGAGGAAAAAGAAGCCGAAATTACCAATCTGACTCGAAACGGCGCAACGCCGTGCAACATCATTACCGGTCCGGACTGCCCCAGCCATTTCCGGGATAAAGAAACCTGGACCAATCTGTCGCCCAAGGTCGGGCTGAGCTATCGGCACGATGATGACACCTTGCTCTATGCCCACTGGACGCGTGGCTTTCGCTCCGGCGGCTATAATCTGCGCGACACGTTTTTCGGCCTGCCGGGCGATCCCCGTGACCTCGGACCCGGCCCCTTTGACGAAGAGCAGATCGACAACTTCGAGATCGGCTTCAAGAAAACTTTCGGGACCCGTGCCCGGCTCAATGCCGCGTTTTTCTATAATCTGATCGACGACCTGCAACGCGAGTTGGTTTTCGCCGAAGAGCTGCCGGTGCTCAATCCGGCGACCGGGGAATTGGTCATCGGCCCCGACGGAAGACCCGTGACGCAGGGCAACATCGTGCAGGTGATCCGCAATACGGCCGACGCAGACCTGTACGGCTTTGAGGTGGAGGGCAGCCTGGTTCTCGCCCCCGGCCTGAGCCTGTTCGGGTCGGCCGGTTTTGTGGAGGCGGACTACACCACGGTCAAGTTCGACCTCAACAACGACGGCAGGGTGGATGGCAGGGATGAGGACATGGAACTACCCCGGGCCGCAAAATGGACCTATAGCCTGGGACTGCTGAACGACCTGCGGCTCAGTCGCCGCGTTCGGCTGGCCTCGCGGGTCATCTACGCTTACCGAGATAAATTCTACACCAGCGATGACAACCGCGGTTTCAACCGGCAACAGAAAAGATTGCAGGCCGGGGTGGACATTCACTTCAACGACAGCCAGTGGGTGGTCGGCCTGTATGGCAAGAACCTGCTGGGCTACAGCCTGTTCGGCGGTGATACGCAGCTCCCGACAGCACTCGGTGGCGGCACCTTTTCTCCTTTGGCAAAAGGTCGTATCTTCGGTCTGGAGCTGACGTATCATTTTACTGGTGTCTGAGAAGCGTGACAGCATTCGGGACGAACCGCTCCGAACGTGGAACGGCCTGTCCGAGAGTCGCGGCGCTTGATACTCAGGAAGAAATTTTCCTGACAATGATTACGACGCCCGAGATCGAAGGGTTCATGCGCTGCATCACTCACATCTCCAGGTTCCGAACGGCAGGCCGGTTGTCTGTCCGGACACTGACGATTGTGATGGTGCTGAGTGTCCTGACCTTCCCGGCCATGGCCCAGGATGCGCAGCTAGACACTGGCAAGGCCGCTCCACAAGAATCCGCCCCAACAACAGGGGTCACGCATCTGGAAGAGATGGTTGTCAACGCGCTCAAGCGGGAGGCGATGATCCAGGACGTGCCGGTGTCGATGACGGCCTTCGATTCCGAACAGATTGACGCCCTCAAGCTCCACGACCTGGGCGACCTGACGATCACCATGCCCAATGTGGCCCTCGACGATGTTGGCGTGACGCGCGGCATCGCCAACTTCTCCATTCGTGGTCTGGGCATCAACAGCTCGATTCCGTCCATCGATCCGACGGTCGGCGTCTTCGTTGACGGTATCTACTTGGGAACGAACACGGGGGTGCTGTACGATGCCTTCGATCTGGACAGCATCGAGGTTCTGCGTGGCCCGCAAGGGGTCCTGTTCGGGCGCAACGTGGTGGGCGGAGCCGTCCTGGTCAACACCAAAACCCCGACCGACCACTATGAGGCCACGGTCCGCAGCGCGGTCGAAGGCGGCGGCAAAGCCCCGAATATGTACGTCTCGGGTACGTTCAACGCCCCGTTGACCGACACCCTGCGCGCCCGCTTCACGGTCTATTCCAATCAGGATCAGGGCTGGTTTGAGAACGAGTACAACGGCAAGGCATTTGGCGCACGGGATACGCTGATGCTGCGGCCGGTCGTCACCTGGCAGCCCTGGAACACGCTACGCTTCACGCTTCGTTACGAATACCAGGACATCGACGAAGACGGGCCCGCGGCTCAGACGCATACCAACGGTGCCGGCCTGTCCTATCCGCTGTTCAATTTCAGGCGCGACAGCCACGATTTTGCCGTCAACGAAGAGGGCTTCCAGAAGACCTCTGTCCACTTCTTCAACGCCAGGGCGGATTGGGACGTCCCATTCGGTAACGGCACCATGACCAATATCTTCGGCTGGCGCGAGGGGGTGGGAGATGGTCTGAGCGATGCCGACGCGTCGCCGCTCACCCTTTTCCACGTAGCCGGCGCCCAAGCCTCTGAGCAGTTCAGCAACGAGCTGCGCTACAGCGGGCTATTCTTCGACCGGCTCTTCCTGACGACCGGCTTCTACTATTTTCAGAACGATCTCTTCTATCACGAACAGCGGCTTTTCGGTGACCCGAGTGGTGACATCCTGGAATTCAACGGCGGCGGTATCTATAATGTCGAGACGTTCGGGCTGTTCGCCGCCGGGGACTACGACCTGACCGACCGGCTGATGCTGACCCTGGGGCTGCGCTACACGCATGAAGAGAAAGCCGCACAGATTACAAACATCCTCCGAACCAGGGATATCCAGTGTCACACGGTGGATGGCCCCGACTGTCCCATCCATTTCAAAGACAAGGCAGGCTGGAACAGTCTGTCGCCCAAGGTCGGGCTGACCTACCGGCTCGACGCCGAGACGCTGCTCTACGCCCACTGGACGCGCGGCTTCCGGTCCGGCGGCTATAATCTGCGCGACTCGTTTTTCGATCTGACCCAGGGGCTGTCGGATGCGGAGATTGCCGGGCTGGAGGCGCTCGGCCTGGAGGTCGCGCGCGATCTTGGGACCGAGGTGTTTGACGAAGAGCAGATCGACAATTTCGAGATCGGCGTCAAGAAGACCTGGGGCGACCGCGTCCGCCTGAACGCGTCGTTTTTCTACAACTTCGTCGACGATCTGCAACGTGAACTGGCCTTCGGCGAGAACCTCCCCGCCCCAGACCCGGTCACGGGTCGGCCTGTCATCACCTTTGTGGATGGACGGCCGACCATCCAGACGGTGCAGAACATCGTGCAGGTGATTCGGAATACGGCCGACGCCGAATTCTGGGGCCTGGAAATGGAGGGGATGGTGGTCCTCTCTCCCGGCCTGGTCTTGCTCGGCTCGTTCGGCTACGTCGAGCCGGACTACACCAAGGTCAAGTTCGACCTCAACCGGGACGGCAAGCTGGACGACAAGGATGAGAACCTCGCACCGCCGCGGGCCGCGCACTGGACCTATAGCCTGAGCCTGCTCCATAATCTCCGCGTCGGTACCCGCGCTCGCCTCGCCTCGCGCGTCATTTACGCCTACCGCGACAAAGAGTATGTCAACGACGACAACACCGGCTTCAACCGGCAGCAGAAGATGTTACAGGCCGGGGTGGATATCCACCTCGACAACAGTCGGTGGGTGGTCGGCCTGTACGGCAAGAACCTGCTGGACTACGCGCGGTTCGGGACGGACATCCAACTGCCCACCGGCACCTTCTCGCCGTTGATGAGAGGTCGGGTGTTCGGTCTGGAGTTGACCTATCACTTCACCGATAGCTGAGTGCCGCGGCCCGGCCGTTTGCGGTTAGGCTTTGTCGGCCAGTTCCCGGCCCTTGTCCGGCGTCGGGTCCTTGACGAGGCCGTAGATTTGACGGCCCTCGTGGTCTTCGGGCAGATGCTCGGTAATCGGCAGACCCTCGGGTGTCACGAACAGCAGGCAGTGGCAGTATTTCCACTTCTTCATTTCGTCACAGGCGCAGACCCACTCGCGGCTGCGCTCGACCTCGGCTTTTTTATCGGGATAAAAATTACACGGGCAGAGCGGCCGGCCGACCTCGTCGATATTATTGGCCAGACCCAGAACCACCGATTCGGTCACCTCGGGCTCCGGGTGGCCTGAGGTCCCGGTTTTCTGCATGTATTTCTCAACGTAGATGCGCATGCGCTTGATGCTTTTCTCGGAGGGCTGGTCCATGGTGTGACTCCTCGACTGTGTGATTTCTGACAGCTTCGTCCTTAGTCTAGTATTTCAGGCGAGCCTATACCACTCTGTGTGCTTCCGATAGATAAGAGCATATGGCTCAGCAACCACCAAAGATTTATGTCACCCGTCAGCTTCCTGAAGCAGCGCTGGCCCCCTTACGGACCTGCGCTGCCCTGTCTGTCTGGGAGTCGGAGCAAGCCGTTTCGCGCGAGACCCTGTTGCACGAGCTGCGCGACACTGTTGCCCTGCTGAGCATGGTCACGGAACGCATTGACGACGACCTGCTCGACCGTGCGCCACAGCTCAGGATCGTCGCCAATATGGCTGTTGGGTATGACAATGTGGATGTCCCGGCGTTGACCCGTCGCAACATCGTCCTGACCAACACGCCGGGCGTTCTGACCGAGACCACGGCCGACCTCACCTTCGCGCTCATGCTGGGTATCGCCCGCCGTATCGGCGAAGGCGAACGGCGCGTGCGCGCCGGCCAGTGGCCGGTGTGGAGTCCGTTTGTCTTTCTTGGGACGGACGTTCATCATGCCACGCTGGGCATTGTCGGTCTGGGGCGTATTGGAGCCGCAGTTGCCAGGCGAGCGCAAGGCTTTGATATGCGCGTGATCTACCATAATCGCGGCCACAACAGAGAGGCCGAGGAGCAACTCGGGTGCACCTGGGTCGATATGGATACCCTGCTGAGCGAGTCAGACTTTGTGGTCGTGCTGGTTCCGCTCGGTCCGGAAACGCACCAGCTCATCTCGACGCCTCAACTCAAGAAGATGAAGCCGACCGCTTTTTTGGTGAACGCCGCACGCGGGCCGATTGTTGATGCGCGGGCCCTGCATGCAGCCTTGCGGGACAAGGCTATTGCCGGGGCTGCGCTTGATGTGACCGACCCGGAGCCGCTGCCCGCGGACGACCCTTTGCTGACGCTCGACAACTGTCTGGTTGTCCCCCACGTCGGCAGCGCCAGTATTGCCACCCGGACGTGCATGGCCACCCTGGCGGCCGAAAACATCGCCGCCTTTCTCAGTGGTCAGCGCCCGCCTACACCGGTGAACCCGGAGGTCCTGTAAAAAGGCCGGCGTTAATCGAGATTCACAAGATCAACGTCCGTGGAGCAGTAAGCATGTACGTCCGGTATCAGGGGACCTACAACAGCGTGAGGACGGACAAGCCTTGCGGCATTTTTGCCGTTGTCTCACATATGAAAGAAAAAGGGCTCATCAGCCCGCAGGAAAGGGAAGAGATCCAACACATTATCGATTGGTTTGAAGAACATCTCCCCAATCCACCCTTCTACACAGAAGACCCTCTCCCGAAAGCGATCACCTGGTTCAAACAAGCAAAAAGCGCAGATATGCTTGTGAAAATCGAGCGGATAAAGGCAATCGTCGAGACATATGGCTGGCAGATAGACATTGCATGTCACCAAGAGGTGCCAGGCCAAGTCATTTACGAGGACGACTATCAGATTGCGACGTTATGACTGAAAATACGGGACCACATATTTCCCGAACAGGCGGATCGAATCCATAATGTTCTGGTGCGGAATCCCACCGAACTGCATAAAGCACAGCACCTGATCAATCCCGGCTGCTTCATATCTCTTGAGCGTCCGAATGCAGCTGTCCGGGTCGCCCATGCAGAACATCCCGCCTTCGATAAGCTCGTCCAGCGACTTGCCCGATCGCTCCCCACGGACTGACTCCACTGCAAACTTGTACGAATCGGGCACTTTCGTCCCCTGTTCCTGCCAGGGCCGGTAGAGTTGGAGGGTTTTATTCAGGAACCATTCACCGGCCGGACCCCCCACTTCTCGGGCCTGTTTGTCGCTCTCGGCACAGTGGACGATGCCGAGGGCGGCAACCTGGTCATTCACAAAGGCGCCAACGGGCTCGGCCTGGGCTATCCCTTCCCGGTAGAGTTGCACCCGGCGGGCGAGTTCCTCGGGTTGGCCGATATGAAAGCACAACGCACCAATCCCTTTCTGACCGGCCGCGGTAAAACTGGCGGGCTGAGCGCAGGCTACCCACAAGGGCGGATGGGGTTTCTGGACCGGTTTGGGAATGACCGAACGGGGCGGAATCTTGAAATACTGCCCTTCGTGCGAAAAAGGATCTTCGAGCCACATCCGCGGGATGATCGAGATGGCTTCTTCCCACATGGGCTTGGTCTCTTCCGGATCAATACCGAAGCCTTCCATCTCAATCAGCGTAGTCGAGCGTCCCGTGCCGAGTTCGACCCGGCCGTCACTCAACAGGTCAAGGACCGCGGCCCGCTCCGCCACACGGATCGGATGATTGTACTGGGGCGGCAGCAGCGCGACGGCATGGCCGATCCGGATGGTCTTGGTCCGTTGCGAGATCGCACCGTACAAGACCTCTGGGGCGGGACAATAGGAAAACTCGGTTAAAAAATGATGCTCGACTGTCCAGAAATACTCGAATCCCATCTCCTCAGCCAGCATGACCTGGGCGATGACCTGTTTATAGGTGTCCTGCACAATATTCGGGGTGTGGGGCTCAGGAATCTGGATCTCGTACATCAGGCCGAATTTCATCTGGCAGCTCCCTTTTCTGTGTAAAATCAGGACGCTTCGCGCTTCTGGAAGATGGCATAGTGCGGAAGAGTCTGCAACCTTGCACACAATTCGTAAATTTCTTCTTCCCTTGACGAAGAGACTATATCTGGTCATAACAAGACCATGAAACGGGCAATGGTATCGGAGTTGAAGGCGAAGTTGAGCGCCTATCTGTCGGCAGTCCGCAAGGGAGAGACCGTCGTTGTGTGTGATCGGAAAACACCCGTTGCTCGGCTGATTCCCTACGCACAGGATACCGATGAACTCGGGATTGAAGAGCCCGCAATAACAGACCCTGCGCTCGTCTGGCCGAAGCCAGTCCGACTTCGTAAAAAGGTCGATGTGGTGAAGCTGCTGAGAGAGGACCGAGATCAGCGTTGATTGCCTATCTGGATACCAGCGTGGTGCTCCGAGTCCTTTTCGGGCAAGCGAAGCCACTCCAGATGTGGGGAAGATGGGAGCGGGCCTACTCCAGCGCGATGATGGGCGTTGAGGCACGACGTGCTATTGACCGGCTTCGACTTGAGTCTGTCCTGGATGATGACGGCGTCGTGCAGGCACACGAAGCACTCAAAATTATGGAACGGAGGCTGGGGACCCTCCGAGTGACACAGGCGGTCCTCCAGCGGGCCGCTCTTCCTATGGCGACCGCAGTGAAAACGCTGGACGCCATTCATCTTGCCAGCGCGCTGTTATTGCGCGAGCGTCACGTTCCATCGTTGACGTTTGCGACTCACGACCGGCAACAGGCAACTGCCGCACGGGCCTTAGGATTTGATGTGGCGGGTATATAGTCCGATCCTGCCCGCCCGGCGGAGGGGACCAAAATTCAGTCCGAACCTCAGCTCATCAACTCGGTCAAACTTCCTTCCACGTCAGCCGTATCAAGTACACAATGGCTCACGAGCGCAGCATCGACCTGTCCGAGCAGTGCCGCAGCTTCCTCCGGTGTGCTCAGCTCATCCAGCGAGATGATAGTCTTCCGCTGCGGGACGTGAGCGGCCAGGGCTGAGACGTGGGCGGCATCGAGTTTCCCGTTTGGAGAAGCCAGACCGATGATGAAACTCTCGGTCGCCAGTGCCTGACTGAGTTCGTCGAATGTCCGGGCCATGACAACGGGGGCTACGTGGATGGAACGGGCGGTGGTCATCAGCTGCACTAGGGTCGGCGCATCGACCGCGCCGGCCCATAGCAAAATCGCATCCGCCCCGCACAGCCGGGCCTGATGAATCTGACTGTCATGCAGGACGAGATCGAGGGCAAGCAGCGGGGTGGTGACTCGCTCCGAAATCGCGCGCATATCGTCACTCGACGTGCCGAACACGCTCGGTTCGGTATACACGCCAATGGCCCCGACTTCCGTATCGTCACACGCTTGGGCGAGCGCAACGATGTCCAGCTCGGGCCAGGCTTGACCCGTATCCGGGTCCACTCGTTTGAGCGCGGGGATAAGACCGAGTTCCTGTTTGTGCGTGGTTACAAACTGCGCAAAATCACGAATACTCGGAGTGACCTCGCTCAGCGGCGTAGCTGCACGTTGCTGAATATCGGCTTCTTTCGTTGCCCTCAGGGCTGTCCAGTCCACACACGCTCCCGATTAACTGTCGCGGATGCTCAGCATATTCGGCAGTCCGGTATGTGAGGTCACGCCACCGTCCACGGCGAGTGCCTGACCGGTGATGAAGGAGGCTTCATCAGACGCGAGAAACAGGACGGTATTGGCAATTTCTTCCGACTCTCCCATGCGGCCGAGTGGATGCGCCTCGCCTTGGAGACGGCGGAATTCGTCGGCTCGGTCGCCCCCCAGGAGCTGCGCTGCGCGCGTGTTAATCGCGCCGGGGCAGACGCAGTTCACCCGGATATTGTATTGGGCGTTCTCAATCGCCGCCGAGCGGCTGAGGTTGATGACGCCGGCCTTGGCCGCATTATACGCTGACATGCCGTAGTCACCGCCCATACCGGATACGGACGCCGTGTTGACGATAGCGCCCTTGGCCTGCTGCCGCATAATGGGCAGGCAGTACTTCATGCCCAGAAAGGTCCCGGTCAGCGTGACGGCAAGCGTCCGATTCCAGCCTTCGAGGGAGGTGTCCTCAAGCCGGGCCAACTCCCCGAGTCCGGCATTATTGAACATGACATCGAGACGGCCATAGGTATCAAGCGCGAGCTGAATCGTGGCCTGGATGCCTTCCGGGTCAGCCACATCCATTTTGATCATGGCCGCTTTTCCGCCCGCGTCATTGATCTGAGCCGTGACCACCTCCGCCCGTTTTCCGCTCAAATCCGCGACAATAACCGCCGCCCCTTCCCGGGCAAAGCGGACGGCTGACGCCGCACCGATCCCGGAGCCACCGGCGGTAACAATCGCCACCTGTCCGTCGAGTTTTCCTGCCATAGCTATGCTCCCCTGACTTTTCTCTTTGGATAACACATTCTCCAACAGACATGCAGGTGTTGACCCGTTCCCTCATTTGGGGTGAGGTCGTCTCGTCCTTTCAGTGTGGGGAACCTTGGGTCACGATAGGGTCGAACGGCAGCTTCTCTCTGATTTGGCCCCTGGTCTCGTCGGCGCTTCGGGCTGAAGAGAATGGGCCAATAATAACCCGATGCCAGGCTTGCTTCATTCCTGCCACCTCGGCAATGGCAGGCGCATAGCCTTCCTGGCGCAAGAGTTGGGCCGCATATTGCGCATCGTCCTGCGAGCGAAAGGCCGCTACTTGAACCCGGTAGGAAGGAGAAGAGGGCGGTTCAGGGTATGTTTTTTGAGGCATGCCCCTCGCACGCTGGTCTGTTGCGGGCAGGTCGGGCACGAGAGCGGCCAGATTGCGGCTCAGGTCGTCGATGGCGCGCACAAACCGGGTGTCGGTAAAAGTCCATAAGTTCCGGACCATGCTGGCCACCAGGCTCACCGGAGAGAGCGGCAGTCCCAGGTCGTGCAAACGCGTCGTATAGGTCTCGTGGAGGAGGACGTCACCGGTGGCTACCCCCACGACGCGGAGGGTTCCTTCGAGGGCCAGTTGGGCATAGACGCCGACGTAGACCCTGCCGGGCTTCGAGACGAGGCCATAGACGAGCACGTCACAGTTGAGTCGGCGACCGAGGTCTTGCGGCGCCAGTCTGTGCCAATTGTCTATATTGGCCAGGCGAGTGTCTATTTCGTGCAGCTCAACGTCGGTAAAGCGCTTGACGCTCAGATGACCCGCGACACCCTGGCGCACCTTTTCACCCAGACCGTCAATGTGACTGGTGTTTTCAAAGGGCAGGACGCACATCTGCTTTTTGTGGGGAGGGGCCTGTTGGCTCCAGGTCACAAAGTTCTGCGTTGGTGTTGGTGGCTTACGTGACGAGCAGGCCGGCAGCAGGAGACAGAGCATCATCCCACATATCCACATCCCTCTCCACATCCCCAGCTCCTTCCACACTCAGGCCCGTTTAGGCGAACTGAGCAACGCCCCTGACGTTGTCAGTACATTCCGTATAGCAAATTTCCGGGTAAAGGAAAGGCTTGTTGTGTTGCTGGTGGCCCGAATCCTTGTCGGTTCCCAGGAAAGCCGATACAGTCCGGGTGCGAGGGATCGCCCAGACAGGGAGGGAGACGGCATGCAGTATGACCTGCTGATTAAAAATGGATTGCTGGTCGATGGCTCGGGCCAGCCCGGCTATTACGGAGATGTGGCGGTTGCCCAGGGCCATATTGCGGCCATGGGCAAAGTTGACGGCCCGGCGACGGAGGTCATTGACGCCACAGGGCTGGTCGTCTCCCCCGGATTTATCGATGTGCATACCCACTACGACGCTCAGCTTTTCTGGGACCCGCTGGCAACGCCCAGCTCCTGGCATGGCTTCACCAGCGTCTTCATGACCAACTGTGGCTTTGGCCTGGCGCCGTGCAAACCGGAAGATCGCGACTATATCACCCGCATGCTGGGCAAAGTCGAGGGCATGCCGCTGGGCAGCCTCAAGGCCGGGGTACCCTGGACGTGGGAATCGTACGGCGAGTATCTCGACGCCCTCGACCACCAACTCGGGGTGAACGTCATGGCCTTGGCCCCGCACTCAACCATCCGCTACAACGTGATGGGCGATGACGCCCGCAAACGGCCGGCCTCCCAAGACGAAATCCTGGCCATGCAGGCGGTGGTGAAAGAGTGTGTGACGGCTGGCGCGTTCGGCTTCTCGTCGTCATACGGCCCGGTCCATTTTGACGGGGATGGTATTCCCGTGCCCAGCCGTTTTGCCGAAGAGGACGAAACCGTTGCGCTCGCCCGGACCCTGAAAGATTTTCATCGTGGTACGGTGTGTGTCATTCCGCCGGGTATTCCAACCGTGGGTCCCAAAGATATGGACTATCTGGCCCGCTTATCACGCGAGAGCGGACGCCCGGTACTGTGGAATCTGTTGTCTCAGACCTGGGCCGCTCCCGACCATTGGAAACAAGTCCTGGACTGGACCGAAGACGCCTTTCGGGAAGGCGCTCGGGTCCATCCTCTGTCCTTGTGTGAACGCTTCGATCTCACTTTCTCCCTGCGGGGAGCCGTGTTTGAGGATTTTCCGGCCTGGAAAGCTGCCATTCGGGGCCGCCGGCCTGAAAAAATCGCCAACCTCTCGGACCCGGTCCACCGGGCCGCCATGCAGCGCGACCTGGATGACCCCTCGCCGAAAGTGTTCTCCAAGCGGATGCAGGACATCCTGGTGGACAGCGTGCGCCAGGATGAGCATCAGTCCCTGGTGGGCAAAGACCTGGTCACGATTGGCCAGGAGCAAGGCAAAACCCCGCTGGCAGCCATGCTCGACCTGGCGGTTGCCGAAAACCTGGACACCCAGTTTCTGATAAAGGGCTTTCAGAACGGCGATGAGGAGGCCGTGCGCAATCTGGCTACTAATCCTTATGTGCTGACGGGCGGCTCTGACGGCGGCGCCCATATCTCGTTTCTGTGTCAGGTCACCTATCCCAGCTTTTTACTGAGCCACTGGGTCAGAGAGAAAAAGGCGCTCAGTCTGGAACAGGCGGTCAACCGGCTGACTTTTACGCCGGCCCAACTGCTCGGCATCCCCAAGCGGGGTCTCCTCAGGCAGGGCCTGGCCGCGGACCTGACCATCTTTGACCCCGATACGGTCGAGGCCAAGCCCAAGGAATTCGTCCAGGACTTTCCGGGTGGGGCCTCACGTCTGGTCGCGCGCTCCGAAGGCTATCGGTATACCGTTGTCAACGGACAGGTCCTGTTGCGCGACGGCGAACCGACCGACGCCCGACCCGGCCGCGTGTTGCGGGGCTATGAACACTGATTCTGGATGCTCGCCTGTGCGGGCATGACGGGCCATGCTGAAGCAGACCTTCCGCCATATCCAGGGGATAGGCGAGAGAACGGAGCGGCGCTTGTGGCGGGCCGGGGTTACCTGCTGGGAGTATCTGCTGGACCACCCGACCCTCGGCTCCTTGCCTCCCGGGCTCCGGGACGAATCGCGTTTCGAACTCGAACGCTCATTGACCGCGCTCGAAAAACGAGACGCCCGGTATTTCATCACCAAACTGCCCCACCAACTCCATTGGCGCCTGTATCCTGAGTTTTCCGAGCGGGTCGCCTATCTGGACATTGAAACCACCGGCCTCGGCACCGAGGAATCCATGCTGACCGTTATTGGCTTGCATGACGGTCAGCGGCCTCAGGTCTACGTACACGGCCGGAACCTGGAACAGTTTGTGAGGGATATTGACACTTTCACCCTCCTGGTCACGTATAACGGCAAGCAATTTGACCTGCCCTTTCTACGCACCAAACTCGGCATTCCGCTCAACCAGGCCCATATTGACCTGCGTTATCCCCTCGCCGCGCTCGGTTACAAAGGCGGTCTGAAGAAAATTGAAAAGCGCCTGGGTCTTGAGCGACCGGGCCTGGTCTCCCAGCTCGACGGCTGGTGCGCGGTCGTTTTGTGGCGCTACCACGAGCGGGGCGAGCGCGGGGCGCTGGAAACGCTCCTCCACTACAATCTTGAAGATGTCGTGCATCTGCCGGCCTTATTGGCAGAGGTGTATAATACGTCGATTCAACAGCTCCCGTTTCCGGTCGAGCCGGTGACACCGCCAGACCCGCCCCCCATTCCGTTTCAGCCCGACGACTCCATCATGCGGCGCGTTCTTGCCGACACGGGCCGTTTGCCCGAGGCAGGCGCATACCACACTCGGTGACGTGGCTGACACACCAGGGGCGTCAATCCGAAGCGTCAGCCTTGGGCAGGAACGTCTGAGGGACCAACCTCAATCCAGCCTTCGCCGACCAGGACACAGGCGCCACCGATCCAGGTGTCCGTGACAACGCCCGCGCGTTTCTCCGCCCGTGCCTCAAGCAGACTGGGGCGCCCCAGTTCCACCCCTTGTACAATTCGCCAGTCGAATACGCCCTGCAAACGCTCCGCGTAGTGGCTGAGCAGGCCGGCCAGAGCGCAGTTGGCGCTACCCGTGGCCGGGTCTTCGGGCACGCCCATCAGGGGAGCGAACACGCGAGCCCGGATATCACAGTCAGTATCCTCGTTCCCGGTGTACACATGGATGAGGGAGGGGATGCTGTCGGTGGCCAGCGTCCCCAGCTTCTCGCTATTTACCCGTACCCGCTCCAGCGCCGCGCGATCCCGAACTTCTACAAAGAGGAAGGGCAGGCCGACTGAGGCGACTTGAGGAAAATGGGTCTCGGTCATGATATCGTCCGCGACCAGGGACAGCAGCGCTGCCATCGTTTGAATATCGACGGTCTTGCCCAGCGACAGGCGTTCCGGGGCGGTCAGCTCACACCAGACCGACTGGTCCGGCCGCTCGCGGATCGTGATCGGCACCAGCCCAGCCCGCTCTTCGAATGTCACAGTGAGCGCAGTGTCGATCGCGCCCAGGCGGCCCGTCGTTGCCAGGACAAACGCCGTGCCGATATTGGGATGCCCGGCAAAGGGCAGTTCCGCACCGGGTGTGAAGATACGCACTTTATTCGTATGTCCCTTTTCTTCCGGCGGGAACACGAAGGTCGTCTCAGAGAAATTGAACTCGCGCGCCACCTGCTGCATGCGCTCACTCGACAGGCCCGCAGCCTGGGGTAAAACCGCCAACTGATTGCCACCGAAACGCGTATCCGTAAAAACGTCACACAGGTAATAGCGATACCGCATAGCTTATTCGATACTTCTGTCTTTCCACACCTGATAGGCAATCCAAGGCAATCTTTCAAGCTTCAGCAACGCTCCCGGCGTCCCGCACCCAGGCAGCAGATTGACAAGTTCCTCAGGAAGTTGACAATACAGTGGAAACCCGGCTGGAATCATGTGTCGCTTTTTTCGCTCAGCGAACCGAGTCGCACGTCCGGTCCGAGACAAAGGAGGGAGCGTATGCCGACCCAAAAATTTGCCCCAATGACCAAGGATTTCCCGACCTTTGACTGCGATGCGCATGTCACCGAGCCGCCCTGGATCTGGGAGCAGGCCAAGGACTGGCTGACAAAAGACGAGCTGGAAGCGCTCAAGACCACGATGTGGTTTGACCAGGAGACTAAACAGCTTATCGTCAACGGCCATGCCGGTACGGGTCTGGGCTCGCAGCGGATCGGTGGCACGCCCGGTGTTGTGAATATCCTTTCCCTGGCCGGGCCGGGACTCAAGCATGACATCCAGCGCGCCATCAATGTCCGCAACCTGCACCCTGAAACGGCGATCTCTCAGGAGCAGGCCGCCTATCTGGACCATAAGGGTTCGTACGAGCCCACGGCCCGCCTCCGCGACATGGACGTTCAGGGTATTGATCAGGTGATGATCATTCCGACCGATATCGACACCTATCCCTGGTTGCAAAACGCGGTCGGAGCCAGGGCCATGTGCAAGGCGTATAACGAGTGGGCGTATGAGTATTGCCAGGCGGACCCGGAGCGCATCTTTTTTGCCGCCCTGCTGCCCATGCAGGATCCGGTCTTTGCCGCCGAGGAACTCTATCGGGTCGCCGAAAAGGGCTGCCGGGTGGGCCTGGTGCGACCGATTGACGCCATGGGCAATTACCCGCTCCAGCCCAAGTATGAGCCGGTCTGGCAGGCTATGGAGGAGACCGGCGTGGTCTACGGCATGCACCCCTTTCCGGCCTTTGGCGCGCTGAAACCCCCAGGCTATACGGCCCAGTATTCCGGAGCGGAGTTGATTGCCCGCACGGTAGTCACCTCAAGCCTGCCGCATCAATTTTTGACTAACGTCCAGAACTTCCAATCCGAGGCCGCGTTGTGGGTCGTCATGGTGCTCATGTCCGGTTTTTTTGAGAAATACCCCAAGCTCAATGCGGCGGTGTTTGAGGCCTCCTCCACCTGGCTCAGTTTTCTGCTGGACGAGTGCGACAAGATGTACAAGCTCTACCGCAACGAGCGCGAGTTGCCGCCGCTCAAACGGCTGCCGAGCGAAACCTTTTTCACCCATTGCGTGACCGGCTTTGAAGGGGATGAAGCCCCGCCGTCGCGCTTGCCTGAGTTCTACGGCGATATTCTGGCCTGGTCGTCCGATGTCTACCATCATGATGGCGACGATGCCTGGCGGGCGATTGAGATGATGCGCGAGTGCAACCTGCCGGATTCCCATCAGACGAAGTTTCTTGGGGAAAACGCCCGCAAGCTGTATCATATCGACAGCCCGAAGACCTTCATCCGCGAACGGGTGACGGAAATCGAACGCCCGGACTGGTGGCCGTCCGAGACGGAGATTCAGCGCGCCCTGGAGCCCGAAGCCTCGCTGGTGCGGCCCTACGGCGAAGGCGCCCACCGGGTCAACGGCCATGCTGCCGAAGGAGACCGGGCATGACCAGGCCGTTTGCCGTCTTTGATAGCGACAGCCATGTCGTCGAGCCGCGAGCGGTCTGGGAGGACTACCTGGAGCCGGAGTTCCGCACGCTCGGCAAAACGGCCCTGTGGCGCGAGGAAGGCCAGTACGGCTCGTATCTCAAGGTCAACGGCAAGATGTTCCGCGACCCGATGAATCCGAACATCCCGCGTCACGCCATCTGGAAGCCGGGCATGACCTGGGACCAGGTCGGCGACCTCGACCCCAACACCCCGCATGCCAAAAGCGCCGGCGCGTCAGACCCGCTTGCCAGACTGGCTGACATGGACGCCATGGGCGTGGACCAGGCATTTCTCTACCCCACCTGGTTTGCCGAGGGCTTTCATCTGATCGAGGACCCGGATGTGGCCGCCGCCCTGGCCCGGGCCTATAACAACTGGCTGACCGATTTCTGTCAGACGGCCCCAGCGCGACTCTATGCCGCGGCTATGCTGCCGCTCCAAAACATGGATTTTGCCCTGGAAGAACTGCGCCGGGTAGCCGCGCTGCCGCATTTCCGGGGCGCGTTCATTCGGCCCATGTTTATTGAGGGGCATTATTTCACCCATCCATACTACGACCCGCTCTGGGCCGAGCTGGAACGCTTGGGCGTGACCGCGGTGGTCCATCCGACGCCTGGGCTGTGGAATCCTGAGTGGACGTCACACGGTCCGTTTATTGAAAAGATCAAAAATCGGCTGAATCAACAAACCCTGCTGAGGGAGGTCGGCGGGGGGCCTGCTGCCGGCGGCGGCGACGGCCTGGCGAATTTTTCCTTTTTTGCGTCCCCGTCGGTCGGCCATCCGGTCTCTCCGATTCTCTCCGGCTGGCTCGACAACCATATGTTCGTTGCTTCCACCCTGATCGGTTTTACGGTCATGCAGCGCTTTCCCGAGATGAAAGTGGTGGTCGCGCACGGCAAGGCGTCGTGGATGGAAGAGGTGCTGGAAAAAATGGAGGCCTCGACTAAAACGATCCCTCTCCTCAACTACTATCCGGTTCGGACCGATCCTGAAGAACTATGGGAAGAGGGCCGGGTGATGCTCGGCTTTGACGCAGAGGAGCGCATGATTCAGCGGTTACCCCACGCCTTTGCGGAAAAGGTCGTCTGGGGCTCACGCTACCCCCATCACGATACCACCAGCGCCTGGGACGCGATTGAGGTCCTGACCCAGGCCGCCGTGGAAAAGCCGCTGATGGCCCGCATGTTGGGTGGCAACGCCGCAGCCCAGTTTGGTATTCCGCTCACGCGGCACGTGAGTGAGTAACCGCGCCAAGTCGTTCCGCATGGATTATTCGGGCGCCACCCACTCCGGCTCTTCTTCATCGGGCGGGTGGCGCCGGAGAATCTGATGTGGGCGATACTGCGCCTTGTAGGCCATGGAGGGGCTGTCCGCCACCCAATAGCCCAGATAGTGGTAACGCAGTCCCTGCTGCCGAGCGTAGGCGGCCTGGCGTAGAATCGAAAAGACTCCGGGCGCGTGGGGCCGCCAGGCCGGGTCATGAAAGAAATAGATGCTGGATAGCGCCTCGTGCGTGACATCCGCCAGGCCCACCCCAACGAGACACTCCCGGTCGTAGTACAGGAATTCCCGGGCAAAGCTCCAGTTCCCCAAGAGAAAGCTGCGGAAATACGCGCGCTCATGGGTGGTCTGGGCGGGCCAGCCGCGCCGGGCGTGCATATCGGCATGGTAGGCGTTAAAGAGCCGGATGTGTTCACGGGTCAGGGTCGGTTTTTGTACCACGACCCGAATCTCCGCATTGCGACGCAGAGTGCGTTTCTGACTGCGAGACGGGCGAAAGTCGGCCAGCGGCAGACGGAGACTCCGGCATTGGACACACTGCGCACAGGCGGGCCGAAAGAATTCACAACCAAAGCGCCGCCAGCCGCGTCTGAGGAGTTCATTATACTGTTGAAGCGTCAGGTCCCGGATAATGCGGTAGGTCAGAGAGGCCGTCTCTGTCGGGAGATACAGGCAGCGATAGGGCGGCGTGGAAAAGCGTTGCAACTCGTCAATACCGCGAAGAGTAAACGTATCCTCCAATACACGCCGAGATGTTGATACGTTTACTCTTTGAGCCCAGTGCACTGGAGACGCCCCTCGGGTTCAGCCTGTCTCTGAAAATCGATGCATTTAATTCTCGAATCGGGTGAAGCACTTCACTCCGATCATGGCCATGATCTTACATTCAAGGACGCGGGTCCGACTGCTGGCCGGAATCTGAATGACATAGGTTTCGCCCCCGGAGCACTCGGCGTTCCAATAGGCGGCCTGGTGTTCATCCGTACCTTGCAGAAACGAACGCGAGACCTCTGCACACGTTTTACCGCTCGTCTGCAAAATGCCCGCCAGCGTTGTGGCGCGTTCGGCCTTAGTCTGGCTGAGTAACAGTTGATGGCCCTCATTGGCAAAGGCGGGTGCCGCAAGAGCTAGGCTAAGCAGGCATATCCATCCTATCTTCATGACTTCGACTCCAATCCTATTGGTATTTTCTATATAAAAGATCGACGCCTTAAAGAGGAAACGGGTCAATTACGCCGTCCGGTCCTCTCGGTGCACACTCTGATGTATTCTCACTTCCCGCTCAAGCCGTTTCGATAGTTTGTCGCTTACCCTATCCAGTTCATAATCGAGTTGGAGCCCGAGCCAAAACTGGGCGGACATTCCAAAATACCGGGCGAGGCGGAGAGCAGTATCTGCCGTCACCCCACGTTTTCCAAGGACGATTTCGTTAATACGTCGGGCAGGAACACCAATGTCTAAAGCTAATCGATTCTGACTCAGGCTCATCGGCTTCAGAAATTCCTCCTGTAACACTTCCCCAGGGTGGACAGGCTGTAATTTCATCTTGCTCATTGTCATATGCTCCTTACTTAATGGTAATCGACGATCTCGACCTTCTCAGCTCCCCCGTCATTCCAGAGAAAACAGATTCTCCATTGGTCATTGATTCGTATACTCCACTGCCCAGTTCGATTTCCCCGGAGTTTTTCCAGCCGATTAGCCGGTGGGATTCTCACATCATCCAGAGTGATTGCCCTGTTCAGCATCCGAAGCTTACGCAGGGCAACCTGCTGGATGTTCTGGGGAAGCCGGCGGGAACGTTGTCGATGAAAAATCTTTTCGGTTTCTTCATCTTTGAATGACCGAATCACACTCTCAGATTATAACGATATGCGTTAAACGGCAAGCGTTATGCTCCGATATCTGCCCAGAGAACACGGAGAAGGAGTCGCCTGGTTTAAGCACTGGGGTAGGCTGAGTGTATTCTGTACCATACCTATAAAAAGTGATTTGGAGAGAGGCTTCTTTACTGTGAACACAAAGCACTGCAAAAACAAAAGACGCAGGAAAGTAGAAAAGAAAGTGGCACGCTCTTAAGGTTTGAGGCTACGTCCTGGCTTACCACCCTCCGTGGTGCTCTTCACCTGAAGCTCTTATTACGCGGGATTCCGGCGAACGAAACGGCATAAGTTGTTGTGGAGGCAATATGGATATTACGTTTCATTATCCACCAGAGTTAATGCATCTCCTGATCGAGACTATTCCGCTTCTGTGTAAATCCAAACGGAACACCTTGCTGTTCTTTAGGGGAGCTGGTGTAGAAGATAAACTTACCAAGGACCTCTGGGAGACCGTACAGAATAATCGGGACAGCATCACCAAGTATGAGATCGTGCGAAGCGTTCTGACCAAGCTTAATGAACGAGGCGAGTCTGCTCTACGCGAACGTAGGGAGGTATTGAAGAGAGTTGTTGAATTCGAGAACTATTCTGGATGCTGGCCCGAAGATCAACTCAAGGCGAAAGGCTTGGTCGCCGAAGTTCGCGAAGTTATTAAGGTAAAGGACGCTTTTACTCGGATGGATGAAGAACGTAGGCGTGAACGAAAACAGCATATCGATAAAAAAGAGGAGGAGCTGCGATCTAAACAGAGACGAAGTGAGGCTATTGGAAAACTAAAGGATGAATTCTTCTCTCTTTTCAATGAGTCAGATGCGAGGAAACGTGGTAAGGCGCTGGAAAATGTTCTTAATAAACTGTTCCAGGTATATGAGATATCGGTTCGGGAAGCTTTCACTCTCACGGGAGACTCAGGAGAAGGCGTTGTTGAACAAATCGACGGAACAATCGAATTCGGGGGATATCTGTATTTTGTCGAAATGAAATAGTGGAAGGAGCCAATAGGTGTCCCTGAAATTTCACAACATCTTGTCCGCATTTACCATCGTCCAGAATCACGAGCGATTGTCATATCAGCAAGCAACTTTACGGACCCAGCCGTCTCTATATGTAAAGAAGCACTGGTGAAGGGAAAAGTCATTACACTCTGTACGCTAGAAGAACTAGTAATGCTCCTCGAACAGCAAGGCGACATGACTGACTTTCTGGGACGCAAAGTGCAAGCGACGATTATTGACAAAAACCCGTTCCCACGTGTAGAAATTCGCCCCACCTTATAAGATGGAAAATTAAGGAATAATCGTATGGTAAGGTACAGGGATCTCACCTCGATTGGTCACGGCGGCTTCGGAGAGGTCTGGAAATGTATACGTGAAGAGGATGATCAAGAATTTGCTAAGAAGCAACTTATCGTTAACGATCCTTCGGCGAAGGAACGCTTTCAGAAAGAAGTCCGCATTCTTGCGAAACTGGACCATCCAAATATCGTCCCTATTATTGCTCGGCGTCTTAAAGAGGAGCCACTTTGGTATGTGATGCCTCTTTATTCACACTCTCTTGCCTCTGAGATTACAAAGCTGCCCGGTGATCTCCTCCGTATCAGGAAGCTTTTTGGGGCAATTCTCGATGGGATGGAATATGCACATGCCGAGGGTGTACTCCATCGAGATTTAAAGCCGGACAACGTACTAATGAATAATGATGACGATGTGGTTATCACTGATTTCGGACTTGGTCGAATTATCGACTCCGAATCGACTCGTCTCACTTCAACAGGGCAATGGATGGGAAGTGTATTATACATGTCTCCTGAGCAATTACGGGATACAAAATCCGTGGACGAGCGCTCCGACATTTTCAGTCTAGGTCGAATTCTTTACGAGTTGTTCACTGGCCCACTGAGTTCCACCATTCAGGACACCACATCACTCGACCCCGCAATTGCTCAGATCATTGGCCGTGCCACCCGTCATGACCCCGGTGACAGGTTCCAGAGTGTTTCTGATTTGAAAAAGGCATGGAATGCTGTGGTCAGTGTCCCGGATAGCCTTTCCGACTATGAGCGTATCAAAGAGATAGTTGCAGAACTTGCGGTAGCGAGTGGCCCGAGTGAATCTAATACCTCTGAACTTTTACGAGTTCTTGGTCGTCATTTGGATGATAATGATCTGCTTCATGACACACTGATGGTACTCCCAGCAGAAGCAATTGCACTAATGGCAGAAGAAAACCTTCCACTGGTTAGAGGTATAATTGGGCGTTTCGTAGAACACATTACTTCACAGGGGTGGAGCTTCTCTTATACTGATTCTATTGGCAATCAGTGTAGAAAAGTCTTTGAATTGATCGATGATCCATCAATCCGGGCGGAGCTTCTATTCTGTGTTGTTGAGGTTGGCGTCAGTCATCATAGATGGCATGTTATGTCAGTCGCGAAACAATTATTCGAGTGTCGGCGGAGCAGAGCAGAAAGTCTAGCGATTGCTGAGCGCTTCAAAGACAAACCGCCACCATTAATGGGATGGATACGAGAGACAGTGTCGCTTGCCAAACTCGATGACATCTTGCAGGAGTTTATTTGCGAGTCGGAGAAACAAGGGCTAGGCTAGGCCGCGCAAGATAGCCCGATTGGGGTGAGAAGATATGACAAACATAAGCACAACACTGACTCGACGCGAATTTGTGGTGTCCACCTTGGCCACGGGCTTTGCCCTGGCTGTGCGTCCGGTTTCGGCCCAAACGATAACCACGGATACCAGTGGCCTGGAAGCCGGGGAGGTCCAGATACCGGTGGGCGATATCACTATTCCCGCCTACCAGGCTTACCCGCAAACCGGCGGGCCCTTCCCGGTCGTGCTGGTCGTCCAGGAAATTTTCGGTGTGCATGAGCATATCAAAGACGTGTGCCGCCGCTTCGCCAAGCAGGGTTATGTCGCGGTTGCGCCGGAACTCTATGCCAGGCAGGGCGATGTGTCGCAGATGACGGATATCGGTCAGATTATTCGGACGGTGGTTGCCAAGGTCCCGGATGCGCAGGTCATGTCCGACCTGGACGCAACCGTGGCCTGGGTCGAGTCGTCCGGCACCGGCGATGTGACCAGGCTCGGTATCACCGGATTTTGCTGGGGTGGGCGCGTGGTGTGGATGTATGCCGCCCACAGTCCGCAGGTCAAAGCCGGGGCAGCCTGGTATGGACGGCTGGTCGGGCAGGCATCCGAGCTCACCCCCAGCCATCCGGTTGATATTGCTGCTCAGCTCCACGCTCCCGTGCTGGGTTTGTACGGCGCCGCCGATAGCGGCATTCCAAACGAAACGGTTGAACAGATGCGCGCCGCGTTACAGGCGGCGGAAAGCCCCTCGGAGATTATTCTGTATCCCGATACGCCGCACGGTTTTCACGCCGACTATCGGGCCAGCTATCGTCAGGAAACCGCCCAGGACGGCTGGCAACGGCTCCTGGCCTGGTTCAAAAGCAACGGGGTCGCCTAGAACACATCACGCTGCGGTGTAGCGCGTCTCTCTCTTCCTTTAGGTGTGCGGGCTTCCAGCCCGCTCGGCGGCCAGGGCCGTGAAGAGGCCGGCGAACACGCCCGCCTCACTCCCGCGCACGAAGCGGCTGGAGAGCGGCTTGGCCGGCCCCCGCGCGCGGGGCAGCGGGTCGGCTGATTGCCGTAGCTGCCGCTCTGGCCGCGGCTGGGGTCTCGGTGGTGGAGATGCAGCAGGCGGGGCGCTGGAAGTCGCCGTCCATGCTATGAGCAATAGGCTAGGGGTGGCCCGGTCCTGGCGGGTTTTGGGGACCTGTCGCGCGCGTCGGGTCGCTTCGAGTCGCTATCTCCTCACGCTCAATATCGCGCTTTCCTCCACCAACTGTCAGATGGCTTCATAGCGTTGACAGCCTTGATTGTCGCGTCCAGCATCTTCTGCTTCTTATCCTTAGGCATTGAGCCCTTCTTCTGAACTAGTAGGAGGTGGAGACTTTGCTAAGTCTCCACCTCCTCATAAGGTTTCTGATCGCAGAAGAGAAAGATTCCTTCTCAAAGAAGCAGCCCCGAAGCCCCAGCGAAACGATTACCGCCACAAGGATATACAAAACCACAATGGTAGTGACCGTTTTTACTCCCATACCGCTTCTTTCTCGGTTTTGTGTGGAGTTCGATACCCCCAACTCGCCTCCCCCGCTCGTTTTGCGGGTTCGGCGGTGCCCTCAGGGGAAGGGTTGTTGCGCGCTCGCTCAGGACACATAGCAGTCTCGTTTCCCTCATAGGGAGGTTGGGGCTAGGCGGTGCGGCGTAACAGCTCGGCGAAGACTTCGCCTTGCTGGGTGAACGCCTTGGTCATGGCTTCACCCTGGCGTTCGAGCGCTTGGCCCTGTTGCGTAAAGGCTTGGGTCATGGCCGCGCCCTGACGTTCGAGCGCTTGGCCCTGACGTTCGAGCGCTTGGCCCTGACGTTCGAGCGCTTGGCCCTGCTGCTGGAGTCCCTTCCCGAGCTCATCAATTTCGCGGTCGCGGCGGGCGCCGGCCGCCTTCATCGCGAACAAGCCCCACACGATACACCCTAAGCCCACCACGCTACTGAGCGTCTGTACCCACATAGCAGCGATTTCGTGTTCCATACCGTCCTCCTTCCGGACAAAATTTACTCACCCGGAAAGCAAAAAAAGCGGCGCCGCAGTCCAGGGCGGCGAAGCCGTGCATTTTACCCTTGACTGTGGATTCTTTTTGCTACGCTGGCAAGAGCCATCCAGGAAGGCAGAGTCCGGGTCGAGGCATGGCCGGCAATCCGCGCCGCCGTCTCCAGCGTGCCCCCCGCCCGGAGATATTCGGTAATGCCGGTGCCCCGGAAGCTGTGCGCGCAGACCTCAGCCGGCAAGCCGGCCTGCTTCGCCCGCCGCTTAATCATCTTCAAGGCGTCCGTCCTGTCCATCGGCCGGCTGCTCGCCTTCTATGCCGTACCCAGAGCGTCCGAGACCCGCTGCAGGGCGGTCTCGACATTCTCTCGACTGTTAAACGCACTCAGGCGCACGTAGCCCTCGCCGCATTTCCCGAACCCGGCTCCCGGTGTGCAGACCACTCCGGCCTTTTGCAGCAAGCGGTCAAAGAATTCCCAGGAGTCGGTATTGGTTTTAATCCACACATAGGGAGAATGTTCTCCGCCAACGCACTCATAGCCCAAGTTCGTAATCGCTTCACGAATCAGGGTGGCATTGCCGAGATAATAGTTACTCAATTCTCGGATTTGCCGCTTGCCCTCGGGTGAGAAGGCGGCCTCGGCCGCGCGCTGGACCGGATAGGAGACACTGTTGAATTTTGTGGACTGACGCCGGTCCCAGAGCGCGTGGAGCGCATGGGCGTTGCCCTGAGAATCGTACACCTGGCACTCTCTGGGCACGATGGTGTAGGCGCAGCGCGTCCCGGTAAAGCCGGCGGTTTTGGACAGACTCCGAAATTCGACCGCCACCTCCTTGGCGCCGTCGATCTCGTAAATACTCTGCGGCAGGCTGTCATCACGGATAAACTCGACATAGGCCGCGTCATACAGAATGAGGGCCTTGTTCTCCCGCGCGTAGTCCACCCAGGGGCGTAACTGGTCTGCGGTAATCATGCTGCCCGTGGGGTTATTGGGAAAACACAGATAAATGAGGTCAACCGCTTCCTGCGGGAGCGCCGGGATATAGTGATTGTCAGTCGTCGATTCCAGATAGACCAGCCCCTCGTAGCGCCCGTCCTGCCAGGCCGCGGTCCGCCCGGCCATCACATTAGTATCGACATACACCGGGTAGACAGGGTCGGGCACCGCCACACGCGTGTCCGGGGCAAACAGCTCCTGAAAATTACCCGAGTCACACTTCGCGCCGTCGCTCACAAACACTTCGTCGGGCCTGAGCGTCACCCCGCGCGGCTGAAAATCTCCGGCTACGATGGCTTCTTGCAAGAAATCATAGCCCAGTTCCGGGCCGTAGCCCCGAAAGGTAGTGTCGTCCGCCATCTCGTCCACGGCTCGATGAAAGGCGCTGATACACGCCTCGGGCAGCGCTCGCGTCACATCGCCAATTCCCAACCGGATAATGGTTTGATCCGGATGGTCGGCCTGATACGCATTGACCCGCTTGGCAATATCGGAAAACAGATACGAGGCCTGGAGCTTCAGATAGTGTTCGTTCATGGTGATCATGCGGGCTGTCTCCTTCTGGTCCTTAGAGTGCGGGGATGATCTCTTTGGCACACATCTCCAGATGTTCCATGTCGTCAAAGGCCGGGTTGAGTAAGAGGTGTTCGGCTCCGGCCCGGACGATCTCGCCGATCTTATTACGGCATTCATCCAGACTGCCCCAAATCGCGACTTTTGAGGCCATATCCGCACTTTTATACCGGACGCCAAACCACTCCCGCAGCCGCCGTTCCGCGCGTGCCCGGTCGTTGTCCACCGCGATATAGACCCGCTTGGAGATTGTAAACGTGGCCGGGTCACGACCGGCTTCATCCAGAAACTGGCGGATCAAATTCGACTGCCGGATGAAATCCTTGGTTGAGCTTGATCCCGCACCCATCCAGCCGTCCCCGTGCCGGACGGCGCGTCGTAGCGGTCTTTCCTCGCGGGCGCCGAACCAGATGGGCGGGTGGGGTTTTTGTATGGGCTTGGGCTCCATGGCGATGTTCTCGAAGTTCCAGAACGTTCCGCTGACCGTGGCCTTGGGTTCTGTCCACAGCGCCTTGATGGCTCGAATACCCTCCACAAAACGCCGGGCGCGGAGTTCGCTGGAGTAGCCAAAGAGGGTCTCCGGAACGTGCCCGCCAATACCCAGGCCAAAGATGAGACGGCCCTGGCTCATCTGATCCAGACTCGACAGACTCTTGGCCAGTTGCACCGGGTTGCGCAGCACCGTCAGCAGAACCGAGGTCCCGAGACGCGCCTTTGAGGTAATGGCGGCAATATAGTTGAGCAGAGCCACGGGTTCGAGAATGGCAAAGTCACTGACAATGCTCTCTTGCACCCACAAGCTTTCATAATCGAGGGCTTCGGCGCGCTGGACGAAATCCCGGATAAACGGCATGTCAACCTTCGTATCGAGAAACACCTGGGGAACAGCAATCCCACACGGAATAGAGCCCGTAGCCATATCTTGTCTCCTTCATTTGGGTCCATTGGGTCCATTGGGTCTATTGGGTCCATTGGGTCTCAAAGACTCAACCGACCCAATAGACCCTATGGACTCAATAGACTCAATCCCCTATCTCCCGGCCAGTTCGGCGCGTACGATCTGGGCTCCTTTGACCATGGCGCGTAGTTTATTATAGGCGCAGAAACGGGGCAGGGCGCGCAGACCGCAGTCTGTGGTCAGCGTCACCCGCTCCGGTTCGATAAACTTGAGCACTTTGCGAATACGCTCCGCCACCTGCTCCGGTGTCTCGACCTGGAGATTGCGCACATCAATCACCCCCACGGCGACTTCCTTGTCTGCGGGCAGGTCTTTCAGAATATGCGCGTCTTCCATTTCACGGACGGCAAAGTCGAGTACATACTGTTCGATCCCGGTGTCGTGCAGATGGGGCAGAATGGAGCCATAGCCCGCCCCGGACGGGAACAAGCCCTGTGAGGCATTCCCCCAGGCTGCCCCAAAGCAGAAATGCCAGGCGAGCTTGGCCTCCACGCCGTCAATGGTTTTGTTGATGACATCCACCACCCAGCCGAAATCGTCCGGGTTGCCGCTGAACAGGGGCAGCCACGCCCCCAGGTCTTCCAGCTGGAGGAATGACGCCCCGCTGGCCACCATGTCCTTCATCTCGGCGTTAAAAACAGGCACCAGGGCGTAGGCCAGGTCTTTCTGGGTTTTGTAGTAGTCGAGATGGACGTGATAGGTCAGGTTGACCGGCCCCGCGCCCACGCTGCACCGCACCGGTTTTTTTGTATTGCGCTGGGCAATATGGTACAGGTCGGCCAAGCGTAGCGGCCCGCGTTCGACCGCAGCAGTCACCGCGGTCGCGCCCCAGTCGGTGAGCCAGGCCGCATCAGTGTGTGAGACCTGCCCGCCTTCAACAAAGGGGTGGCTGTGTTTGGTTGGCACAAAGCCGTGAATGCGCTCATACCAGTACCAGACAAAAGACCCGATGCAGCCGCCGTAGTCGTCGAACCACATCTGACCGTCCGTCAGAATATCCAGCCCGGCCTGCTCCTGGTCTTGCAGTACGGTACGGACCGCGTCTTCAAACGCCTCGGCATGGTTGACGTCCTTGAACGCCTCCCAGATATCCCGCCCGTGCAACTGATAAGTAAACCAGTGCGGACGGGGATACGAGCCGACCATGGTCGTGGGCAGGAGCGTATCGACTATGCTGTTTAACATTGCTGCCTTCTCCCTCTTTTAGAGTCGGTTAGGTCTATAGGGTCCATTGGGTCTATAGGGTCTTTAGGGTCCTTTGGGTCTCAACGACTCAACAGACTCAACAGACTCAACAGACTCAATAGACTCAACCGACTCAATAGACTCAACCGACCCAATCATCTCCCGTCCTTTTTCCGAGAGCGTCAGCGTCCGCTCCCACACGCCCCGACCGCGAATATAGCCGAGTTGATCGAGCCGGTTGACGATCACGCTCAGCGGTGAGGCGGCTACCCCGGTGGCCGTACTGAGCGTGCGCAGGCTTTTGCCTCCGCCCGCAAGCTGCTCCAGAATCGAGCGGCTGTCCGCGTCTAGCCCGACAAAGCCGCTCAAACTCGGGGGCGCGTCAGGCAGGTCGGCGAGCGCGCGGTCTCCCTGCGGTGTGAGGCCGAACGTGAAATAATCGAGCCCGCTCCTGCCCCAGCGCTGAACGAGCCCGGCCCGTTCTAGCTCTTCGATGAAACGGTGGCACTCGGCCGAATTGAGCATGGTGAAATCGCTCAGCTCAACCATGGTCGTATAGCCGGTCCGAATCAGGACCAACAGCCGTTCCTGCTCCGGGCTGAGGCGTAGCGTTTGCGGTCGGTCAACGGCAACACCGTCCGGTTGTGTCAACAAGGACAGGCCGAGCACGGTCGGGAAGGTCACGATGGAGCCCACCACAACCGTATGCATAGCGCCCAGCGGGACGTCCATAAACTTCAGGATTTCGTAGACGAGCATCGAGACCGTCCCGGCCAGCGTTCCCCAAAACGCCCCTGTAGCGGTAATAAAGGCCCAGCGGTGTCCGAGGAGAAAGACGCAGGCTGCGGGGCCGAGCAGGGCGCAACTCACGGCCAGGAGATAATACGGTCCGCCAGGATAAAAACTCAGTAGCCAGATGGCAAAACCGGTCAGCAGGGTGAGCAGGCGGCTCATCCGCAAGACCGTCTCCGGGGAGGCCTCGGGCCGGATAAAGCGTTGGTAGATGTCGCGGGAAAGCGAGGAGGTAATGCCCATATGCGCATTGCTGGTGGTGGAGATAGTGGCGGCCAGGGCTGCCACCAGACCCAATAGAGCCATGGCCGCGGGAAAGTCCCGCATGAGCAGGCCGTAGGCGCCCATGGGGTTGGCCGGATTCACGGGGTCCAGAAAAGCGGCGCTGTGGACACTGCCGGCGTACAAACCGAGCACGCCCATGGAACCGTGGATCACCAGGACGAGCAGCCCGCCGATAATGAACTGCCAGCGGGCAATCGGTTCG
The DNA here is from genome assembly GCA_951812575.1 of Candidatus Binatia bacterium. GTDB lineage: Bacteria > Desulfobacterota > Binatia > Bin18 > Bin18 > Bin18. The sequence continues at coordinate 911,304 of OX638322.1, read as the reverse complement.
GTCCGTGCGGCCGCGGCGCGCAGCCAGTAGTAATTGCCGCCCCACTGAATGAAAAAGCCGATGACGAGCGAAACCGTCAGCACGCTCGGATAGCTCACCCGAAACCACGGAAAGGAGCCGAGCACCCCGGAGGAGAGGGGCGTAGCAGTCACGAAGCTCGTCTCGATCAGTTCCCAGCCGCCATAGCTGATCAAACAGTAGACGGCCAGGGCCGGCAGGAAGAGGAAGCCCAGCAGGACCTGCACCACGTCGGTCAGCGTCAACGCCCACATCCCGCCCAGAAAGATAAACGTCAGGTGTCCGCCCAGGACAATGGTAATCATGAGCCACAACGGCGCGCCCAGAAAACCCTGCATGATGAGCGCCATGGCCACCACATTCATGGCCACCACACCGGTGACACCCAGCAGGGTGGCAATGCTGACCACGATCCGAGTACGCGTGTCAAAGCGCATCTCCAGCCACTCGGGGATGGTGTACGCGCCACAGCGCCGGATATACGGACCGGCAAAGACGCCATACGCAATATAGCCGATCACCAGGGGCAGGCTGCCGCCCAGGATCCAGCCGAGAAAACCGTACTGTATGGTCAGGCCGGGGACGATGCTGGTCATGCTGCCGGCGAACGCAATACCGCAAATGCTGGCAATCCCCGGAATGAGACTGACCTGCCGGCCGGCCAGCAAAAAGTCGCCGTCGGTGCGCACCCAGCGTTTGGCGTACCAGCCCAACCCCCAGAGCAGGATAATCAAGGCTAGAACGGAGGCGATGAAGATCGGCATGGTTCGGCTATATCCGCAAGACTAGACGGGCCGCTCGTAGCGTCCGAACACGAGCAGCCCCAGAATCTGGAGGGCATGAATGAGGACCATCAGGCACATGATGAGGACGACGAAATCGGACAGGGTGGCGTAGTGCATATAGAGTTGCGTCTCAAAACCTGCCACACAAACCAGGCAGAGGGCGGTCGGCAGGTTTTTGGTGCGCCCCAGAAAGAGACTGAGCCCCAGGAGGATGAGACAGTCGAAAAACGGACTGCCGATCCAGAAAAAGGCGGTGAAATTCTTCGTATGCAGACGGCCGTCAAGCTCGACAAAACTCGGAATCGCCAAAAAGAACAGGGCGAAGCCGGCCACGATAATATAGGCCGCTATCATCCGTACCGTCCGCTCTATCATCCGGGCGGCTTTCTCGGGGTCGGTGAGCTCTTCGGCCGATATGCCGGCCAGGAGACGCAGGAGTTTCTCCCCAGGCGTGCCGGCCGCGTTTCTCTGGTGTGGGTGCTCTGCCATGGCCACAGATTACGAATAATATGCTGGCAAGCTTACGCGGTGTTGCGACGCAAGGCAAATCCGATCCGCCCTTTCATCCTGGTCCGGGACCCGTCACAATAATGAGTAAACGTACCCTCCAACAGACATGAGAATGCTGGGTACGTTTACTCATTCCACACAGGAGGCGCGCGCTATGATCCTACACACGTATCGGCTTTGGCTTGCTCTCAGCCTTATCATGATCGGACTGACGTTTTCGCCACACACGAGAGCCCAAGACGGTCCCTCCGCCATCCCGGAGGGAAGCGGTAGCATTATTCAATCGGTCTCATGGCAATTGACCGGCGAGAACACCGCCGACCTGACCGAGCGGGTCCGAACGGTCGTTCAGCAATTCGAGGGCGCCATCCTGGTCAAGGATGAGAAAGATCTTCTCGTTCTTTCCCTGCCTTCGGCAAAACTGACCGACCTGCATCAAAAGCTGTCTGATCTGGGCACGCTGACGAGTCCGGAAGCCAGCGACGAGTACCAGGCGCCGACCACACTGCTGCGACTGATGCTGGGCGAATAGATAAGGTCCATAGGGTCTATGGGGTCCGACTCAACAGACCCAACAGACTCTATAGACTCTATAGACCCAACAGACCTTCCCCTTGTCAGGGGCGATGGACACAGCCGCACGGTCGTGGCTATACTCACGGCACTTTTCCGAACGAGGAGTGTACCATGAGTCTGCGCACACCGGAGCAATATAAAGAGAGCCTGAAAGACGGCCGGGAAGTCTATTATCGCGGCGAAAAGGTTGATGATGTCACCACCCACCCGGTTATCGGGAAAGCCGTCCAGCACGCCTGCATCGACTACCAGATGGCCGAAGACCCGCGCTACCGCGACCTGGCGGTTGTTACCGATCCGCAGACCGGACAGGAGTACTCCCGGTATTATCACCTGCCTCAGAATGCCGAAGATCTGCTCCAGCGCAGCCGCCTGATTGAGGCCAGTACCCGCGAGGGGGCCACGCTGGTCATTTTGATCAAAGAGATCGGAACGGACGCGCTCCTGGCGCTGCATATTGTTGCCGAAGAAATGGCCAAGCATGGCGCGGACCAATATCGCGAGCGGGTCAAAAACTATTATGAGCTGTGTCGGGATAATGACTACGCGGTGGCCGTGGCCCAGAGCGATGTCAAAGGGGACCGCAGCATGGGTCCTCAGGGCCAGGAACATCCAGACTATTATGTGCGCATAGTTGACCGGCGTGACGATGGTATTGTTGTCCGCGGAGCCAAGATCCATACCTCGGTTTCCACCAATACGGACGAGATCATTGTCCTGCCGACCAGGGCAATGCGCGAGGGCGATGAGGACTACGCCGTGGCCTTTGCCGTTCCCGCGGCCACCAAAGGGCTGAAACTCCTGGCCAGTTCCTATGGCGGTTTCCAAAGAAACGATTTTGAGTATCCGATCAGTGCCAAACACAAGATGATGGAGACGCTGACCGTTTTCGACGATGTGTTTGTGCCCTGGGAGCGGGTATTCCTGGCCGGCGAGGTCGCCGCGGCGGGGTTGATGGCCCTGACCTTTGTGAAGTTTCACCGCTTCACCGCGGTGTCGTACAAGCTGCCACTCCTGGAACTCATGGCGGGTGCCTCCCAGGCGATTGCGGAATACAACGGGATTGAGCGAGCCGGCCATATTCGCGAGAAGCTGACCAAGCTGGCCAGTTATCATGCTACCGTCCAGGGGTTGATTCTGGCCGCAGCCCAGCAACACACCGTTGTCCCGCCGGGCATCGCCGTTCCCAACACGCTTATGACCAACGTGGCCAAGTATCAATTTGCCTCCAATTACCACCAGGCGGTCCAGATGGTGCAGGATGTGAGCGGCGGCCTGTTGGTGACCGGGCCGAGCATGGAAGACTGGCGCAGCGAAGCAACCGGCCCCTATGTTGAGAAATATCTGGGCGGCAAGAAAGGCACCTCGACCGAGCACCGACTGCGGCTGATGAACCTGATTTCAGACCTGACCGCGGGGGACTTTGGCGGCTATCAGGAAGTGCTGGCCGTGCACGCCGAGGGCTCCCTCGAAGCCGAAAAGCTCCAGACCTATCGCGAGTACGATTTTGCGGCTGCGGCAGAGTACGCCCGCGAGTTGGCGGGGATTGCCAAATAGTCACCGACCCCGGTCGATCAGTTGTCGATATTCGTCGTGGCGTCCGATCCAGAACCACGCAACGTCAGAGCCGTCTTCCACGGCGCGGACGCGGTGACGGATGCCCACTCGGGCGGACCAGAATCGGCCAACCTTCTTGAAGTGTAGCGACGGGTGAGAGGGGTCCTGCCGGAGGAGCCGGAAGTTTTCATCGGCCAGCTTCCGTGTCTCGGCTGGGAGTCCGTTGTAGAGCGACCAGAACTTGCGGGTGACGCGATGTTTCACAGGTCGGTACACTGGCCCTCGCGCAGGGCCTGCAACGCCTCCTCCGCCAACGCGTCAAGTCGCCCGGCGGCGACATCCCGCTCAAACTCACGGTCCCATAGTTCGGCATCGAACTCTGCAAACCAGGCGCGGAATGCGGCGAGTTGTTTGGCCGACAATTGGCTCACGGCCGTCTGGATATCTTGAAGAGAGTCCATGTCTGAAGGCTATCTCTGAAGTCTGCCAATGACAAGGCACGCACGAGGGGATTAGGGGTTCAGGACTGGGGGTTGGCCCCCCAGGGCTAATCCTCCTGGCCGAACGTCTGCTCGTAGCGCGCCTTGAACGTCTCAAACAGGGTGAGTTCCTGGGCGGTTATACGTCCTGTGGGTCTGGCTGGCGTGGGGGAAATAAAAGCGTAAGACGGCATTCCCCTCTGCGTCCTCAAGGCTGACGAACACGCTGGTCGAATCGCCGTGACTCGGCGCTTCGGCAAAGCGCACCGTGGTGATGGTGTCGAGGTTGGCATGGATATGCCAGCCGCTATACTCGACCGTGGCCCACGGGTCGGCAAACTCGACCTTCCGGACCGTCTCATCCAGAAAAAGTTCACTGACAACCCCATCCCGCCCGACCGTACAGACAAGGGCGGGTGTGTGCGCCAGGTCTTCGAGTAACTGTTTCACGCCGGAGATCATGCGTTCCTCTCAATCATCCTTTCCCCTGGAGACGGGCCGGCTGGAAGGGAGTCGGGTGGCATAGGACAAAGGCGGTGGTCCGCAGCACTCAGGCCGCATAGCGAAGCACCTCTAATTCTGCGCTACTGTCGGCACGCCCGAGCAGCGCCTCAATCCGCGCCATGACGGCATCTTCAATGAGATACTCGCGGCAGGAGGTGCATTGCAAGACCGGCAGTTGCTTGAGGATGACAATGCGTTCCTCGGAGAGTTTGAATGGTAATTCGGTAGTCGTCGGACTCATGCGAGCGCCACAGACGGTGCACTTCATGGGCTCCTCCTTCGGGTCTTCAGGTCCTCCTCCCACTCTTCATGATGGTCTAACAGGAGCTTGAGAAGACGAGGAGAGGCTCGAAAGTTCGTCTTCTGTAGACGCTCAATTGCCGAGGGGAAATTGAGAAGCCCGAGTCTGGCCGCCTCGCTCAAGAGGCCGAGCAGGCCGGTCACTTTGAAACCATATTCTTTTGCAACTTGCCGAGCCGCCTTCTCATCCAAAATAATCAGGTCTGCCCCCAAGTGTCGCGCCAAGAGAATTGCGTCTCGTTCGCCTGCGTGCAATCGGTCAAGTGCGGGGTTTGCTTCGCTCCGCGTGAGGACTCCGGTATGGATGTTCGCCCAACTAGGGGGCTGGGCTATCCAGTCCTGAAGCCCGACAGGAGCCCCCTCAGCCTTTAGCTCATCACGTACTGATTTTGGGAGGATGACTTGGCCGAATAGCTCTGGAAACAGATCAAGACAGTTAATGAGATAGAGATAACAGATAGGGGACGTATTGGAGATAATAATCACGGGTGAGTGACTGCACGGAGCGCTTCAATATCCCCTGCTAAGTCTTCTTCGGTATAGTCCAGATAGGCGTGTGCTTGCTTAAGCACCCTGTCAACCTCCCAACGTGAAGAGAGGCAGAGCATTTCTTGCACCTGTGCTTCGGTCAAGACTCCTGCTCGATAAGCTTCGACTGCGACTGCTTCGAGAGTCCGTTGGGAGAGATTGCCCCAGTTTTGTGCGAGATGGAGGGCGATATCTTCCGGTAATTCAATAGCAACGTTCATGCTCCATGCTCAGAAACCAATAAATTTTCCTTACACTACTTGAATATCTACCCTTCTGTCCATGCCGAACTATTGGGTTAGGTCCTACTCCACCGTCACGCTCTTGGCCAGGTTGCGCGGCTGGTCCACATCGGTGCCGCGATACACGGCCACATGATAGGCCAGGAGTTGGAGCGGGATGCTGAGCAGAATCGGCATGACCAGGTGGTTGGTGGTCGGAACCTGGATAATCTCCCAGGCGATCTCTTCGAGTTCGGGCGATGGAGCGTCGGTCAGGGCGATAATGCGGCCGCCGCGCGCCTCGACCTCTTTCATATTGCTGAGCGTTTTCTCGTACACCGGGTCTTTGGGCAGGAGCACGACAACCGGCATCTGCTCGTCGATCAGGGCAATCGGACCGTGCTTCATCTCCCCGGCCGGATAGCCCTCGGCATGAATATAGGACAGTTCCTTGAGCTTGAGCGCGCCCTCAAGCGCGATGGGATAGTTGATGCCCCGTCCGAGATACAAAAAGTCGCTGGCATGACCATATTTCTTGGCGATCTTTTCAATCGCTTTGGTCTTTTTCAGTATCGCTTGGACCAAGGCGGGTAGGGTGACAATGTCTTCGATGAGTTGCCGGCCGTGGTCGCGGTCGAGGACGCCGCGGCGTTGCCCCAGATGCACCGCCAGAAGATAGAGGGCGGTCAACTGCGTCGTGAACGCCTTGGTTGAGGCCACGCTGATCTCGGGTCCGGCATGGGTATAGACCACCATGTCGGATTTGCGCGCAATGGACGAATCGACCACATTACAGATGGCCAGTGTACTGGCACCCTTGTCTCTGCCCCCTGCGAGCGCGGCCAGCGTATCCGCGGTCTCGCCGGACTGAGAAACCGCCAGAACCAGGCTGTCGGTATCGAGCCGTGTGGGGCGATAACGGAATTCACTGCCGTAATCGACCTCGGTCGGCAGTCCGGCCAGTTCCTCCAAAAGGAATTTGCCCACCAGACAGGCGTGCCAGGCCGTACCGCACGCAACCAGGGTCGCGCGCTTGACCGTATCGAGTACGGGCAGCCGGTCCGTGAGCTCGCCCAGCGCAATCTCGCCGGATTCCTCAAGGATGCGGCTGCGCATGGTATCGATAATGGCCTGGGGCTGTTCATGGATTTCTTTCAGCAGAAAATGCTTATAGCCGCTCTTCTGGGCCGTGATCGGATCCCAGGTAATGTGGCGCGGCTCGCGTTCAATCGGCCGGCCGGAGAAGTCCGAGATCGAGACACCCCGACGACTCACCTCGGCCATCTCGCCGTCATCCAGGAAGAGCACCCGGCGGGTGTAATCGAGCAGGGCGGGAATATCGGAGGCCACAAAGCTTTCTTCTTCTCCGAGCCCGATCACAATGGGCGTGGCGTTTTTGGCCGTCAGGAGCGTCCCAGGGTCTCGCTCGCTCAGGGCAACCAGGGCGAACGAACCGGAAAGATGCCGCAGGGCGGCCTGGGTCGCCTCAGCGAAGGAGCGGCCCTCTTGCAGGTATTGGTCGATCAGGTGGGCAATGACTTCGGTATCCGTCTCGGAACTGAACGTCCGCCCTTTATCCATGAGCTCGTGGCGCAGCTCAAGATAGTTCTCGATAATGCCGTTGTGGATGACCACCACATCACCGGCGCGGTGCGGGTGGGCGTTCTCCTCGGATGGCGGCCCGTGGGTCGCCCAGCGGGTGTGGCCGATACCAACCGAGCCGGGCAGGGGTTCGGCCTGCAAGAGCTGGTCAAGATTGGCGAGCTTGCCGACCGTCCGCCGGATGGCAATATGGCCGTTCGTGAACGAGGCGATCCCCGCGGAGTCGTAGCCGCGGTACTCAAGCCGCTTGAGCCCCTGGAAGAGGAGCGGGGCTGCCTCGCGGTGCCCAACATAGCCCATAATGCCGCACATGGTTGAGTCCTTGGGGTCGGTTGAGTCTATGGAGTCCTTGGGGTCGGTTGAGTCGGTTGAGTCCTTGGGGTCTGTGGGGTCCTTTGAGTCGGTTGGGTTGGGGAGGCTGGGGTTATGCCCTGGCCTCTCGTCTCTACGGAACTTTTGGGGCTTTTCGTCCGCCCGGTGTTATCCCGAAGGAGGTAGGTGATGAGGCCGCTCGTCAACCGCGCCACAGACTCTGCTTGAGCGTAAATTTTTTGAAAGCCGATCTTGTTTGTATAGTTCTGGTCAAGAGCAACGTAGAGGAGGCTTTGTACCTCGGCGCAGGAGCCTTTACTGATAAAGAGAAACTGGGCAAATTCCTTATCAGTTCTCCGCGAAAAACCCTCAGCGATATTCGACATAACAGACACTGCCGCAGCGGTAATTTGGTCGCGGAAACGGTAGTCCCTCCCTGTGTCCTGCGCTTGCCTGGTCATATCATAGACTTGGGACACCAAGACCCGCGCCGCCTGCCACGCCTCCAAGTCCTCAAATCGCTCTACTTTCATAACCGACCCAATAGACCCAATGACCCAATAGACCCAATAGACCCAATAGACCCAATAGACCCAATAGACTCAACCAACTCAACCGACTCAACCGACTCAACCAACTCAACCAATCTTCTTTTCTTTGTCGCGTTTGGCCGCGGTCCAGCCTTCGCGTACTTCTTCCTGACGCCGGTTAAAGACCAGAGCGCCCGCGGGCACATCCTGCCGGACTGTGGTTGCGGTGGCAATATACGCGTCGTCGTTGACCGTCAGCGGGGCAACCAGGGTCGTGTCCGAGCCGACCTGGACGCGGTCTCCGATCCTGGTCTTGTGCTTGCGGAAGCCGTCGTAGTTGCAGGTAATCGTGCCCGCGCCGATATTGGCCTCGCGGCCGATTTCAGCGTCGCCGATATAGGCCAGATGTTTGGCCTTGGTACGCTCGCCAATGGTGGATTTTTTGACCTCAACGAAGTTGCCGATCTCGGCGTGGGGAGCCAGAACGGCCCCGCCCCGCATATGTGAAAACGGCCCGGCCGAAGAGTTGTCGCCGAGCTGGCTGTCACTCAGCACAACCGAGAAATAGATGCGGACATTATCGCCGATGGTACAGTTCTCAATATAAGTGTTGCCGTCGATCTGGCAGTTCGAGCCGATGACGGTCTTACCCTTGATATGGGTGTTCGGACCAATGACCGTGTCCGGTCCGATGGTCGCCTCCTCACTCAGATAGACCGTCTGCGCGTCCTCAAAGCTGACACCGGCGTCCATCCACTGGCGGCGGAGTTGTTCCTGGCGTGTTGTTTCCATACGAGCGAGCTCCTGTCGAGAATTCACCCCTTCGACTTCGTGACAGTCGGGCGTGAGCACGGCCCGGGTCGGGAGTCCGGCCCGGACGGCCGCAGCCACGATGTCGGTCAGATAGTATTCGCCCTGGGCATTGGTGGGTTGGAGGCGGTCGAGCGCGGAAAAGAGAAAGTCGGCCGCAACGCAGTATATCCCGGTGTTGATTTCCCGGACGCTGCGCTCTTGGGCCGAGGCGTCACGCGCCTCCACGATGCGGACCACCTGGCCGTTGGCGTGGCGAATGACACGCCCGTACTGAGCGGGGTCGGTGCGCTGGGCGGTCAGGACCGACAGCGTCGCCCGGTGCGCGTGGTGATCCGCGACAAAGCGCGCCAGCGTCCGGGACGTGAGCAGGGGCACGTCGCCGGAGATAATCAGCATATCCCCCCGAAAGCCGGCAAACTGCTGTGTGGCCGCGCGGACCGCGTCCCCGGTGCCCCGCTGCTCTTTCTGGAGGGCAAAGACCACCCCGTCTTCCCGACACGCCTCTTGAACCGCGGCGGCCTGATGACCAACCACGACAACCAGGCGGCTGGGGTGGAGACGGTGGCAGGTCTGAACGACCCGCGTCAGGAGCGGTTTCCCGGCCAGATGATGCAGCACCTTGGCCCGCTCGGAACGCATGCGCGTCCCCTTGCCCGCAGCCAGAATGATAACGCCCAGGGGTTGTGCCTGGTGTTGGTCTGTGTCAGCCACGTCAACCCGTCCAACCCGAAAGAGACCGCTGCATGTCCGTTCCCGCAATCCGATAAGCGACCTGCTTAATCCGCCGCATGCAGCCGGTCCGGGAGTTGTTCAAACCAGGGCAGGACCAGGGTTTCGTTGATGGAATACGTATAGGCATGCCCCCAGTCGGGCAGCTCGGTATAGCTGACGTGGGCAAAGTCCTGGCCTTCTAAAAATTCGCGGGCCATACGTGCCGAGGAGACCGGAAAAATAAAATCTTTTGCGCCGTGGACAATAAAAATCGGCAAGGCCGTGGCCTGTTTATAGTCGAGCCAGGGCGGCAGGACCCCGGCAATCGGGGCGATGCCGGCAAAGAGCTTGGAGCAACTGATGCCGAGTGCGTACGAAAACGTCCCGCCGTCAGACAGACCGCTGACCAGAATGCGGTTCGTGTTCACCGTATATTCATCCATGACCGTTTCCAGCATGGACAGGATGGAGCGCACATCAAGGCCGGGCTGCTGAATCGACCAGGTCTGGCCCAGGGATTTCGGTGAGAGCAGGATAAAGCCGCGACTCTTGGCCGTCCTGAGCCAGGTCAGCAGATAGTCATCGCCGCGCCCATGGCCGCCGTGGAGCGTAATCACCAGGGGCCAGCGTTTGGTGGGATCGTAGTTTTCGGGAACATATAAGGAATACTCGGCGTGCTTATTGGTCTGCTTGCGATGCATCATACCGGTCTGGGCAGTATTGTCCGGGGCGGATGTTTCAAGCTCGGTCCGACGGGAGAAATCATCCGGCAAAAACCAGTACGGCTGAATGGGCGGCAACTCGGCGCGCAGGCCGTACAAGAGATATTTGCCCAGCGAGAACGCCCGCCGGCTCTGCATATAGGCGACAATGAAATTATGCGCAGACCCGGTGCGAAAGGACGTATAGGCGTCCTCAAGCTGTTCGAGCGCCTCCAGCCATGTTTTATGGAAGGCGGCCCGTTCCGGGGGGACTTCCAGGCCCTCGTTCTGTGCGTTGAGGTCGGTGAACAGGTCGCCCACCTGTTCGACGAGTTCGGCCTGATGCTGGGGGATTTTTGCCAGGTGAATCTGTTCCTGGAGCGCCTCAAAGGTCCGCAGGAACCCCAGAATCTGCTCGGCCTGGCGGGTTGTCGTCTCGTGATAGTGGTCCGCAACGCTTGCCATAGTCCCCCTCCCTTAAAGATGCGAGGCTAGCAGTTCGGCTTTCGCAGTTGCAAGGGGGAAGGCCATGTGACAAAGAAGAGACGTGTTCAACCGATTTGGAATCAATGAAGAACCCGTTTCTTCTTCGAGCTGGGGGCGGGTATGACAAAGCCTCACCCCCTCCTGCGCGCGCTCCCCTCCGTGGAAAAACTGCTGGCAGCGTCGGCGCTTCAGCCCATCCTGGCACGCTACAACCGAACCTATATTACCGACCTCATTCGTCAGATGTTGGAGACGCTGCGCCGGGACATTCTATCCGGCGCCCATACCGCTCCGCTGGCCGAGCCCGACCTGGTCGAGCGCATTACCACCCGGCTTCGCAGCGAGGACCGGTCGCCGCTGCGTTCGGTCATCAACGCCACCGGCACGGTGCTGCACACCAACCTCGGGCGCGCCCTGCTGGCCCAGGCGGCCGTAGACGAAATGGTCCGGGCGGCGTCCACCCCCGTGACGCTCGAATATGAGGTGTCCCGGGCCGGTCGCGGCGACCGGGACGATCTGGTCGAGGCCGACCTGACGGCCCTGACCGGCGCGGAAGCGGCCACCGTGGTGAATAATAATGCGGCCGCGGTGTTATTGGCGCTGAACACGCTGGCGGAGGGGCGGGAAGGGGTTGTTTCCCGCGGGGAGCTGATCGAGATCGGCGGCTCTTTCCGCATTCCCGAGGTCATGCGCAAGAGCGGCGTGGTACTGCGCGAGGTCGGCACGACCAACCGCACCCATCCGCGCGATTATGCTGACGCCATATCGGACCGGACGGGTGTTCTGCTCAAGGTGCATACCAGCAATTACCGGGTCGTGGGTTTCACCGCCGAGGTCGGCCTGGAAGAACTGGTGGCCCTGGGCAAGGAGCACGGTATCCCGGTCATGGAGGATTTGGGAGCCGGGGCGCTGATCGACCTGGCGCAGTACGGACTGCCCAAGGAACCGGTCGTGGCCGAGCGGGTCGCCAAAGGCGCGGACGTGGTCACCTTTAGCGGAGATAAACTCCTCGGCGGGCCGCAGGCCGGGCTCATTGTGGGGCGTAAAGCCTGGGTGGACCAGATCAAAAAGAACCCGCTCAAACGGGCGCTACGTCTTGACAAGCTGACGCTGGCGGCCCTGAGTGCGACCCTGCGTCTCTACCGTCGTTCACCCCGGTTGCCCCACGACCTGCCCACCCTGCGTTGGCTGACCCGACCGCTGAACGACATGGCGGCCCTGGCGGCCCAGGCCGTTCCGCTCATCCGGCAGGCGCTCGGCAGTGCCTTCTCGCTGAGCGTCGAGGAGGCAACCGCCCAGATCGGCAGCGGGGCGCTGCCCGAGGAGGAAATCCCCAGCACGGTCATTGCCGTTCGGCATAGCGAACTGTCCGCCGAAAAAATCGCCCAGCGTTTTCGGCAGGCCGAGCCACCCATCCTGGGCCGGATTCACAACGACACGTTCCTGCTCGATCTGCGCGGTATTTTTGATCCGCAGGACCTGGTGCCGTGAGGCAACCCACAAGAGCAAGGTGACAGGAATTAGGATCCTTCTCGTTTCTCGACAGCTTCAGGTTCGGACGGGGAGGGCGGTTCAAGGACTTCGAGCTCAGGAAACGGGATAAAATCCTTTACATTGAATGTATAAATTTTCCTCACCCCGTTGCCCAGCATTGCACCGACGAGTTGAGCATCAAAGAAATCGTGGCCTGTGACCGGACGTTGCTTGAGTAAGGCACTCCAGCGGTCAACGATATCCAGCGGAACCGGCAGTTGGGTCAGACCGGGAAGTGCCCGGATATTGGCGAGCTCAGCTAAGGCTTCGGCAGCCGTAAAGGGAACACTCACGCGGCGAGGGTTGGTTATGATGGCATAGAATTCGGCCAAGACTTGCGGGACGACACACAGCCCGGCAGCACTCGTCTGGGCATGGTCAAGAAGATGGGCGCTGGCGGGACACAACGGATGGTCACGAAAGAAGGAATAGACTAAGACATTCGTGTCCACGAGGGCGAGCTCAGTTGTCATCCTCCTCGTACAGTTCCTTCCGACTCAATGTCCCGTACACAGTTCCGCTTCGCACACCGAGTTGAATACGACTGTGGCCCTCGTCCCTTGTCCCGGTCAGTTTCCGTGCCATCTCGGCGACTACCTCCAAACCACGGGCAATCGGTTCGGGGATATCTTTGACATCAATGGTTTCCATAATCCTAGTCTCGCTCGTGTCTCTTCTCTATAGTTGACAATATATGTCATGTACAGAGACGGAAGGACGGTTTCTCGCTTTCCCTCTGACCATCAATACCAATAATCAACGTCCTGTCGAAATTCTTCTGACAAGCCGGTCACAGGGACTTGGCGGAGAAGGGATGGAGTCGAACCATCCGCGCAACTTACGCCACGCAACTCGGTTTTGAAGACCGGTACGGCCACCGGGCCGTATCCTTCCCCCCAGCCAGCCTCAGCGCTTACCACGGCGGGCGGTGTGAGTCCAGCAATGGCAAGCGCTGGTGCTGTCCGAATTAGGACACTCGCCGATTCAAGTTAGGACACTCGCGTATTTTGCCACCCCGTACGACATGCAACCGAAAGGGCTTTCGCCTTGTCCGAGGAATTGGAGCACATGGCCCAACTATAATCCCTATACTGGGAAACCGGGCAGAAAACGCCCGTATTAGACGGAACGGATGTGGGGTTGGGCAGGACGCTGGCCCCACGGCAAGCACACGACTCCTATTCCTTCCGATACTCCCCCAGACGTTTGGCCGCCCGTGCTGCGGCGCGGGCTTCTCGTTCTCGTGCCTCGCGGGTGATCTTCCGTTGCCGCGATGGGCGCACCGATGGCAGCGGCTTCTCCCTGTCCCGTTCAAAGCGCACCTGTCCTCGTGCCTCACGAGCGGTCTCTGGTTGCCTTCCAGCACGATCAATGTACACCCGATACGAAAAGCTCTGCAATTTCCTACTCTGCATGGCAACGTTGCGAATTTCGACCTGATACAACGTATCAAACTCCCACCCGGCAACACGCCAGCTCAGGAAGTTGAGCACCTTCTTTTCGCCACCGTCATTATAGAGATGACTGACCCTCAGACGGGTACCGTCAGAGACACGGGTCACGCGAACGGTTGCAAGCTGAAAGTAGGGATGACGATTGCCCTGAAGACTCTTTTTGTCTTCGACAACGCTGAAACTCCAGGGCGGATCATCAGCCATGAGGGTGAAGGGATAGGTTTCATACGGAAAGGCAATATAATCAACTGTAATCGGCGGGAGAAACTTGGATTCGCGATCGAAGCCGAATACCTTCTGCGCCGCATATCCCTCCACTTGCCCATAACTCATGTAGGTCGCGAAGGGATTGAGGACCCAGCGCCGGTGACCAGCGGCGGCCACCGTGCTTCTATTCCTGGCGTCGTTGGTCCAGCCGATCATATGGACGACCGGGTCCACGCCGCCACCACCACTATAGAGATTGCTGGTGCGACTGGCTTCCGCCCCTGCTGCGGTATAGCAGCGCGCGCTGGGTTTCGGGTAATGGCCCGGATAGCCATTCGCTGCCTGAATCAGGGCGGCCTCTTGGACACTCCGGTCGTAGCGGGAGCTGTACCGCACCTTAGCGAGACCATGCAAGGCACGAATCCGGTTCATGCTTTCCAGCGCCCGGTCCTTTGCTTTTTGGGTCAGCGTGCCCGCGATGCATACATTGGGGTCCGGGAGAGACGCATACAGGAAGTCTTCTCCTGCTCTAACCTTATGCGAATATGCCCGGTCAAATAAGCTAAAAGGGGTCGCCCAGGCGGGCGGAGCACAGGCGATGGCAGCGCACACCACCGCCACGATAACTGGTGATCCCATAATACCGGTTCTCTGTATTACTGACAAAATGGAATCTGCCGGGGTCATGACTCCCCTGAACCGAGAGGCTGTTCTATTCCGTAGGCGACCCGACTCAACGGATCGCTGGCAGTGAACGGGAAGGAGGGTACCGCGCCGCCGCGCGGGGGTCAAGAAATAGGGTGGGGGTGGTCAGCAACTTTGCTGTGCGGGAATCGATTTGGTACAACCGCACGAACAACAACGGCCCTGAGTCCGAAGACCAAGGGCCGTTGAAAAACCACATACCGCCTACTGTTTAGGAAATTCCGAAGAAAAGTTGACGGAAGATCAACCAGCCAACTTAGGGTGTCCCACTCTTAAGGGCTGTCATTCGCAGGGTGACACGAAAGAGGAAGCGCTAGACAATATCCAGGAAGCAATCGCTGCCTATCTGGGGAGCTTACGAGATGAAGGATCACCTCTTCCGGCAGACGTGATAGAATAAGAGAAGTCGGATGAAGCTTGATGTTGTGGATGATTGTTTTATCGGGATAGCTGCCCGGTCACACGGAAAAATTCAAGCCGGAGAGGGGTTGATGAGCATGACGTGGCAATCTCCGCCCCAGAGGAAACAGTGTTATACCGAATTTGTACAGATAGGGAAGATTCCTCTCCACTACAGAAGTGATGACGCTCGAAGCGCACCAAGCACTCATCAAACTTGTTGTTGAGAGACCAAAAAGAGCAGCGTTGAAGATAAAGCACTACGACATTTCAATGTAAGTTGCTGATTTTATTGGATTTATTTTCGAGATCCCCTATGGTTCAATAAGTTATTCATTTTACTGGACTTATTTTCGATGCTCCATTCCATGGTTCAATAAGTTATTGATTTCATTGGATTCAGGTCCGAGACCCCCCCTATATAGTCTCCAGGTTGTTTGTTAGAAAATAACAGTGTTTTTAATACAAGCTGCCCAAGTAGTGCCTGCATATGCCACACCGCTTCTCTCGTCAGAAGACTTGGCGAAGTTTCGGGTGTGGTTTCTCGAACTTGACCATCAGCTCTGGGACCAACGGATTGAGGTTGACTTTCGGGCTGGAAAGCTGGACCGCCTCATCAATGAAGCGCGAGCGGAACTCAAGGCGGGAAAGACTCGCGCGCTTTGAGACGTTTTGCGTCCTCAAAATTTCGGGCGCGCGATTACGCTTTTGCTCAAACGAAATCCGGCAGCCAAGCCCCGACCTCCGGATGCCGGATCAAGTCCGGCATGACGCGAGCGGAACGACATGGCTACAGCCTGGCGTAAAACGCTCTGGCCTTGGGGCCACACAAACCCTTGTCCGTACACATGAAACACGGTAGAACTCAGGCCAGGAGCGGCTCGAAGGGAGAGTGTGGAGAGACGGAGGTTCCTTTTTACTTACGGGGGAAGTATCCCCCGAGCCCCCTCCTCCGTTTTTCTTTTGGGGAAACCGCCGCTCCGGGTAGGGTGAGATAAGGCATGCGGGTAACAGTGCTTGGCGCGGGCGATGCGTTCTGTAGCGGGGGGCGGCGCCATAGTGCCTATCTGGTCGAAGCCCCCGACGCCTGCTTTCTGCTCGATTGTGGTGCGACGACGCTGCTCGCGCTCAAATCTCTCGGTATTCCGGCGGAGCGGATGGATTTTGTGGCCATCAGCCATTTGCACGGCGATCATTTTGGCGGCCTGCCGTTTCTCTTTCTCGAATATCTCTATGAAAAGCCGCGCTCCCGACCCCTCACCATCGTCGGGCCGCCAGGCACAGAAGAGCGGGTGCGCACCCTCCACGCCACCATGTACCGCGAGGTGTCGGAACGGCCGTGCTGCTTTGATATCCGCTTCCGGGAACTGCTGCCGGGACAGCAGACGGCCCTCTTTGGCGTGCAGTTGCTGCCCTTCCGCGTGCCGCACCAGGAGCGTGATATCTCGTTTGGCTATCGGGTCGAAACCGCCGACCGGGCGCTGTTGTACTCCGGCGACTGCGGCTGGAACGAGGACTTGATCCGGTATTCGCACGGGACCGACCTGTTTATCTGTGAGTGTTGCTATTTTCAGACCGAGACCTCCTTTCATATCAGCTATCCCAGGATCGCCCAGGAGCAGCACCGCCTGGGCTGTAAACGCCTGCTGCTCAGCCATATTGGCCGGGAAGTCCTTGAACGGCAGGGCGAGGTCGCCCTGGAATGCGCCCACGACGGGATGGTGATCGAGGTCTAGCGGAGCTTTCTCTTGACGCCGTTCATGCCCGGCCCAGGCCCGATTTCTTTTCCCGAGACGACCGGCCTGCAGCCCGCCTTCCTCACACCGGAGCGTTTCACGATACGTTGTAGCCGCGCCAGTCCACGCGCGTCGGGCAGGACACGGGCCTGGCCCAAGCGTCCGGGGATGGGTGGGGCTCCCGTCCTGGGAGGGCGGCCATCCTGGCCGTCATGCGGGCTGGAAGCCCACACTCCTCACAGCATCGTAATTTGCTCTAACGCCTTGACGCTATTATTGTTTGCCCCTACACTTCCCTCCTCATTATGTCGATACGCATCCTTGTCTTACACGGCCCGAACCTGAATATGCTGGGTCTGCGCGAGCCCGACATCTATGGGACGACGACCCTGGCCGACGTGAACGACCGGATTGCCGCCCTGGCTCAGGAGCTTGGCGTCGAGGTCGATACCTTTCAGTCGAATCACGAGGGCCAACTGGTCGATAAAATCCAGGCTGCCCGCGGCCAGTACGCGGCGCTCATCATCAACGCCGGAGCCTATACCCATACGAGTGTTGCCCTGCTGGACGCGATTTTGTCGGCCGAACTCCCGACGATCGAGGTCCACCTCTCGAATCTGTATAAACGCGAACCGTTTCGTCATCATTCCTATATCGCGAGCGCGGCAGTCGGACAGATCTGCGGCTTTGGCGCGGACAGCTATCTGCTGGGCCTGCGCGCGGCGGTTGCCCTCGCCCAGAGTTAAGCCTTCTCTGGGATCTGCCAAAACGATGTCAGGGTGACGCAGAGCGTGCTATAAAGAGAGTCGTTGGTATGGCACCGAGTGAAAGACACCTATGGAGATTGACGAAATCCGCAAGCTCATTGAGCTGATGGAAGAAAAAGGGGTCAGCGAGCTGGAGCTCAAACATCGCGCGGGCGAGGTCCGCCTGGTGCGCGGGGAACCGGCTTCCGTGCCCGCGACCGTCCAGCCGCAGCCAGCCTCAGCCCCGCTTCCGCCTCCGGCGGAGACCACCACCGCGGCCCAGGAACAGGACGGCCTTGACCCCGGCCTGACCATCACCTCGCCCATGGTCGGCACCTTTTATGGTGCGCCCAACCCCGACGCCTCGCCTTTTGTGGCGGTCGGCGGGATGGTGGAAACCGGCGATGTGGTGTGCATCATCGAAGCCATGAAAATGATGAATGAAATCGAGGCGGAGATTCGGGGGCGGGTGCGCCGGGTTTTGGTCGAGAACGGCCAGCCGGTCGAATATGGCCAGGCGCTGTTTCTGCTTGAGTCTGTTTAGGTGGGTCGGTTGGGTCGCTTGAGTCTGTTGAGTCGGTTGGGTCTATTGAGTCGGTTGGGTCTATTGAGTCGGTTGGGTCTTCATGAAAATCCTGGTCAGAATCCTGCGTAATCACAGAAATCCTGGTCGTGTTTAAGAAAGTCCTCATTGCCAATCGGGGTGAGATCGCGGTCCGCATCCTGCGGGCCTGCCGGGCCATGGAGATTGCCACCGTGGCCGTGTACTCGACGGCCGACCGCGACGCCCTGCACGTCCGCCTGGCCGATGAGAGCGTGTGTATCGGGCCGCCGAGTCCGCTCGAAAGCTACCTCAATATTCCCGCGATTGTCAGCGCCGCGCTGGCCTTTGGCGCGGATGCGGTTCATCCCGGCTATGGGTTTCTGTCCGAGAACGGCGATTTCGCCGAGGCGTGTCAGCGCTCGGGCCTGACCTTTATCGGTCCCCGCGTCCGCAACATCCGTCTGATGGGGGATAAACCGCGCGCGCGGCGGATCATGGAGCGCGCCGGCGTGCCGGTTTTATCCGGGACCTCGTCCGGGACCACGGATGTCAAAGAAGCCCAGGCCGTGGCGGCTCAGGTCGGCTTTCCCATTCTGATAAAAGCCGCGGGCGGCGGCGGCGGGCGCGGCCTGCGGGTCGTCCAGAATCCCCACGAACTCTCGACCCTGTTTGCCGTTGCCCAGGAAGAAGGCGAAAACGCGTTCGGGAATGGGACGCTCTACGTCGAGAAATACCTGGAACGCGCCCGGCATATCGAGTTTCAGATCATGGGCGACCAGCACCGCAACGTCATCCATCTTGGGGAGCGCGAGTGTTCGATCCAGCGCCGCTATCAGAAAATCATCGAGGAAGCGCCCTCGCCGGCCCTGACCAAACGCCTGCGCGAACGGATGGGCGCCATGGCGGTCAAGGCCGCCCAGGCGGTCGGCTATACCAATGTCGGGACGATTGAGTTTCTGCTCGACCCCCAGGGCCACTTCTACTTTATTGAAATGAATACCCGGGTCCAGGTGGAGCACCCGGTGACCGAGATGATGACGGGCATAGACGTGGTCCAGGCCGGTATCCGCTCGGCAGCGGGCGAGCCCTTGCCCTGGCGGCAGAAGGATATCCGTTTTTCGGGCCACGCCATCGAGTGCCGGGTGGTAGCCGAAGACCCTATTACCATGCTGCCTTCCCCTGGGACGATTCGAGCCTATCATCCCCCGGGCGGGATGGGGGTCCGGGTGGAAGCCGGCGTGATGGAGAACAGCAGTGTGCCCGTTTACTATGACTCTCTGGTGGCAAAAGTCATTGTGAGCGCTCAGACGCGTGACGAGGCCGTCCAGCGCATGCGTGCCGCCCTGTCGGAATATCGGATCGACGGTATTAAAACGAACATCCCGCTGCACCAGAGAATCCTGCGAGACCGGGACTTTTTAGCCGGCAAGGTGCACACGCGCTATCTGGACACCTTTCTGGCCCGCTCGAATAATGGTCCGGCGCGCCCGTCCCGACGCACCGCCAAGGAGGTGTAGCCATGCGTTTCGGGACTCTTGTTGCCCCTGTGCTGACCGTCCTCTGCTCTCTGGCCTGTCTCGGTGTCGCCCTGGGGGTGCACGCCGAGTCCGGGAGTAGCCCAACCCCCGACACGGTGGCCTTTATCGGTCCTCGGATGCAGGTTGACGAGCCCGTGTTCGACTTTGGACGGGTCGAGCAGGGAGAACAGGTGACGCATGATTTTCGGTTTACCAATCGGGGCAACCGGGATTTGCGGGTGCAGTCCGTCAAAACCTCGTGCGGCTGTACCGCCGCGGTGATTGCCGCGGATACCATCCCGCCCGGCACGGAGGGCACTATTCAGGCCACGTTTGACACCAAGCGGTTTGCCGGCCAGAAGGCCAAAGATATCCGGGTCCATACTAACGATCCCCTCAGACCGGTCACGACCCTGACGCTCCAGGGAGAGATTACCGTCGAGGTGCAGGTACAGCCGGCCCAGCTGTATCTGGGACGGCTCCATCGCGGCTCCCCCGTCACCCGCACGATCACGGTCCTGTACGACGAAAACAAATCCCTGGAAATCACAGACATCACCAACGCTAATTCTGCCATCAGCGTCCGGGCCGAAGACGTCCAGGTCGAGGGCAAAAAGGGCAAGGCGCTTCGGGTGAACGTCTCCAAAACCGCCCGGCGCGGCCCGCTCAACGACACTATTACGGTTACCACCACGAGCACGAAAAAGCCGACCATCAGTATTCCGGTTGTAGGCAGTATCGAAGGCGATATCAGTGTCTCGCCCTCCCAGGTCTCGTTCGGGGTCGTCCGTCAGGGAGTCGGCGAGACACGGACGGTGCGCATCAAGAACCGCTCCGCCCAGCCCCTCGGCATCGGACAGGTGCGGAGCTCGCTTGACACGGTGAAACCCGAGTTGACCGAGGTCACGCCGGGCAAAGAGTTTGAGCTGCGCCTGCATATCACGGGCGACACCGAGCCGGGCCGGATACGCGGCAGCGTTGAGGTCATGACCGACCATCCCGAAGAAACCCAGCTCACGATTCCCCTGTTCGGTATTGTTTCTGCCGCGCAGCAGGCCAGCCGCTAACACCGTCCATGGATGTGGGTCCGTCTTACGCTGCTCCTCTTTCGGTTGCCCTTGAGACAACGACGCGGCTCAGTGCCGTTGCGCCCGCTCCCAACGTCATCCGCCTGGCCGGCCTCAAGGGCGCGGCCCGAGCGCTTTTCATAGCCCGTCATCTGCAACACACGCCGCAGCCAACGCTGTGCGTGCTGCCGTCGGATAAGCAGGCCGAGACCTTCGCCGCGGACCTGCGCTTCTTTATCGGGCCGGACTTCGCCCCGCGGGTCCGCTACTACCCGGCCTGGGACGTATCGGTGGCCGACGGCCTGTCTCCCAACAGCGAGGTCGTCGCCGCGCAGATTGAGGGGCTGTACGATGCGCTCTCGGTCGCCACGCCCATTCTCGTCACCTCGGCCCAGGCCCTGCTGCAACGGCTCCTGCCCCAGGAAGAGTTCATCACCGCTACCTTCCGGCTGCGTACCGGCGATGAATTGCCGCTGTCCGCCTTCGTCGATTACTGCTTGCAGTGGGGCTATCGGCGGGTCCCGCTGGTTGAGGAAAAGGGCGAAATCAGCGTCCGGGGGGGGATTGTCGATCTCTTCCCGCCGCTCGCCCGACATCCACTGCGGGTCGAGTTCCTGGGAGACAGCATCGAGACCATGCGCTCGTTCGACTCAGCCTCGCAGCGTTCGCTCGACCCCTGCAAGGAGAGCATGGTTGTACCCATGCGCTTCTTTTCGGTCGCGCGTCTCCAGGCTGCCTGGCGCACGATTGAGGAGGCTCTGGAGGCAGGAGACATCCCCCATCGGGAACAGCAGCGGATTATCCAGGACCTCAAGAGCGGGTTGCCTTTCCCTGGGGTCGAATTCTTCCTGCCGTATCTCTACCCCGATTTAGAGCAGGTGTGGGAGTATCTGCCCCGCGGAACGGTCGTGTGGGCCCTGGACCCGGCCGAACAGGAAAGCGCGAGTGCGGCGTTTTGGGAACAGCTTGGGTCACGGGTGGTCACGGCCCGCGAGGCCGGCCGGTTTGTGCCGCCTCCCGAGCGCTATTATCTGCCGGCGGAGCAGGTGATGGACGGGCGCGCGGCCTTCTTAACCGTCGAGGTGCGCGGCCTGGAAACCGTCGGGGCTGATTGTAGCGTCTCTTCGACGCTACATATTGGCCTGAGACCCGGCGCGTCTCCTCCGGGTGTGGAAAAAAGCCTGGCGCCGCTTGTCGCGCGCATCCGGCAGTGGCAGGACGAGCGGCAGCAGGTCTATCTGACGGTTTCGAGTCAGAGCCAGGCCGACCACCTCCGGCATCTTTTGCTTGGCTACGAGTTGGAACTCCCCATTGAGCAGGTGCGGGTGTGGGATGTGCAAGGGCGGGAGCGCCAGCACCCTCGGGCCGCTATTGTGGTCGGGCATTTGTCGCAAGGTTTCGCCCTGCCCGCAGACGGGCTGGTCTTCCTGGCCGAAGAAGAGATTTTTGGCGAGCGCCGCCACAGACGGCGTTCCCGGCCGCGGCCGGTGGCCGACTATCTGACCGGTCTCAGCCAACTGGCTGCCGGCGACTATGTGGTCCACACCGACCACGGTATTGCCCGCTATCACGGGCTCCAGCACCTGAGCGTGGCCGATACCACGGGCGATTATCTCCACCTCGAATATACCGGCGGCGACAAACTGTACGTGCCGGTTGAGCGTATCAATCTGGTCCAGAAGTATACGGGTGCGGACGGAAAAGAGCCCGGCCTGGACCGCTTGGGTGGCCAGGCCTGGGAGCGCGTCAAGCGCAAGACCAGGGAAGCCATTCAGGCCATGGCGCGCGAGCTGCTCGAAATTCATGCGGTTCGGGAAAGTGTCGAGCGGCCCGCTCTGGCCACCTTCACCGATGACTACGAGGAGTTTGTGGCCCGTTTTCCGTTTGAAGAAACCCGCGGCCAGCGGACCGCCATAGAAGACGTGGAAGCCGACCTGCAAAGCCCAAAACCCATGGATCGGCTGGTCTGCGGCGATGTGGGTTACGGCAAGACTGAGGTCGCGCTGCGGGCGGCCTATCTGGCGGTTGAAAATGGCAAACAGGTCGCCATCCTGGTGCCCACAACGGTGCTCGCCCAACAGCACGCCGAGACCTTCAGCCGGCGCTTTGCCGACTATCCCATCCGGGTCGAGCTGCTGAATCGATTCCGCTCGGCCCAGGAAGCCAAAGCCGTGGTCCGCGGCCTGACCGCCGGCACGGTCGATATCGCCATCGGCACCCACCGGCTCTTACAGCGTGACATTGTATTCAAGGAACTCGGTCTGGTCGTCATCGACGAAGAGCATCGGTTCGGGGTGGCGCATAAAGAAAAAATCAAACGCCTCCGCCACGAGGTCGATGTCCTGACGCTGTCGGCCACACCGATCCCGCGTTCGCTCAATATGGGCATGATGGGCCTGCGTGACCTGAGCGTGATTGAAACCCCGCCCGTGGACCGCCAGGCCATCCGGACCTATGTTGCCCGATTTGATGAAGACCTGATTCGCTCGGCGATTCTGCACGAACTCGCCAGGGGAGGACAGGTCTTTTTTGTCCATAACCGGGTCGAGAGCATTGAAAAAATGGCCGACCAGTTACGGGCGCTCGTGCCCGAGGCGACCCTGGCAGTTGCGCATGGCCAGATGGGGGAACGCGAGCTGGAAACGGTCATGCTGGACTTCATGCACCACCGGCTGAACGTGTTGTGCTGCTCGGCCATTATCGAGTCCGGGCTCGATATCCCGACCGCGAACACGATTATCATTAACCGGGCGGACCATTTTGGCCTGGCGCAACTGTATCAGTTGCGCGGTCGGGTCGGACGGTCCGCGATGCGCGCCTATGCCTATCTGCTCATTCCGGGGGAACACGCCCTGACCCGCGACGCTCAGCGGCGTCTGGAGGTCCTCCAGGAACTGGACGACCTGGGCGGGGGGTTTCGTTTGGCGGCCCATGATTTGGAGATTCGCGGGGCGGGCAACCTCCTGGGCAAAGAACAGTCCGGCCGCGTCGCGGCGGTCGGCTACGAACTCTACGCCCACATGCTGGAAGAGACGGTCCGCGAGTTGCGCGGGGGCGAGATTGAAGTGGCGATTGAGCCCGAGATTCATATTGGTCTGCCCGCCTACTTGCCCGAGGCCTACATCCCGGACGTCAACCAGCGCCTGGTCTTCTACAAAAAACTGGCCAATGTGAAAGCGCGCAGCGACCTGGAAGACCTGGCCTATGAAATGGAAGACCGTTTCGGACCCCTGCCCGAGTTGGTCCTGGATTTTATTGAAGTCATGGACCTGCGCCGGGTCCTGCGCCACTATCTCGTCACTGCCGTCTACCGTAAGGGCGAACGTGTCACCCTGCATTTCCACCCTGACTCGCCCATACACGGCGAGCGGCTGGTGGCCTTTATTCAGCACAATGACCGGGGTGCTCAGCTCAGCCCGGACTCTCGGGTCTCGTTTTCGCTTGCGCCCCAGAAAGACGTGATGGAGGCGGTCAAGACTCTCTTGCACAGCCTCGACAGTCCCGGCGAATCGTGTTAGCCGGTGAATCGTGATGAAAAGAATGAAAATCCTGCTCGGTGTTCTGGTCGCTGCCGTGTGGCTGGGGCCGGCCGCAAGCCGGGCCGAGGTCATTAACCGCATTGTGGCGACCGTCGATGGCGCGCCGATTACCTCATACGAGATGCAGGGCTTCCGGGAAGTGGCGGGTGCGAGTCCGATGGCCCCCGCCGGCGGAGCGGCTGGGATGTCGGACGGTGAGGTCCTGGATGCGCTCATCATGCAGAAATTGATTAGAAAAGAAGTGGAAAAGCAGGGCCTGAAAGCCAAAAAGGCGGATGTTGACGGCTATATTGCGCGCATACAGGCGCAGAGCAATCTCAACGATGAAGAATTTGAAGCCGCCCTGATCGAGCAGGGTATGACCACGGAGGCCTACCGCGAACGAGTTGCGACTGAGGTGGAACAGGCGATGTTAATGAGTCGTGAGATCGGTTCCAGGGTGAATGTCACGCCCGAGGATGTCCAGCGCTACTACGATGAACATATCGATGAGTACACCCAGCCCGCACAGGTGCGTGTCCGCCATATTTTCCGTCCGTTAGCGCCCTCCGCGAGCGAATCAGAGGAACAGGAAACAGTTGCGCTCGTGCATCAAGTCCGCCAGCGCGCGCTGGGAGGCGAAAATTTCGGTAATCTGGCAAGCCAGTACTCGCTGGGTCCGGGCGCCGACAGTGGGGGGGACCTCGGCTATTTTGAACGCGGACAGATGCCCGAAGGCATCGAACAGGTCGCCTTTTCCCTGGAAAATGGCGATATCAGCCAGCCTTTCCGGACCAATTCAGGGATGCATCTGCTCAAAATCGAGGATAAACGGAACGCCGGCCTGCAACCCCTGGAGACCGTCTCCGAGGAGATCAAAAACAAGCTGTATAACGAGGCGCTGCGCGACCGCTACGCGCGCTGGTTTAATGAGGACCTCCGCTTCCGCCATCACGTCGACAACTTCCTCGAAGCGCCGGAAGATTTTGGCTCGGGTATCACGGAGACGCGTGGTGTTTTAGATACCGAGGTGGAAGAGGTGGCTCCGGACCGGCTGGAGATCGGAAAGAAAAAGGGCCTCCTCGGCTGGCTCTGGCCGTTCTGAACAACGCCTCCCCAGAGTGCGCATGCCTATCAAGCCTCTTCTCGGGGTGACCATGGGCGACCCCACGGGGGTCGGGCCGGAGGTCATACTCAAGGCCCTCCAGTCACCGCTGCCCGGCTGTCGGGTCATCGTTCTTGGCGATCTTGCGGTTTTACAGGAGACGGCGACCCGCTTGGCGTTTTCCCTTTGTCCGTATCAGTGGCAGACGGGCGATGCCCTGCCCACCGACGCGCGGCAGATACCCGTTCTCGCGCTCTCCCGGCTCGCTCCGGCCGAACGCGTCCCCGGCCGTCCCACTCGCGCCGGAGGGGAGGCCTCTTTTCGCTATGTCGAAAGCGGCGTGCGTTTCGCCCTGGACGGGACCCTGGACGGACTGGTCACCGCGCCGATCAGCAAAGCCATGTGGCAGGCGAGCGGCCATGCCTACCCCGGCCATACCGAACTCCTGGCCGCGCTGACGGATACGGTCGAGGTGCGGATGATGCTGGACGGGTCGCCCCCCCCTTTTTTGGGGGGCCACCCTGAGTCTGCCGAAGGGCGAGGGGGCAAAAAGCCGTTGCGGGTGATTCTGGTGACCACGCATATGCCTCTGGCCCAGGTTCCGGGCGCCCTGTCGTGTGAACGGATTGAGAAAACCATCACGGTCGCCGCGACGCATTTGCGCCGTTTTTACGGTCTGCCCCAGCCACGCCTGGCCGTCGCCGGACTCAATCCCCACGCCGGAGAAGCGGGCGCGTTCGGCGATGAGGAACACCGGCTGATTCAACCGGCGGTCGAGCAGGCCCGTAGCGCGGGCTGCAATGTTGTCGGGCCGCTGCCCGCGGATACGGTGTTTGTGCGGGCGGTGCGGGACGAATTCGATGCCGTGATCTGCCAGTATCACGATCAAGCCCTCATCCCGCTCAAACTGTTGTCCTGGGAAGATGGGGTTAATGTTACGCTGGGTCTGCCGATCATTCGCACCTCACCCGACCACGGTACGGCGTTTGATATTGCCGGCCATAACAAAGCCAGTCCGCACAGCATGCAGGCGGCTCTCAGGCTGGCCGCGGAAATGACGCAGCGGACTCGGACGGCCCGCTAGAGATGCGATTCCCATGAATAGACTCTTGCAGAACTCGCTAGTGCCGTTTGGCAGGGGAGCTACCCACCCCGGCCCCTGCGCAATTCCTGTTCGCGGCAGGGGGCCAGGAGTGCGGGCTTCCAGCCCGCAAGCGGCCAAGATGGCCGCTCTCCCAGGAAGCGTGAGGGCAAGCGGCCCGAGGCGGGGGCCGCAGCCGGGTCGTGACTAGGGAAAGCGTCGGCATGACCACACTCGCACGGATCGGTGAGCGGCTGAGACAGAACTACGGAGAGCCGGGGCGGCACGCCCATGAACGCCTCCGGAGTTGGCTGGCGGATGAGGTGCCGTACGCCTATCCCGAGGTGCTGGTCCGGCATCTCGATGCCGACCATCTGGCCCTGGTGTTTGACGCCTTCTGGCAGGTCCTCCCGTTTGGGACGGGTGGTCGACGCGGCCGGGTTGGTTACGGGTCGAACCGCATGAATCCGACAACCGTGGCCATGACCGTCCAGGGGCATTGCCAGTACCTCACATCAGTATTTCCGAACCGGACCGATCTGGCTGTGGTGGTGGCCAACGATGTCCGGGTGTTTCATGACCTGGCGGGTGTGTACGGCTTCCTGGGTCACGCCCACCCCCTCCTGGGCGTGTCGTCCCGATCGCTGGGTAAACTGGCGTGTGAGATTTATGCCGGGAACGGTATTGTCGCCTATTTCGCCGAGCCGGAAAACGACACGGCCGTGCTGACCACGCCGGAGCTGTCCTATCTGATTGGCCAACTGGGCGCGGTCGGGGGCATTAATCTGTCGGCCTCGCATAATCCGCCCGACGATAACGGCATCAAGGTGTATGACCTGTATGGCAGCCAACCGGTGGCCCCGGACGACCAGCGGCTGGTGGATATCATGGCGCAGGCCACGGACATTCACTCCATCCCCTTTGCGCAGGCCCTGAGTCGGGAGCTGATTCGCCCCATTCCGCGCCGGTTGCACGAGGAATACCTCCGGACCTATGTACGGCTCTACGACCGGCTTCATACTCCGCTGCCGGCCTATCCGGTCGTGTTTACACCCCTGAGCGGCTGTGGGCTGACGACGGTTGGCGCGCTGCTGGAGCGAGTCGGGTTTCCGCTGCAAACCCCGCCCGACCAGGGCCCGGACGGGACGTTTGCGGCCATTCCTTTTCGCATACCAAACCCCGAAGTCCCCCAGGCGACCGAGCCGGCAAAAGCCTTTGCCGATACGCGCGGGATCGGCCTGGTCCTTTCCAGCGATCCGGACGCGGATAGAGTCGGGCTTGAGGCCAGACTGCCCGACGGCGGCTGGTATCATTTTGACGGCAACCAGCTTGCGGCCATGCTGTGCTATTTCCTGATGCTGGACCCCAGAGGTCCGCAGCGCAGAGGGCTGGTCATTGAGACCCTGGTGACCAGCCGGCTCCTGGGCAAGATCGTGGCTCGAGCGGGCGATTCCTGGATCGTGGACGACCTGCTCGTCGGCTTCAAATATGTGGCGGCTGTCCTGAAAGCCTTGGACCAGACCGGAACCTATGGCGACGTTCGGTGTGCGCCCGAGCAACTGGTCTTGGCGGTCGAGGAAAGCCATGGCGGCATGCTCATTCCGCACATCAAAGACAAGGACGCCGCGCCGGCCTGCCTGTACTTCGCCACTCTCTACCAACAGCTCCGCCAAGAGGGGAAAACACTGCTCGACTACTATATTCACATTTTGGAGGAGTTGGGCGGCTATGCGGATGTCAATCGCTCCATCATGATGAGCGGAGCCGAAGGGGTGTTACGCCGCGACCGGCTGATGCGTTCTCTGCGCGATACACCGCCACGGCAGCTTGGCGGGTTTGCCGTCACGGAGATGATTGATTACTGGGACGAGACACGTTTCGGAGCCTTTGTGAGTGAAACCGATAAGCTTCCCCGGAATGTCCTGCGGATCGTAACAGACGGCTGTGTGACGATCATCCGGCCATCAGGTACGGAGCCGAAACTCAAATTCTACTGCCAGTTGCTGCCCCACGGCGCAGACACCGCCCTCAGTGGGCGGGCGCTTTTGGATACCGTCCGGACCAGGGCCGAGGCCGTGGCCGGACAGGTCTATAACGATCTCCTTGCCCGGCTCGACTGTCGCCTGAGTGAGGCGGGTCTCCTCATGTCCGATATTATCGACCTCGACCACAAACATACTTTCGATACCACCACGATCGCTCAGTTGCGGCAGGCGTTTCTATCCCGGTCGTTGCTGAGTCTGGATGACACGCTCGCCTGGCTGCGAGCGGAAACGGCTGGAATGACGCCAGGGGCAGACCCCTTACCCGCCCTGAAAGCACCGCTCGCCATGCTGTGCGAGCAGTGGCAGACCGAGGGGCTTGCGAGCCCAGCCCTGGAAGCGCTACGGCAGTGGACCCGGATTGAGTCTATTGAGTCTATTGAGTCTGTTGAGTCTATTGAGTCTATGAGACTCAAAGGACCCTAAAGACTCAAAGGACCCTAAAGACTCAAAGGACCCTAAAGACTCAAAGGACCCAAAGGACCCAAAGGACCCAAAGGACTCAAAGAAGGAGACCATGCGACGCAGAGTAAGCGTGATTGGCGGTGGGACCGGGTCGTTCAACGTCCTGTCGGGGCTGCGCGCGGATGCGGACCTGTGGATCCAATCCATCGTGACCATGATGGATTCGGGCGGCGACTCGGGGCGCCTCCGGGATGAATTCGGGGTACTGCCACCGGGGGATATGCGGCGCTGTCTGGTCGCCCTGTCAGAAGAGAGCCAGCTCTTGCGCGACCTGTTTTCCTTTCGGTTTGTGGACGCGCCCCTGGAGGGCCGGAGCTTTGGCAATCTTTTTTTTCTGGCCCTGACAAAAATTCTGGAATCCGAGAAACAGGCGATTGAAGCCATCAGCCGGATACTCAAAATACGGGGCCGCGTCCTGGCCGTGACCTGGGATCACGCCCATCTGTGCGCGGAGTTGGCGGACGGCACCCTGGTCGAGGGAGAAGCCAATATCGACGTGCCCAAGCATGACCCGGCCATCCCGATAAGGCGGGTGTATCTCACGCCCGCGGCGCGGGCCAACCCCGAGGCCGTCCAGGCCCTACACGAGAGCGATTTCATTATCTTTGCGCCGGGGAATTTATACACCTCAACCATTCCCAACGTCTTGGTCGGCGGCATGCCGGAAGCACTCCAAAGCACGCGCGCACCGGTTATTTACATCCTCAACCTGATGACCCGTCATGGCGAAACCGACGGCTATTCCGCCTCTCAGCACGTGGCAAAGCTGGCCGAGTATGCGGGCCGGACGCCCGATGCGGTGGTTGTCCACCGGGGTGAGATCCCCACCGTACTGGCGCGCAAGTATCAGGAAGAACAGGCCGCACAGGTCAGGCTGGATACTGAGGCGCTGTATGACCTGGGGGTAAAAGTGGTGAAATTCGGGAATGTCATGTCGGCCCACTCTCTGGTGCGGCACGACCCGGCCCGCACGGCGCGCGTGGTGGGTGAGCTGTTTGAAGAGTTGGGCGGCGGAGTGCGCCAGTGATGCGACAGGACATGGTGGAGGATGAGAGAAACGCAGACAGGTGATCGGATCGGGCAGCTCGTACGCGCTGCGGATCGGATGGCCATGGACCGGTATGGCCGGAGTCCGGGGTCGCTCAAACCCGACGGCTCGTGGGTCACACCCGCGGACGGCGCGATCGAAGGTTTTCTGCGCCGCGAACTGACCGTGCTCTTTCACGGGGACGTAGGTATTTTCGGGGAAGAGCAGGGCTGGTCCGGAGACCGCCGGGCTTCGTATATTGCCATACTCGATCCGATTGACGGTACGGCGGCCTTCCGCAGTCGTATTCCCGTGTGGGGCATTTCCCTGGCGGTGTTCAAGCAACAAGCGAAGACCGACCTGTGGGAACCGCTCGCCGGCATTTTCAGTATGCCGGCGGCCAAGCATGTTTTTCTGAGTGCTCACGGTAAGAGCGCCGAGTGGAATGCCGCCCCGCTCAGCATCCCGTCCGTACAGTCAGGTATCAGAAAGTCCGACTATCTCGGAGTCTCATCGGACGCCCAGCACTGGGACCTCCGTCGCTATCCCGGCAAGCTTCGGAGCTTCGGTGTTTCCGGCTACGAGGTCATTCTGGTCGCCACCGGCGCCCTACAGGCCAGCTTTCTCACCCGTTTCCACTTTTACGATATTGCGGCGGCAGCGATGGTGTTATGGCAGGCCGGGGGCGGGCTGTATCGCCTCTCCGGCGAGCCGGTGACCCCAACCGAAATGGTGCGCACGACGAGAGACCGGCCGGCGGCGTCGGAAGCGCCCATTATCGCCTGTCACCCAGCCCACCTCGAAGCGCTGCTGGAGATGAACTTCCGGCCCCTGTGACGGTTGTGTCAATCCTCACCTGCCCGCTCCCTCCCTCCAGGCCAGGGCGGTGAGAGAATACGTTGACAGGGCCTATCCACTCTCGTACTTACATTGTATACACTCGACCAAAACGGAGGCTTGCTGATGAAAACCGCCCTCGTTCAAATTGGGAATTCGCGCGGCGTCCGCATCCCCAAAGCATTCCTGAAGCAGTGCCAGCTCCATGACCAAGTCGAACTGGAGCTCCGGCACGACCACTTGGTCATTCGTCCGGCCAGACAGCCCCGGAGCGGCTGGGAGGATGCCTTTCGCCCCATGCGTGAACATGGAGATGATGCCCTGCTTGATGGAGAATCTCAGTCAGCCACCGAATGGGACACTACGGAGTGGGAATGGTAGCTGCCCGCTTCGAGGTGTATCTGGTGCGGCTCGATCCTGCACAAGGGCATGAGATTCAGAAAACGCGCCCATGTGTCGTCATATCGCCTGATGAAATGAATCAACATATCGGCACGGTTATTGTCGCTCCGATGACAACAAAAGGGCGTTCTTATCCGACCCGGATTCCCGTTCGTTTTCAGAGAAAAAACGGTCAGGTCGTCCTGGATCAGATACGCACGGTTGACAAAACGCGCCTAGTCCGCCGTCTGGGGAAAATCAGCGACAGGGCCGCACGAGAAGTCCTGACCGTCCTGGGCGAAATGTTCGCACCGTAGCGTAGAGTTAGAGCAGATGAGACTGGAGAGGGGAGAGGGGCAGACCGTCGGGTCTGCCCCGGTGAAAATCTAGGCGCTTGCTGCGACCAGCTCAGCCTGCTCCTTGGGCAGTTGGAAGGCGGGGTCGGTCTGAAGCACGGGCAGGACCTTCTCGGCAAAGAGTTGGAAGCTGCGATTCAGCTTCGGGGCCGGCAGGCCGCCGAAGGCGAATGTGCCGACCATGTGATCGAGCGCGACCGTCTCGTGAATATAGCGGATTTTTTCGAGCACCTGATCCGGCGTGCCAGCCGCATGCAGGCTGCGGAAGAACTCGATCGCCTTGACCTTGGCCTCTGCGTCTGCGTTGAGCTTGGCATAGGTTTTGGCCATTTTGCCGTAGAACTCGTAGCCTTTGACGCTTTTCAGCTTGCCCGAGGAAAAGCCGTAGTGGTTTTCAATGGAGTCAAACAGCGTGCCCATATAATGCTGGGCCAGGTCTTCGGCTTCGGTGGCATCGTCAGAAACCAGGACGTTGAATAAGCCAATGGGCGGACGGGGCGTAATGTTGTTGGCCAGGGCGGTCTCGCAGTAGCGCTGATAGTCCGTGGCCGTATCTTCCCAACTCCGCTGGGCAATGATCAACACCCCAAAGCCCATCTTGGCCATGATATCAGCCGACTCCGGGCTGACCGACGAGGCATAGAAGCGGGTCTCGGGATTGGAGAGGGGCCGCGGGCGGACCTGAATGTCCGGAATCTGATAATACTTGCCCTCGTACGAAAAGCTGTCCTGGGTCAGACCCAGACGGATGATATCGGCGCATTCGACAAAACGCTCGCGCGACTCGTCCATGGGAATGCGGAAGCCGGCGTATTCGACCGTGGCTGCGCCGCGCCCGAAGCCGAAGATCGTGCGTCCGCCGGACACCAGGTCGAGCAGGGCGATTTTCTCGGCGATCTCGACCGGGTCGTGCCAGGGCAGCACGATGACCGCGGTGCCAAGCTGAATCTTTTTGGTCCGCCCGGCCATATAGGACAACAACTGACACGGGTCCGGCGACATCACATAGCCGGTGAAATGGTGGTCCAGACTCCACAGCGAATCAAAGCCGTAGTCTTCCGCCTTATCCGCCAGCGACAGCTCTTCCTGATAGGTTTGTAGGTCCGGCTTGCCGTCAAAACTGGTCAACTGCATGATTGTACCGACTTTCATGGTTCCTCCTTTTTTCTCTCCTGAGTTTTTCTCCGAGTCCGATGAAGCGCCTATTGTAGAAGAGCCGAGCCGATTACACAAACGGTCAAATAATGTAGACGCATGCGTCGCCCCTACGTCTGCGCCTTTGAAAATTCTCCGTCTTTCTGGTACAGCGTCGGGTCGAATACCACACAAGGGAGATATATGACAACCGACTCCTTACTCATTGACTGCGACGGACATATCCTTGAACCGCCTGATCTGTGGGAAAGCTATCTTGATCCCGCCTATCGTGACCGGGCGCTGCGTCTCCGCGTGGACCCGGACGACGGCTACGAATACCTGGAGATTGACACCCGGCGGGCCAATCTCACCCGTCCGGGCACGCTGGGCACCCTAGGCGGCATGGGCAAACAGGTGGACGAGGCCACTCAACTGCGTCAACGGGCCATGCGGGGCGAGATACGGCCCGAAGAGGTACGGGCGATCCGACCGGGGCCGGAACTGACCTATGTCAAGGGCGCGGCGTTCGGCACCATGGATATGAAAGAGCGGGTGGAACTGCTCAACCGCGAGCGTATGGACAAGGCCATCCTCTACCCAACCCTCGGGTTGCTGTGGGAGGCTGAACTGCTCGACCCCGAACTGTCCGCGGCGTATTGTCGGGCGTATAATCGCTGGATTGCTGACTTCTGCCGGGACTCGGGCGGCCGGCTGGTGCCCATTGCTCATGTGTCGCTCGGCGACCCCCAGGAAGCCGCCCGCGAAATCGAACGCGCCGTCAGCGACGGCTGTAAAGGGGTGTTCGTCAGCCCGTTTACGATTTCACGCATTCCCCACGGCGACCCTCGCCACGATGTTGTCTTTGCCACCGCTCAGGACTGCGACATCCCGTTTGCCATTCATCCCACGTTTGAGCCGCCCGAATGGGGTATCCACCAGCGCTACGACAAATTCGGCTGGGCCATGTGGTATGTGGACCTGTTCGCCGGCCAGGGCGTGCAGCATGCCTTTGGCACCCTGTTTCAGTGCGGCGTGTTTGAACGCTTCCCGCGTTTGCGGGTTGTCGTCCTGGAATCGCAGGCCGGCTGGATCGGCTATTTTCTCGACCGGGCGGATGCCATCTTCGAGGGCACGACGCTCAGCGCGACGGTGCGTCTCAAGGAAAAGCCGTCGTACTACTTTAAGCGGCAGTGTTATATTTCCGCGGACCCCGAAGAGCGCACGATCGCGTCTCTGACCGATCTGGTCGGTGCGGACAAGTTCTTTTGGGCGAGCGACTACCCCCACCCGGACCACCCGGCGAACTATCTCGAAGAATTGCAGGCCATGGTCGCGCCGATGAGCGAGACCACCCGTCGCGGCATCCTGGGAGAAAACGTCGCCCGCGCCTATCAACTCGACTGAGCAGTGCGGTTCGTAGGGGCAATTCATGAAGTGCCCCTACACCTTAGATTCGATACTCGAAGCCCACGTAGTAGAACGCGCCGTTGAAGCCGAACGGGGCCGAGCGACGTGAATAGCGGAACACCCCTGCCGTCTTGCGGACCTTCCGATTACATCCGGATGCCCAGAAAGGCCATCCGGCCGGTCTGAGCGACCGTGCCTGTGTTCATATGCATGCGAAGTGTATGCTAAATACTTCATTCATTATATTCATATAGTATGCATTATATGAATATAATGGGGTAGGGAGAATGGCTAACACCGGAATCTCTCAACACCCCTCTATTATGGCTCCTCCGGGGACGTGGCTGCGTCTCTTATGGGAAAATGGCGGGGTAGCCCCGGCCTACTGGGGCAAAGTCGCCCGCATTCTGCTGGTCACCACCCTGGCCAGCCCCCTGCGCCTCGCCGAATGGTTACGCTACGGCCGGCAAGTCGCCCACACGAAGATCGACAAGCAGCCGGTGTTCATCCTGGGGTTTGTCCGCAGCGGGACGACGCATTTGCACAACCTGTTGCAGCACGACCCCCGGTACGGGGTGGTCTCGGCCTTTCAGACGGTTGTGCCGACCTTCTTTCTGATTGGGCGTGGCTGGCTGAAACGCCAGATGGCCAAGTCCCTGCCGGCCACCAGACCGATGGACAATGTGCGGGTATCCCTTGATGCGCCCATGGAAGAGGAAGTGGCGGTGAGCAATACCTGTACGCTGTCCCTGTACCATCATCTGTCGTTCCCGCAGCGGGCGCGAGGGTATTGGGACAAATACCTCCCCATGCAAGGACTGACGCCGCAAGAGTTGGCCCGCTGGGAGCGAGTCTATCTGGACATCCTGCGCAAAGCGACCCTCGATAACGGTGGGCGGCCTCTGGTGCTGAAGAGTCCGAACAATACCGGTCGGATTCCGCATCTGCTCCGTCTCTTCCCCGAAGCGAAATTCATCCATATCGTCCGTAATCCGTACATCGTGTACCAATCGATGCGCCACATGTATCAGGCGACTTTGCCTCTGTTTCAGCTCCAGAAGATGACGGTGGAAGACATGGAAGAGCATATTCTGTCCTCCTATAAGATGACAATGCAGCACTACCTGCATGATCGGGCCTTGATTCCAAAGGGGAATCTGGCGGAAGTGCGCTATGAAGATCTCGAACAGCAGCCGCTGGTCGAACTGGAACGCCTCTACGCCGAGTTGGCCTTGCCGGGCTGGGAAGAGGCCAAGGGTCCCATACGCGACTATCTCCACACCCTCTCCGATTATCAGAAAAACCGCTTACAGCTTACCCCCGCCGCTATTGAGCGCATCAAAGAGGAGTGGAAGTTCGCGCTCGATCTCTGGCCGTACCAGCCATCCGCCTGAGCCCGCAAACAAGACAAGAGACAAGGAGCCACAGACATGCTGCGGTTTGCCGAAGAAATCGTTCTCCTGCTGCTCGACGAAGAGCGAGGCGCTCTCATCTCCTCCCTTCAGCCACACTCGTTGGATATCATCCTGGCTGGTGCTGTGTTGATGGATTTGGCCCTCGAAGGCCGCATTGATACCGATCTCACCCAGCTCAGCGTGGTTGATTCGACGCCGCTGGACGACAATTTGCTCGACCCGGCACTGGCCGACATCGCACAATCAGCCGAGACACGCGCCATCAGCTTCTGGCTCGTCCGCATCGCAGAGCGGGGGGGCGAAATCCGCGATCGGACGATCGCTCGCCTCATCACGCGCGGTATTCTCGAAGCCGAGGGCGACACTCTGATCTTCTTGACACGTCCGGTGTCACGCTCGCGCCGCTATCCGAGCATTGATGGCAATGTCAGAGAGGAAGTCAAACTCCGCATTATGCGGGTATTGTTCAGCGAGGAGATTCCCGACCCACGCGATATCATGCTGATCTGTCTGGCGGATGCCTGCGGTATTTTCGAGAGCATCCTGTCCAAGTCGGAACGGGCCGAGGTGCAGGAACGGATCGAGGTGGTGCGGAAACTGGACCTGATCGGGCAGGCGGTCACACAGGCGATCCGGGAACTGGAGCCATCCCCGACACCGGCTCCTCCCCCTCGGCGACACAGGGATATCCCACAGGCACCGGGGCTTCCGCTTATTGGTAATGTCTTCACCATGGTGAGCGATCTTCAGGGATTTCTGGTACAACACTACCGCACATTAGGCCCGATCTTTCGCGTCCGAGCTTTCAATACTCACTTTACCGTTCTCGTCGGCCCAGAGGCGAATCGTTTTGTGGCACAGGACAAGCGGTATCTCCGCAATTATGAATCGTGGCTCCCTCTCAATGCAGACCTGGGTATGACCCACCTGCTCATTGGCATGGACGGTTCCGAACACACCCGGATGCGCCGGGCGCATGCGGATTACTTTTCGCGTAAGCTGCTTGAACATCGTACGGACGAGGCGGTTCACATCATGCGGCAGGAGATGGCCGAGTGGTCGTCGGACCAAGCGATTCCGGTTCAATATGCCTTTCAGCGTATTGTGACCAGGCAATTGGGGGAGCTGATTACCAACACGGATGCAACGGCATACTTGGATGACCTCATCTTCTTCTTCCAGGCGATCATGAGACTCTACTTCTCTCGGCAGTTGCCCCGATGGGTGAAATATCTGCCCCGTTTTCGGCGTACCCGCAAACGGGTAGAGGAATTGGTGCAGAAAATGTTGGCGGAGCATACGCCGGAGAACCGCCGCACCCGGCCCCCTGATTTCATTGACGATGTCCTGGAACTGAACCGTACCGATCCCCATTTTATGCCTGAGACGAATCTGTTGCTGACCGGGTTGGAAGCGTTCATGGCTGGGCTCGACACCATATCGACTATCTGTACCTGTATGACCTATGAGTTGTTGAAACACCCGGATCTGCTCACACGCGCAGCCGCCGAAGCGGACGCTCTTTTTGAACGGGACTCCCCCGGCCTGAAGGACTTGCGCCAACTCGATGTCATCCACCGCGTGGCGCTGGAAACGCTACGTCTCTATCCTCTCAGCCCCGCGACTAAGCGGACCGTCGCCAACTCGTTCGAGTTTGCCGGCTATCATGTACCGGCTGGTGAGCAGGTCTTGATTGGCTACGCGGTGCCCCAATTGATGGAGGAATACTTCCCGGAGCCGCGACGGTTCGATATCGAGCGCTACACGCCGGAACGCGCCGAGCACCGACAAACAGGAGTCTATGCGCCCTTCGGTGTCGGGACACACCAGTGCTTGGGGCGCAGTCTGTCCGAAGTGCTGGTCGCCCTCAATATCGCGACCCTCGTGCATAAGACCGAACTCGTCCCGGACCCGCCCGATTACACCCTGAAAATCAAACGTCTGCCCGTCGCCCAACCCGACCGTTCTTTCAAATTCCGCGTGGCGCGCCGACGTATATAGCCACAACTAATACCGCGAGACGCTCGGACCGGAGGCGGAAACAATTTTGAATATCCACATGCTTTCTGATATAGCAGCCGGGGCATTACCGCCTCGAAAACTATATTCCGGCCGAAAGGAGAAGACATTGCCGATCATACGCCCGCGGCCTGGGCCGGGCTGCGCTGGTTTCGGGATTCTACCTAGGCCGGCAGGGCCATTCGTACAGCGCAGCAGGCCATGAAAGACGCGGAGGTGCGGCGCGATCTATGGTTTTTTCTGCTGCCCATGGACAGCATGCAGAGCTAAGGGGGAGCTATGGCGTCTTTTTTATCAATGGACGATCCTCAATTCTGGAAACAGTACCCAGAGGAATTGAAAGAGCTGGTCGAGTTGCCGCTAGAAGGCGTGACCGGACTGGCCTATTTTTTACTCGGCGACCGGAAGGACAACCCGCCCACGGTGGTGACGCTGCGGATGGGCCCGAACTGGACCCTGCCGCGTCACGCCCACGACTGCCATCGGTTTGAGATTGTCGTGCAGGGCACGCTGGACGTGGGTGAGCGCATCCTCAAGCCCGGTGACGTGATGATGACGGAGCCGGGCGTGGCCTACGGCCCGCATATCGCCGGACCGGAGGGCTGCACTACCTTCGAGATTTTCAGCAATCACCGGGGGTCCTACGTCACCCTGGTCGACACCCCGGAGGGCCGGATCGAGTGTGATGTCTCTACCCGAGAGGGCATGAAGAAAATGGAACAGGCCATGCTGCGCGATATGGAGGCGAAAGGGCAGGCGTAATCCTCTTTCGCATGCCTCTTTTTCCTGCGCTCTTTTACGGTTGGGTCGTCACCGCCTGTGCCTTTGTTGTCTTGTTCGTGACCTACGGGGTGCAATACTCCTTCGGGGTGTTCCTGCCCGCCATGCTGGATGAACTGGGCTGGCAGCGCGCCAGCTTGGGCGGGGCGTTTTCGCTCTACACCATGGTCTATAGCGGCTGTAGCTGGATCAGCGGACGGCTGACCGACACGGCCGGCCCCCGCTGGGTCGTCGCCGCCGGCGGGCTGCTGCTGGGCAGCGGCATTATCGCTACCAGCCAGATGACGGCCCAGTGGCAGCTCTACCTGTGCTATGGGCTGATTGCCGCGCTGGGCATGAGCAGCGCCTATATCCCCTGTAATACGACGGTGGTCAAGTGGTTCCAGCGCAAACGTGGTCTGGCCCTGGGATTGGCGGCGAGCGGCAGCAGTTGCGGTATCCTGCTGTGCCCCTGGTTGACTGCTAGCTGTATTGCCCGTTGGGGTTGGCGTCCGGTTTATTTTGCGTGTGGCCTCATCATCCTGGTCCTGCTCATCACTCTCGCACGCTTTATGGTACGCAATCCGGAACAGCTCGGGTTGACGCCCGATGGTGATCCTTTAGCCCAGAGCCCGGCGCCGCTGCTGGGCGGCCCCCCCGCCGCTCTCAAGAGTTGGACCCTGGCGGAAGCCTGGGCCACCCCGTCGTTCTGGTTGCTCGGCTTCAGCCTGTTAGTCATGTTCCTGACCATCCCCGTGCCCTTTGTGCATATTGTGGCGTTTGCGCAAGACTTGGGGATCTCGCATACAAACGGAGCCCTGGCGGTGAGTGTCATGGGGATAAGCGCCTTAGCGGGCAATCTCTGCCTGGGGCCGTTGTCGGATCGGCTCGGCCGGAGGAGCGGCATGGCCGTGAGCCTGAGTGTTCACATCGTAGCCTATCTCTTCTTTTATTCGGCCCAGGGTCTTGGGGTGCTATACGCGGGTGCGGCCGCCTTCGGTTTCTTCTACGGCGGCCTGACAACGCTGCTGCCGGCCCTGGTCGGCGACTTCTTCGGCCGGTTGCACGCCGGATCCATTACCGGGTTTCTCTTTGCCTGGGCCGGGGTGCTGGGGGCCTGGGGGCCGATGATTGCGGGCTATGTACGGGATGTCAGTGGCAGCTACCAGCCTGCTTTTCTGTACGGCGCGATGGCTGGGGGTCTGGCCCTGGTCCTCCTGCTCCTGACGCCCAGGCCGGCGGTTTCTCGTTATGAAATGTGAATACAGCGAAGCGGTTGCCTGTCCCTGCCTTCCAGGGTAAGACCGAACGATCACCATAACCGAGAGGGATGATAAGCATGGCATCAGACATCACGTTTCACTACTTCCACGGGAGAGGCATCGGAGAGCCGATCCGCCTGCTGCTCACCGTAGGTGAGATAGCATTTACGGACCGGCGCTATAGCGTAGACGAATTCGCCAACATGGCGGCGTTCAAAGCCCAGCTCCCGTTCGGACAAATGCCCGCTCTTGAAGTGGACGGCGTATTCCTGGGTCAGACTGACAGTATCGCTCGTCTGGCCGCGCGCCTGACTGGCTTGTATCCGTCGGACCCCATTGAGGCGGCGCGCAGTGATATGATCGTCGTGCATCAAGCCGAAATCCAGTCCGCCCTGGCCAAGATGAGCTTCGAGGGTGTACCCGGCACTCCGGGGATGAAAATGGTGCCGCAGGAAGAGCGGCAGAAACGCATCGCCGCGTGGCTTGAGACCACCCTGCCTGGCGCCCTGCGGCGTTTGGAAAAGCTCTCACAGGAGGGCTGTATGGTGGGCTCACAACTCTCGTGGGCCGACATTTGCGTCTTCAATCGGTTGAACCAACTGCTCGACATAGATGCAGACGTGCTACACGCTGATTTCCCGAAACTCCAGGCGGTGCACGACAGGGTCGATGCGTTGCCGCAAGTCCAGGCCTGGATACGGGCCCACCAGGATGACTATCCCAGATTCAGGGCGGGCGGTGAGAACCGTTCCCGATAACGCTCTACTGAAAGGGATACGGCAAAAGATGCTCTTTGGCATTCAGGTCGTGGATGGAAGCACAGCCCAGGAGCCGCAGGGTATCCTCAATTTCTTTTTTCAGGATGGCAAACGCCTTGCGCACCCCCGCTTCTCCCCCCGCCCCAAGACCATACACATACGCCCGCCCGGCTAAGACCGCATCCGCGCCGTGGGCCAGGGCAATGACGACATCTCCGCCGGAACGAATGCCGCCGTCCAACAAGATGGTCATCGCGGAGTCCTTGAGTTCGGCCGCGACGTCTTTCAGGATGTATAAGGTTGGGTAAACGCGATCCATCTGGCGACCGCCGTGGTTGGATATGATAATGCCGTCCACGCCATGTTCGGCCGCCAGCCGGGCATCTTCGACACACTGCACGCCCTTCACCAGGATGGGCTTGTCCGTTCCCCAGATTTCCCGAATCCAGGGCAGATGCTCCCAGGTGACAACCGACGTGCGCAGTTGCGCCCCAACATCCGCGTAGGGCATCGGCTGTCCGTCGTTCAGAATGACATTGCGGAACTGCATCATCCCGCCGTCCGCGTAAAAGCTCTGCAGCCAGGAGAGATGGGGGATCATTTGCGGGCCAAATTTCAGTTTCTGGAAGGGCGTGCCGTTAATCGCCTGCGAGGCACCGAGCCATTCGTGCCGGGCGCGATTCCCGGCGACCGCGGTATCGATGGTCAGCACCAGCGCGGAATAGCCGGCGTTTTTCGCCCGTTCGATCCCGCGGGCGGCGACTTCTTTTCCCCCAACGAGATACAGTTGATACCAACACGGTCCTGGCGAGGCGGTGCGGACTTCTTCCAGGTCAGTCCCCGTCAGGGTGGAGAGCGTGCAGATCGTCCCGGCTTCACCGACCGCCTTGGCCGCCCCGGCTTCGCCACGGGGCCAGAGCATGCGAGGACTGCCTATCGGAGCGGCGATAACCGGCAGCGCAATGGGGTGTCCCAGAATTTCGGTCCGCATCTCTACCGCGTCAAGCTGGACCGCACTTCTCGGCTTAAAGCGTTCTCTTTGAAAGGCTTCAACATTATCTCTGAGCGTGATTTCGTTATCGGCACCGCCACGATAATACTCTCTCACAATCGGCGGCACGCGCTTCTCCATCACCTGCCGCAGATGATCGATGGTGACGCATTTTTCGACCGCTCTGGCCCAGCGCTTCGCACTTCTGGCATGAGCCCGCCGGAGGTAGGGTTGCAGCAACCGCAGCCCGGCACCGTGTTCATTGGGAGCGGGAGGTTGCTCAAGATTGCGTTCGAGCGGCTGCGGGTGCGTCATCGCGACAATGCTTCCTCAACCTGTCGGGGACGGTATATCTGCTGCGGTTCTTCCGACTTCTGCAGGGAACGCAGAGTCTATCTGTGTTGATCCCAAAACGCCACTTCTACGCTCAGACTACCGGCGTGATAGCGGGAGGCGGCGCGGTGTTCACCGCTAAGGTCATCGGGCAGTTGTTGGACGTCCAGGTCGGCGTGTGCAACAACCGTCGTCCGCAGGCCGCTATTGACATTGACAATCAGGGCACTTCAGAGCTGTCGGCCCCGAACAATTCGATGGTCGCGCGGTGCCCGGCAGCGGCCGCCAGCCGGGCACCGCAGGTGATCAATGGTGCTGGAAGGCTCTCTGCCAGAGCCAAGTACACCGCATCATAGGCCGTGGTATTGTGACGCAGCGCCCAGATGCGTGGCAGAAAAGGGGAGTGTGGGTAACGAATAATCTGGAAATCAGCGACCTCAGTGAGGCCGCGTTCTCCCTGTTGCGGTGTCAACTGGCCCAGGGATACGTACCGTCGCAGGACATGCGTTATCTCAAGATCAATCAGATGAGGGGCATGCAGAGACTCGGAAGCTCCGACAAGACGCCTCTCAATGTTCGACGCCTCGGTTGTATTCAGGAGGAGCGCCAAGATGGCCGAAGCGTCAACGACGATCACAGCCTGTCCCGTTCTTCTCGAATAATCTGCGCTGGTGTCAGGGTTGGACGAAAAGGCGTTCGACCCCGCAGCCTTCGGCATAACTCTTCCAGGGTCGGACACTCGGCGTGACGCACGAGCTCTGCAATCAAGTAGTTCGAAAGCGACATCCCGGCCAACGCCGCTCTCGACTTGAGAATCCGATGAAGCTCATCAGGAACATTGCGTAGCTGAATCATTTTGGACATTAGACCAACATGCTGACATGTTATCCACATGTCAAAGATCGCCGTAGGGACGCTGATTGTCCGGCACGGTGTTCGTTGAGAGCAGGAGGTTGCTCAATATCGCGTTCGAGCGGCTGCGGCTGCGTCATCGCGACAATGCTCTTATTCCCCAATCTGTCCGGGACGGGTGTATCTGCTGCGGTTTTTCTGACTGCTGCCGGGAACGCAATTTTCCAGGCATTTCCTCCAAAATCCTAATGCTCTCTGTTTTGATTTCCCTGATAGACATCCTGGGAGGTCGGATTAGCGGAGCGTAATCCGACCTCCGGTCCTCATATGAATTCCTCCACTGTTGACGGTACTCAAGACTCGGGTACGGTACACGGGAGGTCTACCCCGGACCTACGATAACCGCGCTCAACCTTTGGGAGCATTGGAGAGATATCCTATGGTCGGTCCCGTCCTTCTCATGATTCACATCGCAGCCGGCTCGGTTGCGCTGGTGACGGCCATTATCGCGCTGATAACAGCCAAGGGCGGCCCTTATCACATAAGAGCCGGGCGGGTCTATGCTATCGCAATGACGGTGATCTTTATGACCGCGCTGCCACTGGCGATACTCGGGTCCAACCTGTTCCTGGCGCTGATCGCTCTATTCAGTTTCTATCTGGTATCTGCCGGCTGGCGCTTTGCCCGGAACAGACACGGGCACGCCCAGCCGATGGACTGGGCCGCGGTGGTCGTCATGGGGCTGACCGGGGTAGGGATGTGGGGCTACGGTGCTGTCCTTTTCTTGTCGGGTAGTTCTGAGTGGATAACGATGGCGGTATTTGGGAGCATCGCGGTGGCACTGAGTGCCGTTGACGCCCGTTTCCACACCGGTCGGCGAGCGTCCGACAAGCCGCGTATCGCCCGGCATCTCACGAATATGCTGGCGGGAACTATCGCAACCGTCACCGCGGTGGTCGTCGTCAACGTGGATACTGACCCCGTATGGCTGGCCTGGATCCTGCCCACCATTGTGATAACTCCGCTGATAGTCTGGTGGAACGTGCGGATCGGGCGGGAGACGAAGAGACAGGAGACGCCAGGGTAATGCAGGTCAGCGTAGTCGCAAGGATAGCATAGATTTTGGACCATTTGTCCCAGTGAATCTATACTGGGGCTGATCCGAACTGTGGTATGACTCGCGTGGTGAATAATTCCATTGAGCGCTCGGACTGCGCCTGGGTCAGACTGCCCCAGGCGAACGACACCAGAATATAGTTACAGCCGCTGGTCTCGAAGAAGCGGGCAATCTCGTCCTGCACCCGGCTGGGAGAGCCGACAATAGCGACCTCCAGACTGCGGGCGACCTGGAGGTCGGGGGTGAACAGGGTGTGGGCCACCCCGAAGTCGAGCCACAGCTTTTCGATATTGGCGTAGTAGTCCTTATAGGCCGGGGTGGCGATGGCTTCGGCTTCCTGGTCCGTGTCCGCCACAAAAACATGGCGGAACGCGCCCATCTTTGGCGTTTCGACCTGGGGGTTGAGGTTCAGCGGATTGTCCCGATTGTGCGACCACAGCTCCTGGTACTGGGCGGTCAGCTCTTTGATTCCGCTGTTGGGTCCGCCGCTCGCCATATGCATGCCGCGCTCGGCGGCAAAACGGAGGCTGCTCGGATTGATCACCCCGTACCAGAACGGGGGATTGGGCGTTTGCTTGGGATGCAGCTCCATCGGGACATCGGCACACTGGTAATACTTGCCTTCGTAGGTGAGTCGCTCCTGGCGCAGGCCGGCGCTGACCATCTCCAGGGCTTCTTCAAACATCGCCCGCGAGTGCAAAAACGGCACCTCAAAATAAGCCTGCTCAAACGGCGACACGCCACGCCCGACCCCGATTTCCAGGCGGCCGTTGCTCATATGGTCGAGCATGCAGATTTCACTGATCAGCCGTAGCGGATGATACAGCGGCAGCAAATACACCAGCGGCCCTAAACGAATGTGTGTGGTGTGTTGGATGGCGGCGGAGAGAAAGACGCTCGGAGACGGGGCCATGCCCAGCGGCGTGGCGTGGTGCTCGGCCAGGTGATAGCCGTAAAAGCCGGCTTCATCGGCCATCTTGAGGAGTCGCATGCGGCCCTCGTACAACTCGCCCAGCGAGTCTGCCCTGCGCTCCAAGTGGTCAAAGATGCCAAACGCAACATCGCTCATACCGTAGTCCTTCTCGTGTCCTAGCCCATCCGAGGCAACACATGGTCGGTGAATTGGAGAAAGCTTTCGTGGCTCAGCGGCGCGCCAATGATGTAGTCCAGATGGATTTCTTCATGCAGGCGGGCGAGTTCGTCTCTGACCTGCTCCGGCGTGCCGTGAATGACGACGTCATCAACATAGCGCTGGACCGGGTCGCCCGTGCCGTACATCTCGGGCGGCACATAGGTATCCACCAGCCATTTGGCTCCCTGACGGGCGACTTCAGCAGCCTCTGCCGAGGTGGAAGCAATGGCGAGGAGACGCGCC
This sequence comes from Candidatus Binatia bacterium, assembly GCA_951812575.1. Lineage (GTDB taxonomy): Bacteria > Desulfobacterota > Binatia > Bin18 > Bin18 > Bin18. Next base: position 866,526 of record OX638322.1, on the reverse strand, counting down.
ATGGGTGTCTGGCGGCCTTCAATGGCATGACTGTGGCGGGCGAGCGTATCTCGATATAATTCCCATTTATGGCCCAATTCCGCATGGGTGGCGTGTGGGTCCATGAGAATCGAATGGCCGACGGAAGCGGCCCACTCGATGGCCGACGGTGAAGAGGCTGCGGCCCACACGGGGGGATGCGGTTGTTGCAGTGGTTTGGGCAGGACTTCAACGTTATCGAACGAGAAATACTGGCCCGTATAGGTCAGGCGGTCGGTGGTCCAGGCTTTGAGGACAATGTCTACGGTTTCCCGAAAGCGGGCGTGGCTTTCCTCGATGGGTACGCCAAAGGCTCGGAATTCTTTCAGGTCAAAACCGCGTCCGGCTCCCCAATTCACCCGGCCGCCTGACAGCGTATCGAGCAGCGCAATTTCCTCGGCCAACCGGAGCGGGTGGTAGAAGCTGGCCAGGCACACGCCGGCCCCGATGCGGATATTTTTGGTGCGGGCTGCGGCGTACGTCCCGATGACCGGGATCGAAGGACACACGCTGTAGTCGTTAAAATGATGCTCGGTCAGCCAGACCGCGTCATACCCGTTTTGGTCCATGATCTGGATCCGTTCCAAACCGCGCTGATATACGGTCGCCAGCTCGGTCCGCCGTCCCGGCCAGCTAAAGAATTGAAGAATGCCGAATTTCACACGGTTCTCCTTCCGGGCGGTTGAGTGCTCTCGCCAAGTATAGCGTGATCAGGGCGGAAGTCTGCCCCCTCCTCGCCTATGGAGCTGGCATCATACTTCAACCGCTATTGACTTAACTGTCCGTTCAGTTAATTATTAGCCGCCATGGCTCGGCCCATCAAAACGCCCTCGTCGCCGGACTACCGCTCCAGGATTGGAACGGTGGCCGAAGCGCTGTTTGCCGAGCGTGGTTTTGACGGCACCTCGATTCGGGAGATTGCCGAACAGGCCGGCGCGACCAAGGCCCTCCTCTATCACTATTACGACAGTAAAGAGGCCCTGTATCAGACCCTGCTTGAGGAGGCGGTGAGCGGAGTGGTCACGCAGATTGAGGCCATTGCCGCGAACGGGACCGAGCCCGAGGCACAGATTCGGGCCGTGGTACAGGTATTCATTGACGCCTATCACGACGCGCCGCACCGGTTTCAGATGGTGCAGCGCACCATTGACGACCATCATGCGGTTGCCGCAGTGCTGGCCGACCGCTGGTTCTCGCGGGCGCACCTCGCCCTGCAGGACATAGTAGCGCGCGGTGTGCACCAGGACAGTCTGAAGCCGTTGCCGGTCCAGATGGTGCCGCTGGCCGTCATCGGCCTCGTTATTCACACCCTGCGATGCCAGAAACTCGTGGGCCATGTGGACCCGAAGCTGTCCGGCGATCAGGTACTGAGTGCCTTGCCGGACCTGGTCCTGGCCCTGCTTACCGTCGAATCCGGTCAGACAAAAACCAGACCGAGAAGTGCACGCGCGTCTCGGAAACGCGCCCCGAGCCAGCTCACGCGCACGGTCGGGAGTGCGTCGGCAGGATAGAGGAACACCGCATGGAGTCCATTTTTCATGCCATCATCCGTTTTCGTTTTCTGGTTATTGCGGCCGTCCTGGGAGTGACGCTGGCCGCGGCCATGCAGCTCCAATACCTGCGCTTCGAGAGCGATGCCGAATCCATGATCCCCCCCAATGACCCGGTCCTGCACTACAACGACGTGGTGGAAGAGCGCTTTGGGATGCTGGACCTCATTATTGTCGGCGTCCTGAACGATAACCCGCAGGAAAACGGGGTCTTCAATCCGCGCACCCTGGGCATTGTCAAGGAGTTCTCCGAGAAAATTGCGCTCCTGCCCGGTATCAAAGCCGTCCGGGATGAAGACGTGACCAGCGTGGCCACCATGGATAATATCACCGGCACCAGCGACGGTATGGCGGTCGATCCGTTCATGGAAGAGCCGCCGCGCTCGGCCGCAGCCCTGGCCGCGCTGAAAGACGCCCTGTTTGATAACGCCATGTTTGTGGACTGGGTGGTGTCGCGCGACGGCACCGGTCTGCTCATCATGGCCAGGATGGAATCGTCTGAGGGGACGCTTGAGGGAGTCGCCCGACGGTCGGCGATCTACCGCACCATTCGTGACATGATCCGGGAAAAAGAGGCGGCCGCCGTGCCCGAACAGTTCCATATTGCCGGCCGCGGCGCCATGGAGGTCACCTTCTCCGAAGACGCGCGCGGCGACATGGAACTGTTCATGCCGCTGGTCCTGTGCATTGTCCTCGGCACGCTCTATCTGACCTATCGCAGTCTGCGCGGTGTCCTCCTGCCGCTTGCCGTGGTGATCATCTCCGTCATCTGGAGTATGGGTCTCATGGCTTGGCTCGGGGTCCCCATGTATTTTATCTCGACCATGATGCCGGTCACCCTGATGGCGATTGGCGTGGCCTACGGCATTCATATTCTCAGCCGCTATTACGACGAGATTCTCAGTCAAGCCGAACCGGACGCCAACGCGGCCGTCATGGCGGCCATGCGGGAAATGTGGAAGCCGGTAGTGTTTACGGCTCTGACGACCGCGGCCGGTTTTTTGTCCTTTCTGACCGCGGCCATGGTGCCCATCCGCTACTACGGCGTGTTTACCTCGGTCGGTGTGCTGGCGGCGATGGTGGTCTCGCTGACCTTTTTCCCGGCCGTCCTGAGCTTGCTGTCGCCCACCGCCAGCCGGAGTTTGCGCAATCAAATGAACCGCAGTAAAGACCTGACCGCCACCGGCTGGGCCGCACGGACTCTGTCCAGCCTGGGCCGGGGGGTCGCCCGGCGGCCACTCCTGGTGTGGGGCATTGCGGTCAGCACGATGCTCATCTGCCTGATCGGCCTTCAGCGTCTCTACGTTGACTCGTCATGGATTGATGTGTTCCACCAACAGAGTCCGATCCGTATTGGCGACGAGGTCCTGCGGGAGAAGTTTCAGGGTACGCTGCCGATCTATGTGGCCATTGAGGGCCACGAGCCCGACCTGCTCAAAGACCCGGACCTGCTGCGTAAGCTCGACCGTCTGCAAGCCGAGGTTGAGCAGGACCCCATTGTGGGTGGCTCGCTGTCCATTGCCGAGTTCATCAAACGCATGAACCGGGTCATGAACGAGGATCGCAAAGAGATGGAGGTCATTCCCGACTCGCGCGACCTGATCGCCCAATACCTGTTGTTGTACTCGTTCTCCGGAGACCCGGACGATTTTGATGAGGTGGTCGATTATGACTATCAGCACGCCAATGTGTCGTTCTTTCTGCGCTCGGATCACAGCTCCGACATCGAACGCGTGATCGACCGGATTCAGGACTTTGTGGTCCGGGAATTCGGGGCCGAAGAGAATGGCGCCGATGGTCAGGCCGGCGAGCACGATCCGCTGACGGTGCAGTTCGGGCGCTGGCTGGCCGGTATCACGCCCACGGTCATTGGCTGGGAGACCAAAAGCGGGTTCTGGATCGGTTTTGCCGGGCAGGGCTATATGAGCAACCGCTTCAGCGAGCTGGTCGTGTCCGGGCAGTTGACCAGCCTGGTCACCTCGCTGCTGGCGGTCTTTCTGCTCACCACCTGCATGTTCCGCTCCGTGGTTGCCGGGCTGATCAATATCATCCCCATTAGCTCGGTGATGGTCTTCAGCTTCGGCCTCATGGGAGTGCTGGGCATTCCCCTCGAAGTGGGCAAATCCATGACCGCCTCCATGGTGATCGGCATCGGGATCGACTACACCATCCACTTTCTGAATAAATATCAACTGAAAACCAAAGGCGGCCTGATCGACCCGGAGCGGATTACCGTGGCCACCATGGCCACCTCGGGCAAAGCCATTTTCTTTAATGCGGCTGTGGTGATTGGGGGCTTCCTGGTTTTTCTGACTTCCAACTTCAAGCCTAATTTCTATCTCGGAGCGATGATGGCGCTGAATATGGGCGCCTGCCTGCTGGCCTCCATGACGCTGCTGCCGGCCATCCTCAATACGTTCAAGCCACGGTTCGTGTATGGCACCACGCCGTCGCCCGCTCCGCCGACGAGAACGGACTATGTAGTTTCAACCCTGCAAGAGAAGGAGACAGTATGAAGATCGTATGGATGAAAAGAGTGCACGTGTCCTTCAATAGAGACAAAGGCTGGATACGGGTACTCTTTTTCGGACTGGGAGTGTGGGTGCTGAGTGCGGCGGCGCTTGCCTCTGCCCAGGAAGTCCCTGGAGAGCCTAGCGGACGGGAGATTGCCGTCATGGTTGACGAGCGTGAAGACGGCGACGATCAAATCTCCGAGATCGTCTGGACGCTGACCAATAGCAAGGGCAAGACGCGCAAGCGCGATACCCTGCGCTACTGGAAGGATTATGAGGGCCGGGATGGGCTGTCGAGCAAATCTTTTGTCTATTTTGAGTCCCCACCCGATGTCAAAGACACCACCTTTCTCAACTGGTCGCAGGAAGATGCCGAGGCCGACGACGACCAGTGGATCTACCTGCCGGCTCTGCGCAAGGTGCGCCGGATTGCCTCCGGGGATAAAGAAAACTCCTTTATGGGCAGCGATATCATCTACGATGACATGGCGGACCGGGAGGTGGAAGAGGATACGCACAAGCTGCTGCGCGTCGAGCAGAACAATGGCACCAAGTTCTACGTCCTGGAGTCCGTACCCACCAAGGAGAATTATATCTACAGCAAAAAGCTTCGCTGGATAAACGCCGAGAACCTGACCGAACCCAGAATTGAATTTTACGACCGCAAAGGTCGCCTGCTCAAAATCTGGACAACGGAGTGGACACAGATTGACGGGATCTGGAACTGGAAACGGACCGTGGTGGAAAATCAGCTCACCGGCCATAAGACCGAGCTTGAGTTTAGCAACGTGCGGTTCAACCAGGGTCTCAAGGAGTCGATTTTTACCGAACGGTCGCTGCGCAAGGGCGCGCCTTAGGTTGTTCTCTGTATGAGCAGCACGCCCACGAGGCTGAGGACCTGGGTCTTCAGCCTTATCGCGATACTCTGGATTGGAGCAGGAACATCGCTCGCTCAATCCGCCTCTCCCTCGGTCATGCGTCTTCACAAGGTCCATCTGACTGCCGACGGGAGTCAGCGGCAGGTGGTGCTGCAATTCTCTCAAGCGCCGAATGCCATCCACGCCTTTCCGCTTTCGACCCCGACCCGTCTCGTAATCGACGTCATCGGGCCGGTCCTGTCGCTCCCCTCAGCGGCCTATCCGGCCAAGGATACGCTCCTGCGCCGTGTCCGGGTGGGCACTCACCCGCAACATCTGCGTTTTGTGCTTGACCTCAAAGGCGAAAAACTGCCAGCGTTTAGCGTCGAACAGCAGGGCAGTCGGGTGAGTGCGGTGCTCCGGACCCCGGACCGTCCCACCCCGGAGGTGAGGGCGCAGATTCTGTTTGAGAGTCCTGAGGCCAACAGCTTTGCCCAATCGACCCCAGCGTCGGCCGCTTCGGCGCCTGAAGAGCGGCAGGCCAAAGCCGCGCCACCGGCTCCGAAAGCGGAGGCCGCGTCAACCGCACTCGGGAGTACCCCGGCCAGTCGGCCGAGTCCCGCGCGTGCCACTCCGTCTGCTCGGCGGCCCGAGAGAGAGACGCAACCCGGCTTGTTTGAGACCCTGCGGGATCGCTTGGACGTGACCGGCTATGTCAAAAACGAAACCGCGCTTCGGCTCCACTCTCCGCATCAGTTCTCAAAGTCTCAGAACTGGTTGCAGGCCGAGATTGAGTTTGAACTTACCGATTGGGCCGAACTCACCATCCTCGGGCGGTCGATGTTTGATCCGGTCAATCATCTGGAAACCAATATCGAGGATTTTCATACCTCCCCAATTGATCGGCTGGAGGCTGGCGATTCGTTTCAGGCCGAGCTGCGCGAACTGTATCTTGATGTGCTCTACGAGGATTTTGACATCCGCCTGGGCCGACAACAGATCGTGTGGGGCGAATCCATCGGCCTGCGCATCCTGGATGTGATTAACCCGCAGGACTTTCGCGAGTTCATTCTGAACGACTTTATTGATGCCCGTATTCCACTGTGGAGTCTGCGGGTGGACTACACGCTGAGCGACTGGACGTTCGAGGGCCTGTGGTTGCCCGACTTCGAGGCCAGCCGTCCGGCTGACCAGGGTAGCGAATTTCAGTTTCGGAACCTTCCCCTTCCCGCGCTGCCTATTCAGCCCCCCCCGCCGTTCCCCTCGGTCCAGGTGGGCTCGGTGCGCCAGCCCGAGGATTGGCGCCTGAGCGATTCCGAGGTTGGATTTCGGGTGACGCGATTCCTGCGCAATATGGACCTGTCGCTGAACTATTTATACGCCTGGGGCGATTTCCCCGTCCCGTTCCGGCGGGTGCTGGGTCCCAACACGTTTCGTTTCGAGCCCCGGCATGAGCGCTTCCACCTGATCGGCGGCAGTTTTAACTACGCCTTTGACGTGTTTGTGATCCGTGGCGAGGGCGGCTTGAGACTCGGAGAACACTTTGTGTCCGGTGATCCACGCGACCGCGACGGGGTCCGGCAGCGCGAGTTCCTGTCCTATGTCTTAGGGGTAGACTGGACGGTGAACGATAATCTCATGGCGAATGTGCAGTTCTTTCAGAATGTGGTTTTCAATGCGCCCGGCGCGCTTGTTGGCGAGTCCGTTGAGAATGCGGTGTCGCTCTTCTTAATGTCCGATTTTATAAACGAGACACTCTACCCTCAGTTGCTGGTGCTGTACGGCATCAACTTTGGCGATCTGCTGATCCGCCCCCAGGTCCGGTACGATTTCTCGGACTATGTGTCTGCCACCATCGGAGCCGATTTCTTTATTGGCTCGCGCTCCGGTCTGTTCGGCCAGTTTGCCGCGCCGGTACGCACCCACGATCGGTACTGGACGGGACGGAACAGTCGGATTTTTCTCGAAGTCAAGCGCTCGTTCGCGTTGTAAGCAGACCGTCGTGCCTCCGGCAGGGACGTCACTGCGCCATATAGCCGCCGTCAACCGGCATGGGATGCCCGGTGACAAAAGACGCCGCGTCCGAGCACAGCCAGACGACCGCCGCCGCAATTTCCTCGGGCTGCCCCAAACGGCCCCCCGGCTGGGCGGCGGCCATTTTCTCCACCACACGCGGGCGCCGCTGGCCGACGCGCTGAAGCATGGGCGTATCAATCGGGCCGGGGCAGACGGCATTGACGCGAATCCCGGCCTTGGCATACTCCAGAGCAGCCGTTTTGGTCAGGCCGACCACGCCATGTTTACTGGCCACATAGGCGCCGGCGCGCGGCACGCCGATGAGCCCGGCATCGGACGCCGTATTGACGATGGCCCCTTGACCTTGGGCGAGCATGCGCGGAATCTCCGCCTTCATGCACAGCCAGACCCCCGTCAGATTAATGGCAATGATGCGCTCCCAGTTCTCCTCCGTGCAGTCAACCGTGCTCTGTGCCTTGCCGGCTATGCCCGCGTTATTATGCGCGCAGTCCAGGCGGCCATAGGTCTCAACCGTCGTACTAATTAACGCTTCTACGTCAGCCGCCTGTGAGACATCGGCTTGCACAAACACCGCCTGACCGCCCGCGTCGTGAATCAGGCGAACCGTTTCCTCTCCGCCTTCGACGACGACGTCGGAAACGACAACCTTGGCACCTTCACGCGCAAAGGCGAGAGCCGACTGCCGGCCTATGCCCGACCCGCTGCCAGTGACCAACGCCACTTTGCCCTCAACCAGTCCTGCCATGTGTCACTCCTTATTGGGGGAGACACTATCAACAAAATGAGTCACCGGTAAAGGGAGAGATCCAGCTTCTCCTATTGCTTTCTTTTTGAAAGCGTTCTAGCATTCTGAAGTGCGAAGAGAGGCGACCTTTGATAGCTCCTTCTGGATTCATGCGGTCTATTTAGACTTAGTTGATTTCCTTCTGAGCGACTACGCGCTCATTTGTACTAAAGCGGTAGAAAAGGAATTGGGTCGTGAGAATCCAACGAGCTTACGGCTCCAGGAACTATTGTCTGGAGACTGCGTCAAGTTGGGGGCACCTCAATCTATCAAGCTCAAACTGTATGGAGACGGAGAACGAGCGGCTATCAATCTCGCCCTGGAAAGACAATGCCTATTACTGATTGACGACTGGCGACCGTATGAAGCGGCACAGGCGGCTGGAGCTGAGGTCGTTAATATAGGAGCGTATCTGGTGCAGTTATACGACCGGAAACATATTTCGTTTGAGCGTGTAGTAAGCGATTTCGCTCACTTGACAAGGCGGGGGACATTCCGGCCTACGTGGCTCCAAGCTGCTCTCAAGCTCGTCGCAGAAATCCGACAGAGGAGAATGGACTGATGGGAAAAGTGAAGCCCTCGAAAACAACAGTGACGGTCCGTTTAACAGATGAAGAGTATGAGGTGGTCCAACGACTGTGCACCCTCAAGAAGACGACGTGTACAGGGTATTTGACCTTGCTTGCCACCAACCAGGCCAAGAAAGAGTTGCTTCGGTATGCAGCCGAAGAGTATATGGAAGGCGGCGCTTCCGTGAGCACGCTGGTGAAAAAGACTGGTTTGGACGCCCCGACTATTCTGGATGAAGTGGCGCGTCTGACAGGCGAGGATACCCGTGCCGTGGCTGGTTTTCTGTCGGCCGTGAAAACATTATCAAAGGCCAATAATGATCCGGAGTTTTATCAGGTCGCAGTCAAAGTGCTGAAGTAGAGGACCTCTGGTTCACAATGCATGAACGCAATACCTTCTCTCTCGTCTCCACTACCGATGCTCCTCGACCACGACCCCGGCCTTGCGCAGTTGTCGGACTTCTTCCACGGATCGTCCCAAATACGAAGTCAGCACCTCTTCATTATGCTGTCCCAGCGTGGGCGCGTGGAGGGGGAGTTCGTCCGGGAACTCGGAAAACTTGAGCGGAAAACCGGGTACGTCGAGATCACCATGGATCGGGTCGTTGATTGTTGTCACGGTCCCACGTTCTCGCAGATGCGGGTAGTCGAGAGTCTCCGCCACGGAGAGCACCGGGGCGACCGGAACGTGAAAACTCTCTAGGTGAGCAACTGCACTCTCGACATCCGGAAACGTCTGCAACCAGTCTTCGACCAGTTTGGTAACTTCGTCTCGCCGCTTGAGCCGGGCTTGATCCGTACTGTACTGCGGATCGTCAATCAGCTCAGGCCGTTCGATCGCTTTGCAGAAATCCGGCCAGTGATGGAAAATGGCCATGATAACCAAGTAGCCACCGTTGCCACGAAAGACGCCTGAGGGGCAGGCATAAGTCATATGGCGGCCAACCCGGGTGGGCTGAATGGCGCCTTCTGTGGCACGCGGGGTATGCACGTTGACCTCGTGGTAGTGGTAGTACACATCCAACAGCGCAACATCGAGATGTTGGCCCCGACCGGTATTGTCCCGGTGGCGTAAGGCCGCCAGGACGGCGAGTGCGCCGTGTACCCCTGTGCTGACATCCCCCATCCCGACCAGCGGGATGTACGGTGCATCGTCCTCCTCTCCGATCATTGAGGTCACCCCGGAATACGCCTGAGCGATATAATCGTAGCCAGGCTTATGGGCTAAAGGGCCGGTCTGGCCAAGGGCAGAGATGGAGCACAGAATGATATCCGGCTTGAGCTCTTTAAGCCGCTCATAACCGAGGCCCATATCTGCCATGACACCGGGCTTGAAATTCTCAACCACGATATCAACGTGCTGAATCAGCTCGGTCACAAGCGCCATGCCGCGTGGGTCGCGCAGATTGACACACAGACTTTTCTTGCCCCGATTGTGCTGAACGTGGAACAAGCTACGCTTGTTGCCAAACATTGAGAAATTCCGCCCAAGATCGCCCTTGGGCGCAGACTCGACCTTAATGACATCCGCTCCCATCTCGGCCAGCATGCGGCTACACGTCGGGCCGGCAAGGGCACGGGTGAAATCGAGGACGCGGAGTCCGCTGAGAACGTGCTGCGTACCTTGGGTCGTCATCACCGTCTCCTTACTACGAATTCTTCTCAAACAGGACGCCGGCCTCGCGTAGCTGTTGTACTTCTTTGGGCGAACGTTTCAGGTATGCGGTCAGAATTTCCTCGTTGTGCTGTCCCAGGGTGGGGGCTTTGAGCGGCAGGTCGTCCGGGAAACTGGAAAAGCGAAGCGGCATGCCGGGGATATCAAACTCGCCGACAATGGGGTCATTGATGGTACGCACGGTACCGCGTTCCCGCAGGTGGGGATGCTGCGTCGTTTCGGCTACCGACAAGACCGGCGCAACCGGCACCCCGAACTGCTCCATATGGGCAACCGCGCTCCCAACATCGGGAAAGCTTGCCTGCAACCAGTCTTCGATAATCTGGACGACCTCATCCCGATGTTCGAGGCGGAGCGCCTCGGTGCCATAGCGCTCGTGTTCCACCAGTTCCGGTTTCTCCATGGCCGCACACAGGTCCTTCCAGTGATGCAGAAAGGCCATGATGACAAGCGAGCCACCCTTGGCCCGAAAGATGCCCGCCGGACAGACATAGGTTAAATGCCGACCGGCCCGGGTCGGATTCATTTTGCCCTGGGTGCCGCTGTACTGATGGACGTTGACCTCGTGATAATGGTAGTACACGTCCAGCAGGCCGATATCGAGATGCTGGCCCTCTCCCGTACGGTCGCGATAGCGCAGGGCGGACACGACAGCCAGGGCACCGTGGACGCCCGTGCTGACATCCCCCATCCCGACCAGCGGCAGATACGGGGCTTCGTCCGGGTCGCCGATCATGGAGGTGACCCCGGAGTAGGCCTGGGCAATATAGTCATAGCCGGGCTTGGTTGACAGCGGTCCCTTCTGGCCCAGAGCCGAGATTGAGCACAGAATAATATCCGGCTTGATTTTCTTGAGGTCCTCATACCCCAGCCCCATCTGGGCGATGACCCCAGGCTTGAAGTTCTCGACCACCACATCCATCTCCGCCACCAGCTCCTTGATCATTGCCATGGCTTTGGGGTCGCGGATATTCACGCATAAACTCTTCTTGCCGAGATTCTGCTGAATGAAGTAGAGGCTGCGTTCCTTTTCAAAAACCGAGATGCCGCGCACCATATCACCGCGGGGCGCGGACTCGACTTTAATCACATCGGCTCCCATCTCGGCCATCATCCGGGTACAACTCGGTCCGGCCAGGGCGCGGGTAAAATCCAACACCCGCAGGTCGCTCAGAATATGCTCCATTCCGTGTGGCATGGTGTTCCTCCGTTTCAGGTATGTGCTCTCAATCCCACATCAGCCCGCCATCAACATTGAACGATTGGCCGGTGATATTGCGCGCCTCGTCCGAGGCCAGGAAGACGGCCATATTGGCAATATCATCCGGGCTGTTGGAGCGCTTGAGGGGAATCGAGGCATCCAGCCGGGAGATCGCCTGCTCTTCGGTAATTCCCTCGCGCTCGGTGAGTTGCTTCATGACGTTGGTGTATAAATCCGTGCGGGTGGCGCCGGGGCAGATGGCATTCACATTGATATTATGTTTGGCGAGCTGCGAGGCGCCGATACGGGTCATGGCGATAACGGCCCCCTTTGAGCCGGCGTACGAGATATTCGACGTGCCCCGAAAGCCCTTGCCGGCGATGGACGCGATGTTAATGATCCGGCCTTCTTTGCGTTTCGCCATCTCCCGTGCCACGGCCTGCATACAGAAGAAGACACCTTTGGCATTCACCGAATGAATCCAGTCCCAGTCTTCCTCGGTGACATCAAAAAACCCCAGGCTTTTTGTCACACCGGCATTATTGACTAGAATATCAATCCGACCAAAGGTTTCCATTGCGGTGGTGACCATGGCGTTGATGTCTTCCACCCGGCCCATGTCCGTTTTGACAAACAGGCCGCGGCGGTCGTGGGCGCTCACCTCAGTCGCGGTTTGCCTGCCGGTGACCTCATTGATTTCCGCGCCAACGACATGGGCGCCCTCTTTGGCACACCGCAGGGCAATAGCCTTGCCCATGCCGGTCCCAATCCCCGTTACGATGGCGATTTTCTCTTTGAGCAACATACTGTCCCTCCTTCGCTGGCAGCGTGGTCTTAGAAACGGTGAGTGCGGGGATCGCGCCCCTATGCGTGAAACTCTGGCATCACTTCCTTGGCAAACAGCTCCAGCCCCTGACGCGCACGCTGAGGGTCGCGCGCCCCGGCGTGAAAATAGAAAGCAACTTGATCGAGACCAAACTCGTCGTTGAGCTCATACAGCCGGCGTCGGCACTCGGCTGGGGTGCCCACAACCGCCCGTTCTTCCACATCGTCCGGCATGGAAAGAATAAATTCGAGGTAGGAACGCATGGGGTCGTGGGCCGGGACTTGACCGAGTGCCTCGCGGGGCACAAATGAGGTGATTAATCCGGTATAGGCCCGTGTGGTCTCTCTCGCGTCGCGTACGGCTTCCTGATGATCGTTATGTACGAACAGAAAGAAGATGCACGTCGTCCGGGTTGGCCCATGTCCATACTCCTGCAAGGTGGCGCGGTAATGCTGGAGTCGGGAGACGACCTCGGGGTGGGGCGCGCTCAACCAGGGGGCGATAAACGCGTTGTCTCCGACCTTCCCGGCTCCGTCAAACGATTCCCGACTGAGGGTGCCGCGATAGATGGGCGGGTGGGGCTGCTGGACTGGCTTGGGGCCGACCGACAACGACGGCACCTGCCAGAATTCACCCTGGTACTCAAAGGGGTCCTCAGTCCAGGCGCGTCGGATAATCTCCAGGGACTCTTCGTAGCGGGCACGACTCTCGGCCTGATCAACACAAAATCCCTCAAAATGCTTTGGAATAATACCGCGTCCGGCCCCAAAGTTGAGCCGGCCGTTGCTCAGGATATCGAGCATGGCAAAGTCTTCGGCCTTCCGCAGCGGATTCTCAAACGGCAGGAGACTGATCGCCGTACCCAGCCGGATACGCGAGGTCTCGCGCGCCACCGCGGTCAGAAACATCTGCGGACTGGGACAAATGCCAAACGCATAGAAGTGTTCCTCACCCAGCCAGATCGAGTCAAAGCCGAGCTCCTCGGCCTGGATGCAGATATCGAGGGTATCTTGAAAATACCGCACCTCGTCTTGCTTGTCGCGGAAAAAATCAAAAAGAGAAAACAGACCAAATTCCATGAAAAACTCCTTATGCAGGCAGGACGGGGTGATCCCACTCCTACGGTCTACAGCGGTGAACGAAATTCCGGCATGACCTCATTGGCAAATAATTCCAGTCCATAGCGCGCCCGCTTGGGGTCGCGCGCCCCGGCGTGAAAATAAAAGGCGACCTGGTCCAGCGCAAATTCGTCATCCAGCTCGTGCAGCCGGCGGCGGCATTCGGCCGGCGTGCCGACCACCGCACGCTCCTCAATCTGATCGGGCATGGCCCGGGCGAAGTCGATGAACTGTCTGACCGGATCGGCGGTGTGCATCTTGGTGAGCAGCTCTGCGGGGATCATATTCGTGAACAGATTGGTGTAGGCACGGGTTGCGGCCTGTCCCTCGCGCAGGGCGACATTATGGTCCGGGTCCACGAACAGAAAGAAAATGCAGGTGGTTCGCTTCTGTCCATGCCCGTTTTCTTCGAGTACGGCGCGGTAGCGCTGGACGCGCTTGCGCACCGCGGGATGGGGTCCCGTGAGCCAGGGCACGATGAAGGCGTTATCACCGATAATGCCTGCGCCTTCAAACGACTCTGTGCTGATCGTGCCGCGATAGATGGGCGGGTGAGGCTGCTGGACGGGTTTGGGACCGAGTGACAATGACGGCACCTGCCAGAATTCACCCTGATACGCAAAGGGGTCCTCGGTCCAGGCGCGACGGATGATTTCCAGCGACTCCTCATAGCGTGCCCGGCTCTCGCGCAGCGGCACCCGAAAGCCCTCGAAGTGTTTGGCAATAATACCGCGCCCGACCCCGAAGTCGAGTCGGCCGTTGCTCAGGATATCGAGCATGGCAAAGTCTTCGGCCTTCCGCAGCGGATTCTCAAACGGCAGGAGACTGATCGCCGTGCCCAGTCGAATACGCGAGGTCTCGCGGGCGACTGCGGTCAGGAATATCTGCGGGCTGGGACAAATCCCAAAGGAGTAGAAATGCTCTTCTCCGAACCAGACCGAGTCAAAGCCCAACTCTTCGGCCAGAATGCTCAGTTCCAGCGTATCCTGAAAATACCGGACCTCGTCCTGGCGGTCTCGGAAAAAGTCGAATAACGAAAATAAGCCGAATTCCACGAATACCCTCCCCTTCATTCGTTTGTCCGAGACTCACGGCCTACCCGCAACCCGCAACCCCGCGTGGCACCGTACGCCTCGCCTCAGCAATATACGCGGCTGCCCCATCTGCCAAGAGCAACTCAGCGTGCGTCTCGGAGTTGACTGAGCCGACGGAGTTCAGGATAGGCTCACAGGCTCAAAGAGTTCTCCGGTGGAAAAGGAATGGGGGGCAATATATGCTTCCCACGATGAGTCGGCAACGCAAATGGAAGCTGGCTGCGGCTGGCGTCCTGGTATGGGCGCTCTGCCTGCCGTTTGCGCATGGAGCGGAACTCGATACGCTGACCGACCGGATTGTTGGCGGCACCTCGCTGCTGCGCGCTCACCGGCCCAGTCTGAGCACCCGGGCGCTGCACGAGGCGGCGCTGCGTTTTCAACAGGCCCGCTACTCCCGAACAGGCAGGTTGCGTAGGCAGTATGCCGAGTTGACCGCTGCGTTCAGAAATGTTCGCGCGTCGTACGGATTTGCCCTGGACCGTGAGGTCGAGTTCATCCTGGCCCACCTCCAGCAAGATATTCGGGCGCTGGACGGAAGACTCGTGTCCACGTTTGATCCGTCTCCGCCTTCCTCTCAGGTGTACTCATATGGCTTCATTCGAGAGGAAACGTGTCTTGGCGAAAATGCGGCCGGTAAACGTCCTTGCCCCAATCAAACCAACGTGCTGACGTTTCGACTGCCCCGCGGCGCGGCACGTATTACCAACCTGGTCGGAGAGTGGCGGGACTACGGACTCAAGGGCAAGCTGCTGGTCCATATCGACGGCGTCCGGGTGTGGCGGACCGATGTGAAGAAAAAATGGGACCGGGACAGAAAGCTCCTCGACCATCCCGTTCCGTCCGGGGCAACCGTCAGCCTGCGCAGCGAGAACGGCGACCCGATCTGGATTCGCCGGTTCGAGGTCAAGTACGCCCGAAACTGAATCGCCCGCGTCTCGGAGTTGACTTACCCGCCGGAGTCCAGGATAGTCTGAGGGCTCAAAAAATTCTCCAACGGAGGTGTTTGGTATGAAGATGTATAGTTATCAGCTCAGTAATTTTGCCGGGAAGTGCCGGGTCGCGGCCTATGAAAAAGGGCTCAACATCGAGTTCGTTGACCCGCGCGAGAACCCAGGTCAAAAAGAGTACAAAAAAATCAATCCGACCGGCAAGGTCCCGGCCCTGGAAACCGACGACGGACAGCTCATTGCCGAGTCGGAAGTCATTAACGAGTATCTGGAGGATAAATTCCCGGAGACGCCGCTGCTGCCGAGTGATGCAGGAGGACGCGCCGCGGTCCGTTCCATTACGCGCTATCACGACCTGTATATCGATCCGCCAATGCGGGCGTGTTTTCCCAAGCTGTTCGGCCAGGACCTGGACGACCAGTTCATTGCCGACAAGATCGCCGAAGTGAATAATAATCTCGATCAGCTCGAAGCGTCGATTTCCGACGGGCCATGGCTGACCGGCGAGGCTTTTACCCTGGCCGATGCCGCTCTCGCGCCGACCCTGTTTCTGATGGATAATCTGCTGCCGAACTTCGGCTCAAAGAAGCCGTTCGAGGGCCGGCCCAAACTGGCCGCCTGGTGGCAGCGCATCCAGGAGCGGGAGTCCACCAAGACGGTGCTGGGCGAACAAGGAGCCGCCCTGGCAGCCATGATGAAGGGCTAAATCTCAGTCAGAACAAAAGGAAAAAAGGGCGGTCGGACAACCGCCCTTTTTTCTTGTGCTATTACACGCAAGAAGGTGGACCGCTAGAGCAGTCTGGATCTTGACGCGGCAAAGTCCTCAACACGCTCGTACAAACGGACCATTTCCTCGCCCGTAAGGGGGCCCTGTCGTCCAGTCAAGGGACGCGCTTGAGCCTCCAACAGATCGCCTATCAAACCGATGCCGTCCGCAAGCCAGAACCGTAAGGCAAACCTCAACTCAGGCTTCTCATTAAGCAGGATTCTGAATGGATTGTTCCTGGGCAAGGCGTACATGGGGAAGGAACCTCGCTGGTGTTTAAACTGAGATCCTCTCATCCTCTTCGCCAAGTCGGCAACGACCCGTGTCTGTTTCGCCCACGCTTCTCCATACTCGAGTTCCGGTCGCACACTCGTGGCGAGGGCCTCCAGCGCAGTCACTGCGCTCTGCATCCGACCATTTGACACGGTCAACTCCTCTAGCACCGTTTCTGAGGGGATTCTGAGGTCTGATAAATACTTCCCCAACCGCCCAGCGCGGTCAAGCTCCGTGCGCACCCCGGCCACTGCCAGGCCGAAGGCCGGCTGGGCTTCGGGACCCGTGGTGTTGACGAACTGTCGATAGAAGGGAGAGTCTCTCAATGCGGCATAGACTTCCTCGCCTACGGGCGCTTCACCAGCCTCGCCCCCACGTTCACCGTGGCGCTCACTGCGGTATGACACAAAACGGCACCCCTCAAGCGCCACGTCCGACTCCGGCCTGCGGCCCGGTCCAATTTGACCCGCGTCCAGTTCCTGCTCCAAGACGTGCACAAAGGCTTTGCATCGTCCCATCACGTCACTAAAGTCCGGCGTGGTGGTATAAGGGTAGAGGGTAATTTGCATGCCGTCGGTTATTCGGTCGAGTTTGCAAAGATGGGCTGGTGTACCCGGGCCTTCTTCCCTCAATCGATTAGCTATGTTTCTAGCTATGTTTCGAGGATTGGTGATTTTGAACATAGCAAAGGGGTTGTCTTCCGACAGGAGGAGCGGGAGCAGCCGCTCTTGCGCAGCGTACAACTGATCCTTGTTGATACTGATGTGGAGCTTTGCGCCGTAACGACTCCCCGTGAGCTGAGGATGACCAAAATTAATGAAGGAGGTGTCCTTCTCTGAAGTAAAGGCACGTAGGTGATGAAGCTCCACACGGCTTTTTTGTCTGTCCGGGAACAGCTTTTCCAAGTGCTGGAGACTGAGGGCCTCACCGCTCTCCAACTTCAACGCGGTGCAGTCTGATGGGGTAGGACAATATGGGCGGAACACTCGTATGTCCCCGGACATTGGTGGTCTTTCCAGCGCCTTGGGCGTCACTTGCACGTCGCCGCCAACGGGGCCGCCGCTGGCTTCGCCAACCCTGACGGTCCGCTCCCCGAGGGAGGGCGGAGGTGGCCCAGCAGGGGGCTGCCTAGCTGTGTTAAGCATCACTTGCACGTCGCCGCCAACGGGGCCGCCGCTGGCTTCGCCGACCCTGACGGTCCGCCCGAGAAAGGTGCCTCGGGAGTCTGTTTCCGTCCCGGGTGGCGGAGATTGTGAAACACTGGTCCGACTGACCGAGTTTGGGTTGAATAGCCTTCTTAGAGCCTTTAGACCTAGCATCATTCTCACTCCATAGCGACTGGTCCTGATTAAGCCGAGTCATCGTCCTTAATGAACACCCCTCTCTACACGTGTGATGGCCATTATCAGGTGGGGAAGAGGGTCGTAAAGGCCAACGGGGGACGCCCGAAGATGCGAGTCTCCCCCCCAGCCTAACACCCCCGCCTCCCCGTACGCTACACTACAGTGAAAACTGCTCTAGGGTCAGGACCTATAAACGGGCTGTGCATTTTCAGCGGATTGTGATTCTCTTCTCCTCTACTTTCACGGGGGAGGGAAGAGGCGATGGCGAATCATTTCTGGCTTTCCGAAGGGCAATTCGCCCGACTCCAGCCATTGTTGCCGACGGACACGCGCGGGATGCCGCGGGTGGATGACCGACGGGTGATCTCGGGAATCGTGCACGTGTTGCAGAGCGGGTGCCGGTGGCGCGATGCGCCGCCCGTCTATGGCCCGTCCAAGACGTTGTACAATCGGTTCGTCCGCTGGGCGCGCAAGGGGGTCTGGGAGCGGGTGTTCACGGAGCTGGCAGAGGCTGGCGGCCCGCCGGGGACGCTGATGCTGGATGCGACCCACGTCAAGGCGCATCGGTCGGCGGCGGGGGGAAAAGGGGGACGCAGCAGCAGGCGATCGGACGGGCGCGGGGCGGGCGCACGACTAAAATCCATGCCGCGGTCGATGAGTACGGCCGCCCGCGGCGGCTGATCGTCCGCCCGGGCCATCGCGGGGACGCCCCGGTCGGGGCCGAACTGGTGGCCGATATGACCCCTGAGCGCTGTCTGGCCGATACCGCCTATGATAGTGATGCGTTGCGCGCCTTGCTGTGGCGGCGCGGCTGTCAGCCGGTCATCCCCAACAACCCGACTCGCAAACGCAAACATCCCTTCGACCCCGTCGCTTATCGGGCCCGGAATGTCATCGAGCGCACCTTCTGTCGACTCAAGGACTGGCGCCGCATCGCCACCCGCTATGACAAACTCGCCCACAACTACCTTGCCTCTGTCGCCCTTGCTGCTATCGTCCTCTATTGGTTATGAGTCCTGACCCTAGAGCAGTCTGGATCTTGACGCGGCAAAGTCCTCAACACGCTCGTACAAACGGACCATTTCCTCGCCCGTAAGGGGGCCCTGTCGTCCAGTCAAGGGACGCGCTTGAGCCTCCAACAGATCGCCTATCAAACCGATGCCGTCCGCAAGCCAGAACCGTAAGGCAAACCTCAACTCAGGCTTCTCATTAAGCAGGATTCTGAATGGATTGTTCCTGGGCAAGGCGTACATGGGGAAGGAACCTCGCTGGTGTTTAAACTGAGATCCTCTCATCCTCTTCGCCAAGTCGGCAACGACCCGTGTCTGTTTCGCCCACGCTTCTCCATACTCGAGTTCCGGTCGCACACTCGTGGCGAGGGCCTCCAGCGCAGTCACTGCGCTCTGCATCCGACCATGTGGATCGGTCAACTTCTCTAGCACCGTTTCTGAGGGGATTCTGAAGTCTGATAAATACTTCCCCAACCGCCCAGCGCGGTCAAGCTCCGTGCGCACCCCGGCCACTGCCAGGCCGAAGGCCGGCTGGGCTTCGGGACCCGTGGTGTTGACGAACTGTCGATAGAAGGGAGAGTCTCTCAATGCGGCATAGACTTCCTCGCCTACGGGCGCTTCACCAGCCTCGCTCCCACGTTCACCGTGGCGCTCACTGCGGTATGACACAAAACGGCACCCCTCAAGCGCCACGTCCGACTCCGGCCTGCGGCCCGGTCCAATTTGACCCGCGTCCAGTTCCTGCTCCAAGACGTGCACAAAGGCTTTGCATCGTCCCATCACGTCACTAAAGTCCGGCGTGGTGGTATAAGGGTAGAGGGTAATTTGCATGCCGTCGGTTATTCGGTCGCGTCTGTAAAGATCGGCTGGTGTATCCGGGCCTTCTTCCCTCAATCTATTAGCTATGTTTCGAGGATTGGTGATTTTGAACTTAGGAAAGGGGTTGTCTTCCGACAGGAGGAGCGGGAGCAGCCGCTCTTGCGCAGCGTACAACTGATCCTTGTTGATACTGATGTGGAGCTTTGCGCCGTAATGACTCCCCGTGAGCTGAGGATGACCAAAATTAATGAAGGAGGGGTCCTTCTCTGGAGTATGGACACGTAGGTGATGAAGCTTCACAAAGGTTTCTCGTCTGTCCGGGAACAGCTTTTCCAAGTGCTGGAGACTGAGGGCCTCACCGCTCTCCAACTTCAACGCGGTGCAGTCTGATGGGGTAGGACAATATGGGCGGAACACTCGTATGTCCCCGGACATTGGTGGTCTTTCCAGCGCCTTGGGCGTCACTTGCACGTCGCCGCCAACGGGGCCGCCGCTGGCTTCGCCAACCCTGACGGTCCGCTCCCCGAGGGAGGGCGGAGGTGGCCCAGCAGGGGGCTGCCTAGCTGTGTTAAGCATCACTTGCACGTCGCCGCCAACGGGGCCGCCGCTGGCTTCGCCAACCCTGACGGTCCGCCCGAGAAAGGTGCCTCGGGAGTCTGTTTCCGTCCCGGGTGGCGGAGATTGTGAAACACTGGTCCGACTGACCGTGTCTGGGTTGGATAGCCTTCTTAGAGCGTTTAGACCTATCATCATTCTCACTCCATAGAGACTGGTCCTGATTAAGCCGAGTCATCGTCCTTAATGAACACCCCTCTCTACACGTGTGATGGCCATTATCAGGTGGGGAAGAGGGTCGTAAAGGCCAACGGGGGACGCCCGAAGATGCGAGTCTCCCCCCCAGCCTAACACCCCCACCTCCCCGTACGCTACACTACAGTGAAAACTGCTCTAGCCGTCCGTACATTTGGGGTCGCACTGGACGGCTTGCCGGGCCGCGTCTTTTTCGCACGACTCGCTGGTCGCATAGGTGTTTTTCTGATCCAGACACTCCAGGATGCTGTTGATCTGGACCGTCAGGCAGTTCCTGAGACACTCCGGGGCGTTTTCCCCGCCCGCGGCTTCCAGTTGGTCGTTGACATAGGTATTGAGCGCCCCGAACCGGGCCAGGATATTCGTCGCCCCCGTTTCAGCCGGTTCTGATGGGGTGTAGCCCTCCGGATAGCCGTCCGCAGCTCTCACAGGAGCGGCAGCGATAAGCACGCCGAGACAGAGCCCACCACATAGCGTCAGGAGTGTCTTCTTCACTGGCATATTTCTCTTCCTTTCTCTCTGTCCAATTACGAAGTCCTTACATTGAAAGAACGAGTGTTTCATACCTTCCTCGCTACGGTTGCGCAACTCCAAAGAGCCGACTAAGGACAAAGGCATGGCTCGCGGGCGTGCGGTGAAGAGACGCAGGCGTTCTGCCGTGGCTGTCTGGCTGAACTGGATGTGCCAGCTTGCCACCGTTCTTGTGGCCTTTTGGTGGCCGGCCCTGCTCTCCGACCCCATCTATACTTCCCGGCAGGTCCGCTTGGCTGGTCAGCAGGTCGCCTTGCCGGATGGCGCTGTTGCGCAGACCGTAGAAGAGCGGGCGATGGCCATTTTCTGGATGTGGAAGCACCGTACGCTGGTGCAGGACCCCTGGCTCTTTGGGCCGTGCCGAGGACTGCGGGATGTCAATGGCCGCACGCAGACCCTGCTGGTGATTGCGGGCATCTGGCTCGTGCGAGCGGGGGTCTTTATCCGGCAGCGCTCCGTTGCCAAGTGCACTCAGTACCTCTGAAGCCGTCATTTCTTTCCTGGATTTCTGTGTGGCGCCGTGGTAGAGCCTGAAAAAAAGGGGGGCTTATGTCTCAGACTGTCCAGGTTGTATGTCCGCACGATTGTCCGGATTCGTGTCTCATGGAGGTGACGGTTGAGCACGATCGAGCGGTGAGTATCAAGGCGAGCAAAGAGCATCCATTCACGCGGGGGGCCTTGTGCGCAAAGGTCAACAAGTTTCTGGATCGGGTGTACGCGCCGGACCGTCTGCTGTATCCGGTCAAGCGCGTCGGCCCGAAAGGACCTGGGGCGCAGTTCGTCCGGATTTCGTGGGATGAAGCCGTCTCGACCATTGTGGAGAAAATGCAGACCACGATGGCAACGCACGGACCGCAGTCCATCCTGCCCTATTCATACCGGGGTAATAACGGAGTGTATCAAAGCAACGGGATCGACCGGCGCTTCTTTCATGCGCTGGGCGCCTCCACCCTGGCGCGTACGATTTGCGCCGGCGGCTTGCTGGGCGCAATGGATTACTCCGATGTGTTCTTTGGCTTTGCTCCAGAGGGCCTGGTGGAGAGTAAGCTCATCATCTTCTGGGCCTCTAATCCACTCAACACGGGTTTTCATGTCTGGCCCTTCGTCCGCCAGGCGCAGCGTCGGGGGGCGCGGCTGATTGCCATTGATCCCTACCGTTCGCGGACCGCCCGAGCGTGTGATGAGCATATTGCCGTCCGGCCGGGAACCGACGCGGCCTTGGCTTTGGCCATGATGAAGATCATTGAAGCAGAGGGGCTGGCCGACCTTGACTATGTACAGCAGCATACCATCGGCTCCGAGCCATTTTTCAGCCGCCTGCACTCCCTCTCGCTCCCGGACCTGGCGCAGACGTGCGATGTTCCGGTGACCACCATTCAGGATCTGGCGCGCACCTATGCGACGACCCGGCCGGCGGCGATCCGAACCGGCGTCGGCATCCAGCGTAACGGTGGGGGGGCAGCGGCCGTCCGCGCTGTGGCTTGTCTACCCGCGCTGACCGGGGCCTGGCGGGAGGCTGGCGGGGGCTTGTGCAACTTCGGCGGAGCCATGTTCACCGCCCAGAATCTCAAAGGGGCCATGCGCTTTGATCTCTCGCCGGAGGGCACCCGTGAAATCAATATGATGCGGCTGGCCGAGCATCTGCTCGACCCCAGTTTTGATCCGCCCATCAATGTGCTGCACGTCTACAACTGTAATCTGGCCGCCTCCCTGCCCGATCAAGCCGAGTTGAGGCGGGGGCTGCAACGGGCGGACCTGTTTACTGTTGTCCACGATCTTTTCCTGACGGATAGCGCCGACTATGCGGATATCGTCCTGCCGGCGACCTCTCCACTTGAGCAGGATGATATGGTTCTGGCCTACGGCGGTGATTTTGGCAGCTTCAGCCGCAAGGCGCTCGAACCGCTGGGCGAGGCAAAATCGAACGCCGATGTGTTTCAGTTGTTGGCGACCGGGCTGGGCATCACCGAGCCGGCGGTGCACGCTTCGGCGGAGGCATTTACCGCCGAGGCCCTAAGGGACGACCTGTCCGCCACCGACTTCCTGTCTCGTCCCTTTATGCCGACCCGCCCCGAGCCCGACCTGCTGCCTCGGGCGCAGGGCGGCTTCCTGACTCCTTCGGGAAAATTCGAGTTCTTTTGTGAAAAAATGGAGCGGGACGGTCTTGATCCGCTGCCGGCCTTTGTCCCTCCCCACGAGACTCTGAGCGAGGGACCGTTTCCGCTGAATTTCCTGCCGCGCAAACATAAGGATTCGCTGAATTCCTCCTATGGGCACCTGCCGGTGATGCGCCGTCAGGAGTCCACGGCCCGGACCCTGGAAATCCACCCACGGGATGCGGCCGCCCGCGGCTTGGACACGGGTGATGAGGTACGAGTGTTCAACGACCGTGGGGCGTTCGTGCTGCCGGTCGTTGTCTCCGAGCGGGTCCAGGCCGGCACGGTTGCCACCTTCTGGGGCTGGTGGGACAAACTGTCCGGAGGGAAGGGCAACGTCAATAATGTGACGTCGACTCAACTGACGGACGTGGGCGGCGGTGGCACCTTTTATGATTGCCGTGTTGAGGTCGAACGCTGGGACGGGCAGGCGCTCGCATAAGACATCGCTCAAGAGGAATCAAGCATGCCCCGAATGGAGCCCGTCGATAATCTTCCGACCGCCATGCTGCGGGTTCGTATGAGCGGCCCGGACGCCCACTATGGGGGCGGTCTGGTGGATGGCGCGAAAATGTTGCAGCTCTTTGGCGATGTGGGGACGGAGTTGAGCATTCGCCTGGACGGGGATGAAGGGCTGTTTCGCGCCTATGACAATGTAGAGTTTCTCGCCCCGGTTTATGCCGGGGACTTTATTGAGGTGTCCGGGCGTATCACCCGCGTGGGGCGAACCTCGCGACGGCTCGAATTCGAAGCCTGGAAAGTGATTGTGCCTCGCCCCGATACTTCTGACTCGGCTGCGGACCTGCTCGAAGAACCGGTCCTGGTCTGTAAGGCCGGCGGCACCTGCGTGACCCTGCGGGAAAGGCAGCGAAAAGGTAGCTAGAGCAATTCACGCCAGGCTGTAGCGACCTTTCCGCTCTCGGCATGCCGGACCCCGGATCATGTCCGGGGCAGGCTTTGATTCGGTATCCAGCGGCCGGATCACCCGGACCGGACTCCTGTGGTGAAACAGTGAGAAAAGAGAGTCACCATGAAATTTATTTTCTGGTTTCCCGTTTCTATCGTCTTGTTGTGGGTCTGCGCGGCTCCGTACTCCGTTGCGGCGGAAGACGTTGAGGTCGCGAACTGTTTCAAGACTGATCTGGTACCCGCAACCCGATTCGTTGCCTGCCGAGTGGCAGCTGAAGCTGGACACGCAGATGCGCAGTACAGTCTCGGCTATATGTACAGCATGGGAGAGGGTGTGCCGCAGGACTATGCGGAGGCAGCCGTATGGTATCATCGGGCCGCCGAGCAGGGAGACACGAGTGCGCAGGTCAATCTCGGCTATATGTACGATGTGGGCCAAGGCGTGGCGCAGGACTATGCGGAGGCAGCGGTGTGGTATCGTCGGGCCGCCGAGCAGGGAGACGCTCAGGCACAGTCTAACCTCGGCATCATATATTACCTGGGCCAAGGCGTGGCGCAGGACTATGCGGAGGCGCTGGCCTGGTATCGTCGGGCTGCCGAGCAGGGAGACGCTCAGGCACAGTCTAACCTCGGCGTCATGTACTACAGGGGTGAGGGCGTGGCGCAGGACTATGCGGAAGCAGCGGTATGGTATCGTCGGGCTGCCGAGCGGGGAGACGCTGAAGCGCAGTTCAACCTCGGCGTCATGTACTACAAGGATGAGGGCGTGGCGCAGGACTATGCGGAAGCAGCGGTGTGGTATCGTCGGGCTGCTGAAGCCGGACACGCGAATGCCCAGTTCAATCTTGGCTATATGTACAATACGGGTGAGGGTGTGGCGCAGGACCATACGGAGGCAGCGGTATGGTATCGCCGGGCTGCTGAAGCCGGACACGCTAGGGCGCAATCCAGTCTCGGCGTCATGTACTACAAGGGCGAGGGCGTCCCGCAGGACTATATCCTGGCCTATATGTGGTTCAATCTCGCTAGCGCAAACGGCCCCAAAAAGTTGCTTGAGGTTCGCGACTTGGTGGCCAAGGAGATGTCCCCGGCCCAGGTCGCCGAGGCCCAGCACTTGTCCCAGCAGTGGACGGCAACGCATCGGGCCGGGACGGAGTAGTACGGAATGGGCCGCTGAGGGTTTGACACGATGGCATCCCGATTGAGGTGCTCATCGGCCTATATCCTCTTCGCCTGGGCGAGGAGTAAATCGCTATACGACTCGGCAACAAGATCGTGCGGCTGAATACCCAGCGCGTTCTGAAATGACTGGCACTGGGCGCGGAGCCGTTCCGGGCCGAGAGTGCCTTCGCTATCAATGGCCTCGATTTCAACAAAATGTCCGAGTCCTTCGACGTGATCAATATGAAATTTGACGTTGTCGATAAACGCAATCTCTCGTTGCTTTTTGACCACAACAAGCACGCCTAAAGCCTGGGTGAGTTGGGCTTTGAGTGCGGAATTCGGCTGCGTCTCGGTTAAAAGGACGTTCGCTTGTTTGGCAGACTTCTGGTTCGTGCGCTCGTAGTAGATCAGGACGTTTTCAATCCGGCCTTCCCGGAGCTTGAGCCGTCCGTGTGGGACCTGAAAATAGGTATCTGTCTGGTGGTCGATGCCTCTTACGTCTGCGCCGTGCGAGCGCAGATAGTCCCGGACGTGCTGGGCCTGCGTGCAGCGAGCCTTGATTTCAACGATGGTGATGAGGGACATATAAACGATAAAACAAGAGAGGGGCGACCTACTGGCCGCCCCTCTCTTGCAAACTTCGTAGACAGGGCAGACTCTGAAGACGGCGCATTACGCGCTGCGCAGCACCTGCCCGGCAAACGCGCCGGTATGGTCGAGCCCGTCCATAAAGACCTGGCCGTTGACCAGGGTGTACTCATAGCCCGCGGACTTTTGAATATAGCGCCCGCTTCCGGCGGGGAAATCGTACACAAAGGTCGGCGGCGGCAGACGCAGATTGTCATAATCAATGACGTTCACATCGGCGTAGGCGCCTTCACGCAACACGCCCCGGTCATGAATGCCGAACAGTTGAGCCGGCTCCGCGGTCAGCATATGAATGGCCTGTTCGAGCGCAAAGTGTTCGCGTTCTTTGACCCAATACTTCAGAAAATAGGTCGGCAGGCTGGAATCCATGATCTGCCCGCAATGGGCGCCGGAATCGCCCAGGCCGATGACGACCTGCGGATGATCCAGCATGTGCTGCACGGCCTCAAACTGCGGGTTGAGGAAGGGATAGTTGAACAGCGTCTCGCCATTATTGTCGAGAGACAGGGAGATAAAGGCTTCGCCCGGACTCACCCCAAGGCGGTCGGCATGGGTCTGGAGACTGTCCGGTGCCCCCAGGTCATAGCGGACCTCTCCTCGGGGCAGAACAAAAATCTGGCTGAAATCGATCGGCGGTGGGTCGTCCTTGGCTTCCTGTACCATCCGTGCCTGATAGGCCGGATCGCGCAGCTTGGCGACTTTGTCGGCCAGGCTCAGGCCGCGCAGGGCTCGCCACGCCGGAGCCCGGTCAAACGGTGTCCGATTGACAAAGCCGAACAGCACGCCAATGCCCCGCGTGGTGGACTGGGCAAAGACTTGGGCGCCGCGCTTGGCGCTGGCGTTGATCTGGTCCAGCATGGACGCATACGCCGTCGGATGCGGGCGGCTCTGGGCCAGGCCAAAGGTCACGGGCCGGCCGGTGGCCAGACTGACTTCCGTCATCCAGTGCACCTCGCGTTGCAGGTCTTCCTGGCTGCCGCTGTCGATACCCGGCGCGGCCTCAACCACGCCGCGTTGCAGCTCGCCCAGCGCGCTGGCAATGCCCATCAACTCGTCAAACTCGGCAAAAGTACCGGGAACGGGCTGCCCCTCCGGGGTGCGATGGAGAATGGTCCGCGAGGTAGAGAATCCGAGCGCCCCGCCGGCAATGGCTTCGGCGACAATATCACGCATCTTGCCAATGGCCTCGGGGTTGGCGGGTTTGTTTTCCAGGCTTTCCTCACCCATGGCCCAATAGCGGACCGCGCAGTGACCAACCATACCGCCGACGTTGACCCCTTTGGGGGCCGTATCGAGCGCCTTGAGATATTCTCCGTAGGTTTCCCATTTCCAGGGCATGCCTTCGGTAATGCTCGCCGCGGGGATATCTTCCACCGATTCCATTAAGTGAGCCAGATAGTCCCGGTCTTGCGGACGGCACGGGGCAAAGGTCACACCGCAGTTGCCCATGACAACTGAGGTCACGCCGTGCCAGCACGAGGAGGAGACCGCGGGGTCCCACCAGATCTGGGCGTCCAGGTGGGTATGAATGTCAACAAAACCGGGGGTGACGAGCTTGCCTTCGGCATTGATGGTCCGTTTGGCCGCCCCGGTCACCGTACCGATTTCAGCGATGCGGTCGCCCTGGATGGCAACATCCGCGTGTCGTTGTTGACTGCCGGTGCCGTCAATGACGGTCCCGTTTTTAATGACGATATCGTAGGCCATAGCTCCTCCTTGTGTGCCGTCGTGCGCTTCAGCGCTCCACTTTGCGCAATTCGGGGCTTCGTGTCAATTCGACCTCAAAGCTCCTCTCACCGCAGGAGCGGCGTAGAGCGCCGGGGTGGGTTCTCAACGGCTCAGGATTGGTTTCAATCTCCTGCGGAGGCCAAAGGCAGGTTTATGGATTATTGTCGTTCGTCAAGGAGATGGTTGTGATCTGCCATAGTGAAGATATATAGTGGAACCACCATAACCTGGATATGGCCCGAAATGAGCTGAAACCCCTGGAATGGGTCGGATCGAGCAAAGAGGATTTGAAGAGATTTCCTGCCGGCGTGCAGGACCATATTGGGTTTGCCCTATATCAGGCTCAAGCCGGGCTCAAGCATCGTGATGCCAAGCCTCTCAAAGGGACGGGTCCCGGCGTCTTGGAGGTTGTGTCTCGCCATGCCGGCGATACCTATAGGGCGGTTTACATGGTTCGGTTTAAGAGCGCTGTCTATCATGAAGGATAGTGAAATGAGTAGTAACGACGTGAAAATAGAGCGCGAAAGTGGCAATGTGTTTGCCGATCTGGGCCGCCCCGATGCCGACGTCCAGTTACTCAAGGCAGAGCTTGTGACTCGCATTGATGACATCATCCGCCGCCGCCGACTGACCCAAACGCAGGCTGCCGAATTGCTCGGTCTGTCCCAGCCCGATGTCTCACGTTTGCTCCGAGGCAACTTCCGTGAATACTCGGTTGAGCGGCTCTTACGCTTGTTGTTAGCGCTGGGGCGGGACGTGGAGATTGTTGTCCGTAAGTCGTCCTCTCGCCGTCGGGGCAGGCTCAGTATCGAGGCAGCTTAATGAACGAGTTTTAATCTCTTACGCACGATGAACGCTATGCCGAAGCGCTCCGCCTCATGGGTTCGGCGGCCAGTTCTTTTACTTTTGGTTCGATAACCTGAAAACGAAACGCCTTCTCATCAAGGCAGGTCAGCAGACATTTGAGGGGCTCGCGTGTCAGGAGCTTTATCACCTCGGTTTGCCATTGAGAGGGGAGCTGTTTGAGGGTGTCGAACGAGAGTTCGGGTTGTTCCAGCAGTTGAGAATAAGAAAGCAACATGAGACGCACGGGAGTTCTATGGCTGACATCGGTCCAGAGAGTGACATTAGGGTGCAATTCAATGCCCTTTTGCGGCTTTTCGCCGGTAAGCCGAAAATCCACGTCAAGGATGTCTCCTTCCATGTCATACACGATTCTAATTGATCCCATGACTAACTCCGTGAGACCTGATAGCGCTAGCGCATGGCCACTTGAATACATTTCAGCACGCCGTCTTGCATGAGCGTGGTTAGACCCTGACGGCGGGCGATGGTGAGTAACTCGGGGCTTCGTGTCAATTCGACCCTCAAGTCCCCTTCTATCTGGACAGGGGAACCAACTCCAGTCCCTTGAGCCGAGCGGGAGCCTGGGGTAAGACCCATCCAAGACCGATGAGCTGAGAAGCGAGAGCCGAGGCATGGAGCATCTGAACAAAGTGCAGCGTTACTTCGAGGCGCACGGTACGGCCTATCTGGTCTTGGAGTGTGTTGAAGGCGGCGAGACCCTGCGTGCCTTTCCCGTTACGATGCTGGGCGCTAACGGCTATGGAGCTTGCCGACGTTTATGCCATCCCTGTTCCTGATCAGTGCCTTGACCAGCCTGTTGTCAGGCTGTTTGGCGACCTTCGGGCCGCAGGCCATCGAACGCACCCATCCGGCTTACAACGAAGCCATTATCGCGTCTATCAATGAGCAGATGCTTCAGAACCTGGTGCGGATGCGGTACCGGGATGTCACGTTTTTTCTGGAAATAGGCAGCGTCACTACGAGTTTGTCTCTGCAAGCCAGTGCCGGGGTTGACGCCGCGCTGAATTTCGGCACCCGGGATTCCCTCAGCCCTGGCGTCGGCCTTGGCTATGCCGATAACCCGACCATCTCCTATACACCGTTACAGGGAGAAAACCTGCTAAAGAGCCTTCTCAGCCCCCTCCAACTCGAAGCCATTCTCGTGCTGACCCAGTCCGGGTGGAATATCGACCGGGTGTTCGGCTTGTGCTTTGAAAGGATCAACAACCTGTACAATGCGCCCAACGCCTCCGGGCCAACCCCGCAGCAGGAGCCGGACTATGAAGAATTCAACCATCTGCTCGAATCGCTGTCCGTTTTACAAAAGCGACAGCTCATCGAAATCGGCACAACCCAACAGCACGACTCCTCCGGTATTACCGTGAGGCTGGTCGCAGACGATGTGCAACACCAACAGGAAATCGATCGCATCTATGCGCTGCTCCAACTCGACCGGGGGGTCAAGGACTTTGATCTGAGCACGGATTTCCTTGAGGTGAACCAGACGCAGTGGGCGGTCCGCACCCGCTCTATCTCCGGCCTGCTGTATTATCTCTCTCAAAATGTGGAAACACCCGAGCAACATCAGGTCGACGGACTGGTGACTATCACCACATCGAAAACCGGGGATATCTTCGACTGGACGCATACGCCAGCCGGTCGTCGCTTCAAGATCAGAACCAAGGCCGAACGGCCCGATAACGCCTATATCGCTACCTACTACCGAGGCCATTGGTTTTATATTGAAGACACTGACCTGGAATCCAAATCGACCTTTATGCTGCTGCGCCAACTGTTTGACCTGCAAGCGGGACAGACCAGAGCCCAGGGACCGACCCTGACCCTGCCCGTCAGATGAGGCCAGCCGCGTCCCTCCGAGTGATACCAATGATGAGGAGTGGATCTTAGCGCATGGCCACGGCCTGGACCTGTGTGTAATCGGTCAAGCCTTGAATACATTTCAGTACGCCGTCCTGCATGAGCGTGGTCAGACCCTGACGGCGGGCGGTGGTGAGCAACTCGGGGGCCGGGGCGCGGCTGAGAATCAGGCTTTTGATCTCATCGGTAACGACCAGCAGTTCGTGTACGGCGACCCGGCCTTTATAGCCGGTCCGCCGACATGCCTGGCAGCCGGAACCTCGGACCAACCGAAAGTTGTCGTCATAGGGGATATTGAGCCGGGCAAACGCTTCCTCGCCATAGGCGTGCGCCAGGGTCTGGTATTCTTCTTTGGACGGATGGTAGGACTCTTTGCAGCCAGCGCACACCGTCCGGGCGAGCCGCTGAGCCAACACGCCAAGCAGGGCATCCGCAAAATTAAAGGGATCAAGCTGCATTTCGAGTAGCCGGGTGACGGTCTCAACGGCGCTGTTGGTATGCAGCGTGCTCAATACCAGATGGCCGGTCAGGGAGGCCTGTACGCTGATGCCGGCCGTCTCCGGGTCGCGAATTTCGCCGACCATGATAATGTCGGGGTCGGCGCGCAGAAAAGAGCGCAGGGCCGCGGCAAAGTCAAAACCGATCTTGGGATTCACGTGGACCTGACGCAGACCGGCCTGAGAGATTTCCACCGGGTCTTCCGCGGTCCAAATCTTTTTTTCAGGGGTGTTCAAGTAGTCGAGCGCCGCGTGCAGGGTGGTGGTCTTGCCCGACCCGGTCGGTCCCACGCACAGCAGCATGCCGTAAGGCTTACGTAAGAGCTGGGTAAACGCCTGGAGATTGTCGGCCGACATCTTGAGCCCGTCCAGGGGAAGCGGCTCATGGGCGGTCAGCAGGCGCAGGACGACGTCCTCATTGCCCGTTCCCGCGGTCGGGATGGAGGCAACGCGCAGCTCAATATCACGATTGTCCAGACGAAACTTGATTTTGCCGTCCTGGGGTTTGCGCCGTTCGGCAATATCAAGCTGGGCAAGGACCTTCACGCGCGAGGTAATCGCCCGCCGATTACGCGAAGGCAGGCGCAGGTGGGTGTAGCAGTTCCCGTCCTCACGAAAGCGAATCAAAGTCTCCTGGCGCTCCCCCTGCGGTTCGATATGAATATCCGATGCCCCGGCCTTATAGGCGTCGCTAATGACCTGGTTGACCAGGCGGACAATGGCACTGTCGTTTTCGTCCGCCTCGGCTTCCGGGCCGGGGTCTGTCTCGTCCTGGTCTTCGGCCACAAGCTGGCCCAGGATGGCCGTGCGGGAGGCGTCGGAAGCCAGGTCGGTGCTGACCAGTTCGACCAGCTTGCCGATGTCCTCTCGCAGGCCGACGACATAGGCGATCTTTTTGCCGGGGAAGAGCCGTCGAATGTCCTGCTGTTTCTGAAAATCGCGCGGGTCGTCGGTCAGGACCTCTACCGCGTCATCCGTGGCTCGGAGCGGTAGCCAGTAATTGGCCTGGAGATAACTCGGATTGATGCCCCGCAGCAGGTCAGGGGCAATATCGAGGTCACGGTCGGCCTCCAGAAACGGACACTGATAGAAGGCGCTCAGGGCCTGGCCGAGCGCGCGTTTGGGTACCCCAAACCGTTCGATCAGCATCGACTCAATGGACGCTCCTGTGTCGTGAGCCGCGGCTCTGGCCTCGTCAAGTTGCTGCGGGGTGATGTGGTGGGCCGCCAGCAGGACCTCGAATTTGGTGTGTCGGGCGGCGAGTTGGTATTGATTATGC
This sequence comes from Candidatus Binatia bacterium, assembly GCA_951812575.1. GTDB lineage: Bacteria > Desulfobacterota > Binatia > Bin18 > Bin18 > Bin18. The sequence continues at coordinate 834,680 of OX638322.1, read as the reverse complement.
AGTGCAATGCCGAGGGTGGCCGCGATTTCCCGGACCTTTTCCTGGTCTGCGGCGGTAAACCGGGCCGCCCCTTTTTTGTTGATGAGCTGCATCACGCCGGTCAGGTTACCGGTCGTATCGCAGATAGGAACGGTTAAGAGCTGCCTGGTACGGACGCCCGTTTTCTTGTCCCAGGAGCGATCAAAGGCAAGATGGGGGCTCAGGCGGCGTAACTCGGACGCATCATAGGCGTCGGCAATATTTACGGCCTGTTTGTTGTGTGCCACATAGCCGGCAACGCTGCGGTTCCCAATCGGCACGCGGATTTCGTGAATCTGATCGATATCGAGAAAGCGAGAGTAGAGTTCGTCTTTGGCCCGGTCCACGGCGTACAGGGTGAGATGTTCGGCTTCAAACAAGCTCAGGATGTCACGGCTGAGCGAGACCAGCAGTTCGTCAAGATTCGAGGCGGCATGGATGTGGTTGGTGACGGTTTTCACCCGCTCGGCATAATCGATGCGGGCCTGGAGGGCGGACAGGGCAGGTGCGTCGGTGTGTGGCTGTGGCATGTCTGGTTTTCTAATGGATACGAGTCCTGCGGGAGCAGTCACCTGTCGTCAGACTGACGTCGGTCTGGCGGAAGATATGGCTTCCGCGACTTGCTCCCGTGCGACCCGGATAAGCAGGCGGAGGGCCTGATTCACTGCTGCTGAATCAGGGAATACCGCGGCGATATCCGGTTCCAGCACCACGATATTTGTCCCCTGCCGATACCGTTCGTAGTACTTCCCGCGTACCCCGCCACGAAGGTCATATTCTGCTCGCATCCGTTTGTCTGGACTTGCCTTATTCGCCTGACTCATAAGTCCTCCGCCCTACATTTTCGCGCGCTTTTGCAGGGTCCCAGTCAAATCGCATGAGCGAGGTATCGAATAGCCTACCTTCTCCCAGATGTAAAATACAAGTTTGCAGGGGCGCGGCTCATTCTCAGAACACTAATCTCTCGCTACTGCCCGGTCGCTCCCCTTGCTGGGGTGGCGTGAAGGCGGAGCCCGAGGGCGCGCACGACCTTGAGGACGGTCGTAGATTTCGGGTTGCCGTCGGGCGAGAGCGACTTAATACAGGCTTTCCCGTCCCAGACCTGCGTCAAGCGCGACCTGTTTCATACCCTTGGCCCGGGCGATATCACCGAGCGCAACTGCGACCAGCCGAGGGTCATCTTCCTCAAGTGCGGCCTCCAGATAGGCGACCATGTCTTCCTCGGTCTCCAGATATTCAGTCACATCCCACGGCCGGGTCTGAGTGTGTCCCATAGCTGCTCCCTCCTATAAGGGTCCGCGCCAAGTCGCGCGCCCTTTTGATGTCCCGGTGCTGGCTGCCCTTGTCGCCACCAGCCAGGAGAACAATGAGGGACTGGCGGATTTGTACGAAATACACCCGATAGCCGGGACCGTAATCAACACGGAGTTCTGAAATCCCCCCACCTACAGGTCTCACATTCCCAGGGTTCCAGAGGGAAAGACGACGGATACGGGTATTGTGTGAGCCCGTGCCTGCCTATAGCGAAGCCTTGTGAACCAGCGAGTATAGACTTCGGTCTGGCGGATCTCGAATATCCATACACCGTATCCCATAGGATACTATGATGCAATTCGGGCCCCCTGCCCTCGCTTGTCTCCCTCCGAGCGGGTGTGGTACACGGGGAACCCATGAATCTGGTGCGTCATTTTTGGAACCAGCTTGCTCACGATACGGAGCGCGTGCTGCTTGAACATCTCGCGCCGTCGGGAGAAATAACCTGGCGTCAGACCCGCGGCGCCTTGCTCACGGAGGCCTCGCTGTGGATGGCCGCTCTGCGCGCCGCCGGTATCGGGCCGGGTGACCGGGTGGCCCTGTCGCTGGGCAAAGCTGACGGTCTGGTCACCGCGCACCTGGCGATTCTTGGGGTCGGGGCTGGTGTGGTGCCGCTCAACCCCGCGCTGTCCGCAGTCGAGACCGAAGCCGTCCTCAAGCAGGCCGAGGTCAAACTGGCGATTACGACCGTGTCAACGGTCAACCGCTCGCCGGAGATTGTCACCGCGGTCAACGGACCGTGGTGGGTTGCCACCCAGGCTGAAGAGCCGGCCGAGGTTCCGCCGCATACCGTCGCGTTAGCCAGCGCACTGGCCGGTTATCAGCCTGGCGCTGAACCCGCTATCGGCCCGGATGACGCGCTGGCCCTGCTGCTGTTCACCAGTGGCACGACCGGGCAACCCAAAGGCGTTGGGCTGACGCACCACAACCTTGCTGCCAACCTGCAAGCCTTGTTAGTTGATACCTGGAAAATGAGCGCCGAGGATCGTCTGTTGCACGCCCTGCCACCGCATCATCTGCACGGCCTGGGTCTCGGCCTGTACGGAACGCTGTACGTTGGCAACGCGGCTGTGCTGCTGGACCGCTTCGACCCCGTGGTCGTTCTGACCGCGTTGGCGCGACATCGCATTAGCGTGTTTATGGGCGTTCCGACCATGTACCATCGTATGACCGAGCGCATACCTGAACTGGCCGGAGACGTGTCCTATGCCTCAATGCGGGTGTTTATCTCCGGCTCCGCGCCGCTCTCGGCGGAGACCTTTCGACGTTTTGAAGCGCAGTCGGGCTTCCGTATCGTCGAACGCTACGGCCTGACCGAAACTGCGATCAATACGTCCAATCCCTTAGATGGGGAGCGCCGCCCCGGTACGGTTGGTCTGGCCCTGCCGGGGGTTGAGGTTGGGGTTTTCGATCCGCACACAAAGCAGCCGCTCTCGCCAGGGGAGACCGGAGAAATCTGGGTGCGTGGGCCGAATGTCTTTAGCAGCTACTGGAACAATCCGCAGGCCACCGCGGCGGCCTTCTGTGACGACTGGTTTCGCACCGGCGATTTGGGTGTTCTGTCCGTAGACAACTATCTGTCCATCAACGGTCGGATGAAGGAACTTATCATTGTGGGCGGAACCAATGTCACGCCGGGAGAGGTCGAAGCCGTATTGGAAACCCAGGCCGGCGTGCGTGAGTGTGCGGTTGCCGGTGTGCCGGATGTGGATTTGGGCGAAAAAGTCGCAGCCTTCATCGTTCCCCAGGCTGACCAGGACGCGGCGACCCTTGAAGACCGGCTGCGCAAACGAGCCGAACAGGACCTCGCGCCGTATAAGCGCCCACGCCTGTATCGCTTTCTGGCCGAAATCCCGCGTAACGCCATGGGCAAGGTCGAACGCGGCAAACTCAAGGACCTGGGAAGCGAAGCCCCAGAGGTCTGAAGGCAGCCTGAAGGAGGAGCGATCATGCAGCTCGTCGCCTATGAACGCAACAATCAACGCAGCACGGGCGCGTTGACCGCCGCCGGTGTTGTCGATCTCCCGAGCGCCTCTCACGGAGCGATCCCCGGAGACATGCTGCGCCTGCTCCAAGGCGGGTCCGCCATGCTGGCTCAGGTGCAGGAATCCATCGGTGCCGGTAGCCCGATTCCACTGGCCGCTGTCCAACTCAAGGCCCCTATTGCGAGGCCGGGAAAACTCCTTGGGATCGGACTGAACTATGCCGACCACGCCGCCGAAGGCGGCAGGAAGAAACCGGACTATCCGCTGATTTTTGCCAAGACCGTACCGAAGACAATCGGCCTGGGAGAGGCGATTCAGCTCCCGCCCGTGAGCCAGATGGTTGATTTTGAGGGCGAGTTGGCGGTTGTGATCGGCAGCTTTGCCAGGGCGGTTTCTGCCCAGGACGCCCTCGATTACGTTGCCGGTTACACGATTTGTAATGATGTCAGCGCGCGCGATTATCAGCGCCGGAGTGGCCATACGCCCGGCAAGTCGTTTGAGACGTTTGCGCCGCTGGGGCCGGCCATTGTTACCCGAGACGAGATTCCCGACCCCCACCTGTTGGACATTCGGACCGTGGTGAGCGGACAGGAAATGCAGCACTCCAACACGAAGAATCTGATTTTTCGGATTCCGTATCTGATCGAGTATCTGTCGCATATCTTTCCCCTGGAAGCGGGCGATGTGATTACCACCGGAACCCCTTCAGGCGTGGGGGCCTATCGCGAGCCGCCGCGCTTTCTCAAGGCCGGCGATACGGTTCGGATTGAAGTGGAGGGGATTGGGGCTTTGGAGAACCCGGTCGTGGCCGGCTGAACCCGCGGACCGGCTCTCGTCTTATCCTCTCACGTTTGCAATCCTGTCCTGACACAGAGCCACAAGTGAACGATGGCGGATCAACCCACAGACATCCACCAGGACATTCGCTACGAGCCGGATGAGCGTCCCCCGCCCGCGCTCCTCCTCGGGCTTGGGCTCCAGTACGCTGTCCTCGCCGTTGCCGGCATCGTGTTGACGCCGGTTATGATGATCAGAATTGCGGGCGGCAGTGAAGCCTATCTGTCGTGGGCGGTGTTCGCTGCGCTCGTAATCAGCGGGGTCACCTCGGTGATTCAGTCCGTCCGTATCGGGTACGTTGGCGCGGGCTATCTTCTGCTCATGGGCAGCTCCGGCGCCTTTATTGCCGTCTGTGTGTCTGCGCTGGAGCAGGGGGGGCCGGGACTGATGGCGAGCCTGATCGTCATTGCCTCTCTGTTCCAGTTCGTGCTTGCAACCAAGCTGTCATGGTTCCGGCGGATCTTCACGCCAACGGTGGCCGGCACCGTGCTGATGCTGATTCCGGTGACCATCGGACCGATCGTCCTGGGCAAGCTGACCGATGTGCCGGAGGGTGTGTCACCTGCGGCTGCGCCCGTGACTGCGGGTGTGACCCTAGTGGTCACGATTGCGCTATCGCTCGCCAACTCCAGTACGTGGCGGCTCTGGGCTCCGGTCATCGGGATAGGCGCGGGCAGCGCGACCGGTGGTCTAGGCTTCGGCATCTACGATACCGCGCGCATCCTTGAGGCTGACTGGGTTGGCTTGCCCGGCGTTGCGTGGCCCGGACTCGACCTCAGCTTCGGTCCGGCCTTCTGGGCTCTGCTACCGGCCTTCGTGCTGGTGACGCTCATTGGCGCGCTCGATACGATCGGCGACAGCATTGCGATCCAACGGGCCTCGTGGCGCCGACCGCGCGCTATCGATTTTCGCTCGATTCAGGGCGCGCTCACCGCCGACGGCCTGGGCAATCTGCTCTCCGGTTTCGCCGGAACGGTGCCCAACACGACGTATGCGACGAGTATCTCAGTCGCCGAAATCACCAGAGTGGCGGCTCGTTCTGTTGGTACGTGCGTGGGTATCACCTTCGTCGTGCTGGCCTTCCTGCCGAAGTGTGTCGCCGCTGTGGTGGCCATACCGAGTCAGGTGGTGGCGGCCTACTTCATCGTGCTGATGGCCATCCTCTTCGTCATGGGCATGCGCATCCTCTTTCAGGACGGTCTCGATTATCGGAAGGGTGTCATAGTGGGCCTCGCGTTCTGGATCGGGAGCGCGTTTCAGTTGGACTGGATCTTCCCGGAATATTTTCAGGGGCCGTGGAGCAAATTGCTCGGGAACGGGATGACCGTCGGTGGCTTCACGGTGATCTTCCTGACCCTGTTCGTGGATCTGACAGGGCCGCGGCGCCAGCGCCTCAAGACCGCCCTGAGTGTCGACGCCTATCCGAAGATTGATGCCTTCCTGTCTGAGTTTGCCGCCCACCAGGGCTGGAACGAAGAGATGACCGATCGACTCCGTGCGGTCGGTGAGGAGACGCTCCTCACCTTTATCCAGCAGAAAGAGAGAGGGACGGCACACGACGGGCGGCGCCTGCTGCTGACCGCGCACGGTGATGGCGCGGCGGCCGACCTGGAGTTCATCGCCGCCGCCGACGAGACGAATATTGAGGATCGGATGGCTCTGCTCAGCGAACGGGCCGCGGATACGCCGGTCGAGCAAGAGCTCCCCCTCCGGCTGTTGCGACATTACGCCTCGTCCGTACGCCATCAGCAATTCCACGATACCGAGGTGGTCACAGTCCGTGTGGAGTCGGCGGTCTCTTGATGGGCCGGCCCGCTCGACGTGAGGCTCCTTTCACTGCGTCTTCCTGACGCTACGCCACGTCCCTGCTATAGTCATGAGGTGCCCCCAACCGACACGCCGGTAGACCCTTCCCAACGGACTCCTGACTCTTTGCGGTCCCGGATCGCTCGGAAGGGCAGCCCCATTATTATTGCGACCCTGCTGAGCCGGCCGCTGGGTTTTATCCGGGAAGCCGTTCAGGCTGCGCTGTTTGGGGCGTCTCGCCTGACGGATGCCTTTCTGGTGGCGTATAACGTCCCGGAAATGATGCAGACCCTTTTCTTCAGTGGGGTACTGAGCAATTTTTTCGTGCCGGTCATCACTCGCTATCGCGACAAGAAAGATGAGCTGAGTACGATTTTCAGCCTCGCCCTCAATGGGGCTGTCCTGTTGGCCGTGCTGCTGGCCGGCGGGTGTTATGTCTTCGCCTCCGGCCTCATGACCGTTGCTGCGCCCGGTTTGGCTGGGGACGATCACGAACTGGCGGTTTTTCTGTTCCGGTTCATGCTGCCCATGCTGGTTCTGCACTGCCTGCTGGCCGTAATGAAGGGTACGCTTAACAGCCTTGACCACTACGCCATGCCGGAATACGCGGGGGTGTTTTTCAACCTGGTCATGATTCTGTGCGCCCTGGCCCTCGCGCCCAGCTATGGCATTACCAGCCTGGCGGTCGGCGTTGTCGCCGGTAGCGGCCTCCAGGTGCTTGTTCAGCTCCCCAGCCTGAGACGGTGCGGTATCCGCTATCGACTGACTCTGGCGTTCTCTCACCCGGCCCTGCGAGAAATGGGTGGCCTTGCGCTCGGCGCATTTATTGCCACCGCGGTTGTGCCGATTAACGCCTTTGTGGCGCGGGCGCTGGCATCAACCCTGGCAGAAGGCAGTATCTCCGCGCTGGCGTATGCCTTTCGGGTGTTTCTGTTACCCGTCAGTCTGGTCGCGGTGCCGGTCTATACTGTGCTGCTGACGGAACTCTCAAGCGCCCACAACCAGGGACAGCTTGCGACCTTCAAAAAACAGGCCGAGGCCGGGCTCTCGCTGCTCTTTGCGGTTGCCCTGCCGGCAACGGCGACCCTGATTGCCCTGGCGCTGCCCATCACCCGCCTGCTGTACGAACGCGGTCAATTCACCCCGGAAGACGCAGCCATGACCAGCCAAGCCCTGATGGCCTACGGGGTTGGCATCCTGGCCTATGGGACCAGTCAAGTGATGGTGCGCCTCTTTAACGCCACAAAAGACACCCGAACGCCGGCTTGGATTGGCGTCGGCTCGATTGGGCTGCACGCGGCCGGCTGTTGGCTGCTGATGCAGGTATGGGGTCACTGGGGCATTGCCCTGGTGACCTCGCTGGTGTCCTATCTGAATACGCTTGTCCTGTACGCTATTTTTCGGCGACGACACGGTCCGCTGGATGAAGGGACACTCCTTCGAAGTCTTGGGGCTCATGTCTTGTTAGCTATGGTTTTGGGCGGTTGCCTGTTTTTTTTCAGCCAGCCTCTGGCCGCTGCCCCCGGCTCGCTCATGACCGGTGAGCGTCTCCTCCGTTTGGCTGGCATCCTGGTCGCCGGTGGGGGTGTCTATCTCGTACTCGGTCTGCTCTTCAAAGTCGAAGAGGTCCGTACGGGAGTGCGTGTGCTCAAGCGGGTGGCTATGTACCGCACAGGCAAGTAGGGGCGACGCATGCGTCGCCCCTACTGCGGGGTTGGGGTGTTATCGGCCGTTCATATGGGGCATGAGGAGTGCGTGATGGGTGTTGACGATTCCGGCCAGCTTGCGAGCGTACGCTACCAGCCCGACGAAAAACCGCCGCCAGCGATCGCGTTCGGTCTCGGTCTACAGTTCGCCATTCTCATCATTGCCAGAATAGTCGTAATCCCCATGGTTGTGGTACGGGCCGGCGGTGGGACCGAAGCCTACCTGTCCTGGGCCCTGTTCGCCGCAGTCTCGATCTGTGGCCTGACCACGATACTCCAAGCGTTCCGGTTTGGCCGTATTGGTGCGGGCTATGTCGCCGTGATGGGTACCTCCCTGGCCGTCGTGGCGGTGAGCATAACAGCGGTGGCCGAGGGCGGCCCGGCGTTGCTCGCGACCCTGGTGGTCGTCGCGTCGCTGGTCCCGCTGGCGCTTTCCGCCCGGCTCTCGCTGTTTCGGCGGCTCCTGACCCCGACCGTTTCGGGGACGGTCATCATGCTGATCCCGGCCACGTTGATGCCGACGGTCTTCGGTCTCCTGGAGGAGGTGCCGGTGGGAACCTCGACTCTGGCCGCTCCGTTGAGTGCCCTCGTGACCGTGTTGATCATTATCGGCATCGCGCTCAGGACAACAGGAGCGCTGCGTCTCTGGGCACCGGTGATCGGTGTAGCCCTCGGCTCTTTGGTGGCGGGGTGGGTCGGTCTCTTCAACGTGGAGGGCATCGCCGAGGCTGCGTGGGTCGGCCTTCCGGCGGGCGAATGGCCCGGCTTAGCTCTTGATTTCGGGCCAATTTTTTGGGCGCTTCTACCCGCATTCGTACTCGTGGCTCTGATCGAAAGCGTCCAGACGATCAGCAATGCCGTCGCCGTGCAGCGTGTCTCCTGGCGGCAACTCCGGGCGGTGGATTTTCGGGCGGTACAGGGCGCGGTGACGGCAGCCGGAATCGGCAACCTGCTGTCTGGCTTGGCCGGAACGGTGCCGAATACACTGCTATCGACCGGCGTGGCGGTGGTCGAACTCACCGGGGCGGCGGCCCGCCGCGTCGGGGTTGCCGTTGGGGTCGTATTCGTCGCCGTAGCCTTCCTTCCCAAGGCGCTCGCCGTGGTCCTGGCGATACCGGGTCCGGTCGTCGCGGCCTATCTCGCCGTCTTACAGGCGACGCTCTTCGTGGTCGGCATGAAGGTCATCGTTCAGGACGGAATCGACTATCGCAAGGGGCTGGTTGTCGGCCTGTCGTTCTGGGTCGGTGTCGGTTTTCAGAATGGCGCGATATTCCCCGAGTTTGCTCAGGCATTCGCCGGCGGCCTGCTGCGGAATGGAGTCACGGCCGGCGGTCTCATAGCCATCCTGATGACGTCCTTCATGGAGATGACAAAACCGCGCCGTGGCCGGATGGAGACACGGTTCGATCTCTCAGCTCTGCCAAAGATCAGGGAGTTTCTCGTTGCGTTCGCGTCCCGTGGTGGCTGGGATGGGGCGATGGCCGAGCGCCTTGAGGCTGTCGGCGAGGAGACGTTACTGACGCTGCTCGGGCAAGACGAGGCCGCCAAGGAAAAGGAACAGCGCCGGCTCCTCTTGATGGCGCGCAAGGAGGGGGATAGGGCGGTACTCGAGTTCATTGCCGCGACCGGCGAGGACAACCTCCAGGATCGGATCGCGCTGCTTGGCGAGCAGATGGGCGAAATCCAGATCGAGCGGGACGTTTCACTTCGGCTGTTGCGACACCTCGCGTCTTCGGTTCGCCACGAGCAATACCATGACACCGATATCGTGACTGTCCGTGTGGATGCCCCGGAGAAAATTCCCGGCGGACATGCCTAAAGTGGCCATGAGTAGGCGTGGGGTAGTGCGCCCCCTCTCCTGTACCGAGTTGGAATGCGTGTATAGCTGTAAAGTTATAGTCTATCGTGAGACGCGTGCATTCCAGGGGCGGATGGGCGTAGCGTGATCCGATCCAAGTTATTGAGAGAGGGCTTCGAGCACTTCCCAGCGTTCGTAGGCCTGTGCGAGTTCCCGTTCGATGTCGCGCAGGCGCTGTTGCAATGGCGCGACCTCCGCTCCGCTTCCACGGTAGAGTGCGGCGTCGGACAGTCTGGCGTGTATCTTGGTTTGCTCGTGCTCAAGCGCCTCAATGCGCTGCGGCAGCGCTTCAAGCTCATGCTGTTCCTTGTAGCTGAGCTTGCGTCGTCGGTCCTGACGTTCTCGTTGGAGGGGCGCCGCTTTCGGCTCAGGTTTCTGGGGTACGCTTTCCGTGGGGCGCCGCTGACGCAGCCAGTCATCATAGCCACCAATATATTCGCCAATGTGTCCGTCGCTTTCAAAGACGAGGGTGCTGGTGACAACATTATTGAGAAAAGTCCGGTCATGGCTCACTAAAAGGATGGAGCCGGAGTAGGCGAGCAGGAGTTCTTCGAGCAGTTCCAGGGTCTCGGCGTCGAGGTCGTTGGTGGGCTCGTCCAAGACCAGCACATTCGAGGGCTGGGTAAACAGGCGGGCGAGCAACACCCGGTTCCGCTCGCCGCCGGATAAGACACTCACCGGACTCCGGGCACGGTCCGGCGAAAACAGAAAGTCTTGCAGGTAACCGATGATATGGCGTTCCTTGCCGCCGAAGGTGACGTGATCGTTTCCCCGTCCCACGATCTCCTGGACTGTTTTGTCAGCATCAAGCGGCGTACGGAGTTGATCGAAATACGCGACTGCCAGGTTGGTGCCGTGCTGGACACTGCCGTGTTGGGGCATGAGTTCGCCCAATAAAAGCTGAAGCAGCGTCGTTTTCCCTATGCCGTTCGGACCGATGATGCCGATCTTATCACCCCGCATAATCACCGTGGAAAAGTCCTTGACAACAGGCTGGTCGGCATAGGCGTAGCTGACATCTTGCGCCCGCAGCACGAGTTTTCCGGAGCGTTCCGCTTCCTGGACCTGGAGACGGACCGTGCCCGGTTGCTCGCGGCGGGCGCTCCGGGTTGCCCGTAACGCCTGAAGGGCTCGCACACGGCCCTCATTCCGAGTCCGTCGGGCTTTAATGCCCTGGCGAATCCAGGCCTCTTCCTGGGCGAGTTTTTTATCGAACTGGGCCCAGTGTTGGGCCTCAGTCTCAAACGCCGCCTGTTTCCGTTCCAGGAAGGTTTCATAGTCGCACGACCAGCTCGTCAGACGTCCCCGGTCGAGTTCCACAATACGGGTGGCAAGATTTTTGAGCAGCATGCGATCGTGGGTCACAAAGACGAGGGTCTTGCCCTGTTGCAGCAAGAACTCTTCGAGCCAGGTAATAGACTCGACATCGAGATGGTTGGTCGGTTCGTCGAGTAGCAGAATATCGGGATCACTCACCAAGGCTTCGGCCAGTAGCACGCGGCGTTTGAGCCCGCCGGAAAGCGTGTTGAATGCGGCACGCTCGTCGAGTTTCAACTGGGTCAGTGTTTGCTCAACCCGCTGATGCACCAGCCAGCCGCCGTTGCTATCGACCGTCTGTTGCAGCTGCTCCAACTGCCGGAGCAGTTTCGGGTCATTCGTTTGACTCACTTGAGCACTGACGGTGTGATAGGCCGCCAGTGCGTCGCCCAGCCGGCCTAAGCCCTGGGTCACGCGCTGTAATACCGTCCCAGGCAGAGACAGAGGAATGTCCTGAGGGAGGAATCTGGCGCGCGTATCCTTAGCGCGGACGAGCTGACCGGCATCGGGCCGGACCTCACCCTGAATCACTTTCATCAGGGTAGACTTCCCCGCCCCGTTGCGGCCCAGGATGCCAACCCGCTCCCCCGCTTCGAGTTGCAAACTCACCCCGTCCAGCAACGACGGCTCTCCAAAACTGACCCGGACATCCTGAAGGCTGAGTACTGCCATGTCAGGAGGTTTCTCATATTCGGGGGCGGAAGGCTATTGCGGTCATGCGCTATGGATGCTCGTGTGAGTGTTGTAAAATACCCACTTCGACACAATGACAATAGCCTCAGGCTGGCCGCTTTATCTCTAGCAGGTTTTCGAGTAAACAAAGCGAGCAACGATGGAAGGAAGGCTATTATGGGACAACTGGGAAACAAAGTCGCTCTCATTACCGGCTCCGGGCGGGGCCAGGGGCTGGTGGCTGCGCAACGCTTTGCCTCAGAAGGGGCGAAGATCGTGATTAACGACCTGGACGCGGAGTCTGTCGAGGCTGCGGTTGCCGCCGTCAAAAACGCCGGAGGCGAAGCGGTGGGGGCCGTCGGGGATGTGTCCAAGGCCGCGGATGTACAAGCCGTTCTGCAAACCGCCCAGGAGGTCTGCGGCGGGTTTGACATCCTGTATAACAACGCCGGGATCGGCTACTCGGCGACGCAACGCTTCGGCATTGCCATGAGCGATATCGTCAACTGTACTGAGGATGACTGGCGGCGTATTCTGGACATTAATGTCGGCGGAATTTTCCTGTTTTGTAAATACGGGATTCCCAAGCTGATCGAACGCGGCGGCGGGGTCATTATCAACACCGCCTCCATTGCGGCTCTGCGCGGAGCTCAAGACGCCCACGCCTACACGGCCAGTAAGGGCGCGATTCTGGCTCTGACCAGGGCGATTGCGGTCACCTATGGCCCCAAAGGTATCCGCGCCAACACGCTCTGCCCCGGTGTGATCGACACCGAAATGATTCACGACACCTTAATCAGCGAAAAGAATATCAGCGATCTCCTCGCCCGTAACACCCCGCTCCAGCGCAATGGCACACCGCAAGATGTGGCCGATGTGGCCTTATTCCTGGCGAGCGATCAGTCTCGTTTCGTGACCGGCGAGGCGTTTGCCGTCGATGGCGGAATCATCCAGCATATTGGATTGGCCTAAGCAGACCGCTCAAAAAGGGGAGCCTATGGATCAGGAACAACTCGTCAAGGTATTCACGAGCGCGGTACTAGCGCGACGCTTTGAGGCGAAAATCGTCGAGCTGGCTATGGCCGGCGAACTGCCCCCATCGCTGCACGTTGGCGCCGGCCAGGAGGTGGCGCAGATCGCTGCTATCGAGGCACTCCGCCCGGATGACTATATCCTGTACGGCCATCGCGGCGTAGCGTATATGGTCGCCCGGGGCGTGAGTCTGGCCGACATGCTGGCCGATATGGCCGGCAAGGAGGGCGCGACCAGTCGGGGTAAGGGTGGGGTGATGCACGTCGTGGATGTGCAAAAAGGTATTCTGGGTGAGAGTGGGACCTTGGGTGGCAGCTTCGTGGTCTCGGTTGGTGTGGGCATGGCGCTCAAGCGCAAGCAACCGGACACAGTGGTGACGTATTTCTTCGGGGATGGGACCGCGAACCGGGGCCCGTTTCACGAAGCGCTCAACTGGGCTGCGGTTCAGAAACTGCCCTGCATCTATTTTTGTGAGAATAACGGCTTCGCGATTTCCATGCCGACCAGCCGCTCGACCGCGGTCGAGAATATCGCGGATCGGGCCGCGGGCTATAACGTCCCTGGCGTGGTGGTTGACGGGAGTGATCCGGTGGCGGTGTACGAAGTCATGGAACAGGCTGTGGCGCGGGCGCGGGCCGGTCATGGTCCAACGCTGATTGAAGCCAAAGTGACACGGCTGCAAGGGCATTATGTCGCCGACCAGCAGGAATACCGGACCGACCGCAACGCTGTGGCGGAAAAAGACCCCCTGCCGAAGCTGCAACAGACCCTGTGCGACCGGGACATTCTGACGCAGGCAGACGTGGACGACATACAGGCCGACGCAGACCGGCAGATTGAAGCGGCCGTAGCAGCCATGCGCGCGGCTCCGCTGCTCGCACCGGAAGTCGCCTTGCAGGACGTTTACGCATAATCCCCAATCCCTACCCAGGAGTGTTTATGCCCACACTGACCTATAGTCAGGCGATTAACGATGCGCTTGCTGAAGAAATGCGGCGCGATGAAAACGTGATCCTGTACGGCCAGGACGTTGCGGTCTGGGGCGGGATTTTCAAAGTCACCGATGGGCTGCTTGAGAAGTTCGGTTCGGATCGCGTGTTCGATACGCCGATCTCCGAGAGTGTGATGGTCGGCGCCGGTGTGGGTGCGGCTTCGATGGGCCTGCGGCCGGTGGTGGAACTCCAGTTTGCCGATTTTGTCATCACCGCGGGTGATGAAATCTTCTTTAAGGCCGGTATGTGGCGCTATATGCACGGTGGGGCGCATACGATTCCGCTGGTGGTGCGCGCCCCCTCGGGCGGCTCGGGCTTTGGACCCGAGCATTCAGCCTGTCCCGAAGCCTTTATCATGCACGCGCCCGGCCTGCTGTGCGCCGTGCCCTCAACGCCGGCAGACGCCAAGGGTCTGCTCAAGCAGGCGATTCGACTGGATAACCCGGTCATCTATTTTGAGCATAAGCTGCTGTATCAGATGCGGGGCGAGGTACCGGACGGAGAGGTGCTGACTCCCTTTGGCAAAGCAGTCGTCCGGCGCGAGGGCGAGGCCGTGACGATTGTGGCCTGGCAGGACATGTTGCGCCGTTCGCTCGCAGCCGCGGAGCGACTGAGCCAGGAAGGCACCGAGGTCGAGATCGTCGATCCGCGTACCCTGAATCCGTTTGACCGCGAAACCATTATCGAGTCGGTCAAAAAGACCGGAGCCTGTATTGTGGTGGAAGAGGCCTATCGTACGCTTGGGGTTGGGGCTGAGATCGGGGCGCTGCTCCTGGAAGAGGCCCTCCCCTATCTGGACAAACCCTTCAAGCGCCTGGCCATTCCTGATGTGCCTATTCCGACCAGTCAGCACCTGGTCGATGCTATCGTTCCTTCGGTAGACGATATTTATCGGGCGGTCAAAGAACTCACCGACTGAGGCTGGCGTGCAAAATACCAAAGTCGTGATGCCCAAACTCGGCCAGGCCATGACCGAGGGGGTGGTCGTGCGCTGGCATCGCAAAAACGGCGAGCGCGTCACTGCCGGCGAACTGCTCGTCACGGTAGAGACGGACAAGGCTACATATGATCTTGAAGCGACCGCGAGTGGCACCCTCCACGTTGTGGTTCAAGAAGGCGAAGAGGTCCCGATTCATACCGTCATTGGCGAGATTGGTGACGCGCCAGTCCAGGCGGATACCACCTCCGCTCTGCCACCTGCCGAACCGGTCGTTCAACAGCGAATAGCGTCACGCCCAAGGCGCGTCCTCGCCTCACCTAAAGCTAAACGACTGGCCGCTGAACGCGGTATTGATCTTTCAACCCTGACGCCGTCATCTGCGGATGGGGTGATTTCCGCGGCTGATGTAGAGCAGGCCGCGGAGAACGCAGTTGCCCAGCAGCAGTCTGCGACGGCCATTCGACCTGGTTCCGCTCCAACCCGGACCGAGCGCGAACGCCGCCCTCTGACCGGCATTCGGAAGGCCTCCGCCCGCCGGGTCCAGGCCGCCTGGCAGACCATTCCGCATATTGTCCAGATGATCGAGGTCGATGCCAGCGCCCTACAAGCGGCCCGGGAGCGACTCAGAGCGGACATCGCCGGGCTGACGCTCAACGACCTGATTTTACACGCGGCGGCGCGGGTGCTGGCCGGACTGCCCGACCTCAACGCGACGGTCGAAAACGAAGAGCTTATTCTCTATGACGGGATTGATATCGGCTTTGCCGTTGACTCGCCGCGCGGCCTGCTGGTCCCGGTCATCCGCGGGGCGGACGGCCTGTCTATAGCACAGCTTGCGAAGGACAGGCAGCGACTGGTTGAAGCCGCTCGGGCGGGGCAGTTGCAGCCGGCCGATATGGGTCAGGCCAGTCTGACCGTCTCGAACCTTGGCATGTTCGGCATCCGGGCCGGCACCCCGGTCATCAATCTGGGTGAACCCATCCTCGTCTTTGTGGGCGCGGTTGAAGAGAGGCCGGTCGTGCGGAATGGGCAGATTATCGTCCGTCCCATGCTGACGCTCAGCATTGCTTATGACCACCGGGTAGCGGACGGGGTAGCGGCATCTCGTTTGAGTCAGGGTCTGAAAGAGGCGCTGGAGAATCTAGGATCAGAATCCTTCTCAGAAGTCTCCAACCCCCAACCCCTAACCCCCAACCCCCAGAAGGCCCTGGACAAACGGGAAGTCCGCTCAATGTCTGCTGGCGAGGGATATGCCGTTCGGGTGCGGAGCCACGCTCATGTCTGGAGCCTTGACGAGCCGGCGAGCGACGGCGGAGAGGATACCGGCCCGGACCCGGTAACCGCCTTTCTCGGCGCTCTTCTCTCCTGCATGACGATTGCCTTCAAAGCGGCTGCCCGGCGTCGCAAGATTTCAATTGAACGGATTGAGGGACGTGCCAAAGCATCGCCGAAGGGCCAGGTGAAAGAGATAAGCTTAACCCTGGCTGTGTGGAGTTCGGCTTCGGAGCAAGACGCACAGATTCTCCTCGAACGGGCCAAGCGCGGCTGTTATGTAAGCGGAGTGCTGAGGCCGGATATCCACCTTACGGTGGAGTTGGTCAGGCACGCGCCGGACGCCGCCTCTTCCCCTCGCCCCCTTGGGGGCGAGGGCTAGGGTGAGGGGGGTTTCAGTAGCAACGCTATCGAGTGACCCGGACCTGCCTATTCATGCAGAGCGGTTTTCAGCGCCGCGGCCGCCTTTTCCAAGGCCTGCCCGGCCGGCTCAATGACCTTGGCCATACCCATAAAGCCGTGGATGAGCCCCTCAAAACAGACGTATTCAACCGCTACGCCTGCCTCACGTAGCTTGGCCGCGTACGCGGCTCCCTCGTCCCGCAGGGGATCGTATTCCGCGGTGGCAATAAAGGCCGGCGGCAGGGAGCGGCATTGATCGGTCGAGGCGTGCAGGGGGGAGGCCAGCGGGTTGTGTCCATCCGCTTCGCTGGCGAGATAATGATCCCAGAACCACCCCATCATCTCGGTTGTCAGAAAATAGCCGTCCGCATTTTCGGTGTGCGACGGCAGGTCAACCGCGTGCGCCGTGACCGGGTATAGGAGGAGTTGATAGGCGAGAGCCGGCAGGCCACTCTCCTGCGCCTTGAGGGTCACCGCGGCCGCCAGGTTGGCACCGGCACTTTCACCGCCCACAGCCAGTCGAGAGACATCCCCGTTCAGGGCGGCCGCGTTGAACGCGACCCACCGCGTCGCGGCGTAGCAGTCATTGACCGCTGCCGGAAATTTGTCTTCTGGCGCGAGTCTGTAGTCTGCGGAGACCACCACGCAGTTAGCAAGATTAGTCAAGGCACGACAGGAGGCATCCACCGTGTTCAGACTGCCAACCACCCAGCCACCCCCGTGAAAATAGACCAATATGGGAAACGGGCCGTCTCCGGCGGGAGTGTAAATACGGATCGGCTGTTTGCCGGCCACGCCGGGTATCAGCCGGTCTTCGACCGTGCCGACCGGCTCAGGGTCAGCCGTTACGCCCCGCGCGGCTTCCATGGCGGTCCGCGCTTCCTGGGGCGAAAGATGATGTAGGGGTGGGCCGGCGGCGGCCATTTGTTCGAGGGCTTTTGCGACCTGGGGATGGAGTGGCATGGCGTTTTCCTTTCATCCGAGCGCACATCATACCAGAAAATTTCGGATGAGGCGGACGCATTCGGTTGGCTTTTCCAGTGGCGGGCAATTACCGCATTGCGGAATGATTTCTACGCGGGCGTTGGGCAGAGCGTGCTGATATAACGCACTGCATTCCAGCGGCACGATCCGGTCGTCCTGTCCCCAGATAATAAGGGTTGGCAGCTGCACTCGGCCTAACAGCCCAGGCAGGCTGGGGCTGAACATATACGGCTTCCAACAGTAGCGGACGAGAGTTTCCTGGTTGCGCGTTTGTATGTCGCGCTCCTCTTTGGATGGCTTATGCTGGAACAGTTCGGCATACTCGGCAACCTGCTGTGGGTCGAAATACGCCAGTTGTCTGGTGCCCTCCTGTCCGTGCAGAAAGACATCGGCAATTTCGCCGTCCTGCGGTTGGATACCGGCCGCGTCAATCAGAATGAGATGCTCGAATGTCCTGGGCGACATGACCGCCATTTCTGCTGCCAGCCAGCCGCCGATGAAGTGACCCGCCAGAGTCACCTGAGGTAGCTCCAGCGCATCCAACAGCCACAGACTGAAGCGCGTCAGGTCCGTAAAGGATTCGAGCCAGGGGGGACGTTCGGACTGGCCAAAGCCCGGACAGGTTGGCGCATAGACGGTGAAGGACTCGGCCAACTGTTCGTGATATTGCCGCCAGCCCAGACTGCCTTCCGCGCCGTGCAGTATGACGAGCGGCTTGCCCCGGCCGCCTTTCAGATAATGGATTGTGGCGCCGCCGACTTCGATAGTATGTTCTGCATGTTCTGGCATGGTTGTTGTCTCTGTTCCATGGAGATTGTCTATGGAGCGTGTTCAAAGGGTCCGGGCAGTCCCAGCTCTTTTCCCATTTCCCGGACTGCCGGGAGCACGTCATGCTCCATGAGGGCTAAACAGCGCATCGTGTCTTCATGTCCGATGGTGCCGTCATTCGTCCAGACGCCAAGAATGCCGGGGCGGACAACGCTGAGGACTTCGCGTAGTTTCCTGACTACCGTGTCCGGGTTGCCCACAATCACCCGGTTGCTTTCTACGACCTTTTCCCAGCCCGCGGAATCAACGCCGCCGTAGAGGGGGTCAGGCCGGAGTGAATAGCGCCGGTACTGGTCGACAATGCGCCTGGCCCCTTCGCGCGAGTTATAGCCCGGCGGGGCCATGAAGTCGCCCGGCAGCGGCACGCGACCGACACCGGCGTTTCCGATCAGAAAACCTTTACCGACCTCATACGCTTTTTCGTCTGTGTCCTGGACATGGACGCGGACGAGATAGCCAAAGTTTTGTGGACCCGGCTCATAGCCCACCTGCTTGGCGGCCTCGGTATAAATTGCGGTCAGGTCCAGGGTCACCTGGGGATCGGTTTCTAAATAAATGTAGGGATAGTGGTGCTGGGCACACCAGACCAGCGTCTCCGGGCTGCCGATACCGGGAATCCAAACGGGCGGATGCGGCTGTTGGAGCGGTCGTTCAAACGGGTTGACGACCCGGAACTGATAATGCTTACCCTCCCAGCGCCACGGCCCTGGGGTGGTCCAGGTTTTGATAATCAAGTCGTGCGCTTCTTCAAAACGCTCGCGGTTATACACCGGGTTGGTGTTCGTTGCCCAGCTCTCAATACCCGTTCCCCGTACAAAGCCCGATACGAGTCGGCCCCGCGAGATCATATCGATCTCCGCCAGCTCCTCGGCCAGTCGTAGCGGGTTATCGAAAATCGGGAGTGGATTGCCCAGCAGGACGATTTTTGCCCGCTTGGTAGTGCGGGCCAGGATGGCGGCTTCGAGATTCATGGCCGCCCCCATACACGTCGGGGTATTATGATGCTCATTCAGCATCAGACCGTCGAAGCCAACCTCTTCTGAATACTCGTACTCGTCAAGATAGGTATTATACAGGTCCGCTCCCAGACCTGGATTGAAATGGGCATTCGGAAACGTCAGGCGGACCGCGCTGCGGAAACTCTGGCGCACATCTTCTTCCGAGTAGTCTACATAGGCCCGTTCTGTAAAACGCATGAGAAACATACCCATGCCCCTCCTTTCTCTCCCGGACACTATCCTGTCTGGTATCACCGGATCAAGAGAAAGGGACGGACGCAGCTTGACTCCTGTCAGCAGGCCGCATACGGATAGCCGGAGAGGAGGGCTGAGTATGGCAAAGACCTACGCCAAGAACACGATTTCGTATGAATCCGCAGCGGCAATGGTGGCCGCGGCTGTCGCCAAGGCAGAAGAGTTGGGCTGCAAACAGAACGTGGCGGTTGTTGATGATGGCGGCAATCTCAAGGCGTTTGGCCGCATGGACGGCGCCCCGCTACTCGGGGTGGAAGGCTGTCAACGCAAGGCGTTTACCGCCCTGTTTGGGGTGGGAACACAAGACCTCTACAGCGCCATCAAAGATGACCAATCCCTGGTCGTCGGCTTGTCGCATTTTTCTCGGGCGACCATGGTCGGGGGTGGCCTGCCCATTGTCGTTGATGGGGAGGTCATCGGCGGGATCGGCGTTGGCGGCGGCACGGTCGATGAAGACGTGGCCTGCTCGCAGGCCGGGCTCGACGCGCTTGGCGGCTAGCTTGCAGAGAGATTGATCAGATCGGTCTCGGCACGCGCGGGACGGGACGTTGCGACCCGCCCGACGGCGGGGTTGGGGGGGGAGTTTCTTCGCCCTCGCCCACCCGGAGTTGGTCTTGTGTGCAGAGTCCCTTTTCGATCAGCACCTTTTCCAACGAGGCCAGCCAGTGTTCATAATAGCCGGTCACGGGAGTGTCCGGCTTGTCGGCCTGCGTCTTATCCGCGACTCCAATTTCGGCAATCAAATGGTCTCGAAATTCGTCCCATTGATACTGCCCCTGTTCACACAGGGCCACGGCCAGGGCAAAGGCTCGCCGTTCCCAAGCGTCGTGAAAGACCAGCTCGCCGCTCTTCCGCGGCAGAGCCGTGTCCCCGGCCATATTTGAGATCTTACGATCGGGTGTAGATTTCATGCTGCTGGATGAAAGAATACTTTCCGTTCTCTATCTGCCAGGCGTTTTGTCAACGTAAAGTATTCTTTTCGACCTTGGTGACGCCGATCATCGAGTCGCGGCTGACCAGCGCAGTGAGTTCTTCTTCACTCATGCCCTCGGTTCCGGCGGGCCGTTCGGGCAGAACCATATAGCGGATTTCTGCGCTACTGTCCCAGACCTTTACCGCGGTGGATTCGTCGAGTTCCAGACCAAAGTCCCGTAGCACACCACGCGGGTCCACCACCGAACGCGAGCGATAGGCCGCATCCTTGAACCAGGCTGGCGGTAGCCCCAGAACCGGCCACGGATAGCAGGAGCACAGAGTGCAGACGACCAGGTTATGGGTGTCCGGGGTGTTCTCAACCACCACCATATGTTCGCCCTGGAGGCCGCTGAAGCCGAGTTCCGCAATGGCCGCGGTGGCGTCTTTGAGCAGGCGCTCTTTATACGCCGGATCGACCCAGGCGCGGGCCACAACCTTGGCCCCGTTGATCGGCCCGAGGTCGCTCTCATACGTTTCGACCAGCTTGTCGAGCGTTTCCGAAGAGACCAGACCCTTGGCTACCAGTAAGGACTCTAGGGCCTGTACCCGTTGCTCCAGAGCCGCGGTCTGTTCGGGAGAGGTATGTTTCTCCAGGTAGGGATTCGGCGGGGCATCGTGGGCGCTATGGCCGTGAGTATGATCGCTACTCATGACTCCTCTCCTTAGGCGGGGTCGAGGTAATCTTCCCACAGGTCGATATACAGATTGTCTGTTGCGGCGGCGTCCGGGCCCCAGAGTTCCTGGGCGGTAAAGCAGACTGAATACAGTGGCTGTGGCTGTTCGCCCTGGCCGTGAGCATTGGTATCCGGGTACACAAAGGTGCCGTAGACTTGGGCTATCGTGCCATTTTTCCCCCGGACATAACGGGGCAGCCGGGTGTGCCCGGTTGGATTCAGGTTACGGGCTCGAACCTGGGCGCCGACCGAGAAACGCGGGGTCAGGCGGCCTTCTGTCCGATGGCAGGGCGCCCCGCCTTGGACAACTGCCGGGACCGCTTCCGGTGGAAGCGGCCCTTCTGTTCGCTTACCGGTCTCCTGGGCGACTCCGGTTGCTAATTCCTCTGGGGTGAGTACCCCTTTTTCCACGGCCAGGGTTTCCAGTGCGGCCAGCCAGTGCTCGTAGTAAGTCGAGGAGAGGTAATGGGTGGGGTCCATGCGTTCGATCGCGTGCCGAAAGGCGTCGAGCGTATCGAGCTGGCCCATGCCGAGCATGGTCATGGCAAACACGCGCTTCTCCCACTCGGCATGAAAGATCGGTTCGTTCTCTTCCGGTTTGACCGGGCCGTAGCAGGTCATACCACCCATGTCATGCACGCCATTCATACGTTTCTCCTCGGGCTCAATGCGTGGGCACCAGCCTAACACCCGGTCCGGTGAGGGTCAATCAATTGAGCGCGGTGGGAACTCAGGGTGTGGTTTCCGCTATCCACGTTTGCGCGACCTCGCAATGCGTCGCAAACCAGACGCCCTCATGTTCCAGGATGTGTTGAATCAGCCGCTCCAGCATGGCCATACGCGAGCGGCGGCCAATAATCTGCGGGTGCATGACAATGCCGAGAAAGCCGCCGTCCGCATAGGCACCGTCAAACTCGGCCTGCCAGATTTCATATACCTTGTTCTGGCTCGACATGCCCGCGAAGTAGGGGGAGAAGCTGAAAAAAAAGTGTGGCGCATCATCCAGCTCCCAGCTAAAGGGAACTTCCAGGAGCTGACGCTTGGTCTGGGGGGTGGTGAGCCAGTAGGGATTATCGTCGCCAACCAGGCTGCTGTCATATAGAAAATCGTGGTCGAGCAATAAGTCAAAGGTATGCGGGCCGGTATTGCCGGCCGGAGAGCGGTAGCCCTGTGGCGCCTGGCCGGTAATACGCTTGAGGCTCTCTGTCCCCCTCAGCAACACCTCCAGCTCGGCTTCTCGGCCCTTGTTCGCGACAAACTCATGCTCATAGCCATGATGCCCGATCTCATGCCCGGCGGCGTACATCTGTTCAACCAACTGGGGGTGGTTGTCCGCCGACCAGCCCGGCACAAAGAAGGTCGCCTTGAGGTCATATTTTTTGAGCAAGCTGAGAATGCGCGGTACCCCGACCCGTGCTCCGTACTCGCCGCGCGAGAGCTGGCCAGGGAAGGGCTGTCGCATGGTGCGGGTCCACAGCGTTTCCGCATCAAAGTCAAAACTCAGACCAACCGCACAGCGTTTATTATCCGGCCACATGGGACGCTCCTTTGTCACAACTCAGGTCAGGGTTCCATTCGACTGTAAAAGAGTGGGCTCATATTCTCAATGGATGCTTTACGGAATCTTGGCCAGGCGTTGAAAAACAACAGGTGGCGTTCTAGGCTGAAAAACAACGGAGAACAAAGATGGCTCAAGTAAGCAAACCAGCCTGGCCGGGTTGGGCGGAATATTCCATTCCGGTGAAAATCAATGTGCAGACGGTACAACTGACGGATGAACAGTTCGTGCTGCTGTGCCAAGAGAACCCGGAGTTGCGGCTTGAACTGACCGCACAGCACGAGTTGGTGATTATGCCTCCGACAGGATCAAAGACGGGCTGGCGAAATAGTAAGCTGACTTACTACCTAGTCGCTTGGGCCGAAACGGATGGGACCGGTCTGGTATTCGATTCTTCAACCGGATTCATGCTGCCGAATGGCGCAAAACGTTCACCGGACGTATCATGGCTGAGACGCGCCCGCTGGGAGACCTTGACCGAAGCACAGCAGAACGGCTTTGCCCCGCTGTGTCCCGACTTTGTGGTCGAGCTTCGCTCGCAACAAGACCACCTCTCTGCCTTGCAAGAAAAAATGCGGGAGTATCTTGCCACCGGTGCCCAGCTCGGCTGGCTGATTGATCCGCTCGAAAAGCGTGTCCATATCTACCGCCCGAAGCGGGCCGTTGAGATTCATGATGATCCGGCTTCCCTCGACGGTGAATCAATCCTGCCCGGATTCGTTCTGGACGTTCGGGAGCTGTGGTAGGAGTTTGAGGCGATGGAAAAAGAAACAAAAACCTTGGCGCATTTCACGACGCTCTTGCGGCAGCAGAAACAAGTTCTTGCAGAGCATCACAAAGTGAGATCACTTGGTATATTTGGCTCATTCGTCCAGAACGACCAACAAGAGGGCAGCGATCTTGATGTCCTTGTTGAGTTCGACGAAGTGCCGAGTCTCTTGCAGTTCATCACCTTGGAGAACGCTCTGAGTGATCTCCTTGGTATCAAAGTGGACCTTGTAATGAAGGATGCTCTCAAGCCGTCCCTTGGACAGCGCGTCCTTGCCGAAGTTATTGCCGTATGAAGTCTGCGTCGCGCAATGTTTCAGATCATCTCCAGGATATACTGGACGCGATTGAGAAAGCCGATCAGTTTACACAAGGGATAGGGCTCGAAGAATTTGAGGCAGACGACAAGACGATCTTTGCAGTAGTCCGGGCCTTAGAGATTATTGGAGAAGCTTCGAAGAAAATTCCTCAGTCTTTGAAAAAGCATTATGCGTCTATTCCTTGGCGCGAGATGACCGGAATTCGAGATAAGTTGATCCATGACTACTTTGGAGTGAATCTGGAAGTAGTATGGAAGACGGTTCAACAAGATCTTCCCTTTCTCAAGCCACGTATTCTTCAGATGCTCGATGAAGTTACAACGGATTAAAATTGTTGTGCGACCAGAGGAAGATTTTTTCGGTCAGGTCCGCGAGGCATTTTCTACTGTTGCCAAAGCGTCACGGAAAGGCGAAAAACTTCCGCGCTCTACGCCGGTTCTCTCCTTTCCCAGCATCAAGGAGATGGCCCGGACACTGACGCCGAAACGGCTTGAACTCCTGAGATTGATCAGGCGAAACGATCCTCAATCAGTGCGCCAATTGGCCGCGTTGGCGGGCAGGGATATCAAGAATGTCAGTACGGACCTGAAAGTATTGGAGAACCTGGGATTGGTCGAAGCGGAAGAGCGGGAGTCACCTCGCCAGCGCAAACGTCCAGTGAGTACCTTTGATCGGCTGGATATGGAAGTGTATTTATAGTCTGGTTTCCACAGAAGGCTGCCGTGCTATTGAGGCTTCTGTGGAACGAGCTTTATCGGAGTCACAGAAGCGATAACTTATTAAGGGGATATCCATGCGGAACGAATTTACCGCGCTGATTGAGCGGGAGAACGATTGGTATATTGCCTACTGCCCCGAGATTCCCGGAGCAAACGGCCAGGGCCGAACTCCAGCCGAAGCGCGCGCAAGCGTAGCTGAGGCTATTGCGTTGATTCTTGAGGATCGCCGGGAGGACGCACTCCGTGGGCTGCCGGCCGACGCTATCAGGGAAACGGTGATTGTCGAGTGAAGCGTAATGCTCTCCTGCGGCACTTACGTCGGTATGGCTGCTATCTCAAGCGTGAAGGACGGGGACATTCCTTATGGTGTAATCCTACGACTGGTACTGTAGAGACAGTACCGCGCCATACTGAGATTCCCAACGGGCTGGCACGGAAGATTTGCCGTAACCTGTCATTGCCTGAAATCGGCCGATGAGGTAGAGACTCCACAGCTCTGAAAGCGTCGGAGACACTCGGACTCGTCGAAGCCGAAGCGCGTGAAGCGCCACGCCAACGAAAGTGTCTCGTGAGTACCTTTGATCGGCTGGATATGGAAGTGTATCTGTAATATCTGATGTCGATATTTTTTGGCAGTCTATTCGGTGGAGGTTGTCAGTGAGTACGCCCTATCATGCGAAATATTTTGCTCACCAGCTAACAAGAAAGTGTCCCGCTCATGAGATCGAAAAACTGAATCAGTCGATATTCAATGCCACTGTCGATCTCAATCCGCATCAGATTGATGCCGCCCTTTTTGCCTTCCGTTCCCCACTCTCACGTGGGGCTATCCTTGCTGACGAAGTGGGATTGGGGAAGACGATTGAGGCAGGGCTGATCCTTAGCCAACTCTGGGCTGAGCGAAAGCGGAAGGTTCTGTGCATTGTTCCGGCTGCTCTGCGGAAACAATGGAATAGAGAGCTGATCGAGAAATTTTTCATCGACTCTGTCATCTTGGAATCAAAAAGCTATAACCACTTGGTTAAACAGGAAATATCGAATCCCTTTGAGCAGAATGACAAGGTCATTTTGTGCTCGCACCATTTCGCACGGAGTAAAGAGCACGATATCCGACAAATACCTTGGGACCTCGTCATTATCGATGAGGCCCATCGACTCAGAAATGTTTATAAAAAGAGCAATAAGATAGCCCGTTCTATCCGAGATTCTATTGGAAGTAGGCCCAAGGTCCTTCTCACTGCCACTCCGTTCCAAAACTCGCTCATGGAGTTATACGGCCTCATGAGCTTTGTTGACGATCATTTGTTTGGGAACGAAAGCTCTTTTCGGGAACAGTTTGCCCGAAATGCAGTCGAAATTGGAGAAGACGGATTTAGCGACCTTCGTTCTCGGATGCGGCCAGTCTGCCAGCGGACACTACGGCGGCAGGTATCGGAATACGTCCGCTACACAAATCGTATCTCGATTACCCAGGACTTTACACCGACTGATGACGAGGTGGACCTATACAATGGGGTCTCTGAGTATCTGCAACGTCCCGACTCATTTGCTCTTCCTTCTGGTCAACGTTCGCTAATGACTCTGATTCTCAGAAAAATACTTGCATCTTCTTCCTTTGCGATTGCAGCTACTCTTGGATCGCTTATTGACCGCCTCGAAGGAGAGCTCTCGAAAATAGAGGATTCGCCCAAATCGGAAGAGGAACTCTTTGAGTCTATCAATGCGGACGTTGAGACCGTTGCCGAAACACAGGAAGAATGGAGCGAGAAAGGAGACGAAGAGTCAGTCAGCATAGGGGAGAGCGGAGGGTTAAGCGACGACGAAGAGAAGGTGCTCCTGCTTCAATCTATTCGCCAAGAAGTCAGCGACCTCCAAAGCTACCGCGAGTTAGCCCAATCCATCACACAAAATGCGAAAGGCCAGGCGTTGTTGGTGGCTTTAAGGACAGGTTTCCAGAAAGCTGCGGATTTGGGGGCAGCCCGTAAGGCCCTTGTATTTACTGAATCACGCCGGACCCAGCAGTATCTTGTTGAGCTTTTAGAAACGAGCGGGTACCGAGATCAGATTGTCACTTTGAACGGAACAAATAATGATCCATACTCTAAAATAGTTTACAAGGCTTGGCTCCAGCATCATGCAGGGCAGGATGAGATAACAGGCTCCCCGACTGCTGATATGCGTTCGGCGCTTGTCGAAGAGTTCCGCGAACGTGCGTCAATCATGATTGCTACGGAATCTGGAGCCGAGGGGTTAAACCTCCAATTTTGTAGCCTCATCGTAAACTATGATCTCCCCTGGAATCCTCAACGTATTGAGCAGCGGATTGGGCGCTGTCATCGGTACGGCCAACAACATGACGTGGTAGTGGTCAACTTTCTTAATCGAAGGAACGCTGCTGATCAGCGTGTCTTTGAGTTGTTGTCAGAAAAACTGCAACTATTTGATGGCGTTTTCGGGACATCGGATGAAGTGCTGGGTGTGATGGAGTCTGGGGTCGATTTTGAGAAACGGATCAACGAGATCTATCAATCCTGCCGGTCTCCTGAAGATATTAACGAGGCGTTCGATCAGCTTCAACTTGAGCTGGATGATCAGATCCATGCACGTATGGAGGATACTCGGGCAAAGCTCCTTGAGCACTTCGATGAAGATGTTCACCAGCGGTTAAAACTTACCCACGACGATACTGAGCAGCAGATTAATCGTTTTCAAGAATGGTTATGGAATCTTACTCAGTATGAGTTGGCCGACTGCGCTCAATTCGCTCCAGACGAGTATGTATTTGAGCTAACCCGTATTCCTGAAGGTATAGATACGGAAGAAATAGCACTTGGGCATTACCGTCTTATTACTCAGAAGAATGGGACTGCCGATCTCCACTTTCGCCTTGGTCACCCCCTTGCTGCGCGTTTACTAGCACGGGCTAAGGAACGGCCCCTTGCTGCGCGTGAAGTTATCTTTGAGTACGCCCAGCATCCTAAAAGGATTAGTATTGTTGAACAGCTACAAGGGAAGTCTGGTTGGCTTCGCCTTTCCCTAGTATCTATCGAAGCCTTAGAGCAAGAGGACCACCTCATTCTCACCGGGATTTCTGATGATGGGACTGCGCTTGATTCCGAGATATGCGAGCGACTGTTTTCCATAACTGGCACCATCGGGGATGAGGTAGCTCTGCCGGATGCAGTCTCTGCCCGATTAGAGCGAGACTTTGAAGAGGTCAAGAATTGCACAGTGACCGAAACGACTGAGCGCAACCAGAAATATTTTGAAGCGGAGATGGATAAGCTCGAAAAATGGGCAGATGACTTGAAGGCCAACCTCGAACAAGAACTGAAGGCTCTCGATAAGGAAATTAAATCGACCAAGAAAGAGGCGCGACAAGTCGCAGACCTTGACGCCAAAGTTGAACTGCATAAGCAGGCGAGAACGCTAGAACGGAGACGAAGTGAAAAACGTCGAAGTCTATTTGATGCTCAGGACGAAGTGGATAGTCGCAAAGAAGGGTTGATTGAAGAAATAGAAGCTCGCCTCAAACAGACTCTGACTCAAATGATTGTCTTTACCGTTCGGTGGAAGGTTATATGAAAATCACTCCCACCCAGATCGTGACCGAGAAAATAGTTGCAGAGTTGCGACAGAAACAGCTTGTTGCTCAAGAGAGCGCGAAAGAGTTAGGGGAGAAACTCTCTGTCGGCAATCTCTCTGCTGAAGACTGGCGCTTAATCGCTGAACTCGCACTCGCGAAGGCTGGAAAGTCACAGAATGGCAAAACGGATTGAAAAGCTAACTCTAGCAGGCTTTCGCGGGGCTACGTGTCCAGTCGAGATAGAGTTCGATGTCAGTAAGCCTGCTGTCATGATCTTTGGAGAGAATGGAACGGGTAAATCCAGCATAGTTGACGCTATAGACTTCGTTTGTAACGAAGAATATGGCTCCTTGACTGAGCGAAGTTCGACAAAACCAAAGACACATCTCCGTGCACTTGGTTCAACGGTTGACACGCTCATGGTATCGCTCACCTTTGATTCTCAAACCTGGTCGGCAAGTCTGGGAAAAAATCGGCCTGTAAGTTCTGGACCGGATGGACGCCCGGCTGCTCGAATTCTCAGACGAAATCAGATCCTCCAAGTCGTTAGTGCTCAGCCGAAAGCTCGCTATGAAGCTTTACGAGATTTTATTGCATTACCGGGAGTCCAGAAAAGTGAGCAGAGCTTACGGGAGGCAGTTAAAGCTGTCGAAGGGGAGCTGAATGATGCGGTTGTCGCCAAACAACAAGCTGAAGAGACCCTTGAAAAGCTGTGGATAGCAGAAGGGCAGCCCGGCAAAGGCTATCTCGAATGGGCAACGCGAAAAGTTCAAGAGCAACCCGTTGACCTTGAAGCTATTGTTTCTTCTGCCGGCCGGATTCTGTCGGCGCTGAATGATGCCATTAGTGCTCGGGATCATTTCGATTCTGACAAGGGAAAACAATCTAGTGATGAGACGGAACTACAGAAAGCGCAAAAAGCCTTGAAGGAAGCGGAGGAGGGATCAGTAGCGCGGGACCGGACGTTGATTACTGTATTGCAGGATGCAAGGAATTTTCTTGGGGAACACAGTTCCGCCTCCATGTGCCCAGTATGCGAGAGAGAAATAGACGCTAGGAATCTGAGGGAAAGGATTACCGACCGTTTATTAGAAATGCAGGAGATCGTTTCCCTAAAACAGCAAGTAGACTCTGCCAAAGCCAAGGCCGAAAGTGCGATGACTATGGTGGAACAATCTAGCCTAAGGCTAGTAAAGTCGGTCGCAAACTTGGTGCCGCTTATTCGGAGAGGCACGCTCGGTGAGATTAGCTCGTTATCGGTCAACTGGAATCTTTATCCAAATCTGATTGATGAAAAATATGAGGAAAGGCTCTCAGAAGCAGTTCAAGAGGCAAAGGATTTCTTAGAGATCGTTACCGTTTGTTGTCAACCTCTAAGCGCGCGAAAGGATAATGCTCAGAAGGCTCTCAGCCAATTGACTGCGATCCAGACACACGTTGAGACTATTCAGGAAAAGACAATAGATACTGAGAGGTTAAACCAACTCTCCACGAGACTTACAGCCATTCTGGAAATTGTAGAGAGACAGAGAAAAACCTATGTGGAAGAAGTGTTGGCCTCTATCTCTCAATCAGTTGAAGATTTGTATACACAGATCCACCCGAATGAACCACTCGGTGGAATTCGGCTGTACCTGAAGCCTAATACTATCGGTTCCTTAGAGTTTGACAGCAGATTTGAGACAGAAACAGGAATCCCCCCTCAAGCGTATTACAGTGATTCACATCTCGACACCCTCGGAGTATGTGTCTTCCTAGCTCTAGCAAAATACTTTGAGGATACGAATACTATTGTCGTGCTGGATGATGTCGTTACGTCCGCCGACCAAGCTCACATGGAGCGGCTCATTCGGGCTCTGCACGATGAAGCGAAGAGTTTCAATCAGCTTTTCATTACGACACATTATCGTCCCTGGCGAGATAAGTATCTCTTTGCTCGTGGTCCGGCCGCTAATATCCAGTTGATAGAGCTTCTGCCTTGGTCTCTTCCAAGAGGCATTCGACACAGCAAGACGAAGCTCACTGTAGAAGAACTGCGTGATTACAGAAGAGCCGAACCAATGGACCGCCAAATCGTAGCCTCAAAGTCGGGAATTCTCTTTGAGAGCTTGCTCGACCATATTACTCTTCTTTACCGTTGCAAACTTCCTCGACGGACAGACCTGAATTACACCCTTGGAGAGCTACTGGATAGTCTCAGCAAAAAACTCAAGGCAGCAATGAAAATCGTACATGTTGCGGATGACGGATCGGTGAACTCAGAATTTGCCCTGGAGTCAATCCTCAATAAGCTCGCTGGAATGACATGGATACGCAATCAAGTTGGCTGCCACTGGAATGTTGCGGGGATGAGCGTACCGGACGACGACGTATCCTCATTTGCGGATTGTATAATTAAGTTCGCCAACGTCTTAGTCTGTAGCAGTTGCGGTGAGTTGCCTCGTCGGGACAGCTCTGGGGTGTACAGGGCATGCTGCTGTGGGCAAAAGAGATTATACCCCTTTACTGTTCCGGCCTGAACTATGAAAGGTTATGAATCTTGGCAAAGCGGGGAAAACTTGAGCTAACCTGGGTTGGAAAAGAAGACCAACCACGTTTAGAACCACGTATTCTCGTAGAAGATCCCAAAAAATCCTACGGTGATCCCAACGCCGAAAATATGTTGATATTCGGCAACAACCTGCTCGCCCTCAAATCCTTAGAGCGGAATTTTGCAGGTAAGATCAAGTGTATATATATCGACCCGCCGTACAACACAGGGAGTGCATTTGAACATTATGATGACGGACTCGAACACTCGATTTGGCTGAGCATGATGAAATTTCGGCTTGAAATACTATGGTCACTTCTTCGAGACGATGGCCTACTTGCGGTACAAATCGATGATAACGAGTTCGCTCGTTTATATCTTCTTATGGTTGAAATCTGCCATGAGCGGAATCTTAAGGTTATCTCCGTAAAAATGGCGGAGCCAACTGGAGTTAAAATGGCGCAAGTCATGAAGAGTGGGGGTATTCCGAAGCTCAAGGAATATATCATTCTCGCCGGAAAGTCTGGTGTTCGTGGCTTACAGATCGAGCGCATTCTGAAAGAGACGTGGGATGAGGAGTATAAGACGGTCATCGGAAATGTTGATCGTTCCGAACTGGACCGACTCAAAGAAATTATAGAAAGGGAGGACCGTACTGAAAAAGACATACTCTTGGCTGACACGATCTGCGAAAAATTTCGTTTTGATAATGTCGAAGCTGTATGCCGACAGGAAACTGGTGCGAATCTTAATCCTAACTGGCTCTATGAGAACGCTTGGCGCATTGTCCGGACCTGCGCCACTACTAGCGGTGCAAAGAGGGTTGCTGACGAGAAACGTTCCCGTTTATCTCACCGCTCTGGAGCGTTTACGATCGAGACTCCCCAGAGAAAGATGTATGTAATAAAAGCAGAGTACAATCAGAGTAGTTCTCAGCCGCGCATAAGACTGTTATTTGCTGATGATTATCTTACCGTACATCCGGGTGATTTTTGGCAAGACATTAAAACAACAGGTCTTGGAGACGAAGGTGGGGTTGACTTCACAAATGGGAAAAAACCTGAGGTGCTGATCAAACGTATAATAAGTATGGCAACACAACCTGGGGATTGGGTCCTTGACTCTTTTGCCGGCTCAGGAACGACTGGTTCTGTTGCACATAAGATGGGGCGGCGCTGGATTATGATCGAGCGAGGTGAGCATTGCCATACGCATATAGCGCCCCGTCTTCAACGGGTTGTTGACGGTACGGATCAGAGCGGTATCTCGAAAACAGTTAACTGGCAGGGAGGAGGTGGATTTAAATACTACCGACTAGCCGAGTCGCTACTGGTGCAAGATAAAGACCTTTCGATCAAAGATGCCCCTGTCTATGTTATTAACCCGCGTTACGACGAAACCATGCTGGTCCAGGCCATCTGTAAAATTGAGAACTTTAACTATCGCAACGATGGCCGTTTGCACGGAATCAGCAGTTAGAGTCGTTTTTTACACGTCACCACCAACTTGGTAACTCAAGTCTATATCGACTCACTCGTTGAGGATATTAGCCTCGACCAGTCTTTACTCGTTTACTGCACTCGCCGTCGGAGGAATCTTGATCTTCCTGAGAATGTCGAGATTAAGAATATCCCTCGTGACTTGCTCAATAAGTGCGATTTTAACGAGGCGACATAGATGGGCCTCCCCGAACAGATCAGCCGATATATGAGTCTGCGTGAACCGCAGCGTGCCTCAGTGGAGGTCCTCGACGAAATCAGTACTGCCGTGGACTATCAGACTGCCTCTCTGGATTCCGTAACTACTGTTGCTAGTGAAAAAAGTCGTTCAGCCAACCCGGTCCAGTTTGATACCGAGTTTCCCTCCCTCTGCTTTGCATTGGCTACTGGTGTTGGCAAGACGCGTCTCATGGGCGCGTGTATGTACTATTTATGGAAACAAAAGGGATACCGGAACTTCTTTATCCTAGCGCCAAATATCACGATTTATGACAAGCTGCGGGCTGAACTGAATCCGGCTCATCCAAAATATATTTTCCTCGGTTTGTCTGATTTCCCTCAGCCCGAAGTGTACGATGGTGACAACTATCTGCGTTTTAACCCCCAACAAGCGGGTATATTCAACCAAGCATGTGTCTTTGTCTTTAATATCAGCAAGATATTTGCTCGCACGGATACGGAGTTCAAATTTCATCGCTTCAACGAGATTCTAGGGAATGCTTTTTCGTCTATCTTACAAGGTATGGATGACCTTGTTGTTCTCATGGATGAGAGTCATCGCTATAGAGCCCTGAAGTCTCTTGCGGCAATTAACCACCTCAGACCGGTCCTCGGTTTGGAATTTACAGCAACGCCAAAAAGGAGGGAGAACGTCATTTATTCGTTCGGGTTGGCCCAGGCTATTGGGTGTTTTGTGAAAACGCCAACCGTTGTCACGCGAACGAATCTCACGACCTCTGATGCAGAGGAAATCGAAAGGCTCAAGCTGCTCGACGGAATGGCGCGCCATGAGCATAAGAAAGGACGCCTTGCGGAATATTGTGAGGCCAATGGCTTACCAGTTACCAAGCCGTTTGTCTTAATCTCCACCAGAGACACGAACCATGCGACTGAGGTACGGAGTCTTATTGAGGCAGACGGATTTTGCGACGGACACTATAAGGGAAAAGTAATCGAAATCCACTCCCGTAAAACTGGAGCCGAGATTGATCGGAATGTTCAACGGCTTCTGACTGTCGAGCAGCCGACTAGCACTGTAGAAATTGTCATCCACGTTAATATGCTGAAAGAGGGCTGGGATGTCAGGAATCTGTACACCATCATCCCTCTACGGGCCTCTATCAGCGAAATATTAACAGAACAAACTATTGGGCGAGGGTTGCGACTTCCATTTGGAGAGCCGACTCGCGACCCCGACTTAGACTCTCTTGAAATCATTTCTCATGATCAATACGCCCGACTCATCCAGGAAGCCAGAGATAGTTCCCTGTTTACGTTCAAAGAGATTGACGAAGCAGACCTGCGACCTATGAAGGTTGAGCGAGTCGAGCATGCATTTGTCGATCTGGACAAAGTCCTCGACCGAATTGCTGAACGTCGGGACATCTTTTTCACAGATGAACTGACTGATGAGCAGCGTCTTAACGACGTTGTGAAATCTTTAGTGGCTGAGCAAGCGGCGTTATACGAGCGAAAACAGGCGCAAGCCTCCAAAGATTCTTCTGGGAAAGAGGGGACGGTTGAGACATCTGTCCAAGTGCAGAATCTTCTGTTTTCCATTGATAACCAAGAAACGGAAGCAACGCCTTTCGACCCTATTGCACTGGAGGCGAGTTGGAAAGAACGTCTGCGCCGCTTCGCCCATGCAAATATTTCCGTTCCTAAAATTGTGACGGATACTTTTTCTAATAAACAACTGGAACCATTTGATCTCACAGTGAACTATGGTCCTTTTGAACTGGTAGATCAGCGCGTGCTCTCACAGGAGCTTGGTTCTGGTCAGGAACGTATGGGCGAGCGTCTAGAAGCCCTGGAGGTTGAAAACCCCCGTGCTTTTTTGGCTGGCCGGCTGATTGATGCTATCGACGAGTTGGATGTGGCTAACGATAAAGAGACTGCTTTGAGCCTGGTGGACGCATATATAGCTCAGATCAATAAGCCGCACAAAGAATTGAAGAAAATAGCCCACTTATACCGAGACGTCATCATCAACGATCTCAAGAATCAAATCGAGTCGCACATCCATGATGATACGAGAGTCGATGTTTCTGTCCGTAGTGGTTTT
Source organism: Candidatus Binatia bacterium (assembly GCA_951812575.1). GTDB lineage: Bacteria > Desulfobacterota > Binatia > Bin18 > Bin18 > Bin18. Next base: position 800,551 of record OX638322.1, on the reverse strand, counting down.
ATCAAGTTTCGATCTTACTCAAAAGCAGTCCTAGCAAGAGATGGTCTTGTTCCCTACACTCAGCCGGTGCCCCGATCAGAGATCCGACGCTACTTATTCGATGGATTCGAGAAATCTTTCTATCCTCAGGTTCCTTTCGATTCGACTCCAGAGAAAGATTTTGCCGCTATATTAGAGCGTGACTCTCTCAAGTGGATTCGTCCGCCCGACGGTAATGTTCCTATTAATTATCGTGGCCACTCTTATAATCCCGATTTTATCGCTGAAACCGAAGAAGTAAAATATATTGTTGAGGTGAAGGCACGAAGAGAACTCGAACCTAGAATAGATAACGAAGTACGAGAGAAAGCCCTGGCCGCAATTCGTTGGTGTAAAGCAGCCTCAAATATAGAAGGATCAAAGCCCTGGGAATACAAATTGATTCCTGATGACGTTATCGAATCTACAAGGGATCTCAGGTTTGTTTTTAGCCACGCGGTGAGTCTATCCGCCTGAGGTGTTCATCAGAGAGAAGCAGATGACAAGCCCAGAGGAAATATGACAACCTTTTTCGACGGACCAAAACCCCGACTGTTTGCGCATCGGGGTGCCAGCGGGGAAGCGCCCGAGAACACCATGGCCGCGTTTCAGCGGGCTGTGGATGCGGGTGTTGAGTATATTGAGCTGGATGTGCATGCGTCTGAGGATAAGCAGATCATGGTCATCCATGACGCGACCATCGAGCGGACGACCAATGGTCTGGGTGCGGTGAACAACTATTCCCTCGCTGCTCTGCAACAGCTCGACGCCGGCTATCGGTTTTCGCCGGATGAGGGCAAGACACTCCCTTTCCGCGCGTCGGACGTGATTATTCCTTCGCTCCAAGAAGTGCTGAGGGGTTTCCCGCAGGTAAAATTTACGGTTGAGATCAAGCCATCCGACCCGCCCATCGAAGAACAGGTGATTGCCGCGATCAAAGACTGCGGCAAGGCGGATGACGTTATTATTGCGTCAGAACATGACGTGGTCCTGGCTCGCGTGCGAACCCTGGCCCCGGATATTCCGACAAACTTTGGTTATAACGAAGTGGTCGATTTTATTCAGCGCGTTGCAACCGGTCAGCTAGACCGCTATCAGCCGTCCGGCCAGGCGCTCCAGATTCCACCCACATATCAGAATATTCCGCTGGTGACGGAACAAACGATTGCCGCCGCGCGCCAATTCAATGTGGAAATCCATGCGTGGACAATTAATGAGCCACAGGAGATGCGCCGTTTACTCGATCTGGGTGTAGACGGGGTGATGTCGGACTTTCCGTCTCGCTTGCTGGAAGTGGCACGGGGGAGAGAGTAAAACTCACCCTCATCCTGACCTTCTCCCTCAAGGGAGAAGGGATTCTTAGGCAGACTGTCTAGGTCAGGCAATCTTCGGCATAACCTCGGCGGCAAAGCGTTCTATGCCGCTTCGGAAGGTCGCGGCATCAGCGTAGCGCCCCAGCCCCAAGACATAGTGATTCGCCCCGGCTTCTTTCATGGCCGATATACGGTCGATCATGGGTTCGGGACTGCCCTCGCGGATCATGCCGCCGACGATCAAGTCGGGCATGGACCGTCCGTGCTTTTCAGACTCCTCGCGTAAATGCGCGGCAACCTGGGCCAACTCGCCCGACTGGAGTCCAATCGGGTAATAGCCGTCGCCCCATTTGATGGTCCGTTCAATGGCCTTGGGGCCAGCTCCCCCAACCCAGATGGGTGGACGCGCCGGCCGCGGGGCAAAGACAAACTCGGGGAATTTGATGTGAGTCCCGTCGTACGCACTCACATCGTTATCAAACAACTGGTGGACGACTTCGAGGGTCTCGTTGGTAATGGCACCACGCTTGCGCGGGTCCACACCCAGGGCTTCAAATTCCGGCCGCATCCAGCCGACCCCGGCGCCCAGGATAAGTCGCTCCCCCGAGAGTTCCTGGAGGGTGGCCACCTGCTTGGCCAGATACACGGCCGGCCGGTAGGGAAAGACCAGGACGGAGATACCGAGCTGGATCTTCCGGGTCAGTGCGGCAAAATAGGCCAGCGTCGTCAGCGGCTCAAAATAGCGTCCGCCCGATCCTTCAGTTTGATCCGGCGGAATAGCCAGATGATCCACGACAAACGCGGCATCAAAGCCGGCTTCTTCCACGGCCTGCACGCAGGCGCCGAGCGTATCTCGGGTAGCGGCCGGACCCATATTGCGGATGACAACACCAAATTTCATGCGTCTTCTCCTTCGCCGTCTTGAAACAGACGTTCAGCCAATTCCTCGGCGAGCGCCGAACGCTCGTCCTTATCCTCTCGCAGCAGATCGAAAGACAGGTTCATCAGCATTTTTCCGAGGACTTCGCGTTGGAGTACATTGAGGCTGACGGCCTGCGGTTGCTCCTCTTCGAGGTGAGTCAGGAGGGTTTCCATGGAGCGTACCCCGGCATCGTTCTCCTGACGCGCCAAACGGTCGCCGGCCATGCCCGCGGCCTGATGGAGCAGAGCTGCTTCCTGGACTGTGAGGGGGTACGAGGACATGCTGGATATTTTCTACCCCAAGTCGGGAAACAGCCAGGGTGCTTCGTTTTTGCGGCGTTGCTCATAGGCCGTGATATCGGCCTCTTTTTGCAGGGTGAGCCCGATTTCATCCAGGCCGTTCAGCAGACAGTCTTTCCGAAACGGATCAACGTCGAAATGAAAACTTGTCCCCCCAGGTGTGGTAACGGTTTGGGCCGCAAGATCCACGCTGAGTTGATAGCCCGGTTGGGGTTCGACTTCTTTGAATAATTGATCGACTTCTGCGTTTGTGAGGACAAGTGGCAGCATACCGTTTTTGAAGCAGTTGTTAAAAAAGATATCGGCAAAGCTGGGGGCGATAACGCATCGAAAACCGTGGTCCAATAAAGCCCACGGCGCGTGCTCGCGCGACGAGCCACAGCCGAAATTAGCCCGCGCGAGGAGAATACTCGCGCCATCATAGCGGGGTTGATTCAAGACAAATCCGTCCTGGGGATTGCCGTCGCTGGTGTAGCGCCAATCCGAGAACAAGCCTTCCCGCAGGCCCGTGCGCTTAATGGTCTTGAGGTACTGCTTGGGAATAATTTGATCGGTATCAACATTTACTCGGTCGAGCGGGGCAACAATACCTGTAAGCGTGGTAAAAGCGTCCATATGCGCCTCCAATAGGGGTCTAGCTCCAGTTCCTGATATCGACAAAGCGGCCCTCAATGGCGGCAGCGGCGGCCATGGCCGGGGAGACCAGATGGGTGCGCCCGCCCTTGCCCTGACGGCCTTCAAAATTGCGGTTGCTGGTTGAAGCGCAGCGCTCGCCCGGCTGAAGGGTGTCGGCGTTCATGGCCAAACACATGGAACAGCCGGCCTCGCGCCACTCGAAACCCGCATCCTTAAAAACGACGTCGAGCCCTTCGTCCTCGGCTTGTTTTTTGATCAGACCGGAGCCTGGCACCACCATGGCGTTGACCGTCGAGGCGACCTGCCTGCCCTTTGCATATTGGGCGGCAATGCGCAGGTCTTCAATACGTGAGTTGGTACAGGAGCCGATAAAGACCCGGTCGACCGGAATGGCTGTTATGGGGGTGCCGGCCTTCAGGTCCATATAGGCCAGCGCCCGCTGCGTGGCCTCTTGGATTTCCGGCGAGGGCATAGCGGCCGGGTCCGGCACGCTGCCGGTAATATCGGTGACCATGCCCGGATTCGTACCCCAGGTGACCTGGGGGGCGATGTCTTCCGCCTTCAGTTCTACGGTCTTGTCAAAGCTGGCGTCCGGGTCGGACGCCAGCAGCTGCCAGGCCGCCACCGCCCGCTCGAACAGCTCGCCCTTAGGCGCAAACGGGCGGTCCTTGATATAGGCAAACGTCTTTTCGTCCGGCGCAACCATCCCGGCCCGTGCGCCACCCTCAATGGACATATTGCACAGCGTCATGCGGCCTTCCATTGACAGCGCCCGGATGGCCGAGCCCGTGTATTCGATGACATGCCCGGTTCCGCCGGCCGTTCCGATTTTACCGATAATGGCCAGGATAATGTCTTTGGCAGAACACTGTGCGGACAACACGCCCTCCACTCGCACCTGCATGGTCTTGGCTTTCTTTTGGAGCAGGCATTGTGAGGCCAATACGTGCTCAACCTCGCTTGTGCCGATACCAAAGGCCAGCGCGCCAAACGCGCCGTGCGTGGCGGTATGGGAATCCCCGCACACAATGACCATGCCCGGCAGGGTGAGCCCCTGTTCCGGTCCGATCACATGCACAATGCCCTGGCGGATATCGTCTATGTCGAAAATCGGGACGCCGGTTGTCCGACAGTTCTCCTGGAGGGCTTCGATCTGCTTGGCTGCCACCGCATCCTCAATCGGCTTGTCCCGGTCGGTTGTTGGCACATTATGGTCGGGCACGGCTATTGTCGCTTGGGTGCGGCGCACGTTTCGACCGGCCAGTTGCAAGCCCTCAAACGCCTGTGGAGAAGTCACCTCGTGGGTGAGGTGACGGTCAACATACAAGAGCGCGGTGCCGTCCGCTTCGGTCCGCACCACGTGCGACTCCCAGATTTTCTCAAACATTGTCTTGCTCGCCATGATCTACCCCTTTATGTCATATCTTTCCTTTGGGCCGTGGCTGCTGAAAGAGCTATACCTTTCTCAGATTTGGTAGGGGCTGGCAAGATGGAAGGAGCGGAGACGGTATGGTAGGATAGCACACCTGAGTAAGTGGACATGGGCCAGCATGTCCCAGCGCCTTAAAAAACCAGACCAGAGATGATCATGCAGGGAGAAATTCATGGGTGAATGGACCGTTGATATCAATGAAAAAGACTTTGAGCAGGACGTGCTTGAACGCTCGTACAGCGTCCCGGTTGTGCTGGATTTTTGGGCCCCGTGGTGCGGTCCGTGTCGTGCCATCGGCCCGGTGCTGGAGAAACTCGCGGACGAACAAGCCGGTAAGTTTGTCCTGGCAAAGGTGAATGTCGATGAAAACCCCGCCCTGGCCCAATCCTTTCAGATCAGTAGCATTCCGGCGGTGAAGGCCGTCAAGGCGGGCGCTATTGCCAACGAGTTTCTGGGCGCTGTGCCCGAGCCGGCGATTCGCCAATTTATTGAAGAGTTGATCCCGTCTGAGGCCGACGCGCTGGCCCAGCAAGGCCAAGACCTGCAAGATCAGGGAAAGGAGCAAGGAGCCGAGAGTCTCTATCGCGCCGCCCTCTCAAAGGACGAGCGGCAGCCGAAAGCACTGCTTGGGCTGGCCCGTCTTCTGATGGGTAAGGAAGAGCACGCGGATGCGCTTGCCATACTGGGTCGTATTCCGCCGCATACTCGGGAGTATGATGAAGCGCAGCAGGTAGCCGCTCAGATACGCGTCAAACAGACCGGAGCCAGCGCCGATGAAGAGGCCGTCTGTCGCGAGAAAATTGAGGCCGACCCAAACGATCTGGACACACGGTTTGACCTTGCCCAGATTCTGGCTGCTTCGACTCGCTATGAAGAGGCGCTTGCCGAATATCTGGAGATCGTGAAGAAAGACCGCACCTTCCGAGACGAAGGCGCGCGGAAGGCTATGCTCGAAATTTTTGAGGTGGTTGGCGCTCGGAGTGAATTAGCTGATCGATACCGGTCGGAACTGGCCAAGGTGTTGTTCAGTTAGGTGCGGCAGGTTGGGTGGGCGAAGCGCCATTCGACGATTCTCTACGCTAACGCCCACTCCTCCCCTTCGTTTTTCACCACACCTTCTTTTTCCAGCTTAATCAGGTGGGACTGCACGGAGTTCCCGGCCGCGGCGTGCAGAAACTCCGGCACGTCCACATAAATACGCTTCACCATGTCTGGAATTCTGGTCAGTCCGGCGCCAAGTGCGTCCAGCACCTGCTGCTCGCGCAACTCGCGGTGGGCGATGTAGGCGTTCAGTTTTTTATACGGCTCGCGAATCGCTGGGCCGTGAGCGGGATAAATCACCGATAGATCAAGGTCGAGCAGCTTGCGCAGTGAGGCCATATAGTCAATCAAGCCGCCGCCTTCTTCCGGCACGACCGTCGTGCCAGCCCCCAGCACCAAGTCTCCGGTGAAGAGCGCTTTTTCCTCTTCGAGGTAGTAACACAGATGGTCCTTGGCATGACCCGGCGTATGGATCGCGTGCAGGGTGGCCCCGTCGGTCTCGATGGTGGCGCCGTCTTCGATATAGGTCAGTGGAAAATCATACGCCCGATCTTTTTCCGGCCAGCGATGTTTTGAGACGCTGAGTTCGCCAAAACGTTTCTGCACATTGGGCACCCCGCCGATGTGGTCCTGATGGACATGGGTGAGGACAATCTCCTGGAGTTCGTTGGCGCCCTTGGTTTCGGACAGGCCCTGTTCCAATAAGGGATCGTACACTTCCAGGCCGATCCCCGTGTCGAGCAGCAGTGGCCGTTTGCTCGTGCCAACCAGATAAGTATTGGTTCCGGGTCCGGTGAACGGCCCGGGGTTTTGACCAAGCACGGTCGCAACCCGATCGCTCCAGGTGTCGAAGTCGGGCAGCTTCAACCCGGCCATGGTATCCGTAACAACACGTTGTGGTTGGGTCATTCTCAGCTCCTTAGCAGGTTGGCGGCAATGGTTTTGAGTTGCATATTTGAGGTGCCCTCATAGATTTTGCCGATCTTGGCGTCCCGGTAGAACTTCTCGGCCGGATAGTCTTTGGTAAAGCCCACGCCGCCGAAAATCTCCAGGGAACGTGAGGCGACCCGTTCCCCGACCTGGGAGCAAAAGAATTTGGTCATGGCCGCGGAATGGGCAAACGGCTGTCCGCTCTCCTTGAGGCGGGCGGTGTTATACACCATCAGCCGGGCGGCCTCGATCTCGGTCGCCAGTTCTGCCAACTCGAATTGGACGGCCTGAAAATCCGTAATCGCCCGCCCAAACTGTGAACGCTCTCTGGCATAGCCCAGCGCACACTCAAAGGCCCCCTGGGCCAGACCGGTCATTTGCGCTCCGATCCCAATCCGACCCTCGTTCAGGGTCTCAATCGCGACTTTATAGCCCTGGCCGATCTCCCCCACGACTTGGCTGCGCGGCACCCGGACGTCTTCGAGAATCAGCTCACAGGTCGAACTGGCGCGAATGCCCAGCTTATCCTCTTTTTTCCCGACGCTGAAACCTGGCATATCGCGTTCGACCATGAAGGCGGTCACGCCCTTATAGCCCTTGTCCGGGTCGGCATTGGCAAAGAGCAGATACACGCCGGCTTCTGCGCCATTGGTGGTCCACATCTTTTGGCCGTTCAGCACAAAGGTGTCGCCATCCGGCCGCGCGCGGGTCTGCATGGCAAAGGCGTCGCTCCCGGAACCGGACTCAGATAAGGCATAGGCCCCGACCGTGTCCGTGGCCAGGTGGGGGAAAAACTGAGCTTTTTGGTCAGGGTTGAGCCAGCGGACGAGGGCATTGTTGACCAGGGTATTCTGGACATCCACACAGGTGGCGACCGCCGGGTCAACCCGCGCAAATTCTTCAATGGCCAGAATCGACATAAAGAAACTGGCATCCGCGCCGCCATAGCTGGCGGGGATTTCGATGCCCATGACCCCCAAGTCAAAGAGTTGGGCAATCAGCTCCTGGGGGATCTTGGCCGCGCGGTCCATCTCCATGACGTGGGGTTTGACCTGTTCCTCGGCGAACTCCCGCACCATCGTCCGAAATAATTCTTCTTCCTCACTCAGCGTCGCCAGAGGCAGATGTGTCGCGTGATCCATAGACATCTTCCCCCCTTGTTCGGTTGGATAGTGTCATTGTTGGCATGTTGTTTCTCGTATGTCCAGCCGGTATACCACCAAGAGAAAACGTTCGCGGAAAGTTTCCATTGCCATGAAAATCGGACTCATCGCCGACTCGCATATCCCCGAGGCCATGCCCGAACTCCCGAGCCAGGTGCGGACGGTGTTCGCCGGGGTTGAGCTGATTGTCCACGCCGGCGACCTGCACTGCCTTGCCGTACTGGACTGGCTCGAAGCAATCGCGCCGGTGGTGGCCTGTCGGGGCAATGGCGACGAAGGCTCGGGCGGACGCGCCGTCGTCCCGGAAGACCCTCGACTGCACGAGGCCGTTGTGACGCAGTGCGCCGGTTACACGCTGGGGCTGGTGCACGATGTGCTCGATCCGAACGAATATCCGCACTGGCCGATTGAGCGGACGATGGAGCGGGCCTTTGGTCGGCGGACCGATATTATTGTCTGCGGCCATACTCATGTCGAGCGGGTCCAGCGCTACGCCGATGTTCTGGTCATTAATCCCGGCAGTCCGACCTATCCGCACAATTACGCGGCCCAGCCGGGCACGGTTGGCATGCTGACCCTGGAAGAGGGTGGTGGCGGCACGGTTGAGATCATAGATCTCAAGACGCTTGCCGTGTTGCCGGAATTTTCGACGACGTTCTAACTTGAGCGGCGTGTCCCAGGTAGCGCGACTCTACCCACCCAGACTAATCATCTCGATTTTTTTATGCTCTTTGGGGTCGTAGCCGGCTCCCGAACGCAGGGCGGCCAAGCGTTCTTCCGAGTAGCGGTCTGTCCGCTGGAGCCAGACCTGTTGCAGCACGTCGAGCAGCCTGTCATCGCTGGCCCCACCGCGCAGCAGGACCTTGAGGTTGTGACCGGTGTTGGCAAAGAGACAGGTCACCAGTCTGCCGTCCGCGGTCAGCCGCGCACGCGTACAGGACGAACAGAACGGCTCGGTGACCGAGGCGATCACCCCGATATCACCGCTGCCATCGACGCATTGATAATCCACCGACGGTGCGCTGCCGCCCTTTCGGCCTACTTCCCGGAGGGGAAAGCGCGTGTTGATGATGTCCAGGATTTCCTGCTTGGGCACGATGGTGTCCGACTGCCAGTGATTGGCATTGCCCACATCCATGAACTCGATGAAACGGATGGCAAAGCCATGCTCAAGCGAGAACGTCACCAGATCGATAATCTCGTCGTCATTCACCCCGCGTTCGATGACCGCGTTGAGCTTAATCGGCGAGAACCCGTGCTCCTTGGCCACAAACAGGCCGTGCAGAACTTTCTGCAAGTCGCCGCGCTTGGTAATGCGTCGAAAACGGTCGGGTTTGAGGCTGTCGAGGCTAACGTTCAGCCGGCGTAAGCCAGCCGCTTTCAGGGCCTGGGCTTTTTCAGCCAGGGTTGAGCCGTTAGTGGTGAGACACAGATCACGCAGGCCGTCGAGGCCGGACAAGCTTTTGACGAGTTGCTCAAGGTCCCGCCGGGCCAGGGGCTCGCCCCCGGTTAGACGAATTTTTTCGACCCCAAGCTGAATAAACAGGCGGGCCAGCCGCGTGATTTCCTCAAACGTCAGCACCTCGCTTTTGTCCAGCCAGTCGTAGTTGTCCAGCGGCATGCAATAGGTGCAGCGAAAATTGCACCGGTCGGTGACGGAAATGCGCAGGTCCTTGACTGGGCGTTGCAGGGTATCGAGCAGCATGCAGTCTCCTTAAGGCTGCTTATTATAATGATTTTACCTCATGAGCCAAGACGGGGTTTGTCAGGGCTCTCAGCCTGAGAGATTGACAAATATAATACAAAATGAATGCTATATGTATGACACGAACAATATCTCTTCGTATAGATGCCTCGCTTCTAAAGGAAATTGACCTCGCCGGCCGGGCAGATAAACGGGGTCGGTCCGAAGTGGTTCGCGAGGCCCTGGAACTCTGGCTTCAGCGGCGCTCTCTGGCCGAGAAGGTTCGGAGCCACAGAGAAGGATATGAGCGGCATCCTGTAAGCCAAGACGAATTTACGCCCGTACTGGGAGCCCAGACATGGCCGAAGTAAATCGCGGGGAGATCTGGCAGTTTAGTTTCCCCAGTCCAAACAAGCGCCGCCCCGTACTCATTTTGACAAGACAGGAAATCATTAGCCATCTGTACAGCGTAATCGTTGCCCCGATCACAACCACAATTCGCGGTATACCTTCCGAGGTCGTTATTGGTCTGGAGTGTGGTTTGAAGACGGCCTCAGCCATTAACCTGGATAATCTTGTGACTGTCCCAAAAGTTGGGCTGCGCTCCTTTGTGGGAACCGTCCCTTCAACGGTCTTAACCGAACTGCGTGGAGCCTTACTCTTTACCCTTGGCTTTGACGATCTTGCTCAAGATTAGCCGCCTCCCCCAGCTTCGGTGACGGTACCCTCTTGACGAGCATCCCACCAGGCATGCCAGTGAGCATACGCGTTGCTGATGTCTACGAGTGTCGGCTAAGATAGCCCGGCTTTTCAGTGGAGGAGGAATGCATGCGTATCAAAGACAAGGTCGCGCTGGTGACCGGCGGCAGTCGAGGCATAGGCCGGGCGATTTGTTTGCGTCTGGCCGAGGAGGGCGCCAAAGTCGCCATTGCCGATATTCTGGAAGACGAAGCCCGGAAAACAGCCGACGATATTCTGGCCGCCGGCGGGCAGGCTCAGGTGGTCAGGACCGATGTGACTCAGCTCGATCAGGTCCAGGCCTGCGTGAGACAGGTGACGGATAGCTGGGGACCGATTGACGTGCTGGTGAACAATGCCGGTTGGGACAAGATCGAGCCTTTTCTCCACAGCGCGCCCGAGACCTGGGATAAGGTGATCGCGATCAATCTGCGCGGTCCCATTAATTTTTGCCATACGGTAGCGGCGCAGATGGCCGAGCGCAGCCAGGGCAAGATTATTTCGATCAGCTCGGACGCCGGCCGGGTCGGCTCGACCGGAGAGGCGGTCTATTCCGCCTGTAAAGCCGGGATTATCGGCTTTTCCAAAACCCTGGCGCGTGAGCTGGCTCGCGCCAAGATCAATGTCAACGTGGTCTGTCCCGGTCCCACGGATACGGCCCTGCTCCAGCAGGTTTCGTCAGGCGAAAAGGGCGCCAAGATTATCAGCGCCATGACCCGCGCGGTCCCGTTTCGACGCTTGGGGCAGCCCGAAGAAATTGCAAACGCCGTTGCGTTTTTTGCCTCACCGGATGCGGATTTCGTGACCGGCCAGGTCTTGTCTGTCAGCGGTGGGCTGACCATGGCAGGCTAGGATTGAAAGGAAGACGCGCGTGCGTTTTGCAAACAAAGTGGCCCTTATCACCGGCTCTTCGCGGGGCATCGGCCGGGCGATTGCCCTGCGGCTGGCGTCCGAAGGAGCACGGATCGGTGTGAATTACCGCCGCAATACGGCCGAAGCGGAAGCGGTTGCCGCCGAGGTCGCACAGCGGGGCTCTGAGGCGTTGCTGCTCCAGGCCGACCTGAGTGACGCCGAGGCGGTCCGGGCGATGTTTCGGCGGGTGAAAGAGACGCTCGGCTGTCTGGATATATTTATCGCCAATGCCGCGGCCACCGCCTTTCGGCCGCTGTTGCGCCAGGGCGAACACAATGTGACCCGGACCTTTGATCTGACCATCACCGGCACCCTGGTTGCCGTGCAGGAAGCGGTGCCCTTGATGGCCGGACGCCAGGGAAAAATCGTTACCATATCCGGCATTGATTCCTTGCGCATGCTGGCCGGCCACGGCTTGCTGGGTGCGGCCAAGGCGGCTCTGGAAAACATGACGATGTATCTGGCGCACGAACTCGGCCCGCGTGGGATTGCCGTCAACGGCATTAACCCCGGTCTGATTCAGACCGATTCGGCCCAAATGTACGCCGGCGGGGAGGCTGCCTACGCACAGTACGAACGCGATGTCATTCCTCAGACCCCGGCCGGTCGGACAGGCCGGCCGGAAGATATTGCCGCGGTGGCCGCCTTTCTGTGCTCCGAGGATGCCGATTTTATTCGCGGCCAGACCCTGCTCGTGGACGGTGGCTTGCTGTCATCATCCATCGCGAGTCGGGAGCAGGCATAGCCGCTTGAGGTATCCTGACCGCGAGGTCGGCGGAGCAAAGTGTCCGCTCAACCTCTGTCACCGGACCGCCGGCTTTGGTATGCTGCAAGCCGCGCACGAGTGATACGCCTGGAATTATCAAGGAGGGATGTCCGATGGCCGAACACGTCAAGGTCAAAATCAAACCGCTTACCGCCGAAGCCTTTGCGCCCTACGGGAAAGTCCTGGAACAGAAAAAGCTGATCTATCCCGAGGTCGAAGAGGGCCGGGTGGCCATGGAAATGCTGTCGTTTCAGTATCGACCCAACGCCAGAATCATGGATCAGATGGCCATCCATTTTTCCTACAACCAGACCTTTATCCCTGTGCAGGGCTCTTTGATTCTGGTCGTCGCTCCGCCTCCCGACAGCCGCGAGGGCGGCCCTGAGGAATATGCGTTTGATTATGACAACGTTGCAGCCTTTAATGTCGATCCCGGTCAGGCGGCCTTCATCTATAAGGGCACCTGGCATAACGCGCTGACCCTGGGCCAGGAGTGCTCGTTTATTAACGTGACCCGCAAGAACGCGGGTGAAGGCACCAGCCCTGCCGGCGAGATGGAAGGTAAGATCGAGCAGGCCCACGCCGTTCGCTCGTATGTCGAATTCGTAGACATGAAGAAGCGGGATGGGCGGGTGATTGAGCTCGAAGTCTAAGGAGAGGACCGTGGCGTATAAGATCATCTCTGCTGACTCCCATATGTGCGAGCCGCCGACATTGTGGGTGGACCGCATAGAGAAACGGTTTCGTGACCAAGCCCCCAGGGTGGTCAAAAATCCTGGGGATAAAAAAGGCCACTTCTTTATGTGTGAAGACCTGCCGCCGCTCCGCCTCTCCGGGGCGTTTGCTGCCGGTCAGACGTTTAATAAGGACTTCATGGAAGCCGGACCCGAGGACGCCCTGCCCGGTGGCTGGGACCCCGCGGCTCGGCTGAAAGACATGGAGTTGGACGGTATTCAGGCCGAAGTCCTGTACACCACCTGCGCCTTTGTCCTGTTCTGGCTGGAAGACGCCGCGCTGCAACACGCCTGCTTTCGGGTCTATAACGACTGGCTGGCCGAGTTTTGCAGTTATGACTCAAAAAAGTTCGCTGGCCTGGGTCTGATCTCTCTGTTTGATATCGAGCAGGGCTGCGCCGAGCTTGAGCGCTGTAAAAAAATGGGTCTCAAGGGGGCCATGATCTGGGCCTCGCCGCCCGACGACCAGCCCTACGGCTCGGCGGCCTATGAGCGCTTTTGGGCGACGGCCCAAGAGCTTGAGATGCCCCTGTCGCTGCATCTGGCGACCGGACGCAGTAAGGACAGCCAACAGGACGAATCGGACATTGCCGAGCTGTATGTGCGCATGATTATTCGCCCCAGTGAGATGCAGCATTCCTTTTTACGGCTGGTCTTCAGCGGGGTGTTGGAACGCTTCTCGCAACTCAAGTTTGTCTCCGCCGAAGGCGATATCGCCTGGGTGCCGCATTTATTGGAGCGCGCGGATAAATACTATCGGCGGTTTAAGCAAGGCTATGGGGTGAAGCTGTCGCTCAAACCGAGCGAGTACTTCCAGCGCCAGATGTACGCCACTTTTATTGATGACCCCATGGGGCTCAAGACCTACACCCTGGCCGGTGGGGCGGAGAACTTCATGTGGTCCACCGATTATCCGCACCAGGCCTCCACCTTTCCGCACACCCAGGAAACGCTGGAGCGAGCCTTTCAGGATGTGCCGGAAGCAGATAAACAAAAGATGACACGCGATAATGCGTCGAAGCTATACGGATTGCCAGTGGAGTAGGCGTATGCAGACACAACACAACGGAAACGGCAGCAACGGGACTTCTTTTTCTTGGCCGGCAGAGGGCGGCGCGCGGGTGCCCTATCAGGTCTTTTATGACCCCGACATTTACGCCCAGGAGCAGGATAAGCTCTTTCGCGGCCCCATCTGGAATTATGTGGGGCTCGAAGCGGAAGTGGCGCAGCCGGGTGATTTCAAATCTACCTTTATCGGCGACACGCCTGTTGTGGTCACGCGCGACAAAGCGGGCGGCCTGAACGCCTTCGTGAATCGCTGCGCGCATCGCGGCGCCATGGTCTGCCGTGAACTGAGCGGCAACCGCCCGACCCATACCTGCATCTACCACCAGTGGAGCTATGATCTCAAAGGCAATCTGACCGGGGTGCCATTCAAGAAAGGGATTGGGGGTGTGGGCGGCTATGGCGAGGATTTTGATCGGTCTAAACATGGCCTGCACAAACTCCGCGTTGCCGCCTATCGCGGCCTGATCTTCGCCTCGTTCAACCCGGACGTTGAGCCGCTGGAGGACTATCTCAGTCCGCCCATGCGAGAATGGCTGGACCGCCTTTTCAATCGTCCCATCCAGGTCCTGGGCCATACCCGCCAGTGGGTGAACGCCAACTGGAAGCTGTATTTTGAAAACGTTAAAGACCCGTATCACGCCAGCCTGCTGCATGTGTTTCACGCCACGTTTGGCCTGTACCGGTCGTCGCAACAGGGCGGTGTCATCATGGATACTCACTCGCGCCACGACGTGCTGCACGCCAAACCGCAGGCCGAGGAAGATCTCTCGACATATGAATCCGGGCTGCACAGTTATCAAAAGGGCTATCAGCTTGCCGACCCGTCCGTGCTCAAAGGGCGGCCCGAGTTTGAAGGCCTCTTTATCCAGACCATCTTTCCCTGTCTGATTGTTCAGCAGATTGCCAATACGCTGGCCGTCCGGCAGGTCCTGCCCAAGGCGCCGGATCGCTTTGAGTTGATCTTCACCTATTTCGGCTATGAGGACGACGACGAGGAAATGCGTGAGATTCGTCTGAAACAGGCCAACCTGGTTGGTCCGGCCGGCCTGATTTCCATGGAAGACGGCTATGCGGCCGAGATTGTCCAGCAATCGGTGACGGGCGACCGCAGCGCAACGTCGTTTGTTGAAATGGGGGGCACCGAGGTCGCAGACGAACAGAGCCTGATTACGGAAACCGCCATCCGTGGGTTCTGGGGCTATTACCGTGACACCATGGGTTTTCACGCTGGCGCGTAAGCGGGGAGGGCGAGAGCCATGAGTGGCATGAGTGCTATTGAAACCCGTTTTGCGGTCGAAGACCTGCTGTACGCCTATGTGGCCTGTCTGGATAATGACGAACTCGAAGACTGGCCGAACTTTTTTGTCGAAGATTGTCTGTATCAAATCATCCCCCATGAGAATGTGTCGCAGAACCTGCCCATCTCGCTGATCTATTGTGACAGCCGCGGCATGTTGCAGGATCGGGTGACCGCTTACCGCAAGGCCAATTATTATGCGCCCCATCTGTACCGCCACGTGGTCAGCGGGGTGCGGATCATCGGTGAGGACAACGGCGTGATTGAGGCCCGGGCCAACTATGTGGTCCTCCAGACCCATCTGGACCCGGTCGATTACGGCAGCACCGAGGTGTATAGCGCCGGCGAGTATCGAGACAAAGTGCTCATCAACGACGGGATTGCCAAGTTGAAAGAGAAAATCGTTGTGGTTGACACCAGCCGGATTTCGTCGCTGCTGGCGACGCCGCTGTAGTGGCTCTGTCCCTCATGAAAAAGACGGTTCGGAAATTTGACAGCTTCGAGGAAGCGGACGAAGCCGAATACGCGTATTATCAATCCCTGTCCGGTGACGAGAAGCTTCAGATATTGCTTGAGCTCATCATGCCCGAGAATCCCAATGAGGCAATTATCGAGCGATCTGCGCGAGTTCATCCGCTTACTGAACACGAAGAATGTTAAGTATGTGATTGTGGGCGCCTGGGCGCTCGCCTTTAGAAAAGACTAAGCCTTGAAGGGGGGCACCGCGGCTATTCAAACTCCCGCGTCTCTTCGTCGGCAGTCCGGGGAGTATGGCGTACCGCCCGCTTTCCGGCTCCCCAGACGATGGCCAGCGAGAGTACGCTCCACAGCCCGGCCCAGATAAAAGCCGGCACCGCGGTCAGCTCCGCCAAAATGACCGCGTCTGTGCGCATACCGATAAACAAGAAATCTGTCAGATCGTACACGGCGTACAACGAACTCGTGACCGCCAGGATGTCCACGATATAGTGCGTCCCCGGAAAGGGCCGTCGCGAGAGCAGGGCAAAGCTCAGGGCCGTCCCGCAGCCAAAAACCAGCCCAAAGCCATTGCGCACAAAAACGAGCGTCACCAGCCCAAAGAAGACGGCCAGTCCAAAGAAGATCACTGAAGCCCATTCGTCCCGGGTTGAGAGCAGGAGCAGCAGGCCGCCAAAAAGCGCACTGCCGATATAGCCGGCAGCAGCAATGAACAGTGGGTTGCCACCGACATGCTGGACATAACCCGACTGCCACGGGGTCACCACCATGGAGATCACCTGTCCGCCGGTGAGAACCGTGGTGAACGCATGGCCCGCTTCGTGGATAAAGACAACGAAAATTTTAATCGGGTAGAGAAACGGCGTATGCCAGAAGAGCAGCGACACAAAACCGATGGTGAGGAAAACCAGCAGTTGGCGGAGGTTCAGCGGTCGGCGGTGTTGGCTGTCCGGCATAGTTCATTTCCTGGGAGCGCGGGCATCTTGCCCGCCCAGCGTAAGTGAGGGGCACGCCCTGGAAGCACATAGCCTACACTATACGCAAGAGAAATACTTGAGGTAAAGTAAGCCGGAGCAAAAAAGGTTCCGACGCAACCATGCCCAGACTTGAAGAAATTACGCGCGGAGCGGTGGTCAAGGAAGACTTGCTCAAGTTTGATGGCCGACCACTCTTCCTGGAACGAAGGGCGTATAGCGTCGAATATGAATTCTCCGATGGCGAAATGGACCTGTACCGACGGGTCACGGAGTATGTACGAGGAAAGTTCAATCGAGCCGAACATCTCGCCAAAGGGGAGGCCCCGTGTTGACCGACGAAACAATCAAGGCGCTTCTGACAGATATCGAGGCCGATAATGTGGAACGTACCGTTTCGACGAACGTGACTCTGGCCAGATTGTCCCTCTGCCGTCTCTGGCCGTTTACAAACGCTCTTTTCCCGAAGGCGATATTGCCGTGGTGGAAGTTCAGCCGTCCAACATGCCGCCGGTTCGCTACCGTGGGAGGGTCTGGATTCGGGTTGGCCCACGTCGGGGCATCGCTAACGAACAGGACGAACGCATACTCACCGAGCGTCGGATACATAATGCCAGAACATTTGATATGCAGCCCTGTCTTGGCTGTGGCCAGGATCAAATCGTCCACTCACTCTTCGATGATTACCGAAACGCCGCTGTGGCTCCAGAGATCATCGCGGAGAACAATCGCGACATATTGCAGCAGATGGCCGCCCTGGGGTTATGGGACATAGGGAACCAATGTGTCACGAACGCTGGAGCCCTGTTGTTTTCGGAAGCGCCACAAAATTGGTTGCCTGGCTCGTATATTCAGTATGTTCGCTACGCTGGAGCCGGCTTGGAATCTGACATTCTTGACGAGCGAAGATTCACAGGAGACCTGCCTACAAGCCTTCACACATTGGAGGCGTTTGTCCAAACGCTCTTTCCGTCTCGTCCCGTTCCGGTTTCCGCCTTACGGGAAAAACAGATCACTCCGTATCCACAGTGGGTCATTCGTGAATTGCTGATGAATGCGGTTATGCATCGTGACTATCAGTCGAATGCGCCGATTCGGTTTTATTGGTTTTCCGACCGGATCGAAATTCAGAATCCAGGTGGACTATACGGTGCTGCTGCTAATTTTCCTCACCAGAATGATTACCGGAATCCAAAAATAGCCGAGGCTATGAAGAACCTCGATTATGTCAATCAGTTCGGTCGCGGGATAGCGACAGTCCAGGATGTTCTGCGCACAAACGGGAACCCGCTTGCTGAGTTTGATGTTAGCCAGGCGGCCTTTTTCCTTGTAAAGGTGTTTGAGGCTAAACCATGAGAACAATCGCCTTTTTCAATAATAAGGGGGGTGTGGGGAAAACGACATTAGTCTACCACATTGCCTGGATGATGATGGAACTGGGGCAAAAGGTATTGGCAGCCGACCTGGACCCGCAGGCTAATCTTTCGAGTATGTTTCTGGATGAAGAGCGCCTGGAAATGCTCTGGCCGGAGAAGGAACAAGAGCATCAAAGTATTCTGCCCTGTATCTCACCAATTTTAGAAGGAACTGGCGATATTGATCCGGCGCATACGGAGAGCATTCGGGACGGCCTGTATCTGATCCCTGGTGACCTTGGGTTGTCCCAGTTTGAGGATAAGCTCTCGGACAGTTGGCCTCGCTGCCTGGATCATGACCCTGCCGCGTTTCGTGCGATCACCGCATTTTACCGTATCATTTATACGGCTGCCGAGAAGGTTGGTGCAAATATCGTCCTGATTGACGTCGGACCAAATCTTGGAGCGATCAACCGCTCGTCCTTGATTGCCGCAGACTACGTAATCTCCCCTCTCGCTCCTGACCTCTATTCTCTTCAGGGTCTCAAAAACCTCGGGCCTACGCTGAGAATGTGGCGCCGCGGCTGGAAGCAGAGGTTGGAACAAAAACCAGAGAATCTGCACATTCCACTCCCCTCCGGCACAATGACACCGGCAGGGTATATTGTCATGCAGCATATCGAGCGAAAAAGCCGTCCCGTGAAAGCGTATCAGAGATGGGTCGAGAGAATACCGACGACGTATCTGGAATATGTTCTTGCTCAAACAGGAGGTCCCATAGCTGAAGACGATGATCCCAATCGTGTGGGGCTGGTTCGCCATTATCAGAGTCTAATGCCTATGGCGCAGGAGGCGAGAAAGCCCGTCTTTTTTCTCAAACCGGCTGATGGCGCCATCGGTTCACACGCCCAAAGCGTTACGAAATGTTACGTGGAATTCAAAAAGATGACTGAAACGATATTACACAGAACGGGGTCAGCGCATGGGTGAGACGCGGGCCATGCCACGACGAAAGAAACTCATTGAGGTGGCGCTACCGTTAGAGGCGATAGACCTCAATCCCGTACCGGTACCTATCAACAAGGCGTTGATTGAGATTCCGCCCAAGTTTGCCGGACACTCCGGTTTGACCCCTTTGGATTTGAGGAGGAGTGACGAGAAGAAATTATAGGTGTATGCCTTCAAACTCAGCGCTTCCAAGAAAGGACCAGCATGGACTACGGAATTATTTTGCCTCACTTCAGCGCCTTTGCGCATGAAAACCCGGCTGAGCGGATTTTGACCGCAGCCACCACTGCGGAAGCGCTGGGCTATGGGACGCTGTGGGTAGCCGACCATATTGTCTTCCCGTCCAAGATTGAGGGAAGTTATGCCTTCAATCCGGAAGACCCTTTTCTTGATCCGCTCACCGTCCTGGCGGCCCTGGCGTATAAGACGACAACCGTCAAGCTCGGCACCGCAGTCCTGATTCTTCCCTACCGGCATCCCTTAGCCGCGGCAAAGGCCCTTGCCACCATCGATGTCTTATCCGGCGGACGGACGGTTGTCGGCGTGGGGGCGGGCTGGCTGGAGCAGGAGTTTACCGCCCTGGGCACGTCGATCACAGAGCGGGGAGCCCGCACGAATGAGACCATGGATATCTTCAAGGCGGTCTGGACGCAGGAAACGCCGGCGTTTAGCGGCAAGCATTTTCAGTTCGCCGACATCAAATTCATTCCCAAGCCGGTCCAGCAGCCGCACCCGCCCATTCTTGTCGGGGGGATGACCAAGGGCGCCCTGCGCCGCATAGCGCGTCGTGGCGATGGCTGGATTGCCATGGGCAAGGGACCGGATGATATCCAAGAGCCTTTGGCAGCCCTACGGGAATTGACCTCTCAGGCCGGCCGCAATCCGGACGACTTGCAGATTTGCATGCTGCCGCTCGGGGCACCGAGCGTGGATCAGCTCATTCAGGACATTCCACGCTACGCCGAGCTGGGAGTGCATCACGTCTATCTGTCGTTCCGCGCCTGGACGAATGAATTTGCCGAACTCATGCGCCTCATGGAACACTTTGCAAAGGAAATGAAGCTGGCCTAGTCCGCAGAAGGAGACTCTATGAGTGACAAGAAGTGGCCCATCGAACACCCTGACCGCATTCAACTCTATTCACTGGCAACCCCGAACGGCCAGAAGGCAGGTATCGCTCTCGAAGAATTGGGGCTGGCGTATGAGGCCCATAAGGTGAATATCCTGGAGAACGAGCAGTTCAGCGAGGAGTTCATCGCGGTCTGTCCTAACTCGAAAATCCCCGCCATGGTTGACCCCGACGGTCCGGGCGGGAAGCCGCTGTCCATTTTTGAGTCCGGGGCCATGCTGTTATACCTGGCGGAGAAGACGGGCAAGCTACTGCCGGCTGACCCCCACCGACGCAGCGAATGCATCCAGTGGTTGTTCTTTCAGATGGCTGGGGTCGGACCCATGTTCGGGCAGTTCGGCCACTTCTATAAATTCGCCAAAGAGCGCATTCCCTACCCGACCGAGCGCTATACCAATGAGGCCCGGCGACTCCTGGGGGTGTTGGAAAAACGTCTGGACGGTCGGGAGTATTTGGTGGGTGACGAGTACACGATTGCCGACATCGCGACCTTCCCCTGGGTTGGCTGCCTCGACTGGGGCTATGGAGCGCGGGGAGATTTGAAGCTGGACGCGGATTTCCCCCATGTGGTCGCCTGGTATACCCGCTGTACCGAGAAGCCGGCTTCGGTGCGGGGGGCCAAGGTATGCGGCTTTTCGGACGATTAGACTGATGGAAACCGATAGCGGGCCCGACCTGGTGGTTGATATCTTTGTTGACGGGCGGCTGGTCAACCCGAGCGAGATACCGACCGCGGTTGTGAGGGAGATTGAAACGTCGGCCTCAGCGTCGGCATCCGGCAGGCTGACGGCCGAGGGCGTTGTGTACGAGTGGTCTACGCGGCCCTGCGTCTACCCGTAGCTAGCCGGCGGTGAGGGAGAATCATGCGAAAGAATCTACACCCCGAAGACCTTGGCGATTTCCTGGATCAGCCCAAATGCGCAATCCTGGCGACGCATTTCAAAGACGGGACGATCCTGATGTCACCCGTCTGGCACGAGTGGCAAGACGGCGGATTCTCAGTTGCGGTCGCGAGCGAGGATACTAAGGCTCGTCATATTCGGCGCGATGCGAAGGTGAGTATCAGTGTGGCCGAAGATAGCCCTCCCTACCGGGGGATTGAGGTACGCGGGGAGGCCAGTATCGAGCGGGCGGACGCGTTTGAGACTATCCAGCGGATCGCCACGCGCTATCTGGGAGCCAAGCAGGGACCGGCTTATGTTGAGACCTTCCGCGAGGCCGACCTTGTGCTGATTCGGGTTAAACCGGGCGTGCTGCGGGTCTGGGATTTTGCTGACGAGATGGAGTTTAGCTGAGGTGTCGGCTGAAGCTGCGCTCAGCCGACACCTCAGTGCTTGCCTTACTTTGCCACTGACGCGCTGGCCGCTGGGTGACTATTCGGGGCGCTCCGGTCCGCCTCACTCCTGGCACCCAATAAGGACTGTCGGTGCAGGGCCGCCGGGTGCGGTACGCTGAGCCGTGGTCCCTTGTCGTACAGCTTCTCGCGCAACGTGCCTTCCCGATATTCCTTTTGCATGCGACCGCGTTTTTGCAGCACAGGCACCACTCCGTCAACAAACTCCTCAAATGAACCCGGCGTGGTGGCATAGGCCAGGTTAAACCCGTCCACTCCCGCGTCTATCCAGTCCTCGAACTGGTCGGCAATGCTCTCGGGCGTGCCGACCAGAACCGGGCCGGCTCCGCCAATACCGACATAGCGGGCGAGGTCTCGCAACGTCCATTTGCGATTTGGATCACCCTCGGTAAAGCTGTGAACGAGGGTGCGAATGGCATTGGTCTCGATATACTCAAGCGGCTGGTCTGGCTCAAACTGCCCGAAGTCTATGCCGCTCCAGCCGCTTAACAAGGCGAGCCCGCCATCGTAGCTGCACTGCTCAAAGTACTCTTCATAGCGCCGTTTCGCCGCGGCTTCGGTCTCACCGGTAATCACCTTCATATATGCAAAACACAAGATGTCCTCTGGGTTCCTGCCGTTCTTGCGAGCGATCTTGCGGATATCCTTAATATACTGGCCATCGACCTCAGGCTTTGAGCCAATGACAAAAACAGCTTCCGCGTGCTGAGCCGCGAAGGCACGACCCCGATCTGAGGCACCAGCCTGAAACAAGACGGGCGTCCGTTGCGGGGAGGGTTCAGCCAGGTGGCAGCCTTCAACCTTATAGTATTTGCCTTCATGGCTGACATCGTGGACTTTGGTTGGGTCGGCATAAACCCCGCGCTTAACATCTTTAAGCACGGCATCATCTTCCCAGCTCTTCTCCCACAGTTTGTAACACACGTCGCAGTACTCATCCGCGATGTCGTAGCGATTATCATGCTCTGCTAAACCGGCCTGGCCGTAGTTTCGACCTGCGCTTTCGAGATATGACGTCACAATATTCCAGGCGATCCGACCTTTGGTGAGATGGTCCAGGGTGGAAATGAGGCGAGCAAACGTGAACGGGTGGTTTTGAATGATGGAGCTCGTAAAACCGAACCCGATATGCTCGGTGGCATAGGCCATGGCCGGGATGAGCAGCATGGGATCGTTGACCGGTATCTGGGCGGCTTCGGTCAGCGCGGCTTCCCGGTTGCCTCGAAACACATCGTACACGCCGAGCACGTCGGCCAGGAAGATGGCATCGAATTTTCCCCGTTCGACGATCTTTGCAAATTCGACCCACTGATTGAGGTCGGTGTACTCGGTCATATGGTCATCGTCGCGGACCCACAGGCCGGGGGACTGATGGACCACACAGTTCATATGAAAGGCGTTGAAATAGATGCGTCTCTTCATCGATGCTCTCCTTATAGTCATAGAAAGCCGAAAAGCTGGAACGTCGGGTTTCTCGCTCAGGCTCCCGGATAGCAGAACACAAAAGCAGAGGAAGGATGGAAGTGTCAAGTAGAGGAAGATGCCTTGTCATATGAGGCGGGTGGGCGATATGATCTACGCTCAAATCTGGGGCGGCATCCGTTCACAGCTTGGAAGGAAAATATATGACCAGAGTCACAGCACCGGCCACCGGCGACACGGACAGTTTGGGTTGGCTCAACTACCTCGACTCCTCTCTTCAGAGTTCGCTCTACCGCAACGGCAAAGTGCTGCTCCGACGCGATGCGGACGGCAGCGACAGCGGCATGCAGGGAGTCGTCTTTGATGAGCGGCAGATGCCAGTCCACAATGCTCGATTGCTAGCGGAAGGGGATGGGCAGAACGGACACGCGCCTCGCAGCCTTGAGGCCAACGGTTTTGAACTCCTGACCCGCCCCCTTGAGCGTCCGGACCTCGATTTTTTCGATCATCGGGAAGTCATCCAGGACTACTACCGCCAATGCACCCAGATCGTTAGAGAAGCGACTGGGGCGGCCTCCGTCGCGGCCTTTGACCATAATGTCCGGTCGGCCGCGGGCAAGCAAAGCCAGCGACGCATTCGTGGCGGACAGCAGGTGCAGGGTCCGGCCTCTATCGCCCATGGGGATTATACCCTGCGAAGCGCTCCGGAGCGGCTGCAACAACTCGCCCAACCGCCCGGTGGCAACGACACGCTCCGCTCGGTGCTCGACCAGGGCCAATCGCTCGTTGCGCCCGAAAAGGCGCACCAGGTGCTCGCTACGGACGGACGCTTCGCCATCATTAATGTCTGGCGTAATATCGCCGCGGAGCCGGTCGCGACCCATCCCCTGGCGTTATGCGACGCGCAGAGCGTACATCCCGAAGACCTGGTAGTATTCGAAATTCACTATCAGGATCGGGTTGGCGAGAATTACTTTTCCAAGTACGCGCCGCGACACCAGTGGTATTCCTACCCGGCCATGACTCGGGATGAGGCCCTGCTGATCAAGCAGTGGGACTCGGCCGGGCCGCTCGCCCGCTCAGAAGGCCGTCGGGCCGATAGCGACGACACAAAAACGCCGTGCACCTTCAGCTTTCACACCGCCTATCAGGACCCATCCACCCCTCCCGACGCGCCCGAGCGCTGGAGCATCGAGGTCCGCTGTATCGCCCTGTACGCCTGAGCGAGGGAATCCAGGGAGGAATGGTAGGGGCAACCCCCTGTGGTTGCCCGGTGGGGCTCATGACGGTTGACGAAAATATGCCCGCGCCCGGTCTTCGGCCCGGGTTTGAATCAGCAGGGTCAGCAGCAGACCGCTGCTCAGGGTTGAAGCGACAAGCGCATAGGACAGGGCGGCGTAGCCGATGTGGGCCACCGCCAGTCCCCCGATAGCGGCCCCAACCGCATAACTGGCATAGCCACTGCCGGATAAGACACCCGTCAGCGTTCCTCTCGCCGTTCCGCCTACATCGACGCCGACAACAAAAAGGAGGGTTGCCAGCGGCATGGTGAGCACCATAAACACGCTGGTGACAGCCACGCTCAGCCACAGGCTGTCGTTCAATAAAAAAGCGGCCATACCAGGCAGCGTCGCAATGAGCGCCGTGACCGCCGCTATGGACAAACGCCTTCGGCTTTTTCCTATTTTTCCGCCCAGGAAGAGACCGCAGGTTGTACCGAGGGCGACAACGGAAACCGGCAGGGCGATCTCTGCGGTGCTGAGGTGATACGTCACTTGGAGAAACGGAGGAAAGAAAGTCATAATGAGCCCGTAGGCGGTCCGGACGGTGAGGTTGGTGAAGGCCAGCAGCCAGGTCACCGAAAAACGTCCGACCTGTCTGAGGCGGCTGCCAAGAACGAGCCGCTTTCGCTGTGCGTTGCGCTCCGGTGTATAGAGAAACACCAGCAGCGTGCAGAACAGCAAGGCAGCGCCCACGGCCAGGAACGCCGCTCGCCAGCCGGCATACGCGGCGATGAGGGTGACGAACGGGACACCGAGCACGCTGCTCAGACCCGGCTGGGTCGTCACCACGGCGACCCCCAGCGCCCGTTTTTCAGCGGGCAGGAGGTCGCCGAGCAAGGCAATACACGTGGGTGGGACCATGCCCCCACCCACGCCGGCAAGGATGCGAAAGACCGCCGCGCTGGGCAGATTCGGAGCCAGGGCCGTGCCGATTGAAGCCAAGCCGACTAGCAAGGTACCAACCAGTAAAATCGGTTTTCTGCCATAGGCGTCGGAAAACGGACCCACGACAATGGCCGTGGCCGCCCAGGCGACAGCGGCTGAGGTGACGAGCTGGGCCACGGCTGGAACGGTTGTGTGCCAATCGTGTGACATAGCGACCAGCAACGGTCCCAACATGCTGAGCGCGGTCAAAACGGCAAAGACCGTACCGCCGATTGTGATAAGAAACAGAGGTGTATTGACGGGGTGGGTCGGCTCTGACGAAGTTGGCATGGCTCAGTGTGACGAATCGCGCTATCAGGTTGCTGTGGACAGAGCAAGACGGAGCGCGTCCGGTTTGATGCTGTCGTCACTTGCCTGACACAAGCAGCCTGGGAGGAGGGTCGGCATGACGCAAAAAGTCTGTATTGTCACCGGTGTTGGACAGGGAACCGGGCTGGGTGTCGTCCGCCGGTTCGCCGCGGGCGGCTACCGGGTTGCCATGCTGGCACGCAATACGGAACGTCTTACCCGGTTCGAGCAGGAGATTGCCGAAACCACGGCATATCCGTGTGACATCAGCAATGAAGCCGAGGTGAATGCCACGGTTGCGGCCGTTGCCGAGCAGCTTGGACCTCCGACCGTCCTGATTCATAACGCCGTCAGTTTTGATGCGATCTTTGGTACCTTCCTGGAAATCGACCCGGCGAGTCTTCAGCACAACTTTCAGGTCAACATCATGGGGCTGCTGTATATGGCTCGGGCGGTGACCCCGCATATGCTCGAAGCCGGACAGGGCGCGATACTAGTGACGGGTAATACGGCGTCGAGACGGGGCCGCCCGCAATTTGCCGCCTTTGCGCCCACCAAAACCGCTCAGCGTATTCTTACCGAATCCATTGCGCGCACCCTCGGTCCGCAGGGCATCCATGTGTCTTTTCTGGTCATTGACGGCGGCATTGACATGCCGTTTGCGCGTGCCTTGCTCAAGGACAAACCGGACGAATTTTTCATTAAAACGTCGGCGATCGCCGACACCATCTGGAGCATCGTCCACCAGGACCGCTCGGGCTGGACCTTTGAGCTTGATATCCGGCCGTTCGGGGAGGAATGGTAGCGGGGATGGCAAACGGTTAGGATTGGTGTGACGTAAGATTTTCTGGAGTTCTACTATGATTGTCAGCCATCTATCAGCGAAGAACTGGCGCAATTTTCAGCACGTTGCTGTCGATCTGCGCGAGCGCCAGTTCAT
This sequence comes from Candidatus Binatia bacterium, assembly GCA_951812575.1. Taxonomy (GTDB): domain Bacteria; phylum Desulfobacterota; class Binatia; order Bin18; family Bin18; genus Bin18. The sequence continues at coordinate 774,423 of OX638322.1, read as the reverse complement.
CGTCGGAGCGAATGCTTCCGGGAAATCCAACCTCCTGGATGTGTTCCGTTTCTTTCGTGACATTGCGAAAACCGAAGGGGGCGGGCTCCAAAAGGCCGTCAAAGATCGGGGCGGGGTATCGAAGATTCGGAGCTTGGCCGCACGGCGTGACCCGGAAATCGAGCTGGAGGTCCACCTTGCCGAGTCCGCCGGCGAACCGCCGACATGGCAGTACGCGCTTGGCCTGCGTCAAGAAACGCGAGGCTATCGAAACCCGTATCTCACCCATGAACGGGTCTGGAAGGGAGACCAGCAGATCCTTGATAGACCCGATACAGAGGACAAAAAGGATCGGGACCGACTCACTCAGACGTTTCTTGAACAGATCAATGTCAACGGAGATTTCCGCGCTGTAGTCCGCTTCTTTCAAGCGACCACCTACCTGCACTTGGTTCCCCAACTCCTGCGCTTTGCCGATTCCATCCAAGGACGTGTTCTCGAAGACGACCCTTTCGGCCAGGGGCTTCTGGAACGCCTGGCGAAAACAAACGAGAAAACCCGTCGCTCTCGTCTGTCAAAAATTGAGAAGGCGCTGAAAGTCGCCGTGCCGCAGCTTGAACAACTCCAATTTATCCGAGACCCGGCGACGGGCCGCCCGCACATTCAGGCCTTGTACTCTCACTGGCGGCCGAAGGCGGGCTTGCAGCGAGAAGACCAGTTCTCGGATGGGACGTTGCGCCTGATCGGTTTTCTGTGGTCGTTATTGGAGGGCGATTCACTCCTCTTGCTGGAGGAACCGGAGCTGTCGCTGAATGCGGCTATTGTGGCACAACTGGCTCCTCTTATATCCAGAATGCAGCGCAACCGCCGCAGGCAAGTGCTTGTCAGCACCCACAGCGATGCGCTGCTGACGGAGCAGGGGATCGACGGTCATGAAGTCCTTTTGCTCACTCCTGCGAAAGAAGGAACCGAGGTCAAACCAGCGGCAGATATTGACGAGGTCCGTACCTTGCTTGCATCAGGTTTTACAGTTGGAGAAGTTGTCCTCCCCCGGACGAGACCGACCGATGCTGAGCAGTTGAGCTTCTTCGGATGAGCGGGAAAAGCGCTATCCTGGCAGTTGAAGATGTGCTGAGCGAGGCAGTTTCGAGACGAATTCTTACAAGTCTGGGTATCGTTGTCAGCCAGCGTCTTGGCTTGAAAGGAAAAGGCTATCTTCAAAACAAGGCGGACAGCCTGAACAGAACGGCCAGGGGATTTCCGGTCTTTATGCTGGCTGACCAGGATGTCCCCAACCCGTGTCCGCCGCGACTCATCCAATCTTGGATCAAAGGGGTACAGCATCCGCATTTCTTCCTCCGCATCGCCGTCATGGAAGTCGAGTCCTGGATTATGGCAGACCGGAGAGGGGTCGCGGACTTGCTGGCAATTCCGTTGAGTCGAATCCCGGGCGATACAGACACGATACCGCATCCAAAAGAATTCCTTGTTTCCCTCGCACGGAAGAGCCGGAAGACAGGTCTGCGAGAAGAGCTTGTCCCCAGACTCGGTGCAACCAGTAAAGTAGGCCCAGGATATAACAGCCGCCTTGGGGAATTCATTCGTAGCGCATGGGACATCGGGCGAGCAGGTGCTACCTCCGACAGCTTGAGACGGACCGTAGACCGTTTGAAAACTTTCTGTGCGACATAATACGACTCTCGGGCTGGACCTTTGAGCTTGATATCCAGCCGTTCGGGGAGGAATGGTAGGCCAGCAATCAAGACAAGAGCCGCGGTTACATCGCCAGATAGGTATTGATGGCCTTCTTCCCGTCCACGACAAGGGCAATCTCCACGCTCTCGATTGCCGGTTGGGTCGTTAGCTCCAGGGTCGTTCGGATATCGTTGACGGCATGCTCGGTGACATCCGCGATGACGTACAGTTTGCGTTTGCCGAGGTCGGCCACTGTGTTGATGATGGTCACACCGGGAAAGGGATTCATGAGCCGTTCCTGGACGACCTGGGCCGCGGCTCTATTCTCTGCCTGACTCGCTCCTGCGCGCCATGTGACGGTAATCAATACATCCATATACGCCTCCCGTGTGAATAGAGTGCTGTGGCCTGCCTGTTGTACTGCTTTTTGATGCCACTGCAAACCGTCCCCTCCCGACGTAGCACTGCTCGGGAGGGCTGGCAGAGAGTTGGTCTCAGCCAGGCCGAGGGGCAGGACGAGGCCAGAGCGGCGGATCACTCGCCGGGTGTTTTTCCCGGCGCTATACTGTCTTGTCCGCAAGAGTGGTATGAGATTGGAAAGGCGGGCCGAACTGGTGGCCGCAAGAGAAAGGGTGTTCCTCATATGGCTATACAAACACACCACGACACGGATGCCGGCACGAACGGCACGATCTGGCACGAGGCTTACCCGGAACTCGGAACCGGGCCGATTCCGATTGAGCCGTGCGTCTCAACGGAATACTTCGAGTTGGAGCGAGAGCGCATTTATAAGAAGACCTGGCTCAATGTGGGCCGCATCGAACAGCTTCCCCGGCCTGGAGATTATTTTGTCAAAGACCTGCCCGTCTGTGATACGTCGGTTATCCTGACGCGGGGCCGGGACGGCGTCCTGCAGGCGTTCCATAATATGTGTTCCCACCGGGGTAATAAGATCGTCTGGGATCAACAGGGCTCGTGTCAGAATTTTACGTGTAAATTCCACGGCTGGAGCTACGGTCTCAACGGCAGCTTGAGATTCGTTCCGGATGAAGAACGCTTTTGCGATCTCAAAAAAGACCGGCTCGGTCTGACGCCGGTCCGGGTCGAGATGTGGGAAGGCTTTATCTTTATCAATCTCGACCCGACCCCGCCGGAAACCCTCACCGAACATCTCGGTGAGCTTGGAGCCGGACTGGAGGGCTATCCGTTTGCGCACCTGACGACCTGCTATGCCTGGTCTACGGAACTGAAGGCCAACTGGAAGGTGCTCAAAGACGCCTTTCACGAAGCCTATCATGTGCCCTTCTTACATAAGCGTTCCCTGCCCGATTCATTTACCAGCCCGGACAATCCGTATGCGCACGCTTTTGCGTTTAGGCTGTATGAACGCAACCACCGCATGTCCGTCTTTGGGAATCCCGGCCATCAGCCGAGCCCGGTCGAACTCCTGGCCCATCGCTTTGGCGCGTCGATTGTCAAGCGTGACTGGGAGATGGCTGACTTACCGCCGGGGGTGAATCCGACCCGGAGTCAGTTTTGGGCCTTTGATGCCAATATGATTTTCCCTAATTTTGATGTGTTTGTTTTTGACGGCACCTATCTGACGCATAATTTTTGGCCACTCGCGCCGGACCGGACCCTCTGGGAAGTCAAGACGTATTTCCCCGCTGCCCAGAACACTGCACAGCGTTTCAGCCAGGAATACAGCAAGGTGCTGCTGCGCGAGGCACTACTGGAGGATGCCAGCACCCTGGAAGCAACCCAATCCATGCTCGCCTCGGGCGCGAAAAAAGAATTCGTGCTCCAGGACCAGGAACTCTTGGTCCGGCACGGGCATAAAGTCATCGAGGATATGGTCGGTTTCTACCGCAGGCCATAGGCCCTGGCGGTGCGTTATTGACCAAAAAACTCTGCCGTGTTTTAAGTTCGTTCTCCACCATGCTCAGTCTGGTCTGATCCCGTTCTCGTCAAGGAGTACGGACACGATACCGGACTATGGAATAAGAAGACCAAAACAGGGAGGCAATAGAATGAGTACAACACCAAACGGAACTCCGGCAAACGGCAACGGCGCGGCCGGCGGCTATAAGTGGCACAATAAATATCCCCACCTCGGGACCGGTCCGGTTCCGGCGGACGTGTTCATCTCACAAGAGCAGTTTGAACTGGAGCGCGAGCGGATTTTCAAGAAAGTCTGGCTGAACGTCGGGCGGGTGGAACGGATTCCGAACGCCGGAGACTATTTCGTGCAAGACTTGGCCGCGTGCAATACCTCGGTCATTGTCGTCCGTGGCAAAGACGGGGCGGTGCATGCTTTTCATAATATGTGCTCGCACCGGGGGAATAAAATCGCGTGGGATCAGGGCGGGACGTGCCAGAATTTCACCTGCAAGTTCCACGGCTGGAGTTACGGCCTGGACGGGAAGTTGAAGTTCGTGCCTGACGAGGAGAGCTTTTTCGATCTCAAGAAAGAAACCCTGGGCCTGACACGGGTAGCGGTGGGCGTGTGGGAGGGCTTTATCTTCATCAATGTCGATCCCAATCCGACCGAGACCCTACAGGAGTATCTGGGCGACCTGGCAACCGGACTGGAGGGCTATCCGTTCGGTGAATTCTCAACTACCAGCACCTCGTGGACCTCGGAGGTGAACGCCAACTGGAAAGTCATCAAGGATGCCTTTCAGGAAGTGTACCATATTGCCTTTTTGCACAAACGCTCCATCCCGGACTCGTTTACCAGCAAAGACAACCCCTACGCCCACAGCCTGGATGTCACCCTGTATCCGCGACATGGCAGTATGTCACTGTTCGGCAGCGCGGACTACAAACCGAGTCCGGTGGCCAAACTGGCGGCCCAGCATGGCGAGATTGTCATTCGGAGCGACTTTTCGATGGACGGTCTGCCGGCAGGGGTGAATCCGCTGCGGAGCGAGGCCTGGTCGTTGGACCTGAACGTCATCTTCCCGGCGTTCTTTGTTGATGTTTCTCAGGGGTCGTATTTTACCCATCAGTTCATGCCTATTGGCGTGGATAAGACGCTGTGGACCTCGACCCAGTACTATACCAAGGCGACCACGCCGGGGCGGCGTTTCAGTCAGGAATACGGCAACGTGATCTTCCGCGATATTATCATGGAAGATGGTCGGACCTTCGAGGAAACCCAGTCCATGCTCTCGTCCGGGGCGAAAAAAGAGTTTTATCTGCACGACGAAGAGATTCTTGTCCGCCACAGCCACCATGTCATCGACCAGATGCTCAAGGGGCAACCGGTTGACCGCGCGTTTGCTGCCAATGGAAAGGAGGCGGCTTCCCATGCCTGAGGCACGCTTACCCGAGCAGTTCCAAGACTTGGAGAAGTGGATCGATTGGTCCTTGGAAACCGAAGACGAGCGGAGCGACCGCCGTCAGGCCAGCGCTATGGAAGACATCACCGCCTTCTACGAGGCCATGCTGGCGCGCATGGAAGAGGTGCTGCCCTATCTGGAGCAGTTCAGCCTGGAAGAACTCCCGGACGACGCCAAGCGCCTGTTTTATCTCACTCTGTCCTTGGCGGAAGTTGCGCCCGCGGTTGAGCAGTTCGGCCAACCCAGTGTGGTGGACGGCTACGACATCAAACGCTTTGTCGCCAGCCATAGATAAGACAGGCATCAGCCGAGGCACGGTATCGCGCGCTAGGAGGGAGCCATGAAAGTCGGTGTGGATATTATTCATCAGAACCTGGGTCGGCCGCAGCCCGACCACGAGGTGTATCGGGAAGAACAGCGCTTGGCCGACCTGGTTGAGCCCCTGGGATTCGATTCGTTGTGGAGCGTGGAGCATCACTTCGATGATTACACCATGGTGCCTGATGTGCTCCAATACCTGACTTTTATGGCCGCTCGGACCTCGCGCATCCAGCTTGGCAGCGCGGTCGTGGTGCTGCCGTGGCACGACCCGGTGCGCGTCGCCGAGCAGATCGCCATGCTCGATATTCAGTCCGGTGGGCGGCTGCTGCTCGGCTTTGGTCGGGGAGCCGCACAGATCGAATATGACGGCTTTCGCGTGGCCATGGATACCTCGCGGGCGCGTTTTACCGAGGCTGCCGAGGTGGTTACCAAGGCCCTCATGAACGAACGCTTCTCACATACCGGCGATTTTTTTCAGATTCCTGAAATGAGCATCCGTCCGCAGCCCGCTACCGACTTTACGGGCCGGATGTATGGAGCGGCCATCAGCCCCGAGTCGGCCGAGATGATGGCCCGGCTCGGTTTTGGGGTGCTGGTGATTCCGCAGCGCGACTGGGACACCACCGCTGAAGAGTTGGAACGCTATAATGCCATTTGTCGAGGCTTGGGCAAGGAGCCGGTCAAGCCCATTGTCGGCTGCTTTGTCTATGTTGACGATACCGAGGCCAAGGCCATGGATGGTGCCCGGAAATATATGGGGGCCTATTGGCAGTCGGCGGATGAGCACTACTGTTTTTCGCACGGCGCGCACGCCGGTGTAAAAGGCTACGAATACTACGACAAAATGGGTCAGGCCAGCAAAAAGATGGGGCCGCAGGCGGTCAACGATTATTTCATCAGTTTTCAGTGCGTGGGCACGCCCGAGATGTGTCTGGAGAAGATCGAGTTCATTCGGAACAAAGTTGATACCGAACACTTCATCGGTATCTTCAAATATGGCGGGATGCCCATACAGCGGGCGGAAGAGAATCTACGCCGTTTTGCTGCAGACGTGATGCCGGGATTGCACCGGGAAGACTTTCGCGTCCACGCCGAGCCCGCCGCGGCCGTCGCCGATTAAAGCTTCCCCTCAGATTCGAAGAGGGGCACCCCCTGTTCCTCTTGCGTTGTGACGAGAGGGGGTGGACTCATAAAGGGAGGGAGCAGTGAAGGACAGGCAGCCGACCGGTGCTGGAGAGCATGCGGCTCCTGACCAGAGCGACGACCGCTGGAATGACAAGTATCCGCATCTTGGAACTGCCCCGATTCCTATCGAGCCCTACATCTCTCGTGAGTATTTTGCCTTAGAGCGAGAACGTATCTTTCGGAATGTCTGGCTGAATGTGGGTCGGATTGAAGACATTCCGCATCCCGGCGATTATGTAGTCGCCGCTCTGCCGGTCTGCCGGACCTCGGTTGTGGTCGTTCGCGGCAAGGGCGGTCAGATACATGCCTTTCACAATATGTGTTCCCACCGGGGGAATAAGGTCGTGTGGGATAACGCGGGGAGGTGTCGGAATTTCACCTGTAAATTCCACGGCTGGAGCTACGGCCTGGACGGCCGACTGACCTTCATCCCCGACGAACAGCGTTTCTGTGGAGTGCCAAAAGACAGGCTCGGACTGACCCCCGTGGCCGTAGACACCTGGGCGGGCTTCATCTTCATCCATCTCGACCCGAACCCGACCGAAACGCTACGGGCCTACCTGGCGGAGGTCGTGCCTGGGCTGGAAGGCTATCCATTCCCCGAGCTTTCGGCGACGCGCTTCTGCTGGCGAACGGAGATCAAAGCCAACTGGAAAGTCGCCCAAGACGCCTTTCAGGAGGGTTATCACTTCCCGGTGCGCCATAAGGCATCGGCGGCAGCCGCCTTTACGAGCGAGACCAACCCGTATTGCCACTTCCTGAGTCTGGACCTGTACGAACGACATCGTCGCACCTCGTCGTACGGCAACCTGGACTATACGCCGACTCCGGTAGCCGGCATGGCCTATCAGTTCGGGAGTTCGGTGGTTGTTGAGCGTGGTCTTGCCATGGACAACCTGCCGGCCGGGGTCAATCCGACCCGACGGCCGGACTGGTCCATTGATGTTTTTTGGATATTCCCGAACTTCTCCATTTTCCCGAGCAATGGGACCTATCTGACCCACCACTTCTGGCCGATGAGCGCAGACCGGACGATATGGGAGACGCGAACCTATTTCCCCAAGGCGGAAAATGCGGGTCAGAAATTCAGCCAGGAGTATAGCAAGGTATTACTCCGCGACATTCTTATGGAGGACGGCACAACGCTCGAACATATGCAAGATGTGCTGGCCTCGGGTGCAAAAACCCATATGCCGTTGCAGCACCAGGAAATCTGCGTCCGCCACGCCTATAGCGTGGTGGAGGATTATGTTGGGTTCTATGCCGGACGGTAACGGAGCATGACCATGGCGGAGAGCGACTGGCCCGCGGCGTTCAGCGCACTTCAGCCTTTTCTCGGCTGGGCGCTTGCCACAGAGGCCGAGCGGACGCACAAACGTCAGACGAGCGGGATGGCGGACATTCAAGCCTTTTACGTCGCCATGCTGTCGCACTTGGAGGACGTTCTGGTGTACTTAAACAAATTTCCTCTGGAGCGTATGCCGCCTCATGCGCAGCAGCTCATGGATATGACCCTCTCGCTCGCCGAGATTGCGCCAGCGGTCGAGCTGTTTGGTCAGCCGCGAGAAGATGATACATTTGACCCATTTCGATTTGTTCCACAACATCACTAAAGGAGGTCGGTATGATTCGCCCCGAACGGATTGCCCATGTTGTGATTAAGGTGAGCGACCTGGCACGTTCAAAAAAGTTCTACACCGAAGTGCTGGGGATGCAGGTCATGAAAGACACGCCTGAAATTGGCGCAGTCTTTTTGTCCAATCATACCCGCGACCACCATGAGATCGCGCTGTTTCAGATCGGTCCGGATGCCGAGTTGCCCCGGCCCGACCAAGTCGGACTCGCCCATATTGCCTTTCGGTTGCGGAGCGAAGAGGAACTCAAGGCCGCCTACGAAGAACTCAAGGCGAGAGAGGTGCCGGTGAACTTCACCGTGAACCACGGGGTGACCAAGAGCATCTACTTCCGTGACCCGGACGGCCTCGAACTCGAAGTCTACTGTGACAACCCCATAGAAGAATATGCAGGGATGCCTAACTCCTATCTGGGGACGGACAAGCTGGAATTCGCTCAGAACGAGCGTGGCCTGGCGGATATCATCGCCTCGCTCCGGCAGTGATCTCTTTATTCTCCTCTCCCTAGCAGGGAGAGGGCCAGGGTGAGGGTCGCTCAGAACGAGTTTTCTTTCGACCCTCCCTCACCATAACCTGGAGTACTCATGGGCATTCGGACCGGCGCACAATATCGAGAAAGTTTGCGAGACGGGCGAAGCATTTATGTGAATGGTGAACGGGTCAAGGATGTCACGACCTACCCACCATTCCAAGGAGTGGTGGATACCATTGCCTCTCTGTACGACCTTCAACACCAGCCTACGCAGCAACCCCCGCTGACCTACCCGTCGCCCAAGGACAGCCAACCGGTCGGGCTCTCCTTTCTGATGGCGGACAGTGTCGAAGATGTCGAGCGTCGCGTCCGGGCCGAGGAATTTCGGGCGGAGATGACCTGTGGCTTGATGGGCCGCATGCCGGACTTCATGAACGCTTTGGTAACGGACGCCGCGATTGCCGCGCCGTTTATCGGTCAACGCGAGCCCCGTTTTGGTGAGAATACCCTGCGTTATTACGAAGCCTGCCGGGACGCGGACTGGTGCCTGACCCATACCCTGGTTGATCCCCAGATTGACCGCTCGAAAGGGCCGGCGGAACAACGTGATCCCGAGGCGGCTTTGCATGTGGTGCGCGAGACGGACAATGGTATCGTGGTCAGCGGCGCCCGGATGCTTTCCACGCTCGCCCCTTTTTCCAACGAACTCTGGGTGGGGCCGTTCTATCCGCGCAAACCGGGAGAAGAAGCCTATACCCTCTGCTTTGCCGTTCCTATGGATACCCCAGGCCTCAAGTTTATCTGTCGTGAAGCTTATAACACGGGTAGGAGTCGGTTTGATCGTCCACTGTCATATCGCTTCGATGAAGAAGATGCCCTCGCTATTTTTGATACGGTCGAGGTGCCTTGGGAGCGGGTGTTCATTAACGGTGATATCGAGGCCTCCAACTACATCCTTGGCCGGGCGCCCGGTTATGCCCTGCTCCAGGCGGTCATTCGCGGCACCGTCAAGCTCCGTTTCATGGCCGGGCTGGCCTGTACTGTGGCCGAGGCCATCGGCCGGACCAAGGCGCAGCACGTCCAAGCCCAGCTCGGTGAGCTGGTGGCCAATGTTGAAATCGCCAACGGCCTGCTGAAAGCGGCGGCACACAATGTTGTCACCAATCACAAAGAAGGGGGGTCGCTCCGTTCGCTCGCGGCCTCGCTGTGGGTGTTTATTCCTCAGGCGCAGATGCGGGCGGCCGAGGTCATCCGACAGGTCAGCGGCAGCGGACTGATCATGACGCCCACGGAAGGGGATTTGCAGAACCCGGAGATCGCGCCCTATCTCGAACGCTATCTCCAGGGCAAAAGCCTGTCGGCGCGTAATCGGGTGCAACTCTTCAAGTTGGCCTGGGATATGTTGGGCGAGCAGTTCGGCAGCCGGCAGTTGCAGTACGAATGGTTCTACGCGGGTGATCCCACGTTTACCCGATCTCGTTTTTATCACTCACCCGCAGTGAAAGGGTATAAAGCGATGGTGGAGCGGATCCTGGACGAGGGGAAGAGTGGCGGCTAAGGGTGACTGTAATCCCCATCCTCAGATATCCTGTTCAAGGATTTGGCCGTTCTCCCTCAGCCAGCTCCGCGCCTTTTCCATCCTTGGCGCGTGTGTCCGAACGATATTACAGAATCGGGGAGTATGATTTGCTTCGAGCAGATGGGCGAGTTCGTGCACGATGACGTAATCAATTACAAACATGGGCGCTTTAATCAGCCGCCAGTTCAGATTCACGTTGTTCTTGACAGTGCATGAGCCCCAGCGGTAGCGATTGTCCACGATCTTCGCGTTGGCAAACTCCACCCCGAGCATAGCCGCAATAGATTTGACCTTTGGAAGAATCCTCTCTTTCGCGCGGTTGACGTACCAGTTGCGAAGGGCATTGCTCCGTTCGCCCGCCAGGGAAGCCGGGATCAGGAAACGCCGCTCAAAACGTATCTCCGTCGAGTCGGTCGGGATAATCTCAATTTGATACTCACGGCCAAGGTAGAGCGCGGATTCACCGTTCACCAACTCCTTGCCAGGCGGATGGGGGCGCTCCTGATACTTCTGGCCATGCGTCGTCTTCTCATAAATCCAACGACGTTTTGACTCGACCACTTCCCGGATCGCTTCTTCAGGCGTGGACTCGGGGGCACGAACGACGACGCTCCGGTCCCGCTCAACGGTTATCGTCAACTTTTTCCGTTTTGACGAGCGTTTGATGGTGTAGGCCGGGTCCATACTTATTCCGCGTGGAGAATAATGTCATTATTCTTTTCCGCGATCTCCATCACCCGGCTGATTATCCGGTCACGCTTCGTCACCAAGTTCGGCAGCGCTCCGAACGACGGCTGGAGAAGTGTTTTCTGAATCTCGGCCCTGAGCTTGTTGCGCGCTGGAATATTTTCCCAAAATCCCGTCAGCTTCAACTCTCGCTCGACCACCAGTGATACCTCCTGTGTCAACGCAACCAAGTGGCCGATTGTGTCGTCCTCACTCAATCCGTAACGTGGACTCGTTTCCGCCACCCGCAATTCGTCGACGTCCTTTACCATATCCACGCCAAACAACTCGCGTCGAAACATACGAAAGAACGGTATCTGCCTCTTCCTATGAAGGCCATAGGTCGGCTCCTTGCTGTCATTGATGATCCTTGTTCGTAATTTCTCCAGCTCTTCGTAAATCCTTTTCCAGTTGTCCCGAAACTCTTGAAATATCCGCGCGAGCGCTTCCGCGAAGGACGCTTGCAAGTCTGGGTCGTCAGTCAACTCAATCTCAAGGTGGTGACGGATGGCGTGTTCTACTTCCGCGGCTCTTGTTTTTGTACGGCGACGCTTCCCGACTTCCTTCTGAAAATCCTCGTCAAGAATGGAAATCGGCTTGACCTTCTGGGCTATGCTTTTTGACTTCAGGTATGTGTCCGTGATTGCACGCAGCTTCGGTGGGATGCCCTTCATGCTGAGTCGTTCGTCCCGGAAGTGCTTGCCGGCGAGAATGTTGATTTCAGCCAGGGCGTTGTAATCGTTCATAAACGTCAACGCCTGCCGCGCAGGGAAGACGAGGTTCAGGCACTTGGTAAACTTCCTGAACGCTTGCATGTAGTCAAAGCGCAGGTCCTCGTCATAGAACACGTCAAAGAAGGCGTCGTGGTCGGTCAGGTCCGTCAGGCCATGCTGTTCAAGCAGGGCCATAATCGCGGCATGGCTGTCCTTGAGGTTGCGCAACTCCTCTCCGGGAAAGCTGAGGGTATCAATAACTTCCTTTTGTTCTCGCTCGTCATACGCGTCGATAGCCTTCTTGAGATGATGCCCAACGCCGACATAATCGACCACAAAGCCTTTATCCTTGGTATCGCCACCGACGCGATTCACCCGAGCAATAGCCTGCAACAGGTTATGGTCGGTGATGACCCTATCCAGATACATGACCTGCTCCACGGGCGCATCGAAACCTGTGATAAGCATATTGTTGACAACGAGAATGCCCATGTCTCCGCTCACGCCTTCGTCTTCATTCCCGAACGCCATCTTGAAGCTCTTGATGCTGCGTTCGTGCCTGGTCTGGTCGGCATGCGCCTTGAGGTGCGGCAGGTCGTTGTGGCCGTCGGATATGACGACATCGGTTTGCAGTTGCTTGAGCTGTTCCAGGTCAAGACTGTTCGGGTTTGATGTTTTCAACTCGGCAACGGCTAGACCCAAGGCCCTGTTGAGGTGCTTCTTGTAGCGGACCGCAGCTTCCCGCGATGTGGCTACCACCTGGGCCTTGTAGCCGTTCGGGAATACATGGGTCAGGTAGTGCTTGACCATATCCCTGGCCTTGGCCGCAATCGTCGGTTCTGCCTCCAGGTAGGCGTCTCGGGAGCCGTAGCCAAGGATTTCCAGTCTTTGTTGAAGGTTGTAATCGCTGAACACATCCGCAAAGGCCGCATCCATGCCTTCCTGGTCGGGTATTTCTGCGTTATGAGTGCGGCCCTCGTAGACGATCTCCAGGGTCACGCCATCGTCAATGGACTGCCGCATGGTGTATTTGTCGATGTAGTCACCGAAGACGACCTCGGTCTTGTCAATCGGCGTGCCGGTATAACCGATCTTCGCCGCGTTCGGGATGCCCCTGTCGAGATTTGCCCCGAGCAGTTTGTATTGGGAGCGGTGGGCTTCATCGGTCATGACCAGGATGTGTGGGCTGACATTAAGCTGCGGGAAGGTCTCGGTCAGGTCCGCTTCCCGGAACTTATGAATCATGGCCATGACCAGGTCCGAGGTATCGGCCCTGAGCAGTTCCTTCAGTTCGCTAATGCGGTTGGCCGTCTTCACCGTGAAGCCGACGCTCTGGCTGGTTTCGCTCAACTGGTCTTCGAGCTGTGTCCGGTCGGTAACGAAGACTACTTTCCAGTGCGCCAACTGCGCATGGCGGTACATTTCACGCACCATGAACATCATGGTCAACGATTTGCCCGAGCCTTGAGTATGCCAGATGATGCCGCTCCGCTCGCGCGGGTTCCGGCCCTCCAGCAATCGCTTGACGGCCAGCTTGACCGCTCGAAACTGCTGATAGCGCCCCACAATCTTGATGGTCTGACCTTTGTCGTTGGTCGAAAACAGGGTGAAGGTGTGGATGAGGTCAAGCAGATTGGCTTTATCCAGCATCCCGGCAACCAAGCGCTGCTGGTCGTTCGGGCTGCCCGCGCCATGTTCAAGGTTGTTGAGCGTGCGCGGGTAGGGATCGGCCCAGCGATAGAAATGCTTTTCACTATGCGTGGTGATCGTCCCGAATTTTGCCTGCTGGCGACAGGTGGCCACCACAAACTGGTTGAAATAAAAGAGCGGTGCGCTGCCTTCGCCTGTAACGCTACGCTGTTCGCTGTAGCGCAGCATCTGGTCTATGGCTTCGGGGATAGCGTCCTTCACCTTGGGCGACTTGCATTCAATCAGGACCACGGGCAGGCCATTCACGAACAACACAATGTCCGGGATGATGTGGTGCTCGGTGCCCAGGATGCGGACCTTGAATTGACACACGGCAATGAAGCGGTTGTTGTCGCGGTGCTTGAAGTCAATAAAGCGCACCGTCGGACTGTTCTCGCCTGTCTGTCGGTTCTCGCTGACGCTGGTGTTCTCCAGAAGCAGACGTAGCGCGTGCTTGTTGTTCTCGATTAGCCCTCTGCCGGGGAAGCTCGCGGTGAGTTGCTTGACGACTTCTTCGACCTGATCGTCGTCCAGCCACGGATTGATAGCTTTAAGCCGCTCTCGCAACACCGGTAGCATGACGACTTCGGTAAAACTCTCCCGAAACGTATAGCCGGGCTGCTGCTTCTCGTCGGTCAGGTCGATAATCTCCCAGCCCAGGCCGTACAACTGCTCAAGCAGGGGTTTCTCGACGTGATTGCGTTCGTCCATGCGAAGCGGTCGTGCCCGCATAGTCATCGTTCCCGTAGTACCAGCGTCACGAAACCGCGGTCGGCACCTCGCCTTCGATCATGCGCCCCTTGACGCTCTCCACGACCGAGATGTCGTATCCGCTTTGCAGGTTCATCCAGAATGCCGGGCCGGTTCCCAGGTAGCGCCCGAGGCGGACGGCAGTCTCGGCCGTGACCGCCCGTTCGCCCCGCAGGATGGCGGTAATCCGGTTTGCGGGTACCCGGATGGCGAGCGCAAGCCGGTTTGCGCTCATGCCTCTCGCTTCCAGTTCCGCCCGCAGTACCCGACCGGGATGAGTCTTCACTCGCGTCATAGCCTACCTCCCGATTTCATCCTTTGTGATAGTCCTCAATAGTAACCTCGTGCGCATTGCCGTCCGCGAATCGAAATGTCACCCGCCAGCGCCGGTTCACCGTCATTGCCCATCGTCTCCGTCGGTCACCGGTCAGTGCGTGGAGCCGAACGGCTTGAAGCGCCCGAAGCGGAGCGAGCGAAGACGCGGCGTCAAGCGCATCAAGCAACATCAGCGCCCGCTCGTAATCAAGGCCGCGAAAGCCTCTCAGCCGTCCGCCCTCGAACAGCCGGCGACTCTTACTGTCTCCGAACGATTGAATCACCGGGGTGACGATAGAATGTTTGGTGTAATACGTCAAACGTACAAGGTGAGTAACGGAATGTGTCGCCGGGCTTTTGCTTCGTGTCGGTCAACACCGAGGTATCAACGTACGCAATGCTCATTCGCCGCGCTCTGCGAGAAACCTCGATAGTGCGCCGAGCCGTCGTCCAACCGGCCCGAACGGCTTCCTCGGGAGGGCCGAACGAACCAGGGAACCGCTACGTTCGAGGTCCTTCAATCGCTCGCCGAGCGTCGGCTTTATGTCCCAATCGCCAGTCGAGTCCATGTGGACAATATCTCCGTGAATAGCCATCTTGCCCTTGAGTTCGCCAAGGTGCTTGCCTGGGGGGAACTCTGCAAATGGCTGGATCGTTTCCCACAGGTTCTCAACACCCGAAATCAAGTCGCGCATTTCCGCATTAAGGTAGCGTTCAAGTTCAGCACTGGCGATGTCGTAGAGCTTTTTGAGGATGAGGCGCTTGGCTTCGTCATCGGTGAGTTGGCCGTTGATTGCTGCCAGTATTGCGTCAGTCTTGGCAATCCGCGCTTGAAGGGCGGCCCTGTCCTTGTTCAGGGCGTTGATCTTCTTTTTGTCGGTCTTGTCGTGTGGGTCCAGATTCGCAAGCTGGGATTCGACCTGCTGGATGAGTTCCTTATTTTCGGCTGTGAATCCTGCGCCGCCAAGCCGTTTGAGTTGGACTTTGAGTTCCAGTTCACCGACCTTCTCTCTCAACGCAGCTTTGCTGACCTTGATTTGATCCTCGATATCCTTGATAGCGCCCTCCTGGGCCTTGAGGTCGTCACGCTCCCGCTGAGCGGATGCGCCCGCGCTGTCCTTCAGGTCGTCAATGAGGGCTTTGAGGGCCTTCTTGATGACGGTGGCCGTGACCTTTTCCTCTCCGTCGGGTTCGTGGGCAGCCACCTCTTGCGCGGTTTCCACGGCCTCGGCCAACTCGGTTTGCAGTTCACCGATACGGGCTTCCAATTCCTCAATGGCGTTTGCCTCGCCCTGGAAAAACGCGGCAATCAGATAGTCGTCCGGGATGAGGGTGTGATGCCAGCCGGTTGAGACAATGGTTTTCAGGTCGTAGCGGTTCTGCTGCCACCAGTTGACAAACACGCCGGCGCTCTTGAACTCGTCCAGCACGCCCAGGGGAACGAGCTTGTCTTTGAGAGTGGTCAACAACTCATGCCGGACTTCCGGCATTTTTCGCCCGCCGTGGTTGGCCCGTTCAAGCGCAGCAAAATCATCACGAGCCACGCTCCACCACTCTTCCAGGGCAGCGCGATGGGTCTCCAAGGTACGCCCGACCGACTGGTCTGCTTCAATGCAGCCTTTGATATCGGCCTTGCTGGCAATCGCCTCCTGGAAAGACAGGTAGCCCGGTCGGTCGGGCTGAAAGAGGGTTTCGCATTGAAGGCCGAATTTGGCGAAGGTGTCACTTTGCGCCGTCACCTCTGTTTCGGGGATGCCGCCGATGAGATGGGCTTGTACGTCTTCCGGTTCCGGCTCGGGCGTGTTGTCCACATAGCGCCGGATGTTCAGGTTGTAGTCGTGCTTTTCCACAATCTCCGACATGTTCACCAGTCGGCTGTATTTGGGAATCTCGCGTTTGTGGGTGAACACGAAGTCAATTTTCTCGATGTCCTCCGGGCGTAGCTTGTTTTGATTCTTCCCCTCCGCATACTCCCGGTCGGCATTGATGAACAACACCTTGGCGCGCAAATTGTCGGGTTTGTTCTTGTTGCAGACCAGCACGCAGGCGGGGATGCCGGTCCCGTAGAAAAGACCTTGGGGCAAACTGATGATAGCCTCAATCACGTCGTCGTTTATCAACAGTTCCCGAATCAGCTTTTCCTTGCCTCCGCGAAAAAGCACGCCGTGGGGCATGATGGTGGCCATGTGACCGTTGCTCTTGAGGCTGGCCAGCATGTGCTGGACGAACATCAGGTCGGCCTTTTTGCCGGTTTCCGGGCACCACTCGCGGAAGCGGTGGGTGAATTGCATACTGGCGCGGCTGTAGTTCTGCGAGAACGGCGGGTTGGCCAGCACCCGGTCGAATTTGCGTATCTGGCCGTTTTCCAAAATCTGCGGGTCCTCCAAGGTGTCACCGTTCTCAATGGTGAAACTCGTGATGTTGTGGAGGATCATATTCATATTGCAGATTGACCACGTGGTGCCGTTGGAATCCTGCCCGTAGAGAGCCAGATTGTTGGCGTTCTCGCCCTGCTCCTCAACGTACTGATGGGCCTGGATGAGAAAGCCACCGGAACCCGCGGCCGGGTCGTATATCTCATTCCCTTCTGTGGGCTTGGTCAGTTGTACCAGCAGGCGCACGACCTCCGCCGGGGTATAGAACTCACCGCCTTTCTTGCCGGCGCTGTCCGCAAAATACTTAATCAGGTATTCATAGGCCGCGCCGAGCAGGTCGGGAAACTCGAAATTGTCGTTGACCAAGACGAAACCCGGCTGGTTAAAATGATCGAGCAAGTCCTTCCATTTCTGGTCCGGTATCTTGGTCTTGCCCTTGACCGCGTTGAAATCGATATTGTTCTTCAGCACCCCGGCCAGAGAGTCGTTCTCGTCTTCAACCGCAGCAATGGCCTTGTTCAGCATGTTGCCGATATCGGCCTTGAGGTCCTTGAGCGCCGGAACCGTGTCGCCGTTCTCATCCTTCCAGGTCTCATGCCAGCGCGCACGACCGGGAACGAAGAACGTCTCGCCGTAGGAGGTCTTGTCCTCAACCAGTTCCGCCAGCAGGGCAGGCTGGTCCTTGAGGTGAGCAAAGTCACGCTCACGGAGTTGTACGCGTTTACGGTCGAACTCGTCGGACAGGCGTTTCAGGAACAGCAGGCCGAAGATGAATTCCTTGAACTCGGAGGCGTCCATCTTCCCGCGCAGGATGTCAGCGGCTTTGAACAGGAAGGATTCGAGTTGGGTCAGGGTGATTTTTTCAGACATCTTTCGACCGGTTCATGGGAAGTGGACGAAGTTGAAACGCTCTCGTTTCAGGTCAGCCAGAAATGTCTGGCCTTCATCTCTGAGCGTTTTTTCTCTCCACACTTGATAGATCAAAAGCCAAAAGCGCTCCTGTTCTTGGGAGTCCATACCTTTCAGCTTGTTTGCCCGTTCTCGGATTGCACCACGAATACTTTTGATTTTGTGTCGTTTTGCGTACTCTCGAAGCAGCACCATCGAAACGCAGTCATCGATTGTGACTATCTCTTGGAGTTTGTCCTCCGTCGTGTTGAACTGGAGGTCATATTTGAGCGCGTAATACAGTGCGTGGGCGATGGCATCCGGGTAGACCTTTTGAATCCCAATCGCGAGGAGTTCGTCAATGAACTCACGCTTAACTTTCTCAATTCCATCATGGCTATGTTTGGCGAACACATGCTCGTCCAGGAGAGGAGCAAGATACGGATATCGCACCGCCAAGTTGACAACATGCTGAACAAAGAGACGCTTGGCTCGACTATTGAGATTCTTTGGCACCATCTTGATAGCGTAGTTCAAAACAGCAGAAGTCTCTGCTCCGTGCGCCAGCTTCAATGCCAAGTCCAGGAACGATTGGACCGGAGCAAAGCTGATTTTTTCTCTGTTCGGGAATCGGAAGCTGTTCAACTCTCGAACCCAATCCTCTTCCACTGGCACAGGCATAGGCCGAATGTCAGTCTTGCGTTCGTTTAGTGCAAGCTCGTACTCACGCAACTGCATCACAAGGTCACGAATGAAGTTATCAGCTTCGGCGCGGGTTCTCGCGTAAAAGGTGTAGTCGTCAATATTGCGGCTAAATCTATCGTATCCCTTCTTGAGTATCTCATGGTCAATTTGGGTCAGTATTATCTCGGAAATAACATTAGATGTGTGCGGTCCGATCAGGAGCCCGTTTGTCTGTCCATCTCGGGTATTCTGAGTGGCTTTATCCAAAAGATTTCCCGGCAACGAGAGGCAGTGGTTCTTTTTTGCCTTGCTACGCCCATGCAGCGCCCAAGGGATTGAGTGGGTATAGATGCTCGGAAAGCATTTCGAAATATCGGTACGGACGATATAGTGAGCACCCGTCATTGTGCGGATATCCGCCTCTTCGTTCTCAAAACGTTCGATTCCCTTGTAATTCATCTGGAAAATACGCTTGTCGGAGATTTTTCGAGCAAAGATGAGGCTCACGGGTATTTTCGGTTTCGCGCAGTGCTTTTTTATTTTCTCCCAATGTCGCTTCAGAGCTAGGCACTGGACAATATAGCTGTCAGGATGGGGAACCCCCATCTGACGAGGAATATTGACATCGCGTAGCGCTTCGTAGCGAATGAAGTCATGGTTTCTTCCTTTAAGAATTTTCTTCAACTTCCTTTCATTGCTTTCTGTTGTTAGCGGCAAGAGCTCTTCGGATACATGGTCTGAAAGTCCTTCGGAGGTAAGGCAGGGCGGAAGCTTGTCACCGAATAGACCATAGTCAACCAAGCCAATGAACGCATCGTCCGCCGAAAGGCCGAGCCCTGTCGTTTGCCGCCTGTTTTGTGTATGCACCTGTATTCTGACCATCACACAGTGAAGAATCAAGGAGCTTCCTTGTGGTGGTGCCGAGTTCCTTGGCTAACCCGCGCCTATCTCTGCGCCTTACGTGGGTCTTGAAGCGACATCTCTTCGGCAATCAGCGCTTTTACCCGCTCCTCCACTTTACTTCCAGCGGGTGGTAGGGAGCTTGTCCATTCTCTCCGCTAGAGTAATTCACGATAAATTCTAGAGCAGTTTCCACCGTAGTGTAGCGGTCGGGAAGCAAGAGTGTTAGGGTGGCAGTCGCCAGGAGGCCATATGCAAGCGTATTCATTGGACCTGCGGGAGCGGGTAGTGGCGGATCGGGAGGCGGGCCTCCCGACCGCCGAGGTGGCCCACAAGTATCGGGTGAGTCCGGCTTGGGTACGGCGGCTGATGCAGCGCTACCGGGCGAGCGGCCAGGTGGCCCCTAGGCACCGGACCCAGTATCAGGCTCCGCTCCTAGCGCCGTATCGCCAGCAACTCGAAGCCCTCATCGCGGCGCAGCCCGACGCGACGCTGGCCGAATTGCGCACGGCCTTGGGCGTGTCCGTTGGGCTCACCACGGTCTGGCGGGCCGTCCGGCGTCTTGGCCTGACCGTAAAAAAAAGTCCTGCACGCCGCCGAACAAGATCGGCCTGATGTCATGGTGGCCCGGCAGCACTGGCGGAGGCAGGCCCCGCAGTGGGACGGACAGCGGCTCGTCTTCCTAGACGAGACCGCTCTGCAGACAAAGATGACCCGTCGCTATGGCCGGAGTCGGCGCGGGACGCGCCTCGTGGCGAAAGTCCCCCACGGCCATTGGCAAACGACGACGCTCATTGCCGCGCTCCGCGCCCACCAGCTCACCGCCCCCGCTGTCCTCGACGGTCCGGTCGATGGCCCCGCCTTTGTGGCGTATGTTGAACAAGTCCTCGCCCCCACCCTCCAGCCGGGCGACTGCGTCGTCCTAGACAATCTGGCCTGTCATAAAGTGGCCGGGGTCCGCCAAGCGGTTGAAGCCGTCGGCGCACAACTGCTCTATCTGCCCCCGTACAGCCCGGACTTCAATCCCATCGAGCAGGTCTTTGCGAAACTCAAAGCCCGCCTGCGCGCGGTCGCCCCGCGGACGGTGGCGAGCTTGTGGGCGGCGGTGAGCCCGGCCCTGGCTGCCGTCTCCCCTACGGAGTGTGCCAATTATTTCCGCCACGCCGGTTATCGCCTCGCTACAGCAGCATGAAAACGGCTCTAGCCGTTCAGGAGGCTCCCGTCATGCCGGACGTGATCCGGCATCCAGCAGGCGGAGGGGGCGGGGAGCCTGGATTCCTGCGAAGGCAGGAATGACGACGGGGGCAGCCCCGCTTCGAGACTCTTCTCTCAATGTGACTACACAGCATCTGGAAGCGCTCAGGCGGCTTCATATACCACTCTGCCTTCCCGCAGGGTGGGCTTGATGATTAGCGCGTGGCTATCCTTGAATCGCTCTACATCCTCGGAGGAGACGACGATGGCATCAACCGCCGCACCGACTCCGTACAGCTTCCGGTATATCCGGGCCATGAGATTGGGCGCATCCGCCCCCTCCTTGATGATGAGCAGGTCCACGTCACTGTTGGGACCCATGTCGTCCCGCGCCGCAGACCCGAAGAGAATGATCTTCTCAGGCTGGGCCGTCTCCACAACCCGCCGGATAATGTCGTCCAATGTCTGTCTATCGAGCATTCTTCAGTGCCGTTCCAGCTTCAGAGTATATGGAAATTGCCGTCTTCGCTCAACGAATCGGACCTCTCCGCCCTTGTCATGCCGGATCACGTCCGGTAGGGCGGGGCGGCTAGATTCTCACTCCGTACCAAGTACAGGGTGACATTCTTTCGCTGGAAGGACAGACGACGGGAAGGACGGGCGACTACACAGCATCGTGCATTGCGCTAGACGCTCGGGGCAACCACGAGGTTACCCCGCTGGAAGGAATGGTTCGAGAGCCTAGCTCGGCGGATTAGTGGAAACGATATCCGGCGTCTCTTCCAAACCAAGCGCGGCAATGGGTGCCTCAAAACGCTCGGTCATCACCGAGTCCTCGTCGTGAAAGTCCCGGGTGAAGCAGCAGTATTCCATCTGCATGCCGTTGGGGTCCTTAAAGTAAATCGACTTGGCCCAGTCGTGATCCACGACTTCCGAGACCTCCACGCCTTTGTCCCGCAGCTCTTGTTTTTTTTCTTCGAGCGCCGCTTCTGTCCCAGCCTCAAAAGCGAAGTGGTAGAACGCACTCGGGACGCCGAGCCCCCGGTTGATGCCGGCGTCGTACTCGACCGGAACATCGGGAATATCCTTGGCTTCCATAAAAGCGAGCAACTGGTCACGACCCGTATCAAAAAAGATATGTCGAATGCGGCCGCCTTCTTTGATCTTGATGGTGTCACAGCGAACCGGTTTGAAGCCCAGGATGTCTTCGTAAAACTCGCGCGTCTTATCCAGGTCGAGCGTCGATAGCCCAATATGAGAAAAGCCTTTCTTTGTCATGACCGAACCCTCCTTTAGTCTCTTTGGTCTCGCTATTTTTTTTGGTCTACCACAGCTTCTGCAGGAAAGAAACCGAGAAAACGGCCCTGTGCGCGCTTCTCATTGACACACCGCGAGCCGGCCGAGTAGGCTCTCCTGGCCGGAGAATGAGGAGGCAGGTATGGATTTCGGCGTACTCGTATTTCCCAAACCGGACCGTTGTGTTGATCACGCCAAGCTGGCTGAAGCGAAAGGCTTCAGCCATGTATGGGTTGAAGACTCGCCCATGATGGCTGGTGATGTGTATCTGTGTTTGGGTCTGATGGCACAGCACACCAGCCGCATCACCCTCGGAACCGGGGTGGCAGTGGTCGGAACGCGCAGCGCGCCCGTGGCGGCCCACGCCATTGCCACGCTCAATCAGCTTGCCCCCGGACGGGTCATCCTCGGGCTGGGGACCGGCAATAGCGCGCGGCGGGCGATGGGGCTGCCGCCCTGCTCTCTGCGTGAGTTGCGTGAGTATATAGCGACCCTGCGTGGCCTGCTGAGCAACCGGGAGGTGACGTATCAGGAGGGAGCGGAGACGCGCCGGATCAAATTTTTTCATCAGGATTACGCGTTTATTAACACCCGCGAGCCGATTCCCATTTATGTGGCGGCCAACGCCCCACGGGCCATGCGGCTGGCCGGCGAGTTGGGCGACGGCTGGCTGACCTCACGGACCAATACGGCCGAAGGATTTGCGGCTGCCTGGCGCCAAGTCAAGACCGGCATTGAGCAGGCTGGAAAAAACGCGGACGGTGTAGACCGCGTGCTCTTTACCACGGCCTGTCTGCTGGGCCCGAACGAAGGACTGGATTCTGAGCGGGTTAGAGCCCAGGCCGGCCCGTGGGCAACTGTCGCCCTGCACTCACTGTATGAAACGCTCAAGGAGCCCGAGGCCGCCCCGGCACCTCTCCGCTCAATTTTTGCCCGATACAAAACCTTTATGGAGCAACGTCTCCGGGACAAGGATGCATACTATTTTGACTTGCACGACGGCCACTGTTTATACGTCCGTGAGGAAGAAGCTCAATTTGTGACACCGGAAGTCATTCAGACGACCACGCTGACGGCTCAGCCCGCCGCCTTGCTGGAACGGCTCCGCAGTCTGGAGCGGGCAGGCGTCCGCCAAGTTACTTTTATTCCGACCTTTGATGCCTTTGAAGAGTTTGTAACAACATTCGGGGAACAGGTTCTTGCCCGTTGGTAGGGCTACGTTCCTGCCGCCGGCTTGCTCTGGCCGTCGCCCTCCGATACAGCAGAGAAAGGTTTGACGCTGCGCCCCTACCGCGGAGTCGTGAGAGAACAGGCAGGACTATGGCCCATTTCGACCCCAACATCCTTGAAGAAAAAGGCCAACAGCAGTTTCAGGCTGCGTTGGAGGGACTCTCCCCGACGCACTCCTCGACCTTGCTCAACGCGCTGACGCGGCTCGAGCCGCCCATTGTCCAGGCGTGGTTGCAGGAAGAACTCCTCCAGGAATGGGTCCAGCAGGGCCGGCACGTGAGTGAAACGCTAGGCGTGCGTGGGGAAACGCTCACCTCGGCCATGTTCGCGGCCACCCCTGAGCTTTTGCCGGTATTATCCCGGCTGGAGATGCTCGAATGGGTCCGTTTTCTGCTGGATATTGAAGCCGTCAGCGGCGCAACCGATTTTACCTGTTTTCCGGACGGCCTGACTGCCTTGGACCGCTCGGAACGAATCAGCGTCTATCGTCTGGGCCGGTCAGCCGTGTATCACTCGCGTGAGGCTGCCGCGGGCATTTACCATGCCCTGCCCCACACCCTGGTTAATCTTCCGGAGTCGTTGCGGAACGTGTTGCTGCGTTGCCTCCAACCGGTGGCTGCCTTTGACCCGGAACCGCTGCCGGCTGTGATTCCGTTTCTTGAGCCCACGCTGAAGAGCTTAGCGCCAAACCAGCAGCTCTCCGTATTGGAGCGGATCGCCGAACTCGCCCGTATTTTTCCCGCCGGGATTGCCCGCCTCTTTCGGACGTTGTCTCGCGCGTATGAAGAAGTCGGCGCCGAGGGGGTGTTGACCTGGATTCAAACCGGAGAGGAGATCGCGCAGCGCAATCCGCACGCCGCAGAAGCATTTTTCACCCTGGAGTCCCGGACCAGTTTCCAGGTCTTGCGGCATGAGTCGTCGGCCGTGCTGCTCTCCGAGGTGCATAGTGCGTTGGTGAAGTTCATGCATATGCTATGCGGGGAGGCGGTCAGTATCCAGGAAGTCGGGGAGGTTTCCTTCCCACCCCCGTTGGCGATTGTTGACGACGAAGACGAGTTTCTGCCCCTGCCGGCCAGCATTGACCTGTTCTTGACCTTTGAGGAAAACTTTCGGCTGTACTGCATGTTCGCGGCCCATCAGGCGGGCCGGGTCGAGTTTGGGACCTACGATCTCTCCATTGCCGACATCTGGTCGCAGGTGCCGTCGTTTGTCCAGGAACGGGCCGTGGCGAATGCGCATCCGCCACGGGACCTGGCGGCGTATTGCAAGCTCTTTCCCAAGCCCGAACAGATTGAGGCGCTGTTCCTGTTTGTCGAGGGCCAACGGATCAACGCCTGTCTGGCAGCGGCGTATCCCGGGCTGCAAAAAGACCTGGCCTGGGCCGTATCGCATACCCGCATCCTGCCACCCCTTATCCAGTCGATCCTGCCGTATTTGAACGCCACGCTAAAACCCGGCTGGGAGCACCACGCCACGGTGGCGGGCTGCCTGCTCATGGCTACCGAGCTGTACGCTTCACTGCCCGAATACGCCTCGCAGCTATCGCGGGAGCAAAAGGACGAAGATGGCATGGCCGGAGCGCCGGACGCGATGATGCAAGGGACGCGCGAGCCTGAGCTGTCTGAGCGAGAGCAGGCCGTCCTGCAGCGGATTCTTTTGACGCTACGCCAGCATCAAAAAAAGAAAAAGATTCGTCAGACCCGGCCCGCCTCCATCCACGGGACGCCGCTGGATGCGCTGGACACCGAGGAGGACGAAACCGGACAGGAAGAATCCAAAAAGGAGCAACTGCGCCGGCGGCATTCCGTTGTGGGTGTCCGCTATGTCTATGACGAGTGGGATTTTCTGATCGAGGACTACCGGGCTCGCTGGTGCGAACTGCACGAAGTCCCCCTGGCCGGCGACCGAGGCGGCTTCTTTGAGAGCACGCTCACCCGCTATGGCGAGGTCATTCCAAATATTAAGCGTGAGTTCCAGCAACTGCGACCCAAGATGTTCCGTTTGGTCAAGGGGCTGGAAGATGGAGAAGTGATAGACCTGGACGCGGCCGTGGCGGCTCGGGTCGATCTGCACACCGGGGTGGCGCCGTCCACGCGACTGTACGCGGCCAGGCAGCCCCTGGAGCGTGATGTTGCCGCGCTCTTTCTCCTGGACCTGAGTGCTTCGACCGATGCCAGGATTCAGCAGGAAACGGACAATGGACGCAGCGAAACGAGTGGTCTCCGGGTGATTGACGTCCTCAAAGAGGCGGTTGTGGTGTTGTCTGCCGCACTCGAGGAAATCGGTGATGCCTACGCCGTCTACGGTTTTTCCAGCGCCGGGCGGTATAACATCGAGTTCTATCCGGTCAAAGCGTTTGGCGAGAAGCTGTCAGATGACGTCAAAGGCCGCATCAGCGGCTTGGAGCCCCAGCGCAGTACGCGTATGGGCACCGCCGTTCGGCATGCGACCCGCAAACTCAAAGACGTGGCCAGCCGCGCGAAAATTCTGGTCCTGCTCAGCGATGGATTCCCCGAAGATGCCGACTATGGCCGAGACGAAAACGCACCCATGTACGGCCTGCGCGATACCATGATGGCCCTGCGTGAAGCCGAGCGCGAGCATATCATGTCGTTCTGTCTGACGATTGATAAGGGCGGCCATGATTATCTGCGCGAGATGTGTCCGCCGTCCCGCTATATGGTCCTGGAGGACATTCCGTCCCTCCCGTCAGAGCTGCCCAAGATCTATCAGCGCCATATTCGGATGCAATTGTCCGAGTGAGCTATGAGCCTGCCGCGCTGTTTCGTTTGTCCGTAGTCAAGAGCAAAAACGGGGCAGATGTGGAAGAAATTAGTGGGAAAACCGGAGAAACCGCTCGAAAAATCCCCAAAAGTCTTGTAACTTGCCAGTTTTAGCAGTATGGGTCCGATAGGCTCCGATCAAATTCAGAGGATCGCGAGCAAAAATTCTAATTCCCAAGGAGGGGCGCTATGCCGGAATATGATCTCGTGATCAAAGATGGAATGGTCATCGATGGGACGCGACTGCCGCGTTATAGGGGGGACATTGGCGTCAAAGACGGCAAGATTGCCAAGATCGGCCGCCTGCAATCGCACCAGGGGACGAAAACTCTGGACGCCGAAGGGCATATGGTGGTGCCGGGCTTTATCGATCTGCACACCCATTACGACGCGCAGTTGTTTTGGGACCCGTATCTGACGATTTCCGGCTGGCATGGCATCACCTCCGTGGTGATCGGGAACTGCGGATTTGGCTTTGCCCCAGTCCCGCCCGAGGATCAGGAGCGGGCGATGCTCACCATGACCCGGACCGAAGCGATTCCGTACGATTCAATGAAGGCCGGGATGCCCTGGGACTGGGTGACGTTTCCGGAGTTTCTGGACAGTGTCGAGCGCACGCCCAAAGGTCTCAACATCCTGCCGTATATGCCGATTGCGCCGTTAATGGTGTGGGTGATGGGCCGTGAGGAGGCGAAGTCGGGCCGGATGCCGACGGACGATGAACACCGGGAGATGGTGCGATTACTGCACGAAGGCATGGACGCGGGTGGTTGTGGCTGGTCGGCCCAACGCTTTGGGGAAGACAGCGTACAGTGTGATTACGACGGCACGCCCATGCCGACCGACATCATGCACAACGAAACCTGCCTGGAACTTGCCAAGGTGTTAGGCGATCGCAACGAGGGCTTCATCCAGATGTCGCTCATCCCCAGTGTGGCGCCGATGGAAGTCATTGAGAGCCACTACGAAGAACTGGCCCAGGTGAGTGGGCGGCCGATTCTGTATAACGTCATCCAGGTCCAGGACGCCGACCCGAGCCGTCACCGGAATCTGTTAGCCTGGATCGAACGCTGCCGCCAAAAGGGCCTGCGCATCTACGGCCAGACGATCTCAACCGACGCCGGTTTTACCTTTACCTTTACCGACTGGAATTTGTGGGACGATGATCCGGCCTGGCGGGAAGCGACGCTGGGGACGGTGGAAGAACGGAAGTCGAAGCTGGCGGACCCGACCCGTCGGCCGGCCTTAAAGAATGACCCCACCGGTGCGGTCACCAGTTCGTTTGACGATGTCATTATTCTTGATGTAAAGCGCGCAGACATGAAGCACCTGGAGAATCTGACCCTGCGTGAAGCGGGCGAGAAGGAAGGCAAGCATCCCGTGGATGCCATGCTCGATTTGGCCCTGGCCGATAACATGGAGACGACCTTCTTCACCCCGTCCGTGGGCTCGAACGATGAATACCTCCAGGAACTCGTCACTCCGGAGTCCTCGCTGCTGGGGGTCTCGGACGGTGGCGCCCACACCAAGTTCTTCTGCGGCGGACGCTATTCCACGGAAGCGATTACGCGCATAGTCCGTGACTTGAACATGATGAGCCTGGAAGAGGTCCACTGGCGGTTGAGTGCGATGCCGGCGGCCTGCGCGGGCTTCAAGGACCGCGGCGTGCTGCGGGAAGGCGCCCCGGCCGATATCGTGGTCTACGACTACGACAACCTGGAAACCTTGCCGATGGAAGTGGCCCACGATCTGCCGGGCAAGGAATGGCGGCGGGTGCAAAAGGCCAAAGGCTACCGCGCGGTTCTGGTGAACGGTGAGATGACGCTGGAGAATGACGAGAACACGGGTAACATTCCCGGCAAGTTGCTCCGGCACGGAGGCTAAGAGCAGAAGACCAGCCTGGGGTCACGGCTCTAGGCTAAGAGCTGACGAAGAGAGAAGGGCGCTGTTACCGGCGCCCTTCTCTGTGGAGACTTTAAAGGGGAGTGTTAATCTGCTCTCTCCTTCCAATATTCCCTGCGCAAGACTCTTGCGCTAAACTGTTTTTCGCCATATACACCGAGTGAACCGCGGTTCACTCTACCGGACCGCGAGCAAAAATCTTAAGCCTTTAAGGAGGGGCGCTATGCCAGAATATGATCTGGTTGTCAAAGATGGAATGATTATCGATGGGACGCGACTGCCGCGTTACCGAGGCGATATTGGTGTCAAAGACGGCAAAATTGCGAAGATTGGCCGTATTCAGGCCCACCAAGGCACCAAGACGCTCGATGCCGAAGGGCATATGGTGGTGCCGGGATTTATTGATTTACATACCCACTATGATGCACAGTTGTTTTGGGACCCGTATCTGACGATTTCCGGCTGGCACGGCATTACTTCCGTGGTGATCGGCAACTGTGGCTTCGGCTTTGCCCCAGTGGCGCCTGAAGATCAGGAACGGGCGATGCTCACCATGACCCGGACCGAAGCGATTCCGTACGACTCAATGAAGGCCGGGATGCCCTGGGACTGGGTCACCTTCCCGGAATTCCTGGACAGTGTCGAGCGCACGCCCAAAGGCTTGAACATCCTGCCGTATGTGCCCATTGCGCCGTTAATGGTGTGGGTGATGGGCCGCGAAGAGGCCAAATCGGGCCGGATGCCGACGGATGATGAACACAAGAAGATGGTGCAGCTCTTACATGAAGGCATGGCGGCGGGTGGCTGTGGCTGGTCAGCCCAACGCTTTGGGGAAGACAGCGTACAGTGTGACTATGACGGCACGCCCATGCCGACCGATATCATGCACCAGGAAACCTGTGTCGAATTCGCGAAAGTCTTATCCGAACGGAATGAGGGCTTCATCCAGATGTCCCTTATCCCGAGTGTATCCGGCTTCAAGGAGATCGAGAAGAATTACGAAGAGCTGGCTTTGGCCAGTGGGCGGCCGATTCTGTACAACGCCATCCAAGCCCTGGATTCCGACCCGAGCCGGCACCGGAATCTGTTAGCCTGGATCGAACGCTGTCGCCAAAAGGGCCTGCGCATCTACGGTCAGTTGGTCTCGACCAGCGCTGGCTTTACCTTCACCTTTCATGACTGGAATTTGTGGGACGATGATCCGGCCTGGCGGGAAGCGACGATGGGCACCGTAGAAGAGCGGAAGTCGAAGTTGGCGGACCCGACCCGGCGCGCCAGCTTAAAGAACGATCCGACTGGTGCGGTCACGGCCTCGTTTGACGACGTCATCATTCTTGAGGTGAAGCGTGCAGACATGAAGCACCTGGAGAATCTGACCCTGCGTGAAGCGGGTGAGAAGGAAGGCAAGCATCCCGTGGATGCCATGCTTGACCTGGCGGTTGCCGACGATATGGCCACGACCTTCTATTCGCCTGCGGTTGGTGAGAAGAATGAGTTTCTCAAAGAACTCGTCAACGACTCCACGCTGCTGGGGGTCTCGGACGGTGGCGCCCACACCAAGTTCTTCTGCGGCGGTCGCTATTCCACGGAATCCATCACCCGGATGGTCCGTGAGATGAATATGATGAGCCTGGAAGAGGCGCATTGGCGGCTGAGTGCCCAGCCGGCAGCCTGTGCGGGCTTTAAGGATCGTGGCGTCCTGCGCGAAGGTGCGCCCGCCGATATCGTGGTCTACGACTACGACAACCTGGAAATCCTGCCCACAGAGGTGGTGCATGATCTGCCGGGCAAAGAATGGCGGCGAGTGCAAAAGGCCAAAGGCTACCGGGCGGTTCTGGTGAACGGCGAGATGACGCTGGAGAATGACGAGAATACGGGTAATATTCCCGGCAAGTTGCTCCGGCACGGAGGCTAAGAGCAGAAGATCAGCCTGGGACCATGGTCCTGGGATGAGAGCTGACAAAGAGAGAAGGGCGCTGTTATCGGCGCCCTTCTTTTTTGGGCACGGACGCGACAGGGAATGCTGAAACACGGAGACATCTGTCCGTGTTCTTTGCTTATTTTTACTGGATGCCTGTGGACGTTGGGTGAGGAGGGAGGCAGATGGCTGGACCCCACGGCGTATTAGAGAGTGATCTCAGACGTATCGACGGACGTCCCTATGGATTTTACAAAGACCTGCGCGGGCAAGCATACGCCCTTGGTCCGTATGGATTGAGGTTTGACCATATCCAGGGTGACCCCTTTGCGTCGCCGAGTCGCGTGCGGATCGATATTCCGATCGGCCGGGCCGCACTGCCCGCCTGGTCATACGCTGGAGCTACGGCGCGACGGGCGAGCGCCGACTTTGTGCATCGGGCTCTTCTTCGCTCGCTGTCCGTCAGCCGAGGCAAACTCGGCTCCGGCAAAAGCGGTCTGCTCGAAATCATGCCGGTGGGTCAACAGGTGCTTGAGCGAACCGCCGTTCTGGTCCGGCCCAACGGCGACCTGCGAGTCCGGCTGAGCGTGGGCTTGCCTGCCGCAGGGCGACGCATCCTGGGGCGTGAAGCGGCTCAACTGCTCACCCAGCGATTGCCCGAAGTCCTTGATCGTGTCTTTGATGCAGTAGAGCCCAATACCCTACAGCGTCACGTTCATTGTATCGAAGACCAAGTGGCGCTGCGGCAACAACTGTCCGACAACGGCTTGGTCGCTTTCTTGGCGGAAGGCAGTATTTTGCCCCGCCGGAGTGGAGCGGACGATCGACCCATGGATGCGGCTATTCCACTTGATGTGCCCCAAGCGCTTGCGTCTGAACTCCACGCCCCGCATGCGGGACGGCTGCGCGGTCTCGGTCTCCGGGCTGGTGTGACGCTGATTGCCGGAGGCGGCTATCACGGCAAATCGACCCTGCTCTCAGCGCTGGCCAACGGCGTGTATGACCACATCCCGGGCGATGGTCGAGACCGCTGTGTTTCCGCCGCGAGTGCGGTGAGCATTCGGGCGGAAGACGGACGTTCGGTGCGAGGGGTCGATCTGCGGCCATTTATCAATGCGCTCCCCTTGGGTCGTCGAACGGACTGGTTCGATACTGCGGATGCCTCGGGTAGCACCTCTCAGGCCGCGGCCATTGTTGAAGCGCTGGAAGCCGGGGCAACCGCGCTGCTGATCGATGAAGACACCGCAGCGACGAATTTCATGATCCGCGACGCGCGCATGCGTCGTCTGGTGCCGAGTGAAAAAGAACCGATTACGCCCTATCTCGATCGGGTCCGTCAGTTGTGGGAAGAAAAACATATCTCGTCGGTCCTCGTTGTTGGGGGAGCCGGAGACTACCTCGATGTGGCTGACACGGTTATCCAGATGGACGAATACCGACCGCAGGATGTGACGCAGTGGGCGCGCGAAGTTGCCTACCAGTTGCCACAAAAAACCTCCAGTCCCCAAGCCCCAGGGCCTTGGCCTGAATCGCGCCTGCGCAGGCCCGACCCACGCAGCCTCGATCCAAGGCGTGGGCGCAAACAAGAGCGCGTCCGAAGCGTCAAAACTCGCGCGATTGAGTTCGGGAGTGAAGAGATCGATGTTTCCCTCCTGTACCAACTGGTCGATGCCGCCCAATGCCGCATGATCGGGGATGTGTTGCTACAATGCGCCCGCGGGCTGTGTGACGGGAAGAAGACCATTCCCGAGCTGCTCGACCGAATTGATGCCGAGATAGAGAAAGATAGTCTGGACGCTCTCACCGACCGAGACTTCGGTGACCGTGCTCGCGCGCGGCGGTTCGAAATCGCAGCGGCATTCAATCGGCTGCGGAGTCTGCGCTTGGTGGACGGAGTATAGTAATAATAATCCTGATATTGACGAATCTCCTGAAGGGCATTAAACGCTATGTCAGGAGTCGATGAAATTAAGGAATTTATCGGTTATCTAAAAGCCATATTCGCGTTGATCCTGGCAATAACAGTTGGGTTAATTAGTTGGCTTGTACAAAATTATAATTCAGCAGAAAAGCTGCTTGTTTATGCCGATTTTCTTCTCATCACCATTTTGATAATCGTTCTCATCTTAATCAATCGGAAGATCCTCAGCGACATAAGACGACTCAGGGAGCTGTGAGATGGAAATTCTTGTTGTCCTCACCGTCACTTTCTTTGTTGGGGCTCTGGTCTATATTGTCGGTCAGGCTCTGCGGCATTGACCTGAAAGATACAGCTCAGGATTTCCAGAAAATCTAGTCGCAGCCAAATTTGCACGGCTTACGGTTCGAGTAGTTCCCAGATGAGTCGTTTCTGAGGTCCTGCCTGCCCCCATTCCGCCTCGTTCCCTCTCCCGCTACACTCTTGCCTTTATGCCTGCTTCAGCCGCGCCACAATCCGCTCAGGTCCGGTTTGCCACCAAACTCTTTTACGGTGTTGGATCAGTTTCCGAAGGCACGAAAAATACGGTCTTCAATGTTTTTCTGCTCTTCTATTACAACCAAGTCCTTGGCCTCTCGGGAACCTTAAGCGGCATCGCGATCTTTATTGCGCTGTGCATCGACGCGATTACCGATCCCTTGGTGGGCTCGATTTCCGACAATTTTCATTCGCGCTGGGGACGCCGCCATCCGTTTATGTATTTGTCCGCGCTGCCCATGGCGGTGTGTTTCTTTCTCTTGTTTACACCGCCTGAGCTGGGCCAGATCGGACTCTTCGTGTGGTTATGCACCTTTGCGTTTGGGGTGCGCGTCGCCATGACGTTCTACGCGGTGCCGAGCGGAGCCATGCTCCCAGAGCTCTCGCCCGACTATGATGAGCGGACTTCTCTGGTGAGCTATCGCCTGTTGTTTGGCTGGTCCGGCGGCCTGACCGCGTCTGTTATGGGATATTTTTATTTCTTTGCGCCCTCCGAGACGTTTGCCGATGGCCGCCTGAATCCCGGAGCGTATGAGGGATTTGCGCTGGTCTGTGCCGGGATGATGCTCACGACCATTCTGGCCTGCGCGCTTGGGACGCATGGGCTGATTCCGAGTCTGCGGAGTCCGTCGGCAAAACGGAAGTTGACGCTCGGGCGCTTTGCCGGCGAGCTGCGGGCGGCATTCTCTAATCGCTCCTATCGGATGCTGGTCATTGGCTCCTTGTTTGCCGCTGGGGGGCGGGGGTTTAATGACGTGATGTGGCTGTATATGAACACCTATTTCTGGGGATTCTCAACCAAGGAAATCGGTCTCCTGACCTTCGGCCTGTTTCTCTCCGCCCTTATTGCCTTTTGTCTGACTCGTCCGCTGACGGAACGATTTGATAAAAGACAGGTCGTGCTCGGTTTAGCCGCCTTTGCCATCTTTTTTGGGCCTCTCCTGATTTTTTTGCGCCTGCTCGACCTGCTGCCTGAAAACGGGCATCCGAGTCTGCTGTCCCTTATCGCCGGCCATGTCATCCTCCTGGTGACCGCAGTGGTTGCCATCGATATCCTGATTCCTTCCATGATTGCCGATAGCGTGGACGAAAATGAAATTGTGACCGGAAAACGCCAAGAGGGGGTCTTTTTCTCGACGATCACTTTTTGTGCGAAGGCCGCGTCCGGCATCGGCGGGTTTCTGGCAGGCGTGGCCCTCGACCTCATCCAGTTTCCGACCATGGCCGCACCCGGAACGGTTGCGGCCTCTCAGGTTTTCACTCTGGGTCTTGCCGTTGGCCCGGGGTTAATGGTGCTCTTTCTGTGT
Organism: Candidatus Binatia bacterium; assembly: GCA_951812575.1. Taxonomy (GTDB): domain Bacteria; phylum Desulfobacterota; class Binatia; order Bin18; family Bin18; genus Bin18. Next base: position 741,089 of record OX638322.1, on the reverse strand, counting down.
GCGCTGGTCTTTTTATCCCGGTATCAAATGACGCGGGCCCGACATCTTGAGGTCCTGGCCGAGCTCGGTCGCCGCCAGAACGATACTGCCCGGCGTGAACCAGACGTGGTTTCTGTAGACCGTTAGGACGGACAGCCCCACGGCCGTATTGCCCGCCTCTGTTTTCCCTTTTCTCTTGCATTTCTCCCTCAAAGCAGCCACAAGGAGAAAAAACGCCTCTCGCCTGTGATGAGCGGGAGAGGCAAGGGGATAAACGAACGGACACGCATGGAAGGAGGGTTGTCATGAAAGTTGGTATGTCGGTTTTTATGCAGAACACGGGCGAGCGGTGGTCGGACTACGAAGTCTACAAGAATGACCTCCGTCTGGCGGACCAGGCTGAAAACCTGGGCTTTGACTCATTATGGAGTGTCGAGCACCATTTTACGCCCTATACCATGGTGCCCAATGTCACCCAATTTCTGACCTATATGGCCGGGCGAACGCAAAAGATTGAACTGGGAACAATGGTGATTGTCTTACCCTGGCACGACCCGGTGCGGGTGGCTGAAGAGATTGCCATGCTTGACCTCTTGTCCAACGGTCGTATCACCATCGGCTTTGGCCGTGGAGCTGCAACGGTAGAGTATGATGGCTTCCGCGTTCCCATGGAAGAATCTCGCGATCGTTTTGTCGAAGCCGCCGAGGTGGTAGTCAAAGCATTATCCAATGAACGTTTTTCGCACCAGGGCAAGTTTTTTCAAATTCCTGAGACGAGCATACGCCCGCGACCCTTTTCCCACCCGGAACAGCGCCTGTATGGTGCGGCGGTCAGCCCGGATACGGCTGAGCGTATGGCCCAGCTGGGATTAGGCGTGTTGGTTGCGGTTCCGCTGCACGGCTGGGATGCGGTAGCGAAAGACGTTCAGCGGCATGACGAGATCATTCGGGCGGCGGGTAAAGAACCAGTCCCGCCTATTGTTGCCAGCTTTGTCTATGTTGGGGAGACTGAGAAAGAGGCGCATGAAGGCGCAACCCAACACATGGGTGGTTACTGGGGGTCGGCCGATGCCCACTATAACTTCTCAGACGGACACCTCAAGCAGGTCAAGGGCTATGAGCACTATGGGGTGATTGCTGATAATGCAAAGACCACAACACCTGAGCAAGGCGTGCAGGATTTTATCAATCTCCAAGTAGCTGGAACCCCGGATCAGTGCATCGCCCAAATTCATGCCATGCAAGAAAAAGTCGGCTTCGATCATTTGATTGCGGTCTTCAGCTATGGGGGGATGCCGCCTGAGCAGACCGAGCGGAATATGCAACTATTCGCGTCTGAGGTCCTGCCCACGCTCCAAAGCCAAGGGCCCCCTGTCACGGTTGGTGCGAACGTGTCCCACATCCCGGCCAAGTAGCAACGTTGCATCCGGTATTATAAAAGGGAGCCTCAGTGCAGGCTCCCTTTATTTTTTGTGCGCGAAGGAGACGTTGTGGGATTCGCCAAGGATATTCTGTGTATCGGGGCGGGCTATGTCGGCGGGCCAACCATGGCCATGATCGCCGCCCGCTGTCCACACTACAAGGTGACCGTTGTTGACATCAACCACGCCCGTATTGCGGCCTGGCAGAGTGACCAGCTGCCGATCTATGAGCCCGGTCTCGACGAGGTGGTGCGGCAGGCGCGGGGCCGCAATCTTTTTTTTTCGACCCAGGTCGAGCAGGGTATCCGTGACGCCGATATTATCTTTGTCTCGGTCAATACCCCCACGAAAACCTTTGGTCAGGGGGCAGGGAGAGCGGCGGATTTACAATACTGGGAAAAAACCGCACGCCAGATTCTTGAGCACGCCGATCGCAACAAGATTGTGGTGGAAAAATCGACGCTGCCGGTCCGGACCGCTGAGGCGATGGAGCGCATCCTCAACGCCAATACGAAGAATATCCGTTTTGAGGTGCTCTCCAACCCGGAATTTCTGGCCGAGGGCAGCGCCATCACCGACCTGGAAGCGCCCGACCGTGTCCTGATTGGGTCGAAAGAAACGCCCGAGGGAATCACAGCCAGGAGGGCCATTGTCGATATTTACGCCAACTGGGTGCCGAGAGAGAATATTATTGAGTCGAACGTGTGGAGTTCGGAGCTGTCAAAACTGGCGGCGAACGCCTTTTTGGCCCAGCGTATCTCTTCCATTAATGCGATTTCCGCCCTGTGTGAAAAAACAGAGGCTGACGTGGATGAAGTCGCCTACGCAATTGGCAAAGATTCGCGTATTGGGCCAAAGTTCTTGAAGGCGAGTGTCGGTTTTGGTGGGTCGTGTTTTAAGAAGGACATTCTCAACCTCGTCTACATCTGCCACAGCTACGGTCTCGGCGAGGTCGCCGCGTACTGGGAGTCGGTCGTCAAAATTAACGAGTGGCAGGAGAGCCGCTTTGTACGGACCATCCTTGAAAGTATGTTCAACACGGTGGCTGGGAAACGCATTGCCTTGCTGGGTTTTGCCTTTAAGGCTAACACCGGAGACACGCGTGAATCCCCGGCCATTTATATTGCGCGTGGTCTTGCCGAAGAACGGGCCGAGGTTGTTGTGACCGACCCGCAGGCGCTCGCCAATGCACGGGATGATCTGACGGATATGGGAGACCGAGTGCACTTTGAATCCGACCCCTATACCGCGGCGGAGGGGGCACACGCTCTGGCAATTCTGACCGAGTGGGATGTGTATCGCCAACTTGATTACGCTCGTATTTTTGCGTCCATGGAGCAACCGGCCTTCCTCTTCGACGGTCGCAACATCCTGGACCACCAGCGGCTGTTTGAGTTGGGTTTCAACGTCTTTCCGATCGGCAAGGCCGCGCTCAAGCATTTCTGATGGCCCGGCTGAACCCCGGTTTGGGCCGGGAGTGCTGGCAGGCTATTTTTTAGAGTCCTACACCGGCCATTCTTCGGTCCGATACGCCTGCTCCCAAAAGAGATATTCATACCGACTGCTCTGGATGAAATGCTCCGCCCACCGTTTCCGCTCATCCGTAGAACTGTCCTGGGCAAGACGGTCGATAAGTGCCAACTGTTGCTGGACGTGGGCGCCAAACCCTTCGCCGCTGTAGGCTTGTGTCCACTCTGCGTAAAGCGGGTCGGGAGGGGGCGGGTCGTTGAGCTTCTTCCCGACCTCCCAATAAATCCAGTAGCACGGCAGGACGGCGGCAACGATTTCTGCCAGACTGCCACTATGCCCAACCGCGAGAAGATGTCGGGTGTAGGCCTGCGTGACGGGCGCGCGCTCGGTATGGGCCAGGTCTTGAGGAGTGAGGCCGAGCTTGTCGCTCCAGTTGGTGTGCAGATTGCGTTCCACCTGGACCACGGTGGCGGCGTGGTCGGCGAACATCTGGAGCGCGTCCAGCGTGTCGGCCTTTGCGCCGCCCAGGCACAGGGCGCGGGCGAAGTCCTGTAAGTACAGATAGTCCTGCTGGACGAAAAAAAGAAAGCGTTCGCGGCTGAGCGTGCCGGTGCCGAGTTCTCGGACGAAGGGGTGGGAAAAAATCGCATCCCAGATGGGCTGCGCGGCCGTGCGTAAGGTGGAATGAAAGGGCTGCGACACGAAGCACTCTTCCTTTCTCGTGCGGCACACTAGGCCGGGAGTTGTTTCAACGCCGGTAAGACTGCGGTATTAAAAAGTTCGTCGTGCAGCGTCAGATGAAAGCACTCGACCCCAAGCTGCTGGAACTCTTGCATCCGCCGCAAAATAGTATCCGGACTGCCTATCAAGCCGCTGGCATAGCCTTCGTTGGAATCGAGCATGGCGAGCTTATTCTGCCGGTCGGCCCACATGCCTTGCGCGCCACTCACCCGCTTCCCTCGGCGTTCCAGCAGGGTCTCATCGACCGCATCTATCATCGCCGTGATTTCTGCCTGCGCTTCCGCATCCGTGCGCCGACACAGGGGGATAGAGTAGAGGGCAAAGCGGAGCCGCCGTCCGGTTTTTGCCGTCCGTTTACGAACGGCCTCAATGATACCGGCTATTTTTTCCGGGGGGCCGCCGTTTAAGAACATCCAGTCCGAATGGTGGGCGGCCATATGCATCGCCGCCTCGGATTGTCCGCCCTGAAACACCTCAAGCGGGCCGAGGGGGCGCGGTTCGAGCCGCAGTCCATTGACCTGGTAAAAGCGCCCGGCAAACGAAAACTCTTCGTGCGTCCAGGCACCCCGCAGGACTTGGATAAACTCACTCGTCCGGGCATAGCGTTCATCGTGTTCGATCAGCTCGGCACCGTACATGCCAAACTCGGCTTCATGCCAGCCCGAGGTCACATTGATGGACCAGCGGCTATTGGTGAGCCGGTCAAGTGTCGCGCTCCATTTGGCAATGGGAGCCGGTAGAAAAAACCCTGGATGAATGGCGGTAATCAGGTGAATGTGGGCGGTATGGGCAGCATAGAAATCCGTCATCGCCAGACAGTCGTATGAAGAGCCCTCAACCTCCTCCCCCGTGCCCCACCAGCGCTGAGCAACGAGTAGATAGTCGATGCCTAAGGCTTCAGCCTGCTGCACCGGGGCGAGCAAACGCTGCACCAGAGCGGGACCAGACCGGCCAGCATGAGCGGGCTTACCCGTCCTTTTAGGCTTCTTTTCTGCGGCCTGCCGTGTCAGGTTTGGAGCGGCGAGGGCGGTTGGAGCCCAGGTGCATGTTTTGATGGTGGCCATAATTGCTACGAGGCAAGAGTGGGGTAGGGCGCTATTTTAGGGCTTCACATGAAGCGCAACTCGGCATCGAGGACGCCCCCTTCATACTGGGCGACGATATACCCGCCCGCTGCAAAAGGACCGGCATTCAGTATTTTTGTGCGGCCGATCGTATCGACTCCAGGAGACTCATGGATATGACCGGTGATGCACAAATGGGGCTGTTTTTCCGCGATGAATTGGCGGACGGCGGGGCTGCCAACTGGTCTGCCGTTAACGAGGCGATCGAGCCGCGTCGCATAGGGTGGCGTATGACAGACCATAATATGACACGGAGTAGGGGGGACGTCAGCAACCGCTTGTTGCAGTATCTGCCACAGGATCTCATCCGTATACTCGAGCGGTGTCTGGAATGGGGTCAGATTTGATCCTCCGCAGCCATAGATGGCCACCTCGCCATAGCACTGATGTTCCCCGTGCAAGCCGACCTGTTCAGTCCGAAGAAAGGCAATCGTCTCTGGTTGGTCCAGATTCCCCGGTAGGGCGCGGACTATTGGACAGTATGTTTGGGCGACCCGAATCACCTGCCGGACGGCGCGTGGCCCTCCAAAGTTCGTCAGATCACCCGAGAGCAGGACCACATCGGCGCTCGCCAACTCGGCGCTGATGGCTTCCATGTGCGCGGTAGCCATATGTATGTCGCCAAACGACACGATTTTCATGGCGGTTGCTCTGAGGAAAGAAAGAGAGCGTGGTGCTTCTGGACTTGTAATGGATTCCAGGCTGAGGGTCAACGGACCTACTCTTTTACCGGTCTTGCAAAAGCCACCGGAATCAGGAAATACTACTGGGTCCTCTGGAATATGGTGTATACATGCCGAAAAACATCCGATCGAAGGTGCTCGCTATTGGTTGTCCATTGCGAGTGGAGATCGAGCTTGATGGCGAATGGCTCGAACGCCTTCGTGGGGTATTACAGGGGATAGGAGAGGGGGAGAAGTCCTACCCCCTCCATCGTTATCTCGAAGAGCTACTTGAAGCGGATATCGTCTACCGGGAAGGCGATGGACGACATCGCAAACGGTTTGTAGAGCGAGAAGTGCTTATCCGCCAGCTGCGTGAACAGCGGCCGTACGGCCACACGCCACGAGCCTCTGCGAATAAGCGTTAATGGCGTGGGGGAGTGACTGTTTCCCCGCCACGCTCGATACCGAGGCTGCCCGAATAGGGTTGACACACCGCCCCTGAGGCGGTCGATCACTCTCCGTATGAGCTTGGTCAATCTGCGTATTGTTCTTGTCCGGCCGAAATACTCCGGTAATATCGGCGCGACTGCGCGGGCGATGCGAAACTGCGGGATTACTGAGTTGCATCTCGTCAATCCAGACCCGATACAGCGTGACGCGGCTGATGCGCTGGCAGTCCACGCCAAAGACGTACTCGAAACCATGCAGATACACTCTTCCCTGCGCGCGGCCGTCAGCCCCTGTGGTCTCGTTGTGGGAACCACGTGCCGCGCCGGCCTGTACCGGGAAGGCGCAGGAACGCTTGAGGCGCGTGCGGCTGAGATCGTCACCAGCCTCAAAAGCAATCGGGTTGCGCTCGTTTTCGGTCCGGAAGACAGCGGCTTGAGCAATGAGGATTTGCGCTGCTGCCACACCTTACTGACGATCCCAACGGACCCGACGTTCGCCTCACTGAATGTCGCTCAGGCCGTGCTGCTGTGCTGCTATGCCGTTTTCTGCGAGGCACGGCAGACAGTGGATGGTGGTCAGCCGGTGTTCGCGTCTTCCGAGCGACAGGAATTGATGTACGAAAAGCTCAAAGCTGCGCTCTTACAGGTTGGCTTTCTCCCCCAAGATAATCCTGAGCATATCATGCTCGCCCTCCGTCGGCTGTTTGGCCGAGCCGGACTCGAAGACCGTGATGTCCGGATTCTTCTTGGCATTGCCCATCAAATTGAGTGGTATGCCAAAGGAGGGTGGCAGCGCCGGGAGCAGGCCGAGCATCAGTCGTCGCGATACAGTGCGGTAAAACGCGGTGCGCAAAGAGTGAGCGAAGATCGTGGCTGAGATCATTTCCTTGCGGAAGATTATACAGGCTCGCCGTCGTGAGCAGCAGCAAGAGTGTGCCGCGCGGTGTGTGGAGATTGTGGAGAAGAGTCTGCGTCACCACATTGAGGAGTTCGCGCACGCCCCACCCCAGGAGTGGGCGGTCCGCGCCACCAAGATTCGTCAACTCGGAGAAATACTGGAGTATTCAACCCATATGGCCTAGCTCACGATACTCCTCGGTTCTCTTTGGGACCGTCTCCTGGTGTGTGAACGAGAAGAAAGGAACGGTATGGCAAAAGCAGCCTCAAAACCGACAAGCGGGACAACGGCAAAAAAGACCGCTGGCGCGAAAAAAACGACCAGTAGGAAGCGGAAAAGTCCGGTCAAGAAAACCGCTGTCGCGGCCGAGCCGGCGGTCCAGGCCGCGATTCTGACATTGCAGCAACGGCTCGAAACCTTAGAGGGCACGCTCTCGCAGGGCTTAGCCGCACTCGTGGCCGAGGTCAAGGAACTCCGGTCTGCTGCTCCGGTCGATCCGCCTCAATCCGGCTTGACCGAGGAAACGATCGGCACCCTCCTGCAAGAGGGGCTGAGGAAACATATCGAGGAGCAGATAGAGCCGGTGACGACCACGCTCCGACGCATTGAGGAGCGGGTTGGTTTTATCGGGAACCGTTTGAAATCCTCAGGCGGAGGAGGGAGGAATAAGTCGGGGCGCCGAGAGCAGGCCCCGAATGCGCGTGCTAAGGGTCCGAATACGCCCCGCCCGGGCCAGAGCCCAGGGCCGAATTGGAGGCCTCCCTCTGCCGCGTCGGTTCAAGGACATTTTACGCCGCGTCCGATGAGCCTGGATCACTTGGCCCGAGAAGACGACGAATAGGACTTGATGCTGGCTAGGACGAAGACCGGAGCGCTAGTCAACCGCGTGCGGGTCTGCTCGGAGCGCAATATCACGCAGAAAAGCATTCAGCCGCCGTTTGTCTTTCTCCAGGGAAAGAAAGAACTGGGTAGCGTCGGGAAGGTCAGGGTCCCAGTAAATGGCCTGCTCGTTATACCGCTGGGTCAGGGTCTGGCTATCCTCAAGGTCGTGGACAACCCGGGACCAGTGATTGTGTCCACCTTTTGGTGAAGCCTCTTCTGTTTCACTCCACTCACCCTCCAACTCTGCGATTTTATCCTGAATACGCTGGGTAATGCGCTCCTGCTCTTCTGCGGCGGTCCGCAGTTGATCCCGACCCGCCTGATGAGGCGCAAGCTCTGCGTGGGCGAGGATTTGCTGGACGAGTTGCTTTTCTGCCCGACAGCTCGTCACGAGGGTCGGTACTAACTGTTGCGGATCTTTATGCTGCGGCTCTTCAGAGCCAACAAAACGTTGCCAAAAACCCATAGCGTTCTCCCGGACCGGAAGTACCGTGCCGGGTATGACTTGTCAAGGTCGGAAACGGTCCCGTTTCCTGCTTCCTTCTTTGTCGATGATAAGCTACTATGATACACAACAGTGAAACGGATAAGAAGGAATCACAATGGCACGTATCACGGTTGAAGACTGTCTGGCCCAGATCCCGAATCGATTTGAACTCGTTGTCGTGGCCGCGCACAGAGCGAAAGAACTCCTCAAGGGCTCGCCGCGGCTCGTTGACTCGGACAATAAAGAAGTCGTGACGGCCCTGCGTGAAGTTGCGGCTGGCAAAGTGTGGAAGCAAGAGGCCCAGGAAGCGATTGAAGAAGCGTAAGACGTTCTCTTTGTTGCCCTGTAGTATACAGGGATATTCCCTCCATCGACGTGGCGTCTCCGGGTACGAGCCCAGCACCGATCCAACGTCGTTTATGAGAGACTCGGTGCAGTCGGGGCCGCCCCTGCTATTTTTCGCTGTGTGATAACGCCTTCATGAAAAATTTGGCAAAAGACACCGGTTCCATTGCCGTGCCCGTTCTTGCCGAACCCGAACTGGCAGACTCTGGGTCGGTCGAGCAGAAAGGGCAGCCTGAACCGCCCATCGAAGTCAGTGCCACCACGGCCGACGAGGCTGACAAGATGGAAACGGCGCTCATCCCCACGGATTCCCTCAGTCGTTATATGGCAGAGATCCGTCGCTATGCCCTGCTCTCGCCCGAAGAGGAGCACGAGTTGGCGGTCCAGTATAAAGAGTACGGCGACGTGCAGGCCGCCTATCGGCTCGTTACCGCAAACTTACGCCTAGTGGTCATGATTGCCCGGAGTTACCAGCGGGCATTTCAAAATCTGCTCGATTTAATCCAGGAGGGGAATGTCGGCCTCATGGATGCGGTTCGGCACTTTGACCCGTACCGGGGCGTCCGGTTTCCCTCCTATGCGGTCTGGTGGGTACGGGCATATATCATTCGCTACATTATGAACAATTGGCGTATGGTGAAGCTTGGCACGACCCAGGCCCAGCGCAAACTCTTCTTTAATCTCCAAAAGGAAAAAGAACGGCTCGAAGCCGAGGGCTATTCCCCCGAGCCAAAACGGCTCGCCCACAACCTGGGAGTGAAAGAACGTGAGGTCGTGGAGATGGAGCAGCGCATGGCAGCCCGGGACCTCTCGGTTGACGCGCCGCTTGACGCGGGGGACGAGTCTGCCACGTTTCTCGACTTCCTGGCCGACCACAGCGCGAATACGGAGGAAGCGGTCTCGACGCTCGAATATCAGCAGTTGATACGTCGTAAGCTGACGGACTTCGCCCGGACCCTGGAAGGCAAAGAGGAAGTGATATTTAATCAACGTCTCTTCGCCGAAGAGCCCTTGACACTTCAGGACATTGGCGACCAGTACGGCATCAGTCGTGAGCGGGTGCGCCAGCTCGAAAGCCGGCTCAAGAAAAAATTAAAGGCGTACCTAGTCCGCGAGATCCCGGATCTCACGGATCTCGACATTGGCCTGACTGACGCGAGCTAATCTTTTCCTTCATATTGCCACCGAGCGGAAAATCGGTTTATAGTGTAACTGTGCATGAACTGGATGCGGGTATCGTCGTCATTGGCAACGAAATACTGTCTGGCAAGACGGTCGATACCAATTCGCCCTTCCTGGCAAAGGAACTCCGAGAGATTGGAGTGACCCTGAAGCGGGTCGTCGTGATCCCCGACGAACTCGACATCATTACCGAGACGGTGCGTGATTTTCACCGCCAGTTCGATATTGTCTTTACCTCAGGCGGTGTCGGCCCAACGCATGACGATATTACTATTGAAGGGGTCGCGTGCGCCTTGGAGCGACAGGTTATCTGCCATCCTGTGCTAGAGGAGAAATTACGCTCCTATCTCAACGGCCGGCCGGCAAATAGCGCCTATCTCAAGATGGCGGAAGCGCCTGAAGGGGCTGAGCTGATTGAGGATGGTGCGGTCCGTTTCCCGACGATCAAAGTGGAAAATGTGTATGTCCTGCCCGGCATCCCAGATATTTTTCGACAGAAATTCCTGGCGCTCAAGAGTCGTTTTGCCGCAGACCCCTATTATCTCAAGGTGCTCTACACGCGCGAATATGAGAGCGTGATTGCCGGGTTCCTGAATGAAACATTGCGCGAGTACCCGGAGGTGATGCTCGGATCGTATCCGAAGAATAACGATCCCGAGTACCGGGTCAAAATTACCTTTGAGTCTAAAGATAAACACTATGTCGATCGGGCTTTTCAACATTTGATCACGTTGCTCCCTGAGGGGTGTGTGGTGAGAACAGAAGGATGAGGAGGATGTCATGGGAAAAACGTTATTGGCCCTTTTGTGTGGTAGTGTGCTGATGCTCAGCACGCCGTCGACCGCGTCGGCCACGGCCGACTATCTCGAAGACGCCGGACTTGGAACGGCGACCGTCGCCGCCAATGTGTTCTACATCCCGGCTAAGCTGACCTATGCCACCTTGGGCGGCATTACCGGCGGTCTGGCCTATCTGCTGACCGGGACGAACCGTGAGATTGCCGAACGGGTGTGGACGCCGTCCATGGGCGGAGACTATGTGCTGAGACAGCAGCACCTCCGGGGAGAGGAAACCATCTACTTCAGCGCACCTCGCCCCCGAACGGATGACGGGGCTCTCAACGCGGAACCGCTCCCGCCAGCCTACTAACTCGTCCTGAAGAATAGCGCATGAGCAAGGGACGACTGGGCCTGTACATCGGCGTGCTCGTGCTGCTTGGCCTGGGCGTCTGGGCCGGCCTCTCTTTCCAGCGGATGCGGACTGCGGCGCTGCAATGGGAGGGGCCGGTCGCCGAAATCCTGAGTGAACGGCTCGACAAGCATGCCGATACCATGACGCTGGAGTTCACCTCCCGGCTCGACGCCCCGCTGGCCGATATCTGGCAGGCATTCTCCGAGCCGGAACGGAGCGCCGAGTTCAGCGAGACCATCCGGGTGTCTCGCCTCCTTCAGGCCCAGGGAAACAGCAAGCTCATCCTCTTCGAGATGGTCATGCTCGGCCAGCCACAGCGGTTGAGTATGCAGTTTACCTTCCTGCCCGGAGAAAACCGGGTCCGTATCCGGAGCGTCGAAAGCCAACTGAGCGACATTCAGGGCGAATACCGCTTTACGCCTTCGCCGGACGGAACCAAAACCCTGCTGACCTACACCGGCACGCTGAAAGACAAGGTCAGCCTGCCGGTCCCGCTGGCCCTGCAAAAGAATGCCGCGCGTGAAAGTTTCGTCTCCACCGTGCGTGCCCTGAAGAAGGGTGTGGAGAGTCGAAATACGGCGGACTCATAAAACGCATTCGCTGCTTGCCCTTCTTCTCGTTGGTGGATATGGTGAGCCCCGAAGAATGTTTCGGAACGGCCCATGAGCGTGGAATTGATCAGTGTCCTGATAGCAGTCGTGGCAGTAGGGGTGACCCTGGCCGGGCTGATAATGACCGGCCAGCGGGCCATCCGTGCCGAATTGACGGAACAGCGCCGGGAACTGGTAGAACAGCGCCGGGAACTGGCCGCCCAACGTCAATACTTTGACGAGCGGTTTACGGCTCTGGAGCAGCAAATCGCCGAGTTGCGCGAGCGCATGGCTCACCTCGAAGGGCTGCTCGACGGCCTGCGCGAGGCCATCACCATCCGGCAGGGTGCCGCGTAACCCCACCAAAAAATCCCCTCCCCGGAGGGGTGGCCGCAGGCCGGGGTGGGTTCCCTCCTGTACCGCCCCAAAAATTCATTCATGAGGAAAGTCCCGTAGGGCAGGTTGGCCGTAGGCGTAATCCGGCATCCTGCCGACCTCTCCTTAAGGTCAGGCGGTTTACCCGGCTGGCTTCTCTGGATAGTGCGTCTGGATGTCCTTGGCTAACGCCCTGACATCCGGGTCGTCCAACCATTGGTGTCTTTCCTCGGTGTAGTTGCCCCAGCCTGTTTCCGAGTGTTGCAGAAAGCGCACCATACCCACGAGACCCAACTGCTCCCCAAGAACCTGAATGCCATGCGCTCGAATTTGTTCCAATGTCGGTGTGGGTTCGTTCATTGTTCCTGTTCCGCACAGGCCACATGAAGCGCGTCATACGCCTTGAGCCCCATCCTTTTCAGTTCTTCTCCCCGCTCAACTATTGCGTCACCGAGTGAAATAAACGTATCCGTTCTCTTCAATATCTCCTTGAGTCGATTCCTTCGATCCCGGTTGGGAACGGCATCCACTTCATGATGCACGACAGCAACGGCCCCCTACACTATCTGCCCTTCAGCGCCCTGCCGTTGGGCAACGGTCGTCGCCTGATTGACACCCACAGCCTTCGCCTGCTTCCCAGCGCCTCGGTACTGGCCTACCTGCCGAATCAATCCCAGACAGGTCAAGGTGTCCTTGTGCTGGGCAACCCTGACTTAGGCGACCCGAGTCTTGATCTTCCCTACGCCCAGCAAGAAGCGAGTGCGCTTGGTCAAATTCTCAAAGACAGCCAAGTCCTATTACGCAACGAGGCAACTGAGACCGTTATCAAGCGTTTCGGTAGTGGGTTCACTCGCGTGCATTTGGCGAGCCACGGTATGGTTGACCCGGAGAATCCGCTTCAGTCTGGGCTGTTGCTGGCTGGTGATGAGGAAAACGACGGGAGGTTCACCGTAGCCGAACTCTACCAGACTCGTTTGAACGCCGACTTGATCACCTTATCAGCCTGCGAGACCGGACTGGGAAAAGTGTCTAACGGCGATGATGTGGTAGGCTTTACCCGAGGCTTTCTCTATGCAGGAGCCCGGTCTATTGTCTCTAGCCTGTGGAAGGTAGATGACCGCGCCACCGGCGAACTGATGCCGCGCTTCTACGCTGGGTTAGAACGACATAGAGACAAACGCCAAGCACTACGTGAAGCACAATTGGAACTGAGAAAAGCCGGCTATGCGCATCCGTACTATTGGGCCGCTTTCAACATAATAGGAGAAGCAGAGTGATCTTCACTGATGCTGTATTTCCCTGGGCCTCTATCTCTGTCCAGGGAAAAAAGATCCCAAGCTCCCAAGGTTCTCGGCGTCCGAAGCTGTCGAGATCTACCTGGGGCGCGGGGACGAGATTTTCGATGTCTCGCTGTGGCAACGGTTTTTGTCTATGGGCGGTTTACGGGATGAGAAATACTCTGAAGATACGCTTGAGAAGGCACTCGAAAAGTACTTTGGAGGATTGCAATTAAGCCAACTCCTTAAGCTCAGTCTGATCATGGCATATGATATTCGAAGGTAGGAGACTCATTCTTTCAAACAACGTAAAGCAAAGGAAGACAAGGAGAATTTTCTGGTGAGAGGTGTTGCGCGGGCAACCTCAGCAGCCCCAACATACTTCGAGGGAGCCAGGGTAAAATCCATGTCTCACATTCCCTACCCGCTTATCGACGGTGGCGTTTTCGCAAACAACCCTGCTCTCTGTGCCTACACAGAACGCGTACATGTAAGGATAATGCTTCTGAAAAAGGATATACTGCGGAGGATCTGTTCTTACTCAGTTTAGGAACCGGAGAAATCAAAACGCCTTATTCCCACAAAGAGGTGAAGGACTGACCGCGCTACGGGCGGATATCCAGCAGCTTCGCGCCGATATCCAGCAACTGCGGAGGACATGGACACGCAGTTCGCCCGTCAGTTTCGCCTGACCCTGGCCGAGCTTGGGGCCTTTACCGCGCTGGTGGCCGCCATTATTGGCTTTGCCTTATGGGACCGGCGGACGATGATCCGACCGTTTGAGCGCGTGGTGAAAAGTCTGGAAGCGGACCTGAGCACTAACCGGCAGCGTGTCGAGGCGCTGCTGAAGCCTTGCGGTCCCTAGGCCAGCGCGACCCTGAAGTCGCCAACGTGCTCAAGCAGTTTAACCTGCTGTAAGTTGCTTGACTTTCCCATCTGCCCGGCGTTAGGTGCCCTCATGATTAGGCACTGCCGGTATCAAACAATTTTGTGGCCAATGAGACTCAGTGGTCGGGAAGCAGGTGACAGATGAGTACCATGATTAGTGAAGTCTACGATGCCTTAAAAGAGGCCGGCGCTGGCGAGGAAAAGGCGCGGGCCGCTGCCGAGGCCATCGCCGGCTATGAGAATCGGTTTACAAAAATCGACCAGGACAGAGCAGTGATTAAATGGATGATCGGGTTTAATCTCGCTTTCACCAGCGTGATCCTGATCAACAACCTGAGAGGAGCGATTTAACCCGCGCGTGAGGGATATTGGGGCTGGCCGGATTGACCGTGACCTCGCGGCGGTCCGGGTTCACGATCAAGTCCATATCTTCTATGGGGACGGCGCCCAACAACACCTCATCGCCGAGCACCAGAGCACCAACATAGCAAAACCGATTGCCAAAACTCACCTTGATCGGCCCCACATAGGGAACGTTCATATGCCGCCCGTCGGCGACGGAGACTTCTCTGATAGATTCTGTTTCCAGGCGTCACTGAAGGGCCAGGTGTTCGGGGATGCACGGCATGAGCGCCCCTGTGTCTGCCAGGGCATCTACGTTGATAGGAGACAATTCCGGCTGCCTGGGATTGCTCAATGCTATTGCTGCGAACACATGACCCATACGCTCATCTCCACCAGGATCGTTTGTACGGATACCAATATCTACCCGCTCCATCAACAACCCAACGCGCGCGGGGGAAGAACAGGCGGTGGATTGCGTTGACTTTCTGGTCCGTGTGGCATTGTATGGGTGTCATGCTACGCTGGTTCTTGGGCACCTGTCTCCTGGTCCTGCCGGTCCTGTCTGGCCCGGTATGGGCGGTGGAGGCGGCACCGGCCCTGACCGACCGGGAGATTGTCGAGCGGCTGACCCGACTCGAAGGGGGGCTACAAGGGGTGCGGGACGCCATCCAGCAACTCCGGGCCGATATGCAGCAGCTCCGGGCCGATATCCAGCAACTGCGCGAGGATATGACCCGGCAGGATCAGCAACTGCGCGAGGATATGACCCGGCAGGATCAGCAACTGCGCGAGGATATGACCCGGCAGATTCAGCAACTGCGCGAGGACATGAACCAGCAGTTCGCCCAGCAGTTTCGCCTGACCCTGGCCGTGCTTGGGGCCTTTACGGCGCTGGTGGTAGCCATCATCGGTTTTGCCTTATGGGACCGGCGAACGATGATCCGACCCTTTGAGCGCGTAGTGAAAAGTCTGGAAGCGGACCTGAGCACCAATCGGCAGCGGGTCGAGGCGCTGCTGGAAGCCTTGCGGTCCCTAGGCCAGCGCGACCCCGAAGTCGCCAACGTGCTCAAGCAGTTTAACCTGCTGTAAGTTGCAGACAGCCTTTGCCGACATCTTCACGAACGCTCTGTCTGTACATCCTCGGGCTTTTCACCAAGCTCAGCCCCCTCCATCTCTGCGGCGGCACGCACCTCCTCCTGATGTTCCCGCAGGAACTGGGCGACATCTTTTGAAGCGCGGAGCAGAATTTCAATATAGGCGACATCCGCACTCGACACGCTGGCCAGCGTGTGGTGATAGGCGCCCAGGGCGGCTATGAGGTCGGTCTGCCGGTCTGGGATTACTTCAAATTTTTCCGTCAGACAAGCGTTAATGCGTTCCGCCAACGCATCGAAGGTTTCCTGCTCGACGCCTTCGGTCGTCTCTGAGACCAACTCCTGCCAGAGCATCTCCAGAGCATACCGGGCGGGGTGCTCGCGCCGTAGGCCGGCGCTGAGCTGGTAGAGCTGGTTGGCCAGGGGCTGCCAGCGTGGGGGACGTTTGTGGGAGACTAAGGCGTTGGCCTTCAGCAGACGGGCGTGCAGGGCGCTGAGACCGTACTGCTCGGTTAAGAGCTGAATCAGCGTATCAAACTCACGTGACGTGACGTGTGGCATGGTGTTCCTTTCTGGTGGTATCCGGGCTCGGTTTGGTGACTCGTATGCCGGTAATCGCGCGATCATGACAAAAACCCGTGTCGCCCGCAATGCGCTCGTTTTCTTGCCCCCCGTTCAGACTTGGTCTAAAGAAGAGAGGGCTGTGGTTGGAAACTGCTGCGAGAGCGGTCACGGATTGGAGGCCATTCGAGAAAAAAGAGGGGAACAGGATGACAACAGACCACGAAAAAATTCTTGAAATTATTCGCCTCAAAGACCAGGCTCCGCTTGTCCTGGCACGCGACAAGACCGCCCTGCTGGTGATTGATATGCAGCGCTATTTTGTCAGCCCCCACTATCCGCTGATGCAAACCTTTGAGAAACTGGTGCCAGGGGTGAGTGCCGCCTACTGCGAGCGGGTCAATGCGTCCGTCATTCCCAATATCAATCGTTTGCTGGGCTGCTTTCGGGCGCAGCAGATGCCGGTTATGTACACCGCAATCGGTACCTGCCTGAAGGACGGTCAGGATTTGAATCCCATGTGGAAGGCGCTCGATCAACTCAGCCTGGACACGATTGGGGAACGCATGTTTCCCGCGGTTGACGAGCCGAGCTGGCAGATCGACGATAGTGTCGCGCCGCAGCCGGGTGAGCTGGTTGTGAACAAAACGTCGAGCGGGACCCTGAACTCGACCATGCTGGACCAGACGCTCCGCAATATGGGGATTACCTCGCTCCTGATCTGTGGGGTGACAACGGATGTGTGTGTCGAAACCACGGCCAGGGACGCGGCCGACCGGGGCTTTGACGTCACCATCGTCGAGGATGCCTGTACGGCCTTCAGTTCAGACCTGCACCGCGCGGCGCTCCAGGCCTTCAGCTACGCATTCGGCCGGGTCCGCAAGACGCACGAGTTGATTGATATCGTGAACGTAGCAGAGGCCGTGTGAAAGAAAAAAATGAAAGCATTGGTTTTTTCTGCCCCCTCGCCTTCGGCGGTCCCCCCCCAAAAAAGAGGGGGTGACGCCAAGACAGCCCAGAAAGACGCGCTGCCGGCCCCGGACTTTTTGCCCGGTCTGGCCAATCTCCAGTTATGCGACGTGCCCACCCCCGACCTGCCCAATGAACGCTGGGTGGTGGTCAAGAGTAAAATTTCCGGCATCTGCGGCAGCGACCTTGGCTTTCTGCAGTGGAAGCCCATGCCCGCGGCCGAGCCGTATTTCGAGCTGCCTATGATTCCCGGCCACGAACTGTTTGGCGAAGTGGCCGCCGTGGGCAAGCGCGTGCGCGGGCTGCGGGTCGGCCAACGGGTGACCATCGATCCGACGCTCGGCTGTCGGGAACGGGGCTTTCGGAAGCTGTGCTCACAGTGCCGGAACGGGAATCCCGGGATTTGTGAACATATTGCCGAGGGTCAGCTGCGTCCCGGACTGTTAATCGGCATTTGTCCCGATACCGGCGGCGGCTGGGGCGAATATTTCGTCGCTCCCGCGCACCGGCTGACACCCCTGCCGGATACGATTGATGATGATGAAGCCTCGCTGATTGAGCCGTTTGCCGTGTGTCTGCGGGCGGTGCTCAACAATCCGCCTCGACGCAAAGAGCTGGTGGTTGTGATCGGTGCCGGGACGATTGGGCTGATGAATATCGCCGCGCTCAAAGCCGTTGAGCCGTCTTGTCGGGTGGCGTGTATCGCCAAGTACCCGTTCCAGGCCAGACTGGCGCGTCGCCTTGGGGCGGAGCATATTATCGATGCCCAAAAGCAGGATGTCATGGCTCAGGTTGGCGAACTGGCCCAGACCAAGGTCTATCCGCTCACCAATGGCGGCGCGGTCCTGGCCGGTGGGGTGCGGCTGGTCTACGATACGGTTACTAATTCGGTTACGCTCAACCAGGCGCTGCGCATGGCGCGCGGTCAGGGAGCGGTTGTCGTGCTCGGTTTGGCCGCGCTGCCCGAAGGCGTGGACTGGACGCCGACCTGGATGAAAGAAGTGACCATCGTGGGCAGCCTGACGTATGGAGCCGAGATGTTTCGGGGCAAGCGTCAGGATACGTTTGTACGCGCGGTCGAATTCCTGAGACGCCGGCGCGCGGACCTGCGTGCGATCCGCCCGCGCAAGTATCCGCTTGAGCAGTTCCGACAGGCCCTGACCGAAGCTGCCAGCAAGAAAACCTCGGGGGCGGTCAAGGTCTCGTTTGTTCCCTGACCGTCTCCGAAAAGCGTTTATTGCAACGCTTACATCAACGGGGCGATTGTTCCGCTGTCAAAATAATCGCACCATTTGCTGATTTTGCCGTCGGTGATGGTGAAGACGCCGAGGACGGGCAGCAGCACCTGGACGTCCCCTTTGACCCAGGTCTCCATGCGCTCGTTGGTGACGATATCGCCAGATGAGGCCGTGTGGGTGATCTCCATCTTTTGCAGTAAATCTGCGCCAACAAAAGGGTCGAGAACCTCACGCACGCCGGAATGGCCGGTCACCGGAGCCCAGGGCATGTTATGATAGAATACGTCCTCCGCCAGATAGGACACCACCTTATCCATATTCCCACTGCCCAATGCGTTGCAAAACTCAGTGACAAGGGCTTCATTCTCGGTGTTCATACTTCCTCCTTTAGGTTCATATACTCGTGTCTCGCTAGCATAGGGGGGTAGTGGCTGCAAGCGAGACCGAACGCCCTACCGGTCATGCCGAGTGTCCCCTGGACACCCGGCATCTCAGCCTGAGAGACGACCCTGTATTGCGCCGAACGGGCGGAGTGTGCAAAACATGCAGCATGGGTCGCTCTGGCAGACCCCGCAGTACCCTTTTCTTATGCGCGAGCGCGACCTTCTGGCCTTAGAGTTTGATAAAGTCCTTCAGCTTCTGGCGGACTGTGCCCTGTCGTCCGCCGGTCGAGAAGCCTGTCTGGCCCTCAAACCCCAGATTGTCGAGCCGTTCGTCAAAGAAGACAGCGAGCGAACGTGGCAGTGCTTTCGTCTGGTAGAAGAACGCTTGAGCCTGCCGCTCGGACCGTTCCCCGATATCCGTCCGACCTGTGAGAAAGCTGACCACGGCGGTGCCGTGCTTGAGGGACAAAAGCTCCGCGACGTTCTGGCCGTGGTGACACGCGCCCGACTTCTTGCCGGGTTTTTCCGTCGGGACGCAGCAGCGTTTGACCGCCTGAAAGGCTATGCCGACCGCCTGCCAGCTCTGCCGGACTTGGAGACCGCCCTGGACCGTTGCCTGGACGAGGATGGGAGCCTCAAAGACGAGGCCAGTCCGACGTTGCGTTTACTCCGGCGTCAGGTCCGCAGCCTGGGCGAGGACATTGAACGCCGCCTGCAACACACCCTGCGCTCAAGCGAAGCCCAGGAGGTAGTGACCGACCAGTTTGTTACGATTCGGAATAACCGTTTTGTCATCCCCGTTCGGCCCAATTTTCAGGCGCGGTTGCCGGGTATCGTCCAGGACCGTTCCGGGTCGGGTGAGACCGTGTTCATTGAACCGCTGTTTGCGGTCGAACTCAACAATAGACTGCTGCTCGCCCAGAAGGAAGTCGCGGCCGAGGAACACCGGATTCTGGCCTGGCTGACCGCGCTGGTGCGCGAGAACCTCGATCAACTCCAACAGACGTTTACAACCCTGACGGAAATCGACGTCCTTCACGCCAAGGTTGTGTTTGCGCAAAAATACGGTGCAACACAGCCGCACTTTGGATCAGCCATCCAGCTCCGTGGCGCCCGGCATCCCTTGCTGACGGCCTCGGATACCGCAGTTGTTCCTATCGATTTGATCCTGCCCAACGATAAGCGCGGGCTGATTATTACCGGTCCGAACACGGGTGGGAAAACGGTCGCCCTGAAAACCTTGGGTCTCATCTGTCTCATGGCCCAGAGCGGTCTTCTGATCCCGACGGACGAAGCCAATGAACTGCCCATCTTTCGGAGCGTGTTTGCCGACATTGGGGATGCCCAGTCCCTGGAGCACAGTCTCTCTACCTTCTCGGCCCATATCGCTAATATCAGCGCCATGCTGGCGGCGCTGTCAGAGCCCGCGCTTCTCCTGCTTGACGAACCCGGCGGCGGCACCGACCCGGCCGAAGGAGGGGCTCTGGCAAACGGGCTGCTCACCGTTCTGAAAGATCGCCGGGTGTCCCTCGCTCTGGCCACGCATCTGAGTCCGGTCAAACTCTTTGCTGTGGGAGAAGGGAGCTATCAGATTGCGGCGGTGGCGTTTGATCTGGAGACCCTCCAACCGCGCTATCAACTCCAGTACGACGTCATGGGTCAGAGCCTCGGGCTGCCCATGGCCCGGCGTCTCGGGTTACCCGAAGCCGTGTGTCGGGCGGCAGAGGCGGCACTGTCTGCGGAAGCCCGTCAATTCTCTGAAGCCTTGACCCGGCTCGAAGCCGACTCGGTCACGCTGGAACGTGAACGGACTCAGATGCAGTCTGAACGCGAACAGGCGGCCGCCCTGCGTGCGCGCCAAGAGCGGCTCCTGGCCGAAACCGAGGAAAAATGCCGTCAGGTCTGGCAGGACGAGACGCGTGAAGCCAAGCTGCTGGTCCGCCGTGTCCGCGAGGAAGGCCGCGAGGTCATCGCGCGGCTACGCAAGAACCAGCAGACGTCGCATGCCCCGCCCGGCGATGCCCGCCGAGACCTCTCGCGGTTCTTGCACGAGCAGCACAAGGAAATCGCGGCAAAAGAGCAGACACTCCGGACCGAGACCGTCGCTGATACACCGCTGCCACAGATTGGGGACGAGGTCGAGCTTCGTGGTGGGAAAATCCGGGGCACCTTGCTGACGCTCAACGGCCAGAAAGCCAGAGTCCGCTGCGGTGGGACGACGTTTGAGGTTCCCGTTGTCCAGGTTCAGCGGACGTCCAAGCAAAAACCCGCGCCGCGCGTTCGGGTGGCCGTCGACCATGCGCCACCGAGCCGGCCCGAGATCAATCTGCTCGGCCTGCGAGTTCGGGAGGCGCTGCCGCGTTTGGAAGTCTTCCTGGATCAGGCCATCCTGAATAATCAATCGTCCGTGCGTATCGTGCACGGCATGGGAACCGGTGCGTTGAGGCGGGCGGTCCGGGCGTATTTGGCCGACTCTCCGTACTGCGGGTCCTTTAACGAGGCTCCCCGGAATGAAGGGGGCGGGGGGGCAACGGTCGTGGAGCTCGCCTCATGAAAATTGCGACCCGTGACGCATTAGCCGACCTGCTGCTTGAAGCCCTGGACGATGCGGCGACAGCCGCCACGGTGCGTGGTCTTGCCGCCGCCGCCCGAGCGGCCACAACCAAGCCTCCTCCACATGCGCTTGCCGAGAAGCTGCGTTCCGCGCTCACGCCGGATTTTGAGATGGACTGGCCGGCGGTCAGAGCCAAACTCCTTCAATATGGAGCGGTACTCGAGGGCTGGTCCGGGCAGGCTGGAGCCTCGGCTCTCGAAGTTGTCCTGCAAAAAAGTGCCCTGCTCTTTAACCAGCATCTCTTTTTTGAAGTGCACGAAGTCCTGGAGCCGCAGTGGATGAAAGAACAGGGTGAGGTAAAAAGCTTCCTGCAAGGGCTGATCCAGATTGCGGTCGCGTTCTACCATCTCGGACGCGGCAACCTGGCGGGCACCCGCTCGTTGCTGCACGAGGGACTGATAAAGATAGCCCCGCACTCGCCCGCCTGTCTTGGTATCGAACTCCGGGATTTCATTGCCGGGCTTGAGCAATGTCAGCAGGTCATCTCAGATCTGAGCCCCGAAACGTATAGGCAGTTCTCTCCGGACGCGGTTCCCCGGATGCGGCTCGTCGCCTAGTTGGTGGTGCATCGTCATGCAAGTGGATCGACTCATTATCACGGCCCGAGCGCAGACCGTCCCGAGCCCGCTTTCGAGTGAGACCATTGTAGAGCGTATCGCGGATGGAAGCTGGGAGACTGGGGGCGTTATTCTCCTGGCAACGGGCAAAGTCGGAGCCGGGGAGCAGTATATTCAGGCGGTCGAGGCGCTTCAGCGGCACGGCGTTGCCGGCATGATCGCGCCCGCCTTTGCCTGGCCGTTCTTTCGGCTCTGTCTCAACATCGGTCTGCCGCCGCTGACCCTCTGGGAAGCGGGTGAAATTCGGACGGGCGACCGGCTGCGGATCGATGTGAACAGTCGCATCGTGAAATCCATGAGCGCCGGCAGCCGCTATCCGATTCGGGACCTGTCCGATCTGTATATCGAGATTCTGGCCTGTGGCGGGCTGGAAGGCTATGTGCGGGCGCGGCTGGCGGAACAGCAAACGGCGATCTCCTCGGGCGGGTAGGAAGGCGCCTGCCGCCTTTTCCCTCTTCCGTGGGACCGCAAAGGAAGCGTGTCCTTCCAATCGACAACAACGCTGGATACGTTTACTCTTTGTGGCAGAGACGCACGGACGAGCGAGGGATATGCGACGCGTTCGAGACCTGCGGAAATATGAGCTGCCGGACACCCTGCTGGAAATTTGGGAACGCCAGCAGGGCGAGTTTCTCTTGCCCGTGCAGGAAGTTGCCGTGCAGCGCTACGGGCTGTTTGACGGTCGTAGCCTGCTTATCTCCTCTCCAACCTCATCGGGCAAAACCTTTGTGGGCGAAATGGCCGCCCTGCGCGCCGCCTTTGCCGGCCAGCGCGTGCTGTATTTAACGCCGCTGCGTGCCCTGGCGGAAGAAAAATACGCAACCTTTCGGGCGCGTTACGGCACCTATGGCGTCAAGGTCGTGGTAGCAACGCGTGACCGACGCGAATTTGATCACGATATCGAACACGGGGACTTTCACCTGGCCGTCCTCGTATACGAAAAACTCGCCCAGTTGCTCGTCCGGCATCCGCATGTGCTGCGGACGGTCGCCCTGGTCGTGGTGGACGAACTTCAGATGTTGGGCGACCCGGAACGCGGGTCGGGGCTGGAACTGACCTTGACAAAGCTCCTCAGCGCCGTCCCGCGGCCACAGCTCTTGGGACTCTCGGCCGTCCTGCGCGAGGCCGAGCAAGTCGCCGCCTGGCTGGATGCCGACCTCCTCTTACAGGATGAACGGCCGGTTGAGCTCTACCGTGGCGTGGTACTCGGCGACCGCTTTCGCTACCGCACGTATAACACGGGCGAAGAAGGCGAGGAGCGGCTGGCCCCCGTTGAGTCAGACGACCCGCGTGAACTCTTATACGCCCACGTCACGCATCTCGCGCGGCAGGGGGAGCAGATCCTCATCTTTCTGAAAGGCAAACGGGATACGGTCCAGTGCGTCCTGGAGCTGGCCTCAGCCTCCGAGCTGGCACCGGCCGCCGACGCGCTGGCGGCCCTTGAGCCTCTCGAAGAGACCTCCCTCAAAGCACAACTGCGCGCTGCCCTTGCCGGGGGGGTAGCGTTTCACCACGCCGACCTGACCTCGGCGGAGCGGGCGATTGTTGAGGCTGCCTACCGCCGGGGCGAAGTACGGGTCATCGCCTGTACCACGACGCTGGCCTTTGGGGTGAATCTGCCCGCCTCCACGGTGTTCATCGAAGCCGTCAAATGGGACACGGACAAACGGACCGGTACGGCGATTGAAGTCCCGCTCACCTGGGCCGAATATGAAAATATCTCCGGACGAGCAGGCCGACTCGGATTCGCGTCGCCCCCCCCTTCTTTGGGGGGCCGCCCTGAGCCAGTCGAAGGGCGAGGGGGCAAAGAGGTATTTGGTCGGTCCATTCTGATTGCTACTAATCAGTTCCAGGCCGACCTGTTGTGGCGGGGCTATGTGATGGGCGAGCAAGAGCAGTTTACTCCGGCCCCCGGCCAGACCGGGCTCACGGATCGTATCCTCAACCTGATTGCCTCCAAGGTCTGTCTTTCAACGGATGAGCTCCGGGCTTTTTTAGACCTGACCTATCTCGGCTTTCAGCAACGGGGCAAACGCACGTCTGCCTCGGACCATATCTCAGACGAGGCCGAGCGAGCGCTGAGTGTTCTGGTCGATGCCCAGCTTGCCAATCGCGGCGAAGACGGACGGCTGGAAGCCTCAACGCTGGGAGAGGTCGCGGCCCGCAAAGGCATCCGCGCGGCAACCGCGGTAAAACTGGCCCGCTTTTTTGAGTCGGCTCAGGGACGCGACGTGTCCGAGCTGGAACTCTTTTATGCGCTGAGCCTGACCGAAGACGGCCAGAAAATGCAGATTCCGTTGTCGTCGGCCGAACACCGTGGCCGGGGATATGAAAGCAAAGTGGGCGAGTGGGTACGCGAACGCGGCTATGAGCCGGGCGACGAACTCCGGAAACTTCTCAACGCCCGCATGCTGCCGACGACTCAGGAGGCCCGGTCGGCCAAGCTCTCGCTGCTGCTGCTGGGCTGGATTAACGGGGACGAACTGTCGTCTTTGGAAAACCGCTGTCAATGCTATGCCGGCACGATCCTCAGCCTGACGGATGAGGTCAGCTGGCTGGTGGATGCGGCAGCGGAAATTGCCGAGGTCATGGGCTGGGCTTCGGCCACACAACTGTCCGAACTGGCAGAACGGGCGCGACTCGGGGTCGATCCGCCGAGCCTGGAGTTGGCCCGGGCTCAGCTGCCCGGACTCAACCGTGAAGAAATCAAGACGCTGGTATCTGCGGGGTTCGACTCGCCCCTGGCCGTGCGTGAAGCGTCTCCAGAAGCTCTTGAGCCCTACCTGTCGCCGCCACAAATTGAGGCGTTGCGCACGCCCTGAGACACGCCTCAGTAACCGGACATATGACCAGCCCACCTCCTGCTGCTGTTTTGGAACTGGCCCTCCAGACCCTGGAAGCCGAACTGGTCGAGCCTGAGCGCTTGGCGTCCTTTCGGACCGTACTGAATACAACCGAGCCGGTCGCTGAGGCGAACCGTTTCCGCTGGTATGCAAACGGGCAGGTTTGCCTGGAACGCTCTGCTCACGGGACGCTGACCTTCTTCCTGCCGGCCATTCCTGCGAGTTCGGCTCTGCGCCGTCTGGGGACTTTTGATCGTCAGGGACGTTTACTCTCGCTTTTTTTCTATGCCGCCGATGGTCTGGTGCAGCGGTTTAAGGTGCGCAATATGGACGGCCACTTTCTCGGCGTTGTCCGAGGTGCAGCGTCCCATCTGGGCTGGGGCGGGTCCGACGTGATCGGGGCCTTGGCCGGCGAGGGTGGCTTTGAGCTGGACCGGACGCTCACCTTCTTCCGTTCGGTCCCGTATGAAGACGTGGAGACCCTGCCGCCGTTAGACGCTCCGATGAATCTCCCGTCTGGCGGCGGAGCAACCATCTTGAATGTGCTGGCGCGCTTGGGGCAGGACCAGAAAAAACAGGCGCTACGCTACTACGGACCGTATCCCAGCGACCAGCTCTTTTTTACCCTGCGCGAGTCCTTCATTTGTGGAGGAGAAGTTGGGGCCAATCGCGAGCGTTTCACCCAGGGAGCCGAAGAGGCCGCCCTGCATATGACGATGGTTGAGACTGCGGTTGACTGGCGGCCCGCCCCGCACGAACGGTTTTATCCGGGGGCGCATACCTGCGTGCAACTGCGCAACGGAGTCGAAAAAGTCTACGATCACGGGCATACCTATTACCGGGCCGACTTGGTGGCCGAGGCCCATCGGCTCCGCGTGCTCCAGACTGAAGAGGGGCAACCACGCTATATCGCTAGCCTGACCATACTGGGCCAGGCGCTTGAGGATCATCTTATCCTGGATGAACACGGAGAGATTCTCGAACGTCTTCCACAGCCCGTGCAGCCTTCCCTGCGGGGCGACCCCATCCTTTCCCCAGACTGGAAGGCCGCTCTCGTTCGTCTGATTGCCGCAGAGAGCACGACGCTGCTGCACACCGCGCTGTGGCCGGTGACGGATGAGCTGACCATCCTGTGGGGCAGGGTGCATAAAGAACTGTGGGCGCTGAGTGGTAATGAACTCGTTCTGCACGCGGGGATGATTGCCGTCCATCAGGACATGCAGAGCCGGGCCAACAGTGCGGCCGAAAAAATCCTCATCGCCTCTCGCTTTCTGTCCGAATTAGCTCGGCTGATCGGGCCGGTGATCCGCAGCCGTGCCCAAGCCCAACTGGCCAGCCTCTCGCCCGCTGACCAGAACGTGGCACTACTGTTCGCAGCCTCGGATACGCCAGGGCTGTCGGATAACGAACTGCGGGCGTTTCTGACGAGCTTGGCGCAGGGGGAAGAGCTGCCGCTGATAGTGGAGTAAAAGGCCGATTTAATGAGTGTATAAGCGTGGTTTTCGTTTGCTTTTGGCGCAGGCTTATTGAGTTCACTCGGTTCAGACCTGAGGGGTCACCCGACACTCGCGCCGAGATAGGAGCCTGTAGACTTTGCCGCGCCGGCCGTCTGGCAGTGGGCGGCCACAATCCTATTGATATCCCGCGCGTAACCGCCGCCTAAGGTCACCGCAAGGGGTGTTCCCGCCTGTCGGGCAAAGTCGTACGTTATCCGATCCCGCTCCCCGACCCCGGCCATCGACAGCGCCAGTTTTCCAAACCGGTCGCCCTGGAGCACATCCACACCGGCCTGATACAGGATCAGGTCCGGTCGGGATCGTTCGAGGAGCACGGGCAGGCTCTCCTCCAGCCGACCGAGATAGTGTTCGTCCGTCGTGCCGTCCGGCAGGGCGATATCCCACGAGCTGTGTTCTTTATGGGCAGGGTAATTATTGGCCGCGTGCATGGAAAAAGTGAAGGTATCCGGGTCGGTCTGACACAACGTAGCCGTACCGTTCCCCTGATGCACGTCAAGGTCGAGAACGAGGGCACGCCCGATACGGCCCTCTACCCGCAGCCGCCTCAGGACAATGACCAGATCATTAAAAATACAGTAACCTTCGCCGTGGTCGGCGAAGGCATGGTGGGTACCCCCGGCCAGATTGGCGGCAATCCCGTCTCTCAGTGCGGCCCGAGCAGCCCCCAGCGTTCCACCGATCACGGCAAACGCGCGCTGGACAAGTTGCCGAGACCAGGGCAGGCCGAGGCGGAGCAATGCCTTGCGTTCCAGCGTCCCGTTCAGAAAGGCGTGGACGTACTCCGGCGTATGCACGCGAAGAATATCTTCGAGGGCTATCGGCTGCGGCTCAACGATTTCCCCTGGCGTGAGGATGCTCTCGGCCAGTAGCCGTTCCGGGACCAGGCGATACTTGTCCATGGGATAGGAGTGATTGCCCATGGGTGCGGTGTAGCGGGCGGAGGTAAAGGCTTGCATCCTCACGCCCCGAATACCGCCTTCATCAGCGCCTGAACATTGGTGACCCGGACGACGCGCCACCGATCTTCCGGGGTAGAGCGGAGCCCGATCTCAATCTCTTCACCGCTGTCGAGTGGAACGGAAAAATAGCGGATGTCCTCCCGGGTATCCCCGCCGATTACCGTTCCGATAAGGGCAATAGTCGGGATCTGCGGAAGCGTCAGGTCTGAGTTTTGAAAGGCTTGCTGTACGGCAAACGTCACTCCCGCCTTGGCGAGGTCCCGGACATCCCGTGTCAAACTCTCGAGTCCTCTGTGCAGGAGCCCGGCGAGGGAGTCCGGCGGCGCGTCCTGCGGTTGCGGGACATCCGGTGCACTCTGCCCCAAATCCTCCAGGGCATAGCTGACCACGCTGTCGATATCGACATAGTGCGTAAAGGTCTCATAGTTGCGCGTCTTGAGAGCCTGTTGGATATGATAGACCGAATAGGAAGGGGTCTGCATCCAGGCGTAGACGCCACCCAGCCCGAGGAGGACACATAGTACGATCGTGCGGAGGCTTTTCATGTGTCCCATCATACGGCAGGAATATCCGGTACGAAATGTGGGGTGCGGAGACAGTCCGACTCTGGTATGCAGGGGTGATCGCTTGACAGGCGGAGCAGCCTGAGAGAGAGACGCGATGCAAGCAATAGGCATCTTATACCCCGGCGATATGGGCCATAATGTGGGCCGCGTGCTGAAAGAAGACGGCTTTGCCGTTGTCACGACGCTGGTCGGGCGGAGCGCGCGCACGCGACATCTCAGCGCGCAAGCCGCAATAACCGAGCTCGATTCTCTGCTGGCGGTCGTCGAACAGGCGGACATCGTCCTCTCAATTATTCCCCCAACGGCCGCCCCAACAGTCTCACGCGATTTTGCCCAGGCCGTGCAGCAGGCGAACCGGAGGCCGCTATTCGTTGACGCGAATGCCGTCTCTCCCATGACTGTTAGCCAGGTCGGTGAGACCATTCGGGCCGCGGGCTGTGACTTTCTCGATGCCTGTATCATCGGACCGGCCCGGGATGTGCGGGGTCGCTGTACCGTGTATGTCAGCGGTCCGAACGTCCGGGAGTTTGAAGCGGCTCTCGGGCAATCGCTCCGCATGCATCCCTTAGGAGACACCATCGGTCAAGCCTCCGCCTTCAAGATGTTGTTCTCCGGACTCAATAAAGGCCTGGTTGCCGTGCTGAGCGAACTAACGGTGGCCGCGCAGGAATATGATTGCCTGGATGATTTGCTCGCCTGTTACACCGAGCTTTTTCCAGGCGTCATGCAGTCGTTGGAATGGCTCGTGCCGACCTATCCTTTTCATGCCGCCAGACGGGCAGAGGAAATGCGTGAGTTGGCCGAAACGCTGGAACACCTACACTCCTCCGCGGTCATGGCGCGTGGGACTCAGCAGACCCTGGCCGAGATTGGCCAGCTCGACCTGACTGGCCGATTCCCGGAGTATGGAGAGCACGACTGGACTCTGCGTCAAGTGCTTGAGGCGCTCGGCCAATGCGGAGCGCTGAAACGGGGTTCCTGATACGGTTCGTATGTTGCTGCCACTATCCAGGCGTATTGACACGGATAGAGGTATTAGGCTAAAAATGAACGCCAATGTTCCAATAATGAACTATCAAGTAAATTTCAAAATAAGGAGTGTCTGATGTCACAGACGCATACGGTGAAGGCAACCTCCGATGCAATTTTTACCCAACTGCTCGATGTCCAGGACCAGGACATGCGTCGTCTGTACGAGAAGGCGAAACGCGACCAGTGGAATGCCTCGGCCGATATTGACTGGGACGCCGGGGGCGACCCGGACAGTGGCATTTTACCCGATGGGTTGATTGATATTTACGGCACAAAATACTGGGACAAGCTGGACGACAAGCACCGTCTCGACCTGAACCGGCATTTCTCCGCCTGGCGGATCAGCCAGCTTATGTACGGCGAGCAATTCGCCCTCATGGTCTGTGGTCAGATTGCCAATGTTGTTCCGGGCATCGACTCGAAGTTTTTTATGGCGACCCAGGTCGCGGATGAGGCGCGGCACTCAGAGGTGCTGGCTCGCTATCTGTACGACAAAGTCGGCGTAACGTATCCGCTGACCAAAAATCTCAAGAATCTGTTCGACCACATCCTGGCCATGCCGCAGTGGTATCTCAAGACCGTAGGAACCCAACTCGTCGCGGAAACCCTGGCGGTGTCGCTGTTTCGGATGCTGGCCGACCACAGCCCGGACCCGTTAATCAGCCAGATCTGCCGCCGCATCCTCTCTGACGAATCTCGCCACATGGGTTTCGGGATGTTAAGCCTGCCCGATCAGATACAGGAATTATCCGAGCAGGAGCTCGAAGAAGTCGAAGAGTTTGCCTGCGAAGCCGCCGCCGGACTCCTGCAGGGACAGTTTCCGCGAGAAGCCTACGAAGCCGTTGGCTTTACCCAGGCCGAGATAGAAGACATCCGCACCATGCGCCACGAAGTGGCCAAGAAGAACGAATATGTGGCGTTTCGGACGTTCTTTAAGAAAGATTTTCATGCCGCCCTGTGGAGCAACATGGAGAAAGTCGGCCTACTGAGTGAGCGGGCTATTAAGAAGCTCGGGACCATGGGCATTACCGCTCCACAGGCGCAGCAACGGACGCAAGCGGCCGCGTAAAGGCGGACATGCGGGGGCGGGTTTGAAACCCGCTTCCACCTTTGCTTCAGCAGGATGCTTTGGCGTCCTGCTTTTTTTGTTTCTAAATCCCTTCTGTGGGTCTCTTCCCTGGCCTGTTCCCCGGCGGCAGGCGAGCGGTATACTCCCCCCGCTCGTATAGTATAATCAGGTGTGGCAACGGACGGTCCAAGTACGTGGTGGGCCGATCATTGGTTCATACACAGGCAAAAGGAGGGGCTATCATGGGTGAATTTGTTGAGGTTGCAGAGGCCAGAACACTATCCGGGTTGCGACTCGTGCTGTCGCTCGGCGTGCCGGGGCCGTGGAGTGAAGCCGCCAAGGGCATTTTATACGTCAAAAAAATTCCCTATGTGCGCGTCCGTCAGGAAATAGGCGGCGCAAACACGGAATTGACCGAATGGACTGCGCAAGCAACGGCGCCGGTTGCGATCTGGAACGATGAACCGCCGCGCTCAACCTGGATAGAGCAGCTCTTTTTGGCCGAGCGCCTTGAACCGACTCCTGCCCTGATACCAGACAATATCGAGGATCGGATGCTGATGTTCGGCTATTGCAACGAGCTGTGCGGCGAGCATGGCTATGGCTGGGCCAAACGCCTGATGTTGCTCCACGCGGTCCTGACCAACCCGGACGCGGACGACTCAGCGCGGGCCTTTGCCACGCATCTGGGGAATAAATACGGCTATACTCGGGAAGAAGCCGAGGCCGCGCCGGCCCAGGTGGCCAGTATTGTGACGGCGCTCGGCTCCCGCTTGGAACAGCAGCACAACAATGGCAGTCGGTTTTTTATCGGCAATCAGTTGTCTGCACTCGACATTTACTGGTCTACGTTTGCCGCGCTCATCCAACCGCTGCCGCACGAGCTATGCCCGATGCCGGCCCCCTTTCGGACCATGTACACTAATACCGATCCTGTGGTGCAAGCCGCGGTGAAGCCGATATTGCTCGAACACCGTGACTTTATCTATCACGAATACCTTGAACTGCCGATTGATCTGTAGGGGGGTTACGCGAGATGCTGGCCGTGCAAGGAGTGGAGACATGGCTGTCAACCGCCAATCTCTACTCTTAATTGGAAATGAAATAGCCCCAGACAGGACAGGGGAGCGGGTTGCGATAATTTTAGCCGAGGCGTGGCAGCACCGAAGCCTTTACTGAGGCTGGTAGTCGGTAATCACAAAGTTCTGCATGGACTCCTGCCATCCCAGCGTCACCGTCTCGCCCTGCGTCGGAAAGTTGGGTACCACACACGTCCCTTCCACGTCCCGCACCAACTCTTTCCCCAGGGTTGTCACCGTAAACGTGGCGCGGTCGAACTCCACCCCATCGGCCAGGGCGCGCACTGTATGCGTACCGTCGCCCAGCAGATTCCAGTTGAACAGCAGACCGAAGCCGTTATTGCTATCACCACAGACACCCGTCGTGTCGATACGGTTGGTCCCATAGCCGGCCATAAAAGTCAAAGTCGGGTCTCCATCAATCTCGATCTCGACCTGTGAGGCGTCACACACCCAGCCGGAGAACAACCCAATCCCGCTCTGGAATGAGCCCGAGAATGGATTCTCCAATATACCAGACAGACCATCAGTTCGCGTAACCGCCGCGTTTGCCGTTTGCACCGGATCGGATGGGGGCTGGTAGTCAGCAATCACAAAGTTCTGCATGGACTCCTGCCAGTGTAGATTCACTGTCTCATCCCGTGTCGGAAAATCGTTCACCGTACACATTCCTTCCACGCCCCGCAGAAACTCTGTTCCCAGGGTTGTCACCGTAAACGTGGTTCTGCCGAACTCTACCCCATCGGCCAAGGCGCGCACCGTATGCGTACCGTCGCCCAGCCGATTCCAGTTGAACAGCAGGCCAAAGCCGTTATCGCTATCGCCGCACACGCCGTTCGTGTCCCGCCGCTCGGTCCCATACGCAGCCGGAAGGCGGGTCGTCCCGTTAATTTCAATCTCTACTCTGGATACTTCGAGACGACCCGGAATATATGGCCTCAAGATGTTCACCACATACATGTCCCGGCCCAGCTCATGCATGGTCTGGGTGAGCGGAACTGGCACCCAGGGGGAACCGTCCTGATTTCTCACGAACGCACCTGGCACGACATCGATGGTGATCCGTGGCGGGATAACCGTTCCCACCGGGCTGCGCGGTGGCAGCGGCAGGGTGCTTTTTGACAAACCGGTAATGGGCCAGCTCAGCCGTACGTTCCCGATGTCGATAGTGAATATCCCGCTTGCCCCCAGAATCATCTCGTAAAACTCTGTTCGATCGTACCCATCGTCGTCCACGTAAGAAATCGTGAAACGTCGGACTTGGTCAACAACTTCCTGGACGGTTGTCTGGCCCGTGATGTTCGTTCCGTTCGTTGAGCCGGTCCGAGCCCACCAGTTCCCCCGGTCGTCTACCGATGACTCTTTGTGCTCAAGTGCGTCATAAAAATACCGCTCGGCAGCTTCGGGTACGGAGGGGGAAGGAGGTTCTCCCCTTGGTCCGGTGAGACATGCCCAGCCGGAGAACAGCCCGATCCCGCTCTGGAACGAGCCCGTGAGTGGATTCTCTAATACGCCGGTTAAGCCGGCATGTCGGCCCGCCCGGCGGTAGATCACGCCAAAATCGGCGTTCCCCAACCAAATTGATGGTTGACCCTGGGGGGTCATGTGATCGGCTTGCAGCGGTTGTCTGACCAGGGAGAATCCAGTTGACACGCGCGGGTCGCGCTGGGAAAATACTAGTGCCGAATCGTCACCAGTAAAACCGGGCGCGCCAAAGCCGTCTTCCACGGTCGCAATCGGCGACAGCTCTCCGGTATGCAGATTGGCAGTATAGACGGTTGACTGACTTCGGGACTCATCAAAGACATCAAAGGTCAGAAAATTGTCGCTGGTCTGGCTCAGGGCGGGAAAGGCAATCTGGAAACCGGACTCGGGGGAAAGCAGTGCCAAATTTCTGCCTGTGTCCAGGTTCAAGGCGTACACGCTCCACAGCTCCTGAGAGCCGTCTGCGAAGGGGACCGCATTGAGAGCGTCGTAGACCATCCACTGTCCGTCAAGGGTGAAATCCAGGGTCCTGGCGTGCAGGATGGTATCTATTGCGGGACCATCGAGGGACGGAGCCTTCAGCTCATAGGTTCGCTGCTCGCCAGTTGCCAAATCGATCGTATTGATTCTGTTATCCGGTTCGCCCAACTCGTCCAGGAAAATGAATCCGAGCAAGCGGCCATCGGGTGATATAGCAACGGAATAGATGTGGATGGGCCGGTCCTGGTCAGGAAGTCCGAGGCATTCTTCTCCTGCGCCATCGGTTCGAATGGAGCAGAGATCATTGTCGGCATTGACAAAGACTGCGAGCTCACCATCGCGGGAGACGGAGGGGCGTGCTGTGGCCACAACAGCATCGGCGAACTGGACACCCTGCACCCCATCGCCTTGGGCTTCTTCCCGCCGTCCCAGCCGGAACGTACCAACGACGTCCTGATACACAAAGAGGCTGGCATCCGGTCCTGGAAAGACGGGAACCCGTTGCGGTGACGGCGTAGGAGCCGCATCAAAAATTTCGACGACATCAAACGCCTCGGCCACTTTTTGGGCTTGGTCTGACTCCGAACCAAAGAGTTCTTCCGCAGCCTGAATACAGGCCAGACGGGCATCAATAAACTGCGAATATTGGAACAAATGGACAGTCAGCGCGCGGTAGAAAATGCGCTCGGCGTCGCGCGGGCCAATGGCGCCTTCAAGACCCTCCGCGAGCAGATAAAAGGCTCGGTTGATAATGCTGCTATTAATGTGCACGCCCCCATTGTCAAACTCCACTAGCGGATCGACATACTCGCTCATTTTGGTCGGATACGGTCGGCGGCGACCCCCTTCTCTGAGTTGGAAAGTGACAGCGGCGGGGTTCATCATATTGCGTATCGGTGTGCCAAGCTCTGGAATAAGCCTTGTACCAACAAGCCAGTCCGGCTCGCCCTCGGTCCGGGCCTCAATCATTTCGCCAAAGATGTCGGCAAACGCCTCATTCAGCGCGCCCGGCTGATCTTGATAGACCAGATTCGCCGAGTGGGTGATGACACCGTGAGTCAGTTCGTGGCCGACAACATCGAGGGCCCCGGCAAATGGCAGGGCATCGCCAAACGCCAACAGATTCAGGCCGGGATGCCAGAACGCGTTCGCGAAGTCCTGACTAAAACGGACAATCGCGGTAATCGACGCACCCCGACCGTCAAATGAGTTACGTTCATGCTGCTCCAAATAATAGTCGTAGACCTCAGATAGGTTGTAGGCAGCGCTGACCGCGTTAGGATCCCAGCCTTCGTCTTGCTGTTGCGAATTGGCAACCTCAATAGAGCGAGGTATCTCGATCCCCTCAGAAATGTCTTCCGGTAGTGGTGGCTCGTTCTCCGCATCAAGAATCCGGATAACGCCACGCTCGCTGTTGATGCCCAAGTTGGGAACAAACATCAGCTTGCTGGTATCAATCATCCAGAAAAGGTTTTCGTCTTCCTGCCACACATGAAGGTCCCGGGGATCGCCGAACAGATCCTCCACATCATTTGCCACAATATGCTGGTCAACATGATCGTGCATGATCTGGCTATAGGTAGTCAGTTCGTCTCCGTTGACGGCATCGATGACCACCACCCAATGGGCAGTCACATCGATGGCCAACTCCAGCTTCCAGGCCAGCCGAGGCGGGGTGTCGCCCGGCGCATAGATGATGAGTTCGGAGGTGGTGACCTCGGCTTCCGCCCCGTCCGGCAGCGCGGTGCGGGCGTACTCGACCGCGGTCGTTTCGTTGATTACCGGAATCGTGCTGAGCTCTTTTGGTGTGGGCACGAACGCCCCATTCACCACATCGACGTATCCATCCGGGCTGAGGTGTACGATAATATCGGCCGGCCAGACGGGCACACCTTGATACTGCTGGCGAAAACGCAGATGTGTTCGACCAAGCTCGTCGGTGTGCCGATGGACCAGGACAAGTTCGGCGTTCGGGTCCTCAA
This sequence comes from Candidatus Binatia bacterium, assembly GCA_951812575.1. GTDB lineage: Bacteria > Desulfobacterota > Binatia > Bin18 > Bin18 > Bin18. Next base: position 706,292 of record OX638322.1, on the reverse strand, counting down.
GGCGCAACAGGTCGCAATACGTATGGAGAAACGTCCGAGCGGTCGTGAGCTGCGAATCACTGCCCGCACCCACATGGGCCTGCTGGAGTACCGCGCCTTTAATCTGACGCGGCGTACCGGCCACGGGGCGGAGGACTACTGAAACTTCACCTGGGCAACGAGTCTCAAGCTCGGACAGAGCTTGGCTTTGCTCGGGAGTAAGCTGGGGAGGCGGGGTGAATGGCGCAGCCGTTTGGAGGCTGGCCAGATGCTGGCTGAGACGCTCGGCTAACGCTGTCACGCGTGGGTCCGGGTCAACCTCTAGTGGTTCACTTGCCGGAGCAAGGGTGTTGGGCTGATGTAAGGGATGAAGATACAGTGCCGGTGTATTGCCACCGGCAAGGTTCCAGCTCAGCAGGAAAATCGTCAGGAGAACGATGACACAGCCGAATGCTTTTCTCAGTTGTCCCTGATGGTGTTTCCGACGAGCAGTCATAGCTTGGTGTTATTGTCTGCTCGGCAGTGTCTCGGCTTGAAAAATTCTGACTAGGAAAAACACAGGCTTCTCAGCGTTCTTCTTACCATGCATACTGTCTGCATTTCAAGGTCCTTATCCGAGAATGCCTTTATCTGTCAATGTCCCTCCGGGTGATGTTTTCTCTGTAAGATTGACAGTTTTTGCAATACCTCGCCCGTCTGGGCATCAACCATGACCTCCCACCCCTCTGCCACACTTAGGGAAACCAGGACGCGATAGGTCAGACGTGGATCTTTACCTTTTGCCGCAAAAATCACGAGGTCAGCCTGACATGTGAGACACTCTGTGAGAGGGCGTCCCAGATGGTCCGCAGCCCGCTGTAACGCGGTCTGTTTTGTCAGCTCCGGGTCGGTAGACAGATTGTGCGGAGTTGGAATATAGCGTCCCTGGACGAGGTAGACTTGGGTGTCGGCGTTCAGGTGCACGACCAGCTCGGCCGCCCAGACAGGAACATCATGAAAGGTCTGTTGCAGGCGGACGTGGGTCAGCCCCAGATTGTCGGTCTTGACTGAGTGCACTCGGAACTCGTTAGCAGGCTGAGTGAGCCGGAAATCAGCCCGGTAGGCGTGAATGAACGCGCGGGCAAGGCCTCCAAATTGCTTGCTCGCTTGCAGTTGGGAAAAATCCGGGTCGTGCTCCAGATGCTCGGAAAGATTCGGGGCTTTCAGAAAGGTGATCGTTCCCCGGCGTGGGTCACGGCGGATTTCTGCCCGCGCGGGTAAGGGCTGCACTGTTGCTGATTGCTGAGAACTGCTTGGCTTCACCGGAATCGTGAGCGGCCGTTGTGGCTGAGCCTGTACGATGCTACAGGCGGTAACCGAAAATGCGAGCACGCCGACGTTCAGCACAAGGACGGGCAGTGCTCTGGAATGGCATAGCACCATCAGTTATTTGCACCCAACTACTCAAAGCCGACAATGCGTACGTCTTCGAGTCGGAACTCGCCGTCACGCTGCGCATACCAGCCGGTGAGTTCAAGCGGGGTGCCGGGCTGGGCTTGGGCAATTTTTGCGAGCGTGTCTCGGGGGCCGGTCACATCAAGGTCAGCTTTTCGCTTGCCGGCCCGATGTAGAAAAATCTGACGCGGGGTGAGCCCGGGCGAGTTGGGCGCGGTGACATTCGTGACCTCAAGTTGGAAGTCGCCCCGATAACCGGTCACTCCAAGCTGAATGACCGCCAGGGCATCCGGGGCCGGGTCCGTATTGAGAAAGCCGGTCACCACCACTTTGAAAGGAAAGCGGCGGGTCTTGGCCGAGGGTCGGTCGCCACCCACGCCTGCTCCACCCTGTGCCCAAACTGAAGAGGATACCATGACTGCGGGGGTGGGCAGCAGGCTCAGGCAGCAGACCAGGAAGAGTGATGTGGTGAGTGCTGTGCGAATACGACACGCCATGTAAATCTCCTTACACGGTGCTTTTTTGAATGGACCGGGCTAGCAAATCAAGGGCGGTCTGGGTGAATGTCCACATGTTTGCTTCCCGGTCCGGGCTGCCGGTCTCTAAGGTCAGCGTTTCTTCAACCGGTCCAACAATAGCGAAACAGGCATGGCCGGCTGCATCACCGTAGCGGTTGCCGGTCGGTCCGGTTGCGCCGGTTTCACTCAGCCCCCAGGTGGTCTCGAAACGCTCCCGAACCTGATGGGCAAGCCGCAGCGCATATTCCTCGGTGCTCGCTCGAATACCCTCCAGCGCTTCGTCGGGCATGGCCAGCAGTGACCGCCGCGCCTCATGGGTATAGATCACGCCGCCGCCCAGAAAATACGCCGACGCTCCCGGCACGGTCAGGAGAGCCGCCGAAATCAAACCGCCGGCCGAAGACTCGGCTACCGCAATCGTGTGGCGGTGCGTCTTGAGCAACTCGCCAACCGTTCGTCCTAAGAGTGTTAAATCTTTCATGCCTCTCTTTTACTGTGAGCGGCGAGGAAGAAAAAGCCCCGGAGGGAAAAGGTCTATTCAGACAGGGGTGCATCGCTCGCAGGCGTTGTCTTTCTTCCACTTTCCGTGGCCGCTCGATCCAACCAGGCCAGACTCGCGTCAAGAAATGGCGGCAGGTTTTTATACCGCCGGACGGGCTGGGGGAGGGCGCGCAGGGCCGCGGCAAGCCGGGCGGCGTGGTCTGGCTGGCTGGCGAGGTGAGCGAGGGGTCTGACGTAGACGCGGATGGTGAACAGAATATCGCGGGTATGCGGCAGACGGCGGAGGGTCTGGCGTTCGATGCGCAGCCAGATGCTGTCTCCGGCATTCTCCGGCGTGATGTCGGCACGTTTTCGACTGCTCCTGGTCGGCTGAAAAAGGGTCGGGTCGTCCATCAGAGCCCAGTTGAGTCGCCAGACGGGCCTCTCGACTTTCAGCCGGTCAAAAAACTTGTCCATGGTGCTGGCGAGCTGTTCCGCATAGCCGGGAATCGGCGCATGAATCGTATTGAGCGGCTTGCCAATTTTGTCCGCTAAACGCCAGCGCGTCGGAAAGCATAAAGACGCTCCGACCAGATGGTAGACCTGGGTGTGCGCCTGCCGCTGCATAAGGCATAAATCCTCTTGGATAAGTCTCCCGGCCAGATCGAGTGGATGCAGGGGCGTATTGTGAATCCCCCACTGCTGGCCGGTGACGAGATTGTCGAGCCGATCTCCGCTTCTCTTGTACAATTCTGGAAATCGGCTTGGGAGATGCTCAACAAGCAGGGCCAAGGCTTCGGCCGAACCCGGGTCCGCTTCAGGCAGGGCGGCAAAGACCTCAGCGTGTCGTTCGGTGAGGAGTCGTTCTTTCTCTTTGAGTTCAACGGCGCACTGGGCATCGGGCTCGATCCAGTCTTTGAGCGCAAGCGGCATGAGCCCCATTGAGAGCCGAAACGGTCCGGCCCTGAACGGCGCGTAGTCAGGTGGAGACGGCAAGGGCACATCTGGGGGTGAGATTATCATCAGTCTGCGACCTGCACGGAAGCGGCTGTCTGCCCCCTCCTCTTACGCCGCGGAGCGAAAATATCAATCTCCCGCCAGCGGCCTCGGGAGAAGCGCCACCATAGACCAAAGCCAAATAGCGAGACGTTGATGGTGCCGGCCAGCCACGGGCCGAGGGATTCGAGATTGGTCAAGAGCACGGAACCCAGGCTGAGCGGCGTAAAGACGCAGACTAAAAGCGTCATCGTCAACCCGGCAATCCAGTGCGTATCTCCCGCACCACGCAGGGCCCCGGCAAAAGTAATCCCCATACTATCAAAAACCTGTAGCAGGGCGGCGCAGATCAGGAGGCTACTGCCGACCTGGATGACGGTCGGGTCCTGGCTGAAAAAGCCCAGGAAAGAGAACCGAAACAGGACGTAGCACACGCCCATCAGCGCCATATACGACATGGCCAAAAAGAACGCCTCATACACACGTTGGACGGCCAACTCGGGCTTTCCCTCTCCAATATAGCGTCCGACCAGTGCGGTCAGCGCTTGGCCGAGTCCAAGCGCGGGCATGAAGGAGACCGTCATGTATTGAATGGCGATATTACTGGCGGCCAATTGCTGCTTGCCAAACTGGCCCACCATTAAAATAATCAAGACGCCCCAGCCCAAGACATCGATGGCCATCTGCGCCCCGGCGGGCCAGCCAATGTGCAGTAAACGGCGGGTAGAGGTCCAACTCGGCTTCCAGACCGCCCGGGTGGCAAACTGGGTTGCGTACGGCTTGGAGAGGAACACCCGGAAGAGCACCGCGAACTGCACGACAAAGCTGAACACCATCGCCAAGGCCGCCCCTTTGAGCCCCAAGGCGGGTACGCCAAATTTCCCAAAAATCAAGGTGTAGGCGAAAAAGACGTTCACGATATTGGCCACCAGCGTGGCGGCCAGTGGGACCTTGGGCCTGTGCAGCCCGTAGAAGAATCCACTCAGCGCGCCGATGGCAACCGAAAAGCCGATCCCCCACAGCCGGACACGGAAGTAGACGACCTCCAGCGCGATAATGTCCGGCTCGTGTCCGAACAGGGAAAAGAAGGTGGGCGCGGCTGGCCACAAGGCGAAGAATATCAGGCCAACAAGGCCACTCAAATACAGCCCCTGCCAGGCGACCAGCGAACCTTCGTCAGGCGACCCCCGCCCAAGGGCCTGAGCGGCGAACGTACTCACGCACTGCGTAATGCCCAGCGGCAGGGCGGTGAGCGTATAGGCAATAATGCCAGCCGGCATGGCCGCGGCCAACTCAGCCGTGCCGACCTGGGCCACCATCCAGGTATCGACAAAGCCAATCACGGTGTATGAGGCCATCGACAGAATAATCGGGAGGGCAAGGTACAGAATTTCGTTGAGCCCGGTTCGGGTGGGAATAAACATGGGTATGGTTTGCAGTCAGAGCGTGTTTTGTATAGGCAGATGAAAGATAGATTCTTTCCTGGGTAAACGCCGGTATGGCAGACCAATTTGACCTTATCATCATTGGCGGTGGAATCCTTGGTCTGGCTACCGCCCTGACCGTTACCCGCCAATACCCCAGGCTCAAACTGGGCGTCCTTGAAAAGGAAACCCGTCTGGCCGTGCATCAAACCGGTCATAACAGCGGGGTTATCCACTCTGGTATTTACTATAAACCCGGCTCGCTCAAGGCCCAGACCTGCGTGAGCGGCGGCACGCTGCTCACCGAATTCTGCGACCGACACGATATCCCCTATGAACGCTGTGGGAAAGTCGTGGTAGCAACGTCCGCGGACGAGCTCCCCCGGCTTGAGGAACTCCACCGGCGCGGCACGGCTAACGGGGTTGCGGGGCTGGAAATGATCGGTCCTGAGCGGCTGCGGGAACTCGAACCACATGCCGCCGGCATCCGCGCCCTGTATGCCCCCCCCACCGGGATTATTGATTATGTACGGGTGGCTGAGCAGTATGCCGCCCTGGTTCAAGAGGCTGGAGGCGAGATTCAGTGTGCGCAGCAGGTACAAAAAATTGTCTCGACCGACGGTCAACTCGTGGTCGAGACTGCCAGCGGTGCCATCCGGGCGCAGGCCGTCATTAACTGTGGCGGTCTCCAGTCTGACCGGATTGCACGCCTGGCAGGAGCTGAGCCGGCCTTGCAGATTGTCCCGTTCCGAGGTGAGTATTATACTCTGGCACCGCACCGGCACGCCCTAGTGAATAATCTCATCTATCCGGTTCCAGACCCGGCCTTTCCTTTTCTGGGTGTCCATTTCACCCGAACTATGAGTGGAGAGAGGGAAGCCGGTCCGAATGCGGTTCTGGCCTTTGCCCGAGAGGGCTATCGATGGGCGGATCTGGTCCCGCAAGAGTTATGGGAAACGCTGCGCTTCTCAGGGTTTCGGACGATAGCGCGCAAATACTGGCAGACCGGCCTGGGGGAAATATACCGGTCTTTGAATAAAGCGGCGTTTCTGCGTGCTCTCCAGCGCCTGCTCCCCGAGCTTCAGGCCGAAGACTTACTGCCGGGCGGCAGCGGCGTACGCGCCCAAGCGATTTCAGCCGACGGTGCTTTGGTGGACGATTTTGTCATTGCCAACTCGCCGCACGCCATCCATGTGCTGAACGCGCCCTCGCCGGGCGCCACCGCTTCGCTCGCCATCGGGCAGCAGGTTGTGAGGCAGGCCGCACAGGCGTTCTCGTGGGGGATGTAGCGGGGGAAGGGGCGATGTTTCGTCGAGTCTTCATTGGCGTCGGGTCAAATCTCGGCAACCGCCGGGCGTATTATCAAAAAGCGCTCGACCTGATGGCTGACCTCCCTCAGACGGCCATCGTGCGCTGCTCTTCATTGTATGAGACTGAGCCGATTGGGGAGGCGAAGAACTGGTATGTCAACGGCGTGGTTGAATTGGAGACCGCGTTGAGCCCGCAGCAGCTTCTGAGTTGCCTGCAAAAAATCGAGTCGGCACTTGGCCGCAAGCGGACAAAAAAATGGGCGTCACGCACAATTGATCTCGATATATTACTTTTTGACCAGCAGCTTGTGAATGAAGAGCGGTTGCAGATCCCGCATCCGGAAATGCACCGCCGTCGGTTCGTGCTTGTACCGCTGTCTGAACTGGCCCCACAGTTTGTCCATCCCCTCCTCGGTTCGACTGTGGCTGACCTCCTGGCCGATCTTGCGGATGACAAACAGGTCCTGCGCTTCGGCTGATTTATTCGGAATCCAGGAGCGCCTCGACTCGCGCTGCCTGGTCTCGGACTGCCTGGGTCTGGGACCGAAAATGATCGAGGCTGCCAGGTTGAACGCGGAGTCGGTCAGCCTCCGTGACGAGGCTTTGATACAGATCGAGGAGCTGGTTAAAGGCGGTGAGCGAGGGCCGGTCGGCATAGCGCTGGGCCACAATGCGGGAGAAGTCCCGCGCCCGTTCGAGAGGATACAGAAACTCATTCATCATGGCTGGGGTCAGTGGGTCGTTGTCTTCCCAGAGCCGGTTCATCTTGTCGGTCATCGCACTCATGAGTTGGATGTGGGTGTGCATGAGTTTTTCGTACTTGAGCCAGTAGCATCCTCCCAGACTGCACGACAGAAGAAGGCACAGCAGGATGCTGACTCGAGCCAGCCCTTGGGAGGCGAGAGGCCGGGCTTGACGATTAGGAAACCAGCGGCCTAACATAGTAGAAAAAGAATACTCCTGAGCATCGTTCTCCGAATGATGCCGAGCGCTCGGTGCAGAGTGAACAAGTAAGTGGTCTTCCATGTTCCAACTTTCCTCTGTGTATTTTGAACGGCTCCTCGAAAGTTCTCTCGACATTGTCATTGCCGTCGATCATCGAGGACAAATCATCTTCTACAACGACGGGGCGAGCAAGACCCTGGGCTATACCCGAGCGGAGGTCCAAGGGAAACGGGTCATGCTCTATCCGAGCATTGAAGAAGCCCGGCGGGTGCTGGAGACGATGCGTAGCGAGGACATTGGGGAAAAGGGCAAGGTCAAGAATTTTGAAACGACTTTGGTCGCAAAGAGCGGCGAGCATATTCCCATCTCTTTCTCGGGCTCGATTATTTACGACGAAAACGGAGCCGAAATCGGTTCGATCGGTTTTCACCGCGACCTGCGCGAGATCCGTTTACCGCCGGGATATTTCGAGCGGCTGCTGGAAAGTTCCCTCGATATCGTGATTGCGCTCGACCATAAGGGCCAGATCATTTTTTATAACGACGGAGCGCATCAGACTCTCGGCTATACCTCACAGGAGATCCATGGCAAGCGGGTCTGGGCCTCTGTCTACCCGAACATTGATGAGGCGCGCCGCGTCATGGAGGCCATGCGCAGCGAAGAGGTCGGCGAGAAGGGTAAGGTGAAGAATTTCGAGACCACGCTCGTGACAAAAAGTGGCGAGCACATCCCCGCCGCCATTTCCGGCTCCATTATCTATGATGATGCGGAAAACGAGGCCGGCTCGGTTGGCTTTTTGAAAGATCTGCGGGAGATCCGTCGACGCGATCAATTAGCGACGCTGGGTGAACTCGCCGTTGGTCTCGGACATCGAATCAATAACCCCCTAGAGGTCATCTTTAATAATCTGGACATTCTGACCAAACACATGGCGCAAAGTTTTCCGGACGAAGAATACGTGGTCCAGGAAGAACGGGTGGAATCCATCCAGCGTGAGCTGGCGAAGATCCGGGGGATCGTCGCGCGGATTGACGATATGGCTCACGGTGAGCGCTACGACACGACCGAGTACCTGCACGGTTCTCGGATGGCGGACCTTGGCCGGGACGAAGTCGTCGCTCCCCATCATGTAAGTGTCCGACCGGAAACCCAGACACTGGCCGGTCTGCGTCTCTTGGTGGTCGATGACGATCTTGGCGTGTGTTACTCGTTGCGTGACTTGTTAACCGAAGACGGCTGTAGTGTTGAGGTTGCAACCAACGGGATTGAGGCACTGAAGATCCTTGATCAGAACTTTCTCGACCAGTACCCCTTCCACATGGTGTTGAGTGACGTGGTGATGCCTGACCTGGATGGGTACGATCTCTATATGGAGGCAAAGGAGCGCTACCCGCAACTGCCGGTTGTCCTGATGACGGCCTATTTTTATGACAAGGACCATGTGATCAAACGGAGTCGCCTGGAAGGGTTAGAGGATGTCTTATTCAAGAAGCCGGTTGATCCGGACCGGCTGAAAGAGATGATTCTCAAACTGTGCAAACCCGAAGAAGCGAGTCAGGCCTAGCTTCTTGAGGCGATATGCCTCTCGGTGGAAACGAACCGGTGAGTCCTCACCCGGCTCCTCTTTCCCAATACTGGACGGAACTCCCCGGAAAGTCTATTCTTTAAGCTGGAAGCATTGTTGACGCTCCCTCTGGGACGGGATATAAAAAAAACTTATCATCTTTTACTTTCAGTATTAGCATTCACTCTTACCCAGAGGAGACTAACCCGACTATGCCAACCCCACTCGAACAATGGGTCGAAGAAACGGCCCAACTCACGCGGCCCAAAAACATTCACTGGTGTGACGGATCGGAAGAAGAAAATCAACGCTTGATTGAGGGAATGCTCGATGACGGGACCCTGACGGCGTTAAATCAGGAGAAATATCCGAACTGTTATTTACATCGGAGTGACCCCAAAGATGTGGCGCGTACCGAGCACCTGACCTTTGTGTGCACGCGGGAAAAAGAAGACGCCGGTCCGAATAATAATTGGATGGTCCCAGCGGAGGCCAAGGAAAAAGTCGGCGGACTCTTTCAGGGAGCAATGAAAGACCGCACGCTGTACGTCGTGCCGTATATCATGGGGCCCGTCACGTCGCCCTACAGTCAGGTTGGCGTAGAAATCACGGACAGCCCCTACGTCGCAGCCAGCATGCGCATCATGACCCGCATGGGTAAGGCCGCGCTTGAGCGGCTGGGTTCGTCAGAGAATTATGTCCAGGGTCTCCATTCGCTTGGAGATCTCAGCCCTGACCGCCGGTTTATCATGCACTACCCGGAAGACCGTGCGATCTGGTCCATTGGTTCCGGCTACGGTGGGAACGCGTTGCTTGGGAAAAAATGCTTCGCTTTACGCCTGGGGAGCTATATGGCGCGTGAAGAAGGCTGGCTGGCTGAGCATATGCTGATCATCGGCATTGAGGAGCCGAGCGGTCGCACAACGTATATTGCGGCCGCCTTCCCCAGCGCCTGTGGAAAAACGAATCTGGCCATGCTGATCCCACCGGAGAGCCAAAAGGGCTATAAAGTCTGGACGGTGGGCGATGATATTGCCTGGATGCATCCCGGACCGGATGGACGCCTGTGGGCGATCAATCCCGAGGCCGGGTTTTTTGGTGTTGCGCCGGGAACAAACTCTCACACCAATCCGAATGTCATGGCGACGGTTACGAAGAACTCTATCTTTACGAATGTCGCCCTCACCCCGGACGGCACCCCATACTGGGAAGGCCTGGATGGTGGTCCGCCAGCCGAGGCGATCGACTGGCAGGGCAAGCCATGGACACCCCAGTCCGAGGGTAAAGCCGCCCACCCCAACTCCCGTTTTACCACGCCGGCCCGTCAGTGTCCGGTCATGTCTTCAGAGTGGGAATCGCCCCAAGGGGTGCCAATTTCAGCCTTCCTCTTTGGCGGCCGACGCGCGGGTTTGATCCCGCTCGTCTGTCAGTCTTTCAACTGGCAGCATGGGGTGTCGCTGGGCACGACGATGGCTTCTGAAACAACGGCCGCGGCGACCGGAAAGGTCGGGAAGATTCGGCGTGATCCCATGGCCATGCTGCCCTTCTGTGGCTACAACATGGGTGACTATTTCGGCCATTGGCTCAATATGGGCAAAAAGCTCGCCGATCCGCCAAAAATTTTCCGGGTGAACTGGTTCCGGACAAATCAAGAGGGCAAATTTCTCTGGCCCGGCTTTGGAGAAAACCTGCGGGCGCTGCGTTGGGTCATTGCCCGAGTGCACGGTGAGGCCGAAGCTCGCGAGACCGAAATCGGCTATCTGCCGCATACCAACGACATTGATACGACCGGGATCGATGTCTCGCCAGCGGTGCTCGACGAACTCCTCAGTGTGGACCGGCCAGGCTGGATAAACGCCGCGGAGAGGCAACGCGAATTCTTCCGACAGTTTGGAGACCGGCTCCCGCGAGAGCTGTGGCAAGAAAACGCGGCGCTGGATACACGCCTGCAAGCCTGAAGAGGGATGCGGCTGCAGCCCTGAGCTTCTCAGCCCTACGTCGCAATGGTCCGTATTACAAAGGTTTATACTCGGACGGGTGATAAGGGTTCGACCCGGCTCGTCGGGGGAAAAAAGATCGCCAAGGACGCGGCCCGTATTGAGGCGTATGGGACGCTGGACGAACTCAACTCCGTTGTGGGCCTGGCCAGAGTGTTCAATGACGACCTGAAGCTAGAGCTGCCGGCCGCCCAACATTTGGACGATATTCTCCGCCAACTCCAGAACGAGCTGTTCGATCTGGGGAGTGAACTGGCGACCCCCGCAGACTTTTCCTACGAGGGCATGTTTCGAGTCAGCGAGCAGGAGGTGAAGGGCCTCGAACGCATTATCGATTCCTGCCAGAAAGACCTGGAGCCTCTCAACTCTTTTATCCTGCCCGGCGGCGGGAAAGTGAGCGGCTTCCTGCATCAGGCCCGAACCGTCTGTCGACGGGCTGAACGCGATATCCTACGCCTCTCGCGTGAAGAAGAGGTCAGCCCCTGGCCGCTCATGTATGTAAATCGGTTCAGCGATCTGCTGTTCGTACTCTCCCGCTGGGTAAGTCAAAAGCTGGCAGAGCCGGAATATCTCTGGGAGCGGGGTCTGCGCAGCAGTGAGCAAAAGGCCGCTCGGTCCGGCAGGGCGAAAAAAGCAACACCCGCCCGCAGAGCTAAAAAGGCCGTGAAAAAACGCCCACGGAAGGGGACCTGATGGCGGAGCCTTCCCTATACTTTAAACAAATCGAAATTGGCCCCATGCAAAATTTTGCCTACCTGATTGGAGATACGGCCACGCGTGAAGCGGTCGTGATCGACGCCGCCTGGGATATTCCGGCCATCGTCCAGGCTGCGGAACACGACGGTTTCAGCATTACCCAAGCGCTGGTGACCCACTATCACCAGGACCACCTGGGCGGTGATTTGTTCGGCACCCACATCCAGGGTGTGGTTGAACTGCTCGAACAGGTGAAAGCCAAAGTGTATATCCACAAGGCCGAGGCCGAATTTCTGAGCCGTCTGGTCGGCCTGTCCGATTCCGACATCGTTCAGGTCGAGGGCGGTGATACGACCGCCGTGGGTGCTCTTAGCATCAAATTCATTCACACCCCCGGACATACGCCCGGCTCCCAATGTTTTCTGATTGAGAATCGTCTGGTGGCCGGTGACACGCTGTTTATCAACTCGTGCGGCCGGGTTGACCTACCGGGCAGTAGTCCGGAAGACATGTATTCGAGTCTGCAAACGCTCTCGCAATTGGCGGACGAGACCGTTCTTTATCCCGGCCATAATTATGCTTCTCAACCCTGGGATACCCTGGGTGCCCAAAAACGTCACAATATGTATCTGCACCTCAGCGCCAGAGGGCGCCAGGAATTTCTCGCGGCCCTGAGATAAACGGACACAAAGGAGCACGGGTGCGTATCCGGAAAAAGCGCGGTAATTTTCTCGAAGATTTCTCGGTTGGTCAGTTGTTTCGGCATAAGGTCGGGAAAACCGTAACCGAAGGCTTGTTTAATGCCTTTACCGAATTCGGCATGACCACCAATCCGCTGTCGAAAAATGTGCGCTATGCCGAACAGTACGGTTTCCGTGGTCTGATTGCCCCGCCCGGTCTGGTGATGAATGTCGTTTTCAGCCAGAGCGTTGAAGATATTTCGGAAAACGCGCGGGCCAATCTCGAATACCGCGATATGCGGTTTGGCAACCCGGTGTATATCGGCGATACGATAGAGGTTGAGACGACTATCCTCGGCATCAAGCCGTCCTCACGGGACCACGACCGAGGCGTTGTCCACGTTCAGACGACCGGTCGGAACCAGCATGGCGAAATCGTGCTGACCCTGCAGCGTAAGGTGCAAATCTGGAAGGATAATATGGACGCTCGGGTCGAAGAGGCGGCTCTGGCCGAGACCCCGGATATTCCCTGCGAACTCGTCGTACCGGAGTATGACAAGAGTCGGCGTTATGAAAACCTGGCCCATCTGGCCAATGCCGATACTTATTTCGAGGACTTTCAGCCCGGCGATACGCTCGAACATTCCCGCGGACGGACGGTGACCACTGCCCACATGGAATGGACCGCTCTCTTGGACAACACCTCTCAGGTCCACTCCAATCAGTATATGATAGACCAGAATCCAGAGCGCTATATTGGCGGCCAGTTGATCGTCTATGGTGGGATTCCGTTTAATCTCTGCCTGGGCCTGTCCTGTCCCGACGTTGGCGATAATGCGGTTGGAGATGTCCGTTATGTGACCGGCCGACACACGGGACCGGTTTTTGTTGGGGATACCGTCTTCGCCTCGACCGAGATAACCGGCAGCCGTGACTATCCCGGTCGTCCCGACCTGGGTATTGTCGAGACCATCCTGCGCGGGCATAAATTTAGCCCAAAAGATGGGGTTGGGGAAAAGATCGAGATTTTCTATCTCGAACGTGAACTGGCCGTAAAACGGCGCAGCCATTACACCTGACCCTCCAAGCAAAGAGCGGTACGCCGTTCCTGTCTCGCCTTTTACCCGGTCTCGACGGCTGATACAGCGTCAACAGCATGACCTTCCGTCGGATCGTATGGCCGCTGGCGGTTGCGGAAACGCTGGTCTGGGCAGCGTTCTATTATTCATTTCCCGCGCTGCTGCTTGAGTGGGAACGTGACCTGGGTTGGTCAAAAACCGAACTTGCCGGGGCGCTGACGCTGGCCCTGGTTACCTCGGCCCTGCTCGGGCCCGTGACCGGGCGCTTCATAGACCGCGGTTTCGGACGGGTCGTCTTCAGCGGTAGTGCCGTCCTGGGAAGCGTCTTCCTGGCCGGCCTCGCCTGGGTTGAACACCCGTGGCAATTCTACTGTCTCTGGTTTGGCATTGGCGTCGCCATGGCCGGCGCACTGTACGAAGCGTGCTTCTCCGTCCTGACGCACGCCCTGGGTAACGAGGCTCGTCGGGCGATTACCATTGTCACCCTGGTGGCCGGTCTTGCCGGGACCCTCGCCTTTCCGAGCCTCCACCTGCTCGTTGGCTGGGTCGGCTGGAGGGATGCCGTTGTCATTGTCGCTGGCGTTAACCTCCTGGTTACCGTTCCCCTCATCTGGAACGCGTGCCGGTATGCGGACCAGATGAGGGCCGATCAACACGCGCCAGACAGCGCTCACCCTGGAGTTGCCTCACGCGCGCTGAGGACACCGGTCTTCTGGCTACTCGCCGTGGCATTCAGCATGGCCTATGTGGAACATTTCGGCCTGCTGACGCATCTCCTGCCGCTGTTGTCTGAACGGGGTCTGTCAGATGAAGTTGCGGTACTCACGGCCTCCTCCATCGGACCCATGCAGGTGGCGGGCCGTCTGGCTATGTTGGTAGTGGAGAAATACGTTTCGACGTTTTGGATCGCTTTCACCTGTTTCCTTGCTATGAGCGGTGCGGCAACCGCCCTGTTCTACTCCCAGGCCGTTCCCCTGCTGCTCCCGCTCTTCGTGGTACTCCAGGGAGCGGGGATTGGGATAAGCAGCATCCTCCGCCCGGTGATGACCGCCGAACTTTTGGGTAGAGCCCATTTCGGGATCATCTCCGGCTTTCTGGCTATCCCGTCTATCCTGGCCGCGGCCCTCGCCCCCACCTTGGCTGCCCTGGTGTGGAAAATGGGAGGCTATGAGATGGTCATTTTGATGGCAATTCTTACAGCACTGGTCGGGCTGGGCTGTATTAGTAGCATCCCCCTGCTGGCATCTCGTCGTTGATGGACGCTACCAACTTTCGTGTTGCTCCTCCTATCCTGGTTGGTTATGATGCTCCCCCCATCGGAAATGCGGATACGCCTGGCACGGGAGGGAATTTTGTATGGCACTCTTGGACCGAGTCGAATGGTATGATATCGCCCGCGACACCAATTGGGCGCCAAAATATGTCACTGAAGACGCGCTTTTTCCTGAAGAGCAGAGTGGGACGCTGGGCTTACCCCTTGAGGTGTGGGAGAGCTATGACGAGCCCTATAAAGTCACCTATCGCGAATACGTGCGGACCCAGCGCGAGAAGGACGCCGGGGTGTATTCGGTCAAAGCCGCACTCCAGCGGGCCAATTTCCTGGACCAGGCCGCACCCGGCTGGGTGAGTATTCTCAAGCTGCACTACGGCGCGTTTGCCACGCTGGAGGCCATGGCGTCGAGCGCGGAGTCGCGCATGGCCCGCTTTGGCAAGGCTGGCGGTCTGCGCAACATGGCGACCTTTGGCTCGCTGGACGAGAACCGCCACGGTCAGATTCAGCTCTATTTCCCGCACGAACACGTCCAGCGCAGTCGGCAGTTTGACTGGGCGACCAAGTCGATGCATACCAACGAGTGGGCGGTCATTGCCGCCCGGCATTTGTTTGATGACATCATGGCCGGTCGCGACGCGGTCGGGGTGGCGCTGATGCTGACCTTTGCGTTTGAGACCGGATTTTCCAATCTGCAATTTCTCGGCTTGGCGGCCGACGCCGCTCAGGCCGGTGATATTTCCTTTTCCAATCTCGCCTCGAGTATCCAAACCGACGAGGCGCGGCACGCCCAGATTGGCGGCCCGGCTGTGAAAATCCTGATTGCAAACGGGAAGAAGGCCGAGGCCCAGCGACTGGTGGATATTGCCATCTGGCGGGCCTGGACCCTGTTCGCCACCGTGACCGGTCCGTCTATGGACTACTACACCCCGCTCGACCGCCGCGAGAAATCCTTCAAAGAGTTCATGCAGGAGTGGGTCTTTGGCCAGTTTGAGCGAACCCTGCTCGATATCGGACTGGAACGCCCCTGGTATTGGGACACTATGCTGGCCGACCTCGATACCCGCCACCACGGGATGCACGCGGGCATCTGGACCTTTCATAAATCGGTCTGGTGGGATGTGCCGCCCGGCATCAGCCGGGCCGAACGCGCCTGGTTAGAGGAGAAATATCCCGGCTGGGAAGAGACCTGGGGCGCGCATTTCTGGGACCCGATCATTGCCCGTTTTTTGAAGGACGGTCCGGTCGATACGGTCCTGCCCTCTATGGTGCAGCTGTGCAATATGGCCCAAGTGCCGATCACCGGCACGCCCGGCTGGACTCCGGGTAAGACCGGCCGGCCCTTGCAGGATTTTCCGCTCGAGCACGAGGGCCGCCTGTATCATTTCGGCTCGGAAGTGGACCGCTGGATTTTTCAGCAGGACCCGGACCGCTACAAAGATCATCTGAGCGTTGCCGACCGGATGGTGGCCGGGATGATCCAGCCGCCGACCCTCGAAGGGCTGCTCGACTATTTTTCGCTCAAAGAGGGAGAGTGGGGGGAAGACGCCCTCAGCCATAGTTGGCTGGAGGAGTACCGCCAAGAGCAGGCCCAGGCCGCTTGAGGGTCCGTATGGCACAGATTCCCATTGTCCATAATCTGCACCAGGAGTTTGTTCTGTACGTCTCCATCGTCGATACCGAGCACACGATGGATGAAGTGTGTCAGACGGCCGCCCGGCTGAGTATCGGCTTCGAGAAGAACCGGAAGCCGGACGCGCCGTTGCGGGTGCGGAAAGTCGGGGCTGAGAAACCGTTTCCGCGCGATATGACGGTTGTGGAGGCCGGTATCACGCCGATGACGAGCCTCGAACTCTTTTATGAAGCCGCCGAGTCGGCTTCGCCCGAGCCCACACCATGAGTGCAAAATCCAAACCGCTCGAGCCGCTGCGGACCTGGAGTCATCTCACCGGCCGGCGCCGTCGCCCGAGCGAATATGAGATTGTCTCGACCAATCTCATGTACGACGCCAAGAATGCGGAGTCTCCGTTTGAACTGGGGCCGAATATCCCGCTCTCTAAGTGGTTCAAAAAATACCGCCACGCCTCTCCTCTCACCGGTCGGGATTGGGAGGAGTTCCGTGACCCCGACGAACTCACCTATCGTGCCTATAATATCCTGCAAGACGGCCAGGAGACCTATAGCGAAGGGCTGTTCGACCAGCACAACGAACTCCGGTACGACGCCGGCCTCGCTGCCGCCTGGGTCGCTACCCTGCCGCGCTTGTACACCCCGGCCCGCTATGCGTTCCACACCGTGCAGATGGCCTCGCACTATCTCGTCCAGATTGTGCCGTCGAGTACGATTCGGAACTGCGCGACCTATCAGGCCGCGGATGCCCTGCGCTGCGTGTCCCATCGTGCGTATCGGACCGCCGAGCTGAAACAGACCTATCCGGACGGCGGATTCGGGACGGCTGAGCGTGACGCCTGGGAAAACGACACTGCCTGGCAAGGCTTCCGTGAGCTGATGGAAAAGGTCTTGGTCGCCTATGACTGGGGCGAGAGCTTTGTCGCGCTCAATCTGGTGGCAAAGCCGGCCATTGACGAGGTCCTGCTGCGGCAACTGGCAGTCACCGGCCGTCGGCAGGGCGACAGCTTGCTCGGCCTGATTGCCGATTCCGAGTATCGTGATGTCCAGCGCTCCAGAACCTGGAGTACCGCCCTGGTCCGCTTTGCGGGGGAACGTCCCGAAAACCTGGCGGTGATACGCGGCTGGGTGGAGCAGTGGCTCCCTCTGGCCGAACGGGCCATCGACGCATACTGCCGGGCCTTGCCCGACAGCCCGCAGGCTTCGGCCGCGGCTACCCAGGCCGTGCACGGGTTTTTACAATCTCTCGACTTACACTGAGTTCCCCTCAACTGTACTGAGAGTATGGCGTTCACCCGAGTCTGTAGCCTCGACGATGTATGGGAGGGCGATATGGCCGCGTATGAGGTGGACGGGCAACCCATCGTCCTCGTCTATCCCATAGATGGTGAGGTTATCGCCATTCAGGGCTTTTGTCCGCATCAACAGTTTTCCTTGGCCGAGGGCGATTTCGACGGCCACAAGGTGCTCACATGCAGCGCCCATGTGTGGCAATTCGATGTCACCACGGGCCAAGGGATCAATCCCCAAGACTGCGAACTGGCCCGCTATCCCGTCAAAATCGAGCATGACGAAATCTATGTGGACACTGTTGGCAGAGAGCCAAAGCGCGTCGGGGTGTAGCTATGAGCGAACAGACAGGCAACAACAAAGTCGGTCCGGTGCTCCGCGCCGGGGATATCGCAGATGCGGCAATCGACGCCGTCTACGAAGACAACCCGAACAAAGAGGTGCGGGTCGAAAACCACCATGCGTACGTTCGGGTCGAGACCGATACCGAGTGTATTATCAGGCGCGAGACCATGGAGGCCAACCTCGGCCGGCCGTTCCATATGCAGGAACTGGAGACCGTCCTGAGTTCTTTTGCCGGACAGATCGAAACCAGCGCTCACTATATGCGCTTCTATTTGACGAAGCATCTCTAGGTCTTGCTCCGGGCAGGATCACAGCCCCTCTTGTACCAAAAGATTCTACACCCAACAGCGACACCTCCCGCCCGTTCGACAAACCGCAGTCCGGTCGGATTGCGGTCAAGGTCATCAATCACCTTGGGGATGAGGTGATGAAGGTGTTTCGGGTGTGAGGTCAGCGTGATGTCAGGGGCACAGCGCCTGTAAGTCCTGCGAAAGTAGGAATCCAGAGACCCCGGTGCGCGACCACCCTGGCTGCCCCCTGGATTCCGGGTCAAGCCCGGAATGACGGATGGGAGCGCCTAGTCATGTTGCTGACTGCGCCCGTGGCGAAAGTATTTCGGGTTTGACAACAGTATTTATTTTCTAATATACCCAATTATATCTGTTTTAAGGTATAAATAGGTATAATTGGATAGATTGTTCTGGCAGGCTATATGGACCCTTTACTGAACCCATTTTCCCCTGGCGCGGGCGCTCCTCCGCCTGAACTTGTCGGACGGGATCCGATTCTTGAACAAGCTCGTATCCTGCTTGGCCGAGTCCGCCGAAAACGGCCCGAAAAGAGTCTTCTTCTCACAGGGCTTCGAGGGGTTGGGAAAACCGTATTGCTGAATAGAATTGAACGGATTGCGGAAGAGACAGGATACCGGACAGTATCTATTGAGGCACATGAAGCAAAGGCGTTAGGCCCGCTGCTCGCCCCGTATCTCAAGCAGTTGTTGTACGAGTTGGACCGCTTGGCCGGTGTTGGCAACAAAGTAGTGCGTGGACTGGCTACGCTCAGCAGTTTTGTCCGGGGCCTGAAGGTTACGGCAGGAGAACTGACGATAGGTCTGGATATCGAGCCACAAAAGGGCGCCGCCGACAGTGGCGATTTAGAAATTGATCTGCCGAATCTTTTTACCGCCGTCGCCGAGGCCGCCGACGAGAGGCAAGCAGCGCTGGCCCTTTTTATTGACGAAATCCAGTATTTCACCAGAAACGAGCTGGGGGCTCTCATAAAAAGCATGCACAGAATACAACAGCGGCAACTCCCCCTGGTGCTCCTTGGAGCGGGCCTCCCCGTCCTACCCGGTCTCGCAGGAGAGTCAAAATCTTATGCAGAGCGGTTGTTCAGCTTTCCCGATGTTGGGACCTTATCGGAAGATGACGCAACCAAGGCACTGCGCGAGCCCGCGCGATCCCAGGAAGTGACTTTTCACTCTGATGCCTTGCAGGAAGTGTATCGTCATACCAGGGGCTATCCTTACTTTATCCAGGAGTGGGGATACCAGGCCTGGAACGTCGCGGAGGACAACCGTATCTCATTGAGCGATATTCGGGTCGCCACCGCACGCGTGAGGCCAAGGCTGGACGAAAACTTTTTTCGAGTGCGTTTTGACCGTCTGACTCCTAGTGAAAAGAATTTTCTCCGCGCGATGGCCGAACTTGGGCCGGGTCCGCACCGGACCGGAGATATTGCTGACAGATTAGGAGTCCGAGTCACGAGTGTCGGACCTGTACGCGCAAAGCTGATGAAAAAGGGAATGGTCTTCAGTCCGACACACGGGGATATGGCCTTTACCGTCCCATTGTTTGACGAGTTTATGCGGCGTGCAATTCCAGTGTTTCCAATGAGGTAATGAAGGTGTTCCAGATATGACAATACCATCGCCGAAACAAGTTTTTGACGACCCGACAGAGCATTGGGCCTTTCTCACCCAAAGCTCTGATGACGATTTCGAGGGGCCGTATTTCGACCGCAAAGAAGCAGGCCGGGCGGGCGCTGATACAAAAAATCTGGAGAAACAACAACTCGTAGAGCAAGCAAAATATACTGAAAAAAGTTTTCCTGTCCGCCGCCTTTCGGAGCCGACTGTGGAGTTCCGGGAGCATCATGCTTTGCCGGATGTTCGGTATGGCATTACGAAGTATGGAACCTACGACACTGATTCGCATAATATTGAGCTTATTCCTGTCTGTCTCAATTCGTTGCGTCACCAAATGGAGGAACTAATCAATCGTCTAAAAGTCGGAAAATATAAATATCGTGGTGCTGAACGAACATTTGCTACAAAATTCTCATACTCAACGGTTGTGACTGTGGATCACATCGAAGAGACTCAAGGTGAGATTGAGCGGTTACTGGTAGAGCACTCGGATTGGGAGGACGACGGCAGACTGAAACGAATTTTCCTCGTTCACACACCGGAGCAGGGCTACTTGAAAGACGATCACAACTCACCCTACTACGTCATCAAGAGATCGCTTCTGGAAAAGGGCGTTCCATGCCAGATGGTCGATACACCAACGTTACAGAATGCTGACTGGAAAGATTTGAACTTGGCATTAAATATCATTGCCAAGTGTGGCGTTAGACCCTGGGTTCTGCCCGATGCAATTCCAGATGCCGACTTCTTTATTGGCCTTTCGTATACACAATCGAGAGACGGTCAGCGGATTATGGGATTCGCGAATGTCTTCAATAGCTATGGCAAGTGGGAGTTCTACTCCGGTAATACATCATATTTCGACTTCGAGGAGCGTACCCTCCACCTTGCTCGGCTGGCTGAAGAAACGCTAACGAAACTTCAAAACCAACTCTCGCCTACTCCTCAGATTGTATTTCATTATTCCGCCAAATTATCGAATGCGGACCGGGACTCAATTCTGAGGGCTGCTCGAAATGTAAGACCAGGAGGGACCTTTACATTCGTCTGGGTCAACTCACATCACAACGTTCGATTTTACGACAACCGGCCAGAAACAGATGGTAGCCTGCGTCGTGGAAGCTATGTCGAAGCAGCCAAGAACAAAATCTACCTCTCGACGACCGGCTACAACCCATTTCGTAGGGCGCTAGGAACACCGAAGCCGCTGGAAGTTTCAGCATGGGTCCATCGGCCAGAGGAATTACCGAGAGCAGGGCTCGACCTTCGTGTTCTCGCAGTGCAAGTTCTAAACCTGACCAAGTTGAATTGGGCGTCTACGGATTCGTTCTGTGGAGAGCCTATTACTCTGAAGTACGCCGGAAATATTGCGTACTTGACTGCTGCATTTCTAAGACAATCAGAGCCGTTTAACCTTCATCCTGTCCTGGAAAAAACGCCGTGGTTCATTTGATCTAGGCACAATAAAACTGATTGCTCATCGCCTCTGCCCTCCAAAGGGAAGGGAGAACGAATCACAGCCCGCTGGCAAAGAAAACCCCCTTTATGAGTCCCGACCCTAGCCCGTACGGCAAAGGCTTACACCTCCTCGTGTAGCAATTCGCACTCTGATTCGATGACGAAGCCGATTGCCTTAACGATCTTTTGTAGCGTCTCTTTATCAAGCACCCCCATCGGCCCTGCTACCAAGTCGAGTTGGGCTTGATCGATAGAGAGCATATTTTCGCACTGTGCAACGCAATCGAGGCTGAAGCCAAACTCTCCGGCTTGGAACGGAACACAGTTTGCCAGCTTCCTCCGAGCAGCAAAACGAGCTGACGTGCAAGCAACGACTAAGGCGTAGCGTCCTCGGTTGAGAGTCTCACGAGAGACGACGATAACTGGGTGCGGCCCGGCCGGTCCGAAGTCAGCCATGTAAATCTCGCCCGGCTGGATCATGGCACCTCATTCATACGACCAGCGGCGTTACGTAGGGCTACCGCATGGATCTCCTGCTGACGCTCCTCTTCTTCCAGAAGCTCCTGGATAGCGGCATAATCCGCCTCTCGAACCAGGACATAGGCGGTGTTGGTCCGAGGATCAATGACGCGCGGCAGGCTGGTTTCTTGTATGTCCAGCGCCTGCTGTTGCTGCGGGGTGAGTTGAATAGGCATGGTGATCTCCTTAACGGAACATTCTACCCCTCCAGCAGGAGGAAGGACACTTAGCGATTATCCCCAAACGCCGCGTCGCGCTCCTTGGCGCGCTTGGACCCGGAAAAGGTGTCTTCGCCTTTTTCCAGCCGGTACATGCGGGTGAGGGCGTACGACTGAAACGCGCCGGTGACGCCGGTCCGAAAGCCGGCCTCGTCCTGCATCTGGTTCATCGAGAATTTGGCAATCCGCAGCGCGTATGCGTCCTGCAGGGCAATCCGCTGGGCGAGTTGCATGGTCTCCGCTTCGAGTTGGTCGCGCGGCACCACCTCGTTGACCAGCCCCAGCCGTTCGGCCTCCGCGGCGGTGATCCAGTCTCCGGTAAAGAGATATTGTTTGGCCTTGCGAAAGCCGATGTCCCAGGCCAGGCTGGCATACTGGACATGAGCGCCTGCCCAGCGCACGGTGCGATCGCAAAACTTGGCATCGTCCGCAGCAATAATGAGATCGCAGGCCGAGGCTAACATCAGCCCGCCCATAATGCAGTAGCCCTGGACCTGGGCAATGGTCGGTTTGGGGCAATCCCGCCAGCGCAGGGTGCAGTCGAGATAGAGGTCCCGGCCGCGTTTATATTCGCCTGGCATGCCCTTCGGATAGGGGCGTTTTTTCCAGTCTGCCCGTTCCTGCGGCGTGCCAATGTCATGGCCGGCGGAAAAATGCTTGCCCGTACCGGCCACGATAATGACCTTGACCGACTCGTCTTCCGCGGCGGCCGCCATGGCCTGATCAAACTCTTCCAGCATCAAACGGCTCTGGGCGTTGAGTGCCTCAGGCCGATTGACAGTGATGGTCAGGACCGCCTCATCCTGTTTCTGGGTCAGGGTTTCATAGCTCATGGTCCCTCCTTTGTTGTTCCGCTGTTGTTCCGCTTTGCTTGTTTGCTGTGTAGGGGCAATTCATGAATTGCCCCTACTCGAAACCGAAGGGGACGTGCCCTAGAGGGTGTTATGCCCTTTTTCACTCCGCTTCATTTTCCTCAGAGAAATCGCTGACTTGTAGGAGCTGTCTCAGCAGGTGGTATGATGCGATCCCGTGAAAAGCTCTAATAAAATCAATGGGTTGCCAGAAGTTCCTAACACGCTCTAGAAACGGCCTTCTTCCTGGGCTTCTTTGCGGGCACGTCTCCCCAAATAGCCCCCGTGGTGGAACTTGGCGTAATCGGCTTTGGTAAAGCGTTTACGGGTCATGAGAACCAGGGTCAAGGCATCGCCCAGGGCCAGGATGGCCGTGGTGCTGGCTGAGGGCGTCAGGCCGATCGGACAGGGTTCTTTAATGGCCCCGACGCTGAGAACGAGATCGCTCTTCCGGGCAATGGGCGAGCGCGGATGACCGGTCACGGCGATGAGCGGGATGTCGTACAACTGTTTGGCCCGGTGGATGGTTTCCAGGACCTCACGCGTTCTGCCGCTATTGGAAAACGTCATGATAACGTCGTTTTCGCTGACTAGTCCGAGGTCGCCGTGAGCTGCCTCGCCGGGGTGCAGAAAACAGGCTGGCGTACCTGTTGAGGACAGCGTGGTCGCAATCTTCATGGCAATAATCCCGACTTTTCCCATGCCGGTGAGAATCACTTTGCCTCGGCAGTGCTCCAGCATATCCACGGCGCGAAGAAAATCGTTGTTGAGACGAATAGAACGGATCGCCTCGGCTTCGGCCTCAAGAACGGCTCGGGCGTGGGTCAGCTCATCCGGGTTTTTGGTGTGGGCTTTTGACATGGACATCCCTTCGGCTCGGTCTGGCTGTCCGCTTTTAGCAGTTTACGAGCGGAGCGACAGTACCCCGATATGCTACGAGGAAGCCAGCCTACCGCAAAGCCGCGTCTCGTCGGTCGTGCTCTTGCAGCATCACTCGACCCCGCTCAGCGTTGCCAGCGCGCGCGGCGGCCACGGGACAGGGCCTTGTTTGTGCTGCGCGTAGCGGTCCTTTTGGGGCGACCCCGTGCAGCCGGTTTCTTGGTTGGCGATGCCGGCGTCTCCGAGGCCGTGGGTGGGGCAGCGGCTGCTTCACCGGGTAAACCCAGGGCGCGCCGTTCCAGATCCTGCACGCGGTCACGGAGCTCTGCGGCCTGTTCAAAGTCCAGGGCCGCGGCCGCGGCCTTCATTTCCTTGCGGGTCTGTTCGATCAGCTTGGGCAGGTCTTGGGCGGCAATATATTCTGCGCTGTCCTCAGAGACGATGGGAACCGTCACATGGTCGGCTTCATAGACCTTCACCAGGGGCGATGACAGGGCCTTGCGGATACTCTCGGGGGTGATGCCGTGCCGCTTATTATACTTGGACTGGACGCGCCGCCGTCGCAGGGTTTCATCAATGGCCCGCTGCATCGAATCGGTTATTTTGTCGGCGTACAGCAGGACGGTCCCATTCACATTCCGAGCGGCGCGGCCAATGGTCTGGATCAAGGACCGCTCGGAGCGCAGATAGCCCTCTTTGTCCGCATCCAGAATGGCCACCAGAGAGACCTCGGGAATATCGAGCCCCTCGCGCAGGAGGTTGATGCCGATCAGGACATCGAAGCGGCCCTGGCGGAGCGCGCGAATAATTTCGACGCGCTCAAGCGTGTCGATATCCGAGTGGAGATAGCGCACCCGGACGCCGATTTCCTGATAGTAATCAGTCAGGTCTTCAGCCAACCGTTTGGTCAGGGTGGTGGCCAGCACCCGCTCGCCTTTTTCGCTTCGCAACCGGATTTCTTCCAGCAGGTCGTCCACCTGCTCCCCGGCCGGTCGGACCGCAATCTCGGGGTCCAGCAGGCCGGTGGGACGAATGAGCTGTTCCACAATGCGGCCTTTGCTCTGTTCGCGTTCATAGTCGCCTGGTGTCGCCGAGACGTAGACCGTCTGGCCGGCGCGCCGCTCGAATTCATGAAAGCTGAGGGGACGGTTATCCAGGGCGGAGGGCAGCCGAAAGCCGTACTCCACCAGGGTGGTCTTGCGCGAGCGGTCGCCACGGTACATGCCGCCAATCTGGGGGACGGTGACATGGCTTTCATCGATGAAGACCAGGTAGTCGTCAGGAAAATAGTTGAGCAGCGTATGGGGTGGTTCGCCCGGCTGCCGGCCATCCAGGTGGCGCGAGTAATTCTCGATGCCCGGACAAAAGCCCATTTCGCGCAAGAGCGCGAGATCGTACAGGGTGCGCTGCTCCAGGCGCTGGCTTTCGAGGAGTTTGTCTTCCTGTTGCAACTCTTTGAGCCGCTCTGCCAACTCCTCTTGGATGGCCTGTGTGGCGCGCTTCAGCCGACCGGAGGTGGTGACATAGTGGCTGGCCGGATAAATGGCGATTTTATCCAGCCGACGCAGCACCTTGCCCCTGAGCGGGTCGATCTCGGCAATCGCATCAATCGTATCGCCAAAGAACTCGATCCGTACCGCCCGGCTCTCCTCATAGGCCGGAAAGACCTCGACCACATCGCCCCGGACCCGAAACGTGCCACGATGAAAATCAAAGTCGTTACGCTGGTACTGAATATCGACCAGCTTGCGGAGCAGCGCGTCGCGGTCCACCTCGCTGCCCTCTTCGACAAAGAGGATGAGATCAAAATACGATTCGGGCGACCCGAGTCCATAGATACACGAGACGCTGGCGACGATAATCGTATCGCGCCGCTCTAACAGTGCCTTGGTTGCGGAGTGGCGCATCTTATCGATTTCTTCGTTAATCGAGGCGTCTTTCTCCACATAGGTATCGCTCTGGGGGACGTAGGCTTCGGGCTGGTAGTAATCGTAATAACTGACGAAGTAGCGCACCGCATTGTCGGGGAAGAGTTCCCTGAATTCATTATAGAGCTGGGCCGCCAGGGTTTTATTGGGCGCCATCACCAGCGCCGGCCGGTTCAGCCGCGCAATGACATGCGCCATGGAAAAGGTTTTGCCCGAGCCGGTCACGCCCAGCAAAACCTGCCGATCCAGACCATTTTGCAAGCCTTGGGTGAGTTGATCAATTGCCTGGGGCTGGTCACCCTGGGGCTGAAAGTCCGAGACGAGTTTGAAGGCGGCGTGGACGGACATGTCAGCGCATCATAGCAAGGAAGTACGGCAGGGTCAGCCCTGGAAGCGGGAATGCCAATCGTAGGGGCAACCCCCTGTGGTTGCCCGGCCCCCTGTGGTTGCCCGGCCCCCTGTGGTTGCCCGGCCCCCTGTGGTTGCCCGGCCCGGTCCCGTTGCAATCATCGTATGGTTGTGGCTCACTACAGTCATTTCCTAACACAGTGAAGGAGGACGGTATGATCCAGCAGTGGTGGAAAATCACACGAACAACGCTGAGCCTGCTCGCATTCGGAGCGGTGACAGTCACGCCCATGGCCTGGGCCGACCAGCACGCCGAGGCAGAGGCGGCCGCGGTGCGGAAATTTACGGTTGTCAATGTGTTATACGAAGGCGACAAGATGTTTGTTCCCTCCGTGCTGGTCGCCGAGCAGGGCGACACGGTCCGAATCAAGGTGGTGAATAAAATTCCCGGCGAGCCGCCCAACCATGGCTTTGCCATTCCGGCCTTTGACGTCGAAGAGGTGGTTAACAGCGGCGAGACCAAGACGGTCGAGTTTGTGGCCGACAAGGTCGGTCTGTTCGACGTGAAGTGCCAGCTCCACCCCGCCCACCTCTCTGCCCAACTGATCGTGCATGCGGGGGGGAAGAAGGAATAACGATCTGTTTGACCGCTGCTCCAGAGGCGGCCCTGTGGGCTGATGCCTTGGAGCCGCGCCGTTTTGTTTTACGAGGTTCCGTCCACTAACGGGACAAAGCGGACCAGCCCCAGGTTTTCCTCGACAATCCGGCCGTTCCGTTTGCGGAGTCTCAGCAGGTGTTGCTCCTCGCCCCGGACGACCGGCAGCACCAGCCGGCCACCCTCGGCGAGTTGTTCAAGAAGTGCGGGAGGGATACGCGGGGCTGCGGCGGTGACGATAATCGCGTCATAGGGGCTGTCTTTTTCCCAGCCAAGGTTCCCGTCACCGAGCAGAACCGTCACATTGTCGTAGCCGAGCTGGGCGAGCAGCTCACGCGCGGAGGACATCAGCTCGGGCACAATCTCAATGGAATACACCTGTTTTGCCAGTAGGCTCAAAACCGCGGCCTGATAGCCGGAGCCCGTGCCGATTTCCAATACGCGCTCATCACCGCTGAGTTCCAGCCGCTCGCTCATGAGCGCCACGATGTAGGGCTGGGAGATGGTCTGTCCCTGGCCAATGGGCAGCGGGCCATCGTCGTACGCGTGATCCCGATAGGCGGGCGGGATAAACAGATGACGCGGGACTGTTGTGAGCGCGTGTAAGACGCTTTCATCTCGGATGCCCCGTTTCCGTATCTGTTCAGTCACCATGCGATTTCGAGCGGCGGTGTAAGCCGCGTCTGTTTGGTCCGTATCACGATTGGTCGTACAGCCCGTGTTCATCGGCAGACCGCATCCCAGCCAGCATAAGATAGGTAGCAGCCTGATGACAGCGTTGTGGGGTTTTATTTTTCTTCTCTCTGTTTTGTCCATGAGGAGAGACTCAGCCCTGATTGCGCCAGGCAAAGACGCCGGCTAGCAGCGTCGCGCTGAGCGCCGGCCCCCAACCGGCCAGGGTGGGAGACAGGCTGCCGCCATAGCCGAGTGAGGCGCACACTCCGGTCAACAGGACATAGCCGACGCCAAGGATGCTACTCACCAGCAGGGTCACGGCCGGGCCTGGAAACGGCGGGCCGTGCAGAGCAAAGAACAGCACGATGGCCGGTAGCAGGATGCAGGCCAGGGGCGCGGCGTATTTGACATTGAGGTCAACGCGATAGGTGGTGACGTCGTAGCCGGCCATTTCTGTCCCGATAATTTCCTGGGCCAACTGCCAGACGCTCAGGTGCATGGTGTCAAGCTGTATATCTGGGGCCTCCCCTAACTGGATAAGCGGCTCAGCCGGCTCGCGCTGGAGGCCGTTTTCCGAGATGCGAATTCGCACCGGATCATCCAGTTCCCACATTCCATCACCGATATGCCTGGCCCGGCGCGCGTCGGTGCGGCTGAGGGGTAAGCCTTGGTCTCCAAGTTCGTAGATCGACAGGTCGGTAGCTTCTTCCAGAGCCGGGTCGAGTCGGGTTGCCTGGGATACATGGCTACCGGCGCGGTACCAGACTATTTTCTGTAAGACGCCGGTGGGGAGGAGGCGATCCTTAATTTCGGTTTCTTTGAGGCGATCAGCCAGGGCGTTTGAGTGTGGCACAATGGATTCGTTCAGGGCAAAGGAGAGGGGCGTGACGAGGCCGGCGACGAGGAGTATACAGGACAGCGTGCGGGTGGCAGAAATCCCGCATGCCCGCATGCCAATCAGCTCCCGGTGGAAAGACAGCAGACTGACGGTCAGGGCGGTTGCCAACAGGAGGGCCATCGGAACGATCCGTGAAGCCAGCAAGGGGGTACGGGCGCTGTAGAACCGGAGGGCTTCGACCGGCGTGGCATTGTGGCGGGCAAACCATTCGAGTCGTTCAAGAACATCAACCAGGAGATAACCCACGAGCAAAAAGCCGAAGGCCAAGCCCAACATGAGGAGATAGTGCTGCAGCACGTAGCGCGGCAGTAATGCCTGTCGCATTTGGAGAGCCGCTGGAGGCGCTGCCTGGGTGGGGTCCTGGACCGACTGTTCATCGAGAGGCCGCCGTTTCACCCAGGGTCGGTCTTGCAGCCCGATGAGGAGGCCGGCGAGCCCACCGACGAGCATATTGGGCAGCCAGACTCCCAGCCCGACTGTCACCGCGCCGGCTTGGGCAAGTCCGTCGCCGAGTTGCGTGAGACCGTAATACACCACGGACAGAACCAGCCCGAGGACGCCACCCGACGCGCGTGAGAAGCGTGGCCCCAGACAGGCGAGGGGCAGGGCTAACAGGCTGAAGACGATACCGGCTGCCGGGGCTGCGAAACGGCGATGCAGTTCGGTGCGAGCGCGGCGGGCTTCCGGACTCTCTCCTGCCAGGGCGGTTTCTCGGACGCGGTCCATGAGATCACGCAACGAGAGGCGGGTGAGCGGCTGGGCGGGCCAGAGCTCCGTGCGCTGCGGTTCCCGGATCACAGTCTCAAAGGTTTGGAAGCGGGTCTCCCCACCGCCCTCCTGGGGAGAGAGGAGAATAACACCGTCGTATAAAACCAGCCGAGCGGCCCCATGGGCCAGGGGCTGTAGCCTCCCGTGTTCAGCAAAGAGCGTCTGCCCGGCAAAATATTCCTGGCCGGTATCAGACAGCCATAGCAGCACGCCGCGCAGGCTATCGCCACGCGCCGAAATTTCTCGGGCGACCATGCGGGTATCACCGAACTCGTGCACGCTGCCGGGACGGAGCGCCATGCCGGGATTTTGCTGGATCATACTGCGTAAGGCGTTATCCAGTGAGCGGAGGGCTGCCGGTGCGGTAAACAGCGAAAATCCGAGCCCGAAGAGTGTCATGGCCGTGGCAAAGCCCAGAATCGGAAGCACCAAATGCCGCCGGGCAAGACCGGCCGCCTCAATGGCTAGCAACTCCTGGTCAGACCTGAGACGTCCCAGCCCGACCAAGGTGCCTACGAGCACGGCGAAGGGTAGGGTGCGAGACAGGAGCGGGACCAATTCATAAAAGGCGATCCAGCTTACCGCGGCAAGGCCCAGACCCCGATTGATTACCAGGTCAGAGAAGCCGAGCAAGTCTTTTGTCAGCACCAGCGCGGTCAGCCCGAACAAAGCCCACAGGGTTGGCGCAAACAATTCGGCGACAATATAAAAGCCGAGCGGTTGGCCGAGTCGTCGCGGTGAGAAAGAAGGGAGAGCGCGCATTGCCGGAAGTCCATCTTTGGTTATCGACGGCCTCATCCTGCTTGATTCATTACTGGTTTTCTCTTATACCGGGCAGACGAATTCGGCTACTGTGCAGCAATCCATGAAAGCTATTATTTTGAGCGCGGGGCAGGGCAAGCGCCTCCTGCCCCTCACCGCAACAACCCCCAAGTGCCTGTTACCGGTTGATGGCAGTCGGCCCGCTCTGGAAATCCAACTCCAGACGCTGGCCGCGTGTGGCATTCAACGCGCAACGGTTATGGTCGGCTTTGGGGCAGACAAGGTGGAACATTTTCTCGCCCGCTGCCCGCTGCCGGAGATCGAAGTGACCAGCCGCTTTAATCCCTTTTTTGCGACCTCGAATAATCTGGCTACGTGCTGGACCGCTATCCCGGAGATGACCGAGGATTTTATTCTGCTGAACGGCGATACCTTGTTTGAACCGGCGGTGTTAGAGCGTCTCCTGCTCGCTCCGTCGGCCGCAGTCAGTCTGGCGATTGATCGCAAGCCCAGCTATGACGACGATGACATGAAGGTTTCGATTCGGCACGGGCGCACCCTGGCCGCAGTGGGGAAAACACTGTCGCCGGCGGCTGTGCATGGCGAATCCATCGGGCTCATGACTTTTCGGGCCAGTGGCGTGCACGCCTTCCGGAGTGCCTTGGAGAAGGCCATGCGCGACCCGACCGCGCTCCAGCGCTGGTATTTGTCTGTCATTGATTCCATGGCCAACTCATCCCTGGTCGAAGTTGCTTCCATCGAGGGTCTGTGGTGGGCCGAGACCGACACACCGGAAGACTTGGCAGACGTGCGGGCCTATTTTTCCTCCCCACAGGCCATGCGCTCCGTTTTTGAAACAGTCGCGCCAGTTGGCGAGCCGTAACGCCCGGGCCGACCTGCCCGAGCCGCACTCAATCTCCTAGCAGAATATTGAGGTAGCGCTCGACCGCGCAGTCAACGGAGAAGAACTGTGCCCGGTCGCGTAAGCGGTCCCGAGGGGGAGGATTGTCCAGCGTTGCCAAGATGGCGTTGGCTAAGGCCGCGTCATCTCCCACAGGCACGAGCCTGCCATACGTTCCTCCGTCCAGGATTTCCGCTGGCCCGCTCGGACAATCTGTGCTCACCACCGGACAGCCGCAGGCGAGCGCTTCGATAATAACGTTAGACAGTCCCTCCCAGGCCGAAGACAGGACAAAGACGGCGGCCCGGCCCATATACGCAAAAGGATTGGCGACAAAACCAGGCAGAGCCACATCATTTTCGACACGGAGTTTGCGCGCCAAGGAGAGCAGCGCTTCTCGCTGTGGCCCTTCGCCGAGAATGAGTAGCCGAGCCGGACGTATAGCTCGAACGCGAGCAAATGCTCGAATCAGACAGGCAAAATCTTTCTGAGGCTTGAGTTTGCCAATAGCGAGGATCACACGAGGAGCGCCTGGAGCAAACCAGGCATGGTCGAGTCGGGCCTGAGCCTGAATGAGGATCTCTGGACGAAAAATAGGATTATAAATCGTGGTAATGCGCGAGCGCGGGACGGCTATGACCCGCGCCAGATCGTCAGCCACGCCGTCTGAGACCGCAACAATCCGGTCCGCCTCAGGGTAGAACCAACGGGCCAACTGGGGAACGCGGCGCTCGTGCGGTGCGTGCGCCGCGACCGTAGACAGATGATTATGGACGCTGATAACCAGCCGTGGCGGCTGTACGCTTAACCCCCGCGCCAACAGGGCGGCAATATTGGTGTAGTTGAGCGCGGATAAGAGCACTGTGGGGCGCTGAGTGTTCAGGTAAGCTGCCAAGGCGGGGACAGTCCCGAGAATCCAGGCGGCTTTGCGGTTAAATACATGTGAACCGAGTCGCCCGCTGATATACCGCATATGCCTTAGCGCGGCGAACAGCCGCCGGGCTGAAAGGGGCCTGAGCTCAACGATATTGACCGTGTCTGGAATTTCGTCCAGGAAATGCCCTTTTTTACGGCCCATCACAAGATCAACGCGATAATCGCGACCGGCCAGGGCCGTGGCAAGGTTGAGCATGACGCGCTCCGCTCCGCCGCCGCCGCCAAACGAGCGGACAAAAATCCCAATATGTCTGCCATCTGTATGGCCAAGGGGACTTCCTCCATTACTGCTTGTTGATATAGTCATGAGCATTCTATGTTGGGAGGACGCTTCTCGGCTGAGACAAAGACCTTCCGTCTTGCGCGGCGGTTACGGTATCTGTGCTCCCGTGCGGTTGGCAACCGTCTCCAAAACTCGCAACAGACTCTGTTTACAACACGCAATGGGAAACGTTTCAAACGGCTCATTCTGCGCGACACTGCGCTTGCGGCGGAGTTCGAGCGAAATTTAGAGGCATTCAAAGGCAGTCCCTATTTCCCGGCCGTTGCAATCCGGTATGAGCATGAACTGTGGCTCGAATATGTTGAGGGCAGCTCGATTACCACCGTCGATGCCGCTCTAGTCGAAAAGATGGCGGATTTCTACGCAGCGACGTATCGCCACAGTGCTCAGGCCGTAAGTATAGCGGAGACGACCGTCTTGTATCGGCTCCAGCGTGACCTTTCTATCCTCAATCAGGTCGGCATTCTTCCAGAGTCTGTATACCGTAGTCTCAGTACCGCTGCGGAGAAACTGGCCCCGGAGTCTGTCTGGATAGGGTTCGACTATGTAGACGCTGTCCGTAAAAATTTCATCGTAACCCGCAGAGATGGACTGGTGTGCGGGGTTGATGCAGACAGTTTGCGTAAGGATCAATTGATTGGAACGGGTGTGACAAGCGCTTTGGCCCGTTGGCTCGGTCCGTTTCAAACCCCCTTTTTCCAGCATCTCTTTCGAGATGGGGTGCCTGACTTTCGTCCGTATCTACCCTTTATAGAACTCTGCTATCTCGCCGCCTGGACCAAGATGTACTTCTTTGAGAAAAAAAGAAAAAAGATCGATGCTGGGCTGTTTGAGCGCTTTTACGAGACACGTTGAACTCCTCGCCGTCCTCTCCCTCCTGAAAGACGACACCGTTGGGGGGACAAAGCGCCGTTCGGGGATATCCCTCACCCAACGTCAACGCCGTACTCTTTGAGCAAGGTGCGGCTGATCACGATATTCTGAATTTCCGTTGCGCCGTCCGTATAGTGGGTCATCTTGGCCATGGCCAGGTGCCGACCGAGCGGGTAGTTGGTGCGTAAACCTTCTGCGCCCATGACCTGCATACACTGTGAGATGCCGCTGAACGCCACGCGGCTGGCGAACTTCTTGGCATGGGCGGCCTCCACAACGGCGCGCTCTCCCCGGTCCAGGGCCAGCGCGGCACGATAGGTCAGCAGACGTGCGGCCTCAAGCTCCGTTGCCACATCCACGAGTTCCCATTGCAGACCCTGAAAACCTAGAATCGGCTTGCCAAAGGCGTGTCGCTTTGCTCCATACGTCAAAGCGGTCCTGAGGCTGGCCTGTAGCATGCCGCAACAGCCCGCACCAACAAACGTCCGCGCCATATTGATGCCCCGCATGGCGGCCTTGAATCCGTCTCCTGGACCGAACAACAGATCGGTCTCGGAAACCGGGCAGTTGGTCAGCCTGATCCCCGTGACTCCCAGCGCCTGTCCGCCCAGCATGGTGTACTGTGGGGTGCGCTCAAGACCCGGGGTATCGCCGGCCAGCAGAAAGCCGGCAATACCGCGCCAGCCTAAAGCTGGTTCGGTCTGGGCATACACGCCAAACACATCCGCACTGACGCCATTGGTGACCCAGGCCTTCTCTCCGCTCAGCCGCCAGCCGTCCGACGATTGCTCGGCTCGTGTGGTAATCGCGGCGGCATCACTGCCGGCACCGGGCTCCGTCAGGCAAAACGCTCCGATTCTTTCCCCTGCCAACATGGGTGGAACGTAGCGGGCGATCTGATCCGGGCTGCCGTTGCGCGCAATGGTGTTGAGCATATTGTTGTGAACCCAGAGGCCAAAGGTAAAAGCAAAGCAGGCCCCGGCCAACTCCTCCACCACCCTGGCGGCCGCCAGGAAACTGGCGCCTTGTCCCCCGATTGATTTGGGTGCCAGCACGCCGGTCAGGCCCACGGCCGCCGCCTCCCGAAAGGCAGCGTTCGGTACTGTCCGGTTGAGGTCCCAGTATGCGGCAAAGGGCGCGATCTTCTCAATCGCAAATGTCCTTGCCGTCTCAACCAAGCGCGTTTCTTGGGCACTTAACTCATAGTCCATGGCTGTCCTCGTGTTCGCTCCAGCCGGCAGAACTCCTCAGCGCGCTACGGTCGGGAGAGAAACGGCTACCATTTTTCTCCGAACGGGCGTAACTCGACCAGAAACGACCAGGCCGACTTGGGCTGACGGGCGGTATGAAAAACCGTTTCCGCTAAATCCGCTGGCTGGGAAAAGAAATCTTTGGGCTTGTCAGGGAAGGCGCGCTTGGCAAATGGCATATCGATCAAGGCATCGACCACAATATAGGCGACATGAATCCCGTCCGGCCCCAGCTCGCGGGCCAGGCTTTCGGCCAGGATGCGTTGTCCGGCTTTAGTTGGTGACCAGCCGACAAAATTTGGCGTGCCCCGCTGCGCACCCGTATTCCCGGTCACCATGAGAGCACCGGAGCCACGCTCGACCATCGCCGGAGCTAGCTCCTGGGCCAAGATCAAAAGGCCGGCGGTATTGGTGCGAAAATTGAGTGTAAAATCCTCCATGCTGATATCGCGATAATGTCCTAACGTCGCCCGCGCCGCATTGTACACGACGACCTCCGGGAGTCCGTGCTCGGCGACAATGTGGTTAAGCGTCTGACGGAATGCCTTTTCGTCAGCGACATCGACGGGAAATCCTGCACTCTCAGGAATTTCAGCGGCCCAGGACTCAAGCCGACCGGCGTGCCGGGCAACCATCGACACTCGGTAGCCGCTGGCTGCAAAGCGCCGCACACAGCCCATGCCTAAACCGGGCCCAACGCCGACAACTAAACAATGTGGGGTGGTCGTCATAGAGAACTCCTCTGCTGGGCGGAAAAGCAGGCATTATTGCTGGCAGGCTCTCCCGGCGCAAGGCTACGCCGAACGCCTACGCTTAATATCCCTTCGCCGTCCAGCCAAGAAGTCGTTTTGCACGCTCAACCGGTCCAAAGTGACTGACCACCACAATAAAGACCTTGCGCAGCCGGTCTGCCGGGCACTGAAGTGGCCGCATGGCGTGCCAGGAGCTACCGTTGCGGGCGAAGAGCAGGCTGGAATTGCCGATCGCGTGTGAGGGTGAGACGCTATTAAAATCCTCTATCTGTGGCGCGGAGTTGCGCTGGAAGCGCCCGCCGTCGTCGAGGAGTAAGGTCTGTCCCCCCCAGCTTGGGTCCCAATCCTGTTCGGTGTTGAAATAAAAAATATGCGACCCAAGCTTATCCTTGGCATCACAATGCGGCGAGATGGAACAGCCGCGCGGGGTGTAGTGCCAGTGAAAGCGCAAGACAAAGGTACGCGTGCCGAGTAAACGGCTAAGAAAATCCCGATAGATTGGGCCACGCAGCTCGGCAATGAAATCCTTCCAGACTTGGGCCACCGGGAGGGTTTCAGAATAGGCCAACAGAAAACGATCATGGCTGTGCTGGCCGTGGGCACGCGGTTTGCCAAAGCTGGGCGTGAACTGTTCTTGCGTGGGGAGATGTTCCAGAAGGGTGTGATAGCCCTCTGGGGTGAGCAATCCTTGTGGGTTGACCCAGGGATAGGGCTGCTGTGCTTGGAAAGCGGCCGGATCGATCGCATTGAGCCGGCTGAGGTCAAGATAGCGCATGGGGCTCATCCTGATAATTCTGAGCATCTGGCTCTAGGGGGGCGTGAAATCCAAGTAAGTGGCGAACGTGTTGAGCAACAGTCTCAAACTCGCGTAGGGTAGGGCGAGGGGAGAGATCGACTGATGCCCCAAAAAAACGGGCAATATCCCGCTGGACTAGGGCCTCGTGCAAGGCGTTCAGATCGCGCCGTGGCTGGATAACGCCACGTTCGATCAAGCGGGCACACAGATAGGATATGCCTCGCTGCGGCTGGACGCTGCCGCGGGGTGTGAACCGTTTCGCCTGCGCCCGGTTGATAACCCATTCCTTGCAGCGTCCCCATATATTATCCGGGCGTTCTGGCAAGGGGTAAATATAGAGTGGGGTGTCAGTGGTCGCGGCTTCAGCCAGCATGGATTCGCTCTCACCGGTGACGATTAAGACATCGGCGAGAGCGAGATAGCCCATATACGGATTATCCCGTTGGTCGGGCTGCCAGGCATACACAAAGTGTGATGATCCGAGTCCCTCACGCAAGGCTTCGGTTGTCGCTTTGCCGGTCCGGCGACTGGTGGTCGCAAAGACTTTCCCCTTGACTCGCTCGGCAAACGCGCGAACGTCTTCTCCCATTTTTTGTGCAACCTGCGGATCAAGCTGATAGCGAGGGGTTGCACCCCCGACCAGGAGCATAATCCAGGGATGCGAGGTGTCTTGGACCAGATGTTGCCATTGCGCCGCTCCCTGACGGAGTCGTTCAGGGCTCACTTGTGTCAGTGGAGCGAGGGTCTCAATCCGGCGGGGATGGGGGGGCAAGCGGAAGTGGGCGCAGGCGATGCTCACGTCTGTTGGATGGAGCGGACGACTTCCTTTGCGACCGAGTATCACGAGTTGGGTCCGCCCCCTGCTCTGTTGCTGCACCCAACGGGCAACCTGGGCAGGTTGCCAGCCCGCGGTAATGATCAGGTCGGGCCAGGGCGGATCGAGACCATCGGAACGGACCCGATCCAAACCCATCAGAGTTGGGCGGTGCTTACCAAGGAGGTATGCGTATAACAGGCTGGGAGCTCGAAAGTGCAACGCCTTGGTCGTATATGGCCAGCCGAGTGTATTGGCTAGCCCGAGCGCCTGGGTTGTGGTTCCCGGCTTGTGTGACGTGAGTACCCACACCACAGGTTGGCGACCGAGATTCCCCCCGGAATACCTGACGGCTGAGGCCGGCCGGTCTGCTGGTTGCCGTCTCCTGGGTGGAGGCTGCAATGTGAGGTGCCACTGTATATTGGGGTAACGAAGGCTGAGGCTGTCCAAATGCGTTCGCCACCAGGGCCGTGGTCGTATCCGGCCCTGGAGACGAGTGCCATTTGGCAGGTGTCGCTCACACGGAACGGCACTGACCGAGACAGACACAAAGCGACGAGCGCGACGAAAGATCTCTTCCAACATCCACGGGACATCCTCCTCGGGAAGAAAATCCAGGGTATCCGTACAGACAACGCCGTCTGCGACTTCGCAGGCAGACGGGGTTTGAGCGGCAAAGGCCGGATTATAGCGGGACACGAGAGGACCATGGCTACGAATCGAAGAGGGACCGAGGCCAAAGGAATAATCCAGCAGGGTTCGACTCTGTGTGGTTGTACTGAGTTTTTCTATATGCTCCTGAAAGTCGCTGCTCTGACCATTCCGGGTTGCTTGTAGCGAGCAGGCCGACGGGACCGGTTGGGTCGAAGCGTCCCGTATGTGAGCGCACAACGCCAAGTATTGAACACTTGGCCGCTGGGTCTGAAACACCTGGTAGCCTGCTTCGTTCGCGGTCTGCTCCAGGTCAAACCAGACATGCCCGACGGGATTGTGCTGGTAGGCGAAGCGCTGGGGAAATGGCTGCCAGGGCTGGGCATGAATCGTCGTGTAGTGCAACAGCTTGGAACGTTCCGGGTCATACTCATCGTCCCGTGCGTTCCAGTGTGGGTCAAGCTGACCCCAGAGGCCGGGAACAGCGCGTGCCTCAGCCTCTAGCTGCTTGCGCCGCCGCTTTTGGGCAGCCTCCAGCGTCCAGACCGAGGCCATCCGCTCACAATCGATCAACATCACTGAGGTATCGTGATCGTGAATGGACAGAAAACCGCAGTTGCCCAGAGCGGTGTCGAACAGATCGCCTGGGTCGGCTAGATAAATTTGATCGGTGTCGTTATAGATGGCGCGACCGTAACCTCCGGCAAAATGCGGAATGGCAAAGCGGTAGTTCGTAAAGCCCGTCAGCCAGCCTCGACGGTCAAAACCGGCCAGGTCTTTCATCAGGTATAATTCATAGACGCGTGACGGATTGCGGACCTGTTCAATCGACCAGATAAAAATACGCTCAGCCCGATACTGGTCCGGTTCCGTTCCGACAAAGATGCGGACCGGCGGCTGCTCGCTCGGAGTCACTCCCGCTCGGACACCGAGGACGACACGCTCGAGTTGGGTGCGAGTGCCCGGCCTGGCATACGGCTCTGCCCGCAGCATTGAAACTATTCTCTTGCGCAGTGGTGTTGAAAAACCTGAAGCGCCCATGGTGTGATAGCTCCGCCTCTTACGCAATTTTCTGTACGTAATGAGGCGAAGCGGCCGCGTCAACCGGTCTGAGCTGCCCGTTCTCTAATCGGTAGACATGGTCAGCAATATCCAACAGGGCCGGTTGGTGAGAAATCGCCAGAATCGTCATTGTTCCGCGCAGTCGCTGAACGGTCTGGCAAATAGCGGCCTCGCTCTCAGGGTCAAGCGCCGTGGTCGCTTCATCTAAAATGAGGAGTTGAGGCGCATGCACCAGGGCGCGGGCAATGGCAATCCGCTGCCGCTGACCACCGGACAATCGGGCGCCCCGCTCTCCGACCCGCGTCGCCATTCTGTCCGGCAGGTTTTGCACAAACTCCCACGCTCCGGCTGCACCTAAGGCCGCTTTTACGTCCGCTTCTGTCAGCGCCGTATCGCCCAGCGTCACATTGGCAACGATACTCTCGTGGAGCAGCAGCATTTCCTGGGGAACATAGCCGATGGCCGTGCGCCACGCTTTGAGATCAATTGAGGTGAGCGGAACTCCGTCAATATAGACTCCACCACGGCGGGGCTGGAGCAAACCGGCAATCAGGTCCACCGTAGACGTTTTCCCCGTTCCTGAAGGGCCAATAAGGAGTGTCACTTCTCCTGCCGGAATGGCGCACGAGGCCCGCTCAAGGATGGGTTTCTCGGCATAGGCGAAGCTGACTTCTTGCAGACGAATACCCTGGCTGAGCCGGGGTTGGTGGGTACCGGTGTTGACTTCGCGGGCCGCCTCTGACTGCCGGAGGGTATCTTGCAGAGACCAGTAAGCGCTCTCCTGGACGGCCATGCGTTGGTACTGGCGTTGGGCCTTGTTCAGGCTGCTCAAGGTTCGGCCAAATAGGATAACGAGCATAATGACCGCGTCAAGAGACAACGCCCAGCGTGTTAAGGCAATATACAGCCCCCCGACTAAACAGGCGATCAGCAGCGGGTCCTGCAGAGCGCGTAATGCCTCTTTACTCAAGACCGCACGCTGGAGCGCGCGTTGTAAGCGTTGGGTCCCGCGTTCGAGGAGTGGGCCGACCTGGGTCTCGCGCGCCATGGCCTTGAGCGGCTTGACCGCGTACAGCACATCGGTCAGTTGTCCGAGCATGCCCTTTAATAGGGCGGTTTGGCGGGTGCCGGCCCGCCGTGCCAGTCGCACCAGACGGTGTAATCCAAAGACGATCAACACACCAAACAGCGCGGCCGCGAGGGTGGCCTGCCAGGAGACGGAAACAGCCAGGACAACATAGAGGAGGGTTTGGATACTGAAGGCAATGATCGTGACCGCGTACAGATAGGCCTCAGAGGCTCGACTGGCCTCGGTCGCAAACGCATTGGCAAAGCTGCCCACTGGCTGACGGACATAGTATTCCCAGCGGGCGGCCAGGAGGGAGCGCAACAGGGAGAGCCGCAGGTCGGTGGCGACATGGGCGACCGTATAGCCCACCTGCTTTTGGGCGAGGAGGACAAACCCGGCCTTGAGGATCATACCCGCGACGATGATCAGGCACAGCAGGCCGATACTCGGCTGGAGCCCAAAGGCGGCCAGCGTATCGCGGCTGAGCTGTTCCAGGGCGGTTGGGGCCGTGTCCGGTGACAGCGTGGCCGTGTGTGCCTGGGTGGCCAGACTCAAGAGCGGTAAGAGGCTGGAGAAGCTGATGCCTTCCGCAAAGGTGGCGAAGATGAGACAGGCGAGCGTGAGGGCACTCCGGCCGGGATAGGCACGGGCAAAGGCAAGCAGGAGACGCATGGCGAGAAGAGATAGAGCATGGAGACAGAGAAGAACCTATCCCGCTCCCTTTTCTCTCTCCTTTCCGTTCCAGAACTGCACCAGGCGCAGTGCGTGTAAGCCGAGGGAGACGACCTGCCACACGACGATCACGACAAAGGCCGCTACGGGGAAGCCCAGCAGCAGACCGACCATAAAGAACGGAACGTTGATGTTGCGCCGCGAGATATAGGTACGCAGACGTTCGTCAAACGGCGTACAGCCATGAATGGACTGACCGACCCGCGCACTGAACAGACCGGCCACAATCCGGTCCAGGCTATAAAAGACCGCCATCCAGACGGCAAGCTGCATCACCGGGGCGGCGATGTCTCCTGCCCCTAGTGCCCACGCCCAGGCAAAATACCATACTGGCGGATGGATGATGTCCAGGCCGTGATCCAGAATATCGCCCAGCCTGGAGGCGCTGAAGGTCAAACGAGCGAGCTTGCCGTCGACGGAATCCAGCACACTCATCGTATACGCCAGGGTAAAGGCCGTCACCCAATAGCCCTGCGCAAAGAGGGGCACGGCCAGGACGGTGAGGCCGACGTTAAAGAGCGAAACCACGTTGGGATGAACCCGCCAGCGCGCCAGCGGACGGACGACCCGCCACACCAAGGGGGGGTAGACATATTTGGTAAAGAAGTCGGTTGAGCCCTTGTAGTTGGACCAGAACAGAAAGCGTTCCGCCCGGTCCCGGCTGGCCGGGTCCACAATGCGAAACAGATAGACGGGCAGGTCGCGTCGCAGCTTGCGAATATAGGATGGCACGTCGGTCAGGCGTAACGCCTGCGCACCGTCTTGCTGTAAGATTTTTCTTGCCAGCTCCGGCAGAGAGCAAGCGGAGACACCGATTGCATGGAGCGGTGGACCGTCTCCTTCCAGACGCAGGACGGCAGTCTGCTCCGCTCCCATTTCTCCTCGTGCTACCCAGGAACCAGGCAGTTCAGCAAGATGGCGCAGGAGCCGACTGTCAAGAACCGCGTCGGCCTCCAGGGCGAGTAACGGGTCGTCATGCGGTAGGCTGGTCCGATATTCCACCAGCGTTCGAGAGACATGACCCCACTGGAGCGGAAGTTGACGCACAAGGGGAACGGGCAGTAGGGAAGGCAGATGAGTCGTCTCAGCGGCAAGCTGAACATAGACCTCTGCCGGTTCCAGGCCGGCCTCGAGCAGCGTATGGAGCTGTCGTTCCAGCAGCGTCATACCGAAGATGCGGAATGCGCTCCTCGGATTCGTTGCGTCAATCCAAATACGCAAAAGATTCCCTTCCTCTGAATACGGTGCAGTCTAGCTGGGTGGTGACCAAGGGGAAAGGGCGGGGAGCTATCGTCTGGGAAGCGGCAGAACAGGAATTGCATCGTTCTCTCCGCCGTCTACAATGCCGGCGTGACCAGTGCAACAGCTCCGCAGACCGAGGAGAGTGCCCCGCTTCCTGTCACGGCCCTGGTTCTCGCCGGACGCCGCGGGCCGCGGGATAGCTGGGCCCACGCCGCGGGTCGGAGCCACAAAGCCTGTCTCGCGGTTGCCGGCGTTCCGATGATTGTGCGAGTGCTGAACAGCCTCCGGGCGGTCAGGCTGGTGCAGAATATTGTGGTCAGCAGCGACGAGGCTTCGGTCCTGCCGGTCGGTGCGGAAGCCGGGGATATCACGCTGCACGCCAGTCTATCCTCTCCGGCGGCAAGCGTGCTGGATTACTTCGAGACGCACGGGGCACAGGGTCCTGTGCTGGTGACAACGGCTGACCATGCGCTGCTCACCCCCGTTATGGTCGAGTATTTCTGTACGGCGGCCCAACAGGTCGAGGCCGATGTCGTTATTGGAGTGGTCTCCGCTTCCCTCTTTCGCACGCGTTATCCCGAGTCACGACGCACCTTTTTCCCCCTGGCGGGTGAGAGCTGGGGCGGAACGAATCTCTTTCTGCTGCGGACCCCACAGGCGGCTCGGGCGGTGCGGTTTTGGGTGCGCGCCGGACGGTTTCGGAAGCGGCCCTGGCGGCTGGTGGGTATGTTTGGATGGGGGAATCTGCTGCGCTTCCTCTTGCGTCGGCTCGATCGTCCCACGGCTCTGGTCCAGGCTTCCCGCGTTCTGAGGGCAGGGGTCGGTCTGGTCGAGATGCCGTTTGCCGAAGCGGCTATTGATGTGGATACGCCGCATGACCTCGCGACGGTTGAACAGATTCTGGCAAAACGTGGCAGACAAGATTCTTTTGAGCACATGAGGCCGAATCACAAAAGGACATAGTATGGCCAAGAAGCAAGACCTCGAAGCAATGCTGGAACAGGCTGAGCAGCCGTTCAGCTCCCCGGCGTTTGATACCTTTACCGCGGCCTGGGCGGTCTCACAGCGCAAAAAGAAAGCCGCAGCAACTCTGGACCGAGCCGAGGCCCAATCCACCCCGGACGCACAGCCTGACCAGACCCAGGCTGTGGAGAATGACCCGGAAGTTTTACGCCGAAAAACCGAAAACATGTTTCACGGTCCTGTGCTCGATACCTTTACCGCGGCCTGGGCAGCCTCAAAGGACAAGATCAAAACCCGTCCGGCACCCAGGCCGGACAATGAGCATATTGTCCGCCAGATTTATACTCATCTCCGTATGGCCGGGATGCAGGGCGATCTTGCACCCATCCTCCAGTCGCTGTCGGACGATGTGGAATGGCAGTCGCCCGGACCTGAGACGATCCCCTGGGCCGGGACCGTCCGGGGGCGGAAGCAGGTCGTCCGGTGGTTTGCCTCGCGCGGAAAAGCGATAGAGATCAAACAATTTGTGCCCAAAGAATTCATTACGCAGGGCAATCAGGTGATCGTGATGTGTGAGGAACGCAGCCGGGTGAAGGCCACCGGAAAAAGCTACGACATAGCCGTGATGGTCGCCTGGACCCTGCTGAACGGTGTGGTCACCCATTATCGTGAGGCGTATGACACGGCGACGGTGCTGGCCGCCTTCCAGAACGATTAGGGGTGCTGTGCGTTCGAGGCGAATCGTGCGCCGGATTCACCACCGCTTTGGTCAAATGCCGTCAGGCCTGTGGCCACGGCCAGGTATGGTCTCTAGGTTGCCTGGAGTGTTTCTGTGGTGTCTGGATTTTTCGGGGTAGGGGTCGTGCGAAAGTACTGATCCCTGTCTGCGGAGCGGATTGTAATGTCTTTGACCTCTGTCCCGTGGAGGAGGGTGAGGGTGATATCGGCACCGGCCTCCCCAACCGCCCACATCTTTCGATAGAAGTCTGCCTGGTCTTTGACCGGTTGATCGGCAACCTTGAGGACCAAATCGTTGACCTGCACCCCGGCTTGTTCGGCCGGGCCGTCCGGCGCCACAAACATAATAATCAGCTTATCGCGGAACTCCTCGGTAAAGAGCCCGAGCCAGGGCCGAGGAGCCGCTCTGGCGCGACCGGTCCGAATCAGGTCGGTGAGGATGGGTTTGAGATGGTCAATCGGTACAAACATATTTCCGGTCAGAGACTCCCGACCGGGCAGGGCATCATTGACCAGCAGTGAGCCGATGCCCAGGAGCTTTCCGTCCGGCCCAATTAGCGCTGCACCGGCGTAACGGGGGTGCGGCGGCGCGGTGAATATGGCGTCTTCGAGCAGGTATTCCCAATAGCCGGCAAATTCCCGCCGTGAGGTCACCAAAGTCGGGCGTACCGAAGCCGCGCTGCTGTCGCTGGCAATAACGACCTCTGTCCGTTCAGCCAGGTCGGAGGACTTGCCGAACGGCATGGGGGTGACGTTGAGCGGTTCGTTGGCGCGTAAGAGCCCAAAACCGGTCTGCGTGTCATGAGCAATAACGGTGGCCGGGATGCGTCTCCCCTCTATGCCCGTGACCTCAACCCGGCGGGCTTCCATGACCAGATAGCCGATGGTCAGAATATGGCCCTGCGTATCGATGATCACGCCGCTTCCGCTGCGTTGTTCCCCGAGAAACTGGGCCG
Organism: Candidatus Binatia bacterium; assembly: GCA_951812575.1. GTDB lineage: Bacteria > Desulfobacterota > Binatia > Bin18 > Bin18 > Bin18. The sequence goes on along the minus strand of OX638322.1, from coordinate 662,752 downwards.
TGCGCGCACTCGCCGGTATCTCGGCATGGATCGTCACCATAGCCGAGAGGACATCGCTGGCGACGGGCACCTGAGCGGCCGGCTGCGGGCTGAACCCTGGGCTCAGGAGACCAACAAAGAATAGCAGCAACGAGGATAGGCATTTCTTCATAATCAGACTCTCTACGCAGACTATTCTGCTTCTAGCTCCAGGCTGGCGGCAGAGTCAAGAGTGAGGCGTCACGAGAGACTCTGCTCGGTCGTATGCTGGAAACTGGTCGTGCCTGGGTCATACATGCGGGAGGTGAGCGTGATCTGAAAACGCCTCCGTCCGTTCACCTCGCCGTGCGGCTCGATCCGATACAAGTGGTAGCGTGAGCGCCGCTGCGGTCGTCGGCCAATCGCCGCGGAGGCTGGGACCCCGACAACGGGAATCGGTCCCCAGGGTCCGGGGATGCTCGCCGTGACTGTGCGGTGAACGTGACCGTGCAGAATCAGCTCTGCGCCGGTTTTGGCGAGCACGGCCCGAAAGTCAGCCGCATCGGTGAGGCGGCGGCGGGCCGATATGGCGATGGGTTGGGGAGGATGGTGAATGAGCACGACCCGACTCAGGGGCATACTTGCCAATGCGCCGAGGAGCTGCTCAAGTCGGTCGAGTTGCGTCCGGCCTATCCTTCCCGAGGCGTAGAAGGGGGCCGTCGCCCGCGCGGTTGAGACGCCGACCAGGGCGATTGGGCCGCAGGTCCGAAGGGTTGGAAACTCGGATGGCGGAAAGTCCGAAGGCAGCCGCGCAGGGTCCGGCAGCGTATCCGGCGGGATATGCGAGCGCATATAGTCGCCCCAATACGCCCACGGAGAAGACTCGCTCCCGCGCGTATAGGTGTCATGGTTACCTGGGATAACGGACACACGCTGCGGGCCGCCCAGCTTTTGCAACCACGGCAGGGAGGCGGAGAACTCGTCCGGCAGCGCAATATTGGTCAGGTCGCCGGTAATGACCACATGGTCCGGCCCTTGCGTGTGTAAATCTTCGACCAGCGCGGCCAGGACCTCGGGTCGATATTCCTTGCGGCGGCGCAGGGACCACGACAAGGCGCCCAGGAAGCGCTTGTTCAGAAAGTCTGTCGGCCGCCGGACCCGAACCGGGGTGACGTGCAGGTCTGATAAATGGGCAAGTGTACAGGCTGGCATGGTGTTTGGCTCCGGGCGGCTCTCTCCAACCTATACCACCTTTCTGGCGTATGATAAGACCGCTCAGTGTCAGGCTGCGACCCGGTCAGAGCGGCAGCCTGACGAGGAGGAGCGATATGAAGCCGGTGGCGGGAGCCGAGCGTGTTCAGGTGTGGCTGGCTGATTCGGCAGTGCATGCTGAAAGCGATCTCGCCGCTCCGGTTGAAGTGTGGGGCCTCTCGCCGGCAGAACGGCTGTGTCGCACCCTCCGCGCCGCGGGTGTGTCGGATGAACAGATTGCGACCGGAACCTCCGGTCCGCCTGTTCCCCCTGACGGCCTACTCCTGGTGTTCCGAACCGATTATGTTTTTGATGAGCGCCTAATCCGCGCACTGCTTGAGCAGAGCCTTGAGCGCAGCGGCGTCCGCAGCCTGGCGCTCGTCGATCCGGACTCACCCGCAACCATTGTCGCGCTCGTCACAACCGGGAGCCGGATAGCGGCACTGCCGCCCGGCCTGACCGCTCCGGTGGCTGAGGTGCAGCAGGAACGCCTGCCCTGCCGGGTTCCGGCCGACCTGGTTCCCGCCTATTCCTCGGCACTCCGCAAATACGACCCTCCCTATCTGCTCCGGGTGTGCGCGGACTCGCTGACCCAGGTTGAAAACCGCATGTTTCGCGCGGCGTATAAGGGTATTACCGATGTGGTCACGAAGTGGGTCTGGCCGCTCCCCGCCCGCGCCGTCACGCGTCTGCTGGCTCGCGTCCATGTTTCTCCCAATAGCGTGACCGGGCTGAGCTGGGCCTTAGTGGGCGTGGCGACCTGGCTCTTTCTGCAGGGACAATATGGTCCCGGATTAGTAGCTGCCTGGCTCATGACCTTTTTGGATACCGTGGATGGCAAGCTGGCCCGCGTCACCTGCACCTCAAGCCGCATGGGCCATGTGCTGGACCACGGTCTTGACCTCGTCCACCCGCCATTCTGGTATATCGCCTGGGCGATGGGCTTGGCGGGCAGCTTTTCTCCGGCCTTGATCTGGCATGATCCGGTCGTGGCGATTATCCTTGGCGGGTATATTATCGGACGGCTGCTCGAAGGACTCTTTCTGTTGGCTTTTCACCTGGAAATTCACTCGTGGCGTCCCATTGATTCGTTTTTTCGGACCATTACCGCCCGCCGGAATCCGAATCTGATTCTGTTAACGCTCGGGGTCCTTGCCGGTCGCCCCGACCTGGGCTTGTGGCTGGTTGCGGTCTGGACCGTCTGTTCTCTGGGGTTTCACACTCTGCGCTTGGGTCAGGCCGGTATCCAGCGCTGGCGCGGCCGGCCGATTCAGACCTGGCAGGGAGTGGGGACGCCGGCATGAGGACCAGAGTGTTGGCGTGCGGGTTCCAGCGCAGGCCGTATTGGCCAGGAATGATTCTGGCCGGCTTGGGGCTACTCGTGGACAGGCTGGGACGGTCTGCATTCCGGGGCTTCCGTGCGACTGGGTCTTCTCAGTAATTGCCACGCCGGTCTGAGCCGCGCTTCCCCGACCGCACTCAAGCAGACTCTTGAGGACGCGCCCGAGGTCGTGCATGTGACGACGCGCTCGAGTGCAGACGTGCCCGAAGCGCTTGCCTGCCTCGCTCGCCGAGGCGTGACCCTCCTGGCTGTGGACGGCGGGGATGGAACGCTGCAACGCGTCTTGACCGAAGTCCTGGCCGGCTCAATTTTTGAACCACTGCCGGCTATTGCGCCTCTGCCCGGCGGACGAACAAATATGAGCGCTGCGGATATCGGCAATACCGCTCCGCCAGCCGCTGGCCTCGTTGCTCTGGTCCGCGCGCTGCGGGCCAATACACTGGAGCGACGCGTGGTGAGGCGGCCGATGTTGCGCGTCGACTCCGGCCCAGGCACGAGTCCTCAATATGGCATGTTTTTCGGTGCCGGTGTGATCCAGCGGGCGCTCGCCTTTAAGCATCAGCTCTATCCCGAGCGGCGTTTACAGGGCCTGTTCGGCGCCGGACTCTTTTTGGGCGGAGCCCTCCTGCGGGTAGCGAGCGGATCCCCCACCGGAATTTTTGCTCCGGATGATATTGGTCTGGCCTTCAATCACAAGGCGACGGCAAAGGAAACGCCCACAGACCGACTTGAAACAAAGCCATTTCAACTCGTGATGGCGACCACGCTGAAACGGCTCTTCCTGCGTCTCTGTCCGTTTTGGGGAACCGAAGAGGCCCCGCTCCGGTTTACCGCCATTGCAGCCAATGCCACGCGGAGCCCGGTTGCGGTCTGGAAGGTCTTACGTGGGCTTCCCCCGCCGCCGTTTGCGCTGGACTCGGGCTATTGCAGCCACAATGTTGAGCGCCTGACCCTGCAGATGGACTGTGGTTACACTATTGATGGAGAGCTCTTTGAGTCGCCGCCCGGCCGGACCCTGCATCTTGCGACGGATCATCGACTCCGTTTTATTCGAGCCTGAGTATGCGAGACGAAGTGCAAGCACCGCTGCCTGCCCTGACGGATTTCTTGGTCCAAGAGTGGACCCAGCCGGTGCCTGAAGCCGTCCAAGTGGTGGCTGCGGAAATCCAACAGCGTCATGCCGAGGCGATTGACGCCGTGCTGTTTTACGGTTCCTGCCTCCGCACCCAGCAGACGGCTGATGCGGTGCTCGATTTTTACGTTCTCGTCCGCTCGTATCGGTCTTTCTATAATCGGCCGCTGCTCAGATGGCTGAACGCGCTGCTGCCGCCGAATGTATTCTATATCGAGGCCAGGCAGGGTCCGCGGACGCTCCGGGCGAAGTATGCGGTTATCTCGACTGCCGATTTTGAGGTTGCGACTACTCTAGCCGTGGTCCCTGCTATTATCTGGGCACGCTTTTGTCAGCCGACGCGGCTCGTGTTTGCGCGCAGCGAGGCGGTGCAGGACCGCGTCATACACGCCGCAACACAAGCTACGCTCACATTTCTTTCTCGCGTCATTCCCTTTTTCGCGCGGAATGATTGGAGCCGATCTTTTTCCCTTGCCGCCCTCTGGCAGCGGGGGTTTCGAGAAACGTATCGGACCGAGCTGCGGACCGAACGGTCGGAAACCGTCCGGGCGTTATACGCGGCCTCGCCGGAGCGCTACGACCGCGTCGCGCGGTTGGGGCTCCAGTTCCTGGAGCAGCAGGGGAGATGCGTCTGCCGAGAAAGCGCTGGACAGTGGTCGGTCGCTCTGCCACGGCGGGCACGCTGGACCGGGCGGGTCAGTTGGGCAGTCCGGGCGACGGGAGCAAAATGTCTGTATACCGTACGCCTCTTCAAAACCGCGCTGACCTTTGACGATTGGCTGCCCTATGTCTTATGGAAACTGGGCCGGCATACCGGGGTGAGGGTTGAGCTCTCGGAGCGACAGCGGCGCTACCCACTGCTCTTAGGCTGGCCGGTATTGTTTAAGCTTCTTCGCCAACGTGCTCTTCGCTAAGCGAGGCAGTGCGGCGACGCCGGCCTATCCGGTCGACCAGACTTCTGATGGCCGAGAGAATACCGCGTTCAACGGTCTGCGGATAGACACCAGTAGGGGGCAATTCCGCTTGCAAGTGACGATGGAGCCGCCCGAGGCTGTGGTAGGGGACGTTGGGTAAGAGGTGGTGGAGGGCGTGATAGCGCAGACCCACCGGGGCGGCAAGAACGGTTGGCGCTGGCCAGCCGCACATATTGACGGAATCGAGCAGCTGCTCGGTCACACTCAACCGCCGTCCGGTATTGTCATACCGGTGAGCGGCTAAGGTCCGGATTTGGTTCACGATCAACATGCCAGCCGTCACGACATACCACTGCACGAGCCAGACGCTCGGTAACTGTCCTGTGTACCAGCTTATGCCCACCAGCCAGGCAACCAGCGCGGCCGTCCATTCTTGGCTGAGCCACCGTAACCGATACCGCTTTCCCGGCAGGGGGCGACGATACGCCGGATTAATCACCAGGGTGGAAGCCCGCTGAATAACGATCTTTCGTAACGGGGGGATAACAAACGAAAGCGGACCGATGATCCCCCATCGCAGTGGCAACAAGATGGGCACAACGCAGACGCTCAGAACAAACCAGACCAGGCCGAGGAGAGTGCCCTGAACGAGCGGCACATACTCGGGGTCGTCGGCTGTCCCGAAGGTGTGAGGTCGGTGGTGGTCCCCATGTGAGCCCACATACATGAGACTGGGCAGCATGAACGGCAGACCGACCAAGGCGTGCCAAGCGTATTCAAAACCAGGCAGGCTGCCCCGCTTCTGGTGGGCAATTTCATGCATGAATAAGGCCGCGCGGAGAAGGGCGAGGAGAGCGGTACTCGTCGTTGCGAGATGGGCCAGAGAGCCGAATGGGTGCTGGACACTCAACCAAAAGGCCGTCCAGCCCAGCAAAGAAGACAGCAAGAGATCGAGCCAGTAGATGAGCGCCTTGGGCTGGAACACAGAGGCAAAGTGCTTCCGCACCCGCGCCGCGAACTGCTCGTCCGATATCTCGCCAAGAAATTCGTTTTGGGACGCCACAGATGAATGCTCCGGTTATTTGCCTCGGGCTCTGCCGCCTCATCATACAGGAGCCTCTATAAGAGCGACCAGAACAGCCTTGTCAAGGGAGTGTTGTGAAACGACGGGAAAGTATATTTAGGAACAACGTTATTATGAGCAAAACGCCATGTTGGCTATGTTACCCCTTGGTTAAATTGAGGAAATCTGTTATCTAGCGTCCGACTTTACGTGATTCGAGCTATTGTGAGTCTCCGAGGGATAACACCACGCGCCCCGCTGGTGAAGGCAGACACCCGTGTCCTTGTGACCGGAGGAACTGGCTTTATTGGCTCGCACCTTGTTGATGCGCTCATCGAACAAGGCGTCCGACCGCGTGTGCTCGTTCGTCCGACGAGCGATAGCGCTCGGCTTGCCCACGAGCAGGCTGACAAGGTCGAACTGGTCCAGGGCAGGTTAGAAGACCGATACAGCCTGACGCGAGCCGTCTCGCAAGTCGACACCGTCTTTCATCTTGCGGCAGTGACCAAAGCACACACAGAGGAGGAGTACCTGCGCTCGAATGCCGAGGGAACGCAGAGGCTCGTTCAGGCCATGCGGGTCGCGCAGCCGCGCCCACGGCGACTGGTTTATTTGAGCTCACTCGCGGCGGCGGGTCCGGCACAAGACGGCCGGCCGGTTGAACCGCGCGACGAGCCACATCCGATTACTGCCTATGGGCGGAGTAAGCTCGTCGGAGAACAGGCTTGCTGCGCTGCGTCCGATGCCTTCGAGGTTGTTATGCTCCGCGCGCCGGTGGTCTACGGCCCACGCGAGAAAGACTTCTTTTTGCTCTTCCGTCTTGCTGCCCGTGGTGTTTTGCCGCTGCCAGCAGGCCCGGAGAGCGTTGTGCAACTCGTCCACGTTACCGATCTCGTCCAGGCGCTGCTCCGCGCAGCTACCATGCCAGAAGCACGTGGAATCTACCACGTGGCAGAATCACGCTCCTATGACTGGAGCGAAATTGCCACGTGCATAAGCCGGGCCGTTGGGCGTTCAGTCCATATGGTTCGTATCCCCCGGTTTCTCGTGCAGATGGCGGCAGCCGTGAGCGAAGGAGGAGCCGCCGTCATCGGGCGAGCAACGATATTCAACCGCGAAAAAGTCAAGGAACTCCTCGCTCCCGGTTGGCTGTGCGAAACCGTGCTGGCCAAGCAGGAGTTAGGGTTTGAGGCGCAGATACCGCTGGCAACCGGGTGTGCTGAAACCGCGGCTTGGTATAAACAGCAGACCTGGTTATAGCAAGCGTCATCATTGGGGAGACTGGGATGAAACTGAAGCCGCAGCTTGCCGCGCAAACCGGCAATCGGGGATGTCATGGAGAGAGGGGGAGGGGATGAATCTGTTCGAGAAATGCGCTCGCTTTACCCGTGCTCGGGAGGCTCAGGCGACTGGGTATTATCCGTTTTTTACACCAATAGAATCGTCTGAAGGCACCGAGGTCATGGTGCGAGGGGAGCCCAAGGTGATGATGGGCTCCAATAATTATCTTGGCCTGACCCATCACCCCCAGGTGTTGGCCGCGGCCGAGGCCGCCCTCAGACGCTATGGCAGTGGGTGTACCGGCAGCCGCTTCTTAAACGGGACGCTGGACTTGCACGATGAACTCGAAGACCGCTTAGCCCGTTTTCTCAACAAAGAGGCCGCGCTCGTTTTCAGTACGGGCTATCAGACCAATTTAGGTATTCTGGCAACCCTGATCGGAAAAAGAGATTATCTCTATCTGGACAAGCTCGATCACGCCAGCGCGGTAGACGGTTCTCAGCTTGCCCACGGGACGGTGCTGCGCTATCCGCATGGGGATCTTGAAACCCTGGAACAGCAGTTGCAGAAGACCCCGCCCAAGGCGGGGAAGCTGATTGTCACCGATGGCATTTTTTCCATGGAGGGCGATATCGCCGACCTGCCGAGTTTGGTTGCCCTAGCCGAGCAGTACCATGCCGAGATTATGGTTGATGATGCCCATTCCTTTGGGGTGTTGGGCAAGAACGGTGGTGGTACGGCGCAGCATTTCGGCGTAGAGGACCGAGTCGGTCTTATTATGTCGTCATTCTCCAAGTCTTTGGCCGCGATTGGCGGTGTGGTGGCTGGTCCGGAGCCGGTTATTCACTATCTGAAACACCACGCCCGCTCTTTGATTTTTAGCGCCAGCATGCCGCCGCCGTCGGTGGCTACGGTATTAACCGCCCTGCAGATTATTGAAGAAGAACCCGAACGACGTACGGCCCTGTGGCGCAATACTCGCCGCATGCAGGCTGGGCTCAGGAGTCTGGGCTATGATATCGGGACGAGTGATACGCCGGTGATTCCCATTATTGTCGGGGATATGTGGCTCATGGGCATGATCTGGAAGGAATTGTTTGACTCCGGCGTCTTTACCAATCCGGTTATTCCGCCGGCCGTGCCTGAGAATTCGTGTCGGATTCGGATTTCCATGATGGCAACCCACACCGATGAACAAATTGACTTTGTCTTAGATGTCTTTGCCCGTATCCGGCCCCACATCCAGGTGGAGAAGGTTGCCGTGTAGGAGCGCTTTCTCTGTACCGGGTAATATTTTAGTGAGTGCCGAGCAGACCCAGCTGTACCACGCTATAGATGTCCAGAGACGTATGGATAACCCCGGTCCGTAACCGGCGGGACTTGCGTCATTTCACTCAACTGCCGTGGCAACTGTATCGCGCTGACCCGGCTTGGGTCCCGCCGCTGCTTTTTGAGCTGAAAAAACTCCTCTCTCCAAAAAAGCATCCTTTCCACAAACACGCCGATGTCCAGTATTTTCTTGCCCGCCTGAATGGGCGAGTCGTGGGACGGATTGCGGCCATTGTCAATCATCGGCATATCCAATTTCACAAGGAGTCGGTCGGCTTCTTCGGTTTTTTTGAGAGTACTGACGACCAGGAGGTTGCCCAGGCCTTATTGGCCGCCGCGGAAGAGTGGGTCGGTCGGCGCGGAGTGCGGAGCATTCGGGGACCGCTGAGCTTCTCGACCAACGAGGAATGTGGACTGTTGGTCGAGGGTTTCCAGACGGCTCCCATGGTGATGATGCCCCACCATCGCCCCTACTATGCCCGGCTGCTCCGAAGCGCGGGCTATGCCAGGGCCAAGGACCTGTTGGCCTATCTCATTGATCTGCGTGCAGATGCGACTATCCCCGAGCGGCTCGTGCGTGGAGTACAGCGCCTACAGAAGAAACAGGCCATCACGATTCGGTCAATCGATGTCCGGCGGTTCGAAGAGGAAGTCCGCCTGTTGCACGCTATCTACCATAAGGCTTGGGAACACAACTGGGGTTTTGTGCCGATGACTGCCGCAGAGGTGGATCTGCTTGCGCATACGCTTCGCCTCGTTGCTGATCCGACGCTGTGTCTCATTGCGGAATTGGATAATCGGCCCGTCGGTTTTGCTCTTGCCCTGCCGGACTATAATCAGGCTCTGCGTCACATGAACGGCAGATTATTCCCGTTGGGCTTCCTCAAGTTTCTGTGGTATCGACGCCGGATTGATGCCCTGCGGATTCTCTTGCTCGGCACCAACCCAGACGTGCGGGTGCGTGGGCTTGACGCCATGCTGTATCTCAAACTCTGGCAAGACGTCCCAGCCTACGGTTATCGTCTGGTTGAATGTTCGTGGATTCTTGAAGAGAACTGGGCCATGCGGCGTGGTCTCGAACGCATGGGCGCTCAGGTATACAAGACCTACCGGGTATTCGAGAAAACCTTGTAGAGCTGAGAGAGGGGTGCCCGAGCAGCGGTCCGGCTCAGGCCGCGGCTTACTCTTTATCAGCATTGGCATCCAGCAGGTGCTGCATCTGTGGGTCGAGTTCGACACCCAAGCCGTCCGCGAGTCGATTCATAAAGTTGAACACGCAGGTGATGAGGACAATATCGACGACATTCTCCTCACTAAAACCGTACTGCTGTAAGAACTCGAGGTCTTCCCGTTTCACCGTTGCTGGGGCTCTGGTCAGTTTGAGCGCAAAATCGATCATGGCTCGATCTTGCGCCCCGAGCGGGGCCTTGTCCGGGTCGGTCTTCAGGTGCCGAACCAAGCTGTGATCGCCCGATTCCATACGCAGCAACTCTGCGTGGGAAGAGCGTCAATAGTGGCAGCGGTTGAGGGCGGAAACCGAGGTGGCAATCATTTCTTCGCGCGTACGTCCCAGGGTTGAGGCACCAAACGTGATACCCATATTCATCTGCCACACCCCGCGTAACGCCTCTGGGCGCAGACCCATACAGGCGATGACATTGGCCACTCGCCCGCCGCTCAGCGGATGTTTGAGGACCCCTTCGTACACCTCGGCCAGCCGGCCGGTTGCCTCGTCTTCGGCAAATGTTGTCACCCACGTCATATCGTCCTCCATTCTTGGCAATGTTCTGGTTTATAAAGTAAAGACGCCCCCGCAGAAAGATGGGGTGACGGGGTTCGTCAAAAGCACGCTTGCCAGACGACCTAGGTCCCCCTAGACTGCCAGCCAGACAGCGGAGTACACGTGGCAACAGGCAATCAGTTCGGTGGAAGCAGGCGCTTCCTGTATCATTGGTTTCGACGGGAGACGGTGTGGCGCGCTCTGAAGGTGGCCGGCATCGTGGGGCCCATCCTGACCGTGATTAATCAATACGACCTGCTCTTGAATCTCGACTTCTCCGCCCGGTTGGGTTTCAAGACCGCCCTGACCTTCCTTGTCCCGTATAGTGTTTCGTCCTATTCTTCCGCCAGGGCCTATATGGACAAAGAGAGCGCCGCTTCATGACCGCATATGATTCAGGGATAATGAGGCGCAGGAGTCGTTATCAATAAGGAGGCTGCGATGGTCCGATTTACCGGCGTGAATCACTTGGCGTTTGTTACTGGCGATATGGATAAGACGGTCCGTTTCTGGCGTGACCTGCTCGGCATGCGCCTGGTCGCCACGATTGGCGCGCAGGGCTTTCGGCATTATTTCTTTGAGCTGTCCGAGACCGATACGGTGGCCTTTTTTGAATGGGACGGCGCGGAGCCCGTACCGCAAAAACGGCATGGTGTCGCCTTCCGTGGGCCGATTGCCTTTGACCATGTCGCGTTTGGGGTTGAGTCTGCCGATGAGTTATGGGAACTCCGAGACAAACTGGTGGCCGCCGACTACGAGGTCTCAGGTCCGGTAGATCACGGCTTTATCCATTCGATCTATGCGTTTGATCCGAACGGGATTCCGGTTGAGTTCAGCTATAACGTGCCGGGCATCGACATCCGCCGCACGCCGGTCTTTGGCGACACCGCGCCCGCCGCAACGGCCCAAGAGGGACCGGAACCACAACCCGATAAATGGCCGGCCGTTCTCCGACCCACTCCGCCCGCACAGCGGACACTCAAGAAGGGGGCGGGGAGTGCGCTGGGATCATACCGAGAGAAGGCCGTGCGCTAGGGCTCACCATCCTGGTGAACACGGATGCCGGGGCAGGGAGCCTGCGCTTATGCCTCGGAACGGAGAACCGTGCTAGAAGGCAGCAAGGGGCGTTGCCAGCTCCTGCTCAGCCTGAGGATTGACGATGGGGTCGGCGCTCAGGTCCACATCCTTAGCCGCCAGCATGGTGCCAAAGACCCAGTCTGCCACGACGTTCACCACGTTGAGATTCTGGTAGGGATAACGATGATGAATATAGTGATGGGTATGCACGAATCGAAACGCCTGGGTGCGCTCAATCCAGCGGTTGCGTGGAACGTGCATACAATAGTGAATGTATTCGTACAGGGCGTAATCGAGGGCCAAGGCCAGGAGCCCTCCAACACAGACGGACCAGCCAAACGCCCAGCCAAGGCCGAGGAGGAGGGGCAGATGCAGCCCGATGAGCAGCGGCGCATTCCACCACGCAAAGGTGACTTTTTTGGGATCAACCCCAGGCTGGATATGGTAGGTAGTGTCAGCCCGGAAGAGTCCATGGTGGACGAGGGCGTGAGCCCGGAATGAGTAGGGTAAGGTCAGGGTGTGCATCAAATACTTGTGCAGTGCCCATTCAAAAAAGCTGGAATACAGAACGAGTCCAATAAAGCCGATTGTGCCTTTTGCGAGTCCCCAGAGAATCAGTTCAAGCGTCAATGTGTGCTACCTTTCCTGTGTTTCCCTCCCCCACCTCAACTCTTCGTCTCGCGAACAGGAAAGGACGCTCTGGGGATGCGGTATGAAATTCGTTCTACGCTCTTTTTATAAAGTCCTGACTGTATAGAGAAAAGCTCCCTACCTGGCAATAGCCTCTTTGTTGCCCAGGCCCCTGAGTGTTCCTGCTGCACCTGGCTAATACCTGCTGGCGGCAGCCCTGAGCATACTTGACGCTCGGGGAGAACTTGCCTAAAGGGTGGAAGCGTCTCAGACCCATTACTTATAGCCGGGGGAGGGTCCGATGTCCACACTAGCCGCGATTCCCATGCAGGACTATTTTGTCGTTTCCGCAGACTGCCATGTGCTGGAGCCACCCGACCTCTGGGAGAAGCGGATTGAGGCCAAATTTCGCCACCGGATTCCGCGTTTGACGCTCGATGCCAACGGGCGGAAGTGGCTGGTCGTTGAGGGTCAGGAAAAAAAGCGTATCCGGGACTTCACCCTGAGCGGTGAAGATTTGGAGCGGGCCAAAGGCGGGAGTTTTGACCTTGAGCGGCGTCAGCAGGATTTGGCCCGGGACGGGATTAACGCCGAAGTCATTTACCCCAATCGCGGGCTGCTGATGTGGACCTCGTCCGACCCCGCCATGCAAACCGCCATGTGTCGGGTGTGGAATGACTGGGCTATCGAAGTGTTCAGCCCGACCCAAAACCACTCTCTCCCCACCGCCGCCATTGCCCCGCAAGATGTTGACGCCGCTGTGCAGGAAGTTCAGCGCGTCGCCAGGTTAGGTTATAAAACCGTTTTCCTGCCCGTCACTGTCCCGGACCAGCCCTATAATCTCACGCTGTACGATCCGCTGTGGGCGGCCATTCAAGAAACCGGCATGCCCATGAGTTTCCACGTGGGAACGGGCAAAGACCCGCGGACCGCCTCTGGCAATGGTGGTGCGATTATTAACTATGTTGTTCACGCCTTATCGACGGCGATTGATCCCGTTGTCCATCTATGCGCGTCCGGGGTGCTGGAGCGTTTTCCCGAGCTCAAGTTTGTGACCGTCGAAGCTGGGATAGGCTGGCTGGCCTGGACACTCTGGGTTATGGACGAGGGCTTTCACAAACACCACTTCTGGATTGCGCCCAAGCTGCCGATGCCGCCGAGTGAATATTTTCGCCGTCAAGGCTATGCGACCTTTCAGGACGACCCGGTTGGCCTGGAGACGCGCAAATGGATCGGTATCGATCGGCTCCTATGGGGGGATGATTATCCGCATCACGAAGGCACCTGGCCGCGTTCGCAGGAAGCTATCGACCGGACCATGAGCGATCTCACTGAGTCTGAACGGCGTCAGGTCCTGGGGCTCAACGCGGCCCAACTGTACGGCTTTGAGCTGCCGGCGGTTCAGCCCGACGCTGAGGAGAGCCGGGTATGAGCGCCGGACGACCCGAGACGTTGCGCCTGGACTGGGGGGAGACCGAGAAAGCGCCCGCAGACCGGAGGCGCTGGCTGGGCGCGTGGCTGGTCAGTCGAGAAGGGGAAGAAGGCGACTATTTTTACGACGGTCCCGGCGGCCAGCAAACGACGCATCGCGTGCCGCCCGAAGCCATCGGCTTTCGCCTGCGCTGGTATCCGAGTGAGAATGAGGTTAGCGTCAACCTTGAACTCGGCCCTATGGCCAGTGTGGTCGATGACTACTTCTTTGCCGAGCAGGCCGGCCCAGAGCTGACGCTTGCCGTGCTGGAGCTGTTGCCCGAGCAGCGCTGACACTCCATTCTTCGGTGGTCACACTCTGCACGTCGAGAAGGTAGTGTGAGTGCCAGCGTGTCCTCACCAGCTACCCGAAGAGAGGGTTGAGAATTCGTGGGAGGAGAACAATGCCGAGTCTGCCAAAGTTTGGAGAGTTGCCATACGTGGGAGAGACGCAAGAACGCCATGCCTGGGAGGTCTTTGGGCCGGAAGACCAACTGGGATCGGTGAATTTGCTGACGCCGGAAAAAGTCAAGCAGGCGGCAGGACTGATTCGGACCGGCCAGGTGTTCAACCTCAGCCTGCCGTTGAATTTCCCCATCACGCTATACGGCGGGTTCCGGAGCAAAGGCTATCGACACCATATTGAAGTTGGTCGAGGCGGTCGTGACGACTATGTTGATAATTTTGCGATGCAGGGCTCAAGCCAGTGGGACAGCCTGCGTCACGTCCGCTTTCGCGAGTACGGCTATTACGGGGGCCGCCAGGACGGCGACCTGGACGAAAAGGGCGCACTCGGTATTGAGCACTGGGCCCAGCACGGCATAGTCGGGCGCGGGGTGTTGCTGGATGGTGCACGCTACCTGGAAACGCAGCAGACGCCGCTCGACATGACGAAAAAGTTCGAGATGGATGGGGCCTTTCTCGAAAAAGTCGCGTACGCGCAACAGGTGCAACTCGAACCGGGCGATATCCTGATCCTGCGAACCGGTTGGCTGGAGTGGTATAAAAGCTTGGATGAAAGAGGGCGGGAGGCGTTGCGAGACACTCTGGGAGTTGGCGAAGCGCCGCATGCCTGTCCGGGTCTGGCCGCCTCGCAAGAGACCGCGGCCTGGCTTTGGGATCGACACATCGCGGCCATTGCCGCAGACAATGTCGCGGTGGAAGCCTTGCCCGTCGATCGGGCAGTTGGCTTTCAGCATCGTCGGCTCATTGCTCTGCAAGGCATGCCCCTTGGAGAGCTGTGGGATGTGGGGGAGTTGGCTCAGGCCTGCGCCCAGGACGGGAGCTATGAATTCATGTTGGCTGCGATTCCGCTCAATCTACCCGGCGGGGTTGGCTCCCCGGCAAATGCCTATGCCATAAAATAACAGCCCATCGGTGCGGCTGCCCGGAGAGGACAGTGGCGACGTGAATCGGATACTCTTGCCCTGCACCCCTACGACCTTCCTGCTCTCCCTGGTCTACATTGACTTTCTGGCTGTTTTGCTGGCCTTCGGTCTTGGCTTTGCCTGGCATCACAATCCTACTGCGTATACCGGTGAAGGCGATCCGATCACATGGCTGTCGTTTGCGCATCTGCTCGTGACCGGCAGCCTTGCTGGCGGCGTATTCTACTGTCGGACGGGTGGCAGCTTAGACCCGGCGGTGTGGCGTCACCCGGCTTTTGTCTGGCTGCTGATTACCCTTGGATTCCTTTTCCTGGCAGTCGATGAGGTCGCCAAGATCCATGAATCCCTGGACCGTTTCGTGCACCGGCTCTTGCAGCGTCCAGAGACCGCGCTGACGGATCGACTCGATGACGCGATTTTGCTGGGATATGGACTGAGCGGTGTGGCCGTCCTGTATGCCTACCGCTCGGAACTGGTCTCTTATCGATCGGTTCTCCCCCTGGTGGTGTGCGGATTTGCCCTGTTCCTCTTTATGGGGCTGCTTGACGCCCTGGTGAATCGTCCCGATGTGTTTCTCTTCATGGGCATTAGTCAGGAGGGGAGCGCCAGCCTGGGGAAATGGCTCGGCGGTGTTGAGGAAGGCCTCAAAATTCTGGCTGAAGCGGCCTTCCTGGGCGCGGCCTACACCTGTCTCTTCCTGACGGCGGAGGCCGATTGCGGCAGGGATCGCGATTGACAAGACCGGCCTTCCCAGAGTAGCTTTCTCCTGATGGGAAGGGCTCACGACCGCGCTCTTCAGCAGCGTGAGAGGGGGCGCCTCGGAGAGTGCGTATGCGTTTCAGATTCCTGAAGAGTAGGCAAAGGAGGGCATTATGAAGACTCGATTTCTCAGAGGGCTTGCTGTTGGGAGGCAGACGATACTGCTCGTTGCCGGACTGTTACTCTTGCCGCCTTTTTCCCAACTTGGGCAGGCGTCGCAGGAACTGCTCGATATGCAGCAAAACCACGGCCAGTGGGCGACGACCGGCCGGGACTATGCCCTCACCCGCTATAGCAGCCTGGACCAGATTTCCACCCAGAATGTCAAAGACCTGAAGGTCGCCTGGACATTTTCGACTGGCGTCCTGCGCGGACACGAAGGCGCGCCGCTGGTGGTTGGCGACACCATGTATCTTGTGACCCCCTTTCCCAATATCGTGTATGCCATTGATCTGGCGGATCCGGGTCATGCCATTAAATGGAAATATGCGCCCGTCCAAAGCGAGGACGCCATTCCGATCGCCTGCTGTGACGTGGTGAATCGGGGCGCGGCCTATGCCGCGGGCAAAATCTTTTTCAATCAGCTCGACGCGCACACCGTCGCCCTTGATGCCGAGACTGGGAAAGAGCTGTGGAAGGTCAAGCAGGGCGACATTAAACAGGGCCAGACCATTACCATGGTACCGCTGGTCGTCCGCGACAAAGTCATCACTGGCATCAGCGGGGGTGAGTTTGGCGTGCGCGGGTTTGTCACCGCCAATCATATCGACACGGGTGAGCAGGTCTGGCGCGCGTACAGTACCGGACCGGATTCCGAGGTATTGATTGGCGAAGGTTTTTCCTCCCCGTATGACTCGCACCAGGGCAAGGATCTGGGAGTGACAACCTGGAAGGGCGAAGAGTGGAAGCGGGGCGGGGGCACGACCTGGGGCTGGTATAGCTACGACCCCGAACTTGACCTGTTCTACTATGGGACCGGAAATCCGGGTGCCTGGAATCCGGATCAGCGGCCGGGGGATAATAAATGGTCCATGACACTGTTTGCCCGGAATCCGGATACGGGTCAGGCCAAGTGGGCGTATCAAATGACCCCGCACGACGCCTGGGACTATGACGGGATTAACGAAAGCGTCTTGATTGACCTGCCGGCCAATGGAGATGGAAAAGCCCAGAAAGTCCTGGTCCACTTCGACCGCAACGGCTTTGCCTACAAGGTCGACCGGACTTCGGGCAAGGTTCTGGCCGCAGATAAATTCGGTCATGTGAACTGGGCCAAAGAGATTAACCTTGAGACCGGTCGCCCGGTTGAGAACGCCGAAAAGCGGACAAGAGAGGGGACGAATGTGGAAGGCATTTGCCCCGGCGCCATGGGAACCAAAGACCAACAGCCGGTGTCATATTCGCCCCGGACCAAACTTTTTTACGTGCCAACCAACCATCTGTGCATGGATTATGAGGGGATGAAAGTCCGCTATATCGCCGGTGTGCCCTACGTCGGCGCTATTGTAAAAATGTTCCCCGGCCCTGGTGGGCATCGCGGAGAATTCATTGCCTGGGATCCGGTTGCGGGTGAAAAAAAATGGGGCATTAAGGAAAAATGGTCGGCCTGGAGCGGGGCGCTTTCGACCGGCGGTGATGTGGTGTTCTACGGGACCATGGACGGCTGGTTCAAAGCGGTCCACGCCTCGACCGGCGAAGAACTGTGGAAGTTCAAGGCCGGCTCCGGCATTATTGGCGCGCCCATGACCTATCTCGGACCGGACGGCAAGCAGTACGTGGCGATCATGTCCGGGATCGGTGGCTGGTCCGGCCTCGTCGTCGCCGCCGACTTATCAACGGATGATCCGACCGCAGCCCTTGGCGCGGTCGGCGCGTTTGCCGATCTGGGAAAAGACACGAATAAAGGCGGGATGTTGTACGTCTTTGCGCTTGAGTAAATGGGCGCTCTCGACCCGCTGTAAAGCCTCTTATGCTCAACCAAACTGAGGGGGGACGACGAGCAGCCCCCCACGCTTCCGCCTGTCTCACCTTCCTCCTGCTCCTGTCTGCCTCGCTCTTCTCGGCGGCTGCCTGGGCAACTGAGACCGCAGAGGCGACCAAACCGTTTCGTGTCTGTGCCGACCCCAATAATCTGCCGTTTTCCAATCGGCAGCAAGAAGGGTTTGAGAATAAAATCGCCGAAGTCCTGGCCCGTGAGTTGGGGCAGACAGTCGCCTATACCTGGTGGCCCCAGCGCCGCGGCTTCCTGCGCAGTACGCTCAACGCTGGCAAGTGCGATGTGGTCATGGGTCTGCCGGCCGACATCGATATGGTCTTGACGACGCAGCCGTATTACCGTTCGGTCTATGCTTTTGTCTATCCCGCAGACGCACCATACGATCTGTCCTCCTTTGATGATCCCGTCCTCAAAGAACTGAAAGTCGGGGTACACCTGATCGGCGATGACTACACCAACAGCCCGCCGGCCCATGCCCTGAGCGGCCGCGGGATTGTGGACAATGTGGTCGGCTACAGTGTCTTCGGCAATTATGCCGATCCCAATCCGCCGGGAAAAATCATTGAAGCCGTCGCCAATAGAGAGATCGATGCGGCTATTGTATGGGGACCGATTGGCGGTTATTTCGCCCAACAGCAAGCCACCTCACTGCGCGTGGTGCCCGTAGCGTCCCAGGATGAGTCACCCGCCCTCCTCCTCGCCTATGATATTGCGCTCGGCGTTCGGAAGAGCGACGAAGCGCTGAAGAATACGCTCAATGGCCTGCTGACGCAGCACGCGGAAGAAATCCGGCAGATCCTGGTCGACTACGGTGTCCCCGGTATTACCCTCCAACCGACCGAGCCTCACGAGCCTCAACAGGGCACGGAAGTGCCCGACCCACAATTCCCTCAAGCTTCCAATGGCCAGCCGATGGAGTCCCGTGGTGAGGCCGGGCAAGAAGTGACCAACGGGCTGGTAAAGCTCAATCCGTATACGGGAAATCCAGCGGCGATCAGCGAGGGCGAAGATCTCTACAAGCTCCTGAATTGCTATAGCTGTCACGGCTTACGTGGCGGCGGAGGCATGGGACCCGACTTAACGGATGAGGAATGGAAGGAAGGCACGGGTGATGACACCCGGGTGATGGATCAGGTCATGACCGGGCGCAATAAAATGCCCGGTTACGACGGGGTGATCACCGAGGAGGAAGCCTGGAAAGTTATCGCCTATGTCCGCACCCTGTATAAGGGAGACCCATCGACCATCGAGTGGTAAGGGAGGCTGAGGCTGCGCCAGTCTCCCAGGATCAATCAGAAGAAGCCGGGGACAGAGGAGCCTGCCTATGTCGTGCCCGAATTGTGGGCAAGCCAACCGGACGGGAGCAAAGTTTTGTGACGAATGTGGAACTCCTCTACTGGTCCGGCCGGTTGATGAGCCCGCCCCTGTGTCGGCAGCTCAGTCAACACCAGAGCCACAGCGGTCACCCGCGCCCGCGCCTACCGGACGGCGACAGTTGACAGTCATGTTCTGCGACATTGTGGGATCAACGGCCCTCACCGGCCGACTTGATCCTGAGGAGTGGCGGGACATCGTGCGGACGTATCAAGAGACCTGTGCCGGTGTCATTCACCGTTTCGGTGGCTATATCGCCCAGTATCTCGGCGATGGGGTTTTGGTCTATTTTGGCTATCCGATCGCCCACGAAGATGCGGCGGTACGGGCCGTGAAAACGGGTTTGGGTATTCTTGCTCAGCTGAATCAAATGAACAGCCAGCTCCGGCAGACGGGGCGTCAGCCGTCTTTCCGTCCGAGTGCGAAAGATGCGTCGCGGATTCGGCTGCGGATCGGTATTCACACCGGACAGGTTGTGGTGGGCGACATGGGTGCCGGCGAGCGGCACGAGCACCTCGCACTCGGCGAGACGCCCAATATTGCGGCGCACCTTCAGGCCATTGCCAAGGCCGATACCGTCGTGATGAGTGCCGCAGTCTACCGACTCGTCGAAGGCTTTTTTGAGTGCCAGACGCTTGGGCCGCATGCGCTCAAAGGCAAGACAACTCCCATCTCAGTCTACCAGGTCGTTGGGGAAGAAGGCGCGCAAAGCCGGTTTGAGGTGGCGCTTGAAGCCGGCTTGTCTCCTCTGGTTGGACGGACGGAAGAATTCGCATTTCTGCGGCAACGTTGGGAGGCGGCCAAGGTCCGAGAGGGACAAGTCGTGCTGCTGGGTGGCGAGCCGGGTATCGGCAAGTCCCGCCTGGTCCAGGAACTCAAAGAGCAGGTAGCCAGGGCGGGCGAGGCGCGCAGAGAATTCCGCTGTTCGTCCTATGCGCGCAACACGGCCTTTTACTCGGTGATCGACCATCTCCAACGCTGGTTGCAGTTTCAAGACGATGAACCCGAAGATGAAAAGTTTCGCCGTTTAGAGACCGCTCTGGAAGGCTATCGCCATTTGCCGGAGGAGAGTGTCGCCCTGTTTGCCGCCTTATTGTCACTGCCGCTGCCTGAACGCTTCACTGCGCTCAGGCTGAGCCCGGAGCAACAGCGACAAAAGACGCAGGAAGCATTGGTTGCGTGGCTGGCTGAAGAATCGGAAGAGCGGCCCCTCCTCATTGTTTGGGAAGACCTGCATTGGGTCGACCCTTCGACACTCGATCTCGTGCAGACGCTCATTGAGCGGGTCGCTCCGCTGCACCTCTTCGTCCTCCTGGTTTTTCGTTCGTCGGAATTTACCCCTCCGTGGCCCCCGCGGCCGCCCGTTCACTTGCTGATTCTGAGCCGCTTGGAGCGTCGACCGGTTGAGGACCTCATTACCCATGTTGCCCAGGGCCAACGGTTGCCGCAACACCTGGTGGAATATATCGCGGCGCAGACTGATGGCGTTCCGCTTTTTGTTGAAGAGCTGACGAAAACCATTATCGAGGCCGGTGTGCCTGAAAACGGCGGGGACGAGGCTCCCCACACGATTCCTGCCACGCTTCAGGATTCGTTAATGGCCCGGCTTGACCAGCTCAGCAGCATCGCCCGGGATGCTGTCCAAATCGGCGCTGTCCTCGGCCGAGCCTTTTCGTACGCCCTGATCCGAGCGGTCTGGCCGTCCGATGAGCAGCGACTCGCGCGGGGGCTGGCCCAACTCGTGGAGGCTGAGCTGATTTTTCAAAAAGGTATGCTTCCCCAGGCCCGCTGGGTCTTCAAGCATGCCATGCTCCAAGACACGGCGTATCAGTCTGTGCTCAAGAGCAAACGCCAGCAGATTCATCATCAGGTTGCCGATGTCCTCGTCAAACAGTTCTCCGATATCAGACACCAGCAACCGGAATTAGTCGCCCACCATTACACCGAAGCCGGCTTGATCGATCAGGCCATTGGATTTTGGCAGTACGCCGGAGAGCAGGCCGTGCAACGCTCGGCGCACCGTGAGGGCATAGGTCATTTCCTCAAGGGACTGGCGCTGCTCAACGAACTGCCGGAGACGCCCGACCGGACCCACCGGGAGTTGGCTATCCAGACGCGCTTGGGTCCAAGTCTCATGGCGACCAAGGGCTACGCCGCCCCGGAGGTGGAGCGCGCGTATGCCCGCGCCCAGGAACTGTGTCAGCAGCTTGGAGAAACTCCGCAGTCTTTTCAGGTGCTCCGCGGCCTGTGGGTCGTCCACGAGATGCGGGCCGAGCTCAGAACGGCTCGAAAGATGGGCGAGCAATTACTCGCTTTG
This sequence comes from Candidatus Binatia bacterium, assembly GCA_951812575.1. GTDB lineage: Bacteria > Desulfobacterota > Binatia > Bin18 > Bin18 > Bin18. Next base: position 641,691 of record OX638322.1, on the reverse strand, counting down.
GCTCAACACCTGCATGATCCCGACCTGCTCATAGAGGTGCATCGAGCCTTGGGCAATACCTTGTTATGGATCGGTGAGTTTGCCCATGCGCGAGAACACCTGCAAAAAGCTGTGGCGCTGCATAATCCGGAACAGCATACAGCCCTGGCGTTTCAATACGGTACAGATCCACGGACCGTCTGCTTGTTATATGAAACGCTGGCCTTATGGATTTTGGGCTATCCGGAACAGGCCCTGCAACAGGGCCGGGAAGCGCTGGCACGGGCAGAAGAGGGAGCCCGCCAGCATAGTCTCAGTCTTGCGGCTGCTCTGAGCTGGACCGGCCTGCTGCATCAGCTTCGCGGCGAAGCCGAGGTGACCTACGAGCGTGCCGTAGCCGGGATTGCCCTTGCGCAGCAGTGCGGGTTCCCCGATTGGGAGATGATCGGGACGATCTTCCGGGACTGGGCCACGGCCGCGCAATCGCACGACGAACTGCCTGTCGAGCAATTGCAAAAGGTGATAACCGCTTGGTGTGCCTCTGGAGCGGAGCTCCTCCGCCCCTACTTCCTTGGGCTTTTGGCCGAGCAGTACGGAAAGATCGGACGGAGTGAAAAGGGCTTAGCCCTCCTTGATGAGGCGCTGGCAGTCGCCAACACCAGTGCGGAGCGTTTCTCGGAAGCGGAGCTGTACCGACTGCGGGGAGAGCTGCTGCTGGTGCGGGATGCAAACAGGCTCTCAGCCCAGACGAGCACTCCCTGGTCAAACAGTGAGGCGGAAGGTTGTTTTCAAAAGGCCCTTTTTGTTGCCCGTCAACAAGGTGCCAAGTCGTGGGAGTTGCGCGCTGCGACGAGCCTGGCCCAGCAGTGGTTTAAACAGGGCAAACGCGAGAGGGCACGACGGGTGCTGACAGAGACCACCGATTGGTTTACTGAAGGGCGTGAGACGCGGGACTTTCAGGCCGCTCAAGCCCTGCTTGCCGAATTGGTATAACGATTGAGAGGCAATACACTAAATGCAAAAGACACTGGGTATACTGAGCACGCTGCTGATGGGAGTCGGGATTACCGCTCACGCCGTCATGGCGCAGGCAATCAAAGAGGAAGACTTGGGAGCGCAGGAAATCCAAGAGAGCCCAACGGCGGATTTGGGAGGGCAGGAAATTCAAGAAGGCCAAGCGGAGGCAGAAGGCCTGCCGCAGGCTGTGGAGGAGGAAACGCCGGTCGAAGCCTTTAGCGCCCAGGTATATACGCAATTACCCGATACCCCGGAGGGCATCGGGGTGGATAGCCAAGGCAACCTGTATGCCTCGCTGTTTAATACTGGTGAGATCGTGCAACTCAAAGAGGACGGGCAATACGTTCACATTGCCTGGGTTCCTACCGAAGCCGACAGCGGGAAAGGCCACGTCCTTGGTCTTGCCTCGGACAAAGACGATAACGTATTCGTGGCCTACAAGGCTCGCTCCAAGTACGACCGGGTCGGCGACCCACGCCACCCTGCCTGCCGGGATGCGACCGATGTGACGAGTGGAGTCTACCGGATTGATGCTGAGACACGCGAGGTTACGCCTGTGGCCACCCGCGGGGATGGTTGGCCCTTTTGTTTTCCTGACGATGTTGCCATTGACGATGTGGGGAATATCTATTTGGCCGATTTGACCTATGCGGGGATTTGGAAAATTACGCTGGACGGCAGGGTCACCTTGTGGTCGGAGCATCCGCTGCTCCACTGGTCGGCGATGCCATATTCCGGTTTTCCCCTTGGGGTGAATGTCATCGCCCTTGATGCCGGGCAGCGGAATATTTATGCAGCCACCAGCGGCGACCCGCTCGTGCTCCGGATTCCAATTCAGCCGGATGGCAGTGCCGGCGAGCCGATTATCGTATCCCGCGGACATAGCCTCCTTGACGGCATTGCCTTGGACGAGGAGGGGAATGTCTACGTTTCAGAAATTTTTCGGAACGAAATCATCGGTCTGTCGCCCGACGGCAGCCGGCGGGTAGTAGTCGCGAATAAGCACTCCGCACCGCTGGACGGCAATGCCAGCCTGGTGATTCATGCTGGTATCCTCTATGTGGCGAACCTGGGTTTTGCTCATTCGCGCTGGCAGGACGCGGACAGGACGGTGGTCGCTATTCAGGGGTTTCCGCGGCCGTCTCAGTCGCCGGGGAATTAGGACTCACATGCAGCAGGGCAGCGCCTGAAAAGTCAAAAGAAAAAGGGACAGGAAAAATCCTGCCCCTTTTTGGTTAGTCGTCAGGAGTGTGTGAGGCTTAGTCTCTGCCGTGGCGCAGCAGGTGGCCCGGGGTCGCGCCGGTGCAGTTGCCGTCTTCAAAGGTAACGTCGCCGTTCACCATGATCCAACGATAACCTTCGGCGTACTGGACGCGCCGCCACTCGCCGCCCGGAAAGTCGTGAACGACCTTTGGCTTCTCCGGGGTGAGCTTCAAGTTCTCAAGATCGTAGACGACCACATCTGCGCGGGCCCCTTCTTGCAGGACGCCGCGATTTTGGAAGCCGGCGCACTGGGCAGGCATGGCGCTCAGGCGATAGTGAGCTTCTTCAAGGCTCATAAAGCCAGCGTCGCGCACCATCCAAGTCAGCATATCAGTCGGGTAGGCACCAATGGTGATGAACTTGGTATGCGCACCACCGTCCGACACCCCAGCCATACTGTACGGGGAAGACATCAGCTCGGACACATAGTCCTCACGGACGTTGCGCGCGGGAGTATAGAATTCGGTTTCCAGATTCTCCTCAACCGCAATATCGAACATCGCGTCTATGACATGCTTGTTCTCCATTTTGGCGACTTCTTCGACCGTCTTGCCAATGAACTTTTCGAACTTCTCGTTCTTCACGGTTTCAACCGTAAAGTCTTTGAGCGATCCGGTCACGACCGGCGTATGTCCGGTATCATATTCTGCGACCAAAGCCTGGCGAATGGCAGGGTTTTTGAGCTTTTCAAGCCGTTCGGCTGGCGTGCCCATGGTCACTTCACGCAGGACATCATTCCCGTCGAACAATCCTGACATATCGGCAAAACTGAAGTACAACCCTTGACGAAATGTCGCGGTCTGGTTGTAGATCTTGCGCCCAGCTTTGTTGGTCTTTTCCATCCAGCGCAGGATACGGCGATGGATACTCGGCCGGTCGTCGCGCGTGGCCGTGGCATTAAACAGAATCGGTCGGCCACACTCGTCGGCCAAACGATCGTAGAATCTCATATCGGCTTCAAAATCGGGGCTGGATTGGGTGAGCTGGATGAAACCTTCTCCCCGTTCCTTTAACACCCGACCAAAGGATAGCATGTCTTCGTCCGCCATGGTGTCCGTCACCATCGGGGTGCCGTCGTAGTCGCGCTGGACAGACACAAAGCCGTCCCCCAAGCGCTGGGCCGAGAATCCACAACCGCCGGCGTCCAGGGATTCACTCAGAATCTGGCGCATGGTCTGTTTTTCTTTGTCTGTGGCCGGACGACTCTTGGCCGCTTCGAGCCCCATGGTCCAGATCATAATCGGTGCAATCGGAACAAAGCTCAGGACGTTGACCCCTTTGGGAGTTCGGTCAAGGAAGTCCAGCCACTCTGGGAAAGTGACCCAGTCCCACTTCATGCCGGCTTTCATGGACTCGTACGGAATAGCTTCGACACGTGACATGGTCAGCATGGCGCGATCGCGCATCTCAGGTTTCATCGGAGCGAAACCAAATCCACAGTTGCCGAGCACAATCGAGGTGACCCCGTGCCAGCCGGACAGCGTGACGTAGGGATCCCAGTTAATCTGGGCATCGTAGTGGGTGTGCAGATCAATGAAGCCCGGCGCGACGACCAGCCCGTTCGCGTCCAGCGTCTTTTTGGCATCACTCGGATTGAGCTTGCCGTTCGGTTCGATCTTCGCAATCTTGCCATCTTTGATCCCAACGTCACCCATAAAGCGTGGGGTGCGGGAACCATCGACGACCGTACCACCTTGGATAAGTACGTCATATTCAGCCATATCTGTCCTCCCTCATAGGTCGAAAAAATTGAACGCTCACTCAGTCTTTCCCGAACCATGCCATAGGCCGACTAGTGCTGTCAACACGGCGTTACCTATTCTTTGTATGGCTTCATACCAGGTACAGGAAAGAAGCGCGGCCAGGCAAGAATACACCCACAAAGCAGGAGGGAAGTGAGCTTCCCTCCTGCTGCAAAGGATTCCTTTTTCCTACTGAATGCCGTACAGTTCGGCCGCATTCCCGCCGACGACTTTCGCTATCACATCTTCTGGCGCTGGGGCGAAGTGTTCGGCGATATATTCCTTGGAACGGGGCCAAGGTGAGTCGGTATGCGGATAGTCTGATGACCACATAATCTTGCCCATGTCATAACGTTTGTGGGTGTCGATCCACACATCCTCAAACTGGAACGTCGCCCAGACCTGCCGTTTGACATACTCGCTGGGCATCATCGACAGCTGGACATTCTCGAAATGCCGTAGCCGCTCATAGCCGTGGTCGAGCCGATACATGAAATGGGGTAGCCAGGAGACATCATTCTCAGCCGAGACGATTTTCAGTTTGGGATGTCGTTCAAAAACGCCACCGTAGACCATGTCAGCCAGGGTAATCTGAATTTCCTGCGGCAGGCTCATATAGGCATGCAGGATTTTGCTGAAGTCGATACCATGGCCGCGCCGGGAGGTCAGGATATGGAGCGAGAGCGGCATATTGAGGTCAGAGGCGGCATCCCAGAACGGGTCGTATTCTTTGCTACTATACGGGCGGTCGTCAGGCGGCGCGCCCCAAATCAGTGCGCCGCGCATACCCTTCTTGGCGATCCGTTCAAGCTCTTTGATGCCGGCGGGGATGTCTTCAAGCGTCACCGCCCCCAGGCCGATAAGCCGACCGGGAGCGTGACTGCAATACTCGGCTCCCCAGTTGTTAAAAGCGCTGAAGGCGGACGCCCGCAGCTCGGCGTCTTCCAGCCCAAACAGGAGCATCCCCATTGAGGTGTACAGCGCTTCGGCACTCACCCCATCACGTTCTTGGTCTTTGAGGCGTTCGGCTGGATCCCAGACGCTCTTGGGGGCGACATCAAATCCCTTTTCCATGTGTTGGGGCAACTCTTCGGCGCTCTTACCCGAGCCGAAGAAGCCAGCGACTGGAACTGGGGTGATGTTTTCACACACAAAAAATTCGCCGGCTTTCCCGTTGTGTCCCTGGACGGTGTGGGGCGCTCGCTCACGAAATTTCTTGTCCATACGTTCTACCCACATATTCGGGGGTTCGACAAAATGTGAATCGCCGGAAATGATACGATATGCCATATGCTGACCCTCCTTTGGTCAAAGCGAATCGACTGCCCAATCAACTGCTGTGAATGTTGAGAATATAGGACTGTCCGATTACGAAAGTCAAACGGTCGAATGCGGCATCAGGCGCCGTCCGTAGGGACTGTTCTTTCGACAAAGCACCACTACTCCTCGTATTTGATCCGACGGTCTTCGTATTCTCCTGCAATCATGATTTTCGTTCCGTGCTCTTGAGTTGTCGATGTCATCATGAGGAAGCAACGAGAGTGGCCAGGGAACGGAAACAGGGGCATCCTCGATTGCCGAAATTTCTCAGCAGTACGGTTGCCTAAAATTTGAAGAGCGTTGATAATATAAGTACTCTAGGTTCGTTTGTTACCGTGCGATGTGGAAGGAGGGGTAGAGATGGGTAGAGTGTATGCACGAAGGGTCGGCGTTGTTCTGGGTCTGATGCTGAGCATGGGTCTGACGACCATCTGGGTTCAGGCACAAGAGCAAAAACCAGGAGATGCCACAGCGGCGGCCGAGGCTGTCGAGTTGGCGTCTGGCCAAGAGGCGGCGGAAGCCGCTGAACAGGCCGAACAACAACCGCCAACCCTGACACTGGCTCTGGCTGAGCAGTTTCTTGAAGCAGCCAAGGCAGAAGCGATAAAACAAGGCTGGGCCATGAGCTTTGCTGTCGTCGATGCGACCGGGCGCCAGGTAGCGCTCATCCGTATGGACGGCGCCCGTTGGATGACGACCAGGGTCGCCCAGGCAAAAGCCTTTACTGCGGCAACGTTCCGACGCCCTTCGGCAGCAGTGGAAGAGCTGGCCGAGCAGCGCCCGGACTTATTTCAGAGTCTGACTCAGCTGATCGATGAACCCATGCTCCTCGCCGGCGGAGGACTGCCGATTATTATTGAGGGCAGGTTGCTCGGTGGCGTTGGGGCGAGTGGCGGCACTGAGGCTGAGGACATAGACTGCGCCCAAGCTGGTCTGGACGTCATAGGGGCGGAGTAAGGGCTATGAGGAGCGGACTTTCACACCTGCCCGCTCCTCTTGCAAGAGGAACACCGAGGTCGAGTCGCGCTCGCCCCAGCCGCGGGCAAGGGCTTCGATAAATTCCTGCTCCAACAGGTTGGCCATTTTCATTGGCACCTCAAACTCCCGTCCCAAGCTTGTGGCGAGCCCAATATCCTTGCGGGCGAGATGCAAAGCAAAGCGGACGGTATCGAAATCGCCCGTGAATATGCGGTGTGGCAGGGTGTGGTTCAGGGTGAGTCCCTGGCCCATAGCACCGTCTGCAATGGCGCGGCGGAGCGCCTCGGGTGCAACCCCAGCCTTCACGCCGACAGTCAGTCCCTCCGCCAGGAGGGCGCGAAACCCGTTACTGACCATATTATGGACAATCTTGGCAATCAGGCCGCAGCCAATCCCGCCGACATAGGATACCTTATTGCCGATCGCGTCGAGGACCGGTTTGACCCGCTCATAGATGGCGGGGTCACCGCCGACCATGACTGCCAGCGTGGCAGCTTGGGCTCCGACCGGCCCGCCACTGACAGGCGCATCAAGGACATGGACGTTTTGCTCCTGGTAGGCGGCGTGAATCTCTCGAATGAGTGTCGGCGAACTGGTCGAGAGATCGATATAGACGGAGTTGGGGTACGACCCACGTAGGATTCCTTCTTCTCCTAAAGCGACCGCTTCAACCTCGGTCGGACCTGGCAGCGAGGTAAAGGTAATCTCACTCGCAGCCGCAACGGCCCTGGGACTGTTGGCCCACTTGGCCCCGTGTTCACGCTGGGTCCGGGCTGCTTCCTGACGCCGGTCGTGGACGGTCACCTCGTGTCCAGCCGCAATGATATGTGAGGCCATCGGGCCGCCCATATTCCCCAAGCCGATAAATCCCACTCGCATGTCCTTGCCTCCGTTTGAAATTCCCAGACTAGGTTTTCGGTGCTCGTACGGTTACGCCAGCACGTTCTTCTTGCAGCGCGAACGGAGCGGTCGAGTCGCGCTCTGCCCAGCCACGCGCCAGACCTTCGATGAATTCCTGCTCCACGATGCTGGCGACTTTGAGCGGTACCTCACACTCACGACCCAGTTCGGTGGCCAAGCCCAAGTCTTTGCGCGCCCCCCGCAGCGCGAAGCGCACAGTGTCGTAGTCGCCTTTGAAGATGACTTCGGGAACCATGTAGTTCAGCATCAAGCCCTGACCCACTGCCCCGTCGGCAACGGCCTTGAGTAATGCCTCGGGTTCAACGCCAGCTTTGACCCCAAGAGTGAATCCCTCGGCGAGGAGAGACTGGAAGCAGATGCCAATCATATTGTGAACGATTTTGGCAATCTCGCCGCACCCGATTCCACCCAGGTAAGAGACCTTGTCGCCAATCGTGTCGAGGACCGGTTTGACCCGCTCATAGATGGCGGAGTCACCGCCGACCATGACCGCCAGCGTGGCGGCTTGGGCGCCGACCGGCCCGCCACTGACGGGCGCGTCTAACACGTGTACTTTTTTCTCTTGATATGCGGCTTGGATTGCTCGGATAAGGGTCGGTGAACTCGTTGACAGGTCGATGTAGACCGAGTCCGGTTGTGCGCCCTGGAGAATGCCGCCCTCGCCCAGTGCCACCGTCTCGACTTCTTTCGGGCCTGGCAGAGAAGTAAAAGTAATTTCACTCCTGGCGGCAACCGCGCGGGGGCTATCGACCCACTCGGCACCGTGCTGCAAGTGGGGTTGCGCTGCTTCGCGACGGACATCATAGACGGTGACGTCATGTCCGGCCGCGATGATATGCGAAGCCATTGGGCCGCCCATATTGCCGAGTCCAATAAATCCTATGCGCATGTGATTCCTCCTTTTTGCAAGAGGGAGGCCCGTCGTCTTCTCCGAGCTGCCTCCCAAATGTGCTTCGTAGTTAAGGTCCGGCAGTTAGGCTTGCTTCGTCCCTACGAGACGGAATTTTGGTAACGTAATTTCTGGAGTGACATCATCGAAGGTGACTTCGACCGGCAGACCACAGCCAAGTGCATCATTCTCACACTCAACGACTTGGCTCATAATCTGGAGTCCTTCATCCAGATCGATAAGCGCGACGTTGTAGGGGATGTCGTCGGCAAAGCCGGGGTGCCATTGCTGATGGTAAATGCCATACGAGTAAATTGTGCCCTTGCCGCTCAATTGAACCCAGTCCTGGTCCGGGCTGAGACAGTTCGTACAGGCCGGTCCGGGTGGCAGGTGAATATAGCCGCAGGCTGTGCACTGTTGGGCAACGAACTCATGGCGTTTGGCGGCCTGCCAATACGGTTCGTTCCATTTTTCGACCACGGGCAGGGGCTTGTTGTAGTCGGGCATGGGTCTTGCTCCGGTTCAGCTTCGTAAAATCAATGCGCCGGCATGCTCGCGCAAGCCGCCGGTGTATGTACACATGAGGCGTTCCACATTCTTGATCTGCCGCGCGCCACATTCTCCTCGCAACTGTCGCACGGCGTCACAGGTGTTTTGCCAGCCAACCATATAGGTTTCAGACAATTGTCCACCGTTGACGTTCAGCGGCAGTTCGCCGCCCAGAGCGATCCGCCCGTCTTGAATCCAGCGGCCAGATTCACCCCGTGGACAAAAGCCGTAATTTTCCAAGGCTGCGATCACGGCCGGGCTGTACGCATCTTGGACATATAAGGCTTGCAGGTCCTGTGGCGTGCAGCCAGCCATATCAAAGACCATCTTGGCGACCGCTTCCTGTTGAAAACTCTGCATCACCAGGTCGGGCGTTTCATACGCGCGAAAAGCCTCCTGGCGACCCATCCCTCGGATATAGACTGGTGGCTTTTTCAGATCTGTAGCGCGGTCCGCCGTTGTCAGGATAAAGGCGTGCCCGCCGTCGGTGATATAGCAATAGTCAAATAATCTGAGGGGCTCCACAATGTAACGGGCACTCATATAGTCGTCGAGCGTGATCGGTGTTTGCTGGACGGCTTTGGGGTTCAGCCTGGCATGCGCGCGCTGATTAATCGCAATCGTGGCGAGCTGCTCTTCGGTTGTCCCGTACAAATGCATGTGCCGCCGAAAGGCAAACGCAAACGGTCCGGATGGATTAAAGGCGCCGTAGGGGGCGTGTTCTTCGAGCAGGGCCCCACCGAATCTATTCCGATTCGTCTTCTGGTTCGTGCCGTACACCAGCAGGATGTACTGAGCCATGTCCGCATTGAGCAGCAGGGCGGCGTGCTGAATCATATAACAGCCGGTTGCCCCTGATGCCTCGACCGCGCCACCGACCCTGGGATTGAGACCGAGCATCAGCCCAACTTTGAGATAATCGCCTTGCCTCCCGTAGCTGGGCTGCACAAATAAGCCGTCAATATCGTCTTTTTTCAGGCCGCAATCTTCCAACGCGGCCCGAGCCGCCTCTATGGCTAACTCGTCGCCAGTCTTGTCCGGGACTGCGCCTTGTTTGGTATCACCCACACCAACAATGCAGACTGTGTCACACAGTTCCTGAAGCCCCATACATTGGCCCTCCGGCTCGGAGCGTAGTCGAAGCCTGGGTGAGAGTGCAAGTCATCTGCCGTCCGGACGCTTGACGAAAGCGGATACCGGCGGATAAGGCAGGAGAGGCAATCAGGAGGACGTGTTAATGAAAACGATGATTCAGATGGTTCCCTCAATGCCGGTGCGTTCCAACGAAGAACGACGCCAGTTGCGACCCGTTGGACGAAACGTTGAACGCTATGCCCAGATCATTGACGGCATGGTCGATATCGTGAAAGCCGCGGATACGCTGGGCTATTGGGGCATGAGTTTTATTGAGCACCATTTCCACTCTGAGGGATTTGAAATGCTGCCCACTCCCGGACTGATGAACGCCTGGTTGGGCCCGTATGCCAAACAGATGCGGATGGGGCAGTTAGGCTACGTCATGGGCACACAAAATCCATTGCGCGTCGCGGAAGAGACCGCAGTGCTGGACCATATTCTCAAGGGTCGGTTCTTTGTCGGCTTTGCCCGCGGCTATCAGGCCCGTTGGGTCAGAACGCTCGGGCAGCAGTACAACACGCTGCCGACCCTGTCGAACCGCGAGTCTGAGCAACAGGCCACGGCCGACGATGTCAACCAGGAGATCTTTCGTGAGATGGTCACTATTGTCAAAAAAGCCTGGACCGAACCGAGCTTTTCGTACAACGGCGAGTTCTTCAAAGTGCCGTTTCCACATGAAGGTATTGACGACTATCCGGCCTATCCGTGTGCCCGGGAGTATGGCGCGCCTGGAGAGATCGACGAGCACAACCGCGTCAGTCGGATCAGCGTGGTGCCGGCGCCCTACCAACGGCCACATCCACCCGTCTTTATCAGTTCGTCGGGCAGTGCGGACTCGGCGCGTTGGTCGGGCGAGCAGGATTTTACCTGTTGCTATTTTGCGCCCATGGCTGGGGCACGTGTCCAGGACGCCGCCTACCGGGAAGGCGCGGCCCAGCGTGGGCACACCCTCAGCCCCGGACAGGGGCAGGGATTGTTGCGCTTCTTGTATGTCGCCAAGACGCGCGAAGCGGCCTACGAAAAAGTGGAAAAATGTATCGTACCGTTTTTCTCGGAATTTGCCTCGCACTTCTTCCCGGTTTTACTCAGCGAAGGCAGCGGGTCCATGTTGGAGCGGGTGCTCAACACAGGGCTGATCGTGGCCGGCACAGTCGATGATGTCAAACGCCAGGTCGCCGAGGTCTACGAGGAGATTCCGTTCGAGTATTTTTCCCTGGTCGCCTACAACGGTCTCGAACCCCAAGACCAACTCCTCGAAGACATCGAGCTGTTCGCCACCAAGGTCGCCCCGGAGTTTGCGTAATCCTCTATCAGGTCTCTACGCTTCCACTTCAGTGAAGAAGGAAAAGCGTCACCATGCGACCTATTTTTCGGCTTCTCCTTTGTATTGCCTTGTTGCGGGTCTGGGTGGGAGTATGTCCCGTTACGGCAGAAGATGTTGATACCGCGGATTGCTTCAAGACTGATGTGGCACCTACAACTCAGTTCGTTGCCTGCCGAGCGGCCGCTGAAGCCGGAAACGTCGGTGCGCAGTCCAATCTCGGCTACATGTATAACGTCGGCCAAGGTGTCCCGCAGGATTATACCGAGGCGGCGAAGTGGTATCGTCTAGCCGCCGAAGCCGGAGACGCGACCGCGCAGAATAATCTCAGTATCATGTACCATGAGGGCCAAGGGATCACGCAGGACTATAACGAGGCGGCAAAATGGTGTCGCCTCGCTGCTGAACAGGGACTCCCTATCGCGCAGAATAAGCTCGGCCACATGTACGACATGGGCCAAGGTGTCCCGGAGGATGATGCCGAGGCCGTGAAATGGTACCGCCGGGCTGCTGAGCAGGACTATGCGGATGCGCAGGCCAATCTTGGCTATATGTATAACGTCGGCCAAGGTGTCGCGCAGGATTATAGCGAGGCGGTGAAATGGTATCGCCGGGCCGCTGAACAGGGAAATCCTGTCGCGCAGGCCAATCTTGGCCGCCTCTACGAGAATGGTCAGGGAGTTCAGCAGGATTATACTCTGGCTCATATGTGGCTCAATCTCGCCGGGACGAATTTTGAAGAGGCGCGTGAACTGCGCGATACCGTTGCGAAACAAATGACCCCAGCCCAGATCGCCGAAGCCCAGCGCTTGGCGCGGGAGTGGGCGGCGGCGCATGGGGCAGGCGCGGAGTAGTACGGACCAGGGCTGGAAGTGTGAGGAGGCTTGTTCGTGGCGAAAGCTGAAAAGGATATCAATTACATTCGTTGGCAGAATCGATCATTTTGGTTTTACCTCGCCGCACGTACCTGTGGAAACAAGGAGTTTTATGCGCCAGCCGCCTTTCTTTCACAACAATGCGTAGAGCAACTTGTGAAAGCCACACTAATATGGTGGGAGCCTTCATTTGACCCGAAGAAACATGGTGGCCACGATCTTTACAAAATGGAGAAGATGATACGAGAAAAAGTCCCTGACCAAGCCAAATTCACAATTGCGGATTATCTCTGCGATGGGAAATACCAATCCCTCTCCAGATATCCTGCCGATGGACGGGGCCTTGGAGTGCCTTCCACTCTTATCCCCGATGTGGACTGGTGTTTTGCTGCTCTCATAGAGATGGTGCCTTTTCAATGTGGTAGCGAGTTGTTTCGGACGCTTTTATACACTGATCCCCGAATCGACCCCAAAAAAAGGCGAGATACTAAGAACCACTACGAAGAACTTGCGCGAGACAACGGGCAGATGGAGCGTTTGTATAATCATGTAGTGGTTCGGGGGAACCCCCGACAGATGGAGCGTTTACGTCGCCGGCAGAGCGGGGAAAACGCAAGAGAAAGTGATATGAAAAACAAGCTGAAACGCCCGATGCTCGGTAATCTGGATGCCGATACATTAGACGCCGTAAAGAAATAAATTGAGTACCAGAATCAACGCGGTCAAGGAGCAGACCATGTTATGCCCAGCGATCCTGAGTTGCGTCAAGCTGCTATAGAAAGTCACATAGCAGAGGAATTCGCCAAGGCGTACGCGCGACAGTATGGAAAACAGATAATCGACATTCGTAGTAATGAAAACGATCCGCCCGATTGCTTTGCCTCCGAAGATGGCAAACAATTCGGGGTTGAAATAACAGAACTGGTAAAATACGAGATTCGGGCGGATAACGTGGCGGAGTGGCACAGAGCTAAACCATCGACTCCAGAGGAAAAAATAGAACTTATGCAAGGGCTTCACGCCAAAAACTATGAGCGCTCGTTATGGACAAAGGAAGAGCTTTTAAGGCGCTTGCAGGGCGTGATAACGAAAAAAGACGAGAAGAAGGGATTGGCTGATTGTGCCGAAACCATGCGCGTGATACTTGTCATTTACACCGATGACCAAAACCTGCCGAAGACTGACCTGACAAGCTGGCCTGCCAATACGGTTTTTTCAGCACAAAACCTCAAGGAAGTTTTCTTACGGGGACCGCACCAAGCTCAAAGCAATAAGCAGCTACGTCCCGACCCCAACAACCCTAATGCCTGGGATAAAATAGCCGAGGTAACACCAGATTATCCACTTTTTCGACTTCGACTCACTGATAATATCCGAGCTTCATAGCCCAGGCGTCTCCTTTGCCCTAGCCATATGTACGAATTATTCTCCTGGGGTCACGCGCTGCGGCGGAGCAACTCTGCTAACGCCTGTCCATGACGGTCTAAGGCTTGGCCCTGGCGTTCGAGGGCCCGGCCGACCTCAGACAGTGTTTGGGCCTGCCGCTCCGTGCTCTCCCGCAACGTCTCCGTCATGACGTCAATCTCCCTATCTCGCCGCCGGCCAGCCCGCTGTATCTGGGTCAGTCACCATAGAATAGCGAGAACCCCAATGAGGCCGGTCATCGTCTGAATGAGGGTCAGCGTGTCGCCTAACTCCGTTGTGTCTTCCTTCTGTCCCTATCGCGCTTAGCAGTGTATATAGTTTTTTGCACAAACGTTGGGAGTTGAAAATCTTAAAAGCGGGGAGGATCAGACTATGGTGTATGAGATGCGTGTGTATACGCTGCAACCGGGGAAGGTGCCGGAGTTTCAGGCGCTCATAGAAAAAGAAGGACTGCCGGTCATCAGCAAATACTCCAAACTGGTCGGCTGGTGGTCAACCGAGGTCGGCCCGTTAAACGAGGTCGTCCACATTTGGGCCTATGAGGATATGAATCATCGAGCGCAAGCCCGCGCAGCCCAGGGAGCAGACCCTGAGATGCAAGCGTTCCGTCCCAAGGCCCAAGGCATGGTTGTCAGCCAGTACAACAAGATCCTGACCCCGGCCAGCTTCTCGCCTCTACAGTAGTAGCAATGGGAAAGGCCAGGGCCTCACCCTGGCCGCCTTACCTGTAGCGCTGGAGAATGTGCCGCAGACGGCAGTCTGTCAGCACAGGTGGAGAAAAGCGTTCAATCGGTCAGGCTGGCAATAAACCTGAGCGTTGCCGCTGCACACTCTTCCGGCAGCGCCGCCGCAAGATGATAGGCCGGGCTGGGTAAAACCAGAAGCTGCGAGTTGGGAATCCGCGTCTGCCAGTCACGCACGGTTTCGACTGGAGCCAGCGCACTCTGGTCGCTGGTGATTACCAGGGTTGGGGCCTGGATCTGGGGGAGCAGGGCAGTGATGTCCATATTCCCGACATAGCGAAAGATGCCGGCCATCACCTGGGGTGAAGCCTTGCCCATGGCGCTAATCCACCATTCCTTCATCGCCGGGCTGACATTGCCCAGACGACGATCCATTGTGCTGCGTGCCCAGGCTTCGACTCCGTCCTGTTGAACCTGCGTGAGCCAGGCGTCCGGGTTGAGCGCGCTTTTGGAGAGCGTCGCCGGCCCACCAATGACGGTCAGGCTTTTGACCCGGTCGGGATAGTCATGCGCGAATTGCATGACGACGCTTCCACCGACGCGCTGTCCCACCACGTGTACAGTCGCAATCTCCAGCCGGTCGAGAAGAGTTCGGAGGTCTTGGGCAAAGCCAGGCAGAGACCAGCTATAGTCTGCGGGCGGAATGGAAGAGTGTCCAAAACCCCTCAGGTCCGGTCGCAGTACCCGAAATTGTCGGGCCAGACGAGGCACCCAGGCGAACCAAGCTTGACTCGTATCGGCAACGCCGTGGACGAGGAGAATGGTTTCCGAGGCGGTCCAGGGGTCGGTAAAATCGTCGAGTTCGTAGTACAGATCGAGAGATTCATCGATGTGCAGCGTTGGCATCCTGTCCTCACGGGAGAAGGGTAATCCGGTCGATTGTCCCTACAAGTTCTTGACCGACTCTTCAATGAGAGTATCCAACTCCGCAGCTTTTCTTTTTTCCATCTCCGTCCGTTGGGCCAGGATGGCGCCCCACGAGTCACCCTCGTAGCGGTGGAATTTCTCCGCGTTCCACAACTCGGCGCGTTTGAACGATTTGGGGCAGTGGAAGTAGCATTCTTCGACAGTGACCTCGATGGCAAGCTGGGCCGGACGGCCTCGGGCGCTGAGTTTTTCCAGGAGCTGAGGTTCGTCGGCAATCCGGGCGCGGCCGTTGATACGCATGGTCCATTCCTCGCCCGGAATGAGAAAGAGTAAACCGACGTGCGGGTTCTCCAGAATATTGCTGATACTCTGGAACATTTTGTTACCGGCCCGGTCCGGGAGGTAGAGGGTGTGCTTGTCTGCGATTTTGATAAAGCCCGGCGGGTCGCCCTTGGGGGAGGCGTCGCACCGTCCTTGAGTGTCTGCGGTTGAGACGATCACAAACGGGCACTGCTCAAGAAACCGCGCGGCAGCCTCATCGATATAGGGCAGCTTATGCTTGACGGCGAGTTGATCCGGGTCGCCAAAGCGCTCGGCTAACTCGTGCGTACTCTGTGGGACACTCTGGGCTATTGCTGTACTCATGCTCCCCTCCTTAACTGTCCTGGGTACGATAGGGCAATTTGCACGCCGATGCAAAGGATTGTACAAAGGCGGCGCGCACGGGGAAAGAACCGGGGGGAGAGACGCGAAAGGGAGTCAGGGGGAGCATGATGAGCCAGGAACAGTACCAGGAGTCTATTCGGCCGCTGGAAGAAAAAATCCTGCTCTTTTTGCGAACGTTTGAAGACGTTCAGGAGAATATGCACTTCGGGAAAATACCGGCGGCGCAAGGACGGGTGCGAGACACTCTTGGTGATTTTTTTGAAACCGCACTCTCCAGCGCCGCCAGCCTCGAACCGCCCGAAGATCTCGCCGGGTTTCACGCGGCCTTCGCTGCCGCACTGACGCATCTCAACAATGCCAGCACAGCCTTTCTTGGCGGGGTGCCTGGGCCGAATTTTGGTGGAGCGTTTGTCAACAGCCGCTTCTCGCTGTGTCGGGGACTGGACCTTTTATACAACCAGCGTGCGCATCTCCCGACGCTCTCCCAATACTGGCTGCTGCCGGAGGCCGTGTCCCAGCGCGACGCCTTGGAGACGCGGGCTGACGGTGTGGCGGTGCCGGTCGGCATGCTCCATCAGACACAGACTCAGGAACATGCCGAGTACTCATTGTATGTCCCGGAATACTATAGCCCTGACACAGACTGGCCGCTCATCGTCTGCCTCCACGGTGGGTATGGCCGGGGCGATGACTACATCTGGACCTGGCTGCGACCCGCCAAGAGCAAGGGCTATCTGCTGCTGTCGCCCAAGTCCCTAGGTCCGACGTGGTCCGTCCTGCAGCCGCCGGTTGACAGCCGGTCAATCCGGGCCATGTTTGACACCGTGTGTGAGACCTATCGCGTTGATCGTTCGCGGGTATATCTGTCCGGTCTGTCTGATGGTGGAACCTATACCTATCTGCTGGGCCTGGACCAGGCCGAACTCTTTGCCGGGATAGCGCCTATTGCGGGCGAACTGAGCCCTGCCACCGATGGGATGCTGCGACAGAAGCGAGGTATCGATACGCCGATCCATGTGATTCACGGTGTGCATGACTTCATCTTTCCGGTCGAAGCCATTCGCTCATCGAATGAACTGCTCGAACACATCGGCTACAAGGTGAAGTACACCGAGCTGCCCGACTGGAGCCACGCTTTGACCTACACCATCAATGAAACCCTGGTGTTGCCGTGGTTTGAAGGTTTGGAACCGAAAGAACAAGGATAAAAGGGAGGAAACAATGTCTCAGGATATCGAAGCCCGTTTGCAGGCACTGGAAGCAAAGATTCAGGATTTGAGTGACCGCGAAGCCGTTCGCTCGCTACGGTTTCGTTATCACGAGTGCATCAACGGGGGGGAATTGGAAGCTATTCCCGATCTGTTCACTGAGGATGCTATCCTCGATTTTGACTATCTGGGCAAAGCCACTGGTCGGGCCGAGCTGACAAAGTTCTTTCAAGGAGTCGAAAGTCTGCTGTCTTTTGTGAAGCAGTTTATGCATAACCATGCGGTTGAGGTACAGGGGGATATGGGAAAGGGCTATGCCTACCTCGAAGCAAAGACCATCTCAAAAGGGGAGGCCTACTTCGTGGCCGCTCGCTATGACGACGAGTATGTCAGACAGAATGGCGAGTGGAAGTTTAAGAAGATGTCGCTCACCCCGTATTTTACCGTTCCTTTCAAAGAAGGCTGGGCGCAAGAGAATCGGCTCAAGATGGGGAGATAGCAACCCCTGATCTTTAACGGGAAACACACAGGAGACACACCATGGCCTACCAACAGCTCGGTCTGGACCAAGTGGAAACGGCGGCGACTGGATTCAAAGGTCCGGAGGGCGTTGTCGTTGATCGTGAAGGGAACGTCTATGGCGGAGGAACAGACGGTGTGATCCGCAAGCTGGCGCCGGATGGAACCGTCACGGAATGCGCGCGTACGGGCGGCCGGCCAGCCGGGATGGCGCTCGACCAACAGGGGAACCTCTTTGTGTGTGACCCTGGCAAGGCCGCGGTGCTCAAAGTGACGCCGGACGGTCAGGTCAGTCTGTTTGCCGATCAGGTTGGGGATATCAAACTCACCCTCCCGAATTTTCCGGTTTTTGACGCCGAGGGAAACCTGTATGTATCTAACTCGACCGATCTGACATTCGGCAACTTTGATAAGCTGATGGAAGAACTGCGTAATCCATCACCGAAGGGGGCTCTCGTCCGCTTGCGACCGGATGGCCGCGGGGAAGTAGTGACGACCGGTATTTACTTCGCGAACGGGACGGCGATCGACCCCCAAGAACAGGCCGTATACGTGCTGCAATCAAGCCAGAATAACTGCATCCGAGTTGCCATGCATAAGGACGGGACTCACGGCAGCCCCGAAGTTTTTGGTGAAGACTTAGGAGCGCTGCCCGATGGGATGGCCTTTGATGCCGAAGAGCATCTTATTATTACCTTACCCATGGTGAACCGCTTAGTGGTGCTTGATCCGAATGGGCAGCTGTCCGTTCTTATTGATGATCCAGACGGGACAAAAACGCAGGGACCCACGAACTGCGCCTTTGGCGGGCCGAATTTCGACGATCTGTATATTGCCCACCTTGAAGCCGACCATGTTGCGAAAGTCCACCTCGGGAGAAAAGGGCACCCGTTGTACGACCGACGCTAAGGGAAGTGTTGGCCAGAGTGTACGCTTTAACGAAAACTGAAGGCGGGTGTGCTGTTTGAATGCTCTGGCCGGGGAACGGTCGTTCAGTCTGCAATCAGCCTCAGCGCATCTCTTCTGATGGCCCGCAGTCCCGAAGCATTGAAGTCGCCACGGGCGAAAACGCGAAGCCCGAACAGGAGTGACAAGAGAGACTTCGCCGTGTCATTTACCTTGACATTTTTTGCTATGACACCACGCTTCTGCCCCAGCTTGATCTGGCGCTTAAAGAATGCTTCGAAGTCAGCGATGACTGTACCAATTATCTCCCGGATATCATCGGTATGATTGGGGAGTTCCAGCGCCGTGTTGACCAACAGGCATCCCTTTTTTTCGGTGTCTGCTATGCTCTCAGCGATCAATGCGTCAAAGAGCTTGGTGATCGCAACGATAGGATCATCAAGCGCCTCAAGCTGCGTCAACAGCGCTTGCCGATTGTCCCGATCATACTGAAGCAATGCGCGCGTGAAAAGTTCCTTTTTGCTCCCGAACGCATTGTAGAGGCTGCCTTTGTTGATCCCCATTCCGGCGACCAGATCAGCCATGGATGCGGCCTCATAGCCTTTCGCCCAAAACACCTTGGTGGCGCGAGCAAGGGCGTCATCGAAGTCGAAAGATTTTTCCCAAGGCATGAGCGTTCGGACCTTTTTGTCGCTGTATGCATACAGAATATAGCGTTTTTATACCGATCGTTCAATGTTCAAGACCTATCAGGGCCAGGCGGTAGAGGACTCGAAAGGCCACTCGCAAAAGAGGGCTTTGACCAATTAGTATAAACTGTTTATGCCAGTCTGTACCGAGCGGTTTAAACAATAAGCCTACGCTGTACAACCCAATGAGTCTCGCGATAGAAAAACTTGCGCGACGGCAATTAGCCGCTCTCGAAGCGCTATCACCGGGCACGTACTTCGGAGAGCCGCAGGGAGGTCAGAGACCGTACCGACGGGTTCGTGAGTTTTTAGCGCGGTCGATGACAAGAGTCTCCACATCGTAATCGAGATTCGATAGCTGGCTACTCTTCGATGATCTCGATTGCGAACTCGGGGCTGCTAAACGGGCTTTTTCCTCGAGTTCTATTGGGATGTCGCCGTCAATGAGAGCACTGCGAGGTTCTCATCGTTAAGGTCGAAGAGCTCAGGTGCAAGCGCGCAGCAGCGTGCGGGGCACTGGCAGGCATAGGAGTTTAAGTTAATCTTCATGGGAGATACACGGATATCCTGCTCATCCGCGACCAGTATGGCAACTCCTTCACCTCCCGGAAGCTGAGACTGAACCGCTGTCTGTCTGGCCCCACAACTCCAAGATCATCTGGTGTTTATTGGCGCGGCGTTTGACCGTTCGGCGCTTCTTGCTGTGCTCGATTCGTGTCTCGTCCCACACTAGAACCATGGCAGTCCGGGTCAGCTTGACAATTCTCGGCCATTATCGTAATAACATTGCTATTACATTTATTATGTAAAAGTGAATTCCCACGCACCGAACAGTCATCATCTTTCCCATCATGATGATCAGGGCAAAGTCGGGGGTTTTCCAGAGGGAGGAGAAAGAATGAATCGATACCTTTTGGCCGCGGTCGTTTTTACCATGAGCACGGTTCCGGCCCTGGCACACCACCCGCTCGGCGGCATGCCAATGGAAACATTCACCGACGGGCTCTTATCCGGCGTCGGGCACCCGGTCTTGGGCTTTGATCATCTCTTCTTCGTCATCGCCGTTGGCATTGCGGCGCTCTACACTGGCCGCGCGAAACTGGCAACGGCCGCTTATATTGGCGCGATGCTGCTGGGGTGCCTGCTGATGAGTTTCGGCCTTGGCCTGCCCGTCAAAGAATTTGCGATCAGCTTGTCGCTTCTGGTTGTTGGCGGTCTCCTTTTGTCCGGGCGTGCCACGGGGCTTACGCCGGCTGTCGGACTTTTCGCAGGTTTCGGCCTGTTCCACGGCTCAGCCTTTGGCGACCCGATCGCGGCCCAGGAAGCAGGAGCAGGGATGACCGTTCTGGTGGGCTATTTGGGCGGGCTGGGCCTGCTGCAATACGGCTTGGCACTCCTGGCCGGTTTTGTTGTTCACGAGCTGCTGAAGGCGACCGAGGCGAAACATGTTCATGCTCGCCTCGCCGGGGCTGTTGTTGCCGGTGTCGGCGCGATTCTCACGCTTGAGAATATAGAAGGCCTCGTCTTCAATATGTTGGGTCTGGCTGTCTAGAAAACCCAAGCCAGACCCCGGACCGGGTCCGCCGCATGGCCGAGGAGTCAGCATGACCGAAACTGCCTCATCCGTTTTAGCGAAGGGGTCACCGACATCTCATGGTACCTTTCGTCGGTCATCCGTACTTCACGTCTGCATGTCCTGTAGGGCACCTGGCTCTCCGCGTGAGCCACGAGAGAGTCGAGCCGGCTTCAAACTCTATCAAGAGCTTCGCGCGACGTTCCATGAGAGCCCATTCGGCCACCACGTGGAGGTCAGGTCCACCGAGTGCCTGAGCGTATGCCCGCGCCCCTGCGGAATCGCGCTCTCGTCGCCTGGGGCGTGGACTTACCTCTTCGGGGATCAGCACCCGGGCGAGAGTGCATGTGACATCGTAGAGTGCGTCTCGCTCTACATCGGTACCGGAGACGGGTTTATGCGGCGGGAGCGACGTCCGAAGCCCCTCCGCGCAAGCATACTGGGGCGTGTGCCGCCATACGAGGGGGGGCGCTGATGCATCTAGCAGAAGGCATGCTTCCGCCCAGCCAGGCCGTCGCGTGGAGCTCCCCTGGCCGCGCCCGCCATGGTTTGGAGTCTCCGTCGCTGCCCACTTGGTCAGACGCAGCGCGTGTGTTGACGAGCGCTGAAACGCTTGCCGTGACGCCATCCGGCCCCATCTTCGGTCTTGCCGTGTCGCAGGGAGAGGAGAAGAGAGAGAACATGTTGATCAACACATCACCACGTCGCTCGAACCGCGAACGGGTTCGACATATCAAGGAGGCATTGCGCGCAGCGCTGAGCCTTCCCGATGGCACGACGGTTACGGTCACCGAGCTGGCATGTCTCGAAGAGGGCTGTGCGCCCATCGAGACCGTGATTGGCCTGCTTCGGCCCGATGCGCCACAGCTCCAGTACAAACTACACAAACCCACGGACGCCGTTGACGCCGAAGACCTGGTCCAGGTCTGCACGGCGTGGGGATTCGACGTCCAGATTCCGGTGCTCGCACCGCTGCTCCAGGAGAACTAGATGGATACGCCAAATTTAGATTTAGAAATTACACCTCGAAAAGTACCTGTTACCATCCTCACCGGCTTCCTCGGCTCTGGCAAGACGACCCTGCTCAACCGGATCTTGAGTGAGGAGCACGGCAAGCGCATTGCCGTGATCGAGAACGAGTACGGGGAGGTCGGCATCGATCAGGCGCTCGTCATCGACGCTGACGAGGAGATCTTCGAGATGTCGAACGGCTGCATCTGCTGCACGGTGCGCGGAGACCTGATTCGCGTACTCGGCAATCTCATGAAGCGCCGCGACAAGTTCGACTATGTGTTGGTGGAAACCACAGGGCTCGCCGATCCCGGTCCGGTCGCTCAGACGTTCTTCATGGACGACGAGATTCGCGCGGAGTTCTCGCTTGACGGGATCGTCACGCTCGTCGATGCAGCCCACATCGAGCAGCAGCTCGGCCGAAGCGACGAAAGCACGGAGCAAATCGCGTTCGCAGACGTCCTCGTGCTCAACAAGACGGACCTCGTCAACGGCGAGGCGCTCGACAAGCTCGAAGCTCGGCTCCGAGACATGAACCGAATGGCACAAGTCGTGCGTAGCGAGCGGGCGAATGTCTCCGTCGACACGGTACTCAACCTCGCTGCCTTCGACCTGGACCAGGTGCTCGAGCGTCGTCCCACCTTCCTCGAGTCGGAGTATCCGTTCGAATGGACTGGAGTCTATTCGCTCCATGTCGGCCGCTACGAACTCGGCCTTGCCGATGGACCTGATCCGGCGATGTCGCTTGTCGTCGTGTCCGACCAGGGCACGGATGACGCTGCCCTCCGTGAGGGTGCGGAGTGGTGTGTGCGGCGGTACGCCGAACCTGCGGAGCCCATTCGCCCGGGGGAAGAGCTTCCTGTCGGAAAGCATGTGAACCTCCAGCTCGATTCCCCAGGGCGCAAGTCGTTCTTCTTGGAGGTCGATACGCCGGTGCGGGTTGGCCTCTATGCCCAGCACACCGCGGAGGAGTTCGATCTCCAACTGACGAACGCGGATGGATCGACAATCAGGCAAGAGGTCGAGCGAACCTGGGTCGCACAGCACGAGCACGACGACGAGGTGGGCTCGATCTCGATCGAGAGGGACGGAGACGTTGATCCCGACAGGCTCAACGCCTGGCTTGGCAAACTGCTCAGTGAGCGCGGGGTGGACATCTTCCGAATGAAGGGCTTCATCAGCCTCGCGGGTGAGTCGCGTCGCTTCGTCTTCCAGGGGGTTCACATGCTCTTCGATGGGCAGCCGGATCAGCCATGGGGCGACGCGCCCCGTCGCAATCAGCTCGTCTTCATCGGCCGCAACCTCGATGAGCAAAGCATGCGGCAGGGGTTCGAAGCATGTCTGACTTGAACGTCGCCAGGAGGAGTCTGCATGGTCGGCACCGAGAGCAATGAAATCGTCTATGACGTAGTGGTCGTCGGCGCCGGTGCCGCCGGCGTGGGCGCCGCGGTGGCTCTCAAGCATGCCGGCATCGAGAACTTCGTGGTTTCCGAGCGTCGCAAGGTCGGCGCATCGTTCGCCTCATGGCCGGCCGAGACTCGCTTCATCACGCCCTCATACCCAACCAATTCGATTGGCATGCTCGATTTGAACTCGATCGCGATTGGAACTTCACCCGCGTTCAGTTTGGGTGTCGAGCATCCGACGGGTAAAGAGTATGCGAGATATTTGCGTGCAGTTGCACGATTCTTTGAGGTGCCTGTACGCCAGGATACCGACGTGATGCAGGTCGCAAAGGTTGGCGACGGCTTTCGCATCGATACGGCCGACGAGACCTTGCAAGCCAAGCACGTCATTTGGACCGCTGGCGAGTTCCAATACCCACGCTTAAGTGGGTTTGTTGGGAGCCAATTGTGTTGCCACACCGCGACCATCCCCAGCTATGAAGAGCTTGACGGTGACGACTTCATCGTTGTGGGTGGCTACGAAAGTGGTGTCGACGTGGCCTACCACTTGGCGTGTCGCGACAAACGAGTGCGGTTGTTCGACAAGGGTTGCCCGTGGGAGGAAGAGAGTTCCGATCCCAGTGTCGCGCTTTCCCCGTTTACGCTCGAACGGATGCGTGAAGACCAGTTTGTTGAGCAAGTGGAACTGTTTCCGCACACCCCTATCGAATCGGTCACTCGCGCGGACGCCATGTATGAAGTTACGGCTCGGGACGGACATCGGTTTCAAACCCGCGTGCCGCCACTATTGGCGGGCGGATTTGAGGGGAGTCACAAATTAGTCGCGGATTTGTTTGAACGACGCGACGATGGCTCTCCGCTTCTGAGCGAACACGATGAATCGACCATCGTACCGGGAGTGTTTCTCTGCGGCCCCACAGTTCGCCATAACAATTACGTCTTCTGCTTTATCTTCAAGTATCGACAACGATTCGCCGTTGTCGCCAAAGCAATTGCGACCTCGTTAGGGCTGCCGGCGGAAAATTTGGAAGAGTACCGCAAGTGGGGCATGTATCTCGATGACCTCTCCTGCTGTGGGGAGGAGTGCGTATGTTGACGGGAAACGACGAAGGGGCCGTCGTGTCTGGCGCGGGGCGAAGCCGACTAGCCAGGGTGCGGAGCATCGAATGGCTCGGACAAACGGCTGCCAGCGTTTGCTGGATTGGCAGCATGCTGGCTTACGGGATCAGATCCAGTGGGGATTGGTTGCAGTTATTTGCTGCATCCGCATGGCTGTTGGCCAACATCGTAGCGATTGCGACTGCCGAGGCTGATTGAGATGTCGGTAGCACTTCAAGGAGTCGGCATGACGCGCGTTCCGAAGCGAGAAGCATCGAAGGCGACGGTCGCCGGCGTGCTCCTTGTTGGCTTGTCCGGGCTGGTCTCGCCGTGTAGCAGGGAGAAGAGAGAACATGTTGATCAACACATCACCACGTCGCCCAGGTTCGATGGGTCGCGTCGCTTCGTCTTCCAGGGGGTTCACATGCTCTTTGACGGACAGCCGGATCGCCAATGGGGGGACGCGCCCGCCGCAATCAGCTCGTCTTCATCAGACGCAACCTCAATGAGCAGAGCATACGGCAGGGGTTCGAAGCATGTCTGATTTGAATGTCGGCAGCTCGAAGGGTGCTCTTCGCCGGGGCTGGTCTGCGGCGGTCGGCGACTACGCTATCGCCGGGGGTTGGTGCCTGCGCGGTGAGGCGCTGATGGTCGGTGATGCTGCGGGGAGTGTCTACGCATTCGACGGAAAGTCTGGCGCGACCGTCTGGGAGCGGCGCGGGGTTCATGAAGGTGGTGTGCTCGCGGTGGCGATCCACCCAAGTGGAACCGCGTTCGCTACGGCCGGCCAGGACAGACGAGTCTTAATCTGGAGTGCTGCTGAAGGTCAGGTAAGCCGGGCTATCGACGTCGGAAGCGGTTGGGTAGAAAACGTGGCGTGGTCGCCGGACGGCCAATGGTTGGCGGCCTCCTGCTCCCGGCAGGTTCATGCGTATGGTGCGGACGGCGCGGAGGTTTGGCGATCTGATGATCATCCCAGCACCGTCAGTGCGATCGCCTGGTCGAGCGTAGGGGAGCTGGCGACGGCCTGTTACGGTCGAGTGACGTTCTTCGACGCGTCCACTGGCGAGCTTCGTCAGAAGCTGGAGTGGCAGGGCTCCTTGGTGTCGATGGTACTGAGCTCGGACGGGGATATCGTGGCCTGCGGCAGCCAGGACAACTCGGTGCACTTCTGGCGTCGCTCCACGGAGCAGGACTCCATGATGTCAGGATATCCTGCCAAGCCGTCGGCCTTGGCTTTCGATGACACCGGCACCCTCCTGGCCACCGGCGGAGGGGAGGCGGTGACGGTCTGGAGCTTCCAGGGAAGTGGTCCCGAAGGCACGCGGCCCGGCGTTCTAGAGCTTCATGTTCAACCCGTCACGACGCTTGCCTTCGCTCGCCGCGCGATGCGCCTGGCATCGGGAGGCCGCGATGGTGCCGTGGTTGTGTGGTCGCTTCAGAGAGATGGAGAAGGCGGTCCGATAGGGGAGGCGGTTGTGGCGGGTGTAGTGGCCGAATTGTACTGGCGGCCAGACGGGCGCTCGCTTGCCGCGCTCGACGCGCGGGGTGGCGTGACGGTTTGGCGGATAGGATGAACAAAGGCCCGAATTGCCCGCGCCCGCGCAGTGCTGGGCCAAGGTCTCGTCTTCAATATTCCGCATAGCTCATCTCATCGCCGCACAGATACTCACGGTCTTTGAGCCAATAAGTCTCGAGCAGGTCAAGGGACTCGTACAGCAGATAGCGCCCCTTCTTTATCTCCG
Source organism: Candidatus Binatia bacterium (assembly GCA_951812575.1). GTDB lineage: Bacteria > Desulfobacterota > Binatia > Bin18 > Bin18 > Bin18. Next base: position 615,844 of record OX638322.1, on the reverse strand, counting down.
CAGAAAAGTCCTTATCGTACCCGTAGATCATTGGGGCGAAGATCGTCCAGTGGAACGCCCCTCCTCCGAGGCGGAGCGTATAGGCGTACCATTGCAGAAACTGCTGAATATGCCCCTTTTGCTGCGGGTCGCGTCCGGACCAGTGATCGGGACATTGAAACTTCTCGTTCAAGTAGAAGGCAATGGCCGCACTCTCCCAGATAACAAAGTCACCATCAACGAGAATCGGTACTTGCCCAGTCGGGTTGTACTTTTCTCTGAACTCCGGTCGCTCGTTGATATCGGTGGTGATATCGACCAACTCGGCTTCAAAGGGAATGTCGTTCTCCAGCATGAATTGATGCGCCGCGCGACACGGCTGTGACGCGGGGTGGTGAAGGTAACGCAAGGTTGCGCTCATTTTAACCTCCTCCGTATTCTTTTCGGTGTCATTGATTAACTCGCCCTCTTGCGAGGCATTGTCGACTGGTAGAGCGGCTTGTCAAGAGGTAAACCCAACACGAGCGTATTTGCGCGAAAACCTATGCTCACAGCCCCTGATTCAGCATCAGAACCGCATATTTCTACCGAGATATACACACTTCTTCCCATAGCCCCAAAGCGACACTGCCAACTGTATGAACAGTCGGCAGCGTCGCACCATATAACGCTTTTATACCGATCGTTCAACACTCAAGACCTAGCTGGACTGGGTGGCGAGGTGACGCGGCGGGCTGATTGCAAATAGAATATTGACCGAGCAGTATAAATTGCCTATATCGGTTTGTACCAACCGGTTCAAACACTAATCCTGCGCTGAACAACCGATAGGGGCAGCACAATCGGCAACCTCACCTCATCTATTCAAACAAGACCAAACATTTCCGCCATGACGAAAGGAGCAAAGCAATGAAGGCAGGCTGTTTATTTGACTTTCGGAATCCACCCCAATGGGCGCAATCCTACGCCGACCTCTATAACGATACCATCGACGATATGGTTGCCGTCGAAGAGCTTGGCTTTGATACCGCGTGGACTACGGAGCACCACTTTCTTGAGGATGGCTATCTCCCATCCCAGCTCGCCGTCCTATCAGCGGTGGCTGCCAGAACACAGCGCATCGGTCTCGGCACATTCGTCTTACTCCTCCCCCTGCACGACCCCGTTCGCGTCGCCGAAGACGCAGCGGTCGTCGATCTGATTTCGTGTGGACGGCTCATTCTTGGCCTGGGCCAGGGCTATCGAGTTGGCGAGTTTACGGGCTTTGAAAAAGATCACAAGCGACGAGGCTCAGCCCTGACCGAAGGCATCGACATCCTCCGCAAGTCGTGGTCTGGGAAAACATTTTCTCATGCCGGGAAGTTTTGGAGCTACACAGACATTATGGTCACACCGTCTCCAGCCCAGCCTGGAGGGCCGCCCCTGATGGCTGGAGCGAGGAGCATAAAAGGCATTCAGCGCGTAGCACGCATGGGCTGTCATTTCCTGCCCATTGGTGACACCGAGGACATTGATATTTACCGTACGGCCTGTACCGACCTCGGCCGAGAACCGGGCCAGGTCCGGATCCTGCGTTCGTGCTATGTGACCGACAAGGATGACAGCGAGTTAGATAAAGTCTGGCCGCACGTCAACTACCAAGTCGATCATTATGCCAAGTGGATGCATGAAGCCAATGACAAACCCGAAGACCGCACGAATACGTCAGATGGATTCCGCGATCTGAGTAACTTCTTCACTGGGCCGCCGCAAAAAGTGCTCGATGAGATCAAAGCGTTTGAAGCTGAGTCGGGCATAGACGAACTCGTGCTGTTTTTCCATTTCCCCGGTATGGATCGCGCGGTGTCGCGGGGGTCTATGCAGCGCTTTGCCGCTGACGTGCTGCCACATCTGCGCTAAACAAGCATATCTGCGTGCCGGGAATCCCTTCCGGCTTCGCCATTTATAAGGAATTATCCGTATGTACCGCAACTCAGGTCAGCAACATGACAGGATTGTGTTATGGGGGCGCCGGTGTCCTTATGGACTGGGCGCGTTCGGGCTTATCTGATCAAGAAGGGGCTCGATTACCAGGAAATCTATCCAGCGAACCCGAGATACCAGCAGGAAATCCTGCCGCAAATCGGTTATTTCGTGGTACCGGTGACTGAGCTTGCGGACGGCACATTGATCCAGGATGGCACCGATACGATGGAATACCTGGAACAACGCTATCCAGAAAGGCCAATGATCCCGCGTTTACCCGTGCAACGGGCCGTGGCCTGGCTGATCGAGTTCTTTGGTTGCGGTCTAGGCATACCGCCCCGAAAATTACTGGAGCCCGCCGACGGTACGCCCCCCTCTTTCGAACGCCCGGCTGAAGCCGTCGATGAGGGCTTCTTTACCGCGAGTGTCCCCAGCGCTCCGGCAGGTGGGGCATTGGCCGAATCGTTATACGGCGAAAGTCCGGCGGGGAATATTTTCCGCGCCGTGAGCCTCGTCCCTGATGAAGCCCGCCGCGTGATGAGCCTGGTCAGTCAGCAGTATTTCGGAGCTGAGCATTTGCTCGATTTTCACGCTACATCAGACCACGCCCTTTCGCGAGCCCAAATAGAACTCGTCGCCACCAAGGTTTCGGAACATAACCAGTGCTTCTACTGAACCACGTGGCATGCCCACCTGCTCCGTGAGAGTGGAAAAGCTCATAATCACAACTACGAGTTAGCTGGTGCAATCGATGCACGTATTGACAGCGGTGTGGAACACGGGTGTGAACTCGTGCGATTCGCTGCTGCTTTGATGAAACCCGATACCACAGAACTGGCGGCGGCCCGTGATGCCATCGCCGAGCGATTAGGTCCCGAGGCGGTCACGACGGCATCGATCATCGGCGGCAACTTCAGCATGCTGGATCGCGTCGCCAATGCGATTGGCATCAGCGTCGATGCGATGGTCGTGCAACCCACCGCGGACTTTCGCGAAGCGCTGGGGATCAACGCGTTCCCATCTGCGGTGAATACACTACTCTGACGACTCCCGCTCAAATGCAGGCCCACCGGCATGTTGTGGGCACAAGGGTGAAGGGTGTGTCATGACACATCTTTTTGACATTATAAGGCGATAAAACTGAACGAACCTTCATTCGGCAACAGGCAGTAACAGGCGGAAGAAAAAATTAAAATTAGCTTTGAATAATTCCTCCACTTCTGCTAGGCCGCTTATGTAGGAGGGGGAATATGAAATTTGGTCTGTTAATGCCGTTCTGGAATCCGGCTCGCTGGGAGCAACCGTTTCCTGAGCTGTATCAGAACCTGCTGGACCAAATCGTCAGAGTCGAGGAACTTGGCTACGATAATATCTGGCTGACCGAGCACCACTTCGACGATGATGGCTGGTCGCCTGCGCTGCTGCCCCTGGCCGCCGGTATTGCCACCCGCACGACCCGCATCCGGATCGGTACGTTTATTCTCATTCTGCCCTTCCAACATGCCTTACGCGTAGCCGAGGATGCCGTCACCGCGGATATTCTGTCCAATGGCCGGTTCGATCTTGGGGTGGGCAAAGGCTATCGCAATAAAGAATTTAATGCCTTCGGCTTTCCCCGTGAGCAGCGTGACGCGCGCTTGGAAGAAGATCTGGCCGTTATTCAGGGACTCTGGACAAACGACTCCTTCTCTTTTGACGGGGACTATTATCAGCTCACAGATGTCCGTCTCACGCCGCGCCCCGTTCAGCAGCCCCATCCGCCGATTTGGATTGGTGCCCGCGGCAAGAAAGCGGTTCAGCGAGCGGCACGAATGGGGTTTCACCTGATGGGCACGGGAGAGGTTGCCCAGCAGCGAGCCTATGACGATGAGTTGGAACGGAATGGCCGGAATCCGAAAGATTACTACCTGGCCCAACTGCGCTGGGTCTATGTGGCAGAGAGTCGGGACAAAGCCTGGGATATCGTTGGTGAGCATATGCATTATCTCTTCTCCTCTGCTTTTCCGTTGCTCAAAGAAGCCGGCGACCTGCGGGCCGACCGAGCCATGGAGCGGGTGCCCAGCATCGAGGAACTGCGCAATATTGATCCCACCATTCCGGGCGGGGCGCCCATTGTGGGAACACCAGACGATTGTATTCAGGCCTTACAACGCTACCAGGACGAAACGCGGGTGACCCATTTGGCCATGGGCATGCATCTGCCAGGACTCACACTGGACAAGGTGACCGAGTGCCTTGAACTCTTTGCTCGGGAAGTCATGCCGCATTTTCGCTCATGAGGAGACTGGAAGGACGCGAAACACGCGGAGTGAAGGGGAAAAGGATGGTAAACGACTGCCACGGCAGATCTCCCCCAGATAAGAGATTTATTTTTCCGCCCGAAGGTTGACAGCAGATTTCTCTGAGAGTATGCCGACGATAGAGTGTATGTAAAACCATAATGTAAAGGAGGGGAACATGCCGCAATTCGACACAGTGATTAAGAACGGTACAATCGTCGACGGAACGAAGGTGCCACGTTACCAGGCCGACCTTGGTATCAAGGACGGGAAAGTTGCTGAGATTGGGAAACTCAGCAGCAGCGATGCCAAAAAAGAGGTTGATGCCAGCGGGCAGATCGTTGCTCCGGGATTCATCGATCTGCACACCCACTACGATGCCCAGTTGCACTGGGACCCGTACTGTACGATCGGTAGTTGGCACGGTGTAACCACCGTTACCATTGGGAATTGCGGGTTTGGCTTTGCCCCGTTGCGGCCGCAAGACGCCGACCGGGCCATGCTGGCCTTGTCTCGTACCGAAGCGATTCCGCTGGAGCCCATGCGGGTATCGATGAAGGTGGACTGGGAAACCTTCCCTCAATACATGGATCGTCTGTCCCGCATGCCCTTGGGCGTCAACGTTTCTCATCTCTTCCCGCTGGCCCCAGCAGTGGCGTACGTGATGGGTGGTTTTGATGATGCCAAGAAGCGCTTCCCGAATAAAGAAGAGATGGACATCATTACCGGCCTGTACAAGGAAGCCGTGAAGGCTGGCGCCGCGGGTTGGTCCGCCCAGCGTCTGGTGCCCGAGAGCCGGGTGTCCGTGCAGCGCGACTATGATGGCACGCCGATGATCACCGACATCCTGCCGGATGAGTTCTATATGGATATGGCCAAAGCCATGAGCGAAGTCGGTGAGGGCTGTATTCAGTTTACCCAGTCAGGTGCAAGTGAAAGCACCTTTGGGGTTGAGGATGACTTCAAATTCCTCGAAAAGATGACCAAGACCGCCGGTCAGCCGCTGCTGTACAACGCCATGTTAATCAGTGACAAGCATCCTGAGTCCCACCAGGCCCAGTTGAATTGGGTCAATGCGGCCAACGAACGCGGCGCTCGTGTGTTCGGACAGGGCGTCACCGCTCGGGCCCCAGTGCGGATGACCCTGGAAGACTGGAACCTGTTTGACGGGATTCCGGCCTGGAAGGAAGCCACGCTCGGGACGGTCGAAGAGCGCAAAGCCAAACTGTCGAAGCCTGAACTGCGCAAGGAAATGCGCGAAGACTACGACCAGGGCGGCATGGAAACCATGAATGTTGTCTTTGGTGAGTTTGACAAGTTTATTGCGCGCAAGGTTCGTGACCGTGACCTTAAACTCAAATACGAAGGCCTGTCGGTAGAGCAAATTGCCGAAAAGGAAGGCAAACACGTCATCGACGCTATGCTGGATCTTTCGGTGGCCGACGACCTGCGGACCGAGTGGGCTGGCCCCGTGTCCAATGCCAACATCGAGGGCTACAAAGAGCTGATGGGCTCGCCCTACACGCTGCCGGGTGTGTCGGATGGTGGGGCGCACGTGAAGTTCATCACGCCGGCCATCTACCCGACCGAAGTCCTGTCCTGGCTGGTGCGCGAGCAGGGTGTTATGAGCCTGGAAGAAGCTCACTTCCGCCTGAGTGGGATCATGGCCTGGGCCGCGGGCATCAAGGACCGTGGGACGCTACGTACAGGTATGGCGGCCGACATCGTGGTCTACGATGCCGATACCGTTAAGGCTCTGCCGGGTGAGATCGCCCACGACCTGCCGGCCAACGAGTGGCGGCGGGTCCAGAAAGCCGAAGGGTATAAGCACATTCTGGTGAACGGTGAAGAGACCTTCCAGAATGGCGAATGCACTGGGAACACCTCGGGTGCGCTCCTCCGCAATGGTGAAGCCCGCTAGGTAAAACGCTTAGCGTATTACAGCCCGAATCGTAACCAAAAACGGGGAACCGGAGAATCGCTCTCCGGTTCCCCGTTTTTTCGCGTGCTCTGTATCCATAAAGGAGGGATTCGAGATGGAGATACGCACGAATGGGTATGTTTCTGCCGATGGGCATGTGGTTGAGCCGGCAGACCTCTGGACTACGCGCATGGACAAACGGTTTCGTGACCGTGCTCCACGGGTCGAATCACGACCCGAGGCCGACTACTACATTATAGAAGGGCTGACCGAATTCCCGGTGGGCCTCGAAGGCGTGACCATTGAGGAGAAAATTCAGGGCCAAGTCACCACCCCCAAAGGTCGCCGACATGCCGAAACGCGCCCCGGCGCCTGGGACCCGCAGCCGCGCCTGGTCGATCAGGAGCGCGATCATCTACGGGCTGAGGTGATTTATCCGGGCGGGTTCGGCCTCCAGTTTTTTCACGTTCAGGACGCTGAATATCAGCGTGAAATCATTCGGGTCTATAACGACTGGATCAGTGAGTTTTGCTCGGCAGCCCCAGACCGCCTGCTGGGATCAGCCTTACTCCCCATGCGCGGTCCGGTCGAGTGGGCGGTTGAGGAAGCCGAGCGCATAGCCGGGATGAAGGGTATTCGTACGATCCTGATCCCGGCCGAGGTGGAGCGCTCGTATGCCCACGCCGATTATAACCCTATGTGGGACGCCCTGCAGGACATCGGGCTCCCGGTTTCCACCCACTCCGGGACTGGAACGGGTGAGGCCATTTTTGCCAAGATAGAGCGTCTCGGCACAGGGCTTGGCGTGACCGACAACAAGGTCTTGCAGCCGATGCGTGCCATGGCCGATCTGATCTGGGGTGCCGTACCGCAACGCTACCCGCAACTGCGGTTTGTGGTGGTCGAAGGCGGTATCGGCTGGGTGGCCTCGCTGCTCGGCTTCATGGATCATTGGTGGAACGATCACCGCCACTGGATGGAACCTCAGCTGGACGAAGCACCGAGCACGTATTTCAAGCGCCAGTTCTGGGCGACGTTCGAGGATGATCGAGCGGGCATCCTGACCCGTGAACTGGTCGGGGTTGACCGCCTCATGTGGGGTTCGGACTATCCGCATACCGAGGGAACATTTCCCTATTCCCAAGAGCAGATCATGCGGGATTTTATGGGCGTGCCGGAAGCCGAGGTGTACCAGATGGTGACGGGTAATGCGGCTCAGTTGTATGGACTCGCTGAGCAGGAAACGAATTGAACCGAGGAAGCGAAGGAGGAATCGTAGATGGAGGTAGATACCCAAGGTTATGTGTCTGCGGACGGTCATGTTGTTGAGCCAGCAGACCTCTGGACTACGCGCATGGACAAACGTTTTCGTGACCGCGCCCCGCGGGTCGAAGCGCGCGAGGATGCTGACTATTACATTATTGATGGGCTGACACCATTTCCGGTTGGGCTCGAAGGCGCCACCATGGAAGACAAGCTCGCCGGCAATATCGAGACCATGGCGAGTCGGCACGCGGATACACGACCAGGGGCATGGGACCCACAGCAGCGACTGCTTGACCAGGACCTGGACCATGTCCGGGCTGAGGTTGTTTACGCGGGCGCGTTCGGACTTCAATTCTTCACGCTTCAAGATGCCGAATACCAGCGCGAAGCCATGCGGGTGTATAACGACTGGCTGAGTGAATTCTGTGCCGCTGCGCCAGATCGACTGCTTGGTGCGGGTTTACTGCCCGTACGCGGCCCGCTCGAATGGGCCTGTGAGGAAGCCGAGCGTTGCGCCAAGCGGGGCCTGCGGACCCTTACGATTCCCGCGGATGTTCCTGATCGTTCTTACGTGACGTCGGACTATGAGCGTCTGTGGAGCACGCTCGAAGATATCGGATTGCCCGTTGCTACCCATTCCGGCACGGGAACGGCCGAAGAGTTTTATTCTAAATACAAACGCATGGGCACTGGCATGGCCGTGGTTGAAATGAAGATGTTCCAGCCCATGCGCGGTTTTGTCGACCTGCTCTGGAGTGCCGCACCCCAACGCTATCCAGAGCTGCGCTTTGTGATCGCCGAGGGTGGCGTTGGTTGGATCGCCTCTATGCTCGGTTTTATGGATCACTGGTGGAACGATCATCGTCGCTGGATGGAACCCAAGCTCGACGAAAAACCGAGCACGTATTTCAAACGCCAGTTCTGGGCCACATTTGAGGACGACCGAGCGGGCATTCAGACCCGCGATATCATTGGCGTGGATCGCCTGATGTGGGGTGCAGACTATCCGCACACGGAAGGCACGTTCCCGCGTTCAGTCGAGCAGGTCGCCAAAGATTTTGCCGGGGTGCCTGAAGGCGAGGTCTATCAGATGGTGGCAGGGAACGCGGCGAAGTTGTATGGACTAGATCAATAGACGGACAGGACGCATATGGCAGGTTGTCTCGACGGCATCAAAGTCCTCGATCTCGGGCGCTATCAGGCCGGTCCACGCTGTGCGATGGTGCTCAGCGACCTGGGGGCAGAGGTCATTAAAGTCGAAGCGCCGGGTGGGGATGAGTCACGCGGCCTGGGCCGCGTCTACTGGTCCGCCTACAACCGCGGGAAGAAGAGTATTACGCTGAATCTGCGCAGCGAGCAGGGCATCGCTCTCCTTAAGGCACTTGTGCCCAAAGTTGACATGCTGCTCCAGAATTTTCGGCCGGGAGTTATGGATAAGATGGGCCTGGGCTATGAGACGCTCAAACAACTCAATTCTGGGCTTATTCTCATCAACGTCTCCGGCTTTGGCCAATCAGGACCGTACCGGGACCGACCCGCCTATGATCCGATTGGCCAAGCCATGTCCGGTCTCATGGGCTTCACCGGATTTCCGGACGGTCCGCCGGTCATGACGAATTCACCCATCATTGATCGGATCACGGCGCTGCACGCCACTATTGGGGCGCTGGGTGCCCTCCACCACCGAGATGTCACCGGAGAGGGACAGTCCCTCGACGTGTGCCTGCTCGACACCGGCTATACGCTGATGGAGATCCCGATTGCCCAATATCTTCTCAGCGGCAAGGAACCACCACGACGGGGCAATACCCCCGGCGGTATCGCCCCATGTAATACCTACCAGGCGAAAGACGGTTGGGTCTATATTCTGGCCGTACCCCAGCATATGTGGGGGCGGTTCTGTCGTGGAATCGGCCGAGAGGATCTCACGAACGACAAGCGTTTCTCCAGTATTGCCGGTCGGGCGTCGCATGCGGACGAGGTCAACGCGCTGGTCGATGCCTGGGTGCGGGACAAGACGGTGGCCGAGGTCGTGCAAGTCCTGGAGCAGGCTGAGGTGCCGGTCGGGCCGGTGCATACCATTCCACAGGCAGCTCACGATCCTCACCTGTGGGAGCGGCAAATGCTGGTCGAAACTGAGGATCACGAACAAGGGCGCACGTATGTGCCTGGGTTGACCGTCAAATTCTCAGATACTCCCGGAAAAATCGGACCGATTCCACAGCCCGGAGAACATAACAGCGAGGTGTATGGTGAGTGGTTAGGGCATACGGAAGCGGCTCTGACACGTTGGAAAGAAGAGGGGATTGTTTAAACCGATAGCCACAAAGGAGGCGCCATGGCAAACGGACAAGAAAGTATGAGCACGAGCGTTGCCCGGTTTGAAGAGCTGAAACCGATTGACTACGCGAGCTTTATCAAGAACTACAAACCTGACGGCACCCAGGGCTATGCGCTGATTGGTCGGGCGGGCAAGACCAGCCCTGCGATCAAGGGTGACCACGGCTTTACCATGGCCATCAATAAGGTCAGTCCGGGAAAGGGAGCCCCGTTGCATAGCCATCCGAAACCCGAGGTATTTGTGGTGCTGTCCGGCACCTGCGCCTTTTTCTGGGGAGACAAGGGCGAAAATGAGGTTGTCCTCGGACCGTGGGACACGATTTCCTTTCCGGCAGGAACCTCGGAAGGGTTTCGGAATATAGGCGACCAGGAGGCCAATCTGCTGGTTGTCCTGAGCGGCTCGGAAGTTGGTAAGGTAACGTTCACGAAACAGAGCGAGACGGCTGAGGCGGCCAGCGTCGAGGCGTAGCGTCTCGACCGAGAAAAAGGAGGACTTCCCATGGCAACGTTTTCGGTTGATCAGGTTGATGTTTTTGGCAAGGGTGTATTGCAGGCCGAGGGAGTAGTGGTGGACAAGGAGGGCAACGTCTTTGGCGGTGGTCGCAACGGCATTATGTATAAGGTCACACCCGATGGCACAGTGAGTGAACTCGTCACCCTGCCCGAGGGCTCTATCCCCAATGGGGTGACCATGGACCGCAATGGCGATCTGGTCTACTGCGATCTGGGCAAGCAGGCCATGATGCGCGTGACCCAGGGCGGAGAAGTATCGCTGATTGCCGACCAGGCTGGCGCACTCAAGCTGACCCTCCCGAATTTTGCCAGCTATGATGCCGAGGGCAATCTCTACGTCTCGAACTCGAGTACGTCGAGTATTGAGAATGTCCTGGCCGAGTTGGCCACTCCCTCACCCAGAGGGGCGCTGGTCGTTATCCGCCCGAACGGGAAGAGTGAAATCGTGGCCGAGGGTATTTATCTGGCCAACGGCACTGCGATCGACCCGAAAGAAGACGCGGTCTACGTGCTGGAAAGCACCCGGAACGACTGTCTGCGCATTCAGATCAAGAAAGATGGCACGTTTGGGAAGCCTGAGGTCTACTCCAAGGATTTTCCGGCCCTGCCGGACGGCATGGCTTTTGACGTGGACGGTAATATGTACGTCACGCTGCCGGCTGTGGTGACGGGCGGGGAGATGGTGCCGGCCCATCAGGTCATCGCCGTTGATACCAATGGCAACTGGAGCATGCTGATCGATGATTCGGCTGAGGGCAAGAAGCTCAACTTCCCGACGAACTGCGCCTTCGGTGGACCGGGCTTGCAGACGCTGTATATCGCCAATCTCGAAGGCGATCACTTCAGTTGCGTCAAGACGCCCTACATCGGCCATCCGCTCTACCATCAGCGCTAACTAGGGGAAGGTGGCTATGAAGGCAATGCGAGCGCACCAACCTGGAGGACCGGAGCAACTCCGCTATGAGGATGCCCCTGACCCTGAGTTGGGGGAGGCTCAGGTCCTCATTCGGGTCCGGGCGATTGGGATCAACCCTGCCGATTTGGTCCGGCTGTCCGGCAAGCTTGCACCACTGAAACTTCCCTATATCACTGGTACGGACGTGTCTGGTGAGGTCGAAGCCGTGAGTCCCGGCGTTACACAGGTTAAGGTCGGCGACCGCGTATTTGGCCGCGCGATTAGTGCCGGCTATGCAGAAAAAACGTGTCTGCTCGCCCAGGAGGCAATACCCCTGCCGTCCGCGCTCTCTTTTGCTGAAGGGGCCGCGATCCCGATACCGTTTTATACTGCCTATTATGCCTTGTATCATAAAGCAGGGGTGCAGGCGAGAGAAACGGTCCTGATTTCTGCTGGTGGCGGTGGCGTCGGCGTCGCGGCCATCCAGCTGGCCAAAGCCGCGGGGGCTCGGGTGATTACGACAGTTGGATCACAGGAAAAAGTAGACCGGACCCGCGAACTGGGTGCTGAGGTAGCGCTGAATTATAAACGGCAAGATTTTGCGGCAGAGGTTCTCAAGCTGACCGAGGGCAAGGGAGTGGATGTCATCATTGAGAATGTCGCCACAGATAACTTGGCTGCCGACTGCTCGGCCGTTGCCAAGTCCGGCCGCATTGTCTTAATCGGTACGGGCACCGGCAAAGCTCCGGACGCTACGTTTGGCGTGCTGCCCGCTCTCATCAAAGATATCACCTTCTATGGCATGAGCCTCATTAATGCCGCCCAGGTTATCCCAGAGATGGCGGCCGCACTCACCCCGCTGTTTGCCGATGGCACACTCAAAGCATTGGTGAGTAAGACGTACCCGTTGGCTGAGGCTGCTCAAGCCCTGAATGACCTGCTTGCGAGTAAAGTGTTCGGCAAGCTGGTTCTGACGCCATAGAAGAGTCCACTCAGCAAAAAGGAAAGGAAGACTATGGCACTCACCTTAGCGCTGGCAGAACAATTTATCGCCGCCGCCAAACAAAAGGCCCAAAAAAAAGGGTGGGACATGAGCTTTGCGGTCGCCGACTCGTCCGGGAATCTGGTCGCCCTGGCTCGTATGGATGATGCCCGCTGGTTGACGACCGGCGTTGCCCAGAGCAAGGCGTTTACCGCCGCGACTTTCCGGCGTACCTCGCGCGAGGTGGCCGAACTGGCGGAATCCCGCGCGCAATTATTCGCGAGTGTGTCTGAGATTGTTGGCCGGCCGTTGCTCTTGGCCGGAGGCGGTCTGCCACTCTCAGTGAACGGTGAATTTCTCGGTGGCGTTGGCGCCAGCGGTGGGACAGAAGATGAAGACATCGAATGCGCCCGCGCCGCGCTCGATGCCATTGGAGCCGAATAGACAGACCAACGGCCACCCGCATGGTCCAGCCCCTCAATATCCTGCTCATTGGTGCGGTAGGAGACGCCGTCATCGAAAAGATAGCGGCGGTTGATCCCCGCATTCGGGTTGCCGATGCACGCGGGAAGTTCGAGGTTGAGTATGCTGAGACCTGGCCGGCGGAATCCGTTCGTCGCTACGTCTCACAATCCCTCATAGCGGCAAACACCTCAACTCGCGCCGAGCGGGATGCCCTGCTGGCTGAAGCCGAGGTCATCTGCATTCGCTTCCCTTTTCCGCTCGATCTGCGTGCTCGGACGCCACGCCTCAAGTGGCTCCACCAAACACCCGCGGGTGCCTCGAATCTGCGCATGTGCGACATCTGGAACAGCGATGTCGTCGTGACCACGTCGCGCGGTCTGAATAACGCTTTACCTATTGCAGAATATGTGCTGTCCCTGATCTTTCTCCTTGCAAAGTCGTTGCCTCAGGCTTTTCGTGATCAAAACAATCAGGAATTTGAGCGTCGAGCCTATCGCCCCATATTGGTCCAGGGAAAAACCGTCGGCATTATCGGTTTGGGTGGCATTGGGAGTGCTGTTGCGCATCTTGCCAAATCCGTGGGTATGCGGGTCGTGGCAACCCGGCGCTCAGCAGCCACCTCGCAGAGTCAGGCGCAGGGTATCGATCAACTCCTGCCGCCATCAGAACTCGCGGTTTTGCTTGAGCAGAGCGATTTCGTTGTGGTGAGCACCCAATGGACACCGGAAACGGACGGACTCATTGGTGAAGCCGAGCTGCGCCGGATGAAACCGAGCGCGTATCTCATCAACGTGGCCCGGGGTGAAATCATTGAGCAAGCGGCGCTCACCCAGGCATTGCAGGCAGGCTGGATCGCCGGGGCTGGTCTGGATGTCTACACTGGAGAATTCACCGGGCCGCCACCGGAAGAACTCTGGCAATTGCCGAATGTTGTCATTACTCCGCACACGTCAGGTGGAACGGATGTTCAGCAGGCCAAGGGCCTGGAATTGTTCTGCGAGAACCTGCGGCGTTACGTCAGCGGCCAAGCCCTCCTGAATGTCTTGGACTGGGAGCGCGGCTACTAAATCAACGCTTCACCGCAATGGCGGTCTCACCGAATGAATGCACCAGCCAGACGGCTGGATCAGCGAGGAGATCGTCCGCGTTGTGAGGGCCGAGCGTCAGATTCGCACACGCCAGAACACCGCCCGTCCGTAGCCGTTGATAGAGACCCGTGACCAACTGTGGGGTAGGTGCGAAGCCGTCGAAGAAGGCGAGATCGTAAGCGTTTGGGTCAAGGCCGTCGAGGACTGTCAGGGCATCCCCGTGGTGGACGTGGACGCGGTTGTTCAGCTGATAGTCAATGCAGTGTTGACGGGCGATGCGAACGTGCTCGGGATCGCTCTCAATAGTATCGACTTGCGCATCTGGAGCGCCGTGGGCAAGCCACAGGGCACTGTAACCGAGGGCGGTCCCCACCTCGATAATCCGAGTAGCCTTGACTGCTGCCGCAATAACCCCAAGCAATGGGCCCTTATCATACGGGTAGGCCCCACAGCCATGCTGGGCACGGTGTGTGTTCGTGGTACTCAAGATGTCTGCAAACGGATCAGTCGTAGAGGAAGGTGGCATGTGAGCAATCCTCCGACTCCTTCTTACTGTCTGTCAGTGTACACTATATGCCAGTGGGAGAGAGCGCTCGACTATAGTGCTAGAGCCGTTTTCATGCTGCTGTAGCGAGGCGATAGCCAGCGAGGCGGACCTGGTGGGTACACTCCGCAGGGGAGAAGGCGGCGCGCGCTGGCCCCACCGCCGCCCACAAGCGGGGCACCGTGCGCGGGGCGCCCGCGCGCAGGCGGGCTTTGAGGGTGGCAAAGACCTGCTTGCTGGGATTGAAGGCGGGGCTGTAGGGCGGCAGATAGAGCCACTGCGCCCCGCCGGCTTCAAGCGCCCGGCGGCCCCCGGTCACTTTATGGCAGGCCAGATTGTCCCGGCCGACAGAGTCGCCCGGGCGGCGCGTGGGGGCCAGCACCTGTTCGACATAGGCGACGAAGCGCGGGCCAGCGAGCGGACCGTCGAGGACGGCAGGCGCGGTGAGCTGGTGCGTCCGCCGGGCGGCCATGCCCGTCGTGGTCTTCCAGTGGCCGTGGGGGACTTGCGCCACGAGGCGGGTTCCACGCCGCCTGCGGCCATAGCGCCGGGTCATCTTCGTCTGGAGCGCGGTCTCGTCTAGGCAGACGAGGCGGGAGCCGTCGAGCGGAGCCGCTTGGGCGCGCCAGTGCTGCCGGGCCGCTCCGACATCAGGCCGATCTTGTTCGGCAGCGGACCGGACTTTTTTTACTGTCAGTCCAAGGCGGCGCACGGCCCGCCAGACCGTGGTGAGCCCCACGGGCACGCCCAAGGCGGTCCGCAACTCGGCGCGCGGCGCGTCGGGCGGCGCAGCGATGGGGGCGACAAGGTGGGGGCGATCGGGCGCTAAGGGCGGCGCCCGATACTGCGTCCGGCGCTTCGGCGCCACTTGGCCACTCGCCCGGTAGCGCGGCATGAGCCGACCCACCCAGGCGGGACTCCCTCGATCCTTGCGAGCCACCGCAGCGGTCGAGAGTCCCGCCTCTCTCCGCCCCCACCCGCTCCCGCAGGTCCAGCGACTACGCGTGCATAGGGCCTCCTGGCGACTGGTTCTGCCCCGCTTAACCTTCTTGCCGCCTCCCCCGCTACACTACGGCGAAAACGGCTCTAGCGGACGTAAGTTTTGTATCGCTCGGTTTATGCATCCCCCTAGCGACCGAGGCACAGGCATAGTACAGTGCGTGCACGTGACCCCTGGGCTACCCTCAGCCTCGGAGGGCTGAAATCTAAAAAATGTACACAGGTCCTCTATTCCCTTTTCAACGTTTCTGTTCGTGGCTGCTCCTTGGCCTACTCTTCGTTGTAGGTCTGGTTGGATGTGGCTCCGGAACGACGCTGACTGACGTATGGCTGACGGAGCTCTCGCGTCGTGTCTCGCGCCCACCAAAAGTTCACCCCGTTGGCGTTGGATATATTCCTCGATTGACGCGGCGGCAGCCCCCGCTGCTCCCGCCGCTGTATGTGCTCGTCCTACGTCCGCTTGATCGTCGTCCGTCTGTGCGCATCCACGAGACCCGGCAGAAGACCATTCCGCTGCCCGATGACCCCAGCGCTCTCGTCGGATTCTCCGGTCTGAATTTTGAGGAAGGACAGGTGACCATCGCCCCAGCCGGAATCGCCTCCGATATCGGCACATTACGCCACATGGACGCGGGGATGCCGCATCTGCCGGATATCCCCAAGACATTCTTTACCCTCGCCCGGCTCCCCGAGACCGTGCAATACGCCCTGACCCTGCACTTTCGCGAGGCGGGTATTGAAACGGAAATGCTGCCGTTTCCGTTTCCAGAGCCGCTGTCAGCAGATAATCAGCGGGCGACCTATGCCCTAGGCTGTACGATAGACGAGTTTTCGCTGTTCAGCCTGCGCCGCTATCAACAGGTCCGGGTCGGCATGCGTCGGCTCGAGTTGCCGGTACGCGGACCCACACGCGCGGGGGTATCGCTCAAACTCTCACTATATCAACTGCCGTCCGGTCGGGTTGTGTGGCAAGAGCGGGTCTGGGACGTTATTCACGATCCGCCGCGAGGGGGCGCGCAGCACCGCTATCGTACGGCTGACGATACTCTCACCCTGGCGCTCAGCCGCGCGGTTGGGGGTATTCTGTCGATCCCGAAATTTCAGGCCGCCCTTCGTTTTCCTCGTCATGACGAGGCTCTCGCGCAGAAACAGCGCAGATTACGGTTCAGCCGCCCGCAGCCGGGCGATCTGCTGACGCACCTCGGCGACAAAAGGCGCTCGGGGATCTAGTTGAAGAGCCTGCTCATAGACCGCCACGGCCTCGTTCTTTTGGCCGGATTGCCCCAGGGCTCGTCCGAGGCTCACATAGGCATAGGCGTAATCAGGCTGAAGATGGATCGTCTGTCGCCAGGCCTGCACGGCTCCCGCCAGATCGCCCTGTGCCGTGAGCACGTGACCAATGCGATGGTGCACATGGGCTGAGGTCGGGACCAACTGCAAGGCTTTGCGATAGGCTGCCAGCGCGTCTTGGGTATTCCCTGCGGCCTCACATGCCCGGGCAAGATGGATATGGCTGGTCGCCTCATCCGGATTGAGACGCGTGGCCTCGCGCAAGGCTGTAATCGCCTGCGGCAGCTCTCCGCGTTCCTGGAGTGCGATCCCTATCCGATAATGCGCCTCGGCATGGCTGGGGGCCTGGTCTATGGCTTTCCGCCACTGGCGAATCGCCCCATCTATATTCCCCTGATTATAGAGGGTATAGCCTTGCCTGAGATGCTGAGCGGCTGTGGCCGGCACGGGCGGCGGTTGCGGGGTATCCGGAGATGAGATGCTAGGGGCAGGCGCCGGCAACCTAGAGGCTGCTGGAGGAGTGTCCTTGAGCGGAATAGTCGCCCTCAGCCCCTGAGGGGCCGCTGGTAAGGAGGGGGCCTGTGCCGGAGCTTCTCTGGCGGGCGTCACACGTGGTGTGGAGGTAGGTGGCGCTGTCTGACGGAGTGGGGGCGAGGGGGCCTTTTTTGGCACTTTCTTGGCCAAGACCGTCGGAGCGGGGGAGACGGGCGGCGGTTGTGGAGGGGTGTCCTGAGATGAGTCGACGGGAGCAGGCGCCGGCAACCTAGAGGCTGCTGGAGGAGTGTCCTTGAGCGGAATAGTCGCCCTCAGCCCCTGAGGGGTCGCTGGTAAGGAGGGGGCCTGTGCCGGAGCTTCTCTGGCGGGCGTCACACGTGGTGTGGAGGTAGGTGGCGCTGTCTGACGGAGTGGGAGTGGAGGGGCCTTTTTTGGCACTTTCTTGGCCAAGACCGTCGGAGCGGGGGAGACGGGCGGCGGTTGTGGAGGGGTGTCCTGAGATGAGTCGACGGGAGCAGGCGTTAGCGGCAGGGGAGCTGAGGCTGGCGGGGCCTTGAGCGGGGTAGCCTCTTCCCGTTCCCTGGTGGCCGATAGTAAAGGGGTGCCTTGCGTCGGAGCTGCTCTGGCAGGCGCCTCACGTAGGGCAGGAGGCGCTGCCTGACGAAGTGGGAGTGGAGGGGCCTTTTTTGGCACTTTCTTGGCCAAGACTGTCGGAACAGAAGACACGAGCGGCGGTTGCGGGGTGTCCTGAGGTGAGATAGTGGGGGCCGGCGCTAGCGACTCAGGGACTGATGGCGGAGCGGCCTTGAGCGGGGTAGCCTCTTTCCGTTCTTTGGCGGCTGCTGGTAAGAGGGTGGCCTGTGCTGGAGCTTCTCTGGCAAGCGTCTCGCGTGGTGTGGGGACAAGAGGGGTTGCTTGAGGGAGTGGGAGTGGGGGCGGAGCCTTTTTCGTTTCTTTTTTTGCGAGGACTGTTGGAGCGGAAGACGCGGGCACTTGGGCTGGTCTAGGAGGAACGGACTGAGAACTCGCCTTTGGGGCGCGTGCAAAGAGCACCTGGGTGTTGCCCTGTTCAGCGTTGGCGTTGGAATTATCCGCTTCATCCCACTCGTCCAGGATAGCGGTCACCACATGAGCTTGTTGCTCGACTGAAAAAGGTGGGAGTTGGTTCGCTTTGAGGTCAAGCACGAAACGGGTGTGGTCGGGATGGGAGCCAACCCGGACCCGCGCAATCAGTGCATCGGATGCGGGATGCGTGGCTGATGCTGAGCGTTCGACTTCTCCTATGACATCGATGACCAAGCGGGCCGGTGAGCGTAAGGTAAAGGCGTGAACAGAATCCGGTGGCTGGGAGAAGTGGAGGCTGAGGGTCCGTTGGTTTTTCTCCTGAGCGAGTTGTATCTCCTCTACATATAACCCCGAGGGCCGGGTAAGAGATTGGGCGACGCCCTGTCCAGGGGCTAGCAGATTCATCCCGGTCCACGTAACAACGGATAAGAGGAGAGCGGCACTTTTCTTCATCGCTCAAGTGTTTCAGCTACGACTCGCGTAAACGCGCGACCCGTTTGCGTATCTCTGCGCACAGGGCCTCTGCATTGCTTTTTTTTCGACTCTCCTCAAACGCTTGTGTAAAACGAACGCAGACTGGTACGGCGTTCTTGTATGTAGACAAAGCGTCTTTCTCTCTGCCCATTTTCTCGAGCGCTTCGCCGTAGTTGGCATAGGCATAGGCGTAATGCGGGGCCAACTGTATGGTCTGGTACCAGGCATTTGCCGCGCCCTGCCAATCCTCTCTCTCGGCGAGTATATATCCCAGCCGATTATGGACGTACGGTGCGGAGGGAACCAACTGTAAGGCTTTTTGATAGGTGTCAAACGCCTCCTGCTCCTTCCCCAGCGCTTCAAACGCGCGGGCAAGATGGACATATGCCGTGGCATTATCCGGCTCAATCCGAAGCGCTTGCTGAAAGGCAGCCGCTGCTTGGGTGTGATCCTTTTGGTCTCGGAATGCAATCCCTAACAGATGATGTGCCCGGGCGGCCTGCGGGGCTAAGCGCAGGGCCTCTCGCCACTCGACGATTGCCTCGTCAACCTTGTCGGCATCATAGAGAATTTGTCCCTGTTCAAGATGATAACGGGCTTGTTGTGACAAGGGTTCTGAAGAAGGGGAAGGCGTCAAGTCAGCCGGCGGGGAAGGGGGAGACGGGGTTGGGATCGAAGCCAAGACCGGAGCTGGACTCTCGGGTCCGGGCTGGGAAGCCAGCGTTGTCTGAGACCGCGAAAAGAGTACCTGTGTCCGGACCGGTGGAGAGCCACCGTCTTGTTCGCCACTTTGTTTTCCAAGTTTGGCAAGCACCGTGGTCGCTTGGTGTTCAACCGAATGCACCGGCATTGTTTGGCCGCTGAGGTCCAGGACCAGGCGTAGGCGTTGGGGATGCGAGCCGGTGCGTACATGTGTGAGGAGCGCATCCTCTGTCTGATGGATACGGGACGGCACGTTTTGCACCGGACCATGCACATCAATGACAATGCGTGAGGGCGATGACAGGGAGAACGACCGGATGGAGTCAGGCGGCTGAGAAAACTGAAACAGAACCACCCGCGCCTCCCCCTCAGCCGTCAGTCGTATTTCTTGTAAGTGGAGAGGGAGAGTAGCGGACTGGGCAAAGGCAGAGGGCATGCCTAAGACGAGCGCGACGACCCCCAGCCTGATCTGGAGGGCAGCGAATGCCCTGAAGCCTGTTCTTTTTCTTTGCATGACGCTGCTTGCCCGGATATCCAACCTGCCTATGAGCCTGAGGGATCGTGGTCGAGACGAAGCTGATGAGAGACGGTCGCCAGCTCCTGCTGCACGTCAGTGAGATGGGTTTCTACGTGTCGCAGCGAGCGCATAATCGCGCCACTGTCTGACTGCGTTTCAGGCATGAGCCCGCCGGATTCAAGTAGCCGGCTGAAGACCCGCACGATTTCCTCGGGCGTAATCTCCCCTCCGGGCTGATACCAGCGGTATAACCAGTTGCACATGCCGGTAAAGGCGTGCATCAGCAGCCGAGGATTTTCATTGATGACCTCGCCTCTCTCGATCCCGTTCCGAATTTCATTCTCGATGAGCAGATCAACCTCCTGTTGCATTTTTTCAACGACTCGAACTGTTTCCGGCGGGAGGTTTGCTTCCTCGCGAAACAGGAGGCGAAACAGCGGCTGGTCCGTCGTGATAGAGGCGATCTGATGCGCCATTACCTGGCGAATCTTCTCCGGACGTGAGAGCGGGCGGGCTAAGAGCTCTTCCAGTGTTGCCCGATAGTTTTCGAGGGAACGGGTAAAGATCGCTGTGAGCAGCGCGGCCTTACTCTCGAAATAGGTGTAGAACGTCACCCGCGAGATGCCGACCAGGGAGACGATGTCATCAAGCGTGGTTTCGTGGTAACCGCTTTGGGTAAAGCATCCCGTGGCGATGCGGAGGAGTTCTGCTTCTACGAGTTCGCGCTTTTTTGCCATCCCTGCCTCCAGCACAAATAAAATTTTTCCTCTTGACGGCAGAGAACATGTACAATACTTACTACGAGTAAAGAAATCTACATAAAAGTAAAGTTCTCTTTGCTTTCAGACAAGAGGGGCACCTAGTATGGAGAAGCGAGTGCTACAGGGACCGGTCAACTTTTTGTCATATTTTCTGATGGTCGCCTTGGTGCCAATGCTCAGCAGCCTCTGGCTGCCACCCACAACCGCGCTCGCCAACCCGGACCAGAGCTATGACACGCTGCGGCACTGGATCGAGCACGCCCGTCCGGAGACCGAACTGACCCCCGGACAGCATCTCACCCTCAAAGACCGCGCCATATTGGAGCCGCTCATCCCCCAGCCGGCCTGGGAATACTACTTCTACGACGGCATGGATATGGAGATTACGGAAACCGGAACCTACCCGCCCCCGGAAGACTGGGGCCAGAATGTCCCGTCCGGATACCAGCTGGATGAGCAGGGAGTGCTGACCGGTTTCATGGGCGGGGGCTTTCCTTTCCCGGACATCGACGCCGATGACCCGCGAGCCGCTCAGAAAGTCATCTGGAATATGTTGTGGCGGCCTGGGGCCGAAGACTATGTCATGCCCATGGTGGCGTGGTCGCGGAGTCCGAACGGACAGTTGGACCGCCAGTTTGAGTTTACCGCGGTTACTTCCCGTTATGCCCAGGGGGACCACTGCCTGGTGCCGGGCTATGAAGAGGTGAGAACCAAGCAGTTGATGGAATTCCGCTCGCCGCGTGACATGGCCGGGGCGAAGATGCTGACCAAAACCTATGTGGATCACTACAAAGAGGACGATGGTTGGATGTATATGCCTGCGCAGCGCAAGCCCCGCCGGACGCTGGCCTCCGAGCGCACCAGCGAGGTCATGGGCATGGACTATACCATGGAAGACGCCATGGGCTTCGGCGGCAAAGTGTATGAGCACAACTGGAGCTATCTGGGAAAGAGGCGGGTGATCGCCACGATGAATGTTGAGACCAACCCGGAAGCCGGTGGTCCGCACTTATGGGTACCGAAGGACGCACGCTGGGAGGTACGCGAGGCACATGTGCTTTTGATCGATCCCAAAGCCACAAACCATCCGTATAGTCACAAGATCATCTTTATCGACACCGAGACGTTCTGGACGCTGTGGATGTTCGGCTTCGACCGGCAGGACGATCACCTTTTGCGTATGAACCAGCATTTTCTCAAGTATTCCGAGAGCTATGCCTACGAGACCGCCGCCCAAGCGCCCTATATGAAGTTGGATTACGCGAATAATGTCGGGGAGCGGATGTTCTACCATCTGGGAGAGACCGATATTAATCCCAAAAAGCCGCACGCAACTTTCTCGCACTGTTATGTCATGACGAAACATTTCTCCTCGGGGCGGGCGAAGCAAGTCTATTCCGTCCGTAATATGGTCAGCGGGCGGCGCTAAACCTCTTTGCTTTCAGACAAGAGGAGTACATAATATGGAGAAGCAAGCACTACAGGGACCGGTCAGCTTTTTGTCATATTTTCTGATGGTCGCCTTGGCTGTGGTGCTCAGCGGCCTCTGGGTGCCGCCCACAACCGCGCTCGCCAACCCGGACCAGAGCTATGACACGCTGCGGCACTGGATCGAGCACGCCCGTCCGGAGACCGAGCTGACCCCCGGACAGCATCTTACTCTCAAAGACCGCGCCGTACTTGAATCATTCATTCCCCAGACGGCCTGGGAATACTACTTCTATGACGGCATGGACATGGAGATTACGGAGACCGGGACCTACCCGCCCCCGGAAGGCTGGGGCCAGAATGTCCCGTCCGGCTATCAACTGGACGAGCAGGGGGTGCTGATCGGATTTAAGGGTGGGGGCTTTCCTTTCCCGGACATCGACGAAGACGACCCGCAGGCGGCGCAGAAAGTCATCTGGAATATGTTGTGGCGGCCTGGGGCCGAGGACTATGTCATGCCGATGGTGGCGTGGTCACGGAGTCCGAACGGACAGTTGGACCGCCAGTTTGAGTTTACTGCGGTCGCTTCCCGTTATGCACAAGGGGACCACTGTCTGGTGCCGGGCTATGAAGAAGTGAAAACCAAGCAGTTGATGGAATTCCGCTCGCCGCGTGACATGGCCGGGGCGAAGATGCTGACCAAAACCTATGTGGATCACTACAAAGAGGACGATGGTTGGATGTATATGCCTGCGCAGCGCAAGCCACGGCGGACGCTGGCCTCCGAGCGCACGAGCGAGGTCATGGGCATGGATTTCATCATGGAAGACTTCATAGGCTTCGGCGGCAAGGTGTATGAGCACAACTGGAGCTATCTGGGAAAGAGGCGGGTGCTGGGCACGATCAATGTCGAGACCAACCCGGAAGCCGGTGGTCCGCACTTATGGGTACCGAAGGACGCACGCTGGGAGGTACGCGAGGCGCATGTACTCTTGATTGATCCCAAATCCGACAGCCATCCGTATAGTCACAAAATCGTCTTTGTCGACACCGAGACGTTCTGGACGCTGTGGATGTTCGGCTTCGACCGGCAGGACGATCATCTCTTGCGCATGAACCAGCACTTTCTCAAGTATTCCGAGGGCTTTGCTCACGAGACCGCCGCCCAAGCGCCCTATATGAAGTTGGATTACGCGAATAATGTTGGGCAAGGGATATTCTACCATCTTGGAGAGACCGATATTAACGCTAAAAAGCCGCACGCGACGTATATGCACTGTTATGTCATGACGAGACATTTCTCCTCGGGGCGGGCGAAGCAATTCTACTCCGTCCGCAATATGGTCAGCGGGCGGCGCTAGGAAAAGCCCTCTCAGGATAGGATGAACATGCGCCTTCGTATCTGTTTCGCCACTTATGCCCTCTTCCTCGGCTTGGCTGTGCTGCCTGTACCGTCGTGGGGCATTATTAATGTCACCGATGACATTGAGCTCGAAGGGTTTGTGAAAACCCAGAACATTCTCCGCACGCCGATGTTTCAGGATGCGGAACTCATCATGCAGCGGAATACGGCGCAACTGGAGGGCAAGTATTATTTTTTGCGGGAGAGCCAAGCCTTTGGTCGTTTCGGCACCGGCCCGCTGGAAGAGGCCACGCTGACTCTCATCGGTCGCGGCGTGTACGATTCGATTTACGACATTCGACACACGTATAGCGAGGCGTTCGGCAAGGATGAGCGACTCAACCGGCAGTTCGAGTACAAACTTCGCGAGGCCTTTGTCGATCTGGTGCTACCCCCGTTTACACTCCGGCTGGGTCGCCAGCAAGTCGTTTGGGGGGAGACCGATAATTTTCGGGCGCTGGATGTCATCAATCCGCTCGATCTGCGCTGGCACGCCAACTGGGAGCCCTGGGAGGATATCCGTATCCCGCTGTGGATGGCACGGGCGATTTACGACATTGGCAAATTCGGTCCACTCGAAGAGTCCTTTGTCGAGGCCGTCTGGATTCCGTGGGATTTCCAGCCCAATAAGGTCGCCGCGGACCCTCGTCGTCCCTGGCCGTTTATTGGCGACGGCCTGTCTGCCGTCCCCAACTCTGTCATGTTTGGAGATGAACTCCTTCACCTCACCACTACGGTGAGGGATGGCAAGCCGAGCAAAAAATTCAAGAATGGCCAGGCCGGGGTGCGCTTCAAGGGCATCTGGGGCGGAATCGATTTCAGCCTCAACTATTTCTACGGCTTTTCCGCCGACCCCGGTTTCAAGTTTCGCTCAGGCCGCCTTGAGGGCAATACTTTGCGTGCCGTGCTCGAAACCGAGCATCCGCGTTCCCACGTGGTCGGCATCGCGGCCAATTATTCGGAGGAAAAATATACGCAGTCCGTTTTCCGGGTTGAAACGACTTTTACGACGGGCGTGCCGGTCAGGATTGCCCCGGGCGCATCGGCCCGGATCGACCCGGACCAGAATCAATTCGACACGGCCAACCGCTCGGTCGTCATGCTGGCCATTGACCGTCCGACCTGGATTCGCCCGCTGAATGATATACGGACGTTTTTCCTCTCCGCGCAGTTCTTCTGGCGTCGCTATCTGGATTACAGCCGGCTCTACCGCGGTATTCCGTCCGTCCGGCGTGCTCACATGGATGGTGAGGCCGTCCCAGGTCGATTCATCAGCACGGACTCAGACAAAATCGATCAGAACGAGTTCGTCATTACCTTTTCGGCTTCCACCAGCTATGGGCCAGGCGGGCTCTGGCAGCCCTTGTTTGTGTTTGCGCTCGATCCGCTCTCCACAGGGGCGTATAATAAATTCGCTATGGACTACCTGTGGTCAAACTATTTTGTCTTGCGGTTCGAGCAGAATTTCTTCTGGCGGGTCAGTGGGCACGACCCAGGTCCGTGGGGCATTGGGGACCTGTACGGTCGCCCCCGCGACAGTCGTCACGAGAGCGTTTTCAGCGCGATCGTTCAATTCTAGTCCTGCGACGGCGACCTACGATTCCGAGGCGCGGAGGCGGTCAATCCGCTTCCTGACCTCGGACGCAAAAGACGCCTGCGGGTCCAGCTCGACCGCGCGCTCGTAGGCGGCCAGCGCCTGTGTCTTCTGCCCCAAGCTTTCAAGCGCCTCACCCAGATTGGCATGAGTGTAGGCATAGTCCGGGTCTAACGCGATCGCCTGTTGCCACTCGTCCGCCGCGGCTTGGTGCTTGCCCTGCGCGGCAAAAATATGACCCAAGCGGTCATGGATATACGACGAGGTGGGAACGAGTTTGAGTGCTTTGCGATACGCGACCACAGCCTCTTGGACAGTGCCGTTGGCTTCGAGCGTGCGGGCAAGGTGAACCTGCGCCATGGCATTATACGGATCGAGCTGTAGCGACGTCCGTAACATGTTAATCGACTCATCACGCGCGCCATGATCCCCAAGCGCCAACCCGAGCAGGTGGTGGGCTTTGGCATTGGTCGGAGCGAGGCGAACGGTTTCGCGCCACTCGGCTATTGCTTCTTTTAGCTCCCCGTTATCGTAAAACTCTTGTCCCTGCCGCAGGTGGAGCAGGGCCTGGGATGATAAAGACCGCTGGGGCAAGGGGTCGGATGGTTGAGCGGATGGCTCGGCCTCAGGCTGTGGAGCGGGGGCCGGTAGTGGTGGTGGCACGGACGGTGCAGGTGTCTCCGGGGGGGCGGGACGAGCGCGAGCCATTTGGGGCTTGGGTGGAGCTTTTGTCGTTTTAGGCTTGGACGATGACTTTGCCGTCTTGTTGGTATGCGAAAAAAGGATCTGAGAGTAGGCTTCTTCTCCAGCCCCGTTTTCGTGGACAAAGACAATGACAACTCGGTCGGTGCGTTGTTCTACAGTGAAGGGCGGAATCTTGGCCGCCTTGAGGTCCAGGACAAGCCGGAGATAGTCCGGATGCGTGCCGAGGCGAACCTGGGCAAGGAGTTCGTCATCTGCCTGGTACACGGCTGTTGGTATGCCCCGGCGCGGGCCGCGTACGTCAATGACCAAACGGGAGGGAGACGAGAGGGCAAACGAATTGACGGCGTCCGGTGGACGCGAGAACTGAAAGAGGACGGAGCGCCGATTCCCTTGTACCGAGAGCTGGACTTTCTGCAGACTCAGCAACTCGGACTGGGCATAGGCTGGGGCCCACCCTAGGCCGAGCCAGACGAATATCGCACTGACAAAGATCCACGCCTTGCGCACGGTTGTCCTCTCCTGCCAGGTTTTAATCTACTACAGCCGGCTCTTTTTCAACAACTCGCCCAGCCTGGAGAAGCACGTCAGCGTCATGGGTGAGGTAATAGCAGGCGACTGTACACACGACACACAGCAGACCCGCGCTATAGAACATACTGCTCAAATTATAATAATCGACCACGATGCCAAAAACCGGCGGAGCAATGGTCATCCCAAAGCTATGGACTGTCAGGAGGGTGCTCATCACCGTGCCCATACTCGAACCCGGTGTGTGCTCCATGGCCAGCGCCATGTGGGCGGGATAGGCCAGCCCAAACCCCGCACCGACCAGGGCATTCAGGACGAGTAAATGCCAGAACGTTGAGGCCAGGGGAAAACCGGCCAGAGAAACGCCGCTGATCAGGCTGCCGATACCGATGAGGACCGCCTTATTCATACGGTCGGACAGCCGTCCGCACGGGGACTGCAGGACGGTGCTGATCAAGACGTTCAGGGAAATCAGCGCTCCCACCTGCGAGGTGGTCAGCGGCAGCAGAGAGGCCGATAGCAAGGGCACAAAGACCCAAATGAGGGTGCTGGATAACGCATATACCACCCGAAAAAGGGCAACGCCAAGAATGGGCCGCGAGGATAAAACCGTGTGCCAGGAGGCAATCTCCTTTTTTTCTGCGACGTGCTGTTTCTGGACTTCGGGTAAAAAGAAGAGCAGCAAGAGTAAAGACAACAGGCTCAGGAGACCCAGGAGAATAAAGCTGGCCTGCATATTGAACAGGTCTTTGATCACTCCACCCAAGATCGGCCCCCCGGCCACGCCGCCCAGAAAGGCCGTATTGACATAGCCGGCATACGCGCCCTCCTTTCCTTTCGGGGTCAGGTCGCCCACATACGCCATGGAAACCGGCTGGACCATGGCGGTGGCTACCCCTTGGAGAGCCATGACTATGATGAGCGTCAACAGACTGCCCGCGAGCAGATAGGCAACCGAGCTGAGGGCGTAGCCGAACAGCCCCCAGAGTAAAAACGCCTTGCGGCCATGTCGGTCCGAGGCCCGACCGATAAGGGGCAGCAGAAAAGTGCGGGACGCCGAGTGGGCTCCAAACAAAATACCAACGGCTACGCCGCTCGCTCCGAACTCCTGGGCGTAGATGGGGATAAAGGGAATCACGATCCCGTTGCCCAGCATGGTGGCAAACAGTGCCACCGACAAAACAAAAAGCGGCCCGCTCATACTGCCCTCTGAGCTATCAGCCGCTTGTGGGAAAAGATAGGCGAGTAGGAGCACGGTAGTGGTTCAGTTTCAAGGCCGGTGTCCCTCGCCCTCTCCTGGCGTGCGAGGTATGTCCAGAGTGTCCTTCGACTTCGCCCCTGCGGGGCAACCACCGGGGGTTGCCCCTACCCGGCTGCTCCCCGGCTCTTATCCCTTCCCCCCTTGGACGCGTGATGCAAATTAAGTTGTTGAGCGGTCCGGGGTGAGGGTCCAACGGTCAGACAAGTGCATTTGCCGCACACGTCTCGGAGGGGTGAGGCAGATTCCACTGGGAGCGCAGGCTTCCAGCCTGCGTCGGAGCGGGCAAGATGTCCGCGCTCCCAGCAGGGAGTGGGGCAGATAAAAATTTTCCAGAAAGCATGGTATAAGGAGCAAGGATGACCGATATGCGCGCCCCGGAGGCCCTGATTGAGCGCACCGCCCCTTCGTCATTGAATTCGTTGTCGTGTCGGGAGTAGGCTTATGAAACGTCCAGCATCTCAGAAGAGCAGCGCGGTCAGACGCCTCTCAACCCAACCGCACGGCCAAGCCGGCTTACGCAGGCCCTCCAGAAAGCTCCTGGCCCAACTCCAGACAGGAACCCCCAAGCAGAAAGGCCAAGTCGCCGCTATTGCAATGGAATCAGAGGAGATTTTCGTTGGCAAAGATGTGGTTGAAGCCACATTAAAAGGCTGGGAAAAATATCCTGGCCAAGCCTTTTATTTTGTCCGGATTGGCCATCCCGCCGTTCATGGCCATAAGGGCCGATTACGGAAGCGATGAAAATCCGCCTCTCAGGAAGAATCTCCGATGCAGAGCCCAGACTGCCTGCCCGGATCAACGGGGGCAGCCTCCTCCTGGGGTCCTCGCGGACGAGAATCTATAACCGTAGACAGCGGTTTTACCGGCAGTATCGCCATTCCAGAAGAATGGGCCAACCGCTTAGACCTTCAGTACGCCGGGATTCAGCCGTTCGAGTTGGCGAACAGACAAATCGTGGAGTTTCCGACCTACCTCGGTCCAGTCCGATTCGGCCGCACCACTCGGCTTTTTGAGTTTATCGTTACGGGTGAGGCGCTGTTGGAGATGGAGTTCTTCGAGAAGATTGGTGCAACGTTCACTCTCAACTGCAAGTCTGGCCGCGTCCTTATCGAAGGAGAGCTTGCCGCTGCATAGCCGGTGGTTAAAGGCGGGGCGGACATTCCGGTCCGCCCTTTGCCTGGAGCGCACCAGAACGTCGCCTGTGTGAAAGCACGTCATTCCCTCGCCAGAACGTCACCCCCGTGAAAACGGGGGCGGGAATGACGGGTGGCTACACAGCAGCGTGAATTGCGCCAGGGCGCTCTACAAGTGTTGCCTACTCTGCCCGCACCGAGGGCCACTGCTCGGCCCAGGGCTTGGCCTGCTCAAGCTGTGAGGCGAGGCGAAACAGGATGTCCTCTCGGCCATAGGCAGCCACGAGCTGAACGCCGATGGGCAGTCCCGCGCTGTTCCAATGCAGCGGCAGCGAGATGGCGGGCTGGCCGGTGACATTAAACGGCACGGTAAACGGCATGAGGGTGGCCGACCGGCGCGCGCCTCCAAGGGGATTCTCCGCTGTGGAGACAAACTCGCCCAACCGGGGCGGGGGCTCGGCGATAGTTGGGGTGACGAGGATGTCAAAACCGGTGGAGCCGTCTTCGGGTTGCCACCAGTGGGCGAGCCGGCGCGTATCGGCCTGGAGCCACTCAAGGGCTTCGATATAGCGCGTCGCGGTACGGGCTCGACCGATCTCAACCATGGCCCAGGTGTGAATCTCCACGTCATCCTGGGTAACGGCTTTGCCCGTCTGTTTGCCTAGGGTGTCGATATGAGAGGCGATGGCGCTCGTCAAAATCGCCCACACCTGCCGGCGGCGTTCTTGCTCGTCGTTCAGCGCGCTGGGATAAGACTCCTCAACCGTATGACCGAGTGAACTCAGAAGCTGGGCTGTAGCCTGGACGGCTGCAACACAGTCCAGGTGCAGGGGGGTTGCCTGTCCGGGGAAATCCGCCAGGACACCAACCCGCAATACCCCCGGATCAGTACCGACCTCTTCAAGAAAAGGGCGCGTCGGCGGAGTGGCAAAATACGGATCGCCCGGCATGGGGCCGGCAATGGCATCAAGAATCGCAGCCGTATCACGTACACTCCGTGTCACCACATGCTCGTTGACCAGACCCTGCCAGACCTCGCCGTATTCCGGTCCGAGCGAGGCGCGCGCACGGGTGGATTTGAGCCCGACCAGCCCGCACTCGCTGGCCGGCACCCGAGTCGAACCGCCCCCGTCGTTGGCATGGGCCGCCGGGACCATACCCGAGGCCACGGCTGCGCCAGCCCCACCGCTGGAGCCGCCGGTGGAATGTTCCGTATCCCAGGGATTCCGACTTGGACCGTAGGCTTCCGGTTCGGTCGTCGGCATGGTCGCAAACTCGGGCGTATTGGTCTTGCCCAGGAAGATGAAGCCCGCGGCTTTGAGTTTGGCGGCCATATAGGTGTCTTCTTTTGCGGTCCAGCCCAGCTCTTTCAGAAAGCGGCTGCCTTGATGATAGGGGTCGCCAGCAGAATGACAGCCAAAGTCCTTGAGGAGAAACGGGACGCCGGTGAACGGCCCGTCGGGTAACTGAGCCGATTTTGCCTGGTCGCGCGCTTTCTCAAAAAGAGGCGTGATCACGGCGTTGAGCTGTGGGTTGACGTGCTCAATGCGGGCAATGGCGGCGTCTACCAGTTCGAGCGGCGTAGCTTGTCCGGTGCGGACGAGCTCGGCTTGTGCCAGGGCGTCAAGGGGGGCGAGTCGATCAGCCATAATACATTCCTCCAGTGCGGATACCTCCTCCTAACAAAGGCAAAAGGAAATGAGAAGGGAGATTCGTGCCGAATCAGACTTTCCCTTTACGAGAGCGGTTTACGATAAGTTGTAGCCACATCGCGCTACCTTTGTCATGCCGAACTTGATCCGGCATCCAGAGGGCGGGGGTTGGGGCTGGATCCCTGCTTTCGCCGGAATGACGGGCGGCTACACAGAATCGTAATTTGCCCTAGCGTTGACGGTCCATCTTGTCCTAACGCTCCCTTGGGTGTTCCCTATCTTTCTGTACCCTTGACTGGTATGCAGTGCTGACGGGAAGGAGGGGCACTATGCGTACGGACATTACTCCACCGGCAATGCGGAATATCAGAGAACGCTTCCGCTACTCTCCGGGTGTAAGGGCCGGGAACTTCTTGTATATCGCCGGACAAGTCGGCCGGGATGAGAACTTGCAGGTTGTGGCGGATAAGGAAGCGCAGTTTGTGCAGGCGTTTGAAAACGTCAAAAAAGTGCTGACCGAGGCCGGAGCGACGTTTGACGATGTGGTGGAGATGGTCACCTACCATACCGACCTGCGCGACCTGCAACTCTTTATTGACGTCAAAGATCGTTACATTACGAATCTTGACCGACTCCCGACCTGGACGGGGATCGGCACTCCCGCCCTGGCGATGCCTGGGCTCCTTGTCGAGATTAAATGTACCGCCTATCTGGAATAGGGTTCCTCCTGCACTGAAGAGAAAGTAGGGTGCATGCCGCAAGCCGAGCGAGTGGAACAAGATCAATCCTCATACGGGTGGGTCATCGTCTTTGCCGGCCTTGTCATCAGCCTGTGCATGTATGGCGTGATCGAATCTTTCGCCATTATGTTCAAGCCTATTGCCGCGCAGTTTGACTGGGACCGTGGCACAGTGTCGGTCGCGTCGATGATAAGCTGGATCAGTTTTGGCCTCTCCAGCCTGATCTGTGGCCGCCTGAGCGATCGTTTTGGTTCCAAGTGGGTGATTATTACTGGGGGTCTGTTCTTTGTCGCTGGCACGTTTTTGATGAGTCAGGTGCAATCCCTGTGGCAACTCTACGCGTATTTTGGGGTGGTGTTGGCGATCGGTCGCTCGGCCACGGGTGTCCCGATGGTGGCCCTGGTGACCAAGTGGTTCGTGAGGCGCCAGGGGTTGGCGCTGGCTATTGCCCAGTCGCAAAATGTGGGCTCGGCCGTGTTTGCCCCGCTGGCCGTTTTTCTGCTCGCCCATAATGACTGGCGCTGGTCGTATATCTGGCTCGGGCTTATCACCCTGGTGGTCCTGCCTCTTTCTCTGCTCATGCGGGATAAGCAGGTCGCATCGACCGAGGCTCAGAAGTCAGGCCCAGCACTCAAGCATGATCCGACATATGTCTCAGCCCCTGTCTCAGCCCCCGGCATGACACTGGGTGAAGCCATGCGGACGCGCGCCTTTTGGACGCTCAATTTTATGGTGCTGGGCTGCTGCATGTGTCACTCGTGCATCTTGCTGCACGGGTTCAACCATATGACCGACGTGGGTGTGCTGGAATCGGTTGCGGCCCGGGTCGTCATGCTGATGGCCGTGTTTGGCATGGTCGGGAAGATCATCAACGGTCTGTTAGCCGACCGAATTGGCGCCAAGTGGGCCATTGCGCTCTTTCTCGGTCTCCAGGCAGTGATGATTCCGTTTTTTATTGAAGCCCGCCAGCCACCCTCTTTCTACTCGTGGGCCATCCTGTTCGGGCTGGGTTTTGGGGGGCCCATGCCGGTCTATGCCATGCTCTTTCGGGAGTATTTCGGCACGCGGGCCATCGGGACCATCTTAGGCGCGTTCTTTATGGTTGCGTCCATTGGGATGGGATCGGGCGGCATGATAGGCGGCCTCTTGCATACCGAGTTTGGAGATTACGTCGTGCCGTTTCTGACGAGTACGAGCACCGGCATGCTCGCGGCCTTGCTCGCCCTCACGCTGCCTGCTCCGAAACGGGTCATGCGCATGCCAGTGCCGCAAGTCGCCCTCCAGGCGAGCTAGCCGAGCGCACGCAAAATGGAGCTTGACCCGCATCGCAGAAAAGCAGTAATGCAGAGGGACGAGATCCCAGGGAAGCTGCCCTGGTGTACAGGCCAGCTTTGTAAAGGAGGGTGAGTGTATGCAGTTCTTTAACTTTCATCTGATGCCATGGCCGCACGTTCCCGAAGACTTTGACGATACCTCGAAATACCCCTCGGCCTGGGTCACCTTCTCGAACGAACACTATGACCCTGCAAAAGGCCGTGACCTCTATAATCGCTATCTTGATGAGCTGGAGTATGCAGAAACCCTCGGTTTTGATGGCGTATGTGTGAACGAGCACCATCAAAACACCTATGGCACCATGCCCTCCCCGAATATCATTGGTGCGCTGCTGGCGCGGCGAACCAACCGCGTCAAAATTGCCATGGTCGGCAACGGGCTGCCGCTGCGGGATCACCCCATCCGGGTTGCTGAAGAAATCGCCATGCTGGACGTGGTGAGCGGGGGGCGTATCATCTCCGGCTTTGTGCGCGGCATTGGCTGTGAGTATTATTCGATGGGCGTCAATCCGACCCATTCGCTGGCGCGCTTCCGCGAGGCGCATGATTTGATTATTCGCGCCTGGACCGAGACGGGACCGTTTAATTTTGACGGGGAGCACTATCAAGTCCGCTACGTGAACGTCTGGCCCCGCCCGTATCAAAAACCGCACCCGCAAATCTGGATTCCTGGATTTGGGAGTAAAGAGACGATGGGCTGGTGTGCTGACCCGGCCCGCAAGTATCCGTATCTGGCCGTGTATATGTCTGACGATCTGGTCAAGATGTATTTTGATCAGTATCGTGCTGTGGCGGAAGAATCCGGCTATACCGCCTCGCCCTACCAGATGGGCCATTTACTGCCCATCTATGTAGCGGAAACGGACGAACGCGCCCGAGAAGAAGCTGCGGAGCATGTGCTGTGGCTCTATCACAGAGGGCTGCGTATCCCGCTCAATATGCTGTTCCCACCGGGCTATGTCACCCACCAATCCATGCGGCATATTCTCAATATTGCGGACGAGCTGGATTATGCGAACATGTCTTTTGACGATTTTAATACACGTGGCTATTGCGTGGTGGGCAGTGTCGAGACGGTCAAGCAACGGCTGGTCGAATCAATCGGCAAGCTGGGCTACGGCATTTTACTGTCCCTGCTACAAATCGGCGATATGCCCCACCACCGAACGATTAAAAATATGGAACTCTTTGCCACTGAAGTCATGCCCTATTTGAAAAAAGAGTTTCAGGACATGCCGGAGAAGTGGGATCGGGCCGCGTAAGGCAGTCTGGCCGCCCATGCCACCTGTGCGCCTGCCTCAGTGTGACGTGTGTTGCTTTTTTCGGAATCCGGCGGCCGCTATCATGAGAAGTTTAACCCAGGTCGGCGTTGCGATTTGCGCCGCAGCCTGAGTCGGGTCCAGCCTAAGAGCCAGCCAATAATCAACACGCCTGCCCCGGCAAGAAAGCTCGATACCGAGGCGTCGCGCCGGAGTTGATTCCGCTCCAGCGTCAGAGTTTGGATCTGGGCTGTATGCTCCGCCTCATTCTGCTGTATTTCTTCCTGTGCGGCTTGAAGCAGGGTGTTTTCCTCTCGAAGACGAGCTAACGCCTGATTCTGTTTGGCGACTTGATCCTCGAGAAGCTGCACCTGACGTGTGTTTGGGATTTGCTCGGTCAAATATCTGCTCGCAGCATAGCCCTGACGGCCGTCAGGTAAAGCGACCAGGGAATAGTCTCCTTCGGCTTCACGGATCAGTGTCACCGCATCACCGGTCTTAAGTACGGCAACAATTTTATTGGACTGACTCGGCCCGGTTCGCAGCATGAGTTCACGATAGTCACTCACGTATAAATCCTGCGCCTGACAGAAATTGGGAAAGAAAAGAACGAGAACAAGAAGTACTGGTAGCTTCCTCATCACCACATCACCTACCCCACCGAGATTTCTCTACCGATAACTCGACTGTTCCTTGAGTACAACCCCAAGCCTGTGTTGTACCGGCTTCTGCCCTCAGAATAGAACGACTTCAAGACGGGCTGCTCGGCAGTTGCTTCAGAACGTCCAGCATCGCCCCATGCAGGTGGCCATTTGAGGCCAGGGTTTGTTCGCCATGCAGATCGAGCGTCTGGCCGGAGAAATCGCTGGTCCGTCCCCTCGCCTCTTCGACAATCAATGCGCCGGCGGCAATATCCCACGGATAGAGACGCCATTCCCAAAAGGCATCGGCTCGACCACAGGCCACATAGCACAGGTCCAGCGCGGCTGACCCACTCCGTCTGACCCCCTGGGTGCGCAGCATAAAGGCTTCATAGTACTGGAGATAAAAAGCGCTGTGTTTGCGGCGGTCGTAGGGGAATCCGGTGAGCAGCAGACTCTGGTCGAGTTGGGAGGCCGTGGAAACCCGAATGGGATGGCCGTTGAGCTGCGCGCCCCCGCCTCGCCGGGCGCTAAAGGTTTCGTTCCGAACGGGGTCGTGCACAACCCCGACAATGGCTGTGGATTCATGGGTCAGGGCCAGAGAGACGGCAAAGTGGGGGTAGGTATGGGCAAAGTTTGTTGTGCCGTCCAGGGGGTCAATATACCAGCAATATGGGCTCTGAGGACCGGATTGAGCCGACTCCTCGGCGATAATGGTGTGTGTGGGGAAGTGGGTACGGAGCTGCTCAGTAATCAGACGGTCGGCCGCTCTGTCCACATTGGTGACGAGATCGACCATATCGGTTTTCACGCTGACCTGTTTGGTCTTAAATCGGTTTTCCTGGAGCAACTCTCCAGCCTGCCGCGCGATAGCCTGCGCCACCTCCAGGGCGGCTGTCATCAAGTCGTGCATATTGGTATTGTGGCAAGTGGAACTTCGGTCTGCAAGGTATGCGAGCAAGCCGGACAAAGGAAAGTCATGCGTGTTCTTGCTCCCGCAAAGGTTAATCTTTTCTTACGCATTATTGGCCAACGACCCGATGGCTACCACGTGCTCGACTCGCTGATGGCTCCCGTTAGCCTGTATGACGAAATTGAAATGACAGCGGAGAGGACGGTGGGGACGGAGCCACACATCCGTGTGCGCTGTCACGATCCAACCATTCCCACCGACCAATCAAATCTCGCCTATCGAGCGGCGGCTTTACTTTGTCAAGAAGCTGGTATCGGTGCGCGCATCACTATGACCTTGCACAAAAATATCCCAGCTGGTGCGGGGCTCGGCGGCGGGAGCAGCGATGCCGCGGCTGTGCTCAAGGCGCTGAACCAAGCATTTGCACTCGAACTGAAGACCGACCATTTGTGTCAGCTTGCCGCCCAGCTTGGTGCAGATATTCCTTTTTTTATCCCGTGTCAGATGGCGCGTATGGGTGGGATTGGGGAAGTCTTAACGCCCCTCCCCCCTCTTCCGCACCGCTGGCTCGTCATTGTGGTTCCGGGTTTTCCGGTTTCGACTCCGTGGGCGTATCAGCGTTTTGACGCGCTTCAGCCGGACTTACCAGAGCTAAAGCCCCATGCCATCGACCGGATCCCACCACTTGATACGCAGCAATGGCCGAGTGCTGCTCTATTCGTTAATGACCTTGAACAGGCGGTCCTGCCGGAGTACCCCCTGATTGCGGACAGAAAAAATCAACTCTCCGCCCTTGGTGCGGAAGTGGCCCTGATGTCTGGGAGCGGCTCCGCCGTCTTTGGCATCTTCAAGACACAGGAGGCCGCCACGCACGCTGCGGCGGTCTTGGCTGGCTCGGCAAACGTATTTGTGGTGACGCTGCTGGAGGATGCTTCCACTCCGGTAACGGTTGATCCATAACCGCGGGAGTAGGTAGACTTTTTTCGTAAAAGATGCTAACGGCTATGGCCTTAGGAAAACTTGGTGGATTCTATAATCTGCTGATTTCATTAAACAATCGGATCTTCCAAAAGCCCGTCTAATACGGTCAGCAGTCATAGTGGTTGAATATCGACGTTCGAGAAGAAAAGAGAAACCGAGCGGCCGAGAGCCATACGACTATTACTGCTATCCTGGTGGGGAGTCGCCAAGTCCGGCAAGGCACCGGGTTTTGGTCCCGGCATTCGCAGGTTCGAATCCTGCCTCCCCAGCTCCCTCTCCCCTGGACAAGAGCAGAAAATGACGCCATCCATACCCCTGTGAGACACACCGCCGTGCTAAAAATATTTTCAGGAAACTCAAATCGCCCACTTGCGCAAGAAATATGCGCCTATCTGGGAACCTCGCTCGGGGCAGCCGATATCCGCACGTTCAGCGATGGCGAGATTGCGGTTGAGATCACCGAGAATGTGCGTGGCGGGGACATCTTTGTTGTCCAGTCAATCTGCACGCCAGGCAACGATAATCTGATGGAACTCCTGCTGATGATTGACGCCTTTAAGCGGGCGTCGGCCAACCGTATCACGGCCGTGATTCCGTACTACGGCTATGCTCGCCAGGATCGAAAGGTTGCCCCCCGGGTGCCTATTAGTGCCAAACTGGTCGCTGACCTGTTGACCGCGGCGGGAGCCTCACGGGTGCTCACGGCAGAGCTCCACGCTGGACAAATCCAGGGATTTTTCAATATTCCGGTGGACAATCTTTTTTCCGCCCCGGTGCTGTTACCGTATCTGCGCTCCCGTATTGGTAGCGAACCGGTCAGTGTCGTATCCCCGGATGCCGGGGGCGTGGAGCGCGCACGTGCCTTTGCCAAGCGTTTGGGGGCCTCACTCGCCATTATTGATAAGCGCCGCGCGCAGGAGGACGAAAGCGAGATTGCGGGCAAGGCGAATCGCGATGTGATTGAGATGAATGTGATCGGTGAAGTCAACGGCCGTATCGCTATTCTGGTTGATGATATGGTGGACACCGCCGGCACGTTGACCACTGCGGCAAAAGGGCTTCAAGATGCTGGGGCGCAAGCGGTGATTGCCTGCTGTACGCATGCCGTGCTGTCTGGCCCGGCGATAGAGCGGGTGCGGACATCTGCTCTCGAAGAGTTGGTTGTCACCAATTCCATCCCCATTAGGCCAGAGGCGCAGGAGACCGGAAAAGTCCGGGTCCTCTCCCTTGCTACCCTGATCGGAGAGTCCATCCGCCGGATTCACAATGAAGAATCCATTAGCTCCTTGTTCGTATAAGCCGTTGGATAGAGAAGGGAAACCATGGAAACCATCAAACTGAGTGTGGAACAGCGACAAGAAAAAGGCAAAGGAGAAATGGGCCGGCTCCGACGGAGCGGGAGAGTTCCCGGAGTCTTTTACGGTCCGGGAAAAAATTCCGTTTCCGTTTGCGTCAATACACGAGAATTCCAATATAAGGTCGAAAGCTTAGAGGGGTCTCATCTGATTGAATTTCTCTCACCGACAACAGACCTCAATGGAAAAATTGCACTCCTCAAGGATGTTCAGCATCACCCGGTGACGTTGGCCCCGCTGCACATCGACTTTTATGAGATTGATGTGCAGGTGCCGATTCAGGTCGGGGTCCCCGTCCATCTCGTTGGTAAAGCGGAGGGCGTGACTGCCGGTGGGGTCTTACACTACTTCCGACGTGAAATCATGGTGGAATGCCTCCCGCTTGATATCCCCGAGAGTGTTGAGGTCGACGTGACGTCTCTTGAGGTCAACGACGCTGTCCGGGTCGAAGATCTGGAATTACCGTCCGGCGTCTCAGTGCTTGAGGACGCTCAAATCGTGCTTGCCTCTGTCGCGGCTCCAACTGTGGAGGCAGAGACGGAGGAAGAAGAAGGAGCCGACGAAGCTCTAGCCGAGGGTGGAGAGGCACCGGCAGATGGAGAAGCTCCGAGTGGGGAGACACCGAGCGAGTGATGGGGGGCTGTGTTGCCACAGATACGATGCATGTGGCACTCCTCGTATAGGCTGATGTTTGCGATCATTGGGCTCGGAAACCCCGGTCGGGACTGCGAAAAAACCCGTCACAATATCGGCTTTTGGGTCATTGATATCTTAGCGAAACGATGGGGGGCCCGTCTGTCTCAGTCGGTCTGCTCCTCCCGAATGGCCTGGACACGCCGGAACGGGGAAAAGATCGGCCTTATTCAGCCGCAGACCTTTATGAATCACAGTGGGCAAGCTGTTGTGTGCATGTGCGCGCAATATCAATTGCGGCCAACGGATTGTATTGTCGTGCATGATGATGTAGACATTCCGCTCGGCCACCTGCGTATGAAACGGACTGGTGGTTCAGGCGGACATCGCGGCCTCGCCTCGATTATTGCTGCTCTGGACAGCCCGGACTTTATCCGCGTAAAGGTTGGTATTGGTCGTCCTGCTGCCGGGCTTGATACTGCCGACTTCGTGCTTCAGCCCTTTACTCAAGAGGAAGAAGCCTTTATTCTCCCGGCGGCACAACGCGCAGCGAGTGTAGTTGAGCTCATCCTTACAGACGGGCTCGAGCATGCTATGGCGGTGTGGAATGGCGCGGCTTCTGTGACGCTGGCACACCCGGCGCAGGAGGAATGCTGAAGGATCTCGCCGCAGCCGCGCAGTGCGAGAGGTAGACGAAGATTCAGAGATACCCATCGGAGGAGTTCATGCCGATTTACGAGACAGTATGCATTCTCCACCCGGAACTATCTGAGGCTCGGGTGAAGGATGTGATTGAAGGGATGCAAAAGACTCTGGAGCAGGGCCAGGCCAGCCTGTTACAGGTTGAAGAGTGGGGGCTGCGGAATCTGGCCTACGACATTCAAAAGCAGAGGCGCGGCTACTACGTGCGTTTAGAATATGATTCTCCTCCTCAAGCGGTCAAGGATTTTGAGCGTGGTTTACGGCTGAGTGAAGACGCCATGCGCTTTTTATCCGTCGCGCGCTCCGCTCCCTCGGACGGCCAATCTCCCATTCCTCCGGGTGGCTTAACCGACCGCTCTGCGGGTCATCCACCTGGGGCGCACACGGAGCCCAGGCCGGCGGAGGACCCGCCCGCCCCGAGTGTGGCTGCAACAGAAGCGACGGCGACTGAAGTACAGGCTCCAGCCGAGCCGGAAACAACCGCAGCGGCTGAGGCGCAGACTGATGCGGAGGGAGAGACGAGCGAGGAGTGAGTTGCTTGAGTGAGGCAAGGCTATAATAAGGTCATTTTTGCCGGACGGATCGAGAGCAGTCCGGAACTACGGCGTACGCCACAGGGCGTGGCCATTGGAGCGTTTTCTCTATGTGTGCCGAAAAGTCGAGCGAAAGAAGATGATTTATTCGTTGACGTGGTTGCCTTTCGGGGACTTGCAGAGGAGTACTGTCCGCTGTTGACAGTTGGGCGAACCGTCTTGGTGGAAGGGGTGCTTGCGCCGTATCGGTGGCATAAGGTGAAAGGTACAAGACAAAGAGCGTATGAGGTCCACGCGACAACGATTCGCATTCTCGAGGAATAGCGCATAAGCTGATCACGAGCGAAAGAAGAGTAGAGGGAAAAGCTATGGCAAGACCACCCAGGGGGGGATTTCACCGACGAGGCGGCGATGACCGATACCCGCGACGCATGCGGCGTAAAGTCTGCCGTTTCTGTGTCGATAAGCGGGACTCCATTGACTACAAAGAGACTGGCGTCCTCAAGGATTTCGTCACTGAACGTGGAAAAATCATCCCAAGTCGCATCACCGGTACCTGTGTATGGCATCAGCGGAAATTGACCTTGGCGATTAAACAGGCACGTGCGATCGCCTTACTCCCGTACGTGTCGGCACAGGTATAGGGGGGTATGCCTCAGGTCTGCCGTTTAGTTGCGTTTTCATACTTGCTCCCGTAGAGTAAGGGCTCATATGGAAATTATCTTACAAGAAGACGTCGAAAACCTGGGAGAAATCGGTGACCTCGTCAAAGTCAAAGACGGATACGCTCGGAACTATCTGCTCCCACGCGGCCTTGCGCTGACGGCCAGCCGCCGCAACGTGCGCGTCTTAGAGCACCGGAAACGTCTGGCTGCAAGGAAAAGAGAACGCGCGCAGCAGAACGCCAACGCTGTCCGCGACCGGCTGTCCGGCCTTACCCTGTCCATCATGGCGCGTGCCGGAGAAGAGGACAAGCTCTTTGGCTCCGTGACGAATATCGATATTGAAAAGGCGCTTCAGGCCCAAAACGTGACCATAGACCGACGGAAAATTATCCTTGCTGAGCCCATTAAACAGTTGGGCACCTATACCGTACCGATTCGTCTCAGCAGAGACGTTGAAGCGAGTGTCAGCGTTCAGGTCCGTCCGGAAAGTGCGGCGTAGCCATTTTCTTGACACGCCATAGGAAAATTGGTACGCACCAAGCCACTATTGAACAGCGGAGCGACCTGCAGGCACGTAGCTCAGTGGGAGAGCACTTCCTTGACGCGGAAGGGGTCGGCGGTTCAATCCCGCCCGTGCCTATGTCCTAGACCATATGTACAACTCAGGGCCTATACCTCATCTTATGACAACGAAGTAAAGCCACCCCTCTGATGCGTGAATAGAGGGGAAAGAGGCGTCGAAGATTGGTGATGCCTCTTTTCTTTTTCATATGAATGACATTGTTCAACAGCGCACTTCCAACACCAGTGAGCGGCTCACTGACAACAAAATGAGTGCTGGCGCGCCAGAAGACCTCAGTCGGCGTTTCTCAAAAGCTATTGCCGCCCGAGTGGATGGGAAAGCCGTAGACGTGTCGTCTCCCTTGGTCACTGAGGAGGCCGAGCCTATCTTCCCTTCCTCTCCTGAAGGGCTCGAAGTCTTGCGCCATTCGACTGCCCATCTCATGGCGCAAGCAGTCAAACGCCTCTTTCCTGAAGTCCAAATAACGATTGGCCCCGTTATCGAGAGTGGATTCTACTACGACTTTAAGCACGAGCGTTCCTTCACACCGGAGGATTTGGAACGCATCGAAGCGGAGATGCGAACCATCGTCAAAGAAAACCTCCCGGTCAGCCGCGAAGAAGTGCCGCGCAATGACGCCGTTCGCTTCTTTACCCAGATGGGCGAAGCATACAAAGCTGAGATTATCGCCAGCATCCCGGAGGGTGAAATCGTCTCGCTTTACCGTCAAGGTGAGTTTGTTGACCTGTGCCGCGGTCCACATGTCCCGTCAACCGGTCGCATACCGGCCTTTAAACTCACCAGCGTGGCTGGCGCGTATTGGCGGGGAGACGAAAAAAACGAGATGCTCCAGCGCATCTACGGGACGGCCTTTGCCACGCCCAAAGAACTCCGCCAACATCTCGCCTTGCTTGAGGAAGCCAAGCGGCGTGACCATCGTCGTGTAGGAAAGGAACTTGATCTTTTTAGCTTTCATCCAGTTGCGCCGGGGAGTCCATTTTTTCACCCCAAAGGGGCCTTTATCTATAATGAACTGGTCTCATATATCCGGGGGCTTTACCAGCGCTATGGCTACCAGGAAGTGCTGACCCCACAGATCTTTGATGTTGATCTCTGGCACCGTTCCGGCCACTACGACAACTACAAAGAAAATATGTTCTTTACTGAGGTTGAAGGGCGCGACTTTGGCGTCAAGCCCATGAATTGCCCCGGTCACACCTATATCTATGCGGCCAAAAAGCACTCCTATCGGGACCTACCGCTGCGCTATGCGGACTTTGCCCGCCTGCATCGCTTCGAGCGCTCGGGTGTCTTAGCCGGCTTGACTCGGGTGCGTTCATTCTCTCAGGATGATGCTCATATTTTCTGCACGCCGGAACAAATCGAGGCTGAAGTCAGTGGCGTCCTGCGCATGATTAACGAAGTTTATCAGACCTTTGGCTTTAAAGAGGTGTATTTCTATCTTTCGACGCGGCCAAAAAAACGACTGGGAGACGATGCAACCTGGGATAGGGCGGAAGCGGCCCTGGATGGAGCCCTCAAGGCAAATGAGATTCCCTACGAAGTCAATGCGGCGGATGGTGCCTTTTACGGACCAAAGATTGACTTCATCGTACTCGACGCCCTACGCCGTAAATGGCAACTTGCAACGATTCAACTCGACTTTATGCTGCCTGAACGCTTTGACTTGACCTACGTCACAGCCCACGGGGAGGAAGCCCGTCCTGTGATGATCCATCGCGCAGTTTTAGGGGCCGTCGAACGCTTTATGGGTGTCTTCATCGAACACTGTGGTGGAGATTTCCCATTGTGGTTGGCTCCGGTCCAGGTGAAGATTGTGACGGTGACAAATAATCAAGACGCCTATGCGCGGCAAGTCGACGAACAGCTCAGACAGGCCGGGATTCGGTGCGAGCTGGATCTGCGGAACGAGAAGCTGGGCTATAAAATCCGAGAAGCGGAAATGCAGAAAATCCCGTATACCATCGTCATTGGGGATAAAGAGGTGCAAGCCGGGACAGTCGCCCCACGGGTGCGCAAGCGAGAAAAAGTCGCCCCGCTGTCCGTGCACGCTCTTATTGAGCGCTTGCAGCGTGAACGTATCCCGGGAGGTGCATCATAGCCAAAGAAACGGGAACGCGGATCAACCAGCAGATTCGTGCGCGAGAAGTCCGGGTCATCGACGCAGACGGGGAGCAGGTTGGAATTCAGCCGCTGGGCGAGGCCTTCCGCACAGCGCTGGGCCAAGAGCTTGACCTGGTTGAAATTGCGCCAAACTCCTCTCCGCCGGTCTGCCGTATCATGGATTACGGCAAGTTCCGCTATCTGCAGAAAAAGAAGGTGCA
This sequence comes from Candidatus Binatia bacterium, assembly GCA_951812575.1. Lineage (GTDB taxonomy): Bacteria > Desulfobacterota > Binatia > Bin18 > Bin18 > Bin18. Next base: position 572,938 of record OX638322.1, on the reverse strand, counting down.
GGAGTCCAAGAAGCATCAGACCCAGGTGATGGTCAAAGAAGTCAAGCTTGGGGCGCGTACCAGCGAGCACGACGTTGACTTCAAGATTAACCATATCCGTCGCTTTATCGATAAAAAACACCGGGTCAAGGTTTCTGTCTTTTTCCGAGGACGGGAGATCACCCACCCGGAGATTGGGAGAGAATTGCTCAATCGTGTCTATGAAAAAGTCGAAGATGTCGCCTCTCTTGAGACACCCCAGCCTCGTATGGAGGGGAGAAACATGTCAATTCTTGTTGTTCCGAGGTAACTATGCCCAAGATTAAAACCCGCCGTGGAGCGGCAAAACGGTTTAAGATCACAGGTAGCGGCAAGGTGCGCCGCCGCCGCGCCTACCTGCGTCATATTCTGTCAACGAAAACCCGAAAACAGAAACGGAATCTCCGCCAGCCGGCGCTCGTTGCAGCCTCTGAGGCCAAGGCCATCAAAAAACTGATTCCCTACTTATAGGAAGAGTAAACGTGTCCTCCAATAGATATGAGATGCTGGACACGTTTACTCTTTGAGACGGAGAGGAGTAGTTCGTATGCCACGCGCAAAACGCGGCTTCAAGGCACGCCGGCGTAGAAAGCGGATTCTCAAACTGGCCAAAGGGTTTACCGGCGGACGCCGTCGCCAGTATCGTCAGGCGCGTGAAACCGTTGAGCGGGGCCTCGTCTACGCCTACCGCGACCGACGGAATAAAAAGCGTGAATTTCGGCGTTTATGGACGGTCCGGATCAATGCGGCCGCGCGACTGAATGGGCTGAGTTACAGCCGACTCATTCATGGGCTGTCTCAGGCCGGTGTCGAAATCGACCGAAAAATTCTGGCCGCCCTGGCCATGCAAGACCCGCAAGCATTTTCCGCTGTCACCGACGTGGCAAAGCAGCGTCTCGCAGCCTAGGAGGTGGCTTCGCCCTTTGCGCCTCTTGAATAGTGGGAAGGATGCCGCCCGTGTCGTCCTTCCTCGCCCTAACGGAGGCGCAGACCTTTCGACTCCAAGAAGGCGATATACTCCTGCTGGAAGGCTTCTATCTGCTCTCCAGTGAGGGTGCTGTCCTGAGACTCAATCCAGTAACGGAAGGTATAGCTGGCCGTCCCTTCCGCTAGCCCCTTGCCCTGATACAGGGCCATAAACTCTCTCTTTTTCAGCAGGTCGTGAGAAAACTCATCGAGCGTGCGGACCAACCCGGCAAAACCCGCCTGGGCGTTGGCCACGACAGAAAAGTCAAACCACGAGCCAGGATAGCGAGAGGCCGGGGCGTAGCTGGTAGCCGGAAAAATTGACCCTTCAAGCCTGTCGAAATCCAGCTCGAACCAGACCACCTGAGCGGCGGATGCAATTTTCGCCAAGAGAGGATCAGACAGAAAGCCAAGCTGGCCAACCCCCGCACCGTGGAGTGTGATGTCAACATACCCGCCGGGCGTGTGCCACGGCGCCGTTGTTGTCGTGGCCGGCGTAAACGCCAGGGTGCCCAGACTGAGCTGTTCGGCGAGCGCCTCAAGGGCACCTTTGATCTGACGAAAATGTTCTTCCAAACCTCCCAGGCGCTCGTGCTGACAGCTTGCCCCGGCCAGCACATTCTTCTCTATGCGATCCTGTTTGCCGGCCGGCAGATATATCCGCCCCAACTCAAAGACGCGGAAATGGTCCCGCAGGGCTGTGTTTTTTTTCACAACGGCAAAAATATTGGGCAGCAGCGTGGTCTGTAGCCGGACATTGTGTTCTGCGCTGGGATTGGCCATCTCCAGCGTTGCCTCAGGCTCATAGCCGAGTGTCTTGAGCCATGTTTCGTCAAACCAGCTATAGTTGTGGACCTCAGAGAAGCCGTGGGCCTGAGCGAGAATACGCCGGGCTTTATGCTGAGTCCGCAGACGATCATTAAAGGCCACACGCTCGACCGAGAAGTGGGGCATCTGTGGTTCGAGGTTGTCATAGCCCTGAATGCGGGTGACTTCTTCCAGAATATCAACCGGTAGGGAGATGTCTTTCTCGCTCCGAAACGCAGGGATGCCAACGGAGAGGGTGTTGTTCGTCATACTGGCTTCAAAACCAAGCGAGGTCAGTATGGACACCATCTTGTCCTGGGCAATCGGGTTGCCTATGCGTCGATCAAAGAAGTCGGTCGGAATATCAAGATAGCGGGTGTGCTCTTTCAATGTTCCCTGAGCGGTGAACCGAGAGCGTACCTGGGACTGTAGGCCGGATTCGAGTAGCAGGTGGAGAAAACGCTCGGTTGCAGTTTTCGTATTTGCCGGTGGCTGTTGCTTCTCAAAACGTTGACTGGCATCGGTATGGATACCGAGCCGGGTGGCGGTGCGGCGAATGCGCGCGTCCTTAAAATTTGCACTCTCAAGCAGCAGGCTGGTGGTCGTCTCGCTGACCTCACTATTCAGTCCACCCATAATGCCGGCGAGAGCAATTGGCTCGCGTTCATTCCAGATCATCAGGTCTTCCGGGACCATGTGCCGCTCTTGCCCATCAAGTGTCGTAAACCGGCCCGTTGTTCCAAACGGGGCGACGCGGACGGCCTGAAGGTGGCTCGCGTCGAAGGCGTGCATGGGCTGGCCGAGTTCAAGCATGATATAATTGGTGAGATCGACCAGAATATTGAATGTGCGCTGTCCCAGGGCGTGCAGCCGGTATTGCAGCACCAGGGGTGAGGGCAGGGCGGCCACCCCGGTCATCTCGATACAGCAATAACAGGGACAATTTTCGGGATCGTCCAGGGTCAGAGGATAGGCGGGTAAGTCGTTGTACTGTGCCACATCGACCAGCTGGAGGGGACGTAGCGGTCGCTCAAAAATGGCAGCAACTTCACGGGCGATACCGTAGTGGCCCCACAGGTCGGGGCGGTGGGTCAGGCTCTTATTGTCGATTTCAAGCAGGGTGTCTGAGGGTGGAATGAGGTCGGCCAGAGCCGCTCCGCTCTCAAGAGACACGGGGAGGTCAAGGATACCGAAATGTCCGCCGCCCATGCCCAACTCCTCGGACGAGCACAATATCCCCTGACTCTTTTTCCCACCAACCTGCTTTTCTGTAATCGTCTGCCCCCCGGCAATCGTCACTCCAGCGGAGGCAAAGGCTGATTTCATCCCTTCCCGTACATTAGGTGCCCCACAGACCGTCGTAAACTGCTCCGTTCCACACTGAACGGAAACGAAGGTGTACTGATCGTCCAGCGACTCGACCGCTACGACCTGACCGATACGGACCCCATCGAGGGAGCGAACCAGGGTCTCAACCCCTTCGACCTCAGCTGTTGCCATGGTGAGCCGGTGCGCAATTGTTTGGGGTGAGAGGTCCGAGAGGTCTACGTACTGGGCGATCCAGTCAAGGGAGATATGCATGGCTGACTCCTACAAAAGAGTGAACGTGTCCAGCATCTCATATCTATTGGAGGACACGTTCACTCTTTTCAGACGGCTGCTGGAAACTGCTCGCAGAAACGAAGATCGCCCGAGTTCAGAAGCCGAATATCCGGAATATTATATTTCATCATGGCCAGACGGGTGAGACCTAAGCCAAAGGCGAACCCGCTATAGCGGTCCGGGTCAACCTGACCGAATTCAAGCACCCGAGGATGTACCAGGCCGCACGGCAGCAATTCAATCCAGCCGGATTTTTTGCAGGTTGAACAGCCCTCGCCTGCACAGATCAGACACTGGATGTCGAGCTCAAAGCCAGGTTCGACAAAAGGGAAATAGCCCGGACGTAAGCGCACCGTGACCTCTCGGTGAAAAATCGCGGCCAGCACGGTGCGCATCACCGCAATCAGATTTGCGACGGAAATCTCTCTGTCCACCATCAAGCCTTCGAGTTGGTAGAACGTATTCTCATGGCTGGGGTCAATGGCTTCATTTCGAAAACAACGGCCCGGGAATATGGCCCGAACGGGTGCACCATAGTGCTCTAAGGCACGGACCTGATTGGCCGATGTATGCGTCCGGAGCAGCAGGCCATTCTTGAGCCAGTATGTATCCTGCATGTCTCGGGCAGGGTGGTCGCGGGGGATGTTCAGGCTCTCAAAATTATAAAAATCCGTCTCCACGTGGTAACCGTCGAGAATCATAAAGCCCAGAGATTGAAAGATTTCTTCGAGTTCCATCTGGACAAGAGAGATCGGGTGCAGGTGGCCGAGGTGGTTGTTGAGGCCCGGAAGCGTCATATCGATGCTCGGCGGGGCGAGGGCCGTACTGGTCTGGCGTGCCTGTGCGGCTGCGATCTGCTGCTCGGCAAAGCGTTTCAGTTCATTGAACTGTTGTCCAAAGCGTTTCCTTTCAGCTCCTGACATTGCTGAGAAATCAGCGTTTTTTCGCAGTAGGGTGATCGCTCCTTTCCGTCCGAGATAGCGAACGCGCACAGCTTCGATGTCTTGGTCTGTTGTCGCAGCGGTTAGGTCTTCACTCAACTGAGCACGGATCTCCTGCAAGGGGTATCCTCCTTTACTCTCTTTATTCTTTATCCTAGCGTTGGGGCTGCTTTGCTGAAAGCCCTCTCGGTAAGCAAGGTATCAAGGCGCGTTCAAACTTGACTTCAAGACGCGGCTCCACTATGTTCGCAGCGTTGTTCTTTATAATAAAGTCGTGGTATTACACAATCTTGCACTTCTTATCCGCTACCTGGGGAGCAGCGCCCGCACATAGTGAAATGGACTCCTGCCCGTGATATGAGCTGAAAGCTTCCTTGCCTCCTACTGATGGAGGGGTATGGTGAGGCCCGGTATGACAAAAGCAGAGATTGTTGAGCATATTTACGAGAAGGTCGGCTTTTCGAAAAAGGAAGCGACCGATGTGGTTGAGTCGATCTTCGAAATCATCAAAGGTCATCTCGAAAAAGGAGAAAAGGTCAAAATCTCGAGCTTTGGGAATTTTGTCATTAACGAGAAACATCCGCGTAAAGGACGGAATCCACAGACCGGGGAAGAAATTATTATATCTGGCCGTCGTGTGTTGTCGTTTAAACCGAGTCCTGTCTTGAAAAAGGCCATTAACCCACTCCTCCAAGACTGAGCTTGTCGTGGACCAGCTTGAGCTCTCGAATAAGCTCTATTTCCGTATTGGCGAAGTCGCCAAGATTGTTGGTGTGAAGCCCTATGTGTTGCGGTATTGGGAGACCGAGTTTCCCATTCTCAAGCCTGGGAAAACTCCTTCGCGCCATCGATTATACCGCCGGCGCGATGTTGAAACCCTCCTTGATATCAAGCGGCTCTTGTATGAAGAGGGATTCACGATTGCAGGGGCGAAAAAGCGGTTAAAGGACGGTCAGCGATCATCGGCTGAGGCTCCTCCTTCTCAGGCCGACCCAGAAGTGTCTCTGCCTATTCGACCGGATCAGCAGCAACAAAAAATTCTGACAGCCATTCATAGGGATATTCTCTCTCTCCACAAGCTCTTGAGTGATGGAACTCGCTAGGTACAAGATGTAGTGGACTGAAGTTGACTTTCTCTTCTCCTGAGATGGATATATTTAGTAGTAAAAGTCCTTTATTGACAATGCTTTATATAGAATGTTATAATGTTTTACTAGAAATTATTCATGGTCCCCAAAGGGCCGTATCCCTACGTTCTACTCGGGCTATGCGCAGGGGGTGAGGAGGGGTGGATGCAATCATACACGTGGGCGCGAGGCCTTATTGTCTGCCTTATTGCTGGGAGTTTTCTAAGCGGGTTTCCGCAGAAAGTATTCGCCTTCAGCTGGGGCGAATACTCTCCTCGACCGCCGAAACTGCCTGCTTTCAAACATTTTGAGGCAGCGCTCTTACAGGACGCCCAGACCGGTCAGGTGCTCTTTTCCCACAATAGCCAAAAGATATGGCCCCAAGCCTCTCTCACAAAGATGATGTTAGGCCTCATTGTCTTTGAAGACATTGAAAGAGGGCGGGTCAGCCTGGAGACCAAGGTCACTATTAGCCGGCGGGCGAGTCGAACAAAAGGACGAACGATCTCTCTACGGGCTGGTCAGGTCTTTCGACTGGCAGAACTGCTTCGGGCCGTCCTTGTCACCTCTGCAAACGATGCGGCTGTTGCCATTGCCGAACACGTCTGTGGCTCTGTCAGCCAATGTGTGCAACGGATGAACGTACGCGCTCTGCAGTTAGGGATGGAGCAGACGCAGTACCGTACGGTCAATGGCATGCCAACCAGAACCGACCGCGCGCCGGATAAGGCCTCGGCTGACGATATCGCTCTGCTCACCCGGGTACTTTTACGTCATCACCATGTTTTAGCCTGGACTTCGCAGCCCTCTATGTCATTCGGTCACCGTCGCAGGCATCTGCCGAATACCAATCGACTGGTTGGGCGCATCCATGGGGTTGATGGGCTCAAGACCGGCTTTACGAACAAAGCACGCTTTAATCTTGTCACCACGGCTCAACGAGGTCCGCTGCGTTTGATTGCTGTCGTCTTCGGCGGAAAAACCAGCAGGGTGCGCTTCCGTGTTGCAGAGGATTTGCTTGAGTGGGGGTTTGCCAATTTTACACGCCTTCCGCTGATCGAAAGTGGGTCTCTTTTGTGGGTTGAGGTTCGGGTTGAGAACGGCAACCTGTCCGCTTTTCAGCCCGTTGCCGCGGCAACGGCGGCGCCGTTGCTGCCAAAAGGCGATGTTGGTGCCGTTTCCATTGCCCTCCAGTTACCCACCCAGGTAGCAGCCCCGATTCTTCGTAACCAGGTCCTTGGCGAGGTCGTTGTCCGCCGTGGGAAACAGACTTTGGCAACTATCCCGGCGGTCAGCCCGGATGATATCCCCCAGGCCCGCTGGGCGCATGCCCGTCAATGACAGTCTAGGCCCATCCGCGCTTGCATTTCGAGGAAAGATGCTTAAGTTGCCTTTGCGCGACAATACATATCGGCCACGAGGTGCGTGAAAGGAGATCAGTGGTATGGCGAGTAAGGTAGTCCATTTACATGAGGAGTCTCGGGACGGGATTCGTAAAGGTGTAAATATCATAGCGGACGCAACCCAGGTGACCCTCGGTCCGCGAGGACGTAATGTCCTCTTAGAGAAAAGCTTTGGCGCTCCGGTTGTCACAAAAGACGGTGTAACGGTCGTCAAAGAAATTGAACTCGAGGACAAATTCGAAAACATGGGTGCCAAGATGATCCGTGAGGTCGCAACGAAAACTGCGGATGCGGCCGGGGACGGGACAACCACGGCAACTATCTTATCCCGTGCCATCCTGACTGAGGGGCTGCGGCTCCAAGCGGCCGGGTTTGACCCGATGTCCCTCAAGCGTGGCATCGATGCCGCGGTCGAAAAGGTGGTCGAGGGTGTACAGGGACAAAGCCGTAAAGTCCGTAGCAAGGAGCAGGTCGCCCAGGTCGGAACGATTGCGGCCAATGGTGACGCCCAAATAGGCGGCAAGCTGGCCGAAGCCATGGAGCGCGTCGGCCAGGAGGGTGTGATTACCATTGAAGAGGGCAAGGGACTGGAAACCGTGCTGGACGTTGTGGAGGGGATGCAGTTTGATCGCGGTTTTCTCTCCCCGTATTTTGTGACCGACCCGGAGCGGATGGTTGCCGAGATTGAGCAACCCTATATTCTCCTGCATGAGAAAAAAATCTCGAATATGCAGGAACTCGTCCCGCTGCTGGAGAGAATTGCGCAGGGCGGCAGACCGTTGCTGATTATTGCTGAAGACGTTGACGGGGAAGCCCTGGCGGCCCTGGTCGTGAACAAGATTCGAGGAACCCTGAACTGCACCGCGGTGAAGGCCCCAGGATTCGGTGATCGGCGCAAAGCCATGCTGGAGGATATCGCCATTCTGACTGGCGGCCGGGTGGTTGCCGAAGAGCTCGGCATGAAGCTCGAACATATTGATCTGGCAGACCTGGGGAGCTGCCAGCGCATCATTATGGATAAGGACAACACCACCCTTGTGGATGGGGCAGGGAAGAAAAAAGACATCGCCGGGCGGGCGGATCAAATTCGTGCCCAGATTGCAGAAACCACCTCAGACTACGATCGGGAAAAGCTCCAGGAGCGCCTGGCCAAGCTTGCCGGCGGGGTGGCGGTGATTCAGGTCGGAGCCGCCACTGAGGTTGAGATGAAGGAACGCAAGGCCCGGGTGGACGACGCCCTGCATGCCACCAAGTCGGCGGCGGAAGAAGGAATCGTTCCCGGCGGGGGTGTCGCACTGATTCGGGCGCAATCCAAGCTGGATGAGCTTGCGTTCAACGATGACCGGGATGCGGGCGTGAGTATCGTGCGTAGAGCGATTGAAGAGCCGATTCGACAAATCGTGAGCAACGCCGGCCTGGACGCTCCGGTGGTGGTCAATCAGATCAAGAGTAAGAGGGGCGATGCGGGCTTTAACGCGGCATCGGGCGAGTATGAGAATTTATTCAAAGCCGGGGTGATTGATTCCACCAAGGTTGTCCGGGTCGCACTCCAAAATGCGGCGAGCGTGTCCGGCTTGATGTTGACCACAGAGGCGGCGGTGGCCGAGAAACCCGAAAAACCCCAAGCCGAGATGGACGGTCATAGCCACGATGACGACTTTGATGACTACTAAGCCGGAATGCTGCCGGGGGAGGCTCTCTCTCGCCGGCTGAAAATGTTGATACCACGGGGGCCGCACGGCCCCCTTTTTTCTGTCTTTTTTGCTCCGTGCTGTCCCCGGTCGGGATAGCATTCCCGACCGGAATCCATTACGAACGAGCGTATGATTGACTTCTCCCCGCCACCGAACGTTGAGCAAACAGTTCGCGATATCCACCGCTTTATTGAAAACGATATTGCTCCCATCGAGCACAGTCTGGCCGACCATCTTACCAACGAGCATCTCTACCTCCGCGAAGACGGCCGGCTCGCTCCCGAAGTGCTGGCCGCCCAGCAGACGATTCGTAAACGGTCCGCAGAGCGGGGGCTGTATGCGCTGCATATGCCTCAAGAAGTCGGCGGCGGCGGGTTTAGTCTGACGGATATGTTTTTTGTGCATGAGGCCGTCTATCAGCACGGTATCGGGGTTGCGCAGTGGATGTTGTCCTGGACAGAAGGACCCAATCACATGCTGATGTTTCTGACCGAGGAGCAGCAGCAGAAATACCTGTTGCCTCTGGTCCGAGGGGAAACAACCGGCGCCTATGCCATCACCGAATACCGAGGCGGCTCTGACGTGCTCGGCATGGAGACCCGGGCCGAAAAGCATGGAGACACTTGGGTGGTGAATGGTACCAAGGCCTATATTACCAATGCGCAGTATGCCGACCTGATCTTTGTCTGTGCGCTGCACGATCCGAGTAAAGGGGGAGCCGGAGCAACGGCCTTTATCGTTGAACGCGACAACCCCGGCCTGACAATCGGACGGACGTATCGGACCATTATGGATGACGGCATGACCGGTGAGCTCCAATTCGAGAACTGCCAGCTCTCAGCGGACCACAGGTGGGGGGAGGAAGGCCAGGGCTTTTACCTCAGCATGGGAATGATCAACTGGATTCGCGTCCGGCGTGGGGGCATGTGTACCGGCCTGGGACAATATCTGCTCGACCGTTGTAGCGACTATATCAAGAATCGACGCGCGTTTGGGGGGCCACTGAGTCGGTTTCAAGCCTTACAGTGGATGGTGGTCGATTCCTACTTAGACGTCCAAGCCATGCGGAGCCTGTCGCTCCAAAGCCTGTGGCAGGCCGACCAGGGGAATTTGTGGGCGCTCAAGGTCGATCCACACCTCATCAAAACGGTGTGTGCGCTCAAAGTCTTCTGCGACGAAGCGCTGTATCGCGTGGCCGATAGAGCCGTCCAACTGCACGGCGCGCATGGGCTGATGAAAGAGTCCGGCATCGAAAAAATATTCCGCATTGCGCGCAATCTGCGCATTCCCGGTGGCACGGATGAAATCCAACGCGTCAACATTGCCAAGGCGTTAGGGTTGTAACCGTCCTGCGCCATGTTCCCTCGTATCCTGGCGTTGGCGTACGCTCTCTTGACCCAGTGTTGCCCGCCCCGGATACTGCAGCTCAATGCGCGTCATCGAACCGGTGAAGCTTCCGTCCGACATCGTGCCGGCCGACCAGCCGCACTTCTTTTACGGCTGGGTGATTGTCGGCTGTTCTTTCACGGTGTTGTCCGCCGCGTACGGGATTCAGTTTTCGTATGGGGTGTTCATGCCGGAAATTTCGGCGGAGATGGGCTGGGGGCGGACGAGTTTATCCCTCGCCTATGCGGTGTACGTGTTTGTGTATAGCGCCCTCGGGATTGTGGCTGGCGTATATACGGACCGCTGGGGCCCGCGTTTTGTAGTGGGAATCGGTGGAATCCTATTGGGAAGCGGGGTCATGCTGCTGAGTCAGGTGCATGCCCTGTGGCAGCTCTACTTCTTTCTCGGCGGCATTGCTGCACTGGGCATGAGTGCCGCCTTCGTGCCATGTAACGCAACTGTGGTGCGTTGGTTTATCCGGCGGCGTGGACTCGCCCTCAGCATGAGCACAAGTGGCTCCAGCTTTGGCAACTTCTTCGTTCCGCCGCTGGCCGCCCTGCTTATCACGAGCTATGGCTGGAGAACCTCCTACCTGCTCCTTGGCTTGGGCGGACTGGTGCTCATTACGCTGTGTGCCTGCTTCATCGTCCGTGACCCTGAACGTCTGGGCCTCCGTCCGGACGGCATCCAGCCCGTTTTATTATCAGAGGAGGCGCTTGCCGGCTCGCATGTCTCTCCCGACCGCCGCGATGCCTGGACCCTCGCGTCCGCCCGTCGGACGGTTTCCTTCTGGATGCTGGTTGCCGCTTTTACAATGACCTGGTTGGTGGTGTTCATGCCGCTGGTCCATATTGTCCCCTTTGCCATAGACCTGGGTGTATCGCAGGTGACCGCCGCAACGTTGATCAGCGTGATCGGCTTGGCCGGTTTCGCCGGTCGCCTGATTACCGGCCCGCTGTCCGATCGTTATGGCCGCCTGCTGACTTTGGGCGCCTGTCTGACTTTGGAAGCCGTGGCGTTCTTTGGGCTGGCAGTCAGTTCCGGCCTCTCCCTGCTCTACCCGTCGGCAGCGCTGTTCGGTTTTTCGTATGGCGGGACCACCGCCCTGTTCCCGGCGATCGTCGGCGACTTCTACGGACGGCTGGCGGTCGGGGCGATCGTTGGTTTCATTTTTTCCCTGGCCGGCTCCATGGCGGCCTTCGGTCCCATGGCCGCAGGCTATCTATATGATGTATACGGGAGTTACGACCTCGCCTTTCTGATGAGTGCGTTTTTCAATCTTTCTAGTGTGATGTTGTTATGTTTTGTGAAGAAACCGGCGGCGACCCCTCAGGCGGTCTAGCCGGATAATCAGGAGGTATTATGCCCTTTGCACGGGTCAACGGTGTCAACTTAGCCTATGAACTGCACGGGACAGGCGACCCGCTTGTTCTCATCCACGGGGCGCAAAGCGACCGGAGCATTTTTGCCAATCTGCTGCCGGATTTCGTGGATCAATTCCAGATCCTCGTCTTCGACCAACGTGGCTCTGGCCAGAGTGAAAAGCCGGACATCGAATACACGATGGGGATGATTGCCGATGATACCGCCGCGCTCATGGATCACCTGGACTTCTCGCCCACGCATGTGTATGGCGTCTCAATGGGGGGGATGATTGCCCAGGAATTGGCCATTCGGCACGGGGCTGCTGTCCGCTCCCTCGTGTTGGGCTGCACCACCCCTGGTGGCCCGCAAGCCGTTAGCTTGGAGGGCGGGGCTATCCAGAATTCCCATTCGACAGCTGCGCTCTCAGCGGAAGAGCGCGGGCGGGCGCTCGCCGAGACTGCCTTTACCAAAGGCTATGTCGAACAGCATCCTGAGCTTATCCCAGCCTTGATTGAAGCCCGCAAAAAGCAGCCCCTCGACCCGGTAGGCTTTGCGCGTCGGATGCGGGCGGCCTATGCGCACAATACGTTCGACCGGCTCTCCCAGATTACCTGTCCGACCTTGGTTATTACGGGAAAGGACGATGCCTTGATCGCTTGGGAGAATTCACAACTCCTGGCTGAACACATCGCCGGCTCCGAGCTCGTGATCCTGGAACCGGCCGGCCATGTGTTCTGGGTCGAGCAACCGGCACAGTCGAGAGAGGCGATTCTCACATTTTTGCAGAAACAGAGGAGCTAAGGATCAACTATGGCCAACAAAGAACCGACAAAAAATAGTCAAGCCCGCATGATACGGAGCTGGATGCTCGGCCTGCACGCGACGCATATTACCGATATCGGCGGCCGGCTGGGGTACTTCGCCGAAATGCGGCGACACGGCGGGACAGCCTCGGCCGAAGCGTTAGCCAAGGCCCTGGAACTCGACCCCTGGCGGACAAAAGTCTGGTGTCAGGCTGCGTGTGCAGTGGGAATACTCCAGGCCGACGGAGACACGCAGTTCACCTTTGCGCCGTTTATGGACGAACTGCTCGGTGACGATGCTCCCGAGTTGCTGACCAGCCATGTCCTGGCCAGCCTGTCGCGAGATTTCCCGGCCTATCCCGACGCCTTTCGGACCGGAGCCCTCAAAACTTTTCACGACCATGACGCAGACTTCTTTCACCATCAGGGTAAGGTCTCGGCCCTCCGGGCACCAGTCGTGGTGGCGGCGGCCCGCAAGCTGCCTGGTATGGAAGAGCAACTCGCGGCTGGTGGGAGAGTCATGGATATCGGCTCCGGGAGTGGAACCGTGATCGCGCGCTTTGCCCAGGAATTCGTGAACTGCCGTGTGACCGGCATCGAGCCTCTGCCCTATTTTGTGCAGGCCTCCCGGAAGATGCTTCAGGAGCAAGAGCTCAGCGAACGGGTAGACGTGTGCTCCGTCGGTGGGGAAGCCATGTCCTTTGAGAACGAGTGTGATCTCGTCACCATGGTCCAGGTCTTTCACGAACTCCCCGACGCAAAAAAAGTTGACATCCTACGGGGCTGCCAACGGGCGCTCAAGCCTGGCGGCAGCCTGCTGCTGGTCGATCGGTGTGCCCCGGAAACGGGCGCCGATTTGCACGACCGGCGCTTTACCATGAGTATCCTGGAGCAATGGTTCGAGGTCACTTGGGGGAATATTGTCAACACCCGGAGTGATATTCTTGCCATGCTGCACGAGACCGGATTCCGCGTCACTCAAGAGAATCCGGATATCGTGCCGACGTATTGGACATTTGTCGCCCAGAAGCAAGACTAAAACGAGAACGGAGCGAAACATGAGTCGATCAGGTCTTGTCCTCTACCACGGTATCGAGAGTGGCCCTGAACTGAAGCAGTACGGACTCCTGGCAGAAAACGCCGGCTATGAATCCCTGTGGGTCACGGAGCGCTATTTCCACGAAGAGATATTCTCGCTGCTCGGCTATCTTGGGGCGGCGACCGAGCGGATCAAGCTCGGCGTTGGTGTCACAAATCCGTACACGCGCAACCCCGCGCTCCTCGCTATGGCAACGGCCACGCTGGACCGGATTACGGGTGGGCGCTTCGTGTTGGGGCTGGGGCGCAGCGAACGCGAGGTGATCCAAGGCAGGATGGGGATGGCCTACGGCAATGCTCAGGCCGCCATGCGGGGCAGCATCTCCCTGCTGAGACGACTGCTATCGGGTGAGCGAGTTACCGATACTGCCGGGCCTTTCACGATCAGGAATGCTCGGCTTGCCACCACGCCGGTCCAGCCCAATCTGCCCATCTATCTGGCAGCGATCGGAAAAAAAGGGCTGCGTCTGGCTGGGGCGATTGCCGACGGCGTTTTATTGAACGCTTATGTGCCCCCGTCCTACGTCACCTACGCAGTGGAAGAGATCCGTAGCGCCGCCCAAGAGGCCGGTCGTGATCCCCATTCGATCGACATTGCCTGCATGCTGGTCATTCGACTGACCGACGATCCGCAGCGCATGCTGCCAACCCTCAAAAAGCGTATTGTCCGCCTGCTTGACGAAGCCTATGTGGGTGAGATCCTGCTTGAAAAGGGAGGATTTGATCCGTCTATTCTTGGGCCGTTACGAGAGTCGTATGCCAAAGACGGGGGCACGGAGGCGGTCAAGCTCATTACTGACGAGATGGTGGCGTCTTTTTATCTCATCGGCTCGGAAGAGCAGTGCCGACAACGGATTGCCGAGTATCGAGCCGCCGGGATAGACCTGCCGCTCATCCTGCCGCGGCTCGAAGACTATGCGCGCGTGGCGGAGGCGCTGAAAGATGCCTGACCGTTAGACCACAAGAGAAAGTCCTTCGCGTTGAGCAGCTTCGTTCAAACGGTCATCGTATGCAAGAAAGCGTATGGAGAGACCTAATCTCCGTTGGATATATAAGCAAGAAGCGAGCTGAATGGCATCTCCGGCTCTTAACGAGGTACGGGTAAAGAGTTCGTGCGCGAGCGGCCCGATAGCGGCTGAGAGTTCAACAACGTAGCACGAAGAAGTGAGGTCTTGACGGAGAGTCTCCAAAGCGTGTTCTCTGTCAGCGACAGAGAGGCTTCCTTCTCGGCAGCGTCGAGCTATAGCTGAAGCAACCTCAAATTCGGACAGACGGCTTACGACCGGAATACTCTGTGCGAGCAGGCGGCGGACCCTATTGCTTTCCGGCTCATGAATGTATCGTTTCGCTAGAGCGCTGGCATCGAAGTAATCAATCAAAACCGATCCTCACGGTCTTCGATAATAGCCGTTGAGACAAGCGGATCTTTGATACGAATGGGCGTAAAGGGAGAAAAAGGGGCCTTTGCTTTTCGGCTAAGTATGCCAAGAGCGACAAGTTCGTCGAGGCGGGCCTCTTCGCCTTGGGTCTTGATGCTCAGCGGACGCAGTTCTGCAACCGGTCGGCCTCGCTCGGTCACAACAAGGGTTCTGCCTTGTTGTACTTGGCGCAAGTACGTTCCAAGCCGGGTTTTCAATTCGCGCGCGCCAACTGTTTGATGAGGTTCACTGTGCATTATGTAGTTATTGTGACCACATAAGAGGCTTTTGTCAAACGAGCCATATTCTCAAGTCAAGATTCCCCCTTCCCGAGTAGCCGCGTGTCCGACAGTCCGATATAAACAGTCTCCTGAAGAAAGGAGTTCCTATGAAACTTGCAATAGGCATTGGCTATTCCGGTGGCCGGGTCGAGCTCCCCCTGGATATGATTCTTGAAGCTGAAAAACTGGGCTATGACTCCGTCTGGAGCGCGGAGGCGTACGGCTCCGACGCGGTGACGCCGCTGGCCTATCTGGCGGCCAAGACCTCGCGGATAAAACTTGGTACCGGGATTCTCCAGATTCCGGCCCGCACACCGGCGATGTGCGCTATGACCATGTCAACCCTGGATGCCCTGTCGAACGGCCGGGTGATCGTCGGCCTGGGGATGTCCGGTCCGCAGGTCATCGAAGGCTGGCACGGCATGCCCTACAGCCGCCCGGCCGCCCGCATCCGCGAATACGTGGAAATCCTGCACAAGATCTGGGATCGCCAGGAGCCGGTTTCGTTAGACGGTAAAGTGTATCAACTGCCCTATCAGGGAGAAGATGCCAGCGGGCTGGGCAAGCCCCTCAAGTCGATCCTGCACTCGCGCCGCCTGCCCGTCTATCTGGCAACCATGAAGCCGCTCAGCATCCGCATCACGGCCGAACTCGCCGACGGCTGGCTGCCGATCTGGTTCTCACCCTATCGGATGGATATGTTTACGTCCGACCTGGAAAAGGGCTTTGCCCGGGCCGGCAACGGCAAGTCGCTGGAGAACTTTGAGGTTCTGGCCGGTTGTACCGTTGTGATCGGAGACGATGTCAAAGACTGCCTGGCCCAACTCAAGCCGACCCTGGCGCTCTACGTCGGTGGCATGGGGGCCAAGGGCCGGAATTTCCATAATGAGATGGTCTCGAAGTATGGCTATGCCGACGTGGCGGCCGAGATCCAGGACCTCTATCTGTCCGGCCGGAAAAAAGAGGCGACCGAGTTGGTCCCGGATGAGCTGTGCGACGAAATTTCGTTATGCGGCCCACCGGAGCGGATTCGCGAGCGTTTCAAGGTCTGGGAGTCCGCCGGAGTTTCCACCATGATGGTGCAGTCGGGTCAGCCCGAAGCCTTGGCCTTGATGGCGGATATTGCGGGGACGAGTGAGTAGGAAGACCCCTCACCCTGGCCCTCTCCCCTTGGGGGAGAGGGAATAACGACAGGGGAGAGAAAACTTTTGAGGAGAACAGTATGAGTCAGTCTATTTCAGCTAACGATCCGTATGAACGAAAACGGGTAGCCGTGCTCGATAGTGAGCTGGCCTATGTCGATACTGGTAGCGGCGACCCGGTCGTGTTTCTGCACGGCAACCCGACCTCTTCGTATCTGTGGCGCAACATTATTGCCGAGGTCGAAGGTAGTGCGCGTTGCCTGGCGCCCGACCTGATCGGCATGGGCGATTCGGGCAAGAACCCCGCCGGCTCCTACCGCTTTGTTGATCACGCCCGCTATCTGGATGCCTGGTTTGACGCGCTTGGGCTCGACCAGCACACGAAGAACGTCACCCTGGTGGTCCACGACTGGGGCTCGGCCCTGGGTTTCCACTGGGCCTGCCGTCATCAGGACAGCCTCAAGGCCCTGGTCTATATGGAGGCCATTGTGTGTCCCCTGACGTGGCAGACCTTCCCCGAGGCCGCGCGCAAGGTCTTTCAGGGCTTTCGTTCGCCCGCCGGGGAGGAGATGGTGCTCCAGCATAACGTCTTTGTCGAGCGGGTGCTGCCCGGCAGCGTGGTGCGGAAACTGACCGAAGAAGAAATGGCCGTCTACCGCAAGCCCTACACCGAGCCGGGCGAGTCGCGCCGGCCCACGTTGACCTGGCCGCGTCAGATTCCGATTGAGGGCGAGCCGCCCGACGTGGTTGAGATCGTCGAACAATACGGGCAGTGGTTGTCAACCAGCGATGTACCCAAGCTCTTTGTGAATGCCGACCCCGGGGCGCTCCTGACCGGCTCGCAACGCGAGTATTGCCGTGCCTGGCCGAATCAAAAAGAAATCACTGTCACGGGTTCGCACTTTATTCAGGAAGACGCGCCGCAGGAAATCGGGCAAGCCATAGCCGATCTTTTACGAGGACTCTAGAACCGCTTCGTCTGACGGAGGACCGCATGACCTACACCGCCCTGCAATTTGAAAAAAAAGACCAGATCGCAATCATTACATTAAACCGGCCGGATGCCGCGAACGCGCTCAATATCGACCTAGCGCGCGATCTGATGCAGGTGTCGCTCGAATGCGACGAAGATGCGGATATTCGAGCCGCTGTCATGACCGGCAACGGCCGCATGTTCTGCGCCGGTGGGGACCTGAAAAGCTTTGCTGCCCAGGGCGACCAACTGCCCGCCCATATGAAAGAAGTGACCACCTATCTGCACGGCGCAGTGTCGCGTTTTGCCCGTATGGACGCCCCGTTGATCGGGGCGGTGAACGGCACAGCCGCGGGAGCGGGCATGAGCCTGGCGTGCTCATGTGACATTGTTTTTGCCGGCGAGTCGGCCAAATTCACCATGGCCTATACGCGCGCCGGGCTGACTCCGGACGGCTCTTCGACCTATTTCCTGCCGCGCATCGTCGGCATGAAACGGGCCTTTGAACTGGCGGTCACCAACCGGCTGCTGTCAGCCCAGGAAGCCGAAGCCTGGGGCATTGTGAACCGTGTTGTCCCGGACGCGGATTTGCTGGCCGAGGCGGAAAAACTGGCCACCGATCTCGCCTCGGGGGCAACCGGCGCGTTCGGGGGCGCCAAACGGCTCCTCCACAGCGGTTGGACGGAAACGCTTGAAACCCAGATGGAAAACGAGACCCAGTCCATTGCCACGCGCGCCAAGACCGACGACGGCAAAGAAGGCATTGCGGCCTTCCTGGAGAAACGCGCGCCCCGCTTTAACGGGCAATAGCCGGGTCTCAATCAGGTCCGCGTGAGGATGATATGTCCCAAGCCTACCGTCTCTTTGGTGTCGAGCTGTCGCCCTACTCCTTAAAAGTCCGGGCCTATTTTCGGTACAAGCAGATTCCGCATGAATGGGTCGCCCGCGATTCCACCAACCAGGAAGAATTCGCGCGCTACGCCAAGCTGCCCCTGGTGCCGCTCGTCGTCACCCCGGACGGACAGGGTATGCAGGATTCCACGCCCATCATGGAGCATTTTGAGAAACTCCAGCCCGAGCCGTCCATTTATCCGAGCGATCCGACCCTGGCCTTCCTGTCCGCCCTGATCGAAGAGTATGGCGACGAGTGGGGCAATAAGCAGATGTTTCACTACCGCTGGACGTATGCCCCCGACCAGAAATCCACGGCTGAACGCATTGCGCGCCTGACCCGGCCGGGGCTGAGTGAGGAAGAATATGTGGCGGCGACCGAGCAAATCCGGACGCGTATGGTCCCGCGCCTGTCTTTTGTTGGCTCAAGCGAGCAGACCCGGGAGCATATCGAGTCTTCCTTCGATCGTCTGCTGGCACTGCTCGAACCGCACCTCGCCCAACGCATGTATCTGTTCGGGGGCCGGCCCACGTTTGGCGATTTTGGTCTGGCCGCTCAGTTGCACCAATGTTCCACCGATCCCTCGGCCGGCACGATCATGCGGGCGGTGGCCCCGAACGTCCTCTCCTGGGCGCTACAGATGCTGGACCCCAAGGATGAGGGCGCGTTAGAGACCTGGGACGACCTGGCCCCAACGCTGAAACCCATCCTCAAAGAAATCGGTCAGACCTTTCTGCCCTGGACTGCGGCCAACGCCCAGGCCCTGGCGGCCGGTCAAGAGACGTTTTCGGTCATGCTGCGTGGCACGGAGTATTCCCAGGGCACGCAGAAATATCACGCCCGGTCGTTTCGCGTTCTGCGGGAACGGTACGCGAAAGTCGAAGAGCAAGCGGCTTTGGACCCCATTCTGGAAGAGGCCGGTTGTTTACCATGGCTACAATAATGTGTGCTATCACGCGTTGATTATTCAGAGAGCATAAGGAGAGTCCATCGTGTACGGCTTTGAACTGACCTCGGAACAACAACAACTCAAAGACACGGTCCACAAGTTTGCCGTTGAGGAGATGATTCCAGTTGCGGCAAAATACGACAAAGAGCAGGAGTTCCCGGACGATGTCTGCCGCAAAGCCTGGGAGCTGGGCATCCTCAACCCGCTCGTGCCAACCCAGTATGGCGGCCTGGGACTTGAGGTGTTTGATACCTGCCTGATTGATGAAGAGATTGTCTACGGCTGTGCGGGTATGGCGCTCAATATGGTGGCCAATAATCTGGCGACCACGCCCCTCCTGGTGGCGGGGAGCGAGGAACAGAAAAAGACCTATCTTGGCCAGCTCATCTCCGAGCCGGTCTACGCCGCCTTTGCCCTGACTGAGCCCGGTGCCGGCTCTGACGCCGCGTCGATCTCAACAACCTATCGCAAGGTTGGCGATGATTTTGTCCTCAACGGAACAAAACATTTTATCTCCAACGGCTCGGTCGCGCACTGGTATGTGACTTTTGCGACCGAGGATAAAAGCCAGGGCCATCGGGGGGTGTCGTGCTTTGTACTGCCGGCCGATTCCCCTGGCGTGACGGCCAACCGCATGCACGACAAGATGGGCCAGCGGGCGTCAGACACCGCGGAGATCGTGTTTGAGGACGTCAAGGTGCCGCGCGCCGGCTTGGTCGGGTCGGAAGGCCAGGGCTTCAAGATCGCCATGCGGACGTTTGACCGCAGCCGGCCCGAGGTGGGCGCCTTTGCCATCGGCATCTCCCAACGTGCGCTGGACGAATCGGTCAAGTACGCTCAGCAGCGGGAGGCCTTTGGCCAGGCCATCGCCAATTTTCAGGCCGTCCAGTTCATGCTGGCCGATATGGCGATCGAACTCGAAGCCATGCGGCTCCTGACCTATAAAGCCGCCTGGCTGCTCGACCAGGGCGCGCCCTCGTCCATTGTGTCCAGCTATGCTAAGGCGTTCGGTGCCGACCGGACCATGCAGATCACCACCAACGCGGTCCAGATTTTCGGCGGCTATGGCTATTTCAGCGAGTATCCGGTGGAAAAGCTGATGCGCGACGCCAAACTGCTCCAGATTTATGAGGGCACGTCTCAGATTCAACGCATAATCATTGCCAAACACTTACTCAAGGGTGTGTAACGGTCCTGAACCGAGAAGGAGGAATACGATGGCCGAAGAAATGGGGGTCTTTGAAACCATACACTCAATGCGGGCAATGCGGCGGCTCAAATCCGACCCCGTCCCGACAGAGATGATACGGAAAATTCTTGACGCCGGGATACGAGCACCCAGCGGGCAGAATCTTCAGGCCTGGGCGTTTGTGGTGCTCCAGGACCCGGACAACAAGAAGTTTTTTCAGGAACGCTATCATCAAGCCATGCTGGATCGCTTCGGTAACGCCCTGAAGGTTGACCCGAGCGATAAATCGTCCTGGGCTCGGACTGTTCGGGCCGCGATGCACCTGGCTGAACATATGCACGAAGCACCCGTCCTGCTGCTGGTCTGCGGCAAACGAGATTGGCCGTTTTCCGTGCCCGCGGAAAAACGCGAAGGCAAGGCCCCGCCCTCCTACGGCTCCATCTATCCTTGCGTGCAGAACATCTTGCTGGCTTGTCGCGCGCTTGGTCTGGGGGCGAGCCTGACGACCATGCACCAGATGTTTGAAGACGAGTTGCAGGAGCGCCTGGGAATCCCGTTCGAGTATGGTGTGGTGGCAACCATTCCGATCGGTTTTCCTTCGGGAAAATTCGGACCGGTCACCCGTCGCCCTGTGTCCCAAGTGACCCACTTTGATCAGTGGGGACAGCACGAACCGCCGGCGTAGTCATCCGCCGCTCTATTGTTTGTTTTTGTGGAGGGGCGCAGCACGCTGCGCCCCTGTCTTTTTATGGAAGGAATTCACGCATGAAATACTCAATGTTTCTCGCCGCCGCCGCCCACGACGAAATGGTCGGCTGGGTAAAGAAATATGAGGCCGCAGGATTTGATTCTCTGTGGCAGGCCGAGTTGACCAATTCCGCGCTCATTCCCCTGGCCGGCATCGCGCCCAATATTCAGACGATAAAAATCGGCGCCGGCGTGGTGCTGGCCTTTAATCACAGCCCAGTGATGCTCGCCTTTCAGGCTCTGGACCTCGACCTGCTGAGTCAGGGCCGGTTCACGCTCGGCCTGGGAGTTGCCCACCAACACCGCAACAACAACTGGTACGCCGGACAGGACGCGGGCAAACCGGTCAGTCAAATGCGGGAGTATATTGAGGTCCTGCATCTCATTATGGATAAGGCCGAGCCGGGTGGCGAGGTGAACTACGAGGGCAAGTTCTACAATATCCGCGCCCGTAACTTCTTCCCACGTCCGAATCCGAAGCCACGGCCACGGGTGCCCATCTATGTTGCCGCGGTCAAACCGCGTATGGCCGCCCTGACGGGTGAGCTGGGTGACGGCCTCATCGGGAATCCGATGTTCTCGCCGCA
Organism: Candidatus Binatia bacterium; assembly: GCA_951812575.1. Lineage (GTDB taxonomy): Bacteria > Desulfobacterota > Binatia > Bin18 > Bin18 > Bin18. The sequence goes on along the minus strand of OX638322.1, from coordinate 551,550 downwards.
GCATGTCCGCGATAATATCCTGCCACCGCTCAAAACCGGGCTCGACCGGGCCGGTCGTAGCCGCTCCGATGTTGAGGTTCTGGGCCAGTGCTTTGTGGTCATTGACGACGATCTGGCGACCGCCCACCGGGTCGGCGCGGGGGCCATGCTGTTCAGCATCTGGGCTCGGATTTACGATGATATTTTTATCGCGCACGGCTTTAGCGAAACGGTTGAAAAGGTCAGGGCGCTCCAGAAGACCCCAGACAAGGACAAAGGCTTTGATTTGATTCCAAATGAAATGGTCGATGCCTTTTGCGCGGTCGGTCCGATTGACCGCGTCCGCGCAAAGCTGAACGAGCGCGAAGGGCTGCTCGACACGACCATTCTCGCCGTCCCCAACACCGGTACAACCCAAGAACAACGCGACCACTATCGGGATAAAATCCTGGAGTCCTTTTCACGGTAAATGCCCTTTCTCAAATTCCCTCTCGGGAGGGGTGGCCCAAGGGGCCGGGGTGGGTTTCCCTCTCCGGCCCACACGCAAAGGAGAGCACACCCATGAGTACACACACCAAGGTCGCCCTCATCACAGGAGCGGGCACCGGAATTGGCAAGGCTAGTGCCCTGGCGCTTGTCCGGGAAGGCTATGCCGTTGTCTTGGCCGGGCGGCGGGCCGAACTGCTGGAAGCAACGGCAAAAGAGGCCGGCAGCGAGACGCAGACGCTCGTTGCGCCCACCGATGTCAGCGACCCCGACGCCATTCGTACCCTGTTTGCCACAACCCAAGCGACCTTTAGTCGGCTCGACGTGTTATTCAACAACGCCGGCATTGGTGCTCCACCCATCCCCTTGGAAGAACTACCCTATGAACAGTGGAAGGCTGTTGTGGACGTCAATCTGACCGGCGCGTTTATCTGCACCCAGGAAGCCTTCAAGATCATGAAAGACCAGGACCCCCGGGGCGGTCGTATCATCAACAACGGCTCTATCTCGGCCCATGTACCGCGTCCCAATTCCGCCCCCTACACCTCGACCAAGCACGCCATGACCGGCCTGACCAGATCGACCTCACTTGACGGGCGCAAGTACGACATTGCCTGCGGCCAGATCGATATCGGTAACGCCGGGACCGACATGACCGCGGTCATGCAACGCGGCGTCCCGCAACCGAACGGCACGGTCGCCGCCGAGCCGACATTCGATGTAGAACACGTCGCCCAGGCGGTGGTGTACATGGCCAACCTGCCGCTCGACGCCAACGTGCAGTTCATGACCGTCATGGCCACCAAAATGCCGTTTATTGGGAGAGGGTGATGGTGAGAGGTTTGGATTTAAGATGATATAGCGGCTTCCAGAGACTTTCGGGAAGCATCTAAACTCAGGAAGCAAGAAATGATTGACAAGGAAAAGGATCAAACAGTGGAGGGTTTCCGGCGTCTGCTTCGGGAGTCAGGATTTCAGAATATTGGACCTGACGACAATGTTCTCCAGAACTCCGCATAATACATGGTGGAAATTTTCATATACAGAGAAGTTGACCTTGAGTATCGTAATTGAAGACAACAACGTCCTCGACCCTGTGTCTGACCCCACCAGCAGCGACAAAGCGAGTCGTCGGAATAATTTCAATACGAAAATTTTTGTACAAATCTCGAATCCACGGTAAGCCCGCATTTGAAATCATAACTCTACATCCGAGCCTAGAAGGATGAAATGTAGGGCGAGGTATAACCAAAATCTCGTCGTCATAATCTTCTCTTCATTGGCGAGTCCGCGTAGTGTTTCTATCGAAGGGCATGCATGAACTATAATGCAAGATGCGGGCGCTGATGAGTTGCTCTGGTCCTGTCCACTTGCCTCACCGCTGGGCCGATTTGTCAGCATATATCAAATATGCGATACTCCGTTGCCCGTGGACTGGACCATCGAGACCCTGAATACGACTGTGGACAAGGAACTCGCCGCTTTACCCATCGATATGCGTGCGCGGTTTGTCCGTATCTGTGAGTTGATAGAAGCGGTTGGACTGGAGCGCGTTGGCGCGCCGTATGTGAGGCATTTGACCGGTCCACTATGGGAAATGCGAATGAAGGGTAGGGATGGAATATCGCGAGCGTTGTATGTCACCGTTCAGGGGAAACGCGTTGTGGTGGTACGGGCCTTTATCAAAAAGACACGGCAGACGCCCCGCCAGGAGATTGACTTGGCGTTGAGACGCGCCAAAGAGGTACTGCAATGAGCAAGGTGAGCGACCTGCACAAGAAATGGAGTCGGAATGCGGACTATCGAGCCGCCTATGACGAACTGGAGCCGGAGTTTGAATTGGCCCGTGTGTTGATTGCAGCCCGCGTCAGTGCCGGGCTTACGCAGGCACAACTTGCCAAGCGCATGAAGACCACGCAATCGGTGGTAGCGCGGCTCGAAGGCGGTCGTGTCCACCCATCTACCAGGACGCTGGGAAGGATCGCGCAGGCCACCGGCACCCGACTCAGGATCAGCTTTGAGAGCGGCTAAGCCCACGGACAGACCCAAATCCTCGTGACCTCCCGCCTGCGCCGGACGCTCAGCCTTGCCCTGCCCATTATGGGCGGCATGATCTCCCAGAACATCATGAATCTGGTGGACACGGCCATGCTGGGCGTACTCGGAGACGAAGCCCTGGCGTCGGTCGGGCTGGCCCAGTTCTCAACCTTTACCTGCGGGGCGTTCATCATCGGTTTGGCAACCGGCGTGCAGGCGACTTCGGCTCGCTGGCTGGGGGCCGGGCGCCTGGGTGAAATCGCCGTGCCGTTGAACGGCGGGCTGCTGCTCGTCCTGCTGCTCGGTCTGCCCACCTCGGCCCTGCTGATCCATCTCGCGCCGACCCTGTTCTCCGTACTCAGCCAGGACGCTGCGGTCACCGACCACGGCACGATCTATTTTCAGGCGCGTCTGGTCGGCCTGCTCGCCATGGGCGTCAACTTTGTCTTCCGTGGCTACTGGAACGCGGTCAACCTGTCCAAGTTCTATATGCGTACCATTATCCTGATGAATGTGACCAATATTTTCCTCAACTGGGTCTTGATCTTCGGCAACCTCGGCGCTCCGCGACTGGGTGTCGTTGGAGCTGGCATCGGCACTACTGTGGCATTGTACATCGGGTCGGCCACATATCTGCTCACCGCCCTGCGCCACGCCCGTGACGGGGGCTTTCTGGTCCGTTGGCCGGACCGGGCCACTCTGTCGGCCCTGTTACGGCTCTCGATTCCGGCCGGTATTCAGCATGTCTTCTTTGCTGCCGGCATGTTGGCCTTCTTCTGGATTCTAGGCAATATCGGTACGGCGGAACTGGCCGCGGGGCATGTCCTGTCTAACCTGCTGCTGCTGTGGCTGCTCTTGACGAACGGGTTCGGACTGGCCGCGGCCTCCTTTGTCGGCCAAGCCCTGGGTGCCGGTAAGGTGCAGGAGGCACGGGCCTGGGGCTGGTATGTAACCCGACTCTCTATGCTGGTGGTCGGCGGTCTGGCCCTGCCGGCCTTACTCGCGCCCGACCTGTTTCTGCTGCTGTTCCTACACGACCCGACAACGCTGACGCTCGCCCGGCTGCCGCTGCAACTCACCGCCGCCACCATGGCGCTCGAAGCCCTCGGTGTCGTGTTAATGAATGCCCACTACGGCGCTGGGCACAGCCGGCGGGTGATGGTGATCTCCCTGACTATGCAGTGGTGTCTGTTTCTGCCTATCGCCTTTGCCATGCAAGCCATATGGGGATTCGGCCTGCTGGCGATCTGGATAGCCAACCTCGCCTATCGTATCCTCCAGTCCGTGACCTTTGTCTGGAGTTGGCAGGCCGGCGGCTGGACCCGGATTCGGGTGTAACTGTGAGTGTGGACATACTGCCCGGACTCCAAACCTGTCTTGTTTTGCCGTTCGGTTCATTCGTAGAATGAAAATATGGCACCAGCCCCCCAACGGGGGAGACGCGCCTCAACCGCGTCCCGGCCGCCTGCGGGACCTCCCCTGACGCTCCAGCAGCAGTATGCGGCTGCAACGCGGCCTCTGAGCCTCCATTTCGCGCAGATTGACGCCTGGCTTGTCGATAACGGACCGGCCGTCTGGCAACAGCTCCATCAGGCGGATGACGAACTCTTCCAGTTGAGCCAGCTCAAGGTCTCAGAGAGCCGCTATCAGGCTGCGCTTGAGGCGTTTGTTGCCCGGTGCGAAGAAGCCGAACAGCTCTACTACGAAGCGCACCCGTCCGAGTTCCGCCTGGCACCTCTGTCCGCCGGCGAGCGGGTTGCCGTCTATTACGAACTCGGCGATGGCTCGATGCATAAGGTCAGCGGAGAGGAGCGCTAGGGCCGACCGCTATGGTGGAAAAATAGTCCTCGGCTGGGGTGTATAGCTGTGGTCCTTCTTTACCCTGGTCACGCCGCCTGCAGCGGCGATTTCACTCACCGTGCTCTTTCTCGCCAGGGTTGGCATGGGCCTGGGGGAGGGCGTGGCCTTTCCGGCGATTTATAATCTTTTTGCCCGTTGGGTGCCGGGTCAGGAGCGGGCCCGCTCAGCCGCGCTCAATGTGAGCGGCGTCTCCCTCGGCACGGTCGCGGCTCTGCTACTGACGCCGACCATAGTGGTGGTCTGGGGCTGGCCGATGGTGTTCTATCTGTTTGGCGGGTTGGGGTTTGTCTGGTATCTCTTCTGGCACTACCGTGCCACCGACACACCGGAAACGCACCCTACCATCGCTCCCTCAGAAGTTGCCTATATTCGTGAGCATATTCCCCCGATTCCAGCCAACCTCACAATCCCGTGGCGACGGCTGCTGTCCAAAACCGCGGTCTGGGCCATCGTGATTAACCACTTTTGTTCCAACTGGGGGTTCTACGTGATTCTGACTTGGCTGCCGCCCTATTTTAACCAGGCGCTCGGGGTCGATCTCCGCCAGGTCGGGCTGTACACCATCCTGCCCTGGCTGGCCATGTTTGTCATGGCCAATGTCGCCGGCTGGGTCGCGGACAGCCTGCTGCAACGCGGTCTGTCCGTCACCTTTGTCCGCAAGCTGATGCAGAGCATAGGCTTTTTCGGTCCGGCGCTGTTTCTCTTTCTGATCGGCGGGGTCACCTCGGCCCTCCAGGCGGTCAGCTATATGTGCTGTGTGCTGGGGCTGGGCGCTTTTGCCCTGTCCGGCTTCGCGGTGAATCACCTCGATATCGGCCCGCGTTACGCCGGTATTCTGCTGGGTCTCTCAAACACGGCCGGAACGATTCCGGGTATTATCGGAGTGACCCTGACCGGTTACATCCTGGATGCCACCGGTTCGTGGAGCCTGGTCTTTTTGATCGCCTCTGGACTGTATGTTTTCGGGGCAGTGGTCTGGCTGCTGTTTGCCACCGGCGAGCAGGTGTTTGAGCGAGCCGCCGCGCCATGAGAATACATAAGATGTTTACATTGAAGGCATAGAATGAAAGCATAATAAATTGTATAAAAAGGCATATGAGAACAACTATTGAGATTGACGAAGGTCTGCTTCGTGAGGCAATGGTCGTCACCGGGGCAAAGAAAAAACGACAGTGTATCGAATTGGCACTTCAGGAGGTGGTTCGCCAGAAACGGCTCGAACGTCTTCTCCAACGATTGGGAAAGACGACCCTGACGATTGATACTGACGACCTGGACCGCATGCGCTCAGATGACTGAAGACTTCTTCCTGATTGACTCGTCCATCTGGATTTGGGCGCTTCATCCTGATGGGCCGCCCGCCATCCGTCAGCGTGTCCATGCCATTTTGTCTGAAAGAAGAGGGGGGACAACGCCTCTGGTGATGTTGGAACTCCTGAGCGGAGCCCGAGATAAAAAGAGCTATACCGCGCTCCTCGAAGAACTCTCCGCCCTCCGGCAATTTCCCATCAGTGCGGATATCTGGACACAGAGTTACCGGCAGGCTTTCGGCCTGAGAAGACGCGGGGTGACGATTCCAAATACGGATATGCTCATTGCTACTGTCGCGCAGGAGCATCATCTCATTCTCTTACACGCGGATCACCACTTTGATCTGATTGCGTCAAAGACGGACCTGAAAGTTGAGAGCTGGGTCGCGGCGGTCTCAGCCAAAAGGAAAAAACCGCCTATTCCGGCTTCTTCCTAATCTCGTAGCCCAGCTCTTCAACGGCCAGCAGGATGTCGGCAATGGCCGTGAAATCCTGAATGTCGGCATGGCCCATACGGATGCTGACGGCGTAGTTGGAGCCGTACGGGTGCTTGGTCCGCCTATGCTGAAACACCGCTTTGGCGAGCCTGAGCAGGTCGAATTTCGGATTATCGTTTGCCATGCTATTTCTCAATCACGATGCGCCACTGCTGAGAGGTATCCGATTCGACCGTCGCTTCAATCTCAACAATGGCATAGCCTTCCGCCTCCGCGGCCCGAGGAATATCACGCCGGCCCTTGGGGTCGTCAATGACGAGTTCGAGGTGGTCGCCCTGGTCGAGGTATTCCAGTCGCACCTTAGCCTTGGCCCAATTCAAGGGACATTTGACGCCGCGCAGGTCCAGGTGTTCGGTTCTGCCGCTCATCGCCTCCTACATACCGGAGAGAGTGATTGGTGGCCAGTGGCCAGTGGAGAGTTCCGATTTTCCACTAACCACTAGCCACTGGCCACTAGCCACTATACAGTACGCAATGTGGAACGCGACGAGAGCCGTCCTGAGAAATATACGCTGCGGTCGGATGCGGAGAGCCATCGACCACGGCAATTTACCATCGACTACAAGCACGAGTTGAACCCCAGCCAGTACGAGGCCGCCACCACGCGCGACGGTCCGGTACTGGTGCTGGCCGGAGCCGGCAGCGGCAAGACGCGCACCCTGATATTTCGGGTCGCGCGGATGATTGAAGAAGGCGTTGATCCGGCTTGTCTGCTCCTTCTGACCTTCACCCGCCGGGCAGCGGAAGAAATGATTCAACGCGCCGAGGCCCTCATGGGTGGCCGCTGCGATAAGGTGACCGGTGGGACGTTTCATTCGTTTGCCAATACCGTCCTGCGGCGCTACGCCTCCCTACTCGGATTTGCCAACGCCTTCACGATTCTGGACCGGAGCGACTCCGAGGACGTTATTAATCTGTTCCGCAGCAACATGGGATTGAATAAAAAAGAGCGCCGCTTCCCACGGAAGCAGACGATTGCCGAGATCATCAGCCTGGCGGCCAATAAGACCACCAGCGTGGCGGAAGTGCTCGACTCGCAGTTTCCCCACTTGTTTTCCGAACTCGACGACCTCGGCCGGATTGAAGAATATTACCGGCAGTACAAACGTGAGCGCAGCCTGCTCGACTACGACGACCTGCTGACCCATTTGCGCGAACTGCTGCGCACCCACCCGGAGGTCGCAGAGCGTCTCTCCCATACCTATCGCTACATCATGGTCGATGAGTATCAGGATACAAACAGGCTCCAGGCCGAAATCGTGCGTTTGCTGGCCCACGTGCACGACAACGTCATGGCGGTCGGTGATGATGCCCAGTCAATCTATAGTTTTCGTGGCGCCACCGTCCGCAATATCTTTGAATTCCCGGATCTGTTTCCCGACACCAAGGTCATTAAGCTCGAAGAAAACTACCGTAGTACCCAGCCGATCCTTGACCTGTCGAACGAAATTATTCTGCAAGCCAAGGAACGCTACACCAAGAACCTGTTCACCAAAAAAGACAGCGGCTTTCAGCCGGCGTTGATCGAAGCCGATAGCGAGCGCTACCAGTCGCGCTTTGTAGCCCAGAAAATTCTGGAGTTGCGCGAGGAAGGCATCCCCCTGACCGAGATGGCCGTCCTCTTCCGCTCCAGCTTCCATTCCTTCGATCTTGAGATCGAACTGAGTAAGCGTGATCTGCCGTTCGTGAAGCGGGGCGGGTTCAAGTTTATCGAGACCACCCACGTCAAGGATGTGCTGGCGCATCTGCGTGTCCTGGCCAATCCGCAGGACGCGGTGTCGTGGCACCGGGTGCTCCTCCTGCTCGAAGGGGTCGGGCCCAAGAGCAGCGACAAGATTCTCAGCCATGTGCTAGGTGGGGCCGATCAGATACAGCGCCTGGCCGACTACCCAGGCCGTGGTGCGGTCAAGACCGAGGTGCAGAAGCTGGCTGCCGCGCTCCGAACCGTTGCCGACCCCAACCTCCAGCCGCGTGAGCAGATTGACCTGATCGTGCAGTATTATTTGCCGATTCTCAAACGGAATCAGCGGGATGACTATCCCAAGCGCCAGAAAGATCTGGAGCATTTTTCGATTATCACCGAACGTTATCGCAGTCTGAACCGGCTGCTGTCGGACATGGCCCTGGAGCCGCCCAACAGCAGCGTGGGCGATGTGCTGGCAACCGACCGGGATGAAGAAGGCGTGCTGACCCTGTCGACCATTCACTCGGCAAAAGGGCTGGAATGGCACTCGGTGTTTATCATCTGGGCGGTCGAGGGGCGTTTTCCCTCGTTGTACAACAAGGAGGACGACGAGCTCGAAGAAGAACGACGGCTGATGTATGTCGCCGCCACCCGGGCCAAGGAAAATCTCTTTATTTCCTATCCTATCAATATTTTTGATCGCGCTACTGGCATGGTGCTCAGTAGGCCGTCGCGTTTTCTGGAAGATATTCCGCGCCGCATTCTGAAACCGGTTTTTCTTATTGAAGAAGAGGACGAAGACGAGGACGACTGGCGCCAGCGCCGCAGTCGGGCCTGGTGAAGAAACGCGCCTGTTGCCCCTAGCCGGTGACGGTCGAAGCCCGTCCGGCGTGTTCGTCCAGGAACGCTCCCAAGGTCGCATTAAACTGGTCGGGCTTTTCGAGGTTCGACAGATGCCCGCAGTCCGGGATGGTCACCAGCGTGGCGCCGGGAATCTGTTTCACCAGAAATTCCGAAGCCGAAGGCGGGGTGACCTGATCTTCTTCCCCCACAATTACCAGGGTTGGCACCGCAATCTGCGGGAGGACGGCACGGAAATCGGTTGTTATAATGGCGTGCAGAGCCTGTTTATACGCCTCAGTGCGCAGAGCTGACATGGAAGCGATTAGTCGCTCACGTACCTCTTGTCCCGCGCTTTCGGCAACCAGGACCTTGACCACCTCAGGGGCAATGTCCGCCGGGGTGAGGCCGTTTTCCAGCGGGTCAAGCCGCCGGGCGAGAAAATCCTGCCGGACGGCCTCAGGAACTCCACCGAAACCGGACGAGGTATCAACCAGGGCGAGGGTGGCGACCCGGTCGGCATAGCGCCCATAGAAGTCCTGGATAATCATGCCGCCCATCGACAGCCCAACCAGGTGGGCCTGTTCGGCTTTGAGCCGGTCCAGGAGACGGCACAGGTCATCGGCAAAATCGCCGAATCGAAGCGTCTGGGGAGAGTCGTTGCTGTCGAGATAGCCCCGCGCGTCCCAGGCTACCGCGCAAAAACGGCGCCCAAAATGGGCCAACTGACCCGTCCAATTCAGTCGATTACCGCCAATGCCGTGCAGGAAAACAACGACCGGCCCGCTGCCTTCCATATTATAGGCAATCGAGACCGGCTCCTCTGTCCTTCGTGTTTCAGCCATGGGATGCTCCTTGAGTTGCTGACGTTCCTACATTGCTTCCAGGGTCTCAATTCCGAGCAGGTCCAAGCCCGTCTTCAAATACCGCGCCGTGAGGTCGCATAATAACAGCCGCGTGGGCTGCCGATCCTGCGGGGCCTTGAGCACGGAATGGGCCTGGTAGAAGAGATTAAACTGTGTGGCCAATTCGTACAAGAAGTTGGCCAGGAGGTTGGGCTTGTAGGAGCGCTCAAGCTCGATTAGGACGTCGCCAAAGCGGAGCATCTGTTTGGCCAGGGCCTGCTCTTCCGGTGCCAGCAGTCGGACCGGCATATCTGAAATCGGCTGCCAATCGGTGAAGCCCCCTTTCCGAAAAATCGAACGAATCCGCGCATAGGCATATTGCAGATACGGCGCGGTATTACCATCCAGGGCGAGCAGTTTATCCCAACTGAAGCGGTAGTCCGCGGTGCGGTTTTGCATCAGGTCGGCATATTTGACCGCGCCAATACCCACGACGCGCGCCACAGTGGCCTGCTCTGCGGCTGACAGACCCGGGTTTTTTTCCTGGACAATTGCCCGCGCGCGTTCCTCGGCTTCATCCAGCAGGGCGGCGAGTTTGATGGGCTGGCCCTCACGGGTTTTAATCGGTTTGCCGTTCGCTCCCAGGATGGTGCCAAACCAGACGTGTTCCAGGGCCATGCTATGTCCCCAGCTCTGGGCCGCGGCAAAAAGTTGCCGAAAATGGAGCTGTTGGCGGCCGTCCGTCACGTAGATGATGCGCTGCGGCCGAAAGGTCTCAGCCCGGTACTGAATCGTGGCCAGGTCAGTCGTGGCATACAGGAAGGCGCCGTCCTGTTTTTGAATCAGGAAGGGGGTCTCCGCCAGCTCCGTACCCTCGTCGTAGAAGATACAGATAGCGCCTTCGCTCGGACGGGCCAGATTCTTCTCGCGCAGGTCTTGCACGACGTTGGCGAGCATCGGATTGTAAAAGCTCTCTCCAAGCCAATGGTCGAAGTGCACATTCAGGCGTGCATAGATGTGCTCGAAGGCCTGGCGCGAGACCTGCATGAATTCCCGCCACAGTGCGGTATTGGCTACATCTCCCTGCTGCAATTTGGCCAGCTCTTCGCGTGCCCGGTCCGCCAGGGCCGCATCCGTTATAGATTTGGCTTGGACCTCTTTGTAGATGCGTTCCATCTCGGCCAGGGGGTCCTGCTCATACGCCGCTCGATCCAGAAAAGAGCGATAGCCGACAATCAACATGCCAAACTGGGTACCCCAGTCGCCCAGATGATTGTCCGTCTCCACCGTGTGCCCGCGAAAACGCAACACCCGGGTGAGCGCGTCGCCCAGGATGGTGGAGCGAATATGACCAACGTGCATGGATTTGGCCACGTTGGGGGCGCTGAAGTCGATGACGATGGTTTCCGGGTTGGCGGCAGGGTCCACACCGAGATGGTCGTCTCGGGCGATAGCCAGCAGGGTTTGACCCAGCCAGTCTGGGTCAAGACGGAAATTGATAAAGCCCGGCCCGGCAATCTCCCAGCTTGCGGGGATCTCGTCCGGGTTGAGCTGTGCCACAACGGCCTCCGCTAATTGGCGTGGATTTTGTTTGCGGGCCTTGGCCACCGCCATGATGCCGTTGGCCTGATAGTCGCCGAATTTCGGGTTGGCAGCGGGTTTGACAATAGCCGGGGCGGTCGTCCCACTGGCGGCCTGAATGGCCTGTGTCGTCTTTTCTTCCAAGAACTGTTGTACTGTTGGCATAATAGTAGGGGTTAGGGGTCAGGGGTTAGGGATGCGCGTCACGTCCTTTGACTTGTGCCATGATTTTTGAAAATAACCTACCACCCGGAATACATAGCAGAAGATTGGAGCGAACGAAGCATCGGGCAGTGGTATACGGTGAGGGCGAACAGGGATGGAACGCACAGCGGACCAGGAGACGGCTCAGGCCGACTGGGGGGACTGGATAGCCCTTCGTCTGGTACGGGGGGTCGGAAACGTGACCTACCGACAATTGCTGGACCGTTTTGCATCCCCGCGCGATATTTTGCGGACAGCGCCGGCCCTGCTCACCGAGGCGGGTACGAGTGTCCGTGTTGCGGGGGAGATCGCCGCGTTTGACCAATGGAAAGAGGTCGAAGCCGAGTTGGAAAAACTGGCCCGGCTCAACGCCCGCCTGGTCACCCAGACAGATGCTGAATATCCGGAACGCCTCAGACAGATTCACGACCCTCCGCCTTTCCTCTATATCCGCGGACATGTTGAGCCCCAGGATACCCTGGCGATTGCCATCGTAGGAGCGCGGACTGCGAGTACGTACGGGCGTAAGATGGCCCGTGAACTCGCCCAGGAACTGGCCGGCTGTGGGGTCTGTGTGGTGAGTGGTCTGGCACGCGGGATCGATTCGGAAGCGCATCAGGCCAGCCTCGAAGCCGGGGGGAGAACGATTGCGGTTTTAGGCTCGGGGCTTGACGTAGTGTATCCGCGGGAGCATATAGCCTTGGCAGAGCAGATTGCCGCGAGTGGAGCGGTGGTATCGGAGTTTTCTCTTGGCAGCCAGCCTGAGGCGGGGAATTTTCCCTATCGAAATCGGGTCATCAGCGGCATCAGCCTGGGGACGGTTGTGGTGGAAGCAACGGAAAAGAGCGGCTCGCTTATTACCGCCCAATGCGCGCTTGACCAGAATCGTGAGGTGTTTGCCGTGCCCGGCCCGGTCACGGCGAGCAGAAGCCGGGGGCCGCATCGTCTGATTAAGGCGGGCGCAAAGCTTGTCGAAAGTATTGATGATATACTCAGTGAGATTGCTCCGGCCCTGGCGCAGACGGACCGAGCTGAAAAAAACGACCCTCGCGTCCCGGTCGTTCCATTAGAGCCGGATGAGGAGATGGTGTTGCAATTGTTTCCAGAAGAGGCGGTGCATGTGGATACCCTCATCACTGGCAGTGGACTTGATCCGGCGCGGGTGCTTGAAGTCCTGCTTGGATTAGAATTAAAAGGAGCCGTGACTCAACTACCCGGCATGTATTTCACCGCCACGAGAGGAAAGTAGAGAGGGGGGAGGTAGGTATGGCCAAAAACCTTGTCATCGTCGAATCGCCGGCCAAAGCCCGGACGATCAACCGCTACCTGGGCCGCGATTATATTGTGAAGTCCAGTATCGGCCACGTGCGCGACTTGCCGACCGGCGGCAAGTCTGAGCGTGGGGCGACCCCAGCGCGCAAGCGTGCAAAGAAAACGCAAAAGGCCGCTGGCCGGAAGAACGCGCGTACCCAACTGATCGCGCGGATGGGTGTCGATCCCGACAATAATTGGGCAGCAAGTTACCAGGTGCTGCCCGGCAAAGAGAAGGTCGTTGCCGACCTGAAGAAGCTGGCGCACAACGCGGACGCAGTGTACCTGGCGACCGACCGTGACCGCGAGGGCGAGGCGATTGCCTGGCATTTGAAGCAACTCATCGGCGGGACACAAGAGCGCTTTCGGCGGGTAGTCTTTAACGAAATTACCAAAAGCGCCATTCAAGAAGCGTTTGAGCATCCCGGCGAAATTGACGAAAACCGCGTCAACGCGCAGCAGGCGCGGCGATTTCTCGACCGTGTCGTCGGTTTTGAGCTGTCACCCCTGCTGTGGGCCAAGGTGGCGCGTGGCCTGTCGGCCGGACGGGTGCAATCGGTCGCGGTGCGGCTCATTGTGGAGCGTGAGCGGGAGATTCGTGCCTTTATACCTGAGGAGTACTGGGAAGTTTTTGCCGAGTTGGCCAAAGGCGCTGACGAGCCGGGCTATCGCTTTCAGGTCATAAAGGAGAACGGCACGGACTTTCGTCCGGGGACGAGCGAACAGGCCGAAGCCGCGGTCGCCCGTCTCGCCGCCCAGGATTTTTCCATCACCGGCCGTGAGGACAAACCGACCCAGGCCCGCCCCAGTGCGCCATTCATCACGTCCACCCTCCAGCAGTCGGCGGCCACCCGGCTAAGCTTTGGGGTGCGGAAGACCATGCGGCTGGCGCAGCAATTGTATGAGGCCGGTCATATTACGTATATGCGGACCGACTCGACCAACCTCTCGCGCGAATTCGTGACCAGGGTGCGAGCCTATATCAAGGACGAGTATGGACCGCGCTACCTGCCGGATAAACCGAACGTCTATGCCAGCAAGGCATCCGCCCAAGAGGCGCATGAGGCGATTCGGCCGACCGACCTGACGGTCGAACCGGCTAACCTCGGCAATCTGGACGCGGATGCCCGGCGGCTCTACGACCTCATCCGCCGCCAGTTCATCGCCTGTCAGATGACGCGCGCCGAATACCTCAGCACCACCATCAGTGCCGAGGCCGGACCGTTCGAGTTGCGTATCCGTGGCCGCATTCTCAAGTTTGATGGCTTCACCAAGGTGTTGCCATCCGCCTCGCGCAAGGAAGACGAGGTGGAACTGCCCAACTTCGGCCAGGGCGAAGCGCTGGTCTGCCTCGATACCGATGCTGTGCAGCATTTTACCAAGCCACCCGCCCGTTATAGCGAAGCGAGTCTGGTGCGCGAGCTTGAGAAGCGCGGTATTGGTCGGCCGTCCACCTATGCGGCTATCATTTCCACTATCCAGGAACGTGGCTATGTCAGTCTCAACAAGCGGCGCTTTCAGGCGGAGAAGATCGGCGAACTGGTGACCGACCGGCTGGTAGAAAACTTCGGCCACCTGCTCAATTATTCGTTTACCGCAGACATGGAGCGGGAACTCGACCAGATCGCCCTGGGCGAGCAAGAGTGGCGCAGCGTGTTGGATGTCTTCTACGCGGATTTTTCTCAGCGACTTCAAGCCGCTGGAGCTGCCGAAGGTATGCGGCCAAATCAGCCCATCACGACGGCGGTTCGGTGCGATGACTGCGAACGCCCGATGCAGGTGCGCACGGCAAGTACCGGGGTGTTTCTGGGCTGTTCGGGATACGCGCTGCCGCCGGCTGAGCGCTGTACGCGCACCATGAATCTCGTCCCCGGAGAGGAAGCGGTTGACACCGACGCGGACGACGAAGGCGAAAGCCGGCGACTGCGGGCCAAGCGGCGCTGCCCCTCCTGCGACTCCGCCATGGATTCCTATCTGATTGACGAAACACGCAAGTTGCATCTGTGTGGCAACGGTCCGGACTGCGACGGGAACCAAATAGAGTCTGGCGAGTTCCGTCTTAAGGGCTATGACGGGCCGGTATTGGAGTGCGAGAAATGCGGCGCGGAAATGCAACTGCAAAGCGGCCGATTCGGCAAGTACTTCCGGTGTGCCAACAGGATGTGTGGCAACACGCGCAAGCTGTTGCGCAACGGTCAGCCCGCCCCGTCGCGGGCCGATCCCGTACCCATGCCCGAACTCAAATGTCGGACCGCGGACGATTACTACGTGCTGCGCGATGGCGCGGCCGGTATCTTTCTGGCCGCCAGCCAGTTCCCCCGGAACCGCGAGACGCGGGCTCCCCTGGTTGCCGAGTTGAAGCCCCACGCCGACGAGTTAGACCCCAAGTTTCACTTTCTGTTAAGTGCGCCCGAGGCAGATCCGCAGGGGAACCCGGCCGTGATCAGATTCTCGCGCAAGAGCCGCGAGCAATACGTGGCATCCGAGGTGAACGGCAAGGCCACCGGCTGGAGCGCACACTACCGGAATGGCGGCTGGGAGGTACGGGAGCGCGCGCGGACGAAACGCCCGCGCGCAACCAGGGCCCCGACGCCTGATACTTTATCCCAGGTCGCGTGACCAGGGACCCTGACGAGCGATATGCAGACGGTCACGGTCATCGGTGGGGGCTTAGCCGGCAGCGAGGCGGCCTGGCAACTCGCCCGCCAAGGCGTCGCCACCCGTCTGTACGAAATGCGTCCGGTCCGTCCCACCGATGCGCATCAAACGGACAAACTGGCCGAGCTGGTCTGTTCCAATTCTTTTCGCAGTGCTGCCCTGGTGGCTGCGGTCGGTCTGCTGAAAGAAGAAATGCGCAGTCTGGGGTCATTAGTGATGGCTGCGGCCGATGCGGCACGGGTTCCGGCCGGGCAGGCCCTGGCGGTCGACCGTCACGTTTTTGCCCAATACATCACCGACGCCTTGGCAGCCCATCCGCTGGTTGAGGTGAGACGGGAAGAAATCCAGGTCATTCCGTCCGGACCGACGGTCATTGCCAGCGGGCCGTTGACCTCACCGGCCCTGTCCGAACACCTCCGGACATTGTTCGGCCGCGAATATCTGTATTTCTACGATGCAATTTCTCCGGTTGTGACGGTCGACTCAATAGACACGCACGTGGCGTTTCGAGCCTCGCGCTATGATCACGGCGGCGATGATTATCTCAACTGTCCCCTCTCGCAGGCGGAGTATTATCGGCTCATTGACGACATTCTGGCCGCCGAGAAGGTACCGGAAAAGGCGTTCGAGCAGTGCCGCTACTTCGAAGGTTGCCTTCCGATCGAGGAGATGGCCCGGCGCGGCAAAGACACCCTGGCCTACGGTCCGATGAAACCGGTCGGCCTGACCGACCCGCGCAGCGGCACACGCCCCCACGCGGTTGTCCAACTGCGACAGGACGACCGGGCCGGAACACTGTGGGGACTGGTCGGATTCCAGACCAAGATGACGTATCCCGAGCAGCGACGTATTTTCCGCACGATTCCCGGCTTGGCCAAGGCAGAGTTCGTTCGCCTTGGCAGCCTGCACCGCAACACCTTCATCGAGTCGCCCCGCCTGCTCAGACCAACCTTACAGTTCCGGCAGCGCGACGACCTGTTCTTTGCCGGACAGATGATTGGTGTGGAAGGCTACCTGGAGTCGGCCGCGGCTGGCTGGCTGGCCGGAAGAAACGCGGGCCTTCTAGTCAAGGGACAGCCGCTGTTGACACTGCCCCTCACAACGGCGCTGGGCGCCATGATCGCGTACGTTACCGACCCCGAGCGCAAAGATTTTCAACCCATGAACGTGAACTACGGACTGTTCCCTGGGCTCCCGAGGCGTCTACGGGGTCGTGAGAAAAAACAGGCCCTGGCCGACCGGGCGCTCTCAGACCTGGCAGTCTGGCAGGGCGAGCACAGCCTGTGTTGAGCGTATTTCAACCACCGTCTCTTACGCGATAAAAGACATGTCTTATGCTGGGGTCTCCATTTGAAGGATAGCGAAGGTGGCAATCATCTTTTTCTATTCCTTCGAATAATGCTTGTCTAGTTCTTGCAAAATGTTGGGGTTGTAGAAATTTTTCGTTTGGCTTCTTGAATTGCCAGGATCGAGATGGCGAGTATGGCAAAACTTTCTATCCCCAAGTAGGGCCTTCCTGATACGGTGATATTTTTGGTCGCTCTTGAAATCTGAATATCGCTTCCGGCACTCAGTGGTCAGCCTGCCGTAACTCCAAGGATATTGTTCGCGAATCTGTTTTTCTGTGATGCGAACTTCCGGTGCATTCGGATTCGAGGTGATCTGGACGTTGGGCACGTCCTTTGCTTTGGACCGAGTAAACTTCACGTCGATATTGACCGTGACGGCATATTTAGACTTAATCTTATTTGCCTCGTCCTCAAGTTGTCTCAAAAAGTTCAGA
Source organism: Candidatus Binatia bacterium (assembly GCA_951812575.1). Classification (GTDB taxonomy): domain Bacteria; phylum Desulfobacterota; class Binatia; order Bin18; family Bin18; genus Bin18. Next base: position 534,475 of record OX638322.1, on the reverse strand, counting down.
AAGTTCTTCTCTTCTTTATTGAGGATAATGGCGGACGTTTGCTGAGAAAAATCCATAAACGATAAGGGCATCAGGTAAAAATTGAATTTGCTTAAGTCGCGGTCAAACCACGTCTTTACAACTGAAACGAAGTTTTTCAAACTAGCAGCCCCCACTTCCTGGAGCCTATCTGCAAGCGTATTGGGTCGATTGTGGAAATGAACAGCCGAATCACGTATATCAAGCAACGCTTGTATGTTTTTCCATACTGTTTGATCCAATTGTTTCTGTTCAACAAGTTCTTTGGCAAGGTAGTCGAGGCTATGTGTAAATGGATTCCCTGATCGGGTGAGTCTGTTTTTCAAATTTTTGCTTTTCGACCCATCTTGCTTTTGACGATGTTCTTTCACGTACAGTGATTGAACTTTGTTGTTGTTTGCTTTCAACCATTTAGCCTTCAGAAGAAGTTCCCAGCCATTGACTGCAAGAATGGAAAAGGTTTCGCCCCGATATTGAAAATCCGGCTTATTGTAAATCTCGATTGCAGACACGGTTGCGGCAATCGCTTTATCGAGAAGTTCTCTGGAACGTGACTTCATGATTTTTTCTCAACTCCATACGTGGCTTTGGGAGGTTCATTTTTAGCCCCTCGGTGTATATGCACCGAGGGTAGGAGCGCAAGTTCCACCCACTATCACCCCTGCATTTCCGTGTCCGATCCTGCTAGGCTGTCCGGCAGTCTGTTGTGGAAAGGACGCCGTATGGATTTTGAACTGCCCGAAGAATACCGCATGTTGCAGGAGACGGTGCGCCGTTTCGTGCGTCAGGAACTGATACCGCTGGAGACCACAGTCCTGGAGCGCGACACGCAGGGCATGACCGGTGAAGACTTGGTGCCGCCCGAGGCGGAAGAACGTTTGCTGTCAGTTGCCCAGGAAGCCGGTTTGTGGGGGCTGGACGTGCCCGAGGAATTTGGCGGGTTGAACCTGGGGGCCTTGCCGAAATGTCTGGCGACCGAGGAACTGTATAAGACCATTACGCCGTTTACCTTTCCGCCCGATGCGCCCAATCTGCACATGCTGATGCAAACCTGTACGCCCGAGCAGCGAGAGAAATACCTCCTGCCGTATGCCGAGGGCAAGGCGCAGTCGGCCATTGCCATTTCCGAACCAGGGGCCGGCTCAGACCCGGCCGGGATGCAGACCTCAGCGGTGAAAAAAGGGGACCAGTGGGTGATCAACGGGCGGAAGATCTGGATCTCACGCGCCCATGTCGCTGACTTCATTATTGTCATGGCGGTGACGGAAAAGGGCAAAGGCGCCCGTGGTGGGATTACGGCCTTCCTGGTGGATAAAGGCACCCCCGGTCTGGTGCTGCAACGCCAGATTCCGGTCATTGGCGGACATGCCCCCTGGGAGTTGGTGTTTGAAGACCTGACCCTCCCGGATTCCCAGGTCCTGGGCGAAATCGGACAGGGCTTTGCGCCTATGCAATTACGCTTGACCGTCCGACGCGTAGAGATCGGGAGCTGGTGTGTCGGCCTGGCGCAGCGCTGCCTGGACATGATGGTCGAGTACGCCAAACAGCGCGTGACCTTTGGCCAGAAGCTGGCCGACCGCCAGGCCATTCAGTGGTTCATCGCCGACTCGGCGACCGATATTCACGCCTCACGGCTGATGGTGCATCACGGGGCCTGGAAGTTCGACCAGGGCGACGATGTTCGCCAGGAAGCCTCCATGCTCAAGGTGTTTGCCACGGAAATGGCCACGCGGGTGGCCGACCGGGCCATGCAGATGCACGGCGGTATGGGCATGTCCAAGGAAATGCCGCTGGAGTTTATCTATCGTCGCCTGCGACCCATGCGGATTTTTGAAGGACCGACCGAGATTCATCGCTGGGTGATTGCCCGGAAACTGCTCAGAGATTAGGCCGGAGGGCCAGTGCAAGACTTGCGTCCGTACCGGGAGCATTCTATGCTACTGGCCAGTCTGCGGGCCATACGACAAAATGGGTAAACGTGCCCTCCAACAGACACAAAGATGTTGGCACGTTTACTCCTTTAAGGGAGAGCAACGTGCCAACACAACTTTGGTGGTTCGGTATTGGGCTGATTTTTCTCACGGGCTGTTTTATGCGCCCGGCAAAACCTGTTGCCATTGAGGAACGCATTGCTCCCATCTACCCAGAAGCACGTCCTATCGATTGCCCCGTGCGTATGCTGACCTCTCCCCCGGCCCAGCCGTATGACGTCTTCGCCCATATTGTTTCCTATGGGAACGAAATTGACGGGCTGGAAAGCATGAACGCCCTGATCCGAGACAAGGCCTGTGAGGTGGGAGCCGATGCCGTGGTGCTCCTGCCCCCCCAGGAAGTCGCCCACATGAATATGGAAGACTCCTTCCCGGACTGGGTGCAACAACAGAAACAGGGTCAGTTCGGGCGCTACGCCCAATCTGCGGACCGGAAATTTTCATTGGCCCGGCGCGGCTTCGCGGTCGTATTCAAAAGAGACGAGATCACACACTGACCCGAAAGAGTAAACGTGTCCAGCATCTCCATGCTGTTGGAGGACACGTTTACTCTTTATACCAGTCTGTTCTCTCTACGGGCTGTGCAGACGATAGGCATCGATATCGATCTCTTCGACCCCCGTGGGCAGGTCCAAGCGGAAGAGCGCCGCGGACGGGACAAGACCGACCGAGACTTCCTGATAGGCGAGCGAAACCTGCTGAGCGCCTTGCGTGTCGGACAGGCTGATGGCAAACGGGAAAAAGATGTCCTGTACCTGCCGATAGTCGCCCAATTCACCCTGAGCCTGAAGTGTACCGGTCGCATTCCTGACTGCCCAGCCGGTGAGACGCAGCGTTTCCGATTCGAACCGCAGCGTTATGCGGCTGCCATCCGAGCGCCGGAAATCGAGCCGGTAGGTCCCGTCCGGCTCACGGTGCACCGGTACGACCGTGCCTTCCAGCGGAAAAGGTGGAAGGCCCATCAGCAGGCGTGTGATCTCGCGTGCCGAGAGCAGCACCTGGGTCAAACGTGCAATATTGAACGGACTGGCAACTCCGCGGTAGAGGACCTTATCGCGCGGGAAATAGGCAGCCAGCCGTTGTCCGTCACAAGTATGAATCGCGGCTACCCCAAGCAGGGAGAACAGCTCAAGGCGAAAACGGTCAGGCGCGGCAAGGGCAACGGCTTGCGTCGCAGAACCCTTTTCGTGCGCGTCCCGGTACGAGACCTTGGCCAGCCCGCGGAGACCGGTGATGGCCTGCTGTCTGGCATGAAGCGGTGCCAGCAGCTCTTGGGCAGATGGGAGGGGTCCCGGAGGCGGAGGTAACAGCGGGGCAGGCTGGCGAGCCGCACAGCCGCTGCCCCAAACGATGAGACCAACAAGAACCAAGCGCCAGAATAACGAGAGAGTCGTGAGCCGGGGAGACCGGCTCGAAGCGCTGCTATTGAAGCTCACTGCCGCTCGTCTTGTGTATCCCCACCGGAGACAAGGCATTCAGCTTTGTCCGCAGACGATTGAGTTGCGCCTCTTCGGAGGTGTTTTTTATGGCTTCCCGGTAGACGCGAGAGGCATCTGCGGTGCGTCCGATCTTGGAATACGCATCCCCCAGATGCTCAATCAGGATGGGGTCGGCATCAACCAGTTCCACCGCCCGTTCAAGGTGCTGAATGGCTTCCATATACTCTCCGCGCTGATAATACACCCAGCCCAGACTATCGATGTAAAAGCCGTCGTTGGGTTCGATGGCCAGCGCCCTGAGGATCAGCTGCTCCGCCTCATCCAAGTGCACGCCCTGCTCCGCCCACGTATAGCCCAGGTAGTTCAGCGCCGCGGCATTCTCGGGGTTGAGAGCAATGGCTTTCTGCATATGCCGGATGCAGCGCTCCTTTTGTTTCAGTTCGTCGTACACCGCTCCCAGCGTGAAATGGTACTGATCGTTGTCCGGGGCGATCTCGATGAGGTGCTCAAGGAGTTCGACGGCTTTGGCGCGATCATTGTTTTCGCGATGGAGTGAGGCGAGAAAACCAATCAGGTCCGCGTCGTCCTCTTTCACGCTGAGAGCCTGTTCCACGGCGGTGATGGCTTGCGCGATATTGCCCTGGCGTTGGTAGATATAACTCAGGTAGACGCGCGCATCGGCAAAATACTCGTCCTGTCGAGGAATATGTAACAGCTCGACCGCTGCCTTGACGTCCTGGTTGGCCTCCGTATACACGACGCCGAGAAAGTAGCGGGCGCGATGATTCTCAGGCTGGGAGGCTAAGACCAAGTTGAGAGAGGTGGCGGCCTGTTCGTAATCGCCTTTTTCCCGATAGATCAGGCTGATCTTGAGCCGCGTCTCCTGTGGATCGGCTTCTATTTTTTCAAGCGCCTGAAACTGGTCCAGCGCGTCGTCAAGCTTCTTCTGGCCGAGATAGAAACGGCCGAGCCGCTCCCGCGCATGCTCACTGCGCGGATTAAGGCTCAGGGCTTTCTCATACACCTCTATGGCTTGGGTATTTTTCTTTTGCATTTCATACACGAGCGCGAGATCGAGCAGCACCAGTTCTGACTGCGGATTGATGCTGAGCGCCTCGTGATAGTAGGCTTCCGCCTGCTCCAACTCTTGGGCTGCCGCGTGCGTTTGGCCGAGGTAATAATAGCCCAGGACCGATTGGGGATGACGGCTCACCAGCCTTTTGAGCACATCAATCGCTTCTTGAAACCGCCCCTGCTTGGCATACAGCACACTGAGGTAGAGGTACGGTTCCTGATCGTCCGAACCGTGGGTCAGAATGGATTCATACACCTGGGCGGCTTCGTTTTCCTGGCCGGTCGAGGAGAGCAGGCCGGCCAGAAGGCGCTGGGCGGCAATATTGTCCGGCTCGCTGGCAACGACCTTCCGGCAATGCTCCAGGGCCTCGGCCAGCTTGCCTTGACGTAAGGCCAGGGTGGCCAGCCGCAGGCGCAGAAATGGGGTGTTCGGGTCGTGAGAGACGGCGTGTTCAAGCTCGCTGAGCGCGGTGTCATAGTCGCCGGCATTCAGGGCCACCTGGCTTTTGAGGAAATGTCCGAGGGCCCTGTCTTCAGGGGCGAGGACAACAGGCGGACCTGGGATGGATGGTGTCTGGACGGATGTGGGAACGACCGGTGGGGCGACACGCGCTGGGGCTGGGCTGGGACGAGTCGTGCTGCACGAGGTAAACGGGATGAGAGAGCAAAGAAGAAAAGCCCATACGACGGGGGAAGGGGAACGCATTGCCAAAGGGTAGCATGCGCTGAAATTGACCGTCAATCCTGGGATATCGCGCAGGTCGAAAAGGTCGGGTAGCACCGTCAGAAAAACGGGCCGACCGCGTACTTTCTCCCGGCCTGCGCGGTGTGTCGAAGTCGTGTATGTTGCCGGGTGAGCCATGTCATCTGAATTTTACGACCTGTCCCGTTTGTTTATGTTACGGGATCGTCTCCAGTCCCTCGACAGTGCCACGCCTCCCGCGGCCTGTCTGCTGTCTGCACCGCTGTACCCGCCTCCGCAACGGCTGGGTATCCTGTGCGGCTCATTCAACCCCCTCACCCTGGCGCACGTCGTGCTCGCGCAAAACGCCTGCCACGCATTCCACCTGGATCAACTCTTGTATACAGTGGCAAAGGTCACGGTGGATAAGGAACGGGTGACGGGGATGGGCCTGGAGGATCGCCTGTTGTTGCTTCTTCTGCACGTCGAGCAGCATCAACATCTGGGTGTGGCCTTGGTCAACCGCGGGCTCTATTTTGAGCAGGCCCAGGCATTTCAGTCTCTCTTTGACACGCGGGTCGAGCTGTTTTTTATTGTGGGCATGGACAAGCTGGTGCAGATTCTGGACGCGCGCTACTACCAGGATCGGGAGGCCGCTCTGGATCAGCTCTTTGCGCTGACCTCCCTTGTTGTCGCCAACCGAGGCGATATGGCCCGGCAAGCGTTTGACGCGTTGTTACAGCGCCCCGCCAATCAACCCTACCTGGACGCGATTCATTTCCTGCCCCTGCCCGAGACCGTTACCGATCTCTCCTCAACCGCAATACGGAAGACCGTGAGTGAGGCAACGAACTTCCCGGCTCACGTTCCGGCCGAGGTGGCGCGGTTTCTGACTGAAGCCCGGCCATACGCCGCAGCGGGCAGCGACACCGAGGACGGGCGGGAGGATGGGATCGACGCCTACGCCGTACGTCTGGCGTTCTTTGACCGCCTGGCCATGGTCCGGGACTGGGCCGAGCAGCACGTGGATTTTCAACAGCTGCTGAGCCAAGCGCTGGCGCCTGACCCCAGAGGCCGGACTCTGCGTGGTGCAACAACCGGCCAGGCGCTGCAAGCGCTCATAACAGGCTAACCGACACCGAAGGAGAAAGGGATGAGCCGTCAGCCGATCACCGACTTCTTGCACCACCACTTTCGGCATTTCAATGCCGCGACCGTTATCGAGGCGGCCAGCGCTTATCGGCAGCACCTCGACCGGGGCGGCCAGATGCTGCTGGCGATGGCGGGCGCCATGAGTACGGCCGAACTCGGCATCTCCCTGGCCGAAATGATCCGCAATGACTGCATTCATGCCATTTCCTGCACGGGCGCGAATCTGGAAGAAGACATTTTTAATCTGGTCGCACATGAGCACTATGAGCGGGTGCCGCACTATCGGGACCTGACTCCTCAGGATGAGGAGAGCCTGCTTGATCGACATATGAACCGCGTCACCGATACCTGCATTCCCGAGTTCGAGGCCATGCGTCGGGTCGAAGGCGTCCTCCAGGAATTGTGGATGCAGGCCGACCACACCGGCAGGCGGGCTTTCCCGCACGAGACGTTCTACGAAATCCTGCGTACCGGCATGCTGCAACCCTATTATCAGATTGACCCCAAAGACTCCTGGGTCCATGCCGCCATGGAAAAGGACCTGCCCATTGTCGCGCCGGGCTGGGAGGATTCAACCTGCGGGAATGTGTACGCCAGCTATTGCATGACCGGCTTGATTAAGAATGTGCATACCGTGCGGCACGGTGTTGAATACATGACGTTGCTCGCCGACTGGTATAGTACGGTCTCAGACAATCACTCCATCGGATTTTTTCAGATTGGTGGGGGTATTGCTGGAGACTTTGCCATTTGTGCGGTTCCCATGCTGATCCAGGACATGAAACGCACCCACACCCCGCTGTGGGACTATTTTTGTCAGATCAGTGATTCAACGACCAGTTATGGCTCCTACTCCGGCGCGGTTCCCAACGAAAAAATTACCTGGGGCAAGCTCGGCGTGGACACGCCGCGTTACCTGATTGAATCGGACGCCTCGATTGTAGCGCCGCTCATCTTTGCCCAAGTTTTGGGACAATAATCTGGGACAGTAAATGGAAAAAGAGAGAGACCTTGCCATTGCGGCCGCGCGGGCCGCGGGAGACATCATCCGTACCATCTACGAGACCAACTACAGAGTTGAGTACAAAAAGGGTGATAACAGCCCGGTTACGCTTGCCGACCGGGAAGCCAACCGGAAGATCCACACTATGCTCCAAACGGCTTTTCCTGACTACGGCTGGCTGTCTGAAGAGACGGTCGATTCGTCCGTACGGCTCTCCGCACAGCGCGTCTGGGTGGTTGATCCCATGGATGGCACCAGGGAATTCATTCAAAAAATCCCGGAATTTGCCGTTTCCATCGGGCTTATTGAAGCGGGCCGGCCAATTCTCGGCGTGGTCTATAATCCCATCCTGGATCAGCTCTTCTGGGCGGTTCGCGGACAAGGTGCGTGGTGTGGCAGCCGTCCATTGCGCGTGCCCGAAACGCCGCACTTGGCTGAGGCCACCATTCTCTCAAGCCGCTCGGAGACCAAACGGGGGGAGTGGAAAGACTTCAGTGCTCTTTTCCAGGCTCGTCCCATGGGGAGTATTGCCTACAAGCTGGCGTGTATTGCAAACGGTGAGGCCGACGCCTCGTTTACGCTGATGCCAAAGAACGAGTGGGATATTTGTGCGGGAAGCCTCCTCGTCGAGGAGGCCGGAGGACGAGTCACGACCCTCAGCGGGACGCCGGTTCGTTTCAATCAGCCAACGACCCTCTTACAGGGCCTGGTTGCCAGTAATGGCAAGCTCCACACGCAGCTTTTGGAGCTGGTGACGCCGCGCCTCACCGCTCGACACCATGCCGAGAATCGCCAGTAGGTTGACGTAGACTCCGTCCCCCCGTTAGGGTGAAAAAAAGAGGAAAGAAAAATCGTGACCCAGCTTGCTGCACTTCTTCGCGCCCGCCCCAACCCCCGTTGCCCCGCGTGTCATAAATGGAACCGTGTCTATGTGACCGGAGGCTCGTTTCTGTCCGAGTGTGTCCACTGCGGAGCCACCCTGGAGGTCCGTCGCCCACCGACGTTCTGGGGTGTCATTGCCATTGGCATCAGCGTGCTGCTCCTCGCCGCAGCCATTCCGCTCCTGGCGTGGTAGGCCGGCGGGAGGAGACACCGTGCCACAAGGGGTGCAACTGGCGCAGATCGAGCGTATTTTCGAAATCCTTGACCGGCTGGATATCTCCCGGGAGGCGGTCGTTATTCCTCTGCGGCCGCAGGGCACCGGCAGCCTCAGGATGCTTGAGAATGGCACCCTCGAAATCGTTGTCCCGGATACTATTCCGTTTAATGACTGGTACGCCTCGCTTGAAGGCGAGATTCAGAAACTGAGGGCGGGCGGGACGACTCCACCTGCCTGAGCTAGAGCGGCTGCGGCTCCAAATGGGTTGGCGGCTGCGCCGCGGGCGGGTCGGTCGGTCCATCCAGGTGGACATCCTTTTCGACGGTTTTTTCATCCGGGAGTTCCGCGCGTTCCAGCACGAAGGGTTTCCCCCGTCCTGTTGGATTGGCCACAAACACATCATAGCTGCCGGTCTCCAGGACAAAGCGATGTTCCTGGCCGGGCTCGCTGCGAGCAATCTCTCTTTGCGTCCCCGCGGCGTAAATGATGACCTGGGTCAGTGGGCTGACGTCTTTTCCGGCCAGCCGAGGATGGACCAGGAGCTCACCCCGCACGCGCTCGCGTAGCGTCAGTTCCCGGAGTCCGCCCCGCAGGAGCTCAATATCGCGCCACCACTGGCTCTGGGGCGGAACGGCGACCTTGACATCGACCAAGCCCGGTTGCGCCAGGATGATCTCTCCGCTCAGGAACTCTCCGAGCAGTTGGTTGGACACGCCATCATAGACCTCAACGCCGAGGCCGATATCCTGCCCCTTTTTATCCAGGACGTTGACCTGGAGGGCCGCGACTTCGCTCAGAATGACCGTGCTGGTCCGACCGGACCGGACCAGCACGCGCTCGCGCGAAACCGTTCCGCCCAGAATATCGAGTTCAACGCGATAGGACCCGGGCGGCAGCGAGACGGGTGTGTTCAGGGGTGTTTGGGTGATGAGCGCCTCGGGCGCCAGGCTATAGATTCTGGCTGAGAGCCCACCCGGCTGAGCCTGCTCTCCCGGAGTCTGGATGAGCAGGCTGCCGTGGGGTTCGGGTTCGTCCGTAGGCTGCGCGCTCTGGACCTGGCCGGGAAGAAGAAAGCAGGCGAGCAGAACGGCCAGGAGCCACAGCGATTGTCTATATCCAGCCATACGAGAAAGGAGTGTTACCAGGGCCTATTTTTCCAGCGGGAGGTCCTCGCGGTTACCCCATTCGGCCCAGGAGGCGTCGTAATTACGGACCTTGTCAAAACCGAGCAGCCGGAGGGTGAACAATCCGTGCGCCGCACGGATACCACCCTGTCAATAGGTGACGACCTCACACTCGGGTCTGACCCCGACCTGCTCAAACATGGGCCGGAGTTCGTCCGCGGGTTTGAACTTTTTTGTCTTGGGGTCCACATAGTTGAGCCATTCGAGATGGACCGCGCCGGGAATCCGCCCGCCCCGCTTGGTGCCCCGGTTGTTTTCGCCGGTCCACTCCGCATCCGAGCGCACGTCGAGCAGCACGGTATCCGCGGCAATGGCCTCCTGGACTTGCTCCCAGCGGGCGATCATGTCTTCATTGGCCTGGGGCGCAAAGGTCGCTTTGGCCGGACGGGATGCGGCGTTTGTCACCGGCCGCCCCTCGGCCAGCCAGGCGTCCCAGCCGCCGTTCAACACTCTGACATTGGTCTGGCCGTAATAGTGCAGCGCCCACCAGAACCGAGTCGCGTACAGTCCGCTGAAGCCATCATAGGCCACCACCGGCGTGTCATCCCCAATGCCCATTTCCCCCATGGTCTGCGCAAACTGGTCCGGGCCCATGATATGCGGCGCGCCTTCTTTTTCCTTGAGATAATGATGGCCGCGCACGGGAACCGCACCCGGAATATGGGCGCGACGATAGGCATCGCGAGTATCACAATCGACGATTCGCAGGTTGTCGTCCTGGAGATGCGCCGCGAGCCATTGGGTCTCTGCCAGCATATCCGGTCGGGCATAGCCGTAGTCTGTCATTGTCCCGCCTCCTTTCTACTGTCCCGAGTACCATTATTTTCCTGAGTACTGGGGCATCCGCTTTTCCATAAACGCCCGCACCGCTTCTTTGGCATCCTGGGAGCGAATGCAGACCGCCTGGCTCTTGGCTTCCAGCAGGAGGCCGTCACGGACGGAAAGATACGGACTGGCGTCAATCGCCCGCTTAGCAGCGCACACGGCCAGTGGCGGCTGACTGGCCAACTGGTCTGCCAGGTCCGTCACGGTCGCCTCTAATGCTTCGTCGTCAACGAGCTGTTCGGCCAGACCGATACGATATGCCTCTTCGGCCTCAATCTGCTGGGCGGTGAAAATGAGTTCCTTGGCCTTGCCGGTGCCGACCAGTCGGGGCAGGCGTTGGGTGCCGCCCAGGTCGGGGATGAGGCCGTAGCGGTGCTCCAGCAATCCCAGCCGGCTGCCGCGGGCGACCACCCGGATATCGCAGGCGAGCGCCATCTGCATGCCCGCGCCTAAAGCATAGCCTCGGACCGCGGCAATGGTGGGGTAGGGGGCTTCTTCAAGCCAGGTGAATGCCTCCTGAAAGCCCTGGATAATGGATACCATGGGATCATCGTCGGCTACAGCCTCCGGCACGGGCTCACGTTCGTGTCCGTTGAAGGCCGCGCCGCCAAAGGCCGAGGTATCGATGCCGGTCGAGAACGCGCGGCCTTCGCCAATCACGACTAACACCCGTAACTGGTTTTCGCGCGCGTGCGCTTCGGTGGAAAGAGTCTGGCCGAGTTCCCGTAACTCCTGCCACATCTGGGGCGTCATGGCGTTCAGCTTGTCCGCCCGGTTGAGCCGCAGCCAACCTATATGTCCGACCTGTTCATAGCGTACTGCTTCGCCTTGCATCGTATCCATATTTTGTCCTTCCGAGAGAGTGGCTCTCAGCCTAGCGGTTTCAGCCGCTGATTCCAAACCCCTCAGCGAAATCAAGTGATGTCCGCTCGGTTATCGGTTTCTATACGATCCGATAATCTCTCGGGCGAACTCCACGATACTTTCTTCCACCAGACCCCACGGGGGTGAGATCACCATCTGGGTGAGTCCGGCGGCTTCAAGCTGAGCCAGGCGTTCAAGGATGTCATCGCGCGAGCCGGTCAGGCTCATGGCCCGAATGGCCTCGGGGGTGATGAATTTTTCTTCGCCCGGATGCAGAAAGCGTGAGTGCGTGGCGTGAATGTCTTCCCAGCGGTCATCCAGATAGCGCTGATAGTCCGGAGTCAGAAAGGGCTGTAAAAAAGGCGGTACCGCTTTGCCCTGTTTGGCGACTTCATAGGCATAATGCAGGGCGACCGCAATGCGCGGGCCGACCCGCGACAGCACGCGCGGGCTGTTCACGGCCTCGCCGGGTTGCAACACACAGGAGATACCGAGCGTGACTACATCAAAGCCGGACGGTTTCCCACCGCCCCGTCCTTCCCAGCCCTTTGCGACCGACGTCAGATTGCGGGTGAGCGACTCAGGCGCGAGCAGGCTTAGGGTCAACAAGCCGTCGCCCAGCTCACCGGCTAGGGCCTGAGCCTTGGGATGCGAGGCCGCCAGATAGATGGGGATGCGCTCGCGCGTATTAATATAGCCATGCTCGACATCCATGAACCGAATCCGGCTGTGCCGGCCACGCTCGTGATAGGGGACCGTCTCGCCTCGGAGCAGACCCTGGCAAACCTCGACCGCGTGCCGGAACTCCGCGAGCGAAACCGGCGGCATGTCCATGGTCCGCCAGGCCGTATGACCGGTGCCCAGACCAAGGATCACCCGACCGGGTGCAAGCTGATTGATAGTGGCAATCGAATGCGCAATGACGGGTGGAATCCGCGTCCCAACAATGGTGACGCCGGTCCCGAGTCGAATCGTTTTTGTATGCGTGGCGGCCAGGGCCATGCAGGCATACACGTCCGAGGTGAGCATCTGCGAGTCTACAAACCAGGCATTAGTAAACCCCATCTGCTCGGCCAGCAGGGCGTGTTTCCATCCGTTGTGAATATGCGACTGAAAGCCTACTCCGAAGTCCATACCTTTCCTCCCAAATCGTCACACCGTCTATTGAGCAGGTTTTACTGCTGACAAGATGTAGCCTCGACGAGGGCGTCGTGGAATTTTGTAAAGCTGTGCGAACGGTTACGCGCCGGATCAATGTGAGCGGCAACAGCCCGCGCTGCTTCCGTCTTGCGTAGTCCTGTCTTGAAATAGTTATGCCGTTTCAGTATCCGCTCGAACGTCTCCCAGGTCCCACCCTGGACTGAGTCAGGATCGCGATAACCGCTTCGATTCGGAACGGTCGGCGATACTCTTGGATAGGCGCTACGTACAGCCTCCCAGTCACCGAAATACCACGCCTCCAGCTCTTCTATGACAACACGATTGACCAACTGCCAGGATCGATCCTCCGCCTGTGATCTCGTACGTAGATTTGCACCCGACGCGGCATCTTCTAGCCGCTGCTTGAGCTGCCGACAGTCATCGTCATCGCAGTCCACTATCACAAGGATGCGCCAGTCGTTGGGCAACCACTGCGCATAGCCTCTCAGACGATTTTCTAAATTATCCAGCAAGTCGGGCTTGCCCTGAAAGGGATGAATCTCGAAGTCACAGTCTGCGGGCAAAATACGCGGCAGGAGTTCTCGTAGAAACGCTTCCATCGAGGGCTCTTCAACGAGTAATTCCAAATGTCTGGCGATCACCACTTGGGTCCTTGTGGGAGAGCGGTCGGCGCACCTTGATTGACCAGCGGATCACCCACGCCGAAATATCCCTCCATCCACAGGTTCCCAAGCAGCCCTCCGTGCTCCAGGAAGGCTTGCACTTCGGATAAATCGGCCACATGTTGTGATTGGGTATAGCCCTGCTCATCACGCCACAGGACCCGCACCTCTTTGGGCCGCAAGGCGTTCAGGAAAAATGGCGAATGGGTAGTCACGAGCAACTGTGTGCGCTCACTGGCCGCACGGCATTCCTCGGCTAGTTCGGACAGCAGCCGTGGGTGCAGGAAGTTCTCCGGCTCTTCGATACCAATAAAGGGCGGCGGTTCGGGATCGTACAGCAGCACCAGATAGGCCAGCATCTTCAGGGTGCCGTCGGAAGCGAAACGGGCTAGCACCGGATGGCTGAACGGGGCGTCCTTGATCTGTAACAGCAGGCGACCGTCGGGCATGGTCTCAGCCAGCACGCACTCAATGCGCGGCACCCGCTGACGCAGTACAGTGAAGATGCGCTGCAATCGTTCCGGATGCTGTTCGGCCAGGTATTGAATGATGTTGGCGAGATTATCACCCGTTTTGCTTAGCCGTTCCTGGGGTCCTGCCTCGGGCTGCCCGCGTGCGCTGTCGGCCGACAGGTAGGACACATGCCAGCCGGTGATAAAGTCGCGTAGCGCCACCACGCGCGGGTGCTCGGCGAACTGTCCAAGCGCGTTGACCGCCAGTAAGTCGGGGGATTTGAGGGGAATATCTACCCTCTTGTCTTGCTTGTCCGGCCTCTCGCCACTAACCGCTCGGCCCTGGCCGCGTGCGTATTCCAGGAACTGGAACGGTTGCCCATGACTCCCCCGCTTCCAGCGGAGCCACTCTTCCACGACTACTGGCGCGCGGTCGCCTTCATCAACGGCCAGATGATAGGTGACAAGCGGATAGCCTGGCTCACGATACTTGATCTCGATGGTCAGCGGTCCCTCTGCGCCACGTGTCTTGAGTTCCTTGGCCCGCCCGCGCTTATCCCAAGCACGGCGCAGCCCCAGTTCAAAGCACTCGGCGAGAAACGCGAACACGTCAAAGACCGTGGACTTGCCGCTACCATTGGGGCCGAGCAGCACGGTTAGAGGCGTAATTTTCTTAAACTCGACTTCCCGCAGCGCCCGGAAGTTCTGTACCTTCAGAGACTCAATGCGCGCTGGGGGGTGTTGCTGGTTACCGGAGTTCATAGCACTTCCTTGAACACTTATTCATTATCGTATGTGTAGTAGCATCCGAATTCGTGTTTAGTGTGGCTCCAGTGGCATGCCTTCGCGTTTGCGCACGTCGTTCAAGTAGGCCAGGATGCCGTCCTCAACCGTATACTTGGGTGTGAAGTCCAGCTCGGTGCGCAGTCGGTCGGTGTTGACCAGCGAGGTCATGGCTATGGGTTTATCACCGACTGAGATGTTGGCGTCGGGCAGCAGCTCGCGCAGATAGGCCGTGATCTCGCCCGTCTTGCGGCTTGGACCGGCCATGTTGAACACGCGGGATTGCGGGTTCTCAATGTGATAGGCTCGGCGAAAGACCTCGGCGGCATCGGCCACGTACAACCAGTCGGCAATCTGTTCGTCCTGCGGCATGACGACCGGCTTGCCCAGCAGGGCCAGCTCAGGGGCCACCATAAAATGATCACCCGCCGCTCCCCGGCGCTGTCCGCGCCCCTCGCCAAACACCGAGGTCGGTCGGATCGCAATGAAGTCCATGCCATAAGCGTGATTATAGTAGTCCGCGGTATGCTCGTTGAATAATTTGCACGCGCCGTACAGGCCAGCCTGATTGCTGGTGGACGGAGCGGGCGGGTCGTCTTCGCTCAACTCCGGGGCGGTGCTGGCCGTGCGCTCGGGAAACACCGCGACCGAGCTCATATACACGACGCGCTTCAGGCCGCTCAGCCGGGCGGCCTCAAAGATATTGGTGGTGCCGATACAATTCACGTTAATCGACGGCAGCGGATTGCGGATGCCGCCGGTCCCCAGATAGTAGGCGAGGTGAATAACCCCCTCGATTTTATTGCGCTGGATCACGTCTATGAGCGCAGTCACCTCCATGACATCGCCCTGCAAGACCTTCACCTGGTCGGCCACGTCCGCGACCGCCTGTCGATTCGGGACGGTATCGAGAATAACGACCTGCTCTCCTGACTGAACCAGATGTCGTGTCAAATGTCGGCCCAAAAACCCGGTGCCCCCAGTAATCAGAATAGCCATATGTACAGCCTCCTTAGAGACTGCTGTACGGAAATTCCGCCAAGGCCGCAACTCTCCCGCCGCGCACGGCGCGTATCATCCGCCCTTTCTTTCTGTCTCTTTTTGGGACACCCTGAGGCGACAATCTGAACGAGGCGAGTTGAAAGGCCTCGTATCGTCAGTCACAAGGGAGGGAGTGCTATGACACATGCTGCAACCGTGCGCATGGTCGCAGAAGAAGAAGCCACGGGCAAAGTCGCGGACATATATGCTGACATCAAAGCCACCAAGGGTATTCCGGCGGTGCCGAATTTCTGGCGGGTACTGGCCAGCCATCCGGACAATCTGGAGATGATCTGGACCCGGCTGAAAGCGCTCATGCACCCCGAGGTCAGCGGACGGGAGTCGCCCCTTGACCCCAAGACGCGGGAGATTATTGCCCTGGCCGTTTCGGCCACCAACGGCTGTGCCTACTGTATTAACTCCCACACCGCGGCCCTGCGGAAGCTGGGCTGTGATACTGAAACGCTGGGAGAAGTCATGGCCATTGTGGCGCTGTTCAACAGCACCAACGCCCTGGCCGACGGCTATCAGATCACACCGGACGTATTACCGCCCGTTGAGGAGGCCTGACCAAGAGTCTGCGGGGGGGTGACAGGGGTGACGATGCCGACGGTTCCAAAAACTGCGTCTTTACTTGCTCTCTTCTTGTGTGTCGCCACCTGTCTCTCTCTACCCCTGGGTCGAGCCGCGGTCGTGCCTCAGACTAGCGTTCAGGAGGATGGAATGGAAACACTGCGCCTCTCCGGTCTCCGCGAGCCGGTCGAAATCCTGACCGACCGCTGGGGTATTGCCCACATCTATGCCAAGAACCAGCATGACCTGTTTTTTGCCCAAGGCTATAACGCGGCCCGCGACCGCCTGTTTCAGCTTGAGATCTGGCGCCGGCGCGTCACCGGCACGCTGGCCGAGGTTCAAGGCCCCAAAGCCCTGGACCGCGACATTGGTGCCCGGCTGCTGCGTTTTCGCGGCGATCTGGAGCAGGAGTGCCAGTACTATCACCCGGACGGGAAAGAGATCATCACCGCCTTTGTCGAGGGTATAAACGCCTATATTCAGCAGACCCGGGAACAACCGGACCTGCTGCCGCTTGAGTTCGGTCTGCTCGGCATTACCCCCCAAGCCTGGACCCCGGACATTGTGCTGGCGCGCCTCGGCGGGATTTTCCTGAACCTGGAAACCGAGGTGTTGATCGCCCAGGCGCTGCAAACCATGCAGCCCGAGACGATCCGGACGATGCTCCACTTGCATCCCGGAACACCGGACCTGACCGTAGCCGAGGGCCTCGATGTGACGACCATTCCCGGCGATGTCCTGAAGTATTATCAAGCCGCGCGCGAAGCGGTCGCCTTTGCGCCCGAAGACGTTGTTGATCCGCAGCATCGCGCCCCGGAAACGACCGACACAACCCCTCAGTCCGCCGGCCAGACCGCCGGCGGGAAGACCGTTTCACAAGACGAGGGCAGTAATAACTGGGTGGTGAACGGCACCAAAACGCTCTCTCGACAGCCGCTCATGGTCAACGACCCGCACCGTGCGATTACCGCGCCGTCGCTGCGCTACTGGGTGCATCTGGTTGCGCCCGGCTGGAACGTGATTGGCGGTGGCGAGCCCCACCTGCCGGGTGTTTCTATTGGGCATAACGAGCAGGGGGCGTGGGGGCTGACGATTTTTCCGACCGACTCCGAAGACCTGTATGTGTACCGGACCAACCCGGACAACCCGCATCAGTATCGGTACCGGGGGGAATGGGAGGACATGCGGATTCTCCGCGAGACGATCCCGGTGAAAGGTCAGGACGCCGCCGCGGTCGAACTGAAATACACCCGGCACGGCCCCATCCTGGCCGAAGACCCGGAGCGGCACCTGGCCTTTGGGCTGCGGGCCGCTTGGCTCGATATCGGTGGGGTGCCCTATCTGGCCAGCCTGCGGATGGACCAGGCCACGACCTGGCAGGAGTTCCGTGCGGCGTGCGCCTATTCCCGCGCCCCGTCAGAGAATATGGTCTGGGCGGACAGGCAGGGCAATATCGGCTGGCAGGCGGTCGGCGTTGTGCCGCTCCGGCCCAACTGGAACGGACTGGTGCCCGTGCCGGGGGATGGACGCTTTGAGTGGGATGGCTATCTGCCGATTCGCGAGCTGCCGCACGTCCTGAACCCCCCGCAGGGGTTTATCGCAACCGCAAACCAGGAAAACCTGCCGCCCAACTATCCCTATCCGATCAGCTATTACTGGCTGGAGCCGTACCGGTTTGCCCGGATTGAGGAAGTCCTGGCCGCGGGTAAAAACCTGACGGCCCGAGAGATGATGCAGCTCCAGAGCGATGAATACTCGATTCCGGCGCGTTTGCTGCTGCCGTTTCTACATGCCCTGGACAAGGACTGGGCAGAAGACCCACTCGTTCAGGCGGCGCTCAACACGCTGCGCGCCTGGGATTTCGTGCTGGATAAGGACTCCGTTGCCGCCGGGATCTATGCCGCCTGGCAGCGCCAGTTATGGGAGCAATTTCGGAATACGCACGTCCCAGCCGCTCTCCAGGAATCATTTGCGAGTATCGTTGTCACCCCGCTCATCAACAGCCTGCTTGCTCCGGATGGCAGCTACGGTCCTGACCCGCTCGCCGGGCGAGACCGGTTCATACGTGAAAGTTTCGAGGCCGCCGTCCGCTCCCTCGCCACCCGCTTTGGCTCGGACATGACCAACTGGACCTATGGCCAGACCGCCTATCACCACATCGTCATCAAACACATGCTGAGCGACGCGGTGAACGACAAACTCCGAGCCCAACTCGACGTGGGTCCCATTCCGCGTGGCGGTGACAGCTTTACGGTCAATAATACCGGTAGCGAGGACATGCAGACCGTGGGGGCTTCTTTTCGGCTGATTGCCGACCCCAGCAACTGGGACCGGTCGTTGGGTATCAATACACCAGGACAGGCTGGCGATCCTGCCCAGGCACAGTATCGGGACCTGTCCGGTCTGTGGGCCGAGGGAAAGTATTTCCCCGTTCTCTATTCCCGAGACAAGATTCTGGCGGTGACGGACCGCAAGACGCTGCTCCAGCCAGAGCCGTAGGTTTTTTCGCCGAGGGCAGGCACGGGGGCCTGCCCCTACGTGTGAACGCGGCACTGCTACGGCTTGTCGGGTTTATGTGTTCCTTGGTATGTTTGGCCCGTATTCAGGAGGGACGCGATGACAGTACTAGATTCTCAAGCAGCATCTCCACGCAACGAATGGCGCAAACAGACCCCGGGTCATGCCGGCTGGGCGCGGACCGCGTACGCGGGTGACCCGCATAAATACTATATGGTTTCGGTCGATACGCACGGGATCGAACCGAACGACTATCTGGAGAAGCGCATTGAGAAAAAATATCTCCATCGCATTCCGCGGATGAAGATTGACGAGGACGGCGCGCAGTGGACGATCTGCGAGGGCATGAAGCCCGTGCTGGTCAAACCGGGCCGCAATTATGAAAAACACCTGCCGGCGCTGGAGTCGTTTGAAGATATCGACATGTTTCAGCCCTACTCGAAGCGCTTTGAGGCCGAAGATGTGCGCCGCAACCATGCCGGCACCGACATAACACAGCGTCTGGCCGACGCGGACGCGGATGGCATTGATGCCGAGATTATTTTTCCGAACAAGGGCCTGCTGGCCTTTGGCACGCCTGACCCGGTTTTTCAGGGCGCCATGTTCCGCGCCTGGAATCGCTGGGCGCTTGAGACTTTTGGCGATCACTGGACGCGCTTCATGCCCATGGCGATGATTGCCACCGGCGATCTTGAAGGAGCCATGGCCGAAGTACGGTGGGCCGCGGAGCACGGCTTCAAGGGACTCACTATGCCGAATAAACCCATCTTTGGCCCGCTCAAAGATGGCGAGCTGCAATACAACGACAAATCGTTCGAGCCCCTCTGGTCGCTGCTCGAAGAAGTGGACCTGCCCATGACCTTCCACGTCTCGACCGGGCGCGACCCGCGCGCGGTCGGGGGCAATGGCGGGGCGCTGATTAACTATGTTTCGCACTCGATGTCGACGGTCATGGACCCGCTCGTGCACCTGATCTCCTCGGGCGTGTTCGAGCGTCATCCCAGCCTCACAGCCGGCTCTATTGAGGGCGGTATCGGCTGGGTGCCCTGGATGGTCGAAACCCTCGACTACGCGCATAAAGCCCACCACATGTGGGTGCGTCCGGTCCTGCCCGAACCGCCCAGCTTTTATTATCGGCGTAACTGTTTCTCAGCCTTCATGAACGACCGCTCCACGCTGCTCCTGGCCGGAGAGTTGAACCTGGTCGATAATTTCATGTGGTCGAACGACTATCCGCATCACGAAGGCAGTTGGCCGTACTCGGCCGCCAGCATTGAGCGTCAGATGGATACCCTATCGGAAGCAAGCCGCGAGAAAATTCTCGGTCTGAACGCCGCCCGGGTGTTCAAACTGGAAGTGCCGGAGTAGGACCGCACCAATCGAGTTGCGTTACAAGAACCGGGCCGGGTTACGGGACCAAAAGCTTGGCCAGCAACTGAAACTCGTGTGCCCGGGGTGAGGTGGTCCGCCAGACAAGGCCGATGGTTCGGCTCGGTTCGGGTTTCCGAAAGGGCAGAATAATAATCTGTGATCTTCTCAGCGCTTCGACCCTCAGCGAGAGCCGGGGGAGGAGGGTAATCCCGAGTCCGCCCGCGACCATTTGGACTAGGGTGTTCAGGCTGCTGGCGCGAAAGTCTCCAATCTCGCTGGCGCCACTGGCGTGACATACGTCAAGCGCCTGGTCCCGTAAACAATGGCCATCGTCTAGTAACAGCACCTGTTCACCGGCGATATCGGCTTCCGTCAGGCGTTTCCGCTTGGCGAGTCGATGCTGTGCCGGAACCGCAACCACAAAAGGATCGGTTGTCAGTGCCAAGGTCGATACGTTGCCGAGGTCGGCTTCGAGAGCCACTAGGAGGAGGTCGAGCTTGCCGTGTGACAACATCTCCAGCAGCCGATGGGTCAGGTCTTCGTGCAGCCGAACCTGAAGCTGCGGGTAGTGCTGGCGCAGGGCCGGCAGCGTTTTTGGCAGGAGGTAAGGGGCCACGGTTGGAATCACCCCGAGCCGCAGGGTTCCAGAAAGGGGCTGGGTCAGGCTGCGGGCCAGGTCAACGAATTCGTCGCTTGCCATGAGAATACTTTGCGCGAGCGGTAACAAGGTCTCTCCGGCTGGGGTGAGCAGCACCGTGCGTTGGCTGCGCTCGAACAACTGCACGCCCAACAATCGTTCGAGGTCCTTGAGCTGAGCGCTCAGGCCGGGCTGGGTGACAAAACAGGCGTCGGCGGCGTCTCGGAAGCTCAGCCATTCGGCCACGGCTGCAAAATACTCCAGTTGCCGGAACGATATACCCATAGATAAAATTTATCATAACAGTAAAAATTATCAATTTTATTTATTAAGTATCCTCCCTATACTGGAGCTAGCATCACAGTGATGAGAGGAAAAAACATGCTGAGGAGAGGAGAAAAACATGTCTAAGAAACGCTGTCCGGTCATGACGACAAGCGCTGGCGCGCCGGTGGCTGATAACCAGAACGCCCTGACCGCCGGGGAGCGCGGCCCGGTCCTGTTGCAGGACTACCAACTGATCGAAAAGCTGGCCCATCAGAATCGGGAACGCATCCCCGAGCGGGTAGTCCACGCCAAGGGCTGGGGGGCGTATGGGACGTTCCGGGTGACGCACGATATCTCTCCGTACACCAAGGCCAAATGTCTCCAGCCGGGTACGGAATGCGAGGTCATCACCCGGTTTTCTACGGTGGCCGGCGAACTAGGGGCCGCGGATGCCGAGCGCGACGTGTTATCCGCTGATTGATGTTGGCGTGCTGGAACTCAACCGCAATCCGGACAATTACTTTGCCGAGATCGAGCAGGCCGCGTTCTCCCCGTCCAATATCGTACCGGGGATCGGATTTTCCCCGGATAAGGTGTTGCAGGCGCGGATCTTCGCCTATGCGGACGCCCACCGTTACCGCTTGGGTACGCATTACGAGGTGCTCCCGGTCAATGCGCCCAAATGCCCCGTGCATCACTACCATAAAGACGGGGCGATGCGCTTCTTTGAAACCAGGCATGGCAACACCGATGCGTACTACGAGCCCAACAGCTTTGGCGGACCACAACAGGACGGCAGTCGGAGCGAACCGCCGCTAAAGATTGTGGGCGACGCCGACCGCTATAATCACCGCATGGGTAATGACGACTACACCCAGGCCGGAAACCTCTTCCGCTTGTTTGATGACGCCCAGAAACAGCGGCTGTTCAGCAATATCGCTCAAGCCATGCAGGGGGTTCCGCAGGACATTATCGACAAGCAGCTTGTGCATTTCGACAAGGCTGATCCCGCCTACGGGAACGGGATACGGAAAGCGCTTGAAGTTGATTGTCACAAGGCCGCCGCATAGCGTTCGTTTGGTGTCCTCGCTCCGCAAAGAGCGAGGACAGCCAGCGTCAAGGGTGCGGGAAACTCTTCTGCCCTGCCTGGCGTCCAAGTCAGGCTCACGTCAAATGAGGACAGGGCATGCACGACCGAGACGGATGATATAAGAATGGCCTTCGTTACTGTTCCGTGTACGGGAGAGAGGAGAGCCATTCTATGGATCGAAAATACTGGTCATTTGTGATTCCGGCGCTTGAACCGGATTTTGCCACTGCCGTCAAAAAGCTGGAAGACCGCGGCCTTGCCGGGGTGACCGTTCCCCAGGTGTACGGCTCGCCGTTTGCACCGCTGGCGGCCGCGGCGGTCTCGACAACGCGGCTCGAACTGGCCACCGGCATTGCGATCGGCTTGACGCGCAGCCCGTTTGAGACCGCAGTCACTTCGCTTGATCTCGACCACCTGTCCAAAGGCCGCTTCATTCTGGGGCTGGGCACCGGCCCTAAACACTGGACCAACGGCTATTTCGGGATGCCGTACGACAAGCCGGTGTCACGGCTACGCGAGGTCGTGCACATTCTGCGGCACGTTGAGGACGGCGCCCGCTCCGGGGAGATGCAGCCCTGGGAGGGACAGTTCTATCAACTCAAGTTTGATGCCTATCAACCTACGCTCCCGCCGTATCGCGAACGTATTCCCGTCTGGATTGCGGCTCTGCGCCAGCGTATGTGCGAATTGACGGGCGAGGTGGCTGACGGCTTGATCGGGCATCCGGTCTGGTCGGTCGAATGGTCCCTGGGCCAGGCCCAGGAATCCGTAGCCGTCGGCGCGGCGCGCACCGGCCGCGA
Organism: Candidatus Binatia bacterium; assembly: GCA_951812575.1. Lineage (GTDB taxonomy): Bacteria > Desulfobacterota > Binatia > Bin18 > Bin18 > Bin18. The sequence continues at coordinate 511,790 of OX638322.1, read as the reverse complement.
CCCCGCCGCGATTCATTTTCAGCCCTGGGTAACCGTGTCCATTGATGAAGACGAAAAGGTGGCCTTGCAGGAAGCAAAGCCCTGGCTGGCCTTCTACTCGGGCTTCAGCCAGTACTACCCCTATTTTGAGGCGCACGGCTTCGGAGCCGAGGCACGTAAAATCAGTGAAGCCTCCAAGACGATGAACTGCGTGCAGGCCGCGCAATACGTGCCGGACGAAATGGTCCGGGCCTTCGGTGCACACGGCACGCCGGACCAGGTCCGGGAGCGGATTGAACCCTTGTGGCAACGGGCCAACTCCATGTGTATCGTTCCGCCCAATTGGGGAATGACCCCCGAAAAACTGGCGAAAAAGGCCAAGGCGATTGCCGATACCTTCTGGCCGCAGTAGGAAGGCGTGCCGGTCGCTCTCAGGAGGAAGCCCATGGATTTTCGTTATCTGCTGATTGAACACGACCACGGCATTTGCCGTATTACCCTGAATCGCCCCGAACGCCTGAACGCGATTAACATCCGGGTCGGCTTGGAGCTGCTCCAGGCGTTTGAGGCGTGTGATTATGATGACTCGGTCCGAGCCGTTATCCTGACCGGGGCGGGGCGGGCCTTCTGTGCCGGTGACGATCTCAAGGGCATGGCCGAACCCGACCAGCCGGAGCGCAGATTTGCGGACACGGTCAAGCACTACGTCCAGGGCGAAGGCCGCTGGCCTCTGGTGGTGGCCAAGATGCGTACCTTGTCCAAGCCGGTCATCGGCATGATTAACGGGCACGCGCACGGGGCCGGCTTTAACCTTGCTCTGGGCTGTGACCTGCGCGTAATGGCCGATTCGGCAACCCTGTGCATTCCGTTCGTCAAGCGCGGTATTGCGACCGGCACCAGCCTGCTGCAACAGTTCGTCGGGATTGGTAAAGCCCTGGAGTGGGCGCTGCTCGGCACCCAGCTTTCGGCTCAGGAGGCGGAACGCTGGGGGCTGGCCAACCGTGTGGTGTCATTGGAAAAGCTGGAAGAATCCACTCTGGAACTCGCGAGCGAATTAGCTCAGGGACCGACACAAACCTACGGCTTTACCAAGTCGGCCGTTATTCACGGCTGGGATGCTCCACCCGAACGGGCGTATGAGTACCAGGGCCAAGCTTATCTGTTGTCACACCAAACAGAAGACTTCCAGGAAGGCCGTCAGGCTTTTCTCGAAAAACGGTCTCCGCGTTTTCGGGGGCGGTAAGCTGCTCGTAGGAGGTTCATACACGCTGAGACCATGAACCCACCCCGGCGCTGCGCGCCACCCCTCCAAGGAGGGGATGGGAGACTTCATGACCCAACGGACCCAATGGACTCAATCGACCCACAGGAGCGTTACATGACGAAACAACACACTATCGTTTTTCTTCACTCCCGCGGATTGGTTCCGCCCGAAGTTATTGAAATGGTCAACGAACAACTACCGACGGGCTTTCGTATGGATTTTTTGGAGCAAAGCTCTCCAGCCGACACGCGCTTGGACAAAATAGCGCACGCAGACTTCGTTCTGGCCTATCCGGGTAATCCCACCGAAGACGAGCTGAACGCGGCAAAACAGCTCAAGCTGTTTCAGATGTTGAGCGCAGGCTATGAATGGATCGACCTGGAGCTTTTCCAAAAGCTCGGAGTACCGGTTGCCAATAACGGCGGAGCCAACGCGCCAACCGTGGCTGAGCATGCCATTCTCCTCATTTTAGCGGTCTTCAAAAAACTTCCCCTCCACCACAACACCCTACACAAAGGACAGTGGCTCGGGGCACGAGAAACCCTCCAGATGCGCGAGCTGCGCAATAAGACCGTGGGTATTATTGGGTTCGGCCGCATTGGCAGGGAGTTTGCGCGGATTGCGAAAGGGTTTCAGGCAAACATTCTCTATTACGATACGGTCCGGGCACCAACTGTTATTGAGCAAGAGGTCGGTGCCGAGCGGTTGGCGCTGGACGATCTGCTGCAACGAGCAGACGTCGTTTCTGTTCATACGCCGCTGACCGCCGAGACCAAGGGACTCATCAATGCCCGGACGCTCGGCCTGATGAAACCCTCTGCCATTCTGGTCAATACGTCCCGTGGACCGGTAATGGACGAACCCGCACTCATCGAAGCGCTGCAAAACAATCGCATCGCCGGGGCCGGGCTGGACGTTTTTACTGCCGAGCCCCTGGAAACCGACAACCCGCTGTTAGCGCTGGACAACGTAGTGCTGACTTCGCATATTGCCGGGGTGACGCTGGATACCTGGAGCCGCCGGATTGCGTTCGGTTTTGCCAATATCAAACGGGTTGCCGCGGGCCAACCGCCGGAATCGGTGATTGTGGGGTAGGGAAGGCGTTGGGTCGATTAGGTCTTTTGGGTCGATTAGGTCTTTTGGGTCGATTGGGTCTGTTGGGTCTGTTGGGTCTGTTGGGTCATGCAGTCTCCCTATCCCCTCCTTGGAGGGGTGGCCCGCAGGGCCGGGGTGGGTCATGGGATAGGGCGTATCAATGTCATGGTTGTGTCACATATTTGCCGTTCGCTTGATCATTGTTTTTCTTTCAAGCTTTGGACTCATAGTCTCTGCCAATCTGCCCTCTGCGCTCGCAGCCGACCTTGAGCGCTACGTCCACAGTCTGGTCAATGAGCATCGGGTTTCGCAGGGACTAAAGCCTTTAGCGTTCAATTCAGAAATTTCTGCCGTTGCTCGCCGCCACAGTCGGGATATGGCAAGTGGGCAGGTTGGGTTTAGCCATGGAGGACTTGAAAGTCGCAGGGAAAAGATAGCCGGATTCATTGCTCGACCTGGGGTTGGTGAGAATGTTGCCATGGTTCCAGCAGGATCATCCCATGTCGGAGCTGTCGCCGTCTCTAATTGGTTGGAAAGTCCCGGCCACCGGCGCAATATTGAAGGCGCGTATGAGCTGACGGGAGTTGGCATTGCTCAGGGGCCGACCGGATCGTACTTTTTTACACAACTCTTTGTGAGGACTCCGTCTCATCGTCCAGAAACCTCTGGAAGCGATACGCCATATACGCGTTCTGTGCCCGCATCGCGAGCCACAAAGAACGAGCCGCGAGTCGTCGAAACCAGGCAATCGTCAGGTTATGAGAGCCCGCCAAGAAAACCACGCCGTGAAAAAGACCCGCGGAAGCGTCCGGGGCGAAAAAGAACGGCCAATGGATGGGCCCAGACGCTGGAGTAAACCTTGTCAGCGAATCGGACGTTTGCCCGATCCGCTGACTCTTGCGTGACGCTCAATAGCCCCGCAGCCGCGCCCAGCGGTCCCGATGCCAGGCGGCATCGCCAAAGGTCATCTCCGCGGCGCGGGCGCGTTTCATATACAGGCCGGCATCGTGCTCGTCGGTCATGCCAATGCCGCCGTGCATTTGAACCCCCTCGTTAGTCGCCAGGATAAAAGCATCGGAGCAGCGGGCTTTGGCCAGGGAAACCAGCAGGGCCAGGTCATTCTCGCCGGCATCCGCGGCGTTTGCCGCGGCCATCACGACCGAGCGACACAGTTCAATCTCCATGAAAACTTTTGCTGCCCGATGCTTGAGAGCCTGAAATGAGCCGATGACCACCCCGAATTGTTCGCGTGTCTTGAGATAGGCGAGCGTATCGTCGAAAATCTGACTCATCCCGCCTAGCATCTCGGCGCACAGGCCGACCGTAGCGAGATCAACAATATGTGAAAGCGTCTGAAAGCCTTGACCGACTGTCCCGACAACGGACTCGGCACCAGCTTTCACCCCATCGAGGGTGACCAGCGCCGCAGCACGATTATCAACCCGGGTCTGGGGGATGATCGCCACACCGGGTGTGTCCGGCGCAAGCAGAAAAAGGGTGATGCCGTCCGGGTCGCTGTCTTCGCCGGCGGTGCGGGCCGAGACAATCAGCGCGTTCGCGTTCTGTCCATCCAGAACCTGAATCTTTTCGCCCGACAGCCTCCAGGCGTCTCCTTCGGCTGCGGCCTGCGTGGAAACCCGATTCAGGTCATAGCGGCTGCGAGCTTCTTGATAGGCAAGCGCAAGAATCTTATTGCCCGTCGCGATGCCAGGGAGCCAAGTCTGTTTTTGTTCAGGGCTACCGGCGTTCGCAAGCAATTGACCGCCGAGTAAGACGGTGGAAAGAAAAGGCTCTGGAGCAAGGTTGCGTCCCACGGCTTCCAGCACAACCGCGAGGTCGGCCAGCCCCATGCCTGCGCCGCCATATTCCTCGGGGATCAGAATGCCGGCCCAGCCGAGTTGGGCCATCTCCTGCCACATGTCGGGCGAGAAACCCATCTCCTGCCCGTCACGCAGCGCGCGGAGCCGGCTGACCGGGGAGTTGGTTCGCACGAAATCACGCGCAGTCTGCGCCAAAAGTTCCTGATCTTCGGTCAGCACAAGTGCCACAATTGAGCTCCTTAATCGGGTAATCCCAGCACACGCTTGGCGATGATATTGAGTTGAATCTCGCTCGTTCCACCCTCAATCGTATTGCCTCGGGAACGTAGCCAGTCGCGGGTGAGGGTGAGCTCAGCGTCTTCAAAGCCGGGCCCGTCCCAACCCAGGGCGTGCGGGCCGGCAATCGACACTAACAGTTCAAGACGACGCTGGTTCAGCTCAGTACCGTAGATTTTAAACATCGAGCTTTCCGGCCCTGGGGGCCGACCGGCTTTGGCCGCATCGCGGGCACGCTCCGTAGTGAGGCGAAAGGCGCGACTGTCCATTTCGTACTGCGCCATACGATCCCTGATTGCAGAGTCCGCTACCCGGTCGCCGTCCAGTCCAAGATGCTCCTTGGCCCAGTCCCGCATGGTTCGGCCTTTGCCTGCCGTCGTGCCGAATGCCGAGGCAATCATGTTGCGCTCATGATTCAGCAGGGACTTGGCCACCGTCCAGCCTTTGTTCACCTCGAAGATGACATTCTTGGCCGGGGTGTGCACATCGGTCAAAAACGTCTCGCAGAAAGGCGAGGCGCCGCTAATGAGTTTAATGGGCCGGGTTTCCACGCCTGGGGACTCCATGTCTACCAATAGGAAGGTGATGCCTTCCTGTTTTTTAGCCTCCGGGTCGGTCCTGACGAGCATGAACATCCAGTCCGCCAGATTGGCAAACGACGTCCATACCTTCTGGCCGTTAATCACATAGTGGTCGCCCTCAAGGATGGCCCGAGTTTTGAGGGAGGCCAGGTCGCTGCCCGACCCTGGTTCGGAGTAGCCCTGACACCAGCGAATCTCGCCCTTGATGATTCCAGGCAGGTGTTCGTGTTTTTGTTCTTCGGTGCCGTATTGCAGCAGAGTCGGACCAATCATGGTCAGGCCAAAGCCGATCAACGGTGCCGGCAAGCGCAGAGCGTTCATCTCCTGCTGCAATACCTTGGTTTCGTCCTTCGAGAGCCCGCCGCCGCCGTACCGGGTTGGCCACTCGGGTGCGGTCCAGCCGCGCTCGGCCATGACATCCAGCCAGACTTTCATATCAGGATTCGGGTATCTGGCCTTGCGGCCGCCCCAATTCCCGTCAAGCAGCGTGTTCCCGACACCGCGAATCGAAGCCGGAGCGTTGGCGTCCAGCCACTGATGTGTCTCAGCGCGAAACGTTTCGAGATCGGCCATGTCAACTCCTCCTCAATAGAAAGGGCGACCGTTGGGTCGCCCTTATTCGAGCAAGATTCAGCGCTTTGGACAAGCGCGGGATGATTGGTGCTTACGCTGCGGCCGCAGCGGGTGCCGGCATGTTCAGCGGTTCCGGGTCCTGGAGCGGCTGCGTATCCCACTTCTTGAGTTCCGGCAGGACATGCTTGGCAAAGCACTTCATGCTGCCCTCGGCCTCGTCGTAGGGCATCCCGGCGTAGCTGAAGTTGCACATAATGGCTTTCATGTCGATCGTGTCACGGATGAATTCGAGTTTCCGCAGCACCTGATCGGGTGTCCCCCACGGCATGAGTTTGACAAAGTCTCGGGCGGCTCCGTCCATGCCATGCTGCTCAATATATTTCCCGACGTTGCTGTAGAACTCATAGCCCTTGTTCTGACCAAAATGTTTGGCCGTCATCTGATAGTGATTCATGGCCGTGTGATAATAGGCCCCGATCCACTTGGTGGCATGCTCTTCGGCCCGCTTGGCATCTTCATCCACATAGAAGAACCCGCCACAGAACGGCTGGGGCGGCTTGGTGCCGGGCTTCTCTTCCTGCCAGACTTTATGGTAGACCTCGAAATCTCCTCTGACGACATCCCACGGTTTTTGCGGAATGACCAGCAGACCGATGCCGAGTCTGGCCATGATCGGCATGGACTCCGGTGAGACCGCCGCCGCATAGGTGCGGCCCTTAAACGAGTAGGCCGGGTAGGGGCGGATATCGCGGCGGGGCTGCTGGATCGTCGGGCCGCCCTCCATATAGCCTTTCTCCAGTCCATTGATGATGAGTTCAGCGTATTCGACAAAGCGTTCGCGACCTTCGTTCTGGTCGATCCGAAAGCCGTCATACTCGACCCGGGCCAGACCCCGACCAAAGCCCAGGATCATCCGCCCGCCCGACACGTGGTCAAGCAGAGAGATTTGCTCGGCAACCCGAACCGGATCGTGCCAGGGAAGAACGATGACCATGGTGCCCAGCTTGGCCGTCTTGGTTCTGCCCGCCATATAGGACAGGAACTGAACCGCGTCAGGACACATGGTGTAATCCGTAAAGTGGTGCTCGATAGACCAAATTGAGTCAAACCCAAGGGGTTCGGCCATCTCCGCGATCCGAAGCTCCTCACGGTAGACTTCGGCGTCAGAACGAGCGTTACCTGGGTTCTGAAATACCGGGGCGTAACCAACGTGCATAAGGCCTCCTTTATGATCTTTGCTCTGAAACGATGAAGTCCATATTATATACAAGCCGGTTCAGTGCGCATAGTCCCTTGTGGTGGGGGAGTTGCCCCTATCTTGCGTCATTGTGTTCCCTGGAGAGAGTTAGAGGAAGGGTGTGTGAAAACCGTCACCATCAATGCTGTAGGGCAGGATTGTGGTTGTTCACTTAATCTTGGAGATGCGAGAAGTCGAGAAATGCTAATCCAAGATTAAGTTGTTCCTTTCTTGAAAAGGTCTGATATCGTCTCAGCTTGCCAACCCTATCCACCGCCATTCGTATCGGACGGCCCGCATTTTTTAATAAAGACTTGGGGGCTCCCTTGAGACCAACCAACCAACCCGTTAAGGCGAACATTTCTGGCGTGAACTCATGGCCAAGGCTGTCGTAGTATAGGCAGGCATGAAGTAAGATATAATCGTTAGCCTCCTCCTCTATCTCATCATGAAGCCCTGTAGGGTCTTTCTCGGCGTGCTTAAGGAAGTTGGCAAAGCCACGCATCTTTTGAAAAACCACTTTCTTTTCCTCTGAATCCCATGTCGCATTGATAGCATGGTCCACGATGTTCTCACTCTGCTTAGCGGGGAGATCACGAAGGACCTGGAGTCCAGCCATGGTGAGCGTGTATATGGCTATCGGGTCCTCCCCATTGAAAAGCATCCGAATTGCAGCGTCAATCTGTCGCCTTGCTGCTTCTGGCTTGTTTATTTTTCTCTTGACCACGTCACCATCCTTCGCTTCTCCTATCCCTCATCCTCAGGGGTGAGATGAGGATGAATATCTTGTCCGTAGATTCTATCGCCACGCTTGGCGAATTCGTCTTTGCTGTAGTGTGGCTTTTGAGTTCTCAGGCAGTCTCGTTAGGCTCAATGGGAGCAAATAGGGACAAATGTTTCTATACTTTGGGAATATGTATTGACTTTTTCAATAGGAGATTTATTTGTCAATCACATTATAGAAAATATGATTGACAAATGGTGTTGCTGTTCATGCGTGAGTATCAAAACACTTGCTGCCCCTCAGCAATATTAAGGAGGTCTGAAAACGCCAAAACTGCGGGGCGGCGGCCTCTTCCCTCTCTGATCTCATTCAGGATTCCGCCTTGGCGAAATTGGTTGAGTATCCGTCGTGCTGTAGGCTGTGGAATTTGTAGGCTTTCAATGAAGTGGGTGCTTTGAAAAATTGGAGTCTGGAAGATCCAATCCAACGCATGGATGGCATAGTGAGAACGGGTAAGATCAGCTACATCGAGTTTCATTCTCTCATAGAGATCAAGAATTGACTGGGCCTTCGATATATTGTCTTGAGCTTGTTCCCTCACCGCTTGGAGAAAAAATCGACACCACTCGGTCCAGCTATCGTTACGTGAGACCGCGAGTAATCCATCGTAATATGCGTCGCGGTGGCTTTCGAAGTAGGCACTAATATAAAACGTGGGCTTCTGGATGAGGTGACGCTGCCACAAAAACAGCGGTAGTAACATACGCCCCAGACGGCCATTGCCGTCCAGAAAAGGATGTAGCGCTTCAAACTCAGCGTGCAGGATGGCAAGTTGAACGAGGTGATCGGTAGCGTCTTCGTTTGCGTAGCGTTCCCACGCACTCATCGCGTCGGGAAGTTTCTGTGCGTCAATGGGGACGAATTTTGCGTTCTCAATAGTACATCCAGGCGGGCCTATCCAATTGGGAACACGTCGAAACTCACCAGGTGATTGATTCCTTCCGCGTACACCGGATAACAGCACTCGATGAGCTTCACGAATAACCCGTTGGGATAAAGGAACATCCGTCAGCATAGTCTCCGCAGCTCGCATTGCCGCCCTATAATTGAGCACTTCTTGAATGTCATCGCGCTGATTGGGAGAATTCGCTTCTTGTACTGCTTCGTACTCGAGCACCTCGCCCATGGTTGCCTGGGTGCCTTCAATACGGGAAGACAAGACTGCCTCCTGAGTAATCAGCGGTGAGAGGAGGACGGTGGAGTTGGGAACAGCGGAGAGTACCCCATCGTAACGCGCTATGGCCGCCACAGCCGGACCGATGAGCGGGATCAGCTTTGGCCAGTCAAGGCGGCTCTCGGGCGGGAATCTCCCTTCATGATAGAAAACTGGCATTATTATGAGACTCTCTGAGAACGGTGAATTACTCTGACGGATAAAGTATTGGAAGGTTTAATGGTAGGTCAAACTTCCATTACGTTCTTTTTCACCCTGCCCCCAAACATTGGCAGGTCAGCCTGACGAAACATTGCTCGTGCTAAGTCTTTTACATATCGGTCAAGGCGCTTCGTGCTCGTCTTATGGCAGGTACCGATCATAGCCGCGTTTCAGGAAAGCATAATTCCCTCGTCGGAGGGGATAGGAGAAGCCCCTGTCGAGGAATCTTAACCTGCCTGCAACGCTTCGAGCACTTTGGCCGGATGGTCGGCGGCTTTGGCGACCCGCTTCCAGTGCTTTTTCACCTTGCCGTTGGGGCCGATCCAGACCGTCGAGCGAATGACGCCGACCGTCTTTTTGCCGTACATCATCTTCTCGCCCCAGGCACCGTATTTTTCCATGACCTTTTTGTCCGGGTCGCATAAGAGCGTGAACGGCAGTTGGTATTGGGTGGCAAACTTCTGGTGCGAGGCGGCGCTGTCCGGGGAAACACCGAGGACAACCGCGTCCTGTTTCTGGATGTCCTGCCACATATCCCGAAAGCCGCAGGCCTCCTTGGTACAACCGGGCGTATTATCCCTGGGATAGAAATAGACAATCACATTGCGGCCCCGCAGGTCTCTGAGTGCGACCTTGTTTCCGGCTGCATCTTGTAAGGTAAACGCGGGCGCTGCTTTTCCTTCTTCAATCGGCATACTCTCCTCCATACATTTGCCGGATTTGACTCGCTCGGCGGTATTTCCTAAGGTGGCTCGGCTCTTTCGTATCCAAGAATATTATGCGACTCAAGGGAAGGAGAGGCAGACATGGATTTTGATTTTTCCCCAAAAGTACAGGGCCTGAGAAAAAAGGTCTCTCAATTTATGGAGGACCACGTCCATCCGAACGAACAGACGTTTGAGGACCAACTGAACTCCGGTCCGGATCGCTGGCAGATTCCGCCGATTATCGAAGAGTTGAAAGAAAAGGCTAAGGGGGCCGGGCTGTGGAACCTGTTTCTGCCGGAGAGCGAGTACGGCTATGGCCTGACCAACCTCGAATACGCCCCCCTGTCGGAAATCATGGGACGGGTGCATTGGGGTTCGGAAGTCTTTAATTGTTCGGCGCCGGATACCGGCAATATGGAAGTGATCTCTCGCTATGGCACACCCGAGCAGCAAAAGGAGTGGCTGGAGCCGCTGCTTGAAGGCAAAATTCGCTCCTGCTTTGCCATGACCGAACCAGCCGTGGCCTCGTCCGATGCCACCAATATTGAATCCCGCATTGTGCGCGACGGAGATGAATACGTCATCAACGGCCGCAAGTGGTGGTCCTCGGGCATGGGCGACCCGCGTTGCAAGATTCTCATCTTCATGGGCAAGACCGACCCCGATAATCCGAACCGCTATCTTCAGCAGTCTCAAATCCTGATCCCGCGTGACACGCCGGGGGTGAATATCCTGCGCATGCTGACCGTGTTCGGCTACGACGACGCCCCCCACGGTCATGCCGAGGTCGAGTTCAAGGATGTGCGGGTGCCAGCCTCGAATATGATTCTGGGTGAAGGCCGGGGGTTTGAGATTGCCCAAGGTCGCCTCGGCCCTGGGCGTATTCACCACTGCATGCGCCTGATCGGGCAGGCCGAACGCGCGCTGGAGAAGATGTGCACCCGCGCCAAGTCGCGGACCGCGTTCGGTAAACTGGTCTCCGAACGGACGGTGACGCTGGAGCGGATTGCCGAGGCCCGAATTCGGATCGAGCAGGCACGACTGCTGACGCTCAAGGCGGCGCATATGATGGACACCGTCGGCAACAAAGCCGCCCGCGCCGAAATTGCCATGATTAAAGTGGCGGCGCCGAATATGGCGCTGCAAGTGATAGACTGGGCCATGCAGGCCCACGGCGGGGGTGGGGTGGCCGAAGACTTCGGTCTGGCGCGCGCCTATGCCTCGGCGCGGACGCTGCGCTTCGCCGACGGACCGGACGAAGTCCACCGGAATCAGATTGGCCGTTTGGAACTGCGCAAATACGATTAAGCGGCACCCATGAAGTTTGGTCTGCACTATCAGCTCCCGTGCACGGGCTCCCAGTCGCCTGTGCAGCGCTACCGGGACACGCTCGACCAGGCGATTCACGCCGAGACGCTAGGGTTTGAATCGGTCTGGCCGGTTGAGCAGCACTTTAACCCCGAGCTGTCGATTCTGCCGTCGCCGTTGCTGCTCCTGTCGGCCCTGGCCGAGCGAACCCAGACCCTTCGACTTGGGATCGCCATTATTCTGCTGCCCCTGTCGCATCCCATTCGTATTGCAGAAGAGATTGCGACCCTGGACGTGCTGAGTAACGGACGGGTGGAGTTCGGTATCGGGCGCGGGTCGCTGCCCAATCATTTCAGCGGGTTCGGGGTGGATCAGGCCGAAAGCCGGGAGCGGATGATGGAGGCGCTGGCCATGATTCGCCAGGCCTGGACCCAGGACCGGTTTTCATTCCAGGGACAATTTTTTCAGGTTGAGGATATCTCGGTGGTGCCTCGGCCCGTCCAGCATCCCCATCCGCCCATTCGGGTTGCGGCCAATAGTACGGAAACCTTCGAGCTGATGGGCCGTCTGGGCTATCCCATCTTTGTGGCCTCGCAGGTCAATCCGTTCGCCAAGATGCGGGAGTATATTCCGCTCTATCGCGAGACCCGGACCGCGGCCGGGCACCCGGCCGATGAGGGGGAGGACGTAACCCTGCTCGGTCCGTTGTACGTCGGTCCGAGTCAGTCCCAGATCCGCCAGGAGTTGGAACCCAGCGTGCGTCGTTTTCTGGAGTCGGTCGCCGCTATTGCCGCGGCCCAAGGTTCGGGCCTGGAGAAACAGCCGCGTCGCGTCCGGGAGGCATTCGAGCGGGTACGGAGTATGACCTATGAGAAGGTGAGCGAGGTGATGGCCATCTTTGAGACGCCGGACGCCTGCGTCGAGCGCCTCAAACAGCTTGAGGAGGAATTCCACATGGGACGCTTCGTGTGCTGGTTCAATCCTGGCGGCATGGTTCCCCACGCTCAGGTCATGCGCAGCATGGAGTTGTTTGCCGCCGAGGTGATGCCGCATTTTGCGGAATAGATTGAACTGAGAGAGACGGACAAGTGGACTATAGACGTGAGTTTCTCGATTTTCTGCGCAAAAAGAACGCACTCAAAATTGCCAGCGACCCAAGCTCTTTCTTTCAACTCAAAAGCGGGCGCGTCAGCCCGAGTTTTATCTCGCTCGGCTCACTGACCGACGGCGAAAGCCTCATCACACTCAAGAAATGCTATAGCCAGGCGACCCTGGAAGGCGTAGAGCAGGGCGTCCTGCAGGACTTCGCCTATGTGTTTGGTCCGGCCTATAAAGGCATCACCCTGGGGGCGCTGCTGTGTGAGGGGCTCCAGGAATATGCGGACAAGTCCACGTCTCTCCTCTACGACCGCAAAGAAGAGAAATCCCACGGAGAGGTGAGCCAGGGCCGTTCGGTTGAGAAGATCATTGTTGGGGCTGAAAACTTTGTCTCGACAAGCGGGATTCTGCTGGTTGACGATGTCGTCACCACCGGCCAGGCAAAATACGAGGCGCTCGAAAAGATACGTTTGCTTGGCGAGCACCGGATCGCCGGGATGGTCGTCGCGGTCGATCGGCAGGAATTGCTGGGCGATGCTCAGCAGGTCGGGCAATACAGCGCCATTCAAGCGCTCGAACGCGAACTCGGCATCCGTACCTTCGCCATTCTCACCATGCAGGAGATTTTCAGCCTGGTGCAAGACAGCCTCTCAAAAGCAGTTCGGCAGGCGTGGATTGCCTACTACGAGCGCTATGGGGCCGTCCAACTCGGGTAGAGGATTGCGCATGCAGGAGGGCTTAGAGGGCTGTCGGCTTACGCCTGTGGCTAAGCCGACCTACTCAATCACCCACCCTGTGCCGCCCGCTGCCGTCGGGTCGCTTCCTGGTCAACGGCCATGGTCTGGGGATCGATGACTACACCGTAGTCTTGTTCCGCCATCTCAAGCGTAATGAAATCGTCCAGCACGTCGTCCAGCACAAGCTGCGGGTCGCGTTCAAACGGGTCACCATACGCGCCGCTGTTGGCGGTTTTAATCTGGAGCAGTTCGTTGGCCTGCATGGGGTAGCCCGTGACCTTGCTGTACAAGCGTTCCTCTCCCTCAACACCCGGATTCTTAATCATGGACGCCCGACTGCCGTTGCCGCCGTTAAAGATACCCTTGGGTGCATCAAAATGGCGTTCGGCCTCCGAGGACAGGAAGCCCGGCACGAGAAAACGATTTTCGCGCACAATGCCGACTCCACCGCGCCACTTGCCCGGAGCGATAGGTTCTTCGCGTAATTCGTAGCGTTCATTGCGCAGGGGAAAACGCAGGTCCAGTTCTTCGACCGGATTATTCCGAGTGTTTTCAATCAGACAGGCAATCGAGTCGAGCCCGTCTTTGCCGTGACGGCCACCCCAGTTGCCCTCATTGACCTCCAGATACACCCAGTACTGACCCTTCTCTTCCAGAAAGCCGCTATAGCTCAGAAAATGTACATGGGCCGCATTCCCGGCACAGACCTTGTCCGGGACGGCCTGGGCGAGGGCCAGGTTCACGCCGTCGGCTAGATATTGAACCTGATTGAAGCGGCTGAAGCAGGCGCGCGGAAAACGCGGATTGAAAATCGTCCCCTCTGGCGCAATGACCCGTATGGGCCGAAAGATCCCCTCGTTTTGTGGTACCGGGTCGGGATAGGTGGCTTCGTCGAGCAGGATGCTGCGCACGATCACATACGAGGCGACCAGGGTGCTGCCCTCAAACGGTACGTTATAGCCGGTTGGTACCTCGGGGCTTGAGCCGGTCAGGTCGATGGTCAGCTCGCTACCTTCCACCCTGACTTTGACACACACGGCCAGCGGCTGATCGCGGTTGCGACCGTCGTCGTCCAGGTATTGGGTGGGCGCGACATATTCCCCGTCGGGAATTTTTTCGATTTCTTTGCGCAGCATGCGCTCGGAGTAGTCCATTAAATCATGGGCCGTATCGAGCACGGTGGTCACTCCGTATTTTTCAACCAGATGCAGAAAACGCTCCCGTCCCAGTTGACAGGCGGCGATCATGGACTCGATATCACCGGCGTTCATCTCCGGCGTGCGGACGTTATCCAGAAAGAATTGCCACAGGTCGTCGTTGCGGACCCCTTTGCTGTACAGCTTAATGCCGTTAAACAGGCGGGACTCGGCCCAGACATCGACCACATCAACGTTGAGGCCCGGTGCGGCGCCGCCCATATCGAGCAGGTGGGCGGTGACCGCGGCAAAACCGATCAACTCGCCCTGCCAGAAGACAGGAACGGCAATACCCAGGTCCGGGGTATGGCTGGCGCCCTGGAAGGGATGGTTATGTAAAATTACGTCCCCTTCGTGGATATTGCCCTGAAGGCGTTTCAGGAAACCCCGAATATAGGCCGGCAGGGAACCCACGTGCATGGGCGAGGTATCACTTTCGCAGATCTCGTTGCCCTGGGCGTCGTACAGGCCGGCACCCAGGTCTTCAGACTCGCGGATAATGCTGGAATAGGACATGCGGTAGAGGACGTGCGCCATTTCTTTGGCCGCCGCGGTAAACGCGCCGCCCAGGACGCGCAGGGTAATCGGGTCGACCGACCGAGGCGTACCGTTTGGAGTGCCGTGTCCGTTTGGTGAGGTCATCGCTTTCTCTCCTCTCATATAGTTCCCTCGCCCCTTGGGGGAGAGGGCTAGGGTGAGGGGGCGTCCTCATCGTTCCTTACTCACACGCGATAATCAAAATGCCGTGCCGATCAACCGCTGCGGATAAGCCAGGGTTGACCACCACCGTGCTGTCGAGCTGTTCAATAATGGCGGGGCCGGTGATGATATTTCCGGCTTGCAAGCGCTCCCGATCGTAGAAGTCGGTCGCGAGTTTTTCCGGCGTCCCGTCTCGATTGAATATCACATCGAGCGTCGCGATTCGGGCCGCGTCCGGGGATTTGCCCCCAGTTGGAATCTCTTTCAGCCGCAACTCGGGGATCAGGCCCACCCCCTGAACCCGAATATTGACCAGTTGGATATCGCTGTCCGGAAAGCGCCGGACATACTCACGCTCGTGCGCCTGGTGGAAGGCCTCTGTCGCCTGCTGCTGCCAGTCGGCCGTAATCTCGCCGGCGGGTAACTCAACCCGTAATTCATAGCCCTGGCCGATATAGCGGCAGTCGGCAATACGGCGGATTAATGACTGGTCGGCCCCGAGGTTGTCCGCCCGGAGCCGCTCGGCGGCCTGGCGTTCCAGGGCAGCGAAATCCGCGGCCAGCTTGTCGCGATCAAGAGCCGAGAAAAGCTGCATCTCGGTCGTGACAAACTCGTACACGATATCGGTTGCCAGCAGCCCGAGCGCCGACGTAATGCCGGGATAGCGGGGAACCAGGACAGTGGGGATGCGCAGCTCTCGGGCGATATCACAGGCAAACACGGGTCCGGCTCCACCGGCGGCAACCAGGGCAAAGTCACGCGGGTCATAACCCTTTTGGACACTGCTGATCTCAATGCCTTCGACCATGCTCTGGGTGAGAATCCGAACCGCGCCCAGGGCGGCTTCCTCCACACCCAGGCCCAGGGGCTGGCACAGCTCTCGTTGGACGGCCTCTGCGGCGAGGCTGGGTTGGACCCGGACTTGGCCGCCGAGCACATTCTCGGCTCGCAGCCTGCCGAGCACGACCAGCGCATCGGTCGCCGTCGGACGGCTCCCGCCCCTGCCATAACACGCCGGACCAGGGTCCGCTCCCGCACTTTTGGGACCAACCCGAAACATGCCGCCCGCGTCAAGATAGGCCAGACTTCCCCCGCCCGCGCCAATCGCGTCGATCTCGACCATGGGAATCATGGCGTGATAGCCGGCCACTTTGGTGTCGAGGAGATGCTTCATGCGCAGCTGCCCGTCCGGCGCAACGCCAATGTCCGCGGAGGTGCCGCCGACATCAAGGGTAATGACGCTGGGCGAGCCCGTACTCTTGCCGGTCCAAATCCCGCCGATCAGGCCCGCCACCGGTCCGGACATGAGCAGGTTGACCGGGCGTTGGGCCGCGCCTTCGGTGGTCGCGACCCCGCCGACCGAGGTCATCAGGTGGAGCCCGCCCCGTATGCCTTTGTCCGTGATCGTCCGGTCGAGGCGGCGGACGTACTGACTGACATGAGGGCCGACATAGGCGTTCAGGCAGACCGTGCTGAAGCCCTCGTACTCCCGGTATTGGGGCAGGACCTCGTGCCGGACGGATAAATAACACTCCGGGTATTCTTCAAGAATGATTTCTTTGGTGCGTTGTTCGTGGGCCGGGTTGAGAAAGGAGAACAGAAAGCACACGGCAATGGCTTCCACGCCCTCACGCTTGAGTCGTCGGACGGCCTCCCGCACCTCGTCTTCGTCAAGTGGGGTCAACACCTCGCCCTGAGGGGCAATGATGCGCTCGCTGATCGGGCGTCGATAGCGCCGGCGGACCAGGGGATGTTTCTGCCACGGCACATCCTGGTAGAGGCTGAACGACAACGGGCGCTTGTGGCGGGCGATATGCAGAATGTCACGATAGCCTTTGGTCGTCAGCATCCCGACCTGCGCTCCGGCGTGTTCCAGCACGATATTGGTGGCAATGGTCGTACCGTGAAAGAAATGGTCAATCTGAGCGGCCGGAATGCCGACCTGCGCGCATAGCGCCTCCACCCCGTCGAGCGTGGCCTGAGAGGGGTCTGCCGGTGTACTCGGCAGTTTATGGACCACCACCTCGCCCTTGTCCTCATCGACATAGATCAGATCGGTAAATGTTCCACCGACATCGACCCCGACACGTTTCATGGCTATGCTGTTTCCTCGAAGTATGGATTGCAGCCCTTGTACGGCATTCCGGCCTGACTGGTCAAATGCCTGAAAGAGTAAACGTATCCTCCGTCAGCTATACAAGGCTGGAGCGTTTACTCTTTACTACGCTCGTAGGTACGGGGTTGCAGAAACGAGGCAGTATGCTGAGCACCGGCGCGGCACCCCACCTCATCACTCCTCGTGCTCCGCGGTATGAACCAGCGTGGAGGAATCAGCCGGTGTGAGGGTCCCCTCATAGAACATCCTACAGTGACGCTGACGAGACATCGCACAGTCTGCGCCGGCATCACGAATTATGATAATCGCTTCCGCCTCCGAGTCCGGCACCCCATTCCCGATGTCCCCGGAGAACTCAAAGTGTACGAAGCGGATACAGCCATGCCCCAAAGGCCTCGTAATCGACCCATTAAGCCCCATGTGCCAAGTCCCCTCGCAGCTCATGTTACCCGTATACGTTCTCTCGCTGTCGGTTTCGGTGGCGCTCAGGACGGTCCCGGTTTGTTCCATGAGAAGGAGCCTGCTCACGAGATCTTGGGAGGCCTCCTCCGGGCATGACTCATCCTTACTCGTAAACGTTGTATCAATCCGATACCCCCCGGAAGGGAAGCCGGCACAGATTTCCGTGATGCCAAAATTTTGTAGGTTTTGTGCCCACGTGAGTTCTACCCTTGACCCGTCGGATAAGGTGCCTGTACACTCGCCCGTGGCGTCGGTTTTAAACTCCTCATCAAAATGGACGACCTCGAACTCTACCGTTGCAAAGCTGGTCCCATCGTCGAACGCTTCAAACGTATGCATCCCTTGGCTCAGACGGTTGAAATTGAACTGGATGATCCAGCCGTTGTCCACATCTCCGCACACCTCGCGCGTGTCCCCGCGGGAGTGAAAACTCCCCAACGCAAAGGGCTCGCCCCCATCAATCCGCGCGGTGAGGCTGCCTTGGACACACTTCCAGCCTGAAAAGTAAGAGATCCCACTCATGATCTGATTGGGCGCCGGCACCTCAATCACCGCGCTCCAGGCTGGACTACTGAGCCCGCACGCGAATACGAACGCCATCATTACTCTGTGCATCGGATATTTCTCCCGGTTCCGCGGCTATCGACGCGGTCTTCAGTTTTAGACCGCACCGCTATTGAATAGATTAACCGCGATTTTTCCCCATTCCAGTACACCTCCCACTTTTTCAGCCCACCTCACCCTTGTCCTCATCGACAGAGATCAGATCGGTAAACGTTCCACCGACATCGACCCCGACACGTTGCATGGCTATGCTGTTTCCTCGAAGTCTGGATTGCAGCCCTTGGCCGGCAACCCGGCCTGACTGGTCAACGCGGAGGCACGGGGTTGTGGAAACGAGGCAGTATGCTGAGCACCGTCGAACACCTCAACAATCTCGTCAACGCGGTGGTCTGGGGTCCGCCCCTGATGGTCCTCCTGATCGGAACGGGAGTGTATCTCAGCTTTCGTCTGGGATGGATCCAACTGACACACTTCCTCTTGATCTGGCGTTCAACCCTGGGCCGCCTCTTCTCCGGTCGAACGGAGGCCGGGGCCGGCGAGCTGAGCGCGTTTCAGGCCGTCAGTTCGGCCATGGCGGCAACGGTCGGGGTCGGGAATATCGTTGGAGTCAGCACGGCCATGTATTGGGGCGGGCCGGGGGCGTTGTTCTGGATGTGGATAACGGCCGGGGTCGGTATGGCGACCAAGTTCAGCGAGGTCGTGCTGGGCATGAAATACCGTCAGGTCAAGGCGAACAGTGGTGAGGTTGTCGGCGGTCCGATGTATTATATCGCTGACGGCCTGGGCCGGAAGTGGCTGGCCGGCGTGTATGCCTTTCTGACCGGTGCGGCCGCGCTGGGTATCGGCAACATGGTTCAGGCGAATACGGTGGCGGCGAGTCTGTATGAAACCTTCAGTCTGCCCCGACCGGTCGCCGGGGCCGGCATGGTCGCTCTGGTGGCGGTGGTCATCCTGGGCGGGGTGCGGCGCATTGGCCGGACCACCGCCTATCTGGTGCCCTTTATGGCCGTGCTCTATCTGGCCGGTGGCATGTGGATTTTGCTGCGCTACGCCGCGGCCCTGCCGGACGCCTTGGCAACGATTATCACCTCCGCCTTCACGCCAGCCGCCCCGGTTGGAGCCTGGGGCGGGGCGACCGTGATGCTGGCCATGCACTACGGGTTGGCGCGCGGCATCTTTTCCAATGAGGCGGGTTTGGGCTCGGCCTCCATCGTGCACGCCCAAGCCAAGAACACACCGGTCGGACAGGGCTTTTGGGGCATGTGGGAGGTGTGCGTGGATACCCTGATTGTCGCCAGCGTCACCGGGCTGGTGATTATGGTGACGGGTGTCCTCGGCCAGGCGGACACCTCTCCGGGGCTGTTGGCCGCGGCGGCCTTTGCCCAGGGTCTGCCCGGTTTGGGAGACTATCTGGTCTTTATCTGTTTGATCCTGTTTGCCTATAGCACCATGCTGACATGGAGTTTTTATGGCGGGCAAGCCTGGGAGTATCTGTTCGGCAAGGGGGCGGTAATCCCGTATCGGGTGCTGTTTCTGGCCTTTCTGTATATTGGCGCAACCGGTGGCTTACGGCTGGTCTGGGACGTGTCCGACACGTTGAACGGTATGATGGCCATCCCGAACCTGATTGCCCTTCTCGTCCTGGCCAAGGTGGTCGAGCGGGAGAAGCAGACGACCCTCTCGTAATGAAGGAATATCCGCTCAACCGGGCTAAATCTCGAAGCGCGCCTGCATGTGCTCCCACCAGCGGGCCAGGGACGGCGCCGCGTCAAACAGCGGCTCGTCGCTCACCCGTGTCACCCAGGTCAGGGTGCCGAACAGGCTGAAATCGGCGTAGGTCAACACCTCGAACAGATACTCATGGCCCAGGGCAACGGCCTCCAGGTCTGCCAGGACGGATTTGAGACGGGGGCGAAAGTTGTCGCGTTTGGCGGCAATGTCCTCAAGCGTCGCGCCGAGCCGGGCTTCCCGGTTTTCCCGAAAGTAGGCGCGGTCCACCGGCTCGATCTTTTCAAAGATATCATACACCACGACCGGAAAGAGGGCCGGATGGAGGGTATTGTCGATATACAGATTAAAAAACCGACAGGCCTCTTTCATGCCCGGGCCGGGGAAGAGCCTGGCCTCCGGATAGTGGTCTTCCAAATACTCGGCAATCTTCCACGAATCCGAGACAACCGTGCCGTTATCCGTAATGACCGGCACCCGGTCCTGCTTGGAAAAAGCCAGTTTGTCCTTATCGCAAAAGCGAATCGGGAGCGTCGTATAGTCCAGATCCTTATAGCGTAAGGCCGCCTTGGTCCGCGAACAGAACGGGCTAAAACGCAAACTGTTCGCTCCGGCCAGGTCGTAGACTGCAATCATGGGATTCTCCTCTCTGAGCGTGTCTTTCGTCATTTCCAATAAAGCGGACAGAAGTCAAGGCGCAGGCCCGGTTGGCGGAAGGGCCAGCCTGGGATAGGCTGGCGCAAACGTCGGACGAGACCAGGAACAAAGGAGGCCATATTCATGCGAGAAGCCGTTATTGTATCATCCGCCCGGACTGGAATTGGCAAAGCCTTTCGGGGCAGCCTGAATAAAACCAGCGGTGCGACCCTGGGCGCGCATGTCATTAAAAACGCGGTTGAGCGGGCCGGGGTGGAACCGGCAGCGGTGGAAGATGTGGTGTTCGGCTGTGGGCTGCCGGAAGGGTCAACCGGGCATAATATTGCGCGAACCTCGGCTGTGAAGGCTGGCCTGCCCGTGACCACCTCCGGCATGACCATTAACCGTTACTGCTCCTCCGGGCTGCAAGCGATCAGCACCGCGGCCAACCGGATTATCGTCGATGGGGCCGCCGTCATGGTGGCTGGCGGAGTCGAGTCGATCAGCCTGGTCCAAAACAATCTGAACACCAAGAATTTTGTTGACGGTTGGCTCATGGACAACAAGCCCGAGATCTATTTCCCCATGTTGAAAACGGCCGAGATTGTCGCTCAGCGCTATCAGGTCTCGCGCGAGTCGCAAGACGAGTATGCCCTGGCCAGCCAGCAGCGGACCGCTGCCGGCCAGGCGGACGGCAAATTCGACGACGAGATCGTGCCCATCACCACGGTCATGGATGTGACCAACAAGGAAACGGGCGAGGTCACGCAAAAAGAGGTCACGCTCTCTCGGGATGAGGGCAATCGGCCCACGACCAATATGGAAGGCCTCTCCGCACTCCCGTCGGTGACCGAGGGATCGATTACCGCCGGTAATTCCAGCCAGTTGTCCGACGGGGCAGCCGCGGTGGTGTTGATGGAAGCCAAGGAGGCCGAGAAGCGCGGCCTGGAGCCCCTGGGCCTCTACAAAGGGTTGGTCGCCACCGGCTGTGAGCCGGATGAAATGGGGATCGGTCCGGTCTTCGCCATTCCCAAGCTGCTTGAGCGCCACGGCCTGACGCTGGACAATATTGATCTGTGGGAACTCAACGAAGCCTTTGCCGTGCAGACGGTCTATTGCCGCGACCGCCTCGGCATTCCCATGGAGAACTATAATGTGAACGGCGGCTCCATCTCAATCGGTCATCCGTACGGCATGACCGGCGCCCGTCAGGTCGGGCATATCCTGCGCGAGGGCAAACGGCGGGGTGCCAAGAACGTGGTGGTGACCATGTGTGTCGGTGGCGGGATGGGCGTAGCCGGACTGTTTGAGGTGTTGTAGCGCGTCGAGTCTCCGAAAACTCGATCAAAAAAGAGGGGCAGGTCGCCTGCCCCTCCGAAGCATCAAAGGTCTACGCGGCGGCAGCCTTGGCCGCATTCAGCGCCGCGTCATAATCCGGTTCATTGGCGATCTCAGATACATATTCGACATGCTTGAGTGTGCCGTCCTTCCCGACAACGAACACCGCTCGGGCGGTCACGCCGGCCAGCGGCCCATCTGCGATCAGCACGCCGTAGCCTTCGGCAAAGGCTCGGTCACGAAAATCCGATAGCGTTTTTACCTGCTCCACGCCGGCCGCGCCACACCAGCGCTTCTGAGCGAACGGCAAATCCATACTCAACGTCCAGATTTCGATCCCTTCGCCGAGCTTGGCGGCCTCCTCGTTAAAACGCCGCGTCTCCGTGTCACACACCGGGGTGTCAACCGAGGGGACCGCACTCAGAATAATCACCTTCCCCTGTGCCTCGCTCAGTTTGACCGGCTGTAGATCGTTATTGACAGCGGTGAAGTCCGGGGCAGCCTGACCAACCGCTACTTCCGATCCGCCCAGGCTGAGAGGATTGCCGCGTAAAGTAACTGATGCCATTTCAACCTCCTTGTCTTGCTCTCACATACCGTTCCTGAATAATGGAGAGAGCATTCTACGTGGACGCATTTGAATTGCAACGTCCCTGGCGTATAGGACGTGATGGAGTCAAAGGAGCTGGCCATTCGAAGGGTGTGCAGCGGTAAGGAGGAGCATCGTATGTGTGGTCGCTACAGCCTGACGACAGATGAAAAGCAACTCCAGACCCGGTTTGTGGCGCGAACCATGCCTCATGCACAAACCGCCCGGTACAATATTGCGCCGACCCAGCCGGTGTGGGCGCTGGTCCATGCGCAGGCACCCCAGATCGTGGCATTGCGTTGGGGGCTGATCCCGTCATGGGCCGAGGACAAAGCCATTGGTAACCGGATGATTAACGCCCGCGCCGAAGGGATTGCACAAAAGCCGAGCTTTCGCCGGGCGATACGGAAGCGTCGCTGTCTGGTTCTGGCCGATGGTTTTTATGAGTGGAAAAAGACCGGGCCGTCCAAGGTGCCGTATTATATTCGACTGAAATCCGGTGAGCCGTTTGGGTTTGCCGGTTTATGGGAACGCTGGGCTGGACCGTCCGGCGAAACTATCCATTCGTGCACTATTATCACCACCACACCGAACGCTCTCATGGCCGACATCCATCACCGCATGCCGGTTATTGTCCCTCGTGAGGCTGAAGAGCACTGGCTCGACCCAACGGTCGAAGACCCGCACAAAGTCCTGCCTCTCCTCCAACCCTATCCTGCCGGTGAGCTGGAGGCCTACGCGGTCTCAACCCTGGTGAATTCCCCGCGCAATGATGTGGCGGCCTGTATTGAGCCAGCGTAGCACACCCGAAACATGAATTAGTCGCCGGTTTTCTTGGCGCCCGGCTCAAGATCAACTTGGGTCGCTGTGAGGAAACGGACAACCATATTATAGAACGCGGTATTCAAGCTGAGTTCGACGATCTGTTCCTCATTGAGAAAGGCGCGGAGCGCGTCAAAGGTCGTATCCGCAATCTGCACCTGCTCGGTCATCTCGGTTGCGTAGCGAATAACGCTACGTTCGTGTTCGTGAAAAGCCGGGCAGGTCTCCCAGTCCGCAAGTTTTTCTACTTGTTCAGGACTTACCCCGACCCGTTGGGCCAAGGCTTTATGGTGGGTATATTCATACTCGCAGTCGGTGAGCCTGCCGACCGTCATGATAGCGAGTTCCCGCAACCGAGGATCAAGTGTGGTCCGATTACGCAGCCCATCGCTGAAGTACAGCATACGACGTAGGAGCAACGGGCTGTGTGCCACGATCCGAAAGATATTGCCAATTGAGCCGCGTTGCTTGAGAAGATCATCAAAAATATCGCGCTCAAGCTCAGGCAGGTCATCTCGGTCCAGATAGGCTAAACGGGCCATGCTGACTTCCTTTCCAGTGTGATTACTCCGGATTCTTCCCGGATTTTTCTCCAAATTGGGGTGCGCGCTTGTCCAGGAAGGCGCGCATACCCTCGCGGGCGTCGTCGGACAAAAAGGCCGCTTTCTGGGCCCGGTACTCATAGGCCAGGGCTTGTTCGAGCGATGCGCTCGCGCCGAGGTAGACGCCTTCTTTGATCCGCGCCAGGGTCTCGGACGGACCCGTAGCCAGCGTCCGCGCAAACGTGAGCGTGTCTTCCCAAAAACTCTCAAGCGGATAGACCTGATTCAGCAGGCCCAAGCGCAAGGCTTCTTCGGCTCTGATCCGGTCGCCGGTCATCATCAGTTCCATTGCCTTGGCCGTTCCAACCAGGCGGGACAAAAAGAAGAATCCGCCCCAGTCGGGGACCAGACCAATCTTCACAAAGCTCTCGGAGAAGAGAGCCTTGTCCGAGCCAAGTCGGAAGTCGCAGCTTAATGCCAGGTTGGCGCCCGCGCCGGCCGCAGCGCCGTTCACCGCCGCAATAATGGGCTGGGGCATCCGTCGCAGCAACTGGACGACCTGACTGCCAAGGGCCATGCGCTGCTCAAGGACCTCGGTAGAGTCGGCGTCCTGGAGCTTGGCCATGCTGGCGATGTCACCGCCGGCGCAGAAGGCTCTGCCCGCTCCGGTAATGACAATGCAGCGGACGCTCCGGTCGGTTGCAAACTGTTCGAGCTGCGCGAGGAGCTGACCGCGCATGGTGTCAGAGAAGGCGTTCATGACCTCAGGCCGATTCAGCGTCAGTATGCCAATATGATCGCTCACTGTGGTGAGCACCTGGTTTTCGCTCATGCTGTCCTCCGGGACTGTTCGTTGCTGATTTCAACCAATCAAAGCCATAAGCTGGGCAATCTGAGAGGCCTCCAGGGTTTCCAGCCGTTCAACAAGCTGAATACAGCGCTGTGTGTGCTCTGCGGTCAGGTGGACGCCGAGGCAGTCTCGAATCTTGATCAGGTGGTCGTCCCGCGTCAGAGGCGGCCGACCCCAAAAGCCTTGCGGGCCGTCACACCGAGCCGTCAGGCGCCGGCCGTCCTGGAGTTCGACCGCAACGTCTACCCACATTTTTTCCAACACGCCGGGAATCGTCTCGTCCTGGGTCAGGTGAGTCCGAGACAGGAGAGCGGCCAGCGCGGGCCGTTCGCAATAGTCGTCCGAGAAGGTCCGAATCGACACCTCGCCGTCGAGCAGGGCGGCGGCAACCGTATACTGAAAGCTGAATTTCCCGTCCAGACCACTGTGAGGAGCCGGCCGGTCAACATAGGGCATGATCGGAGCGGTAATATGGATGGCCCGAATGGGGTCGGGACTGGCGATTTGTCGGCGGAGTTCCAGCGCGGCCAATATCCCGAAATGCGTGCCGTACTGACACGGGAACATCTTCATCACAAAGCCCGGCTCGACCATGCGATACGACTGCCCCAGGCGTAGCAATTCATCATACTGAAACTGCTTGCCAAAGAAGTGCTCGACGTACCCGTTCGGCGCTTCAAAAACCGTTGGGTTGCCGGTAAAGCCGCGGGACGCCAGTAAGGCCGCATCCAGGCCGGAGAAAGCTGCCCAGCCGCAGTGGGTCGCCTTGGCCATAGTGCCGACATTGGCCATCAATCCGCCCGCGCGGGACGCGCTGATACCGAGCGCGTGTTGTAACTGCTCTTGGTCGAGTTCCAGCAGATGGGCGGCGGCCGCAGCCGCACCCATGAGGCCGACGCTGCTGGGCGGATGGACGCTAAACTCGCCGGGTGCGTATTGATGGGAGGCCAGTCGAATATGTCCCTGGAGTTCACAGCCTTTGACAAAAGCCGTGATGATCTCCCGGCCTGAGCTGTGCCGTTCTTCGGCCAAGGCGAGAATGGCCGGCAGCGTTGGTGACGTGGCGTGGGTGGGGGGACTCCACATCGGCTCATAGTCCAGGACGTGCATGGCAATACCGTTGGCATACGCCGCCAAAACGGGCGAGGTGCGAAAGCCATGACCAATAACAGTCGCCGTTTCTTTTCCGCCTTGACTGTTGACATGCGCGGCGGCAATGGTTGGCCCCGGCTCTTTGGCTCCGGCCACCGCAACGGCAAGGCCGTCGAGGATGACCCGCTTGGCCACCGCAATAGCTCCGTCCGAAAGCGACGCAAAAGTCATCCGGGTCAGGCTATGACAGATATCAGCCGTGGCTTGGCGGGTAGGCATACTTCTAGGCTCGTGCTTCCGTTGGATCTCTCTGGATTTGCTTATAGGTGGAAAATCCGAAGCTGGAAGGGGACAAGGTGACGTATTGTGATGAAGTGGCGATCCGCCGTCAGTAGCAGGGCACCTGTATAGCGAGCTGTCAGTGCGAGGAGAAGATCATTTTGGAGTCTGGCTAAGCCTATTGCCTCATGGTCCGGGAAAATTTTTGGCAAGAGTCTCCCCGTCTCAACCCAACAGCGTCTCCAGGATGGTGGTTCTAAGGGGACCAACTGGCCGACAAGCCGCTCAATGCTGCGTCGGCCATGATCGGGGATGCCTCGGAGTAACTCGCTGGCGACCACCGGGGATAACCGGACAGGGGCGTTTCCAATCTCGTACAGGAGCGCGTCCCAGGCCAAAAGACCGGACAGGAGTGAGATATGGATGTTGGTATCAAAGAAGGCGATCATTGATATCAGAGGATGAAATGACTCCGACAGTCTCACGTAAGACCTTATGGGAATGAAGCCGCTCTTCTTCTTCGGCCAACAGCGTATTAATTAACTCTGATTGGGTTTTTGCTTTACGGGCTCGCATGAGTTTCCGAAGCCGGGTCTCGGGAACCCGGACGGTCAGGGCCTTTCGCGTATCCATGGGCGTTCCTCTTGTGTATGACGAAACAGAATATTTGTCATACATAACACAGCGACGCCAGGGATAACAACCTGCTGTGCTCTTTACTCCTTCAAAAAACGTTCCGGCGCTTCTGGGGTGGAGGTTTTCTTTCCTGGTCATGCTCCTTCAGAAACCGGTGCTGTAAGGCTTGCGCTTCAGCCAGGCCAATCAGCTCTTCTCGTTCGACAAAAGAAACCATGTCTTCCGCCATTGCTTGCGTATGGCCGTGGGTGTGGATTTCGGCGGCGGCACGCTGCATGGCCCGAATAGCGGCGCGTTGCAGGTCTGACGGAACAATCATAATCCGATACCCGAGGGCGGCGAGGTGCTCGGCCGGAACCAGCGGTGTTTTGCCGCCCCAGAACATGTTGATCACGAGTGGCGCTTTGACCTCCAGGGCTATCCGCTGAATCTCCTCAACCGATTGTGGCGCTTCCACAAAAATCATATCCGCTCCCGCCTCAGCATAGGCATTCCCCCGTTCAATCGCCGCGTCCAATCCAAGAGCGGCCCGGGCGTCTGTCCGGGCGATAATGAGCAGTCCGCTGTCGCCACACGCCTCCACCGCGGCCTGAATTTTCTGGACCATCTCCGCGCTGCGGACCACGTGTTTGCCTTCATAATGGCCGCAGCGTTTGGGTTCGACCTGGTCCTCAATATGCAGGGCCGCCGCGCCGGAGCGCGCATACGCCCGAATCGTCCGAATGACGTTCAGCGCATTGCCGTAGCCCGTGTCGGCATCCACAATAAGCGGCAGAGCGGTGACCGCGCGAATCTCTTCCAGCCGCTTTTGCATTTCCGTGAGTGTTACCAAGCCCATATCGGGATAGCCCATACTGCGCGCGATGGCACCGCCGCTCACATACAACACCGCTACGCCGGCGGCTTCGGCAATTTTGGCTGACAGCCCATCGTACACGCCCGGAGCCGTGAGCAGTCCCTCTTGGGCCAGCAGCGCCCTGAGCTGGGTCGGACCTTGGGTCGTTTGCAACACCGCGCTATTCTCCCCGTGCCCAGCGCGCCGCGTGCGCGCCGGCCAACCGGCCGAAGACTGCGCCACGCATCAGCCCGGAGCCGCCCGGATAGTTGCGATAGAAAAAACCGCCGGTCATCTCTCCGGTTGCGAACAGGCCGGGGATGGGCCGGTCCAAATGATCGACGACCGCCGCGTCGGTGTTGATCCGCAGACCGCCAAAGGTGAAGGTGATGCCGAGCGAGACCGGATAGGCGCAAAAGGGGGGCTGGTCGAGCCGGGTCGCCCAGTTGGTTTTTTCCGGTCGCAGACCACGCGTCCGCTTGCCGTCTTTTCGGTCAGGATCGAAGGGACCGTCTTGGACCGCGGCGTTATAGGCCTCAAGCGTGGCCTGGAAAACATCCCGGTGAAAATCCAAGGCTGCGTAGCGCTCCTCGATGCGATCTGCCAACTCGGTCAGACTGTCGGCGATAATGGGCGTGCCGGTATTATAGCGCGTCTCCAACAGCGAGACGGTCTGCTGGTCAAAGACCTGAAAGATGGTTGCGCTGCGCTGCTGTAAAATATCACGCCCCATTCTGGCGTAGGTGTACAAATTGAAATCCTCGCCCTCGTCAACAAAGCGCTCGCCGTCCAGATTGACCATGACCGAGAACGGATAGGACAGCCGGTTGGTCTTGTCGGTGAGCCGCAGGTCGCCATAGGCCGGGGCGTCGGCATCGATCGGCGTGGCATGACAACCCGCCCATTCGCCATAACTCTGAGCCCCGACCGACAGGGCCGCGCGCGTCATCTCGCCAGTATTAAAACGGCTGCCCCTGACCTTGACCACGCTCCAACTCGGACCGAGATAGGCCGTGCGCATTTCCGGGTTCGCCTGGAATCCGCCGCTGGCCAGAACCAGGGCCTGACACTCGACGCTACGCAGGCCGCTGGGGTCGCGTAGGGCCAGACCGGTCACGCGACCGTCCGCGGCCGTGAGAATACGCTGAGCCTGGGTTTCGTACCAGACCGGAATGTCCGCTTCAGTCGCCAGGCGAAACAGGGTGCTGGACAGCAGGACGCCTTCGCCTTTGGCACGGAGCGCGCCTCCGCGGGCGAGTTTGATCTTTTGGGATCCGGCAATCCTGACTGGACCGACCGCGCGATTAAACTCCCAGGCCACGCCCAGGTCGGCCATCCAGCGCACCGTATCATATGAGTGCGTAATCAAGGTGTGGGTCAGCGCCGGATCGGCCCGTCCACCGGTGACGCGGTTGATGTCGTGCTGAAAATCCTCGGGTGTATAGGGATCGACCGCCACATCGCTCGGGTCATCGTTGTCCCTGATCAGCGCCATCAAATCGTCGATACCGTTATAGGTGCAGCGGAACAGACCGCCGGTAAAACGGGTATTGCCGCCGCGTAATTTCTGCGTGGCCTTTTCGAGAACAACGACCCGGGCGCCCTCTGCCCGAGCGGCCAGCGCGGCAGTAAAGGCGGCATTGCCCGCTCCGACAACGATCACGTCAAACGTTTCTGGTGTGCGCTGCGCCGAGTCTGCCAATGGCCTCTCCTCCCTGTGGCCGTCACTATAGCGTTTCTGTCTGTCGCGTGAATCCCCTTACTTTTTCGCGCTTGTCTCTTGACCCCAGGATTCCTCCTGACATAGACAGAAAGAAAACAACACCGGCTGTGCGAGACATAGCCCAAGAGGAGGAAGGATATGAACCCACGTGGGATGTCCCATGTTGCACTGTGTACCAATGATTTTGAGCGCTCCATGCATTTCTATCGGGATTTGCTCGGATTCAAGGTGGCCCAGCAGGGATCCACTGTTGAAGAGGGAGAATATCAGCAGGGGATTTACAAGAAGAAAAACCAACATGTGAAGTTCGCCATTCTGCGCCACGGCAAAAAGAAAGCCACCCCGTACGGCCTTAGCGAAGACGCCCCGGTGATTGCCCTGCTGGCGCCGACGCAGGGTAAAGCGACCGGAAAGCCGATCCTGGTGGACCAGATTGGTATTTCCCACTTCGGGATATGGGTCAAAGGCTTGAACAGAGTCCACAAAGACCTGGAGAGTAAAGGGGTGGAATTTGTCGCCCCGCCGCACGTCCTGGCCAAGACCAAAGAGGGCACCATCCGTAGCGCCTTTGTCAAAGACCCGGATGGAATCATTATCCAGTTGGACGAGATGGTTCCGGCCCGGGCGTAGACTGTCGTTTCCCTCTCCCTCTGGGAGAGCCTGTCCTGAGCAAAGTCGAAGGGGACCAGGGGAGGGTACCCTCTCCCCTAATGCCCGACCTCTGTCGGCTGTGGCTGAGCCTGTTTGGTGCGGATGGTTTTGGCCCGAGCAGCCATCTCTTCAGCCTCGTCCTCGCGACTGAGCTTTTGCAGCAAATCGACATATTTTTCGAGGATGACGGCCACTGCCGGATGGTCCGTGCCGAGCTTCTTCTCGCGGATCTCAAGCGCCTGCTGAAAGAGCGGCTCGGCCTCTGCATACTTGCCCTGGGCAATGGCCAGCTCGGCCAGTCCGCTGAGGCTGGTTGAGACCGCGGGGTGCGTCGGCCCAAGCGACTGCTGTCTGATTGTCAGCGACCGCTGAAAATACGACTCCGCCTCGGTGTAGCGTTCCTGGCTCATATAGACGGCGGCCAGATTGTTGAGACAATTGGTGATGCGGTAATGCGTAGGGCCGACCAGGGCTTCGGCGATTTTCAGCGCGCGCTGGAGAAAGGTCTCGGCTTCCACGTAGCGGCCGAGTTCGCGGTACAGCGAGGCCAGGTTATTCAGACTCTGCGCCACCCACGGATGGTGGGGTCCATAGTGCGCCTCCCGGATAGACAAGGCCCGTTCATAATAGCCGCTGGCTTCAGTTCGCTTGCCTTGATTATGCGATAAACTCCCCAGGTTGTTCAGGACAACGGCGACGCGGGAGTCCTGCGGGCCAAACTTTTCTGCCTCTTGGAGAGCCGTCCGGAGGTGTTGCTCGGCTTCGACATAATGACCTTTTTGATACAGCCGTGCACCCGCTTCGTTTGCCGTCTCCCAGGT
This sequence comes from Candidatus Binatia bacterium, assembly GCA_951812575.1. Lineage (GTDB taxonomy): Bacteria > Desulfobacterota > Binatia > Bin18 > Bin18 > Bin18. The sequence goes on along the minus strand of OX638322.1, from coordinate 481,377 downwards.
GGTGTCACTCATGGCGTCCCCTTTTGTCCGGAGGTCTAAATGCAACAACTGCCCATCTGTAGCAACCCTTGTGAAAAACTGCGAGGCATTGAGGGAGACTTACGCCGCTTCTCGAATCACCGGCATGCCCTCAGATGGAGCAAACGTAATACTCCGCCGGACAACCCGCACGGTATGTCCCGGCACTGGCCGGAATGAGACCCGAGCCAACATCTGGGCGAGGACGATTTTCATCTCATAGGTGGCAAAGGCTGCACCCAGACAGTGGCGGACTCCGCCGCCAAAGGGGAAAAAGGAGTAGGGATCAACGCGTTTTCCAACAAACCGGTCGGGGTTAAACGTCTCGGGCTCGGGCCACCGTTCCGGTCGCCGGTGGGTGAGGTAAATACACGGCGCGGCTATACAGCCCGCAGGTATTTCATACGCCCCGATCTGGGTGGGCTGCCCGAGATAGCGAACCACGACCGGGATAATAGGATTGAGTCGGGCTGTCTCTTTGATGGTCGCATCGAGATACTCAAGCTCGGAAAGGTGCTCGGCTCGTATGGGACCCCCTCCGACCACGTGCTGGAGCTCGGCGCGAACTTTTTCGAGAACGTCCGGGTTTTGTAACAAACGGTGAACGACCCAGGACAGCGAAGTAGCGGTGGTCTCGTGTCCGGCCAGCAGCATGGTGATCATCTCATCTCGTAGCTCTTGATCGCTCATGGGTTGACCATCTTCGTCGCGGGCTTCGATAAGCATGGCCATAATGTCAGTGCGTCCGTTTTGGGCTGCGGCTTTGCGTTGGGCAATCTGCTCGTACAACACTGCATCGATTTCGTGGCCGAGTTGACCGATGCGCTGCCACGAGGTGAGCGGTCCCAGGTTGACTTGCAGCCAACGGACTAAAAGGAGAGGACTATTCCCTACGAGTCTGAGAAACTCAATCAGCAAGGACCGCAGTTTCTGGAGCAGTGCACCCTCGTCCACGCCGAAGACGGTCCGCAGAATGATGTCAAGCGTAATCGCCTGCATGCGTTCGTGAACCGGGAAGGGCTGTTCCACCGGCCAGTTTTCAATCGACCGGTCGGCAGCCTCGCGCATGATTTCGCCATAGAGACGCATGCGTTCGCCATGAAACGGCGGCATGAGCAATTTGCGCTCCCGTTTATGGCGTGCGCCATCAAGCAACAGGACTGAGTTCTCGCCCAAAATCGGTTTGAGGACGATATTCCCTCGACCCGCCAGGGCGCGCTCGGGTGAGGCGGTAAAGATCTGTTGAATGGCAACCGGGTCGCTGAAGAACGCAATCGGCGGCCTATTGAGCAAACGCATGGTGAAACACTCACCATACTCCTGGGCATATTTCCGCATGATGGGAATGGGCCTGCGAACCCAGTTCAGCGTCTGGAACAGCCGGGGGAGCCTCGGACCGGGGGGGAGGGAACTCATAGAAAAAATCTACGAGACTATGGGGCGAAGGGCAAGCTGAAGAACGCTAAATCACCCCGTCTTCTTTGAGTGTCCGAATCTCAGTTTCAGACAATCCCAGCAATTTGCCGTACACCAGTTCGTTATGCTCGCCCAGATTTGGACTCGGCGTGTCGTTGGGGGGCTGCTGGTCGTTGAAACGCCAGGGCGCACCGAGCACGGTGACAGGACCGGCGGTGGGATGATCGATATCCTTGAGGATACCGCGTTCGCGCAGGTGGGGGTCGTTGAGGACCTCTTCGACGGTCTGGACCGCCCCACAGGTGATATCCGCCTCGCCACACAGACGCATGATTTCGTGTTTTGGCTGGTGGCTGGTCCAGGCGCTGACAATCTCATCCACCTCATCCGCGTGTTTGGAGCGGGCCCGGTTGGTCGCGAAATTTTCGTCTTGGGCAATATCCTCGCGTCCCATGAGGGTACACAACGCCTGCCAGCGCTGATTGTCTGAGGTCAGCAACAAGACATAGCCGTCACTGGCGGGATAGCAGTTATACGGAGAGAAGGCGCGGTTCGGAGCCCGGTTGCCAGCGCGCTCATAGCTGCCGCCTTGGGCGCGGTAGGCCGAGATCTGGGCGGTCATCGGTCCAATTGCCGACTCAAACAGCGAGGTTTCCAATTCCAGACCCTCTCCGGTGCGGTCGCGCTGATGCAGGGCGGCCAGTATGCCGGCGGCAAAATGGATGCCCGCCATAATGTCCATGATCGGGGGCCCGGCCTTCATCGGCGGACCGGCCGGATCGCCCGTTGTGCTCATGATACCGGACAACGCCTGAACAATAGAATCAAACGCGGGGTAGGCACTGTACGGGCCGGTCTTGCCATAGCCCGAGCTCGACGCGTAAATAATGCGCGGATTGATGCGCTTTAGGTCCCGATAGCCCAGCCCCAGCTTGTCCATGGTCCCGGCGGTAAAATTCTCGACGACAATATCGGACTCTGTCACAAATTGTTTAAACAGCTCTTTGCCGCGTTCGGATTTGAGGTTGAGCGTAATGCCTTTTTTATTCGAGTTGAGCATCACAAAGGGATAGCTCTGCTTTCCGGCGTCCGGGATGGGGAAAATGCTGCGCGCGCGTTCACCGTAGGGACGCGGCTCGATCTTAATGACTTCGGCTCCAAGCAGGCCTAACACTTGGGCGGCATAGGGACCGTTAAAGACGTGGGTGAGATCAAGAACGCGAATGTCATCGAGTGCTCGCATAGACAGTTCCCCTCATCAGCGGTGAGCTATCAGCCGCTGCGGAGAAAGGCAAGCAAGCACAGGGGATTTTCTGAGAGGAGAAGAAAGGAGTACAAGGAAGAGGGGAAATACTCAGGAGGTGGACTATGCTTGATCTCATCATCACCGGAGGAACCGTTGTGACGCCCCACACTGTGGCGGAATTGGATGTGGGCATTGTCGGGGAGGAGATCGTTGCCGTGGGTCAACCCGGAACCCTGAATGCCGATGCCGGACGGGTGATCGATGCAAGGGGAAAGATCGTCCTGCCGGGCGGGATCGAACCGCATGCGCATATCGGCATTCCCGTCCCGCCGGATTGGACCGGCCAGCCGGATGTGATGACCCAGCCGCCCGAGGCGGCCAGTCGGGCGGCCGCGTTCGGTGGGGTGACGACCATTATCGATTTTGCCGGCGACCTGTCCCGCAAGGCACTGCGCGGAGAACGCCGTCGCCCGCTGCTTGAGGTACTTGAGCGGCGGCGGGCCGTCTTTCGAGATCACTGCTACACGGACTTCGCCTTTCACTACATGCTTGCCGGAGAATGCGGCCACCAAGCCGCGGGCCAGATTGCCGAGGCATTACAAGAAGGTGTTGGCAGCTTCAAGATTTTTACCACCACGGAGGTGCGCATCCCGTATGGACATCTGTGGGAGATTTTTGCCGAAGTGGCCAAGCACGGCGGTATGATGGCCGTCCACGCGGAAGAGGACGAGATTGTGAATTACATGCTTGAGAAGCTTAAGCGCGAGGGACGCGACCAAGCCTATAATATGCATCTGGTTCACAACAATCTGTCCGAAGACCTGGCCTTTCGGACCATCATTCGTCTGGCCGAGCACACCGGCACTGGGGTGTATTTCGTCCATACCACGGCCAAGGAAGGCGTACGCGCCATTGCCGAAGCACGCCAGTCCGGACAGCCCGTGTACGGTGAGGCCCTGCATCACTATCTGCACTTCACCTGTGACGATTACAAGAAGCCGGACGGTATGGCGATTCATACCTATCCGGCGCTGAAATTCGCCGACGACCGAGAGGCTCTGGTGGACGGGTTGCTCGACGGACGCCTGTGCACCACGGCCACGGATGAGTATACAACCTATAAGGGCCCCAAACTGTTCAGCGATCGTATCGAATCCATCTGCGGCGGGCATAACGGCATCGAGACGCGTATTCCGGTGGCGTTCACGAAATGTGTGGCCGAACGGGGGATGTCGCTCCAGCGCTTTGCCGCCATCATCGCCACCAATGCGGCCAAGATTCTGGGCCTGTATCCGCAAAAGGGCGCCATCCAGCCGGGGAGTGATGCGGATATTGTCCTGCTCGATCCTCAGTTGACCAAAACGCTGACGGTAGAGGACCTGCACGCCGACTCTGACTACAGCATCTGGGAGGGGTTTACCTGCCAGGGCTATCCGGTGATGACGCTCTTGCGTGGTAAGGTGATTGTCGAAGACGGCAAGCTGGTCGGCCACTCGACGGACGGGCGCTGGCTGAAGCGCCGGGTTGGGGGGGATGTTTTGGCTCGGCCCGCTCTGTGATGCTATTGTCCGTCTGACAGGCCATGACTACGTGGGACCCGCAACAGTATCAGCGCTTTCAAAAGGAACGCGCCCAGCCGTTCTTCGATTTAGTGAATCGTCTACCGGATGGCGAGGTGACAACCGTCGCCGATTTGGGCTGCGGACCGGGTACGCTGACGACGACTCTGACCGAACGCTGGCCCCATGCGACCGTGTGGGGGGTGGATAATTCGCCTCAGATGTTGGCCAAGACCAGGGCGCTGCCGGCTCAGCCTCGGCTGCATTTTGTGGAAGCGGATATTGCCGGGTGGTTCCCGCCGCGACGGCTGGACCGCATCATCTCGAACGCGGCCCTGCACTGGGTGCCCGAGCATCGGGCCGTTTTACAGCACCTGGTCGGCCTGCTGACTCCACGCGGCGTACTGGCGGTGCAGGTGCCGAACAATCATGCCGAGGCCGCCCACCGGATTCTACGCGAGTCAACGCAGCAAGAGCCGTGGAGGTCGCTGCTGGCCGGTTCGGGGGAGCGTTTCACGATACAGACCCCTCGCTGGTACACCCACACGCTCCACAGTCTCGGGTGTACCGTCCAGGTGTGGGAGACGATTTATTACCACCTCTTGTCCGGCGAAAATGCAGTCCTGGAATGGATGAAAGGCACGGCCCTGCGACCGACGCTTGAGCGTTTGGGCCAGCGCCTCGGTCAGGACGGGCAGACCGCATTTCTGGACATGTACGGCCAGAAGCTCGCCCAGGCGTATCCGGCCGGTCCGAACGGGACGCTGTTTCCTTTTCGCCGCCTGTTCTTTGTTGCGCAACGAGGGTAAGCGCCACGCTCACCCTCGTTGCGCCCACCTCATCCTCTATTGCTCCGAGGAATGAACTGGCGTGAGGGTCCCTCTATAGAACGCTTCACAACGAGTGCGAGCCTCACAGTTTTCGCCGTCTCTAACCATCACGATAGCCGCCTCTACGACCGAGTCCTCCACCCCATCCCCAATGTTCCCTCCGAATATAAAACCTGTGCCAATGCCACAGTTGGGATTCTCGGGATCGCTCATTATATGCGGGTGCCCCACAGGCTCTATAATCCAATTCCCATTGCAGCCTGTGAAACCATGATACATTATATGGTCCTCGGTATCATGGGCGGTCAGGGTGGCCCCGAGTGGATGTTGAGTGATGTCAAGTCTCTTGTCCAGGTTGGGAGGGGGATCCATTGGGCACATCCCTTTCGTCCCCAACTCCTCATCAGGAGTTGCTATGATAGCATACTTATACGTCGTCCCCGGTTCGGGGAAGGAAGCTAAGAAATCACAGATTCTTGTGATGCTCACATTTTGCTGGTTTTCCCTCCATGTGACTCGCGCACTTGACCCGTCGGAGAGTGTGATCACAGAATTGCCCCCGACGTCGGTTTTAAACTCCTCATCAAAATGGACGACCTCGAACTCTACCGTTGCAAAGCTGGTCCCATCGTCGAACGCTTCAAACGTATGCATCCCTTGGCTCAGACGGTTGAAATTGAACTGGATGACCCAGCCGTTGTCCACATCTCCGCACACCTCGCGCGTGTCGCCGCGGGAGTGAAAACTCCCCAACGCAAAGGGCTCGCCCCCATCAATCCGCGCGGTGAGGCTGCCTTGGACACACTTCCAGCCTGAAAAGTAAGAGATCCCACTCATGACCTGATTGGGCGCCGGCACCTCAATCCGCGCGCTCCAGGCTGGACTACTGAGCCCGCACGCGAACACGAACGCCATCATTACTCTGTGCATCGGATATTTCTCCCGGTTCCGCGGCTATCGACGCGGTCTTCAGTTTTAGACCGCTCCGCTATTGAATAGATTAACCGCGATTTTTCCCCATTCTAGTACACTTCCCACTTTTTCAGCCCACCTCACCCTTGTCCTCATCGACAGAGATCAGATCGGTAAACGTTCCGCCGACATCGACCCCGACACGTTGCATGGCTATGCTGTTTCCTCGAAGTCTGGATTGCAGCCCTTGGCCGGCAACCCGGACCGTGTTGCTGCCCTTCATCGGACGCGCGTCCGACCGCTGGGGTAGACGCGGCTTTCTGCTGGTCGTGGTGCTGTTCTACGCCGTGGCCTCCCTGGCCTATCCCCTGGCCGACCGGGTCGCGGCCTTTGTCGGCATTATGGCGGTCCACGGCACGGGTATGGCCATCGTCCATCTGGTTTCCATGGCCTATGTCGGCGACCTGGCAGCGCGGGGTGAGGAGGGCCGCTATAGCGGCTATATGAACACCGCCCTGTTGGGCGGGATTGCCGGCGGGCCTGTCCTGGGAGGAGTCATCCGCGGCCTGTCCTCCATGTCGGTCAATTTTTTGACGATGAGTGTCCTGAGCGGGGTGTCCTTTTTCTTGCTGGCGGTCCTGCTGCCTCCGGTCGAATCCATCCGGGCCGGACCGAAAAAACCTCAGACCGCCTCCACCAGGCCCTGGCAATTACTCTCCTGCCGTCCGGTCGTGGGGGTGGCGAGTTTTCGTCTCGCCTATGCCTGTACGAACGCGTTGATCTGGATATTCCTGCCGGTTCTGGCCGCCCGGCTGTGGACCTTATCCCCGACGCAGGTCGGGGTGTTAATCTCCGTCAATGTGATGGTCAGCACCGTGCTGCAAGCCCCCTGCGGCCGGCTGGCCGACCGCAAGCGGAAGGCCGGGCTGATGGCCCTGGGCGGGGTCGGCAGCGCGCTTGCCCTGGCCGCCGTTCCGTTTGCAACCGTGTTCTGGCAGGTGCTGGTCCTCAATATCTGCATAGGTGCCTGCTACGGTTTGGCCTTCCCGGCCCATACCGCGGTCGGCATGGAGAACGCCGGTCCGTACGGCATGGCCACCGTCATGAGCCGGCTCATGATGTCGCATGGCGCCGGCATGATGGTCGGGCCGCTCCTGTTTGGCGCAATTGCAGATCAACTGAGTCTGGCCTGGGCGTTCTGGGCCGGGGGGCTGATCAACCTCGGCCTGATAATCGCCTGTTGCTGGGAGGAACGCCGACAATGCCTCCTCCTTGGAAACTTCGTGATGCATGAGGCCGTATGAGCCTTTTTCCAACCAGTCTGAGAGTGCGGTCTTGGAGTATTTCTTGTAGCCCTCGAGTCGGGGCCACTTAGAGTACCGGATGCTCTTGGTCGGGCCGATAGCGCAACAGGTAGTTGGTGCGTTTCTGCCGACCGCGACAGATCGTGCGAGCGGCAGAGTAGGGCGGCTAGGCGCGATAGGTCTGGCGGCCGCCCTGGCGCTCTTTGTTGAGCTTCTGATGCAGATGCAGGCCTTCCAGGATGAATTCGGTGGCCGTGGAGATGAAGCTCGGCTGACCGTCAACTCCTAAGGCTGCCAAGCTCTCCCGGAGCCCTTGAATGTTTTGGATGCCCTCCACGTAGTGTTGAGACGGCATCATATCCGAAATTTCAACGCCCCCGCCGTTCGCGAAATGGTCGATGACCGGCTGTAAACTTTCGATCCGCATGTATTTGTCGAAGACTTTCTGGACGGCGCGATTGACCAGACGCTCAATCAGGTCCCCATCTTTCTGCTCTTCGCCCATGTATTCCAGCTCGATCTTGCCCGCAGTCGAGGGATAGAGCGCGTACAGGTCGCTGATGCGCGGCACAACTTCGCTCTCGCCCAGGCGCACGGCCCGCTTCTCCGCATTGCTGATCACGCTTTCAAAATTGTTAATCGTCATGCGCACGCTCACCCCGGACGACTGATTGATTTCATTGGAATTCCGGGCTTCCATGGTGAGCTGGGCGCAGATCTCCTTTATGAAAGGTGGGGTATGAAATACCAGGCCGTCGTGGGCAAACTGGACCGCTTCCTGCTCCATAATGGAGATTTCTTCCTCAATCGAGCGTGGATAGTGGGTACGAATCTGCACATCAAACCGATCTTTCAGCGGCGTGATAATGCGTCCCCGACTCGTATAGTCCTCGGGGTTCGCACTTGCCACAATAATCACATCGAGCGGCAGTCGAACCTTGAAGCCTTTGACCTGAAAGTCCTGCTCTTCCATCAGATTGAACAGGCCAACCTGCACTTTCTCGGTCAGGTCGGGCAATTCGTTGACCGCAAAAATGCCGCGGTTCGTCCGAGGGATTAACCCGTAGTGGATGGTCTCCTCGTCGGCCAGATAGCGCCCTTCGGCAACTTTAATCGGGTCCACCTCACCGATGAGGTCGGCAACGGACACATCGGGCGTGGCCAGCTTCTCGGCATAGCGCTCGTCGCGTGACAGCCAGTGGATTTCAAGCGCCTCTCCGCGTTCCGCGGCTAAGCGGCGGGCTTGCGGAGAGATGGGTGCCAGCGGATTCTCTGGAATCTCACTATCGCGGATGGTTGGCACATAGTCGTCCAGCAGAGAGATCAAGCCACGGATCACCCGCGATTTTGCCTGGCCGCGCTCACCCAGAAAAACGATATGATGCCCGGCCAGCACCGCATTTTCGATCTCCGGAATCACGGTCTCGTCATAGCCGATAATACCGGGGAGCAATCTTTCCCCTGAGGCGAGCATACGGATCAAATTCGCCCGCATCTCTTCTCGCACGGGGAGAACCTGATAGTCTATTTTCTTGAGGTCACCAACCGTCCGGACTTCACGACGGAGCGTTTCAATTGGAGTCGTCTGTTGCACAATCCTGCCTGCCTTTAATTCAGAATATTCCCATCCGTTGTGTATCAAGCTGCGCTATCTGGAATAGGGCTCAGCCACCTGCCCGTCAGCGGGGTTGGGTCGGATAGGCAGGAACGACCCCGGTCGGGTGCGTTACGCGCCTCAGTCTAATCCGCCCATATCTGTTTCAGGCTTAGTCTCCGTCTCGAATTCGGCTGCCGCAAGAGGCTGACCGTCAACGCGGAGGCGTAACTCTTTCCCGACCTTAAAGAGCGGAACTTTTTTGGCCGCAACCGCGACTACCTCCCCAGTTCTCGGGTTCCGGCCTTCCCGCGCCGGGCGCTGTTTGACAATAAAACTGCCGAATCCGCGGATTTCAATCCGTTCCGTCCTTGCCAGGGCCTCAGTCATACTGTCGAATACCGTATTGACCATGACCTCGGCGTCCCGTCGTGAAAAACGAGGATAGCGCTGGGCGACTTCCTCGATCAGGTCTCTTTTGGTCACGCTCCCATCCCCCATCAACAAGCCTTATGATTTCTGTGGATCTCCGTCATCCCGATCGAGACGCAACTCTTCTCCCAATATATCCTCAAAGGAGAAGCGGGCTCCTTCTCGTTCGTGCTGGAGGTAGGCCTCCATTTCCTCTCGCTCTTCACTGCGTCGTAAGGCCTTCACACTCAGTCCCATTTTGTGTTCACGGGGATCAATATGGATCACCTCAGCCTCAACCAGATTGCCGACCTCAAACATCGACGAGGGCTTCTCGACCCGCTCCGTTGAGAGCTGAGAGATGTGAATCAACCCTTCAATACCGTCGGCTACTTCGACAAAGACGCCGAAGTCGGTCACACTCGTGACTTTGCCGTTGATCCGACTCCCCACCGGATGTTCTTGTTGAAGGGTGACCCAGGGATCGGCGACCGCTTGTTTAATCCCGAGCGAAATACGCTCGTTTTCCACATCAATACCGAGAATAACGGCGTCAACCTCGTCGCCCTTTTTAAACAACTCCGAGGGATGCTTAATCTTCCGGGTCCAATGCAGGTCTGAGATATGCGCCAAGCCGTCGATCCCTTCCTCAACCTCAATAAAGACGCCAAAATCAGTAATACTTTTGACTTTGCCGTGGATGCGGCTGCCCACCGGGTGGGTTGCCCGCACCGTCTCCCACGGGTTCGGCGAGACCTGCTTGAGCCCTAAGGATATGCGACGGTGGGTGGGGTCAAGATCAAGGACCACGATTTCGACCTGATCGCCAACGGAGAGCAGTTTCGAGGGGTGAGAAATCCGCTTTGTCCACGACATCTCAGAGACGTGCAACAGGCCTTCCACTCCCTGCTCCAGTTCCACAAAAGCCCCGTAATCGGCCAGGCTCACGACTTTGCCCTGCACCCGACTGCCGGGCAGGTAGCGTTCTGCGACCGACCCCCACGGATCGGGGACGAGTTGTTTCAGGCCCAGTGACACGCGCTCCTTTTCCGCGTCAAACTTGAGCACGACGACCTTAATCGTCTCCCCGGCTTTGATCATCTCAGACGGGTGACCGATCCGGCCCCAGGACATATCGGTGATGTGCAGGAGACCATCCAGCCCCCCCAGGTCAACAAAGGCCCCGTAATCAGTAATGTTTTTAACGGTTCCCTCAAGGATGACCCCCTCCTCAAGCACCTTCAGCGTCTCTTCCCGAAGCGCGGTACGTTCCTGCTCCAGCACTGCCCGGCGAGATACGACCACATTGGAGCGGGCTCGATTATATTTGAGGATGGCGAATTTGCCGGTTTTCCCCAGGAATTGATCCAGGTCGCGGATGGGACGAATGTCCACATGAGAGCCCGGTAAAAACGCGGCCACACCAATATCGACGCGCAGTCCGCCTTTCACCTTGCCAACAATGGAACCATCGACAGGCGTGTGGCTGTTGAACGCCTCCTCAATATCTCGCCAAATACGGAATTGCTCTGCTTTTGCACGTGATAAAACAATCCCCTCTTGCTCAGAGTCAGCCGAGTCGAAATAGACCTCTATTTCATCTCCTTCACTGACTGTGAGCTGTCCATCTCGCTGGCGAAATTCAGCCAGAGGAATATGTCCTTCCGATTTATAGCCAATATCAATCGTGACAAATTCCGGTCCGATGTTCACCACCCGTCCTCGGACGATTTCACCCGGTTGAACCGAGCGCATGCTTTCTTCAAACATTTGACCGAAGTCTTCCCCACCACCTTTGCCCGGCTGGGCTGGTGCTGCGGGCGGCGTCTCACTACCGGTTTCCGCTGTCTCTGCCGACTGGCTCTCGTTTGCTGCCCGGCTGTCCGTGTCAACGTCCCGGGCTTGGGTCTGCTCTTGTGTAGTGACCTCGCTGTGCGTTGGCATCGTTTCTTCAGCGTTGTTCTGTTCGTTCTGTTCCATGTTGTGGTTTACCCCCTACGAAGCTCCCGTACCTCGCCTTTGCATACTCTCCTCTTGGCGAGGTTGCAAGAGCTACGAGACCGGTTTTCCCTTTTTGCTTTCAATACTTGCATGGGCATGGACTAATTCGGCTATGCTGCCAACTACTTCCGCTTGGGTCAATGCGGTGGTATCGACGCGGACGGCATCAGCTGCCGGTCGGAGCGGAGCATGGGCGCGCTGGCTGTCACGTCGGTCTCGTTCCGCCATCTCTTGAAGGGTCTGCTCAAGCGAAACATGGGCCTCTCCCCGTTGCTGCAACTCGGCATAGCGCCGCCGTCCCCGTTCTGCGAGCGAGGCGTCGAGAAATACTTTGATATCCGCATCCGGAAAAATAACCGTCCCAATATCACGCCCGTCAAGAATGGCCGCACCGGTCCCGCCGAGCCGGCGTTGCAGCCCGAGGAGCGCCCGGCGGACCTGCGGCTGAGCCGAGACTTGTGAGGCCATCTGGCTCGTTTCCGGGCGACGAATATCCTCCGTAATATCCCGATTGCCCAAAAGAACACGCGTGTCCGAGAGCGTAATATCCGCAGCGTCACACAAGGCCGCCAGGCGCTCGCCGTCGTCCGGACTCACCCCCTGTTCCCAAGCGAGTAAACCAATCGTTCGGTAGAGGGCTCCGGTATCAATATAGCGATAGCCGAGCCGTTCGGCCAAAAGACGACTGACCGTGCTCTTGCCCGCACCAGCCGGACCGTCGATGGCGATGATCAGGCCCTTCTTGGTCTCCGCCATCATCCCGTCTCCAGCCGGACTCCAGTCACTTCCTGGACCAGGCGGTAATAGCCGGGAAAGGAAATGGCAATGCACTTCGGCTCCTGGACAACAACGCCCTGGTCCGAACCGAGTCCGGCTACGCTCAGCGCCATCGCAATGCGGTGATCCCCCTGACTGTGGACCGTACCCCCCCGCACGCGGCTCTGCCCGGTGATCACCAGCCCATCCCGCCGTTCTTCAACTGTTACGCCGAGGGCGGCCAGGGCGACGGCCAGGGCGTGAATGCGGTCACTCTCTTTGACGCGCAGCTCCTCGGCCCCACGAATAACGGACCTGCCTTGGGCAAACGCCATCACCACGGCCAGCAGGGGCAGTTCATCAATGGCGCGGACAATCAACTCACCGTCAACCGTTATCCCGCGTAGGGGACTTGAGCGGACCACCAGGTCCCCGACGGGCTCTCCGCAGACGTCGCGTGCATTGTGTATCTCGATCTGTGCACCCATTGCGCGAAAGATATCCACGATCCCCGTCCGAGTTGGATTGAGTCCAATCTGACGAATACGCAATTCCGAGTGCGGCAGCAGGAGGGCTGCCGCGATAAAAAAGGCCGCCGAAGAGAGGTCCCCAGGGACATCTACATTCTGGGCATGGAGAGGCGTTCCGCCTTCAACGGAGACCGTTCGGCCCTGCACCGCAAGTCGCCCTCCAAATACGGGTAATAGGCGCTCCGTATGATCGCGAGAACGTGCTGGCTCTATGACCGTCGTCCGCCCGGTAGCGTGCAGACCCGCCAACAGGATGGCGGATTTGACCTGGGCGCTCGCCACGGCACTCGTATACGTCATGCCGGTCAGGGGCCCATTCTGTCCTGTAATCCGTAACGGCGCACAGTGCTGTTCCCCTTCGCTCTCAATCGTAGCCCCCATCAGCCGTAACGGCTCGATCACCCGTCCCATGGGGCGCCGCCGGAGTGACGCATCACCATCCAAGCGGGACGTAAAAGAACATCCGGCCAGGATACCGGACAGCAGGCGCATCGTGGTACCGGAATTCCCACAGTCGATGCTGGCGTCAGTGTCACTCGGAGGGTGGAAGGCATCCCAGCCGCGGCTTTTCACGATAACTGTCGTGTCCTGTTGAGTGATATCGACTCCCAACGACTGGACCGCCCGGATCGTCCGCAGATTATCCTCACCCAGCGAACAGCCCCGGATGCAGCTTTCTCCTGTGGCCAGCGCTGCGAACAGGACGGCCCGGTGGCTGACGGATTTATCACCCGGTAGGCGCATTTCGCCTTGTATGCCGTGCGGAGCGGGAGGGATTGTTATCGCTGGCGTCATGTCTAGTGGAGGACACGTTTACTCTTTCTCACGCAAACGTGTCAGGCGCTGACGCTCCTGGCGGGCACGCTCAATGTCCGCCGAGAGTGCTTGTCCGTCCCCCTCGGTCACTGCGACTTTCATCTGCGTCAGCGCGGTTTCAAAGCTGGAAATAGCAGACAGCAAAGCCTCGCGATTGCCGAGACAGATGTCACGCCACATCTCTACGGGACTGGCGGCCACTCGCGTCAGGTCCGCAAATGCACTGCCGGCATACACGAGCGGATCGACCTGTTCCGACTGTGGCTGAACCGAGTGAGGGAAGGATTGAAGCAGACCATTCATCACGCTGAACGCGATGAGATGGGGCAGATGGCTGACCTGGGCAAGAATGCGGTCGTGGACCTCGGGGTCCATCTCTTCGACGCGCATGCCGACGCCCTCCCACAAGGCCCGGACCCGTGCCAGAGCCTCAGCATTGGTCTTGTCGGTCGGCGTCAAGACGCATAAGCGTCCCTCAAAGAGGGTTTCAAAGGCCGCCCCAGCCCCGGCATGCTCGGTCCCGGCAATGGGATGCGCGGCCACGCACGGCAGCGAGTCGGGGACAAGCGACTCAAGTGTAGTAACAACCGGAGCTTTGACACTCCCGGCATCTGTCACAATACAGCCCGGCGAGAGATAGGGCAGAAACTGCCGCACGGCCGGGCCAGTCGCCTGGACCGGAACGGCCAGCAGGACGCAGTCGGTTCCCTGAGCCGCTTCGGCTGGATCGAAGGTATAGGCATCAATGAGGCCGCGGTCGAGCGCAATTTTCAGATTGGCTTCGGTCCGACCAAATCCAACCACCTGTTCAACCAGACCGCGCGCCTTGGCCGCCAGTCCGAGCGAGCCACCGATCAGACCAACCCCGACGATAAGCAGACGATGAAATAAGGGTGACATACTGTATGAGGGGCAGGCTATGCCTGCGTTTGCAGCTTCTCCATAGCTGCAATAAAGCGTTCGTTTTCCTCAGCCAGACCCACACTTACGCGGGCATAGCCGGGATAGCCATAGCCCTCCATGGGCCGAATGATAATACCCTGGGGCAGAAGCTGTTGCGACACGCCAGGACCAACCTTGACCAGGAGGAAATTCCCCCAGCTCGGCGCGTATTCTATACCCAGGCGGTCCAACTCCTGACGCAGATAGACCAGTCCGTGCCGATTATTATCCTGGGTGCGACGAATATGCTCGGTATCGTCAAGCGCGGCTAAAGCGCCCACCTGGGCGAGGGTATTCACATTAAAAGGCTGGCGAATGCGGTTGAGGGCATCAATCACTTCCGGTGAGGAAATGCCATAGCCAACGCGAACGCCGGCCAGACCGCATATCTTGGAAAACGTACGCAGAGTGACGAGTACCCGCCCCTCCGTATGGTAGGCAAGCGAGTCAGGATAGTCTGGGTCGTCGACAAATTCAAAATACGCTTCGTCGACCACAATCACCACATTCGGTGGCACCCGCTCCAGAAACGCCTCCCAGTCCGCCCTGGTATAGATCGTGCCGGTGGGATTATTGGGGTTATCCAGAAAAATAATGCGCGTATCGGCTTCAATGGCGCGCGCCATTGCGTCCAGATCAAAGGCAAAGCCGGTGTGCGGAACGGTAATCGTGCGGCCCCCGGCCGCGTGCACACACAGATGATAAATGGCAAAGGCGTGCTCCGCGGCGACAATCGATTCGCCCACACGCAAAAAGGTGCGCACGATCATCTCGATCAGTTCGTTCGAGCCGTTACCGACAATAATCCGCGAGCGGTCCAGCCCGAATTTATCGGCCAGGCGTTGCTTGAGATAAAAGGCGTCGCCGTCGGGATACAGATTGAGCTGGGGTAGGGCCGCCCGAATCGCCTCAAGCGCCTTTGGGGACGGACCGAGGGGATTCTCGTTTGAGGCGATTTTCACCGAGTTGCTGATCCCGTATTCCCGCTCCACCTCTTCAATCGGCTTGCCCGGCTGATACGGGGTGAGGCTCAGGACCCAGTCGGGTACATACTTTCGAATATCCATACGCGTTCACCGTTTTTGCCGAGCTGACTCTGTCGCCGATCCAAAGGAGGTATAGGAACCCAGCACTTTGACCGACATGCAGCAGGGCTCGATCTCCCGCAGGGCGTCGGCGAGCGCCTGGTCGCCCACATGGCCTTCAACATCGATAAAAAAGACATATTCCCAGGGCCGCCCTTTGAGCGGCCGGGATTCGATCCGCAGCAGGCTCATGCTGTGGGCGGCAAACGGCCTCAGCACCTGGTACAGCACCCCCGGCTCATCCCGGACCGACAGCACCAGGGACGTTTTGTCATCCCCGCTTGGCGTGCCCGGTTGCCAGGTCCGACTCAGAATAGCGAAACGGGTGTAGTTCGCGGCCTGATCCTGGATATCCGCATCGATGATGTTGAGCCGATAGCGCTCCGCGGCTAACCGTCCGGCAATCGCCGCGGCGTGAGAGTCCCGTCGCACCAGTTCAGCCGCCCGCGAATTGCTCGCCGCCGCCTCCGTGGGCACCCCCGGCAGATGCGTGGCCAGCCAGTGCTGGCATTGGGCCAGAGACTGCGGATGGGCCAGGACGCGCTGAATACGCTCCCGCTTTGTGGCGCGGCTGAGCAAACAGTGCCGAATGGCTAAAGATCGCTCGGCAATAATATGTAGATTCGTTTCAATAAAGAGATCGAGCGTCAGAGCAACCGAGCCTTGACTCGAATTCTCAACGGGCACGACCCCGTATTCGGTCTGCCCGTTTTCCACTGCCGAGAAAATCTGGGGAATCGTCTCTACCGGGACAAATTCGGCCTTCGAGCCAAACTGTTCTTTACTGGCCATATGCGCATAGCTCGCCTCCGGTCCGAGATAGGCAACCCGCAAGGACGTTTCGAGCGCACGTGAGGCAGAAATAATTTCGCGATAAATAGCCTGAACGGACTCGATCGGGAGCGGCCCGGTGTTCAATTCAGCCAGACGGGCGAGAACGGCCTGCTCCCGACCCGGTACATAGACCGCACTGGTCTTCCCTTTCGTGTTTCTAATCTGTTGAGCCAGGCGGCCGCGGCGATTTAACAGCGTGAGGATTTGGGCATCGATCCGATCGATTTTCTCTCTGAACGTATCTAACGCCGGCCGCGAAGAAGAGGAACGTTTGAGCGCCACACGGCGTTTTGTACTACGATTTGCTGAGCCAGTCTATGCGGCTGTTTGTGAGGGGGAAGCTTCCCCCTAGCCCCCTCGGGCCTCTCTCCAAGCGGGGCTGTCGTGGTTCGGCGCGGTGCGCCCACTCTAATTGACTGCGGTTTCCGCGTCCTCTGCTGTATCGACAATACCAACTTCTCCCATCCGCCGGAATTTCGTGTAGCGTTGGTCCATGAGTTCGGCCACGGACAAGTCATTCACCACTTGCAGATGTCGGTCGATTGCGGCTCCAACATCGCTGATCGCTGCCTGGGTATGCCGGTGGGCTCCCCCTGACGGCTCGGCAATCATCTCATCAATCACGTCGAGAGCGAGCAAATGCGGAGCCGTGACCTTCAGCGCCTCGGCGGCCCAGGCTGAACGCTCTGGTGTGCGTTCCCCAAACAGAATCGCCGCGCAGCCTTCGGGGGTAATGACCGAATAGCAGGCGTTTTCCTGCATCAGCAGCCGGTCGCCCACCCCGAGGGCCAGGGCGCCGCCACTCCCCCCTTCTCCAATAACCGTGACGATGATGGGCGTCTTGAGGCCGGCCATTTCTTGGATATTCCGGGCAATGGCTTCGGCCTGGCCGCGCTCCTCGGCACCCACTCCGGGATAGGCCCCCTGGGTATCAACAAAGCTCAGCACGGGCCGCCGGAACCGTTCGGCGAGATGAAAGAGGCGGAGCGCCTTGCGATAGCCCTCGGGCCGGGGCATGCCAAAATTCCGGTGCACTTTTTCGGTCACCGTCTTGCCGCGCTGATGGCCGACCACAACCACTGGCGTACCACGAAAACGCGCCAGACCGCCGATAATCGCCGGATCATCGCCAAAGACACGGTCGCCGTGCAACTCTACAAATTCGGAGCATAATGCCTCAATATAATCGAGCGTATAGGGTCGGTCCGGGTGTCGAGAGAGTTGCACCCGCTGCCATGGTGAGAGGGCGCTACACACCTCGGTCTCGTGCTGTTGGAGCTGTTCTTCCAGGGCGGTGAGTTCAGTCTGTTGCTGGGCTGAGCGGGTTTCCAACTGGCTGAGGGCCTGCACTTGTTTGTCCAACTCTTCCAGTGAACGCTCAAAATCGAGATAGGTTGTCTGCACAATTGCTCCTTCAATACAGCGGGCGTGAAACGGCAGGGGTAGAACGGCCCGGCAGGTCCCTGACGTCTGCCCCGTTATGTATTCTTCGCCCCTTCAAAGAACTCCTGCGTCGCACGGTCAATGTCTTTCTCCTGGGCTGGCGTATACCATTGTACCTCGGGTTCTGCGCGCAGCCAGGTCAGTTGCCGTTTGGCCAGCCGACGGGTTGCCGTGGCCATGTGGGCGACTGCCTCCTCCAGGCTGGACCGTCCATGTAAGAGGTCCACAATCTGAGCATAGCCGATGGTGCGAAATGCGGGCAACTGCTCGCCAAACCCCATATCCCAGACCCGGCGGACCTCGTCAACAAGGCCATCACGAATCATCTGCTGGCAGCGCTGCTGAATACGCCGGGCCAAGACCTCCCGTTCCAGGACCAGGGACACGCGCAGCGTCGAAAATGGCCGCTCTCGGAAGCCGTGCTCCCGCTGCCAGACGCTCATCGACTTCCCGCTCAACAACCAGACCTCCAAGGCTCGAATCAGCCGGGTACGGTCGTGTGGATGGAGCCGCCGGGCCGTGTCCGCATCAACCTGACAGAGCCAATTGTGGAGAAAACCAGGACCATGCTCCTGCTCCCGCGCGATCAGACGGGTGCGTAGCGCGGCGTCGGCCTGTGGTCCAACAAAGAGCCCCCGGGTCAAGGCCCGAATATAGAGACCGGTCCCACCCACCACAAAAACGCGCTTGTCCCGCCGGGTCAGGGCGGCAATCGCTTCGTGCGCGAGTGTCCGAAAGCGGGCCACATCAAAATGCTCATCCGGATTGACCACATCAATCACATGATGCGGCACCTGGGCCTGCTCTGCCGGTGTTGGCTTTGCCGTCCCAATGTTCAGGTGGCGATACACCTGACGTGAATCCGCGCTGATAATCTCCGCGTTATAGCGCTGGGCAAGAGTGAGCGCGAGCGCCGTTTTGCCCGTGGCAGTCGGACCGGTAATCACAACGACCTGTGGCTTTCCCATAGATCACAGTAGGCGCGTGAGATGCACCGGGGGCTTCTCTTGCCGGCGGATCACCCCGCTGGATCAACCCCGAGGGCAGGTAGAACATCTAAATCCTGTAATGCCTGATAGGTATGCGTCGCCGTTGGCTCTGAGGCAAAGAGCGTAAGGTCTTCGACCGAGTCAATATCAAACGCAATCCGCGGAGCCTCAATCACCCGGCAGGCAATATTCTCCTCCCGAGCCCGGGCCTGGTGGGCGCCGAGGCTTGGACCGCCGAAGCAGGTGGGGATAACGAGCGGCGGGGTGCGCAGGAGCGCATTGGTGCCCTCGCCTTCTTTGCACGTTACCAACAGCACTTCGGGCTCATCCGTTGCCTCACACAAGAGCAGGTCAACGTCTTCAGAGGTGACCAGAGGCAGGTCTGACAGCAGGACCAGCAGCGTTGTGCTGCCCTGTTGCAGACAAAACTCTTCACCAACTGCGACGGCCCCGTTGAGCCCCCGCGGATGGCCCTCGTCTATGGCGTCCGCACCTAAGCCGCGCGCCAGGCCCAACAAGGTCTGATCCGAGGTCACGACCCCAAAGCGGTCCACCGTCGCCGCGCGGCGCAGCTGCGTCAGCACGTCGCGCAACATGGCCTGAGACAGGCTCTGCCGCTGGGCGTCGGACAAGAGGGCGGACAGGCGACTTTTGCCTTGGGTTAAGGCTTTAATAGGAACCAGAACGAAATTCACACGGGCTATCCTGAAGAAATTCTCCTTGCAGAACAAGAGGGAATGCGGATATAGTTGGGCCGCTTATCACATACGGTAAAGAAGAAGGAGGAGCCACATGAGAGAGGTTGCCCTGGTTGGCGCGGGCATGACCCGTTTTGCCAAGCATATGGATAAAGGTATGAAAGAGTTGTCCCGCGAGGCCATTGAGGGCGCCCTCAAATCGGCTGGGGTTGAAGCCGATGCGCTTGAGGCCGTCGCGGTCGGGAACGCCATGGCCGGCCTGATTACCGGTCAGGAATGCATCCGCGGGCAAGTCGTCCTGCGTGAAATGGGGATTGGTGGCATTCCGGTCATTAACACCGAAAACGCCTGTGCCAGCGCGGCCACCGCCTTTCATCTGGCCTGGTTGTATGTCGCGTCCGGCATGTACGATGTCGTGCTCGCCCTGGGCATGGAAAAGCTCTACCACGAGGATAAGAAGAAATCGTTTGCCGCCATCGGCAGCGCCATTGATGTCGAGCTGATGCAAAAAACTTTGGCGGACATGAAAAAGGCAACCCAGGAAAAAGGCGGAGGAGCCGGGGCCGGCAAGTCGCGCAGCATGTTCATGGACTTTTACGCCGAGTTTGCCCGCAGCCATATGCGGAAATACGGCACGACCAAAGAGCATTATGCGCAGATTGCCGCCAAGAATCACACCAACGGAAGCCTGAACCCCCATGCCCAGTTCCAGACTCCGCGCAGCGTGGAAGACGTGCTCGCCTCGCCCATGATCGCCGATCCGCTGACGCGGATGATGTGCTCCCCTATTGGTGATGGTGCTGCCGCTCTTGTACTTACCAGCGCGGAGAAAGCGAAAGAATTCACCACCAAGCCGGTCTATGTCAAAGCCTCGGTGCTGGGGTCGGGTAAAGACCACCAGCCTGGGGATCCCGGCGTGACGGAACGCATGGCGAAGAAAGCCTACGAAGTGGCCGGTATTGGGCCCGAGGACCTGGATGTGGCAGAAGTCCACGACGCCTCAGCTCCGGCCGAACTCATCATTTATGAAGAGCTCGGCCTGTGTCAGCAGGGTGAGGGCGGCCGCCTGATTGACGAAGGGGTGACGGCGCTCGGCGGGAAAACTCCGGTGAATCCGAGCGGCGGTTTGCTGGCCAAGGGCCACCCGGTTGGGGCCACCGGCACGGCACAGATCGCTGAGGTTTTCTGGCAACTCCGTGGTGAAGCCGGGAAGCGCCAGGTCGAAGGCGCCAAAGTTGGACTGACCGAAAATGGCGGCGGCATGGTCCGTGGCGAGGCTGCCGCTTTGGCCGTTCACATTCTCAGCGTCTAAATGCGAGTGATCTCCGGCTCGGCAGGTGGGCTCACCCTGGTGGCGCCCAAGGGACACAGGGTCCGGCCCACTGCCGACCGGGTCAGAGAGTCAGTCTTCAATATCCTCGCCAGTCGATTTTCCCTCGTCGATATAGACATTCTGGACCTGTTCGCCGGGACCGGCGGGCTGGGCATAGAAGCCTTGAGCCGAGGTGGTTGCTCGGCCGTCTTCGTCGATGCCAGTCCGGACGCGCAGAAAGTTATTCGCACCAACCTCAAAACTACAAAGCTGCTCCACCGTGGCCGCCTGCTGCGGGCCTCCGTCCCGACCGGGATTCGTATCGTGGAAGACCAGGGGCTGCGTTTTGGCGGGGTGTTTCTCGACCCGCCGTATGGGGAAGGCTGGGTAGATAAGACCCTGCGGCGTTTGGCGCGCAGCCCGGTGCTCCTCCCAGGCGCCTGGGTCGTTGTTGAGCACGCGCAGCAGGAGTCTGGAGCCCCCACCTACACCGCCTTGGTATTGACGGACCGTCGCCGTTACGGCACAACCGAGGTGTCTTTTTACCAGAAAGAGTAAACATGCCCAGCATCTATATGGCTGTTGGAGGGCGCGTTTACTCTTTACATGAGGGTGAGGAATCCGAGTGAAACGCCGTGCCATATACCCTGGCTCTTTTGACCCACCGACGTATGGACATATCGACATCGTCCGACGGAGCCTTGAGCTCGTCGATGAGGTGGTTGTTGCCGTCGTGTATAACCCCCAAAAAGAGAACTATCTGTTCGCTCCCCAGGAACGCCTCGACATGTTTCGCGAGGAGCTGAAGGAGGCGGGCGACCGGGTGATCTACGACAGTTTTCATGGCTTGCTGGTCGATTACGTCGAGCGCATGCAGGCCAAGATTATCATCCGGGGGCTGCGCGCGGCCTCAGATTTTGAATACGAGTTTCAGATGGCGCTCATGAACCGCCATATGAAGCCCGAGATGGATACGGTTTTTCTGACGACCGGGGCGGCCCACTTTTACACCGCGGCCCGCTTAGTCAAAGAAATTGCCAGTCTGGACGGTTCCGTGAAGGGCCTCGTCCCGCCCCATGTTGAAAAACGACTCCGCGAGAAATTCGCGCAACGGGCCTGAACGCGGACTCTCACAGGTTCGCATGACCGTTTCAGGTCGTTGTCTGAGCGGTATACAGACCGCGTATCCGATAAGAGGAGTGTAGGAAAAAATGCGTCTGGCACCACGTTTGGATCAGGTCAAACCATCGCCGACCCTCATGGTCACGGTGAAAGTCGCGGCGCTCCGCCGCGAGGGGATTGAGGTCATCGATTTTGGAGCTGGCGAGCCCGACTTTGATACCCCGGAGCATATTAAAGACGCGGCTATTGCGGCGCTCAAACAGGGCAAGACCAAGTATACGCCGGTTGGCGGCACTGCGGACGTCAAAGAGGCCATTATTGCGAAACTCCAGCGAGACAATAGCCTTGAGTATGCCCTCCCGGAAGTCACGACCGGCTGCGGGGGGAAACACATCCTCTTCAACGCCTTTCATGCCTTGGTCGGCCCCGGAGATGAAGTCCTCATCCCGGCGCCCTATTGGGTCAGCTATTCCGACATCGTGGTCCTGGCCGGCGGGACACCGAAACTCCTGCCCACAACGGAAGACACAGGCTTCAAAATTACGGCCGCTCAACTCCACGCCGCCCTCGGCCCGCACAGCAAGGTGCTGTTACTCAACAGCCCGTCCAACCCGACCGGCGCCGCCTACACCGAAGACGAACTCAGCCGGATTGCTGACGTAATCGAGTCCAGCGAGCTGTTCACCATCTCTGACGACGTGTACGAGAAGTTTTTATACGACGCCCCGCGCTGCGCCCATTTGCTCGCCCTCAAGCCGGGTCTGCGCGACCGGCTGCTGGTGGCCAATTCGGTTTCAAAAACCTACGCCATGACCGGTTGGCGTCTGGGCTATGCCGCCGGACCGCAGGAAGTCATTAAGGCGATGGAAACCATCCAGAGCCAGAGCACCTCAAACCCGAACTCAATTGCCCAGGCCGCGGCGATTGAAGCCCTGACCGGCGACCAGGAGCCGGTCGGCGTCATGGCTGGAGAGTTTGCCAAGCGACGCAATTATGTGGTTGACCGCCTCCGGGCCATCCCCGGTATCAGTTGTACGCTGCCGGAAGGCGCGTTTTATGTCTTTCCACGGGTTGCAGGCTGCTTCGGGCCCAAGTGGCAGGGCAAACCCATTGCGTCGGCCATGGACTTCTCGCTGTATCTCCTGGAAGAAGCCAAGGTTGCGCTCGTAGCCGGTGAGGGATTTGGCTCCGCGGAGCACGTCCGCATTTCGTATGCCACTTCCATGCAGAACCTGGAGCAGGGCCTCAATCAGATAGAGGCTGCGCTCCAGCGCCTGAGCGGAGCGTAGGAGCCCCACTACTCGAAAACACACCCTGTGGGGGGTATGCCCATCCTCAGGGTCTTACCGAAATGCCGAAGTGATGCGGCCCGCTCACCTCGGAGCCGCGTTCCTGTTCCTTGCTACTCAAATTATAGCCCGTCGACCAGGACAATCTCGGCTTCGGAACCGGTCTGGCGCAGCGTAATCAGCGGGGCGTACTCCGGGTCGTTATACCATGCCCGGGCGGCCTCCAGGGACGGGAACTCAACGACGACCATCACCCGGCCGGCCGGCGTCGTGCCTTCCACGACATCCATCTCCCCTCCGCGTACCAGGTAGCGTCCCCCGTGCTTCTGCACCAGGGCCTCAACCTTCGGTCCATACTCTGTCACCCAAGCGGGATCACTCACATCTACTCCACCAACGAGATAGGCGGGCATACTCATATTCTCCTTTCATCTTTACTGTAATCGCATCTCTCCCCGTGCTTCTATCTCACCGGGTGCGCCGTGGCCACCCCGCATTCTGGAGGGAGTGATATTGTCGCTAAGGACCCCGGGCGCGGCCGCATCGATAGCAAAGTGCATGCGGCGAGCAAATACGCGGCAATCTCTCTTCTTCTCCCCACCGCCTTAATGATTCTGTCGAGACCGCATCGAGGTCTCGGCCGCCCAGCGCGGAGGTCTGCTCTCGCCCCTGGTTTCCATGGTCATGAGCTGGATGATGTCGTTGCTGGTGACCGCGCCCAAAAACTTTTCCGAATCCCTTTCCACGACGGGCATGACGGAAAGAGAATTCTCTGACATACGGTGCAGCACGTCTTCGACTTGCTCATCAGGCCGGGCCAATGGGGTTTGGCGGCGTACCACGGCGTCGAGCTGGGTCTTGCCCCAAGCCTCCTTGGGCAGGTAGCGGAGCATCTCCAGGGCCACGACCCCGACCAGCCCTTCCTTATCCGCCACGACGTAGTGGTGCTGGTGCGGAACGATCCACTGCTCCGTGAAATCACGCACTGTGACCGAAGACGCGGGATGCCGCCGCGAGCGGTCCAGAATGTCATCAATCTTGATGTCTTCCAGCGCGAAGCGGGCTATTCCCAACGGAATGTCGTCAAGCTGGGCTGGCAGGTCGGTCCTGCGGCTGGCCCGGCTCACCGCGAAGTCGATCACCGCCGGCATGAACAGGATGTAGCAGAACATGACCAGCACCAGGAATGAGAAAACCACCTCGTCAATGATTCCAGAATCCCACATAATCAGCAGCAGCGCGATTTCAGCCACTCCCTTACCCATCAGCCCGGTGGCCACGGCGTAGGGAACGGCGAGGCGGGACACGTAAGCGCCGATGAAAGCGCCGGTGAAGTTGCCGAGCAATGGGATCAGCGCCAACCCCGCCATGGCCTCCAGCGGCAAGGTTACAAAGGTAAAGCTGAATCTCAATCCGGCGGAAGCAAAGAAGAGAGGCACGAAAAGCCCCTCGGCTACACTGCGAATCCCTGGGATGATCTCCCGCTGCACTTGGTAGGGAAGGTTCGACAGCGACGCCCCGAACAGTAAAGCACCCAGTGAGCCGTGGAGTCCCACTGCTTCCGCGCCGTACACTATCAGGAAGAGCATGCCAAGCAGCACCCCCAAGGAGAGTTGCGGCACCTGGATCACCCGCTGCAACAGCACCACCAACGGCGGCAGCACGCGCGACGACAATACCCAGGTCACCACCGAAAAACCGGCAACTTTGCCCAGCAGAATCAGTATGCCGACAGGCGAAACTTGGTGGTCGTGTTCACCGATGCTGAAGCCGATCAGCAGCAGGGCAATCAACTCGGCGATGATCACGACCGTGAAAATTTGCAGTCCAACCGGATGTTTCAGGTATCCGCCGTCCGTCAGCACTTTGGCCACGATGCCCAGACTGGTCATCGACAGCACGCCGGCCAACGCCAGCGACTCGGTGAAATTCAGTTTCAGTCCGAAATCGAAAACTAAATCGGTGGTGACCAACATCGAAATGCTGAGTGATACGAGCACGGACAGTACGGCCGCGAGGAAGTACTGGCCTCTGAGGGACGACATGAAACTGGAAATATCCACTTCGTCCAGGCCGATCAGGAAAAAAAATATGAACACACCCAGCGCCAAAACCAACTCGAGGTAGAGTGAAGACTCAATCCACCAGACGCCGGTCAGTTCCATGACCGGCCCAAGAAACATACCGGTCGCCGCATAGGCGATGATGGAGCTCAAGCGCAGCCTGCGAAAAACGCCCTCGGCCAACTTGGCAACGATGATGAGCATCCCGAGAGTCAACATCGATTGGTGGAGTTCCTGCGTGTGCTCAGCGAATCTGAACAGATCCACTATCTCTTGGAGCGAGAAGCCTTCCTCGGACATCTTGCGGTTCTCCGTAGGTGCCGTTTAGGGGGTCTTTAGTACGGGCCTGTCAGTTTTTCGACCCCGTGGTACTTGCCGTCCGTCCCAATCACGGTTAAGAACACGGCGTCGGATCCCTGGTTATCGTCCGGCCCGTATTTGAGCTGCACGCCGTCAATTTCTATGGTGCCGGCATCTCGCACCGCGTGGAGAAGTCCCTCTCGACTCAGGTCGGGGCCGCAGGCTTTGAGACCGGCGACGGCCAGGCGTCCGGCCAGATACCCTTCCAACGAAACGAACCCGGGTTCCGCTTGGGGGTCGTACTCGGAGAGGGCGCTGTGGTATCGAGCCACCACGGGGATGTTTTTGTCATCGGAGAGAGGAACGACTTGCGTAACGTACACGCCGGCCCCGTCGGGCCCTAACTCGTTCGCCAAAGCGTTGCTCCCCACAAAGGAGACCGTCATGAATACCGGGTCCAGCTCCCGCCGCACCAACTCTATGGTCTTGACCACCGGCCTGTAGGAGCCAATCAGGATCACCGCCTCCGGATTGGCCGCGGCGATTTTGAGTGCGGCTCCCTTCACAGCGCGGGTATTGCGTGGGTAGTGCGAGGCCACTACCGGCTCCAGGCCCCGGCGCTCCAGTGCCAATCGCGTGCCCTCCAGCCCGTTCAAGCCAAAGGAATCATCCTGATAGAGGACAGCAACGCGGGTGATCCCCAAATCCTCGGTGAGCCGCGCCACCATCTCCTCGGTTTCCTGGTAGTACGATGCCCGGACGTTGAGCACATTGTCCAACTCTGGGTCGCGCAAGAACTCGGCCCCCGTGAACGGAGCCAGGAAGGGCACCCCGGCAGTCTGGGCCAGCGGTGATGCAGCGCGGGACGTGGGGGTGCCCACCGCTCCGATCAGCGCGAATACCCTTTCATTCTCAATCAACCGTTGCGTGTTGGAAGCGGCAAAGCCGGTTTCATAGCCGTCATCCAACGCCTTGAGCTTCAGTGCGCGGCCATGGACGCCTCCCGCCTGATTGGCCTCGTGGAATGCCGCCTCAATTCCCAGGCGCAACGCATTGCCCAATTCCTGGGCAGGCCCGGTGAACGCGGCGGATTGACCAAAAAGGACGTGGTCGTCGGAAACCCCGGGGTCCTCGTGGTCTTCTTCCTGCGCCGTTGCCGGGTGCGGCGTATTCATTCCCCTTCCGTCGTCATCTGGCTCGGGGGCATCCTGCCCGCCCAGAGAGGCCATGCCAAGGGTCGCCAGCAGTACCCCTGCAATCATCACAAGGGGGAAGGGTATCAAGTGAGAAGCCAAACGCCGCACCAACTTCACCATTGTGTCTTCCTCACTGGCAAATCACGAAAGAGTAGCATTCACTGAGTAGACTGCCAATACAAGGACGGGTCCTGGCTCATCGCCTGACTCCTCCCCACCGGTTGTCTCCAGCGACATTCACGCAGACGTAACAGACCTGTTACGAAAAGATAAAGATGCGCGGGCAACATTCTCGCAGACGTAAGAGAGCCGTTACGGAGCGGTAAAGAGAGGGGGGTAGGCTACCGCCCAGATGGCTCCGGACAGGAGGCCAAATCCAAGGCGGCAAGGAGGAAAACATGCCGACGCCAGGTTATATGACGGTCACGGGCGCGACCCAGGGAGACATGACTGCGGGTGGGATGTCCGCAGACTCAGTGGGAACTCTATCGAAAAGCGGACAGGAGGATACGGCCCAGATTCTGGAACTCGAGTTAGGAGTACAAACTCCAACCGACCCGGCGAGCGGGCAACCGACCGGGAACCGCATCCACACCGGAATGCGGGTCGTGAAGTATATTGACAAGGCATCGCCGCTGTTACTGCAAGCGATTGCAACCGGGGAGCAGTTGTCGACGGTGGAAGTGAAACTCTACCGGACCGCGTCCGCGGGAGGACAGGAACACTATTATACGGTTGCCCTGGAGGAAGCCGCACTGGTGAAGTGTCGGCCGTACTTTCCGAACGCCCTGGACGCGGATTCCGCTGCGTATGCCCACATGGAAGAATTGCTTTTCATGTATAAAAAAATCACCGTGACGCACGAGAAGGGCGGCACCTCAGCCTCGGACACTTGGGACAACTAGCGCAGAGGAAGATCCCCGGTCACAGACCGGCTGAAGCGCTATCATGATAGTCAAGCCCACCAAGCTTGGCGTTCTGCGGCGGGTGTCTGCGGGCGGCGAAGGATACCGCTTGTGGATAACCGCCCTGGGCGCTTTTGATCTGCTGTCGCCGGGCGACTTCCTGCCCGAAGCCCAACTGTGGCAAACAGCCGCCCCGGCGCTGGGGGCGACTCCGCTGGACGCCGGCATGCCCAAGCCTCGTGTGGAGGTGCTGGTGGTCGGCGATGTCTGCGCCCCCCGGAACGACCCGGTGCGTCATCTGCTCATGAACCTTGAACTCGGTCCCATACAGAAACGGATCGTCGCCTTTGGAAGGCGCTGGTGGCGGTATGGTCCTGACGGTCCCGTCATGAGCGAGCCCGAGCCCTTTGAGCGGGTACGCCTGGGCTGGGAGAACGCCTTTGGCGGTCCGGGCTTTGCGGCAAACCCGCTGGGAAAGGGCATTGACGCCCGCAAGCTGATGAGTCAGCGTATCCCGGCCGAACTGCCCCAGATCGAAACGCCAGCCTCCCTGATCTTGAACATTGACCACCACCCTGCGCCGGCCGGTCTCGGCCCGCGCCCCGAAGACGCGCCTGGGCGTATCGGTTTTGCCGGTACCTATGACGAAGCCTGGCTCCGTGACGGCTTCCCCGGTCACGCCAAGGATTTTGACTGGCGGTATTACAACACGGCCTGCCCGGACCAGCAGACCGATGTTGAACTCACCGGCAACGAACGCTATCGGCTCACGGGCATGCACCCCGACCACGCCGAGTTTCAGGGCCGGCTGCCGGGCTTCCGGGTGCGGGCCTTCGCCCGCCAAGTCGAAGCGTTTATAGAATTGCCGATGCGGTGCGATACGGTCTGGTTCTTCCCCAACGCGGCTATGGGGATGGTGCTTTTTCGTGGCGGCTTGGTCGTGCAGGACAGTGAAGCCAGCAGCGTCTCGGACGTGCTGTTGGCCTATGAACGCCTGACTGACCCGCAACGCGCCCTGGGCCATTACGAAACCGCGCTGAACGAACGTACCGACCTGGAACGCGCGGCCCTGAAATTTTTTGACGAACGACCACTCAAGCCCGAACGTTTGCCCGAAGAGGTGGCTGCGGTTGAGGCCGAGCGGCAGGCCATCCGGGAAGAAAACGACAAACGCGAGGAGCAGGCCAGGGAACACTCCCTGGCCGCCGCCTTTCGCAGGGCTGGCCTGCCGCTGCCACCGCCGGCCCTGCTCAAGGACGACACCCCCCTGCCGGTTCAGATACCGGTCGTCACACCGGGCGAAATTGAGCGCTTGGAAGTCGATATGACCACGCTGGTCAAAACAGCCGATACCCTGCAAGACTACGCCGAAAAGCAGCGGAAAAACCTGCTGGCGCAGA
The DNA here is from genome assembly GCA_951812575.1 of Candidatus Binatia bacterium. Classification (GTDB taxonomy): domain Bacteria; phylum Desulfobacterota; class Binatia; order Bin18; family Bin18; genus Bin18. Next base: position 452,406 of record OX638322.1, on the reverse strand, counting down.
CCGAGCGCGAGTTGCGCCGGGCCACGCAAGCCTTTGGACAGATAGACCCCCAGGCCCGGCCCCTGTTGACCGACCCGCTCCGGCAGGTCTCAAAAAATGTGAGCGAGGCGCTCGGCAAGAAAATAGACCTCGCGCTCCCCGCTCCCACTGGGGCCCCTCTGCCAGACGCGTTCAAGCGAGCCGAGGAGGCCCTGAAAAAAAGCCCGACCGAAGCGGCAGCGCCCCAGATGTCAGACATCTTCAAGCGAGCCGAGGAGGCCCTGAAAAAAAGCCCGACCGAGGTTGCCGCCAAAGCGCAGACAAAAAACGGTATAAGCCTGGGGTTGTACCGCGCGCGCCAGCGTGCCTTGGGTGAAATCGACGCAGAGGACCCGCTTACCAAGGCCCTGGCCCAACTGGACGAGGCTCAGGGAGTGCAAAAGCGTGTCGGCAAACAGGCGACTGAGACACTGGAACAGGCCCGCTCCGCTCTTCCCTCTCCCGGAATGGCCCCACCCGCTCCGGTCAATCCTTTTGAGACGGCGTTACAAGGGCTGCGAAGCGAGTCGCTGGCCAAGGAACCGGCGGCGAAGGAGGCTGCCGGGAAGCTGAGCGCAGCCCTGGCCAGCCCCGGTGGCGAATACCTAACCAGCGTAATGAAAGCTACCAAATCGGACAAGGCGAGCCCGCCTTCCGAGCTGCCGGCCGACGATATCTCAGACCGAGTAGAAGGCAGCATGGCCGAGGCTCGGGAGAAGATTGAGCAAACCCGTGAAGAGTCAGAGACGCTCCGCGCCGATGGCCGGCGGACCAGCCCCGAACCAATGGCCCCCGAAGAACCGCTTTCCCCCGAGGACGCCGAGGTCCTTGGCCTGCTGGCGCTTGAGCTGGCGCGCGGCAGGGACGGGTTGTGCGGGCGCGACCTGGCCGGCGCGGATTTGACCGGCGCGGACCTGGCCGGGCTGAACCTGACCGGCATTTTTCTGGAACGGGCCGTGCTGAAGGGGGCCAATCTGGCCGGCGCGAAACTGCACCGGGCCGTCCTCACTGGGGCTGACCTCACTGGGGCCGACCTCACTGGGGCCGACCTGACCGACGCCAACCTCAGCGGCGCAATTATGATGGAAGCCCGGTTATGCGAGGCTCGGCTGGAAAACGTGAGCCTCTATCATAGTCGGCTTGACCGGGCCGACCTGAGCCGCGCCCGGCTGATCGCGGTCAACCCGATTGAAGCCCGCCTGACCAACGCTTGCCTGACCGCGGCTGAAATCCGGGACGTGAGCTTTCTCAAATGCGACATGGCGGGGATCGTCCTGGACGAGGCCCGGCTGCACGGTGTCACCTGTATTGAGACTCGCCTGGCCGGACTGGCCGCGCGGGCCGCGCGGTTCGAGCGCTGTGTCCTGATCGGACTGGACGGAGACGATGCCGATCTGACCGGGCTTGAGTTCATCAATAGTGCCTGCATTGGAGAGGCCAAGCTGAATCGGGCGCGGTTGACCGGTCTGGTCGCGCCAGGCTCCGGGTGGCGCGGAGCGGAAATGCGCGACGCTGACTTGACCGCGGCCCGCCTGGACGAGGCCGACTTGGGCGAGACGAATCTGGCCGGAGCCTGCCTGCACCGCGCCTCGCTGAAACGTGCGGTGCTGCACAAAGCCGACTGTACCGGGGCGAACTTCTTTGGTGCGACCCTGCTTGAGGCCCAGGCTCAGGCCGCCGACTTTACCCAGGCATCGTTTCACATGGCCAATCTCTATTCGACCGACCTCAGCGACGCAGTGCTGACCTTGTGCGACCTGACCGGTGCCAACCTCACCCATACCGCGATGACGAGACCTGCCAATGCGGAATAATCCACTGTCGGCTGCGGTCTTGCCTCCCCCCACCGACGCCGAGGAAGCGGCCAAGATACTCAGCTTCGGCGGCCAGTTGATACGGCTGTCTCTGCCGGGACAGGATTTCTCTGGCCAGCGTCTCAAGGGCGCCACTTTTGTTGAGTGTGACTTGCGTCAGGCCGATTTTTCAGACTGCCAACTCAAGGGTATCAACTTTGTGCAGTGCCAGATGGATGACGCGCGGTTTGACACGGCCCATCTTGAGGCGGTCGGGCTGCTGCAATGCACGGCTCCCACGCTCAGCCTGACCGGCGCGCACCTGGAAAATGTCCAAGCCGTCAGCGGCGACCTGGCCGGAGCTGATTTTTCCGCGGCCCGGCTGGACCGCTGCTCTTTCGCCAGAGTCCGGCTGTCCGGTGCGCGGCTAGCCACGGCCCGCCTCTGGGAGTGCGCCCTTGCCGAGTGCGAATTGAGCCGCGTCGAGTTGAGCCGGGCCGAGCTCACCAATTCGGCTTTTGTCAACTGCGACTTGTCAGAAGCCACCTACGACGGAATGCAGGCCGACACGCTGATGCTGCTCTCGGCCTGTCTGGCCGGCTGGTCTCTGAGCGGCTTGCGCCTGCCCCGCTGCAATTTTCAGGATGCCGACCTGCGTGGTGCTGACCTGAGCAACGCAGAGCTGACACAATGCCAGTTTACCCGGACCAAAATGACTGGCGCGCGGCTGACCGGTGCACAGGCCGACCTGACGGTCTTCATGCAGGCCGACCTCGGCAATGCCGACCTGACCGGCGCGTCTCTTGGCAACGCCATCTTCAATCAGGCCAACCTGAGCAGGGCCAGTTTTCAGGATGCCGTCATGACCCAGGCCGTGTTGGAGCAGGCTCGGGCCGTCAAGACGAATTTCCGGGGCGCGGACCTCAGCTATGCCGTTGGCCGGCGAGCCGATTTTCGCGGCGCAGACTTCCGCGGGGCCAAGGTTTTCCGCCTGGACCTGCACGGCGCGGAAACCGACCTGGCGCACTGGGACATCGCCGCACAAGCCGAGTGCCTGCCCCATGACCCCGCACGTTACATCGCTGAAACCTATGATCCGGTGAAAATCTATCAACAAAACCATCCGCGCAAAGTTCCATAAGGAGGTGTACCCATGTTTGCCAAATCGCAAGGCCCGATACCGGGCATAGACCTCGCCTTTCCCGATGTGTGTAAGACCCCGCCGTTCGCCATTCCTGCTCCCTTCCCGAACATCGCCATGAGCATGACGGCGATTCCCACCGTATTAAATCAATTCATCATGGGGATGCCGGCGCACAACCTGATGACTATGGATGCCGTATCGAACGGGGACGAGGCGGGCACCATGGGTGGCGTGGCGTCGCAGATCATTATCGGGCCGTCGAGACACGTTATGGGATCGACCAATGTGTTCTGCGGTCCTGCCCCGGCCACGAAAATGCTGGACCCCACTGCTCAGAACGGCCCTGCCCCCAATGCTATGGGAGTCATGCTCTCGCCCTCACAACCCAAAGTGATCTATATGCGCTAAGGCCCGACGCCAAGGATGAGGAATCTCCATGCCCGGAACCGTAGACGATACCAAAACGTCTGTGGAAACCACCTCTGAGACGGATGAGCAGAAGCCTTCCAAGTCTGAAACCGAACCTCCTCAGACCGAGGTCCCTGAGATTCTGACCCCGGACACGCCGAGCATTCTGGGTACGCCGGGGCTCGCGGGCCTGGCCTGGATTGCTGCCCTCCCTGGGCTTGCCAGACTCTCCGAACCCTCTCGGACCAAGGCCCCTGGGACTTTGCCCCCAGGCGTTCCGGGGCTTGCTGGCTTGGCCTGGATTGTTAGCGTCCCTGGGCTTATAGGGGTCTCTGACTCTCCGTATACCTGGCGGACTTTGGGCAGCGGGGCAGCGGGCCTTGCCGGTGCGGGTATTGCCACCACTCTGGGGACGGCCACCCCTGACCCGACGGACACTTCTGATTCCTCGGGTGAAGACACGCCACCAGGGAACAACCCGTCGTCTCCAAAGCCGTCGGAATCGCCAGAGCCACCGGACAACAATCAACCGGACGACGGGAACGACCCCAACGACTCGGACGACCCCAACGACCCTCAGGACCCCGACAACCCCAACGACCCGGACAACCCCAACGACCCGGACAACCCCAACGACCCGGACAACCCCAACGACCCGGACAACCCCAACGACCCGGACAACCCCAACGACCCGGACAACCCCAACGACCCGGACAACCCCAACGACCCTCAGGACCCGGACGACGACAACGACCCGGACAATCCCGACGACCCTCAGGACCCGGACAACCCCAACGACCCGGACAACCCCAACGACCCGGACGACCCCAACGACCCGGACGACCCCAACGACCCGGACGACCCCAACGACCCGGACAACCCCAACGACCCGGACAACCCCAACGACCCGGACAACCCCAACGACCCGAACGACCCCAACGACCCGGACAACCCCAACGACCCGGACAACCCCAACGACCCGAACGACCCCAACGACCCGGACAACCCCAACGACCCGGACAACCCCAACGACCCGGACGACGACAACGACCCGGACAATCCCGACGACTCGGACGACCCTCAGGACCCGGACGACGACAACGACCCGGACAATCCCGACGACCCCAACGACCCTCAGGACCCCGACAACCCCAACGACCCGGACGACCCCGACGACCCCAACGACCCTCAGGACCCCGACAACCCCAACGACCCGGACAATCCCGACGACCCCAACGACCCTCAGGACCCGGACAACCCGGACGATCCCGACGACCCCAACGACCCGGACGACCCCGACGACCCCAACGACCCTCAGGACCCCGACAACCCCAACGACCCGGACAATCCCGACGACCCCAACGACCCGGACGACCCCGACGACCCCAACGACCCTCAGGACCCGGACAACCCCAACGACCCGGACAATCCCGACGACCCGAACGACCCTCAGGACCCGGACAGCCCGGACGACCCCAACGACCCGGACAACCCCAACGACCCGGACAACCCCAACGACCCGGACAATCCCGACGACCCGAACGACCCTCAGGACCCCGACAACCCCAACGACCCGGACAATCCCGACGACCCCAACGACCCTCAGGGCCCGGACAACCCGGACGACGACAACGACGAGGACGACGATAAGGACCCCGACAACCCCAACGACCCGGACAATCCCGACGACCCGAACGACCCTCAGGACCCCGACAACCCGGACGATCCCGACGACCCCAACGACCCCAACGACCCTCAGGACCCGGACAACCCGGACGACCCCAACGACCCGGACAATCCCGACGACCCCAACGACCCTCAGGACCCGGACAACCCGGACGACGACCCCAACGACCCCAACGACCCTCAGGACCCGGACAACCCGGACGACCCGGACGACCCCGACGACCCCAACGACCCTCAGGACCCCGACAACCCCAACGACCCGGACAATCCCGACGACCCCAACGACCCTCAGGACCCGGACAACCCGGACGATCCCGACGACCCCAACGACCCGGACGACCCCAACGACCCGGACGACCCCAACGACCCGGACGACCCCGACGACCCCAACGACCCTCAGGACCCCGACAACCCCAACGACCCGGACGACCCCGACGACCCCAACGACCCTCAGGACCCCGACAACCCCAACGACCCGGACGACCCCGACGACCCCAACGACCCTCAGGACCCGGACAACCCCAACGACCCGGACGACCCCGACGACCCCAACGACCCTCAGGACCCCGACAACCCCAACGACCCGGACAATCCCGACGACCCCAACGACCCTCAGGACCCGGACAACCCGGACGATCCCGACGACCCCAACGACCCTCAGGACCCGGACAACCCGGACGATCCCGACGACCCCAACGACCCTCAGGACCCCGACAACCCGGACGACCCCAACGACCCGGACAACCCGGACGGCGACAACGACGAGGACGACGACAACGACGAGGACGACGATAAAGACGAGGACGACGATAAAGACGAGGACGAGGACAAGGACGAGGACGACGATAAGGACCCGGACAACCCGGACGACCCGGACAACCCCAACGACCCGGACAACCCCAACGACCCGGACAACCCCAACGACCCGGACAACCCCAACGACCCGGACAACCCCAACGACCCGGACAACCCCAACGACCCGGACAACCCCAACGACCCTCAGGACCCCGACGACCCCAACGACCCGGACAATCCCGACGACCCCAACGACCCTCAGGACCCCGACAACCCGGACGACCCCAACGACCCTCAGGACCCGGACAACCCGGACGACCCCAACGACCCGGACAACCCGGACGGCGACAACGACGAGGACGACGATAAGGACCCGGACAACCCGGACGACGACAACGACGAGGACGACGATAAGGACCCGGACCGGAAACCGCCGGGTTGGATACCATCACCGGACCCCGAGGATCCGGATGACCCGAAACCACCGTGGGATCCGGATGACCCGAAACCACCGTGGGATCCGGATGACCCGAAACCACCGTGGCCGAACCCACCGAACCCACCGCCGGACGACGATGACAATAGGAGAGACGATATGGACGACAGTAATGTGGTGCACGTGCCCGGGACTCCAACCTTGAGTTTGACTATCGGTTCGCTGGCTTCCAGTGAGCTGAAGGTCTATCGCGTGCGCGGGGAGGACGCGTTGTCCAAGCCGTTCCGCTATGAAATCGATCTGGTCCGCCTCGTCGGCACTAACTATGCCCAACTGGCGATCTCAGATGTTGTTGACCAGGAAGCCACACTCGAACTGACCTGTGATGACCGACAGGGTATCGAGGTGACGAATGTAACGTCGCGAAAATACCACGGCATTATCACGGAGTTCAACGAACTGACCAATGGAGAACTGATGGGGCAGTATCATTACCGCCTGGTGATGGTGCCGCGTCTGTCACGGCTTGCGCTCAACCGTCAAAGTCGGATTCACGCCACAGCCAGCCCTATGACACCGGCGGATCTGATCACGAATAAACTCAAGGCCGAAGGCGACGACTATGCCGGTGATGAAACGACGAAGTGGGAGAAACTAAAAAATGATGCCTTCAGTGTCTCCCTCACGCCGGCACAGCTCCCCAGGCAAAACGTGTCCCATATCACACAGTATAACGAGAGCGACCTGGACTTCCTGAACCGCTTTTGTGAGCATTACGGTATCTATTACTTCTTTCACCACCACAAGAAGACCGACAAAGAACACATCGTCTTCAGCAATAACAAGAGCAGCCTTGCCCAACTCAATACCCACAGGGCCCCGAGTGATACCGACCCGACTAGGGCCGAAGTCAACAAAGTCTGGCTGCTGAGACGCGATGAGGACCTCACCCCCTTTCTCGGCTCAACGGAAGTATTACGCGGGGAGAAGTATTACGCGGGAGAATTGCTGAACTTTCAGCGAGTGCGCCGGCCGATGCCCAAGACAGTGCGGCTGGTTGACTACAATTATACGAGTGGGAACACCCTGGCAGTGGAAGCAACGGTCAGTGCTGCCGGGCGCGGAATACGGGTCGACCAGAGCACGCATTTCCTGAATAAGACCGAAGGGGACCGATTTGCCGAAATCCGTGCCGAAGAAATCAGGATCGCCAAGGACTACTACATCGGACTGACGACCTCGAGTTTTGCGGCGCCCGGCAGGATCGTCAGAATGCTCGATAACTCAACACTGGCTACGGATGATTACCAGGAATATCTGGTCACGCACTCGCAGTTTGAAATGACGTTGGCCGAACCGGGTGTCGTGGACCCCGAGGGCGGCACGCTTCAGACGGTTTTTCTCAACACCATCAAGTGCATTGAGTATAGCGCGACTTCCGCCCCCACCTTTCGTCCGCGACGGATCACACCGGTTCCCAAACTGCCGGGCGTCTATACCGCGCATATTGACGCCGACAGCAGTCACCGTGCTGAGTTGGACGACACCGGGGCGTATAAAATTGACCACACCTATGACAGCCGGGTGACGGTCTCGGCCGGCAAGCATTCCCGCGCCGTGCGTAAAGCCGAGCCGTATGCCGGCACGAACGCGGATCGGACGGTGGGAATGCACTTTCCGCTGAACAAGGGGACGGAAGTCCTGGTGAGCTATCGCAACGGCGACCCGGATCAACCCATCATTACCGCGGCGGTCCCCAAAGGAACGGCGGAAAGTCCAGTCAATCAGACCAATCAGACGACCAACAAGATCGTCACGCACTCGGGGGCGTTGTTCGAGATTCACGACGACGCGCATGAGGCCGCGCGCCAGACACGGATTGCGCTCCGCTCAGGCGATGCCACGCATGGCAGCTACCTGCGGCTCGGGTCGCCCAACAACACGCTGGAGACGGGTTACGATACCGATTTGCGGGCCATCACCGCCAGAGATACCGGTATCTTTACCTATTCTCCTGACAATATCAACGAAACCGCCGAGGGAGACAAAAAGTCCCTGGCCGGCAAAACCTATGCCCGCTCGGTACAGTCGCATATTTTGTCGGGCACGCGGATGGTCATCCACGCCGGGACCACCGCTGCCGCCTTCGCCACCCCAAGCGGCATGGGCGACGACGACGCCCTTGTTGAAGCGAGTCGAGACCTGACACTCAAGGCGGGCCACCATCTTCATGAGGAAATTGGTGGAGATCTCTTCTTAGATGTCTCGGGGAGTGCAGACGATACGATAGTCGGGGACTTTGTTTCTAGAGTTCTGGGCTCGAAAACAACACTCATCGGTGGCGCTAAAAACAGTATGGTCTTGGGGACCTGTACTAAAGGGGTCATAGGAGCAAAGGTCAGTATAACCGCAGGGCTGAAGACCAGTATTAACATTCTGGGGTCCCTCGCCGTGGATGTAGCGACTGGACTGAGGCTTTCTCTAGGGCAGGCGACGCATATCAAGGTGGGCGGGTTTGCCAAACTTGAAGGGCCATTTGTCGCCTCCGTTGGTTATGGAGCGAAACTCAGCAAGAAGCCAGAAGTTCAGCTGAACCAATATGCCCTCAAGTTGGAGAATATCTCGATAGCCGAGGTAAAGCAGTCTGTCGCGGAGATGAAAAATACGCCGATCCAACTGACTAATGACGGGCTCAAGTTGGTGACGGGATCGGTCTCTCTTCAAACTCTAGCCACAAAAATGGTAACGAGCGGTCTAAATATAACCATGTAACGATTTGATATGACGCGCGTCATGCCCGGAATTTTCGGCATGTGCGCATGCAAGCCGGTCCGCTCCTGATTGGCCGGTTCGGCTGTCACGCAAATGTAAACGGACCGACATACCTCTTTAGCATCCTGCCGATAGGTCTTGTGAATCGCTGTGAGGACAAAGTACTGGCGGAAATACTTACGAGCGAAATTCAGGGGCCTGGGCGTGAAGATGTCTGCTGTGTCACCGCTTGAGATGCTGAGAGCCGTTGGAGCCACACCTGTGGACGGCAATGCGTCGACGGGTCTGCCGATAACCGACCTGCCCGACTACACTGATATTACCGACGAAATCGCCCACCTCAATCTGAACGGCAGACGCGCCGTCAACTGGCCCAATATAGTCACCAAGAGCGAAAGCATCCTGCGCACGCACAGCAAGAACCTGCGGGTCGCCTCCTACCTGGCTTACGGCCTGTACGAGACCAATGGCCTGCGCGGCCTGGCCACCGGATTGGGCTTGATCGGCGACATGGTCGCCAATTTCTGGCCCGACCTCCGGCCGCCGCGGCCGCGAGGGCGGCTCATGGCCCTGGAGTGGCTGGCGGAAAACGTGCGAACCGCGCTGGAAAAGGACGACGGCCACGCCCCGGAAACGGTTGCCGATTGCAAAGCCGCGCTGTCCGAGGCCGAGTGGCTGCAAACCAATCTGACGGCCCAGTCGTCCGAGGCCGGCGACGCGGCCTGGCCCCTGCTCCCCGCGCTGAAGAGTCGTCTGGAGAAGGCGTACCAGGCAGAACAACAGGCTCGAGCCGAACAGGTCCAGGCGGAGCCCGAAGCGCCGGCCGCCGGCAGTCCGAACCCCACGCCCTCCGCCTCCACGCTGGACATCCCGTCCAACCTGACCACACCCGCGGCGCGCGAGCGCTCGCTAGGGACCGTGCGGTCGTCGCTACTGCGCTTTGCGGCCAGCCTGCGCTCTGCGGATATTGCCGACCCGCGCGCCTATATCCTCCAGCGGGCTGCCATCTGGCTGCCGCTACGCGTCCTTCCTCCGGCGGTCAATGGCGAGACCGAACTGCCCGCTCCGCCCCGGGATGTGCAGGCCGCGATTGAGGCGGCTCTGACCGCGCAGGCATACGCCACCGTGGTGGGCCAGTGTGAAGACGCTTTATCAGACAGTCTGTTCTGGCTGGATGGGCACCGCCTCAGCGCGGAAGCGCTCAGCGCCCTGGGGCATACGGCCGCGGCGCAAGCGGTTCGGGCCGAAACGCTTGCCCTGCTACACCGCCTGCCGGCCTTGGTCGAACTGAAATTCAACGACGGAACGCCGTTCGCCGACCCGGCCACGCGCCAATGGTTGAGTCTTATCGAGTCCTTTGAGTCGGCTAGGTCTGTTGAGTCTGACCCAACCAATCCGAAAACTCCAAACGCATAACGAAGGGAGACGACTTTCGTATGGCCAAAGAAACATCTGTCGCGCCGAAAGAACGGGTGAACATCCGCTTCAGCCCTGCCACCGGCGGGCTGACGGAAGATATTGAACTACCTTTCAAACAGGTCGTCATTGGTGAATTCGGAACAGCCGTCGACGAGACCCCGTTGGAAGACCGCTCCAGGATTGACATCAACAAGGATAATTTCAACAGCGTAATGACCGCCCAGAATCTGAAGCTGGATTTCAGCGTGGACGACATGCTGTCGGGCGAAGAGGATTCCTCGTTGCCGGTCTCTCTGCGCTTCTCCACGCTCAAGGACTTTGAGCCCGAGCAAGTGGTCAGAGGCGTGCCTGAGTTGCGCCAACTGCTGGAGCTGCGCAACGCCCTGCTGGCCTTGAAAGGGCCGATGGGCAATGTGCCGGCCTTTCGCAAGGCGGTCCAGAATATCCTGGACGACGAAGACTTGCGCAAGAAGCTTCTGGACGAGTTGGAGATCAACCAGGACGAACAGGACCGAGAATCCGAGTAATCGGAGGAAAGAGACGGAACCATGAGCGAGAGCACAGAACAACACGCTGCCGAGGCCACCGAGGCGACTGGAGGCGAGACCCTGCTTGAGCAGGTCATGCGTGAAACTAAAATTATCCCGAGTGACGAGTGGTATGCCCCGGCCCGCGACGGCATGGCGGCATTTTTTGCCGACTTGGTGAAAACCGCCAAACCGGGGGAGAAAGTTCACGCCTCGCGGATCGACCAGATGATCGCCGATATTGACACAAGGATATCCGGCCAGCTCGATCAGATTTTGCACGCCTCCGAGTTTCAGCGGCTCGAATCGTCCTGGCGCAGCCTGAAGTTTCTCATCGATCGCACCGATTTTCGTGAAAACAACAAAATCGAGATGCTGAACGTCTCAAAAGACGAACTGGCCGACGATTTCGACGACGCGCCCGAAACCGTCAAATCCGGCCTGTACAAGCACGTCTATGTGGACGAGTACGGTCAGCATGGCGGGGAGCCGGTCGCGTCAATTATTGCCAACTGCGAATTCGGAGCCTCAAGCCGCGACATGGGTCTGCTTCAGGAATTGGCCAGCGTGGCCAGTATGGCCCACGCGCCGATGATTGCCTCGGTGTCGCCGAACATGTTCGACATTGAGGACTGGGCCGAGTTGGCCGGGCTCAAGGACCTGGCCTCGGTCTTTGAAGGCCCGCAATACACCAAATGGAATTCGTTTCGCGAATCCGAGAACGCGCGCTATGTCGGCCTGGCCCTGCCGCGTTTCATGCTGCGCGCGCCCTACCACCCCGAAAACAACCCGGTGCGGGCCTTTAACTATGAGGAAAACGCGACCAGCTCCTCGGCGAACTATCTCTGGGGGAACGCGGCCTTTGCGCTGGCCACGCGGCTCTCCGAGAGCTTTGCAAAATACCGCTGGGCGCCGAATATCATCGGCCCGCAGGGCGGTGGCGCGGTTGAGGACCTGCCTCTGCACCACTATGAGGCTATGGGCCAGCTTACCGCGAAACCGCCCATTGATGTCATGATTTCGGACCGCCGCGAGTTCGAGCTGGCCGAGCAGGGTTTTATTCCGCTGACCCTACGCAAGAACAGTGACAATGCCGCCTTCTTTTCGGCCAATTCGACCCAAAAGCCCAAGGTCTTTGCCGATACCGAGGAAGGCCGGGCGGCCCAGGCCAACTATAAGCTCAGCACCCAACTGCCGTCTATGTTTATCATCAACCGTCTGGCCCACTATATCAAAGTGCTCCAGCGCGAAAATATCGGCACCTGGAAAAGTCGCACCGAGCTGCAAGACGAACTCAACAACTGGATCCGCGCCTATGTCTCGGACCAGGAAAACCCATCCGCGGATGTCCGCAGCCGGCGGCCCCTGCGCAAGGCCCAGATTGAGGTTGAGGATGTTGAGGGCGAGGTCGGCTGGTATCGCGCCAAAATTCTGGTCCAGCCTCATTTCAAATATATGGGGGCGGATTTCACCCTGTCGCTCAGTAGCCGTCTGGAGACCACCTGATGATGAGTCAACAGACCCTCAACCGCGCTGCCGATGGGGGTGCGGTTACTCATACGCGGGGAGGAAGGGTGCGTGTCAACAATACGGGTGCGCCGCCCCGGCCGGCCACATCCCTGTTCGAGCGGCTTATCGCCGCGCAGGAGGGACAGCCGCTCCACACCCCGAATCGCGAGGCGGCCATTGCGTCGATTATTCGGAATCTCCACCTCAACCTGAACGGTCGGGCCGGCGGCGTTGAGACGCGCCCCGACCGGGGGCTTTCCGACTTTCACGACCTTGCCCTGGGGAAGGCGCGGGTCGCCCCCCGCATCGCCCAGGAAATCAAGCGCCAGATCGAGACGTTTGAGCCCCGGCTGCGCCACGTCAGCGTCTACCACGAACCGGCGTCGGAACGGTTTATGACGGCCAGCTTCCGCGTTCACGCCGAGTTGGTGTTTGCGAACGAAAGGTCGCCGCTGACGCTCGAAACACGCATTCACGCCAACGGCTCTGTCCGGGTCAGATAGCACGATGACCTTCAACCGCTACTACCAGGAAGAGCTGAATTACCTGCGGGAGTTGGGCGCTGAATTCGCCCTCCGAAACACCAGCCTGGCTCCCTTTCTGAGCCACGAAAGTTTTGACCCAGATGTCGAACGGCTGCTGGAAGGCTTTGCTTTCCTCACCGGCCGGTTGCGACAAAAACTCGACGACGAACTGCCCGAGCTCAGCCAATCGCTGACGCAGCTCATCCTGCCCCAGATGCTGGCGCCGGTCCCGGCCAGGACGGTGGTGGAGTTCCACCCGATTGCCGAGGCCGGGCTGGCGCGCCATACGGTCCCGCGCGGCACCCCGATTGCTTCGCGTCCGGTCCAGGGTCAGCGGTGCCGGTTTCGGACCTGCTATGATGTCAGGCTGACACCGGCCAGGATTCTGGACGCCGGGGCCGCTACGCTGGGCCGACGGGGGCGCGTCCATCTGGAACTCCAACTGACACACGACGCGCAGTTTGCCGCTTTGGGCCTGGACCGCCTGCGGCTCTACCTCGCCCCGTGGCGGAGCGGTGCCCTAGCACGGTCGCTGTACTGCGCCTTGCGTACTCAGTGTCAGGGGATGCATGTCCAGGATGCTGCGGGGCACGGATTCTCTCTGCCAGCTGGCGCGGTTCGTCCCGTCGGTTTGCAGCCCGATGAGGCAGTCCTGGAATATCCCTCCAAGGCCGTGCCAGGGTATCGGCTGTTTCAGGAATACTTTGCTTTTCCCGATAAATTCATGTTCCTTGACATCTGCGGGCTGGAACAGACCGCGGAATTCAGCGGCGAGCGGCTGATCCTCCTGTTCGATCTGGAAGAACCTCTGGCCGACGGCCCGGGCTTGACGCCCGACCGCCTGCGCCTGAACGCTACACCGGTGGTCAACCTGTTCGACGCCAACGCCGCCCCGGTTCGCATTGAACATCGCAAGGCCGCATACCGGGTGACCGCCCGGGACAGCGCTGGCAACCGCTATATGATCCACTCGGTGCAGCGTGTCACCGGCGAAACAAGCAGCGAGGGAGGCACGGTCAGCGAGTCCATTGAATATGCCCCGCTTGAATCCTTCGAGGTGCTCGGCCAGGTGGCCGACCAAGCCTGTTTTTCTCTGAACCGCAGCCTGAACCCCGTGAGCGGCGAGGTCGATACCCATATGACCTTTACCCGGATCGACGGCCTGCCTCATCTGTCCGAGACCGAAACCGTGTCGATCACGGCGGCATGCACCAATGGGGCGACCGCTGCGGACATCCCGGCCGGCCATATTGACCAGCGGGTTGACGGGTCGCCAAATTTCGCCACTTTTCGTGATATTCAACCAATTCGGTCCGAGATACCCCCTCCGCTGGACGCGGCCCTGATGCGGCGCTTGATCGCCGGCATGGCCTGTAATTTCAGTTCGTTACTGGATGTCGAGGCGCTTCGGGCGCTCATGGCGACCTGTAATACCAGCATCCACGTCGATCATTGGGAACGTCAGCGTCACGCCCAACTGTCCGAAGGGATGCAAGCGATTTCGGTCAAGCCGCTTGACTGGTTTATTGCCGGTGTGCCGGTGCGCGGCTCGGACATCACTGTCACCGTAGACGAGAGTCAGTTTGGCGGTATCGCGGATGCCTATCTCTTTTCGGTTGCCCTGGGAGCGCTGCTGGACGAACGGGCGGCAGTCAACACGGTGCATCGGCTGACCGTTGTTGCGCGTGGAGAGAACCGCCGCTTTCGCGGCACGGTCCGCCGCGGGCGAAAGGCAGTCCTGTAACATGAGGAAAGACGCCACCTCCAGCACTTCTATTGAGAGTCCGTCTCCTCATCTGGCGTTGTTGTCAGAAGGGCATGACTTCTCGCTCTTTCAGGCCGTAGACCTGATTGACCGTATCGCCCTGGAAACCATGCTGGGCCAGGAGAGCGATCCGTTTGATGCACTTGAGCGACGCCTTGATGCTTTGGAGCAGAGACGGCGCGCCGGCGGGTATGTGTCGCCCTCAAAGGAGAACATTCGTTTCCGCGGGGTGGACAGCATGGGTTTTCCGGCCGCGGACATCGCCCGGATTTCGCTGGAGACGACTACACCCGAGGATCAGCTCCCCTCGCGCTACGTCATTGAGGCAAACTGTCTCGGACTGTATGGCCCTGACTCTCCACTGCCCGATTATGTCAATGAACGCATCGTTGCCTACGATCACTCTGCAACGGTGCTGCGCGATTTTCTTGACCTTTTCAATCACCGTCTCCTGATCCTGCTGTGCCGGATCAGTACGCGCTACCGGCATGCCAGGGTTTTTGACGGCGAGGCAACAGATGAAATTTCACTTTTTTGCGGCGCGCTGATCGGCGAACTTGACCCTTTTGACCTGCAACCGGACGTCGGGCGGGCGCACCGCTTGCGCAATGCCGCGCGGCTGGGACTCTTCAATCTGCCGGCGGAAACCCTGGAACAGGTTGTGGCCGATCTGTTCCCCGGCCTGGAGGTACGGCTTGAGGAGTTCGTGCGCCGGACGGTTCGGGTCTCTGACGAACAGCGCAACCGCCTCGGACAGCAGGGCAATCTCCTGGGTGAGACCGCCATAGTGGGCGACCGAGTAGAGAGCCGTGACAAAATTCGCCTGTGGCTCGGGCCGCTCAGCCTCGATCTGTGGGAGGACTTCCTGCCCGGCGGCTCAAAACGACGCAGCCTGGAGACGCTGTTGCCACGCCTGCTGCCGGCGCCGTTGGCCTATGACATCGTGCTGCTCCCCAGCCCCGAGGTGGTGGCCCCGACCCGTCTGGGCGAGCGGGGCCGGTTAGCCTTGGACGCCTGGCTGGACGAATCACAGGCCGAAAAAAATATCAGCTTCAAAATAGATGCATGATAGATATCAACCTGACCGACCTTGTTGAGCATCTTGACGCCTCCTGCCGGAATGCCATGGTGGGCGCGGCTGGAGAATGCGTGGCGCGCGGCCATTACGAGATGGCGATTGAGCACGCGCTGCTGCTCATGATCGAGCATCCCGACGCCGAACTGCACGGCATTCTGGCTGCCTATGAGCTTGATCGGGCGCGGCTGCGCCACTGTCTGCACGAAGGGCTGGAAGCGCTGGCCCAGGGTCATACCGGCCGGCCGGTTTTTTCGCCGCTGCTGATTGAGTGGCTGATGGAAGCCTGGCTGATCTGCTCCATTGAAAAACGACGCAGCACTATCGGCTCAACCGCGCTGTGGACGGCCCTGGCCGCGCGGGCAGAGCGCTATGTGAACAGTGCCACCGCTCGGCTCCTGAAGCACAGCGGGCTGACCAGCTTGCGGAAGCGGTTTGACGAATTTGCCGCGGTCCCGACTCAAAACGGCGTTGGGCCGGCCACGGACGGGCCGGACCACGCGGCTGAGGACAGCCCCCTGGCGCAGTTCTGCATTAACTTCAGCGCTGAGGCGCGGGCCGGGAAAATTGATCCGGTGCTCGGACGCGACGCCGAAATCCGTCAGATGATCGACATCCTGGGCCGGCGGCGCAAAAACAATCCGATTGTGGTGGGCGAGCCCGGCGTCGGCAAGACCGCGCTGATTGAGGGGCTGGCCCTGAAAATCGTCCAGGGCGCGGCCCCGGAATTTCTGCGCGATGTCGAGATCATGAGCCTGGACCTGGGGCTGTTGCAGGCCGGGGCGAGCGTGAAGGGCGAATTTGAAAAACGTCTCAAAAATGTCATCGCCGCAGTCGAAGACATGGCCCATCCGGTGATCCTGTTTTTTGACGAGGCGCATATGCTGATCGGCGCCGGCGGAGCGCAGGGCGGAGCCGACGCCGCCAACCTGCTCAAACCCGCGCTGGCGCGCGGCAATTTTCGCGCTATCGCCGCCACGACCTGGAAGGAATACAAAAAGTATTTTGAAAAAGACCCGGCCCTGTCGCGCCGCTTTCAGCTAGTCAAACTGGATACGCCCTCGCCGGCGGATGCGGTCACGATCCTGCGCGGGCTTCGTGAACGCTTTGAGGAGGCGCACGACCTCTTCATCCGGGATGAGGCGATTGAGGCTGCGGTCCAGTTATCGTCGCGCTATATGACGGGCGGACAACTGCCCGACAAGGCCATTGACGTGCTGGACACCACCGCGGCTCGGGTGCGTATCAGCCGCAGCAGTGAGCCGGCGGAGATCGAACGCCTGTCGGCCCGCATCGCCGCCCTGCAACGCGAGGAAGCGGCGCTGAGCCGAGATCAGGCCGCGGACGGGTCTGCTGACCAGGGCTCGCGTCTGGCCGAAATCCAGGTCAGCATCGCCGCTCTGGAGGAAGAACTCACCACCCTCACCGCCCGCTGGAACGATGAGAAAGCCCTGGTGGAGCAGGTCGTCCACCGGATTGAATCCATTGAGTCGAACTCCACAGACCCAAAGGACCCTACAGACCCATCCCCCAGCCTGATCGAACTGCGTGCCGGCCTGACCGAAGTGCAGGCCGGCGCACCGCTGGTGCATTTTGAGGTGACTGCGGATGCGGTCGCCAGGACGGTTTCGGAATGGACCGGGGTACCGCTGGGCGCGCTGGCCCGTAACGAGGCCAGCGACGCGCTGAGTTTTGCTGATAATCTGGGGAAGCGGATCTGCGGACAGAAGCAGGCGATTGACATCCTGGACCGGGAGTTGAGCATTGCCCGTGCGGGTATGGCGGATCCGGACAAGCCGCGTGGGGTCTTTCTGCTGATCGGGCCGAGCGGTGTGGGCAAGACGGAGACCGCCACCGCTATCGCCGAGATTCTGTTTGGCGGCCGGTGGCAAATGACCGTCATCAATATGTCGGAATATCAGGAAAAACACACGGTCTCGCGGCTGTTCGGCGCGCCGCCGGGCTATGTCGGCTATGGCGAAGGCGGGGTGCTGACCGAGGCGGTGCGGCAGAAACCCTATTCGATTGTCCTGCTGGACGAGGGGGAGAAGGCCCATCCCGAAGTGCTGGACACGTTTTATCAGGTCTTCGACAAGGGCGTTATGGCCGACGGCGAGGGCCGGGAGATCGACTTTCGCAACACCATTATTCTGCTGACCAGCAATCTGGGCGCTGATCAGATTGCCGAGATGGTAACTCGTCCGGTTCCGCCCGATACGGCCGACGTGGTTGAGGAGCTGCGTCCGACCCTCAACCGGTATTTCAAACCCGCGCTGCTGGCGCGGATGCGCATAGCCCCGTATGTCCCGCTCAGCACGGAAACCCTGCGTACCATCGTGGTCCAGCGCCTGCAACGGCTGGGCGCGCGGCTGGACGCCCAGTCGAGCCTTGCCCTGCGCTATAGCGACGCCGTGCCGGACCATATTACCGCTCACTGCGTCCGCAGCGACGGGGGCGCGCGCAATATCGACGCGATGATTAACCAGACGCTCCTGCCCCGTATCTCAACGGAAATCCTGACTGCCATGAATCAGGAGTGCAGCCTCCGTGGAGTGACGATTGGCGTCGAGGATGGAGAGTTCAGCTATGACTTTTTGTAATCGAAGAAGCCGCAACCGAGCCCGGCTCGGGCTTCCGCGCCTAGCCGCGCTGGTTGGGGTAATGGTGTGGGGTATGGTGCTGACGGCCTGTTCCACGCCCAGGATATTCAGGGGACCGCCGGACACGGTAACGCGACTCCGCTTGGTCGCCTCGGACTATGTGAACCCGAACGTTGCCGGCGACCCGTCGCCCGTTGTGCTGATTCTGTATGAGCTGGCCCAGCCATCCGGCTTTGAAGGGGCCGAGTTCAATCAGTTGTTCTATAACGACCAGCAGACGCTCGGGGGCGAGGTGCTGGTCCGGCAGGAGTTTCGGATCGAACCCGGCAAGATCATGACTATGAGCCGTGTCCTGGACCCCAAGACCACCCATCTGGGGTTTGTTGCCGGATACCGCAAGATCGAACGCAAGCGCTGGCGCCTCACGGTTGATGTCGAGCCCCAGACGACCCAGGATCATGTGATTGTCATCGGCTCACAAGCCTTGTCCGCTCCCAAGGCCACTTCGCGGACCCTTGGGACGGGGACCCTCAGCCTGGCCCAAGCTCCGCAGATTGAGTCCATAGGGTCGGACCCAACAGACTCAACAGACCCAACGGACTCAACGGACTCAACCCACCCCCAGAAGCGCACCTAATGGCAGAATCCGGCAAACCCATCTGGTACCAGGGCATGTTCATGCGACCGCAGCATTTTCAACAGCAGGAACGCTACTGGGAGACCTTTGTCAATGAGCATCTTTCGGGCCAGTTCGGGTACGGCTGGGGGCTGCGGCAGCTTGAGATTGACCAGGCCGCGCTGGAGGTCGGCAGCTTCCATATTACCCAACTCGCCGTCACCCTGCCGGACGGGACGCCGCTCAGCGCACCGGGGGTGGCTGATCTGCCGCCGCCCCGGATTTTTGGGGGTGAGGCCGCCGGTAAGCGGGTGATGCTGGCCCTGCCCATCCGCCGGACTGACGCGCCCGAAGTCTCGTCCAGCGATGGCGCGGAACACGAACGGCGCTGGCGGCGGCTTTCGGTCTCGCTACGCGACATCAGCCGCGAGGATGAAGAGTATTGTGAGGTTCAGGTCGGCCGCCTGGCCCCGGTCTTACTGCTGGAAGACGAAGTGACGGGCGCCTACGGGAGCGTACCCATCGCTCGGATCAAAAACGCCTCCGAGAATGCCCTTATTCTGGATGACTCCTATCTGCCGCCGGTTATGAACTGCAAGGCCCACGTCGGCTATATGCGCGCGCTGGGTGATATCCGGGCTATCCTGCACCGGCGTGCCGAGACCCTGGTCAAGCAGCTCGACCCGTCAACAGCAACGGGTCTGTCGGACATGCTGGACTTCCTGCTGCTCCAGATGATTAACCGACACGAGGCGGCCTTTGTTCATATGATGCAGCTCGATCATATTCAGCCCGAACGGGCTTTCGCCGCCACAGCCGAACTGGCCGCGGAGTTGACGACCTTCCTGCCCGAACGCCGCGCCGAACCGCCGCCGGTCTACGACCACAGCGACCCTGGGCCGGGCTGGCGCAAACTCGTTCGGACCATCACCGCGGCATTCAGCCTGATTGCCGACCGACACGGCCTTGAATTGCCACTGGAGCGGCAGGCCAACGGCTCACACGTGGCCACCATCCACGATCGCAGCCTGTTGGAAGACGCCCGTTTCATTCTGATTGTGCGTGAAAATGCGCCGCGCGAGATGGACCGGGTCAAGATAGAGAACCGACTCAAGGTCGGCTCGGTGGACACCTTGCGCGAGATTGTCAATCTACAACTGTCAGGCATTCCCTGCAAAACCGTCCCAGTGGTGCCGCGCGGTCTGCCCTATTACCCCAACGCCAGCTATCTGGAGGTGGACCGCACCGTCCCGCTCTGGGAAGAGGTGCGCACTTCGGCCAGCCTAGCGATCTATATCGCCGCCGGTCAGACCTATTATGACCTGCAACTCTGGGCAATCCGCAGTAAGGCAACGCCTCTCTCCATCGCTTCGGAGGGTATCCAGTGAGAGAATTCCACGCCGATACGGTTGAGGGTCCGGCCTCAGCGCCCCCAGCGTCCATTGCCGACCCGCCAAACCTGCTGGCGGTGCCGCCGCTCGCCCCCGCTCCGCACTCGGACAATGGGAATGCGAGCCCGCCGGACAATCACTTGGCCGACCTGCCGGCCCCCCGTATGGGAGACAGTCAGCGCTTGCGCCAGTTCCAGGCCCAATTCGAGCATGGCCGCAACCCCTATATTGCCGCGGCCGGGCCGATCGTGAATCTGATCCTGGTTCTGAACGAAGGCGCCCGGCACGAAAACCCCCACGCCCTGCGCCTGATTGCCGCCGGGGAAGTCCGCGCGTTCTACAATCAGATGGCTCAGCAATCGGTTTCCCCGCCAAACGTCCAGATCGCCAGCTACGCCCTGTGCAGCGCACTCGATGAGGCGGTGCTGACGACCGACTGGGGCAGTGAAAGCGACTGGCAGACGGAAACTCTCCTGTGGATGTTTCACAACGACGGGACCGGCGGTGAAAACGTTTTCAAACACCTGGAGGAGCTTCTTCTCAACCCGAATATGCAGCTTGAGCTGATGGAGTTGCTGTCTCTGCTGCTGGACCTGGGGTTTCAGGGCCAGCACCGCATAGCCCCTGACGGAGCGCACGTCCTGGAGAGCCTCCGGGTCCGCCTGCACGAAATGCTCGGCGCGAAGCGATCCAAAGCGCCCAGCCCGCTCCGTCCGCCCGAACCGGCGACCACCGGCAGCGCGTCCCGCTCGCATATCGGCCCGATCATCCTGGCGCTGTTTGTCGCTCTGGTTTTGCTGGTCGTCTACCTGAATCTCAATAGCCGCACCCAGGTGTTGACCGAGCCGCTGCTGAATCGGGTCGAGCAGTTGACCGAGAGTTATGAGAGGGAGCCGGAGGAGTGGGAGTGGAGCAGTTATTAGTGGCTAGTGGTTCGTTCGTTGGAAACTGAAAACTCGAAACTTGAAACATGAGATTCTTCTATCTTTTGAACCGTTTTGCGTCATCCCGACTCACCTTGGGTCTGGCGCTGCTGATTGGACTCGCCCTCCTGATCTGGTTTGGTGGGCCAAAGCTGACCATAGACGAGACTATGCCGCTGGCCAGCCAGACCAGTCGTCTGATTGCGATCTGCGCGCTTGCCACCGTCTTCCTGTTGTTTGAGGGGCTGCGGCGCTGGCGGCTGGAGCGGATCAATCGGCGTATTCTGAACGATATCGGCGGAGCGCAGAGCGCGGTTTCCAGCCTGTCGGACCGCACCGGCAAGGTGCGTCAGGGCTTCACCTTGCTGTGTGAAACCCTGCGTGAGCGGCTGGGCGCGAGGCGTGGAAGCCGGCGCTATCTGGAACAGTTCTCCTGGTATGTGCTGCTGGGGGCAAGCGGCTCGGGCCGGTCGACTGCGCTGTCCAATTCCGGATTGGAGTTTCCCCTGGAAACCACTTTCGGTCCGGCCTCTTCCCTGGGCTCCGGGTCGGATTTCAGCCAGTATTGCGCCTGGCGGGTCACTGATGAGGCCGTTTTTATCGATGCGCCTGGCGCGTTTGTGACCCAGCCCGGTCCAGAGGAAACTGGTGAGTGGCAGGACCTCCTGGACTGCCTCAAGTCGGCCCGGCCGCGCCGGCCGCTGAATGGCGTCATTCTCACCCTGCCAGCCGATTTGCTGCTCGAAGAGACATTGGCACCCGAGGTGCCCGACCGGCTGCGCCAATGCCTGCAAGAGATGATGGTCCATTTCGGTGCTGCGCTGCCGGTTTATGTGCTGGTCACCAAATGCGATCGGATCGCCGGGTTTGTGGATTTCTTCTCCAATCTCGATGCCAGGGAGCGGGAACGCCCTGTCGGTGTTGCGCTGCCGCTGGTGGAACAAGACACGCCACGGCGGGGGGCCGTGTGGAAGGTCCGCCCCCGGAAGGGGGATCGGCCGGCCGCGGCCTCGGTCAGGACACTGGCGGCCTTTATTGAACGCTACCACGATTTCACTGTGGGGCTGACCGAATGGACCCTGACGCGCTTTCCCGCGGAACGGCTGCCAGACAGCCGGCTGCGGATATTTGCCTTTCCCCAACAGATGCAGGCGCTCGGCGCGCCGCTCGAAGCCGTCCTGACGCACGTTTTCGGACCGAGCCGGTTTCGCCATGACGCGCTGCTGCGCGGGGTGTATTTTTGTAGTGCCTGCCAGGAAGGCCCGACCATAGACATGCTGATGCGGGCGCATCAGGAAGCCCACGCTCTACAGCCGCCCAGGCCGTATATCCATAACCCGCGGCGCGAAGCCGCCTTTTTCCTCAAAGGGGTTGTTCAGGATGTGATCCTGCCTGAGCGTAATCTTGTCGGGGTTGACCCTAAGCTGGAGCGCCGCCGGCTGTTGCGACTCGGGTCGGCCTGGGTGGCGGCTGGGATCGTGGGCGGAACGCTGTGCGCCTCGTGGTGGCTGGCGAATGACCGGGCAAAACAGCAGGTCGCCAGCCTCTCCAAGGCGCTGGAGGTATATGACGCGCGGCAGGCCGTTATGTCGGCTCAGCCGGATATCGGTCAGGCCGCGCTGGCGATTGCGCCCTTGCGCCGGAGTCTGTCCGCCGAAACCGGGCGGGGGGTGATGTCGCAGGCGGCTGCCGACTTTGGGGCATATATGCTGGGCAGCCCGGTGGAGCTTGCGGACCGAGTGGAAACGGCGTACAACCTGGCGGCGACAAACCTGGTCCGGCCGGCGGTCCTGCGCGACCTCGGCCATGATGTCACCGATCTGGCCCGTTCGGGAGGCCCAACCGACCAACTCCGCAGCCGGCTGGCGCTCTATATCAGTCTGTCGGAGCTCAGCCGTTTTGACAGTGCCGACCTGAACGCCTGGGTCGCCGAGCACGCGCACGGGAGGTATCCGCTCAGCCCGGAAAGACAGGCCGCTGTCTCTGCCGTGGTGGGGGACACTTTTGACGGCTTGGAGACCTCCCTCGCTCTTGACGAAACCGTTTTGGTCGCGGCCCGCGAACGACTCTATTCGGTCCCGCCGGCCGAGCGGCTGTACGCGCGGATGAAGGAACGGACCGGGATATTGGCCGAGGTCTCCCTGGAAACCGAGCTGGGTATCCCCTCGGCCAGCATGTTTGCTTCCATCTATCCCGGCGAGCCGCTGCCGAGCGTACGGGGCTATTACTCCGAACCCGGCTTCTACGAGCATTTTCTGGCAAGCGCCCCCCGCGTCATCCACACCTGGAGGCAGAATGACTGGCTGTTAGGCACAGCCTGGCCGGCGGCCAGCGACGAGCGGCTGTTCACCGCATTGAGCACGCTGTACATACGGGATTACATACAGGCCTGGACCAGCTTTCTGGACCAGCTGACGCTCCGGTCCGTGGAGACGCCGGGCCAGACGCTCCGTCTCCTGGAGAGCCTGCTGTCAAGCGAATCGCCACTCAACGGCCTTGTGCGCATGGTCTCGGCCCATACCGGCCTGCCGCTCGTGCGCGGCGCGGCGGTGGAGGATGTGTCTGAACCACCACCACCGGACGAAGCCGCAGAGGACGACACGATGTTTGCGGCACTGGGCAATATGGTGCAAGAGGGCGAACACGCGATTGAGCGCCAGTATACCAAGTGGCCCGGTACCAGTATTCGGCGGGCGTTTGCCGCCTACCACGCTCTGCAGAACGGCAAAACCGGCAGTCTGCCCGGGCTGACCGAAATCCACGCCGAACTGGGCGATCTGCACAGCGTCATCGCCGCAGTGGCGAATCAATCCGAGCCTGACGTTGCGGCCTTTCATACCGTGCGACAGTGGATGGATAACCCGAATGGGACCGAGGTGGGCGGCGTGCGCAACGCGGCCTCATCGCAACCGGGACCGCTGCGCCGGATGCTGTTCGACTTGTCGGACCAGTCGCTGTATATGCTCATGACCTCGGCTCGGCGGCATCTTGAAGAGCGCTGGCAGAGCACCGTGCTGGAGGAATGCCAGCGGGCCATCAGCGGGCGCTATCCGATCGACCGTCAGTCTGAAACCCTGATTGCCCCGGACGATTTCACTCTGTTCTTCGCCCGTGATGGTGTCATCAACACCTTCTTTGAGCAGAGCATCAGCCCCTTTGTTGTCACGGCTGGCGGTCAATGGGAGGAGGGCAGCATCTATGACCAGCAGATCGGTTTCTCGACGGACGCGCTGGCAGCTTTTCGTCACGCCAATGCCATTCGTGAGGCGTTTGACCTCAACGGCGCAGGGCTGAGCGAGCTCGACTTCACCATCTCGCCGGTCTATCTGGATAACCAGGCGACCCGCGTCACCGTGCAGACCGAAAACGGGATGTTCAGCTATCGCCACGAACCCCCGCGGCGGTTTCGCGTGAAGTTTGCCGGTGAAACCGTCGAGATCAGCATCACGGACAAGGAAGGGGGCATTCATGTCAGCCGCCTGAATGGACCGTGGGCTTGGTTCCGCATGTTTGACCGCTTTGAGCTTCAGCCCACCAGCATTCCCGATCATTTTCATCTGAGAGTCAACATTGGCGGCCTGGAGGCCAGTTTCAATATTGCCATGAACAGCACGGTGAACCCCTTAGCCCAGAGCGCCCTGACCGACTTCGACTGCGAGGAGAGCCTGCTATGACCGTTCCCGCTTCAGGATTCTTTGGGCCGGTTGAGTCCTTTGAGTCCGACTCAACCATGACCGCAGGGAGAGCGCCCAACCCCCAACCCTCAACCCCTAATCCCCAATCCCCCCAGCTCGTACTGGCCCGAGTGGTCGGGGTGCTGCAAGACGCCATTCTGGTAGACATGGCTGGCCAATCCCACGCCGCCCGTCAGGCCGCAAGCTGCCTGTTACGCCCGGAGGCCGGCGACACGGTGCTGTGCAGTATCAGCCAGATTGGGGTGCATGTCCTGCATTTGCTCGAACGGGACGCTGCCGACAGCGCTACGCTGTCGGCCCCCGGAGCGCAACGGCTGGTGCTGGACCAGACCGCGATTGACATCCGAACTCAGGACCTCAACGCCACCGCAGCAAGGGCGCGGGCCCAGGTTGACCGCCTTCACCTGTTCTCGCGCCTGGTGTCGGTCGTGGTAGGCGGACTTGATCTGGTGGCGGACCGTCTCAAACGGGTGGCGGGCCACGAGACAAGCTCGGTCACGGACAGTGTGCGGACGGTGCGGAACTCTGACACCCTGCGCGCCGGGCATATCCTGCACGAGGCCTCGGAGGTGATGAGTATGCGCTCGCATATTACGGTCATTGAGGCCCGCAGCGATGTGCGGGTGAATGGCGAACGGATCAGTATGGGATGAATATCGCGCAGGTACTCAGCGCTGCTGAGGAGCATCTGGCGGAGGGGCGCGATGCCGCAGCCGAACAATTATTTACTGAAGCGCTGGAGCAGCCGGCCGGCGCGGTGCGGGCCATGGCCGGCCTGGGAAAGATCGCCCTGCGCAGGGGCGATACTGAAACCGCGCACAAGCTGTTCGGTCACGCCCTGACCCAGGAGCCCGAGAATGCCGGGCTGCTGACGGGCCTGGCCGCGGTGTATCTCGCCACCGAGCGTTGGGAAGAAGCCAAAGCTTGTCTGCAGCGTGCTATGCGGCTGGACCCCGCGCTCGTAGATGCGCCGGTCGGCCTGACCCTGCTGGGCCTGATTCGGCAAGACCTGGAGGGCGCGCGCGCAGCCGCGAAACGTTCCATTGAGATTGCACCGGACTCAACCGACGCCCTCAACGCCCTGGCCCAGGTTGAGGTCGTGTCCGGCAACATCCCGACGGCCATCGCTCTTTTGCAGCAGAGCCTTGCGCTCGATCCTCGACAGGTGGAGACGCTGACCACGCTCGGCTCGTTGTTTCTGCTAACTGACGAGCCAGCCCGGGCGCTCGACTGTCTGGAAGCGGCCCGCCTTCAGGAACCGGACGCGCCGCCCGTGCTGGCCCGTCTGGCCCAGTGCCGGGCCGCGTTGAACCAACTGGAAGAAGCGGGAACGCTGGCGCGTCAAGCCGCGACGCTCGCCCCCGCAGACCCGGAGGTGCGCAACATCGAGGGCGCGGTGCTGCTGGATCGGGGATGCTTTGCCGAGGCCCTGACCGCGCTCCAGGCCGCGGCGGAACTGGACCCGCAAAACCCCGAGCCGCTGGTCAATCTGGCGCGCCTATTGCGCCGCCGCAATGAACCCGAAGCCGCCCTGACCGCCGCTCGCCAGGCCGTTACGCTGAGCAACGGTGCCCACGAGTTGGCCCGCCGGATTGAGGCCGACCTGCTCTGCCTGTCCGGCGACTGGCGCGAGGGCTGGCGCAGCTATGACCGCCTGGGCAGGTCGGACCTGCTCGACGCTGCCGAGGCGGTGCCGGACTTGGCGATACGCGACTTCGGTCCCCGGCTGGCGTTGATCGTGGATGATTTTTCCTCCACCCTGCTGGGTCTGCGTCTGCTCCCCCAGGTGAGCCGCGAGGTGGAACGGCTGCGTCTGCTGTGTCTGCCGGTCTTGGCCAGCTTTTTTCAGGCCATTCCTGGCATTGCGAGCGTGCACGCCTACCAGGAAATCACCCTCTCCACCGATATCGAAGCCGGAGAAACCGCGCTCCTACTGGACGACCTGCCACGCCTCCTGCGGACCGAGCCCCGCGCCCTCCCGGTCGAGCCGCTGCAGCTGTGCCTTGAGTCTGTTGAGTCGGACCCCGAGGACTCAAACGACTCAAGGGATCAAAAGGACCCAGCCGGAGACGGGCCGCGCATCGGCCTGTGGTGGGATAACACGCCTGACGGACCCGACCCGCAAACGCTGCTGACCGCCCTGTCGGGCCGGCCGGTGTTGCTCCGCGAATGCGACGACGGACAACCGCTAACGCTGCCAGACGGTCAACCCCCGGAGATTCTGGTGCCGTATAGTGTTGAGCACCTGCTGGACATGGCGGTCGCCCTGCTGTCCGTAGACATGGTTGTTACCATGGACGGTCCCGTTGCCCATCTGGCTGCCAATCTGGGTTGCAAAACACTAGTGCTGTGCCAATACGACATCCCCTGGTATTGGCAGCCATGCGGCCCCGACGAGGCACGCTGGTATCCGACTGCCCAGGCGGTGGGGCGCAATCTCGACGGCTCCTGGAGCGACGCAGCCGAGGCGTGCGTCACCTTCCCGAGAGCCGCGGAGACCGGTCAGGAAGCGGGCGAGGAGGAGGATGGCTGAGCAGGTCTGGCTCCCTTCGCTTGAGGACACCGTGCAGAACGACCTGTCAGCCCGGCTGCGGGCCAGGCTGACAGCGGCCCTGCCGGAGTTTGTGCGGCAACATGGCCGCGACCCTGGGATTTCGGCCCGTGACGTGGAAATCAGAGAGCTTGCGCTGGGGCTGACCCTCCAGTTCAAGGCCACGCATACGCGCAGTGTCATGCACAAAAACCGCCCGGTCCTGGAAATCCGATTCCGAGGCCTGATGCGATTTATCGATCCGAAAACTCGGCGGAGCGAGGATTTGCCCCTCGCCGGAGAATGTCGGCTCGATATCAAGAGTGGCGCGATCGTGCATCTTGTTCTGTAAACGTCTTTCGACTGCGTCCTCTGGGCTACGCGGCAGCCATCCCCCTCAATCCCCCTTAATAAGGGGGAAGCGCGACAGCGCAGGGGGATGGCCGGACCGGGGTGAATTCCCGTAGGGCTGGGCAACAACCATAGGGGGTTGCCCTACATGGTGTTCTGGCACCCAGAGGGAGCCGATTTCTCGGTTGTCAACCAGGTAAACATCAGTGTTCCCATCACACCGGCCACCGCCCCAAAACCAAATAAAGGCCGCAGGCCGACAATATCCGACAGCAGGCCGGCGACGACCGGACCGAGCATCATGCCGACGCTCAGCGCCATATTCAGCACGCCCATCATCGCGCCCATTCCGCCCTGCTTGCCCTCGCCGACGGCCAGGGCGGTCAGAGCCGGGCCGGCCAGGGCGCCCATGATTCCGGTGAATCCGCTAATGAGCAACAGACCCCAAAAACCGGCGGCAAAGAGGATGGTCACAAACGCGAAGGAGGCCAGGTAGCCACTGACGATAATCAACAGCCGCTTGCTATAGCGGTCGGCCATGCGTCCGAACGGGACCTGGACGAGGCTGTTGACCAGCATATAGGTCGCCATGATGATACCAATGCGGGATTGACTGAGTTGCAGCAGTTCGACGGCCAGCAGCGGGAGAAAGGAGAACCATAAGCCCATCTGAATGGACGTCACCATACGGTACAGGACAATCCCGCGTACACTGGGGCGGCGTAAGAGGTCACGGTAGGACGGCGGTCGTTGCGCCTCCGCCTGGGAAGAGCGGGTCTCATCCAGAAAGAACAGGACAAAGAGAAAAGCTACGAGGTTCAAGCCGCCCATCAAATAAAAACTGAGCGCCATGCCATACGTGTCGCTCAGCCAGCCGCCGAACAGAGGGCCGACGCCGATGCTGCTGGTCAGCGCCAGATTGAAAATGCCCATCAACTCGCCCCGCTTTTCCGCGGGGGCCAGGTCGCCGACGTACGCGGTCGAGATGGGAATAATGAGGGCCACCGCAATCCCCTGGAAAAATCGGCCCAGGGTCAAGTACACGATGTTGGGGGCAGACACATAGACGAGCGACATCAGACTGCTGAGCAACAGGCCGCCGGCAATAAACGCCTTACGTCCGCGCTGGTCGGACAGCCGGCCGATGATCGGCATGAACAGGAGCTGAGCCAGGGGAAAGCTGGCAAAGAACACCCCGATGCTGACCCCGGTTGCGCCCAGCGTCTTGGCGTAAATCGGCATGAACGGAATCACGATGCCCATGCCGAGCATAGAAGTGAAAATCGCGAGGTTCAGACTATAAAAAATGCGCCAGTTCAAAATATGAGTCCGGGAGGGGCAGGCTCTGCCTGTGGATAGGTTCTTGTTTCATACGGTCCCTGGTCCAACAAGGCAACGCGCCCGCTTTCCCCTGCTTGACGCTTTCTGCTAAGAAAAGACTCGCACTGCGTGGGCAGCCACAGGGGGCTGCCCCTACATTGTTCACCAGGATGGAGGACGCGCCATGTTTAATCACCCGGTCATCTCGGCTGATGGCCATATGGATATTCCGTGTTTGCCGGCCACTCTTTTTACCGAGAATGCTCCGGCCCATCTCAAAGACAAAATGCCTCGGGTGGTAAACGCCCCGGAGGGCAAAACCTGGGTGGCCCATAACGGGACCAGTATGGGTCTGGTTGGCGGGATGGGTTCGGCCGGACGGCAATATATTCCCGGCCAGATTCATCGGGCCGACCGCATGGCCTCAACCGGTCTGTACGAGGATCAGAGCAAGGGGATTATGCGCACGACCGTGCCTGAGTTGCGAATCAAGGACCAGGAACGGGATGGTGTTGTGGGGGAGGTCATCTACGGCATCCTCGGCGCCGCCTTTCGGATTGATGACCCCGAAGTGACTGACCTGGTTGTCAGGATTTACAACGATTTTGCCGCGGACTTCTGCCATGCCGCGCCTGGTCGTTTTGCCGCAGTTGCCAGTCTGCCGGCCTCGTCTCCCGAGAAAACGGCAGAGGAAGTGCGTCGCTGCGCAAAAATGGGCCTTAAAGGAGCCGAGTTGCCCGTCCGTCACAGCATGATGCCGCTGTGGCATCTCGACTGGGACCCGGTCTGGGAAGCCTCGCACGATACCGGCCTGCCGATTCATCTGCACACCATCGGGCCCAAGCTTGACATGACCTGGGCCACAGACCGCCGCTCCAAGCGGATGTGGCTGGCCACCGTGCTGACCGAATTTCAGATTGCTACCGCCGGCTTTATCGGGGCGGTGATCTATGGTGGCGCCTTGGAGCGCTACCCTCAGTGTCGAGTGGTGATTGGTGAAGCCGGCATCGGCTGGATTCCCTACGTCCTGGAACGCATGGACTATGAGTGGGAAGATCAGTTTCAGGACCTCGAACTCAGCATGAAACCGAGCGAGTATTGGTACCGGCAGATGTACGCCACCTTTCAGCAGGACCAGACCGGCCTGGATATGATCGAGCGCGTCGGCGTCAACAACGTGATGTGGGGCTCGGACTTTCCGCATCCCGACGGGGTATGGCCGGATTCACAGGAATTTCTGCACAAGCAGCTCGCTCATCTGTCCGAAGACGTTCGCCGCAAGCTCGTCTACGAAAACGCGGCCAAGCTGTATGGCTTTCCCATGGAGCAGTAAAACAACGCAGTCAGGAGAGACCTATGAAAATCCTTCCCATCCCCGTGTTGTCCGATAATTACGCCTATGTGCTGATTGATGAAGCGACCAACGAGGCTGGCGTTGTTGATCCGTCCGAGGCCGGTCCGGTTGCCGCCGCGATCAAGCGCGAGGGCGTGAACTTTACGACCATCATCAATACCCACCATCACTGGGATCATGTGGGCGGGAATAAAGAACTTGTGCAAGAATTTCCGCAGCTCAAGGTCTACGGCCATAAGCGGGACGAGACGCGCACGCCGTGCATTACCAATATGGTCGATGAGGGCGATACGGTTCGTATCGGAAACCTCGAAGCGCGCTTTCTCTTTATCCCGTGTCATACCAGCGGCCATATTGCCGCCTATTTTGAAGCGGAAAAATCGGTTTTTACCGGCGATACGCTCTTTATTGCCGGTTGTGGACGGCTGTTCGAGGGAACCGCTTCGGATATGCACAACAATATGGTCACGCTGATGCAGTTACCGGACGACACCAGGATTTACTGCGGGCATGAGTACACCGTCACCAACCTGAACTTCGCCCTCAGCCTGGAGCCGGGCAATGTGAAACTTCAGGAAAAGCTGCGCTGGGCCGAGGAACTGCGGGCCAAAAACCAGCCGACCATTCCGGGTACGGTGGGCGAGGAAAAAGAGATCAACCCCTTTGTCCGGGTAGACAGCTCTGAACTGCAAGAGCATGTGCAACAGTCCTTCCCCGGACTCGCCCTCGACCCCGTGTCCGTGCTGGAAAAGACCCGTTATCTGAAAGATAATTTTTAAGCCCGGCAAACGGAGCATGACCCAAGTATGTCTACTGCAATAGCGAGTAGGGGCGGGTTTCAAACCCGCCCCTACAGTAACCTGTTCGGCGTCATGGTCTTGGGCGTATTCCTGGCCTCGTGTAGCCTGTTCGACACGAGCGTCCTCGAACAGCAGCGGGCGGAAATCGAGCGTTTACGCCAGGAAGCCGAGCAGTTACGGCAAGAAACCGAGGCCCTCCAACAACAACACGCTCAGCAACAACAGCAGAACGAGGCCTGCAACCGGGCGTTTAACGACTTTGACGCCGCCCGAAAAGCAACTGATGATACAACGGCCGTCGCCTATTATCAGGCCGGCTTGGCGATCTGCCCGAGCGATGATGTGGCCCACTATGAATTAGGAGAGGTCTATCTGCGGCTGGGTCAGTCCGAGGCGGCGCGGGCGGCCTTTGAAGCGGCGCTAAAGATCAACTCTCGTTTTTCACGGGCGCAACGCCAACTGGACAGCCTTACTGGTGGTTCCAGGGCCACAAGGGACGAGAACACCCCCTCACCCTAGCCCTCTCCCTCCAGGGGAGAGGGAATGAAAAATGTAGGGGCAACCCCCTGTGGTTGTCCGGCCCTCTGTGGTTGCCCGGCCTGCTCTATCAGTTGTACAGCACATCTCTGACCGCGCGGACGATTTTTTCAACACCGGGGAAGACTTCGTGCTCCAGATTTTTGGCGTAGGGCATGGGCACATCTTCGCCAGTGACCCGCACGACCGGCGCGTCCAGATAATCAAAGCCCTCTTTCATGATGCGGTAGGCGATCTCGGCCCCCAGGCCGGCAAACGGCCAGCCCTCCTCGACGATAATACAGCGGTTGGTCTTTTTGACCGAATCAAAAATCAGCCGGTCGTCCAGCGGACGAAGGGTGCGCGGATCGATCACTTCGAGCTCAACGCCCTCTTTTGCCAGCTCGGTGGCTGCGTTCAGGGCTGCATGGACCATCTTGGACCAGGCGACAATCGTCACGTCCTGGCCCGCCCGTTTGACCTCGCCCCGTCCGAGCGGAATCTGATACTCCTCGTCCTGGACCTGCCCTTTGTGTCCATACAGGACTTCACCCTCAATAAAGATCACCGGGTTTTCATCGCGGATGGCAGTTTTCAGCAAGCCCTTGGCATCGGCCGGGGTTGAGGGCGCAATCACCTTTAACCCCGGTACATAGGCGTACAGGCTCTCGACCGCCTGGGAGTGCTGGGCGGCCAGTTGGTGCGCGGCCCCACCTGGGCCACGAAAGACGATCGGCAGGGTAATCTGTCCACCCGACATATAGCGCAGTTTGGCCGCGTTATTGACGAGTTGGTCATAGGCGCACAGCGAAAAATTCCAGGTCATGAACTCGATGATGGGCCGCAGCCCAACCATGGCCGCGCCTATCCCCACCCCGGCAAAGCCGGTTTCCGCAATCGGCGTATCCACCACGCGGCGCTCACCAAAACGGTCGAGCAGGCCCTCGGACACTTTGTAGGCGCCATTATAGTGGCCGACCTCTTCGCCCATGAGGAATACGCGCTCGTCGCGTTCCATCTCTTCCGCCATGGCCTCTCGCAACGCCTCTCGGTATGTCAGCTCTCGCATATGTGTGTTCTCCTTTTCCCCCTCACCCTAGCCCTCTCCCTCCAGGGGAGAGGGAACTGAATTTTCCCCTCTCCCTCTGGGAGAGGGGCAGGGGTGAGGGTTTACACGCTCGCCTGCTGACGGCGCTTTTCGAGCGGCACAACCTTTTCGTCCTGCTCGTGGTGCTCTGGTTCGTAGTAGATGTCATCAAACAGCGTGGCTGTGTCGGGCGATGGGGATTCGTCGGCAAACTGCACCGCCCCTGCCACCTCTTGTTTGGCGGCTTCGTCAACGGCTTTGAGCTGTTCTTCGTTGGCAATGCCCAGCGCATAGATGCGTTCGGCCAGAAGCCGGATGGGGTCGCGCTTCATCCACTCTTTGACTTCTTCCTTGGTGCGGTACTTGGCTGGGTCGGACATGGAATGACCCCGAAAACGGTAGGTCTTGGCTTCAATCAGAATGGGTAAACTCTCGGTCCGGGCGCGTTTGGCCGCGTGGCGAATGACTTCTCGGACCTCAAGCACATCATCGCCGTTCACAATCTCCTGGGCCATGGGGTAGCCCTTGGCCCGCACGGCGACATCCTCGACCGCCAGGGTCCGATACAGGGGTGTACCCATGGAATAGAGATTGTTCTCGCAAATAAAGATGACGGGCAGCTTCCACAGCGCGGCCAGCGACAGGCCCTCGTGAAAGGCGCCCATATTGGCCGTTCCTTCGCCAAAGAAACACAGAGTCACATCCGGCTCGCCCCGATATTTCGAGGCAAAGGCAATCCCCGCGGCGATGGGCACATGACCGCCGACAATGGCGTGGCCGCCCATAAAGCGTTTCGCCACATCAAAATAATGCATGGAGCCGCCCCGGCCCTTGGCACAGCCATCCACCTTGCCGAACAGTTCCGCCATGGCCGCATTCATATCCCCAACCCGGGCCAGGTAATGGCCGTGGTCCCGATAGGTCGCCACGATGTAATCCGTGGGCTCAACCGCCGACATCGCCCCAACCGCCACCGCCTCTTGGCCATTATACAAGTGCAGAAAGCCGCCAATTTTGCCCCGCGAATACGAACGCGCCGCTTCTTCCTCAAAGCGCCGAATGCGAATCATGTCGCGGTAGAGCGCAAGCATAAGGGTCTTATCCATACTGATTCCCTCGTTATCGAGTGTTCCGTCTTTTGACGATCCTTGTCAGGGTAGGCCACTCTGCGGTCTGGTTGCAAGCGGGTTAAGACAAAATATCTGGGCGCCCAATACGGACGTACAGCCCGTGGATAATGGGAGTGCGCGGCCGGTGAGGGAAGCTGGAGGCCTACTGAAGCGCCCGACTAACGGGATGGGACAACGTTGCACGCCAGTCATTACGTTTGACGCATGAACGCCCGCACCAATCGGATCTCCTCATAGGTGTAGTCTTTGCCCAGCATCGCTTTGACCGGAGCCAGGGCGGTGGCGCCGGAGCGATCTATCGCGTTTTGAATGGCCTCCAGACGATCCGATACCGGCAGCAATGGGCCGAGGTCAAAGTCCTCATCGTCGGCGACCAGCTTCTCGACGTGGCCGACTACCGTGCGTACAGAGAGACCGCGCTCCGTTGCGACCTCGGCAAGCGATCGGCCCTGCTCAAGCAACTGTTTCGTTGCAATATGCGTTGAACCTTGCCGACTCACCTTACTGCCTTGCGACTCTCTGCTGCGCCGTGTGCCCGGTACAGGACGCTCCGCCAGACCCTGCTCATCGGCGTGCGAACGAATAACCTCCAGAAACGCCTCGCCCCACTGCTCCAGCTTTGCCGCGCCTACCCCCGAGATACGGGATAGGCTCTCGCGGCTCTGGGGCAAATAGGCTGCCATCTGTCTGAGCGTCACGTCACCAAAGATGACGTACGGCGGCACGTTGCGCTCCTCGGCCAGCTCGCGCCGCAGGGTGCGCAGTTGCTCGAACAGGGCCGCATCAACGGCGAGGTCCGCCTGCTCATCCGCCAGGGGCGGTGCATCCCGTCTGCGCCATACCTGCGCCGGGTCGGAGTCCGGGGTGACACGGAGAGCCGGTTCGACTCGTTTGGCACGCGTGAGGATCAGTTTCTCACGATTCTTGAGGAATGTCCGGCCGGTCGGTGTCAGACTCAGGCTGGCATAGCTGTTCTTGCGCAGCAGACTCTTGGCTTGCAGCAAACCGGCCACCTCTTTGATCTCACCGTCCGAGAAGTCGCCAACGATGCCGTATACGCTCAGCCTGTCGTGCCGCAATTCCCGAATGCGTTTGGTATTCGCGCCGCGC
The DNA here is from genome assembly GCA_951812575.1 of Candidatus Binatia bacterium. GTDB lineage: Bacteria > Desulfobacterota > Binatia > Bin18 > Bin18 > Bin18. The sequence goes on along the minus strand of OX638322.1, from coordinate 417,112 downwards.
AGCACTTGGCTCAGATGCGCGATACCGAACCGCTCCCCCGTGCGGACGATGGCCGATAGGATTTTCTGGGCGATGACAGTGGCGTCGAACTCTTCCCTGGGCGTCAGACATACGTCGCACCCCCCGCAGTTGTCCTGCGGCCAGTCTTCGCCGAAGTAGGCCAGCAGATATTTACGGCGGCAGGTTTGCAGGTCGCAGAACTCGATCACCTGCGCCAGCTTGTCCTGTGCATTTCGTTGCTCGGCCGCGTTTTCTATCTGATCGATAAAGAAATCCTGCTTGACCTTGTCACCGTAGGAGTAGAACAGCGCGCACTCGCTGGGCAGGCCGTCGCGCCCGGCGCGGCCCGTCTCCTGGTAATAGCCTTCGAGTGACTTGGGCAAGTCGTAGTGTACGACCAGCCGGACGTCGGGCTTGTCGATGCCCATTCCGAAGGCGATGGTCGCCACGATGATCGGCACCTCGTCACGGATGAATTTCTCCTGGGTCTGGCTGCGCACCGGAGTATCCAGGCCGGCGTGGTAGGGCAGGGCGGACAGACCCCGCTCGCACAGCGCAGTGGCCAGGTCTTCCGTGCTCTTGCGCGAAAAGCAGTACACGATGCAGGACTCGCCCCGATACTCGTCGAGCAGAGCCGCCAGCGCATCAACGGAGTTGCGCTTGGGCCGCACGCTATAGGTCAGGTTGGCGCGGTTGAAGCTAGCGGCGAATTCCTGCGGCTGCGTCAGTTCGAGCTGTTCGGCAACGTCACGGCGGACCTGCTCGGTCGCGGTGGCGGTCAGGGCGATGAACGGGACGCCCGGCAGGAGACGGCGCAGATCAACCAAGTTGCGGTAGTCGGGCCGGAACTCATGGCCCCACATGGAGATGCAGTGCGCCTCGTCCACAGCTACCAGGCTGACCTTCAGCCCGGCCAGGAAATCCCGGAAGCCGGATAACACCAGCCGCTCCGGGGCGACGTACAGAATTTTGACCGCGTTCCGCCGCACGCGCGTCCGCACGCGGTTCAGTTCAGGGTAGGTCAGGCTGCTATTGATGAACTCCGCGGCGATTCCGTTGGCCTTGAGCGTATCGACTTGGTCTTTCATCAGGGCGATCAGCGGCGAGACCACCAGCGTCAGCCCGTCGAAGCGCAGGGCGGGCAACTGATAGCACAGAGACTTACCGCCGCCGGTAGGCATCAGAACCAGGGTGTCGCGCCGCTCCAGCACGCTGGCGATGATCTCCGCTTGCAGCGGACGGAACTGGTCGTAGCCGAAATGTTTCTTGAGCAGGTCCAGCACGGTCACGTTTCCCTATCCCCGGCGGCGCCTTCGAAGATATTCTCCACGCCTTCTAGCCTCCTGGTGAGTCCCGAAGCGTAGCAACTCAATTAGCATAAGCTGAAACATTTTTCCTCGTCAGGTGATCGACGCGAAGCGCTCTCGGCTTGACAGGCGGACAAAAATGTCCGTTATAGGAGCTGTGACGGGAAACGAATTCATCCGTAAAGTGAGAAAACTGGGCCGAGCAAATAAGGTAAAAGTTCGGTTTGTTGCCCGTCGCGGAAAAGGCAGTCACGGAACATTATTCTATGGTTCACGGTTCACAATCGTTCGGAACCCCAAGGATGAGCTCAAAACAGGAACGCTGCGTGCCATGCTGGACCAGCTTGGCCTCAGCAGCACGTAGGAGACGCCTATGCACAGCTTCATTTATCCTGCCAGATTGAAACCCGATACCGTGGATGGTGGCTTTGTCGTCACATTCGTCGATTTACCCGAAGCCATCACCCAGGGAGACGACGTCGAAGACGCCCTGCACGAGGCAGCCGACTGTCTCGACGAAGCCATTGTCAACCGGATTGTCACGGGCCTGCCCATCCCCCTTCCGTCTGCTGTCAAGCAAGGATGTTACCCGGTGCCGCTGGCTGCGCACAGCGCGGCCAAGGCCGCCCTCTATCTCGCCCTTCAGGAAGCCCGAATGACAAAAGCTGGATTGGCAAAGCGACTGGGCTGTGACGAAAAAGAGGTGCGTCGTTTACTGGATCCTCGCCATCCGTCGAAACTGCCCCGGCTCGAAGCTGCCCTGGCGGCAATAGGACAGCGTTTGATTGTTGGATTCCAGGCAATTGCTTGAGAGCTACGCGCATTCCCCGTCGCGTCCGATCATTCACCTTCCCAAGGAGGACCCATGAAGCGTATAGCGATTGTGCTCATTGCAGGGGTGGCTGTCGTGTCTGTGCTGCTCGCCTTGGCCATTGTGCTTGGCGGCCCCGAGTCGCCCCCTCCGATGAAAAGTATCAACGCGCCGTTTCGTAGCGTGGACTCCTCCGACCTTGCCCAGCTCAAGCGCTACATCGCTCGGGATGGGGCGCGTTTGGCGTTTCGGGCCTACGCGCTCGCCGCAAGCCCAGCCAAGGGGTCTGCGGTGCTTATCCATGGGTCGTCCGCAAGCAGTGGCAGCCTCCATCTTTTAGCCAAGGGGTTAGCGCAGGCCGGCTATGCGGCCTATGCCCTGGATATGCGCGGTCACGGAGAGTCCGGTCCGAAGGGCCAGATTACCTACATCGGCCAGCTCGAAGACGATGTGGAGGATTTCCTGGAGGCCGTCCAGCCCGCTGGCCCCAGGACGCTGGTCGGATTTTCGTCCGGCGGGGGCTTTGCCTTGCGTTTTGCCGCCAGTTCGCGACAGCAACTCTTTGATCAGTACGTGCTGTTAGCCCCGTTTATTCACCAGGATGCGCCAACGTATCGACCTGGAGCCGGCGGCTGGGTCGCAACCGGGGTCGCACGTATTATTGCGCTTACGTTTCTCAACCGTTTCGGTATCACCCGGTTCAACACTTTGCCGGTGGTTGCTTTTGCATTGACGGCCGAAGCGCAGCAGTTCTTAACGCCTACCTACTCCTATGCCCTGGCAACAAACTTTCGACCCCATAACGATTACCGGGCGGATATTGGCGCCGCTGAACAGCCACTTCGTGTCCTGGTTGGCCAAGACGACGAAATCTTCCATGCTGATCAGTTCTCAGCCGTGTTCGAGGAGGCTGGAAGGCCGGTTCCAGTCACGCTCCTGCCGGGAGTTGGGCATGTCGATATCACGCTCCAGCCCGCAGCAATCCAGGCTATTACGGAGACAATCGAGTCGTTTCGTAACGGGGAAAGCCCTGAGTCCTCTTAGCCTCGCCGTGCGCCCTCAAGCATTTCACGCGCGTGGCGGCGGGCTTCGGGCGTGATTTCTACACCGCCCAGCATGCGGGCGAGCTCCTGCAGGCGCTCACGCCGGGTCAGACGTTGGGCTGAAGAAATCGTGCGGCCTTGGGTGACCGTTTTGGTCACGGTGTAGGCGTGGTCGGCAAAGGCCGCGATCTGCGGCAAATGCGTAATACACAGCACCTGATGCTGGTCGGCCAGGGCTTTGAGCCGCCGCCCGACGACCTCGGCCACTCCCCCGCCGATCCCCGCGTCCACTTCGTCAAAAATCAGTGTCGGCGTGGCTTCCGCAGCCGCACTGAGGGCTTTGAGGGCGAGCATGAGGCGGGAGAGCTCTCCACCGGATGCCACCTGGACGAGTGGTAAGAGCGGCTCTCCGGGATTGGCGGACAGATAAAATTCGACCTGATCATAGCCGCGCTCTCCGAGCCGCCGGCCATTTTGGGTGAACGGCGAATCCGGTGCACTCTTGGTTTCATCTTCAGGCGGTTGCGGCAACCGGACGCCAAAGTGCGCGCCCTGTATGCCGAGCTGGCCCAACTCGGCCTGGATGCTGTGCTCAAGATTCCGGGCAGCCGCGCGCCGCTCCTCTGACAGTTCGTACGCCCAGGACCAGGCCGCGTGGGCAGCCTGGGCGACTTCCTGTTGCAACGCGGCAATCGCCTCTTCACCGCTTTCGATGTGTTCCAGCTCTTGTTCCAGAGCAGCCTGCCGGGCCAGAATCGCCTCAATATTCCCGCCGTATTTTTTCTTGAGACGCGAGAGCAGCGCGAGGCGTACATCGATCTCTTCCAGACGCTCGGGATTCGGGCTGAGGCGCTCGCCATATCTACGCAGGAAGAGGGCAGCCTCTTCGACCTGGGCCAGCCCGTCACTCAGGAGTGAGATCGCTTCGTTCAGGCTGGCATCCACCTGGACCAGGTCACGTAGCTGGGTCACCAGTCGTCCGAGTTGATCCGTGACCGCACCGTCGCTCGCAGTGAGCATTTCCTCACCGCTGGATGTCGTCTGATACAGCTTTTCGGCGTTTATGAGAATAGTCCGTTCCTGGCGCAAATCCTCTTCTTCGTTGGGCTGGAGTGCTGCGCGGCGAATCTCATCGACCTGAAAACGGACGAAGTCCTGACGTGCCTCAGCCGCCGCCTTGTCCTCGGTCAGTGTACACAGGCGCTCCCATACACGTCGCAGGGTCTGGTAGCGTGTCGTCATTTCCTGGACACGCCGCGTCGTATCAGCGAAACCGTCAAGCAGGGAGAGCGCCGAATCCGCCTCGCGTAAGACCTGCTGCTCGTGCTGTCCATAGATCTGCATCAGCCTGGCACTGAGCTGACGCAACAGCGCAACCGTGGTCAGCCTGCCATTCAGATACACCCGGCTCCGTCCGTTCGCTGTAATCACACGACGGACCAGGAGTTCTTCGGCTTCAAGGAGGTCATGTTCCGCAAAGAGGGGGGCAAGGCGCGCCTTGTCGAGGCCGAAGACTGCCTCGACAACGGCTTCTGTGGTATCCCGGCGAATCAGGTCGGCGGTTGCTCGACCACCCAGGGCCAAGCCGATGGCCTGCATGAGCAGGCTCTTCCCAGCGCCCGTCTCTCCGGTAATCACATTCAGGCCGGACTCGAACGACAGTTCGAGATCGTCGATCAGAGCCAGATTTTTCACGTGCAGATGACGCAGCATAGGGCGGTTTCCCGGTCGCTCTTGTTTCCTGCCTACGCCACCCCGCGTCGAGACGCGTCGTCTAGGCGATCACTCAAAATCTTGGCGATATTCAGGAATATCCGAGCGCCAATCCGTGGGTAGCGTTTTTGCATCCGCTGCAAGAAGCGCTCGTCCACCACAATCGCCTCAGCATCGTCCACGGCAATCACGTCCGCGGTCCGCTGATTTTGACGGATGAGGGCCATTTCGCCAATCACATCGCCGCGTCCCATAGTCCGCAGCAGCTTTGACGTGCCGTCAATATTGAGCCGGGCGTCTGCCCTGCCACTGATCAGCACGAACATCTCCCTGCCCACCTCTCCTTGCCTGACAATGAACTCATCCTTGGCAAAGGCCCGAAATTCGCCCATCAGCGTGACTATCTTGGCTTGCACGGGACGCAGCCCGGCAAAGAGGGGAATCGTCTTCTGCGGGTCGCGTCCGAGTTTCAGGTATAAGACGTCCCACAGGGTAATGACCTTAGTGGTGGCGAGCAGGGCCGGCAGCAAAATCACATCCGCCCCAAAGGCAACGACCATGGTGGCCGCCGAGAGCAGACCAAATTCCCGGATCGGGACAAAAGTCGAAAAATACAATACCAGAAAACCGAGAAATAAGATGACGGAGGCGTACAGGCTCGGCTTGCCTACCGTCCCGAGGGTGTGGAGCAGGGCGGTTTCCTGGTCTGGGGCCGCGTGCACCTCAGCGCTCAGTCTGGTCATCAGGTGCACCGTATTGTCCACCGCAATGCCGAGCGCGATAGCGGCGATAATGCTGGTTCCCAGGTTGAGCACCGCGCCGGAGAGACCCATCAGTCCGAAGAAAATAACAATCGGAAAAATGTTCGGGATCATGGCGATCAGCCCGATCCGGGCGGACAGGAACATGGCCGACATAATGACGAAGATGACGCTGACGGCCAGGGAAAGGCTGCGGATCTGGCCGGTAATAATATCGCCGGTTGTCTTGGTCAGCAGAATCAGATTGCCGGTGGGACGTACCTTGAGATCGGGTGGAAAGCGCTCCTGAGCATAGGCACTAATCTGCTCCGCGAGCGCTGAAATCTCCTGTGAGCCCGAGAGGGTGGTGCGGACGAGAATATTCGAGCGCGCAAAGTCCGGGCTGGCGACAGACCGAAAACTGGTCGGACTGCCGGCCACGAGTTGCATGACGGCGCGGAGTTGAGACGGCTCCTGCCAGAAGGTTGTGGGCTTTTCAGGTGGCGGGGCCGTAATAATCTCGCCACCCGGGCCGACCAGAAGCTCACCGCCGCCGGACTGCGCCCCGCGGTCGAGCAGTTCACAATAGTCAACAAACGAGACGGTTTTATCCACGCCGGGCAGACCGTCGATATAGGCTTGCAGGGCTTTGATCCGGCGTAAGGTATCCCACTGTTTCATGACGTCTTTTTCTTGGCCATCAATCACCACATAAAAAGCCATGCTGCCGACCAGATGTTCATTAATGGCGTCGGTGGCCTGGCGAACCGGATCGTTGGGGCGAAAAAAAGACTGAAAGTTTGAATCGACCTGAATCGAGGACAGGTTCCATATCGCCGCGGCGGCGAAAAGCAACGCCGCAGCAATAACGCTCAGGCGATTCCGGATGGCAAAGCGGCCGATACGCCGCAAAGCCGTAGTGACCCCAGGGGCAAACGCTGCTGCCGGGTTGGCCGGGAGACGCAACTGCATGAGCACGGCCGGGACCAGGAGGATGGAGAGGAGAAAAGCAATCAGAATACCGACCGACGAGAAAATACCCATTACTCGAATACTGCTGAGCGGGTTCACGCCCAAGGACAGGAAACCGAGCACGGTTGTCAGCGCGGTGATACAAATCGGCGGGCTGGTTTTTTTGAGGGCCTCCAGCACAACGTCTCGTACCGCTCCGTCTGGCCGGGCCAACTCATAATACTCGGCCACCATGTGGAGCGAATAGGCCGTGCCCAAGACCAGAATCAGGGGCGGCAGGGCGATACTCCCCAGGCTGAGGCTGCTCCCGGCGAGCACCATAATCCCCAGCGTCCAAATCAGACTGACGAGAATCGTCAGGGCGGGCAACAAGACGCCGCGGAGGGAGCGAAAGCTCGCAAAGAGCACGACAACAATAGCCAGCAGGGTCAATGGAACAAAGCGGCTCAAATCGCTCTGCATGGCCCGTGCGGAATAGACTTTGAAGCGGGGCAGGCCGGTATAAAACAGTTGTTCCGGCCCGGTTTCGCGTTCTACGTCTATGATGGCCTGGATCTGCTCATCGATCCCCCGCTGCATGAATTCAGCATCGTCCATATCGGCGAAGAAGATATTGATGGCCGCGGCCTTTCCGTCCTCGGCAACCAGATTCTTGAGATAAATAGGCCGGTCGGCCAACGTTTCCCGGAGCGCATCCAGACCGGCCTGATCAGTGGGGATCCGTGCGACCAAAGGCGGCGGCTCGACCACATCGGCAATCGGGTCAAGCGCATTGGTCAGGCTCAGCACTTCCTGGACCCCTTCGATGTTCTCCAGCGCTTCAGTCAGGCGCTGAATCTTGTGTAAGACCTCAGCGGTATAGATGTCGGCGGCCAGCAGCCCGACCACTCCGACTTCATCACTGCCGAAGAGCTGACGGACTTCGGCGTAATACTGGCTGTCCAGGTTGTCTTGGCTCAGGAGGCTTTCAACCGAGCTGTCCAGACGAATGTCTTTTGCGAAGACCCCAAAGACACAGGTGAGAATGACGAGAAGAAGGAGCAGGGTCTTCGGCCGGTTGACGACGAACAGATAGAGCCGTTCCATAATAAAGGTAGGGGTGGGTGTGCAACCCGCCCTTACTCATTGGAAGGGCATATCGGAAACGGGCAGTAAGTGCGAGAGGCCTATCAGGCGAGGACAGGCGTCTTTCGGCCGCAAACAAGGTTGGCAATCCTGACCACCCCGGCTATAGAGCTACGAAGGTAGGGCCGGTATGCAGTGTGCAAATTGCGGTTTTGCAAATCAGGCTGGGATGAGGTTCTGCACCGAGTGCGGTACTCGGCTGGCCAACCTGTGCGCACGCTGCAACTTTGAGAATCCGCTCCCGGCAAAATTCTGCGGGGAATGCGGGCAGGCGCTCACGCCACAAGCCGTAGCCTCTCCCCAGGTTACCGACCGAGCCGCACCGGACCGAGATGTATCCATACCAGGGGAGGTGGGTGTGCAACCCGCCTCTCCGGAACGCCGGCCCGTTGCGGCAGACCGGCGGCAAGTCACCGTCATGTTTTGTGACTTAGTTGGCTCCACGCTGTTATCCGAGCGGCTCGACCCCGAAGAGTGGCGCGAGGTGCTCGGCGCGTATCAGGCGGCCTGTCGTCAGATCATTGAGCGCTTTGACGGGCATATTGCCAAATATCTGGGCGACGGCTTGCTCGTGTTCTTTGGCTACCCAACCGCCCACGAAGACGATGCGCCCCGCTCGCTTCATACCGGTTTGGGCATACTCCAAGCGGTACAGCAACTCGACGCCCGGCTCGGACAGCCGCTTCAGGTCCGCATCGGTGTTCATACCGGACTCGTTGTCGCCGGCGAGGTGGGGAACGATGCCCTGGATATTGTCGGAACAACACCGCATATTGCCGCCCGGCTCCAGGCCCTTGCCCAGCCGGGCAGCCTGGTCGCCAGCGCCGATACCTGTCAGCTCGCCTCGGGATTTTTTACAACCGTCAGCCTCGGCCCGCAGACGCTCAGGGGTGTGTCCGAGCCCATCTCTGTCTATCGCGTTGTGGAGGAACGTGAGGCCCGCCATCCTCTGGAGAGCGCCGCCCGGGCTGGTCTCACGCCGCTGACCGGACGGGAGCAAGAGGCCGGCCTGCTGCTCGAACGCTGGGAGCAGGTGCAGGAGCGACACGGCCAGGTCATTTTGTTGAGCGGCGAGGCCGGTATCGGCAAGTCGCGGCTGATTCAGGCCCTGACCGAGCGTGCCGCACAGACCTCCGCGGCCACACTGATCGAGTACCGCTGCTCCCCCTATTATCAGAGCAGCGCCCTGTATCCCTTGATGGATTTCCTCCAGCGCATCCTGAATTTCAAGCTGGATGAACCGCCCCACCAGAAGCTCGACAAACTGGCCCGCGCGCTGGACCGGCAGGGCTTTTCACGAGAGGCGGTTCTGCCTCTGTTCGCAGCTATGCTGTCGCTGCCCCAGCCCACGGACTGCCCGCCGCTGGTTGGTACCCCGCACCAGCAAAAGCAGAAGATACAGGAAACGCTCGTGACGTGGCTGCTGCAAGAGGCCGACCGCCAGCCCCTGCATTGCGTGGTTGAGGACCTGCACTGGGCCGACCCGTCTTCGCTCGAATTTCTCGGCCTGCTGATCGAGCACGTTCCCAGAGCACGCATTCTGTTGCTGCTGACCTATCGTCCCGAGTTCAAGCCCCCGTGGGCGCTGCGCTCACACATGACCCAGATGATGCTCAGTCGCTTGCCCCGTAAACACATCGAGGTCATGATCACCAACGTCAGCAAGGGGAAGAGCCTGCCCACCGAGGTGGTTGAACAGATTGCCAGCAAAACGGATGGCGTGCCACTCTTTGTCGAAGAACTGACCAAGATGGTCCTGGAATCAGATTTTCTTCAAGAGGAGTCTGAGCGTTATGCTCTGGTCGGGCCGCTCCCCAATCTGGCCATTCCAACCACGCTGCAAGACTCGCTCATGGCCCGCCTGGACCGACTCGCTCCCGTGCGGGAAATCGCCCAACTCGGCGCAACCCTGGGACGGGAGTTCTCCTACGAACTCATCAAGGTCGTTTGTCCGGTGCCGGAAGCGGACCTCCAACAGGCGCTGGCGGTGCTGGTCGAGGCGGAAATCCTGTACCAGCGCGGGATTCTGCCCAATGCCGACTACACCTTCAAACACGCCCTGATCCAGGATGCCGCCTACCAGTCTCTACTGAAGAGCAGGCGCCAGCACTACCATGAACAGATCGCGCGGACGCTGGCCGCGTATGTCTCGGTCAGCGGCGATATTCATCCCGAATTACTGGCCCACCACTACACGCAGGCCGGACTGAAGGAAGAGTCGCTGTCCTATTGGTATCAGGCCGGAGAACGGGCCGTGAGGCAGTCCGCAAACGAGGAGGCCATTGGTCATCTGCAAACCGGTCTGGCCCTGCTCGATACCCTGCCGCTGAGCCCGCAGCGTCAGCGACACGAGTTAGCCTTCCAGACCGCCCTGGGGCGGTCCTTGATGGCCGCCCGTGGCTCGGCAGCCTCAGAAGTAGAGCAGGCGTACAGCCGAGCCCAGGGCCTGTGTGAACAGCTCGGGGACCGGGACCAACTCTTCACCATCCTCCGGGGAATGTGGGCTCATCGTCTTGTCCGTGGTGCGCTCCAGCGTGCGCGGGAACTCGGAGAACAACTGTTGGTGCTGACCGCCGGGACGACGGACGCCCTGGTGCATGCGGAGGCGCGTTTTGCCCTGGGTGGCACCTGCTTCTGGCTCGGCGAGCTGGAGGCCAGCCGCGCCCATATCGGACAGGGACTCCCGCATACCAGACAGCTGGACGACGCTGCCGCCTATATGTTTGGCCAGCATCCAGAGGTCGGGTGTCTGAGCTACGAGATATTGAGTCTGCTGGTACTGGGCTATCCCGAGCAGGCCCGGCAGCAGTGGACGCGCTCTCTGGTGGATTCTGCGAAAGAACGTGGGCATCCCCTGACCCTTGTCTATGCGCATTTTTTCGAGGCCGTGTTCGCCCAGCTCCAGCAGGAGGTGCCCGGCGTGCGAACACACGCCCAGGCGGTGATGCAACTGGCGCACGAGCAGGGCTCTCCCTATTGGTCGTCCATGGGCACCGTTCTGGAAGGCTGGGCACGCGCCGCCCAAGGGGAAGCCGCTGAGGGGATTACCCAGATTCAACACGGGCTTCAGGAATTTCAGAAGACGGGCGCCGCCCTGGCCCTGCCCTATCTTCTTGGACTGTTCGCCGATGCCTACGCCCAAAAAAGTCAGGCAGAAGAACTGAGCGCGCCGCTGATCGAAGCGGGTCTGACCAACCTGGCCGAAGCCCTTACCTGTAGTGAGCGGACGGGTGAGCGCGTCTACGCCGCCGAGTTGTATCGGCTCAAAGGCGAGCTGTTATCCCAACAGGCCAGAGCTGCGGATCGCGCCTCCGCTTTCCCTCCCGACTCTTTCGGACACATAGAGAACTGCTTTCAGCACGCGCTCAGTATTGCTCGTCGCCAGCAGGCCAAATTGTTTGAGTTGCGAGCCGCAATCAGCCTGAATCGTTTTTGGCGAGAGTGCGAAGGAGCACAGGCCACGGTGCAGCAAAAGCGGCAGGCTGCCCGGAGAGACCTGCAACAGGTCTATGACTGGTTCACAGAAGGGTTGGACACCGACCTGCTGCGCCAGGCCCGCGAATTGCTGGATGCTCCTCCTCCTAATGAGGCGGTATGAAGAGAAAAAGAGTAAACGTGTCCTCCAATACCCAGGCAGATGCTGGGCACGTTTACTCTTTGGGACGTGAGCATCTTGCTCAGGTGACGAAGCCCCTGAAATCCTCGTCTTGACCTGTCTACAGTACCTGCGCTAATCCGACCACAGTGGTTCAGACATCCACATATGACCGTGGAGTAACAAACCAGCTCATCCACAGCATGGGGGTGAAATTTCGCAAAGAAATTCTCCGCCCGGTTGGTCCCACCCCAACCCGTCTTCCGGTCAATCAAGCGTTTTCCCTTGCGGCCACCCATCTTTTCTGGACGCTTCCGGGGCATATTCGACGCTTTTCTTCTCGGGCGACCCCGCAGCTGATTGCCCAGAGGAGCGGGCGGCTCGACACCACGCTCTCTCCGTTGGCCATCTGGATGTTTGGCTATCACTTCCTGGTTGGGCGAGAGATTCTGCTTGATTTTGGGGCGATCAAAGCCAGCGACCACGCCGAGGATATTGAACTGGTCTTAGACTGTTGGAACCAGTGTGCGGCCGTCTCGCGAACCGACGGACATCAGGATAACAGCGAGGCCGGCTGGGCGAACCCGTATCTCCCCAGGGAAATCGTTCAGCAACTGTCCACCCTGCTGGTGCCCGTTGATGCCGAAATGCGATGGGTGACCGAACAGTTTCTGGCTGCGCTCGAATCCTACACCTTTATTGTGAATGCGGAGGCATATCTCGGGACGATTGACTCCGGCCCTTATCCGCTGAGTACGGATCGCCTGCTTATTGTCCGTCATTTTTTTGATCTGACCGGCCGGTGGTATCCGTGGCATGACCGCGCGGTTGCGTTTCCGTATCCGACCTGCATCCTGGCTTTTACCCTCGACCCCGAGGCGTTTCGGACTATCCGGCTGAGTGATCGCGCCGCCCTGCTGACCTCACCCAGGGATTATTGGGCACGTATCCAGGAACTCGTTTTGGTCCGTCTCGACCGCACCCGTCCCCAGCCCCTGCCTTTTACTGATCTGGATCGTCTCACCCGGGCCGCAAAAAAAATAGCGCCACGCATACTCGCCTGGTTTCAGGCGCAGCCGTCCTATAGGACTATCGTCTTTTGTGCTCAGCCCTGGGCGGTCAGACCGGCCGCGGTCGTTGTCCCTTCGGAGGCCTGTTTTGATTGGAAGCCGGCCCCAGCCGCACTTGAGCTCTTATCCCAATACGCTCGGGACGACACCCTGGCCGCCCGCTGGGCTCTGGAGCGCTGTTTGGCACCAGATCGTTCGTCCGCCTTTGTCCCCGTAGAGGGCTGACCTTCCCACAAAAAATCCCCTCTCCGGAGGGATGGCGCGTGAGCGCCTTTTAAGTTGAACTTAAGATAATCTTTGCTCGAAGACGATACAAGCACCCAAACTCTACGACTTCAATACTGATCTGGCTCGGCTCACCCGGGCCGCAAAGAAAATAGTGCCCCGCCTATAATGTGTGGAGAGAAGACCGTTGTACACCTTTCAGAAGCCCGAGGACGAGCCCCGCCTATAATGTGTGGAGAGAAGGCTGAGAAAAGCGAGGCTGGTCAGGATGTCAGCCTGACTAATGCGACGGTGAGGCTGACGGTCAGGCCGACAATACCGGCGGCCATCATCCACAGATGGCGGTAGAGCCGGGCTTCTACTTCAGCAATCTCGGTTTTGATTACGGCAATATCGCCCTTGAGTTCGGCATGGACCGCGGCCAAGTCGGTTTTGACTGCGGCAATATCGCCCTTGAGTTCGGTTTTGACTGCGGCAATCTCCGCTTTTAATGCAGCATTGACTTCGGCGAGGTCGGCTTTGGTGGCAACATTCCCGCCTATAGCGTCGCCCACCGTAGCAACGACAGCCTCGGCCAAGGCTTCGTCGGCCCCGGCTTCCCGAAGCGTCTTGACGGCTTTATAGGTGTCGAAGGCGAGGGCAGTCATGAACTTCCTGTTACTTTATGTGGCCTGACCCGTCAATGGCGAGACGGTACTCAAAGACGGAAAATAGCCAGCCGTTCCCTTCCGTAGGAGCCGTTTGAGCATCGCCGGCGCTGGGGTGATTCCTCCGCCCTTTTCGTCCCTTTTTCAGGTCTTTTTCACGGGGCTTAGCACCAAGATGATCCCAGAGACAGAGATATTGTTAGAGGATAACGACCCCAACCCCCTTCTTGCTAGCCCCGGAGGGCGGATGACGGGGCGCACGTCCGCTTCAATGCGGCCCAGGCGAGTCCGCTCCGAGCAACCCGGCGTGGTAGGGCCGCATTTTGCGCGACACACCATAGCCCGAGAACAACAGCCGCGAACCGACCATGTCTACCGTGCCGACAATAATGGCCGGTGCGGTCGGGTCGGCCAGCCCTTCCCGGTTGTCCACATGCTGGCCGCGTAGCGTGCTCACGCGTAATTCGGGGTTTCGCGACTTCTCCCGAATCTCATCGGCGATAATCGTCGCTTGGTCGACGACCGCCCGTCTATCGAACACATAGACCAGACGCCGGGGCACGTTAGCTCCAGCCGTTCGGGCCATATACCAGAGAACCATGACTGAGGTCTTGCCGAGACCCGTTGGAATATCCAGCGCGGCAGGGATAGCGCCATTGGCGAAATGCTCGTGGAAAAGTCGCCGTTGCCAGCAAAATGGTGAGTTGCCAGTCAGCGCTTTGAATCGTTCGTCAAAGCTCGGCGCTGCATTGGAAGCCTCTATAGTATTTTCCTCCTTCACGTATTGTCTCTGTTCGCGAGGACTTCGTGTGTGACTTTGGCTACCTCCCTCGTGCACTGCCGCAGCAAGGCGACTTCGTATGGTGTCAACATCCGGGGAGCGGGTGAGGGACCGAGCCTCCGATTGAGTAAGGCAATCGAAGGCGTGCCCGAAGTGTTCCTGCCACCCTTCTTCAAAGTCCGCTCCGTGTCGTTGTCGGAGTTCATATCATTGCTCCCGTGACGGACTCAGCTTAGCGAAATAGGGGTTGCCAGTCAGCATCCCAGTCATTCATACTCCGAGTGACTGTCGTCCATAGTATGATATGAGCTAGTGATACAGGAGCCCAGGTGTTACCACCGTTATTTACGTCGGACTACTTATCCCGGCTGGAAACATTACGCATTCAGACCCGACGCCGCTTTCTTGGCAGCCGTCCCGGTGGCCATGTTTCGCTGCGCCGTGGGGCGGGGCTCGAATTTGCGGACTATCGCCGCTACGCCCCCGGCGATGACCTGCGCTATATTGACTGGAATCTGTACGGCCGGACTGACCGGCTCTATGTCAAGCAATTTCAAGAAGAAGAGGACCTCTATACCTCACTCTTCCTGGACGGGAGCGCTTCTATGGCCTACCCCGCTCAAGACGGAAAGGCCGAAGCCGCTCGGGATATTATCCTCTCGCTGGCCCATGTGGTGCTGGCCAGTAATGATGCCGTCAAGCTGTCTCTCTTGAGCACGGATACAACGGCCCCATCAACAACGCCGTTCTTCCGCGGTCGCCAGCGTTTGGGCACTGTTGCGGAATTTCTTGCCGTCTATAATCCGGCGGGTCGGGTCAACGTCGTCCAATCGCTGGCGCAGCAGTTGCAGCAATCCCACCATCCGGGCAAGGCGGTGTGGGTTTCTGATTTTTTATTCCCACTGTCCGCTGTCCGCACCGGCCTGAGTCTGATGCGCGACGCAAACTTTGACCTGGCGCTTATTCAGATTCTCGGCCAGGAGGAAATCGACCCGCCGCTCTTTCCGGGCGGCGCCCGACTGACGGATAGTGAAAGCGGAGCGGAAAGCGTGGTCTATTTCGACACGCGGGCCAAACAGACCTATATGCAACGCTTGGACCGACATAATCGAGAGCTTCAGAGTTCCTGCCATCAGGCCGGGGTTCACTATGCCCGTTTTATTACCCATCAAGACGTGCCCCACTTTATCTTACGTGAGCTGCCGGAGATGGGGCTGCTGATGTAGGGGGTCTGTTGGGTCTGTTGGGTCTGTTGGGTCTGTTGGGTCTGTTGGGTCTGTTGGGTCGGGTGAGTCTGTTGAGCGGGGTAATATCCTGCTAATCCTGTCATCCTGATATGCAGTTCAGTTTTCTTTCTCCGGCCGCCTTCTCCCTCCTGCTTGCGCTCCCCTTGCTGCTTGTGCCGTATTTGCTCCGGCAGCGACATCAACGCCGGGTCGTCCCGGCTCTCTTTCTCTACCAGGATATTTCTTCCCCGACGCGACGACGCCTGTGGGGCAGACTCCGGCTGTCTCCGCTCTTTCTGCTCCAACTCCTCATCCTGCTGTTATTGGTTGCCATCGCCGCCCGTCCGGTCTTGCAATACGACACCGTTGGAAAAATGGCGCTCGTCCTCGATACCTCGGCCAGTATGCAGGCGCGTGACCCGTCAGGTCAGGCCGCACTTTTTGAGGTCGCCAAAGAGAGCATTCAACAGGAACTGGCAGATATCCCGGCCGGGCATCGTATCAGCATCTTCACCACGAATCCCCTTGGAGCGGTCCCTGAGGCTCTACTCGATCCTCTTGCCGGTTCGGTCGATGCTGAAGAGCCCCCCCCGGTCGGCTCCGACTTGCGGGCCGTGTTGGATCTGGTACGCGTCAGCGATGCGCCCGACCCGAGTGATGCAACGCTCTCCGCCTTTTTTGCCCGGCTCTTGCGCGATCACGATTTTGAGCGTGTCCTGTTCGTGACCGATCGTCCTGTCATGCGGCGCCCCAGCGAGCAGACATCGAGGCTCTCCCTCCGTACGGTGACGCCGGGCACTGCCCAGCCCAATATCGGAATCAGTACCTTCCGCTTATACCGGAGCCCATTTTTCCCAGATGAGGTTCATGCCACGGTCGGCCTCCACGCTACCGAGAACGCCCTCTCTCAGTTACCCCTGAGGCAGGTTGTCATCGACGATGGCCAGACCCAGCAGCGTTTCGCCGCCCAGCAGGTCAGACAACCGGCAGCCCAGACCTTCTCCTTTTCCCGGCTCCCGCCCTCGACGAGCTACCGAGCCCGGATTCTTGTGGATGAAAGGGAGGGGAGAGGCCAAGACAAAGATGGGCTGGCTGTTGATAACGAAGCCTACGCCGTACCGCCGCCTCTTGAGGAGATTGCTGTCTTACTCGTCAGCCCAACGCCTGAGGTCGGGGACAGTCTTGAGCAGATACCAAATATTACATTGACGCGGATGACCCCCCAGGACTATGACCCCATTGCGGTTACGTCAGCCTCCGAGTTCATCTGCATCCTCTTTCACCTCACCGCGCCCGAGGTCCTGCCCCCGATACCGGCGGCCTTTTTTCTGCCGCCGGACGACAATCCGCTCTTCTCCTTGGGACAGAGCGCCCAGCAGCCCGTGCTCACCCACTGGACCCACGGTCATCCTCTGACCTCGTATGTGACCTTCCCTCTACTCACCCCTGCCTATGCCCAAGCCCTGCACCCATCTGGGTGGAATACGCCCATTATCGAGAGTACGGTCGGCCCGCTCCTGTTGGCCGGAGAACGGACCGGACGGCGCTATGTCGTGACCGGATTCGACCTCTTGCCCTACCTGGGAACGCGCAACCTGCCGGCCTCCATTTTAACGCTGAACATTTTAGGCTGGCTCTCGGACCGGGCCTCGCAATCCACGCTGTATAAAACAGGGGCAGTGCTGAGCCCGCATGTTGGGTCTGTGGGGACTCAAAGACTCAAAGACTCAAAGGACTCAAAGACTCATCTACACGTTCGGTTCCCTGGGGACACGCGCTTTCAACCTGTCGAGCACGCCCTCTCCTTGGACCGGCAGGGGGTGTATACTTTTCGTGAAAATGGTGTGGAACGTCTCGTGGCCGTCAATCTTCTGAGCCCGGAAGAGACTGACCTGGGCCGGCCGCTCTCCCTGGTGGTTGACGAGTCTGGCGGACCGTCTCACACCCCTCAGACCAACCGCGTGAGCCGAACACATGAGCGGCCGGTCTGGCCGTGGCTCTTGCTCGCCGTGCTCGTCCTGTGCAGTCTGGAGTGGTGGTGGGTCGCTCGAAAAGATAAGGCCCGAGAACAGTATTGAGCGGGTGGTTGCGACTATGGAAGGCCTGACGCTGCTGACCGATCTGCTTCCGTCGCTGGACTGGAGCCGGCCGGCTGTGCTGTACGGTCTTATTGCGATCCCCTTTTTCCTCTTATTGCAACGTTTTGCCTTCCGTCGGCGTCCTTCGTTACCCAGTCTGGTGCTGCGCGGGCTTCTCCTGATGGTGCTCATTCTTGCGGCCACAGGTCCCTCTATCCGAGGCCGCCAACACCCTGTTCCGCCCATCTTGGTCATCGATGTTTCAGACAGTATGACCGCCACCCAACGGCAGTGGATACAGCAAACGATTACGGACCATATACGACCCGCCCCAGACACCCCGGTTGTGCTCTTTGGGGGGGGGAACCGGCGGTTAGCCTGGCAAGACGTTCCTCCTCTTTTGGTCAGTCCTCCGGAAGGCGTAGCGCCTGAAGAGACCAATATTGAGGCTGCCCTGAGTCAGCTCTTGGAAGAACCCCAGCTCCGGCCGGTCTATGTCTTGAGCGATGGCTGGGAAACGCAGGGAACGGCGACCACCCTGCTCCCTGCGCTGGCAAAGCAGGGCCTCCGTCTCTACCCACTGCCCCCGCCGTCGGAAAAACGCGCGCCTAATATCGCCCTCCAGCGTTTTGGCGCACCCCAGTCCACCTCGGGTGGAGACGATATCGAGATTACGGTTGCGCTGGAGAATACTGCTCCTCAACCTGTCCGGGGTGAGCTGACGGTGCGCGAACACGATACTGTCGTGTGGCAGCAGGAAACCGCGCTCCCCCCAGGAGCCTCCCTCCTCACCCATTCGCTCCGGTTATCCGGCAGTGGTCTCGTGCCCCTGCATGCACGTTTCGCCCCGTATCCTGAGGCACCTGACGCCATTCCCTACGACAACCAGGCAACCGCCTGGGTGCAGGTTGCGCCGCAGTCGAGCGTCTTGCTGCTCAGTGCAACACCGCGTGATAATCGCTATCTCGAACCGGCGTTAACCGGTCGTGGACTCGCCGTAACGGCTCTTGCCCTGCATGCCCAGCCCGCTTCGGTCCCCGCGCTCAACACCTTTACCGCGGTGATCCTCAATAATGTTGCTTACCAACAACTTCCCGCGGCCTTTGCGCGCGGGATGGACGCCTATGTCAAAAATGGTGGCGGTCTGATTATGGTCGGAGGAGAAAGCAGCCTCGGTCTGGGCCACTATGCTGGCACGGCAATTGAGCAAGCCCTTCCTGTGCGGCTCGTCCCCCCCAAAAAAGAGGAGCAGCGGACGGCCATGCTGCTCATTATTGATAAATCCGGCAGTATGCGGAAAGAGCGGAAACTGTTGTACGCGAAATTGGGCGCCCGGGCGGTTGCCCGGAATCTGACCGATACCGACCTGTTTGGGATCATCGGTTTTGATAAGACCCCGTTTGTGGTGGCCCCACTCGACTATTTGGGCAAAACACGTGCCCAGCTTGATGATCGGATTGACCGCTTGAAGCCGTCCGGTGGTACGTTCCTGCTGCCCGCCCTGCAAGAGGCCAGACGCCAGTTGGAACGGCAGCATGCCACCCGCAAACATATCGTGCTCCTGACCGACGGTGAGACTGGCGGCAGCGGGAGTGACTATCTGGACCTTGCCTCAGTGCTGCGCAACGACCTCAAGATCACGATTTCAACCATTGCCGTGGGCAAACAGGCAAACCTGCGGCTGTTATCCCGCCTGGCAGACTACGGCGGGGGAGCCTTCTACCATACAACCGACCCGTCGACCTTACCCGACCTCTTCCTCGACGAGTTGGAGGAGAAACCGGAAGAAAAGACTATGGTTGAGCGGCGGCTGCACCCCATTCCGAACCTCCGTTCCCCTCTGCTTAAGGGCTTGACTCAGCAGCGACTGCCGGCAGTCAAAGGCTATGTGCAAACCCGACTCAAAGAGGGGGCACGGGCAGACCTGTCGGTCCGGGATGCCGACAAGCAACTGCCCCTTTTAGCCTCCTGGTCCTACGGCCAGGGCAGAGCGGCGGCGTTCACCTCAGACGCGAACGGCCGCTGGTCGGCGCCGTGGGTGGGCTGGGACCGCTACAGCCAGTTCTGGAATCAAACCGTCCGCTGGAGTTTTGCCCGAGAGGAGGGAGACGAACGCAATGGACAGCACGCCTCTCCGTTTTCCGTCGAGGTCGGGCACAACGAGACAGGGTTGCTGGTTGAAGCTTTTTTCTATGGAACGAAAGAGTCAGCCCAAGCCGACGCAACGCTCACGGCCACGCTGACGGCGCCGGATGGCATGACCACTCGCCTGCTTTTTGAACGCCTGGCGCCCGGCCATTATCAGGGTAAGTACGATACCCGCGTGTCGGGCGACTATAGCCTTGAGGGCACCCTTCCCAGCGGAGAGCGGTTTGGTCCCCTCGGCTACACGCTGCCTCGTCTCCGACCGCGTGAAACCCCTCAGCCCCAGCCCAATCTCCGCCTCTTTGAAACGCTGGCCGAGGCAACGGGCGGCGTACTGAACCCTGAGTTGGCAACCCTCAGCCCGCCGCAAAGAGTAAACGTGTCCTCCAATACACAGGCATATGCTGGACACGTTTACTCTTTTGGTCCAGCCGAGCAACTGCCGCTCTGGCCGTACCTCATCCCCCTTGCCATGGCCCTCTATCTTGTGGAACTCGTTATTCGTCGGCTCGCCGGCTAGCGGGCAACTGCCCCTACGGCTCAGCCCGAACGGAGAGCCGTCGATCCTGAGCTTCCTCGAAGGGCCGGTCCTGAGCGTAGCGGAGCGAAGTCGAAGGGCGCTTGCCCGGAGATGGCCGGACTGGTATGGCGAGCGGAAAGACTGAAGTCTCGCTCCTGGTCTGAGGGCGCTGGGAAACTGGGAGAATAGATGGCATATCTTGTACTGCTTCGACATGGCCAATCACAATGGAATCTGGAAAACCGCTTTACCGGCTGGGTTGACGTTGCCCTGACGGAAAAGGGCGAGGAAGAAGCTCGGCAAGCCGGAGAAAAGATCAAAGCCGCTGGTCTGCAATTTGATACCACCTTTACCTCAGTGCTTCAGCGCGCCATCCGAACGCTCGAATTGGTCTTGGAGGTGCTCGGCCAACCGCACCTTCCCGTCGAACAGGACCAGGCCCTCAACGAACGCCATTACGGCGACCTGCAGGGCCTCAATAAAGCCGAAACAGCCAAGAAGTTTGGCGACGAGCAGGTGCGACTCTGGCGACGGAGCTATGATATTGCCCCACCGGGCGGGGAAAGCCTGGAAAACACGGCCGCGCGGACTCTCCCTTATTTGAAAGACCAGATTCTTCCAACGGTCCAGGCCGGACAGCACGTATTGGTGGCGGCGCATGGCAATAGCCTGCGTTCGATCATCATGCATCTCGATCAGCTGAGCCGAGAGGCAGTCCTCGGTCTTGAGTTGGGAACCGGCGTCCCGGTGGTGTACGATATTGACGCCGAGGGGCGGGTGCAGTCAAAGGCGATTTTGTAAGCCCAACCAAAAGCGATAGTCAGGGGTAAACGTATTCTCTCGTCGCCCCCTCACCCTAGCCCTCTCCCTCCAGGGGAGAGGGAATAAAAAACCTAATCCCCAATCCCTAATCGTGCTGGCTACTGCGGGGCCAGGGAACGATATTTTCCCTGATAAAAGAGGAGCGGGTCGCTTGGTGTGGTCACGAGGCGCTGAATCTCTCCCACATAAATTGTGTGATCCCCACCCTCGTAGGCGTGGGCGACAGTACATTCAAAATGCGCCAGCGCTCCATCAAGCAGGGCCACGCCGAGTTCCCCGAGGCTGTAGGATAAGCCCGCAAACTTCTCAATCCCTTTTGTTGCAAAACGGGTGGACAGTTCTTCTTGCGCCAGACTCAGGAAATTGACGGCAAAGACCTTGGATTCCTCAAAACAGTTGTAGCAGTCCACGCCTTTATCCACACAGATTAAAAGCATCGGCGGGTCCAGAGACAGTGAGCTAAACGCATTGGCAGTCAGGCCAAACGGCTTTCCCGTAGCATCTTTCGTGGTGATGATAGTGACCCCGGTTGCAAACAGCCCCATTGCGTTGCGTAATTCTCGTCCATCAATTGCCATGCTGCCTCCCCGATCGGTAAAGAAGTTCTCTGACTGCTACCAGAGCGCCTCCCAGGCTGTCAATTGCTCTGCCTGTTCTACTGAGATGCGCTCCCGTAGCTCAGATTCGGCTCAGTCAGCGACCGAGCCACATCCTTGTCACAACCCGGAGCACGACCGAAGACTTTCTGCCACACCGGGGCGGTTTCCATGCACATATACACCGGAACCGTGGGAGCAAGGCGGTTCAGTTGGGTGATGAGGATGCGGTACATCTTGACCCGTAGGGCCTGAAAGGTGCGCCACTTGCCATCATCACACAAGACCTGCTCACCGGATAAGAGACGGGTCTGCGGGAAGCGCTGACGGATGACTTTGCGGAGGGGTGGGGTAATGCGGAGGGTGCCAAAACTGACCCAGGCGACCCCCCGCGGGTCAACGCTCGTGAAGACCTGCTCCAGCGCCTGCCGATAATCCGTCTCCCAGTTGGGATACTCGATGAGCGGATCAAAATGAAAACCTGTTTTATAACCGGCCTGCTGGACGCGGCGGGCGGCCCGGAGGCGTTCGGCAAACGACGCCGTACCGTGCTCTTCCGTATCGGCAATAGCCGGTGGCGTCAGGCTCCAGGATACCACGACGCGTCCGTGCGATTCGAGCCTGAGCAAATTGTCAATACAATCGCTCTTCGTTTTGAGTTCGAGCAGGACGTTTTTTCGAGCGGCGAAGAAAGGTACCAAATCTGCTGAAACCCCCAAAAGCGCATCCAAGGCCAAGCTATCGGAGAGTTCGCCAGTCCCAATCCGAAACTGCCGCCACGGCTGACGGTCGACGACCTGGGCGACTTCATCCAGCAGGTCGTCACTATTGGTGAAGACTTTAAGGGTGGGATTATTGGCCAGGTATTCCTGTAAAAAACAATAGCTGCAATCCATTGGGCAGTTCGAGATCAGACTGACGACCAGATAGTTGCAGCACACCAGCCCAGGGGTTCCGGCCGGACAATGTTCGAGAAAGCGGGCGCGTTGGCGGGTAAAGAACAGCCGCCGCTTGCCCGCACCGAACGGGTCGTTGCCCGCGGGCCGCGCTTCCTTTTGCTCCCAGTCTTTTTCAACAATGCGGACCGGCAGCTCCGGCAGCCTGGCTAAGGCCCGCTGAACGACCGGCGCCTCTTCCTCGCCGCGCTCGATGAGAATTTCAGTCGGTTGATACATTGCCGACCATTATGCCGCAGGACTCATACATCATCCAGAGCGTCAAACACGCGCTGAAAGCGGCCATCATCGAGTCGCTGCTGAAGCTGGGAGAGACCGTCCTGGAGTTCGTGAACATTGCGCGCCGTCAGGGTGGCCGTTACTTCATCGCCTTCAAAGTCTGACGGGAAAGAGACCTGCACTGTCCTGCCCAAGTCGAGGGCTTTCACCGCTTGGCGGACATTTTCCTCCAAGCGTGTCAGATGCGGGTAGCGTATCTTGCGTAACACCGCTTTGACCGCTTTGAGTTTGTCGTGGCGTGAGCCCGGTGTTGCCCGTGCGCGGCGGAGTTCTCGCCGTTCGAGAATGTCGGCAATGGTCCGCTCATCACGCGCCGCAATCTCCTCTAACCAATTGAGCAGGTCTTTGAGATGGTTCTCACCGCACTGGAGATCTTGCAGCAAGAAGAACAGCGCGGCCTGGTCGGTCCCTGGCCACGCCTGCCAGCGGGCCAGCGTTATGCTGCTCAGACGTTTGCGCTGGGCATAGACTTCTATCTGCTGCGCCTGCGCCTGTTCATTCAGTGTCGCCATACGCCTCCTGCGCGTGGGGATAGCGCGCCATCAGGGCCAGGTAGGGTTCCGCCGACTTGCCCCGTTTGCGCGCCCCATTGGATAAGATTCGACACTTCTTGTGAAGCATGGCGAGGGTAGCGCGCCGTTGCTGGAGAGAGAGGTGGCCCGAATCGAGCAGTTTGCGGAGCGTGATAAGCCGGAACCGGTCCATGCCCCAAAACTGGCGGGATAATTGGTCGGCGTGACCGCCGCGTTTCAGGACCAGAGGTGTATCAATCAGGTAGACCGGCTCCCGTACGCTGATGCGCAGCCACAGGTCATAATCTTCACAGGCCGAGAGCTGCTCATCAAAACCACCCGTCCGCTCAAACAATGCCCGACGCAGCATCACGGCCGAGGGACTGACGAGACAGTGGGCGAGGCTCTGAACAAAAATATCACCGTGGGGTTTTCGATGTTTATTGCGCGGATTGACCCGAACTCCATGACGAATCCAGGTTTCCTGGGTCTGGCAAATCTGCGCGGTCGGCTGCGCCTCAAAAAAGGCGACCTGGTGAGCCAATTTCTCGGGCTGCCAGACGTCGTCGGAATCGAGAAAGGCGAGGAGCTCGCCCTGACTGGCGGCTACCCCCCGATTGCGTGCGGCGGAGACGCCCCGATGGGGCTGAAAGAGGTAGCGTATGGGACGGGACCGGGCGCGGACATATTCTTCGACGATCTGTCGGGTTGCGTCCCGGGCCGCGTTCGTTGAGCCGTCGTCCACGACAATCGTTTCGCTGTCTCGATACGTCTGAGCCAGCACGGAGGCCAGCGCCTCACGCAGAAAGGCGGGGCGATTATAGGTCGGTATGATAGTCGAAACGCTAGGCATCTGAGATTTTCTTCGTTTCGAGTGCAGCGGTCAGCGTGAGCATCGCCTGCCACAGAGCGTCCGTGCCGTGGCCATCCCGAGCGGAAAAAAGGAGCAGGGGCTCACCACCGATTTGCTGCCTCAGGATTTGGCGCTGCTTTTCCCGCTGGTTGCGCTTGAGCTTGTCGCATTTGGTGGCGACAAAGAGAAAGGGGCGGTTATGATAGGCGAGAAAGTCAGCCAGAGCCGCCTCCTCTGCTTCCGGACCACGCCGGATATCGAGAATGATGACTACCCCACACAGGTTCGGCGCGTGTATCAGATAGTCTTCAATCAGTCGCTGCCAGGCCGTCCGCTCAGACTTGGCCACTTTGGCATAGCCGTAGCCGGGCAGGTCAACAAAGGTCAGGACCTGGTTGATGGTAAAGAAATTGAGCTGTCGCGTGTGGCCCGGAGTCTGACTCGTCCGGGCAATTTTCCGGTTCAGGAGCCGGTTGATTAACGAAGACTTGCCGACATTCGAGCGTCCGGCAAAGGCGATCTCCGGCTGAGAGAGTCTTGGATATCGTCCCGGCTGCATCGCGGCACCGGCAAACTCAACGCTGGAAATTTTCACGGTCTTGACTCACGCTCATCCGGGGACCGAACGGGGGCGCTCCGCAGGATGTGAAAGAAGCGTAGCCGACCGCGCCGATTTGCGCCACCTTGACTTCCGCTCGCTTGGATTGTTTGTTTGGGGAGATATGAAAAAAGAACTCTTGGGAATGCTGGTGACCGCGCTGGCCATATTATCCGCGGCCATTGTGTCCGGCCTGCGGCTCAAGCCCTATATTGACGCCGGCGAAACGTATACGCCCGCTTCGTTTATGCTATATCCGGCCCTGGCGGCCGTGTTAGTTGCCATCCCGATCATCTTCCTGCTGCGGACGGTCCAAGGAACAAAAGAGCTTGAAATCGGTCCGCTGAAATTCACCGAGCGCACTCCGTTTATGGCCTTATGGTGCATCTTATATATTGTGATTGCCGTCACCTTCTTCCCCTACGACGGCCCTGAAGAGTCGGACCTCTTGCCTGATCCCTCACACCAGGAGGAGTCCGAGTCCCCCCTCAATCAGCCGGTCCGTCTGCCCCTTGCCGTTGACCCCCTCCAGGAGAGAAGCGTGGAGCAGAGACCGACGGAACGGGTGGTTCATAGCCCGACCAGGACGCAGTTGTGACCGATTTCCAGCCTCAGCTCGATCCATTTCAGATGCTCTTAGGCTTTCGCCTCGACAGGGTGGCGCCGGAATTCTGCCGTATCAGTCTGCCCTTCAAGTCCGAACTGCGGACCGCCGGCGATGTTGTGCATGGTGGGGTCATTGCGACCCTGATTGATAGTGCCGGGGTTATCGCCGCCTGGTCGCAGGCCGACCCGAGCGCCACCCGTGGGGCAACGGCCGATCTCTCGGTCAGCTATTTATCCGCGGCACACGCCGTTGATCTCATGGCCGAAGCCCGCGTCCTGCGGCGTGGCCGGAGTCTTGTCTTTATTGAGGTCGATGTCACGGCCTCGACCGGTGAGCGGATTGCCAAGGGGCTGGTCACGTATAAATTGGGATATCGTACATGACACACCCATCGCTCGATCACTCCGTCCCGCCGAATTTGCCGTCATCGGTTGTGTCTCCCCCCACTCCACCCAGAACCATCCCGCCCATCCATATCGTCCTGTTTGGGGCAACCCTCTTGACCACAACGCTCGCCGGAACCTTTCAGGCAGGCGGGGACCCCCTCAGTGACCCGTCTGCGCTGGTGTTGGGGTTGCCGTTTGCCCTCACCTTACTGCTCATCCTGCTCAGCCATGAGATGGGGCATTACGTCCTGGCCCGCATCCACGGGGTCTGGGCCAGCCTGCCGTATTTCATTCCCGGCCCGCCCTTCTTTGTCGGGACTTTTGGCGCATTCATTCGGATGAAATCGCCGCCGGCCAATCGATCTGCACTGTTTGATATTGGCGCGGCCGGACCCTGGGCCGGGGTCTGCTTCGCCATTCCCGCGGTGATCGTTGGCCTGACACTCTCCGAAGTGCAGCCGCTCGACCCCCTTTCGGGCGGCATCATTCTGGGCGACTCTGTTCTGTTCTCTGCTCTGATAACGCTCGTTCTTGGCGTGACTCCTGACGAGGTCAGAGTCATACTCCATCCCATTGCGCTTGCCGGCTGGTTTGGCCTGTTTGTCACCTTTCTCAATCTGCTGCCGGTTGGTCAGCTCGATGGCGGCCATGTGGTGTACTCACTCTTTGGGCCGGCTCACCGCTGGATAGCGCGCGCCTTTTTGCTGGTTATTCTGGTGCTGGGCTTTCAGGGCTGGAATGGCTGGTTCGTGTGGGTTGTCCTGTTGGCTATCTTGGGCATTGACCATCCGCCGATAGGCGATCAGGTATTGCCCCTTGATCGCAGGCGGACCATCTACGGCTGGTGTACCGTCGGGCTCTTTGTCTTGACTTTTACTCCCGTGCCCATCACCATATCGGCGAATTTTCCACTTCGGGAGGAGGTGACTCCAGTGGCCTACCAGCTCGAACACCGGCCCCCGTCGTCAGCCTTACCCCCCTGGACGTTGGTGTACCAGCCATGACCGAGCGTCTTTCCTGGGATCAATATTTCATGACCATCACGCGCCAGGTGGCCGAGCGTTCGACCTGTGAACGCGCCAAAGTTGGCGCGGTTATTGTCCGCGAGCGGAATATTCTGACCACGGGCTATAACGGTGCGCCAGCCGGACAGCCTCACTGCACTGAGGTTGGCTGCCTGATTTATGAATCAAAGACGCCGACCGGAGAGATCGAACAGAACTGCTACCGGACCATCCATGCGGAGATCAATGCCATTGCCCAGGCCGCAAAGAACGGTACCAATATCAGTGGAGCGGATATCTATGTTACCCACACCCCGTGTATCCATTGTCTCAAAGTGCTGGTGAATACCGGTATCCGCCGCATCTTTTATGAGAAGGCGTATAAGCTCCACACCGTCCAGGAGTTGCTGGCTTCCGCTCAGGTCGAATTGCAGCAGGTTGAACTGTAGACCGGCGAGACATATGCCCGGCTCCGGCAGGGACGCCGGGCCAGCGTCTCTATTCTTGCGTTTCGTCCGATTGGGCGGCGGGTTGAGCGGACAATCCGTCATAAGCGCCAAACTGATAGGCGGCCGCTAACAAGAGGACAGACAGGACAAGCACCGTAATCAAAATATCAAGGGCGCTGAGCCCGGCGTGGCTCTTCTTCATTTTCTCCTCCATGCGCACGTCTGGCGATAGACGGGAGTGTCGCCATCCGGACGACGCTTCCAGCGCTTGTGTATCCACAGCCAGTGGTCTGGGTAGCGCTCGACCATGTCCTGAAATATGGCGGTGAATTTTGCGGTCGTGGCGCGAATATCTTCTTCCTGGTTACCAGTCCGAACTGGCTCGATCAACGGTAAGATCACGATCTTATGCCGGCACGAGCCGTTTTCCCGCACCAGAAAAGCCGGTACAACCGGAACGCCAGTGGTCAGCGCCAAGCCGGCAAGGCCGGCCGAGGTTGAGGCCAGGCGTGAAAAAAACGGCACGAATACGCCCATCCGCCCGGAGGCGTTTTGATCGACCGCGGCCACCACCGCACTCTTTTTCTTAATCGCCCGGAAGACCTCAAGCCCGGCGGTCGTCTTCTTAATCACTGTGGTCCCGCACCGCTCGCGCTCTGTGGTCAACACCTTTTCAATAAAGACATTGCGCAGACGGCGATGGATGATGTGCATAGGTAGGCCGTAACACGCAGCCGCATGAGCGAAGAGTTCCCAGTTGCCAAAATGTCCGGTGAGAATCAGGGCGCCGGTCTGGCGCAGTTTGTCAACCAGCTGACGCCATTCGGCTTCGTTCTCAAACTGCACCCGCTCGTGAATATTCTCTGGCGTGAGAGAACGCAGATGGCAGAACTCGGCCAGTAAGCGGCCAAGATTGCGAAAACTTTCCCGTAGAATACGGTGCCGTTCGGCTTTGTCCTTGGCCGGAAAGGCCAGCGCCAGATTCGTCAACCCGACCCGACGATGCGGCCAGTCTATCCAGTAGAGGAGCGTGCCAATGCCTTCTCCAACCCGAAACGCGAGACGAAAGGGCAAGGCTCGAAAGAAGGCGAAGAGGGCGAGGAATAAGATATATTCGATCCGGGCTAGCAGGTGCTTTTTTTCACGCGCCGGCCGAATTCGTTTTTTGCGGCGTGGCCGGTCCTGTTGAGGAACCGCCTGCTCAGTCTGGGCAGTCACAGCGGTATCGTGTGACGCGCCTCTGATCCCTTCTGGCATGAATACGCGCTAGACCGACCTGATGACTACGCTTCTGGGGCATCAGAAAACGAAAAGCCAAACACGTCCCGTTCCTTGGCCACCAGGTCAGCAACGACCTGCCGATCAATATCCCGGTAACGTTGCAGGGTTTCCCGCATCTTTCCTTCCCCACCGTTTGCTCTCGCCATCTCTTTCAGCTCGTTTTTGATCCAGCCGATATGCCATTTCTCATCTTTGGTGACTTCGTGCAGGATGGCGAGCGTCTCGGGATCGACATCTGACCGTTGGGCGTGTTCAATATAGCGGCGCTGGGCGCGTTCTTCGACCACGACCGTGAGCGCGAAGAGATCAATCAAGGAGCGAGGAATGCCAACCGCTCTGCCAATACGGGTCTGGTAGCCATCGTCAACGTGGACCGGTTCATACCCCAGGTCGGTAATGCGTTTCGTCCACAACCAGGCGTGGCGGGTTTCGTCAGCCAGATGCCGAGACAATTTGACTTGGGCCTCAATGTTTTCGACGCGCATGGTCAGCTTTAAGAGCAGTGTCGCACCCCGTAACTCGGCGTCACGGTAATAGCTGTATAAATGGATCATCCGTGGATCTATAGACATAGTGTGTTCACCTTCCACCCGAAAAGCTTTGTCCTCTTCTCGGCAAGAAAGGACGTCTACCCCCGCAGGCTTCCCTCGGTATAGAGTAATGATCACAGAAAAGCAAGAACCTCGATAGCGTGCTAAGCATCGACAAATACTCCATTTTTTTATACCGTGGCGCTGATGAAGCCGTCTTTCCTGTCTACACGAGATTTCTTCCCTTCGACTTGGCTCAGAACAGGCTTTTGGCTGGATGTCGTGCGTTGGAGCGGAATACTGTGTCTCTTGTTGCCCGGCCTGAGTGGATGTTGGGGTAGCGAAGACACCCGACTCGTGGCCCGGCCAACTGGGCCATATCAGCTGACACTGGACCTTGGGGCAACGCTCCCGCAGGCTGGCCAGGAAACAATCCTGACCTTTCACCTGACCCATACCAAGACACAACAACCGGTTTCTGACTTGCAAATATTGCACGAACGCGCCCTCCACACCTTTATCGTGAGCCGTGATTTATCCATATTTGCCCATACCCACCATGAGGACTATATTCCGCTCACCGACCAGGACCTTCAGCGTGCTCGGTTTCATTTTCCCTATACGTTTCCCAAGGCGGGGCGGTATCTCATTGTCAATGAGTTTACCCACAAGGATAGAAGCTGGACCAAACACTTCGCTATCACAGTCACGGGAGAGTCCGGCCCGTCGCCCGAGCCCGATTTCCGTCAGGAAAAACAGTTCGGTGCGTATCGCGTTGCCTTACGCACTTCGCCCTCTCCACCCATTGCCGGCCACGAGGTAGAGATTGTGTGTCGCCTCACCTCCGCAGAGGGGGTCCCGGTCAGAAATTTGGGTCTCTATCTCGGCACCGAAGTCCATATGGCAAGCTGGCGCCTGGACGGTGAGCATTTCGGCCATCAGCACACCTACACAGCGGAGATGGCCCGTTTTATGGAAGGTATGCGTGGTCACAGTATGTCGTCAGACCAGATGGCCCGGCTCATGGTCCAGCTCATGAGCCGCCCGGCAAGGCAGGAATATTTTGGACCGGACGTACCGCTGCATCACGTCTTCCCCACCGCCGGCGTATATAAAGTCTTCCTGGAGTTGGCGCCCAACGGCGAGTATCTGCCGGTTGATTTTCTGGTCACGGTTGCCGAATACACGGACGACGCGGATACAACGATTCATTCCATCCTGCAAGAATCGGCGTCCTCCGCACGACCCACCACACCCAATAGGCAGGTCTCGTCGTGAAATCCCGCTCCCTTCAAAACGTTCTGACCGCCTGCTTTCTGCTCGTTGCGTCCCCGGCAGTAGCCGGCCACGGTTTCGTCACAACCTTTGGTGATATCGAATGGTTGCCGGAACCCGGCCGGACACCGGACACCGTGGGGTATCAGCTCGACTCCTGGTCCGAAGCGGGTCAACTCTGGCTGGCCATGACCGCCCGGCAGGTCGTCGATCTCTCGCTCGGCTTTGCCCGGGAAAAACTGGCCGAAGCCGAAGCCATGCTGACCGTTCAAGATATAGCCGCGGCCCGGGTCGCGCTGGAGCACTACTGGTATTATATCGACTGGGCTGAGCAGGCGCTTCCAAAAACCGCTGATGGGCAGGATGAGGAGACCATTGCCCTGGTCGAAGCGCTGACCACCCACCTGCTTGAGCACCAGTACATTCTGACCATCATCCATACGGACCTGCCTGTTGAGTCGCGCGGTATCCTGCGGGAGGTCTTCACGACCGCGCAACAGCGCTATCCACGCATAGCCGACCGTCTGCCCCGCAAAAAACGCGGTGCCCTCTTCTTCAAAGAAGAAGAAGTACGCTGGTCGGTTGAAATGGCACTGCGGGAGGAGGCTGAGTAGCAGGTGACCAGAAAGAGTACCGGTCGAGAAAAAATGCGTGCGCTCTGGGCTCTCTTACCGATACCAAGAAAGAACCCGTATGCAAAAAAAGACAAAGAGTCACTTCCCTCCGCCTCGGAAGAACTCGACGACAGCCCCTTCCCCGACCCCATTGTCATGCCCCTTGAGGATGTGATTGACCTCCATCCTTTTGCCCCCAAGGAAATCCGTAGCGTCGTCGAGGAATATTTACGCGAGTGTTGCAGCGCAGGATTTACCCAGGTGCGTCTCATCCACGGCAAAGGCAAGGGAGTCCAACGCGAGAGTATTCGTTCACTGCTCGCTCGCCTGCCCTATGTGACAGACTTTGCCGATGCGCCAATGGGGGCGGGCGGTTGGGGTGCGACTATTGTCCGCCTCGACCCGTCGCGGGGAGACCCGGCGGGAAGCCGTGAATCGTAAAGCAGGGGCCCCGTTCAGACGTGTTATGCACATGGTGTGGTGGACCCTGCGGGAAGCCCACTGGCCCCCTCACCCTAGCCCTCTCCCCTCAGGGGAGAGGGAATGTGTCACAACTCTCTCTTGCGCGGTTCTCCTGCAAAGGGATACATAATGACGGAAGAAGGAGGGGGTCCATGGCAACGGTTGATACCTTTTTGGCTGATTTGCGCGGCTATATCCAACACCAAGACGAGCAGCCTCTGCTTGGCCCCAATTTCTATCGGGGCCTGCTGGCCGGGGAACTGTCTCGCCAGCAACTGAAAAAATGGGCGCTCAACCTCTTTTATGTCACCGGCCAGCATATCCGGGCCTTTGGTGGGATTTTTATGAATACCGGCCTCGGGCCGCTGGACCAGAAAATTCGACGTCATATTGTTGAAAACCTGATTGACGAAGAAACGCTTATGGGCCGCGGGGAAGACGCCCACTGGATGCTGTCCATGCGTCTGGCCCAAGCGCTCGGAGCCACCGAGGAGGAAGTACGGCAGCCGATTGTTGCCAGAGAGTCGGTCGCCTATGTTGACTGGGTGATTGAGCTTGGCAGGAAGGAGTACGGTCTCGTCACCCTGGCTGCCATGTCGATTGGCGGCGAGATGCGTAGCGATGACTCCATGAAGGGCCTCGTGCGCGCGCTCAAAGAAAAATACGGCCTGAGCCGGCACGCGCTTGAATTCTTCTATGCGCATGCCGGTGAGGCCGAAGCGCATGGCGAGCCCGTTTTTGACATGGTGCGGGAGTATGCCACCACAGCCGAACGGCAGCAGAAGATTCGAGACAGTGTCACGGCGTGGTGTGAGAAATTCCAGGCGGCTCAGGAAGGCGGGTATCGGGTGGCTATGGGCCTGGATGTCGGCGTCCGAGTCGATTTGGGTTGATTGGGAAAGATATATAAAGAGGAGGGATCTTTCATGTATGACCTGATTATTGAAAACGCCCGTATCTGCGACGGCACGGGCACGCAAAGCTTCTACGGCAACGTGGCGGTCAAAGACGGCCTGATTGCCGCAGTGGGCAAGGGCAATGGCGAGGCGGCGCAAAAGAAAATCAACGCCGACGGCCTGGTGCTGGCCCCAGGGTTTATTGATCCGCATACCCACTACGATGCCCAAGTCGCCTGGGACCCGCTGGTGACCTGCTCCTCCTGGCACGGCATTACCACGGTGGTGATGGGCAACTGCGGTGTGGGCGTTGCGCCGGTTCGGCCCAAAGCTCGCGATATTGTCATGTGGGACCTGGTCAATGTCGAGGCGATTCCGTTCGAGGTTATGGAGCGCGGTATTGACTGGCAGTGGGAAACCCACGCCGAATATCTCGATGTCTTACAAAAGCGTGGCATGGGCATCAACGTGGCCTCGTTGGCCGCCCTCACGCCCCTGCGGCACTATGTGATGGGCGAAGAATCTTTCGAGCGGGAAGCCAGCCCGGACGAAATCAGCGAGATGCAACGGCTGTTTCGTAACGCCATGCACGCCGGGGCGTTTGGTCTGACCAGTACCATTCTCAACAACCATATCGGCTTTGAGGGTCGCCCGCTCGCCTGCCGCAACGCCAGTCGGGCCGAGTGGAGCGCCTTGTGCCAGGTCATGAAAGAAGAGGGTCGCGGTACGATTGAGCTGGCCCTGACCGGGACCAATGTCGGCCAGGTCTCGGACGACGAATACGACCTGCTCAAATTCCTGGTTGATGAAAGCCAGCGCCCGGTCACCTTCCTGGCCCTGTTTAATAAGCCGGGCAAGCCGGAGTCCTATCTCAACGCCGTGGAGAAAGTTCAACCCATCCTCGGTTGGGACAAAGCCGTACCGCAGGTCACCTGCCGCCCGCTGCGGGTCCAGTTCAATATGAAGAACCCGTTCATCTTCGCGATTTTTTCGGCCTGGCACCACGTCTTCAACAAGAGTGTCGAAGAGCAGATGCAGATTTATGCCGATCCGGGTTTTCGCAACGCCTTTCGCGAAGAGATGGATAAGCGGCGTATCTTTCGCGGCCAGTGGGGACGGATGACCGTGATTGATGCCAACACTGAGGCGGTCAAACCACATGTTGCCAGCAAGAAGACGGTGGCCGAGATTGCCCGCGACCAGGGCAAGGACGTGGTGGACGCTTTTCTCGACCTGGCGGTGGCCGACCGCCTGGAGTTGATGTTCGACCTCCAGGCGTTCAATTTCGAACCCGAAGGGGTGAAGAATCTGGTCAGTGATCCCCGTTTTCTGATCGGCCTGTCCGACGGCGGCGCGCACGTGGACATGTTGTGCGATGCGGGCTATGCGACCTATCTGCTCGGTCGCTGGGTGCGGGACAACCAGGTGTTGAGCCTTGAAGAAGGCGTCCGGCGGCTGACCTCAGTCCCGGCCGATCTGTTCGGTATTCCCAACCGGGGGCGGATCGCTCCGGGCCTGGTGGCTGACCTCACGCTGTTCGATCCTGATACGGTCGATGCCAAGGACCCGGAATATGTCTGGGACCTGCCCGGTGGCGGAAAACGTTTTGTTGCCAAATCCAAAGGCATCAGGACGACGGTCGTATCCGGCAACGTCCTGTATCAGGATGACGAGTATCAAGGGGGCTTACCCGGACAGGTGCTGCGCAGTACTGATCGCTAAAAAGCTAAGCGTTAAAAAAACGGGGCGGTGCACGGACCGCCCCCTTCTCTATCTTCTCTTTCTATCGCTCCTCTCACCCGTCCACCATTACATTTTCTTCCGTTAATAAGATCACAATTTCCGTGGAGCCGCCCATCGCGCTGTTTCTGGCCGTCTGGCCTTCAGGGGTGCCGAAGACCTTGTCCATATCTGCCTGTGTCTCAAACCAGACCTCGGCCACGCCGTCGTAGCGCTGGTCGTCGGTTGTCGCCAGGTTAATACAGTAACGTTTCAAGCCGGGCCATTTCTTCACCTTGGGGGCGTGTTCTTCCAGCCACCAGCGACGAAAGTCTGCCAGCGCCATCCCTTCAGGCCGCTTGAGAATACCAATGACTTTATACATAAGTCCTCCTTTTCCTGACCGATCCGAGCGCGCAAACCTGGACCGATATGCTCTGCGATATATAGCCTGGTCTCTGGCCGTTCAAGCAGCCTTTTCTTCAGCCTTGATTTCCGTTAGGGATGGACAGCACATTGCAGGATATTGTGGGAGGATCGGTATGGAGACACGTCCGGCATCATTGCTACCCGAACAGTTCGGCCCGTTGCAGGGCGTGCGGATTGTATCAAGCGGAACCTTAGTCGCCCAGCCGTTTGCCGCTGCCCTAGCCGCGGAAATGGGCGCCGAGGTGATTCAGATCGAACGCACCGGAGAGGGCGACGCGGCCTGGCGTCATTTGGGGATGCAACTGCCCGCTAAAGACGGCCAGGGGCAGGTGGCAACCACCTGGATTCAGGAACGGCGCAACGAATGGTATGTCACGCTGGACTTCAGCAAGCCCGAGGGCAAAGACCTGTTCCTCAAGCTGGTCAAGTCGTGTGACATCTGGATGGAGAGTTCAAAGCCCGGCTCCTATACCAAGTGGGGCCTGACCGACGAGGCCGTGCTCCAGGCTAACCCCAAGCTCGTCATCGCCCACGTCTCCGGCTACGGTCAGAGCGGTCATCAGGACTACCTGGGGCGGGCCTCGTACGACATGATCGGCCAGGCTTTTGGTGGACTCATGTACCAGACCGGCTTTCCCGACCCCGACCCGCCAGTGCGGGCCAATCCCTGGACGGCCGACTATATTACGGCCCTGTTTTGCCTGTGGTCGTCCCTGGCCGGCTATATTTCCGCGCAACGTACCGGCACGGGTCAGGTCGTTGATATCTCGCAGTTTGAGGCGATCCACCGTCTGCTCTCGGGGACGATGGTCGAGTATTTCAGCAATGGCTTTGTCCGCGAGCGCACCGGCAATAAAGCCACCGCGTTTCAACCCTACGACGCCTTCCAGGCCAGCGATGGCTGGGTGGTGGTCGGCGCGGTTGGCCTGGCGGTTTTTTCCCGGGTGTGCCGAGTCTTGGATCTTGATCCGGAAGAAGAGAAATGGCAGCGCGCCAGCACCGATATTAACGGCCTGGAAGGCATCGAGTTTGACGCCCTGCTGCGCGGCTGGATCGCCGAACGAACAGTCGAGGAAGTTGTTGAACAGTTGAATGCCGCGCAGGTCGCCTGCTGTCCGATCATGAATAGCCAGGCTATGGCGGAAGATCCGCACTACGAGGCCCGCAATGTTCATGTCGAGTGGGAGGACAATCAGGTTGGCCGGGTCAAAGGCACCGGCGTCAGCCCTTCCTTTTCCGCCACACCGGGCAAGGTCTGGCGCGGGTCCGTACCCGTCGGCCATGATAACGAGCAGATTTACACCCACTTTGCCGGACTCAGCCGCGAAGAAGTCGCCCAGCTTCAAGAAAAAGGCGTGATCTAAGCGTATGGGGCGGGGCGTCCCTCGCTCCATATTCACGCCGCTTATACACCTCTCATTACTCGCCAATGGCTCTCCTTGAAATCCGTGATCTGCGGAAACGTTATGGTACGGTTGAAGCCCTCCAGGGTCTCTCGCTAGACGTGGCGCGGGGAGAATTCTTTGGCTTGCTCGGCCCGAACGGAGCAGGGAAGTCCACCACGATCAATATCCTGCTTGGCCTCATCATTGCCGACAGCGGTTCGATCCGAATTTTCGACCACGATTTTACCGCCAACCACGTTGCCATTCGTCGCCGGATGAATGTCGCCGCGGCGTTTACCAGTATGAACGGCGTGCTGACCGTGTGGGAAAACCTGATGGTCTACGGCCGCATCTATGGCGTCAAACAGCTTCCCCGAAAAATCGACGAACTGCTCGAACGCTTCGAGATTACAGACCTGGCCAACCGCCGCTTGCAGCACCTCAGCTCGGGCCAACATACCCGCGTCACCTTGTGTAAAGGCTTTCTGAACGACCCGGAGCTCTTGCTGCTGGATGAGTGTACGCTTGGCCTTGATCCGGACATTGCCGAAAAAACCCGGCGGGCGCTGCAAGCCGTTCAACAGGAACGAAAAACAACCATTCTTTTCACGTCACATAATATGAATGAAGTCGAAGAGTTGTGTGGGCGGATTGCTTTTTTAAGTCAAGGCGAGATTCTCCGAGTTGATACGGCTACTCATATTAAGCGGCTCATTCCGCACCAGGTTGTCGAGGTGACCTTCCAAGCCGGGTCTGATCTCACCCCCATCCGTCAACTGAATGGCATATCTCGGACTGAGCAGAACGGAGACCATAGCTTGCGTTTTGTCCTCGATGATCCAACCCAACAGCTCGACCCCTTACTCCGGCACCTGACACAGAGCGGTAGCCCTATTGTCGATATCCATGTCTCACGCCCAACGCTTGAGGATGTCTTCATCAAGGTCGCCCGAGGGGAGCTCTGAGCCCCGTGCGCTTTGTGAACTCTCAGGACTATGGCTTTTCGACCATGGCAATTTGGGGCTTGGTCTATAAGTTTACCTGTCTGTGCTATCGCAGTCTGGACCGTATTTTTGACATTGTGTACTGGCCGGTCATCTCCCTCCTCTTGTGGGGGTTCACCAGCATGTTTATTGCGTCAACGTCTTCGTTCTCCGGGGTCATGGAGTTCTTTCTTGGCGGGGCTGTGCTGTGGAGTTTATTCTGGCGGGCGCAAACCGATGTCGGGACGTTTATCCTCGAAGATTTCTGGAGTCGCAATGTGTATAACCTGTTTGCCTCGCCAGTCACCTCGATCGAACTCTTTGTGGCGATTGGTCTTATTGGCCTCATTCGCTGCATCCTGAGTTTTCTTTTTCTCGCCTTCCTCGCCTGGGGCCTGTACGCCTTCAATATTATGGATATTGGCGGCACGGCCATCGCCGTCTTCACCAGCGTCCTGCTGCTCTTCGGCTGGGTCATCGGTATTCTCATCGCTGCCCTGATCTTTCGCTACGGTCTCCGTATTCAGATCCTGGCCTGGTCCGTGGGATTTATTATTCAGCCTTTCAGTTGCGTTTTTTATCCGCTCGACAGTATGCCGGGCTGGGTTCAGGGCATTGCCATCGCTCTGCCCAGTACCCATGTGTTTGAAGGGCTGCGATACGCCATTGCAACCGGGGAATTAGCCTGGCAGCCGCTGCTGCTGTCCTTCGGCTTGACTGCGGTGCTGTTTATTCTTTCCATTGCCTATTTTCAGTACGCGCTCTATCAGGCCAAGAAACTGGGTTTACTGACCCGCTTTGAGATGGCCTAGAAGCTCAGTGAATCTTCCGCGACCCCCGTCGCCTTTTTGGTGTTCGTACGGAAAACCCGCTATGCTGAAAGCATTCAGGGAGAAAGGAATAGTCACAATATCGCCTATGAAACGCCTTCCGCTTATTGCGCTCCTTGCCGCGAGTCTTTTTGTTTTCGAGGTCTTTTGTGCTCACCTGCTTTCAGCCGCTCCGCTCACGAGTACCCACGCTGATCAGACCCAGGTCTCACTGACGGTCTACAATTCCAACCTTGGACTGGTCAAAGATGTCCGTGAGATTGAACTGGCCGAGGGATTGACCCACCTTCAGTTTATGGATGTCGCGGCCCGGATTATGCCGACAACCGTGCTTATTCGGTCGCAGAACGACTCGGAAAACTTTCAGGTCTTGGAGCAGAATTATGAATACGACCTGCTCAGCCCGGACACCCTACTCGAAAAATATGTGGGCAAAGAAGTCAGGCTGCTCGACAAGAACTATTTCACCGGTAAAGACGAACTCGTGACCGCCACCCTGCTCGCCACGAACGACTCTCCAATCTATCAAGTCGGAGACGAGATCTCGATTGGTTTGCCGGGCCGGGTGATTCTGCCTCAACTGCCGGCCAACCTGATCGCCCAGCCGACGCTCGTGTGGCTGCTTCAGGCGCAGGCTGCCAGCACGCACACCATTGAAGCCTCCTACCTCACCGATGATATTACGTGGCAGGCCGATTATGTCGTTGCCCTCAACAGCGACGACAGTCTGGCCGACCTGTCCGGCTGGGTCTCCATCGATAATCAATCCGGCGCCACATACCGTAATGCGACGCTCAAGTTGGTAGCCGGCGATGTCAACCGGGTTGAACCGGAAGTTTTCCGTGAGCGGCTCATGGCGGCGACCGCCATGGCTAGCGCTTCTTCAGAGTCACAGTTTCAGGAAGAATCCTTTTTCGAATACCACCTGTATACCTTAGAGCGACCGACCACAGTGCAAAACAACCAGACCAAGCAGATGGCGCTCTTATCTGCTGTGGGTATTCCCATTACCAAACGTCTTGTGCTCCGCGGCCAACCCCACTATGTGCGTACCTCGTTTGACACGCCGCCTCCTCGGCAAAAAGTGAGCGTCTATCTCGAAATCGAAAATGCCGAGCAGCATCACCTGGGCATACCCTTGCCTAAAGGGACCCTGCGGGTGTACAAAGCCGACGCGCAGGGCAGCCTCCAGTTTGTCGGTGAAGACCGCATTGACCACACGCCCAAAGACGAAACCGTCAGCGTGAAAATGGGTGAGGCATTTGACGTTGTTGGCGAGCGCCGCCAAACGAGTTTTACGCGTTTGTCCCGCCGCTCGTCAGAGGTAAGCTGGCAAATCGTCGTCCGTAATCACAAGGACGAAGACGTGCAAGTCCGCGTCGAAGAGCCCATGTACGGTGACTGGGAAGTCGTTGCTTCCACTCCGGAGCAGTACGAAAAGCCCGACGCCCATACCCTGCGTTTTGAGGTCACGGTGCCGAAGAACGGCGAGGTGAAAATCGGCTATCGCGTGCGGGTGAAGACCTGACGCTGTCTCGGGTTTTCCGTCTCGTGGAAACGCGAACCCACTTTATTGTCTTCCCCCACCAAGGGGACTAGACTAGGCTCATGACGCACAGCGCGCCGGCAGCTCCAACGCCCCATCGTTTTACCCGTCAAGAGTACCACCGCCTGGCAGAGTCTCGTCTCCTGGCAGATGAGCGAGTCGAACTGCTCGACGGAGTCATTATTACCATGAGTCCACAGAACAGTCCCCATGCGGCAACCATTCATCGTCTCTTATTCACGCTTTTGCCGGTCGTGGGGGATGCCGCCTATATTCGTGTCCAGGCGCCGATTGTTTTAAACGATTGGAGTGAACCCGAACCGGATATTGTCATCTGTCAACCTGACCCAAGCGATTATGCTCAGCACCATCCGCGGGCGGACCAAGTTATGGTCGTCATAGAAGTCGCGGACAGTTCCCTGGCCTACGATCAGGTCCAGAAGGCCCAGGCGTATGCGGCAAGCGGCATCCCTGAATACTGGATTGTAAACCTCACCGACCGCAGCGTTGCCATTCTGACAAACCCGTCAAGAGACAATGGGCAGTATCAGGGTGAGCAGATAAAGAGCGAAGACGATACGGTGTTCCCTCCAGGCGGTCAGGCCATTGCCGTGTCGGCTATCCTTCCACCGCAATAGCGGTTCCGCTGTCGAGCTTGCAACGAGATTGAAATATCAGTTTTTTGTAGCCGGCTAGGTCTCAATCTGACCTCCCGATAATGTCGAGTCATAAATCGCCTCACTGAAATCGCTTAACCATACTCTACACAGGAGCAGTTCCAATACCCGCTAATAGTTACACATGCCCATATTGTCAGCATGACATAGTTCTTCAGGCCGTCGACGTTCAAAGTGATCAGATAGATTTTTAGTTTCCGAACGATCGAGTTATAGCAGCGCCCATGATTATGTATACGCTTGGATAAGGGCGTCGAGCGTGGCGTGTTCATTATATTCGCGCCGGCGTTTGAGGATGGCGAAGTCGTGTTCAATGGGGTTGAGGTCGGGGGAGTACGGCGGCAAGAAGAGGAGTGTGGCACCAGTACATTCAATCAGCTCTCGGGTCTTGGCACTTTTGTGAAAGGGGACATTATCCATCACCCCGACCTGAGTAGCGTTCAAGCGAGGGCAGAGTTGGGTGTCCAGCCAGTGATTGAAGACTGCTGTGTTGCAGGTGCCCTCAAACAGGAGCGGAGCGGTAAAGCGGTTTCCTATCCGCGCGGCAATGAGGGAAGTCCGAGGACGCCGGTGGCCGGAGCGCAGTCCGTAGACCCGCCGCCCCTTCGGCGCATAGGCGTACTGGCGGGTCATGGTGGGACCGAACCCGCTCTCATCCACGTAGACACACTCTTTACCCCGGCGCGTATAGCGCTCTCGCAGCCGCAGGGAGGGTTTTCTTTTCCTCCGACTCCGCTCGGTGTAGCCCATCGTTTTTTTTCCACGTCACTCCCATCTGCCGTAAGGCGTACCAGATACAATGGCGGGACACCCCAAAGTGCTGCGCGCGTTCCTTTTGCGTCCGATCTGGATACTGCTGCACGTGCGCCCGCAACGCTGCCCAATCGAGCCGGCTAGGACCACGAGGGCCAGGCCGCTGGTAGGCCAGCCCGTCCGGGGCCGTCACCCAGTGATAGACACTCGCTCTTGAGACCTGAAACCGGCGCGCCGCTGCGGCCTTGCTCCCGCCACCTCTCACAAAATCGATTACCCGTTTGCGTAAATCTGACGAACATCGCATCCCGTCAGCCTGACAGAGTTCCCTCCCCCTGTCTACTTATTTGTGGGCTTCGCTATAAGTCTGGCCTTACCGGATTACAAGTGATTTCAGCTGTATGTCCAAATCAGAATTGCCACGAGCTTTCCCTCTCTGTCTCTTGGCATGAGGCAGAGGGTGCGGGGGAGTTCCGGTATAAATTGGGCGAACGTCTTAAGAGATGGCGACTCCGCCCTGAATCCTCCGCAAAGCCACAACCAGACTATATCCCCCCTCAAATCGTCGAAGATTATTCTGAAGCGTGCCGTATTCGAGATCTAAGCCCTAAAGCTTCAGCAACGCTAAGTAGGCGATGCTTGCAAGGTATGATCCGAGACTTTTGGGGCGTGAATGACAAGAGGACGCTCAAACAGGAGATAGAAGCTATTCAAGGGAAGGTAGATAAAGCGACATGGGAAGCAATTGACTCGGTACGTGGTGTCGGAAATATCGGCGCACACATGGAGAAGGATGTGGACTTGATTGTTTCTGTGGAGCCTGGAGAGGCGCAGCTTCTACTCGAACTTATCGAGACGCTTTTTGCCGACTGGTATGTTGCAAAGCATACCCGGGACCAACGAATGGGAGCACTAAAGCGACAGCCTTGCAGCAAAGGATTCCTAATAAAGATATCGCTCAAATAGACTGCTTGAGCCGCCTTCGGCCGTGTATCGTGAGTCTCCTCACTGCGGTGTTGTTGACCTCCGCCCCTGTTTCAGACTATGAAGACGAGGCTTTCCGCGTGAACACCAAAGGAGGAAATGTCTATGGCGGATACCACCCTGAGTACAGACAAGCTGCTCGATATGTATCGGACGATGCAGACCATCCGGCAGTTTGAGTCTCGTGTGCGCGATATTTTTCAAGAGGGCCAAATCCCTGGCTTTGTCCATGTCTCAATTGGCGAAGAGGCCTCCGCCACCGGCGTCGCAGCCGCTTTGACCAAGCAGGATTATATTACCAGCACCCACCGCGGTCACGGCCATTTGATCGCCAAGGGCGGCGAAGTCAAACCCATGATGGCCGAGTTGTTCGGCAAAAAGACCGGCTACTGCAAGGGCAAGGGCGGCTCCATGCATATTGCCAATTTCGAGCTGGGTATCTTGGGGGCGAACGGCATTGTGGGCGCCGGTTTACCGATTGCGACTGGCGCGGGTCTGGCGGCAAAGGTGCGTGGCAGCGGAGAGGTCGCCGCCTGTTTCTTTGGTGACGGCGCCTCGAATGAGGGCACGTTTCACGAATCGCTCAATATCGCCTCGTCCTGGAAGCTGCCCGTTGTGTATGTGTGTGAAAACAATTTGTACGGAGAGTTTACCGCGGGGAAGGACGTCACCTCGGTCAAGGATATTGCCGACCGGGCGCGCGGCCATGATATGCCCGGCGTGGTGGTCAACGGTAATGACGTCGTCGAGGTCTATGAAGCCACCAGTCAGGCGGTTGAACGCGCGCGCAAGGGCGAAGGCCCAACGTTGATTGAATGTAAAACCTACCGCTGGGAAGGCCACGTGGTGGGCGAGGAAGCCTTTCTCGGTAAGCGCAGTTATCGTCCCTCAGACGAAATAGAAGCGTGGAAGAAGCGTTGTCCGCTCATTACCTTTGAGCAACGTTTCGTACCGGACACCTTCAGCGAGGAAGCGCTCACTGCCGTTCAGGTCGAGGTGAAGCAGGCTATCGATGACGCTGTTCAGTTTGCCCAGGACAGCCCGTATCCGCAGCCTGAGGAAGCCCTGGACGATATGTTCTCAGTCGCGTAGGGGGAAATCATGCCTGAAATGAATTTTATTCAAGCGATTAATACGGCCCTCGCCGAGGAACTCCGACACGACCCGGCAACCTTCATGATGGGCCTGGATATCTGGGTCGGTGCTTTTGGCGCGACCAGCGGCTTGACCGATGAGTTCGGTGCCGAGCGGATTCTGAACGCTCCCATTTCAGAAGCCGGCTATGCCGGCGCCGGGGTCGGCGCAGCCATGGCGGGGATGCGGCCGATTGTTGAAATCGAGTTTGCCAGCTTTTTCTACTGCTGCTGGGATCAGGTCTGTAATCAGGCGGCCAAGCTGCGCTATATGTCGGGCGGTCAGGCTGATATGCCTATTACGTTTCGTGCCGTCTGCGGTGCGGTCGGCTCGGCAGCCGCCCAGCATTCCGAGACGGTCTACTCCCAGTTCATGAGTGTGCCCGGACTCAAAATTGTGGTTCCCTCGGGTGCCTACGATATGAAGGGCCTGCTCAAAAGCGCCATTCGGGACAATAACCCCGTGCTGGTTTTTGAGCATCTCAAGCTGGGCCGAAGCAAAGAAGAAGTCCCGGAGGAGGAGTATCTTGTGCCCATCGGGCAGGCCGCGGTAAAACGCGAAGGCTCAGACGTCACCATTGTTGCGATCGGCTATATGGTCTCCCAAGCGCTCAAGGCCGCAAAAGCGCTGGAAGAGGATGGCATTTCTGCTGAAGTCATAGACCCGCGCAGTCTGATTCCGCTGGACGAAGAGACGATCCTCTCCTCCGTGGCCAAGACGCATAACGTCTTGGTGGTTGATGAGGGCCATCTGCGGTGCGGCGCGGCAGCAGAAATCTCGGCCGTCATTGCAGATAAGGGTTTCGACTCCCTGGACGCCCCGGTCAAGCGCTTGGCGGCTCCAGATGTCCCGGTCCCGTTCAGCCCCCCGTTAGAAAAATTCATTCTTCCCAACGACAAGAAGATTTCCGCGACTGTCAAGGAGATGCTGGGGTAAGCTTCCCTCCGCCTCAGCTTCTGAGGAAAGAAAGGATACACCTGTGGCCGTAGAAGTCGTAATGCCAAAGTTCGGTCTGACTATGACCGAGGGCACGATCCAACAATGGTTCAAATCCGAGGGCGATGCCATAAAAACTGGTGAAGCCCTGTTTGAGGTCGAAACCGAAAAAGTGCTGTATGAAGTCGAAGCGTCCGCGGATGGAACGGTCGCCAAATTGCTGTATGCGGTCGAAGCCGTGGTCGGAGTCGGGCTGCCCGTCGCCATTATCGCGGAAGCGGGCGAGGAGGTGGCTGAAGTCGCCGCACGCTACGCAGACGCGCCGGCCGCCGCTCCGGCAGCTGCCCCGCCCGAGCCTGCTCCAGTGGCTACTTCCGCGCCGTCTCCGGCGCCGCAAGAGAAGCGTGG
Source organism: Candidatus Binatia bacterium (assembly GCA_951812575.1). Lineage (GTDB taxonomy): Bacteria > Desulfobacterota > Binatia > Bin18 > Bin18 > Bin18. Next base: position 373,210 of record OX638322.1, on the reverse strand, counting down.
CCGCGTGCCTGTCACGCCCGCTGCCCGGAAGCTGGCAAAAGAACATAGCATTGATCTCTCCGGCGTGGCCGGGACTGGTCCGCGCGGTCGGATCACCCGCGAAGATGTGCAGAAAACTATTGATAGTGGAGGTCAAGCTGCTCCACCACCGGCACCAACCGCGACGCCGGCCGCGGCGGAAGACATTCCGTTACGCGGCATGCGAAAAGTGATTGCCGAGCGCATGCATCAGAGCCTTCAGGGCAGTGCTCAGCTCACCATCAGTACAGAAGCCGATGTCACGCAGTTGATCGATCGTCGTCAAGAAGTCCGCCAGGAATTCAACGTCACGTATACCGATTTTATTGTGCAGGCCTGTGCCCATGCCCTCAGGCAGCACCCGCGCATGAACGCCTCCCTCGAAGGGAATATCATCCATGTGCACAACGACATCCACGTGGGCTTGGCGGTGGCTCTGGACGAGGGCTTGATTGTTCCGGTCGTCCGGGATGCGGACAAAAAATCGCTCAAAGATATTGCTGCAGAGGCCAAGACCTTAGCCGAGAAGGCCCGCGCCAGTCAGCTCAAGCTCGAAGAAGTATCGGGTGGAACGTTTACCGTCTCCAACCTGGGTATGTACGGCGTTGATGCCTTTACTCCCATCATCAATGCCCCGCAGTCCGGCATTCTCGGCGTCGGTCGGATCGTTGAAAAACCGGTGATCTATCGCGGCGAGGTCACCAGGCGTTCGATGATGGTCTTGAGCCTGACGTTCGATCACCGCGTGATAGACGGGGCTCCGGCCGGGGCGTTTCTCCAGACCGTGGCCGACCTGCTGGCCCACGGGAACAGGGTTTCACTCGACACGAGGTAACGGGTCGAGCAGAGGGGGGCGACGACCGCGCCCCTCCAACTTCTTATAACTCGGCCATAACCTGAGCTTCGGCTAATGTCGCCGTGTGGGTTAGTGCCAGGTGAAAACGGCGGATATGGTGCTCGGCAGCGAACGCTTTTGCCTTGCCATGCAGGACAATCTCGGGACGTGAGCCACGCTGTCGCACGACCTCAACATCACGCCAGCCAACGGCGTGGCCCCAGCCGCGACCCAGGGCTTTCATTGTGGCTTCTTTGGCCGCAAAGCGCGCGGCATAACTCTGATACTTGCCTTTCCCCCGGCGCTCGCAATAAGCCTGCTCACCGGTAGTGAAGACGCGCTCGCGGAAGCGCCGCCCCGTTCGGGGGCGTTCGAGCGCGGTCCGGATGCGATCAACCTCGGCCAGGTCATTGCCAATGCCAAAAATCATCGCTCGTGCCCTCTGGCTAACACGCGGAGCAACTCTGGCACGAGGTCACATCACACGGTGGCGTTTGCCGTTCCAGTATGGCCTTACGCCATTCGACCCACAGATAGTGTTTGTCCACCCCGTGATCGATAAAATCCCAGGGCAGCCGCTCCTCCGAGTCATATCGGCGGTGAACAAAAAAGTCGGGATTGGGCCTGTCCTGAGCGGAATCGAGGGGGGCGCCGGGCCGGCGTTTTGCCTCACGCCGCCAGCGTTGGACCACGCTCCACCAATCGCCCCCGTGTATGTGGATATCGAGCAGTAGCTGACCGACACGCCGGTCTCCACGTGAAAGGACAGTCTGGTAGTATGCCTCCCTCGGCGACTCGATATCGACCGTCACGCGCGGCAGACGAGCAAGTTGTTTCTGCAAGCGTGCCATCTTGCGCCGGAGGGCAGGGAGTTCTTCCATAGGCTCCCACTGAAGCGGGGTCCACGGCTTGGGTACAAAGGCATTGATCGATAAGGTAATCCTTCCAATCTTGGCCCGTTTGCCGCAAAACCGGCTGTGAATTTCCTGCGTCAGCGCGGCAATGGCATCAACATCGTCCTGGGTCTCGGTTGGCAGGCCCAGCATGAAGTACAGCTTGAGGGCTTGTACCCCTCCACCGACTAACAGCTCTGTTGCGCGCAGGATCTCCGGCTCGGTGAGGTTCTTATTAATCACCCGGCGCATCCGCTCCGAACCCGCTTCCGGTGCGACGGTGACCGAATGAGTATTATTGCGTCCAATCGCGCGTGCCAAATCCTGGGTGATCACATCGGCTTTTAAGGAGGACGGAGATGCGCGGCCACCGGCCTGACCAATAAACTCGCACAGGCTGGCAATGCCCGGCTGGCTGGCCATCTCCGCTCCAATCAGGCCAATGGTCTGTCGTTCCTGTAAGCCTTGCGTCGCTTGTTGTGTTAAGGCTGCCGTACTGCGATAGCGGACGGGTCGATACATAAAGCCGGCTGCACAAAACCGACAGCCCCACTCACAGCCTCGACTCGCCTCAATGAGAAACATATCGCCAAAGACGGTTTCCTGGGTCAGGAGCTGCGACGTCGTTGGATAGGCGTCCAAATCCATGACTAAGCGACGCTGTACCCTCGGCTCAGGGCTGCACGCCGACACGGTATGGTCTGTATGAGAAGTCTGGGCAGGCGGGGTAACACGAGTCACCTGGGCCAGATGCCCAGTTTCATCATACGCGGGATGGAACAAGGCCGGCACATAGGCGCCGGCTATGGGACTGAGCGCCTGCAAGCGCAGCGCCGGGTCGTTCGTCTCCCGCTCCAGCGACGCGTAGCGCTCCAGAAATTCTGGGATCATTTCCTCACCTTCACCGATCAGGAACAGATCAATAAAATCGGCAATAGGCTCGGGGTTGAGAAAGGTTGCTGGTCCGCCGGCAATAACCAGGGGATGGTGCGGAGTCCGTTCCGCGGCCCGGAGCGGAATATGCGCGGCCGCCAGCATATCAAGGATATGCAGATAGTCCGTTTCAAACGAAATCGAGAAAGCCAGGATTTCAAAATCGGCCAGGGGTCGTTGGGTCTCGAGCGAGGCGAGCGGCGCACCCGTCCGTCGCAGCGCGGCGGCCTCGTCCGGGTCAGGGAGAAACGCTCGCTCACAGCGGCAGCTCTCATGTTGGGTAAAGATTTTATAGGCAGCCTGGAAACCCAGATTTGACATCCCGACCGCGTACTCGTTCGGATAAATGAGGCAGAGCGAAATGTCTCCATCAATGGCGGCTGAAAAAATGGACTTTTCAGCCGCCAGACGGTTACGCGCCCGTTCGGTGGTCAGCCACATAAAAGCAGCGTTCTCCTCCCAAACGCATGGGAGTCAGGGTTCCGGAGTGCGGGCCGGAAGCCCGCATTATGCATGGCCGAATAGGGTCGCTCCTCTTAATTCGCCCGCTTTCTGAGAAACACGGGCATCTCTTCGGCAAGCTCATCGCTCTGCTCCGAGTCCAGATTTTTTGCCGAAGGAACGACCGAGCTTTGCCCGAGTGTGCGTCTCCGTGCATAGGCTGGTTGTTCCAGCACTGCTGGATCAAATGTCCTGAGCGATCCTTTTGTATTCCGTCTTCCTCCAGCCACCGCGCTGAGCGTTGGCGTTTTCGGCCGCTCCAATTCCTTTTCGCCAAATCCGGTGGCAATGACCGTAATGAGCAGCTCTTCCTCTATGGTCTCGTCAATGACCGCGCCAAAGATAATGTTGGCATCTTCAGCCGCTTCTTCTTGGATCAGCGAGGCCGCCTCATTGACTTCGTGCAGGGTGAGACTCCGTCCACCGGTCACATTGATCAGCACGCCGCGTGCCCCACTAATGGAAATATCTTCAAGCAGCGGGCTGGCAATGGCCCGACGTGCGGCCTCTTCTGCCCGGTTCTCTCCACTCGCTGTAGAGGCCCCCATAATTGCCATCCCCATCTCGGCCATGATGGTCCGCACGTCTGCAAAGTCGAGGTTAATCAGACCACTCACCATAATCAGGTCAGAAATGCCTCGAACGGCCTGGAGTAAAACCTCATCCGCCTTGTGAAAGGCTTCGATGAGTGGCTGACTGCGACTCGCCATCGCCAATAAACGTTGGTTCGGAATACAGATCAGCGTATCCACATTTTCTTTCAACTCGTGGATACCCTCATCGGCCTGCCGCATGCGTCGATTCCCCTCAAAGAGAAACGGCTTGGTCACAACTCCAACGGTCAACGCTCCACTTTCCTTTGCCAGCCGAGCGACAATGGGTGCCCCACCGGTACCGGTTCCTCCGCCCATCCCCGCCGTAACGAAGACCATATCGGCCCCAACGAGCTGCTGCCGTAGCTCGTCCTCGGTTTCCAGCGTGGCATTGCGACCGATCTCAGGATTGGCGCCCGCTCCGAGTCCTTTGGTCAACTCGGAGCCAAGTTGAATCTTGGTCGGTGCCAAATTGACCCGCAACGCTTGCGCGTCGGTATTCGCCACAATAAAGTCAACGCCTGACAGCCCACCACTGATCATCGTATTAATGGCATTCCCTCCAGCCCCTCCAATCCCAATGATACGGAGCTGAGCCCCACTACTCTCATTCTCCACAAACTCAATCATCTCCCACCTCCTTTATCCTCAGTTAGCATGCCTCCACAGGAGAGGCTATGGTCTAAAAAAATTCCCGAAACCATTCGACGACTCGCTCCCGCATATATTGCCAGTTCTGTCCGTTCCGTACCTGAGCCAGAGGGCGGAGCGTATCCTGCGCCTGACACAGGATCAGGCCGATGTTGGCCGCATACATAGGACTCTGGGCTGAAGAGTGAACGTGTCCTTCCATAGATATCAAAGGCGGGACACGTTCACTCTTCGGATCAACCGCATCGCTCGTCCACCGCGGCGCACCCCGCCGCGCCGCCATACGGAAGACGCGTTGGGCGAGATCCGGTACACCCTCAAGGAGCGCACTCCCGCCGGTGAGGACCACACCCGCGCCGAGCCGGTCTGAGAGGCCCCCAAAATCAAGTTGCTCTCGGACGAGCTCAAAGATCTCTTCAATCCGCGGTTCGATAATCTCGCTCATTTTCCGCCGCGGGAGCGGAGCGGCATCACGCTCACCGATGCGCGGCATTTCAATCACCTCGCCCGGCGCAATCAGGCTGGTCAACGCACAGCCGTGCTGCTGTTTCAGCCGTTCTGCCTCTGCCACTGGAATACAGAGACCCACGGCCAGGTCGTTCGTCACGTTTTCCCCACCAACCGGCAAAACCGCAGTATAATAGACGACGCCTTGACAAAAAGCGGCCACACTGGTCGTACCCGCCCCAATGTCGATCACCACAACGCCCAACTCTTTTTCCTCCGGAGTCAAGACGGCCTCGGCTGCCGCTAGCGCGCCATAGTACACACCGTTGAGATAGAGCCCCGCCCGCTCACAGCATTTCTGGAGGGCGTACAGGGCGGTTGAAGAAACGCTGATAACATGGACATCGGTCTCAAGCCGCACGCCACTTGCCCCAACGGGGTCACGACCACGCTCTTGTCCATCCACCAGAAACCCCTGTGGAAAGACGTGCAAAGTCTCACACTCCGGGGGCAAGGCGATCGTCCGGGCTACCGTAACCACTTCCTGCACATCGTCCGCAGACACCTCGCCACCTTTGATTCGGACAACGCCCTGACTCAAAATTCCCTCCATATGTCCACCGGTCAGGCTGACAGACACATTATGAATTTCGCAGCTTGTATTGGCCTCGGCTTCAGCCACCGCCTGTTGTAGCCCCTGGGCCGCGTTCTCAACATTGGTGACGAGGCCCTTGCGTACGCCCTGAGACGGTGCGGTCCCCATCCCCAAAACGGCCAGCCCATCGTGCGTTCTTTCCGCAACGACGACCGATGTCTGATACGTTCCAATATCAACACTCACCAATAGGGAATCCTTGTTCTCCATATTCTCCATACCGCCCCCCTAAGCGTGCGAGTTAAGTCCACGTCCCAAAGAGGGAATGTGTCCTCCAGGAGACAGGAGATGCTGGACACGTTTCCTCTTTTTCCCCTTATCCAGTCTCAATGGAAGAGGGGAGGCCACAATCTGATCGGTAAAGCGCGCATCAAAAACAGTTGCCCGTCGGTCTTGCGGCCAGCGCTCCAGTACCCGTTGTATCGGCACAAACACGGTGGGGCGGATCTGCTGACCCAGCCGAATCACGACCTGACGGTCGGACAAAAACAGCGTATATCCTCGCCGGTCGTCCCAATGAATTTCGGACAGTGCAACGTTCCATTCCTGTATCAGCGAGAGACACAACCGAACTCCGGCTAGGACCGTCCTGACCGTCTGCGTTTCCAGGGGCACGCGCTCAAGTCCGCTCACATACGGCAGATCGTACGCACTCGATGCGGGAGCGATAAAACTGTCACCGTTCCCATCCAGATACGCGGCTTCTGGACGCCGGATGCGCGCTATGGGATGACGCTCTCGGATAGTCAGGTAAATACGCTGCGGGAACTCCCGGGTGACAGCGGCAGCGTGGACCCAGGGGTGGTGCCGTAAACGCTGCTCCACGGTCTGGACGTCCAGAGCGATAATATTCATCCCCGGCGTCATTCCTGCCCACTGTCTGATCTCGTCCGGCGTGAGTCTACCGTCAGTTGAGACAACAATATCTGTCGCAGCGAAGTACGGGTGCTGCTCGACATAGTGTACCAAGACGATCCCCCCGATACTGCAAACGACACAAACGAGCCCCCATAAGATGAAGCGTCTCTTGAGTCGGTAGAGTCTCTTGAGTCTATGAGACCCAAAGACCCAAAGACCCAAAGACCCAGAGGACTTTTTGTGGGCTGGGGGGCTCATACTTCTCCTCGCGGAATATGGAGGGTTGCCTGCTGCAGGATAGCCTCCACGAGATCCTCATAGGACAGTCCATGATGAGCGGCGATGCGTGGTAAATAACTCAATCCTGTTAAGCCCGGTAGCGAGTTCAACTCGATCAGAAAAATCTCCCCAGCCGGACTGACTCGCATATCGACTCGACTATATCCGCCGCACTCGAGGGCACGGTGCGCCTGCCGCGCCAGCTTGAGGACCTGCGCATAGGTTGCTTCCGGTAGCGGGGCGGGCATGAGAAATTCTTCCCGCCCCGGTGTATATTTGATCTCATAGGAATGGAATTCACCCTTGGCAATCACTTCCATTGCGCCAATCGCCTGTCCCTTGAGAATACCGACAGTGACTTCTTGCCCGGGAATATAGGCTTCCACCAAACTCGACGTGTCATACTGAAACGCCTGAGTCAGGGCGGAGGTGAGCCTCGCCTCGGAGCGGACGATACTCACCCCAACACTCGATCCTTCCGCAATCGGCTTGACTACGATCGGGTAGGAGCACACGACCTGCTCAGCCGGCGTCCCCTGCGCAACAATCTGCCAGTCGGGCGTTGGCAAATCATAGGTTTGCCAGATCCGTTTTGCCATCGGCTTATTCATGGCGACAGCACTCGCCAAGACGCTGGACCCCGTGTACGGAATCCCCAGGGTTTCCAGTACGCCTTGCACAGCTCCATCTTCTCCGAACTTCCCATGCAGGGCGATAAAAATGACATCCGTCTTTTGCGCCTGAGCAATCCAGCCGCCATCGGGTTCAACCGGGATAGCCTGGACGCTATAGCCGCGCGCCTCCAACGCTGCGCAGACCGCCTCCCCGGTCAGCCGGGAAATCTCTCGTTCCGCCGACAGTCCACCCCAGAGCACCCCGACACGCTGTTCGGATTTCATCTCGGCTACCATTCTCCAACCCTTCGGACCTCGGGCTCAAGCCAGACCCGTTCTTCTTGCCATACCTGACGTTGCACCTGTTCTATGAGACGCCATACCTGGCTCGCCGTGGCCCCGCCCGTATTCACAATAAAATTGGCGTGCTGCTCAGAAACCTGGGCCTGCCCCTGACGGCTGCCCTTGCCGCCCACCGCCTCAATCATGCGCCCCGCATAGCGTCCCGGTGGGTTCTTAAAAATGGACCCGGCGTTCGGGTATCCGTGGGGCTGACGGCGGTTCCGTTTTTCGCGCGCCTGTTGCATCGCGGCCGTAATCCTGGCTCGGGGCTTTTGCCGGAGCCGGAACGCCACCTCACTCACAATAAATTGTGGCGGGAGTGCAGTCGTTCTATAGGCAAAGCCAATCGAGGTATTGGATAATCGCAGAGACTGGCCTGTGTGGGTTACCCCCGAAATGGTCTCAACTACTTCACTCAGTTCACCCCCAAAGGCCCCCGCATTCATCAAGAGGCCTCCCCCCACGCGACCAGGAATCCCCTCGGCAAATTCCACTCCCCCATACCCTTTGCGTGCAGCTTCTCGCACGAATCGGCCCAATGAACGGCCGGCACCGACACGAACCTGTGCGGTCTGCGTCTGCTCAGGCTGGGTCTCCCACGCTGCGTAGTCGAAACCCCGCCCCAGCCGAATCACGATCCCGCGAACCCCTTTGTCACTAACGAGGACATTCGTCCCCCCTCCGAGGAGAAAACAGGGTGCTCCATATTCCGTCACCAGGCGCATCAGCTCCTGCAGCTCTTCCATGGTATTCGGTTCGACAAAAATATCGGCTGGCCCACCAATACGAAAAGACGTGTAGCGGGCCAGACCAACATCGAAGCGCACACACGGGCCGAGGGCGCGCAGCTGCGTCTTCAATGCCGTCCGCACCTCAGCTTGCATTGACGCCTCCACTCCGCAGTTGTGCGAGCAACTCGGGCCCGGTCTGGGCAATATCCCCGGCCCCTAAGGTCAACACCAAGTCCCCCGCCCGGACGATGGTCTGCGCCATCTGTGCCAGCTCTGCGCGGTGCGGGACAAAATAGACCTCAGCATGGCCACGCCGTTTGATGGCGTGATAGAGCTTTTCCCCCGAGATATCAGTCTGGGGCTCCTCACCAGCGGGGTAAATTTCCGTCAGGACCAAAACGTCCGCATCGTCAAACGCAGACAGGAAGTCGTCGAACAGGTAAGCGGTGCGTGAGTAGCGATGGGGCTGAAAGAGCGCGACCAAACGGCGCCCAAAGCCCTCTCTGGCAGCACGGAAGGTGGCGCGTAATTCTTCCGGGTGATGGGCGTAATCGTCAACCACCAGTACCTCTCCCGCTTCCCCCTTTATCTCAAAGCGTCGCTGAATGCCGGTAAATTTGTGCAGGGCCTCCTGGACTTGAGAAAACGGAATCTCCAGCTCAAGGGCGACTGCCACTGCAGCCAGGGCATTCAGCGCAGCGTGGCGTCCGGGCAAGTGCAGTTGAATATCGCCCAGGCGCGCTGTTCCGCGCCAGACCTCACACCGTGTGGTGAGGCCGGAGACCGTCAGCTGTTTGGCCTGCACATCCGCCTCCGGACTCAGGCCATAGGTCACAAACCGCTTGCGTACCTGGGGAAGCAGCGCACGGACATGCACGCTGTCCAGGCACAGCACGGCGCGGCCGTAAAAGGGGAGGCGATTGATAAAGTCAAGATAGGCGGTCTGGACGCGATCCATATGTCCATAATAGTCAAGATGCTCGGGATCAATATTGGTCACCACACCAATCGTTGGGCTGAGCAGGAGAAACGTCCCATCACTCTCGTCGGCTTCGGCAACCAGAAAACGTCCCTGTCCTAACCGGGCATTGGACCCCAGCACGTTGAGCCGTCCACCAATAACCATGGTTGGATCAAAGTGGGCGTGGGCCAGGACGGTTGCGATCAAGGAGGTCGTCGTCGTCTTCCCATGCGTCCCGGCAACCGCGATGCCGTATTTGAGGCGCATCAGCTCGGCCAGCATTTCGGCCCGGGGAATGACTGGGATACTGAGCGCGCGGGCACGCACGACTTCCGGGTTCGCATATTTGACAGCCGACGAGATGACCACAACATCGGTATCGGCATGGACGTGCTGTGGTTGGTGACCATACACAATGTGCGCGCCGTTGCGTTTCAAGCGCAGCGTTGTTTCAGATTCGGTCAGATCCGAGCCACTAATGTGATAGCCGAGATTGAGCAAGACTTCGGCAATGCCGCTCATGCCGACTCCGCCAATACCGACAAAATGAATCCGCCGGTTGGTATTAAACAAGACCGGCGTCTCGGACGCCGCGTTCGCGTGAAGGGGAAGGGGAGCCCGAGCGGGTGGCATCTGGAGCCCCACAGCCACGGGTGGCGGCGTATCAGCCCCGGCCGGCCAGCGGTCTACGCTGCCGCTCGGTTTCCGTTTCTTCATTTTTCCTGACACTGAACCTCCTGACCGAAAGAAGACACATACGGGGTGCAGGCAAAACAGGTCTGTACGACGGCAGCGGTCGCGTCGGGATGGCCTAAAGCGACCGCCGCTCGGGCCATATTTCCTAACATGTCTCTGTGCTGGACGAGGCGCACAATCGTTTGCTCAAGTAACTCGGGGGACAGCGCGTGGTCCAGGAGCATCACCGCCGCGCCCACCTGTACAAGGGCCTCGGCATTAGCCCGCTGGTGGTCGTCTGCCGCGTATGGGTAGGGAATCAGGATGGCCGGCTTGCCGAGCAGGGTCAGCTCCGCGGCCGTTATCGCTCCAGCCCGGCAAATCACGAGGTCGGCCTCAGCATACACCTCCTGCATGGCGTCAATAAACGGTACCACTCGGGCCGCTATCCCCTCAGCCGCATAAGCGGCTGAGACATCTGCGTGCTCAGCTTGGCCGGTCTGATGGATGATCTGTATCGATGGGGTTAGGTCTGTACTCTTCTGTCTGCTTCGTTTCCTGTCTAAGCGCGCGAGGGCCTGCGGCACAATATGGTTGAGCCGGTGTGCGCCGGCGCTGCCACCAAAGACGAGAATGGTAAAAGGCTTGTCTGTTGCTGCCGGTTGGAGCGCTGGCCGTAAGGCGGACCGGACCGGGTTGCCAGTATGGACAACTTTATGGGTGGGGAAGAAGCGGGCGGCCGTTTCAAATCCGAGACAGACGCGGGTGGCAAACCAGCTCAGGAAACGGTTTGCCAACCCAGGAATCGCGTTGGGCTCAAGCAGAACGCAGGGGATACGCTGCAGCCAACCAGCCAAGACGGTCGGAGCAGATGCATAGCCACCTATACTGAAGACCACGTCGGGAGCGAACTCACGGATGATACGCCACGCGGCCCCAACGCCATAACCAGCGACTCCTATGGATCGGATTTTTCCCCATCGCGTTCGTCCGCGGAGCTGCTCAGCCGGAATGAAACGTAAAGAAAATCCAAGTTGTGGGATGACGTCCTTCTCCATTCCACCGGCGGTGCCAACAAACAACACCTCCGCACCAGCCTGTCGCTGCGCGAACTCTGCCACCGCAACTCCAGGAAAGAGATGTCCACCGGTGCCTCCCGCTGCCAAGAGAAGTCGAGGCGCCCTAGGCATGGGCATCCTCCCTCGGTTGGACTTCACGCGAGAGTCTCAGCAACATGCCAGTACAGAAAAGGCTGATGACCAACGCAGACCCTCCGTAGCTGACGAAGGGCAGCGGCAGTCCGGTTATCGGGAGCAGGCCAACGACAACCGCCATATTGATCCCGGCCTGACAGACGATCAGGAATGTACAGCCAAATGCGAGTAAACGACCAAACTGTGTTGGGTGATACGACGCAACCCGGAGCCCCCGAGCGCCAAAGAGACCAAACAGGAGAACGATGCCTGTGGTACCCCACAGACCGATTTCTTCGCCAATCACGGCGAAAATAAAGTCCGTGTGGGCCTCGGGCAAATAAAACATCTTCTGGCGACTCTCTCCGAGCCCAACCCCAGAGACCCCGCCTGCCCCAAAGGCCAGGCGGGACTGATCGAGTTGATAGCCCTCGCCCTGTAAATCCGCCGCCTGGTTCAGAAACGTCAAGAAACGATCAGTCCGGTAGTCTGCACTCAGGACTCCGTAGCTGAGACCCAGCAGCCCGACGAAAGCCAGCACGGCGAGATGCCGACTCCGCGCGCCAGCAACAAAAAGCAAAGCAGCTAAAAGAAGGCTGATGAATACGGCCCCTCCTAAATCTGGCTCCAGGGCAATGAGCGCCACGATGCACCCAACCACCAAAAGCGGCGGGAGCAAGCCATACACAAAGCTATGTATACGGTTCGCCTTTTTCGTAAGTGCATAAGCAAGGTAGAGCACGACAGCTCCCTTGGCGAATTCAGAGGGCTGAAAATTCAGCGCGCCAAAGGACAGCCAGCGCTGCACGTTGCCGTGGCTGAAGCCGGGGAGCAAGACCAGACAGAGGCTGACGAACGCTCCGATTAACGCCGGATAGGCAAGGGTGCGGAATACTGTCGAAGGGAGCGTCAGGGCCACGAGACAGCCAAGACCGCCGATCACTAAGGCGACGTTATGTTTCCGCACAAACAGATAGGCATCATCGAAACGGTCAAACGCATGAAAATACGTCGTGTTCAAGACAAACAACTCCCCACTCAGGAGCAGCAGGAGCACCGCTCCGAGCAGCCATGAGTCAACCGGACCACGCCGGATCGGCTGTGCGGTTTGGGCGTCTGTGAACCGCCCGGAGAGTATGTCGTCAAGCATCTTCATAGCGCTTCAACGTAGGACCGGAACGCTTCCCCCCGCTGGACATAGTTCTGGAATTGATCAAAACTCGCACAGGCCGGAGAGAGGAGGACGATATCCCCCGCTCGGGCTCCCCGGTGGGCCGCCTGAACCGCCTCGTCCAACGCCTCGACCAGCAGTGTCTCGGTATCCTGTCCCAAGGCCGTGCATAAAGAGCGCTGGGCCTGGCCAAAGAGAATGAGCTTTTTCACCTTGGTCTGAACGACCTCTCGAAGGGGACGATAATCGCCGCCTTTCTCCACCCCGCCAGCCAGCAGAATAACCGGCTCGGAAAAACTGTTGAGCGACTGGACCACGGCGTCGATATTCGTCCCTTTGGAGTCATTGATATAGGCCACCCCGTTTTTCTTCGCGACGAGTTCAAGCCGGTGCGGTAGGCCAGGAAAAGAGGCTAAGACGGTCTGGATGACCGCCGGAGGAACCCCCCACAACGTTGCCGCACTCACCGCGGCCATGACGTTGGCAATATTATGCCTCCCACGGAGCTGGATGTCATCAATCGCATAGCGCATCTCGCGGCCGGCGTGGCGAAGGACGAGGGTCTCCGCCAGCTCTTTTTTCGCCGGCCAGACTCCCTCGCTCTGGTCTCCGGTCACAGGAGTCCAGCCAAAAGAAAACAGCCGTCCGGAGAGCCCCTGACATAACGCCTGGACGTGAGTGTCGTCTCGATTCATGACCACCCAATCAGACCGCCGCTGCTGAGCAAATAAGCGCCGCTTGGTCCGGCCATAGTGTTCAAAACTGCCGTGGCGATCGAGGTGATCCTCACTCAGGTTGAGGAAGACACCAATCTGTGGACGGAACTGCTCGACCCATTCAAGTTGAAAGCTGGAAATCTCGGCAACCGCAACCGCACAGGCTGTTCCCACAGCGTCAATCAGCGGGGTCCCCAGGTTCCCGCCAATAAAGGTCTCCTGGCCGGACTGCCGGATCATCTCTCCGAGGAGGGCCGTCGTTGTGCTTTTCCCGTTCGTGCCGGTGACGGCCACAACCGGACAGGGCAGAAGCCGATAGGCCAACTCGATTTCACTCTGCACCGCAATCCGTCGCCGGACCGCTTCCCTGAGCAGGGGATGGGTCGCCGGCACACCAGGACTGGGAATCACGAGTTGCACCCCACGCAGGAGCCCGTCCGCGTCGTCGTCCGAGCGGATTTCCATATCGAACTGGGTGTGTGCTGCTGCGGCCGTATCGGCATGGCTGTCTGCGATACGGACGTGGCCGCCGTGAGCAAGGACACGACGCGCCACGCTTTCCCCCGTTCGTCCCAGGCCAATGATCAGTACAGTTTTCTCCGTCAGGTTCATCTTCGTTTTCTCAGCGCAGTTTGAGCGTGCTCAGTGCCGCCAGCGCACAGATGATGGAAACAATCCAAAAACGGACGATGATCAGCGGTTCCGGCCAGCCCAGCAACTCAAAATGGTGGTGCAGCGGAGCCATGCGGAAGATGCGTTTCCGTCTCAATTTATACGAGCTCACCTGAAAGATGACCGAGGCTGCCTCAATCACAAAAACGCCACCCACGACCGCCAAAACGATCTCCTGTTTGCTGATCAGCGCGACAATACCCAACGCTGCCCCGAGGGAGAGGGAGCCCACATCACCCATAAACATCTGGGCCGGGTAGGCGTTAAACCACAAAAAGCCCAGCCCAGCGGCAGCCAGGGCTCCGCAGAAAACGGCCACCTCCCCGGAGCCCGCCACATAGGGCACCTGTAAATATTCAGCCATTCCACTATGCCCACTCACATAGGTGAAAATGGCATAGGTCACTCCAGCGATCATCACCGGCCCAATGGCTAAGCCATCCAGACCATCGGTGAGATTGACCGCATTCGAGGCTCCTACCACCACGAAGGCGGCAAAGGGGATATACCACCAGCCCAGGGCCGGCCGAACGTCTTTAAGGAAGGGAATGGTCAGCGTGGTGTCAAAGCCCGGCTGGGCAAACAGCCACCAGGCCGCTGCCAGGGCAATCACCCATTGCGCGAGGAGTTTATACCTTCCACGTAAACCGGCCGAGTCCTGCTGGCTGAGTTTTTTGTAATCGTCGAGAAATCCAATTAAGCCAAAACCGATGGTAACGCCCAGCACCAACCAGACATACGGATTGGTTAAGTCTGCCAACAAGACGGTCGCGAGGGTGAGAGAGAAGAGAATCAACGTCCCGCCCATGGTGGGGGTGCCCGCTTTACTCAGATGCGCCGCAGGTCCATCTGAGCGGATGGGCTGACCCGCCTTGAGCGCGGTCAGGCGCGCAATCAGCCAGGGTCCGAGGATAAAGGAAACGCTCAGAGCCAATAAGCCCGCTAACAGGGTCCTAAACGTAATATAGCGAAAGACGTTAAACCCGGAGTAGGTCGTATGCAGGGCGTATAGAAAGGCGTACAGCATTACGCACAGCCCTCCACCGACAGATAGTGCCGGACCTCTTCCGCATCATCAAAATGAGCGCGCGTCGTGCCGATAATCTGATAATCCTCGTGTCCCTTGCCGGCAATGACGACCACATCGCCCGCTTGGGCTTCGTCCAGCGCCCGTCGGATAGCGCTGCGTCGGTCGGCAATGACCATATACGAGCCGGTGAGAATATCCGCTCCCCTCATCCGGTTGGACTCCTCATGGGTCATCCCAGTCCGACTGAGCCCCGGTTCCGTTTCCGTCAATATCTGGTCCGGGTTTTCGGTTCGGGGGTTGTCCGAGGTGAGAACCACCACGTCACTCAAACGGCCTGCGACTTCGCCCATCAGCGGCCGCTTGCCCCTGTCCCGATCTCCGCCGCAACCGAAGACGGTGATCAGCCGCTTTGCGGTCAGAGTCCGCAAGGCGGCCAGCGTCTTCTCCAGGGCGTCGGGTTTATGGGCATAATCGACGAAGACCTCAAATTGTCGTCCGACCGAAAGGGCTTCGAGCCGGCCCGGAACCCGGCGACATTGAGCGATCCCTTCACTCACCTGTTTGAGTGGAGCACCAAGGGCATGCGCCACGGTGACGGCCGCAAGGATGTTATAGACGTGCGGCTCACCAATCAAAGACGACGCCACGGAGAGTGTCTCTTGTCCAACCTGCAACTCCGCCCGGACGCCAGTCAAACTATAGTTGACGTGCCGGACCGAGACCGTTGTGTGCTGATGGAGGCTATAGCTCAGCACGGGATAGGCAAATTGCTCCGTGAGCAGTTTCTGGCCCCAGGCGTCATCCGCGTTGATGACCGCAAAGCAGCCGCGTTTTGGCGACCTGGCCAGACCGTCGCGAAAGAGCCGGGCCTTTGCGGCAAAATACGCCGCCGTATTCAGATGGTAATCGAGATGGTCACGGCCGAGGTTCGTAAAGACCCCACCGTTCCAGCGGCAGCCCCAGACCCGCTCCTGGGCTAAGGCATGAGACGAGACCTCCATAATGACATGACTCACTCCAGCCCTGACCATGTCGGATAAGAGCGCTTGCAGTTCAACCGCCTCCGGGGTGGTGAGGGGAGCGGGACGCTCCTGATCTGCATAGCGGTAGTTCACCGTTCCGATCACGCCCACCGACCAGCCCAGCGCTTTGCCTATGGCTTCCAACACATACGTGGTGGTTGTTTTCCCACTTGTTCCAGTCACGCCGATCAGGGTCAGCCGTTCACTCGGTCGCTGATAAAATTGATCGGCGACTGCCCCAAGGAGCCGTCGTGGCTGCTCTGAAGTGATAAGGGTCACTCCCGGGGGCACCGCCGTATCTGGCGGAGCGACAACGGCCCGTGCTCCCCGGTCGAGCGCTTGTTCAAGAAAGGCCGTCCCCTCCGTCTTTGTGCCCGGCAGGGCAAAAAAGAGCGCTCCTGGCGTTACCCGGCGAGAGTCATATACCAGCGACTCGATTGGAATATCGGTCGAGCCGTGAATCTGGAACGCCGGGTCAGTGAACCCGGATGCGTCAAGGGGCAGGAGCTGCCGCAACCACGTCACATCACACCTCGCTCGTCCGCTTCCAGTCTGAGTTCATACACCGCTTCACCAGTCTGCGCCTTATTGCGGACCCTCTGGCCCGTGACATAGCCACTCCCGTGGGCAACAACATGAAGCCCGTTCGTCGCCGCCTTCCGCATGGCCGCCCGCAGACTGAGCCCGATAAAGTCATCGGCAGAGCGAGCGACTACCGAGTCATCCCCTGTTGCACGATAGGCGTCGGACGAAAACGTGGATTCAGCGGAGAACTGGGCGGTCGAGAAAGACGGACTGCCTGCCCCCTGGAGGTCCGTTCCTTCTCCCGCACCGCCGGCGACGCCAAGATAGGCCAGGGCTTGCCGGGCAATCGCTTGAAACACCGGGGCCGCGACCGCTCCTCCATAGGTGGCCGTCTTGGGCTCATCGATGGTCGCTAAAATCACCAGTCGAGGCTGGTCGGCGGGAACCATGCCAATAAAAGACGCGATGTGACTGGTCGTCGAATACCCGCCACGGGGGTCTATTTTTTCTGTGGTTCCTGTTTTCCCCGCCACTCGAAACCCTTGAATGCGGGCGCGCTTGCCTGTGCCCCCCGGCGCGACAACGTGCTCAAGCAAGGTCCGCATGCGCCGTGCGGTTTCGGGTTGAATCACCTGCCTGATTGGGGTCGGACCGTTGGCGTGGACGACTTCCCCTGTGTTGCTCACGATTTCACTCACTACATAGGGGCGCATGAGCCTCCCTCCGTTGGCGAGCGCCGCATAGGCACAGGCCAACTGTAAGGGAGTCACCGTTACCCCGTAGCCATAGCTGGCTGTCACCAGTGTGGACCGCGACCAGGCCTGGAGCGCCGGGAGCTTGCCGTTGATCTCCCCCGGCAGACCAACACCGGTCTTTCGTCCAAGCCCAAAGGTCCGAAGGTAGGCATGATAGCGCTCTTTCCCGAGCAGCGCAGCGATCTTTGCCGCGCCGATATTGCTCGATTTGGTCAAGACCTCGCCAACGCTGAGCTCGCCGTAAGGATGGACGTCACGGATCGTACGCCTGCCAACCCGGTAGGCCCCGTGTTCACAAAAAATGGGGTCCGTTTCGCTGACTTGTTTGGTATCCAGGGCGGTGGCCACTAACAACGCCTTGAGCGTCGATCCGGGCTCGTAATAGTCGCTGATCACCCGGTTGCGGCGTGCATCCGGTGGAAAATCTCCGGGCGCATTCGGATCGAAGGTCGGCAGCTGAGCCAACGCAAGAATGGCAAACGTCCGGGGGTCAAGGATGACCACAGACCCGGCCGCCGCCTGAGTGTGTTGCACGGCACGTTCCAATTCGTGCTCAGCCACGTACTGGAGGGTCGCATCCAGCGTCAAACGCACGCGGAATGTCTCAGGCTGCTGACCGCCGCCACGGATCAGGATTGCTCGTTGACGCCCGTCGCGCTCCCCCAGGGTGTGGCTGACTGGCCCGAGCAAATAGTGATTATACGCCTTCTCAATCCCTTCTAAACCCTGCGCATCCACGTTGACAAATCCGAGCAGGGGGGCGGCTAAGGTCCGGTACGGGTACACCCGACGCTGGGTGCTTTTGCTGTCAAGGCCAGACACGTGGAGTGATTTGATTTGACTGGCCTCTTGGGGAAAGACTCCACGTTTGAGCCAGACAAACGGCTTGGAGGAATGGAGGATGGCGTCGACCTGTTGAGCGGGCAGAGCGAGGTGTCGGGCCAGCACGGGAATCATGTCATCTACATCGGCTGGGAGTTTTGCCGGATGGACATAGAGGGACTCAGCCCCAACGCTAAAGGCCAGCCGCCGTCCGTTGCGATCAACAATAGCACCACGCTGTGGCGTCACAGTCTCACGGTGACGGTATTGTCCGGCAGCGCGCTGTGCGAGCGTATCCCCCTGCACCACCGTGAGGTGGATGAGACGGGCGACAATAAGAAGCAGGCCCAATCCCAACATCCCCGCCACTAGACCGATCCGTCTCGACATGCGGTCCTCCTACGGCAGGATAACGATCTGCTCGGGGCGAGGCACAGCGAGCCCAAGCCGGTCGCTGGCGAGCTGAGACAAGTGACTGGGGGCCGTGGCCGCTTCCCATTCTATCGTGAGGGCGTGGTGTTCTTCTTGCAAGGCGTTGATGATCTGTCGCGTATCTGCAAGCGCATACCCCGCAGAGACCACCTGGAGCCGAATCCAGAGGTGGGACAGGACCAGGGCCAGTCCCACAGCCGCAAGCACGCCATACGTACCCCATCCGGGCAACTTCCACATCATCCTCCTCCTTCGCATCGCTCCACTGCGCGCAGGCGCGCACTCCGCGCCCGCGTATTCTCCATGACCTCCTGGCCGGTCGGTGTCAGCGGCTTGGGGGTTAACACCCGGACCTGCGGTTCCCAGTCACAGGCACAGACCTGGAGTTGGGGTGGACAGATACAGGCGGAGGCCCAGCGCCGGAAAGCGGTTTTCACCAGACGATCTTCAAGCGAGTGGTAGGCGAGTACCACCATACGCCCCCCAGGCCGCAGCAAGGTATATCCCTCCTGTAAGAATACAGCTAAGTGCTGGAGTTCCTGATTCACTGCGATGCGCAGGGCCTGAAAGGTCTGTGTAGCCGCATGGACCCGAAGAGGAAACGTGTCCATCTTTGGCTGGTGTAAGACATGTTTCCTCCTTCGATGCCGCCGATGACGGGCCGGCCGGCGGACACTGCGCTCGATAATTTTCACAAGAGTCGTTGTCGTTGTGATCGGCCCGTGTACACGTTCCTGGAGGATTGCCCGGGCAATCGCTCTGGCCGCCCGCTCTTCTCCGTATTCTCGGAGAATACGGTGTAATTCTTCTTCACTGGAAGCATTGACAATATCAGTGGCGCTCTGCCCGCCACTTTGGTCCATCCGCATATCGAGCGGCCCTGGGCGTAAAAAACTAAAGCCACGCTCCCCGTCTTCGACCTGGAGTGAGGAAAAACCCAGGTCAAGGAGTATGCCATCGACCCCTGCCCATCCCAACTGACGCAGGACAGCCGCCGCTTGGCTGAAATTCGCATGAAGGGTGATATGCTGACCGACGAACGGCGCTAACCGTTGTCGCGCGACCAGCAGCGCCCGCGGATCACGGTCAAGCCCCAGCAGCCGGCCTTTTCCACGGCCGGCTGCCAACAGCGCTGCGGCGTGTCCGCCCCCCCCGAGCGTCCCGTCGAGAATATCACCGCCAAGACAGGGTTGCAGAAAGGAGAGGACCTGCTCCAGCATGACAGGGATGTGCCCGGGCGCTTGGATGGGCTGAATTGAGTCTGAAAAGAGGGATGCTGCGTGCATGGGGGCTCTGCTCGTCTTGAACCTGTTTCTATATGTCTGCTGCCATACCTGCGTTCAAATTACTGAACAATCGTGGGTTTTGAGCAAGATCTTTTTCAGACTCTTCATTAAATTCTTGCCATACCACCTTGTCCCATATGCGAAATTTCTCAAGCGCGGCGGCAAACATGACGTCCTTCTTCAGGCTGGCATATTCTCTGAGGAGCGGGGGAATCAAAATACGGCCCTGCTTATCAACGGCACATTCCTGAGCGTTGGAGAGATAAAAGGTCTCGATTTTTAAGAAGTTTTGATCAAAACGGGGCTTTTTCCTCAGGTCCTGCTCAAAGCTTTCCCATTCCGCATAGGGGTACACATCGAGACAGCGGAAGGAGGCCAAGATAAATTTTGTGACAATCAGTCGAGCATCGTTCCGTCCGACCAATATCTCTCGAAATTTCGAGGGGATACTGACCCTGCCTTTCTCGTCAATAGTATGTTCAAAACTTCCGCGAAACACGAATCTGCCCCAATCCCCACTTTCTCCCACTTTCTCCCACGACTATAGTATGCGCCATTTTTCGTGTCAAGCGAAAACCAAAGACTTTTAGGCAGGTTAGGCGCGGCTATCAGGGCCAGGCAGGAGCATTGACTCCGCCCCACGGCTTCGATACATCATGTCCTTACCAAGGAGGGAGGGAGAGCTGACAGCCTGGATACGGGGAGCCCATCCGGGCTTTTTTATGCGTGTAGCGTGGGTATGCCGATGCGAAAGCGATATTTACTCACTCCGGGGCCGACGCAGGTTCCGTCCGAAGTCTTGCTGCGTATGGCGCAGCCCCTCATTCACCATCGCACCCCTGAGTTCAGCCAACTCTTTGCCGAAGTACAGCGTGGCCTCCAATGGCTGTTCCAAACCACCCAGGACGTCCTCATCCTGGCGGCCTCGGGCTCCGGGGCGATGGAGGCGGCCATCACGAATACCTGCTCGCCCGGAGACCGTGTCATTGTGGTCAACGGTGGGAAATTCGGCGAACGCTGGCTGAAAATCTGTGCGGCGTTTGGTGTGCAAACCGAAGAGATTACGGTCGAATGGGGGCAGGCCGTGACGGTTGAGGCGATAGCCCAGGCACTGCAGCGTCAGCCCCAAGCCAAGGCTATTCTGATGCAGGCCAGTGAGACTTCGACAACGGTCCTCCACCCCGTCCAAGACATTGCCGCCCTGACGCGGGACTCTGAGACCCTGCTCATTGTCGATGGCATTACGGCGGTTGGCGCAACCGATATCCCCATGGACCGCTCCGGGATTGATGTGCTCATCACCGGCTCACAAAAGGCCCTGATGCTGCCCCCAGGGCTGGCGTTTATCACCCTCAGTCCGAAAGCCTGGCAGCACACGGAACGGGCTCAGCTTCCCCGTTTCTACTTTGACCTGCAAAAGGAGCGTACGGAACAAGCCAAACATACCACCGCCTACACCCCGGCCATTTCTCTGATTAGCGGCTTACACGAGGCGCTTCAGCAGCTCCAGGCAGAAGGGCTCGAACAGGTCTGGGCCCGCCACACGTTGTTGATGACCGCGACCCATGCCGCCGTGCGCGCCCTGGACCTGCGTCCCTTAGCCGCGACCCATCCAAGCCCGGCCGCAACCGGCGTGTGGCTCCCGCCCACCGTTGATGGCGTGCGGCTGCTGACCTATATGCGTGACCGTATGGGTGTTGATATTGCGGGTGGACAGGACCATCTCAAAGGGAAAATCATTCGCATTTCTCACCTTGGGTACGCTGGCCCTTTTGATATCATCACGGCGATTAGCAGCCTGGAAATGGCCCTGAGTCGATTTGGAGTTACGCTGACGCTGGGCAGTGGCGTCCGGGCCGCTGAAGCCGTTCTCCTGCCACGCTGGCCGGCCGTCGAATGAGTGACCTGGGCGACGAGTAGCAGTATGTCACATAAAGTGCTTATTACCGACCCGCTCGCCCCGCAGGGAGTGGTGCGGCTGCAAGCGCAGCCGGATATCGACTTTGCCGTCCAACCGGGACTGACCGAACAGGAACTTGCCGAGCAGATCGCTCTGTATCAGGGTCTGATTATTCGGAGCGGGACACGCGTTACTCCGGATGTCATTGCGGCGGCCCAAAACCTGCGCGTGATTGGCCGGGCTGGCATCGGTGTTGATAATATCGATGTCGAGGCCGCCACCAGACGTGGCATCGTTGTCATGAACACGCCTGGCGGGAACAATGTTACCACGGCCGAGCACACCATCTCGCTAC
Organism: Candidatus Binatia bacterium; assembly: GCA_951812575.1. Lineage (GTDB taxonomy): Bacteria > Desulfobacterota > Binatia > Bin18 > Bin18 > Bin18. Next base: position 351,345 of record OX638322.1, on the reverse strand, counting down.
TGCTCGCCCTGGCGCGCAATATTCCGCAAGCCACTGCCTCGCTCAAGGCTGGCCACTGGCAGCGCTCGCAATTCACGGGAACCGAGGTCTGTAATAAAGTGCTCGGTCTGGTCGGTCTGGGCAATATCGGAACCATTGTCGCCGAGCGTGCCCTGGGGTTGCGGATGCGCATCGTTGCCTACGACCCCTTCGTCACCTCAGAAGCGGCCGCCAGAATGAATGTCGAACTCGTTCCGCTCACCGAGCTGTATCGGCAGGCGGATTTTATTAGCGTGCATACACCGCTGACCAAGGAAACGCGTGGTCTGATCGATACCCAAGCCTTTGCGCAGATGAAAGACGGTGTGCGCGTTATCAATTGCGCGCGGGGTGGGATCGTCGACGAAACCGCCCTGCTTGCAGCGCTGGAGAGCGGCACGGTCACGGGTGCGGCTCTAGATGTCTTTGTTGACGAGCCGCCCCCGGCCGATCATCCCCTCCTGCAGCGACAGGATGTGATTTGCACCCCGCATTTGGGCGCCGCAACGGACGAGGCCCAGATCAACGTCGCGATTGCCATTGCCGATCAAGTCGCCCATTTCCTCCAGCGCGGGGTGATTCAGAACGCGGTCAATTTCCCCGCTCTGAGCCAGGAGCAGCTGACCATTTTGGAACCCTATCTTTTCCTCGGCGAAAAACTCGGCAGCTTTCTCGCCCAGATTACGCCGCACGCTCCGCGCGAGGTCCACATCGAGTACAGCGGGGAAATTACCGCCTATGAGGTTGCACCCGCCACCGCGGCAGTCCTGCGCGGGCTGCTCAGTCCGATTCTCGAACAGGCGATTAATGTGGTCAATGCGCCGCTGGTTGCGCGTGAGCGGGGCATTCGCGTCGTCGAGTCGCGCAGCAGCACGCCAAGTGATTTCTTAAATTCTATCGATGTCAGGGTACAGACCAGGGATAGTGCCAACTCTGCCGCGGGAGCGGTCTTCAGCAATCAGACCGTGCGCCTCGTGCGCGTCAATGATTTTCATCTGGAAGCCGTTCCCGAAGGAACGATTCTGCTGCTGAACAACAAAGACGTTCCTGGTGTGGTCGGCCAGGTGGGCACCCTCCTCGGCACCCTGGGAATCAATATTGCCGGCCTGGAACTGGGGCGGGAGAAAATCGGTGGAGAAGCTATCTCCCTGATTCACGTCGATGACCAAGTCTCGCCCGAGGTCCTGGCCGCGTTACGGAGGCTTGACCCCATTCTGTCGGCCCAACTGATCCGTTTATGAGCTTTGATCGGGAAGAAGGAGCACACAGCCAATGAGCACCCTCGTTGTTGTCGGCGTCCAGTGGGGCGATGAAGGCAAAGGCAAGGTGGTGGACCTGCTTGCACGCGAAGCCGACGTCATTGTCCGTTTTCAAGGTGGCAACAACGCAGGTCACACCCTGGTTGTCGGGGGTCAGAAAACTATCGTCCGGCTCATCCCGTCGGGCGTGCTGCACGACGGCAAGGTGTGTGTGATCGGCAATGGCGTTGTGGTCAATCCCGAAGTGCTGGTTGAGGAAATCGATGCCCTTCAGCAGCGGGGCCGCCTGTCTGACCCGGAATCGCTCAAGATCAGTGAAATCGCCCACCTGATCACCCCCTACCACAAGGCCATCGATCTCGCGCGGGAACGGCTCCGCGGTGAGGGCAAGATCGGGACGACCGGCAGAGGGATCGGTCCCACGTATGAAGACAAGATGGCTCGCGTCGGGATTCGCTTCGTCGATCTCTTGGACGAAGACGTGTTCGCCCAGAAGTTGGAGCGCAACCTCGAAGAGAAAAATATTTACCTCGGTACCCTGCTGCAAGAACAGCCGCTTGCGTATCAAGACATCTTCGACCACTACCGTCGCCTGCGCGACCGCCTGGCTCCCTATGTCACCAACACGTCGCGCTATATTCACGACGCGCTCGGGGCTGGCCAGAAGGTGTTGTTCGAAGGCGCGCAAGGGACCATGCTCGACGTGGACCACGGCACCTATCCGTTTGTGACATCGTCCAACACCGTTGCCGGGGCGGTGTGCACAGGGGCGGGGATTGCGCCGCAGCAGCTCCGCAACGTCATTGGTATCTCCAAGGCGTATACCACGCGGGTCGGCAGCGGTCCTTTCCCGACCGAAGAGCACGGTGCGGACGGTGAAAAGCTGCGTCGTGATGGCGGTGAGTTTGGAACCGTCACCGGCCGGCCCCGACGCTGCGGCTGGTTCGATGCCGTTGTGGTACGGACGGCGGCACGGCTGAGTGGCCTGAACGCCATGGCGCTGACCAAGATCGACGTACTGAGCGGCCTGTCTACCCTGCGGGTGTGCACCGGTTATCGCTACCGGGGGCAGGAATACGACGAGGTCCCAGCGGGCGCGCACATCCTCGAACAGGTGACCCCCATCTATGAGGAACTCCCCGGCTGGACCGAGCCGCTAACCGCTATGCGCAGCCTGGACGCCCTGCCGCGCAACGCCCGGCAGTATGTCGAACGCCTCGAAGAACTGGTGAACGTCCCGGTCAAAATGATTTCCGTTGGTGCCGGTCGAGAAGAAACTATTCTGATTCGTCCAACGTTTTTTTAAGCGCCGCGGTCGAGAAGCCCACCTCCGGGAATACGAGGAAGGCTAGGCCGCCACATATATTTGCTCCCAGCACAATGGCGCTCCAGACCAGGCCAAAGGCGAGTGCCTCGTCCCGTCCAGTTCCCCACAGGGCGAGACACAGGACATAGCCACCCTCTCGTATCCCCAGCCCGCCAAAACTGATGGGCAGGGCGCTGAATATTTGGACCACAGGGATAAAGAGGACGAGGTACCACAACGGGACCGCCAGCCCGAGGGCGGCGGCTACCACCGCGTGTAAGCCGAGCTGAAAGAGATGGAAGCAGACAGACAGGCCGCACACGGAGCCGAGCAGGGCCAGGTCCGCGCGGTAGGGCAGGCTGAGCCGGTCTACAGAGCGCCGGACGATATTGCCCGGCGACGTGCAGCGTTCAAGCAGACAGGGGAGACCCCACCATATGACAATGCTCCCGCCGGTCGTGGCCAGCACGCCATAATACAGTTCAACCGGCAGCACGCTCGGACCCCACAGCAGAAAACCTCCGGCACTGACCCAGACCAGCATCACCAAGCCGCTCACCCGGTCAGCGAGGACGGAGTGGAGCGCAGCGCCCAAACGGGTACGGCCGTGCGCCAGCAGATAGCCCCTTCCCACATCCCCGGCTACGACGCTCGGGGCAAACAGATTCAGATACATGCCGGCAAAGTAGTATGCAATAAAGGTTTTCAGCGGTTGTCCGAATCCGAGCGGACGGGCCAGCAGACGCCAGCGGTATGCGCTGGCGACCTGTCCCAGCAGGTAGCCACAGAAGGCCAGGCCGACATAGTCAAGGCGGGCCGCCCGCAACTGTCGGACGAGGTGAGCCACCTCCACGGAAGAAAAAAGAATAAATAAAAGTCCGAGACTCAGGCTGACTTTGAACCAACGCGAGGACAAAAAACGTAACAGACTGATATCCTCAAATGAGGGGTTGGGGGTTAGGGGCTCGGTTTCCCCAACCCCCAACCCTTAGCCCCCCATCCCTCATGTGGCTCTGCGCTAGGCGTCAACCGTCTCACCGGACAGCACCGCCCCGTTGAGATGAGTCGTACTGTTAATCGTGTGAATCTTGGCCTCTCCGCTTGGAAAGAGCGAGACTTCGCTGATGCCGGTATTGCCAATTTTTTCAATCTGGCCGAATTGGCTCATGTTCAGACCACGACAGTGTAACAGGAAGGCTCTCACCGCCCCTCCGTGGGTCACCACGACGATCTGTTCGCCCCTATGGTCTCGGACAAAGCGTTGACTCGATCGCAGTAAGCGGCCTTGAAACTGGGCAAAGGTTTCGCCTCCGCCGCGCGGCAGGTCTTCTCCCTGCCGCAGCCGCGCCCATTCCTCGGCGTGCCGGGTCGCCACCTCGGCGGTTGTCAGCCCACTCCAGGTTCCAATATCCATCTCGCGCCAAGCCGTCGCCTCGATCGGCGCGATACCTAATACCTGGCCAAGAATAGCTGCGGTGTCACGCGCACGTCGGAGGTCGCTGGTGTAAATCGCCTGAATACGCCGTTCTTCATGCTGGAAGCGCCGGGCGAGTTGCCGCGCCTGGTCATAGCCCGTCTGGCTGAGCGGCGTATCGGCCTGACCCTGCCAGCGGTTTTCCTGATTCCAGATGGTCTCTCCATGTCGGACCAAGAGAACACGAACACCCGCATCTATCCCTGAAGAGTAAACGTGTTCAGCATCTTCATGGTATTGAGGAACACGTTTACTCTTTGCATCCCTGACGTCACTCGGCATGGCTGACCTCGGTACCGCTCTGTAGCATGTCCACACGGGGATGGCTACAAGACCCGAGGCTCTCCAAATCGGACCGGATGCCCTCAGACGATTGGTATTTCAGCTGAGGGTATGGTAGCAGGGGATGGATTTTCTGCCCGCGGAGGAGAGCTATGCAGTACGGTGCGTTTCTTCCCCACCTTGGACCACTGGCCCAGGGGGATGTCATCGATAGCCTCAAGACCACGGCCCAAACTGCCGAAGCGCTGGGCTTTGATTCTGTTTGGGTCGCCGATCATATTATTACGCCGAAGCAGATTGCCTCCCGCTATCCCTACAGTCCGAACGGCGCCTTTCCCCTCGACCCGCAGGCACCGCTGCTTGAACCCCTGAGTGTACTGAGCTTCGTGGCCGCCTGCACCCACAAGGTTCGGTTGGGCACGGCCGTGCTCGTGCTGCCGCACCGCAACGCCGTTGTTACGGCAAAGACGCTGGCCACCATTGATGTCTTATCGGCCGGGCGGCTCATCTGCGGCGTGGGGGTCGGTTGGATGGAGGAAGAGTTCAACATTCTGAATGCGTCCTTTGCTGACCGCGGCCCGCTCAGCGAAGAAACCATCGCGGTCATGAAAGAGTTATGGACCAACGAAAACCCCTCGTTTACGGGCCGCTTTCACCAATTCAGCGAGGTCGGTTGTGAGCCGCGCCCTGTCCAAAAGCCCCATCCGCCCATTTGGATTGGGGGCCATACCGGTCCGGCGTTGCGACGTGTGGTCGAATACGGCGACGGCTGGCCGGCCGTGGTATTCAGTCCGCAGGAGTTTTCCGAGCGGGTGGATAAACTCAAAGAAAAAGCGGCAAAGGCTGGCCGCGACCTGTCCGAGATTACCCTATGCGTTTCCCCACGTGGCAAGAAGCCGGACGAGATCCTTGACGATATTCCTCGCTACCAGGAACTCGGAGCAAGCTATCTGTATCTGGCCTTCTTCAATTTCACCCGGACGTATGCGGACATGATAAACATGATGGAAAAGTTCGCCCGAGATGTCGGCTTAGCGTGATGCGACACAAAGACATCAACCCGCACCAACCAGAAAGATGTGAAGCAAATCCTATGTATCGACTTCCTCTGACTCGTCTCGTTTCCCTGTTTCAGGGCAGTCCTCGGCTCCTGCTCCTGCCTCTCTTTGTCCTTGTGGCCAGTTGCTCCGAGCCCGAGGTATATAAACCCCTCATCGAAATTTCGAATGCGACACTCACCCGGCCGGCGGAAGATGTCCTGCGTGTGACCCTGGACTATGAACTCGCCCCCGAGGAACGCCTGCCTTTACCTTACAAGGAAATCGTGGTTTCTCCGCTGGAGCCCCAGGTAAAAATCTTTGCCGCCCTGGAAGAATTCATCCTGTCGGTCGATACCGTCATCATTAAGATCGGCATTCCCCCTCAATCCGTTGATTGGCAGGAATTGAGCGACAAGGAAGAGTGTTGTGTGGTGTCGTTAAAAGGGCTGGTAGAAGAGGGTGGGTCATACGAGCGGATCAGCAATCATGTGCGCGTCCTGCCGCCGGGGCCACCCCAATAACCGCAGGCGTATATCACTCTACAGGAGGGAGTCATGGCAACCATCATTGACGCAGACGGCCACCTGCTTGAGCCGCCGCGCGTGTGGGAAGAATATACCGAGCCGGCCTATCGGGCTCAGGTGATTCAGATTGCAAAGGATGCGGAAGGGGTAGACTGTCTCAAAATCAACGGCGAGCTGCGGCGCGACCGCAATATGGCGATTGCCGCGGCCTGCACACCGGGTGGCATGTCAGACGCCCAGCGGGCGCGCACGATGTCCTGGGACGAGATTGTCCCCGGCGGCTACGATCCGCACCAAAGGATCAAAGATATGGACCTCGAAGGCATTGAGATCGCCTTTTTCTATCCGACGCTGTGGCTCATCTACGGCGACATCACCGACCCCCGGGTCGCGGCCGCGGCCTGCCGGGCCTATAACAACTGGCTAGCCGACTTTTGCCAAGCCTACCCGCAACGTTTTTACGGCGTGGCTCCGCTGCCCCTCCAGGATGTCGAGGCGGCCGTTACCGAAATGCGCCGCGTGGTCAAAGAGCTCGGCATGCGCGCCGTCTTTGTGCGCCCCAATCCGTTCAATGGTCGCCGGCTCAACGACCCGGCCTATTATCCCCTCTGGCAGGCAGCCCAGGAACTCGACGTGCCGGTTGCCATTCACGGCAGTTTCGGCACCAAGATGCCGACCCTTGGCCAAGAGCGCTATAAGGACCCGTTCTTTTTTCATATGGTCTGTCACCCCTGGGAACAGCAGGGAGCCTGTATGGATATTATTTGTGGTGGCGTGCTCTCGCAGTTTCCCAGCCTCAAGGTCGCCTTTCTGGAGTCCGGGGTCGGTTGGCTCGGCTATTGGCTGGACCGGATGGACAGCCATTTTGACACCATGGGCCATTATGTCCCGTGGCTCAAAAAGCGACCGAGCGAGCACTTTCGCGAGCAGTGCTTTATCTCCATGGACCCGGACGAGAGCACGCTGAGCAGCATTGCCGACTTGGGGCTTGAAGAGTGTGTCATTTGGGGGTCGGACTATCCCCACTTCGACTGCACCTTTCCCGGTGTGGTCGATGAAGTCAAAGCCTCGTGTGCAAAACTCCCGACCCGCGCCCAGCAAAAAATCATCGGCGAGAACGCTCAGCGCTTGTATAATCTCTAGGCATCGAAGGGAGACCCCTCTGTGGACCTGGCATATTCCAAAGAAGACGAGGCGTTTCGGAAAACGGTGCGGACCTGGCTCAAGACCAACGTTCCGAAAAAAGACAAAACCCTGAGCGACCTGCCGCCGAACGACCCGCAGCGCATCCAGCGCGCCAAGGACTGGCAGCGCCGGCTGTACGAGGCCGGCTATGTCGCCCTGGGCTGGCCCAAAGCCTACGGCGGTCAGGGCGACACCGACATCATGCGCCAGACCATTGTGAATGAAGAACTGGTCCTGGCCCGCGCACCGGGTCTGATCGGCGCGTCCGGTTTGACCATGCTCGGCCCCACCCTGCTGCAAGTCGGCTCCGAAGAGCAGAAACGGCGCTATTTGCCCAAAGTCCTGACCGCGGAAGAAATTTGGTGCCAGGGCTATTCCGAGCCCGGTTCGGGCTCGGACCTGGCCTCGCTGCGGACCAAAGCCGAACTCGTCGGCGACGAATTCATCGTCAACGGCCAAAAGGTCTGGACCTCCGGGGCTCAGTTCTCGGACTGGATGTTCTGTCTGGTGCGGACCGACCCGGATGCGCCCAAGCATCGCGGGATCTCCTATATTCTGATCGACATGAAGACACCGGGGATCACGGTCCGCCCCCTGGTCCAAATGACGGGTGACGCCGGCTTTAACGAGGTCTTCTTCGAGGATGTCCGCGTCCCGCGCGAGAATCTGGTTGGCGAACTCAACCAGGGCTGGCTGGTGGCCAACGCCACCCTGTTTCATGAACGCAATATGCTGGGCTCAACCACCCGTACCCAGCTCATGCTGCAAAACCTCATCCGCCTGGCTCGTAGCCACAGCCGCTATGGCCAGCCCGCGGCGGAAGACCCGACCATCCGCCAGCAGTTGGCCGACCTGACAACCCGGGTCGAAGCCATGAAATACCACTCCTTTCGGCAACTCACGGACGCCACCAAAGGCCGCAAGCCCGGCATCGGCGCTATGGTGAATAAGCTGGTCGGAACCGAACTGAACCACGACATTTGCGCGTTGGCCCTTGAGATCATGAATTCCTACGCCCCGCTCAACCGGAGGGCCTCACACGTGATCGACAATGGCATCTGGCCGTATGAGTTTATGTTCACGCTGGGTCTCATTATCGGGGGCGGGACGTCCCAGATTCAGAAAAACATCATTAGCGAACGTGGGCTTGGCATGCCCAAGTCACGCTAACGTACACTCCAGGGAATCATCATGGACTTCGGCTTATCGGAAGAACAAGACCTGCTCCAGCGCTCAGCCCGAGAATTTCTGGCACAAGAATGCTCCCCCCAGTTCGTGCGGGCGCTCTTGGCCGACGAGCACGGATTTTCCCCTGAGTTGCATAGGAAGATGGCAGAGCTGGGTTGGACCGGCCTGCTCGTTCCGGAAAAATTCGGCGGGCTCGGGCTTGGGCTGCTCGATATGGCCCTGCTGCTCGAAGAGATGGGCCGAGCCGTAGTGCCGGGTCCGTTTCTGTTTTCTTCAGCTCTGGCCACCTTTGCCCTGATGCGCGCCGGCAGCGCTGCTCAGAAAAAGGCCTGGTTGCCGCGGCTCGCCTCGGGCGAGGCCATCGGCACCCTGGCCTTTCTCGAATCCAGCGACCGTCTGGACGCCGCCGGCATTACCCTCAAGGCCAGGAAAAAACGTGACGGCTATATGCTGAGCGGTGCCAAGATGTTCGTCCCGTTTGCCGCGGTGGCCGACATTCTTGTGGTCGCAGTTCGCACCAGTGGAAAGGGTGAAAAAGGCGTCAGTCTGGTGCTGGTCGAGCGGGACGCCCCGGGCCTGACCATCCGACCCCTGGACATGTTTGATCGAACGCGACGGGTGTACGAGGTCCGGTTCAAGCATGTGCCCATCGCCGGCTTTCTGGGCAAGGCAGGAAAAGGCTGGAAATTGCTGGCTCAGCTTCAAGACCTGGCCTGCGTTGCCCTGTCTGCCGACAGTCTTGGGGGCGCCCAACAAGCGCTCGATATGGCAGTCGAGTACACCAAAGTCCGTGAACAGTTTAACCGGCCGATTGCCTCCTTCCAGGCTCTCAAACACATGGCGGCCGAAATAGTCAGCGAGATCGAACCGGCCCGGTCTTTGGTCTGGTACGCCGCCTACGCGTTTGACACGCGCGCCAGCGAGGCGTCTCGTGCGGCGTCTGTTGCCAAGGCGCGTCTGTCTGAGGTCTATACGCGCACGACCAACAAGGCGGTGCAGATGCACGGCGGAATCGGTTTTACCTGGGAGCACGATATGCACTTCTGGTTCAAGCGGGCCAAGTGGAACGAGTTCGCCTTTGGCGCTGCCGTCTATCACCGCGAGCGGATCGCCCACTTTGATGGCTATTGACGGCCCTTATGGGAAGCCCATCGGAAAATATGAGAGATTTTTTCATGCCGCTCTGCTCGTTCACTGCGATGTTTCTACTGCTGGGGAGTATCTTCTCGTTTGTGCACGCCCAATCGGCAGCGCGCCTCCCGCTCGGTGCGGAGTGGCAGTCAACGCTGGCGCAAGTAGAACAATTACCCGACCTTGAACGCGTAGCAGATGAAAGCCTGAAAGCCGCGGCCACCATCCGCTCGGGGCCTGAAATCGTGTTGTACGCCACCTGGCAAGAGCGGACGGTGACCTTTCGGATCGATCGTCATTTCGGCCTGTATGCGCTTGGCATCGAGTTGATACCTGAGGCTGTCCAGCACGCGCTTGAGACCGACGATGCCGAACTCTCTGACCTGGAATACCGCGCTCCCATGCGCCTGGCCGTGGTGAATAAATACGGGACACCCCAGGGCCTCACCACCCAGTGGGACAGCCTCGATATCCGCTCTTTACCGGATGCGGACTGGAAGGACTCCAGTGTGACTGACTGGTCCTACGCCCTGTCCTGGCTGGTATGGGAAGGCCAGGACACCCGCATTGCCGTCGGCGAACAGGAAGTCTGGTACGTCAGTCAAGCCTGGCTTGAGCAGCACCGACAAGCCCGGACCTTCCTTGAACAGCATCCCACGGCCGTCCAGGGGATTGATCTCGTCCGTCAGGCCGCGCGCCAACAACGCCTTGACCACGCACGGAGCGCCATTCCAATGCGGGCCGCCGAGTTGGAGCCGGTCCTATAAGCAGCAGGCTGGTCCCCCTGGAAACGGATCTGCCGGTTCTCGCTTGTCTCTCAGGCAACAAGAAACAGCACCGGGTTGGCAGCAGTGTGAAAAAACGGCGCGGATAGGAAGAAAACTCCCGTACCGGTCAGCGCCTCGATGCTGTTGAGGCGCCGAAATCAGGCGGGCCTACTCCTCTTCTTCCTCGATCACATTCCACTGCTCGGGAAGAGGCTGCGGGCCGGGTCGAATGCCGGCAATATCGGGATCCTCGTCTCCCTCGGTGCGCACATTGGCCGCTTTGCGGGCTTTGGCCTCGCGCCTGCGTTCCGCCTTCTCTTTTTGCTTTTGCTGACGGTACTGTTCCCGTTGGCGCTTGAGAAAACTGGTTGGTTTTGCTCTTCCTGGCATACCTCTACCACCGGCGTTCGCGGCGCTCCCTGGGTCGGGCTTCGTTGACCGTCAGGGGTCGCCCCATAAATTCATAGTCGTGCAGACGCTCAATCGCCGTTCGGGCTTCCTCGTCGTTTTCCATTTCAATAAAGCCAAACCCGCGAGAGCGCCCGCTTTCCCTATCCGTAATAATATTCGCTGAGGCGACCGTCCCGACTTCGCCGAATAACGCTTCGAGATCGGCCGGGGTAGCGTCCCATGAAAGATTCCCAACAAATAGCCTCATCACAACAATTACCTCCTCTGGCCAGAAAATAAACACAACAACCCAGCAGTCATCCGGCCGGGTAAATGCATTACAAATCATATTCAGCCGGGGTTCGATAGAGGTATCAGAATTTTTCCCGTACCGCGACTCAAAAAATGCTCCTTCCTCAGAACTTGACAGGCTGTGGTATTCGCTATAGCCCCCTACGCAGGCTCCATGCTTTAGCATACCTGAGGATGGAAAGGCTGTAACCATGAGTGAGTCGAGTGCCCGTCAGGCGGGCAATCCATTCGATGTCGATGTTCGCGCCACCCAACGGCTCAAGGGACTCTCCAGTCCGGAGGAGCGAGCGGCGGTCGCGACGGACATTCACGCGCTCAGCCGTGACGGCTATCGCATTCTTGAAGGGCTGCTCAATACGGACAAGGGAGCGGAAATCGGAGCGGCGATGAATACGATCCATGCCACCACCCCCTTAGGGATAACCGACTTCGAGGGCTTTCGCACCAAACGCATTTACAATTTCATGAAGAAGACGCGCACCGCGGATGAGCTGTGCACCCATCCCAGGGTTATCGCCATTATCGAAGGCTATTTGCAGAGCCAGATTCAGCTCAGCTCCGCGACCGGTATCACCCTGCTTCCCGGCGAAACCTCCCAGGGACTGCATCGGGACGACAGCGTCTACCCCCTGCCGCGTCCGCGCCCGTCACTCATGGTCGGCACCCTGTGGGCAATTGACGCCTATACCCCAGCCAACGGCGGCACCGAGTTGCTGCCCGGCAGCCACATTTCCACGGAGGAACAGGTCCCGGCGATACCGCCGATCAATATTGTCATGCCGGCCGGGTCGGTGCTGCTCTTTGACGGTGGAATGTGGCATGGAGGGGGCGCCAATACCAGCGACCAGCAACGCCGCGCCCTGTCGTTGTCCTACTGCTGCGCCTGGTTGCGCCAGCAGGAGAACGCCTATTTATCCATTCCGCTGGAGACCGTGCGGGCCTTGAGCCGTCCGCTGCAATGCCTGCTGGGGTATACGACCGCTTCGATCATGCTGGGCCAGGTCGAGCGACGGAATCCCATCCACTGGTTCGATTAACGGTGGAGTATGCGCCTCAGCGCCTCATCGCGTTCATTATTGAAGCGCTGGGCAATCTCCGCACCAGGGTCAAAACCGTTAAAGCCGTGATAACCGCCCGGATAGACGTGCAACTCGGTCGGCACTCCAGCCGCCAGTAGACGCTGCGCGTACTCGATGTTCTCGTCCAGGAACAAATCGAGGTCACCCACCGGAATATAGGCCGGCGGTAAACCCGCGAGGTCGTCGGCCCGAGCGGCCGCGGCATACGGCGACACGTCCGCTCCGCCGGGTTCTCGTCCCAGGTAGGCGCGCCAGCCCATGAGATTGTTTTCCCGGGTCCACACAAAGGTATCGGGCAACGTATCGCTGGCGGGAACGACGTTACGGTCGTCAATCATGGGATAGATCAGCAGTTGAAAAGCCAGTTCGACCTCGGCCCGGTCGCGCGTCAACAGGGCCAGGCCGGCTGCCAGTCCCCCGCCAGCGCTCGCCCCGCCAATGGCAATCCGGGAGGGCGCAACACCGAGTTCTTCAGTATGGGTCGCCAGCCATTTGAGTGCGGCATAACAATCCTCGACCGGAGCAGGGAAGGGGTGCTCGGGAGCGAGCCGGTACTCAACCGATGCCACCACGCACTGCGCGACTTCAGCCAAATGCGCGGCCAGCAGGTCGTCCCGCTCAACGCTGCCCAGCACATAGCCACCGCCGTGGATCCAGAGGAGGGCCGGCAGCATGTCGGGCCGTTCGGCTGGCTGATAAATGCGGACGAACACATCTCCGTCGGGTCCGGGCACCTGTCGGTCTGCGGTGCTGATTCCCGTTATGGGGGGCGCCTTGGCCATCTGCGCTTCGGCCATCTCCTCCATCTTGCGACGGGTCGCCGGGATGTCGTGCAGGTTAAGCCCGCCGCCGGTCAGGTGGAGAAAGGTTTCGAGTGGCGCGGCCAGCTCCGGGTCGAGTCGATCAGTCATGGTCATTGTGTTCCCCTTTATTTTCGCGTTGGCTTGAGGCTGATACCCATTCCCACGATTTCCACGAACCGCCCCAGCTTGCGCAGAGTATAATTCAGGCCGGCTGAAACGCAAGCCAAGCCGGTGTGGCGACCCTGGAGCCGTCAGGTTTCGCCTGGTATAGTCGCGCCCAGCCTGCTGAATGCATGGCCCTGGTCGCTTCTGTGAAGTGATAAGGTCGTAACAAGAAGGGAATATATTCTTATGACTACTGCTGTTCCGTTGACGGGAGGTTGTGCCTGTGGGGCAATACGGTATTCATGCACTGCCGCGCCAATGTTTACGTGGAAATGCCACTGTCGGGATTGTCAACGCTCCACCGGAGGCGGTGCGGCCGTGAATGTGGTTTTTTCCGCGTCGGCCGTGCAATTCACCAAAGGCGCCCCCAAGGAGTATGTCTGCACGGGCACGAGCGGGTCTAAGACCCATCGGGGGTTCTGTGCCGAGTGCGGCTCCCCCGTCTCGGCCCGGGCCGATCTGATCCCGGAGATTCGTGGCATCAGTGCGGCCAGCCTGGACGACCCCGGCCAGCTGGGGCTGACCGCTCATATCTGGACGGCGAGTGCCCAGCCGTGGGACGAGTTGTCTTCGACTCTCCCCCAGTTCGAGACGACGCCCACCTCGGAGGAACTCCAAGAACTCGCCGCTCATTAAAGCGGCCGGCTGGCGGTTACCTCTTCTTGGTGAAGACGAAGTGCTTGTCCATCTTCTGCCGGGCGTCCTGCATGAAGTGCACATAGCGATGGAAGCCGCCGTTGTAGTTGCCGTCCTGCCGGCGGTTGGACTCGCCCTCGAAGTTGTAGTAGCCGGGCGTACAGTCCCGGTTGCGGCTGGTCTTGCCCCGGTGCTTGATGACTTCCTGCACCCACCACTCCTCGGCCTCGGGAGTCGGGTCTATCGACCGATAGCCGTTGCGGCGGACATAGTCGATGCAGGCCGCGATATGATCGCCCTCGGTGTTGAGGATATCCGTCAGATTGAATTGGAACGAAGACTGATAGCCGCCCATGATGAACAGATTCGGGTAGCCCTGCGTATGCAGACCGAACAGGGTACGGATGCCGCTGCTGTATTTGTCGGTCAGGTCGCGCCCGCCCACGCCCGTGATCCGGTTGTAAATCCCGGTCTTCTGGACCTCAAAGCCGGTGGCATAGATGAGCAGGTCGAGCGTGTACTGTCTGCCCTCAAACACCGGCCCCTTTGCAGTGATCTCGGTAATGCCCTTGCCGTGCGTATCGACCAGATGCACGTTGGGCCGGTTGAAGGTCGGCAAGTAGTCGTTGTGGAAGCACGGGCGCTTACACATGAACATATACCACGGCTTGAGTGCCTCGGCGGTCGCCCGATCTTGCACGATCTCGTCGATGCGCTGGTGAATGCGCAGCATGTAGTCGATATTGGCGTTTTCCTGCCGGCGGATAATCTCCTCGCGGGGGAGGGCGGCGCGCTGGGCCTTCTGCTCCTCGGTCAACTGGGGGTCCATGATTTTGCGCATCATGTTCCGCCGCTCGGTCTGCCAGCCGGGTTGCAGTTGCCGCGCCCAGTTGGGGTCGGTCGGATGATCGTCGCGGATGTCAATTGAGGATGGGGTACGTTGGAACACGTATAATTCCCTAGCTGCTTCTCCCAAGCCGGGAACCGCCTGGACCGCGGTCGCCCCGGTGCCGATAATCCCGACGACTTTGTCCGTTAGACCCGACAGGTCTTCCCCGGTGTAGTCATAGTCCCAGCGCGAGGTGTGAAAGGAGTAGCCTTGAAAAGACTCCATACCGGCGATCCTGGTCAGCTTGGGCTTGGACAGGGTGCCATTGGCACAGATCACGAACTGCGCCCGCATATGGTCGCCCCGGTCGGTTCGGATATGCCACAGCTCTTCTTCTTCGTCCCATACCGTGGACGTCACCGTCGTCTGGAAAACCGCTGACTTGTACAGGTCGTATTTCTTGGCGATCTCCTGACAGTGGGCGTAAATCTCGGGCCCCTTGGCAAAGCGGTCTTTAGGCACATAGTCCATCTCGTCGAGCAGCGGCAGATAGTCATACGACGGCACGTCGCACGCCACGCCTGGATAGCGGTTCCAATACCAGGTACCGCCCACATCGGCTCCCCGTTCCACAATACGGATGCTCTCCACTCCACATTTGCGCAGCCGGGCCGAGGTGAGCAGGGCGGAGAAGCCGCCGCCGATGAACAGGCATTCCACCTGATCGTTGAGAGGCTCACGCGGGATGGTCGCGCCTCCGTAGGGGTCGTCCTCGTAGTGCGTCAGCCCGCCGGTCAAGTCAGAGGTGTACTGCGCAGTGCCTTCCGGTCGGTACTCCAGTCGGAGATTCCGCTCCTCAGCAAACCTCTGTTTGATGGCCTCGTAATACGCTTGTGGCTTGGGGGATGGAGAGAGCCAGCTCAGGGGGTCAATCAGGGGCTTTTCCATGATGCCCGACGGTTTATCCATGTATCTTTCCTTCCTCTAATCCAGGAGCGTCCACTTCTGAGCCCAGCCTTGGTCGTATGGCGTCCAGAATCCCAATGTGACCCCGAGCCGCTGGAACTTCCATTTCCCATCCACCCGGACATACGTCTCGTCGTATTTGGCTGAGCCCCAGACGGCTTGCTCCCCATCGTCCCCGACCATGGTACTCGGCTGGAATAAATACCACTGGCCAGTCGCGGTATCGCCGTCGACCTCAATAATCGGATTCATGACCTGATGGCGGACAAACGGCAGCGTTTTCGGCACGTCCGCAAAAAGCGCCCGGATAGCGGCCCGGCCTTCATACGTGCCAAACGCCTCTCCGTCCCACACCCCATCCTCGACAAAGAAATCCATGATCCCGTCCAGGTCTTGATAGCCCTCATCACACAGGGCATGGAATTCGGCCTTCATTTTTTTAATCGCCTCAATGTCTTCCAACACCTGGAGGCGTTTTGCCAGCTCTTCCATATTCATCGAGCTCATATCTCACTCCACAGGATCGTCGTCGGTGATGCGGTACCATTCCCAGCGCAGCCCCTGCGGTTCCAGGGCCCACACCTTGTTCTGGGTCGCGTTGCAACACGTCTTCTTGCGTTGGACCTCGGGCGTAATACCCGCGGCCTCGAACCGTTTCGTAGCCGAGGCAATCTCGGCCTCATCAAACACCTCGACCCCGAGATGGTTCAGGCGTTCCTCCGCCTCCGGGTTCTCGAACAAGACCAGCTTGAGCGGCGGCGTATCAATCGCAAAATTGGCATAGCCGTCTCTCAGTTTGTGCGGTTTGACGGCAAACAGCTTCGAGTAATACTCGACCGCCTCATTGAGATCACGAACGTTGAGCGCCAGTTGGAGTCGCATAGCCCTGCTCCTTTATCTTCCTCCCTCTCCCCTGGAGGGAGAGGGGCGGGGTGAGGGGGAGTCACCTCTCTGTCCGGTACCGTAATTGCTGCATAGTATACAGGCTCGTGATAAAAACCTAGAGCAATGCACGCCTTCGTAGAGCCAGTCGGTCCCTTCCGTCATTCCGGCGAAAGCCGGAATCCAGACCCCCCGGCCCCGCCCTCTGGATGCCGGATCAAGTCCGGCATGACGCGAGTGGAACGACATAGCGACAGCCCAGCGTGAAACGCTCTAGGCTCAGGACTCATAAAGGGAGTTTTCTTGGCCAGGGAGTTATGATGCTCTCTCCGTCGTGGAGGGCAGAGGCGATGAGCAATCAGTTTGGGCTATCCGAGGCGCAATTCGCGCGGCTCCAGCCGCTGTTGCCGACGGACACGCGCGGCGTGCCGCGGGTGGACGACCGGCGGGTCATCTCGGGGATTATCCACGTGTTGCAGAGCGGGTGGCGGTGGCGGGATGCGCCGCGTGTCTATGGGCCGCCTAAGACGTTATACAACCGGTTCGTGCGCTGGGCGCGCAAGGGTGTCTGGGAAGGGATATTCGCACGGCTGTCCAAGGCCGGCGGACCGCCGGTGGCGCTGCTGCTGGATTCCCCTCCCGTCAAGGCGCATCGGTCGGCGGCGGGGGGAAAAGGGGGGCGCACCAGCAGGCGATCGGCCGGTCGCGTGGGGGACGGACCCCCAAAATCCATGCGGCGGTTGACGAGTCCGGGCGCCCCCGGCGGCGGATTATCGGCCCGGGCCATCGTGGCGATGCCCCGGGCGGGCCTGCCGTAGTGGCCGAGTTGACTCCGGCTCGCTGTCTGGCCGATACCGCCTACGATAGCGATGCCCTGCGCGCTTGGCTGCGCAACCGAGGCTGCCAACCGGTCATCCCCAACAATCCACCCCGTAAGCGCAAACATCCTTTTGACAAACTCGCTTAGCGGACCCGGAATGTCATTGAACGCACTTTCTGCCGCCTCAAGGACTGGCGGCGCGTTGCCACCCGCTACGATAAGCTCGCTCACAACTACCTCGCCACCGTCGCCCTCGCCGCTATCATCCTCTATTGGTTATGAGTCCCGACCCTAGTCATCACCGGAAGTAAAAGAGTGAACGTGTTCAGCATCTCATACCTGTTGGGGAGTACGTTTACTCTTTTCAGCATCAGCCGCATACGGGAAATTGACGGTACAGGCTGGGGCGTGGTAGCGTAGGTGCATAAGCGCATATGCATATATGGAAAGTTCACTATGACCCGTTGGAATCTCTCTATCCCTGAACAGACAGATCGGGCGGTGCGCACCTTTCTTGCCCGCACCGGAGGCAAGAATGGCGACTTGTCCCGGTTCGTTGATGAAGCCGTGCGCCGCCGCGTGCTGGACCTCACCGTGCGCCAGATCAAGGACCGTAACGCCGGGCAGGACCAACAGGCCATCCTCGACCTGATCGACGAGGAAGTGGACGCCGCACGTGCGGGTCGTTCTTGATACCAACATCCTGATCGGTGCCCTGATTACCAAGGGTACTCCGCCCGACAGACTGTATCAGGCATGGCTGCGCGGTGAGATCGAACTTATTACATCAACTGCTCAACTAGCCGAACTCACCGATGTTCTCGCCCGCCCCCGTCTCCACAAATTTCTCGATACTGATGAAGCGATAGCCATTGTCGAGAACCTCGGGGCGCGTGCCCTTGTCCTTGATGAGCCCCCCGAGGTGCACTTATCCCCCGACCCAAAGGATAACCCGATTTTGGCTGCGGCAATCGCCGGGAAGGCCGATTTGATTGTCTCCGGTGATAAGAAACACATGCTCGCACTCGGAGAGGTTCACGGCATTCCTACGGTGACCGCCCGTGAAGCCTTGGAACGTCTCGGCAGAGAGTGAGGACCGGGCGCTCGCCTTGGCCCATATACCAGAGCCTGATCGCACGCATCCGCCCCCGATGAAGCCGCCGGAGCCGCGTGCTATATCGAACCCCATTCCGCGCTAGGTGAGGAGGACTTGATGCATTTCTTACTCCGTCTTTGCGGCCTCGTTGTTCTGGCTCCGGCTCTGGTCCATGCCGCGACGCTTGAGATTCCCGGCAATGGGGCCAAATTGTCGGGCATCGGGGTCATCTCGGGCTGGAAGTGTGAGGCCAGCGGGCCGCTTACGGTCCGCTTTAATGATGGAGACCCGATTCCCTTGCCTTACGGTAATGAACGGTTCGATACTGCCGGGGTGTGTGGCGATACAAACAACGGCTTTGTACAGTCCAGAACTGGGCGCATCTGGGTGATGGGACTCACACCGCCGCGGCCTACGACAATGGGGCGGAGTTTGCGCGAAGTACATTCGAGGTGGCGACCACCGGGGAGGAGTTTGTGAAGGGAGCGAGTGCCCAGGTCCGAGTGCTGGATTTCCCCTCGCCTGGGGAGAGCGTGCGGTTTGAGTGGAACCAGAATACGCAACACCTGGAGATGGTGCTTGGGCCGGAGGGCGAGGACCTGATCGACAGTCTGGCGATGGAATTTGTGCGGATTGAGGCGGGCACGTTCCAAATGGGCTCGCCGGCGGAAGCGGAGGACCATGAAGAGGATGAAACCCTCCACCAGGTGACGATCAGCCAGCCGTTTTACCTGGGGAAATACGAAGTCACCCAAGCCCAGTGGCGAGCAGTGATGGGAGACAACCCATCGTTTTTCCGCAACTGCGGCGATACCTGCCCGGTGGAGGGGGTCTCCTGGGAGGAGGTCGAGACCTTTATCGCGGAGCTGAACGCACGGACGGGAGAGACAACCTACCGGCTACCGACCGAAGCCGAATGGGAGTACGCGGCCCGGGCCGGAACACAGACGCGGTACCACTTTGGCGACGCGGAGTCCGAACTCTGCCAATATGCCAATCACGCCGACAGCAGCTCAGGCCTGAGATGGCGCAACACGACCTGTTCGGACGGTGTCGCCGGCGGGCCCGCCCCGGTCGGGAGTTATCAGCCCAACCAGTGGGGGCTGTATGATATGCACGGCAACGTCTGGGAATGGGTGGCGGACTGGTATGGAGACTACCCCGCCGATTCGGTCACGGACCCTCAAGGCCCGGCCACGGGCAGTAGCCGGGTTGGTCGCGGCAGGGGATGGCGTAGCACCGCCGACTCGTGCCGTGTGGTCAATCGCTTCCGCTATGAGCCGAGCGACCGCAACATCAGCCTCGGCTTCCGCCTGGCACGACCGATTCCATAGCCTTATTTAAGCGCCGAAAAGGCGATCAGTGGCTGGTCCCTCAAGAAGTCGGCCCAGAAGGGATTATGGCGCTGGGCCGGATGCACAGTAACAGGGACCCACTCGAACTCCCGAAACCCGGCCGTCCGGAAAGCGTCCTCATAGGTTTCCGGTTTGAAGAAGAAATTGGTGAACGAGAATTTTTGCCCGCCTTCGTTGGTGAGGGTATAGCGCACGGCGTCGCCCTCGGCTGAGGGAGCGGCAGCCGTTCTTTCAATGCCGTATTTTGCCAGTGCCGCGCTGCTCACCAGAGGGCTATGGCTGTTGTCTTTGATACCGACCAGCCGACCGCCCGATCGGAGCGCCGCATAACAGACCTGGCAGAAGCGGTAGAGCATTTCCCGGCTGCTGGCGTAGCTCAGCAGATACATGGCCACGACCACGTCAACCGGGCTGGGCGGCTCAAACTGCGCCACATCCCGTTGCAGATAGCGACAGCCCAAGGGGTGCCGCTGCTCTTCTTCTTCGGCCAGTTGAATCATCGCCGCAGAGATATCGACGCCCGTGACCTCCGCGGCCTCAGCCTGTTTTATCAGGCGCGTGTAGAACCCCTCGCCACAGGCGACATCCAGCACCGCCTTGCCACGAACATCGCCCAGCAGGTCGAACAGGGTGTAGCGCTCGACATATTGCCGAAACGGAAGCTGTTTTGAGTCCTGGTAGGCTGTGGCGATGGCATCGTATTCTGCGGGCTGACTCACGCGGGTATCCTCCAACAGCGGAACCCGGCGGTGGCCCAATAGACGCACCGCCGGATATTCTTTAGACTGCTCGCTCATTCTGTCGCGCAACCGGTTGCGGAATCAATGCCATATAGGACCGAGGAGACACGCATGAGCATCGACCTGTTGGAGGGTAACCCAAAAGACAAATTAGGCTTTGACCCGGTTGAGCTGCGGGCCAAATATCGCTACGAGCGCGACAAGCGGCTGCGCGAGGACGGCAACGCCCAGTACCAGGAAGTCGCTGACGAATTTGCCAGCTACACCGACGATCCGTATACCGAATGGGTCGAGCGCGACCCGCTTCACGATGAAGTCCAGGTGGCCATCATCGGCGGCGGCTTCGGCGGGTTGCTGATGGGCGGCCGGCTGCGTGAGGTCGGCTTTGACGACATCCGAGTCATTGAGAAAGCCGGCGACTTTGGCGGCACCTGGTATTGGAACCGCTATCCCGGCGCTATGTGCGATGTCGAGTCGTACTGCTATCTGCCGCTGCTCGAAGAGCTGAACTATATTCCCAAACATAAATACTCGTACGCGCCCGAGATTTTTGAGCACAGCAAGGCCATCGCCCGCCACTACGACCTGTACAAAAACGCCTGCCTCCAAACCGGAGTGAGCGATATGCGCTGGGACGACACGAGCGGGCGCTGGCTTATTCATACCGACCGGGGTGACGCCATCCGGGCTCAGTTCGTGGCGATGGCCAACGGGCCGCTCAACCGGCCCAAGCTGCCCGGCATCCCCGGCATTACCAGCTTCAAGGGCCATACCTTTCACACCAGCCGCTGGGACTATGACTATACCGGCGGCGACTCGGAGGGGAATCTCACCGGTCTGAGCGATAAACGCGTCGCCATCATCGGCACGGGCGCGACCGCGGTGCAGTGCATTCCCCATCTCGGCGCGGGGGCTGAGCATCTGTACGTGTTCCAGCGCACCCCCTCGTCCATCGACGTGCGCGCCAACCGGGAAACCGAGCCGGACTTTGCCCAGCAACTCGAACCGGGCTGGCAGCAGCGGCGCATGGAAAACTTCAATATTCTGGTCAGCGGGGGCGACCAGGACGAAGACTTGGTCGCTGACGGCTGGACCGAGATTTTCCGTAACCTGACCGGCATTGCCGCCAAGACGGCTTCGCGCGAGCTGGGTCGACGTCTGTCCTCACGGGAGAAGGGCGAGCTCATGGAGTTGCTCGACTTCCAGAAGATGAATCAGGTCCGCTCCCGGGCCGAAGCCATTATTAACGACCCGAACACCGCCGAGGCGCTCAAGCCCTGGTATAGACAGTTCTGCAAACGGCCCTGCTTCCACGACGAATACCTGCCGACCTTTAACCGGCCGAACGTGAGCCTGATTGATACCGACGGCAGGGGGGTTGAGCGGGTCACCGAGCGGGGCATCGTGGCCAACGGGACTGAGTATCCGGTCGATTGCATCGTTTTCGCCACCGGCTTCGAGGTCGGCACCAGCTATACCCGCCGGGCCGGCTACGACATCATCGGCCGCAACGGCCTCTCCCTGAGCGATAAATGGGCCCAGGGCTGGCGCACTCTGTTTGGACTCCAGGCCAACGGTTTCCCGAACTGCTTTTTCCTCGGCTTTACCCAGACGGCCCTGTCGGTTAATGTCCCGCACGCCCTGAATGAGCAGGCCAAGCATGTGACCTATATTCTCGACCAGGCCCGCCAGCGGGGCGCAGGCCGGATTGAGGCCACGCTCGAAGCCGAAGACATGTGGCTGGCCGAGATGCAGGACAAGGCGCGTATCGCCGAGCGGTTTTATGCCGAGTGCACGCCCGGCTATTACAATAACGAGGGCAAGCTGGATACGTCCAACGGGTTTTTCGCCGGCACCTACGGGGCCGGGCCCATCAAGTTTTTCCGTATCCTCGACGACTGGCGTTCCGCCGGCCGGCTGGAAGGCGTGAAACTCACGTAGCCGGCCGTGCACACCCACCGCGCCAGCCGTGGCACTCTGAATGCATTTGGTTTTGGCGCCATTGCCAGCGGCGTGAAGAACCACGTCTTCGGCGGCTGGGTGCTGGTCTACTATAACCAAGTACTGGGACTGGACCCGGCGCTGGCCGGGCTGGCCTTGGCGCTAGCCCTGGTGGTTGATGCCATTACCGACCCGCTGGTTGGCGTCTGGTCTGACCGGATGCGCACACGCTGGGGTCGCCGCCACCCCTTCATGTATGCCGGCATCCTGCCGTTTGCCGTCTCGTTCTACGCGCTGCTCCAGCCGCCGGCCGACCTCAGCCAGAACGGTCTGTTCGTGCGGCTGCTGTGTCTGGCCGTGGCCGTGCGGGTGTCGATGACCTTATACGAAATCCCGCGGGGCGCCCTCGGCCCGGAACTCACCAAGGACTACGACCAGCGGACGCAACTGGTCGGCTGGAGTACCTCCTACGGCTGGTTCGGAGGAGCCGGGTTTGCCTGGTTGACGTTGGCATTTTTGTTGCCGGAGACGGCCGAGTATCAGGGCTCGCGGGCCTATCTGAACCCGGACGGCTATCGGGACATGGCCTGGATCGGGGGCGTGATCATTTTTGCGACCGGCATGATCTCAACGCTCGGCCTGCACCGGCATATTCCTGCCCTGCACGTTCCCGAGGACGACTCGGCCACAGGGTTCAGCCCGCGTAAGCTCAGCCAGGAAATCGTCGAGACGCTGTCGAACCGGTCGTGGTTGATGCTGTTCGCCGCGGGGCTGGTCTTCGCGTTATACGTCGGTCTGCACAGCAATACGGACCGCTATTATGACCTGTACTTCTGGCAGTGGACACCCGAGCACGTCCAGGTCTTTCCGGTTGTTCATATGTTTATTGCTATCAGTTGCGGGCTGCTGGCCTATCCGCTGACGCGCGGGCGGGACAAAAAGCGGACCGCCATCGGCCTGTTTCTGCTGTCGGCCACACTGGGACCGCTGCCGGTCGTGCTGCGACTGCTCGACCCGCTGGTGTCTGTCGCGTTGTTTCCGGCCAACGGAACCGACGTGTTATGGTGGTTGCTGCTGCTGCACGGCGCATTCGTGGTGTCACTGGTGGTGACGGGTTTTATTCTGGTCGGCTCCATGACCGCGGATATCGTGGAGGAAAGCCAGCGCCAGACCGGCCGCCGTAGCGAGGGGCTATTGACCACAGGACCGGCCCTGGCCCAGAAGATGGTCAGCGCCGGCGGCGTGCTCATTGTGGGCCTGCTGCTGTCGGCCTTCGGCTTCTCGGTCCCCAATCCGAGCGTGGAGTCCATGCAGGAGCCGATACGCAATCTGGCCATTTTTCATGTCGCCCTCAGCCTGAGCCTGCCCTGGGTTTCCATCTATCTGGTCGGCAAATACACCATCACCCGACACGGACACGGGCAGGACATTCGCAGCCTCGGCTACGCCGAAGCGGAAGAGGCGTGACCAGCGCGACTGGCTCGAAAGAATTGCTCATCCGTGTGTCACCTCGTATAGTCGCGGTATGGACGCGCAGACAATCGAGCGGTGGAAAGACAGCGTCGCCTTCGAGCGCAGTAGAACCGCAGCGCCGGATGGATTTCCAGCCATGCCCGACATTCCCGGCGGGCGCTACTGGGAGCCGGAGTTTTTCGTCCTGGAACGCGAGGCTCTGTTCAAGCGCGGCTGGGTCTATGTCGGCCATACGGACCAGCTACCCGAGCCCGGCAGCTTCATCGTCTGGCGCCGGACCGGCACTCCTATCCTGGTGATCCGCGGTACCGACGGCCAGATTCGGGCCTTCTATAATACCTGTCGCCACCGGGGTGCCCCGGTGATGCAACAGGAGGCAGGCAAGACCGGCCGTCACTTCAGTTGCGGCTATCACGGCTGGACGTATGACACGACCGGAGCCCTCACCGCCGTCACCGACCCGCGCGACTGGGTCAATCTGGACCTGTCCTGTCGTAGCCTGGTGCCCGTACGGTGCGACTTGCTGGGCAACTGGATTTACGTGTGTGAAGACGCCGATGCGCCGTCTCTGGAGCACTTTCTTGAGCCGATCGCGCGCTATTTTCGCCATCTGCCCCTGCATGATTTACGGCTCGTCCACCGGCGCAGCGTCGAGGTGCGGGGCAATTACAAGGTCGTGCTGGAAAACTTTCTGGAGGCGTATCACTTCCGGTTATTGCACCGTCACACCACCGACCGCATCTTCGACAACCTGGGGACCAGCGTGCATCTGTGGGAGCACGGCCACTCGATGATGCTCTCGCCCAACCGGCGTCCGGATTGGGTTGATCCCGGAACTATAGGCATGCCCGAGATGGCCACGGCCACGACCATCGAGCGGAATCATAATCCGAGTTACCTCGTATTTCCGAATATGATTGTACCGATCGCGCCGACCGGCATTCCGGCCGTTGCCTTCTGGCCGCAGAGCGTGGACCGCACCATCCTGGATGTCATCTGGTTCGCCCCGGACTGGGGCGGTGGCGAGCGCCACCCGCTGTGGGAGACTCGCATTGCGAATTTCGATCGGATCGTTGACGAAGACATTGCCTTTGTGGAGCCGATCCAGGAGTCGATCACCTCACCGGGGTTCCGCGGGGTGCCGCTCAACTATCAGGAGCGGCGCATCTATCACTGGCACGCCGAGCTGGACCGCCGCATTGGCCTGGAGCGCGTGCCCGCGCATCTGCGCGTCCCGTCCGTCCTTGATGACTGGGTTGAGCGGGACTGAGGGCGCCGCCGTTCAGGCCGTAATACCGTAGAAGCGCAGAGCGTTCGTTCCCAGGACCTTCTGCTGGTCGGTTTGGGGTAAGGGCGCGAGGCGTTCCTTGAGTTCGGCCGCCACCCCGTAGTTGGAGTCGATATGGGGATAGTCCGACGCCCAGACAAAATAGTCGGCTCCAATATGCTCGATAATTCGGGCGGTCAGGGTTTCGTCGGGGTCGGCCGAGACCAGGCATTGACGATAGAAATACTCGCTGGGTTTCAGCTTGAGCACAGACCGCCCCGCCAGGGGTTCGTATTTATGGTCCATCCGGTCCAGCCAGGCCGAAATCCAGTTGGCGCCGCACTCCAGGACTGTACACTTGAGTCGCGGGTATAACTCGAACATGCCCAGGGAAATCATCTGGGTAAAGGCCGCCATCACATCAATGGCCAGAAAGGCGAAGTTGAACAGGCCGAAATCGCCCTCGCCCTGAATCCAGTCGCGCCACGACGGCTCGTCGCGCAGGACGACATGAAAGCCGACCGGCATCTCCAGGTCCTGAACGGTTTCCCAGAAGCGGACAAAGGCGGGGTCGTTGAAGTGCTTCCAGCCGCGCGCCACCATATCCGGCGACAGAAACACCCCCACGCAGCCCTGCTCTTTCGCCCACACCACTTCGTCAGCCGCGCCGTCCGGGTCAATCAGGGAGATATGAGCGACCGGATAGAGCCGCTTTTTATTCTCGCTACAGAAATCGATGATCCAGCGGTTGTAGGCCCTGGTGTAGGCGGTAGCGAGTTTCGGATCGGCGACCCAGCCCTCCCAGGCGATGCCGACGGTGGGGTAGAGGAGAGAGATATCAATGCCCTCACTGTCCATGACCCTGAGCCGCGGGACCGGGTCATAGCTGCCCGGCGGACAGCCATCGGCATAGGTACGCTGGCCTGGGGTGAAAAAGGCTTCGGCCTCTTCGGGGTCCGAGCCCACCCCACCCAGCGCGCCCAGCGCGCCGCGAATGACGTTCAGAGGCTTGTTGTCGAACATGAGGACTTCCCAGCCGTTGTCGTCATGTTCGAGGCGTACGGCCCGATCTCGATACTGCGGGTCGATATACTTCTGCCAGGTATCGAGTGGCTCCAGCACGTGCCCGTCAGCATCCACAACCGGACCCAGACTTTCCGTCGCCATACAGCACCTCCTGTGGGTGATGTTCTCCTTTACTGCCCCGCGCCTCAGGCTGTCAAGAAATCGGCCTCTCCGACCTGCTTGCCGATCTCCTTCCCCATTACTTGACAGTCTCTGAGCAACTGGTTAGGTGGCATCCTTGCGATGACCGCTCTCAGCCGGGAACAGTCTGGGCAGGGTGCTCGGACGAGAGAGTAACTCGGAGCTGTCGCCGGCTGATATGCAAACTGATCGCTGACCATAGGAGGCTCTGATCGTGACCCAGCACTATGACGCGATTGTTATCGGCGCCGGCGTGTCCGGCCTGTATGCACTGTATAAACTCCGCGAGCTTGGCCTCTCGGCCCGGGTGTTCGAGGCCGGCACCGATATCGGCGGCACCTGGTATTGGAATCGCTACCCAGGCGCCCGTTTCGACTCCGAGAGCTATTCCTACCAATACTCCTTTTCCCAGGAACTGATCGACGAATGGGAGTGGAGCGAGCACTTCTCGGGCCAACCGGAAGTGGAGCGGTATCTGCATTTTGTTGCGGACAAATTCGATCTGAAGCGTGACATCGAGTGCAACGCCCGCGTTGCGACCGTCGTTTACAACGAAACGGACAAGCGCTGGGAGATTACGACCCACAACGGGGCACGGGCTCGGGCGCGCTACGTGATCTGCGCCACCGGGCTGCTGTCGGCCCACCAGTTTCCGGACTATAAGGGCGTTGAAGACTTTGCGGGACGGTCGCTGCACAGCGCCCGCTGGCCGAAAGAACCGGTCGATTTCACGGGCAAGCGCATCGGCATCATCGGTACCGGCCCGACCGGTGTCCAGATCATTCAGACCATCGCCCCCGAGTGCGAACAGCTGACGGTTTTTCAGCGCACCGCGAATTGGTGCACTCCGCTGCGGAATCGTCCGATTACCGCAGAGGAGCAACGGGAATTCAAAAAGAACGCGGACGAGATTTTCGCCCTGTGCAAACGTACCTGGGCTGGCTTCATCCACGAACCGGACACGCGCGCCGCGCTGGACGTGCCAAAAGAGGAGCGCCTGGCCCGCTATCAGGAATTGTACGACCGCGGCGGGTTCGCGCTGTGGCTGGGAAATTACAGCGATTCATTTATGTCACAGCAAGCCGCGGATGAGGTCGCCGCGTTCCTGGCCAACAAGATTCGCGAACGCGTCACCGATCCGGTGCTGGCCGAAAAGCTGATCCCGAAGCACACCTTCGGCACCAAGCGCTGTCCGGGCGAGAAGAATTACTACGAGACCTTCAACCGTGACAATGTCAGCCTGGTTGATCTGCGCGAAACGCCGATCACGAAGATCACTCCTACCGGAGTCGCAACCGGTAGCGCCTTGCACGAACTCGACGTGATTATTTATGCTACCGGCTTTCATAGCGTGACCGGCGAGCTGCTGCGGATGGATATCCGTGGCCAACACGGGCGTAGCCTGCAAGAGCACTGGTCCGACGGGCCACGCACCAACCTGGGCGTACAGTTCTCGGGCTTCCCGAATCTGTGGGCCGTCATGGGACCGCACAATCCGGCGGTGTTCTGCAATATCACCCGCTGTGCCGAGAGCAATGTCGAGTGGATTGTCGACTGCATCCGTTATCTGCGCGAGCACGGGTTCGAGACCATGACCACAACCGCCGCGGCCGAAGACGCCTGGACCCAACGCTGCTATGACTCGGCCCAAGGGCTGCTCATCAATGAGATGCAGGATTCGTGGTTCTTCGGCAGTACCAATCCCGAGAACGTGCGCGGCCGCTTCCTCCTATTTGCCGGCGGCGTGCCGCTCTACCGTGAGATATTCGCCGACGTTGCGGCCAAGGGCTACGAAGGCTTCGAATTGCGCTAAAGCGTCCCGGCGTGACGGGCAGAGTTGTTGCTCGATCCGAAGTCACGGCCTGACACGAGAGGGGTAATGAAAAACATAATCGGAGTCCTGGC
Source organism: Candidatus Binatia bacterium (assembly GCA_951812575.1). GTDB lineage: Bacteria > Desulfobacterota > Binatia > Bin18 > Bin18 > Bin18. Next base: position 323,306 of record OX638322.1, on the reverse strand, counting down.
CGGACTCGTCCTGCTGCTCGGGCATGTCCTGCCCGCCCGCTCCGCCATGTACGATATGGTAACCGTCAAGCTCCAGGAAGGCTGTACCCTGGACCAATTATCAAAAATTGTGGACGACGTAGCGGCCTATGCCAAAGACAACGGCGGCGGGACGTATGAATTGCTCGCCCCCCTTCACAGCTCCCAGCAGGGTGTCTTTATCGTCCTTGAGCGCTTCCCTAATGCAACCGCGTTTGGTACGTGGACGGATCATTTCGGAGGGCAACCGGACGACAGTATTGCAGGTAAAATCCGCACGCGGGCGTATGAATGTGTCACCATCGTGAACCATACGAGCGCACTCTCGGTACAATAATAATCGCCTGCCTCCGCTCAGAGAAAGAGACAAATAGAGAAAGAGACAAGTATGGCGGAACAGCGGATATTTACTGAACGCGACGACCGCTTTCACTCTGACGAGATGGTCGGGGACTGGTGGTCAACGGAGACGGCCTGGTTTTCATTCGCTCACCCGGAGCGGCGCCTGGGCGGCTGGTTGTATACGCTGGCGCGGCCCAATATCGGCACGGTCGCGGGCGGGGCCTGGGTCTGGGACGACTCGGCCCATCTACCCTGGGAAGTGCTCTATTCCGCAAACTACACCGCCCTGGAACTCCCGCGCGATCAAGACCTGCACGATATCAGCCTGCCGACCGGCGTTTCGATCCGGGTGATCGAACCGTGCATGTCCTATGCGCTGGGCTATAGCGATGCATCGCGTTTGCAGGCCGCGCTGCGTTTTGAGGGCGTGATGCCGCCCGAGCCGCTGACCAGCACGGGTTCGACCTTTGGGCGCTCGCACCATTTCGATCAGATCGGACGGGTGAGCGGAGAAATCATTCTGCACGGTGAAACGATCCCGATCGATTGTCTGGCCGTGCGCGACCGCACGTGGGGCCGGCGGCGGGAGGACCGCCCGCGGCAGGCGGCCTATGTCACTGGGGTAGCCACGACGCAGCACGGTTTTCTCGCCGTCACCAACGTGGAGGCCGACCGGAATCCGGTCGCGTATGGCTTTCTCCACCGCGATGGCCGGACGCTGCCCCTGACGCAGGGCGAGCGCCGGGTTGAGCGAGACAGGGACAACGGCTGGATCACCCGTGTCGAGATTCAGGCGCGGGATGCAGAGGGACGCGAACTGTTGGCCGTTGGGACACCCTTGAGTCGGATCGTGATCAATCGTCACACCTTTATCGATGTCAACAGCCTGATTCAGTGGGATATCAATGGCGAGGGCGGGCATGGAGAAGACCAGGATATGTGGCCGGTGCATCGTTGGTCTCGTATGCGTCGCACTGCCCGGACCACAAACGGAGGGAAGGCCTGATGGCGGACTATGTGCAACTGGCTCCGGATGCACTCTTGGAACGCATCGCCCGGACGCTCAAAAAAGATATCGGACCGGCGGTTGACGCCGCCTACCCCAAGACGCAAGCCTTCATGGCGGCGGTGGTATTGCAAAAACTCGCCGGTCAACTGCGGCTGGCCGACGAACACGCCGCGGCGAGTCAACGCGACCTGCACGAGCTGGGCGAAGAACTCAGTCAGCTCACCGCCTCGAATGCCATCCCAGCGCCCCTTGCCGAGGCCCTTCGGACGCTCCGCCACGACCTCGATACGGCGAGTGTGTCAGGCCTGATTGAAACCCTATACGCAACCCGGTCCGAGCTGGGCGAGGAGCGCTTTACAAGCCTCCTCAGTCGCGTGCGCACCCGGCTGCGCGCTCGTATTGACCGCGAGATGGTGTACGCCGCATGACACAACAAGCGACCGACGATCAGGCTATGGCAGAACGTATCCGCCAATATATCGAGACACGGCTGCCGGGCGCTTCGGACCTGCGCCTCGAATCCCTGGAGCGTATTGCCGTGGGCTGGTCGCATGAAACCTGGCTGTTTGACGCGCATTGGACCGAGGACGGCGTCTCAAAAACACGCGGGCTGTGCCTGCGGCGCGACCCCGGTAATGCGTTGTTGCGACACTTCTCCGATCTCGGGGTGCAGTTTCAGGTTCTGCAGAGTCTGGAGGCCACGCCCCTCCCCACCCCCAAACCCTACTGGTACGAGAGCGATCCCGGCATTCTCGGCAAACCCTTCCTGGTGATGGAAAAAGTAGCCGGGACCTGTCCGAGCCCGTGGGGTTCGGCCGGTCGGCGCTTTTACGCCGAGGCGGCCGCGCGTGGTACGCTGCCGAAAAGTTTTACCGCCGCGCTGGCCAGCCTGCATACGATTGATTGGGAAGCGGCCGGTCTGTCCTTCCTGGGTGTCCCCGAGTCGGGCAACGATTTTGCGCTGCGTGAAGTCCAAAAATGGTGCGAGCTGGCAGACATCTCCCAGCAGGAACCGCATCCCATCCTGATAGACCTGATCGGCTGGCTCAAGGCCAACGCCCCGGCGACGCAGCGTCTGACCCTGGTCCACGGCGCCTATCGAACCGGCAATCTGTTAATCGACAACGATCAAATATCGGCGGTGCTCGACTGGGAGCTGCAAGTCATCGGAGACCCGATGTACGACGTGGCCTATGTTCTGACCGACCTCAACCGAGAGGGCAGTGATCTCTTATCCCACCTCGTTGAGCGGGACACTTTTTTTCGGGAGTATGAGCAAGCCACCGGAATCGAGATCGACAAAGAAGTCTGCCAGTACTACGGCATGCTGTATCAGTTGCGCTCAGCAGCGTTCTGGATGAGTGCGGCGGGTTTATACGCTTCGGGCCAGAGTGACGACATTCGCCTCGCCCGCACGGCCTGGTCCATCCCTTTTGTCCTGGAGGGCGCCGCGCGGGCGCTGGGTTATTAGGCGTTGCCCCGACCGAAGCTGGCCCACGCGGCGAGCTTGTAATCCAGGGCACAATTCGATTTAAGGAAAATTATCGAATAGGTGTCACCCTTGGGGAGAGAGTCCATGACTGAATACGAAACCGCAGCACTGGCCGCCCAGCAGGCAGCCACACAGACCGCGATGTGGGTCAGCATTGCGCAAGCGGCCGTTGCTTTTGTTGTCGGGGCGGTGCAATGCGGCCTGATCTACGCGGGCTTTCAGATCATGCATAAAAATGGCGACCACCGTGACCAGCAGCACAAAGAAGCCATGCGGGCTTTGGAGGCGCTGATAGAGCGCACCGCGCCAAAAACCTAACGGGCCGCGGGCGCTGGGCTATTAGGCGGGGCGGATATGAAACCCGCCCCCACCGCTTAATGGCCAAGGGGACAGAAAGACACGTCCCCGACCTGCGTGCGGGTGTCGTCATCCACGTCCGTCCGAAATGTCGCGTGCACCCGGTTCACGAATGCGGCCAGGGCCACAGTCATACACAATTCCAGCAGTTCCTCACGTGGAAAGCGCGCCTCAAGCTCCGCGTACAGGGCATCGTCCACCCGATTCTCCCGAGTTAACACTTCCGCGTAACGCAGCACCAAGCGGTCCGCGGCGTCAAACAGTGGCGCGGTTTCCCAGTCCGCCATGGCCGCCATCTCCGCATCCGTCAGTCCGACGCTCCGACCGAGCATCACATGCGTCGGCACTCAATAGTGACAGGAATTGAGCTGCGAAGCGCGCAGGTAAGCGAGCTCTCGGTAGCGCGGCGCAAGCCGCGGATCATGATACAGCGCCGAGCCAATAGCGGTCAGCCCTGCCAGAAGATCGGCATGGTTCCCAAACAGCTTCATCACATTCAGCACCGGCAGGTTGGGTCCTGCAAAACGCTCATACAGGGCGCGGACTTCCGGCGCGGCGTGTTCGGGCTCAACAAGGGGGATACGTGACATACGACCTCCGGGAAAACAGGGGGTTCTACACTCGGCCCTCCGGTCAGACCGGCAACTTGGTCAGAATTTGAAGCGTCTCGTCCTCAACGATTTCTTCGATGACCGGCACCCACTTCTGCCATTCCGGGTCTTGGGCGGCTTTGTCCAGGGTGGACTGAACCGCGTTCGCATCCGGCAGTTCCCAGACATCGACCACGGTGTTCATCCGACCAATCGAATTGAAATAACTGCCCAACAGTTTCCAACCACCCAGCCGACCCAGCACGGGTGTTACGCCTTGCAGTAACTCGGTAAATTGACCGACGCTGCCCGATTTCAGCTTCACGCTCGCAAATAAATAGACCATACGCATCCCTCCTCTATGAATTGAATGCCGGGAGCGTAACCAGCAGAGAAGCGTCGGTCAAGCGAGGCAGGAAGACGGGATATGGCCTGCGCTGACTGCTGCTGATGGGTTCGGCAACGATGCGCGTGCTACACGAAACTCAATGACCAATCGGACAAAATGCCGCGTCACCAACCTGGACACGGCTGTCATCATCCATATCTGGGCTGGTGACGCATCCCTCCTCACTGCTCTGCCCAGTTACGCAGCAGCGTTCGTCCCGGTACTTCTACAGAATTCCTGTTCTTATTGTGAACTTCCGGCTTCAGCAGCTAGCAGCGATCTAGAGCAAATCACTATGCTGTGTAGCGCGTCTCTCTCTGCCTTGAGGAGTGCGGGCTGGAAGCCCGCATGGCGGCCAGGATGGCCGCCCTCCCAGGCGGGGAGCCACACCCATCCCCTCCCCGGCCGCTTGGGGCAGGCCCGTATCCTTCCCGACGAGCGCGGACTGGCACGGCTACAACGTATCGTGAATGGCGCTAGGCTGCCATGAATGCCGGGGCAGTTGCTTCCTCGGTATCGAACAGTGGATCGTCGCCGAGCTTGCGGAGTTTCGGCATAACTTCTTTGGCAAAGAGGCGCATGCTGGCCTGCGCTTCGTCAAAAGGCATGCCGCCAAACTTGAATGCATTAACGCTGGCGCAGCATTGCGACTGTTCGTAGATATGTTTGATGCGGTCGTAGCACTGCCGCGGCGTGCCATAGACTTGGAGTTCCATGAAAAAGTCAGTCAGGCCATCTGCACCTTACCAAAGAAGTAGAGTCACTCGTTCTCGCAATAGTGATACACGTTCGCGTGGAGAATGAGGCTTCCATAACTTGACAATAATCGAGCGACGCAGAAAGATGCACGCGGCAACGGACTCGGGCAACCTGTCCTCCGGATGGGATTGCATGAATGACCCGCTCCCGCTATGAGCCAGCGGAGCGATAGATAGATCCGGTAGAGAATACGACCAATCAAAGGGGACCTTACTATGAAGCTCGCGCTGTATCTGCCGAATCTCCGCGACAAGATCACGGTCAGCGAAATCGTAGACCTGGCACGTGAAGCGGAGGACCTTGCATTCGATTCGGTGTGGTCACTGGACCGTATCGTGGTACCCGAAGCCTCAGACCGCCAGGAACTCGAAAAGTCGTTTGGCTTCATGTCGGAATTTCCAAAGGCGCTGCCAGTGAGTGCGCGGGCGGAGTTCCTGCATGGCATGCCGCTCATTCCGTATCTGGCGGCCATTACCAAGCGCGTGCGGTTGGGGGTCAGCATCATTGTTACCCCCTATCGTGCTCCCGGCGTGCTGGCCGCAGAGCTCGCGACCTGGGATCACCTCTCGGGTGGGCGGCTGAACGTCGGTGTCGGCTCGGGCTGGATGCCAGAGGAGTTCGCCGCGTCAAGCGCCGCTCATATCTATAAGAAACGCAACACGCACGTCAGAGAAACGATCGAAGTGATGCAGGGGGTCTGGACCAACGAGTTGTTCGAGTACCACGGAGAATTCGCCGACTTCCCAAAATGTGGCTTTGGCGTGAAGCCAGTCCAAAAGCCCCGGCCGCCGATGTTTTTCGGCGGCTTAGGCCGGCCCGATCTCGCGGCAGCGCGCGTGGCCAAGTATGGCCTTGAGGGGTGGATCGGGATCATGGACACGCCGGACGCGATCGCTGCCTGGCGGACCGCCATCAAGGACGAGCTGGAGAAGCTCGGCAGCGGACATACCATCGACGACATCGAAATTTCGAGCATGCTGCCATTTGAGATCACCCGCGATAAAACGGATCAGACGCCGCGGGGCAAGCTGACGCCAACACTGGTCGGCACAGCCGAGCAGATCACGGACAATCTCCAGCGGTATCGGGATGCCGGGCTGACCATGCCCCTCCTGTGGCCGCCGTTCAGTGGGACGCCAACCGCGAAGACCATCGGGGATATGCGGCAGCTCGTGCACGACATTCTGCCGAAGGTCTAGGACTTACGCAGCGGTCGATATTGTCGAGGTGCGAGCCTTTAATACCGATCCTGGATTGACGGACCGATTCTTTAATACTATAGCACTTAGTATTATATATGGAGACGCGGGAATTGGACGCGCGTTTTTAAGACCAAGGCATTCGCCCGCTTTGCCAAACGAGAACGAATAATCGAGAAAGCAATTTGCGAGGCTGCCCGTCGGGCCGCAAAAGGACTGATCGACGCCGACCTGGGTGGCGGCGTTATCAAGCAGCGCTTAGCCTGGAAGGGCCAGGGCAAGTCGGGCGGCTTTCGGAGTATCGTACTCTTCAGGCGAGGCGAGAAGATGTTCTTTGTCTACGGTTTCGCCAAGAGCGACCGGGATGATATTCGCAAGGACGAGTTGATAGCATTTCGAAAGCTGGCAGATGAAATGTTCGTCTTGGACAACAAAGCCTTGGCGGCTGCGATGAGGAACGGAACGATTATGGAGGTCAGGTGTCATGAGTAAACAATATCGGAGCGAAGCCCTGGCGGCCGTGCATGAAACCGCCCTCGGTCTTCACGAGTCTGGCGCGATGGACAAGCAGACGCTGAAGGTATTCGACGAGATGTGTCTGACGCCGGTCGAGCAACTGACGCCGGACCAAATTCGACAAATCCGGTTACGCGAGAAGGCTAGTCAGGCGGTTTTTGCGCGCTATCTGAACGTCACCACTGGCTTAGTGAGCCAGTGGGAACGTGGCCAAAAGCATCCGCGGGGTGCATCGCTGAAGCTGTTGACGCTCGTTGCCAAAAAGGGCTTGCAAGTGGTTGCCTGAATGGAGTCGAGCGCTTCGGTGTTATGAAAGCCGGAATGACGAGCGGCTACACAACATCGGAATGTGCTCTAGGGTCAGGGAACACGCCAAGTACTCTGAATCGAACCGCCGCGCGCTCAGGACAAGCCACTGAGCGCTTCCCGGGGCTCCACCGTACGTATTGGAGCGCGCGTAGTCCCGGACATGAGGACCTGCTGGCCGTGGCCTCGCTATTTTCCGTGCCTATCCTCACCTCAGATGAGCTGAAAGGGGGTGTGCGATCATGAGATATGTCAGATCAGCCTTCTTCATCTCCTTTTGCGGTTCATCAGTTCCTTTCGAATTTAGAGAATTCCAGCATTACTTGCTGCCCCCGCCGAGCTTGGTATCCCGGTTCCAAGTCTCTGATCCGCTTTTCTGCCTGCGTCACAAGCTCCTGTAACTTTGCGTTCGCTTCCTTGGACTGTTCTTTGTCAAGCCCGCTCCCGCGTACCTCATTCAGGTGAAAATCATGGGTTGAGAATCCCACAAATAAAACAATGCTCGCCCGCTCAATGTCGTGACGGAACTCCTCCAGCCAGTGCTTTATTCCGTCTAGATTGAAGTACGAATCGCCGCTGAGAATGCAGCTTCTCGTAAAGTTCGTATTGTTCCATTTCTCTGCGCATCCATGAAGGTGAATAATCTCCGTTCTTTTGCTGGGAAGTCCATCCCTGTGTTCCAAATTGTTGAAGCTTTTGAAGGGACGATTGGCTTGGGTAAGCGCGCGTTCGATAGCGTTGTCGTAGTTGGTCGTGTAGATGCGGTCCCACTGGAAGCGCACGATGTCGATCATGACAAGCTGCGGGGAGTGCCGCAGGTGGACGACTTATGAGTCCTGACCCTAGAGCACCAGGCTCGGGCCGCCGTTCTTGCTCCAGTGTTCGTTGTCGTAATACTCGCGCCATTCGTCAATCTTACCGTCCTCGGTCAGCTCAAACATGCCGCACACCGGAAGCTGGAGCTGCCAGGTGCCGCTGCCGTCCCAGTCCCACTGATCGACGCGCTCGGTAATGACCCGGTCGCCGGAGCCGAAGACGTTGAGCAGCTTGAACTCGGCGCGTTTGGCCGGGGCGAAGATCGAGGCGATCATCTTACGCACATTGGCCTTGCCGCGAATCGCCTCCAGCGGCTGGTTGAGATAGCACATATCGTCGGTGCACTGGGCCATGCAGGCGTCGACATCGAGATCGTCCCAGCCCTTGAGAAAGGCGCGGACCACCGCTTCGTTGCGGGCGATTTTCCAATTCGTATCGGTGCTCATAAGCATTTCCTTTCCGGGATCGTGCGCGGGCGGTCAGTCGAGATGCAGGGTCGGTCCGCCGTTCTCGAACCACATCCGGTTATCGAAATAATCCCGCCAGCTGCAGATCTTGCCGGCGGTATTGACATCGAACATGCCGATGCAGGGCAGCTTGAGTCCCCAGCCCTTGCCATCGAAGTCCCAGCAGTCGAGCCGTTCGGTGACGACCGTGTTGCCGTACCCAAAGCAGTTGCGCAGCTCCCAGTGCACCCGGTGCGAGAGCTTCATGATGCCGGCGACAATCTTGCGGACATCCTGCTGGCCGACCACCGGTTCGATCGGTTGGTTGATATAAACAATATCGTCTGACAGACAGGCCATGGCCACGTCCGGGTCAACCGCCCGCCAGGCGTCGATGAATAAGCGCACTTTGTGAACGTTGCGCTCAACGATTTCATCCTGAGTCATAGGACCTCCGTTGTAATTTTTTGTGATTCTGACAGCCCGACTATCCGGCAATCTTCTTGATAATGCGGACTATCTAGCGTCAAGCACGCAAATGGTCAATTGTGTATTCGCATAGAACCGGACCCGTTCTGACGCTTGTCAATGTACGATGCTGGGTGTAGGTCATACGGAGCGACCGCCCTAAAAAAATTCCTGTTCGGAGGAGCAGGCTTATGTTCTTCATGTGGTTTAGCGAACGCGCCTATCACTACACGCCAGAAGAAGACCCGGAACGCTACCGCGAGCTCGAAACCGAGATTGTGAGAGAACGCAGTTTCTGGGGCACCCCGAATACCTACCTCGACCGTGCCCACTGCGCGAAACTGCTGAACCAATATATCGACGAAAGAGTGTATACCGACGCCGAGCTGCTGAATTTTGATGGGGTGATGCTCAACGAACACCACGCCACGCCGATGTGCCTTGGCTCGGTGATGGATGTTGAAGCGGCCGTGCTGGCGCGAGCTACACAGCGGGTGAAGATCGTCCTGCTCGGCAATCCGGTCGCCACTACGGCCAATCCGCTCCGCCTGTCCGAAGAGCTGGCCATGATCGACCTGATCTCGGGCGGGCGACTCGTGCCGGGCTGGGTGCGCGGCGCCGGCAGCGAGCAACTGTCGAACAATACCAACCCGGCCCTTAACCGTGAGCTGTTTGAAGAAGGTATTGATGTCGTCATCCAGGCCTGGACCAAACCCGGTCCCTTTCGTTACGAGGGTAAGCACTTCCACTATCGCCACGTGAACCCCTGGGTCCTGCCGCTGCAAGAGCCCCACCCGCCCTTCTGGATTCCGGGTCTGATCAGCCCGGACACCGCCCACTGGTGCGCCAGGCAGCGCTACCCGTACATCGCGCTGGCAACCCGAGTCGAGCCCACGCTTGAACTCTGGGATTTGTACGCCGAGGCGGCGGCGCGTGAGGGCTACCAGGCCGGGCCTGAGAACTTCGGCTATATGCAGCCGGTGATGGTAGCCGACACCCAAGAGCGGGCCGAGGAACTGGGCAAACGCCTCCTGTTCGGGGGCTCGTTTGCCCATGCGGCCAAACCGGAGTGGGCGTTTCCGTCGGGCTATAACTCAAAGGTCGCCCAACGGCGGCTGGCGCAGGCCTGGTTTGGTGGCGATCTCACCAAGCCGCTGTACGGGACCGGCCAGGAGCGGACCGAGGCAGAGGTCGAGGGTGTGAAGCGTCAGATCTATGACGCCTATCCCGCGGTGCTGAAGGACCTGGGCATGATCGCCGGGACCCCGGACAACGTGCTGCCCAGGCTCAAGCAACTGCTAGACGTGCTCCGTCCGGGCATCTTCAGTTTCTGGTTGGAAGGACCGGTGCCGCACAAGGATCGTCTGCGTTGCCTCGAACTCATCGACCGCGACATCATCCCGGCCATGCGGGAACATGGCAAAAGTCTTGGTCTGATCGATCCCTTTCATTGTGCGCCGGGCCTGAAGCCGCTCAACGGCAGCGCTCCCGAACCCGTCTCGGACCGCGCCGCGCTCGCCGTGTAGGAACGCCCCTACCGGTGCCCGAACCGGTCGTTGAGACCAGTATCCAGGAGGCGGCCACTTCTCGCATTCGGCCGCTCTTTCAGGCCGTGGCCGTCACCCGTTCGTTGATGGCCCGCACCGCCGCATGAGCGGCCAAAGCGGCCCCCTCCTGCCAGCCGGGCAGGGCGCTCAACTGATCGCCAGCAAAATAAATCGCCCCATCGGGCTCGCGCAGACGCGCGGGTGCCTGATAGCTGGTGGGCCAGCCGCCCCGCTGGAAGCGCACCTTGGCCCAGGCCCGGCTGACCCCCGCTTCTATTTCTGCCTCGTAGCCGGGATGGAGGAACTCGCCTTCGGCGATGGCGGCCTGTAAACGCTCGGCCGGGCTCATGGCCGCGTAGCGCAGGCCGGGCTCGTCATCCCAGATATAGGCCCCCATGATGATCCCCTTGGCCCGCTGATAGCCGTAGGGCGGATACCAGATCTGCGTAATATCCTGGTCGGTCCAGGATATGCCGCCATAGATACCGTGATCTTCCTCCCAGAAACGCCGACGGGCCTGGAAACCGATTTTGACTGCATTGCTGAACTCTATCGACTCAATCGCGGCTTGTGTATCGGCTGAGAAGTCGTTGGGAATATCCTTCAGGACGGGTGCAGGAATAGTGCAGATAGCAAAGTCCGCGTCCAGGATTCTCAGGTCACGCCGCCGTCGACGTCGATACACAATACGAACGCCGTCGGCGGTCTTCCGAATCTCCTTTACGATGCTCCGATACCGGATCAGATGCTCCAGCCGCTCCTCAAAGGTATCAACAATGGCGTCCATCCCGCCGACAGGCTGTAATAAGGTGGGGTTTTGGTCGAGGAATTGGCTGAAGTGGAGTTTATATTCCCAGAAGTCCGAGCTGAGCAGTTGGCTGAAATCGAGCGGGTCGTTCACCTCCCCAGGCGCAAGACCGGCATGGACCTGCTCCCCCTGATACCCACCACGATCTGAGCCTGTATAGAGATCGTCTGCGACATCCAAGTCGCCATAGCTCCTGAGCAGGTCAAGCAGGCGCTCCTTATCCTCACCCGTCAGCACATCGTCCAGGGCATTGCGGTTTACCGCCTTGGCCAGAAGTTCGGCGAGATACCCGCGCGTATCCGTCATCACTTGTCGCGCCACTACGGGTTTGCCATCGAAGCCTTCCAGATTGTGGAAAAAGGCCGCCCGGTTGTCGTTGGTAAAGACTTCGAGATCAACGCCAAATTCTTTACAGTAGCCGAGTATAGTTGTGTGGTGGTGGGGGAGGCGGGCCGGCCCGAGATTCGCGTACAAATGCTCCTCGGGGTCAAAGCCTACCCATTGCCGACTGTCTTCCTCTCTGATGATATCGCCGCCACGGGCCGTCACGTTGCGCCCGCCGGCCCGATTGGTAGCCTCTAAAATCGTGCAGTCATAGCCTGCTTTTGACAACTCATAAGCGGCCACGAGGCCGGAGATACCGGCCCCCAGGATGACAACGCTCTTCCCACCGCCCGAGCCGGGCGACAAATCGAGTGTGGCTGCCTGGGCCGTGCTTGCTCCTACAAGGCCCAGGGCATTCATGCTTCGATACACCGCGGCCACTCCGGCCGCGGCTCCGACGGATTGCAGGAATTGGCGTTTCGTCATCTTCGTCGTCATGCTGTCTCCCCCGTTCACAGGCAATCATACCCATCGCTCTCCCGGGTCATGCGTGCGGTTAGTATGGTAAGCGCCTATGGCATGTCAACTGTTGAAGGGAGGCCGGGCCGTCAGAAAGACCGCACGCAGAGCCCAGCGGGCGAGTGGTCAAGAGGTCTCAATATGATATGAGAGAATTCTCACAAGGAGGAAATAATGCCGACATTCAGAACCGAAGACGGAGCCGAGCTGCACTATAAAGTCGAGGGCAAGGATAGGGGCAACCCCGACCTGATCTTCATTCACGGTTGGTGCTCGAATCTGAACCACTGGGAGGAGCAGGCGACCTACTTCCAGGACTCCCACCGTATTCTCCGCATGGACCGGCGCGGCATGGGCAAATCGACCACCCCAGGGTCCGGCCATACGCCCCAGCAGCACGCCGCCGACATCGCGGCCCTGGCCCGCCACGAAGGCTTCAGTAAAGCCGTGGCGATTGCGCACGCCGGCGGCGGCCCGGCGGGTGTCGCCTTCAGCCATGACTACCCGGACCTGGTGCGCGCCTTCATCCTGGTTGACTCGGCGGTGATGCCCGAAGCCGATCTCGATAACCCTACAACCGGGACCGAGCGGTTTTACGCCGAGATGGTAGAGAAACTGACGGCTCCGAACGGCGAGCCCTATTTTCGAGAGCTGTATACCAGCTTTTTCGGTCCCCAGGCTGACCGGGCGATGGTCGAGACGGCGGTCGGTGAGGCATGTCGTACGCCCGTAGACGTGCGCGTCAAAGAGATCAGCCTGATGGCTTCTGACTCCGCTACGCCAGCCGCCGCCATGCTGCAGCCGACGCTGGTCATGGTCGGCCCCTGGATGGCGGACGCTTTTCCTCAGGCCGCCGACCTGAAGCATCTGAAAACCTGTTTCAAGCGGGTCGAATTTGCCCAGGCCATTGGTGCGGGCCACTTCCTCCAGCTCGAAGTCCCGGACCAGGTGAACGCCTTTATCACAAGTTTTGTGTCCAGGCTGGCGGTGTGACGCTTTGCGGAAAGGACTCGGACATGCCGGTTCAAAAATTCGCTCCCATGACCAAAGACTTCCCGACCTTTGACTGCGATGCCCATGTGACCGAGCCGCCCTGGATTTGGGAGCGGGCCAAGGATTGGCTGACCAAGGACGAACTGGAAGCCCTCAAGACCACCATGTGGTTCGATGCCGAGAGCAAGCAACTGATTGTGAACGGCGTGCCGGGGTCGGGCATCGGCTCCCAACTGATCGGTGGCCGGCGGGGCCGCATCCACGCCATCTCCTTTGCCGGGCCGGGGCTCAAACACGATATCCAGCGCGCCCTGTACGTTCGCAACCTGAACCCCGAGACTGCCCTGACGGCCGAGCAGGCCGACTATCTTGACCACAAGGGCTCCTATAAACCGCGAGAGCGCCTGCGGGATATGGACATCCAGGGCATCGACCAGGTGATGATTATCCCAACCGATATCGACACCTATCCGTGGCTGCAAAACGCGCTCGGGGCCAAGGCCATGTGCAAAGCCTATAACGAGTGGGCGTATGACTACTGTCAGGCCGACCCCGAGCGGCTCTATTTTGCGGCCATGCTGCCCATGCAGGACCCGAAATACGCGGCCCAGGAAGTCTATCGGGTGGCGGCAAAAGGCTGTCGGGTGGGTCTGGTCCGACCCGTTGACGCCATGGGTAATTACCCGCTCCAGCCCAAGTATGAGCAGGTCTGGCGAGCCATGGAAGAGACCGGCGTGGTGTACGGTATGCACCCCTTTCCGGCCTTTGGCTCGCTTAAGCCCGCCGGTTATGCCGAACAGTACTCGGGCGCGGAGTTGGTCGCCCGGACCATTATCTCTGCGGGTCTGCCGCACTCGTTTCTGACTAATGTGCAGAACTTTCAGGCCGAGGCCGCGCTGTGGGTCACCATGGTCCTGATGTCAGGCTTTTTTGAGCGGCATCCCAAGATACGGGCCGCGGTGTTTGAGGCTTCCTCGACCTGGCTGAGCTTTCTGCTCGACCGCTGCGATAAGTTCTATAAGCTGTACCGCAACGAGCGCGAGCTGGCGCCGCTCAAGCGCCTGCCGAGCGAAACCTTTTTCGCGCACTGCGTGACCGGCTTTGAGGGCGATGAGGCTCCGCCCTCGCGTCTGCCCGAGTTCTATAAAGACATCCTGGCCTGGTCGTCGGATGTGTATCATCACGACGGCGACGATGTGTGGCGGGCGCTTGAGACCATGCGCGCGTGTGAGTTGCCGGAGTCCTACCAGAGCAAATTCCTGGGAGACAATGCGCGCAAGCTCTACCATATCGAGGCCCCGAAAACCTTTATCCGGGAGCGGGTGACCGAGATTGAACGGCCGGACTGGTGGCCGACCGAAGACGAGGTCAGGCGCGCCCTGGAGCCCGAGGCCGCGCTCAGCCGGCCTCCGCGGGAACGCGGCAGACAGCCCAACGGCCGAGCGGCTGAGGGAGCCCAGGCATGACCAAGCGTTTTGCCGTGTTTGACGCCAACTCTCATATTGTCGAGTCACCCGCGATCTGGGAGAACTATTTAGAGCCGGACTATCGCGCCCTGGGCAAATTCTCTCTGTGGCGGGAAGACGGCCAGTACGCCTCCTACCTCAAAATCAACGGCGAGGCCCACCACGACCAAGTCAATCCCAACATCCCCCGCTACGCCATCTGGCGGCCGGGCATGACCTGCGAGCAGATCGGAGAGCTCGACCCCGATACCCGGCACGCCATGACCGAGGGGGCGTCTGACCCCCAGGCGCGGCTGCGGGATATGGACGCCATGGGCGTGGATCAGACCTTGCTCTACCCGACCTGGTTTGCCGAGGGCTTCCCCTTGATCAAGGACCCGGACAGCGCTAACGCCCTCGCCCAGGCGTATAACAACTGGATCGCCGACTTCTGTCAGGCCGCGCCCGAGCGCCTGTACGCCGCGGCCATGATTCCCCTGCAAAACCTGGATTATGCGCTGGCGGAACTGCGACGTATCAACTCTATCTCGTGCTTTCGGGGTGTGTTTCTCCGGCCGCTGTTCGTGCAGGGACGCTATTATACCCATCCCTACTACGACCCGTTCTGGGCCGAGCTTGAGCGGCTCGACCTGACGCTCGCCGTCCATCCGGCCAGCGGTTTATGGAACCCGGAATGGACCTCCCACGCCCCGTTTATCGAGAAGGTCAACCGTCGGCTCACTCAGGTCACCCTGTTCAGAGAGATCGGCGGCGGCCCGTTTGCGGGCGGTGGTAACGGGCCGAATTTTACCTTCGGCGCCCAGCAGCCGATCGGCCATCCGGTCGCGCCGATCCTGTCCCCGTGGCTGGATAACCATATGTTCGTGGCTGCCACCCTGATCGGTTTTACCGTCATGCAGCGCTACCCGAAGCTGAAGGTGGTGATGGCCGGCGGTCAGGCGTCCTGGATGGAAGAGGTGCTGGAGAAGATGGAAGCGTCCGTCCTGACGATTCCGCCCCTGCACTACTATCCGGTGCGGACCGATGTGGAAGACATGTGGGAAGAGGGCCGGGTACTGCTCGCCTTTGACGCCGAGGAGCGGCTGATCCAGCAATTACCCCAGACCTTTGCCCACAAAATCGTCTGGGGCTCACGCTATCCGCAGCAGGATACGACCAGCGCCTGGGAGGCGATTAAGACCCTGAGCCAGGCCCATATCGACGAGGCAAGCATGGCCCGCATGCTGGGCGGCAATGCCGCCGAACAGTTCGGTATCGAACTGGTGCAAAAGGTGAGGTAGGGACGAATTGTCCGGACAAGAGACAAAGGAGAAACTGTGGCCGCTTCGCACCGCCCGTTTCATCATGACGTTTTTCCCATCCACATCCGTTATCCCGTGCTGGGGTTGACCTATGTGCTCATCAAACCGCTGCTGTGGCTGGTCGAGAGGGCCGGATATGCGGATCGACTCTGGGCCGCCGTCGGCCGCAAGATGAAGGCCAAGATGCTGGCCGGGCATGATTTCGGCGACTATCGTCCCAGCCGGCACGATGTGGTGGTCTGCACGTTTCCCAAATGTGGCACGAATTGGGCCATGCAGATCGCGTATCAAATCGCCATGCGGGGCAAGGGCGAGTTCCGGCATATTCACGATGTGGTGCCGTGGCCGGATTTCGCCAGGCAAGACTTGGTCGTGCCCCTGTCGGACGACACCGCCCGCCAGGCCGCCCCCACCGGTCTGCGGGTGATTAAAACGCATCTGGAGTGGGAGCGGATTCCCTACACCCCGGACGCCCGCTACATCTGTATTCTGCGCGACCCCAAGGATGCCTTTGTGTCGGCTTATCTGTTTATCCGCGATGTTATGTTCGGCCCGCTGATGCCCGCCGTGCCGGTCTGGTTGCGGCTCTTCTTTTCCGATGCCACGCCGTTCAACTGGTCCGAACATCTGTACGGCTACTGGAAGAACCGTCACCTGTCCAACCTGCTGATCCTGACCTTTGACGAGATGACGCAGGACATGGCCGCGGCCGTGCGACGCATCGCCGCGTTCATGCAGGTCGAGTTGACCCCAGAGGAATTTGCCTCGGTATGTGAGAAGAGTTCGTTTGCGTACATGAAAAGCATAGACGACAAATTCAAGCCGCCGGCGCTCACCCCGTGGTCGTCGCCCAACCGGCAGATGATCCGTCGCGGAGTCAGCGGCGGGTCGGCCGAGCTCTTATCCCCCGAACAGCAGGACTTCATTGATACGACATGTAAAGCCGAGTTGGCGCGGATCGGTAGTGATTTTGCGTACGATGCGGTGTGGGGAAGTCAAGCGGACGGGAAGAACACGGTAACCGCCGCGCAGAGCGTCGAACAACCCGGTGTGTAGAGATATTTCTCAACACGAGCACCGGTGGTAGAGTGATCCACATGCCGAGAGCACAGCCCCTGGAAAAGCCCCAGGCCCCCCAACCAGGCGAATTGTATGAACAGGACTTTTACGCCTGGATTGAAGAACAGGTGGGAGCGCTGCGGTCCGGCCAGACGCAACGGCTGGATATCGAGAACCTGGCTGAGGAGATGGAGGACATGGGGAGAAGCCAGCGCCGGGCTGTGAAAAGCGCGCTCATCATCATCCTGAGTCATCTCCTCAAGTATCGCCATCAGCCAGACCGTCGGACCAATAGTTGGCGGGCAACCATACGGGAGCACCGACGCCGTGTGCGGGACGAACTGACCGACAGCCCGAGTCTGCGACCGTATAGTGAACGCATTCTTGATGATTGTTACCAGGACGCGCGGGAAGCGGCCGCGGATGAGAGCGGCTTGCCCATTGGGACGTTTCCGGCCGTTTGCCCGTTTGCTTTGGATGAGATCCTTGATCGGAATTTTTTGCCGGAGTCGAATTGAGAGGAGCATGTCAATGAACGTGATCGATGGTGACAGCCACTTTATGGAGCCGCTTGATCTCTACCCCCGCTATATTGATCCGGCATTTCGGGAGCGAGCCATGCGGGTGGAAAAGGACCCGACCAGCGGCGAGCCGACCATCCTGGTGGACGGCAAGCCCCTCAAGCTGGTCAACGCCACAGACCTGTTGGCCGCAGTGGTGGCCTATGGGCAGAAAGAAATGGGCCGGGACGTCGGCCATTTCGATCAATATCTGGCGCTCAGCCCGGACTGGCAAAATATGGACAAGCGGGTCGAGTTTTTGGATGCCGAAGGTATTCAGGCCCAGGTCATCTACCCCACGCTCGGCCTCTTATGGGAAGGCACCGTGGAGGACCCGGTCTTCGCCGACGCCCTGAGCCGGGCCTATAACACCTGGGCGTTTGAGCTGTGCGCCGGCCATAGCGACCGATTGTTTCCCGCGGCGCATATCTCCCTGCGTGACGCGGAGCTGGCCGTGCGCGAACTCAACCGGGTCGCCAAGCTGGGCTGCCGGACGATCTTTGTGGCCGCGGCTCCCATCAACGGCCGTAGCTTTGGGCACCCGGATTTGGACTCCATCTGGGCTGCGGTGCAGGACTTGGACCTGAGCGTCGGCATCCACCTGACCGGGCATAAGCATTCGACCGGGCGCGAATGGTACCGCGACCGCGACCCCGGCATGATGTTCGTGACCATGAATCTGATCCAGGACCCGCGTATGGCACTCACCACCATGGTCTATGATGGCGTGCTGGAACGCTTTCCCCGCCTGCGGGTGGCCACCATAGAGGCCATGGTCGGCTGGATTGGCGAATGGCTGGAACGGCTCGACTACCGGTATAAATATATGGGTCATACCTCCCAGATGGAGCGCCCGGCTTCCGAATACTTCGAGCGCAATATCTGGATTAACGGCGATCCCGAAGAGCGGATGTTTCCCCTCATCGTCCAGTTTGCCGGAGACGAAAAATTCTTCGTCGGCTCCGACTATCCCCACGCCGAGGGCTTTGTTGAGCCTGTGCGCAAAGCGCGCGAAACCTTGTCTTCGCTGCCGTCCGAGTCGGTGGATAAAATTCTGGGGGGGAACGCCCGTCGTTTCTTTGGGATTTGACGGGCCACCGCGATTGTAGCCAAGTGAGGCAGGGTGACGGTCCCAGCTTGTGCATCTCTCCGGTCCGGGTGGCTGAGCGGCCGGGCAATGCCGCGCGTGCAGCAGTCACCGAGAGGCAATCATGACTCCGAAGGGGCTCCTTGGAATTGTCCTCATTCTTAGTGTGGGTAGCGGGAGCATGGCAGACAGCGGAGGCGCACTGAACCCATCGGTCAAAACTTTCCTGAAAACACAGAAATTGATCTCTTTGGCCACCCAGCGCGCCAATGGTGACTGGAGCCGTCCGGCTCCTATCTGGTTTACGTATGAGGGTGAGGCAGTCTATTTCATCACTGCGCCGACCTCGTTCAAAGCCCGCCGGATTCGGAGGGGGAGTCCGGTCCTGGTCTGGCTGGACGAGAAGCGAGAGCCCGCTTTTAGTGGGGAAACCCAGATCGTGACCGATCCCGAGGTCCTAGATCGGATCAACGCGGCGTATAAGAGAAAATACTGGGCGGCCTGGTTGACGTATTGGGCTATGCCGTTGGCCGGACGGGTTCAGGCCGGCAATATGGTTGCCGTTCGAGTTACACCCAGCCGATAGAGGGTCTCCGTATGGCAGAGCCGTGGCAGGACAACAAGGGCTTCCGTTCACTCTGGATGGTGCTCGCCGGTGTGGTCATCGCATCGTTCGGCGCGTTGCTCTATTACGGTCGCGAAGTCTACCAGATGGCCCCGCCGGTTCCGGAGCGTATCCTCACCCCTGGCGGTACGGTTGTCTTCACCGGAGACGATATTCGGGCGGGCCAGGATGTGTGGCGCTCAATTGGCGGACACGAACTTGGGTCCATCTGGGGTCATGGCTCCTACACGGCACCGGACTGGACCGCTGACTGGTTGCACCGCGAGGCAGTCTGGCTGCTCGACCACTGGGCACACGAGGAGAAGGAACGCGGCTACGAAGCGCTCGCAGGAGAACAACAAGCCGCACTTCGGGTTCGGCTCCAGCATGAAATGCGGACGAATACCTATGACCCTGCGGCAGAGACGATAACCGTATCCGAGTTGAGGGCGAAGGCCATCCACAATGTGCAGGCGCACTACCTTGGCCTGTTTGGCCTGGACCCTCAGTATGACACTCTGCGCGAGAGCTACGCGATGCCGGCAGGGACGGTGGCCACACCTGAGCAAACTCGCCAACTCACCGCCTTCTTTTTCTGGGCGACTTGGGCGTGCGTGACCGAACGTCCCGGCGAGGTCATCACGTATACAAACAACTGGCCACCCGAGAGGCTGGTTGGAAACGTTCCAACGGGGACGATGATCGTCGTTTCGGTGGCGAGTTTTGTCTTGCTGTTGGGCGGCATTGGCGGGCTTGCCTGGTTCTACGCGGCGACTCGGGAATTCTGGCGTAATATGCATGATCGGCCAGCCGTCGACCCCCTCCGAGAACTGACGCCGACCCCCTCAATGTATGCAACCCAGAAGTACTTCTGGGTCGTTGGGGCGCTGCTTATTGTTCAAATGCTGACGGGTATCGTCACGGCCCATTACGGAGTCGAAGGAACCGGCTTCTACGGTATCCCCCTGGCCGACTGGCTGCCGTACTCGCTGGCCCGGACCTGGCATGTTCAACTCGGCATCCTGTGGATTGCAACATCCTGGCTGGCTACCGGTCTGTGCCTCGCTCCGGCCATTGCCGGACGAGAGCCCGGCCGCCAACGTCTGGGTGTCAACTTTCTTTTTGTCGCCCTTGTCTTTGTTGTCGTCGGCTCGATGGCGGGCCAAGCCCTGGCAATCCATCATCATTTAGAGGGCGGAACCAATTTCTGGTTTGGGCACCAGGGGTTTGAGTATGTTGAGCTGGGGCGCTTCTGGCAGATTCTGCTGCTTGTCGGGCTCTTTCTCTGGGTGAGTCTGATGCTCCGCGCCTTGTGGCCGGCGCTGCGTACCGCCCAGGGAGCAAACAAACAGTTGCTCGGCATCTTTGTCCTGGCCGTGATCTCTATTGCGCTGTTTTACTCCGCGGGGTTGATGTGGGAGCGGCACACGAACCTGGCCATCGCGGAGTATTGGCGCTGGTGGGTCGTCCATCTGTGGGTGGAAGGCTTCTTCGAGGTGTTTGCGGTCACGGTCATTGCCTTTGCGTTCACCCGATTGGGACTCGTCCGGGTGCGCTCGGCGACAATGGCTGTATTATTCACCACGATTCTCTATCTGACCGGTGGTGTCCTCGGGATGTTTCATCATCTCTACTTCACGGGGACAACGCCCATCATTCTGGTCCTCGGTGGTACGTTCAGCGCTCTGGAACTCATGCCGCTGGTTCTCATCGGCTTTGAAGCCTATGAGAACTGGTCGCTGGTCCACCTCACACCTTGGGTCAAGCACTATAAATGGCCGATTTACTGGTTTGTTGCTGTAGCTTTTTGGAACCTGGTTGGGGCTGGCCTGTTTGGCTTTCTCATTAATCCCCCCATCGCGCTGTACTATATGCAGGGCCTCAACACGACCCCTGTGCATGCCCACACGGCTCTGTTTGGCGTGTACGGTATGCTCGGCATAGGTTTGTCACTGTTGAGTCTCCGGCTGCTCACCATGCGGCAGGAGTGGAACACAACAGCACTCGGATTTGCGTTCTGGGCGATGAATATCGGCATGGGGTTACAGGTGCTCCTCAGTTTACTACCGGTCGGGCTGGCCCAGACCTGGGCGAGCGTCGAACACGGGATGTGGTATGCACGCTCGGCTGAGTTCTTACAGACGCCTGTGCTCGATACGTTTCGCTGGCTGCGCGTGATCGGCGACACGCTTTTCGCGATAGGGATACTGGCGTTCGGTTGGTTTCACCTTGGTCTCTCAACGGGCTGGTCAGTCAAAGGGAAACGGACCGATGTCTCCACCGCAGAAGTGTAGACGGCGGTATCGCTCAACCTTGGGCCGGCTGGAAGGTCGCGGAGTGGTCATCGCCCATACCCCACGCGGTAAGAAGACACGGATCACTTCGATGAGAAAGGCCAATAATCGTGGACGCCCAGGGCGATCAAGATATTGATTACAGTGACATCCCAGAGTTGGATGAGGACTTTTTCAAGAAAGCGCGGGTGATGGTCCCGCCTGGAAAAAAGCAACTGACCTTCCGCTTAGACGCAAACGTGCTGGAGTGGATGAAAGCCTAGGGCAAGAGCTACCAGAGCCCTATTAACGCCCTCCTGCGCGCTTACTACGAAGCGCACCAGGATGGTGCCCGATAGAAGCGCGAGTTACGCCGATTCCTCTTACACTCAGTCCGCTGTTCCCCGGCGGAGCACGGACAGCACACACGCACACAAACAGACCCCCGCGCAGACCAGGAACACGTCCTGGAAGGCCGGTATAAACGAGTCTGCATACGCCCCGGAGCCAGCGGCCTGATACACCATCTTGCGGCTGGCAAACAGCGTACTGGCGCCGGTCACGCCGAGGACGACACCCAGTGTCCGCATCATCTGGCTCATCCCGCCCGCGACCCCCTGCTGGTCGCGGGGAATCGCCCCCATCACAAAGCTCATATTGGGCACCTGGAAGAGCCCGACGCCTACCCCAACCAGGCCGAGTGCCAGCACGGCCGGCAGGGTGGCGGTTTCGCCGGATAGCGTACTCATCAGCCACAGCCCGCAGGCCTCGAGACCGAGTCCCACAGAACTCAGCAGCCTGGTCCCTATCCGGTCCGTGAGCACGCCCGCCAGCGGAGCCACCAGGGCGGTAGCCAGGGGGGTGGCGACCAATACCAGCCCGGCGGTGGCTTCGGGATGCCCGAGGACCTGTACGGTATAGTGGGGGACGAGGAGCCAAATCGCAAACATGGCACCGTTCGCCAACACATTCAGGGCGTTGGCCAGCGTAAAGGCCGGTCGGCGGAACAGGCTGAGGTCCACGACCGGGGTGCTGGCCGTGCTTTCGACCTTCACAAACAGGGCAAAGCTCAGGCCGGAGAGTCCCAGCAGGGTCAGGACGGGGGGTGAATGCCAGCCGGTGGTCTGGCCCTGACTTATGGCCAGCAGAAATCCGGCGATACCGCCCGCCAGACTGAGCATGCCGAGGGCGTCAAAGGCGGGCCGGGCGGTCTGTTTGGTGGCTGCCGGGGTCTGTCTGAACGCCCACCAGCCCAGCATCAGGGCCGGCACGACCCGAAACAGATATACCGCGCGCCAGCCAAAGCTGCCGATCAAGAGGCCACCGACGAGGGGCCCCAAGGCAAAGCCGACCGCCGCACTCATCTGAAAAATGCCGAGGATGCGACCTCGGGCGGGTGGCGGGACCGACAGCGTGGCCAGCGCCGGGGCCGCGGCAAAAACGAGGGCGACGGCGATGCCCTGCACAACCCGGGCCCCGAGCAGCAGGGGGAAGGTGGGCGCCAGCCCGCACAGCAGGAGAGCGACGGCGATGGCGACCAGACCCCAGTTCAGGACGCGGCGGTGACCCCAGACATCGGCGACCTTGCCGCAGCCGAGCAGCAGGCTGGCATAGGTCAGGACATAGCTGACCACAACCCACTGCATGGCTGTGACGTCCAGGCCAAAGGCGACTGTAATCGCCGGGAAGGCGATATTCACGGACGTATCGAGCGAGACCAGTACAGCGCTGGCACTGGCGATAAGAACCGGGGGCTGGAGGATGTAGCGTGGCATGGGTCATGTTTCGAGCGGGCCGATACCGGGCCGAGGGCACGATACCCGGCGAGAGGCGAGGGCGGCAAGAGCGTGGCAACGCTCGCGGTAGCCTTTGTTGACAGCACCCGGAGCGGACCGTACAAAAAGGACCCGCTCAGCGCGACCCGGCCCGACCGACGGAGGTTTCGATGAGAATTTCTGCTCTGGTGTACAAGAAACGCAACACAGCATATAGGCCCGGCAAGCCCGACCGACGAAGGAGAGAGTGATGACCGTACGCATTGAAAAGAAGGGTGCCGTGACGACCGTCATTCACAGCCGCCCTGAGGCGCGCAACGCCATGGACCCCGACAGCGCAGAGGCGTTGGTGGCGGCCTTCGAGAGTTTCGAGGCCGACCCGGAGGCCAGTGTGGCCGTTCTCTGGGGTGAAGGCGGCGCGTTCTGCGCCGGCTGGGACCTGAAGTATGCGAGTGCGCTCCAGGGGCGCGCCAAACCGCTCAGGGAACTCGACTTTCCAAAAGACGGCGGCAAACCGCCGCGTGGCGCCATGGGGCCGACCCGGCTTGAGCTATCGAAACCAGTGATTGCCGCGGTCTCGGGCCCGGCGGTCGCGGGCGGCTTCGAGGTGGCGTTGTGGTGCGATATCCGTGTGATGGAGCAGAGCGCCTACTTCGGCGTCTACTGCCGGCGCTGGGGGGTGCCGTTGATCGACGGGGGTACGGTCCGCCTGCCGCGCCTGGTCGGCCAGGGCCGCGCCCTCGAAATCATCCTGACCGGCCGCAAAGTGCCAGCCGAGGAGTGTCTGCGCATCGGTGCCTGCGAGCAGGTGGTTGCGGATGGTCACTCGCGTGAGGCGGCCGAGGCGCTCGCCCAGGAGATTGCCCGTTTTCCGCAGGGCTGCGTGCGCGCAGATCGCCGCTCGGTCTACCGGCAGCATGGCTTACCGGTCGCTGACGCCCTGCGGACCGAGTGGGAAAACAGCGTTGACATTGTCGAAACTGAAGGTCTCGCGGGTGCCATGCGGTTCAACAGCGGCAAGGGGCGACACGGGGATTATAGCGACATCGGCAGCGCCTAACGCGCCGTATCGCAAAAACAGATGACAACACCGACCGGGAGAGGGCATGCTATGACAACCACTCGCACGGCTGAGACACTGCGATATACCTTCGACGACCGCAATACGCGCTGGTACAGATTAGGAGATTTCGAGCATTTTGTGTTTGCCATGCTCGACGTTGATCGCGAAAAGCTGATCGTCGACTTCATGCTCAAATTCCCGGCCCACGAGCAGATATTCCTCCACCGGCATCTGGCCCTCACCAACACCTTTGTCGTGCAGGGCGAGCACCGGCTGTATGAGCCTGATGGTTCGCTCATGGAGATTCGTCCCGTAGGCAGCTACACCTCCAGTCTGCCGGGCGACCCGCATCGCGAAGGCGCTGGGGATGGCGGGGGCGTTGTTTTTTACAGTGTGCGAGGCAAGGACGGCGTGTTATTCGAAGGGCTCGATGAGGACCTCAAGGTCAATGTGACGCTCAGCCTGGAGGATTTTGCCAGCGCCTACGAAGAGCAGAAAAACGCACGGTAAAAAGGGTTTCAAAATCACACTGAGAGGTTTCGATGGGACAGGTGAAGGAATTTGGCGTGAGCTGCCAGCATCT
The DNA here is from genome assembly GCA_951812575.1 of Candidatus Binatia bacterium. GTDB lineage: Bacteria > Desulfobacterota > Binatia > Bin18 > Bin18 > Bin18. The sequence goes on along the minus strand of OX638322.1, from coordinate 298,638 downwards.
GACGGCCCGGGAATGTATGGCGACGGCCCGGCAGGCCGAAGCCGACGGCTTTGGGACCTATTGGGTGCCGGAAGACTATGTACACCGCGGGGCGTTCAGCCTGGCCAGCGCCATCGCGGCCTGCACGACCTCGCTCCGTATCGGCATAGGCGTGCTCAACCCCTATACACGCCACCCCGTACTGACGGCGATGGAGCTGGGTTCCCTGGAAGAAATATCCGCCGGCCGCGCGGTGCTGGGTATGGGTGCGAGTGTTGCCCCCTGGATTGAGGGTCAACTTGGGATCCCGTACACCAAACCGGCCACCTCAATGCGGGAAGGCGTGGAGATTATCCGGGCGCTCTTTCGAGGCGAGGCGGTGACGTATACCGGGCGGGTGTTCCAGACCACGGCTGCCTGCTTCAATTTTCAGCCCCCCCGGCCGAACGTGCCGATTCACCTGGGGGTGCTGGGTCCGCAGAACTTGACCCTGGCAGGCCAGATCGCCGACGGGGCTCTGCTGGCCGTGCTGCTGAGCCCGGCCTATGTGCGCTACGCGGTAGAGTGTCTCAGACAAGGAGCGACCACCGCGGGCAAAGCCTGGACGGACTTTGAAATCGGCGGCCTGCTAACCGTTGCCATTGCCGAAGACGCGGCCGCTGCCCGTGAGGCTGTCAAGCCCTTTCTGGCCACCTGGATCGGGCTGTTGAGCGGCCAGCCAGAGCATCCGCTCTTCTCCTGTCCCGGCCTTGCCGCCAGCGACGTGCAGCGTTTCGGCGAGCGGTTTGCCGCAGGTGACCTGGCCGTCGATCTGGTAACGGATTGGATGATCGATACCTTTGCGATTGCCGGCGACCCGGAGCACTGCCGCCATAGGCTGGCCGCCCTGGTCGATGCCGGCCTCACCAATCCAGTCGCGTTTGAGGTGCCGGGCATCAGGCCTGCGGTCACCCTGGACGCGGTAAAGACCCATCTCATGCCGCACTTTGTGTAATCTTGCGCGGCCACCGGCCGGGGAGATGACCGGAGGTGGCTCCTGCGGTCCTGGTGGCCCGTTCGAGATGACCGGACCGCCGGCTAGGGCGTATATGAGTAAACATGCCCGCAACGATGACAACGCCAAAAGGCTTTGGGAACTGTCAGAGCGGCTGACCAGAGTCACCTATGCGCTATAAAGGTTGGGGAAAACGTATGATCACTATTATTTCCGTATTAGCTGGCCTCTCCGTACTCGCCGCGGCCTACCATCCTCTCGTGCCGGTCATCCTGCAATCCGAGCGGCATGGACTGCTGAGTGGCCGGACTATGCTCATCACGATGAAGGACCGGGAGACGGCGCAGATGAAAACGTTTCCGGTGAACTACCTGCGCGAGGGGAATATGGTCTACATCGGAAGCGATTTCGGCTGGGAGAAACATCTTGAGGGCGGCGCGGAAGTCACCCTGCTCATTCAAGGAACGGAGGTCACCGGCTGGGCCACCCCCATTCTCGATGATCCCGAGCGAAGCAGCGCGGGGTTCAGGAAACTCCGTCCGTGGACCTATATGCGGGCGGAATGGAGCGGCGCGGTTTTCGTTGAAGTCAAAATTCAAGACCAAACGCAGGACAACAAAGGCTGACCGTGACGATAACCGAAACCCATACAGACCAGATTCCAGTTTCCTCAGCTGTTCTGATTATTTCCGCACCATCTGAATTTTATTCTCGCCCGCCCAGCCTTCCTTGAGCGGGACCATGAAGTACGGTACTAGGGTCATCTTGCGAAATTTCCACCGCCCATTTTCGCGGACATATTCGTCATCAAATCGAGCGGCGACCAGAAAGCTCTCTCCGTTAAAGATCGGTTTGGCCTCTAAATAGCTGAGCCCAGTCCCAGTCTCTCCCTTCAGCGTAATAATGTGGTTGTGAATAAACTGTTTGACAAACGGTACCAAGTCGGACAGAGCTTGCTGGTAGAAGGTATTCAGCCTCGACCTACCCGACGCTTTCCCCAGGTGGGCAAAGTCAATCTCCCCGTTCTCAGCAAACAAATCCTGAATCATTTCCGGCTTTTTCTCATTGACAGCCAAGTGGTACCGAAAACGGAGCTCTTGAATCTCGTTCCGGCTCTGTAGTTCTTCGACTTTTGCTTCAAGCGCTTGTACGCGTGCGTCAAGGTCTCCCATGGTGTCCCTCCTTAATAAACAGTCTCTCTCGGCTCGTGTTCCGTCGGCGTACTACGAAACGCGACCAAGCGTCAAGCTGTATATACACGCTACTGTCCTGAAAAAACCGGTGGATCGTACAACTTTCCACCGCTGGGGATGACTGCGGCGTTGAAATCATAGTGGGGATTGTACACGATCAGCAATGTTGAAATACGGCTTTCATTTTTGTACGCTCGCCCCTTGGACCCCCCTGAACCATCGCTGCTCCAACCTCAGGATGTCCGTCCGATCGGCCATCTCCATCAGCATGCGAACACGCCCATACTCCTTATCTGCGAGCACGCGGGAAACGCCATACCGTCACAACTCGGCACGCTCGGGCTCACGCCGGCTGAACTGCAAAGCCATATTGGCTGGGATATCGGCGCTTTAGCCGTTGCGCGGGAGTTGGCGACTACTCTTCCAGGCGAACTCATCTATCAAAAATACTCTCGCCTGGTGGTGGATTGTAATAGACCGCTTGGGGTGCCGGATTTCATTCCCGCAGTCTCAGCCGGGGTCAGTGTCCCGGACAACGTGCGTCTTTCAGACGCCCAACGAGCGCAACGTATAGGTGAGATTTGGCAGCCTTTCAGTGCTGTCATCGAGCAGACATTCGACGACCGAGAGCAACGCTCAGTGCCGACTGTTTTGGTGTGTATCCATAGTTTTACCCCAACGCTGAACGGAGTCGATCGACCGTGGCATATGGGGCTTTTGTTCAATCACGATGACGAGCTGGCGACAGTGCTGGCCCATCACCTGTGCGTCGAAGCACCCGATGCCGTCATCGGTATGAACGAGCCCTACGTTGTGGCTGATGATGAAGACCATACCATTCCGAGGTTCGGTGAGGCACGTGGTATTCCTCATGTGTTAATCGAAATACGGAACGATCTTATTCGTAGCGCAGCGGGGCAGTCGCACTGGGGACAGGTATTGACCCGCTCGCTTCAGCGTTGTCTTGAGGAGCTGCGGCTATGAATCTGAGTCGTGATCTGCCGCTCCGCAGAGGCGAATCGGCTTTTCTCATTATCGATGTGCAAAATTACTGCGCGCATCCAGATGGAGAAGAGGTCCGTTCGATACCGGAAGCGCGGCGCGCGGAACGCGACTTCTTCTTTGCGGCCCTCAAACCAGCTGTCAAGAACATTGCCCGTCTCCAGCACTGCTGCCGCGCCGCTGGCATAGAAGTGATGTTCTGCGTCATCGAAAACCTCACCCAAGACGGACGGGATCGTGGCCTCGACTATAAGATTACCGGCTTTAACGTCCCGAAAGGCTCATGGGACGCCCAAGTTCTTGATGAAATTTCCCCGGTGGGCGATGAGATTGTCATCAGCAAGACGGCGTCGAGTGTGTTCAACTCGACGAATATCGATTACGTGCTGCGCTCTCTCGGAGTCAAACAAATAGTGATGGCTGGGGTCGCAACCGATCAGTGTGTGGAGAGCGCCATCCGCGACGCCTGTGATCTTGGCTATCTCGTCACCATGGTCACAGACGCGTGCGCCACATACTCCGCCGCCCGACAGCAAGCCAGCGAGAATGCGATCAAGGGCTACTGTCGACAGGTCGTTACGTCAGGCTTGATTGCCGAAATTGAGCATCTCAGTAAAGGCCCCGATGATTAGCGAAGACATTATTATGGTCGTCTGCGCGGATTTGGCGAACCAGGTGCGCGGCAAAGGCTTCCCCGCCAGCGAGCGAGAAACGCGGGTCCTCCGCGGCGTTGGCTGGGTACCGACCAATAGCCTCATTACCTGTTTCAACACGATTGCGGATGGTCCTTTTGGGCCGCTCGGCGATCTATTGCTCATCCCGGACGAGCGTGCGGAAGTGCGGGTTGCTTTTGATGACGGCAGTGCGCCAGAGCATTTCATGCTTGGGGACATTCGGACTTTGGACGGTGCGCCCTGGAATTTTTGTCCACGGTCGATCTTGCAAACTGTCTTGGCTGACCTCCTCTCTGAGGCCGGCCTGCAACTGAAAGTGGCCTTTGAACATGAGTTCTGGAGCGTTGCCGACGAGGCGGTACCCTGGTCGAGCTTCGGTTTAGGAAACTTCAGACGCTGCGCGGAGTTCGGACGGACGCTGCTCGCTGCCTTGCGGTCAGCCGGCCTCACACCCGATACCTTCTTACCGGAATATGGTCAGGATCAATATGAGGTCACGGTTGCGCCTAGCACGGGCCTGCGTGCAGCCGATGAGTGTGTCATTGTCAGGGAAATGGTCCGTGCCGTCGCCAAAAGAACAGGCCGAAAAGTGAGCTTTTCTCCGGTTGTGAACGAGGGCACCGGAAACGGACTCCATATTCATATCAGTCTTGTTGATCGGGACGGTGTTCCCTGTACGTACGACGCCAACGGTCCTTCGCACTTGAACCCCGTAGCTGGGAGCTTCTTTGGCGGTATTCGGAAATACCTGCCAAGCCTGCTTGCGCTGACGGCATCCAGCGTGGTGTCGTATGAACGCTTGCAGCCGCATCGGTGGAGTGCTGCTTTCAATAACTTTGCCGAGAATGACCGAGAGGCAGCGCTGCGCGTGTGTCCGGTGATTGGGCTGGAAGGGTGCACAGCAGAGGCACAATTCCACGTGGAATATAGAGCCGCCGACGCAACCGCCAACCCCTATTTGCAACTGGCCGTTCTGGCCAGAGCCGGCTTACAAGGTATTCGAGACCATGAACCGGCACCAACACCGACAACCGGTGACCTCAGTCTGCTGACAAACGACCAACTAGCGAAAATCGGTGTCGTCAGATTACCGTCCGACTTGCAGTCTGCCCTCGACCTGCTCGGTAAGGAGCGGCTGCTGCGATTGTGGTTTCCAGGGGAATTCATAGACGTGTTCCTGGCCCATAAGGCCGGGGAGACCGCATTTCTTCAAGACAAAGACACCGCCGACCTCAGGCGCCTGTATGCGGAGGCCTACTAATGCACCGCACGGTTGACCCGCCGTCCTGATACCCTGCCGAGGACCCCCGGCGTCTTGCCGTCCTCTGGAAAAAGTTCTTAATATGGTCTCTCAGCGCCGTAGCGCAGAATCGACCCGATGCAGGACCAGAGAGGAGCAGACGATGAAGATCGGCCTTGGCCCATATGGCATGCAAGCCCCGCCGGAGAGCGGGTTCAGCCACGTTCAGCTCTACCGCGAGATGCTGGAACAGATCGAGGTCGCCGAGGAGTTGGGCTATGATTCGGTCTGGCTGACCGAGCATCATTTTCTGCCCGACGGTTATCTGCCAGCCCTGCTGGCCTGCGCCGCGGGCATGACGACGCGAACCAGCCGCATCAAAATCGGTCTCGGCGTGATCCTGTTGCCCCTCTATGATCCGATCCACCTGGCCGAAGAAGCGGCGGTGGTCGATCTGCTGTCAGAAGGACGTTTGATATTCGGTATTGCTCCAGGATACCGGCCCGAGGAATTCGCCGGCTTTCGTATCCCCCGCGAAAAACGCGGCGCGCGCATGGAAGAAATCATGAATATCCTCATCCGGGCCTGGACTCAGGAGCGCTTCTCGTTTGCGGGCAAGTTTTATTCCTACACGGATATGGCGGTGACGCCCAAGCCGGTCCAAAAACCCCATCCGCCCATCTGGATCGGCGCTTCCATTAAAGCGGGCGTGCGTCGGGTGGCCAGATACGGCCTGCCGCTCCTGGCCTCTCCGCGCCATCGTCTCGAAGAGCTTGAAGCGCATTACGCCATGTACCAGGACTTTTGCGACGCGTTTGGTACCCAGGGCCCGCTCAGACCCGTCATGCGGGATGTGTATGTGGCGGAGACGACCGCCCAGGCGGAAGCAGAGGCCAGGGAGCACGTGGTGTATATCCACCGCGAGTGGTATGGCGCCTGGTCGCAGTGGCGTCCGTTGACCACCGATCAGGGCAAACGGGTGGCCGACAAGTCTGAGGTGCAGTTTGAGGAGATTCGGGGGCGCTTCATCATTGGCGACCCGGATAGTGTGAGTCAGGAAATCGAGCGGTATCGGCACAAGCTCGGGATGGATTATCTGATTGTGCGGATGCAGTTTCCCGGCCTGGCCCACGACAAGGCGCTCCGCTCGATGCGTTTGTTTGCCAAGGAAGTCATGCCGCGCTTTGCCGACCACTGATGGGGGCGGGCGGCTCGGAGAGGGACGATGGCTCCGTTTTCTTACGATGGATGCTTTGGGTGCGACGACCCGGAGCTGGCGAGAGAGCAGCCCGAGGGTGGTCTGACCCGCCGCCAGCCCCTGGTACAGGGCGGCCTAGCCGGGGCAGCTTTTGGGGCGACCGGCGCTCAGGCTCCGCCGTCCCTCTTTGCCGGCCCGTCGCCACCGCCCGACCAACCACCGCACCACGATTGCATCATCGAGGCGCCGTGGGGGCTGGTTTTTCGTGAGGGTCGCCTCGCGCTCTTGCCGGACTGCTCGCTCCGGGTTCGCGGGGACCGTATCGAAGAAGTCAAAAGCGGCCGGCTCCAGGGCGATACGCCGCGGCTCCGAGCCAGCGGTCAACTCCTGCTGCCGGGGTTTATCTCGGGTCATACCCACACCTGTTCAGCCACTCCGACCCGCGGGATTATTGAGAGTGGCCGGTCGTACGCCCGACCGCTCGAACTGGTCGAGTCTTTGAGCACCGAAGACCTCGACGCCCTGACCGCCTATAATCTTGCCGAGCTGCTTCGCTCGGGTTGTACGACCCAGGTGGAAATGAGTCTGAGCCTGCGTCAGGCCGAGTCCTATGTCCGCATTGCTCAGCGTTGGGGTGCGCGCGGCTATCCCGGCGGGATGATCCCCGGTATTGCCCGGCTGTTCCCCATCTGGTTTCGGCGTTCGGATCAGATCCTGATCGACTCAGAACAGACGACCCTGGCCGAGATTGCCGCCAACCGACAATTCGCCCTGACTCACAACGGCAGCGCAGACGGGCGGATTCGACCCCAAATGGCCCCGCATGCCACGGACACGCATACACCCACGACGATGGCGGCCATTCTGGCCGCAGCTAAAGAAGTCGGTAACGGGATTCATATTCACCTTTCCCAGCGCGCCCAAGAGACACAGACCGTTCAGCGGGTCTGGGGCAAACGCCCGGCCGTATGGTTGGACGAACTGGGCTTTTATTCCGAGCGTATTTTTGGTGCCCACCTGACCGGAATTGATGTCCAGCACGACCTGCCGTTTTTGGCCGGCAAGAATCTGACTTATGCGCACTGTCCTTCGGGCAATGGCGCCGGCGGCAGCAGTGGCACGCAACCCTATCCGGAAGCGCTTGCCGCTGGCGTGCGCACGACGATCGGTATCGATACCCATTCAAACGACTACATCGAAAACCTGAAACTCGCCGTTCTGTACGGCCGGGCGCGCGCCCGGCTCTTACACGCCAGCAGCCCCGTTCCACTCCACCTGCCGACCATTTGGGATGCCGTCCACGGCGCAACCCTGGGCGCCGCTCAAGGGCTCGGACGAGAGGATCTGGGCCGTCTTGCGCCCGGCGCCAAAGCAGACCTGTGTACGATTGATGTCAGCGGCTTCCTGACGGGGACCGGAACCGTACCGCCCGAACCCCTCAACAATCTGCTCTACGCCCATGGCCTGAGCGTGCGACATGTGATGGTTGACGGAAAATTCCAGATTTTTCACGATCAGTTTGTGAGCGATGACGCCGCGCGGGTACAGCGCCAGGGTGGGGCCGTCGTCCAAAAAATCTGGGCTCAACTGCGGGATGAGAAATGGTTCACCTGAACTCGCCGGCCGCTCTGTCCAACTCCAGCGAACAAATTGCTTGGAAACAGGGCCGGCCGCGACCGAGCCAAACAGCCAGCGGACTGTGAATGAGGAGATGACGGCTCAGCGGGAACAATACAGGGGAGGGAGCTATGCGCGACAATTCCCAGACTGCTCTGACAACGGACGCTCTACTTGAGCGCGCCCGTGAGATCGCCCGGCTGGCGGCTGAACAAGCGCTCGCCATCGAACAGCAGCGCCGCCTGCCCGACGCGCTGATGCAGGCGCTCAAGGACTCCGGCTTGCTGCGCGTCCTCCAACCCGCCTACTGGGGCGGCTATGAGCGAGACTTGCGAGCCTTCCTCCGGGTGGCGACCGAGATTGCCAAGGGGGATACCTCGACCGGCTGGGTGTACTGCATTCTCGGCATCCATAACTTCTGGATCAGCTACGTTGAGCCCGAACTGCAAGAGGAGCTCTGGGGGGAAGATGCGAGTGTGCTGATGGCCGACTCCTTCGCCCCAACCGGGGCGACTCAAGAGGTCTCCGGCGGATACCGGCTCAACGGGCAGTGGAGTTTTTTAAGCGGTCTGTGGTGTAGCGATTGGGTCGCGGTTGGGGCACGGGTGTCGCCCCAGCCGGACGCGCCACCCGAGTGGACGATGATGTTCGTTCCCAAGACGGATTATCGTCTCAACGACCAGTGGCATGTCGCGGGCTTGCAGGGAACCGATAGCAATACCGTTGTCGTCGAGAACGCGTTTGTGCCTCACCACCGGGTCTACTGGCTGGAGCGGGCGGAACGGACCGGGACTTCTCCTGGGCAACAGTTGCATCCGAACGCCTTGTATCAGCTCCCCTTCATCCCCACTCTGGGCGTCGCGCTGGTGCCGGTCGCCATCGGGTCGGTCCGATCGGCCATTGCTCATTTTGAGGAGTGGACTCGGGCCCGCATCCCCGTCTATGGCCCGAGCGAGACCCCCCTGCCCGGCACGGCCAGTGCCTATATCGCTTTGGCCGAAGCCGCCACTACTGCCGATGCGCTGGAGGGGCTGATGTGGCAGTGCACGGACGAGCTCGTGTCGGAGTATGGACAGGCGGGTCGCGTCCCGACCGCGCAGGAGCGGGCCAAGTATTACGCCTGGCGCAGCTATATCGTGCGGCAGGCCACCCACGCGGTTGACCGGCTGTTTGAGCTCAGCGGTGGCCGCTCCCTGTATCTCCAGCACCCGGTCCAGCGTATTTGGCGTGACCTGCATGCGGTCGGCCAACACATCGCCCTGCACTATGAGGCGGGGCTGGAAGCCTACGGTCGTACGCTGGTCGGCCTGCCGAGTGGGTCCCCGCTGTAGAGACCGCGCTTTACTTGATGCCCTCGCCACTGGGGTCGTCGATAATGAAGCGCCACGTCCCGTCCGCCTGCTTGCGGACCACCTCCACACTGTGCAGCGGCGTCGTGACCGGATTGCCATCCGGCCCAGGGCTGGTACTGCTGCCCTTCACCCGCGTGACCGCCACCGTTCCGTCCGTGCTCGTCACCGCCGTGACCGCCTCGACGTTAAACGTGGCCTGGGCGTCCATAAAGCCCTGCATGACCCCGCGGATGGCGTCGTGGCCTTTGACCACCTGCTCGGGCGACACCACAAAGGTGGCATCCGGCTCATAGAGCGAGATGGCCGTCTCCAGGTCGCCGGCTTTGATTGCTTCGAGCAACAACAGATCGCACTCTTCGGGTTTCTGTGCTGGCATATCCACTTCCTCCTTTGATTTGAGTTACACTCTCAGACTGTCTCAGGCCGCACTGTCGGGCCGGTCTCCTTCGTAATACGGCGACCGTCCCGGCTTGTCCTTGAGATGGACGAAGACCTTGTGCGAGAACCACTCGGTATACTCTCGGACCGTTACCGGCCGGTACTGGGGCGGATGGTCCGCGTCGCAGCAGGTTTCCACACACTCAATCAGGGTGTCCGGGCTGGGGCTGTAGAAGAACGGAATCGCGTACCGGTCGCGCCCTGATCGGTTGATGGCCCGGTGAAACGTCGCCCGAAACCGGCCGTTGCTCCACAGACGGAGAATCTCGCCCGCGTTGACCAGAAAGGTCTCGGGCAGCGCCGGCGCCTGAATCCATTTTTTCTCCGAGGTGCGCAACTCCAGGCCGGGTACCTCGGACTGAGCCAGAAACGTAATAAAGTCGCCATCAATATGCGGCGAGGCGTTAAACTGGTTTTCCTCACACGGAGTTCCGGGATAGTGAGACACGCGCAGAATGCCCATCGGTCGCGAGTGCAGAAAGGCGTCGTCAAAGAAATGCTCGGGCAGACCCAGGGCGGCGGCGTACACCGGCAGCAGGCGCAGGCTGAGCGCTTCCATGGCGTCAAAATACTCGACCAGGGTCTCTCGAAAGCCGGGCAAATCCGCCGGCCATTGGTTGCCGCCCTGATAGAGCGGATCGGGCGAACCGCCGTCCCGGCTCCTGGCTCGGGCCTCACGCCCGATGAAAAACGCCTCGCCAATATCCGGCTTGCGGTCGGGTTCGTCCTGACTGTACTTGGGCTGCTGAAGCCCCGGCGGCATATAGCCGATACCTTTGCTATCGACCTTGACGGAAAGCTTACGCTCAAGCGGTAGCGCGTGAAAACGGGCGTTTTCCGCAAACACGCGGTCAACTAACTCCTGGGGCACGCCGTGGTTTTTAATAAAAAAGAAACCGATGTCTTCGAGCGCCTGACCGACTTCCCGGCCCAGGCGGGCCAGCGCGCCGGGCTCTCCGGCCAGAAACGGCCCGAGGTCCAACACCGGAATGATATCTTTAGCGCTCACCGGGTAGGATTTTTTTACAAAGACGCGATTCGTGTTTACTTGGCTCATACATTCCCCTCGTCGTGCGTTTCGCCCCGAGCATACACAACTACCCCGCCGGGAAGCAAGTCAGACCTCGCTGCCCCACGCCGCAATCCTGCCGACGGCAAGTGAAAGAACGGGATGCAACGCAGCAGGAAGTATGGTCTCTTGTGTAGCCGGGTCATTCTGGGATCTCGGCGGACGCTTCTGCGAGCAAGCTGTCATACCAGGTGAGGGCTGTTTTTACGCGTTGCTGTAGGGCCTCTCTCTGGGCGTTCCAGTGGAGGCGGAGCCACTCGGGCGACAGACTGTCTTTCTCGTGTTGTGCAGCCCAATCGATTGCCAGTGAGGCCAGCGCTTCCAGGACAGCCTTGTAGCGCGCGACCAGCTCCGGGACTGCCTCTTTCTTCCAGCATCGCTTGTGACCGTCGACGGCGATATAGACGGGCGCGCTGTGGGCCACGCCCGTCTCCGAGCCAAAGGCCCGCACGGCCAACCACAGACTCGTTTGGGGCTGTAATTCATGGATCAGCTCCACTGTCTCAGCGCCGGGCTTGGATTTCGCTGTCTTGATCACGTCGCCGTGCACGACGAGTTCCAGACGGTCGAGCGAGCCGAAGTCGGGATTCTGGCGCGCAACGGCCTTGAGCCTGATCGTCTGTCCAGGCTTTGCCTGGAGTTCAGCTCCCATGGACTGCCCGCCGACATCCAACTCAAGCAGAGGACCGTTGGTGACAAAGAGCCGGCCGGCTTTCATGCCGTCAAAGAACGCTTGGGGTGAGAACTCGTCTGCAACCTGAACGTAGTAGCGGTCGGCACCCGGCAAACTCAGATAGGGCCAGTCCGAGCCGGCTGACGGTGTGAGTCGAAACCCCAGATTGAGGAAATCGTACCACAGTCCCGTGCCTAGCTGTCCGAACTGCAAGACCTCCACAAAATCGACCAGCCCGTCCACCAGGTCCAAGGCCAGGCCGGCGGGAGCGCCGGAGAGCTGGGCAAAGAAGTCCAGCCCCGTGTGCGCATACCCGAACAGCCCGCCGTCCTGCCGTACCGCTGAGGCGGTTTTGTTATACAGGAAATACGCCAATGGATGATGGTACTGCGTACCGTTCAGGCCGATGGTATGGCCGAGCTGCATGGTGCGCGGAGATTCCTGGCCCGTCACCAGGGCATACTGATCGAGCAGATACTGCCCGGTAGGCCCAAAAGCGTATTGCGAGAAAAAATACCCACTCGGATTGCCCATTTGCAGCAGGTTTGCGACATGGACGTCCTGCGCCCGCATGAAGGCTGAAATCCGGGCGTTGTCTTCGGCTGTGCGCTGCACATGGATATGATCGTCCCCGGAATACCAGCCGTGGGCGGGCATATCTCTCCAACGTGGGAGCGATACATCAAGCGCGGTGCGCTCGCCCGCAGCGATCGTGACCTGGCGTTGGAGAACGCGATACTCAGGCCCCTTGCCAATCACCAGATCATAACTTCCGGCCTTAAGTTCGGCTTCGTAGGTGCCGTCAATGAAAAAGACATACCGCCCGTCGTGCGGCCATTTTTCGACACCGGGAATCAACTCGCTCTGAGAGATTGTCTCGTCTTCCCAGCGCGTAAACGCCAGGGCCGATGGACTTGGCAAGGGTAGACGACCGTGCGCGTCGTACAGACCGATGCGGGCCGGGGTCAGCGCGCTTTTTACCCCATCACGTACCTGGAGCCGCAGCGTCCCTTTTGGGCCGATATGCAGAGCGGGTTTCCCCTCCCGTTTGAGGTGCAGGTCACAGACGGCAATCTCTGGCGAATCCCCAGGTTGCGACCTGGTCAGGTCTATCCCCGGCGCAGCCAGCGCAAAGTCGGCTGCGGTTAACAATCGGTTGGCAAAGCGAGCATGCTCCAGGGTGAGCGTGACGCTCGCCCAACGTGGCGTATCCTGGGCAAAGCGGACCGTCTCGGCCTGGGGGCGACGGCTCGCCCGGTCGTGATAGTACACTAGGCCGGTGCTCGTTTTACGGTCCAGGACGAGCTCGACGGTCACGGTTTCATCAATATTAAACGCAAAGGCATCATCGACATCGAACATCAACAGCGCGCCAACGACACACTGGCGGCCGTCACGCTGCTCGACTCTGGCTGCGTCGGTCGAGCGGAACGGTGCTGCCCCACTCGTGCGGGCGTCCATATCGATTGCGGTGACCGCGCGGATATGCTCCGTTCGCCAGGCGAGTTGCAATTTTCCGTTCGGATGGCGCTGATGGGCCGCTATCTGTGCGTCGCCTACGAGGAGCAGGCATATCAGCACCGTTCCACCAACGAAGAGTCCACCAGACCTGTGACGCTTCATCTCGCTGCCCTCCTTATTCTCTTCGCTGTATCACCTTACCTCAGGGTAAAAAACTCTGGACCAAAGCGGTCCGGAAGCGTAGGCTTACACCTCGTACCGGTAGATGTAGATAAAGAAAGAGGACGATGGCTGATCCAGATCTTCACGGCGCCTGCTTTGTCTGTAGCAGTCCAGAAGCGCCGGGCGAGCACGCCGAAAACAGTTTCACCCGCCGTCAGCTCCTGGTACACGGCAGTCTTGCGGGTGCGGCTTTTGGCGCGTCGGCCTCTCACCGCCCGTCTCCTCTTTTTGCCAACCCGCTCCCGCTGCAAGAAAAACCACCCCACCACGACTGTATCATCGAAGCGCCGTGGGGGCTGGTTTTTCACAATGGACGCTTGCAGCTTTGGCCGGACTGCTCGCTCCGGGTTCGCGGGGACCGCATCGAAGAAGTCAAAAGCGGCCAGCTCCAGGGCGATACGCCGCGTATCCGAGCCAGCGGTCAACTGTTGCTGCCAGGTTTTATTTCGGGTCATACCCATGCCTGTTCAGCCACCCCGACCCGCGGGATTATTGAGGGGGGTCGCTCGTATGCCCGACCACTCGAGTTGGTCGAGTCTCTGAGCACCGAAGACCTCGATGCCTTGACCGCCTATAACGTGGCGGAGTTGCTTCGCTCGGGCTGTACAACCCAGGTTGAAATGAGCCTGAGTTTACGCCAGGCAGAATCGTACGTCCGCATTGCCGGGCGTTGGGGTGTGCGGGGCTATCCGGGCGGTATGATTCCCGGCATTGCGCGGCTGTTTCCCATCTGGTTTCGGAATTCGGATCAAGTCCTGACCGACTCAGAACAGGAGACCTTGGCTGAGATTGCGGCGAATCGACACTTTGCCCTGACCCATAACGGCAGTGAAGACGGGCGGATTCGTCCCCAAATGGCCCCGCATGCCACGGATACGCATACACCCACGACGATGACAGCCATTCTGGCCGCAGCCAAAGAAATCGGCAACGGGATTCATATTCACTTGTCACAAAGCGCTCAAGAGACAAAAACAGTCCAGCGCTTATGGGGTAAACGGCCGGCGGAATGGTTAGACGAACTTGGCTTTTATTCCGAGCGTATCTTTGGTGCCCATTTCACCGGGATTGATATCCAGCGCGACCTTCCGTTTTTAGCCGGCAAGCAGTTGACCTACGCCCACTGTCCGTCTGGTAATGGCGCTGGCGGCAGTAGTGGCACGCAGCCCTACCCCGAAGCCCTGGCTGCTGGTGTCCGCACAACGATTGGCATCGACACGCACTCAAACGATTATATCGAAAACCTGAAACTCGCCGTGCTGTACGGACGTGCCCGCGCCCGACTCTTACAGGCGACCAGCGCCGTCCCGTTACAACTGCCAACCATTTGGGATGCCGTCCAAGGGGCAACCTTGGGAGCTGCTCAGGGCCTCGGACGAGATGATCTGGGCCGTATTGCGCCAGGGGCCAAAGCGGACCTGTGTACGATTGATGTCAGCGGCTTCCTGACGGGGACCGGAGCCGTACCGCCCGAACCCCTCAACAATCTGCTCTACGCCCATGGCCTGAGCGTGCGACATGTGATGGTTGACGGAAAATTCCAGATTTTTCACGGTCGGTTTGTGAGTGATGACGCTGCCCGGGTGCAGCAACAAGGCGGGGCAGCGGTCCAAAAAATCTGGGCGCAACTGCACGCTGAGAACTGGTTCGCCTGAAGGCGCATCTTTGGCCGTCTCTTCCGCCCTGCGTCAAATCTGACTTGACGCACAGGCCGATGCGCTTTACCTAACAGACCCGTAAGATATCAGCAGTTGTCCAAGGAGGGGAACTTGGTAATGTAGTGGAACATTATCCTGTTCCACACGACCCGAGAGGAGAAGCATATGACAACAGAGGTAGCCCTGATCGTCGGGGCCGGTCCGGGAACGAGCGCGAGTTGTGCCCGGCTTTTTGCCCGCGAGGGCATGCAGGTGGCCGTTGCGGCACGCACCCCGGATAAACCCGTGCTCAAGAAACTGACGAGCGAGTATGGCGTGCGGTGCTATGCGTGCGACGCGCGAGAGCCCGAGGCCGTGGAGGCACTGTTTCAAGCGGTGCAGGCCGACCTTGGACGGCCCACGCTGGTCGTACACAATATCGACGGCCGGACCCCGGACATTTTCCGTAAAGACCTCGCCGAGGCCGATCCCGGCTTGGTACGCGACACCCTGTTGAACTCCGCATATAGCGCCTTCCTGGTAGGCCAACAGGCGACAAAAAGCATGCTGGCCAGCTCGCCCGGTGCCGACGGCCACCGGGGCACTATCATTTTTACCAATGCCAGCGCGGCCTATAAGGGCTACCCGAGGAGTGGCGCGTTTGCGATGGCCTGTCAGGGCAAATCGGGTCTGGCAGAGAGTATGGCCAGAGAACTCATGCCCAAGGGCATTCATATTGCCCACGTGCCGATTGACGCGGCGATCGGTTGGACTCAGGAAGACGGAACCCGCTGGCATCGCCTGGCCGGGACAACGGTGGACGATAATATGGCCGACCCGGATTCCATTGCCGAGACCTATCTGCAACTCCACCGTCAGCCCCGCTCGACCTGGGCCTTTGAGGTGGTGCTGCGGCCGTGGGTTGAACCGTGGTAAAGAAGACAGCCATCGAGAAAGGAAAGCAGGTCATGACAACCCACGTTATCTCAACGGATTTTCCCTATGCCTCCCAGTACGTGGAGGTACACGGCTCGCAGATTCACTACGTGGAGGAAGGCCGCGGTGATCCGATTCTGTTCCTGCACGGCAATCCCACCTCTTCGTACTTGTGGCGGAATATCATGCCGCACGTGCAAGGGCACGGGCGTTGCATTGCCATGGATCTGATCGGAATGGGGAAATCCGACAAGCCCGACCTGGACTATTCTTTCTTCGATCACGTCAAATATGTGGAAGGCTTTATCGAGAAGCTGGGCTTACAGCGTCTCACCCTCGTCATACACGACTGGGGTTCAGCCTTGGGCTTTCATTATGCCATGCGCAACGAGGCCAATGTGAAAGCGCTGGCCTTCATGGAAGCGATTATAATGCCCATCCCGAGTTGGGATGCCTTTCCCCAGGATTTGAAGCAAACCTTTCAGGCCTTCCGGACGCCAGAGGTAGGCTGGGACATGATTGTGAATAATCATGTGTTTGTTGAGCAGATCTTACCCGGCGCAGTCGTCCGTCCGCTGACCGAAGCCGAAATGGACTATTACCGAGCCCCCTATACCGACCCACCCACCCGCAAGCCGCTGTGGCGTTGGCCCAATGAGATTCCCATTGCCGGGGAGCCGGCTAACGTGGTGGCGGCGGTTGGGGCGTATAACGCGAAGCTCCAACAATCGGACCTGCCAAAGCTGCTCTTCTCCTGCACTCCCGGCGCACTCATTCCCGCTCCAGTAGTGGAATGGTGCCAGCAACATCTCCCGAATCTGAAAGTGGTCGATATTGGGCCGGGCATTCACTTCGTCCAAGAGGACAACCCACATCTCATCGGGACGGAGCTGGCGAACTGGTACCGTAGTTTATAAGCTCAGGATGAAGGGGCAGGGCTCAGGGAGAGCCTCATCCCGGACTGCTGCACAGGTCAAACATCTTTACAGGCCGTAGACCTTACAGGCCGTAGACCTTACAGGCCGTAGACCTTCGTCACGTTCTCTCCCAGCACCTTCTGGCGGGTCGATGCTGACATCGGCGCGACGAGTTCACTCAGTTCTTGCATGTAATTGTCGGGGTGATCGGGATGGGGGAAGTCTGAGGCCCAGAAGAATTTGTCCGCACCGACAAAGTCTACGACGTGGCCAAAGGCTTTTTCGTCCGGATCGCCGGAAATCCAGCACTGACGCTGAAAGTAATAGCTCGGCTTTTCTTTGAGCCGCACCGTATCACCCAGCGGACTGTCATACACGGCGTCCATCCGATTGAGCAGATACCCGGCCCAGCCCGCGCCTGACTCCAGGACAATGACTTTAATATGCGGAAAGCGCTCAAACAGGCCGTATTGAAACATGGCCGTAAACGCCTGGAGCGGGCCTTGACCGCCATGCACATTGAAATGCCACATGGCCCATTTCTGCATGTCTTTGAACCGTTGGTGGACGCGCTTGGAAGGCGGTTCACCGGCCGGATGAATACCGACCGGTACATCGAGTTCCTGGGCCTTGGCCCAGAACGGATCGTAGTCCGGATGGGCGTGGGATTTATCCGTCGGTGTGAACGGCGCAAAAAACGCCCCTTTGGCTCCGGCTTTGACCGAGCGTTCCAGCTCCTTTGCGGCCTCGTGGGGATCGCCCATGGAAATATGGGCGACCGGAATCAGCCGGCCATTGGTATCCGCACAGAACTCCGTAATCCAGCGGTTATACGCAGTCGTCAAGGCCGCCTGATACGCCAGATCGCCAACTTCTTCAGTCTCCCAGATCAGCCCGATACTGGGATACAGGATAGCCTTTTCCAAGCCTTCTTGATCCAGTCGCCGGACTCGCTCCTGGGCGTCCATGGACCCAAACGGTGCCTCGCCGACATAGGTCATACTCGGGTCCGGCTTGGCTCGGTCGGGCGGTTTCTTGCCCATGGCTCCAAAGGCAGCCAAGGAACCTGCGGGCATATACTTAAAAGGCTGGCCGTCAATTTCCAGGTATTCCAAGCCGTGCGCATCGGTACGCAGGCGGATGGCCCGGTCCCGATACTGGGGGTCAATATATTTCTCCCAGATGTCAGGCGGCTCAAGAATATGACCGTCGGCGTCTATTGCCCCTGAGTAGGGGAATGTGGTTTGGGTTGCCATGCACTGTCCTCCTCAAAAACAGACTGACGAATACCGCGTATGCGGAAAGGACATCGGCGCTTTGTCCAGGTGTCCGCAGCCGTGTTCCGTGATGTGTGTATCTGCTTGCACTCAAGAGCGCTAGTCTGGGGTGAGGCAGGACAAACGCGGGCCAGGGCAGCGCTTATCCCTCTTTCATCCTTTTACCGCTTGACTCTCCTGCGGAATTCGCATGAAGTGCGGAGAGCTTTCAAGGCAAAGGAGGAGAGTATGAAATATGGTATTGTCATGTTCGCCACGGATTACGCCATCCGTCCTGACGAGTTTGCCAAAGAGTGCGAAGACCGTGGCTTTGAGTCGGTCTGGTATCCGGAGCATACCCATATTCCGGCCAGTCGGCGCAGTCCGTGGCCGGGCGGCGGGGAGCTACCCAAAGACTATTGGCATACCCACGATTTGTTCGCGTCGTTGATGGCCGCCGCGGCCGCCACGACCACCCTCAAAGTCGGCAGCGGCATCTGTCTCGTGCAGGAGCACGACCCCATCAAGCTCGCCAAGGAAGTGGCCACGGTAGACCAGCTCTCGAACGGTCGCCTGCTGTTCGGGATCGGCGGTGGCTGGAATGCCGAAGAGATGGAAAATCACGGCACCCCCTTCGATCGCCGCTGGAAGATTCTGAGAGAAAAAATCGAGGCCATGAAAGCCATCTGGACGGAAGAGGCAGCCGAGTATCACGGCGAGTTTGTGAACTTCGATCCGATCTGGTCCTATCCCAAACCGCTGCAGAAACCCCATCCGCCCATTCTGTTGGGTGCCCACACCCCAGGCGGTTTGAATCGGGTCGCCAACTACTGCGACGGCTGGATTCCGATTGGGCCACGAATCCCCGACCTCAAGGGCTGGATCGGCGATATGCACGCGCGGGCGGAAAAGTTCGGCCGTCAGGTCTCGGACCTGGCCGTGTCCGCTTTTATGGCTCCCGCCGAGGAAGCGGTTATCAACCAGTATCAGGAATTGGGGATCGAACGCTCCATCTTCGCCGTGCCGTCCGAGAGCCGAGACAAGGTCTTGCCGATTCTGGATAAGTACGCCGCGTTTATGTCGAGTATGAGCTAGACGAACAAACCCTCAGGAGGAAGAACGTATGATCGATTTACACTATTGGCCCACCCCGAACGGGAAGAAGGTCACCATTCTATTGGAAGAGTGCGGCATGCCGTACAAGATGATCCCGTGCAATATCGCCCAGGGCGATCAGTTCACGGACGAGTTTCTCAGAATCTGTCCCAATAACCGGATGCCGGCCCTGGTAGACCACGAGCCGCTCGGCGGGGGCGAGCCGATCAGCATTTTCGAGTCCGGGGCAATGATGATGTATATCGCCGAGAAGGCCGGACAGTTTTATCCCCAGGATGTCCGCGTTCGCTACGACGTGAACCAGTGGGTGATGTGGCAGATGGCCAACCAGGGACCCAAGAGTGGCGAGTGTGGCCATTTTCGCCGTTTGGGCGACGACCAGGGCGATCAGACCTACGCGGTCCGGCGTTTTACGGATGAGGTCAATCGCATGTTCGGCGTGATGAACAACCAGTTATACCGGCAGCCCTATCTGGCCGGGAACGAATACACCATTGCCGACATGATCTGTTACCCCTGGACGGTCAACTGGGAGTCCCAGGGTCAGGACATCAACGAGTTCAAATACTTCAAGCGCTGGTACGAGGAACTCTCGGAACGCGAGGGCGTCAAAAAAGGCATGGCCGTCGGCAGCGACCTCGGGTTCGACGTCACCAAGCTCTCACAGGAAGAGAAAGACCGCCTGCGCAAAATGCTCTACAACCAACGCGCCCGCCCGGTTCCGGAATAGTTGGGGTGTCGGGTGAGGCGGCGCTCACCCGAGCCACATCTGCGACAGCCAGTTTTAGTGGCTCCTCAATTCACACAAGGCCCCAGGGTACGTTCCTTGGGGCCTCGTCGTATTCGGAGAATTGCACGGCTCCTGGTAAGTTTGACCCCTTACTGAAAACAGCGGTCGGGCACGTTCTTCCCAGACCTGAAGTCCCTGCCTCCGCTTGACATTTATTTGTACAATTGTACAAATTCAAACATCTAAGGGAGACCATATTGGACATTGTGATCGACACGTCGGCGCTTATCGCCGTGATTATAGGTGAGCCCGAGCGGGACGCGATTGTCTCGATTACGGCAGGCCAGACGCTCATTGGCCCCGGTTCCATCCCCTGGGAAGTCGGGAATGCTTTCACGGCGATGATAAAGCAGCGTCGTCTTGAAGTTGCCGATGCCCGAAAAGGCTTGGGAATTTTCGACGACATTCCGTTACGATATGTGAATATCAATATGGCCAACGTCGTATCAATCGCGGCAAAAGCAAATATATATGCCTACGATGCATATTTTTTGGACTGCGCCGTACGGTGCCGTGCACCCCTGTTGACACTGGATAGGCCACTGAGACGTGTCGCGGAAGGACTTGGTATCAAGCTCATAAATCCAGAGGTGTAGGATGGAGATTTATTCGTATTCAGAGGCCAGACAGAAACTTTCCAGTGTGCTCGACCAAGCCGAATCAACGGGCAAAGTGTTCATACGTCGAAGAGATGGTAGGACCTACGCCCTAGTACCGGAGCGCGTGTCCACGTCACCCCTGGACGTTCCGTCTGTCAAGGCGAATATCTCGGCGCAGGAGATCGTTGCTGTTGTCAGGCGTGAGCGCGGCAGAATAAGGGGATTGAGACGGCGTGCCTGACGAACAGGGACAGGACGCGATGCCGATTTTAACTGTCTGCCGAGATCGGCAGGCGTCTTCTCCGGCGTAGCGCGCCACCAGTGTATCAATCTGTGATGTCTGTTATCGACCCAAGCTCAGCCAGCCTGCGGGGTCTGGGAAATCCCCCCTTGGTTAAAGGGGGGAAGGGAGTGTTCCGAACAGGACGGATGGCTGACTAGGCCACCGCTTTTTGGTCCAACTGCTGCAAGCGCGGCATGACCTCAGCCGCGAACAGCCGCATGCTCTGCTCGCTGTCTTCATACGGCATGCCGCCATAGCTGAACACACCGGTGAAGGCGTCGCAGCCGATCTTGGAGCGGATCTCAAGAACTTTCTCGAAACACTGGTCCGGCGTGCCCCAGACCTGGAGGTTGAGGAAAAAGTCGGTCACGCCTTCGACACTGCCCATGGCCTCAGACATCTTGCCGTAGTATTCGTAGCCCTTGGTCTTGGCGAAATGGTCCCCACCAAAATTGTAGTGCTTCATGGCCGACTGCCAGTAGGCGCCGATGTAGCGCCGAGCCATCTCTTCGGCACGGCCGGCATCCTTATCGCAGAAGACCCAGCCGCCGGCGACCGGTGCCGGTGCCTCGGCCCCGTTGGCCTCACGGTAGACCGTCCGGTACGTATCCAGCTCTACCGCCACGTCTTCCCACGGCTTCTGGGGAATGATCAGGATGCCGACGCCCAGACGAGCCATGATCTCGGACGACTCGGGTGAAACCGCAGCGGCATACGTCCGGCCCTTAAAGGATTTGAACGGCTTGGGACGGATGTCTTTCTTGGGCTGGGTATAATACTGACCCGCATACTCGCAGTAGCCCTGTTCGAGTCCGGTCAGGACCATATCCGCGGCCTCGACAAAGCGTTCGCGGGACTCACCCATATCGACCCGGAAGCCCTCGAACTCGACCTGCCCGGCGCCGCGGCCGAGCCCCAGAATCAGCCGCCCGTCGCTCATATCGTCCAACATCGCAATTTCTTCCGCCGCCCGCATGGGATCGTGCCAGGGCAGCACGACGACCATCGTGCCCAGTTTGACCGTCTTGGTCCGACCCGCCATATAGGTCAGGAACTGGAGGACATCGGGCACCATGGTGTAATCGGTAAAGTGGTGCTCAACGCTCCAAATCGAATCAAAGCCAAGCGGCTCGGCCAAATCGGCCAGTCGTATCTCATTTTTGTAGACCTCATAGTCCGAGATCTTCTGAGCCGGGTTTTGGCAGATTGCGGCCATGCCAATCTGCATCGGCGAATCGAGTCGTGTCATGCTGTGTGTCCTCCTTCGGGTAGTAGCAATCTTCTAACGCGCGTCCTCAGAAGCCCGGCAGCATAGCGCAGGTGAAAAAAGAAAGATAGCTGGCGATCCGCTGTCACGCGGAGGCTGAAAACTACCCTGCAAGATCGAAGAGCAGTTTACGCTTTACATTCAGGATGCGTCGTATAGTAGGTTGCGTATAGGAGTGAGCGTATGAGCAAGCGACAATCTCGACAGGGATTGTTCGGAGCACTGCTGGCGGTCGTCCTCGTGTGGGGCTATCCGGCCGCTGGACAAGAATGGACGCAATCGAAGTGGGGGCCGGAGGACGAGATCGGAAGCGCGAACTATATTACGCCTGAACGCGTGAAGCTCGCGGCCAGCCTGGTCAAGACCGGCAAGACGTACGCGCTCGGGATGGTGACCGGCCCCGACACGCCGGCCTACCCGCCCCGCCACTACAAGGTGTACGTCTGGGATACCGTGCTGGGGGGACCGAACGAGCTGACCACCACCGACGACCTGGCCGTTACCTGGCTGGGGGTCGGCAGCCAGATCGACGGGTTCGGTCACGTCGGCATCGATCACGTGCATTACAACGGCTGGAAGACGCAGGACTTCTTCTCGCTCACGGGCATCAAGAAGTTCGGCGTGGAGAACATCCCACCCATCGTGGCGCGCGGTGTGCTGCTGGATATGACGAAATACTATGAGGTTGACATCGTGCCCAACGGCACGGCTTTCAACAGCAAGGAGATCGACGAGGTCGTGAAGAGACAAGGTATAGAAATCCGTGAAGGCGACGTGGTGTTGTTCCATACCGGCTGGCTGAAGCAATTCGCGCAGATGGGTGAGGGCGAGCCGCAGATCGGCTTTCCCGAACCGGGCATTGGCGTCGAGGGCGCGCGCTACCTGGCCGGGAAAGGCGTCGTGGCGGTCGGGGCGGACACTTGGGCGCTGGAGGCCATCCCGTTCGAGAAGGAGGCCGAGCGCTTTCCGGTCCACCAGGAGTTATTGGCCAAGAACGGCACCTACATCCTCGAGAACATGAACACGGCTGCGCTGGCCGCAGATGCGGCCTACGAGTTCATGTTCGTGCTCGGCACGCCACGCATGGCCGGGGCGGTACAGACGATTGTCAATCCTATCGCGATCCGCTGAAGCCATCCGGAAAACCCGCGGCGCGCTTACCGGGACTACCTCAGTTGACACATCGGCCATTTACTGAAAACGGCGGGCGTCTTCTCCGGCGTAGCGCGCAACCAGTGTATCGATCTGTGAGGTCCGTTCGACTTTGTCGAGGACTTCGGCCAGACGGCGGGCGGGGAGGGCACACGTCATCTCGGTGGCCTGCATGCCGGTTCGCGCCCGGCTCAGCGCGCAGCCGACACTCACGGCGACCTGGCCGTCTTTCGCCATCGCCACGATATGACACTGCGGCTTGCCCTCGATCTTGAGATCGGGCAAGGCGTCCGAGAGCACCATGGCGGCGTGCGGGTTGATGCGGAGCAGCACAACGTCGGGATCAATCGGTGTTGCTGCCAGCGGCCCATAGGTAACGGCCCCAGGCTTGTCCGCTACCGTTGGAATATGAGGAAAGACCTCTTCCGCTACCCAACCGCTGTCCAGCAAGGTCGCCACGTCGTTACCCTGGGCGGCCTCTTCCAAGGTTTTGAAACCGTGGGTGAGACTGCCCACGCTACAGTTGCCGTGGTCTTCGGCAACCGTACTGAAGGTGCGTTCCCCGGCTTTAATCCAGAAGACACAACCGGCAGGCACCCGCCCGGTCCGCCCATCCGGCGTTGGTTCGGCCAGCGGCTCGTCAAAGGTCGGAATGTTTTCCGGTCGGGCCGGGCTAAAGGTAATCGCCAGCGGTGCTGCCACCGGGCGTAGCGCCTCGGTGAGGCGTTCGGCTAAGCTGTTCCAATCTGCTGTGGTCATTGCCTTTACTCCTTTGGAGAGCACACGGTCTCACGTTTCAATAATCTGGAACCCATGTGCACCGATCGCGGTTGAGACTTCAACCTCGCCGTCCTGCCCTCCTCTCGTTTTGCCGCTCGTATTATTAGCGCATGACACTCTGCATTTAGCCACGTACACTTGAGAAAAACAATCATACCGGTCTATACTCAGCGCCAATTACCTATCGGTATTCTGCGGACCCGACTTTGACGACGAAGAGGGGATGCCCATGTCCAACGCGGATCTCTCGCCGCTGTTCGAGCCTATCAAGATCGGTAAGTTGAACCTCAAGAACCGGATCGTGATGGCGCCAATGTGCTCGCGTTTGCCGACGGCGGACGGAGAGGTCACGCAGGCATTGATCGATCACTACGCGGTGCGCGCGAAAGGCGGCGCCAGCATGCTCATCATCGAGTTCGCCCACGTCGACGAAAAGCTCTCGTCGGCGGAATGGGGCATGCTGAGCGCGAGCAGCGATCGCTATCTGGTGGGCCTGAGCCTGCTCGCCGAGACCATTACCCTAAACGGCGCGCGGGCGTGCCTGCAGCTCGCGCATGCCGGCCGTCAGAGTTCGTATGCGCAACCCTGTCTGTCGCCGTCCGCAATTCCGGACAAGGTATACGAAGCGCTCTACAGCGATCACTATCGAGTCCGGGAGATCACGCCGGACGAAATCGAGGAGGTGCTCGACAAATTTGCCGAAGCCGCGCGGCGCGCCAAGAACGCCGGTTTCGAAGCGGTCGAGATCCATGGCGCGCACGGCTATCTGCCCGGTACGTTTCTGTCGCCTTACGGCAATAAGCGCACCGACGAGTGGGGCGGATCGCTCGAGAACCGGGCGCGCTTTTCGCTCGAGATCGTGCGCCGTTCCCGCGCGCTGGTCGGTCCCGATTTCCCGATCATCTATCGGTATAACGGCGACGATTTCTCGCCCGAGGCGTTCGCCATAGAAGAAGCCCGCGAGTTCGCCCTGATGCTGGAGGCGGCAGGCATCGATGCGCATCACGTGTCGGGGTCGATCGGAGAGAGCTGGGAGGAGTGCTGCGCGCCCATCTACGCGCCGCGCGGCAACCTTGTGCATCTCGCCGACGCGGTCAAGCAGGTCGCGACCTTGCCGATCATCACCGTCGGCGCGATCGACGTTCCGATGGCGGCGGAGGTGGTGCGTGACGGAAAAGCCGACATCGTCGCTATCGGCCGCGGTTTTCTGACCGACCCAGAGATCCCCAACCACGCCGCAACGGGTGACGTCAGGGCCGTCCGGCCGTGCATTCGCTGCAACGAGAGTTGTCTGAACGGCGAGATGCTGGGACGCCCGCAACGCTGTGACGTAAATTTCCAGTGCGGGCGCGAAAGCACCTATCCGATGCGCGCCGCCGATGCGCGCCGCCGCGTGGTCGTGCTCGGCGGCGGCGCTGCCGGCATGGAGGTGGCGCGGGTCGCCTGCCTGCGGGGACACGAGGTCACACTGTTCGAAAAGACGGATCGATTGGGCGGCCAGCTGCAAATAGCCGCGCAGCTCGGTTTCAAGGACGACCTGCGCGCGCTGATGGATCACATGGCCTACGAGGTCGCGCGCCTGGACGTCGATATTCGCATGGAGACAGAGGCGACGCCCGAGCTGATCCGCCCGTTGAATCCGGACCTGCTGATCGTAGCCTGCGGCGTACAATCGAAGTTTCGCGACGTCACCGGTGTCGATCTGCCGCACGTCTCCTTTCCCGTCGCCCTGCTGGAAGAGAGAGCGACGGCGGGCGACCGTGTCATTGTCGTCGGTGGCGGCTGGCTGGGCTGCGACATCGCGGTCTACCTCGCCCGCCTCGGCAAAAAGGTCGTGCTGACCACCGTCAAGGAAGCCGCCGACGATCTCATTCCCGATCTCGAGCCCTTCAGCCGCAAGGTGTTCATGGACATGATGATCGGCAACGGCGTCGAGATTAAGGGCAACCACCGCATCGCCGAGATCACGGAGCGGGGCGCTCGGTTCACCGGCGACGACGGCCAGATCATCGATCTCGAAGCTGACACCGTCGTGCCGGCCTGGGGTTTCCGGCCCGACAGAGAATTCGACAGTGTCGCACAAGCGCTTGCACCCGCGTCGCGCTTCGTTGGCGATTGCGTGCGGCTCGGCAACCTGCGCAGCTGTATCTGGCCGGGGTTTCTCGCCGGGTACGAGGCGTGAGGATTATCCTTAAAGGAGGAGTGACTGATGGCTGCACGACGCTATACCTGGCCCGAGGGGCACTGGGACTGGCCCATACACGTGACGCATAAGCACGGAGTGCGGTGCGGCGAGATGATCTTCTTCGGCGGCCAGGTCGATCTCGATTCCGCGGGCAACGTCCGCAATCCGGGTGACCTCACCACGCAGACCCGGGCCGCGATGGAGTACATCCGCGTCATTCTGGCCGAACTCAACGCGGACATGGCCGATCTCGTCAAGCTGATCTGTTTCTACGTTCACGAGCACGACGAGGACCGGGATCGCCTGCTCGCGGAAGTCGCGGCGGCGCTCGGCGAGGGGCCGGGACCGGTGATCTCCCTCGTTCCATTGCCGGCGCTCGCCTATGAGGACATGGTCGTCGAGATCGAGGGCGTGGCGATGCGCGGCGCCGACGGTGCGCGTCTGGCGCGAACGACGTCCAACGCCGGGACACCGACGCCGCTGCCCGCACCGTTCAGTCATGCCTTGCGATGCGGCCGCATGCTGTTCGTCGGCGGACAAACGGCACTCGATGCCGATGGCGTCGTCGAGGCCGGCGATCTCATCGGGCAGAGCCGCCTGGTCGCGGAGCGCATCGGCGTGCTGCTCGGTGACCTCGGGGCCGGTTACAACGACGTCGTCAAGCTCAACCGGTACTACGTCGCCGGCGGCACGGCCGCCGAATGGGAGGGATCGGCGCTGGCAGTCGCGAGTTACTTTGCGGAGCCCGGACCTGCGGCGACCGGCATTCCCATACCGGCGCTTTTTCGCGACGGATTGATGATCTCCGTCGAAGTGACGGCCATGCTGAGTGAGGATGGCGGCCCTCTGCCGCGCCAGCACGTGTGGCCGGCAGGGCATTGGGACTGGCCGGTGCACCTTCCCTATAAGCATGGCGTCAAGCACGGGAACATGATCTACGTTGGCGGTCAGGTGTCGATCGATTCTCAAGGCGCGGTCATCGATCCTGGCGACCTCGTCACGCAGACGCGTACCAGCATGACGAACATCGCCAAGGTGCTCGGCGAGTTCGGCCTCGGGCTGGACGACGTCGTCAAGGTGACGGCGTTCTACGCGGGCAATGCGTCGGCCGAGGTCCTGCACGACAACTTCAGTATCCGCTCGTCCAGTTTCACTGAACCCGGGCCCGCCACGACGGGTATCCCGCTGCCGTGCCTGGCCTACGAAAAGATGGAGATCGAGATCGAAGTTGTGGCCATGACGGATTGACAGGCGTCTTCTCCGGCGTCGCGCACATCCAGCGTATCAACCTGTGATGTCCGTTCGACTTTGTCGAGGGCCTCGGCGAGACGGCGGGTGGACCCGACTATTTCCCCCCTCTGGTCTGGTAATAGCCGAAGGCGCTCCAGCCGCCGTCAATAACCATGACCTCGCCGGTCATAAAACCGGCGTCCTCGCTGGCGACAAAGCGTACCGCTTTGGCAATGTCCGCATTCGAGCCCAGCCGCCGTTGGGGCGTGCGCTTGATTAAATCGATCGCGGTCAGCTTGCCGTCAGCCTCAAGGCCGTCGATCATGTCCGACTCGATATAACCCGGCGCGATACAGTTGACGCGAATGCCATACCGGGCCCACTCGATCGCCATGACCCTGGTCATGTGATCCACCGCGGCTTTCGAGGTACAGTAACCGAGCGTGGCCGGGAAGGCGTTGCGGCCTAAAATTGAGCCGATATTGATAATGCAGCCGCCGCCGTGCTGCGTCATTTGACGCGCCGCTGCTTGAGAACACAGGAAAATGGACTTCACATTGATGTCCATATGCTGGTCCCAGTTCTCTTCGGTCATCTGCAGCGTCAACTGCGGACGGGTAATGCCGGCATTATTGACCAGAATATCGACTGGTCCGAGTTGTTCCTCGATCGCGGCAAACAAGCGTGTGACCTCGTCCGCCCGCTCGACATGACAGCCAAACGCGCTCGCCTCTCCGCCCTGACGCTTGATCTCGGCAACCGTCTCTGCCGTGTTTTCGGCCTGCGTCGCCACGCAGGCCAGCCGTGCGCCGGCTTCTGCCAACTCAACCGCAATGGGTTTTCCCAGGCCGCGGCTGGCGCCGGTCACGACGGTGACTTTTCCCGTAAAAATACCCATGCCCTATTGCCCGCGTGGATGTTCGGCATTGTACTCGCGAATGGCCTTCAGAATCGCTCCGCCCGCCTTGTTCATCAGCTCCTTCTTGTTCGCAGACACCCGCTTTGCCGAGGTCTCCAGCCGCCGCAGCAATCCCTGCGTGTGGGGCATCACATGCCGCGCCAGGAGGTCATAGCTCTTGCGGGCCAGGTCCGGCGGCGTCCAGTCGTGGACAAAGCACAACAGCGTGCCAAAACCGCCCGAGAGTTCCTGGAGGTGGGCGATTTTTTCCAGCGCGTCTTCGGGCGTTCCGAAAACACCCCCGCCGTGTTCATCCAGGCTTCGGGCCGCCCGATAGCCATCTTCAAACGGCTTACGTTTTGGCGTGCCGAGGGTGCCGACAATATACTCGTTCTGCCAGTGCTGCAGCCCGTCGGCCACCTCGCGGTAGGCTTGCTCCTTTGAGGAAGACAAATGAAAGGGCATCACAATGCGCCAGTCCGCCCGGTCGAGACGCTGGCCGTGCTCACGGGCGGAGGTTTCGCCCCAGCCCCACTGCGTTGGCAGCGCGGTCAGTCCCTCTTCCAGATACGACGCAATTGACAGCACGCCGACGCCATACTTACCCGCGGCTTTCATGCCAGCCGGAGAGATCGATGAGGCAACGGCGACGGGAATCTCATCCTGGAGCGGTCGCAATTGTAAGGCCGCTTCGTGCAGCGTGAACCAATCGCTTTCTACCGTAATCGGCTCGTCCTCGTTCAGCAGACGCAGGACCACACCTAGCCCCTCATCCATGCGGTCGCGTTGCGTGCTTGGGTCTATACCCAGCATCACCGCGTCAGACGGCAAGGCCCCCGGGCCCACGCCGAGGATGGCCCGGCCGCGACTCAGGTGGTCGAGGTGGACGATGCGCTGGGCGATATTAAAGGGATGGTGGTACGGCACGGAAATCACACCGGTCCCCAGCCGGATGCGCTGCGTCCGTTCCGCGGCCGCGACCAGAAACATTTCCGGCGAGCCGATTGTTTCCCAGCCGGCCGAGTGATGTTCACCGACCCAGAACTCATCGAACTGGAGTTCGTCCAGAAACGTAGCGAGTTCGAGGTCGCGCTGAAACTGTAGGGTGGGATGTTCCCCCAGCGGGTGATGGGGGGCAAGAAAAGCACCGAAGCGAAGGCGTTGACGCATAATGGCTCCATTTCTCAAAGCGTTGGGCTGAACTGTACCAAACCCGTTCCGTGGGAGCCAGGGACGGTCTCGGCAATAGTGGCGCCCCGCCTCACGCTAGGGCACGTTCTCAGCCACGCAATGGCCGGAAGAAGGCACGGATGTCTTCGACCAGCCTGTCCGGTTCTTCCATGGCGGCAAAATGTCCACCTGAGGGCATTACGGTCCAACGCTGGAGATTGTAATAGCGCTCAGCCCAGCTGCGTGGCATCAGGGCCACTTCCTGGAGAAACACCGCACAACCGGTTGGGGCTTCTACGACCGGAGAACGATCATGGGATGGCTGCCATATATTGTGGGCGGCTTCATAGTAATAGCGCGCAGAGGTCCCGAAACTGTTGGTGAGCCAGTAGAGCATCACGGTATTCAGGAGATCATCTTTACTAAAACGTGACTCGACGTCGCCCTGGCAGTCACTCCAGGTCCGGCGCTTTTCTACCAGCCAGGCGGCCAGGCCGACCGGCGAGTCGTTCAAGCCAAACGCCAGCGTTTGGGGCTTGGTTGATTGGAGTCGGAAGTAGCCGGCTTCGGCTGCAAAGAAGTGGGCGGTCTTGTCAAACCAGCCGGCTTCGTCAGGACTGTAGGCGGATGCCTCGGGCAAGCCGCCGCTGAAGAAATCGAGGGGAATCATGAGATGGATATGGACGCCAATGAGCTGCTCGGCGTATTTGTGGCCCAACTGGGCGGACAGAATGGCACCCCAGTCTCCTCCCTGGGTCGCGAATTTCTCATAGCCTAAAACATCGCGCATGAGTGTGACCCACAGGTCTGCCGTCCGCCAATAATTGATCCTCGGAACGGTCAGGGGAGAGGAAAAGCCATAGCCGGGCAGGGAGGGGACGACCACGTCAAAGGAATCAGCCGGGTCTCCGCCAAAGGCAGCCGGATCGGTCAAGGGTCGAATGACCTTCCGCAGATCCCAAAACGTCCACGGCCAGCCATGATTCATAATAAGCGGCATGGGGTTGGGACCTTTGCCGGGCTCATGAATAAAGTGAACGGGTATCTCTTCAATCGTCGTGGTAAAGTGCGAGAAGGCATTTATCTCCCGTTCGTGGGCGCGCCAGTCGTACTGCTCCAGCCAATACGCAACGAGTTCCTTGAGGTAGGCCGCGTTCGTGCCATACTCCCAGCCGTCATTGGCAAAGTCCGGGGCCCAGCGTGTTTTGACCAAACGCTCTCTCAAGTCCGTCAGGGTTTCATCAGGGATCGCGATAGTGAAAGGCTCTTTGATGCTCATCGACTTCTCCTTTTTAGTCGACACTTAACGCGATTTGCCGAGCCCGCGCAATCCTGTATCGGGAGCCCGTGCCAGCGGCTGTTCCTGGTGTCACCATTCTTGATAGGATGCGAAATACAGCGCGAACCACTCACGAGAGAGATACAGGTGCAAGCGAGGGAATGTCATGCTGAAAACAATGATTACCGGCAGTCTGCCGCGCCCGACCTGGCTCGCCCCGCAGAACCAGATCTCGTCTGTCTCCCTGCGACTTGCGGCTGACACCTTACCCGAGGGCCAGGACGATGCCGTGCGCCTGGCCGTGGTCGATCAGCACGCCGCCGGCATGGATATTGTAACCGACGGCGAACAGCGGCGGCGGCATTACATCTGGGGATTCACCGAGGGACTGAGCGGGATTGATTTCAACCGTATGGTCAAAAAGGAAACGCGCGGCGGTCGGTATAAGACACGCATAGACGTCGCGCGGGTAACGGGGCCGGTTCGACGACCACGCGCTATTTTTCTGGACGCGCTACGCTTCCTCAAACGACACACGACTCTGCCGGTGAAAGTCACCCTTCCGGGTCCGATGACAACCGCGGACACCCTGGCGGATGAACACTACGGCGAGCCGCAGCGTCTCGCCGCCGACCTGGCTGGCGTCCTCAATGACGAGGCGCGCGAGCTGGCCGAAAACGGCTGTGATATCATTCAGTTTGATGAGCCGTGCTTTAATATCTATCTCGATGCGGTTGAGGAGTGGGGCATCTCCACGCTTGAAGCTGCAGCCGAGGGAGTCCGAGCAAAAACCGCGGTCCATATTTGCTACGGCTATGGCGTTCCGCAGGTCCTGGCCTGGAAGACAAGGAATACGGATTGGCACCATTATCACCGCACTCTGCCCCTTCTTCGTACCAGTACGATCGATATGATCTCGGTCGAATGTGCGGCCTCTGGTGTCGATCCGTCCGTGCTCGAACTGGCCCGAGGCAAAGACCTCATGGTTGGCGTTATTGATGTGGGGACAGAAGAGATCGAAACTCCCGCAACCGTTGCCGAACGCATTCGGGCCGCGCTTCCCTATGTCGCGCCGGACAAACTCTACCCGTGTACGGACTGTGGTATGATCCCCCGCTCTCGGACCGCCGCGCGCGGAAAAATGAAAGCCTTGGCGGACGGCGCCCGGCTCGTCCGCACGGAACTGGTAAGCGAAACGATGGCCGGCATCCCGCGAGTGGGTCGGCCAAAGAAATAGGGCTCGGAAGGATTGCGCATGACACGCATACCAATAAATGGCGTCAGCCTGCATGTTGAAGAGACCGGCTCTGGAGAGTCGATTGTTTTTGTCCACGAATTTGGCGGCGATGCACGAAGCTGGCAGCCGCAAGTCGAGCATTTCTCTCGTCACTATCGGTGCGTCGTCTATAACGCCCGGGGCTATCCACCCTCGGATGTGCCTGAAGACGAAAGGCTCTACGGCCAGCAACTCTCCACCGCCGATCTGAAGGGGGTGCTTGATGCGCTCGATATTGAGCAGGCATTTGTTGTCGGCCTGAGCATGGGAGCCTATACGGGCCTTATGCTCACCGTGCAGCACCCTGAGCGAGTCCGTGCACTCGTGTTTGCCAGTGGTGGTTCGGGCGCGTATCCAGCAACGCGCGCACAGTTCTTAGCCGATACCACCACGGTGGCAGAGAAAATGTTACAGGCGAATTCCGTCGATGTGGCGGGGATTTCCTCCGGCCCCAGCCGGGTGCAGCTTCAGAACAAAAATCAGACGGTCTGGGAGCAGTTTGCGGCCCATTTGTCTGAACATTCTGCCGTGGGCTCAGCCTATACCTTGCGCCACGTCCAGGCCGAACGGCCCTCGCTGTACGATCTCACCACTGAGCTGGGCGCTGTGACTACGCCGACGCTCTTGGTTGTCGGCGATGAAGATGAATCCTGTCTGGACGTCAATCTGTATCTCAAACGCACCATGCCCTACGCGGGACTCAGTATCTTTCCTAAGAGTGGCCACCTGTTGAACCTGGAAGAGCCCGAACGATTTAATGCCTTGATCGACGAATTCTTTCAGACGGTACAAGCCGGACAGTGGAGTCGCCGAGACCCACGCTCGGAGACGGTGAGCGCGTTCGGGCAAAAGACGTAGTCAGGTTGCTTGCTGTCTGTTCTTGTCCCGCTCCCTACCAGGAAGCGGGACAGCGTACGGGTCGCCGAGAAGAATATGGTCCTACTGGGCAACCCAACCGCCATCAACAACCATCGGATGGCCAGTCACAAACGACGCCGCATCTGAGCAGAGCCAGACCACGGCTTCGGCAATTTCCTCGGGTTTTCCCAAGCGCCCAATCGGCTCTTTGGCGGTCATACCGTCTTCTATGCGGGGGTCCAGCTCCATACCGCGCTCGAACATCGGTGTCCGGATGACCCCTGGGCAGACGGCGTTCACTCGAATGCCGGCTTTGGCATATTCCAATGCCGCGGTCTTGGTCAGTCCGACCACACCGTGCTTGGCGGCCACATACGCGGGTCCACTCCGAAAACCAACCAGACCGGCAACCGAGGCGGTATTGACAATTGTACCGCTGCCTTGCGTCAGCATATGCCGGAGCTCATATTTCATGCACAGCCACACCCCGGTCAGGTTAATCGCAATCACCCGGTCCCAGTGTTTGGGTGTATAATCGCCGGTCCGCGCAGCCGCCCCCGCAATTCCAGCGTTGTTGAATGCGCAGTCAAGCCGTCCATACGTCTCAACCGCTTGCGTGACTAATGCCTCGACTTCCGCAGCCTGGGCCACGTCGGTTTGCACGAACACGGCCTCGCCCCCAGCGGACTTGATGAAATTGACCGTCTGCTCCCCACCTTCAACAACCACATCGGAAACAACGACCGTCGCGCCTTCGCGGGCGAACGCTAATGACGTCGACCGCCCAATACCCGACCCACCGCCCGTCACCAATGCAACTTTTCCATCTACTTGGCCTGCCATAATTTCGTATCCCTCCTTACTCTGTGTCAGCGCGTTTCTTCTAGCGTGTCGGAGGCTATCAATAAAGGGAAAGCTTATCTCGCCCTCTGCCGGCGGAGTGCCCCCCTCCCTGGCCCTCCCCCTCACAGGGGGGAGGGAATGTTCGCCCCCTCTCCCCTGTGAGGGGAAGACGCAAACTGAACCACTCCCCCTTTTACGACCTGACGACGTTCCAAAAAAAAGGTGCTATAGTGCCGGGCCGACTGCGTAAGAAGGGTAAAGCATAAGGCGGGTAAAGCATTGCCTAGCGAGCGGATGCTGACCCGTCTCAAGGATCTCCCGTATGAGCGACCAGACCAAATATCTGTTGGAAGAACGTCAGATGCCCACGGCGTGGTATAATATCAACGCCGATATGCCCGCACCCCTGATGCCGCCGCTCCACCCGGAAACCAAACAGCCGGTCACGCCCGAGTACCTCGCTTCCTTTACGCCAACAGCGCTCCTCGCCCAGGATGTCAGCCAAGAGCAACATATAGAGATCCCGGAGCCGGTCCGCGATATCTATAAACTCTGGCGACCGACTCCCTTTTTTCGGGCTCGCCGCCTGGAGCGGGCGCTCCGGACACCGGCCCACATCTATTACAAATACGAGGGCGTCAGTCCGGTTGGTTCGCATAAGCCGAACACGGCCGTGGCCCAGGCATTTTACGCCAAGCAAGAAGGTATTAAGACGCTGACGACGGAAACGGGGGCGGGCCAGTGGGGCACCGCATTGGCCATGGCCTGCAATATGTTCGGGCTGGGCTGTGAAGTGTATATGGTCCGTATCTCGTATCAGCAAAAGCCTTATCGCCGCCATGTGATTACGACCTATGGCGCCGAGGTGTTTGCCAGTCCGTCCGACCGAACCGAAGTGGGCCGGCGGTTTTTGGCTGAAGACCCTGACCATCCCGGCTCGCTGGGACTCGCGGTCTCGGAAGGGATCGAAGCAGCCCAAACGTCTGGGGGGACAAAAAAGTATAGTCTGGGCTCTTTTCTCCCGCATGTGTTGCTACATCAAACCATTATTGGTGAAGAGACCCTGCTGCAAATGGAAATGGCCGGCGAATACCCGGATATCGTCATCGGCTGCGCCGGGGGCGGCTCGAATTTTGCCGGTTTTGCCTTTCCGTTTGTCCGAGAGAAACTCAAGCACGGCAAGCACACGCGTATCATCGCGGTTGAGCCGGCTGCCTGCCCGACCTTAACCAAAGGCTCTTTCACCTGGGATTGGGCCGACGCGGGCTGCGTGGCACCGATCTGTCAGATGTATACATTGGGTCATTCGTTTATACCGGCCACCATCCACGCCGGTGGGCTGCGCTATCATGGCATGGCTCCGCACGTGAGTGCGCTGGTACACAGCGGCCATATTGAAGCAACCGCGCTCGATCAGCTTGCGACCTTTGAGGCCGGTGTGGCGTTTGCCAAGGCCGAAGGGATTGTGCCGGCGCCCGAGTCAAATCATGCGATCGGCGTCGCAATGAATGAGGCCGTGCAGTGCCGGGAAAGCGGCGAAAAGAAAGTCATTGCGTTTAATCTGAGCGGTCACGGTCATTTTGATATGAGTGCCTATGCGGACTACCAAGCTGGAAAACTCGAACGCTACGAGTATCCGGCTGAGGCGATTGAACGAGCCATGCAGACTGTGCCTGAGGTGACCTTTCCGGGGACCTAGGCTGACAGCAATCGCAGGTCGAGTTCGCGGAGCGTCACCCGACCTGTCTCACTTTCTCCCGTTCTTTCCTCGGTTCAATAGCTGCTTGACGCGCCCCATCAAGGCCTCCCGCTCACCTTGCCACCACCGCTTCGACTGCATCCGGCTCCCAAAACCTGTGGCAAGGTCAAGCTGCAACATCAGCTTTCGTAATCGAGTGCCGGCCAGCCAGCGGCCGAGCCGCGTATACCATTTGGAGAAGTCCTTGTTGTAGGGACACACCCGGATACAGATAGAGCAGTCACTATTCTGGGCCGCCCAATAGCCGAAACATTTTTCCCCATCGACCGTCCACTTCACCACCCCTTTAATGTTGGACTGATTATAGATTTCGTCCGACGGAGCGTTCGAGGGAATGGCGTTTACCGGACAGCCATTAGAACACCGACGACAGGTCTCGCAAAATTCCTTCACTCCGAACCGAATCGGTCTATCAGGCGCAAGCGGGAGGTTGGTAAAAATTTTGCCGAGCCGGACGCGCGGGCCGAATTCTTTGGTGATCAACAGCCCGAGCCGCCCATACTCGCCCAAGCCGGCCTTGATCGCATACGGAATCGCGAGCGCGGTATCGTTCATACTCGCAATCGCGGTATAGCCGAGGTTGCGGATGTACTGGGCGAGTGACAGCACGACGAGGGCGTCGTGCGAATACCCCAGACCGGTTGCCGCACCGCTGAGGGCAGACGGAACAGTCCGAATCAGGTCGTAGTCCATCGCCTGAGCAACCACAATGACCGACGACAGGCCCTCGGGTATTTCCTGCGGCTTTTCGCGTTGACTCACGTCGCTGAATTTATGCACATACATCCAGCGTTCGTCGTAATCTGTAATGCCAATCAGATCTGCGCCAAAGGCTTTCCCGACCCGTTTTATTTCGGCCGCGGCTTGAGCGAGTGTCCCAAGGTCCATCTGCTCTGCGGCCACGTCTCGGTACAAGGTAAACTCGTCGGAGAAGCCTTCTCGACGATCCTGGTCTTGTTTGAGTTCGGTGAAGAGGTCGCTGACATGCCAGGCGGCATTGCGGAGTGCATAATCTTTTTGGGTAAAGCCATCAACCTTGCGCCAGGTTTTGAGGGGCTCTCTGTACGTCTCGTAGAATAACTCGCTCTTCCGGGTCCGAATGCGTTCATCCCACCACGAGCGACGAAACACGTCATTTTTTTGATTAAAACGCTCGAAGTACGGTCGGAGGTGGAAGCCCGCCGCTGTGTCCGATTCCGAGACCGCGTCGTCTTTAATCGTTGGCATTCAGTCTGCCTCAGCATGGGTAGCCATCCCTCTCGAAATAAGATGGATGCGCGACTCCGTCAACAGTGGAGCAAAACCTGGGCCTCCAACAGAGCGCACCGCACAATACCCCGCGGTGGTAGCTTGATCGCCCGTGGCACCCTAGTACACTGATGAAGAGATACGCTAGTATGCGGACACGACTCTAACGAGTGCGGTCTAGAAGGAGAAGAAGCGATGACACAGGTGCTAAATGTCGAGCAGGCGGTCAAGGCGCGTTATGCCGCGGGAGCACAGCGGGAAGAAGCGGCGCTGTGTTGCCCGGTAGACTATAACCCGCGCTTTCTCACGCTCATCCCCGAAGAAATTCTTGAGCGCGATTACGGCTGCGGAGACCCATCGCAGCACCTCCAGCCTGGAGAAACCGTGCTTGATCTTGGCTCGGGCGCAGGCAAAATCTGTTATATCGCCGCCCAGGTCGTTGGGGCCGAAGGCCGGGTTATCGGTGTTGATATGACGCCGGAGATGCTCAACGTCGCCGAGAAATACCGCCATTCCATTGGCGAACAATTGGGCTATCACAACGTCGAGTTTCACCGGGGGAGAATCCAGGATTTGCGCACCAATCTGAATGTCGCGGATGCCTACCTGCGCCAGCATCCGGTGGCTTCGCTCGAAGATTTCCAAACCTTTGAAGCGGTCATGGCCGAACAGTGTAGGCAGCGACCGCTGATTGCTGACGGTTGCGTTGACGTTGTCGTTTCGAACTGTGTGCTTAATCTGGTCCAGGACGCGGACAAGCGGCAACTGTTTGGTGAAATCTTTCGGGTGCTGCGCCAGGGCGGGCGGACGGTAATCTCCGATATTGTTGCCGACGAACCGGTGCCGGCTCACCTGAAGGCCGACCCCGAATTATGGAGTGGCTGCGTCTCTGGGGCCATGCAGGAAAAAGAGTTCATCACAGCGTTCGAAGAAGCCGGTTTCTCCGGCGTCGCCGTTCTCAAACGCGATGAGCAGCCGTGGCGAACGGTCGAAGGTATCGCCTTTCGGGCCATGACCGTGGTCGCCCATAAAGGGGAACCCGGCACCAAGGCGCTCGACTATCAAGCGACCACAGACACGCAGGCGTGCTGTGCGCCCAGTAAATGCTGTTAGCCCAAGGAGTGGATACACAGGCATGCACGTTGCTGAACAATCTTTTCAGCCTTTTACAGAGCGGGTAGGCCAAGAGAAGAATTTTCCTCTTAAACGGGTCAATCTGGATACCGTTCAGATCAACCTGGGCAAGCTGTGCAACCAGGCCTGCCTCCACTGTCATGTGGACGCCGGTCCGAAACGGACCGAGATCATGGCGCCGCAAACGGCCGAACTGGCCCTTGATCTCATCCGCGCGGCCAAGGCTCGAACGGTTGATCTGACCGGCGGCGCGCCTGAGCTGAATCCCTCCTTTCGTTTTCTGGTTGAGCAAAACCGCCAAGACGGCCGGCATGTGCTGGACCGCTGTAATTTGACCGTCCTGTTTGAGTCCGGCCAGGAAGACCTGGCTGAGTTCCTGGCCAAACACCAGGTTGAAATCTTTGCCAGCCTGCCTTGCTACTCGGAAGAGAACGTCTCGGCGCAACGCGGCCACGGTGTCTACGAGAAATCCATTGCCGCCCTCCGACAACTGAACGCCCTGGGCTATGGGCAGGCAGGTTCGGGCCTAGTCCTCAATCTTGTCTATAACCCGGTTGGCGCTCACCTGCCGCCGCCCCAGCAAAACTTGGAGGCGGATTATAAACGAGAACTCGGCGAACGCTTTGGGCTGGCGTTTAACAATCTCTTGACGATTACGAATATGCCCATCGCCCGTTTTGCTCATAGCCTGGAGCGCGATGGCAAACTGGCCGAATACATGGAGCTATTGGCCCAGGCATTCAATCCGGCCACGCTGGAGAGTTTGATGTGCCGTCACTTGGTGAGCATCTCCTGGAACGGCTATCTGTACGACTGTGATTTCAACCAGATGCTTGATCTGCGGCTGGGTAACGGCACCCCTCTGCGTTTAGGCGAACACTCAGCCAGCAGTCTCGTCCGGCAGCTCATCGGTCGGGACATTCGTCTGGATTCCCATTGCTACGGCTGCACCGCCGGCGCGGGCAGCTCCTGCGGCGGAGCGCTGGCGGAATAGGGCGTAGGGTTAGCATTTGCGCCCGGCTCCTCCGTTGTACCAGGGTGGTTGTAGACCATTTCCGATCCAGACTAACCAGGAGGCTACCGAGGTAGGTAGTAGCTGCGGGATATGCACAATCCCTTGTCAATCATGCGAAATCCGCCCGCCATAGGTGTACGGCGCGCTCGGCGAGTTGCCGCTGACGGGCATCCAGTAACTCCGGCGTCCACTGTTTGGGAGCGATTTCTGGGATGCGTCGGGTCAGGGCGTAGCTACTCTGGCTGTAGGTCGCCAGCTTTTCGATATATGCGGCGTTCCCGAGGCTGCGGTTAGTGGCAGATTCGAGAAGCGTCAGATTCCCCAGACTATAGACTTCCTCTTCCCACAACTCAGGCGCAAAATCCTCTTTCCAAGAGTCTGCTGGGTTCTCGGGAAGAATATGCTCAACCGTGCCGGGGTCGGTGTCCGGGTCACACGCGCGGCCGGAAGCGTCACCTTCAAGCCGGGCGAGAATATACTTGGTCAGTTTGTTCCACTGGCCGCCCGTATCAACGACAAGCCGAGCGAAGTCCTCTCTCATTCGGTCATCACCTACATAGACTGGCTTGAGGCACTCAAACACTTCCGCCGGAGTCTTCGCCTGTCCGTCCAGCACTGCCTTAGCAGCATGGTGATAAACCGGCTCGAGCGGGTTGGTATTGAGTGCGCTGACCACGCTGTACCGGAACGAGATCACACTGATGAGCTTCAAGACCCGGACGAAATTTTCTTCCGAGAAACATTCCCAGGCAGCGAACAGCAACGGCATCATCTGCTGTACACGGAACAGGTTGAGTTCACGAATATACGGTCTTGCATCCTCTAATTCGATCCAATAGCCGTGACTGGAGTCTAAAACCGCTGCAAACAGCTCGGCACGCTTCTCCAACTGGTCTAGCAGAGCAAACACATCGGCGGCTGTTTTTGTGTGGTCACGCACCAGCTTGAAGAGTCGTTGACTCCGAACCTGAGGCTGTTCACACAGCAGGTGGTAGCGAAGAAATTGCGAAAACCGTGCCTGTCCGACTGTCGCGATGAGCCGTTGCCATCGACGCTGGAGAGCCTCCAAGTCGGCGGTAACGCGGACTCGGGAGAAGAGGTAATTTTTCAGCAGATCTGTCGTCGTCAGCTCTAGACCCCGCGCGTTGAGCGTCTCGAACACGGTGTAGGCGTTAAGTTCATTGTCTACGGTAATCAGAATAAAGACGAGTTGGCGAGCGACCGTTTCAGACAATAGGCTTGCTACAGACTGTCCGTCGTTCTTCAACGCCTCCATCTCATCAAGTCGCCTAGTACAATAGCGAAAGCATTCCCACAGCAGTCGGTTCGACTTTGGCAGGCGACGCGGATTAAGCGGCTGCCGCAGCTGTACCAGATAGTCTTGATAGAAGGCGTCGTCTGTTTCATTCAGATAAAGTCGGCTGCTTTCGGTGAGCGAGGCTGGGTCCTTTTCCCCGATGAAGCGGCTGCGAAGTCCCTGAGCGCGCTCAGCGTTGGCCTTTGAATCGATACCGGCGTCGGTCATGGCCTGTAACCTACCGATCACGGCCAGTGCAAACAGGCTTAGCGTGGCAAGCCGTTGCTGACCGTCGATAATCAAGAACTCACGATCGCTTCTTCCCTCGACGACCAAGGCACCCATATAATGGACGTCTTCCGGCTCTGGTCGTAACTCGACAATGTCGTTCCACAAGTCCTCCCATTGCTCTTCCGACCACGAGTAATCGCGTTGGTAGGGAGGCACGCGGTATGATTTGCCGTTGCCGATCAACTCCAGATAGTTGATCGTGCGCGTGTTCAAGATATTTGCTTTGGCCATCTGCCGCCTCTTTTTGCGCAGGTTACCCAGCCCGTGCCAGGGCGTGTTCACGTACTTATAAAATTACACCGCGGTTATCGATCCGCTCAAGCTTTCTCCGAGTAGCTGGAATTTCACGGTTGCTCTAGGAAGCCTTTTTTGCGAGCTGCGCCAGCGTCAGCTTGCTCAATTCATGCGCAACAGGATCAGTCTGCGTGGCGAGCCGTTGGGCCACAGCCTGTTGATCTTTGAGCGGTCTGTTTTGACCAAGTTTGAATTTTCCTTCTATGCGCGTGATATCGATCACAAAGCCGACAATGGCCTTGAGCAGCTTTTGCTTAAAGTCTACCGGGATATCCCCTGGCCACGGTTGTGGCATCCCAGACTCATAGACAGCGGTGAGGCGGTCAACCAAAGTAGCGAGCCGTTCCCCGTCCTCGATAATGCGCGGCACGCCATATACGTGCACCGCTGCATAATTCCAGGTTGGAACGGCGGGTGCAGTCTCGTACCAACTCGGGGAGATATAGGAGTGCGGTCCTTGAAATATAGCAAGCACCTCCTGACCGCCCTTGAAAGCCTGCCATTGCGGATTGGCCCGCGCCATGTGGCCAAGCAGTGCCCCGTGCGCTGACGTGTTGGGCTCAAGCAGGAACGGCAGATGGGTCGCAAAGGGGCGTCCATCTACGGTGTTCACTAACGTGGCAAAGCTGTATTGCTCGATAAAACTCCGTAGCTGCTCGGGGTCCGAAACCACAAATGCTTTTGGACGGTACATAATTCCCCTCAGGGGCGCTTATAGTTTTGCGCGTACTCCGGCAGAGTGATATCGGCCCGGAGTTGCGGGTCGGCGACCGGTTGTTGCGGCACCAGGTGCAAGGGCAGCTCACCCGCCCAGCAGTTGAGCTGATAGTCTTCCTCCGCATCCACTGGTGGCCCGGTGCGGATTTTTGCCGACACCTCTTCCAGGGGCACCCGGATTACGCTGGTGGCCTTCAGTTCCTGAGCCGACGGTTCGCGGACGTCAGCCCAGCGTTCGGGCATGACGTGATCGACAATGGCTTTGAGGGCGGTCTGCTTTTCGTCCGGATCGGTGACTTCTGTGGCTTGGCCGAGAATCACCACGGAACGATAATTCATCGAATGATGAAAGGCAGAACGGGCCAGCACCAGACCGTCCATCAGGGTAACCGTGACGCAGACCGGCAGACTCCCCCCAATCGTGCGCAGCATCCGGCTCGCAGCCGAACCGTGAACATACAGCCGGTCCTCAATATGCGCGTAGATCGTCGGGATCACATACGGCTGGCCGTCAACGCTGAAGCCGACATGACAGTACAAGCCTTCCGCCAAAATAGCCTCAACGACTGCCGTGTCGTACGACGCGCGCTCCGGCATGCGGCGTAATCGGGTTCGCTCGGTTCTCTCAAACTGCGGCATGGCTATTCACCTTTCTTTTATTGGTGCAGACGTATTCCTCATATACCATATCTCTCGACAGCGCCCTGAGAGAAGCGTTAGAAGAAGAGGTAAAAGAACACAGGAGGGGACAGATGAGCCAATTGGAAGATTATGCCAATAAGTACGAGACAATGAAAATGCAGCGTCGCAACGGCATTCTCGAAGTCACCTTTCACGTCAACGACGGGCCGCTGGTCTGGAATGAACCGGCCCACCGCGAAATCGGCCACGCCTGCGTTGATATTGGAGCCGACCCGGAGAATAAAGTCGTTATTCTGGCCGGAACGGGCGACAGCTATTGTGCGGACATAGATTTTGCCAGCTTTGGGGATAGCCTGGGTACGCCCCGCGGCTGGGACACCGTGTACTGGGAAGGGAAGCGGCTGCTGATGAATCTGCTCGATATTCCCGTACCTATGATATCCGCGGTCAACGGGCCGGCCCTCATCCATGCCGAGATCCCCGTGCTGTGCGATATCGTGCTCGCGTCCGAGGCCGCGGCGTTTCAGGACGCTCCGCATTTCCCAAACGGTATTGTGCCGGGGGACGGCGTCCATCTGGTTTGGCCGCTGCTTTTGGGCGCCAACCGGGGGCGCTATTTTCTCCTGACCGGGCAAAAGCTGTCCGCCCAGGAGGCGCTCAGCCTTGGGGTGGTGAATGAGGTGCTGCCACCGGATCAACTGTCCGCTCGTGCCTGGGAGTTGGCCGAACAATTGGCCAAACAGCCTCCGCTGACGCTACGGTATGCACGCATCTCCATTACCCATCAGATCAAAAAACTGATGCTCGACGGTCTGGGGTATGGGCTGGCTTTGGAAGGCATGGCCGTTATGGATATGCCGAGGTCCTGATTCTCGGGGGACCGGGCAACCACAGGGGGTTGCCCCTACAGCTTTCATTCCCTCGCCCCTTGGGGGAGAGGGCTAGGGTGAGGGGGTTCCCTGCCCGCCCATCCCCTACTCTGAGGCCGCCGGCAGCGCCGGCGGCTTGTCCAATTCTCGTTTGTACTCAGCACACTCGGCGGCGTCGGCACTCCCGTGCTCAACCCGACACTGCCAGTACTGCTCCTCCAGTTCCGCTCGTGTGCCCAATATCCGGGCGAGCCGTGGGTCCCGCCGCGACTCGGTAAAAGACAGCGCATACTGAAGTGTTTGGCAGCCGGTGAGGAGCATCCCAAGGACTGCCAGGACTCCGCCCATGAGTTGAAGCCGCCACCGCCAGTTCACTCTATTCGTCTGAAATCGCATATATAGGCCGTAGGGTCGTTCTGATGTATCTGTATCGAAACAGATGGGAGTCGCAAAGAGCCTGCCTCTTCTCTTGACCCCCCGTGAGGCGTTCGGTAGTCTTCGTCCTCAGAGACTGAGGGAGTCTGAATCATGCGATCCTACCTCGCCGCGGCGATTCAAATGACCGCGTCCGCTTCAAAAGAAGAG
The DNA here is from genome assembly GCA_951812575.1 of Candidatus Binatia bacterium. Lineage (GTDB taxonomy): Bacteria > Desulfobacterota > Binatia > Bin18 > Bin18 > Bin18. Next base: position 255,203 of record OX638322.1, on the reverse strand, counting down.
AACCTGGCCAAGGCCGAAACGTTCGTGCGTTTGGCCGCAGAACGGGGCGCCGCCCTGGTCGTGCTGCCGGAGGTCTTTTCCTGGCGTGGACGGCATAAAAAAGAGCCCGAACAGGTCGAGCCTATCCCCGGTCCGACCACACATCGCCTGCAAGAGTTGGCAACCCAACTCGGGGTCCACCTGCTGGCCGGCTCCTTCCTCGAAAAATCGGACGAAATCCGTGCCTATAATACCAGCCTGCTGATCAGCCCGCAGGGCGACTTGCTGGCCCAGTACCGTAAGATTCACCTCTTTGATGTTGATATCCCTGGTCAGGTCAGCATCAGAGAGTCCGACAGCATGAAGCCGGGGGGCGCAGTTGTCGTGGCCTCCACGTCGCTCGGCACAATAGGGCTTTCGGTCTGCTACGATCTCCGCTTCCCGGAGCTCTACCGGGGTCTCTCCCGCAAAGGCGCGGAAATCATCTCCGTTCCGTCGGCGTTTACCTTTCCGACCGGTGCGGCCCACTGGGAAGCCCTGCTGCGGGCGCGGGCCATTGAGAACCAGGTGTATATCATTGCCCCGAACCAGATCGGGAAAAACGTGTACGGCTTTGCCGACTATGGCAACTCCATGATTATTGACCCGTGGGGCAAGATTATTGCCCGGGCGCCCGACCGCGAGTGTTTCATTACCGCCGAGATTGATCTCGATTATCTGGAAAAAGTGAGGAAGGAACTGCCGTGCCTCGCGCATCAGCGGCTCAAAGAGTAAACGTGTCCTCCAAACAGAGAAACGTTGACACGTCTACTCTTCTAGCCCCGGCCCCGGTCAAAGCCTTTTTTCGGGTGGTGACGTCCGAGGAAGCCCGTAGCCAGCTTGCCGCCTTTGCTCCCCACACTAAAAGCGAACAGATCCCGGTGCTCGACACCTGCGGACGGACGCTGGCCAAGCCCCTGATCTCGCCGGTCGATCTGCCCCATTTCAACCGGACGAATATGGACGGCTATGCGGTCCGCGCCCAGGATACCTTTGGGGCGTCGGCCAGTCTGCCGGCCTATCTCAAACTCGCTGGGGCAATCGAGATGGGCTCGGAAGCGAAACGCCGGCTCAAGAAGGGCGAGACCATGCGGATTGCAACCGGCGGCATGCTCCCGCCAGGCGCGAACTCCATGGTCATGGTGGAATACACCGAGGAGTTGGGCGACGGGACAGTCGAGATTTTACGCAGCGTGTCGCCGTGGGAAAACATTCTCCGGGTTGGCGAGGATATTAAGAAGAAGAAGCCGATTTTTCCCGCCGGCCGCCGCCTGCGCGCCCACGATATCGGCGCGCTCACCGGCGTAGGGATTACCAAAGTGCCAGTCCATAAACGCCCGACCGTGGCGCTGATTTCCACGGGCGATGAGATCATTCCGCCCTCACGCTCGCCCCGCCCCGGCCAAATCCGGAACGTGAACCAGTATTCTCTCCACGCCATGATTACCGAATGTGGCGGGACCGTGACCGACCTGGGCGTCATCAAAGATGATTCGCAGGCGTTTACTCAGGCGCTCTCCACCGCGCTGAAAGCCGCCGACGTCGTGATGGTGTCCGGTGGAAGCTCGGTGGGTATCAAGGACATGGCGCTGGACGTTATCTGTTCATTCCCGCGCTCGGAACTCTTCTTTCACGGTATTTCCATTGCTCCGGGCAAGCCGACGATCTTTGCCCGCGCCGCCGGCAAGCCGGTCATGGGGCTGCCCGGTCACCCGGTATCGGCGCTGGTCGTCTTTGCCCTCTTTGGCGCGCCGCTGGTGCGGATGATAGGCGGCGAGTCCGCGGACACGGCCTTTGTGCCGCTGCGCACGACCCGCGCCCGGCTGGCCCAGAACATTGCCTCCGCCCCCGGACGGGAGGATTACGTCCGGGTCAGGCTGCAAAACGCCGCCCCAAATGGCGAGCGCGGCTCGCAGCTCGCCCAGCCGCTGCCGGGAAAATCCGGCGCGATCTTCAGCTTGGTGCAGGCCGACGGCATGGTCTGTATTCCCCATAATGAAGAAGGCCGAGAGGCCGGAGAAGAAGTTGACGTGATTCTGTTCTAATGGAGAACCCCTCACCCTAGCCCTCTCCCCCAAGGGGCGAGGGAATGAAAACTGTAGGGGCAACCCCCTGTGGTTGCCCAGCCCAATGTAGGGGCAATTCATGAATTGCCCGTGAGAGCGACCCACATGCACGAACAGCCCGCCGCCAAAACCGACCGCAAGCGCTATCTCAAAAAGAAATCGCTGGAAGACGCTCTCGATATTTTTCTTGGGGCCGTCCCGCCCAAAACCAGAACCGAGCGTGTCCCGGTCGAAAAAGCCCTCCACCGTACCACTGCCGAACCCATTTTCGCGGTGCTGTCCGCCCCGCATTACCACGGTGCGGCCATGGATGGCATTGCCGTGCGAGCCGAGGATACGTTCGGCGCCAGTGAGTTTGCTCCGCTGACGCTCAAGCGGGTTGCAAAGGATGTCCAGCCGCGTCGGAAAAAGAACGGTGCGGCCACCCCGCCGCCGTTTCAATATGTCGATACCGGCCACCCCATTCCGACCTGGGCCAATGCGGTCGTCATGATCGAGCGGGTGTTTAAGAAAAACAACGCCGAGATTGAAATTCGTGATTCCGCCACCCCGTGGCAGCACATCCGCCTCGTCGGCGAGGACATTGTTGCCACCGAGCCGCTGCTGCCGCGCGGCCATAAGCTGCGGCCGTACGACCTGGGCGCGCTGCTGGCCGCCGGTCACACCACCATTCCGGTTATTGCCCCGCCGACGGTCGGCATTATCCCGACCGGCTCGGAACTGATCGAACCCGGCGACCCGGCCGAGCCGGGCCGAATTATCGAGTTTAACTCCCGCGTTGCCGGGGCTTTTGTCGAAGAGTGGGGCGGCACGCCCAAACGGCTGCCCCGAGTCGTTGACGATCTCAAAACCATTACCCGGGCGCTGGCAAAAGCGGTCAAGCGGCACGATATCGTCATCGTCATTGCCGGCTCTTCGGCGGGTGAGCACGATTTCACGCTGCGGGCCCTGGAATCGCTGGGCGACATCCTGGTTCACGGCATTGATGTCATGCCGGGCAAGCCCGCAATTCTGGCGGTTCTTGACGGCACGCCGGTCATCGGCCTGCCCGGCTATCCGGTTTCCGCGGTCGTCATCTGTCAGCAGGTCCTGCGTAAGCTGATCGCCCATTATCTCGGCCGGCCGGCCGAGGAGCCCGCGAAGATCCGAGCGGTTCTGCCGCGCAAGGTGCCGTCGCGGCTCGGCCTGGAAGAGTTTGTCCGGGTCAACCTCGGTCAGGTGGGCGATACGATCGTGGCCAACCCCATCGGCCGCGGCGCCGGGGTCATCACCACCATGGTCAAAGCCGACGGAGTGTTGCGCATTCCGTCCCTGGACGAGGGCTTGAACGCCGGCACGGAGGTGCAGGTCGAACTCCTGCGTCCGGCAGAGGAAATCGCCAATACGATTCTGTTTACCGGCAGCAACGACCTGACCATTGGCGTGCTTGACGACCAGCTCCGCGCCCAGCATCCGGGTCTCAAAATATCCGCCAGCAATATCGGTTCACTCGGCGGTCTGGTCGCCCTGAGACGGGGCGAGGCCCATATGGTTGGCACCCACCTGCTCGACCCCGCCAGCGGTGTCTATAATCTGCCCGACCTCAAAAAACAGCGGCTGCTCGCCAAGTCGGTTGTGATGACTCTGGTCATTCGGGAACAGGGCCTGATCGTTCCCACAGGCAATCCCAAAAAGATCAAGAATCTCAGAGACCTGACGCGCAAGGATATGACCTTTATCAATCGCCAGCCGGGGGCGGGCACGCGCGTGCTGTTGGACTATAAGCTGGGTAAGCTCCGTATCAAACCGGAACGCATCCAGGGCTACGAGCGCGAAGAAACCACCCATATGGCGGTCGCGGTGGCCATTGCCAGCGGTTTGGTGGATACCGGTCTCGGCGTCAAATCGGCGGCCAAAGCCCTGGGGCTCGACTTTGTTCCCATTGAGCGCGAGGAGTACGACCTCGTCTTTCAGAAAGCCTTCTTCAACAGCGATCAGGGCCAGCGGCTCGCTGCCGTTATCCGCTCCGACGCTTTCAAACGTGCGGTCGAACAACTGGACGGCTACGACACAACCCAGACGGGTAAGGTCAAATAAGAGGGGCCGCTCGACGGTCGTCGAGGCGGCCGGTTCAACTTTGGTTTACGAGCGCTCGGGCCGCGTGGGCCGCGCCGACCTGGGCCGCCTTGGGATTCAGAATGATACGAACCGGCATATCCCGCAGGAGTTGGCTGAAGCGTCCTTTATCCGTAAAGGACCGCATAAACCCACCGGCCGTCATTTTGGGTAGCAGCTTGGTCACGATCCCACCACCAATATACACCCCGCCAACACTCATCACCGTTAAGGCCAGATTGCCGGCTTGGGCTCCGTACAAACTCACAAACAGGTCCACCGCCTCCATACAGGTCCGACAACTACCGGTGACACCCGCCTCACCGATGACCGCGGCCGCGTCCTCGGTGTGCAGGCGCGCCCGCAGGGTCTCGGCCACCGGACGCTGCAAGACCCGACACAGAAAATTGAAGATGCTCACCAGGCCAGGGCCGGACAGCACACGCTCACAGGACACCCGGCCGTTGTGCTGCTTTGTGAGGAAGCGCAGCAGGGCTACTTCCTTGTCGTTCCGAGGCGGGAAATCAACATGGCCGCCTTCCGTGGCGACGGGCCTATAGTCTTGCCCGTCCCAAAACAGAAACGCCTGCCCCAGGCCGGTGCCGGCCGCAATCACCGCGCAGTTGCCGCGCCGGGGTGTCCCCGTATTGAGCGTCAGAATTTCTTCAGCGGGCAGGAACAGCGCTCCATAGGCGGTTGCCTCAAGATCGTTCATGAGCCGGACCTGGCCACCGCCGATAGCCTGGCGGATGTCGGAAGCGTCAACTTTCCAGGGCAGATTTGTCGCCTCGACCCTGCCGTCAAGAACCGGCCCGGCAATACCAAATGCACCGGCCGCTATTGTCGTGCCCGCCTCCCTGGAGCGGGGAGGCGGCTCGGGGGAAACTTCCCCCGCAAAAAAGTCGGCAATAACGTCCTCCAGCCCGACGTACTGCGTACTTGGAAAAGAAGATTCCCGAACGAGAGAGAGCCTTTCCCCTCCCTCAATGGCATACAGGGCCAAGTTGGTCTTGGTCCCGCCAATATCACCGGCCAGGACATGGGTTGTCATGACGGCTTTCTCTCATGCCGAATTGTTTGTCGCAAGCCGTAGGGGCGACGCATGCGTCGCCCCTACTCGCGGTGGCCGCCGAACTTGAAGCGCATGGCCGATAAGACTTTCTCGGCAAAGGTATGAGCCTGGCGGGACCGAAAGCGCGCATAGAGCGCCGCTGAGAGGACATCGGCAGGAACCGCCTCATCAACGGCCGTCGCAATCGTCCAGCGGCCTTCGCCCGAATCCTGGACCTCGCCGGAGAACTCGGACAGCTCCGGGCTTTCCGCCAGCGCCATGGCCGTCAAATCCAGCAGCCAGGAGCCAACCACGCTGCCGCGGCGCCACACCTCGGCAATATCCGGTAGATTCAACTCGTAGTGATACTCCAGCCCATCGGCACTGGCACCACGCAGGATATCAAAGCCCTCGGCATAGGCCTGCATCAACCCGTACTCGATGCCGTTATGGATCATTTTCACAAAATGTCCGGCTCCGGCTGGGCCGCAGTGCAGATAGCCCTGCTCGGCCGTGCCGTTCATCGACTCACGACCCGGCGTTTCCGGGATGGCTCCCTTGCCGGGGGCCAAGGTGCGGAGAATCGGGTCGAGCCGCCGGACCGGCGCTTGCTCACCGCCGACCGTCAGACAATAGCCGCGCTCGACTCCCCACACCCCACCGCTCGTCCCAATATCAACGTAGTGGAGCCCTTTCGGTTTGAGGGTTTGGGCGCGTCGAATATCGTCCTTAAAATGCGAGTTTCCGCCATCGATGATGCTGTCGTTCGCAGCCAGTTTTTCGGCCAGGGAGGTTACCGTTTCATCCGTTGCTGCGCCCGCCGGCAGCATGACCCATACGGCGCGAGGCGGCGTGAGCTTTTGGATCAACTCATCGAGTGAAGCAGCACCAATCGCTCCGTCCCGCTCGCACTGTTTGACCGTCTGGGCGTTCAGGTCAAACACCACACACGCATGTCCACCGCGCATGAGGCGGCGGACCATATTGCGACCCATCCGGCCCAAACCAATCATGCCGAGTTGCATCGTGCTGACTCCTCTCCGTTTCAGAGTGGAAAAGGAGAGAACCCACCCCGGCCTGCGGCCACCCCTCCGAGGAGGGGATTTTGCACGGGGTGATATTGAAGGGACATTTTTACTTGCTGAGCGTGGGACCGCCCAGCACCGTTCGTATAGCTACCGGGATTATTTCGCTGCGGTCCGAACGCCGATCGCGCCGCTTCCCCGCAACTGCTCAAGCTCTCCGGCGTCAAAGCCCCAATCGCGCAGAGCCTCTTCCGTGTGCTCGCCCGGACTGGCGGGCGGGCGTTGGATGGTGCTTGGAGTGCGGCTGAAGCGTGGCGCCGGAGCCGGCTGGGGAACCCCCTCGACCTCGACAAATGTGCCCCGCTCCTGGTTGTGCGGATGGTTGGGCGCGTCGGCCATATTCAGGACGGGCGCGTAGCAGATGTCGCTGCCCTCCAGGAGTTCGTTCCATTCCGCCAGGGTCCTGGTCTTAAAAATCGCGGCCAGTTTTTCGGTCAGCGATGGCCACTCGGCCCGGTTGTTCTGGTGGGGCAGCTCTTCTCTCTCCAGCCCGGTCAAACGCAACAGTTCCGCATAGAATTTGGCTTCAATCGAGCCGATGGAGAGATACTGACCATCGCTGGTCTCATACACATTGTAGTAATGCGCGCCTGTATCCAGAATGTTTTCTCCACGGTTGTCCGTCCACTTGCCGGCCGCGCGCAGACCGTAGATGGCGGTCATCAGCGACGCCGCGCCATCGATCATGGCCACGTCAATGACTTGGCCCTTGCCCGACTTCTGGGTTTCCAGCAGGGCACCGACCACGCCCAGAGCGAGGAAGACTCCGCCGCCGCCAAAGTCACCAACCAGATTCAGGGGCGGCACTGGCGCTTCGCCTTTACGCCCAATCGAATGCAGCGCGCCAATCAGGGCAATATAGTTAATGTCATGACCAACCGCGTTGGCCAGCGGCCCCTCCTGCCCCCAACCGGTCATGCGTCCAAAGACCAGGCGGGGGTTGCGGGCCATACACACTTCGGGGCTGAGCCCCAGCCGTTCCATCACCCCAGGCCGGAAGCCCTCAATGAGCGCATCGGCCTGTTCAATCAGCTTGAGCGCCGCCTCGGTCCCTTCCGGCTTCTTGAGGTCAATCGCAACCGAGCGGCGACCGCGTCCGAGCAGGTTGAACTTGGCGTCGGTCGGCACGCCGAGGTCGGCATCTTCGGCCCGGTCCAGACGCAGCACCTCCGCTCCCATATCCGAGAGCAGCATCGCACACATTGGAGCAGGACCAATACCCGCGAATTCAACAACTTTATATCCAGATAATACGCCCATACTTTCCCCCTCTTACAAATAAGGCGCTATTATACAGGTATTTTTTGCGATGAGAACCAGCCGATTATGCACCGGAACCCTATCGTAGGGGCAGCCCTTTCCCTGGGAGCGCGGGCATCTTGCCCGCAGCCTTCTACTCATTGTTGCGGGCTGGAAGCCCGCACTCCTGAACGCGGCTTGGCGAACACTGTCAGGGCACGATTACGAAGTTCTGGAGCGACTGTTTCCACCGTAGCCTTTTGTGGTCACCGGCCCTGGGGAAATTCGGTATGACAAACGTGCCCAGCGCTTGGGTGTCTCCGGGGGTGTCTGCATCAGAGCCTCAGCCACGCGGCACCTCGCACACATCATAGATGGCCGGCAGCCCGTACTGTGGCCCTACATCAGCGGCACAGACTAAGCCCGTCGCACACTGGCCGGGGTCACAGTCTCCCTGTCCCACCCCGCACGGGCCATAGTCCCGACACAGGTGCAGGTCGGGGGTAGAACTCCCCTCTGGGAGTTCGCACACATCATAGATGGCCGGCAGCCCGTACTGTGGACCCACGTCAGTGGCGCAGACCAGCCCCGCCGCACACTGCCCTGGGTCACAATCCCCTTGTCCCACGCCACACGGGCCATAGTCCCGACAGTAGTCCGGGTCCGGGGCGGGGGCGGTATCGAAATCCGACGAGAACACGGCTACGTCGTCGATATACCAGGCATCTGCCATCAGACCAAACTCAGACACTAGGTTGAAATTGAGCTGTATTGACTGCCCGCTGAAAGGAGTCAGGTCAATTGACACCTGCTCCCAGTCAGGGATCGGATCGATGAAGGTCTCCAAGGTGTGCCAGTCTCCGTTCTCCGGCCGTACCCTTACTCTACCAGCGTCGCCACTGCTAAAGCCGGACCGCTGCCAGAAGGCTAGAGCAGTTTCCACCGTAGTGTAGCGGTCGGGAAGCAAGAGTGTTAGGGTGGCAGTCGCCAGGAGGCCATATGCAAGCGTATTCATTGGACCTGCGGGAGCGGGTAGTGGCGGATCGGGAGGCGGGCCTCCCGACCGCCGAGGTGGCCCACAAGTATCGGGTGAGTCCGGCTTGGGTACGGCGGCTGATGCAGCGCTACCGGGCGAGCGGCCAGGTGGCCCCTAGGCACCGGACCCAGTATCAGGCTCCGCTCCTAGCGCCGTATCGCCAGCAACTCGAAGCCCTCATCGCGGCGCAGCCCGACGCGACGCTGGCCGAATTGCGCACGGCCTTGGGCGTGTCCGTTGGGCTCACCACGGTCTGGCGGGCCGTCCGGCGTCTTGGCCTGACCGTAAAAAAAAGTCCTGCACGCCGCCGAACAAGATCGGCCTGATGTCATGGTGGCCCGGCAGCACTGGCGGAGGCAGGCCCCGCAGTGGGACGGACAGCGGCTCGTCTTCCTAGACGAGACCGCTCTGCAGACAAAGATGACCCGTCGCTATGGCCGGAGTCGGCGCGGGACGCGCCTCGTGGCGAAAGTCCCCCACGGCCATTGGCAAACGACGACGCTCATTGCCGCGCTCCGCGCCCACCAGCTCACCGCCCCCGCTGTCCTCGACGGTCCGGTCGATGGCCCCGCCTTTGTGGCGTATGTTGAACAAGTCCTCGCCCCCACCCTCCAGCCGGGCGACTGCGTCGTCCTAGACAATCTGGCCTGTCATAAAGTGGCCGGGGTCCGCCAAGCGGTTGAAGCCGTCGGCGCACAACTGCTCTATCTGCCCCCGTACAGCCCGGACTTCAATCCCATCGAGCAGGTCTTTGCGAAACTCAAAGCCCGCCTGCGCGCGGTCGCCCCGCGGACGGTGGCGAGCTTGTGGGCGGCGGTGAGCCCGGCCCTGGCTGCCGTCTCCCCTACGGAGTGTGCCAATTATTTCCGCCACGCCGGTTATCGCCTCGCTACAGCAGCATGAAAACGGCTCTAGAGTTGCTGAAGTGACATCGGTCAGATCGATAACTGGAGAAAGATAACTGGAGAAAAAAGATCAATCCACAGATCATCCCTATCATTGCCGCCTGGACGGACAGCCCAAGCATGTGTACCGCTCCGGGAGGAAGCCGTAGTCAGAGCCCACGCCGGAACGTTGGCACAGCCGTCTAATGCACAAGCCTGCTCAGTCCAGCCGTTTACTCCATTCTCCATGTCGTCTTCAAACAGAACGTCAGCAGTTCCGGCCTGGGTCACCGTAAAGGTCCAGCCGTCGATGTGAAGAGTCCCAGTCCGAGCAGTGTCCTTAGGGTTGGTTGTAACCGAGTAGCTGACGCTTCCAGAACCGCTCACCCTACGACTGGAAGTAATACGAATCCACTCAGAGTTACTCGTTGCAGACCAAGGACAACTTTTTGCAGCTTCGATCTGATCGGCGATGGTCATACTGAACCAGCCGGTGAGGGTCTGGTCTTGGGCCGTGGCGAGCGGAGCAGGGACCGCCCATATCCCTAGCAGGAACAGGATGAGACTGATTTTTACGCCCGCAGACAGTCTACCCGTACACATAATACTTTTTCTCTGCGCTTCCTGAAATTGACGTGGCAGCACCCATATCACAACCGGCCTTCCCCGAGCAAAGGAGACCGAGGGGCGACTGCGGTTCTTGACAAATTGTCGTTTGCATCCTCAAATTGTCAGCATTCTGAAGGAGGGAATCATGACACAGGAAGAACGCAGCCTTGCGGTCGCCCAGGCGTATGAGGATATGTACAACACCGACATTGAACGCTTTGTCTTCGAAGTCTATACCCCTGACTGCGAAGTGAATGGGGGCTTTATTCGCGGACACGAACAGCTCATCGACATTGAACGGCAGGTCCTCCAGGCCGCCCCACAGCGAAAGATGCGGGTTGATCGCAAGCACGCAACCGGAGACGTTGTCGTGGTCGAGGCCGTGCTGCTCGACCCGGACCAGGGCGCGGACTGGCAACTGCCCTTCTGCGCCGTGCTCACCTGCCGCGACGGGAAAATCGTCACGGACTGGACCTATACGGAGTTCTCGAAGTGGCCGGGGCTCCAAATCTAGCCGTGGTGTAAGGAAGGGTAAATGAATTCCAGTCCCCGCTACGTCGTTGTCGGCCAGAACGGCTCACCTTATTCCATGAAACTCCGCGCGGTCATGCGCTACCGGCGCTTGCCCTTTGACTGGGTTCTGCGGACCGAACGGAATATGGCTGAGTTCGCGGAGGTAAAGCCCCTCCTCATGCCCATGATTCGTTTTCCGGGCGAAGCGAAGTGGCGGGTTGATTCCACGCCGATTATCGAGGATGTGGAGCAGCGCCATCCTGACCAGCGGTCTGTCATCCCCGACTCGCCCGGCCGGGCCTTCCTCGCCTCTCTCATTGAAGACTTTGCCGACGAGTGGCTGACCAAAGCCATGTTTCATTACCGCTGGGCCTATGACGCGGACATTCAGTACGCCTCGTTCTGGATTGCCGACGACTTCTTCCCCGATCAAAAAGGAGAATCGCGCGCCGCAGCGGCAGAGCGTTTTGCCCAGCGCCAGATCGAACGCATGCCGCTCGTGGGTTGCACCCCACAAAACGCGCCCATTATCGAGGCGACCTATACTCGTACCCTGGACGTGCTGGAAACCCACGTTGGTCTCCACGACCACCTCTTTGGCAGCCGCCCGTCCATTGCCGACTTCGGCCTGTTTGGACAGCTCAAAACACTGGCCACCGATCCGACGCCCCTGGCGATCATGCGCGAGCGCGCCCAACGCACCGAGAGCTGGACGCGCCAACTCGACGATGCCTCCGGTCTGGAAGGCGAGTGGTATCCCGCCCATGTTGCACTGCCCGAGGCGACGGTCGGGCTGCTGCGCCTGGCGGCAGAAACGTATCTGCCGTTTCTCGTAGCCAATGCGGCGGCGATAGAAAGGGGCGACGAGAAAGTTGAACTCAGCCTGCTCGGCCAGACGTATGCCCAGGCGCCCTTCGGCTATCAGAGAAAATGTCTCGATACGCTTCGGAAACGATTTGCCGTGCTGAATGCCGTCAGTCTGGACGAGGTTGGGTCGCTATTGGAAGAGACGGGCTGCTTACCTTACTTCAGTCACTGAGGGAGCCCGTAGCGCAAATTACTCTTTATCACACTGACAGATGACATAGTGACACTTTTCACACAGCTTCATCGGGCGCAGACCAGGATGGGATATGCTCTGTCTGCTGTCCACAAACTGGGTCGCCGCCTCCAGGTCTATGTCCATCAGCGGTCGCTTGGCGCACTGGACGCAGCCCTCGGTTCGGGTGTTGTTCTCGATGCACCAGCGCAGCAGAACCGTGGAGCGGCAACCAATGGTCCGGGATGACTCCATCCCGAAAAAATGAAAGCCGGTACCCTGACGATTGGTGACATAATCCAGCCGCGTTCCCTGGAGGTGCTGGGCGCTATTCGGGTCGAGGAAGGCTTTGACCCCGTCCTGCACGACCACCGTATCGTCCGCCTGCGCGGTTCGCTCAAGGTTCAGGCTGTACTGGAAGCCTTTGCAGCCGCCGCCTGCGACCGTCATCCGAATACCACCATCCCGTAGGCCCTTCAGCCTCATGGCGTGTCTAATCATCTCGACCGCTTTGGCGGTAAAGGCGAGCACCGGCTCGGCCATCTGGTCCAGGCTTTCGTTGTGTACCCCCTGCTCCATATTCCCCCCTTTAGAGCACAGCCTTTCTGCAAGCCATTAGCGTGCCAACGTGCCGGCTGTCAATCTTCAGGCACGGTGGTGGAGAGTTTGACATGTTCAGATCAGTGTGTACCATACACATTTCAACAAGCATGACCAGCGGAGATATCATTCGGAAGCTCAAGCGAGAGGGTTGGGTAGTGCGGAACACCAAGGGGAGCCACCACCAGTTCGTTCACCCCAAAAAGTCCGGACGAGTGACGGTCAAGCATCCGACAAAGAATATTCCAATCGGGACACTACGCAATATCTTTCGACAGGCCGGCTGGAAATGGGAGGACCGCTGATGCGTTTTCCAATCGTCATTCATAAAGACCGTAATAGCGGCTATGGCGTCACCGTGCCCGATCTGCCCGGCTGCTTTTCGGCCGGCGACACCCTGGACGAAGCCATTGACTCGGCGCACGAAGCCATTGCCTGTCATCTTGAAGGGCTACTGATGGACGGGGAAACGATTCCCGAGCAAGCCCCACTGGAAGCCCACCGTGTCAATAAGGAACACAGAGGCGGAACTTGGGCACTGGTGTCGATTGATATCTCGAAGCTGTCGAGCAAGGCCAAACGAGTGAACATCACCATACCGACACGGGTGCTAGCAATCGTGGACGAAGCTGCTGCCCGCGAAGGGGAAACACGCTCGGGCTTTCTCGCCCGCGCGGCGCTCAGCTACGTGGAACGGCATTCGATCAAGCTCTGACGTTCCTCCGGCGGAAAATTTGCTCGACCGCCTCAGATAAACCATGGCAGAAACATTCACCCGCTGGGATATCAACGAACACCTGTGTACCAAGGAAGATGTCCGTCTTTACCTTGAGGCGTGCGCAGAGGAAGACCTGGGCGAAGGCAGTCTGATTCGCGCCGCGCTGAACGATATTGCCACGCCCAAAACATGAGCCAATTGGCTCACGACGTTGGCATGACCCGCGAGGGGCTCTACAAGGCGTTGTCTGAAAACGGCAACCCGACTTTCAGCACGGTCATGAAAATTACCCGCGCTCTGGGGATGCAGGTACGCATTGCCGTTTAAGGTGTCACGCGCCAGCACTTTCCCGCCCCGCTCATTCCCCCAGCGACCCGTCCGGAGCGAAGCGGCGGATTGAGAGCAAGTGCGAAGACTCAATCTCGAACGGCACCGATAATAAACAGTCCAGTGTCAAGGAGAATGTCGTTGCAGCGCTCGCCCAAGGATCGTTCAAGATCAGAAATTGCTGCGGCTTGGAAATCCGGTGGGACATAGACATCAAGAGCCGCGTCTTCATCCTCATAGCGCGCAGCAGCAATTTTTACTCGCGCGTCTGGCGAAAGCTCTTTGATCAACGTGGTGAGTTCGGACAGCTTGGCTTCAAGAAGCGCTTGGTGAGGTGAGCTTTTCCCCTTAGGCATACAGTATCTCCTTGGCGAGAAGTTGGACAAATTCCCGCGCTAAGCGAACCGCGCGCTCGGCTGAGCGTTGACTGACTCCTGCCTGTTCATAATCCCCAATATGGCGTAGGTGCATCAGAGTTGGAAGTGCACTGGCAAAACTTGCCGGCACGAGCTTTCGCCGCCGCACAAAACGTTGGACAAAATCGGAATGTACGCCTTTGTGGCTCCATTCTTTCCGGTTTATTCCTTGGCTCTCAAGAGCACAGATGGCGGCCTGAAACGCGGCAAAATAAGCGCGATTAGCGACACTATCGAAAAGGCAGTGTTCCAGACAAAGCTCAGCGGCTCTAAGAGAAGCTTGAGCACGCGCAAAATCCATACTCTCGGGTGTAAGTAGGACGGTAGCGACTGTCAACACTGGCTGAGTTTGAGATTCAGGGTCTCCGGTTATTCGTCAATACATCGCAGAAAACCCGGGCTCGGGGGGAAGAAGATCATGCAGCCGCAACCGGGGCAGCCGCAACCGGGGCAATCGCAAGCGTTACCCCTATGCCTCACCCGCCTCACTCGCTCAGTGGGCCCTCGGCGGCGAAGCGGCGCAGGACGTTGTCGGTGATGCGCGAGACGGTGTTCTCATACTGGTTGTGAGACAAGGCTCCGTCCCAGGCGATGGAGCTGGCCGAAAAGACTGCTCCGCCCTGGGGATATTCAAAATACACCATGTCGGCCCGGACCTTGGGATTGACCGTGCCACCCTGTTGCGAGTCGCTCAGCAAGACCTCTTCAATCACATGCTGATAGGAGTCCGAATGGCCGGACGAGGAGGCTAACACCAGGGCGTGGGCCGGCGTCCCCAGGGAATGTTCGGCCCGGTCCAACTCAAAACCGGCCGCTCCGTAGTTGAGGACTAAGGACTCAAAGTCGCCAATGGCTTCTTTGTCTCCGATTCCCTCAAAAATAAACGCCGCGCGAGGGTCAAAGCCGTCCGGCTTCCGCTCGTATGGCGCGCTGTTATCAAAGCCCTGGGTGGTGAAACCGACGCCGACCAGGCGCTGGGGTGTTCGGCCCCGATCCCGCCAGAGGCCGCCGGGCTCTCCGGTGGTGCTGTGATGGTATTCGCCGGGTTTGGCATGCCAGCTCCGGGTGCCGACCCGGCGTCGAACCTCAACCACGTGAGGTCGGCCGGGAGCAAACGAGGTGATCCAGTAAAAACCGTTGCCGCCCAAATACATCAGCCGCCCGCCGGTGTTCAGATAGGTTTCCAAGGCGTCCAGCATGGGCCCGGACCAGTACTCGGGATGGCTGCCGGTGATGATGACCTTGTACGGGGCGAGCAGGTCCAGACCCTCGGCGTGCAGGTCTTCGTCGGTAATCACATCATAGGCGTGGCCCTTGGCTTCGAGCCAGTCGATCAGGTGCAGGTCGGCGGGCAACTGGTGCGGGCAGTTGAGCGCCCGCATGTGGTAGCGCGGGCGCATGTTGACGATGGGCCGCAGCCGGCTGGAATAACACACCCCGCTGCCGTCGGCATGACTGTCGTACAGGCTCAGCAAACGGTTCTCTCTGATGTAGTGGTCGTCCGGCGCAAGCTCGCCCTGCTTGCGATTGGGAAACAGTGCCGGCGGCAGGGTGGTGAGCTGCTCGTTGGCATAGGCCAGATAACTGTTGGTCGGGGCCAGGAAGGCAATGTCCGCGGTGGCTTGGCCCCTTGGCGGACGGATAAAAAACGGAATGTGGTCCTCGCCACCCTCGGTCCGCAGGCGCGCGGCGTACACCCCGCTTCGACACTCGGCCGGCAGCGTCCAGCTAAAATCGACCTGCCAGCCGGCGTCCTCAAGGTCGTCGTCATGAAAATGAATCGCGCCGTACTCGTGCGGAGTATTGCGAAAATCCGTCTCCGCACCGCTCCAGTTATAGCCGGTCATGGCCCGGGCGGGCATGTTGATCGCTCGGCCGTGTAAACCGTGGGGCGAGGTGTCGATGACGGTGTCGGAGGCAACCTCAGCCGAAAAATCCCAGGCCGCGACGAGATCGTCGCCAAAGGCCAGCGGCGAGGCTCCGCGCTGGAGCGAGAGCAACTCGTCCCGACTCAGGGCTCGCCGGAATACCCCCGGGCGGTCGATCTTGCCGTTAAAATGTCGGCCAATCCGGGACTCGCCGTCATCGCCCGTCTGCCACAGGCCGGCCATCACGCAATCGACCGGAGTCGTGGGAGTGGCCTGGAGCTGGGTCGTGGCCGTCGCGGTCGCCCGGGTCTGGTCCTGTGGCCACGTGCGCAGCGGCTCCTGATACACGGCGATCTGGCCGCTGTGGGCGTCAAACGTGGCCGCTACAAAATACCAGTCCAGGGAGCGGAGGGGGGTATTGATCCGTACCTGTTCCGTACGTCCTGCCGGGTCAGTCAGCCACACGGCCAAGACCCCACCCTCGTCGAGCACCAGACCATAGCCGCCTTCCGCCTCCGACCACTTGGTGAGAATGCCCTGCACGCCTTTTTGTGGGGTTGTGGGATATATCCAGGCGTGCAGGGTGAAGCCGTCGTGCAGGCCCAGCAGCGGCACGTCGGGCACGATAATGTGTGAGCCGGTGTGGATATCCTGGCGACGGCCCGGATACTCGCCGCTGACCGGCGTTGCAACGAGTTCCTCTTTGAAGCCCGGACCCTTTGGGTTGGGGTCGCCATGGATCAGACGGACGATGTCGGCCTGATAGGTTGGCTGTTTGCAGCTCACATGGAATCGAACGGTTTCCCCCGGCGCGACACTGAACTGATCAGCATAACCAACAACTTCCATAGCTCCCCTCCTTACTATTGATACGGAACGGACAAGCTAGCGTCCGAGTCCCGGAATTTCTTCCAAATGCGGCAAGGGACGGCCGAGCACATCGGAGAACAGGGTCAGGACACGTAAGGTGATGCCCCAGATCATTTGGTCCTGAAAACGGATCGCCGGATAGTACAACGTCTTGCCGTCCGCGGATAATTTCAGGTGGGTGGCGTTCCCGACCTCCCAGGGATGCGCCAGCGGCATCCAGTATGCCTCGGCGACTTCGTGATTGAGCGTTAATGCCGGGGTCGCCGGACCCAGGTAATAGACCGCAGCAAAAAGATCCAAGGGCCGGTCCCGTCCGCTCAGCCGGATGGCGAGCGGGGCGAGCGAACCCAGACGGTGGGCCGGGTCCAGACGCAGACCTACTTCTTCGTGCGTTTCGCGCTCGGCCGTAACGCGAAGATCAGCATCCTCGGGAGAGAAGCGTCCGCCCGGCAGGGCCATATGGCTCGACCACGGATCGCCCGATTTTTCAGCCCGCCGGATCATACACAGTTTCAGTCGATCCTCCGCTCCCACGAGTATCATGGCTACAGCAGCACAGCCGCGATGGCCATCGAAACGACTCGATGTGGGCTGATGGGCGGTCAGGGCGTTCCGTATTGCTTCAACGCTCAACACAATGGACCTCCGTGGCTGTGCATCATCAGCCTAGAGCATCATCGGTCTAAAACAGGGCCAGCGGATTAAGGGGTGAGCCCGTTCCGCCGGGGACGCGCAAGGGCGCAGCCACAAAGAGGAAGGTCCAGCGCTTGCGCGCCTGCGCTTCACGGGCCAGGTCTTCGAGGTTCAGGTTATCCAACAGCGGCATGCCCAGGGCGACCACGGCCAGGCGGTGAATCGGAAACGGCATCCCTTCGATCCCGGAGGGGAAGACTTCATTCGTGCCGTCAGAACCAACCGTCGCCACGTCGCGCGCCTTGAGCCAGGGCACGACCGCAGGGTGTAGGCCCGCGGCCCGCTCTGTGAGGTTCCAGGAGCCGACCTCCTGGCGTCGTTTGTACAGCCCGGTGCGGACCAGCAGCACATCGCCGCTCGCTATGCGGATACCGGTCTTTTTCTCCCAGGCTTCCAGGTCTTCGACGCGGACTGCGGTGCCCGGTTCGAGATAGGGTACCTCCTTTAACCAGGGGACATCCACCAGAATCCCACGGGTGAAAATCCCTTGGTGCATGGTCTGTACGCCGAGCTGCTCCGAGCCTGAGGGTTTGACCGCCGAACGCGGGAAGCCATTGTACATCTTGCCCTGATGGAAAATATGGCACAGCGCATCCACATGCGAATGGGCAAAGCCGTGATACCGGATCGTATAGATATCCTCGGCAAAGACGTTGCCGTCGTCATCATGCACCAGGAGACTGTGCTCAAGCGGAAACTCATTATTGGTGCTGGCCTCTTTCGCCAGGTCAAAGGCCAGAGAAACCGAGACGCCCTCGGTTACCAGCGTGGCGGCCTGACGCCGTTTCTCGGGGGTAATCAGATTGAGCGTACCGAGCTGATCGTCCTCTCCCCAGCGTCCCCAATTTGAGAGGCTGGACATCCACTGCTCCAGCGTCGCTGCCGTAAGTTGGGGGAGGGGGTCTGTCGCCTGAGCGACGCTTGGACGTTCCAGCATGAGAGTAGTCACGAGGATCATGCTTACCGGCAATGCCATGGCTCGATATTTCATCACTCCCCTCCTCGCTGGCATGTGTACTCGGGATGAGACCGAAGAGCAAGACAAGATAGGGATGCGCGCGACGGAATCCGGCAACGCTGGAGCCTTTTGTAGCGGGCCAGCCACAGGTAAGTATGGAGGGACGGATGCGAGGGACAAAAGGAGCCACAGAGCATGCCACGCCTAAGCAAGCTGAGTCGATCAATCAAAGGAAAAATTGCGCTAGTGACCGGGGCCGCCAGCGGCATGGGACGGGCAACCGCTCATCTCTTTGCCGACGAAGAGGCGCAGGTTGCCGTATTGGACAGAAATGCGGACGGCGTTGACCGAGTCGTTGAGGAGATTACCCAAGCCGGCGGTACGGCCATGGGCTGGACCCTGGACCTCGCCAACGCTGCGGAGATCGAACCGACGCTAGCCCGGATTGTCGCACATTTCGGCGGGCTCGACATTCTGGTCAATAATGCCGGTATCGATGCCTCCGCCCGTATTCAGAGCAGCAAATACGAAGAGGTCTGGGAGCGCTGTTTCAGCGTGAATCTGACGGCCCACCAGCGCCTCATTCGCGCGTCGTTGCCGCATCTCACAAAAAGCGGGACCGGACGGATCGTGAATATTGCTTCGACCGAAGCGGTCGGCGGCAGCGCTTTTGCCAGCCCCTATACCGCGGCAAAGCACGGCGTTATGGGCCTCACCAGGGCGCTGGCGGTGGAACTGGCGACCCAGGGCGTCACCGTCAACTGCATTTGTCCGGGCGCGATTCATACCGGCCTGACCGCTGCCATCCCGGACAAAGCAAAAGGCATCTTCGCCCGCCGGCGCGTACCGCTCAAACGCTACGGCGACCCGGAAGAAGTTGCCCACGCGACGCTGAGCCTTGTCCTTCCGGCCGCGTCATACATCAACGGAGCCACGCTGGTTGTTGACGGCGGGTTTACGATTCAAAACAACGGTGGGGCGTTGAGTCGGTGAAATGAACTCTTATTTTAGAGGCTGGCTAGAGAAGGTAAGATGCACGAGGAGCCCTGCACGAATCCTTGCGCCGCACGGTATGAAATCGCCATGGAAACGAGAAGGGAAAGATATACCCCACAGGTGACGGACTCGCTTCTGAGTGACATGGTGCGGGCCATTGTGACCGAAGTTGATCCCGAGCAGGTCATTCTGTTTGGCTCACGGGCGCGAGGTGACGCCCGCGAAGACTCGGACGTGGACTTGCTCGTCATTGAGTCCACGCCCTTCGGCAACGGCAGGAGCCGACGCCAGGAAGCTGTCCGTCTATGGAGAGCCGTCTCGGGCCTCGGTGTTGCAAAGGACATTCTGGTGTACAGCCGTGATGAGGTCGAACACTGGCGTGACTCCCTTAACCATGTCCTGGCGCGGGCTCTGCGGGAGGGACGGGTGCTGTATGAGCGACCTTAAAGAAGCTCGTACTCTTATTGGAGCGGCGGAACGCGGCTGATTACATCTGGAGAATCAAGATAAACTCGGGAGAACTTTCTTCTCCCAGGACTGATTTCTTCTATTCCGCCAGAGCCCGTCGTGCGGCCAGGCGCTTCACCTGGCCGGCCACTACGCGCACCTTGCGCGGACCGGCCATCCACATGCCGCCAATGGAGACAAAGGCAAACGCCAGTGCAATCCAGAAGGCCACTGTATAGCTGCCGGTGCGGTCGAAGAGCAGGCCGGTCACCCAGGGTCCGGTCCCGCCGCCCAGACTGCCGGCAATGGTCAGCGTGCCGTAGATGCGGCCGTACTGTTTGCCCTGAAAAATCTCCGCCGGAATGGCGCCGAACACCGAGACCGTGCCGTAGCCCAGCATGCCCTGAGCCGCGACCATGGCGTATAACAGCACCAGACTGGGCCGCTCGGGCATGCTGAGCAGGATGACATAACACAGGACAAAGCCCATCATGCTGATGGTCCAGACCCACTCGCGCCCGATCCGGTCGGAGAGCGTACCCAGGCCAATCTGGCCGCCGCAGGCGGTCAGTCCGACCAGCCCGAGGGCAAAGGCCGCCACCTCGGGTGAAAAGCCGATGTCGGTCAGGTATTTGGTTTGATGCACCTGGATGGCGTACCAGGAGTACAGACTGCTGAAAAAAGAGACGCCCAACCACCAGAAACGGGAGGTGCGTATGGCACGCGCCAGGGTCCAGTCGGTCGCGGCCCAGGCATGGTCCACGACGTTATCAGCCGGGTGCTGCTCCCCGTGAGCGGTGCTTGGGGCGGCGTCTCCGTCGGGCGCCAGACCCAGGTCCTCGGGTCGGCGGCGTTGCAGGATCACATTCAACGGCAACACGACCACCAGCAGGAGGCCCGCCACGACCCAACACGCCTCACGCCAGCCGGCCTGGTCGATGATGCTTTGCACCCAGGGGAAGAGCAGGATGGAGCCGGCGCCCACGCCGGAAAAGGCAAGCCCCAGGGCCAGCCCGCGGCGGCGTACAAACCAGTAGGGGAGAAACAGGGAGTGACCGAGATAGCTGATAGAGGTGCTCGCGCCGCCGACCAGGATGCCGAAGGTGAGATACAGGTGCCACGGCTGAGAAACCAGGGTAATCGAGACCATGCCGGCGCTGACCAGCACCGCACCCAGCGGTATGACCACGCGCGGCCCCCAGCGATCCATGAGCATGCCGACTATGGGCGCGTACACGGTTGCCGCCAGAAACCCGCAAGAAAAGGCCGCGGCTGTACTACCCCGGTCCCAACCGAATTCCGCCAGAATGGGCGGAAAGAGCAGGGAGAAGGTCGTACGCGTGTTCACGCCGATAGCCAGGGTGACAAAGGCCACGGCCACGACCGCCCAGCCATAATAAAAGGGAAATTCTTTTCGCTGCATCGGATAGCGTCGGGATGAAGGAGTAGACGCGCACCTTATACAAAGTCGGCGGCTTTGTCTGTGGCCGGCCCGCCCATTGTCTTCCGCCCCCGGAGCGATTACCCTCGCCTCATCATGTTGATATTCACGTGAGCGGTCACACAAAAGGAGGGAGCGTATGGAATTTGAAACCTTGGCCAGCGGCTACGGACTCGTTGAGGGACCCCGGACCGATGAGCAGAATCGGCTCTATTACAGCGATGTGCGCGGCGGGGGTGTCTTCCGGCGTAGCCCCGACGGGGAGATTGAGACCTTAATATCGGACCGGAAGTTTGTCGGCGGCATCGGCTTGAACGCGGGCGGGGGCATCTTGGTGACGGGGCTGTCTCTGTCGCACTGGGACGAGCAGTCCGGCGCGCTGCGGGATATCTTTGGGGAATGGGAAGGGAAGCCGCTGTTCGGCCTGAACGACCTGACCATGGATGACCAAGGCAGCATCTGGGTCGGTTCGTTTGGCTGCGATATTCATACTTTCGATTTTAAGAGCACTCCGCCGCCGGGCTCGCTCTTCCGTATTGACCCGCCGGGCCAGGTGACGCACTTATGGGAGGGGGTTGAGGTGACTAACGGCCTGGGCTTCAGTCCGGACCGCAAACTGCTCTACCACTGCGATTCCACCACCAAGGCCGTCTGGGCCTATGGGGTGCGGGCCGACCGCACGGTCAGCGACCGACAACTGTTCGCGCAGCTACCCGAGGGTATGCCCGACGGCATGACCGTTGACGTCGAAGGCGGGGTATGGGTGGCCACGGTGGCCGGACGGGGTGAAATTGTGCGTTTCAAGCCGGATGGGACGGTCGATCAACGCATCAAGGTACCGGCCAAAACGGTCACCAGCGTGGCTTTTGGTGGACCCGACATGTCGGACCTGTACGTAGTCACCGCCAACAACGATCAACGCGAGCTCAAGGGCAGCGTCTTTCGGGCGCGTTCGGATATCCCTGGGCTGCCGGTGCCGCAAGCACGCTTCTAAGGAGGGAGACCATGTTAAAGTTTATGGCCGCTGTTCGGCGTCTGGATCATATTTCGCACGACGAGCTGGTCCATGCCTGGGAACACATTCACGCCCCGCATGTCGTTTCGCTGGTCAAGCCGGAACGCTATCGCATCACCTTCTTTGACCCGCCCTCGGACAACGCCGATGCGGACAGCCGTCCGCCCGATGGTATGGCCGAGCTATGGTTCCGGGATCGAGAGCATTTTGAGACCACGATCGGCCGGCAGGCCCCGCCCAATATCGACGCCGACAAATTCAGCACCTATGCCACCATCCAACCGGGCTGTAATCTGTTTGTCACCGAGCATCTCAACGTGGATGGTCCGACGACGCGCGACACCACCAAGCTCACCTTCTTTATCAAGAGACGCCAGGGAATTGAGCGTGCCCACCTGGACGACTACTGGCTGAACGTCCACGTGCCGAACGTTGTCGCGGCCATCAATAATACGCCTGACGCGGTGCGTTATTCCGTGGACCTGGTTGACCTGGACGATGCTGAGCGAGAACGCACCTACGACGGCGTGGCGCAAATCTGCATCGACCATCCCAACGCCACATTCGCCGACATCCAGGGCTATGAGCCGGACGGTTTCGGTGAGCTGGTTGAACCCATGCTGGTATGCAGCGGGTATGAGGTGCGTATTGTGGACTGATGGACCTCAGTAATATGAGATGGTCCTGCCTGCTGTCAGGAGCGGGGTAATGTAGCAAAGGGATCGATTGCCGGGATGCCGAGCGGCACAAAGTGGCGCAGGTTGCGCGTCAGGATCGTCAGACCGTGGCTCCCGGCTGTAGCCGCGATGGCGATATCGGCAAAGCCAGGGGCATGACCCGCCGCCCGTGCCTTATCTGTCAGTTCCCCCGCCAGCCGGGCCGCAGCAACATCAAACGCCAGCATGCGACTGCCGTAGAGATGGAGCACAAGTTGGAGCCAGTCCCCAATGGCGGTAGCCTTGGCGGCAGACCCGGTCCGTTTCAGCTTGGCCACCCCGTCGGCAATCTCGGCCACGGTAACCACCGACAGGAAAAGCATACTCGAATGCGTCTCCATCCAGTCGATCAATGTCGTGGACCGATTTACCCGGCCGGGAGCCCCGACCGACAGTACATTGGTATCGACCAAGTACAAAAGCCGTTCCTAGAGTGCAGCGTCTCGTGACGGGCTCATATCACGCGGCGATAGATCACCGTCCTCCAGTGGTGCGGAGAGCAGCAACCGACCAAAGGATGGCACCTGGCAGAGACGATTCCACTCATCGATCCCAAGGATGACGGCCCGAGGTTTGCCGTAGCGAGTGATGATCGTCGTCTCTCCATGGGCCGCGCCTTCTACCAGCGCTGAGAGTCTAGCCTTTGCGTCGCGTAATTGAACCTCGTGCATGATGTCCCTCAAGATGAACCATTACAGTTACAATAGACCGTAGTGTCTTGTGGGACAATGACCTGACAGGTGTATGCAGCGGGCACGAGGTGCGTATTGTGAGCTGATTGGTGTCGGGAGCGACACTCTCAGCTTTCATCCGCGAGGAGTGCCTTGAGCCTGGCTTCCGTCAAGCCGTTCGCGGATGCGGCTTCGCCCAAAGCGTCCATCGTCATTGTCAGGCCTTCCCAGGCAGCGTCACGAAGTCGCTCATAGTGTTGCACCGACATCATCACGCCAACCGCCCGGCCTTTCTTGGTCACACGCACGGGCGCACTCTGCACGGCGTCAAGCAAATAGCCGAAGCGATTCTTGGCGTCTCTGGCGGTAATCTCTTTCATGGGAGCTGTATATAGCTACTATGGCCTCTTCTCACAGTGAGGAATCACATTCTCCTATTATAATTTTTATGTATAATGCAAAGTCAATGAACGGGAACGAACGCTCTATACCCCAAGATTTTGATTCGGATACGGCACCGGACCTGTCCGTAGATGGCTGGCTGGAGAAGTTCGCCAAGGCAACTGTCCGCCGTGGCAGGCCACCAGTCGCCAAACCGAAAGTGTCAACGACTATCCATCTGTCGCAGGACGTGATCGATCACTTCAAGGCCGGCGGTCGCGGATGGCAGACGCGGATCGACCAGGCGCTCCGTGAGTGGATCGGGAAACATGACGCCGCGTGATGAAGGCAGGCTTACCATGAGCGGATACGATAAACCTCTCACACCACGACAAATCGCGTCCATGAAGGACGAGAACATCGACTTCAGCGACATCTCTGAGTTGGACGAGACCTTCTGGCAGCAGGCGGAACTCGTCGAACCCGACCGCACCGAACAGATCACCCTGCGTGTCAAACGGTCCGTGTTGGCCTATTTCAAGGCTCCGGGAAAGGGCTACCAGACGCGGATCAACCAAGTGCTCGAAAGTTATGTGCGGTCGCAACGCGACCTTGGTTGATCTGACCGATTCTGAGCGTGCTTACGGCAGCGTCGTACAAATCTGTATCGATCATCCCAACGCCACATCCGCAGATATCCAGGGCTATGAGCCAGACGGTTTTGGCGAGTTGGTCGAACCCCTGCTGGTAATCAGTGGGCATGAGGTTCATATTGTGGGCTGATATAGGGGAGGCGGGGAAACCCATAGGGAAATCTATATGAGGCAGAGCATAGACAAACATCCTGGCGTATTGCTCTGTCTTCTCCTCCTCTCCCATCTCCTGCTTGCTCCTTCGCTCTCTTCCGCGCAGGACACAGACGACCAGACGCGCGGGTTGCAACTCGACGGGTGGCAGGGAACGCGGCCAGCGCCGCAACAAACTCCCCGGCCCTCTTCCCCGCAGCGCTATGCCCCCGCCCGGCCCCAAGTCCTGGAACTGCCCTCGGTCTCGCAACCGTCTATGCAGACCCTTCCACGTCAACAGGGCATTCCGCCTCCGCATCTCCAAAAACGGACTTCAAGACCCACCCAACTCCTCACTGTCACCGTGACTGATCAGAACGGTCAATATATCAACGGTCTGACTCCCGAGGATTTTATCATCTACGAAGGGGGCCAGTCTCAGCTCATTACCTATTTTAATACTGGCCAACAGGAGCCGGTCAGTCTGGGCCTCCTGGTTGACATGAGTGAAAGCATGCACGGCAAACGGCGCCGGGCCGTCCTTGCCCTGCGGAGTTTTGCTCAAGCGATTAAGCCCGGCGACGAGGTTTTTCTTCTAGGGTTTAATCACCAGCTCACGATCTTACAGGACTTTACCGACAGCCCCAGCCTGTTGACGCAGGCTACGGCCGGTCTCCAGCCGGGCGGCGAGACGGCCCTGTACGACGCCGTGTTGGGCGGTCTGCAACGCATCCAACGCGGCCAGCGTCAGAAGAAAGCCCTCATCCTCATGAGTGATGGACTGGATACCTCAAGCACGGCCTCACGCGAAGACGCTTTTCGGGCGGCGCGGGAAACCAATATTCTCATATACACCATCGGTATCGGTAATCTCAGCCAGGGTGCACGAAGCCAGCGGATGCCCATGTGGGGGATGGGCGGGATGGGTGGTCCCTTCATGCCCAGTCGGGGCCGGCCCAATTTTGGCTCGGTGGATGTTGACCTGCTGCAATCGCTGAGTGACACGACCGGCGCCC
This sequence comes from Candidatus Binatia bacterium, assembly GCA_951812575.1. GTDB lineage: Bacteria > Desulfobacterota > Binatia > Bin18 > Bin18 > Bin18. The sequence continues at coordinate 229,651 of OX638322.1, read as the reverse complement.
AACATTTTTTTCTGAGTACGAAAGATATTCTGGGGAGCCACACTGTACTCGAACAAGCAACCCAGACCATTGCCCACGAACTTCGCCAGCAATACAGCATCGGCTACCTCTCGCCCCTCAAGGGAGATGTCTACCGCGACGTCCAAGTCGAGACACGCCATCCACAACATCGAGGACTCATCGTGCGGACGCATAAGGGGACGGGGTAGCCTGCGTTTCCTCTTGCCTCCGCCGCCCGTCTCTTATATTTCTGGTTTTTTCACAGCAGGAGGACAGACTATGCATTTCATGTGGTTTACGGAACGTGCGTATCACTACGACCCGGAAGAACATCCGGAGCAATACCGCGACCTCGAAAACGAGATTATTCGCAAACGCAGCTTTTTCGGGACGCCGAACAGCTATTTCGATCGTCAGCACGGCGCGCGGTTGCTCAACCAGTATCTCGACGAGAAAATCTATACCGATCAGGAGCTGATGAACTTTGACGGCATCATGCTCAACGAGCACCATGCCACCCCCTTTTGCCTGGGCGCGGTCATGGATGTCGAAGCCTCGATCCTGGCCAAGGCGACCAGCCGGGTCAGAATGGCGCTGCTCGGCAACCCGGTTCCGACCGTGTCGAATGCGCTTCGGTTGTCCGAAGAACTGGCCATGATCGACCTGATCTCCAATGGCCGCTTGATCTCCGGCTGGGTGCGCGGTGCGGGCAGCGAACAGCTCGCCAATAATGCCAACCCGGCTTTCAATCGCGAATACTTTGAAGAGGGCATCGACTTTATCGTCAAGTCGTGGACCAAGCCCGGCCCGTTTCGGTATGAGGGCAAACACTTCCACTTCCGGCACGTCAATCCCTGGGTACTGCCCGTCCAGGAGCCGCATCCGCCCTTCTGGATTCCCGGTCTCATCAGCCCCGAGACGGTCGCGTGGTGCGCCAAGAACCGCTACCCCTACGTGGCCCTGGCTACCCGACTCGAACCGACCCTGGAACTGTGGGATTTCTACAATACAGCCGCAGCCCGTGAAGGCTATCAGGCCGGGCCGGAGAATTTTGGCTATCTGCAACCGGTCATGGTCGCGGATACGCAGGAACGCGCGGAAGAAATGGGCAAGCGCATTCTGTACGGTGGAGCCTTTGCGCATTTCGCCCGGCCCGAATGGATGTTTCCTCCGGGCTATAACTCGAAAGCGGCGACCCGCCGGCTGGCCCGGACGAACTTCGGCGTCAATGCCTCTGCCGGACCGCTGTACGGTGAGGGCGGAGAAACGACGGTCGAAGAGATCGAGGCCGTCAAAAAGACTATTTATGATAGCTATCCCGGCGTCCTCAAGGAAATGGTCATGATCGCCGGTACGCCGGACAACGTGATTCCCAAGCTCAAGAAAATCCAGGATATCCTGCGGCCGGGCATCTTCTCCTTCTGGCTGGACGGCCCGGTGCCGGCCAAGGACCGGATGCGCTGTCTGGAACTGCTCAACCGCGACGTCATTCCGGTCATGCGCGAGCACGGCAAGACGCTGGGGCTGGTTGACCCGTTTGAGAAAAAACCCGGCTCGCGGCCGCTGGCCAACGGCCGGCCCGATCCAGTCAGTGATGCCGATGCTTTGGCCGAGCTGATGGCCGCCTAGGTCCGGGCCCTATTCTTGAAGCCGGTATACGAGCAGGGAGGTCAGGCATGAGTGATATCGATCCAACCCAGCGCGGCTTTGTCAGCTATATCGACAAATCGCGTGAATTCTACTTGGCGAAGGGCTACGGTAATCCTTACCGCTGGGCGTCCAACCCGGACGCGCCGTTCACGCCGCTGACCAAGCCGCTGAGTGAAAGCCGGGTCGCGCTGGTCACCACCGCGGCCCCGGATTTGCAGGGCGGGCGGAAGCGCAGCCGGTATGCCGCGGCCACCCGACCCGCCCCCGAGGCGCTCTACACCCATCACCTGTCGTGGCACAAAACGGCCACCCATACCGACGATGTCGAAACCTTCCTGCCTGTCCGCCGCTTGAATGAGTACGTGGCCGAAGGCCGGCTCGGCAGCCTGTCGCCGCGCTTTTACGGCGTGCCCACGGTCTATAGTGCGCGGCAGACTGTGCACGAGGATGCCCCGGCCGTGCTCGACTTCTGCCGTAAGGACGGAGTCGATATTGTCCTGCTGGTCGCCCTGTGACCGGTATGTCACCAGACCGTGAGTCTGGTTGCCCGGCATCTCGAAGCGCACGGCATTCCCACGGTCGTCCTCGGCTCGGCCCGCGATATTGTCGAGCAGTGCGGGGTACCGCGCTTTGTCTTTACCGACTTTCCGCTCGGTAATCCGTGCGGCAAGCCCGACGACAAGGACATGCAGCGGGCTATCGTCGGCATGGCCCTCGACCTGCTTGAGACCGCGCGCTATCCGCTTACGACGCTGCAAACGCCCTTTCGGTGGGACGAAACCGGTGAGTGGCGCGAGACGTATATGGAGCTTGCTGAGGACACTCAGGCGGCGTAGCATCCTTGCCTCTGGGGCTACCGCTAGCAACGTCATTCTGGCGGAAGCCGGAATCCAGGCTTCCAACCCTTGACCCTCTGGATGCCGGATCAAGTCCGGCATGACGAGAGCGGAATGGCAGCCATGTAGGTCGGGTTAGCCGTAGGCGTAACCCGACAGCCCATACTTGTCGGATTACGCTCCGCTAATCCGACCTACTTACTGTGACGGTCTACGTCTTTTATGGTAGGTGGGAGAAACCTAATGCGGATTCAGTACAACGCGAGGTCTGATCTTCTGTATATACGCCTCGACGATCAAAAGCGTCAGGTGATGAACAGACGGCTGTCCGAGGATATTGTCTTAGATATGGGTGAAGGCGACCAAATCGTTGGGATAGAGATTCTGGACGCCTCCAAACATGTCAATCTAGGAAATCTCCTGCCGGTGGAATACGAGGCTGTTCCTCCTGCGGGAAAGTAGAGACCGTTGAGTGTCTCTCTCTTCTTTATCACAGAGACTTTCATCCCGACCCGCACAGATGCTCGCGTAAGGTCGTGCCCGTGTAGTCGCCCCGGTAGACTCCGCGTTTCTGGAGCTCCGGAACGAGGAGATTCACCAGGTCTTCATAATAGTCGGGCGCGTAGAACGGCGGCGTAATCTGAAACCCGTTGCCGCCGCCTTCTTCGAGAAAGTGTTGCATGGCGTCCGCCACCTGCGACGGAGTGCCGACCAAGGGGTTGGTATCACTCCCGGCCAGATAGGTTCTCGCGATATCACGTAGCGTGATGTTCACGTCGTATTTTTGATACATCTCGAACAAGCCTCTGGTGCCGGGCACGTCCAAATCCTGAACCGGCACGTCGAGGTCGAACCGGGACAGGTCGAGATTGAAGTGCATCGACATCTGGGCCAAGGATGCTTCGAGCGGAATCCGGGCACGAATGGCGGCCCAGCGTTCACGCGCCTCGGATGCGCTCTCGGCCACCAGCGGCTGGCCGGCCCACATGATGGGGATGTCGTCCGGGTTGCGGCCCAGGCGTTCGGCCCGGCTGGCAATATCCTCGCAGAATGCGCGCATCTGCTTGACGCCGCGGGCGGCACTGAAGATGCCCTCGGCGTGTTGGGCGGCAAAGGCCCGCCCCCGGTCCGACTGGCCGGCCTGAAACAGAAACGGCCGCCGGCGGACGGAGGGCATGACCGTAAACGGCCCCTGGACCCGATACCACCGCCCCTGAAAGTCGACGCGGTGGACTTTGGACGGATCGGCAAAGACCTTGTGCTCCATGTCCATTTGCACGGCATCCGGGTCCCAGCTGTTCCACAGGTCGTAGCAGACCTGCATATATTCGTCGGCGCGCTCATAGCGGTCGTCATGCGCCGGCAGGCTCTCCAACCCGAAGTTTCTCGCCTCGGCCGTTGAGGTCGAGGAGACGATATTCCAGCCGATCCGGCCCTTGGTCAGATGGTCGAGCGTCGATAGCGTCCGGGCCAGCAGAAACGGTGGGTAAAAGGTCGTGGACATGGTGACGGCAAAGCCGAGTTTTTTGGCGACCGCCGAGAGATAGGTTATCAGAGCAACCGGGTCGTGGCTGGGGAATTGGATGGCGTAGCGCACCTGATCAGGCTGCGTGCCCCCCGCCAGGCTGTCCGCGAAGAACAGCATGTCGAACTTGCCGCGCTCCAGGGTGCGGACCACGGCTTCCCAGTACTCGCCCTCATACCATTTGTGGCGAATTTTCTCGCGCGGATAGATCCACGACAGCGGCATATGCGGGGCCGGGGTAAAGAGGGCGAAGCCGGCGAGATGAATTTGCTTGAGCATAACCGTATCCTTGAACGATACACGAATGCCCATAGCGTACTGCGTTCAGGGCGGCCTTGTCGAGCGTCTGTCAACGCTTGCTCTGAACACCGGACCGTCTTATGCTGAGCGCATGGCACGCAAAAGACCCCCAAAGCGGATTCAACGCAAACGTACCAAAGGCTGGAAGATGCCGAAAAATGCGGTCTATGTCGGACGGCCCGGCAAGTGGGGCAATCCGTTCTTTCGGCTCAAGGAAAAACCCGACATGGCCGTTGATCGCGGCTTTCTGGTGGCCGTGTACAAGCTGTGGCTGAATGACCAATTGGTCCCAGGGCTGGCTGCGCTTTTTAAGGGTGGCGACGCGCTCCCACCCCCGCCCTCGGCGGAGACCATTCAGCAACACTTCAGAGGGAAGAACCTGGCCTGCTGGTGTCCGCTGGATGACGACTGCCACGCGGATGTGTTGCTCGCCATCGCCAACGAAGCGGGGCAGGACGGCTAGGGCTTACCACCAGCCCAGCTCAAACGTATGTAACGCGCGCCGCTTATAGTCATAGAGCGAAGTGCCGCAAAATCCGCATTTGAGCGAAGACCATACCGAGCGCGGACGAATCGCGGCGTGGAGCGGCTTCATATAGTGCTGGTTGTCTTCCAGCAAATCCTGGGTGAGGGCCCAGCGCGTAATTTCGTACAGCGCATAGCCGCAGGTCGGCTCCGGGCAGGTCAGGACCATCCCGGCGATAAAGGGTCGATTCGATCCGGTGCGGTCCACTTAGCGCACTCCCCTGGCATCGCGTTGAGTCCAGCGACCGAGTTGTGACATATGCACTTCGTCCGGTCCGTCGGCGATGCGACGGAAGCGACTGGTTAAAGACACGTGCTGCATCGATGTGTCCTGACTGACCCCTACCGTCGAACACCTGAATGGCCCAGTCGGCAATGGTCTGTCTCATGTACGGGGCAACACCTTGCGGACTGGACCGGCAAGCGGCAGGGATACTCACGCCCGCGGTTTCGTCCGCGCCAGGGGTGTCGAAACCGCGGGCACGCGCGGCTGCTCATAGCTCTTCCAGGGGTGTCGAAACCACGGTCACGCGCGGCTGCTCGTAGCATTTCATGCTTACCCTTGACCCGCCGAGGCTGTCAATTGCATACATCGCGGCCACGTAAACATCATGCTTTTCGTTCGCCGCGGTTCCCTCCTTGATCTCTTGCGCACCCCGCCGGACAGGCTCGCCCACCGCCGTATTCAGAACGCATTGGCTACGCCGCGACCCTGCCAGAATCAGTGGTCCCACCTTGCGGGCTTCCAGCGCCTCGCTCACCGTCGGATAAACAGAAAAATGCGCGATGCTCCCCGTCTTGTTCGCTGCATGATAATGCGGGTAATCGCGCATGTTGGGCGGTGTCATGCAGTTCACACGATCTATCTCGACGTGAAAAACCGGAAGCTCTTTCTGCTTCGCATATTCGAGCAGACCCATGACGCGCCGCATATCTCCGTCTGCATCCGTTCCTGGCTTCTCATACCAGCCCGTGATGTCGATCAGAACGATCCCTGGGCGTTTGCCTTCTTTCAGAAGCCGGTCGATCACTCCCATCATCTCTGTGCGCCTGGTATCGGCCACCACCCAGTCCTTATCCACTACGGCCCTACCCAATACAGAGTTCGGCCCGCCGGGATGCACCGGAGCCGGCAGCGGGCTCAGCTCCAACCCCCCGACTTCGTTTCCGTTGGATGTCTCCAAGCCGGTGAGGGTGCGCTGAGGAGGCAGAGTGAGGGGCATACTTTCAGACTTCACAGAGGGCAAGCTCGCCTTTACTTCCTTGACTTCGCGCTCATTGAACGTCCCCGCCGAAACGGACGTAGAGGAGATGTGTTGAAGGGACGAGGGGGGAGGCGAACCGTGAACCTTTGAGAACATCTTTATCTCCTGGTAGGGTACGCAGGATAACGGCGGCCCTGTCCGGGGTCAAGCCAAGGTAAGGAGCGCTTCCAGTCTTGAACGCGGGGCTAGAGCATTTCACGATAAGTTTAAGCTATAGCCCAGTAGGCCAGTTTAGCCGCAGGCGTAACCCGCCCGGCCCCTGTCGGATTACGCTCTGCTCATCCGACCTACGGGAACTACACAGAATCGTGAATCACTCTAGGGTAACAAATGAGTCAAGTTTTGCGTCCGCGCCACGTCGTCTCGTTGGTCTGGGGCCTCGCCTCCCTGGACAGAGTGTTCTGCATCGAACTTTCCTCATATTCTTTCCGGGATTCCGGGTGGGCAAGCGCAAACAAGGAACGCGCCATAAACAGTGCCACGCAGCACGCCGTCCACTTGGTTGAGTCATTGCTGGACTATAACGCTCTCTTATTTCCAATACGGTATCACTCGGGGCAAAGCTCATGGCAGGCCCTGCTCTTCCTTGGCCGTGCCCAGACGTTCCTGTAAACGGTTCATGCCCCTGAGCCAGCGATCGTAGTCGCCGGTTTTGCGTTGCATATATTCCAGGACCTGGGGATGCGGCAAAATCAGAAAACGCTCGGCCCGCAGGCCCTCAACGACCACTTCGGCCAACTCCTCCGGCTCCATTAGGCCATCGACGCTCGCCGCGCGGCTGCTCTCGTTGTTCTCCAGCATGGGCGTTCTGACCGCTTGGGGACACAGCAGCGAAACCTTAATCCCCTGGTGCGCGTGCGTCAGCGCCAACCACTCCCCAAAGCCGACTGCGGCGTGTTTGGTCACGCCATAGGAGGCCGAGCCGATCTGATTGAGTAAGCCCGCGGCCGAGGCGGTATTCAGCAGATAGCCTCCACCCCGGTTAATCATGCGCGGCACCAGCGTGCGGGCCGCATAGATATGCGACATGACGTTCACATCCCAGCTCTTCTGCCAGGCCTCGTCCGAGGTTTCCACACCACCGGTCGCGGCAATGCCGGCGTTGGAACAGAACAGATCGATCGGGCCGATGTCGCGCTCGGTGTGGTCAATCACCCGCACTATGTCAGCCTCTTTAGACACATCGGCCGTCATGGCGACCGAGCCAATCTCGGCCGCGACCTCAGCCGCCCCGGCCGCGTTCAGGTCCACCACCACGACCGTCCGCGCGCCCTCGGCAGTAAAGCGCCGACACAGCGCTCTGCCGATGCCACTCGCCCCACCGGTGACGACGATGATTTTCTCTTTGAGTTCCACCCTCAGCCTCCTCAGCCCAGTTGATACACCCGGGCGGCGTTGCCGCCGACAATCTTGGCCCACTCTTCTTCGGTACAGTCGGAGAGCAGGTCACCGAGAAACTCCTGGCTCTTGGGAAAGGTCGATTCGAAATGGGGGTAGTCGGAACCCCACAACAGGCTGTCTACGCCAATGATCTCCCGGTCGCGAATCCCCAGCCCGTCTTCCTGAAAACTCAAAAAGACGTGGCGATGAAAGAACTCGCTCGGCATGATGTCCTCTTTGAAGCGTTCCCCGGCAATCTCCCGCGCGCGCTGGGTGTAGTTATAGTCCAGACGGTCCAGGAAGTGGGGCACCCAGGACAGTTCCATTTCGACCGAACCGACCTGGAGTTTGGGATAGCGTTCAAAGACGCCGCTGAAAATCATGTCGGTCAGGCACACCCGGGGCCAGTGATCCAGGTTGACGAAAAAGGACGGCTTGGCCGCGTCCAGGAGGAGGGCGCTCGGGTCGTCCGGGTCGGGCCGGTTGGTGGTGACGTGCAGGCTTATGGGCAGGGCCAAGTCCTGGGCCGCGGCCCACACGGGTTCGTACTCCGGCCTATCGTAGCTCATACCGCCCAAGGGCTGAATGGTAATCATAATGCCGCGATGGCCCAGCTTGGCGCAGTGTTCCATTTCCTCGATCCCCGACGGGATATCGTCAAGGTTGATCATGGCGATACCCCGCAGACGATCTGGATAGGTGTCGCAGAACTCGGCCAGCCAGTCGTTATAGGCCCGGAACAGGACGGTCAGCAACTCGCTGTCCTGAATGCGCTGGTAGAGTTGCAGCCCGACGGTTGGATACACCAGCCCCATGTCGATGCCATCGGCATCCATGTCCTTGATATGCTCCTCCGGGATATAGGCGCCGGGTCGGACATTCTCTATCTTATCCTGAAAGCTCAGTCTGTCCGGGTCCTCGAAGCGCAGGCCGGCCTGGGCGGCGGCCGCCGCGGTCTGGACTTTGATGCCCTCGCAATACCACCAGTCGCCGTCCTCAGCCGGGATCACTCGCGGGGCGCGGTCGCGAAATTTCTTATCCAGCCGCGTCGTCCACAGGTCGAGCGGTTCAAAAATATGATCGTCCGACGAAATAACTTTGTGCTTTTGCATACGATTCCCTCCTTATGGAAAGCGCTGTCTTATGGAAAGAACAGTTGTGCCCGCATTATCCGTCTGGAGGCGCAATCTTGTCAATCGAAACTGAGTATTTCTCCTCATTTCTGATTGACCCGTCCGGCCTTTAGCGCTACAGGGAATCTCAGGTATCAACACTATGGGCAGGAGGGACGATATGGAACTCAAAGTAACCCGTTGGAACAGGCCCGAACCGCCGACCCAGTCAGAACTGGTCCGTGCTCTGGAGGCCGAGGGGTTGGCCGCCTATATAGAAGACGACGAACCCAACCATTCCTATGAGGCGCATACCCACCCGAACGATGAGGTGTTGGTTGCCGTCCAGGGTGAAATCATCATGGGCGTTGGCGACCAGAAGTGGGTGCTCAAGCCTGGCGACCGGCTCGACCTGCCGGCCAACACCCTGCACTGGGCCGAAACTCCGTCAACCGGTCCCATCCGGCTGCTGGGCGCAAGCCTCGGAGATGAATACGATCCGACCCGCGCGGACCGCTCTGAAGCAACCAGGGCACATCCGTAAGGCAGCGCGGAGAAAGCACTCCCATGCCGGCTCGAACTCCCAAGGAAGTAGAAGATCTCTTCCCTGAGGCGATGAACGCCCGCGATATTGACGCGATGCTGGCGCTCTACGAGCCGGACACGGTGTTCGTACCCGAACCGGGACAGGCTCCGGTCCAAGGGGAGCAGGCTCTCCGCGAACACTTGCGCACGTTTACCGACGCGCAGCCTGAGCTCTCGACCGAGGTCAGACACGTTGTACAGGCGGGAGATATCGCCCTGTCCTGGATTCCCTGGAGCATGAAGCGTACGAAAGCTGACGGCACGCAAGAAACTATCTCCGGTCGGGCGGTCAATGTCGTGCGCCGCCAGCCCGACGGCACCTGGCGCACGCTGATCGACAATCCGTTCTTCGAGGAATACTGGGAAACACCAACGGAGTCGTAGATGCTCCGCCGGGCTACTTCATCGGTGGCGGAATCTCGTGCGGGTCAAGACCCAGCTCTAACGACCCGAGGCTGGACAGACAGAAATCGCTGGGCGGAAACTGAATGGCACCGACCGTGCCATCGCGGAATAAACGTTCCAGCGGCGAAGTCTTAAACAGGGTGTGCGCACCGCCGAGGGTCAGGGCGTTGCGCCCGATGCGCGCCGTGGCTTCGCCGACCAGATATTTGGCCCGATAGAGGGCTGCGATGGCGTTCTGCGTCGGGCCCTCGGTATCGCTCAACCAGGCCGAGTGGTAGACGTTCAGCCGTGCCGATTCGAGGTCGGCGTTCATTTCGGCAACTTTTCGTCGCACGTCGGGATGATAGGCCATGGGTTGGGTGAAGCCCTTCGGCACCCGTTCCTGAACGACCTTCAGGATTTCTGCGTAAATCGCCGCGGCTACGCCCAAATAGACCGCCGTATACGAGGCCCAGAACCAGTTTGCCCCGCGGGCAATAGAAGGAAAGAAATTGTCGGTGTCAAACACAACCGATTCCTCGGGTACAAAGCAGTCTTCTAACAGCAGGCAGTCGCTCCGGGTGCCGCGCATTCCCAGGACATCCCACACCTCCTCAACCGTCTGGCCTGAAGCCTCCCGCGGGACCAGAAAAACGATCGCCGCGCCGGGGGTGGTGGCGTCCTCACGGCGTGCCGGGACTGCCCGAAAATCCGCCGCCCCAACCATGGACGAAAAGAACTTCTTGCCGTTGATGACATAACCGCCGTCCACCGGTCTCGCCTGGGTGGCCGGGGCGTACGAGGCCAGCAGGGCCGACGTGCTCGCCTCGGACGTTGAGCCGGCAACCAGATTATTGCCTTTGACAACCCAGTCTGCCACGCGTTGCTTCACGTCGGACGCAATCTCGATATTTTCCATCAGATAGCCGATCCAGGCCAGGTGCATATTGAAGGACAGCGCCGTGGCCGGGCAGCCCTGGGCAAGCTGTTCCAGGGCGAGTGAGTGGCCGAACAGTTGTTCTCCCCAGCCGCCCAGCTCGGTGGGGATGTTGAGCGTGTGAAATTCGGCCTCACGCAGCAGGGCATAGTTCTCGACCGGATTGCTTGCCTCGCGGTCGTGCTCGGCCGCCCTGGTGGCAAAGTCTGTGGCCAGTTCCCGGCACTGGGCTTGAATGCGCTTGTGTTGGGTCGTCAGCTCGAAATTCATACCGCCCCCTTTGCTCTGCTCGGATGCTAGTCTTCGTCGTGTGTCAGAGTCAAGAGAAAAGCGTTTTGGCACTCGTTCCCAGTCGTGGTAAGAGACAGGAACGCAGGCGATAATCACAAAGGAGGAGCGTATGGGTATCGTTGATTTTTCTTTGGACGGCAAGGTTGCCATCGTGACCGGTGGCTCAAAAGGGATCGGCCGGGCGATTGCCCTGGCCTTCGCCGAGCACGGCGCGGACCTCGTGCTGGCCGCGCGCAGACCGGAGGCTCTGGAGCGAGCCAAACAGGATGTCGCCGCAACGGGTCGCCGCGTCTTGACCGTACAGGCAGACATGTCGATCAGTGCGGACTGCGATAAGCTGTATCAGGCAACAATCGAGGAGTTCGGCGGCGTCGACATCCTGGTCAATAATGCCGCCGGTGTTTCACTGGTGACCCTGGCCGAGGAAAACGAAGAGGATTTCCTCAGGGTGATGAAGACCAATGTCTGGTCGCCGCTGCATCTGGCCCGCCTGTGTCGCGAGTCCATGCGCCAGCGCGGCGGGGGCGCGGTGATTAACATCACCTCGAATGAGGGTGTCCGGCCGTCCATGGGTATCGGAACCTATGCCCTGTCCAAGTCGGCCCTCATCAATATGGCCCAACTCCTGGGCAAGGAGTGGGCGGCCGATAAAATTCGGGTGACCTGTATCGCCCCAGGGTTGATTCGGACCGACCTGGCAAAGGATTTGGTCGAGGCGGTTGAGACCAGCGGCTCTCCGATCAACCCGCAGAAACGGGTGGGCGAGCCCAACGAAATCGCCGGTCTGGCCTTATTCCTGGCCAGCCCGGCCGGGACGTTCGCGACCAGCATGACCTATGTGGTGGACGGCGGCGAGGTCAGCGCCGGGCCGGGCGACGTGGTGGTCATGACCGCCGAGGAGACGGTCCAGGCGCAGAAGCAGGACTGAGGCCGCTTGCATCGGCTCCAGAGAGATGGCCGTGATGTCCACCAAAACGCCCCGCCAGCGCTATTTTGAGGAGCCCATCCGAGCGGCGGCAGCGACAGCCCGGCCTGTGTTTGAAACTGGTATTCCGATGCGGGACGGAGTCGAGTTGGCCGCCGATGTCTACCTGCCGAGCGCGGACGACCGGCCCGCGCCGGCGATCGTCCAGTCCACGCCCTACGACAAGAGCACCGCGATTTTCTTTTTGGACGAGGCGCGCTTTTACCAGGAACAGGGCTATGCCGTCATTGTGCACGACGTGCGCGGGCGGGGGAAATCCGAGGGCCAGTGGCGGGCCTTTGTGCACGACGGGCCGGATACGCATGACGTGATTGAGTGGGTGGCGCGCCAGGACTGGTGCAGCGGCAAGGTCGGCACGACCGGCTTAAGCTATATGGGCTGGACCCAGTGGGCCGCGGCCGCGGAACGTCCGCCGCATCTGCGCTGTATGATCTCCACCTCTGCGGCCGGTCGCTGGCAACAGGAGATTCCGTACACCTGGGGCGTGTTTCAGCTCTATTTTGGCTGGTGGGTGTATCTCGTCCGACGGCGGATTGCCGAATTCCACGGGCTTGAAGTCCACGACTGGGACGATATCCTGTGCCGGTTGCCGCTGACCGCCATTGGCGAGTATATCGATCCGGTTGGAGAAACCTGGAACGATATGCTGACGCATGACACCCTGGATGCGCACTGGCAGGCGCTGCGTTTTGATGAGCGTTACGATCAGATCGATGTGCCCTGTCTCCACGTGACGGGCTGGTTCGATATGGAAGACCTGACCGGTGCCTTTCATCATTATGAGCATATGATGCAGGCCTCTCCGGCCCGCAGCCGGCAACAGTTGATTGTCGGACCGTGGAGCCACGTCAACTGCCGCTGGCCGCACGACCAGTATGCCGGGGTGCACTTCGGGTCGGACGCGGCGCTGGACATGCATCAGGTCCATTTACGCTGGTTTGATCACTGGCTCAAAGGTATAGACAACGATGTTCAGCACGACCCGCCGGTCCGTCTTTTTGAAACCGGACGGAATGTCTGGCTTGAGACGGACCGCTGGCCGCTGAGCGATGCGGAGCAGACGCTCTATTTGCACTTCGATGGAACCCATGGCTCTCTGTCTGCCACGTCTCCCTCTTCTGATGAACCTGCGCACACTTATCGCTATGACCCGAACGACCCGGCTCCAACCCAGATGGACGTCAAGCAATACCCGCTTGAGGATATTCCGCTCAGCCAGGACCCGGTTGAGGCCCGGCCCGATGTCATCTGCTACACCAGCGATATCTTGACGGAAGAAGTGGTCGTTTCGGGCTGGCCGCATATCGAGCTGTTCGCTGTAAGCGATTGCGACGACACGGAGTGGCACGTCAAGCTGACCGATGTGTATCCCGACGGCCGCTCGATGAAGGTCAGCCAGGGGTGTCTGCGCGCTTCGTACCGAGAGTCGCTGCAACGGCCCACGCCGCTCGTCCCCGGAGCGGTGACACGGTTTGCGGTGGAACTCTGGCCTACCCACTATGTCTTTTTACCCGGCCACCGTATTCGGGTCAGTATAACCAGTAGTGATTTTCCCTGGTTTGCCCGTAGCCTGAACCGGTTCGGCCGGCTCGCCGACCTGGCCCAGCCCCGGATTGCGACGAACAGTGTCTGGCATACGCCGGCCTGTCCGTCCCGCCTCAGGCTGCCGGTCCGGAGCGGTTCGACCAAGACCCAAAGGCCCTAACCCAACGTCTGCCGGATGATACCGGCCACACGCTCCTGTTCTTGTGGCACGTCCGGGGGTTCGACCGGGATGGGCAAGCGGTCCAGTTCGTCTTTGACAACACTGGTGAGAATTTCGGCCTCGCGGGTTGAGAGCTGCCACTGGGCAACGATATCTTCGGGGCTCCACTGGACGATCTGCCGAAAGCCGTAATCCGCCACGGCCTTATTGGTAATCTCGATGAGCTTTTCCATACTCCCCCCTTAGAGCCGACTGGCAACCGACCACGAGCCTCCGTCCACAATAAAGGTCGAGCCGCTGATGTAGGAAGACTCGTCCGATGCCAGAAAGAGAATCGTGTTCGCAATCTCCTCGGGCCGACCAATGCGGCCCAGGGGATGATAGCGGGCCGCTTTCTCTATGGCTTCCGTACTCTGGGTGCTACCGCGCGCCTGCGGAGTGTCCACAAAACCAGGGGCAATGCAGTTCAGCCGAATACCCTGAGAGGTGTATTGGCTGGCGGCCACCGAGTTGAGATGGATGATGCCGGCCTTACTGACCGCATAGGGTAGAGACTGGCTGTAGGCCTGGACACCGGCCATGGAGGCAATGTTGACGATGGAGCCGCCGCCGTTTTGCAACATGGCCGGGATGGCGGCTTTGCAGCAAAAGAAGAGCCCTTTGAGGTTGGTTGACATCATCAGATCCCAGAGTCGTTCGTCCACTTCCGCCAGCGGCGGCGTCAGAATCAGGACCCCGGCCGCGTTGACCAGGACGTCCAGGCGACCGAAACGCTCAACCGTAGTGTCAACCATATGCGTGACCTGGTCCAGCTTGGATACGTCTACGGTCACGGTCTCGATATCCGGGCTGATTTTCTGCGCCAGGCCTTTGGTCTGCTCCAGACCGCCCGGGTTCCGGTCGGCGGCCATGACCGCGGCCCCTTCTTCGGCAAAGCGGAGGACCGTCGCCCGCCCAATCCCTGAAGCGCCGCCGGTCACAAGAGCAATTTTATCCGTCAGTCTACCAGCCATCTTTTGCCTCCTTTGTTAGACCCAGGCCTGCTCGGGCTTATACCGGCGCGCCCCAGGTCAGCACGCGCCTGGGATTCTCCACGATCAAGGTGTCGATCTGTTCGGCGCTGAGTCCGCTGCGACTCAGCATGGGCACCACGTTCTTGACCAGGTGGGCGTAACCCCAGCCGCCGTAGCGGGTGAGTTGGACCTTCATCGCAATATCGTGGGACAGGAGCAGCCGCTCCAAACAGTCTTCGTCGATCAGGCGTTTCAGCCCGACAACACTCTCGGCATCCGAGCCCGTGTAGCGACCAACGCTGTCCACGTAGTATTCCATGCCAAAGAAGTCGTACTCGACGTAAGCGCCGCGTTTGGCCAGAGTCGTATGATATTCCAGGTCGTCGCTCGTCGGGCTGAGATGACACAATATGACCTGATGCGGATTTGCACCTTCGCCTTCAAGAATATCAAGGACTTCGATCCCGTTTTTCTGCCACGGCAGCAGATGGACGCTGATCGGCGCTCCGGTTCGCCGCTGGGCGCGGGCGGCGGCGCGCAAGACCTTCTGTTCGTTCTCGCGCACCTTGAAGCTGGTGCCGATCTCGCCGATGAGGCCGGAGCGCACCCCGGTGTCGGCAACGCCCTGCATGAGATCGGATTCAATCTCAGCGGCGATCATCTCAACGGACCGATCCACCATATCATAAGGATGGGAGCGGCCGATGTAATAACCGGAACCCATAACGATACTGATCTCGGTCGCCTGGGCAATTTCTACTAAGGCCAGCGGTGTGCGTCCGAGGCCATTATTCGTACAGTCCACCACGCTGCCGCCACCGGCGGTCTTAAACCGGCGCAATTCCTCAATCGCCAGGGTCGTGTCATCCAGGACGCAGTTATCCAGATTGCCGAATGGTTCGCGACGAATGGCGCCGAGCGTCGCCATTTCTACCGGCGCGCGCACGAACGCCTTTTGCTCCTCGTCTTCGGGTTCTTCACACCACACCCGGAGATCAATGAGCAGGTGTTCATGCGTCAGGGTAATCCCCAGAGTGTCGGGCTCGATCGGGCCGAGAACGGTCATCACTTTGCCTTGCATTGCTCTTCCTCCGCCGGAGTCATATTGAGGGAATACGCTATCGAGGCAGATGCAGGCTATACCAACTCTCATTTCAAAGAAAAGAGCGTAGAGGAAATTCTCGCTGTCTTATGCGGGCAGAGGATCAGTCGCGCTCGAATTACAGGAGGCAGCCACCATGCCGAACAGCACGCGACGCATCGTGACCGGACGCGACACACACGGGCGGGCAATAGTCCTCCACGATACCCCTGCGTCAGTATTCCACCCAAAGAACAGACCGGGGGTTGAGGTCACCAATCTGTGGATCACAACCGAGACACCCGCGAGCCTGGCCGACGCAACCGACCGGACACAGGGGCCGGTCGCCCTGATTCCTCCCGCGCAGGGCACGGTCTTTCGGATTGTCGAGTTTTCGCCGGAAAAGGATTGGATCGATCAGCTAGATCGCAAGGCCGCGCGGGAGAGCTTTGCCTCATTTGGGGCGGAGCAGGCCCTGGACGACTCCGAGCAGCCACGGCATCCGCTGATGCACAAGACCGAAACCATTGATTACGCAATCGTACTTTCGGGTGAATGCTATATGGTCCTTGACGACTCGGAGGTGCTGGTCACCGCCGGCGATGTCATTATCCAGCGCGGCACCAATCATGCCTGGAGTAACCGCTCGGACCGGCCGTGTCGGATTGCCTTTGTGCTGATCGACGGAACAGGGGAGAAACCGTAGCGGGTCTGACAGAGATACCCTTCCGTCCTACCGTCCTTTACGGATGACGTGCCCGGCTCGGCTATCCGCCTCATTGCCCTCAATGCATTACCAGAGTAATATTCTGGTATGGCCATTGCACAATCACGCCTTACGACACAGGGGCAGATTTCCATCCCGGCTGAGATACGACGCCGACTCGGGATAGGGCCCGGAGCTGTACTCGAATGGGACCAAGTCGGGGAACAGATCGTCGTCCGAAGGGCTGGACGGTTTACCTCTGAAGATATTCATCGTGCCTTGTTTCCTCAAGGTCGTCCGAAGAGACGAACAATGACAGAGATGAAAGAAGGCATAAAACAACACATCAGAGACCGGTATGCGCGCGGTTGATACCAACCTCCTAGTCCGGCTCGTCACCCGCGACGAGCCAAAACAAGCCCTTGCTGCTGAGGCGTTTGTTGCGAGAGGCGCATGGATTTCTCACCTTGTTTTGATCGAGGCTGTTTGGGTCCTCTCTACGGTCTACGGTCTGGATCATCGCGAGCTTGTGATGGCGGTCGAAATGCTTCTGCAACACGAACGTCTCACAATCCAAAATGCTGAAACCGTAAGCGCTGCCCTTGAACATTACCGACAAAAGCCCAAGCCCGGTTTCTCTGACTGCCTGATCCTGGAAGTCGCCCGTAAAGCTGGGCATCTCCCCCTCGGTACCTTTGACCGTGATCTCAGCCGCCTGGAGGGAACGGAACGGCTCCCATAACGGTACACTTCTGGCCCGGCACTCAACTGCGCTTCACCATCGGTTATACAGGTCCTTCTCCATCCCCCAGTCCGTCCTATTGCCGTAACTCAGCAAGTCGCTTAGGCTTGCATATCAGATGAAGAAGCGCCTCCCATTTGTTCTGTTCGGCCTGATCGCTCTTGGGGCCGGTCTGTTCCTGTACACGAGAGCCGAGAAGAGCGAGCAGCTCTCGTTCACTGGTTTCGTTGAGGGCGAGGAGAAAGTCATCAAGAGTGAGATTAGCGGCCGGGTTGAGACGGTTGCGTTTACCGATGGCAGTCAGGTGCAACAGGGCGACCTGCTGGCTCAGATAGACGTTCGGGAATATCGCTCGCAGGTGATCCAACAGGAACTCAGCCTGGAACTCCGTCAAGCGAAAATCCGCCAATTGGAGACCCAACTCGCCCTCGCCCGGGATACCTATCCGATCCAGCTTCGGACGGCGAAAGCCAATATTGCAAAGGCAAGCTCGGACGTTACCTTTGCCGAAAAAGAATTGACGCGGCGGCAGGATTTGCTCGATACGGAATATCTGAGTCAGCAGTCCTACGACCAGGCCGAAAATCAACTGGAGACGGCCCAGGCCGTGCTGACGCGTGAGCGCGCGGCCCTGGCGCATGCGGAAGCGAATCTGCGTCAAATAGAACTGGCCGAAAATGCGCTCGAAGTTCAAAAACAGGAACTGGCCGTGGATACCGAAAAGCTTGAGCAAATGCGTATCATCCTGGACAAATATACGATTCGCGCTCCGTGCGCCTGTACGGTGCAGACTCGTTTGATCCGCGCCGGTGAGTACGTCAATCCGGGCACAGGTATTGCAACCCTGCTTGACCCGCTCGATAAATATGTGCGCGTCTACGTCCCCGTGCCCGACCTGGGCAAAGTCCATATTGGTGACACGGTCAGCGTCGAACCCGACGCCCTGCCTGGTGTGTTGATTCCTGGTGAGATCAGCTTTATCGAAGATATCGCCCAGTTCACGCCCAAAAATATTGAAATCAAGAGTGACCGGATGACCCAGGTGTTCGCGACCAAGGTGCGTATTTTAGACCAGCTCGAACGCCTGAAACCGGGCATGGAAGGCACCGTGTACTTGAACGGCGCGCGTCAGACCGAGCAGCCGGCAGAGCGTCTCCAAGAGGCGCAGGCCTCGCCATGACAGCACCACAGACACCGGTTGTCAGCCTGACGCAGCTCCATAAGCAGTTCGATTCCAGCGTCGCTTTGGATGGGATTGATCTCGTCATTGAGCGGCCGTGCATCTTCGGTGTGGTCGGCCCGGATGGCGCGGGCAAGACCACCCTGTTGCGGTCTCTGGTTGGGCTGCTGGAGTTTGAAGCCGCCCAGGCCCACGTCCTGGGCTACGATGTCGTGCGCGAACCGTACCGCATCCGAGAACGTCTCGGCTATGTGCCGCAGGCGTTTGGGCTCTACCCTGAACTCAGTGTGCTGCATAACCTCAAATTCTTTGCCGATATTCACGCTATTGCGGCTACCACGTTTCAGCAGCGTGCAGACGAGTTGTTGACCATTGCCGGGCTCAAGGATTTTCACACCCGCGCGGTGGGTGACTTGTCGGGCGGGATGAAACAGAAGCTCGCGGTGATCTGTGCGCTGATCCACCGCCCGCAACTCCTGGTTTTAGACGAGCCGAATACCGGCGTGGATGTTATTGCCCGGGGTGAGGTGTGGGAGATCCTGCACCATTTGCAGGACGTGACCATTATCATGTCAACCGGCTATCTCGATGAGGCCGAGCGGTGTGATGAGCTGATCTATCTGTATGAGGGCCGCATCCGCACCCGTGGCACGCCGGATGCCATTCGGTCGAACTACCCGTATCACGCCTACCGTCTGGTCGGTGGGAACGTAGAGGCGGCGCTCGCCGCCCTCCAGTCTGTGGCGTGGCTCGTCCGAACGCAGACGCTGGCCGGCAGTGTCGTGCTGGAGTCAACGGCCGAGATTGCCCAGGTCCGCGCCACGCTGCACGAGCTGGGCACGACGGAGGTGTGGGTAGAGCCGCTGCCGCCGACCCTGGAGTTAGTCTTTACGCATCTGACCTATGAGGCCCAGGCCCATGACGAAGGTGGCCGATAGCGCACAAGCGGTTCTTATCGCTGACGGTCTGACGCGGCGCTTTGGCGATTTTACGGCGGTTGATCACGTCAGCTTTCAGGTGCGGCGAGGTGAGGTTTTCGGGTTCCTGGGCTCCAATGGCGGCGGCAAGTCCACCACGATTCGGATGTTCTGCGGCTTATTAGCCCCAACCGAGGGGACCGCCCGTGTTGCCGGCATAGATATTCAGACCCATGCCGAAGAGGTGCGCGCGCGCATTGGCTATATGTCCCAGAAGGTTTCCCTCTATGCCAATCTCACCGTGGCCGAAAACCTCAGGTTTTTTTCCGGCCTGTACGGTGTGCCGAATCAAAAGGTCGAACACCAGAAACAGCACTTCTATCCTCGGCTGGGCCTTGAGGGACTCGACCGGTCTTTCGTGCATTCGCTGCCGAGCGGTATCAAGCATCGGGTCGCCCTGGTCTGCTCTCTGCTGCACGACCCGGACATCATCTTTCTGGACGAGCCCACGGCCGGGGTGGACGTTGTCAATCGCCAGGTCTTCTGGCGCTTAATCCGCGAGCTGGCCCAGGAGGGCAGGACGCTCTTTGTCACCACCCATTACTTGGACGAGATGGAGTACACCGACCGGATGGGCTTTATTGATCGCGGCCAGTTGATCGGTCTGGATACCCCGACCGGCCTCAAGATCCATTTCGCCGATGGCTATCGGGTCCGCCTGGTCCATACGGATCAAACAATCGCGCACAATGCGGCGCAACGCTTGTCCGAAACCTATCGTCTCTGGCGTCCTGAGGCACAATCTAAAGCAGGAGAGCATACCGCCTTTCTCCTCTTGCCGGATGACGAGGCGCACACGGTTCAGCAGCTCCGTCACACGTTGACCACTATCGATCCCGCACTGGGGTTCACCCCGGCCCTGCCCTCCATTGAAGAGGTCTTTGCCGGTATGATTCGCCAACGCCAGGAGGCGCCTTGATGCGCCGTTTACGGACCAAGCTGGCACGCCTGCTGACCCTGCTGTGGCGCGAGTCGCTTGAGCTGCGCCGTGACCGTTTTACGCTGGGCGTCTTGTTTCTGATGCCGGTTCTGCAACTGGTGTTGTTCTCCTACATCATTACTACCGACTTCGATCATCTGCCCCTGGGAGTCCTGGATCAGTCGCGTACCCGCCACAGCCGAGATTTGCTGCAAGCAATCGAAGCCACCGGATATTTCACCATTTTGCCGCTGCGTGATCTGGACGAAATCCATCACATGTTCGGCCGGGAACAGAGCCGGGCCGCTTTGGTCATCCCGTCGAACTTCAGCGAGACCATTGTCAACGGGAAAGAGGTCCGACTGGGGCTCTTGCTGGACGGCTCAGACACGACCCTCAGTACCAGCACCGAAGGGTTTCTGACGGCTATTGCGACGACCTACTACACCCAGAGCCGTCTGGAGCGCACCCCACTCACGGAACGGAATCTACGACCGGTCGGACAGGTGACGACGACCCGGCGGGTGCTGTTTAATCCGAGCCTGTCGGGAACGGCCTATATGATCCCCGGCCTGCTGGGTTTGATCACCCTTTTTGTGACGGTGCTGAATACCACCTTGGCCATGGTCCGTGAGCGGGACGCCGGCACGCTCGAACAACTCCTGGTGACACCGGTGACCTCAACCGAGGTGGTGTTTGGGAAGATTCTGCCTTTTGGGGGGGTCGCCCTGGTGGCGGCGATACTTATCGTGGTGGTGGGTTGGCTGTTCTTTGGCGTTATTCCCAAGGGGAGCCTGCTTCTGCTCCTCGCGGTCACGCCCATCTTTTTGCTGATCGGCCTGTCCATCGGCCTGCTCATCTCAAATTCGGCCACCTCGTCCGGGGAAGCGGTCGAACGCTCGGTCTTAACCATGGTGCCTCAACTGATGCTCTCGGACGCCATTTTTCCGCTGTCGCTCATGGCGACGCCCTTCCAAATCATTGGGGAGATCATCCCCCTGACGCACTATATACGGATTACGCGGGGGATTTATCTTAAGGACCAGGGGCTGGATGAACTCTGGATCGAAATCGCCTTTTTGGTCGGCTTTCTGGTGTTACTACTCGTCCGCGCGGCCAAGGGGATTCAGAAGCAGGCGTCATAAGGATTGAGGAGCATGCGTTTCCGTCTTCGCAATGTCTTGGCCATGGTTCGCAAAGAGGGACGGACCATGTTGCACGATCATGCCTTGCTGGCCGCCATTCTGGCCCAGCCGGTGCTGTATCTCATCCTGTTTGGTTTGGCGATTACCAACGACGTCAATTATGCGCCTTGGATCGTGTACGACCAGTCGCAGTCAGCCATCTCGCGTCGGCTCATTCGTGACTTGTCTTCCATGACGGCTCTCCAGCCACCGGCGCGCGCCTCAAGCGAGGACGCGGTCGTAGACTTTCTGCGTCGTCAGGACGGTATGGTCGGCGTTGTGGTTCCCTGGAACTTCGACGACAAACTCCAGCGTGGTGAGCCCGCTCCCATCCAGGTCCTGATTAATGGTGCCAAGCCCACCAGCGCCCTGCGACTGACAAATTATATCAACCAGGCGGCCAGCGCGTTTTCTCTCAGCCAGCTCCCCAGCCGTGATCGCGCCGAACGGCGCGTGACGAACGCCGCCATCTCCATAGAAAAACGCTACTGGTATAACCCCGGGATTCAGGATCGCTACGGGCTCTTGTCCGCTATGCCGGCTAATATGCTGACTCAGATTCTCTTTATGATCGCGGCGATTTCGCTTGTCCGCGAACGCGAACGCGGCACCTTTGAACAGCTTTTGTCTACGCCGCTGTCGCTCACCGAGATCATGGTCGGCAAGATGGTGCCGTATGTGGGTGTGGGCTATCTCGGCTTGTGTATTATGCTGACCGGCAGCTATCTCAGCTTCGGTATTAGCGTGCAGGGCAGCCTGCTGTTGCTGTTTGCCGTTGCGTTGGTGTTTATGCTGGCGACGCTCGCCTTTGGCATTTTTTGCTCGGCGTGGGCGGATAATCAGCAGCAGGCGATTTTTCTGAGCTTCTTTGTGATGCTTCCTTCGGTGATTATCACCGGCATTCTTGTCCCGACCGAAAATTATCCCCCCTTCGTCAGCTTCCTGTCCCACTGCCTGCCCGCCCGCTATTTCGCCCATGCTCTACGCTCCATTATTCTGAAAGGCGCCGACTTTGCCGCCGTCGCGCAGGATTTCGTTTTTCTGACGATCTTTTTCCTGGTCGCGTTGTGGGCCGCGGTGAAGGTCACCAAGCCCAAGCTGGGGTGACGGCCGCTATGGGAGGGTGGGTTGAAAATCTGCCCCTACTCACCGGACCGTACACGTGCTATGGCGCAAAAAGACCGGCGGACTGAAACCCACCCCGGCCCTGACGGGCCACCCCTCCAAGGAGGGGAGAGATGGAGGAGAGGAAGACCATGGCGTTCACGCTGGAAGAAACGACCATTGCAAAGATTCATACCGCTCTGCGTGCGGGCGAAGTCACCTGCGTGGACCTCGTGGAGGGCTATCTGGCCCGGATTGAGGCCTACGATCGGAACGGTCCGACGATCAACGCGATCGTGACCGTCAATCCGCAGGCTCGGGACGAGGCCGCCCGGCTCGACGCCGAGTTCGCCGCCTCCGGCCGATTGTCCGGGCCACTCCACGGCGTTCCCATTGTGGTCAAGGACCAGGTTGAAACGGCCGGGCTTATGACCACCTTCGGCTCGATTGCCCTGGACGGCTATCTGCCCGAGACGGATGCCACGGCCATTACCAAGCTCCGGGCGGCGGGCGCGATTATTCTGGCCAAGACCACCCTGCCGGACTTTGCTACCTCCTGGTTCGGCTACTCGTCCAAGTCGGGAACGACCAGGAATCCGTATGATCTGGGGCACGATCCGGGCGGCTCCAGTGGTGGCACCGGTGCGGCGGTAGCGGCCAACCTGGGCGCTATTGGCCTGGGTTCGGACACGGGCGGCTCGATTCGCTTGCCGTCCTCGTTCGATAATCTGGTCGGCCTCAAGGTCACGCCCGGCCTCATCAGTCGGGCGGGCCTATCGCCGCTGGTGGTCTTTCAGGACTCTGCCGGACCCATGTGTCGTACGGTCACGGATGCCGCCAAACTGCTTGAGGTGCTGGTTGGGTTTGACCCGGCCGACCCTTATACCGCGACCGCCGCTATCGCGGGCGAGATCAAGTATGCGGCGCTGCTTGACCGGACAGCCCTCTCGGGTGTGCGGGTCGGCGTGGTACGGGAAGTCTTTGGGGATAACGCCGACCCCCAGGCCGCCGCGGTCAACGCTCTGATCGAAGACGCCCTGGCGACGTTCGCCTCGGCAGGTGCGACCCTGGTTGATATCACCCTGCCCGATCTCCAGTACTATATTGAACGGTCTTCGCTCTATATCGCCCGTTCGCGTTACGATATCGACCGCTTCCTGGCCGCGCGTCCCGGTTTGCCGATGAAAAACCTCAAGGAAATCATCGGGGCGAAAAAATATCATCCCAAGCTGGATCTCCTGGTCGCGCTGGTCGAAGGTCCCGAGGACCCCAGCGCCGACCCCGAGCACTATCAACGCTATACCGCGCGTGAACAGTTCCAGCGGGTCGTCATCAATGAAATGGCAAAGGCAGGGGCAACGGCGCTCGTCTTTCCCACCGCGCAAGTGCCCTCGCCCTCACGGGCCGAGCTTGACGCCGGCAAATGGCCCACGCTGGACTTTCCGACCAATACGCTCATCGCCGCCCAGACCTGGATGCCGGCCGTGAGCGTGCCGGCGGGCTTTACACCCAACGGTCTGCCCGTGGGTCTGGAGATCGTCGGCTTACCGTATCGTGAAGCCGAGCTCCTTTCGTTGGCCTACGCGTATGAACAGCTCACCCGGCACCGCACACCGTCCGTCCACGTTCCCGAGTTGACGGGGTAGACGAGTGGCGACCCGAGTCCGTTTGTGAGGGATCACCAGACAGTCCGGACAAGCGGAAACGTTCGGATGTTTCTGTCCTTTGTGATGAGTTCAGCACCGTGCTGAATCGCGCTGGATACAATGAGCCGATCAGCCGGGTCCCCGTGGAATCCCTGTTGACCCAGTTGCCCAGCAGTAATGGCAATATCGGGAGAGATTGGTATTAGCGTAACGCCTGGACGTGCCAAGGCTTGTCGCATCCAGACCCGGATTTCTCGGTCAAGCGTTAATTTGCCCTGTGCCACTTTTGTTGCAATCTCCCAGCAACTAATCGGGCAGATGCCTATGGTCGTTGTATAGTGAAGAGCGGCCTGGGCTTTGTGCGACAGTTTCGCCGGATCGCTCACCCACCATATCCAGGCGTGGGTATCGAGGACGATCACGAATCGACTTCCCAGGACTCTTCAACCGGAGAGAGGAGGTCTGCCTCGCGCCGATAGCGCACACTGCCAAGCAGGTCTGGCGGCTCAACGGAATCGAGCGGAACAAGTTTCGCGAGCGGTTTCCCTCGTTTGGTCACAATCAGCGGCAGGCCCGTCTCCGCAACCTCGTCAAGAATCGCCAGACAATGTGCTTTGAAATACGAGGCAGAGATGTTTTTTTCTGTTTCCGCCATATTTCCCCCACCCTCTTTTCGAGACTCAAAATATTACTATGGTCATGGGGACATGGTCAAGTAAAAATGTCTCCAGGTTCAGGCCCGCTCCGTATCGAAGAAGCGCTGCAATATCCGGTGCAGATGCAACGCGTCGGCGGTCCCCGCGACTTCCCGGATGGAGTGCATCGCCCACTGCGGGACGCCGACATCTATGGTGCGTACCCCAATCTCAGCCGCGGTCAGTGGTCCGATAGTGCTGCCGCAGGCCATATCGCTCCGTACGACAAATGCCTGGACCGGCACGTCCGCGTCCGCGGCCAGTTTGTGCAGGATGGCGCTGGTCTCGCTGTTACTTGCATAGCGCTGGTTGGCGTTGAGTTTGATGACCACGCCGTGATTCAGGCGGGGGCCGTGGTTGTCGTCGTGCCGGTCGGAAAAGTTCGGATGCACGCCGTGGGCATTATCGGTCGAGATCAGCATGGAGCGGGCCAGGGCGCGTCCGCGTTCTTCCGCGTCCGGCATGACGCGTTCCAGCATGTGTTTCAGCATGGGTCCACACGCACCGGACGCCGACGTGCTGCCAACCTCTTCGTGATCGTTGCACACCAGCAGCGCGCCGTGTTCGCTAGCGCTCGTCGTGAGGGCCTGAAGGCCGACAAAACAGCTCAATAAATTATCCAGGCGGGCCGAGGTGATGAACTCGTTTGCCAGGCCGACAAGCTGCGGCTGCTGGGTGTCATAGAAAAACAGTTCGTAGTCCAGCACCTGACGCACATCGGTGACGCCGTCCGCTTCGAGCCGTTTGTGCAGGAGCGCTTTGAAATCCGGCTTTTCGTCAGTCTGGCCGACAACGGGCGGCAGATAGGTCTGGGCGTTGATGGAGCGGCTCTTATTTGCCTCCCGGTCGAGATGGATGGCCAGGCTGGGAATAACGGCCATCGCGTGGGCGAAATCGAGCAGCGCGTGGGCCACCTCGTTCCGCTGACTCAGATAACTGACTCGCCCGGCAATCGATAAATCACGATCGAACCAGGGGTTGAGCAATGCGCCGCCATACACCTCGACCCCGAGTTGCACATAGCCGTGGCGATGTAATTCGGGCTGGGGCTTGACCTTCAGACCTGGGGAATCCGTGTGGGCGCCGACCATGCGAAAGCCACTCTCGGACAAGGCACGGCGCGTCGGCATCCTCCAGGCAATAATGGCCGAGTCGTTGCGGCTGAGCCAATAGCGACCCCCTGGTGCGAGCTGCCATGCCTCGGATTCGTCCAGGCGCTCAAAGCCCGCGTCCGCCAACCGCACGGCCATCTGGGCGACCGCGTGGAACGGAGTTGGCGATGATGCTAAGAATTCGATCAGGGCCTGGTTGAACTGGTCTTGATCCATTACTCCCTCCGCTCCTTGCCAGGTATGTAGCCATGAACGATTCTCCAATACCATGAAGCGCCCAATGCGAGCCACGGCTATGAAGAGAGAACTGGGTGCGGGGAGGATGATATGCGCCGCATAACACTAGCATTGATCGCGTGGGCGCTTTTACTTCCGTGTCTGATGCCGTCTTGGGCTCATGCCCATAGAGGCTTCGGACCGGCGGAGTTGGGCCTGCCGCTCGGGGCAACGGTGGGGCTCGGCGTTGTGTGCTATTGGATCGTGATGCTCTGGCCCGCGTCGAAGAAGAAGGATTCCTCGGCAAATATGAAGGGGAGGGAAAAGAGACGAAGAGGAGGGAGCAGAGAGTTTTCCTCTAATGAGGAAGTCCTGAGCTCAGTCACAAGGCTGGGGCGGGCCTCCCCACGCTGACGGCAGAGTAGAATCCAGACTGCAGGACTGAGGAGCGGTGCAACGAAGGATTTCTTCTTATAGCGGATAGAGGAACCATTTCATTCCGTGTTGACCCGTAACGCCGAACCTTGGCTCTCTCCACTGAGAGCCGCTGCTGAGCACGTCTTCTGACACCAGGGAATTTCTTCATTCTGAACTAGGCCGAAGACTTTGGACCGTACCGGGTCGGTCTGGGCCGTGATCTTTTCACGACGGACAACAAAGCCCACATCTGAGAGCCGCTGATAATAATCCTGCCCATAGACACGGACATGATCGTGTTGACCAAAAGCCTGCTCTCGCTCCTTTGGGTCAACGATGCGCGGATCTTCATAGGTCGTCTCCCCGAACAAGGGAACTTGGAGGATCGCCCAGCCGCCGACCTTAAGTATGCGAAAAATTTCCTTCATGGCTTGCCGGTCGTCTTGTACATGCTCAAGCACATGAGAGGCATAGATGACGTCGAAAGTCTCATCGGCAAAGCCAATCTGTGTCAGATCAGTCTGCACCATTGCATTTGGAGCCAGATTAGCAGTGAAATACCCGATCATCTGACTTTTCTGAAACTGGAGCATGAGACATGATTCCGGCGCGATGTGGAGCAGGCGCTGCTTAGGCGGGACAAAAAGAGACGTTTTTTCATGCAGGAACAACCAGATGAGACGGTGACGTTCGAGCGAACCACAAACCGGACAGAGGGCAGAGAGGACGGGGGCGCTTTGAGGGGCGGGTGGATACCAAGGCAGGAAGGTCCGGACGGAACTGTAACAGATAGGACAATAGTAGGATTTGCCAAAGTAGCAGGATCGTTTTATGGCGTGGATGAGCGGTGACTGTCTGATCTGTCGATAAGTCTGATGCGCGAGTCGGGAATAGCGATTCGGTAGAACTGTTGTGACGAGTTGTCGCAGGGTTCTGGATCGCATTATTTCTTTATGTGTAAGAATGCTCCGCCCACGGAGAATAGTAAGCGGAGCAAACGCAATATGAGTCTGTCTATACTAGGGCAGGGCTCCTCCAAGGAAGATATTCCCTTGTATAAAACGGTCCCGGTTTTAATGAAACGTTCCGCCCTCTTCGGCCAGTTTCCGGAGCAGCGGCGCCGGCTGCCAGGACGAGGGGTCATGTTCGGCAAAGGCGCAGACGCGTTCATACACCTCTTTGAGGCCGACCGTGTCAGCGTAAAACATGGGACCGCCAAGATAGGCCGGAAAGCCATAGCCATAGACGTAGATGACATCGATATCGCTGGCACGCTGGGCAATGCCTTCTTCCAGAATCCTGGCGCCCTCGTTCACCAGGGCGTACATCAACCGCTCGACGATTTCCTCACGGCTGATGGGCCGCCGCGTAATCCCCTTTTCTTTGGAGTAGTTGACAATTAACCCCTCAATGGCCGGGTCGGGCCGGGGGGTGCGGTCGCCGGGTTCATAGGTGTAATACCCGGCGCCGGTTTTTTGGCCGTAACGTCCCTGCTCACAAATGCGGTCGGGAATTGCACAGTACCGCTCGCCTGCGGGCAGGCTGTCCGGCAGCCCTTTCCCCTGTCGAATGCGCCAGCCCACGTCGAGACCGGCCAGGTCGCCCATGGCAAAGGGCCCCATGGCCAGACCCAGGTCGTAGACTGCGCCATCCACATCCTGGGGCAGGCTCCCCTCTTCAAGCAGATATTGGGCCTGGGCGCTGTATTTATGCAGCATGCGGTTGCCGACAAAACCGTCGCACACCCCAACCACCACGCCGATTTTTTGAATGGCTTTGCCGACCGCCTGGGTCGTGGCCAGGGTCTCAAAGCTCGTCTTGGCGCCGCGGACGATTTCGAGCAGGCGCATGACATTGGCCGGACTGAAGAAATGGGTGCCGATGACTTTGTCCGGGTGTGTAGTCACCGCAGCGATTTCATCCACGTTGAGCGTGGACGTATTGGTCGCCAGGATACACTCGGGCTTGGTGACCGTATCCAATTGAGCGAAGACTTCCTTCTTGACCTCCATGTTCTCGAACACGGCTTCCACAACCAGGTCAACCTCGCCGAGCGCTGCGTAGTCCAAGGTTGGCGTGATGAGACCCATGCGCTCTTCCACCTGTTCCGGCGTGAAGCGGCCTCTCTTGGCGCTACGTTCATAGTTGCTGCGTACTACTGCCAGGCCCTTGTCCAGAAATTCCTGGCCGGTTTCGATGATGGTGACCGGGATACCAACATTGACGAAGTTCATGGCAATGCCGCCGCCCATCGTGCCGGCACCAACGATCCCAACTTTTTGAATAGCGCGGGTCGAGGTGTCTTTCGGCATGTCGCTGACCTTTGCCGCGGCCCGCTCGGCAAAGAAAATATGGCGTTGAGCGGCCGACTGCTGGCTGGTCAGGACCTGGCGAAAGAGTTCCTGCTCCTTGGCCAAGCCTGCATCAAACGGCAGGGTGCAGGCCGCTTCGACACAATCGATGCAGCGCTGGGGTGCGTCAAAGCCGCGCCGCGTCTTGCTGACCTGTTTGCGGGCGGCGTCAAATATGGCCAAGTCAACGCCGGTGACCTTGTCGCTCAGGTCGCGCACTTTTTTGAGAGCGGCCCCGTCCGCGACGAGCCGACGGGCAAAGGCTTTTGCCCCGTCGAGCAGACTGCCCTCGTCAACGATCGCGTCAACCACCCCAACGCTCTGCGCCTGACCGGCCCGCATCGGTGCGCCTGAGGTGATGACCTCAAGCGCGGCCTCGGGACCGATCAGCCGCGGCAAGCGCTGGGTTCCGCCGCCACCGGGTAACAATCCGAGGGTGACCTCGGGCAGCCCAACCCGCGCGGATGGCACCGCGACGCGATAATGGCAGCACAGCGCGGTTTCGAAGCCGCCGCCCAGGGCCGTGCCGTGAATGGCCGCCACAACCGGCTTGGAGAGGTTCTCAATAATCTCCATGGTATCGAGGAAATTCGGCGGCTGGAGTGGTTTGCCGAATTCGGTAATGTCCGCACCGGCGATAAAGGTCCGGCCGGCACAAATGAGAACCGTCGCGATAGTGTCATCTTGACCGGCCTCGGTAAAGCTCTCCGATAGGCCCTGGCGAACATGCTGGCTCAGCGCGTTCACGGGCGGATTGTTGACGGTAATGATGCCGATGCCGTCCTCTTTGGTATAGGTAACCGAATGACTCATAGCGTAACCTTTCTTCACTCCTGATCTGGGCTAGGGGGCAGGGGGCTGCTTGGCTAAACACGTTCGCTTCGCGTCGGGCTTGCTGTCGAACTCTTCCGTTCCGGCGACCTACAGTTCACGACCACATTGCTCGCCATCAAAAATGGCAGCCGTCACATCTCGTGGGGCAGCGACATCGCCGATTCTGACGACTTCCGGGAAAGAATCTTTGGCCGCAACATAGAGTGCATCGTTGGGCGCGCGAAGAATCGACATCACCACGCTATCGATCCGCTCGCGGGTTTCCAGCACTTCCGGCCCGACCCAGATATCATACACATCGACTTCGCCAGGACGGATCGCTTCGACAAAATATTGCTGGGTAATCCGTACGCCCAGCTGCTTCAGCCTCGGAAAGATATACATGATATCCAGGTTGCGAAAGAGGCGTTCGCCGGCAAACATGCGCGGGCTGAGGACCTCGACCTCCACCCCTGCTTTGGCCAGCACCTGGGCCAGGGCAAAGGGCAAATGGCCGCCCGTCTCATCCAGGATGAGAACGCGCGAGCCGAGCGCCTGGGTGTCTTCGAGGACCCGCCTGGTTGCCGTGCCAACATCAAGCACGTGGGGGAGATCAGTTCCGGGAATGGCTTGGCGCTCGGGACGATAGAGGCTCTCACCAGTGCATTCGTAAGAGGCGCCGGTTGCAACAACAACGCTCGATGCCTCGATATTCCGCAGTGATTGCGGTGTGACCTCAATGCCGCACCGGACCTCGACTCTCGCATTCTCGACCTCTCGCTCCAGGTTGTCGATCGCAATCGACCAGTCTGCCATTCCTGGCAGTTGTTCAAGCACGCGCAAATGGCCGCCTAACTGGTCCGTGCGTTCAAGCAAGGTGACTGCGTGACCGCGCTTGGCCGCAACCGCGGCGGCTTTCATCCCAGCGGGCCCGCCACCGATGACCACAATATGCTTTTGGTCCGCCTCCGGGACGCTCTGCAGTGAGCCCTCTCCCCAGTAGGCTTCTCTACCGCTGATTGGATTCAGGGTGCAGATGAGTTCGCGGTGTTCAAACAGCCGCGCACCGCACTCATTACACCGGTTGCAGCGGATGATTTCGTGTTCGCGGCCTTCGCGCGTCTTTTTTACCGTAAAGGGGTCTGTCAGAAGCTGTCTGGCCATCGCGACCATGTCTGCCGCGTCGCCTTCCAATATGGCTTCGGCCGTGTGGAGATCACGGACCTTGCCCACAACAAAGACCTTGCCACGGTCGCCAACGATTTCTTTGGCGCGTTTGCTGAACGGCGCCAGCCAGCCATCCGGCTCGTCCCCTTCCATACTGGGCAGCGCCAGATGGAGGGTGTGATAGCCCCCGGCCGAGATATTGAAGAAGTCAAGCAAGCCGGTCGCCGCCAGCACCTCGATCTGTTCCTCTGCCTGCTCCGGGGTAATCCCGCCCTCGGGGCCAAGGAATTCGTCCCACGACAGCCGGACCCCCACCACAAAGTCAGGCCCAACCCGCTTACGCACTTGCTCTGCGCATTCGATGAGCAGCTGACAGCGCTTGGCCGGTGTCCCGCCGTAGGCGTCATCGCGCTTATTATAGGTCGGGCTCATAAACTGGCCCAGGCCGTAACTGTGCGCCCCGTGCAACTCGACCCCATCAAGTCCGGCGCGCTTGACGTTTGCCGCCGACTGCCCAAAGTCGCGCGTTAATTCCGCGATCTCGTCAGGCCCCATCACCAGGGGAATTTCATTGTGGACGACCGAGGGTATACGCGACGCGCCCCAGATGGGTTTGTTGCGGTCGATAAACATTCGGCCGCGGTCGTGGACGCCCATAGAGGCGAGCTGGACAAAGATGCTGGCGTCATGCTGATGCACGGCGTCGGCCAGCTTGCTCATGGACGGAATACAACTCTCGCTCCAGACATCAACGATATGGAAGAACGAACCCAGCGCGCTCCGGGCGGCCGCAACGGTTTCGGTAATGCACAGCGCAACACCACCTTTGGCGCGCTCGCGAAAATACGCGATCTGTCGGTCAGAGAAAACATGGTCGCGTGGGTCACCGTGCTGCGAGCTATGGGCGGGTTGCAGAATCCGATTCCGTAGCGTGAGATTGCCGAGCTTCAGCGGCTCCCACACACGTGACAGATCGGAACTTTGTGATTGCTGTGCCGACGTGCTCATCTGCCTCCTCCTTTTTGGGACAATGGCTCAGGAGCTTCTCTCTGCTCAGGCGGCCCGGATGCCGGTAGAGCGAAGGGCAGGGGATCGGCAAAGCGGCGCACCACATTGGCCGTAATCTGAGCGATATCGTTGTCATAGCCGTTGCGAGCAAGTGCGCCAAACCACGAAATCGAACCAACGGAAAACACGGCCCCGCCGGCCGGTGTCTCAAAAAACACAAGGTCCGCCCGGACAACCGGATCAGGGGAGGGCACGATGGTCGATGCCTGGAGTTCTTCTTTGGTCCGGGTCATGTCAGGCCCAAACTCGGTTGCGGAAGCAAGGATAACCGCGTGGGCGGGGGAACCGAGCGTTTGACTATAGCGATCAACCTCCTGGCCGGCCGCCCCGCCGCCGAGCCCTGAGGTGCCAATCGCTTCATCCGTCACCCCCTCAAAGATCCACGCGGCACGAGAGGTAAGGCTCTCCGGACTGCGCTGATAGCCGATGGCCCGTTTGAATCCCTGAGCGGCAAATCCCACCCCTACGAGGGTATTCGGCGCCCGGCCTAAACGCCGCCACAGGCCGCCGTACTCACCGGTAAAGGCGTGGTAAGACTCTCCCGGCTCGGTCTGCCAGTTGCGCACACCGTCTTCAGCCCGCCGTAATTCGACTGCCCCAGGCCAGGCATCGCTCAGCGCGACACGCCAATAAAATCCGTTCCCGCCGAGATACATCAACCGCCCCCCACGCCGCAGCCATGCTTCAAGAGTGTCGAGCATCCGGGTTGACCAATACTCTGGATGGGTCCCGGTCACAATGACCCGGTACGGAGCCAGCGCATCAATCCCTTCGGCGTGGACATCTTCGTCAGCGAGAATATCGTGACCAACCCGGAGATGGTCGAGGAAGGCGTTAATGTCCGTATCCGGTGTGAAATTCCAACCGTCCGCTCCAGGCCGGAGTTGGAGAACCGGGCGGCGTCGAGAACTGAACATGACGCCACTGCCATCCGTGTGTTTCTCGTACGTAGATCGACCAACTTCGGGATGGTGGCGCAGGTATTCGTGCTCAGGCCGCAGGCGGGAGCGCGTGGCGATAAAGTCTGCACCTTCAAACAGCATCCGGTGATTAGCGTAGGCCATATAGGTGCAGGAAGACATGAGCAGGGCGACATCGGCCGTTGGTGCCTGGCGGGCGGGACGAACGAAAAACGGTATCCGATCCTGGCTCTGAGCGGTTCGGAGGCGAAAGGCATAGATGCCGCTGGCAAGATTGGCCGGTACAGTCAACTCTGCTGTGACCGGCCAGCCGGCGTCATACAAATCGTCACTATGAAAATGAATGGCGTCATAATGTGAGGGCATAGCTGTCCAGGCTTGATGGCTGCCGTCCCAGTCGGGTCCTGTGACCGCCCGCGCGGGAAGCTGACGGAGAAGGCCGTGGCGTTCATGACCACTGCCGTCAACGATCTGCCTCCCCCCCATGTCTTTGGAAAAGTCCCATTCCAGGGTCGTCGCATCAAATGTCAGCACGGGTCTGGCAAGGCGACCGTCGAAGTGATCGCCATCAGGTGAAGCCGCGAACAAACAGCATTGGAGCGGCCCCGTTGGGATTTCGCTGAGTGAGGTGCGAGCGATGTGCGGCCCGAATTGCTCAAAGACGTCCTGGCCAGGCGAACGGCTGGGCTGTGGGGTGAGGGTTCCGGTGACAATTCCGGCCTTCAGGTCTGCGGCGATTTCGACTTGGTACCAGCGCTTAGCCTGGAGGGGTTGCACCCGGAGCAGCAGCTCGGTTTTCCCAATGCGCGTAACAAGACGCCTGTTCGACAGTATCAGCACCAGCAGCGGTCCGTATTCACCGACGACCGAAAACAGGGTCTGATCCTGATCCGGTCGCGTCGCGAAGACGTGTACCTTGAATTTTGTCTGTCGGGTTACCGAGACACCTGACAAATCGACTTCGCCGTAAGAGCCGGGCCGTAAAGGCTGCTCGTGCAGCACAACCTCGGTGGGGAGATCGCTCGGGACTTCTATCTCTTTGAAACCAGGTCCGCTCCGGGTTGGGTCGCCACAGATAATACGGACGAGATCGAGTCGGGCAGGACCGGGCGTATGGCTGGAGGCCATGCAGCGGATGGACTCCCCGGCGCGGAGTGAGAGGGGTTCACAATAGCCGGTAATAGTCTTTGTGTTCTTGGGATCGTCCATTCAACGAACTTTCCCGGCTTCTGTTGCTTCGGACACCTCTTCAAGCCTGCCCGTTTTGACGTCGTAGATATAACCGTAAATGGGGATATCGCCGGGAACCAGGGGATGATTACGGATGCGCGTCACATCTTCGACAACGCTCTGTGTGCTGTCGGAGATCGTCAGCCAATCGATATAGCTGCCCTCTGTCGAACCGGGTCCCTCACCAGAGTCCTGCCAACCTGAAGCGCCCATCGTTGCGGTCTGGAGGCTGCTGGCGAGGAGATTACGCATCACCTCATCGGTGAAGGTCGCCATGCCACACTGCGTGTGATGAATCACAAACCACTCCCGCGTCCCCAGGAGTTTATACGAAATCACGAAGGAGCGGATGGCGTCATCACTCGCCCGTCCGCCCGCGTTGCGGATCACGTGCGCGTCGCCCTCCGTCAAGCCGGCATATTTGGCGGGATCGAGCCGGGCGTCCATACAGGTCAGAATGGCAAAACGCCTGCCGGGCGGGGCTGGCAAGTCGGCCTTCTGGCCAAAGTTCTTGGCGTAGACGGCGTTGGCGGTGAGGACTTCATCTCGGATCTGACTCATTCGGCGTCTCCTTTGCTGACACGGCGGTATACCGGATTATTGGGTCGCTGTCGTCGGTCCGTGCCTGGACGGATCACCGGGCAGACGTTAGCCGTATAAACTGATATACCTCGACGAAAAATAAGGGAAAGGAACCCAAGCATGGCAAAACCGAAGCTGTACGGAATTTCGGGCTCGCGGGCGATCCGTTCGCTCTGGGCTATCGAGGAAGTGGGCATTGAGTATGAGCACGTCTCGGTCAATTTCATGGAAGAGTCGAAAAAGCCGGAGTATCTGGCGGTGAATCCGAACGGTCGTATTCCCGCCTTACAAGACGGCGAGGTGACCCTGTTTGAGTCCATGGCGATCAATCTCTATTTGGCCAAAACCTACGGCGGTGATCTCTATCCTCGTAATCCTGCCAATGAAGCCCTGGTTTGGCAATGGAGTGTATGGGTCATGACTGAGATCGAGCCGGCGCAGATGGACATCGTGGTCCAAAAGTTTTTTACGCCTGAGGAAAAGCGCGACGCAGCCGTTCTCGCCGCTGCCGAGAAAACCCTGACCCGACCCTTGAAGGTGCTTGACGACACCTTGGCCAATAAAGACTGGCTGGTTGGTGACGCCTTCAGCATCGCCGACCTCAACGTCTCCGGAGTGATGCTGCTTTTAGCGATGGTGAAATTCGATTCTTCGGCCTACGCCAATGTGCAGCGCTGGGCGCAGGCGTGCTATGCCCGGCCCTCGCTTGAGCGAGCCAAGGCGGTGGGCAAGTAGGCTGACGGAGACCGCGCCGCAGGCGCTCCGTTTCTCTTTATTGCAGGCCGCGTAAAAAGCGCAGGATGCACGCGGTTGTTTCCTGCGGTTTTTCCGCCTGCACCCAATGCCCGGCGCCTTCGATGATTTCAAGAAAGCGCAGGTCTTCAAACGCGTCCGGAAACGTGGCGCGCCAGTTGGGATCGTAGAGCAGGACATCGTCTGCCGCGCCAGCTACAAAGGCCGCCGGCTGGGAGAATTTCTTGCCTTCGAGTTCGGGTGTAATACCGTTATTCGTCGGGATATTGCGGTACCAGTTGACCGGTCCTCTGAAACCGCTCGTCCGGTACTGCTCGACGTAATAGTCAAGGTCTTCCGGCGTGAGCCAGCCTGGCAACTGCTGTGGCTCGGGAAGTGCGTCTAGCAGGCCGCTCGACTTGGGGTGCTCCAGTTGCTTCATCCAGCTCTGCGCCGGCGCGTCGGCGCACAGCCCGTAGTAGAGGATGCGCAGGCTGCGTTCCAGATCCTTTTCAAGCTCGGCTTCAACCCGGCCTTCTTCCTGAAAATAGCGCATATACCAGAATTGGTCGTCCATGCCCGGCGGATTCAGCGCGGCATCCGTCATGCGCCAAAAGGGAACGGACAGGCCCATCACGGCGGTACAGCTCTCCTCGTGCAGCAGGGCGGTATTCCAGGCCACAACGCAGCCCCAGTCATGGCCGATGAGGGTGAATTCATCATGGCCCAGGGCCGGGGCGATACCGGCCACATCGGCGGCCAGGGTGCGAATATTATAATCCGAGATATTGGGCGGGCACTCACTGCCGCCATAGCCGCGTTGGTCGGGTACGGCGACGCGATAGCCCGCCGCCACGAGCGGGTCAATCTGGTGTCGCCACAGATACCAGCACTGCGGCCAACCGTGGAGCAGAATCACCAGCGGTCCATCGCCCTCCACAACAGTCCGCAGCCGGACTCCGTTGGTTTGAATCATCTCAAAATTGCGATCGATCATAGATTCCCCTTGTCTGCGGCGTCCGCGCTCGCCGCTCCGGTCAGGCCGGTCGCGGTTTGGATTTCCCGGCGCAGCTCCGCGCTGCCCAGGCCTTCTCCGTCTTGCTCACGGCCCAGGGCGTATTGTGGTCCGATGGACTCGGGGCCTTCTCCCGGTGGCAGCGGCGGCGTGTAATAGCCCAGGGCGTAACTCCCCAGCGTATAGCCGAGCAGGTCCTGCAATTCTGTTGATAAGGTCTTTGCAATCTCGGGCGGACAAGACAGGTACTGGTTTTCCTCCTGCCGCAGCCAGGCCAGCGAGTAGGTAATGTTCAGGCCGATCCGGTCATCGTCCGAGTCATTCGCGCCTGCGGCGTGCAAGACCGAGCCGGTATACAGCAGCACCGAGCCGCGCGTCATCTCGGCCTGAGCAATTTCGTCCTTGTCCGCCCGACGTCCGTCCGGCCAATCCGGACTGCCTGGAATAACCCGGGTTGCGCCGTTCTCACGGGTAAAATCCGTCAGTGCCCACATGGTGTTGAACTGGGGCTCGACATCTTTCAGATACGTTCCCCAGGCCCAGCGGTCCCGGTGGATCGCCTGCTTGGGTTGGCCGGGGCGGATGCGAATAATCTGGCCGAGATGAAGTTGAATGCGGGAGCAGTAGGGTGCCAGAAAGGTCCGGGCAGCTTTCAACACTGATTGATTGGTCACCAGGTCTCGGCACGCCGGCGAACGGGCCACCAGCGCCCCCGTGCGCGTGGTCCGGAGACCGACGAAAGGGTCCTGGCCGTTGCGCGTGGCGTCAATATACGGTCCGGTTTCGTTCAGAACCTGATCGACCCCGGCAGGGGTGAGCATATCCTTCAGGATAACCGCTCCGTCCCTTTCAATGATCGGGAGAATGTCCGTGGTGTCTGCCGTTGCCGGAAGGGTTGTCAGGTGTGCCATTGCTCTCTCCTTCTGCATTTCTCCTGATCTCGGATTCCTTCAAATTCAGAAGTCGCATGTTCACGTATTATTCTCCAAACCCCGCTTCCTTAAGCGCCCGTACCTGCGCCTTCACAAATGCGTCCGGGAGGTTAGCCACATCGTTGTACCGGGCACACCGGTTTTTCCCGTTGATATACGAGAAACACGCAGCCTGCCCATCGTTTCCTATCAGGATCAGAACAGAAGACGCCGCGTCCGGTGACTTGAAATACAGCGCGACCTCGCCGTCCGTCGTGGGGTAAACGGTTGGGGCGATAGGCTGGTTTTCGAGTGCGAGAATCATTCGCCGAGCATGTTTCTTGGTATCGGCATGAATCTCCGGCAGGGCCTCCTCGGTCACCTCGTCGTCTATGTCTTCCAATTCCTCTATCGCGTCTGTAATCCGCTGTGCGTCTGGGCTGTCAGTCGGAAGCGTGGTCAACTGTGCCATTCTTTTCTCCTGACCCATCGCCACGAACTGCACGACAGCATCGAACAGCCCGGACCGTCCGGGAGTGTTACTATCCCTCTAGGCGGTTTCCGGCGCAGATGGTGGTTGAGATGCCCAAGGCTCATAGTGCAATACCATGATCTGATCCGGGCGGAGGCCAACCGACTCGTATGCCCGGCCCGCTCGGTCACAAAATTCGACTTCAAACGCTGCACCATCCGCCATAATTTCTACAATCGTCCCAACCTGCCCACGCCATAGCTTATAGTCAGGCAAGTCAACCGTGAGGGCCACTACGTCGAGCAGTTTCATAGGGGTTGTCATAGTCCACCTTTTTTCTCAGAGAGGGTAGCATGTAGTGAGCCTCGGGGTATCCCTCCCATGCTCGATAATCCATCCACTTCGGATCAGAGTTCGTTTGCCACGCCATATAAGAAAGAAATCTACAAGATACCGTTGTCCATACGCGTCGCGTCGTCCTAACCGTGCTTCGTGGGTTTTGACTACCTGGAGTAAGATGTCACGTAGTGCCTCAGCGTCGTTGGCGTTGAGGCCCAGGGCGGCAAACAGCCGCGCTTTATGCTTCCCTTCGTCGTGTAAGGGATTCAAGCAGTAGTCACGGAGTTTGCGAATGTCCACTACAGCGCGCTCTGCCTTTGGAAGGGACATGCCCCTGCTTTCACTTAATGGTCAACGTGTTGTGTTTCCGTGTTTCATATCCCTGTTATCTATAAATCGTTTCCAAAGGGCTTACCACGCGGTGTTCGGATTGAACTGAAGCTCACGAGCTGCACGACAGCATGGAACAGCCGGGACGCTGACGGGCCCAGTCGGGCCGTTTTTGGGCGTAAGCTTCTTTGTCCGGCTGCTCATCATAGGGATGGCGGAGGAGTTCCAGCAAGTCGTGCACCATGGAGGGGTCGCCCTGCTCGGCCTTGTCGATAGCGAGCTGGGCAAGATAGTTGCGGAGCACATATTTGGGGTTGACGGCGTTCATCCGTTTTCGGCGCGTCTCGTTATCCGTTCCATCTTCCCTCACCCGGTCGTGATAGCGGCGTAGCCACGCGGCGATGCGGGTCGTTGTCTCCGGGGTCAACTGCTCCGGGACGTAATAGGCGTCGAACAGGGGTTGTATGAAAGTGGCGTCGTCGAGCTGGTCTACAGGTTTGGCACCGAGCTCAAGGCTCGCCAGCCGTCGATAGAAGATGGTCATATCGGTCTCGGCCAGTTGCAAAATTTCCAGCAGGCCGGTGATCAGGCCATCGTCCAGGTCGGGCTTGAAGGCTTGAAGGCCCAGTTTATGGGTCATCGTGGATTGCCAGCACGACTCAAATTCCTGGACATAATTGCTCAAGGCTTTTTCCAGCGGTTCCGTCTGTTCGATCAGGGGGTAAATCGCATTGGCAAGCTGGACCAGGTTCCAATGGGCAATCTGGGGCTGTTTGCCAAAGGCGTAGCGATGACCCGCGGCATCGGTGGTATTGGGCGTCCAATTGGGGTCATAGTTTTCCAGCCAGCCGTACGGGCCGTAGTCTATCGTTAACCCCAGGATGGACATATTATCCGTGTTCATGACCCCGTGGACAAAGCCGACCCGCAGCCAGTGTACGATCATCTGGGCGGTTGTCCGGCAGACTTCCTCGAACCAAGCCAGATAGGTCGCCTGGGACGGCTCGCCCAGGTGAGGAAAGTCGGTGCGGATTGTGTAGTCTACCAACCGTTGCAAGACGTCGATTTCCCCTCGGGCGGCAAAGATCTGAAAATTGCCAAAGCGCACAAAAGACGGCGCGACCCGACACACCACGGCTCCCGGCTCGGGTTTGGGGTTGCCATCGTAAAACATATCGCGGACGACGTGTTCACCCGTTGAGACCAGGCTGAGCGCCCGAGTGGTCGGGACACCGAGGTGGTACATGGCTTCGCTGCACAAGAACTCGCGGATGGACGAGCGCAGGACGGCCAGTCCGTCCGCGCTGCGCGAATAGGGCGTCGGGCCGGCCCCTTTGAGTTGGACTACCCAGTGTTTTCCGGTCGGACCGACGATCTCGCCTAGGTTAATGGCCCGGCCATCCCCGAGTTGCCCGGCCCAGTTGCCAAACTGATGACCGCCGTAACACATTGCGTAGGGGTCCATGCTGTCCAGCACCCGATTGCCCGAGAAGATGTGGGGGAAATCGTCCGATTCGCAAAACGCGCGGGAAAGGCCCAATTCCTCGGCCACTTCCCGCGCGTAGGCAACCAACTGGGGTTGAGCGACCTGCGTCGGTTGGACACGGGAATAACACGCCCGTGTGACCTGGCGGCGGGTGTTTCCGATTTCAGGGTCGGCGGGCAATTCCCGCGTAAAGCGATTGTCGAAGGTGAGCGTCTCTTGCGGCTGGTATTCCTGTGGGGCGTTCATGCCGACACGTTAGCCCAGCGTGGGGGAGCGCTCAAGGCGTAGCCTCGTAGGAATATCCTCTGCTTTATGGCCGAAAGACCCGCTCAACCGCAGTCTGCAAGCCATC
This sequence comes from Candidatus Binatia bacterium, assembly GCA_951812575.1. GTDB lineage: Bacteria > Desulfobacterota > Binatia > Bin18 > Bin18 > Bin18. The sequence goes on along the minus strand of OX638322.1, from coordinate 189,411 downwards.
TGTGGCGCCTGACAAAGAATGATTCACAACTATTAAGGAGGAGGTTATAGTCAAAGACAGTAATATGTGACATCCGTGAGGAGGAGACCACCATGCCGGAGACAAGCCTGGAAGAGCGCGTCGTAAAGCTAGAGCAGCTTGTAGATACATTATGGCAACAAGTCAGTCTCTCCGCGCGCAAAAAAGATTGGCGACGGACCGCAGGCATGTTTGACGACGACCCGCTTATGAAAGAGATCATTGAGGAAGGTCAGCGCGTCCGTGCGGCGGATAGGCGCAAGACGGGTGTATGATCGTCCTTGATACCGACCATATCTCTGCTCTTCAGTATCGAGATGGGCCGAAAGCATTTACTTTGCAGTCACGCTTAGACTCCCTTTCCCTTGATGAAATCGCCACGACCGCGATTACTATCGAAGAGCAAATGCGGGGATGGTTGGGGTTGATCCATCGCTATACTGATGTCCACCGGCAAGTGGCCTATTACGAACGTCTCGTAAGAATTTTTGATTTTTTTGCTGAATGGCAGATTCTGCCTTTCGACGAACGTGCGGCAGACGAGTTCAAACGACTGAGGCGGGAAGGAGTCCGTATCGGTACGATGGACCTCAAGATCGCCTCAATTGCTCTGGTAAACGGAGGGACGCTACTCTCAGGAAACAGTCGAGATTTTCAACGAGTTCCAGGCGTGCAGGTGGAAGACTGGTTACAGTCGTGATTTACAGCGCCTCTGCACTCGCCCGCCCGGCCTCTGCTTCTTCGTTCTGACTGAAATCCTATACGCCCCATATCAAGTCAAGAGAGGTACTTTCAGCAAGCCTGACGCCGTGAGCAACAGCGTCACGTCAGCATGTCCCAATCATCGGTCGAATCAGCGTGGACGAGGTCGGCGTGAATCGTCATCTTGCCCTTCAGCCCGCCGAGTTGTTTGCCCGAAGGGAGTGTTGCGAATGGCTGGATAGTCACAATGGGTTTCCCACGCCGCGTCACGATCATGGGCTCGCGGGAGCGGCGCACTTCCTTGAGAACAGCGATGCACTTTGCCTTGAATTCAGACATGAGCATTGTCTTCATGGGAAAATTCTCATCAGGTCAGGTGATCTGTCAAATTGAAGGCGGATTTCAACAGAGCTATTCCTCTTCCATGAAATACGTATTTATGTATGATCCATATCCATGCAAACCAAGGTCAGCGCAACGGAGTTAGCGCGGAAGTTGGGAGACATCCTGGGCAAGGTTCGATACCGCAGGGACGTTTTCGTCGTTGAACGAAACAGTGAGCCTGTGGCCAAGCTCTCGCCCCTTCCGTCGCGCTCAGACACAACCTTGAGCGAAGCGTTTAGCGCCTGGGTAGAAACCGAGCCGAGCGAGGACCGTTTCGCGGATGATCTCGAGCGAGTCAATCGAGCCGACCGCCCTCCAGCCAATCCATGAGCCTAGCCATCGAAATGAGAGACACTTCCGCCGAATCGAAGGGCTGCGCTGCGAGCGTGTTTTGCTGTGAGCTTCGGGCTTTATTGGCGCGTCTCTATCTCTCCATAGAGCGGTTCCGCTACTGGCTCCGTGTCATACTTGCGCATCAATTCGAGGAGGGCGCGTTGGTCTGGCGGTTTTCCGCCTTTGGTGAGTTCGGCCAGGCCCTCGAAATATTTCTCGCGCGAGTCGGCCGGACAAAACATGATCAACAACACTGAACGCTGCGCACCTGGGTTGGAAAAGGCGTGTATCGCCTCCTTGGGGACGAGGGCGGTCGTTCCGGCCTGGGCCGTCATCTTCTCGTCCCCGACGAGGAGTTCGATGGCTCCCTCGACCACGTAGAATATTTCCGCCATCTGCCGGTGAATATGGCGGCGTGGTCCCTCAGTTCCCGGTTCCATCGTGTACTCGAACAGACCGAAATGACCCTCGGTGTCTTTTCCCCTCACCTTAAACGTACACCGGGTGCCGGTCCCAATGGCTACCGAGTCGCCTTCTCCACGCTGAAGCACGATTGCAGAATCAGGCAGCGTCATTCCGCTCTCCTTACACGACCCCAAAGACCTGCTCGACCGCAGCCTGAATGGGCTTGAAGGTCACCGTTGGATTATGGACCATGCGGTTGTGACAGATCGCCACCGCCAAGCGCGCGTCCGGGTCGGCCCAGGCAATCGCTCCGCCGGCACCCGGATGAAACACCGTCCGCGGATTCAAACCTGCCAGGCGGAACGGGTATTTGGGATCTTTCACCCCACCGACCCACAGCCCGGCGGTCCCCATGCGAATCGCCATGCCCAACACCGTGTCCGGCTGATCAGTATCGGGACGCGGAGTGCTGAACGTCTTCACCCGATCTTCGGACAGCAAGCGAACGCCGTCCAGTTCTCCACCATTGGCCAGCATGGCAAATAGCCGGGCTGAGCTGCGGGCGTTCATAATGCCGTGGGCACCCGGAATGCAGCCGCGTCGCATATCGGAACGGCCGAAGACCTCCTCAGTCGCTCCGACCTGAGGCGGCATGGCACGCAGGATCGGCGCATCTGCCGGTAATGGCAGTGGAGGTGCGTTCTTCAGCCGAGCCACGCGCGGTTCGGTTTCTTCAGGAATCCCGATCCAGAGATCCGTCATGCCAAGGGGCGCACAGATCTCTTCCTGTACGAACGTGCTGTAGGGCCGATGTTTGGGATCGGTCCGGCGCACGCACTCGGCAACGACCCAGCCGAAGGTGTAACACATATAGGCATTCTGCGTGCCAGCCGTGAAGATCGGCTCCATATTAGCCAGTTGATCGACCATCCAGTCATAATTGCTCATGAGTTCGGGCGTGACACTCTCGGGCATATACGGAATGCCCAGGCGATGGCTCAGCGCATCCCGGACGGTTGCGGTGTCTTTGCCGTGCGCTGCAAACTCGGGCCAGTAGCGCGCAATAGGCGCATCATACTCAATCAAGCCCCGTTCAGCCTGGAGATGGAGCGCGGTGGCCGTGGTCGCCTTGATGACAGAGAAGGAGGGGAAGAGCGTATCCCCATCGACTGCTCGTCCAGTGGTCTCGTCGGCAATACCACCCCAGACATCCACGACTTGCTCGCCATCGAGATACACTGCGACTTGCATCCCAAGCTCGCCGTTCTCCCGGAGCGTGGTTGCAACGGCCTGTTGAAAAATGCTGTTTGCCTCTGGTTTACGTTCCGCCGTCGCTGCCATGGATTGTTCCCCCTTTTCTCTGGCTGACACGCCTTACTGCTGGTTTGGCTCTTCCTCCTGAGCGGCCTCGTCTCGTATCCGGTCTGCCCGTTGGGCGAGCAGGCCGACCAGAACCAAAGCGATAAGAAAGAACGCGGTTATCGCAAGGATGGTAGTCATGAAACCCTCCTTCACTCAGTTTCTTCTTCCCTGTCTACTCCTTCTCAATACTGGAAATCAACGCTTTCGAGCGAGTTTTGTCACGGCCGCGCGGCATCTGTACTCTGCAGGTCGGGATCGAGGACTTCGGTTTTGATCGTCACGATCGACGTGAACCACTGCTCCATGCTCCGAGCGTCCATCTGCGACCAGTCGGGAATCTCCAGGACGAGCGCGCGTCCGAGCTGATTGCCAAATCTCACCAGGTCGTTGTTCGTATCGGTCCGGGTTGTGTCCCACTGGCTGAGCGCCGCTTCCAATGAGCTATGAGTCGTGAGCGCTTCGCCCAGGGCGATGGCATCGTTAATCCCCTTGAGTGCGCCGGCGGCCGTGTGTGGGCGGGCGAAGGCCCCGGCGTCGCCGACCAAACAGACTCGGCCTTTGCGATAGGCCGGGACTTCACAGTCATAAATGGCGTAGGCAAATGTGTCCCGGCAGGTATCGACGATCTCGGCGTAATAGTCGGGCAGCCGTTCGTAGGCGCGCTGTTTCAACTCGGTTTCCGTGGCCAGGGGCATACCGCCTGGGGGGAGCGAGCCCGAGTGCGCGTGGCCGTCTTTGTCGGTCAGAAAATCAGCCAGCGCGGAGGTGGCAATCGGGACATACATACCCCAATTCACCAGCCGCTGGCCCGGCGCAACCGCTCCGTCCAGGCCCGGCACAAAGTAAAAAATACCGTGTCCGCCCGGATAGCCTAAACAGCGGACGCCGCTTTCGAGCGGCTGTGATTCTGCAAGTTCCTTTTCAGGCAGGAAGCCCCGCCACAAGACATAGCCGGCATACCGCAGGGCGCTATCAGGGAAGAGGATACGCCGGCCAAGCGAGGTGTAACCATCAGCACAGACCACCAGGTCAAATGCCGACGTGGACCCATCGGCCAACTCCACCCGGACCGTTCCATCGGGTTGCTGGTGTAAGGCCACGGCCCGCTGCCCTGAGCGATACACCCTATCCGGAACGCGTTTGCGCAGGTTTCTATATAGTCCACCCCAGTTGAGCAAAGCCAAATTTGCGGGCTGGTCCCAGGCAAGATAGCCGTACCGGCGCTCTGTTTCTGTGCGCCAGATACGCGTGAACGCATGCCCGGCGAAGAAGGGGGTATCGGCATCAACCAGGTCGCGTTCAATGAACGTGTCCATGACCGAGGGCGGAACGCCGATGCCCGCCCCTCTATCCTTCAGGGTGTCGCCCGTGCGCTCTAAAAGCGTGACCTCGCAGCCTGACCGCAGCAGTTCGATCGCCGCAGTGCAGCCGGCAATCGACCCGCCGATGATGCCGATGCGGAGTCCTTGGGTGAGTGTGCTGGCCGTTGCTGGCATGGCCCCCTCCTTTGACGTTGTGTCTCCCCTACCATAAGTCCCTGTAGAAATCACTGTTTCCCCTGCTTTCTTGAAAAGAGAGCGCGCTTTCCGTACTCTGGGCCGCAAGCGTTTTTCTGTCAGGACCAATCTGATCTGGAACGGAGAGCAAGATGCAAGAGATACCGGCAGGGATCATTTCAGCCGACGGCCATGTGTGTGAGCCAGCCAATTGTTATATCGACTACATCGAACCCAAATACCGGGACGTCGCGCCGCGCATCGTGGAACAACCCGATGGCACGGACGCCTTTGTCGTCCACGGCATGAAGCGTCCGATTCAATTGGGATTCATTGACGGTGCTGGCTTCACGGTCACGGAACGCAATAACCGGGCGGCAAAAATCAGGTTCCCGGATATTCGCGAGGGGGCCTATGGTGGCCGCGCGCGTATTCCGTATATGGACCAGGACGGGATTGCGGCCGAAGCCATCTATGCTTCCATTGGCATGGGCCTGTGCATGCACCGCGACCCCGATTATAAAAACGCCTGCATGCTGGCCTATAACCGCTGGTTACAGGCCATGTGCAGCGAAGCTCCGAACCGCATCCTGGGTCTGGCGCAGACCGCGGTCTTGAGTGTGGACAGCGCGATTGAGGATTTCCGGCGCGCCAAGGACATGGGCATGGTCGGCATGATGATGCCGGGTCGGCCCATCTACGAAGACTATGACCACGCCGACTACGACGCTCTGTGGGAGTGCGCAACCGACCTGGGACTGCCCATCTGTTTTCATATTCTGACCTCGCGGGACGGTAGCCTGAACATGCCGCACCGAGGCCATGAGATGAATAATTTTCTGGGCATCATCCGGGCTGTTCAGGACGTTGTCGGTCTCATGGTCCTGGGTGGTGTCTTCGAGCGCCATCCGCGCCTGAAACTCGTGTGCGCCGAGGGCGACGCCGGCTGGATGCCACACTATATGTACCGCATGGATCACGCCGCCAGGATTAACGCCGAGGGCGGGATTATTGATGGCCTGTCAAAACTGCCCAGCGAATATATCAAGAGCAACGTCTGGATGACCTTCCAGGACGATCCGACCGCGTTTCATGCGGTCGATATCATGCCGCACCAGCAACTGTTGTGGGCGAGTGATTTTCCGCATACGGATTCCACCTGGCCGCACTCCCAGCAATTACTGGCCGACCACGCCGCCCATATCACCGAAGAGCAACGCCAGGACATCATGCGGGAAAATGCCGCCAAGCTGTTTAATCTCCCGGCGGGGAAGAAGTCGTGGCGGATGCACGAGGCCCCGGTATAGGGGAACCCTCACCCTGGCCTTCTCCCAGCGGGAGAGGGGATAAAAGGTAGGGGCAACCCCCTGTGGTTGCCCGGTCCCCCGTCGGTGAAGGAAAATCTATCCTACGCCTTCGGCTGCATGCCGAGGTCTACCAGCGGAGTGCGGTCCACGACTGGCATGCGTTTTGTTCCTGGGGTGAGTTTGACCGAGCCCGGTACGCGGGTGAATGGATCGACCAGCTCGATTTCCTTGGCGTATTCTTTGACCGCGGGAATGACCTCCTGGCCCATCAGGCGAATGCTGTTCAGCCGGTCTTCGTTGCCGACTGGTCCTTGAACCTGGAAGCAGGCGAATGTTCCTGGCCGCAGCACGCGGATCATGGTCTTGATCTTTTCAATCACGGTCTTGGGCGAGCCGACGATCATCAGGTAGTCGTCCTGGGCGCGCTTATACGATTTCTCCAGCTTTTGGCGAACCTCATTCAGGTCTGTACTCTTCTTCTTCCTGCGACCTTGCTGCGCCTCTTTGAGCCGGTCCGAATCAACCCCGACCCAGCCGCCGCTCGGACGCTGGGCCAGCAGGCGAATGGCGTTTTTGGAATTATAGCCCGGCGGTAAGGTATGTTCCGGTCTGGAGAACGCACTCGCTCCGCCACCCCACACAAACCCTTTGCCCAGCTCCTGCGCCTTTTCATCCGTGTCCGCGCAGAACACGCCGATCAAATAGGCAAAATTTTCCGTGCCGGCCTGATAGCCATTTTCAGCCGCGGTATCGGCGTAATAGTCGAGCAAGTCGCAGGTTGGACTCAGGGCGGTCACCAGGGCCAGATAGGGATAGTTATGCTGGGCCGCCCAGTGCACCGTCTCCGGACTCAACACGCCGGGAATCCACATTTGCGGATGCGGCTTCTGATAGGGCAACGCCCACGGATTGACGTGGCGATAATGAAAATGCTTGCCCTCGTAGCGCCACGGACCGGGCTTGGTCCAGGCCTGGATAATGAAGTCGTGGGCTTCGTTGAACATCTCCCGATTATAGGCCGGGTTGGCATTATTGAAGAACTGCTCGCTGCCCGCTCCGCGCACCCAGCCGGTGACGAGACGCCCGCGCGAAATCAGATCGATCTCGGCCAGCTCTTCGGCCATCCGCAGCGGATGCTTCAGCACGGGCAACGGATTGCCGATCAGGACGATCTTGGCCTTGCTGGTAATACGCGCCAGGATGGCGGCTTCGACATTCATGACGCTGCCCATGCAGAAAGGGTTGCCGTGGTGCTCGTTCAGCATGAGCGCATCAAAACCGACTTCTTCTGCGTAGCAGTATTCGTCGAGAAAAAAGTTATAGTCATCGGCGGCCTTGTCGCGGTCAAAGCGCGAGTTGGGCAGGGCAAAGAAACCCCGGTGCTCAAGCACTTCGTCTTCGTTGACCCAACGATACGGCCGCTCAGTAAAATAGCCAAACAGCATACCTGTCTCTCCTTTTTGTCAGTGTCCTGTAAATACAGGCTTCCGTTTTTCCACAAACGCCCGGGCCGCCTCTTTGGCGTCATCACTCCCCGTCAGCTCGTGCGTCATATTTTGCTCAAAGCGATAGCCATCGCGCAGATCCATGAACTCAATCGCATTCATGGCATGTTTGGCAAGCCGGATGGCCAGCGGACTTTTGTCGGCAATCACTTGTGCCTGAGCCCGAGCTTCGTCCATGAGGCGCTCCGGCGGAACAACTTTCTCAACAATGCCCCGACGGTATAATTCCTGCGCGCCGATCCGTTCGCCCGTGTACATCATCTTGCGAGCTTTATAGACACCGAATAAGCGCTGGGTATGGCGACCGCCGCCCAACAGACCAACGTCGATTTCAGGCAGACCGATCAGCGCCCGTTCTGACGCAATCAGCATATCGCACGATGCCACCAGGGCCAGCCCTCCACCCAGAGCCGGGCCATTGATCGCACCGATGACGGGGACGGAACATTCCAGAATGGAATGAAAAGCTTCGCGCGCTGCCCGCGAGTGAGCCCACATGGCCCCGTGACGCGGTTGTTGTGCACCGTCATCCAACGAGCGCGACCGTGCTTTCATATCCGCGCCGGCGCAAAAACATTTCCCCGCCCCGGTAAAGATGGCCACCCGGACATCAGGACGATTATTCAGTGCATCAAAGGAGGCTTGAATCTCGTCAAACATCTGCCGATTCATGGCATTAACGGGCGGACGATCGATCGTGACCGTGGCAATATAGTCTCTGATATCGGTTTTAATGCTTTCGGCGTCCATTACACACCTCTTGAGTCTCGAAGCGCACTGTACTGGAAGTTTGGAGCGATGTCGATGATTCCCAGGCTCGCTATCGCCGTGTGCTTTCACTCTGCTCGTTTGCTTTCCGGGTCTGCCGGGGCAGGGAAAAGAGATCGACCCACCACCATACCCCAATAACGGGCAGGGCCAGCAGCCCGATCACCAGGGGCAGGCTTGGGGAGGGGATGGTGAACACAAGATTCTGCCACAGCCTCGGCAGCGCCAGCCCGATGACAAGCGGGATACTCGGCGAAGGAAGAATGAGCACCTGGGTGAGGGCCCAGAGTCCGGCCCAGGTCGCAAGCAGAAAAAAGACCCCCTTCAGTGGCTTTCCCAAGTAGATCGTATGCAGGCCAGCGAGTCCAAAAAGACTTAAAGCAAATAAGAGGTAGGCCCAGCCAAGCGACTTTTTCATCTTTTTCGTCCAGAAGCGGGGAGCAGACTCATCGTAATCGGTCAGAGGATAAAGGCCAAGGCATAGCCGCGTGTGGTGCTTCTCGCCGTGTTCTGTTAGAGCACAATTCTGTTAGAGAACGGGGCAGTCGCGTTTGTGCAGAGAGTCAATCGAAGGAGGAGAGGTGCTTATGCCAGGACGATTAACGGATAAGGTCGCATTAATCACCGGCTCCGGCGGTGGACAGGGACGGGCTGCCGCAGTGATGTTCGCCCAAGAGGACGCAAAGGTCGTTGTCACAGACATTAAAGTCGAGGGCGGCAACGAGACGGTAGAGCTGGTCAAAGCGGCTGGAGGAGACGCGGTGTTTCAGGAGACCGATGTCTCAAATGCAGCCGATATCGAAACGGCTGTTGACCGGGCGGTCGAGACGTACGGTGGTTTACACATCATGTATAACAACGCGGCTGTCCTGCATAAGCACGACACGACCGTCACCAACCTCGAAGAAGAGATGTGGGATTTCGTTCTGAATGTGAATCTCAAGAGCGTCTACTTGGGCTGTAAATATGCGATTCCCGAAATGACTAAAGTCGGGGGCGGATCGATTATCAACGTTTCTTCGTTGGCCGGGATCCTGGGCGTTGGTAATGTCCACGCCTATACTGCGGCCAAAGGTGGCGTGGTTTCGCTGACCAAGGCAATTGCGACGGCCTATGCTGCCAAGAACATCCGTTGCAATGTCATGTGTCCTGGTGCTGTGGATACGCCGATGATGGCTCACGTTCTGCATAGTTCCAATCCCAAACGCCTGGAACGCGTGGCCAAGAGCCATCCACTTGGTCGTGTGGGCACGCCAGAAGATGTTGCATCCATGGGATTATTCCTGGCCTCGGATGAGTCGTCATGGGTCACTGGTTCGGTGTTTACGGTTGACGGGGGATATGCAGCCCAATAGGTCATGAGCGTGACGAAAGCGAAAGGAGAGACTGAATGCGGAGCGAGCCCAGGCAGCTTGACCATCTGAAATATCTTCTCGGCCTCAGCGTAGGACTTGTTGGCCTTCTTGGTTTCAGCCTCGTTTTTTATATGCCGCCCCTCTGGGCCGCGGAAGACCAGAACGAGCGACCGGAGAAAACCTGGAAGACGCTGGCCGAGCTTTCCGAAGAAGAGCGGATTGCTATCGATATGGCGCAGGACACGCCCCGCGATGCGACCATCCCGTATCTGCCGGCCGAAGCCTATCCGTTTCGCGCCCCCTACACGGCTGAGGAAATGGGCTTTCGCGCTATGGAATTCCCGCATATGCCGCGCTGGAACTGCGTCCAGGTCGAAGATATGGGGCTGCTGACTCCCAGCGGCTCTCTGTCCAGTTCACAAATTCTTGTCCTGGTGCATTATCGGAAACCCGAGGGCCTGATGGGTCACCTGACCGCGCAACCGGGGGAACTGTTGGCGCACTGGCTGACGCAGGATTTATCTCCACCTGAAAATTACGGCAATCAAATGCTCTTCATTACCTACCGGACCGATCGGGAGAAGCGTACCAAGGCCGACCTGTTTGGCTATTCGCCAGCTATCCGTCGGGTGCGCCGCTTCCCGCAACCCCAGCGAGAAGACAAAATGGCCACCTGGCCGATGACGTTTGATGACTCGCTCGGTCGTGACGCCTGGGAGTTTTCGTGGCGCGTACTCGGAACCGATACCCTGACCGAGACGGTTCGCTTTCCCAAAACGCGCCCGATCATCACCCTGGCGACCGCGGAGGGAAGCTTTAGCGACGTTCCGGTCCAGGACCTGAAAATCATGGGGGACGACTATCCGCATTATCAGCCGGACGGTGGCGTGCGCACCTACGTCCTGGAATCCCGTCCAAAGTCGGACTGGCTGCCGGATTATTACGCCACTAAGGTCCTATATTGGGTAGAGCAGCACTATTTCTATCCGCTGCGGATAGAGGTGTACGGACAGCAGGATGAGCTTATCTTTGTTGAGGAACGGATGACCCAAATGATGAATCCGAACCTCGGGGATCGCGGCTATCACAACCTGATTGCGGTCTGGTGGGATGCCCAGGAAGACTATTATGGCTACACCCTGCACGATGCCATGCAGGTCAAAGAATGGTCGCAGAAAGACGTGGATGTGTTCTTCTCGCCCGACTTTATGCGGCGCGGTTGGTTCCCCGCTCCTTTAAAAACTCAAGCGATAATCAGAACTCCGGAAGAATTCTTTTTACGTCCGCATTTATACAAGGATAAGTTTCCTGAGGAGCGAAACTTGCAGTTGTCCCCTGCAATCGAAGCGCGTATTCGCGCCCAAGATGCGGCTGGGCAGATTGTTTTCGGGGAAGAGCATGAACTCGTCAAGACGAGTATCGCACCGAACTGACGCGTGCTCTCCTCAGCTATCGGCTTGAGGCTTGAAGCCACCAAAAATCGCAAAGTTCAGAAACTTCCAATAGCAGTCCACAATCGTAAAGCCAGCCTCTCGCCACCAATTGAGCTGAGGCTCCAGCGGAGCGATGTGGCTGCGCTGCCCCTCGGGACGCGGCAAGGCGGTCCGCACTTGGCGAATTTCTTCGAGCGAGTGGAGATCCCCGGTCTGTTCCTGGACCTGCTGCTGAATCACTCGATCGGCCAAGGGCGTAAACTGGTCGCGTAACGCCGGGTCGCCGGCAACGACATCATTATTGAGAAACAGACCGCCAGGTTGGAGCAGGTTGAACACCTCGGCACATAATTGGCTTTTACGACTGTCAGTCAGGTGATGCAGCGCAATGGCTGAGACTGCGGCATGAAACGGTTCGGGCAGATCGACATGCCAGGTGGGATCGGCCAGGTCGCGCAGAAAAAATTCGACGTGCGAGCCATATTTGTTGAGGCGGGGCTCAGCATGCTCGTGCATGGCGGTCGAGCCGTCAACCCAGGTGACCTTTGCGTGTGGATAACGGGAGAGAATCGTCTCCGTGACCGCACCATAGCCCGCGCCTAAATCGAGCACGCGAATCGGTTCATCAGCCGACCAGGGGAAGAGGTCGAGCAGAGTATTGAGTTGCTCAAGGCGCTTCGGAATCAAGAATGCGCTCCGCCGTACAAAATAGTCAACTTTGTCCTGGTCTCCCCAGCCACACAGGGTATCGGGCTCTGCCATTGGTGTTCCTCCAGTGTCATCTCGATTGTGTCATCAATGCGTAAGAACAGTTTGCGAAGCTCCTCCCTCATAAAGGTTCCGTTGCTCTGGGGTCAATCTTCTCGCTAATATATCGTGCGTGTAGCTGAGGTGGTATGACGCATATCAAGGAGGGAGCCATGATCGTCCAAGCGCGCAAACAGTACAAAGTCACCGCTGAAGAGAGTGTCCCGATGAAAACCCGGGATGGGGTCACGCTGTACGCCGACGTGGTCCGGCCGGACTCGGACGAGCGTTTTCCCGTCCTGCTGAGCCGCACTCCGTATGGCAAAAAGGGCTCCGCCGATCCCAACGGCCTCAACGCCTCGTATGCGCAGTATGGCTATGTCTTTATTACCCAGGACTGCCGCGGCCGTTTCGAGTCCGAAGGCGAGTACGACACCATCTTTCAAGAAGCCGCCGACGGCTACGACGCCGTCGAATGGGCCGCCCGCCTGCCGTGGTCGAACGGCCGGGTAGGGACGACCGGCCAGTCCTATTTGGGGCTGACGCAGTATCTGATTGCCTGTAACGACCCCATGCCGCCATCCCTCCAGTGTATGGCGCCAGTTTCATCCTCAGCTGACTATCATGCCAGTTGGATCTACCAGACCGGCGGGGTGTCGAAGTGGGGCTGGATGGTGCCGTATGCCATCTTCAAGGGCCTCAATACGCTCAAGCGCCAGGGTCGGAGAGATCTGATGGAAAAGATGAAGGAGTATGTCGAAGGTGGCGAGCTGGCCGGTGTGCGGACGACCCGCTGGGGCTTGAACGCCTTCACCCCCCTGACCGACGAGTGGTATCGTCACCTGCCCATCAAGGATTGGGGCGAATTGCTCAAAGAAACCGCGCCATACATGGCCGATCACATCGCCCATGCTGACGACGGCGAGTACTGGTATCGGGCCAATGTGAACCGCTTTGCCGAGACTATTCGGACACCGATGCTCCATGTGACCTCGTGGTACGATACATTTGCCGAGGGTGGGCCAGCCGCGTATCAGAGCATCATTCGGAAAAGTCAGTTTGAGGTAGCCCGAGCTGGCCAACGGCTGATCATCGGACCGTGGGGCCATCTTTTACCCTATACGACGCCGGCTTCGCGCGGTGCGGGTGATATTGATTTTGGCCCGAACGCCTTGATAGACCTGAATGAGACCTTACTGCGCTGGTTCGATTATTGGCTCAAAGACATAGACAACGGGATGATGGACGAGCCGCCAGTCAGCATCTTCACTCTGGGTGAAAATAGCTGGCAACACTTGTCCGACTGGCCACCATCCAACATGCGCCAGATGCGTTATTTCCTGCATAGCGACGGTGAGGCGAACACGCTCAACGGGAACGGGACCCTCTCAACCGTACCGCCTAGCCAAGAGCAGGCAGACACGTATGTCTATGATCCTGACAATCCGGTGCCGTCACTGGGCGGCAATAACCTGGCCGTGGATATGGGCGTCCAGGATCAACGCCCGGTCGAAGAACGTCATGATGTTCTAGTCTACACCTCCGAACCGCTTTCTCAGCCGCTGGAAATAACTGGACCAGTGACAGTCACACTGTGGGCATCATCTTCAGCCGTGGACACAGACTTCACAGCCAAACTTGTTGACGTCCATCCGGACGGCTATGCGCAGAACCTGCTCAATGGTATCATCCGCGCCCGTTATCGGGACTCTGCGTCTACGCCCGAGTTGATGGAAGCGAACAGGCCGTATCAGTTTACGATTGATCTCTGGGCGACGAGCAACGTCTTCCTGCCGGGCCACCGTCTCCGGCTGGAAATCAGCTCCAGCCATTTCCCGGAGTTTGACCGCAACCTGAACACGGGCGAGCCGTTTGGCGAGGGCACGCAGGGAGTATCCGCCCAGCAGACCGTGTTTCATCAGGAAGACCGGGCGTCCTACGTCCTGCTGCCGGTGATTCCTAGATAGAAAACCGGATAGCGCGAAACGAATGCGTGAAAAGCCGACTGGAGTGCACTAAGCATGCGAGCCCTGGTTATCGGCGGGACCGGACCGACCGGTCACTTTATTGTCAACGGATTGCTTGCGCGAGGATACGATGTCGCTATTCTTCACACAGGTAACCACGAAGTGGATGAGATTCCCAAATCCGTGATCCATATTCATACCAACCCGTTTGATGAGCAGACGTTGATTGACGCTCTCGATGATTCCCATTTTGATATAACCCTGGCCATGTACGGCCGTTTACGGCGGGTGGCTGAGATTATGGTTGGCCGGACGGAGCGGTTTATTTCGGTCGGGGGAGGGCCTGCCTACCGGGGCTTTATGAACGCGGATATGGTCCATCCGCCGGGCCTGCCTGTGCCCACTGGGGAGGACGCGGTCAAGACGACGAGCGAAGCAGAGGACGGCAAAGGCTACCGGGTGTATCGCTCGGAAGAAGTGGTTTTCACACACCACCCGAACGCCACGCATTTTCGGTATCCCCAAATCTATGGCGCCTATCAAGTCGTTCCGCGCGAATGGTCCATTGTTCGTCGCATCTTGGACAGACGGCCGTTCATCGTCCTCCCGGACGACGGCTTATCGCTGAATCACTCCGGCGCTGCTGCCAACGCCGCTCACGCCCTGCTGTTGGCCGTGGATCAACCCGAAGTCGCCGCCGGGCAGGTGTATAACTGTGGCGATGAGCATGTCTTAACCTTAAAGCAGGTCGTGCAATTATGTGCCGAAGCGCTCGGTCACGAGTGGGAGATTATTTCGATGCCGTATGAGCTGGCCGTCAGTGCCAGACCGTTAATCTCACAACCCTGGACGACCCACCGGATGTTTGATCTCACCAAAATCAAATCAGAGCTCGGCTATCGGGATATCGTCTCGCCGGTTGAGGGCATCAAACAGGCGGCGGTTTGGTTACGCGACCATCCATTGGCATATGGGGGGCGGGAGGAAGTGATGCTGCAAGACCCGTTTGACTATGCGGCCGAGGATCGCTTAGTCGCCGCCTGGAAGCGAGCCCTTCGGTCGATTCCGAAAGATTTGTTCCAACAAGAGCCCGGCTTTACCGCATCCTATAGTGGACCGGGCGGCTCTCAGCGCAAAGGCAGTTGGTGAGAACGCGCGAGCACGGCCTAACTTCTATTCTGAATCCGGGAGTGACCAAGGTACGTCTGCCCAGGTAGCATCTGTCCAGCCATCCAGATCATAGTGGCTCATGCACTCGTCGACCATGGCTTTCATCGAGGCATTCAGACCCGAATGCTCGGCTGCCTGATAGGTCTCGACCCGATTGGCTTCATAACCGCCGGCGAAGTTACGCTCATGCGCCTCTGTCCGGCCAGCGAACTCGGTCAGAAACAAATCCCAGATCACGCGCAGGAGTTTCACCCGTTCTTCTGCTGTGGCGGTGGCCCCTTTCCAGTAACGGTCAAGTAAGGGACGAGTGGCAGGGTTCTTAAAATCCCGGGCCGAGGAGGGGATCTGGATCAGGTTGCCGGACAACAGGTTCTGGAATATGGTCCGCGCCTTAGTGAAGGTGTCGCCGTAAATATTCCGCCATTGGAGTGCATACTCGGTCTTTGGCAGCAGATAGCCTCCCGGCCCCGGCTCGGCATCCGCCGCCATTGCGGTGGACAGTGCCCAGATGTTGTGCCGCATACCGAGCAACTCACCGATCACCGATTGTACCTCACGCTTGCCGGTCTTCTGCTGCATTTCCGTCGCCTGAAGCAGTAAGCCGCAGATAAAGTCGAGCTTGACCGCGGTCCGGGCCGCGGCGTGGAAGGCAAACCGCTGAGCAAAGCCACGTGGGAAGAGACCGTTCACAACCGCAGGATTACGGTACACGGTCACGTCTTCCCAGGGAATAAACACATCGTCGAGCACGATACTCAAGTCAGACTCGTCAAACCGACTGGAGAGCGGATAGTCAAAGGGGGAGCCAATCTTTTTGGCCAAATGTTCGTAGGAGTATCGGCCTATGAAGGTGAGGCCGGGAGCGTTGAAGGGCACGAAGAATCCGATCGCAAAGTCCTCTTCGCCCTCAACCAGCCCAGCCGGCTGGACATATTGGCTCAGATAGGTGACATGGCTGAAGGCGGCGCCGGTGGAGACCATGCGCGCCCCACGCACGACAATGCCATCGTCGCGCTCCTTAACGACGTGCATATAGACATCCCGCTGCTCGGCCGGCGGTTTTGAACGGTCGCCGGCTGGATTGACCAGGCTCAGATTGACGAACATGACTTCATCGGCGATCTTCTCATACCAACGCTGCACGTTCGGACCGTACTCGCCATAAAAGTCCACATCTCCGGCCAAGGTCCCGACCAACGCGGCCTTATAGTCAGGTCCGCGCGACAGCGTGCCCCAACTCAAGCGGGCCCACTCGGCGATGGCATCCCGGGCTTCGAACAGGTCTTGATGGGTACGGGGGAGTTTGTAGAACTTGTGTGAACGGGCCCCCCGCTCCGTCACATACGTCAAGAGGTCATGCCTTTCCGGGTCGTGGAGCGTGTCGTACATGCGGGCATACGAGCGGGCGCTGGTGGCAAAGGCCGGGTGGGTGGTGACATCCTTGACTAATTCCCCATCGAAATAGATGACCCGTCCGTCACGCAGTCCGGCGAGAAATTCTTCGCCGGTTGGGGGCTCGCGGACGACTTGGGGCGAGGCAGTGTCGGACTGGGGTAGAGCCTGACCGTTGCCGCTGGGATTGTCCTGGAGGGTCAAGAGCGGCGCCTTGGGTGTCGATTGTTGCATGGCTTTCTCCTTTTGAGCCGATACGATGAGAGGCTAGTGGTTCAGTAGTCAGCCCGGAGCGTCCGCAGGTCTCCCATGGTTTCCCCATCCCAGTTTTTCCGACAACCGATCAATGGCAACACCCGCTCGCCAAAGGTCCGAATCCCGGCGACCCAGTCTGGCCAGCAGAACAGCATGCCTTCAATATTGTGGTCCTCGGCAATTCGGTCGATCTTTCGAGCGACGGTTTCATACGAACCGATAAGGACAGGCACGTTCATAAACACCATATTCCCGGTCTCAATGTCTCCGGCCAGTAAGTCTGCATCAGCACTGGCATCTTCATTCCGGAACTGGCCCGATGTACCACCCTTGACCGTGTCCAGACTCGCCGAGTAGACCAGCGACTTGATGGCTTCTATATCGCCACCGGCTACAATATCTGAGGCTGTCTGCCAGGCCCGGTCGTCGGTTTCTGCCGCGACAATTTGAAACAAGCCGTAGGTGCCCACCCGCGTATCGTACTTTACGCCGGCTTGCTTGAGGCCGGCGGCGATAGTATGCAGCCGTTCGGGTGCGACCATCGCAAAACTGTGTCCACCAACCTGAGAGACAAAATCCTGTCCGGCGCTCGACTGCCCCGCCGAGACAAGGGGAATCTCGTGGGTGGGAGTGGGAAAACACTGACAGTCGTCCAAATCAAAATAGGCACTGTGGTGGGTCATGGTCCCGTCTCTCCACAGGGTCCGCAGCACGTGTACGTAGTCAAGCGCATACGCATAGCGTTGCTCGTAATACGCATCCCCGCGCCACAGACCCATCTGGGCATACTCAGGCTTATTCCAGCCTGTGACAATATTGAGCGCGACACGACCACCGCTAATATCGTCCAGGGTTGCCATGGTGCGCGCCACATAAGCCGGGTGAAGCGCAAGGAGCGATGCGGTCGGAATCAAGCCGATCCGCTGCGTTACTGTGGCTAGGGCCGAGGTCAGTGAAAACGACTCCAGGCAGCCATCCCAATATCCGGTCTCGCCCCCAAACCCACGAAATTTCATCATGGATAAGACGAAATCGAATCCGAGACGCTCCGCTTCAAGGGTAATATCTCTGTTCAGCTCCCAGGTTGGCATATACGGCGGAATCGCCTTGCTCATGATGTAGCCATTGCTGCCGTTCGGCAGAAAGACCCCAAACTTCATAGGATGCCTCCGTGAGGAGAACGTTGGCCCAACACGAATCGGTCTGAGTGATACCTTTGCCAGAGCGCGGTTCTACATCAACCCACTTTCTGCCCCCATAGCACCCTGCCCAGCCCTGTCAACGTTGCGGGTAATCGCTCAGGCCAGATGTTCATACGAGTAGCGGCCCATGAAGGTGAGGCCGGGTGCATTGAACGGTACGAAGAATCCGAGGGCAAAGTCCTCTTCATTCTTCGCCAGCCCAGCCGGCTGGATATATTGACTCATGTAGGTGACGTGGCTGAAGGCGGCCCCAGTAGGTCATCGGCAGCTATTGGAGAGAAACTGGGCCAGTTGGCGGAAAAAATCAAGGGAAACTCCTCCCTTATCCCACATACCATCACCCGTAGTGAGGGACGTGCTCCCGCCCCCTCCCCCCACTGCTCCCGCTCCTTGCCTCGCCGGCCCGGTAGCCCAAAAATCCTGCTCGCATGCGCACTTCACTCGCCTGCCCGTGCGGTCCGCTGCCTCCGACGACAACACTCTCGACCAGGGAAAGCCCGAAGTGGCCCACTTTCCCCCGAATCGTTGCCGCTGCCCTAGAACAGGCTGTACGCCTCCTGCCCAAAGAACGTGGCCCCCCAGTTCTCGGCAGTCCGGTCGCCGTTCATCATGTAGTGGGTTCGAACCATGTTGAGGTCCCGGAAGATCCGTTCCATAGGCTGACCGGTCAGAGCGGCGCTCGTGCCGCTCGCGTCGAAGAGCGGCTCCACGGCCTCGCGGACGAGGTGGAGCGTCTGGTGGGCAAGCATGAAGGTACGTCGCGTCTCTTCCTCGGTCACCTCGACGGGACCGCTCTGCGCGATCTTCTCCATGCGACGCTTCTGATCATCGATGATGCGTTGGAGCACCGCCTGGGCAACGTCGGTCTTGGCGCGCGCGAGACCGATGAGGCGCTGTACCGATCGCTCATTCTTTACGGGCGTAAACGGCGGATAGCTATTGACCTTCGTCATCGCCCGCTCGTAAAAGGCGTCGATCGCTGACTCTGCGAGGCCCACGCAGATGCACGCCAGCTCGGCGAGGAAGACGTCGAACGGCGACGTCCGGTAGAAGGGATTCTCGTGGACGCCGTAACCCGGGGCCCGACCCGCGAACCAGGGAAGCTGGGAGAGCACGCGCCGCTCGGGGACGAAGACGTCCTCGATGATCGCCTGCTTCGAGCCGGTTCCGCGCAGGCCCATGACGAACCAGTCGTCGAAGACCTCGCATTCCTCCTGCCGGAGGTACGCGAGGATCGTGTCCCGGGGAGGCCCGCCCGCCGTATCGCCGGGAACGACCGCGGAGACGCCGAGCCAGTTCGCGTAGTCGCCGCCGGAGTTGTAATTCCAGCGGCCATTGATGCGGTAGCCCCCGTCGACGGGGGTGGCCGTCCCCTGCGGTGCGAAGGTCATCGGCGCGCGGAAGTCTCCGTCGTCCCCGTACATCTCGATCTGCCCCTCTTCGGATACCCCGGCCATGTGGAAGACGTGGGCCGCCGTCAGGCAGAGCACCCAGCCCGATGAGCCGCAGCCCCGCGTGATCTCGATCATGACGTCGCAGAAGGTCCGCAGATCGAACTCGTAGCCACCGAAACGGCGCGGCTGCAGGATCCGGTAGAAGCCCGCGTCCAAAAAGTCCTTGTAGGTCTCGGGCGGGAGCGTGCGCAGACGGTCCGCCGCCGCCGCCCGCTCGCGGAGGCGCGGTACGAGCTCGCGAGCTCGAGCCACCATCGCTTCGGGCGTGAGGTTCGGCTCGGGGGGATCGATCGGCCTGCCTCGCTCCGAGCCGTGCATAGGCCTGGCTTCGGTAGCCACCCTGTTCGATTCATTCATTGTTCTCCTCCTTCATTCATCGCGACACCAAGCTTCGTGGCCTGTCCAAACATCAGTCCTGTGGCAGAAGACTTATTCTCCGGAAACACTCTTCGGCGCACCAAGTCAACGCTGAACGCCTAAGTGGGCCACTTGCAGACCAGCCGTGATCTTCTTTCGGTGGCGGCTGGTAAAACGGCGGATGGGTCCCGTCGCACCAACGCTGAACGGCACACCAAATTCTCCGAATCGAATGGAAGCCGCGACACTGGAGACACCCACTTCTATTTCTTCGACGCACTCGGCGTAGCCGTTATCTCGGATTGTTGCGAACTCGTACTCAATTTCGCTCGGCACGGTCTTGGTACGCTCCGTGTAAGACCGCAACGGACCTCCGAGTATCTCGAGTTGAAATGCTTGGTCGGCGAAGGCAGCGATCGCCCTTGAGCAAGAGCACGCATGGAGCGGCCACTTGCCTAGTCCGGGGTGTATGAACGAGCGGGCGGCATCGACTGGTGTTTCTACACGGTCAAGTGAAAACGACTCCAGGCACCCGTCCCAATATCCGGTCTCGCCCCCAAACCCACGAAATTTCATCATGGATAGGACGAAATCGAATCCGAGACGCTCTGCTTCAAGGGTAATATCTCTGTTCAGCTCCCACGTTGGCATATGCGGCGGAATCGCCTTGCTCATGATATAGCCATTGCTGCCGTTCGGCAGAAAGACCCCAAACCTCATCGGATTCCTCCGTCAGGAGAACCTTGGCCCAACATGAATCGGCCTGAGCAATACCTTTGCCAGCGTGCGCTTCTACCTCAACCCATACATCCTTATTTCTGCCCCATAGCACCCTGCTTGGCACTGCCAACATTGCGTGTCATCACTAACGCCCTACATATAGTGTGGTAGGACTTCCTCGCCAACTTTCCGGATGGAGCGTTTGACTTCTTCGATCGGCAGGAGGCCCTGGTCGCCCTGCCAGATAAACCACTCTGGATTTCCCGCTTCGATGAGCTGATCCATAGCGCGACGGATATCGCTCGTTGTTCCGGCCAGGGCAAAATTCGAGCCAATCATCCGCTCGGGGGTGGCTTCGGAGGCAGGCATCGGACCCTCACCGTATTTTTTGTTGTCGGCCTCGGTGCGGAAGGCTTCAAGAAAGCCGAAGTGGTAAAAGAAATTCTGAAAGCCATAGCCACAAAAGCCGGCGGCGAGCATCTTCCTGGCAGCCTCTTGGGTGTCTTCGGGATAGATCGCGCGTAGCACACCGAGCGATTCGCCGAATTTAAGTGCACGGCCGGCGGTCTTGGCTTCTTCGACATGGGTCTCGGCGAAAAAACGCACCTGGTCGTGATCGGAGATGAACAGGGTCGGCACGATGTTCTCCCTGGCACACCAGCGGACGGTGGCCTCGCTCATGGAGAATGCCTGGAAGAGGGTGGGATGGGGTTTCTGATACGGCTTGGGTACGACATCGATCATCTGGACCCGCCCGTTTTCATCGACCTCGCCCGGAGAGCCGTGTTCGCGCGTCCATTCGTGGGCCTGCCAGGGCGTACCCTCCTCATAGGGATACGGATACTCGTAGTGTTTGCCCTTGAACCGAAAGGGTTCATCCTTCCAGGCCAGTTTCAAAATCTGAAAGACTTCTTCAAACGCCTCGCGATTACGCACATCCATGTCGCTCTGATCGCTGGCCGTCGCGCCGATGTGAATCTTCTGCGCCATGGGACTGAGCCAGCGGGATTGATACCCGCGGGCAAATCCGACGTGGGTGCGCCCTTTGGTGAGTTGGTCGAGCCAGGCAATCTCCAGGGCGAGCCGTAACGGGTTCCAGCCCGGCAGGACGTAGCCGATAGGACCGACCTTGAGCGTTGAGGTCTGGTGAATGACGTATTGGGTCAGAAGGGGCAGGCTGCCGATCTCCATGCCTTCGGTATGCAGATGGTGCTCGGGGAAGGCGACGCCGGTAAAGCCCAGGTCTTCCACCATGCGCGCAATCTCGGCGACTTCGTCGAACATTTTTTGCCAGCGCTCGGTGTGGTGAGCAATGGGTCGGAGGTCTTTCCGCTCTTTGGGAGTAGCCGGAATTGATGGCAGACAAAAATACATAAACTTCATGCGAAATCTCCTTTATTGACGAGTGTCTCCTTACTTACAGGATTACTTTGACACTCGGAATATGCTTGAGGCCGCTGAATATGGCCAGCCGCTCTGCTTCGCTTTTGACGTGAACGGAGAGATTGAAGGATGTGTATTTTCCTGTCCGACTGTGGCGCGATTCACTGAACTGATATTCGAACGCCTCAAGCATCGCGACTATGGCATCCGTAATCTGGGCCGTATCAGAACCAATGATCTTGAACGACCAGATGCAGGGGTACTCAATTTTTGGCGAATCCAAAGAGTCCTCCTCTTAACACTTACATCCGCTTCAGGCATGTCAGCCGGGTTCCTCACCCGCCTGACCACACTGATGGGCACTCATCCTTGTCGATCACTCCGATGTAAGCTAAGACGCTAACAGTCCGGCTGGCTCAACCGCCTGATCCTGACCGTGATCGAATGTTTACACAAGGGGGGACTCAGATGACACAACCGCTGCATACCGTTCGTCAGTTGGCCTATGTGGTCAGAGACATGGACGCCGCCCTCAAATACTGGGTGGATGTACTGAAAGTGGGACCGTTCTATTTGTTTGAACACTGTCCGCTCAGAAATCAGCGCTACCGAGGCAATCCCTCAAATGTGGATGTGACCTTAGCCCTGGGCAATAGCGGCGACCTCCAGATCGAGTTGATTGTGCAACATAACGACGAGCCGTCCGTCTACAAGGAGTTCCTGGATGCCGGTCGGGTTGGCGTTCATCATTTCGGCCTGATGCCCGAAGACTACAAAGCGACTTATGCCCAGTATCAAGAGCTGGGCCATGAGGCCGCGTTTGAGTGTACGGTCGGCAATGCGGAACTAGTGTATTTTGACACGGTCAACACCATCGGTCATTACACCGAGCTGTGGGACAATAATGCTGTCTTCAAGGATTTGTTTATGCTAGTTGAGAACGCAGCCAAAGACTGGGACGGCAAAGACCCCGTCCGACCGGGACCGTTATAGACCAGTTGTAAAGCAAGCCCGCTCCCCTAGTGGGAGCGGGAAAAGGCCCAACACCAAGCAACAAAAACGCCAGAACAATGCAGAACAGGAGGATATTATGCATTGGCAGATAGGTAATACTAAAATCACGAAGGTTGAGGAGATCGTGTATCCGGAATTTTCGGATGTGCTGCCGACCGCAACACCCGAGGTGGTGAAACAGGTCGAGTGGCTCTTTCCCCACTTTGTCACGCCCGAAGGGGCGCTCTCTCTGAGCATTCATTCGCTGATCGTGGACACGCCCGGCGCGACCGTGGTGGTGGACACCTGTATCGGCAACGACCGCAACCGCGCCCCCATGGAAATCATGAGCAATCTGTCCACCTCGTTTCTGGACGACATGAAGGCGGCCGGT
Source organism: Candidatus Binatia bacterium (assembly GCA_951812575.1). GTDB lineage: Bacteria > Desulfobacterota > Binatia > Bin18 > Bin18 > Bin18. The sequence goes on along the minus strand of OX638322.1, from coordinate 166,309 downwards.
TACGACCCGGACGGCATCGACTACGTCATGTGCACCCACCTGCATCTTGACCATGTCGGCTGGAATACGCAGCTGGTCGATGGCAAATGGGTCCCGACGTTTCCGAAGGCGTCCTATCTGATGGACCAGAAAGAGCTGGAGCTGTTTGGCAATATTGACGATGACATGATCGCCAGCCTGCCGGCCGATGCGGTGGACTTCTTCAATATCCAACGCCGCGTGTTTGAGGACTCCATGCAACCGGTCTTTGATGCCGGTCTGGCCAAGTCGATCACCGCACCGACGACGATTTGCGAAGGGGTGCGGCTGATCCCGACGCCGGGTCATACCCCCGGCCACTGCTCGGTTGTGGTTGAGTCCAATGGCGAGGCTGCCATGATTACCGGGGACTTCATTCACCACCCAATCCAGTTCCACGACCCGAACATCTGCACGCCGTTCGATATCGACAACAATATGGCGCTGGCAACCCGCTGGCGGACCTTCGAGCAGTTTGCGGATACGCCGACGCTGATCATCGGCACCCACTTTGCTGGGCCGACCGCCGGCAAGCTGGTCCGAGACGGCGCTGGCTATCGTCTGGACGTCTAAAAGCACCGCAGGGTGGGTCCGGGAGGACCCACCTTACTCTCGGGCCGTGTCACGGCCCAGCTCCCCTTGCACCTGCCGCGTTGCGCTTACTCCAGGAATTCGGGAGCCTCACGTTTCAGCATCCGTTTGATCGATTCCAGATGAAGGACGGCTTGTTGGCGTGCCGTTTCATACTGCTCACTGGTGTGACGGCACACCTGGTCGGATATACGCTTGAGCGGCAAACCGGTCGAGTGGGCCAGCACCTGAACCATGCACGCCCGCTCCAGGTAGTATAAGTCGTCGAACGCGGTTGCCACGTCCGGCCCGGTTACGATCACGCCGTGGTTGGCGAGAAAGGCAACCTTCCCCTCGGTCAGCTTCTCCCTGAGCCGCTGCCCTTCCGCCTCGTCCAGGGCGAGACCGTTATACGCCTCTTCGTACGCAACCCGCTGATAGAAGCGCAACGCATTCTGGCTGATCCATTCGAGACGGCCGCCATCGATTGCGCACAGAGCGGTCGCATACGGCATATGGGTATGAAGCACGCACTGGGCAGATGGGTTACCGCGGTGAATCTGGGAGTGGATAAAGAAGGCCGTGGGCTCAACCTGCCACTTGCCTTCGATCACGTTCCCGTCCGGGTCGACGACGAGCAAATCGCTTGTCTGCATCTCCGACCAATGGAGGCCCTGAGGGTTGATCAGAAAGCGGTCCGTCGTGCCTGGGACGACAAGGCTGAAGTGATTACAGATGCCCTCACTCAGGCCGAGCCGGTCTGCCCAGCGCAGTATGGCCGTGAGATCAATGCGTGCTTGCCGAATGGCTTCGGTATCCATAAGTGCCCCTCGCAATGCTCGTATGACAGGATATTCCCACCATACGACGACCAGCCCATAAAGACCAGACAGAACCTTAGCCGTCAGTGCTCTCTCCCGTCTACTTATGGTAGTTCTAAGGCTTCAATTTGGATAGTACTTTTTATTAAAATGATTGAAATATTGTACTTATTATTATATTGTCTGCATTTATGATCGAAAGAGAAGTGGCTCAGGCTCTACGTCAAGCCGCGCAAGGCTCTCCTGTCGTCGCCATAACCGGGCCGCGTCAGTCAGGGAAAACAACACTGTCGCGTTCGGTTTTTCCAGATAAAGCCTACATCAGCTTAGAAGACCCGGACCAGTTGGACTTTGCCCTGTCTGATCCAAGGCGGTTTCTCGGAGGCTTCCCCAAGGGCGCTATTCTCGACGAGGTCCAAAGGGCTCCTGACCTTTTCTCTTATATCCAAAGGATTGTGGATGAACGCCAGGAGCCAGGATTTTTCGTCCTCACAGGCTCTCAGCACTTTGGTCTTCTTGATGGGATTTCGCAAACGCTGGCTGGACGAATGGCGCTGTTCGACCTCTTGCCCTTTTCCTTCGCTGAGTTGCAGGCAGCCGATGTCCAGATTCCGTCGCTCGATCACTTACTCTTCACAGGACAGTATCCCCCCCTGTTCGACCGTGACCTCGATCCGCTCGACTGGTACGGGGATTACATCCGTACCTATGTCGAACGGGATGTCCGTCAGATTACAGCTGTCCAAAATATCCATGTGTTTCAGACCTTTGTACGGCTTTGTGCCGGACGAATCGGGCAGGTGCTCGACCTGAGCGGACTCGCGAACGATGCTGGTATCACCCACAATACGGCCAATGCCTGGCTTTCCGTTCTGGAAGCGAGCTATATCGCCTACCGCCTCACACCTCACCACCGCAATTTCTCTAAACGCTTGATCAAGCGACCGAAGCTCTATTTCTACGACACCGGGCTCGCGAGCCGACTGCTCGGTATCCGTTCAGCAGATGAATTGCGCCTGCACGCCCTCCGGGGCAACCTGTTTGAGTGCTGGGTCATCAGCGAGCTGTACAAATGGAACGCCCACCACAGAAAGCAGTTGCCGCTCCATTTCTGGCGGGATCACAAGGGCAAGGAGGTCGATGTGCTCATCGACTTTGGCGACCAGGTGACCGCGCTCGAAATTAAATCCGGCGCCACCCTGAACGCCGATTTCTTTCTTGGTCTCGAATACTATCAACACCTGGCAAAAGAGCAGGTGCGGCAGTCTTATCTCGTCTATGGCGGGGACCAATACCAGACCCGCGAAGCCGGGCCTGCCCTGCCGTGGCGTATGATGACAAACCTCACGCGAAGTCTGGAAGGGTGGCGGTGAGAATAGGTTGTCACATTCCTCCAGTGGCTTTCAGTTCAACTCGCAATTGAACACGTCGCGTAGCGTTTATATTGAGGAGTTGAACGGTTGCTCGACCCTGCGGAGAAAGGCCGATAATGCGTGGACCATGAAAGGCGAAGTGAGCATTCCAGTTATCCTTTCGCGGGTGGAATAATGGAACGATAGCGCCAGTCTCAGGATCGATACTTGTAAGATTCGGTCCTTTATGGAGGTTGCAGCGATCACAAGCGAGGGCCAGATTGGATGGGTCGTCAGTGCCGCCATGCTGCAATGCGATAACGTGCTCAACATGGAATGTTGCATCCACGGCTTCCTGCGGTAGTCGACAGTACTCGCAACAGTTTCCCGCCCGCTGGCGTACCAGGTGGCGGGCAGCAGCATCCATTATGACGGGTGTTTCACCAGGACAGTTCGCGCTCGGGCCTTGAGAATGCCCATGAGGTCGATACCTTCGACAAACTCCTCATACTCCTGTCGTTCGTCATCGGTCAAATGTCCCTCATTGGCTTTAGCAGCAAGCTCGTCAAGCCTCGATTGAGAGTGTGGGTCGAGTTCAAGGTCCACGATTCGCTGAGCGACTTCCGGTGTCAGGCATTCAGCGAACGGCCTCAGAAAACGATCAAGAACTGCATGTTCCATGTCCTCTCTGTATCACGGTCTACAAGGGAAAAGTAGAATGACAATCCAGGGCATACAGCTTGGCAGCGAATGTCGAAGCTTAGTGGCCGCCAATTGTGTATAGCTGTGTACGCCCTCTCCCAACAGGCTCATCGGGAGAGGGCAGATAGAAGGTCTTGTTGAAGAAATCTACGGATCGACCCGCGCTGAGGCGTAGCCGCTGACGACCTCGACCCCGTCTTGGTTGACGGTCGAGACATCCAGATCAACGATGTGGCCGCCTTCTTCTTGACGGACGGCTTTCACCGTGGCTTTGGCGGTCAGGGAGTCGCCGGGCCAGACCTGGCGGGTAAAGCGCACGCCGTACTGGGTGAGGCGACCGTCGCCGACGTAGTTGGTCAACATCTTGCCGGTCATGCCCATCGACAGCATGCCGTGGGCAAAGACGGACGGATAACCTGCTACTTTGGTGACAAAGACTTCATCCGTATGAACCGGGTTATAGTCGCCCGATGCTCCGGCGTATTGGACGAGTTGGGTGCGTTTGAGGTCTTCGACTACCTGTTCTTCGTAGGTATCCCCGACTTTGAGTGTGCTCGCTGATAATGCCATGTTTTCCCTCCTACTGATCGACGGGCCGCTCGGTTTGGACGCCAACGCTCCGGGCGGTGACAACGAGTTCGCCGTTTTGATCGCGATACTCGGTAACGGTCTCGGAAAAGAGCAGCTTGCCTGAACGCTTGCCCTGCTTCTCCCATTTCTTGCCCGGTTTTACCGTGGCGGTCAGGACATCGCCCGGTTTGGGATGACGGTGGTATTCGTAATGCTGTTCGGCGTGCAGGCCGCCCCCGCCGCCTCCGCCTCCACCGCTGTCTTCTTTTTTTATGCCCGTGGGTTCTTTGCCCGAGCCGAACCACGGCTTGCCCGGTTTGGGCCGCAGAAAATAGTCGGGATCAAATTGGGCACTCGCCTGGACAAAGGTCGGTGGGGCAATAACGGACCCAGGCTCGGTGGTCTTGGCGTATTCTTCGTCGGCATAAATCTCATTATAGTCGCCCACGGAACGAGCAAACATGAGGATATGGCTCGCTTCGACGGGGAATTTCTCTACTGCCATTGGCACATCTCCTTTTGTGAGTACGGATGGGTGGGGCAGGGTGAGACCCCTCACCCCGGTCCTCTCCCAGAGGGAGAGGAGATTAAACTAGTTGCTGAGATGTTTGCCGTAGAACAGCAGCACGCGATGCCACATATCCTGGGCGGCTACCGGGCGATAGCTATCCCGATAGTCGGCGAAAAAGGCATGGCCGGCGTTGGGATACATGCGCATCTCATACGTCTTGCCGTGCTTGTCGAGCTCCTCTGTGAGGCGCTCGGCGTGTTCCGGCGAGGGGTTGGGATCTTCTTCGCCAAATAAGCCTAGCAAGGGGCAGGACAAATCTTTGACCAGGTCAATCGGCGAGGTCGGTCGGGTCGGCGGAAAATCGTCCTGGATGATAAAACCACCGGCCGAGTCCACCGCGGCATCCAGATTTTGACTCGTACAGCCGAACATCAGGGTATAGCGTCCGCCGGAACAAAAGCCGATGGCGCCAACTTTCCCGTTGGAGTCAGCCCGGCCCTTGATATGCTGGGCGGCGGCGTCCAGGTCGGCCATGGCCTGAGAGTCCGGGACGGAGAACATCACTTTGATCACATCGTTGATATCGGTCGGGTCGGGATTGCCCTCGCGCGTATACATATCCGGGGCCAGCGCAATATAGCCTTCGCGGGCAAAACGGTCGGCCACGTCTTTGATGTGATCGTTTAAGCCAAAGGCTTCCATAATGACGATCACACCGGGGTGCGGCCCCTCTGTGGTCGGCTGGCTCAAGTAGGCATTGACTGGCGTATCGCCCTGGCCGGGATACTGCATCATACTGGATTGAACTTCTGGCGGTCTCATGACGGCGCTCCTCCTTTAGAGATAGGATGTGTTACCGGGAGCATATGTCTTGCCCCGCTCGGTTTCAAGTCGTACGGGCGTATCGACAGCAGAAGGGCAAAGCTTGTACCCCTCTGGAGAAGGTGGTAGGACGCAAGGCAACGCGTTGTGAAAAGAGTAAACGTGTCCTCCAATAGACATGCAGATGTTGACACGTTTACTCTTTATTGAGCAGGGAGGGAACGCCAATGAGCCGCGCTTATAATATTATTGATTCGGACGGCCACGTCTTGGAGCCCCCCGATTTCTGGGCCGACTATATTGACCCGGCCTACCGGGATCGTGTGCCTGAACTGATTGTCGATACGGACGGTAAAGAGCGCCTGCGGATTGAAGGCCGCGTACTGGGCGGGCAAAAAGGGCTAGGCTTTGCCGGTGCCATTGGCGCGCGGGACGGCCGGGCTTCGACCGATATTAAATACACCGAAGGCCGCAAAGGCGGCTTTGACCCACACGCGCGGATGCCGGACATGGAACTGGACGGCATAGACGCCGTTTTTCTGTATCCCACCCTGGGTCTTTTTTCCGGCGCCATAGAAGACCCCCAACTCGCCGCGGCCACCTGCCGGGCGTATAACCGCTGGCTGGCCGATTACTGCAAGCCCTATCCTGACCGGCTGTTCGGGGTGGCCATGCTGCCCATGCAATCCATCGAGTTGGCTATCGAAGAAATGCGCTACGCTCGGAATGAACTGGGGATGCGGAGCGGTTTTCTGCGCCCGAACCCGTATAACGATCGCATGCTGGGGCATCGAGATTACGACGTCTTCTGGGCCGAAGCCCAGGAGCTCGACTTTGCCATCGGCGTTCACGAGGGGACGGGCGGGATGCCGGCGGCAGGGGCCGACCGGTTTGAGGAACTGGCCCCGCGTCATATTGTTTCGCATACCGTGGAAATGATGCTGGCGAGTTTGAGTATTATCTGGGACGGTGTGTGCGAGCGTTTCCCGAAGTTGCGCATTGCGTTTCTGGAGTCCGGCGGCGGCTGGATTGCTCCTTGGCTGGATCGCATGGACCGCCACTGCGACGATCACGGGGTGTTTACGGATTCACCCCTCAGGCTGCTCCCGAGCGAGTATTTCAAGCGCCAGTGCTGGATCTCGTACGAACCGGTTGAGGGCAGTTTGGCCCACCTGGTGGACTATGTTGGCGCGGAAAGGATTCTGTGGGCCACCGATTATCCGCACCCGGACGGCTTCTTTCCTGGGGCTCCTCAAATGATTGCGGAAAAGCTCTCGGACGAGAACAAACACAAGGTGTTAGCCGAGAGTGCGAAGCAGTTTTATGGGCTGAGTTAGAGCAAATAACGATGATGTCTAGCCGTCCGTCATTCCTGCAAAAGCAGGAATCCAGGTCCCCAGCCTCCCGCCCTCTGGATGCCGGATCACGTCCGGCATGACGCAAGCGTACTAGTGAGGCGGCATCCGCCTGCGGCGCAAAAAAACAGGTTCGGGCCGCTGTCAATCCGCGGGTTTATTGCGGTAAGGGTGCAAAGTGCATGCTCATCACCAGCCATGCACCATCGATCTGCACATAGGTCAGCATATACTGGCCGGGCGTGATATCGACTGGTTCGCCCTTGAGTTTTCGTGTGAGTTGGTAGTGGCCCCACGCCACCCCGGTTGCCCCAGTCAGGCGATATCTCGGATGGACGATTTCGAGTGTGGCGTGTTCCTGTTCATCGAAGTATTCCTGAACGGCCTGTCGGAACGCCTCCTTGCCCTCGATGGGAAACGGCGAGTACAGCCCATACAGGACGATTTTGTCGTGGACAGTCGCAACTGCCGCGTTCAGGTCTCCGGTATTGAGGGCTTCAATCTCGGCGTTGAAAGCAGCAATGAGGGCCTCGCGTTCCGATTGCCCGAGGGCCGGAGACAGCCCACCCAGCACGAGGACCCAGGCGCACACAAGGTAGATTCGTAGCAGCGTCATCTTCCCTCACCGTATTCTCATCGCGTTCCCGCTTCGTCGGCTGCGGTTTGCCCGCATTACAGCGGCGAGAAGTCCAAGGCAACGACCAGCCATTTGCCCTCCTCCTTGGTATAGGTAAAGGTATAGCGGCCATGCAGTATCCGCCGCGGACCAACCCGCGGCTGCTCTCGCACGGTATAATGGCCCCATGCCAGCCCGCTCGTTTCAATCACCAGGAATTTCGCGTTTGCCGACCGCCATTTGACGTAATCGTGGTTCGTAAAATACTCCTGCACGAGTTGTTGAATGGCGGCTTTCCCTTCGACGGCAAAGGGAGACAGGGTGCCGAATAAGACAACATTTTCGTGGGCTGTGGCCGTGAACGTCGTTGGGTCTTGTCCGTTGAACAATCGGATATCCGCCTCATATGCCTGTTGAATGTCAGTCAGATCGTCTGCCCGGACAGGCTCCACTCCAATGCTGGCCAGCAGGCTGATGCCCAACAGACTGATTCCCAAGAAGAGATGACGGTGTATCCGACTCATATGACTGCTCCAGCTCTCTGCTGCGAAGTGTCCCTTCCGGATTGACCTCAAAGAGCAAACGTGTACAACAGCTTGGAATCAGGGAAAGACATGTTTACTCTTTCAATCCGTGGACAGGAATACTACCCCAGGTCCTAGCAAGAGAGCAAATCGCGAATCAGGGTAGAACCAAGAAAAACATTAGGCAATTCGTTCGATGAGTGTTAGAAACGTTTGCGCTAATCGATACTGGGCCAGACGTCGGAGTGTCTGATCCGCTCCGGTAAAGGAGGGAGTTTATGCAGGGTCTCGAAGGTGTCAAAGTACTGGAACTCGGCCATCTTGCTTCGGCCGCATACGCGACAAAACTCATGGCCGACCTTGGCGCGAATGTCGTCAAGGCCGAAGAGCCGGGCGGCGACCAGTCCCGTTGGCGCGGGCCTTTTCCGGGCGGCAAAGCAGACCCCGAGCAGAGCGGTCTCTTTTTATCCCTCAATACCAATAAGCGCAGCGTCACGCTTGATGTGACCCAGGAGCAAGACCGCCTCTCTCAACTCGTGCAGTGGGCCGACATCCTGGTCCATGACTATGCGCCGCCGCATATGGCGGAGCTAGGCATTGATTATCCGACCTTTCGTGCCCTCAACCCGCGGCTGGTGATGTGTTCGATTACACCCTTTGGCCTGACCGGTCCGTATACACACTACAAGGCGTATGACCTCACCGTCGCTAATGCCGGCGGCTGGGCCTGGTTGAGCCCTGGGGCTTCGGACTATCCGGACTTACCGCCCCTCAAGGCGTACGGCCATCAGACGGGATTCCAAGGCGGGCTGGCCGCCACGGTCGCGACGCTTGGCGCCTATTACCGGGCCTTGGAAACCGGGCGTGGAGAACATATTGATCTCAGCACTCAAGCCTATGTGTCCTCTTTTATGGAACAGAGCTTCGTCCATTATACGTACAGTGAGCGGGTCGCCTCGCGCCTGGGCAAACGGCTGCTGTACCCGTGGGGTATTTATGAGTGTCAGGATGGCCTCATCTTCCTGGTTGTTGCGGAAGAAGACCAATGGGAACGCCTGGTTGACCTCATGGGGAATCCCGAGTGGGGGAGCTGGGAGATTTTTCAAGGGGGTATAGACCGGGCCAAGAACCAGGACGTGCTCAAGATGTATCTGGATGAATGGTTCCAGCAGCAGAAGGTGCATGAGCTGTTTCGGATGGGCCAGGAGCGGAGAATCTGTTTTGCGCCGGTGCATACCATGGCCCAGCTCGCCGAAGACAAGCATCTCCGCGCGCGCGAGTTTTTTGTGGATGTGGAACATCCCCAAGCGGGCAAGCTGGCCCATCTCGGCGCCCCGTACCGACTGCGCGAGCCGTGGTGGCAGATTCGTCGTCCCGCTCCACAACTGGGGGAGCATACTGCCGAAGTCTTCGCCGAACTGCAAAGCTCCTCCCCAACCCCCAACCCCCAATCCCCAACCCCCAACCCTCGTCTGCCCTTGGAAGGCGTGCGGGTGACGGATTTTACCTGGGTCTGGGCCGGGCCGTTTGGCACCATGCATCTGGCGCACCTGGGGGCGGAGGTGATTAAGATCGAATCCAACGCCCGGGTGGATATTACCCGCCGGCTGCCTATCTACCCGAAGGGTATGGAAGCCGGGGTGAATCGCTCCGGTATTTTCAACGAGTGGAGCATGGGCAAGAAAAGTCTGCTCCTCAATGTCGCCAAACCGCGGGGAATGGAGATCGTCAAAGAACTCATCAAGCAGAGCGATGTGGTGGTGGATAATTTTGCAACCGGCGTGATGGACAACCTGGGGCTCAGTTACGACGACCTCAAGCAGATCAAGCCGGATATCATTGTGGCCTCGATCTCGGGTTTTGGCCATTCCGGCCCGCAGAAGAAATATATGGGCTATGGCCCGGCGATGGCTCCGGTCAGCGGGTTGTCTTCCCTCACCGGCTATCAGGGCGGCTCGCCGCAGGAGGTCGGGATTTCGTATGGCGACCCGAACAGCGGCATTCACGCCGCCGCGGCAGTCTGCGCCGCGCTGGTCGCCCGAAAACGCACCGGCCAAGGCCAGTATATTGACGTATCGCTGTTTGACGCCGTGGCGGCCCTGGTGTCCGAAGGCTGGATGGATTACGTCATGAACGGCACTCAGCCGGAGCGCGACGGCAACCACGACCCCATCATGGCCCCGCATAACTGTTTTCGTTGCGCGGGAGAAGATGCCTGGGTCTCGATCGCGTGTGGCTCGGACGAAGAATGGCAGGCCCTGTGTCAGGCTATGGGCCAGCCGCAACTCGCCCGTGACGCACGATTTGGCACGGCTCCCAACCGGAAAGCGAACGAAGATGAGTTGGAAAAACTGCTGACCGAGTGGACCAGCCAGCGCGACCGCTGGGCAGTGACACAGATGCTCCAGGAGGCCGGTGTTGCCGCCTTTCCGGCGATGAGCGCGTCTGACCTTGCGGAAGACAAGAATCTGGAAGCACGCGGGGCATTCTCGCGCCTGCCTCATCCGGAAGTCGGCCCCCGACTGCATATGGGCATCCCCTGGCTGCTGGCCGAATCGCCCAACGGCGTCCGTGCGCCCGCGCCGTTGCTCGGCCAGCATACGGACGAGGTCATGCGGGACGTACTGGGCTATGCGCCGGAAGAGATTGCGCGGCTCAAAGACGAGAAGGTCTTGGATTAGGAGGCAGGTGCAGGCGGGCTGGTCAGGACAGATAAAGGAAGACTGCGATGTCTCCATCCGAACTCTTTCACGCCGACCACCTGAAAAGCGCGGTCATCCCGGGCTCGGTCCCGCTGGAAACGACTCCTCCCGATTTCGAGCCCTTCGAGGTTCTGGGCGTTGATCATCTGGACCTGACGGTAACGGATTTGAGCCGCTCGCTACCCTTTTATGAAAAAATTCTGGGCGCGCTGGGCTTTCGCAAGCTCGTCCATCCGCATTACAACGGCTTCCATAACGCCCACCTGATTATCGGCATCAAGGAAGCCGCGGCCGAAGAAAAAGCCGTCGGCCATAACCGCTTTCGCGCCGGTCTGCACCACCTGGCGCTCAAGGCCAGCCAGAAGGCCGATGTGGACCGTTTCCACGATTTTCTGCTGGCCGAGGGCATCACCGTGCTTGATCCGCCGGCCGATTATCCCGAGTACGGTCCGTATTATTACGCCGTGTTCTTTGCCGACCCGGACGGCATCAAATTGGAGCTGGTGCACTATCCCGTGCCGTGGAGCTATTGGCGGGATACGCAAATGGAAGGCAGCGAATAGGCCCGTCAAGAGGACCGCCATGACCAAGGTGAGTATTTCGTTTGCCGGCGCGGCCGGGCTGGCCGGCTGGCCGGATTTTCCCCTGACGCTCGTCCGGCAACTGCAAGACGAATTTCCGCAGGCCCACATCAATCTGATCCAGGACCCGGACCGGCGGCTTGCCGAACTGGCCGATACCGAGGTGCTGTGCGCCGTCCGATTCAGCAAAAAGGACCTGGCTGTCGCCACCCGGCTCAAATGGCTCCACCTCACCTCGGCCGGAGCCACGCACGTCTTGTTTCCGGAGCTGGTCGAGAGCGAGGTCATTGTCACCAACTCGCGCGGCCTCTACGGCATTCCGATTGCTGAGCACGTGCTGGGCATGATGCTCATGTTTGCCCGACGCCTGCACGATGCGTACCGCCTCCAGGGGGAGGGCAGGTGGGCGCGTCAGGAAATGCTCAGCCGATTTTCGCTGATTGCCGAGCTGCACGGCCGGACCGTTGGCATTATCGGGCTGGGCAGTATTGGCCTGGCCGTGGCCGAACGCTGTCAGGCGCTCGGCATGCGGGTGGTTGCCAACAAACGTCGAGGTGGCGACAAGCCGGCCTGTGTTAATGAATTATACGGGCCGGACGATCTGCCCCGGCTCTTGGAGCAGTCGGACTATGTGGTGGTTGCCGCTCCGCTGACGCCGGAAACACGGGGTATGATCGGAGAGCCTGAACTGCGGCAGATGAAGCCAGGGGCTTTTATTTTGAATGTCGGCCGCGGCGCGATCATTCAGGAAGCGGCCTTAATCCGGGCCCTCAAAGAAGACCGTCTCGGCGGCGCCGGTCTGGATGTCACCGACCCCGAGCCGCCGGAGGCCGACAGCGAATTATTCCACCTGCCGAACGTCATTCTCACCCCGCATTATTCCGGCATTCGCTCTCACTACTGGGAGCACGCGGTGGCGTTGTTCCGGCCGATTCTGGGCCAGTATTTACGCGACGAGCCGATGGATAATGTCGTGGACAAACGCGGCGGGTATTAGGACGGGCGTTTGCTATGGCTAAGAAAAACCCCCATCTTGGCTCAACGCTTGAAAGCTTGCTCCGGGAAGACGGAACCTATGCAGACGCGAAGAACCAGACAATCAAGTCCGTCCTTGCCTACAAGCTAGAGGAAGCGATGAAGGCGCAGAACCTCTCCAAGGCTCGGATGGCTGAGCGCATGGCAACCAGTCGCTCTCAACTCGACCGGTTGCTTGACCCGGAGAACGAAGGCGTGACGCTGCATACATTGAAACGTGCTGCGGCCGCTGTCGGAATGCGTCCTGAGCTTGAACTCCACCAATCCTAGAGGCGCAAACGTTCATTGCTTGGCCCCGGATCAATTCGTAGCGCTGTTTCCTGATACCGATGTCACAGCGAGTGCCTACCCAGGCCGTATCGTTCCACCAAGGAAAAGTTCAACGCCCAGGCAAAGGCCCGGGGCCTGTATGTCAAAGACGGGTTATCGCTGGAAGAGATCAGCCAGCAGACCGGCGATTGGCTACAGGGGTGGGTTCCTCTCGTCACTCCCTTACGCGGCGAACGCGTCCTGTCCTTTCTGATAGGCAAAAATGCTCTGGCCGGCGTTGCGGTTCACTAGTTCCCGCTCGTACATGGGGTGAAACAGGCTGCGGACCTCGTGCTCAAGCTCGCATAACAGCTTGCCGGTTTTGGGGTTGACGATGGCCTGAAAGCGATACTGATGATCGTCGCTCTCCTGGGTAATCAATTTGTGACGTTTCAGGAAGGTGTGCGGGGCTGAGAAGTTGGCAACGTAGACGGCGATATGATGGCCGTCATAGGCGGGGATGGCCTTCGAGGTTTCTCGAAAACGTAAGACCTGAGAGCGCCCGACCTGGACCTGAGCGACCGCGGTGCCGCGCTCCTGGAGGACCCTCGCCGGGGTGTTCATTACCTCTTGATAGAATTGGCAAATCCCGCGGGCCGTGCGGGGTGCGACCGGCATCTCAATATAGGGCAGGCCCAGCGTCATATTCCCGAACTGCGGACTTGGCGCGTAACAGCGCAACTGATTCCCCCACGGACACGTCACCGCGACATAGCTCTTTTTGGCCGACCAGCGAAAGGCCGTATCGGCGAGGCGTTTTTGGACCCGTTCAAGTCGCGTCTGCAAGGCGGCCAAATCCGGAACCACCACCCCGATGTGGCCTCTGAACACCTGCGGGTCACTCGCCGGGAGGTGAAACTGCTGCTGGCCAATATTCACCCACATATTGCCCGGCCCGACCATCATATATGGGTCGCGGGTCAAGCCGAGGCCGGAGATATAAAAGGTCGAAGCAATCGCCTGGTCCGGAACGGTGACATTCACATGTTCCATCCCAATGATATTCCCGACATCCTGCGTGGCACGATCATACGTTTTCTTGTTTTGCATAGCCTGCCATCCCTCCCTGATAGAAAGTCTACATCCTGATTATCTCCTGCCGCTCTCCATTTGACAAGGTTGGCACAGACGCGACCCAGGTGGTAGGGTGTCAGGCTCTGAGAAAAAAAGGAGACAGCTGATGCTCGCGCTCGATCATGTGCGTATTCTTGATTTGTCGCATTTTGAGGCTGGTCCGTCGTGTACGGAGTTATTGGCCTTTCTCGGTGCGGATGTGATTAAGGTCGAACTACCCCGCAGCGGCGAGTCGGGGCGGAACTTTCTGACTAACGAGCCGGGACTCGATTCGCATTTTTTTATTCTGTTGAATGCCAATAAACGCAGCATTACCCTCAATCTCAAGACCGAGCAGGGCCGCGACCTCTTCCGCTCCCTGGTGCCACAGGTTGATGTCGTCCTGGAGAATTTCTCTCCGGGCACCATGGAAAAGCTGGGGCTCGGCTACGCAGACCTTCAGCAACTCGACCCACGGCTGATCTATGCCACGATCAAGGGCTTTGGCACGTCCGGCCCGTGGAGTGGGTATAAGAGTTTCAACTCGATTGCCCTGTCAACCGGCGGGGCCATGAGCATTACCGGCTTGCCCGGTTCGCCGCCGCTCAAACCCGGTCCGACTATTGGGGATACCGGCACAGGTATCCACTGCGCCGTCGGCATTCTTGCGGCCCTGCTGCAACGCGGCAAAACGGGCACGGGACAGCACGTGGAAGTGTCCATGCAGGATGCGGTGGTCAATTACATGCGGGTGCCCATGCGCCACCATCTCCAGGCCGATGCCGTGGTCCAGCGCACCGGCAACCGCCTCAGTCATGCCGCCCCTACCGACACCTATCCTTGTGCGCCGGGCGGACCCAACGATTATGTTTATCTCATGTCCACGACGCCACGGATGTGGGAGAGTTTGCTGCGTACGATCGAGCGTGAAGATTTGCTTGGCGACCCGCGCTATACGGCCACGTCCGAGCGCAACACCCGCTTTGACGAGGTGTATGACATCATTCGTGCCTGGACCACACAGTACACCAAGTTCGAGGTCATGGAGCAATTTGGAGAGGCCGGCGTACCGTGTGGGGCGGTCTTTGACTCACACGATATTTTCACCCACCCGCAGCTGCGTGAACGTGGCATGGTCGCCACCGTTGAACATCCGACCCGAGGCGGCATCACCATGCCCGGCTGCGCAGTCCAACTCGACGACTCTCCGGTCGAGGTCACCCCGGCCCCGCTGCTCGGTCAGCATAACAGCGAGGTCTACCAGGGCCTGCTGGGCCTCTCTCAGGAAAAGCTGCAAGAGTTGGAAGAGGCGGGCGTTATCTGACGCCGGAGCAGGGCGGCCGAGGGCTGCTCACCGGCGGGGAGCCCCTCACCCTGGCCCTCTCCCCTGGGGGGAGAGGGAACTGAAGGAAGGCGGTAGCAGCTTGTTTCGACCTTGAGCGGTTTTCAACTGTCCGCGGCAAGTTCTTCCATCTTCCCGGCCAGGGTAAAGTCCAGCTCGGTGATGCCTCCGGCGTCATGGGTGGCCAGGTCAACGTTCACCGTGCTGTAGACGTTGAACCACTCGGGATGGTGATTCATGGATTCCGCCACCAGGGCCGCACTGGTCATAAAACCAAAGGCGCGGACAAAGTCCTTGAACGAATATTCCCGGTGTAACTTCCCGTGGGCCACGCTCCAGCCCGGCATACTGCCCAGCCTGGCCTGAATATCCGTATCCGAGAGTTTCTGTCGGTCTGCCATAGTGTCCTCCTGTCTGTTGCTGTTGTCTTTCCGTAGATACTCACGAACCGCTCTCCGCCGGTTCTGCCAGGGCAACATCGTCTATTTCGATCTTCCTGATCTTGACTACAAACAAGATGAGGGCGCTGACCGCTCCCACCCCGGTGGCGACAAACAGCGGGATGGTCCAATCTCCTCCGCTGTGCTCGATCATCTGCCCGGCGGACCAGGGACCCAGAACCCCGGCGAAGGTCCCGAGCGTATTCATCATGCCGAAGATAGCGCCGGCCTGGTGCGGATTAAACTCCAGGGCAACAGTGGTAAACACCCCGATGCCCATACTGAACAGCCCGTAAAAAAGCACCAGAAAAACGGTACAGATCAGCGGCGAGGAGGTCTGGGCCGCCAGAACCAGGCAGGGCAGGGCCAGGGTGAGGCCGAACGCACCAAAGCGCACGCGGGCGAACTGCGCGTTCCAGCCGTTGCGCAGCAGCCAGTCCGACAGCATCCCGGCCCCGATAACACCGAGGAACGACGCGCCGTGCATAAAAATGCCGACCGTGCCCATGACCCCCAGAGACATGCCGCGCGCCTCGACCAAATAGGTCGGAAACCAGAACAGAAACGTCCACAGCACGTAGGCATAACACATAAAGGCCAGGGTCACGGTCAGCAGCGACGCGCTGGAAAACACGGTCCACAACGGCAGCGGAACGGCCGGGCGGGGCGGCAGGTTTGACTCAATATAGGTGCGTTCCGTTGCATCAATCTTCGGATGCTCACCGGGTGTGTCCGTGGAAGACCACAACCACACCGCCGCCCAGACAAAGCCGAGCAGGGCATTAAAATAGAAGACGAGTTGCCAGGAGAAATTGAGAATAATCCAGGTGGTGAGTGGATAGGCAATCATTTGACCGACCGTCACGCCAGACACGCTCAGGGTCTGCGCGCGGCCAAACTCGGCCCGCGGAATCCAACGGGCGTTGACAGAGGTGAGCGCCGGAATAGTGACGGACTCAAACATGCCGACCAGAAAACGCGCGCTGAGCAGCAGCCAAAAGGCGGCAATGGCCGGTGGGGTCAGGGCTGTGAAAAGCGAGAAGCCACAAAAGGCGAGGGCCAGCACTTTCCGCGCGCTCCAGCGGTCGGCCACCAGGCCGCCCGGCAACTGGAGCACGGCGTAGCCAACCAGAAAGGCGGAGAAGACCATCCCGAACTCACTCTTACTCCAGCCGGAATCGGCCATGATAACCGGCGCGGCAACAGAGATATTCACCCGGTCGATGTAGTTGATGATGGTCCCGGAGAACAGCAGTCCTACGATCTTATACCTGACCGGTCTCGCCATGGTCCCTCCTTGTGTGATGACCGGTGTCTGTGCCCCTTACGCCGAACGCCTCGCTGTGACCCCTGGGCAGTCCGACGTCGAACCTGCCATGCGAGTGCCATGTATGATAGATGCGTGCCTGTGGGTCAAGCGCGTGTGGACAGGAGGGCACCCAATGCAACCGACCGGTGTGGTGATTAACAGAGAAAGCTGGCTGCTCTTAAGGGAAGAACCCGTGTACTCCGTCCGGTTTATTGACCGTGAAGGCACCCAAGAGTTAGCCGTTGTCAGCCGGGTCGAAGACCTGGACTGGTTTATCGACGCGCCCCTGCCGCTCAGCCTGAGTCTGTGTACGTGGCAGAGCCCCGAGCAAATATGGGTGGTCGCCGTCGGCTACCAACTGCACCCGACGTTTGGGGGGAGCAAGGGCGGCGTGTTCTATCTCAACCCGAGACAGGCGAGCGACGCCGCTCTTCTGCAGAAGCTCGTCCGACAGGAGAAGCTGACGGTTATCCTGCTCAGTGACGATACCGAACTGCATTACACCGTGTCCGTTCCCCTGTCTCCGCCGCAACTGGAGCGCTGGCAGGCGGCCGTGGCCCGGCTCGGTCCGCCCGCGGCGGACGCGTTGCTCGATGCGGAAGAAGACCCGGCCTTCAACCGTGCGCTTGAGGCGTTTCAGGCGCAGTATGGTCCGGATGACGTGCTCGGAGAAAGACCGCTCGGCTGAGCCGGTTGGCACATAATGTTGACAGCCGTATGCCAGGAATGAAAGGGTGAGAATACTCGGAGGGGAAACATGGCGGATGCTGCCGCATTCCATTCGCAACCCATCGATATTCAGGAGAACGATCCTTTTGAAGCCCTCTTTTCAAGTGGGCTCACCGATGGGCTGCCGGTTGTTCCGCCAACCGCAGAGCGCGTTATGGCGCTGCTCGCCACAGTGGATCGCGACCCACAAGAGGTCTTGGGGACGGTGGGACCCAACTACGGACCGGCCAGTCTTGAAAAAGTTGCGATTAATGCGGTGATGGCGGGGTGTCAGGCGTCGTATTTTCCGGTTGTCGTTGCCGCAGTGGAAGCCTTGTGTGAGGAACAGTTTGCGGCCCACGCTATTAATGTCACCACATTCTCGGCAACCCCACTGACGATTATTAACGGTCCCATGCGCCATACCATTGGGGTGAATTGCGGGCATAATGCTCTGGGCCATGGATTTCGGGCGAATGCCACCATCGGGCGGGCGCTGCGCCTGATTATTCTCAACATTGGCGGAGCAAAGCCCCAAGAGATTTGCAAAGCAACCCTGGGCCATCCAGCCCAATTCACGTTCTGTATTGGCGAGGCCGAGGAGGAGAGTCCGTGGGAGCCGCTGCACGTAGAGAAAGGTTTTCGTCCGGAACAGAGTACCGTCACCCTGTTCGGTGGTCACTCCCCGCTTCAGATAAATGACCATGCCAGTCGCAGTGCAGAGCAGTTGGCTCTCTCGCTTGGCTGGACTATGGCCTCGGTCTGGAATCACAAGAATTTTCCGGTGTTCTCGGATACGGCGCTGATTGTCGGACCGGAGCATGCCAAGACCTTTGCCCAGGATGGATGGTCGAAAAATGATCTTCGTCAATTTTTATTTGAACACATCCGTCGCCCGCTACGCGAACTGCGGCCTGGGGTCAACGGCGGAGAGGGCGCTGGAGTGAGTATGTTGGCTGGCGTCAACGTCCAGGCCGAGCCGCCGACGGATGACACGCTCTATCCGAAGTTTCCCGCACCGGAGAGTATTCTTATTGTTGTCGCGGGTGGAACGGCCGGACGCTTTTCTGCGGCTGTTCCAGGCTTGGTCCGGGGGAGCTCCGGGAGTACCATCACCACAAAAGAGATTCATTCATAAGAAAGGAGCAGTGTATGGGAACCGTATTACTAGACCCGACCTCGCAGGCCGACCAATCGCCCAAAGCCTTTGCGACCCGGCTGGACAGCCTGTCCGGTACCACGATTGGTCTCTTGGATATTAACAAGGCAAAAGGCGCATTCTTCCTGGACCGCTTGGAGGAAATCCTGCGTGAGCAGTACGGCGTCGCAGAGGTGCTGCGGCGGACGAAACTGACCCCAGGCCGGCCTGCGGCTGAAGACATTCAGCGGGAACTGCAAGAAAAGTGCGACGCAGTCATTGAAGCGCTCAGCGATTGAGGCGGCTGCATATCGTGCAGTTCGCACGATGTCATCGCGCTCGAAGAAAAAGGGGTTCCGACTGCAAATATCACGACCACGGAGTTCCTGAGTGCTGCGCACGCCCAATGTGCGGCCCTTGGCATGCCTCAGTATGAGCCCATTCTGGTCCCACATCCTATTCAGCCCAAGCTAGAGGATGAAGTCCGCGTGCTGGCCGACCAGGCTATTGACCAGATTGCTGGCAAGCTGCTGAAACAAAAAGAGCAACAGGCGGCCTGAAATTTTTGAGCGTCCGCCGGGTACGCTCGCCCTTATGAGTCACACCGTTATTGCAACCGGCCTGGCATTCCCGGAGGGCCCGGTGTGTGACCCGGACGGCAGTGTGTATTGTGTGGAAATCCGTGCGGGCCGTGTTCGGAAAATTGCGCCTGACGGAACACTCTCCACCTTCGCCACTCCGGGCGGTGGTCCGAACGGGGCCGCCCGGGGGCCGGACGGAGCCCTCTACGTCACGAATAACGGCGGTTTTCGCTGGCGCAAGGGACTGCCGATTGGGCCGGCTGCGGACTACGAGACCGGACGCCTTGAGCGGATTGACGCCGAGGGCAAGGTCGAACGCTTATACACCTCGTGTGACAGTGTGCAACTCAGCGCGCCAAACGATTTGGTGTTTGATGCTGAGGGAAATTTCTATTTTACCGATCCGCTCCAGCGTGATCCCACGCGGCCTGAACCAATGAATGAGCCAACTCGGCGTCCGGGCAGTGTCTACTACGCCAGCCCGGATGGGACCTGGATTCGGCGTGTCGCCACCAAGCTGCAACATCCAAACGGCATTGGCCTCACCCCGGACGGTAAAACCCTGCTCGTAGCGGAAACCTTTGCCGCTGCCCTATGCGCCTTCCCCATTCTCGCCCCAGGCGAACTTGGCCAGCGCCGGCCATTCTGTGAACTCCCGGTCGGCCATTATCCCGATGGCTTTTGTCTGGACGAAGAAGGCTATGTCCTGGTCTGCGGTGTGCTGGGAGGGGGCATTATTGTCTTCGACCCGCACGGGCAGCAGGTCGAACGGATTCCGAGTGAAGACAGAGCAGTCACGAATATCGCCTTTGGCGGTGTCGATTCGAGGACCTTATATATTACGGAATCCGGTCTGGGCCGGGTTGTGGCCAGGGAATGGGAACGGAGAGGGTTGGCATTACGGTAAGAAAAACACGCCCTGGAAGATGCAGTAACACCACACTGCCCAGTCAGTGCTTCTGGCTCTGTTTCCACTGAGAGATGAGGAAGGCAAGAAAGGCCACAGTAGCAACAACGAAGACTATCCAGAAAATGGACTCATAATTGCTCACAATTCTCTCTCCAACGTTAGTGCGGTTGCGAAAGCATGGCTGGCAACGATGAGGTGGCCGATAAAGGCCAAGGTACTAACCTTGTTAGTCAATACCCCAACCACCCCTGCTAACAGGAAGCCCTTACTCACGTCATACAGATACTTGGCGACCGACTCTCGTTGTTTTTCGCTCGGTCGCATTTCTCTCTCAACCCATCGTCCTATGAGAAAACCCCTCACCCGAGCCCTCTCCCGGGGGGAGAGGGAATGCGAGGAGGGAGCCTATAGATTGGTCCGGTAGTCCTGTTCGACAAATTCGTCAATCTTGTTGGCCATGCCGGCATCGCCGCCCATCTTGGCGGCCAGAATCTTGCCGAACGAGATCTTGAGGCGCTCCTCCCAGGTATCGGGCTTCCAGAGTTGTGACCGAATGAACGCCTTGGCGCAGTGGTAGAACACCTCTTTGATATGGACCCGGATAGCCACCACCGCGGGTTTGCCACGCGCAGACAGGCGCTCCAGGACTTCAGGGTCGGACGTGAGCTCAGCCCTGCCATTGACCCGCATGGTTTCCGGCGTTCCCGGCAGCAGGAAAATCAGGCCAATATGGGGGTTCTCAATGATATTGGTCAGCCCGAAGACCAGCTTATTGCCAGCCCGGTCCGGGATGAGCAGCGTGTGTGCATTCTCAATACAGACAAACCCCGGCCCATCCCCTTTGGGCGAGACATCCTGATTGCCTTCGGCGTCCGCCGTGGCGAGCAAGAGAAACGGCGAGCGTTTGATGAAGTCCATGCACGACTCGTCCAACTCGGTCCAGAGCTTATGCGGAACGAGCTCACTCGGTGATCCAATGCGTTCGCGAAGCTGTTCCACACTCGTAATCTGATGCGGGTCTGCGCTTGCCGTCATAATATCCTCTCCTTTACCGTTGCGCTGTCCCTTCCTTTCTACGCAAAACGCGATAAAGTGCAAGCTTCATCCACAGGGAACAAGGAGGAAGACAGATGGCTGATCTCACTATCGAAGTCACAAACCGTGTCGGCATTCTGACCATGAATCGCCCGGATAAGCTCAACGCGCTCACCAGAGATATGAACCAGGCGGCGGTTGCGGCGCTACGCGAGATGTCGGAAGATCCCGAGGTTGGCGCGGTTGTGCTGACGGGCGCGGGCCGGGGCTTTTGCGCGGGCGGTGATGTGTCAGCCATGCAAAAGGGTGAGGAGATCGGCACCCGGGATTCCACCCTTGAGCAGCAGGTCGACGAACTCCGCGAAGGGCATACCTGGCCCTGGCTGCTACACCATATGTCGAAGGTCACGATCGCGGTCATTAACGGCCCGGCTGCCGGCGCTGGCCTGGGTATCGCCCTGTCGTGCGACCTGCGCTTTGCCTCCGACCGGGCACGGCTCGGGACGGCCTATGCGCGGGTGGGCTACGGCGGCGACTACGGCACGACCTGGCAACTCAGCCGTTTGGTCGGCCAGGCCAAGGCCAAGGAGTTATTCTTTTTGCCGGATATGATTAACGCGGATGAAGCCCTGCGGATCGGGCTGGTCAACCGCGTTTTTGCGCACGACCAGCTCATGAACGACGCGCTGGAACTGGCCGAGCGGATCGCCTCCGGCCCCCTGGTCAGCTACCGCTATATGAAAGCCAACGTCAATGCGTCGGGTGCGGTAGATTTTCGCACTATGCTCGACCGGGAGGCGGAAACGCATCTGCGCTGTGGCCAAACGGAAGATCATCAAGAAGGCGTCAACGCGTTTATGGACAAACGCCAACCGGTCTTCCGTGGCCGCTAAGGATAAAAGGGGGACGGCATGACTCCTCAACTTCTCGCAGACGGATTTATTTTTCTTGAAGGCCCGCGTTGGCACGACGGCAAACTCTGGGTTTCGGACATGTTTGCCGAGAAAGTGCTCACGGTGGATGCGCAGGGCAACACCGAGTTAGTCGCAACGGTTCCGCAGCGTCCGTCGGGATTGGGCTTCCTGCCGGATGGACGCCTGCTCATCGTCTCTATGCACGATAAAAAATTGCTCCGGCAGGACCCGAACGGCCTCGCGGAAGTCGCGGATGTCTCGTCACTCGTCCAGGGCGATATCAACGATATGGTCGTTGATGCCCAGGGCCGGTCTTATATCGGGAGTTTTGGCTACGACATGATGGGCGGTGAAGACGCCCAGCCGGCCAACATTGTCATGGTCACACCGGACGGACAGGCCCGCGTGGTCGCGGACGGTCTGAGCTTCCCGAATGGCAGTGTGATCAGTCCGGACGGGGGCACTTTCATTGTTGCCGAATCGTTTGCGAACTGTTTAACCGCCTTCCATATTGCAGACGACGGTTCGCTGTCGGACCGGCGCGTGTTCGCCCAACTGGGGGAGGCGACCCCCGACGGAATTTGTCTGGACGCCGAAGGGGCGGTGTGGGTGAGTTCGTTTGGGAGTGGTGAATTTATTCGGGTCAAAGACGGCGGAGAGGTCACGCAGCGTGTTCCTGTCCCGGACAAACGGGCCGTTGCTTGCATGTTGGGCGGGGAAGGGCGGCAGACGCTCTTCATGCTGACCGCAGCCACAACCCTGGAGGAGTTGGCCCAGGGGAAGTCCGCGGCTTCTATCGAAACGGTCCGGGTTGAGGTGCCGGGCGCCGGATTGCCCTAAGCCGGAACCAGACTCTACTCTGCTATTGACATCTGTTCTTTAACTGTTAATTTGTGTCCATTGATTTCATCCCGTACGGTTTACCGTACGGCGCCCATGAGCCACGGTTCATGGGCTTTTTTATTTTCTGAGATATGCCTCCCCAGCGTGTAGCCGTATTTGTTGACGGCTTTAATCTCTACCACGCGATAAAAGACCTTAGGGAAGAACACTTAAAGTGGCTCAGCCTTCGCAAGCTGTCAGAAGTATTTGCTCCTGCTCCGCAGTTTACGATAGATCACATCTTTTACTTCTCCGCATACGCAACGTGGCTTCCCGACGCTCGGAGTCGCCACGAAAAATATATCAGTGCCTTGGAAGAGGAGGGGGTAACGGTTGTTTTGGGTAACTTTAAGAAAAAGGACAGGAAGTGTTTTGCCTGTAACACGAGTTGGAAAGACCACGAAGAAAAAGAAACCGATGTGAACATCGCTCTCTACTTGTTAGATGGCGCATACCGGGATATCTACGACCGCGCGTTAATTCTCTCTGCCGATTCTGACCTAGCTCCAGCTATCCGCATAGTAAGAGACCGTTTTCCAGAAAAATCTCTTCGGCTTCTGACGCCTGTGGGAAGGTACAATAGTTTAGAACTATTGAAGGCAGTAGGGGGACAAGGGAGAGCGAGCAAGATAAAACGTTTCCACCTGGAACGCTGCCTACTTCCCGAGTCCATCAACGACAAGGATGGAAGGATTATTCGTCGTCCCGCAGAGTATGATCCTCCGTCCTGATGCTCAATTCGCAATTGCTCTCCGTTCCTCCCTCACACAGAATAATACTATAAGTATAAAGAAGGGAGGCTAGGGTGATAATCTGGCTTTTAGGTGTAAGGAGTTTTGGGCATTACTGTATATAAGTCTCTCCAGGGAGGGGAAGCAGAGTCTCCTCTGTAAAACTGTTGGGCTCTGAATAGTGCAGGGGCCAAACCCTAGCCGCCTGTCCGGCCATGCGCTACGCTCGGGGCATGGCAGAAACAATCTTTCTGAAAATCATTGCGGGCGAGATTCCGTGTCACAAAATCTATGAAGACGACCAGGTCTTCGCCTTTCTTGATATTGGCCCGCTGAGCAGCGGCCATACCCTGCTCATCCCAAAGGAGCCGGCAGAAACGCTCGACCAGCTTTCGGATGAATCCGCGGCGGCCCTTGGCCGAGTGCTGCCCCGGCTGAGCCGAGCCGTCCTCAAAGCCAGCGGAGCCACGGCGTTCAACATCTTGCAAAATAACGGCGCCAGCGCACACCAGGCCGTTATGCACGTCCACTTCCATATTATTCCCAGATTCCCGGATTCGGCTGAAGGCACGGGGCTCGGCATTGAATGGCCGGCAGGAACGATGGAGAATGAGGCAGGCCAGCGGCTGGCGACAGATATCGCAGCGGCGTTGGCTGAAGAGTGAGTTGTTACACTTGGTTGACGCGCTGGCGGGGCGGTCATACACTCCGATGTGTTTGTCCGACATGCGTGCCAATGAGAGAAAGAGGAGGAGACAGCGTGCCAGCCTCTGAAACAGTCACCCGAGGGATTCGCATCAGCGTGGAAACCCAATACGATCCGACCCGCTCTTCTCCTCAGCAGAGCCAGTGGTTTTTCCTGTATACCATCCGTATCACCAACGAAGGGTCGGTCACCGCCCAGCTCATGACCCGCCACTGGATTATTACCGACGCCACCGGCCATGTGGAAGAAGTCAAAGGACCGGGTGTGGTGGGCGAGCAGCCCGTCCTGGCGCAGGGCCAATCTTTTGAATACACCTCGGGCTGTCCGCTGAGCACACCTTTCGGTTCCATGCGCGGCACTTATCAGATGACGACGGCTGACGGCGAGCAGTTTGATGCGGAAATCGCCGAGTTTATTCTGCGCGAGCCGCACGCCATGCACTGAGATTAGGTCTGTTGAGTCTGTTGGGTCTATTGAGTCTGTTGAGTCGGACTCAAGGACCCAAAGGACCCAAAGGACCCAAAGGACCCAAAGGACCCAAAGGACCCAAAGGACCCAAAGGACCCAAAGGACTCAAAGGACCCAAAGGACCCAAAGGACCCCATAGACTCAAAGGACTCAAAGGACCCAAAGGACAAAGCAGATATGACTTCCTCGATTGGCTTTATTGGACTGGGCCGGATGGGCCTGCCCATGGCGCAAAATCTGCTCGATGCCGATTTTCCCCTCGCGGTTTTTAATCGCACGGCCTCACGGGCCGACACCCTGCGCCAAAACGGAGCGCGGTGGGCCAATTCCCCCCGTGAGTTGGCCGCGCAATCTGATATTGTGATCAGCATTATTGCCGACGATGCCGCGCTCCGGGCGATTGCGCTGGGCGAGGACGGCATTCTGGCCGGCCTCAAACCGGACGGAATTCACGTTGATATGAGTACCGTCTCCCCCGATGTGACCAAAGAACTGGCGCCGCTGTATCACGACCGGGGAGCGCATTTTGTGGCCTCGCCGGTCTTCGGCCGTCCGGAGGCCGCAGCCGCGGCAAAACTGTGGATCTGTCCGGCTGGCGCAGCCGCGGCCATTGATCGCTGCCGACCCGCGTTCGAGGTCATGGGGCAGGGAGTCATCGTGGTGGGTGAAGAACCTCACCTCGCCAATGTGCTTAAGCTGGTGGGGAACTTTTTTGTGATTGCCGGCATCGAAACTCTCAGTGAGGCGCTGACCCTGGCCGAGAAGGGCGGCTTACAGAACGAGACCGTCCTGGAGTTGATTCGGGCGCTGCTGCCCGTGCCTCTGTTTCAAGGCTATGGCAGCCGGATCGCCAAGCAGGAGTTTGTTCCTGCGGGCTTTGCGCTGGCGCTGGGATTGAAAGATGTCGGGCTGATGCAGAAGCTGGCCAAAGATGTGGTCGCACCCTTACCGCTGGCCGACTTGGCCGACAATCATTTACGGGCCGCCTTTGCCAGAGGTCGGGGCGACCTCGACTGGGGGGCGCTGGCGACCGTTCTTCGAGAGATGGCCGGCCTCCCGTCCGGAGCCCCTGAATAGCCGGTACGCAACAGACCCAGGACAAACACCCGGACAAGAGAGCGATTGCTTGCAGCCCGTACCGCCTTTCCTCCGTCCGCTGTTCCGTAGAGAAATCCAGGTATGACAGCGGAGCAGAAAAAGAGCCGAGCCCTCCAGCTTGGCGCAGCTCTGCTCGGCCTCAGTTTGTTGGGAGTGCTCTTCTGGAAGGTTGGCATTGCTGAGGTCGGCCAGCACCTGTACCACATCGGCTGGCTCGCTCCCCTGGTCCTGATCCCTCAGAGCTTTGTAGCGCTGTTTGACGCCAAGGGCTGGGGCTATACCATGGGTGGCTCAGCGGCCGCCAAGCAGCTCTCCGTTCTTCAGCTCTCGTTAACCCGACTGGCCGGCGAGGCCATCAATAATCTGACCCCAACGGCGAATGTCGGTGGCGAAGCCGTCAAGGTCTATCTGCTGCGACAATACGGTGTGACCTCCGATATTGGCACGGCGTCGGTTGTTGCTGCCAAGACCGCTCTGACCGTCTCTCAGGTTGCTTTTATTGTGCTGGGTCTGCCATTTTTTCTGTACCGTCTGGATGTCGGCTACCATGCCTGGTGGATATTCGGTGCCGTTTCTGTCATGGCGTACGGGTTTGTGATGCTCATCGTACGCTGGCAGCAGCGGGGACTTGTTGAAAAATGTGTTGGATGGCTGCGGCGCCGATTTCCCAACTGGAACCGCCTGGCGCGCTGGCAGGAGCGGGCCAAACACGTCGATGCGCATCTTTTTCATCTGTATGACGGAGACGCCAAAGATTTTCTTGTGGCCAGCCTGTACCATTTTCTGGGCTGGGCGGTTGGAGCGGTGGAAGTCTATGTGTTTTTGATTCTGATCGGCGCACCGGTCAGTTGGATGGACGCCCTCATTATTGAAACTATGATTCAACCTGTCACGGCCGCGGCGCTCATCATCCCTGGCGCGCTGGGGGTGCGCGAGGCGGGTGGGGTATTCCTCTGCCGTCTGCTCGGCATTGAGGAGGGCGCCGGCCTGACGCTGATGCTCCTCAAACGTGCGCGTGAGGCCGTCTATAACTCAGTTGGCTTGATCGTTCTGGCCCGAGCCGGCTACGCCTTCTTCCCGGAGAAAACTTCCCGCCCCGATCAGCAGCCGACCCGCCGGTCAGGCTAGAACTCCAAGCCGGCCCGCACATAGTAGAAGCCGCCGCCAAAGCCGTAGGGTGAGGATTCCGGGTACTTCGCGCCCAGGTCGCGCGCGTACGGATTTCTGCGCGGGTATTGATCGAACACGTTTTCCGCACCAACCGCAAGAATCACCGCCTGGGTGAAGGGCAGCGTCAGCAGGGTGTACGAGGCTTCGACGTCCACCAGCCAGCGCTCTCCAGCGGTCAGGAAGCGTGTATCAGTGTTGGCGTGGGCTTCAAAAAATTCGTCGTAGAAATGCACGCGGGTCAAAAACCGCCACGGCCCGAAGACATGGTCGGCGGTCAGCGAAAAACGGAATTCCGGCAAGCCGTCCTCCATCTGACGCACCTGTTTGTCATTGATGACGTGCAGGTCGCGGCTGTCGAGGTTCAAGTCGTTCCAGTTGCCGGCGAAAGTCAACACGGTGTCGCCAGCCCGCGTTGCCAGCGGATAGGTCGCCACCACGTCAATCCCTTGCACGGTCGTGTCGAACGCGTTGGTGAAGTAGCGTACCGAGGTGATGGTACTCGCGTCGGGAGCGAGACGGTTGAAGGCCGCCCGCTGCTCGGCTGAGACTCTGAAATCCTGCGTCAGCCCGATACGGTCCTGAATTTTGATCCGGTAATAGTCAACGGTCAGGCTGAAGGCGCCGGCGTTGAACACGCTACCCACGGAATAGTTGACCGACTTTTCCGACTTCAGCGGCCGGCCTCCGAAGAAGGCGGCGACCGGGTGACGCGAGGGGAAAATGCCCTGGTCGACCAAGCCTGCGGTAGTAAACTGCGAGTTGATTTTTCGGATGTTGGCCTGTCCCGGCGTCGGAGCGCGGAAGCCCGAACCGACCGAACCGCGCAGGGCCAGAGCGTCCAGCAGTTGCCAGCGGACCGAAGCCTTGCCGTTCAGCGACTCTCCTATGGCGCTGTCGAAGTTTTCATAGCGCCCGGCCAGCCCGAGGCTGAGGGACTGTATCACTTCAGCCTCCAGGTCCAGATACAGCGCATAGTTGTTTCGTTCGAACACGCCGGCCGAATCCGGTCGGTAGCCCGCAAACCCGTTGGAGCCGATGCTGAAGCCCTGATTTCTCAGGTCTTCATCGATGAACCAGGACTGCGCTTCCCCAACTTTCTGTTGGAATTCCTCCATGTGATATTCAAATCCGAAGGCCACGTTCAGCGGAGAGTGGAAGAGGCCGATATCCAGGGGCCGGGCAATATCC
This sequence comes from Candidatus Binatia bacterium, assembly GCA_951812575.1. Taxonomy (GTDB): domain Bacteria; phylum Desulfobacterota; class Binatia; order Bin18; family Bin18; genus Bin18. The sequence continues at coordinate 138,148 of OX638322.1, read as the reverse complement.
AGGTTGAAGGTCCGCTCAAACTGCGCGTTTCCACCGGGTCGGTATTTCGTGGGGATAGCGGTACGCAGGGCGGCCAACTGCGGGTTGATGGTGTTGTGTATGAAGAAATCCACGCTGTTGTAGCCGAAGCTGGCGCTGGCGTCGTACGACCAGCCGTTGAGCAGCGTCGAGGCACTCGCCATCTCCCCGCGCAGGCCAAAGGCGATGCTCCAGTCCTGGAGGTAGCCGCCAAAACGAGGCGTAAAACCACCTGGAAAACGCTCATTGAAGAGGAAGCAGTGATCGGGCAGATTCATACTGGTGTAGTCGGCGGCCGGGTTGGCGGGCACGGCCGGACAGCCGAGGCCAGTGCCGGACAGGTCGGCTGCCCGGACTGTAGGCGTGCCATCTTCAAGCGGGTCGCCTCTGAAGATACCCCCGCGCGTGTTGGGGTTACGGAAAAAGAAGCCGCCCTCCACCTTACGCTCCGCATAATTACCAAAGGCGTACAGCCGAGCGTCGAGCGCCTCCAGGTCCAGGCCGAGGTTGCCGAAGAACTTATAGTCGTACTGCACCTCGGGCGCTCCCCATATCTGGGCTGCGGGTCGGCGCACATGCGCATTGCCGGCCTCGATCAGCCCTCGCGCATCCCTGCGCTGCACGCTACGGCTGGTCTCGTCGGCGTTCAGGAACTCGAAGCTGAAGTTGGCGAAACCGTTGTCGGTCAGCGGCAGGCCGAGGTTGGCGGCGACATTCACCTTGTCACCGTCGCCGTGGTAGGTCTGGCCCCAACTGGTGTGCAGCGACAGACCCTCGGACGCCTCCTTCAGCTTGAAATTCAGGATGCCGGCGATGGCGTCCGAGCCGTACTGGGCTGCAGCGCCGTCGCGCAGGACTTCGACCCGCTCCAGGGCGATAGCCGGGATGACGGACAGGTCGGCGCCCTGCGTTCCGTGATTGCTGCCGTCTGCGGCCAGGGCAATCACGGCGGAGCGGTGGCGGCGTTTGCCGTTGACGAGGACCAGGGTGGAGTCGGGCGGTAGCCCGCGCAGATTGGCCGGTCGTATAAAGGTGGCGTCCTGGCTGATGGGATGCTGGTTGACGTTATAGGACGGGACGCTGGCGGACAGCAACGCGTCCATGTCCCGGATGCCGTAGGTCTGCAAGTCCTCGCCCTGAATGATATCTACCGGCACGGGTGAGTCTTGGGCCGAGCGGTCCGCCACGCGCGAGCCGACCACCTGCAAGGTGTCAAGCCCGACGACCTCCGCTGGCGATTCCACCTCCTGCGATCTGGCTGTCACTGCTTCCAGCAGAATGAAGAGCGCCGCTACTCCCCAAAACGGCCACCGTATGGTTTTCATCCCTTTCCCCGCTAGAATTCAAAGCTGGCGCGCAGGTAGTAGAAACCGCCGCCAAATCCGTAGGGTGACGACGCTGGGTATTTCGCCCCGGCGAGGCGTGCGTACGGATTTCTGGCCGGGTACTGATCGAACAGGTTCTCGGCGCCGAAGGCGAGGGTCAGCACCCCCATGAACGGCAGGTTCATAAACGTGTACGAGAGTTCCGCGTCCACGAGCCAGCGTTCGCCCGCCTCGATGGGCAAGTCCCGCAGATAGGCCGCATAAAAACCGTCGTAGAAATGCAGCCGGGTCAAAAGCCGCCACGGCCCATAGGTGTGGTCACTCGTGAGTGAGAAACGAAACTCCGGCAGATTGTCTTCAAGCTGCCGCACGCGCCCAGCGTCGATAATAGTCGGGTTGCGGCTGTCAACCTTGGTCTTGTTCCAGTTGCCCACAAAGGTGAACTGCGTGCTGCCGGCGAACGTCTCCAGCGGGTAGGTCGCGACGAGGTCGACACCCTGCGTGGTGGTATCGAAGTCGTTGGTAAAATAACGCACCCCGGTAAAACTGCTCGCGTCCACGACTCCTCGGGCCAGGAGTGCCGCTATATCCGACTCGGTCAGCGTCAGCGTGTTCGTCAACCCGATACGGTCCTGCATTTTGATGCGGTAATAGTCGAGGGTAACGTCCAGCTTGCCCAGGCTGAAGACCGTGCCCACGGAATAGTTGACCGATTTTTCCGGCTCCAGTTCCTGGCCGCCCTTCTGTCGCGCAATCGGGTCGGTGGGGGAGAGGGTCGCTTCGTCCGCCAGTCTTCCGTCGATGAGCGACGTTGTCACATTGCGAACGTTTGCCTGGCCCACGGTCGGGGCGCGAAAGCCGGAGCCGACCGAGCCGCGCACGGCCATATCGGCCAGGAATTGCCAGCGGGCCGACACCTTGCCATCCAGGGTGTCCGCGATCCCCTCATACGCCTCATATCGCCCGGCAAGGCCGATGGTCAGGTTTTTAATCACCTCGGCCTCCAGGTCGAGATAACCGGCATAACTGCCCCGCTTGAATGTGCCGGCATGCGTGGGGCTGAGGCCGGGAAAGCCGTTGGAGCCGATGCCAAAACCCTGGCGGGCCAGGCTTTCTTCGATTTTCCAGGAGTTCGGCTCACCGGCGTTCGCTGAAAATTCTTCCTCTCGGTACTCCAGCCCAAAGGCCAGGTTCAGCGCGGAATAGAGGAGGCCGAGGTCGAACGGCCTGGAGATGTCAAAGTTGAACACCTTGTCGAACTCGCTATAGCTGCCGGGTTTGTACGAGGTCGGAATGGCGGTCTGCAGGTGGGCGAGCTGGGGGTTGATGGTGTTGTGCATGAAGAAATCAATGCTGTTTCGACCGAAACTGGCGCTCAGGTCGTAGTGCCAGCCGTCCAGCCTGTCGGACAGTTCCCCGCGCAGGCCGAAGGCGACGCTCCAGTCCTGCATAGTGCCACCGAACCGCGGCGCAAAGCCGCCCGGAAAGCGCTCGTTGAAAATAAAGCAGTGGGCCGGCAGATTCACATTGGTGTAGTCTGCGGCCGGGTTGGCTGGTACCACCGGACAGCCTTTGAGATCGCCGGACAGGTCGGCTACCCGGACCGTCGGCGTGCCGTCTTCAAGCGGGTCGCCCCGGAACACCCCGTTTCGGGTGTTGGGGTTGCGGAAAAAGAAGTGGCCTTCAGCCTTGCGTCCGGCATAGTTGCCAAACGCATACAGGCTATGCCGGTCGGTCAGGTCCAGGCCCAGGTTGCCAAAGAATTTGTAATTATACTGCACGGCAGGTGTGCCGAAAAATTGCGCCGGCTGACGAACGTGGTCATTGCCGGCGGCAATCAGCCCCCGCGCGTCGTTGCGCTGCACGCTGCGGCTGGTCTCGTCGCCATTCATGAACTCGAAGCTGAGGTTGGCAAAGCCATTATCGGTCAACGGCAGGCCGAGGTTGCCGGCCACGCTCACCTTGTCGCCGTCGCCGTGGTAGTTCTGGCCCCAGCGCGTTTCCAGCGTGGCTCCCTCGGAGTCGTCGCGCAGCACGAAATTCAGGGCTCCGGCAATGGCGTCGGAGCCGTACTGAGACGAAGCACCGTCACGCAACACTTCCAGCCGCTTGAGCGCAATGGCCGGGATGACCGAAATATCCGCCCCCTGCGCGCCGTCCGAAATACCGTTCCCCAGAAAAGTAATCACTGCGGCGCGATGCCGGCGCTTGCCGTTGACCAGCACCAGCGTGGAGTCGGGCGGCAGGCCGCGCATATTGGCCGGACGGACCAGTGCGGCGGCATCGCCGGCACGCTGGTTGACGTTATAGGAGGGTACGCTGGCGGACAGCAGTGAGTCCATGTCCCGGATGCCGTAGGTCTGCAAGTCCTCGCCCTGAATAACATCCACCGGCACCAGCGAATCCCGTGCCGAGCGTGCTTCATTCCGGGAGCCCAGCACCCTGACGCCTTCCAGCTCTACGACCCCTTCCTGTTCTTGCTGTGCCGCCTGTGGGGGCACGTCCTGGGCTCCGGCCGGCGCGGCTCCCAGGCTGAGGAACAGGGCGATCAGCAGGCCGTATGTCTGCATTCCCGATTTCTTCACCACTGCTTTTTGCTTACCGCCTTTTAGGACTGCCGCTGGCCAGGCCCGCCTCCGCTGGTAACCTGTCCAACTCGGGCGATGGCGACGCAGGTCGAATCTTGTTCGGCGGTAATGGCCTACTTGCGGCCTTCCCCACCGGAACTGTCCCTCAGTCCTGTCCCCTCAGCGCCCGGCGGCCGTAACCCGTGCAGGATGCGCCGCAGGACGACCAGCGCTCGTGCAGGGCCAGGGCGCCCTCCTCTGCCTGGGCGATATCCACGGCCGCCTGAAAGAACAGCGCCCAGAGTTGCCGCAGCAGCGCGTCGAGTGGCAGCCGCTCAATGACCCCCGCATCCATCAACGGCTCAAAGATATCCCGTAATAAGGCGATGGCCGGTGCCCGGCGCTCCTCGCTCGACCAACCCAGCACGGCCGGGCCGTCGATATAGACAATGCGCCGAACAGTCGGGTCCAACAGCCGGTCAAGAAACCGTTCAATCCCCGTCATCAGCCGCTGCCAAGCGTCGCCCTCCGTCGTCGCCATATCGGCCCGTAGCGCCCCCAGATACTCGCCCCGGACTTCATCAAAGACCGCTTCAAACAAGGCGGACTTATCGTGAAAGTGATAATAGAGCGCCCCGCGCGTCACCCCGGCCCGGCGCACAATCTCCTCAGTCGCGGCCGCCGCATACCCCTGCGTGGTAAAGATGGTCCGGGCCGTATCCAGCAGTGCCCGGCGGGTTTTTTTCGATTGTTCGGCTTTCGTGAGGCTGGTCGTGGCCATATGTCCTCCAAGGCTCGGTTCTCGGAATTGCAGCCAGAGTTGAGACGATAGTGGCAGCGTACCAGAAACCTCCCACGTTCTAGAACTCAAACCCGGCCCGCACATAGTAGAACCCGCCGCCAAAGCCGTAGGGCGAGGATTCCGGGTACTTCGCGCCGACGATCTGCGCGTAAGGATTTCTGCGCGGATATTGGTCAAACAGGTTTTCCGCACCGAGGGCGAAGGTGGCCGTCTGCATGAACGGCAAATTAAAGAAGGTATACGACAGTTCCGCATCCATCAGGAAACGGTCACCGGCAGTGATGGGCAGGTTGCTCCCCACATGATCCTCGAAAAAGCCGTCGTAGTAGTGCAGCCTTGTCAGGAACCGCCACGGCCCCCAAGTGTGGTCGGCCATGAGTGAGAAGCGGAACTCCGGCAGGTTGCCCTCAATCATGCGCTGTTTATTGCTGTTGATGATGTCGGGGTTGAAGCTGTCGATCTCGGTGTCGTTCCAGTTGCCCACAAGGGTGAACACGGTGTTCCCGACACCCGTCTCCAGTGGGTAGGTCGCTACCACGTCCACCCCCTGAGTGGTCGTATCGAAATCGTTGGTGAAGAAGGTCACAAACCGGTAACTACTGGCATCTACAACACCCTGTTGCTGCAGGGTGGCAATATCCTCCGCCGTCACTCTCAGCGGACTGGCCTGCCCGATGCGGTCCTGTACCTTGATGCGGTAATAGTCGACGGTGACGCTCAGGTCACCCAGGTTGAAGACCGTACCCACCGAATAGTTGACAGACTTTTCCGGCTTTAGCTTTTTGCCGCCTTTCAGGGCAGATATGGGATGGTCCGGCGGCAGGGTGGCCCGGTCTGCTAGTTCGCCGCCGTCAAATGCAGTCGTGACGTTGCGGACGTTGGCCTGTCCCACGGTTGGGGCGCGAAACCCCGAGCTGACCGAGCCACGCACGGCAATAGCTTCCAGCAACTGCCAGCGGGCGGATGCCTTGCCGTTCAGCGTGTCGCCGATTTTGTCGTGATCCTCATACCGCCCGGCGAGGCCGATGGTCAAATTTTTAATCACCTCGGCTTCCAGGTCCAGATAGCCGGCATAACTGTCCCGGTTGAACGTGCCGGCGATCTCCGGCCTGAAACCGGGAAAGCCGTTGGAGCCGTTGAGGAACCCCTGACTGTCGAGCCCGTGTCCACTATCGTCTATATACCAGGAGTTTTTGCCGCCGGCTTCGATCTCAAATTCCTCCTCGCGGTACTCTAGCCCGAAAGCAAAATTCAACGCCGAATAGAACAGCCCCACATCGAGGGGTCGGGAAATATCGAAGTTGAACGTCTTGTCAAACTCCCGGTAGCCGCCGGGTTTATACGAAGTCGGGATGTTCGTACGCATGGCGGCGAGTTGGGGGTTGATGGTGTTATGCATGAAGAAGCCGACACTATTCTGACCGAAGCTGGCGCTGGCGTCGTACTGCCAGCCGTCGAGCAGCGCCAGGCCGAAGCCGGACAGTTCTCCGCGCAGGCCGAAAGTGATGCTCCAGTCCTCAACGACCCCACCGAAACGTGGTGTAAATCCGCCCGGAAACCGTTCGTTGAAGATAAAACAGTGATCGGGCAGGCTCACATTGGTATAGTCGGCCGCGGGGTTCGCCGGTACGGCGGGGCAGCCTTGGCCCGTACCTGACAGGTCGGCGACCCGGATCGTGGGTGTCCCGTCTTCGAGCGGGTCGCCCCGGAACACCCCGCTACGGGTATTGGGGTTGCGAAAGAAGAAACCGCCCTCAACCCTACGCTCCGCATAATTGCCAAAGGCATACACACGGCTGTTGATCTCCTCCAGGTCCAAGCCAAGGTTGCCGAAAAATTTGTAATCGTACTGAACCTCCGGCGCCCCCCATATCTGGGCTGCCGGCTGACGCACATGTTCGTTACCGGCCTCAATCAAGCCCCGGGCATCATTACGTTGTACGCTGCGGCTCGTTTCATCCGCGTTGGTGAACTCAAAGCTGAAGTTGGCAAAGCCGTTGTCGGTCAACGGTAGGCCGAGGTTGGCGGCCACATTCACCTTGTCGCCGTCGCCGTGGTAGTTCTGTCCGTAGCTGGTCTGGACCGTCAAACCCTCGCGATCTTCACGCAGCCTGAAGTTCAGGATGCCGGCAATAGCGTCCGACCCGTACTGGGCCGCAGCGCCGTCGCGCAGCACTTCCACCCTATCCAACGCAATGGCGGGAATAACGGAAACGTCGGGAGCCTGAGAGCCGTCCGAAACACCGCCTCCCAGGAAGGTAATGACGGACGCCCGGTGGCGACGTTTGCCGTTGACCAGCACCAGAGTGGAGTCGGATGGTAACCCGCGCAGGTTGGCCGGACGAACGAGCGTGGCAGCGTCACTGATGGGTTGCTGGTTGACGTTATAGGAGGGCACGGTGGCGGACAGCAGCGAGTCCATGTCCCGGATGCCGTAAGTCTGCAAGTCTTCGCCCTGAATGATGTCTACCGGTACCAGTGAATCCTGAGCCGAGCGACCCGCCACGCGGGAGCCAACCACCTGGAGTTCTCCGAGTTCTACGACTTCTTCTGGCGGCTCTGCCTCTTGCGCTGCCGTTGCGACTGGCTCTGGTTGGTCCACATCCTGCGCCTCGGTCGGCGCAGCTCCCACGCTGAAGACCAGAGCGACCGTCAAGCCATATATTCGCATTCCCGCTTTCTTCATCGCTGCCCTTCCTTTCTTGTCCCCCAGACATGCGCTGCATCTCAACAGGCCCTCGCACAACTGTTGCTGTCTGACCGGCAAGAACCCGCTCTTTTGCATTACCTCTTAAAAAGGAGGGGGTAAAGGAGGGGATAGAAACCTGACAACAATAAAAGGGGGGCAGGTATGAACCCGCCCCCCTCATCGCAGCTATGCTCGTCAGACCGTGCTTAGAACTCAAACCCGGCTCGCAGGTAGTAGAACCCGCCGTTGAAGCCGTAGGGCGAGGTTTCCGGGTATTTCAGGCCGGCATCGGGCCCTCTCGGGTTTCTGCGCGGATATTGGTCGAACAGGTTTTCCGCGCCGGCGGCGAAGGTAGCGGCCTCCATGAACGGCAGGTTCAGGAAGGTGTACGAGAGTTCCATATCCACCAGAAAGCGCTCGCCGGCGTTGAAGCCTGCTTCGTCATCATCCGTCGGGTAGTCGCGGAAGCGGTCGTAGTAGTACAGCCGGGACAGGAAGCGCCACGGCCCCCAGTTATGGTCGGCCGTCAGCGAGAAGCGGAACTGCGGCAGGCCCTCTTCCAGTTGACGCACGAGTTGATCATCAATGAACTCCGGGGTGCGGCTGTCCACCTCGGTCTTGTTCCAGTTCGCGACCAGCGTGAACTGGGTGAAGCCGGCAATCGATTGCAGCGGATAGGTAGCCACCACGTCAACACCCTGGGTGGTGGTGTCAAAATCGTTGGTATAGAACCGCAGCAACGAGATCTGGTTCGGCCCGACCGCCGCGTCGAATTCCGCCCTCGTAATGCCCCTATTGGACAACTCCTCCGCGACATCAAATGAGCTGCTGCGCGCGATACGGTCCTGCATCTTGATACGGTAGTAGTCGACGGTCACATCGACATCAGCCAGGTTGAAGACAAAACCCGCCGAGTAGTTGACGGATTTTTCCGGGGTCAGTTCTTTGGCACCGAAGAAGGCCGCGGCCGGATGATACGCCGGGATCGTGCCTTCATCCCTTAACTCGCCCGCGTCAAAGGCCGTGGTCACCTTATTCACATTGGCCTGGCCGGGGGTTGGAGCGCGGAAACCGGAGCTGACCGCACCGCGCATGGCCAGCATCTCCAGCACCTGCCACCTGGCCGACACCTTTCCATTGAGGGACTCGCCGATCGGCTTGTCAAAGTTTTCGTACCGCCCGGCCACGCCAAGGGTCACATTTTTAATCACTTCGGCTTCCAGGTCCATATACAGGGCGTAGTTGTTCCGTTGGTAATCGCCGATGATGCCGGGGCCGAATCCGGTAAACCCGTTCGAGCCGACGCCAAGCCCCTGCGGGCCGAATCGGTCGAAGTCGGCGGACCAGGAGTTTTCGCCGCCGAGTTTCACCTCGTACTCTTCGATGTGGTACTCGAACCCGAACGCCATGTTCAGGTCGGAGTAGAAGATACCGACATCAAACGGTTTGGCAATATCCAGATTAAACGTCTTCTCGGACTGGGAGACGCCGCCGGGCCGGTACTCGGTCGGGATGGCCGTTCGCATATCGGCCAACTGCGGGTTGATGGTATTGATCATGAAATAGTCAACGCTGTTCTCACCGAAGTAGGCACTCACATCGTAGTACCAGCCGTTGAGCAGCGAGTATTCGCTCTCCAGGTCTCCGGTCAGGCCAAAGGCGATGCTCCAGTCCTGCACGTAGCCGCCGAAGCGGGGCGTAAAGCCACCCGGAAAGCGATCAATGAACGAAAAGCAGTCCGGGCCGTTACCGGCGACTTCCCCAAACTGGGGAACGTTGCCGCGGATAGGAATGTCACGGCAGCCGCCAGATCTGCCATCGTGCGACAGGTCGATTACCTTGACCGATCTGTATAATTCACCGCTTTTGACGCCTGCCTCGATGCGGTCGTCGTTTTCATCATCCGACAAACCAGAGGGGCGCATATCTGGTGTATTGTCCCTGTTATTATAAACGCCTCCCTTGAACACGCCGGTCCGGGTATGAGGATTGCGGAAGTAGAAGCCGCCCTCGACCTTGCGCTCGGCATAGTTACCAAACGCATATAGGCGGCTGTTGATCTCCTCCAAATCCAACCCGAGGTTGCCGAAAAATTTGTAGTCGTACTGAATTTCGGGCGCCCCCCAGATCTGCGCTGCGGGCCGGCGCACATCCATGTTGCCAGCCTCGATCAAGCCCCGGGCATCGCTGCGCTGCACGCTACGGCTGGTTTCGTCCACATTGGTGAACTCAAAGCTGAAGTTGGCAAAGCCACGATCGGTCAACGGAACGCCCAGGTTGGCGGCCACGTTCACCTTGTCGCCGTCGCCGTGGTAGTTCTGGCCGTAGCTCGTCTGGACCGTCAGGCCCTCGGTGTCTTCCCTGAGCTTGAAGTTCAGCACGCCGGCAATGGCATCTGAACCGTACTGGGCCGCGGCCCCGTCGCGCAGAACCTCGACGCGTTCCAAGGCAATGGACGGGATAGTGGAAATGTCGGCCCCCTGTGACCCTCTGGAATTCGGGGAACCCAGGAAGTTGATCACCGACCCTCGGTGGCGGCGTTTACCATTGACCAGAACCAGGGTGGAGTCCGGCGGCAGACCGCGCAGCGTGGCCGGCCGAACAAAGGTGGCCTCATCGCTGATCGGCTCCTGGCCGACGTTATAGGAAGGTACGGTCGCGGACAGCAGCGAGTCCATGTCCCGGATGCCGTAGGTCTGCAAGTCTTCCCCTTGAATGATGTCCACTGGCACTGCGGACTCCTGGGCCGAGCGGCCCGCCACGCGGGAGCCGACCACCCTGAGTTCGCCGAGTTCCAGAACCTGCTCTTGCGGCTGCGTGTCTTGCGCTTCGGCTGGCGCCTGCGGCTCCGCCTCTTGCGCTCCGACCACAGATGCTCCCGTCAAGGCTAATACACTTGCGAGAAGATAGGGCTGCCACCATTTGAGTTTGCTCATACTGCTTTCCCCTTCATAATTTTTTCTCTATCTACACGTACACCGTGCATGGATCCAGGCTGTATACCGAATATACACGTCCGAGAAAGGCCGGTCGAGCATACTTCGGTTTACAGTCCTTCTCGCAGGTGGCTCGGTCTGCCTACCGGAGAACATGCCTATTGTCCCTTACCCCAACTCAGAGGAAGCTGCTGTGTGAAACACTACTCGCTTTCCTTCCTTTCCTATGTATAATACATGCCTTCGGCAGAACCGGCGCGCCCGTGAGGGTTGCGGCGGGGAAGGAGAGATGCACGCATGCGTACATTGTTTTTGAATCCGCCTGCATATGAAAATTTCGATGGGGGAGCAGGCTCCCGCTATCAGGCGACTCGTGAGGTCTGGTCGTTCTGGTATCCGACCTGGCTGTGTTATCCGGCCGGCATGATCGAGAACAGCCGCGTGCTGGACGCGCCGCCCGAAGGGCTGAATCAGGCGCAGACCGTTGAGATCGCCAAAGAGTACGATTTTGTTGTGCTGCACACCAGTACGCCGTCGGTGAAATTGGACGCGCAGACCGCGGAACTGATCAAAGAAAAAAATCCGGACTGCCGCATCGCGTTTGTAGGCGGTCAGGCCACGGCTGAGCCGGAGGGGACCTTACAGATCTCGGAAGCCATCGATATTGTCGCGCGCAAAGAGTTTGACTACTCCATGAAAGAGGTTGCCGAGGGATGGGATTGGAAGGACATTCGCGGCATCAGCTATCGCCAGGATGGACAGATCCATCACAACCTTGAACGTTCGACGCTCACCAACGAAGAACTCGACCAGTTGCCCTTTGTTACCCAGATTTATGACCGTGATTTGGACTTCCGCAAGTATAACAGCCCGTATTGCCAGTATCCGTATGTGTCGCTGTACACCGGCCGGGGCTGTCCGGCACGCTGCACGTTTTGTCTGTGGCCGCAGGTGACCACCGGCCATTCCTACCGCACCCGCTCAGTGGGCAATGTCATTGAGGAAGTGCAGGAAATGAAGCGCCTCTTTCCCGGTATGAAAGAGGTCTTTTTTGATGACGATACGTTTACCGCCGACCCGAAACGGGCGCGCGAGATCGCAAAAAGGATGGGCGCCCTCGGCCTGTGCTGGTCCACCAACGCGCGTGGCAATGTTGACTACGAGACCCTCAAGGTGCTGAAAGACGGCGGGCTGCGGCTGTTTGTGGTCGGCTATGAGTCCGGGAATGCGGCCATTCTCAAAAATATTAAAAAAGGCGTGGCCCTCGAAACCTCGCGGCGTTTTACTCGGGACTGCCACAAGCTTGGCATTCTGATCCACGGCACCTTTATTTTGGGCCTGCCGGGAGAAACCCGTGAGACCATGCAGGAGACCATGCGTTTCGCTCGGGAGATGAATCCGGAAACCATTCAGGTCTCTCTGGCTTCCCCCTATCCTGGCACCGCCTTTTACGATTTCGCCCTCGACAACGGCTATATCAAGGCCGAGGATATGGTGGGCGAGTCGGGTTATCAGCAGTGCGTGATCAACTATCCCAACCTGTCCGGAGAAGAAATTTTTGAAACGGTTGAGAAATTTTATCGCTCGTACTACCTCCGCCCACGTTACATCTTCAAAGCCGTAAAAAAGATGGCGCGTGATCCCGAGGAGCGGAAACGCATGTGGCAGGAAGGCAAAGATTTTTTCCGCACCATGCGGAAACGGCGGGAGATGAGCACCACGTCTTCTGCGGCCGCCTAATACGTCTCCTCCCAACCGGGAGGAGACTGTGTCTGAGCCATGTCCTTTCTCGCTCTCTGGTTCCTGGCTGGCCTGCTGTGCATTGCCCTGGTCTATTATCTTTTCAGTATCTATGCGGCGTGGCGTTTTTTCCGTCCGCGTCCGGCCCTTGGTACGGCCCTTCCCTCAGTTACTATTCTCAAGCCGCTCAAAGGCGCACCGCCCGATTTGTACGACAGTCTGGCGAGCTTTTGTCGACTCGATTACCCGACCTTTCAAATCCTGTGTGGCGTCCGCGACCCTAATGACCCGGCGGTGGCCATTGTCAAGAAAGTGCAGCACGATTTTCCCCAGTGCGATATCACTCTGGTTGTTGCGTCTGCTGTGATCGGGACCAATTATAAGGTCAGCACCCTGCACCATCTGACGCCACAGATGAAGTATGACTATCTCGTCATTACCGACAGTGATGTCTGTGTTGAGCCCGATTACTTGCGGGCAATTATCCCGCCCTTAACGCAGGCGGAAACAGGCCTGGTCACCTGTGTGTACCGTGGTGGTTCCGGACAGCCCCTGCCGGCCCTGCTGGAATCGCTCATGATCAACACGACGTTTACCACCCAGGTCGTGATTGGCAGCCAGGTCGAACGGCCCGCGTATGCCTTCGGCGCAACCATGGCGCTCAAACGCGCCTGCCTCGACGCTATTGGGGGATTTGCCAGGCTGTCCGATTATCTGGCGGATGACTATTACCTGGGGTATCTCATTAGTCAGGCCGGGTATCGGTTGCGGGTTCTGCCCACCGTTGTTGAAACCCGTCCCGATGCGGGCTCGCTGCGCGGGTTATTTTCCCATCAGTTGCGCTGGGCGAGAACGCAACGAAACTGTCGTCCCGGCGGCTATATTAGTACGGTTGTGACGTTTGGCACGGTCTGGGCCTATGTGAGTCTGCTCTGTTTTTGGTCGTCTTTCGAGATGACCGTGCTCGCCCTCAGTGTCATAGCAGTCCGCCTCCTGACCGCTGCGCTGATGAACACTGCCTTTCTGCAATCGACGCTGCCGCGTCCCGCTATTCTGCTGACCCTCCTCACGGACCCGCTCTCTTTTATTGTCTGGTGTGCCAGCCTGTGGGGCAACACGGTCCGCTGGCGAGAGTATACCTTCCGGCTCCAGAAAGACGGGCGAATGGTTCGCGTCGGTTAATCCCTCGCGCCTATACGAAGCGACGGGAGATCACGGTAATTAACGAACCGGATATTCTCTTCCGCGGCTGCCGCTCGCACCGTCGGACTCGTGAGGGCCGCAAGCTCAACATCTCTGCGATAGGTTGGCGTCCACCGTTCGGTCTCAGGACAGGGTAGGCGGGCCGGATGGCAGTACAACTCCGTTACGCCGGCTTGGAGTCGCGGAAGCAGGCCGAGCAGGTAAGATTCATCCACAGCGCCACTTTGATGCAGGCCAAACAGATGATCCGGGTGGGGAATAAAAGTATTATGCAGCTTCTTTTCTGTCGTCCGGGCAAGAGATGTAAAGACAAAGGATTCCCAGCGTTTCCTCAAAACGTGGCGCGGATCGAGCATCAGGCTGGTCGTCAGGTCTTCTCGGGTCAGGCGCATGGCCGGAATATGGTATTCCTGTGCGAGCGCCAGGAGAGTGTCCATAACGACCGGGTGCATATGGATATTGAGATGTCCATCAATATGGGACAGGAGTAGTCCCGTTTCCAGAAAACGTTCAAGCTGGGCTCGGCACTCGACCCGGATTTCTTCCCGCGCCCGCCGGGAGAAATAATACTGCACCCCGGCCCGGGTTGGATCGTGGGCAAAATTCCCCTCGCTGTCGATGATCGCGCGGAGGTGCTGTTTGGAGAGAACGGCCCGCCCCTGGACTAAGGTCACGTGCAGTCCAACCCCGAGGCTTTGTGTCGAGCGGGCAAGCTCGACCGCTTCCTCCCAGGCCGGAGCCGTGACCATGAGGCTGGTATTGGTCAGAATGCCGTGCTGATGGGCGTGGAGTATGCCGGCATTGCCCTGAGCGGATAGGCCGAAGTCGTCCCCGTTGACGATGAGATAGCGAGCAGCTAGTCCCTCCCTGTCCTCTAACGGCACAGAAGCCCCCTCACCCTAGCCCTCTCCCTCCAGGGGAGAGGGAATGCAAATCGTAGGGGCAACCCCCTGTGGTTGCCCGGCCTCCGTCTCCCAATCCCCAACCCCTAATCCCCCTCCTCACCCGCGTCGAGCCGTTCGATATCAGGCAGGATGTCGCGTTCGGCATGCTCGAGGTCTTGCGGAAAATCGATTTCCGTCCAGGGCAGATCGTCAACCCGTTCAAAGCCGACATGGTGCTGGGCCAGAAACACCGGGAAGGCTTCTTCGTGCTCGATCGTGTCTCGGCCCTGAGCCACGCAGTCATCGAGAATGGAGCGAAGGAGGGGAGCGGCGTCTCGCCCGACTTTGAGAAAACCGACCGACTCGCCTACCAGATCGTAGTCGCCCGCACCGCCCCGGATAATGGTCAGCACCCGCCCGGCCCGGGTGAGCAGCATTTGTTCCTCGCCGGTATTCTCGGAACTCGCGTCAAGGAGAAAACAGCTTGCCTGCCTGGATTGGACTAAGCGTTGCAGCAAACGGATCGGGAACAATACGTCGGCATCCATGATCAGCAGGTCAGTGTCAAACTCGTTGCGCGCACTCCAGAGCGACAGGATTGCCCCCTTTTCGTACCGCTCGTTCCGGATATAGCGTACGGCCACCGGGCCGCACCGCTCACCGATTTCTTCGACAATCATGTCCCCACGATAGCCGATCACGATGACCGCCTCTGTGACCCCGGCAGCGCCTAAAGCGGTGAGGGTGCGTTCGAGCAAGGTTTTGCCACTGACCTGAATCAAACATTTGGGTCGCTGGTCGGTGAGGGTCTGAAAGCGTTTGCCAACACCGGCCGCAAGGATAATTGCTTTCATCACTTCCCACCTGACAACACGTCTGTAAGGGCGTCAAGAAAACGCCGAAAATCGTCCAGGGTCAGATGGCCCATATTGGCCACTCGGAAAATATCGGTTCGGAGTTTTCCCTGTCCCTCGTAAATCACAAAGCCCCGTTGTTTGAGACCGTCATGCAACCGCGGATACGAAACATCCTGGGGTAAGACCAGAGAGGTCAGGGAGTTGGACCGTAGTGCCGGAGGCAGGAGAAAGGCGAGGTCGAGTTCCGCAAAGCCGTCACGCAGAAACCGGGCGGCCCGCCGATAGCGTTCGACCCGTCCTGCGGGCGTTTCCTCCAGGAGTTCGTCCAGGGCGGCATCCAGCGCATACCAGGCCGGGATGGCCGGAGTAAACGGAATGCTCCGTCGTTCCTGCGCGTCCCAGTGCAGCGGCAGGTGGAGGTATAACGAACGGCGGGGATAGCCCTGCATGGCCGTCATGGCTTCGTTCCGAACCAGCACAAAGGCGACACCCGGCTGGCCCTGGATGCATTTGTTCGCCGTACAGGCACACAGGTCCACTCTATCGCGCACGACATCGAGGTCTTCGCCACCAAGCCCACTCACCGCGTCAAGCAGAAACAGCCGACCCTGCTGACGCACAACTCTGCCAATTTCAGTCACGGGATTAAGCAGGCCGGTTGTGGTTTCATGGTGGACCAGGGCTACGGCCGCGATAGCGGGGTCATCTTTCAGGGCGGATTCAATCTGTTCCGGGCTTGGCGCTTCGGTCCAGGCATAGGTCAATTCTACGGTCGGGATACGGTGGGCTTCGGCCATCTGGCGCATCCGGTCGCCGTAGACGCCGTTGTTAATCACGAGGAGTTTCCCTCCCTCCACCAGGGCCGACGACACCATGGCTTCAACCGCCAGGGTGCCCGAGCCGCTCACCACCACCGCGGTATAGCCTTGCGGGGCGAACGCCTGCAGCAGCTTGGCGCGAACCGCGGCCAGCAGGTCGGAAAACTCAGCTTCTCGGTGGCAGAGGTCTCCACGCAGGAGGGCCTGCCGAACACGCGGAGAAACGTTGACTGGGCCGGGGTTCAGAAGAATGTATTGTTGCATGATTTCAGTGGTTAGTGGCGTGAGAGAGAATCCCTCACCCTGGCCCTCTCCCAGAGGGAGAGGGAATAAAATCCAATCCCTAATCCCGAATCCCCAACCCCCCTTCTCTATCTCCCCTCTCTATCTCTTTCATAAAGCGACTGACGATATGCTGCGGCTCGTGCGTAATCCGACCGATATGCCGCTCTTCCCGGTCCGGCTCAATTTTAATCAGTAGAAATGACGGTCCGTCTTTTGCCAGCAACTCCTGCGCCGCGGCGCGTAGTTGGTCGGCATCTTCAACGCGGCGCGCATCGACATAGCCGCTCGCGCGCGCCACTTTATCGAGCGCTACGCGACTGGAGATCGTCGGCTGGTTGCCGGTCGAGCCGTAGACTTCGTTATCAAAAACAAGGTGAACCAGATTGCGTGGCTGCTGCGCACCGATCAGGGCCAGTGCGCCCATATTCATGAGGACGTTGCCATCACCGTCAAAGACGACCACGCGCCGCTCGGGTTTACTCAGGGCCACGCCGAGCGCAATAGACGAGGCCAGGCCCATTGAGCCGATCATATAGAAATTGCCGAGCCGATCCTCAAGATTGAAGGACTCACGCGAGATAAACCCATTCGCATGGACAACCAAGGCGTCCTGTAGGGCAGGGATAACTATGCTCAGCGCCTGGGCCAAGTTCATGCGGCAACTCCAGGCGGGAGGACCAGCGCCGTCGGACGACTCGTCTGCTTCAGGGTCGCGGCGGCCCAGCCAATCGTGTCCTCCAGGGTCTGTTCTTCAAGCACCCGATACGGAATCTTCAGGGTGGATAACAGGTCGGGCAGGACGTCTCCCATAATGAGATGCTCCGGTGCGTCCTTGCCCTGATAGCCACGCCACGTAATCAGCAGCAGACAGGGCAGGGCGTAGATCAAACTGAGAGAAGACAGTGCGTTCAGGCAGACCCCCAGACCCGAATTCTGCATAATGACAACGGGTTGTTTGCCGGCCATATAGGCTCCTGCCGCCAGGCCCACCGCCGCATCCTCACGCGTCTCAGCGATATAGCCACCCCGTTCTTCGAGCGTGGCAATCACCCCTTTGACCAACGAGCAGGGCACCCCGGTGAAAAAGTCGAAGCCGGCATTCCTGAGGTGTTGCACAAACTGGGGTCCGCTAACCATGAGAGTCTGTTGGGTCTGTTGGGTTTATTGAGTCCATTGGGTCAGACGCAAAGGACCCAATGGACTCAACAGACTCAATAGACTCATATAAAAGCAGCGGTAAGACTACAATGGAGGCGACCAGGACACTCCCGACTGCCAGGCTCAGCAGGAGGCCCATACTGAAAATACCATAGTATTGAGCGATCATGAGACTGCCAAACCCGACCATGGTCGTCAGTGAGAACAGTACAACCGCCTGGCCGGTACTGCCGGCAATCAAGCCGACGACCGAGACGTCACGGCCTACTCGGAAACGATGGACGAGATGGATGCCGTTCTCTACGCCGATACCAATAATCAGGGGGGCGGCAACCATATTAGCCAGGTTAAACTGCACGTCCCACAGCCACATCAGGCCCGCGGTCCAGATCATACCCAGACCGAGCGGCAGGATGGCCAGCAGGGCGTCCGTGACACGTCGGAGCGCCAAAAAGGTGACAACCAGGATGGCGAGAAACGCATACCAGGCCGCCTCAATATAGCCGTTCTGCATCGCCCCAATAGATTCGTAGCCAATAATCGGGGAACCGGTAACGTCGGGATCAACCGTACGTAACTGCCGAATGAACTCCGTCAGTGGCTCGCGCTCCCAGATATTTTCCTTGGGATAGATCTGTAAAAGAAACCGCTGGCCGTCCCGGCTGACAAAGCGGCTGCGCAACTGAGGCGGGACATCCGCAAAGGTAATCGGGCCGGCCGGAGACAGGTTATTACTGAGCAGGGACCATTTATCCTGAAAGTCGAGAAATAGCGCGTCCTGAAAAAGGGCCAGACGCTGTTGGACGTTCTGTTCGGGCAGCGTTCGGATCGCTTCAAAAACGGCCAGGAGGTGTTGGCGCGCCTCGTGCAGGAGCGTTGCACTGCCGTTTTCCTGATCGCGAATTTTGAGGCGGAGCTTATCCAGGGTCTGGTCGAGTTGCTCGACCTCCACCTCCTGGGGATCAGTGCGAAGCGGCGGGAGTTCATTCAGCAGCGGACGGATGATCGTAAGAATATGGAGGCGCTCCGGCTGTCCGTCCGGAATCAGGGACGCCACGCTCTCAACGGTCTCCACGCTGGACAGCGCCGCGAACGCTTGAGCCTTTTGGCGCGCCGCTTCTGGCGTCGGCGCGGTTGCCAAGGCGTTCCAGGACGAACGTTCGGAGTTTGCAATAATACGCTTTTCCCATTCCACCGACTCTGTGCCGTGTGCCTGGAGGTTCAGCAGATTATAGTCAAAAGAGACCCACGGCAGAGCCAGGAGTCCGGCCACCGTTCCAAGTCCGGCGATTCCGAAAAGGAGACTTCTCTTCCGTTCGACATATTTGCCCAACCCGGAAAACGTGGTCTGCAAGACCGTCTGCCGTCCCACGGGAACACGCCAGGGCCAGAACGCATCCATCCCGACGATCAAGGCCGGCAGGAAAGTCAGGATCGCGAGAACAGACAGCAGGATTCCTCCGCCCGAAATGATGCCGAGTTCCTGAACCCCGCGAAAGTCCGCCAGTATGACCGCAAAAAAGGCGAGCGAGGTGGTCAACGCCCCCGCAATAATACTGGGGACGGTCTGCTCGAACACGATGGTAATGGCTTCGGCTTGGTTCTTCCCCTTGCCACGCTCTTCCTCATAGCGGGTCATGAAGTGGACGCCGAAGTCGTCGGCCAAGCCGAGCAGCATAGGCGCGATAAAGACGGTAATAATCGTCAGATGACCAACTGAGAGCGTGACGAAACCCAGCGTCCAACTCAGGCCGATCATGAGCGCTGAGACAATGAAGAGCGGATGCCGAATGCGTCGGAAAAAGAGCAGGTAGAGGAGCGCAATACCCGACAGGGCCACTACCGTTGCCACGGCCGTATCGTGCTGAGCGCTGAGCATTTCGTCATTGCCCAGCGCCTTCGTGCCGGTGACCCCAGCCTCCAGACCCGGAAACTCCTCTTTCAACTCGGCAATCGCCTGCCGAATAGTCGCCATCGATTCCTGAAGGTCGTTGAAACCGGCAGTGGTGTCTTCTTTCGCCTCGACCATGAGGAACATGTATTTGCGGTTCTCGGCAATGAGGAAGCCGTCGTCATCGAGCTGGGCCGTCCCACTAAAAAACTCAGCCCAGGGAGAACGGTAGCGGGGGTCTTGTCCATGTAACTCCCGCGCGATCTCTTGTAATAAGGCGGTGAGGAAGGACAACTGAGCGTCGGAGAACTCGCCGGAGTCTTCATCCAGTGGGGCTCCCAGCCCGAGGAAGTCGTCAACCAGATGCGAAACAACGGCACTGCTGACTTGAGTGTTAATCGCCTCGAACAGTGTATTCAGGCCGGGGTTCGTCAGCAGCTCATGAATAATCTCTTGCGAATCTTCAAGACTCCGCCGTAAATCGCGCAAATCCTCAGCCGGCAGGTAGAGCAGCTTCTTGCCCTCTAAGGAGGAAACGTCCACTCGGTAAAAAATTTCGGCAATATGCTCCTGCTCCTGGGCGAGGCGTTCACCCAGGCGCGTCACAAAGGCTTTGCCCTGCGGGATGTCTTGCGGCTCAACAACCACGGCCACTTGGTCCACGCCGACAAACTCTTCGGAATACTCCTCATCGAGTTGCAGGTAACGTTTTTCGGTCGAGATCAGATCATTGCGGCCGGTGACGAGTTCGAGATGCCGTGCGGTGTAGACCGAGGCCGCAACCGAAAGCAGGAGACACAGCGCCAGGGCCGTCTTGGCGTAGGCAACGATTCCCCGCGCGCAAGCCCGCAGCGCCCGCTTTTCCAGGGCAACGAGGCGGTGTTTAAAAGACGACGGGATGGCCTGCACGGGTAGAGTCTCCACTCACAAAGCACGCTGAAACGGACAGGCCAGAGAACGTCGGTCGGCGAGGGGGAGGGGCCACGCTAGCTGCCAACGCCACGGCCCCCCAGACCCGACACGGGTTCTGCCCGTCCTCTTGTGAGCCGAGCAGCCTATCTGAGCTAGGACGCTTACTCAAGCGGAGGAGAGGGTCTGAAAGGTCCGTGCTTATCCGGCCCCGTCGGTGTCGGCGTTCGTAATTTTCTGCTGCATCCGCTTCACCAACTCCTCGTAGGACTGTTTGGACATAAGCGATTGCACTTGTTTGCGCAGGTTACTCGCCATACTGACCCCGTCGAGCCGGACGTCCCAAATCTTCCACACGCCCTCCGACTGGTTGAGCCGAAAACCGATGGCCACCCGCCCTTCATCCGGATTCACGACCGAAACCTCGGTCAGGGCCTCATTCCCTTGCAGGTGCGTGTCGCCGTATTCGAACTGCGTGTCAGCCAGAAATTCCGACGCTCTGGGATAAGCCAGCTCGCGCAGCAGGCGGGTGAGGAGGCTGATGAAATCAGCCTGCTTCTCTTGGCCGAGGGTGTCCCAGTGGGGTCCCATCAGCCAGCGCGAAAGCTGAACGATAGCCAGGTTTTTTTCGATCTCTTCGCTGGTGCACTGCGGGGGAGCGGAGGGAGAACCAAATTCCTGACCACACGACTGCATAGTCGAGATCAGCCGTTTGGTCACCTCCGCCGGAGAATCCGCCCAGCCGAGCTGAGGAAAAAGAAGACCGATCATCAAAAGGAGAGTTCTGCCCACGCTCAAGCTCCTCGACGCTCCAGGCGCCGTCTTGCCGATGTTTCCGAGAGGCCGGAGGCTTATTCTGCGATCAGCCTCTCTCGATTTTGCAGGTAGAAGTCTTGCACCGCGCTGTACATATCCAGAGAAAAGCGATCCACACTCTCGAAGAGTTCAAGATTGAGGGAGCGTTCGTTGACCGCACTGGTGAGCACCGTGCCCGCATCCGTTGTCGTGACTTCGACCGTGGACAAAAAATAGGTCTTCGGGTCCATGGCTCCGTCCGCGACCCGGCCAATGGCGTCACGCACCGTGGAAGGTCCGATAAAGGGCAACACCAGATACGGGCCCGATCCTATGCCATAAGTCCCGAGGGTTTGGCCAAAGTCCTCTTGGCTCCTTTCGAGCCCAAACTTGTTTCTGGCTACATCGAAAAAGCCGAGACCGCCAATCGTCGTGTTGATCATAAAGCGTCCGGCTTCCCGCGCCGCGCCGTCCAGCTTGAGCTGAAAGAGGCTATTCGCAAAGCGCGGCACAACCCCGATATTGTCGAAAAAACGGCGGACGCTGAGCCGCGCCGGCTCCGGCACAGCTCCGGCATAGGAGCGGGCAACCGGTCGGAGGATATGTTCATCCATCCAGATGTTCAAGGAGAACATCTTCTCATTAAAGGGTTCAAAAACGGACGGTTCGTACACCGGGGTGGGGCTGTCAAGCATGTCCAGCGAGTCGTCCAGCCCCTGCTGCGTTGCTCCATTCTGAGCAAAAGCTGTTGGCATGTACGGGCCAAGTCCGAGCATGCTGACCAAACAGAAAACCATCACACAGCCAAGTCGTCGTTTTTGCATTGTTCTACTCTCTGAATACTGTCCTCTAGGAGTTTCTGGTTGGCAACACAACGGTCGCCGTGCCAATGACCCAGCGTTCTCCATCAGCGTTCTCCATCCAGATATCGCACTCCGCCGTATGCTGCTCTGCATCCTTTTGCGTGACAAAGCCCAGCAGGTGAATATGACAGTCAGGCAGGACCGGACTGCGAAACGTCGTGCCGATCCGGGTAATCTGCGCCGCTTGGTTCCACTCGCCGATCAGTCGGGCCAGTAGCCCCATACTTAAAACCCCAGGCGCGATCATGCCCGGCAGACCCTCCTGGCGTGCCCCTTCGTCGTCCGTGAAGCGTGGGAAATCCATACCGGCCGTCTTGGCGTACGTGCGGACAAAGTCTTTGGTCAGAAGCAGGTCGATAGGCGGCAACTCGTCGCCCTCTTCGACCTCTTCAAAATAGAGTGTTTTCATCGCTGCATAATCCTATGGTCAACAGTGGCAATCTTCTGGCCGTCCTGGTTTGTGATCTCATTCCGCAGGACGATGAAATACATGGAGCCACTGCGCCCGGTTTTCTCGTAAATATCGTGTATGGTGCTGACCATTTTTAGCCGGTCGCCGGGCCGGACCGGGGCGAAAATTTCAACGTCACGCCCGCCGTCAAAGCCGACCTTGCCAAAGCGTGGCATATGCTCGGGCGTCATTTTTTTGGGACGGAGCCGGGTGACATAGGTCGGGGCTGCAACAAGGCCGCTATACGGTCCCTTCGCCGCTACTGCTTCATCGGTGTAGAGCGGGTTGGTCTCTCCCAGCGCGTCCGCAAAGTGTAAGAGGTCCGCTTTCTCAACCGGCGGAAAGTCCGTCTCGTCAAACACCTGGCCTAAGATGGACCGATCAAATTCAAGCGCCATCCGTATCTCCTCTAGGCACCACTGGCTGCCGGCTGGGCCGGGGCGCGCCGGACACGAAAATCAACCGGACGGTAACCGCCCGTTCGCAGCGCCTCAACCAACTCTTCGGTATTCGTAATCTCTTTCTCAAACTCGGTGGCACAAATCCCGACAAAACTCACCAGATGGGCATCACTCCCCCCAAACGCATGGTAGCCATACGTATCGATCAGTGCGGCAACGCGCTCATTCTCGCCTTTTTTGCTTCCGCCGTTCAGGGCCTCGACGCCAACCACCCCCTCAAGCGGAGGACGGTTTTCATAGTGCTCGATCAATCCAATAGTGGGCCGTCCAGGGTGACACGGCATGGCCACACCGCCCATGCGCGCCACCTCGTCAATAACCTCCTGGGCTCGCAGCCGGACGTTGGAGAAGTCGAAGCGTTGCAGCATTGCGTCATTGACCCCATACACAAGAACATGACCATACTCGGTTTCGACCTCAGAGGCTTTGAGGATCAGCATGCCGTACTTATCTTCGAGGTCTCGGTAGTCGCTCTGGGTGTCAAACTGGCGGTGTTCGGTCAGCACGATACCATCCAGCGGCCGTTCGTCGCGCTTACGGGCCAGCCATTTGAGATAGGCCTCAACCGGCGCGCGACTGTCGTCCGAGGCTTCAGAATGAAGGTGGAGGTCAATTACTCGTGCCATGGGATATCTGAGAACCGGAGCGCGAAGCCGGCTTTTTCATCTCCTTTTGTCGAAGCAGTTTTTTCTGGTTGTGAGCCATCTATAGTGCCAGAAGCGAACGATTTGAGTCAATTGGGTCAGACTCAAAGGACTCAATAGACCCAAAGGACCCAACAGACTATGAAGCGGGTTTGAACAGCGGCACCGAGACTTCCGGCGTCACGTCCTCGAAGGTGACTTCGACCGGCATGCCGATGGTGACGCTCTCCGGGTCACAGTCCACGATATTGGTCAGCATCCGCACCCCTTCTTCCAACTCGACATAGGCCATGACATAGGGCACTTTGTTACGAAAGCCTGCACTTTGATTCTGTCGGGTAATCGTAAAGGTGTAGACGGTCCCCCTGCCGCTACAGCGCAGCCACTCAAAGTCCTGCGACAGGTTTTCCGGGCAAAAGGCGCGCGGATAGTAAAAGACCGTTCCACAGGTGCGACATTTCTGAACATACAGTTCGTGTCGGGCGCAGGCCTCCCAGAACGGCCGCGACTCTTCATCTACCCGTGGGACCGGACGGTTCGCTTTCTTTTTCTCATCAGCCATAATCACTCCCCCGTTACCGGACCGCGGCTATACTCCGAGGACCAGAGAGGCCCCGCTATGTCGGAGCCCGAGTGTTCCACCCGTTCCATGGCAAAATGCGAGTGCACAATCTTTGACCTGGCGCTCTCCACACTCGCCCCGTAACTGCTTGACCGCCTCGATCACCAGAAAAATTCCGCGCATGCCGGGGTGATTGGACGACAGCCCGCCGCCGTCGGTATTGATCGGGAGTTCACCGCCCAGACCAATACGACCGTTCTGGACATACGCCCCGCCTTCTCCTTTTTGACAAAACCCCAGGCTTTCGAGGGTGATGCACACGGTAATGGTGAAGGAGTCGTAAATCATGGCCATGTCAAAGTCGCTATGACTCACCCCGGCCCGCGCCATGGCCTTCGGGCCGGACTGCTTGGCCGCCGCGTCAGTAATATCGCGCATCCCGGCGCTGGTATGGGCACAGGACTCCGCCGCGCTCAGGAGATAGACGGGCTTCTTTCTGAGATCGCGTGCCCGTTCAGCAGAGGTGACAACCAGGGCGCCACCGCCATCGGAGATCATGCAGCAGTCCAGCAGGTGTAGCGGTGAAGACACCTCGCGCGAGGCCAGGACGTCGTCAACGCTAATCAGGTCACGGAACTTTGCGTGCGGATTCAGCGAGGCGTGCTTGCGCGTGGTCACGGCAATCTCGGCCAGTTGCTCACTGGTTGTGCCGAATTCGTATATATGCCGCTGCGCGGCCAGGGCATAGGCGCCAACGGTTGTCGGGCCGTAGCAGCCCTCAAACTGTTCCGGCGGATCGCCGCTCCCGCCGCCTCCCGTGCCAACGGCAAAACGGTCTGAGGACCATTTGCTGCCGTACAGAATCAGGGCCACATCGCAGTAGCCGGCGGCAATCGCCGCCGCAGCGTGAGCCGTATGCGAAACAAAGGACGAGCCGCCGATCGAGTTGGAGTCCAGGAAATCGGGGTTCAGATTCAGGTGCTCGGCCAGCGCGATAATCCCCATGCCGCCCACCCCTGAGGTAAACAGGCCGCCTACGTCTTTTATGCTCAGCCCGGCATCGTCCAGGGCGCCTCGCGCACTCTCGGCCATGATCTGGTATTGGGTTTTATGCGGCGCCCAACGGAGCGGGTGCTCGTAGACACCGGCTAGCGCGGCTTTTCGACTGATACTCATACTATTCCTCTCTCGTTGAAGAGGCCTCTTTAGTTGAAGAACGCCTGAATGGCATCGCAGGCGGCCTGCGGTTTTTCGAGCGGCAGCCAGTGCCCGGCCTCGGGAATGACAGCCAGTTGGGCGTTCGGGATATGGTCTCGCAATTCTTCTGCCTGAGCGACTGGCGTGGTGGCGTCATCCGCTCCGGCCAGCACCAGTGTGGGCAGGTCGAGCTGTCCTAGCTGTGCCCTCAGGTCAACCTGCTGGCAGGCCATCAAATCAAAGCAGCGGACGCGCGGGTCGGTCTTGATCTGCTCCATCCAGCCTTCTTGGATGATTGCCTGCGGCGTCTGCGGTGAGCACGACACCTTGGTAAACGGCTGTCCCCGGCGGCCTTTCATCACCGCCTGCCAGGTGTCGATCAGCTCATCCGGGATGTTGAACTTCGCCGCCGTACAGGTCAGGGCGAGGCCTTCCACCATATCCGCGTGGCGCAGGGCCAAATCCATGGCGATGGCGCCGCCCATGGAATGGCCGATAATGACCACCGGACGCACGTCCAGGGCCTGCCACAGACTATAGGTGAAGTCGCTATAGGCGGCCACGCTTTTGAGGCTTTCCGTCCCGCTTGAACGCCCGTGGCCCGGAAAGTCGAAGGACAGCGGACTGTGGGCAGCCGAGAGCATATCCAGCATCTTGTGGGCGAAATGGCCGTTACTGCCCGCCCCGTGGACGTATAAAAAGAGCGTGCCTTTGCTGACATCAGGCACAACCGGTGGCAGCGTTGTCTGGCCGGTGTGAAAGTAATGCACCGCATAGCCGTCAACATCAACATACTTGGTTGGCATATCCCCTCGCTTTGAAAAAACTGTCAAAAGATTTACTGACTAATCGGGCAGGGTCGAGTTTGTCAAGGGTAAAACGAGAGAGGAATACCGACAGAGATCACAGGTCAAGCCACGCTCCAAGGAAAACGACTTGATTTCGTAAGTCATCGAGTGTGGAGAGAAAAAGGAGATGAAGCGGACGGCGAAAAGGGCGCTTCGGATTGAATTGAGACGCGAGAATAATACCCGCGTGAGCTTTGTCTTGCCGGACCCCATTGTGATGAATCTCGAAAAAGTCACTCGTATTGTAACCCAATAAGGTCCAGTTCCGCCGTGGGGCAAAGGCCAACTGTGCGTCGTCGGGTAGGGACTGGTTGCTGAACTCTTGGGTGCTGTGTGCCTCATACCCATGCCGTTCAAGAGCAGCGGCGAAGTAGAGGTGGACATCATGGTCCAGATACAGAGTTGGTTTTGTCATTCCTGAACAACCTCAGAGCAGGGTCCCTACTCATCTGCCGCTCTCCGTGCCGGATGTTGGCCACTTCAGCCTCAACTTCCGCTTGATGATCGAAATAGTAGGCTAGTGCTCCGTAGACCTGAGGTGGAGACAACTGGGGATAGTCCCGAAGAATATCTTCGGCCGAGAGGCCGCGTTGATACTGAATCGCAATCGAACTCACCGGGAAACGTGTTCCCTTAATAACCGGTCGACCACCGCATACGCCTTTTCTCCGTTCGATATAGGAATGTGAAGTGGCTTTTTTTCTTGTCGCTGGCATGGTGGAGTTTCAGTGCCTCCTTTGTTAGCCTTCCCCAATCTCTTTCTTGAGGTTATCCTAGCCAGTTCTGAAAGGGAAGGTATGAAAGCCAAGCGTGTCAAGATTGGTGTCCGTCCTCCGGGGACAATTTTTGATGAGGCGACCGAAGTGCTCCAGCGCCTGTCGGCCACAACCCTGCACAGCTTTGTCACACGCCGGACCTGGCTTTATGAGCAAAAGGCTAGAGCAAATTCCGATTCTGTGTAGCCGTCCGTCATTCCTGTACAAACAGGAATCCAGGCGTCCCGCCCCCTGGTTTCTGGATACCGGATCACGTCCGGCATGACGCAAGGGGATCGGCCCGGCTATAACGTATCGTAAACCGCTCTAGGCGGCCTGATAGAGCTGACCGCCTTGGGCAGCACGTGCGACGGTGTGGGGGCTGGGCTACCGGGAGTGTGCGGCGGGGCGGCGGGAACCCTTCGCGCTCTTGGGGGCGCGTGGCGAACAATGGGAATTACGCTCGGACATGTCATCTCTGCTGATCACTCAGGCGGCTGTCCATCCCGAGGTTTGACCGAATAGCCAGTCTCTTGGGGTCACCCTCCCGAAGTCTGGGGGGGGGTACTCCGTCACGGGTCACAAGGTATCTCAATTGGCAACGGCACCCCATCACAATAATGGGTATCTGTCTCGAGGCATGCTTGATGGTTATTGGAGACCACTACATCGCAAGGGCCTTTCACGGTGCGAAGACAGTAGAATGGGCCGCATTCTTCATCCGTTATTATGGTGCAGTTGCGTAGGCAAAGATCGTAGTCGTCGTCGCAAACTGCCTCCTGGGAGGCCCTAGAGCAGTTTCCACCGTAGTGTAGCGGTCGGGAAGCAAGAGTGTTAGGGTGGCAGTCGCCAGGAGGCCATATGCAAGCGTATTCATTGGACCTGCGGGAGCGGGTAGTGGCGGATCGGGAGGCGGGCCTCCCGACCGCCGAGGTGGCCCACAAGTATCGGGTGAGTCCGGCTTGGGTACGGCGGCTGATGCAGCGCTACCGGGCGAGCGGCCAGGTGGCCCCTAGGCACCGGACCCAGTATCAGGCTCCGCTCCTAGCGCCGTATCGCCAGCAACTCGAAGCCCTCATCGCGGCGCAGCCCGACGCGACGCTGGCCGAATTGCGCACGGCCTTGGGCGTGTCCGTTGGGCTCACCACGGTCTGGCGGGCCGTCCGGCGTCTTGGCCTGACCGTAAAAAAAAGTCCTGCACGCCGCCGAACAAGATCGGCCTGATGTCATGGTGGCCCGGCAGCACTGGCGGAGGCAGGCCCCGCAGTGGGACGGACAGCGGCTCGTCTTCCTAGACGAGACCGCTCTGCAGACAAAGATGACCCGTCGCTATGGCCGGAGTCGGCGCGGGACGCGCCTCGTGGCGAAAGTCCCCCACGGCCATTGGCAAACGACGACGCTCATTGCCGCGCTCCGCGCCCACCAGCTCACCGCCCCCGCTGTCCTCGACGGTCCGGTCGATGGCCCCGCCTTTGTGGCGTATGTTGAACAAGTCCTCGCCCCCACCCTCCAGCCGGGCGACTGCGTCGTCCTAGACAATCTGGCCTGTCATAAAGTGGCCGGGGTCCGCCAAGCGGTTGAAGCCGTCGGCGCACAACTGCTCTATCTGCCCCCGTACAGCCCGGACTTCAATCCCATCGAGCAGGTCTTTGCGAAACTCAAAGCCCGCCTGCGCGCGGTCGCCCCGCGGACGGTGGCGAGCTTGTGGGCGGCGGTGAGCCCGGCCCTGGCTGCCGTCTCCCCTACGGAGTGTGCCAATTATTTCCGCCACGCCGGTTATCGCCTCGCTACAGCAGCATGAAAACGGCTCTAGCCGTTGCGCAACGGGCGCTCCCGGCGACTGAGCCCAGGTCTACTCCGCAGTCTCTCTGCTCCTCACCCATATCGCCTCCACCCCTCCACTCCCGGGCCCCCTGCTCACATTCCGCCCGCGTGGCGTAATCGTTGGGCACGAAGCTCTCACAGCCCCAGCCACGCGGGCAGATTGGTTCGTCCGACCAACGGTGATTGGCTACGTCGCCGCAGGTCTGCCAGCCCTGGCTACGCGCCCTGGAACTGGTCAGGTCGATACATTCGTCCCGCTCCTGATCGCCGGTGCCGGTGAAACCATTTGGGGCCTGGGTGGTGAGACTCAAGTGGCACCAGGGCTTGTCGGGAACAACTGGGGTAGCGCCGCCATCGTCCCCAGTTATGTCGTCCTCGTCGAAGGTGCACCCCTGTCGCATCCCGTCTTCGATAAGCTTCCCTAATCGTTTCGCCCTTCTTGTAGGCGCTGTAGCCCTCCTCAAACAGTCGGCCCAGCCCCAGAACCGTCCGCCGCACCCAGCGGAAGAACCGCGCCGCCGCGCCGCCTACCACTTCCTGTAGTCCGGTGTTCACAGTTGCCACAGCCGCCTGTCCCCCAGATCTGAGTCTCGCCAACTCACACTCCTTCTCACGTAATTGGATGTATTTCTCATATTCCCATTGCTCACTGCTGCCGATCGCACCGGGGCGTGGAATAGGCTTGTTCGGGTTGTTGTTGCGCCATGTGGCAGGCCAATTATGGATACATTGCTGGTAGGCCTGCGGGACGCTGCCCAGTGCTTCGCCCAGTTGAGCGAGGTGGTCTTTGTTTTCCCCCTCCGGCAGACCTACATGTGTCAATTGGTCCTTGTGGTACTGGTCCTGCATGAGGTGGCGCTGGACTTGACAGGTTTCGCCGGCCGTATCGGCGGCTTGCGCACTCAGGGTCGAGGCGGCGTGGTCCATGACGAGGACCGACTGCGGTTCAAATCGCTGTCCTAACTGCCGAGCGATGTCCTGGGCGACGACCTGGATGAGACGCACGGTTTCGGGGTCGTCATACAGGCGGTCCAGAAAGTTTTTGTCGGTCCCTAATCTCCACCGTAACCTATCCGTTAATCCAGGAAATTGTGGGTAGTCTTGGATTATTCTGGCCAATAGGGAGTGCATGTCGGGGATGGCAATACCTGCGGCGATCCCAACGAGCGCCACCGCGGTGCTATCCAGGCTGATTTCGACCTCCCCCTGCCGCTCGCCCAACAAGCCTCCATCCATGTCGGCTAGGGCCAGCAGCACAGTACCACCTGCGTCTTCGGCCAAGAGCAGGGAAGACTCTTTTCTCGCCAGTACTTCGGCGGTCTCCGAAAAAAACGAGGAGACGCTTATGTTCGGAATGTCGATACCAGACGGAAGCTCGATATGATGGTTCAAGGCCACGGTCCGGAAGGTCGGGAACGAGGCACGAAGACAATGGATAAGAGGAGTAGTGCGGACACTGGAATGATGAGACGTGACGACATGCAGAGACCCCTCACCGCGATAGAATAGGGCACGACCCTTCCTACATCCGGCTGGCATTGTCCACAGTGTATCTA
Organism: Candidatus Binatia bacterium; assembly: GCA_951812575.1. GTDB lineage: Bacteria > Desulfobacterota > Binatia > Bin18 > Bin18 > Bin18. Next base: position 108,110 of record OX638322.1, on the reverse strand, counting down.
CTCGGGCGGGGAGGACTGGCACTCGACACGCTGGTCTCCTCCCCATCAGACCCGCGCTAACTCGCGCACCAAGACCTGCAACGATTGGGCATTATACGCCGGCAAGAAATGGTCAATATAGGGTAGGGCGGCCTTCATCCCCTGGGCGCGCGGCTCAAAGCTTGCGGCCCCGTACATGGGGTTGATCCAGACCACGCCGCGCACGCGCCGCCTCAGGGCACGCATTTCGCGCTCAATAACTTCGGTGCGGCCGCTGTCGTAGCCATCACTGATAATAACGGCCACCGTTGAGCGGGCCGAGCCTTCACGCAGGACGCTCCGATTCAGCCTGGTGAGTGCCCCGCCGATATCCGTACCGCCGGACCAGTGGCGGACCGTCTCGCCGACCTGCTGCAAGGTGTGTTGTACAGAGCGGCGGCGCAGCACGGACGTAATCTCGGTGACGTCCGTGCTGAAAACCACCGTGCGCGCATTCTTGAGTTCTTTCTGAATCCCCAGCATGAGCTGCAAAAGAAACGGATTAAACGCATCCATGGAGCCACTCACGTCGCATAGCAAGACGAGACGGGTCTTACGCACGCGGCGCTGGACCCGGGCGAGTTCAACCATATCCATGCCGTGCCGCATATTCCGCCGAAGTGAGCGTCGCAGGTCTATCCGCTGGCCCCGTGGGGACGGTCTGAGCCGCCGGCTGGGACGCGTGGCGAGACGCTTGGCCAGGGCACGGACGGTGTGTTCGATGGGTGGCGCCTCCTCATCCCAGCGCGCCGTCAGGTTCAGGTCTCGGTGGGTTTCCTGGGCGCTGCTGTCTTCAAGCTGGCCAATAATATCCTGGTGCGCCTCCTGGAGGCCCTGATCAAAGTTTCCGCGGAGCAACTCGGTCTGTACTCCCAGGCGGTAGCCTTCGTTCTCCGTCTCTCCGTACCAGTAGGCGTTGAACACCCGATCAAATCGCTGTTCCTCTATTTGACTACTGGCCAGGTTCGTCCGCAGGGTGAGGCGGAAGTCGTCCTCATTGTCAAACTGAATACCGCGCAGGGAGCGGGCAACATCAATGACCCGGCCTGGGGTTACGCCGAGCCCGGCCTGCTTGGCCAATCGACACAGCTCAAGCGTGCGCGTGAGCAACGTCTCGGGTAGCGTGCTCACAGCGGAGGCTCCTTCGTTACATCGGTCTTCCGCCAACATGTCCCTCTGCTAACCACTGACCACTAACCACTGTCCTTCACTCCGTGCCACCCCTCAGGATGGTCTCCGCCCCAATGGTCTGTAAGCGCTCAATATCGTCATGGTACTTCAGAATCACACCGACGGTGTCCTCCAGGGTTTCAGCCCGGAGTTCGTCGATCCCCAGTCCGAGCAAGGCTCGGCTCCAGTCCACACTCTCGGCCACGCCGGGCCGTTTGTAGAAGTCTATTTGACGCAGCGCCTGCATGACCGCGACAATGCGCTCAGCCAACGCAGCCCGAATCCCCGGCACCCGGCGCAGGATGATCTCACGCTCTTTGTCCGGCGCGGGGTAGTCGATCCATAAATACAGACAGCGTCGCTTGAGGGCCTCGTGCAGCTCTCGGGTGCGGTTTGAGGTCAGGACAACATAGGGCGGCTGCCTGGCGGTAAAAGTCCCGATCTCGGGCACGCTGACCTGAAAGTCGGACAGGATTTCCAGGAGAAAGGCCTCAAACTCCTCGTCCGCGCGATCGACCTCATCAATCAGGAGAACGACCGGCCGGGGGCCCGGATGACGAATGGCTTCAAGCAGGGGACGATTCAGCAGAAATTCATCGCTGAAGATGGTACGCTCAAGCAGCGGACGCTCCTGCGGCTGTTGTTCGGCCATACGAATATGCAGGATTTGCCGGGCATAGTTCCATTCGTACAGCGTCGTCTGTGCGTCCAGCCCCTCGTAGCACTGCAAACGGATCAGCGGCGTATCGAGTACGCTGGCCAGCACTTTGGCAACCTCCGTCTTGCCTACGCCGGCTTCCCCTTCGAGCAACAGCGGTTTTTCCAGATCGGCGGCAAGCTTGACGGTCAGGGCGAGCGCCCGGTCGGCAATATAATTCCACCGGGCAAATGCTGCCTGGACGGCCTCAATTGACTGAAAAACCGAACGCTGGGCTTCCGACATCACCCCTCCCTGTGTTCTTTTCGAGGTATATTACGGGGAAGGCAAACAGAAACCCACCCCGGTTAAGCCGGGGGGAGGGACAACCGGCCGCAGGCCCTTCGACCTCGCTCCGCTCAGGGTGAACGGAACTCCTCCCGCGCCCCGGTGGACTGCCCCCGCTCGGAAACTGTCGGGTCCTCAACCCTCCAGGGGAGAGGGAATGTGTTTTGTAGAGACAACCCCTTGTGGGTGCCCGGCCCCCTTATCGACCCGCGAGCCCTTGGGCGAGCAGGGTTGCAGCCAATTGGTTCAGGCTGACCCCTTCGCTTGCCGCTCGTTTGGCGAGCCGCATATGTAGGGTCTTGGGAATGCGTTGCACGAACTGTCCACTATAGGTTTTTGGTGCGGGCAGCTCTCCCTTGTCCTCCCGTTCAGCCATTGCCCATGCAGTGAAGGCGTCGCGGGCTTCTGCTATGGCGGTGTCGATAGTCTCGCCATCCGCGATACAGCCGGGCAAGTCGGGCAGGGTAACCAGATAGCCGCCACCTTCCTCTTCGGGGATGGGGGCGAGATTGATCGCATAGTCCTCAAATCTCATCGTGTTGCCTCAATCAGTGCTACCAAGCGTCTGATATAGACGGGTTTGATGGGTTTATGCATGGGAATCGTCAAATGTTGTCCTACTGCGTTCGTAAGGACCGCGTGACTCGTTCCGCGTTGACGCACGGTCAGGTTATATGCTCATGCGACCGTTTTCACATTGTCGGGCGTCCAATCCGCTTTCGGATTGGCTCTCATGGCGTTGAATAATCTCTCGGCCCCAGCCACAAACTTGACGATACCATATGCAGTATCATCGTCAACAAGACGGATTCAATCAATTCTGCCGTCCCGGACGGGAGGACAGCTACAGCGCCGCCACGCTGAGCGCGTTTGCGCGCTCGGCCAGCCGCCGCTCGAAAGCGGCCAACTCGTCGTCCAGGATGTTGAAGTATTTGGCTTGGGGGTGATGGAAGACGAGAGCCGAGACCGAGGCTTCCGGCTCCATCATATAACCCTCGGTCAGCTCGACACCGATTGAGGCGGTGACTGGCAGCACCTGAAACAAACGCTCCTGGTCTTCGAGGCGCGGACAGGCCGGGTAGCCGAAACTCACCCGGACACCGCGATATCGGGCCTTGAAGCGATCCCGCATGGTCAACTCCGGCGGGTCGGCAAAGCCCCACATCTCTCGCAGACGTTGATGGAGCAGCTCGGCAAATGCCTCCGCGCCCTCAATGGCCAGGGCTTGCAGGATATGGGACTGGAGGTAGCGGCCCGACGCGCGGTACTGCTCTGCGAGTGCTCGGACCCCATGGCCACAGGTCACGGCGAACAGCGCAATATAGTCCTGTTTGCCGCTGCTCGTCGGAGCTGCAAAGTCACTCAGACACAGGCCCTCTCCGTGCTGTTGGCGGGGAAAGAGGAACGTTGCGGCACTATCTTTGCCGTTGGCACGATACAGCCGCAGGCTGTCGCCTTCGGCCTGGGCCGGAAAGAATTGATACACCGCCTGGGCGCGCAGTAATTTTTTTGCAATCACCTCATCCATCACGGCTTCGACTTGCTGGTGTAACTCGACAGCCTTTTCGTTGCCCTGGGTTAATAAGGTCTCAAGATTCCCCTTGAGCCCGAGGTGCTTGCCGTACAACATGCTCGGGTTGAGATAGGCGAACACCGTGTCCAGGTCATAATCGTCGAGCGTATGCAGCCGCAGGTCGGGCGGATGTGGGACGGGCTGTGCGTGAGAGAGCACGACGGGCCGTACGGGCCGCGCTTTGGATTGTTCTTGTTTTGGCGCACGCTCCTGTCGAGCCAGACGTTCCCGCTCTCTCTCAAGGTCCAGCAGCAGCGCCGCGAGCTTGTCTGCATCCACAATCTGGTTGGCCAGGTCCAGGCCGCGCATGGCATCGTTCGCGTAACAGACCAGGCCGGCGTACTCGGGTGCGATTTTATTGGCGGTAAAACGTGGGGTGAGCGCGGCTCCACCAACCAGAATCGGACAGGCGACCTGGGCGGTTGTGAGGTCCTGGGCCGTCACTACCATCTGTTGGGCCGATTTGACCAGTAAACCGGATAGGCCCACGATATCCGGCTGATGTTCGTGCACGGCTGCTATGAGGGTTTCCGGCGCGACTTTAATGCCGAGGTTCACCACCCGGTAGCCGTTGTTTGACAGGATGATCTCCACCAGGTTTTTGCCGATATCGTGCACATCACCCTTGACGGTGGCCAGGATGACCGTGCCTTTGAGCCCACCGTCCGTTTTCTCCATAAAAGGTTCGAGATGCCCGACGGCAGCCTTCATGGACTCTGCGCTTTGCAGGACCTCGGCCACGATGAGTTCGTTGTTGTTAAACAGGCGGCCGACCTCATCCATACCCGCCATGAGCGGACCGTTGATGACATCCAGGGGTGGCCGCTCGTCGAGGGCGGTGTTGAGGTCGTCGATCAGCCCGTCTTTGGAGCCCTCTATGATATACCGTGCCAGCCGTTCATCCAGCGGCAGGTCGGCGCGCGTATCCTGAATTACGCTTTCTTTTTTCTGTCGAAAGTGGGCGGCAAAGGCGGCGATCGGGTCTGCACCGCGCCAATAGATCAGATCGTTGGCGAGACGTTTTTCTTCTTCGGCAATCGAGGCGTAGCGTTCCAGCTTTTCCGTGTTCACAATCGCCAGGTCGAGCCCCGCCTTGACGCAGTGGTAGAGAAACACGGAGTTCAATACCTCACGCCCGGCCGGTGGGAGGCCAAAGGACACATTGCTGATACCCAGGATGGTCTTGCAGGCCGGTAGCGCGTGTTTAATCAGCCGGACTCCTTCAATCGTCTCTTCGCCGGCACCGATATAGTTGCGGTCACCGGTTCCAAGGGGAAACACCAGCGGGTCGAAAATGATATCTTCGGCGTCCAGGCCGTATTCCCGGGTGAGCAGTGCATGGCTTCGTTTGGCCACTGCGAGTTTCCGCTGCCGGGTGACCGCCATGCCCTGTTCCGGGTCTTCGTCAATACAGCCCACCACTACCGCCGCGCCGTAGCGTTTGATGAGCGGAACGACCTGGGCAAACCGTTCCTCGCCGTCCTCCAGATTGATGGAGTTGATAACCGCTTTGCCCTGTGAGCGTTCAAGCGCGGCTTCAATGACCAGGGAGTCGGTCGAGTCGATCATCAGGGGGACTTTGATCTTCCGCACCAGAATATCCAGGAAGGCGGTCATGTCGTCGAGTTCTTCGCGGTCCGGGTCGGCCAGACACACATCCACGATGTGGGCACCGCCCCGCACCTGCCGGCGGCCGATTTCCGCGCCTTCTTCAAACGCGCCGTCGCGGATGAGCCGCTTGAATTTGCGTGAGCCAATCACATTCGTCCGCTCACCGACCAGCATCGGACGTTTGTCTTCGTCGATCACCAGGGGTTCGAGCCCTGAGACCACGCTCCGTTTCGTTGTCGGCAGCGTGCGCGGCCGCTTGCCCTCCAGCATCTGACTGAGCAGTGCGATATGCGCAGGTGTCGTGCCGCAACAACCGCCCAGCATATTGAGCCAGCCGGCGTCGACAAAACGTTCGAGCTTGGCCACGATCATCTCGGGTGATTCGTTGTAGTGCCCCTCTTCGTCCGGTAACCCGGCGTTCGGAATACATAAAGCAGGAAAACGGGAGAACTCTGCCAAGGTGCGGAGATGATCGGTCATGAAATCGGGTCCGGTCGCACAGTTCAGGCCGAGCGCGAACAGGTCCCGATGTGCCACGGAGGTAGAGAGCGCTTCCACCCCCTGCCCGGCCAACATCGTGCCCATCGTTTCAACCGTGATGGAGACAGCCACGGGTACGCGCTGCCCGACCGTCCGAAACGCGTCGTCGATTCCCAAGAGGCCGGCTTTCAGGTTGAGCGTATCCTGGGTCGTTTCCATCAGCAGCAGGTCTACGCCCCCCCGCAGCAATCCCTCTGCTTGTTCCGCATAGGCGTGCCGCAGCTGGCCGAAGGTCACACCGCCGGTGACAGAAATCGTTTTGGTCGTTGGCCCCATGGAGCCGGCCACAAAGCGGGGTCGGTGTGGGGAGCCATAGCGTTGAGCACAGGCCCGGGCGAGCTGGGCCGCGGCCTGATTGATGGCGCCTGTCTGCTCGTGCAGACCATACTCGGCCAGGACAATACTTGTAGCGCCAAAGGTATTCGTTTCAATAATATCCGCACCGGCTTGCAAGAAGCGGTCGTGAATCTGCGTGATCGCCTCAGGGCAGGTCAACACCAGGTGTTCATTACAGCCCTCGTACGCCAGGCCACCGAAATCTTCCGGGCTCAGATTCTGGGCCTGGATGGAGGTCCCCATGGCACCATCAAAGAGCAGTACCCGCTCATGCAGGAAGGCGCACAGGTCACCGGCCCGAGCCGATAACGAAGGGAGTCTATCGTTCAAATTTCCCACCTGAGTCCTTAATCCTTAAAGAGTAAACGTGTCCTCCAATAGATACAAAGCTGTTGATACGTTTACTCTTTTCATCATACGGGGGCTGACGTAGAGAATAAAGGGATTGGAGACGGTCGTATCAAAGACTCAACCCTCAGCAGCCGATGATGTGTGGTGCCTCTTATATACGCCGAGAATTTGCTTGTCTAATAGGCTGAGTCGGGCTGCTCCGAGCGTCCGCTCGTTCTGAATACAGAGGCAGGTAGGGCCCGCACTCCCAAGGGTGCAATTCCGCTACGCCAACAATGTGCGGGCGATGACCTTGAGTTCCAGAATGGGCTTGACGCCCTCAAAAATGGGCAACACCAGGGCGTCCACAACATAGCGCGAGATGGCGTACTCCTCGCCATAGCCCCAGCCGCCGTGAATGAGCTGACCTTCCTGGGTGACCCACACCGCCACGTCGCAGGCCAGCAGTTTGGCCATGGCCGCGGTCAGCGTGGCCGCTTCGTCTTTGTCCATGGCCGGTGCGGCGGCATAGGTAATCTGGCGGGCTGCGGTAATATGGGCAGCCATGCGGCCTAGTTTGTACTGGGTGAGCTGGAAGTCTCCCAGTGATTTCTTAAACTGCCTGCGCTCGTCTGCGTAGGCCGCGCTGACCTCCAGCGCGGCTTGGGCCAGCCCGGTGGCGCGTCCCCCGGTCTGGAGTCGCCCCGCGGCGAAGCCGGCCATCTGCAAGTAAAAGCCCTTATTCAGCCCGGCCTCTCCACCAACCAAGTTTTCGGCTGGAACAAAATATTTATCAAGGTTCAACACATAGGAATGCATCCCCCGGTATCCCAGGGTCGGGATGGCGTCCCCCTGGAGCACGCCGCCGGTCTCCTGTTTCATTTCAAACGAGTGGCCCGGAAAGGCGTCCTTTTCAACAATGAATAAGGACAACCCACGTGCGCCGGAACTGACCTCCGGATTCGTCCGAGCGAGCAGGGCGATAATGTTTGCCCGTCCGGCAAACGTGCACCACGCCTTGGCTCCGTCAATCACAAAACCGCTCTGCCCGTTGACCGTGGCCGGCTCGGCGCGGCATTTGACCGAGGCCACGTCGGAGCCGGTGTCCGGCTCGGTTACGGAAATGGCGACCATTAATTCTCCGCTGGCAATCGGCGGCAGCCACTTCTTCTTTTGGTCTTCGGTGCCACCGCGCAGCAGGGCCTTGGTCAGAATTTCCGGTCGGGTGATCAGGCTGCCGGCCACGCCGAGTGAGGCCGCGGAGAGTTCCTCGGTGGTGATAATCATGGCCAGATTTCCCATGCCGCCGCCCCCGTACCCCTCGGGCACCGACATGCCGAAATAGCCCAGCTCGGACATGTTTTTGATCACGGATTCCGGAATCAGCTCGTCGTTGCGATGGACGCGCTCCGCAATGGGTGCAACCTCGCTCTTGGCAAACTGACGCACCGAATCCCGCGTCATTTCCGCGATATCACTCTCCAGCCACGAATGGTTCACGCCTTTCGTCGCCAAAACGGTCTGACCGATTGCGCGGAAGCGACTCTCACGCGCCCCGTCCCGGATGGCGGCCCTGACCTGGGACTGTCCGAGCGTGTCGTTCAGAAACGTTTCGTCAAATCCGAAATCTTCAATATGAGTGCTGACTTGTCCGACTAGGCGCTGGCCGACTTCGGCGGCAAACCCCAAAGCCATATTGGCCGTATGGCCGTTCTCGTCGGCGCGGTTTTCCCCGGCGGCCTGGGCATAATGCAGGCAGGAGCGGGCGGCTTCGACCTCGGTCGCCAGATAGGCCAGCCGCTCGGCATGCACCTGATGGCCATCGATGCCTTTGCCGTTGTCGGTCAGGCTGCGGCCGTGCTGAAGCGCCTCGTCGCGGACTTTTTGGAGTGTGTCAACGATCAGGCCGGTCTGTTGGAGTGTGTCGGACATGCAGTTCTCCTTATAGAAGCAGAAGAGTGCCGGGAAAATACCACAAAAGAGGGAGCGTGTCCCGCTTCTGTGGATGATGGAAGGACACGTTTCCTCTTTTCGGACATACATCCGCCTAGGGAGGTTGGGCGGGTGGCATGAATCTGATAGAGGAGGGGCCTTCTATTTTCGTGGCCCTGACAGACCACCGATAAGAAAGAGACTACCTATAGAGGAGGACCGTATGTTCGTACTTGATGAGGGGACCCGTTTCGTCATTCCCCGCACCGAGATGACCTATCCAGGCCATAGCATGAAGCTGCACCGCAACGCGGCCGATCCGGTCAAATCACCGGTTGACCATGTGATGATGGATTTTGAAGACGCCTGCCCGTACGAATTCAAGGGACCACAAAGCCGGCAGTGCGTCGTCGAAGCGCTCAACACGCTGGATTTCGGCAAGAAAGTCATTACCGTGCGGCCCAATAATATCCGCTCCGAGTTTTTCCTGGGCGACCTGGAAGCCATCGTAAAAGGCGCGCCGGATAAATTTCACGGCATTATCCTACCCAAGACGCACGGGCCGGACGATGTCAAATACGTCTCCAGCCTGCTCGATACATTTGAAAAGGAAGCCGGCTGGAAATCGCGGGTGCAGATCGAATCCCTGATCGAAATCCCCCAGGCCATTCTGAACGCCTACGCCATTGCGACTGCTTCGGACCGCATGGCCGGCCTCATTTTCGGGATCGCCGACTTTGCTGCCACCCTGGGTATTCGTGAAGTGGTCAAAGACCAGAATATTAATTTCCTGTACTCCAAGCAAGCCGTGGTGGTGGCGGCCAAGGCCGCTGGCTTGCACGCGGTTGATAATGTCTATCTGCCACTGTGGCGGAAAAACGACCCCGAAGAAAAAATCAAGGAAATCGAGGCGGGCCTGCGCGAGAAAAACGTTGGCGCGGCCAATCTCGGCATGGACGGCACCTGGGTCATCCACCCGCAGCAGGCCGCCATCGCCAACGCCTGCTATACGCCCAACGACGCGCAGGTCAGCTATGCCTCCCGCGTCCTCGACCTCTACCACGAGAAAGGCGGTGGCTCGATGCCCGACCCGGAAACCGGCGAGATGATCGACGAAGCGACCATCAAGATCGCGCTGATGGACCTGGCCAAGGCGGTTCAGGCCGAGGCCGTCGAGCCGGCCTATCTGGCCGAGCAGGCTGCCAAGAGCAAGGCCATCACCGGCTACGATATTCTGGAACAGATGCGACGGGTGGGGTAAAAGTAGGGATTGGGGACTAGGGGTTGGGATTTTGTTCCCTCTCCCCCCGGGAGAGGGCTAGGGTGAGGGGAAAAGTCGAAAGTCAGAGGAATGCGTATGGAAACAGATCGCTCCAAAGATCGGCCCTGGGTCATGCGGACCTATTCCGGTCACTCGACCGCGCGGGCGAGTAATGCACTCTACCGGCTCAATTTGAGTAAAGGCCAGACCGGCCTGTCGGTTGCCTTCGACCTGCCGACGCAGACCGGCTACGACAGCGATCACGCCCTGGCGCGCGGGGAGGTTGGAAAAGTCGGCGTCCCGATTTGTCATATCGGCGATATGGAAACCCTGTTCGCCGATATTCCGCTCGGCCAGATGAATACCTCCATGACGATTAACGGCACGGCGGCCTGGCTGCTGGCGCTGTATATTGCCGCGGCTGAGCGCCAAGGGGTGGAGCCTCAGGCCCTCCAGGGCACGACGCAGAACGACATCGTAAAAGAATATCTGTCGCGCGGCACGTATATCTTTCCGCCCGAGCCGAGCCTGCGTCTCATCAGCGACGTGATCACCTATACGGTCAAAAACGTGCCCAAATGGAACCCGGTCAATGTGTGCTCCTACCATCTCCAGGAAGCCGGCGCCACGCCGGTGCAAGAGGTCGCCTATGCGTTGTGTACGGCTATTGCGGTACTCGACACGGTGCGCGCCTCCGGGCGGCTCGACGCTGCCGAGTTTACCGCCGCGGTCGGGCGTATCAGCTTCTTCGTGAATTCCGGCGTCCGCTTTATTGAAGAGGTATGTAAACTGCGCGCCTTTGGTCAACTCTGGGACGAATTGACGCGCGAACGCTACGGTGTTGAGAATCCGAAGTTGCGCCGCTTTCGGTATGGTGTCCAGGTCAATTCTCTGGGGCTGACCGAAGCCCAGCCGGAGAACAATATCCCCCGGATCGTCTTGGAGGCTTTGGGCGTGACGCTCAGTAAGGACGCGCGCTGCCGGGCCATGCAGTTACCGGCCTGGAACGAAGCGCTGGGATTGCCGCGCCCCTGGGACCAGCAGTGGAGCCTGCGGATTCAGCAGATCCTGGCCTTTGAGACCGATCTGTTGGAGTACGGGGATATTTTTGAGGGGAGCACGGTGGTTGAGGGAAAGACGGGCGCGATTAAAAACGCCGCCTGGGCAGAGGTCGAGCGCGTGACGGACATGGGCGGCGTGATTTCGGCCCTGGGCTATATCAAAGAACAGCTCGTAGCGAGTCATACGGAACGGGTGCGGAATATTACCGCCGGGGACCATACTGTTGTGGGTGTCAACAAATTTACCGAGACCGCGGAATCTCCACTCTACAGCGGTGATTCGTCGGCTATTCTCAAGGTGGACGAGGCGGCCGAGCGGGATCAGGTGGCGCGCCTGCAAGCGTTTCGTGCCACGCGTAATCAGGCCGAGGTGGAGACGGCTCTCTCCGGGCTGCGCGCCGCCGTCCTCAACGGCGAGAATATCATGCCGGCCTCTATACGGTGCGCGCTGGCCGGTGTGACGACGGGCGAGTGGACCCAGACCCTGCGCGATATTTTCGGAGAATTCCGGGCACCAACCGGTATCGGCGGAGCTGCGGCGGCGCGCACGGTCGATGGGGAGGCTGCCCAAGAGCTTGAGGAACTGCGGGCGAGAGTGCAGAAAAGTGCCACCACGCTGGGCCGGCCGCTCAAGGTGCTGATCGGAAAGCCGGGCTTGGACGGACACTCCAACGGTGCCGAGCAAATCGCTGTCTGGTGTCGCGACGCGGGCATGGAAGTCGTGTATGAGGGTATTCGTCTGTCGCCTGAGCAAATCGTCACCAGCGTGCGTGATGAAGGCGTGCATCTGGTCGGTCTGAGTATCCTGTCCGGCTCTCACCTGCGCCTCGTTCCCGAGGTGCTCACCGGTCTGCGAGCGGAGGGCCTCAGCGATGTTCCGGTTGTCGTTGGCGGTATTATTCCCGAGGACGATGCGGAGGATTTACGGCAGGCCGGCGTTGCGCGGGTATATACCCCGAAGGATTTTGAAATGCTGCGCATTCTGTCTGACATGGTCGAGGTGGCTGAGGCGGCTGCCTAACGGTCGGCTCAGCCAGGGTATTGAACACATCCATAGGAGTGGCCTGGGCCGCCCCGCACCTTTTGTCCGTTGCCTCTGTTTGTGACACCGTCACCCCCCAGCACTGTTGCCGCTCTGGTTGATTTTAATCGTCAGGCCATTGCGCGCGCGCTCAACCTTCTCGAAGATCGGCGTCCAGACCGTCAAGCTCAAGCGCTCACACTCCTGGATACCCTCTCGACGCTACCCGCAGCGGCCCAGGTCGTCGGCTTGACCGGCCCGCCCGGCGTGGGCAAAAGCTCGCTCATATCGCGGCTGATCGAGCCACAGGTGCAGGCGGGTCGCCGGGTCGCCATTATTGCGGTCGATCCGTCGAGTAGAGTATCGGGCGGAGCGCTGTTGGGCGACCGTGGCCGGATGCAATTGCCCGCTCAGGTCTATGCCCGCAGTTACGCGGCGCGGAATCGTCTGGGCGGCCTGAGCCGAGAGGCGTTTTCGGCGGTGTTTCTACTGCGGCATTGCTGCGATGTCATCCTGGTTGAAACGGTTGGGGTGGGCCAAAGCGAGACCGATATTGCTGCCCTTGCCGATACGACCGTCCTGGTCGTTCAGCCGTTTTCCGGTGACCTACTTCAGTTTATCAAAGCTGGGGTGATGGAGATCCCGGACATTCTGGCCGTGAACAAGGCGGATAATCAGACGCTGGCGCAAAAGGCGCTGTCCGATACCCAGGCGGCGCTCGCCCTGGCACGACGGCCGGCTCCTCCTGAGTCCGAAACCTGGGACAGCCCGGTGCTGGCCGTCAGCGCGGCAACCAATCTGAATATGGACACGCTCAACCAGGCCCTCCGTGCGCACTGGCAACATCTGCAAGCGACCGCTAGTCTTGAAAAGAGACGCGCTACCCAAAACCTGGAGTGGGGGATTGGAGAGATACTCCACGAGGTCGGGCAACGCGGCTTAGCTGCCCTGGGAGGCGTTGAGGGTGTGCGCGCGGCCTGGAATCAACAACCCGCGCACTGGAGTGTGGTCCGCAAGCTGTCGGCTCTGCTTGAGAGTGTTCGGTATCGGACCTCATCGTAGGGGCAACCCCCTGTGGTTGCCCCTTGTGGGGAAAAGGAGCGGGAGAGGAAAATGTGTCAATCGTCTCTGTATATAATACGCGCCTGGTTCGTCTGTATGATCAGTCTGGCGCTGTACGCGACGCCGAGCTTTGCTCAGGAAACTGACGCAGAGCAACTCCGGGGGCAGTGCGGTGGGCATCAACACCAGCCTCAAAAGCGGCAGTGTTACCACACCGGGCTAGAAAAAATACTGCGCACCCAGGGCACCGAACACGCGCTGGCCACGCTGGATACGCTGACACGGCAGGACCCCGACGTGTTGCGTGACGCCCATCCCTACACCCATCATCTCGGCCGGGCATCATTCGCGTATTATCAGAACGTGGCCGAGGCATTTGCCCACTGCCGGGAGACGTTCTGGTCTGGCTGTTACCACGGTGTGCTGGAAGGCTATCTGCGCAGTCTGCCCGAGGTGCGGGCTGACACCATCGCAGCGGTATGTACCAGGGAGATTGATGCGTGGCAGTCCACGTTCTTGCAGTATCAATGTCTGCATGGCCTGGGGCACGGCCTCACCTTATACTTTGATTACCAACTTCCTACCGCGCTCGAAGGCTGCGATGCCTTAGCCTCGCCCTGGGAGCGCGAGTCGTGCTACAGCGGCGTCTTTATGGAGAATGTCGTGGCCTTTCTCCAGCCCCATCACACCCATCAGGAGGGACATGAGGGCCACGCCGACCTTCCAAGAAGCTTACTCCGGCCGGAAGACCCACTGTATCCCTGTACCACGGTGGATGAGCACTACCAACGGGCCTGTTACCGGATGCAATCCTCGGCCATCCTGGCTTTTTCACAACACGATTTTACGCGGGCTTTTCAGGTATGTGCCGCTGCACCGACAGCATTTGTCTCTGTCTGCTATGAAAGCCTGGGTCGCGATGTGAGCGGTTTCACCTTACGTGATGCCGAGAAGACCATGAGCCTGTGTCGGCAGGGCAGTCCGGAACAGGCGACGGCGTGTCTTGTTGGTGCGGTGAAAGACTTTATTTTGACCCATGCCGACCCGCAGCGTGGACTGACGTTTTGTCGTCGGATTGACGACGCTTCAAAAGAAGCGTGTTATGCCGCGACCGGCGAGGTCCTCTTGTCCTTATATCCGGACAACCAACAACGAGCCCAGTCCTGCGCCCAAGCGGAGACGGAGTATATTGACGCCTGCAAAGAGGCTGCAGCCGCCTTGTAAGAATCCCGAACCCCTATCTGTATTCGTAGAAACCCTTGCCCGTTTTTTTTCCTAAGTAATGCGCGGCGACATAGTTGCGCAGCAGCGGGCAGGGGCGGTATTTGTCGTCGCCCAGGCCGTGGTGCAAACGTTCCAGGACCGCCAAACAGGTGTCCAGTCCGATGAGGTCGGCCAGGGCGAGCGGGCCCATGGGCTGGTTGGTACCGAGCTTCATCCCCTGGTCAATATCCTCCACACCGCCCACCCCTTCGTATAAGGCATAGATCGCCTCGTTGATCATGGGCAGCAGGATGCGGTTGACCACAAAGCCGGCATAGTCCTTGGCCTGAATCGTGGTTTTGCCCATTTTCCTGGCCAATCCATCGATAACGATATAGGTCTCATCAGCGGTGGCCAGGCCGCGCACAATCTCGACCAGTTGCATGACGACCGGCGGGTTCATGAAGTGCATGCCAATGACTTTTTCCGGCCGGTTGGTGACTGCCCCGAGTTGGGTCAGTGAGATGGACGAGGTATTGCTGGCCAAGATGACCTCTGGCCGAGCGATATGGTCGAGCTGCCGAAAGAGGTCCTCCTTGATGGCAGAGTCTTCCGGGGCGGCCTCGATAATGACGTCGGCACCACTCAGGTCTTCGAGCACGGCCGTGCCACCCAGACGGCCGAGAATGGCGCCTTGCTCATCGGGCGACAACTTGCCCCGGTCAGTCAGGCGCACGAGTCCCTTCTGGATGTTCCCCAGGCCGCGGTCAACGATCTCCTGGTTGACGTCGTAGAGTAACACCGCCATGCCCGCCTGCGCGGCAACCTGACCGATTCCGCTCCCCATTTGTCCTGTGCCAACAATCCCCACCGTCCGAATGTCCATTGTCATATCCTGCTGAGATGCATCACTGCTCGGTGCTTCCGCTCGGATGAAGGGTACCGTTTTTCCCCGTCTGTGAGCCTATCCACACCTCGCCCCCTTCGTACAGTTCTTTCTTCCAGATCGGGACCGTTTCTTTGAGCTGATTGATCGCGTAATGACACGCCTCAAACGCGGCGTGGCGGTGACCGGACGATACGGCGATGGCCACACTGGCCTCTCCAATATCGACCCGACCGAGCCGATGTAGCATGGCGACTTTTTTCACCGGCCAGCGCTCCAGGACCTCCTGCCCGATCTTCTCCATCTCTTTTTCTGCCATGCCGGGATAACACTCGTATTCCAGCCGAATGACCCGCCGGCCCTCATTGCTGTCTCGGGTCGTGCCGACAAATGTTGCCATTGCGCCCGCGCCGGGGTCGGCTACAAAGGCGGTCAACTCGTCCAGGCGAATCGGCTCCTGGGTGATCCGACAAGACAGACGACTGTTGCTCATAACGCCGCCGCTCACTGGTGGGATAAAGGCCAGCTCATCGTTATCGTGCAGGGGATGATCGCCATCAACATATTCCTGGGCGACTGCAAAGGCGAGCGAACGCTCAACCTCGACCAAGGTCGGATGCTCTTGTTTGAGCGTCTCCCAGACCGTCCTGACCGTTGCGCCTTCAGGCACCTCACAACTGCCTTCGCTGCGGCCGAGTCGCTCTCGGAGCGAGGCAAAAAAGCGTAGCTTAATGTGCATGGCGTTCCCCCCGGAGCAGGAACATCATATGGCCGAGTTCGGGCAAGACCAGTTTGGTCATGCCCAGTTCGACCGCGCCGGTTGAGCCGGGCAAAGAAATAATGACTTTCCCGTTCGCGACCCCCGCGGTGGCACGGGTCAGCATGGCCGACGCGCCAATGTCTGCGTAACTCAGCATACGGAACATCTCGCCAAAGCCGGTGATTTCTTTTTCGAGCAGGCCCTGGATCGCCTCGAACGTCGTGTCGCGCGGCGCAATCCCGGTCCCACCGTTGGTGATAATCGCGTCAACCTCGGACTGGACCAGCAGGGCTTGCACGACCGCCGTGATTTGCTCCGGTTCGTCCTTCAGAATGCGATACGCAACAACGGGCTGGCCCTGCTCAGCCAGAAGTTCTTTGATGCGCTTGCCGCTCCTATCCGTTTCTTCAGTCCGGGTATCGCTCAGGGTGATCACCGCACAGCGGACCGTCCGGTGGGCTTTGCCTTTATGCTCTGTCACAGCCATAGCTCCTGTGTATATACTAGCGGGGGGCGGGTTTGAAACCCGCCCCCCGCAGAGGGGACTATCCATGCCTGAAAAAATAAGAAAGCTGGATCAACAGCGGCATGAACTCAAGGCGCTCCGCTATCTTCTGGATAACCATCCGGAGAGTATGCAGGACCGTGCCGAGCTGCCGAGCCGCGAGGATTTCCAGACCGCGGAAAGCCGGCTGATTTTTGACGTTTTAGTCAACGCGACCAGCCAGGCGGACGCGGTCCGCGCCATCGAAGACCTCGACCTTGAGGAGACCGAAGTGGAATCCTTCCTGCGTCTCGGCGGGCAGTTCTACCACAGCTACCCCCACATGGTGAAAGAACGAGGCCGGGATTTCCGAGAGGGAAAGATTGAGATTCTTGACCCCAGCGAGTGAGAGGAACACGACGCAGGGATACGCCATATCCTTCCATCTGAGGGGCCGGGCAACCACAGGGGGTTGCCCCTACATTTATTCAGGGGAGGGCCTGTCCTGAGCCGAGTCGAAGGAGGCCAGGGTGAGGGGGCAGCCGCGTCCCGCTCAGACCCGAACATACGAGCCCGGCACCGCCATACCCGCGCATGCTTCCGGATGCAGCATCTCGGCGAGGATTTCTGCACTCTCTACAATGCGCGGCCCGGGCCGGTTATAATAGGCATTGCCGTCCGCCACATATACCCGGTTCTGTTGCACTGCCGGGAGTGCTTGCCAGTCCGGCTGTGTCGTCAGTTGGGGTAGGTCCGCCTGCGACTGTGGGATTTTGAAGCCGCACGGAGTGATAACGATGACCTCCGGCTGGTAAGCAACCAGGGCCTCCCAGGTCAGCGTTGGTGTATGCGCGCCGGCCTCAACCAGGCCATATTCCCCGCCCGCAATATCTACCAGTTCAGGAATCCAGTTGCCCGCCGCCATGAGGGGGTCGAGCCATTCCAGGCAGGCCACGCGCGGACGGGACAAATGCCGTGTTTTTTGCGTGATTTTCTGGAGCCGTTCTTTTGCGTCCTGGATCAGTGTCTCTGCGGCTTTTTCCTGATCGGTGGCCTGGGCGACCCGACGGATATCCGTCCAGATATCGTCGAGTTTCTCCGGTCTGAGCGATACGACGGTCACGTCTGGTGTCAGAAAACACTGCACGGCGTTTTCGACCTCGGGCAGGGAAACGGCACACACCTCGCACTGGTCCTGGGTCACGATGAGGTCCGGCTTCAGTCGTTGTAATGCCTCGGTTTGCAGACGGTAGACGCTCAACCCCTCCTGCACAATCTCGCGGACGCGGGTATCGATGTCACCGCTGCTTCCGCGGGGGTCAAGTTTGGGTTCGGTCAAGATGGGAAGCCCGACAACGTCCGAGGGATAGTCACACTCGTGAGAGACGCCGACAAGGTGCTCGCGCAGACCCAGCGCGCAGACAATTTCCGTACTGCTGGGCAGGAGTGAGATAATGCGCTCTATCATATGCTCGTCCGCTCCTTTACTGGCATGTCTTTATAGCCGTTGCGTTGCGGTCAGGGAACGGCTACAAAAATTCCCGGACGGGCAACCACAGGGGGATTGCCCCTACATTGACATTTATTCCCTCTCCCCTGGAGGGAGAGGGTGAGGGGGCTCGACTCGGACAGCACGCATGGAAACACGCAGCGTCTATATTGAGACCTACGGCTGTCAGATGAATATCGCTGACACCGAGCTCATCCTGGGCTTGCTGAAACCGCACGGATACGAATCTGCGCCGACGCCGGAGGGCGCCGATGTCATTCTGCTGAATACCTGCGCGATTCGGGAGCATGCCGAAGAGCGCATCGTCGGGCGACTGGGTGATCTGGTGAAACATAAAGCCCGGAAGCCGGGTGTCGTCCTGGGACTCACCGGCTGCATGGCCCAGCACCATCGGGAGGCCCTGCTTGATAAAGCCCCCTTTCTTGATCTGGTGCTGGGACCGGACGCCTATCGTAACCTGCCGGCCTTGCTGGCGCAGGAAAGTGCCGATGAACCGCTGGTGTCCGTCCGCCTCGACCGGGATGAAACCTATGCCGATATTGCGCCCGCACGTGGGGAAGGGGTACGAGCATGGGTGACGGTCATGCGGGGCTGCGACAAGTTCTGTACCTTCTGCATCGTGCCCTACGTCCGCGGGCGGGAGCGCAGCGTGCCCGCGTCGGCGCTGCTGGACCAGGTCCGCGCGCTTGCCGACCAGGGGTATAAAGAAGTCGTCTATCTGGGCCAGACCGTCAACGCCTACCGGGATGGCGAGGTCGATTTTGGCCGCCTCCTGCGCCAGACCGCGCGCATCGATGGGATTGAGCGGATTCGTTTTACCTCGCCGCATCCGTCCGATATGGATGCCAGTGCCATTGACGCCATGGCGACCTGTGACAAGGTTGCCCCGTATCTCCACCTGCCGCTCCAGGCCGCCTCGAATCGGGTCCTGGGACGTATGGAACGGGGCTACTCGATTGAGGAATATGCCGCTCTTGTGGACCGGCTGCGCGCGGCCATCCCCCACCTGGCTTTGTCCACGGACATTATTGTCGGCTTTCCCGGCGAAGAGGAAGACGATTTCCGTGCCACCTACGACTTTATGGCGGAGGTCCGCTACGATTTCGCCTTTATGTTCAAGTATTCGGCCCGCGAGGGGACGCGGGCCTATAAGTGGGCCGAGACCCTCTCGGAAGCGGAAAAGGGGCAGCGTTTACAGGAGATTATCCGCCTGCAGGAAGGCATCGGGGGGGAGATCAACCGGCAACGGCTGGGCCAGACCGTCGAGGTCCTGGTTGAAGGGCCGGCCAAGAAGCAAAAGGATTGGCTGGCGGGCAAGGACCCGCAGTTCAAAACGGTGGTCTTCCCCGGCAACGGAGCCCGGCCCGGCGAGCTAGTACCGGTCCGGGTGACCTCTGCCAATGCCCATACCCTGGTGGGTGTCGCCGAACGTGCATATCCTGTGTAGGTCGGATTCGCGTAGCGCAATCCGATACTTCCAGAACGAGACCGATAGTCGGATGTTCTCCAAGTAACCGCAGGTCGTAGCGGTTGGGAGAGTCAGGATACATGACTCACGGCTGACGCCGGCTGGATGCGGGCAATCAGCCTTTTTCTTTTCCTGGCTAGGGCGCGAAAGTCACATTCGACCTGAAGGCCGTGCCAGAACTCGTCGGACTGACCGAAGAACGCACCAAAGCGTATGGACATCGCCGGCGTAATGGAGCGCTTGCCGTGAACGATCTCGTTGATGGCCCGCGGGGCAACCCCGATTGCACGGGCCATGGCATTCTGCGAAATGCCCATGGGCTTGAGATATTCCTCCAGAAGAATCTCGCCGGGTGTGATAGGGTTTTGCATTTCTATACCGTGTAACGTTATAGGGGTTTTGTCAATGGTAATCGATGATACCTACCTGTTCCGGCCCGGAATCCGTCCAGCGGAAGATAATGCGCCACTGATCATTGATACGAATGGAATGAAAGCCCGAGAGCGTTCCCCGAAGCCCTTCCAATCGATTGCCGGGCGGAACGGCTAAGTCGCTGAGAGTGCGGGCCTGATTCATTTGAATGAGTTTTCTTAAGGCAACCCGCGAGATCGCTGCAAAGCGACGGCTTTTTTCTGAATGAAACAGGTTTTCGGTTTCCTTGTCGGCAAAGGAAAGTATCATGAGCGCGTTAGGAGTAATTTTCCAGGATGCAATAGACGGGGACTTTATATTGCCACTTACGGCTCATCGTTTCCTCATCTATTGCTTCCTCCGAGGCGGTCCTCAGGGGAATCCACCCCGCCGCTACGCGGCACCCCTCCAAGGAAGGAATTATATATAATAGTGACCATGCTAGGGAGGGGGACGGTCTCCTTTCTATAAGAGGGTTAAGGAGAATGAAGGGTTATGGCCGTATACAGAGGCGTTTTTTCAGTTGGCGATGAACGGAGTGTGGCGGGCGAATTGATTCTAAGGCGGAAGAGCAGCAAAAAAATCAAGCTTAGGCTGTGGGACACAAGTCCCTTTGATGTTTCGCCCAACAAGACGATTCACGGCATTGTATCGGATGGTAGTGGTAGTAAGGCCGTATCCGTATTCCACGGCTTGGTCGTGCGCTGGACAGATGGATTTGGTCGTTCTCTCCATACCAAAGATGTGATCTTTTCGACGGTAACTATGGGCGCTGAACGCCTAGAATTACACGAGAAGATAATTAGGAGTGCAGGGTTCGCGTTTGATGAGATCAAAACGGCTTTCCGAAACACTGAAGCGTTCAGTGTGATTTTTGGCCCCGACTCAGACCTTAGGGAGCAAGTTGAAAGGAGTACCAAACGCAAACTCAGAGAAGATGCGGTGGTCGCATATTTCAATGGAGATCAACGTGATCTGAACATTTTGGATACGGCTCTTGGAGACATAGAAATCAACGCTAGAGGAGTAACAGGTCATCTAGGTCCTGATGGAATACCACTCAGGCAGGATGGTCCGTACATGCTCCTCAAATTTTCCAGCCCCCTCGACCTTGGAGAGGCTCGCCGAAGGGTGTTCATATTTAGATGCTTTGTTGGACTCCTGATTGGCTACGTTCCCGCTTTAACCGATTTTTACGTTAGATTGTCGCCAACGGACGAACTGCCAGACTACGGACACAAGATCCAAGTCTATAGTCACCACTCAACGAACAAAATACCAAAGCGGAGTCTCCAATCTGCCCTCTTGGATTTCAAAAATGAAATGGAGTTTACTGAAGTGACCAAGAAGTGGCTCATGAGAAATCAAGAGAAGGAGAGGCATGATGCAAACCTGAGATTTTTGGCTCATTTTGGGGCAACGAAATACAACGAAGATCGCCTGATCGGCGGGGTCAATATGTTCGACCTCCTCCCTCAAGGCGACAAGCTTTATGCTAACGGGAAGGAGATGAGAGACATAAAGAATGTGATCAAGAGAAAGGCCGAACCTATAGTAGATACGTTAGGGGAAAACATGCTCCCTTCTCTCGATGAGATTATTGAGCATGCGGTAGACGGACGAAACCACTATGTCCATGGTAATGCTGCTAAGCTCGATTTCAGAAGAGGCCGTATATTGATTTTTTTGATAAACACGTTGGAGTTCGTTTTTGGCGTCTCCGAAATGCTTGAATGTGGATGGGACATGAGACGGTGGTTGACCCAGGCTCGCGGGCAAGATCACACGTTTGGCGATTACTTGAGGTCCTACAGGGAATTATTACAAGAAGTCAAAAATTCGACCATTTAATTCTAGAAGCGATAATTTCGGTGGCTTGGGCACCATTGTATATAATCCCCTCCAAGGAGGGGATTACGCTGAACTTGACACCTGGAGCCGAATCTTCCCCACTCGGCAGACGGCTCCGCTTGATTTGGGGGCAAAACAGACAATCAGAGGGCGTGGCGGCGCTTTCTGGGCCGTCGTCCTGGCGCGCAGAAAGCCCTGAGTCTCTTAAAGTGCATAATTCTCTCCCAGGTGGGGAAAAGCACGAACAGCTAATCCAGCAGCTCCAGCACCTTTTCGGATGGCCTGGCGATAACCGCCTTTTGATCCCTGATAATAACCGGCCGCTGCATCAACTCAGGATGCTGGAGTAAGACCTCGACCACGGCCTCGCGCGTCACATAGTCGTCCGCGTTCAGACCGAGTTCCTTGAATTTTTTGTCCTTACGGACCAGTTCCGCGGGTTCATCCGGTAACAGGTCCAGAAAATGCTCAAAGTCTCCTCGGCCGAGGGGGCTCTTGAGATACTCAATCACGTCGAACTCGACGCCGCGCTCCTGCAAAATATCGAGCGCTCCGCGTGACTTGCCTCAACCAGGATTGTGATACACAACGAGTTCTGCCATAGCGTCAACCTCCTTCAGACCGCCAGCTTACCGAGTTGGAGGCCGGACGGCTAGACCGGATTGGCAACGGACCCGACGGACGGTTACAATCCCCGTATGGATACCCAAAAAACCTGGCAATTTGTCGAATCCGCCTGGGAGAACAGTATTATCCCCACCCTGACGGAATACCTGGCCATTCCCAATCAATCCCCGGCCTACGATCCCGACTGGCAGACGAATGGCTATCTGGACCAGGCGGTCGAACTCATCGCCGGCTGGATTCGCAGTCAAGCGGTTCCCGGTCTGAGCCTTGAGGTAGTCCGGCTTGAAGACCGCACGCCCTTACTCTTTATCGAGATTCCGGGCGATTCGTCCGAAACCGTGCTGCTCTACGGTCACCTGGATAAGCAGCCGCCCATGGACGGCTGGCATGACGGGCTCGGCCCGTGGCAGCCGGTGCTGAGAGACGGCAAACTGTACGGGCGTGGAGGTGCCGACGATGGCTACGCGGCCTGTGCTTCCCTGACCGCGATTGCGGCGCTCAAGCGTCAGGGCGTTCCGGTGGCCCGATGTGTGGTCATTATCGAAGCCTGCGAGGAGAGTGGCAGCGGAGATTTACCCTACTATATAGACGCCCTGGCCGACCGTATCGGTACGCCCAGCTTCGTCGTCTGCCTTGACTCGGGCTGCGGTAACTACGACCAGCTCTGGGTGACGACTTCTCTGCGTGGTCTGGTGTCGGGTAATCTGTCCGTTTCCACCCTGACCGAAGGGGTTCACTCAGGCGCGGCCAGCGGTATCGTTCCTTCAAGCTTTCGGATTCTGCGCCAACTCCTGAGCCGCCTCGAAGACGAGCGGACCGGAGAAATCCTGCCGCCCGAATTTCAGGTTGCAATACCGAGTGAGCGGCTACAACAGGCCCGGACAACCGCGACCGTATTGGGGCAGACCGTATCGGAGGAGTTTCCTTTTCATCCCGGAGCTCAGGCAGTGACGGACGATATCCGTCAGCTCTTGCTCAACCGGACCTGGCGGCCTCAACTCGAAATTACCGGCGCGTCCGGTCTGCCGGCGCTTGAGCAATCCGGTAATGTCCTGCGGCCCGTTACCGCGGCCAAGGTGTCGCTGCGGATTCCACCGACCCTGGATGCGAACGCGGCCTCAGCTGCTTTACAGCAACTCTTGGAGCACGACCCACCCTATGGTGCGCAGGTATCCTTTGAGCCCGAATGGGCGGCGGGCGGCTGGAACGCCCCTCCGCTCATTCCGTGGCTGGAGACTGCCTTGCAGAGCGCCTCGCGAGAATTTTTCGGCAGAGACATGTGTGCCATAGGCGAGGGCGGGACGATCCCCTTTATGGCTATGCTGGGTGAAAAATTCCCCACCGCCCAGTTCATGATTACCGGTGTGCTCGGGCCACACTCGAACGCGCACGGACCGAATGAGTTTCTGGAACTCTCGATGGGCAAACGGCTGACCGCGTGCGTGGCCCGCGTACTGGCCGAACACCATAGAGCACTGGGCCGGTGAGGTTCTCAAGGCGCGGCATAGTCGCTCTCCTTAGCGTTCTGGCATGCCCGCCGTTGACCTCCCTCCTCTTCTCGGTCGATAATCCCCAGACCGGGTAGGAGGGGAGGGCGGCCCATGGCTTTTTACGCTGATTTGCACATTCATTCCAAATATTCCCGTGCCACCAGCAAAAACTGCGATTTGAAACACCTCGCCTATTGGGCCAGGAAAAAGGGTATCACGGTCGTCGGCAGCGGAGACTTCACCCATCCGGTCTGGCAGGCCGAACTCAAGGAGCAGTTAGTGCCGGCCGAGCCGGGCCTGTTCCGACTCCGACCCGAGTTGGAACAGGAAGTCACCCAGATGCTGCCGTCGGCGTGCCAGGGTCCGACGCGTTTCATGCTCTCGGTTGAAATCTCGACGATCTACAAGAGGGGCGACAAGACCCGAAAGATTCACCATTTGTTATACGCCCCGAACTTTTCGGCAGTGGAGAGGATGACCGAACGGTTGTCCAGGATCGGAAATGTGAAGTCGGACGGCAGACCCATCCTGGGGCTGGATTCACGCCACCTCTTGGAAATCACCCTGGAGTCGGACCCTGGCTCGTATCTCGTCCCGGCCCATATCTGGACACCGTGGTTTGCCGCGCTGGGCTCAAAGTCCGGTTTTGATGCCATAGACGAGTGTTACGCTGACCTGGCTCCCCATATCTTTGCGGTAGAGACAGGCTTGTCGTCGGACCCGGAGATGAATTGGCGGGTGTCGTCTCTGGATCGCTTCCGGTTGGTGTCAAATTCCGATGCGCACTCGCCGGAGAAGCTCGGGCGCGAAGCCTGTGTCTTTGATACGGAGCTTGACTATTTCTCGATCCGTCGCGCCCTGGAGACCGGACAGGGGTATCAGGGCACGATCGAGTTTTTTCCTGAAGAGGGCAAATACCACCTGGACGGTCATCGGAATTGTCAGGTCCGCCTCCTCCCGCACCAGACCAAACAACTGGAGGGTCGTTGCCCTGCGTGTGGCAAGCCGCTGACGGTTGGCGTGATGCACCGGGTGGACGATTTGGCCGACCGCGAAGACGACACCCAGCCCGCAACTGCCGGTGCGGTCCAGAGCCTGGTCCCCCTGCCCGAGATGTTATCCGAGATTCTGCATGTGGGTCCGAAGAGTAAAAAGGTGGGCCACTACTACGAGGGCCTACTCAACCAGCTTGGTCCCGAACTGCAACTGATCAACGATATTCCGCTGGAAGAGATTCGGAAAAGTGGGGATACGCTTATCGCGGAAGCCATCTCCCGGCTGCGCAAACAAGAAGTGATCCGCGACGCCGGCTATGACGGGGTGTACGGAACAATCAAGCTGTTTCGGGAGGAAGAACTCCGCCAGAAGACGAGCGGCGCGTCGCTGTTCACACAGGAGCCCTCGTCTCAGACAAAACAGGAAAATGCACCGACCGGCGTGCGTGTAGCGGACAGCCCAAAGCAGGGAAGGGGGAACGCTGCACAAACCCATACTGTCGATCGCTTCTTCCCCCTCACCCCAGCCCTCTCCCTCCAGGGGAGAGGGGGCGAACATCCCCTCCCCCCCGTGAGGGGGAGGGCCAGGGAGGGGGGCGCTCCGCCGGCTGAGGTCAAGAACGATGGGAAACCGGACCAGGACCATATCTTAACGGGACTTGACAGCGACCAGCGGAGGGCCGCCGAGATGATAGCCGGCCCGCTGCTGATTGTTGCCGGACCGGGTTCCGGAAAAACACGCACCCTCACCCATCGTATTGCCCATCTCATACGCAATCACCACGTCCGTCCCGAACACTGTCTGGCCATTACGTTTACCCGTCGGGCCGCGGACGAAATGCGAGAACGTCTACACCGCTTGTTGCCCGCCGTTGCCGATACGATCCCGCTTTTTACGTTTCACGCTTTGGGCATGTCCGTTCTTCAGGAGCACTGGAACGCGGCGGGTCTCCAGCGTGGCTTTCGGGTCGCGTCAGACGCGGAGCGTCAAAGGCTGTTACGCGAAACGCTCGGCGTCTCGGCCCGCCAGGCGCGCAGCCTGCTGTCGGCCATTTCGGTGGCGAAACGCACGGGACAGCCGCCGGCCGAGGCCCGCCAGGCCGACATCTATCGCCGCTACCAGCAGGAATTGGACGCGCGGAACCTGGTCGATTTCGATGACCTGATTGGCCGCACGATCCAGGTCTTTGAGTCCGACACCGGCCTGCGTGACGCCTATCGTGCGCAATACCAGTGGGTATGTGTTGACGAATATCAGGACGTGGACGAGCAGCAGGTCCGTCTCATCAAACTGCTCGTTCCCCCCGACGGAAACATCTGTGCGATTGGCGACCCGGATCAGGCAATTTATCGTTTCCGCGGGGCGGACGTCCGTCTCTTCGCCCAGTTCACTACCGACTTTCCCGGTGCGCGCGTGGTCCGACTCGCGCGGAATTATCGGTCTGACAGCAATATCGTCCATCTCTCTTCCCAGGTCATTGCACCGTCCGGGTCTGAGCAGAAATCCACTCCGGTCCTGGCCGACACTCCAAGTTTAATCACGCTCCATGAAGCGCGGACGGAGAAGGCCGAGGCCGAGTTCGTCGTGCACGCAATCGAGGCGCTGCTGGGCGGACACAGCTTCTTTTCGATTGATAGCGGCCGATCCCAAGACGCCGAAGACCGGGCCGTCTCCTTTTCTGACATCGCCGTGCTGTACCGAACCGAAGCCCAAGCAGAGGCGGTCGTTGAGGCCCTTCACCGTTCGGGCATGCCGTTTCAGAAACACGCCCATGCGCGGCTGCTCGACCATCCTGGGGTGGCGCTCCTGATCGATACTCTGCGCGAACAGCCCGGCGCCGGCACTCTGGTGGCGCGGCTGGAAGCCGCGTGTGAAAAAGCTGAGGCCACCGGGGCAGGAGAGGAGACAAGAGCGGCCCTTGAGCTCCTGCAACCCGTCGCTCGGGAGTGCGGGGACGATCTGGACCGCTTTCTCTCGACCCTTGCGCTCGAAACGCAGGTCGATACCTGGGACCCCCGCGCCGACCGGATTTCCTTACTCACTCTCCACGCGGCCAAAGGCTTGGAATTCCCCGTTGTTTTTATTGTTGGCTGTGAAGACGGCATTCTCCCACTGACCTGGGGCAAGGCCGAAGCTGCCGACCTTGAGGAAGAGCGCCGCCTGTTCTACGTCGGTGTCACGCGGGCAAAGACCAAACTCTATCTGTGTCATGCACAAAAACGCCGCTGGCGCGGGACGGTGCAAGCCAGGTCTCCTTCTCCGTATTTGGCCGATATTGAGGAACAGCTGCTCGAACGTCGCCGGAGTCAGTTGAGTGGGCGGGGGAAGAAGAAAGCGGATCAGTTGGAGCTGTTTTGAGGGGGGTGTAGCTGGACCAAAAAGGCCGGGCGCTTGAGCACTCCTTGAGGTCGAGCTCAAATCTGATAATCTGATTTGTATGAAATCGCATATCTCGGCAACGCAGGCCGCTCGGACCTTTTCTGCTCTCCTCAACCGCGTACACTATCGGGGCGAAGAGTTTGTTATTGAGCGGGGCGGGGAGCCGGTCTGTCGTATCATCCCAGTCCAGCCCGCCGCTCGCACCCTTGCCGATCTTGTCCATCTCCTGCGTTCAATTCCAAAACCCGACCCCGGCTATTGGGATACCGTGGAAGCGCTAACGGTACAGCAGGCTGTGTTGTCGGAGTCACCGTGGGAATACTGATCGACACGAGTGTCCTGGTTGCTATCGAGCGAGGGCAGTGCGAGCTGGACGCCCTGCTCGTGGAGCAGGCAGAAGAGGACATCGCTCTGGCGGCGATTACTGCCTCGGAGTTGTTGCACGGAGTACACCGGGCGGGCAAGGCTGCGCATCGGGCACGGCGTGAGGCGTTTGTTGAGCACCTGCTCGCCCGGCTCACTGTCATTCCATTTGACCTTGTCGTCGCCCGGATTCATGCCCGTATCTGGGCGAGGCTGGCCGCCAAAGGGGTGACAGTCGGAGCACACGATTTACTCATTGCCGCTACCGCTCTGGCATCTGACTTCAGGGTCGCCACCCGTGACCAGCGAAGCTTCTCCCGTATTCCTGGGCTTTCCATTGTGCGGTGGTAGCAAGAAAAGTCGCTGGTTCCTCTGATCACTCCGTGAGGGAAGGCCAAAGGCCGATGACCGGCGTAAAGCTGACCGAGAACGCTGCGGGGATATTCCCGACTGGAATAATACCGGGTCAGATGGGGAGGCGATGCGTGCGGTGTTGTTTCCCCGTTGTGGTGTTAACCAAACAGGAGTTGCCGTATATGTTCGGGCTGGGTGACCAGGCCCGCCAGCTTGTGCAGTGAGGCATCAATAGCCTGGGCGAAAGCGGCCGGCCCGCCGAACCGCTCCACCGTGTCCGGCGGCATAAACTTGAACAGGAAATCGGCCGTGCCGGGTGGCAGGGCGGCGAAGTGAACCGCCAGAATGCCATAATCCCGCAAGAGCAGCATAGCCAACGCGGCCGCTGCCTCATACGGAACAATCGGTGCCTGCGGGGTCGCGCTCAGCCCGGCCCGCTCCAGGACCAGTTCGAGGATATCGTCGGCCGGCAGCTCGGCGATCACGGGCGTTTCGTGGATACGGCTCCCCAAGAGAGCTCGCAGAGCGGCTGCGACCTGTTTCGTACTATCAACCAGGGCCTGCACCCGTTCTGGTGTGTATGCTTCCAGCGAGCGGATGACTGCCGGATACAGCAGGGGGCGGGCCTCAAGCCCGAACTCCCAGGCGCGCGCCCGGATGCGAGCCACAAGCTGCTTCTCACCCGCCATCAAGCCCACCCGCGGGCCGCGGGTGCCATACTTATCCAGCCCGGTCGCGCCCAGGTTGACGCCGAGTTCGAGCATCCTGGGCTGCTCCAGGATAGCGGGACCGACCCGCGCTCCACCAGCCTCATCCGCATACACGAGAATATCCCGCTCGTGAGCCAGACGGACGATCTGCTGCAAGGCTTCAACGGACAGGGCCTCATAGGTCACCGCTAAGCGCGTGAGCACAACCAGAGCGACTTCTCTTTCCCGCTCCATCACCGCGGTGAACTCCTCCACGCCTTTGGTATCCACGAGGCGGGCGCCGACGTGCGCCGCCGCCCGAATGACGGACGGATGGCTATGGCTGGCTGACACCCCGATGACGACAGCACCCGGTTTCACCAATACGAGATGGGTCGCCAATGTGGCCGCGGTGAGCCGGTTAAAGAGCATGACGTCGTGACGATCCGGAGACCCGCCGAGGTGCTCCAGCGTCAGCCGACGGAGCCGCTCCGTATACAGCGCGGGAGCGAGTTCATCGTGGGCAAACGGGACGTCTTCTCCGCTGAGCGGCAGGCCATGTTCGAGCCCGGTAAAATTGAAAATCGCCTCGGGACCGTTCTCACCGATGCGGCGTCGGATAATCCGTCCCGCCTGCTGAAGTTTGCGGAAATCATCTTCCGTACTGGTCAGGATAGCCCCTCGGGCGTACGGCAGAGCCTCGGCAGATGGGTTTCCGAAACGGTCGGTCTTCATGATCAAACCCTCCCCTCTCTCGTTTTGAATAATAGAAATGCCTTGGCGAAAATGTCAACGCGGCATAGGATGCTCAGGCGTATAAGGAGGCATCTCCAGATGAAAGCTGCAGTCCTGTCGGAAGTTGGCGGCCGGTTGGTCATTGAGGATATTCCGCAGCCCCGTCCCAAGGCGGGTGAAGTCTTGGTCAAAGTCACCGCGTGTGGTGTGTGTCATACCGACCTGCATGTGATGAAGGGTGAAGTGAAGTTCCCGCTGCCGTGTGTGCTGGGCCACGAGATCTCTGGCGTTGTTGAGGAGGTCGGTCCTGAGGTGCAAACGACACGGACCGGACAGAACGTGGTGTGTAGCTTTATCATGCCGTGTGGAGTGTGCTCGTACTGTGTGCAGGGGCGGGACGATCTATGTGAAACCTTCTTCGCTCTGAACCGTCTGCAGGGGACGCTCTACGATGGGGAGAGTCGTCTCTCTCGTTCCGATGGTTCGACCCTGGCTATGTATAGTATGGGTGGCCTGGCTGAGTATGCGGTTGTTCCAGCCAGCGATGTCTTTCCCGCTCCTGCCAACGTGTCCCTGACCGATGCGTGTATTCTCGGTTGCGCCATGATGACAGCCTATGGCGCGGTGAAGAATCAGGCGCGCATCCAACCGAGCGATAGCGTGGCTGTCGTCGGTGCAGGTGGTGTGGGCTCAAACGTTGTTCAGGTCGCCAAGGCTTTTGGGGCCGGCCAGATTATTGCGATTGACGTGCGCGACGATAAGTTGGCAGCGGCCCAGGCCCTGGGCGCAACCCATACCGTGAATGCCAGTCAGGAAGAACCCGTTGCAGCCGTGAACAATGCCACCAACGGCCAGGGGGTGGCCGTAGCTATTGAAGCCTTGGGACGACCGGAGACCGTGGTGAATGCGTTCATGATGACGCGTGATGGGGGACGGGTGGTGGTGATCGGTATTGCCCCTGGCACGACAACCGCAGGCATTGAGATTACCCGTCTGGTCCGCCGCGGCATTCAGCTTATGGGCTCCTACGGCAGTCGTGTCCGCACCGACCTGCCCGAGGTATTGGCCTTGGCAGCCCAGGGGCAGGTGAATGTGTCTCAACCCATTACGCGGCGTTACCGCCTGGAACAGGCGGATGAAGCCTATGCGGCCTTGAATCGTGGTGAGATTATCGGACGCGCGATTGTAAGCATGGTGTAGTACTGCGCATCTTTTACTTCGGAGCTTGGAAATCACTGCTCAGCCAGCCGCCTGCCCCGGTAGCGTGGCCTCGTCTGGCGTCGCATCCGGGTGTCGTCCAGCCGGTCGCCGAGTGAACGCCAGCGCGTCGTCGGTCAGCGAGCCATAGGCAACTGTCCAGACATCCAGCATATAGTTCTGGTAGGCTCTCCAGGGCAGCTTTATACCCTGCTTGGGAAAGGCTTCGATTGCTCTCCGGACATAACCCGAAGTGAAATCGATGAACGGCCCCCGCTCCATATCCGGGTCGTGGGGGCGTGGGCAGCACTGCGCATAGCCGTTCGTCTCCATATAGTTGAGCAGGCGACAGACATACTCGCAGGTAAGATCGCATTTCAGCGTCCACGACGCGTTCGTATAACCAACAGTCAGGGCCAGGTTCGGCACGTCGCTGAACATGACGCCTTTATACGTCAGCGTCTTTGAGAACTCGACGGGCTCATCATCGACCGTCACCTCGAGACCACCGAGGAGTTGCAGATTGAGACCCGTGGCCGTCACGACGAGATCGGCCTCAAGCGTTCTGCCCGAACGCAGGCGGATGCCTTGCTCGGTGAAGGTCTCGATATGGTCGGTCACAACCGAGACCTGGCCGGCTTTGATCGCTTTGAACAGATCGCTGTCCGGGACCAGGCACAGGCGCTGCTGCCAGGGGTTGTAGCGGGGTGTGAAGTGCTGCTCAACATCATAGTCCGGCCCCAGCGCCGCGCGAACCTGGCGCAAGAGAAACGCCTTGGCACGCTCCGGAGAACGGCGACAGAACCAGAAGAAGTAGGCTCCGATAAGCACGTTTTTCCACCGAATCAGGCGATAGACGAGGGCATTCGGAAGAAAACGGCGCAGCGCATTGGCGAGAGAGTCCCTCGACGGCAGGGAGAGAATATAGCTGGGTGAGCGTTGCAGCATCGTGACATGGGTCGCTCGCGTGGCCAGTTCGGGGACGAGCGTCACCGCGGTCGCTCCGCTGCCGATGACGATGACGCGCTTGTCCGCGTACTCGATATCAGCGGTCCACTGCTGCGGATGCACGATCCGGCCTCGAAAGTGCTCGGTTCCGGCAAAATCCGGTGTATAACCCGCGTCGTAGTTGTAGTACCCGCTGCACATGAAGAGGAAGTTGCAGGTGAAGCGGCAGCGCTCCTTTGTGTCGGTCCGTTCGGCTTCGACCGTCCAACGCGCGTCCGCCGTGGACCAGGCGGCCCGCTTGACGTGATGACCAAAACGAATATTGCGATCGATCCCGAACTCCCGAGCGGTCTCGTTGACGTAGCGAAGGATGGCGGGTCCGTCGGCGATGGCCTTGGGGTCGGTCCAGGGCCGGAACGGATACCCCAGCGTATACATGTCCGAATCCGAGCGGATACCGGGGTAGCGGAACAGGTCCCAGGTGCCGCCGATGGTATTGCGGCGTTCGAGAATGGCATACGTCCGGCCCGGACAGGCGGTCTGTAAATGATAGCCGGCGGCAATCCCGGAGATTCCCGCGCCGACGACCAGGACATCGAAGTGTTCCGTACTCATAGCTCCAGCATCTCAGTTCGGATATTCATACTCTCACCTTTTAGCATGCTCAGACAGCGGAGAAAGGAGTACCTCAGGGGACGGGAAGGAGGTCCTTCGGAACCCGTGTCCATGACGAGCGTGGCTATTCTGATGCGATGAGTCAAAAGCTTACGGCCATAGCTGAAACGCGTGTCGGCCGTGTAATCGATAGGTCTGAAAGGCATTGTCTCCCCTCTTTACAAATACGCCAGGTTTCTCGCCTCGACAGGAACAACGGTAGGGGTCAGCCCAAGCTCGCGCCGGACGATGTTGACGCCTTGCGCGAGGGCTACCATTTTAATGCTCGTTAATCACGAGCATATCGACCACCTGGGCTGAGCAGGCGCCAAATTTCACCGGCCGTTCGGCCAGCCCCTGAGCGGTTTTCCAGGCGATATCGTACTCGAGGCTGCCGGCGCTTACCGGCCCCGTGACGGTGGGCGGTAAGCGGGTCACCATAATCTCATGAAAGATATCGCCGGGTTGGAGTTCCCGCGGAGCGCCGCCGAACGGGAGGGAGCGCAACGCGCCGGGCGACAGGCCCTCCACCCGATCAAAGATATAGCCAGACCACGCCCGACCGCCGATATCCCGACCAAATCGCATATCGCCATCCGCCATGATATCGATCCCGGCCCGGCGTTGATCGCTGATACAACTGGCAACCGTATCAATAGACTGCTCGTGAAACTGATAATCGCCCGACAAGGCTGAGGGCATAGGATGGCCAGCAAGGTTGAGCGTAAACCGTTCGGGTCGCGGCAGGGAGCCGGTGATAGTCGTGGCGAGCGGACGATTGAGCGTGGCAACGAACATGGCTGGTCTCCTTTTTCTTTCGTTTGCCCAAAGGCTGTTCGCTGTTCCGTTTGCGGCAACCGTAGGTTGGGGTACGACCTATAAGGATCGTCCCGCTCTGGAGCACTTGCCCAACGTGCCAGGTAATACCGCTTCCTGTTGATTGGCGTTTTTCCTCTTCTTTGCTACCGTTACCCGTGTCTATTCGTATGACGGTACACTGAGATAAAAAGAGGGAGGGCGCAGCCATGTATTCCATGCGGAAAATTTCCGGCATCGAAAAATTCATTCACCCTGCGGTTATTCACCAGACCTTGGTGAAGGAGGATTCTCGTAACGTTGAAATCTGGATGCAGACCTCACAACCGGGTAAGCCGACCCCGACGCACTATCATTCGGGCGAAGAGATTCTTATTGTTCTCAAGGGAACAGGCTGGTGCCAGGTGGATGGGCAGCAGATTGATTTCGGACCCAACAGCGTCCTGACCGTTCCCGCCTACACCCCACACAAAATCTGCACGACCGGTGAGGAAGAGATGCAGGCGATTGCCGTCCTGGAAACTCCGGTTGAAATTTTCAATCGTGCCGGGGAGCCGATCCAGTTGCCCTGGCCCTACGGAGCAACGCCGGGCACGCTTGAGCCAACTCCGCCCGAAGTGAGTTAGTGGAAGATCAAGCGAGGGAAGATAATATGAAAAAGTTTCTGGGACGGACGCTCATGCTGATTGGCGCGTGGGTCGTCGTTATGGCGATTGTCGGCGTTGTTACTACCCTGATGAGTCAAGAGAGTCTGCCGGAGCGCATCGTGCTTGAGATCGACTTCGAGCGCGAGTTTGCCGAGTATATTCCCACCGATCCGCTGGCGAGCGTCCTCATGGAACGGACCGTGTCGGTCCGGGATATTGTTGACGCGCTGCAACAGGCGGCTACCGATGAGCGCGTCCTGGCCCTGGTTGCGCGCGCGGGCACTCCGCGTATGGGCCTGGCGGAAATCCAAGAGGTTCGGGATGCCGTCAGTGCCTTTCGGGAAAGTGGCAAGCCGACCGTTGCCTATGCCGAGACCTTCGGCGAGTTCGGGCCTGGCAATGGCGCGTATTATCTGGCTACCGCCTTTGATCGCATTTATCTCCAGCCGTCCGGGGACATTGGTCTCACCGGCCTGATGGCAGAATCGGCATTCGTCAGCGGGACACTGGAAAAGCTGGGGCTCTCGCCCCGTATGGACCACCGCTATGAGTATAAAAACGCGCTGAATATGTTCACCGAAAAAAAATACACCCAACCCCATCGTGAGGCGATCCTCCAGATTATCGAATCCCAGTTCGGCCAAATCGTGCAGGGCATCGCTGCTGGTCGCGGCTTGGAAGCTGACGCCGTCCGAGCCCTGGTTGACCGTGGGCCGTTTCTCGGCGCGCGTGCCCTAGCGGAAAACCTGGTTGACGGGCTGGCGTATCGGGATGAAGTCCAGGCCATCATCGAAGATGATCTTGGTGAAGGGGCAGAACGTGTTGGGTTGTTGACCTATCTGCGCCAGATGGGTCGCCCGCACAACGGAGAGGAGGCCATTGCGCTCATTTATGGCGTCGGCGGGGTGCATCGCGGCAAAAGCGAATACAGCGCCGCGCTGAGCGGGCCGACAATGGGATCGGATTCTGTATCGGCGGCGTTTCGGGATGCCGTGCAGGACGACACGGTGAGGGCTATTCTGTTTCGGGTTGACAGTCCGGGTGGCTCCTATGTTGCCTCGGATACGATTTGGCGTGAGACCGTCCGAGCCAAGGAGGCGGGTAAACCGGTCATTGTGTCCATGGGCAACGTGGCCGGATCGGGCGGCTATTTTGTGGCTGTGGCTGCGGATAAAATTGTGGCTCAGCCCGGTACGATCACCGGCTCCATCGGCGTAGTCGGTGGGAAGATGCTCACCGCTGAATTTATGGAAAAAATCGGCATCTCATCGGACGAGGTACATACCAGTACCAATGCCACCATGTGGTCCAGCTCGCTCGATTATACGCCCCAGCAGTGGCAACGGATCACGGTCTGGCTCGATCATGTGTACGAGGATTTTACGCAGAAAGTTGCCCAGGGAAGGGGCCTCACCCAGGAACAGGTACACGCCGTGGCAAAAGGTCGGATTTGGACGGGTGAAGATGCCAAGGGTATTGGTCTGGTCGACGAGTTAGGCGGCTTCCCGGTGGCGCTGAGTCTAGCAAAACAAGCGGCGGGGATTGAGGCCGATACGCCGGTGCAGGTCAAACTCTTTCCCGAACAGAAAACACTCGTTGAAACAGTCCTGTCTCGCCTTCAGGGCCGAGAGGACACCGCGGCCAGTCCGACCACAGTGGCGCTACGCCAGGTCATGCAAGCCGTCCGACCCGTTATCCAGATGGGACAGCGTCTTGGTCTATGGTCCGAGCCGGGCGTATTGACGATGCCCCACTGGGAAACAGCCTGGTAGGGACAGCCCCCTGTGGCTGTCCGACACCATTTGTGTTCCCTCTCCCCTGGCGGGAGAGGGCTAGGGTGAGGGGGATTCCGTGCCGTGTTCCGACTGCACGGCTGACTGCGCCCGAACCGCCACCGGGGTGAGATTCATCAGATTGTCCGAGACCGGACAGCGCGTCTCTATGGTTGCCAGCCATTGGTCCAGGGTAGCTTGATCCACATCGGCATCAACGTTGAGCGTGACGTCAATGTTTTTGTATCCAGCCCGGTCATCCGTCTGTTTGCCGAGTAGTTTTCTCGGATTGAGCGGACCGGCCGCATCGATGGTCAGGGATCGAATCGTAAAGCCCATTTCTTTGGCAATAATATGCCCCATCACATTGAGACAGCCGGCCAAGCCGGCCAGGATATACTCAACCGGATTCGGTCCCTCGTCATCCCCGCCGAGGCCCGGCGGCTCGTCAACGATTAGCTCAAACCCTCTGACCTGAACGGCCAAGCGAGCTGGTGATTCCGACTGTCCTGAAACCTTGAATGTGACATCAGACATGAAGTGTATCCTTTACGCCGCGAGTCTGCGGCTGCCTTGGGCGGCGGGCAGGGAGGGGTCAAGGGCGAAGCGGAGATGGGGCAAGTCGGTATCACTTTTTGTCATGGTCGCAATAATCGGAGTCGTGCACTGCAACCGCCCGGAGTCCCCCCAGGCGCCGGCTTTGAAGGTGAGGAGGCGGGGTTTGCCGCGCTGCGCAGCCTGAAACACGTATTCCGGGTCAACCTGGACAATGACCGGCTTGTCCTGGTCCTGAACCCGAGCTAAATGCAGGCTGTCGAGATAGGTAATATCCGCGCCTGAGATATGCTCGGGGTTCTCCAACTCGATCTCCAGGAGCGTATCGCCGTCGCGTTCAACCCGCCCAATCACCCGGTCGTGGCGTGGCTGGAGCGAGACCGCGGCGGTCTCGACCGTGAACCCCCAGCGCGCCTGTAATTCGCCCACCGCCTGCTCGGTACTGGCATAGGCGTGCAGGAGGTAGCCGCGTGGCCGGATCCCGGCCCGAACGATGATGCGGACCTGGGCGAGTGCGAACGGCCCGACCGGGCTGTCGGGATAATGCATGACCGAGAACGTGGCATACGGCGGAATACTCGGGTGGAGAGCGGGCGGAATGAGCCATTCCGCTGGCTCCTCGGCAATTTCATAACTGAGCTGAAGAATCTCCGCGCCTTTGAGCTCCCAGGCAGCGGTATCAAGGCCGCTCATCAGCGGCGCTTGGGTGGCGGCGGCTTCAACGTCCTGTTTCCCAAACACCGGCATTAGCTGGCTCCTCCCGCGACGGCGCGTTGCGGCTGCGAGTCGGCAAACGCTGGCATGACTTCCTGGGCAAACAGCCGCAGACTGTCGAGGACCTGGGCCTGCGGAATGATCTCGGCGGCGTTGAGGAGGAAATTGACTCGGTCCACACCGCTGGCTTCCCACTTTTTCAGCTCACCGATGAGATGTTCGGGATTCCCGACCGCGATCCCCTCCGGGGCTTTGAACTGATCACCGGGGCTGGACGCCTGACGCCGCAGGGAAGGCAGCAGACCGGCGGCTGGATAGGATTTGGCCGGGTAAGCCTCTTTTGCCATATCCAGCTGGGCTGCCATGTAATTGAAATGGCGGATCATGTTCATGCCGGTTTTTGCACCGGTTTCATTGTCCGGGTGGCAGTACAGAAAATTGACGGTCGCGACCTGGTTATTCACAAACGAGCCGACCGGATTGCAGTTCTGCACCCGGCGACGATACTCTTTGACCTTGGCTTCCTGCTCGGCAAAGCTGGTAAAGGTCACCCCCAGACAGCCAATGCCGCGGTCCGCGGCGTCAAGCTCGGTGCCCGGACTGGTGACGGCCACCCACATGGGCGGATGGGGCTTTTGGTAGGGTTTGGGCAGGACCGCGCGTGACGGCATGGAGAAATACTGGCCCTCATAGCCAAAGCGTTCCTGCGTCCACATCTTCGGGATGCAGTGGACAAACTCGTCCCAGCTTTTCTTGGTCTCGTCCGGACTGGCCCGAAAGCCTCCCAACTCGGTCCAGGTTGCCGACCGCCCGGTCCCGAACTGAAGCCGTCCGCCGGATAAAATATCCAACACCGCGGCGCGTTCGGCGATCCGAATCGGGTGGTTGAATTCCGGCACGCAGATGACGATGCCGTGACCGACGTTGATATGCTTGGTCTGCATGGCGCAGGCCGTCAGAAAAAGCTCGGGAGACGAACAGTGGGAGTATTCTTCCAGGAAGTGATGCTCCACCGCCCAGACCTGCTCAAAGCCGAGTTCGTCGGCCAGGCGGACTTGCTCCAGCGCATTCATATAGACGCTGCGCTCGGCCTCTTGGTCCCAGGGCCGGGGAACGGATAGCTCATAAAAAATACCGAACTTCATGCTGACCTCCTTTGACGATGACGAACGACGGAACGCCTCTCAACTTCCTGTCGTGTGTATCCTACATTCCGGGTTTCCGTAAAGAGGAAACCCGTCTAGCGTGCCCCGCCTTTCCGAAGTGGGGCAAGGGCCTCGGCGGCGCGCTGCGCTTCCCGGCGCAGCAGAATCAGATCGGTGCCATACAACAGATATTGCGCACCGCTATCGATAATGGCCTGAACATTATCGAGTTGAGTCATTGCCGCAGCCGTCGCGATGCCCCGCTCGTGACACAGTGCATTGACCTTGGCGGTCGCTTCGATCAACTCGGGATTCTTGAATTGGCCCGGCGCGCCAAGACTTTGGGCCAGGTCTTGATAGCCGACCAGGCAGAGATCAATGCCGGGAATCAGAATCTCGTCCATATTCTCCACGGCTTCTCTGGTTTCGATGATCACGCCGAGCAGGGTGTTGGCATTGGCGTGCTGCATGGCCGTCTGTGTCTCAACGTCTTCATATTCGGTATTCGCTCCCAGATAGATGGCCGTCCCGCGCTTCCCCTCGGGATGGTATTTGGCCAGCTCCATGAAGCGTTGCACCTCGGCCCCGGTTTTGACATGCGGCACAATCAGACTCTGACAACCGCAGTCGAGCAGGCGCGTCACATGCTCATATTCAAGATCAGGAATGCGGACCACCGGGGTCATACCGGCCGCATGGGCGTAGTCGCACAGATCAACCACCGTTTCCAGGTTGTAGGCCGAATGCTCGGTGCAGATCATAATGTAGTCCATGCCGGCCTGCGCCAGCGTATGGATGGCCCCCCGGCTCTTGAGGTCCCACACCAGCGTCCCCAGCGCAAAGTCCCCGGCCTTGAGTGATTTTTTGAGTCTATTGTCACGCATACATTCCCCTCCTGTGAGGAGATTATTCTGCGAAGACGAGGGACGTGTCAAGGAACGCAAAGAAGGGATATGCTGCTTCAGACCTATGAACTTGAAAGACCGAAGACGACCAGTCGTGATGGAATCCTCTCGCACGCGGCGTGCCTCTGACTCGAAACCAATGCCGCGCCCGCTGTCTCCTGCTTCTCTTCTCTTCTATCTCTGTCTCTCTTTCACTGTCTTCCTCGTTCCTTACGCCTGGGCTGACGTCATTGCGGCTATGGGGGCGAAGGAAATCCGTGCGAGCAGTGCGCTGGTTGGCGCTGTCCAAACCGTGAAGACGGATAGGGTGTTGTTTGTGAATCCGCCTGGCGAGCCGGACACGTGGATTGAGGACGAACGGATACTCACGGCGATCACTCATTACGGCAGGGATGGAGCACTCACCGAAAGGATAGAGTACGCGCCTGACGGAGCAGTGATGGTCCGCGCCGTCCGCAGTTATAACCGGGCGAGCAAGCTGAGTACCGAACAGTTGTATAACTCCCAGGGGACGCTCTGGCGGCAGACCAGCCATACCTATGATGAGGCGGGCCGTCTGACACAGGCGGTGAGTACTGACGTGGATGGCGATCTCTGGTTTCGAGATGTCTATACGTACACCGAAGACGGGCAGCCGGCGCACATCGATCACCACGACCCGGACGGAACCTTTTTACACCGCGCGAGCTTTACCTACGATGGGGAAGGCCGGATCGCCAAACGGTCATTGTCTGATGCCGATGGCTCTCCGATCTCAAGCAATACCTATGTGTATAATGCAGATGGAAGAGTACAAACCGTGGTCACCCACGGGCGAAGCGGAGCGCTGGCGTCCCGCTGGGTGTACGCCTATGACGAGCACGGGAATGAACGGGAGTGGGTAGAGTCTGACAGGGACGGTGCTGTTCAGCGTAAAGAGGTCTATACCTACGAGTACGACGGCCAAGGGAATTGGGTAAAACAGGTCACTGAGGAGTGGATTCCGGACGATGACGAGGGCTACCTCGAACCCGCCGAGGCAGTGTATCGGACGGTTACCTATTACCCGCAGGAAGGGACCGGGGACAAGGAGGGTCTATAGGGTCCATTGAGTCCATTGAGTCCATTGAGTCCATTGAGTCCATTGAGTCCATTGAGTCCATTGAGTCCATTGAGTCCATTGAGTCCATTGAGTCCATTGAGTCCATTGAGTCCATTGAGTCCATTGAGTCTCCGAGACCCAACAGGCCCTATAGACCCAAAAAACCCAACAGACCCCAGCCCCCTACGCCTTCATTCCCGCGGCTTTGGCCTTTTCATGGATACTGGAGGCCGCGCTGGCGCGACTATCGACCCGCGCAAACCAGGCCGTCAGGTTTTTCAGGTCCGGGCTGATCTTCTGGCCGACGCCGGCCCCGAAATCAAAGGCACAGTACAGAATAATATCGACCAGCGTAAACCGATCACCCACGATAAACTGTTTGCCCTCCATCAGGCCATCCAGCCAGGCGAGCTTTTCCTGCACGATTTCCTTGAGGCCGGCTGCGGCTTCGGGCAGACAGTGCATCCGCTCCTTAAACATGTCCAGCCCCTCGGCATAGCGGAAGCCGTTATACATATGCTCCGTGATCTGGAGCTCAATACGCCGCTGCCACATGCGGGTTTCGGCCTTCTCTTCCGGGGTTGAGCCGATTAAGGCCGGGCCGGACTGGGTGTCTTCCAGGTATTCGCAAATGGCGGTCGTTTCTGCCAGGATGCTGCCATCGTCCAACTCGATCGACGGCATTTGGCCACCGGGGTTCTTGTCGGTATACGGCCCCTGCCGGTTTTCCGCACCCAGAATATCTACTTCGATCGTATCAAGCGTAATGCCTTTTTCCGCCATGAACATGCGCACACAGCGTGGATTCGGGCCGAGTGAATTATACATTCTCATAAGAGCCTCCTTCGTGGGGTGTATTTTAGAGCGGTTTAGCCTATTTGCTCCACGGGGCGCAAGCAGGGAATTGAACGACGCTCACCGGACGCACTGCCGGCCACCGTTGGCCGTACCGGTACTCGCTACCGTGTCGCGCGCCGGCAGAAGCAGGAGGCGGTGATCGGGACGTCGGTGCGGGCCAGGGCGAGGTCCAGCCGCTGCCTCACGATTGCCGCCTCCTGAGGCCACCCGAGCCGCTGGAGGCACTCGTGGTATCCGTGCAGGCTC
This sequence comes from Candidatus Binatia bacterium, assembly GCA_951812575.1. GTDB lineage: Bacteria > Desulfobacterota > Binatia > Bin18 > Bin18 > Bin18. The sequence continues at coordinate 67,466 of OX638322.1, read as the reverse complement.
CAGACGTTGTCCGGGTGCTGGCAGGCGCGGCTCAGCGTATTGTCGTACCCGAGATCCGCTCGATACACCGCGGCCGCCTCATCGACCCGATCCTGTTCGAGCAACAGGGCGGCGAGCGCATGGCGCGTCGGCTGCATCCATCCCCAGGGCTCGTCGTAGGGCAGGTTATCGTCCAACTCAACGGCCGCCCGGAGATGTCTGAACGCGGTGCCAAAGCGGCCGTGACGGTACTCGATCTCACCCCGCATCATCTCTCCCGCAATCTCGAGAATGTCGAGGCAGCGGTTGTTGAACACATAGCGGCTCTCCGGGACGCGGGTGAGCGCCTCATCGAAGCTGGCGGCCTCGCGCTCCGCCGCGTCGACATCGCCCGTCACCGCGCGAGCTACCGCCTTGGCGTACCGCATCATCGCAGTCGTCACGCAAAAAAGATCGCGGTTCTCCGGCAGCTCTTCCGCAACGATAGTGTTCCATTTCCCGAACCGGATGAGCACATGCTGCTTCATCGAAACAAAGCTTTCCAGCCAGTCCGCCATGGGCGGCGAGGTGAGGGTGAGCAACTCCTCGGGAAGCGTCGCGATCATCTCCTCGGCCGCCGCAAGCGCGGGCCGGAACTGCCCGAGGAACATCGCCCCGTAGATCGTGAAGTGGTAGTTATGGCACCGGTAGAGCGAGTAGAAGTTGTCCGCACCCTCGCGCGCGAGAAACTTGCGGTCCGCTTCGATGGCCGTCTGGTTCGACCCTACCACCGCTCGGTAGTCGCCACACAGTACGTCGATGTGGGTCGGCATGTGTTCGAGATGGCCGGCGTCCGGCACGAGACCGCGCAGCCGGTCGCCAGCCGTGAGCGCCCGCTCCGGGTGCGGCGACATCTCCATCAGGTGGATATACATGTGGAGCAGGCCCGGGTGTGCTTCCTCGCCCCGTTCCTCGCGCCGACGCACCGCCTTCTCGAGGACCTCGATGGCTTCTTCCGTATCTGCCCCTTCCGCCGGCCGGCCGGTCTTCAGGTCCCAGAGCGCCCACGGGGTGCGGTTCATGATCGCCTCGGCGAACAGGGCTGCTACGTCCGGGTCGTCCTCGCCGTGCTCCGCGTAGACCGCCCGCATCGTACCCGCGTACGCATCGTTCCACGGGCACATGTCCGCCGCAGGCGAGCGTGACGGGTAGCGATGTTCGAGGGCGCTTATGAGGGACCGTTCGGTATCTGTCGCGTTCGAGGCGAGCGCCCGCGCCCGCGCCGCCGCGTCGTACGCGGTCTCGAGTGAACGGGCCGTATCCCCCGCGTCGAACGCCTCCCACGGCTTGTTGTAGTTCGGCCCGGCCGCGTAGGCGACTCCCCACCACGCCATGGCGCACGCTGGGTCGGCATCGAGCGCCCGGCGGTAGCACGCGACCGCCTCGTCGTGGTTGTAGCCGTAGGTCCAGGCGAGTCCCCGGTCGAACCAGCGCTGCGCTTCCTCGGAGCCGGTCGTGACAGGCCGGCTGTAAGTCCCCAGATCGTAGTAGCCTTCGGACATGGTCTCTCCTCCGCGAATCTTGCTGCGGGTGTCGCACGTGCCAGCCTGCATATCCCACCCAGTGTCCTCGTGCGAGAGAGAACTTATCCTCTCCAAGAGGGGCTACCGGGCTCGGAGTGTCGTATTTCCCCGCCTTGTCTTCCCCCGGTCCTTATTTTAGGCTGCAAGCCGGTCACGCGACACTGGTGAGTTCGTTCACTATGGTCAGGAGCCCTGGATGCCTGCTGAGCCGCCTCGTTTTTTAGCCGATCGCATGGTCGGTACCTTAGCAAAATGGCTGCGTATTCTTGGCTATGATACCGTCTATATGCCCGAGGTTTCCCCTGCGAGCGTAAAACGCGAAGCGCGCCGCCAGGACCGTATCCTGCTGACCCGCCGTACCTGTTTTCTGAACCAGAAAGACGTTCCGCCGTTTGTGTTTATTCGCGCTGACCGTTTTCGGGAGCAGCTCAAACAGGTTTGCACCGACTTGCAGCTCACGGTCTCGTCTTCTCTGCTCAGGCGGTGCAGCGTGTGCAACCAGGAATTGGAAACAATTGACCGCGAGCGGGTTCAAGCCCGCGTGCCCGCGTATGTGTGGCAAACGCAATCGACCTTTTTCCACTGCCGGAAGTGTCGGCGCGTCTATTGGAATGCCACCCACCGCGAACGTATACTCGAAGAGCTGAAACACATGGGGATGGTGTAGGGAGCAATGGAATCGGCCGGAGCCCAACCCATCTGGCTGTTCTGGGACGGGGCATGCGGCTTGTGTCAGCGAGCCGTTGCCTGGGTCAAACACCGCGATGTGATGAATCAGATTCGGGCGGTTCCCTATCAGGATGCGCCCCGCCCTCCGATGACAGACAGTCTGGCCCGGCGGTGTGAGCGCTCGGTACACGTCATTACGCCGGACGGACAGGTTTTGTCTGCCGGGCGAGCCAGCCTGTACGTACTGGGGAAGGTGGGGTTCCCGTGTCTGGCCTGGGTGGGCCGTCTGCCGCCCTTTGTGTGGGGGGTTGAACTGGGCTATTGGATCGTCGCGCGGAATCGGCAGTTTTTCAGTAAGTGGCTGTTTCCAGAAAAGTAAGGTTCACGGAGTCGCTTCTTACTAGACCCGCCCCAATTGGCGCAGGGCCTCATACAGCACAATCGCCGCGGCGTTGGACAAGTTCAAACTGCGCACCCGCGCGCCCGGCATCGGAATGGTGTACAGAGTCTCGGCGTATTCCGTGCGGATTGCCTCTGGCAACCCCCGCGTCTCGCTGCCAAAGACGAGCAGGTCGTCGGGCCGATAGCGAACCGTGGTGTAGGACCGCTGGGCGCGGGCGGAAAAGGCCAGCAGACGACCGGGTGGGCGCTGCTCAAGAAAGGCGTTCCACGACGCATACACGTGCAGGTCGACAGCCGGCCAGTAATCGAGGCCGGCGCGCTTGAGATAGCGGTCCTCAAGAGAGAATCCCAGCGGACCAACGAGATGGAAGGGGCTTTGCGTAGCTGCACATAGCCGGGCGGTTGTCCCAGTGTTGGGTGGAATCTCCGGTTCGACAAAGACGATTTGCATGGGTGAACGACCGGACTAGTCTGGCTCTTTAACCCGGATCGGGTAGGTGTCCTCACCTATGTGTAAAACGAATCCTTCGCCCGTAGCCGCCGGCTGGACGTACTGCGTGAGATGGTAATAGGCTGGTCGAAGAAAGCGGGCCGCGTGTTTTTGCCCTTTGACTTTGCAGTACAGGACCTCGTTGGCGCCGATGGTCAGCGTGTGGGGGGACAGTCGCTCTTGGCTCTCGTCGTTTAATCGCAGGGTAAATCCCTGCTCCGGGTCTCCGGCGACCTGGGTCACAACATAGGGCGTGTCTTCAATTTCGACGCGCGCGCGGTCGCGCCCCAGCACGATTTCATACTCGCCCCGCTCATTCTCTTGGAGGCATTGGCTGAAGAGCTTGTTGATGCGCTGATTTTGGATACGCTCATCGTTGGCATACCACCAGCCATCTTTTCCAAAGTGTATCTTGCGGGTGGGATCGATGGCCCAGAAACCGGCTTGTGGCATGGCTGCTCAGCTCTATTGAAGCGATCCACGGTCCGCGGTGTCGAGAATGAGCGTCACCGGGCCGTCGTTTACGAGTTGGACCGCCATATGCGCCTGGAAGTGGCCCGTGGCAACCGGAATATGGCGGCGCTGACAGCAGGCGACAAAATATTCATACAACGGTTTGGCGGTGGCCGTCCCCGCCGCGGCCGTAAACGATGGGCGGCGACCTTTGCGCGTATCGCCGTACAGCGTGAATTGCGACACAACCAGGAGCGATCCGCCCACGTCTTGGACTGAATAGGCAAATTTTCCGGCCTGGTCCGAGAAAATTCGTAGCCCGATAATTTTCTCGCTCAGAAAGTTCGCCTCGGCTTCGGTGTCAGCCGTTGTCACGCCGAGCAGGACAAGCAGCCCGTGCTGGATCTGCCCGACGATGTCCCCCTCAACCGAGACCTGCGCCTCGCTCACTCGCTGGATAACGGCTCGCATACTGTTGTTTCTTCTCTAGTGCGATAGGTAGCTGAGTCCTCCGATGCATACAAGATGAGAGCCGTCCGGATGTCCACCGAACTGGCATCAAGTCTGGCCTTCGGCTATGATCGCCGCATGTATCCCGTCCTGCTCGAACTCGGCCCTTTCACCATATACAGCTACGGGGTCATGATGGCCCTGGGCTTCGTGGCCGCGGCCTGGCTGCTGGGTAAAGGGCTGGCCTATCAAGGCCGGAACCCGGACCTTGCTTCGACCCTGGTCCTGTGGGCTGCCATTGGGGGGCTGATCGGCGCCCGGCTGCTTTTCATTCTGGCTAATTGGTCCGCATTTCTGGCCGATCCGTGGGCTTTGCTTTTCACCGGTGCCGGCTTTGTCTGGCACGGTGGCTTAATCGGTGGCACCGTTGGCGTCAGTGTGTGTATCCGGCACTATAAGCTACCCTGGCGGGAGACCATGGATGCGATTGCCCCGGCAATTGCCCTGGGCCATGGAACCGGACGCATTGGCTGCCAGTTAGCTGGTGACGGGGACTGGGGACCGCCAACCGACCTGCCCTGGGGAATGGCCTACCCGGATGCCGTTATTGGCTGGGACTATCCGCCGGACGTGTTCGTTCATCCGACGCCGCTCTACGAGATGGCCGCATATTTTGCGATTGCGGTCGTGTTGTGGAACCGCCGGACGGCTGGGTATCACCCCGGCGCCCTGTTTTGGGGGTATTTGCTCTTGGCCGGGATTGCCCGGTTTTGTCTGGAATTTGTGCGGGTCAATCCTCCGCTCTGGGGAGCGTTCTCTCAAGCCCAGGTGATCAGCATCGGCCTGATGCTGGTCGGAGCGAGCCTTCTATTCAAAAGCGGGCGGCATGGGCGTGTCCCGGCTGTCCACAAGACACTGGAGAAATCGCGGTGAGACCCTGGTTTATCCTCGGGGGGGTCGGCTCGGTTGTTCTGCTGGGCGTGCTGCTGCTGCTCACCACGCCCTCTCCGACCACACTGCCCCGACCGGCTCCGGATTTCCTGCTGCCCAATGTGAGCGGTCAGGCGGTCCGCCTGTCTCAGCTCAAGGGAAAAGTTGTTCTGCTCAATGTTTGGGCGACGTGGTGCGGTCCGTGTCGGCAGGAGATGCCGACTATGGAAACCCTCGCTCACAAACTCGGCGGTGAGGACTTTGTGTTGTTGGCTGTGAGCCAGGATGTCGATGGAGCCGCCACGGTGAAGCCCTATCTGCAAGAAGGTGGATATACCTTTCCGGTGCTGCTTGATGTCCGGGGAGAGGTTGGCAAGAAATATGGTGTCACCGGTTATCCCGAGACGTTTGTCATTGATCGCCAGGGGCAAGTCGTTTATCACCATATTGGCTATAATGACTGGGCTCAGCCGCAGATAGAGGAGGTGCTCCGGCGTTTGATCCAAAAAGGGGAGTGGCGTGTCGATACGGGAATGCCGGCGTCCGGCGCCCATACCCCCGTACTGTCAGAAGGATAAGAGGTCCTTATTCCCAGGCAGCATGAGGAAGACAAGACCGGAGAGCAGCCCCGTCCCATATCGGAGAGTATGAAGTATGCTATATTGGACGGCTGGCAACAGCGTACAAAGCCGAGGGCATGGCAGATAGCAGGGGAATACAATGATGCACAGGAAGCGGCGGCGAATCCTGATCGGATTGGTTGCTGGTGGTGTTGGGCTCAGCGTGATTCTGTTTGGGGGATATGGGCTCAATCTTGTTTCAGCCGTTGACCGCAGCACCTATGAAGACCTTGAGGCGTTCACGAATGTCTTGGCTATTGTTCGCAAGAACTACGTTGAGGAAACAGAGACCCAAGCCCTTATCGAAGGGGCGATTAATGGCATGCTCGGTGCGTTGGACCCGCACAGTGCCTATCTGACACCGGATTCCTATAAGGAACTCCAGGTTGATACGGAGGGCAGTTTCGGCGGTCTGGGCATTGAGATCACCCTTCGCGATGGCATTCTGACCGTTGTTTCGCCCATTGAGGATACGCCCGCCTACCGCGCCGGCGTCCAGGCCGGGGATCAGATCATCAAGATTAACGATGAGCTGACAAAGGACATGTCGCTTATCCAGGCGGTCAAAAAGATGCGGGGCAAGCAGGGAACCGAGATTACGATCTCGGTCCGCCGTGAAGGCGTGCCCCGGCTGATCGATGTGTCCCTTATTCGTGAAGTGATCAAGATTCGCAGTGTGAAATCGAAAATCCTGGAAGAAGGCTATGCCTATATACGGGTCACTCAGTTTCAGGATCGAACCAGCAATGATCTGGACACCGTGCTGAAAAAATTCGGCCAGGAAGACGTCCCACTCCAGGGCATGGTGCTGGACCTGCGCAACAATCCCGGCGGACTGCTCAGCCAGGCGGTTAAAGTCTCCGACCTCTTTTTGAGTTCTGGTATGATCGTGTATACCGAAGGCCGGCTCGAAAGCCAGCAGCAAAAGTACTTCGCCCGTCCCGGAGGATATACGGACATCCCGATGGTTGTCCTGGTCAATGGCGGCAGTGCCAGTGCCTCCGAGATTGTCGCTGGTGCGGTACAGGACCATGGCCGCGCAGTGGTGCTGGGAATCAAGACCTTTGGCAAAGGCTCGGTGCAGACGATTTTACCGGTCGATGGGGGGGCGGCTCTGCGGCTGACCACCGCCATGTATTTCACGCCCAATGGACGCTCGATCCAGGCGAAGGGCATTGCCCCTGATATTGAACTGGAAAACCTGCCCGAAGCCTATGCCGCAGCCCGGCGACGCCACGGGGTGCGTGAAGAGAATCTAAGCGGACACTTTGGCAATATCAGCAACACTCCGAGCGAGACAGAGGGCGACAGTCCTGCCGATGCTGAGGCAGCACCCCAGGCCCTGCCCGAGATTGATATTAAGGAAGGGGAGCTGGGCAAAGACCCGCAGCTTGACCGGGCGCTTGAGTTACTCAAGTCGTGGAAGGTCTTTCAGACCACGGTTGCTGAGGCAAAAGGCTAGGGCGGGCGCTTGAGCAGCTCCTATGACGACCTCTGCCCTTGCACCCGGCTCCTCGCGTGCGCTGTCCGTCACCGACCTGGCAAGCCTGATCCAAGGTCAGCTTGAGGCCGATTTTGGTGACATCTGGGTTGTTGGTGAACTCTCCGGCCTGCGCACCCCCGCCTCCGGGCATATCTATTTCACCCTCAAGGATGACACCAGCCAGTTGCGTGGCGTGATGTTTCGCGGTTATGCTCGACTGCTTCGCTTCCGGCCCGAGGACGGTCTGGAGGTCCTGATCAGGGGCAGGGTCAGTCTGTATTCCGCCCGGGGCGATTTGCAGGTCTATGCGGCCAGTATGGAGCCGCGCGGGCTGGGCGGGCAACAGTTGGCCTTGGAGCAGCTCAAGGCCAAACTCGCCGCCGAGGGCCTCTTTGCCCCGGAACGCAAACGTCCCCTGCCGTTCTTCCCGCGTCGGGTCGGGGTTGTCACCGCCCTCGGAGGGGCGGCTATTCAGGATATTCTGACCATTCTGCACGGCCGCTGCCCGTATACGAAGGTCGTCGTCCGACCCACTAAAGTGCAAGGCGCCGGGGCCGGTGTTGAAATTGCCGCGGGTATCAACGACCTGAACGAACACGGGCAGGTCGAGGTAATTATTGTCGGGCGCGGCGGCGGCTCGCGTGAGGATCTCTACGCTTTTAATGAAGAGGTGGTGGCCCGCGCAATCGTCGCCTCGGACCGGCCTGTTATCGCCGCGGTTGGCCATGAGATTGACCTGAGCATTGCCGACCTGGTGGCGGATTCCCGCGCTCCAACGCCGACTGCCGCGGCTGAGATGGTTGTGCCAGTATGGGCTGACCTGTCTGACCGTGTGGTGGATACTGCCCGGGCGTTAACAACAGCTATGCAGCGGACGGTGACTGACCGGCGGCGTCAGGCCATGCAACTGGAAGAACGTATGCGTGACCCGCAGCACCAGGTTGACGCGCTACGCGAGCGAACACGGATAGCGCTGGCCCGTCTCCATTCGGCGTTGCAGAGCAAGAACGAGGGGGCACGTGCCCGACTCGAAGACCTCGCCGCAACCCTCAACAGCTTGAGTCCCCTTGCTGTTTTGGGTCGGGGATATAGTCTCACGCGGACTATACCTGAGAACGCTGTCGTGCGGGATGCTGCAACGCTGCGTCCCGGAGAGAACGTGCGCTTGACTTTTGCTCAAGGCGAGGCGCAGGCCCGCATCGAAGAGGTAACGCCCTCAATAGATTGAGATAGAGATGGAAATTGCCGCGGATAAAAAATTCGAGGACGCCTTGCAGGATTTGGAAGGCGTAGTTGAGAAACTTGACGCCGGCACCCTGTCGCTCGAAGAGTCCCTCCAGGCATTTGAAGAGGGGGTGGCACTGGTCCGCTTTCTGGAAGAGAAACTGACCGAAGTGGAAAAACGGGTCGAGGTCCTGACGCGGGATAACAGCGGTCTCTTTCAGACCCAGAGTCTGGAGACCGACGAAGAAGGGGATGCGTGAAACTCGAACAGTATTTAGAACGGCGCTGTGCGCTGATTGACCGGACGCTCCAGCAACTGCTGGCCGACCATGAGGCGCCGCCCAAGAACCTGGGCAAGGCCATGCACTACAGCCTGTTTTCCGGGGGGAAACGGATTCGGCCTATTCTGGCCCTGGCCAGCGGGGAGGCCGTCGGCGCCCGGCCGCAGCGTATTCTGCCCTTTGCCTGCGCGCTGGAAATGATTCACTCCTATTCGTTGGTGCACGACGACCTGCCGGCCATGGACGATGATGATCTGCGCCGCGGCAAGCCGACCAATCATGTCGTGTTTGGTGAAGCCATGGCCATTTTGGCCGGTGACGGGCTGCTGACCGAAGCCTTTCGGATTATGGCTCAGGCCGCGCTCAAACGCGGGCAGGATCGCACCGCGGCCCTCCAGGCCATATGGGAGGTGGCGGCCGGAGCCGGTATGGCCGGTATGGTTGGTGGACAGGTGGCGGACATTGAAGCCGAGCATCAAAAACCGACTCGCAAACGAGTTGAGTATATTCACACCCGCAAGACCGGGGCCTTGCTGCGGGCATCGGTCCGCGTTGGCGCCCGGGTCGGGGGGGCAAGCGCGAAACAATACGCCCGCCTCGACCGGTACGGGACCGCCGTTGGGCTGGCCTTTCAGGTGACGGACGATATTCTGGACATTGAGGGCGGCACGGCGAAAACGGGCAAACGAGTTGGCCGTGATGCCGAGCTCAACAAAGCCACCTATCCGGTTGCCCTGGGGATGAAAAAAACCAAGCGATACGCGCGGGAACTGCTCGACGAGGCCCTCACCGCCCTCCAGGCATTCAGCCCCAAAGCCGAACCGCTACGCCAGCTCGCCCGTTTTGTGGTCGAACGGGCGGTTCCGTCTGAAACGTGAGCCAACGCAAGCGCCTCGATCTGCTGCTGGTTGAACGGGGTCTGGTTGCCAGCCGAGAACAGGCCCGGCGGCTGATCATGGCCGGTGCCGTGGTTGCCGGCGAGCAGCGGGCGGACAAGCCCGGCACCTTGGTTGATCCGGCGACCGCGGTGCGGCTCAAGGCCGACGCCCAGTCGCCTTACGTCAGCCGAGGTGGCCACAAACTGGCGGGTGGGCTGAAGGCTCTTGGTTTGGACGTGACCGGAGTCACCGCCCTGGATGTCGGGGCTTCAACCGGCGGGTTTACGGACTGTCTTTTGCAGCACGGGGCAGCCAAGGTCTTTGCCGTTGACGTCGGCTACGGACAACTGGCCTGGTCCCTCCGCCAAGACCCATGCGTCGTGAACCTGGAACGCCGGAATATCCGCAGCCTCACCCCTGACGAATTGATCCCGACTCCGAGCTTGGCGGTGATTGATGCGTCGTTTATTTCGCTCACCCTGGTTATTCCACATGTTATCAGCTTGATCGCCGCCAAGGGAGAGATTGTTGCCTTAGTCAAGCCTCAATTCGAGGTGGGAAAAGGGCGGGTGGGGAAGGGCGGTGTGGTCCGCGACCCGGCCCTCCACGCGGAAGTGCTGGCGGGTTTGCAGGCGCGTGCGGACGGTTGGCAGCTTGAAGTCAAAGGGGTGACGGAATCGCCCCTGCGAGGACCGAAGGGCAATAGAGAATTTTTCCTGTATGTGCAGAAGCGCTGATTCTCCATCCCCTCTCGGGAGGGATGCCGAAGGCGGGGTGGGTTCCCCCTGCCGGGCACGAGGCCGTACCCACCCCGGCCCTGCGGGCCACCCCTCCGAGGAGGGGAATCTCAGAACCAGGCTGGGCTTGTCCTAAGCGGAGTCGAAGAGCCAAATCGAAGAGGAGGCTTTGATGTCACTCAGTCAAACATTACATGCAGCAGCAGCGTCGGTCTGGCAAAAGACACTCGCGCACCCCTTTGTGGTCGGCCTCGGAGACGGCAGCCTGCCTTTGGAAAAATTCCAGTTTTATATGTGTCAGGACTATGTATTCCTGATTGAGTACAGCCGCGTCCTGGCCCTGGCGACGGCAAAAGCTCCCGACCTGGACAGCATGGGGCGCTTTGCCCAGCTCCTTGATGCGACCCTCAATCAGGAAATGGCGCTCCACCGTGCGTTTGCCGCGGAGTGTGGTATCAGCACGGAGACTCTGGCTGCCACTCAGGCTGCGCCAACCACACAGGCGTATACGAATCATTTAGTACGAGTGGCTGCGCTCGGAGACCTGGCGGCCATAGTCAGCGCGGTTCTGCCCTGCCAGTGGGGCTATAGTGAAATCGGTCAGGCTCTGGCACGCCAGGGCAAGCCGAGCGTTCCGGCATTTTACGGCAAATGGATTGATATGTACGCTGACCCGGAGTTTGCCCAACTTTCGATCTGGCTCCGGGACGTGCTCGACCGCCTGGCACCAACCGCAGATGAAAAGCGTCTCACCCAGATTTTTCAAACCAGCGCCCGCTACGAATATCTCTTCTGGGAGATGGCCTACCAAACGCAGGACTGGTCGGTATAGGCGGACCCTGGGAGCACGGGCATCCTGCCCGCAGCTACGTTCAACCCGAACAAATACACCACCGTTCACCCTGAGCGTAGCGGAGTCGAAGGGAGGAGAGATATTCGTAGGGGCAGCCCCCTGTGGCTGTCCAGAGTTCAACACATCTTCGATGACCTGTCGCAGGCAGGATTAGGCCGCCCGCTCGCGAGTGATTGCCTCGCGGAGGCCCTCAAGCAGTCCCTCCAGGTGCGCCATTCGCTCGCGCAAAGCAGCGATCTCCTCACCGATGTCCTTACGCAAGGTGGCGATCTCCTGGCGCTGGGCCGCCTGCTCGGTGCGAATGGCTCGTTGGCCGGTCAGGATTATGCCAGCCAAGGCTGCCCCTACGGACACGGTAGCAATCATTTCCGGGCTCATATTTCTTCCTTACTGGTCTTCTCCCTCAAACATCAACCCCCGGAATATCCGTTCGATTGTTTGGACAGTTCAAAGCGCTTACCTGATCCCCATAGATTTCCCCGCCTGGCGACAATGCGGGATTGGACGGGGTGATCCCTTGACAGTCAAGAGGAACGGGGGTACACAAAAGGCACCTTTAATTTAGCCCCGAGAGGCTAGGAAGGGCGGCCATGAAAGATTTCATCTTCCTCACTGCATTGACGAAAGTAGAATAAGCCTCCTTGGACTTCCAAGGGGGCTTTTTTTTGACTTATGCCACAGGCGACGCAGCGTACCGTTCTGGATTCGTCAGCAATCGCACGGGCCCTGACCCGGATTGCACACGAGATTCTTGAGCGGAATCAAGGCAGCGACCAACTCGCGTTGGTTGGGATTCACACCCGTGGCGTGGACCTGTCGGTTCGCTTGGCAGACAAGGTCGCCGCGATCGAAGGGGTCCGTCCGCAGTGTGGAGAAATTGATATCACCCTGTATCGCGACGACGTGGGGCGGACCCGGACCCAGCCTGAGGTGCATGGCACCTCCATCCCTTTTGCGGTCGATACCATGCGCATCGTGCTGGTAGACGATGTGCTGTACACGGGGCGGACCGTCCGCGCGGCAATGGACGCGCTGGTTGACTTTGGCCGGCCCAAAAGCATTCAACTCGCAGTCCTGGTTGATCGAGGACACCGCGAGCTGCCGATTCGGCCTGACTATGTGGGAAAAAATATTCCAACGTCGTACGAAGAACGGGTGTCGGTCTGTCTAGTGGAACACGATGGACAGGATCGGGTCGTGATAGAGTAGGGGGTCGCCATGACGTTCAGCCAGCGCCATTTCCTCGGTATCGAAGGTTTGTCTCGGGACGAATTATTATTTGTGCTCAACACGGCCGAATCTTTTCGGGAGATTTCTGAGCGGGAGGTGAAAAAAGTCCCAACGCTACGGGGGAAAACCATTATCAACCTGTTCTACGAATCCAGCACCCGGACGCGCTCCTCCTTTGAGATTGCGGCCAAACGCCTGTCCGCTGATGCGATCAATATCTCCGCCTCCACGAGCAGCGTGAACAAAGGTGAAACTCTGATGGATACGGCCCGCAACCTGTGCGCCATGCGTCCGGCGGCTCTGGTGCTGCGTCATCCGGCGTCCGGCGCGCCTCACCTGCTGGCCCGGTTGAATCAATGTCCGGTGATCAACGCCGGTGACGGCACCCATGAGCACCCGACCCAGGCGCTCCTGGACGTCATGACCATCCGTGAACATCTCGGCGACATTTACGGAAAAACCGTTGCCATTGTGGGCGACATTCTCCATAGCCGGGTGGCGCGGTCCAATATCCTGGCCCTGACAACCCTGGGTGCTCAGGTCCGGCTGATCGGCCCGCCAACTCTGTTGCCGCCGGAATTCAGCCGCTGGGGAGTGGAACGGCATACGGATTTACGCGCCGGCCTGGCCGGGGTTGACGCGATTATGATGCTGCGTTTGCAGCGCGAGCGACAAACGCGAAATTTCTTCCCCAGCCTGGACGAATACGCCCGCCGCTTCTGCCTGACGGTCGAGGCGCTCAAGGAAGCAAAACCGAACGTCATTATTTTACACCCCGGTCCAATGAACCGCGGTGTTGAGATTGACTCGCGGGTTGCAGATGGTCCGTATTCGGTGATTCTCGAACAAGTGACAAACGGCGTTGCGGTCCGCATGGCCGTTCTCTACCTGCTCACAACGCAGGAGCGGCTGGCGACCCAGGACCAGTCTGTAGCTCATGGGCAGGCGGTCGGGCAGGAGGGTTCTGACGTGCAGGCAGAACCCAGTGCGTGGGATGAGCACACTGTACCTAAACGGGCGGTGGGACAATAAACCATGCGCAGAGTCGTGCAGAACGGAACGGTCATTGATCCGGCCAACGGGCTGGAGGCGGACCTCGATCTCGTCATCGAAGAGGGCGTGATTCGTGAGTTGGGCCAGCCCGGCGGCTTTGCCTCGGTCGAGGCGCAGCGTATTGACGCCTCCGGCTGCGTTGTCGCTCCCGGACTGATTGATATGCATGTCCACCTGCGCGAGCCGGGCTATGAATACAAAGAGACGGTTCTGACCGGCACCCAGGCCGCGGTGGCTGGCGGATTCACCGCGGTGGCGTGTATGGCCAATACCAATCCGGTCAATGATAATGGAGCGGTCACGCGCTTTATTGTTGAGCAGGCGCGCAGTGTCGGGTTGGCTCGGGTGTTCCCGATCGGGGCGCTTTCAAAGGGCCTCCACGGAGAAGAGTTAGCCGAAATCGGAGAGATGATTGAGGCCGGTGCCGTCGCCATATCAGACGACGGACGTCCGGTTATGGATGCCAACCTTATGCGCCGGGCGCTGGAATACTGCTCGATGTTTGATGTGCCGATCAGCGTGCATGAAGAAGACCTGCACCTCTCATCCGGGGGGAGTATGAATGAGGGGCCGACCTCGGTGCGCCTGGGGATTCGCGGCGTCCCGAGCGTGGCCGAAGATGTCATGGTCGCCCGTGATATTGCCCTGGCGCGCCTTACCGGCGGACGGGTGCATATCGCTCATATCAGTACCCGCCGCGCGGTGGACTCGGTCCGTCAGGCAAAAGCCGAAGGTCTGGCGGTCACGACCGAGGTCGCTCCGCATCATTTTACGCTCACCGAAGAGGCAGTTGAGGGGTATAATACCAACGCAAAAATGAGCCCGCCGCTCCGACTGGCCGACGATGTGGCGGCCATGAAGGAAGGCTTGCGAGACGGGACCATTGACGCCATTGCGACCGACCATGCCCCCCACCACCGAGACGAGAAAGAGGTCGAATTCGACCAGGCCGCTCACGGCGTGACTGGCTTGGAGACGGCCCTGTCGTTGACGCTACGTTTAGTCCAGGACGGGGTGTTGCCCCTCTCCGAAGCAGTGCAGAAACTGACTATGAACCCGGCTCGTATTCTGGGGCTCCCCTATGGCACGCTTTCGGTGGGCAGGCCGGCGGACCTGACACTTTTTGACACCCAAGCGAGCTGGCAGGTGAAACCACTTGCCTCTCGGTCGCGCAGTCAGAACACGCCTTTTGCCGGCTGGGAGCTGACCGGTAAGGTACGGCTGACCATGGTCGATGGTCGGATCGTGTACGATGACCGTGAACAGAAGGGCCAGCCGACGTGAGGAACACAGCCTTCTTAGCCCTTGCCGATGGGACAGTTTTTGAGGGGAGTGCTTTTGGCGCTCAGGGAGAAGCGGTCGGCGAGATCGTCTTCAACACCTCGCTGACTGGCTATCAGGAGATTCTCACCGATCCCTCCTATACAGGCCAGATCGTCACCATGACCTATCCCGAGATCGGCAATGTCGGGGTCAATACCGAAGATGTTGAATCCCGTCAGCCTTTTGTTGAAGGCTTTGTGGTCAAGGAATACTGGGAACGGCCCAGCAACTGGCGAGCGCAGAAGAGCCTGGCCGCCTATATGCGCGAGCATGACATCGTGGGCATTCAGGGCATTGATACCCGGGCGCTCGTCCGTCGCATTCGCGACGGCGGCGCCCAACAGGGCGTGATCTCGACCCGCGACCTGGATGCCAAGCGTTTGGTGGAAAAAGCGCAAGCCGCCCCAAGCTTGGTTGGACGTGACCTGGTCAAAGAGGTCACCTGTCGCGAGCCGTACGACTGGTCTCAAGGCTATTGGGAGTTGGAGAGCGGCTATCGCCAGCAAGGGACAGGCCATGCACCCGAGCCGCGCTTCTCTGTGGTTGCTTACGATTTTGGCGTGAAGTTCAACATCCTGCGCCATCTGGTTGAGGCAGGCTGTCGGGTGCGGGTCGTGCCGGCCCACACGCCTGCGGCAGAAGTCCTGGGCCTCAAGCCGGATGGCGTTTTCTTATCGAATGGGCCGGGCGACCCGGATGCGTTGCCGTATGCCAAGGAGAATATCGCCGCCCTGGTCGGAAAAGTCCCCTTGTTTGGTATCTGTCTGGGACACCAGATTCTGGGTCTGGCGTTGGGCGGGCAGACCTATAAACTCAAATTCGGTCATCACGGGGGCAATCAGCCGGTGATGGATCTCGCAACCCGGAAGGTTGAAATTACGGCGCAGAATCACGGTTTCTGTGTCGATGTCGATTCGTTGCAAGAGCGGGCGGAAGTCACCCACCTCAACCTGAACGACCGGACGGTTGAAGGCTTGCGGCATACGCAGGAGCCGCTCTTTTCCGTGCAGTACCATCCGGAGTCTTCTCCGGGTCCCCATGACGCAGACTATTTATTTCGGCGCTTCACCGCGCTGATGGAGCAGTGTCGAGGCTGATTCCTGAGCAGCAGATACAAGTCATGCCCAAGCGTACAGACCTTCATTCCATTTTACTGATCGGCTCCGGCCCCATTGTGATTGGCCAGGCGTGTGAATTCGATTACTCGGGCACCCAAGCCTGCAAGGCGCTCAAAGAGGAGGGCTACCGCGTCATTCTGGTCAACTCGAATCCGGCCACGATTATGACCGACCCTGATTTTGCGGACCGGACCTATATCGAACCGCTGACCCGGCCCGTCCTTGAAAAAATTATTGAACGGGAACGTCCGGACGCCCTGCTGCCGACCATTGGCGGCCAGACCGGTTTGAATCTGGCCATTGACCTGGCCGAAGCCGGCGTTCTCGACCGCTACGGCGTGGAACTCATCGGGGCCAAGCTGCCGGCCATCAAGAAAGCCGAAGATCGCGATTTGTTCAAGGCGGCCATGGAGCGCATCGGGCTGGATCTGCCCCGGAGCGGCTGTATCCACTCTCTTGAGGAAGCCTACGCCGTATGCGAGACCTTGGGCCTGCCGTTGATTATCAGACCGTCCCGCACCCTGGGGGGGGCCGGGGGCGGGATCGTCCAAACACCGCAAGAGTTTCAGACCATTGTCGAGTGGGGCTTACAGGCCTCTCCCACACATGAGGTCCTGATTGAAGAGTCGATCGCCGGTTGGAAAGAGTTTGAATTGGAAGTGATGCGCGACACCCAGGACAATGTGGTCATCATCTGCTCCATCGAAAATTTCGATCCGCTCGGTGTTCATACCGGCGATTCCATTACGGTTGCGCCCGCCCAGACCCTGACCGATAAGGAATACCAACTCATGCGGGATGCGGCGCTGCGCATCATCCGCGAAATCGGGGTGGACACGGGCGGGTCCAATATCCAGTTCGCCGTCCACCCGGAGACCGGCCGGCTGGTCGTGATTGAAATGAACCCGCGCGTGTCCCGTTCCTCGGCACTGGCGAGTAAAGCCACCGGATTTCCGATTGCCAAAATTGCCGCAAAGCTGGCCGTGGGCTATACCCTGGACGAAATTCCGAATGATATTACGCGCGAAACGCCAGCCTCTTTTGAACCCACGATCGACTATGTGGTGGTCAAGGTGCCGCGTTTTACTTTTGACAAATTCCCCCAAGCGCGGGATCTGCTCGGACCGCAAATGAAATCGGTCGGCGAGGCCATGTCCATAGGCCGGACCTTCAAGGAGGCACTCCAGAAAGCCCTGCGTTCGCTCGAAATCGACAGCTATGGGTTTGAACCGATAAACGGTAGCGTGGAGACGCCGCTGGATGCCATGCGCGCCTCCCTGCAAACCCCCAACGCCCAGCGGCTGTGGTCTGTGGCGGAAGCACTCCGCCTGGGCATGGGTGTGGGTGAGCTCCACCAGCTCTCAAAAATCGATCCGTGGTTTCTCGATAATATCGTGCAGATCGTAGAGTGCGAAAAGGAAGTCCAGCAGGCGAGAGGGCCAGAGGAGACTGCCGGGGTCGTTGCCAAACCGACGGAGGTCGTAGCGGCATTACCACCCGGCCTGTTACGCCGGGCAAAACAGATGGGCTTTTCTGACGTCCATCTTGGCCGGTTGCTCGGTGTTGGCGAGGATGACGTCCGGGCCGAGCGGGAACGCCTGGATGTGATTCCGGTCTATAAAACAGTGGACACCTGCGCCGCCGAATTCGTGGCTCATACGCCCTATTTATACTCAACCTACGAAGGCGAAGACGAGTCCCAGCCGACCGACCGCAAGAAGGTGGTCATTCTGGGTGGCGGGCCGAATCGGATCGGCCAGGGCATCGAGTTCGACTATTGCTGCGTGCACGCGGCCTTTGCGCTCAAAGAAGACGGCTTTGAAGCCATTATGGTGAACTGTAACCCCGAGACCGTCAGTACGGATTATGACACGTCTGACAAGCTGTATTTTGAGCCGCTGACGCTGGAAGATGTGCTGAGTATTGTGCAGCGCGAACAGCCGCATGGGGTCATTGTCCAGTTCGGCGGGCAGACGCCGCTCAAGCTGGCCGTGCCGCTCGAACGGGCCGGGGTGCCGATCCTGGGCACGCCGCCGGATGCCATCGACCGGGCCGAGGACCGCGAACGGTTCAAGCGGATGCTCGAACGGCTCGGCCTCAGGCAGCCGGCCAATGGCACCGCCCGGTCGGTTGAGGAAGCCGTAGTTATTGCCCAGGACATTGCCTATCCGGTGCTGGTCCGTCCCTCCTATGTCCTGGGCGGGCGGGCCATGGAACTGGTGTATGACGAGGCGAGCCTGCGACGCTATATGCGCGAGGCCGTGTCCGTGTCCGCGGAGCGACCGGTCCTGATCGATAAATTCCTGGATGACGCCACCGAGGTTGATGTGGACGCTCTGAGCGACGGCCAGCGAGTGGTGATCGGCGGCATTATGGAACATATCGAACTTGCTGGCATCCATTCCGGTGACAGTGCGTGTTCGCTCCCGCCGCGCACCCTGTCCGCCGCCGTGCAGTCTGAAATCCGACGGCAGACTACTCTGTTAGCCCAAGAACTGGGCGTGGTTGGCCTGATGAATATCCAGTTCGCCGTCAAGGAGCAGCAGGTTTTTCTGATCGAGGTGAATCCGCGTGCCTCACGCACCGTGCCGTTTGTGAGCAAGTCCATCGGCATCCCGCTGGCAAAAATAGCCGCGCGCGTCATGGCGGGCAAAACCTTGGACGAACTGGGTTTTACCCAGGAAGTCATTCCCGACCACGTCAATGTCAAAGAAGCGGTTTTTCCGTTTATTAAATTCCCCGGTGTGGACACCATCCTGGGACCGGAGATGAAGTCAACCGGCGAGGTCATGGGAGTGGACCAGTCCTTTGCTATGGCTTTTGTCAAAGCGCAATTTGCGGCGGGGAATATCTTGCCGGAAACGGGCAAGGTCTTCTTGAGTGTTCGTGACCGCGATAAGACTGCCACCCTGCCTATTGCCAGACAGTTGGCGGAGAATGGCTTCTCTATGGTGGCGACGCGCGGCACCTGTGCATTTCTCCAGCAGCACGGACTGCCGGTTGAGATGGTGAATAAAGTCCTGGAAGGTTCTCCGCATATTGTGGATGCCCTCCAGGCGGGCTCGATCGATCTGGTCATTAATACGACCGAGGGGGCGCAGTCCATCCAGGATTCCTTTTCGATTCGGCGGAGTTCCCTGGAGTGTCAGGTGCCGTATTTTACGACGGTGGCGGGAGCGGGAGCCGCGGTCGAAGGTATTGCCCGCCTCAAGCAGGGCCTGCTCGGCGTGTGCCCGCTTCAGGCTTATCATGGTGAAGAGCACGGATAAGAGGGGTATGGCTGGCGGAAAGTCGAAAGGTAGAGAGGCGGAAAGTCGAAAGGCGGCTGAAACTCCTCGTCGCTTTGACCGGGAATCCCCCCCAGCCCCCCTTCATAAGGGGGGAGAGAATGGGGGAGAGCCGGTGCGTTCGTTTCGACCGCGCCAGCCGCCGCTTAAAAATTCGGTGCAGTATGTCAAAGGCGTGGGGCCGCGTCGGGCCGAGCAGTTGGCGCGGCTGGGCATAGAGACGGTCGAAGACCTGCTCTACCATATTCCCTTCCGCTACCAGGACCGGCGCGAAATCAAGCAAATTTGTCATCTTCAGGTGGGAGATGAGACGGCGGTCAGCGGCCAAATCGCCCGGATGGAGCGGCGCTTTCTGGCCCGCCGCCGGCGCTGGGTGCTTGAAGCCGTTGTTCGAGACGAAACCGGCTTTCTCTTTCTGCTGTGGTATCACCAGCATCGCTATTTTCAGCAGCGCTATCAGCTTGGTCAGCGGGTCCTGCTGTACGGTAAGATCGAGAAGGGCATGAAGGGTGGCAAGTGGATGATCCACCCGGACATGGAGCCGCTGGAAGAAGACGACGAGACCGCCCGCGTCCTGCCCATTTACAATAAGACCACCGAAATGACGGTGGCCGCCATGCGGCGAGTCGTGCATGGCGCGGTTGATCGCTACGTCGATCAGGTCTCCAACGGCGTGCCGCAGGAAATTTGTGAGCGCCTGCACCTGATGCCGCTCGATCACGCTCTGCGGCAGTTACACTTCCCCCCGCTCGACGCCGAGGTTGTTGAACTCAACGAGGCCTCCTCTCAGGCGCATCGAGCCGTGGTGTTCGACGAACTCTTTTATTTACAACTGGGAATGGCCCTGCGCCGGCGCAATACCGTCCGGGAAGAGGGGTTGTCCATTGTGCCGGGACCGCTCGTCCAGCAGGTATACGGTATCCTGCCGTTTCGGCTGACCGCGGCCCAGGAGCGGGTGGTTGAGGTAATTTTCCGGGATATGGCGGCTCCCCACCCCATGAACCGCTTGGTCCAGGGAGACGTTGGCTCGGGCAAGACGATCGTGGCCTTTTTTGCGGCCCTGGCCGCCCTCGACAGCGGCTACCAGGTGGCTTTCATGGCTCCGACAGAGCTCCTGGCCGAGCAGCACTACCGGACGCTGACGCCGCTGGCCGAGCAGCTCGGTCTGTCCATGACATTGCTGACCGGAGAAATCCGCCCAAAACGGAAACAGGAGATCTATGGTCTCCTGGAACGGGGTGAGGTCGAGATCGCGGTCGGCACCCACGCCCTGATCCAGGAGGGCGTACGCTTTCGGCATCTGGGTCTGGCCATTGTGGATGAGCAGCATCGCTTTGGGGTGATGCAGCGCGCCGCCCTGCGAAAACGCGGGGTGAATCCGGATATTCTGCTGCTGACCGCAACCCCGATCCCCCGCACCCTGGCCCTGACCCTATACGGCGACCTGGATGTCTCAGCTATTGATGAACGCCCGCCCGGCCGCAAGCCGATCACGACGCATGTGTTCCATGAAGGCGAGCGAAAAAAAGTCTATCATCTGGTTAAAGACCAGATTGAACAGGGCCATCAAGCCTATGTGGTCTACCCGCTGGTTGAGGAATCGGAGAAGTCCGACCTGAAGGCTGCGACCTCCATGGCCAAAGAGCTGGCCCAGACCTTCTTTGCCAACTATTCGGTTGGGCTTGTCCACGGCCGCATGAAGGGCGACGAAAAAGACGCGGTCATGCAGCGTTTTAAGGCGGGCGAGCATCATCTGCTGGTTTCGACCACCGTCATTGAGGTCGGCATTGACGTGCCGAACGCGACCGTCATGGTGATTGAGCATGCCGAGCGCTTCGGCCTGGCCCAGTTGCACCAGTTGCGCGGTCGAGTCGGACGCGGGCAGGCCGCCTCCCTGTGTCTGTTGCTGGCCCAGTACGCGCCGGGCGACGAGTCCCAGCGGCGTCTCCAGGTCATGACGGAAACCGACGACGGCTTCAAGATTGCCGAAGCCGACCTGACGTTTCGCGGGCCGGGCGAGTTCCTGGGCACACGTCAGTCCGGTATGCCCGACTTCCGGGTGGCCAATATCGTGCGTGACAGCAAACTGCTGGAAACCGCGCGGGACGAAGCCTTGGCCTGGCTCGAACGCGACCCCAACCTGACGACACCCGAGTCCCGCCGCCTACGCACCGTCCTCGAAGACCGCTGGGCCGGCCGGCTGGAACTGGCTCGGGTGGGGTAGAACTGTTTGAGACATAGAGCATTTCATGATGGGTTGTAGCCATGCCGTTATGCCCTCGTCATGCCGGACTTGATCCGGCATCCAGAGGTCGGGGGGCTGGATTCCTGCTTTTGCAGGAATGACGGGTGGCTACACAGTATCATTATTTGTTCTAGGTTAGGCGTTGAGACGGATAGTGTTCGAGAGGGGAACAATCTAGGTTTCAGCGGGTTTCTGACTTGCTCTGAGATTCCTCCCGAATCAAATTCCCGTTCTCGTCCATCGTTGGAGTCGCAGGTAGAGGTGGACCGATGGGCGTGAATGATTGCTCCACGCTGGCTTGTTCGGCGACCAGCGCCTTGGCTTCTCTGGCCAGCAGTTTCCGATGGGCTCGGAATATGCGTCCCTCATCAGTCTTCATGTTGATTCGATACAATTCACCGTAAAAAAGTACAAGCCGTAACGACACAAGGAATCTGGGCACGTGAACATTGAGAGCGCAGTACAGGGCAGTCTGTTTGCCCGCGATTTCCTGACGGAATCCATCTCGCAGTTATCCGACTGGCAGGCTGTTGACGACGCTGCGCTGGACGAATTTGAAGGTGCGCTACGGGCGGTCTTCGACCACTTCCCGACCGACCAGACCCCCAACGAGAGCCAGACAGAGGATGATCTGATCTGGTCGGTCCTCGGAGTCTTGGGCTGGACAGCTAGCCTGCGCCAGCAGAATCTCTCGTCTCGTGGTCGGGACGATGTGCCCGACGGCTTGCTCTTTGCCGACGAAGCGGCCAAGGACCGCGCCAACCGCTACCGGCAGGAATGGAAACGCTATGAGTACGGCCTTGCCGTGGTCGAGTCCAAGCGTTGGCAACGCCCGCTTGACCGGCGCTCCGACCGACAAGGTGAGGAGACCGCGCCCTCGACTCAGATGTTGCGCTATCTGCGGCGGGTGGACGACCTGACGAATGGCGCGCTGCGTTGGGGCGTGCTGATCAATGGGGCCAAGTGGCGGCTGTACTGGGCTGGCGCGCGATCCGTTTCGGAACAATTCTTTGAGCTTGACTTGGCGGCGACCCTGAATCTGCCCGGCCACAACGACGGCCTGTTCGCGCTGTCCGAGGCCGAGCGCCGCCATTGCCTCAAGCTGTTCGTGCTCTTCTTTCGCCGCGCTGCCTTTTTGCCTGACCCGGCCACCGCAGATTCGCGCACGCTACACCAGCGCGTTCTTGATGAGGGCCGCGTCTACGAAGAGCGCGTTGCCGCTGACCTGTCCGAACTGGTTTTCAAACAAGTCTTTCCCAAGCTGGCTCAGGCCATTGCCGAAGCTGCACCGGATGCGCCGTTGCCCGAGGTACGCGATGCGGCCTTGATTCTGCTCTATCGGCTGCTGTTTATCCTGTATGCCGAGGACCGCGACCTGCTGCCGGT
Source organism: Candidatus Binatia bacterium (assembly GCA_951812575.1). Taxonomy (GTDB): domain Bacteria; phylum Desulfobacterota; class Binatia; order Bin18; family Bin18; genus Bin18. The sequence goes on along the minus strand of OX638322.1, from coordinate 44,813 downwards.
CCGTGACAATCGCTACGACGATTACGGCCTGCGCGATAAGGTGCGGGGCGACATCGGACGCCGTAAGAGCCAGGGTGATACCTTCTCAGCCAGCGCGGCCCGCTACTGGTCAATCATCGACGATCTGTGTCGGGCGATTGACCAAGGCGATACCTCGATTGGGCTCCCGCCCTATAACGGTGGTCTGTTCGACCGGCAGCGCACGCCGCTGCTGGCCACTGTTCGGCTGGGTGATGCGGTTATGGCTGACGTGATTGACGCGCTGTCGTTTGAGCAGGCAGAAAACGGACGGCGCTATATCAACTACCGCGACCTGAGCGTGCAGCAACTTGGTTCAATCTACGAACGGCTGCTCGAATACGAAGTCGTCCGCGACGGCACCGTAATCAACGTGCGGCCCAATGTGTTCGCCCGCAAGGGCTCGGGCAGTTATTACACCCCGGACGATCTTGTGAACGTGATTCTCAAGGAAACGGTCGGCCCGCTGGTCGGGGCCTGCACGGAGGCTTTTGCCAACAGGGCAAGGAGCGCTCGCCCCTCTTCTATCAAGAAAAAGGGTCGTGAACCGAGCGCCAGGCTTGCCGACCTCAAGCGACTCGACCCTGCCGAGCGGCTCTTGGAACTGAAAATCTGCGACCCGGCCATGGGTTCCGGGCATTTTCTGGTCAGCCTGGTGGACTATCTAGCCGACAGCGTGATTGCCGCGCTTGCCGAGGCTCAGGCCACGGTTGAGGGTTATGTTTCGCCGTTGACCGAGCGGATTGACGATATTCGCACCACCATCCTGAACAACGCCGGCGAGCGCGGCTGGACCATAGACGCGGAACAGCTTGACGACCGCCACATCATTCGCCGCATGGTGCTCAAGCGCTGCGTGTACGGTGTGGACAAAAACCCCATGGCCGTCGAACTGGCCAAGGTGTCGCTGTGGCTGCATACGTTCACCGTGGGAGCCCCGCTGAGCTTTCTGGACCACCACTTGCGTTGCGGTAATAGTTTGTTCGGTTGCTGGGCGCGTCAGGGTATCGAGAAGATGAGTGCCGGTGGTCATGGGCTGTTCATCCACGAGCCGGTGAACCGGGCTGCGGACGCGGCCAACGCCATGCAGGTTGTTGAGCATCTGACGGACGCCGAGATTGCCGAGGCCCACCAGTCCGCCCAGACCTTCGCGGAAGTGGAAGCCATGACTGCGCCGCTCGACGCGTTTCTGTCGCTGCTGCACGCCCTGGACTGGCTGAATATCCAAGACCGTGACGACACGGCTGCGTTGCACGCTTTTTTCGAGGGCCGCTTGGGCGACCCGCTCGACATTGCGCAGGGACAGTGCGCCGTCTCAACGGCAACACCCGACGGCGAACGGTTTACCGAGTTGTTGGAACGGGCGCGCAGCCTCATGGCCGAAGAGCGCTTTCTGAACTGGCAGGCGGCGTTTCCCGGTGTGTGGACGAATCTGAAGGATGTCGAGCCGGACGGCGGCTTTGACGCAGTCATCGGCAACCCGCCCTGGGACCGTATCAAGTTGCAACAGGTCGAATGGTTCGCGGCCCGCCGCCCTGAAATCGCCCTGGCCCAACGTGCTGCGGACCGCAAGCGTAAGATTGCCGCCTTAGAAACGGAGGACGACCCGCTCAGCCACGATTTTGCCAAGGCGAGCGAACGGGCCGCAGCCGCCACACGCATGGCGCGGACGTGTGGCGACTATCCCTTGTTGTCGCGGGGTGATGTGAATCTGTACTCCCTGTTTGTTGAGCGGGCGATGAAGCTGGTCAAGCCGCAGGGCATGGTCGGCCTGCTCGTACCGTCTGGCATTGCATCGGACAAGACAGCCGCCGCGTTTTTTCAGGGCGTGGCAACGGAAGGCCGGTTGCGGGCGTTGTACGACTTCGAGAACCGTCGCACGCGCTTCGACGCGCCACCGTTCTTCCCGGACGTGGACAGCCGCTTCAAGTTCTGCGCAATTGTGGCGAGCCCGACAGCGTTCAGCGAGCCGGCCCACTGTGCGTTCTTTTTGCAGGACGTTTCCGAACTCAACGACCCGGAACGGCGTTTCCCGCTGGCCGCCGAGGACTTCGCCCGCGTTAACCCGAACACCGGCACTGCGTCCATCTTTCGCACCAGTCGCGACGCTAAGCTGACGGCCGCGATATACGAACGCCTGCCCGTGTTGGTGGATCGTTCCGGCGATGAAGAAGCTAAGGCGTGGCCGGTGAGACACGCGACCATGTTCCATATGTCGAACGACTCGCACCTGTTCCGCACCCGAGAAGAATTGGAAGAACAGGAAGGGGCGTATCCGGTAGGCAACAACCATTTTGATAGTCCGAGCGGTAAATGGCTCCCGCTGTACGAGGGTAAAATGGTGCAAGCCTTCGACCATCGTGCTGCGAGCGTTGTAGTCAATCCAAGCAACTTGCATCGCCCAGGCCAACCAATGTCCTCAACATCAGACCAGCATGGGGACCCAGGCTGGCTACCCAATCCGCAATTTTGGGTACTGTATCCAAATCTGCAAGCGTACATAGCCTACAAAATGATAACCGCGCCAACGAACAATCGCACCTTTATTGCAGCTTGCCTGCCGCCCTCCGGTTCCGGCCACTCAATGGACGTTCTGTTGCCGGAGGAGGATGCTAAGGAAAATTTCGGAACGATTGCTCCTCTGATATTGGGAAATCTCAACTCGCTCCCCTTCGACTTTGTGATACGGCAGAAGATCCAAGGCCAGAACATCAGTTGGTACATCGTCGAACAAATGCCGGTCGTGCCGCCCGACCGTTACGGCACGGTGCAGTTCGGTCCCAAAACTGCCGCAGATATCGTGCGCGCTGCCGTGTTGGAACTCACCTACACCGCCCACGACATGGCCCCGTTTGCCCGCGACTTGGGCTATGTCGATGAGAGCGGCGAAGTGAAGCCGCCTTTTGTGTGGGACGAGGAACGCCGGTTGTACCTGCGAGCCAAACTCGACGCCGTGTTCTTCCACCTGTACGGTGTCACCGATCGTGACGACGTGCGCTACATCTATTCGACCTTCCCCATTGTCGAACGTCAGGAAACGGCGACCTATGGCCGCTACCGCTCGCGTGACTTGTGTCTGGCGTGGCTGAATGCCTTGGCGGCGGGGGAGCCGGACGCAGAGGTGGAGGGGTGAGGGAAGCGCCAAGTCTTGACACACCGAGCGGACATAGCTGATGGTCAGGCGGAAAATATCAGTTTTGTAACCACTCTGTGTGGTGGGTAAGGAGATGTCGAACCGTGCCTAAGTTACTATCCCTCAATAATCTCTACCTTATTCTGGTTTTCGTTGTTCCTGGCTTTATCGCGTTATCAGTACGCTCGCAGTTCATAACCGGAAGAATCTCATCCAATAGTAAGGATGCGATTCTTTCTTATCTGACCGTTACGGTCATCTATAGCGCTCTGGTTCTCTCTTTCGTCGATCCCGATCTGATAGGGAAATCAAGACTGATTTGGCTCCTCCTAGTCTTTGTTGGGCCTCTCATTCTTGGCTTACTCCTCGGAATCAACATCCAGAAAGACCTTGTTCGCCGTCTTCTCAACCGGTTCGGTCTCTACCCTGTCCATGCCATACCGACCGCCTGGGACTGGAAGTTTAGTAGTATGCCTGAACAATGGGTTCTTGTGACACTCAAAGATGGCACCCGTTTCGGCGGTTTCTACGGTGCGCAATCTTTCACGTCTTCCAGCCCTGACGAACGGGATATGTATATTCAATGGGTTTATGATATTGGCGAAGACGGTACTTGGTCTGTGCCGGACAGTGAAAACGGTCTTCTTATCGCCGCTGGAGAGATTAGAACGATAGAGTTTTTGCCCTATGAAGGAGAAAGTCAATGAGCAAGAATAACAAACCAGCCTCTACTCCTCAGCACCAACTGGTGCATCGTCCCATACGTGTTAAGGGTGGGTATCAACCTGAGAGGGGCGAATTATCCCCGACAAAACCGCCTACAAATCCGCCGAACAAAGGAAGCAGCGGGAAGAAATGAATGTGGAGGTCGAACCCGTTTTCCACTTTCTCTAATTGTTGAACGTCAGGCAACAGCGGTGTATGACCGCTCCCACATCAAGAGGTGTATCAGTTCGCGTGCGTGGATCGGCTTGTGTCGGTCGCGGGCGTCGTCAGCGTCCACCAGTACATTGGTGTCGATAAACTCACGACCGCTCATGCAGTTGCTCTCGGGCCCACGGGCTTGATGAACGATACACGTTTTCCGCCCACATCGTATCGAGTTGGTCTATGACCGCCTCTGCATCGTTGACGCGAGTCAATTCTTCCAGGTAATCGCAAATAAGCTGATTCAAACTGGTGCCACGGGTGGCGGCGATACGCCGAGCCGTAGCCACGACTCGGTCATCAATAGACAGGGTAATTTTCACATTCATACGCTAGGTGCACACGTAATATGTGTCAATCATCCATCCCATCCACCCATGGATGTCGAGGACGGGATTCCGCTCCCGGCGGTTTGACCGGTTTAAGATGTTGACTCTGACTTCCTTGTTTGTATGTACAAAAATGTATATACTTTGTAGCTGGTTTATTTCATGCGCTTTGAATGGGATGAAAAAAAGAATCAGACAAATCGGAGAAAACACAAAGTCAGTTTTGAGCTTGCTCAACAAGTTTTTTATGATCCTCTCAACCTGAGCATGGCGGACAGAATTGAGGGTGGAGAACAGCGGCGGCAAACGCTCGGCTTGGTGGGAGGAACGGTCGTCCTTCTTGTGGCGCATACATTCCGAGAGGAAAATGGTGAAGAGGTTATCCGAATCATCTCGGCTCGGAAAGCAAAGAAGCAGGAGCGTAGACATTATGCGGAAGGTTAAAAGAGATTCCCCTCCGACAAAAACCGACTTGGCTGTTTTGGAGGCCCTGCCGGACGAAGACATTGATACGAGCGATATCCCGGAGGGTACAGACTGGAGCGATGCCGTCCGGGGGAAGTTTTATCGTCCAGTGAAAAAGGCGATCAGCCTGCGAGTGGATGCTGACATCATTGCTTGGTTCCGATCCCAGGAAGGGAGGTACCAGTCTCGGATGAATGCGGCACTCCGGGAATACATGCGCCGGCATCAAGATGGTGATATGGGCCAAGTTTGACCGGTTTCGGTAAATCCCCTATATCCTTAGCAGTCATGGAGTCCCTGCCGGAGATGAGCTGATGGAATTTCCACGCATTAAACGGCTTCCGCCCTATCTGTTTGCCACCTTGGACAAGATGAAAATGGAGGCACGCTGGGCGGGTGAGGACATTATTGATTTTGGGATGGGTAATCCCGACCATCCCTCTCCGCAACATGTGGTTGATAAGTTGGTTGAGGCCGCGGCCAAGCCGCAGAATCATCGCTATTCAACCTCACGGGGGCTCTATAAGCTGCGCCTGGCGATTTGCGACTGGTATAAACGCCGCTTTGAGGTGGAGCTCGATCCCGATTCCGAATCCATTGTGACCATTGGGTCGAAAGAGGGCCTGTCCCATCTGGCGCTGTCGATCCTCGGGCCGGGTGATGTGGCCATCTGCCCGAGTCCGACCTATCCCATTCACCAGTATTCGATTGTGATGGCCAACGCCGATTTGCGGGTCGTTCCGCTCCGACCGGGAGAAGATTTCTTTACCTCGCTTCAGGAAACGGTTCAGCAGTGCTGGCCGCGGCCCAAGGTCTTGCTGCTGTGCTTCCCGCATAATCCGACGACCGCCGTTGTGGACCTTGAATTTTTTACGCGCGTCGTAGAATTCGCCCACGAGCATAAGTTGTTTGTCATTCACGATTTTGCCTATGCCGACCTCTTTTTTGACGGCTATACGCCGCCGAGCTTCCTCCAGGTGCCGGGCGCAAAAGAGATCGGCGTCGAGTTTTTTACCCTGTCGAAATCCTACGACATGCCGGGCTGGCGGGTGGGCTTTGCCTGCGGCAATCCCGAAGCGATCATGGCCCTGGGCCGGCTTAAAAGCTATTTTGACTACGGTATTTTCCAGCCGATTCAAATCGCCGCGATTCATGCCCTGAACGGTCCCCAGGACTGCGTGGAGAACATGCGCCAGCGCTATCGTCTTCGCCGCGATGTCCTGATTGACGGCCTGGAGCGGGTGGGCTGGCATATCCCCAAACCCAAGGGCACGATGTTTGTCTGGGCGCAAATCCCGGAGCCGTTGCGAGCTATGGGCTCCATGGCTTTTGCGGAATTTCTCCTGACGGAAGCCAAAGTCGCGGTGTCTCCAGGGATCGGGTTCGGGCCGTATGGAGAAGACTACGTCCGCTTTGCCTTGATTGAGAATGAGCATCGGACCCGGCAGGCGGTGCGCGGTATCCGTAAAGCCTTTGGCGGCGCCAGCGCTCCGGCCCTTCGACCTGGCTCAGGACAGGCCGAGCCGGCGGGGAAAAAGCTTCGAGCGGTATGATGGCGAGGGAGGGTGTCAAGCTTGGTCTCGTTGGGTTGGGGACGGTTGGCTCCGGTGTGGTCCAACTCCTGGACCGACAGCGTGAGGCGTTTGCGCGAAAAATAGGCGCACCCCTGCAACTCGTCCACGTTGCGAGTCGGAGCATAGACATAAAGCCGCACCCGCCTCTCCCTGGTGTGCGCTTATCGGTCGACCCGTGGAGCGTCGTGCAGGATGCCGAGGTTGATATTGTTCTGGAACTCATTGGCGGAACCGACCCCGCCCGCTCCCTCGTTTTGGAAGCGATGGCGCGGGGCAAAGCCGTGGTGACGGCAAACAAAGCCCTGCTGGCTCTCCACGGCGACGAGGTGTTTGCCGCAGCCGAAGCGCATGGGGTGCGTCTGGGGTTTGAAGCCAGCGTGGCTGGTGGCATCCCGATTATTCGGACGCTGCGGGAAGGCTTTGTCGCGGATCGCAACAAGGCGCTGTTCGGGATCGTGAACGGCACCTGTAATTACATCCTGGCGACGATGAGTGAGGACGGTGCCGAGTTTGCGCCCGTCCTACACCGCGCCCAGGAGTTGGGCTTGGCGGAAGCCGACCCTCGTATGGATGTGGATGGCATTGACGCTGCCCAGAAGCTGACGCTGCTCATCATGCTTGCCTTTGGTGTGCGGGTGCCGGTCGAGGCCGTGTACACCGAGGGGATTCGGCAGCTCGATCAGATCGATATCACCTTTGCGCGCGAGTTCGGCTACGCAATCAAGCTGTTGGCGATTGCCAAGGAAGAATCCGGCGTACTGGAGGCCCGGGTCCATCCGACCATGATTCCGCAAGACAGTCTGCTGGCGGGTGTGGGCGGCGCGTATAATGCCATCTTTACGCAGGGGGAAGCCCTCGGCTCTTCTCTCCAGTTCGGACAGGGAGCGGGCAGTTTACCGACCGCGGCGGCGGTCTTGTCCGACGTGGTTGAGAGCGCGCGGGCGCAGACGAAGCAACAGCAGCCCCGGCCACCGCTGGGCTGTGCCTGGGCGGAGCTGAAGCCGGCCGCCGTCCGATCCATGGATGAGCTGGTGGGCGAGTATTATCTGCGTTTCATGGCTGTCGACCGTCCTGGGGTGCTCACCCAGATCAGCGGGATTTTAGGCGACCAGGACATCAGCATTGCCTCGGTGATCCAGCGCGGTCGGAGCGACGGCGACAATACCGTGCCCCTGGTCATGCGGACGCATGCCGCGACTGAACGGAATCTGAAGACGGCCATGACATTAGTGGACCAACTACCCATCGTGCAGGGCAAGTCCGTGTATGTCCGCATTGAGGAGAGTCTCGGTTAACGCAACGGACCGGATGGCAAGAATCGGTCAGAGACAGATATGACACACAGCGCGATGACAGACGCTCCTGCTCTTCCTCTGGCGGCCCCGAATCCGTCTCCGTTTCGAGCCTGGTTTGGCTGTGCGGACGGCTGTCCGGGTGAAAATCCGCTCAACAAAATCCTGTATTACTGCCCGACCTGCGGCGGGCTATTAGATGTGCAGCACGATACTAACGCCCTCAAGACGCGCACGCCCCAAGAATGGCGGCATTTGTTTGACGAGCGCTATCGACGCACCCTCTACCCCTATGGCAGTGGGGTGTGGGGCAAGAAAGAAATGGTGTGTCCGGCCATTGACGATGCGAACATCGTTTCCACCTATGAGGGCGGCACCAATCTGTTCTGGGCGGAGCGACTCGGACGCCACATCGGTATTGACGATCTCTGGGTCAAACAGTGCGGCAACTCCCATACCGGGTCATTCAAGGACCTGGGCATGACGGTGCTCGTCTCTATGGTGAAGCAGATGATTGCCGACGGCGTGTCCATTCCTGCGGTTGCGTGCGCCTCAACCGGCGACACGTCGGCCGCCCTGGCCGCCTACTGCGCAGCGGCCGGCATCCCGGCTATTGTGATTCTCCCCCGCAATCGAGTGTCTACTGCCCAACTCATTCAGCCCATGGCAAACGGGGCGCTGACTGTGTCGCTCGATACCGACTTTGATGGCTGTATGCGGGTCGTGCGTGAGCTGTGTACAAAAGAAAACATCTATCTCGCCAATTCGATGAACAGCCTCCGGCTTGAGGGGCAGAAGACCATCTCGATTGAGATTGTTCAGCAGTTTGACTGGGAAGTCCCCGATGTGGTGATCGTCCCCGGCGGAAATCTGGGCAACGTCACGGCAATCGGACGAGGCTTCCTGCTCATGCAGGAACTTGGCCTGATTGATCGCCTGCCCCGTCTGGTCTGTGCCCAGGCCGAACGCGCCAATCCGTTATACAAGAGTTTTGCCACCGGCTTTGAAAAATATCGCCCGGTCAGAGCCAAAAAAACCCTGGCGTCAGCCATTCAGATCGGGAACCCGGTCAGTGTGCATAAGGCCATTCGGGTTCTCCAGGCCTTCGATAGTATTGTTGAGCAGGCCAGCGAAGAAGAGCTGGCCGAAGCGTCGGCCCTGGCAGATTTGACCGGCCTGTTCAACTGTCCGCACACTGGGGTAGCGCTTGCCGTTCTCTTGAAACTGGTGCACGGTGGGCAGATCCGGTCACACGAACGGGTCGTTGTGATATCCACTGCCCATGGGCTCAAGTTTACCGACTTTAAGCGGCGCTACCATGAAGGGCGTTTACGCGGGGTGGCCGCGCATTCCGCTAACAGGCCGATTGAATCACCGGCCGATTATCACAGTGCCCGGGCCGCGATTTTCGGCGCGCTCGAGCGCAGGCAGGCATCTCCTGTTCACGGATTCCTAGATGGGTGAGAGGTATGAAATACATCGTTCTTCAAGGTGATGGGATGGCGGACTGGCCGGTCGATGAACTCGGCGGGAAAACGCCGCTTGAGTACGCGCGGACGCCGCATATGGACCATATTGCGTCCCACGGCATATATGGCCTCACCCAGACGATTCCCGAGGGCTACCCCGCGGGCAGCGACGTCGGAACCATGAGTTTGCTCGGCTATGACCCGCGGCAGTATCACACCGGACGCTCGCCCATTGAAGCGGCCAGTATGGGTGTGGACCTGGGGCCGGAAGATATTGCGTTTCGGTGCAATCTGGTGACCCTGGGCCGCGAATCCGATGGAACCGAAACCATGCTTGACTTTGCGGCCGGTCATATCCCCAGCGCCGACGCAGCCGAGTTGATTGGGACGCTTCAGCACGAGTTGGGTAGCGCTGAGTTTTCCTTTTATCCTGGCGTGAGTTATCGACATCTGCTGGTCTGGCACGGTGGCAGGGAAAAGATGGAAACCACGCCACCGCACGATATTACCGGTCAAGCTGTCCAGGAGTATTGGCCCCAGGGAGACGGTGGCGAGCAACTGTGCGTGCTGATGAAACGCGCTCAGGAGATTTGTGCCGAGCACCCCGTTAATGCCAGGCGTCAGGCCGAGGGGTATCAACCTGCCTCTTCGATCTGGCTGTGGGGGCAGGGCCGCCGGCCTGCCGTGCCGACGATCGCCGAACGCTTTGGTCTCAGCGGTTCGGTTATTTCCGCGGTTGATCTGGTCCGTGGTATTGGTGTCCTGGCCGGACTTGAGGTGATCCTGGTGCCCGGCGCGACCGGCTTTCTTGATACGAATTATCTCGGCAAGGCCGAATATGGTCTGGCCGCCCTGCGTGACAAAGATTTCCTCTTCCTGCACGTTGAGGCAACGGACGAAGCCGGTCATATGGGCGCGGCTGATAAAAAGGTCCAAGCGCTTGAGGATTTTGATGAGAAAGTCGTTGGAACTATCTTGGATGGTCTGACCGCCTTCCCTGAGTGGACCATCCTGCTGATGCCCGACCATGCCACGCCGGTTGCGATCAAGACCCACTCGTCCGACCCCGTGCCGTTTGCCGTGCTCTCGTCTCATGACCGGACGCCAGCATCGCCCGCGGTAGGCTATAACGAGCCGTGTGCCAAAGCGACGAATGTGTTTGTGGCTGAGGCCTGGCGTTTGATGGAGCACGTGATTCGCGGACAGGTACGGGCCTTGGTGTAGGTGAGATCGAGAGAAACAAAGAGATTCGGCATGGATCGGAACCTCGCGCTTGAATTCGTTCGGGTGACAGAAGCTGCGGCTTTAGCCGCAGCCGCCCATATGGGGCGGGGAGATGAAGCGGTTGCCGACGCTGCCGCTGTGGAGGCCATGCATCGGCTGTTCCCTGATATCGAGTTCAGGGGCCAGCTCGTCCTCGGCGAAGGAGATGAGGACTCGGTGCCTATGCTGTACGTCGATGAAATGCTCGGGACGGGGGCGGGCCCTGCCATTGAGGTCGCTGTCGATGCGCTTGAAGGGGCAACCACCTGCGCGCTCGGTGCACCAAATGCGATTGTCGCTATTGCCGTTGCCGAAGAAGGTGGGTTTCTGCGCTGCCCCGCCGACGTGTATATGGAGAAGATTGCGGTTGGGCCATGGGGCCGGGGGGTGATTGATCTGGATAAGCCAATGGGTGACAATCTTGCCGCCCTCGCAGCAGTGAAAGGGGTCAAACCGCAAAACCTGTGCGTGGTTATGCTTGACCGGCCACGTCATGCCAAGTTGCTGCACGAACTGCGTGATATCGACGTTCATGTCACCCTGATCAGTGACGGGGACCTGTCGGCGGCCTTGGCCACCACGCGGGAGGAGTCTGGGATCGACCTGCTGGTTGGGACGGGACGCGCCGCCCAGGGCATTCTCGCGGCGGCGGCCCTGCGGTGTTTGGGCGGGGAGATTCAGGCGCGCTTCCAGCCGGGGAATGCGGCAGAATTTGAACAACTGCGTGAAAGCGGAGTGGACGATATTCGGAAAAAGTATACAGCCGAAGAACTCGCCCGAGGTAGCGTTGTTTTTGCCGCGACCGGAGTGACAACCGGGAACTATCTGCACGGGGTGCGGTTTTTTCCCGGAGGGGGCGAGTCGCACTCCGTGGTAATGCGCTCAAAGAGCCGGACCATCCGCTTTCTCAATACGGTTCACTACTTTGAGGAGCAGCCGGAGTATTAATATGACGTATGAAAATATCGTATTTGAAAAAGAAGAGGCGATTGGCATTCTGCTGATCAATCGCCCCAAGAGCCTGAATGCCCTGAATCCCGTTACCCTGAACGAGATTGCTGACTGCCTGGACGCGGTGCAGCGCGATACCGGGCTGCGCTGTCTTGTGATGACCGGCGCGGGCGACCGGGCTTTTGTTGCCGGGGCGGATATATCGGCGATGGTGTCGATGTCTCCCTTGGAGGGAAAAGCCTTTGCGGCCTCGGGACTTCGTGTGGCGCGGACGCTTGAGGAGATGCCCATTCCCGTGATTGCCGCGGTCAACGGCTTTGCCCTGGGGGGCGGCATAGAACTCGCCCTGGCCTGTGATATGATTATTGCCGCGGATACGGCCAAGTTCGGCCAGCCTGAGATCAATCTCGGGGTCATTCCCGGCTTTGGCGGCACCCAGCGCCTGGCGCGCCGTATCGGGCTGCCGTTGGCCCGAGAACTGATCTACTCTGGTGACATGATTGATGCTGAGGCTGCGGTTCGTTACGGCCTGGCCAATCGCGTTGTACCTGTAGCCGAGTGTGTAAATGAGGCAAAAGCCCTCGCCCATAAGCTGGCAACAAAACCGCCTGTTGCCATTCAGCAGGCAAAGGCGGCCATTAATGCCGGTATTGATATGGATATTGTCAATGGCTGCCGTTTTGAAACCGAGGCTTTCGGGTTGACGTTTGCGACGCAGGACAAGGCCGAAGGGATGGCCGCGTTTCTTGAAAAACGGGCGGCGAAGTTTGCTGGAAAATAAGACGAGCGTGCCCTATTACGGGTGGGCCCGTCGTGCTATGTAGCGTAAAATTTTTTGATCCTAAAAGGACTTGGGATGTAAAGAGTAAACGTGTCCTCCCATTAGATATGAAATGCTGGACACGTCCACTCTTCAGAGCGAATACGCTGGAGAGACAGTTGGTTCTTTCGGAGGAAGCATGAATAAGCAAGAGTGGTTGAATGAGAAATATCCTCAGCAGGAGGAACGTTCGCAGCGGTTCTCGACCATATCCGATATGGAGATTGAGCCCGTCTATACGCCGGACGATCTCAACGGCTCCAACCTCGAAGGGATCGGTTATCCGGGGGAATATCCCTACACCCGTGGGGTCTACCCGAGTATGTATCGAGGCCGTTACTGGACCATGCGGCAATTCGCCGGGTTTGGGACGCCCGAGGATACGAATAAACGCTTTAAGCTGCTGCTGTCCGAGGGCCAAACCGGTCTGTCAACCGCCTTTGATATGCCGGTGCTGATGGGCTATGACGCGGACCATGCGCGCTCGCTGGGCGAGGTTGGCCGTGAAGGCGTGTCGGTCTCGACCATAAAAGACATGGAGCGCCTGTTCCAGGACATTCCACTCGATAAAGTCTCCACCTCGATGACGGTGAACTGCACGGCCAGTGTTTTGCTCGCCATGTATATTGCGGTTGCCGATAAACAGGGCATCCCCCGCAGTCAGATCAGCGGGACGATCCAGAACGATATGCTTAAGGAGTATATCGCCCAGAAAGAGTGGATTTGTCCGCCCGAACCAGCCGTCCGTATTGTCACCGACATGATTGAATTTTGTGCCAAGGAGGTACCGCGTTGGCACGCCGTCTCGATTTCGGGCTATCACATCCGCGAAGCCGGCTCGACTGCGGTCCAGGAATTGGCCTTTACCTTGGCTGATGGCATTGGCTATGTCCAAGCTGGGGTGGAACGCGGGCTCGACGTTGACGAGTTTGCCCCGCGGCTGTCTTTTTTCTTTGATATCCATAATGACTTTTTTGAAGAAATTGCCAAACTGCGGGCGGCCCGCCGGATGTGGGCCAAGATCATGAAGGAGCGCTTTGGCGCAAAGAATCCCCGTTCTCTGCTGCTGCGGACGCATTGTCAGACGGCCGGTGTCAGCCTGACTGCTCAGCAACCGGTCAACAACGTCGTGCGGGTGGCAATTCAGGCCCTGGCCGGTGTCCTGGGTGGCACCCAGTCGCTGCATACCAACTCCATGGATGAGACCCTGGCCCTCCCGACTGAAGAGTCGGTCACGGTCGCGCTGCGGACCCAGCAAATCATTGCGGAAGAGAGTGGCGTGACAAACTTCGTTGATCCCCTGGGCGGCAGTTGGGCTATCGAAGCCCTGACGGACCGTATGGAAAAAGACGCGTTCGCCTATATCGACCGGATTGACGAACTCGGCGGTATTATCCGGGCGATCAATATCGGCTTTCCGCAAAAGGAAATAGCCGATGCAGCCTATCGCTATCAGCAACAGTTGGATGCCAAAGAAAAGGAGATCGTTGGGGTAAATTCGCACGTGGTCGAGGAAGAACGACCGCTGGAAATCCTCAAGATTGATCCGGAAGTAGAGCGCAGCCAGATTGCCCTGGTCAAACAGGTCAAACAGGAGCGTGACCGGGCCGCGGCCGAAGAACAGCTTGGCCGGGTCCATGCCGCGGCGCGAAATGGACAGAACCTGATGCCGGTCCTGATTGATGCCGTTAAGGCTCACTGTACGGTGGGCGAAATCTCTGATGTCTATCGTGAGGTGTTTGGCGTCTATCAAGACCCTGCCTGGCTGTAAAGAAAAAGGAGTTGGGAACTGGGGGCTGAGGGAAAGACAACCTCTAATCCCTGTCTCCATGGAGGTTGGTGTGTCCGAAGAAAAAATACTCCGCATCCTGGTGGCGAAAGCCGGCCTCGATGGTCATGACCGCGGCGCAAAGATTATCGCCCGCGCGCTCAGGGACGCCGGCTTTGAGGTGATCTATACCGGCTTACATCAGACGCCCGAAATGATCGCCGAGGCCGCCGTGCAGGAAGACGTGGACGCCGTTGGTTTAAGCATTCTGTCCGGCGCGCATATGACCCTATTCCCGGCTATTATGGGCGCACTCAAAGAACGTGGCGCCGATGATGTAGCTGTTTTTGGGGGGGGCATCGTCCCGGAAGATGATATGCCCGGACTGACGCAGGTCGGCGTAAAAAAGGTATTTACTCCCGGAGCCAGCACCCAAGAAATTGTGGACTGGATTTGGGCCAATGTCGAACCGCGGTCTGGTCTCTAAGCGGGGGAACGAGCCTCGCTGGTAAGGGGAGTATGGTCAAACTTGTCGTCTGTGTAAAACGCAAGCCCGGCATGGGCGTCGAAGAGTTTCACGACTACTGGCGGACGCATCATGGGAGTCTGGTGAAGAGCGTCCCAGGCCTACGGCAGTATATTCGGAAATACGTCCAGAGTCATACGATCCCGCAGGCGTACGAGAACGATGCCGCGCCCTTCGACGGTATTGCGGAACTGTGGTTTGACAACCACGCTGCGGTGGAGGCTTTTTTAGCGGACCCGGACTACCTGGCTCAGGTACGACCGGACGAATTGAAATTCTCAGACCACCCCAACCTTGTCTGGTTCGTGACCGAAGAAGTTCCCATGATTGACGACTAATCATCTGCTTTCAGACGGCTCCCACTGCTGTGGAGTGCTTTGACGTTATTATTATCGGCTCCGGTCCGGCCGGGACCGCTACTGCTCTCAATCTGTTGCGGGCCGACCCCGCGCTCGCTGGCAATATTCTCCTGCTCGACAAAGCCGTTCATCCCCGGGAGAAGATCTGTGCCGGCGGACTCATTCCCCATACCCTCGATTGTCTCAACGCCCTGGAGATTCCGTTGACCGTTCCTCACGTCCAGGTCAACCGGGCTCGTGTCCAGGCCTTGCCCGGACACGAGGTCGTGTGTGAGGAAGGGGGGATGTGTTCCATTATTCGCCGAAACGAGTTTGATTTTTTACTCGTGCGCACCGCTACGGAGCGCGGAGCGGAAATCCGGCAGGGGGAAAAGGTCATCCGGCTGGTTCGAGAGCCGGACGGCATTCGGGTGGTGACCGAAAAGACGACGTATCGCACTCGGATTGTGGTCGGGGCTGACGGGTCCGGGAGCCGGGTGCGACGACAATTGATCGGACAGACCCGCCAGCCAGTCGGCAAGGCCATAATGTCCGACGTTCCGATCTCAGAAACAGACTGGGACGGCTTCGTCCAACAGCGTTACGACTTTAATTTTCTACCCGTCCAGGACGGGTTGCGTGGCTATCTGTGGGCCTTCCCGTGTCTGATTGATCAGGTTGCCCATGTGAATCTCGGTATTTATTCATTGGGCGTCAATTCTTTCTCAAACGCAGCCCTCCAGGATTGTCTTAGTGCGGAAATTAACGCGTTTAGTACAGCGACGGCATCAAAGAGTGAACGCGTCCAGCATCGTATGGTTAGTGGAGGACACGTTTACTCCTTCGGGCAAACCCGACGGCTGCGGGCTTTTCCCATTCATGGCTATGCTCCCGAACGGCCGCTTGCCGCTCCGCATGTGGTGCTCGTCGGCGATGCGGCAGGAGCCGAACCGCTTATGGGGGAAGGCATTTCCTTTGCGTTTGAATATGGAGCCTTTGCCGCTCAGGCCATTTGCGAGGCGCTGCAGACCAAAGACTTCTCGTTTGATGCCTATACCAGGACGATCACTCAGTCGTGGCTCGGGAAGAAACTGGCGCGACTGTCTTTTGCCACCAAGCTGTTCTATGGTCGGACCGCACGTTTGTGGTTCACGCTTGCGGCTCGGAATACGCGTCTCCAATCTATTGGCTTGAAATGGTATAATGGGGTGGATGGTTGGCATCAGCGGAGTGGATGGGAGGCCGTCCGAGCGGTCATCAACCGATATCCGAGGCAGCCGTAAGGAGGCAAGAGCGTGGCACGACAGAAAAAGACTCGACCGGCAGCACCAAAGCGTAAAACAACACGTAAAAAAGGACGCTGGCTGTGGATCCCGAAACTCATGCTCCTCATGGCGTGTGTGGGGCTGGTACTGTTTATCGGTGCAATTTTTGTGATGGAAGAAGAATTACGCCGAATTGGCCTGTTCGGTCCTGAGGAAGGGAAGGCAACGACTCCGAGCCAAGTCGTGGCTCAGCCGAATCCTGAAAACAACCCTGCCGACGTCGTTGAAGAGGTCACCCAAGAGGAACGTCAAGAATTAGAAGCCATTCTGCAGCAGGTGAAGGAAAAATAGAGCAAATTCCGCCCTGACCCGAAACGATGAAATTTCTGGACGCTTATAAACGTTGTGTTGCGCTCCCGCAGGTGCCACAGCGCATTGTTTCGCTCGTTCCGAGTATTACCGAGACGGTGTTCGCGCTTGGGGCTGGTGAACGTGTTGTCGGTGTAACGGCCTATTGTACCCATCCACCAGACGGGCTGGCAGGTGTGACGCGCGTTGGCGGGACAAAAGACCCTGATCTCGACACGATTGAGCACCTGAAGCCCGACCTCGTTATTGTCAACGATGAGGAGAATCGGCAGGAGGACTTCAGCGTGCTGGAGAAACGAGGCTTGCCGCTATATGTTACTGCTCCGCGCACGGTAGCGGAGGGGATACGGATGGTGGAACAACTCGGCCCGCTCATCGGCTGCCAAGCGCAAGCTCGGACGCTTGCGCTCTCACTCTGGCAGCAATACGAAGAGAGTACGACCGGGCTCGAAGAGGGCGAACGGCTGCGTGTCTTTTGTCCCATCTGGCGCAAACCCTGGATGTCCTTTAATCGTGAGACGTATAGCGATGATATGCTGTGGCGATGTGGTGGCGAGAACATCTTTCGCGCAAAGGAGGAACGCTATTTCCCCCTCTCTCTTGATGAAGTCGTTGCGGCCGACCCCCACCTCGTTCTGCTCCCGAGTGAGCCCTATCCCTTTGCGGAAAAGCATTTCGTCCATCTGACGCCACTCCAGGAGACCGCAGCCGGCCGCGGCGGTCACTTCTACTGTGTGGATGGCATGGCGCTGTGTTGGTATGGGCCACGCATCGCTCACGGTTTAACCGAACTGTCCCGTCTCTTTGCTTTTGTGCGGGACACGCTGGACGAGTAAGCAGTTTCTGTGTGCCCGCCCTGTGGGTGCCGTCCGCAGACAGAAGGAAGGACAGAGGGCTGTGTCAACGCTTGAAGATGCCTTACGCAAAGTGCCGCCGCAGAGCCTGGAAGCGGAAGAGTCCGTCCTGGGCGGTATCCTGCTGGACTCCCACGCCCTTGACCGGGTGATTGAGGTCATGGGTCCTGATGATTTTTATCGCGAGACAAACCGGAAAATTTTTCTGACCATGCTCGCCTTAACCGAGCGGGGCGAACCGATTGACCTGATTACGTTAACCGATTCCCTCAAGACGCGTAACGAATTGCAGGAGATCGGCGGAGCCACCTATCTGGCCGAACTGAGCGATAAGGTGCCGAGTGCAGCGAATATTGCCTACTATGCGCGGATCGTGAGAGAAAAGGCTGTCCTGCGCAATTTGATCACGGTGTCCGGGGAAATCGTCAGTCGGGCCTATACGGGACAGGAGGACATCGAGCGATTTCTTGACGAAGCCGAACGGCTGATCTTTGACGTGTCCGAGCAGCGGATTCGCCCGGCCTTTGCCAAGGTCGGGGATATGATCATGGACACGATTAAAATCATCGAGCAACTGTATGAACGCAAGGAGCTGGTGACCGGCGTCCCGACCGGTTTTCTGGATCTCGATCAAAAAACGGCCGGCCTCCAGCCCGCTGACCTGGTGATTATCGCGGCGCGGCCCAGCATGGGCAAAACTGCCTTTGTGCTGAATATTGCCCAGTATGTGGCGATGCAGACAGAGACCGCCGTCGGTATCTTCTCGCTCGAAATGGCGAAAGAACAACTGGTGATGCGGATGCTATGCGCGGAAGCCCGCGTGGATAATGCCAAAGTCCGCGCCGGGTATTTGGCGGAAAGGGATTTCCCGCGCCTGGCCATGGCAGCCGGCCGTCTGGCCGAAGCCCCGATCTATATCGATGATACGCCCGGACAGAATGTCCTCGAACTCCGGGCCAAGGCGCGCCGGTTGAAACGCGAGACCAACCTCGGCCTCATTATTATTGATTATCTCCAGTTGATGCGCGGCCTCACCGCGCAGGAGAATCGTGTGCAGGAAATGACAGAAATCTCGCGTAGTCTGAAGGCTCTGGCCAAAGAACTGGCCATCCCCGTAGTGGCCCTCTCCCAGCTCAACCGCCAAGTCGAACTGCGCGGGGACAAACGGCCCGTCATGTCAGACATTCGGGAATGTGTCCCAGGAGAGACGTTGGTGACTCTGGCTGATGGACGTCGTGTCCCCATTCAAAACCTTGTTGGGACGACCCCATCAGTGCTCGCCGTTTCAGCCGAGGGGCAAGTGCTCCCGGCCAAGAGCGAGCGCGTCTGGCGTGTAGGCCGGCGGTCCGTTTTTACCGTTCGACTCGCCAGTGGACGATGTGTCCGAGCTACAGCCCAGCACCGCTTCTTGGGTGCGCAGGGTTGGCAGCGCGTAGAAAATCTCTGTGTCGGAAGTCGGCTTGCCCTGGCCCGTTGCCTACCAGAGCCACAGCAGACCGAGGCCTGGCCAGAGGGACGAGTGGCCCTGCTCGCCCATCTTATTGGTGATGGGAGTTATCTAACGCACCAGCCGCTTCGTTATACGACGAGTTCGGAAGAAAATAGCCGTTTGGTTATGGAAACAGCCCGCCGTGAGTTTGGCGCGCGTGTCTCTCGCCATCCGGGCTGTGGGAGTTGGCATCAACTCGTACTCAGTGGCAATGGAAACCGTTGGCATCCCGCTGGGGTTAATCGTTGGCTGCGCGAACTGGGAATTTTCAATCAGCGTTCCCATCAGAAGCGTGTTCCAGAACAAGTTTTTCGCCTCAGTAACGATCAAATTGCAGTATTCTTGCAACATCTGTGGGCTACTGATGGAACGATTCATGTCCGGACGAAAAAGAGAAGTGGCGGACATGTCATTATGTACAGCACGAACAGTCCCGGACTGGTCCGGGATGTCATGGCGCTCTTACTCCGCTACGGTATAGTTGCTCGTCAGCAAACCGTTCGGAAAGGAGCGTATAAGCCTACATATATGATTGTGGTGACTGGGGTTGAGCAGCAGCTTCGGTTCCTCGACTGTATTGGGGTATTTGGTCCCCGAGTATCCCAAGCGAAGCAACTCCGAGCTGCTTTGCTTGGCGTCCATTCCAACACCAATGTAGACACGGTTCCTCAAGAGTGGTTTGCGCGGGTGAAGACAGCCATGAGAGAGCGAGGCATTTCTCAGCGTGCCATGGCCGCTGCCCGAGGTACCGCCTATGGAGGGGCTTCGCATTTCCGCTTTGCACCTTCTCGGTCAACGATGATGGAATATGCGCAGATTCTGAACGATGATATATTGCGGACGCAATGCTCAAATGACCTTTTCTGGGATCGGGTTGTTGAGATTGCGCCGCATGGAGAAGAAGAAGTGTTTGATCTCACCGTTCCCGGCCCAGCTTCCTGGCTGGCAGACGGGATAGTGAGTCATAACAGTGGCAGTATCGAGCAGGATGCGGATGTCATCATGTTTATCTACCGGGACGAAGTCTACCACGCCGAGTCGGAAGAAGAAGGGACCGCGGAAATCATTATCGGCAAGCAACGCAACGGCCCGATCGGCACAATCCGGCTGGCCTGGAGAGGCGAGTACACGCGGTTTGACAACCTGGTCGATACCTTTGCCGAACCCGACGAAGACCTGGTGGAGGAGGGGTAACACGCCTCTGGAGTGTCAGGAGTGGGAGTCTTATTCTCCCCGCCCATTGTTTCCTTTTACCGTTCGGGGCTGTCGAGCTGCCGGAGCAGGGTTTTAACCCGATATTGGATATCCGAGGCAAGAACAATATCGCTAATCAGCGCGACCGCGTCTGCGCCGGCCCGAAGGGCGGCTGGCGCCCGTTCGGCCGTAATCCCGCCAATCGCCACAATGGGAATACGAACCTGCCGACGAATTTCTTGCAACTGCTCAAGGCCGCGGGCGGTATAGCCGGTCGCTTTTGTCGTTGTGCCGAACAGCGGCCCAAATCCAATATAGTCGGCGCCCTCCTGTCCAGCGCTCAACGCCTGCTGGACCGTGTGGGTTGAAACGCCGATAATCTTCTCGCGTCCCAATATCTTGCGGGCCGCGGCCAGGGGGAGGTCTTCCTGACCGAGATGGACGCCGTCAGCCTCAACCGCCAGGGCAATATCCACCCGGTCATTGATGATGAGCGTACACTGATAGCGCCGGCAAATGCGCCACACTTCTGTGGCCAGGGCGACAAAATCTCGCGTCGGCTGCTGTTTGACGCGCAGCTGGAGGAGGCGTACGCCTCCAGCGCACAGATGGTCGGTCAGTCCCTGGAATGACAGCTCGGGCCGATTCAACGTGTCAGCCATGGCGTAGAACGGACTGGGAAAGGCGAAGGGCATATGAGGAGCCGCTCACTTTTTGACGGCTATTTTGAGGTCCGTCATTTTCTTGCGTAAGGTATTGCGATTAATCCCCAAAATCTCTGCGGCCTTGAGCTGATTCCCGCGTGTATGGTCCAAGACCAGTTCGATCAGCGGCTTTTCGACCTGGCTGATGACCACCGCGTGCAGGTCTCCGGTCTCGAGCAGGTCGGGTTGCTGAAGATAGGCCGTGAGTTGACGCCGGATGACCTCCTCGAACGAGAGTTCCGCAAGATCGGCCGGCAGCGGAGTTCTCGTCTGCGGGAGCGAGAAATCTGCCGGCGTCAGTAACGGTCCTGGGCTGAGGACGGCCGCTCTGAGGAGGGTGTTTTCCAACTCCCGCACATTCCCCGGCCAGGAATAATGGGTGAGCAGGGCTTGCGCCTCAGGGGTAATCCCTGTGGCCGCAGTTCCCACCTCCTGCGTAATCTTATCGAGAAAATAGGCGGTGAGTTTGGGAATATCTTCACGCCGTTGGCGCAGTGGGGGCAGGGTGATCGGCACAACACGAAGACGAAAATACAAATCTTCCCGAAAACGTTTTTCTTTGACGGCGGCTGCCAGATCCTGATTTGTAGCCGCGATGATGCGCACGTCCGCTTGGAGGGCTTGGCTTCCCCCGACCCGGGTGAACTCACGCTCCTGGAGGACGCGGAGCAGCTTTGCCTGAAGCGACGGGGGCATGTCGCCTATTTCATCCAGGAAGAGGGTCCCACCCGCGGCCTGTTCAAACTTCCCGGCATGCCGCTCAACCGCACCGGTGAATGCCCCCCGTTCGTGGCCGAACAGCTCGCTTTCGAGCAGATCGAGCGGAATGGCCGAACAGTTCACCCCAATAAAGGGTGCCCGCCAGCGGGCTGAGTAGTGGTGAATCACTTTCGCCACCAGCTCTTTGCCCGTCCCGCTTTCGCCCTGGAGGAGGACGGTTGCATCGCTGCGGACGATACGTCCGACGGTTTTGTACACCTGCTGCATGGCCGCGCCGCTGCCGATGATCTGCTCATCGCGGCCTTGGATAGCCGGCAGGGGACGTTCGGTATTGGCCGTGAGCCGTTTGGTTTCTATGACATGGGAGACCAAAGCGTGCACATCATCAAGGTCAAACGGCTTTGGCAAATAGTCAAAGGCCCCATGCTTCATCGCCTCAATCGCATTGGTCAATGTGGTTTGCCCGGTCATGATGATGATCGGGAGGTCGATCTGAGCGGCCTGCGTCTTCTGTAAGAGCTCCAAACCGTTGAGTCCCGGCATGCGAATATCGACAAAGGCCAGATCGAACACCTGTTCCTGCACGGCCGACCAGGCTTGAGAGCCGGTTGCGACCGCCTCGACGTGATAGCCCTGCTCGGTGAGCGTATCATGCAGGACCTGGCGGATGAGATCTTCGTCGTCGGCAATGAGAATCGTTCCGTTCACCACAGCATCCTATCCTGACGGGACGGGTAAATATACGTGGAAGCTCACCCCGTGCCCCGGGCTGCTTTCGACCCGAATGGTCCCTCCGTGTTGAGCAATAATCTGTTGGCTGACCGGTAAACCCAAGCCTGTGCCCTGGCTCTTGGTGGTAAAAAACGGGGTGAACAAATGGGGGAGATGATCCGGGCTAATCCCTGGCCCGTTGTCGGCGAAAATAACGCACAGAAAACGACCGCCGGCGTGATTGTCGTAGAGCGGTTGCTTTTCTGGGGTGTCTGGGGGCTGCGTTTGCGCAGGGGTCGCAATGCTCCCTGGCTGAAGGGGGACAGTCCGGTCAAGGGGTAAACGCACCAGATGAAAGTCTGTCGCCATTTTTGTTGAAATACTGAGGACCCCACCACGTTGCCCGCGGAGGGCCTGTAAACTGTTTTTGATCAGGTTGCGAAAGACTTGGGAGAGGCGCGCTTCATCGCCCGACACGAGCGGCAAACTCGGGTCAAAATGGGTCTGAACAGTTGTTCCCTTGGAGGCCGCTTCTTGTTCAAGCAGCAGGACATCGGTGATCGTCTTATGGATATTGACCGGCTGGGGATCAAAGTGGGGACACGCCGAGAGCTCGAGCAACTGCTCAAGCAGCGCGCTGAGACGGTCAATCTCGTCCACCATGATAGTCGTGTATTTGACCGAGGACTGGTCGGTCTTGACCCGAGACCGGAGGAGTTGAGCCGCGCCTCGGATGCCCGCCAGGGGATTTTTGATTTCGTGCGCGAGTCCGGCAGCCACCACGCCAAGGGAGGTCAGTCGGTCATCCCGCTGTTTCTCCTCTTCCAGTTCTTTCCGGTGGCTCAGATCGTGTAGGACCAGGACAAGCCCTAGGGGATAGTCGTCCTGGTCGAAAATAGGAGAACAGGTGACACGGACCGGTACGACGCGGCGAAAACGGTCTCGCAACTCTCCCTCTCCCGCCGTCCGGCTATAGCCAGGTTCCTGCGCCCTGCGGATGAGAGCAACAATCCACGGATTCCCGTCAAAAACCTGGGTATACGCAACCCCTCGAACTTGCGTTTGGGCGGCACTGGTGAGGGATTCCGCGGCGGCATTAAAGAAGACGATATCGTGCTGGTTATCGATGATGGCCAAGCCTTCTTCGAGATAGGTGGCAATATGCTCCCAATAGCCCGAGGGAAAAGTTGAAGGAGATTGGCCTGGGGTGGGTTTTCGCTGCGTCACTCAAGGTCCCATCTCAAACCTTGTTTTTCTTGTCAAGACGGGGTTGCCAAACAGCGCTGACGCCAGCTATGGTATGCCGACATGCAGGACCCAGAAGCACTCTGCCGCTATGTGAGTCAGGTTCTTGTGGAGACATTGTGCACGAAGGGCGCGGTCCGCCTGAGTGGGCAACGGGCTGCGGTTGCGAACAAGGTTGCGAGCGCCTTATTTGCGAACTTCCGCCAAGAAGCCGCCCTTGAAAAGGAAGCCGAACAGTTAGCCGAACAGCATATCCAGAAATCACCAACGGTTGATCGCTATAAGGTCGTCCAGCTCATTAAGCGGCGCTTAGCCGAAGAGCGGGACTTTGCGCTATGAGTGATCTGTCCGACAACCGCATTACCGCCTTGGCTCGTTCGGCCTTACGAGTCATCGCTGCAGAGGGTAAAATCGTCAATGAAAGAGGGGCGTTGATCGAGAGTAAAAGGATATTGGGCTCTTATTTTCAGCAGGGAGGCGCGATCGATGCTGTAGTGCGGCGAAAGATTCGTTCTCTGTCGAGAAAAGTCGCCCCAGGAAGTACGGAATGGGATGTCCTGTATCGTCGGTATTTTGAAGAAGAGTCTCGAAAGCGGAAATTCTGAACGCCGACGGTTGACAACACCAGAAGAGTGATTATTTTCCCCCCATCTTGAGTGGGGGTGAAATCCCTCCCATATACAGTAAGGAAACACGTCTGAGAGAAAGGAGACGAGGTATGAAAATTCGACCTCTACAGGATCGGATTATTGTCAAGCGGATTGCGGAAGAGGAGAAGACCGCGGGTGGCATCATCATCCCGGATACCGCAAAGGAAAAACCCCAAGAGGGGAAGGTGACCGCCGTCGGAAACGGAAAGGTCGGAGAAGATGGCAGGGTCACTCCGCTTGATGTCAAGAAAGGGGACAAAGTGCTCTTTGGCAAATACGCCGGGACGGAGATCAAGATTGATGGCGAAGAGCACCTGATTATGCGTGAGGATGATATCCTCGGTGTGGTCGAAGGTTAATCCGGGATATTAGGAGGATCAGGAATGGCTGCAAAGCTTGTCAAATTCAGTCAAGATGCGAGGGATAAGACCCTCAGAGGAGTGAACGTTCTGGCCGATGCGGTGACCGTCACCCTCGGCCCAAAGGGACGCAATGTTGTGATCGAGAAATCCTTTGGCGCGCCAAATGTCACCAAAGACGGCGTGACCGTTGCCAAGGAGATCGAGCTTGAGGACAAGTTCGAAAATATGGGCGCTCAGATGGTCAAAGAAGTCGCCAGCAAAACCTCTGACGTGGCTGGTGATGGGACCACGACGGCGACGGTCCTCGCGCGGGCCATCTATGCGGAAGGCGTCAAAATGGTCGCCGCCGGCCACGACCCCATGAGCATTAAGCGCGGTATCGATAAAGCCGTGGCCGCCATGGTCAACGAGTTGCGCAACCTGTCCAAGTCCACCCGCGATCAAACCGAAATCGCCCAAGTCGGCACCATCTCGGCCAATAACGACTCGACCATCGGCGGCATTATTGCCGAAGCCATGAACAAGGTCGGTCGGGAAGGCGTGATCACCGTCGAAGAAGCCAAAGGGCTGGATACGACGCTCGACGTCGTCGAAGGGATGCAGTTCGACCGTGGCTATCTCTCTCCCTACTTCGTGACCGATCCGGAACGGATGGAGGGGGTATACGAGGATGCCTATCTGCTCATTCACGAGAAGAAGATCTCAGCCATGAAGGACCTGCTGCCCGTGCTCGAAGCAGTGGCCAAGAGCGGCAAACCGTTGCTCATCATTGCCGAAGATATCGAAGGCGAGGCACTGGCCACGCTGGTTGTGAACAAGATTCGTGGCACCCTCCAGTGTGTGGCCGTCAAGGCGCCCGGTTTTGGCGATCGCCGCAAGGCCATGCTTGAGGATATTGCTATTCTGACCGGTGGTCGGGTCATCGCCGAGGAACTGGGTGTGAAATTGGAGAGCCTGACGCTGAACGACCTCGGCCGGGCCAAACGTCTGGTTGTCGATAAAGACAACACCACCATCGTTGACGGTGCCGGGAAGAAGGGTGACATCGGAGGCCGTATCAACCAGATTCGTGCCCAGATCGATGAGACGACCTCAGACTATGACCGGGAGAAGCTGCAAGAACGCTTGGCCAAAATGGTCGGCGGTGTTGCCGTCATCCAGGTTGGTGCCGCGACTGAGATCGAAATGAAGGAGAAGAAGGCGCGCGTCGAAGATGCCCTGCACGCCACGCGGGCTGCGGTTGAAGAAGGCATTGTCCCCGGTGGCGGTGTCGCCCTCATTCGCTCTTCCGGTAAGCTCGGCAAGGTTGAGGTGAGCGAAGAGGAACAGATCGGCGTCAACATTATCCAAAGAGCGATCCAAGAACCCTTACGCTGGATTTCTTCCAATGCAGGAGAAGAGGGTTCTATCATCCTGGATAAGGTTCGGAACAGCAAGGGTGCGAACGGCTTCAACGCCGCAACCGGTCAGTTCGAAGACCTCATCAAAGCCGGCATTGTTGACCCCACCAAGGTCGTGCGGACTGCACTGCAGAATGCCTCGTCCGTAGCCGGCCTGTTGCTCACAACAGAAGCAACCGTTGCCGAGAAACCTGATGAGAAAGGTGCCGGCGGCGGCATGCCTCCAATGCCTCCGGGCGGCATGGGCGGTATGGGTGGTATGGGTGGTATGGGTGGCATGATGTAGGCCCCCTTATACCGAGTACTCATCAAAAAAGGCCCTACCTTTGTGGGGCCTTTTTTCTTGCTGGCGCGGGGAAATCGGACGGGTCTAACTTTCGGACAGTCCAGTGATCCGAATCCCGGCGGAATGCACTTTGTTCCGGATATTCAAACGAATGAGCAGAGCTGTAATCGGCTCTATCAAACTGGCGGCGGCCAGCGGACCGACGTCAACCGTGCGAATGCCCAGCTTCTCCACCAACTCAATCACCCTTGGTCTGGCGTCTTTATCCCCACAGACCAATACATCACAGTCAATCTGGGCGTTGACATCACGTAAGAGGTGAGCGGAGATGTTCTGGAGCGCACACACGACCTGGACTTCGTCGCCCAGGATCTGTTTCGCCTCTTCTGTGGCAGAGCCCGCCTCAGGCATGACCACCCGCCGGGCGTTATCCGGGTCGAGCGGGACCGATACGTCCACAAAGATCTTCCCCTTGAGCTGATCTTTTACGGATTCTATCGTCTTGACGTGGGCGGAGTACGGCACGGTGATAAACACCACGTCGGCGGCGGCCGCAGCCGTGACATTATCGGTGCCGCGCAGGAGGTCCTTACCGAGTTCCTGATTGAGCTCGGTCGCCACGCGTTCTCCTTTTTCCTGTTGGCGTGAGCCGATAATGACCTCTTCTCCGGCGAGCGCCCAGCGCAGGGCCAGGCCGGGACCTTGTTCTCCAGTTCCTCCCAAAATAGCAATCTTCACGCGTTTTCTCCTCTCTTGCCTGCAAATGATTTTTTATTGGCTGCTGCCAACTGAGGCTTTGATATACTTTTCCGTGACTGGCGATAAGTCACGCGGCGACACCATAACCTCAATGATGACAAAAGACGAGGTCCGGTCGGCTTCCACTAATGCCTGGCGCAGCTCCTGGACTGTCGTAGCCTGTAACCCTTTGCCGCCCCATTCTTTGGCCAGCGTGGCATAGGGCCAGGGGGGAATGGTGAGCAAATCCTGCCGCTCAGAAACCGGCCGAAAAATGCCCCAGCCGCCGTTATTCATAACCAGGACAATGGGACTGAGTTTGTGACGGGGCGCATGCGAAATCTCTGAGCCCGTCATTTGAAAGGCCCCGTCCCCGCACAACACAAGCGGCCGTTGACCGGTCCCCAATTGCGCACCAAGCGCTCCGGGAACGCCAAAGCCCATCGAGGCATAATAGCCTTGAGCCAGATAGCCCCCGCCTTGGCCAATTTTAATATCCAAGCCGGCGAACAGCATGTCACCGGCTTCGGCCACCACCATATAGCCTTCGCGTCCATCCAGGAATGCATTGACCTCACATAACATATCCGAGACCTGGATCGTCCGATTCTCTCCGGGCGGCTGCGGAGCGAGGTTGTCACAATAGGTAATCTCTTCCTGGTGCCGTGTCAGCGGAGCCTGTAGCAAGGACTGGACGTAATCCTCAATGGTGACCTCGGTATAGGTATGAAAGCTGACGTGCACTTTATTTTCCGCGGCCCAGATTGAGTGGTGACGGTCGATGTATTGCGGCTGTGAGCCCAGATTCATATCGGTCAGGAGGGAGCCCAGATGGAGCACCAGGTCGGATTCCTCAATCCGTTGACGGATGGGCGGCGGCGAGATAGCCCCAATATGAACGCCCATATATTGGGGATGATCCATGGGGAAGGCGCCCTTGGCCAAAACAGTTGTCAGGCAGGGCCCGCCGATCTTTTCGACCAGGGTAATGATGTCGGTAGTGAGATGATGTCGGAAGGTTTCAATACCAATGATAACGGCTGGTTTGTGCGCCTGATTGAGACGGGCAGTGGTCTCTCGGACGGCTTCCTCAACCTTTTGGGCATCGGACTGGGCCCGATGAAATCTGCCATCCCACTCTCTGATCCGTGCAGGAACGCTAATCTCCTGCTCAACCATATCCTGATGGATCTCAATATAGCCCGGTTGCTGATGACGCCAGATATCCTGGACAACCGCATCAATGGCGGTTGCCGCGGTACGCGGGTCGTCAATGATTTTTGCGGCACAGGTGATCTCGTGAAAAATATGGAATTGGGACTCAATCTCTCTGGCCTGGTGATGGACTAACACCCCGAGTTTCCGCTTCTCCTCACCCGGCCCGCCGCTGATGACCAAGACCGGCACCCGCTCGGCATA
The DNA here is from genome assembly GCA_951812575.1 of Candidatus Binatia bacterium. Lineage (GTDB taxonomy): Bacteria > Desulfobacterota > Binatia > Bin18 > Bin18 > Bin18. Next base: position 16,534 of record OX638322.1, on the reverse strand, counting down.
TGAGCCGGCAACGGCATTCACCACGTTATGCCCCCCGGCCCCGTAGGTCACGCACAGGACGCCGATTTTTCCGGTAGCCCGCGCATACCCATCGACGGCGAAACCGGCACCCGGCTCATGCGAAGACGTAATGACCCGTATATCGTGGGGTTGGCCGAATTTCATGAAAAGCTGAATGACCAAATCACCCGGAATCCCAAACAGGTGGGTCAGACCAATCTTGCGCAAATAGGCGACAAGATAATTCCCAAGTTGCATCCGCGCTTCCATACTCCCTCCCTGTGGATGTTGTATCAGACTCACGGTAAGAACTATGGGTATTGTATCAGACTCACGGCAAGAAAGGGCTAGTGGGTACGTCAAAAAGGAGGGGAGGAGGAAGCCCACAAGGCGGGCAGGAGCTTCGACGGACGGTGACTGACAGGGGCGGCGCTTAGCCGAAAAACTCCTCGACATTGCCGGAAACAACCGGAATGCTCTGGACGGCATTATTCCGAAAGACCCGAAACAGAACGGTCTCGCCAGCGGGCCGACTCCAGAGTTGCTCATAAAAGGCACGTCGGTCGGCTATTTCTTGCTCGTCGATAGCAAGGATCACATCTCCGGCCTTCAACCCCGATTTGGCCCCCGGACCCTCGGGTAACAGGCCGGCGATAACGAGATGCTCTTTGACCGTATATGAATACATGCCGATCCAGGCGCGTGAGGGCCGGGTGACCCGCCGTCCGTAGCGCAGGAGTTCGTCTCGATGTTCGGTGAAGTGCTCAACCGGAATAGCCAGGGAAAACTTGCCGATTTCATTGAGATTGAGGGAAACGACGCCGACCATACGGCCGCGCATGTCGAACATGGGACCGCCGCCTAAGCCCGGATTCATAGCCGTACTCGTCAACGCTCGCTCCAGGCTATACTCCCAGTAGGCATCAAACTGGGCCACCGAGGTGAGTCCGCCGCCATTCACCCGCCGGCCGTTTTCTTCTCCCGCACTGGCGACCAGGAACACCTCATCGCCGGCGTGCAGCGCGGTAGAAGGCTGGAGAGGGACGGCGGGAAAGCCGGTTTGCGATATTTTCAGTACGGCAACACCGCTCGCAAAATCCTGGGCCACCACTTCGGCTTCAAGCTGGGTGTTATCAATCATGCTGACCTGAACCTGAGACGCGCCGATAACAATGTAATTGACGGTCAGAATATAGCCGTCCGGGCTCACCACTGCCCCGGACCCCATACGCTCAGTGCCTAACAGTTGGGCGGACTGGTGCTGTGAGGGAACGGTGACCTGAATGGCAACCGTTGAAGGAATCACTTGTTCAATAAGTCTGACCGAAGCGTTCACGCCGCCCCCTTTTCGTCTGCGAGGTCCACAATAACTAATGCCTCACCTGGGTGAAAGCAACCCCTCAAGACCCTGGCCTGCTGACATCTGCCCGAGCAGCCCGGCGTGTGCTAGTATCCCACACTTTTCAGGCCCGCTCACTTTGTTCATTATGGCGAGGCGCGGACACGCCTGACCAGAAGAGGTAACCGTACCGTTATGAAACGTTCGACTGAGCCGCAAATACTGACCCTGTCCGAATATGAATCAAAGCGGGTGCTTGTCGGATATGGGGGCGTCATTTCTCAAGAAGTCCTCGTCCAGGACCCCTCCGAAGCTGGGCGTGCGGCAACGGATATTGGCTTGCCTGTTGTGCTGAAACTGTGTGGGGCGCGCATTGCTCACAAGACCGAACGGCAGCTCGTCCGCCTCGGACTTGATACGGCCCAGGCGGTTGAGCGGGCGGCGCATGAGCTGTGGGCGCGACGTCGGGATGACGATGGCGAAGTCGGTCTGCTCGTTGCTGAGATGGTTGCCGGGCAGAGAGAGTTGATCGCCGGTATGGTCCGCGACCCTCAATTCGGTCCGTGCGTCCTGCTGGGCCTTGGCGGTGTTCTGACCGAAGTGCTCGGTGATGTGGTCTTTGCCCTGGCACCGCTCTCCCACACTCAGGCGAGAGCCATGGTTGAGGGGCTGCGCTTCGAACATCTCGTTACCCAACCGTTTCGTGGTGAAGAGCCGGTTGATCTCGATGCCTTGGCTGATCTCCTGGTTGGGCTTGGCCGCCTGGCCGTCGAACGGCCCGACATCGAGAGCGTTGACGTGAATCCGTTGATTGTTGTCGACGGCAAACCCATTGCGGTTGACGCCCTGGTCGTCACGAATACGACACTCCACACCAGACCGCCGGTTCAGCGGCATGCCCCTGAAGATATTCTTGAACGCTTCCGCCCCCTGTTTCACCCGCGCGGCGTGGTCGTTGCCGGAGCGTCCTCACATCCGGGGAAATTCGGGTTTGTCTCTTTGCACAACCTCAGACGCTTCGGCTATCAGGGCGAAATCTTTCCGGTCAATCGTGACGGCGCGGAAATCCTCGGTCAATCAAGCTATCGGACCGTAGAGGAGATTCCGCCGGATAAGGCTGACCTCGTCTTTGTGTGCACGCCTGCTGCGGCCAACGTCGAACTGCTGCGTTCCTGTGCCAAGATCGGCGTGCGGGCCGCCTTTGTCGCCAGTGGGGGGTATCGGGAGGCGGGCGAGGAGGGCCGTCGCCTGGAAAACGAACTGGTCGCAACCGCCCAGGAGTTGGGCATGCTGCTGGCCGGACCGAACGGCCAAGGGGTGATCTCGACGCCGGTATCGATGTGTGCCCAGATTGTGGCGCCGTATCCCCCGGCGGGTCGCCTGTCCGTTGTGAGTCAGAGCGGAAATCTGCTGTCGGCCTTCTTGAACTATTCCGTCCAGACCGGAGTCGGCGTGAATAAGGCGATTTCTGCCGGCAACTCCGCCCACACGAATATCGCTGACTATCTGGAATATTTTACGGCCGACCCGGACACCGATGTCGTGCTGGCCTATCTCGAGGGCGTGCCTGACGGCCCTCATTTCATTGACGCCGTCCGCGGCCTCACCCAGCGCAAGCCCTTGGTGGTGGTGAAAGGCGGTGCCGCGGCAGAGGGACAGCGGGCGGCCTTATCGCACACCGGTTCGCTGGCGACGGACGACCGCGTCTTTGACGGGCTGTGTCGCCAGTTTGGCGTATTGCGGGCACCGACGATCGAACACGCCTTTGAGTGGGCGGCGACCCTGGCGACCCAGCCGCTGCCGCAAGGCCGACGGGTCGTGGTCTTTACCACCGTTGGCGGCTGGGGGGTCCTGACCGCGGATGCTTGCGCCCAGGCCGGGCTCGACCTTATTCCCCTTCCCCAGGATTTGGTAGAGACGATTAGCACCCTGGTCCCGGCCCGCTGGAGCCACAATAATCCGATTGATCTGGCGGGCGGCGAAACCCGGGATACGGTTCCTCAGGTCCTCGACCTCGTGTGTGGACACCCCGAGGTCGATGCGGTGCTGCACCTCGGCCTGGGTATTCAGGCCGCAACCGCCCACGGCTTTAAGGGCGGTATGTTCTATCCGGACTACGGCTTGGAGCGCATGGCCGGATTCCATGAAAACCAGGAGCGACGCTATGCCACAGCCGCGGCCGAAGCTTCAGACCGGCATCAAAAACCCGTCCTCACGACCACCGAACTCGTCTATACTGCTGCGGAGTACGGCAATGCCGGCCCCCTGGCCGTCCGCGAGGCCGGTCGCGTGTGTTACCCGAGCGCCCACCGGGCGGTTGCCGCGCTCCGGGCCGCGATCGAGTATGCGGAATTTCGCCGGCGTTATGATACGACTGAGTGACAAGCCGGAAAGACACAGGAGGGAAGCATGAGACCTGACTACACTGTCATTGATGCCGATGGACACGTCGATGAAAAGGCTGTCAACTGGGTTGAGTTACTGCCCGCGCGCTATCACAAGGATGCACCCTGTTGGGTGAGCTACCCTGATGGTCGCAAGCATCTGGTGGTTGAGGGCAAAATGTGGCCCAGCCGGCGTGACTTCTATGGCCGACTCGGCATGTGGCCCGAGCCCAAGAAACCCGACCACCAATGGGGCTGGGACCGAGCGGGGATGCAGGACCCGCACAAGCGTATCCCCGATATGGACCTCGAAGGAATCGACATCGCCGTCCTGTTCGGGACCTTCATCGGCCTCGGTGCCGCCGCATCAATTGAAGACCCCGGCCTGGGCATGGCCGTCTCCGTCGCCTATAACAACTGGCTGGCCGAATACTGCAAACCCTACGCCGACCGCCTCAAAGGCATCGCCATGATTCCCATGCAGGACCCCGAGGCGGCGCGGGTCGAAATCAGACGGACGGTCGAACAACTGGGCATGGTCGGTGTCCAGGTCCTGACGAATTTCGGTGGCAAGCTCTTGCACGAAGCCGAGTTTGATCCGATTTGGGAAGAAGCCCAGGGTCTCGGTGTCCCTATTTGCGCGCATATCATCTCAACCAACTCCGCGGGTGTCGATCGATTCGATCGCTACGTGTTCAAGCACGCCTTTTATTCGCTCGATACCATGCTGGCCGCGGCTTCGTTTACCACCGGGGGGATTTTGGAGCGCTTCCCGAAGCTGAAGGTGGCCTTTATGGAAGCCGGCGCCGGCTGGGTGCCGTGGATGATGGATCGACTCCACGAACACTATGAATTGCTGCCCCAGCAAATGCCCTGGCAGCAACGCAGCCCCGAAGACTGGATCACGAGCGAGAACTGCTTTTTCGCGGTCGAGCCGGAAGAAAAGACCATTCCGTTCGTGGCCCAAATGATCGGGGAAGAGCGCCTGATCTATGCCTCGGACTACTCGCACTGGGACTGCATGTGCCCGGATTCGGTCAAAGCCATCTATGAGCGAACGGATATCTCAGACGGGCTGAAGAAAAAAATCCTGAGCGAGAATGCCGCCCGTTTATTCAACCTCTAAGCGCAGGCGGTCATATGCAGGACTACATCACTCCCGCCGGCTGGCGGACTGGAATCGAGGAGGTCGCGCCGAAAGTCTACGCCTATATTCAGGCGTATGGGGAATTGGGTGTCAGTAATGCCGGCCTGCTGCTGGACCGTGAAGGTGTCATGGTGATTGACGCCCTCATGGTCCCGTCCATGACCTCACGCTTTCTCGGGGCGATTAAGAAAGTGACGAGACGGCCGGTCTCCCGGCTGGTCAATACGCACCACCACGTCGATCACAGCGGCGGCAATTTTCTCTTTCGCGACGCCCTGGTCATCAGCCACACCTTCTGTCGCGACGAACAGGTACGGGAAGGCATCCCCGTCAAACAACTCCAGCAGCGCATTCCGCGCTTTGCCAAGGAGTTCTCCAAGCTCAAACCCAAGGTCCCGTCCATGACCTTTGAAGACCGGCTGGTCTTCTACCAGTCCGGACGCGATGTGGAACTGCGCCATCTTGGACCGGCCCACACCTTTGGCGACGCCTTTGTCTATTTACCCAAAGACAAGATTCTTTTTGCCGGGGACCTGGCTTTTTACTATGTCACGCCCCTGGCCTTCCAGGGTCATGTCGGCAATTGGATCAAGGTTGCCGATCGGATTTTGAAGATGGATGTGGACCTGATCGTGCCGGGGCACGGCCCGCTTGGCGGCAAAAAAGAACTGCGCGAAATGCGGTCCTATCTCATGCTCATCCGGCGCGAGGCCAAGAAGCGTTTTCGGCTCGGTATGAGCCCCGAAGAAGCCGCCCGCGACGTGAAGCTCGGCATCTACGCCCGCTGGCGCGAGCCCGAGCGGATTCTGCCCAACATCATGCGGCTCTACCAAGAGTTTCAGAACGAACTCGACCGACCCATCGACCGGCAGCGTATGATGGACGGCATGCGCCAACTCCGGGCCGAACGCCACAACCACGCCGCGGGTGAGCCGGACTGGTGTTGTACCTAGGCCTCTCCCTCCGCCACCAGCGCCCGCGCCTGTGACTCCACCACCGTTCCCGTAAAGAAGTCCGGGTTGACGGCGCTCCAGAAGCGGACAGGATTTGCGAACACAAAATCCCTGAAATTATCCTCTGTCATTATCCCGTCCTCAACGCCCTCATACGCCTCGGGCAACACCCCGGCCATGTCCGGCACATCGAAGTGACCGATGTCCGAGCCAAACAGCGCGTTGATCTTGGCGCCATACGGATTGACGGTAGTGTTGAAAGCCCAGGCGTTCAGCGGGTCGTCGGCCTCGCAGCCAAAGTAGAAATTCGGCACAAACAGGTCGCGGATGTCCTCGGCGCGCTCGATCCCGCAGGGCGCAAAATCGTCCAGTTTTTCCGGCTCTTTGGTCAGCAGGCCGAGATGGGCCTGCGTCGCTTTCTGCCCCAGCTTTTCCACCGCCGCGGGCGGGCCATATTTCTGGAACAGATCAACCAGCATTTCCTGGTTCAGATTGGCAGGATTTACGTTATCCAGGGCCTTGGGATTGCGAATTTTCCAGTGGCCGATGAGGTCGCTATACAGGCCACAGGCCCAGCCCACGCCGCCTTCCAAAAAGGCAAAGCGCAGCTCCGGGAAACGCCGCGTCACGCCGTTCATGAAGATGGATTTGCACACCGCCTCTCCGGCCTGGGCAAAATGGCCGATATGGTTGTACACAAAATTGGAAATAGAGGCCCGCATGCCAATGCCTGATGAGGCCGAGTGAAAGCTGGGCGGGATACCCACTTCGAGGCATTTCGCCCAGACCGGGTCATAATCATGCTCGCTGTCTATGCCCAGGGTGTCGTGCCAGATTGCATAACGGCCAGCCTCGGGCGCTTTGCGTGCCACCGCCGGGACCTGCCGCCGGATGAGGCTCGACAGCATGGCCACCTTAAAGCCCTTGCTCTTGATGAACTCCAGTTCTTCAACCGCCTCCTCCGGGGTGAACATCGGTACCACTGCTGCGGGAGTCAGGCGGTCTTCCAGGCCCTTGAACTGATCGGCAGTATACATATTAAACGCGCGGCAGGCCGCCCGGCGAATTTCGTCATCGCGCAGAAATGGTGCAAACAGCGCGCCTCCGGTCGGGTAGATTACCCCAAAGTCGATGCCGAGCTCGTCCAGGCGTTCGTACAGCAGCTTGGGCAGCATCGCGGTGGCGCGGTCGCGCGTATTCTTGGTCGGCACCCCCCACCAGGCGGGCTGGAGCATACGCCGGTCCTTGCGTTCCTCTTCTGAGAGGCCCGCCCATTTCTTATTGCCAAACTGGTTAGCAACCTTGCCATAACGCTCGGCCACACGCTCTCCCGCGATCTCGTGTAAATAATCCATGGCCGCAGGCTCAAACTCGATCCAGTGACCGTCTGAGTCAATAACCGGATGGCTCAGTTGTGAGTGAATATGCTCGGCTGTCTGGTGTGACGACATCGGCTCCCTCCTTGGCGTAACGGAAAATGCAATATGATCGAATTGTTCTGGGATGTGTTGTAGCAGGATCGAGGGGAGGGGAAAATATGTTACATTGTTAATGTTCCAGAGAGTGGTGTTGCCGACGCGAAAACGTACTGGAAAGAGTATCAGGGCCATGCGAAAACTTAGAACCTTAGATGCGATAGAAGTGGACTACCTTCGCGACCACCCCGAGGAGATGGAAGAGTATATGTCCGTCATTTTTGAGGAGTATGCTCGTGATGGGAATACCGGTGCGCTACTCGCGTCGTTGCGGACTATGAGCAAGGTCAGAGGCATCACAACGACCGCACGGGAAGCCGGTCTGTCCCGAAAGGGATTACAAAAGGCACTCTCAGAGAAGGGTAATCCGAAGTTTGAGAGTATCAACGCCATTATGCATGCCCTCGGCTACCGGCTCAGTCCCCGGAAGCTCGATATGACAGCGACAAAATAGCGCGATTAAGCGCCGCCGCCCCGTGGTCTCCTCAAGAAAGATATCCGCTGTACTTCTTTGTCTGTCAAAACCGACAGAGGTGGAGAAGGGGGAAGCTGCAACTGTTGGAGCTCCGGTTTGTTGCCTTTAACGGTCGCTTCCATTATGAGTTTGGTATTCTGACCGGACCTGAAGAGTCGGAATATCTTGAGGCTGAGGGAATGCCTATGCTCGCCACCGACTATCCTCATATCAACGTTACGCCTGATGGCGTGCCGATGTTGGCCGGTACGAAGACGAAGGCGATCGAAGTTGCCCTTGATCGCTTGGCCCACCATTGGGATGTCGATGAAATGCACCGCCAGCATCCGCACCTGACCCGTGGCCAGATTTGTAGCGCTCTTGCCTATTATTACGACCACCAGGACGAACTTGATCAGGCTATTCACGCTCAGATCTCTCAAGTTGATGCGATAAAAGCCAGCCTTGGTCCGTCTCTGATTCAAGAAAAGTTGAAGGGATCAGGCTCACAGCGGTGAGCGTTCGGCTGTATATGGATCATCATGTTCCCGCGGCGATTACGCAAGGACTTCGCAGTCGGGGATATGCACGCCCTCGGCTACCGGCTCAGTCCACGGAAGCTCGATATGACAGCAGCAGAATAGCGCGATTAAGCGCCGCCGGTGACACCCCCTCAAGAGAGTAACAGTCCGAGAGGAATCACGAACAGCCCCTTCTCCAGCGCAAATGCCTCAGTGCCATTATAGGCAAGAATGCCGACAGGCGCGCCTGGCGTTTTTGCTTGAAAGGCTCGCAGGCCAGCCAAATCGTTTTTTCCAAACCGGCTGGCGGCTTTGACCTCAACGGCAACGCAGCGGCGTTTGTGAGAAATGATAAAATCGACTTCGTGGCGTCCCTGTATGCCCCAGAAGCTTAACTCGGCATCTGGAAGATGGGCGCCGAGGATGCCGCACAGATTCTGGTAGACATAGGTTTCATACACGGCTCCCCGTAATGGTTCGTCTGCTGCGACACTGAGGTCTGAGGTTGCGGTTAAATGACAGGCCAGGCCTGAATCCGTGAGAAATATCTTTGGTGATTTCAACAAACGAGTTGCGCGACTGCGTATATACGGCAGAAGACGGCCAAGGATAAAAGACGTTTCCAACAGGCCCAGATACCGCACCGTTGTACTGACCGGAAGCTTTGCATCGCGGGCAATTTCGCTCTGATTCAGAATCTGACCGGTTCGAGCTGCTGTCAGGCGTAGGAGCGTCCGAAACGTCACGAGGTCGGCAACCTGAGCCAAGTCCCGCACGTCGCGCTCAAGATAGGTTTGCTCATAGCCCAGCAGCCACAGGTCTCGATCAATATCTTCGCCAACGACGACGGACGGCATACCGCCATACAGGACTTCTCTGTCCGTTAGAACTGACAGCGACGGAGCAGGAGGAAGTTGCAGCTCTTTCAAGAAAGAGACAAGGAACGGTGCCTGCGTCGCACCACGTCGTTCGCGCCGGGTGAAAGGCTGCAAGGGAAGCGAAATCGCCCGCCCGGCAAGGGACTCGCCCACCCCTTTGAGTAAAGAGAGATTGGCGGAACCGCTTAATACAAACCGGCCAGGCGTGCGCTGCTGATCAACCGCACGCTTAATGGCAACCAGCAGTTGCGGACACCGCTGCACCTCGTCAATTGTAACGGGCTCTTGCCCGCGAATGAGACTCTCAGGATCAAGCCGAGCCGCCTCCAGCGCGGCAAAATCATCCAGAGTGACATACCGCCGTCCCTCAAAGGCGACATCCTCCTGAAGAAAGGTCGTCTTCCCCGCCTGCCGCAATCCTGTGATAACGACAACGGGGAATGTTTTGAGTGCACGCCGGACGAGGGAAGATAATTCTCGCTGATAGTATGCTGTCATAATTAACCACATGATAGTGGTAAAATGACATGAGTGGAAGGTGGAAATACTCTTTTTCCTTAGTACAGGTCTACCCGTATCGTTTCCACAGTGCGCCCTGGAGGCCTAATTCCTCCACCTTCCTTATCTATAGAACGGCTCGATTTGTTGCGTTTGGTAGAAGCTTCTCTTATGCATTGTATTGTATCTGAGAAGGATTTTCCGCACTCGTCATCGTTTTCGGCCTAGGACAAGGAAATACCGTATGACCAACATTCGTTTTGACAATAAAGTCGCCGTCATCACCGGCGCGGGCAACGGCCTGGGGAAAAGCCACGCTCTCTTCCTCGCTTCGCGTGGGGCGAAGGTGGTGGTGAACGATCTTGGAGGAACGGTCGCGGGCACCGGGGGCTCGCGGGCGGTGGCTGATGCGGTTGTGGAGGAGATTATAGCCGCAGGTGGGGAGGCGGTGGCGAACTACGATACGGTTGCCACCGAAGAGGGTGGGCAGCGTGTTATCCAAACCGCGCTGGATACCTTTGGTACGGTGGACATCCTGATTAACAACGCGGGAAACGTGCGGGATAAAAGCTTTGCCAAAATGGACCTGGATGATTTTCGGTCGCTGATTGACGTGCATCTCATGGGGGCGGTCTATTGTACTCACGCGGCCTGGCCCATCATGCGAGAGAAGAGTTTTGGCCGCGTGGTAATGACTACGTCATCCGCCGGCCTGTACGGCAATCATGGCCATACCAACTATGGGACCGCGAAAATGGCCCTGATTGGGCTCATGAACTCCCTCAAGGAAGAGGGCCGACGCTATAATATCACCGTCAACGCGATTGCCCCGATTGCGCTGACACGCATGTCCGAACCGGCCACCACACCGCAATACGCGCCGTTGATGAAACCCGAGTTTGTCACCGCCGCGGTTGCCTGGCTGTGCGCGCCCGACAATACGGACTCCGGGCATATCATCCAGGCCGGGGCAGGCTATTACGCCAAGATAGAAGTCCGGGAAGCGGCCGGGGTACTGTTTGACACCGAGACGACTCCACAGCCGGATCAGATTCGTGAGCGCTATACGGAGATTACGGACATGGGCGAGGCAGCACCGTATGAGAATGCCTCGGCTGTGATCCGTAAAGTTTTCAAGATGGTCAAGCCGAAAGGGTAGGGGAGATCGTTCGCCCTAGAGGTCCTCAACCAACGCCGTACTCAAATACCGCTCGGCCGAGCTGGCCAGAATAACAACGAGCATTTTTCCAGCATTTTCGGGACGGGCAGCGACCTGGAGCGCGGCCCAGACTGTGGCGCCGCTGCTGATGCCGGCGGGAATGCCCTCGTGCCTGGCAAGCCGGCGCGCCGTGGCGAGCGCATCTTCATCACGAACGGTGATGATTTTATCAATAATGCCGCTATTCAGAATAGCCGGGACGAACCCGGCGCCGATCCCTTGAATCCGGGTAGGTCCCGGCTGGCCGCCCGAGAGTACTGCCGAACTGGCCGGCTCGACGGCGATGGCCTGGAAACTCGGTTTGAGAGGCTTAATCACCTCAGACACGCCAGTGATGGTCCCACCCGTTCCCACACCGCTGATAAAAATATCGACTTGGCCGTCGGTGTCTTCCCAAATCTCACGGGCCGTGGTCCGGCGATGAATGTCCGGGTTGGCCGGATTCTCAAACTGCTGCGGAATAAAGGCGTGGGTGATGCTTACGGCGAGCTCCTCGGCTTTGCGAATTGCTCCGGGCATCCCTTCGCTGGCGGGTGTGAGGACCAGTTCCGCGCCAAGGAGGCGCAGCAGATTGCGCCGCTCCACGCTCATGGAGTCGGGCATGGTCAGGATGATCCGATAGCCCCGGGCTGCGGCAACAAAGGCGAGGGCGATACCAGTGTTGCCACTGGTCGGTTCAATGATGACACTATTCGCATTGAGCTTGCCGGCCTGTTCTGCGGCCGCAATCATATTGGAGCCAATCCGATCTTTCACGCTACCCAGGGGGTTGAAGAACTCCAGCTTGGCATACACCTCTGCTTCCATACCCTGCGTGAGGCGATTGAGCCGCACTAAGGGCGTATGGCCAATGGTTGCGGTGATGTCGTGAAACAAACGAGCCATCCTGGTTGCCGTGGCTAGCTTGCCGCTCGGTGCCGACGCAGAGCGCCGGTCAGTAAGGACGGATGCCCGTCCTCTGCTTCACTTCTTGAGCTGAAGCGAGATAGAGTTCATACAGTAGCGCTGCCCGGTTGGCGGTGGGCCATCGTCAAAGACATGGCCCAAATGCGCATCGCAGGTGTTGCACAGTACTTCGGTCCGGATCATGCCGTGGCTCTGGTCCGTCTCCAGACGCACGCTGTCCGGCTGCGTCGGCTCCCAGAAGCTGGGCCAACCACTGCCCGATTCGTATTTGGTAGAGGAGTGAAACAATTCGGTGCCGCAACACACGCACTGATAGATGCCCTCATCCTTGCAGGCGTCGTATTCGCCCGAGAACGGTCGCTCGGTCGCCTTCATCCGACAGACGGCAAACTGCTCGGGGGTGAGCTGCGCGCGCCATTCCTCTTCGGTCTTCTCGACTTTACTGCCCATAGTGTACGCTCCCTCGTTGGTCTGTACTCTTTGCTCCCGTCTGATAGCTTCACCTATATACAGCGAGAAGCACCCGTCGGAAAGAGCGCGGAGGAGCACCATGAGTGGCGTAAAAATCGGTATCGGCTTTGGACAGTGGAAGTATGGCTTACCCGACCCCGAACTCCTGTGCAGCAGCGCAGCAGCGGCAGAGGCCGCCGGGCTTGATTCGTTATGGTTGTCCGATCATATCGTGACCATTAACCCCACGCTGGACATCTCCTGTTTGTTCGCCATGATTGCCGGTCGCACCTCCCGCCTGAAAATGGGACCGAGCGTCTTTACCCTGCCGGCGCGCCATCCGGTCCAGGTGGCCAAGACCTATGCCACCCTCGACTATCTTTCAAACGGACGGATGATCATGGCCGTCGGGAGCGGCAACGATCCGCGCGATTTGGTTGCGTGCGGGGTGCCTCCTCAGGCTCGTGGCCGTCGCCTTGAGGAAGGGATTGAGATTCTGCGCAAACTCTGGACGGAATCGCACGTCACGCATCATGGTGAGTTCTACCATTTTGAGGATGTGACGCTTGAGCCCAAACCGAAGCAGGGGGCGCTCGATATCTGGATTGGCGGCAAGAGTGATGCGATTCTCAAACGCGTCGTTCGTCTCGGGGACGGCTGGTTCCCCGCATTGACCTCACCCGTCGAGTTTCAGCGCGATATGGAAAAGCTCAAGGTGTATGGGGAAGAGTATGGACGGACGATTGATCCGCGCGAGGCCGGGGTGCTGCTCTTCACTCATGTGTGCGACGACCGGGCTGCGGCCATGAAAACGGTTGAGCCGTTCTTCCACGGCTTGCGGGTCGATCCGGAGGCCATCATGCGGCGCTCGTTGATCGGTTCGGCCCAAGAGTGCGTGGAGCAGATCGAGCGCTTTGTGGAAGTCGGTTGCGATAAATTTGTGCTCCGGCCTATCTGCCCGCCGGCTGATATCCCGTCTCAGCTTGAACATTATGGGCAAGACATCCTGCCCCATTTTGGGTAGTGGCAGACGGAATCACCAGATCGCGTGGTTATGATCAAGGCCAGGTCTGAAATCGAACAGCTTGAGCCCTATGTTGCCCCGCTCGAAGGGCGGCGGCCCATGCTGCGCCTCGACTTTAATGAAAACACGGTCGGCCCAAGCCCAAAGGTCGTTGAGGCCATTCGCAGTCTCCCGCCCAATGCCTATGCGACCTATCCGGAATATGCCGGCCTGAACGAGGCGTATGCAGCGTCCATCAACGTCCCGGCCCGCTACGTGGAAGCTTTTAACGGGGTGGATGCGGCCATTCACACCATCTTTGATGTCTATGGCGAAAAGGGAAGTACCTTTCTGACAACCGCGCCGACCTTTGGCTATTACAAGCCGTGCGCCCTCCAGCACGGCATGCAACAGGATGAAGTCCTGTATCCCGATGACTTGAGTTTCCCGCTTGAGTCCATGTGTGAACGGCTCACGCAGACGCCTCGGCTCTGTTTTATCTGTAATCCCAACAATCCAACCGGCACCCTACTCGAACCGCAGACCTTGCTGGAGTTGGCCCGCGCCGCGCCCGATACCCTGATTGTGGTGGACGAGTTATACGCGGATTTCACGAAGAAGTCGGTCCTGCCGGCCGCCCTTGAACTGGGCAATATTGTGGTGCTTCAGTCCCTGTCCAAATCTGCGGGCCTGGCCGCTTTGCGGCTGGGCTTTGCCATTGGTCAGCCCGAGGTGGTGGGTCGGCTCAGCCGTGTCACCGGCCCCTATGATATTAACGCCTTTGCGGTGATCGCCGGAAAAGCCGCGCTCGCCGATCGTGATTATGTCGAACAGTACGTCCAGCAGGTCCAGGCTGCCAGGGAATGGGTGACGCAACAGCTCCGGCGTTTAGGCGTGCGATATTTTGGGCAAGGCGGTAACTATCTGCTCGTCTGGCCGCCGCGAGAGTGCGAGGTGGTTGAAAATGCCCTGCGCGAGCAAGGCATCCTGGTCCGCAACATGCGGGGGAAGCCCGTGATTGACGGCAGTTTTCGGCTGAGCCTGGGGACGCTTGAACAGATGCAGCGGTTCATGCAGGCGTTTGCCGAGGTCATCGAGTCGTAGCGCGGGGGAAACGCCGGCAATGCCCTCGCCATTCCGGTAAAAGTTCGCGCGGTATTCGCGCTCAAAACGGCCGCTCTCCAGAACGCAGTGCATACCGCGCTTTTTGCTCACTCCGTTTCAGCGACTCTGCGTCAGGTTTGACGGTTGAAGAGTGTCTAGGCCGTGCACTCGCCCTCGCCGCGTTCGAGTTTATAGACCCGATTCTGGTTCCAATCGATAAACTCGTGCATATGCCTATCGTCAAACGTCACCGGAAGTGAGAGATCTGTGATCAGACCTTCAAACGGACCGATTCCCACGCGCTCGACGAAGGCGGCGAACGCCTCGCACGCGTGGCGATACGCCTGATAATGCCGGACGAATCGTTCGACCGCCTCGGGGACGCGTTTTGCCGGAACACGGACATCCAGACGTTGGCCCATACGGACCTGGCCCGCATCGTATTGGCCGCCCAGCATGACGATATAGGCGGGGACCTGATGCTTGTCGAACTTCATGGCCGCGCCGTAAAAGCCGATATCGGCAATATGGTGGCGTCCACAGCCGTTGGGACAGCCGCTTATCTTGATATGGATTTTTTTGGTAAGCGGATCATCGATGGCAAGGGCTTCAACTCGCTGTTGAATGGCTCGCGCCAGTCCCATGGAGTTCGTAATGCCGAGCTTGCAACTGTCAGTCCCAGGACAACTCACGAGGTCATTGATCTGGTGTGCCCCGGCATCGCCCAGACCGATTGCCTGCAATCGCCTCCACACATCGTATAGGCTCTCATTCCGAACCCAACGCAGCACGACGTTCTGTTCGTCCGATGTTCGAGCGTGACCCCCGGTGAACCCGCGCACGATCTGGGCCACGCCGCGGAACTGTTCCGGCGTCAGATTCCCCTGAGGAATTTTCACTTCTGCAGTCGAAAATCCCTCCTGGCGTTGCGGCTGCACATTGGCCGCAGCCCAGCGGGCGAACTCCTGAGGGTCGCCGTTCGGGCTACCGGGCTTGCTGGGGGCTCGCGGAGCCCGCTCTTCTTCGTTGTCGTTCCATTGCAGGAGCTCGGGGTCAAGGTCGCGCTTGTTGACCCAGTCGCCTTGCATCTCCGCGTCAACGAGCGCGCGAAATGCCTCCAGACCAATCCGATCGATAAAGAATTTCATCCGGGCGCGGGAGCGGTTTTGACGCAACTCGTCTTGTCGGTCAAAAATACGGATGACCGCTTCCGCGACTTTGAGATAGTCGTTCAGCCCAACAAAGTCATACAAAACACGGCCCACCCGAGGTAGAATCGATGTCCCCCCGCCGGTATAGACGCGGAAACCCTTGCGACCGTCTTTGAGACGGGGAATAAAACCCAGATCGTGGATGCCCGTCACCGCACGATCTTTCTCGGTACTGGAGAAGGCGACCTTGAATTTTCGGGGAAGAGTCTGGGTCAGTTCGTTCCGAATGAAATAGCGGACCAGTGCGCCCACGTATGGGGTGGGGTCAAATGCCTCGTCCGGGTCGACACCGGCAAAGGGATCACACACCACATTCCGGACCGTGTTGCCGCACGCCTCCCGCGTCGACAAACCGGCGTCGCCAAGCTTTCGCAGTATCCGTGCGGCTTCTAACAGGGGAATGAAATGGAACTGGACATTTTGCCGGGTGGTAATGTGGCCTTTTTTAAGAGGTGCATAAGTTTCGGCTATCTCGGCAAAAGTGTCGAACTGGTCCGGCGTGAATCCACCGAAAGGGAGCTTGACCCGGATCATCTGGACGTCCGGCTGCCGTTGTCCATAGACACCCTGGCGGAGCCGGAAACCCATAAATGTCTGACGGTCTATCTCCCCATCAAGGAACCTTTGCGCGTCGGCATCAAAATCGTTGAATTCCCTTTCGAGAATAGGAATGACACGGCCGGGAATATGCGGGCGCACTTCAGGGTTCTCAAGCGTGCCTGCATGTCCCCTCTGGTCGCCTGCTGTATACATGCTTGGTCTCCTCGGAGTCAGTTGTTCAGTATGAGATCTTAAACTCTATTAAGTCTACGGTTTTTATAGTTTTAAGTGCCTACCTATAGATATTTATTCCTGCCTGTCAAGCACCCTTCGAGTAAAAACTCTGGAAATACATGGGGATTGACCAAGAAGGATATTGTCTACTAAATAAGTAGGGGTTTATGAAAATCTCGAAGAAAAGCGAATATGCTCTCAGGGCGTTAGCCTGTATG